>NZ_CP084108.1:0-4691642 GCF_020217405.1 Lysinibacillus capsici | reverse complement strand
TGCATTATTAATAGCAAATGAACCAGCGTCCGTTTCAGAGTTAGCCCCCCCACCAAGAGAAAGGTTGATTATGTCCATTTTTTCTGTTACAGCCGTTTCAATTGCTTTAACAATACCAGATGTAGCCCCACTTCCATATGCACCAAGAACACGGTAAGCATAAAGGTCTACTTTGGGAGCAATTCCTTTAATGCCGAAATTGTTAGCTCCAATTGCTGCAATGGTTCCAGCAACATGGGTACCGTGAGAAGTATAGAACGAGCTTCCCTTTTCATTAAATTCAGGTGTTCCAGCAGGACGCTCAGAAGGCAAGGTTTCCGATGCATCGTCATCTGCCCGAGGCTTTGTGTAAGTTGATGAATTTGGAATGAAGTTTTTCCCACCTTTGTAAATTCCAGCGAACTCAGGGTGATCTGCGTCAATACCAGTATCTAATACTGCTACCTTTATACCTTGTCCTTCAATTCCTTCATTCCAAAGCTGTTCGATGCCGAGGAAAGAAATACTTGTATTCATTTGAGCCTCTAATTGATCTTCCTTAATCAGTTCTGATGATTTCATTGTATTATCTTCAGATGCGTAAACAATTGCATCAGGTTCAATTAATGTTATTCCTTCTATTGAAAGCAGCTTTGGGAGATCATTTGCTTTCACAGTTGCTGCAAAACCGTTTAAAACAGTATCAAATGTGTAGCCTTGAGTCATTTGAACATTTTTAGTAGCTAATTCTTTCTTAACTTGTGCTTGTTGAGATTTTACATTTGATCGAACTTCATTTGCTCGCGCATTAGAGAACATTTGGCCTTTCAATTGGCTCATTCCTTGCTCTAGTGCCACAGGCTTTTCAGATAAATGTACGATGACTGCAACTTCTTGATTGCCTGATACATTTTGTAAGCTTTCGTGAAGAGTTGGACCATCTTTAGACAAGCTTAGCTGTTCAGCGATAGCCGCCTTTAATTGAAGTATACTTTCACTTTGGCTATCCTGCTTGAATGGCTTCGAATCTTCAGCATTAGCACTCGATAATGGAACCAATAGAAAAAGCACCATAACGAAAGCTATCATACTACTTAAAAACTTCGTAAACTTAAACTTTTTCAAATCTCATTTCTCCCTCCGCTCTTAATTATCACACTTTTCAGTTTAGTGTGGTATTTCCAATTTATCACAGGTGAGATAATTCGAATATCGGAATATTGAAAAATCTCAAAATATTGATAATTAGTATTACTTTGTTAAAAATGGATTAATTCTATTTTCCTAGTAATTTAATAAAAAAGTAGAACTTTCAAATGAGTATTGACTTACAGTGATTCATACTTTTTATCATTTAAGAGTTTTATAAAAAATCCATTTGACGTCCTGTATTATTTTTTGTACGATATGGAAGAAAAGAATGCCCGGACTAGAACGGGAGAGGTTCATAGCTGATACCCTCTATAAAAAACTATGGAAACATGACAATATGCCATGTCCATACCGGACGTGGCTTTTTTATGTTTTTACTTATGTTTTAATAGACTGATTGGTGATGCCTCTCTTGAAAAGTGTTGGGAAACATTTTACAAGGAGGTTTTTTTATGTCTGGCAGAAGTCATGAAGAAGGATTAAAGGATTTAACCCTATTGGGTAATCAAGGTACAAAGTATTCCTATGATTATGCACCTGAGGTATTAGAGGCAGTGGATAATCTTCATGCTAATCGAGATTATTTTGTTAAGTTTAATTGCCCAGAGTTTACTAGTTTATGTCCGCTTACAAATCAGCCGGATTTTGCAACGATGTACATTTCATATATCCCAGATAAAAAAATTGTTGAAAGTAAATCTCTAAAGTTGTATTTATTCAGTTTTAGAAATCACGGCGATTTCCATGAAGATTGCGTGAATATCATTATGAATGATTTAATTGCATTACTTGATCCAAGATATATAGAGGTTTGGGGGAAATTTACTCCACGTGGGGGTATCTCGATTGATCCATGGTGTAACTATGGGAAGCCAGGAACGAAGTACGAAGAAATCGCCAATTATCGTTTAATGAACCACGATCTTAACCCAGAAAAAATTGATAATCGATAAATGAAGCAAGACAGAGGTTTTTAGCTACCCTCTTAAAAAAACTAAGAAGAAAGCAGCACTTTTTCTTAGAGTGCTGTTTTTTCGATATAAGGGAGTCTTTATAGATGAAAAAGGAAAAAGCAATTGTAGTATTTAGTGGAGGTCAGGACAGCACAACTTGTTTGTTCTGGGCAAAAGAACGCTTTGAAGAGATTGAGGCAGTAACTTTCGATTATGGTCAAAGGCATCGTCTTGAAATTGACTGTGCGAAGGTGATAACAGAGGAGCTTGGTATCAAGCATCACATACTTGATATGTCTCTCCTGAATCAACTTGCTCCGAATGCATTGACACGACAAGACATAAAGGTGAAGGACGGAGAAAATGGTGAGCTCCCATCGACTTTTGTGCCTGGCCGCAATCTCCTTTTTCTTTCATTTGCGGGCGTTTTAGCGAGCCAAGTAGGGGCAAAGCATATTGTAACAGGTGTTTGTGAAACTGATTTTAGTGGATATCCGGATTGCCGAGATGTCTTTATTAAATCCTTAAATGTAACGTTAAATTTATCGATGGATGACTCCTTTGTGATTGATACACCCTTGATGTGGCTGAATAAGGCACAAACATGGGAATTAGCTGATCAGCTTGGTGCACTTGAGTTTGTACGAGAAAGAACGTTGACTTGCTATAACGGTGTCATAGCAGATGGCTGTGGTGAATGCCCAGCATGTAAATTGCGAAATAAAGGGCTTGATGAGTATTTAAGTTATAGGAAGGAGTCTTAAGGCATGTCAGATTTTAAAATCGTTGAGAGACTCCAGAGAATTGATGTGGATATTCAAAGAAATCAATTGAAATATCATGCAAAGCGTGTTCTCATAAGCAAAGAATTTACCTTCGATGCTGCCCATCATCTACATCATTATGAAGGGAAATGTAAAAATCTACATGGGCATACCTATCGAGCTATATTAGGACTGAGTGGCTACACAGATGAACGTGGTTTGATGATTGATTTCGGCGATATAAAAGAAATATGGAAACATAAAATAGAGATTCATTTGGATCACCGTTATTTAAATGAAACGCTTCCACTCATGAATACGACGGCAGAGAATATTGTTGTTTGGATTTACGAAAAGTTGACTGAGGCTTTGCTTGATGAAGGATATAACGGTGTACGTGTAGAGTTTATTAGGCTTTACGAGACTCCAACAAGCTATGCAGAAGCTAGAAGGGAGTGGATGGAAGTTGAGTAAAGTACCTGTTATCGAGATTTTTGGGCCAACGATTCAAGGAGAGGGTATGGTCGTTGGCCAGAAGACAATGTTTGTAAGAACTGCGGGCTGCGATTATTCCTGTTCTTGGTGTGATTCATCGTTTACGTGGGATGGCAGTGGAAAGCACCTTATTGTCCAAATGACAGCGGAAGAGATTTGGTCTGAGTTGAAACGTTTAGGGGGCAATGGTTTTTCATTTGTCACAATTTCAGGCGGCAATCCTGCACTCAATCCGAATTTAGCAGAGCTTATTGCCATTTTAAAAGAAAATGACATAAAAATCGGGGTAGAAACACAGGGGAGTAGGTGGCAAAAGTGGATGTATGAGATTGATGAACTGACAATTTCACCAAAGCCACCTAGTTCTGGAATGACCACAGACTACTCGGTGCTCTCTTATATCTTCGAAAAACTTAAAGATCGGAACAGCAATCACCATGTATCCCTCAAAATAGTCGTTTTTAATCAAGAGGATTACGATTATGCTAAACAAATTCACCATCGATATCCCATGATTCCTTTTTATCTTCAAGTCGGTAATGATGATCTCACGGCAACTGATAATTCACAATTAATGATGAATTTATTGGATAAATATCGTGCACTGATTGATAGAGTAATGAAGGATGAGGATTTAAGAGATGTTAAAGTACTGCCACAGTTACATGCCCTTGTGTGGGGAAATAAAAGAGGCGTGTAGGGTGCTCTTACAAAAATTAAATTTACTTGAGGAGTAATAGTTTGAGAATATTATTTTATTTATTATCTATTGTTATTGCTAATGTGGTAACGGCAGCATTTGCACCTTTACATTTTGGTATGTTTATTGTCCCAATGGGAACGCTTTTAATTGGGGCAACCTTTATTTTTCGGGATCTAGTACAAAATAAATATGGTAGAAAAAAGACGTATTTATTTATTATTACAGCTTTAATTTTATCAGCTGTGGTGTCATTCCTACTAGGTGATACACTTTTAATTGTGGTAGCCTCAGCACTATCATTTGTTGTCGCTGAAACGGCTGATACTGAAATTTATACTCGATTAAAATTACCAATGGCTTGGCGTGTGTTCTACAGTGGTATTGTTGGAGGATTTCTAGATTCTGCAATTTTCGTAGTAATCGGCTTAAGTCCACTTGGTGCCAATATATTGCCATGGGAAGCGGTACCTGCCGCCATTTTGGGGCAAATTATTGTGAAGACTATTATACAAATGATTGGCGCAATTATTTTAAATAAAGTTGGGCCAATGAAAGAAAAATATATTATTTCAGAATAATTATTCCTTATTATGAAGATACGGATCACAAGTAAGCTTTTTAAAAACAGGCCCATTCGCTTTATTCGAATGGGTCTGTTTGATTTATATTCTTTCTAATGTACCTCTTGCATTTTTTATGCTGTTTTCTTTTGTTTAAGGTCTAAATGATAACTAAAGAAAGTTAGTAGACTTGCACTGACGGCAACTATACCACCGACCCATGTGACATTCATCAAATTTCCTTGATGATATACAATGCCGCCTAATGCAGACCCAAAAGCGATGCCTACGTTACTTGCCACGGGCATAAGAGAAGCAGCGAGTCCTTTAGCATCTGGTTTATAAATTTCGGCCAAATCTATTAAATAAAGTTGAGTAGATGTTGTTAAGAGGATGGCCATTAGTGACATTAGTCCGATGTTCGCTAATCCTAAAGTAAAATGGTTTGTTGTCCAAAATAAGCTTGTCAATACAATAGCTTGTGCGAGAAAGACAAACCGAAGTCGGCCGATGGCATTGTGAGTGGCAATTTTACCGGCAAGAATGTTGCTGAAAATCGAAAGAAAGCCGTAGCCGAATAAGATTAAACTTATAGAATTATTTGGTGCACCCATTCCCTTTAAAATAGGAACAAGGTACGTAAAGACTGCATAGGTTGCACCAAACCCGAGAGCAGGAATGAAAAAGGCAATTAAAATTCGAGGCTGAATCATTAAAGAAAATTGATCCCGTATTGAGCTTCGTACTTGGCTGAGTCGAGTAGGTAAGACAAAAAAAGATGCCGCAAACGCCAACCCTCCGAGAAGAGTGGTTAACATAAAAGTGGCATTCCAGCCGTACCATTCAGCGATTACAATTCCAATGGGTACTCCAACTACATTGGCCAGTGTAAAACCACCGAAAACAAATGATATAGCAAGGCCGCGTTTATTAATGGGCATGGTTTCGCTTGCAACAATCATGGCTAGAGAGATTAATACACCTGTTACAATCGCGGTCATAACCCGAAGTATAAGGAGCATAATATAGCTCGTTGAAATTACACATAGAGCATTTAAGGCAATGAAGGAACCTATCAAAAACAACATCCATTTACGCTTTGGAAAATGGCTTGTTGCTGACATGACGAGTGGTGTAGCGATGGCAAATGTGATAGCGAACGCAGAAACGAGTGTGCCTGCTTTTGCATTTGTCATATGAAGGCTTGAAGAAATATCAGTTAAGATCCCGACAATAACAAATTCGCTTGTCCCAAGAACAAATGTTAATAATGTAAGTGTTAAGATAAGTAACCAATGTCGCTTGGATAACTGTGTATGATCCATAAATACCTCTTTCTTTAATGAATGTAACTGTGTTATTTAATGACACACAATTTAAACATCATATCATAAAATGTTTTTATGAGAAATTAGGTTAGTTTTACGATATGCCAGTGTTTGTTTCCGACTATTTTCCTATAAAGAAGGATTTTGTAAATATTACTCGAATTTTTTATTAGAAGAGTAACTTTAAAATTTTATCTATTTTGTATGTATAAATAATAAGGGGAAAAGGGGGATTCACATGATTCAATTCCTTCAGATGGGAGCAAATACAGTTATAAGTTCCCAAAAAGGTAGTGTGACTATTAGCTACGAAATGTCTAATTCGATTGATATTTCGTTAACTGCATTCCTTTTAACGGATGCAAATAAGGTACAAGGAGATAGCGGCATTATATTTTATAATCAACCAACTAGCTTATCTGGTGTAGCTACCCTGATACCATCTGAGAATGTAGGGAATATAAAAATACATAAAATGAATTTTGACATGAGTAAAATCCCTGAAGGTATTACTAAAATAGCGATAACACTTACAGAAGATAATAGCAGAGGTTTTTCAAATGTGAAAAATTTAAAGGCAGAAATACGTACTGATAACAATGTTATCAATTTAGCACCAGCTAATTTTGCAAATGAAAATGGCATCGTAGTATTAGAATTATATCTAAGAAATAGTCAGACAAAGGTGAGATCTATATGGCGCGGATTTGATTCTGGGTTAGAGGGGTTATGTAAAAATTACGGTGTTGAGGTTGAACCTGAAGAGCAAAATAATCTTTCTGAATCAACAACTATAAAAAAACAAATGCTGATAGAACCTGATCAATCACAAAATTTTCTAGAAAATACAAATAGACAAAGCATGTTGTCACCGATAAATCTTGAAAAGGTAAAGGGGAATGTCAGTCTCAGCAAAGGTCAAAAGCCAGTTATCATTGATAAAACGCCTGAAATTACTGCTACGGTATCATGGAAAACTGGTACTGACTACGATATATATGCTTTAGTCTATACAAAGGATGGTCAGCAGATCGATGTAGCTATGTTTGGGGCGAAAAATACACCTCCACTTAGGAGTTTTCACAACGGGGTAGTCGAACACATGGGGGATGTTGGGAGAGATGCTGGTTCAACAAAAACTGAAGTAATCAAATTGAGATTAAATAATAATGTTTTAGCTGTTGTTCCTGTGGTTTATTCCGCCCAATCAAATGGCACAGGCTCCTTCTACAGATATAAGGTATCCATGAGTATAGATAATCATAATGGAACCTCCGTTACTATTTTTGCTAAAAATGCTAATAATAATGATAGAATTTATTCCTGTGTGCCTGGAATACTTCATAATACTCCAGATGGTGTGATTATCAACCCATTAGAGCTTTATAGTGAACCGAATTCAGAACGTAGACCTAAGCTGAAGATGGGCTCTTCTAATATGGTAGAAGTTCTAATGGATAAAGGCCCAATAAATGATTACAAGTAAACAAATAAAAGGGAGATTGGCGATAGCCAGTCTCCTCTTTTTTGTCACAACTTAATAAAGGTTACTCCTTTAGTTCGTGGGCAATGTACGCAGCTAGTAATTCACGGACTTCAACCGTAGAATGTGCACTCAGTAATTGAACTCTCAATTGACTAGCCCCTTTGAAGCCACGTACATATATTTTAAAGAAACGTTGTAATGCTTTAAATGAACGTGTTTCGAATTCCTTGGAATAATGGTCATGAAGATTAAGATGTAGGTATAGTAAATTAAGGTATTCTTTGGCGCTATGCTCTTTAGGTTCTTTTTCAAAGGCAAATGGGTTTGAGAACACACCGCGACCAATCATTACACCATCGATACCGTATTGCTCAACTAGTTTTAGACCTGTTAAACGATCAGGAATATCACCGTTGATCGTCAGTAATGTGTGGGGAGCCACTTCATCACGTAGTTTTTTGATATCTCCAATTAATTCCCAATGTGCAGCGACCTTGCTCATCTCTTCCCGTGTACGGAGATGAATAGAAAGATTGGCGATATCCTGTTTTAAAATATGTGTAAGCCACTCACGCCATTCTGTTACATCCGTAAAGCCAAGTCTTGTTTTGACACTAACGGGTAAGCCTCCTGCTTTGGCTGCTTGAATAATATCTGCGGCTAGTTCAGGATGAAGAATTAATCCAGCTCCTTTACCTCTTTCTGCTACATTATCAACTGGGCAACCCATATTAATATCAATTCCCTTAAAGCCAAGTTCCTTCATACCAATACTCATTTGACGAAAATGTTCAGGGTTGTCCCCCCAAATATGTGCAACAATAGGTTGTTCATCTTCTGTGAAAGCTAAGCGGTTTCGTACATTATCTAACCCATCTGGATGACAATAGCTCGTCGTATTGGTGAATTCCGTAAAATATACATCGGGTCTCCCAGCCTCCTGAATGACATGACGAAATACAACATCTGTCACATCCTCCATTGGAGCTAAAATGAAGAATGGCCGTGGTAAATCAAGCCAGAAATTTTTTTGATTCATTGCTAAAAATCCTCTCTTTCCAAAATACTACCTTGCAAAAAGATATCATATTTACTTTATTTCTACATAGTTAATTGGCTTAGCTTAAGGAGAGAAATGCATGCTTGTAATTAGACTTAGATTCTTTTAGATTAGAAAGTAACCATAAATATCCATCAAAATCCTGTATTATCCATAATGATATAATATGTAATATAATGTAGAAATTTAGGGGGGTGTTGAAATGGCAGAATATGAGTATAAAACAATTGGTATGAATGATATACCCACAATGGCTGAATTACTCATAAATAGACAGAGCCTTCAAGGTGAAGTATATCCATTTCTAAACAACAGCTGTCTTAATGCTGAACATATAACAAATACGCTTAAAAACTTATTTGCTCATAATACTATTAAGGGGATTGGAGGAATATCATTACAGATTGGAGAATAACTAATCTTGCTGCATCAACATTTTGGCCTAAGTGCGGTTTTAAGCCAGTAGCCTATAGAATGGTTAGGTACATTAACAGTGATATAGCCTGGGCAAACGTTCATAACCCAAGTATAGGATTATTGTAAATCTAGTTAAGTATTTATCGGCTAGACATTTAAAATTTAGTTTTAGATTGCTTGTCTATATTTCGTAAATATTGACATTTATTTTTTAGACAACTAAGCTTAATGGAAAAATAGTGCTGGGGGGCTGCCAGTGGAATTTATTAAATTAAATTGTCCAAATTGTAATGGAAAAATTGAATATAAAGAAGAGCAAACATTCAAATGTCCTTTTTGTGACACGGAAATCATGTTGAAAGAGAATAAAATTTATTATGTTGATCAAACGATTAATAATTATTATGGAACAGCTTCTCCTCAGACAACATCCCGTCCAAAAACAAATTTAAAGCTACTCTTTATGATACCAATTGTCATGATGTGTGTATTCCTTGGGTATTTTCTTTTAAGTAGTAATCAAACAGAGGATAGAAAACGTGAAGAACTATCCGTTCGAACAATGCCTGAAAGTGAAGTTCTTTTGTTCTTTTTAAAAGATATTTTTGATAAAGGTGGGACGATGCCAGCAAAAGAAGAGATTGCAAGTATTCGATATTTGGCTGCCTACTATTCTGACGATCAATGGCATTTTGATTATAGTCTAGAAGATCCTTTTACAAATAAGGAAGCTAAAATTTCTACTTATATCATTATGGATAAATTATTAAATACGCAAAAAATTGAACAAAAGGACTTTGAGGCTTTTACTGGATTAACGGTTTTAAAGCTCATGAATGATTATGAAATATCACAAAGTGAAAAAGTAAGCTTCCAACATCTTGAAAACTTAAAAAGTTATACAGGTAGTTTTAATGAATCATTTAGTAAAATCGCAGGATATTTTAGTGATAAGTCAAATGTTAAAGAGCTCTCTATCCAAATTAGAAGTAATGATGAACTTGCTTTATTATTAGAGTTCCCCAATCTTCAATCTCTAGAACTATCTTATGTGGCTGAAGAGGTGACAGATTTTCAGATTCTAAATAAATTATCGCTGAAATCACTTTCCTTAAAATCAATTAATGATTTAAAGTGGCTGTCTACACTAACTAATCTAGAGTCGTTAGCAATAGACATTAGTGAAGCTACAGATTTTAGCCCACTTTACTCATTGACTCAATTACAAGAATTGAAGCTTACGTCAGTAAGAAATTTAAAAACGCTTGATTTTATACAAAACATGCCTAAACTACAATCTTTAGATCTTGAAAACATGAATATCATCAATTTAGATAGACTTAGAAATATGTCATCTTTAACAAAGCTACGTTTAGCTTCTCCTGGTCAAGTGGAATTGTTGGATATGGTTAACAGTCTAACGTCATTGACAGAGTTATCGTTAACTGGCTATCATGGTGATATTTCATCGATTGTAGCGCCCCATTTGAAAAAAGCAGAGCTGAAGAGTTCATTTTTACCAAAGCTAGAGGCACCCGCTTTAAGAGATTTGACGGTTTCTATAAGTGGATCGGATTCGCAATTGAATGGTGCAGAACTACTGAAATACCCACAGCTAGAACAGCTTACAGTCATGGAGTATGGAACTCTTAAAGGTATTCGTTCATTAAATGACCTACCTCATTTGCAAACAATCAATTTAAATGAGACCCTCTTTTATGAAACCAATGACTTATTCAATTTACAGCATGTAAAAATGTTAAACTGTCATGAATGTAATTTTCAGGTGAATAGTAAGCCACTTACGAACAACGTGCTGGAGCATTTAACTTTAAATGATGTCTCCATTCAAATTGGTAATGGGGAATGGGTGCAAGAAGTAGATAAGATCATGCCTTATTTTGCTGGCTTTACAAATTTACGATCATTCACTTTACAAGATAGTTCACTACAATCGTTAAATTTCTTGGGAAATTGGCAACAAATAGAGGTGCTTCATTTAGAAAATAATGCCATTTCAAATGTAGAACCCTTAGTGAATTTGCCTAACCTAAAAAAACTATATATTTTAGGGAATCAGGTACAAAATCAATCTGTATTAGACAAAGGGATTATGATTTATTGAAATGATGTCAATTAATAGTCATGTAATGTTGCAACCTACGAAAATAATATACTAGAAATAAAAAGAGAGGCAATGACAGAAATACTCTGTCATTGCCTCTCTTAGATTTGTCCTACAGTTTAGATAGTTTTATAATGAAAGGATGCTTAACAAGAGGAGTTGAAAAGGATATGTTCGTACGTAATAAAGGTTTGTATTTTATGCTATCTCTACTAGCCATTATTGTTGTTTTGACAGGCTGTGGTACAGCTAAGCATAGTGAGAAAACTGAGGGGAAAACAGCTAAAGAAACACAAGAAACAATGGATTACGCGTCAAAAGTGAAGGAAAATCCAATTGTGACAATTACGATGAGCAATGATGAAAAAATTGTTATTGAATTGGAGCCTACTGTAGCACCAAATACAGTAGCTAACTTTATTGCTTTAGTAAAAGATGGTTTCTACGATGGTCTTATTTTCCATCGAGTTATTCCTGATTTTATGATTCAGGGTGGAGATCCGAAAGGGAATGGTACTGGAGGGCCTGATTATTCGATTGATGGTGAGTTTACCTCAAATGGATTTGAAAATAATATGAAGCATGAACGTGGTGTTATTTCGATGGCTCGTTCAGATGACCCAAACTCAGCAGGCTCACAATTTTTCATTATGGTAAAGGAAGCATCACATCTAGATGGGAAATATGCTGCTTTTGGCAAGGTAATTGCAGGTATGGAAACAGTTGATGCCATTGTTGGAGCAGAGCGAGATGCTACAGATAAACCACTCGAAGATCAGCAGATGAAAAAGGTAGAGGTGGATACAAAGGGCTTTGATTATCCAGCACCTAAGGTAAACAAGTAGCTTGCGTCCCAATGCTATTAGTTAAAATCTAAAAGTAAATATAAACATTAAAAAGGCTAAATCAATTGAGATTTGGCCTTTTATATTTGTTAAAAAATTGAAATTATAAATATTTTTGAGTAATATGAGAAGAAATTTAAGATTGAACGATGTTTTATATAAAGAATCCTTTATGTTTGTGGAAGAAAGGGTGTTTGCATGAGGGTAACAGATGAGAATTTTATAAAGCATCTTAAGAAAAAACGGGAAGAAGCACTTCAATATGTCATTGATGAATATATGGGGATTGTCAAAGCGATTATTTATAATGCTCTAAAATCCTATAATGATCCTCAAATAATAGAGGAATGTATTAGTGATACATTTCTAGGGGCTTATGAAAATGCTAAACAATTTAGAGGCGATAAAGAGGATTTTAGAAAATGGATTTGCACGATAGCAAAATTTAAAGCCATTTCGAAACAAAGAAGGTTGTCTAAAACGCCATATTTTTATGAGCTAAATGAACCAGGTGAAGCCACAATATCGGCTGAAGAGGCATACTTCATCAAGACAACGACAGAAGAAGTGCTCATCATGATGACGCAATTAGAGCAGTTAGACCGTGATATTTTTACGATGAAATATTTTTTAAATATGAAAAACGAAGAAATTGCTATTCATTGTGGTTTAACAAAAGCCGCTATTGATAATCGATTATATCGTGGGAGAAAAAGATTACAGCAAATTCGTTTGGGGGGAAGTATGACATGAAAAAGCTATATAAACAATTTAATGATTTAAATCTTGATATAAATATAGAGCCGATGGAAGTGAGCACGCTTGAAAAAGAGAGAGTGAAAAGAAATGTCATGATGGTCAAAAAGAAAAGGCATTTCATTAAAAATTTTATTGTTGCAGCTACTTTTTTTATTGCATCCAGTATGACACTTAGTTATACATTTCCTACATTTGCTGCAAATTTACCGTTTATCGGAAGTATATTCGAATTGTTTATTGATGATGAAAGGTATGTATTTAACAATTATGATCATTATTCTACAAGTGTCGGAGTGAGCCAAGAAAGTAATGAAGTTGAAGTCACTGTTACTGATGCTGTATATGATGGCGAAAATATTACTATTGCTTACACTATTAAAAGTGAAAAGGATTTAGGAGAAAGGCCAGTTTTATATGGTGAAAATGGTGAATTAACTGCTGAGGAATTTGGTAATAGGTATCGATATGACGGCTATTCAACAAATTATTTGGTTCAAAAGATAAACAGCAATGAGTATGCAGTATTGTATATTTTTGAACTCATTAGAGGCTCTAAGCCCGAGGAAGTTCACATTAATTTTCAAGGAGATCAAATTGTTGATTTAAATAATGTAAATAATTCAGTAGCAGGAGACTGGTCATTTGAATTTACTTTAGAGAAGCTTGAAAGTGAAACAATAAAGGTGGAAAAAGATAGTATGAAAACAGAAGGGAAAGGTATAAAAATTGAAGCTTTTAAAATAACGAAAACACCTATCGCTACAACATTTTATCTTTCCGAAGAAGTCTTGGTGGAGAAAGAAAATGAAGCTTGGCGAGGCGTTCTCATTGACTATATTGTGACAGATGATTTAGGGAATGATTATAATGTCATGCATTTTAGAGGAACTGGTCATAGTACAGATTTCAAAGGGCGTGAAAATTTCCCTCGTATTGTTGTAAACAAATTTGATGAACAAGCTACCTCGATTATGATCACGCCTGTAGTAGGTGTATACAAAATTAAGGATAGTACAGGAGCATTAGAACCGATAAAAGAGCCATATAAATTAAAGCCTATTGCTGTTCCAATAAAGTAAAAAATTGAAAGAGTATGTAGGAAGAACCACCTTACATACTCTTTTTACTTATCATCTTTCTTTGGGATCGAAATAAGCCATAAAAAATCATCTTCTATTAACATTTGAATGTCTTGTCCCTGACGGATTAGCTGCTCAGCTTTATGCTGCTTGGCGCTTATACCCCTACGTTTATTACCAAGAACAACGAAATCAGTATGTTGTGTAACAGCTCCCTGTAAATACCCTCCATATGCTTTTACTTGTTTGGCGGCTTCGGATCGTGTCATGGTAGAAAGGGCGCCTGTGAATACAATTTGTTTGTTATAAAAGGGGTGGGTTAGATTTTCAATTGGATCAGAAAAGAAAATGATTTCTGAGTTATCCTTATTGATCATATTCGTTACTCCTTAAAAATTCATTTTTAGATGCAATTTAATCAATAAATAAATCCACAAAATTTTATATGTATGCTACATTAAAATTAAAAATATAAAGAGGTACATAGACATGAATTCGCAATTGACTGCTTTCATTACTCTTAGCTGCACATCAGGTGTACTAAATTTGTATTTATGTTTATACGTATTTCTAAAACGCTACAATTATACAAAAATTGCTCAATTGTTTATTAGTTATACCGCATTAATTGCGGTATATTGTTTTGCCTCTGCTTTTGGTTTAATCGCTACAACATTAAGTGCCATAAAGGTTTGGACGGCCATCCAATATGTAGGTATGGCTTTTTCAACGCCTCTCGGATTATTGTTTATCATGCAATACCTAGGCTTTCATCTGACAAGGAAAAAGATAATGGCTCTTCTTGCCATTCCATTTATTAGCTTAATCATGGTTGCTACAAATGATATACACCATTTTCATTATAGAGTATTTGAAATAGATCCTATATTAGGGGCACCTTACATTCATCAGGAAATTGGCATATGGTATATCATTCATGGCATCTTTACTTTTGGCTGTATGTTCGTATCTTTTTTATTAGTATTAATCCATTGGAAAGAGACTACTAAGGCCTACCGGCAACAATTAATTGCCTTAATGTGTGGTCAACTTATTCCTATGATAACAGCATTCATCTATTTATTGGGCTTAACACCTCAAGGAGTTGATCCTGTCCCTATGGTATTATGGGCTTCTTCATTTTTATATTTATGGTCTATTAATTCCTCACGGTTATTTAGGGTGATGCCTGTTGCCAAGGATGCAATATTTCATAGTATCAATGATGGGGTTATTGTCTTAGATGAATCTGCTCGATTAATAGAGTTTAACCAAGCCTGTAGCAAGGTATTTCCTCAGCTAACCAGATCCATGATTGGTAGGGATATTAGGAAAACATGGCTTGAAGTAACTGGACAACCGATGCCATTTACATTGGAGGCAGTGGTGAATACGCAAGACATCGAGATGGTGCTTTCTGATCATACTTATCAAGTGCGTGTTACAGAGCTGCAACATGTTAATCATGGTAAGGGGTTATTACTTATTTTCACTGATATAACAGAGTTAAAGGAGCTACAAAGACAGTTAGAGCAACTCGCTTTTTACGATGAACTTACACAAATTTATAATCGTCGAGCTTTTTTTCAACAATGTAATCAGGCTTACAGCGAGGCAAGAGAATCATCCTCAGCTTTTACTGTCATTTTAATGGACATCGATCATTTTAAAAACGTCAATGATACGTATGGGCATGCTATCGGTGATCAATTACTAGTTCATGTCGTAAAGGTTTGTCAGAGTGTGTTGAAAAAAGGAGAACTGTTTGCACGGTATGGCGGTGAGGAATTTGTTCTTGCACTCAAGGACTCTACATTATTAGAGGGGCAAGCATTAGCTAATTTGCTCTGTAATAGCGTAGAATCCCAGCCACTTATGACTACTGAGGGAGCAATTCGTGCTACTATTAGCTGTGGTGTAGCAGAAGGCACAAAGGGACAAGAGACACTGTATCAGCTTTTAAACAATGCGGACAAAGCACTGTATGCGGCAAAACAAGCAGGCCGTAATCGAGTACATGTTTTTCTAGAATAAAAAAGCTGAAATATACAATCATTGAGGCAATGATGTATATTTTAGCTTTTTACTTACCAATTTGTATGGAAAACACCTTGTGCATCAATTCGTTCATACGTATGCGCACCGAAATAATCACGTTGTGCCTGTAACATATTAGCATTAGATGAACCTGTTCGATAACTATCGTAATATGTGAGAGAAGCACTCAAGCAAGGGAACGCGTTTCCTGCTTGGATGCCTTCACAAACTATTTTTCTTAATCCATTTTGATAGTCCATCGACTTTTCTGCAAAGTACGGATCAATTAATAAATTATTTAGAGAAGGTTGCTTTTGATAGGCTTCACTAATAACATTTAAAAATTCTGCTCGAATAATACAACCACTACGGAAAATTAATGCAATATCTTTTAATGGTAAACGCCATTCATAAAGCTCTGATGTCATTTTATATTGTGTAAATCCTTGGGCATAAGCACATATTTTCCCCATATATAGCGCTTGGCGGACGTATTCAATCCAGACATCTTTATCTAGATTTTGTTGTTTATAATTTGGTCCAGATAGTATTGCCTCTGCTTGAATTCGTTCCTCTTTTAATGATGAAATATAGCGAGCGAATAAGGCCTCCGTAATAATTGATGTAGGAATACCATTATCTATAGATTGCAGGCTTGTCCATTTCCCAGTACCTTTTTGACCAGCTTTATCTAGAATCATATCAATTAGTGGTAATCCTGTTACCTCATCTTTTTTCCTTAAGATTTCAGCTGTTATTTCAATTAAATAGCTTTTCAATTCGCCCTGATTCCATGTTTCAAAAATAGTAGCAATTTCCTCAACGGATAATCCTATATTTTTTCTTAAAAACGTATAGGCTTCCGCAATGAGTTGCATATCTGCATACTCGATTCCATTGTGTACCATTTTAACGAAGTGACCTGCGCCCTTAGGACCAATATAAGTACAGCATGGTGTATCATTTACTTGCGCTGCAATCTTTGTCAGTATAGGTGCTACTTTGTTATAGACCTCTTGATCACCACCAGGCATGATAGATGGGCCTGTCAATGCTCCAACTTCACCACCAGAAATACCAATCCCTAAATACCCGATTCCTAAAGCTTTAAGTTCATCGTATCTTCGCTCTGTATCTTTATAATGAGAGTTGCCGCCATCCATAATGACATCCCCCTTTTCAAGGAAAGGCACTACTGACTGAACAACTGAATCAATAGCATTACCAGCTGTCACCATCAAAAAGATCTTTCTTGGTTTTTCTAAAGCTTGTACAAACTCTTCTATTTCGTAGTAGGGAGTAAGCGCTTGTCCTTCGACTTTTTGTAGAAGTTTGTCGGTTAAATCCCGTGTGTAATTATAAACGGCTACTTGCTCGCCCTTATTAGCCATGTTTAAAGCGATATTACTGCCCATAACGCCTAAACCGATAACGCCAATTGTATTTAACATTGTGCTTGCTCCTTTTTAACTTTTTTTAAACAAATAAACTTAGTAATAAAATAAATCCTAAACCAGCTACAGATACAATTGTTTCTAGCAAGGTCCATGTAGCAAATGTTTCCTTCATGCTTAATCCAAAATACTCCTTAAACATCCAGAAACCAGCATCATTGACATGTGAAGCAATTAAGCTTCCTGCACCTGTTGCCAGTACGACTAAAGCAAGATTCACATCACTCTGACCTAACATTGGGATGACTAGCCCAGCTGTTGTTAAAGCAGCAACCGTAGCTGACCCTAATGAAATGCGTAAAATAGCCGCAATAATCCATGCTAGTAAAATTGGCGATAAGGTAGTTCCATGGAAGAGTTCAGCTACATAATCACCGACACCACCATCGATTAAAACTTGTTTAAAGGCCCCACCGCCCCCAATAATTAAGAGCATCATACCGATATGGGAGATTGCAGTTGTACATGACTCCATTACTTGCTTAATAGGAATTTTCCTTGCGATACCCATCGTATAGACGGCAACTAATAAGGAAATTAACATGGATGTACCAGCTTCACCGATGAAGCGGATACCTGCTAAGAAGCCATTATCTTCAAAGCCAATTGTTTTTTGTAACAGTGTAATAATAGTAGCAATGGACATTAAAATAACGGGTAATAGTGCAGTGAAAACACTTATTGCAAAACTCGGAGTGTCCTCTAGTTCAAATGTTTTTTGGTCACCTAGAGAGGTAATATTTCCAATTTTGTTGAATGATTCAGGCACTAACCTTTTCGCTAATTTTGTAAATAAAGGCCCTGCTAAAATAACAGTCGGAATGGCGATGATAAAGCCGTAAAGCAACACCTCACCAATATTTGCCCCAAATTCACCAGCGATAACGGTTGGCCCTGGGTGTGGTGGCAAAAATCCATGTGTGACAGATAAGGCTGCGGTCATTGGAATTCCCAAATATAAAATAGAAACCTTTAATTGTCTTGAAATAGCGAAGACAATTGGGATTAATAGCACAAGACCTACTTCAAAGAACAGTGCGATACCGATAATAAAGGATGCTGCTACAACTGCCCATTGAATGTTCTTTTCTCCAAACTTATTCACTAGGGTCATGGCAATACGCTGTGCACCCCCAGAATCGGCAATTAATTTTCCTAGCATCGCACCAAGACCAAATATTAATGCCAAGTGGCCTAATGTTCCACCTAACCCTGCTTCAATCGTTTTTACGATAATATCCAAAGGCATCCCAAGAGCTAAAGCAACACCGAATGAAACAATGATTAATGAAATAAACGTATTTAATTTAAAGCCCATTATTAAAATTAACAGCGCAATAATACCAATACCTACAATAACTAATGGCATGTATTCTCCTCCTCTTTAGTTGGGCTTAATTAAGCTCCTTTGATACTGAGCAATTGACGTATAGTCGTCTGCTAAAACTCTAGATAAACGAATGAAAATTGGGAGTAGCTGTCTATATTCTTTGGCTGCTTCTTCGATTGGCGTATGTTTATAAGTGTCACCAACCATATCAGCGACAACATCAAAGGAATCAATTTTTCCTGTAGCATATAAGCCTAAAATACAAGCGCCTAGACAGGAGCTTTCATAGCTTTCAGGTACTACCACTTCGGATTCAAAAATATCCGCCATCATTTGTCTCCAAATCTCAGAGCGTGAAAACCCGCCTGTTGCTTGAATACGAGTGACAGGGCTTTCCATACATTCCAGTAATGCTAAATAGACAGTATATAAATTGTAGATAACCCCTTCGAGGGCAGCTCGTATCATATGTTCCTTTTTATGAGACATAGTTAAACCAAAAAATGAACCACGGACATCTGGATTCCATAAAGGCGCACGTTCACCTGATAGATAGGGATGGAATAGCAGCCCATCAGCACCAGGTCTAACACGTTCAGCAATTTTCGTTAACACTTCATATGGATCAATACCTAGTCTTTTAGCTGTTTCAATCTCAGAAGAGGCAAACTCATCGCGAATCCAGCGTAATACCATACCACCATTGTTTACGGGTCCACCAATGACCCAATGGTTTTCTGTTAGTGCATAGCAAAAGATTCTACCCTTTACATCTGTTTTGGGCCTATCAATTATGGTACGGATAGCACCGCTTGTCCCAATAGTGACAGCAATTTCGCCTTCTCGAATGGCGTTCACACCTAGATTAGAGAGCACGCCATCACTTGCACCAATGACAAAAGGTGTTTGTGGGTCAATACCAATTTGTTTAGCTAAAAGGTCATTGCAATTCAAAAATAGTTGAGTTGTTGGTACGAGTGTGGATAATTGTGCTTTCGCAATACCTGCAACAGCTAAAGCTTCTTCGTCCCAATCTAATGTATGGAGATTCATCATACCCATACACGAAGCTAATGAATAATCGACGACATATTGATCAAAAAACTTTTTAAAAATGTATTCTTTAATACCGATATATTTCTTCGTTTTGCGCGCGATTTCAGGATGTTCATGCACAAGCCAAGTAATTTTGCTTAGTGGTGACATTGGATGAATAGGTGTACCTGTTCTTTTATAAATTTCATGGCCATTACAGTCAGTTTTAATTTTATGTGCCCATGCTTCACTACGATTATCCGCCCAAGTGATGACAGGTGTTAACGGTTGATCATTTTCGTCCATAGCGATCACACTATGCATAGCACTACTAAAGGAAACAAATAGTAATGGTTTATCAGAATGAACTTTCATAATGTTGGTAATGGCTTGTAGTACAGCTTGAAAGATTTCTTCTGGATTTTGTTCTGCTGTCGAAATATCCGGTGTATATAATGGATACCCGATATTTTCCTGTTGAATAACCTTCCCATGTTCACTAAATAATACGGCCTTAGTGCTAGTAGTCCCTATATCAACACCTAACATATAGTTAGTCATTTTGTGGCTCAACCCCTTTAGATAGCATTTGCTGTGACCGCCATAAATCTTCTACTTTGCCTTGAACATCATCAAAATTTTCATGTAAGGATGTAATCATAAGCTCTCGATCTTTGGCTCTAATAGCGTCAATATAGAGCTCATGATTTTTCACAATACGAGTAAAATCCTCATATTTCTCTTTAAAGCGCATGCGCATAGATAGTAAAATCAAGCCTTCCATTACTGGCTTTAAATTATTCCAAATCATGGTGATATAGGAATGTCCGATGGAACGAATAATTGTCTCATGGAACATAACATCCTGATAAGAAAATTCGTCTGCATCGTTATACTTAATGGCAACCTTCATCATTTCTAATGTTTTGCTAAGTTCTAGTGCTAAGTTAGTTGTATCCATTTTTATGAGACGTTCAAACACAAATGTTTCAATCAGCAATCGAACATCATAAATTTCTTCAATCTCTTTTTCAGATAAACCAATGACAACAGCACCCATTTTCTCTAATCGAATGATATTTTCAGAAGCTAATATTCTTAAGGCTTCACGAATGGGTGAACGGCTTACTTCAAAATCAGCTGCCAGTTTGTTTTCTGAAAGAATGGTACCGCTTTCAATTAAACCTGAAATAATACGCATTCTAAGTTCATATGCTACGCGATCACCTGTAGAAGCCTTAGAAAGCCATTTTTGTGGATATAAATAATCATTATATTCGCTCATACTATCACCTTTTTTATTTTGAGTATACTTGTATACAAGTATTATAGTCAGAAAGAAAATAAGATTGCAAGCGACTTACTAACAATCAAAAATTGAAAAATCCTCAACTCTATACTTAGCTAAAAAAAATAATTAATGCACATTCTTTTTTCCTCCTTGGACAAACTTTAGAATGAAAAGTTCGTAAACCATATATAAGGTTTTAAAACTTTTCAAATAATCGATGAAGGATGGTTATGTCAAATATGGATACAAATCGTAACAAATCAAATGGTACGAAAAGTGCAAATAAAACAAATCAACAGCGTCAGACACTTCATCGTGAGGAGTTTGGTGCTGAATTTGAGCTTGATTCAGCTTCAGCACAAATCAATAACTTTGCTGAAACACAAGGAAAAACAGATATCAAGCAACCAGTCAGTGAGAGGACTGCATGGCACTAATTTATATTTGACAACTATTCATGACATTGAGAGAAGGACTAAGGCATATGCCTTAGTCCTTTGATTATAGCCTGGGAAATATTGTGTTTATTTTCTTCCATACATATTATCAGAGCATTTCATAATACTACATCTAGAACAATGAAAACATTTTTAAGAAGGGAAGATATATACATTGGCTAAGCACTCCGATACAAGTTGGAAGCAGGATCATCCTAGCACATTGTTTAGTAACTCCGTGCAAAAGGCGGATCGTCTATTAAAGCATGCAAAATCACATCCAGAGGAAATAGCAATAGAACATGCATTTAATCAGATTAAGCATGCTGAAAATGCACGTTTCAATGCAGAACAATATGGTGAGCATTTGGATACGGTTCAGCAAAATAAAGAATATCTAGAGCAGATTAAACAACAATTACATGAAATGAAAAATGATACTGAATAAAAAATAACAATATACAACGGCTTAAATTCACGCAGTGAGGTTTAAGCCGTTGTTTAAATGTGATTAAATTAACACCAAACAATGATTTCATAGGGAGTGGTTTGAGCAGGAATACTCCTAGTGGTAGGACCATAAACAACAATGAGGTTTCGATTGGCAGGACTATTGGTAAAAGGCTGCCCATTTTTAAGTGAAATAATCGTAGTAGGAGAAAGGTTTAATTGTAATTGTCCATCACTACTCAGTAATTGTTGATTAAAGAAATCTACCTTTACATTATGATAATTGCTTTCTTTTACAATAATTAAAGCACGGTATTGTGGCGGGTAAATCATCGGTACAGGTGCATCTCCATCATAATATCCTGTTACCCATTCACCAGTAGTAACAATTTCACGATTAACAAAATAGGTGGAGGGAGAAATAATAAAATTGACGACCCCACCAGCACCATCTTCTAAGGTCATTATTTTATAACAACCGTTCTTATCTCCGTTTTGCCCAACAGAAAAATCACTGATTTGAGTGATAACACCCCGAAAAGATTTAAAATTGACCATACCCATTCCCTTCTTACATATTTCTCATTTTTAGCGTATCATTTTAATTTATGTAGCATTGTAAAATTAGGTGACAGACAATGAATAGGATGCTATTTGATAGCAATCAACTTATACTAAACATGCTTACTATTAGGACAGAGGAGTGGCATCTATTGAATTGGATTTCTAAAAATAAGAAAATCTTTCTATTGTTAATTTTCGTTGTTATTGTCGTCGCTGGTATACTGGATATTAAATATGAGGGATTATTCTTTCAGCTATTACCTACATCAATACAAACATTTTTAACTAATTTATTTTGAAATGTGGAGAACCGTACCTAAAAGAGTGCGGTTTTTTCATTAGCAGAATTTTTGTCACAACATGCAACCAATTGTTTGGATTATCTACTTTATAAGTAAGAGTACATAAAAGGAGAAAATGCAAATGGACGATGAAAAAATAGTTGCTTTATACATACAACGCTCACAGCAGGCTATTTTGGAAACAAGGAAAAAATATGGAGCATACTGTAGAGTAATAGCAAGAAGAATCTTGGCAAATTTGAGGGATGTTGAAGAATGTGAGAATGATGCCTACCTAGCTGCATGGAATACAATTCCTCCACAGATACCAAGAAAACTATCTATTTTTTTAGGAAGAATCATACGTAATATTGCACTTGATAAGCATAGCTATAATACAGCCAAAAAGAGAAATAATGAGTTTGAGGTCATTCTCACAGAGCTGGAAGAATGTCTAGCTTCTTCTCATACGGTAGAAACATCCTATGAAGCGGGTGAACTTGCTCAATACATTAGCCAATTTTTATATACCTTAGATGAACAATCTAGAAATATATTTATTCAGCGATATTGGTATTCCTATTCTATAAAAGATATTTCCTTACACTTTCAAATGAGTAGTAGTAAAGTTAAGTCCAACTTATTTAGGACACGTAATAAACTAAGATTTTATTTGGAAGGCGAGGGGTTATCTATATGAAAAAAGAGGAGTTATATCGTGAAATTGGATTTATAGAGGAAGAGTTAATTGAAGCAGCCAACTATGGAGTAAAGAAGAAAAGTTTTTCTAAAAAATGGCTCGCTGTGGTAATAAGTATGATGATCGTAAGCTCAGTTTTTACTGCCACAATAGCAGCAGCTTACTATAAACACCAAAATAATGAGCTTTATATTCGTTATTTATCAGCAGAGGATATGGAACTAATGCCAGCTACAAAATATGATGCAGATAAATTTCTAAAAGCTCTAGATAGTGACAAAGAGGAGTATATCTATATTGCAATAAATAGACTAGTAGAGAGCTATAATGATGAAAAGTTGAGGAATAAGGCATTAAAGGCCATTCAGCCATTTATACAAAGTGATAACAAAAAAATTGCAAATGCGGCTATTTTTGCTGTCGATATTTTATCAGGAAGCTTTAAAAGTCAGCAGGTATATAAATTAGCAGATGGGAGCGTCTTCTTTACTTTATTCAATAATTATTCAGATTACGGAAGCCAAAATGTTCTTTGGCGTATAAAAGATGATGTGCTAGAGGCATATTCTAGCTTCTCCAGTCCATCAATGTATATTAAAGAAATAATCCCTTCACCTGATCAGAAATTAATTGCTATTGTCACGAACTCTAATAAAAGTGAATTTGTTGAAGTCATCAATGTGGAAGAGCGAATGGTAAGCCCAGAGTTAGTAGAATCTTCAAGAGTTAAATATGGTGCTGAGCAAGGGTTAGATACGTGGATACGAACAGATCATGAAAACTATAGCTATGTGGATCATCTTAGATGGAAGGGAGATGCTACAATAGAATTTGAAGCTAGTCTCTCCTATGAGGATACGGCGATTATTAAAAACGTGGTAGTCACTTATGAAGTTAGCCAAAAGAAATTAACTGTTGAAGAAATTAAATAAGAAGCAGATAAAAACAGAAAACGTATTAAAGGTTTTCTGTTTTTTCAATAGTATTGTAGAAATAAATCAATTAAAAAGGGAGTGAATGATCAATGGCAAAATGGAAAATAGCCTTAGAAACGTTCCTGAAAGAATGGCAAGATAAAGAGGAAGTTATAGGAGCGCTCGTATGTGGGAGCTATATTACTGGAAATCCCTCTAAGCGCTCTGATATCGATGTTCATATTATTTTGGCGGATTATGTGGGGTGGAGGGAAAGAGGGAATCGTGTTATTGATGGTTTTTTAATTGAATACTTTGCGAATCCACCAAGTCAAATTCGTGGGTATTTCCAAGATGATTTTAAAAAAAGAAGAACCATGTCGATGGTCCAATTTAAAACAGGGAGAATTTTATTTGATTATACTGGAATAATAAATGATTTAAAATTTGAAGCAGAAGAATGGCTCAAAGAAAAATATAAAACAATGAATAAAACGGTCTTAGAAATAAAAAAATATGAACTATGGGATGCACTAGATAATTTAAAGGATTGTTATGAGCAAGATAAAATGAACTTTTCCTTTACCTACCATAACTCATTAGCCAATTTATTTTTGTTGTACTGTCAGTATTTAAATCTAGAAACGATACCCTTTTATCAAATCTATGCCTATCTTGAAGATCCAATTTACCTGCAAAAATATAGTAAGTCAGCATTTCCAGATGAGGACTTTAGAGAAATTTTTATGAGAGCAATGCATGAGGACAATGTTGAAAAGATGATGGCGTTATATGAAGCAGTAGTGGAGTATGTGTTCAGACAAATGGGCGGTTTTCATATAGATGGCTGGCATATAAAAAGCCCAATCGAAAGTTAATCTTTGGGTAAAGGAAAGTTAGTTCAGATACAAGACGAACTCCATATTTATATGTTATTATACAGATATAATAATAAAAAGAACCTATTTTTTATGAAAATGTCAACCATTTTTAGGTCGATTATTCCAATAAGCTTAAATAATTCAATTTTTATCTAGAACAAAAAGTGATTTTTTTGCTTGAATTATGATCGGAAAGTCTCGAAAAAAGCTGATAACTCTCATATAAATAGTTGATATTTTATTCTTGAACTAATTGTGATAAACTGCAATAAGGTAATAATTGATACAGAAATGGTGTGCTCCGAGGTTGCTCCATGGCTACAGTACTTCTAAAGTGGGAGTGCTTACATCCTTTCTGCAAATCTTAACATATAAGGAAGGTAAAAATGAGTAACAGACAAATTAAATCAGATGTTATCTTAATTGGTGCCGGAATCATGAGTGCAACTTTGGGAACATTACTCAAAGAATTAGCACCAGATTGGAAAATTACAGTGTTTGAAAAGCTTGAAAAAGCAGGCGAGGAAAGTTCTCACGAATTAAACAATGCGGGAACTGGACATGCTGCATTATGTGAGCTGAACTACACATCAGAGAAAAAAGACGGATCAATCGATATCAAAAAAGCGATTAATGTTAATGAACAGTTCCATGTTTCAAGACAGTTTTGGTCGTATCTTGTAAACAATAAGCTGATCAATAATCCACAAGACTTCATTATGCCTTTACCACATATGAGTTTAGTACAAGGGAAAGAAAATGTTGAGTTTCTAAAGAAACGTCATGAAACGATGACAAAAAATCCTTTATTTGAAGGGATGGAATTTTCTAATGACCCTGAAACACTAAAAAAATGGATTCCACTTATTATGGAAAATCGTCCTGCTGGTGAAGACATTGCTGCAACGAAAATTGACACTGGTACAGATGTTAACTTTGGTGCTTTAACACGTATGTTAATTGATCACTTAAAAGCAAAAGATGTAGATGTTAACTATAATCATAGTGTTGAAAGTTTGAAACAAGCTAGTGATGGTACATGGGAAGTACGTGTGCACGATTTAGACGGCTGTAAAATGGAATATCATTCAGCAAAATTTGTCTTCCTTGGAGCTGGTGGAGGAAGCCTAGAATTACTACAAAAATCAGGTATTCCTGAAGGGAAACATATTGGTGGATTCCCAATTAGCGGTCTATTCTTAGCATGTAATAATCCAGAAATAGCTGAACAACATCATGCAAAAGTATACGGAAAAGCAAAAGTTGGTGCTCCACCAATGTCGGTTCCGCATCTTGACACACGTTATATTGATAACAAGAAATCATTACTATTTGGACCATTCGCAGGTTTCTCTCCTAAGTTCTTAAAAACAGGTTCAAATATGGATTTATTTGCTTCTGTAAAACCGCATAATATCACAACTTTATTAGCTGCGGGCGTGAAAGAGATGGGCTTAACAAAGTATTTAATCCAACAGCTTATGCTTTCAAAAGAACAACGTATGGAAGAGTTACGTGAGTTCATTCCAAATGCAAAAAGTGATGATTGGGATATTATCGTAGCTGGACAACGTGTACAAGTAATTAAAGATACAGAAGCTGGCGGTAAAGGAACACTTCAATTCGGTACAGAAGTTGTAAGTGCTTCTGATGGCTCGATTGCAGCTTTACTAGGAGCTTCACCAGGTGCATCTACGGCTGTACATGTTATGCTTGAGGTTCTTAATAAATGTTTCCCTCAACATATCAAGGAGTGGGAACCAAAAATTAAAGAAATGATTCCATCTTATGGTCTATCATTAGCAGAAAACCCTGAGCTTCTAAAAGAAATAAATGCAACAACAGATAAAGCACTTGGCTTAAAATAAAAGTAAGTCATGGTAAGCGTTTAAGAAATAGCTCTCAATCTATTCTGATTGAGAGCTGTTTTTAATTTGAATAAATTCTTTCCTGGGAAATTTTGAATCCAATTGCCATCTTTTTAATAAAGGAACCATCAAATTTGCTAAAAATCTTGCCCTGTATTTTATGACACTATAGCTCTATGTCCCATTGTGATATAGATGGTAGTTTTCTATACTTTGTATATGCATTAAGAAGGGAGCCAATCTATAGATGATTAAGCTACAAGATATTGGAACATTTCCAGAACTACCGGACCTTGCAATGTATATCTATACTGGCAATATTACGGCTTTGCAAGTTGCGAGGGATAAAGGCTGGAATATTGAAGAAGAGGTATGTTTAAGTCAGCATACATCATTAAGCCCATTGGACTTAGCATCGATTGCACAAAGATTGGATGTAGTAAAATTATTAGTTGAATATGGGGTTAATTTAAATGTGGAAAAAAATCCTTCTTTTTTAAGAGCTGTTCGATATTGTAAAGAAAATATAGTACGTTACCTTGTTGAACAAGGAGCAAAATTAGATGGCTATAATCAAGTTGGATCTGGAGCCTATTCTCAGGCCTACTACGGCAATAAAATAAATATCCCACTTATTCATGAACTTGGACTTGATATAAAGCAGCATGGGGGTCCTGTATTGCGTCAGGCTGTGTCGAATTTTGATAAGAAAACAGTCACTTATTTACTTGAACAAGGAGTAGATATTAATTATCAAAAGCCTGATATGGTCTATCCGTATGAAGCAACTCCATTAACAGTAGCAACACGTATGGGTAATATAGCTATGGTGAAATACTTGATTGAACGAGGTGCAAACGTCACTTTAGCGGAGAAAGATGGGGAGAGAGCTTATACAATTGCTGTACGTATGAAAAATATGGAACTAGCAAATTACTTAAAAGCTCTAGAACCAATAGAACTCCATACTATTGAAAACAAAAAAGAGACATTGAAAAAATACAAGTTACCAGATGAATTGATTCATTTCCTGACAGGAGATCGACTGCATCTTGAGCTTGCACCAAATGATTATGACATTCACTTTATCGATTTTTTCAAACTAACTGATACGATTGAGATGAAACTAGGTCATAGAAAGCTCCTCCTTCTTTCCGCAAATATCGACAATTACTCTGATTTGCAAATAGTCTGGAACCCAAAAGGAGAGGGCCAAATAGGGTGTTATGATGTGGAGCATGAGGAGTACGCTAATTTATGTAGTTTTAAAGAATTTATTGGTAGACCTGAAATATACCTTATCCGTTTTCTTGAAGGAGAGCTTTAGCAATGCTTAAAACTGCTGATAAAATTGGGCATCAACTTATTTAAAGTCATTGAGAGTAAGCATATTCGATCTAAAAAATATGCTTACTTTTTTATTGCTTTATATTCGAAGGTTTGACAAACAAAAAATAATACAACGTTTAATATATGTGGCACAAAAGAACAATAGAAGAGCTATTAACAGGGCGAAGGGGATGCTGAACATAACTGGAAGTTCTACGCCATACCAAAGGCCCATTTTAATTTGATCGACTCCGAATGTTCGTAAAAAACCAGCGAGTATGGATAAGCCAGCGCTTAAAAGTAATCCAACGTAAAGTACAGATACTACCACTAAAGCTAATGAGCAAAAAAAAGTCTTTAGCATTTTTAGAAGTATCATTCTTTTTTCCTCCGTATAATGTGGTGCACCTTTGAACTCGAAGCTATCGAATAATCATCCGTATAGTAAAGTGTCCCGATCACACTATTTTCCCCAACATGGACGACTTCCCCTTCCACAAACTCTGCATTTGTATTAGATAATTGTAGGTGTTTTCCACTAACTGTGTGACAACGTAATATTTTCTTAAATAACGGAAGAAGGGTAATCCTATCCTTTTCTATTATCACATTTTCAGCCCTTAACCTGTTAATTTCGCTTTCTCCCGATAACTTCAAATGAAAGTGATTTGCGATTATTTCCACAGCCTTGACTATTCCAATGGCATCAAATTGCTCGCTCTGTAATTTCTCTTCAACCATTAGCTTTCCAGAACTATTGACTTTTTGGATGAAACCATTACATATTTTAATATTACCGGCATTTGTCAGTTCTTCAATTTTGCAATTATCCTTTAGCTTACACGAGCCAGAGCTATTAAATATCTGCGCTGTAACTGGATAATAGAAGGAGCTATGACCATGAGTGGACACTTTTATTAAGTGTACTTCTTGATGTAAAGATACGGCTCCTCGAATGTTTAATTGTGCCGTTCGTTTGTGTAAGGGTACGGAGTTTTTGAAACATAAAGTCACCTCATTATAATTTAATTAATATATATTTTAATAATTAAAATATATATTAATTAAATTATATGCTACTCCCATTTGTCAAGAACAAAAGCATTGCTTAAATTAAACAATAAAAAAAGGATTTCAATTTGTTGAAATCCTAAAAAATTTTATTCATTAATAGGTTTACTTCGCGTAAGATGTTGGCCATGTCTATGAGTTTATCCTGAGAAAACTTTAAAAAGATTTCTTGAACCTTCATGTCACCGATATTGGTTAAAGCCATTTTGACTACACGTCGATCATTATTTTCTCTAATTCTTTGTATGAGTTCGAGTTTTTCCAGTTTATCGCACATGGAAGTTACAGCTCCAGGTGTTACACTAAAGAATTCAGCAATTTCTGTTGCCTTCATCCCATTATTTATTTTTAGCTGTAGGAGCAATATTAATTGGTTTTGTGATAACGCTTCTCCTTCAGATAAAAGATCTACAAACATTTTCGACTTCTGCTGTATTTCCAGCATTTCTTTCATAATAATTTCTACATTGTTTAGATTTTCTGGCATATAATCACGTCCGTTAAAATATTTAATAATTAAATTATATAGCAATTAAATAAATAGTACCAAGTGTAGAATTATTTTAAGAAATATTTATTTTTTAAAAGTCGTACGCATCCATTCGAAAAATCTCTCTTTTTCTTCAAACTGGGGGTAGTGAGCAGATTGTTCATATGCTATGAATTCTTTTTTCTTCGCGATAATTTGGTCGAAGTACTTTTTAGCGCTATTCGATGATGTTTGATAATCATAATCTCCCATTACAAAATAGAAGGGAAGAGTCAATGAATTGACTTTCGCAGGAAGTGGGGACTGTAAGACTTCGTTTACTAAAACTTCTTGGGATAGGGATATCCCCTTGCTATAGCGAATAATATCTAACAAATTATATTCGGTACTAAAAAGCATCCCTAACATATTTCCATCAGGGTTAGTAATGAGTCTTGTAGCGCCACCGTATTTGCTCACTAATTGACGAGGCGTAAATGCTTTACCACTACTAATTTCCTCCATTAACCTTTGTAAATGTGCAACATCCTCTGTGTTACTCTTAAGTTGAGCCTGTTTGATCGTAAAGTATAAACTGTCCATCTCACTTTCAACGGTATTACTCATTTGACCAATCCCTACATAGGCCTCATATTTATCAGGAGCTTTAGCAGCTGCTTGTGTGGCAATATAGGTACCGTAGGAATGACCAATTAAGATAATTTTTTCTTTATCTAGATCATTAGCAATATAGTCAGTCAGTGCTAGTAAATCCTCCACAAGCAAATCAGATGAAAGATTGGAGTAGTCCTCAAAAAAATGATAAGACTTCCCACTAGCCCTTTGATCATAATTTACCACTGTAAATTCAGTTTCCAATAAATCTTGATATTTTTTAGCGTAGGGTATTTCAGAGCAACCTGGTCCGCCATGGACAAAGAGGATTACAGGATTATTTTTGTTATGGCCCCGTATCATGATTTCATGGTCACTGCCGTTAATTTCTACCTGTTTTAGCGTACTGATGCTGTTCATGTCTTTTATAGATGATGTCCATGTTGGAAATACAATTCCTAATAAAAGTAAGGAGGTCATCATCAAGACAAGATATTTAATGAACTTTTTAATCCTTTTCATACAATACCTTCTTTACAAGCGTTTCACAAAGCTAGCATGAAACATTTTTCTTTTATATACATAAAAATACATACTCAGAGGCCACCACAGGGTAACAAAAATAGGGTAAATCGCCCATATAACGCTTGGTGAAGAAACAACATTTACAGTAATGAAAAAGATACTTATTAGTATCGTAGCTGTAACGGAGAATGCTACAAAGGTTTTTCGTTGCGCATGATATAAAGCTAGAGGCCACCAAATCACTAAAAAAGCAGGATAAATTGCCCAAGGGTAGTGTGGAGATACAATCATATTCAATATAGTGTAATAGATGATGGTAGAAGCACATCCAATTAGAGCTGTTTTCAACGTTTTTGCCTTTTCATCTAAGTACATGAGGATTGGCCACCAGATAATTGGATAAATCGCATAGACAAACCATAAATGATCTGGTGCGTAAATATAATTTTCAACTATTAAAAATGTAATAATGAAGGCACTACAAACAATTGAGTATTGTTTATACAATTTTTTAGCCATAAAGAATAACGTAATGGGCCAAAGTAGTAGCAATAAGCATGGATATACAAACCACATTGTTTGAGGAGATGTCGTATAATTAACAATCCCTAAAAAAATCATTGTCATCAAGCTTCCCACTATAGAAAAATTTATAAAGTTCCTCATGTTTATTCACCCCATTTCTTACGAGACCACACGAAGTACATCGATAAAGGCCACCAAAGAATGGCGAAAATCGGATAGATTGCCCAAATAATATGTGGTGTGTAATAAAGATTAATAAAAATAAAAAATGCAATAATTAAGCCACTACCCCAAATTGAGAACTCTAAGTTTAATTTGGCCATGTTTTTCTTTGCTGGCTCTTTAACACCTAACTCTTGCTTTAAGTCTTCGATATCTCCAAATTCTACAATGGCTTTATTAATGGCATCCTCTTGTTCTTTACCCTGGTCTATCAAGTAAAATACTTTTTCTTCAAGATTTTCAATGATTTCTTGTTTAACCATTTCCGTTTCGTTATTTCGAGGAATGTCTTTAAAAAGCTCATCAATATGGTTTTTTATTCTTTTCATTCTAAGCCCTCCATAAATAAATCGATTATTTCCTTTACTTCCGACCATTCTTTCACTAGCTCATTTAAATAGGCCTTACCTAATGATGTAATACGGTAATACTTTCGTTTGCCTCCATGCGAGACATCTCCATAATAGGCTTCAATAATTTCCTTTTTTTCGAGACGTTGAAAAACTGCATACAAAGTTGCTTCCTTGATTTGAAACCGATTGTTTGTACGGAGACTTATTTCCTGAGAAATTTCGTAGCCATATCGGTCTTTTTCTGAAATTAACCGTAAAATAATCGAATCCAAATGTCCTCTGATAATATCACTGCGAACCATAAGTCACCTACTTTTTTTATTGCTCTATCTGACAGAGTAATAGTAGCAAACATTACTCTGTCTGTCAAAGTAATTTATTCCCCTTTTTTTACAATGATGATGAGATTTACAATAAAAAAACCATTCGCTGAAAAGCCCAAAAGGACTATTTCATAGCGAATGGAGTTGGAGTACTCTTTTTACATATACAATGCAGCAAGGAAAATCCCTAAAGACTCCTCGTAAATGTCATCGAACTGGCTGATTGGTAAAGGATTTGTACCACTTCCTAATTCAACAGTGAAGCCTGGTCTACGCCAATCTTGAATAAACCAATCCTTATAACCAGCATAGCTTCCAGCAGATTGAACGGGCTCATAGCCACTTACTCTACTAAATTCATTTACAAGCACCTCTGATTCGGGGGGCTCTAGATTTTCAAAGCCCCAATATATAACACGTCCCTGTGTATGAAAGGCTAATACTCTTGAAAAATCACCTTGCTTGGTCAAATCAGCCATTGCAATGGCTTCAGGTTCAGATAGTGGTCTTTCACCACCATAATCTCTTGGCCCTGGTGTTTTTGGATTACGGGCACTTTCAAGCTCCCATTTGGCAGGGAATTGGTCATTCAAATCAATTCCATGAATATTTGCTTTCCAGCCAGAAAAATCAGCGTTATCATTATTCCATGCAATTAGTTGATTTCTTAATGCTTCATCATTTGGAGGGCCCTGTATTACTAAATCTACGCCATCAGGATTTACCATAGGAACGATAGAAAGGAATGTTTGCTGATAAAGAGAAGATGGAGAAATTCCACGAATACTACTATGATTAGTGAGGGCGAGCAAATAGTCATTCAAAAATGTTAGAATAATAGGTGTAGTAATCCATTCGTTTGCATGGAAGGAGCCATTATAGTGTACACGTTTTGCACCATGGCCAATTGTCAGCTCAGGTAGCTCTTTCCCTAAAACGGAGCTGCCAATGTTTGAGCGATGAAGAAAAGGATATGCGTCAAGGAGCTTTCTGAGATCGTTCATCATATGGGTATACGTGTAATTTTGCTTACCATCAACTAAACGCCATGTGATACGTTGGGGTATGCGAATCATTTGACCGATTTGTAAGCGATTTGGATTGAGATCAGGATTAACAAGCAATAGGGCGACTAGGGGAAGATTTCGGCTTTGGGCAATCTGCCAAAAAGAATCTCCTTGTTTAATTTGATAGTTGTTGGTTACAAAACCAGGAATACGAACCCGTTGTCCAACTCTTAAAAATTGAGGATTTATGTCTTTATTGGAATCTAAAATGAGTTGAAGAGGAATTTTAAATACCTCACTGAAATGCCAAAGTGAATCTCCTGGCCTTACGATAATATCCACATGTTTTCTCTCCTTAATTAGAAATGGTTCAATATAAAATGTATATGAAAAATGCATAGACTTATTAATACAAAATCAGCAAAATTTCTTTATTAAGAATCTAAAATAGGAGAAAATGAGTTATTTTTACATGTATACTAATAATCATAATAAAGTAAAAGAAAGGTAAGGGTAGGAAAACCAAATGTTAAATAGATTAAAAATGGGTATACGCTCAAAGATTACATTAGGTTATATCGTAATCATTCTTTGCTTACTTGCCACGGTTGTCATATTAAATAATCAAATTACATCTTTGCAGAAGGAAAGAAATTTTATTATTAAGTACGATTCCAATGTTCTAACTTTAACGAATGAAATTGAAAAATATATATTGGATATGGAATCAAGTCAGCGTGCTTTCATCATTACGGGTAGGCAAAGTTATCTGGAACCCTATGATAATGCAGCTGAAAATTGGAAAATAGATTTTAATGAACTCTATCAACAAATGAAAGATAAACCAACTCAGCAGGACAAACTTAAAGAGATAGAGGAAACAATTGAATATTGGATTGCAACGTCAGGCGAACCAACTATTCAATATAAAAAGGATAATAATGTAGAAGCATTAAATGATTTTTTTAAAGTGGATAATGGTCGTCAGGATATGGAAAAAATGCGCAAATTATTCGATTCATTCCGTGCCACTGAAAATGCTTATACACAGGCAAAGGCAAGTCAGTTAGACAAGCAAAATAGTAAATTAACTAGTGCTTTATTTGGGATCTTAATTTTAGTTTCTACAATAGCTATTGTCATCGCTAGTGGCATCTCCCGTTCAATTGTAAAAACGATTACGGAAGTAACACAAACCATTCAAGAAATAGCAGCTACAAAAGGTGATTTCACAAGAAGAATCCATGTGAATACAAATGATGAAGTGAATGAACTTGCTAATGCAACGAATACACTTTTAGAGTCAGTCGAAAAGAGAGAATGGCTACAAAGCAATGTAGCTGAAATCGTGACAAATTATCAAGGTATTTCAGCAATTACAAAATTAGCGGAGACCTTCCTATCAGAAGTAGCACAGAAAACCAAAGCATCTCTTGGAGCATTTTATGTTCGGGAAGTAACAGAGAACCAAGTACAGTTTGTGAAAAAGGCTGCTTTTGCTGACACGGATGATTGTGTTGGTATGGAGAGTTTTAAAATAGGACAAGGGTTAATCGGTCAATGTGCATTAGAAAAGAGAGTACTATTCTATGATAATATTCCGAGAGACTATCGTTTAATCAAAACTGGATTAGGTGAAATTAGACCACAAAATATTTTATTGATTCCTGTCATTTTTGAAAATGAAGTTATAGCGGTTGTTGAAATAGCAACAATGGCTAAATTCAGTAAGTTACAGCAAGAATTAGTGAGACAGGTTACTGAAACCTTTGGACTAACAGTTAATAGTGTTTTAGGGCGTATGGAAATTGTACGTCTATTGAATGAATCTAGAGCAATGACAGAGGAATTACAGGTCCAATCAGAGGAGCTTCAAACACAATCAGAGGAATTGCAAATGCAGACAGAAGAGCTGACAATGATTAATGAACAGCTTGAAGAACGCACGAAAGAGGCCGAGTCTAAATCAAGAGAGCTAGAGAAGGCGAAGAAGGAATTAGAAGAAAGTGCAGAGCAGCTTATCCTTAACTCTAATTACAAATCCGAATTTTTAGCCAATATGTCACATGAATTAAGAACACCTTTAAACAGCATATTAATATTATCGGAAATGCTAGCAGAAAATAGCCAACACAACCTAACAGACGAGGAAGCAGAGTTTGCTAAAGTTATTCATTCTTCAGGAGAGGACTTGCTTGCTCTAATCAATGACATATTAGATTTATCTAAAGTTGAGGCAGGGAAGCTTGATATTATTTTTAATGAGGTGAATATGAGCGAAGTACCTGTGCAAATAGAACACACCTTTGCACCAGTTGCAATGAAGAAAAACTTAGCATTCCATATATCTAAGGCTGATCATGTAGTGGATGTATTCTATACGGATGAAAAGCGATTCCAGCAAATCTTAAAGAATTTATTATCGAATGCCTTTAAATTTACTGAGCAGGGATCTGTCACATTAGACATTAACCAGCTTACACCACAACAACTAACCAATAATATGCAGGATATAAGCAAGGATTGGTTAGAAATTACTGTTTCAGATACAGGAATAGGTATTCCAAAAGACAAACATCAGCTGATTTTTGAATCATTCCAGCAAGCAGATGGAGCTACGGTCCGAAAATATGGTGGAACGGGTCTGGGTCTTTCTATTTGTAAGGAGTTTGCCAAATTACTTGGTGGCTGGATTACATTACAAAGTACTGAAGGACAAGGGAGTAGCTTTACGTTAACGATTCCGAGTCTACCAAATGGAATTGAAGAGGAGCATTGCCAAAAGCTTGCCATGAACGAAGTGGCTGTGACGACGGTGGAAGAGGAACAAATCAAAGAGCAGCCAGTAGCAACGGAAGAAGCCCTTCAACATGAGGTTGAGGTGTTTCAAGGGAAAAATATTTTAATAGTTGATGATGATAACCGTAATATTTATGCGTTGAAAACGGCATTAGAAAAAAGAGGCATGCACATTCTAGTTGCCAAAGACGGGCTAGAATGTTTAGAGGTCTTGCAGGCTAATCCAGATATCGATCTTGTTCTGATGGATATAATGATGCCTAATATGGATGGCTATGAAGCAATGACTATTATTCGTCAGCAAATGAAACGTATCGATTTGCCAATCATTGCATTGACTGCTAAAGCGATGAAAAATGACCGTGATAAATCATTGCAGGCAGGTGCATCTGATTATATTAGTAAGCCATTAAATTTAGATCAATTAATATCAGTTTTAAGAGTATGGTTAGTTTCTAAGGGGAGTAATAAACATGGAACAATTTCAGCCTTTGGAGCAAAATATACAATTAAATAAGCATACAAATTTAGAAATTGATTTGTTACTAGAGGCTATTTATCGTTTATCGGGTTTTGATTTTCGGCAATATAATCGTTCATCCATTTCACGCAGAATCTACAATAGGATGGGGATAAATAACATCCCAACGATTTCACGTGTACAAGAAAAGGTCATTCATGATAAAGAATTTTTAGAGCAGATATTAAATGATTTTTCGATAAATGTAACGGAGATGTTCCGCAACCCTAGCTTTTTTAAGGCCTTTCGTGAAACGGTCATCCCTGTTTTACGAGAATATCCAGAAATCCGTATTTGGCATGCAGGGTGTGCAACAGGTGAAGAAGTATATTCTATGGCTATCTTGCTACAGGAAGAGGGGCTAATAGAGAGATCTATCATTTATGCAACAGATATGAATGAGCAAGTATTAGAAAAAGCAAAGAAGGGAGCCTTTCCAATTCATAAAATGCAGGCATATACAAAAAACTATATGCTTGCTGGAGGTGCTCATGCTTTTTCAGAATACTATCAAACAGATTATCAATATGCATACTTTCATCCAACATTATTGAAAAATATTATTTTTGCTCAACATAATTTAGTAACAGATCATTCATTTAATGAATTTCATGTTGTTCTGTGTAGAAATGTGCTTATTTATTTTTCACCTAAGCTGCAGAGCCAGGTACATCAATTATTTTATGAAAGTCTAAGTGACAAAGGTTTTTTATGCTTAGGGGATAAAGAAACATTGCGATTTGAAGAGGTTATTTCAAAGTATAAGGAGATTTCTGGAAGCGAAAGAATTTATCAAAAAATGTTTTAGTGAGTAAGAGGCTATCTTTAACCGATAGCCTCTTTTTTTTTTATAGAGTATTAGAGCTAGCTTGAATCATTAAAACACACATGTCATCAGGCTGATTCTCTTGTTTATCCTTAGGCAAAAGGTTATCGATTAGGCATTGCGAATAATCCCATTTGGAGGATGTTAGCGTTTGCAAATGCTTTTCTGATTCTAATTCACAGGGACCCATTGCCTCTAATACACCGTCTGTAAATAACACGATTTGAATATCATGCTCATATTGAATAGATTGCTTTTTCACTTTTATTTCATCGAAGAAACCGACTGCACAGCTACCCTGATCTAATGGAATACATGTTTTTTCATCGATTAGTGCATATCCAGGAGGATGGCCAGCATTTATGTACTCGACTGTTTTTTGCTCTGTATCAATGATTAAATAAATCGCTGTAAAATAATAAAGATTATTCTCTTTCCCATCTTGCAATAGCGTCATATAACGATTCAGTTCTTGGATGACAAGTTCAGGCTCCACCAATTGTTTAACCGCTTCTCTTAGAACAGAGGAGATGAACATACAAACCAACGCTGCAGATATACCATGACCCATCATATCCAATAATATTATGGCATAACGATGATCGTCTATTTTGTACCAATAATACATATCTCCTGCCAAATTAGAGGATGGTAAATAAGAAACTTCAATACGGATGTCCTTCTCATTTAACGGTGGACTAAGAAGACTCCGTTGTACATGGGTTGCTAAATCTAGCTCATATTGTATTTTCTTTTCATGTTGTGTGTGCCAGTCTAATTCTGCCTTTAAACGTAAGGCAACACGCATTCTGGCAAGCAGCTCTGTTTTATTAATTGGTTTAGTAATATAATCTACACCACCAATGTCTAGGGCTTCTGCCAGTTTGTTTTTATCCTCGAGTGCTGTAACAAAAATGATTTGAATATCTTTCAATCTCTCATTTTGCTTAATGCGTTTGCAGGCCTCAATACCATCTACTTCCGGCATCATAATATCTAACAAAATTAAATCTACTGAATTTCCTGTCGGATTGGGTGCATCTAATTGTAAATAATCAAATAGCTCATAAGCAGATGAAAGAGAAACACAGTTATCATAACCTGCATTTTTTAGTATTTTCTCAATGACAAATAAATTGACTTGATTGTCATCTACTAGAAGAATGGTCATAGTACTTTCCCCTTACTCTGATTGAATTGTGCAGATTATTTTCACATATATAAAATACTTTCAACTTTATCATTATACAAAACATCAGAGAATAAAGGTATTTTGGCGATTTTAATGTAAGGTTTACTAGGTATATGAAGTAGAAGGGCGTTATATTTTAGCTTTTTTAAATCCTTGGTAGATATCAAATGCATTTGCTAAAACAGCAATACTCATACTGACAAGTAGGATTTTATCAATAGTGAAGGCAACTTTAGCTGAGGTTGTTTCTGTAATAGCTGCAATATAAGGGATAGAGGCGCTGTGAATAAAATCTTGGTGTACCGCTATTAAAATAAACACAATCGTTCCTACACTTTGAAGTAGTGCATTCGTGATGGCGATAGGCATTGTCCACTGTCCTGCACGCCATTTTAATAAGGTTAAAGTTAGACTTAGGATAATACATAGTAAGACCATGGGAACAAACGCTTGTAAAATATTTTGATTAAAGATAGGCATAACAAATTTCAAGCTGCCGTTGTCATTCGTTGTATAAATACCTAAAAGACGATAGGCATTCCAGTAAACAAATGAAAAAATAAGTATTCCTAAAAGGCTAAAAATCGTATCACTTATAGGAATGATTTTATCTTTGGGAATCTTTTTAATTTGTATTAAATCATCAGGTGACCATGGCTTGGTATCTCTCAGAAAAGGGATCGAAAACTTTTCAGCCCCAGAACGGTCCTTAATGATAAAAATAACCGTAACCCAAAACAAAACGTGAAATAACACAGCAATAATTGCAGCAATAATCCCTCCAAATGCTGTAATAATGGTTACGAGAAGTGCTTCTTCTCCAGAATAGAGAACAATTTTCTCTATTATTTGTACAATGATCGTAATAAGAATTGACCAAGGAATAATTAGCTTGATGGTTCTTGTATATTGTTCAAAATTCTCTGGACCAATTAAAAAGTGGGGAGTATCCCGATAGCTTGCTGCAACTTCTACTGGGCTTCCAAGCTTCCTGAGTACTCCCTTCACTTCGGATTCAGAATATTGCTCTGGCAGCATATCCTCAATAGTAGCCTTTAGTTCAACCTTGATTTTCTCACGTTTATTTTTATGTAGCCTTTTTATCACTTCGTGAATATATGAATCAATTAAAGTCATACATTTTCCTCCTTTAATTATTTTCGGTACTCATTATTTGTTCGTGGTAATATATGTTATTATGGGGTATAAAAATTAATATGAAAAATTTGTGAACAACATGCAACAATTTAAAAATGGAGGGGACATGATGAGGGTTGTAGAGAAATTATTAAAAGAGCAAGATTTTGTAGCCTTTGTGAATATCGTTGTAGGGGCGTATCCAGGGAGATTGAATGGAACACATACAACAAAAGAAGAGCTGAAAAAGCATTTTATGCAAAATCAGAGCAATGATGAATCTCTTCATTATTATGGTCTTTGGGAAAATGACAAACTCATTGGTGGTATGCGACTACATGACTTTCAAATGAATCTGTTCTCTAAAATGCTACCAATTGGTGGGGTAGGACTTGTTGCAGTTGATTTATTACATAAAAAAGAAAAGGCTGCAAAAGAATTAATCCAACATTTCTTTACTATCTTTTTAGAAAAAAATATTCATTTCGTGGCTTTGTATCCATTTAGACCGGATTTTTATAAGAAAATGGGTTTTGGCTATGGATCGAAAATCTATCAATACATGGTAGAGCCCTCTAGCTTCCCTAAAGGACCAACTAAAAAGCACCTTAAATATTTGACAGTTGAAGATCAACAACAGCTAGTAGATTGCTACAACAGGGTAGTAGCAAAAAAACATGGGATGTTGCTTAAAACACAATCGGAACTATCCTTTATTTTTAATAATCAAGATAACTATGTGATTGCAATGGAACAGGAAGGTACAGTACAGGGCTATATTGCCTTTTCTTTTAATAAGCAAAGCGAGAGTAATTTTATGCTAAATAATTTGGTGATTAAAGAGTGGATCTATGAAACTCCGGAAGCTTTGCTAGAGCTTAGTACATTTTTAAACAGTCAAGCAGATCAAGTAAACCGAATCGAATGGAATACACAAGAAGAAAATGTTCATTTCTTTTTAGAGGATGTAAGAAATGGCACAAATCATTTAATTCCAAGTGTCTACCACGCAAGTTCCGTGTCAGGAGTTGGTCTAATGTACCGTATAATTAATGTGAAGGGCTTTTTTGATGAGCTAATAACACGCAATTTTAACGGTGTTACTTTGACATTTAAAATGAATGTTATGGATTCGTTACTGGCAAAAAACAATCAGCAACTTATAGTTGAGGCTGTTAACGGTACAATTAAAATGATAGAAAGTGATAGCTATGATGTTGAAGTAACGATAGATGTAGCTGAGCTTTCATCACTAGTAATGGGCGTAGTAACGGTCCAAGAGCTATTTATGCTTAGTCGAATACAGATTAGCGATAATCAGTATTTACAGGCTTTACAGCAATTCTTCTATGTGTATGAAAAGCCCACATGTATATCGGCATTTTAGAATGGGCGTGTTTTTAATCTTTTTTGATGAGAATGGAAGAACGTGTTGGCCTTTCAAGTGGCGTTATATTAATAATAAAGTAGCTTATGATTAGTATGAGGATAATTAATGAATAAATTAACGTATTTAGAGGATGATCATGCTCCACAATAATTAATCGAATCATCGCTGTGATACCTATATAGATAAAATATCGAAGTGGAAAATGGTAATCCTCCTTAAAATATTTAATGATCATTGTGATGAATTCGAAATATAAAAAGAAAATAAGTATATTGGCAAGGAATAGTTTATAATCGCCATCTTCTTTAGCAAATAGTAATATTTTAAGAAACTCAATTAGCTCCTTAAATAACAAAAAACAGAGAATCAGTGCTAATAGTACAAGGCAAACATTGAGAAATAGCTGTAGAGATTTTGGCACAGCTTTAATGAGCTGTAAATAAGTTGTATTTTTTTGATTCATCCAATTCCTCCAATCGCGTTTTGTAAATACATCATCATATGGTTGAGTAGTAGTGTATTATGATATAAATATAACAATTTGTCGTAAATCTTTTCTTTGTTTTTTGTAAAGATTTGGTATATTTTTACGAAAGAAAGTTTTCAAAATAATTTAGTGGTATGCTAAAATAGATGTGCATGAATATAAAAATATAAAAGGGGTTTTTAAAATGGCAAAAGCTGCAAAAACTGATGCGAAAATTACACCAGAACGTTTAGAAGAAGCGTTAAATGTTCGTGATCGACTTATTATCGAGCTACTGGTACAAGTACTTGATGAAAAGCTAGTAATTGAGCGTCCTGTATTACGTGAACGTCTAGGAAACCTTGTAGATCTTGCTGATCACGATGCAGAGCTTAAGGAAACAATCCACGCAGTAATTAACAAACTATAATGTAAAGAGGAATGCTACGGATATGCGTAGCATTCTTTTTTATAGTATTTATCATGTAAAGCGTTCTACCAAGTCGTACATACGCTCTGCCTCTGTATGAAGCTCCATAGAGGAGTGCATGATAGATGTCACTGCTGACTTTTGTTCGTCAATAGAAGCGTTAATTTGTTCGGTAGCTGCGGCAGATTGTGTAGCTACACTTGCTATTTCATTGATGGCGTTCATCACGACTATTCGATTTTCTGCCATGTCATTCATTCCTTTGTCTAAAGAAACAAGGTGCTTTGTAATGTCATGAATGGAGTCTGTTAGGAAAGTAAAGGCTCCCATTACTTCCGTAATCGACAATGCCTGATTTTGTGACAGTTGGAGCGTGTGTATCATTTTTGAATCTGAATTAGCGGTATCGACCTCAATACGCTGTAATAGGTTTCTAACCCGATTAGTGGCTTCATTCGTATCCTCGGATAAATGGCGGACTTCCTCAGCTACGACAGCAAATCCTTTGCCATGTTCACCTGCACGGGCTGCTTCAATACTTGCATTTAGTGCTAATAGATTTGTTTGTTCAGAAATGGATGTAATTGTTTGTACGACTTGATGAATTTCTTTCATTTGGCTCGTCAAACTTGAGAAAGTTGTTCTTAATTCCTCAATCACTTGCGTAAACTCACTTGAATTTTGAAGTAATACATCTACTTTTTGTCTACCGTTTTCTTGAGATTGATTAATGATATTCATATTTTCTGTAATCTCACTATATTTATCTGTAGCATTTGAGATAAGTGAGGATAGTGTTTCTACTTTACTAATGGCCATTTCTGCTTCCTCAGCTTGTACTACAGCTCCCTTAGATATATCATTGATGGCTTGATGAATTTCATCAGCAGAAGCAGTTGTCTCCTCAGTAATTGCACTCAGCATTTCTGAAGAAACGCGCATTTGGGACGCACTATCCTTTGTATTGTTGACCATTTCGTGTAAGCTATGTTTCATATTATTCACGTTACTAGCTAGTATACCTAGTTCATCTTCTGTAGTAACAGGTATGTCATCACCAGTTAGCTTGCCTTTAGCAATATCAGATGTAATGACCATAATTTTTCGTATATAGGTTGTCATTCGTCCAGAGAAGAACCAGAAGAGTGATACACCAATAATCGTTGCAAGGATGGTCATGCCTAGTGTGTAGTATAAAACATTATTCGTACCTGCATTAAAGTCCATTTCGTATGTACCAGCTGCTATAATCCAGCCCCAATGCTTGTCCTTTTCTACATAAGTAATCTTAGGCGCAACGATATCAGGATTTGAGGGAAGGGCCCAATCATAACGTACATATCCTCCTCCAGCATTTGCTGCTTCAATCATTTCTCGTACAAAATAGCGCCCATCCTCTGTTTGTAAATCTGAAATATTTTGTCCTTCTAGAGATGGATGAGTTTCAACGATACCACTATCTTGGAAAGCGTAGAAATAAAAATTATCTCCATATTTAACCGGATTATCAATAGATCTTTTGTTATCTTCAATTTTATTACCAACGATCTGTGTTCTAGCACTTTCCTGAGCTTCTTCTAACGTTAATTTCCCATTTTGAACTTGAGTATCTAACTGGGCAATTAGTTCAAGTATGCCAAGTGTGCCATTTTTAAGACTATCTCGACCTACCTGATCGAGTTCTCCTTTCACCACCATATAATTGACTGTTCCAACTAGTCCTGTTGATAGTAGAATAACTATAATAGCAAGGCTAACAAGTTTATTACGTACTGATTTCATAAGATACAACCCCCGTTCCTTCATTCCTTCAATATAGTTCTATTATAATATATAATTTTTTAATAAAATAGAAAATTCTGAAAATAAATACCGTATTTTAAGTGAAATATGTCCCCAAAAAAATCCCCCCAACCAAGAGAAAAACAGCTCTTAATTGGGGGGATGTTGAAGCTTAATATAGCGGGTTTACATCAATTAGTACACTTTGTCTCCATTAAAAATAGAGTTCTTCACGATTACATAATCAACATTGCGAATAGCCTCTAGCTTTGTGCCACCAGCATATGAAATAGATGACTGTAAATCTTGTTGCATCTCGATTAATGTATCTTTGATGCTACCTTTATGTTCAACGTACATTTTCTTACCTTCGACGTTTTTACGTTCGCCTTTTTGGAATTCAGAAGCAGAACCGAAGTATTCCTTCACTGTTCTACCTTCGATTTCGATTGTTTCACCAGGTGACTCTTCATGACCAGCGAATAATGAACCGATCATTACCATTGAAGCACCAAAACGTACAGATTTAGCGATATCTCCATGTGTGCGAATGCCACCATCAGCAATAATTGGTTTTGTAGCAGCCTTTGCACACCAACGTAGTGCAGCTAGTTGCCAGCCGCCAGTACCAAAACCTGTTTTGATTTTAGTAATACATACTTTACCTGGTCCAATCCCAACTTTTGTTGCATCTGCACCAGCATTTTCAAGCTCACGCACCGCTTCAGGTGTCCCTACATTACCTGCAATGACAAAGCTTTTTGGTAAATGCTTTTTAATATGCTGAATCATACGAATAACAGCATTTGAATGACCATGTGCAATATCAATTGTAATAAAATCAGGTACCAAATTAGCAGCTGCTAATTCTTCGATAAATGTATATTCCTCTTCTTTTACACCAACGCTAATAGAAGCAATTAAGCCATTTCCTTGCATTTCTAGAATAAAGTTTCGACGAGTTTCTGGTTGGAAACGGTGCATGATGTAAAAGTAACCGTTTTCAGCAAGTTTCTTAGCAAGATTTTCATCGATAATTGTTTGCATATTTGCAGGTACTACTGGAAGTTTAAAAGTGTGACCACCTAAAGTAACAGAAGTATCACATTCTGAACGACTTTCTACAATACATTTTGCGGGAATTAGTTGAATATCCTCATAGTCAAATACGTTATCCATTATATACACTCCTAAAATACGAATATTTTTTAAGATTTAATTTAAATTGTTCGCCATTTGGTAATTTACATGATTTTTGAGTAAATGTCAAAGCTTTTGTGAAAATAAATAAAAAATTTAAAAAGAAAGGAGCAAACTTACTTTGAAGATGAAATATTCTAGTTATAATTTGTGTTAAGTTTTGTAATCCATGTACAATAGAATTGTTTCAATAAATGACAAAGGAGTGTTGAAAATGGCAGTAGAGGTTTATTTGAATTTTAATGGAAATTGTCGAGAGGCAGTTGCGTTTTACGAAGACGTTTTTAATACGGACAAGGCTGAAATTATGACGTTTGGAGAGACACCACAAAATCCAGACTATCCATTACCAGAAGAAGCAAAAGATCTTGTCATGCATACACGACTTATTGTATTCGGTAGCAGAATTATGTTCTCAGATACATTTCCAGGCATGCCATTTTCCACAGGGAATAATGTCACATTAGCTGTTGTCTCCGATGATGAAGAGCAAATGCGTCAAGCATTTGATAAGCTTAAAGAAGGTGGTAACGTGAGAATGGAGCTTCAAGAAACATTTTGGAGCAAATGTTACGGCTCACTTACAGACAAATTTGGCGTTGAATGGCAATTTAGCCATGAGGTAAAAGAATAATTAAATAACAAGATAAAAGCACGATGATAGGGCTAAACCAAATATCATCGTGCTTTCTTATTTAGTAATTAAAACGATCTACATAGCCTTGTAATTCATCAGCCATATCAAGCAATGTTTTAGCAGAAGAGGCTATTTCCTGCATGGAAGATAATGTTTGTTCCGTTGAAGCGGCAACCTCTTCAGATGCAGCTGCGTTTAGTTTTGCATGATCTGACAGTTCAATAGCTGTTGCGGATACCTCTTCTACAACGGCAGACATTTCTTGTGCTGAAGCTGATATATCCTCCATTTTAGGAGCAATTTCTCGAAGACTTCCAACGATACTTGTAAATTTCTTTTTCGTATCCTCGGATAACTGTAAACCTTCTTGAACGTCTGCAGAAGCTTTCGTCATCGTTTGTACAGATTTAGCTGTATCTTGTTGTATGCCTGTAATCAGGGTAGAAATTTGCTCTGCTGATTGATGAGATTGCTCCGCTAATTTACGTACTTCATCTGCTACAACTGCAAAGCCTTTACCGTGTTCACCTGCTCGTGCGGCTTCAATAGCGGCATTAAGAGCAAGAAGGTTTGTTTGGTCTGAAATAGCGCTAATAATTTCTATAATGGAGCCAATTTCTTTTGTACGATCAAATAGGGATTTAATCATCGTATCGGATTGAGCCACAGAATCATGAATGGATACCATTTGATTAACAGTGTGCTCAACAGATTGACTACCTTCTTCCGCTAATTGGATGGCCTGGCTGGATAGGTCTGACACTTGTAGGGCACTATCTGCTACCTCTACAACACCCTTTGCAATCTCCTCAATAGAAACAGCATTTTGATCGATTCCTGTTGTTTGCTTTTCCGTACTAATCGCTACCTGTTGCATAGCCACTGTCACTTGCTCAGATGCGGCGATATTTTGCTCAGCATTTGCTGAAAGACCTTGTGCCGAGGTTTGAACGTGTTGAGAGCTTTGATCAACATTGCGGATCAGTCTTTTTAAGCTAACTTTCATTGATACAAATGCCTCAGCAAGCTGTCCTATTTCATCTTTCGTATGAATGTCAATATACTCTGTCAAATCACCTTCACTAATTTTCAGAGCACTTTGCTGTAGTTGTTTAATCGGATTAACAATAGATTTAATCATTGAGAGCATAAAGATAATACCAACAATAATAGAAATACCAATAATGAGTAATGTAATAGTAAAGGTTGAGGTAGCAGCGTTAGTAGCCTCTGCAATGAACATTGTACCGATTATCTTCCAACCTGTGATTTCATTTGTTTCAAAGCGTAAATGACGATCACCTTCAGTAATCATACCTTCCGGTTTTTCGTAAACTTTTGAAACATATTCTTCTGTTGCCTCTGTGCCACTTTCCTTATCCTTTTGAGCAATATATAACTTATTATTATCTAGCAGAGAGGCAAAGCCTGTTTCTCCAATACGTGTTTGATCTGTCAGTGCACTTAGAAGAGAGATATTTAAATCTAAGGCAATTACGCCAGAATCATCAGGAAGAGCTTGCATAACTGTCACAACGATGTTATTTGTTGATTTTGAGATGTATGGAGAAGTGATGGATACATGTCCTTTATTATCAATGGCTTCTATATACCAAGGACGTTTCCGAGGATCATAATCACTTGCATAGTCATGGACAGGTTCATCAATGATTCGCCCATCAGCAGTCCCTATATATACTAGTTCCACTTCAGGGTGTGTATTTATATATTCCTGAAAAAGACCTTTTAATTCAGTTTTTTTATCATCTTGTAAATAAGACTGATTTATTTTCTTGGCAAAATATTCGATATCATGAACTCTAGGAGCAATTGTATTGGTAATATTACTATTAAGCATACGCACACTTTCCTTGGCGCTTGCTTGCTGCTCTTTTAGTATTTGATTTTTGGTACTTTTAAAGGAGGTATACCCGATTAAAAGTGCGGGAATGAGAAGTATGACTAAAAATGCAAAGATGAGTTTCTTTCTTAAACTAATTCGTTTCATATAGTATTCCTCCTTAAACGACATTATTGAAGTGTAATACAATTAACTACGTGATTGGTTTTATTACACTAGTAGTCTCCTAAGTCGTTCAAATGTTTAATCTGATTCTAAGAGGAAAATGAATAATAATCAACACAATTTTCTGAAAAATCTGGAAAATAAAGTTATGTAACGCTATTATTTGTAGAAAAATATCTTATTTTGTAATTTCCTATCTTTTTGGAATAGAAAAAATCTGAGTTCAATACTTTCTTGAACTCAGATCTAGCAGTTAAATAATTAATATTTAAAACGATTGACATAACCCTGCAATTCATCCGCCATATCAAGTAGGGTTTTGGCAGACGAAGCCATATCTTGCATAGAAGATAAAGTTTGTTCCGTGGAAGCGGCAACTTCTTCCGTAGCAGCAGCATTTAATTTTGCGTGATCGGAAAGTTCAATAGCGGTCGCTGACACTTCTTCTACAACAGCAGACATTTCTTGAGCAGATGCTGAAATATCCTCCATTTTCGGCGCGATGTTCCGAAGACTTTCAATAATGCTCTCGAATTTTCTACTTGTTTCTTCTGTCAATTGTAAGCCTTCTTGAACATCTGTCGACGCTTTGACCATTGTCTCTACAGATTTTGCCGTATCCTGCTGAATAGTAGTAATGAGCGCAGAAATTTGCTCTGCTGACTGATGTGATTGCTCTGCTAATTTGCGTACTTCATCCGCCACTACTGCGAAGCCTTTGCCATGTTCTCCTGCTCTAGCTGCTTCTATAGCAGCATTTAGTGCTAGTAAATTTGTTTGATCTGAAATAGCACTAATCATTTCTAAAATGGAGCCGATCTCTTTCGTGCGATCATAGAGTGCTTTAATCATTGTATCTGATTGTGTTACAGAATTATGGATAGAATTCATTTGATGTACAGTTTGTTTGACAGATTGTCCACCTTCTTCTGCCAATTGGATAGCATGGCTAGAGAGGTCAGAAACCTGCATGGAACTGTCTGCCACTTCAACAACGCCTTTAGCAATTTCTTCAACTGAAATGGCATTCTGATCAATACCTGTTGTTTGTTTTTCTGTATTACTTGCCATTTGGTGCATGGCATCAGCCACTTGCTCTGAGGCAGCGATGTTTTGTTCTGCATTAGCAGATAAATTTTGAGCGGCTGTTTGGACATGTTGTGAGCTTTGATCAACATTTCGAATTAATTTTTTTAAGCTCACCTTCATAGAGATAAAGGCTTCTCCAAGCTGACCAATTTCATCTTTAGAATGGATTTCAATAAACTCCGTTAAATTACCGTCACTAATTTTTAATGCGCTTTGCTTCAATTGATTAATTGGGTTAACAATAGACTTTATCATAAAGAGCATGAAAATAACGCCAACGAGAATGGAAACAATAATGATAATTAAATTTATATTCAATGTGGATGCTGCAGCTTTTGCAGCTTCCGCAGTAAACATTGTACCAATTACTTTCCAACCCGTTAACTCATTCGTAACAAATTGTAAGTGACGGTCTTTTTCAATGATAGTACCGCTTTCCTGCTCATAAATTTTTGTTATGTAGCTTTCCGTTGCCTCTGTACCACTTTCTTTATCTGGCTGAGCAATGTAAATTTTATTGTTATCTAAAAGAGAAGCGAAGCCCGTTTCTCCAATACGTATATTATTCGTAATGTCACTTAATGTAGAAATATTTAGATCTAATCCTAATACGCCAGAACCATCTGGTAATGCCTGAGTAATTGTAATGACAATGTCACCTGTAGATTGTGTAACATATGGTGCAGTAATTGAGGTCTTTCCATTATTAGCTAAAGCCTGCTTATACCAAGGTCTTGTCCGAGGATCGAAGCCATCAGGATACTCTTGAACAGGCTGATCAAATAGTTTGCCTTCAGCAGTCCCAATATATATCAAATCTACTTCAGGGTGCATGTTGACATACTCACTTAATAATGACTTGAGTTCTAAAATGCTATCATCTTGAAAGTAGGTTTCCCTAAATTTTTGTGAAAAATATTGTACATCTTTCAATTTGGGTTCAATCATGTTTGTAATATTGGAATTTAGAATGCGTACACTTTCAGTCGCACTTGCGCGTTGTTCCTCTGAAATTTGTTGTTCAGCACTTTGGTAAGATACTATTCCAATCAATAGTGTTGGGATGAGAAGCATGGCTAAAAACGAAAAAATAAGCTTTTTTCTTAAACTTAGTTGTTTCAATTGTATTATCCTCACATAATGTTTTATTCTATACTTTTCCCTTAAAGGTAAATAATACTCATTCTATCAGAAATAAAAGAAAAGTTAAGTACTTTGAATTAATTATTTCCTAGTAATATATATCATTATCAATTGTTCGAAATTTCCCTAAATTGATGGCGTTAGAAGCTATATAAAGCCGCTTTTTGATGTATACTAATGCTCAAAAGAGGAGGGAATGAAGTCATGATTCATCAAATTGGACAAGTAATGTTATATGTTAATGATCAAGATGCAATTGTAAAGTTTTGGACAGAAAAAGTAGGGTTTGTCGTCATTTCTGAACAGGAAGAGGCAGGCATGCGCTGGATTGAAATTGCACCAACTAAGGAAGCTCAAACATCCTTTGTGCTTCACAACAAAGAAATTATTGCTAAAATGCAACCTGATCTAAATTTAGGAACACCTTCTATTATGTTTTACGCTGATAAAATTGAAGAGATGTACCAAGATTTTCAGGCAAAGGGCGTTAAAGTAGGAGATCTAGTCATCATGCCAATGGGTAGGGTTTTTAACTTTGCTGACCCTGAAAATAATTACTTTGCCTTGGTTGAAAAGAAAAAGTAAATAACGGAATCTGCTTGTTTTTTGTTAGAGTTAAGTAAAAATGAGCAGATTCCTGTTTTAGCTTATTTAATAGCTAGATTTGTCGTCTATGATAAATCCTCACCAAAAATACCAACTGTTTGTCGATCTATTGTAAATTCATGACCACTCCATTTTAAAATATTTTCTACATAGCCTAATCCATCAGCATGATATCTACCTGCAATTTCTTGATATCCTAAAATTTCATACGTTCCATCTCGGTCGTAATCAACAGGATATAGTCCTCCAAAAGGATCTACCCAGCCTTCAATCGGTTGCTTCAAGGTGCCATCTGGATTATAAATTTCAGCTAAGTAGTCAGCTCCTTTATACTGTAAATCAATTGTGTATTTAATAGCAGGATTAAAACTCTGAACAACAGCCTTATAATGATCTACATAATTGACCTTATATTTAAGTTTATTATTAAAAGACTCTGCATCAAAGATGGAACGAACTTGATTGTTGATGGAGGAAAAAATCTCACCATTAACAATTCCACCGCTACCTCCTGTATCAGACACAACAAGAATATCCTCAATATGATTACCAGTAAAATCGCCCAAAAAAATAGTCGGATTATAGCCCATATTCTGTTTCAATGGAATTTGCTCCATTTGTCGTGTTTGACCATAAAAAATAGACAGTGTTAGATTTCTCCATAAAGGACTATCAGGCTGTTTAGTGCCCATTAAAAAAATGGTTTCAAAAAAACCATCCCCGTTAATATCTCCAAACTTAGTTTGAATAACTTGTGGAGCCGAATGGGTTATGATACCACCGTTTAGTGGTGAATTTAAATTATTGGTCATATATGCACCTCTTTCATTAGTCTTAGCATATGTTGTAAGAAAAGCTTGGTGCATAAATCAAAGGTAAAAATTGAAACTTTGTAATACATATTAAACTTACGAAAAAACTTGAATTTCACCCATTGACATTTTCTAAAGCGAAAAGTATTATAAGTGTCAACGAATCAGAAAATTCAGTACCAAATAGTATCTCACTACATTCATGTAGCAAGAGATTTTTTTTCATTATCAATCCTTAGTAAATTTATACGATTTATATATATTGGGAAGAAGGAGATTCATTTGAAGAATTTATTTGTAAAAACAGAGCGACAACGATATTGGTTAGATCAGCTAGCTGCTATAGCTGAGCCAATCAAGGCAGAGGCTGTTGAGGTGGATGAGCAATCTCGTTTTCCGTTCGAAGCACATCGGTTACTTTTACAAATTGGCTATCCTCAACTTACTTTACCGAAACAATATGGCGGAGAAGGGTTATCTGTCTATGATATGGTCCTTGTACAAGAGACGCTAGCAAGCTATGACGAAAATGCCTCTCTTTCCCTTGGGTGGACATTAGGTGTTGTTGGTGAAATTTATGAAACTAAACTATGGACTGATGATCTATTAATAGCTTTTGCTGAAGAAATAAAGAGAGGTGCCATGATTAATAGAGCTGTTAGTGAGGCGGCAACAGGTAGCCCAACGCGAGGAGGGCGGCCAGGGACAAATGCCATTTCTACTAAAGGTGGCTGGCTAATAAATGGGCGTAAGATTTTTACGACTGCATCTCCGGTGCTCGATTATTTCCTTACCTCCGCTTGGATTGAAGAAAAGCAGCAAGTTGGTTTCTTCCTCATTCATAAGGATTCAGCAGGTCTATCCATTGAGGAGAATTGGGAGATGTCTGCAATGCGAGGCACAAGCAGCCACGACCTTGTGTTAAAAGATGTGCTTATTGCAACAGAGCATTTAGTAGAGTTACCAAGTCATCCGAGTGGTGGCAAGATAAATGGCTGGATACTCCATATCCCAGCAACTTACTTAGGCATTGCACAAGCAGCTCGTGATTATGCTATTCATTTTGCTAATCACCATCAACCGAATAGCCTGAATGCGCCAATTAGTACGTTGCCAAACGTACAACAGCTTTTAGGAGATATTGAATTAAAGCTCCATCAAGCACGTTTTGTCTTATACGGAGTGGCTGAGGCTTACGATGATCCTGCTAGACGTGGACTAATAACAAATGAAATGGCCATTGCTAAACATACAGTAACGAACATGGCAATAGATATAGTCGATAAAGCGATGCGTGTAGTGGGGGCGAAAAGCTTGCAACTATCCAATCCATTACAACGTTATTACCGCAATGTTCGTGCAGGGCTTCATAATCCACCGATGGATGATATGACGATTATTAAATTAGCGACTGCCGCTATTGAACAGCAGAAAATATGTGAAAATCTATCATTAAATCACATGAAAAATAAGGAGAAATGACATATGAAGAAGAATAAGATTTTTCAATTTGCAGCAATTGGTTTAGCTTCTATCGCATTATTAGCAGGTTGTAATTCAGGAGAGTCTGCAGATAAAGATGCGGGTGATGGCGAAAAGGTACGTACAGTAAAAGTAGCCTACGATCAAGCGTCAAAGCCTATTAGTTACATTGACGATAATGGAAATCCAACTGGTTATGATGTAGAAGTAATGAAATTAGTAGATGAATTGTTACCTGATTATCAATTTGAGTATGTGGGTACAACAAGTGATGATTTATTAATTGGTGTGGAGCAAGGGAAATATCAAGTAGGGGTTAAAAACGCATTCTTTACTCAGGAACGTACAGAGAAATTTATTTTCCCGAAGGAATTCTTAGGTTTAAGTAGCGCAGGTTTAGTTTTGCGTAAAGAAGATGAAGGCGTGAAAACATTAGCAGATTTTGCGAAAAAGGGCTATTCTTTAGCACCAATTGCTGCAAATAATGCTCAATATACAATTATCGATGAATATAATACGGCAAATCCAGATAATAAAGTAAAACTTGAGGCTGGTGACGCATTTACTGTTGATGTAGTGCAGTGGGTAAATGAAGGTCGTGTTGATGGTGGTGTCATGATTGAAGGACCATTTAAACAACAAGTACTTGCAGAAGATGGCCCATATTATAACCTAAAAGATGACGTTGTCTATAACGAATTTGCTGTTATAAAAACATGGCCACTGTTCAATAAAAAAGAGCAGGAATTTGCTGACGCTTATGATAAAGCAATAGCTCAGGTTAAAGAACAAAAGAAAACAAATGAATTAAGTACAAAATTCTATGGCCGTGATTTATTTGAAGTACTGGAAAACGTAAATCGTTAGTTTAAATCGGAACGAATAGTAAGGCTGTTGAGTCAGTAATGCTCAGCAGTCTTTATTCATAAAAACAAAAGTTGGTGAGGAAATGGATAAATATTTTGACGCAACCTACATTTGGAACGCAATCCCAGTGTTATTGCCATTTTTAAAAATTACGTTCTTAGTTGCAGGGTCCTCCATTATCTTAGGTACCCTATTCGGCTTATTGCTGGCGGCAGCTAAGCTATCTTCAGTCAAGTGGCTAACTAAATTCGCCAATCTGTATACAACGATTATGCGTTGTACACCCTCCATTGTTTTGTTATTTCTTGTTTATTATGGCGTCCCAGCATTAGCAGAAAATGTTGGTCTTAATCTCCATTCAATTGAAACGGCCATATTTGTTGTCGTAACGTTCACCTTACAATTCGCGGCAATCATGTCAGAGGTGATACGGTCTGCCTACTTAGCCATTCCAAAAGGGCAGTTTGAAGCAGCCGTTAGTGTAGGGCTAACACCATTCCAAGCCTATCGTCGAATTATTTTTCCACAGGCACTGGTTGTTGCTTTACCAAACTTTGGAAATGGTATGATTGCTTTATTACAAGAAGGTGCACTCGCTTATACTATTGGTCTAATTGATATTGTAGGTAAGGCAAATCTAATTATAGCAAGTAACATCAATGCTCATGCCTTAGAAATTTATATTGCATTGGCTATTATTTATTGGGTGTTATCAATTATTATAGAAAAAATATTTACTATATTAGAAAAGGTATTTGGTAAGGGTAAGAAGACCCTAGAAACAACTTAAGGAGGCGTGAAGGTGAATTATCAATTTTTACTAGAAACATTTTTCGTAGCTTTGTCTGGTGTTCCTATCGCGCTCCTAGTGACAGTTGTTGCTTTGGTGATAGCTTTGCCACTGGGGTTTTTGTTAGCACTAACTAGGATCAATAAAATTCCAGTTATCCATCACCTAGCGAAGATTTATGTTTCTTTTGTTCGAGGAACGCCGATTATAATACAAATTTTCATTATCTATAGCAGTATACCGTTAATGTTAAAAATTATTTTTGAAAAATATCATATTGCGTATGATATTTATAAAATCAATCCAATTTGGTATGCGTTTATTGTATTTGCATTCAGTTCAACAGCCATTTTAATTGAGGTCTTTCGATCGGCGTTAAGTACCATTGAAAAGGGGCAACTAGAGGCTGCACACTCAGTAGGTTTGTCAACATTCCAAGCATATACTCGAATCATCATTCCACAGGCATTAGTAGTGGCATTGCCGAATATTTGCACAGCTACTGTTAATCTCATTAAAGCTACATCGCTAGGCTACGCAATGTCGCTTCCGGAAATTACACTGAAGGCAAAAGTAGCGGCAAACGTTGGCTACAATTATGTAGAGGCCTATTTGGATATCTTTATTGTGTACTTAATTTTATGTAGTACGGTTGAATACCTGTTTAAGCGCTATGAGAAATATTTAAGCAAATACAAAATGGCAAATGTCTAAGGGGTGAATTAGCATGTTAGAAATTAAAAATATTCATAAATCATTTGGTGGCAATGAAATTTTAAAGGGTGTTGATTTAGCTATTGATAAAGGGGACGTTGTTGTTATTTTAGGTCCCAGTGGTTCAGGAAAAACAACATTATTGCGTTGTATCAATTTTTTAGAGAAGGCTGATCAAGGCCGTGCGACATTTGGAGATATTCAAGTTGATTTTCAACATGTAAAGAAAAAAGACGTGCATGCAATTCGCCAACGTGTCGCATTTGTCTTTCAAAACTATAATCTATTCACTAATAAAACGGCATTAGAGAATGTAACGGAAGGGTTAATCATTGGACGTAAAATTCCTAAAGCACAGGCTGTGGAAATTGGTAAAAAGGCACTTGATAAAGTAGGTTTATCAGACAAATATGATGCCTATCCGAGTCAGTTGTCAGGAGGTCAACAGCAACGTGTTGGTATTGCACGAGCTGTTGCTTTGAATCCTGATATTATTTTATTTGATGAACCAACGTCCGCACTTGACCCTGAATTGGTAGGTGAGGTTCTACAGGTCATGAAAAATATTGCAGCGGAGGGTACAACAATGCTTGTAGTAACACACGAAATGGGCTTTGCCAAAGATGTTGCCAATCGCGTAATTTTCATGGATGGAGGAGTGGTTGTAGAGGAAGGTAGCCCTCATGATATTTTCGTCAGCCCAAAAGAGGAGCGAACGAAGAAATTTTTAAAACGTGTCATTCCAGAAGACTATACGTTCTATATATAAAACAGCAATCGAACAGGAGAATCTGTTATTTACAGATTCTCCTGTTACCTATTATTGAAGGAAATGCGTTAATTTATTAATGGAATAAATGTGCAGTTCATGCATAGCTCTCGTACACGCCGTATAGAAATAGTACCGTTCGCTTTCTCTTGTGTAATTAGCGGCAGAGGCATTATAGATGATGACCGCATCAAATTCGATGCCTTTCGCCATATAAGCTGGAAGTAATAAAATACCCTTTTTAAACTGCTTTGTATGATGATTGATCAATTGAATATCTACTCGATTGTTTAATTGCTTGTATACAGCAGAGCACTCGGCTGCGGTTTTACAGATGACAGCAATTGTTTCGAATTCAACAGATAAATGGTTGATGTTTTGAATAATTTGATCCATTAATTCCACTTCATTTGGCACAATAGTAATCGATGGTTCGGGGCCAGTTCGATTAAAAGCTTCTACTTCACTACCGTCATTTAAAATTTTGGAAGTGAGTTGTATGATTTGCTTTGTCGAACGATAGCTTTTTGTTAATATCATTTTTTCTGCCTGCTCACCATATAATTGAGTGTCGAGTAGAGAAGGATTATTAAAGGTATGTGGATGAATCGTTTGATGGCCATCACCTAAAATGGTCATACGTGCTTTTGGGAATAACTGCTGTAATACAGTAAGTTGGAATGGTGAATAATCCTGTGCTTCATCAATTAATACATGACGGATCATCCTATTGGTCTGTTGTCCTTCAATTTTGTCCTGTAAATATAAAAATGGTGCGGCATCCTCATAGGCAATCAAACGCTTTGCTAAATTAGGGAGTGTTTGTAGACAAATGTCTTCCCAATTGTCTGGCATAAGGTGATGTAAAACCTTGTTAATAGAACTATTCAAATCAAAGAGCTGTCGATATGTACCCAACATATGGACAAACTTTAACTGGTGAACGGAGTTACGTAATGGTTTAAAGTGTTTTTTGACAATTTGTCTCGCTAATTTATAGCGTTCTTGATCAAAATCATCAAATGAGTTTTCAGTATAACGCCCCTCATATAAAAGTTCACTATATGATTTGGAGTAGTCTTCTTTATCTAATAGCTCAGTAGCTTCTTCTACCCACTCCTTTGTACGCTCAGCCTTTTCCAATTTCGTTAGCCGTTGCAATAACCATTCTTTTACTAATTGTAGACGATCTGGTATCGACATAGTAGAAGGGAAAGAATAAAAGTATTCGGAAATTTCCTGCGCAGTAATAATACGATCACCGCGAAAAACGATATTTTTAAATAACAAGCCTTTATCAGCTAAATAACGAACATACTGATCCAGCAAATGTTTATAAGTGAGGCTGGCTTTAAATGAAATGATGCTTAATTTTGTTTGATACTGAGCATCATCTTTTTCTGTTAACAGATCTTCAAGTTGCTCATAAGGATATTCCAATTGAAACTGTTTACCTAATCGTTTTTCAGCATATTCTATAAACGTTAACTGCTGCATATTATCTTCACCTAAATCAGGTAAGACAGAATGAACATATTGATTAAAAAGTTGATTAGGTGTAATTAGCAATATTTGATCGGCTGTCATTTCATCACGATAACGGTAAAGAAGATAAGCTACCCGCTGTAAGGCTACAGCTGTTTTGCCACTACCTGCAACACCTTCAACAATAAGATAGCGTGAATTTACATGGCGAATAATTTTATTTTGCTCTGCTTGGATTGTCGCAACAATACTACGAATATGCTCATTTGCATTTTGGGCAAGGATATCGAGCAATAGGTCATCACCAATTGTAAGGCCTGTATTAAACATGGATTGTAGTTGACCATTTTTAATGATAAATTGCCGTTTTAACAGCATTTCTCCATGAATTTCTTCACCTAATGTTTCGTAGGATGCATCACCAGGTGTGTAATCATAATACATACTCGATATAGGCGCTCGCCAATCAAAAATGACGATATTTTCATCCTGTTTATCCAATAATGTGGCTACACCGATATAAATTTTTAAAGGGTCTTGTTGACCATCTTGTAAAAAGTCAATACGAGCAAAATAGGGTGACTGTTGTAAACGTTCATATAACTTTACATTACGAATTGCACGTTCCTGTGCAAGCTCTGAGTCAGATAAAAGCTCTGCCTGCTGCTTAATTGCAAAAAAGGTTTCGTCTACATCCTCAGCGGTATCTAGATTGACTCTCACATCGTTCCAAAAGGATTTCTTTAAGGCAACAGCATTTTCTTTAAATCCTTTTTCTTTATGCTCTAACTCTTTTATTTTATGAACAATAATGTTTAAAGAATCCTCAAGGTGATGCTTTTCTTCCAGCCATTCTTTTTGATTTTCCAACGTTTACTCACATTCCTCTCCATAGTTATTTGCTTCCTTTGACAGTAACCCTCACCTCAATAGATGGTGAGAAGAACGTAATTGTGATGCTTTTTTAATTGTTTGTCCAACCACCAATTTGAATATAGTGAAAGTATCCAAATGCAGGTGTTATGGGGGGATTGAAGCAGGAAATTTATCATACATCTACTTCGGAAAGAAGTATAGTCTAGAAATTATTGTAAATTTATGATACAATAAATGTGTAAGGTAATAAGATATTGATATACAGAGACTGCTCTACAAAAAGGTGGAGCCGTCTTTTTTATATGTAATATTGCTTCATATTATGACTGATTATCATAAATTGTTATTAAAAATAAGTGGATGAAATGCTATCGAGACACTAAAGAATGTGGCATGCCATACGATATAGAAACTTGAAGGGAGGTGAAAAGAATGAAGGTAATCTTTACAGTGGGGTTGCCGGGTAGTGGAAAAAGTACATTTGTGAAACAGTTAGCTAAAAATGAAAATGCAATTGTCCTATCAAGCGACGCTATACGTCAGGAGTTATTTGGAGATTCAACGAAGCAAAAATCACGTATAGTCTTTCGTACGTTATATGAACGTCTTAATGATTTAGTGACAAAAGGGTTTTCTGTCATTGTGGATGCTACCAATATTGAACGAGAGCGCAGGATGTTTGCACTTCGTAAAATACCAAGTACAGTGCAAAAGGTATGTTATTACTTTGATACACCTTATTCAATCTGTGTAGCCAGAAACCAGCAAAGGAAAAGGCATGTACCATTAATCGTGATGGAAAAAATGAGAAAGCATTTAGAATTCCCAACACTAGGAGAAGGGTTTAATGAATTGCATATTATTCATGAATCAAGTCCCTATGATCTTTCTCGACAACAGTTTATTTCACTCATACAAGGCCACCCCACCTATGAAGAGCTTTTTCAAACACTTCAAGCAGTCCCACTTTTCAAAGAAATTTATCAATTCGATCAAGAAAATCCATTCCATCAATTTTTGCTATGTCAGCATACGTATTTTGTGTACGCGTATATCAATGAGTACTACTTAGAGAGCGATAAACTAGCTCTACAAATAGCTGCATTGTTTCATGATGTCGGTAAACCATTTTGTAAAAAATATAAACCTTTGCAACAGCGTTATGGTTATTTTGGACATGAAAATGTATCTGCTCAACTGGTTTGCCATTTTCTGTTAGAGTTGGGCTTTGAAAAGGAACTTGTATTAAAGGTTGTTCATTTAGTGCAATATCATATGTTAATCCAGTATGCGGGAGATAGAGGGGGAAGCCAAATTTATCATTTATTAGACGGTGATTTATTAACAAGGCTTTATTTTTTCCGTGAGGCAGATCAATTTGCCAAATAGACATTAGGAAAGGGAGGTGAAAATATGACGAAATTCATGAAATACCCAAGAAGTTTTCATTTACCGTGGAGCAGAGGCTACACCGATGATGATAAAGTTGCTAGAAATGTGAATCATTTTATTGGAAAAGAGGTTGTTGTCACTGAAAAGTTAGATGGAGAAGGGACAACACTTTACAGAGACTATCTGCATGCTAGAAGTATTCATTCAGCCAACCATCCTACAAGACATTGGGTAAAAACATTTCACGCGAATTTTGCGTATCGGATTCCAAAGGACTGGCGCTTATGTGGTGAAAATGTTTATGCCAAGCATTCTATTTATTACCAAGGATTAACAAGCTATTTCTACTTGTTTAGCATTTGGAATGCAGAAAATATTTGTTTGAGCTGGGATGAAACCGTTGCCTTTGCAGCAGAGTTAGGTATAGAAACAGTGCCTGTTCTATACCGAGGAATTTTTGACGAAGAACAGATAAAACGTACATTCACTGGAAAATCATTCTTTGAAGGGGAACAAGAGGGGTATGTCATTAGAAATACTAGCCCATTCCATTACGAAGATTTCCGCTATAATTTAGGGAAATTTGTGAGACCGCAACATGTTCAAACAAGTGAGCATTGGCTACGAGAAGAAATTATTCCAAATAAATTAAAATCCTAACCAATTAAGAAGAGAAGGGACTGAGCACAATGTAATACTATAGCAAGCATTCAACAATCATCTATTACGAGGTAGGTGCATGGAGTGCATATCCCTTTCCAATGGGACTACGGGTTCGATTCCTGTTATCCTCGCCATAAAAAAATGAACTCTCTTCAAGAGGACGAGAGTTCATTTTTGTTTGTTTATTTAGTGTAATTATCGAAGTAGCCTTGAATGTAAATCATTGGTGTTCCTTTGTCACCCGAACCAGATGTAAGGTCAGATAAGGAACCGATAAGGTCTGTTAATCGACGAGGCGTTGTTCCTTGTGCAGCCATTTGACCTGTTAAATCTTCATCTTTATTTTGAATGTATTCAGAAATAGCAGCCTTTAGTTCTTCACCTCGAAGGTCTGCAAAATCATTGTCCGCTAAATATTTCAATTTAACCTCGTTCGGTGTTCCATGTAATCCAGCGGTAAATGCAGGGGATACAACAGGATCTGCAAGCTCCCAAATTTTACCCACAGGATCTTTGAATGCGCCGTCACCATAAATCATAACTTCTACTGTTTTTCCTGTAGCTTCTTTAATTTTTGCTTGGATTCCATCAACAATTGGTTGGCAAGTATGTGGGAATAATTTAACACTATCCTCTGTTGCTTTGTTCGAGCCAAGTAGACCATACTCAGCATTGAAACCAGAGCCATTAATTGATTCAGCTAAAATATTATCAAGGCTGTAAACCTTTTCAGCACCGTTCGCTGTTAGAATACGTTTTGTGCGGAAGCGTGAATGAATATCACACGTTAAGATACTCTTTGTGTAATTTAAAATTGTTTTTGGATTATTTGAGAAGATGACCTCACACGTAGCCCCTTCTGCTTCAATTAACTCTTTATAGTATTCAATATAATCTACACCAGTAAATGTGTGTTTTTTATAGCCAAAATGCTCGCGGAATTCAACCTCATTGAGTGTATCCGTCCATGGGTTAATACCTTTTACATCGAGCTCATCAATATCTACAAGGTGATTACCCACTTCATCAGATGGGTAGCTTAGCATTAATACTACCTTTTTTACACCTTTAGCGATGCCTCTTAAACAATTGGCGAAGCGGTTACGACTTAAGATGGGGAAAATAACCCCTACCGTATCATCACCAAACTTAGCCGCTACATCTATGGCAATATCATCAATCGTAGCATAGTTTCCTTGTGCACGTGCCACGACAGATTCAGTTACTGTCACAATATCACGATCCTCGATTGCATATCCTTCAATATGTGCCGCATTTAACACTGTATCTACAACAATTTGTTCAATATTATCGCCTTCATTAATAATAGGACCACGAAGACCTCTTACAACTGTACCGATTACACGTTCCAATTTAATCTCTCCTCATTCTATCTAGCATAAAGTGATATAAAATCCATATGATTTTACTATAAGGCTCGTTAATGATATAAGTAAAATTAATAGTTCGTATAATAGCTATAAGAGGTGCTTATGTGATAGGGAAATTAGATTTATATCGTGTTTTTAGTGTTGTAGCAAAAAATAATAGCTTTTCTAGTGCAGCAAAAGATTTATATATGACACAGCCAGCTGTTAGTCAGGCAATGATGCAATTAGAAAATGAGCTTGGCACACGTCTTTTTAATCGAACCCCTAAAGGTGTGACATTAACAACAGAAGGTAGCCTGCTTTTTGAATATACTAATTCTGCCTTAGGGCTTTTAGATGCTGGTGAAGAAAAGTTACTTGAATTCAAAAATTTAACAACAGGGCAATTAAAAATAGGGGTAGGAGATACGATCTCACGTTTCTTTTTAATGCCTTATTTAGAAGCATTCCATACAATGTATCCGAATATTAAATTGCAAATGCTAAATGGAACAACCTCTGAAATTTGTAATTTTATTAAATCAGGTGAAGTAGATATAGGATTTTGTAATTTTCCAATAGAAGATTCAACATTACAGTTAACGGTATGTACAGATATTCAGGATATTTTTGTCTGTGGGGAAAAATATAAAACACTTTCATCTAAAAGTTTAAGCTATGAGGATCTTTTAAAATTTCCACTTATCTTTCTAGAGAAAAAATCGAATTCAAGGAAGTATGTGGAAGATTATCTTTTTACAAGAGGCGTTCACATAGAGCCAGAGTTTGAGCTAGGCTCACATGATTTGGTACTCGAGTTTGCGCGTAGTAACCTTGGCATTGCATGTGTAACAAAGGAATTTTCAAAGGACTATCTTCAACGAGGTCTTCTTTATGAATTAACTTTAATGGAAAGTATTCCTACGAGAAGCATTGGTATGTGTTATTTGAAGTCAGTACCCCTTTCTAGAGCAGCCATGAAATTTGTTGAAATTATTGAAAGTAAACATTTTAATACGAGAAGAACCATAAAAAGAGCTTAGCGACGAGATAAGGCCGCTAAGTTTTTTTTAATAAGATATTAATCAGTATGTCGACATTGCGCTTATTTTTCATGGTAGGTGAGCAAAGATAAGAAAATGTTCGCATAAAGTGCTGTCCTTCAAGGCGCAGAATAGTCATATCTCCATTTTTTAATTCACGTTCTATCACACAGGCAGACAATAAGGAAAGACCAAGTCCCTGCATAACGCTCTCCTTCACGCCCTGATTACTGCTAATAGTCAAAAGCGATTGAATCTGTAAACCATTTGCTCTGAATAAATGATCCAGATAATAACGTGTTCCAGAGCCTTCTTCACGCGCAACCCAGCTTTGTTGCTGGAGTTTATCAGCAGTCAGAGATTGTTGCTTTGTAAGAGGATGATTACTGTCACTAACAATAAATAACTCATCTTGCATAAATGGCTTAATGACTAGTTCATTATCATGAGCCTGTCCTTCAATTAGACCAATATCGACTTGCAGTAATTTTGTATATTGAATGATTTCTTTTGTATTGCCAATAATAATTTGAAGTTCAAGTTGTGGGAATTGTTGCTGTAAGCTTGCAATGATTGGAGGTAATATATATTCGCCAATTGTAAAGCTTGCCCCAATGACTAGAGTACCCAGTACCTCTTGATGATAGGCAGCGATATCTTCTTTTGCAGCTTCAGCTATCGCCATGATTTGCTTTGCTCGTTTATAAAGAATTTCACCAGTTGCTGTAATTTGCACCGATTTTGGGGAGCGAATAAATAAGGTTGTTTGTAATTCTTGCTCTAGATTCTTAATGTGTAAGCTAACACTTGGTTGTGAAATATGAAGTATTTCAGAGGTCTTTGTAAAATTATTGACCTCAACCAGTGTGACAAATGTTTTTAAAGTATCCAATTGCATATCTTCACCTCTATTATTAGAAATATTAATAATAATAATTATATATATGTATTTTACTAATAGTGCACTCTTTATTAAAGTAATAATCAACAAGGGAGAAAGAAGTGAACATCATGGTTAATAGACAACATAAATTAAAATCCACCCTTAGTCCAAATTTCTTGAAGGGAATATTATTAACGCTTCTTATTGCTTTAGTAGCGAAATATATTGCCACATTTCCTTTCCTTTCAATATTGGGACAGTTGGTTATTGCCATTATATTAGGGATGACCTGGCGAGCAGCATTTAAAGTACAAGATTCTTGGCAAGTAGGTATTTCATTTTCCAGCAAGAAGCTATTACGCTTTGGTATTATTTTATTGGGTATGCGCTTAAATTTGGCAGATATTTATCATGCGGGAGCTAACGTTTTTTTTATTGCAGTTATTAATTTGCTATTTGCATTAATTGTTGTGTACGGCCTAACAAAAATATTTAAAGTCGATCAAAAGCTAGGGATATTAACAGCTTGCGGGACTGCCATTTGCGGAGCTGCTGCAGTAGTGGCAATTGCACCTCAAATTAAAGCAAATGAAAAGGAAACGGCGGTAGGGGCAGCGATTGTTGCGTTATTGGGGACTATATTTACACTTATTTATACGGTACTCTATTCCATCATCGATTTAACACCTACTGCGTATGGTATTTTCGCAGGGGGGACATTACATGAAATTGCTCATGTAATTGCAGCTGCATCTGCTGGTGGAAATGAAGCAATTGATATAGCTGTCATTGTAAAATTAACACGTGTGGCCCTGCTCGTACCTGTAGCGATTGTTATTGGTATTTTCTATCGAAGAATGGACAAACGTGAAGAGAAAAAAGCGTTTTCTTTATCCATCATACCGTGGTTTATTTTAGGATTTTTAGCGATGAGTGCTATCAACTCCTTAGGGATTATACCAGCGAATGTATCGCAAGTATTAGTAGATACTGCTTATATCTTAATTGCGATGGCAATGGCTGGTCTAGGACTAAATGTTGAGATGAAAACGTTTAAGGAGCTAGGTGTAAAGGCATTTATTGCAGGTTTAATTGGCTCAGTCTGTCTATCCGTGCTGGGCTATATACTAGTCATTCTTTTATATTGATTTAATCAGTGTTTGTTATACCAAGAAAAAAGACCCTGCATGATCGTTCAACATGCAGGGCTTTTTAGATAGAATCAGAAGATAATGTATAAGTAATTTAATCGTCGTTTACTAATTTAACGCTTCAATAGAAGAAGCTAATTCCGCCACCACTATTTTGCTGCCGATAATTGGACTGTCAGCCTTTTCTCCCTCAGAACCCGAATCTGGGCGTTGATGGGCTGCAGCAAATGCATCGCTATTACGCCATGCTTGGAAATGCTCCTTAGATTCCCAATACATATTAACACTCATTTCATCATAAGTAGGATCATCAGTTGAAATTAATACCTCTACTTTATGAAAGCCTTCAAACTGTTGCAGAGGACCTGGCTTTGTAAAATTTGGTGCCATTCTCGCAGCAAAACCGGGTTTTACTTGAATACGATTAGTTACAATAATCATGCTTTTACCCCCCTTAATTTCATTTACTAGGTTTTTGAATGAATTATCATTGATTATCATTCGCACTCAATGATAAGTGGCTGAGGAAGACATTGTCAATAGATGTCCTCTATATTATCTGTGCTAGTAGTTAATGGGTAATGGATAGGCTGACATTTAACTGACATAATCCAGTGCTATAATGAACATAAGAGTGAACGAGTAGCGAGGTGATTGACTTTGGCAAACATTCTAGTAATAGAGGATGAATATCCAATAAGCCAGGTTTTAAAGGTGTATTTACAAAAAGTGGGTTATAGTGTGACACAATGTTTCAATGGTGGTCAAGCCTTGGTCATGTTTCGTGAAACACAGCCAGATCTAGTGTTGCTAGATATTATGTTGCCAGAAAAAAATGGTTGGACCATTTTAAAAGAAATAAGAGAACGAAGTACTTGCCCAGTTATCATGTTAACAGCATTAGGTGAGGTTAATTACCGTCTAGAGGGGTTTGATCATGGGGCAGATGATTATATTGGCAAGCCTTTTATCGCAGATGAAGTTGTTGCAAGAGTGAGGGCTGTTTTAAGACGGGCTGTAGGTAGTCCTGATTCAGCTACTAGTAAGCAGTATGGATCTCTAGTGATTGATTGTAAAGCGCATAAAGTGCTTTTGCATGGAGAAGAGATTGTATTAACGCCAAGAGATTTATCAGTGCTCATGTTTTTAGCTGACCACCCTAATCAAACATTTACCCGTGATCAGCTTATAGATCAAGTTTGGGGATGGGAGTATGAGGGTAGTGATCGTGCTGTAGATTTAGCTATAAAGAGGCTTAGGAAGGCTTTAAAAGAATGGGATGAGGCGGAAGGAGAAATAAAGACACTACGTGGATTGGGGTATCAGCTAAGTGTTCAAAAAAAATAAGCGAATATCCTTACTTCAATATTGGACGAGCCGATATTTACTGACACTCTTTATAGGCTTAGCTATTATATCTTTGATCTCAGCAGCGTGGATTCGTCATACAACATTTGAAAACCGATTAGAATTAATGGAGTTTTTAGCAGACGAGACAGTCTATCGTTTAACGGATACAAATGGACCTATAAATGGTATTCCAGGTTTCATAGGGGATCGTCAGCGTTTTAATATGAAAGAGATCGATCCGATTTTGTATGTTGTAGATACAGAGGGAAATATACTGACAAGCAACCGTCCAGTACCACCTGATAGTGCCAAAAATGTAGCTGGCTTGTTGGATGGAAAAGAAGGTACTAAGGAAATAAAGGATGGACTTGAACCTGAATATGTAGTGAAAAGAAAGATAGAAAATAATCATGAGTTATTGGGCTGGGCCCTGGTGATGGAGAAGAAGGAGAATTTAACAAGAGTTAACCAAGCATATGGACAGCTTGCCATATTAATTGGAGCATTAGCATTATTAGGCTGGATCGCTATTTACTTTCTGTCAAAGCGCTTGGCCCATCCCATTAAACAAGTAGCAGAGGCTGCCAAGCATGTACAAGAAGGCAATTATGCAATTGATTTGCCTCAAGATAGTAAGGAAGAGGAGGTCTATGAGCTTGTTTCCTCCTTTAAAAATATGGCAAATAAATTAGAACAGCTGGAGAAAACTCGAACGGAATTACTAGCAGGTGTCACCCATGAATTGAAAACACCTGTCACCTCTATAAGTGGTTTATTACAGGCTGTAAGAGATGGTGTTGTAACGGGACAGGATGCTATGGAATTCATTGAAATGGCTATGGTCGAAACGACAAAAATGAAAACAATGGTTGGTGACTTACTTGCCTTTAACCATTTTGCTGTCGATGCTATCCCTGTGCAGATAGAGTCAGTTGAGGTTAATCAGCTACTACGAGAGGCGGTGGCACAGTGGGAAGTAATACAGGAAGATGAACATGTAAAAGTTCATTTACATTTACTGGAACACCCTGCGTTGGTACAGGTAGATATTGTTCGTATCCAACAAATCATTACAAACCTATTAACCAATGCTAAACAGGCGATGGACAAAGGAACAATAACCTTGACGGTGATAGATCAAGAGGAGACTCTGTCAGTGTTAGTGAAGGACACAGGACAAGGAATCCCTTTAGAGGATCAGGCATTTATTTTTGAGCGCTTTTATAGAGGAGAAAATAAAAAATATACTGTTCGCGGCTTGGGTTTAGGATTACCACTTAGTAAAATGATGGCCCAATCTGTAGGGGGCGATTTGCGATTAATCGAAAGCAATCCCTCTGGAACACATTTTGAATTAGTATTGCAAAAGGCTACTGCGCTATAAGAGTGTAGTAGCCTTTTTATGTTGATTTAATCCGTCTCCCAGAAATCAGCTTTGTATTGTAAAAGAGAGTTGAAGAATTTGTAAAGCTGACATCTGCCTGACACAAAAGCCCTTTATAGTAAACGTTGTAGACGGGAAATGAACAAAGGGACGAGCATCATTGAAGGTTTGTCAGTCTGACACTAATACAAGTAGGGAGAGTGATGAGATGCCAATAATTACTTCATTTAATCCAAATGGTCGCCAAGAAATAAAACAAGCGATCTCCTATCCAGATTATGCATTATTAAAAACCAAGCTTCAGCACGTTATGCAGCGAGATCAACATGCTGGCTTAGACGGTAAATATTTGATTCGTAGTACGTACTTCGATAATTTTGCCAATAAAGTGTTAAATGAGAAAAAGGAAGGCTTTATTAATCGAGATAAATATCGAGTACGCATATATGGCAAATCTAGTGATGTTATTAATCTTGAGCGGAAGAGTAAGCGTAACAATGTAACCTTTAAAACAAAATGTTCAATATCTCAAGCTGAGTATGAAAACCTACGTATTGGCGAGATAGCCTGGATGGAGAATGATGATCGAGCGCTAATTCGAGATTTATATCATGAGATGAATTACAGCCAGTTGCGACCTACTACGGTAGTGGATTACGAGCGAGAAGCCTATATCTATCCGTTTGGCAATGTGCGTGTGACATTTGATAGTAAGGTGCAATCGAGTCTACGCAACACTGATATGTTTAATCAAAACTTGCCGATGGTCGATGTGCTGGAGCCGAATCTTGTAATTTTAGAGGTAAAGTACGATGAGTATCTACCAGACATCATCAAGTATTTACTACAGTCAGTAGATACTCGTGCTGAGGCCTATTCAAAATATCAACTTAGTCGTATGTACGGCTAATAATAAAGGAGCATGTACAATGGATACAATTAAATTTAGTGATATTTTTAAATCCAACTTTTTAGAAAAAACAACCTCATTTTCATTAATCGATTCAATTATTGGTTTAGTAGTCGCGTTTTTTATTGGGCTTTTCATTTATGCTGTTTATAAGAAGACCTTTAATGGAGTCATTTATTCCCATTCATTCAATATCTCACTACTTATAATGACAATGGCAACAGCACTAGTGATTATGGGAATCAGTTCAAATGTTTTGCTGTCACTTGGTATGGTTGGTGCTTTATCTATTGTACGTTTCCGAACACCTATTAAGGATCCAATGGATTTAGTCTATATTTTCTGGGCAATTGTTTCAGGTATTTTATGTGGTGCTGGCTTTATTCCATTAGTGATTATTGGTGCTGTTTTAATAGGACTTGTATTGCTCATATTCGTTAATAAAATAACGGTAGAAAATCCGTATTTACTGATTGTAAAGTTTGAAGAAGAGTTGGTTAATGCTGAAATTGAGCGAATTATTGCTGCGCAAACCAAAAAATTCGCTCTCAAATCAAAATCCATTATGCAACAGAATGAAATCGAAACAACTTATGAAATTCGTGTAAAACAAAATGATGCAAAATTGATGGATGAACTAACAAAGGTAGCTGGTGTAAAATCAGCCATTATGCTGAGCTATGATGGGAATTTCACAGCGTAATGACCTCATTAACAAATAGAACTACGATGAGAGGTGACGGCTATGATTAAAACACGAATTGTCTATCTATGCATGGTGATTTTACTCCTGCTCTTTGTCGTGATATATGCTGTACTTCCGAATGTAGGCATTGAAACGAAAAATTCTGAGTTCTCCTATGAGAATATAGTATTTAATAAAAATAAAGTAACAACAGTTGATATTGAAATTGCTGAGGAAGATTGGGCTGACATGCTCGAAAATGCTTCTGCAGAAGAATTAAAACAAGCAGATATTACAGTAAACGGCAAGAAAGTTGAGAATGTTGCTATTCGGACAAAGGGCAATCTATCATTACGATCGGTTGTCAATAGTGACTCAGATCGCTATAGCTTAAAAATCGATTTTGATTATTATGATGATACACAAAGCTTGTATGGCTTAAAAAAATTAAATTTAAACAATAATTATAGTGACTCTACATTAATGAGAGAGTATATCTCCTATGAACTGATGGAGCAAATGGGTTTACCAACACCAGCACACTCCTATATGTATGTCACAGTGAATGGTGAGGAGCGGGGTTTGTTTTTAGGGGTAGAAGCTGTGGATGAGACATTCCTGGCTAATAATTACGGCTCTAATGATGGCTTTTTATATAAGCCAGATGGGACAGGCAGCGATTTAAAATATATTAGCGACGATATCGAAGACTATACAGGCATTGGATTAAAAACTAACGAAGGTAATATTGAACAATCAAAGCTTGTTGAAATGCTAGATGCTATTAATAATGGCGGAAACATAGAAAAGTATATCGATGTCGATGAAATGTTACGTTATTTTGCTGTCAACACAGCACTTGTGAATTTAGATAGTTATCAAGGGAATATGAAACATAACTATTATTTATATGAACAGAACGGTGTATTTTCTATTATTCCTTGGGATTACAACATGTCCTTTGGTGGCTTTGGGGCTGGAGGCGGTAGAATAGCAGGAGGAAACGGTGAAAATCAAGCTGACGCTACTACTACGGAAAAACCAGTGGTACAAAACAATGGACAACCCGATCAAACGGTTGATGGGGATAAGCAACAACGAGGTGGCGGCTTTGACATGGGAATAGGCATGTCAGGCAATTTATTAAATGATAGTGCTATTAATTTTAGTGTAACAACCCCTGTTTCTGGCACAACATTAGAGGAGCGGCCACTCCTAAATGCATTGCTTGCTAATGAAGAATACCGTGCCAAATATGAAGAGTATCTAGAAGAGCTAGCGACAACTTATTTAACAGAAGATTATGTGCAAACTATTACTAAAAAGTTAGCTGTACTATTAACTACTTATGTGGAGGCAGATCCAACCAAGTTCTCTACTACGGAGCAATTTTTAGAAGCAGTTGAAGGTGAAAATAGCTTGCCTGAATTTTCCAAACGGCGCTCAGAATCTATATTAAAGCAACTGTCTGGGGAGCTTGTAGTGGAAGCATCTACGTCTTCTCAGGACAATATGGGTATGCCCATGCCAAGTGAAAATGGTGAAATGAATTCGATGCCAGATGAATTTGATCCAAGTCAGCTACCAGAGGACTTTGACCCATCAAAGAGTCCACCTTTTAATAGAGGGGGCGGTGGTCCGAGAGATGGACAAAATGGAGAACAAATGCAACCTCCTGATGGAAATGGAGTCCCAATGGGAATGCCTGGTGCGAATAGTGAAGCTGCAAATCACGGGCCTGTTATTGATAAAAATACAGTGTTTACAGCCATTACATGTCTAGTGCTACTCCTTCTCGCACTTCTCTTTGTTGTTAAATTTAAACGTAGAGGTCGTTAGAAAATAACCATATCCGATATCTTTGGGTATGGTTTTTGCTTTTTATCGTGTTAAAATAAAGCATTCTTTTCTGAGGAGTCCTTTCATATGAATGAACAGCAATTTGATAAACATTTGCATATAAACACGGTGGGAGAGCAATATGGCTTTCCTAAGCTTGCACACTATCATCGTTATGAGCCAACACCCTACAGTGGATTGGAGCAATTATTCGCTACGTATCAGATGCCTGACAATCCAGTATTTATTGATATGGGGTGCGGGAAAGGAAGAGTTCCTATTTTTGTGCACCATAAGTTTCATATACCAACCATTGGGATAGAAATGGATGCGGGTTTTTATACCGAGGCTGAAGAAAATAAACGTAGTTATCTTCAAAAAGTGAGAGCACATGCCCCTATTAAGTTTATTCATACAATAGCCGAATCATATGAAATAAAGTCACGTGATAATGTGTTTTTCTTTTTTAATCCCTTTTCCATCCATATTTTTCGCACAGTCATTCATAATATTTGGAAATCCTATGAGCAACGCATGCGAGATATTCATATAATTTTATATTATCCGCCTTACGATTATTTACAATTTTTACATCATGGAACACCATTTGAGTTGCTTCATGAAGTGCATTTAGAAAATGAAACAAATATTAATGAGCGCCTTTGTGTGTTTGAACTAAAAAAAGCTTAGAGTATGGGGAAGCCCACTCTAAGCTTTTCCCATTTGCAGTACAGGTATCAGCAATTAGTTACTCGTAGTCCTATGATTATTTTCAGGGAAATAATTGTAATAGATGAAGGGGTTCTTTCAATCAACTAGAATTTATTTTGAAAAAATAATTTCATCTGATAGTTTTGTACTAGTCTATAGTTTGAATTAAAAGATAATTCACAAATAACTAATTATACTGAAAAATCACTCTAGACTAAATATAAAGAATGTCTTACAATGAAAAAGGCTTATATGAATAATATTTTCTTTTGTTTTTAGATAGTTATAAATAATTATTTTGGCTATTGAGTAAATGAATTTAATTGTTTATAATTATCAGAAATATCTAATATTTGAGAAATTTTCAGGGGGAATTTAATTATGAGAGAGAGCAAAAAGCTTAAGAAGTTCGGTTCACTTTTAGTAGCATCTTCATTACTTGCTGGTGTTCTTGCTGGTTGCGGTAACGGAGACGATTCAAGTTCTGGCGGAGGCTCATCATCAGGCGGAGGCTCATCTGATGGCGATACAATTAAAATTGGTGCCAACTTAGAGCTTTCAGGGAATGTAGCATCTTATGGTTCCTCTATTGGGCTAGGTGCAGAACTGGCTGTAAAAGAAATTAATGATGCTGGCGGTATTGATGGTAAGAAAATTGAACTGATTAAAGTAGATAATAAATCAGAGAACTCTGAAGCAACTTCAGCTGCTATTAAACTAGCAACGCAGGATAAAGTAGTAGCAATGCTAGCACCTGCGACTTCAGGTAATACAGTAGCAACTGTTCAAATTGCAAATGATAATAAAATTCCGATTGTTACGGGTTCTGGTACAGCACCAAATATCACAGTAAATGAGGATGGCAGTGTTAATGAATATGCTTTCCGTACATGCTTTATTGACCCATTCCAAGGGATTGTAGCAGCTAATTTTGCTTCAGGTGAGCTAGATGCGAAAAATGTAGCTATTTTTGCAGATAATGCATCAGATTATGCAAAAGGTTTAGCAAAATCCTTTAAAGAAACGATTACGAAGAGTGGCGGAAAAGTTGTAAAAGAAGAAGCTTATGTAGCGAAGGATACAGACTTCCGTACACAATTAACAAATATTAAAGCAGCAAATCCAGACTTTATCTTTATCCCTGGATATTATGAAGAAGTAGGTTTGATTGTTAAACAAGCACGTGAAATGGGCATTGATGTACCTCTGATGGGTGCTGATGGTTGGGATTCTCCAACTTTAATCGAATTAGCTGGCGCAGATGCATTGAATAACACATACATCACAAACCACTACTCTGCTGAAGACCCAGATCAAAAAATTCAAGATTTCGTAAAGGCCTTTAAAGCGGCTAATGGTGATAAAGCACCAGACGCATTCAACGCACTTGGTTATGACACAATTTACTACATTGCTGATGCAATTAAACGTGCAGGCTCTACAGATGGGGAAGCAATTAAAAATGAATTAGCTGCAACAAAAGATCTTTCTTTAGTAACAGGTACTTTCTCAGTTGACGAAAACCATAACCCAATTAAAACAGCAACAGTTCTTGAATTTAAAGACGGTAAACAAGTGTTCAACTCTAAAGTTAATCCTTAATGTTTTGTAAGCAAGGGGGAGGCGGGTAAACACGCCTTCCCTTTTTGTGTGTTAGATAACTAGAATCGTAGAGCAAAACATAACTTTTAGTATCGATCTATGTACTTATTTTTCAATTTTCAGAAAATTTAAAGGAGTGAATGCGCATGGAATGGATACAGCAACTTGTGAACGGTATTTCACTTGGAAGTATCTACGCGTTAATAGCGTTAGGGTATACGATGGTATACGGTATTATCAAGCTGATTAACTTTGCTCATGGTGATGTCTTCATGATTGGGTCATTTATTGGCTTTTACGCTATTGCTAAATGGGAGCTTGGTTTCTTCCCAGCATTATTATTGGCGATGTTAGTTTGTGCGATTTTTGGTGTATTAATTGAACGTATCGCCTATAAACGTTTACGAAATGCGACACGTATCGCAGCTTTAATTACAGCGATTGGTGTATCGCTATTAATTGAATATACAACGATTTTTTTCAGAGGTGCTCAACCAGCAGCATATCCTGAAGTTTTCAAAAATAAATCACTAGATGTTTTTGGCGTTCAAATCAGCAGTACTTCCATCTTAATTTTATCAGTCGCAGTTGTACTGATGATTCTTTTACAATTCATCGTACATAAAACAAAAATCGGTAAAGCGATGCGTGCCGTTTCCCACGATGCAGATGCAGCTCGCTTAATGGGTATTAACGTTGACAATACAATCTCTGCAACGTTTGCGATTGGTTCAGCTTTAGCTGGTGCTGCAGGTGTTATCTTCGGGGTTTATTATACAAAAATTGACCCGTTAATGGGTGTTATTCCTGGGGTTAAAGCATTTATCGCAGCTGTTCTTGGTGGTATTGGTATCATCCCTGGCGCTATGGTTGGTGGTATGTTACTAGGTGTTGTAGAGTCCTTAGTAAGTGCACTTGGCTTCTCGTTATGGCGTGATGCAGCGGCATTCGTTATTTTAATTTTAATCTTAATCTTCAGACCATCGGGTATCTTTGGTAAAAACGCCCGTGAGAAAGTGTAGGTGAGCGGTTTTATGAAAAAGTCTAAAGTTTTCTGGGGCTATGCCGTAATAGCGCTAGTCATCTATGCAGTGGTACAATTGTTGATTACAACAGAAGTAATTGATTTGTACTATAAAAATATGTTGATTACAATGTGTATTAACATCATGTTGGCTGTCAGCTTGCATATTGTTATTGGTGTTACTGGACAGTTTTCAATTGGGCATGCTGGATTCCTCGCAGTGGGAGCATATGTATCAGCTATTATTACAACAAAGTTAATGTTACCATTCCCATTGGCCATCCTATTAGGGGCTACAGCAGCAGCAGTTGCTGGTTTAATCGTAGGGATTCCAACGCTTCGTTTAAAAGGGGATTACTTAGCGATTGCTACACTAGGATTTGCAGAGATTATTCGTATTATCTTTTTAAATACGGATTATGTTGGTGGCGCAGCAGGGATGCAGGTTAAATATTTATCGAACTGGACATACGCATTCTTTGGCGTAGTGTTAACGATTCTAGTTATCTCAAACTTTACAAATTCTCGTCATGGGCGTGCGTGTATTTCCATTCGAGAAGATGAAATAGCAGCAGACGCGATGGGTATTAACACAACTTACTATAAAGTTGTTGCATTCGCTATTGGTTCTTTCTTCGCAGGTCTAGCAGGGGCCATTTTTGCACATAACTTTTACATTATCCAACCGACAACATTCGGTTTCTTAAAATCATTTGATATTTTAATTTACGTTGTACTTGGTGGTTTAGGAAGTCTTTCTGGTTCAGTGATTGCTGCGATTTTCCTAACAGTCGTGTCTACTTATCTAGCAAACTTCCCAGAAACGCGTATGATTATTTACAGTCTAGTATTAATTATCGTGATGCTTTATCGTCCAACAGGCTTAATGGGAACGAAAGAGATAACACAATTATTTAAGTTTGGTAAAAAGGGAGGTACGAAATAATGACTGGAAACCTTCTTATCAATGTTGAAAATATGGGTATTCAATTCGGTGGTTTAAAGGCAGTACAGGGCGTTAATATGTACCTTAACCAAGGCGAGTTGGTAGGACTTATTGGGCCAAACGGAGCTGGGAAAACAACTAGCTTTAATATGTTAACAGGGGTATATACACCTACGGAAGGTACAATTACTTTTAATGGTATGAAATTGAATGGACTTGCACCCTATCAGGTTACACAGAAAGGGATCAGCCGTACGTTCCAAAATATTCGATTATTTAAAGAACTATCTGTTCTTGACAATGTAAAGGTAGCCAATCATTCACTTGCAAAGCATTCTATGTGGGCTTCTATATTTCGTTTACCTACACATTTCAAAGGTGAAGCCGAAATGGAGCAACAGTCAATCGAGTTCTTAAAAATCTTTGGCTTAGATGTTTATAAAGATGAGCTAGCTAAGAATTTACCATACGGGATGCAACGTCGTTTAGAGATTGCTCGTGCGTTAGCGGCAAATCCCAAACTACTCTTATTGGATGAACCAGCAGCAGGGATGAACCCACAAGAAACTCATGATTTAATGGAGTTAATTGCATTTATTCGTAAAGAGTTCGGCTTAACAATATTACTGATTGAGCATGATATGAGCTTAGTTATGGGTATTTGTGAGCGTATTTACGTACTTGATCACGGACAATTAATCGCTGACGGGACACCAGAAGAAATTCGCAACAATCCAAAGGTAATAGAAGCGTACCTTGGTGAGGAGGTTATCGGCTAATGCTAAAAGTACAAAATATCGATGTTTTTTATGGCAACATCCAAGCATTAAAGGGCCTCTCTTTAGAAGTAAACGAGGGTGAAATTGTAACATTAATCGGTGCAAATGGTGCTGGAAAAAGTACGCTCTTAAAGACATTGTCAGGTTTATTAAAGCCAAAAGGTGGCATTATTGAATACGAAGGCTTTTCGATAGCTGGGAAAGCGGCACAAACTATTGTTAAATCAGGGATTTCTCACGTTCCAGAAGGACGCCGTGTTTTTGCTAATATGTCAGTTGAGGAAAACTTAGAGCTTGGTGCGTATCTGCGTAATGATAAAGCAGGTATTAAGAAAGATATGGATCATGTTTTCGAGTTATTTCCACGATTATTAGAGCGCCGAAAACAGCAGTCAGGTACATTGTCTGGTGGGGAACAGCAGATGCTGGCGATGGGGCGTGCCTTAATGGCAAAACCAAAACTGTTATTAATGGATGAGCCTTCGATGGGTCTTGCCCCGTTGATGGTGAAAAATATATTCAATATTATTGAGCAGGTTAATAAAGAAGGAACAACCGTATTACTTGTAGAGCAAAATGCTAATATGGCATTATCTGTCGCTAACCGTGCATATGTACTTGAAACAGGGCGTATTGTTTTATCTGGTTCAGCAAAGGAGCTACAAGAGAGCGAGCAAGTAAAGGCAGCTTATTTAGGCGGATTATAAAAATGGTAGGACATCTCATTTTGAGATGTCCTTTTCGGCTTGCATGATGAAGGGAAATCAAAGGTAGCATTTCCACTTTACTTTTTGGTAAGGTTGAAAAAAGGAGTGATGCTTTTTGAAGTATTCAGCACAATATTTTATTGAACATTTAAAGTTAGCCGAACATCCTGAAGGGGGCTATTACATTTCATCGTTTCGTGCATCGGACGATATAGCAGTGAGAGATGTACAGAGACCGATTTATACTAGTATATATTTCCTCCTGCGCTCACAGGATATTTCTCATTTACATCGTCTACAATCGGACGAGCTATGGTATTATCACGCAGGAAGCCCACTAACAGTTCATATGATTTTCCCAGATGGGACATATGAAGCGAAGAAGCTTGGATTGAATATAGAAGCTGGGGAAGTCCCTCAACTTGCAGTACCAAAGCATACAATTTTTGGCTCGTCGGTGGAGGAATCGGATACGTTTAGTTTAGTCGGATGTATGGTGGCGCCAGGCTTTGACTTTGAGGATTTTGAATTGTTCACACAGGAAGAGCTTTTAGCAGATTATCCTCAGCACAAGGAAGTTATTCATAAAATGGCCTACAAAACAATTGAATAGAAAAACAGCCGTCTCAATTATTTTGAGACGGCATGATTCGTTCACCACAGTATTTCTTCAGGATAATTAAGTTGAATTTGAATATCATGTAATGCTTGTTTCGTTGCAATAGCTGCTTCCATCAGGTGGGATTTTAATGCAACATATTCATGGTCCTCTACCATTAATCGCACAGCAAATGCAGCTAAATGTGCATGACGTTCCTCTTTACTTAAATCAATATATTCTAGATTTAGAACATCCACGTACTGTGTTGCAAAACGGAAAGTTAAGGGATTTTTAGCATGTAACATTCTTAAAAACACAACATAATCTTCATCACTTACCTCCTGTTCTAAACATTCAGCAATAGCCGCTTGAAATTTGCGTATAATAGCTATCTCATGATTCCATATAGAAGCATTGTTTAATTTTTGGTGTAGGTCAATAAAATCATTTAATGCGATTGCACTAAAGATAATTTCTGGCCAAAGAATCTCTGTTGAAAAATAGACATTCTTATTTGGAAAGATGACTTCATGTTGTGTTAGAACACTCTTATTAAGTCCATTACTAACAAACTCTAGGTGATGCTCACCAAGCATAGCATGTCTTAGTTTATAGCAAACGCTTAAAATACGTAGTCGAGGACCCTGATAATCATAATATTTATTTTCATCACCAGTTACTTTATAAATAGCATTAATTAGTTCATCTAAATCCCAATAATCCGCGCTAATTCGTACCCCTGTTAGTTGTTCTGTGCTTTGAATGGATATCATAGTCCTCGCCCCTCCCTTTGGATGTGTCTATTTTGGTGTGTAATTGAGTAGTTTGAATAGCTCTGTTCGTTCCTTCTCCGTTAAATCACGCCATTGCCCTACCTTTAAATTACCAAGCTTAATATTCATAATACGAATGCGCTGGAGACGCTTAACGGAATACCCTAGAGCTGAGCACATTCGACGAATTTGGCGGTTTAAGCCTTGCTCTAAAATGATTTTAAAGACTTTCTCTGAAATTTTTTCCACATGACATGGTAAGGTTGTTGTATCTAAAATATCGACACCTGCACCCATTTTTTGGATAAATTGCGCAGTTATAGGCTTATCAACTTGAACAATATATTCTTTTTCATGATGATTTTCAGCACGTAGAATTTTATTGACAATATCGCCATCATTCGTTAACAACAATAGGCCCTCTGACTCCTTATCAAGACGCCCAATATGAAAAATACGTAGAGGATGATTGACAAAATCAACAACATTGCCTTTTATATGACGCTCTGTTGTACTTGTAATCCCGACAGGTTTATTCAGAGCAATGTAAACAAGCTGTTGTTCTTTCTTTACCTCTTTACCATCCACGCAAACAATGTCTCCTGCTTCAACTTGACTACCAACTGTTGCCACTTCCCCGTTAATCGTTACCTTTCCTTCTGCTATCCATTTATCAGCGCCACGACGAGATATGATGCCTGTTTCACTTAAATATTTATTAATACGCATATTGTTCTCCTATATTTTATATTATTTTTAAGTATACCTTAACGGCTCACATACAGTGAATGCTAGAAGCTTTTCTAGCAAAAATAAATTAGTTGGAAAAGTTTTTGAAAAAGTTGAAATTATTTTATGTTTCTGACAATATATTAGGTGAGAGGGTTTCTATGAAAATATTGTTATTCCGATATAAAATAACGTTTTTTGTAGATAGTTCTCATTAAATTGTGTAAAGGGGAGAAGTAAAATGGTTTATGCATTTCCAAACACTGAAGGATCGGTAGTTCAATTCAAAGAGAAATATGATAATTATATCGGTGGCGAATGGACACCCCCAGTGAAGGGTCAGTACTTTGATAACGTTACTCCTGTTACTGGACAAGTTTTTACACAAATAGCACGTTCCACAGCTGAGGATATTGAACATGCATTAGATGCGGCACATGCTGCTAAGGATGCATGGGGCAAAACATCACCAACCGAACGCGCAAACATTTTACTTAAAATTGCGGACCGTATCGAGCAAAATTTAGAAAAGCTAGCCGTTGCTGAAACATGGGATAACGGTAAAGCGGTACGCGAAACATTAAATGCAGACATCCCTCTTGCAATTGATCATTTTCGTTATTTTGCTGGGGTATTACGTGCTCAAGAGGGCTCAGTAAGCCAAATTGATAACGATACAGTTGCTTATCATTTCCACGAGCCAATTGGCGTAGTCGGCCAAATCATACCTTGGAACTTCCCGTTATTAATGGCTGTATGGAAGCTTGCTCCAGCACTTGCAGCTGGAAACTGTGTCGTATTAAAACCTGCAGAACAAACACCAGCATCGATTATGGTGCTTTTAGAATTAATAGAAGATTTACTACCACCAGGTGTCATTAATGTTGTGAATGGATTTGGCTTAGAAGCAGGGAAACCGCTTGCATCAAATCCACGCATTGGTAAGATTGCCTTTACAGGTGAGACTACAACAGGGCGTTTAATTATGCAATATGCTTCTCAAAACCTTATTCCAGTAACATTAGAACTGGGTGGTAAGTCGCCAAACATTTTCTTTGAAGATATTATGGATAAAGATGATGCCTTTTTAGATAAAGCTGTTGAGGGCTTTGTGCTATTCGCTCTAAATCAAGGGGAAGTATGTACTTGTCCTTCCCGTGCACTGATTCAAGAATCTATTTACGACAAATTTATGGAGCGCGTATTACAGCGAGTAGAAGCCATTAAAGTTGGCAACCCACTTGATCCAAACACAATGATGGGTGCACAGGCATCTAGTGAGCAAATGGAAAAAATTCTTTCTTATTTAGATATTGGTAAGCAAGAAGGTGCGGAATGTCTAATTGGAGGAGACAAAAATAATGTAGGTGAAGGCTTTGAAAATGGCTACTACATTAAACCGACTGTTTTCAAAGGGCATAATAAAATGCGTATATTCCAAGAAGAAATTTTTGGACCAGTAGTTGCTGTCACGACATTTAAAACCAAAGAGGAAGCATTGGAAATTGCTAATGATACATTATACGGTTTAGGATCAGGTGTTTGGACGAGAGATATTAATACGGCATATCGCTTCGGTCGTGAAATTCAAGCTGGTCGTGTTTGGACAAACTGTTACCATGCATATCCTGCACATGCTGCATTCGGTGGCTACAAAATGTCTGGTGTTGGTCGTGAAAATCATAAAATGATGTTAGCGCATTACCAACAAACGAAAAACTTATTAGTTAGCTATAGCGAAAACAAACTTGGTTTCTTCTAATTCGTAGGGAGGTGCATGAGCGTGGTTGAACGTGTATTAGCTACGGAAGAAGCGCTAGCACTAATCGATCTATTAAAAGAGAAACATGGGCCCGTTATGTTTCATCAATCAGGTGGATGCTGTGATGGCTCCTCACCAATGTGTTATCCAGAAGGGGATTTGCTAATAGGAGATCAGGATGTGTGTCTTGGTGAAGTGAGTGGTGCTCCTTTCTATATGCATAAAAATCAATATGATTACTGGAAGCATACACAAATCATATTGGATGTGGTGGATGGTAGAGGCGGCATGTTTTCACTCGAGGGCGTAGAAGGAAAACGTTTCCTAACAAGGTCGAGAGCCTTCACATCTGAAGAACTGCAAGAGCTAGGGTTAATTTAACAAGTTATCTGTACAGCGGCAAAGTTTTTCTGCCGCTGTTTTTTTATCTGGACGTAGAAAAGTTATTGTATGGAAAGGGAGGCTTTAGGACACATGACTCTTTTCTTATATTGAGTATTGATTTTGGGCGTTCAGTGTTTCGATATTAATTTTTATGGAAAAGAGTATGTAAAGCGATATTATTGGATGAATTTCTTAGAAAAAGGAATAGATTTAATCGATCCTTTAAGGTCGTGGTAAATAATAGTTTCTTTGTGGTTTTTGCTAACATCGGCCATACCTCCTTTATAGGTTGTTAATATTTTCTATTAAATCAAATAAAGTAAGTAACATACATTAAATTATGTTTACTTTTTATGTTAATTGTTACAAAGAGGGTGAATCTTTCTCACATTATGTTACGTAAAACGGGTAAAGGAGTGTGATAAATATGGATTATGTGATGATTGAAAATGAATTTGCCAATACAGTAGAGGATGTATCAAAGGCTGCAGGCTGGACGGTGGACCGTAAAATTGTATTAGCTATTGCTAGTACATTTGTAGCGTCAGGAAAAACTTTTGATGCAACGAAGTATAAAAATGTTTTACAAGAGATGAAGAAGCAATCTTCTTGGCTGTCTCCTTTACGAACAACCGTTGGATATAGTATTGCTGCCAACCTCATGGAGCAAGGTGATGCAGAAAAGGCAGTAAAGAATTTACTAACAAATGTGAGCATCTTAAAGGAGGCGAAATTCAGAAGCGGCAATTTCAGCTATATCGGAGCACAATTTTTGACGGAGGATGAACAGGATAAAAAGACGCATGCACAGGCGGCTAGAGCCTTATTTGATGCCATACGTAAACATCATCCATTTTTAACCTCATATGAGGATATTCCTTATGCCATATTATTAAGCAGTCCATCTGATGATGTTGAATTACGCGCGGATACCATGAATCGATACTATAAAGAACTAAGAACTTATAATTTTAATGCTGGCAATGAGCTCCAATGGCTTTCACAGGTATTAACATTTTTATCATCCAAATTTGATGGTCAGCTAGTACCAGGTGTTGCGACACTTCGTGATGGGCTCAAAAAGCAAAACGTTAAAGTCAAGGCTATGCATTATCCTTTACTTGGCTTTTTAGCGATACTTAATCTGAATACAGCACAACTTCAAGGGTTGATTGATTTATACCATGAATTAAAAGACATGAAGTTATTAAAATGGCATCGTGAATTTGTGCTCTTTATGGCTGTACAAATTGCTATTTATGATATGGCAAAGGTACAAAAGTCTTTGTCCATGACCATTATGTCTTCTATTGAGCTATTAATCCAAGCACAGCAAGCAGCAATGATCGCAGCGGTTAGTGCAGCTGCCATTGCATCTAGCTCAAGTTCTTCGTGATAGAATGAAGAAGAACATGATTATTTGGAGGTGCATATGAAGGATGAAGGAAACAAAACTTTGGATTAATGGTCAGTGGATTGATGCAGAGGAAAGCTATGAGCTAGCTTCTCCATATAGCGGTGAGGTTATTGCTCATGTAGCTAAAGCATCTATTCAAGATGTAGAGAAAGCTATCGAAGGTGCGCAGCAGGCATTCCAATCGTTTAAAAAGACAACAGCCTACGAACGTGCCGAAATATTATATAAAGTCGTTGATATAATGCGACAAAGAAAAGAAGAATTTGCAGAGATTTTAGCCTTAGAGGCTGGAAAACCTATTGTTGCAGGTTTAGTTGAAATTGACCGTACAATCGCAACCTATCAATTTGCGGCTGAGGGAGCTAAACAGTCAAAAGGTGAGACTGTTCCAATGGATGCAGCCCCTGGAGCAGGAGATCGAATAGGCTGGACAAAAAGAGAACCTTTAGGTGTAATATCAGCCATTACGCCTTTTAATTTTCCATTCAATTTAGTAGCACACAAGTTAGGTCCAGCATTTGCAGTAGGCAATACAGTTGTATTAAAGCCAGCAACACAAACGCCACTAAGTGCTATCGTTATGGCTGAAATTTTCCGAGAGGCCGGATTACCGGATGGGGCATTACAAATTGTGACAGGAAGTGGAGGCGAGCTAAGTGATACACTTGTCACACATCCATACGTCAAAAAAGTAACCTTTACAGGAAGTGGTAAAGTTGGTTTGAAAATTAAAGAAAAAGTAGGCTTACGTAAAGTAACTTTAGAGCTAGGTTCTAATGCAGCAGTAATTGTCGAACCATCTACGCCAATAAATAAAATTATTGGTCGTTGTGTAAGCGGTGCTTTTAACTTTGCTGGACAAGTATGCATTTCATTACAACGTATATATGTGCATTCTTCCATTATTGATGAATTTACTAAAGCATTTGTTGCAGAAACAGAAAGGCTTATAGTAGGAGATCCATTAGAGAAGACTACAGATGTTAGTGCCATGATAAACCCAAATGAGGTGGAACGCATCAGGGAATGGATTGAGGAGGCACAAGAGCAGGGGGCTACGATTGCAACTGGAGGCGTATTTACTGAACGTACTTTAACACCAACAGTTATGACGAATGTATCAGCTGATATGAAAATTGTTTGTCAGGAAACATTCGCACCAATCGTCTCAATTGTTTCATATGAAACATTAGACGACGCAATTCGACTTGTAAATGAGTCGGACCTTGGGCTAAATGCAGGTATTTACACGAATATATTGTCAGATGCTTTATATGCAGCAGATGAATTACAGGCTGGTGCTGTCATTATTAATGATATTCCGACATTCCGAGTAGATAACATGCCATATGGTGGAGTAAAGATGAGTGGTTACGGACGTGAAGGAATTAAGTGGGCTATAGAGGAAATGACTGACATGAAATTTATTTCGATGAAAAAATCGTTCTAAATTTGCATCAGCTCTTTTTCTGCGATACGATGACGAAAGAACAACATGAGAAGGGAAGTTGCAAGAATTATGCCAAACAACGCTGTACCCATGAGTCAATCACGTACGGTTCAATCGCGTCTCGTATTACCCCCAGACACAAATAATCACAATTCTATTTTCGGTGGAAGAGTGTTAGCTTATATTGATGAAATCGCTGCTATTACAGCAATGAAACATGCGAAAGGCCTTGTAGTGACAGCTTCTATTGACTCGGTTGATTTTTTATCCGCTGCACATGTAGGAGATATTCTTGAAATCGAGAGTATTGTTTCGTCTACAGGACGTTCTTCAATGGAGGTTTATGTTCGCGTTGTTTCTCGCAATATTGAGACTGGCGAGGAAAAATTAACGACAGAATCATTTGTCACGATGGTTGCAGTAAATGAGGAAGGGAAACCCGTACCAGTTCCCTCAATCTATCCTGAAACAGATGAAGAGAAGCGCTTATTTGAAACTGGGCCAGCAAGACGAGAGCATCGTAAACAAAAACGTGCATTGCCGCATTAAGGAAAAAGGGAACTCCAAATGAGTTCCCTTTTTATTTTACATATTTAGTTCATTGACAACATTAATGAGCGAGTCGGAAGAAGAAGAGACTAGCGTAGCGCCCTGCGATAATTCAGTGATTAAATTAGAAATGGCTGAAATATCTCTAGATGTATTTACGTATTGCTGCTGAATGCCAGAAACTGCATCAGCAATATCATTAAATGACTTGGATAAGCTTTCTTGTGTATTGACACTATGTTGAATTTTTTGATCAACATTAATAACTGAATTAGCCATAGTCGTAATATTACTTTCTGTGTCCTTAATAAGATGAGAAACATTTTGGACAGCATTTTTTGTTTCCTCAGCAAGTTTACGAACTTCCTCAGCCACCACTGCAAAACCTTTCCCATGTTCTCCAGCTCGTGCAGCTTCAATCGAAGCATTTAATGCTAATAAATTGGTTTGATCAGCAATGCCTGTAACTAGCCCAACGATTTCAGAAATTTTTTGAGAAGAGGTACGTAGTTGGTTCATCGTTACTTCAAGACCGTTGACACTTTGCAAAATAACTTGGATTAAATCATTTTGTTCTTTCAATTGCTGTTGGCCTCGTCTTGATTTTTCTTGTGTATCTGCTACAAAACTCAATCCTTGCTTGGTTGCTACAGCAATATCATCTGTTTGTGAGGAAATCACTAATAGTGATGCGGCTGTTTCTTCACTAATGGCATTAAGCTCCTCTGCAGTACTTTGGATCGTCGTTACAAGGGAATTTTTTGTTGCATCTGCTGCTGATCGAATACGTTCTTCCTCTTTTTCATATGCCTCAATCACGAGCTGTTGCTCAAAATTAATGATTTTACAAAAAGCGTTTATAGCACGAATAGCATCTGTTTTGGAAATATCTACCTCGTTCACAAAGTTTGCAAAAGTAGTAGTGAGTGACTGGAATGAGGCAATATACCACTTTGATTGCAAGCCAATTCGAACGTGAGCCTCAGCAATGGCTTTTCGTTCAGCAATATAGGCATCATTAATATGACTTTCAAAAATGTCACTTAAATGTTTATGTAACGTGATTTTCAAACGATCAATATGTGATGTTCTATTAATAATATCAAGTAAATCTTGGCTCATACTAATGGCTACATAAAATTTCTCCACCATTTCAGGAACTAGGTCTTTAGCCCAAGGCTGTAGTTGCTTAATGATAGCTAAATCCTCAAGTGTTAAATTTAAAAGTTGTAATTGTTTTTGAAGGTTGGGGTGGTTCAATACATCTAATTGTACATTGCTCTTAAAATTTTCAGGTGTTAATGTAATTGCGTAGCTAGCACTACTATTTTTTGAAAACCAACTCATTATTATTTGCTCCATTCTTAATATCCATAATAAATTGTAAGTAAATAAGCACTTTTGAAATTTGTTAGGTTTGTAAATTTAATAAATAAATGGTATTAAATCTATTTTACTATTATTTGCTGAATATTTGGTTAAAAAATTGGTTAATTCTTTATTTTTTTTACTTTATTGTTAGTCCAAATGGTGAAACAATGTAAATTTGAATTTAAAATAGGAAACCTGTAAAATACGAACTGTTTAGCAATATAAAAATCGTACGAAAATAAAAATGGAAGGAGGGGTGGTATGGAGAAAAAACGTTTTAAATTTGTTATTCCTGTTATGGTGATTGTTTCCATTGGCTCTGTTTATATGCTACGAAACTATCATGCTGAGGTACCAGATATTGAGCAATTATTAATTACAATATGTGCAGCTTTGGGATCAGGGGTATTAGCGTACTTTTTATTTCCACAGCAAGGTGATAATAAGATTGATGACAGAGGACCATATTAATAGATTAAAAAACTGCTCGTTTTTATTAAAACGAGCAGTCTTTTTATGGTTTAAACAGTTTAAACCAGCCTTTATGTTTAAAGACGGCCAACATAAAGATAACGATAATTATCATAATCCCGAGTACAATAAAATAGCTGTATTGCCCATGTAGCTCAGGCATGTTATCGAAATTCATCCCATACACACCAGCAATGAAAGTAAGTGGTATAAAGATAGTTGATACAATTGTTAAAGTCATCATAATCCCGTTCATTCGGCTAGAACTCATAGCCATATAACTATCTCGCATATCTGCTGTAAGCTCTCGATTAGATTCAACCATTTCTGTTAGCTTAAGTAGATGGTCGTAGATATCTCCAAAATAAGCTCTCTCCGATTTTTTTAGTGAGAAACGGTAAGAATTAAGAATGCGATATAAAAGATCACGCATTGGTAAAATAGTACGTCTTAAGTCAAGCAAGTCACTACGGAACTCGAAGACAATTTTCATGGCATTTACATTACTTTGGTATGTAAGTTCACCTTCTAAAGCATTTAGATGATCTTCAATTTTGTAAACGAGTGGGAAATAACTATCAACAATTTTATCAATGGTTTGATACGTTAGGTATACAGTACCTCGCTCCCAATTCTTCGGTTGGTTTTCCAGCATTTTTTGCACCTTCTCTATCTCAGGGACAGGATTTTTATGGAAGGTTATGATGAATTTATTGGAGGCAAAAATATTAACCTCCTCCGCAGCTAACGTCTCTTCATTTACTCGATGAATGACAAAGAAATGAAAATCATCATAGAAATCGAGCTTAGGACGCTGCAACCTCATTAAGCAATCTTCAATAGCAAGAGGGTGAAAGTGGAAAAATGTATCCAACAATAATTCTTCCTCGGCTGTAGGACAATTAAAATCAACCCAATACCATTCAAATTCTTGCTGATGTATCTCTTCTAATGGAAAATCCTTTAACAATTGTTGCTGCTTTGTAATGCCAATGGTGCTTATCACGGTTTTCACCTCAAATTATTTACTACAAAATAGTTAGCGATCCTCTTTAAAGCATACCCAACCACCGAACAAAGTAGTGGCAAAAAATCTAGAAGGTTTAGTAAAGCCCGCACTTTGTAAAAGTGTTAAAATTTCCTCTTCACTCATAAAAGAAAGGGAACGAATGGATTTTTCCATCTCTGCTACATCGGATAAAGAAAGTCTTGTATGCTGTAGCCAATAAGAACGCCATAAATCAAATTGTAGTTCTGTTTCTAAAGATCCTAGCTGACCATATTTTGAAACAAGGACAAATGGTGCTCCAGGTTTTAAATGTCTTGCTATTGCTTTTATTGTTTCTAGCTTTTCTTTATAATCGTGAATAAAATGCAAGACGAGTACACAACTTGCTGCATCATACTGAGTAGAGGACAGCGAAGCATCTAGTATTGTAGCCTGATGGAATGACATATTATTTGGTAGAGTGAGCAAACGCTCTTTAGCTATAGTAAGCATGGATTCTGATGGATCAATGCCAGTGAATGACCAGTGAGGTCTTCCTTCTGCAAGCTGTATAATTTCATTGCCACTCCCTGCTCCCACGACTAACATGTTAGCATTTTCTGATAGCCTAGAATAATAAAAAGTTTGTATTAAACGTAGCATGGTATCATAACTCGGCAATGTACGGCGAATACCCTTTTCATATTCATTTGCTAATGTGTTGTTAAATTCCAACGCTCCTCACAGCCTTTCAAAAAAATTTTAAAAAATCCTTCTTAATGTGAAACTATTGCGGGTATAGTTCCGTAAATAGTAGTACATAAAACATAGAATAAAGTTCAAAGAAAGGGTTGATATATATGGAGTCTAAATGGTCTAAAGTAATCATACACGCAAGTGCATTTTTTGCGCCATGGTTAGTGCCCATTATTTTCTTTTTAATTAGTTCGGATGAGGAAATAAAGGCAATTTCTATTCAAGCACTGCTATTCCAAATTGTCATGGGTGTTTTAATTGCTATCTCTGTTGTTTTAAGCTTTGTCCTTATTGGCTTACCATTTTTAATCATTTTCGGCATTATGCTATTTGTGGTACCGATTATCGGTATCGTAAAAGCATTGTCTGATGAACCTTGGCGTTATCCAATTGTTGGTCGCTGGGTATAATTTTCATAGACGCAAGTATATGCTAATTGCATATGCTTGCGTTTTTTCTATGACGAATAAGGGTACATTAGGTGTATGAGGAAATTATTAAACCGTAAACAAATGATCGAAAAGTGCCTTTTTCGGTTATTAAAAAGCCATTTTCAAGACTTTGCACTTTTCTATGGGCGAAATCATTGCAATTTTTTTCAAGCGTTTTGTATAATATACTCAAAGAAAGTCAAAGATAGTCAAAGTCAGTGAAGCAAGCGAGGTGTATTCCTAAAATGCGTAATATATCAGACATCATAGAGGGTTACTTAAAGCAAGTACTTGAATTAGGTGGGGAAGGGCATATTGAAATTAAACGTAGTGAAATTGCTGATAAATTTCAATGTGTACCATCACAAATAAATTATGTTATTAATACAAGATTTACTGCCGAGCGGGGTTACCTTGTTGAGAGCAAACGTGGTGGTGGTGGATACATTCGAATTTTACGTGTCCGCGCGAATTCACAGATTGATTTGATCGACGATGTTCTCAGGCAAATTGAAGGTGGGGCATCACAAACGATGGCAGAAGATTTGGTTTATCGACTCATTGATGAGCAGGTAATTTCCAAGCGAGAAGCGAAATTAATGTTAGCAGCAATTGATCGCTCCACGATCGACTTGCATCTCCCATTAAGAGATGTCATTCGATCAAAAATATTGCGAGCAATGCTGACAACAATAAAATATGAACAACAAAAATAGTGAGGTGATGGAAATGATATGCGAACATTGTAAACAACGTAATGCGACAGTTACAGTAACACAAGTTCAAAGTGGGCAAAAAGTAGAGCATCATTATTGTGACGTCTGCGCCTCACAATTCCATCCATTTCATGCAGAGTTTAAACAAGAGCCAGTATCTATTCAACAGCTATTGTCTAACTGGTTTGGCTCTCCTACATGGCAAAAGGTGGGGGAAAAACAACAGGTACAACCACAGCAGCAAACATGCCCACAATGTGGATTTTCGTATAAGCAATTTTTAAAAGAAGGAAAATTCGGGTGCCCAAGCTGTTATGACACATTTGGAGATCATTTGCCAAAGCTTTTTAATCGTATTCAGGCAGGTCCACAACACATTGGTAAAATGCCTGGTGCTCGCAGTAATGTGTATGTTATTAAAAAGCAAATAGAGGATATCCGCAAGCGTATGAAATCCGCCGTAGATGAAGAACAGTTTGAAGAAGCGGCGAAGCTACGTGATGAAGTCAAAGAGCTAGAGAAGCATCTACAATTTGAAGGTGGTGATGTGACATGATGATTGAATCATTTTTAGAGCGTGCGACACCAACATGGATGCATATCAAAGATGATTACTCAGATATCGTCATTAGTACACGGATACGCCTTGCACGAAATTTAGATGGCTATCGTTTTCCACTAGCATTTTCAGAAAATGAGGCACTGCAAGTGGAACAGGCCGTTACACATGCAATCAGCGATAGCCCAACGCTTCAAAATGATTATGCTTATTTTGCTATAAAGGATTTAACCCCTTTACAGCGTCAAATTCTTGTAGAAAAGCATTTGATTAGCCCGCAACTGGCTAAAAAAGAGCAAGTGGGCTCTATACTACTCTCTGAAGATGAATCCATTAGCATTATGGTGAATGAAGAGGATCATTTACGCATTCAATGTATGACAGCAAGTTTTCAACTTCAAAGTGCCTATGAACAAGCAAATAAGATTGATCGTATCCTAGAGAAAGTATTACCATATGCTTTTCGAGATACTTTTGGTTATTTAACAAGCTGTCCAACGAATATTGGTACAGGGCTACGAGCATCCGTCATGATGCATTTACCCGCTCTTACATTAACTGGGCAAATGAATCAAATTATAAATGCCATGACACGCTTAGGAATGACTGTAAGAGGTATATATGGTGAAGGAAGCGAAAATTTAGGAAATGTTTATCAAGTCTCTAACCAAATTACACTTGGAAAGACAGAGGAAGATATATTAGCAGATATACAAAGTGTCGCTGAAAAGATTATTCAAAAAGAGCGGCATGCAAGAGGTAAATTAATGGAAAAGGCAGAGCTTGCGCTAGAAGATCGCGTATATCGAGCTTTAGGCACACTTACACATGCAAGAATTTTAACAAGTGAGGAAGCTGCTACTTGCCTATCTAATGTTCGTTTAGGAGTAGATTTACAATTGATTGATGGTATACAAGCAACGACCTTAAATGAATGTGTTGTTAGTATGCAACCAGGTTTTTTACAGCACTATGCAGGTGAGGCATTACCACCTGCTGAACGGGATCGTGTACGAGCGGAGATGCTTCGTGACGCATTATCCCAAGAACATGCGAATAAGCCTATAAATGGGGAAAAAGGAGAGGATTTATATGATGTTTAATCGTTTTACACAACGCGCGCAAAAAGTATTACAGCTTGCTCAGGAAGAGGCTATTCGTTGGAAGCACGAATCTATCGGTACAGAGCATATTCTATTAGGGCTTATACGTGAAGGCGGTGGTATTGCTGCGAAAGCGTTAGAAGCCATTGATATTAGTCCTCAAATGATTGAAGCTGGCATTGAAGAATTAGTTGGTAAGGGCAAAGAAGATGTCGGTCCAATCGTTCATTATACGCCAAGAGCTAAAAAAGTAATTGAATTATCTGTTGATGAGTCACGTAAACTAGGTCACTCCTATATCGGTACAGAGCATTTATTATTGGCGCTTATACGTGAGGGTGAGGGGGTAGCAGCTCGCGTTTTAAACAATGCGGGAGTCGGCTTAAATAAAGCTCGCCAGCAAGTATTATTGCTATTAGGTAATAATGATAATGCACAATCTGGCCAACAAGCAGCTCAAGCTGCCAATACACCAACATTAGATAGCCTAGCACGTGATCTAACACAAATTGCACGTGAAGGTACATTAGACCCTGTCATTGGCCGAAGCAAGGAAATTACACGAGTTATTGAGGTTTTATCGCGTCGTACGAAAAATAACCCTGTATTAATTGGTGAGCCAGGTGTTGGTAAAACAGCGATTGCTGAAGGATTGGCACAGCAAATTATTAATAATGAAGTTCCAGAAATCCTTCGTGACAAACGTGTAATGACCTTAGATATGGGGACAGTTGTTGCAGGTACAAAATATCGTGGAGAATTTGAAGATCGTTTGAAAAAAGTGATGGATGAAATTCGCCAAGCAGGCAACATCATTTTATTTATTGACGAATTGCATACATTAATTGGTGCGGGTGGTGCTGAAGGTGCGATTGATGCATCAAATATCTTAAAACCATCTTTAGCACGTGGGGAGCTTCAATGTATTGGTGCCACAACACTTGATGAGTACCGCAAGTACATTGAAAAGGATGCAGCCTTAGAGCGTCGTTTCCAACCAATCCAAGTGGATGAGCCGACAGTGGAAGAGGCTATTCTAATTATTCAAGGCTTACGCGATCGTTATGAAGCGCATCACCGTGTGAAAATTACAGATGAAGCGATTGAAGCAGCGGCAAAAATGAGTGATAGATATATTTCTGACCGATTCTTACCAGATAAAGCGATTGACTTAATCGATGAAGCAGGTTCTAAAGTACGCTTACGCTCATTCGCAGTACCACCAAACTTAAAGGCGCTTGAGGATAAGCTTGAAAATGTTCGTTCTGAAAAAAATGCAGCCGTATCAGGTCAAGAATTTGAAAAGGCAGCAGCGCTAAGAGATACAGAGCAAAAGCTGAAGGATGAAATTGAAGCTACTCGAAAAAATTGGAAAGAAGAGCAAGGTAAAGCCGAATCTAAAGTGACTGTGGATGATGTAGCAGCAGTTGTATCAATGTGGACAGGAATTCCAGTAGCTAAAATTGCTTCTGAAGAATCTTCGAAGTTATTACAGCTTGAAGAAGAGTTACACAAACGTGTAGTAGGGCAAGGAGAAGCAGTAGAAGCGATTTCTCGTGCAATACGTCGTGCAAGAGCAGGCTTAAAAGATCCAAAACGACCAATTGGCTCATTTATCTTCTTAGGACCTACAGGCGTTGGTAAAACAGAGCTTGCAAGAGCACTTGCTGAAGTAATGTTTGGTGATGAGGATGCGATGATTCGTGTTGATATGTCCGAGTATATGGAGAAACATTCGACTTCTCGTCTAGTAGGTTCACCTCCAGGCTATGTAGGCTTCGATGATGGTGGCCAACTGACAGAGAAAGTTCGCCGTAAGCCATATTCAGTCGTTTTATTAGATGAAATTGAAAAGGCACACCCTGATGTATTCAATATTCTATTGCAAGTGCTTGAAGATGGTCGTTTAACTGACTCTAAGGGACGTGTAGTAGACTTCCGCAATACAGTGGTCATTATGACGTCAAACGTTGGTGCAGATGCATTAAAATACCAAAAGAACCTTGGTTTCAATGTAGGTGGTGCAGAGTCTAAGCATAAAGACATGAAGGGTACGATGTTAGAAGAATTGAAAAAAGCATTCCGTCCAGAATTCTTAAACCGTATCGATGAAATGATTGTCTTCCACGCCTTAGAAAAAGAGCACTTAAAAGAAATCATTGCGATGATGGGCAATGCTTTAACAAAACGCTTGAAAGAGCAAGATATTTCGTTAGAGCTGACTGATGCAGCACTTGAAAAAATTGCTGAAGAAGGCTATGACCCTCAATATGGTGCTCGTCCACTACGTCGTGCATTACAAAAACAAGTAGAGGATCGATTATCAGAAGAATTACTAAAGGGTAATGTAGAAAAGGGTAATCAGGTTGTCATTGATTACGTAAACGATGAGTTTGTTGTAAAGAAAAAAGAGGGAGTTTCCATCTCTAAATAATTTCAAGAAAAGACAGTAAGGCTTTAAGTGCCAAGCTGTCTTTTTTTTTGTACAATTAAGGATAAGAACAAATATTCGAGGTGAAAGCAATTTGGCAAAGAAAAAAACGAAATTTGTATGTTCAGGCTGTGGCTATGAATCTGCTAAATGGATGGGAAGATGCCCTGGGTGTGGCGAATGGAATAAAATGGTGGAAGAAGTAGAAATGGTTGCAAAAGGCCCACGTGGAGCATTTCAACATTCTGCTACAGTTACTCAAAAGGCAATCCCCATTATCCAAGTGGAAGCTACTGAAGAATCGCGCGTAGCAACAGAAATGGGCGAACTCAATCGTGTATTAGGCGGTGGCATTGTACCTGGTTCTCTAGTATTAATTGGGGGTGATCCTGGAATAGGGAAATCAACATTACTATTACAGGTTTCCGCATTACTCTCGAATAAAGGGCATCGCGTACTTTATATTTCTGGAGAGGAATCTATTCGTCAAACGAAATTACGAGCAGAGCGTTTAGGAGTGATTTCTCAAGAGCTTTACATATACTCTGAAACAAACCTAGAGTTTTTAAACCAAACCATTGATGAAGTACAACCTAAATTTGTCATTGTCGATTCCATACAAACGGTTTTTCATCCAGAAGTAACAAGCGCCCCAGGTAGTGTCTCACAGGTTCGTGAATGTACAGCTGAGCTGATGCGAATCGCTAAAACAAAAGGTATTGCTATTTTTCTAGTAGGGCATGTCACAAAAGAGGGACAAATTGCAGGGCCACGTATTTTAGAGCATATGGTGGATACTGTACTGTACTTTGAAGGGGAGAGACATCATAATCATCGTATTTTACGAAGCCAAAAAAACCGCTTCGGATCTACAAATGAAATTGCTATATTTGAAATGCTTCAAGGTGGGTTAAAGGAAGTTCTAAACCCTTCTGAGCTATTTTTACAGGAGCGTTCACAAGGTGCGGCGGGGTCAACTATTGTAGCCTCAATGGAGGGGACAAGGCCAATCCTTGTTGAAATTCAATCCTTAGTTACGCCTACGAGCTTTAACTATCCTAAACGTATGGCCACAGGTGTCGATCAAAATCGAGTACAATTGCTAATGGCTGTACTAGAAAAGCGTATGGGTCTCATGCTACAAGCTCAGGATGCATATATTAAAGTTGCTGGTGGTGTCAAGCTGGATGAGCCAGCAATAGATTTAGCAGTGTTGACAAGCATTGTATCTAGTTTTAAGGATCAGGCAGTGCGTGCAACGGATTGCTTTATTGGTGAGGTCGGACTGACAGGTGAGGTCCGTCGGGTATCACGTATAGAACAGAGAGTCATTGAAGCGGCGAAGCTTGGATTTAAAAGAGCTTTCATTCCTTCTTCAAATATTGGTGGTTGGGAATTTCCGCAGGGAATTGAAATTGTTGGTGTAGAAACGATAAAAGATGCACTAAATGCATGCTTTAGAGAGTTATAAAGGAGGTTGTGCATGTTGGATATTATTCTGACATGCATTTTCCTTCACTTTTAATGCTAATATCGGAAACTCAAATAAAAGAATGAACGTCCTAAATAATAGCTGATGAATGAATAAAGGATTTTATCTAGTACGAACAAAATAGAAGTTTGTAAAATTTTGTCTAACTGTCTTATCCTTGTTTCACAACATCAAAAATAATGAGATTTTGACTGAGCTCATGAAAGATTTTCTACCGTAAACTATGTATAATCTTAACTAACCATTAGGAGGTGACAGCTTGTGAAAAAATTTGTTCAAATTGCGTTTTTACTGATTGGAGGAGCATTGGGCCTTGTTTTCTTACCGCCATTATACGAATTGCTTCATTTATCATCTAATCCTTGGCTAGATAATCCTTATGTATCAGTAGCTCTAGGCGCACTTTTACTGTTTACACTATCTTTTGCATTTTCCGATTACTTTGTAAGGCTCATTAGCTGGATGGAAGAAGTTCTGTTTAAGGTTCCTATCGGAGATTTATTATTTGGTACGTTTGGTTTAATAATTGGGTTGATTGTCGCTTACTTTTTAGGCTTTGCCATTGATAGTGTACCATTCCCTGTTATTTCGGAAGTACTTCCAATTATCCTGTCATTTGTATTAGGGTATTTAGGGTTCCGTCTAGGTTTTAGAAAAAGAGATGAGCTCATACAGCTTTTTACATTACGTAGTACCAATACGAAGAAAAAAGCTGCTGAAGGTGCTGAAGCTCAGGAGGTTCGTGGAAGCTACAAACTGCTAGATACAAGTGTAATTATCGATGGTCGTATTGCTGATATTTCTGAAACAGGCTTCATTGAAGGTATATTAGTTGTACCTCAATTTGTGCTCACAGAGCTTCAGCATATAGCTGATTCTTCTGATACCTTAAAGCGCACAAGAGGTCGGCGTGGTTTAGATATTTTAAAAAAATTACAAGATGAGCGTAAGACAAAAGTTGAAATTACGGATGAGGATTTTGAAGATGTACAAGAGGTAGATTTAAAGCTTGTCCGTCTTGCAAAAAAAATGGGCAATGATACATGCATCGTTACAAATGATTTTAACCTGAATAAAGTCTGTGAGCTCCATCATGTAAAAGTGTTAAATATCAATGATTTAGCGAATGCAGTGAAACCTGTAGTCATACCAGGTGAAGATATGCAGGTTGTGGTTATAAAGGATGGCAAAGAGCATAACCAAGGAGTTGCCTATTTAGATGATGGTACGATGATTGTGGTTGAAGGTGGTCGTAGTTACATCGGACAGGCAATTACAGTTACAGTTACTAGTGTGCTGCAAACATCGGCAGGTCGTATGATATTTGCTAAGCCGAAGGACGATTAGGATGTGGGGAAATGCAATATGAAGTGGTTCTACCTGCTGCCGGAAGTGGGAAGCGTATGGGGGCGGGGCAAAATAAATTATTTTTAAAGCTTTTAGAGAAACCTATTCTGGTACACACGCTAGAAGTGTTTCAACAAGATCCCGCTTGTACAGGTATTTGGCTCGCTGTAAAACCAGAAGAACGTGGATTTATTCAAAAAATGCTAGAGGACTATAGGATTACCAAAGTGAAGGGTTTACCTGATGGGGGTGCTGAGCGACAGCATTCGGTCCATTCGTGCATGAAAGAGATGCAACAGGTAGATATTGTGCTTGTCCATGACGCAGCACGCCCGTTTATTACGCATGATATCATTGCAAAGCTTGTACAGAACGCGCATAATCATGGTGCAGCAATTGCAGGGGTTCGTGCGAAAGATACGATGAAAAAAGTATCAATGAATGGCATTATAGAGGAAACGGTTGATCGAGAAAGCCTTTGGATGGTACAAACTCCACAAGCATTTCGTTTTGAATTAATTATGGAAGCGGAGGACGTAGCTGAAAAGGTAGGTTTTCTTGGGACAGATGAGGCAATGCTAATGGAGCGTCTCGGACATCAGGTACACATCGTAGAAAGTAGTTATGAAAATGTAAAAATGACAACACAAGAAGACTTAGTATTTGGTGAGGCAATCTTGCGTAAGCGTGGATCATTCAATCATTAAGAAATATTATTTATAGAGGCTATTCATTCGTAGTTTTTTGAGGATGGATAGTCTTTTTTATATGTTTTGTTTGGGAAAAATTATATGGTCAGAATGCCTTATTGCTTCGTAATCTGTTCATCCATATATGTATGATAATAATGACATAACTGCTAGTCTAATTAGAAACGAAGGGTAGAAGAGAAAAAAAGTTGGAATGCTCCAATAAAGTGGATTTTATCCATTTGTGATCGTTTTACGTGTAAAATGAAATAGTGGATATATGATTAATAAGGTAATAGAATAGATGAAAAGATGTGAGGGGTGTTTATTGTGTCATTAAATGATTGGTTAAATCAAAAGGTTCCAGAAATTACAGGTTCATTAACTAGTATAAATAAACAGTACATCGACGTTGACAACTCAATAGGCTTTGATGGACGAGATCGGGTTATAAAAATAATCGATAATTTCCATGAGGTGCTGTTTCCTGGCATTTATATGACAAGACCTATTGATGAAACAAGGGTGAACGTAGTTTGCAGTAATAAGCTGCGTGAAACAGCATTAGATTTGCGAGATATTATCGAAAAAGTATTATTTTATAATATGGAGGACAGTGATCCTGCCAATTGCGAGAAGTATTGCCGTGAACAAGCAGACAAAATTGTTATGAATTTGATTAATCGATTTCCTGCCATTCGCCAAGTGTTACAAACAGATATTCAAGCGGCATATAATGGTGACCCTGCAGCTCTTTCCACAGAGGAGATTTTACTAAGCTATCCATCTATTGTGGCTGTTTATATTCACCGCATCGCACATGAGTTATACGAAATGGGCGTACAAATTGTGCCTCGTATTATGTCAGAATATGCACACCGATTAACAGGTATCGATATTCATCCAGGGGCTACAATAGGAGAATCTTTCTTTATTGACCATGGAACAGGTGTCGTTATCGGTGAAACTTGTACTATCGGTAAGAATGTAAAAATTTATCAAGGTGTAACATTAGGTGCACTAAGCTTCCCGTTAGATGAAAATGGTAATCCAATTAAGGGCATTAAGCGTCATCCGAATATTGCTGACAATGTTGTCATTTATGCTGGTGCTACTATTTTAGGGGGCGAGACGACGATTGGGCACGATTCCGTCTTAGGGAGTAATATTTGGCTAACACACTCTGTTCCCCCGTATTCACGTGTCTATAATTCACAGCCATCTCCGAATATTAGCAACAGTCAAATGAAAAATATAGAGTATCATATTTAAAGAATATGGGGCAGTCTAGAGAGTGTAGCTTTCTAAACTGCCCATTACTGCTATAGGAGGATAATTATTAAAGCGCTTTTCAAACAACCTAGGGCAAATTTTGATATGATAATGATAAATATTAATTAAAGGAAGATGAATATGTTTCGAATTGGACAAGGTTTTGACGTACATGCATTTGAAGAAGGTCGTCCATTAATTATTGGGGGCATTACCATTCCGCATGAAAAAGGACTAGTAGGACATTCAGATGCGGATGTTCTCTTACACACTGTCACAGACGCGGCTCTAGGAGCAATTGGAGAAGGGGATATTGGCCGTCATTTTCCAGATACAGACCCTGCATTTAAAGATGCAGATTCAGCAAAATTATTAGAGTACATTTGGAAGATTGTTGAGGACAAGGGTTATTCTCTAGGTAATGTCGATTGTACCATTATGGCACAACGTCCTAAAATGGCACCCTATATTGGACAGATGCAACAACGTATCGCTGAATTATTACACGCAGAGCCTTCACAGGTAAATGTTAAAGCAACTACAACTGAACGATTAGGTTTTACAGGTCGCGAGGAAGGTATTGCGGCAATGGCAACGATTCTATTGATCAAGAAATAAATGTGGATGAACCCCGCTTTTATTTCCTGTAACAGAGTGGTAAAATGAACAAAGTCAATTTTTGATCGAAAATTTAGGAGGCTTTTAATTATGACGAAAGAAGTTCGCGTTCGTTACGCGCCATCTCCAACAGGTTATTTACATATCGGTGGAGCGCGTACAGCATTATTCAATTATTTATATGCAAAACATCATAACGGTAAATTCATTGTACGTATTGAAGATACGGATATTGAACGTAATGTAGAGGGCGGAGAAGCATCTCAGCTAGATAACCTAAAATGGTTAGGTATTGAATATGATGAGTCCATTGATATTGGTGGACCTTATGCGCCTTATCGTCAAATGGAACGTCTTGATATTTATAAAGAACACGCTGAAAAACTATTAGAGCAAGGTGTAGCCTACAAGTGTTTCTGTTCTTCTGAAAAGCTTGAAGCATCTCGTGAAGAACAAAAAGCAAGAGGTGTAGCGGCTCCTACTTATGATGGTACATGTCGCCACTTATCAGCAGATGAAGTCGCTGCTAAAGAAGCGGCAGGTGAGCCATACACAATTCGTATGCGTGTACCTGAAAATGTAACATACGAATTTGAAGATTTAGTTCGTGGACAAGTTACATTTGAATCTAAAGATATTGGTGATTGGGTACTTGTAAAAGCTAATGGTATTCCAACATATAACTATGCAGTTGTTTTAGATGATCACTTTATGGAAATCTCTCACGTTTTCCGCGGTGAGGAACATTTATCGAATACACCAAAGCAAATGATGATCTTTGATGCATTTGGTTGGGAATATCCACGCTTTGGTCATATGACATTAATTATTAACGAAAACCGTAAAAAACTATCAAAGCGTGATGAATCGATTATTCAATTTGTTACGCAATATAAAGATTTAGGTTATCTTCCAGAAGCGATGTTTAACTTCTTTGCGCTACTTGGTTGGTCTCCAGAGGGAGAAGAAGAGATTTTCTCAAAAGAAGAATTTATCAAAATTTTTGATGAGAAACGTCTTTCAAAATCACCATCTATGTTCGATAAACAAAAGCTAACATGGATGAATAATCAATATATTAAAAAATTGTCTTTGGAAGAAGTTGTAGCATTATCTTTACCACACCTACAAAAAGCAGGCTTATTACCTGAAGAATTGACTGCAGAGCAACATGCTTGGGCGACGGATTTAATTGCGCTTTATCATGACCAAATGAGCTTTGGTGCAGAAATTGTCGAATTATCTAGCCTATTCTTTAACGACCATATTGAATATGATGAAGAAGCAAAAGAGGTTTTAGCAGGAGAGCAAGTACCTGAAGTAATGGCAGCATTTAAAGCGCAATTGGAAGAGCTAGAAGAGTTTACACCAGATGCGGTAAAAGCTGCAATTAAAGCTGTACAAAAGACAACTGGTCATAAAGGTAAAAATCTGTTCATGCCAATCCGTGTTGTGACAACTGGTGAAACACATGGACCAGAGTTGCCGAACGCCATTTGTTTAATTGGTAAAGAGAAAGCAATTGACCGTGTAGAGAAATTTGCACAATAAAGATAAATTTATTGACAATTCATTCTTTCGTTGTAAAATGTATTTACATTGAAAAAGCGTTGATAAGGAGAAGTAAGTGGCGCATGCTCTTAAGAGAGGACCATCATCGGCTGAAAGTGGTCTGAGCCTAGGCAAAACTGAAATGCACCTTTGAGCATAAAGCTGAACGAGAGTAGGCTTTATCGAGTCATCCCCGTTAATGGATGTCCAAAGTGGAAGGCTTTTTGTCTTCAATCAGAGTGGAACCACGCAAATCGAGCGTCTCTGTCATTCCTTTTAGGAGTGATAGGGGCGCTTTTTTATTCAACAGAAAAGGAGAGTGAAACACAATGGGTATTCAAATTTTTAACTCATTAACACGACAAAAGGAAACCTTTGTACCGCTAGAAGAGGGCAAGGTAAAAATGTATGTCTGCGGTCCTACGGTGTATAACTATATCCATATTGGGAATTCACGTCCTGTAATTGTTTATGATACAGTACGTCGTTATTTTCAGTATAAAGGCTATGATGTAAAGTTTGTTTCCAATTTTACGGATGTAGACGATAAAATTATTAAAGCAGCAAATGAGCTTGGTGAAGAAGTGCATGAATTAACAGAGCGCTTTATTGCAGCCTATTTTGAAGATGTTACAGCACTGGGATGCAAAAAAGCAGATGTTCATCCACGTGTGACAGAGCATATGGACGATATCATTCAATTTATTCAAGTGCTAATTGAAAAGGGCTACGCTTATGAGTCTGCTGGAGATGTATATTACCGTACTCGTAAATTTGATGGCTACGGTAAATTATCACACCAATCAGTTGACGATTTAAAAATCGGTGCTCGTATTGAAGCGGGCGAGAAAAAAGATGATGCGCTAGATTTCGCTTTATGGAAAGCTGCTAAGCCAGGTGAGATATTCTGGCAAAGCCCATGGGGAGATGGCCGTCCAGGGTGGCATATTGAGTGTTCTGTAATGGCTCGTGAACATTTAGGAGATACTATTGATATTCATGCTGGTGGGCAGGATTTAACTTTCCCTCACCACGAAAATGAAATTGCTCAATCAGAGGCACACAATGATAAAACATTTGCGCGTTATTGGATGCATAACGGGTATATTAATATTGATAATGAAAAGATGTCCAAATCTCTTGGGAATTTTATTCTTGTGAATGATATCCGTAAACAAATTGACCCGCAGATATTGCGTTTCTTCATGCTATCTGTCCATTATCGTCATCCAATTAACTTTGCGAAGGATCTAGTAGAAGCTGCTGCGTCAGGTTTAGAGCGTATTCGTACAGCATACAACAATGTGAAGCACCGCCTTACGACTACCGTAAGCTTAGGTGATCATTCAGAAGAATGGCTGAACAAAATTACGGAACAAAAAGCGCATTTTGAAGAGGCAATGGACGATGATTTTAATACAGCCAACGCTATTTCTGTATTATTTGAAGTAGCTCGTATTGCTAACATTTACTTAAGTGAAGCCAATACTTGCAAGAAGGTATTAGAAACTTTTATTGAAACCTTTGAAGTACTAGGTGACGTCTTAGGTATTGAATTTGCAAAAGAAGAAGAACTATTAGACGAAGAAATTGAAGCATTATTACAAGAGCGCGTCGAGGCACGTAAAAATCGTGATTTTGCTCGTTCTGATGAGATCCGTGACCATTTGCAAGCCCAAGGTATCATTTTAGAAGATACACGACAAGGAACTAGATGGAAACGAGGGTAATTAAGTTGGATAAACTTCGCAATGAAGATGTTAAACAATTAAAAGCGCTGGCGTTAGCCTATATGGGTGATGCCGTATTGGAACAAAAGGTCCGAGAATATTTGCTACGCTCTGGTCGTGTTAAACCAAACACACTACATCGAGAGGCAACTCGCTACGTTTCAGCAAAAGCGCAATCTATGATCGTTCATCGCATGATAGATGAAAATTATTTAACAGAGGAGGAATTGGCTGTGTTCCGCCGTGGACGCAATGCCAAATCCGGCTCTGTACCAAAAAATACGGATGTCCAGACCTATCGTAATAGCTCAGGCTTTGAGGCAGTGCTTGGTAGTTTATATTTATTGAATGAACTAGAACGCGTCTACGAAATCATTGCATATGCTATTCAAATAATCGAGGAATCAAAAGGAGTGTCTAAATAATGGCAGAACAGAATGGTGAAATTATTGCCGGTAAAAACCCAGTGTTAGAAGCACTTCGTTCAGGCCGCGATATGAATAAAGTATGGATTGCAGAAGGAGTAAAGAAATCTGGCGTCAATGAACTGCTAGATTTAGCCCGTGAACGTGGTGTTATAGTTCAATTTGTCCCAAAAAAGAAAGTTGATCAATTATCAAGTGCTAATCATCAAGGAATCGTTGCTTCTGTTGCCGCTTATAAGTATGCTGAACTTGAGGATTTATTTGCAGCAGCGGCTAATAAACAGGAAGATCCTTTTTTCTTAATCTTAGATGAGTTAGAGGATCCTCATAATCTAGGGTCTATTATGAGAACGGCTGATGCTATAGGGGCACATGGTATTATTATTCCTAAGCGCCGATCAGTGAGTTTAACAGCAGTAGTGGCAAAGGCATCTACAGGAGCGATTGAACACGTTCCAGTTGTACGTGTAAACAACCTTGCTCAAACAATAGATGAATTAAAAGAACGTGGTATATGGATTGCAGGGACAGATGCAAAGGGATCTGCAGATTATCGAAAAATGGATGCAACATTACCATTAGCCATCATTATCGGTAGTGAGGGCAAAGGGATGGGGCGTTTATTAAAAGAGAAATGCGATTTTTTATATCACTTACCGATGGTTGGGCATGTCACATCACTGAACGCATCAGTAGCAGCGGCTTTATTAATGTACGAAGTGTATCGTAAACGTCAAGAAGCGATTGAGTAACAATGAAAAACATTTTGCTTGTTGATGGCTATAATATGATTGGATCTTGGAAAGAGCTGCGGCCATTGCGTGATACGAATTTTGAGGATGCGCGTAGAAGGTTGATAGAACTCATGGCTGAATATAAAGCAGCGATGGGTTGGCGCGTAATTATTGTTTTTGACGCACATCTTGTACCAGGAGTAGAGCAATCTTATATAGAAAATGATGTAGAAGTCATTTATACACGAAAAAATGAAACAGCAGATGAACGTATTGAAAAAATGACGCATGAATTAAAGGCTAGAAATATACAAATTCATGTAGCAACCTCTGATATGGCAGAGCAAAGTGTTATATTTGGGAATGGTGCCTTAAGGAAATCGGCTAGAGAGCTAGAAATTGATACAAGTATTATCCAACATAAAATTACTCACGATGTGAAGCGGAAGCAAGAAAGTAAGCCGCCTTCTCGTATAGAATTAAAGCCAGATGTTGCGCTCGCCTTTGAAAAATGGCGAAGAGGGTTGAAATGATTGATTGACGCATATTTTCCAATTCCGTTATACTGTTTCTAATTATCTGTTGTGGCTGAGGTGATACCATGTTTAAAAATAGCATTGTACAAGTGACACAAGATTTTGAACGATTCAATGATGAAGAGCTTATTGAAATGGTGCATCAAGGTAATACAGATGCGTTGGATTATTTGATTACGAAATACCGTTTGTTAGTAAGAGCGAAGGCAAGATCCTATTTTTTAATCGGAGCAGATAAGGAAGATATTGTACAAGAGGGCATGATAGGCTTATATAAAGCGATTCGTGATTTTAAAGGTGATAAGCTTGCATCATTCAGGGCTTTTGCAGAGTTATGCATTACAAGGCAGATTATCACTGCTATTAAAACAGCAACTAGGCAAAAGCATATACCTCTAAATTCCTATATTTCTTTGGACAAGCCTATATTCGACGAAGAGTCAGACCGAACGCTTATGGATGTACTAACGGGTGCTATTATGGATGATCCAGAAGAATTGATGATTCATAGAGAAGAGTTTGGATATTTAGAAGAAAAGATGAGTGAGATTTTAAGTGAATTAGAGCTACAAGTTTTAGCCTTATATCTAGACGGTCAGTCTTATCATGAGATTTCCGCCAAATTAAATCGTCATGTGAAATCTATCGATAATGCATTGCAGCGGGTAAAACGTAAATTAGAACGTCATTTAGTCCTTGAGGAAATGTCTTAGCCCATATAGGCTTTATTGACATTGACAAATATAGGTGTTAGTCTTAAAAAGACAAAGTGCCGAAAAAGGTGATTATATGGCAAAAAAAGTCGTGCTAAATTGTGAGAAATGTGGTTCGAGAAATTACACGTTCCCAGCTAAAGAAGGTTCAACTGTACGTCTCGAATTAAAGAAATTTTGCTCGCATTGCAATGAACATACAATGCATAAACAAACGCTATAAAATGATATGTAAATAGACAGATTTGATTGATTCGGAGGTTAAGCTAGAATGGGCAAGATCAAAAGCTTTTTCAGCGATGTAATGTCAGAAATGCGCAAAACAAGCTGGCCGAAAAGTAAAGAACTGACGAAATATACAGTCGTTGTAATTTCAACTGTTGTCATTATGGCTTTATTTTTTGTGTTAGTTGACTTAGGTATTTCATCATTATTCCGCTGGTACTTAGATTTATAATTTAGTAAATAGCATATTTTTGAAATAGCCCGTCCATTGCAATAACGGGTTTTTTCGTTTGTTTTATCTTCATTCAGCAGAAAACTCCATCTAATTGGATCGATGAGATGGGTGAAGTGAAGCGCAAAGCAGTAAAATCTCCTCATTATGATAAATACTACTAGGAGAGTATGATAGTAGCGATAGATGACTATGCTAGTTTCGGTATATATCATCGAGCTTTCGCAAGTAAATAGCGAAAGCTATATTTTTCTAATGAGATGTTTGTGAAAAGAGTAAAAATGCATTGAGCGTATCGCGATTCATTTTCACTTTTATTTGTAAGGGAGGGACGGACGAGGAGTCCTAGTAGTTATGGAGAAAAATTGGTATGTTGTTCATACGTATTCAGGGTATGAAAACCGTGTAAAAGCAAACCTAGAGAAACGTGTTGAAACAATGGGAATGCAAGATAAAATCTTCCGTGTGATTGTTCCTGAGCACGAAGAAACAGAAATGAAAGATGGAAAAAAACGTACAATGATGCGTAAAGTTTTCCCTGGTTATGTGTTAGTAGAGTTAATCATGACAGATGATTCTTGGTATGTAGTTCGAAATACACCTGGTGTTACGGGCTTTATCGGTTCATCTGGTGGAGGAGCAAAACCAACACCGTTATTACCTGAAGAAGCCGATCGCCTACTGCAGCAAATGGGTATGACTGATAAAGTTGTAGAAGTGGACATTACTGTTGGTGAAGCAGTAGAAGTATTAGAAGGGCCGTTTGCTCATTTCCAAGGGCGTGTTGAAGAAATTGACACAGAAAAAGGTAAAATTAAAGTGACGGTTGATATGTTTGGTCGCGAAACAATTATGGAGCTAGATTTCGAACAAGTTCAAAAATTATAGTTCTAACAATAGAACACTACATGCTAATTGGTAGATGTTTCGTAGATTTTGTTAATTACTACTTGCTTAAAAAAAGTAAAAGTGGTATCATTTCATAGGTCAGACTGTCATACTTTTGTTTGACGTCTGTAATGATAATTTTAATGTTATCGGCACTTAGCTGACAGACAGATATTGAGTGGGAGGGGCAACCCAATTACCACATCACGGACTTAAGGAGGTGTGTCTCGTGGCTAAAAAAGTTATTAAAGTTGTAAAACTTCAAATCCCTGCTGGTAAAGCTAACCCAGCTCCACCGGTTGGTCCTGCATTAGGTCAAGCGGGTGTGAACATCATGGGATTCTGTAAAGAATTTAATGCGCGTACTGCTGATCAAGCTGGTCTTATTATCCCAGTTGAAATTTCAGTATTCGAGGATCGTTCTTTCACTTTCATTACAAAAACTCCACCTGCAGCAGTTCTACTTAAAGTAGCAGCTGGTATCCAATCTGGATCTGGTGAACCAAACCGTAAAAAAGTGGCAACGGTTAAACGTGATAAAGTTCGCGAAATCGCTGAAACTAAAATGCCAGACCTTAACGCTGCTTCAGTAGAAGCTGCTATGTTAATGGTTGAAGGTACTGCACGAAGCATGGGTATTGTTATCGAAGACTAATCCCATTTACTTGATGTTTTGTTTTTTGGAAGGTTGCGAAGTTTCTTTGTGAACACGCAACCTTTATTCGTGGGAGGTAAAATCCGCTATAACCACAATCAAGGAGGAAATATATAATGGCTAAAAAAGGTAAAAAACTGCAAGATGCAGCTAAATTAATTGATCGTAACGCACTATACACTGCACAAGAAGCAATCGAACTTGCTCAAAAAACTAGCACAGTAAACTTCGACGCTACTGTAGAAGTTGCTTTCCGCTTAGGTATTGATACTCGTAAGAACGACCAACAAATCCGTGGTGCAGTAGTGCTACCAAACGGTACTGGTAAAACTCAACGCGTATTAGTATTTGCAAAAGGTGAAAAGCTTAAAGAAGCTGAAGCAGCTGGTGCTGACTATGTAGGCGATGCAGAATACATCCAAAAAATCCAACAAGGTTGGTTTGACTTCGATGTAATCGTAGCAACTCCTGACATGATGGGTGAAGTTGGTAAACTTGGTCGTGTATTAGGACCTAAAGGTTTAATGCCAAACCCTAAAACTGGTACAGTTACTTTTGATGTAACAAAAGCTATCGAAGAAATCAAAGCTGGTAAAGTAGAATACCGTGCTGATAAAGCTGGTATTATCCACGCTCCTATCGGTAAAGTTTCTTTCTCAGCAGAAAAACTAGTAGAAAACTTCTTAGCTGTTTTTGATGTAGTACAAAAAGCAAAACCTGCTGCAGCTAAAGGTACTTACATGAAATCTGTAAATGTTACAACTACAATGGGTCCAGCGGTTAAAATTGACGCTTCTAACGTAGTAGTAAAATAATTTATATATATGTATTGACGATAGTGGCTATACGTGATACTATAGTTGCTGTTGTGAATTATCCATTTGTACCGTAGACAGTAGGAGTGACTTGTCACTTAATGTTCCTACCGAGGACATCGGAATTCAGATTCTTATTTTAAAGATGATGACTTTCAGCCTCTGTGTCTATTTGACTCGGAGGCTTTTCTTTTGTCGGTATAAATGACCCATTCTAATAGGAGGTGTCATCATGAGCAAAGCAATCGAAAACAAACAAGTACAAGTTCAAGAGATTACTGAAAAATTCCAAGGCGCTGCTTCTGTAGTAGTTGTGGATTACCGTGGTCTTAATGTTGCACAAGTAACTGAGCTTCGTAAACAACTTCGTGAAGCTGGCGTTGAGTTCAAAGTTTACAAAAACACTTTAACTCGTCGTGCTGCTGAAGCTGCTGGCCTTGAAGGAATCAACGACGTATTAGTTGGTCCTAACGCAATTGCGTTCTCAAATGAAGATGTTGTAGCGCCTGCTAAAATCATCAACGAGTTCGCGAAGAAAAACGAAGCTTTAGAAATTAAAGCTGGTATTATTGAAGGTACTATCTCTTCTGTTGAAGATGTTAAAGCACTTGCAGAACTTCCATCACGCGAAGGTCTACTTTCTATGCTTTTATCTGTACTTCAAGCTCCAGTGCGTAACTTCGCACTTGCAACAAAAGCTGTTGCAGAACAAAAAGAAGAACAAGGCGCGTAATTTAGTACGCACTAATACTTCTGCGGCCTGATCGCAAAAAATAAAACATTATCCAATTAGGAGGAAATTATAATGAATAAAGAGCAAATCTTAGAAGCTATCAAAGCTATGACAGTTCTTGAATTAAACGATTTAGTAAAAGCTATCGAAGAAGAATTCGGTGTAACAGCTGCTGCTCCAGTAGCAGTAGTTGCTGGTGGTGCTGCTGCAGCTGAAGAAAAAACAGAATTTGACGTAGTATTAGCATCTGCTGGTGCAGAAAAAATCAAAGTAATCAAAGTGGTTCGTGAAATCACTGGTTTAGGTCTTAAAGAAGCTAAAGAAGTAGTAGATAACGCTCCTAAAGCTCTTAAAGAAGGCGTTTCTAAAGATGAAGCTGAAGAAATCAAAGCTAAACTTGAAGAAGTTGGCGCATCTGTAGAAGTTAAGTAATCTCGCGTTACTTTTTAACAAAAGGAAAGCTCGTCATTTTGGCGAGCTTTTTTCTTCATTCTGAGGAGGCGTGAAAATGTCAGATCACTATTATACAAGTAAGCCTCAAACTGAAAGTAAACCACGTCACTGGACATTCAAGTTACTAGGGCATACGTTTTCATTTGAAACGGATGCAGGTGTATTTAGTAAAAGCGAAGTAGATTTTGGATCCCGTGTTTTAATAGACGCTTTTCAAATGCCTGATATTGATGGTGCGATTTTTGATGTAGGTTGTGGATACGGGCCGATAGGGTTATCGATTGCCAAAACTAATCCAGACCGTACCGTTTTTATGATGGATATAAATGAACGCGCAGTTGCGCTTTCGCAAAAAAATGCGCAAGTGAACGGTGTTCAAAATGTGCGAATATTTGTGAGTGACGGCCTATCGATGGTTGATAACGATGTAGATGCGGCAGCAATCTTAACGAATCCACCAATTCGTGCGGGGAAGGAAACGATTTTCCGCTTTTACGATGGAGCTTACGATCGGCTAGTGTCTTCGGGTGAACTCTGGGTAGTCATTCAGAAGAAACAAGGAGCGCCATCGACAGTAAGTTACTTAGAAGAAAAGTTTTCAGAAGTCGATGTAGTAGAAAAGAAAAAAGGGTACTGGATAGTACGCGCAAAAAAATAAATGAAATATGTAGAATTTATTGACTTGACAAATCGGCTATGATAATATGATACAATGCAAAAATATTATTTTGAGGTCGTATGCCCTTTTTGTATAGAAATGTTTTAATATGGGTATACTTGCCAAGATAAGTTTAGTTAACCGAAAATGAGATCTTTTTGAAGACTCGTTTTCTTTTTGTCTTTCGAAATCATACACTATTTGTATGAATTTGCAAAGACCTAATATCGCTTTATTGAGGGGTGAATGAGTTGACAGGTCAACTAGTTCAGTACGGACAACACCGCCAGCGTAGAAGCTTTGCGCGTATTAAAGAGGTGCTTGAGCTTCCAAATCTGATTGAGATTCAAACGGCGTCTTACGAGTGGTTCCTTGAAGAAGGTTTACGTGAAATGTTCCGTGACATTTCGCCGATCGAGGACTTTACAGGTAATCTTTCATTAGAATTCATCGATTATTCATTAGGTGAGCCTAAATATGATGTTGATGAGTGTAAAGAGCGAGATGTTACTTACGCAGCTCCATTACGTGTGAAAGTACGTCTTTACAACAAAGAAACAGACGAAGTGAAAGAACAAGATGTCTTCATGGGTGACTTCCCGTTAATGACAGAAACAGGTACGTTCATTATCAACGGTGCTGAACGAGTTATCGTTTCACAATTAGTTCGTTCACCAAGTGTGTATTTCCATGATAAAACTGATAAAAACGGTAAAAAAGGCTTTGGAGCTACAGTTATTCCAAACCGCGGTGCTTGGTTAGAGTATGAAACTGATGCGAAAGACGTAGTTTACGTGCGAATTGATCGTACTCGTAAGCTACCAGTAACAGTGTTACTACGTGCATTAGGTTTCGGTTCAGATCAAGAAATTATCGATATTATCGGTGATAACGAGTATCTACGTAATACGTTAGAAAAAGATAACTCTGAAAGTACAGAAAAAGCGCTTTTAGAAATCTACGAACGTTTACGTCCAGGCGAGCCACCAACAGTAGAAAGTGCGAAGAGTTTATTATACTCTCGTTTCTTCGATGCTAAACGTTACGATTTAGCGAATGTTGGTCGCTACAAAATGAATAAAAAGCTTCACATTAAAAATCGTTTATTCAATCAAACGATTGCTGAAACGCTTGTAGATCCAGAAACAGGCGAAATTTTAGTAGAAAAAGGTACAGTACTAGATCGTCGTACTTTAGATAAAATTCTACCTTACCTAGAAGATTCATCAAAAGGTATTGGTTACCGCACTTTATCACAAGTCGGTGGAGTGCTTGAAGATGATGTAACCATCCAATCTATTAAGATTTATGCTCCAAAAGATGAAGCGCAAAAAGAAATTAATATCATTGGTAATGCGTACATTGATGAAGAAGTGAAGAATATTACACCTGCTGATGTTTTATCTTCAGTAAGCTATTTCTTTAACTTACTTTACCAAGTAGGTGCAACAGATGATATTGACCATTTAGGTAACCGTCGCCTACGTTCTGTTGGTGAGTTACTACAAAACCAATTCCGTATCGGTTTGTCTCGTATGGAACGTGTAGTACGTGAACGTATGTCAATTAATGACACAGCTGCGATCGTACCACAACAATTAATCAATATCCGTCCAGTGATTGCGTCCATTAAAGAGTTCTTCGGAAGCTCTCAATTATCACAATTCATGGACCAAACAAACCCATTAGCAGAGTTAACGCATAAACGTCGTCTATCTGCATTAGGACCTGGTGGTTTAACGCGTGAGCGCGCTGGCTTCGAAGTACGTGACGTTCACTACTCTCACTATGGTCGCATGTGTCCAATCGAGACACCGGAGGGTCCAAACATTGGGTTAATCAACTCATTATCTTCATTTGCCAAAGTAAATAAATTTGGCTTCATTGAAACACCTTATCGTCGTATTGACCACGAAACAGGTCGAGTAACTGAGCAAATTGATTATTTAACAGCTGATGAAGAAGATAACTACTATGTAGCACAAGCAAATTCACCGTTAAATCCAGATGGTACTTTTGCTAATGATGAAGTAGTTGGTCGTTTCCGTGGGGATAACACGGTATTCAATAAAGCGCAAATGGACTACATGGACGTATCTCCTAAACAAGTTGTCTCTGCAGCGACTGCGTGTATCCCATTCTTAGAAAACGATGACTCGAACCGTGCACTTATGGGTGCCAACATGCAACGTCAAGCAGTTCCACTTCTTAACCCAGAAGCACCATTCGTTGGTACTGGTATGGAGCATGTTGATGCGCGTGATTCTGGTGCGGCTGTAGTAGCGAAGTATGATGGTATTGTTGAGCACGTTGAAGCTCGCTCTATCCATGTTCGCCGCATTGAAGTTGTAGACGGCAAAGAGGTTAAAGGCGATTTAACAAAATATAAATTACAAAAGTTCATTCGTTCTAACCAAGGTACTTCTTATAACCAACGTCCACTTGTAAAAGTAGGCGAACGTGTCAAGCCTCGTGATATTTTAGCAGATGGTCCATCAATGGAAAAAGGCGAACTAGCTCTTGGACGTAACGTACTTGTTGCCTTCATGACTTGGAACGGCTTTAACTATGAGGATGCTGTTATTATGAGTGAGCGCCTTGTAAAAGACGATGTCTATACATCTGTTCATATTGAAGAATATGAATCAGAGTCTCGTGATACAAAGCTTGGGCCTGAAGAAATCACTCGTGATATTCCAAACGTCGGAGAAGATGCACTTCGTAACCTAGACGAACGTGGTATTATCCGTATTGGTGCGGAAGTACGTGACGGTGATATTCTTGTAGGGAAAGTAACGCCTAAAGGAGTTACAGAATTGACTGCTGAAGAGCGTTTATTACATGCAATCTTCGGTGAAAAGGCTCGTGAGGTTCGTGATACTTCATTACGTGTACCACACGGTGCTGGCGGTATCATTCTTGATGTTAAAGTATTTAACCGTGAAGATGGCGATGAATTACCACCAGGTGTTAACCAATTAGTTCGTGCTTACATTGTTCAAAAACGTAAAATTCGTGTTGGGGACAAAATGGCCGGACGTCATGGAAACAAAGGGGTTATCTCTCGTATCTTACCAGAAGAAGATATGCCATTCATGCCAGATGGCACACCTGTAGATATCATGTTAAATCCACTTGGTGTACCTTCCCGTATGAATATCGGACAAGTTTTAGAGTTACACTTAGGTATGGCTTCTCGTTACCTAGGCGTTCACATGGCAACACCAGTATTTGATGGTGCTAATGAAGAAGACGTTTGGGAAACGATGGAAGAAGCTGGGATGAACCGTGACGGTAAAACAATCCTGTATGATGGACGTTCTGGGGAACCATTCGATAACCGTGTATCAGTAGGTATCATGTATATGATCAAACTTGCACACATGGTTGATGATAAACTTCATGCACGTTCAACTGGTCCTTACTCACTTGTTACGCAACAACCACTTGGTGGTAAAGCGCAATTTGGTGGACAACGTTTTGGTGAGATGGAGGTATGGGCACTTGAAGCTTATGGTGCTGCGTATACACTTCAAGAAATCTTAACGGTTAAATCTGATGACGTTGTTGGTCGTGTGAAAACATATGAAGCCATCGTTAAAGGTGAAAGTGTACCAGAGCCAGGTGTTCCTGAGTCATTCAAAGTATTGATTAAAGAACTTCAATCTCTTGGTATGGATGTTAAGATGTTAACAGTTAATGATGAAGAAGTAGAGCTTCGCGATTTAGACGAAGAAGATGATCTTCAGCCAGCTGATGCACTTAACATTGCACCACAGCCAGATACAGAAGAAGAGCCAGTAGAGTCTTTTGAATAATGGAAAACCAAATTCACAAATGTGAATATGGTCAAACTTATTTTTCAAATTAGCCGGGCAGGATTTAACGCCCTGCCTGGCTTTTTCTTTTAATAAATCATTCTATTTCTAATCCTTTGCCAAAGAGGCAATCTTTGCAAACGATTATCGAGCTGCGTAAAAGAGTCTTTATAAAGACCTATACTAGAGGGAGGTAGGCTCCTTGATAGACGTTAATGAATTTGAATATATGAAAATTGGTTTAGCATCACCTGACAAGATTCGTTCTTGGTCATATGGAGAGGTTAAAAAACCTGAAACAATTAACTACCGTACACTAAAACCAGAAAAAGATGGTTTATTCTGTGAGCGTATTTTTGGTCCAACTAAGGACTGGGAGTGTCACTGTGGGAAGTATAAACGTGTACGCTATAAAGGCGTAGTTTGTGATCGTTGTGGCGTTGAAGTAACACGTGCTAAAGTTCGTCGTGAACGTATGGGACATATCGAATTAGCAGCACCAGTTTCTCATATCTGGTACTTCAAAGGTATTCCTAGCCGTATGGGTCTAATTTTAGATATGTCACCTCGTGCTCTTGAAGAAGTTATCTATTTCGCTTCATACGTTGTGATCGATGCAGGTGCTACTAATTTAGAAAGTAAACAATTACTTTCTGAAAAAGAGTATCGTGCATATCGTGAAAAATTCGGTAATACATTCGAAGCATCAATGGGTGCAGAAGCAATCAAAAAATTATTAGGTAAAATCGACCTGGAAGATGAAACACAATCTTTAAAAGAGGAGTTAAAATCTGCTCAAGGTCAGAGACGTACTCGTGCCATTAAACGTCTAGAAGTTGTTGAATCTTTCCGTAACTCAGGAAACTCACCTGAATGGATGATTCTAGATGTACTACCTGTTATTCCACCAGAGCTTCGTCCAATGGTGCAATTAGATGGTGGTCGTTTCGCGACTTCAGATTTAAACGATTTATACCGTCGTGTAATTAATCGTAATAACCGTTTAAAACGTTTATTAGATTTAGGTGCTCCAAGCATCATCGTACAAAATGAAAAACGTATGTTACAAGAAGCTGTTGATGCATTAATCGATAATGGTCGTCGTGGACGTCCTGTAACAGGTCCTGGTAACCGCCCATTAAAATCACTTTCACATATGTTGAAAGGTAAACAAGGTCGTTTCCGTCAAAATCTACTTGGTAAACGTGTTGACTACTCTGGTCGTTCGGTTATCGTAGTAGGTCCAAACTTAAAAATGTACCAATGTGGCTTACCAAAAGAAATGGCTATTGAATTATTCAAGCCATTCGTTATGAAAGAATTAGTAGAGCGTGGTCTTGCTCATAACATTAAATCTGCTAAACGTAAAATCGAACGTTTAAATAACGACGTATGGGATGTTTTAGAAGATGTTATTCGTGAGCATCCAGTATTACTAAACCGTGCACCAACACTTCACCGTCTTGGAATTCAAGCATTTGAACCAACACTAGTTGAAGGTCGTGCTATTCGTCTTCACCCATTAGTATGTACAGCCTATAATGCTGACTTCGATGGTGACCAAATGGCAGTTCACGTACCATTATCAGCTGAAGCTCAAGCTGAAGCTCGACTTCTAATGCTTGCTGCACAAAACATCCTGAATCCAAAAGACGGTAAACCTGTTGTAACACCTTCTCAAGATATGGTATTAGGAAACTACTACTTAACACTTGAACGTGAAGGCGCACGCGGTGAAGGTACTGTTTTCTATGGTCCAAATGAAGTTTTAATTGCCTATGATACAGGTCATGTACACTTGCATACACGTATCGCAATAAAAGCAAGTTCATTAAATAATCCAACGTTCACTGAAGAACAAAATAATATGTTCTTATTAACAACTGTTGGTAAAGTAATCTTTAATGAAATCTTGCCGGAATCATTCCCTTATATTAATGAGCCAACTGATTTCAACTTAGAGCAAGTAACACCAGAAAAATACTTTGCTAAGTTAACAATTGATGAAGAAACACTTAAAGAGCTTGAATCAGATAATGCTTATAATAATTTAGATGAAAAAGGGAAAATTGATGCACAACGTACAGCTGTATTGCGTAAATACTTTGCATCAGTACCAGTTGTAAATCCATTCCGTAAGAAATTCTTAGGAAATATCATTGCTGAAGTATTTAAACGTTTCCACATTACGGAAACATCTAAAATGCTTGACCGTATGAAAAACCTAGGTTTCAAATATTCAACACGTGCAGGTATTACTGTAGGTGTATCTGATATCGTGGTATTACCTGATAAAGGTGAAATTTTAGCAGAAGCTCAAGAGAAAGTAGATAAAGTTCAAGCGCAATTCCGTCGTGGTTTCATTACTGAGGATGAGCGTTATGATCGCGTTATTTCAAGCTGGAGTGCTGCAAAAGATGAAATTCAAGCGAAGCTGATGAAGTCACTTGAGAAAACAAACCCAATTTTCATGATGTCTGATTCAGGTGCCCGTGGTAATGCATCTAACTTTACTCAGCTAGCTGGTATGCGTGGTCTGATGGCCAACCCGGCTGGTCGTATTATCGAACTTCCAATCAAATCTTCATTCCGTGAAGGTTTAACAGTATTAGAGTACTTCATCTCAACTCACGGTGCTCGTAAAGGTCTTGCCGATACAGCCCTAAAAACTGCCGATTCAGGTTACTTAACGCGTCGTCTTGTTGACGTTGCACAAGATGTTATCGTTCGTGAAGATGACTGTGGTACTGACCGTGGCTTAACGATTGGTGCACTAATGGAAGGCACAGAGTTAATTGAAGCTCTAGATGAACGTATTGTTGGTCGTCATACGAAGAAAACAATCTTCCACCCTGAAACTGGTGAAGTAATTCTTGCAAAAGACGGTTTAATCGACCAAGATATCGCTCGTGCAATTATTGAGGCTGGTATTGAAGAAGTGACAATCCGTTCAGCATTTACATGTAATACAAAACACGGCGTTTGTAAAAAATGTTACGGCATGAACTTGGCGACAGGTGAGAAGGTTGAAGTTGGGGAAGCAGTTGGTATTATTGCGGCTCAATCAATCGGTGAACCAGGTACACAGTTAACAATGCGTACATTCCATACAGGTGGGGTTGCCGGTGATGATATTACACAAGGTCTTCCACGTATCCAAGAGATCTTTGAAGCACGTAATCCAAAAGGTCAATCTGTTATTTCAGAAATTGCTGGTACGGTTTCAGATATCACAGAAATTCGTGAAGGCTTAAAAGAAATTACAATTCAAGGTGACGTAGAAACTCGTAAGTATCAAGCACCTTATAACGCACGTTTGAAAGTTATCGAAGGTGATAATGTAGAACGTGGTCAAGTTTTAACAGAAGGTTCTATCGATCCAAAACAATTGCTAAAAGTCAAAGACGTTTCAACTGTTCAAGAATATTTATTAAAAGAAGTTCAAAAAGTATACCGTATGCAAGGGGTAGAAATTGGAGATAAACACATTGAGGTAATGGTTCGCCAAATGCTTCGAAAAGTGCGTGTAATTGAAGCTGGAGATACAGAATTACTACCTGGCTCATTATTAGATATCCACCAATTCTCAGAGGCAAACGTAGACGCTGTTATGAATGGCAAAAACCCTGCAACTTGTCGTCCTGTTATCCTGGGTATTACAAAAGCTTCTCTTGAAACAGAATCATTCTTATCTGCAGCATCGTTCCAAGAAACAACACGTGTGTTAACAGATGCAGCAATTAAGGGTAAACGTGACGAGCTTCTTGGATTAAAAGAGAACGTAATTATCGGTAAACTTGTTCCTGCAGGTACTGGTATGCAACGTTATCGTCAAATCCGCATCGAAAAAGACGAGCTTGACACAGAAGTCATTTCTGCTGAATAAACATTAAAATTAGGCCGAAGAGATGCATATTTTCATCATCTCTTCGGACTTTTTCAAGATATTAGTTGACAGTGTAAATGAGTAATGATAATATATTGAAGGTTGATAGTTAACTGTCTGTACTTCGGAGGATATGTAAATGTCTTATGATAAAGTAAGGGCTAGTCAAACAATCATAGGTACAAAGCAAGCAGTAAAAGCAATGCGAGCTGGTTCAGTGAAAGAACTATTTGTGGCACTTGATGCAGACAATTGGGTAACCGATTCGGCCATATCTTTCGCGAGAGAAATCGGTATACCAGTTATTCTTGTTGAGTCCAAAAAGGAACTGGGCAAAGCCTGTGGAATCCATGTTGGAGCTGCGGTAGTTGCGATTACTGTAGAGTAGTTTTTGTGTAAAATGCACAAAGACTTTGTTTTTACCCAAAAAATGAACCACCTGGATGTGTGGTATTAAAAAAGAAGGAATGAAGGGAGGAAAAATCGATGCCTACAATTAACCAATTGGTACGTAAGCCTCGTAAATCTAAAATCACGAAATCAAATTCACCAGCGTTAAACAAAGGATATAACTCATTTAAAAAATCTTTAACTGATGTTAAATCTCCACAAAAACGTGGTGTTTGTACTCGTGTAGGTACAATGACGCCTAAAAAACCAAACTCAGCGTTACGTAAATACGCTCGTGTACGTTTAACTAACCAAATCGAGGTTACAGCGTACATTCCTGGTGAAGGCCACAACTTACAAGAGCACAGTGTTGTTCTTATCCGTGGCGGTCGTGTAAAAGACTTACCGGGTGTTCGTTACCATATCGTTCGTGGTGCTCTTGATACTGCTGGTGTAAACGGTCGTATGCAATCACGTTCTTTATACGGTACAAAACGCCCTAAAGAAAAAAAATAATTTAAATCAAACAATATATTTACTCAATGAAAGGAGGAAAACACATGCCTCGTAAAGGTCCTGTTTCCAAACGTGACGTGTTACCAGATCCAATTTATAATTCAAAACTAGTAACTCGTTTAATCAATAAAATGATGATTGATGGTAAAAGAGGTACTTCTCAAAAGATTTTATACGGTGCGTTCGAACTAGTTAAAGAACGTTCTGGTCAAGATCCAATCGAAGTATTCGAAGCTGCTCTAAATAACGTAATGCCAGTTCTTGAAGTACGTGCTCGCCGTGTTGGTGGTTCTAACTACCAAGTACCAGTTGAAGTACGCCCAGAACGTCGTACAACTTTAGGTCTTCGTTACCTAGTTAACTATTCTCGTCTTCGTGGTGAAAAAACTATGGAAGAGCGTTTAGCTAACGAAATTCTTGATGCTTCTAACAACACTGGTGCATCAGTTAAGAAACGTGAAGATATGCACAAAATGGCAGAAGCGAACAAAGCATTCGCTCACTACCGTTGGTAATCTAAACATAGCATAAGCCCAATATGGAAGGAGAAATACCTAATGAAACGCGAATTCTCACTAGAGAATACTCGTAATATTGGGATCATGGCTCACATTGATGCTGGTAAAACAACAACAACTGAGCGTATCCTTTATTACACAGGTAAGATTCACAAAATCGGTGAAACTCATGAAGGCGCTTCTCAAATGGACTGGATGGAGCAAGAGCAAGAACGTGGTATCACAATCACTTCTGCTGCGACAACAGCTCAATGGAAAGGCAACCGCGTAAACATCATCGATACTCCTGGACACGTAGACTTCACTGTAGAAGTAGAACGTTCATTACGTGTACTTGACGGCGCAGTAACTGTACTTGATGCTCAATCTGGTGTTGAACCTCAAACAGAAACTGTATGGCGTCAAGCTACAACTTACGGTGTACCACGTATCGTATTCATTAACAAAATGGATAAAATGGGTGCAGATTTCCTATATTCTGTAGGTACTTTACACGAGCGTTTACAAGCAAATGCTCATCCAATCCAATTACCAATTGGTGCGGAAGATGAGTTCAAAGCAATTATTGACCTAGTTGAAATGGATGTAACTTACTACGATAACGAAGAAGGTACAGCATTACGTGAAGGTCAACCAATTCCTGAAGAATTCCAAGCGCAAGCTGAAGAATACCGTGAGAAGTTAATCGAAGCAATCGCTGAAGTTAACGAAGAAATCATGGAAAAATACTTTGCTGGTGAAGAAATTACAAAAGAAGAGCTTAAAACGGCTATCCGTAAAGCGACAATCGCTGTAGAATTCTACCCAGTAATCTGTGGTACAGCATTCAAACACAAAGGTGTTCGTAAAATGCTTGACGCAGTTATCGACTACTTACCATCACCAGTTGATGTACCTGCTATTAAAGGTACAACTCCAGATGGTGATGAAACTGAACGTCCATCATCAGACGAAGCGCCATTCTCAGCTTTAGCATTTAAAGTTATGACTGACCCATTCGTAGGTAAATTAACGTTCTTCCGTGTGTACTCTGGTGTTCTTGAATCAGGTTCATACGTACAAAACTCTTCAAAAGGTAAACGTGAACGTGTAGGTCGTATCCTACAAATGCACGCTAACAGCCGTGAAGAGATTTCAAAAGTATTTGCTGGTGATATCGCAGCTGCTGTAGGTCTTAAGGATACAACAACTGGTGACACTCTTTGTGAAGAGAAAAACCTTGTTATCCTTGAGTCTATGGAGTTCCCAGAACCAGTTATCTCTCTTTCTGTAGAACCAAAATCAAAAGCTGACCAAGATAAAATGGGTCAAGCTTTACAAAAGCTACAAGAAGAAGATCCAACATTCCGTGCACATACAGACCAAGAAACTGGTCAAACAATTATCTCAGGTATGGGTGAGCTTCACCTTGATATCTTAGTTGATCGTATGCGCCGTGAATTTAAAGTAGAAGCTAACGTAGGTGCTCCAATGGTATCTTACCGTGAAACATTCCGTGGCTCTGCTCAAGTTCAAGGTAAATTCACTCGTCAATCAGGTGGTCGTGGTCAATACGGTGACGTATGGATCGAGTTCTCTCCAAATGAAGAGGGTAAAGGCTTTGAATTCGAAAATGCTATCGTTGGTGGTGTAGTACCACGTGAATATATTCCAGCTGTAGAAGCAGGTCTTCGTGACTCGCTTGACCGCGGTGTAATCGCTGGTTACCCATTAATCGACATCAAAGCGAAATTATTCGATGGTTCATACCATGATGTTGACTCAAACGAAATGGCATTTAAAATCGCTGCATCTATGGCACTTAAAGCTGCTGCATCAAAATGTAGTCCAGTTCTTTTAGAGCCTATGATGAAAGTTGAAGTTGTAATTCCAGAAGAATATCTTGGTGATATCATGGGTAACATCACTTCTCGCCGTGGTCGCGTAGAAGGTATGGAAGCTCGTGGTAACGCTCAAGTTGTTCGTGCGATGGTTCCACTTTCAGAAATGTTTGGATATGCAACAACTTTACGTTCTGCAACGCAAGGTCGTGGTGTATTCTCAATGGTATTCGATCATTATGAAGAAGTACCAAAATCAATCTCTGAAGATATCATCAAAAAAAATAAAGGTGAATAATTGAAATTTCATCTTGCATAAAGTATAACTAATTTGTAAGCTATGATTGCAGGATAGGGGATGGGCCCGTTCTCTATCAGCATTCATTCTATAAATTTTAAATCTAAAACATACAATTTTGAGGAGGCAATCTCTAATGGCTAAAGAAAAATTTGACCGTTCTAAAACGCATGCTAACATTGGTACAATCGGACACGTTGACCATGGTAAAACTACTTTAACTGCTGCAATCGCTACAGTTCTTTCTAAAAAAATGGGTGGTACAGCTAAATCTTACGCTGATATCGATAACGCTCCAGAAGAAAAAGAACGTGGTATCACAATCAATACTTCTCACGTAGAATACGAAACTGAAACTCGTCACTATGCACACGTTGACTGCCCAGGACATGCTGACTATGTTAAAAACATGATCACTGGTGCTGCTCAAATGGACGGCGGTATCTTAGTAGTATCTGCTGCTGACGGCCCAATGCCACAAACTCGTGAACACATCCTTTTATCTCGTCAAGTAGGTGTTCCATACTTAGTAGTATTCATGAACAAATGTGATATGGTTGATGACGAAGAATTATTAGAATTAGTAGAAATGGAAATCCGTGACCTACTATCTGAATATGACTTCCCAGGTGACGATATTCCTGTAATCAAAGGTTCTGCTCTTAAAGCTCTTGAAGGTGAACCAGAATGGGAAGAAAAAATCGTTGAATTAATGGACGCTGTAGATTCTTACATCCCAACTCCAGAACGTCAAACTGACAAACCATTCATGATGCCTGTAGAGGACGTATTCTCTATTACTGGTCGTGGTACAGTTGCAACTGGCCGTGTTGAACGTGGTCAAGTTAAAGTTGGTGACGTAGTTGAAATCATCGGTATCGCTGAAGAAGCTAAATCTACTACTGTAACTGGTGTAGAAATGTTCCGTAAATTATTAGACTATGCTGAAGCTGGTGATAACATCGGTGCTTTACTACGTGGTGTTGCTCGTGAAGAAATCCAACGTGGTCAAGTATTAGCTAAACCAGGTTCAATTACTCCACACACTAACTTCAAAGCTGAAGTTTACGTTTTATCAAAAGAAGAGGGTGGCCGTCATACTCCATTCTTCTCTAACTACCGTCCTCAGTTCTACTTCCGTACAACTGACGTAACAGGTATCTGTAACTTACCAGAAGGCGTTGAAATGGTAATGCCTGGTGATAACATCGAAATGACAGTTGAACTTATCGCTCCAATCGCTCTTGAAGAAGGTACTAAATTCTCTATCCGTGAGGGTGGCCGTACTGTAGGCGCTGGCGTAGTTGCTTCTATTCAAAAATAATTTTAGCTTTCGCTAATTTCAAACCAATCTGTAGGGACGCCTACAGATTGGTTTTTTGTGTTAAAATAAAGAAAAATTAGAGTTTTAATTAGTGTATGTGTACATAACCACAAGCATGTCCTCTAGCGTAAATAATTAAAGGGAAAGGGGAACTGATTATGGACATGAAAATTTTGCTGATTGAAGATGATCCTTCTATCTTTGGCATGATTCAAGAACGTTTTGAGCAGTGGTCGCTAAACGTGGTTGGACCTAAAAATTTTCAAAAGGTGATGGATGACTTTATAGAGGAGAAACCACACCTCGTGCTAATTGATATTCAATTGCCTGCCTATGACGGCTTTCATTGGTGTCGTGAAATTCGTCATTTATCCAAAGTGCCAATTCTTTTTCTTTCTTCTCGAGATCACCCCATGGATATGGTAATGGCCATGCAAATGGGGGCTGATGATTTTATTCAAAAGCCTTTTCATATGGAAGTTTTACTCGCAAAAGCACAGGCTATTTTGCGTAGAACCTATGATTACGTTGAAGAAAAAATGGATGTTACACGTTTTAACGATGCCATAATTGATTATGCCAGAAGTGAAATTATGTATAATGGTGCCATTGCTTCCTTAACAAAAAATGAACTTTTCATTTTAAGAATATTAGTAGAACAGGCTAATCATATCGTTTCCAGAGACGAGTTAATGAGAAAACTATGGGATGACGAACGTTTCGTAAACGATAATACTTTGTCTGTAAACGTTAATCGGTTACGTACAAAGCTAGAGGATATTGGTTTACATGAGGTAATACTAACAAAAAAGGGACTTGGTTATATGGCAGTAAGCTGAGGGACGTGAGAAAAGTTGCTATTATTATTTATTAGAGAACGCTTTGCTTGGATTGGATTTTTTATTTTTACTTTGATAATTCTAAATGTGCTATTTTCTTTAGATGTTGGTTTAAATGGAATTTCTATTTGGTATGTAAACCTTAGTTTACTTGTTAGTTTTATACTCTTTTTTTGGTGTCGCTATTTCATCGAAGTTGGGAAATTAAAAGATTTCCTGGGAAATATGGATAGCCACCTTGATGATGCACATAGAAATAGCTTAGCTTTATCTCCTTTTCAAGAAGTATACTTTCGAAAAATGGAGGATGCCTTCTTTGAAAAGAATTTAGAGTTAAATCAAGCCAAAGTGCAAATACAGGAACATTCTGATGAGCTTTTAGCTTGGGTCCATGAAGTAAAAGCACCTTTAACTGCTATTAATTTAATGTTTGAACATATTGAGGATTTACAGCTACGTCGAAAATTAGAGAATGAATGGCTAAGACTACATCTTTTGGTTGATCAACAACTGCATCAAACAAGATTATACGCTATTGAAAAAGATAATTATTTAAATGAGATAGAACTGAAGCCCATTGTTTATAAAGAAATCAGAGCTATGCAAGCTTGGTGTCTTGAAAAAGGCATTGGCTTTGAAATTGGTGAACTGAAAGAGACGGTTATGACAGATGGCAAGTGGCTAGCATTTATTATTCGACAAATTCTTTCGAATGCCATCAAGTATAGCCCAGTAAATTCTGAGATAACAATTTTTACAGAACATGATTCTACAGGAGCTACATTACTACATATTAAAGATATTGGTAGGGGTATACCTTTAGACGATTTACCTAGGATTTTTCAAAAATCTTATACAGGAACAGCGGGAAGGGAATCCTCTCAATCTACGGGTATGGGTCTCTATTTAGCATCTAATGTAGCCCGAAAAATTGGTATTCGTATTAATGTTCAATCTAAAGTTGGTGAAGGCTCGCTATTTACACTACGCTTCCCCTTACAAAATGAATATGCGAAACTAACAGGTAGATGACGAAAATGTCACCTACCTTTTTATATTGTCATGTAAAACGCACGAATGATTAGGTTTGACAGCGTACACTTGAACTATAGAAAGGGGCGTTATGAAGTGACAGTTTTAATAGGACGTAAAATAAAGAAAGTCTATGGGAAAAAATCAACAGCTCAAGAAGTATTAAAGGGTATTGATGTAGAAGTGAATAAAGGTGAATTTGTAGGTATTATGGGACCTTCTGGCTCTGGTAAAACAACGCTTTTAAATGTCTTATGCTCAATTGACTTTGCGACAGAAGGTGTAATTGAGATAAACGGTCATAGTTTACGTGGTATGAAAGAAAAGGCTTTAGCAAACTTCCGACGAGAGCAGCTGGGGTTTATATTTCAGGACTATAATTTATTAGATACCTTAACAGTAAAAGAAAACATTCTTCTACCGTTAGCCATCAGTAAGTTACCAAAAGCAGTTGCTGAAAGTCGAGTGAAGGAACTCACTTCTTTGCTGGGAATCTCGGAAATTTTAAATAAATACCCCAACGAAATATCAGGTGGACAAAAACAGCGTACCTCTGCTGCACGTGCACTTATTACCAATCCGTCATTGGTATTTGCAGACGAGCCCACTGGTGCACTAGATTCTAAATCAGCTACAGCCCTACTTCAAAATCTACAAAATATAAATGAAACAAAAGAGGCGACAATTATGATGGTTACACACGATGCTGTAGCTGCAAGTTTCTGTACACGTGTGTTATTTCTAAAGGATGGCCTTATCTATAGTGAACTTTATAAGGGCGATAAAACAAGGCAGGCCTTTTTCAAAGAAATCATGCATACACAAAGTGTGCTAGGCGGTGACGGGTATGAGTCTTAGTAAGTTAGTACTTCGAAGCATGAAGAAAAATATGAAGCACTACTATCTATATTTCTTTGCACTTATTTTTAGTGTTACATTATACTTTTCCTTTGTCACCCTGCAAAATAATACGGAAGTGTGGGCTGCTGTTCAAATGAGTGGAACAGCTACGGCAGGATTTAAGGCAGCAACTTATATTCTTTATTTCATCGTTTTGTTCTTCGTGCTGTATGCAAACCATTTATTTATGAAGCGTCGTAGTAAGGAAATAGGTTTGTATCAACTGATTGGCATGACTAAGGGGCTAATCGTGCGTTTATTAGCGATTGAAAACATTCTGTTATTTGTTGGAGCCGTTATTATAGGTATGTTGGCAGGCTTCTTTAGTTCTCGTGTGTTTGCAATGATTTTGCTTCGTGTGCTTGAAAAAGAAGCTCTCGTAACCATGACTTTTAGTACACAAGCTTTACTGCAGTCAATGATTGTGTTTACGATCTTATTGATCATCGTTCTTATACAGATGGCTTGGATGATTCATCATGTTTCATTGTTATCATTATTTAGTGCAGCAAAACAAGCAGATGAGCGTGTGAGACGCTTTAGTGCGTTCCAAATGGTTATTGGCTTTTTGGGTCTTATACTGATTGCTTATGGCTACTATGCATCGACAAAGCTGTTCGATATCGAATCTGCTGGTAATTTATTTATTAATATGATTATTATTTTAGCTACTACAATTGGTGGAACATTCCTTGTTTTTCGTTTCTCTGTAGCATTTATTATGAATACTATTCGCCTAAAGAAAAAAGGGCATTTATCCATAAAGGATGTATTAGCATTAACGCCCATCATGCATCGCATGAAGAGCAATGCAAAGTCATTAACGCTAATCACTGTGTTAACAGGCGTTTCTCTAGGCGTGACCACGCTTTCCTATATCGCCTACTACTCCTCGGAAGCATCTGCATATAGCCAAGTACCAGGTGATTTCATATTGCTTGAAGAGCAAGGGGAGGAGTTTTTAGAGAAGTTAGAGGAAAATAATATTGCTTATGATAAAATTGACTACCGTCTTCAGGGAGTAACTGCTGCTGTAGGTCAATTGATGTCTAAAAAACAGCAGGATAACCCTTTATATACAATGGAAGGCACAATTTATACCATTCCGCTTTCAGATTATCAGCAGAGTGTTCCAGAGGCTAAGCTATCAGGAAATGAGGTTATCTTAACAAACTATGGTGGTTATATGGCTGAAATGTTCCCGTTAGAGAAAGATCATGATTTAGTAGTATCTGCAGGAGAACTTGAAGAAACTTTTCATGTCGTTGATATCCACGATAAAAGTGTGATAAGTGGTATTGTAACGGCTGGGGGTGGTGGACCTATCTTTGTTGTGACAGATGATATGTTTAAAAGTTTAACTACACAGGCAGCTCTTTATCCTTGGCATCATCAATCAACAATCACTTTAAAATCGAAGGAAGATATTGCAACAGCAGAAAAATTATATATTCAATCAAATGCAGGCATTATTATGGCTGTAGATGATAAAGGGAAGACAAAGCAATATACACAATCATCCTATGAAGGAAAACGTAAAGACAACATTGAATCATTGGGTCTTACCATATTTACAACAGCATTTTTAGGGTTAGCGTTCTTAATGACCACAGGTAGTATTCTATACTTTAAACAAATGTCTGAGGCAGAGGAAGAACGTGATTCCTATACAATCCTACGAAAGATCGGTTTTGCTGAAAAAGATATCATGAAGGGTATTTATATGAAACAGGCCTTTAATTTCGGTGTTCCATTAGTTATTGGGTTATTGCATAGCTACTTTGCTGTTAAGTCAGGATGGTTTTTATTTGGGACAGAGTTAACAGCTCCCTTGTGGATTGCAATGTGCTGTTATATCGCCTTATATACGACTTTTGCCATTCTCTCGGTAGGCTATTATAAAAAGGTTGTACGTCAATCGTTGTAATACTAAATAAGAAGAAACTCGGAAACAGTGTGGTGGTTATCATCACACTGTTTTTTAGTGCAAAAAAAATTACAAAAAAACTTGACTTTCAATTATCAGAATAATAAAGTTTAACATGTTAGTAATTTAGTGTATGAAAGTAGAGTGTAACAATGAATGCAGTAATTGCGGCTGTAGCCGTTATGTTAATATTAAGCTTGCTTCGCATCAATGTAGTTCTCTCGTTAGTTCTAGGAGCATTTGTAGGTGGTCTAACTAGTGGGATGGGCATTGAGTCAACTGTCCAATCGTTTACGGAAGGATTAGGGGCAGGAGCAACCATTGCATTAAGTTATGGCTTACTTGGTGGTTTTGCAATCGCCATTGCCAAAACAGGAATACCCGAATTAATGATAGCGGGGATGTTAAAAATATTAAAGGGTGAAAGTAATAGAAAAGGACTTGTGAAGGTATTAATTTTCTTCCTTATTTTTGTGATGTCTATTTTATCTCAAAATGTCATTCCTATTCATATTGCCTTCATTCCATTATTAATTCCTCCTATTTTAAAGATTTTAAATATGCTAGAAGTCGACAGACGTATAATTGCAACGTTGATTGCAGTAGGCTTAATTGGTACTTATAGTTTTGTACCTGCTGGTTTTGGAGCAATCTTTCAAGATATCGTTGCTACACAAGTGTCAGAGGCAGGAATGGCTGTATCTTCACGAGATGTCCCTGCAGCAATGGGGATTCCCGTATTAGGAATGCTAATCGGATTGATCATCGCATTTGCTGTATACCGAAAGCCAAGACATTATAAGCAGAGTGAAGTGGAGACGGAATCTTTAAATGTAAACGTCAGCAAATTTATTATGTTTTCTACAGCGCTGGCACTAGTAACATCGCTATGCGCTCAAGTGTTAACAGATTCCATGATTGTAGGCTCGTTTGCAGGTATTATGATTATGTATTTTACAGGTGCCCTTAAATGGCGAGAAGCCGATGATATACTTTCTGAAGGAATGAAGATGATGGCCTTTATTGGCTTTGTTATGATTGCGGCAAACGGTTTTGCGGCGGTAATCAATGCGACAGGTGATGTGGATAGCTTAATTATAAATTCTCTCACCTTATTAGAAGGAAATAGAAGCCTTGCTGTCTTCATCATGTTAGTCATAGGATTAATTGTGACGATGGGGATTGGTTCGTCCTTCGCAACAGTGCCTATAATCGCTACACTATTTGTTCCGCTAGCACAAGGTTTAGATATGAGTCCTTTAGCGATATTATGTTTAATTGGTACAGCTGGTGCTTTAGGAGACGCAGGTTCTCCAGCATCCGATTCTACATTAGGACCAACAGCAGGCCTTAATGCTGACGGCCAGCATCATCATATTTGGGATACCTGTGTTCCTACGTTCCTTTTCATTAACATACCACTAATCCTGTTTGGTTGGATTGCCTGTGTGTTCTTTCTATAATTAAGGAGGTAGTTTCTATTTAAGTAGAAACTACTTTTCTTTTTAGAGTTATTTGAAATGTGCGAAAATGTTGATATGACAACCTTAAGTATTGCAATATGTATAGAAATTTTATATACTAATAAACGGCTTAATAAAGCGAAGAAATAGTAGTACTAAGAATATCTGCAACATTTAAAAGAATTTAGCGAAAAGACTTGCTTATTCTTTTTTTATTGTATATAATGTTGAATGTTGGTCTTTGACTGCGATGAAGCGAGAGGTTGCCGACACACCCGGCCGCTTTGCCATGGCGGTGTGTGGGAAAATTTTCGTGGAGAATGTCTAGAAAATAGGCGAGAAGGAGGGAAAATAATGGCAAAACAAAAGATTCGTATTCGTTTAAAAGCGTATGATCACCGTATTTTAGATCAATCTGCTGAGAAAATTGTGGAAACTGCAAAACGTTCAGGTGCAAGTGTATCAGGTCCGATTCCACTTCCAACTGAGAAGTCTGTGTACACAATTCTTCGTGCTGTTCACAAGTACAAAGATTCTCGTGAACAATTCGAAATGCGTACGCATAAACGTCTGATCGATATCGTTAACCCAACACCACAAACTGTTGACGCGTTAATGAAACTTGATTTACCATCTGGCGTTGATATCGAAATCAAACTTTAATGGTAAAAACAATATAACTTTTAAAACTTACAGGAGGTGTGACAAATGGCTAAAGGAATCTTAGGTAGAAAAATTGGTATGACACAAGTTTTCGCTGAAAACGGTGATTTAATCCCGGTAACAGTTATCGAAGCTACTCCAAACGTAGTTCTTCAAAAGAAAACTGTTGAAACAGACGGCTACGAAGCAATTCAAGTTGGTTTCGAAGACAAGCGCGTTAAGCTTTCTAACAAACCAGAACAAGGTCACGTAGCAAAAGCGAACACTGCTCCTAAGCGCTTCATTCGTGAATTCCGCAACGTGAACGTGGAAGAATACGAAGTTGGTCAAGAAGTCAAAGTAGAAATTTTCGCAGAAGGCGATGTAATCGATGTAACAGGAGTTACTAAAGGTAAAGGTTTCCAAGGTGTTATCAAACGCCACGGACAATCTCGTGGTCCTATGGCCCACGGTTCTCGTTACCACCGTCGTCCTGGTTCAATGGGTCCAGTTGCTCCGAACCGCGTATTCAAACAAAAGAAATTACCTGGTCAAATGGGTGGCAATGTAGTTACAATCCAAAACTTAGAAATCGTGAAAGTTGACACAGATCGTAACTTACTACTTGTTAAAGGTAATGTTCCTGGTTCTAAAAAAGCTCTAGTTACAGTAAAAACTGCAATTAAAGCTAAGTAATCACTTAAGGAAAGGAGGAAACAGGAATGACAAAAGTATCTGTACTTAGTCAAACAGGTGCTTCAGTTGGTGAAATCGAATTAAACGATGCGATCTTCGGAATCGAGCCAAATGAAGCAGTATTATTCGACGCAGTAGTTGCTCAACGCGCTTCTCTTCGTCAAGGTAATCACAAGGTTAAAAACCGTTCTGAGGTTGCTGGTGGTGGTCGTAAACCATGGCGTCAAAAAGGAACTGGTCGTGCTCGTCAAGGTTCTATCCGTTCTCCACAATGGCGCGGCGGTGGTATCGTATTCGGTCCTACTCCACGTAGCTATTCTTATAAATTACCTAAAAAAGTTCGTCGTTTAGCTCTTAAATCTGCTTTATCAGCTAAAGTAGTAGAACAAAACTTCTTAGTTCTTGATGCTCTAACTCTAGCAGCACCAAAAACAAAAGAATTCACAAAAATCCTTAAAGATCTTTCTTTAGAGAAAAAATCTTTATTCGTAACTGCTGACCTAGATGAAAACGTAGCATTATCTGCTCGTAACATCCCAGGTGTAACAGTTTTAACTGCAAATGGAATCAACGTTCTTGATCTATTAGGTCATGATAAAGTTGTATTCACTAAGTCTGCAGTAGAAAAAGTTGAGGAGGTGCTTGGATAATGGAAGCACGTGATATTTTAAAACGTCCGGTCATTACTGAGCGTTCTTCAGAACTTATGGCAGAGAAAAAGTATACTTTCGAAGTAGACACTCGCGCTAACAAAACTCAAGTAAAAGACGCTGTAGAAGAAATCTTTGGCGTAAAAGTTGAGAAAGTAAACGTTCTTAACTACAAAGGTAAATTCAAACGCGTAGGCCGTTACGGTGGTTACACTAACAAACGTCGTAAAGCGATCGTTAAATTAACTGCTGATAGCAAAGAAATTGAATTATTCGAAATGTAATCCTAACGGATTTATGATTTGAACACTCAAGAAGGAGGGAAAACACAATGGCGATTAAAAAGTATAAACCTACCTCTAATGGTCGTCGTAACATGACGTCATTAGACTTTGCGGAAATTACAACTAACAAGCCTGAGAAATCATTGCTTGAACCAACTAAACGCAAAGCTGGTCGTAACAACCAAGGTAAAATCACTGTTCGTCATCATGGTGGTGGTCATAAGAAGCAATACCGTGTTATCGATTTCAAACGTGTTAAAGATGGCATTCCGGCAAAAGTTGCTACTATTGAATATGATCCAAACCGTTCTGCGAATATCGCATTAATCAACTACGCTGATGGAGCAAAAGCTTACATCTTAGCACCAAAAGGTCTAGAGGTTGGTCAAACAATCGTTTCTGGTCCAGATGCTGATATTAAAGTAGGTAACACATTACCATTAGCAAACATTCCAATGGGTACTACAATCCATAACATCGAGTTAAAACCTGGTAAAGGCGGACAATTAGTACGTTCAGCTGGTACTTCTGCGCAAGTACTTGGTCGTGAAGATAAGTACGTTATCGTTCGTTTACAATCTGGTGAAGTACGTTTAGTTTTAGCTACTTGCCGCGCTACAATCGGTCAAGTTGGTAACGAACAACACGAACTTGTACACATCGGTAAAGCAGGTCGTAGCCGTTGGTTAGGTAAACGCCCAGAAGTTCGTGGTTCTGTAATGAACCCTAACGATCACCCACACGGTGGTGGTGAAGGACGTTCTCCAATCGGACGTAAATCACCAATGACTCCTTGGGGTAAACCAGCACTTGGTTACAAAACTCGCAAGAAGAAAAACAAATCGGATAAATTTATCATCCGTAGTCGTAAAAAATAAAGTGGTTAAACTACGGTTCTATGTGAGAGCCGTGGTGGAATCACGGAGGGAGGTTCCTACATGGGTCGCAGCTTGAAAAAAGGACCTTTTGTCGATGACCACTTAATGAAAAAAGTGGAAGCGCAAGAGGCTTCTGAGAAAAAACAAGTTATCAAAACTTGGTCACGCCGTTCTACAATCTTCCCGAACTTCATCGGTTTAACGATTGCTGTATATGATGGACGTAAACATGTTCCTGTATACGTAACAGAAGATATGGTAGGCCATAAACTTGGTGAGTTCGCACCGACACGTACTTATAAAGGTCACGGTGCAGACGACAAGAAAACAAGACGCTAATTTTGAGAGGAGGTAAATCCTAATGACACAAGCTAAAGCTATCGCTCGTACAGTACGCATTGCTCCTCGCAAAGTACGTCTAGTTGTAGACTTAATCCGAGGTAAGCAAGTTGGTGAAGCAGTTGCAATTTTACGTCATACTCCAAAAGCGGCGTCTCCAGTCGTTGAGAAAGTATTAAAATCTGCAGTTGCTAACGCTGAGCACAACTACGATCTTGACATCAACTCTTTAGTAGTTTCTGAAGTATTCGTTGACGAAGGTCCAACTTTAAAACGTTTCCGTCCACGTGCACAAGGACGTGCAAGCGCAATTAACAAACGCACAAGCCACATTACTCTAGTGGTATCTGAGAAGAAGGAGGGTTAATCCGTGGGTCAAAAAGTACATCCAATAGGACTACGCGTTGGTATTATTCGTGACTGGGAGTCAAAATGGTACGCTGAAAAAGACTATGCAACTCTACTTCACGAAGACATCAAAGTGCGTAAATATATTGAAACGGCTCTTAAAGACGCTTCAGTTTCTAAAGTAGAAATCGAACGTGCTGCAAACCGTGTAAACATTACAATTCACACTGCGAAACCAGGTATGGTAATCGGTAAAGGTGGTACTGAAGTTGAAAACCTTCGTAAATACCTTAGCGATTTAACTGGTAAACGTGTACACATCAACATTATTGAAATCAAACGTGCAGATCTTGACGCTCGTCTAGTAGCTGAAAACATCGCTCGTCAATTAGAAAATCGTGTATCATTCCGTCGTGCGCAAAAGCAAGCGATCCAACGCACAATCCGCGCTGGTGCAAAAGGAATTAAAACACAAGTATCTGGTCGTTTAGGTGGCGCTGATATCGCGCGTGCTGAACACTATAGTGAAGGAACTGTTCCACTTCATACTCTACGTGCTGACATCGATTATGCACACGCAGAAGCTGATACTACTTACGGTAAATTAGGCGTTAAAGTATGGATCTACCGTGGTGAAGTTCTTCCTACGAAGAAATCTGTGGAAGGAGGCAAATAATATGTTATTGCCTAAACGCGTTAAATACCGTCGTGAACACCGCGGCAACATGCGTGGCGAAGCGAAAGGCGGTAAAGAAGTAACTTTCGGCGAATGGGGCTTACAAGCTCAAACTGCTAGCTGGATTACTAACCGTCAAATCGAATCTGCTCGTATCGCGATGACTCGTTACATGAAACGTGGCGGTAAAGTTTGGATTAAAATCTTCCCACATAAACCTTACACTAAAAAACCTCTAGAAGTCCGCATGGGTTCTGGTAAAGGTTCTCCTGAAGGTTGGGTAGCAGTAGTTAAACCAGGAAAAGTAATGTTCGAAATTGCTGGCGTATCTGAAGAAGTTGCACGTGAAGCACTTCGTTTAGCATCACACAAACTTCCTGTTAAATGTAAGATCGTAAAACGTCAAGAAACTGGTGGTGAATCTAATGAAAGCTAATGAAATCCGTGACCTTGCTACTTCTGAAATAGAATTAAAAGTGAAATCACTGAAAGAAGAGCTTTTCAACCTTCGCTTCCAATTGGCGACTGGTCAATTAGAAAACACAGCTCGTATTCGTGAAGTGCGTAAAGCAATCGCGCGTATGAAAACTGTTATTCGTGAAAGAGAAATCAGTGCAAATAACTGATAAAGGAGGTTTTCAAGTATGACTGAGCGCAATCAACGCAAAGTTTACACGGGCCGCGTTGTTTCAGATAAAATGGACAAAACTGTTACTGTTTTAGTTGAAACTTACAAAAAGCACAAGCTTTATGGTAAGCGTGTAAAATACTCTAAAAAGTTTAAAGCTCATGATGAGTTAAACACAGCGAAAATCGGTGATATCGTACGTATCATGGAAACTCGCCCGCTATCAGCTACTAAACGTTTCCGTCTAGTAGAAGTTGTAGAAAAAGCGGTTATTATTTAATAACTATTTCGGAACAACCAATTTCCGAAGGGAGGTAACCTAAGTGATCCAACAAGAAAGTCGTATGAAAGTTGCTGACAACTCAGGTGCACGTGAAGTTCTTACAATTAAAGTGCTTGGTGGCTCTGGCCGTAAAACTGCTAACATCGGTGATATCGTTGTTTGTACAGTTAAGAAAGCAACACCAGGTGGCGTTGTCAAGAAGGGTGACGTTGTTAAAGCTGTTATCGTTCGTACTAAATCAGGCGTTCGTCGTAAAGACGGCACGTACATCAAATTTGATGAAAATGCTTGTGTAATTATTCGTGATGATAAATCACCACGCGGAACTCGTATTTTCGGACCTGTTGCACGTGAACTACGTGACAGCAACTTCATGAAAATCGTTTCTCTAGCTCCAGAAGTTCTTTAATTTCATGACAGTGCCAATCAAGGAGGTGCGACAGCATGCATGTAAAAAAAGGTGACAAGGTTAAGGTAATCACTGGTAAGGATAAAGGCAAAGAAGGCGTAATCCTTGCTGCTTTCCCAAAACAAGATCGCGTTCTTGTTGAAGGTGTGAATATCGTGAAAAAACACGTTAAACCTAACCAATTGAATCCACAAGGTGGTATTGTTAGCCAAGAGGCTGCAATTCACGTTTCGAACGTAATGCTAATCGATCCTAAATCTGGCGAGCCGACTCGTGTAGGTTATAAAATCGAAAACGGTAAAAAAGTTCGTGTAGCAAAAAAATCAGGTGCAGTAATCGACTAATTAGTATAAATAGAAGGGAGGTACACACATGAGCCGCCTAAAAGAAAAATATTTAAATGAAGTTTCTCCAGCTCTTATGAGCAAATTTGGATATAAATCAGTTATGCAACTACCGAAAGTTGAGAAAATCGTTATCAACATGGGTGTTGGTGATGCAGTTCAAAACTCTAAAGCGTTAGATGCAGCTGTTGAAGAATTAACAATTATCACTGGTCAAAAACCAGTAGTAACTAAAGCTAAAAAATCGATCGCAGGTTTCCGTCTTCGTGAAGGTATGCCTATCGGTGCTAAAGTTACATTACGCGGTGAGCGTATGTATGAATTCTTGGACAAATTAATTTCTATCTCACTACCTCGTGTACGTGACTTCCGTGGTGTTTCTAAAAAAGCATTCGATGGTCGCGGTAACTACACTCTAGGTGTTAAAGAACAATTAATTTTCCCAGAAATCGATTACGATAAAGTTTCAAAAGTACGCGGTATGGACATCGTGATCGTAACGACAGCGAACTCTGACGAAGAAGCTCGCGAGTTATTGACACAATTCGGTATGCCGTTCCAAAAGTAATCAAACAAGGAGGGCGAAAACGTGGCTAAAAAATCTATGATCGTTAAACAACAACGTAAGCAAAAGTTTAAAGTGCAAGAGTATACACGTTGTGAACGCTGTGGTCGTCCACATTCAGTATATCGCAAATTCAAACTTTGCCGTATTTGTTTCCGAGAACTTGCATATAAGGGACAAATTCCTGGCGTGAAAAAAGCCAGCTGGTAATCCCCTAATTTGGGAAGGAGGTAAATGTAATGACAATGACTGATCCGATTGCAGATATGCTTACTCGCATTCGTAATGCGAACATGGTTCGTCACGAGAAGTTAGAAGTACCAGCTTCCAACGTGAAAAAAGAAATCGCTGAAATTTTAAAGCGTGAAGGTTTCGTACGTGACGTAGAATACGTGGAAGACAACAAACAAGGTATCATCCGTATTTTCTTAAAATATGGAAAAGATAACGAGCGCGTTATCACTGGCTTAAAACGTATTTCTAAACCTGGTTTACGTGTATATGCTAAAACAAATGAAGTACCTAAAGTATTGAACGGTCTTGGTATCGCTTTAGTGTCAACTTCACAAGGTTTATTAACAGATAAAGAAGCTCGCGCTAAACAAGTTGGCGGAGAAATTCTAGCATACGTTTGGTAATTAGCAATAAATGAATGGAGGTGCAACTAAATGTCTCGTGTAGGTAAAAAAATTATCGAGGTACCTGCTAACGTAACTGTTACTGTTGATGCAAACAACACTGTTACTGTTAAAGGTCCTAAAGGCGAACTTGTTCGTTCTTTCCACCAAGATATGAAAATTGAGCAAGAGGGTAACGTAATCACTGTAGTACGTCCTTCTGATTCAAAAGAACACCGCACAAACCACGGTACTACTCGTGCGCTTCTTGCGAACATGGTTACTGGTGTTTCTGCAGGTTTCGAAAAAGCTTTAGAACTTATCGGTGTTGGTTACCGTGCGCAATTACAAGGTAATAAACTTGTACTTAACGTAGGTTACTCTCATCCAGTAGAGTTCACACCTGAAGATGGTCTACAAATTGAAGTTCCTTCAAACACTAAAATCATCGTTAAAGGTATTAGCAAAGAACGCGTTGGTGCTCTTGCATCTAACATCCGTGACGTTCGTCCACCAGAGCCTTATAAAGGTAAAGGTATTCGTTATGAAGGCGAATATGTTCGTCGTAAAGAAGGTAAAACAGGTAAATAATGCAGCTTAAGCATTAGAAAGGAGTGACCCTTGTGATTACGAAACAAGATAAAAATCAGGTTCGTAAAAAACGTCATGCTCGCGTACGTTCTAAAATTTCGGGTACTGCTCAGCGTCCACGCTTAAACGTATTCCGTTCTAATAAGAACATTTACGCGCAACTTATCGATGACGTAGCAGGCGTAACAATTGTTAGCGCATCTTCTCAAGAAAATGGTTTCGAAGGTGCTGGTAGCAATGTTGACGCAGCAACTAAAGTCGGTGAAACAATCGCAAAACGCGCTGCGGAAAAAAATATTACTGCTGTAGTATTTGACCGTGGTGGTTACTTATATCATGGACGTGTTAAAGCTTTAGCTGAAGCTGCACGTGAGAACGGTTTAGAATTTTAATAAGAAGGAGGGACACATTTCATGAGTCGTATTGACGCAAACAAACTTGGAGAACTTGAAGAACGCGTAGTTACTATTAACCGCGTTGCTAAAGTTGTTAAAGGTGGACGTCGCTTCCGCTTCACAGCATTAGTTGTAGTTGGCGATAGAAACGGTCATGTAGGTTTCGGAACTGGTAAAGCTCAAGAGGTGCCAGATGCTATCCGCAAAGCTGTTGAAGATGCGAAGAAAAACTTAATCGAAGTGCCACGCGTAGGTGGAACAACTCCACACTTAGTGCAAGGTCGCTTTGGTGCAGGAGAAATCCTAATCAAACCTGCTGCTCCTGGTACAGGGGTTATCGCTGGTGGTCCAGTACGTGCTGTACTAGAACTTGCTGGTATTACTGATATTCTTTCAAAATCACTTGGATCTAACACACCAATTAACATGGTGCGTGCAACAATTCAAGGTTTAACTGAATTAAAACGCGTAGAGGACGTAGCTAAATTACGTGGTAAATCAGTGGAAGAACTATTAGGATAAGGGGGGAAAGATAATGGCTAACAAATTAGAAATCACCCTTACTAAATCTGTGATTGGTACTAAACCTGCACAACGCAAAACTGTTGAAGCTTTAGGTTTACGTAAATTACACCAAACTGTAGAGAAAGCTGATAACGCAGCTACTCGCGGTATGCTTGATAAAGTAGCTCACTTAGTTACTGTAAAAGAAATTTAATTTCCAATTATTGAACAAGGAGGTGCCACCCACTATGAAACTGCATGAGTTAAAACCAGCAGAAGGTTCTCGTAAGCAACGCAACCGCGTTGGTCGTGGTATCGGTTCTGGTAACGGTAAAACAGCAGGTAAAGGTCATAAAGGTCAAAACGCTCGTTCTGGTGGCGGTGTACGCCCAGGCTTTGAAGGCGGTCAGAACCCATTATTCCGTCGTTTACCAAAACGTGGCTTTACGAACATTAACCGTAAAGAATACGCGATCGTTAACCTTGATGCTTTAAACCGTTTCGAAGACGGTGCAGAGGTAACTGCTGCATTATTACTTGAAACTGGTCTAGTGAGCAATGAAAAAGCTGGAATTAAAGTTCTAGGCAACGGAACTCTTAATAAAAAGCTTACTGTCAAAGCTCATAAATTCTCAGCTTCAGCGAAAGAAGCAATCGAGAATGCCGGCGGAACTACTGAGGTGATTTAATGTTTCAGACAATCTCTAACTTTATGCGTGTTCGAGATATAAGAAATAAAATCATTTTCACACTTTTAATGTTAATCGTTTTTCGTATTGGAACTTTCATTCCAGTACCTAACGTTGACGCTAATGTATTAAAGGCAACTGATGAGTTTAACCTCGTTGGTTTCCTCAATACTTTTGGCGGTGGTGCTTTAAAGAACTTCTCTATCTTTGCGATGGGGATTATGCCTTACATCACAGCCTCAATTATTGTTCAGTTATTGCAAATGGACGTAGTACCGAAGTTTGCTGAGTGGGCAAAGCAAGGTGAAGTCGGGAGACGTAAACTTGCGCAATTTACACGCTACTTTACTATTATTCTTGCTTTTATTCAATCATTCGCGATGTCATTTGGTTTTAATAGAATGTATGGCGGGTCATTGATTAAGGAAGAAGGAGTTTTAACATATGTTATAATCTCTATTGTATTAACAGCGGGTACAGCATTCCTAGTATGGCTTGCTGATCAAATTACTGCGCATGGCGTTGGTAATGGTATTTCTGTTGTAATCTTCGCAGGTATCGTTGCGGCATTACCTACAGGTATCAACCAAATCTATGCACAACAAATCGAGGGTGCTGGTGATAAGCTATTTATCAACCTAATTATCCTTGGTCTACTTGTTTTAATCTTGCTTGCGGTTGTTATTGGAGTTATCTACGTGCAACAAGCACTACGTAAAATTCCAATTCAATATGCAAAACGAGTTACTGGGCGAAATCAACAAACTGGTGGTCAACAAACTCATTTACCGTTAAAAGTAAATGCTGCAGGGGTTATTCCTGTAATCTTTGCTTCAGCGTTTCTGATGACACCTCGTACGTTAGTTCCGTTCTTCGGTGAAAATAATGTTACAACATTCATTAATAACACGTTTGATCATACAAAACCTGTTGGAATGATTATTTATGTGGCATTAATCATCGCATTCACATATTTCTATGCATTCGTACAAGTGAATCCAGAAAATGTGGCAGATAACTTGAAAAAGCAAGGTGCTTATATTCCAGGTATTCGTCCTGGTGAAAACACTCAAACGTATTTAACAAGCGTGTTATATCGTCTGACATTTGTCGGCGCGATTTTCTTAACTGTTATTTCAGTAATGCCGGTTATATTCATAAACTTTATGAATCTACCTGCCTCAGTGCAGATCGGTGGTACTAGTATTATTATCGTAGTCGGCGTAGCGCTCGAAACGATGAAGCAGCTAGAATCTCAACTTGTTAAACGTCACTACAAAGGCTTTATGAAATAATGTTGGTTTTTAGGGAACGTTCCATCGTTTCCTTTAATCAGCAAACCTTTTGTGGGAGGAATATTTCCTAATGAATATCGTTTTAATGGGTCTGCCAGGTGCTGGTAAAGGTACTCAGGCAGATAAAATTGTTGAGAAGTACGCAATTCCTCATATTTCTACAGGCGATATGTTCCGTGCTGCAATTAAAGAAGGTACTGAACTAGGCTTACAAGCTAAGTCGTTTATGGATCAAGGTGCACTTGTACCTGATGAAGTAACGATTGGTATTGTTCGTGAGCGACTGGCTAAACCTGATTGTGAAAAAGGATTCTTATTGGATGGTTTCCCACGTACTGTTCCTCAAGCTGAAGCCTTAGATAGCATTCTTGCTGATCTAGGTAAAGCTATTGAGCATACATTAAACATTCAAGTTGAAAAGGATGAGTTAATTGCTCGTCTTTCAGGTAGACGTATTTGTAAAACTTGTGGTACATCCTATCATTTAATTTTCAATCCTCCTGCTGAGGAAGGGAAATGTGATAAAGATGGTGGCGAGCTTTATACACGTGCAGATGATAATCCTGAAACGGTTGCGAACCGTCTGGAAGTAAATATGAAACAAGCACAACCTTTACTTGATTTCTATCAAGCTAAAGGCGTGTTAACTAATATAGATGGACAGCAAGATATTAACAAAGTGTTTGCTGATCTTGATGCTCTATTACAGAGCAGCCGCAGCTGATACCCGGCTCCGGGCGCAGAGTACTGCTTCCGCGGGAGGCATGCGGGAGCAACAACGAAACATAATTTTTTTGAGAGTTGCAAAAGCATATTGTGCCCGGTATATATTTCTTCTCAAAAGTGCAACATATCTTTTGGAGGAGTATAATGGGTTTCGTGGAAGCATCTGTGTAACGGGTATGAATATCTCATCCAAGACATTCCGGTATTCGTGTAAACATGGGAGATTCAGTGCCCTTACTGGTTCTGTATATTCCGTGGATTGTGTGAAGCGAAACCAGACGAGCGTCTTTCAAACATCTCTCATACAATCCAAACATATGTTGAAACGAGGTTGCTTCTAAAGTTGCAGCAGATATCCGTTTGATGTAACGATGAGAACTTTAATTTGCATATAGAGAGGAGACAGAGTAGATGGCGAAAGATGATGTAATTGAAGTCGAAGGGACAGTTGTTGAGACTTTGCCAAACGCGATGTTTAAGGTAGAATTAGAAAATGGACATGTGATTCTAGCACACGTATCTGGTAAGATTCGTATGCACTTTATCCGTATTCTACCTGGAGATAAGGTTACTATTGAGTTATCTCCTTATGATTTAACTCGCGGTCGTATCACATACCGTTTTAAATAATCTTTTGCGCTCCGGACTACTAAGGAGGTTAGGTTAGATGAAAGTGAGACCATCTGTGAAACCGATCTGCGAAAAATGTAAAGTAATTCGCCGACGCGGTAAAGTAATGGTAATCTGTGAAAATCCTAAACATAAACAAAAACAAGGTTAATTCTAAAGGAGGTGCACAACGTACATGGCACGTATTGCTGGTGTTGATATTCCTCGCGACAAACGCGTGGTAATTTCATTAACGTACATTTTCGGTATTGGTAAAACTACAGCTCAGAAAGTACTAGCTGATGCAGGTATTTCAGAAGATACTCGCGTACGCGACTTAACTGAAGATGAGTTAAACAAAATCCGTGAACAATTAGATTCTTACAAACTTGAAGGTGACTTACGTCGCGAAACTTCATTAAATATTAAACGTCTGATGGAAATCGGTTCATTCCGTGGTATCCGTCACCGTCGTGGCTTACCTGTTCGTGGTCAAAATACGAAGAACAATGCGCGTACGCGTAAAGGTCCTCGTAAAACAGTTGCGAACAAGAAAAAATAATTGGTAAAGGAGGTTCCTTCTTAACATGGCTCGTAAACAACAAACTCGTAAACGTCGTGTGAAAAAGAATATCGAATCTGGTATCGCACACATTCGTTCTACATTTAACAATACAATTGTAACGATTACAGATATGCAAGGTAACGCTGTATCTTGGTCAAGTGCTGGTGCTCTTGGTTTCCGTGGTTCACGTAAATCTACACCATTCGCTGCTCAAATGGCTGCAGAAACTGCTGCTAAAACATCCCTTGAACATGGTCTGAAAACGTTGGAAGTAACTGTTAAAGGTCCTGGTGCTGGTCGTGAAGCTGCAATTCGTGCACTTCAAGCTGCTGGTTTAGAAGTAACTGCTATTAAAGACGTTACTCCAGTTCCTCATAATGGTTGCCGTCCGCCAAAACGTCGTCGCGTGTAATGGGTGCGTCTCATATTGTATGAGAACATCATTTTTTGTACAGACTGTCTTGTGCAGATAATAAACGATACGTCATTGACGATCGAATCTATGATGGAAAGAACCTATACATTCGATGTTTTGAAGGAGGGTAAATAAAATGATCGAAATTGAAAAACCAAAGATTGAAACGGTGGAGATCAGCGAAGATTCCAAATATGGAAAGTTTGTTGTAGAACCGCTTGAACGCGGATATGGAAACACTTTGGGTAATTCTTTACGTCGTATCCTTCTGTCTTCATTACCAGGAGCTGCTGTCACTTCAATTCAAATTGATGGTGTTCTTCACGAATTCTCAACTGTAGAAGGCGTAGTAGAAGATGTAGCTTCAATCATTTTGAACGTGAAAAAACTAGCTCTTAAAATCTACTCTGACGAAGAAAAAGTTATTGAGATTGATGTTAAAGGCGATGGTACAGTTACGGCTGCTGACATTACACATGACAGTGACGTAGAAATTTTAAACCCAGATCTATATATTGCAACAATCGCTAAAAACGGTCATTTACGTATGCGTATGTATGCACAACGCGGCCGTGGTTACACTCCTGCTGATCAAAACAAACGTGAGGATCTTCCTATCGGCGTGATCCCGATCGACTCTATTTACACTCCAGTATCACGCGTCAATTTCCAAGTGGAAAATACTCGTGTTGGTCAGTCCTCTGACTACGACAAACTTTCTCTTGATGTGTGGACAGATGGCAGCATCGGTCCGAAAGAGGCGATTTCGCTCGGAGCAAAAATTTTAACCGAGCATCTTAACATCTTCGTTGGCATGACAGATGAGGCACAAACTGCTGAAATCATGGTCGAAAAAGAAGAAGATCAAAAAGAAAAAGTTTTAGAGATGACTATTGAAGAACTTGATCTTTCTGTTCGTTCTTATAACTGTTTAAAACGCGCTGGTATTAATACAGTACTAGAACTTGCGAATAAATCAGAAGACGATATGATGAAAGTTCGTAACCTTGGACGTAAGTCATTAGAAGAAGTAAAAGCGAAGTTAGAAGAGCTTGGTTTAGGATTACGCAAAGAAGACTAAGCGATTTAAACACAACTAACAAGATCAGATTTTTTTCTATAAAGGAGGGAAACATCCATGGGTTACAGAAAACTTGGTCGTACAAGTTCTCAACGTAAAGCGATGTTACGTGACTTAGCTACTGATTTAATCATCAACGAGCGTATCGAAACTACTGAGGCTCGCGCTAAAGAAGTACGTAAAGCTGTTGAAAAAATGATTACTTTAGGTAAACGCGGAGATTTACATGCACGCCGTCAAGCAGCTGCATTCATCCGTCGTGAACTAGTAACAACGACTGATGCAGAAGGTAACGAATCAACATCATTTGCACTTCAAAAGTTATTTGATGATGTTGCGCCACGTTATGCTGAGCGTCAAGGTGGTTACACTCGTATTCTTAAAGTAGGTCAACGTCGTGGCGACGGTGCACCTGTTGTTGTGATTGAACTAGTTTAATCATAAGAGAAAACTTGTGGTGAAGAGGGTGGGAATCACCACCCTCTTTCTTTATAAATGATTTATACGACAAATAATTAAGCTGAGCGTTATGATGAGCGGACACTTATTCGTGTGGCGTCTCGTTTAGCTCTCCGCACCTCATTCAGGAGAAATAAGGGCTTGAGCACCCATATTTCTTGTAAATGTAACGACTAGCGCATTTCTATCGAATGAGGTGCGCGCTTTTTTATTAGATTAGATGGCGCCAATTTGTGGTGCTTTTTTTCATATATGGGTGTTATTTTGTTATATTTACAAAACCAATATCAATTTGAGTTGTTATTGTAGTATTTTTCTTTTACCGACATACGGATTGTAGTAGAATTCATACATAAAAAAGTGTAAGTTAATTAGTAGAGCTGAGCGTAGGAGAGGAGTTCTAGATATGTCTGAAATTTTATCTTTAAATAATGTAACTTTTTCATATACACCAGAAAATCCAAATAGTCGTAATGCTGTTGAAAATGTTAGCTTTGCGGTGGAAGAAGGTGAATGGATTGCTATTGTAGGACATAATGGTTCTGGTAAATCCACCATTGCCAAGCTGATGAATGGTTTATTGTTTCCTCAACAGGGAGATGTACGAATACTGCGCGAACCCTTGAATGAAGAAAATCTTTGGGAATCTCGCTCTTTAATGGGAATGGTTTTTCAAAACCCTGACAATCAATTCGTTGGAGCAACGGTACAGGATGATGTAGCATTTGCTTTGGAAAACAACGGTATCCCCTTTGAAGAAATGGTAAAACGTGTACATGCGGCACTCGAACAGGTAAAAATGAGTGAGTTCTTAGACCATGAGCCACATCATTTATCTGGTGGACAAAAACAGCGTGTAGCCATTGCTGGGGCACTTGCATTAAAGCCGAAGCTTTTAATTTTAGATGAGGCTACATCCATGTTAGATCCTCAGGGTCGTGCAGAGGTTTTACAAACGGTTCAAACATTACGTGCAGAAACAGGATTAACAGTATTATCTATTACTCATGATTTAGAAGAGGCAATGTTAGCGGATCGTGTTCTTTTTATGAATGAGGGTAAGAAATTTGCAGAAGGTACACCTGCTGAAATCTTTGCACTTGGGGACAAGCTAGTTGAATTTGGACTAGATTTGCCATTTGCCTTGAAGTTATCAAAGCTATTGCAAAAGGAAGGTGTTCCATTAATGGGGCAACATATGACAGAAGAAGAGTTGGTGAATGATTTATGGACATCAAACTTCAACAAGTAAGCTATGCCTATGCACAAGGAACACCCTTTGAAAAACGGGCATTATTCGATGTGGATTTTAACATTCCATCTCATACTTATCAAGCGATAATTGGCCATACCGGTTCTGGAAAATCTACGATTCTGCAGCATTTTAACGCGCTTCTAAGACCTACTTCAGGAGAAGTACATATAGGAGATCGTCAAATTGTAGCTGGGAAAAAGGCAAAGGATTTAAAAGCTGTAAGACAAAAGGTTGGCATTGTCTTTCAATTTCCAGAGCATCAACTATTTGAAGAAACCGTGTTGAAGGACATTATGTTTGGCCCAATGAACTTTGGTATATCAGAGGAGGAGGCTGAAGCTCGTGCAAGAGAACTTGTCAGCTTAGTTGGTTTGCCAGATAATGTTTTGGATAAATCACCGTTTGATTTATCAGGTGGTCAAATGCGTCGAGTAGCGATTGCAGGTGTTTTGGCGATGGACCCTGAGGTTATTGTCTTAGATGAACCGACAGCGGGTCTTGATCCACGAGGTCAAAAAGAAATTATGGATATGTTTTATCAGCTCCATCAAGAACGTCATCTTACAACCATTCTAGTAACCCATAGTATGGAGGATGCCGCTCGATATGCAGATAATATTGTGATCATGCATGAAGGAAAGAATGTTTTAAGTGGATCACCCCGAGTTATTTTTAAAGATGTTGAAACATTAAAGAAATTCCGTTTAGAGCCACCACGTATTGTTCGCTTTCAGCAAAAGATTGAGCACATGATGGGGCATTCCTTGTCTAAGATTTGCTTAACAGAGGAAGAGCTTGCTGCTGAAATTGCTCAAGCACTTAGAGAGGAGCGTGCAGAGTCATGATGGAAAAAATGATCTTTGGTCGCTTCTTACCTGGTGATTCACCGGTACACAAACTTGATCCACGATCAAAGCTGATCTTTGTGTTCGCCTTTATTATTATTGTGTTTTTAGCCAATAATACCGTGACATATGCTATGTTACTCGCATTCACGCTACTGATTGTATTAGTATCGCGTATTCGTCTATACTTTTTAATAAATGGACTCAAACCAGTACTCTTTTTAATGGCCTTCACATTCCTGCTCCATATTTTTATGACAAAGGAAGGCGTCCCTGTGTTTGAATCTAAATTCATTACGATTTATGACGAAGGGATTAGGCGGGGAATATTTATCTCAATTCGTTTTCTAGTATTAGTATTTATGACGTCAATCTTAACGTTAACTACATCACCGATTTCCATTACGGACGGTATTGAGGTTCTACTGAATCCCTTAAAAGCAATAAAAGTACCCGTTCATGAATTGGCTTTAATGATGTCCATCTCATTACGTTTTATTCCAACCTTAATGGATGAGACGGATAAAATTATGAAGGCACAAATGGCAAGGGGTTCTGATTTATCATCTGGACCAATTAAGGACCGTATAAAGGCTGTAGTGCCATTGCTTGTGCCTCTCTTTGTCAGTGCATTTAAACGGGCTGAAGATTTAGCAACAGCGATGGAAGTAAGAGGCTATCGCGGTGGTGAAGGACGCACTAGGTACCGTAGGTTAAAATGGGATATGGGGGACACATTTACGATTGTGTTATTAGTAGCAATAGGCGTATTGCTATTCTTCTATAGAAGTTAAAGGAGTAGGCTATATGCGACGATTAAAAGTAATTATAAGCTATGATGGCACACTTTTTTCGGGCTATCAGGTACAGCCAGGGGAGCGCACAGTGCAGGCTGAGCTTGAACGTGTTCTAGCCATTATGCATAAGGGAGAACAGGTTAAGGTAACTGCAAGTGGTCGTACAGATGCTAAAGTACATGCGACAGGGCAAACATTGCATTTCGACACATCACTTGCGATTCCAGCAGAAAAGTATCGAAAGGCTTTGAATGTGCAACTGCCAAGAGATATTCGTGTATTATCGGTAGAGGAAGTGGCACATGACTTTCATGCGCGTTACGATGTGGCTGGCAAAAGATATCGCTATATTTGGTCTTGTGAGCCTATCCAAAGTCCATTCCGCAGATACTATACAGTGGAGACAAATGGGGTCAAACCTAACGTAGAGGCGATGCAAGAGGCAGCTAAGGCTATTACTGGTACACATGACTTTTCTTGTTTTTGTGCGGCGAATACAAGCGTGAAAGATAAAGTACGCACAGTAACATTGTTGCAATTTGAATGGCATGGTGAAGAGCTACATATGGTGATTGAAGGGAATGGCTTCTTATATAATATGGTACGTATTATTGCAGGTACTCTTTGGGAGGTTGGGATAGGTCGACGTAAGGTTGACAATGTGTCCCAGGTAGTTGCTTCAGGTAATCGTGATAAGGCGGGAAAAACCGCACCACCACAAGGGCTATACTTAGAAAAAGTGTTCTATTAGTGGCGTTCTACAATTCTGAACAACTTCACCAGGTGTTTAATGAAATTGCTTGACTTTAAAAGTCATTCATTATATGATAACAGATGGTATTTTCATTACCACCACAAATAAGCCCCGAAACTTATAGTGTAGTCTAATGAAAAATAACGGTAATCGAATCGATTAGGAGGATATATACATGCGTACAACATTCATGGCTAAAGGTCACGAAGTAGACCGTAAATGGTTAGTAGTTGATGCAGAAGGCCAAACTCTTGGACGTTTAGCTTCTGAAGTAGCTGCAATCTTACGTGGTAAACATAAACCAACATTCACACCAAACGTTGACACAGGTGATCACGTAATCATCATCAACGCTGACAAAATCCATTTAACTGGTAACAAATTAGAGGGTAAACTATACCGTCACCACACTCAATTTGCGGGTGGTTTAAAAACACGTACTGCTGGTGAAATGCTAGATAAGTACCCAACAAGAATGATCGAATTAGCAGTTAAAGGAATGCTTCCTAAAAACTCTTTAGGTCGCAAAATGTTCACTAAACTTAATGTTTACACTGGAACAGAGCATCCACATGCTGCACAAAAACCAGAAGCATACGAGCTTCGCGGATAATATAAATTAAGAGGAGGATATTACTTTGGCACAAGTTCAATACATCGGCACTGGTCGCCGTAAAAGCTCTGTAGCTCGCGTACGTTTAGTACCAGGTACAGGTAAAATTGTTATCAACAAACGTGAAATCGAAGAATACGTACCATTCGCTGCATTACGCGAAGTAATTAAACAACCATTAGTAGCTACTGAAACTACAGGAAGCTATGATATCCACGTAAACGTTAACGGTGGTGGATACACTGGTCAAGCTGGTGCTGTTCGTCACGGTATCGCTCGTGCTCTACTTCAAGTAGACCCAGATTTCCGTGCTGCATTAAAATCAGCTGGATTACTTACTCGTGATTCACGCATGAAAGAACGTAAAAAACCAGGTCTACGCGGCGCTCGTCGTGCACCTCAGTTCTCAAAACGTTAATATCGTTGTTATATCAACGATTTCAAGCTCTTCTCAGGTTTACCTGAGAGGAGCTTTTTTTACGTTGATAACAAAAATAATACCCCTTGATTAAAAATCAATGTAGTTTTGAAAAAGGGAAAAGAGATTTGAAGCAAGAATGGATGAAAACTATTAAGAATTTCAGCATTACTTTGTAGATACATGTGAGAAGCCTATGAGACATTCGCGAGGATCACTTAATGTCAAACATCATTCAAATCAGTGATAGTAATCCATACTAGACGATGCATTTACAATATAGTTTGTTCAGAATTTGTTTAACAGCCCTATGATAGGATGCGTAAGAGGACCGATATGAGAAATACAGGTGATGGTCATATTGCATAATGGATTTCATTCTAGTTTGATGTTACATATAATTGTGTTCAAGTAGGGGAGGGGTGAAAGTGAAAAAAAATATTAGCATTACTTTGACCATTATCATGCTATTTATTATCGTATATTTTATTGGCAATGGAGAGTATTTTGTTAGTAGTAGTCAGCCGATTGCGCAGAATGGGATCGTTACGATTGAAGAAAAAGAACTACAAGAAAAGACTATTTTAAAACTAGATGGAGAATGGTCTTTCTATCCAAATATCTTAATATCATCAAGTGACTCATTCAACGCGTATGAGAGCAAGAAAATACCAATTAAGGTGCCAGATACTTGGAATAGCTTTGTAGAACCAAATGAGGAAGGACTTACTGTAGGGACGTATCATGTTAAGATAAATGTACCAGTTGAAGGGGAATATGGATTATACATTCGTTCAATTCGTCAATCTAACCGTGTTTTCATAAATGGAGAAGATGTAGGTAGTATGGGGAATCCGAGTGAAACCTTAAAGGCCTTTAAGTTCGAAAATGATGATAAATATACGGTGTTTGCACAAAGTGAGAATCTAATGCTTGATATAGTAATTCATGTTGGAAATTATAATTATCCAAAAGCTGGTATTACTTTTCCTATTGAGTTTGGAACAAAGGATGCTATTCAAAGAGATTTTAGCATGAAAATTTTAGCAGAATCGTTTGTATGTATTGGTTATATTGTATTCGGTGCGATTTATATTATATCGTATAGTCAAAATCGGAAGCGTAAAGAAGAATTGTTTTTGGGGTTATTCACTATATTATTTGGACTGTACATGTCGTTTACTAATGAAAAAATATTTTTTCTTATTTTTACACATTTAACTATAAATGAGCAAGTACGTTTACAATTAGGGATTTTACCACTTGTTGATGTTTGTTTAGCATTATTTCTCTTTTATTTGTATCCAGAGTTTATGAGGAAAAAAGCGATTTATATTATTAGTATTTTGTTAGGTTTACTTTTTTTTATCTATGGGGTTTACAACCCGATTACAAAGAATAGTATGAATATACCAATAGAAAATCTAGTTCTATCACAAATAATCTTTGCAGTAATTTTTATTCCAGTTGGGCTTTATAATGTGTTTGTGCTATTACGTGTGCTTATGAAAGGTGTAGATGGCTCACGTTATATTCTAATTCTTTTAGTATCTCTTACTTGTTATACTTTTTTAATGGTAATGTATTACATTTTTGATATACCTATGGTTTATAGTGAACAATTATTGTTTATTTTTACACTATATAGTTTTGCATCTCTGCTTAGCTTCCGAGCAAATACATCTTTTAAGGAAGTTCAAGCGTTATCGGAAGAGCTCTTGATGCATAATCAAATGAAGGATGAGTTTTTATTGAAAACGTCTCATGAATTACGTACGCCTTTAAATGGTATTTTAAATATATCCAAATCATTAATGGAAGGTTTACAAGGACCTTTAAAGCGTGAGCAACAAGAAAATGTCATTTTAATACATAATGTCGCGCAACGTTTAGGTTATTTAGTAGAGGATTTATTGATCTCTTCGAATCATATGACCAGAGAAGTTCGTGTTACCCCTCGTGTTGTGCCGATAAGCGTAATTGATGAAGTAATTGAGGAAATTCGTAGTTTACTGTCGAGTGATACATCTATAAGGTTAATCAGTGCAGTAGATTCTAATTTACCTCATATGTATACAGATGAATTACGATTGAAACAAGTGCTTTATAATTTACTCTATAATGCTCTGCAACATACAAAGCATGGACAAATTACAGTCTTAGCTAGTGTACGTAATGATTATATGGAAATACAAGTAAGCGATACTGGAATTGGTATACCATCACAAGACTTAGATCGAATTTTTAATTCTTTTTATCAAGTAAAGAAAGGTAAAAAAAGTGGGGGTCTTGGGTTAGGATTAAGTATCTCAAAAAATATAGTAGAACAGTTAAATGGGGAAATTCATGTAACAAGTACATTAGGTGTTGGAACAATTTTTACATTTACGGTGCCACTTGCCACACTCGAAAAACTAGATATTGAAACACAACACCAGATAGGAAATCGAGCAGATAATACTATACTACAGCTAGATTTACCATTACTGCATAAAGGTAATGACAAAGCCATACTCATTGTTGATGATGATCATGTGAATATAAAAGTACTAGTGGACGTATTAATTCAAAAAGGCTATACCGTTATTGGAGTAGATAATGGGTTTGAAGCGATAGATTATATAAAGAAACATAAAGTAGATTGTATGTTAGTCGATTTAATGATGAATGGTATGTCAGGCTATGAATTATGCAAACAAGTACGAAAGCAATACGATATGTTGGAATTACCGATTATAGTTTTAACAGCAATTATGCAGCATTCGGATTTAGTGCTATCTTTACAAGTTGGGGCAAATGATTATCTGCAAAAACCGATTGCGATGGATGAATTACTAGTGCGTATTCAATCATTACTAGCGGTTCGACAATCTTCCATTGATGCGATTGAAGATGAAATGAATTATTTATATGCGCAAGTAACGCCTCATTTTGTCTACAATACACTTAACACTATTATCGGCTTAAGCTATACAAATATAGAGAATACACGAGAGGCGTTATACAGTTTAGCCACCTATTTCCGTGCCAAGCTAAATGTCCATTATCGTAACAGCATGGTTTCAATAGAAGATGAAATAGATCTTGTAAAAGCATATCTCTATATTGAAAAAATGCGCTTTGGTGATCGTCTTACAGTTGCGTATGATATTGATGAGTCCATTCAATCTTTGATTCCAGCATTATCAATTCAGCCTATAGTTGAAAATGCAGTTTTTCACGGGATTTCGAAGAAAAAAGAAGGTGGTACTATTGAGGTGAGTGTGCAACGAGAAGGTCAATTTATACGTATTAAAATTGATGATAATGGGGTCGGTATCTCAGAAGAAAAGTTGCAACGATTAGTAAATGAAGAAAACTCACGTATTGGATTTACGAATCCTTTGAAAAAATTTAAGCTTATGAGAAATGCCAGTTTTCGTATATATAGTGAAGAAGGAAAAGGAACTACTGTTATTATTCTATTACCAGAAGAGAATTCGTAACCTTTACAAATGGCGTACCGTTTAAAGATGATTTGGTCTTTACGGAGTCAGAGGCAGACGAAACATCTATCCTAAGACTCTTTCTACTTTCGAGGAAAGAGTCTTTTTGTCATTCCATCATAAAAAGCAATCTGTGAAGTAACCCAAAGATTGCTTAACGTTATTTCTTTTGAAATTGCAGGTGAAATTGATGCAACAGGTAAGCTAATTCCGAAGTGAGGCCATCTAGAAAAGTATATGAAAATATCTCCTATAGTGTTAACTGTTATTTCGTTCGGGTACAGCTTCTTTTAAAATTTGCTCAATCTCATAAAAGCCTAGTTTTTTTGCATGCTGCAATGGTGTGACACCATCTTGATCTCCAATAGTTATATCAGCACCATGATCCACCAATAATTGCACAATTTCTTGATGTTTCTCCCCACCATTGCCTAATATGACTGCCTCCAATAGAGCTGTCCAATGCAAATTATTAATGTGATTGACATGAATGTCCGAGTGATTAAGTAGCTCTCGGACCACCTCAACATGTCCACGTTCGGATGCAGGGATGATGGCAATTCCACCAAAGCGATTAGTTAGCTTTGTATCTGCCCTTGCAGATAGGGCAAGTTTAACGATTTCTAAATAGCCTGATGCCCCTGCATGTAAAAGTACGTTTTCAAGGTTATTATCTCTAATATTAATATCAGCACCATGTTGAATGAGCACCTTCACAGTATCCACCTGGTTATTATAAGTGGCAGCTAAGACAGGGGTTCTTCCATTGTGATCCGTTGTATTAATATTGATGCCTTTTTGCAGAAGTGCTAATACTTTATCAGTATCACCGTTCGCTGCTGAAAGTATTAATTGATCATTCATTTTTCCACCCTCTTTTCTTTGGTTTAAAACAGCCAAATGACTAATGGTATATCACTGTAGCCTACTTTTCCGTTTATAAAAATATGGTAACATGTTGCGAATTATACGAGTAATATTAAAAAGATATGCTAGGCTTAGCTTTTTCCTATAATAAATAATGTTGAGGTACTCGTTTGTGAGAAATGTCCATCACCCATAAATTAAGTATATGTAGAAAAAAGTAAATAGCTTTTTACATAAACCTCACTATTAGTGTGCAGATTTTATATATATTAAAAATATTTTCGTATAAGTTTATGTTTTTTTAAGAAATTATTTAGGGGGAGTTTAATATTCCACTTTAATATAGTTTTTAGAAGGTACAACAAATCTTTCATTTTTAAATATTGTCATGATGGGTTTGATGTAACTCAAAATATAAACGAACCGATGGAGGTAAGTAGGTATGAAAAAATTATTAATAGTATCTGTTGCAGCTATTGCATTACTGGCAGCATGTCAAGATAAGGAGCCTGCTAAAGGCAATAAGACAAATAGTGAGGAAGTTAAAACAGAAAGTGCTGCAACAGAAAATACTTCCAAAGAGCAATTAACAAAGGGACAAGAAATGGCTAATATTCTAAGTGGTACAAATTGGCAAGGAACAAAAGTTTATGATCGAGATAACAATGATTTAACTGCGGAGAACGCAAACTTCATTGGCTTAGCAAAATATGATGCTCAGACAGGTCATTATGAGTTCTTTGACGCTGCTACTGGTAAAAGCCGTGATGATAAAGGGACATTCTTTATCACAAACGATGGGAAACAAAGAATAGTAATTTCAGAATCAAAAAACTACCAAGCTGTTGTCGAGATCACTGAGCTAAACGATAGTATCTTTACTTATAAGAGAATGGGTAAAGATGCTGCGGGCAATGATGTAGAAATATTCGTGGAACATATTCCATATAAAGAAAAAGAACTGGCATTTACTGATTCCGATAAAACGTTAGATGCTTCAACAGGTGAAATAGTTACAGACGTTGACGGAGATAAAATTCTAGCTGATACACTATGGCATGGAACAGTTGTGTTAGATGAAGCGGGTAATGATGTAACAGAATTCAATTCAAATTTCATTAGCATTGCAAAGTATGATGCAAATACAAATAAATATGAGTTCTTTAATCCTGAAACAGGTGAAAGTCGTGGAGACTATGGTTACTTTGATGTTACTCATGATAATAAAATAAGAGCGCATGTTTCTGTCGGTGATAATAAGTATGGTGTAGCTCTTGAAATTACAGAAATCAACGATAAGAAATTCACATATAAACGAACAGGTAAAGACAAAGATGGCAATAATCTAACTGTATTTGTAGAGCATGAGCCATATACAGGTGAATTTAGTCCTAATTTTACAATCCAATAAAATTGTTCTTCCTCCCTTAATATAGAAGAAATTAAAACTCTCAAGTTTGTGACTTGGGAGTTTTTTTTACTTTCTGGCATAGTTCATCGACTAATTTCGTACACTAAATGTAAAAGGGTGGTGGATATGGGTGAAGCGCTGGCTTGCACTAGGAGTGATTATGCTTATGAGTATAGTGGTCGTGGCATATGAAACAAATGCTTCGGACCGTAACTTCTTCTTACCGGACCCACTTGGTGGCATAAAGATTGTCATTGATGCAGGGCATGGTGGTGAGGATGGAGGAGCTTCAAAGGGCGAAGTGATTGAAAAGGATATTACACTTGCAATTGCTCAGCATGTAGAGAAGCAATTAAAGAAAAAAGGCGCAACGGTTATAATGACACGAACAAAAAATGGGGATGTAATCGATGAGCATGCGCCATCAGAAAAATATGGAACAATGAGAGAACGGAAAAAACAAGATATCTTCCTAAGAAAGGATATCGTGGAAAAAGAAAAGCCTGATGTATTTATAACTATTCATGCAAATGCCATACCTGAAACAAAATGGCGTGGCGCACAGGTATTTTACCATAAGGAAGGACATGCTGATGGAGAGATTCTTGCCAAGAGTATTCAACAATCCATTCGCACCAATTTAAAAAATACAGATCGTGAAGCATTGTCTATTAAGCAAATCTATTTATTGAAGAAAGCGGAAGTACCTGCAGCTTTAGTGGAGACTGGTTTTATTAGTAATGATGAGGAACGAGCATTATTAGTGGACAAAAACTATCAAGAAAAAATGGCAGATGCCATAGTTGAAGGTATAGAAGACTATTTATTAGCCAAAATTGAGTAGAGCAACATCTACAACGTAAATCAAATCATTATGATATACTAATATTGAGACAATATAAGGGGAGTGTTCGTTGTGATTACTGAACAACAAGTACGAGAAATACTGGGACAACTACAGGATCCATTTTTACATAAATCGCTTGCAGAAACAGATGGTATTACGAACGTAGCAATAAAAGAAGAAAAAAATCATGTCAGTGTAAAAATTGCCATTGCCAAACTGAATACACCAGAACAATTACAGCTACAAATGAAAGTTGTTGAGGTGTTGAAAGAAGCGGGTGTAAACACTGTTGGTATTCGTTTTGAAGAACTATCTACAGAGAAATTACAAAGCTTCCGTGGCACAGCAACAGAATCGGAAGCACAAGATATTTTATCGCCATTAAGCACAGTACAAGTAATTTCAATTGCTTCTGGTAAAGGTGGAGTTGGTAAATCGACAGTATCAGTTAACTTAGCTGTAGCTTTAGCTCGACTAGGAAAGAAAGTCGGCTTAATTGACGCAGATATTTATGGATTTAGTGTACCTGATATGATGGGTGTGACGGATATGCCTAAGGTAGTCGATAATCGTATTTTCCCAGTAGATCGCTTTGGGGTAAAAATGATTTCAATGGGCTTCTTTGTAGAAAATAATGCACCGATCGTATGGCGTGGACCAATGCTAGGTAAAGTATTAGATCAATTCTTCCGTGATGTTGAGTGGGGTGAATTAGATTATTTATTATTAGATTTACCTCCTGGCACAGGTGACGTTGCATTAGATATCCATCAAATGTTACCATCATCAAAAGAAATTGTTGTAACAACACCACACCCAACAGCAGCATTTGTTGCAGCTCGTGCAGGGGCAATGGCGCTTCAAACAGACCATGAAATTTTAGGAGTTATCGAAAACATGGCTTGGTTTGAATCTAAATCAGGTGACCGAGAATTTGTCTTTGGGCAAGGTGGAGGACCAAAGCTAGCTGACGAACTACGTACAGAGTTGCTTGGACAAATCCCGCTTGGGCAACCAGATTGGACAGATGAAGATTTTGCTCCTTCTGTATACGCTGAAAAACATACAACAGGACAAATTTATTTAGACATTGCGACGAAAATCATCGATAAATTAAATAAATAATAAAAAACGGATTTCCACCGATTTTAGGGGGAAATCCGTTTTTACATTACCAAGGTTACTCGGTACTTTTTTGTCCCTTATCCGATCCGCCACCACTATCGCCACTCGCTTCTTTCTTATCGCCACTTCCTGATGAACCGGTTTCGCCACTTTTCTTAATAAGTTCCTGCCATTTCGATTGCATTAAAGGGCTTTCGATCGTTTCCTTTACAACTTCCTCCATTTGCTTTCGCATATTGGATGATTTAAGGATAGTCTCCAACTGCTTTTGCATATCGGGTTGCCCGAAAAATGCCTCCATATCCTTTTGGAAAGTCGGATCTTTTATTAAGTTCTTCATAATATCCTGTTGCTGTTTTTGCATACTTTTCGCAACAGTTTCTTTAAACTTTGGATCTTCGAAGGTTTTTTTCCAAAAGTCTTCTGCTTCCTTGGAAAGTAAAGTTTCCTCGGTAGCCTTTTTCACTTCATCATGCTCTAAAATCAAGAGCTCACGGAAACTCGGCTCTTCTAAAAGCTGTCGCAATGCCTTTTTACCATCCTCTGTTTGTAAAGAGTCAATCATGATTTTTTTTATTTCATCATAGGACATGGTAGAGGTTTTATCTTGTGAACAGGCAGAAAGAAAAAGCATTAGAATCAATAATAAGGTGAATTTTCGCATCGACAATCAGTCCTTTCTCTAGATAGACTCTTTCAATTATTGTTCACATTTCTCAGGACTTTATGTATTCGTTAGGATGAGAAATAGCTTTTTTAACAAGGCATTGATAAAATAAGGACAGATATTGAGAAATTGGGGGACTTTTAGTTGTGACGATACGAAATTGGGCAAAGTTTTTCTTCTTTGCAATGCTCGTTGGTGGTGCAGTCAACGGAGTTTTTAGTTTATTTATTCGCTGGGAATTCTTTCAACCATACATAGCAAACGGTCAATGGGGTGAGTTTTTCGCTGGACTTTTATGGATGGTTTTCTTAGGGTTTACAATGAGTGTTATAGCGCAAGCTGGCTTTTTTGCTTATTTAACACTTCATCAGGTAGGTGTTAATATTTTTAGAACACTGACATTATGGAATTGGGTACAGCTATTATTAATTGCCATAACGATTTTCGATATAATTTTCTTCCGCTTTATTCCTGGTGTGAAGGATGGGCAAAGCTGGTTGTTCTATGTAGGATTATTAATTGTCCTCATTTTCGGGGCCATAGCAACAGCTGTTCAAAAAGTAAAATTAACAGGGAAAAAACATGTAATGATTTCGGCACTATTCTTTATGATTGTCATCACAACGTTGGAGTGGACAATTGCATTGATGGGCCGCGATGAAAATATTAATGAGTATGTTGCGCTTTTATTATTCCCATTATTGGCGGTTAATGCGTATCAATTATTAGTATTACCTAAATATAATGCAAAATCCGATGAAGATCGTCAAAAATTAGAAGCACGACGCAAAGCTCGTCGTGAACAGGCTAAAAACGCATAAGGAAAAAAATTGCCTCGCTGTAGTGGAGGCAATTTTTTTATGGCGCTTTTTTAGTTTGAACCTTATAACCAAATATATTTTCTTCAATCGACATAAACTTATGCTGTTGTATGAGAGTGTTAAGCTCTTTAAAGGATATTTGATTATTTTGATGGAGCGGGAAAAAGACAAAATCACCTTTTTGTAATTTCGGAGTTTTTTCACCTTGCCAAATAAGCGAAGGAGATAGTAAATTCATTTGTTGTTGGAATAAGGCTTTCTGTAAATCCTGTGAATATTGATGATTTCGGGTAGCAAACCATAAAGGTTTTTCTTTTAAATATTTTTCGTAAGTATCAATATCCTTTTGGATGAGCGCAATGTCAATGGGTTCTTCTACTGAATCATCCGGCCCAAGTAATCCTGTAGGTAATTTTCGTTGTTGGATAATTTTTAAATGATCGGGTGACCGTTTTATCCAATCAGCATCTAAAAGTAGAAGTGGATAAGGCTCTTTCACCGTTTGGAGCCATTCTAATAGAGAGTCATCAGAGAAAGAGATCTCTACAATAAGAGATGTGCCATAATGTCCTTTTGTGACCACTACTGGTGCATTTGCAATATTAAATACAGAAATCATCGTTGAATTTATAGGCTTTAAAAAGGCAAAGAGCATTACAATTAAAAGCAGCGAAATCAACGTTTTACGGACCATAATGATAACCTCGTTTCTAAAATTTAAAATAAAAAATGAATCTCTTTAAAAAAACTTATGATTTAGTGTTGACTTTCATGAATAATCGATGTTATTATGTATAAGTCGCCAAGAGGTGACAACGAAATAAAGAAACATGAACCTTGAAAACTGAACAAGCAAAACGTAATCAATAAATTTTTAAGTAGCTAGCTTTGCTAGTGAACGAAACACAATTTTGGACATCAAACATGATGCCAGCAAAACAATTTGAGCTAATCAAATTTCTTTTATGGAGAGTTTGATCCTGGCTCAGGACGAACGCTGGCGGCGTGCCTAATACATGCAAGTCGAGCGAACAGAAAAGGAGCTTGCTCCTTTGACGTTAGCGGCGGACGGGTGAGTAACACGTGGGCAACCTACCTTATAGTTTGGGATAACTCCGGGAAACCGGGGCTAATACCGAATAATCTCTTTTGCTTCATGGCAAGAGACTGAAAGACGGCATCTCGCTGTCGCTATAGGATGGGCCCGCGGCGCATTAGCTAGTTGGTGAGGTAACGGCTCACCAAGGCGACGATGCGTAGCCGACCTGAGAGGGTGATCGGCCACACTGGGACTGAGACACGGCCCAGACTCCTACGGGAGGCAGCAGTAGGGAATCTTCCACAATGGGCGAAAGCCTGATGGAGCAACGCCGCGTGAGTGAAGAAGGTTTTCGGATCGTAAAACTCTGTTGTAAGGGAAGAACAAGTACAGTAGTAACTGGCTGTACCTTGACGGTACCTTATTAGAAAGCCACGGCTAACTACGTGCCAGCAGCCGCGGTAATACGTAGGTGGCAAGCGTTGTCCGGAATTATTGGGCGTAAAGCGCGCGCAGGCGGTCCTTTAAGTCTGATGTGAAAGCCCACGGCTCAACCGTGGAGGGTCATTGGAAACTGGGGGACTTGAGTGCAGAAGAGGAAAGTGGAATTCCAAGTGTAGCGGTGAAATGCGTAGAGATTTGGAGGAACACCAGTGGCGAAGGCGACTTTCTGGTCTGTAACTGACGCTGAGGCGCGAAAGCGTGGGGAGCAAACAGGATTAGATACCCTGGTAGTCCACGCCGTAAACGATGAGTGCTAAGTGTTAGGGGGTTTCCGCCCCTTAGTGCTGCAGCTAACGCATTAAGCACTCCGCCTGGGGAGTACGGTCGCAAGACTGAAACTCAAAGGAATTGACGGGGGCCCGCACAAGCGGTGGAGCATGTGGTTTAATTCGAAGCAACGCGAAGAACCTTACCAGGTCTTGACATCCCGTTGACCACTGTAGAGATATAGTCTCCCCTTCGGGGGCAACGGTGACAGGTGGTGCATGGTTGTCGTCAGCTCGTGTCGTGAGATGTTGGGTTAAGTCCCGCAACGAGCGCAACCCTTGATCTTAGTTGCCATCATTTAGTTGGGCACTCTAAGGTGACTGCCGGTGACAAACCGGAGGAAGGTGGGGATGACGTCAAATCATCATGCCCCTTATGACCTGGGCTACACACGTGCTACAATGGACGATACAAACGGTTGCCAACTCGCGAGAGGGAGCTAATCCGATAAAGTCGTTCTCAGTTCGGATTGTAGGCTGCAACTCGCCTACATGAAGCCGGAATCGCTAGTAATCGCGGATCAGCATGCCGCGGTGAATACGTTCCCGGGCCTTGTACACACCGCCCGTCACACCACGAGAGTTTGTAACACCCGAAGTCGGTGAGGTAACCTTTTGGAGCCAGCCGCCGAAGGTGGGATAGATGATTGGGGTGAAGTCGTAACAAGGTAGCCGTATCGGAAGGTGCGGCTGGATCACCTCCTTTCTAAGGATTATTTCGGAATACAAACCTTGGGTTTGTAAGATTACGTTTTGCGTTCAGTTTTGAAGGTTCATTCTATCTGAATGAAACACTTCAAAACTTGTTCTTTGAAAACTGGATAAAACGACATTGAAATTGTAACAAACACATTTATTTTTTAAGTTTTTTATAGGCTTAATAACTTGGTTAAGTTATTAAGGGCGCACGGCGAATGCCTTGGCACTAGGAGCCGAAGAAGGACGGCACTAACACCGATATGCTTCGGGGAGCTGTAAGTGAGCTTTGATCCGGAGATTTCCGAATGGGGGAACCCACTACGTTTAATCGCGTAGTATCTTGACGTGAATACATAGCGTCTTGAAGGCAGACCCAGGGAACTGAAACATCTAAGTACCTGGAGGAAGAGAAAGAAAAATCGATTCCCTGAGTAGCGGCGAGCGAAACGGGAAGAGCCCAAACCAAGAGGCTTGCCTCTTGGGGTTGTAGGACACTCAATACGGAGTTACAAAAGAGCGAGTTAGATGAAGCGACTTGGAAAGGTCCGCCAGAGCAGGTAAAAGCCCTGTAGTCGAAAGTTCGTTCTCTCCTGAGTGGATCCTGAGTACGGCGGAACACGTGAAATTCCGTCGGAATCCGGGAGGACCATCTCCCAAGGCTAAATACTACCTAGTGACCGATAGTGAACCAGTACCGTGAGGGAAAGGTGAAAAGCACCCCGGAAGGGGAGTGAAAGAGATCCTGAAACCGTGTGCCTACAAGTAGTTAGAGCCCGTTAATGGGTGATAGCGTGCCTTTTGTAGAATGAACCGGCGAGTTACGATTACGTGCGAGGTTAAGCTTTAGAAGGCGGAGCCGCAGCGAAAGCGAGTCTGAATAGGGCGAATTAGTACGTGGTCGTAGACCCGAAACCAGGTGATCTACCCATGTCCAGGGTGAAGGTGAGGTAACACTTACTGGAGGCCCGAACCCACGCACGTTGAAAAGTGCGGGGATGAGGTGTGGGTAGCGGAGAAATTCCAATCGAACTTGGAGATAGCTGGTTCTCTCCGAAATAGCTTTAGGGCTAGCCTCGTGATGAGAATACTGGAGGTAGAGCACTGTTTGGACTAGGGGGCCATCCCGGTTTACCGAATTCAGACAAACTCCGAATGCCAGATATTTATACACGGGAGTCAGACTGCGAGTGATAAGATCCGTAGTCAAAAGGGAAACAGCCCAGACCACCAGCTAAGGTCCCAAAGTAATCGTTAAGTGGAAAAGGATGTGGCGTTGCACAGACAACCAGGATGTTGGCTTAGAAGCAGCCATCATTTAAAGAGTGCGTAATAGCTCACTGGTCGAGTGACGCTGCGCCGAAAATGTATCGGGGCTAAACGATTCACCGAAGCTGTGGATTGACATCTACGATGTCAGTGGTAGGAGAGCGTTCTAAGTGCGTTGAAGTCAGACCGGAAGGACTGGTGGAGCGCTTAGAAGTGAGAATGCCGGTATGAGTAGCGAAAGACGGGTGAGAATCCCGTCCACCGTATGACTAAGGTTTCCTGAGGAAGGCTCGTCCGCTCAGGGTTAGTCGGGACCTAAGCCGAGGCCGATAGGCGTAGGCGATGGACAACAGGTTGATATTCCTGTACCACCTCCTCACCGTTTGAGAAATGGGGGGACGCAGTAGGATAGGGTAAGCGCGCCGTTGGTTGTGCGCGTCCAAGCAGTAAGGCGTGTGTGTAGGCAAATCCGCACACTGTAACGTTGAGCTGTGATGGCGAGTCCGTATGGACGAAGTTCCTGATTTCACACTGCCAAGAAAAGCCTCTATCGAGGTGAGAGGTGCCCGTACCGCAAACCGACACAGGTAGTCGAGGAGAGAATCCTAAGGTGTGCGAGAGAACTCTCGTTAAGGAACTCGGCAAAATGACCCCGTAACTTCGGGAGAAGGGGTGCTCTTGAGCGTGCAAGCGCATGAGAGCCGCAGTGAATAGGCCCAGGCGACTGTTTAGCAAAAACACAGGTCTCTGCAAAACCGTAAGGTGACGTATAGGGGCTGACGCCTGCCCGGTGCTGGAAGGTTAAGAGGAGTGGTTAGCGCAAGCGAAGCTGCGAATTGAAGCCCCAGTAAACGGCGGCCGTAACTATAACGGTCCTAAGGTAGCGAAATTCCTTGTCGGGTAAGTTCCGACCCGCACGAAAGGCGTAACGATCTGGGCACTGTCTCAACGAGAGACTCGGTGAAATTATAGTACCTGTGAAGATGCAGGTTACCCGCGACAGGACGGAAAGACCCCGTGGAGCTTTACTGTAGCCTGATATTGAATTTTGGTACAACTTGTACAGGATAGGTAGGAGCCAGAGATCTCGGAGCGCCAGCTTCGAAGGAGGCGTCGGTGGGATACTACCCTGGTTGTATTGAAATTCTAACCCATGCCCCTTAGCGGGGCAGGAGACAGTGTCAGGCGGACAGTTTGACTGGGGCGGTCGCCTCCTAAAAGGTAACGGAGGCGCCCAAAGGTTCCCTCAGAATGGTTGGAAATCATTCGTAGAGTGTAAAGGCACAAGGGAGCTTGACTGCGAGACCTACAAGTCGAGCAGGGTCGAAAGACGGGCTTAGTGATCCGGTGGTTCCGCATGGAAGGGCCATCGCTCAACGGATAAAAGCTACCCCGGGGATAACAGGCTTATCTCCCCCAAGAGTCCACATCGACGGGGAGGTTTGGCACCTCGATGTCGGCTCATCGCATCCTGGGGCTGTAGTCGGTCCCAAGGGTTGGGCTGTTCGCCCATTAAAGCGGTACGCGAGCTGGGTTCAGAACGTCGTGAGACAGTTCGGTCCCTATCCGTCGTGGGCGTAGGAAATTTGAGAGGAGCTGTCCTTAGTACGAGAGGACCGGGATGGACACACCGCTGGTGTACCAGTTGTCTTGCCAAAGGCATCGCTGGGTAGCTATGTGTGGACGGGATAAGTGCTGAAAGCATCTAAGCATGAAGCCCCCCTCAAGATGAGATTTCCCATTACGCAAGTAAGTAAGATCCCTCAAAGACGATGAGGTAGATAGGTTCGAGGTGGAAGTGTGGTGACACATGGAGCTGACGAATACTAATCGATCGAGGACTTAACCAAAAAGTTTGAAACATTCAATGCACCGTTTATCCAGTTTTGAAAGAACAAATCTTTCAATAAAAAAAGAGAGCTTCAAGACGCCGTAATACGCCGTGTATTGGAGGTCGAATAAAAGTCTAGTGATGATGGCAAAGAGGTCACACCCGTTCCCATACCGAACACGGAAGTTAAGCTCTTTAGCGCCGATGGTAGTTGGGGGCTTCCCCCTGTGAGAGTAGGACGTCGCTAGGCGCAAAAAGTCGCTACTGATACACTCAGTAGTGGCTTTTTTTATTTGAGCCGACTATTTTTTAAAAGAAGGTATCCACAATGGATGCCTTCTTTTTAGATACTTAACTTAGTGTGTATGAACTGTAGTAGCTCGTAGTTCGATACGGCGAATTTTCCCTGATGTCGTTTTTGGTAACTCATCAATAAAGACGATACTACGAGGGTATTTATAAGGGGCTGTTAACGCTTTAACATGCTCCTGTAGTTCCTTTGTTAACTCATCTTCATTACATTCTTTGAAGCCTTCTCGTAAGATAACAAATGCCTTTACAATATGCCCCCTAATTTCATCTGGCGCAGCTACAACTGCACATTCTTGTACAGCTTCGTGTTTGTTTAATGCATCTTCAACTTCAAATGGTCCGATCGTATAACCAGATGAAATAATAATGTCATCCCCACGACCTTCAAACCAGAAGTAACCGTCTTCATCACATTTTGCTTGATCACCTGTAATATACCAGTCCCCACGAAATGCAGCTTGTGTGCGCTCTGGTTCTTTATAATATTCTTTAAATAAAGCTGGTGAAGATTTGTGAACAGCAATATCACCAACTTCGCCAACTGGTGCTTCCTTCCCTTCATTGTCGATAATACGTACAATATTACCTGGAGTTGGAACACCCATAGAACCAGGACGTAATTCTGTGTTTTCGAGTGTACCAATTAATAATGTGTTTTCGGTTTGTCCATAGCCGTCACGTACTTTTAGTCCAAAATGATTCATAAATGTTTCGATAACTGGACGATTTAAAGGTTCACCAGCAGAAACGGCACTTCGTAGAGATGATAGATTGTAGTCTTGTAAATTATCGATTTTCGCCATAATCCGGTATTCGGTCGGTGTACAACATAGAACATTAACTTTTTCATCCTGCATTAATTGAAGATAGGTTTTTGCATCAAATCCACCATGATAGACAAATGCAGTAGCGCCGAGCATGATTGTGGATAAAAAAGGACTCCATATCCACTTTTGCCAACCAGGAGCAGCTGTTGCCCACACGAGGTCCCCTTGACGTACACAAAGCCATTTTGAAGCTGCAGTTCTAATATGTGCATATCCCCAGCCATGTGAATGAACAACGCCTTTAGGTTTACCAGTTGTACCAGATGTATAAGAAAGGAATGCCATGTCATCACGTGTAGTAGCTACAGCTGTAAATGTAGCTGGCTGCTTGCTTGCTAATTCATCTAAAGAAGTCCAATCTTCTTTCGCAGCACCGATCACTAGTTTATTTTTCAATGCGTCTACAGAAGAAGCAATTTGATCAACTTCACTAGTAAAAGCCTCATAAGCAATAACTGCACTAGCAGAAGAATGTTCCATCCGATATTCTAAATCGCTTGCACGTAGCATCTCTGAACATGAAATGGGTACGATACCAGCCTTTAAGCAGCCTAGAAAAACGAAATAGGCTTCTGGAAGTCGAGGAATAATAACTAATACACGATCACCTTTTTGAAGCCCCTTCTCCGTAAAAGCGTTTGCGTATTGATTCATTTTTTGGTTAAGCTCCACATAAGAAACTGTACGTCTCTCTTGTTGTGTATTTAACCAACGTATTGCTTGGCGATCACTATCTTGCGAAAATTTTTCTAATTCCTCTGTGATGTTATAAAATTCAGGTGCAATTAAATCATTTGATACCATCTTGAACATCCTCCCCCAGAAAATTTGATAGAAAATTCATAAAACTATTTTTATTTTAACAATTACAATAATATACAGCAAGAATATTTAGTACGTTAAATAGAAATATTAGAATTAATAGAGAACTATTATGCTTTCAAACGAATATAAGAGCATACTTCGACAAAAAATATAAAAATTTTCACAAAATGTGTTGCATTATTTATAATGCTTGCTATAATAATAAATGTACTTAAGAGGTTGTCTAAAACCAAAGTGAATAGCATTGTTCCGAAGTAGCTCAGTTGGTAGTAGCACCTGACTGTTAATCAGGTTGTCGCAGGTTCGAGTCCTGCCTTCGGAGCCATTTTTTTGTCCTTTTTTCAAATGCTATAATACATAAAAAAATTTGTGGAAAAGCATTGCAATTATTAATGAAAAATGTTATTATAATTCTTGTCTTGTTTGAGACATAATATTGGCCCCTTGGTCAAGTGGTTAAGACACCGCCCTTTCACGGCGGTAACACGGGTTCGAATCCCGTAGGGGTCACCATTTAAAACATAGGCTTTATAAAGAATATAAACTGTGATATAACACCTGTTTCTATGGAGGATTAGCTCAGCTGGGAGAGCATCTGCCTTACAAGCAGAGGGTCGGCGGTTCGAGCCCGTCATCCTCCACCATTCTTATTGTGTTATTTCGGAGGGGTAGCGAAGTGGCTAAACGCGGCGGACTGTAAATCCGCTCCTTAGGGTTCGGCGGTTCGAATCCGTCCCCCTCCACCAGTTTTATAAATGATTGGGGTATAGCCAAGCGGTAAGGCAACGGATTTTGATTCCGTCATGCCTAGGTTCGAATCCTAGTACCCCAGCCATTTTTTCTTTTATGAGCCATTAGCTCAGTTGGTAGAGCATCTGACTTTTAATCAGAGGGTCGAAGGTTCGAGTCCTTCATGGCTCACTTTTTTAGAATGAAAATTATTCAAAAGTGTTATATTAACTACAGATAACTAATCTCTTGCTGAAAACAGTAGGAGATTTTTTTATGTTATTTATAAATGAATAAATATACAACTTTTTGTCGAGTTGAGCCAAGTGGTATGTAGGCTTTACAATAATCTTATAACTTTTAGGGGGTATAAAAACATGAATAAACTTAATATTTCTATTATTGGAGTACCAACAGATTACGGACAAACACGCCGTGGGGTAGATATGGGACCAAGTGCTATTCGATATGCAGGTATTGTTGAACGTTTAGAGGCTATCGGACACGATGTACAGGATCAAGGGGATATTCGTGTTAGTCAAAAGCTTGCTGACGGAGCTGTGGATGAAAAATTACTAAATTTAGAGGAAGTTGTAGATGTTAGTACTGCATTAGCAAATAGTGTGCATGAAGTAGTGGAACAAAAGAAATTCCCACTCGTATTTGGTGGAGACCATAGCATTGCTATTGGAACATTAGCTGGATTAGGTGAGCATTACAAAAATCTCGGTGTTATCTGGTATGACGCTCATGCAGATTTAAATACACCTGAAACAACACCTTCAGGCAATATACATGGGATGCCGTTAGCTGTTAGTATTGGGCTAGGACATGAACGTTTAGTGCAAATTCGCAACTATGCTCCAAAAATTAAGCCAGAAAACGTGATTATTATTGGAGCTCGTTCAGTAGATCCGGGAGAACGTGAATTGATTCGTCAACAAGGAATTAAAGTATATACAATGCATGAAATTGACCGACTTGGCATGACGCGTGTGATGGAAGATGCACTTGCTTATTTAAAGGAACGAAATGTAGATGGTTTACATTTATCACTTGATTTAGACGGACTAGATCCACTTTATACGCCAGGTGTGGGTACTCCAGTTCCAGGCGGAATTACGTACCGAGAAAGCCATTTAGCGATGGAAATGTTACAAGAATCAGGCATGGTAACTTCAGCAGAGTTTGTAGAGGTAAATCCTATATTAGATGAAAAGAATACAACAGCAAATGTGGCTGTTGCATTAATGGGTTCGTTATTTGGTGAAACACTAGTTTAAAGAAAATTTGACAAAAAATTGCCTGTTGCCACATTGCATAAAAATCTTTTGCTATAATTGAATTAAAACGAAACTTTTCTTATCGGTGCTTCGTATAGTATAAGACAGTTGTAAAGGTGGAGAAGTCAACACAATGGATGCGTTAGTAAATAAGAGAATAAAACAAGTGCTTAAAGGCGATCAAAACGCATTTGCCGATATTGTGAGTCTCTATCAGCACAAACTGTACCAAGTATGCTATCGAATGTTAGGCAACAAACAAGAGTCTGAAGACATTGCTCAAGAGGCTTTTGTGCGAGCTTATATGAACTTGCATACATTTGATCAGAAAAGAAAGTTTTCAACGTGGCTTTATCGCATAGCGACAAACCTCTGCATTGACCGTATTCGAAAAAAGAAACCGGATTATTATTTAGATGCAGAAGTAGCTGGTACAGAAGGGCTTGATATGTATTCGCAAATCGCAGCAGACGACCAGCTACCAGAGGAGCAGTTAGAACAAATGGAGCTGCAAGATCGCATTCAATATGAAATTGGACGATTGCCGGATAAATACCGTTCGGTTATAGTATTGAAATATATAGAAGAGTTATCGTTACAAGAGATTAGCGAGATTTTAGATATGCCGCTTGGAACGGTGAAAACGAGAATTCACCGCGGACGTGAGGCATTACGTAAGCAATTAAACAATCTGTAGGAGGGGGAGCGTCATGAATACTTGTCCAGAGCATATTATAGACTATATGCATGATTATTTAGACGGTGACATTAGTCGTGAGCATGAGCAAGAGTTGAAACAACACTTGCATACATGTAATGATTGTAAACAGTTGATGCAAGAATTGAGTGAAACAATCGCCTTTGTGAAGAGTGCTTCCCATATTACAGCGCCTCCGGGTTTTGAAGCAGCAGTTATGGCTCGTTTACCAAAACCAAAAAGTCGAGTAGGTATACAAAAATGGATTCGCCGGCATCCTTTCTTTGTGGCAGCAGCAGTATTTTGCCTATTCATGAGTGCTACATTATTGGGTAGCTTCATGGATGACCAGCATTTCTCAGTAACCAAGCAACCTAATTTAGTTGTGGATGGTCAAACAGTGATTGTCCCTGAAGGAGAAGTGGTAAAAGGCGATATTGTTGTAAAAAATGGCGATTTGATTGTTGAAGGAGAAGTTGATGGCAACGTCACAGTAATCAACGGGCAATATATGGCATCTTCAGCGGTAGTTTCAGGGAGAATCGAAGAAATTGACGAAGTATTTGAATGGTTATGGTATACAATTAAAAATTCTGTTAAGACAGCCATGACATTTGAGGAAAAAGAAGAAACTAAATAACACTCTATACGTCCTAAAAAATAGTGCACGTGAGAGGCTGAAAGGTCTACTCTTCTGAGTAGACTTTTTATTTGAAAAAAGTTACATTTGATAAGAATGTGATATACTTGAATGTGTATGGATTCGTAATGAAAAGTGGGGGATGCCACGTGCAAATTATCGAACATTTCACGGATTTAACGCCTGTGAATATTGTTATTAACTTCATTGATGTACTGCTCGTTTGGTACGTTGTTTATAAAGTCTTAACCCTCATTAAAGGTACGAAGGCTGTCCAATTACTTAAGGGAATATTCGTCATTATTATTGCACGAATTGCAACAGACCTTTTAGGGTTACAAACACTTGGCTGGATGCTACAACAAGTTATTGAGTTTGGTTTCCTAGCGATTATTATTATTTTCCAACCTGAAATCAGACGAGGTTTAGAACAAATTGGACGAGGAAAGCTATTCCAACGCTCATCTAGTCAAGAGGAAGAAGAACAAACAAGACTTATTGAGGCAATGAAGAAGTCTGTAAGTTATATGGCTAAACGTCGAATAGGTGCGTTAATTTCTATTGAAAAAGAAACAGGTCTTAATGAATATATTGAAACGGGTATAGGGCTAAATGCTGAAATTTCATCAGAATTACTGATTAATATCTTTATACCAAATACCCCGTTACATGATGGGGCTGTTATTATGCAAAAAGATAAAGTTACAGCAGCGGCTTGTTATTTACCTTTATCTGAAAGCCCATTTATTTCAAAAGAGTTAGGGACACGCCACCGTGCTGCTCTTGGTTTAAGTGAAGTTACAGATGCTATTACAATTGTTGTTTCCGAGGAAACAGGTGCAATTAGTATAACATTAAATGGTAATCTCCATCGAAATCTTTCTCTAGAGGAGTTCGAAACATTATTAAGAAAAATGTGGTTCGGATCAGTACAAGAATCAAATGCATCCTCTAAGTTGACTTGGAGGGGGAAAAAGAATGGATAAAATGATGGATAGCCCTTGGGTACTTAGAATCATCGCGCTGTTTTTAGCGTTTTTGCTTTTTTTCTCAGTGCGTACCGAGTTGTCACCTTTAAATAAAGCTACCTCAAATGAACAAACGGATGTTATTCATGATGTTCCAGTGGATGTTTATTACGATAATGAGAATCTTATTGTGACAGGTTTACCTGAAACTGTGGATGTAACGATAGAAGGTCCGATGGCATTGGTTTTAAAAGCAAAGGGAGCTAAGGATTTTTCTATATTTGCGGATTTGAGCAATTTATTGCTGGGAGAACATGATGTAAAACTGCAATACGAAAATATTTCAGATAAGTTAAAGGTGACATTAGACCCTGCAACTGTTCATGTAAATATTGAGGAAAAGGTCACGCAGGAGTTCCGAGTGGACCCTGAAATGAACAAACGTTTAATCGAAGAAGGTTTTATCTTAAAAGAAATGACGGCCAACCCGCCAACTGTTTATGTAACAGGTGCAAAAAGTGCTATTGAAAGCATTAGTTATGTAAAAGCAACTGTTACAGGAGAGCAGGGCTTGAAGCAATCATTTACGCAGGAAGCAGCTGTAAAAGTATTAGATAGAGATTTAAATAAGTTAGACGTGACTATTGAACCTGAAATTGTGAAAGTTCAAGTAGATATAGCGGAGTATAGTCGAGAGATCCCAGTTGTCCTTAACGAAACAGGGCAAGCTGCCGAGGACATTACCATTAACTCATTAACATTTACACCGAAAATGATTAAAGTGTATGGTAGAAAATCAATTATTGACAGTTTAACATCCATTCCAATAACAGTTGACCTGTCAAAAATTACTGAGTCCAAAACTTATGAATTTGATGTAAAATTACCAGATGGTGTGACAAAAATATCTGACAAGAAAATAAAAGTGAAGGCAGATATTACAAAGGTTGAACGAGAAGAACAGCAGAAAACACCAGCTTCTACAGATGAAACGCCACCTCCAACTGAAGAACCTGATGTGACAGATGAGAGTACTCCAACTGATAAAAATACGTCAACTGAAGAATCGGAAGATATTGATTCTTAAACAATATGTGACTATAATTTTATTTTGATTCTAAATCAAAAATCCAATCAGGTTTGTAATTCAGGTTTCATCAAACAAACTGGCAGAGTGGAATATTACTAATTACCAATGAATGAACAAAAGCAGACTTTTCCAAAAGTAAGCGGACAAGTGTCTAATGCTTGATAGAAACTCACTAGGCACTGTCTTGCATTGAAGGAGAGAATAAGTAGAATGGGTAAATATTTTGGAACAGATGGCGTCCGTGGCGTCGCGAATAGTGAATTAACACCAGAATTTGCATTTAAACTTGGTCGTATAGGCGGCTATGTTTTAACAAAAGATGCAACTGACCGTCCAAAGGTTTTAATTGGTCGTGACACACGTATTTCAGGTGAGATGCTTGAAGGTGCACTTGTGGCTGGTCTTTTATCAATTGGGGTAGAGGTAATGCGTCTTGGTATTATTTCAACACCAGGTGTGGCATACCTTACTCGAATTATGAGCGCAGATGCAGGCGTCATGATTTCAGCTTCACATAACCCAGTTGCAGATAACGGTATTAAATTCTTCGGTCCTGATGGCTTTAAGCTAACAGATGCACAGGAAGCGGAAATTGAAGCGTTAATTGATGCGCAAGAGGATACATTACCACGTCCTATAGGCGCAGATTTAGGATCTGTAAGCGACTATTTCGAAGGTGGTCAAAAATATATTCAATACTTAAAGCAAACAGTGGATGAAGAATTTGATGGTATCCATGTAGCGCTTGATTGTGCACATGGTGCAACTTCATCTTTGGCTACACATTTATTTGCTGATTTAGAAGCTGACATTTCTACAATGGGTGCTTCTCCAACTGGCTTAAATATCAATGATGGTGTAGGCTCAACACACCCCGAAGGACTAGCTAAGTTTGTTACTGAAAAAGGTGCAGATGTTGGTTTAGCTTTTGATGGCGATGGAGACCGTTTAATTGCTGTAGATGAAAACGGAAAAATCGTTGACGGTGACCAAATTATGTTTATCATTGGTAAGCATTTAAATGCGGTAGGGCGTTTGAAGAAGCAAACAATTGTTTCAACAGTGATGAGCAATATGGGCTTCTATAAAGCTGTGGCTGACAATGGTATGCAAAGTGTACAAACAGCTGTAGGTGATCGTTATGTTGTGGAAGAAATGCGTGCGAATGAATACAATTTAGGTGGCGAGCAATCAGGGCATATCGTCTTTCTAGATTTTAATACAACAGGTGATGGCTTACTGACAGGAATTCAGCTTGTCAACATTATGAAGGCGACGGGTAAAAAGCTTTCAGAACTTGCAGCTGAAATGAAAATCTACCCTCAGCGTCTTGTCAATGTGCGTGTAACAGATAAGCATGCTGTGACCGATAATGCGAAAGTAGCTACAGTAATTGCAGAGGTAGAAGCTGAAATGGCTGGAAATGGTCGTGTTTTAGTACGTCCTTCAGGTACAGAGCCATTAGTTCGTGTCATGGTGGAAGCAGCAACAGAAACGGATTGCGAGCGTTTTGTCGAGCGTATTGCAGATGTTGTACGTGTAGAAATGGGCCTAACAGAATAAGAAATAGAGTGTAAACCCGATTTCCGTAAACAGGAAATCGGGTTTACTTATTTGAAAGGAATGTTTTAAATAAGCGAGATGGGGAACAGTAATTAGGAGTCACAATAACAAGGAGTGTTTAATTGATATGGCTAAAATTGCTACAGTTATAACAGATATGTTTGAGGACATTGAGTTTACAAGCCCTAAAGAAGCTTTGGAGGCAGCTGGGCATCAGCTAGTAACAATTGATACCGAAGCGGGCAAGGAAGTTAAGGGGAAGCATGGAGAGACAGTGAAAATTGATAAAGGCATTGATGATGTAAAAGCTACAGATTACGATGCATTATTTATTCCTGGTGGTTTTTCTCCTGATATATTACGTGCGGATGATCGTATAGTAGCATTTGCAAAGTCCTTTATGGATGAAATGAAGCCTACCTTTGCCATTTGTCATGGACCACAACTTCTCATTACTGCAAAGACATTAAATGGTCGTGACGCCACAGGCTATAAATCCATTCAAGTGGATTTAGAAAATGCAGGGGCAATCTTCCATGATGAAGAAGTATTTGTCTGTCAAAAACAGCTTGTAACAAGTAGAACGCCAGATGATCTTCCTGCATTTAATAGAGAAATTGTTAAATTATTAGACAGTAAATAAAGGATAGGCACAAGCATTTTAGATGCTTGTGCCTATTTTGTATTACAATGCTTATCAAAGTGCTTATGTATCGCTTTGTCTACATATTTGTCACGAAAATGCTTTAAGACTAGGTGTTTTTTATAACGAAAATTTGACGGATAGCATATGATTGAGTATGATGGAGAAGTTGAAGATGAGGTCCGACCTTATCCTTTAACGTGCGCCTAAGGAGGGAAGAAAGCGCAAAATCGGAAAACAATTATAGCGCCTGAGCTGAAGAAATCGGACGAAAAGATCTTCAGCAGACGAGGTGGAGGTTTATCGAAAATTCGGCGGATGCCTCCCAATCGACATACCCGATTGTCATTCTCCATTTTGAAAGCATTTGAGTGATTGAATGTACAGAAAGTGGAGAAGGTATTGTAAAAGCAATAGATAAATAGATGAAGCTTCACATATCGAAGATCTCTATTCAGTTGGCTGAGTAGCTTGTGTGTATTGGAGTGCTTTATTTTTATAAAAATAAAGCTTCGCTTATACATTCAAAAAAATCGATAGGATGAGGCCTAGTTTGTCATTGCATTAAATTGACATTATCGGAGGACGAGAATTATGTGTGGAATTGTAGGATATATTGGTGAATCAGATGCAAAGGAAATTCTATTAAAAGGCTTAGAAAAGCTAGAGTACCGTGGTTATGATTCAGCGGGTATTGCAGTACGTAACGAGGAAGGCGTAACGGTTTTCAAAGAAAAAGGGCGTATTGCAGATTTACGAGAAGCGGTAGATGAAGATGTTGCTGCGAAAATTGGAATTGGTCATACACGTTGGGCAACACATGGTGTGCCAAATCGTTTAAATGCTCACCCACATCAAAGTGCATCAGGACGCTTTACACTTGTGCATAATGGGGTTATTGAAAACTATCACTTATTGCAAAAAACATATTTAAAAGGCATTCCAATGAAATCTGATACAGATACAGAGGTTATTGTGCAATTAGTAGAGTTATTTGTGAAAGATGGTCTAAGCACTGCAGACGCCTTCCGTAAAACATTGTCTCTATTACATGGCTCCTATGCACTGGCATTATTAGATGCAGAGGCAGCAGATACAATCTTTGTAGCAAAAAATAAATCACCACTTCTAGTTGGAATTGGTGAAGGTTTCAATGTTGTTGCGTCAGATGCAATGGCGATGCTACAGGTAACAGATCAATACGTAGAGCTTCACGATAAAGAGGTAGTTATCGTACACAAAGCAAGTGTGGAAATTACAAAATTAGATGGTACTGTAGTAGAGCGTGCACCATATACTGCTGAGCTTGATATGAGTGATATTGAAAAAGGCACATATCCACACTATATGTTAAAAGAAATGGATGAGCAGCCTACAGTTATTCGTAAAATCATTCAGGCATATGAAGGTGACAATGGCGATTTAACGATTGATGCGGAGATTTTAGAAGCTTTACGAGCAGCAGATCGTTTATATATTATTGCAGCGGGCACTAGCTACCATGCTGGTCTTATTGGTAAACAATATTTCGAAAAAATGGCTGGTATCCCTGTAGAAGTGCATATTTCTAGTGAATTTGGCTATAACATGCCATTACTTTCAGAAAGACCATTATTTATCTTCATTACACAATCAGGAGAAACAGCAGATAGTCGTCAAGTACTTGTAAAAATTAAAGAGTTGGGCTATCCAACATTAACGATCACAAATGTACCAGGCTCTACGTTATCACGTGAAGCTGACCATACATTGTTATTACACGCAGGTCCAGAAATTGCTGTAGCTTCTACAAAAGCTTATGTGGCACAAGTAGCAGTACTTGCATTAGCAGCCTATGTGACAGCAAAGGCAAATGGCAAAGGCTTAGAATTTGATTTAAAACAAGAGCTTGCGATTGCCGCTAATGGCATCCAAACAATTATTGATTCAAAAGATGTGTTAGAAGACATTGCAGAAGATTACTTAAAAATCGCACGCAACGCATTCTTCATTGGCCGTAATATGGACTTCTATGTCAGCCTTGAAGGTGCCTTAAAACTAAAAGAAATTTCGTACATCCAAGCAGAAGGCTTTGCTGGTGGAGAACTGAAGCACGGAACAATTGCCTTAATCGAAGAAGGTACACCTGTGTTTGCGCTTGTCACACAAGCATCAGTAGGATTAAACATCCGTGGTAATGTTAAAGAAGTAGCGGCTCGTGGTGCATATCCATGTATTATCGCGATGGCAGGCATTGATGAAGATGGCGACCGTTTAGTCATTCCACATGTTCATGAATTACTAACACCGCTTGTATCAGTAGTACCTTTACAATTAATTAGCTACTATGCTGCACTTCACCGACGCTGTGATGTAGATAAACCACGTAACTTAGCTAAATCGGTAACTGTTGAGTAAGAACAAAAATTAGATTTAATATATGTGTTTTCGTATAATAAAGTTTTAAACTAGATAATAAAGTTGTAAACTCAATAATAAAGTTTTGAACTGGATAATAAAATTGTATACTATTTATGTTATTTGTTTATAATCGTATTTAAGGTAATTATTACCTTAAATACGATTTTTTATTTTCACTTAAAGGAGATTGTGCTAAATATGGCAAAAAGAGAGAGTGGATGGACGGAAGAAAAAATTGCTCGTTATATAAAGCTAGGCAAAGGTCAGGGAGAGTTAAGCGAGTATACTCCGTGGTTAAATGTACAAGATTTCTCTTCTAAGGGGAATGTAACACGTTTAAATGGCTGGAAGACTAAAAGACAGCATGAGTTTTTTTCAAATTTAGAGAGAAGTTATTTTTTTCTATTGGATTGGTCAGATGATGTATTAGATATTAGAGAACAATTTCCAATAGATAGAGAACTAACTTTTAAAATCGCAGAAGAAAAAAGCATTCCACATTCCATCGATAATAAGAATAATACAATTATTCCTATGACGACAGATTTTTTTATTACCCTTATTCAAAATAAAAGAAGGGTTTATTTAGCTCGCACAGTAAAGCCGAGTAAAGATTTAGAAGACCCAAGGATAATTGAGAAGTTTGAAATTGAACGAGAATATTGGGAGAAAAAAGGAATTAATTGGGGGATTATTACAGAAAAAGAACTACCAGAGGGGCTTGTTAAAAATATTCAATGGGTACATAAATTTTATTTCTTGGATTGCGAAGAAGATGAATTATTAGCGTTGGAGTTATTAAAGGTCATTAAGTTTAATGTAAAAAGACTGAATATAAAGATAATTTCATTGTGTAATAAATTTGATGAGGAATATAATTTAGAGGTGGGGACTGCACTTACGTATATTAAACACTTAATAGCAAGAAAAATGATTGTCTTTAATATGATGGAGAAGTTGGACATTCGCAAATTGAAAATAAGTGAAATAACTATAAAGGGCAATGGGGGGGGAGAAGATTGATTACATTAGCGGTTAATGAGCTGATAGAGGATTTAACAAATAATAAAATTTATCGCCTATTATGGATTGATGAAACAAATACCACCTCCTTTGTTATAGATGTAGAGTCCTCAAAAGCATTACCTATGTTACTGAAGATTAGAGATTTAACTCAAGGGGTTTTAGAAGGAATTTATGTTAAGGTGGAAACGCAAAATGGTAATCAACAAAGAATAAGTAGGGAGTTAACCGATAAGGAGAGGGAAATTAGGGATAATGCTTGGGACTTGATTAAAGATTTAGTACAAAATGTACCATCAATATTTATAAGCGAATTACGTGGAAAAGAAGTAAAGAAATTAGAGAGTGAAAAGCAGTTTGCAAAAGCAACATTATATAAGTATTTAAGGAGATATTGGCAAGGTGGAATGACAACTAATTGTCTTGTTCCTAATTATAGAAATTCAGGTGCGAGAGGTAAGACGAGAAAAAGTGGCGAGAAAAAGAGAGGTCGTCCAAGATTAGGAGATACTGTAGGTATTAATGTTACGAAAGAAATTACGGATATTTTTCGAAAAGCTATAAAAAGATACTATCTGACAGATAAGAAAAATACATTAACGTTTACATATAAGATGATGATTAAAGAGTTTTATGCAGGAGAAGTTAGATATGAGAACGGGTTAAAATACATATCGATATTAGATGAAAATAGTATCCCTACTATGGCTCAATTTAAATATTGGTATGAGAAGGAATTTGATATTGAACAAGTTGTCAAAAAACGTGATGGTATAAAAAGTTTTGAGCGCAATAATAGAGCCATTTTGGGCTCATCAACATATGAAGCACTAGGACCTGGTTCACGATATCAAATTGATGCTACTGTGGCTGATGTATATTTAATTTCAAGTTATAATTCAGATTGGATAGTAGGTAGACCCATTATCTATTTTGTTATAGATGTATATTCACACTTAATAACAGGTATGTATATTGGATTTGAAGGACCATCGTGGGCGGGGATAATGATGGCTATTGCTAATGCTGCTTCGGACAAAAAAGAATTCTGCAACAGTTATGGAATTAATATTTCGAATGAATGGTGGCCTTCAGCCCATTTACCAGAAATAATTTTAGGAGATAGAGGTGAATTAGAGGGGTATAGTGTTAACAGTTTAATAAATGGATTAAATATTTCTATTGAAAACACTCCTTCATTTCGACCTGACTGGAAAGGTATTGTTGAAAAATTATTTGACACCACCCAAGAAAGGATAAAGTCTTTCTTACCTGGCTATATACAAACTGATTTTGGAGAAAGAGGAGCTAAGGATTATCGATTGGAAGCCAAGTTAACACTTGAACAATATACAAAAATTATCATTAATTTTGTTTTGTATTATAACAAGAATTATTTTATGAAAAACTATATAAGAGATACAGGAATGATTGAAGACAATGTTAAACCTACTCCAATTGAACTTTGGAAATGGGGGATTCATAATAGGGCAGGTAAGTTAAGGAAGGCGGATTCTGATACTATAAGGTTTTATTTAATGCCAAGGGATAAAGCTACTGTAACATCAAGAGGTATAAAATTTAAAGGGATGCTATACAGTTGTGAATTGGCAATAAAAGAATCCTGGTTTGTTAATGCTAGAATCAACAAAAGCTGGAAAGTTGAAATATCATATGACCCGCGGAATATGGATAATATCTATCTTCATACAAATAAGGAATCTATGTTTGAAGTGTGTTCACTTTTAGAACACCAAGAGAGATTTAAAGGGAAAGTGATTGATGAAATCGAACAGTTAACTAGAAATGAACGAAATGATTACAAAAAAGAAGAACATGCAATACTTCAAGAGGAGGTTAATCTTTTCGGTAACATTGAAGCGATTGTTACGGAGTCTATACAAATTGCAAATCAAACTCAAAGTAAGAATATTACTAAAGCAAAAAAGACTAAAAGCATTAGGGAAAATAGACAAGTTGAAAAAGCCTTACAAAGAGAGCTGGAGTCTTTCCAATTAGGTATCCAACTAAAGAATAATCAAGAAAATATTATAGATTTAAAGCCTAATGAGCTTGATGCAAATACACCAGAAACCTCTTTAATTAAGGAATTATTTAATAAACGACGCGGAATGAAAAGGAATGAATAGTAAAATGATAATTGTATTAGAAAACGGTATGGAGGTGCAAAAAGCTGAGTACCTTGAGCAAAAAAATATTGATTATGCTGGCAATCCACTTATAGAAGCGTTACCCCCAATTCTCTCCAAGGAAGAAGCTTTTGAACAACTAAGCTTTTTACCTTTATATAATGATTCTGAAAGAAATTTATCAAATCATCACCGATATCATTCATTGCTACGTTTATCTCGCTTTTATCAGCCTATTAATCAAACTTTAAATTTGGAACAGCGATTTTCAGGATTTATTCGGTATGGGTATGTCAGTAGGAACCCTTTGCAAAAAAAACATGTTCAGGTACTTAATGAATTGCATAGTAGATTGATTAATAAAGAAGGTCTAGGTTTACCACCTGACATACGCTCTTCAGCTTCAAGTTTTACCTTAATGGGATTTTCCGGAATAGGGAAAACTTCAGCAATAGAAAGAATACTATCACTTTATCCTCAAGTAATTTTACATCAAGATCCTATTAACAGTATTCAAATAGTGTGGCTAAAGTTGAATTGTCCTCATGATGGATCGTTAAAAACATTATGTATGGATTTTTTTCATAGAATTGATTTGCTAGTAGGCACAAATTATTTTGAGAAATATGGAAAAAAAACAAACTCAATTAGTTCTATGGTTACTCGGATGGGCCAAGTTGCACGTATACACTTTATTGGTGCTTTAATTATTGATGAAATTCAACATTTATTATCAGCTTCAGGCGTTGCATCAGAAATGATGATGAATTTCTTTGTAACATTAGTTAATGAAATTGGTGTACCCGTGATGTTTATTGGAACTATGAAATCTAAGGTTTTGTTGCAAAAGGATTTTAGACAAGCGCGAAGAAGTAGTGGGCAAGGGGATATGATTTGGCAACAAATGAAACAAGATGACGATTGGGAAGTCTTAATTACTAGCATGTGGGATTATCAATGGACAAAGGAACGTACAGAACTTACAAGTGAATTACTTGACACTTTACATGAGGAGAGTCAGGGAATTGTAGATATTGCGGTAAAATTGTATTTACTTGCACAAGCCAGGGCGATTGATTCAGGTCTTGAAAAAATAACTTCACAACTTATACAAAAAGTAGCTAAAGAGGATTTACAGATCCTACAACCTATGTTGAAAGCTTTAAAATCTGGTGAGCCAAGTGAAATTGCTAAATATGAAGATATTGTTCCAATGGACATAGAAGAATATCTCCAAAATAGAATTCCAGTACTTGATCTTAAAGAGCAAATTAGAGCAAAAAAAGAGAAAATTGAAAAGGCTAGATTAAATAAAGAATTGTCTAAATTAGAAAAATTGATTTTATCCTTAATCAATTTAGATATTAATGAAAAAGCTGCTGAAAGTGCTGCTAAATATGTAATTAAAAAATTTCCAGAGTTGACTGTTCAACAATTAATGGCGGCATCACTTCAGTACATCGAAGGGATTAAAGAAAACAAAAGAAATTTAAAAAATGAAGCAGTTGATAGTAAATTAAAATCAATTATTGATAAAGGAAGGAAGAATAAACGCTCCGCTTATGAGGCATTATGTGAAGAAGGATATATTAAGAATCCTTTAGAGGACTTTATAATGTAAGGGTGTGTAAATAAAATAGATGTTATCATTTTTTCCTTCAATGTATAAAGATGAACTATTATATAGTGCGTTAGCTAGATATCATCAACGTTCAGGGAATTTAAATAATAAAGATTCAGCTTTAGATTTGTTTGGGAAAAAGAAAGCGTATATTATTCCGGATTTAACTACTGACTTAGAGAGACTATTTAACAGAGCAAAACCTTTTACTAATTTAAGTATTAATGAGTGGATAGATTATCATACATTGTATAACTACTATACAAATTTTAATTCAAAAGAAATTAAACAGAATGTTCGAGATAAAATGTTATTCGGAAGCAATAATAATTCTTTACATTATTCAACGGGTCAAGTTGCTGGAACAGTAAAAGAACCTATGTATTTTCGTTATTGTCCTAATTGTTTAGAAGAAGATATTCAAATGTACGGAGAGACATATTGGCGGACATATCACCAATTACCAAGTGTATTTATTTGCTTAGAGCATTCAGCCTTACTTGAAAGTAGTTCGAACTTAATAAGGCAAGGAAATTCATCATTTTTTTATCCCGAGATTGAAAACTGTTTAAAGAAAAATAATAAGGATGTTTTTTCAAAAATAGAAATTGAATTGCTGCGTCATTTTGCTGTAGAAAGTAGCAATTTAAATCAAAAGGATTATAAATTTGATCAGTTAAATTTGTTAGAGATATATCATTACCTCTTGCATCGTAAAGGGTATGTAAAATCAAACGGAACAATCGACCAAAAGCGATTAGAAGAAGATTTTATTAAGAAGTTTAAGACCGATTTTTTAATATTGATGCAATCATATCCAAGTGGTGTAGAAGGACAGTGTTGGTTAAGGGCAATAACAAGAAAACACCGAAAGTCTTTTCATCCTATACGGCATTTATTGCTCATTTACTTTTTAGGTGAATCAGTGAATACAATTGTACAGTATGCTAATAAAAGTTATCGTCCGTTTGGTGAAGGGCCATATCTATGTTTGAATCCGGCAGCTGAACACTATCTACAGCCTATTATTACTAATTTAAAGGTTACTCGTTGCTGCGATACTAAAAGGCCGGTGGGAACTTTCTCCTGTGCCTGTGGCTTTGTATATTCTCGTAGGGGGCCAGATAAAACAGTAGAGGATAAAACAAACATTGGACGTATTAAGATGTTCGGTGATACTTGGTTAAACAAACTACATCATTTGGTTGAGAGAGAAAAATTGAATTATAAAGCATGCTCAAAAATATTAAAGGTCGATATCCAAACAATTATTAAGTATTCAAAACAAAAAAATAGTAAGGATATTAAAAAAGAGGATCATATAAAAAGTCATTTGAAGCAAAAATGGCTTGGTTTAATTAACGAATACCCCGCACTAACAAGAACGGAACTTAGAAAAAAAGAACCTTCACTTTATATGCGAATTTATAGAAATGATAAGGAATGGTTAAAAGAACATTCTCCATTTGCTAAAGTATATAGTGTTACTAATAAAAGAGTGGATTGGGTACAGAGAGACCTTCACATATTGGACATGGTAAAAAAAGCAGTGGAAGATATATGTGCTAAAGAAAAACCAGTTCGAATAACCGTGAGCAGTATAGGTAAAATGATTAATAATAAATCCCTGTTAGAAAAAAGAATAGATAAACTGCCTAATACGAAGAAGTATATTGAGAGTGTTAAGGAAAGTACAACCAATTTTCAAAAGAGGCGTATTAGTTGGGCAATAGATCAATTAAAGGATGAAGAACTTGAAATTTGGAAAATAATGCGTAAAGCAGGTATCAGTGAAAAGTTTATTCGAGTATTAGAAATAGAAGTAAAAAGGCAGATAATAAGTGCAGATGGCCAAGCTTTTGAAGTATGAACAGGTTTTAATCAAAGCAATATTTATTATTCTCTTTAGCAACAGAAGCACAGTAATTGAAACTACTGAGCTTCTGTTTTTTAGTTCGAACATACAGTACAATCCCTGTAGCTTTGTAATATGGTTTTATCAAAAATATCTCACAAACCAGCGTTTTTCTATAAATAAAAGAGACTCCATTTTGAAAAAAGATTGATTATTTTCTTCCTATTTTTTTTGTTCAACAATCGCGCCCGATTGTTGAGTACCAACTAGAGGAAAAACGGCAATCCATAATAGATAAGGCCTTCTTCACCTTAAAGTTTTTTATAAAGTGTCAAAAGCTAACTGTATCTTTGGATGCACTTTTTTGTCCTGTTATGCTCCTCTACGTTTAATGTATATTTTAAAATTAAATTGCAAATAATGTGTATGAATAAAATATTTAAGTACGATGTTTTCTCAATAAGAGGGATGGGATGTACATGTTTTGGAAAAAAAAACAAATTGAAAGTAAGCTTGTTACTGAATCAATAGCTGAATCAGAATTATCGATAGAAGCTCTGAAAAAAAGCCTCGTTCAAATGGATGATGCAGAATTTGTGGAAATTGACATTTCCGTTATTCGAAAAATTCATCTTGTTTACATACGAACTCTCATTGATCAAGAAAAATTAAATGAAAGCATTATAAAACCTTTAACTAAATGTTCCAAACCGTCTATTCAAGATTGTATTACGAATTCCTCAATTATTCACATTCCTAATTTTATAGAGGCAAAAAAACAGTTGTTTTCAGGTTCCATTTTGTTATTTGATTCTTCGCAAAACCTTTGGTTAGCTGTGCCATTAAAAAATCCTATTGGACGTGCCATTGAAACATCTGAAACAGAATCCATCCTGTTCGGAGCAAAAGACAGCTTTAGTGAACAAGTAGAACAAAATATTACACTTATTCGAAGACGACTCCCCATACATGAACTGAAAGCAGAGAAGTTTACTGTCGGTTCTATGAGCGAGACAAGTGTTGTTTTAATGTACATAGAGGGGCTGACTAATCCAGAATTTGTTTCAACAGTCAAAGAGAAGATTTCTGAAATTAATTTTGATCTCTTCTTTGACTCCTCTCAAGTTGCGGCATTCATGGAGGAACATCAAAACAGTATTTTTCCTCAGTTTCAGCAAACTGACCGGCCTGATATAGTTGCTTATTCTCTGGGATTAGGAAAGATCACCCTTCTGGTAGACAATACACCATTTGCTCTTGTTGCACCCATTACTTTTTTCCATTTATTCCAATCACCCGAGGACTATATTAATCGATGGATAGTTGCCAGTTTTTTGCGCATCATCCGATATGCCAGTTTTGTTCTGTCAATCACATTGATTCCTTTCTATGTGGCATTGACAACTCATCACTATCAAATGATTCCTATGCAAACCCTTCTGGTCTTGGTCGAATCAAGGAGCATGCTTCCTTTTACTCCTTTTTGGGAAGCATTTATCATGTTAATTTTTATTGAAATCATAAAAGAAGCAAGTTTAAGAATGCCTACAAAAACTGGTCAAACACTTGGGGTTATTGGTGGTATTGTGATTGGTCAAGCGGCTGTTGAGGCTGGATTCGCTAGCAAAGTATTAATTGTCATGGTTGGGATCTCGACGATAGCTTCCTTTCTTATTCCCAACTACCTTATGACAAAAGCAAATTCATTAATTCAATTGATGCTTCTTGTTTTTTCTTCTTTACTTGGGATAATTGGGATTGCACTAGGAAGCATTGCTATTTTGGCTCATCTTAATAGCTTGTCTTCAATCAAGCAACCCTATTTTTCACCAGTTTCCCCTTTTTTCGGTAAGGATTGGATTGACTTATTCATTCGAGGGCCATTAGTCAAAATGTTGGAGCGTCCAGAGCATCTTAAACCTCTAAAACAGAAGAGAGATAAAACTAGGAGATGACTTGATGATGGAAACCCACCAATTATTTAAAAAGAATGAAACCTATAATGGGTTCTATGCCATGTTGTTGGTAAATCGCCTCCAAATGCTATACTTTTTTCTGATTATGCCAAATATCTTGGTCAACCCATATATGATTTGGGTGCTTATAGCTGTCGGGATATTATCCCAACTAAACCTTCTTCTTTTATCGAAGTGGCTTTTAACCCGTTTATCTAGCAACGGATATAATGGATTTGTCCAATTGTTTGGGAAAAAATTGGTACGATTTCTCTCTTTCATCGGGTTGTTCTTTATTCTACTTAAACTTTCCGTCATAACGTTAGGATTCAGCGAAATTGTTCAAACATTTATGCTTCCATCAACAGATACAAATTTTCTTGTCTTTTTTATTTTGTTGTTCTGTTTTTATGTCGCAAGTAAGGGCGTTGAACATACCATTCGTTTTGTGTTGATTTCTTTTTTCTGTACAATTTGGATAATCACCTTTCTCGTTTTTTTCTTCTTTCCTCCAATAGCTGACCTCAGTGATTTGTATCCACTTATTCCAATGGAGTGGAAAGTAGAAAATTGGAAAGCCTTTTTTTTAATTTTGTCTTCCTATTCTGGTCCGGAATTTCTGGTATTTTTGGGACCATGGCTTAAAACAAACAATAAAACCTTTCGCTATTTGTCTTACGGCAACGCTCTCACCATTGTAGAGTATGTATTTCTATTTATAGCATGCCTATTTTATTTCGGTTCCAATTTTTTAAGTAAAACTCAATATCCAATTATTAATATGGGCCGTTATTTACAAAACCCTTTGTTTGAACGAATAGATATAATGATGCTTTCCTTTCTATTATTTAACCTAGTTTTTGCAGTTTCTCTATTTCTACTATTGTTTTATGGAGCATCTAAAATAGCTTTTGGTAAAATGAGCAAGCCATCCAGTGGAAAAGGTTTGTTATTCAGTGTATTCCTTATTTTTATGGGAATGGTTCTTGTTAATGAATTATTTTGGAAGTCTTGGGAGAAGCAGAACTTTTTACTTAATCTTCAAATTATTGCTGGAAGCATAAGCTATTTTCTTGTTCCACTTGTTATTGTTTTAGTAATGAAAAAAGAGGGGGTAAAAAAACATGTGTCTACATAAAAAGATATGGAAAAGATTGATACTCCTTTTTATGACTTTTTGGTTATCTGGCTGTGCCCCTTTTACCGAAAACAACCTTATTGAAGAAATTTCCCCCGTTACCTTTTTGTCAATTAGTAAGGGGGATAAAGGGAAATTAACAGTCAGTACAATTATGCCTCCTCTAAGTAAAGAAAATAAGTTTGTTATGTCGCAAGAAGTCAGCTTATTAAAGGAGGGAGTACAGAAGTACAACTTAAACTTCTACCAGGAAATTAAATTCGGACAAATGCGGATGCTAGTAATTAGTGAAGAACTTGGAAGAGACGGGATTATGTCCATTATAAATGTATTATTGACTGATCCGGATATTTCTCCGAGAATCTATTTAGTTATCGTAAAAGGAAATTTTGATGAATACTTGGAAAGTCAATTGGACAAAGATGAAAACTTTGATTACTCGTTTTACCGGATGCTGAAGCATTATGAGGAAAAAAACCAAGGAGAATTAACTGTCGTTAATCTTCATCAATTTAAACATTTGCTCTATACTCCTTATTCAGATCCTTTCTTGCCTGTATTCAAAATAGAAGAGGATGGGGTCAACTATGAAGGTACAGCCTTGTTTAAAGATGACAAGCTAGTTGAAACTATTTCATCTTTAGATGACCGTATCTTCCAGCTGATAAACAACGATCACAACTTAGTTGTTTTACCGATTCAAAAATTTGAAATTGTACTGGGTCATGTTAGATCTAAAATAATAGTAGACATCGATAGCAGCTATTCTACAATGACCTATACCGTGAATATGGACACTAGGATTGAGGAATACCGGGGAGAGAAACAATTATTTGACCCAAAGGAATTAGAAAATATGAAAAAAGATATCGAATCTCATCTTAAAAAACAAACACATGAACTGTTTAAAAAGATGCAAGAATTGAAAGTGGATCCATTACAGCTAGGCATACAAACTAAAAGACCATTCTCAAAACCAATGGAAGAAAAAAAATGGATTGAAATGTTTGAGAAGATGGATATTAAAATAAAATACAATATTAATATTGATCCTTTGACGGATGCAAATTCATAAAGGCAAAACCTTTAATTTTTCCTATTGGACAACTTATAAAGTAAACAAAATGCCCTAGAATCGTTGGATTCTAGGGTATTTTGTTTACTTGTAACACATGTAGCAGATTTAGCTGTAAATAACACCACTACACAAATCATATATCCCATTAGATTTTTTATGTTTATTGCAATTCTTCTTTAACTATGCTGTCTTTGAACTTAACAAAGTCTCCTCATCTTTTATTAAAATACTACCATCAAAAGATCCCTAAGCTACGTTTTATAACATTTCATAAAAAATTTTATTCTACAATATGGCCCGTTTGTTGAACAAAAAAATCCTGCATATCAACGCAGGATTAAGTTAAGGGAACTGATACAAAACCGTTAACATTAAATGTAGATAAGTGGATTATAGTTTTTTGTGTATGATTGCTGTATTATTAGTTGCTTCTGTTGTATTCTTTAAACCAATTTCTCTTTACTTCAGAGATCTTTTGGGTGATACTACTCCTGTTTCAGACGATTCTTCTAAAAAACAAATGAAGTACAAGCAGAGCAAAAAGACGGTTATCAGGAAGCCTTCATAATGGTAGAACCATTTGGATATACACCTGAGAATGTAAAAGTAAAAGCTGGAATCCCAGTTGAACTTCATTTTCAAAAGAGTTTTTCAGGTGGATGCTTATCATACTTAATAATAGAGGATTTCCAAATAGAAAAAGATCTTGATAATGGTGATAACTTGGTCGAATTCACACCAGAAAAACCAGGTATATATACGTTTCATTGCGGAATGAATATGTACTTCGGAAAGATAATAGTTGAATAATGGATAACAACGAAACAAAGCACAGACATTAAGAGTCTACGCTTTGTTTTTATTAAAGAGCCTTTACTTTATGTAGATTAAAAAAATAAGCATCGTGGGTTTTATTCTTATATGAGAGATATTCATTTTTAAGCATATTCTCTAAGTGTTTTTCTTCTTGAAGAATAAGCTTATGAATTGAAACTATATTTAGTAAACAAATTTTGCGAAAAAATGGGTTTTTAATATTAGCACTGGCGGAATGATTACCCAATTAAATGGACAATGGCATGATACTGTTCTTATGGAGAGAAGAAATACAGGAAGGAAGAATTATTTGTGAATTTTTACAAAAAATCTATTTTAATACTCAGCTTGATACGAAATAATTATAAGTAATTTATTGAATGTGTGAGGGAATGAAATGATCGCTTATTTTCCAAAGCCTTATAAAGATGAATTATATTACAGCATATTAGCTAGATATCATTATCACTCTGGAAATGAATTTAAATCTCAAACATTAAATGAACTTACGGGAAGGTATAGAGATGTAAACATTGAGTTACCAGTTGGATTAGATTATATGGTATCAAAGGTTAAACTATTTTCAAATCAATATACTAAAGACTATTTTGTTAATAGTCATACGGTAATTCCTTTTGTTAAAATTTTCAAAAATGAAGAATGGACAAAAGAATCTATAAATTATAGTTTGAAGGCTTCCGTGTTATTCGATTTGTCAGAAAGAAAAAAAGGTGATGTGGAATCCAAGAAGAATTTATATTATTGTTCAGACTGTTTTAAAGAACAATTTAACATGTATGGTGAAGCTTATTGGAACAGAATACACCAAATTCCAGGAATATTTGTTTGTACTAATCATCGTACTGTATTAAATCTATTGAGTAGACATAGTTTGCGTGACAAGGAGTTTATAATACCAAAATTAGATGATATAACACAATCTAATAATATTTATAGTGTAGAGGTAATGGATTGCTTAATTAATTTAACAAGAGATGTAGAATATATAATTAATATGAATTTTGAACCTTTTTCTAGGGAATATTTTTTTCAAAAATATAAAACTTTAATAGAGTTAAAGGGTATTGCATATCCAACCAAAAAGCGCTATCAAAAGTTATGTGATCTAATGTTGGATTATTATCCGATAGAGTTTCTTGAACTCTTGAATTCATCTTTTAAAAGAACTGATAATTTGTCGTGGTTAAGTAGCTTAAATGGGAAGGGGTATAAATTTGATAAGCTACATCCAATAAGGCATTTACTATTGATGCGTTTATTATGTGGTTCGGCACGTAATTTTTTTGAAAAGGAGTATTCATATGAACCATTTGGAAAAGGTCCTTGGATTTGTATGAATCCTCTAGCTGACCATTATCTACAAAATGTAGTTACAGAAGTGGATATTAGAATTCATGAATCTTATCGAGTTGTTCGAGGAGACATGAGATGTAGTTGCGGATTTGTGTATCGATTAATGGGAGAAGAAAAGTCTCCTTTAGAAGTGAAAAAAATTAACGGAAGAATAGTGAAAAAAGGACATGTATGGGAACAGAAGTTTAATGAATTTATAGAGCGAAAGTTACCGTTAAAAGAAATTGCCACCCATACTAACATGGGTGTAGAAACGGTGAGGAGAATTTTAAAGAGACATAATCTGAATAATGAAGAAATTGAAGAAGCAAAAAAAATACGAAAGAAGATCGAAAAAACAAGTGAATACAAAAATATATGGATAAATCTACGAATGAAATATCCAGATTATACTCGTGTTCAACTTATTAAATTAAATAGAAAAGTTTATAATTGGCTTAGAAAATATGATAAAGAGTGGATAGAGAGTAATTCTCCAGAATCAAATGTAGGTAAAAATTGCAAGGTAAAGAAATATTCTTTTGATGAAGATATTGTTTTTTTGAGAAAAGCAGAAAAACTAATATTGGAATGGCCCGACTATGAAAAATTAAAAAATAGTTTAGTTAGAAAGTCTAAAAATAGACTTCTTTCAATGTTGGGATTAAAAAGGACTTGTTTTGAAAGAGCTTATCCATTAACGGCAGAGTATATAGAGTCGCATCAAGAATTAATTTGTGATTTTCAGAAACGTAGAGTAATAAGTATCCTTGAAAATAGATTTAATAATGAGCGAGTTACTGTAGCTCAAGTTGCAATAACTGCAAATGTTGCTGAAATTGTTAGAGCAGGAGAAAAGGAAATTAGTGAATTTATAATAAAAGAAGTCGAACTACACAATAATAATTTGCTGTAGGCAGAATTTTAATGTCATTAAATGGTCTCCTGGTTAAAAAAGAGGCCCAATCGGGCCTCTTTTTCTTATAGATCTATCTGTTTCATTTGCAATTCTTCGGAAATTTTTATTTTAAGGCTGTAATCATCCCATATAGCTGTGGAATCCTCTATGGTTGTAATAGCACCTAATCTTAATTCATCAATAATTTCTAGTCGCAAACGCTCAACACCTATTTTACGGTATCTTTGAACCCTAGAAGGTAGTGATTCTAAGTTAAGAAGTTGATTAAGAAAGGAATCTGGGATAAGGTCATTATAATCAAATCGCTTTATATCAGAAATTGTGTCGTTTTCGATCATGCTTACGATAACTATATCCTTTAAGAAGGAGAGACTATAGGCAGAGTGTTGTGAATTAATGATAAAGTTTGGATTATAATAGGTTGAAATATGTTCCTCCATAAAAGAACCAAAAAGGTTATGAAAATTTTGTAAAGCTTTTTGATCGATACCCAATTTAACCATATAAAATCCTCCTTTAAAACATTTATATATCTCCCTCTAAAGAATCAGATACTTTATTAGTATCAAGACTTCGATGCTCACCCAGTTCCTTATCTAATACGATGGTAAACATCTTGTCAATTTCATGTTTATTAATGTTTTCCCTTGTTAATAAAAGGATAAGTCGTTCATAAAATAAGTTCCTGTTTGCATTTATATGTTCCGTATTTTTACGGTAATACTCATGTAAGTGTAAAAGGGATTCAATATCTAAAAATATAGGGTGTGTATCGTATTTTTCACCAAGTTTTTCATTGAAGAAATTTCTCATACCACCTTTTTGCGGTTCTTGGAACCGATTAGAGATAAAAATATGTGCAGTGAGTTCCTCTTTATCACTAAATTTAATTACATAAGGATTATCGTTTAATTTCTCAACATAATCAATGGCTTTACGTTGTTCAGCTTTTGCAAGATCATATCCTTCATCTTTTGTAGTATACTTGCAATCATAAGAAAAAACTCGTCTAAGTTCTTCGCGTTTGGTATTCTTTGTAGAAATCGCAAAAATTCCTTCAGGGAAGGGTTTCCCACTCTTTTCTTTTCCCCATTTCTCTCCATTGGGTACAATATCTTTCAGAATAGCAAAAACATCATCTTCAAAAATCTTATCGTCATATTTTTCGATTTCACTAGGTTTGCTTAGAAGACCTTTTAAGGATATGTATGCATTATCCGAAGCTTTTGAAATGGTTGTTTGAGACTGAATTTTTATTATTTCAATGTTCTCATGAAAAATATTCTCTAGTTCTTGTTCATCTGATAAATATATCTGTCCAAAATTGATAGGGTAAATGCCTTGATCTTTTAGTGTTTGAACAGTTTCCTGGACCATACCTACAGTAATTATTATTGTTGGGATCATCATCGTAGTTAGGCGTTTAACAAAAGAAGAACGAATATGATCATTAGTTATTAATAGTTGAATTGTTTTATTTGTCTCTGCATTATAAAAAGTAATGAACTGGTATTTTTCCTCATCAATTTTTACAGTGGAAGGTCTAGGTGAAACAATATAACCTTTTTTCTCCAATAAAGGGCTTAACCTTTGTTTCGCCTTAGCTGTTACTTTTTTAATATCAACTTCGCTTGTGATAATCTTTTTACTATTACATGAATTGTTTTCACAACTACAAAGATAGGAAGCAGTATCAAAAGCAAGGTCTTCAGTTTCAGAGACATCCTTACATGCTGTACAAGTAAGAATGAGTTTATGTTTTTCTTTAAGTAATTTATCGTTAACAAGTTGTTCAAACAAGGATTTCTCAATATGTGTCAAATTTGATGGATTAGATAAAGCCATCAAGTAATCAATTTTGTCAGATTTCCCCTCCCGAAATTCATAATTTGAAATTTCTTGAAATAAGGGAATTCCAAAAAAAGCTTTGAACTGCTCTTTAAAACTTTGTTTGATAGGGTCCTCCATTCTACTATCATCCATAGAAAAGATAACATTACCATTTGTAAGAACAGTGCTTCTAATAATCCTTTTCTTATTTTGAACTTTTGCTGAAAGATGCTCTATATCTTTTATACTCCTAAAGCTTAGGATATCTTTATTATATGCATCTATTACTGACGGCCATATACTTTCATTTTCAAGTTCATAGATGGCTTTGGGACTCTTTTTAAGTAAACTAGTTCTGAAGGATATTTTAGTTACAAGTAAATCGGTCACTTTACTTTTGGTTATTGGTTCACCATTTAGGAAAGCAAGACGGATACCTGCTGGGTCATATCCATTGAAAACATCCGATTCAATCTTTGAGGTTATTATAGGAAACGTTTCCTCTATGTATTTAATAATATGGGATTCATCTGCCCTGGTTGCACCTTTTATTTCGATTAATTTTTGCTCTTTATTAATACGGAACATAATTGAAGAGACTTCTTTATTCCGGATAGCTATATCAAAGTCAGGCTTAGGTGTATCATTAACTTGTTTATAAATATTTAAAATAATTTCCTTTTCATCTAAAGTATAGAAAGAATGAATTTTATATTTGTTTTTTTTACCAGAAAGTTGATGAAGCTTATCTGCAAAAGTAGTTTTATAATCATTGGATAACTTTAGGAGGTTACTGAAAGATATAGCTTTATTTAAACTATATATATTTCCAGTACCCTTTTCATTCCAAAGGAAATATGTAAAAGCCTCCATTAGTAATTTTGGAGACTTTTTAAACAAATGCACAACTTTTGAAAGGGCTGTTATGTACTGATTACTATCTCCGTTTATTTTTAATGAGTACATTTCTTCAATGGCCCTTTTCTTGCGATTTAAAAAATCTTGTAAAATGACAATCTCTTTCTTATAAATCAAATCCAAGACATTAAAACGGTCTATTAATACGTCTTTTGCAATGTCAGAATCAATTTCGACTTTATAAAGAATGGAAAGCTCCTTCAGGCTTTCCATGGTATGGCGGTTTAACAGAGTGCCTAGTTTTTTATTTAGTAATCCTTCATCATTAAATATATCTTCAATAGAATCTATAGCAATACCTAGTTCACGCCAATAGACCACATCTATATCGTTGTGGGTGTGGTACTTTAATAAAGACATTTTATCAACCCTTCATATTTTTTGTTATATTACACTATTCTACCAAATATTTCATTTAGGTTAAACATAAAAAATTTCCTTAAATATACTATTTTAAAGTAAGGGTTTAACATTCGTTGCTTTGTTATGTAATGAATAAAGAAAATTTATATTATAAGGGTAAGGGAAAATCTAATTTATTTAACGATTATTTTCTAAGTCGTGTTTAAAGCGAGGTCCAGTAGTAATGGGTCAACAAGTTGAAATTGTCAGTTTACAACTTTATTATTTATTTTAATTTTGAAATAAGGATATTATTGGAAATTACGTTTACGACTTTTTTATTATTTAATTGATCATTTAGAACGAAAAATGCACTTTTACTCAAGAATTAGTTTACAACTTTATTATCTCTTCACAATATGTGTTGAGTTGCAATAAAGATGTATACTAGACAAAAAAGTCGTATACTTTTCAATAAAGTCTTATACTGGACAAAAAAGTTGTATACTGATTACTTAAACTGAATACATGAGTGATTATAACTATGAAATAAAAACCTTGGTACAGTGTGTTGCTGTACCAGGGTTTTTGTTTACGTTTTTTTATTATGGGACACAAAATATATATAATTGAATAGCCTTTATTACATTGATTGATTTACAATTCAAATTAAAAAAGAACTTATTATGAAGAGATGGATCATTTAAAACAAAATTCAAAGCAGGATTTTTCTTATTCAACAAACGGGCCAGATTGTTGAATAACAACTTTTTACTAAATGTTACAAAGAAAGGGTTTGGGAACAATTTAATTACAAATTATGTCTATATTGAAAAAGGAGGTGTCATTTTGTGGTTAATATAGGTTTTATTGCTACAGTAGCAACTTTTATAAATCTTTATATGTATACAACAGGTAAAGATTATAAACTTGCGATGACAACCGGGTTATCATTTACAGCACTGACACTCTGTGCAGAACATAGCCTTGTATCTAATTGGGTAAAAGTTGAAGGTTGGGCGGCTTTATTGGATGTTGTACCTACTATGGAAAAGGCGTTATGGTTTCTGACAATTGTTTCTCTTTTACTAAATATAGCACCTATACTTTTAGAACTAAAAAATAAAAGATAATTACTTATTGTTTTTCATTTGGATTTACAACGTTAAGAGCAAAAAGTCCTCAAATCTCGCTTTGGGAAGGTTATACTTTAATTAATTTTAAAGTATAACGATTTTAATATGGAGGTGTTGAAATGTATACTCAAAAATTAATGTTAGCTTTATTTTTAATTATTTTTCTTTTAACAGGCTGTGGATTAGAAACGAAAACACTTACGGAATTTTATAAAAACGACCTTGAAGATGTTACTAAAATTCAAGTACAAGATGGAAGTACAGGTTATTCAAAAATCACAACAGATAAAAAAGTAATTGATGAGTTTTTGAGTGAAATCAAGGATGTACAATTTATACCTGAAGAAAATCAAGAAGATAGAGCTGGATTCCTTTATTCCATTACCCTTTACGAAGATGAACAAATGACTTTTATATTTACGGAAAATTATGTAACCGACTATTACTATTATACAGAGCCTGATATTTATCCAATAGTTGATAGCTTTTATAAAAATCTTAAAGTTGAAGAAGAATAAGCATTTCCTTATGCAACTAACGATGTCCCTAAGAATGGTAGGTTAGTATTTAAACTAACGGGATACTTTAGTGTAACAAGGATTTATAACGCATACATCAATAAACAAAAAACGTTCCCAAATCAAAGATTTAGAAACTAATTAAAAGGCCGCGAATGTTGTGAAATTAACGTTTCGTGGCTTTTTCTATGAGCTTTTATATAGCTTTTTATGCAAAGATATATAAAGATAGCCCCGGTAAAACTTTTTGTAGAAAACGTTGTATGGTGTTTTCTGAATAAAAAACCTGTATATAGAAACGTTGTAAAATTTTTCTCAATTCTCTACTTCAATTACTGGGCATTTAGATGAAACGATCTTCCACAATCGGGCGCAATTGTTGAACAACATAGCTGAAAAATGATCAAACTTTTTTATAAAAATCTCATACTTATCTAAAAAGAGTACCTTCATTTTAATCAATCTTTATTCCAAAGCCATGTGTTTTTGGTTTTAAATAAAGTCATACCGTTTGTAAAAAAATTACACCATTTTACCCCTTTGGATACTTTTAATCTAAAGGGGTGTTTTTATCCATAACGAAACACTCCTTGAAACCGAATAGGAGAGCAACATTTCAAATAATGTTCCTTGATATAATTCTCTATGTAATCTAACTATGTTTGAACAAGGAGATGGAAGCATGGGTAAGTTAGCAGGCAAAATCGCTTTAGTTACAGGATCAAGTCGAGGAATTGGCCGCAGTATTGCATTGCGTCTGGCACAAGAGGGAGCCTTTGTCGTCGTTCATTATGGGAAAAGACGTAATGAGGCAGAAGCAGTTGTTCACCAGATCGAACAAAGCGGAGGAAATGCTTTGGCGATTGGTGCTGACCTTAGTACTTTAGATGGTATTCAAGATTTATTTACTACCTTGGATGCTACTATTCGGGAATATACGGGCGGTGGCGGATTCGATATTCTTGTCAACAATGCTGGAATTGGTCAAATTATCAGTTTAGAAGAGACGACGGAAGAATCATTCGATGAGGTAATGAAGATAAATATTAAAGCACCACTTTTTGTTACTCAGCAAGCTTTACCACGTTTAAAAGATGGGGGACGTATTATTAATATTTCATCTTTTGTAACACGTGTAGCTTCACCAAGTGTTTTCACGTACAGTATGTCCAAAGGTGCAATCGACACATTTACGCGTATTCTAGCCAAACAATTAGGAAGCCGGAATATTACGGTAAACGCCATCCAGCCTGGAATTATTAATACAGAGATGAATGCTGAGACTTTGAAAAACCTTGATGGACAAAAATATGCAGCTGGTCTTTCAATTTTCAACAGATGGGGAGAGCCCGAAGATGTGGCAGATATTGTCGCCTTTCTTGCTTCCTCAGACAGCCGTTGGGTAACTGGTCAATTGCTAGATGCAAGTGGAGGATCTCACTTATAGAACATTAATAATCAAGCTTTGTATGGCATGGGCTTCCCCAATCAGGCACTATTGTTGTATAGGCTGTTCTGTTCTAATTGAATTCACGGAGCGGTGGATTATTAAGTTAATTAAGAACAAAGTAAAAGCGGCTCTCCACAGATATGATGTGGGAGGCCGCCTTTTTGTTATAAGCACAGTCACCATTTATTATTGGTTACATCTGATTCACTTAATCGTATAGAAACAAATTAAGAGATCTATTTAGCTTACGAAGCATTACGCAATGATTTCAGAATTACACTCAAAATGAAAACTAGTATAACTGCTCCAATAAGGGCAGGGAAGATATAGAAATCCGAAATTTTAGGACCCCAACTTCCAAGAAGCATACCACCAATCCATGCACCGATAATACCTGCAATAATATTACCAATAATTCCTCCTGGGATATCTTTACCTAAAATTATACCTGCAAGCCAACCGATAAGCCCGCCAATTATTAAAAACCAAATGAAACTCATACTATCCATCTCCTAATTTTGTATTTTAAATATTTTGTTATAGTGTTTTATAACCTTTATTGAACTCTTTCAAACTATAAGGAGGAAAAAAAATAAAAATTAGGAGAAGTTTCAAAGGAGATAGCGGACATTGTCATGATACATACGCTTCATATATTGACCTTTTGTATTTACATAGCAAATAGAAAGGCAAAAACCTTTTCGTTAATGCCTTTTATTTCACTTAGCTTAAATGGATCTTTTATAAGCATTCATTGTCGAAGTGTATTGAAGTATTTTGGGGTTCACTAGTCCCTCACGTAAATCCATCATCCCTAATTGCCCCATTCTACTCAGTAAAGGAATCAACCAACTACCACTTGGGGCACCTTGGAGCACTTTAATTTGGTCGGATGATAACTTTGAAACTTTACTAGCATTAATTGGTTCTTTTGCAGTTTCTATTGTTTCTTGAAAAGCTTTCAAATCAGTTTTATACATATTCACGCCAGTTTGTTCCGTAAAACCTTTATATCCGTAAGCTCCTTGAAGGATAGTTAACCTTATACTCATATCTTCCATAGAAACCATCTTTTAATACACCTCTCTCTTCATAGTATTCAAGCATCTTCATATATCTGCCCTTTTTATATTATCTGTAACACACTTTTATCATCGGGTGATTAACGAAATTTATTAACATTATTTAACAAATATTATTTTATTTAATTAAAAGTTAAGGCTGTCACTACACATAAATAATCGGCTAATTCTTCCCTGTTTGATAAACAAAGTATCTGATTATCTAATGGGGGTTTTTTATATTTTTAATATATAAAAGCCTCCCGATGCAAGGTAGGTATCCAAGACTTATATAAATTCTAAAATCCCTTGGAATTATAGTATAATCAAGAAATTAAGCTGGATTCAAACCCGGCCCTCCTCTGCTGTTTTGGTAAGTTCAGTAAAATTACCATGAGTTCGCCTATACTACTTAATGAACGATAGCTATTAATTACGGCACTAAAGGTATTTAACCTTTCGATTAAGCACTTGGGAAGCTATTCTGGAATTAAAAATAAATTACTCAAATAGGAGAAAGGTGGTTTGAAATATGAAAATCCGTAAGATTGATCATGTGGGGATAATCGTCAATGATCTTCCTTCAGCTAAAGCATTTTTTCTTGACTTTGGCCTTGAGGTGATAGGGGAAGGAAAAGTGGAGGGTGAATGGGTGAAGAGGATGGAGCAGGTAATAGGGCTTCAAGATATTAAAGAGGACGCTGCAAAATTGCGAACGTCAGCTAGTGACGCAAATCTAGAAATAATAATGTTGCGAACACCAGACGGTGAGGCGAATATTGAACTTGTAAAATTTAACGCGCCATCAAGTGAAATAGGCATCCAGCATCCTCTAGCAAATGCTATGGGTATCCAGCATATTGCCTTCAATGTTGAAGATATTGAAGCCCTCGTTAACAAATTGGTAAAGAAGGGCGCAGAACGTATTAGTGACATTTATAGGTACGAAAACGCCTATAAATTATGCTACGTTCGAGGGCCAGAAGGAATTATTTTAGAGCTCGCTGAAGAAATCAAATAGTATAGCTAATCAACAAGTTTGTTGAGATGAAAAGAAACCACTAAAATGGTTTCTTTTTTGTTTCTATAGGGAGCTAATTTTTACGCTTAAATTTCACCATTTTCCCTCTTGAGGCTCTAAATAGATCATATAGTCGAAAACGAATGAATAATTCTTCACTAAACCTGAAGATAAAAAACCAAAAGGCTATCATAATCCTGATTATTGACATTTATCCAAATAAATTATTGCGTTTTTTTCATTGTTTCGCCCTTTCATAAAATCTATAATAACTCTGTAAATGATAATCATTTTCAATTAAAGATAAATCAGAAAGGGGCAACAAATATGAAGAATTATATAGGAAAGCGAATTATACTATGGGGGAGTATCCTCCTGTTGCTATTGATATTAGCGGCATGTAGTTCTAATAGCAACACATCTGAGGCGCAGGAAAAGGAAAACGAGAAAAATGCTCAATCTGATGTGCAAGCAGAGGAAAGTGAGACAGCTGTTCAATATACAACGATTACAGGTGAACAGGTTGAAATACCTGCAGATCCAAAACGAGTCGTTTATATTGGTCAGACAGTTGGTGATTTCTTGGCGATGGATATTGCGATTGTTGGTAATAATCTTCCTAAAGATTCTCCTAGTTACTATGAAGGCAAACTTGAAGGGATCGTTGATATTGGTAATCCTGCTGACTTAGAGACGATTTTGACTTTAAAACCTGATCTAATTATTAATGGCTATTACAAGGCGGATCCAAATCTTAATGAAGAATTATCAAAAATTGCTACTACGATTCCCTTTAACCCTGCTCTTCCTTATACAGAACGAGTAAAAGAGATGGGGAATATCCTAGGCAAGCAGGAAGAAGTAGCTCAATTGCTTGCTAAGTTTGAAACAAAGTCTAACGAAATGTTTGACAAGTTTCCATTAACAGAAGGGGAGACTGCAACAGTTTTCTATCAGCTAGGTAAGACGCTTTATGTCATGGGTGATCGTAGCCTAGGTGCTATTATTTATGGAAAAAATGGCTTTGCTGTTCCACCAGCAGTACAGAAGAAGATTATTGATGTAGAAGGGGTATCTTTCCTAGAGGTTTCTGAAGAGGTGCTTCCTGAGTTTGCTGGTGATCATTTGTTTGTCATTGTACAAGAGGATAGTGAAAGTGAAGAAGAAGCTGATCGGTTGCTACAAAGCCCTATATGGGGAACTTTGCCTGCGGTCAAAGAGGGAAAAGTTTATGTTGTTCCTAATGAATGGAATACAGATAATTTATTAGCTTTGGAGCAATTGTTCCAAAAGCTACCAGCGTGGATGCGCAAACAGTAAAAAATGTATCCGCCCAATCAATTTTTAAACCGCTAGTATTCTAAATAGCACATACTCGAACAATCGTTAATAATGGGTCATTATATGTTACAATAACGATAATGAGAATCATTTTCAATGTTTGGAGAGTTGCTTATGAATCTGTCATCCTTATATATTAGACTACAACACTATGATCGATTTCAAGTTGACCGAATAATGTCAGCTAATAGCCATAATGAGGGAATAAATAATCATGAAACAAATTTATGTACATTATTGATAGCACTCAGTCCTGACATACGACTATATGTAGACAAAATGGCAATCGATCTACGACAAGGAAGCTGCACGCTCATTTTACCTGTACAAAGCTACACGGTAGAGTCAAGAAACAAAGAGGCACAGCTTGCTCGCTTTACCTTTGAAACCTTTGAGGTAGAAGGAATGACCTTGAACCGAATTGCTCATCCACCCTTGCTTTATGGTTATCCCTATCATCTGTTATTTTCTCAAGTCAAGCAGGTATTAGGAAATGAAGCATGGATAAATAATCGATTTTGCTCCTCTCTATCCACATTAGAAATGGCCATGTTGCAAGGTAGACTTCAGCAAATTCTAGCTATGATGGTTCAGTTAGATGAACAAGCTAACCTGTTACAGAACGAAGAAAAGACAAAATTGGTTCAACAAACTGTACAGTACATAGAACAGCATTATGATGAGGACTTGACAGTTGAACAATTAGCTAACATGGCTGGAATGGTAAGATGGCAATATAGTCAAAAGTTTAAAGTATTGACTGGTAAAAAGCCGACTGATTATTTGACTCATGTACGTATAAACCAGGCAAAAAAACTTCTTAGTAATTCCACTGAGCCATTGAGAAAAATAGCTCGACAAATTGGGTTTAAGGATGAATATTATTTTAGTCGATGCTTTCATAAATTAACTGGAAACACCCCACGTGAATATGCAAACATTCACCTTTATACTCCAGAAAGAACAGTTATCGATTCATTTGGTAGAAAGATTCATGTTCCTAAAGATGCAACACGTATTGTGACTGATGGCAAATTTACACTTGGGGAATTACTTGTTCTAGGCATGCCCCCTATAGGAGCGGCCATCTCAATCATGAAAGATAACGTGGTTTATCACAATAAATTAAGGAACATTCATAGTATTGGGCATTGGGTCGATCCGGATAAAATAGCACAGCTGCAGCCAGAGTTATTATTGCTTAGCTATTTTCATCCTGAACATGATTTGCAGAAACTAGATGCAATTGCGCCTACTATTATACTGAGTAGCAAGCTTAGTCTATTTGAGCGGTTACGATATATTGCTAAACTATTTGAACGGAGTAAAGCGGCAGAGAAGTGGATTACTACATATGAGAACAAAGTAAGATTGTTACGTAGGCAATTAGCAGATGTTTATGTTGCTGGGGAGACGGCGACTGTTTATCTCAAGTTAGATACTAAATATTATGTTATGTGTCAGACTGGATTGGCTGCCAGCTTGTATGAATCTCTTGGCTTTCGTCCTACTCCTAAGGTAATGCTGCTAATCGAGCAAGGGCAAGCATGGATAGAAATTCAGCAGCATCAAATAAATCACTATGCTGGAGAGCGTAATTTTATCTTGTCTTCCCCAAAAGAATTACTAACGATTACGCACTGTCCACAAATCGCCACGTTAATCGAACTAGCTCCAGGTAAGACTCATTTCATAGATTTTACATGGAATCATTGTGATCCCATTACACGTGAACGGTTGTTAGAGGTACTACCGTCTATTTTAAAGAAGAAAATTATTCAATAATCAAAAATTAAAACTCGATACATTAGCTGGATCGAGTTTTTGCCATTAATCGTATAATTGCTCAAAAAATAATCCTGATATAAATCTTTAAAGCCTGTATGAAATTTCTGGTATAATTACATATATCTATGTTTATTTTAAGGAGTGATTTTATGAAAAAGCTATTTATTATAACTAGTTACTTAGGGTTTTTTATAGTAGGAGGTTTGACTTTTACCTACTTTTCAACAACGGAAGCAGCAAGTGACCTGAAAAAGATTAGCGTGTCTCAGGATCCAATTAATTACTATGTAGATAAGGTTGAGAAAGTACCGCCAGAAGGTCAATCTGGATTTAATTATCAAGGCACAATATATGTCCCAATGCGATTTATTGCTGAATCTTTAGGTGAAGAAGTAACATGGGATGGGAAAACAAAATCCGTTTATATTGGTGATGTTCCAAAATTCATCGCTTTAAAAGATGTAAAACCTATTGGAAGTGATGAAGACCACTTCTTCCACAATCCAAGCTCTGTCATTATTAGTACAGGTGAAAAATTTGAGCGATCCTATCAGCTCGGTGGTTATCATGGAGGAGGCGCAGTTCAAGACCATGCAGTGGAATACTTAGCCAATGGAAATTACAAGGGATTCGAAACCTATTTGGCACCAATTAAAAAATTAGCAGCTAATTCCTTCGGAGCAGGTTTCTTGAAAATTTACGCAGATGGTAAATTAGTTTTTGATAGTGGAGCAATCAAAGATAAGGTAAAGGTTCATGTTAAATTAGATGGAGTTTCAAAGGTGAAGTTTGAACTGGAAGGTAGTGGTTTAGGTATAGTAGATCCTAAATTTATTCAATAAACCTTCTACCTATTAAACAAAAAAGACGATGACATACTAATTTGTCATCGTCTTATTAAATTCAACCTCTTCATAACTATTTCAAAATAGAGAAATGTCAATACATATTTGTAAATATTTGCACTTTTACTTATAAAATAGTTGGAGAGTATATGGTATAATTTCATACGATACTGATACATAAAATAGGAAAAGGGAGAGAAAAGAATTTGATGAAAAAGATGATGAAACGAACGGGTGCAGCGTTGCTTGGTGCCTCATTAATGCTGACGACAGTTGTCCCTGTGATTCATGCTGAAGAGCAAACAACACCCCTAGTACCGTCGATAAGCGAATGGGCAATAGAAACATTAAATGAGGGCGAAAAATACGGGGTCTACTCAACTGATTGGTACTTCGATGGTTTTCTTCAGGAAATTCCAGTGGACAAAGTAAATGAACTACTAGCTTTAACAGAAAAGAAGATTGCCTCTCTAGGCTTAGCTGAAAATAAACAATACAAACCAGTAAGTGTGAAAAACGATAATACACGTGGTGATATTGTCAATCGCTTGTATAATATTGTGGCACGGTATGATTTACCTGTTGGTACAGATGCTGTTCAATTTATGAAAGAGCAACATATATTACAAGGCTCTCCAAATGGATTGCAGCTAGAGAAAAAGGCAACCACTCAACAGGCTGTTTTGCTAGCTATTCGTTTCATTCAGAGTACATATGCACTTGCAGAGCAAGGATCTAAAGGGGTTGCTTGGGTAGTAGAGGACGAGGATACGCTTATCTACTTATTAGGTTCTATTCATTTAGGAACACCAGACTTATATCCATTCGATAAAAAATTAGTAACGGCATTTGATGAATCGGATGCACTGTTAGTAGAGGCGAATATCTTGGATACGGAAGCACTAGAATACTATTCGGAGAAAGCAATGTATACAGATGGCTCAACATTGAAAGATGCTGTTGCACCAGAAACATATGCGAAGCTTGAACAAGTAGCAAAACTTTATGGTCTGCCAATGGACCAGCTAACAGTTCAAAAGCCGTGGATGCTTTCGAGTGCATTATCGATGCTAGCTATGGACGATTCATTTGGTATGACACCTCAAGAGATGGCTATGCACGGTATCGATATCTACTTTTTATTAAATGCACAGTTGCAGCAAAAGCCAGTAATTGAATTAGAAGGTACAAGAGCACAGGTTGATATGTTTGAAGGATTATCACCAGAGGCACAGGAGCAGTCATTAGTCGCTGTACTGGATAGTATTATTCATCCATCGGAAGAAAATCAATCTGTAGTACTTCAAGAGTGGTTTACAAGCTGGAAGCAAGGAAATGTTGAAGAGTTTGCAAAAAGCTTCCAAGCAATGGAAGGTACATCATCTGAATTTAATGAAATGCTATTTGGTCTACGTGATGAACAAATGGCCAAGAAAATCATGAATGTACTGGAAGAAAAAGAAGGTAAGTACTTTGTTGTTGTTGGTTCAGGTCATTTCCTAATTGATAAAAATATTCGCTATCATTTAGAGAAAAACGGCTACAAGGTAAAGCCATTTTATCAATAAAGAAAAACTAAAAAGGCAACCCAAAGCGATGAACTTAGCTAAGGGTTGCTATTTTTAGTTGCACCGATATTCTTCAATAGATATGATTATCTAAAGAGATACTTTTATGTAAAAAAAGACCAATCATTCATTTTGGTGATAGAAAGGGGACTTATGAGCATTGCTAGGAAGTATTGGCTCATTCTATTTGGCTTTGGTTTCTCATATTTAGGAAATTGGGTGAATCTAGTTGCCCTCAATTTATTAGTGTGGCATTTAACAGAGTCGCCTACTGCTATGGCGAGTATATTTATTGTAGGACCGGTTGCTCGAATTTTATCAAGCTTTTTTGCAGGCTCCATTATTGATCGATCGAATAAACAAAAATTAATGATCTATAGTGATATTATTCGTGGCATATTGATTTTATTGTTACCTTTTACCTCCTCTATTTGGCTCATCTATTGCGTATTATTTTTATCTAATATAGCAAGTAGCTTTTTTGGACCAAGTAGTACCTATTATATTTCGAAATATATTCCAGACGAAGATAAACAATCCTTTAATGCAATATTAGGAATGTTTAGCTCAGGCTCATTTTTAATTGGGCCAGCATTGGCTGGGTTTATCATTGCCATTACCGATGTATACGTAGCGTTTTGGTTTAATGCATTAACGTTCTTTATCTGCGCGCTCTCGATTTTTAAGCTTCCCGCAGTAGAAGATCATCAGGCGATGCACCGAAAATCTATTACTTGGAAGATGCTAAAAGAGGATTATGGTATTGTCTACGCTTATATTAAAAAAGAGCAAGTCTTTGCCAAAGTATTTCTTTATTTTCAAGGTGCATTGATGATTGCCTTTGCATTAGACTCACAGGAAGCTACATTTATTAAACAAAAGCTACAAGCTTCAGATAGTTTATATGGTGTCATTGTTAGTATTGCTGGGATTGGGGCAATAATTGGTGGAGCAATGGCTGCTCGCTATGCTAAAAGGTTTTCAACAAGACAATATATTGTCTATGGTCTGCTTTTGACCACAATTTGCTATACATTGTTTTACTCTTCACCGAATGTCATAATGGCGATTGTTAGCTTTATAGCATTAGGGATATGTATGTCATTTTGTAATGCAGGCTACAGCACATTTTATCAAATAAGTGTACCCACATCAATTATGGGCCGTTTTGGTAGTGTTTCCACAATGGTCATTAATGCGCTACAGATTGTCTTTACGTTAGCCTTAGGATTGCTAGCGGAATGGCTCTCTCTACAAATGGTCTGCATCGCCTTTGGATTCGTAGCAATTTTCATCTCTCTAGTTTTATATGTATTTATGCATTCAAAATCTGCCTATGAAGGTTTGAAGGAAGAGCTTGTCTAAAAGTCCTGTCAGGCTAGTAAATGGCGAAACTTAATTGCTTCTAATGAAGGTAGAATTATTGGACAGATAGCGATTAAAGGATGTTATTTTAGTAAAATTTAGCACTCATATAATGATAAAATCATTCCAAAATAACCTTATGTCACAATTTGAGGAGGTTAACATGGCTAATTTAAGACATCGAAAACCAGATGATCGATCCAATAATGTTGAACGCATTCGTGATATTGTTAAAAATACTGAAGAGAAAGTGCAGGAGGCAGAAATGAGTATGGAATTTGCAGATCCTCTAGAAAGTAACAGGCTAAAGGAAAAAAATAAGCGACGTAAACAGTCAATTGAAGCTTTAAAAGAGGAAATGAAAGATGAAATGACAGCAAGAAAAAAAGGCGAAATTTAAAATTAGTTTCTTGAAAAATCAAATGTGATTTATGATATTGCCTACACTTACCATTCCCCAGTTGGCAAAAACAGATGGATTAGATGTTCTATAATGGACTTCTATATTGCCATCTGTTTTTATTTTGCACATGTTAATTTGATTTTTTTACATAAACACTAAATTAAAAAAGTACGTATATGAATTTCTTAAAAAAATGAACCTTTTCTAGTAACCATTTGTTTATAACGTAGAACCATCAGAAAGGAGTGCCTTGAATTGACAGAACGTGAATTATTCGATTCATACAACAAAGATGTTTACCGTACCTGTTATTACATGCTACGGAACGCCCAAGATGCGGAAGATCTCTGCCATGACGTATTTGTCACCGTCTTTCGTCAGGATTGGAGAAGTGTAGAGCATACACGTGCTTGGATTTTACGAATTGCGATGAATCAATGTTTAAATTTGCTTAAAAGAAAGCAGGCTCAGTTAAAAAAAGTGAGCCAGGTACAGTTGCTACAGGAGCAAACTACGGCATCAGTTAAATCTGTAGACACCATTGTATTGGAGAAGGCCGCTGAGGAGGAATGGGAGGCACTACTCAGACAGCTACCAGAAAAGTTAATGGCTGTTGTCACCCTACGCTACATTGGTGAGTTATCATTAGTGGAAATTGCGGAAACACTAAAGATTCCAGTGGGAACAGTGAAATCGAGACTCCATAAGGCATTGAAAATCATGCGCAAAAAACTAGAACAAAATCAAAATTTATGGTTGAAGGGAGAGAATCAATTTGGAACGCATTGAAAAGCAATTGAAAAAAGAGATGAACGCAGACCATAACATGAAGTATCCTGACTTTGAACAAATGTGGAACAGTATCCAGCAGGATGAACTAAAAATGGTAGATGAACCGATCGAAGTTCTACCTCGAAAAAGAAAGAGATTTGTTTTGGTTGCAGGATTAACTGTCGCTCTAATGGCTACACCTGTCTATGCAGCACTGAATTATGATTGGTCAACTATTCTTTCTTATAGAGCTGGTATTCAGTCTGCATTAGATCAGGGCTTAGGGCAGACGATTGAACAATCTGTTACGAAGGATGGGTTTACGCTAACTGTACATACGGCGTTTATCGATGATAACAGAACCTTTCTTTTGTATAGTTTGAAACCTGATGCCTCTTGGGATGGAGAGGATATAGGTTTTGAACATACTAGGCTGAAAGATTCAAAGGGTAACTTTATTGAAGGGAATTATACACATTCTTGGAATGAGGAGCTTGGTACCTTTCAGGGTTATTTTGAAACGGATTGGGTTGCTGAAGGACAGATGACAGATGTGGAGCTTATGATGGAGAATATTCAATTCATCAGCGATAAGAAATATTCTATCGACTATAATCCTAATGACTTAACTACGCAAGTGTTTCCTATTCAAAAGGACGGAGTTGACACGGTGTCTATTCAATCATTTGCACAAGATGAGGGTAAAATATTGCTTAAAACGGCAGTTACACTTACAGATTTAAAAGTCCGAAATACAGGAATATTCATTGAGGCGATTAATAATACGAATGATGCAATTGAAACAGGGAAAAGGTCTTTCATGGGAAAACAGGGAGCAAAAGGAGAATATTTTAGCCAGCAACTATTCGAGTCTGAAGCCTTACAAGAAGAGGGAACTAAATTCCAAATTTCTTATAATCGCATACTAGAAACAAAAGAAAGCACTTGGAATATGGAACTAAATCTCTCTAAAAAACAACTGGAAAATACGTCTTTTAAGAAAGTACTAGATATTCCAATTGACAATGTGCCTGGTGGAACTAAAATTCATGAAATGACGGTTACACCGACCCAAGTTCGATTGATTCTTACTCAAGAAAAATATGAAACTTTCCCTTATATGGATTATCAACTGGATGTAGGTGGAACTTTATTGACTGGGTATATTTCGGGTGAGGATGGAAATCCTAATGAAACAGAGCTACGCTTTGAAATAACTGGACTAAATGCAGCTTCTTTGGAAAATCAGTCTTTAACTTTCGTTGCTAAGAACCGTGTTGAAGGTTTATACGGAGACGACAATTCAATCCAATTAACGAACATATCAGCAAAGCCTCAAAGTGTAACATCTAATATAGCAGGGTACCCAATTTCATGGACTTATTATATAAAGGACAATAACCTTTATGTCGAATCATTAAGCCCAGATCCAGGATTTGCTGGAGTCAATCAAACCTATTATTTAGAGGGTAAAGAGAAAATCTATGGGACGCCTGAATTTATGGGCATTCTTGAAAATAATAAAAGAATGGATGTTTATGAGAATTTTGACAAGAAGGAGCTAGAAATTCTCATTTATAAATATTTAACTAACAAGCCAAATGATGAGCTACGTATACCCCTTACATTTGGAAAATAACTAAATTAGTAACCCCATCTATTTGACTTTTACTATTCAAATAGATGGGATTTTTGCTATAAAGATTAAAGAGCTTTACATAAAAAGAAATGTATCATATAGTTTAGTTAACTTAAATAAATTAATTATTGTACAGGAGAAGATACATGACCTCTAACGAAAAAACACAAAAATCTTTTGCTTATAAGCTTGGATTAGGTATTATTATCTTTTCACTTTCTTTATGGTTAATCCCAATTATTACACCTTTCACACCGATACCTACAAAAGTAAAGGCAGGAATTATACCAGGAAGTATTATTTTGGCTGAAATCTTATTTTGGCTTGGTGCTTTACTTGTTGGAAAAGACGTAGCCAACAAATTTAAAAGCTATCTAAATCCTAAAAAATGGCGAGAAAAAGGTGACACTCAAAAAAATGAAGAATAACCAGGTAGCGGAGCAAATAAATCAAACCATTGAAGATATTTGGATCATGCTTGAGAAAATGGAAAGAGCTTATACTAATTTCTCCTTAAATAATCAGCAATATGTTCTTTTAACATTAGTGATGCGTCATCCATCCTGCACACCTTCAGAACTAGCAGATAAAATGGCTATTACAAAAAGTGCAGTGAGTCAGCAATTAACCAAGCTTGAACAGGATGGCTATATAGTGAAAAGGCAGCATGAGGAGGATAAGCGTGCCTTTTCTGTTGAATTGGGTGAGAAGGGTCTATTATATAAACAGAAAGTTGATGCCTTTAATCAACAGATTACAGAAAAGTACCAGGCTAACTTAACAACTGAAGAGTTAGCTGAAATGTTAGCTACTCTAGAAAAAATGAAAAAAATACTGTATGAATTTTAGAAAAAGTTTGACATTTTATCGGGTGTGTCTTATAGTAACCCTTAATATAAAAGGGGGAATAAACATGGTCATTACTCTTGTCCAATCATTCACAATAAAACATCATCATCATCACTAGTCTTGCTATCTTTATTAACTTATTAATATTGAATAGGAAGACTATTTCTCATGTAATCGTATAAATAAAGCTGATTTGAGCTTTATCGTTATACGGTTTTTTTATTGCTCTAAAAATGAGGAGGAAATGATGATGAAAAAAATGGACTACCAAAATGTTCGAGGAACACAAGATTACTTACCAGAGCAGGAGGCTACTCGTCGTGTGATACGACGTACGTTAGAAGATACATTTATAGCCTATGGCTGCAAGCCGTTAGAAACACCTATTCTTAACTATACAGAGCTGATGGCTTCTAAATATGGTGGTGGTGCTGAGATTTTACAGGAGATGTATACATTAACAGATCGAGGTGAGCGTGATTTAGCGTTACGCTATGATTTAACAATTCCATTTGCAAAAGTTGTAGCGATGAATCCAGCGATTGCTATGCCATTTAAACGATATGAGATTGGCAAAGTGTTTCGAGATGGCCCGATTAAGGCTGGTCGTTTTCGCGAATTTACACAATGTGATGTTGATATTGTTGGAATAGAATCACAGGCTGCTGAGGCGGAGCTAATGATGATGGCGATAGATGCCTTTGATCAGCTTAAATTGAAAATTAATCTCCAATTTAATAATCGCAAGCTTTTAGTCGGTTTGCTGCAATTATTTGAGGTTGAACAGGATCAAATGAATCGCGTCATTTTAACGTTAGATAAGATTGAAAAAATAGACGAGAAAACAATGCTCGTAGAATTGAAGGCATTGGGGTTATCAGATAATAGTATTCATAAAATAAAACACTTTTTAGAGAAACGTCCTCAAATAAGTATGGCGTATTTTGAAGGATTCGCGACCGAGAATGTCTTTTTACAACAAGGTTTACAGGAATTAATGGAACTAACTTCTTATTTAGAGGCACTTGGAATAAGTGAACAATGTATTTTCAATCCATTTTTAGCAAGAGGACTTGAAATTTACACAGGAACAATTTATGAAATTTTTTTAGCAGATGGAACAATCCGCTCAAGTATTGGTAGTGGGGGACGCTACGACAATGCGATTGGTGGCCTTTTAGAGACAAATCAAACCTATGCTACTGTTGGTATTTCATTTGGTTTAGATGTCATCTATACAGCATTAGAGCTATCGGGAAAAATAGAGCAAAACGCTCCTAGCGTGGATATTTATATAATTCCTCTGGGAACAGAAAAAGAGGCACTAAAGCTAGCAACTGCATTACGGCGAGAAAAATATAAAATAGAAGTTGAGCTAAGTGGGAAAAAAGTGAAAAAGGCGATGGAAAAAGCCAATCGTGAAAACACGCCAAAGGTTATTGTATTAGGGGATAACGAGGTCAATCAAAATACGTATAAAATAAAAGATATGAAAAGTGGTGAGGAAGAAATCGTTGCGTTTATCTTTTCAACACCATAGCATGGAAAAAACGGCTGATCCCACTCTATTATAGGATTTGAGCCGTTTTTTTGGTTATTTTTCCGATTTAAAAACCAGTTTCCATATCAAAATGTTGATGAAGAAAAGCACAATGAAATATATAGTAGCACCGTATGTTATCTGAGCTATCAAATAGTGAAGCCCTACAAGTAAGCCTAAAGGAATCAATAATAAAAGAATTTTCCAGCCTTGTGCATCGTTAACTTCATCATAGGGTTTGGTAAAGGGTAATTTGTTTGTCATCATGACGAAACAAAGGATGGTATATAACCAGCTTGTTATCAAAACAACTAGTAAATCAGGGATAATTCGAATACCATAAATATAGCTAAAGACTATACTTAGTACTAAAAATAACGGAGTATACAATTTAATTAAAAATGCCTTTAAGCTACCTTTTTGTAAATCTGTATAATCTTTAAGCGGGAGCGTTTTATAAATCCATGCGGCCTTATATTTAGCAGAGTGACCAAGCATAAGGACAGCGGATGGTATAATCATCATACTAAAATAGATATTTAAATAGCTTATACTACTAGCATAATCGACTTCTTCCCCTCGGCTAAAAGTAAACATAAAAATAAAGGGAATAATAAATGAAAAACCTAAAGATGGGTAGACCTTTAGCTTAAACTCTCGCTCTTGCTTCATCATCAGAGTTGCGAAGCGATAGAAAGCTCGTTCCTCGTGTGTTCTACACACAATGGTTAATAAAAACGACTTTAGTCGATTATTCTTTTCCTTTTTAGATTTACTTGTACTTAGCAGTTTTTGGAGATTACGTTCAAAGGTTGGTATGAGTTTAATATAGATCCAAATTGAAATAATAGGTACAATCACTGCTAAGATGGTATAAATGACTGTCAATAAGGATGTGTCACCATGCAGTATGAGTTCATAAGGCGCAGCAAACCACATCGGTATTAAGAAGAGGTTCCACCAATGAAACGACACTACCATATCTAAATTGACGAATTCAAAGGATCGAATAAGAACTTGATAGCCAATCATCAGCATTAGAGATAAAGCAATTTGTACATAATTAATCATATCCTTCAGCTTTTCACCATCGAAGAAGCGTAAAATGGCAATATATAAAATGGCTGTGATGGCAACTATAAATAAATTCATTAATAGAATTTCAAGACCTGTTAAAATAAAAAATACAATCCCTTGAGTAAAAAGGCTGACTATTAGAGGGATGGCTGTGAGGGCCAATGTTAAATAAGATAAATAAATAAAAATATGCATAAATTTTGCTGCATTAATTGTTTTAGCCGAAATAGGCTTAGTTGAAAGTATGCTTTTATCTCGTATATCTAAAAGCACAGAAGAAAAGTCAGAAATCAATGAAGTCATAATCAAAAAGATGATCATTGCAAAGGCAATACTCATCTGAAATAGAAAATTTTGACCAAATCCCATAAGCGGGATAAGTATAAGCCCGAATAACATATAAATCCATAGAGACTTAATGTAGCCGTACTTTTGATTGTCTTTCTTTTTGTTTTGATTAAATAGGGTAGGTACTTTCCGTTCATCCATCGTTAATTTTATATGGAGGATTTTTCTCATCATGCCATAATCAATGCCCATTTTTATAAAAAGCCATCGGAATTTATCAAGCAATCGTAGCGTTTTGAAATCTGTCATAATTGTCCCCCACGAACGACGGACACAAATTTTTCTCCGATTTCCTGATGTTCATGAAATCCTGTTAACTGGTTAAAAATCCTTTCTAATGTTCCTTCGGTATTATCTGCTTGTAATTGGGCAAATGTTCCATCCGCTGCGATTTTTCCATCATACAGCAGAATGATACGGCTACTGATTTTTTCAACGACATCCATAATGTGGGATGAGTAAAATATAGTCTTTCCGTTCGCAGCTAGTTGCGTTAAGATTTCTTTAAAAATCATGACACTGTTTGCGTCTAGGCCATTGATCGGTTCATCTAAAAATAGCAGGTCTGGATTATGTATTAGGCTTGCAATAATTAGTAGTTTTTGACGCATGCCTTTAGAATAAGAGGAAATTCTAGAATGGTACGCTTCACCAACTCCAAACAGTTCCATTAGTGATTGGGATTTGTCAGCCGCCTCCTCTAGCTCTAATCCATATAGCTGCCCGATGAAGGTTAAATACTCATAGCCTGTTAAGTTATCATAAACATCAGCGATTTCAGGAACGTAACCAATTCGCCGTTTATAATCAATTTGATCTTGTCTTATGCTTTTCCCAAAGAGCTTAATTTCGCCACCATAATCACCTTCTAGCCCTAGAATAAGTTTTACAGTTGTACTTTTACCTGCGCCATTGGGGCCAATATAACCAATGATTTCACCTCTAGCTGCATGAAGGTCAATTCCTTTCAGGATTTCCTTGTTTCCATAACTCTTCGTTAAATTCGTAATTGTTAAAATCTCTTCCATTCTATAGCCCCTTTCAGTTATTTAGAAAAATTAACCATAATTACACTATATCATATTAAAAGAGAGGATATTCCTTTAGTTTAAATGAAACCAGTTCATTCCTAGCCTTGTCTAACGTTATAAGAGGGGAGAGATCGTCATGACACCTAATGAGAAAGAAAAATTGCTTTATGAAGTAATGAATCAGCATGGAGATTATTTAAAGCGATTAATTTATACATATGTAAAAGAACCACAAAAGACAGAGGATCTTGTACAAGAGGTTTTTATTAAATTTTATAAAAGCATCGATGTCTTTGAAGGACGTTCATCCGCTAAAACCTATTTATATCGAATAGCCGTAAATGAATGCAAAAATTATTTGAAAAGCTGGCATTATAAAAAAGTTGAAGTGACGGAGAAAATGAAAAACTGGCTAAAACGAGACTCCCTAGAACTGGATATTTTACAACAAGAGCAGAATCAGTCTATAGGGCAATTAGTCAATTCTTTACCCACTAAATATCGTGAAGTGATTTGGCTGCATTATTATGTTGAATTATCAATAGCAGAAATAGCTGAAGTGTTAAAATGCTCACCTAACACCGTAAAAACAAGGTTAGCCAGAGGACGAAAATTAGCAAAAATTACGATAGAGGAGGGTGATTTAGAATATGAATATTAAAAATGAACTTGAGAAATCTATACCTACATCTATTAAGCTATCCGAGAATGATAAAGCGAGTATTCAGGCTAAATTACACCAATCTCACAAACCTAAATATCAATGGAAGCCTTTAATGGTTTCAATATTTGCGGTTCTCCTAATTGGAATCAGTCTCATACCTACTATTCAAAATGTGGAGCAAAATATATCGCCAACGGATTCTTCCCTAGCTATTCCTGATGAGCAAGAGGATACAGTTGGAGAACCACTTCCACCGCTTACAGAAGAAATGAAAAAGCAGTACTATAAGCAATATGTAAAAATTATAGAAGAAGCGATGGAATTGAAATCAGGTTTAAACATTGCTGTTGGACCAATTGAAGACTTCGAAGATGAATATTGGATTTCACCTGAAGAATTTGAAAAGAACATTCAATCTTGGGTGAGACAACACTTAGCCACAGAAAGAGAGAGAATTAATAATTACCTGATTACACCAGAGCCTGTAATTACGAGTGAAGACGGTAGTACAACTAAAAAGACCTATATGTACTTCCCTGATATTTTAAGAACTGTGGAGGTAACAGGGGATTTTGAAACACAATATAATGCATCTCGCAAACGCCAAATGTTTTCTTCTGTTGAAAATGTTTCTACAAAACTAATAAAAACGCAATCAGGAACGTGGAAGCAAACCTCCTATAAAACAGCTTTAATTGACGACGGACGAACATTTAGTATTCAAATAGAAGGGATTTTTGAATTAAATAACGCTCAATTTGAGAAGAGATTTACCATTGAATTTTACTGTGATGAAAACGGAAAAATCTATTAATATTACTTTAAAATTGAACAAGCTTCATTTTCCCTCTAATTTTTATTCTTTGCTGTCACAAAATGGTGATGAATTTAGTTATACAGATAGAGAGGAGGAAACTTGTGACTATACCAACTAAATCCAATAAGAATATGGGCGCAGATATAAAAGCTATAGTAGAGAAAGTTCAAGCAGGGGATATCCAAGCTTATTTGCTCAAGCGGTCAATGAATATGGAACTTTGAAGGAACAGCTTACCTATCATTTCAAGGTGATCGTCTAACATATACCCTGAAAAAATAGCCTTTCATTTAAAAGATGATTACTCAAGATAAAAATGAAGGCTATGAAAAATATTAAAAAAGCCATTCTCAACAATGAACTGACCCAAAAAAGTTAGACATATTTAGTTAAGCAACTGCTAAGACCTGAGTTCGGTACTCCACCGGGCTTAGGTCTTTTAATTTTTCTTTCATTCGTTTGTGATTGTAGTAGTAAATATAGTCGTTGAGTTCCTGTTCAAAATGTGCCATGGATTCAAATTCTTGTAGATACAGGAGTTCAGATTTTAATAAGCCAAAGAAATTTTCGATGACTGCGTTGTCCAAACAATTACCCTTACGGGACATACTCTGCGTAATTCCATGTTGCTTTAATGTTTGTTGATACTTTTTCATTTGATAATGCCAACCTTGATCTGAATGAAGAATGACTTGATCACTTGATTCGAGGCGCTCCAATGCTTGTTCTAACATATTATGGACTAGTTTATACACTGGACGCTTCATTACCGTGTATGCAATGATTTCGCCATTACATAGATCAAGGACGGGTGATAAATAGCGTTTCTCACCAAATAGATGGAACTCTGTCACGTCTGTTACCCATTTCTCGTTCATTTTTTCCGCTGTAAAATCGCGTTGTAATATGTTTGGGGCAATTTTTCCGACGTTACCTTTATACGAACGATATTTCTTCATGCGGACTTCACACTTTATGCCAATGGCATTCATCAAGCAGTTAATCGTTTTTGGATCGTGATGAATACCAAATTTTTTTAGTTCTTTGGTGATCCGACGATAACCATAACGTCCCTTATGTTCATGATAAATGGACTGAATTGCGACTTTCACATCAGCGTATTTATCATGACGATTCAAACGCTTTTCCCAGTAATAATACGTACTACGTGGAATATCAGCGACTTTGATTAATTCCACTACTTCATAGATTTCCTTTAGTTCATAAATTACTTGCGCTTTGATTTGATTGGTAATTTTTCTTGCATTTGAACTAAAGTATTCAACTTTTTTAAGTACGCATTCTCCATTTCTAATTGTTTAATTCGTGCTTCTAACGCCTCAACAGATCCTTCAGCTGGTGTTGATTTCGTTGTTCTTTTTGTCTCTTTTTTCATAGATGGATGCCCCTTTTTCTTAGAAACAAGGGCATCATAACCACCAACTTCAAACTTCAACTTCCAATTCCGAATCATGCCAGGAGATGAAATATTGAATAGTGCAGCTGTGTCTCTCGAAGATGTACCTGTCTCGTTCATATAATTAAGTACATTCATTTTATAGTCAGCTGAATAGTTTGTATAGGACTTTAAGAAAGTCTCTACGCCATTTTTTTGATAACGGCGAACCCATTCACTGACAATCTGAGCTGTCACACCGATATCTTTCGCAATTTCGATCAAAGTTTCATTTCCATTTAAATATCGTTGAACTGCTTGAATACGTTGTTCAACATTTACTTTTGCCATAAAAAAACCCCCGTAAAAGTTAGATTGATGTCTAACTTTTACGGGGCAGTTCACAATATAGAGAATGGCTTTCTTCTATAATATAGTAGTCTATCTAGCAAGTTCCACAACAGTATCATAAAAAATATTAGTTGCTACAACAATATCCTCATCTGAACTGTATTCTAAGGGATTGTGACTAATACCATCCTTTGAGCGGACGAATAGCATTCCAATCGGTGCAATTTCAGCTATATTCATTGCATCATGCCCAGCACCGCTTATGAGAGAATAAGGTCGTATACCTTGCTTTTCAATACTTGTAGTGAGTTGCTGTTGTAGCATGGCATCCGTTTTTGCTGGTTTAATACGCTGCAATACTTTTGAAGTCAATGTAACATGTCTTCGTTCAGCAATTTGTTGAAGTTGTTGCATAATTTCTTGTTCTAATGCACTTACTTTATTTTCGTCAATATCACGAAGATCAATCGAGAACGTGACTTTACCTGGTATAACGTTTGTTCCATTTGGAGAGACCGTTAGCTTACCAACCGTTGCAACGGAATCTGTTGTATTGTTTAATAGTTGCTCAATAGCTAAAATCATTTCGCTTGCTGCAGTTAGAGCATCCTGACGAATCGGCATAGGTGTAGCACCAGCATGTTCACTGACACCCGTTACGGTTACCTCTAGCCATAATGGGGCTGCAATACCTGTGACAACACCGACTGGTAGGTCTTCATTTTCTAACACTTTTCCTTGCTCGATATGCATTTCTAAATAAGCTTTTATGTCATTGCGATGCACTTGTGTTAAAGGATAAGGTGATAAATGGAAATCCTTCATGGCTTTTTCAATAGCAATGCCAGCTTCATCTGTATGCTGTAATTGCTCCTCTGTTAAAAGACCAGCCATTGCACTACTGCCAAGGAGCCCAAAGCCAAATCTCGTGCCTTCCTCATCTTTAAAAGCGACAACTTGAATTTTTTTAGAGGGTAGCAACTGTTGCTCATGCATAGTATGTACCACTTCAATTGCTGCTAGCACCCCTAATGCTCCATCATATTTGCCGCCCTCTGGTACTGTATCGATGTGAGAACCTAGCATAATGGTTTCATTTCCTTCACCATATGTACCAATAAGGTTTCCAACTGCATCGATTGTGACATTCATTCCTGCTTGTTCCATATAAGTTGTGACTAACTCAATGGCCTGCTTTTCTTCTGGTGTGAACGAGAAGCGGTTAATGCCACCTGTCTTTTCATTGCGACCAATTTGACTTAAGTCTTGAAGATGCTGTACGAGCCTAACTCCGTTAATCATGACATCACTCTTTCATTTGGAATTGGAAGTGGCACTGTCCTTCACGTAAAACAAATTGATCATGTACCACCTCTAGGCTTTTATTGTACCCTTTAGCAATAGAAGGGTCGATGACTTTACAATATAAAATGCCGTATTTACCCATATCGTCATCTGCCCATTGTTGACCTAATGGGCAATGAGTAAACGTTTGTTCAACCTCATTTTCTTTATAAACGGTTTCGATTTCAAACAAATCACTACGACCCATATCATAGTTAGTTAAATAATGCTCCACGGAATTTTCTAGGCCGTTTGAGCGAGCACGTTGAGCAATTCCTTGGCCTCGCTTAAGGCCAAAACGTTCTACTGCCCGCATAATCACTTGTTCACCAGCTTCTCCATATTCGTCTACAACTGGCTTGGCAATCTGTGCAAACATTTTAGAAAATCGAGCAAACGTTGTTAAATCAGCAAATTTCTCTTCACCTTCGACACTTGATGGTAAATATTCAAAGAAAGAATGATTTTCGCCTTCTGCTGTTGCCTTTTTAGCCATTGCTTCAGCATCCTTTAAACCAAACGCCTCTAAACCTTTTTGTACTAATTTCCGACCATGCTCTCCATACTGCTCTGTAATGGAGAGATGTAATTCTGTAAACATTTTTGCTGTAATTATGTCCATAGATAAAGCCTTCATCATTAATTTTTCCTCTGCCATTTTATGAGCCCCCTCATTAACAAATCATATTGATTTACTTGGATTTTATTTTTATTATAGAGGTGGCTAGTAATTTAAATCAAATGAATATTTACACAATCGAATATGAAAAAAAATCATAAAGGGGCAGAATAGCATGGCTACATTAGCGCAATATATTGCTTTCCACACACTTATCGATACAGGAAATTTTACAGAAACAGGCTTAAAGCTCAATCTCACACAGTCTGCCATCAGTCATACGATTAGTAATTTAGAGGCAGAATTAGGGCTTTCTCTAATTATTCGAAACCGCAATCATATTGTTTTAACGAGTGAGGGGAGAATTGTTTACGAACACATCTCAAAAATATTGCAGCAACACCAGCAGCTTGAAACCTCTGTAGCAAATTTAAAAAATCTCATTGGGGGGACGTTATCGGTTGGTATTCTACCAAGTGTTTCCTTGGTGTTATTACCAAAGGTTTTAGCGTATTTCGAACAGCATCATCCAGACCTAAAAATACATTTGATGGAGGGAGATTATGATCAAATCGAAGAATGGCTTCATAATGGCGTTGTAGACATCGGTTTTTTAGTGCAACCAAATTCTAAACATCTTGTATTCGATGCGATTTTTAATGATGAGCTTGTTTGCATTATGGCACAGGAGCATCCATTAGCGAAGGAAGAGATGCTCTCTCTAGAGCAATTGCAGGATGAACGCTGGATTATGCCTAAACGTACGATTGATCGAGATGTATCAAGGATCTTAGCTAAACATAAAATACATCCCAATGTAGTCTATGAATTATCAGTAGACCAAGTCATTTTGACAATGGTCAATGAAAATTTAGGCATTTCTGTTGTACCCAACTCCCTTTTACTACATGCACCAAGTAACCTGATTAGAAAAAAATTTTATCAAGCATATATTAGACAGGTTGGAATTGCACATAAACACAGTATTCATCTTTCTCCAGGAGCTTTGAAGTTTGTAGAAATATCGAAATACTTTGCCTCCTTTTTACAAAATTAGTTATTGACAATTAAAAAAACCCGAACTATTATCTGATAAAACCAATTGGGATTGTTTAGATTAATCAGATGGAGGACTTTGGGTATATGCATACAATTGTTTATGTTGAAATATTTGTCTATTTACTCGCTATGCTAGGAGTAGGGATTTACTTCAGTAAAAAAGATTTATCACATAATGATTACTTTCTAGGGGGAAATAAACTACCGGGCTGGGCGTTAGCCTTTTCAGAGCGTGCAACGGGTGAATCCGCCTATATGTTTTTAGGGGCAATTGGCTTTATTTATGTGGCTGGGCTATCTGGCATTTGGATTTTATCTGGCATGCTTTTAGGCGTTGTTGTGTCATGGCTATTTTTATCAAAGCGCTTTATGACAGAGCAACAAAAATATAAGGTGAATAGCCTAACAGATTATATTGCTGTTAAATTTCCAAAGCACGCAGATATAATTCGTTGGTTAGCTTCTGCAGTATTGGTGTTATTCTTTGTTTGCTATTTAGCAGCTCAATTTTCCGGGATGGGTAAAACGATTTATTCATTCTCAGGACTCAACATCACATGGGGAACAATTATTATTGGAACAATAATAATTGCCTATTCATGTATGGGAGGATTTATGTCTGTTGTTTGGACAGATACAATCCAAAGTTTTTTAATGCTTATCTCATTCGTTATTGTACCAATTGCAGCTTATATGGAAATTCAACATCAAGGTTTAAGCATTTCAACAGAGCTAGCTCAAATGGGCAATGGTGCGGATAGTTGGGTTGGAGGCTTAAATGGACTTGCCTTAGGGGCAATGTTATTTACAAATCTATCATGGTTCTTTGGCTGGCTTGGGGGGCAACCTCAATTGAGCTCTCGCTTTATGGCTATTACGACTGAAAAAGAGCGAATTACTGGCCGTAATATGGCGATTATTTGGACATTAATTGTCTATGTGGGTGCCTTTTTATCTGCCATTTTCGCGTCCACTTTGTATAAGCAAGGTTCTATTGAAGATCCTGAAATGATATTACCGCATATGATATTTGAAATTTTACCACCTTGGGTTGCAGGAATTATTGTGGCTGGTATTTTAGCAGCTATTATGTCAACGGCTTCGTCTCAATTGTTAGTCATCACAACATCGATAAGTGAGGACATCATTCATAAAACATTACGTTGGAATATTTCTAGCAAAAAATTAGTTCACCTTTCTCGTCTAGTAGCTGTTATTAGTGGGATTGTGGGTATTATGATTTCACTCAAATCAGGTTCTGTGATTTATAGCTTAGTATCCTTTGCATGGGCAGGGATTGGCAATACATTTTCGGTTGTGATCCTTTTAATCTTTTTCTGGAAACGTGTTTCAGGCATTGGGGTCATTGCTACAATTATTGTCGGTTTTATTAGTGCGATTGTATGGTCCCTGTCACCTATGGAGGCTGTTGTGTCAGCCAAGACAGCGACATTCTTTATTTGCTTAATTGTTGGAGTTGTGGTGTCTTTAGTATGTCCTGATAAAAAGGAAAACGGTCTTAATAATATTTTAAAATAATAATAAAACTCCTCTTTTAGTGATATATTTCTTAAAAGAGGAGTTTTCTTTTTATGCTTATGACCATGTTGAAATATGATAGAAAGAAGAGCAACCACTCTAACAGGAAATTACATAATGTGTGGACCTTTTTGGTTATCAGGGTTTATGCAAAAATGAAGCAAGGGGGTTAGGAAGTGTTTAGTGATTTTAAGCTTATGGATGAACGACCAGTTTATGTACAATTGAAGGATTATGTTCAAGACATGATTGTCAAGGGGCATCTGTTGGAACATCAAAAGCTTCCATCTACCCGTGAACTTAGTAAGTTATTAGCGGTCAGTAGAAACACGGTGCTGAACGCATATGCCGAATTAGAGCTAGATGGCATCATCTATGCAGTGAAAGGAAAAGGGCATTTTATCGGAAAGGTTACTACATTGAATACTTCTTCTATTGAAATAGATTGGAAACAAAGACTGAATGAAACAACTTTATTAGCTGATGAAATTGATTTAATACGACAAGATATACACTGGGAAAAAGGCATGATTTCATTTACTAGTATAGCTCCAGAAGAAAAGCTTTTTGATGTGGAAAATTTCAAAAGGGCATTTCTCACAAGGATGTCCATTGAAGGAGATATTGTCTTGAACTATGGCTATGCCAAGGGGTATAAGCCCTTAATTGACCATCTTCTTAGCTATATGGAGATGAAAGGTGTGGACATTTCGAATAAGGATATTTTAATTACAAATGGTTTTACAGAAGGTCTAGATATTTTATTGTCCTCATTAGCTAAAAAATCAGGGCGTGTACTATGTGAAAATCCTACACATCATGCAGCATTGAAGCTTTTCCGTTTGCATGGGCTAGATGTCCATGGCATCGATATGCAAGATGACGGGATTGACATGGAACAGGTGGAAAAAACGTTAGCAGATCAGGATTTTGATTTTGCCTACCTTATCCCGTCCTATCATAATCCAACAGGAATTGTCACTTCCTCCGAGAAAAGGAGTACTATTTTTCAGCTTTTTTCCCAATATCAAATACCCATTGTAGAAGATGGTTTTAATGAGGAATTAAGGTATTCAAGCTCGCATTTGGCACCCCTAATCGCTTTTAGTGGAACAGGTAATAACATTGTCTATATTGGTAGCTTTTCTAAAATACTTTTCCCTGGCTTACGAGTTGGCTGGATTTTAGCAGATAGGGAGTTAATTGATAGCTTGGAAAGTATGAAAAGAGCTCGAACAATACATACATCAACACTGGATCAGGCAGTGTTATATCAATATTTACAGGATGGTTACTTTGAAAAATATTTAAAGAAAGCAAGATTTGTTTACAAGAAAAAATATGAGCTTGCCCGTCAAGCCTGTATGCAATACCTTCCCTTTAGCAGGATAACAGGGGATGGGGGACTTCACCTTTTTATAGAACTAAAAGAGGATGTAGATGCACGTTTGTTGCTTGAGAAGTGCTATGACAAGGGCGTGGTATTTTATCCAGGCGATGTATTTTATACAAATGGGAGAGGTAGTAATACATTTCGTTTAGGTTTTTCTAGGTTAGCAGATGACGATATTGTTCGAGGTATTCAAATCATTGGTGATACATTGACAAACGTTATGAGGAGTTGAAAAAATGAAGGTTGGCGTAATTATGGGTGGTACTTCCTCTGAAAAGCAGGTTTCCATCATGACAGGTAAGGAAATGGTCGCTCAATTAGATAAGCAAAAATACGAAGTTGTGGCCATCACATTAGATGACAACAAAGAGGTAATTGCCAAGGTGGGTGATATTGATGTGGCTTTGTTAGCACTTCACGGTAAGTTTGGGGAAGATGGTACGATTCAGGGGGTGCTAGAAACGTTAGGTATTCCTTATACAGGAAGCGGTCTTCTAGCAAGTAGTTTGTGCATGGATAAAACTATGGCTAAAAAAATCCTTCGATATGAAGGTGTCGCAACTCCAGATTGGGTGCACCTCATAAAGGGAGAGGAGTTGCCCTTACAGGATATAGAGCTTATGGGTTATCCACTTGTAGTTAAGCCAAATGCTGGTGGCTCTAGTGTGGGTGTTCAAATTGTCCATGATCGGAGTGCCTTATTGGCTGCGATTACAGAGGTATTTAAGTGGGATAACGAAAGCATTATTGAGCAGTATTTGATTGGTGACGAAATTACATGTCCAATACTCAATGAACAGCTATTGCCAGTCCTGTCAATCAAACATACAGCAGTATTTTTTGACTATCAGGCAAAATATGATGATGCTTCTACAGTAGAGGAACCTGTGGAACTACCACTTGCAATTCATGACCGAGTGGCAAAGGCTGCGATGATTAGTTACAAGGCTTTAAGATGCACTGTCTATGCAAGAGTAGATATGTTAATTAAAGATGGCGTTCCTTATGTGTTAGAGGTTAATACATTGCCTGGCATGACGCAAAATAGCCTCCTACCAAAAAGTGCCCTTGCTGCGGGGATCAGCTATTCAGCACTATTAGACAGCATTATCGAAAGCTCTTTACAGATGGATAGAAATAGGTAAATAGAAAAATAAAACCACCAATAGAATTTTTGTGAAAGGTGAAAATGGATATCCGTTGCAAGCTACTGCTAATGAGTCCTTAGATCGTTACTGTTAGGATGAAAGATAAGGAAAAGACACTTTTGCACATGGTTGATTGGAATGGAGCCAGCGTCATTCCTAGGGGATTAAGCGGCTCATCGGACGCCGCCTGGAAAGGACGCTGGCGTAAGGAAAATCCCCCTCGCTTTGCCAAAAGATCTTTTTTCTGCTAGTGACATGAATCTTTTTTCAACAACATAAAACACCTTTTGTTGTTACCTACAAAAGGTGTTTTGACTGTTTTATGATTTTGCTAATTCAATAAAGCCTTCTCCGAAAACGTCCCTTACATCATGAATGGCAATAAAGGCGTCCTTGTCTACTTCTTTGACAATTTTTTTAAGCTTTACAACTTCTTGCTTACTAATAACAATATACAGGATTTCCTTTTGTTCCTTTGTATAATAACCATGACCTGATAGAACAGTTACCCCACGATTCATATAAGCAGTAACCTGTCCAGCAATGTCTTCAGGTTTTTTAGAGATAATGGTAACTGCCTTTTTAGGGTTAACCCCTTCAATAACAAACTCCATTACCTTTGTACCAACATACAGCATAACAATTGTTAGCATTAATGCCTCCGCACCAATGATAAAATAAGATGAAAAAGCAACAATTAAATCAAAGAATAAAAGTCCATAGCTAATACTCCATCCAAGATATTTGTTCGTGATTCTCGCTAAAATTGTAGAACCTGCTGTTGTACCACCAACTCTGATAATCAAGCCAATACCGACTCCTGCAAATACGCCACCAAAAATTGTATTGACGATAATCTCGTCTGAAGAAATAGACCATGTTTCTGTTAAATGTAAAAATAAAGAGTGGAATGAGACCGCAATGATTGTATAAATTGTTGTTTGTCTATTTAAAAATTTATAACCAACGATAAGTAAAGCTGCATTCATAGCAAAACTGACAATACTTGGCGACCATCCGAACAGATAATAAGCAATAATCGTTAAGCCTGTTACCCCACCTTCACCTAAATCATTTGGAATAACAAATAAGTTAACTGCTAGGGCAAAAAGCAGTGATCCAAGCATAATCATTAAAATATCGATAACGTATTTCTTCATTCACATAACACCACCAAATCAAATTTTATTTTTTCTTAAATTCCATACTATATCAGGTTTTCACCAAATGATATACTTTTTGGAATGTTCATTTGTGATATATCGACAGTAATTAGTGTGTCTTTAGAGAGAACTTTGGAAACTTGACATATTATAGCCAGAATTTATAATAGTCGTAACACCGCTAGGAGGGTTATTAAAAAATGACACATGCTATGAGACTACGTTTCCCAATATTGAACCAATAACTGAATAGGGCCAAACTCTGTTTTGTGGCACCAGAGTAAATGGGATAGTCTGTCCTTTTTTAATCATCTTCATCATCATGAGAAAAAGAGACGCTTGTCTTACAATAAATCTCTTTTACTTTACATCACAGGCAAATTGTCTGTGTTTTTTTATTGAGTGTAGGGAGGAAAGTGAAATGTATAGTCTATTATTCTTTTGATACGAGCTTTGATTAAAAGCTCGTATCGATACCATCGCTATCGATACGGAATGATCAATTTCGGGAGGTAGTAATATGGAAAAGGTTTGCTTTGAGTTAGAGAATGTAGTCGTTACTTATTTAGATAAAGAACTTTTAAATATTGAAAAATTAGCTGTGCATCAATTTGACCGGATAGGTATCGTTGGTAAAAATGGTGCAGGTAAAAGTACGTTGATGAAGTTACTTGCTGGCAAGCAACAACCGGTAAGTGGGAAATTGAAAAGACATGTTCATTTCGGATATTTTGAACAGATGGAGGCACCAACGTTAATAGAGGCAGATCCACAGTTATTAGGGAAATTAGCAGTACCTAAGTATTCTGAAGGATTAAGTGGTGGAGAGCAAACAAGATTAAAGCTAGCTCAATTATTTACTTCTTATGAGGAAGCTTTGCTTATTGATGAGCCGACAACACATTTGGATCAACTCGGAATCTCCTTTTTATTAGATGAATTACGTTATTATTATGGGGCACTCGTGCTCATCAGCCATGATCGTGCTGTACTAGATGAGCTGGTTACAACGATATGGGAGGTAGATGGTGGTAAGGTAACGATCTACTCAGGCAATTACAGCGATTATGTCATGCAAAAGCAATTAGAGCAAGATCAACAAAATCAAGCTCATGACCAATATTTGAAAGAAAAGAACCGACTTGAAAAAGCTGTAGATGAAAAAATGAAAAAAGCTGAAAAAATTGCTCAGGCAGGCAATATGTCTAAAAGAGAGGCTAACGCTAAACCTAATCGTATGTTTATGACAAAGTCCAAAGGCACAAGTCAAAAAGCCGTACAGCGTGCAGCAAAAGCTATCGAACATCGGATAGGGAAGCTTCAAAAAGTAGAAGCGGTGCAGGAAGAAAGAAAAATTGTTTTTCGGCAATCAAAAGCATTGGCATTGCATAATAAGTATCCCATTATGGCAGATCGATTCACTTTATATGCTCAAGATAAGGTGCTATTACACGAGGTCAGTTTCCAAATCCCGTTAAGTAAAAAAATTGCGCTTACGGGTAACAATGGTAGTGGTAAAAGTACATTACTAAAACATATAGCCAATAATGGTGAGGGAATAACTATTTCTCCAAAGGCTAAAATAGGTTATTTTCATCAGATGGGCTACCAGTTTGCTGATGAGGAAACAGTGCTACAATTTTTAAAGAATCGCTCTGAATATGATGAAAGTTTATTACGAAGCGTACTTCATTCCATGCAGTTTGCTGGCACTGATCTACAAAAGAAAATTACCACACTTAGTGGTGGTGAGGCCATACGTCTTCAGCTTTGTCAGCTGTTTTTAGGAAATTATAATATTCTGCTGTTGGATGAACCAACTAATTTCTTAGATATTCAAGCCCTTGAAGCACTTGAACAATTTATAGCTGCTTATGAGGGAACAATAATCTTTGTCACACATGATAAAAATTTTATCGACAATGTAGCAGATATTCAGTTTACTGTTCATAATAAAAAGATATTTTAAGTGGAAAAGGTGTGATTCTCTTAGGAGAATCGCACCTTTTTTAGTGAATTTTTATTAGGAAGGAAGGTTAATGGAAAATTTCGGCGAAGGTGTAGATAGATAATATGAAAAAGGATGATGAACGATGATAAATACGGATGTGACGACGAAACTAAAAATCAGTCAACCAGCCCATAAAGTATTTGAAGCCATTATTTCCCCTACTGAAATCGGGCATTATTGGTTTTCTAGCAGTTCTGAAAGATGGGGAGAAGGTAAAAGAATTACGCTTAAATATGAGGAATATCGTGCAGAGGGTGTGATCACCGTGCTTGAAATGGAGGTGAATAGAAAAATTGTGTTTGTTTGGGGAGAAGAGCATGGTGAAGTGACGATGGTTACCATCACTTTTGAAGAATCACAAAGTGAAACAATTATTACTGTTGTAGAATCAGGGTTAAATGCACATGACCCAGAAATTGTGACAAAAATGATGGGCCAAAAAGAGGGGTGGGTCTATACATTAACATGCCTCAAAGGATATTTAGAAAATGGGGTTAGCAATTTAAGAGCTTCTCTAATTCATTAAAGAGAAGGTATGTCAACGATCGATATCATCGAGCAATTGGCAGCAAGAACTTACATTACGGCTAGCAGCAATGGAGTTAGCCATGAAAAAGCTTGATGAAGAAGGACTATTCGAGGTGAATCAAGCAAGGGATTCTGTATGCATACTTGTAGAAGTGATGCCACCAGAAGAAATTAACAGAATTAGCATTACGATTAAATAACCAGTCGTCTACAGCATTACAGCAATGGTTGTTAGAAGCAGCTGAGTGATGGAGGAATGATTATGAAAAAGTTATATTGGATGATTGGCGGTGTTCTGGTTTGTATAGGTTTTGTATGTAGCATTATTTTTTGGAAGTTTCAAAAAGAAATCAAGAAGAACGATCCTGAATATATCGTGCAATTTATCAAGGAACATAAAGAGGATAAAAATATTTCCGTAGCCATTCAATATAATCAACAACATTGGGTGGAGCTAAACACCAAGCAACAGCTACCGTTAGCAAGTACGGTTAAAATAATCGTAGCCATCGCCTATGCGCAACAAGCAGCTGATGGCCGTATTAATCCTAAAGAGCAAGTAAATCTAAAGGAGTTAGAGGCATTTTACATTCCTAAAACAGATGGTGGCGCACATAAAGCATGGTTGGCGCAGTTAAACCTTCAGGGTGCAGATAGTGTACCTTTAAGTGAAGTAGCAAATGGCATGATTGCCTATAGCTCCAATGCAAATACGGAATATTTAATGCATGTATTAGACTTTCAAATAATTAATGATGTGCTTACACAGTTAAATGTAGAGCATCATGAACCTTTGTATCCAATTGTAAGTGCACTTTATATTCCCATTCACTTGATGGAGGAAAAAAATTTAACGAAAAAAGCAACGTTAACTGCATTGCGAAAAATGGATATGGTTGAATATCGTGAACGTGCATTGGCTATTCATGCAAATTGGATAGAACATCCTTTAACAATTGAGGAGAAAACAAAAGCTCAAAAAATGCTCAATATGGATTTTCAAAAGATATGGTCTGATCGTTTAATAAGGGCCACAACAAATGATTACATCTCTATTTTAGAAAAATTAAATGGTAAAAATTTCTTAAGTCCAGAAGTACATAAATATTTAGATCCCGTGTTGGAGCAATTGATGCAGAATCCTAGAAATCAAGCATGGTTAAAACATGCTGGTCAAAAGGGAGGATCGACTGCATTTGTGTTAACATTAGCAGCCTACGCGGAAGATAAAGATGGAAATCAAACAGAGATAGCCTTTTTCGCTAACAACTTAAATACAATGGAGCAGATTAAGCTCTCCAATAGTATGAATAGTTTTCAATTGAAATTTCTTACAGATGATAAATTTCGTAAATATTTGAAAGAGAAATTTTCCGAGTTGTGAGTTGCCCATAGATAAGGCAACTCATACTATTGGCTACGCTCATCAATCAGTTTTTCAAGAAATTCTGAGAATGAAGAGGCATATTCATAGATCATGTCATTCATTAAGTCATAGCACATAACTGGAAATTCGCCGTGTTCATCTTTAGACGATCGATCAAAGAAGTACAATTCGTCAGAGTCTGGAACAAATAAATCCAATCTATTCGGATACTGTTTACACCAATCCTCATCAGCCAAGTTAAGGCGATGTATATAGAGAATATCATGATCATTGATGTCTCTGTAAGCTGGTTGACCGATTGAGAGAATAGTTCCATCATTCAGCTGTCCATTGCCATAATTTTTTAACCACCAGAAATAGGATGGTGGTAAATCGAATCCTAACTCTGCTTCACTTCTACAATCCATTCATGTTTAACAACGTGTCCAGAAAACCATTTAATCGCAGGATTACCTGCAAGTTTTTTTGTTAATCTAGTATTCATGGTACCTACCTCCAGTCTATATATAAATATTACTCAATTAAGTCACACTACATGTGAGTACCTTCTTTCATTCAATTGCATACTATAGCGTTATCATGCATGAGAGGATTGAGATAAATGTACCACCCTTATTACGGTAATTATCAATCGTATCATTACGGTTATCAACCTGTTTATTGGGCCTATCCAAATCAGGCAGAACGAGCGCCAAGAAGTAATGTCCAGAATGATTTTGGACCAACACCATTTGTTATCGACATTGAAGAGGCTACAAAGCGCAATAATAATTATCGTACCGCATTGTGGACAGGGTCAAACTTACAAGTAACGGTGATGAGTCTTAATGTCGGAGAAGATATTGGTTTAGAAGTACACCCACATGTGGACCAATTCATTTGTATTGAGGAGGGGCATGGATTAACTCAAATGGGGCCAACTAGAGATTATTTAAACTATCAGAGACATGTCGCAGAAGATACGGCTATTATGGTACCAGCAGGAACCTGGCATAATATTACGAATACAGGGGATAAACCCCTGAAGCTTTACACGATTTATGCGCCGCCAAATCATCCATTTGGGACTGTACATGTAACAAAGGCTGATGCGCTTGCTGGAGAAGCGGGTTATGGACAGCATGACTAGGGATCATAAAAGCGTGTTTTCATACAAAACATGCTTTTTTCTTCAAATATGATAGAATGTGTTTTAATTGCAGATAATAAAGGTCCTGAATGAAGGGTGATGAATGATGAAGTATTCAAAAGCAACAAACTATGCTTTACATACAATGGTGTTTTTAACACGCAATCCTAAAGGGAAATCAATGAGTGTAGAGTCTTTAGCAGAAATACAAAAATTATCTCCAACCTATCTATCGAAAATATTAACAAAGCTAGTGAAAGCAGGTTTAATTGAGTCGAATCCAGGTGTTAACGGTGGTTACCGCATTTCTAAGCGCCCCCAAGAAATATCGTTTTTAGATGTGATATATGCAATTGAAGGACAAACCTCATTATTTAGTTGTTCCTCTGAACACAACGATTCCTTCCATCATCAAGGCTGTCTCATTGAACAAGTGATGGTGGATGCTGAAAATAATATGAAAGAAGAGCTTAATAAGAAATTTATTATAGATATAGCTCATAAAATGGAATTAAAAGGATAGCATCCTGAATAGGAGCTAGGGTTTCGCCCCTAGCTCCTTATTATTTTAATTGCATGAGTGCGCCAAAATATTGCTGTGCTGTCGTGAAGCAAATAAATGCTAGTAGCTCACTAATCTCCGCTTCTGTTAAATATTCTTTTAATACAGCCGTGACATTGGGGGCGGTGTGCCCCTTAGCAGACAAGAATGCTTCTGCAAAACCTGTACATACTGCTGTTTTCTCATCATAGTGCTGAGGATTGGGCTTCCCTTTAGCCTGACAATACTGACATCCGTTTTTTTGAGCTAATGTTTTTCGCACCTCTTCTTTTAAAGGAGCAGATAGATGTCCCTCTTCTTCTAGTACATCTCCTAACTGCTGCCAGTGAAGCTGAATTCCCTCGTTGTAGCCTAATAATTGTTGAAAGGGTGTTAAGCCCTTGTCATGTAATTGAATAAGCGTCATCAATCATTCCTCCTTCTATTAAATAGTGTAAAATGTTAATAACGAAGTTAACATATAAATTCGAAGGGAAATATGATTGTTTTCTTTTAAAAAGAAGGGATATCTACACAATGGATTTCATGAATGAAATAATACTAAAAGAATTAAAGGCAGATAGTCGAATTTCTATGAGCGAGCTAGGAAGAAGGGTTCATTTATCTGCACCAGCAGTTCGCGAAAGAATAAGACAATTAGAGGAACAGAAGATCATTAAGAGATATACATTGGATATTAATAAAAAAGCCTTGGGTTATCCAATTGAAGCGATTGTTGAGGCGACAATCAAAAATAACCGCTATGCAGATTTTAAAGAATATCTGAAGGTTTATACAAATATAGACTTCTGTTATCGCATTTCAGGTGAATCATGTTTTTTATTAAAGGGGCATTTTCAATCTTTTCCTGAAGTAGAGCAGTTTATTGATGCATTGCAGCCATATGCGCATACAAAAACTAACTTTATTTTTTCAGATATATGTGAGGACATATAAAGGAAGGAGATAGTTATGGAAATCAAATTATTTAAAGAAGAAATTAATGATTTAGTTCATTTATTAACGCAAAATAAATGGTTGTATCACACCAATCCATACATAAAAGAAGAGGCTGTTCGCACCGCATATGCAGAGGGGTACTATCAGAACAATCGTGAAACACATTGGATACTTGAAGATGGAGAAAAAGTTGGCGTTATCTTTATTCATGATATAGATGATACGATCCCTCTTTTTGATTTGCGCTTAGATGCAACTGTTCGAGGCAAAGGATACGGTGTCAAAGCACTTCATTGGCTACAAGAATACCTGTTTGGCGAAAGAGGGAAGATTCGCATTGAAGGCTATACAAGAGTTGATAATATCGGAATGCGAAAATGCTTTAGTAAAGCTGGCTTTGTGAAGGAAGGGTATTTAAGAAATGCTTGGGAAAATGGGGATGGTACCGTGACAGATAGTATTGTCTATGGTGCCATTAAAGATGATTGGGTAGTAGGGAAGTCGACACCAATAAAAATAGATGAAGTCCCATTTTAAAGTATTTGAGAGGAGTTACAGCATGGAAAAAGACGTATTAAATGCCTTAAGAAAATCATGGTCCACACAATCAAGTTCTAAATGGAGTGTGGACAACCCTGCAAAAGGACAATGTGGCGTCACTTCATTAGTTGTGCAGGATATTCTTGGCGGAGAAATTAGAAAGACATTTCTTGAGGAAGGCTGGCACTTTTATAATATCATTAATGGAGAAAGAAAGGATTTCTCGGAGGAACAATTTCCGTCCCTAATCGACTACCAAGATATTGATTCAAATAGAGTAGAGGCTTTTCAAGATACTAATGATAGTCAATATCGTTATTTAAAATCACAAGTTTATAAGCTTTTAGGAAAGGTAGAGAATTAATTATCTCTGCCTTTTTAATTTTCAAAACAAAGTTGTTGACGTTTATAAAAATATCGTGTTATCATTATCTCGAATTCAAGATAAATAAATTCAAGATAAATGAATTCGAACCTTTAGCTTCGTCAGGAGGTACAATTATGGGGTTTTTTAATAAATTATTTCGTACAAAAAAAGAGGAGGAACAAACAATGGCAGAATTAAATATCGGTATTATTATTGGATCAACTCGTGAGGGACGTGTAAGCCCTCAAGTAGCACAGTGGGTAAAGGAAATTGCAGATCAACGCGGAGATGCCAATTATACAGTGATTGATATTGCTGACTATAAATTACCATTATTGGGTGAGCCAGGACAGGATGCTTCAGGAGCACAAGGTTGGTCAGAAATTATTGCTAAACAAGATGGCTTTGTATTCATCGTACAAGAATACAATCACTCTATTACAGGTGCATTAAAAAATGCACTAGACTACTTACGTGTTGAATGGAATAACAAAGCAGCTGGGATCGTGTCTTATGGTTCTGTAGGCGGTGCTCGTGCAGCAGAACATTTACGTGGGATTATGGGTGAGCTTTTAATCGCAGATGTGCGTGTTCATCCAGCACTATCATTATTCACAGATTTTGAAAATGGCACAGAATTCAAACCAAAAGAAGTACAAATAGATTCAGTAAACCAAATGTTAGATCAATTGATCCCATGGTCTAAAGCGTTATATACAATTCGCTAAGCTTTTACAGATTGAGATAGGTTTAAAAAGGGCACAGTATAGGGGAGAAAAATAGTCATGAAAGGGCTTGTTAACATGAAGAAACATACAGCAGGTATACACCATATCACAGCGATCGTAGGACATCCGCAAGAGAATATTGATTTTTATGCAGGAGTATTAGGCTTACGTTTAGTAAAACAAACAGTAAACTTTGATGATCCGGGCACATATCATTTATACTTCGGTGACAAGGGTGGGAAACCAGGAACAATCATTACCTTCTTCCCTTGGGCTAATGCTTATCAAGGACGTATTGGTGATGGCCAGGTTGGCGTTACAACGTATGTTGTACCAGAAGGGGCACTGCCATTTTGGGTTAATCGCTTAGCGAAATTTTCAATTCCTTTCCAAAAAGCTGAACGTTTTGGTGAGCAAGTCATTCAATTCGATGATCCACATGGATTGCATATTGAGCTCGTGGCACGTGCGGAAGGCGGGCTCAACGAATGGTCTTTTGGTGAAGTAACACCTGAGGTTGCTATCAAAGGATTTGGTGGAGCTACACTATTCTCAAGTCACCCTGAAGAAACTGCAAAAGTTTTAACAGAAGTAATGGGTCTTGAAAAGGTAGCGACGGAAGGTGACTATACGCGTTATACTTCTAGTGCAGAAATCGGCAATACAGTGGATTTAAAAACAGTTGCAGGTCAACGTGGCCAAATGGGTGTAGGAACTGTGCATCATATTGCGTGGAGAGCTCAAGATAATAAAGATCATTTAGAATGGCAAGAGTATGTGATGAATCATGGACAACATGTAACAGAAGTAAAAGATCGTAATTATTTTAATGCGATTTATTTCCGTGAACCTGGCGAAATTTTATTTGAAATCGCTACAGATCCTCCTGGATTTGCTCATGACGAGACAAAAGAGACAATGGGTCGTCAATTAATGTTGCCACCTCAGTACGAGCAGCACCGTGAACAATTGGAAAGAACATTAATTCCCATTAATGTACGTGAACTGGATTAAAGGGAGAAAGTCGCTTGATTTCGATTAATCCTTAAAGTAATTCAGAGCGAGAAACTTGTAGAGCAGATAAATGAAACAGCTGCTCTTTGCCTGTTACAGATAGCGAACTTGTACGAATAGAATTTAATCAAGCGAAAATGTTGAGTTAATAACATTTTCGCTTTTTTTATTATCAATACCATAATACAAATTTACTTCGCTTTTACACACAAAAGACTTTAAAAAAGCGGATGTGCTTCTTGTTCCATTTCTGCCTCCCATTTAGCCACTTCTTCACGTACACGAGGAGCAACCTCTTTACCTAGTAGTTCGATAGCTTGCATGACTTGATCATGTGGCATGGTACTTAAAGGCACGTACAGCATAAATCGTGTAATTCCTACGTGCTTGCGTAGGTGAATAATTTTTTTAGCAACAGTATCTGGATCACCGACATAGAGTGCTCCTTCAAAACTTCGTGCAGCATTATAACTGGAACGGTCATAATAGGGCCAGCCTCTTTCCTTGCCTAATTTATTCATACCAGCCATTGTTGATGGGAAAAAGGTGTCTGCTGCCCATTCCGTACTCGGTCCAACAAAACCTATTGAATGAGCACCTACCTGAAGTTTTGATAAATTATGACCTGCATGAAGTGCTGCCTTTTTATATAGCTGAACAATCGGAGCAAATTGTATTGGGCTGCCACCAATAATTGCTAACATTAGGGGTAAACCTAAAAGCCCAGCCCGAACAGCAGATTGTTGATTTCCTCCACTAGCTACCCAGATTGGAAGAGATTTTTGAACTGGTCTAGGATACACACCTAAATGATTGATTGCTGGTCGATGTCTTCCTTCCCAAATTACTTTCTCAGAATGACGAATGCTAAGTAGTAGGTCTAAATGTTCCTCAAATAGTTCATCATAGTCATGTAAATCGTAGCCAAATAAGGGGAAGGATTCGATAAAAGAACCACGACCTGCCATGATCTCTGCACGTCCATTTGATAGTCCATCCAATGTGGCAAAATCCTGAAAGACACGCACAGGATCTGCTGAAGAAAGAACAGTTACAGCACTTGTGAGTCGAATGCTTTTCGTTTGAGAAGCAGCAGCAGATAGCACCATTGCTGGAGAAGATGCAGCATAGTCTTCTCGATGATGCTCGCCGATGCCAAAAACATCCAAACCTACTTGATCTGCAAGAATGATTTCTTCTACTACTTCACGTAAACGCTGTGCATGACTAATTACTTCACCACTCTGAACATCTGGTTTTGTTTCTACAAAAGAAGTAATTCCTATTTCCATTTGTTATCTCTCCTATCAAACTAATAATTTGAAAATCGTTTTGTCATTGCCCAAAAAAGAAGGGCGATTGTACTGATAGAAGCTCCAAGGAAGGATACACCTTCCCAGCCGAAGAGTACATACGTCTGTGTAGAAGCGATTGAACCGCCTGCGCTTCCGATAGAATAGAACACCATATAGCCAGCTGTAAGACGGCTACGTGCTTCTGTACGTAATGGGAGAATCATCGCCTGGTTTGTGACATGAACTGCCTGTACAGCCAAATCAAGCAACACGATACCTACAACTAATGCCCATAACGATTGTTCTAAATAGTTGATAAACAACCAGGAAAGGAGTAAAAGCATTAAGGCAATACCTGTTGTTTTTTGACCATATCCCCGATCTGCTAACTTTCCTGCATGTGCAGCAGCTAAAGCACCAGCCACTCCAACAAGACCAAATGCTCCAATGACACTGTGTGAAAGAGATAATGGTGGCGCACTAAGTGGCAGAACAAGGGGCGTCCACAAAATACTGAAATCAGCAAAAATTAGCATGGCTATAACTGAGCGGATGCGTAATGTTCGTTCTTGAATAAACAGGGTAAACACGGATTGAATTAGCTGCCAATAGGATAGTGATTTTACTTCTCGTTCTCCTTTTGGTAACACTTTTAGAAACAGACCAACCATTAACAGCAAGAGGGCGGCAGAGACAAGATAGACAGAACGCCAGCCCGCTAGATCTGTTAATAGACCAGCAAAGGTACGAGCCAGCAGTATACCTATGACGATGCCACTTGTGACAATGCCAACGACACGACCACGCTCTGTAGAAGAAGCCATAGTTGCTGCGAATGCCACCATCGACTGTGTTACAACGGCAAGTAGACCAACTAAGGCGATACCCGCAAATAGCACTGCAACATAGGTTGCAGTACCCACTATGAGCAAAGCCACTATGGATAATAGCATTTGTCCTATAATCAAGTGTCCTTGATTTAGTAAATCGCCAAGTGGTACTAGAAGAAGTAAGCCTAGCCCATAGAAAATTTGTGTGATAGTAATAATCAAACCAATAATTGATTGATCAATAGCAAAATCATTCGATAATTCATCTAGCAGCGGCTGAGCAAAATAAATATTGGCAACAGACATTCCGCAGGCTGTAGCGAATAATATTGTTACAGTTCGGGATATAGATGATGATTGATTTATATGAATCGCATCATTTGCATTGTCCACACTATAACCTCCCTTTTTAATTGAATTGTGATTATAATATACCGTTCGGTACAAAATAATTATTGGTAAATATATCGTAACTACATTTGACTTGTCAATGTTTAATTGAGATATATTTTCTTCTTAATTCGGTTGATGAAATGAAATTGACAATAAAAAAAGCAAGATATAAAATAATTACATACTGTTTAGTATCGTAAAATATAATGATTAACTTACTATTTCTTTCTAATGGGGGTGTATCTATAATGGCAAGAACGCGTGAATTTGATGAGGCAAAAGTGTTAGAGGCCGCAATGCAATTATTTTGGGAGAAAGGATATGAAGCGACTTCTTTAAGTGATCTTACGGCTAGAATGGGGATTCAGCGTCCTAGTATTTATTCAACGTTTGGGGATAAAAAGGAGCTATTTGAAGCGGCACTTCGTAGATATACGACATCTCGCGCATCCGAAATACGGACAAAACTTCAAAGTTATGCCTCTGTAAAACAGGCGTTTTCTATATTTTTTGAAGATGTGATTACTGCAGAATATACAAAAGATCTTAGTAATGGCTGCTTTTGTATCAATACAATGGTTGAATTAGCTCCACATGATGAGAAGTTCGAGATTTTGACGAGAGAGCATCAACTCTATCTATCAGTAATTTTTCAGGAGACAATTGAACGGGGAATTCAATCAGGAGAATTAGAGGCGAACACGGATGCAAAGTCTTTAGCGCAAGCATTAATTGTTGCGTTAATAGGGTTAACAGTTATGCTGAAATCGCAGCCACAACGCTCGTTTGTTGATAACGCTATTGCAACAACGCTAACATTACTTAAATAATAAGGCAATGCCCCTTTAGCAGTGCTAAAGGGGCATTGAAAAAATAAAAATGCACACATTTAGTTTATAAAACATAGGATGAATTTATAATTCCTTACAAGCCCATGCGTCAATCTCAACCTTTAAAGCTGGTGTAGCGAGTGCAACGACATACATTAATGTTGTACATGGAAGATGTTCCCCCAAGAAGTCACTGATAATTTCCTTTCGTTGAATAGCATCCATATCTCCCACTAAATAAAAGACGAGCTTTGTAATATCTTGAACTTCCATATCGGCACTATCTAGATTTCTTTTAATATTTTCAAGTGCTATCTTCAATTGAGCTATTGCATCTTCAGGTATAGATCCATCAGTTATCATGCCGATTTGTCCAGATAGTGTTAACCACCTCTGAGGCCCCGTCACCTCAATTTGATGAACATAAGGAGCAACAGGTGGATGAATGTTCTGAGGGTTTCTCGCAATTTTCATAGAATCAGTCCTTGTCTCTGTTTAATTTATATCTCTAATCAAAATAGCATAAAGTAATAGTTGTTAAAAGTTCTATACAAATACCATTATAAAAGAACATACAAATTGGATATGCTAGTTTAAAGGGTTATAATAGATTTATAGAATTTTGGCTAATACGCTGGTAAAGCTTTCACAAAGGATAAGAGTTTCGACTTTTTAATTTGACAAGACATACAATTCACTTCAAACCCGCCTTAGGTTTTATACAGACACTTCTAAAAGAAACATACATTTCGTCTTATTTTGAAGGTAGATGGCTATACTCATTAAATGAGAGGGAAATTTTTACATAAGAATGATGCGTATTGTTATAAATCAATTTTATAGTGTAGCCCCTAGGTAGCAGAGGCAGCGAGGCCGTTTTGTAGAAGGAGTGAATAAATGAATAATTTCTTTCGGAGTAATGGATTTAAGCGTTTTATTATTCTAGTTGGGATTGCTCTTGCATTATATTTAATGCGTAGTATGATCAATCTAATTTTACTTACGTTTATTATTACTTATTTGATGAACCAGCTTACTACCAAGACCACGAAAAGCATAAGAAAATATGCGCCGATGAATGAAAAAGCTGTGACGGTAACATTATATCTTTTACTTGTTGCGGGTATTGTAGCTGTTATTTACAAATATTTACCGATTGTGACCCAGCAGATCACACAGCTTTTCGACCTCATTGCAAGTTTTAATCTCGACCCAGATGACAATGAGATTGCGAGATACTTAGCACCGACTTTTGAGAAAATAGAGCTCGGGAAATATTTAGAGCAAGGTGTGGATTTAACTCTTAAAAATATTACGAATATTGGTAAAATCATTATGCAAATATTGATTTCTCTAATTTTGAGTTTATTCATCTTGTTAGAAAAGAATCGTATTATTGAGTTTACAGCTAAGTTTAAGGATAGTAAAATTGGGCCGCTTTACGATGAGCTTCATTATTTCTCAAGAATATTTATCCGCTCATTTGGTAAAGTAATTGAAGCACAATTTATTATTGCTGCTGTTAACTGTGTGTTATCCGTCATTGCCCTTTCTATTATGGGCTTCCCACATTTGATTGCACTTGGGATTATGCTCTTTATTTTAGGCTTAGTTCCAGTCGCAGGCGTTATCATCTCATTAATACCATTAAGTATTATCGCATATAGCATCGGTGGCTTGATGTACATCGTCTATATTTTAGTTATTGTCATGGTTTTACATGCCATTGAAGCTTACTTCTTAAATCCAAAGCTTATGTCTGCCAAAACAGATTTACCGATTTTCTATACGTTTATGGTCATTCTCTTTTCTGAGCATTTCCTTGGTGTATGGGGACTAATCATAGGTATTCCACTATTTATGTTCCTGCTTGATATTCTAGGTGTAACCTCCTCGGAAGACCCTGCGAAGAAATCGGTAAAGGTACACACTGAAAAACAAATGGAATAGTTCCAAACAAAGGAATCATCTACATATATGATGATTCCTTATTTAATGCACAAGAGGTGTTTATATTGATAAAAGGTCAACAGGTCTATTTAAGAGAAATACGTGAAGATGATAGTGATAGTATTATAAGATGCTTTCAAAATGAAGAAATCATGTATATGACAGGAACACGGAATATTTTAACAAAGGAACAAATCAAAGAGGCGATCAAACGCTTTAAAGCAGATTCTTCTCGCTATGATTTTGCTATTTGTTTAGTTGATAATGATCAGGTAATTGGTGATTTGGCGATTATGGAGGTTGATTTAGATAATAAAAAGGCAGTGTTCCGTATAGCTTTACATAATATAGAGAATTGTGGCAGAGGTATGGGTTCAGAAGCAGTTAGGCTTGCTCAAAGATTTACATTTGAGGAGCTAAATCTGAATCGCTTAGAATTACAGGTATATTCACACAATAGTAGAGCAATTAAATCCTATGAAAAGGTCGGCTTTAAAAAAGAAGGTGTTTTGAGGCAGGCCTTGTTTATGAATAATACATTTTCTGATGAAATCATTATGAGTCTGTTGCGTGATGAGTATATGAAAATTCAAAAGTAGAAATTTAACCAGCACAGATTTTTGTGTTGGTTTTTTTTCTGAACACAAGTATAATTGGTAAAAATTTCTGTGTGTGAAGGACAGAAATAGTGTTGAAACTTTCATAGCTGTATTTTTAGTTAAAATGCATTCTAAATCTGATATAGCAAAACTAATTAAGAGACCCAAAATCATCTTGTTGTTGTAAAACAATTATTTTTTGCAGGCATAAAGGAGAGATGGTAAATGAAAATACAATATCCTACTTTAAAAACGCCTCTTACGATTGGCGTGACAGCACCCTCTAGTGGAGTCGAACAGCATCTTCATCTATTAATAACAGAAGCTGAAAAACAATTAATACAAAGAGGAATGAAAGTTATTATTGGAAATACTACCTGGACGCAGCTTAAAGGTAGAAGTACAACAAAAGAAAAGCGAGTCTCTGAACTTATGGACTATTTATTAGATGAGCGAATAGATGTCGTCATGCCACCGTGGGGAGGCAGTTTTCTAATGGAGTTATTACCTTTAATCGATTGGGACGAATTAAAAAAAGCGGGACCCAAATGGATATTAGGGTATTCAGATATTAGTACTTTATCTTTTGTATACACAACCATGACGGGGTACGCATCCGCACATGGGGTGAATTTTACTGAATTATCTGCACCTCAATGGGATGAACTTTCTTCTAAATGGATAGACGTAATTACATGTAAGACTGGTCATTCAATAACTCAAAGCTCTTCTCACTATTTTCAATCGAGCTGGGAGCAAGTTTATAAAAATCCTGCTACAGGATTTTATTTTGACAGTGAAACCGAATGGAAAGTTCTAAACCAAGAGCGTAGTAATCGTATGACAGGTAGGTTGATAGGTGGCTGTTTAAATACATTGCAAATTCTTATAGGTACGCCCTTCGATTACGTTCAATCATTTATTAACGAATATTGCTCTGAGGAAGGAACAATATGGTATTTAGAAAGTGTTGGTATGGATGCAGCAAAAATCTACCGAGCTTTATGGCAATTAAAGTATAATGGTTGGTTCAATAAATGTAATGGTGTTCTAATCGGACGAGCAGGACTATATGAAAATCTAGGGGACTTTACATTGGTGGATGCATTAGGGGATATTTTTGACGAGATGGGAATACCAGTTTTCTATGAAGTAGATATTGGACATGTCCCCCCTCAATTAATTCTAGTGAATGGAGCAGTTGGGGAAGTAATAGTAGAAGAAGGAAGAGGTACGCTAAAAATGCAATTTTGTTAGGCAAACATATTAAAAGGGGACCTTGATGAAGTCCCCTTTCATTTAAGCATGGTCAGGAGATGAAAGGGTTCTTGGATTTTTCCTAATGAACAAGTAAATAAGCAATGCTGTAATTCCTTCTGCTACTGGGAAGGTCCACCAAATAGCCTGCGAGCCAAGTATCTTGGGTAGTATGATGAGAGTAGGGATAAATAAGATAATACTACGTAGTAACATAATTGTTGTAGCAATACGAATTTTTTCAATGGATTGAAAGAATTCTGCGAACACCATGTTGATCCCTAAAAATACATAGCCAATGGCAAAATGTACAAAGCCCTGTGCTGCCATACTCCGAATTTCAAATGAGCTATCTCCAAATAACGCCATTAATTGAGAAGGGAAAAGAAGAGCTATAAGAGCTGTTGTTAATCCTAAAATAAATGCGGTAGCTAAACCGATTTTCAATAAAGCAGTTAATCTTTCAAGTAATCTTGCCCCGTGGTGATAGCTTACTAATGGTTGTAGAGCCATACCGACTCCAAGGAAAATAGTCAGCAAGACAGTATGGATATAATTGACCATTGCATAGGCAGTAACGCCATTCGCACCTAAATAATGTAAAAATGTAACGTTATACAAAATAACGATAACTGCAACGGAAGCTTCAACAATAAAGCTAGGTAAACCTATAGCAAAAATTTTTTTCAAATCTGATAGATTTAAAAATGAAGTGACAAATTTTAATTCAGATTGAGGACGGAAAAAATGAAGACATAGCACAGACGTACCTATAATTGTAGCTATTGCTGTCGCTAAGGCACAGCCAGTCACGCCATAATCTAGTACGAAGATGAAAACATAATTTAAGAGTATATTCAAAGCCGATGTTGTAATTAAGCCCAGCATAGCCAATTTTGGGTTGCCGTCATTCCGAATAAAAATACTTAATAAATTTTCAATTGTGTAAAATATCCCAAAGAGCAAAATTACATGTAAATACTCCTGCACATATGGATACGTATCATCGCTCGCTCCGAATATATAAGAAATATCCTTTAGATTTAACGCGAGAAATCCAATAATTGTGATGACAACCACTAGCATTGTAGAAAACGCCAATGTAAATAGTTGATGGGCACGTTGCTTATTGCCCTCTCCTAGAGAAATCGAGAAAAGAGTAGCTCCTCCCATGCCAATCCATAGAGAAATAGAGAGCAAAATAGAGAAAATAGGAACAGCTATATTCACTCCAGCTAACGCTGTAGGTCCCACACCATGACTAACGAAAATGCCATCTACCAATATATTGACGGACATTAAAAGCATCCCGATCATTGCAGGGAATAAGTATGAAAAAAATAATGGTTTCAGTGGCTTTGTTTCAATTGGATTAATGGTTGTCATAACCATGCACCTCCAAAACCATTACTTTTTCCCCTTTATCATCTAGCTCACCATTAAATATAAAACCGAATTGTTTATATAGCTGGATAGCTACAGCGTTATTGTCATATACACTTAAATATATCTGAGGACAGTTGAACTTTACTGTTAAATATTGAATAAGTTGCTGTAAAAAATGTTTTCCCAAACCTTGTCCTTGGTATTGTTCTGCAATTAGATAGCGATCAAGCCATACTCGTTGACTATAATCATCATGAGGGAATAGGCCGTACATAGCGAAGCCTATAGCGGTGTTATCTTTATACAGACCTAAAGGCGTAAAGCGTCCATCCATTTTCGCATCTGCTAAGCATTGTTCTGTAGATTCAATAAAATGTTGCTGATTGTCAGCGATACGTAATGCTAAAATTTCTTTCTTGTTAAAAACTGTAATGTCACGAATCTCCGTGAACATAATGTCAAAACCTTTCTATTTTTATTTTGAATAGGTACAATCTAAAGTATATAGTAACTATATAGTCAAGGGAGGAAACTCAAAAAGTGCTTAATAAAAATGTAAAGTATTTTACAACTGGTGAATTTGCTAAATTATGTAAGGTCAATAAACAGACACTTATTTATTATGATCAAATTGGTTTATTATCTCCCATCATGAAGGATAGTAAGGATTATAGGTATTATTCACTTGCTCAATATGATTTTTTCGGTGTTATTGAATTATTAAAGGCAGTGGGGATGTCCTTAAAGGATATTCAACACTATATGGCAGAGAAATCACCTGAAAATTTTTTAGAATTGATGCACCAACAAAAAGAGCATGTTGCGAAGAAACGTAGAGAACTAGAAATGATTGAAAATATTATTGATGTCAAAATCAAAATGACAGAGGAAGCACTGCATCTAAATTTTAAGGACATCACGATTGAGTATTTTCCTGAAGATACATTATATTTGAGTAAAAATATTGAGAATTCTACAGAAGAGCAGTTTGTGAAGGCTGTATCTGACTTTATTGAGGAATTGGATCGCTCTCAATTAGATACAGGGTATCCCATTGGAGGGATAACAAGAAGAGAGCAAGTGTTAGCTGGGAATTACGATAACTATAGTTATTTGTATATTGAGCAGCCTCATCCAAGAGAAGGGCATCCTTATTTTAAGGCGATAGAGGGTGAATTTTTGATTGGTTATCATGTAGGCGCCTCCTCAAAACTTGGTGAGACATACACACGGTTATTTAACGTCATGTATGAAAAGGGTTATGAGCTAGGTCAGTATGTATACGAGGAATACATTTATGATGCCGTAATGAAAAATCGAGAAGAAGAGTATGTAACCAAAATTATGATGGAAGTAAAGAAAGTAAAATAATTCATTAAGACGTAATTGAAAAGAATGAATATAGCTGAGTCATTTATCATATACGAACGTTTAGATGGCAGTAAAATAATAGCATTTTGTCATTCTATTTAAAGTTAGCCTAATCAGTAAATGATTTCCTGACGATAAATAAGAAGTATGACATCACATGAGCCTTATATGGAGGTTAGAGACAATGTGGATTGAGCGTTGGAATCATTTGGTAGAGCGGTTGAAGCAGCAGGGAGCTTATGTTCATCCGATTGAAATACGGCCAGTCGCTACCGAGCAAGAGTTACAGCAGCTTGAGGAAAGACTTGGAGTACAAATCCCTAATGGGTTTCGTCAACTATTGAAAAATTGCTCAAAGCAAGTAAGTATTTATTGGTCATTACCAGATGAGGCGATACTTCCCACTGAATTGCTAGATACGCCTTCTGGTGAGTTTGGCTGGAGCCTAAAAGCTCTAGACTTTCCTTACTTTGGAGAGAATGATGAATCGTATGAACAGCAATATTTACAATTTTTTACGGCTGGTAATGGAGATGCTCTTCTTCTTAAGCTTGACGACGAAACCGTTTGGTATTGGAGCCATGAAGAAGATGAGCTTGATTTGCTTGCTGCCAGCTTTCATTCGTACGTTGATAATATGACGGCTTTAGGCTGTATTGGAGTAGACTGCGGACAGCATCGTCAATTTTGTAGTGAAAATGGATTGGATATTGAATTGGATCGCTCACAATTATGGCTAACTTGGCTAGAACAATATTTAAGCTCTAATTTACAGCAGGCTCAATCCAGCTTAGCATCTTTACTTCATTATGTTTCCATGCATGGTGTCAAAAAAACAAGCGTGCAAGAGGCATTTTTGCATTTTGATGGAGTACAGGTGTATCAGGCTCTTCGACATAAGTTAGAGCGAGCTCAATCTCAATCAGAACAAAAGGCGTGGAGTGAAATTTTAGTCAAGATATGTCCGAGTGAGGCGGGAAATTGGGCGAGAGAACTTTGGCAAGGACAGATTGACGTACCTGACTGGCTGCGTGATTATGTAACAGTACATTGTTTGCCAGTTAATGAAGGACAATCTTTTATCTTAATGGATATCGAAAAAGATAGAATTGATGCCTATACTGCCCTATATCGTCTACGCCAATTTCACCATCCAAATATTATAAACTGGATGAGATCCTATGTCACGTTTCCTATTGATGGGTGGGATACACTTTTAGCTGAGTCACAACCAAGCGCAGAGACGTTATACGAGTGGTTAAATGGCAACGAAGTAGAGAGGCTAACATCCATCCGAGCCGTTTGTCAGATGATGCAGCGGGGAATCACACCAACAACTATGATAGACGAAGAAAAATGGCGTCCTTTACTGGCGTATTGGGTTGAACATGAGGTGCTACGGAAAAATAAACAGCTGTTTAGCCAAGCGCTTAGTTGTTTGGAAAATTGGTTATTAAAATGCTATATGCGACTAAGGAGAGAGTAGATTGAACCATTTTACGATATTCGCTTCCAAAAATGATACAGATGATATTCAGGATAAACTATCCGATGTATTGGCAAAAAGCTTCATTATTGAAAAAGATGAAAACGAATATTTATTAAAATCAAGAGGTTTATTTAATAAATATAGATGTTCTATAAACATTTTAACTGAAGATACGAACCCTGATTATTTTGCAAAAAATATACCTGGAATGATGGGCTTTTACGATAAAATTCCATTTAAAGATGAACAGCTAAAAGAACGCATAATGATTCAAATATCAGTGTTCAATACGGTCGTTGCAATCGAAATGGACAAAGAGATGACAGAAGACCATATGCAGCAATTTATAAAATTACTAGCAAGCATAGGGGGGATTGGTTTCCTATCAGATGGTACTTTGTTGGATCAGAACGGTATAGTTATTGTTTATCCTAATGGAGAATCAGGTCCATCTGATTTTCAACCACATGCTTGCACAAGAAAGATACATGCACAAGAGGTCACATCAGCACAGGGAGAGGCACGAAAAAATAGAACGATAGCTTTTTTAACAGAGAAGGAGATACCTTATGCGTCTTCGCTTCCTCAGCTACCACCAGTAGAAAATCTTCAATTTAAAAGCCAAGAGGATATTGCAAGAAGAGCGGTTGCCCTGTTGATTGTTATTCAATTTGCTTGTGATGTAGCACAGAAGGGTGATATTGAGGGGTCTAGAGAGTTCTTTACCAATATGCTACGTACATATGAGGTGCATGAATTTTTAACGGAGCATGAAAAATGCTTTCTTGAGGCTCAGCATCCTGGTGCTCAAGAAGCAGTCAATATATCATGGCAATATGAAGCCTATTGGATACTTATTTGGGCATTGGGTCTTGTGGAAGAGCTAAATTTCCCTGACGATGTATGTGATTGTGAATTTGCAATTCAAGTAGTTTCTCGTTGCGAGACATTTGAGCAATTTTATGGTCAAACGGTACTGCGCAGTAAGGAAGATATAGTGGATGAGGCGGATAAAATTTACAGATTACATTGGGCTTGTGTAGATAGCCGCATCAATGGACAAGAAGCTCCTTTAGCATTAAATGAAAGTGTTGTGATGGAAAGACGGAGGGGCTTATTTTGGATGATTGGATATCAAGGCGAAGAATGGGATACTATATCGATGAATACTTAAAACAATAGCAAACTAGGAAATCTAGTTTGCTATTGTTTAATAAGAGAGATTATTTGATATAAGTTGGTTTATTCACCTGATCTATTAAAAGTAGACCATCGTATTGGTCGCGCGGAACAAGAATTTCCTGTATCATTCCCCAACTATAGGATAAGCGTGGTTCAAACATCCATGAATTGCCTCGTTCATTTTGACGATTGCGTAAATCGATGAATGTGTAAGGTTTATTTGTTGAAGACAGAATATCTTCAATAGATCCTTTGACAGGAGGTAAAACAGGCATAGGTTCTCCCATATTATTTGCTGTCTCTCCACTAGTCATGTATAGACCTAAGACATAGCTATATTTCTTATAGATATCAGGTAAACGTTCCCCCATTAATTTAACTGGGTAAGGAGATCCCATTACATCCGATTGTGCTTTACGAATATGATCGTTATGAGCCCATACAATAAACTTTTCTGTTGGGTACACCTCTTCAGCTAACCAAAGTAAGTTCTCCATCATCGCTTGATCTCGCCATTCCATAGTTTGCAAAAATGCTTCTATATTATTTTGTTCAATGTCGATATTGGACTGAATTGTTAACTCTATATATTCGTCTGCTAGTCGAATACGATCTGCTAGAGTGCGATCCATTAGTTTTACAATATGAGGCTCTTTTGGATAAGCTGCCTGTAGCTCTTTTTCTTTGATTTGTATTTGTGATTTTACCTGTTTATACACATCAATTATAGTAGCTTTTACTTTTTGATAGCCCTTCAAATCTTTTCCCGAGCTCCATTCAGCAAGTTGCTTCTCAGCTTCATTGAATTGCTGAGCCAACTTGGGGTTTTGCAGCCAATCTCCGTTCGTAAATGCTCCTTGCTGTTGAATATCGAAGCCAGTAAGTACAAGAGGTTGCTCGGTTGCTTGCGTCGATTTTGCATAGTCAAACAGAGGCAACGTTTCTTTTGTCCACCAAACGCCGAAAATGGCATCCTTCATCGTTTGTAGAGCTGCTTGTTTATCAATTTGTCCTTGAGCATTCATCACATTACCCATACCACTTTCAAAGGCAAGGACATTATAGCCCATATCTTGATGTAAAAATTGTATTAAACGTGTTTTCGCTAGATTGAATTGCGCCACTCCATGAGAGCTTTCCCCTAAAAAGACAATACGTTTATCATGTAATAAAGGTTTTAGCATCTCTAAATCGTCAAATTTGTTAGCGGGAATTTTTTGTCCGTTAAACGTTTCAGGCTGGATGGATGACAGGCTGTATGCATGGTCATTCGCCCATTTTTTCCAATCAAGTAATGCTTCATTAGAAGTCCTAGCTTGTTTGACGGCAGAATCGTTTTTAATAATCTCCTCATTTACAGGGACAGCAGCAGAGACATTTACTACTCCACTTACTGTCATTAAACTTGCCAGTGCAAAACTTAATAAAACCTTATGCTTCCTAGCTTTCCTCATTAATTATCAGCCCTTCACTTTATATTGATACTAATTATAGAAAGGCAAGTTTAAAGTTTAGGAAGAATTTGTTTAAAATTAGTTTAAATTTAGTATGTAAAAAAGAAAAACACCTCCATTTGATGGAGATGTTGGATGTTATTTATAGTGATACGTACTTGCTCTTACATGGTTACGTTGAATTTGGTTAAACCATGCACGATCCTTTTCTTCTTGTTTTAATGTCCCAACAATGGAGGAAGAGCAGCTCACGCAAATTTTAGCTTGCGTAATCTGTCCACATCGTTCGCATGGCGCCCCTAAATTAGGAAAAATGGAGTTCTTTAATTTTCCTCCTTTTACCCATTTGTAAAGCAGCTCAGATGATACGCCTGTTAGAGCGACAACTTCTTCGTTTGTTAGGTAGCGATTATTTTTTCTTAATAAAAAATGATGTAGCTCTGAAAATATATCCTCTTCTCTCACATCAATTTTCTTTTGAAATAGCAACATAATTAGTCATCTCCTCGTCCCATTAATTAATGATTTCATTAATTGTTATGGGTTGTTCGTCATATTTATAATTTTCCCAACGATTGCGTGCAAGCTTGCGATATTTTGGCGAAACATTTCGATCAGCGATTAAGCGTGAAAATCCTTTTTTTGCTTCAGGAATATCACCAAGTCGAAGGCTTAATTCAGCATGTAAAAACTGAATTCTCTCTCCACCTTCTTGATTAGAGGCAAAGGATTTACTATAAAAGTCTCTAGCTGCAAAAAGATAACGCTTTTCGGATTCTTCGTCCTTTTTTAATCGATAGAGCCAAGCAATTTTTAAAGCGAAATTCGCCATTAAAAGAGATTCTTCCATTGACGCACGGGATACTAAATAGGCGAGCTTAAAACTGATAATGGCATTATCAATTGTACGTTCCTGACAGATATCCATAGGTTTCTGGAGCTCTTTAATGTATAGTTCATCAATGAGTAGCATGAAAGGTCCATATGTTCGTGTCATAGATTTATGGTAGGCATAGCCACAATGTGGACATACAGCAACTTCATATAGCAAAGGGTTTAGACCATCGTAAACAGGCATGAAATCCGTTTGTTCTTCGATAATTTTATATCGATTAGGGCGAACTTTATATGTTGTAAACTGCTTTTTGCAAAATTTACAATCAACACTACTTTCATAGTAGTAAATGTTAAATGCCATAAGAATCAACTCCTTTGCGTGTTCTAAATTTTTATTTCTTTTGTTCTATTTATACGTAAGATTTTATCGTTCAATGTATTTAAGTTATTATCTTTTATTTTAACAATTTTGTGTTCTTTGGTATACTCCTTTAGAATTATTAAAATAAAAATATTCAAGGAATTTTTAGTTAAATATTATTATAAATACGCTTGTAATAGTTTTTATCGGTGGTGTAAATGGAAGTTGTATAGTTTACTTAAATTTTGTCAAAATACTTTCACATATTTCAAGCGAGAAAAATTATAAATTTAATTTTATTGGTTCTAAATAACTATAATGGAGATACTCAAAATGAAGTGTAATATCGTGTTTTTTGATGTAGACGGCACATTGATTAATTACGAGGATGGCTGTGTGGAAGAAAGTACAAAACAAGCTATTCAACTATTGCAAGAAAAGGGAATCCATCTTGTAGCGGCTACTGGAAGACCCTTATCTATGTGCTATGAGTTAAAAGCGCTGGGGATTGAAACCTTTATTACAGCAAATGGAGCCTATGTGAAACATAAGGAACTTGTCATACATAAAACTCCGATTGCCAAAGAAATTGTCCACAATGTACAGGCTTTTGCACAGAAACAGCAGCATAGCCTAACATTTTTTACAGAGCAGCTATCCATGAATAGCATACAAAGTCCAGTAGCTTTAAGAGCGATGCAAGAAACTTTATCTTTACGGGATTTTCCACTTATAAATGAAAGAATTGTAGATGAAGAGGTTTTTCTCATGTGTTTATATGCGGATGAGCTGGCAGAAAAAAGATATACTAGCCAATTTTCGAATATATTTTTACAGCGTTGGCATCCTTATATTGTGAATGTATTACAGCAGGATGTTTCGAAGTCTATAGCTATTAAAGCGGTGCTTGATTATTTTAATATTGACCCTAAGAATGCGATTGCCTTTGGGGATGGGGATAATGATATTGATATGTTGGAGTATGTAGGAGTAGGAATTGCTATGGGAAATGGTAGTAAAGCTCTAAAAAGAGCTGCCAATTTTGTTACAAAGAAATCTACGGATGGCGGTATCAATTTTGCTTTACGTCAGCTTCAAGTCATTTAGAGCGCTGAGGTTACACTATATATAGCAGGTAGATTTTAATAAATTTTAGGTGGGATGATTTATGGCACATCACGTGCAGTCTCTAATTGAACATTACGGATACTTTGGGATTATCGTGATTCTAATTGGAGGTATTGTTGGGGTGCCACTTCCTGATGAGGTGTTTCTAACTTATGTAGGCTATAGTGTTTACCGAGAAAGTCTTGAACACATTCCTGCTTTGGGCAGTGCAATGATTGGTGCGGTTGGAGGCATTACCTTAAGCTACTATATTGGTTATCGTTTTGGCTTACCGTTACTGCAGAAATATGGCCCTAGAATTCATATTACAGAGCAAAAAATTGACTTTACGAAAAAGATGTTTACAAAAATAGGACCTACCCTATTATTAATTGGCTATTTTATTCCAGGAGTACGCCATTTGACAGCATATATTGCGGCTATTAATAATTATCCTTATAGAAAGTTTGCGCTTTTTGCCTATATAGGGGCATTTATTTGGACGTTCACATTTATATCATTAGGAGAGATGCTTGGAGAGAAATGGCGATTTGTTGGATACTATTTAACTCATTATAGTATCTATCTTATCCTTTTATTTATTGTAGGGATGCTTATTGCTTACTTTTTATTCAAAAAAAGAAATGGACAAACATAAAAGTCGGTATACGCTATACCGACTTTTATGTTATGGCAAAATAGCAAATGAGCGCACAGGGAAGCCAGATGCTTTTTCTGGCTTAGGTACGATATTGAAGATGATAGCGCCTTTCGCAGGTAGCTTGTCTAAATTAGTCATTAGCTCAATTTGATAGGTGTCTTGGTCAAGCACAAAATATTCGCCATCTAGCTTGCCATTTTTACGAAAATTAGCAGCAGAGTCTGTATCGAATGTTTCATGACCAATTGCGCTTACCTTACGTTTTGTTAGTAAAAACTGTAAAGCTTCTAAACCCCAGCCAGGGATATGGTTATGTCCATCTGCATCCTTATTACTGAAAGCCTCTTTATCTGGCCAGCGCTTACTCCAATCTGTACGTAATGCAACAAATGTTCCTGATTCAATTTCTCCATGCTTGTCCTCAAAATTAAGAATATCTTCTACACTTAATGTAAAATCATGGTTGCTCGCAGCCTCTTGTGATTTATCAATAACAACAAGGGGGAGAACAAGCTCTTTTAGTTCTAATTCTTCTAAGTAGCGAGTATCTCGCACAAAATGAATGGGTGGGTCGATATGTGTGCCATATTGACCAGGGAACGTGAATTGTTGAGCGAAGAAACCATCCTTATGAGAAAATAATGTTTCAAATTTAGCGTCCTCAAACATAAAAAAATGTGGTGAATTAGGGCCGAAAGTATGTGTTAAGTCAACCCACTGTTTCGATTTTAATAATTCCAATGCTTGCAAAAGTTCATTCGACATCGATTTCCCTGCTTTCTGTAAAAAATAGTGGTAAATAAAAAGGAGTCCCCTAATAGAAGAGGACTCCTGCTTGAAACAACGGTAGTTCTTCTTCTCATCTTCAAGGCTGATCATTTTGCCAATTGGAATTAGCACCATACTGTTAGCTGGTTGCTGAGACTTCATCGGGCCAATCCCTCCGTCTCTCTTGATAAGAAAAGTAATATAAGAATTTTCAGAAATAACAATACAAACACTTTAGCATAGTTTTTTATAGTTTACAAGTTCACTAGGAATTTTCACCAATTCAAATTTAAGGTGACTCCACAACAATCATGATCAATAAGACGTATTCTAAAACTGTCTGGTGTATAGTTTGTTTCAAATTTCACCGTAATGCCTGTTGATGTGATTAATTTTTCAACCTCTGTTTTATTTGAAAGTTGAGCAGCATTCATTAAATCATGTGCGAATTGTTGGGAGCTATCTATTTTATCCGTAAGTAATTGGGCTTGTTGCATCATCGCCTTTATCCGTGATGCTGAAGCTTTTAATTTGTGTGTATCGATAGGTGGAAAAGGATTATTGGTCGGCATTGCTAGATGTTGCGAAAAGGGTCTAGTGGTAAAATGATTAGCGATAGGCGATGTTGGATAATGATAGGGATGCACAAAATACGGATAAGGATTGTAATACAAGGTCATTCCTCCTATCCTATAACTGATACCTTATCTTATGTAGCCAAACGGCTTTCGGTGTTATTAGCAGTGCAATGTTTAGGACAAACATTTAAAAAGGAAGCTAAAGTAAGCTTCCTTTTAGCCAAGTACATTCAAGACATCATCAATTTTTTTACTATGTGATAAAATGCCATAATTCATCCATGTTAAAAAGTCTACTTCATAGACACAGTTGCTTTTAACGGCAGCTAGGTTTTTCCAAGTAGGAGTTTTTAAAATAGCACGTTCCTCATTTTCATAAATGGAATGTTGTTTATCAAAGGTAATAAATAAATGATCAGCATCTAATTGCAACAATTGAGCAAATGTCAGTTGTGCTTTACGTTGATTGTGCGGAATACTCCATACTAGTGAATGTGGCATTAAACCTAAGTCACGATATAAAATGGGGCCCGTATAGCCACATTCAGGGCCCGCGTATAGAGTAATGCCAATGGCTGAAATACGGAGAAATGCCACACTTTGCCTATAAACAGATTTGCTAAGAATTCCTTTTGCTTGTTGTACTTTATCTTCATATTGTAGGATTACGTCTTGCATCAAGGAGGTTTTTCCTGTTAGATCTGCAATTTTAAATAAAGTAGATTGCCAATTCTCTCCAGGGTGTGAGAGATGGCAGACGGGGGCTACCTCATTTAAATGGTGAAAGGATTCCCAACGCTCTACACCAGAATCTAGCATAATTAAAGTCGGCTTATAGTAAAGGAGTCGATCCATTTCTCTATTTTGTACATCGATATCTGGCACTTCCTGTAGACCTAAATAGTCTTGTTTTCCCCATTTTGCATGACTGAATTGAGCAATTGGCGTAATCCCAAGCGCAACAAAGAAATCTTCTAAGAATGGTGCAAATACACGTAGATGGCTGCTTTGATTTCTTCGATATTGTCCTGGAGAGATGCCGACATGTTCTTTAAAACGACGATTGAAATAATACTCATTATTAAATCCGACAGATTGGCTAATTTCAAATACTCGATCATTTGTTGTCATTAATAGTTGCTTAGCTTTTTCAATACGTATGTTATTTAAATAGTGAAGGGGAATTTGTCCCGTAATATCTTTAAAAATGCGCGTATAATTCCACCTTGGTACGTCAGCTAGCTGTGCTAGCTGCTCAACTGTCCACTCCTTTTCAAAATGTTTATGTAAATGGTTAATGGACTGCTCAACAGATTGGCGATCATTTTTTTGCATCTGCTTGGGTATGGTTTGATGTAAGAGCAATAACATCAGCTCTTGAAAGTGCACATGCTGCTCAAAAATCGTGTGTTCATGCTCCGCTAACCGGTTCTGATAGATGACTTCTAGCAGTCTATGACATTGTGAAAAGGGGAGAAGATGTCGTTCGATGATACTTGTAAAATGACTATATGAATTCTGACTATTGCTGAGATTGACAATGTTGAATTGTAATTGATAAAAACAAAGGTGCTCACTTTGAATGTGGATACTAACCGTGTTATTTGGCGGTATCAATATGCACTTTTCTTCACTAAAATGAATGGTGTCATGATCTATTTCTAGTTTTCCACTACCATTCATTACGATGAAAAGTGTATAGAAATCACTACTAATCAATAATTTTTTTGATGATTGAATTGCATAAGAGATATTTTGTAACGTATAAACATGTGTTAAGTTACCCATTGATAATTCACCCCTTTGTGTTGAATTGGCATAACAACACAAAGAAAGCCCTCATTAAGAGCGTTCTTCATATTGTTGAAAAAGATCATATGACTAGTAGAAAAAGCCCGTTTAGCAAGGCAAGGGGTTGATTTCCGCTCCGCCAGCGTCCTTTCCAGGGGGCGTCCGATGAGCCGCTTCACTCACTTACGTTCGCTCCAGGGTCTCATCTGTGACACTAAATCCCCTTGGAGTGACGCTGGCTCCACTCCAATCAACTATGCTGCTAACGTGTCTTTTCTTCTTTCGTACTAGCAGTAGGGAACAAAAAAGTCTATTAAAGAGAGAATAGGCACTTATTTCAATGTGAAGAAGTGATGAGTGACAACACCTATCCATGTTCTCCTTCACAAAAGTGCTATTGATTATTTTGTTTTTTAACACTAAGCCAAAGAAAGCCCTCGTTAAGAGCTTTCTTTTGAAAATTATTTGACGAACCATTTCTCTAGATCATCATACTTTAGCAAATTGGCTGTGATTGCGCCTGATTGCCAATATGTGCGGTCAGCGATATAGACGTGCCCATTTTTTACAGCAGGGAGTGTTTTCCATAGTGTACTATCTAACCATTTAATAGCTTCTTGGTTTTCTTTAGACTCCCATGTACCGTTTGAAGGGAAAAGGATGATATGATCCGCATCTAATTCCGTGATAGCCTCTTCTGATAAGACCTCTTGGGACTCTGCCATATCATGGGCTAATGGATGTGGTGTTAAGCCTGTCTCTGTGTAAATATAGCCAGAGTAGCGATTTTTAATGCCAAATAGCGCTAATGTATTATCTGCTACATTTAGTCGTACAACAGCGACTGTTTCGTCTCCAATTGATTCATCTAGTTTTGCTTTTAAATCGGAAACACGTTGTTCATATCGATCAACCATTTCTTTTGCTTTATCTGGAATATTTAAAACATTAGCTATTGTTTTTGCAATTTCACGTGGATCTTGTAGAATATCTTCCTTCAAGCGGTAAGTAGGCGCTACCTTTGAGTACTCCTCATACTTTGCTTTATCTGCGGCACCATCTACAATGATTAAATCAGGCTTGGCTTGTAATAATGTTTCCATGCTACCAGTAATGTCGAACTCAGGGACATCTAATCCTAAATAATCCTGTTTTCCCCAAGATGGGTGATACCATTGCACAACGGGTTTTACATCCAAAGCAGTTAAATAGTCTTCCAAATAGATAGCAGCTACACGCTGTGGATTTGTAGGAATTTCTACTTTTCCAAACTCGTCTTCTACAATTCTTGTATCTTTAGATGATTGTTCTTCTGTAGCTGTATCCTCTTTTACTTCATTTGAGCCACAGGCACTTAATACGAATATTAGTGCAAAGAAAACTACAAATGAAAAATATCGACCTCTACGCATTTTATTCACTCCTATAGATTTACTAAAACAGTATTCCTTTAAATTAGAATGATAATCATTCTCGTTTGGTTCAAGTAAATTATAGGATACAACATATCAACAAACAATACACATTCTCTACTACTTTTTTATACAAAATGAAATTCAGAGAGTTATTGTTTTTTGTTATCGAAAAGTAACCATAAAAGTGTAACAATTGCTGCTAGCATAACCATCAGGAATCCGTATATAGGCGTATGCGCCAACGATTGGTGGCGAATAATAAAGCCTCCGATATATGAGCCTAAAAATATGCCTATGTTGAAAGCGGAAATATTCAATGCTGAGGCCATTGAAATTGCTGATGGAATATATTTTTCAGATAGTAGAACAGCATATAGCTGCAATCCTGGGACATTCATAAACATAAACAATCCCATTGTCAGCACCATCATTAATCCCATAATAGGTGATTCAAGAGTAAAGCCAATGCCAAGTAATGCCAATGCAAGTCCAACAAAAATAATAAAGATGGAACGTAGTGGATTATGATTAGCAAAATGACCACCTAGAGTATTACCGATAGCTACACAAATACCATAGACAACTAGAATAATGACGACTGCATGTGGGGAATACCCCATATATTGCTCTAAAATAGGTGAAACATATGTGTAGACAACAAAAGCACCGCCGTATCCAATTGCGGTAATAAATAGTATTAAGATCATTCGAATATTGCCTAATACTTTGCCAATATCACGAATAGAGATGGGATTGCCTTTCGATAATTGGCTAGGTACTAACAATGCATTACTAAATAAACCGACAATTCCAATGACGACAATAAAAATGAATGACATACGCCAATCTGTTACTTGTCCAATAAATGTACCGAGTGGGACACCTGTTACAGTAGCTAATGTTAAGCCAGTAAACATAAAGGCGATAGCACTTGCTCGTTTATTTGGTTCCACTACATCGGCTGCTATAACAGAAGCGATGGACATAAACACACCATGTGCTAATGCTGAAATAATACGTCCGATTAATAGTAAAGCGAAATTAGGAGCTAAAGCGACTGCTAGGTTACCCACTATAAAAATGGACATGACAAGCAATAATACGGTTTTTCGACTAAGGCGGGATGTTAGAGCTGTTAATAATGGAGCCCCAACAGTTACCCCTAGTGCGTATATAGAAACGGTTAAGCCAGCTGTGCTAAGAGAAATACCAAAGTCATCTGTAATTAATGGTAAAAGTCCGACACTGATAAATTCAGTGGACCCTATACCAAATGCACTGATAGCAAGTGCTAGTAAGGTGAGTTTAGCATTTGGCTTTTTTGATTTTGACATTTTACTACGATCTCCTTTGCTTTTTTTATTTTGTGTAGTAATATTCATACATACCAAAAAGATATGTAGAGTACTTTTCGTTACTTTTGGATATTACAGGAGGTTTACGATGCAAAAAGTTTACAATATTGGTGTCGAAGCTACACTAGAAGTTATTGGGGGTAAATGGAAACCAGTTATTCTTTGTCATTTAAACCACCATGGTAAAATTCGAACAAACGAATTTCGACGATTGATTCCAGGTATTTCACAAAAAATGCTCACAAACCAATTAAGGGAACTGGAGCAGGCTGGGTTAATCAATCGAAAGGTCTTCAATCAAGTACCACCAAAAGTTGAGTATTCATTAACACCTTATGGACAAGGAATGGAACCAATTCTGAACATGCTTTGTACGTGGGGTGAAAAACATGTTGAATTATTACAGGATAAAGGTGAAGATGTTCTGTTAAAACAACGTGATGATGATATCGCCATGCAGCAGACATCATAATGAGGGGAGAAAGAGACTGTCATATACAAGACAGTCTCTTTCCTCTTTTTTTATAGAGCAAAGTCAAATTCATCTGGATTTGGTCCAACACGTTGTTCACGATTCATCTCATTGATTAATGCCATTTCTTCGTCTGTTAAAGTAAAGTCAAAAATATCAGCGTTTTGCATCATACGCTCTCTACGTACTGATTTTGGAATTGTAATTACTCCATTTTGTACATCCCAGCGTAAAATAACCTGAGCATTTGATTTTGTGTATTTTGTTGCGATTTTTGAAATTGTTTCATCTTCAAGAAGTCCACCTTGCATTAAAGGTGCCCATGCTTCAAGTTGAATTTGGTGCTTGTCACAGAATGAACGAAGCTCCACTTGTTGTAAGCGTGGGTGGAATTCCACTTGGTTCACAACAGGTTTAATACGAGCAAATGATAATAAGTTTTCCAAGTGTGCTACAGTGAAGTTACATACACCGATTGCTTTGATCTTGCCTTGTTCATATAGGTCTTCAAGTGCTTTCCACGATTCAGCATATTTATCTTTACCAGGCCAATGAATTAGATAAAGATCTAAATAATCTAATCCTAATTTTTTTAGGCTCTCTTCATATGCTGCAGTTGTTTCATCATAGCTTAAACCATCGTTCCATACTTTAGATGTGATAAACAAATCTTCACGACGTAAGCCAGTAGATACTAGAGCTTGTTTAATACCTTCTCCTACACCTGTTTCATTGCCATAAATAGCAGCAGTATCTATACTTCGATAGCCAACCTCAATAGCGTTTTTTACCATCTCAGCTGTAGCATCATTTTCTACTTGAAAAACCCCTAAACCCATACCAGGCATTTGAAGCTCATTATTTAAAGTCATTGTATCTTGTAAATGAGTAATCATTTTTAGTCCTCCATGTTTTGTGATTATTTGATTGCTTACTCATTATGCTGCTAAGAAACTCTCAAAAAAAGTACGTACTTTTTTGTGTCATAGAAACGTAGAGGTAACTTTTGTGAGCTGGCAATGATTTGAGGAATAAAAATATTTATTGATGAAGTTAAAAATGTCACACCTGATTGGTCTTAACAACTAGTAAAAAATATTGAGTGGCCTACAAAAAGTCTTTGGAGACAATTAATCAAATATTTTTCTTGCGGTAATAAAAGGAAATATACGTTCGGTAGAGAATTAAAGTAGTAATACTTTAAAAAGGGGATTTTGAAGATGAATCGTTTAAATTTAATTACATTAGGTGTTAAAGATATGGTAGAATCGCTCAATTTTTACCGAGAGGGGCTGGGTTTTGAAGTGGTGGTATACGGAGAAGAGACGAATCCCGATGTCATGTTCTTTAATAATGGAGGAACAAAAATATCGTTATTTCCAATTGAACGTTTAATCAAAGATATCAATGAATCCAATCCACCAGAAATTAGCCAAGGCTTTGGTGGAATCACTCTTGCCTATAATGGTAAATCAAAAGAAGAAGTAGATCGAGTCTTTGCATTAGCAAAAAAGGCGGGTGCAAAAATTGTTAAGGAGCCCGTAACAGTATTTTGGGGTGGCTATAGTGGCTATTTTCAAGATCCAAATGGCTACTATTGGGAAGTTGCCTATGGCGACATGTGGCAGTTTGATGAGAATGATATGCTGATTATTCAATAACTGTTCAAAAAGAGAGCAAACTAACGCTTCTAATTTGTTCTCTTTTTTATTAATCGTTAACAATAATGCTCCCTCATTAAATCCACAAAGTTTTGAGCGGCTTTAGATAAATAATGATTCTTCAGCCATACGAGTCCTATTGCGGTGGATAATTCTGCTGATGGAATTTTATATGCATGAAGTGGTAAATCTCCATATTGCTTTAAAATAGTTTCAGGTACGATAGAGGAGCTAAAGCCAGAAGCGATTAAGTTCATTAACAGTGCCGTATCTGAGCATTCTCCAACAATGCGGGACTGCAACTGGAAGCGAGAAAATGCTTCTAATATCGAATAATGTACGCCTAAGCCTTCAGTGCTTGGTAAAAGGATTGACCAATTTTGTATGTCAGCTAAAGATACATCGTGTTCTAAGAAGTCGAATTTTTTGGATTGTATAAAGTAAAATGGTTCAGTGTACATATGAAGAACAGGGAAATCATCTAATTCTAAAGGTAAGCGAATGATGGCAAGTTCTACAACACGGTCCCTTACTAATTTACATAGATAAGAAGATTCGTTTTGTTGAATTTTATAAGTCACCTTTGGATAATATTGTTGAAATTGTTGTAGTAATGGAGGTAGCTCAACAACTGAAAATGTATTAATGCCCAATGTCAATCGACCATGAAGGCCTAATCCAATATCCTTAACCTCTGCTTCTGCCTCTTCCATTAATTGTGCAACCTGCAATGCATATTTATATAACGTATTTCCCGCTTCAGTTACTTCAAAATACTTGCCGCTCCTTTCTACCAACTTTGAACCAGTTCTTCCTTCATCGTTTTTAAATGCTGACTTAATGGTGGTTGAGAAATATGTAACCTTTCAGCCGCAGCAGAAATCTTTTTTCCTCCACAATTGCTATAAAATAGCGTAGCTGTCTTATATCCAAACATAAACACCCCTCTATTTATAAGTAAAACCTAAGTAAATTATATTTCTCTAATACTTTTAATATAGTTAGGGCCATGTTAGCATATTTATCAAAAAAACAAGAAGTGAAGTTTCTTTTTTCCAGCACCTAAATGTGAAGTGAGTAACATTTACGGAAAACATTCACACTTTAGGGGTATATGATTCTTACCATGCTTTGAGGTTTGCCTTGTAATACAGATTCCCAACACCTTTCTAAATGAATTTGAAGCATGTGATAAAGTAGCAACGTATACAATAAAAGAGCAACTTTTAGTAGTTGCTTTTTTTAATAAGTCAACGTTTTTGAATTTCCTAAGAAAATAAATAACAGTTCCCCTATAATAACCATGTATGGAAATTATAAATTTTTTATTTCAAGTTAAATGTATCAAGGAGGATGAACATTGATTCGTATATTGTACATAGAAGATGAAAAAGAAATCGGACAATGGGTAAGCAAAGAATTAACTGAACGAGGCTATGATGTGACATGGCTAGAATCAGGGGAGGGGCTTGAGCAACATATTAACTCAAAAGATATTGCTATATTGGATGTGATGCTACCTGGATTGGACGGTTTCTCCATAGGTAAAAGAATTAAACGGGAAAATAAAGATCTGCCAATTCTAATGTTATCAGCACGAACAGCTGTTGAAGATAAAATTGAAGGGCTACATTTTGCTGATGATTACTTAACAAAGCCATTTCACCCTGATGAGCTCGTAGCAAGACTGGAAGTATTATTAAGAAGATATCAAAAAAGTGAGGATGTACTGACATTGCAGCACCTTAAAATTGATACGAAAGATATGCAAATAATCAATACAATTGATGAAGAAGAAATTCTTTTGACAGGAAAACAATTTTATTTATTACAGTATTTTATACGTCATTTAAATCAAATTTTAACGAAGGAACAACTCTATGAGGGTGTTTGGGGTGAGAGCTATATAGAAGGTGATAAAACACTCATGGTGCATATTCGTTACTTAAGAGAAAAAATAGAAATCAATCCTGCAAAGCCTATGATTATTGAAACAATCCGAGGCATTGGCTATAGGGTGAAACAATGAAATTTTTTCGATCATTATTAGCAAAATATATGCTCATTATTTTATTAGCCATATCTATTGTACAAATTTCCTATCTGGGTGTTGCTATTTTCGTATTAGGCATTACAAAGACAGGGACAGGAGAATTTTCAAGTGGAGTACTTGTAGAAAGTGATATTGAAGAGCAATGGCATGCACAGGCTAAAAATATGACCAATGCAACAGATGATGCGATTACGCAGTTATTTCAAAAGTGGCAAGAGCAATTTCCTACGGCTTCTATGTTTTGGGTAAGTGAAGAGGGGAACTTACTGACTACATGGAATGTGAAGGATCAGTTACCAGCAAAGTGGACACCAGCCTATACAACTCAATTTATAAAAGAACGTTATGGAGATGATCCATTTACTGTTATAGCCTTCTTAGGTGATGACATATCAAATGGCTTTATTGTATTAGAGATTCCAAGGGTAGCTTTTAATCCTCCACTTATAAAGGTCTATGATAACTATGGTAACTTCTTATTTTTTGGTGTTATTGCGGTTATTTTATTTTTTATTGTAGTTTCGCTTTTATTTTTCAAGGGAATTCGAAAAAGACTATTATATCTGCAAGAGGCTATGGAGATACGTGATGTAGATGGTTTACCTATTGAAATTCAGGTGAAAAAACGAGATGAGATTGGGCAATTGGAGCATAGTTTTAACAGAATGGTTTGTGAACTGCGAGACAGTAAACAGCGTCAACAGAAGGAAGAACAGCTAAGACGTGAATTGATTGCTAATCTATCACATGATTTAAGGACACCTTTAACGAAGGTAAGAGCCCAATCCTATACAATTAGCAAAGAAGCGTTATCTGAGGAAGGGAAGCAGGCATTAAAGGCTATGGACACATCCATAGTGAATATTGATGCTTTAATTGAAAATTTGATGTCCTACACATTGCTTATGGCAAGTAAATATAAATTTGAACCGAGAGACATCAATGTTATCCGATTTGTAAGGGAACATCTAACGACATGGTATCCAGTTTTCGAGCGAGAAGGTTTCACAATCGATATTGAGCTACAGCCATTTGAGCCTATTGAATGGCGTGTTGATCCATTATGGTTAGGGAGAGTATTTGATAATATTTTTCAAAATGTACTGCGCCACGCGAATAGTGGTAAGTATATAAGTGTGAAAACGGAATCGACGGCGTGTTATACAGCATTTATTGTGGAGGATCATGGTCAAGGGATGAAAAATGAGTCGAATGCAAAGGGCGCTGGAATCGGCTTATCAATTGTTGATGTCATGATAAAGGGCATGCATCTTGAATGGGATATCCTTTCCGATCACTCTGGTACAAAAATTATCATAAAAAAATCTGCGAAGCTTGAGAAATAAATGACTCGCAGATTTTTTTTATGATAGAAATGATTTTTTAAACAAAATTTAAACGTAGCCCATACCTTTTTTTAAACTTCCCTTTTTAAGATAGTTAAAGAGGTGAGGACATTGGAATATATCGTACAAACACAAAACTTATCAAAAAGCTTTGGGAAAGAGCAAGCTGTCTCAAATTTGAACTTGCAAATACGCAAAGGTGAAATATATGGATTTTTAGGTCCGAATGGGGCAGGTAAAACGACTACAATTCGAATGCTTCTAGGTTTAATGAAGCCATCTTCTGGAACAATTAAAGTCTTTGAAAAGAATATTACGAAGGAACGTATCCAAATTTTAGCTAAGATTGGTTCGTTGGTGGAAAACCCTTCTTATTATCCACATTTAACGGCATATGAGAATCTAGAGGCACTAAGAAAAATACTAGGTGTACCGAAAACTCGAATCGATGAAGTTTTGGACATTGTCCGTTTGAAGGAAGCTGCCCATAAAAAGGTCAAAGGTTTCTCTTTAGGAATGAAGCAACGTCTTGGTATTGCTGCTTCTTTACTACATAGTCCTGCATTACTTATTTTAGATGAACCAACGAATGGCCTCGATCCTTCAGGCATTATAGAGATTCGTAATTTAATTAAAAGATTACCAGAGGAATATGGCATGACCATTATAATCTCCAGCCATTTATTATCAGAGATTGATCAAATGGCAACACAAGTGGGGATTGTTTCGAAAGGGAAATTAATTTTCCAAGATTCTATTGAAGCTATGCGTCGATTTGCCCGACCAAAGGTTACCTTTAAAGTAAACAATGGTGAAAAAGGATGGCGCTTCTTATTAGCAAATGGTATTAAGGCAGATTATCAGGATGGGGTGATTTTCTTAGAAGAGTGCTCGGATGAAAAGGTTGCTCATATTGTCCAAGTTCTTGTTCAGGAGGGTATATCGGTATTCCGAGTCGAGGAAGAGAAACGTTCATTGGAGGATATATTCCTCCAAATGACGATGGGAGAACAGGGGATATGATGGGAAAGCTATTAACTGCTGACTTCTTAAAAATCAAACGTAAAGGATTATGGCTTCTAACGCTTATTGGCCCTTTAGGGGTGGTTGCTCTGCAAATGGTCAATTATGGCGTAAGAAAGGATTATCTCTTACAGCAAAGTGAGGATGATTGGGGCTATTTCTTATTAAATGTGCACTCATTTACACCGCTTGCCATAGTCTTGGGTATTGCCATTCTTACGTCATTCATAGCAAGCATTGAAAATGAGACCAATGCTTGGAAGCAGCTCATTGCATTACCTGTTTCCAAATTAACCGTATATTTGTCTAAATTTACGCTGTTAGCTATCTTACTATTTTTCGCCTCAACGTTATTAATGTTTTTTACGCTGAGTTACGGGCTGTTTTTAGAATTAGGTGACACGGTACCTTACATGGAGCTTGCCAAATATAGCTATTTCCCTGCGTTTGCAGCATTACCTATCTTGGCAATTCAATTGTGGATAGCGAGTGTAAGTCATAATCAAGGGATTCCGATAACTGTAGGCATTTTTGGGGTGATTTTTGCCTATTCTTCCTATGTTCTTCCAGATTGGATGATATGGAAATGGCCATCATTGATGAACCAATGGAATGAGCCGATGATCAATGTCTTATTAGGCGTAGGAATTGGTATCTTACTCTATATTATCGGCATGGTTGATTTTGCAAGAAGGGACGTGAAATAATGATTGCTTTACTTCAAGCTGAGTGGTTTAAGTTACGTAAATCAAAAATGGTACCAATTATTTTAGCAGGACCCATGATGGGACTTTTTATAGGACTATCCGCTAATTTAGAGGACAACATGCAGGGGATTGAAATCAATGAGTGGTATATATCGTTATTTTCGATGAATTTAACATATGCTCTATTATTTTTACCTCTTATTTCTGGTGTTTTTACCAGTCTTATTTGTAGGTATGAACATCAGTCTGGTGGATGGAAGCAGCTTTTAGCATTACCAGTAACAAGAGGGAAAGTATTTGTAGCTAAATACATATTGATTATGCTCCTTGTCTTAGCAATGCAGATATTGTATTTAGGCTCGGTCTTTGCTGTTGGGATGGTAAAAGGCTATACAGATTCTTTCCCTATGGAGATTGTTTGGAAAAGCATAGTGGGAGGCTGGGTAGCGACATTGCCATTAGTAGCCTTGCAATTGTGGATGTCCATTATGTTTAAAAGCTTTGCTGCTCCCTTTGCTGTTAATGTCATATTTACTTTACCATCAATTTTAGCAGTGAATTCTGAAAGAATTGGTCCGTATTATCCTTGGGCACAACCCTTTTCGATGATGTATATAGGAGGCAATACAGACGATGTATTCTTTGTACCGTGGGAGCAATTGTTAACCGTAGTAGGTGGCGGATTCATCGTATTTTTCCTCGGAGGATATTACTATTTCCAGCGAAAATCTATTTAAGCTAAAAGGAGAATGAGAATGCTGAAACGTAGCTTACGTTTTTTAACTGCATCGATGCTATTAGTAGCTTTAGTAGGATGTGGACAGAGAGAGGCTGTAAAAGATGCCGCACAATATACGAATGAAATTAAAGATATCAACATTCCTGATGATGTAAAAATTATTGGTTTTGGGGAAGCAACACATGGCAATATCGAATTTCAAACATTAAAAAGAGATATATTTAAAGCGATGATAAAAAATGAAAATGTCCATGTTTTCGTTTTAGAAGGAGATTTTGGTGGTGCCCAGCAGATAAATCAATTTATCGAAAACGGTGTCGGAACGGCGGAGGAAGCTATAAAAGCGTTAGACTATGGCATCTACAAAACAGAACAAATGGTAGAGTTTGTGCAGTGGATGCATGACTATAATCAGACAGTTGATGATCAAGAGAAAATTTATTTTTATGGCAATGATATGCAGCGCTATGATTACAGTAAAAAGGGGTTACTTGATTATTACGCCAAGGTACATGCTGACAATGCAAAAAGATTCACGACTAAGCTAGAGCATGTTTCCAACAAAACGATGAGAGAATTATCGGATAGTCAGCTAATTGAGCTAGATAAAACGATTGATACAATCATCAACGATTTACAATCAAACAAAGCGATGTATGAGAAAAAATCTTCAAAGGATGAATTCTCCTTTGCTGTTCAATATGCGGAAATTATGAAGCAGCGTACGCAATTATTTTTAAATGAAGATAATTATATGAATTTACGGGACGAATATTTAGCTGAAAATTTACAATGGATTATTGAATATGAAGCAATGCAAGGTCATGATAAAGTATTAATGTCTGCTCATAATGGTCATATTGAGAAAACTTCTGCTACGATGGCAGGCTATCAATCGATGGGGCATTATTTAAGTGAGCAATATAAAGATCAATATTTTGCGATTGGCACAGACTTTGTGAAAAATACATTCCAGGCACAAAATGGGTCTGGTGAACGAAAGGAATATACGATTGAGCATCACAATGCTTTAGTGGATGCCTTTAGTGATATTGACAATAACATCTTTTATGTGGATTTTGAAGCTGCCAAACAATCGAAGGAGCTTGCGAATATTCTTTCAAAAAAGCAAAGAATGGGCAATATCGGCGATGATTTTCGTCCATGGTATAAGCTGACACAAATGCTGTACACCATTAAAATGACACCTGAGGAAGCCTATGATGGTCTCATCGTTGTGCAAGAAGCAACACCAACAAAAATAATTGATTAAGCTAAATTTAGCAACCTTCATCAAAAAAACGGTTTCCATCTCCAGTATGATAAAGATGAGGTGAGTAACATGGAGTATAGTCAAGCGACACAAAGAACTATTGCCTATATCGAGGAGCAATTGATGGAAGAAATTTCTTTTGAATGTTTTCCTAATACTGCTGGCTATTCGAAGTACCATCTAAGCCGAATTTTTAAGCAAGAAACGGGATTTACGATTGGTGAATATATTCGTATACGTCGGCTAGCTATGGCAGCGAGTTATTTGATGTACTCTAATGTATCGATATTAACGATTGCTGTTACACTTCAGTTTCAATCACAAGAGGCTTTTACAAGAGCCTTTAAAGAAGTTTATGCTTTACCACCAGGGAAGTATCGAAAAGTAATGCAATCATTAAATATGATGGAGGAGGAACATTACATGGAAACAGTTGAACAGGTTAAAGGTTGGGTGTTGAGTGGTGCTAATCCAGAATTGTATAAATTTCATACAGATGACAAGGTATTTCATTCAGGGAAGCGTTCAGGAGTATTGTATTCCACAACTGCCTCAGTAAATCATAGTCAATTTGCTACAATGATGCAGGGTTTTCAGGCAGCTGACTATAAAGGGAAACGCTTGAAAATGTCATGCTACTTAAAGACGGCAGATGCAACAAAGTGTGGTGCATGGATGAGTATTGACAATGGTACAGGAGATACGATTCAATTTGATAATATGGATCAACGCCCTGTGACAGGTTCTACTGAATGGAATCATTATTCTATTGTCTTAGACGTACCTGAAGAAGGTCATTCCATTTATTTTGGTGTGTTACTAATTGGTTCGGGTAAAGTCTGGGCAGATGGCTTCCGTTTTGAAGAAGTTGACAACAAGGTACCCTCAACAAATATGCTTACGCAGGAACATTTATCAAATCATCCTACTAATCTAGACTTCAGTATGGAGTAAATCAGACAGCACTGACAAAAGTGCAAGATGACTTTTTTCAATAACGTATTGATTACCTCTAATTTGTTAAAGATAACAAGGAGGAGGTGTGAGACGATGGCACAAGAAATTCTTTGTGAAGTCAATAACTGCACATTTTGGGATTCTGGTAACAAATGCACAGCTGAAAAAATTTATGTTGTCAGCCAAAAGGGACAACATGCTTCCAACAGCGAGGAAACAGACTGTAAAACATTCGAACCTGAAACGCATTAATGCCAAAAGGGTAGCCATGTATATGGTTACCCTTTTTCCCTGTCTTTATTAATAAATATCTACCTTTTCTTTGTTAAATAAAAGAGCATGGGCATTTTTTACTTTTTCTTCTACATAATCCAGTGAGTATTTACCAACAGAATCTGTTAAATCCCCAATTGCCCGCGACAAGTTATCAATAATCGGAATTAATTTGTGCATTTCTGTGCGATGCTTTTCTTTGTGCATCTCATCCATAATTTCATATGCAAGACGTTGAATCTTCCTTAGTCGCAATTTCTCAGATTGCATTGAATCCTCCTTATTGAACCAATTTATGATGTCTAATTATATGAGCTACAATAAGGTTTCATGAATAATGTGCTTTAGAAATAATTGCTCGTGTTATGAAGGGCTAGCGCGATTTCCCTTATGCCAACATCAATCTGGGATTCGTCTATATTCGATACATTTAGTTTGATAATACGTTCCTGATAAAATGCATCTAAATAATTGCGTTTAATAGGATCTAACAAAATATTTTGTTGTGCTAAATGATCAATAATCTTAGAAGTATTCACCTGTCTCGGTAGAATGATATGGCTATGCATACAGATTTCCTTAGAGGATTGATAGTCTGCCAGATGAGTTGCTATAGATTGTTGAAGTTGATTTGCTCGGCTTGCATAAGCTTCACTGACTTTTTTCTGATAACGTTCAAACATACCACTTTTCAAGTAGAGCACTAATGCAGCTTGGGAGATCATGGAGCTATCAATATCAGTGGTATTTTTATACTGTTGAAAGGTATTTATCAAAACATTTGGTAAAACGGCAAGTCCAATACGTAAGCCAGGAAACATGATTTTAGAAAAGCTTTTTAAATAAATAACCCGATCCTGTGTATCCTCCGTAAATAGGGGATCTATTTTTGTATTTTGCTCAAAATCCGCTAAATAATCATCTTCAACTATATACACATTATATTTATAGGCAAGTTTTCGGATTGCATCCTTTTCTTTTTTACTATAGGAAGTTCCTAGAGGGTTGTGCAGACGTGGCATCGTATAAAAGAACTTTATATCGTGTTTACTAAAAATGTTTTCTAGTTCATCTAAATCAATGCCATCCGTTGTTCTTTTGATGCCCATTGCCGGAAGTTCATAGGTTTTTAAATAATCCATATACAAATGATAGCTAGGTTGTTCCACTAAGATGGTTGAGCGACCATTTGGAAAGGGCATTATACTTAGCAAGGATAGAGATTGTTGGACACCTGAAGTAATGAAAATATTTTCTTCCTTTGTAAACAGTTGATAGCCTGTTAATAGTTTTTTTGCTTCCGCTATTAATGACGGTAGGCCTTTTGGTGTCCCATATCTAAATAAATCTGCTTGGTATGTGTCGATGGCCTTATTAATACAATGCTGAAAATCTTGATAAGGGAATGCATGCCAATTGGGCGAAGATGTAGCAAAATCTATGTAATTTTTCATTTTTGGTTGGATGGGCAGTTGATGATCAACAACATAGTAGCCACTTTTAGGCATTGAATAGATAAGATGCTGATCCTCCAGTTTTTTTAAAGATGCTAAAATCGTACTCTTACTACAGGAAAATTGCTGTGATAACTGGCGAATCGAGGGGAGCTTTGCCCCTGCTTGAAGTGAGCCTGTTTGGATCTGAGTCAGGAGCTGAGAATAAATCCATTCGTATTTAAGCATACATAACCTCCAGCACATCTGTATCGGTACAGATGTGTTTTTTTTATATCGTCAATAAGTTCTCTATTTAATACGATAACTATACCGGCCGGAATGTTTAAAGAAGGAGTACTATACTATGTCAGAAAATGGAAATGCTTATATAGCAGCAATAATTTATGCATTTGTCATTGGGCTCTCATTTATGTTTGTGAAAGTTACGTTGACTGTAGCAAGTCCTATTGATATACTTGCACATCGTTTTACTTTTGCATTCATCGGTATTGTTATAATCATGGTAATGACAAAAAATAAGCTAATAATGAACATGCAGGACCTACTAAAAATATTACCGTTAGCCATCTTGTATCCTATTGCTTTTTTTACCTTTCAAGTGCTTGGACTTGCTAAAATTTCCTCATCAGAGGCGGGAATTATTCAAGCGACAATCCCTATTTTTACATTAGCATTGGCAGGTTTATTGTTAAAGGAAAAAGCTACACGAGGTCAGCTTGTATCTGTAAGTTTGTCTGTACTTGGTGTCATTTATTTATTAATGATGAATGGAGCAAATGCTACTACAGGAAATATTATAGGAAGTGGATTTATTTTACTATCAGCGATTGCGACATCGCTTTATACTATTTTTGCTAGAGGGCTTACCAAGAAATATTCTTTACTAGCATTAACATATGTCATGACATTATGTGGATTTGTTATTTTTAATGGAATGGCTCTTGGAAGTCATATGATGAATGGAACACTCAATGAATTTTTTAAGCCATTAACACATGCTCATTTTGTCTTCGCTATTTTATATTTAGGTATACTATCTTCACTCGGTACATCCTATTTATCCAATTATGCTTTATCTAAATTGGAAGCATCTAAAATGAGTGTCTTTAGCAATTTTGCAACACTTATTACTATTTTCGCAGGGGTCTTATTTTTACAGGAAGATTTCCATCTAAATCATCTTATTGGTGGCATCATGATTATTATTGGTGTGATAGGGACGAATTATTTTGGGCGGAAAAATGTCGAACAAGTGAGATAATGAATAGCAACTATTTTAGTAAAGGGATTATAATAATTGTAAATAAATTACTTTCTAAACTAGGAGGTTGTTATGGGGAAAATTTATGTCATTAGACATTGTCTAGCACAAGGGCAATCACTAGATGCACCCTTAACACAGAAGGGAATAGAGCAAGCAGATAGTTTAGCTGAGTTTTTCAAAGATCTAAAAATTGATCGAATTGTATCTAGCCCTTTCTTACGAGCAATCCAATCCATTGAACCATTAAGTAGTAGAAAAAGTATGACGATTGAAATGGATGAACGTCTTTCGGAGCGCCTTTTAAGTACTGGAGATTTTCCAGATTGGTACGAAAAATTACAGGCGACATTTGTTGATATGGATTTAAAATATGATGGTGGAGAATCCAGTAATGAAGCGATGCATCGAATTGTAGACCTTGTAAAAGATGCATTTGAACAGGATGTTGATCATACATTAATCGTAAGTCATGGCAATATCATCTCTTTACTACTGAAGTATTATGATAAGGATGTTGATTTTCACTGTTGGAAAAATTTAAGCAACCCAGATGTTTTTCTACTAAGCCCTAAGCATAATGAAGTAATGATAGAGCAAATATGGGGTGCACAGTATAGTGAAGGCTAATATTAATTGGTATGGTAGGAATTGTTTCTTGCCATACCTTTTATAGTGAAGGAGAGTAAGATGGAGACGATATTAAAGGAAATTTTAAAATGGGTTAAACAAGCTGATAAAAAAATCATAATCGGCATTTCTGGTCATGGAGCTGCTGGAAAAACGACATTTGCCAAAAAACTTATACATGCTTTACATCAAGATCAAGTGAATTATTTGAATACTGATCCGTATATTGTGAATTCGAATATTCGCAAGCAAACAATACTTGATTATACATATCAAAATGAGCATCATCGTTTTAAAATGACGGCTTGTCATCCCGCAGCTCATCATCTGCCATCATTGGAGCGAGATGTTCAGATGATAAGAGCAGGACTCGATTTAATGACAATCGATACACATTATATGAAAAGTACATTAATTTCTTCGAAAAAACAGATCACGATAGTAGAAGGAATGTGTGTAGCATTTATAGATCCGGAGTTACTGGATTTAAAGATTTATTTTTATACGGATGGGGATACAGAGCTTAAGAGAAGATCAGATCGTGATGTGCTTGAAAGAGGGACAGATATAAATTATTTAAAACAATCACATGATGAGCGACGTATTCAATATGAATTATTTATGCATCCACATTGCCAACATTTTGATATGGTTATTAAAACTCAGGATGATGAAATCCTTATTGAAAAAAATACACTTGTAATTAAATGAGGGCCTTCTGCACTTTGACTAGCGGAAGGCTCTAACTTTAGTATTGAAATTTTACACGAACAGAAGCATCAATAGCAATTTGTCCCTGTTCTATAGGCGTGATTCCCGAGGATACAGCCATAGAGCGATAAAGGATAGGTGTGTTAGCCTGCTCTTCCACAATCTCTACAGGGGGTGGCTGCAAAGGCAGGTGCATAGTTTCTGCTATTGTTTTCGCCTTCAATTGAGCATTCTGTAGCGCTAAACTTAATGCTTGCTGATAGTAAGCATCGGTATGGGCTATTTTGAACTGAATATTGGTTATTCGATTTGCCCCATTTTCTACAGCCGTATCAATGATTAAGCCCAAATCATTGGTATCTGAAACGTTGACGGAAATGGCATTGACTACTTCATAGCCATTAAAAGTTTGTTTGCCATCTTCGAAATTATATAGTGGTGTGATTGTATAACTAGCAGTTTGAATTTGTTCTCTTGGAATACCAAGTGCGATAAGTGATTGCATAACCTCATTCATGATTGCCGCATTTTCCTGTTGAGAACCTTGTACATGGTTGCCCTGTGTTTGGACTTCAATTTGTAATTGTACAGAGTTAGGTGTAGCCATTACCTGTCCATAGCCGATTACAATCATAGTACGTGATGGATGATGTGTTTGTTGATTGACCTGTGCATAGTACATCTAATACCACCTTTCATGGGTTATATAATCATGCTATGCAAAAATATTTATGATTTATTTATTCTTTTTAAAAATTTGTCATGTAGCTTTGTGAATAGAAGTAAAGCTAAAATAGCTCCCAGCAAGGCTAAAAACATGTCCCATTGTGCATCCCATTTATCTCCCTGCATGCCTAAAAAATCCTTTGCTCCTTTACTTCCCTTCGAGATTCTTGTACTTAACCATTCAATGATTTCATAAAAAGCAGCAATTGCGAGCAGAATACTGATCGTAATACCTGTAAGCCAAGCTCCTTTTGCAAGTGGTGTTTTCCTGATTAGTATTTCCCTTATTACGATGGCTAATAAACCTTTTAAAAAATGGCCAAAGCGATCATAGTTATTACGTTGTAAATGAAATTCATCTTTTACCCAATTAAAAAGAGGGACTTCCGAATAGGTATAATGCCCCCCTATAAATGTCAGGATCGACAAGAGAGCGATAATAAAATAAGAAAATGTGGTGAAGCGGAATCTACGATAAATGCAAATAACGACTATTATTGCCACAATTCCCGGACTAACTTCAGCTAGCCAATCTAAATAGGAGGAAGGCTTTATAAAAGACCAGATGAAAACAATTAAAACAATAATAAGTAAGGTGACGTGTATTTTAACATGTTGCTTACTATTCATATTAACAACTCCCTATTTCCCACAGTATGGGAAATAGGGAAATTGCTTATTCAAATTTGTTAGCAAACAAAAAAGAAAAGCGTCTAGTTGACGCTTTTTTTAGCCAATTAGATCATTTTTAAAAGTGCCTCTACGCCAGTCATTCCTTCTGTAATACCAAGCTGTTCTGCTTCATATGTTACGGATTCTAATGGAGCTGTTAATAGCTCGTCAATTGTTTTCACGCCTACTGCACGACCAGCAATAATTTTCCGATCAACTAGGCGACTATTTAATAGGCCGACATCTAAAGCACCACACATAATGTAGCCTGTATCATTAGAAATGGTTAGTAATGTTGTTTTAGGTAATTGCACAACTACTGCAGTGAAGAAATGCCCTTTAATCATAATAGGTTCAATTGTCACCATTGAAATCACTCCTTTTCTCTATATACATATGGTGAAGGCTAGCAAGGTGTTCGACATTTTCATGAAAAAAACTAAATATGTTGCTAGATGTATAAGGATGAAAGGAATTAGGGGGGAAGCATCGGAGGTACTTTATAACAAAAAGGAATCTACTCAAATGAATAGATTCCTTTTATCCGTTATTATCTTGTATAAGAAAGCAAAGCAGTTTCTTTAAATTTATGTAATGCATTTGTTGCCTCACGTTTAGAACTATACTCAAACATGCGATAAGTGTTTTCTTCAAATACTGTAATAATCCACATATATGTCATCCCCTTTTTTGTGTTACATAACATTTAAGTATTTATAATAACTGTTATATATCAGATTTAATTTCATTTTACATCAATAAATAAAAAAATAAAGTACGATTCAAAGATTTTCACATATTGTTCAAAATTATAAAGAACGTTTAAAAATTTTCCTGAAGTAATTAAAAGGAGAAAACAGACAATCCTTCACAAGTATATTTCATGGCAATTCGTAAATAGTAAGTTGACGGAGTTCTGTGATTTCGGACTTGGGAGGTGATGCTATGACACGTATTTACGTATTCATTTTTATGGTTTTCTTTTTAATCATCTCGGGATTTTTAGTGCAGGAAGGCTACGCAGATAAAGGTCGTCCTTATTATGAGGAGACAGGGGAAGTTGTTTGGGATATCAAAACAGAGGATAAAATTGTTGCACTCACCTTTGATGATGGTCCACATCCTAAATACACAGCGGCTGTGCTAGATTTATTAGCAAAATATGATGCAAAAGCCACCTTTTTTATTATTGGAAAAAATGCTGAAAAATATCCAGAGCTTGTTTTACGTTCTTATACAGAAGGCCATGAATTAGCAAATCATACGTATACACATCCATTTAAAGTTTCCATCAAAAAATTGCAAGAGGAGCTTCAACAGACAAATGACACGATTTATAGTATTACTGGTTTTTCCCCAGTTTTATTCCGTCCCGTTGGTGGAAATTACACGGATGCTATGATTAATGCTGCTGTTAAGGACGGCTATAAGGTAGTAATGTGGTCCTGGCATCAGGATACGCAAGATTGGAAAGAGCCTGGTGTAAGGAAAATTGTGCAAAAGATAATGAAGGGAACAAGGCCTGGAGATGTTATTTTATTTCATGATGGTGGCGGGAACCGTACACAAACAATTCAAGCACTAGAAGAAATACTACCTGCATTAAAAAAGCAAGGCTACACATTTGTTACAATATCCGAGCTGATTGAAAGCAAACAGCAACAAGAGCAAGTTCAATAATGAAAAATGAGCCATCTCAACAATGTTTGAAATGGCTTCTTTTTCACTTAAATAAAAGGTTTGAATTAGAAGAAAATAATTGGAGCTAGTGCAATACCTAAAATTGTTCCTAGAGCAATTCCATAACCAAAACCTTCTCCTCCATACCCTCCAAATCCCCAAAACCCTAAACCATAACCACTATATCTTCTATCAGGTAGAATCCATACCTGTCTTCTATCTACCCTTGTGATTTCTCCAACATGTACTTTACCAGATGAATCCGAGATTCGAACACGTTTACCATGATATTTACAGCAAAGACTATAAGCATCAGCTGGATTCACACATATTCCTCCTTTCAATGTCATTACAAGCTAATATATGCGATTTGATGCATTTATCACTAGCCGATTGTCTATTCAAGACATATGCTGTGAAGAGGTGATAATATGGCCGTTGTGTCAACGGATAAGTGGTTAAATGAATTTGTAAGTGCAAGAAAATCAACTAGAAGGGATGAGCGAACAAGCTTACAATGCTCGATTCTTTGCGATCGATTAGTCAAACTATTTCGAGATGGGCTTCCAGAAGAAATTCACTATACATTACAGCAACAGGGTCTATTTTTACCTCATGAGGAAGTCGATGTTGAAAAATTAAAGAGGCAAGAAGTATGGGCCAGTGTACAGCAGGAGTTTCTATACTTACAGAGGAAATGGAATGGCCCATCAATACCAATTTATATTTTCCCAATTACTCAGCAGCAAACGATAACCAACAAAAATGGTGTAGCTTATCCTCATTCACTTTTTTTATTTGTGGGTGATTTAGAAAAGCAGGAGCTTCAAGCATTATTTGCTCATGAATATAACCATGTTTGTCGTTTACACATATTAAAAAAAACTTTAGATGATATGACTTTATTGGATTCTCTCATTTTAGAAGGCTTAGCAGAAGATGCGGTGAAAGATTTATATGGGGAAAGGTGGATTGCTCCTTGGTTACAATCCTACTCAGATAAAGAACTTTTAGCTTTATGGGAGCATCATTTTTTACCGAATTTACAACTCCAAGGAATCGAACAACATCATCCATTTCTATACGGGGGGCCCCTCCCACCTTGGATAGGCTACTGTATAGGCTACAAAATTGTGCAGTCTTATAAAATGAACCATTCATGTCAACATCCCTTGTTCATTTCAAGCCAAGATTTACTTGCGGGTTCGAATTTTCCGCTACAATAGAGAAAAGGAGTGATTGTTGTGTCCAATGAATTAAAAAATATATTATTACCAATTGTAGACTCAGCAACAAGGGTGCTCATTGTTGGATCCATGCCAGGAAAACAATCGTTAGAGAAACAGCAGTACTATGGCAATCCACGCAATCACTTTTGGCCTATTATGGGTGAGTTATTAGAGATAGCGATTCCAGATAATTATACAGAGAGAATAGCCTTATTAAAAAACAATGCAATCGGTCTTTGGGACACGATTGCAACTTGTGAACGCGAAGGAAGTTTAGATGCAGCGATACGCAATGAAAAGCCCAATGATTTTCAAACCCTTTTTGAACAATACCCTAATATCCAATTAGTGCTTTTTAATGGAGCGAAAGCATTTGAGGTTTTTAAAAAGCATATTGGCTTAGAGCTTCTAGATGGACGAGACTATAAAAAAATGCCATCAACAAGTCCAATACCAGGGAAAAATATTAAAACGTTCACTGAAAAGCTAGAGGACTGGCGGATTATCCAACCCTATTTAGCCTAATCATCAGGGCGAGATTAACGTGATGAAGTAGCTACTTTAGGGTGAATAGTTTTCCTTGTGCTTTTAAACCATTGATAAAAGAGAATATACACAAGCAGGATTTCAATAGCATCTCCGCCGTAGTACATGATCTTAGCACCTAGTTCTGCCTCAGTCGATGGTACATGATGAGGCGGATTTGCAAAAATAAATTTTGCCAATATGGCATGAGCAGCCAATGCTACTACTAATGTAAGGGATCGAAAAATATAAGAGTATGAATGTGGAGTAGGATCAATATAAATAAAGGCAATGGTAAACAAATAACCCGCTAGAAAAATATGGAGATGAATGAATACATACAGTAGTATATGTTCATGCATCAAATTGAAAAGTGAGGTTGTATAGAGTACCCATAGACCTCCTATATTTAGAATAGATGCAATAATTGGATGACGAATAAAACAAACATACGGTTTTTTTAATATCTGAGAAAGTGTACGTGCGTTGTTCACTGGTAAGGTTCTTAACAACAGAGTCATGGGTGCAGCTAATGCCATAAGTAATGGTGCAAGCATGCCAAGCAATAAATGTCCTATCATATGTGCGTCAAAATGAATGTGACTAAGAGCAGCCAATGGGCCAATTAATGTAATCAGAGCACAGACATTTCCAATAATCCAACTGATAGTACGGAAATGAGGCCATTGTTTTTTATGTTGATTCGAAATAATAACAGCGAGGATATAGCCTATAAGAACTAGAACAAATGGCAAGGCGAGTAGAAGCTGAACCATAATAGGAAAGTTTTGAGCATGAATTTCGTGAGAATGCAAGATGCGCCACCTCCTATCGTCCTTTTTGATTTGTTTGGAGCAGTAAGACAATACCGATAATTATTAATAGTGACGCCAGTATGTTCCAAACGATATCATAGGGTAGTATCTCAACATTGTAACGAATTTGGTGAAGTTGCATGAATTTATGTTGTATAATTCCATCGTAAAGCTGAAATGAGCCTGCTCCAAGAAAAATACCGCCTAGCCATCTTTTTAGCCAAAACCCATGTTTTCTATGTAGGTCAGCCAATAAAAAAGCAGATCCAATCGTAGCAAAAAAGCTGAATGCATGAAATAAACCATCTGAAACTAGTCCAATAGCTGCTGTAGACTTATCATAGAAATGATGCCAGTGTAATAATTGGTGAAAAATCACCTCATCTATAAATGCCACCACCCCAAGCCCAAATAAAATCCCAGTCCACATGTTACGCTGCTTATATTGAAAGCGATTTTCATGCTTATGTTTTTGTTCTTCATACATATTGGTCATATCCAATTCTATCACCTCAAGCTGATTTTCTTTTAGTCTACCCCTGAGATGAGCTCTTAAACAAATATCCCTCAAAACAGTCGTTTGTCAGAGGAAAGTAAGGATGATTGCCAGCTATTATAGTAAGAGCCAGCAGGACTGTAAAAGAATTTGAAGTGATGCTTCTCAGCTAAAGCACGGCTTTTTGCTGCTTCTTCAAATCCAATTGTCATCACTTGTGTACCAAATTTATTGCGTATGTGGACAAGCTGTTGCATCATATCGAGTGACCATTCATCTTTTCCTACCACAGGATATGAAAAATCCTCCCACATAATAAAGTCAACATATGGCGCTGTATAATCAGCAAGTGTTTGAAATCCCCAATTTTGAGCAACAGATAAATCGGGATAACGTTTTTTAATTTGTTGGATAAAAGATAACATGGCTTCATTTTGCCACTTTTGTTCATCTTCAGGTAAATAGGAATTGATATTACCAACCGTATCTAAAAACACACCGTCTAAACCTTTCTGAACAATTTGCTGCTCTATTTCTGCTAGCAAAATGTCTTGATAGTGCGTAGAAGTCAAATCCATTAAAAAAGAATCCCATTTGGCAAAATACATTCTTTCACCCTGTTTGTCTCGATAAAAATCTTCTTCCTTCAATTGTTGATAGAGTGCTGTATTCCATTTGTCTGCTTCCATCACATTAATATAGCCGTACACTAAAGTACCGCTTTTTTGAGCATTGACGATATACTTTTGCTGCATTTCAAGAGGTTCTACAATCACTAAATCTAACTTCGTCATGCGCTTGCCAATGGCATCGTTGCCTTTATCTAAGTAGTATGTGTAATCTTTCACATCAGCAAGCTTTGCTTGGATACTTGTGGAAGAAGAGTCTGAATTTTTAGCAAGCAGCACCCACATACTACCTGCGATAAGCAGGGCTAATAAGAGGATCAATAATTTTTTCATAAGTACTCCTTTTGGAGCGATTTTCCTTCCATTATACAATAATAGGAATTGGGTTACCTTAGGTAAATGGGAAATGGCTCAACGGTGAATCGCCCTTTTACATATATTGAATAATGTAAAAGGAGGGTTTGCGTGTATAATAATCCATTTAGAGAAGATCATTTTAGAAGACCTGGTGGTTGGGGAGGTTATAATGATTTTGAAACAACGTCATTTGGGCCAACTCATTTCGGCCCCCCTCCCGCAGGACAAATGCCAATGAGCACACCACCAGGTTTTTCACCACCAATTCCTGCTTGGCGAGAAGGTTCTAGTGGTATACGCTCCTGTTTATTTAGAAATACGTATATTTGGATGAATAGTGGTAGAAGTTTTTGGTTTTTCCCAACAGCTGTAGGAAGGGAAATCATTGCTGGCTTTAGATGGAGTCGAAGATATGGCTGGTATTTCCGTACCATTTCTAGAAACCAAATTCGTTCCTATGAATGTTTTAGATAGACTTAGCTCAAGGTATGGAGTTTTATTTTAAAAAAAATGATGTTACAATGACGATAATGATGAATGAAGGGAAGATGGGTGGCTAATGAATAACTAATCTTAATTTTTGTATAGGAAATTTTATATTTCACGAACAACAAAAATAGGATTAGTCTGCCCATTTTTCATAATAATTGCTTTATATTTGCAAACCACTGCCGATATTTAGCTACTCCAAAGCTTGTTTTCACAATAATTTTGGAGCTTATTTGTGTATGATATTGTAGCGACTAATCCTTCCAAATGAATTGGAGGGATTTTTTTGTCCCTCCAACTGGAGAGGATGGATAGTATGAAGGAACTTTTAAAATTACAGGATGTACGTTATGAAATAAAGGATATGTTGTTATTTGAGCATGTGACAGGCACAGTAAAACAAGGCGAAGTCATCGGTATTATAGGGAGGAATGGTGCTGGGAAATCGACATTATTACAATTGATTCAAGGTACATTATCACCATCTATGGGAGTAATTCAGGGAACACAGACTTTAAAAATTACATTTGTTGAACAGGAGCTAGCACATTTTGACAAACTAGAAGTATCCGCAAGAGAAGCTGATCTGCTGGCTAAGTGGCAGGTACCTAATGTGTCATTTGCAGCGTTAAGTGGGGGTGAAAAGCTGAAAATGCGTCTTGCAGAAGGTTTTTCCCAGAATGCTCAAATTTTATTACTTGATGAACCAACGAATCATTTAGATGAACGAAGTACCTCATTCCTCATCAGACAAGTACAAAACTATAAGGGGACAATCATCGTGGTATCACATGATCGCTATTTTTTAGATAAGGTTGCCACAAAAATCTGGTCTATTGAGGAAAAAAGCCTGATTGAACATGATGGCAATTATACAAGCTACATGGCTGATAGGGAACACCGACGATTAACACAACAACGTGCCTACGAGAAACAGCAAAAAAACATTGAACGAATTGAGGCTCAAATGTCGGAACTGACGTCTTGGTCACAAAAGGGCCACGCTCAGTCAACAAAACTGGAAGGTTTTAAGGAGTACCATCGTGTGAAAGCAAAGCGCTTAGATTCGCAGGTGAAATCTAAGAAAAAGCGATTAGAAGCTGAACTTGCAAAGACAAGAGTGGAAGCAGTGGAGCCAGAAGCAGAGATTCGTTTTTCTTTAGGCACGAATCAACGAGTTGGCAAGCGCTTACTGGAAATCAAGCATTTATCTTTAAAATTTGGTGAACGCATATTATTTAACGATGTCAATATTACGGCTCAATTTGGAGATAAGATAGCTATTACAGGAAAGAATGGAAGTGGGAAAACAAGCTTTTTAAAAGTACTTTTAGGCAAGCTAGAAGCTGAGGGTGAAGTATGGGTATCACCAGCTGCAAACATTGGTTATCTGACACAGGAAGTATTTGATTTACCACTTGATCAGACACCAGAGCAATATTTTTATCAAGAGACATTTGAAGAGCGTGCTAAAGTGCGCAACTTGATGAAGAATTTAGGGTTTACACTGACACATTGGACATCTCCCATAGGCAAAATGAGTATGGGAGAACGCGTAAAGTGTAAGCTGATGGCTTATATTTTAGAGGATAAAAATGTTCTTATTTTAGATGAGCCGACAAATCATCTTGATCTACCTTCTCGTGAGCAGTTAGAGCATACTCTTACCCAATATAATGGGACATTGCTTGTCGTTTCACATGATCGATACTTTCTAGAAAAAGTCACGAACAGTGTTTGGGAGCTTCACGGTCAGCACATCAAGAAAAAGTGGACAGAAGTCACACCGAATAAAGTGGATGATACAGCGGCTCTCCGTTTAAAGCTTGAAACGGAAAGGCAAGAGATTTTAGGCAAACTGAGCTTTCTAACAGTAAAAGATAAGGACTACGTAATGCTTGACCAGAAGTTTAATGAGCTGACGAAGCGCATCAATGAACTTCGATAGCTGAAGCGTTTAAGTTAACCTTTTCCAGGGGAAAATATGGAGAGAAGGCATTTCTTAAAGGGGGGTTAACATGATGAAAAAGGTAGTATTTCTCTTTTTATTGTTAAGCATTTGTAGCTTAAGTGCTTGTGCTGAACGAAATAAGAATGAACAAGAACATGAGATTGAAACAAGTACATCTGTAGCACAGTCAAATAATGATCAAGTTGATACGGTTCAAGCAACTGAAGCTCTTCAACAAATAAAGGAGCAGATACATTTCAATGTTCCAATAAAAATGCCAACAACGTTACCAATTGCAGAGGGTGCATTTTTATCAGCTACAGCAAGGACACAGGGCGACCAGGTTGAAGTTATTTTTTATGAGAGCAAAGAGAATATGCCAATTAACGATATTCGATTAAAGAAATCAGCGACTGTTATTGGAAGATTGCTGGTCAAGAAATATAAAAGTGTGGAAGGTGCAAGCACACAGATAGCATTTGATAATTTTAATCAAAATGGCGGGCAAGAGGTTGATCTTGGTTACAATATAAAAGGTTATCAAGATGCAGGCGCTGGTTCATTATGGACTGGTTGGAACGAAGGGCGTTGGGCAATTGCCACTCATACACGAACTGATAATCCTGATGCAGGTGTCAAACTTGCTAAACAGGCAGTAGCGTATTTAGAAAACCACATGCTACCTATTCCAAGGCAATATGGTATGGCTCAGCTAGATGTCTATCATTCAGGTAATTTAATTGTGTGGCAGGATGAAAAGCTTGTTTACACACTCGATTCAATCAAAGACCCTTTAAAAGCACTAGCAATTGCTACAGCTTTTTATCAATAATAGAAATCCTAGAGTAATGATGCTCTAGGATTTTTTGTATTATTTTACTTTATACTATTCAGCATTTTTTGGTATTCGCTGAATCTTTGCTGCCATTCATCCATTGGGAAATAGTGATGTTCAACGCCATTTAGTAGATCTGTTAACATATCAAGACAAATATGCCATCCCGCTAAATCCTTCGGTGTATGCTCTGTCAGATTTTGAAGTGTCTCCACTAATACCAATAAAGAACCCTTTTCAGTAGAAAATAATTCAAATCTCACCGTATCTGTTCCCCAACCAAATCCTAATACTTCTTTCTCAACATAATCTGTGATGGTTATTTCCTCAAAATTACCTGTTCCATCATTCATATTAAAATGTATTTTTCCGTTCTTACGTAGCTCAATGATTTCTAAATTACTCATCCATTTTTGTAGGTTTTCATTGTTAGTCATAGCGGCCCAAACGGCATCTAGTGAATATAGTAATGGTCGTTTGAATGTAGCAATATGGTAATTTGATTGTTTTTCAATAGTAGCTAGCACAGACATCCTCCTAATGATAAATTGCTTGAAAAAGTCTAGTGATGCCTAGTTCAATTTCATGCTTTTGTAAATGACCATAGCCAATAATCAATCTGTTATTATATTTTCCCTTTTTAATTGTATGATCCTCTACGGGGTAAACCTTTACACCAAATTGCTCTATTTTCACTAATAAGTTTTGTGTAAAATCAATCTTCTCAAATTCTGCAACTAAGTGCATACCTGTAGAATAGCCGAATATCTTTATGTTATGTGAAAAAGTGGATTGTAAACATTGAATCAGAAAATCACGTTGGCTTTTATAGAACTTCTTCATTTTTGTAATATGTCTTTCCATATAGCCCTCCTCTATAAAGCGAGAAAGGATAAGCTGGTCTAAGGAAGGTGTATGTAAGTCCGTAAACCATTTTAATTGGCGGCATTTTTCAGTAAGCTGTGTTGGTAGGATAATGTATCCTATTCTTAATGCGGGAGAGAGAATTTTACTAAAAGAACCGATGTAGAGAACAAGCTCTGGGTCTAGGCCCTGTAAAGAGCTAACAGGTGGCCCTTCGTAGCGAAACTCACTATCATAATCATCTTCAATTAAAAAGCAATGATTCTTTCTAGCATACTCAATTAATTGAATTCTACGTTGAATAGGTAAGGTACTTCCTAAAGGAAATTGATGAGAGGGAGTTAGAAAGACAAGTTTAGGATCTATATTATCTGGTAATAGACTTGTTTTCATCCCAAATTCATCTACTGGTATCGGATAAATGGTAGCACCAGAAGCTTTAAAGATAGTTTGAATATCATTCGTTATAGGATCTTCCATAATAGCAATATCATTAGGTGACAGCAATAATCTTGAAACAAGCATCATTGCCTGTGTCGCACCAGATGTAATAATAATTTGCTCTGGATGACATTCAACGCCCCTTGTCCTTAATAAGTAGTGGGCAAGAGTATGCCTTAATTCTATGCGTCCCTCTGGAGCCCCGTATCCCAATATGGAGGATTCACTATCGTGCCAAAGTTGATGACTTATCTTCGCCCAAGTTTTACGAGGAAACAAGTCGAGTGCTGGAATACCCGAGCGTAAGTTTATAACTTCTTTCCCTACTATTGAATCTCCTGCTTTATTTGTAATAAAAGGTTTGGCCTGTTGTGGTAACAACGCCCCTTCTGCAACAAATGTACCAGCTCCTCTTCGTGCAATTAAAAATCCTTCGGCTAGTAACTGATCATAAGCTTCTAATATGACATTTCTTGATACTTTTAATTCTACTGAAAGCTCTCGTGTGGATACTAATTTTTCTCCTGCCTGAAGGTGTCCACTTAAAATTTTTTCCCGTATTTGCTGATAGATTTGACGATTTAAAGGAATATCTAATGCTCGATCAATAGGTATCCATAACATTTTACATACCTCCGATTTGAAAGTGGTACCTTTAAAATCACTTTAAAGTGGTTCTACAGTTACCAATTTTATCATGATAAAGTACTTACCAATACCGAAGAGGGGGAATAAATATGAAGAAAACAGAAGAATTAGTGATTCAAGCCTTAAAAGCCGCGGCACGAGACGAGCGCTTGAAATATTCGGTGCAACAATCGACAGAGCTCTACCCATTATTATGGAAAGCAGCAAAAAGGTATGTAACAGGGGAAAAGAGAGAGGATGCCATCACTGCTGCACGTAATTATCTTAATGACAATTATAATATCTCCATTGAATATATTGGCGAAAATACAACCAATTTAAGGGATTGTCAAAGAGCAAAGGATGAGCTTTTACAAGTAATTGAGGACATGGGGATTTTATCTTTGAAGCAAACAGTATCTTTCGATTTATCTCATATAGGTCTTTCTATTAATGCTGAGATTGCTTATAAGCACCTTGAAGAGCTTACACAAAAAGCTCAACAGTATGGAATAACTTTGATGATAAGTATGGAAGAATCCTCAAAGACTAGTGATATTATTACTCTTTACAAAAAAATAGCAACAAATTTTACAAATATCGGAATTACATTACAAGTTCATCTTTATCGTACAAAGGTAGATTTACAAGAACTTATGCAATATCCAGGAAAAATAAGACTTGTTAAAGGGGCTTTTCAAGAGCCTATCGATATAGCCATGATCAGATCAGAAGAACTGAATAAGCGTTATCTTGAGTATGTTGATCAGTTAGTAAATGCGAATCATCCGTTATCAATCGCTACACATGATGAAATGCTTATTCAAGAGCTAGAGCGACGTCAATATCTTGATAACTCAAATGTTGAAGTTGAGATGCTTTATGGTGTACGTCCTACATTACTCAATGAATTAAGACGGAAAGATTATCGTTGTAGAGTATATTTAACGTATGGAAATGAGTGGTACTTATATCTTTGCCACCGAATTGCTGAACACCCTGAAAACCTATATTTAGCAGTAACCGATATTATTAATGAATCCATTGAACGCGTAGTATAGAAAAATGAATAGATGGATCTGGAGTAGCGGGAAAGTTATTGTGGCAATGAGTATCGTTGGTAGTTCAGTTGTTGCGGGCAAGTTGGTTATTCAAAGCTTTCCAATTTTCTTAGCGAATGAACTAAGATTTCTTGTGGCTGCAATTATTTTAATTCCTTTGTGGATAAAGATAGAGGGATTTTCAACATTAAACAGAAAAGAGTTAGTAGCGGTTTTTTTACAAGCGTTATTAGGGGTGTTTTTATTTAATATATTAATGCTCCATGGTCTTTCAAAAACGACTGCTATGGAAGCTGGTATTATTACTGGTACTCTGCCAGTCTGCACTGCAATCCTATCCTATTTTATTTTGAAGGAGAAATTAACGAGGAATATGGGTATTAGCATACTTCTTGCCGTAGTGGGAGCTATCTTTATGAACATTGCTAACTATTCTGCTACTAACCATTATTCAACTTCATTATTAGGAAATCTATTCATTTTAGGGGCAGTATTTTGCGAATCTTTATTTATCATCATAGGTAAGTTAATTTCTTATCGTATGAGTGCTCTTACAGTCTCAACTATGGTTAGCTTATTTGGCGTCATATTATTTTTCCCATTGGCTGTAGCTGAAAGCAGATATTTTGAATTTGAAGAAATTTCAGCTGCAGAGTGGGGATTAGTATTGTATTTCGGCATTGTTGTAACCGTCATAGCGTTTCTTTTGATGCAACAGGGTCTTGCAGTAATTTCAGCATCGTGGGCAGGTGTACTTACTAGCTTATTGCCAATTAGTAGTATGATTTTATCTTCTATTCTATTGGATGAAAAAATAACTAATCTTCAGGTCTGTGGTTTTTTCTTAATTATAGCTGCCATCTATTTACTGTCAAAGCAGAAAGGGATAAGGAACTAGTGATTTATAAGAAGTTAATTATAGGATAATATTGTTAAAAAAGGAGGGGTGAAGATGACACATCAACAAGCATTGGAACAATATATCCAAGCAACAAATACCCATGATTTTAATCAAGTAAAGGCTATTTTGCATCCACAAGCAATTTATTGGTTCTCTGATAAAACTTGCACAACAACAGAGGAGATTGAGGCTTATTTCAAGCATGCATGGAATGTCATTAAAGAAGAGGTTTATTCAGCTACTGATGTAAAATGGTTAACCGTTGATGAAAAGACGGCTACCTGTCTCTATACATATCACTATGAAGGCTATCATAACGAAAAGTTTGTATCAGGTAGCGGTAGAGCGACTAATATTTTTACATTAGTTAACGATCAATGGAAGATAATTCATGAGCATTTGAGTAGTGGTCATTAAATTATTTTCAATGTAACTTGAACAAGCAACAATATAATAATCACTGTTAGTAGTGTTTTGGCTATTTTTAATGGAATGTAGGGGAGCACTAGGAGACCTAATTGGGAGCCTATAATGGAGCCTAGTGCCATAGCAATTGCATAGTGCCATTGAATAAAGCCAGTGTGATAAAAAACAATAAATGCACCTGTACAGCTCCCGAAGAGGAGTACTCGAGTGAGCTGTACAGCCTTTATGTAAGTATGATGAGTACGTAGATAGTGTAAGATGCTAAATGTCGAAGAGCCAGGGCCGAAACCACCATCATACATGGCGATGAAAAATGGTTGCCAAAAATGAGGTGCTTGATGTTCTAGCGAATTAGGAACTTCCGTCCACGCTTTATTTTTCAAAGTTATGACTAAAGCCAAAAGGAGTAGTACACAGGCCATATAGTTCATAGTTTGCTCAGACAGCGAAACAGCTAAAAGTGAGCCACAAATCCCCCCAACAATAGCAAGAGCTATATATTTAATGATAGATGTGAGATGTAGCTCCTTCTGATAGAGTAGATAAAAAATACTGGATAAAGACGAAATGCCTGTCGAAAATTTGTTTGTGGCAATACTTGTTTGAATCGGGATACCGACAAGCATCATGGCAGGAAGTGTAATGAGTCCACCACCACCCGCAATTGTACCGATAAAAGCAGCTACCATTCCGATACATACGAGTGTTAAAGAAATGTTTGCATAGAAAAGTCCAATTAAGCTAAGTAGTACAAATAACAACTGCAGGATCATTTTATTCATAAGCTTCTCCCTTTCTTTTATTAGCTTTAGGGTAAATGGTGTTGATATATAAATCTAATATATAATTTTTGGTGATTTATAAATTTAATTTATATTAATGGGGGCTGGCTGAATGAGATTGCTTCAAACGGAGGAAGAGTTGAAGAGCTTAAATAGCATCTGATGACTGGATGATGAGCATTTTATCCACAGTAGAAACTTTGCAATTACCGGATTGGTGGGTATGCGCAGGAATTATTCGCACAAAGTTATGGGATTTCCTTCACGATAAGGAGGAAAGAACACCAATTGCTGTTATTGATGTGATATATTTTGATAAAGAAAATTTAGCAGAAGCAGTAGAGAAGCAGTATGAGCAAGAACTGAGAAAGTTATCTTCAATTGAGCCTTGGTCCGTGAAAAATCAAGCACGGATGCATGTGCTAAATGGTAGTAATCCGTATAAATCGGCTATTGATGGCATTTCTCATTTTTCTGAAATACCAACAGCGATCGGTGTAAAGTTATCAGATGGGATACTAGAAATTACAGCACCCTATGGTATTCATCTTTTAGGAGCAGGCATTGTTGAGCCAACACCGTTTTACCTAGAAAATAGGGTGCCTATGCGATTTATCGGCAAAGAATTCAGCAAAAACAATGGCATTTGAGTTGGTCAGAATTGAAAATTCATCTTCAATAAAAAAGAAAGAGGGGGACCAATTGCAACAAGATAAAACCTATGTCATTAAACACTATAAAAAATCTTTAGATTGGATAGATAATTTGCGAGGGTTATCTGAGGCACAATGGCGTATGCCCATTGAACCTGGGAAATGGTCGGTTGCAGAGGTAATTGGGCATCTTCCTCCATGGGACAAGTTTGTGCAAAATTACCGAATTCCTTTTCTCTTTACAGATGAGCGTCTGCCGAAAGGGCCAGATGTAGCACATTTGAATACGATGGCAGCTAAGAAAAGCCGTGAACAAACAATGGAGGAAACATTGAATGATTTTATTTCCACAAGGCGTCAATTATTGCAGGACATTCAGCAATGGACAGATGAGCAATGGCAACAGTCATTTAAAATTGGGCAGTCAGAAATGACTATAATCGACTATTTTGTAGGATTAATCAATCATGATTTACATCATTTTTCACAGATTCAGAATGTTATACATGTATAGGAGTTAACATATGGATATCAAATATTTAATTGATTACTTTGCACATGCTTCTGTAAAATTTACAGATGTTTTTACTAAAAAAATGGAGCCAAGTGAAGTAGATGCTGGTAGAACAACAGCTCCTGAAAAGTGTGGTTTAGTAGTACCACTTGCAGGGAGTGCGATCTTTAGCTTTAATGGAACCCCCTATATGATGGAGCCAGGAATGATTGTCCATGCAGGCCCCCAGATGCCGTTAGAAGTGAGAGCGACTGGTCATAAAGGTTGGGAGTATGCAGTTGTTCATTATCGCCTACCAACAGAAGAAATAAATCTATATCCACTAGCCAAGAAACATTTTCTCATTAATACAGGTTTTAACACACAAATTATTAGCCATGTTCAGCAATTAGTGGAGAGCTATTCCTTTCCTGGCAATATGGCTGTATTCAAGTCTAAGACATTATTTATGAATTTGTTGGAAGATATCCTTGTGGCGGCAAAAATGCAAGTTTTAGATAGTGCCAGCGAATTAATGGAGCAGGCATTACAGTATATACATGAAAATTATGCAGAGCAAATCTCAGTATCAAATATCTCGATGGAATTGGGCATTGAGCGTCGTCGCTTTGCTTATTTATTTGAGCAGCATACAGGTATGAATCCAAGTACATATATAACAGAATACCGTATACGACGTGCGAAAGACTTACTAGAATATGGTGGAATACCTGTAGCTGAAATTGCGGAATGTGTTGGATATGTAGATTGTTTTTATTTTAGCAGAGTATTTAAAAAGTGTACGGGTTTATCTCCCTCAGCCTATCGCAAGTTAAAAATAGAGGAAGCCAGATATGTATAATTGACTGTTTCTTATAAAAAAGAAACAGTTTTTTTATTGCTTAAATCGGCAAAAATCCATGTCATTTTCGAAATCGTCCATTCACAATCTTTTTTCACTTTGTTAGGATAGTATCCGTAAATGATAATGAGTATCAATTATATATTGACTTATATATGAAAACGATTATCATTATCAATATGAGCTCGTTAGGGGAGAATATCTATGAATAAATATTTTAAAATGTGTGCACCTGCACTATTAGCATTATCACTGGCCGCATGTGGAACAGATAAAGCAGAGGAATCAACATCAACAGCTAATACAGCAGAGACAAGTGCAACAGCATCACAGACAGAGCAAGCTAAATCAACACAGACCATCACGTACTTAGGTGAGCCATATGAGCTACCAGCCGAAGTAAAGAACATTGTCGCTGCCAGTCTTGAATCAATGGAAGATGCGGCCATGCTTGGTATTAAGCCAGTAGGTGTCCTAGAAGTAGGTGGAAAAGTTCCTGCCTATCTAGCAACAGATTTTGAAGGAGCTACACTTGTAGGAAATAAAATGGAGCCAAATGCAGAAGCCATTCTTAATCTGGATCCTGATGTAATTGTGGGTACTTCGAAATTCCCTGAAGAAACGGCTGAAAAGCTCAACAAAATTCAAACAATGATTCCATATTCACATATTTCAACAAATTGGAAAGAAAATTTAACATTGCTTGCACAATTAGCTGGGAAGGAAGAGGATGCAAAGAACATCATCTCTGACTATGAAGCAAAAGTTGCTGATGCTCAAGTAAAATCCAAGGAGCAATTAGCAGATAAGCAAGTATTAATCATCCGTGTTCGTGGTGGAGTGATGTACATCTATCCAGCAGGTGTTTATTTAAACCCTGTTCTATATGAAGATTTAGGAGCACCTGTTCCAGAAGTTGTCACAACAGCTAAGGCGCAAGCGGAACTATCACTTGAAACATTAGCACAAGTAAATCCAGATGTGATTTTCCTACAATTCGAGGATTCAGAGAATAAGGATGCGCCAAAAGCTTTAGAGGAGCTACAAAAGAATCCAATTTTCACTAGCTTAAAGGCAGCACAAAATAATCAAGTTTTCGTCAACACAATTGAGCCATTAGCACAAGGTGGTACTGCTTGGTCTAAGGTGAAATTCTTAGATGCTGCGGCTGAAAAATTATTTAAATAGTATAAACAGGCTGGTAGTAGATTTGGTGGTATCACCGGGCTATTACCAGCCTTTTGTAAGATGTGGCATTTTTCATTGCAGGCAGTTGTTAAGGGTATACACTTAAGTGATTGATATTGTGTACCGCAAAATGGATAAAGAAAAAGGTGTGAAAGTTGAAAAAAACAAACATAGTGTCGTTTTCAATATTAGCGATATCTCCTTTCCTTATTGCCCTTGTGGCACTTATTTCTGTTATGTATGGGACAAAAGATATTAGTGCCATTACAGTATGGCAGTCGATGACAGCATTTGATCCATCGGATGTCGATCATCAAATTATAAGAACAGGCCGTATTCCAAGAGTTGCCGCGGTATTACTAGTTGGAGCATTTTTAGCAGTTGCCGGTGCAGTCATGCAGGGGATTACACGAAACTATTTAGCCTCGCCTTCATTAATGGGTGTCAATGATGGCTCTGCATTTGTCATTACATTAGCCATTGTTTTTTTTCCAGGGCTACCAAACTATCAAATGATTTTATTATCGATGCTTGGTTCTGCATTGGGAGCTGGTATTGTCTTTGGTTTTGGCTCGTTAATCCGCAATGGCTTATCTCCAGTAAGGCTAGCCATAATTGGAACGGTCATTGGCACATTTTTAAGTAGTATTGCTACTGCTATTGCGATGTATTTCCAAGTATCACAAACAGTAAGTGCTTGGTATAACACAAAGGTACATATGGTAAATATGGATATGCTGATTCTTTCTATTCCATTTGGTTTAACTGGGTTGATCTTGGCTTTATTATCGGCAAAAGCGATTACCATTACTTCATTAGGTGAAGATATTGCCATGGGGCTAGGACAGAAAACAAAAGCAGTACGTATTATTAGCATGCTAGCTGTCGTATGTTTGACAGGGACAGCGGTTGCACTTGTAGGGAAAATCGCCTTTGTAGGGCTAGTCATACCACATATTACACGCTTCCTTGTTGGTGTTGATTATCGCTATATTATTCCTTGTGCAGCTGTCATTGGAGCCTTTTTCTTAGCGCTTTGTGATGTCCTGAGCCGCGTTGTCAATTATCCATTTGAAACGCCAATTGGTGTCTTAACCGCATTGGTCGGTGTACCATTCTTCTTATATTTAGTTCGTAAGCACGGAGGTGAAAAACGTGCATAAAAAAACCTCAAGTGTATTCTTTTTAACCATGCTGATGCTTGTTTTAATGATTTTAGTTGCGAGCTATTTACATATTACAAATGGTGTTTTTGATATGTCTGTAATGGATGTCATCAAAACATTGCTACGGATCGAGTCAAATTCAAAGTTTGATCTTGTTATATTTGAGTTCCGTTTACCTCGGATTGTCATTGCTGGACTTGTCGGTATTGGCTTAGGTATGGCAGGAGTTGTATTACAGGGGATTACACGCAATGGACTAGCAGATCCAGGAATATTAGGGATTAATGCTGGAGCTGGTGCAGCAGTCGTACTATTCATGTACTTCTTTCAAGTAAAGCTAGTGAGTGCAGATATGAACAGCTGGATGTCAATTTTAATGATGCCACTATTCGGTTTTATCGGTGGAACAATTGCAGCTATCCTGATTTTTTCATTTGCTTTAAAAAATGGTCATCTGGATATGCAGCGATTAATCTTAACTGGAATAGCTATCAATAGTGGATTTGGAGCTTTGTCCTTGTTCCTATCCTTAAAAATGAGTGCACAAGATTTTGAATCAGCGGCTATTTGGATGGCAGGTTCAATTTATAATGCGAATTGGATCTTTGCGCTTACGATGCTACCTTGGCTTTTGATTTTAGGAATATATGTGCGTAGAAAATCATATTTACTCGATTATTTTCAGCTTGAAGAGGATAGCATCACAAGTTTAGGAATAGCTGTTGAAAAGGAGAAAATGAAGCTGTTACTAGCCAGTGTAGGTCTTGTCAGTGCTTGTGTGTCTGTATCAGGGAGTATTGGATTCATAGGTTTAATGGCCCCACACATTGCCAAGCAGCTTGTTGGTATTCAGCACCGTTATGTTATGCCAGTGAGTGCTTTAATTGGTGCAGGTCTGTTAATCCTCGCTGATTTTATTGGTAAAACCGTTTTTGCACCATCGGAACTGGCTGTAGGTATTGTCGTTTCAATTATTGGGATTCCATATTTCTTGTATTTACTGGTGAAATCTAAGGCATAGGAGGAAATAGCGTGCAAACTGCATTTAGAATGGAAAACCTGGCCTCTGGTTATGAGCAGGTACGTGTCTTTGAAGGGTTAAATTTGACGATAGAAGAGGGCAAAGTGACTACAATCATCGGTCCAAATGGTTGTGGTAAATCTACACTCCTTAAAACGATAGGACGTATTTTAAAAAAACAACAAGGTACGGTATTTTTGCAGGAGCAAAATATGCAAAATTTATCGACCAAAGATATTGCCAAGAAACTAGCAATATTATCTCAAACACCGATAGCTCCTGGTCAATTGAAAGTGGAGGAGTTAATTGCGTATGGTCGCTATCCACATCGCAACAATGTCAATCGTTTAACGAATAAGGATGAGGAAATGATTGAATGGGCTTTAACGGTTACTAATACGATGGAATATCGAAATAGGGAGCTTGCCCAGCTTTCAGGAGGTCAGCGTCAGCGTGTTTGGCTGGCTATGGCCTTAGCACAAGAAACAAATATCTTGCTATTGGATGAACCTACTACTTATTTAGATATGGCGCATCAGCTAGAGGTATTGGACATTGTTAAAGGTTTAAATGAGCACCACAGCTGTACAGTAGTGATGGTTCTACATGATATTAACCATGCGGCCAGATACTCAGATCATCTTATTGCAATGCGTAAGGGTATTATTATGCAAACTGGCACGCCACAGGAAATTTTAAGTGCTGAGGTAATGCGTAAAGTATTTAATATTGATGCACGCATTATGGAAGATCCTGTAACCAATACACCTGTATGTTATGGCTATGAAATTTTGAAGGAGGATATCTAATGAATACAACTAAAGTAGACTACGTTACACAACAAATGACTTCAAAATTGACAAATTATTCGTACACGATTAACATCTATGTGCCTGAGGAGGAAGCACCACAAGATGGCTTCCCAGTTTTGTATGTACTCGATGGCTCATCCTATTTTAACCTTGTAAAGGAAGCGGTGCGTCTACAAAGTCGTAATGCACCAAAAACAGGTATCCTTCCGGCTATTGTTATTGGAATTGGTCATGGCGACGATATGCGTGAAAGAAGATTTTATGATTTTACAGCACCTGCGGAGTCGTATATTTATCCAGCAAGATTTAAAGGAAAAGGTCATGAAAAGCTTGGAGGAGCAGTGGATTTTAGTCGCTTTATAGAAGAAGAGTTGAAGCCAACGATTGAGGCACAGTATCCAGTAAATCGAGCACAGCAAGCTTTATTTGGTCATTCCCTAGGAGGTTACTTTACACTGTGGCAATTATTTCACCACCAATCAAGCTTCCAGGGCTATCTAGCTATTAGCCCATCCATTTGGTGGAATGAGCATGAATTAGTGCACTGTGCTTCAGTATTTCTGAACGAACATCAAGATATGAACGAAACTTTGTTTTTGAGCGCAGGTGAACTTGAAACCTTTATGGTGGATGATGCGCGCCAAATGGCGACCGTATTAGAAAAAATAATGAATGTTGAATTTTATGAGGCTTTAAACGAAAATCATGCTTCGATCGTACCTACTGTTATGAGTAGAGCCATACGTTTTATGCATAAATCACATTAATGATAGACCGCATTGTCTTTTGATAATGCGGTTTCTTTTTTATTTATTAATAAAATTACCGAATGGTACGCATAATAAAGGAAATTTGGTCATCTGCCTGGGATAAATGGAGGCGCTGTATGCAAAAAAAAATTTTAAAAAACCCAGTATTTCTTATTTCTAGTGGAGTAATTTTTCTTTTAGTCATTATTGGAGCAACGATACCAGAAAAATTTAAGAACGTAGCAAACAGCGTATTTCATATGACTACGGATTATTTCGGCTGGTTTTATTTATTGACAGTCTTTATTATCGTTATTTTTTTATTCGGCTTGGCAATTAGTAAATATGGCACCATTCGCTTAGGGACAGAAGATAGTCGACCTGAATTTAGCTTTCTAACATGGATTTCCATGCTTTTTTCCGCAGGACTTGGCGTAGGCTTGGTCTTTTGGGGAGTAGCTGAGCCAATGAGTCATTACTTTTCACCACCTTTTAGCTCTACGGAACCTTTAACAACAGATGCTGCAAGACTTGCCATGGGCTATTCATTCTTTCATTGGGGTATAAGCCAATGGTCAGTGTATACTATTATGGGACTGGTCATGGCCTATGTACAATTTAATAAAAAACGAAATTTATTAATCTCTACAGCTTTAGAGCCAGTCACTGGTTCTAATCGTATAGTCAAAAATACGATTGATATTCTGGCAGTTATTGCTACAGTTATGGGTGTAGCCACGTCTATTGGCCTCGGAGTTCTACAAACAAATGGGGGATTGAAATTTGTCTTTGGCTTGCCAAATACATTTTTTATACAAATATCTATTATTGCCATTATGTTTGTAGGCTATATGTTTTCTTCTACGACAGGTCTTCAAAAAGGGATTCGTATTTTAAGTAATGTTAATATGGGCCTTGCGATTGTTCTGTTGCTTTTTGTATTTATAACAGGCCCTACAGTTTTCATTCTAGAAACTTTTACATTAGCAATTGGGGATTATATTTCAAATTTTATTCAGTATAGCCTTCGCATGCAGCCATATGTGGGGGGAACTTGGGTAAAAGATTGGACTATTTTTTATTGGGCTTGGGCTATTGCTTGGTCTCCGTTTGTGGGATCATTTATAGCTCGTGTATCTAAAGGTAGAACGATTCGAGAATTTATTATAGGGGTTTTAATTATCCCACCCCTTATTGCCTGTTTTTGGATTGCAGTCTTTGGTGGTACTGCCATGTGGTTTGATTTACATGAAAATGCACATATAGCTGAAGCGGTTAGTAATGATGTTACAATGGCACTTTTTCAAATGCTTGAACATTTGCCATTATCACTGTTAGCCCCAGTTATAGGCATAATGTTAATTTTTACTTTCTTAATCACTTCTGCTGATTCAGCTACATTTATTATGGCTAGCATGACGTCCAGAGGTTCTTTAAATCCCACAATTTTATCAAAGTTAGTATGGGGTGTTTTAATGGCAGCTATTTCAGGCGTTTTATTGTATACAGGGGGTCTTGAAGCATTACAAACGGCCTCGTTAATCGCTGCATTACCTTTTACAGTAGTTTTACTTTTATTAATGATTTCGTATATTAAGATGATGAAGGAAGAGATTATTCCTCTTAAGAAAAAGGATATTCAACGTTTGAAAATAGCGAGAAAGCATATTGAAAAGGAAGCAAAAATAAAAGACAAACATACTAAGTAGTAGGCCGTATTAGAAATAATACGGTTTCTTTTTGTTTTAACATACATTATTATGAATAAAAAAACGATTAGGGGTGCTTTATGATGGAAATTGTGTTAGCAGAGTGCAAGGATGCCCCAGTAATACATCAGTTGATGCTACAGGCGTTTCAAGAATATGAAAAAGCTACTCCACCATCCAGTGCGCTAAGTGAAATGGTGTATTCTATTGAGCAGGCAATGGAGCAAAGTGAACAAGCGTTTATTGGCTATATCAATAAACAGCCAGTTGCCATGGTAAGGTTTAAACTCAGTACAACGGGGATTTATTTTTTTAGACTTTCAGTTATCCCAGAAAGACAAGGACAAGGTTTAGCTAAGGCACTAATTTCTTGGCTTGAACAATATGCACTATCGAAGGGGATAACAATTAGTCAGTGCAAAGTACGTATGAGTGTTCCGCGTAATATTGAGTTATATCGTTCATTAGGTTATGTTGTAACGAAAGAGGAAATGGTGAAGAATTGTAATGGTAACTCTCTAGTAATAGCAACAATAGAAAAGAAACTTTCCAATTAGGAGGAATTTAATTGAGAAAAAAGCTTGGCTGCTTGCATGCTCATTGTTCCAATATAGAATACATAGAGCAGGCTTTTCAAAGCGCTGAAGACATAGAGATACTCCATTTTGTAGACCCTGGCGTGATACAGCACGTGTCTAAAGGTAGTGATGGTTTAGCGCGTAAAGTTAAGGAGCAAATTGAATGGATAATTAGCTGTGATGTGGATGCCATTTTAATAACGTGTACAAATTACATTGCCTTATTAGAGGGAGAAACTTTTTCTAATCCCCTGATCCCTATTATAAAGATTGATGAGCCCTATTTTGAAAATATATGTAGTAAGCAACAGCCTCAAATAATTCTTTTCTCAAATCCAGCGACTGTTGAAGGAACGATGGCAAGACTTCACCAATATGCTAAACAACGAGGAATATCAGTAGATGTAGAGGCAAAAATTATTGAACATACATTTGAGCTTATTATGCAGGGGAAAAAGGAAGCCTATGATGAGGCTATTTTAAGAACTTTACATACTTTATCAGCTGAGCAAAAATTTCTATCTGTAGCCCAGCTATCGATGGTGGATGCAGCACAACGATTTGAAGATCACACGGTGATTACAATTCTACATCCATTAAAGTCATTAGTTGATATTGTAAAGCGTACGATAAAATGATAGTTTCGTAATTTACAGAATTATCTGTAACAATCTGGTTATAACAAACGTTTCATAAGAAAGGGGGATGTTATGAAACGAGTTGTATTTTTATGTATATTGCTATTATTTTTAGTAGGTTGTACAGATAAAGCAAATGTTACAATGCCAGAGGATCTACCTGATTTTGTGCAAGAAAGTGATATTGCATCAGTTGATTGGAATCAAAAGGCAGTGGAATTTGGTGATAGAGGCATTATTGGTAATGCTGATAAGTCGGGTGTCATTGGCGCAGATATGCCAAGTTTAAGCATACAAAAATGGATGTGGCATCTATGGGGAATAGATGAAGTACGAGATACAGAATTAACGGTTATTGGATACCATAGAGAATCTCAAGTCATACAACCGATTTTAGTGGATGGTTGGAGCATAGGACTCGGCGGACCTGTTAATGGAGCAGATGCACATACACCTTCTCATGTGAAAATTCCTCAGTCTGGTGAATGGGCTATCCTACTGTATACAAATGAAAAATACTTTGATACGTTGATATACGATATCCAGGAATAATAGTAAACCCTTATGTTATAAGTATATAAACTTATAAAATAAGGGTTTTTGATTGTTTGAATATGTATTGGGAAAGGAGGTGTATGTTGTGCATTTGTAAGCTTACATTGTGTATTGCTTTCATATTTCTGAAATGCACAAGATGCTGAAGACGCCATTCAGAAAGTATATGTAAATACGAAAAGCTATTGAACATAGATAATTACAGTGCATGGTTGTAGCAAGAAAAATATTAAATTGGTAATATAAAAAGTAAAATGGAGGTCAGCAATATGAGAGATTTACGTTATCCTATTGGACAATTCCAATTTCCCAAAGAAATGAATTCACAACAGGTACTAGAGTGGATTAATGAAATCCGTTTGTTACCAAAACAACTTGCAGAGGCATTAAGTGGTGCAAGCGAGCAAGACTTAGCAAAATCTTACCGTGAAAATGGCTGGACCGTGACACAGCTAGTCCATCATATTGCTGATAGTCATATGAATAGCTATATCCGTTTTAAGCTAGCGTTAACAGAGGATGTACCAACCATTAAGCCATACAATGAGGCAGAATGGGCACAGCTACCAGATTCTGAAATGCCAGTAGCAATTTCATTTAATTTAATTGAAAGCTTACATGAACGTTGGGTTTATTTACTGTCAAGCTTATCGGATGAACAATTACAAAGAGCCTTTAATCATCCTGATTCAGGCCTAACGACTCTTGAGCATGCAATTGGCCTTTATGCATGGCATGGTAAGCATCATTTGGCACATATTCAGAATGCTTTGGTTAAATAAATATGGATGTTTTATGAAAAAACAAGTGATTTCTGCTAATAAGGAAATCACTTGTTTTCATTTTTTATTTTATACGATAGTAATACCAGCACTTGCGTTACCAGCAAGTGTAGCAGCTACTCCTGTAGTAGTCATAGAGAATACCATTAGTAAACGATCACCGGTACTTACAGGTACTGAAACGTTTGCACTACCACTTGCAATCGTACCTACAGCTAATGCTAATAATGGTAAAGCTGGTGCTAAATCAACAAATGCTCCAGTTGGGCTGAAAACGTTGCTTCCTGAAACTGCACGGTAAATTTGTGCTCTGACAGTCGCTGTTCCAGTTAGAGTTAAAGCAGCAGTTGCTGAGATTGTAGCAGAAATAGATGTAATTGTACCTGGACGTGGAACAGTAAATGCTTCTGTAGCAAGACTAGATGTTAAATCGATATTAACGCCAGCAAGAGCAACCCCTGGAACAGATGTACCAAATCCAACAAGACTTACAGTACCAACTAAACCAGTAGCAAGAGACACTAAAGCAACAGGAGTTATTCCTGATGAGAATGGGATAATAGAACCAGTAGCTACTGGTGGAGTAATACATGCAGCGTCAATTGCAACAAAAGGTCCCAGTGCAGTACACTCCCCGTTACCATGACCGTTACCTGAACAGCCACACATTGAGTTATTCAAACACATTTTTACACCCCCTTTCTTCATTATTCTATTCATTTCAGATTAGGGGTTAAGGGCAATTATCTATTTCACCTATAAATTCAATGATTTCTTAACGACAGCTTTTATTTGACACATAAATACATCCACTATGTATGTTTTGACATAGTGGATGTTTAAGATAATGTTAACTCCATCTTTTAAAGAAATCGAAAAATGAGTTTTTTCCCTTTTTATGTTCTTCCTCAATCGGCTTGTTTACAGGTTCAAGTTGCATGATCTCTTCTTCAAAGGACGGATGAACCTCATAGGTTGCATCAGCATGATACACTTCAACATATTCTTCTGTTTCCAATGAAGGAGAGTGATCTATAGCTGCAGGTTCTGCTACTGTTTCCGCAATGAATTGGTTGAGAGGCTCACTAGCTATTGCTTCAATGTTTTGACTAACAGGCTCGCTAGGTTGCTCCAAGATAACTCGTTCTATCGAGTCATTCGTTACAATGGGATTCTCAAGATTGTTATGTTCATTCTCAATTTTCACAACCTCCATAGGATTATTTAATGTTTCAGTTTTAGTGCTATCTGATTCATTAACTATAGAAGATTGTAAAGTATCATTCTCGATGTTTTCTTCACTTGAAGCAGGCTTTACGACAGATGGATCATAAACACTTACTGGAACTTCCTTTGCATCCATGGCATTTTTAAAATGGAAGGTGGATTCAACTGTCGTGTTTCTGTATAAACCATTGTATATTTGGCTAGGGTGCGTATTGATTGATTGGAAATATTGCTGATTAAAATGCCGTTCTTCAGGTTTAGTTTCCAGTAGACCATTCTGAGGAGAGGGACTCCCGATATTTACATTTGGTTGGTGGTTTTTGGCTTTACCTGCCACACTTTGTAGTAGTCTATAAGAAGGTTGTGCTGATGTAATTGTAGTTTGATCTGCTGTCTGTGTCATTCTAGGTTGTCTAGGTAAAAGATTAGAATAAGCTTGAGCAGGCATGTCAATGGAGGGAGGTACGGTTTTTGTATCATTTCCTTTAACTGGCAATAATCTATTTAAAATTGATAAAATCTCTTGGTTCATTCCTTCAATGGTTTGATTCAAAGACTCAAGCTGTGTTGAAAGAACCTTAATTTGATCGTCGTATCCTTTTATATATGAATTTTGTTTAGTATCCAATGTCTCGGTAATCCCTTCTAAAAGGGCCATCTGTGTTTTTAGTCCATCAAACTCCTGCTTCATATAAAGGAAATCTTCAATTGACTCCCCCATTTTTAACGAGGTTAACGATTCTCTATAAGATTCAATTTTTTGCTTTAAATTTTCAATTTCTTGAGTGGTATACAATTTTGACTCTTCCATTGTAGTTCACCCCTTTCAGTCCATTATTAGTTTATTAAAAATATTGACTTTCTGTTACAAATATAACGGTTCTTTCAACATTTTGATTCCTATCGTTAATGATGGAAGTGTATGAAAACGAATCTTGATTGATTTTAATAAATATCCAATGTAACTATTTGTTAGCCCATGCACTTATAGCTGAAAAACATATGCTACAAACGAAAGATAAAAATTTTATGGAGGTGTCAAAAGGATGCAAGAGCATATGCCATCCCAGGCGCAGGAACTAATCTGTATAAATGTTGATAAGGTATACGACTGGATTGTAAAAGAAATGTCGTTTGATATTTCACCTACTGGACCAATTACATTCCCAGGTGTTACAGCAACTACTGACTTAACAGGTGCTATTGTTACTTGTCGAGTAATTCCAGCAACTACAAATCCAATTGTGATTCTGAACCGTGAGAATCGCCAATTCTCTATTGATGGATCAACTGTTTGTCTGCAACATCTAAATGTTCAAAAGAACTTCATTCTAACAATTGTCGTTACTTTACCTAATGGTACTGTTTTCACAAGCAATAATATTCCAGTTTCTCGCTGTGAGCAAGTGACATTATGTGCACCTAAGGGAACAGACGTTGAAATTTTATACACAGATTTAGATTGCTTCGTTTGTACAACTGGAACACTTAGTGTTGGAACAGGTGCTGCAGCAGGTACAATCACGTTCTCTGCGTTGACAATTACTGTTGCTGTTTGTCAAAGTATTCAATCTACATTCCCGGTTACTGTGGAATTTTTAGCAACTTTCTGCGAACCAAGAGCAGACTTACCATTCTCATGTCCAACTGCGGTTCGTCCACAACAATGCCCAGTTATTTTCCCAACTGTTGGTTAATTGTGATAACAAAAAGAAGAAAGTCATACTATGAAGAGAGGGTAATCCTCTCTTTTTTTAATGGAAATAACAAGGAGGTTTAAAGTGGCAGATCGTATTGAAGACAAGATACAGGCACTAAAAGAACAAACAAATGCCTATGTTCATGATATTAAAAGGTTGGTTGAGGAATTAGCAATTCCGAATAGGATTAACCTCATTAGTTATTTTACAACTGCACTTAATATTTCTTATGATCCTGAGCAAGAGAGTTTATGTTTAGGCTCCTATCATATTCGTAATATTGGTAGTGTAGCCGTCACGAACCCATCTTTGTGTATAACAATACCCAAGGAGTCACCGTTTTACTTTTCAGGGAGATATGTTCATGAAAATTTCACTCCGAATTTTAAAACACAGGGGCAGAGTCAGTGGGAGCGTTTTAATGACAAATCAAGCAAAGAGGAGTATTGGCTGAGACCAGTTGGTAAATTAACAATCGAACCGAATGAAACCATTTCATTTACCAATTTTCAAATAAAATGGTCCCATAATTTATCATATTCAGGCACGATTATGGGTTTTACATATTGCGATCAGCTCACAGAAGGTGTTGTTGTTTTAAATCCAATTAATCTAAATGGAATAGGCCAATCACAGGAGGAAGACAATGGGTGACAACGAAAAACAAGAGTTTGGTAGTGTAATTCAACAATTAGTGAAGGAACAGCTAAGTCGTCGTAATGAACAAGACAATAGCTTTGCCTTCCTCGAAAAAAGTACATTACAGCTATTAATTGCCTATCTTGTTTCAGGCGAAAATAGTCATGTTGATCAATTAGAGAATTCAAAGTCAGAAGAAAAATGGATGAAGCAGCTGGATGATTTACTAGAGGAAAATAGAGAGCAGCTTGAAGAGGTGGTCAATTTACTAAAAAGATATTCAGGCTAGGGGGTGTGATGATGGACAATGATATTGTGAAAAACAATGATCCAATACAGCTCCAACAAATGATTATTTTTTTAAGGGCCGAGTTAGCCAAGTACAAAAATGAAGTAAAAAGACTTAGAGATAGTGATTATTATGCTTTGGTTCTTCGACTTGAAAGAGAAAATGTTCAATTAACAAGGCATAAAAAAGATCTTTCGATGGAGCTCCTAAAGTTGAAAAGAGACTTTGATAAAGAATTGCAAGCTTACGATGAAGAAATTCAGAAGAGAGAAGCGCAAAGAAAAAAGCAAATTGCATCCATTGAGGCATTATTAAAGGAATTGGCAGAATTGCGGGTTGAAAATAAGTCATTGATGGACAAATTTCAAGCATCAAAGGAGACTTCGATCGATTCAAATGAAAGGTCTATTGTGGAAGGCATAGATAAAAAGTTAAGTGACTATACAACCATAGCAAGTAAACAAATGGAGAATATTTTAGAGACACTAGAAAAATACCATAGAGAGAAAGTAGAATCGGACAGCCTTCATCGACATTTACTAAGTGAGTTAGAGACGAAAAATCTAGATATTGAGAGATTATCCAATGAAATAGTTGCATTAAAGAAACAATCTAAGGATGGTAGCACATCAATGAAACAAGGAGTTAATATTGATGAACAAATAGATTTTAGATTACGCATGCTCGATGAATTAGATGAGAAATTGAATGAACTAGCGTTAGAAATCAATAGTGAGCAGCTTTAGCTATAAAATTTCATCATGACTGTTTCAAAAGTATGCCTTTGAAACAGTCATTTTTTTGATTTGCATAAAAAGCTTTTAAGAAGGTTCAACCGCTCACAAAGAAGAGGAAGGCGCTCCAAAGCAGGTTAACCCCGCTCACAAAGTAGAAGACACCGCTCTAAAACAGGTCAGACCCGCTCATGAGGATCTCATCATGCCCCCCATTCCAATATTATTTTGTTTCTCTATGCAGGGTTACACGCTTCAGGCGAGGGGAGTACTTTTTAAGCTCCAATCTTTCGGGATTATTGCGTTTATTTTTAGTAGTAATATAGTTTTTATCACCTGTTTCAGTACAGGCTAGTGTTACTTGTACACGCATTGAAGGACCTCCTTTTAAATAGTAATTATTACGATTTAAACAATATATTTCTCACTGGATATTGTCAAGTTTAATTTCACTAGTAATAAAAAGCTTTGCATTTTCCAAAGTAATATGATTTAATTACAAATTGTAAATAGTAATGATTACGATTTGAGGAGTTGTAAGAATGACAAAGAAAATTCCTGTTACAGTATTGAGTGGATATTTAGGTTCTGGTAAGACAACAATGATGAATCATGTATTGCAAAACAAAAAGGATTTACGTGTCGCTGTTATTGTGAATGATATGAGTGAAATTAATATTGATGCGGAGCTTATCGCAAATGGTAGCGGTATATCACGTACAGAAGAGAAATTTGTGGAGCTATCGAATGGTTGTATTTGCTGTACATTACGAGAGGATCTATTGCAGGAGGTGGAACGTCTTTCGAAGCTAGGCAATATTGATTACATTTTGATTGAATCGACAGGGATTAGTGAGCCGATTCCAGTTGCACAAACATTTAGTTATTTAGACGAGGAGCTTGGCATTGATTTAACGAAGTTTTGTCGATTAGATACAATGGTTACTGTCGTAGATGCCCATCGTTTTTGGCATGATTTTCAGTCTGGGGAAAGCTTATTGGAGCGGAAGGAAGCTGTTGGTGAATTAGATGAGCGTGATGTTGCAGACCTTCTTATTGATCAAATTGAATTTTGTGATGTCCTTATTTTAAATAAGTGCGATTTAGTATCCGCAGAGGAGCTTGAGCGATTAGAACGTATTTTACGTGCATTACAGCCTGAGGCAAAACTTATACGTACAACAAATGGTGTTATTGATCCAGTTGAAATTTTAAATACGGGGCGCTTTGACTTTGAACGTGTCTCTGAATCGGCTGGTTGGTTAAAGGAGTTGGAGCTTGGTCATGAAAACCATACACCAGAGACTGAGGAGTACGGGATCTCTTCCTTTACCTATAAACGCAAAAGACCGTTTCATCCGATGCGCTTTGTTGAGTGGTGTGATCACATGCCAGATTCAATAGTACGAGCGAAGGGTATTATTTGGAGTGCAAGACATCAGGAAGTTGCGCTATTATTATCGCAAGCGGGGTCATCTGCAAAAATTGAACCAGTCTCTTATTGGGTAGCAGCTCTTTCTCAAGCCCAGCAGCAGGATGTATTCCAGCAAAGCCCTGAAGTATTGGAAGATTGGGATGAAGAGTTCGGAGATCGAATGACACAACTTGTTATTATTGGCATTGATCTAGACCGAGAAGACATCACTAAACAGTTGGACAACTGTTTGTTAACAAATGAAGAGTTTCAGAACCCTTGGGAAAGTCTACAAGATCCCTTTAACTGGGAATGGCAATAAAGAAGAAAAGAAGATTTCGGCTAAGACTCCGAAATCTTCTTTTGAAATACACGATTATAATTAGTAGCATCTCGTAATGCTTTTTCTTCTATAGGTATTCGGACAGAAAGCATTGTAATATTGAGTAATGTAAAACAAAATGCTGTAAAGTAAGCCTGAAACATGAGTGGTAGCAAAAGGATTTCTAAACAAACTACCGCATAATTGGGGTGGCGCATATATTCATATGGCCCTTTACGAACAACTTGTGCGTCAGGTAAAATGAGGATTTTTGTATTCCAAAAAGTGCCTAAAGAGCGAATACACCAGATCCGTAAAGCCTGCACTGCTAAAAATATTATAAAAAATAACGGAAATAAGGGCGAGATACCATTGTTGTTTGTGACGATTTCCACTATTAAAAACAGAAAAAAGCTAATATGCATGGCTACCATATAGGGGTAGTGTGAAGCACCTACTTCATAGGCTCCTTGTGAAAGCATCCATTTTTCATTGCGCCTAGCAATGAAAACCTCTGTCAATCTTTGTAGAACGACAAGGGTAAAAATAAAATAGAAGATCATGTTACTCCCTCCAGTTTAATAATACAGCTTCTGCACAAAAACCAGGGCCAAGAGCTACGAGCAAGCCTGTATCCTCCACTTGTCCTTCATGTAACATAAATTGCTCTAATACGTATAACACTGTTGGTGATGACATATTGCCATGTTGCCGCAATATTTCCCGAGAAATGTCGGTTTTTTGGGGAGATAAATAAAGTGTATCTTCATAAGCCTTTAATACCTTTTTTCCTCCAGGATGCGCAATGAAATGAGTCAATTGTTCGCTATACAGTTCTTGATCCATTAAAAATTGCTCGATGAAAGGTCCGAGCCAATTGGTAATAATAGAAGGAATGCTTTTTTGGAAAATGACATGAAGCCCGTTGTTTTTCACATCCCAACCCATTACATTTTCCGAATCTGGCATCCATTTAGAACCTGTAGCTAGAATATTAGGGGTTGGCCTTTTTGCTGCGATAGCTACTTCATCCCCACAAACAAGTATACATGCTGCACCATCGGCAAAAAGGGAAGCACCAATTAAATTACTTTTAGAAAAATCATTTGGCTGAAAAGTGAGGCTACATAACTCGACACAAACGACAAGCACCTTTGCATGTGGATGGGCTTTACAAAAATCATAGGCTCTGCTTACACCAGCGGCTCCTCCTGCACAACCAAGACCCCATAGAGGAATGCGCTTAAGTCGATCTGAAAAGGGAAGCTTGTTCATAACACGTGCGTCAATGCTAGGTGTTGAAATTCCTGTACTGCTAACAAAAATGATGGCATCGATGTCCTCAGTTGGAATAGATGAGGATAAAAAAGCTGTATTAGCTAAACATGCTTGAATGACACTTACACTGTATTGTGTAGCTAACTCGATATATAAATTATTACGTTCTTCAAAGGAGTGATTCGTACGATGCCATTCAGCTGGCACACAAAAATGGCGTGTGTCGATGCCACCATTTTCAAAAACCTTTAAGTAGCGCTCTAGTTTTGGAATTTTTGCATAAAAGAGCTCTTTCGTTAGTTCCTCTGCGTTATCTTGCTGTAATGTGTAAGGTGGTTGATATGTGCTAATTGAAATAATTTTAGGCAATCCAACATCTCCTCGCATTTAATGGTTTTGTTCATTGTATGCGTGGATGATTGGAATAAATGCTAACGTAATTTTGATATTAATTATATAGTATCCACTAAGTGTTGAAATGTCTGAATTTTAAGTAAATGGTGTAAGAATTGTGGAAACCTCAAATTAAAGTATGTGGTTTTTGTGCGGAGTAGCTTCGGTGCCGAATTAGAGTAAGGATGTTATATTTTGTTATATAGTCATTAAAGGAAATTATCTATACATATGATTTCCTTGCAGTTAAATAAATTAAAATTTAGTAGATTTCAGTAAGTATAAGAGGAAGAAGGAGAGGGTTGTTAATTGAAGATTAATCCAAACTTTAGTATTGAATCTTGTGAAGCAAATAAGATTTTTTTAAGTGATCGAGAAGCGTGTAAAGGTTACTATATTCATTTAAATAATAATACCGTAGAAAGTTTAACAGAAAATCGTATAGAATCTCTAGCAGCACTTGGCTTATACGACAATGAAGCTATTTATAAGAAGCCTCATTTTATTAATAGAATAATTAAGTTTTCAAATCCTATAAGTGAAAAAACACTATTTACTATTAGTATATTGTTAATGTTGTTTGGAATACTCGGTGCTACTTTATCAATTTGGAATTCTTGGCCAATGATGGAGATAAACGGAATAGCAAACTTTAATGTAGATGGCTTTGTTTTTATAAAATCAATGCTTATATTTTTAATGGGTATTATTTCAGTTCATGAAATGGCCCATGTATTAAGCGCTAGGTTACAAAATATTGAAGTTTTTACAATCTCATTTAAGCTTAAGTATTATTTTATCCCTATATTTTATGTCAAAATAGTTCCTACAGGGAATAATTTAAAAAGAGCAAATATTGCTTTTGCTGGGAATGTCGCTGATTCTTTTTTAATAATTATTTATAGCAGTATGTTTATTGTAACAGGCGATCTCATATGGAGTATAGTTCTTACACTCCAAATCATTATGGGTGTATTTAATTACAATATCCTATTTCCGACAGATTTTTATATTGGATTTTTCTCATTGATTAAAAAACCCGATTTTCGTGTCCAGTCAATTAATTTTACTAATCATTTTTTTACAAGACGCTCAGCTTTCCATAAAAAGATTCATCTCTATTATTTAATTTATGGAATTTTGTTTTATGGAATGTTTATTCTATTTTTAGTGACAACAGGATTAAATATTACATATTGGATTATACGAGGTGTTAATGGATGAAGGATACAATTTGTATGAAAAGAAAGACTTTGTTTAAAACAGAACGCTTAGATGATTTAAAAGATGAACCATTGAAGATGTATTCGAATTGGAATAATTATAAAGAAAATCTTGAAAAGATTAAAAAACAATTGTTAAAGATGTTGAATGAAAAAACAGAAATACTTTACATAAATAAGAATTTGAAAGAGATGAAATCGTATTTAAATATAAAAAAAACTCTAAAAAAAGAACGCATTATTCGTGAAGCGATTTTAGATGAAATAGATGATAAACAAATTAAAGAGCATTCAAGAATCTATAATGAAACATTTGAGTTGATTAAGTCGATTGAAAAGCAAGTCGAAGATGCATTTTTAAGAAAAGTAAATCGTTACGAATCATTTTTAACTCATTCTGAATTTCAACAAGCCCTGTCAATTACAGCTTTTGAAGCATATGAACAACTTTTTAATCCAGAAATTACAAAAGACTCAGTAAACAGAGCTCGATATCGTTTTATTCAGCGTGCCACTGTAAAAACTAGCCCACTTAGCTATTTAGGAAAAACTATATATTTAAGTGATGAAACTAAAATTACTGAACAAATTAAATTAAATAATGTAGTAAAATCTTTAATTTTAATGGCTTCTCTTCATAATAAAAGTTTAGATCATTTATTACAAATTAAAGTAAGCCCTAAATTCAAAAAATGTAATGGAATGGATGCTGTCTATTTTGAAAAGAACTATTTATTAAAAGGTGTAGATTGGATACTTAAACAAGATGATATATTACACCAAAAAGAAGTCGTGGATTTTTTATCAAAAATACAGCATTGTGAAACCCCAGCAGAAGTTAAGAGGGAAGTTAGTAACTGTGAAGAAATAACGTATGAAATGTTAATAAACAATGGCCTGGTTATACCTAATTTTAATTTTTATTTTAGTTGTAACAAAAATTTTGATGATCTTTTAAGAAGAATTTTTCTTGATGAAGAACATCAATTATTCTACCCAAAGTCAATTAGTGACATAAAGAATAATTCAGTTAAAAAACTATTAACTGGTTACTTAGAGAAATTTAATAATCTATATTTAGGTGAAACCTATGAAGAAAAATTAAATAACGTCCCCTTATTTTACCATGACTATGTAGCTTTTGATCATTTTAATACACCTGAAATTCAAGGTGAATTTATTCGAGATATATTTAAGAAGTGTATCGTTGTTAATCATTATACTTACAGGCTGCATCAAACAATAATTATGAACAAAAACATATATGAAGGGCAATCGGTTTTATCTGTACTTGTTGATGTTCATGAAAAATTGAAATTTCAGAAAAATGAAACACCCTTACCTAAAATTAGATTCAAACCCTCTATAAAAAAAAGTGCATTCCTTTACTTACAAAGTGAGAAAGATGGATCCCTGGTTTTAAATAACGTTAATATTGGAAGTGGTACAGTATATCATCGTTATGGTGATTTATTTAATGAAAATATTAAAAATAAATTAAAAACATACTATGAGAATCTATTTACGTCTCCATATCCTATTTATGAATTAGTTATTGATGAAGAAATCTCAAATCATATTGATGTAGGTAAATCAATTTTCCCAAAATTAGTATGGCCAAAAGACCTTTTAAAAGTAAAAATGCATATCTCAAACGATGATATTACATTTTCGCTAGGTGGTAAACCTATTCAATTAATATATGTTGGGACAGTTCCCTTCCATTTATTCTCAGGTATAAAAGGGGATTTTTTGAATTTAATTCATCCTTGGACGGTGGATATTAATAGGCTAAACAACTTGGATACAAGAAAAGTCTCTCAACTGAATTGGCAAACTATTAGTGATTCAGATGATTTATCTGATACTCAATTTTACTACACGATCACCGACTATTTTAAAACTAATAATTTACCATTCGAATTTTTTGTAAAGAAAAAAATGATTAATTTTACTTCTAGAAAACCCATATGGATTTCATTATATTCAGTCGAGTCTATAAAAGTTCTAAAGCATTTATTGTTGAATGAACGCTATATTGAAATAGAAGAAGTAAAGCCTAGGCTCAATGGAGATTATGTAGAGGAATTTTGTATATTAACAACGGAGGGGGAATGTTAATGTGGAGAAGTTACCATATTTACACAAGTAACCGTAAAATGTTTTTACAAATTTTAGATAACCTACAAAATGAATATTATAATAGTAAGTTTTTCTTTGTCCAATATGTAGACCCAATAGGTTTTCATTTTCGATTACGTGTCCAAAGTGTTGAGCAACAAAATATAGAGCTAAAAATCAACGAATATTTTGGGAATATCCGTATTCTAAAAAAGGTTTATGATCCTGAATACACGTTATTTATGGATTCACTACCAATCTATGAGGAATACTCAGTTGAGTTAACTAAATTTCTAGTTAGTTATCGGGATATTCCGCCACATTCCTATATAGAAGATATTATAAAAATGCTCTTAGAACATTTCAGATGTAATAACATTAATTTTATTCAATTTTATATGTCTTATTGGCAAGGATATGCTCGTTTTCAAAATAAAACTCAGCAAGAAAATTTACGGCAACAGTTAAGTAGAAGTCTTGAGAGCCCCCCATTTACTAATGTAATTTCAATTTTATACCCATTAGAGGAACAGCATTTAAACAAAGAAATTTGTTTTAAATTTTTACATATGACTTTGAATAAATTTGGATTCAGTATTATGGATGAGCTTGTCATTCTATCTAATTATTTAGAGCAACACACAATTAGTCCACAGAAATAGGAGAGGAGTATTATTATGAATCACAACTTTGATAAGTTCATTATTTCTAAACGTAATGTAGTGCCCCCTCGTGGTGTACAAAAAACGAATATTGGCATTGCATATATTGCTGATATAAACCATTATCGAACTGTAAATGCAGGAAAGAAAGTGCATGACTCGGTAGCAAATCTTTCTGGTGCAGGGACAGGAGATACTCCTGAACAAGCTATGTTTTTAGCAACAATGGAAGCATACGAACGTTTAGCAAACAGTATTCCTACAAAGCGAACAATAGTAGCAACTGAAGGAAATTTAAAAAACTTAGCTGTACCACTTACTGATTTTCCTCAGATTAGTGAAAGAGAAACAAACAGCCATTTAAAACCATCAAATAGTAATCAAAAACTTAGATGGTGTGAATCGCTTAATATTACAGAAGATAAGATTTGTTACATTCCTCAAATATATATTAATTTATTTACACAGTTTGATTATGAAGGGGAAAATATTTCGCATTCAATATCTACTGGTTGTGCTATTCACCAAAATTATATTGATGCCGTAATTAATGGGATTTATGAAGTAATAGAAAGGGATGGGATAGCACTTACTTGGCTATTAAAGCGTCCATTAAAAGAAGTAAGTGAAGAAAGTTACCTAGAGGATCTAAATATATTTACTCATCCTTTTTTAGGAAAAACAACACTATATGAAGCATCAACCGTTGATGGTATACATACGTTTTGTCTTCGAGCTGAAACAAATCACTCTCAAGAGTTAAAAAATGTACTTATGTTTTCGACAAATGCATGCCCGAAAAAAGCCATACACAAAATAAAAAAAGAACTTATTTCTGTAATGTTTAGCCTTGTAAGTAGAATTCCAAAGCAAAAAGAACTTCTAAGTCGTCCATATGATTTATTTTACTCAGTAGATGAGGGAGCATTATTTATGGCGCATGAAACGATGGCCAATAAGTTCTCGTTTTTAGAAGGAAATGGGATAGTCCCATTCCCAACTGAAAAACCAATTTTTAATTCTAATCTAGAAGAACTTCATTATTTAATTGATTGTTTAAAAGAACAGGGACATAAGGTTTATGTGACAGATTTAACATCACGTGAATGCAGAGAACAGGGTTTATGTGCAGTGAAAGTGACAATACCATCATTACAACCTATTTCATTTGTTCATTCAGCACGATATTTAAAAAGTCAACGTTTAGAGTCATTTGCCACTCAAATGTTTGGATATTATGATGAAGAACTTATTAATGAGGAACCTTTACCATTTTCATAAGGAGAAACGGAGGAAATTCTATGAATTATATTGTTACAGGTATAGGGAAAAGTCAGGATGCTATTTATAAAGAGCTATTAAATAGAAAGTTTGCAGTAAAGAAAATTGACTACTCAGAAGTTACGGATAATAGTGAAGACCTTTTTTTTGTCATCTATGATGGTCCAAAACTTAATATATGTAAGGAGTTTTTAAATAGTCACGCTATAAATGCCATTCCGATTTTTGTAGATATTGATAGGATTATGATACCTGGTTTATTTAAGAATGGGGAAGAGTTTAAAAGAATATGCATAGATTGTGCATTATCTAGAATGCAAGAGTACTATTTTCCAGCAAAAATGCATGAGCTAATAATATCTCTAGAAGACGAATTCTCAGACTTGTATTTTTTACCAGAGGAAATATCGATTTTCTGTAACTATCTTATTACTTATATTAACTCCAATTTAAATAATCAAATTGCAAACTTCTCATTTGATTACTATAAAATGATATTCAAAGAAATATCAGGTTATACAAATTGCCCTAACTGTGATAATTATGATGTCAATATTGAAGAGATGAGAACATCTTTAGAGGGAGGAAAAAGATATGTCTCAACTAATAAGTGATCCCATGGTTCATTTCCCAAAGGAACCACAATTATTACCGAATATTAATATTATTATAGAGGAAGCTGTAACCGTTATTGGAAGTGTGGATGGTCCATTTCGATTAAATGGAACTAGAGCAAAGGAAATTGTCAGTGATTTACTTCCTTTATTAAAGGAAGGAATATCTTTAGAAGCATTGTATATAAAAGCTCGTTATTCAAAAGAAGAAGTTGATCAGTTGCTGGAAATTTTATTTATAAAGGGTTGCTTAATGCAGAAGGAAGACCATCAATTATTAAATAGAACAGATAAATTCTATTTAAGATATATATCAAAATTCAAAAATTTTAGTAGTCTGAAAGCTTTTAAGACCCACCTAGATAATTGCTGTATTTATATTCTTGGAAAGGATGCCTTATTAGTAGAAGCTTTAAAAGAAAATTTCGAATCATTTAATATTATGACTCTTACTGCTAATGACTTTAACCCTGTGTCACTTTCAAATAAGCGATCTTTATGTATTTATACTGATGATTTTAATGAAACTTCTATTAAAAACATTTTAGGATATATGGATGTATTATATGTAAATTATAAAGGACAACAATTTGGTCCGTTATTTTCTCAAAAAGGGATTATGCCGGATGAATATATCGGAATTTTAGAATCTTTAAAGATTAATCCAAGTGTTGAAGAAATGGATGAGAAAGAATTTTTAAATTGTGTAACATTAAATACTGTACGCGAAATCGGAAAAATAAATAATACATCACTAGTTGAAGGGTTTTATAAAAAAGAGTTTATTAACTTCAAATATTATGCACTAAGAAATAAATTGTATGAACACGATGTCCCTAGTATTGTATCATTTGAAAAATTTATACAGTTTCCTGCGAGTAAATTTGTTAATGCTTCTTCACATTTAACTCATTATAAATCTAAAAATTTGAAACTAACTGTATATAATCAAGCGTCTTTTTTGTGGAAAAAATTAGATGATGTAGAGATCCCTTCTCAAATCGATTTACTGATGCGAAAAACAGTCGGTTACAAAGATTTAGAAATCAAATATAAACGTTATACTCCAACAGGAGGTAATATTAATTCGAATTTGTTGTTTTATGTAAATATTAACGAAAAGGCATTCATGGGTAAGGGTATTTACTTCTATAACAATACCGATAATACCTATTATCAAATAATGAATGATGAACTTTTAGATGTTACAAACTTCGTAAAACTTTTGGATAGAAATTGTACTACCAATCAGAATGTTCAAGGATATTTGCTCTTAGGGAATGATACAGACATTATTGCGGAAAAGTATAACGATTTTAGCTTTAAGATTGCAAATTTAAATAATGGTATTTTATTGTCTAACCTAATGTCCTTATCAAAAATTGTCGACGTTCAATTAAAAGTTCACACTCGTTTTGATGAAAAAGCAATACTCCATCTTTTAGGAATTGAACGTTCAAATGAAATAATTAATTTTGTTGTGGAGGTGGTTTAAATGTACGGTAAATATGTTGCTCAAAGTAAAAACAATTTTAGTAAATCCATCTTATCGCCAACAATTAGTAATGATGAGTGGCCATTTCCCTTTGAGAAAGAAAATTTTCTCGAGACGCTTTCAAAAAGAAAATCTTATCGCTTTTTTAATGTTAATGATCGTCAGTTAACTAAAATTCAGTTAAATATGTTGGCCAATCACGTAATGGACTGTTTGAATCATTTTCAGTTACAGGATTTAGTTCATGTTTGTTTTATAGATCAATCGAAATTATTTGCATTAGATCGAGGTGTCTATTTTAAAAATTTAGAAGATTGGGAACAAAAATGTTTGTTAACAGCTTCATCAGTAGAAGAATCGTTGTTTTTACAGAAAGAAATGCATCGAGCAAGTGGAATCTTTTACTTTGAATGGAATGTAGAGTATATTAACAGTTTTAATCGTTTAATAGATTATCGTTATATGTTATCAATTAGTGGTTTACTGGGTCATCAGTTAAGTTTAAAGGCTTCAGAGATGGAATTAAAAGGTACTATATTCGCTGGATTAACATTAATAGAATATCTACAAGAAATTCAACAAAGCAGACAAATAAAACAATTGCCACTTTTTGCTTTTGCTATTCAGTAGATAAATTTCTTCATGGGAGGGCTAAATATAAATGAATTTAATCCTAGAAAACATTAGTAAGAGTTTTAATAATCGAACTGTACTGAAAAGTGTGAATTTAAATTTTCCATCTAAGGGATGCCATTTATTACTGGGGGAAAATGGGGCAGGAAAAACTACATTAACAAAGATTATTGAAGGTGAATTATCTATAGATTCTGGTCAAGTTTATTTAAAGACTGACAAAAAAAATATAGTTGATTGCGCCATTCAATATCAAAATTTTGAAGCATTTCAATATCTGAAAATTAGTGAGGTTATAGAGCTCTTTAAAAAAACAATAAAGCAATACGATTTTAATCAAGATCTCTTTAATTTATTGGACCTTAAAAAATTCGAGAAAACTCTAATCAAAAATGCTTCTGGTGGTATGAAAAAAGCAGTCTCCATCTTCATCACTTTTCTACTTAATAAACCTATTATTATTTTGGATGAGCCATTTGCAGATTTAGACCTGAAGAAGAAAAAAGATCTTCGTTCTTTTTTGACTTATTATGCAAGAGAAAAGGAAAAAATTTTAATAATTATTAGCCATGAAGTAAATGAATATGAAGAATTATTTGATACTGTTTCGATACTAGATGATGGTGTTATAAAGGAATCTGATCACTTGGAGAAATTATTAAATAAATATAAAACAACCGATAATTTTGGTATCGAGGACTTATTCTATGCGGTGACTGGAAAAAGGCTGGTGTTAAATAAATGACTTTGATGATTACTAAAATTTACTTAAAGGAAACACTTCGGAATTTTGGAGCACTTATCGGTACTCTATTACCTGCAATAATGTTTTTTGTTATATCTATATTTATAAAAAATGCAGCTTCAGTCGGTACAGAGACACTTGACTTAATGATTCGTGGTCAATTTCTTACTACCTGTATATTATTCACTATTTTCTCTGTGGCATTTTCTGGGGGTACTGTTTATTTAACCGATAAGAGATCTGAGCGAGTTTTTGAATGGTTAGATAAAACAAATATTAAGTTTTATGAGTATTTCATAGGTTTAGGTTTAGGTATTTTAATTATATTAAATATATTTTTAACAATTATTTTATTAGCGTTCAGCACAATTACAACACTTGAATTGGTAGACATAGGTAAAATTTTGTTGATCTCTAACTTTACATTCATTGCATTATATCCAATTAATTATGTGTTGTCATCGTTATTCCCTAATGGCAAAACCGCAACAAGTATGTTAGTACCATTGATGTTAATATTACTATTTTCGGTTACCATGACAGATTTATTTGTATCACTAAGTGGTAATGACCCACAAAATTATTATAAGTTTTTAATTTGGAACCCAATGCTATTTTTAAATGATACATTGCATTATATTTTAGGACTAGCTGAATCTCCATGGATGGAATTGACAAATTATTTACTCATTCTTTTAGCCTTATTTATTTTATTATTTATAATTTCAAAAAAGACTTTTCGATATCTGAAGTAAAGAGTTTTATTCACTGAAAGGAGGTGATACTGATGGAAGAGAGAAACAATCTTTTATCAATAGAATCAAAGATTTACATCGAAGAGCAAGAAGAACTAAATGAAATAGCAGCTTCATTTGGTACATTAAGTACTGTTTCGAGTGGTTCTTGTCCAGGTTCTTCATTAAATACTACTTCATCTGTGTCTACAGCTGGATAAACTTGTATCTGTGAATTAGATGAATAGTATTTTGATGAATCAAAAAGTTAGAGTAGAGCATAGGAGCCTGAAATGAAGAGCAGGAGTAATGATTAAATAAGAACTGGACCAAGGAATTTACAAGAACAAGCCTAAACTTGTCTATCTTTTTCTAATCTTTCAAATTCAGTAATCTCTTTATTTTGGATGAAAGATTAAATATGAAATGTTGGGAGAGTATTTAAATGGAAGAATTCGCTGAAAATAAAGTAGAAGAAATGAGCCTTTATATTGAAGAACAAGAGCAGCAGTTAAATGAAGTTGCTGGTACATGGGGTTGTGCATCAAGTTTTTCTTGTCCAGCTGCAACTGCAGCAACTGCTTCTTCAGCTGGATGAAATTTGAACTTGAATTTTCTGAAAAATATTAAACGGAGGTATTTAAATGGAAAAACACGAAAAAAATAAAGCAGACGAAATGGGCTTATATATTGAAGAGCAAGAGCAGCAGTTAAATGAAGTTGCTGGTACATGGGGGTCCGCAACAACATTTGCTTCAGCATCTACAATTGGTAGTAGTGCATCAACTGCAAGCTCTGGAGCAACTGCTTCATCATTCGGTTGATAGAGAGGATGGATATTATGAATGACAATCAAAATTTTAATAGAAACCTAAAAGATACTTTATATATCGAAGAGCAAATGGACGTGTCAGAGTTTGCTGGGTTTACAACAACTAGTAGTCTAGCAACAGGTGGATCTTTTGCTTCTGTCGGAAGTTGTGCAAGTTCTGTTTCTACAGGATCATGTATCTCCAGCGCAGGTGACTAAATCTAAAATTATATAATTCATTAGAATAACTTCATACATAATACTCATTAAATATGTAATGTATTTAATGAGTATTATATCATCTTTCCGTTCATTATACTCTCTAAAGCAATTGTCTATACCATTCTTATCGATATTTATTTACATATTTTAAAACCTTTTTTTCTATGTTTAGAATTATTCAAATTTGGGTTTGAATATTCCGTTTCTTTCTAAAGTTTTAAGAGTTACATTGAATGTCAACAAAAGGTATTCAAATAGAACGTACTACTAAAGCGAAAAATGGAAAATATATGGTTGTTATTGATGTTATAAAAATGTGAAATTACACAAAATATTGTTTTTTATACTAATCCTATTGTAGTGTCTGAAAGGTGGTGAGAATAATGACGTATAACAAAAAAAAATCAAATGTACTAGAATTGCAAAAAATGGATGTCAATAATAAAAAGTTGAATGGCGTAATGGGTTATTCAACAACAAGTAATTTCCTTTGTATCGGTACACCAAGCATGATGAGTCAATTTACTTGTAGCAAATAAATCGGATCTGTAACGAATAAAGAGTGGAGGTAATAATTATGGATATGCGTTATGTACAGTATATTAATCTTAAAGAAAAATATTATGAGCCTCCACTTGAAAAGGCGACAGAGTCAGCTCTGAAAATTTCTAATGTACCCTTCAATTGGGTTATAAATTCTGACAAACATTGGACATATTATTCTAAGCCAGACTCTGATTTGCCTATTCAGGGTTGGAAGATACATATAAGTTCTATACCAAAAGAAGCTAAAGAAATATTGAGAGTTGTTTCGGATTTTTTGTTTGAGAATTCTGTTCCGTTTAAACATGTATCTAATGTGTGGGAATTAGTATTAAAGAATTCTAAATATGGTGACAGAGCCTCGTCAGGTAAATTTATTACGATCTATCCGAATAACGAAAGTCAGTTTACTTTCCTTTTAGAGAAATTACATTATCTATTGAAAGACTTTTCAAACGGACCATACATACTGAACGATAAAAGATGGTTAGATGGGAATGTTTATTTTAGATATGGGGCATTCAAGGAGATGTATTTAATTAACGGTGCATCAAAAATTCCAGCCATTCAAAATTTTTCTGGTGAGTTAATACCCGATTCTAGAGCGCCATATTATACGGTTCCTGATTTTATAGAAGAGCCACTAATTGTTAAAAAAATGTCAGAAGCGCATGGGGAAATACAAACTGCTGTATCAGAGCTTGATAATTATATTATTGAATCTGCTTTGCACTTCAGTAATGGTGGTGGGGTTTATGTGGCAAATCACATTCCTTCAAATACAAAAGTAGTATTGAAAGAGGGGCGACCAAATGCAGGTTTAGATGGTCAAGGAAGAGATGCGGTCGAGCGTTTAAATCATGAGGGTAGTATATTAAAAAAACTCCTAGGATTAGAATCCGTGGTTTCATTCCATAAAACATTCCAAGAGTGGGAACATGTATTTTTAGAAGAAGAGTATATTAGTGGGACATCCTTAGATACTTGGATAGCAACGAATTATCCATTCTCTGCACAGCAAAACTCAAGTGAATACTGTGACAATGCATGTTCTATACTAAAACAATTAAAAGATGCTCTGCAATCTATCCATGCTAGAGACGTTGGTATGGGCGATCTACAGCCAGCTAATGTAATGGTAACAGCTTCTAATGATATTAAACTAATTGATTTTGAAGCAGCGAGTCATTTAAACGATAGTATTCCTTCAGGTTTAATGCGACTTGGTTTTGTAGGTGCTCCAAATCTTTCGCGGGAACAGACAGATTGGTTTGCCTTACTTCGTATAGCAAGATATCTGTTTCTACCGATAGGGCCTGTTCAAGATATAGCGGTAGACATCATAAAAAAACATGATCAATGGATTTTTGATCAATTCGGTAGTAAGGCAATGAGATGGATTGAAGAAATTGAAAGTGAATGTAATAAAAGGTGCGTTATACCACAAAAAAGTTTCCTCTCAGCGCCATCTAAATATTTTAATAGATCAGATATACCCAAAATTCTCTCATCAATCAGAGCTGGTATTATTAATGATTTGAGGTGTGATGTCAAACTATTATCGGGGGATATCCGTCAGTATGAAAGTTTAGGTGGTATCTTTAATATACTAACAGGTGGCTTTGGTGTAATCATGGCATTAATGCGCACAGGCGATGTACCTGAAAAGGCAAAATCTTGGGCAATAAAATATAGTTCGCAAGAAGTTATTAATCAGCTTGATATGGGGCTTTTTTCAGGAAAAGCGGGAATAGCAGGAGTACTTTATGATTTAGGGATGATTGAAAGATCCAAAGCAATCTATGATTCAATAGAAATAGAATCAAATAATGAGGATATTTCAATAAGAACGGGATTAGCTGGGATAGGCTTAGCATTTATATCTGCATCCTATATATCGGATTTTAAGTACATGCTTAATCGTGCTATTAAAATAGGCCTTCAGTTACATTCCCTTCTTGAAAAAGATATAGTGGTAACTTCTAACGATGCTGATGCCATTCCACTAGGGCTAGTAGATGGATGGTCCGGTGTTTCTCTATTTTATAGTGCTTTATATAAAGCTACTGAAGAAAAAGTATGGTTAGAACTTTCTCTGCAAGCTTTAGAAAAAGATATAAGTATATGTACTATGGATAATTCAGGAACGTACCAAGTTATCGATAAAGAAAACACAAGGTTTATACCGTATCTTGCAGGAGGCAGCGCGGGCATAGGTCTTAGCATGATAGAGTTGAGACATTTGCTAAAGGACAAGAGATGGGAAACTGAATTAAAAGGCATAGGGGAAGTGGCTAGTTCCAAATGCTTTTACGGTTCAGGTCTTTTTCGTGGCTTAGGCGGAATAATTCTAACTGCCAACGCAGTTGATATCGAGCTTCAAACGGGAGGACAATTCTTAGATAAAGCAATAAATACCTTAAATTTATATGTACTTAGTGATAATGATAAATATTTTATGCCAGGGGACTATTGCTATAAACTTTCGGGTGACATTTTTTCTGGAGCAGCAGGGATGTTATTGGCACTTTCAGGAATTGAAGAAGATAGATTTTCTTGGCTACCATTACCTAATTTGAAAGAAACTTTTTCTTCTTATCAAAATTCAACTAATGGAATAGCTGTTCTTTAAAATCATTCATTTGCTATAAAAATATTACAATCAATTAGCTAGAATGAGGCAAATTCAAATGAATAAAAATAGTGAACGGAAAAATTCGAAAACTTTAAGTGGTAAAGTTTTTTTAAAGCTTATTAAAGAAGCAAATCCACCAAAATGGATAATCTTTTTTGCTATCGTTTTAGGAATAATCGAAACTGTTGTTGGGTTACTAGTTCCACTTTTTACGATGAAATTAGTAGATCAATTGGCTAGCTCAGCGTTTAATTTTTCTTTTATGCTTTTATTTGGGATTATTTTAATTATGCAAACAGTATCCTCAGGATTATCCTTCTATTTTATGACTTATATAGGAGAATCCATTGTTGCCTCTATTCGAAATCGATTGTGGAGACATGTGCTACGACTCCCCATTTCCTTTTTTGATGACCGTCAGTCTGGGGAAATATTGAGTAGAATTACGCAGGACACAAATATTGTAAAAGCATTGATTACTCAGCATTTAATCACATTTGTCACAGGGATCATTACGATTATTGGGTCAATTATTTTCCTATTGCTCATTGATTGGAAAATGACTGTTATTATGCTGATTTCTATTCCTTTGTCAATTTTATTTATCCTACCCTTGGGACAAAAAATGTACAAGATTGCAAATGCTACGCAGGATGAAATGGCGAATTTTTCTGCTAACCTTGGTCGAGTGTTAGCAAATATTCGTCTTGTAAAAGCGTATCATGCTGAGAAAACCGAAGGCAAGTATGGTGAGAAGAACGTTCACAACCTTTTTAAATTTGGCTTAAAAGAAGCAAGAGTTCAAGCCTTCGTTTCCCCATTCATGACATTTGTAATGATGCTTGTTCTTGTTATATTAATTGGTTATGGTGGCGTACAAGTAGCCTCTGGTGCACTAACTGCTGGTGCGCTAGTAGCGATTATAATTTATATGTTTCAAATTACGGTGCCCTTTACTCAAATGGCCTCCTTCTTTACATCTCTACAAAAGGCACTTGGGGCGATTGAAAGAATTCGAGATATTCTTTTTGTTCAGCATGAGGGCGAGGGCGAGCACGCAAAGATAGAAGTGCAGAGTGCAGAACAAAATATATCATTTTACAATGTTTCTTTTGCCTATCAAGAAGATATGATTATTAAAAATCTCTCATTAACAATTCCTACTGGAAAAATGACGGCATTTGTTGGTCCTAGTGGTAGTGGGAAAACGACATTATTTTCTTTGCTAGAACGTTTTTACAAGCCCATCTCAGGTGAAATATTACTAGGCCAAACTAGTATTTATGACATTTCACTGCAGTCATGGCGCAGTCAGCTTGGTTATGTCTCACAAGAAAGTCCCTTAATGTCAGGGACTATTAAAGCAAATATTTTATATGGTGTTGAACACGGAGTGTCAGAGACAGCTATTCAACATGCTATACAACAAGCCAATGCATGGGAGTTTATTGATAGACTACCTGATGGTGTTAATACGCAAGTTGGAGAAGGTGGTATGAAGCTTTCAGGAGGGCAACGACAGCGGATTGCCATTGCAAGAGCTTTAATTCGAAATCCAAAAATTTTATTGCTGGATGAGGCTACTTCCAATCTAGATAGTGATTCCGAATTACTTGTTCAAAAAGCATTACAAAAATTAATGGCGGATCGAACAACACTCGTTATAGCGCATAGACTTTCTACAATACTTGATGCCGATCAAATTGTTGTGTTAGAACGTGGAGAAATTACAGGTATCGGTACACATAAAGACTTGATGCAAACACACATGTTCTACGAAAAGCTAGTGCGTCAACAACTGAAAAACGAGGATTGAATTTCCCTATATATTTTTACTGGGACGTTCATTATGAATGGGAAATACAATTTTAATATAAAACAACTTGAATTTTGATATTTAAAAAAATCTCCCCAAATTGTTAGAAGAATTTCTAACAATCTGAGGATATTCAAATAGCTTTCTATGTTTAAATGTTCTCAACCTCATGTCTTATATTATATTACTTTTAGAACATTAGGGCAGACCACTTTTTAAAATATCTAAACGGATTACCTCTGTTACAGCTTCTGTGCGAGAGTTTACGCCTAATTTTTTATAAATTTTAGTTAAGTTGTATTCAATGGCTCGTATACTTAAAAATAATTCATCGGCAATTTCTTGATTACTATACCCTTTAATCAAGCTTCTCAGGATGGATATTTCTTTTTGAGTGAGTAGTGTACTTAAATTATTGCTTGAGGGAATTGGTTCTTTTAGTTCTTTTAATAAGGGTAAAGGCAATAAGACATACCCTTTTAATGTAGCACGTATAGTCATAATTAAATCTTCATAAGGAACAGTTTTACTAACTATTCCACAAATGTTCAAATTCATAAGCGAGCTAAATTGTGAATAGTAATCGAAGCCAGTATATAGAATAACTTTAGCTTTAGGTCGTATTGCTAAAAGTTTTTTTGTTAGATCTATACCAGAGCACTCAGGCATTTGTATATCAAATAAGTAAATATCATAGTCGCTAATTTCAAATTCTTTATATATTTCTTCTAGCTCGTGAAGATAAGTAACCTTAAAATCTTGTTCATTTTCTAATATGGCTTTAGTACCTAGACCTACCATTTGATGATCATCTACCAAAAGAATATGAATCAATTTTTTCACCTCGGTATTGTTATATGGATTTCCGTACCAATACCAATTTCAGTAATGAAGTTGATATTTCCGTTAAAGCTATAAACTCTTTCTTTTATACCATTTAGTCCTGTATGTGAGTTATTGACTGTTACTGAGTCCGGCTTAAATCCATTACCGTTATCTCGATAGTCAAGATATATGTTCTTTTCATCATCCCATAAACTTAATGATATTTTAGTTGCATTAGCATGTTTATGTGCATTGTTTAGAAGTTCTTGAATAACCCGATAAATGCAGATTTCCAAATTATAGTCGTCGTGTTCGATGATAGGGGGAAAATCATATGTAATGTCAAAGCTAGCCTTTTTTTGCATATTTGCACACAATTCTCTTAAAGCTACAGTTAATCCCCCTTTTGTTATTGAGATTGGACGAAGCTCATTGCAAGTAGTGCGTATTTGATTAATTACATCTTGCATCCCGTTCTTTATTTGATGTAATTGACTTAGTGTATCTCTTGGAAGGTAGGGCGTTGTAGTGATTAAGTTTTCAAGTGAACGATACCAAATAATTTGATCCTGTAAGGCTGAATCATGAAGATCAGCTGCTAAACGTCTTCTTTCTTGCTCGGATAATTGAAACAGAAAACGTGATAAAGTGGAAGATGATTGTGACTGTTGAACCTCTGTTTGTTCAATGGTATGTATTAGATTTTCAACAGCAAAAACGTTTTCATAAACGAGTCTTATATATTTAACAATATTAATAAACCAAACTTTTTCATGAAGGTTAAAAACTGTTTGATTTTTTTTATAGCCAATCCATATGTATGTATGGGTTGTTTCGATTGTATAAATCCTCATACCAATTAAACCTTGGTAATCAAGTAAATCTATCTTTTTATTTTTATGATTACGTATTTTATCTTTGAATTTTTCAGAAAGGTGAATAGCTTGCTCGTTTTTTGGAATTTCCTCTAAATGGAAATTATCTGTAAGATAGTCAAACTTTATAAAAGCAATAATGCTTGGCCCTAATGATTCTTGAAGCTGGTTGATAAACAAATTTTTTAAATCTTTTTCTTTCATGCTTGATGATAATTTTCCAATAAAAAACTCAAGCTGCTGAGACAAACTATCATCCCGCATCCAAAGGCGATGTCGAAGGACAAAGTCTACTTTCTCTTTGATAAAAAGTAAAATAATAATCATACTTACAATTACAAAAATTAAAAAGAAAAAATATAAAATCTGAGAATTAGGATTTAAGCTGCCAAAAATAATAATTGTAGCAATGCTTATAGCAGGTAAAAGAGAAAGTAAAAAGTAATAAGGAATTCTACTTAATATGAAGTTTAAATCTATTACTTGTTTAGAGACAGATAAATAGAAATATCCAATAGGGATAATAAACAAAAAAATTTCAACGGTATCATCATCTAGGTAGGGTAAATTTAGCATATATGGTAATGCATGCAGCAATATGAATGGTGTGAATGCGAGGACATTAATCCATACTAACCATTTTAGGATTGTCTTCCCTTCATGACATATGTTTTTTATGTAGTAATAACATAATAAAAGAATCACAAAAAAAACATTTGAGCAAAAGTAAAATAAAACTATATTTGCACTAATTGCTGAAAAATGACCTTTATATAATAAATTTAATATACTGATTGATATGATAATGATGGAAAAAACTTTATTAAAGTTAAACCACATCGATGATTGTTGTTGAATAATTCTTCTTTCATGAAGAAGAGCAAAAATAAATAAAACTAAATACATTGATCCTAGTGGTAGAAAAGTAATAATGATGATATTAGCGATAATATCATCCCTTCCAGACTCGGTCGAAGCAAATAAACTCAAAGCAGCTGATAACAAGAATCCAATGAAATATCGATTCACTGCATTTGGAGATTTAACCATTAGCATGGATAAAACTAATGCTAGTATAGAAAATAAACTTGGAATAATTAGTTCTTTAATAGTACTTCTTGTCTCAAACTTTGGGATAGCAACTGTTTGTGTAATTTCGCCGTCTGTAATTTCTACTTTGCTTCCTCTGTTTATAGAGACATCAGTAATTGGCTGTCCGTCAATCTTTTTGATAATATTTCCGGGTGAAGCGGTTGTATAACGTACCCATCCATCATTTTGGTTAATATTGGTTATTATATATTCACCAGTTGAATTATTAGATATATTTATGCCCATATATGGCGTTAGCATTAATGATAATAAATAAAAATGTATAATGATAAATATACTACTTAAAATTAAAACAAATTTTTTGAAAACCATAATCTCACTTCCCATAATTATAGTGTTTTAAGAACAAATAATATAGTTGAAAGGATGTAATCTAAATGTTAATGGATGTAATTCATTTATTATTAAATAATTCGAGTAACATTGATCAAAAAGAATTGATATATATGTTATCTGCAGATGAAATTAAAGTAATTACTGATGCTCTGAAATCGCTTGAAAGCGTAAATACTTCTATTCTACCGGCTTCAAGTTCGTGGGCTTCAAAATAATGACTAAACTTTAATGTTAAGTAGTAAATTTTTGTGTTTATTTGAGATATCTAAAGAAGATATACAATCCTTAAACTTCTTAAGGTATATTTGCTCAACAACATGACAATATGTTATTGCACCACCATTCATAATACAAAGTAGTAATTCTTGAAGTTCACTATCAAGCAATTCCTCAAAAGATTTATTATTGTTATAATATTCCTTTATTGATGAAAATTTTGGATCTTGTATATGTAGATAATATAAAATAGGAAGTGTCTTCTTTTTATCTTTGATATCATTTTTATGTATCGAATAAGATAAATCATTTACATCATTTCTTATTTGTGCAATAACTCCGAGATAATAGGAGTATTCTTTTATTTTTTCAAATGTTGATGGACATACATTTCCGGCACCAAGTAAATTTGCTAACAAGATGAGAGATCCTGATTTCAATGCAGTCATGTCAAAATACTCTTGTTCAGTAATAGTGTCATTAATTAAATCAGTGTGCTGCCCATTAATTGCATCAAGCATTAATGGGTAAATAAAGATGTTAAAGAATTTTTTTACATCACTGGAACAATTGATATAATGTATTCTTTGGAGAGCTATAAATAAATACCCTAGTAGAATATTTAAATTATAACTAAGGGGTTTATTACTCCAAGGATTACATGGGGCATCATTATCCTGAATATCATCCAAAATATCGGCAGATAAAAGTATAAGTTCTACAATAGTTTGGATTTCTGTTAATTCGCTTTTATTATGTACGTTTCTAAAAATATTGTAGTGTATTTCAGTTAATTTTGAGAAACTTAAAGGTTGTTTAAATTTAAATTGTATATACTTAATTGCAGTATCTTGTAATTGCTGGTTGAAAAAAGACTCAATAATCCAATTATATGCACAATCCATAATTTCTTGTTGGGAAGTAGTGTTCATTTTTTCTCCTTTCTTTTAAAATGTCTGTAAGTAATGGAATGTATTTTTTACAAAATTAGTAATTATGTAAGTATATTACAGTATAGCATGGTTTTTTATAAATAGTTAAGATGTTTTAAATATTAGATAGGTCTTTACAAATCCTCTTTAATAATTTTTTTACGATAACACATTTGTAATAGTTTCTTTTTATTTAGTAATTCCTTTTTATATTATTGAAAAAAGGATTTCCTTTTTTAAGTTTCATCATTAATTGAAAATGATAGGAGTGGAGGATTGACGACTCCTTTGGAATCACCCTGAAGTGAGATAATTAGAGGAAAGAGTTCTAAAATCTAAAAGCGTATATTCCAGTATTGAGTGATGCCTTTGTGACGAATTCCTATTGCAGAAGGAAACTAATCGGTCGCTCTCAGAAAAGTGACTGTCGGAGTGGTAATAAAATGACGTTATGGTGATGGATCCTTTGAAAAGAAATCTTGTAATTGACAATTTCTGAAAATTTAGCTATATTGATAACAACTAAACAGAAAGTAGGTGATGTGACATGATGAATAGATCTGTAATTAGCGAACTGCAATTCGGTTTGTTCAATTTCACACGCCTAAAATATACAAAGTGACGCCGTGCCATAACTCGGGGTATTTGTGTATCTTTTAAACGTGCCTGTGAAACCTTGTAACTGCCGAATTGCAGCTACAAGGTTTTTTTATCGTAGTTCCAAAAGGTGAAATTGCGATAGGGCCTCTTGCGGATGACAACTATTTCCGCTGAGGCATCATACGTTTAGGAGGAAAATGAATTGAATTTAACAACATTAGGTTTTACAACATATTTTGAAGAGCAAATGATAGAAATGAAAAAACAGGCTAAATTAAAAAATTGTGTGCCTGCAAGGGTTACTTTAGAGCATAAGCATTCTTATCGGGTGTTAGCTGAAGAGGGAGAATGGCTTGCGACAATTGCTGGTCATTATGCGTATACGTCTTTAGCGAGGGAGGACTATCCAGCAGTTGGTGATTGGGTGCTAGTGGAGAAAATGCCCGGTGAGGAACGAGCAATTATTCATCAGCTATTCCAACGAAAATCTGTATTTTCACGTAAAGTTGCAGGAACGGAAATTCAAGAACAGATTGTCGCATCAAATGTCGATATTGTGTTACTTGTTATGAGCTTGAACGCAGATTTTAATATTCGACGTTTGGAGAGATATTTAGTGGCTGCTTGGGATTCAGGTGCAAAGCCCATTATTGTCCTGACAAAAGCTGATTTATGCGAGGATGTTTCGAGCTTAGTACAAGAAGTGGAGTCTGTAGCCTTTGGTGTGGATATCTTTGTAACGAGTGCTCTATCGGGGGAAGGTCTAAAGGAAATTCAGACGCTATTCACAGAGGGGGTGACGGGGGCATTATTGGGGTCTTCTGGAGCAGGGAAATCCACATTAACAAATGCTTTATGTGGTGAGATACTGATGAAAGTAGCGGGTATACGTGAGGATGATGCCAAGGGACGACATACAACAACCCATCGAGAGCTAGTAGTATTGCCTGCTGGCGGCTGTCTAATTGATACGCCAGGGATGCGTGAGCTTCAATTGTGGGATCAAGGGGATAGTTTAGCTTCTAGCTTTCAAGATATTGAGGAACTAGCAACGGCTTGTCGTTATCGTGATTGTACACATCAAAAAGAGCCTTATTGTGCTGTCCAGCAAGCTATAGTAGATGGGGACTTGGACCAATATCGTCTACAAAGCTATTTTAAACTGCAAAGAGAATTGGCTTATATGGAGCGCAAAACAAATACGCAAGCAAAACTTGAGGAGCAGCGCAAGTGGAAGCAAATAGCCAAGGGAATGAAAAAGGGGAAGAAATAATCAATAGGAGCACAACCATGACAATTCAAAACATCAATCATTTATTGTTTTCAGTTTCTAATTTAGAGGAATCCATCACTTTTTATGAAAGAGTATTTGATGCCAAGTTGTTAGTAAAGGGGAACAGCACAGCCTATTTTGATGTAAATGGGCTGTGGCTAGCTCTTAATGTAGAAAAGGATATACCACGTAATGACACCCATCATTCCTATACACACATTGCCTTCACAATCACTGAGGATGACTTTGATAAGATGTATGACAGATTGGTGCAGCTAAAGGTCAATATTTTAGCGGGTCGGCAAAGAGATGAAAAGGATAAAAAATCGATTTACTTTACAGATCCTGATGGTCATAAATTTGAATTTCATACAGGAACTTTGCAGGATCGTTTGGATTATTATAAGCAAGAAAAGCAGCATATGGCGTTTTTTGATAACTAATTAAGGAGAGATTTTATGAATAAAGCGTTTATTTTTGATATGGACGGAACATTATTTCAAACCAATCTTATTTTAGAGCCTGCGCTCGATGCAACATTTGATGTGCTGCGGACAAACGGCTTGTGGCAGGGAGAAACACCTATAGAAAAATATAGAGAAATAATGGGGGTTCCTTTACCTGTTGTGTGGGAAACATTATGTCCTATGCATGCGGTAGAGATACGAGAAGAGAGCAATGTATTATTCCATGTAAAGCTGATTGAGCAAATACGTGGACATAAAGGTGCTTTGTATCCAAACGCTGAACAAACCCTTGCAACATTGTCAGAGAATTATCCGTTATACATAGCGAGTAATGGACAGGTTGACTATTTACAAGCAATCGTCGAAACCTATCAGTTGGAGCGTTTTATAAAGGGAATCTATAGCATTCAAGCCATTGCAAGTGGACATAAATCGGACCTGGTCAAAAGAGTTGTAGATGAAAATAAAATTGATTACGGGGCAGTGGTAGGAGATCGGTCTTCGGATATCCAAGCTGCACAGGACAATCAATTACTATCAATAGGTGTACGCTTTGACTTTGCACAAGACAAGGAGTTAGAAAAAGCAGATATAGTAATTGATGATTTAACTGAGTTGCTAAAGGTTACATTCGATTAACTCAAGAAAGTGAATCAAAAAAGGACGCTTTTACAACAATCATTGCATTTCTTCACAAGAAGGCGTAAAATAATGCCAAATCCTATAGAAAAAGCATTGAGAAGGAAAAGTAAATTGGATTAGCATTTTGTAGAGAGCCTCTGTTGGTGGAAATGAGGTAAATGACCCCTTTTGAAAATGACCTTTGAGCTTCGTACCGAAAGCTTTTTAGCCAGTAGATTACGACGAGATGGGCACTCGTTACAACAGCAGCAGTATCTCTTTTTTGAGTGAAGACGTACTGAGAGAGGCAAATGGTGTGAGCTATTTGTAAATATAGGTGGTAACACGGGTATACTCGTCCTAATCAGATTTGATTAGGGCGATTTTTTTTTACTATTTTTTCTGTGAGGGGAGCAATTTAGAATGACGATTGTTATTGGAGGCGCTTGGCCGTATGCAAATGGCTCTTTGCATTTAGGGCATGTTGCCGCATTATTACCAGGTGATATTTTGGCTAGATATTACCGACAAAAAGGCGAGCAGGTTTTATATGTATCAGGCAGTGATTGTAATGGTACACCCATTTCGATACGTGCCGCACAAGAGAATACAACGACAGAGGCTATAGCTAATCACTATCATGATGAGTTTACTAGATGTTTTCATGATTTAGGATTTACCTATGATTTGTACACAAGAACGGATGCGGAGCACCACCATGAATCCGTTAAGACCCTTTTCTTACAGCTACTGGCCAACAATTTTTTATACAAAAAGAAAATTGAACAGGCTTACTGTGAGACGGATAAACAATTCCTACCAGATCGATTTGTCGAGGGACTTTGTCCAAATTGTGGAGCGAAAGCAAGGGGAGATCAATGTGATAACTGCTCAGAAATTTTAGACCCACTGGATTTAATTGATAAGCGCTGCAAAATTTGTGGGAACGAACCTGTTATTCGGGAAACTGAGCACTTTTATTTTACCTTTAGTCAATTTCAAGGAAGGTTGGAGTCTTATTTAGCACAAGCGAAAGTCGAGAAACGTTGGCGTGACAATGCTTTAGGGTTAACGGAGCGATACTTGGCAGAGGGAGTTCCCGACCGAGCAGTAACAAGAGATTTACCAAATGGCATAGATGTCCCAGTGCCAGGTTTTGAAGGGAAAAAAATATATGTATGGATAGAAGCTGTAGCAGGGTACTTAACAGCAAGCTTGAAATGGGCAAAAGAGCATCAAATAGCCATTGAAGATTTATGGAATGAAGAGACCATTTCATACTATGTACATGGGAAGGATAATATTCCATTCCATACAGTTATATGGCCAGCCATTTTAATGGGAATTGGATCTAAGGCATTACCTACCCATATCGTATCCAATGAGTATTTAACATTAGAAAAGCGCAAATTATCTACTAGTCAGAATTGGGCTGTATGGGTTCCTTATATTTTAAGTCGTTATGATGCGGACTCTATTCGTTACTTCTTAACGATGAATGCGCCAGAAAATCGTGATACTGATTTTTCATGGCGGGAATTTATTTATAGCCATAATGGTGAATTACTCGGAGCCTATGGTAATTTTGTAAACCGTACTTTGAAGTTTATTGAGAAATCATTTGCTTGTCAGGTGCCACAAGCGGAGGTGGACAGCGACATTCGAAAACAAACTGTACAATTGTTTAATGAAGCGGGCGTTCTTATTGAAGGTGGTCATTTCAAACAGGCATTAGAGTCCATTTTTGAGTATATTCGCAGAGCTAATCGTTATTTTGATGAACAACAGCCATGGCTACAGGTAAAAGAAAACGTAGAGGCAGGTAATCGTACATTAGCAACTTGCGTCTATATCATTGCGAATTTAGGACAACTGCTGCATCCTTTCTTACCGTTTTCAGCAAAGAAAGTAAAAAATATGTTAGGTATAAATGAAATGATGTGGCATGAGCAAGTAGATCTGCCTAAAGTCATTCAAGAGGTGACACCATTATTTGAACGTCTGGATATCGAACGAATCGATGAGGAATATCAAAAACTAGTTAGGGATAGTCACTAGGATTGAAAAAGCAGTATGGCGCAAGAGCCATACTGCTTTGCTAGTTTCATTTAATTCATAACAGGTGTTAATTTTGTCACTACAATGCTATTGATCGCATTAATATAGGCTAATGCACTTGCCTTAAGAATATCTGTATCTGCTGCTTTTGCAATATACTTTTCGCCTTCATGCTCAATCGTAATTTTTACTTTACCTAAAGCCTCTTTGCCTCGTGAAACACTATTGATATTATATTCCACTAGTTTTACATCCATATTTGTAATTTCTGCAATCGCTGAATAGAGGGCATCAATTGGGCCAGAGCCTACTGCACTAGCTTTAAATACTTCACCGCCTTTACGAACCTTAACACTTGCAGAAGGGAAGCTTGTATTGCTGACGACTTGTAGATCATCAAAATCAAAGAATTGCTCACTATAATGTGTAGCATTTTTATTATTGGCATCATGTTTTTCATAATAGCTTTCAACAATAACATACAAGTCGTGATCATATACTTCTTTCTTTGCATCGGCTAGCTTTAAGAATCCTTCAAAAATGCCCTCAAACTCCTCTGTGGAAAGATTAGTAAACCCTAATTTTTCAAGAGCATTTTTCACTGCATGGCGACCAGAGCGAGCTGTTAGTACTAGCTCCATATCATCAAGACCTACATCCTCAGGATGGACGATTTCATAAGCATCACGCGATTTTAACAAACCATCTTGGTGAATACCAGAAGAATGGGCAAATGCATTATCTCCTGTAATGGCTTTATTAACCTGTACATCTAAGCCCATAAAGCTAGAAACAAGACGTGAAGTATTCATAATTTCTTTTGTATTAATACGTGTTTCGGCATTGTAGACGGAGCCACGAGTTTTAAGTGCCATGACAACTTCTTCTAATGCAGCATTACCTGCACGTTCACCGATACCATTGATTGTACATTCTACCTTATCTGCACCATTTTTAATTGCAGCTAGCGTATTAGCCGTTGCCATTCCAAGATCGTTATGACAATGAACACTTAAAAGAACGCTATCATCTAAGTTTTTCATACGGTCGTTTAACTTAAAAATCATTTCGCCAAATTCCTCTGGCTCTGCAAAGCCTACCGTATCAGGAACGTTAATCATCGTTGCGCCAGCTCTCATAACAGCTTCAATTGTTTTCCAAAGATATTCAAAGTCTGAACGAGAGGCATCCTCTGTGGAATACTGAACTTGTGGCAATAATGTTTTAGCGTATTTCACAGCATCCACGCCAATTTGTAAAATTTGATCTTTTGACTTGCTGAATTTTTTCTCTACATGAATATCAGATGTGCCAAGTACCATGTGAATCATCGGGTTTTGAGCATATTTCACAGCGTTATAGACAGCATCAATGTCAGCCTTTACAGCACGTGCTAATGCTGTAATCATAATGTCGTTTGTATTGCCAACCTTTTCAGCTACAGCTTTGACGGCATCAAAATCACCTTGAGAGGAAGCGGGGAATCCAGCCTCTATAATATCGACACCCAATTTTTTCAGCTGCTGTGCGATCTCTACTTTTTCGTAAAGATTTAGCTTTGCTCCAGGCACCTGTTCGCCATCACGTAAAGTTGTATCAAACACCCAAATTTTTCTTCCCATTTTCAAACACTCCTTTTTAGTGATTAGTATCTAAAATCTACACTTAGGCCAATAAGTCATTAAAAAATAAAAAAACCCGTCTCTATGTAAAAAATAGAGACGAGTTTATGCTCGCGGTACCACTCTAATTGACCTTCCCTATATAGAAAAAGTCCCCTTATCGACAGCTATCACTGTCTATCCTGTTAACGGGGGAAACCGACATCCCTTACTGAAAAGTTCAGGGAGTAGCTCATGGACGAGTTCAAAATGTGTGCCTACCGATTTACACCAACCATCGGCTCTCTACAAGTACACAACCACTTTTACTATTTCCAATCTTGGCCTGCAATGTGTTGTTGAAAGCAATATTACTTGGATATTAACTTCCTGTCAATAATATTCTAAAAATTTATTTAATTCTGTCTTAAGTATTAACTACCTTATTAAATATTTGATATTTAGTGAAATGTTGATGGAGGCACTAAAAAATATATATTTCCCGTGAGTAAATGGTTAGGGGAGTTAACATATGATATGTTGGAAAATCATGATATTTTTTGTATGAAGAAACTGCTCGTTTTCTATAAACCTAAAGAAAACGAGCAGTCTTTTATTCTAGCTTAAAACGAGAGACTTGTGTATGAAGTTCTTCTGCCATATTTGAAAGTGTTGCTGCTGAAGCTGCTACTTCTTCGATAGTAGCTAATTGTTCCTCGGAAGCAGATGCAACATTTTGTAAATTAGATGAGGACATTTGGGCAATAGTTGCAATTTCATCAAAGGAAGCATAAATTTGCTCTGCACTAGAGGACATCTCCTCTGAAACAGTCGTTGCTTCTTGGATTTGCATGGATACTTGCTCAATCAGCTCAACAATCTTAGAGAAACCTTCTTCTGCTACCTTTACTACTTGCATACCAATTTGAACCTCTTGAGTTCCAGTATCCATCACCGTTACAGCACGGTTTGTATCCTGCTGTATTTCAGAAATCAAGGTAGCGATTTGCTCAGCGGATTTTTTTGATTGCTCTGCTAACTTTTTCACTTCATCTGCAACGACTGCAAAGCCGCGTCCATGATCGCCTGCACGGGCTGCTTCAATTGCAGCATTAAGTGCTAATAAATTTGTTTGTTCTGCAATATCAGTAATAATACCAATGATATTGCCAATTTCAATGGAATGCCCGTCTAGGTTTTTAACAACACTTGCTGACTCTAAAACAGCCGTGTTGATTGTTGTCATCTGAGAGATAACACGATGTAAAGAATCATTTCCTTTCTTAGCCTCTGAATTTGTCTCGATTGCCAGTTCAGAAACAGCAGCAGTAGTAGAAGCTAATTGTTGTATACCCTTTGTCATGTTTTTCATTGCTTCTGAGCTTTCAGTTGCGTTTTTCCCTTGAGCCTCTGAGCCACTAGCAACCTCTTGAATAGAAGAAGTGATTTGTTCTGTAGCCTGTATAGTTTGCTCTGCACTAGCTGTTAACTCAGCAGCAGAGCCACTTACTTGTACAGTATTTTGGCGTACATTTGTAATTAAATCCTTTAAATTTGTAGCCATTTGATTAAACGCAAGCGCTAAATCACCCACTTCATCACGATTTTTTATACGAATTTGTTCAGCTGTTAAGTCACCCTCAGCTATTTTTTTCGCAGCCTTAGCCATACCGTTAATTGGACGAGACATTAGACTACCAACCACCATAGCAATTATCAGACTTATGACAACAGCAAAGACTCCAAGAAGCATCATTTGGAGCTTGATGTCTTGAATTTGATTGGATGTAGCAGCCATTTTACCTTCTACATATTCATTTTGATAATTAGAAAGGTTTTCAACACGTTCATCGAATTGTTTAATAATTAAGCGTCCTTGAGTACTATCCAATTTTTCGTACTTCTCTGTTTCTCCAGCAGCTTTTAACTCAAACATACGATCTGCAAATTGTTGAACATTTTGCTCACTTTTATTAATAGCTTCAAGCATCTTAATTGATTTCTCTGAATCTAAAGTAGCCATTAATTCTTCTGATTTTTGTTTGAATTCCTCGCGTGAGGCTTGATTACTTTGAAAGTTTTGTTTGTCTCCAAGTAGTAAGTAGCCTCGCATGCTGACAATTTCCTGTTTTGCAATCACCCGTAATTCCTGAATACTTATAGATTTAGTAGTTTGTTCCTCCAGTAATGTACGATAGGTCTTATTTACAGAATCAAGCTGTTTTATATTTAAGCCGATTGTTGTAACGAGTACCAAAATAACTATAAAAAAACCGAGTAATAATTTCTTGTAGATAGTAAATCGCATAGTTGAAATATCCTTTCTCAGTAATTAGTAGAAATGTTACAAAATAATGAAATATGTATATATATCATTTATATCAGATTATATGAATTTTACAAAGTATTATGAGTATTTCTACAGTAATTAGTAGTTTGAAAATGGGTATTAATTATATATGAAGTAATAAAAAAAGTAGATTTTATCGCTATTATGTTACTAATAATAGGGATAATTAATGGTGCATGTTGAATATTAAGTCAATTTTCATAAATTTTGAAACTTTAATAGTAGTCATAACGTAGAAGTAGTAAAGGAAAAAAACAGGGGTGGAGAAAATGTATAGGCCAATTTTAAAGTTACCTAAAACAAGATCAGAAAAGATATGGGACTATATTGGTGGTAGTATATTTATTTTATCCATCTTTTATATTATATTGGCATGGGGTAAGTTGCCTGATGAAATACCTGGTCATTTTAATGGATTAGGTGAGGTGGATCGTTGGGGCGCAAAAATAGAATTATTCATTCTTCCGTTCATCGGTTTATTTTTATGGATTGTTATGGGGCTGCTAGAAAAAGCACCTCATATGCATAATTATCCGTCACGTTTGGATGAAAGTAATGTAGAATCATTTTATTTGAATAGCAGAAAAATACTAAATCAAGTAAAAAATATCTGTCTCATCTTATTTGCCTTTATATCGATTCAGATGGTTCGTATTGGTTTTGGTGAGGTAAATTCATTAGGCTGGTGGTTCCTGCCCATTATATTGATAGGAGTATTTATCCCGATTATTAAAGGATTTATAACAAGCTACAAAATAAAATAGTGAGACTCAAACGCTTAGGATACCCTTAAGCGTTTTATTTTTGTGAAAAAATTTTTATAGTGTGTCACAAATGGCTGTTGATTTCAGTTATATAGTCGAGGAAGGGAAGATTTAAAAGATTTCTCCAAGTAACTCGGTGACATTCAATAATTTTTTAAGATTTTTTATCTAGTGTCACAAACTTCTATTAATGTCAGTTATATAGATTGGAAAGGGGGGACAACATTGACTACACGAGATCCATCAAAAGAGCGATCTGATATAGATATTCAATCCATTGTGGAGCAAGTTCAATCAGGTGACACGCATGCCTATGCAGAAATCATTCGTTGTTTTCAAAAGCAAATTTATATTTATTGTTACTATATGCTAGGAACCAAAGAGGAGGCGGAGGATGCTTCACAAGATATTTTTATTAAAGGATTAGAGAATATTCATAAATTTTCCTATACAGTTTCCTTATCGGCGTGGCTTTTTAAAATCGCTCACCACCATTGTATCGATGTCATAAAAGCAAAAAATAGGGGCTATAAGTTTTGGCTAAATGTGAAGCAAGAACAGGTGAAGCAGACGCAAGCACAGATACCTGAATATGATGAAATGGTGCATAGGCTACTGGAAAACTTACATGTAGATGAAAAAAGGATTTTATTACTTCGTTCTATTGAAGAGTATAGCTTTGATGAAATTGCTGTCATTATGGATATGAAAGCAGCTACAGTAAGAAAAAAGTATGAACGATTACGCAAAAAATTGATGAAGGAAAATATGTTAGGAGGGGATATTTATGGACACTCGTTCAAAATTGGAGGATAAGGAGTTAGCTCAGATAGAAAGGTTTATTCGGGAAACACCTGTGGAAGTGGATTTAGTAAGTCGGACAATGGACAAATATGAAAGCAGCCGTGATACAAAGCCGTCTGAAAAATTTATAACTCGTAAGAACTTACGTCAAAGAGTCATGATGATTACCGTCTCCGCAGTAATGATTTTTAGTTTGATTATTGTTACAGGTTTAATTTCACCAACGATGGCTGCTACGATGAAAGAAGTGCCTTTATTATCATCTGTTTTTAAATTTACAAGGGATCTTGGTCTACAGGCCGCAGATGAAAAGGGACTCTCAACAAAATTGAATATAAGCGTTACGCATGAAGGCTTTACATTAAATGTAACAGAAGTAGTGTATGACGGTACACGTGTTGCAATTGGAATTGAACGCCGTCATAAAGAAGGTGAAAATTCAAAAGAAAGTTTATCAGAGGAAATTAGTAATATTGAATTTTTACTAAATGGTGAACCACTGAATAATTTTAGTGGTGTTTTTGGACAACTAAGTAAGGATAATAATTCCGCAATATTTGAATTTGCAGATTTGAAAAATCAAGGTGGAAGCCCTTTCCCAAAGCAATTTAATTTGACATTATCTGCTACAATAACTGGGATTTCTGAACCTTTTAAAATGGATATTCCAGTGAGTGATATTGGTAACAATGTAAACCTACAACCTAATATAAGTAGAAAATATAAAAATAATCACTTTACTATTGAACAAATTATGCTAACTCCTATTACAACTAGTATTACGACAAGAATAGCCTTGCTTGATAAATCAACTTCTGTAGATTTTCGGGAAGGAATAAGTATCGAAGTTTATGATGAACAAGGGCATGAACTAAAACTAATTAATGGCAATGGTAGACGTGAGACAAATAAAGGAAATAGCGATATCATAATGGATTTACGGTTACATCCATTTGAAACCTTACCAAAAGCAATTACAATCAAACCGTATATTCATCTTTATGACGATGAGGGATCATACCAACTGGATGAAAACGGAGACCCGAAGATTCAATACATTCCAGAGCTAGAAATAACAATACCAATTAACTCAAAAGAATAAAAAAGTAAAGAAAGTGAGGCAAAGCTCACTTTCTTTACTTTTTAGTACTTCAAACTATCCTCTTATATAAAAATAATAAGTACCAAGTAGTGCTTGTACTACAGCGTTCCCTACATTGACAACTCTCTCCTTTCGAAATTGACCAATGATGACCATTCAATGCGATTCTAGAGCCAAAATATGTGTTAACGTGCCGTTCTCGAGTGTTGTTATATTCATAAGCAGGCACAAAAGTAACAGTAACTTTAAATTCATCTGTTGAGTTAATTGATTCTTCTTAAGCTGATGCGGGAATCACGTATGTAATTGCATTTGTTTCTAATTCAGAAGCACTAGCATTGATACTGAATCCATCACCGACAATAGTTGTAACTAAGGCTACAGAAGCTAACTTACCAAAATACTTCTTTAGTTTTCTTCTTAATTTTGAATTAAATTCCAATAAATAATAACGTTACAAAAATACCGTGTTGTGAATTTAATGGTAAATATTATATATTTTACAATAAGTGTTTTATAATGAAATGTTGCAAAGTGACTAATGCATAAAATACAGTTGATCTTTTATAGAAAGAAATAATGAAAGCATTAATAAAGTAAACTTTTTTGTAACTCGTTTTGTTGTAGTTTTTGTTGCCTTTATTTAAAGTAGTTTGTAAGGCTACAAAGATTATTACGTCTTATGGGTACTCCAATCGATGAAAAAGTTTTTCGTTAGCTTTACAATAAAGAAAATGTATTGTTAACAGAAATAAAGGAGAATAGAAGATGACGGTAACTTTAGTGAGACACGATATCAAATATGCTGAGGCTATGCATGCGTTGTCTTCTATGCCACAGGTTCGAGACGCCCTTGGTTTACCTGCTGGCAAGGTAGAAGACACGATTCATTTTATTAAGCGAGAACGTATAGATGAAGAAGAAGGTAAGACCGTCCCTCGTGTGATTTTAGATGAGGAGGGGCAAGTCATTGGTGTTACATCTCTGATGTTTATAGATCATCATAAAAAGAGCTGTCATATCGGCTCTTGGCTTGGCTATCAATTTTGGGGGAAGGGCTATAATCTTGAAGCAAAAACGGCTATTTTAGATATTGCGTTTTTTGAGTTGGGATTATCACGTGTTTTTGCAGGAGCCCGAAAGGTTAATATCCGTTCACAAAAAGCACAAGAAAAGCTACCTTTTGTTCGATTAGGGGTGGAAAAAGATTATCCTGAGGAGCATTCATGGTTAGAAGTGAAGGAAAAGCAACCATGTGTGTTAAATGTTTTTGAACGAGAAGATTATGTCCGTTATCGAACATCCCTAGAAAAGGTAGAAGGAAACCGAGAAGCCTTTTTACCTCAGCTTTTATTAGCTGATGAGAGTGAAGTGGCAGTTCGGAAATATTTAGATAAGGGTACATTATATAAAATTAATTGTGGAGAACTGCTAGTGGGAGTGGCATTAGTCATTCCTCAATCTGACACTACAATTGAATTGAAGAATATTGCTATTGAAACCAAGTATCAAGGGAAGGGAATAGGCAAAGAGATATTACGACAACTTATTGAAAAATGCCGTAATGAAGGCTATCAGGTAGTGTTAGTTGGAACGGCGAACTCAAGTATTGATAATATCGCTTTTTATCAAAAAGCAGGCTTTCGCATGGAGGCTATTGAAAAGGATTTCTTCAGTCATTACCCAGAACCAATTTATGAAAATGGTATTCGTGCATTGGATATGATTTTCTTTACAAAACAATTATAAGCAACTTTATAAAAAAATACCCGTTCAACAAATGTTGAGCGGGTATTTTTATTTACCGAGCAGTAGCGCCATTAATTTTTCCTTAGAATGAAGGAAATCGTCCAAGGTGTATTGATCTAACACGTTCAAATAGGCTTGCAAAGCTTCATACAGTACACCCTTTAGTTGACATTCTGGAGCTATTTTACATAGGTTATTCTCTTTATCGAAACATTCTACAAGATGAAAATCCTCTTCTGTATGACGAACAATTTCACCGATGGTAATTGTTTTTGGATCGATAGCAAGGCGAATACCACCGCCGCGTCCACGAATTGTTTCAATGTAACCTAATAAACCAAGCTGGTGTGTCACCTTCATTAAATGGTTTTTCGATATATTATAAGCATCTGAGATCTCTTGAATAGTTGATAATTGACCATCTTCCTTTGCGCCTAAATAAATAAGCGTGCGCAGAGAGTAGTCCGTGTATAAAGTTAAGCGCATCCGAACACCCTACTTTCTATAATTCATAATAATTATAGCATTTTTACATTGAAGTATAATATCTTCAACCTATTTTTAAAGATGTATTTAGAATACATCAAATATGTCTATTTTGTTAAAGATGTATTTTATATATTGCTTAAAGAGAATGAAAGCGTTATATTGTAATCACGAAAGGATGGTAAGCGATATGTTAAAACAAGAAACAATTCAAATTATTAAAGCAACAGTACCTGTATTAGAAGTTCATGGTGTTGAAATCACAAAGACGTTTTACAAAAATATGTTTCAAGCTCATCCAGAATTACTAAATATTTTTAATCACACGAACCAAGAACAAGGCCGTCAGCAAACAGCATTAGCAAATACTGTTTACGCTGCAGCAGTTCATATTGAAAATTTAGAAGCGATTTTACCAGCAGTAATGCTTATTGCACATAAACACCGTAGTTTAGGAATTTTACCTGAACATTACCCAATCGTGGGTGAAAACTTACTAAAAGCGATTAAAGAAGTACTTGGTGATGCAGCAACAGATGATATTATTGGTGCATGGGCTGAGGCGTATGGCGTTATCGCAGATATTTTCATTCAAGTAGAAGAAGAGTTATACCAAAAAACTGAGAACAATGGTGGATGGCGTCTATTTAAACCTTTAAAAGTGGCAAAAAAAGTTGTAGAAAGTGACTTAGTAACTTCTATTTATTTTGTAAATGAAGATGGATCACCACTACCAACTTATGAACCAGGTCAATACATCTCTATTCGAGTAAAAGTGCCAGGAGAAGAGTATTTAATGAACCGTCAATATACACTATCACAAGCGAGTGCAGAAGATGGCTATCGTATTTCGGTGAAACGTGAAAGTGACCATACGCCAAATGGTAAAGTATCAAATTATATTCATGATCACTTACAAGTTGGTGATTTAGTAGATGTAAGTGCTCCAGCTGGATTATTTGTATTAGAAGAAACGGCTACACCAATTACATTTGTAAGTGGCGGTATTGGTGTAACACCTTTAAACAGTATGCTGCAATCTTTAAATGATAATGCAGAGAATGAAGTGAACTTTATCCAATGTGCTCGTAATGAGAAGGTTGTAGCGTTCAGCGATGATATTCAAGGAAAAGTAAACGTATTACCGAATGCATCCTATACAGCTTTATATTCTGATGAAGACAAGCTTATTACCAAAGAATTGCTGGCTGAAAAAGTAACTGATAATGCAGATGTATATGTATGTGGCCCTGTAGGTTTTATGGAAGCGGTTATTAAAAATTTACATGAAATTGGCGTGAAAGATGAAAAAATTCACTATGAATTCTTTGGACCAGCCATGCAATTAGCTAAATAAAAAATAAACTCCCTGCTATGAGTAATAACTCGTAGCAGGGTTTTTTTGTAGGAAGCAGATAGATGAGTTTTAAGCAATATAGAGAACATTGTGCCTTGCAATTGCAGCATTTTAAAAAAGATTGAAGCTTTATATTGACAATATACCTATAGGGGTATAATATAAATCTCGTAAGGAATTTCAATCTATCGTTTGAAAGGGGGCATAACAGAATGGCGTATGGCTCAAACACGGCAAATCGTGTGAAACGTATGGAAGGTCAAATGCGCGGTATTTTACGCATGATGGAAGAAGATCAAAGTTGTAAAGATGTGATTACACAGCTATCTGCCGTGCGTTCTGCTGTTGACCGGACGATCGGTGTCATTGTAAGTGAAAATTTATTAGATTGTGTATCGACTGCTGAAGGCAATGCTGAAAAAATGAATGCTGCTATCCAAGAGGCGATGGATTTGGTCGTGAAAAGTCGATAACTTAATATACCCATAATTGTATAAAAAAGGAGGACTGATCATATGGAAATATGGATTATTATTGTGCTTGTGGCAGCCTTTTTCGTTTGGAGAATGAAGCCTGCGAAGGGCGTTCAATCAATTTCTACAGCCCAATTAAAAGATATGCTGAATGATAAGGATAAGATATTTATCGATGTACGCACGCCTGCTGAGTATAAAGGTCGGCATATCTCGCAATTTAAAAATGTTCCGCTTGGATCGAACTTTGAAAACCTACCGAAGGATAAAGAGATCGTAGTTATATGTCAGAGTGGCATGCGAAGTAGTCAGGCTTGTAAGCAACTGAAAAAGCAAGGCTTTGATCGTGTTTCTAATGTTCGTGGTGGAATGAGTGCATACTAGGAGGAGAAAAAAGTGAAAGAAATTACAGCCAAAGAAGTTCAGCAAATTATGGAGCAAGGTGGGAAGCTGAATCTTATTGATGTGCGAGAGGTAGATGAAGTAGAGGCTGGTCGAATTCCGGGCGTTATTCATATCCCGCTAGGTTTATTAGAGTTTCGACTACCTGAATTAAATAAGGGAGAGTCGTATATTATGGTTTGTCGATCAGGTGGACGTAGTGCTCGGGCTACTCAAATATTAGAAAGTAATGGCTTTAATGTAACTAACATGATTGGTGGTATGTTAGCTTGGGAGGGGAAAGTACAGTTATAGATTAAATCTATATTTTTTTGAATAAAAAAATACCCTTATAGGTATATGGAGGTTATGGAAAGTATGAAGTCGGATTTTCAGCTAGATGCCAAGGGCCTTTCTTGCCCGATGCCGATTGTGAAAACAAAAAAAGCAATGGCTGATTTAGTAGATGGTCAAGTTTTAGAAGTAGCTGCGACAGATAAAGGGTCAAAAGCTGATATTGCGGCATGGGCTGAAACTGTAGGTCATCAGTATATTGGTACTATAGAAGATGATGGTGTACTGAAACATTATATTCGTAAATGTACAAACGACCAAATAGAAGAAATGACGTTTGATCAAACAATTGATTTAGAACAAATCACAAGTCGTAAAGGATTAATTCTAGATGTACGTGAGGAAGCGGAATTCGCTTTTGGGCATATTACGGGAGCAAAATCGATACCAATGGGCGAACTGGAGACGCGACTTTCTGAGCTTGATAAAGAGCAGGAGATATATGTTATTTGTCGTACTGGAAAACGCAGTGACATGGCTGCGCAAAAGCTGGCTTCACGTGGTTTTACGAAAGTATTTAACGTCTTACCAGGAATGACATCGTGGTCAGGCGATTTAACAAAAAATATTTAAATTGGAGGAATTTTATTATGTCGAACAAAGTAGCAATCATTGCAAGTAACGGTGGTTTATTTGATGCGTATAAGGTATTTAATATCGCAACAGCTGCGGCAGCTTCTGAGAAAGAGGTAGCTATCTTCTTTACATTTGAAGGTTTGAATCTAATTCATAAGCAAGGTATGCATGTATTACCAATGCCTGCTGGAGCAGAACACTATGCTGAAGGGTTTACAAAAGCAAATGTGCCAGCTATTCCTCAACTAGTGGAAATGGCACAAGAATTGGGTGTGAAATTTATTGCTTGCCAGATGACGATGGATGTTATGGGTTTAACTACTGAAGATTTCATCGAGGGTATTGAAGTGGGAGGAGCCGTAACGTTCCTAGAATTCGCGAAAGACGCAGCACCGTCACTTACATTCTAGTGACCTACCTATAAAAGCGGAGAGGGTACCCCTCTCCGCTATAAAAAACGTGAAAATAATACCAATGGGGGTAATGGAGATGTCAATTCAAAAATGGAGCGCGTCACAAGTAGCTAAAAAGGTTATTGACAATGAAGAGTTGTTTATTTTAGATGTTCGTAATGCGGATGCATTCGAAGATTGGAAAATTGATGGCCATCGTTTTGAGTACTTAAATATACCGTATTTTGAACTGTTAGATGGTATTGATAATATTTTACCGAATATCCCAACTGATAAAGAAGTTTTAGTCGTTTGTGCAAAAGAAGGGTCGTCTTTAATGGTCGCTGAAATGTTAGCTGAGGCAGGTATTGAGGTTGCCTATTTAGCAGGAGGTATGAAATCCTGGAGCGAATATTTAGAGCCGATTAAAGTAGGCGATTTAACAGGTGGTGGTGAGCTTTATCAGTTTGTTCGCTTAGGAAAGGGGTGTCTGTCTTATATGGTCCTTTCTGAAGGTGAAGCAGCTATTATTGATGCTGTACGTTTTACAGATGTGTTTATAAACTTTGCAGAACATAAAAATGTTCAAATTAAACATGTTTTTGATACGCACTTACATGCTGATCACATTTCAGGTGGGCGCCATATCGCAGAGATGACAGGTGCAACCTATTATTTGCCACCTAAGGACGCTGAGGAAGTTGTCTTCCGCTATACACCATTAGTTGATGGAACGACTGTTCAAATCGGTGCATCAAAAATAGATGTAGGAGCTATTTATTCTCCTGGTCATACAATAGGTTCTACTTCATTTGTTGTTGACAGCAAATATTTATTAACAGGAGATATTTTATTTATCGACTCAATCGGACGTCCTGATTTAGCTGGCCTTGCTGATGACTGGGTTGGAGATTTACGAGACACGCTTTACAAGCGTTATCGAGAATTGTCTGATGAACTTATTGTCTTACCAGCACATTTTATGATTATTGATGAGCTGAATGAAGATGGAACGGTTGCAAGACGACTAGGGGATTTATTTGTACAAAACCATGGATTAAATATTCAAGATGAAGCAGAATTTAGACGTGTGGTAACAGATGAATTACCTCCACAACCCAATGCTTATCAGGAAATTCGTCAGGTGAATATGGGGAAAATAACACCTGAGTTAGATGAGCAAACAGAAATGGAAATTGGACCAAATCGCTGTGCAGTACGGTAAAACATGCTAAAGTGCAATGAGTATGCATGTATGCTTATTATATGTAAATTTCGTGAATTGAAGGCGCTCATCCTTCATGAAGATATAAAACAAGAAGAACCGGCAAAATTACAACCTTTGCCGAGTCGAAGGAGAATATGATGAAATCAAGTTTAAAACTAGATGCAAAAGGCCTTTCTTGTCCAATGCCTATTGTGAAGACAAAAAAAGCAATAGATACCCTAAAGTCTGGGGAAGTTTTAGAAGTTCAGGTGACAGATAAAGGAGCTTTAGCGGATATTCCTGCTTGGGCAAAAGCTGGAGGTCATATCATTTTAGATCAAGCTGAAGAGGCTGGCATCATTACATTTTTCATTCAGAAAGCATAGGGCTGATTGAGGGTTGTCTATTACAGTAGAACAACCCTTCTTTCCTTTTGTTGAATACAGCCAGAAAGAAGGAAAACTAAATGGATATTGCATGGATCTTAACCATTTTACTTATTGGTTTTCTCGGTTCATTTGTATCAGGGATGTTAGGTATTGGCGGTGCCATCATTAATTTCCCGATGCTACTATATATACCGCCATTACTAGGATTTGCGGCCTTTTCTGCACATGAGGTGTCAGGAATAAGTGCGATTCAGGTACTTTTTGCTGCTCTTTCAGGTGTTTGGGTCTATCGTAAAGGTGGGTATTTAAATAAATCACTCATTATCTATATGGGGAGCGCCATATTAGCGGGAAGCTTTGTGGGTAGCTTCGGTTCAAAATTTTTATCTGAGTCTGGTATTAACATGGTCTATGGAATCCTTGCATTGATTGCAGCTGTGATGATGTTCATACCGAAAAAGCAAATTGATGATAAACCGATGCAGGCTGTTACATTTAATAAACCATTGTCGGCCCTATTAGCTTTCGTTGTTGGTATCGGTTCCGGGATAGTAGGGGCAGCTGGTGGATTTTTATTAGTACCTATCATGCTTGTGGTCTTAGGAATTCCTACTCGTATGACTATTGCGTCAAGCCTTGCTATTACGTTTATCTCCTCAATAGGAGGTACCATTGGTAAATTAATGACTGGACAAGTGGAATATTACCCGGCGCTCATCTTGATTGTATCAAGTCTAATAGCTGCTCCTCTAGGTGCGAGAATAGGGGGCAAGTTAAATACAAAATTCCTACAAATTATTTTAGCGATTCTTATATTAGCAACAGCTATTAAAATTTGGGTGGATATATTATAAAGGGGGTATGGTAATGAAAATAGAAGTCTTCTCTGATTTTACATGTCCATTTTGTTATATTGGCAAGCGAGAACTTGAACGGGCAATTGACATTGCAGGCTATACAGGACGAGTAGAAATAGAATATAAAGCATTTCAAATAGGCCCAGACAATCCGAAAGTGAATGCACCCTCTTTTTATGAGGCGCTGGCTAAAAAATATGATGTCACGCTAGAAGAAGTGAAAGATATGGTTGAAGGTATAGCTTTGAGAGCAACGGAAGTTGGTTTGCATTATGATTTTGCTAAGATGAAAACAGCGCATACAGAAAAGGCTCATCGTTTAGCGAAATGGACGCAGCAATTTGGTAAAGCGACAGCTTATACGGAAGCACTAATGGCTGGTTATTTTAAAGATGGTGAAGATTTGAATAAAGATGAGTTCTTATTAAAAGTTATTGCGCAATTAGATTTGGATAGAGAAGTTGCAGCGGGAATATTAGCTTCAACTGATTTTAGTGAAGAGCTAGACAAGGATCGCTATGAAGCACAGCAACTTGGCGTACAAAGTGTACCGTTCTTTGTATTTGAAAATCGTTATGGTATTAAAGGGGCTGAGCCGAATGAAGTGTTTGTGCGAACTTTGCATCAAGCTGCAGAAATAGCTGGTATTCAGCCAACGATAATGATAAATGGTAATGGAGAATCGGTATGTGCTGATGGACAGTGTAAACTATAAAAGACTTTAAAGGTGTCGAGTGCGTATGTGTACTTGACGCTTTTTTTTCGAACAAATGAATACTGCAAGAGGTATTAAGTCTTGTTTTCTGTGTTATAGAACAAAATAAAATGTATAATTTATCCTTTTTTATCATCTAAATGGTTCTATTTTATGGTAGTGTGAGAAAAATCACATCCAATAAATTGTTATGTTGCTAAAATATAAGTGAGAATACAAAGGGGGGTATTATAGATGAAACCTATAGTAGCAGGAGTAGCAGGAACAGTACTGTTAGCAGGCGCCATTTTTGTTGGGACGTTTGTCAGTGACAAAATTACAGTTGATTCGAATGTGAGTGAGAAAGAAGCGACAGTGCAAACACAAATACCAACAACAGCAGCTGCTCAGTCAGTGGTCTATGCTCCGCCAAGTATTGAAGAAGTACCAGATGGTCCAATGAAAGAAGCAATATTAACGGGCTATGAACTTGTTAATAACACACATGTTGCGGCAGATGAATATGTGGGCAACCAATTATCTTGCACAAGCTGTCATGCCGGTGCTGGCTATGACGAGCAAGCCTCATCATTAGTAGGTGTAATGGCAAATTATCCACAGTATATTGGACGCTCAGGTGGTGTAGTTACAATAGAAGAACGGATTAATGGCTGTATGGTTCGTAGCATGAATGGTAAAAAATTCGAAATGAATAGTGATGAACTAGAGGCTATGGTGGCGTATTTCGCTTATATTTCTGAAGGTGTTCCGATTGGAGCAAAACGTGAATGGGCGGGCACAAGTGATATGAAGAATGTGCCGATTCCAAATGTTGCAGATGGTGAGGAGCTTTATGCACAGTCCTGTATAGCCTGTCATGCAGCTGATGGCGCAGGAACTGGTGCTAATACTGGCCCAGCTTTATGGGGAGATAATTCATTTAATGATGGCGCAGGTATGGCACGTATGTCAAAAATGGCTGGCTATATTCAAAATAATATGCCGATAGGTGCAGCGGGAACATTAACAGATCAAGAAGCTGCAGATTTAGCTGCCTTTATTTTATCGCAAGATCGTCCAGAGTGGGCGAACCATGAAAAAGATTGGCCAAAAGGCGGGCGTCCAAATGACATCATGACTAAGGAAAAACGTGAACAAGTTAAAAATGGTACGATTGACTGGGAAAAAGTTTTGTCTACAAATTAACGAAGAAAAGGGATGCTGATAATTGGCATCCCTTTAACTTATTTAAAATTATAAGCAGTTACTATTTTATCTCTGTTCGTTGTGATATCTGTAAAATATTCGTATAAGCAAATCCCTAGGAATGACCCACTTACATTAAAGACGTTAGAAAAACCGCTATTTTGAAGGGCCATAACAGCATTATAGCTACGTTGACCAGATCGGCAATGCACATACACTGCTTGATCCTTCGGAATTTCATCCATTCTTTCCCGAAGTTCACTTAGAGGAATATTGTGTGCATTGATAAGGTGACCGGATTCAAATTCATTTTTTTCACGAACGTCTAAGAAAAAGGCTTGATTTTCAATGAGTTCCCTTACTTCATCAACTTTTACCTGCTTAAAGTGTCCGTGTAATAGATTTTGAGCTACAAGAGCTGCCAAATTAACAATATCACGGGCAGTGCTAAACATTGGAGAATAGGATAACTCTAGCTCCTTTAAATCTTCTAATGTACCGCCCATTGTGATGAGGGTAGCTATAACATCAATCCTCTTATCTGCATTACCTTTACCTATTGCTTGAGCCCCTAGTATTTTACCCGTCGGTGTTTCATAAACGAGCTTAAAGTGAAGTGGATTACTATTTGGCATTAGTCCTACTTTGTCTGGAGCTATCAAATAAACACTTTTTGCTTGAAAGCCATTTGCTAGGGCTGTTTTTTCGTTCAAACCTGTTGTCGCGCATACGAGATCGAAAATTTGTACGCTTGAAGATCCAATGACTCCTTTGTTGTGATGAGGGATGTTATACATATGATTAGCTGCTGCACGTGCTTGTCGTTGAGCGGGACCGGCTAAAGCAAGGCGCGTCTGTTTATGGGTAAGCTGATGGAATACTTCAATCGCATCTCCCACAGCATATATGGAAGGATCAGACGTCACGTAATTTGCATCAACTTGAATACCTCCGAGTTCACCAATTGTTAGCCCGGCCTCTTTGGCTAAGCGGATTTCAGGTCGAACGCCAATTGCTAATACTACTGCTTGGGCTTTCAATTGTTTGCCTGAGTTCAACGTCACATTATTTGGTGTAACCTTTGCAAGACCGTCATTGACAATAACTTGAACCCCTTTATCAGTCATTTCCTTGTGTAGGATTTGAGCCATATCATAATCAAAAGGGGCCATAATTTGTTGGCCAAATTCAACTAGAGATACATTATAGCCTGCTAGCTTCAAATTTTCTGCTACCTCTACACCAATGAAGCCTCCGCCAACCACGGCAATATCCTGTACATTATCTGTTTGTAGATACCAATTTAAACGGTCAATATCAGCCACGTTTCTAATGGTAAAGACGTGCTTAGAATGAATGCCCTCTAAGTCAGGGACGATAGGACTTGCTCCTGGGGATAAAATTAACGTATCGTAACTTTCCTCATAATCTCTATTCGTTTTTAAATCCTTAATGGTGATGGTTTTTTGCTCTCTGTTAATACGTACAACTTCTTGCTGAACACGAGCCTCTATATTGTATTTTGTTTGGAAGCCTTGAGGCGTCATTAAAATTAATTTGTCGCTATTTTCAACAATCCCGCTTAAATGGAAGGGGAGAGAACAATTAGAGAATGAAACATTCGGCCCCTTTTCAAATATAATAATTTCTGCCTTTTCATCTAGACGACGAAGACGAGCCGCTGTGGATGCACCACCTGCAACGCCACCGACTACTAAAAATTTTTTACTCAATGTAAACACTCCTTTTCATAGTAAATACATAATGGGGTATTTAAAGTCTCTTAAATAAAGATTTTGTTTCTAAAAGTAGGTGAATTATGTAGTTTTAATACTACAAATAAATAATATACCCTAAAGGGTATTTTATCAAGGTGCCAAATTAATAAATTTTCTGTGGTGTTCCTCGTTCAAGAAAGTTGATGCACAAATTTGCTATACTAACGGTAGTAGGAAATGGAAATGGCACAGGGGGTGACACTGTTGATCTTTTTGAAATTTTTAACCCAAATCCTCATAGTATCGGGTTTGATTTATATTGTGAGTGGACGATTAATTGGCTCGAATATTAATTTTGTGCGAAGAGTGCTGTCAGTCGTTATTAGTGTGACATTAACCTCTTTTGTGTACTGGTATTCTTATCTACGCCATACAGATTTTTTATCCGAAACGATGATGCAAACAGTAACTGAGGTAAGCACACTGATTTGGATCGGTAGTATGCTACTAATTTCGATGTTGCTTTATTTGGTATTTGAGCTTTTTGACCCTAGTGGCATTACGAATGGAGATCGCCGTCACGGCCAAAAATCTTTACTATTGCGATTGCGTAGCTATTGGCGACAGCAGAAACGCCTGCGTCAGGTATTAAAAATTGCTGTTACAAATGGTGTCGTACAGACGATTAAATATGCGAGGCAACGAGAAAATGAAAAAGAGCTTGCAATTGCTTTGCGTGCAACGTTAGAACAATGTGGTGGGATTTTCATCAAATTTGGCCAGGTGCTTTCCACACGAAAAGAGCTTTTTTCACCTATTTTTATTGATGAATTAGAAAGGCTTCAACACCGAGTAAGGCCTTTATCAGAGGAGCAGGTGAAACAAATTTTAGAGAGGTCTCTTCCGCAATCAATGGACGAAATATTTAGCCAATTTCAAATGGAGCCCATTGCAGCAGCCTCTATTGGCCAGGTGCATAAAGCAAGGCTTAAAAATTATGAAGAGGTGGTAGTCAAGCTATTGCGTCCAGAAGTAAAAGGAATTATGCGTGATGACCTTGAAATTTTAGAGGAATTTGCTAATTGGCTATCCACAAAATCAACCTGGGCAGAATCATTGGGCTTTAGAGAGTTGGCTGGGGGATTTGCAGATGGACTACGTGAGGAGATTCATTTAGATATTGAAGTACGTAATACGCTACAGGTGAAGAATGCACTGGCGAAAAGCGATTACAAGGTTCGAATTCCTAAAATATTTACGCCTTTCAGTAATGAAAATGTTATTGTGATGGAGTATATTCGTGGACAAAGTGTGGCAGATGGGGCATCTGAATTTAATCGTTTGTCGATTGATCGTAGGCAATTTGCAAGAACCGTACTCTACTCATTTTTTGAGCAGATGCTATTCTCTGGTATTTTTCATGCAGATCCACATCCAGGAAATATCCATATAGATGAATCAGATGGCACACCAGTCTTGCTTGACTTTGGCGCAGTAGGACGTTTAGGTGCAACACAGCAAGAAGGCTTAAAGTTATTCTTAATGGGCATTCAACTAAATGATTCAAGCGTTTTATATGATGGTTTAACATTATTAGTGGAAAATGCTGATCATGCAGAACGTGCGAGAATGGAGCAGGCAATCGACCAAATTTTACTGAAAATTTCCTATGTTGACCGTATACCTACTGAAGAATTAATTCACGCGCTATTTACAGTGGTAAGAGATTTTGGACTTGCATTTTATCCAGCAGTGGGATTAGCTCTCCGTTCCTTAGTGACGTTAGATGGCACATTACGGGTAATAGACCCACGTTTTGATATCTTTACTGAGGCAAAGGATTTTTCTGCTACATATATGCGTGCCTCTTTCCTTAAGCCTTTTAAAGAACCGATGGCAACTAAGGAGCGGCTGCAAGAAGAATTATCTATGCTAATACCGACTTTGCGTAAAATGCCTAGAAGAGTCGATCAGCTCATTCAGCGAGTTGAGAGCGGAAAAATCATTTTACATCATGATGTCTTTTCGGATGAACATAATTCACGTTTTATTACACATTTGTTTTCTCAATTTGTTTTGCTGCTGGTGGGTATAACTTTTGGTATTATATCTGTCGCTCTTTTAGCTATTTCACAATTTATCCACGATTCTTATGCGGTCTATTTGAACACAGCGGCATATTTAGGTTTATTTTTATGTGCTATTTTGTTAGTGAGATTATCTATACAAGCATTAAGGTCGATGAAGCAATAGGTAGGGAATTTTTTCCCTACCTTTTTCTTTGGCATCCTCAAATATTACAAAAACATTACAAAAGATCTGTTAGGTCTAATGTCGAATTAGCTAATAGTTTCTCTGTGTAGAAGAAAAATGTATTATGTAGAATAATGTAGTTTAAGTGCGAATGTTACAGAAATATTTCGAGTTTTACTAATGTATTAAATAGACATGAAATAGTATAAAAGTTATGTAGAAAATGCTAAACTTTAAAAGGCTAAAATAAATATAAGAACATTTAATTAAAATAGAAATCGTTCAAGTGATTACATAGAATATCGAGAGCGAAATTGATAGATGAAGGGAAATGAAGGTAACGTGGCTAAGCGTAACAAATGGCGTAAGTCGATGGTGCTAGCATTAGCACTAGCTGGCGGCTTATTATTTAATACAATTCAACCAACAGAAGTACATGCCGAAGAAACTTCTCAACAAATGATTGAGAAAAAGGCTGAAATAGATGCACAAATTAAAAAATTACAAGAAGAACTAACGAAACTACAACAAGAGATCGACGCAAAAGTAAAGGTATTTAAACAAGTACAAGCAGATATTAAAGAAGTGGATGCTAGTATTGTTGAAACACAAAAACGTATCGAGCAACGTTCAAAAATTTTAAGTGAGCGTATGGCTGCATACCAAGCGCAAGACAACACTGTAGGTGTTTATTTAAATGTAGTGCTTGAGGCAAAAAGCTTTGCAGATTTAATGGATCGTGTCGTAGCGGTAAAAACATTAATGGATGCTGACCAAGAATTAGTGGATCAACAGGAAGCAGATAAAGCAAGCTTAGAGCAACAAAAAGCTACATTAGATGAAAAACAAAAGGAACTTCAAAAACAATTCCAAGAGCTTCAGCAAAAAGAAAGCGAGATGGAAGTGAAGAAAGCTGAGAACGAAGCGAAATCACTTGCATTAAAAGCTGAAATTGCAACGAAACAAGAAGAAGAACGTTTAGAAGCAGAGCGTAAAGCAGCTGAAGAAGAGGCAGCTCGTTTACGTGCACTTCAAGCAGCTACACCAGTTATACAAGCAACTCAAAATAATGGTGGAGGCGAACCACAAAAAATTATTGTTGGGTCAGGAGCTGGCACTGTTTCTTCAGGAGATGCCATTTCAACAGCTAAACAATTCCTAGGACGTCCTTATGTTTGGGGTGGTAGCAACCCATCAACAGGTTTTGACTGTTCAGGTCTTGTACAATGGTCATATAAGCAAGCGGGTGTTTCTTTACCTCGTACAGCATCACAACAATATTTAGCAACACAACGCATTTCAGCAGGTGAAGCACGCGTTGGGGACTTAGTGTTCTTCAGCTATGGTTCAGGTGTAGCACACGTAGGTATTTATTTAGGTAATAACACAATGATCGACGCTCAAAACAATGGTGTCGTAATTGAATCACTTGATTGGTGGAATCAATACTTAGTAGGCTTTGGACGTATTCAATAGGCCTCACTATTATATAGACGGTTGAGATAAGAAAAAGGTCATCTTTGTAGAGAAAAATATACAAAGATGACCTTTTTTGTTTTTGGAATGCTATTCTTTCAAAAGAAACAAGACGACTACTTCTATTCTTGAAAAGAGACTTTCCTGCATACTAAATTGATATTAAATTTTAAAATTTACTTTGATGACACCTGTCTCTTTCAAGGCAATAAAGAAAATAATAACGAATGGGCCGACAAGTAAACCGATAATACCAAATAACTGTAGACCTATGAACATGGAAATTAATGTTGGTAAAGTGGATAAACCGATATGGTCTCCCATTAATTTAGGCTCGACTACTCGACGAATAATAAGTAAAATAGCAGCTAAGATGAATAATTTTACAGCTATAGAGGTGTTTCCCATCAACAGGTGGTAAAGTCCCCATGGCGCTAGAATAATGATAGAGCCTAGGAATGGTACAATATCTATTAACCAGATAATAATCGTCATTGTTACTGCATATTTCGGTTGGATTAATAGCAGTCCAATGAGTGTGACGCCTCCAATAATAAAGCTTACAAATAAGTGAGCCTTCATATAGCCAAATGTTGCATCTTTTAAGCGATTTAAAATAATTTTTATCTTCTTTGCTGTATTGGGCTTTAAATATTTATAAGTGATTTGCTTTAACTTAGGCAAATCAAGCATAAATAGGAATAGCGCAATCATATAAACGAGAAGACTGATAAATAGGCTGGGTATCTCTGAAAAGAAGGCAGAAACTTTGCTATAATTAAAGAAGCTTAAAAAGGATTCTTCAACTTTCTTTATGAAATCCATTGTGGTTTTTTGAAGCGAAGCACTTACTTCAGGTGGAAAGTCTTCTGTGTATTTAGAAATATTTTCTTGCATATGAAGCCACATATCTGATAGCTTGGAAATATAATAGGGAGCTTGCTTAGATAGTAAAATTATTTGTGTCATTATTTGTGTAATGGATAGATAACAAATAATAGATATAACAATAACACTCACTATGTAAATAAAAGCAACTGCTATTTTCCGTGACATTTTCCATTTCCGTTTAAAGAACATGACAATTGGTTCTAAGAAAAATGCACTAATCCCAGCAAGTATTAAAGGCATGGACACTGGGATAATAAAATAGGCAGCTAGAAGTAGGGATATTATCACAATCAACCGAAAAATCAATTTCCTAGCATTAAATTTATTCATAAACTCACCTTCTTTGCGAAAAAAATTAAGTTAAGTGTACCATAAATCAAATTTTATTACGTTCTGAAACAATAAAGGTAGGGATGAATTATGGAAAAAGAGATTTTGCAACTTTTTAGTAATCTAACAGAGCATGATCGCGATATTCAATATGAATCTTACGAGGAATTAATGAAAATTATGCAGGAACCCGTAGATTGGACATATGCAGTTTGGGAACAGCTAATAAAAGCACTTACATACAATAATGGTTATTCTCGTGCACGTGCTGCACAAATTTTATGCGCTTTAGCTGCAAAAAGTGATCCAGAAGAAAGGGTCTTGGAGGATTTTTTAAAGATTTGGGCTGTGACTTACGATGAACAATCTGCTACGGCAAGGCATGCATTACAAGCAATTTGGAAAATTGGACAGGCGGGTCCAGTACAAAGAGATTTGGTTGTATCGTATCTAGCTAAAAGATTTCAAACATGTATAGATGAAAAACAGCCATCTCTTATTCGTCAGGATATTATTATGTCATTTAAAAAGCTATATGATCAAACAAATGACTCGAAATTATTAGATATTGCCCATCGTTTAATTAATGAAGAACAAGATGCTAAATATAAAAAGAAGTATAAGTCAGCCATCCGTTCAAAGTAGCGAGGTGGTGTTTTTTTGTGCAAATTCTTTGATGAACGATAGAATAGTCAACTATAATGAATGAAAAAAGGGGATTATGCATGAGCATTTATAATTATCTAGTTCGGAAGCCTAATGGCGAAATTTTATCGATGGAAACATATCGTGGAAAAACAATGTTAATTGTTAACACGGCAAACCAATGCCGATTTACATATCAATTTGAAGACTTACAGAAAATGTATGATAAATATGGAAAAGAGAATTTTGTAGTTCTTGGATTCCCTTGTGATCAATTTGGCCATCAAAATCCTGAAGATGGGGAGGAAACTAAGCATCTATGCAAGGTAAACTATGGGGTCACATTCCCGATTTTTGAGCTTGTACAGGTAAATGGAGAGGCTACACATCCACTCTTTAATTATTTAAAGCATGAAGTGGATTACCGAGAGTTTGGGAAGGCAAGTATGCAGGAGAAAATGTTGGCAGAAGCAATTGTTCAACTTGCCCCAAGCTTTTTAGATGGTCGTAATATTCGCTGGAACTTTACAAAATTTCTAGTAGATGCTAATGGTAAGACCGTCGCACGCTTTGAACCAACAGATTCACAGCTCGATATTGAAAAAGCAATTGAAACACTATTATAGTAAATTTCTTAATAATGTAAAAATTTGTTAGAGTTTTCTCTTCAAGTAGAAATAATGCTATATTTTAAAACTGTGTACAGCTATTTTTTCTGAAGCATATATGATAAACTGCTTTACAAATGAAATATTCTTGCAGAATAAAGGTGCTAATTAGCATAATCGGGAATCCGGTGAAAAACCGGAGCTGTTTCCGCAACTGTAAGTGCAGCCATTATAAAGATTTACCACTGTCTCAAAGAAGATGGGAAGGTCCTTTATAACACATTCGTTTCATGTGACGAACTGTACAAGCCAGGAGACCGACCTTTATTTGAACGTATAAAAACTTCTCGGAAGCTAGGAGGATATACGGCAAATACATAGGCTTTGTCCAGTTTGATGGCTCATTATGTTATTTTTGTCGTTCCTTTGCAAAAAGGAGCGACTTTTTTATGCCTTTCAAATATGAATTTTTCATTATAGAAAATAGGGGGGAAGCAAGTGAAAAAAGATGCCCGTTATTCTTGTTATCCATTTATGCGTGAGAAAGCTTCAACGGTCGATTTTGAAATTCGAACAGATAGCCTGACAACACATCTAGGAGTTGCATTAGCTGCGGTAAAAAAAGAGGATGTTCAAGTTGTTGCTGAGGATTTATTGCTTATGTTACCTATGGCTTATCATGTGAATGGCTCAGTACGTGGGAAATTAGCAGTAACTGAAGAGGATTTATCTTGGTTAAGTGAACGTTATGATTTTTACGTTCGCCATGTGAAGGAAGAGATTCAAAGTTTTGTTTTACCTCAAGGAACAGAGGCTGCTGCAGCCTTACATCTTTGTCGCAGTGAGGCAAAAAAATCATATCGTACTTTACACAAAGTATCAGAAGAACGAGAGGTTCCTGCTATTCTTTTCGATTACCTTGGTTTATTAGCTAATGTATGTTTTGTCATGGCTGTTTTTATGAATCAGCAAGCTGGAATAGCGGAAATACCGTTTATTAGTAAATCCTACCCAATGAAAAAGAAAAAGGAGAATAACAATGAAAAAAGTATTTAATTTCCAATGGCTATCAGTGCTCTTACTTGCACTGGTATTAGCAGGCTGTGGCACTGCTGAAGATACAAAAAATAAAGATGCTTCGCAAGATACACAACAAGCAGAGAAAACAAGCTATAAAGTGACAGATGACCGTGGAGTGGAAATAGCGTTTAATGAAGTACCAAAAACAGTTGTATCTTTACAACCAAGTAATACTGAAATTTTGTTTGCTTTAGGTGTTGGCGATAAAATTGTAGGAGCAACTGAGTACGATACTTACCCAGAGGAAGCACAAAAAATTGAACGTGTCTCTGATACTACGAATTTTAACAGTGAAAGAATTATAGCGTTAAAGCCAGATGTTGTCATTGCTTATACAATCGGTGATAAGGATGCACTAAAGCCGCTTGAGAACGCAGGAATTAAAGTATTTGTTATTCAATCTGCGACTACTTTTGATGATGTTTATGGAGATATCGAACAAATTGCTGCTGTGATGGGTGTTGCTGATAAAGGAAATAAATTAAATGAAGAGATTAAAGCGAAAATTGCTGAAGTACAAATGAAGGTGAAGGACGTAAAAACGCCGAAAAATGTTTATTTAGAGGTTAGCCCTAAGCCAGACATATATACAGCAGGCTCTAGCACTTTCCAGCAAGAAATATTAGATGCAGCTAATGTTAATAATGTTTTTTCTGACTTGAATAGCTGGGCAAAAGTGAGTGAGGAAGATGTTATTGCGAAAAATCCAGATGTTATTTTAACAACAGTAAACTATACAGAAGATCCAATAGGAGAAATTCTGGGAAGAGATGGTTGGAATACTGTGACAGCTATTCAAAACAAAGCGGTATTGTCCATTGATACAGATATCTCAAATCGACCTGGTCCGCGTATTGGTGAGGCTGTAGAATTAGTAGCGAAGGCTGTGTACCCAGAGTTATTTAAATAAGAAATGTTTTCATGCTAGCTGCGAGCCATTCAGCTAGCATTTTTTATGTGGTTTAAATTACTACCTAGCGTGAAAATTGGAATTAATGTAGTTTGTTCTTTAAAATAAAAGTAAGTATGCTTAATAATCTTAGGAGGTGTAGTGATTGGAGCAATTAGAGACAAAGGTAATTCCATTTGAAGCAGTCTATAATTTCCGAGACATGGGTGGATATAAAACAAAAGATGGGCGTAGGGTAAAGAATGGTTTATTTTACCGCTCAGCTGCTCTTGGAAAAATGACACTGGCAGATAAAGAGCTATTTGAAACGTTAGGGATTAAAACCATTTTTGATTATCGCGATAACAATGAGGCGTATCATAATCCTAATCCAGTGTTCACGTATGCTCAATATATACAAATCCCAGCGAAGGGTAATCATGCTTTTGAAATGCCTACCAATGCTGGTGGTAGAGATTTCTATAAAGTGGTAAGCCCTGAGATGTTTCGAGATTTTTATGCACAAATGCCTTTTAACAATCTTTCATTTAAAGAGTTAATGCAAACGATTCAAAACCCTGATAATCTAGGTCTTGTACATCATTGCGCAGTTGGTAAGGACCGAACGGGTATTGGAGGAGCACTTATTTTACTAGCTTTAGATGTACCTGAGGAGACCATCATGGAGGACTATTTAGATACTAATATACATTTACGTCCAATGGTAGAAAGACTGGCTCAGGCTATTCAGCATCAGTATAATGAGCAAGAACTACAGCAATTTTATGCATTAATGTCCGCCCGTGAAGACTATTTACAAGCAGCATTGGATGAGATGGATCGTCGCTATGGTTCTAAGACTGGGTTTTTAGAGCAGGAATTTGGCCTAACATTTGAAAAACGAGAGCAATTACAATCCTATTGCTTAATTTAAAAAAGGGCCCTTTCACACGATGTGAGAGGGATTTTTTATGTGGAAGCGCTGTCTTCCTATAAATCTCTTTACAGTCTGAATATTTGTGATAAGATACAATAGATTTTTAAGAAAATATAGGAGAAGTGAAAGTATTGGCAGACACAATTAAAGAGACAAATAAGTTAAGTCTATTCCATTTAACATGGCCGATCTTCTTAGAAGTTTTTCTATTTATGTTGATGGGACTAGCCGATACTTTTATGCTCAGTGCTTTATCAGATAATGCTGTATCAGGAGTAGGTGCAGCCAATCAATATATCCATATTGCCATCTTGATTCTGGAAGTAGTGGGCAATGGTGCATCTATTGTTGTTTCCCAATATTTAGGCTCCAGACGCTTTTTTGAAGCGGCCAAGATCTCGGCGTTAGCGGTCACGATGAATTTGGTCGTTGGGCTTTTAATGAGTATTTTATTTTTCTTCTTTGCGAGACATTTAATGACAATGATGAACTTGCAGGGAGAAGTCCTTCACTATGCACAAAGTTACTTAGCCATCATCGGGAGTTTTATTTTCCTACAGGCTATTATTAATGCACTAGCTGCAATTATTCGTGTACATGGTTGGACAAAACAAACTATGTACGTTTCACTTGGCATGAACATCTTACATGTTGTGCTAAATTACGGTCTTATTTTTGGGAATTTAGGTTTACCAGAGCTTGGTGTGAAAGGAGCGGCTATTTCCTCTGTCATTAGTCGCGGATTAGCCGTTCTAGTATTTTTCTGGTTGCTGTATCAGGTAATGGAAGTGCGCGTAAAGTTACAATATTATTTTGAGTATTCAAAGGAATATGTGAGGAAAATATTAAACATTGGTTTACCATCTGCGTTTGAACAGGTGCTTTATCAATTTTGCCAAATCATCTTTTTATATTATGCGACTTACTTAGGAGCAGAAACACTAGCAGCACGACAATATGCTATGAATATTTCGATGTTTACGTATTTATTTGCGATTGCCATTGGTACAGGAACAGCCATTATTATTGGTCGTCATGTAGGTGCAGGAGAAAAAGATGAGGCGTATCATCAGCTATGGAAAAGTGTCCGTGCAGCATTTGTTTTTACGATTATTATGGTTGCAGTCGTTACGCTATTCCGTAAGCCCCTTATGCAGGTTTTTACTGATAATCCAGAAGTCATTAAGATTGGGGCATCCGTGTTAGCATTAAGTATTTTGCTAGAGACTGGTCGCACGATGAATATCGTTGTCATTAACTCTTTACGCGCTTCTGGGGATGCTAGATTCCCAGTGAAAATTGGTTTTCTATCAATGGTTTGCATGAGCCTGCCGCTTGGCTATTTATTTGTCTTTGTATTGGATTGGGGCTTGGTCGGAATTTGGCTAGCCATTTCAGCAGATGAATGGGTGCGGGCAATTATCGTATACTTTAGATGGAAAAGTCGTAAATGGGAGCGTTATGCTCTTGTATCACCGAACGACAAGAAGGAGGCATAGAAATGGGCACATTATCGAAACGTACGATCGGGGCGGCATTAATGGATCAATATATCACCCTTTTTGCTTGTCCAATCTGTCAGCAATCCATGCATGTCTATGAGCAGGGGAGATTGGTTTGTGCTTCTAACCATTCCTTTGATATTGCGAAACAAGGCTATGTCAATATGCTGACACATAGCGCCGCTTCTAAATATAGTAAGAGCCTTTTTGAATCCCGTAAGGCTGTTATTGATAGTGGGATTTATGATGCTGTGGAAGCCCGAATCGGTGAGCTTATAAGCTCTGCAAAAACGGTGCTTGATACTGGTTGTGGAGAGGGCTCACATTTAGCTCGCATTATGAATGATAGGGATCATGGTATTGGCATTGGAATTGACATATCGAAGGAGGGCATTTTGGCTGCAGCACGTCATTATCCTCAACAAATTTGGTGTGTAGGGGATTTAGCTAAAAGTCCATTTGCTCAAGCGAGTTTCGATGCCATTTTAAATATATTATCGCCAGCAAATTATGAGGAGTTTAAACGACTTCTTACACCGAATGGCTGTCTTGTGAAGGTTGTACCGCAAAGTGGTTATTTGCGGGAACTGCGTGCTCAATTATATGCAGATTCAAACAAGGAAACTTACTCTAATGAACAAATTGTAGCTCGTTTTCAAGATAGTTTTCGTGAGGTAAACGTAGAACGCGTAACGTATACTTTACCGCTTTCAGAAGGGCTAGTACCCGCGCTATTAGAGATGACACCAATGGGGTGGCATAAAGCAGAACAAACAGCCGTTGAACTAAATCAAATCACGATTGATGTGGATCTATTAGTAGGGAAGGTTTAAGTTGGTCACCTGCAATTGCAGTATACTGGTCTTTTCGATTACAATGGGAATAACTATTGAATAAGGTAGGAATGTAACAGTGTATAAACTAGCAGCAAATGTTGTCAAAGTAATATTAAAATTAATGGGTTCAAAGGCTCGTGTATACGGAGAAGAAAACTTGCCGAAAGAGGGTGGGTTTATTATAGCTTGTACACATACCGGCTATGTTGATATTTTAAACCTTGGTGTAGCCATGTACCCTCGTGAAATTCACTTTATGGCGAAGAAGCAATTATTTGAAATGAAAGGGCTTGGCTGGCTTGTTAAGCATTTAAATGCTTTTCCAGTAGACCGTGATAATCCTGGACCAAGCGTGATTAAAATTCCTTCGCAGTTATTGAAGGAAGGTAAAATTGTAGGGATTTTCCCCTCTGGGACACGTAGTGCAGAAGGAACAGATTTAAAACAAGGGGCTATTACCATCGCACAGTTGGCAAAGGCGCAAATTGTTCCAGCTGCTTATGTTGGTGCACGTAATGTGGGTGATGTAATGAAGCGAGGTAAGGGCTATTTAATTTATGGTAAGCCATTTTATGTAACAGGCAAGGGTAAAGAAGGCCGTGAGCAGTTTACTCAACACCTTGAGCATGAATTAGTTGCTTTAACAGAAGAACTACAAAAACGTATTCCCGTAAAATAAAAGCAAATGGCACTCAGAATCAAATTGATTTTGAGTGCTTTGTTGTAGGAGGAGAATAAAATGATTCGAGTACTTTTCGTATGTTTAGGTAATATCTGTCGCTCACCTATGGCTGAGGCGGTCATGCGAGACTTGGTGAAGAAAGAGCATTTAGAAGATAAAATTGAAGTGGATTCCGCTGCTACTAGCTCATGGCATATTGGTGAACCTCCACATAGAGGAACACAGGATAAGCTTAGTGAATATGGTATTTCTACAATAGATATGCAAGGTCGACAATTACAAAAGTCAGATTTTGAAAAGTTTGCTTATATTATTGGAATGGATGAAAGCAATATTCGTAATACCCGTACAATACTAGGTCAACCAAACTCGCCAAAGATTTTTCGTTTTTTAGATTTAACAGCACATCGCAAGGATGTCCCGGATCCTTATTATACAGGTGATTTTCAGGAAACCTATGAATTGGTGCAAGAAGGTTGTCAGGCATTACTAGCAAAAATTAAACAAGAGCTGTTGTAAGATGGCGCTAAAATCGTAAATTTTAACAGCCATTTTTTTAGAAAAATGCTACCTTAAACATTGGTATATCTAGCTTTGTAAGCATCATTGTGTTATTATTTGCAGAGTAAAGATACGATAAGTATTTAATTACCATTTACAGATATGCAACTGCGTATCTATTATTTTTATAAATTTATCTTTTGAAAGAGAGTGGAAACAATGGGTCGTAAGTGGAACAATATTAAAGAAAAGAAAGCGTCTAAAGATCAAAGCACAAGCCGTATTAATGCAAAATTTGGGCGAGAAATTTATGTGGCAGCTAAATCAGGCGAACCAGATCCAGAGTCAAACCGTGCACTTAAAGTAGTGCTTGAACGCGCAAAAACATACAGTGTTCCAAAACATATTATAGAAAAAGCCATCGATAAAGCAAAAGGTGGCGGTGATGAAAGCTTTGATGAATTACGTTATGAAGGCTTTGGACCAGCCGGCACAATGATTATCGTGGATGCTTTAACAAACAATGTAAATCGTACAGCCTCTGATGTACGTGCAGCATTTGGTAAAAATAACGGCAATATGGGTGTCAGTGGATCTGTAGCTTATATGTTCGATTCAACAGCAGTTATTGGCTTAGAGGGTAAAACGGCTGATGAAGTACTAGAGATTTTAATGGAAGCTGATATTGATGCTCGCGATATTCTAGAAGAGGAAGAAGCGGTAATTATTTATGCAGAGCCAGACCAATTCTTTGCGACACAAGAAGCATTAAAGGCTGCAGGCGTAGAAGAATTTACAGTAGCAGAGCTTTCTATGTTGCCTCAAACAGAAGTGACTTTAACTGGCGACGATGTAGCGAAGTTTGAAAAACTAATTGATGCATTAGAAGATTTAGAAGATGTACAAAATGTTTTCCACAATGCAGATTTAGGCGAATAAACCATTAACAAAATGAGTAAACCAGTAGCATTTAAGCTACTGGTTTTTAATTAGGGAGGAAAAGATGCAGACTGCTTTAGCCATTATTTTATTTTTAGTCACATTATTTTTTGTCATAGTACAACCACGAAAACTATCAATTGGCTGGTCTGCCTGTATAGGAGCAGCTATTGCATTATTAATAGGTGTAGTAACCTGGCATGATGTGTTAGAGGTAACGGGGATTGTTTGGAATGCAACGCTATCATTTATTGGTATTATTTTAATTTCACTCATCTTAGATGAAATTGGCTTTTTCGAATGGGCGGCTCTACATATGGCACGTCTTGCAAATGGAAATGGAATTCGCTTATTTATTTATATTAGTTGTCTTGGAGCTGTTGTATCGGCTTTGTTTGCGAATGATGGGGGTGCCTTAATACTAACGCCGATCGTTTTAGCGATGGTGAGAAAACTGAACTTGAGTGAAAAAATGATCTTTCCCTTTATTATTGCAAGTGGGTTTATAGCAGATACAACCTCCTTACCTTTCGTTATTAGCAATTTAACGAATATCGTATCAGCTGACTTTTTCGATATAGGCTTTATTGATTATGCAGTTCATATGTTTGTACCAAATTTCTTTTCTTTAGTGGCAAGTATAGTAGTACTTTACATTGTTTTTCGTCGTTCCATTCCACAACATTATTCTCTTGAGGCAGTTGAGCAACCAAGTCAGGCAATACGAGATCCCAAATTATTTTCGATCGCTTGGTATGTAATTGGGATTCTATTAGTGGGCTTCGTAGCTGGTGAGATTTTACACATCCCTGTATCTTTTATTTTATGTGGGGTCGCTACAATATTCTTATGGCTAGCACAGCGTAGCTCTGTGGTAGATACAAAAAGAGTTGTAAAAGGAGCGCCATGGAATATTGTGTTCTTCTCAATTGGCATGTATGTGGTTGTATATGGGTTAAAAAATGTAGGGATGACAGGAATATTAGCAAATTTATTAGAACTAGCTATACAGCAGGGCTTCGTAGTAGCAACGATGACGATGGGATTTGTTGCTGCCATTTTGTCTGCTGTCATGAACAATTTACCTACTGTTATGATAGATGCTTTGGCAATTTCAGAAACAAGTGCATCCGGCATGATGAAAGAGGGGCTGATTTATGCAAATATAATTGGTACGAATTTAGGTCCAAAAATGACTCCGATTGGCTCACTGGCTACATTGCTATGGCTTCATATATTAGCCCAGAAAGGCATTAAAATTAGCTGGGGACAATATTTTAAAATCGGTGTTATTCTTACCATCCCGACACTGTTCGCCACTTTAATTGCATTAATTATTTGGATATGCTTAATATCATAGATTTATTGTTGAAATAGTTAAAAAAATAGTACAATAGGAACTACTAAGATATTAGTATATTAAAGGAGGAAAGTATGCGAGCGTCAGGCAAATTAAGTAATAAAATAGTGTTAATGTCATTGGTAATGTTAGTGGCTTTGTTATCTTTTTTCGTTATAACAACAATCTACACAGCAAAATCATCTGTTAATAAAACCATGGGAACACAGGCAGTTGCACTTGCTGAGAATATTGCAAAACATCTAAATGCTGCTGAATATGAGCAACTCTCAAAGGAACCAAAAGAATCTGAGTTATATTGGCGACTTCGAGAAGAACTAAACGAATTACGTGAAGTAAATGGTGTTCTCTATGCCTATACTTTCGCAGTACCACAGGAAGATAAAAAGGTACGTTTTTTAGTGGACGGTATGCCAGTAGATGATCAAGAAAATGCTGGAGCTATAGGAGATGAATCCTCCACCACATACTACAAGGATATTGAAAAGGTAAAGAATACTGGAAGTTATTATTCCGCTATTTTACATAGTGATTTTGGAGATTATTTATCTGGTACTGTTCCATTAAAGGGTGAGGCAGGGAATATTGTTGCCTTTGTTGGGGTCGATATAGAAGCAACAGAGGTAAGCAATGTTGCGAATGCCGTATTAACGGCTATTTTACCTACATTAATTATTGTCATATTAGCTTTAACTGGTATTGTTATGTTCATCTTATATCGTTATATTAATGGAGCATTAAAACCCCTTGCACATTTAGGTGTTGCAGCACAAAGTTTTGCTCAAGGAGATATTGCTAAGGCAACGATAGAAGTGGAGAAAATTCAGTTAAAAGGAGCAAATGAAATTACAATATTTGCACAATCCTTCAGAGAATCACTACAAAAATTAAAAGAAACTTTCCATACGATTCAACAACGCACATTTGCTTTACAAAATGTTGTTCAAAAAATTGATGAGACTTCTCAACATGTGGAAGAATCAAACGCTCAAATTGCAGATCGAATTATCGAAATTGCTGCTGGTAGTGAGCAACAGCAGCAAAATAATCAAGAGGTTGTATTAACGATGAATGAGATGTCAATTGGTATTCAACGACTGGCTGATACAACTTCAGAAATTGCAGAGTCATCATCAGGAATGACGGGACTTGTGAAAACAAGTGTTAGTCATTCTCAAAAAGTTGTTTCTCAAATTCAAAACGTAGAATCTTCTGTTTTACGTACGGCTAATCATGTCGAGGAAATGGGTGATAAGTTCCGATCAATTGAAGAGATGGTGACCATCATTACGAGTATTGCAGATCAAACCAACCTACTGGCTTTAAACGCTGCAATCGAAGCAGCAAGAGCAGGAGAAGCTGGTAAAGGATTTGCGGTCGTGGCAGATGAAGTTCGTAAACTTGCAGAGATGTCTAAAGCATCTGCTGACAAAATACACATGCATTTAGAAAGCTTTAAGAAAATTACCGATCGAGCGTTACAAGAGATGGCTAGTAGTACCCTAGATGTACAGGCAGGCAATAAAGCAGTGCAACACATAGGTGAAAGTCTAGAGAAAATATTGCAATCTGTTCTTGAGGTGAATAATAAAATTCAAGATGACTCTGCTGTAATTGAAGAAATGTCAGCAGGCTCTGAGGAAGTATTAGCTACTACCGAACAGATGAATGCTATTGCAAAGCAGAGTGTCATAGGAACAAAGGAAGTAGCAACTGCCTCAGATTTACAAGTAACCATGGTTTCTGAATTAAATGAAGTTGTAACAATATTAGATCAAACATCGAAAGAGGTTATAGAAACGATTAATACATTTAAATTATGATTAGTTTAGAACTATTTCTCTATAAGCTTACGTCTTATGGAGAAATAGTTCTTTTGATTTTTGGCATTTAAAATTTAACTAGAGGTTAGCATAAAGGCATGAAAATAAACCATATTCAGGGAAATTAGAAAATAATTTGTGCTTTACCCATTGTGAAAACTTTCAAACCATAACATAATATAAAGTAATATATTGTTGAACGAAGAAAATAGGGGGCTAAAGTATGAAGTTTTTACGTTCAATACAGGGGAAATTGATTATTATTTCATTGGCACTACTAATTATTCCAAGTTTAATAATTGGTATAGTTAGTTATGGTAAGGCTAAGAATGGGATGGAGGATATAGGAGAGCAGGTACTTTACAATAGTGTTGAATCTGCATTGCAATTAATCGAGCTCGCAAACGAGCGTGTTGAAAAGGGTGAAATTCCCTTGAAGGTTGCACAGGAGCGAGTACGAGAAGCATTTCTTGGTCCGAAAGATAGCGAAGGAAAACGGCCTATTAATTATCCTGGTGATTTAGGGGAATATGGTTATATCTATGTGTTGGATGATAAGGGAACATTAACAACACATCCAACACGAGAAGGAGATAATCTTTGGAATGACCAAGATAGCAGTGGCAATTACTTTATTCGAGAAGTAACTGAAAAGGCACTTGATGGTGGTGGCTTTACACAATATGAATTTGAACTACCAGGTCAGGATGTCTTAGCCGATAAAATTATTTATTCTGAGAAAGATCCACATTGGGGATGGATTATTGCATCAGGTACATATATGCAGGATTTTAATGCAGAGGCGAATTCTTTATTGATAGTAATTGGTTTGACATTAGTAGGTGCTATCATTATTGGGACAATCGTTGTCATTCTTGTATCAAGACATCTGGCATTACCAGTTCAAAAATTATCTAAACGTGTACGTGAAGTAGCAAAAGGGAATTTAACGGTTGAAATTGAGCATTTACAGCGCTCCGATGAAATAGGACAGTTAAATGATGGCTTTAATGAGATGGTACATCAACTTAAAACACTTATTTCAGATGTGGAGGAAGCGATTGTAGAAATACAATCAACATCAGCCAACTTAACCGCAGTAGCTGAAGAAACAAATGCCTATGGGGATGAAATCGTCAAAGCAATCAATGAAGTATCCAAAGGTGCAGTCAAGCAAGCATCTGATGCAGAGGATACAAACCGAACGGCTATCGAATTTGCACAGCAAATTGAAGGATTGCATGATAAAAATGAATTAATGTTAGATGCCTCACAGCATATGAAAAAATCAAATGAAGAAGGCCTAGTTAATCTAGAAAGCTTAAAGGATAAGTCGAGGGAGTCTTCAAATCTCGTTCAGAATATTCAGTCTGTATTTGGTAGCTTAATTGTCAAGGTACGTGAAATTGAAGGCATCGTGGGGACGATTACGGAGATTTCAGATCAAACGAATTTACTTGCACTTAACGCCTCTATTGAAGCAGCAAGAGCGGGTGAACATGGTAAAGGATTCGCAGTTGTCGCAGAAGAGGTACGTAAACTTGCTGATCAAACCTCTGTAGCGACTGAGCTAGTACGCACAACGCTAAAAGGCATTGAAAGTGAAACAAACTTAGTCAATGGTGAAATGCAGAAAACCCATATCATTGTAAGTCAACAAAATGATTCTGTCATGGTAACAGAATCATCCTTTAAAGAAATTAAATTAGCTGTTGAAAAAATTATAGCCATTATAGGCGATACGACAGATAGTGTAGAATATTTAAATAGCTCTAAGAATACGATTATGCAATCGATTGAAAGCATTGCGATGATTAGTGAAAAGAATGCTGCTGCATCTGAAGAGGTAACAGCATCCGTAGATGAGCAACAACGCGCAATACAACTCGTTAGCGAATCTTCCAATGATTTAACCGATGAAATATCTGCCTTACAGGAGTCTATTAAACGATTTATATTGAGATAATATCTTTCAGGGTGCTTGGTTAACAAGCATCCTTTTCTTTTTATCATCGTTAATAAAAGGTAAAGGAGGAATGATATGTGAGAAGGTGGTTGATGACAGTTGGTGTTATTTTAATCGGTAGTGGAATCGTTCTTTATACTTGGCTGGGAAAAGAAATTGATCAGGGTATGGAACCGAAGGCCGATGGTTCAGCTGATTATATGATTATATTGGGAGCAAAAGTAAGGCCAGGTGGTGTACCATCGCTTTCATTAAAAAGTAGATTAGAGGTGGCTGTTCCATACTTAACAAAATACCCACATGTTAAGGTCATTGTGTCCGGTGGACAAGGACCTGATGAAGATCGTACAGAGGCATCTGTAATGCAAGACTATTTGGAACAGTATGGCATCGATGCCACGAGAATTATCATAGAAGATCAATCTACATCTACTTATGAAAATTTAGTATTCTCTAAAGATTTATTACCAAAAGAGACAAAGAAAATTACCATCGTTTCAAATGACTTTCATTTGAAACGTGCAAAATATCTTGCTGAATCGTTAGATTTTGAAGTAGATGTTCTATCAGCAAGAACACCAAAATCAGTAGAAGCAAAATTAAGAATAAGAGAAAGAGCGGCGTTATTAAAAACATATATTGTGGGCTATTAAAACAACAACGCTATTATATTTAGGAACTGCTTCTTTCTCAAAAAATCATGGAACAGAAAAGAGATAATTGTTTCTTAATAGATTCTATTTGGCATATAATAGAAATATTACGGGGTATAGGACAGAAAGAGGGGACTTTAATGACAACGTTTAAAGAATATCAATACAGCCGTCCAAATGTGGCATCAATGAAAGAGCAGCAGTTAGCACTCATTGAGCAATTTAAACAAGCACAATCGATGGACGAGCAAAGTAATATCATTGAAAAGCACAATGCAATTAGTAATGACTTTGCGACAATGGCTAATTTAGTATATATTCGTGCTTCAATCGATACGAACGATGAATTTTATCAAGCAGAACGTGATTATTTCGATGAAGTAGGTCCTGAGTTAGAAGAAGTAACGACGGAATACTATAAAGCTTTAATTGATTCACCATTTCGTGAGCAATTAGAAGAAAAATGGGGTCAGCAATTATTTGATCTAGCAACTTATCAAATTAAAGGCTTCTCACCAGAAGTTATTGATTTGATGCAAAAAGAAAACAGACTTGTTTCTGAGTACAATAAGCTTGTTGCATCTGCACAAATTGACTTTAATGGGGAAACATTAACACTCGCTCAGCTTGGTCCGTTTGCAGAGTCAACGGATCGAGAAACACGTAAGGCAGCAACGGATGCTCGCTTTGGCTTCTTTGCACAGCATGAAGATGAATTCGATCGTTTATATGATGAACTTGTCAAGGTACGCCATGAAATTGCGATTAAACTTGGCTATAACAACTATGTTGAACTAGGCTATATTCGTATGAATCGGATTGATTACAATGCTGATATGGTTAAAAAATTCCGTGATCAGGTACGTGATTTAATTGTGCCTGTTGCAACGAAGCTTTATGAGCGTCAGGCAAAGCGAATTGGCATTGAAGATTTCAAATTTTATGATGAAGCACTTAACTTCTTATCAGGTAATGCTACACCAAAAGGAAATCCTGAGTGGATTGTAGCAAACGGTAAAAAAATGTATGAGGAGCTTTCACCTGAGACAGGAGAATTCTTTAATTTCATGATTGACCATGACTTAATGGATCTTGTAGCGAAGAAAGGGAAAGAAAGTGGCGGTTATTGTACGTTTATTGAAAACTATCATTCCCCATTCATTTTCTCAAATTTTAATGGTACTTCAGGTGACATCGATGTATTAACACATGAAGCTGGACATGCTTTCCAAGTTTATTCAAGCCGTAATATTGGCATTCCTGAGTATTTATGGCCTACCTACGAGTCTTGTGAAATTCACTCGATGAGTATGGAATTCTTCACATGGCCTTGGATGGAGCTGTTCTTTGAAGGTGATACAGAGAAATATAAATTCACACATTTAAGTAGCGGTCTTTTATTCTTACCATATGGTGTGGCAGTAGATGAGTTCCAGCATGTTATTTATGAAAATCCAACAATGACTCCTGCTGAACGTAAAGCTGCATGGAAAAAAATTGAGGAAACGTATTTACCACACCGTGACTATGATCATAACAGTTACCTAGAGGCTGGGGGCATTTGGCAACGTCAGGCTCACATCTATGCCAGTCCGTTCTACTACATTGATTACACGTTAGCACAAATTTGTGCCTTCCAATTCTGGAAACGTTCACGTGAAGAATTTGAAGCGGCTTGGAAAGACTATATTCATCTTTGTGGTTTAGGTGGCTCTATGTCCTTTACAAAGCTTGTAAAAGAGGCAGGTTTAATCTCACCATTTGAGGATGGCTGTGTTGAATCAGTTATTGGAGAAATTGAGACATTCTTAAATTCCATAGATGATTCTACTCTATAATGGATGACTTAAATTCGTTTCACTTCCACGATAACTATTATTGTGGAAGTGAGCGAATTTTTTAGTTTGTCAGAAGAGTTCTGTAAAAAAATACTAGGATACTTGCGAAATGGTTAATATATCAGTAGTATTTTCAGTAACTGCTATTAAAGGAAGTGAAAGAAAGTGACAAGGAAAGTTTGGTTTCAAGTAGGAGTAGGGATACTACTTACACTATTAATCATTAAATATTTTATAGAAATTCATTGGATTTTTTCACCGCTTGTCATCATATTAAAAGCCATTTTTGTGCCTTTACTACTTGGTGGTGTTCTCTATTATGTGACGGAACCAATTCAGAGATTTTTAGAAAAACGTAGATTTCCTCGATGGGGAAGTATATTGACGATCGTGTTCGGACTAATAGCAATGATAGGTATTTTTGGGTGGATTATTGGTAACCCGATTGCCGAGCAGGTCAATAAATTAGTGAAGAATGCCCCTATGATTAGTACGAGTATTAGTACGAGCATCCAGCAACTAACAGAATATGTAACGCAAAATAAGGATAACTTCCCACAGGAATTAAATGATGTTATTAAAAAAATGGCGAATTCCGTACAGGATATCGCAGTAGTAACGAGTAAGGGATTTGTGTCCTTTTTACAATCGATTGTTTCTGTGTCGTTACTAGCTATTTTAATTCCATTCTTCTTTATTTTTATGCTGAAGGATCATGAGAAGTTTGCTCCATCCATCTATAAATATTTCAGTGGTGAACGTCAGCAATGGGTAAAGAAAACATTAAGTGAGATTGACGATGTATTACGTACCTATATTCAGGGCCAACTGCAAATTAGTTTTTTATTAGCACTAATAATGTATGTAGGCTATTTAATTATCGGATTAGACTATTCGTTATTACTAGTGATTTTTGCATTCTTTATGAATATGATTCCATTTATCGGGCCTTGGATTGCCTTTGCGCCAGCCCTGATAGTGGCGGTTATTCAAGATCCAATTTTAGTGGTGTGGGTTTCGGTTGTGACGCTGGTTGCTCAGCAAATAGACAGCAACTTTATTACACCTAATGTCATGGGGAAATCACTTGATATCCATCCCCTTACCGTTATTACAATTATTTTAGCGGCAGGTAATATAGCAGGTTTTATTGGTATTATTATCGCTGTACCATTTTATGCAGTCTTAAAGGTTATCGTATCCAATATTTATGATCAACGTAATGCAATTAAGAAAAAAGCGACGAAGTCAGTATAGGAGTCGAAACAATGGAACAAGAAATTGTAAAGGTATTTAATGAACAGCATGAGCAAATTGGGACAGCTACGAGAGCGGAAGTGCATGAAAAGGGGCTTTGGCATGAGACTTTTCATTGCTGGCTTGTAAATGAAGACTATATTTATTTTCAAGTACGTAGTTCACAGAAAAAGGATTATCCAGGGTTACTCGATATTACAGCAGCAGGACATCTTTTAGCGATTGAGACAGTAGAGTCAGGCATTCGAGAAGTAAAAGAAGAATTGGGACTTAATATTGATGTCCATGAAGTTGTCAAAATGGGCATGACATCTTGTAGTATCGTTTCTGAAAATATGATCGACAATGAATTTTGCCATGTCTACATATATCCTTTCAAGCATGATTGGGATTCCTTTGCTTTGCAGTATGAAGAAGTATCGGGTGTAGTTAGAGCAAGGCTAAATGAGGCGGAGGCTTTCTTCTTGGGAGAAACGACGACACTTAATATTGAAGGGTATGAATATTTTCCTGATGGTCAACGTGTGAGAGTTGTCAGACCAGTAGGTACTGCACAATTTGTTCCTTATCGGGAACTGTATGTTGCACAGGTGATAAAATTCACACGTGAAAAAATAGTTAATCAAACCTCATAAGTTTAAATAGGATAAGCTATAATATTAGCTTGTCCTATTTTCTTGCGCAAAAATGATTTAGAAACGACACGATATAATAGGAAAAAATGAGTTATACTGTTAGATAGATTGTAAAGAAAAGGAGCATTTTTTATATGCTAACATTTGAACAAAAACAAGCGATTATTGAATCGTTTTCTGAGCTAACAAAAAAAGAAATTTCTTTAAAGCGCCTAAATTATCATTACATGGATAGTCTTTACGAAAAGACGATTGTAGTTGAGAAATTACATCCAAACGGCAATGGCTTTGTCTTTGTGGGAGATTTATTACGCTATGAGAATGAGGCTAATGATAAAGGATTAGTAAATATCCGTGACTATGATGAACAACAACTTCGTGAAATTATTGAAGACGCAATCCAATATTTATCTGAAGAAGTAGAAGAGCAGGAGCCAATTGTAGAGATTTGGCATAGTCGAGATGGTAGTCAGTTACAGCTAGCTTTTGAGCAACGTTCGTGGAACGTGTATCATGGAGACAATCTGGAAGAGGCATTTGGTACGTATGAGGCAGCAAAGGAGTATTTACTAGAAGAAGGCTTTCGTACAAAGAAATAAGTTATACGGGGGATCATGATAGATGAACGGAAAAAAATTAGTGGGAATTGTCATTGTTGTTGTGATTGCGGCATGTTTATTTTCAGTTTATACCATTACTAATTTTTATAAAAATCACGAAGAACAGCCAAATCGTGAAAATCGTGAAATTAATAAGTCGAAGAGCTTGAATTTAATTTTGCCACAGGCTACAATTATCTCGAATTCAAGATAAATGAGAGGTGACTGTCAGTGCAACATATTTATTATAAAGGTACAGACGAAACAAAGCCGACATTATTATTACTACATGGTACAGGTGGTAATGAGGAAAGTCTTATTGGTCTGGCAAAAGAAATAGATGAAACAGCCAATATTTTAAGTGTTCGCGGAAATGTACTTGAGCATGGAATGCCACGATTTTTCCGCCGATTAGCCGAAGGTGTCTTTGATATTGAGGATTTAATCTTTCGTACAAAGGAGCTTCATGAATTTTTACAGACGTCAGCACAGCAATATGGCTTTGATCGCCAACGAATTGTAGCAATAGGGTATTCGAATGGTGCTAATATTGCAGCGAGCTTATTATTCCACTACGATGATGCGTTAGCGGGAGCTATTTTGCATCACCCAATGGTACCAAGACGTGGTATTGAATTACCGCAACTTTCTCCAACACCTGTGTTTATCGGTGCGGGTACGAATGATCCAATGTGTACAGCACAGGAATCTGAGGATTTAGAAAACCTTTTAAGAGCTGCAGGTGCAACGGTAACGACGAAATGGTTTAATTTTGGTCATCAACTAACAATGCCTGAAGTACAAGCAGCAAAAGAATGGTATAAAAGCATTTACGCTTAATTGAAAAAATCCACCTCCTTTTATAAGGGAGGTGGATTTTCTTTATGTTATTTACTTTTCTTTGAGAAAGGAAGCCACCAGTTCCAATCACCAAACAGCTTCATAAGACTAGGTACAAGCATAAGACGAATAATCGTTGCATCAATGGCAACAGCAATAGCGATACCCACACCAATTTGCTTCACAGGCATGACATCTGTGAAGGCAAAAGCACCTGTAATAACAATCATGATAAGCGCTGCCGATGTAATTATTCGGCTAGTGGATGTTAAGCCATCAATTGTTGCCCGCGTATTATCAGAGCCCTTTAAATATTCCTCTTGGATACGAGAAATTAAAAAGACTTCGTAGTCCATACTTAAGCCAAATACAAGACAAAAAACAATAACTGGAATGATTAGTACAATGGAGCTTGCTTCAATACCAAAATGACCATATTGGAAAATATAAACGAGTATACCGAATGCAGATGAAAGTCCAATAATGTTCATGATTATTGCCTTTAACGGAATTAAGATAGAACGGAATGCCAACATTAAAATAAAGAATGTGGAAACGATAATAATCGCTATAGCTAAAACAATTTTATTAGCAATTTCATCAAAAATTTCTTGGTTGAATTTAGCTGGTCCACCAAGTGCAAAATCCACGCCCAGGTCTTTGTCCATCCATGTTCGGGCAAATTTTTGAGCTGTAGAGGAAGAACCTGCTGCATCAATTGTAATGGGGACAAATAGCTGTGTATCCTTCGAGAATGAATTAATAACAGGTTTTAATTGTTCTGCAACCTGTGGAATAGCTAATGAAGCAGAAAGCTCCTCTGGTGTTTGAATGTTAGCAGCTGTATAAATAGTTGAAACATTAGTCACTAACGGGTCCTTTAATAGCTTTTCTTGAATAGTATAAATTAACTCTCTACCCTCAGTATCCTCCCAGCCACCTTTTCGTTCAGCTAACAAATATAATGTAGAGGATTCACCTAGTCCAAACGTTTCATCTAATTTATCGTATGCTGCACGAGCATCATATTTCGTAGGTAAGGAGTCCACCTGTGGAATGGTTAATTGGATATCCTTTAAAGGGATCATGCCGATGCCTAGTAATAATAATGCTGAAATCACTATAGCTACTGGATGTTTCATGACAAAACCTGCAAAGCCACGCCAACGATTTGCCCCATCTGGTTTAACGCGTATTAAGCGCCATTTATTAAGTCTATCTCCTAATAGCATCATAGTGGCAGGAAGTAATGTTAAGCCAGAAAGAACGGCTAACAGGACGACTATAGTGCCTCCTAGGGCGATATTATGAAAAATTTCTACATCAATGACAATCATCGCACCTAAGCCAATCATGACACAGACTGCAGAGAAAATGATAGAACGACCTGCTGTCTGAATAGCAGTTTGAATGGCTTGAGCAATAGAAGTATGTGTGCGTTCTTCTCGGTAACGATTAATAAACAGCAACGCAAAATCAATACTTAAAGCCAGCCCAAGCATTGGTACAATATTTAAGACGAAAATAGATAGATTGACATTAGCACTGAGCAACGTCATCATACCAAAGGCGGTAACCACTGTTACAACACCAATGATGATTGGCAAAATAGAAGCAACAACTGTACCAAATGCTAATAAGAGAACCACGATGGCAATTGGCAATCCAATGGCCTCAGCTGATGCCAAATCCTTTTGACTAGCAGTATTTATGTCGGCAGAAATAACAGGCCCTCCAGTGACACTAATACCGTCTTTTTCAATCAATGAACGGAATTCCTCAACAATGTCAGGAAGGTTTTCTACATCGTTCTTTATGTGAACCATAGCATAGGCAATACCATCTTTCCGTAAAGAGGAGTCTTCTAAAGGTGATTGAATAGAATGAATCTCTTTTATGTTATCTAATTTTTTTAAAGTGTCTTTAATTTTCTGATCATCAGCTGGATCAAAGACAACTAAAATCGTATTAGATGGTAAATCAAATTTTTCTGCTAGCTCGTTGGTAACATAGTTATGATCTGCTTCGACAAAGAAACCATCACCTTGAAGTTTGCCTGGAAGCTGTAAAGCAAAGTACGCCATTGCTAGAAAAATAATAAGCCATATGACTACGATTGCTTTCGCATGTGCTGTAATAAAAGCTGAAAAAGTTTTCATAGTTGTTTATACATCCCCCTTTTCAATTAGTGTAAAGGATGTGTCACATTTTGTCGTGTGACAAAGTAAAGACTCCCATCCACTTTTTGGACAGGAGTCTTACTATTAAAAGAATAATGATAATATGAAATAAATAACAGATGCCATAACGGCAGAAATTGGCATTGTAATCACCCAAGTAGTAACAATCTTTCGAGCCATACCCCAGTTTACACCACGCACACGCTGTGCTGAACCGACACCCATAATGGAGGAAGAAATGACATGTGTTGTTGAAACTGGTAAGTGGATTAGCGTAGCGCCAAAAATAACAGTAGCAGATGCTAAATCTGCCGCAACACCATTAACAGGGCGGATTTTCATAATCTTACCACCAACCGTTTTAATGATTTTATAACCACCAATTGACGTACCTAGCCCCATTGCTGTAGCTGCAGCAGCACGCACCCAGAAAGGTATTTCATCTCCAGTGTGCAAGCCACCAGCGATTAACGCCATCGTCATAATCCCCATCGCTTTTTGCGCATCATTTGTACCATGGGTGAACGATTGGATGGCAGCAGTAAAAATTTGCATTGTACGGAAACCTTTATTCGTCCTATATAAATTTAAATTTTTAAACCATAGTTTAAAAAGAGTCATCATAATAAAGCCTGCACAAATAGCAAGTAAAGGTGAAAACACTAAAGCCATGATGATTTTAGTAAAGCCGCCATAGTTTAACACATTAAAACCAGCGGATGCGATTGCAGCACCGGCAATTGACCCAATCAATGTGTGTGAAGAACTTGACGGAATACCGAAATACCATGTCAATAAATTCCAAATTATAGCTGAAATTAATGCAGCTAAAATAACGACTGAGCCAGTTGTGTCTCCTTCAAAAGCATTTAATGCAAAAGGATCTACAATATCTTTTGTTAGAGCTTTTGCAACCCCTACAAAGGTGATAGCACCAATAAAGTTCATAGTTGCCGCCATAATGATTGCCGTGCGTGGCGGCAATGCTCTAGTAGAAACCGAAGTTGCAATAGCATTTGCTGTATCATGGAAGCCATTGATAAAGTCAAATGTTAGGGCAAAGATGACGACCAGTACGGTTAATATAATGATTGTGTTCATTGTAAAGTGCCCATCTCCTAATTATGCGTTACGCATGATAATTGTTTCCATAGTATTTGCTACGTTTTGACAATGATCAGCGATATCTTCAAGTTGTTCATAAATATCCTTAAATTTAATGAGGCGGATTGGATCTTTTTCATTTAAAAATAACTTCTTAATAGAAGTACGTTGTACCTCATCACATTCACGTTCATAGTCTTTAATAAGAATTGCGTGTGGACGCATGCCAATTAGATTCTTTTTCTTTAACTCTTCTGTCGCTTTGACTATTTCATCAGCACTTTTTGAAATAAACCCTAAGAAAATGCGCATAGATTCATCAATCTCAGTGAGCGAAAACATTTCAAAGTGTGCAATACAGTGTTCTGTTCCATCTAAAACATCATCCATACGAATGGCGAGCTCTAAAATATCCTCACGTTCAATAGGTGTCATGAATGATTTGTTTAACATGACAATCAGTTCATGAATAAGCTTATCACCAGCAGTTTCATAATTTTTCATTGTAATGCTAATCTCTTTTAGGTCAGCTACACTGTTAATACGAAAATCATTTGCGTAATGTACAGCCTCTCTCATATTTTCAGCAATTTTATGCAATGCAATAAAGAAAGGGTCTTGTTTTTTTGAGTTAAGCATGTGAATCGAATCCTCCTGGATATAAATAAATTAATCGACCTCTAAACTTTACTATCATAACAAAATCTTTAATTTATCTACATAAAAATTTACTAATCGACATGAAAATTTACATTGCTGTAATATACAATTCGTTCACAAAATATAAGGTAATCCAGCTGTATTTATTTTTATGAGTACAGATAAAACCTTGTTATAAATGGCTATTCCTCTGTAATGGTGACTTATTAGTACAGATTAAGACACGAAAGATAATAGAAGGTAATAAAAATAGCGCATTCGAATTGTAAAGGTATTGTAAATTCATTTGATAACCAGAAGAGTACCTTCTTATTCTTAAGAATATCTTCATTTTTATCCTCCCTCTTTATTAAGAATTGTTTACTACAATGGAAAATGAATAGGAAAGGAGCGTTTATTAACTAATGATTCAGGTTGAAAACTTACAACATACATTTTTAATTGGAAAACGAGGGAAGGAAAAGCAAGTGCCGGTATTGAAAGGTGTGAACTTCGAGGTCCATAAAGGAGAAATTGTTGCCATTGTAGGTAAAAGTGGCTCAGGAAAATCGACCTTATTACAAGTTCTAGCTGGTTTTATGAAGGCTGAACAGGGCTCTATTAAAGTAAATGGAAAGGAAACAGCCCATTTAACTGAAACAGAAAGTGCTGCCTTCCGTTTACGTCAATTCGGTTTTATTTTTCAAAACTTTCAATTGATGCCTGGTTTAACTGCTTTTGAAAATATCGAATTACCTTTAAAGCTACAGGGTTTGCGTAAGGCTATGCGCAAAGAAAAAGTGAAGAAATTAATGGACAAGGTTGGTTTGACAGAAGTGGCAGACCATTATCCCAATGAATTGTCAGGTGGACAGCAACAGCGTGTCAGCATTGCACGAGCCCTTATTACGAATCCTCCTATATTACTTGCTGATGAGCCAACAGGGAGTCTCGATTCAGAAACCGAGCAGGATATCTTATTGCTTATTCAAAGTTTAAATCGTGAATTAGGGCTAACTTTTGTCATTATCACGCACGATGAAGAAGTAGCTACTATCGCACATAGACGCTTCCGCATGTACGATGGAGAACTTGTAAAGGAGGAAGCTTAACATGTTATTTAAGGATCAATTAGATTTTGTAACACAGCATATCAAGAAAAATAAGCTGCGTGTGTTTATGACAATACTAGCTGCAACGATGGGCTGTGCCTTTTTAATCGTGCTAGCATCCGTTGGTTTTGGTTTACAGGAATCTTTACGCAATGAAATTCTTTCAAACGAAACAGTTACAAAAATTCAAGTATATGGTGATAAGCAATTAACTGAAGACCAAGTACAAGAAATTAAAAAAATGGAACATGTAGAAACAGTGCTTGAAACAATTAGTGTCAATGCTACCGCGCAATCATTTTTTGAAGATCGTGATACAACTTCTAATTTAATATTGTCAGATATGCAGGACTTTGAACAGGTAAATGGAAAGCTTGCAAAAGGGCGTTACCCAACGAAATCTAATGAAATTGTTGTAGGCTATCATTTTGCTCAAACATTATTGAATGAAAGAGAACGTGATGTCATTGCGGAAAAAAGTAAAAAGGCTGAAGCAGAGGGTACGTATTATGATGGTAGTGAAGAGGGCTATAAAGAATCATTGATTGGAAAGAACATAGACCTGTCCTTAGTTCCTCACACGGGTACAAATGAAGAAACGCAAAAAATGAGCTATACAATTGTTGGTGTAATGGAGAAACCTTCTTATGATTGGATGGTTGATAACGCTATTCATATGGATAAAGAGCAAAAGGCAGTATGGGTTAAAAATTTATCAACAGATAGTAATATGGCAGAGGATGAGCTGTTTTACTCTGAATTTAATATTTATGCGGATACATTAGAAAACGTAAAGCCGATTTTAGAGAAGTTAAAAGATAAGGGCTATAGCGTATATTCAGTAACAGAGCAGCTAGATCAAATGAATGTATTTTTCCTTGTATTAAAAATTGGCTTAATCTTTGTTGGTACAATTGCTGTGTTGATTGCTTCTATTGGTATTTTTAATACAATGACAATGGCTGTCACAGAGCGAACACGTGAAATTGGTGTATTAAAGGCAATTGGGGCAAGTCCGAAGCTTATACAACGGTTATTTTTAATGGAAAGCACATTTATCGGTATTTTTGGTACGCTAATTGCGGTTGTCATCTCGTATGCTATTAGCTTTGCGGCTAATGCAGCATTACCATTAATTCTTAAGGCGGCAACAGGGGAGGAAGCTTTTGCAACAAATGATATAACATTTTCTCTTATTCCATGGCAACTAGTCATTATTGCAGCAGCCATTAGTGTTGGTGTAGCGATGATTTCAGGTTATCGCCCAGCACGTAAAGCAACAAAAATCGACGTTATTCAAGCTTTACGACAAGAGTTATAATAAAAAAGGCGGTCCAATCAACATTGGATCGCCTTTTATTTGGATTGAAGTACATCTGTATGTTATAAATACTCTTTTAACTCATACGCTAAAAATGGTGTTGCATTCAATAATTTTAAGAAGGCATCATAGCTGGCACGTTGCTCTTCATTTGGTTTTTTACCTGTTTGATAGGCTCGAATTAATATGTTTTTAGGTGTATTCTCCATATCGATAAACTCTAAAAGCTGTGCCTCATAGCCAACAAGCGATAAAATTTCAGCTCGAATAGCATCTGTAGCAAGTGCCGCAAATCGCTCTCGAACAAGTCCATGTTGCAACATAATATCGAGAGCAGGTGTATTTAGTTGACGATTTAACTCATGCTGACAGCAAGGCACACTTAGAATGACACTTGCTCCCCATTTCACAGCACGAGCCAAGGCCATATCTGTCGCTACATCACATGCATGGAGTGTCACCACCATATCCACAGCACTTTCATCATTATAATCATTGATATCTCCTACAAGAAATTCTAGCTGATCATAGCCTAGATCCTGTGCTATTCTTGAGCACTCTTCAATAACCTCTTTTTTTAAATCTAAACCAGTAACACGAATGTCTAAGCCTTTTTCAATTTTTAAATAATGATACAAAGCAAAGGTTAAGTAGGATTTTCCTGAACCAAAATCTAAAATCCTCACCTGTCGATCCTGAGGTAAATAGGTTAAGGCATCATCTATAAATTCAATGAAGCGGTTAATCTGTTTAAATTTATCATACTTTTGTTTCTTAACCTTTCCTTCTTCTGTTTGTACCCCCAGTCGAATTAAAAATGGATAGGGTTGATCATCAGATAGTAAATAATTTTTTTTACGATTATGGCTTAGATGGACTTGTTTAGGTGAAGCTGTTTTATCTGATTTCCAAAGGACTTTGTTCTTTTTTGATAATTGTACTTGTACTGTTTCATCTACGAAATCAATATGAGCTTGACGATACTCCTCAAAAAACGCGTCAAGCTTGGAAGGTAAATGAGCCAATAGAATATTTTCATGTTTTAAAATCCGTTCATATTGGTATTCAATTTGTATATGGTACTGATTTTTTAACATTAATGGTTTTAATTTTATACGTTTTATTTCATTTGATTTCATACGTGGTTGACTGATTGTAGCTGTAACAAGCTTTTGTTGCAAAATTTGCTCAGTGAGCAGAGCTTTCATTTCTTCAAAGGTCATACATTTTCGCCTACTTTATTGTGTAATAGATGGCACTAGTTTAACACATTTTATAATAGACAATGGCATCTTTGGTATTCGGAATTAATTTAATAAAAATTCCGAGTATTTATAGGTAGGATTGTATATTCGTGGTATCTTAAATATAGTAATTCTTTTTGAATTGGTGATACTAGTGAATATAAAGGAGGAGAAATTATGTCAGATAACATGTATCAATTATTAGCGATAGTTATTTATATGATCGCTATGCTAGGCATTGGCTGGTATGCGTTTGCTAAAACATCAAATTTAACAGACTACATGCTTGGCGGCCGTTCATTAGGTCCCGCGGTAACTGCGTTAAGTGCAGGTGCTGCAGATATGTCTGGCTGGCTCCTAATGGGCTTACCTGGAGCTATTTTTTTATCAGGTCTTGTAGAGGCCTGGATTGCTATTGGATTAACAGTGGGGGCTTATTTAAACTGGTTGTTTGTTGCTCCACGATTGCGAGTTTATACACAGGTTACCAATGATTCCATCACCATCCCAAGTTATTTAGATAACCGATTACGAGATCACACTAAGCTTATAAGAATTGCCTCAGGTGTCATTATTCTAATATTTTTCACATTTTATGTTTCCTCAGGTATGGTAGCTGGTGGTAAGTTTTTCGATAGTTCATTTGGTTATGAATACCATACGGGCTTATTAATTGTGTCGGCTGTAGTTGTAGCATACACTCTTTTTGGCGGATTTTTAGCGGTAAGTTATACAGACTTCTTACAAGGTCTTATTATGTTTTTAGCACTTATTATGGTACCAATATTTGGCTTGTTTGTAACAGGTGGCATAGGGGAAACTATTTCGTCTATAAAATCTGTTGATCCAGATCTTCTAAATTTATTACCAGCCACTGCGACAGCAGCAGGGATCATTTCTTCAGTTGCTTGGGGACTAGGCTATTTTGGACAGCCTCATATTATCGTTCGCTTTATGGCGATTAGTTCCGTTAAAGAAACGAAGCAAGCACGACGCATTGGTATTGGCTGGATGATGTTAAGTTTATTTGGAGCTATTGGAACTGCCTTGGTGGGTGTAGCTTATTATCAGCAAAATGCGGGTGAGCTAAAAGACGCTGAAACTGTCTTTATTGTACTTGGACAGATTTTATTCCATCCATTTATAGCGGGTATTATGCTGGCGGCAATTTTAGCAGCTGTTATGAGTACAATTTCTTCTCAATTAATTGTAACTTCTTCGGCGCTTGTAGAGGATATTTATAAAGCATTATTTAATAAAACAGCAGACGATAAGCATTACGTTTTTGTTGGGCGTATGGCTGTATTAGTTGTTGCAATTATTGCAGCAATCCTAGCGTGGAATCCAGATAGTTCTATCTTAAGCTTAGTTGGCTTTGCTTGGGCAGGATTTGGTGCAGCCTTCGGACCTGTTATTTTACTTTCTTTATATTGGAGAAAGCTAACGAACTACGGAGCACTTAGCGGAATGGTAACAGGGGCTGCAACTGCATTTATTTGGGGTAAAGTAGATGCTTTATCAAGTGCGTTGTACGAAATTGTTCCTGGCTTCATTGTTTGTTTAATTGTTGCGGTTGTTGTCAGTATGCTGACATATAAACCAAATAAAGAAATTGAAGAAGAGTTCACACGCTCAGAAGCCCTACTAAAAGAAGAAAGAAAATAGTTGTGATGCGCCTCTCCATGAGGCGCATTTTTAAAAAAGTTAACGATGATCTTCAAATACGAAAAAGGGTCTTTTATGGTAAGATGAAGAAAATTTGTCGTAGCGACACCAAGCTTTGGTGGGAGGTTTCTAATGGATAGAATGAAGGAAGTTGATGTATTAATTGAAAAGGCCATACTAGTTGGCGTAAATTTACGAAATGATGAGCACTTTGACTATTCTATGGAAGAGTTAAAAAATTTAGCTGAGGCCTTGCATGTAGAAGTAGTTGGGACTGTCACGCAAAATTTGGAACGTGTGACACCTTCCCATTATGTGGGTACAGGTAAAATAGAAGAAATCAAAAATTTTTATGACGAAGCACAAGCAAACCTCGTTATTTTTAATGATGAACTGTCTCCTTCGCAAATCCGTAATTTAGAACGTGATTTAGCAACGAAGGTCATTGATCGAACAATGCTTATTTTAGATATTTTTGGAAGGCGCGCAAAAACACGTGAAGCCCAAATGCAGGTGGAATTAGCACAGCTTCAATATATGCTACCTCGCTTAGTGGGTTTACATGCCTCTTTAAGCCGTCAGGGTGGTGGTACTGGAGGAGGCTTTAAAAACCGTGGTGCTGGTGAGACAAAGCTGGAATTGGATCGACGAAAAATTGAAGATCAAATTGCTAAAATTAAAAAGGATCTAGAGCACGTTAAGGAACAGAGAGAAACGCAGCGTAAACAGCGTCGTAAAAATGCTCTTCCGGTTGTATCGATTGTTGGTTATACAAATGCTGGGAAATCAACGATTATGAATCAACTGCTTACGCAAATAGGACAAGAAGAGCATAAGCAAGTCTTTGAGAAGGATATGCTTTTTGCTACCCTTGAAACTTCTGTTCGTCAGATTGAACTACCTGATAGGAAGACATTTTTACTGACAGACACTGTAGGCTTTGTTAGTAAATTACCTCACCATTTAGTGAAGGCATTTCGCTCCACTTTGGAAGAGGCCCGAGATGCGGATCTTTTACTCCATGTGGTAGATGTTTCTAATACTGAGCACGGATTTATGATGGATGTGACAAATGAAACACTAAAAGCAGTTGGTGTTGAGGACATTCCGACAATCTATGTATACAATAAAGCAGATATAGTAGATGTTCCATATCCTGTGGTAAGTGGAGATAATATTTGGATTTCAGCGAAGCAGGGGGTTGGATTAGAAGAATTAGTACAGCTAATTCGTCAACACATCTTCTCGCACTATGTAACGTGTGACATGTTAATACCTTATGATCATGGGAACGTTGTTTCTTATTTAAATGAAAATGCCTCTGTTTTTAATACAGCCTATGAAGAGAATGGGACATTATTGTCTCTTGAAGTAAAAGCAGCAGATTACGCAAAGTTTCAGCACTATGTGATTAATTAAAAAATGTACTACCCAAAGCATGCCAAAAGATTTTTGGCATGCTTTTTGTGATTAGAGGGAATAGTAAAATCTAGAACAAGAGTAAAAGGTGTACTCGGGAAATTGTATTAATTTTCAAGTAAAGTAAGGAATCTGAATTTTAGATATTTTAGAATAATTCTTTGTAGATGTAAAAATCTTTTAGGGATAAAGTGTGAGAAAACTTAGATATATCAAAGGATTTAATAATTTATCTAATAATCAATCAGAATTTATAGAAAAATGACAAATTTTCAACATTTTTTAAAACTCTTGCTAAAGTTTTTAAAACGCTTTAGTATGATGAAATAAAGTTTTTTTATCCTTATATTAGGGTAGTTGTGTTTTTGTAGAATAATTTTTATTGGGAGAGGGTATTGTATGTCTAGTAAAGATGAAGTTGTAAAATCTGTCCCTCAAAATGGCTTTGTTGGACACCCTAAAGGGCTCTTTACTTTGTTTTTCACAGAATTTTGGGAACGTTTCTCGTACTATGGTATGCGAGCAATTCTCATCTTCTTTATGTATTACGAATTACATGACGGTGGCTTAGGTCTAGACCGCGGAACAGCGAACTCTATTATGGCCATCTACGGCTCACTTGTTTATATGTCTGGTATTATAGGTGGCTGGATTGCCGACCGAGTTTTAGGAACACGAAAAACCATTTTTTATGGTGGCGTGTTAATAATGATTGGTCACTTACTGCTAGCATTGCCTGGTGGTGTAAGCATGTTATTTGCTTCCATGGCATTTATCGTTATGGGTACTGGTTTATTAAAACCAAACGTTTCAAGTATTGTTGGGGACATTTATGCTGAAACAGATAGCCGCCGTGATGCAGGGTTTTCTATTTTCTATATGGGTATTAATATGGGAGCATTTATTGCACCTTTTATTGTCGGAACAATTGGACAAAAATATAGCTTCCACCTTGGCTTTGGTTTAGCGGGTCTAGGTATGTTTATTGGTTTAATTGTTTATAAATTAACAGAGAAAAAATATTTAGGCTTAGCGGGCTTACAAGTAAACAACCCATTAAAGCCTGAAGAACGTAAAAAAGTCTTTACACAATTCGGAGTTGCAGCTTTACTTATTATCATCTTGGGTGCTATCGGTATTAAAACTGGTACTTTAACCATGAATGTATTTAGTTTAATCATCACAGCTCTAGGTGTATTAATTCCAACTGCATTCTTTATTTATATGTATCGCAGTAAAAAAACAACGAAGGATGAAAAGTCTCGTCTACTTGCTTATATTCCTTTATTTTTATCAGCTGTAATGTTCTGGGCTATTCAAGAACAAGGAGCAACCATTTTAGCGACTTATGCAGATGAGCGTACACAGCTAAGTTTTGGCGGTATTCAGCTTCAATCTTCTTGGTTCCAGTCATTGAACCCATTATTTGTTATTACGATGGCACCATTATTTGCGATGCTATGGCTTAAATGGGGAGACAAGCAGCCGACAACACCACGTAAGTTCTCCTATGCATTGTTCTTTGCGGGTCTGTCATTCTTAGTGATGATGGTTCCAGCACATCTGTCTGGTGGAGATACATTAGTGAGTCCTTTATGGTTAGTATTGTCATTCTTCTTAGTGGTTGTTGGTGAGTTATTATTATCACCAGTTGGTCTATCAGCCACAACGAAATTGGCACCACAGGCATTCGCAGCGCAAACGATGTCTTTATGGTTTTTAACAAGTGCAGCAGCACAAGCAATTAATGCGCAATTAGTTAAGGTCTATGAAGTTGTAAGCGAATTCACATACTTTGGTTTCTTAGGTACCTTATCTATTGTAGTCGGTATTATTATATTGGTGCTTTCTCCAATTATTTCCAAAGCGATGAAGGGTATTAATTAAATGAAAGATGCAAGTACAGTTATTAAAAAACTGTACTTGCATCTTTTTTTGCTATCTAAATAAAAGTCTATCTATGAAGCTGAGAGTGAAATATATTATCGTAAGTAGTTATTTTGTTGAATGTGGGTATAAGTTTCTATGTAGAAAATTATCATTTTCGTTATAATAATTTTAATAATAAGAAAATTTAAGGGGTTGGAATCTATGAAGGAAGAGTTAGATTATTTGAGGCCAAGATTAATGGAGATTTTTACGTATTTACATGCAAATCCAGAAATCAGCTGGCATGAAGTAGAAACCACCAATTATATCGTGGAGCTATTAAAGCAGGAAGGCTTTTCCCCTATACGATTTAAAAATTCGACAGGATTATATGTTGATGTAGGCACCGGTAACCCCAAAGTAGGACTAAGAACAGATATAGATGCCTTATGGCAAGAAGTAGATGGTCATTTCCGAGCGAATCATTCATGTGGACATGACGGTCATATGACGATGGCCATTGGTACACTATTACTTTTAAAAGAACTACAGCAATCTATTAATGGTACAATCCGCGTTATTTTCCAACCTGCTGAAGAAAAAGGAACTGGAGCGTTATCTGTATTAGAAGAAGGTGTTATTGATGACTTAGATTATTTATTTGGTGTCCATGTAAGACCTGTTCATGAGCTAGAGGACGGCACTTATTGTGCAGCCTTATATCATGGTGCCTCTCGTTTACTTGAAGGCGAAATTATCGGAGAGGATGCTCATGCTGCAAGGCCGCACCTTGGTATTAATGCCATTGAAGTAGGTGCAACAATCATCGAAGATTTGAGAACCATTCATACAGATCCTATGGTTCCTGTATCTGTAAAGATGACGAAATTCCATGCTGGGGGAGATTCGGGCAATATTATCCCAGGTAATGCCTCATTTACGATTGATATTCGTGCACAGCAAAACAAGGTGATGGACGATTTAGCACAAGGTGTAAAGCGTGTGATCGATTCCTCTAAATTGTTGCATAAAGTACAAATTGAATTACGTACGGTGGCCAATATCGTAGCTGCTGAAGTTGATACAAGTGCTCAATATTTAATGGAGCAGGCAATTATACAGGCCGCTGGATTATCAAATTTAAGAAAGCCTGTTCATACACCTGGAGGAGAGGATTTTCACCATTATGCTGTACAACGGCCGCATTTAAAAACGACCATGCTGGGCTTGGGTTGTGGATTAACACCAGGATTGCATCATCCGAAAATGAAATTTAAACAAGCAAGACTTGTCACGGGAGTGGAGATACTTACAAGAGCAGTTTTATTAGCTTTGGAATCAGGGCATAAAAAGGAGGCGTCAGCGTAATGTTAGAGCAAGTGCGAATTCACAAAGTAACAACACCGAAAGAAATTGCAGAGATCCAAAAATTAAACGCTGAAATATGGGGCAGTCAAGCAATCCCCTCTCATCAATTGCTAGCTGCTGTACAAAATGGGGGAATCGTATTAGGAGCGTATTTAGCTGAAAAGCTAATTGGCTTTAACTATTGCTTCGTTGGCTATCGGAATAGAGAAATGTACTTACATTCGCACATGATTGGTGTAGAAAAAGCATATCGTGAACAAGGTGTGGGTGAATTATTGAAGCATGCCCAACAAGAATATGCAAAAGAGCATGGTTTTCAACTTGTCCGCTGGTTAATTGACCCATTAGAGGCGCGTTTAGCGAATCTAGCATTTCTAAAATTAAACGCCACTAGTTATCAATATGAAAATGATTATTATGGTCCGCTTCGAGATGACTTTAATGAAGGACTACCTTCAGATAGATTGGTCGTTGAATGGTGGATCGAGCGTGATCCAATGGCAGATAGCCTTGATGAATTAGAAGAAGTAGCACAGGAAATTGTACCTTGGACATTAACAGTTGACGGATTACCTGTTCTAGATGTAGAAAATACATTTCAGTTAAAACAATGCTTTTATAAAGATGCCTATCTTTTACCGATCCCTCAATCTCTACAGAAAATGAAAGTGGAAAGTCCAAAACTTTCAGAGGACTGGCGTTATAAAATTCGCACTATCTTAACAACATTATTTAACCAAGATTATGCCATCGTACGCATGAAGAAACATCCAGTGTATGTTCATAGCTATCTGTTAGTCAGACGCTCCTTATTAGCTTTATAATAATGATAGGGAGTGAACAATGTGAGATTAGAAAAGATTACATTAAGGCATTTAAAAATGCCTATGAAAGCACCATTTACTACGAGTTTTGGCACAGTTGATGAAAAGGAAATGTTACTAATAGAAGCAAAAGATGAATCAGGGGCCACGGGATGGGGAGAAACTGTTGCTTTTGTAGCACCATGGTATACAGAAGAAACATTAAAGACAACATGGCATATGCTACAAGATTTTTTGATACCCATCTTGTTACATAAAGAGATTGGGCATCCAGATGAGGTAACCTCATTATTTGCACCTATTCGGCGAAACTGCATGGCGAAAGCTTCAATTGAGGGTGCAGTATGGGATATCTATGCTCAGCAAACAAAGCAATCACTTGCACAGGCGTTAGGTGGTCAAAAACAACGTATTGAAGTAGGAGTCAGTGTGGGTATTCAACCCTCTGTCGCTCAGTTAATAGCATTAATAAAAGGTCATATTGAAAAAGGCTACAAAAGGGTGAAGATTAAGATAAAGCCTGGAGAGGATGTAGAGGTAGTACAGGCAATTCGTGCGGAACTGCCAAATTTACCCTTGATGGTAGATGCAAACTCTGCTTATACATTAGAGGATATAGGAATACTACAGCAGCTTGATGACTTTAATTTATTAATGATTGAACAACCATTAGCTACTGATGATATTGTCGATCATGCAGCGTTACAGAAAAAGTTAAAAACGCCTATTTGCTTAGATGAAAGCATCACATCATATGAGGATGCCAGACGAGCAATTGAACTTGGAAGCTGTGGTGTCATCAACATCAAGATTGGACGAGTAGGTGGTTTAACGGAAGCGAAACGAATCCATGACTTATGTAAAGCAAACCATATTCCAGTTTGGTGTGGTGGTATGTTAGAGGCAGGGATTGGACGAGCACATAATGTTGCCTTAACATCTCTTAGTCAATTTATTTTACCTGGCGATACAGCCGGTTCTAGTCATTATTGGTACGAGGATATCATTGATCCTGAAGTAAAAGTCAAAGATGGCTATATTGAGGTACCCCAGTCAGTAGGTATTGGTTTTAAGCCTAATATGGCTGTGATTAATAAATTAACAATTAGCAAAGAAATCTATCAATAACGCAGTACTTAGTCGATCATTTAGTATACGGAAAACGAGGAGAGAACTGATTGAAAAAAAGCTTGCAAATCGGTGGTGCCTATGTGGGGATTATCGTTGGAGCAGGATTTGCATCAGGGCAGGAAATTGTCCTTTATTTTACAAGCTATGGCTTTAAAGGAATATATGGAGCATTGTTAGCTATGGTTGGTTTCTCAATTGTTGGAATGTGTGTTGCTCAAGTGAGCTCTAGGCTTCGCACATCGTCCCATAAGGATTTGATTTATCAAATTTCAGGGAATACTATGGGCTTTGTCTTGGATTTAGTTCTATCACTCTTTTTATTTGGTGTAGCTGTCATCATGTTTGCTGGGGCTGGTGCAACATTTCAACAAATGTTTGGACTGCCTATTTGGCTAGGGAGTATTTGTATGATCTTACTTACAGTAGCCACAGTCATGATGGATGTGAAGAGTATCATCAATATCATAGCACTTGCCACACCGTATCTACTAACAGTTGTGTCCATCATCGCTATCTATGCTATTGCCACGATGGATTTTACCTTTGCAGAGCAAGCAGTTATTGCTCAACGTGCTCAAATAAGTGAGAAAAGTTGGTGGGTAACGGCTTTATTGTACATGTCGTTCAATGTAGGGGTTAGCTTCTCTTTATTGACTGTTATGTGTGGATCCATACGCAATCATAAGGTAGCTGGAATGGGTGGTATAATTGGTGGGATTTTGTTAGGTGCTTTAATCCTGCTTGTAAATTTCTCCCTTTTAGCAAAGATGAATATCATTGTTGGACTAGACATTCCGATGCTAGCGTTAGCGAATGAAATTCATCCGATTGTTGGAGTATTAATGACTATTTCTCTTTTGGGAATGATTTATAATACGGCAGTAGGGATGCTATATTCCTTTATGGTAAGGTTTTTCAAGCCAAGCAGAGCAAGCTTTAGGGTTGCAGTCATATTTATAGGTGGTCTCGGTTTTCTAGCAAGCCTTGTAGGATTCACAACGCTAGTAGCTAAATTATACGCTGTTATGGGCTATGTAGGGTTAGTATTAATCATATTCATTATTTCTGCATGGTTAAGAGGCACAAAAAATATTATCTAATATAAAAATGGTAATTGAGGAATAGATTTTATTCTCAATTACCTTTTTATTTGGATAAAAATATTGTAGAAATAGTGAATTATTTCTGTTGATAGATTTATGGTAATGCTGATATTTCGTTAATTTGGCATATTTTTTCGTTAATCATTAATAAAACGAGAATAATTCTCATTTACTTGTTGACTGAGAATAAAATCATGCTTATAATGGAAATCGTGAGTAATGATAATCATTTTCACTAATAAGTGAGTTACACACAAAAATGAAATCTACCGGGGATTACTATGAAAATAAGATATCTTTTAACAGCAACTGTTGTGCTGTCTATTGTGTCGCTCTTTATCGGAGTAGTAGATATTAAGCCTAGCGACCTATTAGACTTCCAATCAGAAGAAGCTAGACTATTTTTAATTAGTCGTGTACCTAGACTTGTTGCAATCTTGCTGGCAGGTGCAGGTATGAGTATTGCTGGTTTAATTATGCAAAGCTTAAGTAGGAATAAATTCGTTTCACCCACAACAGCTGGTACATTAGATGCCACACGGTTAGGTGTATTGATTTCCATGATGTTCTTTACGAACGTTACGTATTTCCAAAAAATTTCCTTCGCTTTCATATTTGCTCTAGCCGGCACATTACTATTTATGCAAATATTAAACCGAATTAAGTTTAAAGATGCGATTTTTATACCGCTTATTGGCTTAATGTTTGGGAATATTTTGTCCTCTGTTACAACATTCTTTGCCTATAAGGCGAATATTATCCAAAACATTTCTGCATGGTTACAAGGAGATTTCTCATTAATCATGAAAGGCCGTTACGAACTGTTATACGTTAGTGTACCAATACTCATTTTAGCTTACATTTACGCAAATCGTTTTACAGTAGCCGGGATGGGAGAGGATTTTGCAAAAAATCTTGGTCTATCGTATAAATTTGTAGTCAATTTAGGCTTGGTGTTGGTAGCTCTTATCTCCACGACAGTGGTGTTAACAGTCGGTATCATTCCATTCCTTGGTTTGATTATTCCGAACATTATTTCCCTGTTTAAAGGTGATAATTTGGCAAAAACCTTGCCGCACACAGCATTACTTGGTATGTCATTCTTATTATTCTGTGATATTTTAGGACGAGTACTGATTTTCCCTTATGAAATACCAATAAGTATGACTGTTGGTGTAATTGGAAGTGCCATCTTCCTATTCATGTTGTTTAGGGGGAGAGCATATGCGTAATCGTACAAAAATGTTCATTTTACTAGGTCTCGCTGTTATAGCAGTTGTCCTATATTTATTTTGGGAACTCAATGGTAATTATCACTATGCTTTTCCACGCCGTGTCATAAAGGTTGTGGCAATGGCATTAACGGGTATAGCAATTGCCTATTCAACAGTAGTTTTCCAAACAATTACACATAATCGTATTTTAACACCAAGTGTCATGGGTTTAGATGCTTTGTATATGTTAATTCAAACATGCATCTACTTCTTCTTTGGCTCTACATCCATATTAGTTATTAATATCTACTATAATTTTACGCTTGCAATTGGGGCGATGATTTTATTCGCTTTAATTTTCTACCGAGTATTGTTTAAAGAAGGAAAGCGACCGATTTATTTTTTACTGCTTGTTGGAATGATTGTTGGTACGTTTTTAGGAAGTATCACTACGTTCTTCCAAGTATTAATAGATCCGAATGAATTTTTAGGCTTACAAAGTAAAATGTTTGCAAGTTTCAATAATGTTAATTCAGATTTAGTTTGGCTAGCAGGCGTTATCATTTTAATAACGTTTATCTACGGTGCTCGTCATATGAATCAATTAGACGTCATGTCTCTAGGACGAGACACAGCTATAAATTTAGGTGTACCTTACGATAAGCTTGTACAACGTATGTTAATTTTAGCTTCAATTTTGATTGCTGTTTCGACAGCGCTTGTTGGTCCGATCACGTTCTTTGGCTTAATCGTTGCAAATTTATCATATCAGTATTTTAGAACATACAAGCATTCCATCTTAATTACTGGCTCATGTGTAATGAGTGTTGTAGCTTTAGTCGGTGGACAGTGGATGGTTGAACGTTTATTTAGTTTCACTACTACACTTAGTGTCATTATTAACTTTGTGGGTGGGGTATACTTCATCTACTTATTATTAAGAGAAAGTAGGTCAGCAGGATGATACAAGTCAAAGAAATTACAAAGTTTTTTGGTAAAAAACCTGTCGTTCAAGATGTAAGTGTTGATATTGTTTCAGGAAAAATCACATCGTTTATTGGACCGAATGGTGCAGGGAAGTCCACGCTACTTTCTATGGTGAGTCGTTTACTGAATGCAGATACTGGCGAAGTACTACTCGATAAGGCAGATGTACGTAGCTGGAAATCGGATGATTTCGCTAAACGTGTATCGATTTTAAAGCAATCAAACTTTATGAATGTTCGTCTTACGATTCGCGAGCTTGTATCTTTTGGCCGTTTCCCTTACTCCAAAGGACACTTAAAACCTGATGACGAAGAAAAAGTGGACGAAGCTATTCGTTATATGAATTTAGAAGATATGCAACATAATTATTTAGATGAGCTTTCAGGTGGTCAGCGTCAGCGAGCATTTATCGCAATGGTTATTGCCCAAGATACTGAATATATCTTACTGGACGAACCGTTAAATAATTTAGATATGAAGCATTCTGTTCAGATTATGAAGATTTTACGTAAGTTGGTTGATGAGTTAGGCAAGACAGTGATTATCGTTTTACACGATATTAATTTCGCTTCTGTATACTCCGACCATATTGTTGCATTAAAAGATGGCCGTGTTGTTAAAAATGGTCCTACAAATGACATTATTAACTCACATGCATTGAAGGAAATTTATGATATGGATATTCCTGTTCAAGAGCAGGATGGCTGTAGAATTTGTGTTTATTTTAATTCGTAAAAATAGTTCCAGATGATGAACATCTAACTATCAAATCATTTAATTAAAGGAGAAATTTCACAATGAAAAAATGGAAATTACTTACGGTATTAATGGCAATGATGCTATTAGTATTAGCTGCTTGCGGTTCGAAAGATGAAGCAAAAGAAGATGATAAAGGTACTTCAACTGACAAACCAGCTGAGGAACAAAATGAAGGATCATCAGTATATCCACTAACAATTCCAGGTAGTACAGTTGAAGGTCGTGACGGTAGTACAACATTTGAAGAAGTAACACTAGATAAAATGCCAGAAAAAGTTGTCGTTTTTGATAATGGTTTCTTAGATACATTAGATGCTTTAGGCGTTAATCCTACAGCAGTGGTACAAGACTCATTACCTGCATATTTAAGCAAGTTTAAAGATAGCACTTATGTAAACGCTGGTACATTATTCGAGCCTGATTATGAAAAATTATCTGAAATTAACCCAGATATTATTTTCATCTCTGGTCGTGCTTCAGCAGCTTATGCTGAATTATCTAAAATTGCTCCTACAGTATACATTGGTGTAGATAATACTAACTTCTTAGAGTCATTCAAAGCTAATACAGAGTTAGCTGGTAAAATCTTTGGTAAAGAAAAAGAAGCAGCAGATGCAATTGCTGCATATGAAGCAAAAGTAGAAGAAGTAAAAGCTAAAGCTACTGCAACAGAAGAAAAAGCGTTAATCGTTTTAGGTAGTGAAGGTTCATTATCAGTATTCGGTCCTGGTTCACGTTTCGGTGTAATTCATGATGTATATGGTGTAAAAGCTGTAGCTGAAGCTAGTGGTTTCAAAATCGAATCACATGGTGATAATGCAAGCTTTGAATTCGTACGTGAGAAAAACCCAGATATCTTATTCGTCATTGACCGTGACGCTGTTGTAAATGAAAACGGTGAATCAGGTACAAAAGCTGCAATTGAAAACGAAATCGTAAGTGCAACAAACGCTGTGAAAAACGGTAAAGTATTCTACCTAGATCCAGAAATTTGGTACCTTTCAGGTGGCGGTTTACAGTCAGAAACACAAAAAGCTGAAGATGTATTAAAGGCGTTTAACTAATATGTTTGTACAAATTAAACGTATCGTTGTGACGGAAGGTAATTCGGATAAAGTGGTGGAACGTTTTGGTGCTAATCCAAACGGACCATCATTACTTGAACAACAACCTGGTTTCATTGATAAACAGGTACTTGTTAAGAAAGTTCGACGTGGTGATGAAGAAGTGCTAGTGATGGTTCGTTGGGAATCAGAAGAAGCATGGAAGAATTGGGAGAAGAGCCCTGAGCATATTGCTGGTCATAAGGCAAGCCTAGGTAAACCAAAGCCTGATCATATCATTGAAAGCGGTCAAGAAGTTTATTATGTAAAAGGTTAATCATCTAAAGGTGTCTCAAGGGATTGAGACACCTTTTTATTACACAAAAAGCAGGTCACAATCATTGTGACCTGCTTAGCTGATAGATGAGTTAATGTTTAATAGTTGGTTTTCGCCATTTACTAAATGTCGAATCCATATTAAAGGATATGGTGTTCTCATTAATGGATAAGCCTGAGATACTTGTATTACAAATTTCATCCAAACTATCTGAATGATTGTTATTATTAGATGCATTGGCCGCCATTGCTAGCCCTCTTGCATTAATAATTGTGTCATGTGGCGTTACATATACTATAGGGGAATCTATATTTAAACCAAAAGTGAAAGGATTGACTAATGACATAGTAGAAATACTTTCGTTTGATATTCTAATAATGCCATATTGCTCAATATAATAATCTCGTTTTTGTTGAAATGTATCCTCAAATCCAGGAATATCACTAATATATTTTGAATAGGTTGAAATATTTTTATACGCAGCCAGTGTATCTTGATAGGCTTTTACTTCAGATTGAATTATGATTTGTTCAATTCGTCGTTGATCATTACTAGGCTGTTTAATTGTAATTTCTTCAGCTGAGACAGAGATATTACATGAAAAAGTAGCCGTAAGTATGAAAACAGTTTCATTCATTTTAAGTCACTCCCAGTACAAAAAGATTTCATGTTCATCAATCTATCCTGACTTTATAAATATATTTTATTGCTAATCTAAGCGTAACATCTGTTAGAGCGCCATTTCAATGGTAAGTTTACGCCACTTTAATGGCGGTACTTGGTTCTCTACCGCCATTTTTTAGTAATAATTAGCAAAAATCTGGCGTGGTATGCATGAATAACGCCATTTTTTGGCGGTCTTTCTCTTTATAAAGGAATTAATGGTATTTAATGTATTATATAATTGTGTGACTAGTATTAATTCCCACTAATCTATATAATATCTATTAATACACTAGATAGGAGAGAGGACTATTGAAGGATTTAGATGTACTCATCTATGAATCATTAGACATCCTTATAGAAAATGAGCTATTACTTGGACCTGAGCTGAAATTAATGCTAAAAAGCTTTAAAGAAGAAAAAACAACAGTAGGTTTTTCCTTTGGTAAAATGTGTTTTTGGCATTATGAAGCATTTTCAAGTAGTATCAATCAAGATATCTACAAGGTAGCTGCTGCAATTGAACTTCTAATATTGTCTTTTGATATTATTGATGATCTGCAGGATAAAGATTCAGACTATAGTTGGAACAAAACACCTGAATTATCATTAAACGTTGCATTAGCTATGCTGATCATGGCGTCTAAAACAATAGATGAAACCTCTTTTGAACATAAAAGAGCAGCTATAAAGCTAGTTAATGAATACGCATTAAAAAGTATAAATGGACAGCAATTAGACTTACTAAATAGTTGTCGCGATGAAGACTCCTATGTAAAAATGATTACCTTGAAATCCGGATCATTAACAGCAATGGGTTGCTTGGTTGGCGAAGTACTTGCAAAAGGAGTAATATCTCAAGAAGTAGAGGAATATGGGAAATACATAGGGATCATCCAACAAATTAAGAATGATATTCAAAGCTTAAAGGTGTGGGGGCCAAAAAATGATCTACTAAATAAAAGGTACTCTCTGCCTATTATTTATCTTTTATCACAGAAAAATGATGTTTCAAAATCTGTTTCTAGCTATTATAATGATGATATAGTTACAGATTTGGATAATAATGCAACAGAAGACGCGTTGACAAATGGTGGGGCGATACGTTATGCCATTACTATAAAAAACGTCTATAAATTTAAAGCATTGAATTACCTTGAAAATGTAGCTATAAATCAAGTAGGTAGAGAATACCTACAAAAACTATTGAAATGAGGAGAGATAAGAATGATTAATGTAATCCAATATTTAGAGCAAAATCCAAGCCTAGTTGCACTATTAAAAGAACAAAAAGCCTCATTAGTTGGAGTTTCATCTGTAGAGCAAACAGCAATTTTAGAAGCGTTTAGCGGTGAAATGAATACAGAAAGTGATATTTGGAACTAAGAAAGTTGCGAAGTAAGTTGTTTTGGCCCGCTATAATTCTCTATTTAATTATTGGTTTTTATTTAAATTATGTGAATTATAGCGAGCCTTATATTCAGATTGGGGTAGAAGAGGAGAATGACAAATGGGTCATTTCTCAACTTTATTATAAAGACTGGGCAGAGGGTCAAAATATTTCTGTTGGTGATGCAATTTTAACTGTAGATCATGAACCCATCAATGAATTAAATCAACTGAGATATAAATCTAAAATTTTATCTGCTAATGAATTAACAATACTGAAGCCCGATGGAGATCTAATCAATATACATATTAAGCATTTGGATATCCCTCAACAATTCATTTATGTATTAATCATTCCAGCTTGTTATTATTTATTAACATTATTTGTTGCATTTTATTTACATTTCAAACAACGGAATACAAAATTAGCAGACTTACTAATTCTGTTTATGTTAACGGTTTCTTTGGCTTATGTAAGTAGTGGTGTCTCTGGTAGGATGGATACGATTGGCATTATCGTAAATCGAAGTAGTATGCTGTTATGTTTAGTTATACTATTACATTTTTTGAGAAATTATTATTCATTTGTGAAGACAAATTGGGTGTTTACAAATAATATCAAGCTCTTTTATATACTTCCTTTCATAGCTTTTGTCTTAGGATGTATGGGTACTATTTATCCTGCTTCAAATGATATTCTTTCCAATGTTATATTGGCTATTTTCTTTATTCTCCTAGTGATCATCCTTAGTATTTTATTAATAAGCTATTTTAAGTACAGCTCACCTCAGTTGAAAATTTTATTAAATAGTATATTAATACCGTTTCTACCATTTCTTTTTTTATATGCACTCCCTAAAATTTTTTTTCATACGTATATACTTTCATCTGAGATAAGCTCCTTATTTTTATTGCTTATACCCTTTAGCTTTATTTTTACGCAATTAGCAGAGAGATTATTTGATATTGAGTACCATATTACAAGACTACGTTATTATGTTATATTCTCTTTAATCTTTACTGTATGGTTTACAGTGGGGCTATATTTTATTGCCGGGCGTTATTTAACCATGACCGTTGTGTCAGGGGTATCTTTCTTTACATTTTCTTCATTAGTCATACTTTTCTACGTAAAGGAGAAGGTCGATTATCGCAAGCGGAAAATATTATTTTCCACAAAGGGTGACTATATTCATCAGCTATATACAGCCGTAGATAAAATTGGGAAAACAATTAAAATTGACGAACTTTTAGAAAAGTTTGCTTATGAGGTTTCCATGCATCTGGAGTTAGAGGATGTTTTTGTCTTAACATATAACTATGACAAAAATGAATATATACCAATAGCTGGTGAAAGTATTACGATAGATCCTGACATAATGGAAGAAATCCGATTAGGTGAAATACGCAAAATTGATAAAGTTTATATAGCATTCCTCCACCAGGATGCACATTTTAAAAGAGCGTTAGTGCTAGGGCATAATAATACGATTCATTTAAAAGATGAGGAGCTTTTATGGCTTGAACTGCTCTTATTATATGTAAACAATTTTATTGAGAATACCAAGATGGTGGAAGAGCTACTAGAGGAACTGAAGCATATGAAGCAAGCTGACGATGGTCAGTTACCGTGGCTGAATAAACTATTATGGCTAAGATTTGAAGAAGAAAAATACCAGTTAGCTCAAGAGTTACATGACACTAATTTACAGGAGCAACTTCATATAGCCCGCGAGGTGGATGTCCTAGTAAATGCAAAAAATACAACGGATATTCAAGATAAGCTTGCAAAAATTCATAAACAAATGGTTGCATCCTTACATGAATTACGTACTTATTGTGAAAACCTGAAACCGCCGTTACTAGATACATTAGGTTTAAATGCTGCATTAGAAAAATTGATTCGAAAAGTTCAAGAAAGAGCTAACTTCGTGCTTATTTACACCATTGATCGTCTTTATTTAGAGGATGAGCGTATGAATTTAATGATTTATCGTTTATTCCAAGAGCTACTTAATAATGCGTTAAAGCATTCCTATGCAGCATCAGTTGAAATTCATTTAAAAGAAATGAACGATGGTTTCGAAATCATTTATAAAGATGATGGTGTAGGCTGTAATGTAGAGGACATTATAGTAGCAGAATCTATGGGCATTCAAGGCATGCAGGAGCGCGTAAAAGCGTTTAACGGACAATTTACTATTGACTCGAATATCAATGAAGGGATGTTTATTAGAATCATGGTGAAAGAAGGGAGTGAAACACTTGATTACGATGCTCATAGTGGATGATCACCCTATAGTGTTAGAGGGAACTAAAAATTTATTTCAAGAGAATGAAGATATTATCATCGATACAGAAAGTGATGCAACTTGTGTTATTCAAAGGATAAAGAATAAACCGTACGATATCTATCTAATAGATATCAATATGCCATTAGAAAATGGAATTAACCTAGCCCGTAATATCAAGGCTATTCAGTCAAATGCTTCAGTTATTCTTTACACAGGTGATGATATTACGGATTATTATCCACTCATTTTAGAAAGAAAAATAGAAGGCATTTTAGCTAAAACAGCTTCGAAAGAGCAAATATTAAGAACAGTAAGGGCAATTGCAAACGGTGAAATTGTTTTACCTAAAAATTTCTTAGATTTTCTGGATGATAAATTTAAACTGCAAGGTGCTAAAGATATTCACTTAAATGAAAAGGAAAAGAAAATTTTAAGACTTATTGCAGAGGGGCACACAAATAAAGCTATCGCTATTGAATTAAATATTCCTCAACGTACAACGGAGAGATATTTAACTCAACTCTTTTCTTTGTTAAATGTAGATTCACGAACAGAAGCTGTAAATCTTGCTGAGAGAATGAATTTACTCTAAACTACTTCTATGTTATACTGTTGGTATATTTTTCAATTAATAGGGGGCATTATGGGAATTAAATATCCTATATATTTCCTTAGTAAAATAAAACCATATCCCTATACTAAAATGCCTATAAAATATGATAGACACCGCCAAAAAAGTGGCGGTGTTTTTTTATAACCGCCAAATCACGCCAGAAAATTGGCGTAAACCCGAAGTTGAAATAACGGTATAACTACTGGTACGCTTAAATTAACAGTGGTTAAGTAGATTTGCTTTAGTGAGTAATATATAAATCATTTTATTAAATAAGCAGGCTGACTATCTATGAATAAAGTAGCGTTAGTAGATTGTAGAATGTTACTAGCTAGTCAATATACTTCACCATAAAACTTTATAAAGGTAGGCGTGTATTGTGAAAGTAGAACTTGAAAATTTGTTTTCCATAGATGAAACTAGTCAAGATCAAGTTATTAACGTTTATAATCGTCATGGTATTGCTATTGGTGCGCCTGAAGTGAGAAAAAGAAACTTAAAAACAAAATTTAATCCTATTTTTACATTAAATGAAGATGTAACATACGAGCAGGTAACAGCTTTATATGAGTCCTTAGAGCGTGAATTTGGAATCGTTTCAATCGGAGAACGATTTTATTTTGAATTTTCAGATATAGAGTATGAAAGAGCACCATTATTTACTTTAAATTCAACTGGTAATTCACCAGAAATGTTCTTAGAAGATAAAGGGACACTGTTTTCTTTGAGTACACATTGTAAGTGCTGTGGGCTCATGGATAAAGAACAGCTATCACCAATCGTCATCGATACTACGCAGATGAAAGATCGTCATTTAGTGCATGTAAATGGTTATTGGGTAGCTTCTGAGGAACTAGTATCATTAATGAAAAGAGAAAAACTAGAAGGCTATGAGCTTTTAGAGGTGATCCATCAAGGCCCTGAAGAAGGCAAACAGCCAGCTTATCAAATTATTCCTATACAAATGCTCCCTGAGTGTAGTAAGGACAGAGTTAAATTATACTTTGCAACTGAGCAACCTCCGTGCAGTTGTGGTTTAAATGGTGTCATTAATGGTCCTGATATTTATCATCATGAAGATTTGGAAAACTTAAAAGGTGATGTTTTCTACTCAGCGGAGTGTAGTCATGACGGAAGATATCTATATAGAAAGACATTGTTTAGTAAAAGATTTAGAGAAACTATTATAAAATATGGTATTTCACGTGAGGTTAGAGGAGAAAAGGATGCAAACTTTGGTCCAAAAGATTGGCTTTTTGATCCAGTGCTAATTAAGTAGACAAATTTGGACTAATAAAAGAATAAGGGAGTGTTTAGGATGTTTAGAAGAATACTACCTATAGTAGCCATTTTATTCATTGTTGCATTGGCTGTTTCCAATTACTTTAACAAACCAGATGAAGAATCTATCACTATTTATCAAGAGGTCAATGATGTAAACCTTTCTTAAAATGTAGGCCTATATTTCATTCAGAAAAGATCTATTTGTGTTATGATGTGAAGAACATAGCATGAATGTTTTTTGAGGTGAAAAAATGAAAAAATGGGCATATCCATTAGCAGTTATAACGTTATTTGTTTTCATAGTATTAAGGGCCACTTATCAAAGTCAACTGATGAATACATTTGATGCAAAGATGGCAGAACTTTTTTTTGGTAATCGTTTTATTGAGATCTTTCATTATATAGGTGAGCCCAAATTTGTTGTTGCTGTTGCAGTAGTTTTAATGGTGTATTTAGCTTGGAAGGTAAAAAATTATCGAGGTATGCTATTTGTTGTCCTAACTTTTGCAGCAGGCAATGTTCTGAACCAATTACTGAAAAAATGGGAGCAGCGTCCACGACCTGAAATTGAGGATCAACTGACATCCTTTAGTTTTCCATCTGGACATTCGATGACAGGTATACTTTATTTATTTACACTTGCTTATATTTTAGCGGAGAATAGTAGTAAAGGACGTAAAATCCTTCTGTGGCTTGGGGCAACAATTTTAATGGTGCTTATTGGTTTATCACGTATTGCAGGAGCTCGACATTTTGCTACAGATGTACTTGCTGGTTGGAGCATCGGCTATACTTGGTTTATCATCTGTGTCATTTGGTACGAACGGCGTAAACGTTTATTTCAATCTAATCATAAATAAAAAGACAGGCAGTATCTATTTCACATGATAGATACTGCTTTTTACATTTTACCGAGACAGTGTAAAGAATGATATTTGCCTTATAAAAAAGAATTGCGTATAGGAAACTTCTACGTTAAGATGAGTACAATAAGAAAAAGAGCAAAGGAAGAAGGGCATGGACGGAAATGTTTTACTGGCATTAGGATTAACCCTGTTTGCTGGACTTGCAACAGGTGTAGGTAGTTTAATAGCATTTTTTACTTCAAGAACAAATACAAAATTTTTATCATTAGCATTGGGGTTTTCAGCAGGGGTAATGATTTATGTATCCCTTGTAGAAATATTTGTGAAAGCTAAAGATGCTTTAACCAATGCATTAGGTACAACCAATGGCTATTGGATGACAATCCTTGGATTTTTCGGTGGGATGTTGTTTATTGCCTTAATTGATAAATTCATTCCGAAGGCAACTAATCCTCATGAAGTAAAGCTGGTAGAGGATGTTAATGCCATCAAACCACAGGTTAATGAAGAACATTTGATGAAGATGGGCGTTTTTACAGCTCTGGCGATTGGCATTCATAATTTTCCTGAGGGGATCGCTACATTTATGTCAGCTATTAATGATCCGAATGTAGGGATTGCTATTGCCATTGCAGTTGCTATTCATAATATTCCAGAAGGTATTGCTGTATCTGTTCCAATTTTCTTTGCAACAGGTAATCGAAGGAAAGCCTTTAAATTATCCTTTTTATCAGGATTGGCAGAGCCTGTAGGTGCATTAGTAGCTTTTTTTCTCCTTATGCCCTTTTTAACAGATGTCATGTTTGGAATCGTTTTCGCTGGGGTCGCAGGGATAATGGTCTTTATTTCACTAGATGAATTGCTACCGGCTGCACAAAGATATGATGAAACACATTTGTCGATGTATGGTCTAGTAGGGGGGATGGCGGTCATGGCCATTAGCTTAGTATTATTAGCATAAATAAGTAGGAAAAGGGAGACATCTTTGTAAAAGTGGCTCCTTTTTCTTTTTTCTATTAGCGTGTAACAACAGCTTTTTTTGACTCTATTAGCTCTTGTACTATTTTTAGACAATCATGAAATGTGGTAAAAGGTCTATATGGAACATGAAGCTCTTCACAGCGTTGGATAAGATGATCTCTAGCTAAAACAATATCTGCTAGTTTAGCTGCCTCAAAATCTGATAGAGAATCACCAATTACAATTTTATAATGATCCTCCTTAGCAACCTTCCGCATCACGCTTGGTTTACAGCAACCGCATCCTTGTGTGCTGTATTTAGCGCACTCCTCATCGCAGCTATTTGGGTAGATCAATGCTATTTGTTTACCAGAGAAATCTGCTCTATTACAGTAAATGCCTGAAAAGGGAACAAATTTTTCAACTAAAGGCTCGATGAAAAAATCAACTCCGCCACTTACAATATAAAATGGAATATCGTTGTTTTGAGCATAGCGGACAAAATCACCAAATCCCTCACGTATGACTGCCGACTCCATTAGATATTGAATGACTTCACCTTTTTGATGAGTAGAAAGTAGATGAAACATTGCTGATAGCCCATCTTTAAATGAAATGGTTTGTTCCATCATCGCTTGAGCGATTTTCTCAGATTCTTCTGGTACAAATTCAGTCATAAGTGAAAAGATGTTATCTGTTTCTGTTATCGTGCCATCGAAATCACAAAATATAATGGGTTTCAAGATAATTCCTCCTTAGAAAAGCGCGTATAAAAGTCTAATTCTATACTTCTATAATATTAGTTTTATCCAAACTTGCTTTCAAGAAAAAACGTCTACTATTAAAGTAGACGTTTCACACATTCATTGACTTGTACACCATGTTCATCAGCATTTGTTAAAATAATTTGATGCTCTGGGAATTGCTTTTTCATTAATTCAACGAAGTCAGAGGCAATAGCAGAAGGAATAATAGAAATCATTGTTGGCCCAGCACCACTTAGAGCAGTACCATATGCACCGTTCGATTTTGCAGCCATACGAATTTCATCATAACCAGGAATTAGCTTTGCACGAAACGGTTCATGGAATAAATCTGCCTCCATATAACGTCCAGCACGTTCAAAATCTCGTACCATTAAAGAAGCGGCTAACATATTCGCATTTGCTGAGGCATGAACAGCATAGGAACGGTTAAATTGCTCTGGTAAAACAGAACGGGATTCGCTCGTTTTTAATTCAACATCTGGTACATATACCACAAAGGAGGCATCGATATCATTGATGTGGAATGTATCGACTACGCCATTGTCATCCATCGAAGAAATCGTTAATCCTCCTAAAACTGAAGCAGTTGCGTTATCTGGATGTCCTTCAATTTGTGAAGAGAGATTGAGTTTATCTTGAATTGTTAATTCCAGCTCGCAGACTTGGTTAGCAAGCTCAATACCTGCAACAATAACTGCTGCACTGCTACCAAGTCCACGTGCTAACGGAAGTTCACTAGCCATCTCCACACGACAGGCAGGTAGCTGTTGACCATATAGATCTGCAGTTTTTTTAGCAATGACGTATAGTAAGTGTTCTTCAAGCTCAAACTCTTTAGGACCATTATCATCAAGATGAATAATTTTCCATTGTTCTTGCAAGGTAACAGAAAGCTGTAAGTAAAGAGACAAGCCAAGTCCTATTGAATCAAAGCCTGGACCTAAGTTGGCTGTGCTTCCAGGAACTGAGATTTGCCACATTTTACTCATAGTACACCCTCAATATATGCACGAATTTCTTCTTCATCGTTTTTAAGGGATACGACCTCTACAGTGGATACATTCATGGCTGTATCAGGATCTTTTAGGCCATTCCCTGTAAAGATTGTTACAACTTTGGCGCCTTGAGGGATTTTTCCATTTGCAACAGATTTCATAACACCTGCTAAAGAAGCTGCAGAGCCAGGCTCAACAAAAATGCCTTCTGTACTTGCGATTAATTTGTAGGCTGCTACAATTTCTTCATCTGTAACAGAATCAATGATACCGCCAGATTCATCTCGAGCAGCTTCTGCCAATGTCCAGCTCGCAGGATTGCCAATACGAATGGCAGTTGCCACTGTCTCAGGATTAGCAATTGGCTCACCTTTAACGATTGCTGCAGCACCTTCAGCTTCAAAGCCATACATTTTTGGTAGACCACAATTTTTTGCGGCGTGATATTCTTTAAACCCTTTCCAATATGCAGTAATATTACCTGCGTTCCCAACTGGAATACACAAATAATCAGGGGCTGAACCTAAGGCATCTACGATTTCAAACGAAGCCGTTTTTTGACCTTCGATACGGTATGGGTTTACAGAGTTAACAAGTGCAACTGGTGTCGTTTCACTTACTTGGCGAACGATATTGAGTGCATCATCAAAGTTTCCGTCAATTTCAATGATCTTTGCCCCGTACATTGTTGCCTGTGCTAGCTTTCCAAGAGCAACTTTACCTTTTGGAATAACAACGATTGATTGGATGCCTGCACGAGTTGCATAGGCAGCCGCAGCAGCGGAAGTGTTTCCTGTAGAAGCGCAAATAACGCATTGACTTCCATCCTCGATAGCTTTTGCAACAGCAAATACCATTCCTCGGTCTTTAAATGAGCCAGTTGGATTTGCACCCTCAATTTTTCCGTAAAGCTCAATGCCTAGTTTCTTAGATAAATTCACTAAATGTATAAGAGGCGTATTGCCTTCGTTTAAAGTTAAAGCAGGTGTATTTTCAGTTACGGGTAAAAATTGTTTATATTCTTCAATAAGGCCTTTCCACATAACGTAACGATCTCCTTTTGTTCTTATAGAATGAACAGTTGTTTTTGTATAAAAGACATTTTAACGCAAATAGCACTATTATTTCAATACCATTTCATTAATTGTCGAAACAATTCGGTAATTTGAATAGTACTTGTCACTTTCTTGAAACAACTGTATAGTAATCTTATATTGTAAAGTCATGTGTAAAGACAGGTGGTTAGAATGACAATAAATACAGCAGTAACAAAGAAACCTCAGCAATCCATTTCCAGAAATAAGTTATTGGGTGTAGCGGGGGTTGGGTGGCTATTCGATGCAATGGACGTTGGTATATTATCCTTTGTCATTGCAGCATTGGCAGCTGAGTGGGGGCTATCACCAAGTCAATCGGGTTGGATTGGTAGTATAAATTCTATCGGGATGGCTGTAGGAGCTCTCTTTTTTGGTGTGTTTGCTGATAAAGTAGGTCGCAAGCAAATATTTATGTGGACACTTGTCCTTTTTTCTATTGCAAGTGGTTTATCCGCTTTTACAACAACATTAACTGCATTTTTAATTTTACGCTTTTTAGTAGGGATGGGCCTAGGAGGAGAATTGCCTGTAGCTTCAACACTCGTATCTGAAAGTGTGGCTGCCAAAGAAAGAGGGCGCGTGGTTGTATTACTTGAAAGCTTTTGGGCGGCAGGCTGGTTAATTGCAGCACTGATTTCGTATTTTGTGATTCCCACATGGGGATGGCGAGTAGCCCTTATACTAACAGCACTTCCAGCGTTTTATGCTATTTATCTTCGTTGGCATTTGCCAGATTCACCACAATTTACAGTGAAAGAAGAAGCAAAAAAACGGAGCATTGGTCAAAATATGAAAGAGGTTTGGTCAAAAAAGTATGCTCGTTCTACATTTATGCTGTGGCTATTATGGTTTACGGTTGTATTTTCGTATTATGGCATGTTTTTATGGTTGCCAAGTGTGATGGTAGGGAAGGGCTTTGACATGATTACAAGCTTTAAATATGTTTTGATCATGACTTTAGCTCAATTACCAGGTTACTTTACAGCTGCTTGGTTTATAGAAAAGTTTGGACGTAAATTTGTCCTTGTTTCCTATCTAATTGGTACTGCAGCGAGTGCTTATATTTTTGGAAATGCAGATACTTTAGCCGTATTGCTAACTTCAGGGATGTTTTTATCTTTCTTTAACTTGGGGGCTTGGGGAGCATTATATGCTTATACACCCGAGCAATATCCATCGGTTATTCGTGGAACAGGTGCTGGTATGGCAGCAGCGGTTGGACGAATTGGTGGTATTTTTGGGCCGTTGCTCGTTGGGTTTTTATTAACGGCAGGCTATGATATAGGTTTTATCTTTGCCATTTTCTGTGGAGCAATTATTATCGGTGTTGTAGGGGTCATCTTCCTTGGTAAGGAAACGAAGCAGCTTGAATTAGAATAATATGAAACAGAATGTCCTGGATCAGAGAATTGATCTAGGACATTTTTGTCTAATTTCGCTTAAAAAATACATAAAAATGAGCATTTATTAATTTTTATTCGATTTTACTGATTTATTTGTTAAAATGACAAATCAATATAAAATGGTTAAAGAGTAAATCAAATTGTTTTATTAGCAGGTTAATGCGATGAAGATTTTTCAGAAAAGTCATTGTATTCAAATTGTAATCGTGATACTGTATTTTTAATCGAATTTTGAGTCAGTAGGAAACAATCTCCCGTTCGTGATAAGGTCATTGAAAGAAAGGTTGTTAGGAATGAGTATTCATGAGAATATAAAGAAAAGGTTTGTAAGGCTGTCAAAGGGCCAGCGTAAAGTAGCACAATTTGTAATGGATAATCCCACAACAGTGATTGCTAATGGAGCTGCAGAGGTTGGCAGATTGGCTAATGTAAGTGAATCAACTGTGATTCGATTTTGTTATGCTATGGATTTGTCAGGGTATGTAGAACTGCAAGAGGAAATTAGAGGCTATATTATGTCTCAAGATGTAGGTGCAAATCTACAGCCTACATATACTAAGAAGCTGACTAATACTAGCTTTGGTAAGGTGATGCAACGAGATAGCCAAAATATTCAAGAAACAATTCATTTGATTAACGATCAGCAGATCCAAAAATGCTCAAAATGGATGCATGAAGCAGATAATATCTATATTCTAGGTACTCGTTACAATGCATCTGTTGCAAATTGGTTATCTAATACATTGAAAACCCTTCGTGCTAATATTAAGCAGCTTCGTTTAGACTCAGATGATTTAGTGAATCAAATAAACAATATGGGCGAACATACGACTTTAATTGTACTATCTTTTGATAAACAGATTGTGGATATTAAAACGATTGTTGAAATTGCAAAGGTAAAGAAAGTAAAAATTATTGCCATTACAGGTTCTGCATTTTCGCCTATTCGAGAATATGCCAGTGCATTATTTACCCTCGGCACTAAAAATCATTCTTCTCTAGACATTGCCCCAGTCTTGATTTCATTTTTGCATGCGTTGATAGAGGAAATGATAAACCAGGATAAAGACCACTATGAAAAATATCAGCAATTGTATGAGCAAGTAGAAAGTAATGTATTATTCTTAGATGCTGTTAGAGAAAAGCAGGTTTTTTAATGTAAATACGTATAGATAGTTTGTTGAAACACACTATCTATGCGTATTTTTTTGAAATTTTCTATATAAAAAGATGTCTAAATAGTATTTAGACATCTAGGAAAAGTGAATTATAGAATTTTACTTAAGCTATATTCATTAATAAAAGTATCATTTAATTTAATGGCATTTTTTCGAATGCCCTCCTGATGAAATCCTAGCTTTGTAAAGAGGTGTAAAGCTACATTGTTATGCTCCATAAGAGATAACTCTAAACGGGATATATCATGTTGTTTAGACCAACTTTCTACAGCTTTCATCAGTGCGGAGCCAATACCCTTTTGTTGATGCTCTGCTTTCACAGCTAAACGAATAGAGGCAACATGTCTAGCTTTTGATTGTTTATATCCATGAATAACTGCATAACCTGCAAAAATTCCGTTTAGTACACAAAGTAGTATAGTACGGTTTTTTAGTTGCTTCCAATAAGTTAAATTTTTACGAAGTTGTTGGACAGTGAGCTCTAGCTCATTTTGAACATTATACATGAAGTCAGTTTCTTGAAAAATCTCCTCTTGTAAATGAATAAATGATCTAGCATCAGATGCTTCAATCCCTCGAATTATGTATGCAGATGAATTCTCCTCACTATTAGAAGTGTTGTTTTCGGTAGACTTCATTTGCGTACGTGAGAAAGATACACTAGAACCTAGTTTAACATCAGTGACATAATAGCCTGCATTTGTCCATGATAAATAATGTGAGAGAGGGGGCTTAGTTTTTTTCCACCAGCTTTTATTTAAGTAGGCAGCGTTCGGTAATGCTTGTCCCATAATGTTTTCTAATTCACTAAAGGATAAAGTAATTTCTTGTTGTAAAGCTACATCAAAATAGTTAGCTAAAGGAATGTACTTTTTTTCTATCTTCTTCGTCATCGTAATCCCCATTTCCTGAATATCCAAAAATATAGACTACCTGATGATAGCATAAAATTATGATGACTTAAATATGAAAACCCAACTAAATATCTATATAAACTAATTATTTTATAAAAAAGAGGCATTTTTACTATTGATTGTTAAAAATAGGTTGGTAAAAATAGAGAATTTTCTAGAAGTAATTAGACCTATTAAAAGTATACATAGCAATTGAAACTAGTTATAATAAAGATATCTTATATGAAAAGTATGGATTTAGCGCACTGCCATTATATTTGCATATTAAATTTGAATAATACAGTAGGGGCCATGAGCACTGTTTGTTATACCGAAAGTGAGGGTCAGTGGCAATTACGCTGAGGCGAAATTGTTCCAAAGTTTCACTTTATCACTTCTCAGGCTATAAGGTATGATAAAATAAAATATAAATGTAAGTGCCATTTTAGGAGGAATTAATTCAATGAGTAAAGTATTAGTTTTTGGACATAAAAACCCAGATACAGACACAATCACGTCTGCAATTGTATATGCCTATTTAAAACAGCAAATTGGTGAAGAAGCTGAGGCGGTCCGTCTTGGAGATATTAATAATGAGACCCAATTTGCATTAGATAAATTTGGCTTTGAAGCGCCTCGTTTAATTTCTTCTGTTGCTGGTGAAGTGGACAAGGTAATCCTTGTTGACCACAATGAATTCCAGCAATCAGCTGACGGCATTGAGGAAGTACAAATTACAGAGGTTATCGACCATCACCGTATTGCAAACTTCCAAACAGCTGATCCATTATACTATCGTGCTGAGCCAGTAGGTTGTACAGCTACAATTTTAAACAAAATATTTAAGGAAAACGAAGTAGCGATACCAGCCAATATTGCCGGTTTAATGTTATCAGCAATTGTTTCTGATACACTACTTTTTAAATCACCAACTTGTACAGAACAAGATGTAAAAGCTGGTGAAGAGCTAGCAAAAATTGCTGGTGTGGAAATTGCAGAGTATGGCTTAGCAATGCTAAAAGCAGGTGCTGATTTATCTGATAAATCATTAGAAGATTTATTATCATTAGATGCAAAAGAGTTTCAATTTGGTGAGTACAAATCTGTTGTAGCTCAAGTTAATGCAGTTGATGTTAATGATGTGCTTAATCGTCAAGAGGAGTTAGAAATACTACTTAATAAAAATGTTGCAGAAAATGGCTTAGATCTATTCTTCTTCGTTGTGACTGACATTTTGAATAATGATTCTACAGCTGTTGCAATTGGGCAAGTAGCAGAAGCGGCTGCAAAAGGATTCGGTGCTGAACTTGTCAACAATCGTGTTGTATTACCAGGTGTTGTTTCTCGTAAGAAACAAATTGTACCAGTATTAACAGAAGCACTAAAATAAAGATAGGAAAGAGGTTGTCTATTCAGACAACCTCTTTTTTAATCGAGTTTTAATGGTTGTACTGCAGGGCCTTCAAGTACCTCACCCTTAGCGTTAAAACGGGAACCATGGCAAGGACAATCCCATGTTTCATCAGCTTCATTCAATTTCGTTTTGCAGCCTAAATGAGTACAGGTTGGAGCAGTGGCATTCCTCATATACCCAGCTATATATTCCTTGGCAACAAAGCCTCCTACTTTCAGCATTTGCATGAATTGGGCACCGAATTTAGTACGTGATGGTGAATAAAGAGCGATAGCACCCTCTTCGATCTTTGAGCCTGTTAAAAGAGACGATAAGATATCACCAGCGACAAAGGAATTGGAGATTCCCCATTTTCGATAGCCAGTGGCAATTAGTACGTTAGGTAAGGAGTTTGTAATTCTTCCAACATAAGGGACAATATCAGGTGTTTCTATATCCTGGGCCGACCATCGATAAAGTGGCTGTTGTTCAAAATGCTCCTTCATTTCATTAGAAATAGCCTCATAATATGGCTCAGTATGAACGGTCTCGCCAGCAATGTGATTCGCCCCTCCTAATACTAAATAATTTTCCTGATTAATCGTGGCAGTACGTATCGAACGAGAAGGAAAATCTACTGATAAATATTGACCTTGCATAGTCTCAGAGGTTTTGCTTGCAACCATATAGGAGCGACTATTGGATAATTTAAAAAGTTTAAGTCCTTTAAATGCTTCGATGGGATAATGTGAACATAAAATAAGTTTATTATATTGAACCGACATATTTTTTTCGGTATATAAGTTATTTTGTGGTATGTTTAACTGCTGAACACGAGTATTTGCATAAAGTTTGGCGCCCATCTTCTGTGCCTCTTTCGCAAGAAAATTACTTACTTCAACAGGATTTATTTGTGCTTGTTGTGTTATACATAAAGCCTTTGTAATAGGGAATGGGAGCTCTGTGTCAGAGGTAAGGTTAGACTTAATGTTTAAAACCTTATAGGCATTCCATTCTTTTAATAATTGTGCATAGCCTTCTTTTGTTTGACAGTATAACAGTGAATCCACTGAACGAACGCTGTCTTGTGGGAGTATTTGTCTAGCTTTATCAATGGCTTGTTGATTCAGTTGATAATACAGCTGTGCCTCTTCTAAAGATAATTTTTCTAAAAGATTTGCATAGACAATACTATGCTGGGCTGTTAATTTTCCAGTTGAATGCCCTGTCGTACCGTGACCAAAATGGGTATTTGCTTCAAGAAGAACTACATCCACACCTGCTTTTGCTAAAGTATAGGCAGTATATAAACCAGTTAAGCCACCACCGATTATACATACATCGCATGTTGTTGAGGAAGAAAGGGAAGATAAAGAGACTGATTCAGTTGTAGCAAGCCAAAGAGATTGTGTCATATAGAAACCTCACATCGTTTTTGTGTTCAGTATGTAGAAGAACTTGAAAATTTATGCAGTGAGGCATTAAAATTGCCTTGTGATTTCAACTATCGCTACAATGTAGCAAAAGGAGTGAGTAAGAAATGAAAATTGAAATTTGGTCTGACTATGTATGCCCATTTTGTTATATTGGTAAAAAACAATTAGAGAAAGCGATTGAGGATACTGGCTATTCTGGGCAGGTGGAGCTTGTCTATAAAAGCTACCAACTAGATCCAACTACTCCAATAGATTCCCATAGTACTGTCTATGAATCATTGGCAAAGAAATATGGAATGTCCTTAGAGAAGGCAAAGGAAATGACAATGGGTGTAACGGAACGTGCAAAAGAAGTAGGGCTAAACTATGATTTTAGCAATTTGATGGAAGAGAATACGCTAAAAGCACATCGGCTTGTAAAATGGGCTGAAAAACAGGGAGATGTTACAGCTCTAGTGGAGTTACTTTTACACAGTCATTTTATTGAAGGAAAGCGTATCGGTCAAGATGATGTTTTATTAGAGATAGCTGAGAAAGTAGGACTAAAGCGTGAAGAAGTAGCTAAGGTTCTTGCCGATGATGTTTATAAAAATGAAGTAGATGCGGATATTCAAGAAGGTCTCCAGCTTGGTGTACGAGGGGTACCGTTCTTTGTCCTAAACCGTAAGTATGGTATTTCAGGTGCACAACCGCAGGAGGTATTTGAGGATACATTGCGTAAAGTTGCTGAGGAAGAGGGCTTACAACCATCGCTAAAGATGGCTGGCACAGGTGATGCGGGTATTTGTACAGACGATAACTGTAAATTTTAGCTTACTAGAGAGAGGAGTAAGGCTTTCAACTCCTTAGGATGGATGAAAGAGAGAATATTTCAGTCAAAAGTCTGAGACATGTAACATTGACATTTTAGATGAAATTTTTTAAGATAAACACATATCTTGAATTCGAGATATTAGATTTTGAAATTTAAGGGAGATTTTATATAATGAACGTTTTAGTAGTAAAAGCTAACAACCGTCCAGACGGTATTTCAACAACAATGTATGATACTTTCATGGAAAATGTACAAGGTGCCAACGTAACAACTTTTGACGTATTTGCAGAAGATATGCCTTATTTTGGACAAGATCTTTTCAATGCTTTTGGTAAAGTACAAAATGGTGGAGAGTTAACAGACATTGAATCACGTCTATTAGCTGCAAAACAAAAAGCAATGGATGCATTAACTGCAGCTGATTTAGTTGTATTTGCATTCCCACTATGGAACTTAACAATTCCAGCACCTTTACAAACATTTATTGACTATGTATACCAAGCAGGATTCACATTCAAATATGGCGAAAATGGTCAATTAATTAGCTTAATGACTGACAAAAAAGCGATTATTTTAAATGCTCGTGGTGGCTACTATTCATCACCTGAAGCTCAACCAATGGAAATGTCAGTAAACTACATTAAAAACGTAGTAGGTGGCGTATTCGGGATGAAAGTTATTGAAGAAGTGATTATTGAAGGTCACAATGCTTCACCAGATAAAGCGCAAGAAATTATTGCAAATGGCCTAGAAGAAGTGAAAAAGGTTGCTCAATCACTACAAACTGTGAATGCATAAAAATTATTTTTTATTAAAAGTCCTCTCAATTTTGGGAGGACCTTTTTTATTTTGTCAACAGATGTATGGTGTGGTATGGAGGTAGGACATATTGACAGTAACTAATTATTTTGAATTTACATTTACTAACATCCTATTTAATAGAAAAATAAAGAATGGTAGAAATCTATGATTTGGAGGGAAAGTAATTAACCATTCTTTTAAAAATACATATAATTAGGACTATATATTCAGTAAAAATTAGAATGGTTTTAATATAATAGAATTTGTAGGAAAATACTAGATTATTAAGGAGGTTGTTGTATGTATAAGAAATTAATAACTAATTTCTTGACGACGTTACTAGTCCTTTTCGCGTTTATACCATTTGGAATTTCTGCTGATGCTGCTTCCAATGATGTAACACGCGCAGATTATGTAAAAGAATTAGTAGAAAATTTAGATGTAGAGATAGGTGACGGCTCTTCGCTTGCCTTTAAGGATGTCTCTAAGGATTTAGCACCTTATGTAGAAAAAGCTGTTCAATTAAAACTTATTAAAGGTAAAACAGCAACGACATTTGGTCCAGCTGACAAATTAACACGTCAACAAGCATTTGTTATTTCTGCTCGCGGACTAGTTAGTGAAAACGCTTCCCTCACAGTTTTAGAACAATTCAAGGATGCAGATCAAATTGCAGCGGCATATAAACAAGATTTAGCGAATGCTGTTGCTGCAAACATTTTACAAGCATTTGAGGATAATACTATTCGTCCTCGTGACTATGTGACAAAGGAACAGATGGAGAGTATTGTGGAGCGCTTTGTAGCAGAATATAAAGCACCTTCAACTGACGTATCAGTTGATCTTCAGATTTTAGGGACAACAGATATTCATACCAATTTAGCTAATTACAATTACTATTTAGATGCTCCATCAGCAGAGCTTGGTTTGGCTAATACAGCCACACTAATTGAGCAAGCAAGAGCAAAAAATCCAAACACATTACTATTTGATAATGGCGATTTAATTCAAGGCACACCACTTGGCTCATATAAAGCATTAGAAAGTGTTTTAAAGCCTGGTGAAGTTCATCCAGCAATTGCTGCACTTAATGCATTGAAATACGATGGTGGAACTTTAGGAAATCATGAATTTAACTATGGTCTAGACTTTTTAGATGAAGTGTTAAACGATGCAAAGTATCCAGTCGTAAATGCTAATACCTATGATGCAAAAACAAAAGAACGCATGTTTACACCTTATGTCATTCTTGATAAAGAAGTGGTAGATAGTTCAGGTAAAAAGCATACACTTAAAGTTGGTGTAACAGGGATTGTTCCAACGAAAATTGTTGAATGGGATGCCATTCATTTAGCAGGTAAAGTTGAAATGCAAGAGCCAGTAGAAGCTGTGAAAGAAGTAGTACCAGAAATGCAAAAGGCTGGAGCAGACGTGATTGTCGTTCTGTCACATTCAGGTATCGGTGAAGATACTTATGTGAAGGGTGCTGAAAATGTTGGTTACCAATTAGCAGAAATTGATGGTATTGATGCTTTAATTACAGGACACTCTCATTTAACATTCCCTGGTGACTATAAGGATTTGAAAGATGTTGATCAAGAAAAGGGTACAATTCACGGTGTTCCTACTGTTATGGCAGGTAGCTATGGTAGTCATCTTGGTGTAATTGATTTAAAACTAGAACAACAAGGGTCTGAGTGGGTAGTGGTAGATGGTAAAGGTTCATTGCAATCGATCAAACAAGAAGGTTTACAACCATCCACAACGGTTTTAGAAGCTATTAAAGAGGCACATGATGGCACATTAACGTATATCCGTCAGCCTGTTGGAGAAACAACTGCACCAATCCATAGTTATTTTTCAATGGTGCAAGATGATCCATCCATTCAAATCGTAACACAAGCTCAAAAATGGTTTATCGAACAAGAGCTAAAGGGTACGGCTGATGAAAAGACACCCATTCTTTCGGCTGGGGCACCTTTCAAAGCAGGATCTCGTAATAATCCATTAGATTATACAAATATTCCTGTAGGACCACTTGCTATTAAAAATATGGCTGACATTTATCATTATGACAATACTGTTGCTACGATTAAAGTGACAGGCGCACAAGCAATCGAGTGGTTAGAGATGGCTGCTGGTATTTTTGCAACAATTGATCCGACTAAAACAGAAGAGCAAAATATTATCGATGCAGAAGCTCGTTCATATAACTTTGATGTGTTAGATGGCTTAACATATCAAATTGATGTTACATCGCCGGCAAAATATGACCGACGCGGTAATCTTACTGATGAAAAGGCAAATCGAATTAAGAATGTACAATATAATGGTAAACCAATTGATTTGAAACAAGAGTTCATCATCATTACAAACAATTATCGTGTTGGTGGATCATATGGGGCGACATTTAAAAATGCTGACGGCTCTAACATAACAAACTATGCTTATGAAAATCGACAAGCTGTTGTAGATTATATTATGGCGAATAAAACAATTAACCCAGCTGCGGATAATAACTGGTCATTTGTATCGTTCCCAGCCAATACAAAGGTTATCTACCTATCTGCAAAAGATGCACAAAAGTTCATTCCAGCAGGTAGTGGTATTGAATATTTAGAAGATACAGAAGCTGGATTTGCTAAATATTTAATTAAATAAAAGAATAGGAAAAGGAGAGTAACGATAATCGCTACTCTCCTTTTTTATGTCTGTTGAATGAATGATACCGTGTACCTTGATAGGTTAAAATGCCAAGATCACCTTCTACAAGCTGACCATAATCGTAGCCATTCATCTTTAGTTCATGCCGTTCACCGTTTTGCTCTTCAAACGTAACGTAATAGGACGTAGATGCCCCAGTATTGTTAGATCCGCCACGTATATTCGTACGCTTTGTCACAACCTTAGCGGGTACTGTTAAAATTGGTGAACGGTTGTTTTTAGACCAAGTGATAATACCGTTTACAATCATAAAGGCTATGCTCCCAAAAACAATAAAGAAGATGATGGTAATAAAAGCGGAGCCAAATAAAAAATCATTATCAAACCAAAACATAAATTCCTCCCTTTCTTTAAGGTAGCAACAATACTTAAATAGGATTTAATTCAAGATCTACTATCACGTCTATTTCATCGCTAATCAATACACCACCTGTTTCTAAAAAGGTATTGTAGACTAGATTAAAATCACGACGATCAATTTGGGCTTTAGCTTGGAAGCCAAAAACTTCTTGTGCCCATGGATTCACACCTTTTCCTGTATATACTGTTGTAAATACGATAGGTCTTGTTATGTTTTTGATGGTTAAATCACCATGAATAGCAAAATTTTTATCATCAAGTTTATCAATATATGTAGAGGTAAATACTATTTTGGGATAGACGTCTGCATCAAAAAAGTCAGGAGACACAAGGTGGACATCGCGATCATGATTCTTGGTGGAGACACTAGCCACTGTAATCGTGATAGAAATAGTTGCATCCTGCATTTGTTCGATATTGGATGCAACTATTTCACCGCTGTACGATTCAAACGTACCATGAATACGAGAAATCATCATATGTCTTACGGAAAACCCGATCGTTGAATGACTGAAATCGATAGTATATTTTTTCATTTGAAAACCTCCTAAAACAGCATTCTACAACGAATGATAAAGTAAACAAATTGCATATTCAATGAGTTTTTTATAAATGTGGAAGTATTTCCCTCTATAAAAGTGTAATCTGTGAACATGAAACAAAACATATTTAAAATGGAATAGGCATATTATTGGAAATATGTGCGTTTAATTAGGATAGCGTTTAGTCTAAGAAATTTTATGTACCCTTGTTAGATATGACCAACCTTGAAATTGTAAGTTACTTTTTGTAATTAAATATATAAAAGTTAATAGATTATTTTACGTAAATAAGTTACTTCAAATTTACATTTAGTGCATTAATCGTTACAATAGGTACATAGAGGTGAAAAATTATGAATGAGACAACTTTGTGTCCTCGTTTAGCTAAAGCAATGGATTTAATCGGAAAACGATGGACGGGGTTAATATTATATCAATTACTAGATGGGCCACAGCGCTTTAATGAAATCGAATCTGCACTACCTGTCAGTGGACGTTTATTATCAGAACGTTTGAAGGAGCTTGAAAAAGAGGGGCTTGTTGAACGTAAAGTATATTCAGAAGTACCGGTACGCGTTGAGTATTCATTAACAGATAAAGGTCAGGCACTTGAAGGTGCTATCCGTAATATCGAAACATGGGCAAGTAGTTGGCTCTAAGGTGAATAGATTATTTTACTAGATAATACAATGAAATAGTGTGCTAAAAACGACACTTGGAATGACTGTCAATTTTCTTTATAATATTCATCATCTCTGCACAGGTCTTACCTGTCTTTTAATTATGAGATAAAAATACCCTTCATTTTACTTGTCAAATTGGGGTTGTAAATCCATACTGGTGTAGAGTAAGAAGGACGTTAGAAAGGAATTAGCTCTCATGACAAAAGAACAATGGGCGATGGATTTAGCGAAAAGTGTTAATCCTGCCAATATTAAGTTAAATGAATCATTACAGCAATACACAATGACAAAATTAGGTGGCAAAGCAGATGTTTTTGTTCTTCCTGAAACAGAAGAAGAGGCAGCATCCGTTATTCGCTATGCATATATAAATAATATTCCTTTATTAATGTTAGGTAACGGATCTAATATGGTTGTTCGAGATGGCGGTCATAGAGGAATCGTTGTAACATTTTCTCGCTTAGATGAGATTCGTATTACTGGTGAGCATGTGTATGCACAAAGTGGTGCACTGATCAAAGATGTATCGAAGCTATCAGCGCAAGCATCCTTAACAGGTTTTGAATTTGCATGTGGTATTCCTGGATCAATTGGCGGAGCAATGGCTATGAACGCAGGTGCATATGGCGGGGAGATTAAAGATATTATTGTTTCATCGAAGGTGTTAACAAAAGAAGGGGACATTTTAATATTAGGTAAAGAAGAACTTGAGCTAGGATACCGACAAAGCATTATTGCCAAAAAGGGTTATTATGTGCTGTCCTCTGAATTTCAATTAGCAGTAGGTGTACAGGAGGAAATTGATGCGAAGATTGCTGATTTAACCTTCCAACGTGAATCAAAACAGCCTTTAGAATATCCATCTGCTGGAAGTGTATTTAAACGCCCGCCTGGACATTTTGCTGGAAAACTTATTCAGGATAGTGGCCTACAAGGTAAAGGTGTTGGTGATGCTGAAGTCTCTACCAAGCATGCAGGATTTATTGTCAACAAAGGAAATGCTACTGCTTCAGACTATATTGAGACAATCCAAATGGTTCAACGTGTAGTGAAAGAAAAATTTGGCGTTGAATTAGAGACGGAAGTTAAAATTGTTGGTGACGATCTATAATAGGATGCCCTTCGCATAAGCCGAAGGGCGTTTTTTTAGGAGTGTGGATAAAATGAAATTTATATCATGGAATGTTAATGGGATACGAGCATGTCTCGGTAAAGGCTTTTTAGAGTTCTTTCATCAAATAGATGCTGATTTCTTTTGTATCCAAGAAACAAAATGTCAAGCTGGACAAGTAGTGCTCTCTATCGAAGGTTATGAACAGTATTGGAATTACGCGCAGAAAAAAGGGTATTCCGGAACAGCAATCTTCACGAAGCACACGCCATTGTCTGTTAAGTATGGAGTGGGCGCCGAAGATTCTCAGGATGAAGGTAGAATTATAACTTTAGAATATAAGAATTTCTATTTAGTAAATGTTTATACACCAAATGCACAACGTGATTTAGCGAGATTACCACTACGTTTACAATGGGAGGATCGTTTGGCTAACTATTTACAAGAACTAAATTGTCAGAAGCCAGTGGTTTATTGTGGTGATCTAAATGTTGCACACACGGAAATTGATTTAAAAAATGCAAAATCTAATATTGGAAATTCGGGCTTTACATATGAAGAGAGAGCAAAATTTTCAGCGTTATTGGAAAGTGGTTTTGTAGATTCGTTTAGATACAAGCATCCTGAGGAAACTGACCACTACACATGGTGGTCCTATATGAATAAAGTGCGTGAACGTAATATTGGTTGGCGTATCGATTATTTTGTTGTATCAAATCAATTGAAGGAACAAATTGAAAGCGCAACAATTCACCCACACATTATGGGCAGTGATCATTGTCCAATTGAATTGCAATTACAATGCTAGTACTTAAATCGTATTTTCTAAATGGAAATACGATTTTTTTGTATTTATAAATTAATAAGGTGACTTTTAAAAATGTGAGGTGTGGTAATTTTCAGGGGAGATGGCTCGAAAGTGAGGAGTCGCTGCTCCAATCATGTGGGAATCCGCTTCCACCACATAAGGACGGCTTCATGAGAGAGGATAAAAAGAAAATATACTCTAGAGAATCATCATATCTTTATGAATGCGAATTTTTAACATTACTCAGTAGCCTCCATAATCTCTATTGTTTATACTATTCTAATAGCGAATAAATATAAAATTTTGTATTTAGAGACAATTTTATATACATAAAGTAAGAAATTTCGCTAAAAAATTTACGTTTCAAAGCGGGTTTGGGAAGGGAGTACGGGAATATAGTGCAAAGAGGGGGTTATTCAGTGGGGAAGAGAAAGTTTAATTGGAAAAAGTGGCTCATTGTCATAGCTGGGATAATAGCTGCTTTGGCTCTTGTGGCTTTTATTGGATTTACATGGTTTATGAATAAATCTAAGCCGGTGATTGATGGTGAGTTAGCTGTTACTATTCTGGATCAGGATGTGACAGTCACGAGAGATGAAAAAGGGGTTCCACATATTTTTGCCAAAACAGATGCTGATTTATATCGTGCGCAAGGTTATGTCCAAGCGCAAGATAGACTATTTCAAATGGACTTAGCACGAAGGCAGGCAAGTGGTCGATTATCTGAAATTATTGGAGAAGCAACGATTAATACCGACAAACATTTCCGTACATTTAGCTTGAGAAATGCTGCAGAGATATCATTAGCTGCCTATGATGACGAAAGCAAACAAGTACTTGAATGGTATGCTGAAGGAGTAAATGCTTTTATTGCACAGGCAAAGGAAAGCAATACACTAAGCTATGAATTTGCCTTGTTAGGCTATGAACCAGAGGAGTGGACAGTTGTTGATTCCTTAACAATTGGTAAATATATGGCCTATGATTTGGGTGGGAATTGGAATACATTAGCTTTTCGTCATTGGGCATTACAGAATTTTGATGAAGAAAAGGCAAAAGAATTATTTATTAAATATCCAGAAAATGCTTCGGCGATTATCGAGGCCAATATCCAAAATCCTGTAACAGTAGCTGGGCAATTCAGTGCGGAAATGCTACCAAACGAATTTAATGGAAGTAATAACTGGGTAGTTTCAGGTGATAAAACGAAATCAGGAACGCCTATTTTAGCAGATGACCCACATTTAGGGTTAAGCACCCCTTCTATTTGGTATCAAATGCATCTGCAATCACCACAGCAAAATGTTAGTGGCGTTATCTTTGCAGGGATTCCAGGTATTATATTAGGCCATAATGATGAAATTGCTTGGGGAGTAACCAATGTGGGTCCAGATGTACAGGATTTATATATTGAAATACCAAATCCAGATGATCCAACACAATTCAGATACGATGGAAAGTGGGAACAAGCAGAGGTACGCGACGAATCAATTAAGGTAAAAGATGGAGAAACGGTAGATTTTGAAGTCGTTGTTACACGTCACGGCCCTATAATGACAGATTTAGCTTTTAAAGATACAGAGCCAACCGCACAATTTTCGATGCAGTGGACAGCACTACAACCGACAGCTGAACTAAGAGCAGTGCTTGGTTTTAATAAGGCAAAAACTTGGGGTGATTTCGAAAAAGCTTTAGAAGACTTTAAAGCGCCAGCACAAAATTTTGTATTTGCATCAAAGGACGGTACGATTGCTTATAAAGCTAATGGTCAAATACCTATTCGTAAGCAAGGTGAAGGCCAATTACCAGTTCCAGGTGATTCGAGTGATTATGGCTGGGAGGGCTTTATACCATGGGGTGAATTACCAACTCTAGTAAATCCAAAAGAAGGTTTTATTGCAACCGCAAATAACCAAGTAATAGGAGAGGACTACCCTTATCACATCACTGATTTCTGGGCGCAACCTTATCGTTTCGAAAGAATTAAAGAAGTGTTAGAGGCAAATGATGCGATTACAGTAGACGATATGATGGCTTTGCAAATGGATCAGCACAATCTCTATGCAAGAGAATTTCTGCCTGATTTATTAACATCGATAAAAGAAAAAGATCGGGATGGGAAGTACGCTGAGATTATGGCCATGCTAGAGAAGTGGGATATGGTGGATGGAAAGGAATCAGGTGCACCACTTGTGTTCCATACATTAATGATTAAGTTACAGGAAGTTTTGTTTAAAGATCAAATGCCTGAAGATATGTATGGCATCATGTATGGGAAGTTTAATATTACAGACCAGCTCTTACGTACAGCCTATTCAGGAGAGAAAAGTATTTGGGTTGAGGAGCAGGGTGGCATTGATGAAACCGTATACAAGGCATTTGAGCTAACGGTTGCACAATTAGAAAATCAATTCGGGAAGAATTCCTCGAAATGGCAATGGGGTGATTACCATCAGCTTACTTTTGACCATACACTAGGAAGTGCATCGCCTATTCTTGCAGCCTATTTTAATGCTAAAAAGGTTCCTATTGGTGGTTCGAAAGTTACCGTACAAGCAGCAGATAATGATTTAGCTGGTAATGTAGATCACGGTGCATCTTGGCGTTTTGTGGTGGATGTAGGTGATTTAAGCTCAGCCTATCATATTGTTGGCCCTGGTCAAAGTGGTCATGTGAAATCTGATTGGTATCAAGATCAGGTATTGGATTGGGCAAATGGTGATTACCATCAAACATTTATCAAACAGGAAGAGATAAAAGGGAAAACATTACAATTAATAGCGAAGTAATAAAAGGGTTAGCGTACAGAAGGTGCGCTAACTTTTTTTATTTAAGGATATACATCCTAACATTCAAATATTGGTTTGAATATGATGGAATAATATGTTACATTGAATACAATCAAACGAATATTTGAATGAGGTGAGAAAAATGCCAAAAGAAATATGTGAGGTGACGCATGTACATGAAGAAGCAGTCACAAAGGTGAAACAACAAATGCCTGATTTATCAGGTGTAGCAAAATTTTTAAAAGCATTATCTGATGAAACTAGACTTAAAATTGCCTATGCTTTAACGGTGGAAGATGAACTATGTGTTTGTGATGTTGCGACTATTATTGGTTCTTCAGTTGCTACAGCATCCCATCATTTACGCTATTTGAAAGATAATAATTTAGCAAGATCACACCGTAAAGGTAAGCAAATGTATTACTCTTTAGCGGATGAGCATGTATATCAAATTGTAACAATTGCCTACGAACATGCGAAAGAGGGGATTGCGAATGGCAGCGACGCCAATTAAACAAGAATACAGATTACAAAATTTATCCTGCGCTAGTTGTGCCGCAAAGTTTGAGAAAAATGTGAAGGCTATTCCAGAAGTACAGGATGCACAAGTGAATTTTGGTGCTTCTAAAATTACAGTAATCGGTGCTATTAGTGTAGACCAAATTGAAGAAGCAGGTGCCTTTGATGGCATTAAGGTTACACAGTCGGCAGCAAAAGCACTTGAAAATACTACACCTTTTTATCGCAAAAAGGAAAATGTTCTAGCAGGAATTTCATTGCTTTTTGTCATTCTAGGTTATCTATTTGTGGGTATGAATGGGGAATCGAACCCACTACCGATTGCCATGTTTATTATAGCTATCCTTGTGGGTGGAGTGGGTATTTTTAAAATAGGCTTCCGCAATTTAGTTCGCTTTGAATTTGATATGAAGACGCTTATGACAATCGCCATCATCGGAGCTGCTATTATCGGTGAATGGGAGGAAGCGGCAGTGGTCGTATTCTTATTTGCTGTGAGTGAGGCACTTGAAGCGTATTCAATGGATAAAGCACGTCAATCTATTCGTCAATTAATGGATATTGCTCCACCAACAGCGATTATCAAAAGAGCCCACGGTGAACACTACCATGAGGTTGAGTTACCTACGGAGGATATAGAAATAGGAGATATTTTGATTGTAAAGCCTGGGCAAAAGATTGCGATGGATGGCATAGTCATTAGTGGATTGTCTGCAGTCAATCAGGCAGCTATTACAGGTGAGTCAATTCCCGTAAATAAAACAGTAAATGATGAAGTATTTGCTGGTACTTTAAATGAAGAGGGTGCACTTGAAGTACGTGTGACAAAGCGTGTAGAAGATACTACTATCGCTAAAATAATTCATCTAGTGGAAGAAGCACAGGCAGAAAAGGCACCTTCTCAGCAATTTGTAGATCGCTTTGCAAAGTATTATACACCAGCGATTATGATTATTGCTTTTCTAGTAGCTGTAATTCCACCTTTATTAGTAGGTGATTGGCAGCATTGGATTTACCAAGGTCTAGCTGTTTTAGTGGTAGGATGTCCTTGTGCACTGGTCGTCTCTACTCCCGTTGCCATTGTTACAGCCATTGGTAATGCAGCAAGGCAAGGTGTACTGATCAAAGGTGGTGTTCATTTAGAGCAGCTAGGACATATTGAAGCTGTTGCCTTTGACAAAACAGGAACATTAACAAAAGGGCAGCCAGCAGTAACAGATATCGTAACGACTGAAAATTGGTCAGAGGACTATGTGTTACAACTAGTGGCAGCGGTAGAAAAACAGTCACAGCACCCTTTAGCTAAAGCAATTTTAAATAGATTACACGATAAAAAATTATCTGAGCTCATACCAACAGATTTCCAATCAGTAACAGGAAAAGGTGCCTATGCTACCGTTGATAATCAGATTATTTATGTAGGTAGCATGAAATGGGCTACTTCATTAACCTCTGTAGATCAAAATATAGAAAATCAGGTTAAGAATTTGCAAGAACAGGGTAAAACAGTAGTAGCAGCTGTTTCAAATAATCAACTTATTGGCCTGATTGCAATTGCTGATCAATTACGTCATGAAAGCAAGGACGTATTGAACAAATTAAATGCCTTAAAAGTAAAGCATATGGTGATGCTAACAGGCGATGCAGAGCCTACAGCGCAAGCCATTGCTACTTCATTAAAGATGACAGATGTGCGTGCTGGTTTGTTACCAGAAGAAAAATTAAAGGCGATTAAGGATTTACGTGCACAATTTGGTGCTGTAGCAATGGTTGGAGATGGTGTAAACGATGCACCAGCATTGGCTACTGCAAACGTAGGAATTGCCATGGGTGGAGCAGGAACGGATGCAGCTCTTGAGACAGCAGATATTGCCTTAATGGGTGATGATTTGACAAAGCTTCCTTACACTATTGACTTGAGCAGAAAAACATTACGTATCATTAAAGAAAATATTATATTTGCCCTAGTTTTAAAATTAATTGCATTGCTACTTGTCATACCAGGATGGTTAACATTATGGATAGCAATTTTTGCCGATATGGGTGCAACACTATTAGTTGTGTTTAATTCATTAAGACTAATTAGATCAAAAAAGTAGTAAGTAAGGTGTAGAACGATCTGAAAAGATAGGAAATTAATCTTGCTTTGACCCAAGGGATTTTATGCGAATAGATGCTACTTGTGATTCTTGAAAAAGACTTTTTTTAAGGCTATTATAGTTTCAGGAGTAATGTAACAATTAAATATAAATGAGGCGAAAGTTTGAATATGTCAGATCCTATTTTAGTAAATGTTACAGAAGAAATTGTGCGTGGTTTAGTAAGCTTTTTACTACGAGGACCAGAATATCAAACATTTTGTAAATGCGAAATCTGTGAATTAGACACGGTGGCACTTACACTAAATGCATTGCCAAGTAAGTATGTTACATCTATGGAAGCTAGAGATGAGGCATTTAAAGAAATGAATACTCCTGGAAACATTGAGCGCATTAATAAAGAAATTATTCATGCGTTACATGTGGTAAATAAGTATCCTCGACACAAAGTAGAGCCTACTTCTTAATAGAAGAGGCTCTATTTAAGTTGTAAAGGAAGTGTTTTTCTAGGCTATGTATTTTCAGTTAACTTTTAAGCCAAGCTTGTAGTAAACTAGAGAGTAAGAAAAGGAAAGAGAGGGAAAAGGATATGCCAACACCTAGTATGGAGGACCATATCGAACAAATATATTTATTAATTGCCAACAAGGGATATGCGCGAGTGTCTGACATTGCTGAAGCATTATCTGTTCTTCCTTCTTCTGTTACAAAAATGGTTCAAAAATTAGATAAAGATGGTTATTTAGTTTATGAAAAGTACCGTGGACTGACATTGACGCCTAAAGGGGATAAGCTCGGAAAGCGTCTTGTGCAGCGTCATGAATTGCTCGAGCAGTTTTTACGAATGATTGGTGTGGATGAAGAACGTATTTATGATGATGTGGAGGGAATTGAACATCATTTAAGTTGGAATTCAATCGATCGTATTGCAGATCTTGTGCAAGTAATGGAAGAAAATCCAGACATCGTGAAAAAATTAGAGGCATCTAAGACACAGCACAATCTTTAAAATGATGGTGTGAAGGAAAGGGAGACAATATGAACGCATTAAAATCAGGTGAAGTCGTTACATTAACGGTATTAGAGCAACAAGCATCAAAATGGATTTTAACAAATGGAGTTGAAGAACTACCTTTAAATGCTTCAGAGGTAACTGAGCCACTAACAGTAGGTGACCGCCTTGAAGTATTTTTATTTGCAGACCGTCGTGGAGATTTGGCTGCAACAACGTCTATTCCAGCTTTTACACAAGGTGAATACGGCTGGGCACGTGTCTTGAAAGTAGTGGAACGTGAAGGTGCTTTTGTGGATATTGGTACATCTCGTGAAGTATTAGTAAGAGCAGAGGATTTACCTGCATTAAAAGAGGTTTGGCCAGAACCAGGCGATCATTTATTTATGACACTACGTACAGATCGTAACGGTGATTTATTTGGTCGTTTAGCCACAGAGGAAAAAATTTCGGAGCTATATGAAGGTGCATTTGAAGATATGCATAATAAGAATATCCAAGCACGCCCATATCGTTTGTTACCGATTGGGACATTTTTGCTAGGTGTAGAAGTTCCTTACCGTATTTTTGTGCACGAGTCTGAGCGAAATAATGAGCCTCGATTAGGACAAGATGTAGTTGTTCGTATTATCGATGTAAAAGACGATGGTTCCATGAATGGCTCTCTTTTACCAAGAAAACATGAGCGTCTTTCAAATGATGCGCAACAAATATTAAACTATATACAGGATGTGGGCGGTAAAATGCCATTTGGTGATAAATCGTCTCCTGAAGAGATTCAAGAAATGTTTAATATGAGTAAAGGGGCATTTAAACGTGCCTTAGGAACATTAATGAAAGCTGGTAAAGTGAAACAACAGGACGGTTGGACTGAAGAAATTTAAAGGATGGTTAGTTTGACTAGCTAGCAAAACATTTACAGCAGGAAAAGTGACGAGAGACATCCTTGAAACCTTCTCGTCTTTTTTTCGTACTAATTATTGTATAGTGGCATACATTATACTTGCTAATTATGAAGTTTTAGCGAAAGGGGTCACACGATTTGAAAAAAACATGGATTAAAATACTAACTGCTACAATGTTAGTATTTGGAGTGATGGCACCAGCAACAGGATTTGCATCTGACAATACGCCTCCAAAAGCAATTGATGAAAAATTAGGTGTACCAATCGTCGTGTATGGAGCAAATTTATCTGAGGCTGAAAAAGAATCTGTGAAAAAATCATTAAAAGTAAGCGAAGAACCTGAAATTGAAGAAATTACTGTGTCTGGTGAGGATCTAGTAAAATACATTAAAGATAGTAATTCAAGCTCACGTATGTACTCTTCTGCAAAGATTACACGCAGAGATGCAGGAGAGGGTCTAGTAATACAAATTGTCACACCATCGAATATAACGCAGGTAACTTCAGAGATGTACGCAAATGCGATGTTAACAGCAGGAATTCAGGATGCATCCGTACAAGTAGCTGCACCAAAAGCCGTTACAGGGCATTCAGCATTAGTAGGTATTTACAAGGCATATGAGGTCACTACAGGGGAAACACTGGATATTGATCGTACAGATGTAGCAAACGAAGAATTATCAGTAGCAACATCCATTGCAGAATCTGCAGGGGTAGACGATGCAAAGGTTGCGGAATTACTGACAGAAATTAAAAAGCAAATTGCAGAGTTAAAGCCAGCAACACGTGAAGATGTGGAGAAAATTGTAGAAGAGCAATTAAGTAAGCTTGAAATTAATTTAAGTGAAAAGGACCGTCAATTGCTAGTAGATTTAATGGATAAAATAAGCAAGCTGGACATTGATTTTAGTAAATGGTCTGATCAATTAAATGATATCAGTAATACGATCCAAGAAAAATTCGGTTCACTTATGGAAGATAAAGGTTTCTGGGAAAGCGTAAAAAGCTTTTTTGCTAATTTAAAAGATACTATTTCTTCATGGTTTAACTAAATTTATAGTTGATAGAAAGAAAATCTGTTATACCTTCTCACTTTACTAGAGAAGGTGTACAGATTTTTTTGATTCAACAAGTGAAAAATTTTGAAGTGAGATGTTTTCGACATAGGAAAGCTAACTGATTATCTGGACATAGCTTCGCTGATTAGATAAAAGAAGCGTACACAAATTTTGTGAAAATATAAAAAGCTTATGGTACTATGAATAAAAGGAGTGGTGAGAAATGGAATTCCAATTACAACAATTAGCAGAAAATAAGTTTGCATTTTTGAATGAGCAAGCAGGGGAAAAACTAGCAGAAATTACTTGGCAGCAAAATGGCTCAGTAATGGTAATGGATCACACATATGTATCAGATAAGCTCCGTGGTCAAGGTGTGGCCAAACAATTACTCGATCAAGCAGCATCGTATGCACGCGAAAATGGTTATAAAATCAAGGCCGTTTGTTCTTATGTTGTGGCTGCATTTGAAAAATCAGATGCATACAATGACGTGAAACAATAAAAAATAAGGCAATCTGCTTTTAATTAAGCGGATTGCCTTTTAATTGCTAGAGCAAATCATGTAAATAGCTCCTTATAATAGAATGACACTATAAATTAGTACTGTTAAGAAGCCAGCCCCACCGATTAATGAAGCCATATCTATCCAATCATATGCTAAATCGAATTCTTTCATCATAACCACTCTCCTATTTTAGTAGTAATTCATTAATTCCCTTTACTTGCCTTTTATAATCATAAATAGTTACAAAATTTTGACGAATGCTAAAAATAGGGGTCCGATAACTGGACTTTAATAGGAAATCGAGTGAGATTGTCTGCATTAAAAACTAGACGAACTACAATGGATTGACGGAGTTATTACTAGATAAAAGGGCAAGTATTTATCCATACATTAATATATATGCTAGAGGGTATAAAAAAATAATGTTTATTCTTTTAAGAATAGGGAAAAACTATACTACAGAGCTAGTTTCTATACTTTTAGGAGGTTATAAACTATGGCAAAACGAAAAGGAACAGGTGTTGTCGTTGCAGGATTAGCAGGACTAGCAGCATCTTATTTCAGTAAAAAAGAGAATCGTGATAAAGCACTAACAATGTTTAATAGTATGAAAGCAAAATTAGAGTCGTATCTTACTACAGGTCCTGATATGCATGACAATATTGCAGAACGTGTAGCAACAGAGGTAGCAACAGAGGCTGGTACTTCACCAACTAAAATTGCCTCGAATGAAATGGTAGCTGAAGGTGGAGGACATACTGGTGTCCATTTCTATAATGAAGAAATTCAAGAAAAGGAAAAGTAAACAAAAAACCTTCTCATCTAAGCATGAGAAGGTCTTTTGTGTGGAATAAGGATGGCGCCTGCAAAGAGCAATAACACGAAGCCAGTAAATGCAAAGCCACTGACAGTACCAAGTGATAGCCAACCTAATAAAGAAGAGCCTATAACAACACCTAATGAGAAAAACGCATAGAAGTAGCCGTATGCTTTTCCTCGTACTTTAGCAGTTGTAGAGTCAATTAGAAGCGAATTTACTGAAGGGAATAGGAAACCGAATCCGATTCCATAGCAAGCCATAGCTGTATAGAGTAAAGAGCTAGAATTTGCTTGGCTAATTAATAGCTGGCTTATTCCCATTAAACCTATACCAAAAGACAATGTTTTAAGTGGATTAACCTTATCAAAAATACGATTAGTAGGTAATAGGAAAACAAGGACTGCAATAATTCCAAATGTACTCATTAAAGTGCCGCTTAAACGAGAGTCGAAGCCTAAGGAATGTACTTTAAGCGGGAGTAGATACGCAATAACCCCTTGGGAAAACATTAAGAAAAACGCTCCTAAAAAGGCTTTTAATGTTCCTGTGTTATTAAAGAAGACACTGATCGGAATGTAATCACTCTGTTTAGCCTTCTCTTTTTTTACTTGATTTGCCTTCAATATAAAGAACGCAAAGATACCTAGCAGAAGCATACAGCTTGCTGTGATATTGAAAACAAAGGGTACACTTGTCCGGCTAGCTAAAATGCCACTAAATGCAGGGCCTAGAATGGCTGCTATACCTACAAAGGCGCCAGAAATAGCACTGCCCTTTCCTCTTTTATCCTGCTCTGTAGCGTTCGCTAGATATGTAAAGGCAGCAGGAACAATGAAGCCTGCAACAAGGCCATGGATAAAACGTACAATTAATAAAGCAATAGGCTCTTCTACTAAATTATAAAATGTTAATGATAGACCTGTTGTTAGAAGACCTATTATGAGTATGACGAAAGGTCCTTTGCGATCCGTTAAGAAGCCAGAAATGATATTACCGAATGTATTAGAAAGCGAATACATGCCCACTGCAAGACCAGTGAGGAATGCCGATGCACCTAAAGACTCAGCATAAGTACTCATAACAGGAAGCTGAGTAAAAAGGTCGAAAAACGAAAAGAAAATAATAGCATAGATAAATTTCTTCATGGTTCCTCCGATGAAATAGAACATTATAGTCAATGATTGATATAGTCCTATTATAGCATTTTCCAATCGATAATACTTCTCACTTGTTTTTTGCGTTCACGTAAAAAAAACGTCTAATAAGTATCAACTTATTAGACGTACGACAATTTAATAATTAAGCTTTTGCAACTTCTTTTTTCATTGTTTTGTTTTTAGCGAGATTTACATGCCAAGAAAGTGCTTCCTCTAAAAGATGAGGAGTTTGGTGGTTGCCAGTTGCTTCAACTGCACGGTTATAGTAATCCCATAATTGTTCTTTGTAGTCTGGGTGTGCACAGTTTTCAATAATTAAAGGTACACGTTCTTTTGGTGCAAGACCACGTAAGTCAGCAATACCTTGTTCCGTAACGATAACATCAACGTCATGTTCAGTATGGTCAACGTGAGATACCATTGGCACGATAGAAGAAATTGCTCCACCTTTTGCGTATGATTTTGTAACAAAAATACCAAGGCGTGCGTTACGTGCGAAGTCACCTGAACCACCGATACCGTTCATCATACGAGTACCAGAAACATGCGTCGAATTAACGTTACCATAGATATCTAACTCAAGAGCTGTGTTGATTGAGATTAGACCCAAACGACGGATAAGCTCAGGGTGGTTAGAAATTTCTTGTGGACGTAAGCAAATTTTATCAGCATACTTTTCTAAATTACCATAAACTTTTTGCTGTAATTCTTCAGTAAGTGTGATTGAAGTTGCAGCGGCGAATTTAACTTTACCAGCATCGATTAAGTTAAATACAGCATCTTGAAGTACTTCAGATGCAACAATTAAATCTTCAAATTCTGAATCTGCAAAGCCATCAAGTACAGCGTTTGCTACAGAACCTACACCAGATTGCAATGGCATTAATTGGTTTGTTAAACGACCCGCTTTAATTTCATCACGGAAGAAGTCTAATAAAATGTTTGCCATCGTTTGTGTTTCTTCATCTGGAGGTACGATTAATGAAGGAGCGTCTGGCTCTTCAGAAATAACAATTGCTTTAATTTTAGCTGGATCTACTTTGATACCAATATCACCAAGGCGTTGCATAGCATCTGTCATTGGGATAGCTTCACGTTTACCTTGTTCTCCAGGTACATAAATATCATGGATACCAATTAAAGCTTCTGGATGAGAAATATTTAATTCGATAATAATATTTTCTGCATATTCTGCAAAGATAGGTGAGTTACCTACAGAGTTTGTTGGAATAATTAATCCATCTTCAGTAATAGCAACCGCTTCAAGAATTAAATACTTGATTGGTCCAATAATTCCTTGGCGCACTAGCTCCGCATTATGAGAAAGATGAGCATCTACATATAAGATATCCCCAGAATTAATTAAATTACGGATACCCGCATCACCCTGGAATGGTCCACGTTTACGAATTGCACCAGCTTCTGCTAAGTACTTATCTACTTCTGGTCCTAATGATGCACCTGTATATACATCAATTTTGAATTCTTCATTTTTTGCACGCTCAACTAATGCCATTGGAACAACTTTTGCATCCCCAGCACGAGTAAAACCACTCATCCCAACTACATCACCATTAGAAATCAGTGCTGCTGCTTCTTCAGCAGTTACAATTTTACTCTCAAGTTCTTTTAAACCTAGGCGTTTTTGAACATTTGCATCCATAAAAAAATCCTCCCCTAAATAATTTTGATGGAAACCGATTACAAAACTAGAAAAAACATTTAAGAATTTTCTGTTTATTCAGTTGTAGTATGACTCCAACCATTTGAATAATACTATCACCAAATTGTCACAAAAACTTTAGAATTAGCATTAAATTGAGTAAAAAAAGGAAAATCGAGCATTAAGATGATTTTTCGACAGAGAAAACGTTTTATTGTAGAGCTGTATAAATTTAGTTGTTTTCTACATTAAAAACAGTGCAAAAATAGTTAAATGGGGAGGATTTGTTCGCAAAAAAGAACAGCGAACAATTATAAAAATTGCTCGCTGTTCATACAAATTAGAAACCTAAAGAACGACGGAAATAGCTTGCATAGCGTTGGCTTACCGGAATACGTGTACCATCTTTCATAATTAATAAAAACGTTGAGTGTGAGTCTGGTTGAATTTCATCAATGTAGTCAATGTTAACGATATAAGAGCGGTGACAACGAATAAATGAGTCAGGTGCTAAAAATAGCTCTAGATCACTTAAGTTTAAACGGTGATAACCTTCACGAGTCATTGTTTTAACAAATGTTTTACGGAGTTGTGTTTCTAAATAAATAACTTGATCATGTTTGATTGGGTACCAGCAATCATCAATTTTGATTGTAATGTAGTTTGTTAAGAATGCTGATGGTTTTTGCGGGAAGATAGCAGTAATAGCCCCTTTTGTTTCGCCTTCCTCCATTAAAGGAATACTCATGCCATAATATGCGACACCGAAGACATCAGGTTCGATATAAGAGCTGATTTTTTGACCATAGCTTAATGCTTTGTGTGCGGCTGAACCTTCTTTGATAGGGTCACCAGGTTTAATTTTTAAATCAACTTTCTTGCTTGGTTGATAATACAAATATTCATTTGTATCAGAGATAGCGATGGACGTATTTTCAGGGAAGAATTCCTTAATAATCTCCATAATCTCTTCTATTTGTTTTGGATCCACTTTAAACACCTCGTCTAAACTTTTAAAAATAGTATTATCATCTATTTTACTACATATTCATATAAATTATATAGAGAAGATTTAGGAATAAAATAGAAAAATGTCGAATGATCCATTAGAATGATGTTAGTTGTTTTGTATAATTTGTAAATAAATTTATAAAATGACTAATTTATTTTGATATGTATATGGTAAAATTTAATTGTTAGGAAAAAGTTTACGAGGTTTCTACTATGCGTATGTGATAAATTAGAACTAGAGTAGCAATTAAAATGTGGTTGAAAGGAAATCGCAGAATATGGTAAAATTCACTGTATAGTCTATTTTTTTTATATTTGGTGTTTTAGTAGGGTTATTTTTGATTTATTTGTTAATAAAATTTGTGAAATAGGACTCAGTTCTTATATTGAATAAGTAAATACTATTTTCTTATTTTTAATTCGTCGGGATTGGTGTCAAATATTGTCATGCAATTCGTGCACTCTGAGGAAAGATGGGGAAGATTATGCAACTACATCAACATTCTATGTCAGAAACGATATCCAAAAGATACTTCCAAGAAATCGATAATATTAATCAATATATCGGCGTCGAAGAATTTTTTAATATTGAGTCGAAATTAATTTTTGAAATTTACCATTTAGAATCTGCAAAAGCGAAAAAATCTTTGCATGAGTTAATTGATATTCTCTCAATTCGTTTTGGCAAACAGGTCATTAAAATCGTTCGAAGTTATTTTTCTGTTTTGTCATCAATTGTTGCTCGTAAATTGCTGGACAATCAAGTACCTTCGAAAAAAGCATTTGCTTTTAATATTGCGTGTAACGATATGATAGAAAATCAGATGAAAGACGCAGAATTTTTACAATTTGCTGATGATTTAATTGATTTCTTTGTTTACTTTATTGCAGATCGCAAACAACCGACTTTCCGACATCAAACTGTTAACAAAGTGATAATGTATATAAATGACGAGCTTGAAAATGATTTAACTGTTGAAAGTATAGCGAATAACTTTCATATAAGCACTAGTCACTTATCACGTATTTTTAGAGAACATGTGGGCATTACATTGGTTGAGTATTTAAATGTAAGACGTGTAGAAGAATCACAGTACTACTTACGACATACAAACAAAAGTATTACTTCTATCTCAGATCAATTCCATTTCTGTAATCAAAGTTATTTTACACGTATTTTCAAAAAGTATACGGGAGTTACGCCAAAACATTTTAGAGACGAGCTTCATCACGAATTTTATCGTTTTGAAATGGCAGAGACTGAATTACAAAATGTTTAGATTTTGAGCATAGAGAATGAGAAGGTGCGAACATATTAGCGTTGCTAAAGCTCGCATCTTTTTTGATGAATCATCTGAGGAAAAAGCTGAAGGAATGAGTAGCACTTGCTATTTGATAAAGAGAGACCCTATAAGGTATACTTCACAGTAGTTGATAAATAATAGTAGGTGGAAAAATGAAAAATTTGAAGCTATTCTCAATGCTTGGTATTGCCGTTTTTGTTCTTAGTGGCTGTCAAGCTGTGCAAAACAAAGAAGGTTTTTTCTATAGTATATTTGTAAAACCTATGGAATTTTTATTGGAGTTTTTCGGGAATGATATCTTTTCAGGGAGCTATGGTTTAGCAATCATTGCGATTACTGTTCTAATTCGTTTAGTGTTAATGCCGATTATGTTAAAGAACTATCGTCAACAGCAATTAATGAAAACGAAGATGGATGCTTTTAAACCTGAAATGGAAGCCGTTCAGAAAAAAATGAAGGAAGCTAAGACAAAAGAGGAGCAAACGCAATACCAACAAGAAATGATGGCTCTATATCAAAAGCATGGCATTAATCCACTTAATATGGGTTGTTTACCGATGTTAATTCAAATGCCGATTATTATGGGTCTGTATTTCTCGATCTTGTATTCTGCCGATGTGAAATCCCATGAGTTTTTATGGTTTAGCTTAGGTTCACCTGATATCGTGATGACTATAGTTGCAGGGATTGTTTACCTAATCCAGGCTCGTGTATCTTTGTGGACGGTACCTGAGCAACAAAAAGCGCAGATGAAAATGTTTATTTATATTTCACCAATTATGATTGTCTTTATCTCCATGTCTTCTATGGCAGCACTGCCTTTGTATTGGTCTGTTAGTGGTGCATTGTTAATTATTCAAACATATATTGGACGTAAATATTATTCGGAACATCCTGAGAAAGCAAAAAAATAAACAAAATAAATTGATCGATGTCGAGGCGCCTTTGTTGCCTCGATTTTTTTAGGAGGACAGCAAGATGAGCAAAAAATGGCTATCATCTATTCTTGTTGCAATTTTTAGTATTGCAGCACTTGTATTTATTATTATGGGGAAGTTTAATTTTGCCGTACTTGCAATGACGGTCATGTTTGCCCTATCAAATGGGTTTAGAGCAAAAAGCTTTAAAGAGCAAGGTTATATAAAAGAAGCAAAATGGATGCAGTATATGGCAATTTTTTTTGCAATTGCATCTATAGTAGTATTTGTCATCGTTCTAACAGATTAATTGAATATTTACGTAGGAAATTTACACCTGAAAATGTGAACAGTGCTAAAATAAGATTATAACTAGTAATACAATAAAATAGGTATTTTCAAGGTGAAATGCTTTAAAACATCCTTTTAGATACCTGATATTTTAAAAGGGGTATACAGAGTGAAAAACAATCGTCTTCCGCTTATCGTTGGTGCTTTCATATCTATCGCGTTAATCGTAGCAATTTTTGTAGTCTATAACTATAAAAATAATCAAGTAAATAGTGCATCTGATGAGCAGTCAAAAACAACAGAAACAAACAAAACAACTGAACAAGATTCTACTGCAATAGAGAAACCAGACAATACTGAAACACCTGCAAAGCCAGAGCAACAACCAGACGAAAATGGGTATCTTCCAAATCAAACATTACCTACGGAACCAACTTATATCAATGGTATTCTGTTAGCTAATAAAATTTATCCGCTTCCATCTACCTTTGCACCTGAAGAAAATCCAGAAGCACGAGAAGCGTTAAATCAAATGTTAGCCGCTGCCAAGCAACAAGGATTTGATTTAGTTGCATTTAGTGGCTACCGATCTTTTGAATATCAAACAACACTTTATGATAATTATGTTAAACGTGATGGACAGGCAGCAGCAGATCGATATAGTGCTCGTCCTGGCTACTCAGAACATCAAACAGGCTTAGCGTTTGATATAGGAGAGCGTGGAAAAGAAGATGTGTGGCTGACAGAAGCGTTTGGGGAAACTCCAGCAGGGCAATGGCTATTTGCACATGCACAGGAGTATGGCTTTATTTTGCGTTTCCCTCAAAACAAAGAAGAAATAACAGGTTATATGTATGAGTCATGGCACTATCGTTATGTGGGCAAAGAGATTGCAAAAGAGATAACGAAGAAAAACATTACGTTGGAAGAATATTTAGGCGTAAAATAATAATAGGAAGAGAAGCCATTCTGTGAACAGGCTCTCTTCCTTTTTATTTTTATAAAATGGGTGTTAATAGACGGGAAATAGATTCTTTAAATTTAATCAGTGTTGAACGGTTTTTATACATTTCCCATGTTAATTCCGTACAATCAAAAATATCCTTCTCAAACAGTTCTGCCAATTGGTGCGATATATTTGCATCATATATGAAGGCATTGACTTCAAAATTCAGACTAAAACTTCGTACATCAATATTCGCTGTTCCGACAGAGGAAGCCTCGTCATCAATAATAATAGCTTTAGCATGGATAAAGCCCTTTTCATAGATATAGACTTTGGCTCCAGCACGTAGTAATTGACCGACATAAGAATAAGTAGCCCAATATACAAACATGTGATCAGGCTTGTTAGGAATCATAATACGTACATCAATGCCCGACAAGGTGGCAATTTTAATGGCGTCTAAAAAACTAACATCTGGGATGAAATAAGGTGTTTGAATATAAATATATTTTTGAGCCATATTAATAAGCTTTAAGTAACCGATCTTTATTTGCTCCCAGTCTGAGTCTGGTCCACTTGAAACAATCTGTAAACCCACATCACCTTTTTTCGGGATGGCAGGGAAGTAACGATCCGAGTAGCCCATTTTTTGTTGAGCACTAGCTTGGTTCCAGTCGAGTAAAAAGCGTGTTTGCAAAGGATGTACGGCACTACCCTCAATACGTAAGTGTGTATCTCGCCAATAACCAAACTTTTTTTGTAAACCTAAATACTCATCACCGACGTTAAAACCACCGATATAGCCAATTCGACCATCAATGACAACGATTTTTCGATGATTTCTAAAATTTAAACGAGGGTTAAGAAGTGGCAAAATGGATGGGAAGAAAACTTCTACTTCGCCACCAGCATGCAGTAACTTTTTGAAATGGCGTTTTTTAACATTACGTGATCCCATTTCATCATAGAGAAGACGTACCTTAACACCTTGCTTTGCCTTTTTTATCAATGCATTGACGATACGTGTACCTAAGTCATCAAGTCTGAAAATATAATACTGGATGTGAATGTGATCTTTAGCTGCTTCAATGTCTTTAAGAAGCTGCTCGAACTTATTGGCACCATCATCAAAAATATCCAGATGGTTGTCCTGTGTTAATACTGCATTGTTTGTTCGGAGGTGCATATAAATCATCTCTTGATAATTTTCTGCATTAGCAATACGAAACTCAAACGTTTCATCACGAATCGCTTCCATCTGATAGGTAATCAGATTATCAATCCCGATGTCCTTGCGTCCTTCCCAACGGAATAGATGCTTTCTTCGTAATTGTCTTCCAAGTAATAAGTACAAAATAAATCCAGCTAATGGCAGGAAAAATAAAACGAGAATCCATGCCCATGTAGAGGTAGCATCTTTACGTTCTAAGAAAATGATGGTCATGGCTAATAAAATATTAAAAAACAAAGTTAAAGGAACTAAATATTCTATATCTGTAAAAATGCTCATTCCTACACCTGCCTTTGTATTGTTAATAACATACCTAGTATAGCCTACTTCAAATGCGGAAAGAAGATATGAAATGGCTAGATGGCATGGAAAAGGATTATCCCTTTGATAGATAGGGATAATCCGCATGGTTTAATTAGTAATTCTCTAATAGAATAGGATGTTTCTCCGATTACTGACTCAACGTTTGGTATCCATAAAATGCAACCTACTATATTTTATGGATGGCGCAATGATTTACGAGATGCCTTATATATATAGATTAGGCTTATAGAAAGAATGGCTATTGCAGCGGAAATATAATAACCAAGACTTGCTTGTACGGTAAATAACCATGTGAAAAATAGTGGACCGAGAATACGTCCTAAGTTATCCATTGAATAGGACAGTCCAGCGGCAGTTCCATATTGCCCTCCAGATTCTTTAGAGGAGAGTGATACAACACATGTTCTTGCAAGTGCATTACCTGCTGTAAAGACACAAAGGGCAAGCCCGGCGATAAAAAGATTAGCTGTCAATGTAAATAAAAGCATGCCGATAGCAGTTACAATTTGTGCGCCAATTAACCATGTCGTTTCACTTCCATTTTTTATGCGTCGAACGACCCCTCCTTGAATAGCTGCATCGACAAAGCCACTAAACATGAACAAGTAACCAATTTGTAACGGCGTAATGTGAATTTTTTCGATTTGAAATAGCTGAAATGTAGCCTCAACGCCCGCTAACATAAAAGTTACTAAAAAAGAAAACATAAACAGATAGCGCACACGGTATTGTAGCATGGTTGCAGCACCTTTTGGCACTATAGCACGTTTATTTGAATCTTTTCGTTTTTTAGGTTCTTTTAGGACGAAACTTGCATAAATAAATAATAGTGCAATTAATGATGCTGATGCAGTAAACGGTAGCTGCAAGCTATAATGGCCTAGCATTCCACCGATTGCTGGACCAAAAATAAACCCAAGACCAATGGACATGCCCATAAAGCCCATATACTTATTACGATCCTCTTCACTAGACATATCGGCGATAAATCCTGTTACTGCTGTATATAATGCACCAGAAAATAAACCACCAATAATACGTGAAACATACAGTATAGCTAGGTTATCTATAAATAGTGAAAAAATAACAAAACTAAGGCTAAAGCCAATTAGACCAGTAAGGATTAGTTGTTTTCGCCCTACCTTATCGGATAGCATACCCCAAAACGGTGCTGTGAAAAAACTTGCAAGTGAATAGACGGTCAATAAACCACCTACGTGGAGATCATGCCAATTTTGCTGTACAATTACCTCTGGCAAGACGGGGATAATAATGCCGAACCCTAGATAAACTAGGAATTGAACAGACATCAATAGTAAAATAGCCTTTTTCATACAGTTCCCTGCTTTCATACGATATTTCAATATGTATATTCTACCCTTCTTGTTCTTGCGATTACAACAATAGGGGAGGATAAGCTTGAATAAAGTGGAACAATTTAGTAAAGAAATAATGAAGCAATTTAAGATTTTTTAAATCTATGTTCTGATTTTTGAATAAAATGTAGCCATTTTGGGTAATTTAAATATGTTTGATGGAAAAGTTTGATGATGTGAAAAATTTACAATGTAACAAAATTGAAAAATTTTAATGGTAAGTTAAATGGTATGATAAATTTGTCAGACATCATACTCGTAGAAAAATGAAACTTTTTCGTAAATAAAACGTTATATAAAATCGAGGAAAGATTGAGGTGGAATGTATGACAAAAGAAGTAGATTTGAAAAAGATTGTTTCGAATTTATCTAAGTTGGGTGTAACAGCCACTGTAACAAAGTCTCGACTAGAACTTTTAAAAGTGCTAACACCACCAACGCAAACTCCGCAAGTTCAAGCTTAACTCGTTTCCAATAGAAAAAGGGAGGTCTCAATACGCGAGACTTCCCTTTTTCTATAGTTATTCATCTTCATCATGGGTGGTAAACATATATGTTCGATAATGGAATCGCATACTAAAGACTAGCCCAATCGCTAAAGCATTCCCCATAAGTGAACTTCCTCCATAGCTAATGAATGGAAGTGGAATACCTGTGATAGGTAATAATTGAATAGTCATACCAATATTTTCGAAAACGTGGAAAGTAATCATGGCAATAATCCCAGCACATACATAGGTCGAGAAGGGATCTTTCAATAAAAGGGTTGTCTTTGTTAAATGATAAATTAATAAGAAGAATATACAAATAACAATACTAGCCCCAATAAAGCCCCATTCCTCACCGATAACGGTAAAAATGAAATCGGTATGGTTTTCAGCTACATATACTTCACGATTTCTAAATCCCTTACCAAAAATTTCACCTGATCCAATGGCATTTAAAGAGGTAATTAAATGATAGCCATCGCTGGATGAATAGGAATAGGGGTCTAGCCAAGAATAAATACGAGCAAATTGATAAGCCTTAAAACCAAATGTTTTTTCTAAAAAGTCTTGCATATAGAGTGCCATCCACAGTAGTGTACCGCCTGCTACCATACCACCTAAAAATGTTGGTAGAATGATTTTCCAAGAAATACCTGCTACGATGATGAGTGCGGCAGTAATAGCAAAGAATACAAGTGCTGAGCCTAGATCAGGCTGCTTTAAAATAATAGCTAATGGTACGATTAGGGTGATAGCGATTTTACCTAGGAGCAAAAAGTCTGTTTTAATTGATCGTAATGAATAAATTTCATGGTGCTTACTAATTAATCGAGCTAGTGCTAAAATGTAAAAAGTTTTCATAAACTCAGAAGGCTGAATATTTCCAATCGGCGTATGATACCAGCTTTTAGCACCATTAACGGGTGCACCGATTTGACCTTCTCCCTCTGGCATAAAAATAAGCAGTACCAGTAAGACAATCCCTGCTCCATACATATACCATGACATTTTTTTATATTGATCTGGCTCAAAAAACATGACTATACCAATAATTACTGCACCGATCACATACCATTGCATTTGTTTTGGTACGTAGTTAATGCCATATTGTCCTGAGGTTTGGGCAGATGCAATAGCTAACAAACTAATGACTAGAAAAGTGAAGAGTATAAATGCAAGTGTCCAGTCAAAACGATTTGCGAAATTTCGTTTATTTTCCATAAAAGCCACCTAAAATTAAAATAGTATCTCAATATGAGTAAATGTGATGCGATTCTCCCTATTTCGTTTATAATTGGTCAAAGAAGAAAGCAAAATAATAACCAGCAGTGGTGTAAGAATAGCTCATATCTATTGATAAGCTTGCAATTTGCTTTGAATATTGTCAATGGAATTTTAAGCAAATACGTCAACTCATTGAGTAATCTAAACTTTATATGCAAATGCATGTTTAACATTCCTAATTATAACGCAAAAATTACTTTTATGCCTGCGTATATAGTAGTGACGACAATTAACATAAAATGTTTCAAAAAAATCATGTTTAGTCTTATAATGTAGTGAAGAATGGGGTGATGGTTGTGGCTAAAAAATTAAAGTCATCTGATGATTTTATGTATCATATTTATGTTCATATGAATGATGTCGATAAATTTGTTATATTTAGCGGGTTAAAATTCTCGCAATTTGTGGCTGCACTTGAACCACTACATCACTTGCTGTTATTAAAACATTCCTATGAAGACGGTTCTTTTAATATGCATACACAATTTGAATATGTATTAGAAGAAGATGTTCCTCGTTTTGTTAAAAAATCTGCTGAATCTAAAGAATTATGCTGGATTGATTTTATGGACGAGAAGAGGCTAGATCATTTAACACCGATGGAACAAGGAGAATTGCTTTACATAAGTCACAAGAAAGAACCGATTACGTCAGCATTTTTTAATAAATTACAAAATAGATTTGTCTATTATTCTTCAGACTTAGAGAAAATGACGAAAATTTATTTTCGTCATTTAAGTGATTCGGATTTATTGGTTGCCAATGTTTTTAATAGTTTAATTCGTGAAAAGGAACGCAGCACTGGATTTTGGCGTCGAAAAGTAAAAGCGAGTATACCCGCTATATCACCAGATTTTTTACGTTCTTACCGATCCTTTGCGAAAGATGGAGCATTACTATCTCTGTACCGAATTGAGAAACCGAAAGTAGCGTATGGAATAGAAGTTCGCAATCTATCTGAATATTCTTTTCCTGATGAAGTTTGGGATGACTTAAGTACGATTCTAAAAACAGAGCACGATGAATTAATCTATATTCTTTAATCTTAAAAGGTGACGCAATCAAAGAACAATGACTTCTATAAACTGAAGATAGGATGTTGGTAGATATTATTCATATTGCATGGTTCCTGTATAATTCTATAGCAGTAACTAATGATGCCAGGGCATAATCGATGAAATATACGTAAAATCTCACCGTTAAAAATACGGTGAGATTTTTATGTCATTTGTCAAGACGTTTCATGATAAACTAATAGTACTCAAGAAGTATGTGGAGGGCACAAAAATGAAAAAAAGAATCGGTTTATTATACGGCGGAAAGTCAGCGGAGCACGAAGTGTCATTATCGACAGCACGTGCAGTCACGGGAGCTTTGAATTTCGAGGAGTATGAAGTATATCCGATTTTCATTACATCTGATGGGGAATGGCGTCGTGGAGAGCGTTTAGAAAAACCCGTAAGTGCAATAGAAGAACTACAATTTGGTGATAATACTACAATTTTGGAAAATAATATCACTGATTTTTTGATTGATAAAAGTGGCAATGAGGTAAAGTTTGATGTGATTTTCCCATTGTTACATGGTACGAATGGTGAGGATGGAACAGTGCAAGGTTTACTTGAAGTTCTAAATTTACCATATGTAGGAAATGGTGTATTAGCATCCTCTGCTGGAATGGATAAAGTGGTAATGAAGCAATTATTTGAAATTGCTGGATTACCTCAAGTGCCCTATACGTATTTTATTCGTAGTGAGTGGAAGAATGAGCAACAGGCAATCATTGAACGCTGTGAAAATAACTTGAATTGGCCAATGTTTGTAAAGCCTGCAAACTTAGGATCAAGTGTTGGGATTAGCAAGGCAACAGATCGCGAGCAATTAGTAAAAGCAATTGAGGTTGCTTTGCAATATGATCGTAAAATCGTTGTTGAACAGGGAATTGTCGCTCGTGAGGTTGAACTGGCAGTGTTAGGAAATGACTATCCTGAAGTATCAGTGCCAGGAGAAATTAAACCCGTTACTGATTTTTATGATTATGATTCAAAATACAAGGACGGTTCTACAGCACTTATTATTCCAGCTGAGCTTCCAGTAGAAACTGTGGCAAGCTTAAAAGAACTGGCAAAGCGTGCATTTAAGGCTATAGATGGTAGCGGCTTAGTACGTGCGGATTTTTTTGTAACGGCTGAAAACAACGTTTACATTAATGAAGTAAACACAATGCCAGGTTTCACACCTGTAAGTATGTATCCATTATTATGGCAGCATACAAATGTGAGTTATCCAGAGCTGATCGACCGTTTAATTACCCTAGCAATTGAGCGCTATGAAGAAAAACAACAGCTTCACTATAAAAAAGACTGAGTGGGATTATCGTGAAAAAAACTTTAAAACAATTAGCTGCATGGTTAAATGAGGATATGGCGGCTTTTGGTGACACTGTTGTGTCAGGAATTTCTATTGATACAAGAACAATTCAACAAGGAGACCTATTTGTTCCGTTTCGTGGTGAGCATACAAATGGGCACAAGTTTGTAATGCAGGCATTTGAGAAAGGTGCCGGAGCTTCTCTTTGGCAAAAGGATGAGCCGAACCCACCAGAAGGTTACCCTTTGTTGTTTGTGGATGATCCAGAATTAGCTTTGCAAGAAATGGCTAGAGCATATCGTAATGAACATAAAGCAAAATTTATAGGCATTACAGGTTCAAATGGTAAGACATCAACAAAGGATATATTAGCGGGAACACTAGCTCCATTCTTTAAAGTACAAAAAACGATCGGGAACTTTAATAATCAATTGGGCCTGCCCATTACTATCTTACAGCTTGATGAAGATACAGATGTGGCTGTCCTTGAGATGGGCATGAGTGGATTTGGTGAAATTGAGTTTTTATCGAAGCTCGCTCGTCCACATATGACGGTTATTACCAACATTGGTGAGGCCCATATGCAGGATTTGGGGTCTCGTGCTGGTATTGCAAAAGCAAAGTTTGAAATTATTCAAGGAATGCAAAATGATGGTCTATTATTCTATGATGGCGATGAACCTTTGCTCCAAGAATTAGTGGCAAAGGAACAGCACTTACAGTCAGTGCCGTTCGGATTAGAATCCAATAATCTTTTATACGCAGACAATATTCATGCTAACGCTGATGGCAGCCACTTCACTACACACGGTATGATGGAGGGTGATTTCTTTATTTCAGTGCTTGGCAGGCATCAAGTGAAAAATACACTTGTGGCAATGTTAATTTCTCATAAGCTTGGTTTAAGCAATGAACAAATACGTACATCCTTAGAGCATGTCGTATTAACAGATATGAGGATGCAACAGATACTAGGAACGAATGGCGCTCTATTTATCAATGATGCCTATAATGCAGCACCAACCTCCGTAAAAGCTGCCATTCAATTTATGGCTACATCAACTATTCGACCTGAAAAATGGCTTGTGTTAGGAGATATGCTAGAGCTTGGACCAAATGAGCGAATTTTCCATGAGGGCCTAGCTGAGCATATTAATGAGGATGAAATTGATTATGTCTGTTTGTTTGGCCCTCGAATGCTATATCTTTACAAAATATTAGAAAAGCGCTTTGAGGCGGAACGTTTATTGTATACAGAAGATGATTATACGGCTATTATTGAAAAGCTAGAACAAGCGAATGAATCATCTATTGTTTTACTTAAAGGCTCACGTGGTATGAAATTAGAGACGATCTTAAAGGCATTTATGTCATAGTAGCAATGAATCGGTGAGAGAAACGCTCACCGATTTATTTGTGTAGGTTTATCTTTGTTAAATGAGGTGAGAACGTTGTCAGTAGGTGTACTATGTATTCATGGATTTTCAGGTGGACCATACGAGGTGAAGCCATTCACAAGTTATTTACGTTCACATACAGATTGGATAATTGAAGAGCCAACATTGTCTGGGCATGGTGAAGAATTACATATGAGTGGTTTTAAGGCGAAACACTGGTTGATGGATGCCGAATTAGCTTTCCGATCGTTGGCAAAAAAAGTTGATGAGGTAATCGTTGTTGGCTTTTCAATGGGAGGAATTATAGCGTTATATTTAGCTAAACGCTATAAAGTGAAAAAGCTTGTATTACTAAGTGCTGCTGCAAAGTATGTGAGCCCTAAACAGCTAGTCAAAGATTTTAAAATGTTAACTACTGAAGCCTATCACCATAATTTGACTAATAACGAACTCTATCTACGATACCGTCATAAGTTTAACAATGTGCCGCTTGTCTCAACAGTAGAATTTATGAAGCTGGTAAGAATGGTGGAGCCGTATTATCGACATATTCAAACTCCTGTATATATTGTGCAGGGGAAGTTGGATGGGATAGTGCCTTATCATACGGCTCAATTTCTTTTTGATGAATTAGCCTCTATAGACAAATTCTTGTATTTTTCTGATAATGGCAAGCATCATATATGTTTTGAGGAAGATTGCTCTAAATGGTTTCCACAGGTTTTAATGTTTTTGAAAGACAAATAAAGTAGTCAGATTATTACGACTCATGCGTTATCGTTGCATAGGATTTAAAGCCATGTTAGACTAGTATAAGCAATGGATACATTTTGTGCGAAGACTCTTCATATATGGTTGAAGAGTACTTTTTTTTGAACACAACGGTTTTATTCTAAAGTGAAAAATTACGACAGAATCGAACCGCTCGGTAAAGACCGGGCTTTCCTTTTCATATAAGAGAGCTCTATATGGACTATCATGTAGAGAAAATTTTTAAGTAACGGAAACGTTCCACTACACAGGCTCGAATTTGCCGACAACTTCATCTGAAAATGTAACCATTTGTCAACTTAAAAGGAAAAAAAGGAGATTGAGAAGTTTGACAAATTTTTCAGAATTAAATATTAGCGAATCTACATTACGCTCAGTAAAGCGTATGGGATTTGAAGAAGCAACACCAATCCAAGAAGGTACTATTCGTTTTGCAATTGAAGGCCGTGATGTATTAGGTCAAGCACAAACAGGTACTGGTAAAACTGCCGCTTTCGGGATTCCACTAATTGAAAAAATCGATCCAAAAAACCCTAATATTCAAGCATTAGTCATTGCTCCAACTCGTGAGTTAGCGATTCAAGTTTCAGAAGAGCTTTATAAAATTGGCTATGACAAACGCGTAAAATTATTATCAGTATACGGTGGTCAAGAAATTGGTCGTCAAATACGTGCACTGAAAAATAAACCTCAAATCATTGTTGGTACGCCAGGTCGTATTATTGATCATATAAATCGTCGTACGTTAAAATTAGAAGATGTTCAAACATTAGTATTGGATGAAGCAGATGAAATGTTAAACATGGGCTTTATCGATGATATTAATTCAATCTTAGAAAACGTACCTTCTGAGCGCCAAACATTACTTTTCTCAGCAACAATGCCACCAGCAATCCGTAAAATTGCAGAAACATTTATGCGTGATCCAGAGATTGTAAAAATTAAAGCAAAAGAATTAACTGTTGATAACATTGATCAATATTTTGTTAAGTCTGCTGAACGTGAAAAATTTGATGTTTTATCTCGTTTATTAAATGTACACCAACCAGAACTAGCTATTATATTTGGTCGTACAAAACGTCGTGTAGATGAACTTGCACAGGCCCTATCTATTCGTGGCTATTTAGCTGAAGGTATTCATGGTGATTTAAGCCAAGCGAAGCGTATCTCAGTATTACGTCAGTTTAAAGAAAATAAAATCGATATCCTTGTTGCGACTGATGTAGCCGCTCGTGGACTTGATATTTCTGGTGTAACACATGTTTATAACTTTGATATTCCTCAAGATCCTGAATCATATGTGCACCGTATTGGACGTACAGGTCGTGCCGGTAAATCAGGTCTTGCTGTAACATTTGTAACACCACGTGAAATGGGCTACTTACGTATTGTAGAAGAAACTACGAAAAAACGTATGACACCTCTTCGCCCACCAACAACGGATGAAGCATTAGAAGGTCAACAACGTTTAGCAGTGGAAACTCTGGAAGGTCTTATTGCTAATAACAATTTAGGTGATTACCGCACATTTGCAGCAGAATTACTAGAGAATCATGATGCAGTCGATGTTGTTGCAGCTGCTCTACGTTCATTAACAAGAGAGCCAGACGATACACCAGTAACAATCACAGAAGAACGTCCATTACCAATGCGTCGTGAACGTTCTAGCAATAATCGTGGTGGCGGTGATCGTGGCCGCGGAAACCGTAGCTTTGGTGGAGGACGTCGTGATAATGCTCGCAGTGGAGAGCGTCGCAGTAGCAGTAGCCGTCGAGAGGGTGGACGCCGTGAAGGTGGACGTCGTGAAGGTGGACAAGGTCGTTCTCGTTCTCCAAGACGTCACGAAGGATAATTTTAGACGAAATACACTTAATTTTTAATTAAACCTTACAGTCATGATGGCTGTAAGGTTTTTTTTCGGCTATAGTTGAAACAAAAAGGTGAGTGAATTCGTATACACCTAATGAAGAAAGAGGGGGAACGACAATGAGAGCACAACCGATTCATCAAATTTCTCGTAAAGGGCTAACAGTGTGGCGTTTATATGGAGTCATACAAACATTGGTGCTGTTAGTTGTAGCAGGACTTGTAAGCTATGGTACTTATTATTTTGAATGGCCTTCATTTATTTACTTCATAGCGTGTGCAATTGTATTACTAAGTGCGATATTATCTATTTTTATTTTCCCGAAAATCAGATGGGAAAGATGGCGCTATGAAGTTCGAGAGCATGAAATCGAAGTACAACATGGTTTATTTGTTGTGAAACGCACATTAATTCCAATGGTACGTGTGCAACATGTTGATACAACACAAGGGCCGATATTAAAAAAATACGACCTAGGTAATATCTCTATTTCTACAGCTGCAACTGTACATACGATTCCTGCACTTGTTATGGATGAAGCAGACGTACTGCGTGCGCGTATTTCTGATTTAGCAAGGGTGGCTGAAGATGATGTCTAAGGAAATTAATCGTTTACATCCAGTGTCTGCAATTATAACAAGTGTAAAAGCATTGAAAAGTATGATATTACCAATTGCGATTATTATCATAAGTAACGGCTTTAATTTTTCTTTGAATTTTCGTAGTGATCATTTTTTTGAAACCATTTTACTGTTCGGTGTATGGGGAGTTGCAGCACTTCTTGCGTTCGTGGGAGGAATCATAAAATGGCGGACATTTGTTTACTGGTTTGAAGATGGGGAATTGCGTGTGACATATGGATTATTTGTTAAAAAGAAACGTTATATCCCTTTTGAACGTATTCAAAGTTTAAATTACAATGAAGGTGTTTTTCATCGCATTTTTGGTTTAGTGAAAGTTCAGGTGGAGACTGCTGGTAGTAAAGGAGGAAAACCTGAGGTTGAGCTGACAGCCATTCGAAAAGCAGCAGCAGATATTATTGAATTAGAAATGCGTCATGCTAAAAACGAAGCGGTTCAACATCAGGATCAAGTGCAGGTCGTAGAGGAAGCGATACCAACTCCGATGATTTACCATATGTCTATGCGAGATTTACTGGTATTAGCAACAACATCAGGTGGAATTGGTGTTGTGTTATCAGGTCTTGCAGCAGTTGCTTCACAATTTTCCGATATTATTCCTTATGAAACTGTATTTCATGAGTTAGCTGATTTTGTGAAAATCGGCGCATTTTTAGTAGCATTGACGGTGATGGTTGTTTTAATCATTGCTTGGATTGTATCTGTGGTCATCACACTGATAAATTATTATGATTATACGGTCCGCATTGAGGAAGAAAAGTTGATTATCACAAAAGGACTGTTAGAAAAAAAGCGTATTACTTTGCCGTTGAATCGAATTCAGGCAATTCGTATTGTGGAAAATCCATTACGTCAGTTAACAGGCTTTACTACAGTGGTTGTTGAAAGTGCTGGTGGTAACGGTGAAGATGGAAATGATAAAAAAATTACGCTATTTCCACTTATTAAGAAGCCGGATTGTATGCAAACATTAGAACAGCTTTTCCCAGATATGAATTGGCAGCCTACATTTACTCGCTCACCAAAAAGGGCAAGGCCATTTTTTTATCGCATTGATTTTTTCTGGCTAGTTCCGATTATCGGTGCATCTATCTATTTCTTTTATCCATACGGGCTATTGTCGTTGCTGTTAATTCCATTAACAATTTTACTTGGTATTTGGCAGCATAGAACAGCAGGCTATCAAATAGATGGCAAGCAACTGGCTATGCAGTATCGGGTGTTTAGTCGAATTACGTTAATCATGGAGAAGAAGCGAATTCAATCTATTGAAAGTACACAATCATACTTTCAAAAAAGAAAGAATGTTATATCTGTAAAAGCAACTGTCATGTCAGGAGCAACTGGTACAACGGGGAGTGTTTCCAGCCTAGAGCAACAAGATGCCGAGACGATCTTAACTTGGTATGAACATTAATGAACTGAAAAGCTAATCCTTTCAATTTAATGGAAGGATTAGCTTTTTTAACTATAAATAAATAGAGATGCTGTTTATAATAAAGTAAATAGAACAAAAGGGGTGGAGACATTGTTTAAATATGACATTAATGAAAGCGCTTATTTAAAGCTTTTGGATTTAAGTGATGTAGAAGAGTTATTCGCTTTAACTGATCGTTCAAGGGATACATTACGTGAATGGTTGCCCTTTGTAGATGATGTCAAAACAGTAAGGGATACTGAGCAATTCGTAAAAAATGCTATGCAACAATATGCTGATCACAACGGCATACAAGCAGGGATATACTATGATGGAAAGCTTGCGGGTGTTATTGGTTATCACCAAATCAACTGGCAACATAAATGGACAAGTATTGGCTACTGGCTAGGGAACGAATTTGTAGGAAAGGGGCTCGTTACGAATTCCATGAAAGCATTGATTGATTTTGCCTTTAATTATTTAAAGTTAAATCGTATAGAAGTGCGTGTTGCAGTAGGTAATATTCGTAGTCGTACAATCCCAAAGGTATTAGGCTTTCATGAAGAAGGGCGTTTAAGGGATGCTGAGTGGCTATATGATCACTACGTAGATCAGGTTGTTTATGGTTTAACAGCAACTGAATGGAAAAAAATAAAGATGTCAAATGAAGCTACAGTGGTTTTATAATGGATGTCATGGTAAGGAAAGAGGAGCTGCTCTATAGGTGAGCAGCTCCTCTTTTCTTTTTAATGTTATGGTCTACCAGCCATCTTTTGTTTTCGCCAACTTAAAATTCTTTTTGGATGTAAATAGACAAGTCCAAGGATAAATCCGGTTACTAAACCGCCTAAATGTGCAAAGACATTCACATTTGGTTGGAGAAAAGTCATAATGACACTGATGACGATGATTGGTAAAATGAGCTTACGAAGCATTGGCATTGTACGTCGAGTATAGTAAACTAATGCCCCAAATGCACCAAAAATTCCAAAAATAGCCCCACTTGCACCAAGACTCGCATAACTACTATCATAGAATATATAGGTTGCCATGTTGCCTACAATACCTGATACTAAATAAATTGTAATGAAACGTGCTTTCCCTGCGATTTTTTCTAGCTCTGGTCCAAAGAGATATAAGGAAAACATATTAAAAAACACATGCATAAAACCTGCATGTAAAAATATGGCAGAAAAAACACGCCACCATTCACCACTTTGAATCAGGAAATTTGCTTGGATTCCGTAATTCCACAAGAGTGTTCCTATGCTGGGTATGAGAGACAATACATAAAGAGTAAGATTTATTGCTATTAAAGTTGAAACAACAGGGTAATACTTTGTATATTGCTTAAAATTTTCCGTTCTACTAAACATGGCTCCACCTCAATTTACAATTATTATACATGCCTTGTTGGAAATAGGTAAAGGAGAAGGTTCACATGATTAAGGGAATTGGCCTCGATATTGTAGAGATTGATCGTATTGCAAAGGCTATGAAACGAACAGATAAATTTAAAGACCGCATTTTAACGATAAATGAAAAAAAAATATTTGATGGTTATTCAGAAACTCGTAAAATAGAATTTTTAGCTGGGCGTTTTGCTGCAAAAGAAGCATTTTCGAAAGCTCTGGGAACAGGGCTTGGGGAACAATGTAAGCTTCATGATATGGAAGTATTAAAAGGAGCGGCAGGCAATCCTGTTTTATATTTTAAGGATGAACTTGTCAATGGATTTGTTAGTATTACGCATTCTAAGCAATACGCAGCTGCTCAAGTAATCTTATTAGAGTAGTACTTAACTTGTCTAAAAGGATTGCATGTAAATTTAAATATATTGCCCTTTCTTCAAATGACATAACTGACAAATACGGTTCATATATTGTCGTAGTGGATTTGAAAGAAGAAAGGGTGAAAGCGTGGGCAACCGTATAGTTAAATGGCTCGTCTTACTTTGTACGATATTACTTCTGTCGGCATGTGGTGCAGCCTCACAGGAAAAAGTGTTGAAGAAAGTGAATGGTAAATGGGCAGAGACGAATGGTTATGAATTAAATGCATCGATGGAAATTAAATCGGGTGGGGAACCAAGAAATTATGATGTAACAGTATGGCACACAAAACCTGATTTCTATCGAGTAGAAGTAGTTGAAAGTGGGAAAGATGTTTCTCAAATGATTGTACGTAATGCTGATGGTGTTTTTGTCGTAACACCGACATTAAACAAAATGTATAAATTCCAAAGTGATTGGCCAAAGAAAAATAGTCAGGCATACTTAATTGGAGCGCTAGCAGAAGATTTAGCAGAAGATAAAAATCTTGTCATGAAAGAAGAAGAAAAAGCATATATATTTGAAGCGGCTACTAGAAATAGCTATAAGAACAGTATGCCACATCAGGTTATAACAGTAGATAAGAAAACTTTATTGCCAACCTCAGTAGTTATTATGAATGATGTGAAAGAAGAGCAAATCAAAATCACATTTAAGAAAATTAAGCTAGGTGTACAACATGCTGCAAAAGAGTATGCAGTTGAGCAATTCACTGATAAAGATAACACGAAAGGTGAACAAGCTAAACCTGCCGAAAAAGAAGGGCAAGAAGATAATGAGGATAAGGAAGCTGTTGGAGCAGAAGTTGAATATCAAGAATTCCAAACACATTATCCTGTTGTAAATTGGGCACAATTAGCGAATGAAAAAGTTGTGCAGGAAAGTGGAATGGAACGAGTAATCTTAACATACGAAGGTGAGAAGGCATTTACTGTTATGCAGCAACCAGTAATGAAGGAAAATTCAATGTTACCTGTATCGTCACCTGGTGATCCAGTTGATTTAGGCTATACAATTGGTGCTATTACAGATACATCAATTAGTTGGGAAAAAGATGGTGTTGAATTCTTTGTAGCATCAAGTAAATTAACGCGAGAAGAAATGATTGAAGTTGCTACATCTATGACGATAAGTAGTATGAAGTAACTTTTCTAGCTACAGCCTTCTGGAATACGGAGGCTGTAGCTTATTGATAATTATAAAGTGAACCTTATAAAGTATAGGCTCATGCGAAAGCTAAAACTTTGTGTGTACAAGCTAAATTGACATACTTTGCAATATGTATGTCCTACATAATGTTTTAATTAAAAATAAAGAGGGTATTCTTATGAAGACACAGCAGTTTTTTCGTCCAACCAAAGCAATAATAGACTTACAAGCAATTCAACAAAATGTAAAAAACTTAAAAGAATTTTTACGACCTAATGTTCAAATTATCGCTGTAGTAAAAGCAAATGCGTATGGTCATGGAGATGTAGCCGTTGCACGGGCAGCTCTTGAAGCTGGTGCCACAGTACTTGCAGTGGCAACGCCCGATGAGGCATTACATATTCGAGCACATTTTGAAGAACCAGACATATTAATATTAGGTGCATCTCCAGTTTCATTTGCTCCTTATGCAGCGCAGCAACGTATTATACTTACGGCATTTGCCGATGATTGGATGCAGCAAGCTGCTTCTCTGTTAGTGGATGAAGCGCTTCCTTTACGACTTCATATAAAAATAGATAGCGGGATGGGTAGAATAGGTATTCGCTCAGAGCAGGAATTATTAGAGCTCTATCAAACAATACAGTCTACAGAGAACATGGAGCTGGATGGAATATTTACACACTTTGCGACAGCTGATGAAGAGGATACGCTACATTTTGATCAACAGGTACAATTTTTTGAGAAATGTTTAGCTGTAATACCTAATAAGCCGCGACTTGTTCATGCATCTAATACAGCAGCCTCATTAGTAAAAGATCCGCATTTACAATATGATGCTGTTAGATTTGGTATTTCAATGTATGGGTTATCACCTTCTGCATATGTGACAAGTATTTTACCTTTTCCTTTGTTACCAGCGTTCTCGCTTGAAAGTGAACTTGTTCATGTAAAGCAAATAAAATCAGGTGATTCAGTTGGCTATGGAGCTACATATGTTGCTCCGACAGATATGTGGATAGGAACAATTCCAATAGGCTATGCAGATGGCGTGATTCGCAAGTTAGGTGGGCAAGAGGTTTTAATTGATGGACAAAGAATGCCGATTGTTGGACGAATTTGTATGGACCAATGTATGGTTGCCCTACCAAAAGCATATGATATAGGTGAGAAGGTAACACTCATTGGTCGACAAGGAAATACTGGAGTATCGATCGATGAATGGGCAACAAAGCTCGAAACAATTAATTATGAAATACCATGCATTATAACAACAAGAGTTCCTAGAATATATCTTTAGTTGTCTTTCATTAGAATTAGTCAAATCTCAATGTAATGTCATGAGCAATGTTCCAAGTTGAATTTGGTAAATAAATTAGCACTGGAGAACTTATTTCTTTTCCAAAACATAGTAATGACTCATATTTGAAAACACATTGCAATAATAATTATTCAGCATATACCTTCGACAACCAACATATTTTTACAATTTGTACTTCAAATTGTCAGATATTTTGTCATTTCATGTCTTTTCAACAATATCTTTCAATGATAGAATGGAAAGTAATGAAAAGTGTATGGTTCCGTTGGAGGTGCTTGCTGTGTACGAGAAAAAGTTAAGAGAAGCTACAATTGCTGTTCAAGACAGACTATTTCTACAAACAAAGGAAGTAATTGAAGGTGAATCTTTTGTGCGTATTTTAGCGCGCAAAAATTTAATGCAGGAGCAACCAAATCAAATACGGGAAGCTATGATTAAAGGATATGTTGAAATGTCTCATATTAATTTAATGATTGCGAGCGAATGCTTGCATGCAGAGTATGAAGCACAACATATGGTGGAGCGTCTCGTTAGCGGGGGATGACACTTTGAATGTAAAACGTGGTGACGTTTTTTTTGCAGACTTATCACCGGTAATAGGTTCTGAACAAGGAGGCACTAGGCCGGTGCTGATTATTCAAAATGATATTGGCAATCGATTTAGTCCGACTGTCATCATCGCAGCTATCACTGCACAGATTCAAAAGGCAAAGTTACCGACACACGTTGAAATCAATGCTGAAAAGTATGGTTTTGAACGTGATTCGGTTATTTTGCTAGAACAAGTGCGAACAATTGATAAGTCAAGATTGACGGATCGTATTACGCAACTTGATCATGCTGTGATGGAAAAAGTTGATGGTGCATTGATGATTAGTTTAGGTCTAGTTAAATTTTGATATACATATGTGTATAGAAGCATCGAGATTATGAAATCTCGATGCTTTTTTGTCTTATATGCTTGAAATGCATCTACTATAATTTGGATTACTGTAGATCTTGTTCAGCAAACGATTTTGCTACGAAAGATGAAGTGCCTGAAATAATTAAGCCAAGGTGTAATTGATAAATGTTACAAAAAGCTTTAAGATATACACAAGATTTTTAATAAAAATAGATTTTTGAAAAAATTCTTAAAAGGTATATGAAAATATACATAGAATATTCCATTTATAGAGGCGATTAATTCAACTTAAATTATGGCAAGCAGGTTGAATAAAAGTGTTAGAGTATAACTCCAAAAGAAGTGGAGGGACAGCAGTGGCATATAGGTCTTCGGTTGAAATTATTACAGAGTGGGATATTGTTGCAGCTAGACAACTGGGGCGCAATGAAGCAAAAGCACTTGGATTTGGCACTGTTGATCAAGCCCGCATCACCACGGCAATTAGTGAATTAGCACGAAATATATATTTATATGCAAGTATAGGCGTCATAGAAATTGAAAGGGTGGAGGCGGATACTGAAAAGAAAATAGTTGTTGTTGCAATAGATCAAGGGCCTGGTATTAAAGATGTTCGTAAAGTAATGGAGGATGGTTATTCCACCTCGGGGGGGCTAGGTGCTGGTTTGCCAGGTGTTAAACGATTGATGGATAGTTTAGATATTCAATCTGTCATTGGAGAGGGAACAACAATAAGAGCGGAAAAATGGTTGCGTTAGGACGTGAAGAAAACTGAAACAATTAGAAGCTCAGTATAAAAAAATATTAGCAGATTATATGGTCAACCAAACAGAAAGAAATTTATATATCGCTCAGAACTTCACACGTCAGTTAATTCAAAAAAATATCTCTCCCGAGGATGTTATTAGCATTCATAAAAATGCTGTAGAACAAATATTTCCGAATCAAATGAACGAATCACAGCCTGCTTATGATTTTTTGATTGAAGTAATGGTGCATTATGGAATGGCACATAGAGAGCATCAAAGTTTACTACAAAAGCAAGCTGAATATGAAATGGAAATGAAAATAGCGACAAACATCCAAAAAACATTATTGAAAACTTATGTGCCGAATATGCAAAATATTGATATAGGTATGATTTCAGTACCTATTCGAAAAATGAACGGCGATTATGTACATTTTTTTCATGACGGAGAAGAATATTTGAGTGTAGCTGTGACAGATGTTGTCGGTAAAGGAGTTCCTGCTGCTTTATGTATGTCGATGGTTAAATATGGACTTGAAACATTGGTATATGCATATAAAGATCCCTCATATGTTTTAGAAGTTATTAATAGGGTAATAGAAAAAGGTGTGGATGACAGTATGTTTGTTTCGATGTTTTATGGTTGCTTAGATGTAGAGCATAACATTTTTTCTTATGCTTCGGCAGGCCATGAACCAGCTTTACATTATAGTGCAAAGAACGATCAGTTCTTTACCTTAGAGGCTAAAGGTTTACTACTGGGTGTATTGTCTGAAACAAACTATATGTTTCATGAAATTGTTTTAGAAGAGAATGATTTGATTATTATGATGACCGACGGTGTGACAGAATTTAGAGTGAAAGAAGAAATAAATTCGCGAGACGTAATCACAACTTTAATAAAAGAAAATAGACATTTATCTGCCCAGCAATTGTGTCAGCTCCTTTATAAGGAAATAGAGAGAGTGCAAAATTTTAAACTATTTGATGATTTTACTGTAGTTATTTTAAAAAAATAGGTTTAAGTTTTAATTGAACAGGGTAAAGAAAATAGTCTAACAAATATGGTGGAGGTGTGCTATATGGACGTAACGATACATTTTAAAGAAATTGATCATAAATTATTTGGCTTTGTTGAGGGTGAGATTGATACGTTTACTGCTTCAGGATTACGAGAGGAGTTGGAAGCTGTAAAGATTACAGAGGGTTTAGAAATTGAACTTGATTTATCAAAGGTAAATTACATGGATAGTACAGGGCTTGGGATTTTTGTTGCCTTTTATAAGAGAGCATTACGTGAAAATGGTAAAGTAAAGCTCGTTGGTTTATCGAATAGGTTACAAAGATTATTTGAAATTACTGGTCTTAGTGATTTGATGGATATCGAAACTGATAAAAAGGTGGAATTAAGATAATGAAGGAATTTGACTATATTGAAATTAGAGTTCCTGCTAAACCGCAATTTGTCAGTGTCATTCGATTAACTGTCTCGGGCTTAGCAAGTAGGATTGGCTTTAATTATGATGATATTGAAGATTTGAAAATTGCAGCAAGTGAGGCTGTGACAAATGTTGTTCACCATGCTTATAAAGACGAAGAAGAGGGTGAAATTGTCATTGGGTGTGCGCTGTATGACGATAAAATGGAAATGATGATTGCAGATTACGGCAATAGTTTTAATTTTGAAGAGATTAAATCTAAGATTGGGCCGTATCATCCTGAAGAAAGTATTGCAGGGCTAAGAGAAGGTGGTTTGGGGCTTTATTTAATGGAAACTTTGATGGATGAGGTGATGATTAATAACGATGGTGGCGTAACTGTCTTCATGACAAAGTATGTCACTAGGGAGCAGGTGGAGAAAAATGTCGAAAGAATCACTACATAAATCTTCATCTAAAGAAGATGTACTTAAGTGGATTGAATTGTACCAGTCAACGGAGGATGATGAAGCACAAACCAATTTAGTGATTCATTATCGATATCTAGTTGAATCTATAGCTCGTAAATATTCGAATGGTAAATCTTATTATGATGATATTGTTCAAGTAGGGATGCTGGGATTGTTAGGTGCAATAAGACGTTTTGATCCGAATGTTGGTCGTAGTTTTGAAGCTTTTGCCGTGCCAACAATTGTTGGGGAAATCAAACGTTTTTTACGTGATAAAACATGGGATGTGCATGTGCCTAGACGTATTAAGGAACTTGGGCCGAGGATTAAATCAACGGTGGAGGCGCTGACAATTGAATTGCAGCGTTCTCCATCCATTAAAGATATTGCTGAACGATTAGAAGTAGCAGAAGAAGAGGTACTAGAAGCTATGGAAATGAGCCGTAGTTATCAAGCTCTTTCTATGGACCATTCGATAGAGTCAGACTCAGACGGTAGTACAGTCACGTTATTCGATATTTTGGGCAGGGAAGACGATGGCTATGAAATGACAAATCAACGAATGATTGTTCAAGATGCGCTGGTCGTCTTGAACGAGAGGGAAAAACAAATTATTCAGCTTACATATCTAGAGCAACTTAGTCAAAAAGAAGCTGGAGAACGATTAGGGATTTCTCAAATGCATGTATCGAGGATACAAAGGAAAGCAATAAAGAAATTACAAGAGGCTATTCTAGCAAGTGGCGGTGTTTCGCTCTAATCTTTCGTGGGTGTTTAATGAAAAATACCTTTAAAATGAATGGAAATAGTCTACTCATATTCGTCTGAGTAGACTATTTTTTTGCATTTTTAGTAAAGTGTAATGGTAAAATGAAAAGAAAAAGGTAGTGATGATGTGGAGCAAAAGCAAATGTTACAGCTCATTGCAAAAGATGTAGCAGTCAAACCAGGGCAAGTAGAAGCTGTTATTAACTTATTAGAAGAGGGAAATACGGTACCATTTATTGCGCGCTATCGAAAAGAGGTTACAGGATCACTCGATGAGGTGCAAATTAAAGCTGTAGAAGATCGTTATCACTACATACAGCAACTTGAACAACGAAAAGAAGAAGTTATACGATTAATCCAAGAGCAAGAAAAGCTTACACCAGAATTAGAGCAGGCTATTCTTTCAGCAACAATCTTACAACGTGTTGAGGATTTATATAGACCTTATAAGCAAAAACGACGTACAAAGGCGACGATTGCAAAAGAGAAAGGCTTAGAGCCTCTTGCAGATCTCCTGTTAGCATTTAGTGATGATGCATTAGAGCAATTAGCAACTGACTTTGTGGACAATGAACAAGTTGCTAATACGGAAGAAGCTCTGATAGGAGCTCGAGATATATTAGCAGAACGTTTTGCGGACGATGCCTCTATTCGTGAAAAAATCCGAGCTTATTCATGGAAAGATGGAATTCTTGTGACGTCTGTGAAAAATACAGAAATCGACGAGAAAAATGTTTTTGAAATGTATTACGAATATGAAGAGCCTGTTAGTCGCATTGTACCACACCGTATTTTAGCGATAAACCGAGGAGAGAAAGAAGAAATCTTAAAGGTTTCTATTCATGTGCCGGTGGACCGAGTATTAATGATTATGTGGAAAGAATGGATACCTGCAACTGGTTCGTCTCCTGCTATTGCAGAAGTTAAACTAGCAATCGAGGATTCGTACAAGCGTTTAATTCAGCCTTCAATTGAAAGGGAATTGCGAAACGAGCTTACAGAAAAAGCTGAGGCACAGGCTATTCATATTTTTTCCGAAAATTTACGTAACCTATTGCTTCAGCCACCTATGAAAGGTAAATATGTTTTAGGGGTTGATCCAGCTTACCGTACAGGTTGCAAGCTAGCAGTTGTAGATGAAACTGGGAAAATGCTTGAGGTTACAGCTATTTACCCACATCCACCGAAACCAGATGTAGCAAAATCCAAAGCTATTGTAAAAGGAATTTTGGCAAAGTATCCAATAAGTATAATTGCCATTGGTAATGGTACAGCATCTCGAGAGACAGAACAATTTATCGCGGATGTATTAAATGAGCTTACTACTGACATAGCCTATGTGATTGTCAATGAAGCGGGGGCATCTGTTTATTCAGCGTCTGAAATTGCACGTACAGAATTTCCTGATTTACAGGTTGAACAACGTAGTGCTGTCTCCATTGCACGTCGCTTACAGGACCCTTTATCAGAGTTAGTGAAAATTGAACCAAAAGCTGTGGGTGTAGGTCAGTATCAGCATGATGTTTCTCAAAAAAAATTAAATGAATCACTATCTTTTATAGTAGAAACTGCTGTTAACCAAGTTGGTGTTGATGTAAATACGGCTTCATCATCACTCTTACAATACGTTTCTGGCCTATCAAAAACTGTTGCAGAGAATATCGTAAAGACGCGAGAGGAAAATGGTCAATTTACTACACGTGCGCAATTAAAGAAGATTCCAAGGTTAGGCGCCAAAACGTATGAACAAGCTATTGGTTTCCTACGTGTCCCAGAAGCAAAAAATCCGTTTGATGCTACAGGTATTCATCCTGAGAGCTATGCTCTTGCTGAGCAAATATTAGCAGAGGCTCAAATAGATAAAAAAGAGTTAGGGACACAGAAGGCAGAGGAAGCTATTGCAGCACTAAATATCCAAAAGTTAAGTGATGTGCTTGGAGTAGGAGTTGTGACAATTCAAGATATCGTGGATACTTTAATGAAACCTAGTCGTGACCCACGTGATGCATTCCCACAACCATTGCTTAAGACTGATGTATTAAAAATGGAAGATTTAAAAGTTGGTATGGAATTGCAGGGGACGGTAAGAAATGTAGTAGATTTCGGCGCATTTGTTGACATTGGCGTGAAGCAAGATGGACTTGTGCATATTTCTAAACTCCAAAATAAACGTATTAAGCATCCATTAGAAGTTGTGGCGCTTGGGGATATTGTAACTGTCTGGGTTGAACAAATAGATATAACGAAAGGACGTATCTCTTTAACGATGCTTCCACCTAAAAATCAAGTATTAGTTTGAGTACTAAATTTTTGCCACACTGTCTATACTAAGCAGTGTGGTATTCTTGTTGTTAGAGGTGATTACTATGGACAATCAAGAATTACAAGAGCTTGTTCGTCGCTTATCTTTAGAAAACTTTCAGAGGCCATTTCTGCATCAAGCCTACTTTAATGCGAGATTACGTTCAACGGGAGGACGATATCTTTTACAATCCCATAATATTGAGATTAATCCTAAAGCCTATGAGTTATACGGTTTGGAGGAGATTCAAGGTATTGTTTTACACGAATTATGCCATTATCACCTACATATTGAAGGTAAAGGGTATCAGCATCGAGATAAAGATTTTAGAGAATTATTAAGGAAAGTAGATGCCCCCCGATTTTGTGCAGTTTTACATGTCCCTAAAGCTACAGTTAAAAAACAGCGACGACGCTATACATATACTTGTGTCAATTGCCACCAATTATATATACGGAAAATAAAAATGAATGTTGAAAAGTATTGTTGCAGTAAGTGTTTGGGGAAATTAAAATTATTGGAGTAAAAAAAGTTTAAAAAATAGTTGACGTTTTGTTGAGTTGTCCCTATAATAGTAAAAGTCGACAAGATAACGGCGACAACATAACATGAATTATTCCGAAGTAGCTCAGTTGGTAGTAGCACCTGACTGTTAATCAGGTTGTCGCAGGTTCGAGTCCTGCCTTCGGAGCCATGGCCCCTTGGTCAAGTGGTTAAGACACCGCCCTTTCACGGCGGTAACACGGGTTCGAATCCCGTAGGGGTCATTTTTCATAATTTAATGTAAATAATATTTTGGTCCCGTGGTGTAGCGGTTAACATGCCTGCCTGTCACGCAGGAGATCGCCGGTTCGATCCCGGTCGGGACCGCCACTTATTGGGGTATAGCCAAGCGGTAAGGCAACGGATTTTGATTCCGTCATGCCTAGGTTCGAATCCTAGTACCCCAGCCATTCATTTCTTAATTCGAGCCATTAGCTCAGTTGGTAGAGCATCTGACTTTTAATCAGAGGGTCGAAGGTTCGAGTCCTTCATGGCTCATCTCTTTAAGAAAAAGAGTTGACTTTTCAAATTATCATAGTATAATAAAAAAGTTACTAATCGAATGCGGTCGTGGCGGAACGGCAGACGCGCTAGGTTGAGGGCCTAGTGGGGGCAACCCCGTGGAGGTTCAAGTCCTCTCGGCCGCACCAAGTCAATTAATTTCATATGCGCCCGTAGCTCAATTGGATAGAGCGTCTGACTACGGATCAGAAGGTTGTGGGTTCGACTCCTGCCGGGCGCGCCATTTTTAAGAAAATATATGCGGGTGTAGTTTAATGGTAAAACCTCAGCCTTCCAAGCTGATGTCGTGAGTTCGATTCTCATCACCCGCTCCAAAAAAAGTATTGACAACCTTTTGGTTGTATGATAGATTTAAATAGTTGTCCAAAAGGGCGACAATATGAACCTTGAAAACTGAACAAGCAAAACGTAATCAATAAATTTTTAAGTAGCTAGCTTTGCTAGTGAACGAAACACAATTTTGGACATCAAACATGATGCCAGCAAAACAATTTGAGCTAATCAAATTTCTTTTATGGAGAGTTTGATCCTGGCTCAGGACGAACGCTGGCGGCGTGCCTAATACATGCAAGTCGAGCGAACAGAAAAGGAGCTTGCTCCTTTGACGTTAGCGGCGGACGGGTGAGTAACACGTGGGCAACCTACCCTATAGTTTGGGATAACTCCGGGAAACCGGGGCTAATACCGAATAATCTCTTTTACTTCATGGTGAAAGACTGAAAGACGGCATCTCGCTGTCGCTATAGGATGGGCCCGCGGCGCATTAGCTAGTTGGTGAGGTAACGGCTCACCAAGGCGACGATGCGTAGCCGACCTGAGAGGGTGATCGGCCACACTGGGACTGAGACACGGCCCAGACTCCTACGGGAGGCAGCAGTAGGGAATCTTCCACAATGGGCGAAAGCCTGATGGAGCAACGCCGCGTGAGTGAAGAAGGTTTTCGGATCGTAAAACTCTGTTGTAAGGGAAGAACAAGTACAGTAGTAACTGGCTGTACCTTGACGGTACCTTATTAGAAAGCCACGGCTAACTACGTGCCAGCAGCCGCGGTAATACGTAGGTGGCAAGCGTTGTCCGGAATTATTGGGCGTAAAGCGCGCGCAGGCGGTCCTTTAAGTCTGATGTGAAAGCCCACGGCTCAACCGTGGAGGGTCATTGGAAACTGGGGGACTTGAGTGCAGAAGAGGAAAGTGGAATTCCAAGTGTAGCGGTGAAATGCGTAGAGATTTGGAGGAACACCAGTGGCGAAGGCGACTTTCTGGTCTGTAACTGACGCTGAGGCGCGAAAGCGTGGGGAGCAAACAGGATTAGATACCCTGGTAGTCCACGCCGTAAACGATGAGTGCTAAGTGTTAGGGGGTTTCCGCCCCTTAGTGCTGCAGCTAACGCATTAAGCACTCCGCCTGGGGAGTACGGTCGCAAGACTGAAACTCAAAGGAATTGACGGGGGCCCGCACAAGCGGTGGAGCATGTGGTTTAATTCGAAGCAACGCGAAGAACCTTACCAGGTCTTGACATCCCGTTGACCACTGTAGAGATATAGTTTCCCCTTCGGGGGCAACGGTGACAGGTGGTGCATGGTTGTCGTCAGCTCGTGTCGTGAGATGTTGGGTTAAGTCCCGCAACGAGCGCAACCCTTGATCTTAGTTGCCATCATTTAGTTGGGCACTCTAAGGTGACTGCCGGTGACAAACCGGAGGAAGGTGGGGATGACGTCAAATCATCATGCCCCTTATGACCTGGGCTACACACGTGCTACAATGGACGATACAAACGGTTGCCAACTCGCGAGAGGGAGCTAATCCGATAAAGTCGTTCTCAGTTCGGATTGTAGGCTGCAACTCGCCTACATGAAGCCGGAATCGCTAGTAATCGCGGATCAGCATGCCGCGGTGAATACGTTCCCGGGCCTTGTACACACCGCCCGTCACACCACGAGAGTTTGTAACACCCGAAGTCGGTGAGGTAACCTTTTGGAGCCAGCCGCCGAAGGTGGGATAGATGATTGGGGTGAAGTCGTAACAAGGTAGCCGTATCGGAAGGTGCGGCTGGATCACCTCCTTTCTAAGGATACTTTCGGAATACAAACCTTGGGTTTGTAAGATTACGTTTTGCGTTCAGTTTTGAAGGTTCATTCTTCTGAATGAAACACTTCAAAACTTGTTCTTTGAAAACTGGATAAAACGACATTGAAATTGTAACAAACACATTTATTTTTTAAGTTTTTTTATAGGCTTAATAACTTGGTTAAGTTATTAAGGGCGCACGGCGAATGCCTTGGCACTAGGAGCCGAAGAAGGACGGCACTAACACCGATATGCTTCGGGGAGCTGTAAGTGAGCTTTGATCCGGAGATTTCCGAATGGGGGAACCCACTACGTTTAATCGCGTAGTATCTTGACGTGAATACATAGCGTCTTGAAGGCAGACCCAGGGAACTGAAACATCTAAGTACCTGGAGGAAGAGAAAGAAAAATCGATTCCCTGAGTAGCGGCGAGCGAAACGGGAAGAGCCCAAACCAAGAGGCTTGCCTCTTGGGGTTGTAGGACACTCAATACGGAGTTACAAAAGAGCGAGTTAGATGAAGCGACTTGGAAAGGTCCGCCAGAGCAGGTAAAAGCCCTGTAGTCGAAAGTTCGTTCTCTCCTGAGTGGATCCTGAGTACGGCGGAACACGTGAAATTCCGTCGGAATCCGGGAGGACCATCTCCCAAGGCTAAATACTACCTAGTGACCGATAGTGAACCAGTACCGTGAGGGAAAGGTGAAAAGCACCCCGGAAGGGGAGTGAAAGAGATCCTGAAACCGTGTGCCTACAAGTAGTTAGAGCCCGTTAATGGGTGATAGCGTGCCTTTTGTAGAATGAACCGGCGAGTTACGATTACGTGCAAGGTTAAGCTTTAGAAGGCGGAGCCGCAGCGAAAGCGAGTCTGAATAGGGCGAAGTAGTACGTGGTCGTAGACCCGAAACCAGGTGATCTACCCATGTCCAGGGTGAAGGTGAGGTAACACTTACTGGAGGCCCGAACCCACGCACGTTGAAAAGTGCGGGGATGAGGTGTGGGTAGCGGAGAAATTCCAATCGAACTTGGAGATAGCTGGTTCTCTCCGAAATAGCTTTAGGGCTAGCCTCGTGATGAGAATACTGGAGGTAGAGCACTGTTTGGACTAGGGGGCCATCCCGGTTTACCGAATTCAGACAAACTCCGAATGCCAGATATTTATACACGGGAGTCAGACTGCGAGTGATAAGATCCGTAGTCAAAAGGGAAACAGCCCAGACCACCAGCTAAGGTCCCAAAGTAATCGTTAAGTGGAAAAGGATGTGGCGTTGCACAGACAACCAGGATGTTGGCTTAGAAGCAGCCATCATTTAAAGAGTGCGTAATAGCTCACTGGTCGAGTGACGCTGCGCCGAAAATGTATCGGGGCTAAACGATTCACCGAAGCTGTGGATTGACATCTACGATGTCAGTGGTAGGAGAGCGTTCTAAGTGCGTTGAAGTCAGACCGGAAGGACTGGTGGAGCGCTTAGAAGTGAGAATGCCGGTATGAGTAGCGAAAGACGGGTGAGAATCCCGTCCACCGTATGACTAAGGTTTCCTGAGGAAGGCTCGTCCGCTCAGGGTTAGTCGGGACCTAAGCCGAGGCCGATAGGCGTAGGCGATGGACAACAGGTTGATATTCCTGTACCACCTCCTCACCGTTTGAGAAATGGGGGGACGCAGTAGGATAGGGTAAGCGCGCCGTTGGTTGTGCGCGTCCAAGCAGTAAGGCGTGTGTGTAGGCAAATCCGCACACTGTAACGTTGAGCTGTGATGGCGAGTCCGTATGGACGAAGTTCCTGATTTCACACTGCCAAGAAAAGCCTCTATCGAGGTGAGAGGTGCCCGTACCGCAAACCGACACAGGTAGTCGAGGAGAGAATCCTAAGGTGTGCGAGAGAACTCTCGTTAAGGAACTCGGCAAAATGACCCCGTAACTTCGGGAGAAGGGGTGCTCTTGAGCGTGCAAGCGCATGAGAGCCGCAGTGAATAGGCCCAGGCGACTGTTTAGCAAAAACACAGGTCTCTGCAAAACCGTAAGGTGACGTATAGGGGCTGACGCCTGCCCGGTGCTGGAAGGTTAAGAGGAGTGGTTAGCGCAAGCGAAGCTGCGAATTGAAGCCCCAGTAAACGGCGGCCGTAACTATAACGGTCCTAAGGTAGCGAAATTCCTTGTCGGGTAAGTTCCGACCCGCACGAAAGGCGTAACGATCTGGGCACTGTCTCAACGAGAGACTCGGTGAAATTATAGTACCTGTGAAGATGCAGGTTACCCGCGACAGGACGGAAAGACCCCGTGGAGCTTTACTGTAGCCTGATATTGAATTTTGGTACAACTTGTACAGGATAGGTAGGAGCCAGAGATCTCGGAGCGCCAGCTTCGAAGGAGGCGTCGGTGGGATACTACCCTGGTTGTATTGAAATTCTAACCCATGCCCCTTAGCGGGGCAGGAGACAGTGTCAGGCGGACAGTTTGACTGGGGCGGTCGCCTCCTAAAAGGTAACGGAGGCGCCCAAAGGTTCCCTCAGAATGGTTGGAAATCATTCGTAGAGTGTAAAGGCACAAGGGAGCTTGACTGCGAGACCTACAAGTCGAGCAGGGTCGAAAGACGGGCTTAGTGATCCGGTGGTTCCGCATGGAAGGGCCATCGCTCAACGGATAAAAGCTACCCCGGGGATAACAGGCTTATCTCCCCCAAGAGTCCACATCGACGGGGAGGTTTGGCACCTCGATGTCGGCTCATCGCATCCTGGGGCTGTAGTCGGTCCCAAGGGTTGGGCTGTTCGCCCATTAAAGCGGTACGCGAGCTGGGTTCAGAACGTCGTGAGACAGTTCGGTCCCTATCCGTCGTGGGCGTAGGAAATTTGAGAGGAGCTGTCCTTAGTACGAGAGGACCGGGATGGACACACCGCTGGTGTACCAGTTGTCTTGCCAAAGGCATCGCTGGGTAGCTATGTGTGGACGGGATAAGTGCTGAAAGCATCTAAGCATGAAGCCCCCCTCAAGATGAGATTTCCCATTACGCAAGTAAGTAAGATCCCTCAAAGACGATGAGGTAGATAGGTTCGAGGTGGAAGTGTGGTGACACATGGAGCTGACGAATACTAATCGATCGAGGACTTAACCAAAAAAGTTTGAAACATTCAATGCACCGTTTATCCAGTTTTGAAAGAATAATTCTTTCAACAAAAAAGAGAGCTTCAAGACGCCGTAATACGCCGTGTATTGGAGGTCGAATAAAAGTCTAGTGATGATGGCAAAGAGGTCACACCCGTTCCCATACCGAACACGGAAGTTAAGCTCTTTAGCGCCGATGGTAGTTGGGGGCTTCCCCCTGTGAGAGTAGGACGTCGCTAGGCAACAAAAACAGTCAGCTGAGTGCTGACTGTTTTTTATTTCATACTTATTTCTTCTTTTTAAATCTATCACTGTATGCAATCCAAAAATCGGCGTTTTCAATGCCAACCTCACGTGGATCGAAAATAGGATCCAGGCCTGCCTTCTTTTGACGATCATAATCGCGCAAAACTTTGATAGCAGGTTTTGATAATAAAACGATTACAATAAAGTTTAAATAGCTCATACTTCCGAATCCAATATCCCCCAATCCCCACATAAGGCTCACAGATTGAATGCTTCCGATGTAAACGACTATTAAAAAAATAATTTTTAAAACGAATTTTAATATTGGATATTGTAATTTCTTATCTAGATATACAATTGTCGTTTCTGCTATATAATAGTATGCCATTAAAGTTGTAAAGGCAAAAAGGAAAATGGCAATGGCTACAAAACTACTTCCAAGATTATGAAATACAGTAGATACAGCGGCTTGCGTATAAGCAGTACCTGCAACAAGGCCTGGAACGTTCTCTACAAGCGGTGATGTAGCGCCAGGAGGTGTTACATTATACATACCTGTTATTAAAATCATTAAAGCCGTTGCTGTGCAAACGATTATCGTATCAATATAAATCGAGAAACCTTGGACTAAACCTTGTTTAGCTGGGTGTGTTACTTCAGCGGCAGCTGAACTGAATGTTGCTTCACCTGCACCAGCCACATTTGAAAATACTGAACGTCTTACACCCCAGGCAATAGCCGCTCCAACGATACCTCCGAATATTTCATTTGTACCAAATGCGCTTGTAACGATTAATTTAAGCATTCCAGGAATTGCACTTAAATTAGCTCCTAAAATAATGATTGTTAATAGAACATAAGCAAGCGCCATAATTGGGACAACTTTATCTGCTACTCGTGCAATCCGCTTAATGCCACCAAAAATGATTAATGCTAAAAGTACAACAATAATTATACCTGTTACAAATGGTGGAAAATGAAATGCTGTATCGAATGAAGCAGCTATTGTGTTTGCTTGAATCCCTGGCACTAAAATTCCATACGAAATACAAATTACGATTGCTACAAAGATGGCAAATCCTTTTAATTTTAACCCTTTTTCAATATAATAGGGAGATCCACCACGATATTGATTATCCGCCTTTTCTTTGTATACTTGTGCTAAAGTTGATTCGATGAATGCACTTGCTCCACCGAGGAAGGCCATAACTCCCATCCAAAATACTGCACCGGGTCCCCCAGCAGCAATAGCAGTTGCCACCCCAGCAATATTACCAACCCCGACACGTCCAGACAACGCCATACAGAAAGCTTGAAAAGAAGAGATGCCTTCGTTCGTTTCCCCTCGTTGACGCAATAACCGTATCATCTCAGGAATATAACGAAATTGAACAGCTTTTGTAATAACAGTGAAATATAAGCCTACACCTAATGCTAAGTAAACGAGTGCATTTCCCCAAATGTAATCAACTAAAGTATTTACGATTGCTTCCATTTATTCTCCCCCTTAAAGAATCATTTCACAGCCCACATCCTTGTTTCTTCCTCTATCGTTCTATAGAAACCCTCCTTTCAACTTTAATTTCTTACTAATGGATAATGCATTTTTTATGCCAATAATTGAGCTTCATGTTTTTTCGACAACGAAATGAATGGATTAAGGCTATAAAAAAATAAAAAATCTTTCTCTTAAAAAGCTAGAGAAAGATTTTTTATAGGAACAATTGATTTAAAAACTGTATACACTTTTTTACTTTTGTCTAAAAAAATGGACATAATTAACTTAGCGTATGTGACAAAGTTTGTGACCATATTTCCTTCATTTTTTGACGACCTACTAAAACTTCCGGATGGAATTGGATATGGGCATTAGCCCTTGTTGTTTCTACATCTTCAATTGCTTGTTGAATGTCTAGTTGCGTAACGCTAGCACCTAACTTGGATGCAATAGTGAGGGCAGCAACTTTTCCTTGTGCTAATGCTACTTTTGCGCCTTCAATTCCTGTAATATTGCCCGCAACATGTAAGCCTGTTAAGTTCGTCTCCATTTGTTCATTATGTAGAGGGACGAATCCGCCTAATTGTTCAATATAATGGAAGGGGCAACCTGCTAAAGAGGCCAATTCTGCTAACGGATATAATCCTCCTGCGATACAAACAAAATCTACATCAATGCGTTTCTCACTGCCTGGAACAATAGAACCATCTATATTGACTGTTGCAAGAACAACACCTTCAACTTGGTCTTTACCCACAATTTCAATAACAGCTTTTCGCAACATAATTGGAATCCCCCACATTCTAACCCCATCTTTAGGATAGAACGTAATCCCAAGTTTCTTTAGGAATTCATTTTTCATAAACTTACTACCAATTTTTATAAGTGGAGAAGGGGCCATATGAGAAACATGCAATAAAGAATTCATTACCTCTAATGGATTACTACTATTAATTGTTAATAAATTGGCTGCAGGTAATGTGATAGCTGCCACTTGCACGTCAGCGATTTGCAACTCCATAGCAATTGCAGAAGAAAGCACATTAACACCAATAATAACGCCGCGCTTGCCGGGCTTTACCCGATGCACATTTGTCATGACTTGCGCAGCCCCTACAGACATCACACCAGGCAACGTCCATCCTGGAATAGGGAACGGTGATTCAGCGGCACCTGTAGCTAAGAGCAACTGCTTTGTATGGAAAACACCTTTATTCGTATGGAGTACCCAATCTTGATCTATTTTTTCTAAATCTGAAACGGACGTTTGTAAAGAAAACTCGACATTCAATTCTTTGGCACGAGCTAATAATCGTTCGGATTCTACTATGCCATTCCACCATTTATTTGGGCTTTCTTCGTAAAGTTGTCCAAGTAAACGTCCGCCTGCATAAAGGTACTCATCTATAACGACAACGCCAATATTTTTTTCAGCCAAAGTAATAGCTGCAGAAAGACCAGCAGGACCAGCACCGATAATAATTACTTTATTTCCCATGATGTTTCCTCCAATCACGTACCGTCGTTGGAAGTACTTTGCCACTCTTTACAACCATACCTTCAGTGACTGGCGTAATACATGCACGTTCTCCATCTAAGCCGTTGATATTTACACGGCATTCAAAGCAATGACCAATATTACAATAAATACCACGTGGATGACCAGTTTCCTCATGCACGCGTAATGTGCGGATATCTTGGGCAAGTAATGCAGCTGCTAATGATTCGCCTTTATATGCTTCGTATAATTGATCATCAAAAGTAAAAGATACTTTTTCCTTGTGTGGCAGATCTCCCAAAATAGGATGACTCATAATACGTTCTGTCATGATTTAACCTCCCCTAAATCCGCAAAACGCACCGGACGAATGGGCGCTTGGTATTTTAATGATATGTCATTATTGCTTCTTGGCTGATAGATATGTGCGATTTGGTCTACCATTGTACGACAAGTACGACCACCACAGTAGCCCATTCCCGCACGCGTACGTAATTTTAGTTCTCGTGCAGAACAATTATATTCAGATGCTGTTTTGACTAGTTCATCGAAGCTAACTTCTTCACAACGACATACCATCATAGTTTTATTTTGCATAGCCTACACCCCTAATACGCAATTTTTATTTACATATATAGTTACTGCAAAAACTATGCCAGATAATTTCTTTTATTATTTTAATCAGCATCCAACGAATGTATAAAGTATCAAACAATACGTGTATAAAAAATGGACAGTTTAAAAAAATTAGACATCTATATTTAGCCTTTTTAATCGGTTGTATAAAGTGGCGCGTGTAATGCCTAATTTTTTTGCACACATCTTTTTATTGCCATTCACAGAAGTCAGTTGTTGCAAAATAATTTCTCGCTCATAATGTTCAAGCTGTTCACTTAATTGGGTGCCATTGCTTTGGGGCAAGTCTTTTGGTACCTCTAGTAGTTCTGCTTTAGGAACAGCTGCCAAAATATCGGCTGGTAAATCTTCTACATGAATGGCTCCCTCATTTGAAAAAACAACGAGCCGTTCTATAACATTACTAAGTTCACGTACATTTCCTGGCCACTGATAGTGTAATAGAATATTGACAATCTCAGGAGGAATTCCTTGAATAGGGCGGTTGTATTTAATCGATTTTTCATATAAAAAATAGTTACTAATTTCTAAAATATCTGATGCACGCTCTCGTAATGGGGGAACAGTGAAATTTACAACATTTAAACGATAATATAAATCTTCTCTAAATTTTCCTTCTGCTACTAATTGTTTTAAGTCCCTATTCGTAGCAGCAACTAAATTAAAATCAACATCCATTTCTTTTGTGCCACCGACAGCATAAAATGTTTTTTCTTGTAGCAATCGCAAAATTTTCACTTGCATGTCTAAAGGCATTTCCCCAATTTCATCTAGAAACAAGGTGCCGCCACGTGCTAACTCAACCTTCCCCTTTTTTCCTTTTTGATGGGCACCAGAAAAGGCCCCTTTTTCATAACCGAAAATCTCACTTTCAAATAAGCCGCTTGGAATGGCCCCACAGTTGATTGCTACAAAGGGCGCTTCAGGTTTTTCTCGAATGGCATGGACGGCTCGAGCGAAAAGCTCTTTGCCGACCCCACTTTCACCATATATTAAAATATTGGCTTCTGTTTCAGCGACTTTTTTTACTTTTTCAAGCACATTTTTAAGCTGTGGGCTATTGCCACGGATTAATGTAAAAGGATCATACGCTAAGCCATTCGTATTCATCTGTTTCTCTAAATTCAGTAATTTTTCCGATGTAATATGGAGCTCCTCGTTTAATTTTTTTACATGCGTAATATCTGTCTCTGCCACCACTGCGCCAATCGTTTTATCATTTAACATAACAGGGTTTGAATTAATCATCACGACAAGATCTTCACGAGGAAAATGTTGTTGCTGATAAACGGATTTCCCATGCTGTAATGTATGTAATATTTCAAGTTGGTCTTCTTTAAAGAAATTCGTGATAGGTTGTCCAATAATATGATTGCCAGATACAGAAAAAATACTTTCGGCACCTTTTGTCCAATAAATGACGTTTTGATTACCATCAATGACAGTACATGATTCATTAATGGTTTCTAAAATAGTGTTTAAGTAAGCGTTAGTACACTCTAATTCATAGGCAAGATCATGCATTAAGGATTCTTTCCATAAATAACCTATATATTTTTTTTCTTCGTCACGCACAAGTAAATACTCATATTCCTCTAAATAATCAAGCGCTGTTTTGAGCGGACAATCCATACGAATAATTTGACAGGCGATATAGTTAATATCACTTTTTCGTTTGCCTCTTTTAACGGCATAAGGTTTGTCATTTTCAATAACAAAATACTGTATTTTATCATTATTCATTTTAGTAATGACTTCTTCTATAGGGATAAAAGCGAAATTTCGTTTTAGCATTTTATTCATAATTAAATGGTATGGATGCAATGTAAGTCCCCCTTCGTAACCGTGTGTCAAATTTTTTAGAATATTAAAATTTATTTTGACATATAGTGGCTTCTTAATCAAACAAATTTCAGATGTTTAGATTGGCATAGTTTTTGCACAATGTTAAGTGCTAGTTAAAAAAGGGGGGAGAACCTTGGGGACATCTCATCATGATATCGTTATTATTGGCGGAGGCATTATTGGAGCGGCAATTGCTTATTATTGTGCAAAGGCGGGACTTGAAATAACGGTACTCGAAAAAAATGAATTAGCGAGTGGTACATCTTCTCGTTGTGATGGCAATATTTTAGCCATTGATAAGGACCCGGGCTTTGATAGCCAAATGTCATTAGTAAGCCAACAATTAGTACATGACTTAGATAAAGACTTGGAAATTAAATTTGAATATCGTAACCCAGGAAGTATTCTTGTTTGTGAAAGTGAAGTAGAAATGGAAGCTGCACAGCAATGGGTGACACGGCAAAAACAAGCGGGTTTAGATTTTAAAATGTTAGACCGCGCAGATTTAAGAAATGAATCAAAGTTTTTTGCAGACGATTTATATGGTGGGCTTGAGTGTAAAACCGACTCAACAGTGAATCCGTATATGCTGACGTTTTCCATGTTCCATTCAGCAGAAAAATTAGGCGCAAACATAAGAAAACATACCGAAGTCAGAATGATTAAGAAGCAGTCAGATGGCACATTTTTAATCGATACAAATGTGGAGACGATGACGGCTAACAAAGTAATTAATGCTTGTGGTATTTGGGCTCCAAGCATTGGCCAGATGTTAGGCATCGATATTCCAATACAGCCGCGTAAAGGACACCTTATTGTGGCGTCTCGTCAAGAGCCAGTAGGTCTTCGCAAAGTGATGGAATTTGGCTATTTAATTTCTAAATTTGGTGGAGAGCGGATGGTGGATGCGGATATTGAAAAATACGGTGTGGCATTAGTTTTTGAACCAACCGAAGCACAAAATTTTTTAATCGGGAGTAGTCGTCAATTTGTTGGGTTTGATACAAAAGTCAATCATGATGTTGTCAAAATGATTGCAAGGCGTGCTATGCGCTTTTATCCGAAAATCGCCGATATGTCGATTATTCGTACATATTGTGGGTTAAGACCATGGACGGAGGATCATTTACCAATTATTTGTGAAGTAGAGCAAGTACCTGGCTTCTATATAGCGGCAGGTCATGAAGGGGACGGTATAAGCTTAGCTGCCGTTACAGGAAAACTCGTGCAAGAATTGCTGCAACATAAAAATACGTGTATTCCGACGGAGCCAGTTAATATGAATCGATTTCAGAAGGGAGTACTTCACACATGAAATTCCAAAAGCTATTTACCACAATTGATACCCATACAGGGGGCAATCCAACAAGGTCACTTATTAGTGGTATGCCGAAACTAAAAGGGGAAACGATGTCAGACAAAATGTTATATATGCAAAAACATTACGACTGGATACGCAAGTTTTTGATGAACGAACCCCGCGGCCATAGTGTTATGTCAGGTGCGATTATTACTGACCCTTGCCATCCAGATGCTGATCTTGGTGTTATTTATATCGAAACGGGTGGCTACTTACCAATGTGTGGACACGATACGATTGGTGTATGTACAGCACTTGTCGAAGCAAAATTAATAGACATTCAAACACCGTATACAAATATTACATTAGACACGCCAGCAGGTTTAATCGATGTACAAATTAAAGTAGAAGAAGGAATTGCGAAAGAAGTGACATTTAAAAATGTACCTTCATTTCTATTAAAAAAAGTGGATATTGAGGATCCAGAGCTAGGGACAGTTGAATGTGAAATAGCCTATGGGGGCAATTTTTATGGTATTGTCGATGCTCGTAAAATAGGTCTTGATTTATCAGTAGAAAATGCGACAGCAATCATTAATACAGGTATTCGTCTCCGAAATGCTGTCAATGCCAAAGAAAAGATTGTCCATCCTGAGTTTTCATTTATTGAGGGACTCACACATATGGAGTTTTATACGGATGCTACCAATGAATTAGCACATTTAAAAAATACAGTCGTTGTACCACCAGGTGGGATAGACCGGTCACCATGTGGTACAGGAACGTCAGCTAAAATTGCTACGCTTTATACGAAAAATGAGCTGGCAGTCAATGAACCATTTGTTTATGAAAGTATCGTAGGAACATTATTTACAGCACGTGTACTAGAGGAAGTAACAGTAGGTGATGGGGTGGCCGTTATCCCTGAAGTAACAGGGTCTGCATGGGTAATGGGCATGCATAAATTCTTTTACAATGAGCAAGATCCATTAAAAGAAGGCTATTTAATGATTCCACCGATGGATCACTAAAGGAGGATATAGATGAACTATAACAAATCTTTTCAAACAATTGATACACAAGTAGTGGGGGAAGCCTTTCGTATAGTGGTGCAATCACCTATTGCCATTTATCAAGAACAAATAGCAGAAGCGGCTACTGCATTAAATACACAATTTGAAAATACGAAAAACCTTTTATTAAATGAGCCACGAGGACATCGTGGTATGCATGGCTGCGTAATATTGCCATCTGCCGTTGCTTCATTTCGGTTATTATTTTTCCAACATGGGGCATCGACAGATTTTAAGTATGAGGCACTTGTAGCAACGACAACGGCATTACTAGAATGCGGCACAATTGAATTATCAGACGACAACATCTATTCGATTGAAACGGTAAAAGGTATCCACCAAGTATATGTAAAACTTTCGGAATCAAAAGACGAAGTACTGTCAGTTCATTTGACAGTGAAGCCAGCAAGGATAGCCGGTGAGCGAGTTGTAGTGGACGATGAACGACACTATATTGTGATGGAAAAACCGCATCATATAAAGGCACTCGTGCTAGATGAATTAGCTTATATTAGCACTTGGGGAATAACTGAAAGTGCCAAATATCATGATGCTGATGGTGTAATTGTGTATGAAAAATTAGACAGTATGGTACGTTCAGTAACATTTGAACGAGATGGCTATATTTTACGTTCGCCAAGTGTTGATAGTACATTAGCTTTAACTGCTATATTAGGCGATCAAGCAGTTCAAATAAATAATAGTATTTTCGGCAGCAGTATCGAGTTGACACGAAAATATGAAGTTGGCTACGAAATTGCATTAAAAGGATATATCACAGGAATCCATCAATTTGTAGTAGATATCGAAGATCCATTACAACAAGGATTCATCATTGTGTAATAACTAAAACGGAGGAGGAAAGAATGATGAAAAAATTAGAAGGTGTATTTCCAGTATTAGTAACGCCGATGTTAAATCAAACAGACATAGATTGGGATGGTTTCCGTCAAAATATTGAACATTTTATTGAAGCAGGTGTAACAGGCATTGCAATTAACGGTAGTACAGGGGAATTTGTAAGTTTGTCAAAAGAAGAACGTATGAAAGCGGTAGAAGTAGCAGTCGATCAAATTAAAGGTCGTATTACGTTAATCGTAGGGACAGCTGCAGAGACTACAGCGGATGCTGTTGCCTATACACAACAAGCTGAACAGGCTGGAGCAGACGCTGCATTACTTATTAACTCCTATTATGCACATCCGAAAGACGAGGAAATATATTTACACTTTAAAACAGTAGCAGAATCGGTTAGCTTTCCAATTATGATTTATAACAATCCGTTCACATCAGGTGTGGATATTGGTTTGGACACGATATTAAAAGTAGGCAGAGAAGTACCAAACATCACACATATCAAAGAATCGAGTGGTAGTATCGGCAAAGCACGTGATATTGTACGCCAAGGACAAGACGATATTAAAGTATTTTGTGGATCAGAAGATTTAGCAATTGAATCATTCCTTGTCGGTGCGGTTGGTTGGATTTCTGTATCAGGGAACATCGTGCCTGAACTTGTAACTGAACTATACAACAATGTACAAGAGGGTAATCTAGAAAAGGCGTGGTCCATTTACGATCGACTTTTACCATTATGTGCGTTTTTAGAAGGCTCAGGTAAATATGTACAAATTGCTAAACGTGCAATGGAACTAAAAGGTTGGGCAGGTGGACCATGCCGTTTACCACGTTTGCCACTGACGGCAGAAGAAGATGCGCAATTAAAAGCTATTTTGGCTGACTTAGATGTGTTGGTTACTGAACTTCATTAACAAAAGGGGTGTCAAATATGGAGGCTTTATTAACGCTGAAACCAAAAGTACTAGAATTTTTACAATCACCGATTGGGTTATACATTAACGGTGAATACGTGGCATCTCAATCAGGTAAAAGCTTTGACGTTTTAAATCCAGCGAATGAAGAAGTCATTGCAACTGTAAGTGAGGCACAAGCTGAAGATATCAACGTCGCAGTGTTAGCAGCACAAAAAGCATTTGACGGTGAGTGGTCTTTCATGGAGGCAGCTGAACGTTCACGTATTATTTATAAATTTGCGGATTTATTAGAGGAACACCGTGAGGAATTAGCACAGTTAGAATCATTAGATAATGGGAAGCCTTACGAAACAGCATTAGCTGATGATGTAGATGGTACTGTGCAACATTTCCGTTATTATGCAGGTTGGGCAACAAAAATAACAGGGCAAACAGTACAAGTATCTAAAAATTATTTAAACTATACGGTTCATGAGCCGGTAGGTGTTGTTGGACAAATTATTCCGTGGAATTTCCCGCTTGCCATGGCTGCATGGAAATTAGGCGCTGCATTAGCAGTTGGTTGTACCGTTGTGATTAAACCAGCAGCGGAAACACCGTTGTCATTATTATATGTAGGGAAATTAATGAAACAAGCCGGTTTGCCGGATGGTGTTGTGAACATTGTTCCTGGAACAGGAGAGGCAGGAGAGGCCATTGTCACACATGAAGGTGTCGCAAAGGTTGCATTTACTGGCTCAACAAAAACAGGTATTCATGTTATGAAAAAAGCAGCAGATGATGTGAAAAGTGTGACGTTAGAACTCGGGGGTAAATCGCCAGCAATTGTGTTGGCAGATGCAGATATTGAAACTGCAATCGAAGGTACATTTGCAGGAACAATGTATAATCATGGTCAAAACTGTAGCGCTTGTACTCGTGTATTTGTGCACAGTAGTTTGTACAATCAATTCGTGGAAAAGCTTGCTGAGAAAGCACAAGAAGTAAAACTAGGACCTGGATTAGATCCACAGACAGAAATGGGTCCACTCGTGTCGCAAAAACAATTGAATACAGTACTTGGTTTTATCGAAAAAGGAAAAGCAGAAGGTGCACGGCTTGTAGCAGGTGGTAGGCGTGCATTTAACAAAGGTTACTTTGTGCAACCTACTGTATTTGCAGATGTACAAGATCATATGACAATTGCCCGAGAAGAAATTTTTGGGCCAGTCATGTCCATCTTTTCGTTTGAAACAATAGAAGAAGTCATTGCACGTGCAAATGATAGTAAGTATGGATTAGCTGCAAGTATCTGGACGGAAAATGTAAAAAAAGCTCACTATATCTCTAGTAAACTACAAGCAGGAACCGTATGGATCAATGATTTTGGTTTAGAATGGGAAACAATGCCGTTTGGTGGCTATAAGCAATCAGGTATAGGTCGCGAAATGGGTGGCGAATACGGCCTGTCCAACTATACAGAAATAAAAAGCGTCTTTGTTAATATGAAACAAAATTGAATGTGTAACCCCCCTTAAAATAGACAGGAAAGGAGCTATCGACAATGCGATAGCTCCTTTCAAATGCTTAACTAAATTGAATTTCCTTGCGTCGTGAAGATGATGGGATATTCATCTCCTCACGATATTTTGTAATCGTACGACGTGAAATTTCGATACCATGACTCGTTTTGAAATAGTTAGCAATTTTTTGATCTGACAACGGTTTATTTTTATTTTCGTTCTTAATATAGTCAGTCAGCAGTGATTTCACCTTTACTTGGGACACGCTGTCTCCTGTAGTTGTTTGTAATTTTGAAGTAAATAAATCCCGAAGCTCATACGTACCATATGGTGTTTGAACATATTTATTTGTTGTAACACGACTAACGGTTGATTCATGTACACCAATTTGCTCAGCAACTTCACGCAATGTGAGAGGCTGTAAAGCAGCAAAGCCATGTGTAAAAAAGGCTTTTTGCTTGTCAATAAGAGCCGTCATAATTTTGATAATGGTAAGGCGCCGTTGTTCAATACTGTTAACGAGCCATTGATAATCTGATAAATGCTTTTTAAAATAACCCTTGTCAGAAGAATTGCTCGTAATATATGGAACGTAGTCAGGGTGAAGTTTAAGTTTAGGCAAATAAAAGTCATTTAAAGAAAATGTAATAACATTATCCTTAACTTGTACAATAATGTCCGGCGTATTGTGTTGAATGGCTTCTTGATGGAACAGTGAACTTAGTTTTGGCTGTAAAGTTAGAATAAATTGATAAATGGCTTGCATATCGCAAAGCGAGATATGTAACTCATTCGCGATTTGTTGCCATTTTTTATTTGCAAATGCTTCTAAATGATTGGCAATCACTTCATCAGTATGTTTTGGACCATCATGACGATAAATTGTTTGTAACAGTAAACACTCTTGTAAACTGCGTGCCCCAACACCAAGAGGTCCAATTGTTTGTAATAAGTGAATACCTTTATGAATTTCATGCTCCTTATAAATAGGCACAATAGGTGGTTCATAGTAACCGTTGTCATCTAAATGATAAATAATATGTTTAAGTAATTTTATATCTGTGTCTATAGAGAATGTTAACTTCACTTGTTCAAATAACTCATCGCGAATATTTTGTTCATATGTAGATAAAGTATCTACCATGTTTGTTTGACCAGTTATAGCTTTTGAAGTAGGCATACGTTCTGGGACTGTTGGCTCAATCAATGCTATTAATGGATTCATCAATTCTTGTTCACGGATAAACTGCTCTAGTTCTTGAGTAGAATACTGTAGCAATTCAATGGCTTGGCGAAGTTGCACGGTCATCACTAAATTCAAATCTTGTGTTTGTTTCATTGATAGATGCATAATAAAACCTCGATTCTCTATTTAATTACCAGAAAACGTTAGAAAATGATGTTCATAATTAAAATAGCGTGTCGGTAGTATTTCTTATCAGCCGGTGACTAGAAACTTTGACATATCTAATGTAATGTACATGTAATTACTTAAAAATTACTGTTAGCAAAAGATGCGACGAATGTGTCTAAAATCTAAACATGCCGACACTAAGTGTATAAAATATAGAAATATTCTTCTCACAGTATGAAGCGCTTATAAAATAATAAGCTCCTTTGGTGAGTGCGTAATGATTTCAATGCCATCTTTTGTGATAATGACATCATCTTCTATTCGGACACCACCTAAATCGGCTATATAAATACCAGGTTCCACTGTAAGTACCATATTCTCTTCTAGCAGATCTTCGCAAACAGTAGACATAAAAATATTTTCGTGAATATCTAAGCCAATCCCATGCCCAGAACCGTGTCCATAATGTTCCCCATAACCTTTGCTTGTAATAAAGTCGCGGCTATAACTATCTGCTTCTTTCCCTGTTATACCAGCTTTCATATGCATGAGCGCATGCTGCAATGAGTCGTATACGATTTGATAGATTTCTTTTAATTTTTCTGGTGGCTCACCTACAGCGATTGTTCGCGTCATATCTGAACGATAACCTTGATAATAAGCACCAAAGTCGAGTGTTAGCATATCGCCTTGTTCTACGATTTTGTCAGTTGCAACACCATGTGGTAGGGCGGAGCGCTTACCAGAAGCGATAATCATATCGAATGCAGCCCCAGTAGCACCATTTTTACGCATATGCGCTTCTAATTCATTGGCAATGTCAATCTCTGAAACACCAGGTTTAATAAATGTTAAAATATGTTGGAACGCTTCGTCTGAAATCCACGCTGCTTTTTTTATTAGTTCTATTTCCTTAGGTGTTTTAATCATTCGCAAATCTTCCACAATATTTGATAGCGGTTTTAATGTAGCTGTTAGTTTACTAGCCATTAATTGATACGTATAGTAACTCACATGCTGTTGTTCAAATCCAACTGTTTGGATAGATTCGGCATCGAAAATCTCTTGAATCGTTTCATATAAATGTGCGCGCTCTATTTGACGTACCTCAAAAGCACGGCTTTGTTTCGTTGCCTGTTCGGTATAACGAAAATCCACAAGTAACATTGACTTTGTTGGTGTAATCACTACTGTACCAGCACTCCCTGTAAATCCAGTTAAATAACGACGGTTTTGATCGTTTGTGATGATAAGTGCCTCTGTTTGTTGTTTTTGTAATGCTCCTCGTACTTTTTGTAATTGTGACATGTTGTAATTCCCCCTTTCTAGAATATATTGCAAATTCTATGCCAGTTTTATAAGTCTAGAAAAGTATCGGCATGATTATTGCATATTAGTTAATCAGTACGGTATCCATCGTGCAATAAAATCAAAGGGGTTTTGAGTATGGCTAAAAAGACGAAATGGCTCGTTGTATTGTTAGGTCTTATGCTCGTTGTATTAGTGGGCTGCTATGGTAAAGAAGACAATTCAGCCGGTAGCTCAACTGGGGGAAATAGCACGGACAAAGAAGCTACTGATGGGGGAGAGTCTGCTGTTACACAAGAACTTCATTTAGTTGCAGGCGGAGATTTAACGACGATGAGTTCTTTAGGAAGTGTAGATGCACTCGCTGTAACGGCGATGAATTCAGTATTTGAGGGGTTATATCGCATTGGACCAGAGAATACGCCTGTGCCAGGTATGGCAGCGTCATATGAAGTATCAGAAGATGGTACGGTGTATACGTTCAAGTTACGTGAAGACGCACTGTGGAGCAATGGCACTCCGGTTACGGCGCATGACTTTGTCTACGCTTGGAAAAGAGCAATTAATCCTGAAACACAAGCAATTTATTCTTATTTAATGCTCGATATTAAAAATGCTGCAAATGTGCAAACAGAAGGAGATCCACTGTTTGGCAAGGTAGATAAAATCGGCATAAAAGCGCTAAATGATTTTACGCTTGAAGTGCAACTAAATGCACCAATTCCATATTTTTTAAGCTTAACAACTTACGCGCCATTTTTCCCGTTAAATGAAGAATTTACAGAGGCGCAAGGTGATCAATATGCGTTAGAAGCAGCAAACATGATTTATAATGGTCCATTTATTATGGAGTCTTGGCAGCACGGACAAGGATGGACTTTTGCAAAAAATGAAAACTATTGGGACAAAGATGCTGTTAAGCTAACGAAAATTACGCAAAAAATTGTAAAAGACACTGCTACAGCAGTTAACTTATATGAGGCAGGGGAAATTGATACGACTGAGTTATCAAGTGAGTATGTAGCGCAATACAAAGATAGCCCAGAATATTCAACATTTTTAAAACCAAATACGTATTTTATTCGTATGAATCATGAAAACAAGTTTTTAGGGAATAAAAACATTCGTAAAGCGATTGATATGGCTTGGGATAAACAAGGATTTGCGGATGTCATTTTACAGGACGGTTCTATTCCTGCTTACTACTTAGTCCCTCAAGGGTTATCAACGGATGAGAATGGCGTTGATTTCCGCGAAGCGAATGGTGATATGAATAAAACAGATATTGAAGCGGCGAAAAAAGCGTGGGCTACTGGTTTACAAGAACTAGGAGTTGATAAAGTAACTCTAGAATTTTTAACATATGACCGAGCAGAATCAAAAAAAGCAGCTGAATTTATTAAAAACCAATTAGAAACCAATCTTGCTGGCTTAGAGCTAACGATTAATATGCAGCCGAATAAACAAAAACTAGCATTAGAAGGCGCAGTTGACTACGATTTAGACTATGGTGGCTGGGGTCCGGACTTTCAAGATCCGATGACATATATTGATTTATTTGAATCAACTGCTTACTATAACCAATCCCATTATAAAAATGCAGAAGTGGACGCGTTAATTAAGCAAGCAAAAACGACTGCTGATATTAAGGAGCGTTGGCAATTAATGCAACAAGCTGAAAAGCTGATGATGGAAGATGTGGCATTTGCTCCAACATTCCAAAAAGGTGTAAGTCGTTTAAAGAAGCCTTATGTGAAAAATTTATATGAACATCCATTCTCAGCGGATATTAGCTACAAATGGGTTGAAATCGATAAGTAAAAAAAACGAATTAGGGATAAAAGGGAAAGTGGCTGGGACATAAGCTTAAAATCTTAAATAGCGTACATTGGTATTGATAAATTTTCACTAAGGAACATGCATAAAATATGAACTGATCTTTCTTTTGCCATGAATAATAAATTAGAAGAAAAAACTAGTTGTTGGTAGCGGAGGCGGTGACTCCTGCGGGAACGCACACAGCGTAAGACGCAACAAACCTGCGCGTAAGCGAGGGTTGCGGCTTACGTGTATGCCTGCGGAAAGCACCGCCGAAGCGGACAACAACGGCGCAGCAAAAAAAGTGTTAGATTGATGGCAGTCAATCTAACACTTTTTCTATCACATGAATGTCCATTATGGAGATTTCTACACAGCATCCTAAAGCGCAAATAATGAATATGACGAGGTAAGCCCCACCACGAAAGTAGTGGTAGGACTTGTTGTAGTGAAGATCTATCCTTTATCTCTACAGTCTCATGCTTTTCCGTATAATGGGAAATCATTTTGGTTTTTCAATACAACACAACAGATAAAATCGTTGTGATAAGACAACCGAGCGTTCCAGCTAGTAGAAGAGGATAAGTAAAGGAATATGTAGGTGCTTGGATAAATTCCAGATTACCATCTAATTCATAAGCGTACGCTCCATTTTTTGAAACGCGAGCAAAAAAACGTTTAAAGCTATAACCAATACCATTGAAAAAACCACCTTGCACAACAAATAATGAGCCTCCAACAATTGTACAAGCAAGCGATAACATAAACGTGTAGTTAATCATTGTTAGTAGTGCGACAGTGTGGCTTGATAATAACGAATAACACAAGGAACATAAAAAAATGCAAACAGTCACCAGCATCACCTTAGATAACTTCATTGCAATATACCTTTAGCATTTGTTTGGTGATATTGCATTAATTCATCCTCCGTAAGCATGACAAAATGACCTGGACGGACTTCTATAAACTTTTCATTTGCTCGATCATTGGCGTTGTATTTGGTTTCATCAAAAATAATCCTTTGTCGTTCATGCTCTAGTTTAGGATCAGGCAGAGGAATAGCCGATAATAATGATTTTGTATAAGGATGGATAGGGTGGTCATAAAGTTCCTGACTTTCCGCTAACTCAACAATTTTACCTCGATGCATGACCCCGATACGATTGCTTATATATTTTACCATCGACAAATCGTGTGCAATAAATAAATACGTTAACCCTCGTTCCTTCTGGAGCTTTTTTAGCAAATTAACGATTTGCGCTTGAATCGACACGTCCAATGCAGAAATTGGTTCATCGGCAATAATTAATTCCGGCTCTACAGCAAGCGCACGTGCAATACCAATGCGCTGACGTTGTCCACCACTTAGTTCATGTGGATAACGATTCGCATATTCCTTGGTTAAGCCTACAACGTCTAAAAGCTCATAAATGTTTGTTTTCCATTCACTTTTCGGTACGCCATGAATTGCAAGACCTTCCGCAATAATGTCTGCTATTTTCATCCGTGGATTCAGAGAAGAATAGGGGTCTTGGAAAATCATTTGTACTTTGCGATGAATGGCAAGCTTCTCTTGTTTTGTCTGTGCATCATAAATGGATTGTCCATCAATTTGGATGGTGCCATCTGTTATCGTATTGAGTCCGATAATAGAGCGTCCCGTAGTAGATTTGCCGCAGCCGGATTCGCCAACTAAACCGAAAATTTCCCCTTTATAAATATCAAAAGTAATACCATCTATCGCTTTGTTAATTGTATTTTTCCCTAATTTAAAATATTGCTTCACTTCCTTTAAGGATAAAAACGGATGGTTTGTATCAAATAGAGGTGTCTCCTCACGTTCTTTTTGCTTTTCCTGCGCTAGCTGTTGATGAACAGGTATCATTGTAGGTGCCTGCTTGTGCAATAGCCAAGTTGCAGCATAATGCGTATCGCTTACTTTAAACATAGGTGGTTCTTCTAGAAAGTCAATTTTAAGTGCCTGCTTATTGCGAGCCGCAAAGGCATCTCCCACAGGTGGCTGCAATAGGTTAGGCGGTGTCCCTGGAATGGCATATAATGATTCCGCATCGATATCTGGATTCGGCATCGCAGCGAGTAGCCCTTGTGTATAAGGATGTTGACAGTGGTAAAAAATTTCATCGACTAAGCCAATTTCTATAATTTTACCTGCATACATCACGGCAACACGGTCAGCCATTTTTGCGACAACCCCTAAATCATGGGTAATAAATATTATCGAGAGATTCATCTTTTTTTGGATGTTTTTAAGCAATTCTAATATTTGGGCTTGAATCGAAACATCCAATGCTGTAGTCGGTTCATCTGCAATAATAATGCGCGGCTCACAAGCAAGTGCCATTGCAATGACAATTCGTTGACGCATGCCACCTGAAAATTGATGTGGGTATTGCTTATAGCGTTTATCTGCTTCTTTAATGCCAACGAGTTGTAATAATTCAATGACCCGCTCTATTATTTGCTTACCACGTAAAGACGTATGTTTTTTAATGCTTTCTGCAATTTGACTGCCAATCGTCATCGTAGGGTTTAATGCAGTCATAGGATCTTGGAAAATCATTGAGATTTCAGCCCCGCGAAGCCCACGCATTTGCTGTTCACTGTAATCTAAAATGTTTTTGTTATGATATAAGATTTGGCCATTTTTAATCATTGTTGTTTCACGAGGATTTAAGCGTAATAGGCTTTTCGAAGTAACGGACTTCCCTGACCCTGATTCGCCAACGATTGCTAATGTTTCGCCTTCATATAAGTCAAACGAAACATTGCGTACAGCCTGTACTTCGCCACTATACGTGTTGAAGGAAACGCTAAGATTCTTGACTTCTAAAATGGTTTTCATTGTGAACACCTCCTTATTTACGTACTTTTGGATCGAATGCATCGCGCAGTCCATCTCCAAGTAAATTGAAGCTAATCATAATTAAGCTAATAATAATAGAAGAAACAATCATGCCATGTGGGTAAATGCGCAATAGTTTATATGAGTCATTCACAATTGTTCCTAAGGAAGCGGTAGGTGGTTGTAGCCCTAGTCCGATAAAACTAAGTAAGGCTTCTGTGAAAATCGCGCCAGGTATAGTAAAAGTAGTAGCGACAATAATTGGGCCAAGTGTATTAGGAATTAAATGCTTCCAAATTAATCGTTGGTTACTCGCTCCGAGTGTTCGGGAGGCCAGTACATATTCATATGATTTGAGCTTTAATATTTGTGCGCGAACGATACGGGCCATACTAATCCAGCCAACGATAACCATTGCGAGAGTAATAGAAATGATGCCGGGCTTCAAAATCAGAATAAGAAGAATATTGACTATTAACCCTGGAATACCAACTAATACTTCAATAATACGTTGCATGACATTATCAGTACGTCCCCCATAAAAGGCTGAGATAGCACCATAAGCAACACCGATAATTAAATCAATCGTGGCTGCGAGAAAGGCGATATAAAGTGAAATACGCGTGCCTTGCCAAATTCGTGTCCATAAATCTCGTCCTAATTCATCTGTACCGAACCAAAAATATTCGGTTATACCCTTTTTTTCGTATTGGTCCACGCCACGCCCATCGACACCATTCAAACCTAAGAAAGGCAAATGTTCCAGAACGGGAACTTTTGGTGGTAAATTGGTGCGCGCAATGTTTTGTTCATCGTAGCCATGGCTATTCATAAATGGGCCGAAAACAGCTAATAAAATAACGAAAATAATAATACATAAGCCGACAATAGCTGCTTTATTTTTACGTAAACCACGCCATGCATCTTGCCAAAATGATTGTTCAGGTCGATGCACAATATCAGAGACGTTATCTGCTTGAGAGGCAGGTTCAAATAAATCGGCTGGATAATGCTTTGTGCCTTCAGTGATTTTGGTTGTCATAAATTATTCGCCTCCCGCTACACGAATACGAGGATCAATGAACCCGTATAAAATATCAATAATTAAAATGACACTGACAAATAAAAAAGCGTAAAAAATCGTTGTGCCCATAATTAGTTGATAATCATTTGTAATAATCGAATTAACAAATTGCTCCCCTAAACCAGGGATACTGAAAATTTTCTCAATAACAAGTGAACCAGTAATCGTATTCACAGTTAACGGTCCGATAATTGTAATGATTGGAATGAGCGCATTGCGAATCCCGTGTTTTGTAATAATATAAGCATTCGATAATCCTTTTGATTGAGCGGTTAAAATATATTCTTGGTTGAGTACTTCTAACATTTCAATGCGGGTAAAGCGGGCAATAGTTGCCACAACGCCAACTGCTAAAGCGATGGTTGGTAAAATCGAGTATTCAAAACCATTCCAAAAAGCAATTGGCAGCCAGCCGAGTTTAACACCAACCCAATATTGTAAAAAGCCTGCAAATACAAATGAAGGAATAGAAATACCGAGTACTGCTAAGACGGTTGCACCGTAATCGATCATGGTGTTATGTTTTAATGCTGCTACGATACCTAACAGTAAGCCGATAATAGTACCGACAAAAACGGCTTGGAATCCGAGAATAGCCGATGCGCCAATGCGTTCTTGAATAATTTTCGTAACCGGGCGATTATCAAAAACAAAAGAAACACCTAAATCCCCTTGAACAAGATTCGACAGGTAAATCCCAAACTGTACAGGTACTGGTTTATCTAGACCGTATTTTTTGTACAGTAATTCTTTTTGTGCTTCAGGTAACCGTTCATCGTTGAATGGAGAACCAGGTAGAGCTTTCATAAGTAAAAATGAAAGCAAGATGATGATAAATAACGTAATCATCATGAAGCCGATTCGGGTGAAAATGTAGCGAATCATGGAAATGACCTCCTACTAATTTAGTTTGTTGAATCTATTATTTTATTTGCAAGATTAGTGCCAAAAAAAGAGTAAACTCGAAAAATTCGAATTTACTTCCTTTGTGCTAGGCAGGTTATAAAATTTGTAATTCGCGTGGAAAAGTAGTCAACACTTCTGCTTTGCCAAGTTCATTGATATAAACATTGTCCTCGATACGAACGCCTCCGTAATGGGGTATATAAATACCTGGTTCAATTGTAAATACCATACCAGTTGTAATTAAATCATTGTTTCCTGCATGGACAGAAGGTTCTTCATGAACTTCAATGCCAAGTCCGTGACCAACGCGGTTGTTGAAATAGTCGCCATAACCCTTCTTTTCAATAACTGCTCTTGCAGCCAAATCTACTTGTTTTAATGGAATGTTAGCTTTTGCTGCTTTAATACCAGCTAGTGTCGAAGCTAGTACGGTCTCATATATTTCTCGTTGTTTTTCTGTCGCTTCGCCAATGACAAATGTTCTTGTAATATCAGAGCAGTAGCCATCTTTAATCACACCCATGTCAATCAGCACAAAATCTCCATGCTCGATTTTTCGCATACTAGGTTGACCATGCGGCAAGGCAGCATTTCCACCAGACAAAATAATCGAGGCAAAGGACTGGCCATCCGCTCCAAATTTACGCATTAAATATTCTAGCTCGGCAACAAGGTCTAATTCGGTCATGCCAATATGAATTTTTTTGATGCCCTCTGTCATCACCTGTTCAATAATATCAATGGCCACTTTCAGTTGATTGAGTTCATCTCGCGTTTTATGCAAGCGTTGCCTATTGACTAGTTGTTGAATATCTTTGACTTGTACATCTAAGGTACTTGTAAGCTCCAAATAGCGTGAAAGATTAAGTGCCTTTGCTTCCACACCAGCTGTTTGACCAAGGTTTCCTATGGTGCTTTTGACAACCTCAAATGGCATTTGCTCATCACTTATTGGTACAATGTGTTGAATATCAGTAACTTGTACTGCTGCTTCTAAATCTAAGGCAGGAACATATAATATTTCTTCATTTGTTTTGCTATTGAAAATAAGTGCCATAAAGCGCTCATGAGGATTAGATAAAAAACCAGTGTAATAAAAAATATTAGCTGGCGATGTAATGAAAGCTATATCCTCCTCAAGCTTTGATTTGAAAATTGCTCTACGAGTTTCGTAAATAGTAGACATATATTACCTCCTGATATATATTTTGTAGGTAATAATAGCATATAAACAAAAAAATAAAATATTATTGTAGAATTGTTCAAATTCTATTAAAAAAGTATTGCATTGTAGTATTTCTTATGATACATTTATAAATGTCTTAAAGAGGTCCCGTGGTGTAGCGGTTAACATGCCTGCCTGTCACGCAGGAGATCGCCGGTTCGATCCCGGTCGGGACCGCCATTTAAATTGATATTCCAGTCCTTATGATTTTATATCATAAGGACTTTTTTGTATGTGATTGGCGTATGGATCCAATTCATCTTTCAGGAGCTTATCAGTAAAATTAATTAGAAATTACATGACAAATGAATAACGTCGAAAGGATCATCACTGCCTAGTAGAAACACAGAGGCTTAAAGCATAACATTCTGTGAAGTATTTGAGACCAACTTCCCTTTATTATTCAATAAACAACATCTATTTCCCTAAAACATATCAATGCTGTCTAAAAAACGGCTTAAATCGCTGTGAAATGATCGATAATATTGCCTTAAACATAATGGATTTCATATATTTAACATTATCTAAAAATAGTAAAAATTACCGATAAATGATAGCGTTTCTATAAGGTAAAATTAGAGGTGTTTCTAATATAAAGATTAGGGGTAAAAATGTAGAAGTAATCGGATTGGCTACGGAGGTGTTTAGATGAGCAAAGATTATTCTTTTAAAAGTATTTATTTACCTTTGCTTATTGGTTCCATGATAATGATGGTAGGCTGTGGAGATCCTATTATGGAGATTGAAGAATCAAATGCGTATCACTGGCAAAAAAATATGAGCGAAGTAGAATTTGAGAAATTAAAAAATGATATGTCATATATTGAGGTAGTAGAAGCAGCAGGCGGCGCAGGTAAAAAAATCAAAAATAATGAATATCGTTGGAATGATGAAATTTTGATGACACAGGCCTATATAGTGAAATTTAAGGATGATAAACTAATTGGCAAAGAAATCATAGCAGTGAAAGGTCATTCAAACAGATAAATAGTTGTCACGTCTTTGTAAAAGAAGGCGTGTTTTTTTATTTAAATGAGCTTCCTAAATTAGGCTTTTTAACGAAGATAATCTAAGTAGGATATAATGATATTGGATGCTTTGAACATTTTCGCTAGTTTAGGTAAACTAGAGATAATGTAGTGATGAGAGGAAAAATGAGAATGTATGAAATAATCATGAATTCAGTTGATGATACAGAGCGGTTTGCCCTGGCACTTGCCAATTTACTAGAAGCTCAAGATACGATTACATTAGAAGGAGATTTGGGTGCAGGCAAGACAACGTTTACGAAGGCCTTAGCAAAAGGGCTTGGTGTGAAAAGAACGGTCAACAGTCCAACATTTACAATCATTAAACAGTATGAAGGACGTTTACCCTTCAATCATTTAGATGTTTATCGTTTGGCCGAAAGTGACGAGGACCTAGGTTGGGATGAATTATTTTATGGAGATGCAGTATCAGTGGTAGAGTGGGCGCATTTAATTGAACAGGATTTGCCACAGAATCGATTAGCGATAGAGATTTATCGAATCGGAGACACTGAACGACGATTCGTGTTCATACCTAGTGGGGAACGTTATGAGGCACTATGTGAGGAGCTAATGAAATGATTTGGTTAGGAATAGAAACAGCGAATACACCACTTTCCGTTGCTGTGGTGATGGATGGAAAAGTGGTAGCTGAGCTGGTACAAAATATAAAATTAACACATTCAGCAGGCGCAATGCCCGCTATTGAAGAGGTATTAGCAAGAGCAGGTTTGAAGGCAGGTGACTTGGATGTCATTGCAGTGTCTGAAGGGCCAGGATCGTATACAGGGGTCCGTATAGGTGTAACATTAGCGAAAACCCTAGCATGGACATTACAGATACCTTTAGTTGGTGTCTCTAGCTTAAAAGCATTAGCTGCAAATGCTACCCTTTATAATGGATTAATTTGTCCAATTTTTGATGCAAGAAGAGACAATGTTTATACAGCTGTTTATCAAGGAGTGACACTAGAGGCTCTTGTGGAGGATCATCATACACATATCGCTGATTTGTTAGAGCGTTTAAGGGCATTAGATGCACCTATTTTATTTGTAGGAACAGATGTGGGCATATTTTGGGATAACATTGTAGAGAAGCTTGGCGGTAACGCTTTACGTGCACCTTTTAGTCTTGACTTGCCACGTGCAACGGAAGTTATTCGTGTAGGAACTAAAGTGGAGTTACCAAGTGTTGAAGCTACTCATCACTTTGTCCCACAATATAAACGAATTGCAGAGGCTGAAGCAAATTGGCTGAAAGAACAGAAGGAGAAAGAACATGAGTAGTGATGTAACTTATCGTAAAATGGTTTCTGATGATGTACCAGCAGTTTATGAAATTGAAGTCGCTTCATTTCCTGTACCTTGGACGTTGGATTCCTTTTACTATGAAGTGCATGAAAATCAGTATGCCCATTATGTGCTGGCTGTTGATGCAAGTGGAAGTATTATTGGTTTTTGCGGGATGTGGATGGTTATAGATGCAGCCCAAATTACGAATGTAGCTGTTATTGAGGCAGTGCGTGGACGAGGTATAGGAGAGGGATTAATGCGTGAGGCGCTGCAAATAGCTCGTTTACATGGAATGGAGGTTATGACATTGGAGGTACGAGTAACGAACACGGTTGCACAAAATCTTTATCGTAAGCTTCAATTCCAAGATGGTGGTATACGGAAAGGCTATTATACTGATAACGGGGAGGATGCCCTTGTCATGTGGGTGAATTTATAATGAATAATGGATTGATATTAGCAATAGAATCAAGCTGTGATGAAACAGCTGCAGCGATTATTCGAAATGGTCATGAAATCGTGTCGAATGTTGTTGCTTCTCAAATAGAGAGTCATAAGCGATTTGGTGGCGTTGTCCCTGAAATTGCATCACGCCATCACGTTGAACAAATTACGATGGTAATTGAAGAAGCATTAGCCCAAGCAAAATTAAAGCCGACAGATTTAGATGCGGTTGCTGTTACAGAGGGTCCGGGTCTTGTAGGTGCATTGTTGATTGGCATTAATGCGGCGAAGGCTTTTGCCTTTGCAAACAACTTACCAATTGTAGGTGTACATCATATTGCAGGGCACATTTATGCCAATGCGCTTGTTCAGCCAATGGAGTTCCCTTTATTAGCACTAGTCGTTTCAGGTGGTCATACAGAGCTTGTCTATATGAAGGAACATGGCTCTTTTGAGGTCATTGGTGAAACACGAGATGATGCAGCTGGTGAAGCCTATGATAAAGTGGCGCGTGTTTTAAATTTACCTTATCCTGGAGGGCCACATATTGATCGTCTTGCTCATGAAGAAGGAGAGGCTGTTCCTTTTCCAAGAGTATGGTTGGAAGAGGATTCGTATGATTTTAGCTTTAGCGGTTTAAAATCAGCTGTTATCAATTATAAACATAATATGGACCAACGAGGTGAAGCTATTTCACCAGCAGCTGTTGCTAAGGGCTTTCAAGAAAGTGTTGTTGAAGTACTGTCTGCTAAAACATTACGTGCGGCTCGCGAATATCAGGTGAAGCAGGTTATTGCAGCTGGAGGTGTAGCAGCAAATAAAGGTTTGCGAGTTTCTTTGGAGACTGTATTTGAAGAGGAAGGTATCCCGTTTTTTGTACCCCCGCTTAAATTGTGTACTGATAATGCGGCAATGATTGGCGCAGCAGCTATGCCGATGTTAGAGGCTGGTATTCGAGGTAATCTAATGATGAATGGACGTCCAGGAATGGAGTTAAAATCCTGGGTATAGTATAAGAAAGAGGTATCTATATTTTTAGATATCTCTTTTTTATTGTCGAATAATTGTTGATAAAAAAGAACCGTGCTAAGGGAATAGTCAATAGAAGCATCAAAATTGACAAATTTTTCAGAAAATTATCCACAAGTAAAGGAGCGAATTAAATGGCGAACACGCGTACTTATGCACAAATTGTTGATAACTTGTGCATAACTTGTGATTATTCAATATATAGTAGCTGGTTTTATACGATAGAATGTGGATAAAATAAATTTCTATTGTGGACAATGTGGAAAACTCTGTTGATATGTTGGTATTACTAGATTTATAGTGTGAATAAAACTGTGGGCATTTTTTGTCGAAAAATAGCACTTGACCAATATATATGAAAAGTGAAGACAAGTAAAGAAAAAGCCATGTGACCTGTCACATGGCTTACATCCTTTACATACTAATATTTTCAAGTTCTTCATTTAACTCAAGCCATTCTAATTCTAATAGCTCATGCTGTTCTTTAGCAGTTGCTAATTCTGCTTGAAGCATTGAAATTTTTTCATGGTCTGTGAAAATGGCAGAGTCACAAAGAGCCTCTTCTAGTCTTGCAACAATAGCAGATGTTTCTTGCATCTTGCTTTCTAAATCTTCGATCGTACGTCTAATTTGACGCTCACGTTTTTTTACTTCTTTATCAATTTTTGATGTAGACGTTTTATCAGGCAGGTCTTGCTGTACTTGTGGCTGGGAGGCAACCTTCATTTGTGCTAGCTCCAATAGTTCCTGCTTTTTCTCAACGTAATAATCGTAGTCACCTAAATATTCAAATGAACCCGTTCCAGATAACTCCACCACTTTCGTTGCGATACGATTAATGAAGTAGCGGTCATGTGAGACAAATAGAAGCGTACCAGGATAATCAATCAAGGCATTTTCTAATACCTCTTTGCTATCTAAGTCTAAATGATTGGTAGGCTCATCAAGAATTAAGAAATTAGCCTTTTGCATCATTAGCTTTGCGAGTGCAAGGCGTGCTTTTTCACCGCCCGATAAAGAGGATACAGCTTTATCCACATCTTCACCACTAAAAAGAAAACGCCCTAATACAGTACGAATATCTTTTTCGTTCATGAGTGGCCATTCATCCCATAATTCTTTTAGGACACTCTTATTGCTCGATAGCTTTGCTTGCTCTTGATCATAGTAGCCTATTTGTACATTTGTACCATAACGAATACTACCTGCAAGAGGAGATAAATCTTTTACAATTGTTTTTAATAATGTCGATTTACCAACTCCGTTTGGACCAACAAGGGCAATACGATCCTCACGAAAAGTGCGGAGGTTTATCCCACTAGAAATGGTACGATCGTTATAACCAATCGTTAATTCATCAGCAGATAAAACATCATTTCCACTTTGACGTTCAATCGTGAAACCGAAACTAGCGGATTTCTCATCACCATCCGGCGATTCCATCCACTCTGTACGTTCAAGCATTTTACGTCGACTTTGGGCCATTTTTGTTGTAGAAGCACGTGCAATATTTTTTTGGATAAAATCCTCAAGCTTGGCCTTTTCATCTTGCTGACGTTCAAAGAGTTTGACATCACGCTCATAATTTTTAGCTTTTTCATCTAGATATGCACTATAATTACCCGGATATTTGGTAACGCGATGACGAGATACTTCATAGACAATAGAAACGACTTGGTCTAAGAAGTAGCGGTCATGGGAAACAATTAAAATAGCGCCTTCATAGCCCTTTAAATAGGATTCCAACCAAGATAGTGTTTCGATATCTAAATGGTTCGTTGGCTCATCGAGAATTAAAAGATCTGGTTTACTAAGTAAGAGCTTAGCAAGTGCTAAACGTGTGCGCTGTCCACCAGATAAGGAACTGATGGGTTTGTCATAGTCTTCGGAATAAAATTGCATACCATGAAGGACTGAGCGTATGTCTGATTCATATTGATAGCCACCTGCATCTTTAAACGTATGCTGTAATTGATCATATTCCGACATAACTTTCGCATACATAGTAGGGTTATCATAGACAGTAGGATCAGCCATTTGTTGTTCAAGTGAGCGTAGTAGCTGTTCTTGGGCTAAAAGAGATTCAAATATAGTCATCATTTCATTCCAAATTGTTAGCGTAGAGTTTAATCCTGCATGTTGCTCTAAATAGCCTATTTGAATATCCTTTGGGATAATGATATCACCTGAATCATAAGACATTTGACCAGCAATTATTTTTAATAAAGTAGATTTACCTGCACCGTTTCGTCCTACTAAGGCAACACGGTCACGGTGTTGAACTTCTAATTTAACACCACTTAAAATTTCATCTGCAAGAAAGGATTTAGTTAGTTGATTGACCTGTAAAACAATCATTCTTGACACCTCAATTCTACCTTAGTGTAATGGATGAACGATTTGCATGCAATGTCCGTGCTTTACTTATTCCTAGCAGTCATGTAAGATTGAAACGATTTCTTTTTAGTTAGCTGCGTATAAGGCGCCATTAACTAAAGAGAAATACAGCAGGGGATTGCAAAAATGTTGTATATTGTTAAGGATGAATGTATTAAAATTAGTAGTTAAAGACAGTAAAATTGATGGAGGTACATCATAAGGAGGAAAAAGTTTGAAACAAGAATTAAAAATTCCACAAGCCACTACAAAAAGACTTCCTCTTTACTATCGATTTATTCAAAACTTTGCACAAGAAGGTATGGAACGTATTTCGTCGAAGGAATTGAGTGAAGCGATGAAAATAGATTCTGCAACTATTCGCCGTGATTTTTCTTATTTTGGTGCACTTGGGAAAAAAGGTTATGGCTACGATGTGCAGCATCTATTACAATTTTTTAGCCAGACGCTTGATCAACATGAAACGACAAAAGTAGCGTTAATAGGTGTGGGGAATTTAGGTAGTGCATTATTAAAATATAATTTTCAAAAAAACCATAATACACATATTGTTGTAGCATTCGATTCAAAAGCACCGAAGGATGGCAAAATGATCAGTAACATTCCTGTTTTTCATCCAGATTTATTGGAGGAAAAATATGCAGAATACGGTGCAGAGCTTGCTATTTTAACCGTTTCACCACGCTCCGCTCAAAAAATGGCGGATCGCTTAGCAGCCATGAATGCAAAGGGAATTTTAAACTTTACGCCAGAGCGATTAACAGTACCTGATAGAATGCAGCTTTTAACCATCGATTTATCGGTAGAGTTGCAAGCGCTTATTTATTTAATTCGTAATCAGGAAGAGTGATTCTTTACATAGCGTGTTTAGGCTGTTGTGGTGAATAGCAAGACGTAAAACTTTCACATAATATTAGTTAGCCAAATTATCGAAAGTGAGTTAAAATGTAAAATATATAAGAGGAGGTGGCTGTAATGGGTATCGGTCCTATGAGCCTTATCATTATTGGAATTGTAGCAATTTTAATATTTGGCCCTAAAAAGTTACCAGAGTTAGGGAAAGCTATGGGTTCTACACTGCGTGAATTTAAAAATGCTACTAAAGGGTTAGCAGATGATGATGATAATGATAAAAAGAAAGTCATCGAAGTAAAAAACGATGATAAGTAACTGAAGGATGTCTTTCTAATATGAATGCAAACAACCAAACTGTCATTGAGCATATAGAAGAATTAAGGAAACGACTTTACTTTGCAGTCGTTTTCTTTGTTATTGCGGTGGCTGGAGCGTTTTTTTTGGCGGAGCCGCTTATTCATTTTTTACAAAGCAGTGAAACCGCACAGAGTTTCTCTTTAAACGCGTTCAGAATAACAGACTCTATAAAAATTTATTTTCAAATGATTTTTTATATAGCCTTATTGTTGACGTCTCCTATTATTCTATATCAGCTATGGGCCTTTATTTCACCAGGACTATATGAAAAGGAACGTCGGGTAACATTAAGCTATATACCCTTTACATTTATCTTATTTGTAGCTGGAATTGTTTTTTCATACTTTATTTTATTTCCGTATGTATTGAACTTTATGATTGATTTATCTAGTCGTCTAGGTGTACAACTAACAATTGGAATTAATGAGTATTTCTCGTTTTTATTTCAAATCACCTTACCTTTTGGATTTGTTTTCCAATTACCGATTATACTCCTATTCTTTGCACGTTTGGGTATTCTAAATCCACAAGTTATGACAAAGAACAGAAAATATGCTTATTTCGGACTTTTTGTCATTGCGGCTATGATTACACCACCAGATTTAATGAGTCATTTAATCGTAACAGTACCAATGTTTTTACTCTATGAGTTTAGTGTTTGGGTAGCGAAAATAGGCTATCGCAAATATTTAAAATCTGAAGAGATTCGTTTAAAAGAAGAGCAAGAAGCAGAACAAAAGCGTCAGATTGAAGAGGCACTTGAACAACAAAGACGACAAATAGAAGGATTCAATCAACAGTAAAGATAAAGCTCGATGCCAAAATAAAGGCATCGAGCTTTTTTGTTAAATTTCCTTCTTTCTATAAATTTACATAGCTTTACAAAAATTTATTGCATTTTTTCTAGTTCTTGAAGAAACTTTTGCAATGGTTCAGCATAGAATTGTACAAGTGTCACAAATCCATTAAGCATGACGTGTGCAATAATAGACGTCCAAATGCGCTTTGTTTTGTGATATAAAAAGGCGAAGATTAAGCCACAAATGGTATAAAGCAAGATATGAGAGAAGTCGAAGTGGATAATCGCAAAGAAAATGGCACTCACAATTGCTGCCACCCAGAAATTTGTTGTTTGGACAAGCGAGCCAAAGATTACTCTACGGAAGACGAATTCTTCTAAAATTGGCCCGAATACAACAATTGCTAATATGGCAATGGGAGCACCTTTAGCTATTGCGACAATATCAGCAGTATTTTGTGAGCCTCCTTCAATACCGAAAACAGCCATCTCAATAGCTGCACCAATCATTTGTCCAAAGAACACTAGGAAGAAGCCGATGATTCCCCACACAATTGTTAGAGGTATCGTTTCTTTTTTTCCTTGATAAATGTTCCAAAATGCTTTATCTCGAGATGTAAGGATTAAGCTTAAAATGAGCGCAACCGCAAAACTTAGGGCAATATACCAACCTTGAGTAATAGGAGCCGCTTGTTCAGAAGCTAAACCAGTTACCTTCATGACGAGCCTATGGAACGGTAAGAGCAACCATCTGCTAGAGATTTGCATCAAGATATAAATCAGCAAAACATACAGGGCTGTTTTTTTATGTTTCGTTACTTTTTGAGAATTAGTCACAATCAAAATCCTTTCCATTCATATGCTTCCTTTCTATTGTAGAGGAATATGGAAAGAAAACAAAATTTTTTGAAGTTCTGACTTGCAAAAAAAAGAGTGATTGATTATCATAATAATTGTGTTAGCACTCATTGATATAGAGTGCTAATAAATATCAACAATTATTTAATTATTAGGAGGTTGTTTCACTTGTTAAGACCACTAGGAGATCGTATTGTAATTGAACTAATCGAGGTAGAAGAAAAATCTGCATTCGGTATTGTACTACCTGACTCTGCAAAAGAAAAACCACAAGAAGGTAAAGTAGTAGCAGTTGGGACAGGTCGTGTATTAGAGAACGGGCAACGTGTAGAGCTTGACGTTAAAGTTGACGACCGCATTATTTTCTCTAAATACGCTGGCACAGAAGTTAAATTTGAAGGTAATGAATACCTAATTTTACGCGAAAGCGATATTCTTGCAATTATTGAATAAGAACATTAAAGGCACCTTACGTAAGGTGAATACTTATTGTTTGCATAACAAATGTGACAATAAGGTGAAATTGATATAAATATATTGAAGAAGCTTAACGAATATTCCATTTCAGGAGGGTAAATTCTCATGGCAAAAGATATTAAATTCTCAGAAGACGCTCGTTCATTAATGTTACAAGGTGTAGATAAATTAGCAAATGCAGTAAAAGTAACATTAGGACCAAAAGGACGTAATGTTGTTTTAGAAAAAAAATTCGGTTCACCACTTATTACAAATGATGGTGTGACAATCGCTAAAGAAATCGAACTAGAAAACCCATATGAAAACATGGGAGCAAAATTAGTAGCAGAAGTTGCTTCTAAGACAAACGAAATCGCTGGTGATGGTACAACTACAGCAACAGTATTAGCCCAAGCAATTATTCGTGAAGGCTTGAAAAACGTTACAGCTGGCGCAAATCCTGTAGGTATCCGTAAAGGTATCGATAAAGCAGTTGCTGCAGCACTTACTGAATTACATGCTATTTCTCGCCCTGTAAGCAATAAGGAAGAAATTGCACAAGTTGCTGCCATTTCTGCTGCAGATGATGAAGTTGGACAACTAATCGCTGAAGCAATGGAACGCGTTGGTAACGATGGAGTTATTACAATTGAAGAATCAAAAGGCTTCACAACAGAGCTAGATGTAGTTGAGGGTATGCAGTTTGATCGTGGTTATGCTTCTCACTACATGGTAACGGACACAGATAAAATGGAAGCGGTTCTTGATAACCCGTACATTTTAATTACTGATAAAAAAATTACAAACATTCAAGAAGTATTACCATTATTAGAGCAAGTGGTACAACAAGGTCGTCCACTTTTAATGATTGCTGAAGATGTAGAAGGTGAAGCTCTTGCAACACTTGTTGTGAACAAACTTCGTGGTACATTCAATGCTGTAGCAGTAAAAGCCCCAGGTTTCGGTGATCGACGTAAAGCAATGCTTGAAGATATTGCTATCCTGACAGGTGGACAAGTGATTACAGAAGAATTAGGTTTAGACCTAAAATCAGCTGATATTTCTGCACTTGGTCGTGCAGCAAAAGTTGTTGTAACTAAAGACAACACAACAATTGTTGAAGGTGTAGGCGGAGCAGACGCAATTGAATCGCGCATTGGTCAAATCCGTGCACAACTTGCAGAAACTACATCAGAGTTTGATAAAGAAAAATTACAAGAACGTCTTGCAAAATTAGCAGGTGGTGTAGCAGTTATCAAAGTTGGTGCTGCAACAGAAACAGAGCTAAAAGAGCGTAAACTTCGTATTGAGGATGCTTTAAACTCGACTCGTGCGGCTGTTGAAGAAGGTATCGTATCAGGTGGTGGTACTGCTCTCCTAAACGTCTATGCAGCAGTAGAAAAAGCGGCTGAAGCAGTAGAAGGCGACGTATCTACAGGTGTGAAAATCGTTCTACGTGCTTTAGAAGAACCAGTTCGTCAAATTGCTAATAATGCGGGTCTTGAAGGCTCAATTATCGTAGATCGTCTAAAACGTGAAGAAGTTGGCATTGGTTTCAATGCAGCAACTGGCGAATGGGTAAATATGATGGAAGCAGGCGTAGTAGACCCGGCAAAAGTAACTCGCTCAGCTTTACAAAATGCAGCATCAGTTGCAGCCCTATTCTTAACAACAGAAGCGGTTGTAGCAGATATCCCTGAAGCAGCACCAGCAATGCCAGATATGAGCGGCATGGGCGGTATGCCAGGAATGATGTAAGATTTAGTTAGCCTATAAGCACAATCTTTTAAGTAATATGACCACTTTCCATAGTTTTATGGAAAGTGGTTTTTTATTTTGATTTTTTATTAGAACAGAGTTTAAATAAAAATCCTTAAATTTTCTTCGCTATATAATATCCGGAATTTACAATGAGCTGTTTTAATTTCTATCGGAACAATAATTTTAGCGAATTAAAACCCGCCAGTAGTGGAATATTCATCTACTGAATGTATGCATAATCTATAATAAAAAATTTTCCTGTTGTTTTTCAATGGATTATCACTTACAATACAAAATGAAAATGATAATCGTTATCATTAACTAAAAGTTTAATAGATAGAGGTGAAATTTTGGATAGACAGGAAGCTAACAGAATAGGAATGGGCAATATTTATTATGTTATTATCTTGCTTTTAATAGTCTCTATTTTAATATCTGCCGTTTTTTCTGTATCAATAGGACAAGTCAGCATTCCTTTCAAGCAATCGATGGATATTTTGCTACATACTATATCCAATGGAAAACTTGGAACACTTGATAGCGTGGAAAGTGAATCCTATTTGAATATTATTCTACAGGTCAGAATGCCGCGTGTGGTTTTTGCCTTATTGATTGGTGTCGGACTTGCATTGTGTGGGGCTGTCATGCAGGCAGTTGTCCAAAACCCACTTGCTGATCCATACATACTTGGTATTTCTTCAGGAGCGTCATTAGGTGCAACCTTTGCTATTCTAGTTGGTTTTGGGAGTAGTGCATTGTTAGCACAATTTGGAGTAGCCTTTGGTGCATTTGCAGGGGCGATGATTACCTCGATGGCAGTGCTTATCTTATCCAGCATTGGAGGTAAAGCAACCTCAGTAAAATTGGTTTTATCAGGGGTTGTTATCGGTGCATTATGTAGTTCGTTTTCAAGCCTTATCATCTTTTTTGCCAATAATGCAGAGGGCATTAAAACTGTTACGTTCTGGTCTATGGGGAGTTTAGCATCTGCCAGCTGGGACAAAACACCAATTTTAACAATCGTGATTGTACTAGGAGCTGCATTATTCCTTTTCCAACATCGTGTGCTAAACACAATGCTACTTGGGGATGAATCAGCTATCACCTTAGGGATCAATTTAAGTGCTTATCGTAAATTATATATGATTCTTACCTCGCTTATTACAGGAACGATGGTCGCTTATGCAGGTATGATCGGTTTTGTTGGTTTAATTATCCCACATATCACAAGAGGTATTTTCGGGGCAGATCACAAACGATTAATGTTAGGAACATTGCTCTTAGGAGGCCTTTTCATGATTTGGGCGGATATTCTGTCTAGAACGTTAATCCAAAATGTGGAATTACCGATTGGTATTATTACTTCTGTCATTGGGTCACCATTATTTATCTATATGATTGTAAAAAAAGGTTACAACTTCGGAGGGTAGAACAATGGAATTAGTAGCAAAGGATATAGAAGTAAAAATCGGCAAAAAGGAAATCGTAAAAAACGTATCCATTCATGTGAATAAGCAACAATTTGTGGGCTTAATCGGACCAAACGGATGCGGAAAATCAACTTTACTGAAAAGCATTTATAAAAGCCTAGTACCTCAAAAAGGGATGGTTTTCTTAGATGATTTAGATGTTTTAAAAAGCGCCGAAAAAAAGATTTCTCAACACTTAGGTGTAGTTGGACAATTCAATGAAATGCACTTTGATTTAACGGTACAACAAATGGTGATGTTAGGTAGAACACCTCATAAAAAAATGCTAGAGTCAGATAACCAAAAGGATTTTGACATCGTAGAAGAGGCATTGACAAGAACAAACTTACAATCTTATAGAGAGCGCAGTTTTCTTTCACTATCTGGTGGTGAAAAGCAAAGGGTTATTTTAGCAAGAACGATTGCCCAGCAGCCTAAATTTATGATTTTGGATGAACCAACAAATCATTTAGATATTCGTTATCAAATTGAAATACTATCCTGTGTAAGAAGTTTAAACATCGGTGTTTTAGCAGCTCTTCATGATCTAGAAATGGCAGCACATTACTGTGATTATCTTTATGCAGTAAAAGATGGTGAAATCTATGCACATGGTACACCCCAAGAAGTTTTAACACCAGAAACAATAGAAGCTTTATATCATATCAAATGTCAAACGTTTACTAATCCAGTGACGAATGGATTAGGCTTTGCATATGGACTGTAGGAGGAAAAACATGAAGAAAAAATTATTATTAGGAATTGGTTTAGCGGCTTTATTAACATTAACAGCCTGCGGTAACACATCAAAAGATACATCTAAGGAAACTCAAACAAAAGAGCATTATCCACTGACAATTGAGAACTTTACAAAGGCTGAAGGTGGATCAACATGGGAAAAGAAAGATCAAGTATTTGATAAAGCACCTGAAAGAATTATGGCAAATACACGCCCAGCTGCAGAATTATTATTACATTTAGGATTAGGCGATAAAATCGTTGGTGTTGGTGCTAACTTTGGTGCAGTTGATAAAGCTGTTGAAGAAGAGTATGCTAAGCTAAATATTTTAAGTGATGAATATGTTGGGAAAGAGGTTACATTAGGTACTGATCCTGATTTAGTATTTGGTCGTGGTGGCTTATTTGATAATGCTGAATGGGGAGTAGGGACAGTAAACTCTCTTAATGAAATGGGTATAAAAACATATGTTTTAGAGTCATCCGTAACAGGTGGCACGTATGATTCTATTTATAAAGATATAAAAAATATTGGTGAAATTTTTAATGTTCAAGACAAAGCAGATAGCTTTATTAAAGAATTAAAAGGTCGACAACAAGATATTTCCTCAAAATTAGAAAGTATAAAAGAAGAAAAAACATTTGCCTATCTGCATACAAATGATCCAAAAGAGCTTTTTGTTTATCCAGCACACGATGAAACATTCTTTAATGATGCATTCAAAATGGTAAAATTAGATAATATTTTCAAAGATGAAACAGGCGATGTAAGTGTTGAAACATTAATTGCAGCAGATCCAGATGTATTAATTCTACCAAACTGGGATGGTTCTGATTTGACAAAAGTACGTGAAGAAATTTATGCGAATCCTAAACTTTCCAGCATGAAGGCTATTAAAAATAAACAAATGTATATTGTAGATTACAATTACATGTTTGGCTATGGCTATAACACGATTGATGGAATGGAAGCATTAGCAAAAGAAATGTATCCAGACTTATTTAAATAAAACAAAAAGCGCTGTCCTAGCGGGTCGAATAAATGACACGTTAGGGCAGCGTTTTCTTATTACGGAGGATAATTATTGTTATGACTGTAGAAGCTGCTCTTTATTTACTATTGTGGTTATTAACTTAGAACTTTCATTGTTCCAGCAGACGCATACAGGATGTTGCGGATCGAGATAGAATATTTGAGTAAAAAGGTCTTTCCTTGTTTTTTTTATGTTGGTGGTATCAAGCAAATATGGCGATAAGTTTGGCAATAAACCTGTTTTAAAAAGAGCCTCTTTTAAAGTCCAAAACTCATAAAAAACATGTAAAGGCTGATGAGAGACCAATTGACGCTCTGTCTCAGAAAGCGCATATACCATCACATCTTCACTTACTGGCTTTATTTCTTCAACATCAATGCCCACTCGTCCGAAAGTGGTGACTGCTAACACGATCCAATTCCCAGAATGAGAGAGATTAAAATCTCCCTGCCAATGGGGGTGTCCTGCAATATATGGGCGCCCACATTCATTGTGAGCTAGATATAACAGAACGTCATCTATATAGGGAAGGAGTGCCCATCTAATTAGAGTGCTACCTAGCAACGCTCTTTGCTGATCCTGCCAGTGCTTGTATTGTTGAACTTTTCTTTGAACCTCAAAAGGGAGTACTTTAAGGAAAGTATCCCGTTCTGATGGTGCTAACTTTACTCCTAGAGGAAGTGCAAATAACTGTATAGTTTGTTTTATCATGTTATATTGACTTGTTTTGGTTCTGGAAAGTAGCCTGTATCAATGCCATATTGAATCATTCTGTGAATAAAGGCTTTATTTGGTGCCGCACATTCAATCTTGGTATGAGCTAAAAATTCTATCGTTTTTTTGCAATTGAAGATAAATGGGGAGTCACTTGCTCCATCACCTTCAAGCTGCGCAATGGCTAACGATAAATATTCCTGTACACCTTTTGGATGATCGCCATTTAATAGCCAATCAGTATACTCTTGTGTTGAAACAATTGTTAAGTCATAACCAATTTCCTTAAGCATATCGATTAATTCTAAATAAGTAAGCGATACAGGGTTACATAAATGGAAGACATGGCCGTTGGTTGCTGGCTGGCTTGCCAAAGAAACAAGTGCCTGACTAGCATAATTAATTGGTGTGAAGTCAACATGCCACTGTGCAGTAGGTGTTTTACCTAAATTAAGCATTGATTTAATCATACGGTAAAAGGCATTGTCATCGATATTACGTTGGAATTTACCTGTTTCAGAATGACAGCTTAAATTTCCTACACGATAAATGGAGACAGGGATTCCATCCTGTACAGCGTTGCGAACAAGGTTTTCTGCTTCTAGCTTACTTTGAGTATAAACATTATCAAGCTTTACATTGTAATTGAAGTTACCTTTTGCTTCATTTGGTCCCCATTGTATGGCAGCTAGCTCCTCTGGAATGCCAATTGTCGATACATAATGGAAATGCACACCTGGTTTCTGTTTGGCTATTTCAAGCAAGTAGCGAGTTCCATTCACATTGACATTATTAAAATGATCAGCTGCACCGAAATGACGTACATCTGCACCACAATGAATGATGGCATTAATTTCTTTCATAATGATTTTTTCATCTTTATCAGATAAATGAAGTCGATGCTTCCCTAAGTCACCCTGGATAACAGTAATACGATCTTTCATCTGCTGAGCAATGGTATTGCCAAAATAAAATTGCATACTCTCTCTTAGTTTTTCTTCAATTGTAGTTTGGGTACTTGGTCGAATAAGGCAATATATGTGCGCAGTTGTTGTTGCTAATAGCTCATATAATACATGACTACCTAAATAACCTGTAGCACCTGTTAGTAATACCGAAGTCATTGGCAAGGGCTTCACGTTTTGGGAGACTTGTAGAGGACTAGGCTCCATTAAGTCCTTGAATACCATGTTTTTAGTTGGCTCGTCTTGATCTTCAATAGCTTCTGGTTGATAATGACGAATATAATGATCCAGTTCAGCAATCGTTTGATATTGGAAGAAATCCTGAATCTTTAAGAATGGTATATGTTTTTTCACTTGTACAAGAATCTCGAGCACTTTTAGCGAATGCCCACCGATATGAAAGAAGTTATCGTGAATGCCAATTGGCTCAATACCGAGTACAAATTCCCAAGCAGTAGCAAGCATACGCTGTGTATCATTTTCTGGGACAATATATGTAGTGCTACGTGATAAAGTTAATTCCAATGAAGCTAAGTGTTTACGATCAATTTTTCCTGTAGGGGATAACGGCATTTCTTGCAATTCGATAAATTGCTCTGGTACCATATAATCTGGTAAAAGATTTGCTAAGTAATCCCTTAAAAGACTCTCCTCAAGCTGCATTCCACTTGCCGCCGTATAATAGGCAAATAAATGATTATGCCCATCAGCCATTTTCTTCGCAATGATCACAGCTTCTTGAATGCTCGTATGATTGCTCAATACTGTTTCGATCTCTCCAAGTTCAATACGGAAGCCTCTTACTTTAATTTGAGAGTCTTTACGTCCAACAAATTCAATGACACCAGTTGGCAATAGTCGAACTAAATCACCTGTTCGATACATTTTTTGATCTGGCTTTAAGAGATGAGGGACAAATACTTCAGCCGTTTTTTCAGGCTGATGTAAATAACCTGCTGCTAAACCAGCACCAGCAATACATAATTCTCCGATTTCATTAACGGGACATAGCTGATCGTCCGTATTAATAACATACATTTCATAATTGGCGATTGGTCTACCAATGGGGATACTAGATTGCATGTCTGTTATCTGACTTTTCACCTTAAAATAGGAGGACAATACTGTACACTCAGTTGGTCCATACACGTTAATAATTTCTGTAGAAAGTCCAAATTTGTCTTGCCATTTTTGAACAATGGCAGGCAATAGGGCTTCACCACCTACAGATAAATAATTTAATGTCGAAAGCTTTTTTCTATAGCTAACTGGTAAATGTGTAGCTAGCTGTGTAAAGAAAGCATTTGGAACAGTAGCGGTCGTTACTTGCTCACGGTCGATCATATCAGCAAATGCCTCAATGGATAAACGTTCTATACTTGTAAGCATATGAAGTCTTGCCCCTGAAAATAAAGCAGTAAAAGTTTCTGTTATAGAAGGGTCAAAACTAAAAGAAATAAACTGGGAGTAAACATCTTCTTTAGTTGAATGGTAGATTCGTTGATTATCTGTGATTAAATTAATGACAGCTTCATGCTTAAGCATGACGCCTTTTGGCTTACCTGTTGAACCAGATGTATAAATAATATAGGCCAAATCGGATGGAAGAAGTTCACATTGGATATTTTCCTGTGAATACCCTTGCTCCATTTGGTTGATTGTGAACACTGTACGTGTTTGAGAATCATTATGTATAAAATCATTTAGTAGAACTGTATGTTCGTTTTTCGTTATGATAAATGGAGCACCTGTATCGTTTAATAGGTACTGACAGCGTTCTTTTGGATAGCTCGGATCAATGGGAACATAAACTCCACCAGCTTTCAGGATACCTAACAAACTAATGACGGTTTCTTTACTACGTTCCATAACTATCGCTACATAGTTTCCTTTTTGTAGACCGTTGGCAACTAACATATGAGCAACTTGGTTGGATTGTTCATTTAGCTGACGGTAGGTAAGTTTTCCACCTTCATAGGATAATGCGATTCGTTCCGCATATTTTTGTGCTGCCTGATAAAATACGTCAGGTATTGTGGTGTTTTGATTATAGTCAGCTATTGTACGGTTTAACGTTTGATATGCGAGTAAGTCTTCTCCGTTTAATAATTGTGTACAATTGGATGGTAGCGTTTGTTGGTCAAAAGAATGCGTATTATTCTGTGATGGGTGTACATCAAATTCTTGTTTATTCTTCAATTATGACAACTCCTATTTTAGAAAAGGGCCGACACCTATGAAGGAGTGATTAGCGTCATTAGGTCCACAGTAGTGAATCGATCTGTGAGAAACTAACGGACATAAATCTCCTTTATAAGGGCAGCCCTTTCATTTTTTATTTCACTACAAAGGTATTAACAACATTCATTAATTCATCAGATAGCTCGGATAATACTTGAGCTTCTTCAGAAACTCGTTGTACTGTATTCAATTGAGAGGCAGAAGTTGCTGCTACTGCTCTTGTATTGTCCTTTGAATTGACTGAAAAATCTTCCATATCTTTTACAGCAGATGTTACTTCTTCCATACCAGCTGCCATTTCTTCAATTGTTGCAGAAAGCTCTTGAATTTGCCCTGTCACATGGTGAATGGAAGTTAAAATCTGGCTAAATGATTTTTCCGAATCATTGATCATGACAATCCCATGATCTACTTCTTCTACAGCGTGAACCATGATATTTACAGATTCGTTTGTATCATGCTGGATATGAGAAATAAGTGTAGAAATTTCTCTTGCAGATGCCTCAGATTGCTCTGCAAGTTTACGTACCTCATCAGCTACCACTGCAAAGCCACTACCAGCCTCCCCAGCACGTGCAGCTTCGATCGCCGCATTCAATGCAAGTAAATTGGTTTGTGAAGCAATCCCTGTAATGATTCCTACGATTTCTTCGATTTTATTGGAATGTTCGCCAAGTAATTTAACAGAAGCTGCAGATTGATTAACTGCTTTGCTAATAGCATTCATTTGTGCAACAGATTTATTTGTCGATTCATTTCCTCTTTCAGCTTCCTCTGATGCTAAAATCGAGGATTCTGAAATTTGATTGGATGTCATGGCAATACGTTGAATACCAATATTCATTTCTTCAATGGTAATTGTACTTTCTTTTGCCTTCTGTACTTGAAGATCAGCGCCACTTGCAATCTCCTGCATAGAAGATGCTACATTATTATATGAATCGGAAGCTTCTTGCATATTTACAGATAAAACATTGGCTGTGTTTGAAACACGCTCAGAAACATTTGTTGTACTCTTAATAACTTTTTTTAAGTTATCAATCATTGAATTAAAATTTTGTGTGAGCATTCCTACTTCGTCTGTTGAAGTAACTGGTAATGGTTCAAGCTCTAAATTACCTTCTGCGACTTTTTTAGATTGTAAGGAAAGTTGTTGAATTGGTGTTAATTTTTTTCTTAAAAGAGTGTAAACAGCAATGGATGAACCAATTAAGAAAATAACCGTTACTAATAACGTCCATAGGGCTTCAGACATCGCTTTTCCTGTTACCATTGATACGTCATAGTCAATGGCATAAGCAGCCAGCATGTCCCCATTCTCATCCAAGATTGGTGTAAGGCCTGTTTTATAGCTACCATATTCATCGCTATAAATATCTGTTGCTGTTGCTTTTTTTGTATCAAAAACTTCTTTAATTCTTGCTAGGAAATCCGGAGATAAACCCATTGCAATCATATCTTGGTTATACTCTGCCCCTAGTTCAAGTATACTAGATGATAGAACAGGTGCATTAATATTTTCTCCGTTAACGGTAATTAAAAATAGATTGGTAATGCTATCAGAATTATCATTGATTGCATCCATTTCACTAGTTAATCGTAGAGCATCGGGGTTACTATTTGTAGGATTCTCTAATATCGATTTTAGTGTAGTAATATCAATGGTTTTGGCTAGGATCATGCCTTTGTCAGAAAGAGATTGATTCATGTCTGTTAAATTACTATTTCTTACTATATAATAAGAAAGACCTAAAGTAACTAATCCGAATAATAATAAAATACTCACTACTATTGCAGTTAATTTCTTACTAATAGACATTTGCTGCTTCTTGCGTGTTTTCATGCTTTTCCTCCTAATATGATATAGCAAATATTTCAAGCTAAGGACTATAAATGGATAATTTAGTCAATGTAATACACATTGAAGATGGTGATGTTATTCGTAGAAGTCCAGATGCGTGTAAACTATTTATAGATGCAAAATAATCTATTTATCCCCTATCATTTAACTACTATACTGCCAAAAAAATTGATTCACAACCCAGAAAACTTACTATTTCAAGGCATGATTTCTATAAATAAACGATAATATATAGTTTTTTAGTCTATATAATTTTTAGGTTAGGTTGAATTTTTACAAAAAGCGACATATTTCCTGGTATAAAAAAGAAGTATGCTCAAATCTTACTTATTTTCGGTTGATTAAAAAATTGGCTGAAATATCAATTTCCAATTCCTTGTTAGGGCTTTTTACTTATTTTGTCATGTCTTATATGTAAAGGAATTTGATGATTTTTGTTATGGGAGTAAAATGAAAAAAAGGTTATTTCTTTATTCTTAAATAAAGAAATAACCTTTTCTAGTTGTTGCTATGGTCGTGGATTTCCAAATATACCCGGTAGAATATTGGGGAGTCCTGGTATTAATGGTGGTGGGAAACCAGGATATTGCCCCCCTGGACGTGGCGGATAAGGTTGAGGCGGATAAGGCTGTGGTGGATAGGGACGTGGCGGATAAGGTTGAGGTGGATAAGGTTGAGGTGGATATGGACGTGGCGGATAAGGTTGAGGCGGATATGGTGGATATGGTGGTGGGTATGGCGGTGGATAGGAACTACCAGGAGGTGTTCCTGTACCTGCAGCAGTGATTTGACTAACATCCACAGTCACTATTTGACCATTATCTAACTGAATTTCAGCAGTTCTTCCTCCAGTTCCGAATGTTCGAATTAATGTACCTGAATAAGTACCAGTAGGGAGTGTTACCCATATTTTCATACCTGGGCGAAATTGACTGTTAAAATCATCAGGGGCTAATCTAGGATAAACCAATGAAACACACCTTTCTTCATTTTTTCTAACATATGCCTATTGCAATTTTTGTCATAGGCTATAGGCTATGGATGCTTAAGTTCGAATTTGTTATAAAATAAAACGAATTTCATTATAATAAGGGAAAAAGCTAAAAGGATGTTTAGCATATGGCAATTATTAAGATAAAAAAAATAAACTTACAAAATTTACGAAATGTACGACAGGGTGAAATTGTACTCGCAGTAAATTTTGAGACATTTCTACAAGCGAATGTTGTTGGTCTATATGGACAAAATGGCTCTGGAAAGACAACCATTGTAGATGCATTTAGTTTATTGAAGACACTTCTATCAGGATGGCTTGCTGAAGTGAAGTTGCCCTCTCAAAAGAAAAGACTTATATTGGCAGGAGAGCAAACAGCTAGCTTGGATGTAGAATTTCTAGTTCAGAATCAATTCGGTACATTTTTTGTAAATTACTATGTGGAGCTACAGGAGGATCAGCATCGACTATATACTACGTTGGAGCGCCTTACCTATCGAGAAAACACGAAAGGGAAGCGATCAAAGATTTTAGTGGCTGTGTCGGAGAGGGATGTACAAATCCGTCAATCGAAACTGGATGATTTGAGTGAACAAGCACGAATTCAATTACTGGTTATTCAACAGTTAGCAAGAAAACAATATATGTCATTTCTATTCCATAAGGATATAAAGGCATTATTACAGGAACGACTTTCTGAGCTAGAAATGCAGTTGCTTCAAAATATTGCTGTTGATTTTAGTCGAGACTTACATGTTGTTAATACTCAAAATATTGCCCCACTATTTGAAGAACGGATGATGCCATTCAGTATTCATTTAGAGAAAACAAGAGGTCTTATTCCTTATGATTTAAATGGCCCAGCGTTATTACCAGAGGATGGATTCTATGCTTTATGTGAGGTTATTGAACAAAGTAATCAAGTGCTCTCAGCCATTATTCCTGGTCTGACGATTAAAATTAATATCATTACAAAGCAAATGATGGACAATGGCGAGCAAGGAATCCGTTTCGAATTTTTGTCTCAGCGTGGGGAGCAGGAATTACCGCTACGAACAGAGTCAGAGGGAATTTTAAAGATCATTTCTATTCTTAGTGTATTGATTGCTGTATATAATAATCCGAATGCATGCGTGGTTATTGATGAATTAGATTCAGGTGTATTTGAATATTTGTTAGGTGAGTTGTTAACAGTGATAGATGAGGACGGAAAAGGGCAACTTATTTTTACTTCCCATAATCTACGTGTGTTAGAGGTGCTAGCTATTAAAAATTTATGGTTTACGACAACAAATGAACATCACCGTTATATGCAGCTAAAAGGTATGAAAGAAGTAGATAACGCTAGAGATGTCTATTTACGTGCTATCCAGCTTGGCGGGCAAGAGGAAGAGATATATAAGGAAACTAAAACTTTTAAAATAAAGCGGGCTTTTCGTAAAGCGGGTGTTCAACATGACTAAAAAAGTACTTTTAATTATTGTGGAAGGGCAGACGGAGCAAATTATTTTAGAGGATTATTTAGATGCTCATTTTGCGAACTCCACAATACGCTTTGATGTACAACGAGAAGATATCTTAACAAAGTGGGATGCGCACAAACGCATACCGAATATTAAAAACAGTGTTGTACGAGTGATTCAAAGCTATCTTGAAAAATATAAATTTTTAGCCAATGATTTAACAGCGGTTGTTCATATTACAGATGCAGATGGATGCTTTATCGCACCAGAGTGCGTCAAGGTAGATGAGCGTATCGAGCAAAACTTATTTTATATAGACGATGCTATTTTAGTGAAGTCGGATAAACGCAAAGAACAAATAGAACAACGCAATGATATGAAGGCTAAAAATGCTAGAATTTTGATTGCCAACGACCACTTTAGCATTAACCGTATGAAAGTACCTTATCAATTATTTTATTTTTCTACGAATTTAGAGCATGTCTTATGGAATGAGCGCAATGAAATCCCTACAGAAAAAATACAAAAAGCAGATGAATTTATGGACAATCTGACATGCACGATTGAGGAATATTTAAGCACCTATCTCCCAGTCAGTTCAGAGTTGTCATATAGGGAAAAAGTAAAGAAAAGTTGGTCATTTTTAATGGAAGGCTGTCATTCATTGCATCGTGGCACGAATGTACCACTATTATTTGAAATGATTAAAACAGATGTACAGTAAAAACAGGTGACGAATGGAGTCACCTGTTTTTATCTAGAGTACGTTAGTGCATTTGCTCATAGCTTCGAATATGAGTTAAAATAGCTGGATCTTTAATTTTTGTATCTTCACATAGTAATAAGAGTTTGGACATGATCTCAGCCGTCCGTGGATCATCATCCACCATCGGTAAGAAAATTCGTCCACGATGCTGAGATGGGACAGCAATAATTGGGATCATGGAACCGCCTATTTGATGCACCACACCACTTCCTAAATGTAAGGAGTAACTTGCTAGCTTACCTTCTATGAGGGCATGTTGCTTTTTCACTTCCACATTATTTAGCTTCAATAATTTAGCCAATTCTTCTACGATAATACTGCGCATTTCAACAGTAGAATGACTTGCCTCAGGGTCTACACCACCGACATGAGCTACGCTGACAACGAGATCAATATCTCGCATAACCTCAGAGAATATCGCAGCTGGAATATCATCTAAAACGATATCTTTGCCTGTTAGTCGATCATAGAAGTAAACACCTTCGATTGCAGGTGCTTCAATTTCTGCTGGCGTAAACCAATCTGCCTGTGCATACAAGGATGCCACAATATTTTCCTTATAATATACTTTACGTGGTCCTGTTTCATAGCTGATTTGCCAGCCACGTGTTTTCAACAGGGCTACTGTTTGTGAAGGATTTACTTGATGCCCTGCATAGCGCAATGATTGTTTCTGTGCTTTTTCATCAGCATTGATGAGATATAACTCACGGAACACTTGCTTAAATGGCTGTTTAATGTTGTGCTCGAACATATAGGATTGCCACTGTCTCCATTGACCGCTCTCTAGAAGATGGTAAGGATGAGCAATCTTTATAGAGGACGTAGGAGCAAGGTTCACAACGTCAGCCGATAAAAGCTGTAAACCTTCTGATGTCAGCATTCCAACGTAATTATCGCTAATAAATAGTAGTTTTTGTAACAGCGGAGCTAGAATCGGATGAGCTAATAAATGAATAAGCTCCTCGACCGAAAATACTGTTTCTAATTCCATTGCTTGCTCAAGCGCTGGGCGGGCTCGTTTATATTGCTCTTGTAAGTCTTTTCGGGCTTCCTGCAAGGTTACAATATCAGCATGCTTTTTTAATGCAGCAGGAACGTTCTTTAGACGTTTACCATCCTTTTCAACAATAATAGCTACAGAGGCATCATCCTCTATTTGTAGATGGGCTGTAATTTGCTCGATTTGTTGTGCTTTAAATAATTGCTTCATATCGTTAAAGGCAGATAACTCCATACGCCATGTGAAGCGAGTGGCTTCTCCATCCCCTGCATTGCGCGCTAAATTTTCTAGAGCGATACTAGCTGCTCGAGCCTCACTTGCGCGGCGTTGAGCACCAAATTGCTTACTTTCCTTTAAAAACTGTTGAATAAATTGGTAGCGTGTTAAGGCATCTTTATCATCTGATTTTTTTAGTGGGATAAGGCCTAATGCACGTAGTTTATCTTTATTACGCTTGTCTTGGATTTCTTGCATTAATGGTTTAGGACTAAGCTTACCAATGGCAGTATCTGCATAAAGCTGTGCCCTACGATGATTAGCTCCTTCTGAAGCATATTTTGCTGCATCATAGACAATTTTGAAATTTTTTGCACCGAGTGTTTGGTAAGCACTTTGGAACCAAGCTAAATCGAATGCCCCATCACGGAAATCCTCAGCATTGATGCTAGAGAAAAGGGCAATTTGATCCTTGGCATAGTCGGACAAGGAATCTGTTGTGTGAGCAATAAAATACCAAGCTGATTCTTTTAGTCCATCCCAACCAATTACTTCACTGACAAGGTCTATCCAATGTTGGTTATACATCATTGCTTCAATTAAACGCTCTTTAGAAATGTCTGTTTTCTGCCATGCTTCTTTTAATTGCTGCGCTGTTTCTTCTTTTTTGGGGTAACAGTTAGTTAGCAATCGGGAGAATACATCCTTTTTCGTTTCTGCCTGCCAAATATAGCCTCGCGCAAGCTTTTCTCCGTCAAGTGCCTGTAGAATCTGTAAGAAATAATCAATACCCTCAAAATAAGAAATGCTACTAGCAAGCTTTGTTACAGCAGTAGGCGTATCACCACGTTTTAGTTCTATGGCTAAAATACGATCAATCGCTTGTTCACGAATAGTAAAGAAATCTGTTAAATCTTCAAACGACTGTTGATAGCGTTCTAGTAACTTAGTTGGCTCATTAAATATTTCTGAAGCGAGCGTGTTGGTAAATATGGCTTCAAATAAGTGATCTTGCGTAAATAAACCAACTTTCATGGCGTCTAAATATTGGAATAAAGACAAATTGTAGACGTTTGGGCTATAGCTAGCATTTTTCATACGCTTTGTTAGCTCTTCATTGATAGCTAGCATTTTGACATATTCACCATAGGTTGAGTAATCAGACCAGCATCGATCAACAAATGACTCAACGACATCTAAATCGATAATAGTAGAAGTGGAACGATAGTAATAATAGCTCTTCTCTCGAACGTCAAGTTGCCACTGATCCACAGGAATTTGTTCGAGTAGCTGTAGCATAATGCCTATTGCCTGTTCAAAGCGATTAAATTCGGGTGCATGCTTTTGTAGTAATGAAAGAGCTTCCTGATGTAGTATTTTGTGACCTGAGATTTTGTCGATATCTTGGGTTAATACTGTGAATATCTGTTGAATTGTATCGTCATATTTCAAGGAATTCAATTGAGTAACACGTTCTTTTAATTCTTTGTATTGGAAGAACGGTTTAATTAGTGTATGAGCTGCTTCGGAAAGATCATGAGCAGAAGGGTATTCTGATAGACTATGATAAAAATTAAAATAGGCTAAGTCCTCATTACTAAATAATGTTGACTTCATCCATTGAATAATTTCTTCAGGGATAGGATAAGCATCAAGACTAGCATGTCGTTGATTATCTGATTTAGTTGCCATTACACTATATTCTTGCCCTAATGTAGTGGTAATGGGTGTGTCATTCCAATGATATGTTTCATACTCTAGTTCAGCATGTTGATCTAAAACCTGAATAAGCTGCTCAAGCTTAGATAATAACTTATCAATATCATATTGAAAGAATTTTTCAAAAGGTGTAGGTGCCTGTACATAAAGTGGAGCAAGCTGTTGCCAAGGCTCTACACCATTCATTTGAATGGCTCCATCCGAAATACAGCCGTATTGAATAAGGGGATGTGGCGTATACAAGCCAAAGCCATTACTCTCGTTATACTCAGGGACATCCTTTGTAATTAATTGCTCTAACAAAACTTGCTCGTTTTTAGTTACTTTTGGTAATAAGGAGCATAAAGCTGTAATTTGTTCGCTTGCTAAGTTGTGTTGCTTAGAGGCTTCTAATAGTAATTCAATCCCTCCAAGTCTCTTTAACTGCTTACTATCTTTTAACAGCCTTTCAGCACTTTGTAACAGATTATTCTGTGCCTGAAATTTTAAGAGTAAAATAGCCTCTTTACGAAGTGCACCTGATTTATTTGCTAAAAGATCTTCAATCTTTGCTATTTCTTCTTCTGTTGGTGTTAAAGCACGTATTTTTTTTAACGCAAGAGAACGATTAATGGAACTACGATCTCGTAATGAATTAAATAAAAATTCTCGTTGACCTTGTGTGACAGGTTCTAGACAATAAATATTCAGTAGGCCAATTCTGCTAGATGGTGAGTAAGAATCTGCATGCTCAATAATTCGTTGGAATAATGCCTCGTCTTGTACATGATGGGCTAAAATAATTTGTGTTGAAATTAAATCTTCTAATGACAAATGGACATGGACGAAGGATAGCGGTTTACCTGTAATGTTAAGTCCGTCTTTCGTAATTTCATTTTTTGCCCACTCAAGCTGCTCAAATAAAAGGTATTCAATCCCTTGTAACTGTGTGTTTTCTTGCATGAAGGTTTGAAGGATTTGCGCCCATTCATTGTCCCTTGCATACTCGCTATTAATATGGTGATTAGTATAAAGAAAATTGCCCCATGCAAAGGCGAACAATTCGATATCTTTTGTTGATAAGATTAAATCCTTTACAAATGGCGCTGTAAAGGAAATTTTCGATAAGTTTTTCAAAAAGGCAAGCGTTGTAAGTTGGATATGTTTGTCACGTTTTAAGAGTATTGTTACAAGGTCATTTATTTTCGTATAGTCCTTTGTAGCAGTTGCCCATAATGCCACATAGATATCAATTGTACGTTCACTCGTTAACAGTTGCTCAACAAAGCTGTCTTCTTCGATTGCTTGGATGGCTAAGGCAAGAACTTCCTCTGTTATTTTTTGATCTTCGAAGCTATTATAGCCAAGTCCCATCCAAGTATCGACTGCTCGAATTACAGAGGAGAAGCGTGTTAGGCGATGTTCCTGAATCAGCTTCATCATGTAGAATTGTGCATCAAGATTGCCATGGTCAATATTTTCTACTATTGCCTGTCGTAAACCTTCTTGTCGAGCAGCTGCTAATAAGAGTTTGCCAAGTGCATCATGCATCCGATGATTATTTGATTTAAAAATACCTCGAATGAATGGATGACCGAAAAAGCTACTTTGATGTTCTTCAAATAAAATACCCTCTACTGCTTCTTCAATTGACGGGTTTTCTAATGATAGTTCTTCAGCGAGCAACTGCTCAAAGACGTTAAAACCCATTACTTTTATATTTTCATTCTTTAAGACATAGGAGCTATAGTTTGGATAGGTTCCATGCTCATATTGACGATGATTCGTTAACAACTCCTGCAAAGTAATTTCCTCAAATGTCAGCATTTCTTCTATTAACTGTAAACTTTGAAACAGATGGTCTTGCACTGGTTGAGAAGAACGAAAAGATCGACGTAAAACACCTCTTTGGAACATTGTAGCATCAAAGCGCAATGCTAGTTTCTTGATCTTAAGTGCACGTTCTTGTGAAGAAAACAGGGTAAGCACTTCAAATAATGGTCCACTAAATAGCTCCTCCAGTGATGAATATTGCTGAGCAGCTATAAGCGTTTCAATGTCATAATCTCTATTGTCCATGTATTTTAACAATGCAGCTGCTAAAGGCTGTATTGCTATAGGTGCAGAATCTACTATACTTTGAAAATGTATTTTTTGTTCATGTGAAAGTGTCATATAAATCCCTCCTTACCAAATTCGTCCTGCAAGCATAGTGAGTTTAATAAATGTAAAGACATCGTCTTCCTGTATGTTTAATGGTGTAGAAAGAGAATCTAAAGATTCTTCATTATGAAGGACTAAAAACAGCTCGTCCTGAAAGGCTTGAAGCATTGTGGAAATGGCTTGATCCACTGACTGTACAGTATCCTTTTTCTTTTCTCCAAAATGTACTTTGCCATATTGAGCAGCTTCTTCTAATTGCTGATCCGTTAAATAAAGATGAAGTGGTGTATCTACCATTTTCTTATTAAATTGTTGAACCTGCTGTGTAACAAGTTGAACAAGTAAATCTTGTAACGTTATGACAGGCTCTTCAATTGAAAATGAAATTTTTTCAAGTTTACGAGACTTCTTACCGATTACTTTTTGCTGGTAAAATAAACGCAATCTAACACCTCCTTACAATAATTTCATTATACAAGAGTGAGAACAGTGAAAAGAATAAGGCATATGACGCTAGTTACGTAAAAAAATTTGGGAAAAGTGTTATCAAAAGTAGCCTGCTACAACTGATTTGTAGGGTAGAAAGTGGGTAAAAATTTACTGAAGATTATGCGGAAAATAGAACATTTGTACGATTATTGTTATCAAGATAAGTATCATTTTGCGCTTTTTTATTCTAATAACGGTGAAGAAGCAGAATATATTACTCAGGTAACTTTATAGACATACATACGTAAAAGTAAATTCTTTCATGAAAGAGACTCGCTTTGAATTAGATTGGGTTTCTATGATTGAAGAATATTTTCTTTGTATTAAATAGGTGACATAATACAGTCCAATATTCATCCGCTATAAATAGTAGTCTATTTTTGTGTAGTTGTTGAAAGACATCTTTTCATCTCTGATTTCATAAGCTTTATAGGTATGATTTTATAAAGCTAGAAGGAGGCAAAATCATTCAAATACACGTTGTACGGGCTGGCGAGTCTTTATGGGTAATTGCACAGGCGTATGGGGCTACGGTTCAGAGCATTATAGATGCCAATCAAATTCCAGAGCCAAATCGTTTAGTTGTGGGGCAAGCTCTTGTCATCCCGATTGTCGGAAGCTTTTATTATGTACAGCCAGGTGATAGCCTATGGTCAATTGGCCAACGTTTCGGTATTAATTATGTAACACTTGCACAAGTAAATGGCATTAATCCAAATCAACCATTAGCAGTTGGAACGAGATTATATATCCCACAGCCACCAAAAACAAGGGCAGAAACATTAGCCTATTTAGAGCCGAGAGGAACATCAGTTAGTGAAGCACTCTTGAATCAAGCGAGGGAAGCGGGTCCTAATTTAACATATTTAGCTTTATTTAGCTATGAGGCTAGGCGTGATGGTACTTTACAGAGGCCACCAAGCCAAGGTGTGACACAAATTGCAAATGATACGGGAGCATCAATGGCAATGGTTATTTCTAATTTGGAGAATTTTAGTTTTAGTGGTGAATTAGCGAGAGATATTTTTCAAAGTACAGCTGTTCAAGATTTACTATTTGATAATATTCTTGTAGAAGCAAAGCGACTTGGAGATGTTAAAGATATCCACTTTGACTTCGAAAATTTGCCAGCAGATCAACGACAAGCCTATAACAATTTTTTAAGAAGAGCTGTAGAAAAATTTCACGCTCAAGGATATACAGTGTCTACAGCATTAGCTCCTAAAACAAGTGATAGTGAACGAGGACCATGGACAGCGGCACATGATTATAGAGCACATGGGGAAATCGTGGACTTTGTCTTACTCATGACTTATGAATGGGGATATTCAGCTGGCCCACCAATGGCTGTTTCACCTCTCCCAGAGGTAGAAGCAGTTGTAAAATATGCGGTGAGTGAAATACCTGCAAGCAAAATTATGTTAGGGCAAAATTTATATGGCTACGATTGGACGTTACCTTTTGTTCAAGGGGGACCGTATGCAGAAGCGCTTAGTCCACAGCGAGCCATTGAAATTGCTAAACGTTATAATGCAGCAATTCAGTATGATTGGAGAGCCCAAGCACCATTTTTTGAATACTATGATGAGCAGGGTAGGGCGCATATGGTGTGGTTTGAGGATGCTAGATCTATTCAAGCTAAATTCAATCTCATTAAACAATATAACCTTCGTGGTATTGGTTATTGGAAATTAGGACTACCATTCCCTCAGAACTGGGTGTTAATTGATGCCAATTTTAATGTGGTAAAGAAATGAGAAAATGAAGAAAAAAGGACGGATTGCCCAATGTATTTTCTTCGAAGAGGAAATTATCTGTAAAATTCATTTCTAATTATGGGTAAATATATTATAATTATGGTAAATAGTATTTTAGGAGGTATATTTTGGGTAAATTTAAAAAGTTAGGTATTATTTTAACAACTACTGCATTTTCTGTTGGTATTCTAGCACCCGTTTCACAAGCTTCTGCAAATGTGAAAGAACCTTCAGAGCGTATTGCAATACAGTTGGCTGCCTCAGAGACAAAAGTGACAAAAGGTATGCTAATTAACAAATTACGTGCACTATTCCCTGAAGAGTTCAAATTTGTAGCTGATAATGAGTTTAGTTCTGGTGGCGGTCATTTCTTTAGAGAAGATACAACGGTCCGCTATGATTTAAACTTCCATAAAACGATAAATGGTAAAGATGTCTATGGTGGTTTTACATTTAAAGGTGAAGATTTAGAGTTAGAATATTTCTATTATCAGCCAGCTAATATCGCTGAAGCAGTATATCCTGCAAAATATTCAGAGAATGAAGCCAAAAAAATTGCAGAAGACTTCCTGAAAAAATTTGCGAAAATAGAAAACTATAAACTCCGTGAAGATGGCTTCGGTTATTACAATGACATCAATCGTCCATTATCACAACCAATTACCTACTCATTTGTTTATTCACCAACCTATAATGGAGTGCTTATTGGCGATCAAAGTATCACTATAGATGTTCTTGCTAATGGTCAAATAACAGGAATGTATAAAAATACAGAATTAATTGGTAAAGCAACCTTTGATAGCTCAAGTCAGAAAAAAAATGAGGAAGAAATTGTTGCACAAGTACGTGATAACTTAGCAGTTGAACTTCGTTATTACGTAGACTATTTTAGCGATCAACGTAATGTGAAGCTTGTCTATATGCCAGCAACAGGATTTAATGGTGTACATGCATTAACGAGTCAATGGCAAACAACGAATGGCTTCTCTACACAAGTTCCTAAGACGAAAAGGGCTGAGAAAATATCCTCACAGCAATTACCACCAAGAAAAAGCGGTATGACAGTAGCAGAAGTTGAGGAATTCGCTAAAAATTTATTAAAAGTTGATGAAGACAAGGCAAAGCTCACGATTGATATGGTTGACGAAAGAGAAAATGACAATGGTGAAACGGTTTATACAGTAAATTACATGTATATGTACAATAATGGCGGTTCTGGTACCTCTTTCGAAATGAATAAGGCAACAGGCGATATCGTACAGTATCACGATATTATGAGAGATTTTATCAACACTGACAAAACAACTACCCTCTCTAAGGATGCGGCATTAGCAAAGGCTGTTGAATACTTAAAGCAATGGGCTCCATCCTATTTACATGAGTATTCGATGCCAATTGATGATCCTGTCCATGATGATTATAGTAAAGATTATTACTTCTCCTTCCCACGCATCGTAAACGGGATTGCGGTTGTTGGAGATGAAATAAACGTAGGTATTGGCTCTGATGGGTCATTACGTTCACTGAATGTTAATAAACAAAAGATTAATAACTGGCCTTCTCTTAATCAGGTAATCTCTGCTGATAAAGCAAAAGAAGCCTATAGTAAGGCCCTTACATTACAACTACAATATGTAAAGCAGGATACTGAAGGTAAACAACATTATGATCTAGTCTATGCTCCAACTTACAACGGTAGCTTAGTTAATCAAATTGATGCAATTACTGGTGAATGGTTGTATGAGGTAGATGACTCAAAAGAAAAACCATCTATTTCACACCCAACAGCAGCCAATGAATTAAATTATCTTTTAAATCAAAATGTATTAGAGGTAAAAAATATAGCAAACTTTAATGCTGATGCTGCTGTGACAAAGGGAGAAGCATTAAAGATTCTACTAAAATCTTTAACATATGGCCATTTTGGTAGTGGCGATGGTGAAAAGCAAACCTTCAGCAATATCGATAAAAACCATCCATTATATGGAGTGGTTGAACAAGCTGTAAGAATGGGAATTTTACAGCCAGCAAACCAATTCGCTTTAGATGAATCATTGACTCGTCAAGAGCTAGCGGTATGGGCTGTTAAAGCAATGCAATTGGAGAATGTTGCAAAGTATAAGGATATTTACAAATTAAACTTTGCGGATGCAGCATCCATTGATCCAGCGTATACAGGCTATATAGCAATAGCAAATGGGATGGGTCTGATAGATACACAGCAAAATAACTTTAATGCTACCAAGAGTGTATCATATGCCGATTTGGCTGTGTCAACAGTTCGTTTAGCAAAAGCTATTCAAGAAAATAAAGTGGATCGTAACTTCTATTATTAAGTCGCATTCCATGAAAAGGGTATCTCCTTAATTGTTGGAGATGCCCTTTTTAGGTTAGTTTGTAGAAGAATGGGGAAATAATAAGTAAAGAAAGGAGTGAATAAATTGAAATTGAAATTTATTTTAGTGATTTCTTTAATGACTGTTATTCTTTACGGCTGTAATAAGGATGAGGTAAAAGATGTGCCTGCAAACGCTCCAGCAGATCAGAATGCTACTCAACAGACTGGTGAGACGCCAACTGACCAAGTGACATTTAATTTTATAGAGTTTTCATTAGATGTTGATTACTCTGCAACGGAGTCTTATGAGGTAGAATATGAGGATAAAAAAACCGGAATAGAAGCAAAATTAGAAGATGATCGAAAAAAAGAAAAACTGCAGGGCGATGAAGCTTATACTAAATTAGAGCCGTTATTTAAGCAGTTGAATTTTGATTCTACAACATCTAATGATGAAGTGATTGATCAAGTAATCAAAGTATTCAATATTGATGATAACTATCAATCCATTGAAGTGGATGTCGAATTTGTAGACGGCAATGAAAAGGAATTTAAACGAATTAAATAAGAAAAACAAGCCAGCTAGCTGATTTAATCAGTTAGCTGGCTTTTCATTCATTTACATTCTCGTACCCAATGTCGATGTTTAGCAAGGGCATGAACAAAAGATTTTGGATCGGTTGCAACCCCATGTATATTGGCTATATGCTGTAAAAATAAAACATTTTCCGTATAACCTATTGTTTTACAGTGCTGATAGGCTTGTTCAATAAACTGTTCTGCTTTTGCTTGTTCATAGGAATTCTGAAAGGCTCCTGTAACATAAACCCCATCATAAAGAACTGAGGAGGTAGTAGCAAATGTTTCGTGAATTTCATAGCCGCTTACTATGCCTTGCTTATTACTTACTAGTTCAACTACGATATCTTCACTTAAAAATGTAGCAATAAGTTCATTTAATTTTTCACCACTATTTTCTGTAACAATTATAGCTACTTTATTAGATTTGACACTTTCCTTTGCATTGATTACTTGGCTAACAGCAGGAGAAGTTTGTTGAATATGTGGTACTTCCACTTCTACAGGTGGAACTATACCAATACGCTCAGCGATAGCTGAAGCAAGTGAGTAACTGACATGAGCATACATGTCTACAACTTGTTTTCGAATCGCTTTATTTTTTACTTTACCAAGTTCAAAGCTAAAGGCATCGATAATATGCTTTTTCTCAATATCTGTCATACTAAGCCAGAATAATCTTGCTTGAGAAAAATGGTCTTTAAAGCTCTCACTACGTGCACGTACTTTATGCCCTTCAACTTTTTCTTCATAATGCTTATATCCACCATCTGCTTCAGAAACAGGATGTGGTGTATTATTGGCTAAGGAATTTTTATGGTAGCTAACTTGTCCCACGTTAATGGTTTGTCGGCCATAGCCATCTCGTTGGTTATTATGAAATGGACAAATTGGTTTATTAATAGGAAGCTCATGGAAATTAGGTCCTCCCAGTCGTATTAACTGTGTATCGGTGTAGGAGAATAAACGACCTTGTAATAAAGGATCATTTGAAAAATCAATGCCAGGCACAACATGCCCGACATGGAATGCGGCTTGTTCCGTTTCTGCAAAAAAATTATCCACATTTTTATTCAAGGTCATTTTCCCAAGAATGCGTACTGGAACTTCTTCTTCAGGCCATATTTTCGTGGCATCAAGAATATCGAAGCTAAATTTGAATTCATCTTCAACGGGAATAAGTTGCACACCAAGCTCCCACTCTGGGAAATATCCACGTTCAATGGATTCCCATAAATCTCTGCGGTGAAAATCGGGATCTTTTCCAGCAATGATTTGTGCTTCATCCCATACTAATGATTTTACCCCAAGTACAGGTTTCCAATGAAATTTAACAAAGTGGGCTTTTCCTTCGGCATTGATAAAGCGATAAGTATTAACACCAAAGCCCTCCATCATTCGATAGCTTCGGGGAATCGATCTATCTGACATATGCCACATAACCATATGAGCAGACTCCTGATTATTTGCAATGAAATCCCAAAAAGTATCATGGGCACTTTGTGCTTGTGGTATTTCGTTATTTGGTTCGGGCTTTACAGCGTGTACAAAATCGGGGAATTTAATAGCATCTTGAATAAAAAATACTGGTATGTTATTTCCAACTAAATCATAATTGCCCTCTTGTGTATAAAACTTAGTAGCAAAGCCGCGTGCATCACGAACAGTATCTGCAGAACCTTTAGACCCGGCAACGGTAGAGAAGCGGACAAAAACAGGGGTTTTAGTGCCTTTTCCATTTAAAAATTGAGCCTTTGTAATATCACTTGCGCATTCATATGTTTCAAAAATTCCATGAGCGGCTGAGCCACGTGCGTGTACTACTCGTTCAGGAATTCGTTCATGGTCAAAGTGAGTCATTTTTTCACGGAAATGAAAATCCTCTAGTAAAGTGGGTCCTCGCTCACCTGCTTTTAGTGAATGTTCATCTTCCGATATTTTTAATCCTTGATTGGTTGTAAGAGGTTGATCTTTATCACTTACTCGGAATGCTTCTAGCTGTTGTTGTTTTTGATTGACATCTTTTTTCATTTAGAATCCTCCTTTATAAGTTACAACTACCTTCTACCCGAACGAAAAGATGGCAAACATAAAGAAACAAATTGATTGCTGTTTAAAAATGTATATGTTATTATTATCTCGAATTAGAGATAATTAAATTCGAAGTAAAAAGAGGGAGTCGTATGAAGCAAAACAATCGTAACTTAAAAGCATTTACGGTCTTGTTCCGTGCATATCAAACGATTCAAGATGCAACTAGAAGAGATTTACTTCAATTCGATTTAAATCAAACTGAATTTTCGGTTCTTGAATTTTTGTATCACCATGGAGAACAACCAGTTCAAATGATTGGTAAAAAAATATTAATTGCAAGCAGTAGTATTACTTATGTGATTGATAAGCTCGAGCAAAAGGGCTATGTGTACCGTAAGGCATGTCCAAGAGATCGTCGTGTTACGTACGTATTACTAACGCTTGAGGGACAGGTTTTGATGGAGGAAATATTCCCTAAGCATGAACAGAAAATAAATGAGATATTTGAAGTATTGGAAGCCCAGGAGCTGGACAACATGATTTTATCACTTAAAAAAGTTGGCAAGAACGCCACTAACCAATAAAAAAATTTAAATATATATCTCGATATCGAGATATATAGGAGGAGCATACTATGAATCATTTAAAAGGTGTACACCATGTAACGGCTATCACAAGTAGTGCTGAAGAAAATTATAAATTCTTTACCTATGTTTTAGGAATGCGCTTAATAAAGAAAACAGTGAATCAGGATGACATTCAAACATACCATTTATTTTTTGCAGATGATAAGGGTAGTGCAGGTACAGATATGACGTTCTTTGATTTCCCTAATATCCCAAAAGGTGTACATGGTACAAATGAAATTTCAAAGACTTCTTTCCGTGTACCAACGGATGCTGCTTTAGATTATTGGATAAAGCGATTTGACCGTTTAAATGTGAAGCATACAGGTATGAAAGAACAGTTTGGTAAGAAAACACTATCTTTCGTAGATTTTGATGATCAGCACTATCAGTTAATTTCTGATGAGCACAATACAGGTGTGGCGGCAGGTATGCCTTGGCAGGATGGCCCCATCCCACTTGAGTATGCCATTACAGGTTTAGGACCAGTATTTGTCCGTGTCGCTAATTTTAAATACTTTAAAGATGTGTTAGAAAAGGTAATGCTCTTTACAGAGATTGCAGAAGAAGGGGATTTCCATTTATTTGAAGTAGGTGAGGGAGGAAATGGCGCCCAGATTATTGTCGAGCACAACACAGTGTTACCCGTTGCTCGTCAAGGTTTTGGGACTGTTCACCATGCTGCCTTTCGTGTAGAGGATCGTGCGGTATTAGATGAATGGACTGCACGCTTTGAAAGTTTTGGTTTCCACACTTCTGGCTATGTAAATCGTCATTTCTTTGAATCATTGTATGCACGAGTAGCTCCGCAGATTTTATTTGAATTGGCTACAGATGGTCCAGGATTTATGGGCGATGAGCCATATGAAACATTAGGAGAAAAACTGTCATTACCACCGTTTTTAGAACCAAAACGTGAACAGATTGAAAGTCTTGTTCGTCCGATTGACACTGTAAGAAGTTCCATTATGTTCGATAAAGAATATGAGTAATACCATTTCATCCAGTTGGGAAAGCAAAGCCCCACTGGATGTATACATAACTATATTGGGGGATAAAAAAATGGAATTTTCCAAGCTGATTGATAAGCGTCGCTCTGCTAATAATTTTATCAAGGACGTTAAAATGACTGAAGAAGATATACGCCCTATTTTGGAGGATGTTAAGCTTGCCCCTTCAGCATTTAACCTACAGCATGCTAATTATATTGTTGTGCTGGATGAGGATATGAAAGAAAAGGTGAGAGAGGCAGCATATGGTCAATATAAAGTACATTCAGCTTCAGGTGTAATTCTTGTACTAGGTGACAAGGAAGCATATAAAAATACTGCTGAGCTAAGTCAAGGCATGGTGGATTTAGGCATAATTACAGCGGGTGAACTAGAGGATATTGTAGCAGAGAATACAAGATTTTATGAGGATCGTGGTGAAGGATTCATGAAAGATGAAGCCATTCGTAATGCTTCTTTGTCTGCTATGTTATTCATGCTAGCTGCAAAAAATCGTGGTTGGGACACTTGCCCAATGATTGGCTTTGATAATCAGAAAATGCGTGAGCTTTTCAATGTGCCAGAAACACATGAAATAGCCTTAATGATTACGATTGGGAAAGAAAAAGAGAGCAGTCGTCGATTACGTGGGTATCGTAAGCCAGTTGAAGAATTTGCCATTTATTATTGAAATGGTATAAAATACAATAGCTATACAAATACTATGAATAATGTACATTTAGGAGGAAACATCATGAAGGTAGTAGCAATCGTAGGTAGTATTCGTAAAAAATCTTATAATATGCAATTAGCTCAATTTATTCAAAAACGTTATACAGAAAAGTTAGACCTTGAAGTATTAAGCTTAAAGGACCTACCAATGTATAATCAAGATATTGAAAATGAGGCTCCACAAGCAGTTCTTGATTTTAAAGCAAAAGTAAAAGCTGCAGACGCTGTACTTTGGGTTACACCAGAATATAATGGTACAGTTCCAGGGGTTATGGTAAATGCTATTGATTGGCTATCTCGTGTAGATAAAGTAATGATTGGCAAGCCATCCATCATTATGGGTGCATCAATGGGGAACTTAGGTACTGTAAAAGCACAATTACATTTACGTGATATTTTATTCTCTCCAGGCATTAACTCACCGTTACTTAGCGGCAATGACGTTTATATTGGTGCTGTTCACACTAAATTTGATGAACAAGGCAATTTAACTGATGAAGGTACAGTGAAATTCCTTGACGTAGTCATTGATAATTTCTTAAGCTGGGCAAAAAAATACGTTTAATTAAAATCTAACCCATAAGTATACAATATACTTATGGGCATTTTTTGTTTGGAAAGATGCTACTTCTGCATGAAATCTTCACACTTTCAAGATATACTTTTAAGAAATTCTAAAATGGTGGTTACGGATGAGAAAATTATCATTAAAGCTTGGCATTATCTTTTTCATCACATTATTTTGTATTGAAACCTTTATGATGTTTTTTTTGCATGTTTCCCTGACAAATTCTAGAGTGGAAGAGGAACTAGAGCGTTTACAAGCGAGAGGAAATTCACATCGCACTATATTAGAACAGAACTTCAATAATGAAACATTAGCACATGTCGTTCTTATGGAATCAGAAGCAAGTACAGATGTCGTGGTGACTGACCATTTCGGGACAATCCTTGCATCCTCACAACCACATCAAGAAATCAGTGATCTGATTCGTGAGATGGAGGGGGAAATACCTTATGAAGGAAGGGTTTTACAAGACAATTGGCAAGAAGTTAAAGCTATTGCGACCATAAGCCCTATTCAAAATCAGCAAGGAACGATTGGCTATGTATTTATGTTTCAAAATACCGATTCCATCCATGCATTAATGAAACGGCTCAATAAGCATTTTCTCATCGTGGGTATTGTATCTGGTCTTGTCAGTATTGCAGTCATTGTTGTTCTATCTCGCAAGTTGGCTAAACCACTTATTCAAATGAAAGAGGCTACATTGAAAATGAGTAAGGGTGATTTTACAGTCGCTCTTTCTACGAATGGAAAAGACGAGCTTGGGGATTTATCAAATGCTATCCAGCTTTTATCCAATGATTTAAATCATCTGAGGCAAGAGCGTAAGGAGTTTTTATCGAGTATTGCACATGAGCTTCGTACACCGCTAACTTTTATTAAAGGCTATACAGACATTCTTGCTAAACGAGATTTAACAGAGCAAGATCGTCAAAAGTATTTAGCTATTATAATAGAAGAAACAAATAGACTTTCTAGATTAATTAAAGATTTATTTGATTTAGCGAAAATGGATGAAAACTCATTTGTAATTGAAAAACATTACTTACATTTAGAGCCGTTTTTTACAAGCATTGAAGAAAAATTAAGTCCCGCTTTTCAAGATAAAGGTATCTATTTGGTTGTCCGTTGTGATAGTGGCTTAACACTATATGCAGATGAAGCAAGACTTGAGCAAATCCTGATTAATTTATTAAATAATGCATTAATCTATTGTGCGCCAGGAGATATGACTACAGTCACTGTAAAAAAAGACAGTGGAACTTTAAGCATCACCGTTGAAGACACAGGGAAAGGAATTCCAAAGAAGGATTTACCATATATTTTTGATCGGTTTTATCGAGTGGAAAAATCACGTAGTCGTGCTTTAGGTGGATCTGGACTTGGGCTTGCTATTGTCAAGGAGCTTGTACAAGCACATGGGGGAGAAATAAAGGTTAGAAGTGAAATCAATAAAGGGACTACTTTTGAATTATCATTTAAAGGAGTAGAAACGAATGAAAACGATTTTATGCATTGATGATGAACCAAGAATGTTAGATTTATTAACCCTTTATTTGGAACCACTATTTCTTTGTAGAGCAATGACTTCTATACAAGAGGCATTGGATTTTTTAGAAGAAGAACATGTGGATTTAGTTCTTTTGGATATTATGATGCCAGAGATGAATGGGTGGCAGGTTTGCCAGGAAATTAGGAAGTTTTGGGATGTTCCTATCATTATGCTTACTGCAAAAGGAGAACACGCTGATATTGTAAAAGGTTTAAACCTTGGTGCTGATGACTACATTTTAAAGCCTTTTGATGAGGAGGAGTTGTTAGCACGCATACATGCTGTATTAAGAAGAACGATATCTGAAGAAAAAGTGATTAACTTTGAAGGGCTTTGTTTAGATAGAGAGTCCTTTGAAGTATATTTTCAACATAAGGCAATCCCATTAACACCAAAGGAATTTGCCATGCTCGCCCTATTTTTAGATTATCAAAATAGAGCATTTTCTAGAGAACACCTTATACATGCCGTTTGGGGATATGATGTAACGATTGAAGATCGTACCATTGATTCACATGTACGTAATTTACGAGAAAAATTAAGAAAAAGTGGTTTTCCGGCGGATGATTACTTGCAAACCGTTTGGGGCATCGGCTATAAATGGCATAAGTCTGCGAATAGAAAGCGAATGGAACATAAAAGCTAGAAATAACCTCTACCTTCAATTCTGGTAGAGGTTATTTCTATTATTTTGGACTAAGCTCTTCTTCTGTTACCCATTTATGATTTGTTACAGCTTCACCACTTGTAGTGGAAGTATAATCAACCATATATACAGTTGTTTGCACAGCCTCGTCAATAAGGACAGTCGCATTTTCCATACCTTCCATATGTGTTGCGTCCGTTTTTACTTCTGTTCCAGGAGCCAGTGGTGCTTCTTGTGGGTCAATTAATTCTTCATGAATCACCCACTTATGCTTTTCTATTCGCTTTCCACCAGATGTAGGCTCATAGGAAATAACATAGGCAGTTGTATTATAGGCACCTACTATTGTTGCTTCTGCCCCTTTCATACCTTCCATATGTCCATCTGTAATAATGGCTGTGCTCCCTACAGGAAATTTCGGGTTTTCAGCTTTTTTTAACGTTACTGGTACATCGCCAGAACTTGAATGGTTCATTGTAGAATGATCCATTTTTTCAGCAGTTTCATTAGAAGTGGACGCTGGTTCTGTTTGATCCTCTGTACAAGCCGATAAACTAATTAAAGCGACTACTGATAATAGTCCGACTGACCATCTTTTATTGAATTTCATATGATATCCTCCTCACTATGTGCTCCTAATGTAGCAAATAAATGTGCAGAAACGATGGATATGACCCTATGAAAAACATTTCTTTAGTCTGGAACAATTAGGTGGGGAGATATGCTATTGAATGGGCAGGATCTTCAATGTTTTTTGTAATCTATGGGCGAAGATACCAGCAAAAATAGCTAAAATAATATCTTTTGGTAGTGGAGGAATCATCCAAAGCCAAGCGAGCTTATATGAAAAATTCTCTGGCGCACTTGCCCAAAGCTTATATGCAAAAAACATCCAATTTGTTCCTATCAAATAATTTATAGCCGTTGCTACCAAAGCAGCTACGATAAAACTTTTCTTTGTCCCGCTTCGTTCCACGATTAGCCCTGCAACAAATGCTGCTAATATAAATGTAATAATAAACCCAAAGGTAGGGCTTAAAATTTGGCCAATTCCACCACCGAAACGAGCAAAGACAGGAGCTCCTGCCAATCCTACGCACATATAAATTGTACAGGCGAGCGCACCTTTTCTACTACCAAGAATAAGCCCTGCTAAAATTGCAAAGAAGGTTTGAAGCGTAATGGGTACACCACCAACTACCATAAAGGGTGCAAAGGAAGTGATATTAGCACCCACCATCATTAGCGTTGAAAACAACCCAATGTAGGTAATGTCAATAGTTCTTAATTTATGGTGACTATGTTGAGTAACAGTTGCCATGAATTTCACCTCGTTTTATAAGTTATTACTGCTAGTGTAAAAAACGAATGCCGTTGTGTCAACCTTATTATTGTTTTCGGTTAACTCAAATGTTGAGTTAAATAGAAGTAGACTATCTATCTATAAAAATGTATGATAGAATCGTCACAATTTTATAACTTCAAATACTATTGGTGTGACATTTTTGAATGTCACTTAAAAGGGAAGTCGGTGGAAGTCCGACGCTGTCCCGCAACTGTAACGAGGAATCCTATAATATGATTTGCCACTGTTTAAGAATGGGAAGGTAATTATAGGATAGTGAATCGAAGCCAGGAGACCTGCCATTTAGTAATACCTGTAATGCCCACGAGGATGCAAGCAATTACGGACAATAGCTGGATATTTTTCTGACTTTGTTTAATCTAGGGTATTTCTATGCGCATTTTCGCATGAGATACCTTTTTTTATTGCTTCATTCATCAATATTCAGTAGGAGTTTAAAACAGATGAATAAAAAATTTATGTTATTTTCCTTCGTACTTTTTATGGTATTAATTGTTTCAATGACCTTTGCTGTAATGGTTGGCTCAGTTTCAGTTACACCGTTATATGTATGGAAAGTTATTCTTTCTAAGATTCCTTTTATACAAAATTCAATCGAGCAAGATTGGAGTCGCTCTCAGGAAATCATCATCTGGCAAATAAGAGCACCTCGTGTTTTGCTAGCTGCTATAGTAGGAGCGGGGTTAGCCATTGCAGGGGCAGCCATTCAGGCACTTGTACGTAATTCTATTGCAGACCCGTATATTCTAGGGATTTCTTCAGGTGCAGCTGTCGGAGCTACTTCTGTGATTATTTTAGGAGCCTTTTCATTTTTAGGTATTTACGCTCTTTCGGTATCCGCATTCCTAGGTTCATTACTTGCGATTACACTTGTTTTTTTCTTGTCACGTGTTGGGGGACGTGTCTCTATTTTCCGCTTGCTATTGGCAGGCATGGCTGTGTCCTTTATCTTAACGGCTATCTCTAATTTTATTTTAATGATGTCAAAGCAAGAAGGGGCCTTAAAGGCTGTTATGTTTTGGATGCTAGGTAGTTTAGCTGGGGCCAAATGGAATAATATTGTGATTCCAGGCTTCGTATTCTTGGTTGTATTTGGGCTACTCTGGCTACACTATCGCAATTTAAATTTATTATTACTAGGAGAAGAGGCGGCAGTGACATTAGGCGTTAATCTTCAGCAATTCCGTATTCAGTTAATACTATTAGTATCTCTATTAACTGGTGTGCTTGTCGCAGTTAGTGGTTCTATAGGATTTGTGGGATTGATTATTCCCCATATTGTGCGTTTAATTGTGGGCTCAAACTATAAATACGTCATACCTATTAGTGCTTTAATAGGTGGAATATTCTTAGTGTGGGCAGATGCCTTTGCTCGAATCATTATTTCTCCTCAGGAAATGCCAATTGGTATTATTACAGCTTTTTGCGGGGGACCATTTTTCATTTGGCTTCTCCGTCGTAACAACTATTCTTTCGGTGAAGGAGATTAACGTCCATGACATTAGAAGCGAAACGAGTATCATTCTCCATTTACGATCAGCGTATACTACATGATGTAAGCATTCAAATAAAAGAAAAGCAATTTGTTGGATTAATTGGTCCTAATGGGAGCGGAAAATCAACATTGTTAAAAAATATGTATCGTCTCCTAAAACCTGAAAGCGGAACGGTAGTATTAAATGAGCAAGATATATTAAAGCAATCAAGTAAATCAATTGCGAAAAATTTGGCTGTTGTAAGCCAAGAGACACCCGTATTATTTGATTTCACTGTGCATGATTTAGTCAGTATGGGAAGAACACCACATAAAAAGCTGTTAGAGCTTGATCAAGAGAAAGATTTTCAAATTGTTAAAGAGGCTCTTAGCCAAACGGGCATATCGCATTTAGAGAAACGAAGCTTTAGTTCGCTTTCTGGTGGCGAGAAAAAGCGTGTCATGGTTGCAAGGGCACTCGCTCAACAAGCACAGGTATTAATATTGGATGAGCCGACGAATCATTTAGATATTCAACATCAACTTCAACTTATGGATTTAATTCAGACCTTGCATTTAACCGTAGTAGCAGCTTTACATGATTTAAATATCGCTGCTATGTATTGCGATCAAATTTACGTTTTACAGCAAGGGCGAATAGTTTGCCATGGTACACCAGAGGAAGTACTTACCCCAACAGTGCTACAAGATGTATTCGGTGTTTTTGCGGATATTCAAATACATCCACTGACAGGGAAGCCGTATCTTACATATGTTCCTGAACAGTTCACGAAGAGGTTTAGCCAAATATAGAAAGTGAGATCTTCTATTAGATACATAAAACATCCTTTAAGGAGTGACTGTATGCAAATAGCCTTTACGAAAATGCATGGTATTGGCAACAGCTATATCTATCTTGATCTTTTCCAACATAATTACAAGGAAGATATCTTTTGTGAATTGGCTCAAAAAATGGCCAATGTCCATACTGGTATTGGCTCGGATGGATTGATTATTATCCAACCATCTAAAATTGCTGACTGTGGTATGCGTGTATTTAATAAAGATGGCTCTGAGGGGACAAATTGCGGTAACGGTCTTCGCTGTGTTGCTAAGTATGTTTTTGAACGTCATATTGTACGACAAGAGCTAATTACGATTGAAACGAAATCCGGGATTATGCTGGCTCAGGTAGTGGTGCAAGACAATCGTGTAATAGAGGTGATAGTCGATATGGGCAAACCTCTCTTATTGCGCAAAGACATTCCGATGTTAGGAAATCCAAATGAGCTTGTCATCAATGAGATTTTTCCGTTACCCCAACAATCTCTTTTGGTAACAGCTTTGTTTTTGGGCAACCCGAATGCCGTATTTTTTGTGAATGCAATCGAGCAAGCACCATTAAGAACACTTGGTGATATAGCAAATGATATAAGATTTCCTTATCGTTGCAATGTTGAGTTTGTAGAGATTGTTCATGAGAAGGCGTTGAAATGCTGCGTTTGGGAACGAGGTTCGGGTATAACAGAGGCATGTGGGACAGGTGCTTGTGCAGCGGTAGTGGCTGCTATATTAAATGGTTTTTGTCAGAAGGGAGAAGAGATAGTAGTCCAACTTAGTGGCGGTGACTTAGTCATACGATGGGCTGACAATGACCATATCTGGATGCGTGGTCCTGCGGAATTTATTGCGGATGGAATTTATGAATTTTTATCTTAATTACTCCAATCCTTCTTCGTCATGCCATATTAAATAAAATGAATACAGGAAGCCTCCGATTTAAGAGTGGCGTCCTGTATTGTAGAGCCATTAAGATACTGCTTTTAAGCCTGCTACACCTATGATAATTGCTATGATACTGATAATACGTGATAGATTTTTAGATTCACCAAAGAAAATGATATTTACGAGTACAGCTCCAACAGTACCAATTCCTACCCAAACAACATAGGCAATACTTAACTGCAAATAGTTGAAGGATGCATATAAAAGGGCAAAGGACACACCAAAACCACCAATATATAAAATTAAGTTTTGTAATGTTTTCTGCTGACTATAGAAGCGTAAGCCAATCACACCTATAATTTCAGACAATGCAGCTAAGATAATAAGTACCCAACCCATTATACATTCTCTCCTTTCGTTTGCACCTGCACTTTAGAAGAATTATCCGCTAATTTTAGACCAATCACACCTAATATTAAAATAATCATGAACAGTCCTTTAATGGCATTAAATTCTCCTTCGAAAATGAAAATATCCATTAATGTAGTACCAATTGCACCTGCTCCGGCGAAAATAGCATAGACTGTACCAGTAGGTAAGCTCTCACAAGCCTTCGATAAGAAATGAAAATCTATAGCAATGATTGTCACAATAATTATCCAATGCCACCATGAGCTTGCTACGTTAAAGCCAAATACCCAAAGCAATTCAAATAAACTTGTTAAAACGACGTACATCCATTCTTTTTTCATAAATAAAATCCTTTCTATTAGGTAATGAAATGACTGACATTCAGTCATTTTTGAAGTAAAAAAGAACGTCACTTTTATGGGTGACGTAGGCCAAGTGCGTGAGATAGGAAGTCTATAAGCTCAAGCTTGAGCAATTTCATTGTTTCATCCTTGCTATCGTCAAATAAATAAATTTGTTCAGCAGCAGATTCAATTAGACCAATCATCAGTTTAGCAGAACGTGTTGGGTCAATTGAATCACGTATCATTCCCTGTTGCTGGCCAGATAATAAGAAATGACTCATCCATTCATAATAGGGTGCATATATATTTTCCCATTCTTTTAAATGCTCAGTTTGCGCAATACCTGCATAAATAAGTGCAACGATATCTCCATAATCTTTCGTGATTAAGAAAACCATTTCCACAACCTCTTCAAGTTGCTGTTCAAAGGGCTTATGACTTGAAATACCTTCATCTAAGGTAGCAATAATTTTTTCTACCATATTTTTAGCAATAGCTGGCATCACAGAAAGGCGTGATGGGAAATAAAGATAAAATGTTCCTTGAGCGATCCCAGCAGCTTTAACGATATCTGAAACCTTTGTTTTTTCTATTCCTTTTTCTCGAAAAACCTCAATGGCAGCTTGAATAATTTTTTCTTCTTTTGACATGCAATCCCTCACTTTTGCCTTACTTAATTATTATGTTATAGAATAAGAAAAATAATGTCAATAAAAATGACTGATAATCAGTCATTTTTATTTTCCATGTTCCGCAATTATGCGAAGAAGTATATTTTCTATATTTCGGGGAATTGTATAATTGAAAGGATTGATGGCCATGACAGAAATTAAGTTTGCACATTTAAACCCGCAGCAACTAGAAAAAATCAATGAGCTTGAAGAAAAGATTGGTGTAACATTAGTTGCCTATGATGCTTCCTCCACACCATCACACGGTTCTGGAGCTTTGGAGTCAAATAATAGCACTACCACAAACCATCCATCATAATGAAGAGAAATGCCTTGCAGTAATGTAAGGTATTTTCGTTTTATAGATGTACTAAAAGGAGTGTTTGAATTGAATGAATTTTATGCTGATTTACATATTCATATTGGACGTACTTCTAGTGGAAGGGCAGTGAAAATTACTGGCAGTAAAACGTTAACATTAGCACGAATTTTAGAGACGGCTAGTGCAAGAAAAGGATTAGACATCATTGGGATCATTGACTGTCACTCACCAGAAGTAATCGAAGAAATGGTGAGGATGATTGAACACGGAGAACTGCAAGAACTTAAAGAAGGTGGTCTGCGATTTCAGGAAACAACTTTGATTCCCGGATCAGAGATCGAAATTTATGATCAACATTGTCAGGGTCCTATTCATGTGCTTGCTTACTTTCCTACACTAGAGCTCATGAAGCAGTTCTCAGAATGGATGTCACAACATATGAAGAATATCCATTTAAGTTCACAGCGTATTTATTGTGATGGCCAGACATTGCAGCAAAAGGTGCATGAATTGGGAGGTATTTTTATTCCTGCACATGTATTTACACCATTTAAAAGTTTGTTTGGCAAAGGGGTTCGTCGAAGTTTAACTGAAGTCTTTGATCCCCACCTTATTGATGGCATTGAATTAGGTTTAAGCTCTGATACAAATATGGTACGTCATATTAAAGAATTACAAGCATATACATTCGTTAGCAATTCCGATGCGCATTCCCTTGGAAAATTAGCACGAGAATATCAAAAGTTACGATTAGCAGAAGCGAATTTTACAGAATTAAAAATGGCTCTGCATGAGCAAGAGGGACGAGCGGTAATAGCCAACTATGGCCTGAATCCTTTACTTGGCAAATATCATCAAACAGTTTGTTCAAAATGTAGTCAACAGCTAAGTAAAGAAGCTATCATTTGTATAGAATGTGGGAGTACTCATATTATAAAGGGAGTAGCTACCCGTATACAGGAGCTATCTGAAGACTTTCCCAATAAGCGAAATAGACCACCTTACATTCATCAGATACCACTTGATTTCATTCCAGGTATAGGTCCTAAAATGATGGAACGTTTAATCAGAGCATTTGGTACAGAAATGAATATTTTGCATCGTGTAACAATCGACCAGCTTGAACAAATTGTGCCACATAAACTAGCCCAATTAATCGATTTAGCGAGAACGGGTCAATTAGCCATTGAAGTTGGTGGTGGTGGGATTTATGGAAAGATACAGGTTGATTAGATAAAAAATGAAATGTTTTAAAAAGATTGTTGTAATTTAACCTATTTTTATCGCTCCTCTAGTAAAATAGTGAAAACAACGACTATTTTATAAGTAGAGGAGAGAGTAAATGAGATTATCAAAGAAATTTCGTTTTTTAGCTTCAAGTATATTGGCTTTGCAATTAGCTATACCTGTAGCAGCTAGTGCAGAAGAAGGACAGGGTGACCGTATAGCACCAAGTTGGATTGTACAAACCGATTATGTGGCTCTTGGTGATTCATTAGCACATGGGATGAATGAAGTAGGTGTAATTGGATTAGGCTATACCGATTTTATTGCACAGGCATTACAGCAAGACGGCTTCCTTACTTCCTTTAATAAGGGCTTTGCTATGTCAGGCTACACAACTAAAAATGTTTTAGTTGATCTACAAAATGATGTTGAAAAAACAGTGACTGGTTTTGGCTATACAGAGGAACAGGCAAAGTTACGAGCTTCTATTAAGGAAGCTGAAATCATCACATTAACAGCTGGGGCAAATGATCTATTGCCAATATTAAAAGAATCTCAAACAACGGGAATTGACACTGTGGCTATCATAAAAGCTACTAAAGAAGCTGTATCGAACATTGCTACTATTCTATCTGAAATCAAAAAAATTAATCCACAAGCTGAAGTATATGTAATGGGCTATTATAATTCCTTCCCATACTATAGTGCGAACTTACAAAAACAATTTAATCTGTTATTAGCTACTTTGAATTCAACAATCAAAACAACTACTGAAAAAGCGGGCGCTATTTTTGTTCCTACATATGATGTTGTTGCAAAGGATGTTGCCAACTATCTACCAAACCCTGAAAATATTCATTTAAGTGAAGCTGGTTATTTAGCGGTAGCAAATGAAGCATTTTTACCAATTATTAAAACAAGCTCTTTATGGGATGTCACGCAGGCTATAGGAGTAGAGGTAAAAGATCATACATCTGTTAAGGTTAGCTGGCAAGAAGCGACAGATAATGTAGGCGTAGCAAATTACCTTGTCTATGTGAATGGAAAATTAACTTCAACTTTAAATGCTGACACTACTACAATTACGCTCAAAGATTTAATAGAAAATACAACCTACAATGTATCTATCAAAGCCATTGATGGTGCTGGTAATGAAAGTGTTCAAAATCCTACAGTAACTTTCACTACGAAAGGAACCGTTAGCTTTACAGATACACAGAATCACTGGGCAAAAGAGTATATCCAAAAAGCCGCAAATACAGGTATAATGAATGGCTATACAGATGGGACATTTAGACCTGAGAGTAGTGTAACACGTGCCCAAGCTGCAGCCATTCTTGTAAGAAGTCTTGGCTTAACTACTGAAGAAAAAGCACCATTTACTGATATCGCAAATTATGATGCAGCAACACAGGCAGAAATTGCGGCAGCATATGTACATGGTCTTATTAAAGGAACCGATGGGAAGTTTAAGCCTGGACACCCTGTGACACGTGCTCAATTAGCTTTAATGATTCATCGCGCCTATGAACAGCAATCTAATCAGCCGTATATTGCAAAAGGCAATGTGCCATTTAGAGATGTTGCTTCTTATAATGCAGAAACCAAACGTGCCATCACAATGCTGTATGAATTAGAAATTGTGACAGGGGATGGAGGGAAATTTTCACCTGAGGCTGTCACAACAAGAGGTCAAGCAGCTAAAATATTTACCAATCTTAGTCAGCTACTCATTCAATAATAATTAGAAGGTAGGGGAATTGTCTCCTCTACCTTTTGACGTTTTCGTAAAAAACGAAGTATAGTCTAACTAAGCTGTTGTACGTCCATTAATAAAGGAGAATGGGATGCTGTCATTTATATTATCTGCTAAAAGATTAGTAAAAGGTTTGTGGAGGTCCTTTAAACGTCCACAGTTCTTATCATTATTTACTACACTATTTTTAATCATTCTATCAGGCACTCTATTCTACAAGGGGACAGAAGGGTGGTACTGGTTGGATGCCATGTATTTTGCTGTAGTGAGCTTAATTCCAACTGGAGTCGAAACAGGACTATTTCCAACAACGGCTTATTCTAAAGTTTTTACAATGATTTATTTAATTGTTGGTACAGGAGTAATGTTTATCATGTTATTAATGCTGGGACGCTCTATCGTAGATTTTTCTCTTAATGAAGAAGAAAAAGAAGAGGTTAAAAAACGTTTGAAAAAGTAAAATAGCAGCACAATGAATTCTTTTGGACGATTCATTGTACTGCTATTTTTTTATGATAGTTTGGCAATAATGCCTTCTTCGTCATCTAAAACAAGTTCAATCCCTGTTGAGAATGGATCACCGTGTAGAACATCCTTGATCCAAACACGTAAGGCACCAATCATGGCTGCTGTATTAAGCACCTCGATTTGACCGTTGACTTCGACCTCCGCACCAAAGCCTGCATCATCCTCGTAAGTCAATTCAACAAGAACATCCTCGGGTCGAATGTTTTGATAGTAGGCTTGAGATAAACAAATAGCATTAATAATATCTTGTTCGTTGATTATTTGTGCCATTGTGCTTCCTCTTTGCGCTTGTTATCTTTAAACATATTTATTATCTTCACAACAAGCATCACAATAACAACAATTGCTGCGACATTAATAAGTAAACCTAAAATATTTCCCAGTATACCCATACCACTAAATAGACTACCGAATAATAATCCAGCAAGTCCACCAAGCATTAATCCTTTCATCAGACCACCTGAGAAAAAGCCACCTTTTTTAGGAGTATCTGCTTTATTAGTAGATGTTGAGTTGTTTTTATTTGTTGTTGCATTGTTTTGATCTTTAGTAGTATCCGATTTTTGGATATTCGAGCTATTATTATTGTTAGAGAAGCCCTTTTTACCCGATTTATAGGATTTAGCTTCTGCCGTTGGCGTATCAGAAATAAATAATGTTGCACCAACAGTTGAAAATATCAGTGTCGCTGCAAAAAGAGCGGCAAGAATTTTTTTCATTACATACATTCCTCCAATATAATTTTTAATCTAATCATAAACTAGTTCTTATATAGTAATATTACATGAACTATATTAAAAAATAAAACAAACGCTTTCAAAAATTAAGCTATATCAAAAAATATGGACAAATAGTGGCAGATGTAATGATTGCAGAAATTATACAATAGAAAGGAGTGAAAAAATGCTACTAACTTTATCAATCTTCCTTACCATTTTTATTATTTTGTACCTAACAGAAAAAAGGCGATTTCTTAACGCGGTAGCCCTTGGCCTGATAGGTATGTATATTGTCAGAGCGTTCATTATTCATTATCCTTTATTGCTACCGAATGATCAGGGGATTATTTCCGAAATGGGGATATTCATTATATTAGGAAGCTTTCCAAGCATTATGTTTATTTTATCGATAGCCATGTTTTTCAATAGTAAAGTATTATTGGAAAAGGAAGGACGCAAATTTCGTAACTTAATGTTAGCTATATTGGGGCTAAGTTTTGTTATTATGATGATATGGTATGTATTCGTCATTTTTATTGAAATTGAAAATGTATTTTGGCATATTCTTTTCTTCTATGCGTTTTTGATTTTTGGCTATACAATGTTCTTATATACTAGTGTTCTTGCTTATTCAATATTGTATCTTCTTACACCAATACGTTATGAACCAAATTACATTATTGCATTAGGTTCAGGGTTAATTGGCGATACAGTACCTCCGCTTTTAGCAAGTCGTTTAGATGAAGCAGTAAAGCAATATATAAAGTATGAGATGAAGCCTTATATCATTGTCTCTGGTGGTCAAGGAAATGATGAAAAGGTATCAGAAGCATATGCAATGAAACAATACCTAATAGAAGTACATCATATTCCGACTGACAAGATAGTAATGGAGGATCGTTCAGCCAATACAGAACAAAATATGATCTTTTCAAAGCAAATAATGGACCACCATTCTCATGGAGAGAATTATCGTTCCATTTTTGTTACGAATAATTTCCATGTGTTTCGCGCAAGTATTTATGCTAGGAAAGCAGCATTAGATGCCGAGGGAATTGGCTCAAAAACTGCTTTTTACTATGTTCCTAATGCATTTACACGGGAATTTATAGGCTTATTAGCCATGTATAAATGGACCCATGTCACAGTATTTTTAATTATTACGCTTATCGTAGGCTTACTATTGAGAGCATATGTGTAACCAAACTTCAACTGTCTTCCATATAATAGTGGTAAGGCAGTTTTTTACATAGTGTGCAAGGGAGGAAAATAATGTACGAGCAAATTTTAGCCAAGCGAAATAAAGAACGAATAATTTCCCTACAAAATCTTACACAAACTCAAGATCAGTGGTTTGCTCAAAATATAAAATTACTTACATTCGCTGAAGTTAACCTAACAGCCTTGCAGAAAATACTGTATCAAGTAGTACGAGGATTATTAAAAGAACAGCAACAACGTCATTTGCAGATTGTCCATACAGTGCAATCTCAATCGATTCAGGAGAATGTATTAACGCTGTTGGCAGAATATGATGATGTCTTGCGCGATGCCATTCCACAGCCTATCTATATACTCATTTGGCAAATTTCTTCGCTAGAAACGTTAAAAAACAGTATAGAAGTAGTAGATGATGTGCTTGATATTGTAGAATGGTATTTTCGCCATCAAGATGAACAAGTTGCTGTTCTAGATGAAGAGGACTTAGATCATGAGCTCATTATTGATTTGTATAAGGAAGCGGTTGAAGAGCAGGATGGTGATGCCCAATATCAACTGGGCGAATACTATAATTCTAGAGAGGGTAAACATTTTCAACCTGAAAAATCATTGAAATGGTTTGAGCTAGCTGCTGCCCAAGGAAATGCAGATGCTCAATATATGCTTGGGAATTTTTGCTTCGGGGGCATAGGTATGGAGGAAAATTATTCCCTTGCCTTTTCATACTATGAAAAAGCAGCTTTACAGGGACATGCGGATGCTGCCAATAATTTAGCAGATATGTACTTTAATGGCGAGGGTGTCTCAACGGATTATACATTAGCAAAGAAATGGTTTGATTATGCTGCACAAAAGAATGTGGCAGAGGCAATGTTTACGTTAGGGATTATTTATGAGCAGGGGCTAGGTGTTGAGGTAGATGTGAAAGAGGCTTTTAACGCCTATAAAAAATCAGCTGAGGCAGGGTATGTGGAAGCACAATATCGACTTGGTGGAATTTATTTAGAGGGTCGCTTAGGCCAAGTGAAAGATGTCAATCGTGGTCTGTTTTGGTATGAAAGAGCTGCAGAGCAATATCATGTAGATGCCTTTTATGATTTAGGTTATATATGGAGTAATGGTCTGGCTGGAATTCGCAATCTCGAAAAAGGTATTCATTGGTTTAAGCAGGCCGCACTTCAAGGAGATGTGGAAGCCAAGCTACAGTTAGGGCATATTTTTAATAAAGATACAGGGTTAGATAGAAATCTGAAAGAAGCTATTAAATGGTTTGGACTCGCGGCAGATGCAGGATCCGAAGAAGCAGCTAAAATATTACAGGAACTTAAAGGATTGTAAATTTAGTGTTAAAAAAACATAGGTTTTTAGAATTATTTATAATGCTGCAACTCGTGAGTATTTTGGTCTAAATTAGACTGCTTTTTACGAGTATTTAGATAGATGATGATTGAGGGGAAAAAATATTAGTATAGTGAAATTTGAAGATGATCAATAAAAAAGTAGAATAAATATAAAACAAGTAAGCATAATAAACAAAAAAATAGTTAAAAAAGCTACCCAATAATATTGTGGTAGCTTTTTTATTGTTTATTACGCTTTATTTAACAACAAGGACTTTTTATATATTTTGTGTAAAAAAATGGTACTTATAAGATTGACAGTCATTTATAAAATGATTAATGTATATGAGTGATTTTGAAAAGAAGCATACGTAAATAATTTACTGATAGTCATGGAGTGACTATATCTGTTTGCTGAAAGCATATGATCTTAGGATAAATTGAGTAAAGGGGTACCCGACATACTTTTGGAGGAAGTCTGTCATAAGGAATTGCGCTATTGAATGTAACCATTAAATCAGACTAATCTGATTTTATCGGTATTTTTTCGTGTATCCATCAATATGTTAAAAGGGATTTGATGTTTCTCAGCCTGATGCAAGTAAACGGAATGAAAGAGGGAAGATGTGTGATTTTTCAAAAACAGAGAAAGACGAAGGTATTGGATTTACAGCAATACACAGTGAAAATGGATTTGTCCTCTCGTCAATCGATGGCGAAGCAAATTGAAATGCTGAACTTAAAGAAGAACGACTTACAATATTTAAAAGCTTTCCAGCCAATAGTTATGGATAATGTAGATCACATCGTAAACCGTTTTTACAACATGATTGGAACAGAGCATCATTTGGTAGATATTATCAGTCATCATAGTTCTGTAGAAAAGCTTAAAGTAACATTACGGCAACATATTATTGAAATGTTTAACGGAACCATTGATGAGATGTATTACCAAAGGCGTGTAAAAATTGCAAAGGTGCATGTCCACATTGGGCTTAGAACACAGTGGTATATCTGTGCATTCCAAGATTTATCGATATCATTTATTGATTTAGTCGAAAAAAATATAGAATTTCCACAAGATCAATTTAATACGATCAGAGCTATATCGAAAATTTGTAATTTTGAGCAACAACTCGTTTTAGAAGCTTTTGAAAACACTGTGGAACAACTGAAAGAAAAAATGGTTCATGAAAAAGAAGCGATTGAACGACAGATTGTAGATTCTTCGGAAGCACTTGCAGCTATCTCACAGGAAACCAATAATTCATTTTCCTGCTTAAGTAAGCAATCTGACGAAATTAAACATTTGGCAAAAAAATCACTCGATGTGTCTACACTGGCTGAAAACCAAGCACTTGAGGGTCGCGAGCGTTTAAAAAATCAATCACAAAATATGCTCAATATTAGTCATTCTCTTCATGATATAGAAGAAAATATTGAACAATTATCAGGTATGTCTAAGGAAATGGAAACAATCATGAGTGTTGTGACCAATATTGCGAATCAAACAAATCTATTGGCTTTAAATGCTGCAATTGAAGCAGCACGTGCTGGGGAAGCGGGAAAGGGCTTTAGTGTAGTGGCCGATGAAGTACGTAAATTATCAATTCAGACAAAAGAATCTGTTACAGCAGTGGCTTTGTTATTGAAAAAGACAGGTGAACGAACAGAGAAACTAGAGTATTCTTTGACAAATATTCAAGATGAAGTTGCAGCAGGTGAAGAAAATATGTTACAAACTGAAGGCCAATTTACGAGTATATTGGGAGCCATGACAGAGGCAAAAGATCAAAATGAGTGTATGGCAACAAAAATACAAGCAATTGTAGGCATATTAAGTGAATTAGGCACTTCATTTACTGAGGTAACAAATTCAGCAGAAAAATTAGCGAGCTTTGCGCAAAATTTAAAAGGATAGACTATTAACAACATCCTATTTTTTATGTTTTTAGACGTAATAAACACTATAGTACCTATTAAAATGTTTGTTGTGAAGCCATCGTTATAGAGGATCAATCTTATAGAGATTCAGAAAGTAAGAGCTATTTCACTGAAGAAATAGCTCTATTTTTGCTAAATTTGTAAAGGGTTTAACGTAATTTTCAATGAAAAAAAGATTATACTGTAGAAAGAATGAATAATAGGGGCGGTTATGATGAAAACAGTTGTTGTTTTAGGCGGCGGTATTACAGGACTATGTACAATGCATTATTTGCAACGTCAAGTAAAGGAACATAATTTAGATGTTCGTCTAGTGCTTATAGAAAAAAATACATATTTAGGAGGCAAATTATATTCAGCACATGAAAAAGGTTTCATCATGGAAACGGGTGCTGATTCTATTGTAGCCCGTCATCAAGGCGTTATGGAACTCGTGCGGGAACTTGATTTTGAGGCGGAACTAGTTTACAACGAAACAGGTATTTCTTATATTTATACGAATAATGAGTTACATGCTATTCCGGCAGATTCAACTTTTGGAATACCGATGAGTTTAGCATCCTTAGAGGAAAGTACACTTATTTCCGAGCAAGGAAAAAAAGAAGCGTTGAAGGATTTAACATTGCCAAACAATAGCTTCACAAAGGAAAGTTCAATCGGTGAATTTTTAACTTACTATTTAGGAGAGGAACTGGTGAAAAATCAAATTGCACCAGTCCTTGCAGGTGTTTATTCGGGAGATTTACATCAGCTTTCTATTGGCTCTACTTTACCGTATTTGATTGATTATAAGAATGATTATGGAAGTATTATTAAAGGCTTTGATGCGAATCGTGAGCAATTTGTTAAAGCAGCGAACAAAAAATTTATATCCTTTAAAAAAGGTTTATCTTCTTTAATTGATCGACTTGAACAAACCTTATCCGATGTAGAAATTATCAAGGGTGTTACTACTTTAAATGTTCAAAAACAAGATAAGAAATACACTATTTCCTTAGCTAATGGTGAAATTATTGAGTCAGATTATGTCGTTTTAGCATTACCGAACGATACTGTCCAAAATCTGCTACAGGATGAATCTTTAAACCGCTATTTTGATCGATTTACGACAGCATCAGCGATTACTATCTATCTAGGTTTTGATGTGCCAGATGCTAAATTGCCAGCAGATGGAACAGGTTATATTGTTTCCCATAATTCAGACGTTACTTGTAATGCAGCAACTTGGACTAGTCGTAAATGGAAGCATACATCGAAAGAAAATAAATTACTTGTGCGACTCTTTTATAAGAGCATCAATCCAGCCTATGAGCAACTACGTGCCATGACGGATGAAGAATTGGCAGCAGTTGCTTTAGAAGATGTGAGAAAGAGCCTAGGAATAGAAGAGCAGCCAACCGTTATGAATGTAACAAAATGGATTGATCAAATGCCTAAATATGATCTAGCGCATCGTGAGGCATTACAAGGGTTACTACAAGAATTACATGAGAAATATCCTAATTTATCGATTGCAGGGTGCTCATATTTTGGCGTAGGTATTGGTGCTTGCATTCAAAACGGGAAAAAAATTGGCGAAGAGCTTGCAAAGGAACTTGCCAATTTCTAAGTTTTTAAGTGAAAAAAAACTTTGTTATGTGAAATAGTCTTGACTCATTCGTCAGTAAACGATATGATTCTTTTAATTATTTAAAAAATTCATACTTAATTCTTATCAAGAGAAGCAGAGGGACTGGCCCATTGAAGCTTCAGCAACCAACTTTATTGTCAGGTGCTAAATCCAGAAGACCGTTGAGTCGAAGATGAGAAGGAACAACAATGATGAATCGTTAAAGCCTTCTTTTTTTATGAAAGAAGGCTTTTTATTATATAGAGACATAGGAAGAGAGGCTAATTTTATGGGATTGCTTGAAAGGTTAAAAACGCATGTATTGACGGCAGACGGTGCAATAGGCACAGTGCTATACGGCTATGGATTGGAGTATTGCCATGAGGAAATGAATGTTCAGAGACCCGAGTTAATTGAAAAGATTCATAGAGAATATATTGCAGCTGGTGCTGACATCATTCAAACGAATACGTACGGTGCAAATGCCATTAAATTAGCTCGCTATGGATTAGAATCACGTGTTCAACAATTTAATGAAGCTGCTATCACCATCGCAAAACGAGCAGCGGCTGATGGCGGTCAATTTGTTTTAGGAACAATTGGTGGTATTCGGGGAATTCGTAAAAGTGATGCAACCTTGGATGAAATATTAGCGACTATTGAAGAACAAGCAAGAGTCTTACTTGCAGGGAATCCAGATGGCCTTTTACTTGAAACTTATTATGATTTTGAAGAATTAACAGCAACCTTAAAGATGCTACGAGAAAAAACAAAATTGCCGATTATTGCACAAGTTTCTATGCATGAGCCTGGTGTTTTACAAAATGGGGTGTCTTTAAATAATGCTCTCCATGAGCTTGAAGTCTTAGGTGCGGATATTGTTGGTGTCAATTGTCGACTAGGTCCACACCATACAATTCAGGCATTTGAAGGTGTAGAACTTCCTCATAAGGCATTTATGTCGGCCTACCCGAATGCATCACTTCTGGACTTAGAGGATGGGCGTGTCGTTTATGAGTCAGAGGCTGATTATTTTGGTCGAGCGGCTGTTGAATTGCGTGATCAAGGTGTGCGCTTAATAGGGGGCTGCTGTGGTACAACACCCAAACATATTGCAGCAGCAAAGAAGTATTTAGAAGAGTTATCACCGGTTCAGGAGAAGCATGCGAAGCCTAAAAAGATTGAGATTGTTCGGGAAGCGGAGCCAACAAAGTATGAGCCTCTTCATGAAAAAGTTAAACGTGAACGCTCTGTCATAGTAGAGTTGGATACACCTAGACATTTAGAGATTGACGGGTTCCTTGAAGGAGCAAAGCAATTATATGATGCAGGTGCAGATGTAGTTATGATGGCAGACAATTCATTGGCCTCTCCACGTATTAGCAATATTGCAATGGGCGCATTGTTGAAGAGCTCACATGGTGTACGCCCACTAACTCATATTACATGTCGAGACCGTAATTTAATTGGTCTACAATCTCATTTAATGGGGTTAAATGCTTTAGGTATTCATGATGTGTTGGCCGTTACGGGTGATCCAACGAAAGTAGGAGATTTCCCAGGTGCGACAAGTGTTTATGATGTATCTTCCATGGAGCTAATCCAATTAATTAAGCAATTAAATGAAGGGGTCTCTTTCTCAGGTAAGCCACTTCGTAAAAAAGCAAATTTTTCAGTTGCTGCTGCATTTAATCCAAACGTCCGTGTGTTAGAACGTGCTGTGAAACGCTTGGAGAATAAAATTGAGCATGGGGCAGACTACTTCATTTCTCAACCAGTATATACGAAAGAGAAAATTGTAGAGATTTATGAGGCAACAAAGCATTTACAAGCTCCCATTTATATCGGTATTATGCCTGTTACGAGTTATAAAAGTGCTGAATTTTTACATCATGAAGTGCCAGGTATCAAATTATCTGAAGATGCCTTAACAAGAATGAAAGCATGTGGAGAAGATAAGGAAAGGGCGACATTGGAAGGGATTTCCATAGCAAAAGAATTAGTAGAAGTGGCTACGCAATATTTCAATGGGATTTACCTTATTACACCATTTTTACGTTACGATGTGACATTAGAGTTGATGAAATATATAGAGCAATTGGATGAACAGAAAAAAGGAGTAAGTATACATGGCTAAGCACTCGATTGAAGAGCAATTAGAGAAACGTATTTTAATTCTTGATGGCGCGATGGGAACAATGCTACAAAATGAAAATTTAGCAGCAGAGGATTTTGGTGGCGAGGAACTTGATGGCTGTAATGAAAATCTTGTGCTTACTAGACCAGATGTCATTGAAAAAATTCACCATAAATACCTAGAGGCAGGCGCAGATATTATTTGTACAAATACATTTGGTGGGACGCCTCTTGTGTTAAATGAATATGATCTTGGCACAAAAGCAGAAGAAATTAATAAGCGTGCAGTGGAAATTGCTCGCCAAGCAGTGGATCGTTATTCCACATCGGATTGGCCACGTTTTGTCGCAGGGGCTATGGGGCCAACAACAAAAACGTTATCAGTAACAGGTGGTATTACATTTGATGAGCTAGAGGAAAATTTTTATGTACAGGCAAAGGCATTAATTGAGGCAGGAGCCGACGTTTTGTTATTAGAAACAAGTCAGGATATGCTCAATGTCAAAGCAGGCACACTTGGCGTAAAGCGCGCTTTTGCATCAACGGGAAAAGAGCTACCCGTCATGATTTCAGGAACAATAGAACCGATGGGTACAACGCTTGCAGGGCAAACAATCGATGCCTTTTATATTTCGATCGAGCATATTAAACCATTATCAGTTGGCCTAAACTGTGCGACAGGACCTGAGTTTATGACGGATCACATTCGTTCATTAGCAGAGCTTTCAACAGGCTATATTAGCTGTTATCCAAATGCTGGCTTGCCAGATGAAGAAGGGTGTTATCACGAATCACCAGAATCGCTATCGCAAAAATTAAAAGGTTTTGCAGAAAAAGGTTGGCTTAATATTGTAGGTGGATGTTGTGGGACGACACCGGCTCATATTGCAGCCATTCGTGAGGTCTTAAAAGATGAAAAACCTCGTCAATTACCGGAAAAAACACATGGTCATGCGGTATCAGGAATTGAACCATTATTGTATGACGATTCTATGCGTCCATTATTTATTGGGGAGAGAACAAATGTAATCGGCTCTCGTAAATTTAAGAATTTAATCATCGATGGTAAATTTGAGGAGGCTGCAGAGATTGCACGTGCTCAAGTCAAAAATGGTGCACATGTTATTGATATTTGTTTAGCCAACCCTGATCGCGATGAATTAGCAGATATGCGTGGTTTTATGCAGGAGGTTGTAAAAAAGGTTAAGGTGCCTCTTGTAATTGACTCAACTGATGAAAAAGTAATTGAGGAAGCATTAAAGTTTTCACAAGGGAAAGCCATCATTAACTCTATTAATCTAGAGGATGGTGAAGAACGATTTGATGCAGTATTACCACTCGTGAAAAAATATGGTGCATCGTTAGTTGTCGGAACGATAGATGAAAAGGGAATGGCGGTTGACCGTCATCGAAAGCTCGAAATTGCCGAGCGCTCCTATCAACTTTTAACGGAGAAATGGGGGATTGCACCAGAGGATATCATTTTCGACCCATTAATGTTCCCTGTAGGGACTGGGGATGAGCAGTATATTGGCTCAGCGTTAGAAACGATTGAAGGCATTCGTCTCATCAAAGAAAAATTGCCGCAGACATTGACGGTACTTGGCGTAAGTAATATCTCATTTGGCTTACCACCAGTTGGCCGTGAAGTACTGAATGCTGTTTATCTTTATCATTGTACACAGGCGGGCTTAGATTATGCCATTGTTAATACAGAGAAATTGGAGCGTTATGCATCCATCCCCGAAGAAGAAATCAAACTCGCAAATGACCTGCTCTTTAATACTAATGATGAAACATTAGCAGTGTTTACAGATTTTTATCGAGATAAAAAGAAGGAAAAAACGGAAGCTGATATTCCGAAAACGGTTGAAGGTCGTTTAGCTTACTATATATTAGAAGGTACCAAAGAAGGGCTAATTGAGGATTTAGACGCTGCACGGGAAATCTTCGAGGCGCCACTTGATATAATTAATGGTCCTTTAATGGAGGGCATGGCTGAGGTAGGTCGATTATTTAATGATAATCAACTCATTGTGGCAGAGGTTTTACAATCAGCAGGTGTGATGAAGGCCGCAGTTGCTCATTTAGAGCAATTCATGGAGAAGGATGAAGAGAGTGCTGGAAAAGGGAAAATGGTACTTGCTACGGTAAAAGGCGATGTTCACGATATTGGGAAAAACCTTGTTGATATTATATTAAGTAATAATGGCTATAAGGTAGTCGATTTGGGCATTAAAGTAACCCCTGCCCAATTGATTGAAGCGATTCGTAAGGAAAAACCGGATTTTATTGGGCTGTCAGGTTTACTCGTGAAATCAGCGCAACAGATGGTCATTACTGCTCAGGATTTTAAAGAGGCAGGAATTGATGTTCCTATTTTAGTTGGTGGTGCTGCACTTTCACGTCGTTTTACTGAAACAAAAATTGCAGATGAATATGGTGGTCCTGTTATTTATTCAAAGGATGCTATGCAAGGCTTAGAGCAAGCGAATCTATTAATGGGTGAAGGGACACGTGAAAATTTCTTAGCAGAAATTGAAGAATCCCGTCAAAAACGTTTAGAGGCCGATGAAAAACGAGCTGCTCGGCCGGCAAAAGAGGTAACAATAAAGCCTGCACGAACAGTAAAAGATGCGCCAGTATTTTTACCAGCTGATTTACGACGTCATGTGAAAAAAGAATATTCTGTATCTCATTTATATCCTTATGTTAATATGCGTACATTACTGGGACACCATTTAGGCTTGAAAGGGCAAGTTCAGCAATTGCTTGATGCGGGTGATTCAAGAGCAACAGAGCTCAAGGATTTAGTAGATGATTATTTAAAAAGTGATCTATTAAAGCCATCTGGTTTGTATCAATTTTTCCCTGCTCAAGCAGATGGTGATGATGTCGTTGTGTATGACCCTGCTGATAGTAAGACAGAAATTGAGCGTTTTACCTTCCCTCGTCAGCAGGTTGAACCATTTTTATGTCTTGCAGATTTCTTAAAAACGGTAGAGAGCGGTGAAATGGACTATATTGCACTCATGGTTGTAACAGCAGGTCAAGGAGTTATGGCTAAAGCCCGCCAGTTAAAAGAGGATGGGAAATTCCTTGAAAGTCATGCCTTGCAATCCACTGCTTTAGAATTAGCAGAGGGCTTTGCTGAACGTATGCATCAAGAAATTCGTGATCAATGGGGCTTCCCTGATGCAACAGATTTCACTATGAGAGATCGTTTTGCTGCAAAATATCAAGGTCAACGGTTTTCATTCGGATATCCTGCATGTCCTAACTTGGAGGATCAAGCGAAACTATTCGGCCTATTAAAACCTGAGGATATTGGTGTCCATCTTACAGAAGGCTTTATGATGGAGCCAGAAGCATCTGTATCTGCAATCGTTTTTGCTCATCCTGATGCTCGCTACTTCAATGTTTAAGGCATAAAATAAGAGGAGAGGAGATAGATAGTCTATTCAATGACTGTCTATCTCTGTTTCTTTATAGAAGAAAACAATTTGGTTAAGGGAAGTGAGCAGAATGATACGATTCATGGAAGAAAAAGATATTCCTCAGGTTTTGGCTATCTATAATGATATTATTTTAACAAGCAAGGCTGTCTATCGATACGAAATACAAACTTTTGATGAAAAAGTACAGTGGTTTAAGGAACAACAAGCATTAGATAATCCTTTACTTGTATTTGAGGATAATGGGCTTGTTGTTGGCTTTGCTACCTATAGTCAATTCCGTCCTTATCCAGGTTATAAATATACAATGGAGCACTCTGTCTATGTGCATAAAGAGCATTATCAAAAAGGGATTGCGACAAAACTCATGAACAAGCTGATAGCGATGGCTGAAGAAAATGGGGTCAAAACGCTTGTTGCTGGTATTGATGGAGAAAACATTGGTAGTATTAAAGCACATGAAAAATTAGGCTTTGAATATGCAGGAACCATTAAAAATGCAGGCTATAAATTTGAACAATGGCTAGACCTTGTGTTCTATCAACTTCATTTGACTGGACCGAAATCATAAAAGGATATGACAAATGTCATATCCTTTTTGTGATGTTTGCGTCTGTTATTGACTTGTGTTCTTGTTTTATGATGAGATCATAAGAAAAAAAGAAACGAGGGAGTAAAAGATGGCAACTATTAAAGAAAAAACAAAAAAGTTACGCCAAGATGTAGCGCCATTTGCCAAATCAGATACGCGTAAAAGTGTTTTTCAGATTATAAATACAATTGTACCGTTAATTGCATTATGGGTGGCTGGTTACTTGTTAGTGGATGTATCACCTTGGCTAACAGTTGGCTTAAGTGCCATTTCAGCAGGTTTTGTCGTACGAACTTTTATTATTTTTCATGATTGTACACACGGGTCATTTTTCAAAAGTAAAAAGGCAAACGACTGGGTTGGATTTTTTACTGGGGTGCTAACATCATTCCCTTATGAAAAATGGAAACGTGAGCATACAATTCACCATGCAACAAGCTCAAACTTAGACAAGCGTGGTATCGGTGATATTGATATGATGACAGTTGAAGAATATATGCAAGCCTCAAAAGGGCAGCGTCTATGGTACCGCTTCTATCGTAATCCATTTGTGATGTTTGGATTAGGCCCACTTTATATGGTTCTTGTCTTAAATCGTTTTAATCGTAAGGATGCGAAGAAGAAGGAACGTCTCAATACAATTTTAACGAATATTGTCATGGTGGGAATTTGTGCCGCTTTAATTTTCTTCATGGGCTGGCAAGCGTTTTTATTAGTGCAAGGCGTTACTTTATTTATTGCAGGTTCTTTAGGAATTTGGTTATTTTACATCCAACACACGTATGAAGATTCTTATTTTGAACACGATTCAGAGTGGGATTATGTGAAAGCTGCAGTTGAAGGAAGCTCCTATTATAAATTGCCAAAACTTTTACAATGGGTAACAGGGAATATTGGTTTCCATCATGTTCATCACTTAGCTCCTCGTGTACCTAATTATAATCTTGAAAAGGCACACAATGAGACACCGCCATTACACATGGCAACAACGATTACTTTACGTACGAGTTTAGAATCACTACGTTACAAGTTATATGATGAAGATCAAGGTAAATTTGTGACGTATAAAGAAGTAAATGAAATTATAAAACGTAAAGCAAGAGGCAGTATTGCCGCTTAGTTGATAACAGCCATCTCTGCAAGAGAGATGGCTGTTTTATGTAAAGAGAAGACTATGGGTCAAAGCATGCACAGGCATAAATTTAATTTTCTTGTTATAATAAGGGAAAAGTAGGAAAGAGCGTGAGATTATGTTGAGGAAATGGCATAGTATTATTCCGAATAGTCCGATGCTCAGTGTATATTTGTGGATAATTTTTTGTTTCCTACCGTTTTTCTTCATTTTTAGGAAATCATCTTATATCGAAATATCGATAGGCATTACATTTTTAATGCTTTATTTTATCTTCTATCGATTTGCTATGAATTCGAAAAGCGGTTTAGTTTATATGTGGATTAGCTTTGAAATGGTTATAAACATTATTATGACCATCTTGTATGGCTATGTCTATTTGTCCATTTTCACAGCATTTTTTATTGGGAATATCCGAAGACCCGTCGGCTTTTATATTATGTATGGTCTACATATTGGATTTACAGTTATTTCAACTGGTGCTGGATTCTTTGTAGAGCTCAACCTATTTTTATCACAGTTGCCTTTCGTTGTATTAACTATTTTAGCTGTTGTCCTTTTACCGCTAACGCTTTATTCCAAAAATAAACGTGAAAATTTAGAGGGACAGTTAGAAACAGCCAATGAACGTATTGCTGAATTAATTGTTTTTGAAGAACGACAAAGAATAGCTCGAGATTTGCATGATACATTAGGACAAAAATTGTCCATGATAGGTTTGAAGAGTGATCTAGCTTCTAGGTTGATTGAACGAGATCCCCAGCAAGCCTTGATTGAGATTAAGGATATACGCCAGACGGCTAGTATTGCCTTAAAAGAGGTTCGGGAATTAGTTTCAGATATGCGTACGGCAAAATTTGAAGATGAGATCATGCGTATTTCACAAATACTAAAGGCAGCTGAAATGGAGTTTGTCTTTGAGGGTGATAAAAACGCATTGCAAGTTCCACCACTTGTAGAGAATGTTTTATCAATGTGCTTAAAAGAGGCGGTTAATAATGTTGTCAAACATAGTGGAGCAACAAAATGTGAAATTGCTTTCCATCAAAATTTTAAAGAAGTTTATTTGGTAGTGCGAGATAACGGACAGGGTATTACGAAAAAACAAGCCTGGAGAACTGGTAATGGATTGAAAGGAATGCGGGAACGTTTAGAGTTTATTAATGGGTCCTTTAAAATTGAAAGTGTTGAGGGCACTACATTAACGGTAACTATCCCAGTAGCTATTACGCATCAGAATGTCAAAGACAATTTGAAGAACATATAGAAAAGAGGATTGTGACATGATACGAATTGTGATTGCTGAAGATCAGGGGATGCTATTAGGCGCACTTCGCTCTTTACTTAGTATGGAGGAGGATATGGAGGTTGTTGGCTTAGCAAAAAATGGTGAGGAAGCATTGATGCTTGTGGAAGAGCATCAGCCTGATATTTGTGTTATGGATATTGAAATGCCGGTGAAAACGGGACTAGACGCAGCAGAAGAAATGCATAGCACTGGCTCAGGTTGTAAAGTCATTATTTTAACTACATTTGCTAGACCTGGTTATTTCGAACGTGCTAGAAAAGCGAGTGTCAGAGGCTATTTATTAAAGGATAGCCCTATAGAGGAGTTAGTGAGCGCAATCCGTACAATAATGGACGGTAAACGCATTTATGCGCCAGAGCTCGTTGATTTTGTCTATGAAGATGATAGTGAAAATCCTTTAACGGAGCGAGAGAGTCAAGTTCTGACACTTGTAGCAGAGGGCAAGACGACAAAGGAAATTGCTGCTGAGCTGTTTTTGTCTGCTGGCACAGTTCGTAATTATATTTCGACGATTTTAGAAAAACTAAACGTTGGCAATCGAATTGAGGCCATTGCACGCTTTAAAGAAAAAGGATGGAATAAATAAAATGAGAACCTTATCGCATCATAAGCGAAAAGGTTCTCATTTTTTTACTTATTGCGTTTAGTTAAACGACCAAGAACGAATGCACCTGCTGCTACTGCAAGAACAGTATTCGTTTTTTTCGTAAATACTTGTTTTGTGACAAGATTAAGGTTTTGAGGACGCTCAGCTAAACGGCGCATGAAATACCCGTACCAATCTTCGCCGAATGGAACGTATACACAGAAGTTATAGCCCTCTTTTGCAAGCTCTTTTTGCATTTCTGTACGGAAACCATATAGCATTTGGAATTCAAATTTATCAAGCGGAATATTATGATCAGCTACAAAGCGTTTTACGTGCGCAATGATATTGTGATCATGAGTTGCGATTGATGTAAATTTACCGTTTAGTAGGTGATATTCAATCAACTCAATAAAGTTTAAATCAATATCTAATTTGTCTTGATAGGCTACTTCAACTGGCTCTTTATAAGCACCTTTTACGATACGTAAACGGTAGTCCTTAAATTTTTCAATATCATCTTTTGCACGGTAAAAGTATGATTGGATGACCGTACCAACATTATTAAATGTTTTCGATAATTCTTCCACCATATCGAAGGAAGTTTGTAGGCGTCCATAGTCTTCCATATCAAAGTTAACAAAGATATCATATGAAGCGGCTTTTTCTACAATCTCATACAGATTGTCATAACAAAAATCAACATCAATATCTAAGCCTAATTGAGATGGCTTTAATGAAATATGTGCAGCTACACCATTTTCGTGAATAGCTTCGATCACAGTAAGGATTTTTTCTTTAGCAGCAGTCGCTTCTTCTTTACTTGAAACAAATTCACCTAAGTTATCTACTGTACAAGAAATATTATGTGCATTTAGTTCTTTGATGCTTGCAATTGTTTCTTCGATATTTGTACCAGCTACTACACTTTGTGCTCCTAATTTTAGGCCATATTTCTTTGCAGCACTATTTAATAGTTGGTTCTCAGATAAGTGGATGAAAAAATCGCGTAATAACATGGTCATTCTCCTAACTGCATTTTCTTTTTAGTATAACATAAATTATTTAAACTATATTACATTCAGCCTAACAATTATTTCATATCAAGTATTTGCATACGTTCATTAAATAGTGCAGGATAACTTAAAAAGCCTATCATAACGCTGGATAATGTTGCAGTTGTTAAGAGAGCAAAGATAATTAAGAGTTGAAATTGGACTGCCTGAAGAGGGTCGGCTCCCCCAATAATTTGACCACTCATCATCCCTGGTAGCTGTACTAGTCCGATTGTTTTTTGACTCTCAATCGTAGGAATCATACTAGCTTTTATGGCATTAATTAATTGGCGATGAATAGCCTGTTTTGGTGTGCCACCCAGGGATAGTATTAGTTCCATTTGATCCTTATGGTTAGTAATTTCAGCTGTAAAACGATTTAAGAATAAAATGGATAGCACCATGGAATTACCAATTAGCATCCCGCTAATGGGAATGATATACTGGGCAGTTGCTGGAACAATTTGAAAGCCTAGCAAAACACCTTGTGTAATTATTTCTATCATGAGAAGAGTCAGTGCTATTTTCCAGGTGATTCCTTTAATACCTGCTCCTTTTTTTCGTGCATTTAACGTGGCCACGATAATCATTAGTGCTACCATCAGGAAAATATAGCTATAACTATTTGCATCAAACACAAATTTTAATATATAGCCGACAGCAAGCAATTGAATGATGGAGCGTAATGTTGCAATAAGTGTATCTTTTTCAAGGTCTAACTTTAATATTTTGGATAGTAGTAAAGGAATACAAACAAAAATTAATGTCAGTGATAAGGCTGGAAATGTCATTTGTTTACCCCCTGTACAAACTCAGCAACACGTGGATTTGTGGGTTCATTGAGTAATGAACTTTTACCAGTTTCAACGAGCTCCCCATTCATCATAACCCATGTATAGTGACCAAGCGTTAGAGCTTGTTGCAAATTATGGGTAATCCAAATCATGGTGACATTGTATTTTTTGTTAATGGTGACAATCAATTCTTCAATATCCTGTACGGATTGACGATCCAAGGCAGATGTTATTTCGTCTAATAATAAAATAGAGGATTGATTGATAAGTGTTCGAGCGATGGATACCTTTTGACGTTGTCCGCCTGATAGATCATTTGTAGATTGATGCAGGAAGCTTTCGTTTAACCCAACGTCCTCTAAATATTGAATAGCCTCCTGCTGCAAAAGTTTTTGTCCTTGCAGTGTACGAGGAAGTGCAAGATTCTCTAACACTGTACCTGCTATCATAGGAGCTGCCTGTAAAGCAATACCAACATGCCTTCTTAAAGCTGTTGGATCATATGTAGAAATAGGTTGATTATCAACGAGTATATGCCCATTTGATGGTGAGAGAAGGCCATTACATAATTTAAGTAAAGTTGTTTTACCAGCGCCAGAGGGACCAACGAGAGTGGTAATTTGCCCTTTTGGAAATGACCCAGTAATTGACTTTAATATCATTTTGTCATTTACTGAAAATTGAACTTGTTGAAAGTGAATGGCAGGTTCATATAACATATTCATCTATTGAAACTCCTTTACTTTAGTCAGTAAAATAACTGTAGCATGAAATGATTGGAAGATGGTGTGGAAAAAAGAAAGAAGGGGATTTGGGAATGGAAATATTGTATTTCGATACATTAACCTATGCACAAGGTGATATGTATGTAGTGGCTTCAGACAAAGGACTTGTATATATAGGTACACCAAATGCATCATTCGAAGAAGTAAAGGAGTGGGCTGAAAAACCATTTAAAGGATATTGCTTTGAAGAGGATTCAGAAAAGTTGCTCCCATATAAAGAGCAGTTAACAGCCTATTTTAAGAAGGAACTTATTGAATTTAATCTTCCAATCCATGTAAAAGGGACAGCATTTCAATTAGCAGTGTGGGATGCACTAAAAGAATTACCCTATGGTACAACAACAACTTACGGAAATATTGCTCAACGCATTGGTAATCCCAAAGCGGTTCGAGCAGTAGGGACTGCTATTGGAGCAAACCCAATCCTGGCGATTATTCCATGTCATCGGGTCATTGGCAAAAATGGTCAATTAACAGGCTTTAGAAGCGGCTTAGCTATGAAACAATTTTTACTTGAGTTAGAGAAGGAATCGCTCGATAGAAGTGGTAAATGTTAATCTCTTGCTAAATGATGGAAAGAGCGCTTTTTCTATAGACTTGATTACTTCAAACAAAGTAACCTACTTCATCTGTAAATGAACGGTTTCCAATGTAGGAGTACACCAAAAGAAATCTGCCCCATTATCCAGAGATAAAGGAGCAGATCACTAGCTATACATGTTGTTCTTCTTGAACATTGTTCTGTGTTTTACCGAAATGTGTTAAACGATGAGCGAAGGTTTCGCCTCGTACAGCGGAGCTTTTAAAAATATCTTGGTATTCGTACGCAGGCGTTCCGTGTTCCATTACATCTAATCCAGCAATTTCTTCTTCAGCCGTTACTCGTAATGGGACAAATGCTTTGATGATCAATAAACCTGCTGCTACAGATACACTAACCCAAGCAATAGTTGCAATAACGCCAATTGCTTGAATACCTAATAGACCAAAACCCCCACCATAAAATAAGCCTTGCCCACCAATATCAAATAGGCCAACTGCCAGCGTTCCCCAAATACCACAAATACCATGAACAGCAATTGCTCCAACAGGATCATCAACTTTTAGCTTCCACTCTAGGAAGCGTACACATTCCACAAGTAAAGGTGCAGCAATTAAACCAATGATAAGCGAGCCAAAAATGCTGACATTCGCTGCACCAGCAGTAATCCCTACAAGCCCAGCTAATGCACCATTTAATGTAAGAGAACCATCAATATGTCCGTATCGAAATTTTGTATAGAAAGCAGTGGCAACGACACCAGCTGCAGCTGCAAAAAACGTATTAGCAATAACACTAGGAACTAGCTCTGGATCAGCAGCTAATGTAGAAGCACCATTGAAGCCGAACCAGCCAAACCAAAGTAAAAATACGCCTAATGCACCTAATGGAATACTGTGTCCTGTAATAACATTTACTCGACCATTTTCATATTTGCCTAGTCGAGGTCCAACCATAACTGCTGCGACAAATGCTGCAACAGCCCCTGTTAAGTGAACAACTGTCGAGCCAGCAAAATCAACAAAACCTAAATCTGTTAACCAACCTTGCCCACTCCAAACCCAGTGGCCTACTACAGGATAAACAACTAAAGACATAAGTATAATAACTCCAACATAAGCGAAAATATTAGTACGTTCTGCAACAGCCCCCGATAAAATAGTTGCTCCAGTTGCAGCAAACATTGTTTGGAAGATAAAGAAAGAAAGATCATCTACTCCTTTTAAAGCAAAGCCACTTGTGCCGAAAATGCCACCTACTGAGTCTCCGAACATAATGGCATAGCCACATAAAAAATAGACGATCCCACCAAGAGAAATAGTAAGAAAATTCTTCATGATGATATTGACTGCATTTTTTGAGCGGGTAAATCCAGCCTCAACCATAGCAAAACCTGCATGCATAAAGAATACTAAAATAGCGCCAAGCATCACCCAAATTAAATTAACAGATAATAGTACTTCATCCATCTATATCGCCCCCTTTATTCTACTGCAATCGATCCGACTTCTTTTGTTCGGATACGAATTGCTTGTTCTACTGGATAAATGAAAATCTTCCCGTCCCCAACTTTACCGGTTGCTGCTTCACGCAATAAAATCTCTACAATGGCATCAACTTTGCCATCGTCTACAATCATTTCTAATTTTAATTTAGGTAAAAATTCAATTTCATACGTATTGCCGCGGAAGAGTCCTGTTCGACCTAGCTGACGTCCACAACCAGCGATTTCAGAAACGCTTAACCCTGCAATTCCTTCCTGTGCAAGACCATCCCGAACTGCTCCAAAAACTTCAGGACGAATGATTACTTCAATTTTTTTCATGTGTACCAGCTCCTTGCGTGAATTTAATTTACATGTTAAAACGGTATTAAAAACAGTGCAATTGTTTTTTTAGATTATATGTAAGGTTAGTTTACATTAATTATTTCTAGTCCCGAAATATTTTGGGAAAAAGGTTTTTATAAAGGGAATGAAAGCGGTATTAAAATTTGTGTCTAAAATGTGTACAGTTCTAAATTTTCTGACTATTTATGTTAGAAAACCTAACATCTATAAGAGGGAATGTAATACGCAAGAATTTGGGTATATAGTGTATACTAGGACTAATTATCAAAGCGGAAGAAGGGGTTTCTTTTGAGATCAAACTATGCAGATGATAGCTTAGCGCTACACACAGACTTATATCAAATCAATATGGCAGAATCCTACTGGGCGGATGGCATACATAATAAAAAAGCAGTTTTTGAATTGTATTTTAGAAAATTACCTTTTGGTAATGGCTATGCCATATTTGCTGGGTTAGAGCGAATGCTTGATTATCTACGTGATTTTCATTTTAGTGAATCGGATATTGCGTATTTACGTGATGAAGTAGGTTATAAAGAGGACTTTATCCAGTATTTAAAGAACATCCGATTTACAGGAGATATGTATTCCATGGTAGAAGGGGAACTAGTTTTCGCAAATGAACCAATTGTCCGAATCGAAGCTCCATTAGTAGAAGCGCAGCTAATTGAAACAGCATTACTTAATATTGTTAACTATCAAACATTAATTGCTACAAAGGCTAGCCGTATCAAACAAATTATTAAAAATGAAGTGGCGATGGAATTTGGTACAAGGCGTGCACAAGAAATGGATGCTGCTATTTGGGGAACACGTGCAGCGTTTATCGGTGGTTTTGCTTCCACAAGTAATGTGCGGGCAGGTAAGCTTTTTAAAATTCCTGTCTCTGGTACACATGCCCATGCATTAGTACAAGCTTATAAAAATGATTATGATGCATTCCATGCTTATGCTAAACGTCATCGCGATTGTGTGTTTTTGGTAGATACTTATAATACATTGAAATCAGGGGTGCCAACTGCTATTAAAGTAGCTAAAGAGCTAGGAGACAAAATTAACTTTATTGGCATACGTTTAGATAGCGGCGATATTGCTTTCTTGTCGAAAGAAGCTCGCCGTATGTTGGATGCTGCAGGCTTCCATGATGCCAAAATCATTGTTTCAAACGATTTAGATGAATACACCATCTTAAATTTAAAAGCTCAAGGAGCAAAAGTGGATGTTTGGGGAATCGGTACAAAGCTTATTACAGCTTATGACCAACCTGCGTTAGGTGCAGTATATAAAATGGTGGCCATCGAGAATAGCGAAGGGCAACTTGAAGATACGATAAAAATCTCAGCTAATGCGGAAAAGGTATCAACGCCAGGCTTGAAAAATGTCTATCGTATTATCGATAAAAAGAACGGAAAGGCAGAAGGAGACTACATCACAATGCACGATGAAAATCCTCAAGCTGAGGAACGTATCAAAATGTTCCATCCGATTCATACGTTTGTCTCAAAGTTTGTTACAAATTTTGATGCCAAGAATTTACATCAGCATGTTATTAAAACTGGAGCGATCAACTATCAAAACCCTACATTAGAGGAAATGCGTGATTACGCGGCGGAGAATTTAGAGCTGTTATGGGATGAATATAAGCGTGCGATGAATCCTGAAGAATATCCAGTCGATCTCAGTCAAAAATGCTGGGATAATAAGATGCGTAATATTGAAGAAGTGCATGCGATGGTTAAACGAATGTAAAAAGGAGTGACAGGTGCAATGACTTTACAGCAACAAATTATTGAGGAATTACGCGTATTGCCTAACATTGATGTACAGGGGGAAATACGTAAATCCATTGATTTTTTAAAGGAATATGCAAAACGCTATAGTTTTGTAAAAGGGTTTGTTCTTGGTATTTCTGGTGGTCAAGATTCAACATTAACAGGTAAACTAGCGCAATTGGCGATTGATGAATTAAATGCAGAAGAGGGAGAAATGAAGTATTCGTTTTTCGCTGTACGATTACCATATGGCGTACAAGCTGATGAACAAGATTGCCAAGATGCCATTGATTATATAAAGCCAACGAAGGTTTATACAGTAAATATAAAAGACGCAGTGGATGCTAGTGTGAGAGCTCTAACAAATGCAGGTGTTGAGCTGAATGACTTTGTGAAAGGGAATGAAAAGGCTCGTGAGCGTATGAAGGTCCAATATTCCATTGCTGCAATGAATGGAGCGGTTGTATTAGGAACAGATCATGCTGCGGAAGCTGTTACAGGCTTCTATACAAAGTTTGGAGATGGTGGAGCAGACTTGATGCCAATCTTTCGTTTAAATAAACGACAAGGAAAGCAATTGCTAGCTGAACTTCAATGCCCTGAGCATCTATATAAAAAGGTGCCTACAGCAGATTTAGAAGAAGATCGTCCCTCATTGCCAGACGAAGTGGCGCTAGGTGTGTCGTATGATCAAATAGATGATTATTTAGAGGGGAAAGAAATTCCAGAAGAACCTCGCCAAAGATTAGAAGGGTATTATTTGCGTTCCCAACATAAGCGTCATATGCCAATAACAATATTTGACGATTTTTGGAAGTAAGATGAGTGAAAAGGGTTATAAGGAAAGTGTTTACACTTTTAAAAATAGCTCTTTTCACTCTTTTTTTATGAATTATGGTTCTATGTTGTTAATTGTCAGCATATAATGTCGATATAATTACCTATAAGGATAGTAAAATGTAGAGGAGGGTAACTTTTTATGAGGACTTCTAGAGTGAGTGCAACGACAAGTAGTGTTTTTCGGCAGGAACAACAGTATTTACATGCTGGTGATCTCAGCCATAACTTTGGGCAAAATCCACAAAAGCAATTTCGAAATAGATTACAAAAAAATAAAGAGAAGACGTACAATTCAACAGCTATTTCTGTAAATTCACAACAGCAGCAACCGATTGCACCTATCCATGTAGATAGCGCTAGTGATTTGGAAATTCGCCGTGAATTAAATGAAACGGCACTAAAGCTCAGTCGTTTAAACAAACAAAAGAAGCGACTCAATAGTTATCGTTCTTCCATATAAGCTAAACTCTCCACATCAGTGTGGGGAGTTTTTTTATTATTGAGGAGAAGTAAGTGAAAGCACTAAGTTCAAAATATTTGAAGTGAAGATGTTCATGGAATGTTCAAGGTAATTTTTCCATTTCTTCACAGCGATTTTCAACTAATTTCACAACTAATCTGTAATGTAGGAGATGGCAATAAAAAACTAAACTAAACTTAGGAGGATAAAGTTGTGAAAAAATTATGGTTACCTGCACTAATATTATTATTTGTACTTGCAGCTTGTGGTAGCGAAAAAAAACAGGTAGAAGAAAAGGGAATGGAGCAAGAAACTACGAAAAATGAATCAGAAACCGTACAAGTTGCTTCACTAGTAGATACACGGTTACAAGAGCCAGGAGAAGATACAATTTGTGAAATGTGTAATATGAAAGTTTATATGAAAGACCATGAGATGGGTGTATTTTCAGCACAGGCAATAAAAGAAGATGGAACAATCGCTTTTTATGACGATATTGGCTGTTTATTAAATGCAGAGGTTGCTAATGAAGAAAAAAACGAAAAGTTTGTACGTGATTTTGTAACGAAAGATTGGGCAAAGATTGAAGATGTAACAATTATAAAAACGGAGCTGAAATCTCCCATGAACTGGGGCTATATTTATTTCGTGGACAAGGCTGAAGCAGATAAATATATGCAAGAAAATTCGAAAGCTTATGTGGAGGAACTACAAAAAATTAAAGATGATGCATTGGAGAGACGTAAGAAAAAGATGCAAAAAAAGGCTGAGGATGAAAAAGATGCATCCGGCTCTATGCATTCGAATGAAATGAATGAAGAAGGGCACGGTCATTAAATCAAAGACTAGGGGAAATCCTCTAGTCTTTTCTTGCTCAATGAGGAGGTGGAAAGTGATGAAGCAAATCATGTTGTTCTTTTTGTTTTTTCTAATTACAAGTCAAACGGTATATGCAGAATATGGATAGCACAGTTGAAAAATATGATGTTGGAGGAGAAGGGAAAAGGTAATACAGTTATCTTCTCTACTCATCTGCTGTCATTTGCTGAAGAAATAGCAGATGATCTATTAGTTTTACATGAAGGTGAAATTATTATTTCTGGGGCGATAACTGAAATTTTCTTACAAGAAAATTCTACATCCTTAGAAGAAATATGGTTAAAAAGATTGAATTTGTAACATTCTAATGGATAATGACGTTATATAATAAGGATTAGGCTTGTTTGAATGTTGTCAAACAAGCCTTTTTTATGAATGTTCGTAGGAAGTAGAAGTTTCAGATAATTGTTTTACAGGACAGATTTCGCTATGCTTAGATTAAGTTTGCTTGCAATTCACACAATTGCTTGATGGAATGGGAGGCTTTTTGATTAATGAATGCTCAAATACAGAACGTTTTAGAAAATATAGAAAAAGTAATGATTGGTAAAAGAGAAGTTGCTGAGCTCAGTATTGTCGCATTATTAGCAAGGGGACATGTTTTGTTGGAGGATGTACCTGGAGTAGGAAAGACAATGATGGTGCGAGCACTTGCAAAATCTTTTGATGCACAATTTAAGCGTATTCAATTTACGCCAGATCTATTGCCATCAGATGTAGTCGGTATTTCAATTTATAATCCTAAGACAATGGAGTTTGAATTTCGTCCAGGGCCAATTATGGGGGATGTGGTATTAGCTGATGAAATTAACCGAACGTCTCCGAAAACTCAATCAGCCTTGTTAGAGGGGATGGAAGAGGCTTCTGTTACAATTGATGGGAAAACGCTGATGATCAATCAGCCATTTTTTGTTATGGCTACACAAAATCCCATTGAACATGAAGGTACCTATCCTTTACCCGAAGCACAACTAGATCGCTTTCTCTTAAAGATAAAAATGGGTTATCCATCTAGGGGGCAGGAAGTTGAAATTTTACGAAGAGCTGAGAATGGTAAAGCCATTGAAAAAATCGAAGCAGTATTAACAGTAGCTCAATTAATCGAATTACAGGAGCTTGTTCAAGGTGTGTATGTAGAAGATTCTGTTAAAAATTATATGGTGGAGCTTGCTACCCTAACAAGGGAAAATAATTATGTCTTTTTAGGCGTGAGTCCACGTGCCACAATAGCGCTAATGAAAGCTTCGCAGGCTTACGCATTTTTGAAAGGACGAAGCTATGTTACCCCTGATGATGTTCAATATTTAGTGCCATTTGTTTTTAGCCATCGTTTAGTTTTAAAACCAGATGCACGCTATGATAACGTGACAGCAGATGAAATTATCCAGCGTATCATTGCTAAAACACCAGTTCCGACAAAGAGGTTTGCAGAACAATGAGGCAATGGAAAGCTTTTGTAGAAAAAAGTAAACATTTCCTATTAATTGCTTTCTTGATGATCGTAACATTTTGTTATGCAATGTTCCAAGGTGGATTTGTTAGCTGGTTTGTATTTTTTACGGTTAGTCCGTTTTTAGTATATGCATTCATGTTCTTTGTCGTTAAAGAAGATATTTTACTAATCGAACGCAAGATCGACCCGATTCATATAGAACGAGGTCAATCAGCGAAGGTGCTTATTACGATAGAACGTAAAACACGTTTTCCATTTGCCTATATCGTAATGGAGGAACTTGTGGATAGTGAGGGATTAGTGCAAGCTAAAATCCAAAATGCGAATGCCATAAAGTTCGTTGGATTTAAAAAAAACTTTAGCTGGCAATATGAATTGGAAAATATGCCACGCGGTGAACATCGCTACCTAGGTGTTACAATTGTTTTCTACGATTTTTTTGGCTGGGCTAAAAAGGTTGTCGTAGCAGAAAAGGACCAAACTATTTTAGTTTACCCAAGAATACAAGAGATGAAATATGCTGCGCTTCAAACAAAATATGATGTTGGCCCGATGATGTCACCATACTCTATAGTGAAGGACACATCCATGGCTGTTGGATTAAGAGAGTACGTTCCAGGAGATCGTTTTTCTTGGATTCATTGGAAATCATTTGCCCGTACGCAAAAGTTGCAGTCTAAGGAATTTGAGGATCGACAATCATCAGAACTACTGTTAGTGCTGGACGCTACGAAATCCTCATTGTTTGAAGAAAAAGTGGAAATAGTAGCTTCAATGCTACAGATGATCGTTCAAGAACGAGGAGATTTATCATTTATTTCTGCTGGAGAAATGACGAAAGTATTCCCTGCTATACAGGGGGACAAGCATTTAGATCAAGTAATGTATCATTTAGCTGCGATAAAACCTACGGAGAATGTCAAGTTTCGATTTCATGATCAACAAGCCTTTAAGCAAGTTGCAACAATGCTTTACGTGACAAGTGATGTTTCAGATGAATTACTACATACTCTTGCAAATATAGTGAAAAGCTGTATTTGTTTTGTAGTGGCAAAGCAGCCACCAGTGCAATCTGAGCTTGCGATGCGGTATAAACATATTCAAGTTATTTATGTGAAGCCAGCAGATTTCTATCATTTATTCACGGAGGTGATGAGACCGTGAAGCAATCATTAGGAGAATTTTTAGAATTAGCCATAGCTTATGTTATTGTATTTTTCATTTTGCGTGAATGGCTTATTCCCATTATGCAATTAACGAATACAGGTGGGATGCATCTTTTCTTAGTGTTTATCGGTATGTCTTTAGCGCTAAGTCTTTTCCGCGTACATCCATTGTTATCAGGATTAGTGAAGTTTGGTTATATTACCTGGTTTATCGTTTTTATCTATAGCCCTAGTCCTGTATTATCTGGTGATACATTGCCTTTTTTATTGGCTGAATGGAAAGGGAACATGGCCACGATTCTAACAGGTGACTTTGGACAGGTTTCAGATGTTTTCAGAACAGTATTATTCCTTGTGTTGATTTGGATGCTAGTTTATTTAATTCACCATTGGGTTTCGGTGCGAAAAAATATATTCTACTTCTTTGCCATGACCGTATTCTTTATTGCTACTTTGGATACATTTAGTGACTATGATGGTAAAGCGGCAATTGTAAAAGTTGTTGTTTTAGGGTTAATCATGACAGGTGTTCTTTTTGTCAAGCGTCTATGGCTTCAAGTGGAAACTACAAGTACGGCAATGGAGAAATGGAAAATTGTTATTCCCATGCTAGTATCTGTATTGCTCATTAGTTCTGTAGCATTCTTTTTACCAAAGACTGGACCAACATGGGCAGATCCTGTGCCGTTTATCCAAGGGGTTACTGGACAAGATAGAAATGGAAATGGTCAAAAATCAGTTGGTTATAGCCAAGATGATAGTCAGTTAGGTGGTCCGTTCCAAGGAGATAATACTTTAATTTTCACTGCCTCTTCTCGTGATCGCCATTACTGGCGCATTGAAACAAAAGATACGTATACATCGAAAGGTTGGGTTGTTTCAGAGGGGAACTTTGGGAAAAATGTTTATGAGTCAAATACACCCATTCTGACTTCTTTACAAGTTGGGCCACCCGAAAATGAACGTCAGATTCAATTAGATATTGCTGTTCCAATGCCATATTTAATTCAAACATATGGTATGCTTGCTGTTTCGGCTCAGGATTCCACTTTATTTATTCAAGATGAGCAGACTGAAAGAATGAATATAGAACAACAGGTAGGGGAATCGAAATCATTATCAAACTATTCATTGTCTTATAGCGAGCCTGTTTATAGTATGGAGCAGCTCCAATTGTCATATCCAGCAACACTTGAAACAATGGATTCTTCCTTTGACCGATTTTTGCAGTTACCAAACCAACTTCCCCAGCGTGTAAGGGACTTAGCGTCTGAAATAACGCAAAAGAATGATACCGTTTATGAACAAATTAAGGCTGTAGAAAGTTATTTTAGAACAAATGGTTTTAAGTACGATAAAACGCAAGCCGCTATTCCTGCTGAAAATCAAGATTATGTCGATCAATTTTTGTTCGATACAAAAGTAGGGTATTGTGATAATTTCTCCACGTCAATGGTGGTTCTTTTACGTTCAGTAGGGATCCCAGCTCGTTGGGTAAAGGGTTTTGCACCAGGAACTGCAGGCCCCATGTCAGATGGATTACGTGAATATCGCATCACGAATGACAATGCGCACTCATGGGTAGAAGCTTTTATACCTGGAACGGGATGGATGGAGTTTGAACCGACAATCGGCTTTTCCGGCAATGTCAACATTGATTATGATATCCCGTTAGATACGTCTGACGAGGAAGAAGTATTGCAGCCAGAACAAAAACCTGAGCAGCCACAACCACAAGAACAGGTAACCGAGAAGGAACAACCGAACTCAACATTTAGCTTTGATGCAATGTGGTTATGGATGAAAAAGTTTGCCTATGTTTGGGTGATAATTGTTGTATTATTAATAATCATGGGTATTTCTTTATTCTTACAGCGTAAAACGTGGATTCCGAAGATGCATGTTCGAGCATACCGTAAAAAAGTAGCAGATTGGTCAAATTTCGATTCTTCTTACCATGTTTTATTGAGGCAATTATCTCGTATTGGCTTGCGCAGAAAAGATGGAGAAACGTTAAGTGCATTCGCAGAGCGTGTGGACGCAGCATTAGAAACAGATGAAATGCAAAAGCTAACGGTAGTCTACGAGCAACATATTTATGGGAAAGACAAAGAAGATGTTGATTTTATGAAGCTGAAAGAAAGTTGGGAATATTTAATCAATCGCACTATCAGTTGATTTTAACGTAGACAAAGAGTAAAATGAAAAAAATTAAATGCAAGGATTGCTTTCATATAAGTTCGATAATAGGGTTCGGATGTTTCTACGAAATCACCTTAAATGATTTCTCTATGAAGGCGGATGTTTTCGTTAGGTGAAAAGTATAGTAAATCACTTTACTTTGCTACGCATTCGCCTTTATCAATATTCTAGAGCTTATGAACGCGTAGAAAGTTTTTTTACTTTCTTCGCGTTTTTCTTTGAACACATGAAAATATCCTTTAAAAATAATAGAAGAGGTGGAAATTTTGACAGCTAGCCCTTTATTAAGAGAGCAAGAAAAAATTGTTGTACTAGACTTCGGTAGCCAATTTAACCAATTAATTACACGTCGTATTCGTGAATTTGGTGTTTTCAGTGAATTACATCCACATACGGTAACTGCAGAAGAAATTAAAGATATGAACGCAACAGGTATTATTTTCTCAGGTGGTCCAAACTCTGTTTATGATGAAAATGCCTTTCATGTGGATCCAGCTATTTTCGAATTAGGTTTACCTATTTTAGGTATTTGCTATGGTATGCAATTAATGGCACATACAAACGGTGGTAAAGTTGAAGGTGCTGAAACACGCGAGTATGGTAAAGCTGAAATTCAAGTAACAACACCAAACAAATTATTTGGTGAGTTACCTACAGAACAAATCGTTTGGATGAGCCATGGCGACCATGTAACAGAAGTTCCAGCTGGATTTGAAGTCATCGCAACTAGCGCATCTTGTCCGATTGCTGCAATGGCAAACGTTGAACGTAAACTATATGCTGTACAATTCCATCCAGAAGTACGTCACTCTGTATATGGTAGTGATCTATTACGTCAATTCGTATTCGACATCTGTGAAGCGAAAGGCGATTGGTCAATGGCAAACTTCATTGAGCTTGAAATTGCAAAAATTCGTGAAATCGTTGGCGATAAAAAAGTATTATGTGCGCTTTCTGGTGGTGTAGACTCATCAGTTGTAGCGGTGTTAATCCATAAAGCAATCGGCGATCAATTAACTTGTATGTTCGTAGACCACAACTTAAACCGTAAAGGTGAAGTTGAGCAAGTAATGAAAACATTTACAGAAGACTTTGACATGAATCTTATTAAAATTGATGCACGTAAACGATTCATGGACAAACTTGCTGGCGTTTCTGATCCAGAGAAAAAACGTAAAATTATCGGTAATGAATTCATTTATGTATTTGATGAAGAGGCATCTAAACTTGAAGGTATGGATTTCTTAGCGCAAGGAACTCTTTACACAGATATTATTGAATCTGGTACTTCAACTGCACAAACAATCAAATCACACCATAACGTTGGTGGTCTTCCTGAAGATATGCAATTCCAACTAATCGAGCCACTGAAAACTTTATTTAAAGATGAAGTACGTGCGCTAGGTTTAGAGCTTGGACTTGACGAAAAAATCGTTTGGCGTCAACCATTCCCAGGTCCTGGATTAGGTATCCGTGTACTTGGTGAAGTAACAGAAGAAAAATTAGAAATCGTTCGCGAATCTGATTTCATTCTACGTGAAGAAATCGCCAAAGCTGGCCTTGATCGTGACATTTGGCAGTACTTTACGGTATTACCTGATATCCGTTCAGTTGGTGTAATGGGCGATGCTCGTACGTATGACTATGCAATCGGTATCCGTGCCGTTACATCTATCGATGGTATGACTTCTGACTGGGCACGTATTCCTTGGGATGTACTAGAGAAAATCTCTGTCCGCCTTGTAAACGAAGTAAAACACGTGAACCGCGTGCTATATGATATTACATCTAAGCCACCAGCAACGATTGAGTGGGAATAATAGCAAAAGCCCTAAAAGCCCTGAGAGGTTTTTAGGGCTTTTTTTGATTTAATTCCTTCTGAATTTATTGCTAAATGAAGTATCTCAACTGCAAAAATTGCTGGTAAAGTGTTGTATGTAGTAAACTAAATGAATGCACAAGAATTTATACTATTCAGATTAGGGGGGATTTAAATGGAGAAAAATAAACCAATGATTCATACATTAACGGTTGGGATGCCAAAAGAATTAATTGATAGCAAAGGACGTTCAATGATTACAGGGATTGAAAAGCAACGAGTGCAAGAAGTTTATTTATCCTCTCAAGGCTTTGAAGGGGATGATGTAGCTGATAAAAAACATCATGGTGGCCCTGATCGAGCAGTTTGTTTATATCCTGCGGAGCATTACATACAATGGGAACAGGAACTTGGAAAAACGTTACCCATTGCTGCATTTGGCGAAAATTTAACCGTAACAAATATGTTAGAAGCAGATGTTTGTATTGGTGATATTTATAAAATTGGGGATGCTGTCATTCAAATTACACAGGGACGTATTCCATGTAGTACGATTGATAGATATACGGAGGCAAACATATTACTCAAACGTTTAATCGAAACTGGCTATACAGGTTTCCTTGCGCGTGTTCTTGAAGAAGGGGCAATCTGTGCAGATTCAACAATTGAGCTTGTAGAAAAGCATCCTGCACGTATCTCTGTGTTGTATTGCAATGAAGTGTACTTCAAAAACAATGATGCAATCGCTATGAAACAAATACAAGCAATAGATGCATTAGCAGACGATTGGAAAGAAAAATTAGAAAAAAGAATTCAAGTCTTGCAAAGTAAAGTGATGAGTTAAAACATAAGCTCAAAAGGAGGATCCTCTAGAATTCCTAGGGGATTTTTTCTTTAAACTGATTGGTGGAATATTCAGCACAAAGCCTCTTTAGTAATATATTTAATAGAACCTGAACATTAAATAAGGATTTTACACGAACTTTCGTATTTCTTTTTAGAAAAATGTTCGGAAATAGGGTTGAAATCTAAAAAACGAAATGATATATTACGAATGTAAATTAAATACGTCGTCGTATAATGTCGGGGATAAGGCCCGTGAGTTTCTACCAAGTTACCGTAAATAACTTGACTACGATTTAGGTTTATACATAAACGTATAAACACTAATTTGTTTCACACACTAATTGTGATGAAATATATCGTAGACATGCGACTAGTAGAGTAGTCAGCGTGTCTTTTTTGTTTTCGATATTGAAGACGACCACACGGAGGATTTTTTGATAATGAAAAAATATTTCATGTTCGATGAATTAGGAACTAATTATCGCCGCGAAATAATAGGCGGTATTACAACCTTCCTTGCAATGGCATATATTCTAGCTGTTAACCCAGGTATTCTAGAAAATGCAGGGATGGATAAAGGTGCTGTTTTCGTAGCAACAGCATTAGCAGCAGCAGTCGGTTCTTTGATTATGGGGATTTTCGCTAAGTTCCCGATTTCACTTGCTCCTGGGATGGGGTTAAATGCATTCTTTGCATTTACTGTAGTCGGAGCATACGGTATTCCGTGGCAAACTGGTTTAACAGGTGTGTTCTTCTCAGGGATTATCTTTATTATTTTATCTTTAACTGGTATCCGCGAAACTGTTATTAATGCTATTCCAGTACAACTTAAATATGCAGTTTCTGCAGGTATTGGTTTATTTATCACTTTTGTTGGTTTACAAGGAGCAGGGATCATTGTTGATAGCCCAGCTACTTTAGTCACTTTAGGAAGTTTCACAGGCGCTACATTATTAGCGGTATTCGGAATTATTCTTTCAGTTATTCTTATTATTAAATTGCGCAGTATCGGTATTTTCTTAGGAATGGTGATTACTGCAGTTATTGGGATGATCACAGGTATCATCGATCCTCCGACAGCCGTGGTATCAGCTATTCCAAGTGTAGATTCTACATTCATGGTAGCACTAGAACCACTTGGTGACTTCGGTACATTATTTAACGTGAAGTTTTTAGTAGTAGTGTTAACATTCTTGTTTGTTGATTTCTTTGACACAGCTGGTACTTTAATGGCTGTAGCGACACAAGCAGGTTTAGTAAAAGATAATAAATTACCGCGTGCAGGACGTGCCTTAATGGCAGATGCACTAGCAACAACTATAGGTTCTTTATTTGGTACGTCAACAACAACAGCGTACGTAGAGTCAACTTCTGGAGTTGCTGCAGGCGCTCGTTCAGGATTTTCAGCAGTGGTAACAGCAGTACTGTTCTTAGTTGCTTTATTCTTCTCACCATTACTAGCGGTGGTAACACCAGCAGTTACTGCTCCAGCTTTAGTCATCGTAGGGGTACTAATGGTATCGTCCTTACGTTTAATTGATTGGGACAAATTCGAAATAGCAGTACCTGCATTCTTTACAGTGTTAATGATGCCACTTGGTTATTCAATTGCTACTGGTATTGCAATTGGCTTTGTATTCTACCCAATTACAATGTTATTAGCAGGTCGTAAAAAAGAAATTCATCCAATGATGTATGGTCTCTTCTTTGTTTTCCTTGCATACTTCATTTGGGTACGATAGTTAAACAGACACCTTTAATTGTTAGTAAGTTGCTAACAATTAGAGGTGTTTTTTATTAAGTTGATCCAAAATAAAAGAAGTTATTATTTTTACATTTATATAGAAGAAACTCGGTTTTAAATAATGCGAATAGTTTTACTTTAATGAAACACTTGCAAACTTGAATTTGTGATGATATATTTAAAAACGTTGTTACGAAACAAACGAACAACTTAAAAATATTAACATAAACAGTTGACAACAAGTTGACATTATGTTAAATTATAAAAAGTTACTTAGTGTAACTAGTAAATGAACCTTGAAAACTGAACAAGCAAAACGTAATCAATAAAGTTTTAAGTAGCTAGCTTTGCTAGTGAACGAAACACAATTTTGGACATCAAACATGATGACAGCAAAACAATTTGAGCTAATCAAATTTCTTTTATGGAGAGTTTGATCCTGGCTCAGGACGAACGCTGGCGGCGTGCCTAATACATGCAAGTCGAGCGAACAGAAAAGGAGCTTGCTCCTTTGACGTTAGCGGCGGACGGGTGAGTAACACGTGGGCAACCTACCCTATAGTTTGGGATAACTCCGGGAAACCGGGGCTAATACCGAATAATCTCTTTTACTTCATGGTGAAAGACTGAAAGACGGCATCTCGCTGTCGCTATAGGATGGGCCCGCGGCGCATTAGCTAGTTGGTGAGGTAACGGCTCACCAAGGCGACGATGCGTAGCCGACCTGAGAGGGTGATCGGCCACACTGGGACTGAGACACGGCCCAGACTCCTACGGGAGGCAGCAGTAGGGAATCTTCCACAATGGGCGAAAGCCTGATGGAGCAACGCCGCGTGAGTGAAGAAGGTTTTCGGATCGTAAAACTCTGTTGTAAGGGAAGAACAAGTACAGTAGTAACTGGCTGTACCTTGACGGTACCTTATTAGAAAGCCACGGCTAACTACGTGCCAGCAGCCGCGGTAATACGTAGGTGGCAAGCGTTGTCCGGAATTATTGGGCGTAAAGCGCGCGCAGGCGGTCCTTTAAGTCTGATGTGAAAGCCCACGGCTCAACCGTGGAGGGTCATTGGAAACTGGGGGACTTGAGTGCAGAAGAGGAAAGTGGAATTCCAAGTGTAGCGGTGAAATGCGTAGAGATTTGGAGGAACACCAGTGGCGAAGGCGACTTTCTGGTCTGTAACTGACGCTGAGGCGCGAAAGCGTGGGGAGCAAACAGGATTAGATACCCTGGTAGTCCACGCCGTAAACGATGAGTGCTAAGTGTTAGGGGGTTTCCGCCCCTTAGTGCTGCAGCTAACGCATTAAGCACTCCGCCTGGGGAGTACGGTCGCAAGACTGAAACTCAAAGGAATTGACGGGGGCCCGCACAAGCGGTGGAGCATGTGGTTTAATTCGAAGCAACGCGAAGAACCTTACCAGGTCTTGACATCCCGTTGACCACTGTAGAGATATAGTTTCCCCTTCGGGGGCAACGGTGACAGGTGGTGCATGGTTGTCGTCAGCTCGTGTCGTGAGATGTTGGGTTAAGTCCCGCAACGAGCGCAACCCTTGATCTTAGTTGCCATCATTTAGTTGGGCACTCTAAGGTGACTGCCGGTGACAAACCGGAGGAAGGTGGGGATGACGTCAAATCATCATGCCCCTTATGACCTGGGCTACACACGTGCTACAATGGACGATACAAACGGTTGCCAACTCGCGAGAGGGAGCTAATCCGATAAAGTCGTTCTCAGTTCGGATTGTAGGCTGCAACTCGCCTACATGAAGCCGGAATCGCTAGTAATCGCGGATCAGCATGCCGCGGTGAATACGTTCCCGGGCCTTGTACACACCGCCCGTCACACCACGAGAGTTTGTAACACCCGAAGTCGGTGAGGTAACCTTTTGGAGCCAGCCGCCGAAGGTGGGATAGATGATTGGGGTGAAGTCGTAACAAGGTAGCCGTATCGGAAGGTGCGGCTGGATCACCTCCTTTCTAAGGATACTTTCGGAATACAAACCTTGGGTTTGTAAGATTACGTTTTGCGTTCAGTTTTGAAGGTTCATTCTTCTGAATGAAACACTTCAAAACTTGTTCTTTGAAAACTGGATAAAACGACATTGAAATTGTAACAAACACATTTATTTTTTAAGTTTTTTTATAGGCTTAATAACTTGGTTAAGTTATTAAGGGCGCACGGCGAATGCCTTGGCACTAGGAGCCGAAGAAGGACGGCACTAACACCGATATGCTTCGGGGAGCTGTAAGTGAGCTTTGATCCGGAGATTTCCGAATGGGGGAACCCACTACGTTTAATCGCGTAGTATCTTGACGTGAATACATAGCGTCTTGAAGGCAGACCCAGGGAACTGAAACATCTAAGTACCTGGAGGAAGAGAAAGAAAAATCGATTCCCTGAGTAGCGGCGAGCGAAACGGGAAGAGCCCAAACCAAGAGGCTTGCCTCTTGGGGTTGTAGGACACTCAATACGGAGTTACAAAAGAGCGAGTTAGATGAAGCGACTTGGAAAGGTCCGCCAGAGCAGGTAAAAGCCCTGTAGTCGAAAGTTCGTTCTCTCCTGAGTGGATCCTGAGTACGGCGGAACACGTGAAATTCCGTCGGAATCCGGGAGGACCATCTCCCAAGGCTAAATACTACCTAGTGACCGATAGTGAACCAGTACCGTGAGGGAAAGGTGAAAAGCACCCCGGAAGGGGAGTGAAAGAGATCCTGAAACCGTGTGCCTACAAGTAGTTAGAGCCCGTTAATGGGTGATAGCGTGCCTTTTGTAGAATGAACCGGCGAGTTACGATTACGTGCAAGGTTAAGCTTTAGAAGGCGGAGCCGCAGCGAAAGCGAGTCTGAATAGGGCGAAGTAGTACGTGGTCGTAGACCCGAAACCAGGTGATCTACCCATGTCCAGGGTGAAGGTGAGGTAACACTTACTGGAGGCCCGAACCCACGCACGTTGAAAAGTGCGGGGATGAGGTGTGGGTAGCGGAGAAATTCCAATCGAACTTGGAGATAGCTGGTTCTCTCCGAAATAGCTTTAGGGCTAGCCTCGTGATGAGAATACTGGAGGTAGAGCACTGTTTGGACTAGGGGGCCATCCCGGTTTACCGAATTCAGACAAACTCCGAATGCCAGATATTTATACACGGGAGTCAGACTGCGAGTGATAAGATCCGTAGTCAAAAGGGAAACAGCCCAGACCACCAGCTAAGGTCCCAAAGTAATCGTTAAGTGGAAAAGGATGTGGCGTTGCACAGACAACCAGGATGTTGGCTTAGAAGCAGCCATCATTTAAAGAGTGCGTAATAGCTCACTGGTCGAGTGACGCTGCGCCGAAAATGTATCGGGGCTAAACGATTCACCGAAGCTGTGGATTGACATCTACGATGTCAGTGGTAGGAGAGCGTTCTAAGTGCGTTGAAGTCAGACCGGAAGGACTGGTGGAGCGCTTAGAAGTGAGAATGCCGGTATGAGTAGCGAAAGACGGGTGAGAATCCCGTCCACCGTATGACTAAGGTTTCCTGAGGAAGGCTCGTCCGCTCAGGGTTAGTCGGGACCTAAGCCGAGGCCGATAGGCGTAGGCGATGGACAACAGGTTGATATTCCTGTACCACCTCCTCACCGTTTGAGAAATGGGGGGACGCAGTAGGATAGGGTAAGCGCGCCGTTGGTTGTGCGCGTCCAAGCAGTAAGGCGTGTGTGTAGGCAAATCCGCACACTGTAACGTTGAGCTGTGATGGCGAGTCCGTATGGACGAAGTTCCTGATTTCACACTGCCAAGAAAAGCCTCTATCGAGGTGAGAGGTGCCCGTACCGCAAACCGACACAGGTAGTCGAGGAGAGAATCCTAAGGTGTGCGAGAGAACTCTCGTTAAGGAACTCGGCAAAATGACCCCGTAACTTCGGGAGAAGGGGTGCTCTTGAGCGTGCAAGCGCATGAGAGCCGCAGTGAATAGGCCCAGGCGACTGTTTAGCAAAAACACAGGTCTCTGCAAAACCGTAAGGTGACGTATAGGGGCTGACGCCTGCCCGGTGCTGGAAGGTTAAGAGGAGTGGTTAGCGCAAGCGAAGCTGCGAATTGAAGCCCCAGTAAACGGCGGCCGTAACTATAACGGTCCTAAGGTAGCGAAATTCCTTGTCGGGTAAGTTCCGACCCGCACGAAAGGCGTAACGATCTGGGCACTGTCTCAACGAGAGACTCGGTGAAATTATAGTACCTGTGAAGATGCAGGTTACCCGCGACAGGACGGAAAGACCCCGTGGAGCTTTACTGTAGCCTGATATTGAATTTTGGTACAACTTGTACAGGATAGGTAGGAGCCAGAGATCTCGGAGCGCCAGCTTCGAAGGAGGCGTCGGTGGGATACTACCCTGGTTGTATTGAAATTCTAACCCATGCCCCTTAGCGGGGCAGGAGACAGTGTCAGGCGGACAGTTTGACTGGGGCGGTCGCCTCCTAAAAGGTAACGGAGGCGCCCAAAGGTTCCCTCAGAATGGTTGGAAATCATTCGTAGAGTGTAAAGGCACAAGGGAGCTTGACTGCGAGACCTACAAGTCGAGCAGGGTCGAAAGACGGGCTTAGTGATCCGGTGGTTCCGCATGGAAGGGCCATCGCTCAACGGATAAAAGCTACCCCGGGGATAACAGGCTTATCTCCCCCAAGAGTCCACATCGACGGGGAGGTTTGGCACCTCGATGTCGGCTCATCGCATCCTGGGGCTGTAGTCGGTCCCAAGGGTTGGGCTGTTCGCCCATTAAAGCGGTACGCGAGCTGGGTTCAGAACGTCGTGAGACAGTTCGGTCCCTATCCGTCGTGGGCGTAGGAAATTTGAGAGGAGCTGTCCTTAGTACGAGAGGACCGGGATGGACACACCGCTGGTGTACCAGTTGTCTTGCCAAAGGCATCGCTGGGTAGCTATGTGTGGACGGGATAAGTGCTGAAAGCATCTAAGCATGAAGCCCCCCTCAAGATGAGATTTCCCATTACGCAAGTAAGTAAGATCCCTCAAAGACGATGAGGTAGATAGGTTCGAGGTGGAAGTGTGGTGACACATGGAGCTGACGAATACTAATCGATCGAGGACTTAACCAAAAAAGTTTGAAACATTCAATGCACCGTTTATCCAGTTTTGAAAGAATAATTCTTTCAACAAAAAAGAGAGCTTCAAGACGCCGTAATACGCCGTGTATTGGAGGTCGAATAAAAGTCTAGTGATGATGGCAAAGAGGTCACACCCGTTCCCATACCGAACACGGAAGTTAAGCTCTTTAGCGCCGATGGTAGTTGGGGGCTTCCCCCTGTGAGAGTAGGACGTCGCTAGGCAATTATAAAGTCATGGATCTATTCCATGACTTTTTTTATTTTGTGAACTATTCATAAAATGCTATAATATATTTAATATTTTCAAGTGGATTTAAACGAAAATTCTTTCACCTAGATACATTCTGGATTTAATAATGGAGGAATCAAAATGAGGCAGAACATTTTTTCTGCGATTTCGATCACAAGTCTACTACTTATATTCTTTATGTTTGGCTACGATTCAACCAAATGGTATGGAAATCTTTTTACATTTCTCTATCGTGTAAATATGTTTATACCGTTTATTTTAGGTGGTGTAGGCATCACCAGTGCCCTATTTGGCATCAAAGGATATCGTACGGTTCTTGTTGTCCTTCATTTGTTCCTAATGCTATTATTTTTTTGTATCTATTTAAAGGCATTTTATGTTCCATGAGCATTCATTAAAACTGCGGAGAGGAATCTGCAGTTTTTTCTATTTATTTAAGTTCTTACATACTTCTGTAAACAACAAAAGGTATAATGAATTACAAATTGATTGTGAATGAATATGTACAATGGAAAGGAAGAAAAAGTTGGGAAAAAAGCAAATTTGGTATGAGGTACAGGAAAACGAGTCAATCGAGGATTGTTTGGCAAGAATGCGGAAAGAAGGCTTTATGGTCATAGGACGAAAAGAAGAGCCACTTTTTCATATCGTAGATGGTGAGCCAGCTTATCTGCGCCAAAAAATTCAGTTTAAAGGTATACCTGCTCAAGATATCGAATGATTTTGACTAAAAACCGAACATTTTTTTCGACCTAATAAAAAATGTTCGCATTTTTGGATTGACGATAAGACAATCCCTTGTTAAAATGTGAGAAGGAAAAACAAATAGATCCCACATATATGCTAGAGGATTGGCTCTAGTGTCTCTACCCGGCACCGTAAATGCTGGACTATGCGGGAAAGCACTTTTGGCGTATGGTGAGAAGGTCTTTGTACAGCTATGTTCTATGTACATTGAGACGACCTTGTCCGAATAATCCTCAAGTAAACTGCTTTCACGTGTACCGGTAGAGAGTAGTTTATTTGGGGATTTTCTTTGTAAATAAGAATTGCAGTAGCTATTCAAATAGAGGCTAGCACAATAAATAATTGATCATTTTTCTATCGTTTAAAAGGAGCGACAATTTATGAATCCGAAAATCGGTGTCATTATGGGTAGTTCAAGTGACTGGGAAACAATGAAACATGCATGTGATATTTTAGATGAATTACAAGTACCGTACGAAAAGAAAGTTGTATCTGCACATCGTACACCTGATTTAATGTTTGAATATGCAGAGGCAGCTCGCGAGCGAGGAATACAAGTAATTATTGCTGGAGCAGGCGGTGCCGCACATTTACCAGGAATGGTAGCAGCTAAAACAACACTACCTGTCATCGGTGTACCTGTTCAATCACGTGCACTTAATGGACTTGATTCACTATTATCCATCGTTCAAATGCCTGGTGGCGTGCCTGTAGCAACTGTAGCGATTGGCAAAGCAGGAGCGACGAATGCAGGGTTACTTGCAGCTCAAATTTTGTCAACAACAGATGCCGAGCTTGCTAATAAATTAGATGCTAGACGTGAAGCAACAAAGCAGCAAGTATTAGAAAGTACAGGTGACTTAGTGTGACGAAGATTATTTATCCTGGACAAACGATAGGCATTATCGGTGGAGGACAACTTGGTCGAATGATGGCACTTGCTGCAAAGGAGTCTGGTTTTAAAGTGGCTGTTCTTGAACCAGCAATGGACTCACCTTGTGGGCAGGTAGCAGATATTCGCATTGTAGCTCCATATGATGATGAAGCTGCTTTAGAAGAACTTGCAGAAGTAAGTGATATTATCACATATGAATTTGAAAATATTGATTATGAAGGCTTAAAGCGTTTATCACAAATGGCTTATGTTCCTCAAGGAGCAGAGTTGGTACGTATTACACAAAACCGTATAACAGAGAAAGAAGCTATTGTGAAAGCTGGTTGCCCAGTAGCACCATATATTGTTGCAAAAACTTATGAAGAATTAGTAGCCAATATTGATTCGATTGGTTATCCTTGTATAGTCAAAACAGCAAGAGGTGGTTATGATGGCAAGGGACAGCAGCTTTTAAAATCAACTGAAGATTTGCCTTTAGCGAAAGAATTATTCACGCATTCGCAATGTATTGCAGAAGGATTTGTTCCTTTCGTAAAGGAAGTATCGGTCATTGTTCAAAGAAATGGTCATGGTGAATCGTATTGCCAGCCAGTTGGAGAGAACATTCATGTTCATCATATTCTTCACGAGACAATAGTACCTGCTCGCATAACTGAAAGCACAGCTCAAGCTGCAGAACGGGAAGCTTTGAAAATTGCAGATTATTTACATTTAGTAGGAACGCTAGCGGTAGAAATGTTTGTATTAGAAGATGGTAGTATTGTTATCAATGAATTAGCACCAAGACCTCATAATTCTGGTCACTATTCAATTGAAGCATGTAATGTTTCACAATTCCATCAGCATATTCGTGCTGTTTGTGGATGGCCGTTACGTAAGCCACAACTATGGGCACCATCCATTATGGTCAATGTATTAGGGCAGCATGTCGTGCCACTCAGTAACTCAATTGCTAAATATCCTGAATGGTCCATACATCTTTATGGGAAAGCTGAAGCTAAGGTCAACCGTAAAATGGGCCATGTGACGATTATGACAAAAGATTTAGAAGCTACACTACAACAAATCGAGAGTTCTGGCATTTGGTCAGAATAGAAGGAGATACGCGATGATTGAACGTTACACAAGACCCGAAATGGGCGCAATTTGGACAGAACAAAATAAATACCAAGCTTGGCTAGAGGTTGAAATTTTAGCTTGTGAAGCATGGGCAGAGTTAGGAGATATCCCTAAAGAGGATGTTGCTAAAATTCGCGAAAATGCTTCATTTGATGTGAATCGTATATTAGAAATTGAACAAGAAACTCGTCATGACGTTGTAGCCTTTACTCGTGCTGTTTCTGAAACACTTGGAGAAGAGCGCAAATGGGTACATTATGGTTTAACTTCTACGGACGTAGTAGATACAGCACTTTCTTATTTAATCAAACAAGCAAATGATATTTTACGAAAAGATATCGTAAATTTCATTGATATTATTGCTACTAAGGCAAAAGAACATAAACATACAGTTATGATGGGACGCACACATGGTGTTCATGCTGAACCAACAACTTTCGGTTTGAAACTTGGTTTATGGTATGAGGAAATGAAGCGTAACCTTGAACGTTTTGAAGCAGCTGCCAAAGTAATTGAAACAGGAAAAATGTCTGGAGCTGTTGGAACATATGCCAATATCGATCCTCGTGTTGAGCAATATGTTTGCGACAAATTAGGCCTTGCAGCTTCACCGATTTCAACACAAACATTACAGCGTGACCGCCATGCTCAGTATTTAGGTGCATTAGCTTTAATCGCTACTTCAATTGAAAAATTCGCAACAGAAATTCGTGGACTACAGAAATCTGAAACACGTGAAGTGGAGGAAGCTTTTGCAAAAGGTCAAAAAGGATCATCAGCAATGCCACATAAGCGTAATCCAATCGGTTCTGAAAACATGGTTGGTATGTCTCGTTTAATGCGAGGTTATATGGTGACTGCTTATGAAAATGTCGCTTTATGGCATGAACGTGATATTTCACATTCATCTGCAGAGCGTGTTATTTTACCGGATGCAACTATTACTCTGAACTATATGCTAAATCGCTTCGGTAATATTGTGAAAAACTTAACAGTATTCCCTGAGAACATGAAACGTAATATGGATCGTACATTTGGTCTTATTTATTCTCAACGCATCTTACTAGCATTGATTGATAAAGGACTAGTACGTGAAGAAGCTTATGATACAGTACAACCTTTAGCAATGCAGGCTTGGGACGAGCAAGTTCAGTTCCGTACATTAGTCGATGCAAGTGAAAAAATCACATCTTATTTAACAAAAGAAGAGTTGGATGATTGTTTTGATTACAACTACCACTTACAGCATGTTGATATGATTTTTGAACGACTAGGACTTAACTAATATTTATTTAGCCATCTACTAATAAATGTTAGAGCCACCAGTAAAAAGTTTCAGAGTTGAATCGTAGAGATACGGTTCAATTCTGAACATTATTACAAGCGTATCTCATAATATCAGGGGGAAAACGAAATGACTAAAGGTCAACTTTTGTATGAAGGTAAAGCAAAAAAATTGTTCACAACAGAGGAGCCAAATGTGCTACTTGTTGAGTACAAGGATAGTGCAACAGCATTCAATGGTGAAAAGAAAGAGGAAATTGAAGGTAAGGGCATTTTAAATAATCGCATTACTTCATTAATTTTCGAAAAATTACAAGCTAACGGAATTGCGTCACATTTCGTAAAACAATTATCCGATACACAACAACTTGTAAAAAAAGTAGAAATTATTCCGATTGAGGTAGTTGTTCGTAATATTGCTGCTGGAAGTTTAGCAAAGCGTCTAGGTCTTGAAGAAGGGACACCTTTAAAACGACCAATCGTTGAATTTTATTATAAAGACGATGATTTAGGCGACCCACTTATTACGACAGAACATATTGATGTTCTTGGACTTGCCACACCAACTGAAGTAACAGCTATTTATGATGGTGCATTAGCCGTTAACAAAGTGCTACAGCCGATCTTTGCAGATGTCAATGTGACATTGATTGATTTTAAATTAGAGTTTGGCCGTGATATGGATGGTCATGTATTATTGGCAGATGAAATTTCACCAGATACATGCCGACTTTGGGATGCAACAACGAAGCAAAAGTTAGACAAAGATGTTTTTCGTCGTGACCTTGGTAATTTAACTGAAGTTTATACTATTATACTTTCTAGACTCGGAGGCAAATAACAATGAAAAAAGTAAAAATCTATGTAACATTACGTGAGAGCATTCTTGATCCTCAAGGCTCTGCAGTACAAGGTTCTTTAGCGAAGATGGGCTACGGTGAAGTAGAAGATTTACGTATCGGTAAATATCTTGAACTATCAATTAAAGATTCAGAACGTGACATTGATACTCTAGTAAAAGAAATGTGTGAAAAGGTTTTAACGAACGTTGTAATTGAAGACTACCGTTACGAAGTCGAGGAGGCTATTTAATCATGAAATTCGCAGTACTCGTATTCCCTGGGTCAAACTGTGACATCGATATGTATCATGCGATTAAAGACGAGCTAGGTGAAGAAGTAGAATATGTATGGCATACAGCAACAGATCTAAGTGGTTTTGATGGTGTATTAGTACCTGGAGGATTCTCCTATGGGGATTATCTTCGTTGTGGTGCAATGGCTAATCAATCTAACATTATGACAGAAGTTAAGAAGGCAGCAGATGCTGGTAAACCTGTATTAGGTGTATGTAATGGCTTCCAAATCCTAACAGAAGCAGGTTTATTGCCAGGAGCTTTATTGCGCAATAAAAACTTAAAATTTATGTGCCGTACAGTGCAGCTTAAAGTTGAAAACAACAATACATTATTCACAAATCAATATGAGCAAGGTCAAATCATCAATATTCCAATCGCACATGGTGAAGGTAACTACTACTGTGACGAGGAAACTTTACAAACACTAAAAGATAATAATCAAATCGTATTCACATACTCAGGTGACAATCCAAACGGTTCTTTAGAAGATATCGCAGGGATTATAAACGAGCGCGGCAATGTATTAGGGATGATGCCACACCCAGAGCGAGCTGTTGATGCACTGGTGGGCGGCGCAGACGGTCTAGCAGTATTTAAATCAATCGTGAAGCAGTGGAGGGAAAATCATGTCAACAACTAAGTTTGAGCCAACAGCACAGCAGATTAAAGATGAGAAGCTATACGCTGGAATGGGGATGTCAGACGAAGAATTTGCAATGGTAGAAGGTATTTTAGGACGTCTACCTAACTGGACAGAGACAGGTCTTTTCTCAGTAATGTGGTCTGAACACTGCTCGTACAAAAATTCAAAGCCAGTACTACGTAAATTCCCTACTAAAGGGCCTCAGGTATTACAAGGACCAGGTGAAGGTGCAGGTATTGTTGACATTGGTGACGAACAAGCAGTAGTGTTTAAAATGGAATCACATAACCATCCATCTGCAATCGAACCTTATCAAGGGGCTGCAACGGGTGTGGGTGGTATTATCCGTGACGTTTTCTCAATGGGTGCACGTCCAATCGCTATGTTAAACTCCTTACGCTTTGGTGAATTAAAGTCAGCACGTGGTAAATATCTATTTGAAGAAGTAGTAGCGGGAATCGCAGGATATGGTAACTGTATCGGAATCCCAACAGTAGGTGGCGAAATTCAATTTGATCCTTGCTATGAAGGTAATCCTCTTGTGAATGCTATGTGTGTTGGTTTAATTGATCATAAGGATATTCAACGAGGCATTGCAGCTGGAGTAGGTAATACAGTGATGTATGTTGGAGCGAAAACAGGCCGTGATGGTATTCATGGTGCAACATTCGCCTCTGAGGAATTAACTGAGGAATCAGAAAACCAACGTCCAGCAGTACAAGTTGGAGATCCATTTATGGAGAAGCTTTTACTTGAAGCTTGTTTAGAGGTTGTAAAATCGGATGCTCTAGTTGGTATTCAAGATATGGGTGCAGCTGGTCTTACGTCTTCTTCAGCAGAAATGGCTTCAAAGGCTGGTTCTGGTGTAGAAATGAACTTAGACTTAGTGCCTCAGCGTGAAACAGGAATGTCAGCGTATGAAATGATGTTGTCTGAGTCTCAAGAACGTATGCTTTTAGTGGTGAAAAAAGGTCGCGAAGAGGAAATTAAAGCGATTTTCGATAAATACGATTTAGATGCAGTAGCGATTGGTCGCGTTACAGATGATAAAATGCTTCGTCTGCTACACAAAGGACAAGTAGTGGCAGAGGTACCTGCAGACGCATTAGCAGAAGATGCACCTGTTTATCATAAACCATCTGCGGAACCTGCATACTATGCTCAGTTCCAAGCAATCGAAAACACTGAACCTGCTGTGACTGATTACAAAGAAACACTAATTGCTTTATTAAAAGCACCGACAATTGCTTCTAAAGAATGGGTATACGATCAATATGATTATCAGGTACGTACATCAACAGTTGTTAAACCAGGCTCTGACGCTGCTGTTATTCGAGTACGTGGCACAAATAAAGGGTTGGCAATGACAACAGACTGTAACTCACGTTATATCTATTTAGATCCAGAAGTGGGTGGTGCTATCGCAGTAGCCGAAGCAGCTCGTAATATCGTGGCAACTGGTGGTACGCCACTTGCGATTACAGACTGCTTAAACTTCGGTAATCCAGAGAAACCAGAAATCTTCTGGCAAATTGAAAAATCTGCGGATGGTATTTCGGCAGCTTGTACGGCATTAAATGCTCCAGTAATCGGAGGTAACGTTTCTCTTTATAATGAACGTTCAGGTGAAGCGGTGTATCCAACACCGACAATTGGTATGGTTGGTCTTATTGAAGACTTAGCGCATGTAACGACACAGGATGTAAAGGCAGCAGGAGATCTTGTCTTTGTCATTGGTGAGACAAAAACAGAATTTGGTGGTTCAGAGCTTCAAAAACTTTTAAATAATGGTGTTATTTCAGGGAAAGCGCCAGCTATTGATTTAGAGGTTGAAGCGACACGTCAGCAAGCTTTATTAAAGGCGATTAAAGCAGGTCTTGTTCAATCTGCGCATGATGTAGCAGAGGGAGGTCTAGCTGTGGCGATTGCTGAAACAACATTTGGTGCTAACGGTCTTGGTGTGGATGTAACATTAACAGGCTCTGCAACAACTGCGCTATTCAGTGAGAGTCAATCTCGTTTTGTTGTCACAGTTAAAGAAGAAAATGCGGCAGCATTTGTAGAAATCATGAAAGATGCTCAAAAAATTGGTGTCGTAACAAACGATGCACTTGTGAAAATCAACGGGGACAAAGGTGTGCTTGTAGAAGGTACAGTGGAGGAATTCCGTTCTAATTGGAAAGGAGCAATCCCATGCTTGCTGAACTCAGAGGCTTAAACGAAGAATGTGGGGTGTTTGGTATTTGGGGTAACCCAAATCCAGCACACCTTAGCTATTACGGGCTTCATGCTCTTCAACACCGTGGACAAGAAGGTGCTGGAATTGTCGTTTCAGACGGACAGCATCTTCGCGCGGTGAAAGGCGAAGGACTAGTTAATGATGTTTTCAACGAAGATAAATTAAAAGCAGTGAACGGCAAAGCAGCTATTGCGCATGTTCGTTATACGACTGCTGGTGGTGGCGGTATTGAAAATGTACAGCCATTATTATTCCACTCCTCAACTGGTAGCCTTTCAATTGCCCATAACGGTAACTTAGTCAATGCGACACATTTAAAGCAATATTTAGAGCGACAAGGTAGCATTTTCCACTCTAGCTCTGATACAGAAGTGTTGGCGCATCTTATTAAGAAAAGTTCGCATTCACCATTCCGTGCGAAGGTAAAAAATGCCCTATCTCTTTTAAAGGGTGCCTATTCTTTCTTAATTATGACAAAGGATGAAATGCTTGTTGCACGTGATCCACATGGTTTACGTCCACTATCTCTTGGAAAGCTAGGAGATGGCTGGGTGGTAGCTTCTGAAACTTGTGCATTCGATTTAATTGGTGCAGAATTTGTTCGTTCGGTAGAACCAGGTGAATTAATCATTATTAATGATGAGGGCGTGAAATCAGATCGTTTTGCTGATATGGATAAACGTTCGATGTGTGCGATGGAATATGTTTATTTAGCACGTCCTGATTCGGATATTGATGGTATTAACGTTCATATGGCACGAAAACGTATGGGTAAACAGCTTGCTCGTGAGTGTGCGCATATTGAAGCAGATGTTGTAACAGGTGTTCCTGATTCAAGTATTTCCGCAGCGATTGGTTTTGCAGAAGAAAGTGGAATCCCTTATGAATTAGGTCTTATTAAAAACCGTTATGTTGGTCGTACGTTTATTCAGCCGACACAGGAGCTACGTGAACGTGGTGTGAAAATGAAACTTTCACCTGTTGTTCAAGTCGTAAAAGGAAAAAAAGTAGTAATGGTTGATGATTCTATCGTTCGTGGTACAACATCTCGTCGCATTGTCAAAATGCTAAAAGATGCTGGTGCAGCGGAAGTTCATGTTGTGATTTCATCACCGCCGATGACAAATCCTTGTTATTATGGCATTGATACATCAACGCATGAAGAACTAATTGCTTCTAGTCATAATGTAGATGAAATTCGTGAAGCAATTGGTGCAGACTCTCTGACATTCCTTTCTGTTGAGGGGATGGTAGAAACAATTGCACGACCATACGAAGATGAAAACCGAGGACTTTGTCTTGCATGCTTTACAGGCAAATATCCAACAGAGATTTTCCCGGATACGATTTTGCCACATGAAAAAGAATTATTACGTTAAGAACAACATCGCAACAAATTAGTGTCTTACAGTCATTTCTATCTAGGAAACTTAGGCGACTTGGATGATAAGGAGGAACTCTGCGTGTCAAAGGCATATGAACAAGCAGGTGTAAATATTGAAGCGGGCTATGAAGCCGTAAAACGAATGAAGTCTCATGTTGAACGTACGAACCGTCTGGGTGTAATGGGGACATTTGGTGGTTTTGGTGGCATGTTTGACTTGTCAGAACTGAATCTTAAAGAACCTGTTCTTATTTCGGGGACAGATGGTGTTGGAACAAAGCTAAAGCTAGCCTTCATGGTAGACAAGCACGATACAATCGGTGTGGACTGTGTAGCAATGTGTGTAAATGATATTGTTGCTCAAGGAGCAGAACCGCTGTACTTTTTAGATTACGTAGCTCTTGGAAAAGCAGAGCCTGCAAAAATCGAACAAATTGTCAAAGGTGTTGCAGATGGCTGTGTGCAATCAGGTGCGGCCCTAATAGGTGGCGAAACTGCGGAAATGCCTGGACTTTATGAAGAAGATGAATATGATCTAGCTGGCTTTGCGGTAGGTGCTTGTGAAAAGTCTGCTATCGTAACAGGTGAAGAAATCGTAGAAGGCGATGTACTTATTGGGATTGCATCAAGTGGTGTACATTCAAACGGTTATTCTTTAGTGCGTAAAATTGTCTTTGCAGATCATCAATATGCTGTGGATGCTATTGTAGAAGGCTATGAAGATCTAGGCCCAATCGGTGAGGCGCTTCTCGTGCCAACAAAGCTATATGCTAAACCGGTGCTAGCAGCTTTAAAGGCAGCAGATGTACATGGCTGTGCACATGTTACAGGTGGCGGTTTCTATGAAAATCTACCACGCATGATGCCAGAGGGACTAGCAACGGAAATCGACTTAGGTTCTTGGCCTGTATTACGTATTTTTGAATTCCTAAAAGATAAGGGTCAGCTAGAAGATAAAGATTTATATAATGTGTTTAACATGGGTATTGGCTTTGTAATAGCTGTACCAGAAACTGAAGCTGATAAAGTAATCGCTGCAGTTGAAGCAAATGGTGAAAAGACTTATACAATCGGACGTGTTATTAAAGGTGACGGAGTAGTATTTAATGGCTCACATGATGGGAGTTTAGTGTAATGACTGCACCAACAAAAATAGCCGTGTTCGCGTCAGGTAGCGGTAGCAATTTTCAAGCCATTCAAGAGGCCATTGAACGTGGTGAACTCCATGCAAAGGTCGCACTAGTGGTCACAGATAAGCCTGGAGCATTTGTAGTAACGCGTGCTGAAAACTTTGGGATTCCAGTGTTAGCATTGAATCCAAAAGAGTTTGTCTCAAAGTCAGCTTATGAGACAGCAATTATCGAAGCTTTACATGAGTGTGATGTGAAATGGATTGTGCTTGCTGGGTATATGCGTTTAATCAGTGACGTATTATTAGCAGCCTTTCCACAGCGAATTGTTAATATTCACCCGTCCCTATTGCCTGCCTTTCCTGGAAAGGACGCTATTGGACAAGCCATTAATCATGGTGTGAAAATAACAGGTGTCACAGTGCATTTTGTTGATGAAGGAATGGATACGGGACCAATTATCGCTCAGGCAGCGGTACCTGTCATTGAAGGAAATCGCGAAGCAACAGAAGCTGAAATTCATAAACAAGAGCATTTATTATATACAAAGGCATTACAGCAATTATTACAGTAACTGAAAAAGGAGTTAGGTCGAGAATCCTACTCAACAAGTAAGACCTAACTCTATTAATCTATTGAAGCAAGTCAGTTCGTGGACAGCACGATAAAAATTAGGAGGATATTGTTGTGACAAAACGTGCATTAATCAGTGTTTCCAATAAAGATGGTATTTTAGAATTTGCAAAGGAATTAGTAGCATTAGGTTATGAAATTTTATCAACTGGCGGTACAAAAAAAATGTTACAGGATAATGCGGTAGCTGTAACAGCAGTAGATGAAGTTACGAAGTTTCCTGAAATTTTAGATGGTCGTGTGAAAACTTTAAATCCAATGATTCACGGTGGTCTATTAGGAAAGTTTGATGATGTCTCTCATCAGGCACAGATGAATGAGCATGGAATTGAGCCAATTGAAATTGTTTGTGTTAATCTCTATCCGTTTGTTGAAACAATTTCAAAGCCTAATGTAACTTGGGATGATGCAATTGAAAACATTGATATCGGTGGACCAACAATGTTACGTTCTGCTGCAAAAAACCATCAATATGTTACAGTAATCGTGGACAGCAATGACTATGCAACAGTATTAGAGGAACTTAAAGCAGACGGTGCCACAACAATTGAAACACGTCGTAAACTAGCTGCGAAAGTTTTCCGTCACACAGCCGCTTATGATTCTTATATTTCGAACTACCTGACTGAAGAAGAGTTCCCAGAGAGCTTAACGATGACATATGAATTAAAGCAAAATTTACGCTATGGCGAAAACCCTCACCAAAAAGCGGCCTTCTACCAAAAGCGTCTTGGCTCTGACTTTTCATTAGCTTATGCTACACAATTACACGGGAAAGAATTATCTTATAATAATATTCAAGATGGTAATGCAGCATTGCAAATTGTAAAAGAATTTGAAATGCCAGCTGCTGTAGCGGTGAAACATATGAATCCATGTGGTGTTGGCACTGGTGTCACGTTAGAGGCAGCATTCGATAAAGCATATGAAGCAGATCCAACATCTATTTTTGGCGGTATTATCGCATTAAATATGGAAGTGGATGCTGCAACTGCTGAGAAGCTAAGTCATATTTTCCTAGAAATTATTATTGCACCTGCTTTCTCACAAGAAGCATTAGATATTTTAACGAAAAAGAAAAATATCCGCTTACTAACAATTCCTTTCGAGCAAGCGAAACAGGATGCATTCAATGTAGTATCAGTTGAGGGTGGCCTTCTTGTACAGGAGCCAGATCGTTATGGCTTTGGCAATGCGGATATTAAAGTGGTGACAGATCGAGAACCAACAGAGCAAGAATGGGAAGCATTGCAACTTGGTTGGTCTGTTGTCAAACATGTGAAATCGAATGCGATTGTTGTAACAGATTCTCAAATGACACTTGGGGTTGGCGCAGGGCAAATGAATCGTGTAGGTGCAGCTAAAATTGCCTTTGAACAAGCTGGAGAAAAAGCGAAAGGTGCTGCATTAGCATCAGATGCATTTTTCCCAATGAGCGATACTGTGGAGGCGGCAGCAGCTGCAGGAATTACAGCAATTATTCAACCAGGTGGTTCCATTAAAGATCAAGATTCCATTGATAAAGCAAATGAATACGGCATTGCAATGGTATTCACAGGTGTACGTCATTTTAAACATTAATTGTTGAATTATATAGAAATGAAAACAGACCGAGATGTTGGTTCATCTCGGTCTTACTTACAAAGAGGAGGATTCTCTAAAATGAATGTATTAGTAATCGGAAGCGGTGGCCGTGAGCATGCAATCGCTAAACAATTTAGCATTTCTCCATCAGTAAACAACGTGTTCGTAGCGCCAGGAAATGATGGGATGCAAGGCGAAGTAGAAGTTGTTGCTATTGATACAATGGATTTCGCAGGTCTCGCTCAATTTGCCAAGGAAAATGATATTGCATTAACATTTGTTGGCCCAGAACAGCCGCTTGCTGAAGGCATTGTCGATTTCTTTACAGCTAGAGGTTTACGTATATTCGGTCCTACAAAAGTTGCTGCTCAAATAGAAAGCAGTAAATCCTATGCGAAAGAAATTATGAATAAATATAATATTCCTACAGCAGCACATGAAACATTTACTGAAGCAGAAAAAGCAATAGCCTATATTAAAGAACAAGGGGCACCTATTGTCATTAAGGCTGATGGTTTAGCAGCTGGTAAGGGCGTTGTCGTGGCAATGACAGAGGAAGAAGCAATTGAAGCTGTAGAGGATATGATTGGAAACCAACGTTTTGGTGAATCCTCTTCACGAGTTGTCGTTGAGGAATTTTTAGACGGTGAAGAATTCTCCTTTATGTCTTTTGTACACAAAGGACAAATTTATCCGATGGTTATTGCACAAGATCATAAACGAGCTTATGACGGTGATAAAGGACCAAATACAGGAGGTATGGGTGCTTATTCACCAGTACCACAAATTCCACAAGAGGTAGTAGATATTGCATTTCAAACTATTGTAGAACCAACTGTTAAAGGGATGGAGGCAGATGGTGCTTCCTTTACAGGTATTTTATACGCAGGGTTAATTTTAACGAAGAAAGGTCCTCAGGTTATAGAGTTTAATGCTCGTTTTGGTGATCCAGAAACGCAAGTTGTATTGCCACGTATGGTTTCAGATTTTGGTGCATTTATGATGGCGTTAATGGATGAACAGCCTTTTGATTTACAATGGTCAGAAGAAGCAATGCTTGGTGTAGTCATTGCTGCAGAGGGTTATCCAGGAGACGTTGAAAAAGGTAAGGTATTACCAAATTTAGAGGCACTTTCGACATCTCTTGCAGTTTTCCATGCAGGTACAAAATTAGTAGACGGTCAATTCGTTGGTAATGGTGGACGTGTACTGTTAGTTGGTGCAAAAGCAGCTACTTTACAAGAAGCACAGGAAAAGGTTTATGAAGGTATTGCAACGGAAACATGGAATCACTTTTTCTTCCGTAAAGATATTGGCTGGCGTACATTTAAGTAATTATTATCTTCACTAAATATTTTTTATCGTCTTTTGAAACCTCTTGTTGTTTCAAAACGTAAGAGGTAAGAGCCGTCTCAATAATAGATTGGGACGGCTCCTTTGACTAAGAAGGATTCTGAGCTTTATTCGTTGAAGAATCGCTACTCTTTGAGGAATTTTGAGTTGAAGTGCTGGTGTCAGATTGTTTTGAAACAGTGGCTTGTGAACTTGAAGAATTACCAGCTATAGCAGAGGAAAAATCCTTCATGAGCTTATCGATTTGTTCAGTAGACATAGAATTTTGCCCGCTGAACATACTTTGCATAGAGGTGTTCATGGCATTCTGCATATTGGAGCTTAAAACTGCTTTCGTTGGACAATATTTAAAAAGTCCTTCGGCCATTTTCATGGCACCTAATGCAATCATTAATCGACCTTTTGTACAATTAGGATTTCTAGAAACTTTAGCGATACCAAATGCGGTCAAACTCGTCCCCATGGCAAAACGACAAAATGCATTCTTTTCGCTTAAATTTGCTTGCTGCATCATCATACTTCCTCCTTTAGTCATTGTGGAAAAAATAAGCGAGGTGCACTTTGCTTTATGAAAGTGCTGTGTTACGATTGAAACAAGATGATTGCATAAAGCATAATTTTTATGAAAATATGCGTTTATGCAGTAGTAGTATGTGATTTCAAGTTGGATTTACACAATGAAAAATTACGTAATTTAGGAAGGAGCGAATAGCATGGATCCAGTATGGAAAATAACAAAATTACGTCAACAATTAGCAGTAATCGATGGGAAAAAGGCACCAGATATCGTGCTGAAGAATGCACGTTATTTGCATAGTATGTTAAAGCAATTCATAGTAGGAAACATTTGGATTTTGGGAGATCGCATTGTCTATGCTGGTGACAGAATGCCTCCTTTATTAGAAGGAACAGAAGTGGTGGATTGTACAGGAAAAACAATCGTACCTGGCTATATTGAGCCACATGTACACCCATTCCAGCTTTATCATCCACAGTCATTTGCAGATTTTTGTGGTCAGCTTGGGACAACAACTTTTATTTCGGATAATTTAAGCTTTGTTTTAAATTTAGAAAATAAGAAAGCGTTTTCAATTTTAGAGAGTTTGAAAAAGCTACCGTTTTCTTTTTATTGGTGGACTCGCTTTGACTCACAAACTGAATTGGAGCAAGAGGAAGAGGTTTTCTCTAATACTTCTATATTAGAGTGGTTAGAGCGAAGTGATGTCTTACTTGGTGGAGAGTTGACAGGTTGGCCTAAGCTGTTGCATGGTGACGATCAAATGCTTTATCGTATGCAAATGGCTAAGGGACTGGGAAAAAAAATTGAAGGACATTTCCCTGGAGCTTCAGAAAGAACATTGGCACGCATGAAACTGCTTGGTGCTGATGGTGATCATGAGGCAATGACAGTAGAAGAGGTAGAGCGTCGCATTATGCAGGGCTATGCTGTAACTTTACGTCATTCTTCCATTCGACCAGATTTACCACATCTACTAAAAGGAATAGTAGAAAAAGAACTTCCAATCTTTGATCATTTAATGATGACAACAGACGGTTCAACACCTTCATTCCATGAGGATGGTGTGATGGATAAATGCATTCAAGTAGCTTTAGATGCAGGGGTATCTCCTATTGATGCTTACCAAATGGCTTCCTATAATGTAGCACGTTATTACAACATGTCTAATTTACATGGTTTTATCGCAACAGGACGTTTTGCTTCACTCAATATTTTACAAGATGAGTATCATCCTGTTCCAGAAAGTGTCTTATCAAAGGGTGTCTGGTTGAAGCGTGATGGGGATCGGGTGCATAGAATGTCGACAATTGATTATTCTGCCATCCCAGCTCTAGATTTAGATTTCTCATTAGATTCACAGGATTTTCAGTTTTCTATGCCGTTTGGGATTCAATTAGTTAATGATGTGATTACAAAGCCTTATAATTCTTTAATTGCTAAAGAAGGGCAATTGGCAAATCATGATGAGTGCTATTTAATGCTCATTAATCGAAAAGGCAACTGGCATGTAAATACAATGATTAAAGGATTTGCAACAGATGTCCAAGGCTTTGCATCCTCTTATTCGAACACAGGTGACATATTGTTAATTGGAAAAAATAAAGACGATATGATGAAAGCCTTCGAAGAAATGAAGGCAATGAATGGTGGTATTGTTCTCGTCGAAAAAGGAGAAGTTATAGCGGATATACCATTAACAATTGGTGGACTTTTATATGATGGAGATGTATTCACTTTAACAGAGAAAGAAAAGGCTTTAAAACAAGCTTTAGCAGATAGAGGCTATCAATTAGGAGATGCCATTTATACATTATTATTTTTACAATCTACTCATTTACCATATATTCGTATAACACCACAAGGAATTTTCGATGTGATGAAGAATAAGTTATTATTACCTGCTGTTATGCGCTAATTCATGAAAGTGTTTCAGTTGTTTAAACAATTACAAATATGTGTAATTGTTCAAAGGAGAGATATGCTTGTGTTCAAATCGAAAAAATTATGGATTGCTTTTGCATTTAGTGCTTTGGTGATCGGGGGATGTTCAAAGGATACACCAAAAGTCAAAGAGGATGAAGAACCAATTGTAGAGGAAGAAGCAGTAGTGGAGGAGCCTGTGCAACAACCAGCTTTTGTTGCACCACTTACTGGGGAGGCTGTACAAGAAGAAATTACACAGCGACCAATTATCGTAACCATTAATAATCATCCAGCGGCACGTCCACAGTCAGGCTTAGCTGCGGCTGATATTATTTATGAAATGCTTGCAGAAGGTAATGTGACACGCTTTTTAGCAGTATACCAAAGTGAACTGCCTGAAAATATTGGGCCGGTTCGTAGTGCACGCTCTTATTTTATCGATATGGCCAAGGGATTTGATGCCTTTTATGTAGCACATGGCTATAGTCCGGAGGCGAAAACAATGCTTGATCATCGTATCGTCGACAATATCAACGGTATGGCTTATGATGGTATTCTGTTTAAACGTTCTAACGACCGCGTTGCGCCACACAATTCCTATATTACATCAGACAACATTCTAAAAGGTGCTGAAATGGTAGGCGCTTCAATGAATTACAGTGAAAAAGTACTTCAGGCTTTTTATGAACCTGATGAACGTGGTAAAATAGGTATTGAAACAAGTCAAATTGACATTTATTACGGAAATAATGAAGATTTCCATAACGCGTATGTGTATGATCATCAAACTAATCACTATGAACGACAATCGGCTAGCGTGGATACAAAAGATATGTTAACAGGCGAAACAGTGTCATTGGCAAATGTTCTATTTTTCGAAATGGATCACCAAACAATCGATGATATTGGTCGCCAAGCAATTGATTTAACGTCTGGTGGAAATGCGTATGTATTTCAAAATGGCTATTTGAGGGAAGTCAAGTGGGCTAATGTTAATGGAATACCAATGGCTGTAGAGCAAACGGGGGATCCTGTAAAGCTTGTACCAGGAAAGTCGTGGGTTCATTTCGTACCATCTTCGCCAGGGTTACAAGCAATGGTGAAAACGCAGCCTTAAAGGGAGGAAAATTGCATGCAAATCGAAAAAATTCGGGGGCATCAAACAGATCAATTATTTAAAGCAGTGTTAGAGTTGAAGGACATCGAGGAATGCTATAAGTTTTTTGATGATTTATGTACGATTAGTGAAATTCAATCGTTGGCACAACGCTTTGAGGTTGCACATTTATTACGATTAAAGAAAACCTACGAATCCATTAAAAAGGAAACAGGGGCAAGTACTGCAACTATTTCGCGCGTGCGTCGCTGCTTCGATTATGGGAATGATACATATGATGAAATGTTAGGTCGTTTGTATCCAGATGAAAAACCATTCCAAGCACCAAAAGAATAGTCAGAAAAAAGGCTGAGTAGAAGTTCTACTCGGTCTTTTTCATTTTTTTGTCGTGAATCATAAGCTATACTTGTAAACGAATAGATAGAAAATGATAGGTGGTAAACATAGATGGATTATTTGGAATGGAGACATGTGTTCAAGCTAGATCCAGCGAAGGACATTTCCGATGAAGCATTAGAAAAAATTTGCGAGTCGGGGACAGATGTTATTTTAGTTGGGGGAACAGATAATGTAACGTTGGATGGGGTATTAGATTTACTTGTTCGAGTGCGTCGTTTTGAGGTGCCAATAGCGCTTGAAATTTCTACGATTGATGCGGTAACACCAGGTTACGACTATTATTTCATCCCAACGGTATTAAATAGTGATGATCCAAAATGGATTAAAAATTTACATCATGAGGCTATTAAAGAATACGGTGATATTATGGTATGGGATGAATTAGTAGCGGAAGGATATTGTATTTTAAATCCTGATTGTAAAGTAGCCCATGTAACGGGTGCGAAAACAGATTTAACGATTGATGATGTGGTAGCTTATGCACGCATGGCAGAGAATTTCTTTAAACTGCCTGTTTTTTATTTAGAGTACAGTGGAATGTATGGCAATCTAGAGGTAGTCAGTGCTGTGAAAAACGAACTGAAGCATACCAAACTCTTTTACGGTGGTGGCATAACATCTGCAAAGCAAGCAGAGGTAATGGCACGCATTGCTGATACGGTAGTAGTTGGAAATATTATTTACGAAGATTTAAAAGCTGCACTTGCGACTGTTAAGGCTGTTAAAAATACGTTATAATTTTAGAACAAATGTTTGTAAGGCGGTGCGAAATGGAACAGTTAACAAAAAATTTACTAGCAGGCATGAATCCTGAACAAGAAAGAGCAGTTAAAACAACTGAAGGACCATTACTCATTATGGCAGGTGCTGGGTCAGGAAAAACACGAGTTTTAACACATCGTATTGCTTACCTAGTTATCGAAAAGGAAGTATATCCTTCTAAAATTTTAGCGATTACATTTACAAATAAAGCAGCACGAGAAATGCGAGATCGTATTGATGGCATTCTTGGCAATGGTACTGGCGATAGTATGTGGGTATCGACTTTCCACTCCATGTGTGTAAGGATTTTACGTCGTAATATCGATCAACTAGGCATTTCTCGTAATTTCTCTATTTTAGATTCTACGGATCAGCTTTCAGTCATCAAAAATGTGATGAAGGAAGAAAATATTGACCCAAAACGTTTTGAGCCACGAGCAATTTTAAATGCTATTAGTGCGGCAAAAAACGAGTGTATAGCAGCGGATGATTACGCTGGACAAATGAATGATAAAAACCCTTATGAACAAACAGTTGCACGTGTCTATAAAGGCTATGAGAAAAGATTACGCCGCAACCAATCCCTTGATTTTGATGATTTGATTATGACGACGATTACGTTGTTTAAACGTGTACCTGAAGTGCTTGAATATTATCAAAATAAATTTCAATATATTCATGTCGATGAATATCAAGATACCAATAAATCTCAGTATTTACTTGTACAGTTACTAGCAAAGAAATTTAAAAATATCTGTGTTGTAGGTGATTCCGATCAGTCCATTTATCGTTGGCGTGGTGCAGATATTGGGAATATCCTATCCTTCGAAAAGGATTATCCTACTGCAAAGGTGATTATGTTAGAGCAAAATTATCGTTCAACTAAACGCATCCTACAAGCAGCCAATGACGTCATTCAAAATAATACAACACGTTACCCAAAAGAATTACGCACAGAAAATTCAGAAGGTGAAAAGATTGCACTATATAAAGCTTATAACGAGCAAGAGGAAGCGCAATTTGTTGTACAAACGATTCAACAGTTAATTGAAAAAGAAAATCGTTCCTTTGATGACTTTGCTATTTTATATCGTACAAACGCTCAATCTCGTGTAATGGAGGAAGTACTTGTTAAGTCCAATATGGCCTATCAAATAGTAGGTGGAACAAAGTTCTATGACCGAAAAGAGATAAAGGACCTACTAGCATATTTACGACTTATTGCCAATAATGATGATGATTTATCACTAGCACGTATTATTAATGAGCCAAAGCGCAGTATTGGTGCAACTTCCTTTGAAAAAATGGCACGTTATGCAATAGATCAGGATCGTTCGATTTTTGACGCGATGAATGATCTTGTTTTCATGGGACTATCAGGGAAAGCAGCAAATTCGGCTGAGCAATTTTATGCCATGATTAAAGGCTTTACACAAATGCAGGAATATCTGTCTGTCACTGAAATTGTGGAGCAAGTTATTGATAAATCGGGTTATCGAGCAATGTTACAAAACGAAAAAACAATTGAAGCAGAAAGCCGTTTAGAAAATATTGAAGAGTTTTTATCTGTCACAAAGGCTTTTGAAGAGCGCAGTGATGATAGAAGCTTAATCGCCTTTTTAACCGATTTAGCCCTTATAGCTGATATTGATGCACTCGACAAAGAGGATGCATCCAAGGGCAATATTATTTTAATGACGATGCATGCAGCTAAAGGCTTAGAGTTCCCAGTTGTCTTTATTATCGGTATGGAGGAAAACATTTTCCCACATTCCCGCTCACTAGACGATCAAGATGAAATGGAAGAGGAACGCCGCCTTATGTACGTAGGTGTGACTCGTGCTGAGGAACGTCTATATTTAACCTGTGCCCAAAGCCGTACGATTTTTGGTCGCTCAAGCTTTAATAATGCCTCCCGATTTTTAGGTGAAATTTCTCAAGATATTACAGAGTCAATTTCTAAGGCAGGGACAACATCAACAGTACCATTTGCTACTAACAATCGTTCAACCGGTGGCCATCAAAAGCGTACACTTGGTGCTATTCAGCAAACACAACCTGCCACCGCACGTTTACAAGCAACGGGCGGAGATCAATTTGGATGGAAGGCTGGAGATAAGGCGATTCATAAAAAATGGGGAACAGGTATGGTTGTTAGTGTAAAAGGTGAAGGTGATAGTACAGAGCTCGATATCGCATTCCCACAACCAATTGGTATAAAGCGATTACTTGCTCAATTTGCACCTATTGAAAAAGCGTAAGCGGAGGAACGTAAATGAACGAAATAGAACAGCGTATAGCGGAGTTAAATAAATTATTGCATGAATATGGTTATGCCTATTATGTGTTAGATAAACCTGTCGTAGCTGATAGTGTCTATGACCAGCTATTACAGGAACTGATTGCATTAGAAGAAGCAAACCCATCCCTAATTTACCCTGATTCTCCTACGCAGCGTGTTGGTGGGGCAGTGGTAGAGGGCTTTAAAAAAGTGACGCATGATTACCCGATGCTTAGTCTTTCAAATGCTTTTAATGAAGCAGATTTACGAGAATTCGATCGTAAAGTACGTCAGGCTATCGGAGATCAATTTTCTTATGTATGTGAGCTGAAAATAGATGGTTTGGCTATTTCATTAAAATATGAAAATGGCATGTTTGTACAAGGGGCTACAAGAGGAGATGGTGTGGTAGGAGAAGATATTACCGCCAATTTAAAGACAATCCGTGCGATTCCCCTTCGTTTAAAGGAACCCATTACGATTGAAGTACGTGGTGAGGCATATATGCCGAAAAAATCTTTTGAAAACTTAAATGCCCAACGTGCTGACAATGGTGAGGAGTTGTTTGCTAATCCTCGTAATGCTGCTGCTGGCTCATTACGTCAATTAGACCCTAAAATTGCGGCCAGTCGCCAATTATCAACGTTTATCTATGCCATTGGTGGAGACGGTGAAGTATATGGTATCGACGGTCATGCAGAAATGCTTGATTATTTAGAAGGCCTAGGCTTCCCTTCAAATAAAGAACGCCAACGATGTTCTACGATTGAAGAGGTAATTGCCTTTATAGAACATTGGACAGAAAACCGTCCAAAATTAGCTTACGAGATTGACGGAATTGTTATTAAAGTTGACCGTTATGCTCAGCAAGATGAACTAGGTTATACAGCAAAGAGTCCACGCTGGGCAATTGCCTACAAATTTCCGGCAGAGGAAGTTGTTACAACTTTACTTGATATTGATTTAACAGTAGGTCGTACAGGTGTTGTTACGCCTACAGCGATTTTAACCCCCGTACAAGTAGCGGGAACGACGGTTCAACGTGCTTCTTTACACAATGAAGATTTAATTCGAGATAAGGATATTCGTCTTGGAGATACAGTTATTATTCGAAAAGCTGGTGACATTATTCCCCAAGTTGTAGGTGTGCTTATAGAACAACGTCCTGAGGATTCAGTCCCTTTTGTCATGCCAAAAAATTGCCCTGTTTGTGATAGTGAATTGATTCGTATTGAAGGCGAAGTTGCCTTGCGCTGTGTAAATCCTGCCTGCTTTGCGCAAATCGCAGAAAGCATAAAATATTTTGTTTCTCGAAACGCGATGAATATTGACGGTCTTGGGGATAAAGTAGTGGAGCAATTATTGCGTGCAGATTTAATACATGATGTTTCTGACCTGTATCATTTAACGGTGGAGCAACTTGTGGAATTGGAACGTATGGGCGAAAAATCAGCAACTAATTTAGTAAATGCTATTCAAGCATCGAAGGAAAATTCGATGGAGCGTTTGTTAATTGGACTAGGAATTCGTCATGTTGGTGAAAAAGCAGCCAAAATCGTATCAGAGGAATTTGGTTCAATGGAAGCCGTGATGGCTGCAACAGAGGAGCAGCTTGTGGCAATTTATGAAATTGGAGATAAAATGGCTTCATCGTTAGTGGAGTATTTCTCAAATGAAGATGCACGAGCAGTCATTGAGCGTCTTGCTGATGCAGGCGTGAATATGACATACAAAGGTAAAAAAGTAGAAGTGGCGATAGGTGATAGTCCTTTTGCAGGTAAAACAATTGTCTTAACTGGTAAACTTGAGCAATTGACACGCAACGAAGCAAAAGCGAAAATAGAAGAGTTAGGTGGTACAGTCACGGGTAGTGTCAGCAAAAAAACAGATCTAGTGATCGCAGGTGCGGATGCAGGCTCTAAACTAACAAAGGCTGAGCAATTGGGTATCGAAGTTTGGACTGAAGATAACTTAATTGAACAACTTAACCTCATCTAATAAGTGCATGATATCCTCCCTTTTTATGAATAGGAAGCGATATCTGGTGCACAATCGTTACATCAAGGCGTCGAGTAGCTTCGTCGACCTAAAATTGACTATTAGTAAAGGAGCACTAAATAATGAAGTCTTTTCGACTCATTCCAGCAATCGTAGCTGCTGCAATGCTAGTCGGCTGTGTGCCTTCTGACAAGAAGGAGACAGAGCTTACACAGGAAACGCAACAGAAAGAAAAAGCTGAAACAACAATTATTCCAAGCATACAAATTGATGAATCTTATTATAAGACGCTTATCCCTTATAAAGAGAGTGCAAGTAGAGGTCTAGTGGTTTCTAACATTTATACGAAATATGATATGAAGGAAGTTGAATCAGGTTTAATGCGTTTATCTCAAAATGAGTTCGACACAGAAAACTACTACTTCCAAGAAGGTCAATATTTAGCTGAAAGTACAGTAAGCTCTTGGCTTGCTCGTAGTTCACAAACAGAGGATGGATTAAATCCACCGACAACAGACACAATGACACCTGAGGAGCGAGCAACAAAGGCTCCCGTTTATTTATCCCATATTGTAGAGCAAAACTACTTAACAAAAACGAAGGATAATAAAGTGAAACTAGGTGGGATTTCAATCGGTCTTGCCTTAAATTCTATCTATTATTATCAAAAAGAACAGTATGGGGAATATTACGAGGAACCAATTTCAGAGTCTACTCTTATTGAGCAAGGCAAAAAAATGGCTGCTGAAATCGTTTCTCGTTTACGTTCACGTGAAGAGTTAAAGGATGTACCGATTGTGGTCGGTTTGTTTAAGCAGCAAGCCCGTAATCAAATTATTCCAGGGACATACTTTAGCTATGGTGTAGCAAAAGCTGGGGAGAACAGCATCGCTGATTGGGAAGGTATAGATGAAAATTACGTCTTGTTCCCAACAGATGATTCACAAGATGTATACCGAGATGTCAACAATAACTTCAAGAACTTCAAACAAGATGTTGATAAATATTTTTCTAACTATACAAGTGTGATCGGTACTGGTTTCTATCGTAATAAACAAATACAAAATCTTTCGATTGAAATCCCAATCCAATTTTTCGGCAAAGCAGAGATAATAGGATTTACGCAATATTTAACAGGGATTTTAATCAATCAATTTGATAATATTCATGTGGAAGTGAGTGTTACTTCAGTGAATGGTCCTGAGGCATTAATCATCAAAAAGGCCAATGACAAGGACCCTTACGTGCATATCTATGATTAATATAGTCAGCCTTTGTGCTGACTATATTTTTTATGGTAATGGATTGAAATAGAGGAACACAACGGGATGATAGAGACAACACTTTGTTATAGTAGTGAAAGTTTCTATATTTTTAGTGAAAGTTGTGATTTTTAAAATGAAAAATGTTATGATTATTGGCATGGTTAACTTTATTCAACCCTATTGTTATCAATAAAAACAATGAATTGAACAAGTATTCGGAGGTGTGAAAAATGGCTAAATTAACAAAAGAAGAAGTAAAGCACGTGGCAAATTTAGCACGTCTTGCAATTACAGAAGAAGAAGCAGAGAAATTTGCTGAACAGCTTGGCAAAATTACAGACTTTGCGGAGCAGTTAAATGAACTGGATACAACAAATGTTGAACCAACAACGCACGTTTTACCATTAGTGAACGTAATGCGTGAAGATGTAGCAGTAAAAGGTTTAGACCGAGAAGTAATGATGTTAAACGTAAAAGAACAAGAAGATGGTCAAGTAAAAGTACCAGCTATCATGTAATACTAAAACATAGGAGGATTCCTCATGACGCTATTTGAACGTTCAGCTAAGGAGTTACAAGCAGAAATTAAAGCGGGTAACTTATCAATCGCTGACTTAACGAAAGAAGCATACGAGCGTATTGCAAAGCTTGATGGCGATGTACAAGCATTCCTTGCTTCAAACGAAGAAAAAGCAACTGCTCAAGCTGCTGAAATGGATAAAGTACCATTTGAAAAGCGTGGACCATTATTCGGTCTACCGATCGGTGTGAAAGACAACATCGTAACAGAAGGCTTAGAAACAACATGTGCCTCTAAAATTCTAGAAGGCTTTATGCCAATCTATGATGCAACTGTTGTCAACAAGCTACGTGAAGCTGGCATGATTACAGTTGGTAAATTAAACATGGATGAATTTGCAATGGGTTCTTCAAACGAAAACTCATACTATAAAACAACAAAAAATCCATGGAACTTAAACCACGTACCAGGAGGTTCTTCAGGTGCATCTGCAGCAGCTGTAGCAGCTGGTGAAGTACCATTCTCTCTTGGATCAGATACAGGTGGTTCAATCCGTCAACCTGCAGCTTACTGTGGTGTTGTAGGGATGAAACCTACATATGGTCGTGTATCTCGTTTTGGTCTCGTTGCATTCGCATCTTCTCTAGATCAAATTGGACCAATTACACGCAATGTTGAAGATAATGCGCTATTACTAGAAGCTATCGCTGGATTAGATCCAAATGATTCGACTTCTGCGAATGTTGAGGTGCCAAATTACGCTGCAGCTCTTACTGGTGATGTTAAGGGCTTACGTATTGCTGTGCCAAAAGAATTCCTTGGTGAAGGCGTTGGTGAAGCAGCTCGTCAATCAGTGCTTGCAGCATTAGAGGTATTAAAAGGCTTAGGCGCTACTGTAGAAGAGGTATCACTTCCTCACTCAAAATATGCACTAGCTGCGTACTATATCCTTTCTTCTTCTGAAGCGTCTTCTAACCTATCTCGTTTCGATGGTATCCGCTATGGTTTCCGTGCAGAAAACGTGACAAATTTAATGGACCTTTATAAAGAAACACGTGCTCAAGGCTTTGGTGATGAAGTAAAACGACGTATCATGTTAGGTACTTACTCACTAAGTGCAGGTACGTATGATGCGTACTACAAAAAAGCACAACAAGCACGTACACTGATCAAAGCAGACTATGATAAAGTATTTGAAGACTTTGATGTTATCATTGGACCAACAGCTCCAACACCAGCATTCAAGATTGGTGAAAATGTTGATGATCCAATGACAATGTATGCAAACGATATTTTAACAATCCCGATGAACTTAGCAGGTGTACCAGCAATTTCAATTCCTTGTGGCTTTGAAAACGGTCTACCACTAGGTTTACAAATAATTGGTAAGTATTTCGATGAAGCAACTATTTACCGTGTGGCTCATGCTTTTGAACAAGCTACTGAGTTCCATAAAGAAGTTCCTCAAATGTGGGAGGGAAAATAACATGAACTTTGAAACAGTCATTGGTTTAGAAGTACACGTTGAGTTGAAGACAAACTCAAAAATCTTCTCACCAGCACCAGCTCACTTTGGTGCTGAACCAAATACAAATACAACAGTAATCGATTTAGGCTATCCTGGGGTCCTACCAGTCCTGAACAAAAATGTAGTAGATTTCGCTATGCGTGCAGCACTGGCACTCAATATGGAAATCGAGCAAGAAACAAAGTTTGACCGTAAAAACTACTTCTATCCAGATAATCCGAAAGCTTATCAAATTTCACAATTCGATAAACCAATCGGTAAAAACGGCTGGATCGATATTGAAGTAGACGGCTATACAAAACGTATCGGTATCACGCGTCTTCATATGGAAGAAGACGCTGGTAAACTTTCACATGCTGGTGACCATTCACTAGTTGACTTTAACCGTCAAGGAACACCGCTTGTTGAAATCGTTTCTGAGCCAGATATTCGTACACCAAACGAAGCATATGCATATCTTGAAAAATTAAAATCGATTATTCAATATACTGACGTATCTGATTGTAAGATGGAAGAAGGCTCACTACGTTGTGATGCCAATATTTCTCTTCGCCCTTATGGTCAAGAAGAATTTGGTACAAAAACAGAGCTTAAAAACCTGAACTCCTTCAACTATGTTCGTCGTGGTTTAGAGCATGAAGAATTACGTCAAGCAGATGTATTATTATCTGGTGGCGTGATTGAGCAAGAAACACGTCGTTTTGATGAAAAAACAGGTAAAACAATTTTAATGCGTGTTAAAGAGGGAACAGATGACTACCGTTACTTCCCAGAGCCAGACTTAGTTCGTCTTTCAATTGATGATGCATGGTTAGAGCGTGTGAAATCTGAAATTCCAGAGCTTCCAGATGCTCGTAAAAAACGCTATGTTGAAGAACTAGGCTTAACACCTTATGATGCTGGAGTTCTTGTTATCTCTAAAGAGATCTCAGATTTCTTTGAGGCAATGGTAGCAAAGGGGGCAGATGCTAAGCTTTCTGCTAACTGGTTAATGGGTGATGTTTCTGCTTATTTAAACGCAGAGCAAAAAGATCTAAAAGATACTGCATTAACACCAGAAAACCTTGCTGAAATGGTGAAATTAATCACGGACGGTACAATTTCTTCTAAGATCGGTAAAAAAGTATTTGCTGAATTAGTAGAAAATGGCGGCTCTGCGCAGGATATAGTGAAAGCAAAAGGCTTAGTGCAAATTTCTGATGAAGGTGCATTACTAGCAATCGTAACAGAAGTTTTAGATAACAATGCTCAATCTATCGAGGACTTCAAAAATGGTAAAGACCGTGCGATTGGCTTCTTAGTTGGTCAAATTATGAAGGCAACAAAAGGTCAAGCTAACCCACCAATGGTTAATAAATTATTACAACAAGAAATTGCCAAACGATAATACTCGTTGTAACATAATAGCCGAGAGAGCTTCATTGCTCCCTCGGCTATTAATTTTCAAAAATGTAACAAATTTGCATTTTACGAAACTTAATAGTTGTTTAAAAAGAGTATTCATAGCAAAATATAGAATAGACAGTAATAAGGGGGACGAGCCAATGAAAACAGAACAACAGTATTTTAATGAAGCTATATCAATACAACAATATATGGAGAACATGACGACGTTAAAAGAAGAAAGCTTTCGTATTTATGATGGCTTTGAAGTACCAACAAACGATGGTTTTATCGGGTTATTAAAAGAAAAACAACCTAAAATTTTAACAATTACAGAGGATTGGTGCGGAGACGCAATGTTAAATAATCCAATTATTCGTCGTATTGCTGAAGCGGCAGGATTAGATATGCGTACCGTTTTCCGTGATGCTGATACAGAGCTAATTGATCGTTATTTAACAAACGGTGGCCGTGCAATTCCGATTTATCTATTGTTAGATGATGCAGGAGATGTGATTGGAAAATGGGGACCACGTGCACCAGAATTACAAGAGTTCGTCGTAACGAAACGAGCAAGCTTACCAGATAAAGAAGATCCAACCTTTGAAGAGGCACAAAAGACTCTTTATGCAGAAATTCGTGAGGAAAATATCTCCAATCAAACATATTGGACATATGTTTATGAGGACTTTAAGAAGCAAGTAACAGAAGCATTACAAAAATAACAAGAGTATTGCAACATTTCAACCTATAAATACGTTGAATGAAGTAGAATCTTATGAAGCAGGAAGGTATGTTATGAAACGAGCAAGAATCATTTATAATCCTACATCTGGACGCGAAGTGTTTAAGAAACATCTACCAGAGGTGTTGGAAAAACTAGAGGTAGCAGGCTACGAGACATCCTGTCACGCAACAACATGTGAAGGTGATGCAACGCTTGCAGCAAAAAATGCGGTAGAACGCGGTTTTGATATCATCATCGCAGTTGGTGGAGATGGCACATTAAATGAAGTTGTTTCAGGTGTAAGCCCATTTGAAAACCGTCCGAAAGTTGGTCTAATTCCAATGGGCACTACAAATGATTTTGCCCGTGCCGTGCATATCCCTCGAAATATTGAAGAGGCAGTAGACATTATTATTCAAGGCGACACATTGCCAGTGGATGTTGGTCTCTTAAATGGCGAACGCTATTTCATCAATATTGCTGCTGGCGGACGTATTACAGAGCTTACTTACGAAGTACCAAGCAAAATGAAAACAATGCTTGGTCAGCTAGCCTATTATGTAAAGGCAGTTGAGATGATTCCATCCATTAAAGCCTCACATATGCGCATTGAATATGATGGCGAAGTATTTGATGGCGACGCTATGATGTTCCTATGTGGGTTAACGAATTCAGTAGGCGGCTTTGAAAAACTAGCTCCTGATGCAAGCATTAATGATGGTTACTTTACTTTAATAGTGCTAAAGAAGGTAAGTCTTCCTGAATTTATTCAACTAGCTGCTATGGCATTAAGAGGCGAACATTTAAATGATGATCGGGTCATCTACAAAAAAGCTAGCGTTGTCAAAGTTACTACAGAAAATGAGGTCCACCTTAATCTCGATGGCGAATATGGCGGAGACGCTCCCGCTACATTTGAAAACCTAAAGCGTCACATCGAAATCTTTGTTCCACTCGCAGATATTCGAGAGGAAGACCGTATTTAATGAACCCGAAAAGCTCATCCGATTTTATTGAGGATGAGCTTTATTTTGTATTTTTGGGTTGATTGCTTGAAGCGCTCTCAAAGAAGGAGTGGCGCTCTAAAGGAAGTGAAAAGCGTTCCAAATCCTCTTAACGAAAATTCCATCACTAGAATAAAACTGGCTAAATTCCATAAAAGAAGCTTTAGAAGTAAGATTGTGAATGAAATTAGAAAAATGTTTGGCAAATGTGCGTATATTACTTGAACAAAATTTGAAACCTTAATAATAGACTGAAATTTCGGTCCGTTATTAAGGTTTTTTTCGTTGAAATAGTGGAAAATGGGGGTATGGATAAGGGAAAGGAAGTGTTGCCTTTGTATAAGTCACAAGAAAAGAAGCTTATATGGCTAAGCTTTGGTGTTGCAATCATTATGCTACTTTCTATTCTTGGAAGAATATTTGGAAGTTAAGGGGGCAATGAGATGATTAATGAATCAGCGGTCTATTGGAGCCGAGCATTAACGGAGTTAACATTATCGTTCCATATTATTTATGCAACAATTGGTGTGGGTGTCCCGTTAATGATTATGATTGCTCAATGGACTGGGTATAAAAAGAATGATGAACATTATATCTTAATGGCAAGACGTTGGGCCCGTGGTTTTGTCATTACTGTAGCTGTCGGTGTGGTAACTGGAACCGCAATCGGCTTACAACTATCATTATTGTGGCCTAATTTTATGCAACTCGCTGGTCAAACAATTGCGTTACCACTTTTTATGGAAACGTTTGCATTTTTCTTTGAGGCGATATTCTTGGGCATCTATTTATATACTTGGGATCGCTTTGATAGTCAGAAAAAGCATATGCTTCTGTTAATCCCTGTTGCTGTCGGAGCATCGATGTCAGCAGTCTTTATCACAATCGTTAACGCTTTTATGAACGCACCAAGAGGATTTGATATCGTAGACGGAGAACTTGTTAATATTCAACCTTTTCTTGCAATGTTTAACCCCGCCATGCCAACAAAGGTTGCGCATGTACTTGTGACAGCATACATGACATCGGCATTTGTGCTAGCAGCTATTGCAGGATTTAGAATGTTAAAAGGCTCGAAGCATGTATACCATAAAAAATCACTACTTTTACTAATGAAAATTGGCTTGATTTTCTCCATTGCAGCCGCTGTGATTGGAGATTTTTCAGGAAAATACTTAGCCGAATATCAACCCGAAAAACTAGCCGCAGCAGAATGGCATTTTGAAACAGAAGGTAAGGCTTCTCTTGTATTATTTGGTGTCTTAGAGGGAGAAGAAGTTAAATATGCTATTAAAATTCCGTATGCTTTAAGCATTCTTGCACATTTTAATCCTAATGCAGAGGTAATCGGCTTAGATCAATTTGAGGAAGAGGATCTACCGCCACTCTATATTCACTATCTCTTTGATATCATGGTTTCCATTGGTATGTTTATGGTGCTAGTTTCATTACTTTATGTTGTAGGGAAAGCACGGGGCTGGCAGTTTATTCATTCACAATGGTATAGATGGATTATCGTAGCGGGAGGACCACTATCAATTATCGCGATTGAAGCAGGTTGGTGGCTTGCCGAAGTTGGACGTCAACCATGGATACTTTATGGACTAATGCGTACACCTGAGGGAGCTACGACGAGCGACCATGTGGATTTAATGCTGCTTTTATTCGCAGGCGTCTATGCAGTATTAGCAGTGGGAAGTATTGTCGTATTGGTAAGAATGTTTAAAAAGAACCCAATCGAACGCGAGATTGAAGATCGCCACTCTGAAAAAGGCGGTGACATCCTATGACGTTAGAGATTTTAGGTATTTCAGTATTATGGATATTCCTATTTGGCTATGTCATTGTCGCATCGATCGATTTTGGTGCTGGCTTCTTTAATGCATACAGCCTACTTATTGGAAAAAATCATATTTTAACAAATATTATTAAACGTTATTTATCGCCTGTTTGGGAAGTTACCAATGTCTTTTTAGTATTCTTCTTTGTAGGAATCGTAGGATTTTTCCCGCAAACCGCTTTTTATTACGGAACGATTTTACTTGTGCCCGTTAGTATTTCGCTTGTACTATTGGCAATTCGAGGCTCCTACTATGCCTTTGAATCGTATGGTACACGAGGCCATATCGGATATACACTGACATATGGTGTAGCAGGTTTATTAATTCCCGCTTCTTTATCCGTTGTCTTTGCCATTGCTGGAGGAGGCTATGTAGATGTAATTGATGGGCAGCCTGTACTGAACTACTGGACTTTATATACAAGTCCATTTGCTTGGAGCATAGTGGTACTAAGTATCGCTGCTGTATTGTATATTTCAGCCGTATTTTTAACATGGTACGCGCATAAAGCAAATGATAGCGAAGCAACGAAACTGATGAGAAAATATGCTCTTGTGTGGGCAGCACCGCTAATGATTAGTGCGCTTGGCATTATGTATGAAATGAAATCCATCAACCCAGAGAGCTACAGTCATATGGTGAATTTATGGTGGATGTTTGCGATTTCAGCTGTCTTATTTATTGTCACAGTCGTACTCATTGCCATGCGTAAAAAGTACGGACTTGCAGTTGGGCTTCTGATTGCTCAATTTGCCGTAGCCTTCTTTGCTTATGGAATAGCTCAATATCCATACCTGCTGTATCCGTATTTAACCATTTACGATAGCTTTACAAGCACACAAATGGCGATCGCTTTAGTTATCGCATTTATTTTAGGACTGTGTCTTCTTCTTCCTTCACTTTATTTATTGATGAAACTATTCTTATTCAATAAAAAATATGTGACAGGAAAAGAAGACAATCACGCATAGGAGGAAAGCACATATGCAAAGTTTTTTAATTTTTTATGCACCTTTTATTGTCGTCATTCTTGGGATCTTGTGTGCATTTTGGTGGGCACCAAGGGATTATCATATTACAAAAGAGCAGGAAAAGAGTCGCGAATAGCGACTCTTTTTTCAAGTTAATTAGCAGAGACACGCAACAGCCAAGTCTTGTTCTTTTTTCATTCGCCAACACATGCTACAATAAGGAGATTGAAATGGAGGATGTACGAATGTCAGCACCCGTGAAAAAAAATGAACGACTTTCAGTTTATATAGAAGATCTAACGCATGATGGCAATGGTGTCGCAAAGGTTGAAGGTTATCCACTATTCATACAAGGCGCACTGCCAAACGAAACGGCCGAAATCCATGTGTTAAAAACATTAAAAAACTACGGCTTTGCAAAGGTAATAGATATTATCAAGCCATCTCCAGACCGTGTTGAAGCTCCATGTGATTACTTCAAGCAGTGTGGCGGCTGCCAATTACAGCATTTATCCTATGAGGGACAGCTAAAATGGAAAGAAAATATGGTGCGCAATGTGATGCATCGCATTGGTAAAATTCATGCACCTGTTCACCCAGTAAAAGGTATGAAAGAACCTTGGCACTACCGTAATAAAGCCCAAATTCCTTTCTCTGAAAATGAAGCAGGACAAGCGATTGCAGGATTTTATAAAACAAAAACGCATAGCATTGTGGATATGGATCGCTGTTTAATTCAAACAGGAGAAGCAGATGCAATTCTTGCAGGCTTGAAAAAGGAATTAGCAACGTTAGGCATTCGCTCTTACAATGAGCATACACATGAAGGCATGTTGCGTCATGTCGTTATCCGTAAAGCACGAGCAACAGGCGAAGTCATGGTTGTCCTTGTAACGAAAAAGCAAAAATTCCCACAAAAAGAGGCAGCTATTACAGTCATCCAAAAGCTAGTACCAAACGTTACATCAATTATGCAAAATGTGAATAGTGAGAAAACCAATGTTATTTTTGGTGATGATACAATCAACCTTTGGGGTAAAGACGTTATTATTGATACAATTGGTGACGTACGTTTTGAAATCTCTGCTCGTTCCTTCTATCAAGTCAACCCAGAGCAAACAGAGGTACTCTACAAGCAAGCACTAGATTATGCTGACTTGCAAGGAGATGAACGTGTCATTGATGCGTATTGTGGAATTGGTACGATTTCTTTATTCCTTGCTCAAAAAGCAAAGACCGTCATGGGCGTGGAAATTGTCCCACAAGCGATTGAAGATGCCAAACGCAACGCACTGCTTAATGGCTTTACAAATACTTATTTTGAAGCAGGCCCAGCAGAGGAAGTTATCCCAAGATGGTATAAAGAAGGCAAGGAAGCAGACGTACTAGTAGTTGATCCACCGCGCAAAGGCTGCGATGAAGCATTGCTAACTACTATTCTAGAGCAACGACCAAAACGAGTGGTCTACGTATCCTGTAACCCAGCCACACTAGCACGCGATCTACGCATTTTAGAGGATGGCGGCTATCACACACAGGAAATCCAGCCAGTAGATATGTTCCCACATTCGACGCATTGTGAAGCAGTAGCATGGTTGAAGTTAAACGAGTAACCCATTACTAAACTCACCTACACAATAAAAAAATTACCGTTTTAGGACATATTTCATTTAAAATAATTTTTTGTTTATCAATAAAAACTCGGATTCGATCAAAAACGAATCCGAGTTTTTTCCATGTAATTTCATCCATCTGAAACCTTCATTAATTGAGTCAATTCACATTGACAATAACCATTCAAAACATCTCATCACTTATAAACTATATATAATTGTGTTTCTCTAGTTTTAATTGTTTTTTTCTCCAATATGACTTAAAAGGGACTCTGTCAGTTCTCGTCTTATTTGCGTGATATGGTTTTCCATGAGTTGCTTAGCTTGGTTCGCATCTCCAGAAGCGATGGCTAAGTAAATTCTTTTATGTTCATCGATAGTCTCTTGCGTTCGTTCCGAATCTTCCAAGCGTTGTCTGCGGGTAGCCCGGATTGTGTCTTGCATATGCTCACTAAGGGTTTGAAATAATTGTAAAAATATTGAGTTATGTGAAGCAAGTACAATATTAAGATGGAAACTTAGGTCTGCTTGAATTCCTAATTCTACATCATTTTTACCTTGATCCATCATATCTAATGCTTTGCTAATTCGTTCTAAGTCTACAGAAGTAGCTCGTCGTGAAGCTAAAAAGGCACACTCTACTTCAAGTGCTTGGCGAAGCTCCAACATTTCATAAATTAATTTTTTTTCAGTATTTATAATTGTAGAGGAAAGCTCTTCGCCTAAAGTATGGGATTCAGCTGTTTTAATAAAGCTACCACTGCCTTGTTTAATTTCAATAAATCCCTTTATTTCAAGTTTTCGAAGTGCCTCTCTTACCGATGTTCGACTGACATTAAAACGACTCGCTAATTCTCTTTCTGTCGGGAGTTTATCCCCAGGCTGTAATTCACCATTTAAAAAATATTCCTTTATTTGATCAACGATAACTTGATACGCTTTTTTCTTTGGTTGAGGCATTACCTATCTCACCACCTTAAATACATAGTACTATAAACGCTTTAATCATACAGAAATACAGCATGTTTATCAATTTAAGAAAAAAATTAATAGTTGATATTTTCTGAATATTTAGTACAATGTAAAAAAGGTTGGACCAATTTTAATGATATAGAAAATTGGTATGACATATAAATTTATCAATTAAACAATCTAAATACTATGAGAGCAAAAGGGGAAGTAAAAATGATTACTGCAAATGAAGAATTAGTGATGGCTCTACGAAGTGTTCTTCCAGAAATTGAAGTGACAATCAATCAAACGATTTTAGAACAGCATAGCAGTGATGAATCCTATCATAGCGCCAGTCTTCCTGATATTGTGGTGTTTCCGACAAAGACAGAAGAAGTGAGTAAAATAATTAACATAGCAAATCAATACAAAGTACCGATAGTGCCATTTGGAAGAGGAACAAGCTTAGAAGGACATGTCATCCCATATAATCATGGGATAACGATTGATTTTTCACTTATGAACAGAATAGTAGAAGTTAGAGAGAAGGACTTTCTTGTGAAAGTTCAACCAGGGGTAACGCGTTCTCAGTTAAATAAAGAATTGAAGAAATATGGATTATTTTTCACCGTAGACCCAGGAGCAGATGCAACAATTGGAGGAATGGCGGCAACAAATGCTAGTGGGACAACATCTGTTAAATATGGAACTATGCGCGATCAAGTTCGAGATTTAGAAGTTGTTCTCTCAGATGGAACAGTGATTCATACAGGAAATTTAGCAGAAAAATCTTCATCAGGCTACCATTTAAATGGGCTTTTCGTGGGGTCTGAGGGAACACTTGGTTGTTTTACTGAATTGACGTTAAGAGTCTACGGTATTCCTGAATGTGTAATGGCTGCTAGAGCATCCTTCAAAACAGTGAATGATGCTGTGGAAGGAGTGGTGAGTATTCTACAAGCGGCAATTCCCATTGCAAGAGTCGAACTTGTAGATGAACCCTCAATGAAGCAAGTGAACTTGTATAGTCAAACAGCTTATGAGGAACAACCAACCTTATTTTTAGAGTTTGAGGGGAATGAGGCTGGCTTAAGGCAAGATGTAGAATTTATGAAAGAGATTGTAGCGGCTCATAATTGTGAAAATATTGAATTTGAGATGGATAATGCAGCCCGAAATCAGCTATGGGAAGCTCGCCATAATTTAGCTTACGCCTATGTCCATGGACACCCAGGAAAAAAACTAATGGTAACCGATGTTTGCTTACCGATATCCGAATTAGCAGGTGCTATTGAACATGCAAGAGAAGCACTTGATATGTTAGCCCTTACAGGTGGGGTTGTTGGACACGTTGGTGATGGCAATTTCCATGTACTATTAATGATTGATATGAATGATCCAAAAGAAATAAAGAAAGCTGATGAATTGAATGAATTGATTGTGATGTATGCACTTGAACGAGGAGGAACTTGTACAGGAGAACATGGTGTGGGCATTGGTAAGCAGAAATATCAAGAGAAAGAACACGGTAAAGCACTTCTAGTGATGGAAAAGATTAAACAAGCACTTGACCCTGACACACTTTTCAATCCGAATAAAATATTGAAAATAAAAATATAGGGAGTGGAATTATGAAAATTTTAGAAGCGATTAGTACGATAGCTGGAAAATATTTTGCCATCTGGGTTATTTGTATTGCTGTTATTGCCTTTATAGCTTCGGAGCCCTTTTTAATATTTGGAGGGTATATCACAATTTTGCTAGGCATTGTTATGTTTGGCATGGGTCTGACGTTAAAAGCAGTAGATTTTAAATTGGTTATAACGAATCCAGTACCAGTCATTATTGGTGTATGTGCTCAATATGTTATCATGCCACTTGCCGCTTTTTTAATTGCTTATATGATGAACTTGCCAGCAGAATTAGCTGCGGGGCTAGTCCTTCTTGGATCTGTACCTGGTGGAACTGCTTCAAACGTCATGGTGTATTTAGCTAAAGGAAATGTACCTTTGTCCATCACAATGACATCTTTTTCTACATTATTAGCTCCAATTGCCACACCACTCATCCTATTATTACTTGCAGGTAAATGGATGCCAGTTGATCCAATAGCAATGTTTACTTCAATTATTCAAGTAATTATTATCCCTATTATCCTAGGGATTGTTATAAGAAGAGTTGTTCCTCAAATCGTAGAAAAAAGTATTAATGTGATTCCTCTTATTTCAGTAGTTGCTATTATGATTATTGTATCCGCTGTTGTTGCTGGTAATGTGGATACCATCGCTTCGGCAGGCTCCATTATTTTTGCAGCTGTAGTGCTTCATAATGCATTCGGATTGTTATTTGGTTATATAACAGCTCGTCTATTAGGCCTCGATGAAAGCAATCGAAGAGCTATTTCAATAGAAGTTGGAATGCAGAACTCTGGTCTAGGTGTAGCGCTAGCCACTGCCCACTTCGGTCCCTTAGCGGCCTTACCTAGTGTACTTGGGGCTGTTTGGCATAATATTTCTGGTCCAATTCTCGCTACCTATTGGTCGAAAAAACCAGAGATACTAAAGGTACAACATAATAAACAGATACAAGAAGATAACGGAAGAACTCAAATGTAGGAGAGTAAATATTCGATGTCTACGGCTTGTACTGCAGTCATATTATCTATTTTGTTTAAATCCACCTCACAAATGGATCCATTCGAAAAAATATAGAAATGAAAATTAGGTATAATAAAAGTAGATGAGATAGAAACAAGCTATCCATCTGCTTTTTTATTTTTTAAAATATCATTTAGGACGGATTTTCGTTAAAATAAACATTGTTGATTTTTACATTAGTTCTTGATAAAGAATACTTCTACCTCTATTAGGTAATGAGGTAAATGTATCAATATGTCCATAGTGAGAGGAATTGGAAATAACATGAACGATAATTTTTGGCGTGATTTACCACGGCCATTTTTTGTATTGGCACCGATGGAAGATGTGACAGATGTTGTGTTTCGTCACGTTGTAAGTGAAGCAGGTCGACCAGATGTGTTTTTTACTGAGTTTACAAATTCGGATAGCTACTGTCATCCAGAGGGAAAGAAAAGTGTGCGTGGCCGTTTGCTCTTTACAGAAGATGAGCAGCCAATGGTGGCACATATTTGGGGAGATAACCCTGTGTATTTCCGTGAAATGAGTATTGGCATGGCAGAGCTAGGATTTAAAGGCATTGATATTAACATGGGCTGCCCTGTACCAAATGTAGCATCAAGAGGGAAGGGGAGTGGCCTAATTCTCCGACCAGATGTTGCGGCAGAATTGATTCAAGCAGCAAAAGTGGGCGGACTGCCTGTTAGCGTGAAAACGCGACTTGGCTACAAGGATGTAAATGAGTGGGAAGATTGGCTAACGCATATTTTAAAGCAGGATATAGCGAACCTTTCGATTCATTTACGAACAAGAAAGGAAATGAGCCTAGTAGATGCGCATTGGGAGCTTATTCCGGAAATCAAAAAACTACGTGACCGTATTGCACCTAATACACTGCTAACAATCAATGGAGATATTCCTGACCGTCAAACGGGACTGCAGCTAGCTGAACAATACGGTATTGATGGCGTGATGATTGGACGAGGTATTTTTAAAAACCCTTTTGCTTTTGAAAAAGAGCCAAAAGAACATAGCAGTAAAGAGTACCTTAATCTTTTAAGACTGCAGCTCGATCTTCAAGATCAATATGCGGAAGAACTGCCACGTTCCATCACAGGACTTCATCGCTTCTTTAAAATTTATGTCAAAGGATTCAGAGGAGCTGGTGAATTAAGAAGTCAATTGATGAACACAAAATCAACGGATGAAGTGCGTGTATTGCTAGACAACTTTGAATCAAACAATATTGAATGACAATGAAATAATGGAACTACTAATAAAGTCAAGTAAATAACAGTAGAAGTAGGAGCAAAGATTTGAGGATGAGATTTCCTTTTCTTTGCTCCTTTTAATTATCGCTATTGAGGTTTTGGCTTCTAATGCTAGGGGGGAAGGACGCTTGTTTTTATGCTCTTCTGTTTAAATGTAGTTTTTATCTAGTATTATGAACCCTCACAATTGATTTATCCTTATTTTTACAAATTTCTTTAAGTGGTATTAATATATATTGAAACTAAATGGTTAAAATAGTCGTATAAGGTATTATAGATTAGAGGAGGTCGGAAAAATGGATTATACTAAAGTCTATAATGAGGAACTGATTGCCTTAGGGAAAATAAAGTCCGTCGGTGAAATTAAAGCGGTGATGTTTGTGAGAGAACAAACAGATATGTCCTTAATACAGGCAAAAAAATTTGTCGATTTTTGTAAAGAATAGACATAAAAATTACTGTGGTGCTAATTTTTTATGAAATTATCTTCAATAGTCATTGAACTACTAAATAAGAAATATTTGAGAAAACGCTATTATTAATAAAAATTAGTTATTCAACAATCGGGCGCTTTTCTGTAATAAGGAAAAGCGCCATTCTTTATGAATAGGGCCATATTGTTGAAGAAGACCCTTTAATGAAGAAGATGATAATTTCCTCGAGCAGATCATTGACAGTTTTTATACTGACTTGGTTGAAAGGCTTTGTGGAATACAGAGTCGATGAAATACGAGGAGGACTTGTAAAATGAAAAACAAACCCGGGATTGGTTTCCCGGGTTTGTTTTTACTTATTGGCAACTATGACCAATTTACCTGTATCCAGTTCCTTTTCGAATTGAGCAGCTTCCAATTTACTTAATCCGACAGAAGTTAATTCATTGCGGAGTTCATCACCACGGGAATTCACCAGGTTCTTTAACGAAGTCAGGAACCCTTGCTCGCTAATACCAGCTTCTTCTGTCCCGAGTGCTTCGTTAATATCATCTTCACGTTCTTCATAGTGAGCAAAGATGTAAATGTTATCTCGAAGATATCCTTGCGCTTCTAATTTCTCCACTTCTTGTTTCGCTTGTACTACGTTTTCTACTGTCAATTTGACTGTCATTATTGATCCCTCCTATATATGTTCACATTCAATCTATTCCACTAAATTGAATGAATAAAACATCTTTTTAGTTTTTAATTATGTTAGAGTGGCATGAACAACTAATGGAATACTAGTGGACCACTCGAAAACAATGGAAGTTGTTATTCTAAATCTTTATTCCAAAGCTACGTCTAATTCTTTATAGAGTTGGGCTTTTTTGTTTGCATCAATAGAGGATTTAGAGAAACATCAGAGAATTGTATATAAGTACCATTATATGTAATGACGAGCTTATAGGAGTTGTATGAAGATGATTGTGACAACTAGACCGTTAAAAATTAAATATAATAAATCAGTAAATACTTTTCAGGAGTTTATGCAAATTCATCACAACAATCATTCCCTAACGAAGGAAGTAGTTTTTCTACGCTATATCGGTATACCTGATTCGGTAGATTTTTATAAAGATGAGATTCTAAAAATGGAGGAGTATTTCTCCAAGCAAAACTTATTTTATTTACGACTGCATAAGCTAGAGGTCATTCGTAATAAGGAAGATGTAGGTAGATTGTCAGAAAGTTGGAGAATGTGGCAGACTGTTGCTGAAAACCCGCAATTACTGGATAAGCTATCTTTGTGCAGTACATTAGCGAGTGATCAACTTGAATGGACAAAAAAGCTAAGCTTTAAACAGATGATTCAACTATTTAAAGAAAATCAGCCTTATCCTAATGAAACGTTGTTAAAAAATTTTGCAGTTAAATTTTTGTATTGGATGGATTATTATTTACCACAAATTTTTTCGGAGGAAAATCCAACGTCCCCCAAAATTGTTTTTATAGGTGACATTACGCAGCATGAATTACTATTTTTATATTTCTTATCGTCACTGGGGTGCGATATTTGTTACATGAATCCCAAAGGAGATATTGCCAATATGTACCCTATAATAGAAGCGTCTTCTACCTTACATATGTGTCGTCATTTCTATGAAAAAGAAATAACATTGCCTATTAAAAGTACTTCAAGACAATTGAACATTCCTGCTCAAAAAACGAATGCGACAGAGGAGTGGAGTTATGAGCAATTAGCCTCCTTAGCCACATCTGTTGTGATGATTAAGACCTTCGGGGAGGATGACAAGGTTTTATGCTATGGCTCTGGTGTCGTTCTCCACCAAGATGGATATATTTTAACAAACCTGCATGTTGTGGGTGGTGGAAAATATTATTCTGTGCTCTATGAAAATGATACCAACGAGTATATTACCCATCAATTTGTAAAATATCATGATATGCATGATTTGGCTATTTTGAAGGTAGACAGAATAAGCCATCCTTTACCTGTAAAAATGGATGGACAATTAGTTCGAGGGCAAAAAATTGTGGCGATTGGCAGTCCGTTAGGATTGTTTGACTCAGTTTCTGATGGGATTGTTTCGGGTTTTCGTGATATTCGGCAAATGTCTATGATTCAATTTACAGCCGCTATATCAAATGGCAGTTCAGGTGGTGCTTTATTGGATATGCATGGGCGATTGGTTGGTCTGATTACAGCAGGCTTCGATGATGGTCAAAACCTTAATTTGGCTGTACCTGCCAATCTAATTTATCAGTTTGCTCAAAACTTTATAGAATTACCGAGTTGAATTTCCACTATTCGACCATTGCTTTTTCTTCAGTAATCTTATAGAATGTAGAACGGTATAAATGAACGATATATAAATCCTTTAATACGGTCCAGAGAGGCTGAAAAGGGCTATGTGATATTTTTAAGCTAATATCTTTGCTTTGTCATGCCCTTTTGTCCTCTGTGACGGAAGGGCTTTTATTATTGTTTCGTACCCCTCTTTTAAAGGAAGTCCCGTGAGGCTTCAAAAGAGAATGGACAAGACAGCTATAATCCATTCACTAAAAGAGATCGACAACTAGAAAATGGAGGCTAACAAGAATGGATTATCGTAAAAAAACCGTGGTTGCTTCAGTGGCAGGGCTAACGCTAGAAGGAATGGACATTATGTTTATTTCCTTTGCTATGACAATGATTATTGCAGAATTTAATATTGATCTTGCAACAGGTGGATTGATTTCATCCATCACGAATATTGGGATGCTACTGGGTGGTATTATTTTCGGTGTATTAGCAGATAAATATGGTCGAGTAAAAGTGTTTACGTATACGATTATTTTGTTTGCCATCGGAACGGCCTTAACAGGAGTAGCAACAAGTATTGAACAAGTTTATGTTTATAGATTTATCGCTGGTTTAGGTGCTGGCGGAGAATATGGTATTGGGATGGCGCTTGTGGCGGAGGCTTGGCCAAAGAATAAACAAGGTAGAGCATCCTCTTATGTCAGTGTAGGTGCACAATATGGAGTAATTTTAGCTGCTTTATTAAGTGCTATTATTTTACCAACTTTAGGGTGGCGTGCATTATTCTTTGTAGGATTACTACCAGTTATTTTCGCCTTTATCGTACGTAAAAATATTGATGAATCACCAGAATGGTTAGCAGCGCAGAAACAACAAAATAATAAGCAAGAGAACGGGAAATTAGCACAATTATTTGCTTCACCTCGTATCACCATGACAACACTCTCCCTAATTCTAATGGCAACTGTTCAAATTGCAGGCTATAATGGTCTAATGATTTGGCTACCTTCGATGTTACAGAAATCGCAAGGTTTATCGGTTTCAAGCTCAGCATTGTGGACAATTAGTACCGCAGTTGGCATGATCATTGGAATGCTGACGTTTGGTAGATTTATGGATCGTTTTGGTGCAAAGCGAACATTCGGGATCTTTTTAGTAGCCTCTGCATGTGCTGTATTCTTTTACTCGTTTGCAACAGGTGCAGTAGCGATATTAGTAGGCGGTGCGGTTGTAGGATTCTTCTCTAATGGAATGTTTGCAGGGTATGGTGCATTAATTAGTAGCTTTTATCCAGTACAAATTCGCAGTACAGCAACAAACACCATTTTTAACTTTGGACGAGCTATAGGTGGGTTTTCACCAATCTTTGTAGGTTTTATTTTACAAAGCTACGATATGACTGTCGTGATGATTTACTTAGCAGCACTGTATTGTATTTCCTTTATCGTTATGCTAACGCTTAAGAGCTCAGGGAAGGAATTGCAAACAGCATAATTTTATAGAGCACGAAAGAACGAATTCCAATTATGTAAATGGGATTCGTTCTTTTCTTATTAGTATTTAATTATAATAAACCTTTTGAACGTTTTTCAGCGATTTCAACAAGACGTTTTGTAATCTCTCCTCCAACGGAACCATTTGCACGAGAAGATGCTTCTGGCCCAAGCTGAACGCCAAACTCTTGTGCAATTTCATATTTCATTTGATTGACAGCCTCATGTACTCCAGGTACTAGAAGTTTATTTGAACTGCGGTTATTGTTAGCCATTGTTCTCACCTCCTTGACCTTAGAATGGTTGCGATTAAATTTTTCATACATTTAAAAAGTAGGAAATGCACACGCTATTTGCTAACAACAACAACTTGTGGAAAGCTAGCAATAATCAGCAAACTCTCTGTTATAATTAAGCCTGGCTCTTTACTATATAAGGTTAATTAAAGGAGGAAATATAATGACAAATAATGATATCTTAATTCGTTTACGCTATGCGTTCGATATAAAAAATGTAGATATGGTAGAAATTTTTAAACTTGGTGGCATGGATTATACAAAGGAAGAAGTATTAAATATGCTGATTAAGATTAATGATGAGGAAGAAGCGCCAGAGGAATACATCAAATGTAATAATAAAATGTTAGAGGCATTTTTAAATGGATTAATTACTTTTAAACGCGGGCCTCAGAAAGCAAGAGAAGGACAGGCTGTTGGACCTTTACCTGTGTCAGGTAAAGAAAACCCAAATAATATGCTGCTAAAGAAAGTAAAAATTGCTTTAGCTTTAACAACTGAGGAGATGCTTGAGATTTTATATGACGGCGGCATTAAAGTTACAAAAGGTGAATTAGGTGCTATTTTAAGAAATCCAAGTCATCGTAATTATAAAGAGTGTGGCGATTCATTCGTACGAAATTTTTTAAGGGGCCTAACATATAAATATAGAGCATAATGCACAATGGATATCAATCATAAAGTGCCATTTTTTTCTTTAAAACTCGTTGACAATTTGTGACGAAATTGTGTACAATAAAATTATCACAAAATGTTCACAAAAAAGATGAAAAATGTTCACAGACAAAGGGGTGCTTGTATGATTTATTTTGACATCTTATTAGTAGCTATTGCATGTATTACAATGCCTTTTATTGTTGCAGTTATGTTAGATATTTTTTATGCGGAACGAAAAAAAGTACGCTTTTCATTACGTCGTACTTCCGTATGGTATATCGCTATGTTTGCGTTATCCTTTATACCTTCCGTATTACTTGTCACACAAAACGTATAATTTATTCAAACACTTAGGGGTAAGTGAATTGAAAGTGGACAGCTACAACGCTAATTGAGGTTGTAGCTGTTTTATTTTGTTCAATAGATGAATCATAATTAAGTAATTTATATAATTATTAATGAAGGAACAGCTAGTATAAAATATGTATGTTTTAAGTAGAGAGCATTGACTACTTTTACCTACTGTGTTAATTTTGGTAGGGAAATATAGGCAAATTTACTGAAAAGTAAAGACGCAAAGCTACAGGTCTAAGGCAATAAATGCTATGGCGGCTGGGTTGCAAAAGAGTGCTAGTTGTATCATTCTCATTCTAGTTTTTGTTCTTTTATGCCTATTTCTTTTGAAATAGGCATTTTTTTGCAAGTAAAGTTCAAAGGAGGAAAAGGGGAAATGAAGTTGTTAAAAAACACATCATTAAAAAATAAGCTTTTACTAACAGTCTCTATCGTTGTATTACTGCTTATCGCTATTATTACGACGCAAAGTATAAGTGAATTGAATAATCGGATGAATGTGGATTTGGAGCAAGAATTAAAAAGTGTTGGTTTATTAACAGCTATGAACTTAGACAGTGATGAAGTAAAAGATTTGCTGTCCGAAAAAGGGGAAACAAACGCAAAGTTTACAAAGATCCAAAAGCAACTTGATATGATTCAGGACCAGCAAGGTATTATGAGCTGGAGTTATATTTGGGATGTCAAGGATGAGGGTGGCGTCAATCCAATTGGCTATACCTCTAATCTAAATGAAGTATATGAAGCCGGTGAAATTTTTACTGATTTAGCGGATGAACATGTAGAAACAGCAAAATTAGCTATTGAAAATAATAGTACAGAGGTAACTGATATTTTCGAGGATCCTTTTGGTTCTTGGAGAACGGTTTTTAGTCCTATTAAAGATGATAATGGCCAACTGATTGCCCTATTAGGGATTGATTACTCCGCTGATTATATCAATACGATTATTAAAACAAGTGTGATTAAGCAAATTGTCATTGCCATTATCGGCATTTTAATTTTATTAGTTTTAGTTTACATAATTATAGATCGACTATTAAAGCCACTGAAAAAAGTAGTGAACGTTGCCAATCAAGTGGCAAATGGTGAATTAATAGATGTGGATTTAGAGACATCGAAGGATGAAATTGGTAAATTATCTGAATCCATTCGTACAATGGTGGCTAATTTGCAACATATTATTTTAAACATACGCAATACATCCAATCACGTTTCTTCAGCAGCCAATCAATTAACGGTACATGCTGGTGAAACTTATAACAGCTCAACAAATATTGCACTAGACATGAATCAAATTACACAAAATGCTGAGGCCTCGATGACCATGACAGAGGAAACAGCTGCTGCTATGGAAGAAACTGCAACAGGTATTCAGCAAATTGCTGACTCTGCAAATGTAGCTGCGGAATCCTCTATTTCAGCATCACAGGCTTCTGAACGAGGCAATGAAGTTGTACAACAAGTTATTGCTCAAATGGAGTTAATTAATGATTCTGTTGAACAAATAGGGACAACCATTAATGGACTACATGTTAATACTAAAAAAATAAGTGAAATTGTTAGCTTAATTACTGCTATAGCTGATCAAACAAATCTATTAGCTTTAAATGCTGCGATCGAAGCGGCACGAGCAGGTGAACACGGTAAAGGCTTTGCCGTTGTTGCGGATGAAGTGAGACGCTTAGCTGAACAATCCTCTCAATCAGCAACAGAAATTTACAATTTAATTAGTTCTATTCAGTCTGATTCAAACGCTTCTATCACGGTTATGGAGAAAGGTAAAGAGGATGTTAAGGTAGGGATGGCATTTACCAATGAAGTAGGCGAAATCTTTAAAGAAATTCTTACTTCCTCAGAAGAAGTAGCTAGCCAAATACGTGAAATTTCAGCAGCCTCACAACAAATTTCTGCATCCTCAGAAGAAGTGGCGGCATCTGTTAATAATATTAAACAATCTGCAGAGCAGTCAGCAGAGTTCTCTTCAAATGTCTCGAATTCTACACAAGAGCAATTATCTACCATGCAGGAAGTAAAGGATGCCTCTTCATCACTGGGCAAAACAGCAGAAGAGCTGCAAGGTCTAGTGGCAAAATTCAAATTGGAGAATGATCATAATGGACATTAATTTTACAGGAAAAAATGTTTTAATTACAGGCTCTAGTAAAGGAATCGGTAAAGCAATTGCTTTAGGCTTTGCGCAACATGGAGCCAATATTTTAATTAATTATATTGGGGATGAGCAAGAGGCAGAAGCTGTACGTGCAGAAGCAGAAAAGTTGGGTGTGAAAGCTTTAATATTCCACGCAGATGTTTCTAACTCTCAAGAAGTACAAGCGATGCATCAATTTATGGACGAGCATCTCGGGAATCTTGATATTCTTGTAAATAACGCTGGATTTGCACAGGGTTCCAGCATTACAGATTTAACGGATGAGCAGTGGGATCGTATGATTAAAGTTCATTTATATGGCTGTTTCTATAATTGCCGTGAAGCAGCAAAAAGAATGAAGGAACGTAATACAGGAAAAATCATCAATATTTCATCTGATATTGGTAGCTTGGGTTGTGAAGAATTCACGCATTATTCAGCTGCAAAGGGTGCTATTAATGCTTTTACAAAGGCTTTAGCAAGAGAATTAGCACCTTCTATACTTGTCAATGCAGTTGCTCCTAGTGGAACATTTACGGACATTCTACAAGAGTTTGGCGATAACTATGTGGAGGAAGAATCCGCAAAATATCCATTAAAACGTTTAGCACAACCAGAAGAAATTGCGAAAAGTGTATTATTTTTAGCCTCTAATCATGCTGACTTCTATACAGGTCAAATTTTAACGCCAAATGGTGGGGTCGTAATGAACGGTTAATGGAAAACGAAGGAGTAAATAATGTTAAATATTATTATCTTTTGCTTATACTTATTATTTATCTATTATATTGGCTATAAAGGCTATAAGCGTGTCAACACAGCCGAGGATTTAATTGTTGCTGGCTGGAGCATGCCTTTATCCGTTGTAACGGGTAGTTTAGTCGCTGCTTTATTAGCAGCACCCTTCTTTTTTGCAGCGGTAGGCTCTGGCTATACAAGTGGTGGGTTTGAAGGTTCGGCAACAATGGGGGGTCTAGGGACTTGTATGATTCTTGGAGCACTCATTTGGACAAAGCCATTACGACGTCTAAAGGGCTGGACATTAGCAGATTACTACGGTTTACGCTATGGCAGTAAAAAGCTAGGAGCCTATACAGGGGTTGTTATGGCAATTGCTTTTGGTGTTTTTAATGCAGCGGCGTTAACAGTTGGTGGAACGTATATTATTCAGCAATTGTTGCAAATTGATTTTATACCTGCGGCGCTGCTATTTGTATCGCTAACGGCTATTTATTCAGTTATTGGTGGTTTATGGGCTGTTGCCTATACTGAAATCGTACAAGGTGCGCTTGCAGTGGCAGGTATTTTGGGTATTACCATTTTTATTTTGTTTTACTATCCAGACGTTACATTTAATCCTGAGTGGTGGAATATTAGTACATTATTTGAGAAAGCAGGAGCAGAATTCTGGACTTTGTATCTTGTACTAGCACTTGGAGATATCCCTGCAGTTGACCTTGGGCAGAGGGTAGCTGCTGCGAAAAGTCCGCGAGTGGCACAACGAAGCATGATTATTGCAGGTATTATTGTCATTACAATTAGCTGGATTCCAGGGATGCTAGGGGAAGCCTTTAAGTCTATTTATCCTGAGAGCACAAACCCGGAAACATTGATGCTTACCTTTGCACAAGGTTATTTCCCACCTTTATTAGCAGCTATTTTCTTAACAGCCATGGCAGCCATGGGGATGTCTACAGTAGCTGCATGTTATGTAGCGACTTCAGGGATTGTGACAAAGAATATTTATTTAGATTTTATTAATCATAATCCTGATCCTAAAAAACTATTAAGATTTTCACGATCTATTATTCTAGCTAGTGCTTTATTAGGTTTAGTGCTAGCTGTAAGCTTCCAAAAAGTAATTGATTTAGCTTATTTAGCTTGGGATATTATATTCGTAACAATATTCTGGCCAATCGTTTTAGGACCATTTTGGAAACGTGTCAGTACACCAGCAGTTTGGGCAAGTATTTCCGTTGGCTTAGTTTATTACATTGTGACATCACTAACATTCGTCCCTAGTCTGACAATACAATCAGAAGGCTTCATAGGTCTATTAAATGAATTATGGCAGGCTCCTGTATTTTCGGGTGTTGTTATAACTGGTATCACAATTGTCGTGGTGAGCTTACTCGTTCCACCATCTGAGCATGTTCTTGAGATGCACAAAATAGAAAAAGATAAAACATTAGACGACGTAAGTAGTAAAGAAGAGCTAATTGGTCGTTAAAAGCAAAAGCACGGATTCATTGTAAAGTTCAATGAATTCGTGTTTTTTATTAGAATGAAAAGATAGAATCAAGAATACTATTGCTAGTACATCATCTGAATTTTTTCTAGTGATTAACTTGATAAAGGCGGGAATTGAATGAAAAATATTTTCTTCATTTTATTAGGGATTGTCTATCTTTATCTAGCAAATGCCATTGAATTAGTCATTATTAAGCAACTATTTTTTTTAATTGGGTTGGCTTTAGTCGGTCTAGGGTGTATCCGTTATTTAAAAGAGCGTTATATTGTCATACAAACTTTGACAGCCATGACGGAAGCTAGTGAGGAGGAGATAATGGCTATTCCTCATACACATTGTACAGTTTCCAATGATGCTTTAAATGCTTTATTGTTAAATGAGCAGACAAACACGCTTATTTTCGCACGAAGAGAAGCTTTAGACGAAGAACTAAAAATAATAGAGGTTCCATTTAACAGAATATATGAGGTTGCCATCATGGAAGATGAAGTATTTACGGTTAGAACAAAGAATCATCTAATGAGTGGTTCCTTACTTGCTGAAGCAGAGGAAGTAGAAGAAGAGGAGGTAGAAGAAGATACAATCTCACAGCTATCGTTAAAGCTAGTAGTAGATCATTTATCAGAGCCTATTCAAGAATATATGTTCATGGATAATAGTGAAGATCCCATATCAAAAGAGGAAGATGACTATAAAGAAGCCATGGAGCTTTGTGAGAAATGGTTTCAAAAGATAAGTGTTATTATTAAACGTCATGAATTGGAACGAGTGCCCATAAGTCATTGGCAATAAGAGAGAAGGCTATCTCAAAATAGAAAAATGTGAGATAGCCTTTGTCGTTTAGATGATTAAATTTTAAATTGCTGTAGCTGCGTATTTAACTCCTCGGCCATTCCAGCAAGCTGATTTGCACTTCTAGCGATTTCGTCCATTGTAGCGGCGGTTTCCTCAACAGTTGCTGTTGTTTGCTCAACGCCAGCAGCGGATTCCTGTGAAATAGAGGCCATATCATCAATAGAAGCATTAATGGTTTCCGAATTTTGAGCAAGCTGATTTAAATTCGTTGAAATGGTTGAAATATTATCAATCATATCTCCTACAGCATCAGAAATTTTTTCAAATGTTTCATTTGTCTCATCTAGCTGTGTTGTTCCTCTTTTTACTTCCTCATAGCCAGTCTGAAGGGCAGATGTTACATTGCCAGTCTCACCTTGAATACGGTGGACAATTGTTGCAATATCTGTGACAGAGAACTGTACTTGCTCAGCAAGCTTTCGGACTTCATCTGCCACAACAGCAAAGCCCTTGCCATGCTCACCAGCTCGAGCTGCTTCGATTGCTGCATTTAATGCAAGTAAATTTGTTTGGTTTGAAATATCATCGATAACTGACACAAGCTTGGATATTTCAGCAGACTGTTCATTTAAATTTTCCACCTTTTTCACAGAGTCTAATACAATTTCATTTATTGTAGCCATTTGTTGGGTAGATTGAACCATTAAACTTTTCCCTGAAACCGTTAATTTCTGAACATGACTAGAATGTTCGCTTAATTCAATGCCCTCTTGTGTAGTGTCGTGAATGCTACGCTTAAATGCTGTCATTGTTTCTGCCAAATCACCTGTGGTAGATGCCTGTGTTTCTGTACCCGATGCCAGCTCTTGCATCGTTACTGTAATTTGCTCAGTACCTGCTTGTACCTCATTTGATGATTGAGCAAGTTCTTCACTACTAGCTGCTACTGTTTCAGAAACCGTGTAGATAGAATGGATCGTTTGTTTTAATTTTTCGTTCATGTCATTGGCAGCTACCATTAACGTTCCAATTTCATCACGCGTTTTTACAGGTAGAGGCTCTAGTTGTAAATTTCCATCTGCTAATTCTTTCATTCGGTCAGCTACGACTGTAACAGGTTTAGAAATGGTACTGGCTGTGATAATGGCAATTAGAATACCAGCTATCGTTAGAATCAAGCTAAAGGCGATACCAATTGTTCGATTCTCCGAGCTAGTTGATACAACATCGTTACCAACATCTGTAATGGCTTTAGCACGTTCATCTGCCAGTTTTTCGTAACCGTATCGCACTTTCGTTACGAGTTCATGTGTATCCATTAAATTTTCTAAAGCTAATTCTTTATTGCCCTTTTGATAGATATCAAATACCTCTGTATTAACAAGGGTACTCCAATCACGGGCGATTGATACAAGTTGATCGCGTTCATCTGATTTTTCATATTTGTCTAGAATAGCGTTATTTTCCTCAGCCATTTTGCGATACTCATCAAATGATTCTTTGTATTTTTCGTCACCTGTCAACACATAATTTAACGCTGCAGATAGGCGGACACTCATAGAAAGTGCTAAATTTTTACTTGCATTTAGAACAACTAAATCTTCTTTTACTAAATCTTTTGCCTGTTTTTCCATATTTGTATTGGAATTGTAAGTGTAGGTTGTAAAGCTAACTACTAAAACTAACAAAAGAATAAATGCACTTAAAATTCGAGTTTTAAGTGTTTTAAACTTGATAATGCCTTTCATTTTCCCATCCCTTTACTATCTCATTGAGAAATTTTTTCAACACAAGTATTATTTTATAACTAATTATGCGTATTAATAAGCCTTTCGATAGAAATATTTAAAAATAGTTTTTTAGTACAATGATATAATTATTTTCCTTATATTAATAGTTAAATATATATAGATGTCTAACAACTATTTTATATATTTGTGTATAATTTCCTATGTAGAAAGAAAATGCACCTGAAGCAAAATGCTTCAAGTGCCATAAGTAAAATATTCTTTATTGTTTTTGATTTTTCGCCTTGCGCTCCCACTGTAGAAGGGAAGGATAAGGGTCAAAAGCCCATTCAGTTTTTCCATTAAATTTATAAATACCATAATGAAGATGTGGAGGGAATTTGCCCGATGTACCTTCTTTTCCATATCCAGAGCTTCCAACATAGCCAAGAACAGTACCAGGTTTTACAATTGTACCTACTTCAATTTCCTTATGATAGCTACCGAGGTGGGCATAATAGTGGTAGGAATTATGATTGTCGCGAATACCAATACGCCAGCCACCAAATTGATTCCATCCTTTTACCTCAACAACTCCAAAAGAGGTAGATAATACAGGTGTTCCATAGCTGGCAAAAATATCAGTTCCCTCATGAATACGGCGTCCACCCCAACCGCGATTGGCGCCCCAAGTGCCCCGGTAACTGTAATCAGATCGGATATTTAGCGGGAAGGTATGTGCATCAAGTTCAATGGTTTTAAAATGTCTGTACAATGTGGAGATGGTAAATATCTGATTGACTGCTTCTTCGCTTCCGTAATATTCCCATAAAGCTAATTTAAAATCCTCATCAGTCGTTCCAAATTTCCCTAAATAACTAGCCATCGAAAATATGACATCCTCATCATCCTTTGGACTAGCGATTCCATCATGATTACCATCAAGGCCCATTCCTCCGAAATAGCTAATTGTCTCAGGAGAAGTGTCTTCCTTTACAGGATTTAATGCACCTGACCAGTATTCATCAGAAAATTGGATAGCCAAATAGCCTTCTCGTTTAGGGATGTCTTTACGAACTGATTGTAGGTTTCTCTCATACTGATCGATAGCAGCTAAAAAATGCCATGGAATGAGTAATTCATCGAATTGTACATAATAGGACATACGCTGCTGTAAAATTTCTTCTTCTGTAAGATCCTCCTTAGCAAAAGAGGCAGAAGGGTACAACATAATCCCTAAAAATAAAAATGTGAAAAGAAATATAAGATGGCGATGCAATGATGGACCTCCTTTCTAACGTTAGAATAACCGAAATTTTTATCTTCATTCAGTAAGGTTCTATGTTTGAAAACAGTTGATATATCCGCAATTTTTTTGCCCCAAAAAATAGAAATAATAAGAAGAAACTTCATCAAAGAAAAAGTAATGGTATCATCATGCCATTAACTTCATACTATGTTATAAATCAAGCCCTGAATGGAGGGAAGGCTATTAACATTTTAGATAAAGTGAAAAACTATCGCGAAGAAGAAAACAGGCTGAAGTGGGAAGGGACATTTGCAGATTATTTAAACATCATTAGGGAAAGACCTGAAGTTGCTCAAACAGCCCATTCACGCGTCTACAATATGATAAAAAGTTCTGGTGTAGAGGAACGCGATGGGCAAAAAATGTACAAATTTTTCGGACAAGAAATTTTTGGGCTTGAAACAGCAATTGAAAGACTGGTGGAGGAATATTTCCATCCAGCAGCACGCAGGTTAGATGTTAGAAAACGTATTTTATTATTAATGGGACCAGTTAGTGGTGGTAAATCAACTATTGTTACCTTACTAAAACGCGGATTAGAGCAATATTCGCGAACAGATGAAGGTGCAGTTTATGCAATTAAGGGATGTCCAATGCATGAAGATCCGCTCCATTTAATTCCACATCATTTGCGTAATGAGTTCTTTGAGGAATATGGGATTAGAATTGAAGGAAGTTTATCGCCTTTAAATACAATGCGTCTTGAAAAGGAATACGATGGACGCATTGAAAATGTAATGATTGAACGTATTACTTTTTCAGAAGATAAACGTGTGGGTATAGGGACATTTACACCATCAGACCCTAAATCACAAGATATTGCAGATTTAACTGGAAGTATTGATTTTTCTACAATCGGTGAATTTGGTTCAGAGTCGGATCCTCGAGCTTACCGCTTTGATGGGGAGCTGAATAAGGCCAATAGAGGAATGATGGAATTCCAGGAGATGCTAAAATTAGATGAAAAATTCTTATGGAATTTATTATCGCTAACACAGGAAGGAAATTTCAAAGCAGGAAGATTTGCTTTAATTAGTGCAGATGAGTTAATCGTTGCTCATACAAATGAAACAGAGTATCGTTCATTTATTTCAAACAAAAAGAATGAGGCATTACATTCTCGAATTATCGTTATGCCAATTCCCTACAACCTCAAAGTTAGTCAGGAAGAGCATATTTATGAAAAGATGATAAAAGAGAGCGATATGTCCCATGTCCATATTGCACCGCATGCTTTAAAGGCCGCAGCAATCTTTTCGGTTCTCACTCGTTTGGAAGTTCCGAAAAAACAAGGTGTGGATCTAATTAAAAAAATGCGCTTGTACGACGGAGAAAATGTGGAGGGATTTAATTCCGTTGACTTAGAGGAGCTGAAGAAGGAGTTCCCGAATGAAGGCATGAACGGTATTGATCCACGCTATATTATTAACCGTATTTCTTCTGCTATTATCCGCAAAGAGATACCATCGATAAATGCATTAGACGTTTTACGAGCATTGAAGGATGGGTTAGATCAGCATGCATCTATTTCTCAAGAGGATCGGGAAAAATACATGAATTACATTGCGGTTGCTCGTAGAGAATATGATGAAATTGCTAAAAACGAAGTACAAAAGGCTTTTGTGTACTCCTATGAGGAATCGGCAAAAACATTGATGAACAACTACCTCGATAATGTAGAAGCATTTTGTAATAAAAATAAAATTTATGATCCACTTACTGGGGAAGAAATGAACCCAGATGAAAAATTAATGCGCTCGATTGAGGAGCAAATTGGCATTTCAGAAAATGCTAAAAAGGCATTCCGTGAAGAAATTCTCATTCGAATTTCTGCCTATGCACGAAAAGGTAAACGCTTTGATTATAATTCTCATGAAAGATTGCGAGAAGCCATTCAGAAGAAATTATTTGCAGATTTGAAAGATATCGTGAAAATTACTACTTCTTCTAAAATGCCAGATGAATCGCAACTGAAGAAGATTAATGAGGTTGTGGCAAGGCTTGTTGATGAACATGGCTATAATACAACATCAGCAAATGAGTTGCTACAGTATGTAGGAAGTTTGCTAAATCGATAACGATAACTTGATGTTCATTGTTCCAAGTCAGATAGGAGTGTCCCAATTTTAGGGCACTCCTTTTATTATCAGGAGGAGAGATTTATGATTTGACGGAATCAACAAAAAGCTCCAGAGGATGTCCGAGACTTTGAAGAGAAACTTTCGTTCATGGACAAAAAAATCTGGACGCATTGAGGTGTGATTAATAGATATACAATTGATTTTATGAAAAAAGTTCAAAAATTTGGCTCACAAGCATAGTATAGAAAAAGCGAATTTGATAGATGGGTGAGGATAAAAATGACTGAACACGAAAATAAACGCTTTGTCATTTCTCAGGAAAATTGGTCCCTCCATCGTAAAGGGCACCAGGACCAACAACGCCATATGGAAAAAGTGAAAGATGCGATTAAAAATAATTTACCTGATTTAGTTAGCGAAGAAAGTATTGTGATGTCCAATGGTCGCGAGGTTATTAAGATACCAATTCGGTCACTTGATGAATATAAAATACGATATAACCATGATAATTCTAAGCATGTAGGGCAGGGACAAGGGGATAGTAGTGTTGGAGATGTAGTGGCGCGTGATGGCAGTAAGGCCAATCAGGCTCCCGGTAAAGGAAAAGAAGCGGGTGACAAGCCTGGCCAAGATTATTATGAAGCAGAAGTCAGTATTGAGGAAATTCAAAATGTTTTATTTCATGAACTAGAATTACCAAATTTACAGCAGAAAGAAAAGGCAGATATCAAAACAGAAAAAATAGAGTTTAATGATATTCGAAAAAAAGGTCTCATGGGTAATGTCGATAAAAAGCGTACCATTTTAAATGCATTAAAGCGCAATGCGATGCATGGGAAAGCAGAAATAACGCCAATCCACAATGACGATTTACGTTTTAAAACATGGGATGAAGTGGAGAAGCCAGAATCCAAAGCAGTAGTGCTCGCCATGATGGATACAAGTGGCTCAATGGGAGCATTTGAAAAATATTGTGCGAGAAGCTTCTTCTTTTGGATGACGAAGTTTTTACGGTCAAAATATGAAACAGTAGAAATTGAATTTATTGCCCATCATACTGAGGCAAAGGTTGTCACAGAAGAGGAGTTTTTTACTAAGGGCGAAAGTGGTGGCACTATTTGTTCTTCAGCTTATAAAAAGGCATTGGAATTAATTCAGGATAAATATCATCCGTCTCGCTACAATATTTATCCTGTCCATTTTTCAGACGGTGAAAATATATCGATGGACAATGAAAAGTGCCTGAAGCTAGTAGGGGAGTTAATGGACGTATCCAGCATGTTTGGCTATGGTGAGGTGAATCAGCATAACCGATTCTCAACGCTTATGTATACGTATAAAAAAATTGATGATCCTAAATTCAGATACCATATTTTGAGAAAAAAAGGCGATGTCTATGACGCCTTAAAGAGCTTTTTCAAGAAAAGTGAAGAGTAACATGGAAGTATCCTCAGCACCACGTTCAAAGGAGGGGGCGTAAAATGAACACAAAAGAGCTTCATCGAGCAATAGATGAAATTACCGAAATTGCCTCAAGCTTTGGCTTAGATTTTTATCCAATGCGTTACGAAATTTGTCCAGCGGATATTATTTATACATTTGGCGCCTACGGTATGCCCACGCGCTTTTCCCATTGGAGCTTTGGAAAACAATTTCATAAAATGAAGCTTCAATATGATTTAGGACTTAGTCAGATTTATGAGCTTGTCATTAATTCAAATCCTTGCTATGCATTTTTACTCGATACTAATACTTTAACCCAAAATAAATTGATTATTGCCCATGTTCTAGCGCACTGCGATTTCTTCAAAAATAATATACGTTTTTCTAATACAAGAAGAGATATGGTAGAAAGTATGACCGCAACTGCTGAGCGAATAGCTGGCTATGAGAGAGAGTATGGTAAAGATGAGGTGGAGAAGTTTTTAGATGCTGTTTTAGCTATTCAAGAACATATTGATCCATCCATTTTAAGACCGAAGCTATCCTGGAGTGAGGAGGATGAGCTTGAGGAGGAAAAACCACCAACAAAATCACCGTATGATGATTTATGGAGTATAGAAGAAAAAGAAAAAGTTTATAAACCAATCCGACGCAGATTAAAGCAATTTCCTCCTCAGCCAGAAAAGGACCTATTGTTATTCTTAGAGGAGCATAGCCGTGAATTGGAAGACTGGCAACGAGATATATTAACAATGATGCGAGAGGAAATGCTTTATTTTTGGCCTCAATTAGAAACTAAAATAATGAATGAGGGTTGGGCCTCTTTCTGGCATCAACGAATCATGCGGGAGCTAAAGTTAACTACTGCTGAAACTATCGAATATGCCAAATTAAATGCGGGGGTTGTGCAGCCCTCCAAAACATCGATTAATCCATATTATCTTGGGATTAAAATTTTCGAGGATATTGAAAATCGCTATAATAACCCTACTGAGGAAATGAAACGGTTAGGTGTTTTGCCAAATATGGGACGTGAAAAGATTTTTGAGGTAAGAGAAGTAGAATCAGATATTTCCTTTATTCGAAACTATTTAACAAAGGATTTAACGAAGCGTGAAGATTTGTACTTATTCCAAAAGAAAGGGAATGAATATCGTATAACGGATAAGGATCACGAGATGGTTCGCGATCAACTTGTATCCATGCGTGTAAACGGTGGCTTCCCATACATTGTAGTAAAAAATGGTGATTATTTGAGGAATGGCGAGCTATATTTAGTTCATGGCTATGAAGGGATGGAGTTAGATCCACACTATTTAGAAAATGTATTACCTTATATTTACCAGCTATGGGGACGTCCTGTTCATTTAGAAACCTATGTGGATAAAAAGCCGATGCTTTATTCATATGACGGCACAAAAAACTATAAACGCAATGTATAATAAAAAAAACTTCTATCTGTTGAGGGTACCATCAAGCAGATAGAAGTTTTTTCATCGTGTTGAAAAACAAAACCATCAATAGTATTTTTGTGAAAGTTCAACAATTGGTTGCAGGCTACTTGTTTTCCAGTGGCAGAGCACAGAGCCTCTTCGTGTCAAATGGCCTTTTTTTACTACTGACATGTTCTTTTTGAAACCAATCTACTTATCTTCTTCAGTTAATACATCAGTTTCTTCATTACTTTCACTATGGTTAGAGGATGAATGAATATCACTTTCAATGACAAGACTATCCCGTACTTTAATGCCTTGTTGCCCACCAGCCTCGTCATTATTATTACCAGCAATACCACTTCTTCCATTACCGTCAGCAAATTGCGAATTGACGTTGCGTGTATGACTACCGTTACTAGCATTTTGTCCACCTTGGTTGGCATTTGTGCCTACATCATGATTGATTTGGCCTCCGCCTTCTGCACGTTGCTCAAAGTGAAAATCAGTATTTCCTATATTGAATGTGAAATTTATTGTTATATGATTTTTCCCTTGCTTGTTAGAGGATTCCTGCTCAGGTTCGTCAGGTCCATAAAATTTTTTAGAATTAAAACCAGACATCGTTTCTCCTCCCTTCCTTTCCTATTACTATTAGGATATTAGCGCTTCTTGAACCCACCTGTACGTGTAGCCATGTTACCTAGAGAAAAGGTAGGAGTGTCCAGAGGGAAGCTCAACGATTTTTGCTATCTATCCAATAAATTTGTTAAAATGAATGAGATTTGATTATTTAGTGAATGGGAACGGAGAAGCAACATTGAGAACATTTAAAAAGGTTTATATAGAAATTACGAGTGTTTGTAATTTAGCATGCAGTTTTTGTCCACCTACAGCGCGTGCAAAGGGGCTTATAAAAGTCGAACAATTTAATAAAATATTAGATGAAATTCGTCCACATACAAAATATATTTATTTGCATGTGAAAGGAGAGCCTTTACTACATCCAAGAATTGATCAACTATTAGATGCTGCACATGCAAAAGGATTCAAAGTCAATATTACAACGAATGGTACGCTAATCAAAAAAAATCGCGAGAAAATATTAGGAAAGCCAGCGTTACGTCAAATTAATTTCTCGTTGCATAGCTTTGATGGGCATGAAGGCTCCGAAAATCGTGAAAAATATTTAGAGGATATTTTGGATTTTGTGCGAGATTCTAGGGAATTCAATACGATTATTTCCTATCGTTTATGGAATCTACAACAGGATCATGTTTCGGATGTTGCAGCTCGTCGCAACCGCGAGACTTTAGAAATATTAGAAAATGAGTATCATCTTGATTATCGTATAGAAGAAAAAGTAGAACCTGGTAAAGGGGTAAAAATTGCCCCTCATGTGTATTTAAATCAGGATCATGAGTTTAGATGGCCAAGTCTTCTAGAGCCAGAGGATGAAGGCAAGGGTTTTTGTCATGCACTGCGTAGTCAAGCGGCTATATTGGTGGATGGTACCGTTGTACCTTGCTGTTTGGATGGGGAAGGTGTGATTAATTTAGGAAATGTACATGAAAAGTCCTTCTCCGACATTGTAGAAGGGGAGCGTGCCAACAAGATTGTTGAAGGCTTCTCAAGAAGAGAAGCTGTGGAAGAATTATGTAGAAAATGCGGCTATCGTCAAAAGTTTGGTATGTAGCTACTAAAAGTTACTTTGAAATAAAAAAGCAGCTCCAATGGTCATTGACCGTTAGAGCTGTTTTTCTTTGATTGAGAATCAATCGTATCTAAAAAATCCTTCGTTATACGAACTACATATTTTACCTCGTCTAAATTTCGTTCTCTTAATAATGAGCGATGAATGTCTAGCATGAGGTTTTTCTCCTCAATATCAGTAACGCCAGATAATTTTTGAAAATTAAATAGCTCCTCAGGGGTAATGTCTAATGCCTTCATGATTGTTTCCAAAGTACTTAAGGTAATATTAGATTGTCCATGCTCAATATTGGAAACTCTTCCTTTACTGAAACCTAACTTCCCTGTTCTTTCAGCCACTTCTTCTTGGCTAAGTCCTTTGGATAATCGAATAATCCGAAGTTGTTCACCTACTAGCTTTAAAAAATCTGACATATGATTCACCTCTATGTTAAAAGCTAGTGAAAAACAATGGAAATGACTATACTATTATAGTGGTATAATAGAGAAAATGTTACATTTAAATGGTACAATATTTAGAGTAATACTTTTATCTAGACAAATGATCTAAATAAATAACTAGGTATGCGTTAATGAAGATTGTATTCAGGGTATTAATTGGGACAGAGGATTGGAGGGTTCATACATGGTGAAGCAGTTTTTTTTAGAAGAAATAGCAAAAGTCCAAATTGGTCATTTAATTGCGAACGATCAGTGGTTTAAAAGGGAAGGTACTCCTTTTATCACCAAAGCAACACTATTGAAATTACTGGTAGATGATGATGCAAGTCAAGTGCCAAAGGTTGATCACACGATTGATTCATTAAATTTGTCACTAGTGCCTGCAAAAAGCATTCTACTCAATAAATTAAATTTAAAGGAAACCATTATTTATCAATGTAAAAAAGCTGTATGCATCGGTCATGATATCATTGCCATTATTCCAAATGAATCCATTGTTGTTAGTGACTATTTATTTCACTTTTTTAAATGGTATCAAATAAATAAAGAGAAGCGTCCTATCTTTCGTTTAATAATTGAATTACCTCCTCTTGATATACAGCATAGAGCAGCTCAACTATTAAACACTATTCAGCATTTATTAATGAATAAAGATTCTTTAGTCACAGCGGTAGAAAAACTTCCACAGTATTTCGATAATGTGTCAAAACAAGTAAATCAGCATGCAAAAAACTTACATCATAGCTTTGACCAGCTCCAATATCTATATGCTGATATGTTACATAAGGTTTATAATGGAGATTTCCTAAATGATTCCTTTCAAAGGTTGAGCAATTAACATAAGTCGGTGCAAATGGATTGGGCAATCCTTGCACCGACTTGTTAAATTTCAATAATAATTGGTAAAATCATGGGCTTACGTTTTGTTTGGGTAAATAAATATTGTCCAACAGCTCTTTTAATTTCTCGGCGAAGAACATGTATTTGCTGTCTGCTCTCTTCTTGAAGCTCATTGACGATTTCTTTGGTAAGCACATTGACTTTAGTTAACAGTGCCTCGAAATCTTTAGCATAAACAAAACCACGTGAAATGGTATCGGGTTCTGAGATAAAAGCACCATCAGCTTTATTGAGTGTCAATACAATAACAAGCATTCCATCTTCTGAAAGTTGCTTGCGATCACGCAGGACAATTCCTTCGACCTCACCAATGCCAATCCCATCTACATAGGTATCCCCAGCAGGAATTTTCCGTGTTTGCCTTGCCTTTGAATTTTCAATATCAACAACATCCCCATTTTTCATAATAAATGTATGCCCCTTTTGAACGCCAATAGATTCTGCTAATAAACGATGTTGATGTAACATACGATACTCACCATGAATAGGTATGAAAAATTTAGGCTTCATAAACGTCAGCATAAGTTTTAAGTCCTCTTGATGACCATGTCCTGATACATGCATACCTGTATGACTGGAAGAACCATAAATAACTTTAGCACCAAGCTGAAACAAATTGTCCACAATACGAGAAACACCCTTTTCATTACCGGGGATTGGTGAAGCGGCAAGAATGACTGTATCGTCTGGTAAAACTTTAATTTCACGATGATTACCATTTGCTATTCTTGCAAGTGCAGCTAGAGGCTCGCCTTGGCTACCTGTGCAGAGGACCACCACCTCTTCTGGAGGGAGGTATTTGACCTCTCGTGCATCAATTAACAGATCTTCTGGTACAAATAAATAACCTCGTTCAATTGCGACATCAACGACATTGACCATGCTACGCCCTACTAAAGCTAGTTTCCTATTGGTTGCAATTGCTGCATGTACAATTTGCTGAATACGATTAACATTTGAAGCAAAGGTAGAGATGATTACTTTTCGTTCAGCATGTAAAAAGGCTTCCTCAATATGATGCCCTACAAGTTGCTCTGAAGGCGTCAAACCTGGTCTTTCCGCATTTGTACTTTCCGAGATAAGAACTAGCACACCATTTGAACCGATTTCAGCCATTTTATGAATATCAGCATATTGGTTGTTAACAGGCGTTAGGTCAAATTTAAAGTCTCCAGTATGGACAACGTTTCCTTCGGGAGTGGCTAAAACAATACCTAAACAATCGGGTATACTATGATTGGTTCTAAAGAAACTAACATCGAATTGTCCTAAATGTAGAGCTGAGTCTGCATGAATTTCAATTAAATCGGTTTCTCGTAAGAGTTTATGTTCCTTAAGCTTTAATTCAATAAGTCCAAGTGTGAATCGGGTAGCATACACAGGGACATTTAATTTTTTTAGTAAGTAAGGAATACCACCAATATGATCTTCATGTCCATGCGTGACAATTAATGCCTTAATTTTCTCCTTATTATCAAGTAAATACGTAATATCTGGAATGATTAAATCAATTCCGAGCAGGGTTTCATCAGGAAATTTTGCTCCGCAATCAATAATAATTATGTCATCTGCATATTGTACTACATACATATTTTTACCAATTTCATTTATCCCACCAAGGGCGAATATGGATAATAGCTGTTTACTTGTTGACAACGTATTCCCTCCTATAGTCTTAAATATCTAAATGCTTTTGCCATAAGTAGTATAGCTTTTAGCATTTCATCCTATACGAAATTTGCTATACGACTAACTGTAAAATGTAAAGAATAGAATGGAGAGATAACAAGAATATTTCTCTAAAATCAAATTAAAAGGAGGTAAAGCTTTGTCTAGTTTTGTGCAACATGCTATTTTTGAGCATAGATTTTGGCTAGAAATCATGCAAAATCACGCTCAATTTATTCATGACGCCCTCTATCCCTCAGAAAAGGATGATATTCAAAGAGCCCATACGTATATTTATCAATTCTCGCAGCTACTTGCATATGTACCATCGCTCGATGATTCAAATGCTGTATCTTTTTCAGTGTCCGTGGACGACAATGTTGAGCAATTTAAGCAGTTCAAGCTTCATCTACTCAGACATCAACTATTGGGGGATATTGGGATTCATTTAACGCCTACGTTTGTCAACCATATGGTCAATGAATTAGAAGAATACCAAAATGTGCTGAATTACTTGAAAAAAGGAGAAGCACCACCGATTTTTCATGAGCTTCATCATCATTTAGTTTGGCTTTTAGATGCTACTGGACACGCAGGCATTATTAATGATGATTTAGATGGTGTTGAGAAGCGTTTGAAGCAAAAGAGTCATGAGTTTGCTCAACACTTTGAACAATTTTACTTAAAGGCCGTAGAATTAACAGGCTATTTACGTACGAATATGGATTCCTTTCCTGCTTTAAAACGCTTTAATAAAGATGTTGAGCTTGAAATGACATTATTTAAAACATTCTTAAGAGAATTAGAAGAAATGGAGCTAAGTGCAGAAGTGCTAGGTACATTTACAGCTCCGATGGCGGATCATATGTGGCGTGAAGAGCAATACTATTTAACAAAGCTTGCACAGGCTAGAGAACAAGATAATTAAAACAAAAGGCTATCTAAGCTGACTAGATAGCCTTTTTGGTTAGGGGTGAATCACTACCTCTGTACCTATTGGCACAATACTGGCTAGCTCTTCAACATCTCGATTTTGCATGCGGATACACCCATGTGAAACAGCATGCCCAATAGAGCTAGGATCATTTGTGCCATGAATTCCGTAGTGTTCTTTAGAAAGACTCATCCACATCGTACCAAAAGGACCGCCAGGGTTTGGCGCTTTATTGATGATAATAAAACTACCTACTGGTGTTTCGTGAAGCATGCGTCCAACTGCAATTGGGTATTGTTTTTGAAGGATATTGTTTTTATATAAACGGAGCCAGCGATTATTGGTGGATATCTCGATATGGTAAGGAATTGCTTCGGGGTCGGGCAAGCCGGGGATGATAATTTGTTGACCACTGAAAAGATGGTCAGGCTGAATTCCTAGATTAGCAGCGAGAATAGATGACAAAGGTGTACGGTAATCTTGAGAAATTTGAACAAGGGTTTCACCAGCTTTGACTGTATGAATCAATTTTTAGTCCCTCCAATGCAAAGGTTTATTGCTCTACTATATGCTTCAGAATGTTTGATGTAATTTTAGGAATGCAAGATTTTTCAGTTTCTGGACAGAATAAGCGGTGACATTGCAGGATTAAGGGGCATAAAGATGAAGGAATTTAAAATTACGTATTTTTTTGATGAGGTACATTATGTTCGAAGGTTCATTTTTATTGAATCACAACAAGAGGCAGAAAAATTAGTGAAAAATGAACGTGATCAATATATCTCCTTTACGGATAGTAGGGGGATATACCATGAACTGCACACAAAACATGTACGAGTTATTCAAATAGCTGAGTATCATCGAATTAATAAAAGTGCGAATGAGAAAGACACATAATCTGTTCAGCATTACACACATTATAGGAAAAGGAGTGTGACAGAATGGATATCGAAAAAATACCACATGAAAAGAAAATGTTCATGAATTTAAATAGTAAGGACAAGCCTGACATGGTTGAATCAGATACAATTAGTCTTTTCGATTTGCATGAGGATATGCAAACTGTGGATGCCATTCCGATAGAGGAACTCAATAAGCGAGTCAAAAGAGAAGGCGACGAATTAATTGAAATGCAGCCAGATGAATTATAGGAGATGAAAAATCAATGAATCATGAAAAAGACGTCCAATTTACAGCTGCAGGAACAAATATTAATGAAGTGAAGCAAAAAAATGCACAGGCAGGATTATCCTATAATGAAGTAAAGGCGTTGTTAGCTAAAGGTGGTGGACATGGTACGTCTATTTATAGCGACACAGACATTGATGAAGTCAAACAAGACATACACAAACATCAACAATAAACGTTTTGGAGGAGCAAGGTATTGAGCGCTCTTCCCTTTTTATTTTACAATGGTGAAAAATAAAGGAGTTGTAAATCATGTCAACTGGAGAAATGAGATGTCCATTATGCGGAGGCGAAAACCATTGTGGCGTGGCAAAAGGCAAAAAAGAGTGCTGGTGTATGACAGTTAGCATTCCAGAAACCCTGTTAACTACAGTGCAAAGAGAGCCAAATCTATGCATTTGTTCAACATGCATAGCTACATATAAGAAAGAGCAAGTATAGTTTTTTACGATGATAAAGGTTGATAAAAATTGAGCAATTGGTACAATTGTCTATCGCACAACAACCTAGCAGGCATACATTACTCTGAAAGGAGTGTGTCTAATGGCTAAACCTATTGAACTCAGTAATGTGACAAAGGCATATTTAGAGGAATATCAGCGAATCCTCAAAAAAATGATGCAGGGTATGACCTATGTAACCATTACTTGTAGTATCTCAGAAAATTTTATTAAGCAAATCATCCCTCATCAAGTTGCAGCAATCCAAATGTCTGAAAATGTTTTACGTTATACAACGAATATACCTGTGCAAAATCTCGCCTTAGAAATCATTCGCACACATACAGAAATGGTTGAGAGTCTTGAAGCGATACAAAATCGCTGTTGTGTCGTACAAAATTCAGAGTATGAATTATACGAGTATATGTGTGCTTACAAAGAAATTACAGAAGCTATGTTCAATGCAATGTGTGCTCCACCAGTCTCTAATAGCATTAATATCAATTATCTTCGGGAAATGATCGTCCATCATCAGGGTGGTATACGACTGGCACAAAATGTGCTTAGATTCTGCATCTGTCAAGAGTTAATTCCAATCCTACGTTGCATGATTCAAACGCTGTGTGAGCAACTAGAAGCCATGGAAAAGCTACTGGATAGTTTACAAAATTGCGATTGCGAGTGCTAGCACTAACGAGAAGTTTATATGGGAAGAAGGCGCTAAATCAATCGGGATTTTAGCGCTTTTTCTGCGTAAAGACAGTGTTTAACTAAGAAAATAAGAAATTGTCAATAAAGTGGACGGAAAAATAATAAAGTGTAAAGAATTAAATGAGAATCTATTTTTGTTATTCTATTGTTGGTAAAATATATATGTTTTATTAATTGAAGGTAATGAAGAGAAATCTATAATTGGCTTTAAAATATTGGTAATTTTATTTTACTTGAATACAACTAGGAGTGGGAGCTATGTTCAAAAGGAAGAAGATTAATCAAAGTTATGATTATTTTTCGGCTACGAAAAATTCAGACATCGAAACAAATGAACGCTTTAAGGAAAAATTGGATTTCCTTGCTTTATCTAGAATTAGAAGAGAATCTGTTGGATTTTTACGTAAAATTTATGAGAATAATCGACAGCATATACTCGATAATTTTTATGCTCGTCTACTGGAAATCCCAGAGTTTAATCATGTCATCAATACACATTCAACAGTAGAGCGCTTAAAAGGATTGTTTGATACACATTTCATTAGCTTATTTGATGATGAATTAGATTTAGATTATGTCTTTAAGCGTCGTAAAATTGCATATGTTCATGCAAGAATTGGTGTACTACCGAATTGGATGATTTCTGCCTATACACTGATTAATCAATTAATCATTCCACTTATTGTCAAAGAACTATCTCGTGATGAAGAAAAAATGCTGGATGTTTTATTGTCTTACGATAGCTTAGTAACAATTGATCAACAAATTATTTTAGAGACCTATATTGAAATTCAAGCAGGATCTGTAGTAAATGGATTAGGTGAAATAATTACTTATAATACACAGTTAGATACCATTAAGGAACTGATTGAATTTCAGGAGATTCAGCAACAGGAGATTGTTGCAGCAGATCAATTAATGCATGAGTTAGACGAAAGTATTGAAGAAATTGCCACATCAGTTGGTGATATTTCAGAGCAAACAAAGCATGCCTTTAAAAAATTAAATCAGGATTTGGAATCATTACAACAAGTATCATCTATTTTACAGACGACCGATGAAGGCCATAAATCAATGCAGGAAGACATTAGGCGTTTAGTTGAACGTGTAAATAGTGTAGCGAAATTAATGGAATTAATTAAAAAAATTGCAGATCAAACAAATTTGTTGGCTTTAAATGCATCAATAGAGGCCGCTCGTGCGGGAGAAGCAGGAAAAGGTTTTGCGGTTGTTGCAGAGGAAGTTCGGAAACTTGCTGATGATACAAGTACATCTGTCAAATCTATACATACAGATATACAGGAGCTACTTCATATTACCCATAATATTAGTTCATTGACGACTCAATTTTCCCAAGATTTACATCAAGGTGTTACAGATACCTTATATATTTCACAGACGCTAGCTGAGCTAAATAAAAACTTACAGCAGCAGGGGGCGCGCTTTGAGGAAATAGCTACAACGACAAAGGTTCAGGCACAATCTGCTACTACTATTTCTGAACGTAACCATACAATTACAGAGAGCATGCAAAAAAGTAAGGTAATCGTTTTTGATATGGGCTCTGCCATTTATAAGTTAAGTAAAATGATTGATGGATACAGATCCACAACAATTTCTAAAAACTTTATTATTAGCCAAGAGGATATTATTGAATTAGCTATTACCGATCATCTATTGTGGAGATGGAAAATCTACAATTTGCTACTAGGCTTTGAAACGATGACGGAGCAGGATGTAGGGTCTCCAAAAGAATCACGCCTTGGCGAATGGTATTACGGCACAGGAAAGAAACTATTAGGTGATGAGCGTGTCTATGCAGAGTTAGAACAACCATTTATCCACGTCCATGATATAGCAAAAAAAGCAGTGCGTGAATACAATGTAGGCAATAAAACGGGCGCTGAAAAATACCTGAAAGAAATTACGGATGAATCGTATGTTGTAATTGAAAAATTAAAAGAGTTAAAGGAAATTTTATTGAGCGAGAAAAAGCAATATATTCATTAAAAAATGGAAAGCAAGCTAGTCTACATACTAGCTTGCTCTTTTATAGATGAATAGGTGGAACACACATAAATGTCACTGTACGCTTTTGGCTATCATAAAGACACCATTCACGGTGATTGATAACAGAGCCTACATTCACACCATATTGTTTGTCTTGTAACGCAATTGGTTGCCCGTAGCGAATACGAATCGGCAGCTTTTTTTGTTGATGATAAAGACCTGATTCGTGACTATGCCCAAAGAAAAATAATGGTTTTTGAAAGGGTGGGAAAGTCGGTTGCCAGCTTACATTCCACTTAAATTGATGTCCGTGCATAAGCGTGGCTCCTTCAATCTCTATTGTCTCAGGTAAAGCTTTAAAACGTTCAATGCCAGTGACCTGAGTAATACGTTCTTCTTGATTGCCTCGAATAGAGGGGAAGGTTAGTAGTTTTTCAAATTCACTTTCTACTATGGCCGCCTTTTGCAAAGGTAAGCCAGATATGGTTTGTGCCTTTTTCTTACTAACAGTGCATTCATATAAATCCCCTAACCCAATGATTTTTGCTTCCTCTGCTGTTTGTTGAATATGAGCTAGAACAGCTTTAGTGTCTTCTATATTAGAATGTAAATCTCCTAAAAGTGCATAAAGCATTTAAACCCGGCCTTTCCTAATAATAATGGTACAAGTATCATACACCCAATAGAAATTGCTAGAAAAGTAAAATGTCTAAGAATATTTCGTTACTTCAGCTACATATTTTGAATGTGTGGAAAAATTGCCAAGAAATACATTGCTTGATAAAATATAATCATAATTTTCTGAATATTAAGAAGTTTAATAGTTTCCCATTCTTGTTTATTCAGTAATAATAAAATGAATGTATGGAGGGCTTATAATGACGAAGTTTATGACAGATATTCTTGAAGACTATGCAGGGCAGCAACCAAATGCAATTGCAACCTTGTATGATGGAAAGGCATTAAGCTATCATGATTTTTATCAACGTGTAGAAAGATTTGCGGCTTACTTGCAGGAACAAGATTTTGAAAAAGATGATGTGATTGCCCTATATACGCTCAATTCAGATTTATTTTTAATCGCTTATTTAGGTGTCCAATTAGCTGGATTTATTGTGATGCCTATTAACACTAAATTAGCTGCTCCTGAGGTTGATTTTATTTTTACTCATTCACAAGCAAGGGGCTTAATTTTTGATGAAAGATTAACAGAGGTATTAGAGGACGTTTCCTATTCATTCCAACATACAATCGGATTTCAAGAAATGAAAAACATAATTGAGCATGATAATCATGCTAGAAAAATTGTGCAATTAGAGGCTGACGATACGGCAGTGGTCATGTATACGTCAGGAACAACAGGTAAACCCAAAGGCGTCATGCTAACGCATCAAAATATCGTGGCTACAGCAGATATTTGGTCATCTTCTATGAATATGTCGAGCAAGGACAAAATGTTTATTTGTACACCTTTGTTCCATTGTGCAGGTCTTCATGTATTTGCTATGCCTATGTTTTATCAAGGAGGAACAGTGGTCATTGAAGAAGCATTTTCACCAACTAAAACGTTAGCTCAAATTGTAGCTACTGAAACGACAATTTTCTTTGGTGTTCCATCTATGTATACGATCATATTAAATACTCCAGGATTCAAGGAACATAGCTTTAAGCATTTACGTTTATTATGTTACGGGGCTGCCCCTATGCCTTATGAGCTTGTAAAGCAAGTGAAAGAAGCATTTCCAAATGTAAAGGTTCAAAATCTTTATGGTCAAACTGAAAATTCACCTGCAGCTACCTCTTTATTAGATACAGATGCATTGACGAAAATTGGCTCAGTGGGAAAACCATTAGCACAGACAGAGGTTTGTGTAGTTGATAGCGATGGAAAGACCGTACCAGCTGGAGAGGTGGGCGAAATATGCGTAAGAGGACCACAAGTAATGAAGGGCTATTTGCGCAATCCAGAGGAAACAGCAAGAGCGATTAGGGATGGCTGGCTGTACTCAGGCGATTTAGGACGCTTTGATAAGGAAGGCTATTTATATATTGTAGATCGAAAAAAAGATATGATTATTCGCGGTGGAGAAAATATTTACCCAATCGAAATAGAAGAAGTTCTATATCAAATGCCGGAAATTTTGGAAGCAGCAGTGGTTGGATTGCCACATGAAGTATATGGAGAAGTACCAAAAGCATTTGTGGTGTTAAAGGAGGGGAAGTCTCTTGATGAAAATTCGATACTATCCTATTGTCAAACACGACTTGCCAAATATAAAGTACCATATGAAATTGAATTTTTAATAGAATTGCCACGTAATGCCTCTGGGAAGGTACTAAAGCATACATTACGACCGAAAGTAACAACGATTTAAGACAGTTCAATTATCCTTTGGCATAATTGCTATCCAGATTTTTGGAGTTTACTCGAAAAAGAGTCTTGTGAAACTCGCTATTAGTACAAAATATAGTTATTAAATCAAGATAAAATAGGAACGGCTATGAAAGTATCGTATAATAGAGTCTACGACAAATGGAATAATGAGTATGGCGAAGAGGCTGCTCTTCGCCTTAGAATAGGAGCGGAATTTGTCTTGTGGACGGGGTATAAACGCCTTTTACTTATTGGCATTTTGATTATTATGTTACTTTCAGGCTGTCAGCCATTTTCTCAGCAAGATGCTGAACAAGAAAAACAATTAACGGTTTTAACAGTAGAATTTAATAGCGGGGCACCTATTCCAAATCTCTTCCTTACGGTTACAGATGTACAAACAGGTGATGTAGTGGAAGAAGCGATTGGTTCAGAAGAGGGAGAAGCTATCTTTTCGAAGCTAAAGGCAGGGAGAGAATATGCAATTGCGGCAACGACACTTGAAAATAGTACGACAAATAATGGGTATACAACAATCGAGAATTTCACTTACGATACAACAAAGCCCTATTATCGATTGCAAACACACTTTTTAAGAGACGATCAGGAGTTAGATGTCCCTGTTGTCATGCAAAACCCTGAGCTGCCACATGGCTGTGAAATTACTTCACTTACAGCCGTATTAAATTATTTTGGAATGAATGTGTCAAAACTCGAAATGACTGACAAGTATTTACCAAAGCAAGAAATACGAACTGTAGGCAATCAACGTTTTGGACCAAATCCCAATGAAGCTTTTGCAGGTAATCCTCGTGATAAAGCTCGAGGCATGTATGTTTTTGCTGCTCCAATTGTCAAAGCGGCTGAGGCAGTTATTACAGATAAACAAGCTGACTTACATGTCAAAAATATGAGTAATGCCTCACAGGATGATATTTTACAGCTTGTGCGTGAAGGTATTCCTGTCGTGACATGGGTAACGCTAGATCTATCGAAGCCTAAACGAAAAGCAGAAAGAGGCTGGATTTATACAGGAGAAACGACTCCGCATGATGCTTTTATGAACTTACATGCAGTCGTCTTAACGGGACATTTAGGTGATAAGGTAGTCGTAATGGATCCTTTAAAAGGGTATGTGACTTACAATGTCGATCAATTTTTCAAAAGTTATCAGGAATTAGGCAAACAAGCTGTAGCTGTTCATAAATAAGCTATAAATCATTAGTATGTTACACTAATAAAAAAGTAAAAGTGAGTTGAGTAGAATGGCCATTGAGCACGTTTTTTTACCTGTTTTACTTGGAGATGAAATGAATGCTTATGGCATGGCCAGAGCATTTTACGAAGCCTATGGTGTGAAGCCACTTGCACTAAACCATACGAATATGGAAAAAATTCAACAAAGTGATTTATGGACTTTTCGTGAGATACCGCGACTTCATATCGAAGAAAGGTTTGTGACCGCTTTAAAAGCTATTGCGGAGGAGTTCCAAGACAAAAAATTACTGTTATTAGCCTGTGATGAATTTTATGTCAAAAAAATCGTTGAACATAAAGAGGAGTTAGCAGAGAATTTTCTAGTTCCTTATGTAGACGCCCCACTTGCGCATCAACTTTTAACTCGTGAAAGTATGTATGAACTATGCGCACAATTTGGTTTTCAATACCCTGCCACACATGTATGCACGGTGAATGATTATGAAGACTACGACATGCCATTTGATTATCCAATTGTCATTAAGCCGATGAATATGACAAAATATGCTACATGCATTTTTCCTGGTAAGAAAAAAGTATATATTGCATACGATAAGGATGAAAAGGACAGTATATTACGTGCTATCTATAAAGAATCAGCATATCGTGATGATTTGATGATACAACAATATATTCCTGGAGAAGATGCTAACATGCGGGTTGTTAATGCATATATAGGACAAGATGGGAAGGCAAAACTTCTTGCCGTAGGAAACCCTATTTTAGAAGAGCATTCTCCAAAAGGGATAGGACGTTATGTAGCGATTATGACAACCTATCATCAGGAATTAATGGATAATGTTAAGTCCTTTCTCGAAGCGATACAATTCCATGGCTTTGCCACATTTGATATGAAATATGATGATCGTGACGGTCAATATAAATTGTTGAGTATTGAATTACATAATGAACTTTCCAATTATTATGTGACGGCCAGTGGCTTTAATTTAATGCAGTATGTAGCGGACGATTATGTTCGAGGAAGTAAACAACAACTAACATATTTGAAGAACAAGCATCTTTGGACAATCGTACCGAATGGTGTGCTGTTCAAATATGTTCAAAATGAACAACTAGTAATGGAGGCGAAAAGTTTAATTCGACAAGGAATGGCTACAGATTCTATTTTTAACTATAAGGATATGAATGCAAAACGTTGGTTGAATGTCACGCTTGATAATTTAAGCTTCTATCGCAGCTATAAGAAATATTTTAATAACAAAGGTCTGTCTAACACATGAAAAAACAAACTTTAGGTATTATTGGTGGCGTTGGTCCACTTGCAACAATGTTTATAGGAGAAATGATTGTAAGGCGTACAAAGGCACAAAAAGATCAGGACCATTTACATACCATTATTGATAATGATACAAATATTCCTGACCGTACGGCTTATATTTTAGATAATACAAAGGAGAATCCGGTACCAGTGATTATTGAGGATGCAAAAAAACTAGCTTCGGTAGGAGCACACATAATTGCAATCCCTTGTAATACGGCGCATACGTTTTATCAAGAAATTGAAGAGGGTTCTCCTATACCTGTCTTGCATATGATTCGCGAAACAGCGAAGCGTGCTGCTGATTTAGGAGCAAAGCGAGTAGGTATTTTAGCAACAACAGGCACGTTAACATCACGGATGTATCAGGAAGCACTTGAGCAGTTTGGTATTACACCAGTTGTTCCAGATAATGAAATGAGATCCTATGTGATGTCAATCATTTATGATTATGTCAAGGCTGGGAAGGATGTTACGCTAGAAGACTGGCAACCGATAGAAGAGGCGATGCTAGCATTAAATTGTGATCGAATTGTATTAGGTTGTACAGAGCTTTCTATTGTTAACAGAGATTTGAAGCTAAGTGACATTTATATTGATTCATTAATCGTTTTAGCGGAATGTGCCATTTTAGCTTGTGGTTATGAATTAATCGATTAGTTGAATTGAAAAGAATCTGCTTGCTTTTCACGGGTAAGCTACAATTCTTGAAAGAGTTGTGGACAGGCTTACTTTTCCGTGTTGAGTGAAGCAGATTTTTTATGAAAGGAAGCAATGTTTCTTGAAACGATTAGATAATTGCTTACGTACATATAAAGTAGGAACCTACGGAGTGTGTTAAACTAGTGTCAAGTAGATAGAAGGTGGGAAATAACATGTCAGTCATTAATTTATTAAAAGAAGAACTACAAGCAAAATGGAACTTTGAAACACCCATGAAAATTCAAGATGAAATGATACCAGCTATGCTTGAAGGCAAAGATATTGTCGCGGAATCACCTACAGGATCAGGTAAAACGTTAGCATATGTCTTACCATTATTAAATAAAGTGAATGGGGCAAAAAAGCAAACGCAAGGACTGATCGTAGCTCCCTCGCAAGAGCTCGCTATGCAAATCGTAGAAGTTATACGTGAGTGGACAGCTGGAACAGACATTACTGTTCAACAGCTGATTGGTGGTGCCAATTCTGCTCGTCAAATTGAAAAGTTGAAGAAAAAGCCAACGATTGTTGTTGGCACACCTGGTCGTTTAAACGAATTAGCACGAGCAGGAAAATTAAAACTCAAAGAAGTCGAAACAGTTATTTTAGATGAATGTGATCAATTACTAAGTCGTGAATACCGTGTTGTTATCAAATCCTTTATCGAAGGTTCTGCCTATGGCCGACAAGTTGTTGTTGTGTCGGCTACGATTACAGAGGAAATTGAATTAGTGGCGAGTCGTATGATGTTTGAGCCACTGCGTTTTAAAATTAAGCCTGAGGACATGTTAAAGGTTGGTAAAGTTGTCCATTCTTTTGTGAAGGTAGAAGAACGTGATAAAACGGATTTCCTCCGCCGACTTTCCCATACAGAGGGTTTAAGAGCGTTGGCTTTTGTTAATAATATCGATCAATTATTAATGAAGGAAACAAAACTACAATACCGTTCAGCACCGATTGTCACGCTCCACTCTGATATGAAGAAAGAAGAACGGAAAAAAGCGTTAGATGCATTCCGTAAAGGAGACGCACGTATTTTAATTGCAACAGATATTGCAGCTCGTGGTTTAGATATTGCTGGTTTAACACATGTTATTCATGTTGATGTCCCACGAACAATTGAACAGTATTTGCATCGTTCTGGTCGTACTGGGCGTGCTGGAGCAGATGGTGAAGTATTAACCTTATTATCTTATCGTGATGAAAAAACCTATAAAAAATGGACAAGGGAAATTCCAGGCAAGCCTGTGCAAAAAATATGGCATGATGGCGAGCTGATTGAGGGTAATTCTAAAACAATTGGACAGAAGCGAGGGAAATAGTATGACATTTGAAGAGAAATTACAGGCATATGCAGAGCTTGCAGTAAAAGTTGGTGTGAACATCCAACCAGGTCAGTACTTATTAGTCAATACATCTGTGGATGCTTTAGATTTTGCCCGTTTAGTTGTAAAAGAGGCTTATAAGGCTGGAGCAGGCCGTGTTCATGTGAATTTTTCCGATGATGAATTGGATCGTGCTTATTTTGAGCATGCTTCCGATGAGGAATTTAATCGCTTCCCTGAATGGGTTGTGAAAATGCGTGATGAACTGATTGAACGTAAAGGAGCTCTTTTATGGATTGATGCAGCAGATCCTGATAAGCTAACAGGAATTCCAGCAGACAGACTAGCAACACATCAAAAAGTATCAGGGGCAGCATTGAAAAACTATCGCAATGCAGTCATGAAGGATTTAATTGCCTGGTCCATTGTAGCAGTTCCTTCAGCTAAATGGGCAGCAAAGGTCTTCCCTCAATTAACAGAGGAGCAGCAAGTACCTGCATTATGGGAAGCTATCTTTAAAACGGTTCATATTGGAGAAGGCAATGCAGTTGATAATTGGCGTCAGCATGTAGCTAATTTAGAATCTCGTGCACAGCTTTTAAATAATAAAAAGTATGCAAAGCTTCACTATACAGCACCTGGTACAGATTTAACAATCGCTTTAGCACCACAACATAAATGGCTAACTGGTGGTAGTAAAACACCAGAAGATAATGTCTTTGTGGCCAATATGCCAACAGAAGAAGTTTATACACTGCCAATGAAACAAGGTGTAAACGGTTATGTTAGTAATACGAAGCCATTAGTCTATCAGGGCAATATCATCGATGGCTTTAAATTAACATTTGAAGAGGGCAAAATTATTAAGGCAGAGGCTGAAGTAGGACATGATTTATTGCAAGAGCTTATTCAAGTGGATGAAGGCTCAAGCTACCTAGGTGAAGTAGCACTTGTCCCTCACGAATCACCAATTTCTGCGTCGGAGATTCTATATTTCAATACGCTGTTTGATGAAAATGCTTCAAACCATTTAGCTATTGGTGAGGCATATCCGACTTGCTTAGAGGGCGGTAGAGACCTAGAAAACGGTCAACTTGAAGCATTGGGTGCCAATATTTCTGTGACACACGAAGATTTCATGATTGGCAGTGGTGAAATGGACATTGATGGTATTTTACCAGATGGTACGGTTGAGCCAATTTTCCGCAAGGGTAGCTGGGCTTTTTAATTTTTAGTCAATAAGAAAAGAGGGAAGTAGATGAAACGATTATGTAGCTTGCTAGGTATGACAGTATTATTCATGACAATTTGGGTTTCATCTGCTTTTGCTCAAACAGAAACCTATGTGGCTATTGGCGATTCCTTAGCAGCAGGTCAAACACCCTACAAAGAAATTGATGTAGGGTATAGTGATCTGATTGCCATGAAATTAAGTTCGATTGGTCAATTATCATTTTATACAAAAGAACTTGCTTTTCCAGGCTTTACTACGGCGGATGTATTAGAACGAATACAATCTGAGGAAGCGCAAAATTTATTGGCAAATGCGACACTTATTACAATTTCGGCAGGGGCTAATGATTTATTACGTCTTGTCCAAGTAAACCCAAATGCAGGGACCTTAGCTTTTTCACAGCTTCAGGCAGATTACGCTTTAAATTCGGCTAGAAAAAATATGCTATCGATTTTGGATGAATTAGAAGAACGTGCGCCTAAAGCAAAAATCTATGTCATAGGGTATTATTTTGCTTATCCAACAGTTCATCCGACGCAAAAAGAAGGAACAAACGCCCAGCTAGTTAGATTAAATACAATTTTACAACAACAAGCAGAGCAAGCTGGCGCAGCTTATATAAATGTCTACGATGCCTTTGGTTTGAATGCAACCAACTACTTACCAAATAGTGCCGATGTTCATCCAAATATTGAAGGCTATCGACAAATGGCTAACTCATTTTTACAGATTTATAGTGGGAGTGATGCTTTAAACATCTCTTCAGCAGAATTGCCAGAGCCAAATCCCAAATCATTTGAGGAAATCCTAAAGCAACAATCATCAGAGAAACCTCGGAAGCAAAATGTGGCACAACATCAATCTCCTCGTATGACTTACGTAATTCAGGGATTCCCAGGATATAAGGCATTTATCAAATACATCTAAATAATCGATATCTAAGGCATCTTACCTATTAAGATGCTTTTTTCTATGAAAACCAATTTTGGCTAGAACTACTAAACCTTTAGTATGCACTAGATGGGGAATAGTCATGCTAAAATATAGAGAAGACTAGGAGGTACTAGAATGAAAATATTTCATACAGCAGATTGGCATTTAGGAAAGCTTGTTCAAGGTGTCTATATGACAGAAGATCAACATTATATTCTTCAACAATTTATACAAGCGATAGATGAGGAAAAACCAGATGTAATTATCATCGCAGGTGATTTATATGACCGTTCAATGCCTCCTATTGAGGCAGTTAATTTACTAAATGATGTATTAGCGAAAATAGTATTAGAAAAGAAGATTCCTGTTCTAGCAGTGGCGGGAAATCATGATAGTGCAGGTCGTTTAAATTTTGGTAGTCGTTTAATGCGTGATAGTGGTTTATATATTAAGGGCCAATTTACAAAAAATCATGCACCTATTGTTTTGAATGATCAACATGGAGAAGTACATTTTCATTTAGTGCCCTATGCAGAGCCAGCTACTATTCGCAACATCTTTGAAGATGAGTCAATCCGTTCTCATCAAGACGCCATGCGAAAAATTATTGAGCATATCACAGAAGACATGGACACAAGTAAGCGTCATGTTTTTGTTGGACATGCCTTTGTGACGAAGTATGGTGAGGAGGAAGCAAATACTAGTGATTCCGAGCGACCCCTTTCCATTGGAGGCTCAGATTGTGTGAATGCAGCTTTATTCAAACCTTTTCACTACACGGCTCTTGGGCACTTACATAAGGCACATTTTGTTTTAAACGAAACCATACGCTATGCAGGCTCTATCTTAAAATACTCGTTATCTGAGCATTTACATGAGAAAGGTTTTTTAATCATCGAATTAGACGAGCAAGGTAACACCACAGTAAGTAAAAGAAAGCTTGTGCCAAGAAGAGATCTACGAGTAATAGAAGGTCAATTAGAGGAGTTATTAACCTTCACACCAAGTGAGGATTATGTATTTGTTAGATTGACGGATAAAATATCTGTGACTTCACCAATGGAACGCATTCGTAGTGTATTTCCGCACGCTATGCATGTGGAGCGGAAGGTACTAAGACAAGATATGCCACGTGAACTACAAGTAGTAGAAGCTGAAAAACTAGAGGATATTGATTTATTCCGTTCATTCTTCACTGATATTATTGGCATTCAGCCTGATGAAGATACGGAACGCCTATTCACAGAGATGTTACAGGAGTTATTAGATGAGGAGCGAGAGACTGTAAAATGAAGCCATTAAAGTTAACAATTACTGCGTTTGGTCCCTATAAAGACACGGAAGTAATTGATTTTCAAGAGCTAGGGGAGCATCGATTGTTTGCCATTTCTGGAAAAACGGGTGCAGGTAAAACAACCATTTTCGATGCTATTTGCTATGCTCTTTACGGATCAGGTAGTGGGGAGGATCGACAGGATACAGCTTTACTAAGAAGCGGTTTTGCACATGATGAAGTTTATACAGCTGTAGAACTCGTCTTTGAAATGCATGGAAAAGTCTATCAAATAGTACGACAGCCAGGTCATATTAAAGAAAAAAATAAAACGGTTACTGGAAAGAAAATAGAGTTAGCAGAAGTAAAAGAGGGAAAGCTGGATTATAGCATTGTAGAGAAACAGCAAACGCTTGAAGTCGATAAGAAATTGCAGGAAATTATAGGTCTCACAAAAGATCAATTTAGCCAAATTGTCATGTTACCTCAAGGTGAATTTAGAAAACTATTAACCTCTGATTCAACAAATAAAGAAGTAATTTTACGGAAAATCTTTAAAACTGATCGTTTCGGTGTCATGGCAAAAAAGCTTGATGCCAAGCGTAAAGAAGCAGAAAGTGATCTTGAACGTGCCAAACAATTAAAAGAACATTTACTTGGTCAAATTGTGGGCGCCTTACCACAGCGTTCTTCCGCTTTATTCACATTGATTGCTGATAATACGGAAAATTTACATCAACTAACAGAGGCACTTGATGAGGAGCTTAGTTACTATAAGAAATGTGGAGAAGATGAACAGTCATACTATGAAGAAGCATATAGCCTTCATCAAAAAGAGCAGGAATATTATCGCTTAGCAAAAACGCTAAATGAGCAATTTGATGAACAAGCTAATCGACAGCAACGGCTGCAAATGCTTTTACAGCAGCAGGATTTATACCAAGCAAAGGAGAAGGAGATTGCTTTAGCAGAACAAGCAGAGCGACTTGTGCTGCTCGAACAACAATGCAAGGATTTACGTGCTGAACTGAATGTAAAGAAACTAGCTTTTCAACAAGCAAAGGTTAAGCAACAGCAGTCACAAGAAAAGTTGCAAGAAGCACAAGAAAAATATGAGATGGAGCAGGCTAAAGAATCTGAACGACAGCAAATCTTACAGCAGGAAATGCAGATGCTAGCGCTATTGCCGAAATTTGAAGCCTATGAAAACAATATACAACAGCTGCAAATAGCAGAGCAATATGCTGAAAATGCAAAACGAGCAGTAAATGATAACCTCAAACTTTTGGAAAATGAACAAGAGCAATTCCAGCATTTTTCTCGATCGTTAGAAGGCTATGAAAAACAGGTTGAACCCTATGAAAGCTATTTAGACCAATTACCGAAACTACGGGAACAAGTTGCTTTAATCAAGCAAGCGGAGAAATATGAACATGCCGTAGAGTTAGCTAAGCAGGATGTAGTTGCTTTAGACAGTCTCTATCAAGAAAGTAAAGAGGCTCTTCAACTTTTGCAGCAACGATGGCTGACGAGTCAAGCTAGTATTTTAGCAGAACAACTGAAGGAAGGAGAACCCTGTCCTGTTTGTGGTAGTATGACACATCAGAAAGCACACAATGAGCAACTGGAAGTTATTGAGCTTGCTCAAGTGGAAGCATTAAGAGCGAAGGCATCATCAGACGAGCGTAAGTATTTAGAGAAAGAGGCATTTTTAGCATCAGCGCAGCAACTTCTTCAAGATACATGGCAACAACTTGAGGCGCAGCATATTAAACAAGAAGACCAATCACAGATCACCGCTACTTTACATGAAGTGGAACAAGAGATTGCTGCATTAAAAATTATTCAACATCAATTAGCTGATGTGCGATTGAAAATAAAGCATCAGCATGATCGAATAGAACAGCTACGAAATAAACATATGAAGCTAGAGCAATATTTAGCAGAACAGATAAAAGAATGGACAAAATTACAAGCGGTTGTAGACGAACAACTTAAGCAGATGCCCCCTAATTTACCAACTTTACAGCAATTAAAGCAACAACTTAATGAAGTTAGCAAACAGAAAGAAGAGCTTCAAAAAAGTTGGCAAGTGAGTCAAGAAAATTTGCATGCAGCAAAGGAAACGGCTAGCAATGCAACACTAACTGTAGAAATTGCCAAACAGTCCTTTGAGGAATTACAGCTTAAAATGAATGAAAAGCTTCAGCAATTTACAGCAAATATGCAAGAATTAGGGTTCGAAAGCTATGAGGCTTATGCTACTGCTAAACGGAGTGCCATACAATTAGATGCACTTCGAAAAGCATGCAGTGACTATACTTTACAAGTGCACACGTTGCAAATCCAGATTACCGAAGGGGCTACCTATCTTCAAGGGAAAGAGAAGCAAGATTTAGAGGCAATGGAAGCAAGAGTAGAACAGCATCGAGTTTCCTATGAGGAAGCATTTAAACGTTTGCAACAGATGAATGGCTTTATACAAGCATGCCAAGGCTTTAGTGAAAAGGTGGAAGAAATAGCGAAAGAGCTTCATTTACTTGAACAAGAAGCAGGGCGAGTAAAGGAGCTCTATGGATTATTAAATGGACAAAACTCGAAAAAGCTATCCTTTGAGCGTTATATACAAATTAACTACTTAGATCAAATTACAGAAGCTGCCAATATACGTCTGTATCATTTATCAAACGGTCAATTTGAGCTTAGACGTTCAGATAGATTAGAAAAGCATGCGAAGCAAAGTGGCCTTGGTCTTGATGTTTATGATGCTTTTACAGATCAATTACGAGATGTCAAAACTTTATCAGGTGGCGAAAAATTTAATGCTTCGTTGAGCCTTGCATTGGGGATGGCAGATGTGATTCAAAGCTACCAAGGTAATATTCATATTGAAACGATGTTTATTGATGAGGGCTTTGGCTCGCTCGATGAGGAATCACTAAATAAAGCAATCGATACATTAATTGATTTGCAGGATTCTGGTCGTATGATTGGCGTTATTTCGCATGTGCCTGAATTGAAATCCGCGATGCCAGCAGTTTTACATGTGGAAAAAACATTAAATGGCCATAGTCAAACCCATTTTGAAGTGAAATAAAACGAAGGCGTATTTCCTCTAAAAGGAATACGCCTTCGTTTTATTTTTTTCGGGTTGTGGTTGTAGGCGTTGTGCCCTTTTTTGCAGCCATTACTTTTTTTACGATAGGAATAACAATAGGTGCTAACTTAACGGCAGTTTTTACAACGTTTGATACTTTCATCCCAAAACAGCTCCTTTTACAATTACTACTACCTGTTTCTCTTAAAAATAAAACATTAACGGATAACACGAACAGCCTGAATTATATTCCAAATCACAATACCGAGTGAGACGAGGGCATAGATGGCGAATGAAGCAAACCAAATAATCATCACCGTCTTGTTATTGGAGGTTGGATCTAAACTAAATGTAGAAAAAACAAAGACAATAAAGAATAGAATGCCAAAAACAAAAGGTATTAAATGAGAGACAAGTGCACGAATCGAATGGCTTTTTACATCACTGTCTTTTGTCACGAAATATACAATTAATGGAACGATAAAAGGGGCGAAGAAAATACTAAGATAACTAAAGGCAGCTAAAATTTTTTGATTCTCCATAGTTGTACCTCCTTTTTAAATATTTACGCATGAAAAACAGCAAAGTTTCAAAAAAATGATGTATGGAAGGTTGTAATCCTTCAATCCTTTGCGTACAATGAGATTGTTCAAATAAATTCAGATGTAACGACCACAAGGGGAGCTGATGATGTCAGCTGAGACTGGGCACGTAATGCCTTGACTCTTCGAACCTGTAAGTTAATGCTTGCGTAGGGATGTGGATAGAAACCGACACTTGTACGATGTGAGGCTCTGTCCTGACATCGTTTTTTCGTCCTTAAAGGAAAAAAGGTGTCAGAAAGAGACATATCAGCGCTTTTCTATTCCTGCTCTTGTATCCTACATCGGAACAAAGGAGAGAATATGTATGGACAAAAAAAGACTATTAATGCTAGTGGAGATTGCGATTTTTGCAGCGATTGGTCTCGTACTGGATCAGGTTTCCTTTAAAGTATGGGCACAAGGCGGCTCAGTTAGTCTTGTTATGGTACCAATTATGTTAATAGCATTTCGCTGGGGCTTAGTAGCTGGGCTAACAACTGGATTACTCGTAGGTGTAATGCAAACCATGTTTGGTGCTACGATTGTGCATTGGCTACAAGGATTCCTGGATTATGGCGTTGCTTTTACTGTTGTAGGATTAGCGGCGGTTGTACGTGGACCAGTGTTAGACGCTGCTAAACATATGAACAAAACAAAAATGGCACTTTATATAATCATAGGTACCGTTTTCGCAGGCTTCTTACGATACACAGCACATACAATTGCTGGTGCGGTATTTTTTGCCGAATATGCGGGTGACCAAAATGCATGGATCTATTCCATCATCTACAATGGTACATATATGCTACCAGCAACCATTTTAACGGCGATCGTTGGTGTTCTTTTATTCACAGCCGCTCCACAATTAATGCAAAGAAAAGCTTAATGCTAGTCCCTTCACGTGAGTGGAGGGACTTTTTTATCGTGAATAGCTCTTTTAGCACTTTGCAAAGTAGGAAAGCATACAATATTTAAAGCGTTTATCGTTATACCCATAAAAAGTTATGTTATATTAAAGAATAGATAATAGATGAAAGGGACGTTATACATGATTGTAAAAACGCAAGAAGAGATTGAAGCTTTTAAAAAAATAGGACGCATTTGTGCTGAAATTCGTGAAGCGATGAAAGCTGCAACAAAGCCAGGAGTTACAACACTTGAGCTTGATGAAATTGCTGGTCGCATGTTTGCAGAGGCTGGCGCTATTTCAGGACCAAAGGGAGAATATGATTTTCCAGGGTATACATGTATTAGTGTCAATGAAGAAGTAGCACATGGTATTCCAGGAAAGCGTGTTATTCAAGAAGGAGATATCGTAAATATTGATGTTTCTGGCTCTTTAAATGGCTATTTTGCTGACACAGGTATTTCATTTGTTGTGGGTGATGGCTATGAGGACAAAGAAAAGCTTTGCCGTGTTGCTAAAAGTGCCTTTGATCGAGCAATGACAAAAGTAAAGGCTGGATCTAAATTAAATCAAATTGGTAAAGCTGTTGAACGCGAGGCAAATGCTAATGGGTTAACTGTTATTATGAATTTAACAGGTCATGGCTTAGGTCAATCTTTACATGATGAACCAAACCATATTTTAAATTATTACGATGCATGGGATTCTACTATTATGAAAGAAGGTATGGTCCTTGCGGTTGAGCCATTTATCTCAGCAAATGCAGAGCATATCGTAGAAGCAGGTGATGGTTGGACATTCGTGACGCCTGATAAATCACTTGTAGCTCAAATCGAACATTCAGTCATTGTAACAAAAGATAAACCAATTATCTTAACGTCATTAGACGAAGAATAGGATGCAATGAAAAAATCCTGCTAACCAAATTATTTTTGGTAGGCAGGATTTTTTTTAATAAATAAAATGCCAACAAAGAGAACACCGCATAAAAATAAAGCGGCTGTAGTGACAAGTAGCTCATCAAAACCATTATGTATGGCGATTCCAATATAAGCCCAAATAAAAACACTTGGATACATAACATCAAAGTGATGGAAACGGATATGTAGCGCAATGGCTCCTCCTAAAGTAAGTAAAATCACTGCCCAAAGAGGCGTACTAAGACCAAAGCCGTTCCAACCATAAGCCGTTAACGTAAAGCTTGTATTTGTGATAAAAATAAATGTCATCCATGCTAAATAAATAGAGAAAGGAATACGACCAAACAAGGATTTGTTCTGAAGAGGGTACGTATTATACAACATAAACAAATACAAGACTAAGAGTAATGTAATGCCAAGAGAAACAATAAATAACTCATGGTGCCAGACATATATCATTAATGCTTGTAATATATTTATGCAACTAAAAAGCGCAGACTGTTTCAAAGTTGTCTTTTTTATGTTCATAACTAACCAATAACCGAGTAAAAAATAAATGATAATCCAAATTACATGACTTACACTAACTGGTGCAAATACTACAGAAAAACGATTAGCGATTTCTAGCGAAGATTGACCGTTGATGTTCACGAAAAAGGATGAAAAGGTTAGGATGATTGAGACAATATAAGAGATTGTCATCATGATAAACCGAGGCATGTTTTCCTCTCCCTTCGTGTTAGATTGTATAGGGAAAAGACAAATAAGTATAGTACTGTCACTTTTTTTATTATAACGGAAATTTCCAACAATGTATCGTGTTGTTTTACTAATAATACCTACAATTTACCATGTCTGATAGGCATCCATATATTTCTTTAGTACAATAAGAATAGCCAAATAAAAGGAGTGAAGTTTCATGACACAAAATTTGAAGAATCTAGATCTAACTGTTGAACTAGACAAAAAGATGTATAAAAAGAAATTAAAAGTACTCCAATATGAAATGTTGAATGCACAACAATTTTTATTAAAAAACAAGATTGGCTTGATCTTGGTATTCGAAGGAATGGATGCGGCTGGTAAAGGTGGCGCTATAAAACGATTAATCGAACGTGTCGATCCCCGCGGTTATGTTGTACATCCTATTTCTGCCCCTCAAGCTCATGAATTACGCTACAATTATTTACAACGGTTTTGGAGAAAATTGCCTCAACATGGGCAAATCGCTATTTTTGATCGCTCGTGGTATGGTCGCGTATTAGTAGAACGCATCGAAGGATTCGCAACAAAGGATGAATGGTCTCGTGCTTATGAAGAAATTAATAATTTCGAGAAGATTTTAACTGCAGGAGATTACATAATTATTAAGTTCTGGCTTCATGTTTCAGATGAGGAGCAATTAAAACGCTTTAAAGAACGTGAACAAAACCCTTACAAATCTTGGAAGTTAACAGCCGAGGATTGGCGCAATCGAGATAAAACACCTCAGTATATTGATGCAGCAAATGCGATGTTTGAAAAGACAGATAAAAAAGATGCACCATGGATCTTAGTCGCTGGAGATGACAAAAAGTATGCACGTGTTCAGGTGCTACAGGAAACTATTGCACACATTGAACGAGAGGCTCAAAGACGTGGTCTTCATTTAACAAATGTGTTAGACAATACACAACTAGAAGATGCTGATTCTTCCAGCTTAGAAATAGTAAACGAGAAAAAGAAAGAACAAAAAACTAAATAATTAAATTGTGCTGCTATGACAATAAGACATAAGCTGTTTTGGTTGTAGCAGCCTGTTTTTTTACATACAATGAAATATAAATAGGGTTTATAGCCAATGTAACAAAGAGAAATGTATTGATTTTTATTGGAAGGCTAGTGTGGAGAAATGGTGCTTAAAATTTGGAATCTATTAAGAAAAAAGGGTGGGAATGTGGTAACAATAAAGGGGGAAAAATGCTACATCCGCACATTCCAAGAAAAAGATGCACGAAGTTTAATGGGCCTCGTAAGCCGTAATAAATACTTTTGGTCTATTTATGAGCCACTGCAAAGACCTGAATACTATACAGTCGATGCTCAATACAAAAAAATTCAAGAAAGTCTCTATTTAATGGAGTCAAAGCGTGAATTTACTTTTGGTATTTTTGAGCATGGTACAAATAATCTAATAGGGCATATTGCACTTTATGCTGTCAAACGCTTACCGTACTCGAGTGCATTTGTTGGCTATGCGATGGATGAGATTTATGTTGGAAAGGGCATTGTCACAGAAGCTGTGAATATGGTGGTCCGATTTGCATTTGAACAAATTGGTCTACATCGTGTAGAGGCCTATGTATCGACACAAAATACTGCCTCCATGCGTGTATTAGAGAAGGCTGGATTCCAGCAGGAGGGTCTGCTAAGAAAGCTACTGTATATCAATGGTCATTGGATAGATCACTATATGTATGCACGTTTAGAGGATGAATAGAATAATAAGTGCCTATCTTCCACATAGTGAGGATAGGCACTTGTTCTTTTATTAATGTATCAAGAAATAATTTTTATTGTTTATTTCCATCTTCAATTAAATCTAGATGACCTGTATTTGGATCAATTATTAAACCATGAACAGGTACGTCTTTTACCATTAAGGGGTGATTACGAATTGTATCGACACTTTTCTTAACACTTGTTGCTACATCACCGAAACCTCGTAAAAATTCCTTTAAATCAAAACCAGAATATTCCAACATTTTAATTGTTTCTGGATCGATGCCTCGTTGTACCATTTCGCTAAGCATGGCATCAGGATCAACCGCGCTCATACCACAGTCATAATGACCAACAACATATACTTCATCAGCTTGTAGGCCATAGACAGCAACTAATAAACTACGCATAACTGCACCGAAAGGATGGCTCACTAACGCACCAGCACTTTTCACTATTTTTACATCGCCATTACGCAAATTCATCGCTTTTGGTAAAAGCTCTACAAGACGAGTATCCATACAAGATAAAACAACAATACGTTTATCAGGATATTTCGTAGTGATGAATGGCTCATATTTTTTTTCTTGTACAAACTCTTTGTTAAATTCTAGAATATCTTGTAACATTGTCATGAATATTGCTCCCTTCCTTACAAAAAATATTGTAGAGCAAAATTTTCAATATGCAAACAATAAAGACTTTATTCAGATAATTTTTACAATAAAGGAGCAGTTTCATACGCTTTAGTAGATGAAATAACTTGTAAGCTATAAAAAAACAGCTACCTATAATAGTAGCTGTTTTTTACACATTAAAATTTTTCGTTTGGCTTTGGATCTACAGTTACTGAAGACTTGCTATCTAAACCAACTTGTAGGTAGTGGATGAAGAATCCCGTTGAAATTAATAAAACTGCTGAAAAGCCAAGAACAGTTGTAATGAACATTATTAGAGCTCCTCTCTACTTAAATGATCTACTAAAATTCCCTAAAACAATTATACAATAGGTTACTAGGAAAATCTAAGGATAATTTATGACAACCTTAACATACTTAGCCTAGAATACTATTAGTAGGAATGGATTATTTAGAATGCCCAATTTCCATCACGGAATATTGGGTCTATTTGATCATCATGTGTTATTCCATCTATATTCATTTCGGTAGAGCCAATCATAAAGTCTACATGTGTCAAGCTTTGATTGAGACCATACGCACTTAGTTCCTCAGAAGTCATTTCTTTGCCGCCCTCAATGCAAAAAGCATAGGCACTACCAATGGCAAAATGATTGGATGCATTTTCATCAAACAATGTATTGTAAAATAATAGGTCGGATTGTGAAATAGGTGATTGATGTGGTACTAATGCTATTTCACCAAGGTAATGAGCACCTTCATCTGTTTCAATAAGAGAAGCTAAAATTTCTTGGCCTTGCTCCGCCTTGACGTCAATGATTCGACCATCTTTAAATGTTAATGTGAAATTATCTATAATATTGCCGCCATAGCTTAAAGGCTTAGTGCTTGATACATAACCATTCACACCTGTTTTTAGCGGTGCTGTAAAAATTTCTTCAGTTGGCATATTGGCCATAAATGTTTGGCCTTGTGTACTTATGCTACTACCCCCTGTCCACACATGGTGTGGAGGCAGCTCAATTGTTAAATCTGTGCCTGGCGCAGTATAGTGTAGTGACTTAAATTGCTTTGCATTTAAATAATCAGCTTTGCTGTGTAATTCCTGATCATGGGCATGCCAAGCTTCAACAGGATTTTCAACGTCTATACGTGTGGCTGCAAAGATAGCTTCCCATAATGCATCCATTTGCTGTTCTTCTGGAAGGTGAGGAAAGACCTTTGCTGCCCAAGCTTTAGATGGAGCAGCAATGACAGACCAGCTAAACTTATCTGCTTGTAACCATTGATAATAGTTGGCAAGTGCTTGGCCAGATGCTTTTTGGAATGCCATGATTCTATCACGCTCAATACCTTTTAATAAATCAGGATTTTGTGAGCTAATGCTTAAGAAAGCAGCACCATGTTCAGCTAACCATTCACGTTCCTGCACTTTCCAAGGTGGGAAGAAATCAAATGAGTCTTTTGGTGCCCCTTCATAGCGAGCACGTACAAGTTCATCATCGGATATATCGACAAAAACTTGTTTTGCACCATTTTTATAGGCAATTTTAGTAATTATTTGTGCGAGTTTTAGGTTATCAGTCGAACAGCTTATATAAAGATACTGATCTTTTTGGATATTTACTCCTACTTTCACCGCTAACTCGGCATATTTTAGTAATTTTGTGTCAAACGATAATAACAAAATCATATCCCCTTTCAATTTAAGACAGTTAAGTGTAATATTCTTAATTCAATATAATCAAAAATGGTCGAAATGTGAATAAAAAGCATTAATTACATCGAAAAATATATGAAATACATTTATACTAGGAATATATATATTTAAAATATGGAAAAAAAGACGAAATAACATTAGATAGTAGATTTGGAGGTTCTAGAATGGATAAGTCGTCAATTATAGGGTTAATACTTGCTTTAGTAGCACTATTAACAGGGATGGTAATGAAGGGTGTAAGTTTATCAGCATTTTATAACCCTGCAGCTATCCTAATTATCATTTTTGGTACTATTTCCGCAGTAACAATTGCCTTTCCTATGCAGGAGTTAAAGCGTGTGCCGAAGCTATTTAAAATTCTTTTTAAAGAAACAAAATTAGCAAATGATATAGAGATTATTAAAATGTTTTCACAATGGGCTGACCTAGCTCGTCGTGAAGGGCTATTAGCACTTGAAAGTAAGGCCTCAGAGATTGAAGATCCATTTTTAAAAAATGGCCTTACATTAGCAATTGATGGTCAAAATGCTGACTACATACGTGATGTCTTAACAGAAGAAGTAGAAGCGATGGAAGAACGTCATACTAGTGGAGCAGCTATTTTTACACAAGCAGGTACATATGCACCTACTTTAGGGGTTCTTGGTGCAGTAGTTGGGTTAATCGCCGCATTGGCTGATATGAATGATATCGAAAAGCTAGGACATGCTATTTCAGCTGCCTTCATGGCTACATTACTCGGTATCTTTACAGGGTATGTTTTATGGCATCCATTTGCGAACAAGCTAAAACGTAAATCTGCTTTAGAGGTAAAACAAAAAAGAATGATGATTGAGGGTATCCTTTCAGTATTAGAAGGGGAGGCTCCACGTGTAATTGAACAGAAACTATCATCATACTTAACGATGGAAGAACGTCGTCAAATTTCTGGTGAAAGCGGGGCGGGTGGCCTTGGCAAAGAAAGCTAAGAAAAAAAAGCATGATGAACATATTGATGAATCTTGGTTAGTGCCATACGCAGACATTTTAACTTTGCTTCTAGCCGTATTCATTATTTTGTTTGCCTCAAGTTCAGTCGATCAAGAAAAGCTAGAAAGAATGTCGGCAGTTTTTAATCAAGTCTTTGATGGTGGAACTAGTTTTCTAGAGCAACCTGCACCAGTGCCTACTCCGAATGCAGATAGCGACCAAACGCCACAGCAAAATTCTGCCTATTTAAAGGATCAACAGGAGTTAGCTGAAATAAAAGATAGTGTGGATAATTTTATTGCAGTAAATGAAATGGAAGATCAGTTTGCCACAGAAATGACGGATGAAGGGTTGCTTGTAACAATCCGCGATAGTATTTTATTTGACCCAGGGCAGGCAACAGTTAAACCTGAGTACGTCCCTATTGCCAAAGAGCTATCAACTATGCTGGAATCTGATCCAGCTCGAAATATTGTCATCACAGGTCATACAGATAATGTGCCAGCAGGTCCGAATTTTACATCGAATTTTCAGTTATCTGTAATGCGTGCAACTAAATTTTTAGAACTGCTTATTGAAAGTAATGACAAATTAGATCCTACGCGCTTTAGTGCAAAAGGAAACGGTGAGTATCGTGCAATTGCACCAAATGACACAGCCGAAGGACGTGCGAAGAATCGTCGTGTAGAAGTATTAATTCAACCATTAGTTACTGAGGATGGTTCAGAAACTTAGAGTACACAGTAATAAAAAGCTATTAGCAGCAGACAAATGTCTTAGGCTAATAGCTTTTCGTTTTACCTATTTTCGTAAAGATCCTAATTCAGCAACAATCGCTTGCATTTCACTTGGACTAAAAGTTTCTCTTTTCATAACCATTTCATATAGATACACTAAATCTTCATAATTTGCTTCATCGAAGTTTTCTGATTTCATTGCATCGACATTCACCATACGAAGCTTGTCCTTCATTTGATCAACCATATACATAACGTTTTCTTTAGATGGAACTGATAAATCCATTTTTTACCCTACCTTTCGTAATCCTCGCACATATCATTTCATTGAATAAAAAAAATGTCAACTCCGTATTTGGGCATTGCTTTAAAAATAGACTGTTATTGGGTAGAATAAGTGCAGAAGACTGTTTATTTATGAAATAATAGGGAATATACAACTATCAAGCAGGGGGTTTTAATATGGGTCAAAGTAAATTATTAGCATCTATTGTAGCAGGAGCAGCAGTAGGAGCAGCATTAAGTATGTTAGATCGCGCTACACGAGAAAAAACAATTGCCTCAACTAAAAAGATGAAGGAAGCCGTCTCATATTATGCAGCAAATCGAGAAGAATTGCAGGTTTTGGTAGAGGAAAAGGTACTCGCGGCAAAGGTGCTTTGTGAGAGTGTGTCAGATAATGTCAACACTATTGCTGAAAAGGTGGATGAATTTAAGGATTTACCTTCCACGATACAGGGAATGATTGAAGATACGAAATCAGCCTTTACTTTGCCTCATAAGGAGTAAAGGTCGTTTTAGGAGGAATTGTATGGAAAAGAATAAAGCAACATTGCATAACGCTTTTGGGTTTGTAAAATCGTTTGTCTCTCCAGAGGAGGGAGCGATTGATATTATGACATCCAAAGGCTTTATCCAAGATTTAATAGGTCGGCTCAAGCGAGTTGAAATATCTGCGCTTGCTGCACAATTGGCTTATTTCTTTTTACTATCGTTCTTCCCCTTACTTATTTTCTTAGTGACACTATTACCATATCTTAACTTAGAAACCACTCAGGTCTATTCATTTTTAGTGAATATCTTACCTGATGAAGTGTATAAGCTTATTGAAAATACACTGAATGAGATTTTAACAAATCGCAACAGTAGTTTACTGTCCATTGGGGTTTTAGGTACTATTTGGTCTGCATCTAAAGGCATTAATGCATTACTTCGTGCGTTAAATAAAGCCTATGATACAGAAGGGAGAGCAGGCATATTAGATAGGGGTTTATCACTTGTTTTTACAATCGCTCTCGTTATTGTTATTGCCGTTGCGCTCTTATTACCGGTCTTTGGTCAGCAAATTGGACATTTCCTATTCTCAATCGTCGGAATAGAGGAGCAATTTGAATCAGTTTGGCATAGATTAAGATGGTCAATCCCGCCATTATTGATTTTCATCGTATTAATGGGCATCTACTGGTTTGTGCCAAATACAAGTCCTCGTTTGAAAATAATGGGCGTATGGCCAGGAGCGTTATTTGCCACGCTTGCTTGGTTAGCAGTCACATATGGTTTCTCTTTTTATATTAATAATTTTGCAAATTATTCTGCTACATACGGTAGTATTGGTGGCGTCATTATTTTAATGCTCTGGTTATATTTTACGGGAATCATTTTAATCTTTGGTGGCGTATTAAATGCTACAATGCAGAAAAGAGCACTTCAAAAGGAAATTCGTCGATAAGGAAATGATCATTCATTAAAAATAGCCTCGCTAAACTCCTAAAGAGTAGCGAGGCTATTTTTACTTGATTTTAGCTGATTAAATCCATCAATTCCTCAATAAAAGCCTCAGCGGATGTCGCAGGAAGAGTAGCTTTCAAGCAAGCTGGACGCAATAATGCTGAGGCTTACTTGATGTTAAACATTTTTATTAAGCATGCGTAAACCATTTAGAATAACTAGAATTGTACTACCTTCATGCCCGATTACGCCTAAAGGCAAGTCGACAACTTGTAAAAAGTTAGAGGCGATTAATAAGACAATAACCCCGATAGAAAAGAAAATATTTTGTTTCACAATACGTTGCATTTTACGTGATAAACGAACAGCATAGGCGATTTTTGATAAGTCATTTTTCATTAGCACGACATCCGCTGTTTCAAGCGCCACGTCTGTGCCTTCACCCATCGCTATGCCAGTAGTTGCGGTAGCCAATGCAGGGGCATCATTAATACCGTCGCCGACCATGCCAACAAATTGATGCTGTGTAAGTAGGCGTTTCATTTCAGTTACCTTCGTTTCTGGCAAACATTCTGCGACGAATTCAGTAACGCCAGCCTCCTTCGCGATAACTTTGGCTGTTTTTTCGTTGTCGCCTGTAAGCATCACCACTTGAATACCAAGCTCTTTTAATAATGTAACAGCTTTCTTAGCTTCGGAGCGTACAGTATCTTTTAATGCTGTTAATGCAACAATACCGTGTTGATCGCGAATGAAAATAACTGTTTTTCCCTCTGCTGCAAGTTTAGTTACAGCATTATTTGCAAAAATGTTAGCAAGTTGCACATCAACAAATTCTGGTTTGCCTACTTGATACTCCTTGTTTTGAATCGTTCCTTTAATACCCCAGCCAGGAATATCTTCAATTGTTGCTTGTGGTAGTATGTCGATTCCTTCAGCCTTAGCATAGGAGGTAATCGCTTGGGCAAGGGGATGATTGGATTGAGATTCAATTCCTGCAAGAATTGCTAAAGCCGTATCACGTTCTACTCCATCACGGACAATAAAATCTGTAACAACTGGTTTTCCTTGCGTTAAAGTACCTGTTTTATCGACAGCCAATGCACGTAACACACTAAGATGCTCTAAATGTAAACCACCTTTAAATAGCACACCATTTTTTGCACCATTTGATATCGTAGCGAGTGTTGCAGGCATAATGGAAGCAACGAGTGCACAAGGTGAAGCAACCACTAATAACACCATTGCTCGGTAAAAGGTTGTTGTCCAGTCCCAGCCGAGCAAGAAGTGGGGAAGAACCATCATAATGGCAACACCAAGTAAAACAAATTTTACATAAGTCCCTTCAAATTTTTCGATGAATTGTTGAGATGGAGATTTTTCACTTTGAGCACTTTGAACGAGCTGTATAATTTTTTGGAAAAGGGTCTCTGAATTCGCCTTTGTCATTTCCATAGTAATAGCACCATTTAAGTTGACTGTGCCTGCAAAAACTTCGTCTCCTTCGCTTTTTGAGATTGGCAGTGGCTCTCCGCTAATAGCTGACTCATCAATAGAAGATTGGCCTTTAAAAATAATGCCGTCTGCTGGAATTCGTTCACCCGGTTTAATCAATAAATGATCCCCGATTTGTAATGTGGAAACTGATACTTTCATAGGTTCAAATCCACCACGCACTAACCAAGCTTCTTCGGGCTGTAAATTCATAAGGGCAGATATTTCGCGATGACTTTTATTCATCGCATAAGTTTCAAGTGCACCACTTACTGAAAAAATAAATATTAGGATGGCTCCCTCTGTCCAATAGCCAATTGCAGCTGAGCCAATTGCAGCTAATACCATCAACAGCTCAACATTTAGCTTTCGCTCTTCTATGGTCTCTTCAATGCCTTCTTTTGCTTTCGCGAAACCACCTACACAAAAGGCAATTAAATATAGTAGAACAGAAGCTGTTGTTTGTCCATTTGTGTCTAAACGCCATGCTAGTAAGATGAAAATTCCAGCCATTAATGCGGCAATTAGTTCGGCATGTTCTTTTATTTTCTCAATTATTCTTACGTTTTCTCGATTAGAGTATTCCATCTCTATCCCTCCTGATAATGAAAATCAATATCAAAACCTTTATAAAATAGCGTTATTTTGAGCTGTTTAATTGAAAATGGATTTCAATTACCATCTTTATTATTTAGAATTATTATAACAAAGGAATTTATAAAAATAAAGTAGGAAGTTTGATGGAGATTTTTAAACAATTTGCGAAAGGATTGAAAAAAGCACAGTCTATTCACTAGGAATATTCTGTGCCTTACAAAATTGTGCAATAAAACGAGTTACTACTGCTATCTATTATTTAATTAGAAGACTCTTTCTGCATGCAAAGCAAGTTTTTCTAATGATGATTTATCCACATCTGCATGTAGTGAGTTACCATGTGAATCCATTGTCACAACTGCTGTAAATTTTTCAACATTTAAGTGCCACATAGCTTCAGGAATACCGAATTCCATTAAATCAACACCATCAACGCCTTTAATACAGTCCGCATAGTATTGTGCTGCTCCACCGATTGCATTCAAGTAAACGCCACCATGCTCATTAAGCGCTTTTAATGTTTTTGGCCCCATTCCACCTTTACCAATGACAGCACGGATACCGAATTTTTTCATGATATCGCCTTGATAAGGCTCCTCACGAATAGAAGTAGTTGGACCAGCCGCTTTTACTGTCCAATTGCCTTCTTCATCCTTTGCCATTACAGGTCCACAGTGATAAATAACTTGGCCATTTAAATCAACTGGTGCATCGTGGCTCATTAAATGGTGGTGGATGGCGTCACGGCCAGTATACATACGACCAGTAATAGAAACGACATCACCAACTTTTAGTGAACGAATTTGTTCTTCAGTAATTGGCGCAGTAAGCTCGACTACATCTGTAGTTGTATCTTCTGTTGTAGCAGCTACTTCATTCTCTTTGAAGGTAATTTTTTCACCTTCTTGGTAGTGCCAATTCATAATTTCGCCAGTTTGAGGATCGATATCCACAGCCATACGACGGTAAGCCCAACAATTATATGCTACTGATACATAGAAAGAGGCAGGAATACGGTGCATTACGCCAATTTTACAGCCTAATAATGTTGCTTCACCACCGAAGCCCATTGTACCAATACCAAATGTGTTAGCCGTTTTAACCACATACTCTTCTAATTTAGCAAGATCTGCATTTGGATTTGTATCTTCAACATGGCGGAATAATTGCTCTTTTGCTAAATCATAGCCAGAAGAACGGTCTCCACCAATACCTACACCAATGAAACCAGCAGAACACCCTTGACCTTGTGCTTGGTATACAGAGTGTAAAATACATTTACGAATACCATCTAAGTCACGCCCTGCACGACCAAGACCTTCTAATTCACATGGTAGACTGTATTGAATGTTTTTATTTTCACAGCCGCCACCTTTGAGAATTAACTTAATTGTAATGTAATCTTTTTCCCATTGTTCAAATTTCATTACTGGCAAACCATCACCAAGATTATTACCACTGTTTGCACCAGATAATGAATCCACCGCATTAGGACGTAATTTTGCATCTGCAGTTGTATCATTGATTGCTTTTTTGATTGCAGCTTTAATTTCTAATTGATTTACGCCAACAGGAGTATAAATTTTGAAAGTTGGTAGCCCTGTATCCTGACAAATTGGTGACACGTTATCTTCTGCCATAATAATATTATTTGCGATTGTGTCTAAGCTCATTGCTGCACGAGTACCAGCATTTTCAGCTTCTTTTGCTTTTTTAATAGCACGACGTACATCCTTAGGTAAATTCGTAGATGTTTCAGTAATTAAATCGTAAAGACTCTTCTCCAAGTTTTGTAGATTCATTGGTATTGCCCCCCCATAGAAAAATTGATTATTTCCACGTTACATTATACTCTTTTCAACTAATGAAAAAAAGAGTCCTTATCTGAGACTGCTAAATTAAAGCATATTTTAATAATATAGAAGGAGAGTATTGATTTTATAGAACGTTTGTTCTAAAATAGAATAAATCCAATATTAGGAGGAACTTGCATGACTGCTAAAAATTTACTTGAATTACCAGAAGCATTCGAGCAATATAGACCATTAATAGAAGGGACAATGAAGCCTGTTGTAATGGTTAATACGGAGATCAGTAAAACAACTTTATTTCAAAGTAAGTTTGCAGGAGATCCTTATTTCCCATTGGGTATGGAATATCCAAAAAACATGAAGGGACAACCGTTGAAGCTATTAGCTCAAATTAACTTTGCAGAGGTTCCTACGCATTTACCCAATTTCCCAGAAGAGGGAATATTGCAGTTTTATATTGATGGTTATGACGATGTTTTAGGAATGGATTTTGATAATGGACAAAATCAAGAAGGCTTTCGTGTAATATTTCATGAACAAGTTATGCAAGATGAAGCACAGCTTATTCAAGATTTTTCTTTTATCGAAATAGATGATGAGGAATTATATTTTCCTGTTGAGCGTGAAATGGCATTATCCTTTACTACAAGCGTTGAGCCGATGTCGATTGATGATTTTAGAAGCAATGACAAGTATGCTAGCATCTTAACAGCTTTGGAGGATGACGAAGCATTAGAAGACAGCTTCTATGATGCTTTGACGGGTGATGGTCATAAAATTGGAGGGTATCCATTCTTTACGCAAGAGGATCCTCGAGCATATGGAGATTATAAAGATTCAATCATTATGCTGTTACAGATTGATAGTGTTGGCGACAATATTCTTTGGGGCGATTGTGGCGTTGGCAATTTCTTTATCACAGAGGAAGAGTTAATGAATAAAGATTTTAGCAAGGTACTTTATAATTGGGATTGCCATTAAAAAACAAGCGAGCACACGACGCTCGCTTGTTTTTTATTCATTATTGTTCACGAGCTTGAAATTGCTCCATTTTGTCCTCTAAATCATCCATCATTTGGATTAAGCGATCAATATCTTCTAACTCAGCTGTTTCAGGATCAAGGGCATCTAATACTTCTAGAAACATCTCAAGACGCTCTTTTAAATAGGTTACTTGTTGCTCTTTATCAGTGATTGGCTTTGACATTCGTACACCTCATTTCATCCCTTTCATCGTAGCCGATTTGAGCTTAAATTTCAATGTTTAGGGAAACACCTAGGACTAAGAGATTAATTTTAAAAAAACAATAGACAGAATATTTACAATATTGAGGATGTGTGTTAAATTTGTTTTAAGATAAAGTAAAGGAGCTGATTGAAAAAAGTCATCTGACCAATGCTAACTCGAAAAGGAGGGAGTTTAAACAAGTAATCGGTAATATTCAAAAGCCGAAAATCGTGTTTATACAATTAAATGAGGATAAGTATTAGTTAAGCCTTAGCGTAAAATCACATGTGGTGAGCGCTAAGGCTTTTTGGTATGCTGTTCTTTGGGAGAATGACTAGTTATTGGAGGGAAAAATGACGTACTTCTCAGATTACAGCACAAAAAGATTTACCATTTTAGTAGTAATTGTATCCATATCAGGCTTTTCACAAGGGATGCTATTACCGCTTATTTCGATAATATTTGAACGTGATGGGGTATCCTCTGCATTGAATGGCTTGAATGCAACAGGCTTATACATAGGAACACTACTGATTTCACCATTTATCGAGCAGCCGTTACGCAGATGGGGCTATAAACCGATTATTTTAATTGGTGGAGCACTAGTTTTTGCGTCTTTACTTGCATTTCCTCTATGGAAAAGTGTGACCTTTTGGTTTGTCCTTCGTTTATTAATTGGTGTAGGCGATCATGCCTTGCATTATGCGACACAAACATGGATTACTAGTACAGCAGATCATAAAAGCTTAGGAAAGGGAATGGCCATCTATGGCTTATCATTTAGCATAGGTTTTGCTGTCGGACCACTTATGGTGAAGCTCATTGAAATTGCTGAAGCGCTACCGTTTATCGTATCTTCAATCATGTGCCTATTTGCATGGTCCTTTGTATTTCTCTTACAAAATGAAAAGCCTGAGCGTTTAACAGGTGACTTAAATGCCAGAGGATGGCAACGATATAAACTAGCTATTTTATTTGGGTGGATTGCCTTTTTAGGCCCATTTGTTTATGGTTTTCTGGAGTCTTCACTAAATGCCTTGTTTCCTGTCTATGCATTACGCAAGGGCTTTGAAGTCGGCATGATTCCTATCATTTTATCTGTGTTTACATTTGGTGGTATTTTAACGCAAGTGCCGCTTGGTGCACTAGGAGATAAAGTAGGGAGAAGGAATATTTTGATGATTGGGTCATTTGGTGGCGCAATTATTTTCGCGATTACAAGCTTTTTAGAGCATTCACAATTCGCTGTGGCTGTCGCATTTTTCTTAACGGGTACGCTGGTTGGCTCGATGTTTTCTTTAGGGATTACATTTATGGCTGATTTGACACCAAAGGAGCTACTGCCTACGGGGAATTTACTTTGCGGAATTGCTTTAAGTATTGGTAGTTTAACAGGTCCATTTTTAGGTGGAGTTTATTTAGAATATGTAAAAAATTATAGCTTCCTTTTACTTGTGGCTATGCTTTTGCTAGCCGTTGCAATCGTTTTATTTATATTTGGACGCCGCAAGCATCAACAACCAACGATGGCAAAATAAAAAGAGCGGGGCTCATCTCCCGCTCAAAAAACAAAAAACGCCCAGCAAATCCGTGCTGTTATGGCGTTTTTTGCGTAACAAGGATGTTCCGTCCAAGTTACATAGGTTTGGCACCTAGAAAGTTATTATACAGACATGTTCTAATGAAAGCAATAAAAAAGAAAATGGGTATTTTTGGACATAATCCATCTTTCTATTTATAATAAAAGAATACTTGCTTAAAAAGGAGGTTTTTATCATGACAGAAATGAAAAAACTATCTATCCACCGTGCTTTAACAGAATTAAAAATGCTGACTCTACGAATTGAAGCAGCAACAAATGAGGTTAGCGCAGTCGTAGCTAATCGAAAAAGCAATCGTAAAATTAATGGTGTAGACATTCCTGAATATGAAAAACAAATGCAAGCATCCTATGATAAAGTGGTAGGTTTAATTTCCTATCGAAATAAAATAAAAGCGCTAGTTGTGCAGTCCAATGCAAACACAAAGGTGTTGGTGGGCAAAGAGGAAATGACTGTAGCGGAGGCAATTGAACGGAAACAATCCATTCAATACGAAAAGAATTTGCTAGAAGTTATACAGCATCAGCATCGTTCAGCTATCAATACGGTTGCAAAAGAAAATGATGCATTACCTGCAAAGCTGGAAACCTATTTAATTAACATATTGGGCAATAAAGATAAACAATCACCAGAGGAAGTCAAATTACATACCGAAACATTTATGAAAAGAAATGAGTTTGAAATCATTGATCCCCTAAATGTTAAACACCAAATTGAGAAATTGAGCAATCGGATTGAAGAATTTGAATCAGAGGTTGACGCTGTCTTATCAGAGTCGAATGCCACAACCTTTATTGAAGTACAAGTTTAACAAGATTTGCATGTCCTAGCGAAAATGGAAAACGAAAAGTCGCTCGCGCTTCAAGGCATGTGTGCGAGTTAAAACGTGAAACATGCCTTACTCCAATGGTAACTTTCAACTAAATTGATTTGAAAGCTCAAAGGTAAAAGGTGAAAGTACAAAGCTTACGTTTGAAAGTTCTTTGAATAAAAGCTGAAAATTTAACATTTAATAATCATTTAAATCCTGGGTTATTGGTTAAGGTATCGACTTTTCTGGACCATCCATCATCCACCAGGCAGCTTGTGCTGTGCATTAGAAAAAGGACGTCTCCTAGGGAAACGTCCTTTTCATACTATTTGTTTTTTAATACAAGTTTTGCAACGCATTCCACCTGCGCCGTTTGTGCGAACATATCGACGGGTTGAATATATTCAACATCATAAAGCTTCGTTAACTGTTGTAAGTCCTTTGCCAAAGTGGATGGGTTACAGGAGGTATAAACAAAACGTTTAGGTTTTAGTTTAAGGACTGTTCGAATAAATTCAGGTGCTAGTCCTGTACGTGGTGGATCTACCGTAATCACATCAGGAGTAAATCCTTCCTTGCACCATTTCGCTAGGACACTTTCCGCTGTACCGACTGCATATTTCGTATGTTTGAAGCCATGATTTCGAGCATTTTTACGAGCATCCTGAATGCTTTCAGGAATGACATCCATTCCACGAACTTCCTTCGCTTTATCCGCTAACCATAATCCAATTGTGCCAACGCCACAGTATGCATCAACCACTGTTTCTTTTCCTGATAAAGCGGCAGCCTTTTTAATTTCATCATATAGATGAACTGTTTGCGTTGGATTTAGTTGGAAGAAGGCGCGGGCAGATAAATCAAAAGCCAATTCGCCAAGCTCTTCATGAATGGTTTCTTTGCCATCAAGTACAACAGTTTCATCACCGAAGATTAATGATGTTTTTTCACGGTTAATATTTTGCGCAATGGATACAATACTCGGATCAATTTTTTTCATACGTGTAATCAATTCAGCTAAATGAGGGATTTCTTTCCTTGTTGTGACAAGAACGACTTGTGTTTCCCCAGTACGAATACCTGTACGTACAACAATCGTACGCACTAAACCATTTAGCGTACGACCATCGTAAATAGTGATATTTAGCTTTTGCAAAATTTTTCGAGTAGCAACTGTGATTTTAGAAGTAATTGGGTGCTGAACAAGGCAATCATTAATGTTTAACAGTTTATTACTTCCTTCAGCAAATAAACCTGCGTAAACACGCTTGCCTTCTTTACGTACTTGGAATTGGCTTTTATTACGATAATGCCAAGGATCATCCATACCAAGTGTTTTTCGCACTTCAATTGTTTCGAGTAAAGGTTTGGCATAGCGCTCTAATGCTTGTATAACAATGTCTCGTTTTTCTATTAGCTGTTTTTCATAGGTCATATGCTGAAGCTGGCAGCCGCCGCACTCATTGTAAACTGGGCAAGGTGCTTCCTGACGATATTTTGAAGCTTTACGAATGGCTAAAATTTCTGCTTCAGCAAAATTACGTTGTGTTTTTGTTACTTGAGCTGTGATCTCTTCACCAGGAATGGCTCCTTTTACAAATATCACATTACGTTTATAAAAACCTACACCTTCACCATTAATGCCTAGCCTTTTTATTGTTAGTGGGAATTTTTGTCCCACGGTCATTGTTGTTTGCTGCGTCAAACGTTCCACGTCCCTGCTCTATATTGTCATCTCCCCATTATAGCGAAGGAGCAGGCGATTGCAAAGCAACAGGAAAATCTTCATATTCTAATACTAAATCGTCAAGCGATAAGAAAGTATAACCTTGCTTTTTAGCTTCTGCAATAAACATTGGTAATGCTTCAGCATTATCTTGTGCTACTGTATGCATTAAAATAACGGCACCAGGATGCAGTTGTTCCATAAGTGCATTATAAGCATAATCTGCACCACGACGCTCATCCTTCATCCAATCCTTAAAGGCCACAGACCAGAAAATATGACGATAACCTTCTGCATTGCCCACCTCTAGCACTTTTGCATTAAAAATCCCTTCAGGTGGACGAGCATATGTTGTACGATCGATGCCTGTCAATTCACGTAACTTGCCATCGAACTTTTGCCATTCTGCACGCATGCCATCTGGCGAAAGTCGAGCCATATTAGGGTGACCATAGGAGTGATTCCCGATAGTATGACCATCCTTCACCATGCGTTTCACTAAATCGCTAGCACTGTCTAAGTAATGGCCTGTTAAAAAGAAAGTAGCAGGTACATTTTCTTTTTTCAATGTATCCAAAATACTTTCAGTAAAGCCGTTTTCATAGCCATTATCAAATGTTAAATAGGCAATTTTTTTATCTGCCTTCCCTTTATAAATCGCCCCATATTTGTCGAGTAATTGATCGAGCTGTGCTCCTGCCTCTGCCTGTTCACCGTTTTTAGCGCGTTTAAAGCCCCAATGGTGTTCATCAGAACCAGCAGCAAAAAATGGATTAAAGCTAATTCCTGCGGCAATAATAAAAGTAGCAATTACCGCACCAACAATATGTTGTTTCCACATAAAAACGCATCCTTTCTTTTTCATTAGAATGCGTAATTAGTAAAAAAATTATCCAACTTAATTTTTTCTAATTTTGAGCCTTTAACAAATTTTCAAGTGCTTGCTTTAGATAAGGGTATTTAAATATAAAATGTTGTTGTTCTAAAAGGGTTGGTAGCACTTGTTGTCCTTCTAAAACAAGTGTGCTTTGTTCGCCGAGAGCTAAACGCATCGCAAAGCTAGGAACAGGCAGCCAATGACGTCTGCCCATGACTTCTGCAATTGTTTGACCAAATTCCTTCATTCGCATCGGATGCGGTGCTGTTATATTAAATGGTCCATGAATATTTTCATTTGTAATAGCGAAATAAATAGCACGTGCTACATCCTCAATATGTACCCATGAAAGCCATTGCTCTCCAGAGCCTATTGTTCCACCTATATGCATTTGATAAGGCAATAGCATTGGTGGAAGTGCGCCACTATTTCTACCTAAAATGACACCAAAGCGTGCAAGAGCCACACGAATACCTAATGCTTCCGCTCGTTTCGCATGTCGCTCCCAATCGTGGACTGTAGTGCCTAAAAAATCAGTTGCGTAATCCATAAAATCTTCATCATATATGGCTTGTGTGGAAGTTGGGTATATACCAACTGCACTAGCATTGACAAGGACTTTTGGTTTTATCGTGAGCATGTCCATTATTCGTACAATCTCTGATGTGGCATTCATTCTGCTCCAATAGATAGCTTTCTTTTGTTTTTTTGTCCAACGACCATTATTTAATGAAACACCTGCTAAATTCACAAAGGCATCTACACCTTCAAAGATTGTCAAAGCTTGCTCATGCTGATGTAGCCATTGAACATAGTGAACGCCATTTTCGTGCCTTGACTCATGACGCGTTAGGACAAAAATGTCATGTCCGTTGTCCTGCAATAGCTGTATAAGGGCTTTTCCAACAAAGCCAGTGCCACCTGCAATCACTATTTTCATAACATGCACCTCTTTTCTCGAATAAAACGCTTACTAATAAGTTTATCATGTAACCAAAAAGTAAACATCTTTAGGCTTTAATTGCAGAGCAGGAAGTTTACCCGTGGAAGGGAAAAGAATGCCCGCGAACATAGGGAAATTAACCGTGCTAATTGTCAGTTCCCTCATAAAGAAATGCTATAATGATAATAGTGAGGTGTTTACTATGCGTATGATTACAAAAATTGCACGTCAAAAAAACAATCCTGAACGCTATAATATCTATTTAAATGAAGAATATGCTTTTCCGGTTGATGAAGCCATTCTCATTCAATTTGGTTTAACAAAGGGAAAGGTGCTCGATGAATTCGAAATTCAAGAGATTGCCTATGAAGATGAGATACGTAAGGCATTTAATAAGGGATTAAACTTCCTTTCATATCAAATGCGAAGTGAGCATGAGGTTAAGAAAAAACTGCTCAACTTAGAATTTGGAGAAGCTGTAGTGTTAGAGGCAATCCAAAAGTTAAAATCCTATGGTTTTATTAATGATGAAAACTATTCAAAGGCTCTGCTTGATACAAAGAAAGCTACTATGAAAAAAGGACCAAGAGCCATTAGACAAGACATGATCAAAAAAGGCATTGAGAAAAACTTGCAGGATGAGGTGCTTGCTACATATAGTTTTGAGGAACAAGTAAAACTGGCGAAGCAACTGGCAGAGAAAATTGTTCGAGCGGAGAGCAAGAAGACCCCAACACAAATTAAGACCAAAATTCAGGATTACTTATTAAGAAAAGGGTATGCTTTCTCGATTGTAGAAGAGGTGCTTAGCCAAGTTGAGATAGGGCAGGATGATGACAACTGGCAGCAGCTCCTTGATGCTCAAGGCGAAAAAGTTTGGAAAAAGTACGTATCGAAGTATACTGGTTATGAGCTAAAAATGAAGGTTAAACAGGCGCTCTATCAAAAGGGTTTTCCTATAGAAGTAATAGATCGTTTTATAGAAGAGAAGGAGAATGAAGAATGAGTGAAAAAAATTATGCAGCTATGTCTGAACATGAATTGCGAGAGGAAATTGCCTTTCTAAAAGAGAAAGCTCGAAAGGCAGAACAGCTAGGAATCATCAATGAGTTTGCTGTTTATGAACGCAAAGCTTTAATGGCTGCGGCTTATTTAGTGGATCTTGATACGATCGTTCCTGGAGAAATGTATCGTATTGATGGTTCAGATAATGAATTTTTCCAAGTAGATTATTTGAAGGGACGCTTTGCTTGGGGTCATCGTTTAGGCGGAGACAAATATCAAGAGGCATTACCAGTATCTATCCTTTCTCCAGTAAAGGTGGGCAAATAAATGGATGAAAAAATTGAGAAATTAACAGCAGAGTTACTTGCAAAGAATCCTCAGATGTCTGTTGGACGGGCACAGGTTTGGGTGGAGTTGTTATGGAGTGACTTTGAATCAACTGCCGCGAAAGCAGGGTATGATTATCGTGGGGCAGAGTATACAGAAAATCTTGTTCGTCAATTAATTGCTAGCTATGGTGATAAACTACATGCTTTTGCAGGGCGCAATCCGAAGTATATACATTTACTAGATGCTAGTGATGATATGATACAATAATAAAAACCCTGACCAATATTGGTCAGGGTTTACTGCTTAATTACTCGCACCAATTTGTAGTTTTTTCTGTAGCTTATCTTCTGTAAAGATCCAGCCTGTGTAAGACGTAATAATGTCATTCGCATCATTTAAATGTGCTACGGCAACGAAAGGATAGCGATTGTCACTACGGTAACGCAAATCGATTAACCTTACTTCTATTAAGCCGTTTTCAAGCTCGGAAATCTCCCATCGATACATAGGAGAGAAAGACACAAATGCAGCTAAGTTAGGATCTTTCATTGCAGCATCTACAAGCGCAGTTTTAGGCAAAGGCTTAATTTCGAATTTATCGTAAATATTAACAGTCCTTCCATAAGCACGGCCAACATAATAATGAGTTTTGGACTTGGCTGCGATTCGCCAGTGGAAGAAGCGCATAGTAGGTGCTACAATGACATATTCCTCATCTTGAATAGTATGATGCACCGCGTTTTTTACCGCTTTTTGCACAGCAAATCGTAAAATATAGTAAATCACGATAACCACGTACATGATACTGAATGTCCATACTGGATTTGTGCCAAATGCCCATAATACAATACCGAGACAATGTAAGGAAAAAATAATGGGATCGAAGGTATTAATGACACCTAACGCAACCCATTTTCGAGAGAAAGGTCGAATTGCTTGTGTACCATACGCGTTAAAAATATCGACAAAAACATGAAGTGCGACAGCTAAAAATGTCCAAAGCCATAAATGTAACACATTCACATCTTGCAAAATCAGTGATAAAACAATTGTAATTAAAATAGGCCAAATAGCTACAGCTGGTAGTGAGTGTGTAATTCCTCGGTGATGTCGGATATAAATGGCGTTATTACGTAGTTTTAACACAGTGTCAACATCTGGAGCTTGTGAGCCAATAATTGTACCTGCCATTACTGCTGTAAAAGTCATTGAATGATTGGCTACTACAGGGTCAGCTAATGCAAGACCGCCAAGGGCAATACCCATAACGAAATGTGTACCTGAATCCAAAAATATCCACTCCTAGTATGCATTAAAATCGAGTACAATGTGCATACAACTTTATTTCAAACATAATAAAAGGTATATTGAAATATTCTAACATTCTTGCGAAAGAGACGATTATTGTCGATCTTCCGCGAATATTCTTTTCTTCATTGTATACCCTTTTCATCATAAATTAAATCGTAAAAATAACGGAGGTCACTGTGAATTACCCATATGTAACAGAATTTCGACAATCATTAGTTGACTGGTTTAACACAGAGAAGCGTGATTTACCTTGGAGACACACAACAGACCCTTATAAAATTTGGGTATCTGAAGTGATGCTACAACAGACACGTGTCGACACAGTTATTCCTTATTACAATCGCTTTATGGAAAGCTTTCCAACATTAGATTTGCTTGCGGAAGCACCCCAAGAATACTTATTAAAGCATTGGGAAGGCCTTGGCTATTATTCTCGTGTTCGCAATTTACAAGCAGGTGCTCGTGAGGTTTTAGCAAATTACGGTGGTATAGTACCTGACAATCGCCATGAAATATCTAAATTAAAAGGTGTTGGTCCCTATACTGCAGGTGCTATTTTAAGTATTGCCTATAATAAGCCTGAACATGCAGTTGACGGTAATGTTATGCGTGTTCTAAGTAGAGTGCTTGATATACATGAAGATATTGCTCTTCCCAAAACGAAGAAAATTTTTGAAAGTGCGGTTGAGGAACTAATTGATCCTGATCATGCTTCATCGTTTAACCAGGGCTTAATGGAGCTAGGCGCACTTATTTGTACACCTACCTATCCAAAATGTTTATTATGCCCAGTAAGAGAGTATTGCACAGCTTTTAATGAGGGAGAACCAGAAAAATTACCTGTCAAATCAAAAAAGATAAAAATGAAGCATCTCACATATGATGTGCTCGTATATGAAAATGACAAAGGACAATTTTTAATGCAACAACGTCCTGAGGAAGGCTTGCTCGCTAATCTATGGCAATTTCCAATGATTGATACAAGCCAATCTTCAGAAGAAAATTTTACAAAGGAATATACAGTAAGTGTCCAGGCCAAATATGAACTGCTTACATTTAAACATGTTTTTTCACATTTAACTTGGCATTTAAATAGCTATTATATAAAATGCGAATCGACTGAGCTAGGTGATTGGCTGAACTATGAGCAAATAGAACTTTTACCGATGCCTGTGCCTATGCTAAAAATTTGGGATGAAGTAAAAAAGCAAACGGCAGGAAAATAAATCCTTCTTAAAATCATTGATTCATGAGCATAAAAGTCACCATCTCCGTACACAATAACTAGCGTGGAGGTGAATGAATGATGAAAAAACAAAACAACCAAAATTTCCAACCGAATAAAAACATGCAACGTCAAAGTGAAGAGTTTGGTTATGAAACGGACGTAAATGAAGTGCAAAAGCAAAATGCGAAAGCAGAGCAAAAGAAAGCTCCAGCTTCTGGCCGTTTCTCAAAAACTAACCAAGATTTAGGTGAGTAACACTTTGTAACTGCATAATTGCATTTACCTCTAAGGGGCTGTCTTAAATCCGAAAAGATGAAAAAGACAGCCCCTTTCAAATTGTTTAGGTAAGTAAATGGTCAGCATAAAAGGAAATCCTTTATAGCATTAACTAAAAAATCCCATCAAAGCTGACATTATAATAAAATTCGCTTATAATTGACTAAATTTTATACAAATTCAAAATAGCGTAGTGAAATTTGTGGTTTTCTAACTACACCTTTCGCGTACACATTGCTATAATATACTAGAGACTGCTAGATTTAGGTAGCATAGACGAAAAGGTGGGCTAACAAAATGGCATTACCGGTAGAAGGAGAAACGATACAAATACATAGTTATAAGCACAATGGCCGCATCCACCGTGTTTGGCAAGAAACGATGGTTTTAAAAGGAACGAAAAATATCGTAATCGGTGCGAATGAACGGACACTTGTGACAGAATCCGATGGTCGTACATGGCTAACGAGAGAGCCTTCTATTTGCTACTTCCATGCGGAACACTGGTTTAACATCATCTGTATGCTACGTGAAGACGGTGTGTATTATTATTGCAATCTAAGCTCACCATTTGTTTTCGATAATAATGCCATTAAATATATCGACTATGATTTAGATATTAAAGTTTTTCCTGACATGTCTTATACCCTTTTAGACGAGGATGAATATGAGCTCCATCGTAAGGAAATGTCTTATCCTGATGTCATAGATAAGATTTTAAAGCGCAATGTCGATAAATTAATAAGCTGGATTCAACAAAAAAGAGGACCATTTGCACCCGATTTCATCGATGTTTGGACAAATCGTTACAAGTTCCAGCTTGATATGCAGTCAGATGATCAATCATGACACCTATTAGTTAAACTAATAGGTGTTTTTTTATTGGAGGGAACAGAGTGTTGTTAAGGTAAAGGTAAAATAGTTCGCTATAAAGTCATCATAACTGTATTTTAATCAAAATATTGCTATAATACTTAGGGCATTCATCTTCGAATGTCTGTTTCTTTTTGTAAGGATGTGATGATAAATTGGGAAGCATTAAGCGATACATGCGCTTTGTTAAACCATATACATGGGAAATTATTTTAACGATTATCATTGGTATAGTAAAATTTGCTATTCCACTATTTATTCCACTGCTCATTAAGATTGTGCTAGACGATATTATTGCAGCAGATGACTTAACAGATGTAGAAAAAACAAAAGAACTATTTTATTGGCTAGGTGGCACTATTATTGTGTTCTTTATTATCCGTCCACCTATTGAGTATTATCGACAATATTTTGCACAACACGTAAGCAACAAGGTGCTATTTGATATTCGTAAGGAAATTTATGCACATTTACAGCGTTTAAGCTTAAGGTACTATGCCAATACACGAGCAGGGGATGTTATTTCAAGGGTAATTAATGATGTTGAACAAACAAAAACCTTTGTCATGACAGGGTTAATGAATGTTTGGTTAGATTTAGCGACAATTGTAATTGCGATTGCCATTATGCTAACCATGGATGTGAAGCTAACACTAGTAGCGTTAATCGCATTTCCATTTTATGCTTTCAGTGTGAAGTACTTTTTTGGCAAATTGAGAGATTTAACACGGAAACGTTCTCAAGCTCTTGCAGGTGTACAAAGCTATTTACATGAACGTGTAGCTGGTATGAGCATTATTAAAAGCTTTACCTTAGAAAAGCATGAACAAAAATTGTTCGATTCAGCAAACGGTGAGTTTTTAGAAAAAGCGCTTGATCAAACAAAGTGGAATGCAAAATCATTTGCTGTCGTGAATACCATTACAGATGTAGCGCCATTACTAGTTATAGCCTATGCGGGCTATCAAGTAATAAATGGGTCACTTTCAGTTGGAACAATGGTTGCTTTTATTGCTTATATTGAACGTCTGTATGGCCCACTTCGTCGACTGGTTAGTTCTTCCACAACTTTAACACAGTCAATCGCTTCAATGGATCGAATGTTCGATTTAATAGATGAGCCTTATGAAGTGAAGGATAAGGACAATGCTGGTGAACTCCCACGTGCAAATGGGCAGGTTCGCTTTCACAATGTATCCTTCCAATATGAAGAAGCTGGCTCACCTATTATAGATGCTATTGATTTAACGATAAATCCTGGGGAGACTGTTGCCTTTGTAGGGATGAGTGGTGGTGGTAAGTCAACGATTATCAGTTTAATTCCTCGCTTTTATGATACAACAAGTGGGCAAGTGACCATTGATGGAAAAGATGTACGGGATGTCACTTTACATTCCTTACGATCTCAAATTGGTATTGTCCTGCAAGATAATATACTTTTTAGTGACTCTGTCAAAGAGAATATTTTAATGGGGAAACCAGATGCAACAGATGCACAGGTCATCGAGGCAGCGAAAGCGGCAAATGCCCATGACTTTATTATGAGTCTACCTAATGGTTATGACACAAAGGTTGGGGAAAGAGGAGTAAAGCTCTCTGGCGGACAAAAACAACGAGTTGCCATTGCGCGTGTGTTTTTAAAAAATCCACCAATTCTAATCCTTGACGAGGCTACTTCTGCATTAGATCTAGAAAGTGAAGCACTGATTCAAGAATCATTAGACAAGCTTGCTCATGAACGAACAACTATTATTATTGCGCACCGTCTTTCTACAATTACCCATGCTGACAAGATATTCGTCATCGATCATGGTCAATTAATTGAAAGTGGAACACATGAACAGTTAATGGACAGTCAAGGGACATATTATAATTTATTCCAAGTGCAGCATTTAGATTAAAATTTTACGTAAATTACACGGTTTAAGAATTTTTTCAAAAAAAGTCTTTCATTTATTCGAAAATGGAAGGCTATTTTTTTTTGAAAAATGTAAAAAAATATCTCTTTATAAGATTTTATTATTAATGAAGGCGATTATTGTAGAAATTTTATTTAATTTGCAGAATATTAATTATTGAAAGAGTAATGATTTTTAGTTAGAATTATCTGAAAATAAGGAATTTAACGAAAGTTATAGTATTCTAATGTTATTATACATTTAAGTAAAATATAGGTAGGTTGGGGCGATACACATGAGGAAAAAACTACTAGAAATAAAAGGTTTGAAAACAACCTTTTTTACAGATAATGGGCAAATTCCTGCTGTAGACGATATCGATTTTTCTGTCCATGAAGGAGAAATTTTAGGGATTGTAGGAGAATCGGGAAGTGGTAAAAGTGTTACTTCGCTGTCCATCATGGGATTAATTCCATCACCCCCAGGTAAAATAACGGGTGGAGAAATTTTGCTAGATGGCAAAAATATTGCTAAATGTACGGACAAACAAATGCAAAAAATACGTGGAAAAGACATTGCAATGATTTTCCAAGAGCCCATGACTTCGCTAAACCCTTTGTTCACGATTGGTGACCAGTTAAAGGAAGCTATATTAATCCATAATCCAAAATGGTCAAAAAAGGAAGCGTTTGCAAGAGCGGTTGAAATTATGAAATTGGTAGGTCTACCACGTGCTGAGGAATTGCTAAAGGACTACCCACATCAGCTGTCTGGCGGTATGCGTCAACGTGTGATGATTGCTATGGCACTTGTCTGTGACCCTCAAGTATTGATTGCGGATGAGCCTACAACCGCATTGGATGTTACGATACAAGCCCAAATTTTACAGCTTATGAAAGACTTAAATAAACGATTGAATACAGCTGTGTTGTTAATTACACATGATCTGGGGGTTGTCGCGGAAACTTGTGAGCGAGTGATTGTTATGTATGCAGGACAAATAGTGGAAGAGGCGCCGATTCATGAAATTTTCACTAATCCTAAACATCCCTATACACAAGGACTCATTCAATCAGTACCTGACATGCGTTATAAAAAGGAAAATTTATACTCCATTCCTGGAAGTGTACCGAAACCAGGAAGTATTCAGGTAGGCTGTCGTTTTGCGGCACGCTGTGAATATGCAATGGAACGTTGTTTACAGGAAACACCACCTTTATTTGAAGCAGCAGAGAATCATAAATCGAGATGTTTTTTACTAGAGAAGCAGGAGGTGGAGCAACGTGTCGAAAGCGTTATTAAAGGTTGAGGGGTTAAAAAAATATTTTCCGATTCGAAAAGGAGTCCTTCATTCACATGCCGGGGATGTAAAGGCCGTGGATGATGTTTCCTTTGAAGTATTTGAAGGAGAAACATTAGGAATTGTTGGCGAATCAGGCTGTGGTAAATCCACAACGGGTCGCTTATTGATGCGTTTACTGGAGCCAACTGGAGGTAAGATAGAATTCGCAGGTAAAATAATTTCAGAATTATCCAATAATGAAATGAGGAAGGCACGTAGAGATATTCAAATGATTTTTCAGGATCCCTATGCCTCACTAAATCCTCGCCATAACATCGGCAAAATTTTAGAGGAGCCTCTTATTGTTCATGGGATAGGTAATGCCAAAGAGCGAAAACAGAAAGTGTTGGAGCTACTTGAGATTGTTGGATTGAATGAATATCATATCAAGCGCTATCCGCATCAATTTAGTGGAGGGCAAAGGCAACGTATCGGCATTGCTAGAGCCCTGATGACCAATCCTCGCTTAATTATTGCGGACGAGCCAGTATCTGCACTTGATGTGTCCATTCAGGCACAGGTTTTGAATTTATTGCAAAAGTTGCAAAAGGATTTAAAGCTAACTTATATTTTCATTTCCCATGATTTAGGGGTTGTGCGTCATATTAGTAATCGAGTTGGCGTTATGTATTTAGGTAAATTAGTTGAGCTGACAGCGAGTGAGGACTTATATGCTGAACCGCTTCATCCATATACACAGGCACTTTTATCGTCGGTCCCTGTTCCAGATCCTACATTTGAACGTGAGCAGATCATCATTTCAGGAGATATTCCAAGTGCATCAAACCCACCAAGCGGTTGTACGTTCCATACGAGATGTCCGTTTAAAAAGGATCAGTGCTCACAGGTAGTACCTAAAATGCAAGAAGTGAAACCAGGTCATTATGTTGCTTGCCATCTTTACGAGGCACTCCAACATTCAATGATATAAAAACTCATAGGGGGAAATTCGATGAAGAAAAAGAAGTTTTGGACTTTAGGTGTAATGCTACTCCTTATTCTCTCGACAATCTTAGCAGCTTGTGGCGGCTCAGATACTAAGGATACGGGTAGTAAAGATACTTCAACTGGTGGCGATACAGCTGGCAGTGGAGAACCAAAAATTTTAGTGTATGGTCGTGGTGGAGATTCTGTAGCACTTGACCCTGCTGTTGTTACAGACGGTGAATCCTTCACGGTGACAGCTAATATTTATGAAACACTTGTAAACTTTGGAGAGCAAGATGTAACAATTCAACCAGGATTAGCCAAATCATGGGAGGCATCAGAGGATGGTTTAACGTATACGTTCCAGCTACAAGAAGGTGTGAAATTCCATGATGGCACAGATTTCAATGCTGAGGCTGTTGTTAAGAATATTGAACGTTGGAAAACAGGTGCGGATAAACATCCTTACTTTAGTTCGCAATTTGTCGTTGGTGACAAGCAAGTAATTGAATCAGTAACTGCAGAGGGAGACTACACAGTTGTCTTTAAGTTAAGTCAACCTCAAGCACCATTTTTAAAAAATTTAGCAATGTCTCCATTTGCAATTGCTTCTCCAACAGCATTTGAAGCAGATGAAGAAGGTTTATCTGCAAATCCTGTAGGAACAGGGCCATTCAAGTTTGTTAGCTGGGTACGTAATGACTCTATCACAATTGAGAAAAACCCAGATTACTATATTGATGGCTATCCTAAATTAGATAAAGTAATTTATCGTTCTATTCCAGAAAACTCAGCTCGTTTAAATGATTTATTAGCAGGCAATATTGATGTAGCTGATGGCTTAAGTCCTTCTGATAAAGGAACAATTGAAGGCGATGCAAATTTACAGTTAATCGAACGTCCATCTATGAACGTTGGCTACCTTGGTTTAACTGTTACACGTCCACCTTTTGATAATGTAAAAGTACGTCAAGCAGTCAACTATGCAATTGATAAACAAGCATTAGTGGATGCGTTTTATGAAGGGCTAGCTGAGCCAGCGAAAAACCCAATGCCACCAGTAATTTCGGGTTATAACGATGAAGTGACAGGCTATACGTATGATCCTGAAAAAGCGAAAGCATTACTTGCTGAAGCAGGCTACGATGGTAAGGAAATTGAGCTATGGGCAATGCCAGTACCACGTCCATACATGCCAGATGGACAAAAAGTGGCTGAAGCGATTCAAAAGAACTTAGAAGACGTAGGTATTAAATCTAAAATTGTGTCATTTGAATGGGCTACGTATTTAGAAAAAGCTCAAAATGGTGAAGCGGATGCATTCCTACTTGGCTGGACAGGCGATAATGGGGATGCGGATAACTTCCTATACACGTTATTAGACGGCGATAATATCCATTCCAATAACTATACATTCTATGACAATCCAGAATTACACAAGTTATTAACAGCTGCTCAAACTGAAATCGATGAGGACAAGCGTAATGAACTTTATAAGCAAGCTCAGGTGATTATTTCTGAGGATGCTCCATGGGTTCCACTTGCTCACTCTACACCAATTTTAGCTGCCAACAAGAAGGTTACAAATTATATTGCGCATCCTACTGGCTCTGACCGTTTAGATGCGGTAGATATTCAATAGTAATTTTCATCATTTTTAATTGAACAAAGGAATGTGAAGAATCTGCTTGCTTTTCTGCGGGTAAGCCGTGGAAATCTCGCAGATTCTTTTCAACTAAAGATCATGATTATTTCCTGTATGAAAGAATTCAACTAAACACTCAAAACCGTTTAGTGAAGGCTCAACCTTTCAACAGTATATAAAGACTTCACAGTAGATTATGAAAATCATAGAGAGGTGATGAAAATGCTTCACTATATGGGAAGACGTTTACTTCAACTAATCCCAGTTTTGCTTGGAATGACTTTTATCGTCTTTATGTTGATACGGGCAATCCCTGGAAATCCAGCACAGGTTATTTTAGGACAACAGGCAACAAAAGAGGCGGTCGAGGCGTTAAACGCAAGTTTAGGATTAGATAAGCCGTGGTATACACAATATTTTAGTTACTTAGCAGGTATTTTTCAGGGGGATTTAGGGGTTTCCCTACGTACGAAACTACCTGTATCAGAAGAAATTTTCCCATACTTAGCAGCAACGGCCGAACTTGCACTATTTGCGATGATTATTGCGATCGTTATTGGTGTGAATGCTGGCATTATTTCTGCATGGTTCCAAAATTCTTGGTTTGATTATACAGCGATGATTATAGCGTTAATCGGTGTATCTGTACCTGTGTTCTGGCTTGGATTGATGGAGCAGTGGACATTTAGTAGTAAGCTTGGTTGGTTACCTACATCTGGTCGAGAAGATGTACGAAATCCAATTACCGCCATAACCCATTTTTATTTACTAGATACACTCATCCAAGGACGCTTTGATCAATTCATCGAAGTCATAAAGCGATTAATATTACCAGGAGTAGCACTTGCCACGATTCCAATGGCTATCATTGCCAGAATCACAAGGTCCTCCATGCTGGAAGTTATGCGTTCAGATTATGTAAGGACTGCAAGAGCAAAAGGACAAAAAATGTTTATTGTTGTTTATAAGCATGCATTAAAGAATGCGGTTATTCCTGTGTTAACGGTAATTGGTCTACAAACAGGATTACTGTTAGGTGGGGCCATTTTAACAGAGACGATTTTTAGTTGGCCAGGAATTGGTCGTTATATTTATGATGCGATTGGCTTCAGGGATTATCCTGTTATTCAATCAGGTATTCTCATCGTTGCGTTTATTTTCATCATGATTAACTTAATCGTGGATTTACTGTATACAGTAGTCGACCCACGGATTAAATACAAATAGAAGGGAGTTGCAATGATGACTGGAGCAATCGATATAAAAAAAGAAGTAGCACCAGTTCGAGAAAAGGCAGTAGGTCCATGGCTCGAAGGCTGGCGTAGTTTTAAAAAGAGCAAAGTATCCCTTGTCGGAGCAGGAATTGTTATATTTTTTATCTTACTAGCTGTCATTGGTCCGTTCATTGCACCACAAGGCATCAATGAACAAGATTTAACGAAACGTTTACTGGCACCATCCGCTGATCATTGGTTTGGAACGGATGATTTTGGGCGGGATATTTTTTCGAGGATCATTCACGGTGCAAGAATTTCACTATGGGTAGGCTTTTTCTCTGTTATTTTGTCCGTGATAATTGGTAGTTTACTTGGCATCATTGCAGGTTATTATGGAAGATGGGTCGATACGATAATTTCTCGTATTTTTGATATTATGCTAGCTTTCCCTAGTATGCTACTAGCGATTGCAGTAGTATCAGTGCTGGGTCCATCTTTACAAAATGCATTAATCGCCATTGCTATTATTAACGTACCGAATTTTGGGCGCTTAATCCGTTCTAAAGTTTTAAGTGTCAAGGAAGAGGAGTATATAGTAGCGGCAAAAGCAATTGGTATGCGTGATGCCCGAATACTATTTTCGCATATTTTGCCGAATTCCATAACGCCAATAATTGTACAGGGGACATTAGCAATTGCGACAGCTATTATCGAAGCGGCAGCATTAGGCTTCCTTGGGCTAGGGGCTCAAGCTCCAGCACCAGAATGGGGAAAAATGCTAGCGGATGCACGGAAGTTTTTATTAAATGCTCCGTGGACGATGATTTTCCCTGGTTTAGCTATTATGTTAACCGTATTAGGCTTTAATCTAATGGGGGATGGACTACGAGATGCACTAGATCCAAAAATGAAAAGTTAGTAAATAGAAACATAGCCTTCTACAAGTTAGAAGGTTTTTTAGCTGCTTGGACCAATGGATATAAAAGGAACATTTTTACTACAAAAACGTTTTATGTTATAGAAAAAGGCGTGAGAGGCTTTCTAAAATAAGTGAAAACACCTTTTCGGAGCCATTAATTGAATTTTTTGTCACGTTATTTTAGACTTAATTTTAAGTAGAAATCTTATAGCTTAGTAGATTATTGCTTACCATAAAATCTTTCGACTGAAATACATATTTTAGGAGGGTGTTAGAATTGGGGATTAATTTACAAAAAGGACAAAGAGTTGATTTAACAAAGGGTAACGCAGGATTAAATAAAATTAAAGTTGGTTTAGGGTGGGATCCTGTAGGCCAAGAGAAAAGTGGCGGCTTTTTAGGTGGTTTATTTTCTAGCAGAAATAGTGGCAGTGGCAGAAGTATCGACTGTGATGCTTCGGTATTAATGTTACAAGATGATAAGGTTGTAGCGGGTGATGATGTTGTTTATTTCGGGAAATTAACAAGTAGCTGCGGTTCTGTTCGACATTCAGGTGATAATTTAACAGGTGACGGCGATGGTGATGATGAGGTAATTACAATTGAACTATCGTCTGTACCTTCGCACTATAACAAGCTTGTGTTTGTTGTAAACATCTATGATGCGGCAGGTCGCAATCAACACTTCGGTATGATTCATAATGCATATATTCGTGTATATGATGACAGGACAGGAAGCGAACTAATTCGCTATAATTTAACTGATAATTATTCAAATTTAACGACGTTAGTATGTGGAGAAATTTACCGTCATAATAACGAATGGAAATTTGCTGCGGTTGGTACGGGAACAAATGACATAAAGCTTGGCGACGTTGTTCGAAGATATCAATAAATAATTGACTAAATAGGAGGAATAAAAATTATGGGCATTTCACTACAAAAAGGTCAAAAGGTAGATTTAACTAAAACAAATCCGGGGTTAACAAATGTTGTTGTAGGTTTAGGCTGGGATACAAATAAATATGATGGTGGTCATGATTTTGACTTAGACTCCTCTGTATTTTTACTTGCTGATACTGGTAAAGTTGCAGATCAAAATGATTTTATTTTTTATAACAACACTAAGGGTGGCAATGGTTCAGTAGAGCATTCAGGCGATAATTTAACAGGTGTAGGCGAAGGTGACGATGAAGTGGTGAAAGTGGCATTAACTCAAGTACCTGCTCATGTTCAGCGATTAGCCTTCACAGTAACAATTCATGATGCAGAGTCTCGCAGTCAAAACTTCGGTATGGTGTCTAATGCCTATATTCGTATTATGAATGCTGCTTCCAACGAAGAAATTATTCGCTATGATTTAGGCGAGGATTTCAGTATCGAAACAGCTATTGTTGTAGGGGAATTATATCGTCATAACGGAGAATGGAAATTTAATGCGATTGGTGCAGGCTATCAAGGTGGTTTAGCTGCTTTATGTAATGATTATGGCTTAAGTGTAAACTAAAATTTCATCTTTGGACAGAAAGGGAGATTTTTTAATGGCTATACAATTAAGTAAAGGGCAACGTATTGATTTAACAAAGCAAGATCCAGGCTTAAATAGCATTGGTATTGGTTTAGGCTGGGATGTAAAGCAATTTGATGGTGGACAAGACTTTGACTTGGATGCATCTGTTTTTTTACTAGATGCTTCAGGTAAATGTCGTAATGAACAGGACTTTATTTTCTATAATAATCTATCGAGCCCAGACCAGTCAGTTGTCCATACAGGAGATAATCGTACAGGTGCAGGGGATGGGGATGATGAAAAAATTCTTGTCAACTTAAAGCAAGTATCACCTCAAATTGAAAAAATTGTAGTGACGGTTACTATTTATGATGCCGAGGGACGTCATCAAAACTTCGGGCAAGTCTTAAATGCCTATGTACGATTGACGAACGAAGAGTCGGGATCAGAGGTATTGCGTTACGATCTAGGCGAAGATTTCAGCATTGAAACAGCTGTAGTATTTTGTGAGCTGTACCGACATAATGGTGAGTGGAAATTTGCTGCAGTAGGTTCAGGTTACCAGGGTGGACTAGCTGCTTTAATCAATGCATATGGCCTACAGTAACTATGGGACATAGGTGCATGGTGGATCATCTGGTGTAGGTGTATTAAATGAGATAGTAAATACATATGCACAGTTTTTAAACTAGCAGATGTAACTGGCCTTAACTTAATGCACCGAAAATGTGTGTTAGTATTTGGGGGCTACCATCCTTCGCATGAAATTTTCGTTATTATTTTAATAGCTGCATTCTTATTGATATTTGTTGTTTACAAGTTGAAAAAGAAAACAGCAGTGTAAACAAGGCACTGTATTAGTCTGTATGGAACAGGCTGATACAGTGCTTTTTTCACAAAAGGCATAGTTACTGGGGAGAGGATTAGATGCAACACTTTACAACAGAAGCAGAAACGATTTTTTATAAGAAGCCACAGCCTTTTACAAAATGGGAAACGTCGGATATTTTGTCATATGCCCTAGGTGCGACTTTGTATATGCCAGCTTCCATGCCTACGATTGTGAGCTTAATCCGATCACAAAAATATAAGGAACTCACATCACTTGTCATTGATTTGGAGGATGCAGTTGGAGATGCAGAGTTAGTAGATTGTGAAGCTAAGTTGATAGAGGATATTAGTGAATTATATGTACTCTATCAGCGAAAACAGCTATTACTTCAGGAGCTCCCTTTACTTTTTGTTCGAGTACGTCATGTTGAGCAATTTCAAAAGTTAACAACTGTTTTAGGAAAAAAGCAAGAAATATTAACTGGCTATGTCTTTCCGAAGTTTACAGCAGAACAGGGTGCCCGTTATTTCGAGTTGCTTGAACAAACCATTTTAGAAAATGATTTAATTTTATATGGTATGCCAATTTTAGAAAGTCGTGAGGTACTATATAAGGAATCTCGCATGGAAGCGTTATTAGACATTAAAGCGGTTCTACATCAATACAAAGCCCGGGTATTAAATGTACGAATTGGTGCTACCGATTTTTGTGGTATTTACGGAATTCGTCGGCGTATGGATTCTACCATTTATGATATTAGTGTCATACGAGATTGTATTGCAGATATTGTCAATATCTTAGGTCGTGAGGAAGATGGTTTTATTATTTCTGGGCCTGTGTGGGAGTATTTTAATAATCAGCGTGTATTAAAGCCCGCACTTAGAGTGACACCATTCAGTGAGAAAGGCGCGCTTGATACAAGGAAAGCGTTATTAGACGATTGTTTAGATGGATTAATGAAAGAAGTTTTAATGGATAAACAAAATGGTATAGTGGGAAAAACAATTATTCATCCGAGCCATATCCGTGTTGTGCATGCCCTGTATGCTATTTCGTATGAGGAATACTTAGATGCGCTAAGTATTATAGAAAATAATGATGGACAAAAAGGTGTTATGAAAAGTCACTATGCTAATAAAATGAATGAAATTAAGCCACATATGAGATGGGCACAACGGATTTTAAAACAGGCTCATGTCTATGGTGTTTATCATGAATCTGTCGATTTTGCCTCACTTTTATTACAGTCTGAAATAGGTGGTAGTGTATATGCAACAACAAATGAGTAAATTAAGCATTTTACCGAATTATTCAATTGATATTGAAATTACCTACAATCCGCATAATTTTGCGCTAACCGATTTGTTTAGAATGGCGGCTCGGATTAATAAGAAGAGACAATTTTTGTTTGTAAGCACGGTACTAGGCAAACATTTGGCTGTCCGTCCGCAAATCCCTTTACTGACAGGAACTCTTTTAGCAATGCTGTATCAGCAGCATCTTACTGGACAAAAGGCAATGGCTTCGTCTGTCGTTAAAGCTTTAAAAGACGGAGCTAATTTGGATGAAGTACAAAAATCCATAGAGGGAACCCTAGAATTAACGGATGAAACATTGTTTATTGGCTTTGCTGAGACGGCAACAGCACTTGGACACGCAGTATTTAATGCCTTTCACTCGAATGCTATGTATATCCACACAACACGTGAAGTGCTGCCAGATTTTGAGCCATTTGTTACGTTTGAGGAAGAACATTCACATGCGACAAGCCATAGAATTTATACGGAGGAACCAGAATTTTTACTGCAAGCTAAGCGCATTGTGTTAATTGATGATGAAATTACTACTGGAAATACGGTCATTAACATTATTGAGACATTAAGACAGAAATTTCCTTTAGTGAGACAATATGCGGTACTATCTATTTTAGATTGGCGTTCACAACAGCAGCAAACAATCTTTAAACAATTAGAAGTACAATGGGATATCTCTATACAATTCATCTCCATTATGTGTGGGAATTTTAGCTGTTCAGGCACGCCAAGCTTAACCAATACACAACCAAACTTACTAACACAGGTTGCACGAGATATGGACATTTGTCCAATTCAAGTATCTGTTGATCGCAAATTCTATCGATCTGTTTCGGAGAATGGATTAATAAATAAGCACCCCTATTTACTAGCAACAGGGAGATTTATGCTCACATCAAAACAGCATGTTGACCAAAAGCAAACGATTCAAGCTATTGCTATGCAATTACAAGAACTAAGAACAACTGGGCCAGCGCTTGTTATTGGTACGGGTGAATTCATGTATGTTCCTATGCAAATTGCCTCTTATTTAGGAAATGATGTTTACTATCAGTCAACTACTCGTAGTCCAATCTATTGTACGGATGATTTAGGATATACGATTAACGAAAAAATAGCCTTCGAAAGTCCAGAAAATAACGGGGTCACTAATTTTTTATATAATCTTCAAAGCCAGTCTTACACGGAACTTTTTTTCATAGTGGAACGTATAGCAAGTAAAGAGGTAGTTGCTCGTGTGGTAAAGGCATTACAAGAAGCCACTAACGCCAAAGTATATGTAATTAGTATGCATGAATTGGAGGTAGAACGATGATATCGACTTTGCAGCCAGATAAAATGGGGAGTTATGCACCAGAGGATGTTATTTTTTTATTGCGTGATATTGGAAGTGCATTCCTTGAAATGGATAATGAGAAACGTGAACAGCTCATTCAAGCGGGCATACATTATTCGGAAATGCTGCCAGTGGAGAAGCAACCATCTGATACCTACATGAATCTTTTTTATAAATCGCTAGATGCTCATGCAGAAAGAATAGCAATCGCCGTTGGAGTAGTGGCAGAGCAAATCATTGAAAATAGAGGGCTAGAAAATTTAATTCTTGTGAGTTTAGCTCGTGCAGGTACACCCATTGGTATTTTAATCAAACGGTATATAGCTATGCATTATCATGTGAATGTTCCACATTACTCCATTTCTATACTGAGAGGTCGTGGGTTTGATGAAACGGCAATTCGTTATATTTTGACACAGCATCCTCTAGGAAGTCTTCAATTTATTGATGGTTGGACAGGAAAAGGGGCAATTACCAATGAATTAATTCAATCCTGCCAAAAATTTAATTTACAATATCAAAAACAGTTAAGTGCTGATTTAGCTGTTTTGGCTGATCCGGGGCATTGTGCCGCTATTTATGGAACTCGTGAGGATTTTTTAATACCATCTGCTTGTTTAAATTCGACTGTATCTGGATTAGTGAGTAGAACGGTATTAAATTTGCAGTTTATGGATGCAAACGATTTTCATGGTGCAAAATACTACAAAGAATTAGAGGCCATAGATGTCTCCAAGCTGTACATAGAACGTATCGTCACATGTTTTGAACAAGTACAGAATAAAATTGTGCAACAAATTCAAGAGCAAGAAATCTCTCCAATTACTTGGGGAGGTATGAAGTCCGTGCAAACAATTCAACGAGATTTTGGTATTGATAATATTCATTTCATTAAGCCAGGTGTTGGTGAAACGACAAGAGTTTTGCTGCGAAGGATACCTTGGAAGATTTTAATTAATCCACATTACATGCATGAATTGAAACATATTTTATTATTAGCACAGGAAAAAAATGTATTGGTTGAAGAGTATTCGAATATGTCCTATGCATGTTGTGGTTTGATCAAAGAATTGTAGAGGAGAATATGATGATATTATTTACATCTGATTTAGATAGAACCCTTATTTATTCTAAACGCATGATGGAGATGTTTCCGCCAGCTACAGAGACAATTGTCGTTGAACACAAGGTCGAAACAGCAATGAGTATGATGACACAGGCAACAGCACCTCTATTGCAACAGGTACACCAACAAACTTTATTTGTACCTGTTACGACAAGAGCCTTACATCAATATAAAAGAATCCATTTTATTCATGATTTATGCCCTGCTTTTGCAATTACAAGCAATGGGGGTACAATAGTAGAAAAGGGTCAGCCATATGAGAAATGGACACAAACATTATCTAGACGTATTGAAGATTCCTCGATCCCTCGTATGGATATGCTAAAGCTTTTTCAGACGATTAAATCTGATACATGGCTACAACGATCTCTGTATATAGATGAGCTTTTTTATGTACATCATATAGATATTGATGTTTTACCATCCGATGAATTACAAGCGATGATTCAAGAGTTTGATATGCATGGTTGGCATGTTCTGCTACAAGGGAAAAAATTGTATTTTATGCCCAAGGTGCTGACAAAGGAAGCGGCTATAGAATATATAAAAGAGTTCTGTACATACGATGTGCATATAGCAGCAGGTGATTCTATTATGGATTATGGCATGCTTGCAATGGCTGATTTAGGTTTTACACCAAATCATGGAGATTTAAAGGATAAACAGCCAAAATGTTTACAAAATACAACTTACTCGCCTCACAATGGTGAAGCATTTACAAAGAATTTATTAGAAACAGTTTTACAGATGGCATCACAACAAACGATCGTATAGATGTTCAAATATTTTTGTTGTCATTAGGTGAGACATCCTATGACATATGAATGCTTTAGCATAGGCTGAGGATGATTTTTAGGAGGTGCGTTTGTATGCAAACAATCACAATTAAATCAGTGTTGGAGCGTCATCCTGATGATTGGCTACAGGCGTTTCAAGATTCACCAAAGGATCGTGCATTTTATGAAACAACAGAGCAGCAAGTGAGCTTTAGTAGAATTGCTGTTCGTGTATTGGGCATACCAATCGAAGAAGATGATTATTTCAATTCATTATTTACATTGTCACAGAACACTAACATCCATATTTTAAGTGAAGAATTAAATAAACATATCGAACCAAAAGACTTTCAGGCAATACAAACAATCCTTTCGCAGCATCAACAAACTCCACAAGGTCTATCTATAAATCGTTTAGTGGCAATGATGTATGGTTATCAATTAATTCCCAAGCATAATGACAGTGTAATGAATCGTCATTTACAGTTAGCAACCATTAAAGTAGTAGAGCTCTTTCAAAAACAGCAATCGTTAGGTTTGCTAGCAAATGACTTTCGCCGTTTTTTAATTGATATGGTGAAATGGTTGAAAAACCATTGGATTCTATGGACAAAATCCATGAAACCAACAGATGATTTTCCTAAAGTAGTTTGGTATGGGGAAGCAACTCTAAGTCAGCGCTATTTCTTATTGTTATTAATGGAGCTTGGTTGTGATGTGTTAATTTTTCATCCAGCTAAAATAGATGAATTTGCTGAGATTGATCCTAATGATACTTTCTCTACCACATATGCATATGCCAACCAAACAACTTTACAGCCATTTCCTGATAAGTTGCGTGACCGGCAGGCAACGGTTGGATATCGATCTAGTCAGCATTTTGAGCAATTAATGCATGATCAGCAATCAGGTGTCTATAAGCCTTGGCAGTTTAAAGATTTTATGCCACGCTCCTTAACATTACGGATGACATATGATGATATATTTATTTATGCAAAAGAGAAAGCTTTGGTTCGACCACAGTTTGAAGTAATTGGGGATGAGATTGTCATTCCAGTCATATTTGCCAAAATTAGTGGGGTTTCGAGCAGACGGGAAGAATACTGGTATTATATGCATCAGTTATTAGCAAATCCGCAAACTGTTTTTGTCCAGAAATTCCCCTATGCACCAACGAGTAGAGCCAATTTTCACTTTCACTATAAGCATTGCCTAGTAAATGGAGAACTATCAGTAGAGCGTATTATGCAAAGTGATTGGTGGCAATACGGTGAATTAACATTGGAGCTACAGCGTGCGATTGCACACACAATAAAAACTTCCTGTGAGCAGCCCATGTTGAAACAGCAGCCAAATGAGACCTTATATGATTTACAGTTATTTTTATTTAAACAAATGTCGATGATTCCACAGGAGATCCTAAGATTACTACAAAGCTTTGACTATTCCCAAGAGGTACCGAAGATGGTATTATATCAAGCACCTCAACAACCAGCTTTATCACGTGAGGATATGGCATTATTAGGGTTTTTAAATCGATTTGGTGTGGATATTGTGTTTTATAATCCGACGGGTCAACTAGATTTAGAAAAACATTTACAAGAAGATAGTTACGATGTACATCGTTTAGAGCATATGCTGTTTGACTTGCACTATGAAGAACCAAAGCCACAGAAAACTGCACCCGACAAAATCATAAAAAAACTCTTTAATCGTTTTTTCTGATGATAGAAAGGAGGCGGCATGAATGTCAAATAATTCTTTGACGCTGAAGCAGCTGACACTGGAAACAGCAGAAGCCTTCAAAGAACAGTTACGTGATCATGCAGAGGTACGGCAAATTGCCAATCAAATCAATATAAAAAATCAGATAGAGCTATTAGCTTTGGGAAAAGAGCCGTCTACAAAATTAGCTACATTTGCAGATCAAATTTTAGACATCATCACTCAGTCAACATCTTTCGAATCAAATGAATTATTTAAGCAGCTTGAAGCCCTTATGCAGACATTCGACAAACAAGATTTTACAGAACAAAAGGGCTTTTTTAAAAAGCTATTTGCACGTAAGACCCAAAATGATGGCGATTTATTTACGAAATACAATAGACTGGGGAGAGATATTGAGAAAATTCATTATCAATTTGTACTGATGGAAGAGGAATTAGCGAAGGATAATCGAGTACTTGCACGCTTATATCAAGAAGACCTCATGTACTATCTTGAGCTAGAAAAGTATATCGTAGCAACTGACATGAAGCTTCATGAGGTCCAAACAACATTGATTCCGATGTATGAAAAACAGAGTGAAGCAGGTAATCAGCTCGCGAAAATGGAGCTAAATCGTTTGCAAGCTATTGCAGAGATGCTCCAGCAAAAAATAGATGATTTAGAAAAATCACGTATGGTGGCTATTATCACAGCCCCTCAAATCGATATGCTACGTAATGGTAACAGTGAATTGATTGAACAAATTAATGGGGCTTTTGTTAAAACCATTCCTGTTTTTAAAATGGGTTTGATGAATGCAGTTAATGAAAGACGTCAACAATTACAAAGTCAATCAGCCTCTGCCTTTGAAGAGCGTATGAAGCAATTTGGGGGAGCTAGCAAGGAAGCGGTGCAATTAAGTACTGCCATGGCTCAACAATCCAGCACTACCCAGACTCTTGAAGAAATGTGGGATACTATTATATCAGGCATTGCCAATTATCAGCAATTACGTGATGAACAAACGGTTAAACGCCAACAAGCAGAGCAACAATTGCTAACATTGCGTTCTTAGCTCCTTTCCTCTAAGTAGATGACTACTTGGAGGTTTTTTGTATAAAAAAAGCGACAGACTTATCTTCATTCAATGAGGGATCAAAAGCCCCCTGAATCAAGGTAATCTGTCGCCAAAATGTTAGCTAAATGAATTCCTCTTCAAATTCTACATTGATTTCATGTCCATGATAGCTTTGGTAAGAAACAATAAGTGTATCAAGATGTTCTAAGTTTTCCTCATAATCTAAAATACGCGATAAAATATAGAGTAGGTGATAGCTAGAAAACTCCGTATCGCCTTCTTCACGAGCAAAGTTGATTTGCTTGATGAAAATTTCCATTAGCTCATTACGTTGGACATAGTCAATGCTTTTACTCCACTCCGAATGCTCAGGCTTTAGCTTTCCTGTATATTTTAAGAGCAATTGCTCATGGTACGTTAGCAAGGAATCAAGTCGCTCCTGAATCATTAAATGAAATTGTGTAGGGAGCTGCGCTAATTCATTTTCGTGATTATGCAACCGCTGTAGCAATTCCAAGCTTTTCTTGGAAGTTAAAATCATTTGACGATAGACTACTAGTTTGCGTGCTTTCACATATTTTTTATTTTTAAAATAATTACGCTCTTCCTTATATAAATCATACAGCGTATCCACTCGTAGCATACGGTTTTTAAACTTACTTAATGCTGTCTTTGTGGATGTGTGCTCAGAAGCTTGACGTACAGCCAGTCGTGTCCAACGAATAATGTCATCTTGTAAAATATAAATTTTGCGAAATAGTTTTACCTCGTATTTAGGTGGTAAGAACACAAGGTTTACGACAAACGCTGCTAATACCCCAACTAATATCGTAACAAAGCGTATTAAACCAAATGTTAAAAAGTCATCCCCTTGAAATTCCATAATAGCCACAACTGATACCAACGCTAGCGAAAGTGATTTTTCCAGTTTAAACTTTAACATTAAACCAATAGCTATTATGACAGCTATACCAATGGCAACGACATGATGGCCAAAAAGTAAGCCGAAAATGACTGCAATTGTCGCACCTATGATATTCGCTTGTACTTGCTCTACAATGGTTTGGTAAGAACGATAAATAGAAGGCTGAATAGCAAAAATAGCTGCAATTCCAGCAAAAACAGGTGAAGGTAATTTTAACAACTCTGCAATGAATAATGCAAATACGATAGCTACACCAGTTTTAAATACACGGGCACCTAATTTCATAAAGATGTCCTTTCTGTCTAATATTTTTTAGCTTCTTTACATTATAGAAGGAAGTGCTCATAAAATACATAGATTTGCATGGATGAATAAGAAAAAGGCGACTTCTACTTGCAAGTCGCCTTTTTCTTGTCAAGATTACAATTGAGAAAACGCAATATCTACTGCTTCAATTGTTTCCTGAATATCTGCTTCTGTATGCTCAGTTGTTAAGAACCATGCTTCATATTTAGAAGGAGCTAGATTAATGCCTTGTTCAAGCATAAGTTTAAAGAAGCGTCCGAATATTTCACCGTCAGAGTTTTCAGCTTGCTCATAGTTTTCTACTTTCACGTCTGTAAAGTAAATAGTCAGCGCCCCTTTGAGACGATTTAACGTGATGGTTACGTCATGTTTTTTAGCAGCAGCTAAAATTCCTTCTTCTAAAATTGCGCCTAATCTATCCATTTCATCATAAATGCCTGGCGTTTGTAGCACTTCTAGGCAAGCAATACCGGCTTGCATAGATGCAGGATTTCCAGCCATCGTACCCGCTTGGTATGCTGGACCGAGTGGTGCAACAGTATCCATAATCTCTTTACGCCCGCCATATGCACCGATTGGTAAACCACCACCAATAACTTTACCAAGTGCAGTTAGATCAGGTGTAAGGCCAAGTAAATTTTGAGCGCCACCGTAGTGGAAGCGGAAGGCCGTGATGACTTCATCGTAAATCGTTAAGGCCCCTTTTTCTTTAGCAGTAGCGTGTACTAATTCAAGGAAGCCAGGATGCGGTTCAACAATACCAAAGTTTCCTACAATTGGTTCGATTAAAATAGCTGCAATCTCCTCGCCCCATTTATTCATGGCTTCTGTAAAGGCTTCAGGGTTATTAAAAGGTACAGTAATAACTTCTTCAGCAGTTGAAGTTGTTACACCTGCTGAGTCTGGTGTTCCTAATGTTGCTGGACCTGATCCTGCAGCCACTAGTACTAAATCGAAGTGTCCGTGGTAGCAGCCAGCAAATTTCATGATTTTTGTACGGCCTGTATAGGCACGTGCCACACGAATCGTTGTCATAACAGCTTCTGTACCAGAGTTGTTAAAACGTACTTTATCCATAGATGGAATGGCTTCCTTTAACATTTTTGCGAAAGTAACTTCATATTCAGTCGGCGTCCCAAATAATGTACCATTTTCAGCAGCATGCGTTATGGCCTTTGCAATATGAGGATGGCCATGACCAGTAACGATTGGACCATATGCTGCTAGATAGTCGATATAACGATTGCCATCTACATCCCAAAAATAAGCGCCTTTTCCTCGCGCCATGGCTACAGGAGAACCGCCACCTACTGCTTTATATGAACGAGAAGGGCTGTTTACACCACCAACAATATGCTGTAATGCCTCTGCATGTATTGCTTCAGATTTTGCATGATTCATAGAATTGCCTCCTAACTTTTTATACGTAATCTATTGTAGACCTATCGGTGTAAGAAATCCAAAGAAATTAAGGGATATGACTTGATTTGTTACTTAGAGTAAAATAGGACCTACAGAGGAGGAGATTGTATGACATTACTAGAAGGACAAAAGGCGCCGGATTTTTCTCTATTGAACGAAAAGGGCGAGATGGTGCATTTAGCTGATTTTAAAGGAAAAAATGTTATTTTATACTTTTACCCAAAGGATATGACACCAGGCTGCACGACGGAGGCATGTGATTTTCGGGATAAGTTTGAAGACTTCAGTCATTTAAATGCTGTTGTTCTGGGTGTTAGCCCAGATAACGCAAGCAAGCATACAAAATTTATTGATAAGCATGGTTTGCCATTTTCACTATTAGTGGATGAGGATCATGCTATTGCTGAAGTATATGGTGTATGGGTTTTAAAGAAAATGTATGGACGTGAATATATGGGCATAGAGCGTTCAACGTTTTTAATTGATGCTGAGGGTATGCTTGTAAAAGCTTGGCGCAAAGTTCGAGTGAAAAATCATATTGAAGAAGTATATGCTTATTTAGCAGAACAGGAGGCAAAATAATGAGAATCTATTTTACATTTGAACCTAGAGCAGATTTACGAGAACCATTAGTGGCAGAATTTCCACAGCTTGAATTTATCTTTGAAAAGAGTTTATCAAATGAAGAGCTTCAACAAGCGGATGTATTAGTTACATATGGTGAAGATTTAACAGAAGAGAGTATTCAATTTGCGACAAAGCTAAAATGGATTTTTGTTGCATCGGCAGGTATAGAAAAAATGCCAGCTCAGGCTATTATTGAACGTGGGATTCTAGTTTCAAATGTTCGTGGCATTCATAAAACGCCTATGGCTGAATCCATGCTTGCTCATATTTTAGCCATTAAACGAGCTTTGCCTTGGATATATGAGCAGCAAAAGAAAAATGAATGGTCGAAAAAAACACAACAAACGGAATTACGTGATAGTACGGCACTTATTTTGGGGCCAGGTGCCATTGGGTCAGAAGTTGGGCGTTTATTGCAAGCTTTTGGTGTTACGACGATTGGCTGTAACCGCTCCGGTAAAGAAGCGGCCTATATGAATACGATAATTAGTTTTACCCAATTAAAAGAAGCCCTACCTCTTGCAGATATCGTTATTTCTGTACTACCAAAAACAACAGAAACGACCCATTTATTAAAAGAAGAGCATTTTATTGCGATGAAAAACAATGCGATTTTCATGAATTTTGGTCGAGGTAATTTAGTTGATGAAAAGGTACTCATTCAAGCGATTGAAACAAAGCAAATTGGACACGTAGTTTTAGATGTATTTGAAGAGGAGCCTCTGACATCTGATAATCCATTATGGACATTACCAAATGTCATAGTATCACCTCATGTATCCAGTCATTCTTCTCGTTATGTTGAGCGTAGCTTAGAAATTTTCAAGCCAAGCCTAACAAAATGGCTAAAGGGTGACACGGATTTAGAAAATGTTATGGATTTATCAAGAGGCTATTAAGGAAAATACCATTGATTTATTGAGGATAAGCAATGTGTGATTGTTGACGAAGTAGTACGAATTGGATACACTATTTATAACAATTATAAATTAATAATACTTATGGAAGAGGTGCATGACGATGTCTGCTACGCATTTACAAGATGCACTGGACACGTTGAAAACAACTGGTGTACGTATTACTCCTCAGCGTCATGCTATTTTGGAATATCTAATTCAATCAATGGCACATCCTACTGCCGATGAAATTTATAAAGCTCTTGAGGGTAAGTTCCCTAATATGAGTGTAGCGACTGTTTATAACAACCTGCGTGTATTTCGTGAAGTAGGTCTTGTGAAAGAGCTAACTTACGGGGATGCTTCAAGTCGCTTTGATTTCGTGACAAACGATCATTACCATATGATTTGTGAATGCTGTGGTAAGATCGTCGATTTCCATTATCCTGGACTCGACGAAATAGAGCATTTTGCATCACAGGTAACAGGCTTTGATGTGCATTCGCATCGCTTAGAGATATACGGCACTTGTCCATCGTGTAAAGTTGCTACTGCTAAAGTACAATAAAAATCCTAGCTCTTAAAAAGGGCTAGGATTTTTTTGTTTTATTATTATAGGATTGATCGAACTCTTTACCTTCTAGAGTAGGATCAAGTGTTAATGGCTCATTGCAGTACATGCACATATCTACTCGGCCTAAAACCTTTGTATGTTTATGGCAATTAGGACACTCTACTTGAATAGCTCTTGTTGACAGTAGTCCGATCCACGCATATACAACTGTGCTACCGATAATACAAAGAACACCTAGTGACATGAAAATTAAAACTAATATCGGGCTATTTTTAAAGAAAATGCCTCCGTACATGACAATAAAACCAAAAAAGATTAGTGCTAATGCGAATGAACGAATTTTATTAATTTTACTTTTATAAGGTTTCATATTTCATCTTGCCTCCCAATCTAAAATCTACTATAACATATAAGGGCAAAGTATTTTAGCTTTGAACTGAATGAAAGAAGGAATACTTTTAGAGTATGTCGAATTTTTAACGGAACAAAAGAACCTATATGAATAAAGGAGGGCTGAACATGGAGCAAGTACTGCGTCCAATATATCAAGAACGTGCGAGTCAGTCGAATACATTAGGCGTAATTTTAGTGGAAAAGCGTGAAGAACAAAGTAACGTTACAGATACATTTGATACGGTTTTACTCATTATCGTAAAAGAAGCAGAGCAACCAGTCTTTTCAAAACATTACTTATATGAAGGAAATAAAATCGCTCTACATACTGTTACGGAGAAATTAATTCGAAAATGGTTACTCATCGGTTCAAATAGAAAGGTTGTTGATTGGATATTCTTCGGTAGAGTATTATTTGATCGGAATGAATTTCTGCATAAACTAAAAATAGAATTGCAGGAATTTCCGTATAGTGGTCGTAAAATTAAAACAGGTATTCAATTTTCAAAGTTAATTCGTCGCTATTTGGAAGGGAAAGAATACTTCGATAAAGGAAGTTACTTGGATGCTTATAATCACGTTGTGGACTCCCTACATCATCTAGGTCGTTTATCTATTATCGATAGTGGCCTGTATCCTGAAGTAACTGTTTGGGCACAGGTAAAAAAAATTGAGCCAGCCATCTATAAGCTGTATGAAGAGCTAGTGACAAGTAATGAGCCAATAGAAAAGCGCTTAGAATTGTTGTTTTTAGCAAGTGAGTTTTTAATTCATTCTCGTACACGAGATGGGGCACAACATATATTAGAAGTCATGCAAACAAAAGAAATGTGGACCATTCAGGAATTACACGATCATCATGAGCTTGTGAACTACTCAGTGGATTTAGAAGTGTTTGTGGAGTACTTAGTGGATAAAGGCTATATTCTAATTGAACCAATTGCAGCGAAAAATGATAGGATATTTCACCGTCATTACAAGGTAAATAAAGATGCTCTAGAAATGGGGCAATGACTGTAGTAAGCTTGTAATCGAGGTATCTAAAAATACCTCGATATTTTTTTATAAAAGTAGTTGACTAATAATAACTTAGTATTGTATTATATTAATTGTCGCTAAGACATAAACGAATAACTCAGAAAAACACAAAAAACTTTCTAAAAAAGTTGTTGACATGTTTTGAATGAGATGTTAATATAAAGAAGTCGCTGAAAAACGACTTAAATAATGAACCTTGAAAACTGAACAAGCAAAACGTAATCAATAAAGTTTTAAGTAGCTAGCTTTGCTAGTGAACGAAACACAATTTTGGACATCAAACATGATGCCAGCAAAACAATTTGAGCTAATCAAATTTCTTTTATGGAGAGTTTGATCCTGGCTCAGGACGAACGCTGGCGGCGTGCCTAATACATGCAAGTCGAGCGAACGTCAAAGGAGCTTGCTCCTTTGACGTTAGCGGCGGACGGGTGAGTAACACGTGGGCAACCTACCCTATAGTTTGGGATAACTCCGGGAAACCGGGGCTAATACCGAATAATCTCTTTTACTTCATGGTGAAAGACTGAAAGACGGCATCTCGCTGTCGCTATAGGATGGGCCCGCGGCGCATTAGCTAGTTGGTGAGGTAACGGCTCACCAAGGCGACGATGCGTAGCCGACCTGAGAGGGTGATCGGCCACACTGGGACTGAGACACGGCCCAGACTCCTACGGGAGGCAGCAGTAGGGAATCTTCCACAATGGGCGAAAGCCTGATGGAGCAACGCCGCGTGAGTGAAGAAGGTTTTCGGATCGTAAAACTCTGTTGTAAGGGAAGAACAAGTACAGTAGTAACTGGCTGTACCTTGACGGTACCTTATTAGAAAGCCACGGCTAACTACGTGCCAGCAGCCGCGGTAATACGTAGGTGGCAAGCGTTGTCCGGAATTATTGGGCGTAAAGCGCGCGCAGGCGGTCCTTTAAGTCTGATGTGAAAGCCCACGGCTCAACCGTGGAGGGTCATTGGAAACTGGGGGACTTGAGTGCAGAAGAGGAAAGTGGAATTCCAAGTGTAGCGGTGAAATGCGTAGAGATTTGGAGGAACACCAGTGGCGAAGGCGACTTTCTGGTCTGTAACTGACGCTGAGGCGCGAAAGCGTGGGGAGCAAACAGGATTAGATACCCTGGTAGTCCACGCCGTAAACGATGAGTGCTAAGTGTTAGGGGGTTTCCGCCCCTTAGTGCTGCAGCTAACGCATTAAGCACTCCGCCTGGGGAGTACGGTCGCAAGACTGAAACTCAAAGGAATTGACGGGGGCCCGCACAAGCGGTGGAGCATGTGGTTTAATTCGAAGCAACGCGAAGAACCTTACCAGGTCTTGACATCCCGTTGACCACTGTAGAGATATAGTTTCCCCTTCGGGGGCAACGGTGACAGGTGGTGCATGGTTGTCGTCAGCTCGTGTCGTGAGATGTTGGGTTAAGTCCCGCAACGAGCGCAACCCTTGATCTTAGTTGCCATCATTTAGTTGGGCACTCTAAGGTGACTGCCGGTGACAAACCGGAGGAAGGTGGGGATGACGTCAAATCATCATGCCCCTTATGACCTGGGCTACACACGTGCTACAATGGACGATACAAACGGTTGCCAACTCGCGAGAGGGAGCTAATCCGATAAAGTCGTTCTCAGTTCGGATTGTAGGCTGCAACTCGCCTACATGAAGCCGGAATCGCTAGTAATCGCGGATCAGCATGCCGCGGTGAATACGTTCCCGGGCCTTGTACACACCGCCCGTCACACCACGAGAGTTTGTAACACCCGAAGTCGGTGAGGTAACCTTTTGGAGCCAGCCGCCGAAGGTGGGATAGATGATTGGGGTGAAGTCGTAACAAGGTAGCCGTATCGGAAGGTGCGGCTGGATCACCTCCTTTCTAAGGATATTTTCGGAATACAAACCTTGGGTTTGTAAGATTACGTTTTGCGTTCAGTTTTGAAGGTTCATTCTTCTGAATGAAACACTTCAAAACTTGTTCTTTGAAAACTGGATAAAACGACATTGAAATTGTAACAAACACATTTATTTTTTAAGTTTTTTATAGGCTTAATAACTTGGTTAAGTTATTAAGGGCGCACGGCGAATGCCTTGGCACTAGGAGCCGAAGAAGGACGGCACTAACACCGATATGCTTCGGGGAGCTGTAAGTGAGCTTTGATCCGGAGATTTCCGAATGGGGGAACCCACTACGTTTAATCGCGTAGTATCTTGACGTGAATACATAGCGTCTTGAAGGCAGACCCAGGGAACTGAAACATCTAAGTACCTGGAGGAAGAGAAAGAAAAATCGATTCCCTGAGTAGCGGCGAGCGAAACGGGAAGAGCCCAAACCAAGAGGCTTGCCTCTTGGGGTTGTAGGACACTCAATACGGAGTTACAAAAGAGCGAGTTAGATGAAGCGACTTGGAAAGGTCCGCCAGAGCAGGTAAAAGCCCTGTAGTCGAAAGTTCGTTCTCTCCTGAGTGGATCCTGAGTACGGCGGAACACGTGAAATTCCGTCGGAATCCGGGAGGACCATCTCCCAAGGCTAAATACTACCTAGTGACCGATAGTGAACCAGTACCGTGAGGGAAAGGTGAAAAGCACCCCGGAAGGGGAGTGAAAGAGATCCTGAAACCGTGTGCCTACAAGTAGTTAGAGCCCGTTAATGGGTGATAGCGTGCCTTTTGTAGAATGAACCGGCGAGTTACGATTACGTGCAAGGTTAAGCTTTAGAAGGCGGAGCCGCAGCGAAAGCGAGTCTGAATAGGGCGAAGTAGTACGTGGTCGTAGACCCGAAACCAGGTGATCTACCCATGTCCAGGGTGAAGGTGAGGTAACACTTACTGGAGGCCCGAACCCACGCACGTTGAAAAGTGCGGGGATGAGGTGTGGGTAGCGGAGAAATTCCAATCGAACTTGGAGATAGCTGGTTCTCTCCGAAATAGCTTTAGGGCTAGCCTCGTGATGAGAATACTGGAGGTAGAGCACTGTTTGGACTAGGGGGCCATCCCGGTTTACCGAATTCAGACAAACTCCGAATGCCAGATATTTATACACGGGAGTCAGACTGCGAGTGATAAGATCCGTAGTCAAAAGGGAAACAGCCCAGACCACCAGCTAAGGTCCCAAAGTAATCGTTAAGTGGAAAAGGATGTGGCGTTGCACAGACAACCAGGATGTTGGCTTAGAAGCAGCCATCATTTAAAGAGTGCGTAATAGCTCACTGGTCGAGTGACGCTGCGCCGAAAATGTATCGGGGCTAAACGATTCACCGAAGCTGTGGATTGACATCTACGATGTCAGTGGTAGGAGAGCGTTCTAAGTGCGTTGAAGTCAGACCGGAAGGACTGGTGGAGCGCTTAGAAGTGAGAATGCCGGTATGAGTAGCGAAAGACGGGTGAGAATCCCGTCCACCGTATGACTAAGGTTTCCTGAGGAAGGCTCGTCCGCTCAGGGTTAGTCGGGACCTAAGCCGAGGCCGATAGGCGTAGGCGATGGACAACAGGTTGATATTCCTGTACCACCTCCTCACCGTTTGAGAAATGGGGGGACGCAGTAGGATAGGGTAAGCGCGCCGTTGGTTGTGCGCGTCCAAGCAGTAAGGCGTGTGTGTAGGCAAATCCGCACACTGTAACGTTGAGCTGTGATGGCGAGTCCGTATGGACGAAGTTCCTGATTTCACACTGCCAAGAAAAGCCTCTATCGAGGTGAGAGGTGCCCGTACCGCAAACCGACACAGGTAGTCGAGGAGAGAATCCTAAGGTGTGCGAGAGAACTCTCGTTAAGGAACTCGGCAAAATGACCCCGTAACTTCGGGAGAAGGGGTGCTCTTGAGCGTGCAAGCGCATGAGAGCCGCAGTGAATAGGCCCAGGCGACTGTTTAGCAAAAACACAGGTCTCTGCAAAACCGTAAGGTGACGTATAGGGGCTGACGCCTGCCCGGTGCTGGAAGGTTAAGAGGAGTGGTTAGCGCAAGCGAAGCTGCGAATTGAAGCCCCAGTAAACGGCGGCCGTAACTATAACGGTCCTAAGGTAGCGAAATTCCTTGTCGGGTAAGTTCCGACCCGCACGAAAGGCGTAACGATCTGGGCACTGTCTCAACGAGAGACTCGGTGAAATTATAGTACCTGTGAAGATGCAGGTTACCCGCGACAGGACGGAAAGACCCCGTGGAGCTTTACTGTAGCCTGATATTGAATTTTGGTACAACTTGTACAGGATAGGTAGGAGCCAGAGATCTCGGAGCGCCAGCTTCGAAGGAGGCGTCGGTGGGATACTACCCTGGTTGTATTGAAATTCTAACCCATGCCCCTTAGCGGGGCAGGAGACAGTGTCAGGCGGACAGTTTGACTGGGGCGGTCGCCTCCTAAAAGGTAACGGAGGCGCCCAAAGGTTCCCTCAGAATGGTTGGAAATCATTCGTAGAGTGTAAAGGCACAAGGGAGCTTGACTGCGAGACCTACAAGTCGAGCAGGGTCGAAAGACGGGCTTAGTGATCCGGTGGTTCCGCATGGAAGGGCCATCGCTCAACGGATAAAAGCTACCCCGGGGATAACAGGCTTATCTCCCCCAAGAGTCCACATCGACGGGGAGGTTTGGCACCTCGATGTCGGCTCATCGCATCCTGGGGCTGTAGTCGGTCCCAAGGGTTGGGCTGTTCGCCCATTAAAGCGGTACGCGAGCTGGGTTCAGAACGTCGTGAGACAGTTCGGTCCCTATCCGTCGTGGGCGTAGGAAATTTGAGAGGAGCTGTCCTTAGTACGAGAGGACCGGGATGGACACACCGCTGGTGTACCAGTTGTCTTGCCAAAGGCATCGCTGGGTAGCTATGTGTGGACGGGATAAGTGCTGAAAGCATCTAAGCATGAAGCCCCCCTCAAGATGAGATTTCCCATTACGCAAGTAAGTAAGATCCCTCAAAGACGATGAGGTAGATAGGTTCGAGGTGGAAGTGTGGTGACACATGGAGCTGACGAATACTAATCGATCGAGGACTTAACCAAAAAAGTTTGAAACATTCAATGCACCGTTTATCCAGTTTTGAAAGAATAAAATATTAGAATATACTTGTAATTTTTATAAGATATGTTATAATAAGTATTGTCTTTCAAATAGTCTAGTGATGATGGCAAAGAGGTCACACCCGTTCCCATACCGAACACGGAAGTTAAGCTCTTTAGCGCCGATGGTAGTTGGGGGCTTCCCCCTGTGAGAGTAGGACGTCGCTAGGCTATATACTAAAATTATTCCGAAGTAGCTCAGTTGGTAGTAGCACCTGACTGTTAATCAGGTTGTCGCAGGTTCGAGTCCTGCCTTCGGAGCCATTCTTGGAGAGTTGTCCGAGTGGCCGAAGGAGCACGATTGGAAATCGTGTAGGCGGTTAACACTGTCTCAAGGGTTCAAATCCCTTACTCTCCGCCAGCACTTTGATGTGTTCCAAACGATGGCCCCTTGGTCAAGTGGTTAAGACACCGCCCTTTCACGGCGGTAACACGGGTTCGAATCCCGTAGGGGTCACCATTTCAATACCCAGATGGAGGATTAGCTCAGCTGGGAGAGCATCTGCCTTACAAGCAGAGGGTCGGCGGTTCGAGCCCGTCATCCTCCACCATTATTTTCACAATATTATAGTATTATCGCGGGGTGGAGCAGTGGTAGCTCGTCGGGCTCATAACCCGAAGGTCGTTGGTTCAAATCCAGCCCCCGCAACCAAATGGTCCCGTGGTGTAGCGGTTAACATGCCTGCCTGTCACGCAGGAGATCGCCGGTTCGATCCCGGTCGGGACCGCCATTTATTTTAAAATATGGGTCAGTAGCTCAGTTGGTAGAGCATTAGATTGAAGCTCTAAGTGTCGGCGGTTCGATTCCGTCCTGACCCATCTTGTTTTTTTGCCGGTTTAGCTCAGCAGGTAGAGCAACTGACTTGTAATCAGTAGGTCGTGGGTTCGATTCCTATAGCCGGCACCAGATTTTCCCGGAGGGGTAGCGAAGTGGCTAAACGCGGCGGACTGTAAATCCGCTCCTTAGGGTTCGGCGGTTCGAATCCGTCCCCCTCCACCAGTTTTATTATTTTAGGGGCATAGTTCAACGGTAGAATAGAGGTCTCCAAAACCTTTGGTGTGGGTTCGATTCCTACTGCCCCTGCCAATTAATTTTATGGCGATTGTGGCGAAGTGGTTAACGCACCGGATTGTGGTTCCGGCATTCGTGGGTTCGATTCCCATCAGTCGCCCCATCTAATATAAAATTAATAAACAACATAATACAATGGCGATTGTGGCGAAGTGGTTAACGCACCGGATTGTGGTTCCGGCATTCGTGGGTTCGATTCCCATCAGTCGCCCCATTGTTGGGGTATAGCCAAGCGGTAAGGCAACGGATTTTGATTCCGTCATGCCTAGGTTCGAATCCTAGTACCCCAGCCATTTTTGCGGAAGTAGTTCAGTGGTAGAACACCACCTTGCCAAGGTGGGGGTCGCGAGTTCGAACCTCGTCTTCCGCTCCATGTATGACGGCGGCATAGCCAAGTGGTAAGGCACGGGTCTGCAACACCCTTATCACCGGTTCAAATCCGGTTGCCGCCTCCATATTTTAACTGTTAATCGGTTTATCCGATTTTTTTTATCTCCATTATGCCGGTGTGGCGGAATTGGCAGACGCGCACGACTCAAAATCGTGTTCCTTTGGAGTGTCGGTTCGACCCCGACCACCGGTATCATCACGTACATATACGTTACGTTTAGTAAGATTAGAAAGCTCACAAACCTTGATAGAACAGGGTTTGTGAGCTTTTTACATTTCTTGGGTTACGATAGGAAACGATAAGAATCGAAATCTTTTTACACACATTTTACACACAGGCAGGTTCATTTTACACAAGTTTTTACACATGCTGCAATCCGAGAAAATGTGATCGATAAAGGAGAGCAAACTAAAAAAGCTCATGTTTGAAAAATAAACATGGGCTTTTTTAATTGGATTTAATTTGTACATTGTGAGGCGTTAACTGTTATTCTCCTGATACATTTCTGTAAAAGTATCGATTGCCAATTGATCGTTTTCTTCAATTGTTTCTTTTAAAAGATGTGCATAAGTTCTCATTGTTGTTTCAATGTCTTCATGACCTAAGCGTCTACTTACGTATTGGTAAGACGCTTTCTTGTGCAATAAAATACTACCATGAGTATGCCTTAAACCGTGCATTGTAATAAGTGGTCGAATATTTAATTCGAGTAACACTTCCTTTAAAACATCATTTGCTCGCTCATTCGTGATCACTTTGTATTTTGATTTTTCATTATAAAACACTAAATGATGTTCATTATCAGGAGTTGTTTTGATTAGGTCTTTAAATAACTCCATTGTTGTGCCTTCTAATTTAATTTTTCTTTTGGACGCTTTATTTTTTAAAGGTCCAAATCCTCTAGGCATTCTGTTATTATATCCCCAGGTTTTATCTATATTTAATTCATTATGATTGGAGTCAAAATCACTATATACAAGGCCAACTAATTCTTCAAAACGTAATCCGGTTGTTAAACCTAATAATAGCTGATAATAATCTAAACCTTGATCTAATCGATTTTTAAGACCATTCAATAATAAAATACTATCATGGTAATTTAAATACTTTTCGAATTCTTCTTTTGCATCAACAGTATATTTCAATTCAGCTTTCCTTGTGAAGTCACGTGGTATGATTTGTTCGTCAACGGCATCAAGGACACACGCACGAATATGACCATTCACTTTTTCTACAGTTTCCTTCGAACGTGTAGATCCTAATTGGTTTAAAAACTTTTGGTAATCTTGGGTTGAAATTTCTTGTAAAGGTGTACTGTTAAAAAATTCTTTAATGCGGTCATATGTGTAGTTGTAATGTTTTAAAGTTGCTATTGCTAAGTTACTTTTGTATAGCTTTACCCAGTTTTCAAAGTATTCGTCAAAGGGAGCTGGGTTTAAAAGAGGGATAACCCCCTTATTTAACATAGCTTCCGTTTCAGCTGCTGCAATCGTTGCTTCCTTTTTTGTATGAAAACCTCCCTTTCGAATAGGCATTCACCATACGGCTAATTGTATATTGATATGTTTTTCCACGTTTTTGAATACTTGCCACTGCTATTCACCTCTAAAAAAAATATATTTTAAGAATATGGTTTCTATTATTAACAATGAATTTACTTTCTATAAGGAATAAATTTTAAAGAGAAGTTAATTTTTACATTTGATTCATTTAATATTGGTTTTAAGAAAAAATATCTTTAAAATGTTTTTCTAAAAACGCGGCCATTTTAGATGCCTGAAAAGACCATGTTTGCCCTTTTGATTTTGGGTAAAAGACAAAGCCATCTGATCCAACATCAAGCATTTTCCTGAACTTTGATGGATAAAGAATATTTTCTTTTATCCACTCATTCTTTCGGTTAATTCTATTTTCAAGATCTTTCATAGACCAGTAAACTCCTACGAGTTGTGCCTTTTTTAGTTTCTCCAATTCTACCTTTGAAATGATTATTGAATCGGCTGGAATAGGGATTGTTAATGTCACTGATAGCTGTTGCATTTCCTTTTCCTCCATTGTATTTACAAACGCAAAAACCCCAAGCAGTAGTTATCCAAAGTGATGAAATATCCATTGGAATATCTGTTGCTTGGGTTTTTCCCTTGTTAGCATATTCGATTATATTTAGTGAATTAACCGGTTAATTCTGAAATATAATAATTTCGATATTTTCTCTTTTTAAGAGAAAGTAAGATATTAATTTCTTAATTAGAATACACTATACTTTCTTTTATATTTTCGAAGACTTTTTCTAAAACGTGATTAACTTTTTTAAGTGGTTCTCCATTGCCTTCAATTATAAGTATCATACTTTCAAAATATTAATATTTTTATAGGTCAAAAGGTTTGTTTTTAATTCTATTGCTTTTGCTTTTTTATGTAATACCTGCCCATAATTCTTTTTCCGTAGCTACATATAATTGATCGTTTTATATCAAATTTTTCTAATAACTTTCATCATAATAGAGAATTTCTGCAACTTGGAACAGAAAATGCAATGGCTGTTGGGATAACTTTTGGTATTTTAATATCATTATGCCCATATATAACAGAATTTGACACTGTTTCGAAAAAGATATATTATACATATAAGACAATTGACTTAAATAAAAAAGGGGTGAGTAAATATGAAAAAATTGCCTGAAGCAGAATTTGAGATTATGAAGATAGTTTGGGAAAGTAATCCTCCAATTACTACAGGTATAATAATGCACGAAATAGGAAATGAGAAAGGTTGGAAAATCCAAACCGTAGTATCCCTTATGCAAAGATTAACTGAACGTGGATTTCTTCGTAGTGAGAAAAAAGGTAAGGAGAGATTTTATTACCCTATAGTAGAAAAAGGTGCATATCTAAGTTTTGAAACAGAGCATTTTATGAAGCTCTATCATAAAAACTCCTTTATGAATTTAGTGAGTACACTCTATAAATCCGATACTATTTCTAATGAAGATTTAGCATCATTAATTAAATGGGTGGAAGAAAAGAGGGATTAATATGCACAGTATCATGGTAGGTTTATTCTTTAAATCAGTAGTTATGTCCTTTATTGGACTACTTTTTATAGCTGTAACGCCTTTCCTTTTAAAACGATACAGTGCTAGATGGCTTTATTATGGCTGGCTTGCTATCCTTGTAGGCTTTATTTTACCATTTACAATCAATATATCGACCCCAGTTGTCAATCTATCAGAATCGGTGCAAATACCATCTAAAGAACCTGTTCCAACTAACAGTAGTCAGATAACGCTTGTGTCCTCATCCGTAGATACAGTGACAGCACTTTCTGTTTGGCAGATGGTGATGATAATTTGGATTTTAGGAATCGTTGTATTTTTGGCAGTTCATCTTGTAAAACATTATCGATTTATGTACATGGTGAAAAGATGGGGGCAAACGATAACTGAACCGAAAACCCTTCATTTGCTTGAAAAAGTTAAAAGCGAAATGAATATCACTAAGGAAATCGCATTGAAAGAATGTAGCTTTATCCATTCCCCCATGTTAGTGGGATTTACTAAAAATACTATCTGGCTATCTAATAATTCTTATCGAGAAGAAGAACTAAGCTTGATATTGAAGCATGAGTTAGTTCATTTAAAACGAAAGGATTTATGGTATAAAGCTTTTGTATTGTTGATTAGTAGTATTCATTGGTTCAATCCATTGTTCTATCTATTCGCTAAAGAACTGGACAACCTTTGTGAACACGCTTGTGATGAGGAAGTAGTAAAAAATACTGACATCCAACTTAGAAAAACGTATAGTCAGACGATACTACATGCTGAGAAATTAAAAAGAGGAGAAGGTGTTTTTTCTACAAATTTTCTAGGAAGTACACAAATTCTAAAAAAGAGAATACTCTCCATTATGGATATGAGTAAGAAGAAATCAGGAATCGTTGTGATGGCACTATTAATTTTACTTACAACAGGTGGAATGGCTGTCAGTTCAGCATTTGCTATTTCCAGTAAGCCGTTGAGCTATTTAGACGAAACATTTATGAAAGAATCCATTTTAAATGGTGCATCAAGAGGCTACTTTGCAACAGACAAATTTATTATTTACCCAAAGAATATGAGTGATAGAATAACTGTGCCACCTGAGCCTACTATAAACAAAGAGCTCTATCGTGATGTGTTTTCAGAGGGTGTCATTGGAACTGAAGCAAGATACCAATACCCGATTGAAATTGTGCATAAACAGAATGGACAAAAATATACAACGGTAATTCATATTGAATATGACTATGAGCTACTAGCACCTGTTGAATATGATGAGCTCAATACCCTTATTGAAGCCTATTTGTTGCCTTTTCATGAGTTAAAGTCTATACCATATGCAGATTTCATCACACCGAATTTCCTAGAAAATAGATTGAAAGACTATATGCAAGATATTGATACAAAGAATACAGACGCACGAGTGGAATTTACATTTCGTTTTGGTGGTTGGGTAACGAACAATGATCATCTGCCTTTCCCAAGTCAGAATTCTATAGGTACTACACCAAGATATATGAAGTCTACACCATAGGAATCGTGTTGTATAGCTGAGTGATGTAGGCTTCTCTTATATTATTAAGAAACTTAGCATCTCTCGAACTATCACATATAGAAAAATTTCTTTAAGGGCTGTGATGCCACCTTCGAATCTCAGTAGTTATACAAGAAAATATGAAAAAAGAGAGGGATTTAACAATGAAAAAATGGATGATGAGTATGTTGACAATGATTCTATGTATCGTAACACCAGTAGCTGCTTTTGCACAAGAAGCAGAAACTGAAGAACCCACAGAAAAAGGTTTTCTTCTCGAAATTGATGCTTCGGACAATTCTGAGCAAGTTTACGAAATCGACGGGATTGAATTTAGAGTTCTTCCTACATTAACACGAGCGGGGATAAATGCAACCAAGACAGTTGTAATGACTGACCTTTATAATAACGCTAACCTTGGTTCTGTAGTCATTAATGCAACATGTATATCTGATGGGAAAATAGTGGGGGCTACAAGCCATTCAGCCAAGATAATCAATAAACCATCTTCTTCTAACTTGAAAGCAACAGGTACTTCTGTTGATAAGAATAACACTTCTATGCTAATCGTTAATGCAACAGTATCTTATACTGGTTCAACAGGAACAAACAGTGGGGGAACAATCTCGATGTATGTATATGCCAATGGTGTTTATAACTGATAAGGCAAATTAAAAAGATGGCTTCACGCCACTTGATTATCGATTGTTTAGTAAAATATAAGTTTATTCTACTACATATTACGAATAGCCTTTTATTTTAATACGGTTAAAAAACCAACCTCTAGTACTTAAACTAAAGGTTGGTTTTACTTTACTTATATATCGTCAGTTTAGTAAAAGCATTCACATATGATAAAATATAAATAGGCCTAATTTTATAAGAGGAGGTGTTCTTCGATAGTAGAAGATAAGAATGTGGAAAACGTTGAGGACGAACAAGTAGTTGAATTTGTTGATGAAATAGACGAGGAAATTATGTCTGTTATTTATAGATTATACGATAAGACTTTAAGAGATTTAGTAAATCGCTAAAGATTTTTCACCACCACCTTTAGATGAATGATGACTATAAAGAAATAATGTTACACATATGGTTAATCTCGGTGCGCCTAATGTAGAAAACCAAGGTTTAAAAAACAGCAGAGGTTACATAGACAATAAATTTTTGACTATGTAACCTCTGCTGTTTTCGATTATTGAGTTACATTATTTTACTATATACATTGTGTCTTGTATTTTTCGAATTCGTATACTTTCTTTGATACTTATGATTTTATAAAAGTATAAAATTTCGGTTTTTTGACCAGATTTAAATTATAACATTCGGTTACTTGTCCATCGAGGTATTCTACGATGGTCGGAAAACCGAAAGATTATACTCTAAAGCCCTTGATATCAATGGATTCAAAGGTAGCGTACTTATTATGTAATCTGTTAAACAAACCTTACTATAAGTTTTACAAAATATATAATTGTTATTAAAAATATCAATTCATTTATAGAGGAGAAATTTTGTTAAAAAAAAGATTTTAGCAAGTAAAGATAGATAAGATTCACAAAAGAAGCCACTCTATGGGATAAAAATGCCTTTATAGAGCGGCTTTTTATAGGATCTCTACATTTTAACGATTAGTTCATGCTCTGTTCATTTAACAATTTTAAGCTAGGAGTAATCAAAGAAATGGAGGGGTTAGTGATGAATCTTGCCTGGAAAGAAATGAAGAAGAATAAAGTACGGTTTTTAATCTTGGGCTCCATTATCTTCCTAGTTAGTTTTTTAACGTTTATTATCTCGGGTTTAGCAAATGGTCTGTCACAGGATAATGCGGCTTTAATTAAGGATTTACCGAAGGGACAATTTTATATGGCTGAGGATGCGGATGGCACGTTTAATCTTTCAAGAATCGATAGCCACCTGCAGCAGAAAGTCATAAGTAAAGAAAAAGAGGCAGTAGCTTTTTCGATCCAGATGGGCTTTTTAAATGATCAGGATGATAAACAACAAAGTGTAGCCTTTGTGACATCAACGGAATCTTCACTTTTTAGCAATGTGCATCAAGACGAGGTGCTTTTGGATAGCTCACTACAAGATAAAGGAATACAAGTTGGAGATATATTAACGAATAATCAATACAGTGGAAAGTTCATTGTAAAAGGTTTTGTAGAGCAAAAAAAATATAGCCATGCTCCCGTTGCTTATATTAGTGAAGAGGCTTACCAGGAGATGTATCGAGTAGCTGATAAACAGTTGATTTTTGTACCAAATAGTGAGCCAAATGATATTAAGGGATTGCAAGCATATAGCAATAAAGAGTTTCTCAAAACTATCCCCAGTTATAATGCGGAACAATTATCTTTAAATATGATTATATGGTTCTTAGTTGTGATTAGTGGGATGTTGTTTGCTATTTTCTTCTACATGATGAATGTACAAAAAATTGGCTTGTACGGCATTTTAAAAGCGATCGGATTAAAAACAAGTAAGCTATTTAAAATGATCTGGACACAGATGGCTATTATTACAATCTTTTCACTTGTGGTATCAGTCAGCCTTAGCCAGTTATTTAATATAGTTGCTCCTAAGGGGATGCCATTCACTTTAACAATAGGGACTACAACACAGTTATCCTTTGTATTCCTCCTCATAGGCTTTATCGGTGCAACCTTGTCAGGAATGCAAATTAAAAAAATTGAACCGTTACAAGCAATACAGCAAGGGGAGGCTTAATCATGACGTTATTTACAATTGATGAAGTACGAAAAACGTTTAAGAATGGTGAAGTGGAGGAAGAGATCTTAAAGGGCATCAATCTTTCTTTAAAAGAAGGAGAGATTACAGCATTGGTAGGTGCTTCTGGCTCTGGGAAAAGTACATTATTAACGATTGCTGCTGGACTACAACCAGCAACAGATGGGCAAGTGCTATTTGAAGAGCAGAATCTTACGACGATGAAAACTGAACAGGTACGAAAATTACGTGCAAGTAAATTCGGCTTTGTTTTTCAATTTGCTCATCTTGTTCCATTTTTGACAGTAGAGGAACAATTGCTATTAATGCTAGATGTGGCTGAATCTCCATTAAAGAAGAATGAACAGGAATATGAAGTCAATCGGCTATTGAAGTTAGTCGGAATGGAACATCGTAAAACTGCCTACCCTTCCTCCTTGTCAGGGGGAGAGAAGCAACGTGTAGCAATTGCACGTGCTATTATTCATCAACCGAAAGTATTATTTGCTGATGAACCAACGGCTAGTTTAGATTCCCGGCGCTCCAAGGAAATTATGTTGCTACTAAAAGAATTAACTAAAACATTAAATATTACAACATTAATGGTGACGCACGATGAGGAAATGCTTACTTACACAGACCGTATTATTAGAATAAGCGACGGTGTCGTGTTAACAAATACTATGTACTAATAGGAATGACCACAATCATATAATTTATGGTTGTGGTATTTTTGTTTGAAGAGTAAGAAATGGTTTGGAGGGGTAAAGGATCGAGGAAGGAGGGAAAACATGAAAAAACTATTGAAACTAGTATGTTTGATCCTAATTACGGTTGCCATATTACCTAAGGAAGCACAAGCAGCAAGCTTTATAGATTTAGCAGATGAAACATTATCAACAGAAATTAATTATTTAGTGGATCAGGATATTGTAAAGGGCTATTCAAATAACCTGTTCAAACCAAATGAAAATGTAACGAAGGCACAGGTAGCTGTTATATTAACTCGTGCTTTAGCGTTAAATACAATCAATATAGAGAATCCAAACTATCAGGATGTAACGACCGCACATAAGTATTATAAAGAAATCGCAGCGGTACAAAATGCGGGTATATTTGATGATGTCCATACATTTCATCCAAATGCAACAATGACAAGAGGTCAAATGGCTATTGTGCTACAAAGGGCTTTCCAGCTGAAGGGTTCTGGGAATGCTTATTTTACAGATGTAACAGAACAAACATCAGGATATAAAGAAATTTTAACCCTAGCTCATAATCATTTAGTAAGGGGCTATGATGACGGTACATTTAAACCAGATGAACCTGTTACACGTGCTCACTTTTCAGCGTTTTTAGCACGTGCTATGACACTATCTAAACCAGATTTGCTAAAAGATCGTGCTTTTATTTATACGTATGCCTATTATTCTTTAAATGATCATCAACGTTATACATTAGACTATCAATTCGATCACCATGACGGTAAAAATGATGTATGGGTAGTCGAAAATCTAAGTTCAGAACAAGCCTTTCCTAATGAACTGATATATGGCGATGATCGTATATATGGTCAAGCCATTGCCCGTGATGGTAACACTCATTATGATTTATATTTGGAGCTACCACTTAGGATAGGTGTTATTTTACATGAGGATGATGCTGGCGTTACGTCAGGTAAACGAGTAACAGTTAAAACGACCAATGGTATTGTTCAAGCTGGAGAGGTACAATATTCAGGTGTGGTCATACTAGAAGAAAAATCCATAATTAATGGTACAGTGAAAACCTATTATTTTGTGGATGGAATAGGTTTAGTGAAAGAGTTACACAATGATATTGTCGTGCTTGAACTGCTTAATCGCACCATGAAAAAATAGGAAGCAAGCCTACATTTCTTAGTAGGCTTGCTTTATTTTTAATCTTGTAATGTAATATTGAAAAATCGCTGAAGGGCTTGTAACCATTCCTTTTCATTTTGTGTTGTATAGGTTGTTAAAGAAGAACCCTCATAGATTCTAAATTCGTTGTTCATCATGGTATGACGGCCACCAATGGTTCGAATCATAGCAATTTTATTTTTTTGCTTGGAAAGTCGTGGTGCAAATTTTGCATCATTGGCATCATCGTGAAAACTATAAAGCAAACGCCAACTATGTTTAGTTTGTTCCAACAGCATCCAACCATTCGCTTCATCATAATCTATTTTATATAACTCTTTACCTTCACTGTGTTGATAGCCAGCAATCAGTGGCACTGGTTTACAGGGTGCTAATGCACCGACGCCTACATCTGAGATATAGTATTGTCCATTCACATTCACTAGCAATAATTGATGCATGGGAATTTCCTGTGGAGGGATATTTTCCGCTACGTTGCGCCAAAACTGGGCATAACGATTGGTGACAGAAAAGCCAAGCTCTCGTAGAAGCCAGCTGAATAAGATATTTAATTCAAAACAATTGCCACCACGTTTATCAATAATTATTTTCTTAAATATATCAGGAATAGCGAAGGAGATACCACGATTCAAGGCAACATCTAAATTTTCATAGGGAATGGTTAATAGATGTTTAGTTTGTAGTTGTCCAAGTAGTTGAATAGATGGCTCTAACGTTCCTTGAAATTGAATATACTGTAAATAGTGCTGAATTTGTAAATTCATAAAATCGCCTCACTTCCTTATTAATAACATAACCGAAATAGTCTTAGATTACACGCATAAACTGAAGTAGGAAATGATAGAAAAATAGCTAAATAACTAGTAAGATTAATATATTAGCTACTATAAAGTGAAATATTTTACATATTAGTTAATAATATTAATGGTAAGGTAGGTATCGTATAAAGAATGAAATGGATAGAAGTGAATACATATGAGGAAATGAGTGAAGTGGCAGCTACTATTTTCTCAAAACAAATACAAGAGAAACCTGATAGTGTTTTAGGTTTAGCAACTGGTGGATCACCTGTAGGCATGTATAAAGAATTAGTGGCACGACACCAAGCTGGCCATTTATCTTTTAAGGAAGTACAAACTTTTAACTTGGATGAGTATGTTGGCATTGAGCAATCAAGTCCAGCAAGTTACTTTACATTTATGCATGAGAATTTATTTAATTTTGTGGATATACAGCCGAAAAATGTCCATTTGCCAAATGGACAGGCAGCCAATTTAGCTGAAGAATGTGCTGCATATGATAAGCGCATTGAAGAAGCAGGAGGCATTGATTTACAGCTTCTAGGTATCGGTGTAAATGGACATATTGCTTTTAATGAACCAGGCACATCGTTTGATGCCAAGACGAATATTGTGGAGCTAACAGAGTCAACAAGAACAGAAAATGCTATTTATTTTGATGATCCGTCTGAAGTACCAACACATGCCATTACAATGGGCATTCACTCCATAATGAAGGCAAAGGAAATCATCCTCATTGCCTTTGGTGAAAAAAAACTCGCGGCGATTGAGAAATTGAAAAGTGGTCATATTACAGAAGAGTTCCCAGCAAGCCAATTATTAAACCATCCTAATGTTACAGTAATTTATGGTGGTACGAATTAGCAAAAATAAGCAAAGACTTCTTAGGATTGAAGTCTTTGCTTATTTATTTTTCCTGATAAAATAACCCCTGCTACAACGGCTAGTCCACCTATAAGCTGAAATGAATGCAATTTCTCATCAAGAAAAAGAACAGCAAAAATGGAGGCAAAAACAGGAATGAAATTTAAATAAATACTTGCTTTGTTCGCTCCCAACTGTATAACACCACTGTTCCAGCAGAGAAAAGCAATGATAGAGGCAAAAATACCAACATATAAAATAGCAGCAAAGGTTGACCATTCCCAATGAATTGCTGTTGCACTAGACAGTGTTTCATAGAGAGAAAAAGGAAATAGCATCATAGCCCCAAGTCCAATCGTCACTAGAAAGGTAGACTGCCCTGGTAAGCGAGTTGCATATTGTTTAATGAGTAATGAATATATGCTCCAACATAATACTGCTGCGATTACAATTAAATCCCCTTTGTTGAAAGTAAAATCGACAATCCTTGTAAAAGAGCCACCCATTATAATAAAGGCAACTCCACTCAGTGATAGAACGGTCCCTATTAACTGATATTTTGATAGTTTTTCCTTCAAAAAAATAAAGGAAAGTATGTAAATCATTATGGGCGTAGAAGAGTTCATTAAAGATGCATTAATGGACGTTGTGTAATGTAATCCAATGTAAACAAGTGTGTTAAATGCTGTAACACCTGTTAATGAAAGAATGATGACAATAAACCAATGTCTTTTCAGTAACCGCCATTCACGTTTTAATTGGTGAAATGCAATGGGAAAAAAGATAATAAATGCGACGCACCAGCGTAAAAAGGCAAGTGTTAGGGGAGGAATATCTTCACTAACGGCACGTCCAATAACAAAATTACCACCCCATAAAAGAGTTGCGAGTACTAATAATATATATGGTGGAATTTTCAAGATGCTTTAACCCCTTTATTAATTGAATAGTAAAGTTAATTATAGGCAGTCAGTATAGCAATAATCAATGCCTCTGAAGTTTTGCTATGCTAAAATAAGGACAACAAGAGGAGGAATAACTGTGAAAAGTACCGTACCATGTTTACAAAAGGGAGATTTAGTCGGTGTTGTTGCACTTTCAAGTCTTGTAGAGCCTGAAAAACTAGGAGAAGCAGTAGCTTTTTTGGACGAATTGGGTCTTCGCTATATTCTGGGTGATACGATTCATGCAAAACATGAATATTTGGCAGGAAGTGATGAAATCAGACTAGCTGATTTTCATGAGATGGTAAAAAACCCAGAAGTGAAAGCAATCTTTTGTGTAAAGGGAGGCTATGGCTCTGCCAGAATTGCTGATAAAATTGATTATGCTTTAATAGAAGAAAATCCTAAGATTTTCTGGGGCTTTTCTGATGTTACATATTTACATTGTGCGATTAATGAGTATGCCAATATGGTGACATTTCATGGGCCAATGCTGATGTCAGCTAATAAGATGGATGATTTATCAAAAAAAATGTTTTTACAGCTATTTTCCCCTATGGAAATTCAGTATACAGAGGCAATTTCTCCGCTAACAACGATTGCTGGGGGCATCACACGTGGTGAAATGATCGGAGGAAATCTCTATCGTCTTGTCAGCACACTAGGTACCAAATTTGAAGTAAGAACTGAAGGTAGGATTTTATTAATAGAGGATGTAAATGAAACAATTCCAGTTATTGACTCAATGCTTCAGCATTTAAAACAAGCAAGGAAATTTGAGCAATTAGCAGGAGTCGTCATTGGTTCATTTACACAGACAGGATCTGATGAAGAAGCACTTCATTCGTTAATGAAGGAGTATTTTGCAGATTTAGGAATACCAGTCGTGGCAGGTTTTAAGTTCGGACATGAAACAACGAATATAGCCATTCCATTAGGAACAGAGGCAATTTTAGACGCACAGGAAAAGGTGTTGAAAATATTACCAGGTGTGCATGTATGATAGCGAGAGGAAATATGGATATTGAAAAAGTACTGTATGAAGCTGCGGTTGCACTAGCAGAAAAAAGATATCCCACTGGATGGGGAGGAGCTGCAGCCTTATATACCGCGGATGGGCAAATTTTAACAAGTGTCGCTCCCGAGGTAATGAATGCTGCTACTGAATTATGTATGGAAACAGGTGCTATTTTAGAGGCACATAAATTGAATACAAAAGTTACGCATTCGATTTGTGTTGCTAGGGAAGATGAAACATCTAAATTTGTAGTGCTGACACCCTGTGGAGTCTGTCAGGAAAGACTTTTTTATTGGGGAGAAAATGTTAAGGCAGCGATTACGAATGCAGATGGAGAATTGGTATTTAAATCATTAAAGGAAATTCAACCTTATGATTGGTATAAGGCATATGAACAATAAAGTAAAAGACATTACAAAAAATGTAATGTCTTTTTTAGCTTCGTCAATATGGCTCAGCGTCGTGTCCTTTATTCATGGCATCTTGAGGTGCTTGATCACCATGGATATTGCCAAGTGGTTTTGATGCAGAGGAATCTTTTTTAGCGTTGTGCAAACCTTCCTTGAGTAAGCGACCATATTCTTCGTCGGCTTCTTGTGCCAAAGCAATCATGGCATTTTGAATATCCTCATGACAGACCGATAGATCACGTATTAAATTTTCAAGAAGTTCTTCGCGTTCCCACTGTTCAAAGTTACGATAGGTTTCACCAGCCTGTTTCGTATTACTTTGACGATCAATCGATTCACGAACAAGGTTCCCTTCAATGTATGGTGTATATTCTTTACCAGCTTGTGTTGCTTCCTTTAATCCATTCAGCATGGATGGCTCATAATTAATATGTGGATTTTGTCCAGGTGCCAAATCACGCTTATACATCATTTGCCCACCATGTTGATTGGTCGCTACACGTTTTTTTGGTGCATTAATTGGAAGCTGTAAGTAGTTGGCGCCTACACGATGGCGTTGTGTATCAGAATAAGAGAAAGTACGACCTTGCAACATTTTATCATCAGAGAAGTCTAAGCCATCAACAAGCACCCCTGTCCCGAAAGTAGCCTGTTCCACCTCAGCAAAATAGTCTTCAGGGTTTTTGTTTAACACCATTTTGCCAACTGGATACCATGGAAATTGATCGTTTGGCCAAAGCTTTGTATCATCCAATGGATCAAAATCAAGCTCAGGGTGTGAACCATCCTCCATAATTTGAACATGTAGCTCCCATTCGGGGAAGTCTCCACGTTCGATAGCATCATATAAATCTTGTGTAGCATGATTGAAATTTTTCTGTTGGATTTCCTCTGCTTCTTTTTGTGTTAAATTTTTAATACCTTGTAGCGGTTCCCAATGATATTTGACAAGGACTGCCTTGCCTTCACTATTCACCCACTTGTACGTATTAACCCCAGAGCCCTGCATCATACGATAATTTGCTGGAATCCCCCAAGGAGAGTAAACGAATGTTACCATATGGAAGGTTTCTGGTGAGCTAGCACAAAAATCAAAAAAACGTTCAACGTTTTGAATATTAGTAATGGGATCAGGCTTAAAAGCATGAATCATATCTGGAAATTTGAGCGCATCACGAATAAAGAAGATCTTTAAATTATTGCCTACTAAATCCCAATTGCCATCCTCTGTATAAAACTTTACTGCAAAACCGCGGGGATCACGCAATGTTTCTGGGGAGTGACCACCATGTATAACAGTTGAAAAACGCACAAAGACAGGTGTTTTTTTCCCTTTATCCTGAAAGACTTTTGCACGTGTATACTTAGAGATAGGTTCATTGCCAACAACACCATAGGTTTCAAAATACCCATGTGCTCCAGCTCCACGAGCATGCACAACCCGTTCTGGAACTCGCTCTCTGTCAAAATGACTCATTTTTTCTAGAAAATCATAATTTTCCAATGTTGCAGGACCTCGATTACCGACTGTTCGCAAATTTTGATTGTTGGTAATTGGATGTCCCTGTCTGTTGGTCAATGTCATATCTTGCTCATGTGTTGCATCATCTTGCTGTGTCATAGTATGACCCCTTTCCTATAGATACTTCCATTTTGTCCTTGAAAGGGGCAAACTAGTCATCCAAATTATCCCTTTGAACTACTTAAAAAAGCTCTCCATACATAAATGTAGGAGAGCCCTGGATGGCGTTTTCAAATGGAATCAAGTTGTTTTGAGTATGGCCATTGCTTATAGTTGGTCATTAGTCATCGGTCATACAGTAACAGGTAACTTGTTATTGGTTTTTAACTAATTAGCTGAAAAGCTAGATTTGAAAACAGCACATCCAACTCGGGTTGGAGTCTCACCGTCCCGAGTCTAGAAATAACGGGAATCGTCAAAGTTAATTTGAATACTGTAATTTTTTGAATTAATAAGATTAGATAGCTTATGTGCATCTTTTTCAAGCTTTGTAGCTCGTTCTCGATATTCATCTGGCTCATACAAAGCAATTTCATATAACATTGTATTTTCGCCATAGCCAAATCTTACACTCTCTTTTTCTCGCATACTGAAATCTTTACACATATCAGCCTCGGCACGAAGTTGTGTTGCTAGTTCGATGGCTTCTACTAGTGCTAGCTTTTGACCTTTAAAGTCTACTGTGTTTTGGATGTTTGCTTCGTAAACGAGGCGGTCTAATGTACGAGTATCTAGACGAACTTGGGCTAAGTCAGCTTCAATAAGGGGGAGTGCTCGATTACTTGTTTTAGGGGCTTGTCCCTTTTCAACTGTTACAAAGGCACTGCGATGTAGTTCGTTTACTAGCTCTTGAGTTTTCTTTCCTAAAATACTTTTTAGTTTAACAGCTTCTGCAAGATTAATCACGAAAACACGTCCTTTTTATAGTGTTTTAGATGGTACATCATTTGATATAATTGCGATTTGATAATGTCCGCCATGAATTTGATTAAACATTTTCCCAGCTGACGCTAGCAGTTCATTCGCTGCATCATTTGTTAAGGAAGGGCGGAAATAAAAAATATGTAACGCATCAGTTGTTTCCTCTGTGACAGCTGTGCGTTTAGAATCAACAAAAGGTGAGCCAAATGCTCCTACCTCATCACGACTATACAGAATATTTTCTAATGTGTTAAAGCGCCCATTCAAACCTTCATAACCAATCTCGTCATGACCAAGATCAATTGTTACAAACCCTTTGATTTGAGCAACATCATATAGCCCAATTGGCATTTCATATTGAAGTGAAAAGAAATTATTTAAATCAACACCTGAATGAATTGGCGTTAAATAATTTTGCTTACTAATTCGACGCATAAGGCTTTCTGCTGAGTGACGATAGCGATTTGGATCAGCACCAAGCTTTTTCCAAATTTGTCGCCATTCTGCGATCCCCTCACGCTGTGTTACAGGAAGTTCCTGCATTTCAAGAAAAAGATTTTCCTGATACAATTGCATACGCCCTTTAATCATTTGAGGGGATTCTGCTACAACAATTTTGGTATAATGAATAATGCCGATTTTTAGCTCGGGATGTTGTGTTAATAGAGTTGGGTTAATGGAAATTTCCAATGAACATCACCTACTTTATCTATTTCTAATATTGTACCATGTAAGGAGTTGGAAATAAAATGAACATACACGACCTGCAACGTGATTTTGTGGCATATGCGATGTCCATTGGTGTTGATAAAATAGGTTTTACAACAGCAGCTCCCTTTACAGAATTAAAAAACAGATTGCGTCGCCAGCAGGAGCTTGGCTATCAGTCTGGATTTGAAGAAAGTGATATTCAAAAACGTACAGAACCCCTTCAATTACTAGATGAAGCAGAGAGTATTGTAGCGATAGCTGTGGCTTACCCTTCACGTATGCAAAATGCACCAATTGGTAAAAGGGGTGCGCGACGTGGAATTTTCTGCCGTGCTTCATGGGGTGTCGATTATCATACAGCATTACGTGAGCGTTTAAAGCTATTATCTACTTGGCTTGAGGAACATGTCAAAGGTGTACGTATTGAATCAATGGTTGATACAGGAGCCCTTGTAGATCGGGCGGTAGCTGAACGTGCAGGCATTGGGTGGAGCGGAAAAAATTGCTCGATTATAACGCCTGAATTTGGTTCCTATGTGTATTTAGGAGAGCTCATTACAAATATTCCATTTGCGCCAGATAAGCCAATGGAGGATGAATGCGGAGATTGTCGACTGTGCTTGGATGTTTGTCCAACGGGAGCCTTAATTCAAGGTGGACAATTGGATGCACAGCGTTGTATTGCTTTTCTGACTCAAACGAAGGGTACATTACCAGATGAGTTTCGTAGTCATATCGGTAATCGACTCTATGGCTGTGATACATGCCAGACAGTATGTCCTAAAAATAAAGGGAAAATTAATTGGATTCATGAAGAATTTATACCAGATCCAGAGCTAGCCAAACCATTATTGACACCGCTTTTAAAGATTACTAATCGGGAATTTAAGGGGAGATTTGGTCATGTTTCAGGCTCATGGCGTGGAAAAAAGCCTATCCAGCGTAATGCCATCTTGGCACTTGCTCATTTTAAAGAGGAAGCCGCCATACCAGATTTGATTGCTCTACTTCATAAAGATGACCGTCCTGTCATTCGAGGCACAGCCGCATGGGCTTTGGGTAAGATTGGCGGGGATACTGCACAAACTGCCTTACATGAAGCAGAAGCTACAGAGCAGGACGAAGAAGTGCGAAGTGAAATTTATAAAGGGTTGCAGTTTTTTAAGTAGTATTGGATGTAGAAGCAATTGACTAACTACAGTTTAATGTAGGGATGAAATCAATTGCTTGGAGTTCCTATGATTGAGAGCGGATCCGCTCTAATTGTGAGAAGAGTCGCTCCAAAAGAGGAAGGCTTCGTTAACTTTTTAAAGAGTCATCTTAAAGAATTTTTTAATAAGGAAGTGTGTCGTTATGCCATTGCATATCGTTTTATATCAACCAGAAATACCAGCCAATACGGGGAATATTGCACGTACCTGTGCGGGTACTAATACATCGCTCCATTTAATTCGTCCACTAGGTTTTTCAACGGATGATAAAATGCTGAAACGGGCGGGCTTAGATTATTGGCATAGTGTAAATATTGTCTATCATGATTCACTTGAGGATTTTATAGAGTACTCTAAAAATGGAGATGTTTATTTAATCGAAACATACAGTGATGAGCCGTTTACGAAAAATGATTTTAGTGATCAAGACCGAGATATTTATTTTATGTTCGGAAAAGAAACTACAGGTTTGCCGAAGGACTTTGCTTATGAACGCCGAGATATGTGTTTACGTATTCCACAAAGTGATCATGTGCGATCACTTAATTTGTCCAATACGGCTGCAATTGTTATTTATGAGGCATTACGTCAACAAGGATATCCAGGGTTACATTAAAAAGCAGTTCTCCGCTTGTGAGAACTGCTTTTTAATATTAAAACTTTAATAACACAACATTCCCCGCAGGATCCTCTGTTTGGAACCCTCCGACGATTTCCGTAACGGGTGCACCTATACCACGAAGATTATCTTTCATAGTTGCCGCTTGTTCTTCGTTATCTAAACGCAATGAGAACGTTTTTAAGCCAACTTGATTTTTTCCAAGCTTTGGTGCATTCTCTGAGTGCCAAGTATTTAAGCCGATATGATGATGGTAACGGCCTGTAGAAATAAATAATGCTTGGGACCCGTAGCGTGTGACAATATCATAACCTAATCCCTTTGTATAAAATTGCTCGGCTTCAGCCAAGTTAGAGACCGATAAATGAATATGGCCCATTACTGTGCCAGCAGGCAGACCAAGCCAGTTGCCATCGCCCTCTTCTAAAATAGAACGAATATTGAGTGGTTCTGTCACCATATGCACCTGATTGTTATGCCATGTCCATTCACTTTCAGGACGATCTGCATAAATCTCGATTCCATTATGATCAGGATCATTTAAATAGAGTGCTTCACTTACAGCATGATCAGAAGCCCCAAGGTACACACCTTTTTCGTGAAAATGAGAAATAACATTAGCTAAGTCACGTCGACTAGGTAATAATAGGGCGAAGTGATAAAGTCCTGTCGTCATGCTAAGCTTATCTTCTACGGTTTTAGGCTGAACAAGAGTTAATAGAGCTGTTTCTCCATCGGCAGTTAACATAGCTTTATGTGAATCTTGTTGTAACACTTTAAAGCCAATAATTTCTTGATAAAAGGTTAAAGAGCGGTGTAAATCACTCACTTTTATTTCAACATTCGTTACATAGGTGTTTGGTTTTTCATGAAAATGCATTTTGAATACCTCCAAATAGTTATCTTTTTTCATTAAGTTACTTTATGTAAGTTAGTTTATTTTAAAAATAAAGGAAAGTCAAGTATTTCTATTGTTCCACAAAAAAAGAAAATCACTAAGCTTTTCGAAAAGCTTAGTGATTTTCTTGAGATATTATTTGTCAGCTTTGTAGTCGCCTTCGTATCCAGCAGTGAAAATAGCTGTTAAGAAAGCAACTGTTACACCAATGATTAATAATAATTTCATGGAAGTAACCCTCCTCATGTTATAAAGAAATCTCTTTTTAGTATAGCCTATCTACTTTAAAAATGAAACGACATAGCAGAATAAAATATGTCAGAAATGGTTCAAACAGCTTGATATCGGGAAAACTAAAAGTGAGGTGATTAGTATGGAAAAAAAGGTGCCAAATATTGAAAACGGGACAATGGTGAGAGATATGAAAGAATTAAAAGATTTGGGCAAGCAGATGGAGCATTTACGTGATGGTCTAGAGCTTGCGGAGGATGAGCGAATCGCTGATCCAATTCAATTGGAAGATGTTGAACAGAAGAAAAAGTAGTATATAAACCAGCCGCTTTATTTTTCTTAAATCCAATTTTTTGTATAATGGAACGAGGATAAGAAAGGGGTTGTGCTTTTTGAATTTACAATCAACGAAAACATTATCAAATGGTGTAGAAATGCCTCGTTTTGGCTTAGGTGTTTACAAAATGACAGAACGTGAGGAAACATTACAGGCTATTGATAAAGCACTTCAATACGGTTATCGAGCTATTGATACAGCATCCTTATATGGGAATGAGGTAGAAGTAGGAGAAGCTATTCGTCATTCAGGCATTCGTCGTGAAGATATTTTTGTTACAACAAAAGTATGGAATAATGACCAAGGATATGATGCAACATTACGTGCTTTTGAGGTTTCGCTAAAGAATTTAAATATGGATTACCTAGATTTATATTTAACACATTGGGCTGTCCCTGAAACATTTGAAGAAACATATCGAGCTATTGAGCGCCTTTACGATGAAAAATTAATTCGCGCAACAGGTGTATCGAATCATCATGAGCATCATTTAGAAAAAATATTGGCTAAGGCAAATTCTGCACCGATGGTTAATCAAGTGGAGGTACATCCATATTTACAACAGCAGCCATTAAGGGCATTTTGTAGTGAACACCAAATTGCTGTTACTGCATGGTCTCCACTAGGACGTGGTGGTGTACTTGCTGATCCTACCATTATTGAGATTGGGAAAGAAATCGATAAAACCCCTGCTCAGGTAGTACTGCGTTGGCATTTACAAAATGATACACTCGTTATTCCCAAATCCGTAACACCGAGCCGAATTGAGGAAAACGCACAGATTTTTGATTTTGAATTAACCAAAGATCAAATGGAGAAAATGGCAACATTAAATCGTAACCAACGATTTGGACAAGATCCTGATCATTTTAAATTTGATTTTTAAAAAAAGAATAAATCCCGCACTCCTATAGAGGCGGGATTTTTCTTATTGCTCGTCCTTGACGATAATACGTTTATTTAAAAAAGGATGGTCAAATTCTAATTGAATGGCATGTAGTTCGTAGTCATCACTTACTGTTTCTCGTGCACCATACATTGTATCCCCAATAATTGGATGGCCAATATAGGCTAAATGCACACGGATCTGATGTGTTCGCCCAGTCTCAAGTATGAGATGAACGACACAGGAATTTTTGTAACGCGCCACCACTTCATAGTGTGTTACAGCATGCTGCCCAGTTTTGGACACAACACGTCTTGTGGCATGGTGTCTGTCTTTGCCAATTGGTTCAGCAATCGTTCCAGAAGACGTTCGTAAGTTACCTTGCACCTCTGCTGCATACGTACGAATAATGGTTTTTTCCTCAATCATTCGATCGAAAATGGACTTTGCTAAAGGGTGCTTTGCTACTAGTAATAAGCCCTGTGTCCCTTTATCAAGACGATGAACATGTTCAGCATAAATGCCACCCTGTTCTTTGATATGTGCCATGACATGGTTCATACATGTATGTGTATCACGAGCATCATTAGGATGTGTTGCCATACCTTTTGGCTTTGATACGATTAAACAATGGTCATCCTCATAGACTACATCAATAGCACATACAGGCGTTGGTTTGTAGCTAGAAGTTGGAACAGGAAACGTAAATTTGATTATTTTTCCAGTTTGTAAAAGTGTATTCCATTGAACCAGCTCATCATTTGCCAATGTGATGGCTTTGGCCATACGCAATTCATGAACGAGTTTTTTACCGAGTCGCCAATGATTACGTAGCAATTCTTCCACACTTAAGTTATCTTCAGCAATTTCATAATGAAACATAGATCTTCCTCCGTAGAAAAAACCGTATTCCAAAGGTAGAACACGGTCTTCCGATTATTTTGCAGCTTTAGAAGCTTTGATTAAATAAAAGCTTGCCCCTGCGATTAAAATAAATGCAGTTAATGCTAAAAACGGAATAGTAATAAAGCCTAACCAATTAATATATTGTCCTGTACAAGAAACTTCGCCACAGGAAGGAGCATTTTCAGCTAAATAGCTAAGCTTTTGAATTCCGTAATGGTAAAGTGAAATACAGCCGCCAACCACAGAAAATACAGCTGTTGTGACAGCAATACGTGCATTTTTTTGTATAAATGCTACTGTCGTCATTATAACAATTGGGTACATAAAAATACGTTGAATCCAACATAATTTACAAGGTTCATAATGACGAATCTCAGAAAAATATAACGAACCTAACGTTGCTATAGCAGAAACAATCCAAATTAATAATAAGCCATTTTCTTCTTTTTTAGACATATTCAATCTTCCCTTCATAAACCATGTCCTTGTTCGATTATAGTGGTTCTAGTTTTATATGTAAATCAACTTACACAAAATAAGGTATATGATGAATTTCAGTCTAAAGTATGAACGGTGGAAGCAGACGCTTTCAATAGCTTAATGGTATCATTAACAATAGTAATGCTAAAGAAGAGGTGTTTTCGTGAGGGAGAATGAGCATTCCAATATCAGTATTTTAAAAGAAATTGCTGAACTATTAAATGAAGAAACTGAAATTGTCACAATGCTAAAAGGTGCGCTCATCAAGTTTTTAAATGGCACCAATTTTGAAACAGGCTGGATTTTTTTTATTGATGCAAAGGGGCGTTCAGAACTTGTTGTCCATGAAAATCTACCAGAGGCATTGGAATATAACAATTGCCATTATTTAAAAAAGGGCGGTTGTTGGTGTGTATCGCGTTATCGTAATGAAGAGCTAAAAAAAGCCTCCAACATTATCGAGTGTCAGCGTATTGAAAGTGCCATAGCCGCAAATGTTGGGGATCATGAAGGCATCACGCATCATGCGACAGTACCCCTTCAATCTGGACAAGAACGATTTGGCGTATTAAATGTCGCATCTAAGGATACAGTGCGCTTTTCAGAGGAGGAGCTTGCTTTATTAGAATCGGTTGCCTTTCAGATGGGTTCAGCTATTAAGCGAATTTTACTGACAAAGCAGGAGCAGGAAATGGCACTTGTGAAGGAACGTAATCGCCTAGCCCGTGATTTACACGATTCAGTCAATCAACTACTCTTCTCTGTTACGTTAACAGCTAGGGCTGGCATTGAAATGACGGATGATTACGAAGTGAAAGAAACATTTAAAGAAATTCAGCATTTAACACAAGACGCACTTACAGAGATGCGTGCGTTAATTTGGCAATTGCGACCTAAAGGATTAGAAAATGGTTTACTTGAGGCCATGAAAGTATACGCTGAAATGCTTGGCTTAAAACTACATGTTACAGTTTCAGGCGTATTGCAATTTCCCTCACGTATTGAAGAAACATTATTTCGCGTAGCCCAAGAGGCGTTAAATAATGTACGTCGCCATGCAGGTGTATTAGAGGCAGCATTGTATATTACTGTTACATCAACAGATATTTTGTTGGTTATTCGTGATGAGGGACGAGGCTTTGTCATTGACAACAATACAAAGTTGCTTTCGATGGGCTTACAATCTATCAAGGATCGCGCAAAATCAGTGGGTGGAACTGCCGACTGGGTAAGTGAAATTGGCAAAGGTACGGAGCTGCTAATCCGCTTGCCATATTAAGGGGGAGAGGACATGATACGTGTATTAATTGCAGACGATCATCACGTGGTGCGCAGAGGACTACTGTTTTTCTTAAAGACACAAAAGGATATTGAGGTTGTTGGAGAGGCAAAAAATGGGCACGAAGCCGTTGCATTAGCAGAAAGCATTCAACCAGATATTATCTTAATGGATTTAGTCATGCCTGAAATGGATGGCATTCAGGCGACTAAACGCATCAAAGCGAAGTTTCCACAAATAGAAATTTTAATGCTTACTAGCTTTTCTGATCGAGATCATGTGGTTCCAGCAATGGAGGCAGGAGCGGCAGGCTATCAGTTAAAAGATATTGAGCCAGATGAATTGGTTTTATCCATTCGTCGTATTATGCGTGGTGAAAACACTCTACATCCTGAAGCAACGACAACGCTTGAAATGGATCGTCAGGAGTCTCAGAATGCACCCCATTTATTAAATCCGCTGACACCTCGTGAGCAGGATGTGCTAGCAGAACTTACAAAAGGAAAGAGTAATCGGGAAATTGCATCCTCACTCTTTGTCACGGAAAAAACAGTGAAAACCCATATTTCGAATATTTTTACAAAACTTCAAGTACAAGACCGTACACAGGCAGCGCTGTATGCTGTTAAGCACGGGCTAACTGAAGGTAGTGGGATGTAAATAAACGGCGAGCTTCTACTCACATAGAAGCACTCGCCGTTTTTTCATTATTTATGTTGAACAAATAATTTTTTAGATATCTCTAATAATGTAGAACTTGGCGTTAGTGCTAAATCTTCCTCTAGTTTTTGTGTATATGTTTGGAAAATTTTGAGTGCCTGTTCATGAAGGCCTGCCTGTATTAACGTATATAAATAGTGCTCAAGTTTTTGTTCATTATAGGGATCATACTCTATTAATGCATGTAAAAATTCCATAGCTCTTTCAGTATCTGAAAAGACCGTTGTTTGAAACCCTTTTTCTAATAGCTCTATGTATGATTTCATTAATTTATCTTTATAGGCAGTTGACCATTCATAATCATCAAAAACAAATAAGCCATTCTTATAAATAGAAAGACATTGATTAATCAAAGAAATAGAGGGAAATTCAAGTCTTGAAAAATCTTCATGAAGTTTTTGGAAATCGTATAAATCACATACGATATTTGGCTTTTCAAAGATATAGTATTTATTTGAAAAGACAATACAGTTTTCGTAGCCAATTGTATTTAGAGTTTTCCTTAAATAAGATAGAGCTGTATGAAGATTTGATTTGGCCCGTACATAATCTAAATCTGGCCATAGAATTTCAATTAAATAATCTCGATGAATCGGTATATTTGGATGTAAAATAAAATAAGCAAACAATTCTTTTGTCTTTTCTGTTTTAAATGCCACTAAACTATTGTTACTATAGACGGCAAATTGATCGAAGCATTGTACATTTAATACAGTTTGTATAGCTTGTTGAAGCATTTGCTGAATTGAAAATTCATGATCAATACGGGCTACAGTTTTTTCTAAACGGGCATGACTGATAGGCTTTAATACATAGTCGAGACTGCCAATTTCATAGGCTTGTAATGCAAATTCATGATAGGAGGTAATGAAAATTACACTGACTTGTGGACGTTCCGTTTTGATAATATCAGCAACTTCAAGTCCTGATAATTCTTGAAGTTTTACTTCTAAAAAGATAGCCTCAAATTCCATAGTTGGTAGTTCATTCAGAAATACTTCTACGCTTGTAAAGGTTTGAATCACCTGAATTTGTTGAAAGGCATGTAGTTTATTTTGAAAATAATGTAAAGCTAACGGTTCATTGTCTATTAAAACGGCTCGAATCACATCAAACTCTCCTTTATACAATTAAATTAAAAACATTAAACTCTAGTTCATTTTGGGTGAAAAGGCTTCCTATATATATAGAAGGGCAAGAAAAGTGAAAATTACTCAATATTAAAAATTTGATGCCAGAAAAAAGCAATTTATGTTGTCGTTCTTTCACGGGTGAGAGTCAATGAATCCCGATGTGTTTGTCATATCGCGTCAAATCCATTCAAAGAAAATTTCGCCGTTCATTATATAGAAGATAAAAGTTTTTTATGTTGTGTTAAGAGAATTGAAATAATTGCTTAGGCGTTAAAATCAAACTATTCTTATACAAAAATGAAACAACATAGTATTGTTAATGAAAGTTGTATATGGGCATAAGCCTTGTTTTTTCTTTTATTGTTAAAATAGTATAATTTTTGTAACAATAATTAGGCGTTATTATAGTACATTTGTCTTAAAAAATACTCAAAAAGTACTTAAAAAATACTTAAAAAGATAGGTTATTAATTAAAATAGCTGTATATATAGGAATAATGGGATGACAAGAAAGGAGATTTTACCATGAAATTAGAGAGACTTCTAACCATGACGATGATATTAATCAACCGTAAAAAGGTTAAGGCACAGGAGTTAGCAGAGTTATTTAATGTTTCGATTCGTACCATTTATCGAGATATTGAAACACTGAGCTGTGCTGGTGTACCTGTTATTAGTCAGCAAGGCGTAAACGGTGGCATTAGTTTAATCGATGGTTATCGCGTTGATAAGCAAGTTTTGACGAAGGATGAGCTCACGTCGCTTTCTATTGCGATTAAAAGTGCTTTGACTACCTATGAAGATTCCCACGCTGAAGCAGTGCTCGAGAAAATAACGAGTATTGCTGATGATCATGTAAAACAATCAATGGACCATCTATTTGTTGATCTTAGTCCATGGGGACCAAACGCTCTCTTTAAAGAGCATATTACGATGCTTAAGACAGCTATAGAGAATAATCGTTGTATAAGCTTTCATTATTCTACTACTTATGGTGAGCAAACAAGCCGAATAGTCGAACCACATACAATTGTTCAAAAAGGGAAGATATGGTATTTGTATGGCTATTGTACATTAAGAAAGGACTTTCGTTTATTTAAGCTTGCGAGAATGAAACATTTGTTTCAAGCTGATTCTACCTTCGAGCGTAAGGAAGTGAATTTAAGTGAACTCCCTTGGGGTAAAGAATGGCATCGACGGCAAAACGTAGTCGATTTGGTCATTTCTTTTGATAAAGACATTACAACATTGGTGGAGGAATCCTTTGGTGCAGAACATATAGACCATGAACAATCTATGATTCATATATCTATACCCGAAGATGAATGGCTTTATGGTTTCTTGTTAAGCTTTGGGCATCGCATTAAAATTATGGCACCACTTTATATAAGAGATATTATTCAAAAACGAGCTTTAGAAATTGTTCAATTATATAAAAATCTAGATAATTGATGACAGACAGTTGTCAGGTTTCCTTTGCTATAGTAAGTACAAATAAAGCGAAAGGTGGAATGACGATGCAAAGCTATTGTCAAAGCTGCGGTATGCCTTTAGTAGAAGAGGCATTATTGGGTACTGAAAAAGATGGGGACAAAATTCTGGAGTATTGTATATATTGTCACGAGGGAGGCAAGTTTAAACAACCCCAGTTAACAGTAGAAGAAATGATTGAAATTTGTGTACCGCATCTTATGGAAGGTGGTATGCCAGAAAATGAAGCACGTAATATGCTGACTTCCTTTTTGCCAAGTTTGAAGCGATGGAGAAAAAGTGAAGGGAAGGAACCAAAAGTAGTTGAATTAACCGCATTTAACATCGTTGGTATTTCAACTCAAACAAGTAATGCAAATGAAATAACAGAGCATGCTAAAATTCCACAATTATGGGATGACTTTTATCAGCAAAATATTGCGGGCCAAATAGCCGAACGAAAAAATGGTCATGTCTATGGTTTGTATTCAGACTATGAAACGGATGTGAATGGTAATTATACTCTTACACTAGGAGTAGAGGTAAATAATGATGACATTCCAACAGATTTAGTAGTTAAAATGATTCCAGCAGCTAAGTATCTAGTATTTACATCAGATAAAGGCACGATGCCTGAAGTTGTCATTCAAACTTGGCAAGAGATTTGGGCATGGTTTGCAAATTCTAAAGTTGAACGAACATATACAGGCGACTTTGAACTGTATGATGAACGATGCGCTAACCCACATGATTCACAAGTGGATATTTATATAGCTATTAAATAAAAAAAGTCTCCTACCCAATCAATTGGTAGGAGGCTTATCTTCGTTTTGTGGAGGAATGATATGTGGCTCAATATGCACAAGAACCTGACAAAAGCGATTTTCACGCATAATGGTATGCTCGATTTCTTCGGTTATGCGATGACTTTCAAAGACATTTAAATAAGGATCTACTGTGACAGTTACGTCGATGAAGTACATATTGCCATGGGCACGTCCTTTAAAGTCTAAAAGCTCTATTACCCCGTCCACGTTACGGATTAAGACCGATAACGTTTCAACTTCATCAATATCAAATGCATCTGTAAGACTTTGCACAGCTTCCCAAAAAATTTCTACTGCTGTTTTAATAATTAAAAAGGCAACAATGAGAGCTGTCAGTGAATCAATGATTGGAAAGCCGAAAATGGCTCCAAAAATACCAATGGCTGTCCCGATGCTGACAAGTGCATCAGAGCGATTGTCAAAGGCAGCTGCTTTAACAGCGGCGCTTTTAATTTTTTTAGATAGTGCCAAATTATAGCGGTAAACCACATACATGACAACTGCACTCCCCATTGCTACATAGGCAGTTAACAGTGAGGGTGTCGTACCAGTGGGCTCCCATAAGCTTTTTAAGGAACTAACTAATACTTGGAGACCGACAACAAGCATAATGAAAGATGCGACTAAAGAGGCAACTGTCTCAGCTCGTAAATGCCCGTATTGATGGTTGGAATCAGGTGGTCTTTGGGCAATGCGTAAACCAACCAGTACTGCGATGGAAGCAATGATATCAGTTGTGTTATTTAAACCATCTGCTTTTAAGGCCTCAGATGTACCAATGTAGCCTATTGTAAGCTTAGCAGAGCTTAGGATTAGATATGTACCAATGGATAGCCATGCACCTTTTTCCCCTTGACGTAAATTTGTATAGAGCTCCATTTTGTTTCCTCCTCGCAAAACTTTCGGACATTAGAAAACGACCCCCTTTTAAAAAGGGAGTCGTTTAAATCTATTTATTACGGTCGTTGCTCCCACCTATATAAGGTGTGTAGAAAAGACCATATTTATAGCCTGGGTTATACAAGCGTGCTTCTAATAGTACCACGACAAGTATGGCAATTCAAATCAATTTTAGTCAATGACCGCGTCATATTCATTTGATAAATCACTGTTAGGTAATTTCAGAACTTCTAAGTATAAAATATGGTGACCATCTAATTCTTTTGCGATAAATTCAAAACCTTGCTCTTCAATACTGTCACCTTCGACCGCATCAAAACGCTTCGTCATGAACCAACCACCGATAGTATCAATATCATCATCTTCTATGTCAGTACCAAGCATATCATTTACATTTTCAAGAAGCATCTTAGCATCTAAAATAAAATGATTTTCTGCAATTTCTTGTACTTCCGGGATTTCGTCTTCATCAAATTCATCTTGAATATCGCCGACAATTTCCTCAATAATATCTTCAATCGTCACTAAACCAGATGTTCCGCCATATTCATCCATTAAAATGGCCATATGAATACGTTCACGTTGAATTTTTAGTAATAGATCGTTAATTTGCGTTGTTTCCATCACTCGAATAATAGGTTGCATATAATCAATGACAGGCTTATCACCATTTTTAGGATCTTTAATGTAAGCGGTTAATAAATGCTTCATGTTAACTAAGCCAATAATATGATCTTTATCTCCATCCAGAATTGGATAACGAGTATATTGCTCAACACCCATTAAATCAAACACTTCTTTAATTGTTAGCTCTTTTTCTATGCCGACAATTTCAGTTCGAGGAACCATAATTTCTTTTGCAAGACGATCAGAGAACTCGAAAATACTGTTAACATATTCATATTCTGAGTTATTAATTTCTCCACCTTTTAAACTATCCGACAAAATCATACGCAGCTCTTCCTCTGTATGAGCCACTTCTGATTCTGACATCATTTTTAAGCCGAAAAGACCTGTTAAACCACGGGCAGAGCCATTTAATAGCTTAATGATGGGATACGTAATATTGTGGAAGATAATTAATGGGCCAGAAAAGTTTAATGTGACAAATTCTGCTTTTTGGATGGCTAATGTTTTTGGCGCCAATTCCCCAATAACAACATGCATAAACGTAACGATTGAGAATGCAAGTATGAATGAAAGGATAGATGTAATACTACCATTCAAATTTAGAAATTCAAACACTGGGTGTAAAATGATTTCAAATGTAGGTTCACCTAACCAACCTAAACCAAGTGCAGTGATGGTAATACCTAGCTGGCATGCAGATAAGTACTCATCTAAATCTGAAACAACACGTTTTGCATTTTTCGCTTTTTTATGCCCTTCCGCGAGCAATTGATCAATGCGGGTAGATCTCACTTTTACGATTGCAAATTCAGTTGCAACGAAAAATCCAGTCATTATAATTAGTAGGGCGAATGCCGCCAACCTAATGGTTATCTCCAATATGTCTCCGTCCAAATAATTCCTTTGTTCCCGCCCGAATGAGGGAAGTAAACAAAGTGTACACCTCCTATGATTTAAAAAATTGTTGGATGTTTCAATCATAAATTATTTAAAAGAAAAACTCAAATATTGACAACAACTTTTTCACTTGTTTTTCATGGATCTTTTGAAAAAATGCAACTAGATTCAAATACCAAAAGATTGTAATTACCATGGCGATATGCTAACTTTAGAAAGATCAAAGATAGTTTGTTTAGGGAAAGAAGCATTTTGCATCTCATATAATACGACACGTCAAAAATCTCAAGAGTGCTTTAGCTTGCGGATTTTTTTAAATGAATTATTTTTTATAGTAAAGGGGGAGTCTCAATCTTCATTTGAGACCCCCCTTTCTAAATGTTTGCCCTATTTATTCTTGCTGAAAGCGTAATTTTAAACACGCTTTTTCAACATCATGAACCGTTTCCTTTAAAGGTATTTCACCTGTAAACGGTGCGATAGATACAGGTGCTTTTTCCGTTATGCCTTGCTGTGTTAAAACATAGTTCTTATTATTATACGTTATATAGAACGTTTTAATCGATTTCTTGCCGAAAGAGCTAGTAGAAGAATCAAAAAAGCCCTTTAGTTGACTGCAATACTCATTGTAAAAGTCGCTTTTATAGCCAGAAAGCTCCTCGAATTTCTTACTATTAACAGCACCCGCCTCATCCGCTAATTCGAATATTTTGGCGGAAAATTCTGAAAAAAATTCTTTTACTTTTACACGAATTAACGCTTTTGAATTATAGCTATTTAAGTCATCCGAAAGTGTGACTTTACTCATTGAAATGGCCCCCTGCATAAAAAATATTTACTATTAAGCTGATATCCTAAATGTATAAGAAAAATATACAAATTTCAACAGGATTCAACATAATTAGCTTAAATGACGTGTTATTAATAGTAAATATAGGTATTTTTATACGGGATCACAACGAAAAATTGACTATCAAATTTAATCGTATACATGAAACAGCATAAGCTCATGTATCATTTTTTTAACAACCTCCTCATCTGATGGAATGGCTCCCATCCACTCAATCGTACCGTCCTTTAAATACTCCGCTTGGTATCGTTCTCTTTGATAAAAAAATGAAATAGCCCACCCAGGTAGTTGCGTGTTTTCAAATAGTGGTTTAAAACTGAAATGTTGAATCATCATCAAACCTCGCTTCTTATAGTATGTAGTCATATTATTCAAGTATAACGGTATTTTTGCAACTATTCACTTTTCATAGAAGTAAGTAGGATGAAATTGAAATTCTAAAGGGGTATTTCTTTCGTTGAAAATCATTGCTCTGCTATAATGAGTGCAGAAGGCGACAAAATACGCCAATCTTGAATACAATTGAAATGAGAGGATACTAATGGATAATTTTATAGTGACATTACTTTTTATGGCTATCATTGGGGCTGCAATTGGGGGCGTTACAAATCACTTAGCCATTAAAATGCTTTTTCGTCCATATAAAGCGATATATATTAAAAATTGGCGAGTACCGTTTACACCAGGCCTTATACCCAAACGCCGTGATGAATTAGCAAAACAGCTGGGTCTTACTGTAGTTAATTATTTACTAACGCCTGAAACATTTAGAAAAAAGTTTTTCTCTAAGGATATTCAAGACAAAGTAGAACACTTTGTTCAAACAAAAGTTGAAGAAACAATCTTTACAAACGACAAAACAATTCAGGATTGGCTAAACTTGGCAGGGTTTTCGCATTTACCTACTACCATTGAACAGAAGGTTGAAGCAATTGTTGAGGGACAATTTTCGTCGGTAAAGAATACACTATCAACAAAATCAATTCGTACGCTGCTATCAGATGATATCCAAAATACAATTGATGCTAAAATTCCAGTAGCAGTTCAGCATATTTTAGAAAAAGGCGAGGATTATTTTTTATCTCCAGAAGGTGAAATGACGATTAAGGCAATGATTGATGACTTTTTATCATCAAAAGGGTCTCTAGGCGGCATGATCAATATGTTCTTAGGTGATTCCTCTTCATTAGTTGGGAAAGTACAACGTGAACTTGTGAAGTTTTTGCAAGCACCAGGAACAACAACATTACTAACAAAAATATTTTCACAGGAATGGGAAAAATTCAAAGATCGACCAGCTATGGACTTTTTGCAAGATGTTCAATTTGACCCCATTTTATCGAAATTACAAGTGTACGTGAAAGAACAATTAGCAATCTCTGAACGTTTAAATCAACCGATTTCTTATTATTGGCCAGAAGGAAATGACTGGGCGAAGTATACCGTGATTCCACAAGTTATAGAAAAGGCTTTTGTGAAGGCAGAGGAAAAACTTGAGGATGTACTAAAACGTTTAAATTTACAAGAGGTTGTGCGAGAGCAGGTTGACTCATTCCCAGTAGAGAAGTTAGAGGAGCTTGTATTAGGTATTTCAAAACGTGAGTTTAAAATGATTACTGTATTAGGTGCAGTTCTTGGTGGATTGATTGGGATTGTGCAAGGCTTGATTGTTTACTTTATTTAAAAGGAGATTGTATGAATGATTAATATTTATAATGACATTAATGCGCTAGAAGCAACTTTCCGTAAGATTCCAGAATTTGAAGCGTTAAAAGCTGCTGTTGAAGTTGTTAAAAATGATGAAGAGGCATTAAATGTCTTTAAAAACTTCCGTAAAATCCAAATCGAATTACAGAAAAAGCAATTAGCTGGTGAGGATATTTTGGAAGATGAGCTTGTCTATGCACAAAAAGCGGCACAGCTAGCACAGCAAAATGAAAAAATTTCAACGATGCTTGAGGCAGAAATGAAGGTAAGTAAAGTAATCGAAGAAGTAAATCGCATTTTAATAAAACCTATCCAAGGTTTATATGAAGGAATTCAATAAAAGGTGATAATCGCAATTTAAAAAGGAATAATTTTTCTAGGAATTGCACATATAACAAGTAAGAGGAAAACGTGTATCCGCTATTGGTCGGTACACGTTTTTGCTTTATGGACCAGTTAAAGAGTATTGGAGGTTATGAATATGCATGTCATCATTGAATGGACCTATAAAACACCAAAAGGAGCAACAACAGTTTTACGTTCAGCTGAAATGCCTGCAGCTCAAGCACTTTTACTTGCAGAGGATATGGAAAGAACGGGAAGGGTAAAATCCCTACATTGTATGGATCGGCAAGATACAAATTGGTCACTTAAAGAGCTAAAAGCATATTTAAAGGAAATTGATACAGAGCCTCATAATATTACAATCTATTTTGATGGAGGTTTTGATCGTGGGACAAGACAAGCAGGACTAGGTTGCGTTATTTATTATGAACAAAATGGTAAACCTTTACGATTGAGAAGGAATGCCTTTTCATCTGAATTGAAATCAAATAACGAGGCAGAGTATGCAGCGCTTTATTTAGCCTTAGTAGAGCTTGAACTTTTAAATGTCCACCATTTGCCTGTGCGTATTATAGGAGATTCACAAGTGGTCATCAATCAGCTGAATGGGGAATGGCCAGCATTGGAAAAAGAACTTGCAAGCTGGGCAGATAAAATTGATGCTAAGCTTGAGCAACTTCACATTCAAGCTGAATACCAGCTTGTTACACGTAAGGATAATTCGGAAGCGGACCGCCTTGCTACTCAAGCTTTAAATGGCATTGATATTACGGGTTTGAGTGAGATTGTTAAAGACTAGAAATAAGAGGTGGCAGTATCTACTGCCACCTCTTTCTCATGAAATCCTCTGTTTGCACTGAAACTTTTCCCATTTTAAAACTACTACTACTATGAATCCAAACAATAAGGAGAGATTTTATGAACATGAAAAAAATAGCACCTGCAGCTATGTCTGCATTATTATTTGGAAGTGCCCTTGTACCGGTAGCTTTAGCAAATGAGCAGCAATCTACAGAAGCAGAGGTACCACAAATACAAATTGATCCCGTACACATTTTTAATGATACTCGTGGTAAAGTGGAAGATGTTCGTGTTGGGGAAAATATTACATATTACACAGTAAAAGAAGGCGAGCAAACAAATGTATTAGAAATTACTAAAGATACGCTCGTGTTCGACAATACTGGGAAGAAAGTGGAGCTTCAAAAGGGTGATAGAGTATTAGCTTATACATTTGCTAATAAACCGCAAAAATATATTTATCCACCACAATTCGATCCAGAGGTTGTCATCGTTGAAACAGAAGAAGTTGGTTTTGTAGAAGTGGATTATTTCTTTGAAGATTTAACTAATACGTATGATATTTTAAAATTAAATATTGCGAAAGAAACAGAGCTACTCAATGAAAAAGGTGTAAAGGTAGACGCTAAAGATTTAGCAGAGAAGCATCTAGTTGTTTTCTATACAGCCTCTACTAAAAGTATTCCAGCTCAAACAACACCATCTAAAGTAATTGTACTGGACGATGATTCCTCCACTACTAAGAATCCAATACATGAAGAAATTGATAATATTATTGCATCCGATTCTTACGAAGTAGCTAGTACAAAAATGGTGCCATTACGTGTGATCGCTGAAAAGCTTGGCTTCAAAGTCGATTCTACAGGCAAGGGGGCAATCCTTTCAAAAGGGAATATGTCTTACACAATTACTCGCGGTGAAAAAACATTTGGCTATAATAAGGCATTACGTACACTAACAGTCGCACCGACCTTAAAAGAAACAAAGACATATGTACCTGTTGAATTTGTGGATGAATATTTAAAATAATTAAGAAAATAGTATGCCAACAATGCTTGGCATACTATTTTTATTTGTGGTTACTCAGCCATTGCTAGAGTGTAATGGTTCTTTGAGGAAATAAAGGCTGGATATTTTTTCGCAAATTGTTGGAGACATTGTTTAAAGGGGTTTGTACTCATAAAGTTTTTAGCTAATACCATTTCATCTGAATACAATAAAAATTGCTGAAAATGCTGATGAATAAATACCCTTGCCTTTTCATAATGCTTGTTAATTGATATAGCGCCATAGATTTCTTGTTGGTCAATAATATAAATAAAATCACAAAGTACTTTATGTGTGCCGTATTTAAGTTTTACCGTGACATATAATGTTTTTTCATCACAGCGCTCTAAATCAAAATGGTGGAATGCTACTTCTACTTGAGGAATAAAGCTCGAAACAGATTTATAATTGTTATTTTTTAAAATAAACATTCTCGACACCACCTTTTCTGAAAATTATAATGACAAAAAAATAGTTTGTCTATATTTAAACAGAATATTCTGTTATTTTATAGATTCTAATTGTTATTTTGCTTATAGTCATAGAAATTTGTTAAACTTAAATCTGCAATATATAAAAGAAGAGAGCGAAACGAAATGAAAATTATTCATATAGATCAAAAATATCCTGAAGATTGGATTCGCGTATTAAATCATATTGCGAATTTATTTTTTGAGGATTCCAAGCTGAAGGTTGAACCAATGGGAGCAGATATGTCTGCTTCATTTGACTATCAGACTGGAGACGATTTTTCCATTTCTACAAAAGCAAACTTGATTGTAGATGGTAAGCAATACACGAATGAGTACAGTATTCAATATGAGTCCCCAGCAACAGATCGTGAGCTAAATATTCGTATAAAACGTGCATTGTCACATGTATTTTTAGATGTTCTTGAACAGCATACTGGAGTGCATCAGCAATGGGGGATTTTAACAGGTGTACGCCCAACAAAGCTGTATCATAAATTTAGAAAAGAAGGTAAAAGTGAGCAAGAAATTGCTGATCTATTAATTCGAGATTTCCGCTTATCAAAGGAAAAAGTTGGACTATTAAAGGAAATTGTGGACCGACAACTAGTGACCATTCCTGATCTTGATGCCATTGGACAAGAAATCAGTGTTTATATTGGTATTCCATTCTGCCCTACCAAATGTGCATATTGCACTTTCCCAGCCTATGCGATTGGTAGCAATCGTAAGCAAGGGCGTGTTACGACTTTTTTAGATGGCTTGCATATTGAATTGCGCGAAATGGGCAAATGGCTGAAGGACAATAATATGAAAATTACCTCCATTTATTGGGGTGGTGGTACACCGACTTCAATTGAGGCCGATGAAATGGATGCCTTATATCAAACGATGTATGAATCATTCCCTAACCCTGAAACAATTCGAGAGGTGACAGTTGAAGCAGGAAGACCTGATACCATCACACCAGAAAAATTAGAAGTACTAAAAAAATGGGGTATTGATCGTATTAGTGTAAATCCACAATCTTATACTGATGAAACATTAAAAGCAATTGGTCGTCATCACACGGTTCAGGAAACCATTGATAAGTTTTGGCTGGCAAGAGAATCAGGTATGAACAATATTAATATGGATCTTATAATTGGGCTACCGAATGAAGGGATTGAAGAATTCCAACATTCATTAGAGGAATCGGCAAAAATGCAGCCAGAGTCTTTAACTGTTCATACCCTATCATTTAAACGTGCATCAGAGATGACGCGTAATAAGGATAAATACAAAGTAGCCGACCGTGATACGGTAGCTGAAATGATGGAAATGGCCCAAATTTGGACAAAAGAAAATGATTATGTTCCATACTATTTATATCGTCAGAAAAATATTTTAGGTAATTTAGAAAATGTCGGCTATAGTAAAGCGGGAGAAGAAAGTATTTATAATATCGTTATTATGGAAGAAGTGCAGACAATCTTAGGAATTGGCTGTGGGGCATCCTCAAAATTTGTTCATCCCGAAACAGGGAGAATTACACAATTCCATAATCCAAAAGATCCTGCTGCCTATATCATGACCTTTGAAGAGGCTATTGGGAAGAAAATTGAATTTTTAAATGAATTATATAAGGCTTAAAGATAAAGGCAATCTGATATTCAGATTGCCTTCATTGTTTGTAGTGTTCGCAAGGTACAGGCCATTTTTAGCAGAACAGCATCCTCAAAGTATTGCGGATCATAGCCTGTTAATTCCCTTATTTTATTTAAACGATAAGTAAGTGTATGTCGATGAATATTCAATTGCTGAGCACAATGCTTTAGCTGTAAATTACAATCAAAAAACGATTGTAATGTTTCCAATTGTTTAGCGTCTAAATTTTTGAGTACACGACGGTAAAATGCTTGTACCTCCTCCGATTCACGAGGTTTAAAAAGGGAATATAACTCGACATCTTCAAAAAACGTCAATTCATTATGGATGGCAGCAAATTTTAGAGCTGTTCTGGCACCTTGGTAGCTATAGGGAAGCTGAGATAAATGCTGAACCACAGGCCCTACACCAATTTGAAGGGAGGGAAGTTTCTGCTTCTGCTTACGCAGTGCTTTTATAATAGGACGGCAATTTTGCTCCATACAACTTGTTAGTAGGATATAGTATTCCTGTAATTGGCTATGACCAGCAAGAATAGGCTGTTTGTAAAATAGATCCTCAAAAAAGAAAGGTATTGTATTTTCTGCGTAGGATGCTTCATTTAAGCTCACTAAAATCACCTGAAAAGGGCCCGAAAGAGCAAATGGTAATTTCTGAATCCGTTCAGTTAAGGTTCCGTCTAGCTTACTTCCATGAACGAGTGCTTCAAATATGTAATCGTTATTCTTTCGTTGCCATTCGCTTTTAGATTCAACAATCGCTTGATGGGCCATAATCTCTGTTGTGAGTTGAACGAGATTAGCAATTTCAAGCATATCGTCTGAATCTCCTGTAATACCTATAACACCTACAACCTCATCTTGATACATAATTGGCATATTGATGCCTGGTTTTGTGTTTGGATAAAGTGCTATATTTTCCTCATTTATAATTAGAGTCTCTTTTGTCTGTGCTACATATAGTGCACCTTCATGAATATTTTCCACCCTCATTTTATCTCCAGAAGCTAAAATGACCCCACTTGGGCTGATAACATTAATATTGTGACGCAAGCGCAACATCGTTTGATGGACGATGTCTTCTGCTAATTTTTTTGTCAACATGTTTATACACCTCGCATAAAAAACAGCCTGTTATATGACAGATAAATTGTACACTTATTATAATGTTTTCTGAATTTATTGTCATTATAATAAATTGTAAGCGCTTAACTTAGGGATATGAAAATTTACGTAAATGTCAATGGACGACATAAGTGGAGGTATAACATGAAAGTTATCATTAGTCCAGATTCCTACAAGGGTACTCTGTCAGCAGTTGAAGTAGCAAAGGCAATGCAAAAAGGAATCTTAGATGTGGATCATTCAATTGAAACAATTATACTACCAGTGGCAGATGGTGGTGAAGGTACACTGCACTCACTTATTGCCTCTACAGATGGTCGATATTGCTCAGCAACTGTGCTTGATCCATTGGGAAGAGCTATCCAGGCTCAATATGGTGTACTGGGCGATCAAGTAACCTGTGTAATAGAGATGGCTCAAGCATCTGGTATTATGCTGTTACAAGAAAATGAGAAAAATCCTGAACTAGCTACATCTTATGGCACAGGACAATTAATTAAAGCCGCACTTGATCAAGGTTTTAGAAAATTTATTATTGGCATTGGTGGAAGTGCTACAAATGATGCGGGTACTGGTATGTTACAAGCATTAGGTGTGCGATTCTTAACATCGGAAGGGTTGGAACTTGAGGCTGGTGTTTCTAACCTTATGCAATTAGATGGCATAGATATGAGTCTACTAGATACTAGATTAGCAGAAGCAACATTTACGATTGCCTGTGATGTGGATAATCCGCTTATTGGTGAACGAGGAGCCACTGCCATCTTTGGTCCACAAAAGGGTGTTCAAAAACACCAGGTGGCAGAATTTGATCGTTGTTTAAAGCATTTTGCAGATATTGTTGAAGCTCAATTTACTATACGATTACATGATTATAAAGGTGCGGGAGCCGCTGGGGGAATGGGGGGTGCATTAATCGCTTTTTTAAAAGGAACCTTCCATGCAGGAATTGATCTTGTGCTGGACGCTGTACAGCTTCAGGCTCATTTAGCAGAAGCACAGTTAGTGATAACGGGTGAAGGGAAATCGGATCTCCAAACATTACATGGTAAGGCACCATTAGGTGTAGCGAGAGCTGCAAAGCAAGCGAATGTAGAGTCGATGCTGCTGTCTGGAGGAATTGATACAAAGGCAAATGCAGCATTACAAGCGTATTTTACAGTTGTTGAGTCATTGGTAGATGAAGAGATTGGTATGCAGCAGGCAATGCAAGAACCTGCTCACTTTATTCGGTTAAAAACAAGAAGAATGATAGAGCGTTACTTACAAAAGGGGGATGACTAGATGTTGTTCATTATTATATTAATAGGGGTATTATTTGTTGTCTTAGGAACGGCTAAGTTAAAGCTTCATCCGTTTTTAGCTTTATTAATCAGTGCTTTCTTCGTGGGCATTGCTTCAGGTATGCCATTATTGACAGTAGTGGAAAGTATTAATACTGGATTTGGAGGCTTGATGACAAGTATTGGTTTAGTCATTATTGCTGGTACTATTATAGGCTTAATATTAGAAAAATCAGGTGCTGCTTATCGAATGGCAGAAGTAGTGTTAAGAATTGTAGGACCTAAACGTCCGCAATTAGCGATGTCTTTAATTGGCTATATCGTATCCATACCAGTATTTTGTGATTCTGGCTTTATTATTTTATCTAGCTTGCAAAAATCATTAGCAAAGCGAGCCAATGTTACGATTGCATCTATGGCAGTAGCTTTAGCAACTGGCTTATTTGCGACGCATGTATTAGTACCACCAACTCCAGGGCCTATTGCAGCAGCAGGAAATATTGGCGCAGCTGATTATTTAGGAACAGTCATTGTCATTGGTTTACTAGTCGCGATACCAGCGACATTCGTAGGTTATCTATGGTCAGTAAAAGTGGCGACAAAAATTCGCGTTCCTGAAGATGAGGTAGAGGCATTAGATTATGAGGAAGTCATTAAATCCTTTGGTAAAATGCCCTCAACATTTAAAGCATTTTTACCAATCGTTCTGCCGATTGTGTTAATTGGTTTGGGTTCTATAGCAGCATTAGTTGGTGATACGGAATCGACTTTCAATACCATCTTTAAATTCTTAGGTTCTCCAACAGTGGCCTTATTTTTAGGTGTAGCAGCAGCCTTTTTATTATTACCTGAAATCAATGAAACGACATTAACAGGTTGGATTGGCGAAAGTCTAAAAGAAGCAGCACCAATTTTACTTATAACAGGGGCTGGTGGTTCGTTTGGAACTGTTATAAAAAATGCTGGTGTTGGAGAAATGCTTCAAGAAATGGATTTAGGTATGTTTGCCTCAGGTACATTATTCCTTCTTGTGCCGTTTATAGTAGCAGCAGCGTTGAAAACGGCTCAAGGTTCTTCCACAACAGCTCTTGTGATTACATCTACTTTAGTAGCCCCAATGCTTGTGACATTGGGAATTGATGGAGCGGTACCATTAGCATTAGTGGTGATGGCAATAGGTGCAGGAGCAATGACAGTTAGCCATGTGAATGATAGCTTCTTTTGGGTGATTACGCAGTATAGTGGTATGGAAGTAACACAAGCCTATAAAGCCCAAACGGTGGCCACATTACTCCAAGGGCTTGTGAGCATTATTATTACGATGATTTTATGGTGGATATTTGTTTAAAGTAAAAGGAGAGCAGCCCATGGCTAGCTCTCTTTTTGTATAATAGGAAAATAGAGAGGAAGTTAGTAGATGAAAAAAATAATAGTATTACTCCTTTGTATTTTTTTATTAGCTGGCTGTAACGAGGCAGTCAAGACAGAGAAAATCCTAGTAACAGCTGGTCATGAAATGCAGGTTCATTTTATTGATGTAGGACAGGGGGATTCTATACTGATTGAATCACCAAGTGGTAAAACGATGCTAATAGATGGGGGAGTGAAGGGCGCAGGGCAACAGATTGTCTCTTATTTAAAAGAGCTTGGGATAAATAAGCTTGATATTGTAGTAGCAACACATCCAGATGCTGATCATATTGGAGGGCTTATTTCTGTATTAGATAACATGACGATTGAGCAATTTTATGATTCGGGAAAAGTACATACATCGCAAACCTTTGAAGAGATGCTGACACGTATCGATGAAAAAAATATTCCTTATCATGTGCCAAAAATCGGCGATGATATCGAATTTGATAAGGATGTAAATGTGAAAGTTTTAAATGCCAATGATCAGGCTACAGACAATAACGATGCCTCGATTGTCTTAAAAATGACTTATGGGAATGTCTCTTTTTTATTGACAGGAGATGCGGGAGTGGCATTAGAAAAGGAAATGTTGCAGTATGATGTGAAAGCAACAGTTTTAAAAGCGGGACATCATGGCTCTAACACAAGTAGCTCAGAGGAGTTCATACAGGCTGTAAAACCAGAGGTCACGATATTAAGTTATGGAGAGGATAATAAGTATGGACATCCACATGCAGAAATTGTGGACCGTTTGCAGGCTATTGGTAGTAAAATCTATGCCACTGCGGATTTAGGAACGATTACGGTGTCAACAGATGGGGTAAACTATACGGTGAACGGTAAGGAAACTTCTAGTGTAGCAACTGGTAATATACGATCTAAAGAAGAAGAACCGACAACAGCTATTGAAATCGTTAGCAAGGATCTAGTTACTGAAATTGTAGGAATTAAAAATAGTGGACAACACGCAGTATCTTTAAAAGATTGGCAGCTTATTTCAATTGAAGGGCATCAAGTTTATAATTTCCCTAACCTTTCTTTACAGCCAGGGAAAACGATTTATATTACTAGTGGAACCAATGCGCGGGAAGGGCAAAATTATTTGAAATGGACAACTAAACAAATATGGTTAAATGATGGAGATGCTGCGCAATTACGCAATGAGAAAGGGGAACTTGTAAGTGAGCTTGAGTAAATACACATTGGATCGTATTGAAGATGGCTATGCGGTTTTTTTAAAGTTTCCAGCAGAAGAGGAACAACTCATTATTTCACAGTCAGCCATGAACAAGCCTGTGCAAGTAGGTGATCGTGTTCAGATAGAAGAAAAAGATGGTATTTACCATATAGAAATTTTACAAGAAGAAACACTACAAAAAAGAGCAGACCTTCAGAGTTTAATGAACCGTTTGCGTAATAAACATAATTAATAGAAGACAAGCTGTGAAGATTTGACGCACAGCTTGTTTTTAGATAGAGGAATTGTACGTAATTAGTTATCCTAAATATTTTGAAAATATGCTAAAATAGTAGTATTAATCAGGAGCTAGGAGCGGACAAAAATGTCGATAAATACAATTATTTTTGATTTAGATGATACACTACTATGGGATAAAAAATCAGTCAAAACTGCATTTGAAAAAACATGTGACTATGCAGCAACAGTACATAATGTGAATCCTGCTGAGCTAGAGGAAGCTGTTCGCCGAGAGGCACGTGCTTTATATGAGAGTTATGAAACATATGATTATACGGTATTAATTGGTATCAATCCATTTGAAGGTCTATGGGGAACGTTTGACGACTCGACGGATTCCTTCCAAAAAATGAAAGAAATTGTGCCTAGCTATCGTGCAGCGGCTTGGACAAAAGGGTTAGCTGCTCTAGGTATTGAAGATACAGCGTTTGGAGAGGAACTGGGAGAGCGCTTTGTAGCCGAGCGTAAAGTAGCGCCATTTTTATACGAAGATACTTTTGCAGTGTTAGATGAATTAAAAGGAAAATATCAGCTTGTATTGCTTACAAATGGCGCACCAAGTTTGCAAAATTTAAAGCTAGAAATCACACCAGAAATTGCCCCATATTTTGATCATATTATTATTTCAGGTGACTTTGGTAAAGGGAAGCCGGACGCATCTATTTTTGAGTATGTGATGGAGAAAGCAGGTATTACAGCGGACGAGGCAATTATGGTTGGCGACAATCTTAATACTGATATTTTAGGATCATCTCGTGTGGGAATGCGCAATGTATGGATTAATCGTGAAAGCAATATCGCCAACGGGGCTGTGACACCTACCTATGAGGTGGACTCTTTGACAGCGTTGTTGGAGCTTGTAAGTAAGCTATAGTAAAAAAATGTACTGATCCTTCATGGAGGCAGTACATTTTTTGTTAAAAATAGACATTCAGTCCAAGGTATAAACATGTAAAAGCTATCCCTATACAAACCTGAACAAGAGCGCTAGCTATTAAGTAACCCTGAGGTTCACCTGCCTTTTTACGATAGTAGATTTGCATAAAGGAGTAGAGTGAAAAAAGGCCATAAATAATTGTTGCATGAATAGTATGCTGTACAAGATAGATACCAAATGAAATACCTCCAAACAATACGAGCATGATGGCATTGGCAATGGCATGCTCAACTGTCGCAGCGAAAAAGCGACGTTCTGTATAAGGCATTCTTTTTTTAGCAATCCATAGGATGAAATGCATAAGTAGGATGAAAATGTTCCCTAAAATCAGTTTCTTCGACCGTTTCTCATCATAAAAATAGCGTAAAGAGTCAATTGATTCTTCAATCAGAAAGGCTTGCTGGGTTTCAACATTGAAGAAAATCTTGTTATTGAGTACCTTCCATTTCTCTTGTGTATGGTCATTATAGAGAATCAAAATATCATAGCTAGTACCACTTTTCCATTGACTAGCGGATATTGTTATAGGAGAAGCGTTGTCCCAATTTTGTTGTAGCTGTGTAATAGCCTTTGAATGAGCATAGCATTGCTGAGGAACATAAAGGCAAGAATCCTTTGCTATAAAGGTTTCCTTGTTCAGATTCTCCTTTAAGTAGACTCGTTGGATGGCTTTGGAGGAATCCATTGTCGTAGGAGAATCAGTCGGACGTTGAACAAAAGTTAAAATTAGGAAAGAAAGAACTACCATAAATAGCAATGTTACAGATGGAATTTTCCATTTATTTTTTGATAGTTGTTTATTAATTACTGAAGGCTCTGTCATATTGCGTAATATTATTTTTTCCTGCTGATCAGATAACGTTAAATCATCTAAGTGTTGCCATGTCTTCTTATCATTCTTCATCCATCTCACCTCCTAGCTGTTTTTTTAATGCGACGAGTGCTCGTTTTAATGTGTTTTTTACTTTCCCCTCATTCCAGCCAAGAATATTGGAGGTTTCCTCAATGGATAGTCCCTCTATTTTGCGCAGAATAATCACATCACGATAGGTAATTTTTAGTTTTCGAATGGCAAGATACAGTATTTTGGCATCTTCTCGTTGCATCAGCCATTGATGAGGAGAAGGTGATACTTGTTCTTCATGCTGTTGTAAAAAAGGAACAAACTGAATGATCCTTTTTCGACGATAATGATCATAGGCAAGGTTACGCGCAGTGCACCGTAACCAAGCAAGATCAGCCCCTTCTTTTATTGTTTGATGATGTTTCAAATAACGGACAAAGGTTTCCTGTGTATAATCCTCCGCTAATTTTTCGTCATTTAGTAAGTAATATAAGTATTTAAAAATGGTGTGATTATGTAAGTAAAATATTTCTTCTATGTTCAAGCTGTGCACCTCCTTTTCTTTAAAGACGAAGAACCCACAGAAAAGTATCATTTTCCCAAAATAAAAAGCAGAGAGTAGAGACTCCCTGCTTCTTGCTATTATTAATTATAGGTTAATGGCTTTTACCTCATCAATGTTTTCAAGCTGTGCCACAAAAACTAAATCTTCTTCTGTTACAACATTATCAACCGTTAACATCATAACCGCTGTACCACCAACCTGTGCACGACCTACCTGCATTGTCGCGATATTAATTTCTTTTTCTGCAAGCTTTGTTGCTACACGACCAATTGCACCTGGTTTGTCAGTATTTTTAATGTAAAGAAGGTGGCCTTGTGGAATGACGTCTACAACATAGTCCTCTACTTTTACAATGCGTGCACCTAAACCGTTTAATAGTGTACCCGCTACAGTATGTGTTTCGTTAGCAGTAGTAATTTCAATAGTAATTAAGCTTGTAAAGCCTTTTGCTGTTGTTGTTTTGTGCTCATTAATTTTCATACCAATACGTTCAGATAAGTAACGAGCATTCACATCATTGACATGATTACCGTGATTTTTAGACAGTAAACCTTTTAACGCATTTGAAGTTAATGGACGAACATCATAGTTTGCTACTTCACCTGCATAAGATAGGTTGATTTCTTTGACTGGCTCAGTTGTCACTTGTGATAGGAATGAACCAAGTTTTTCAGCTAATTCAAAGAAAGGCTCAACTTGTGCAAGAAGCTCTTTAGGTATTGATGGCATGTTTACTGGATTTGTTACAGTACCTGTTTTGTAAAATTTAATGATGTCATTTGATACGTCAACCGCTACAGATTCTTGTGCCTCGATTGTAGATGCTCCTAAGTGAGGCGTTGCGATAACTTGTGGTAAAGTCAGTAGCTTATGATCTGTTGCTGGTTCAGAAACAAATACGTCAAGAGCAGCTCCAGCCACTTTTCCTGCTACGATTGCATCGTATAAATCGTCTTCATTGATGATACCGCCACGTGCACAGTTAATAATACGTACGCCATCTTTCATCATCGCAAATTTATCTTTATTAATAAGGTTGCGAGTTTCAGGTAGAAGTGGTGTATGAACTGTAATGAAATCAGCAGCTACACAAATTTCTTCAACTGTTGCTTTTGTTACACCTAATTCTTTAGCACGTTCATCTGTTAGGAATGGGTCGTATGCCATAACATTCATACGTTGACCTTTTGCACGATAAGCTACTTCAACACCGATTCGACCAAAACCTACAACACCTAAAGTTTTATTTTTTAGCTCCACGCCAACATAAGATTTGCGATCCCATTTGCCATTTTTTAATGTATTAAAAGCTTGTGGAATATGACGGGCAAGTGAAGTCATCATCGCAATTGTATGTTCAGCAGCTGAGTTTGTATTACCATCTGGTGCGTTTACCACGATAATGCCGTGTTCTGTAGCAGCAGCAAGGTCAATATTATCGACACCAACGCCCGCACGACCAATTAATTTTAAGCTTTTAGCTGCTTCAATTACTTCACGTGTTACCGTTGTTTGAGAACGAACAAGTAATACATCTACATCTGCAATTTTAGCGATTAATTCTTCTGGTGCTAGTCCTGTGTCTACAATAATGTTTAAATCTAAATCTTGTTCCTGACGTAATGGGAAAATACCATCCTCACTTAGTGGATCAGCGATAAATACGTTAATAGTTCTTGTTTTTGTTGCAGTAGTCATTATAATTAGCTCCTTTTTTATCATAATTGGTTATGGCTTTATCTACGACAGTCTGAAATTTGTAAAATTCGAACATCTTACAGCATACAAACAATCTCCTTTCTAAATCGAAAACAATATAAAAAGCCTTCCACGCCTTACAAACACAATTAGTGTGTTGTAAGGGGCGAAAGGCTGTATAAACTTTGGTTCGCGGTACCACCCTTAATCACTGCTGGAAAATTTATTCTGGCAGTCTTAGCTATATGCGTAACGTGCATGAGACGGATAAGCTTACTTTTAAGTTGTTCAGCCTATCTATTCAGGAGTGGAACTATTATCGTAGAAATCACTGATTTGCACCAACCATCAGCTCTCTTTGGATTTTCTTGCGACTAGTGTGTCTCCGTCGTTATATTTTTTGTGATTAAATTTGTTAACATCATAATCCCTATTGTTCACCTTTGTCAACGATATTTCTTAAAAACTTTAAAAATACTGACTTCAAAAGTCTGAAAAATAACTAAAAACGAATATTTTGTATATAATTTTTAATTATTGTTCGTCTTTTTGGGAAGTACAATGAAAGCGCTAACGATATTTGCAAAGTCCGATAGTATCAAGTTTCTGTGTAGTTTTAGCATGAAAAATTATATGGGAATTAAATGGAATAAAATAGAGGGTTTATCCATGGATTTGTTCTAAGAAAGCGAACGTTTTTGTTTGTCACAATTTAGACAAAAATATAAAAAGTAGAAGGTAAACAGACTGTGAGAGAAGAATGTTAGTTAAGGATGATTGATTTGGGGGTGTAAGAATGAAGTACGATGTTGCAATAGTTGGTGCTGGTCTTGCAGGATTAGTCGCAGCTTGTGAATTAATCGATGCAAAGAAAAAAGTTCTTTTAGTAGATCAAGAGCCTGAAAATTCAATCGGAGGACAGGCATATTGGTCTTTTGGTGGAATATTTTTAGTAAATTCTCCAGAGCAACGAAGGCTTGGAATTAAAGATAGTAAGGAGCTTGCATGGCAGGATTGGCAAGGAACTGCAGGCTTTGATCGCTTAGAAGATGAGGATTCCTGGGCGTATAAATGGGCAAGAGCATATGTTGATTTTGCTGCAGGTGAAAAATACGACTGGTTAAAGTCAAAAGGTATAAAGTTTTTCCCTGTTGTTGGATGGGCAGAGCGGGGAGGCTCGTTGGCAGGAGGGCATGGCAATTCAGTACCTAGATTTCACATTGTCTGGGGTACAGGTCCTGGCATTGTAAAGCCATTTGTAGATAAAGTAAAACAGGCTATGAAAGAAGGGTTTATAGACTTCAAGCCAAGACATCGTGTGGATGAATTTGTGCAGCAAGAAGGGGAGATTACAGGAATTAGCGGAACGGTGCTAGCTGAAACCTTTATTAATCGAGGTGAAAAAAGTTCGAGATTAGGAATCGGTGAATTTTCCTACCAAGCGAAAGCTGTGATTGTAGCAAGTGGTGGCATTGGGGCAAATTTTGATTTAGTGAGAAAAAATTGGCCTGCTCGATTAGGGACACCTCCAAAAAATATGGTATGTGGTGTACCAGCTTACGTTGACGGAAGAATGCTAGAGATCACGGAACATGCCGGGGGACGCATTGTAAACCGTGATCGCATGTGGCATTACACAGAGGGTTTAAGAAATTGGGATCCGATATGGCCCAACCATGGAATTCGAATATTGCCTGGGCCCTCCTCCCTGTGGTTTGACGCAGAGGGGAATCGTTTTCATGCACCCAACTTTCCAGGGTTTGATACACTCAGTACGTTAGAGGCGATTCAAAAAACAGGTTATGACTATTCCTGGTTTATTTTAACGGAGAAAATTATTGAGAAAGAATTTGCTTTATCTGGCTCAGAGCAAAACCCAGATTTAACAAACAAAAGCATTGGTGATGTTTTAAAACGCATTTTACCAGGCCCACCTGCTCCTATCCAAGCTTTTAAAAATCACGGAGAGGATTTTGTAATTGCACATGATCTAAAGGAACTTGTAGATGGAATGAATAAACTTGCTGGGAATGAGCTACTTGATTTCATGAAGATTAAAGAGCAAATCTTGGCCAGAGATCGGGAAATGGACAATAAGTTTACGAAGGATTTGCAAGTAAACGCTATTCATGGAGCAAGAAATTATATTGGCGATAAATGGGTGCGTGTTGCCAAGCCACATAAAATTTTAGATACCAAAAATTGGCCTTTAATTGCTGTTCGCTTAAACATTCTAACAAGGAAAACTTTAGGTGGCTTGCAAACAAATTTAAATGGTGCTGTTTTGGGCATGGACGGTCAGCCGATTCCTGGGTTATATGCAGCTGGTGAAGTAAGTGGTTTTGGTGGCGGTGGTGTCCATGGCTACCGTGCTTTAGAAGGGACATTTGTTGGTGGCTGTTTATTTAGTGGACGTCAGGTAGGACGTTATTTAGGACAAGGATAAAGTGCATAATGAAGAGCATCGTCTTGATGAACGATGCTCTTTTTAAATGGATTGATAATGCTGAAGATTACTATGCTGAGGTTTTGAGCGGAAATCTCATAGCGATGCTTACCTTAATTAAATTATGAAAGGGATTAACAATTTGATTTTTGAACCTCTGCAATCTTAGCAATTTGTTCTTCAACTTGTTCCTTTGTCCAACCGTTTTCCTCCACGAAAAAGTTGCATTCTGCGCGGCGACAATCATCTGAACAGCTTCGCATGTAAAATGCCTCATGTTTTTCTTCACAAAGCATTAGCTTATGACACGCTGGGTTTGCACAGTTTGTGTATCGTTCAGAAGGCTCCCCAGTGAAATAATCCTTCCCAACAATGACATGTTCCACCTGATTAATCGGTACACTTCGACGGCGGTCAAAAACAAACATTTGACCATCCCATAATTGACCTTTTACTTCAGGATCTTTCGCATATGTAGCAATACCGCCGTGTAATTGACCTACGCTCTGACCATAGCCCTCGCGTTTTAGCCAACCAGAGAATTTTTCGCAGCGGATACCACCTGTACAATAAGTTAAGATTTTTTTATCGGCAAACTCTTCTTTATGTGCCTCCATCCAAGCAGGTAGGTCACGGAAGTTTTCGATATCTGGTCGAACAGCACCTCGGAAATGACCCAGATCATATTCATAGTCATTACGGGCATCGATGATTACTGTGTTGTCATCTTGCATCTGTTCCATAAATTCTTTAGGTGTTAAATAATCACCTGTGATTTCTAACGGATTGATATCCTGTTCTAAACCGAGGTGAACAATTTCTCGACGAGGACGTACATGCATTTTTCTAAAGGTATGCCCTTCAACCTCATCAATTTTCCACATAATATCACTAAAACGAGCATCTGCCTTCATATGGTTCATGTAAGCATCTGTTTGCTCAATGGTACCTGATACAGTTCCGTTAATACCTTCGTAACCTACTAAAATACGACCAAGAAGCCCTATCTCTTTACACAATGCTAAATGTTCTTCTGCGAACGCTTCAGGATCTTCAATCGTAATATATTTATAATAAAGTAATACACGATAGTCTTTTTGTGTCAAAATACGTTACCACCTTTATCTCGATATTCGTCCTTTAATATAGCATAACAGGAGCAATTTTGCTTAGAGAGAAGGAGTTTTCTAAAAAAACACGAATTATACATAGTGAATGACTATTCATATTTGGGGGTTATAGAGATGGAATTTTCAACGATTACATTAGAAAAATTAGAGCGTCGAGCAACCTTAACATTGAATCGTCCACAGGCGATGAATGCAATGGATGATGTCATGATGCGTGAACTTGCAGAATGCTTTGAGGCTCTACAGCAGGAAAAAGATATTCAGGTGCTTGTTATTCGTGGAGAAGGAAAGGTCTTTTCTGCGGGTGGTGATATAAAAGCAATGCTAGATGAAAGCAAACCACTGAATATTGATGAGGCAATGGTTTATCTGACACGTATCGTGAAGGCATATTATCAGCTACCAATGATTGTGATTGCAGCGGTTCATGGTGCATCAGCAGGTTTAGGATTTAGTCTAACACTAGGGGCAGATATTATTGTAGCCTGTGAAAATAGTAAACTTGCTATGAATTTCATTGGAATTGGACTGATTCCAGATGGGGGCGGTCATTTCTTCATGAAGGAGCGTGTAGGTACTGTTAGAGCGAAACAAATGATATGGGAGGGTAAGGTATTAACAGCAAAAGAAGCATTAGATGCAGGGTTAATTGATTATATTGCACCAGAGGGCACTGTATTTGCAATGGCAGATCAGCTGGTGGGGAAAATGCTTGCATCCCCGATTTCTTCCATGATTACAACGAAAAAAATTCTACATGCACAAAATATGCCACAGCTAGAAAATATCTTAGCATTAGAGGCTGAGGGCCAGTCTGCAATGCGTAAAACAACAGATCATGTCGAGGGCATTCATGCATTTGTAGAGAAAAGAACGCCTGTCTTTGTAGGCAAATAAAAATAATAAAAGGCGCGTAGCAAACCATTGACTACGTGCCTTTTATTAGCCACTAAACATGGAATAAAATTAATTTACCAGAAGCGTTTACAAGACGATGAGTTTTATCGGCAACACCTTTTTCCTCAACTTGTTGTTGTCCATTTAGTTTAGCAGCCTCATCATTTTCAAAAGTCCAAGTTTCATCAAACAATGTTTCCCCTGTTTTTTCAAAAGCTGTAAAACGATAATTCTCCATAAAGACCCCACCCTTTTTACTTGAATATATTTCTATTATACATAGAAGATTTATAAACTTCACGGTAAAACTAGTGAATTTTTTGATAAATTACGAAAATTGTGGAAAAAGTAAGGCGATGTTGTTTTTTTCTGTAATAGCATTTTTCATCAAACATGAGTTATGATAAAATAGAACAAATATTCGGTTTCGATTAATCAACATATTATTACTTTGGTTTGCACTAAAGAGAGAATTATCTACTATTTGAGGTGATTGGATGTCAGCAATTCGTTTTTTCCATATGGCAGATTTACATTTAGATAGTCCATTTAAGGGCTTATTTGGTCTACCCGAACCCATTTTAAAGAAAATACGGTCAAGCACTTTTGAAGCTTTTGATAAAATTATCCTTAAAGCGATTCAGGAAAAACCTGATTTTTTACTTATTGTTGGGGATATTTATGATGGTGAAAATCGTAGCTTGCAAGCACAACGTAGATTTCAAGATGCAATGGAGAAGCTTTTTCAACACAATATCCCTGTCATTGTAAGCTACGGAAATCATGATCATTTAAATGGCACATGGACACGTTTTGCTTTACCAAGTAATGTCTATGAATTACCAGCTGAAACGAGTGTAGTTCAATTAAAAATACGGGGTCAACAAGTGAATATATATGGTTTTAGTTATCCTGAACGTCATTTAAAGGCATCCGTTATTGAAAGCTATCCAACTGCACATGATCAGCATGCCATTCATATTGGTATGCTTCATGGCAGTGAGGCAGGCAATACGACACATGATGTGTATGCCCCTTTTACAAAGCAACAGTTACTTGAAAAGAACTATCATTATTGGGCGCTTGGCCATATTCATAAACGACAGCTTTTACATCAAAACCCTCCAATTGTTTATCCAGGCAATATTCAAAGTCGACATCGTAAAGAACAAGGAATGAAAGGCTTTTATGATGTGACGTTATCCAAAACATCGACTAAGCTTGAATTTATCTCTACTTCTGCTGTCGTCTATAGCACCATAGAGGTGGATTGTACGAATGTGGTACACGCCAATGAATTATTGAAGAGATGTGCAGAAGCGATTACAGCCAATAGGAAGAAGTATGGCGCAGCGGTAGTAGAGCTTCATTTGCAACATATTGACGAACAAACGGAAGCTTTATTTGAGCATGCAACAGTAGATGCATGGTTAGAGACTATTCGAGAGGCTGAGGAAGGTATTGAGCCAATGTGTTGGGTACAAAAAATGGTGTTGCAAAAGGCATCGAGATTTTTAGAGCATACAGCAACAACTCAATCCGTTGTGAGCTTGATGGAGCAATGGGACAGCGATGAATGGAAGGATATTCTAAAAGATTTGTACCAATATGCTGGTGGCGCGAGGCTAATAGAGCCACTTAGTGAAAAGGAAATTGAGAACTTAACCAATCGTGCACAGACATTATTAGCAGAAGAAATTCAAAGGGCGTGATTACATGCTGACAATACAGAAAATCCAAATTTATGGCTTTGGTAAGCATGAAAATATCTCCATTTCGTTAAATGATGGTGTCACTATTTTTTATGGATTAAATGAAGCAGGAAAAACGACGATACAGCAGTTTATACTACAAATGCTTTTTGGTTTCCCAACAAGGCAGCAGATACAGCGCAAATATGAGCCGAAAATTTCTACGAAATATGGAGGTCAGCTGACACTTTTACACCCTATTTATGGTCAATGTACAGTTGAACGTGTGAAAGGAAAGGCTGCTGGTGATGTTACTGTCTACCTAGAGGATGGAACAACGGGGCATGAGGAGTTGTTAGTAAAGCTTTTATATGGTTATTCTAGGGCATCCTTTGAAGCCATTTTTTCTTTTTCACTGCATGAACTACAAGGTATTGAAAAAATGTCTGAAGAGGAGCTAACCCATTTGCTACTTGCCTCAGGTACAACAGGTATTCAGTATTTATCCACTCTTGAAAAGAAAATGGATAAAGAGGCTAGTGAGCTGTTTAAAAAAACAGGTAAAGTGCCATTGATTAATCAAAAGATTGAACAACTAAAGCAGCTTGAGCGGACAATTAAACTGGAGCAGGGGAAGATTCAAACCTTTGAGGATAAATTACAGCAATTACAATTACTTGAGCAAAAGCTAGAACAGCTATTTGGTAAGCAGAAACGGCAACAGCAACAATGGCAGCAATTAACTATTCAAAAACAAGCACTTCCTCTTCTCAAGCAGCAACAGACATTGCAACAGACAATGACCAATTTTCAACATGTTCAGTTTCCATCAGAGGGTATCAGACGGTATGAGCAAGCAAAGGATCGTCTGTTACATGAAAGTCAACAATTGATGCAATTAAAGGAGCAGCATCAAACATTACAGGAGAAAATACTTGTAACAGTGGATGAGCAAAAGGTCAATGAAATGGCTTACCTTATGCAAAGAGAGGCAACGTGGCATCAGCTAATGGTGAAAGAGCAAAATTTACAGGATGATCTATTTTTGCTCGAACAAGAAATTGAAGCACAGTTTCGTTTACTAGGTGTAACAGAGAAAGAAGCACAAGAAAATCTTTTGAACGAAACAGTATCACTCCAACAGGAGCAACAATTTCAGCTTCAATTAAGTAAATTAGAGGAGGCGGAGGAAGAGCTAAAATTTCATCTACGTTCACTAGAGCAAGTACACCTAGAATTAGGTGCAATAGCCAAACAGAAGCAACAGCTAATGCATGAGTCATTAACAAGTGAGGAAGAACATATTTTAGCACAATGGCCTCAACAAAAGCGGAGGCTTGAGCAATTACGTGTTGCCAAATCGCAACGAAGTAAGCAGAAGAAACCTCATGACTTTATCTGGCTTGTACTACTGATTGGCTTCTTGTCGTTTGCTTATGGTGTATTTGAAAAAAACATAATTGTAATCCTAATTGGAGCAGTTTTATCATTGCTATCCTTTTTGTTTATTCGATATGTTAAGCAAGCAGATGAACCTACTAATAAAGAGCACAGCATCCTCCTACGGGAGTTAGAGCAAGAGGAATTAACAGTACAAGCAGTTCTTATTAAGAAGCAAAGATATGAAGATCGCTTGTTACACATCAATGAACAGCAGAAAGAAAAGGAGCAGCAATATACTTCTCTTGAATATAAAATTCAACTAACGGAGGTGGAGAGTGAAGAAGCCACTCAAACACTCCAGCATTTTTTAAAGCGTTATCGCTTACAAGGAACGATAGCCAGATCGCTAATGCCCGAATTATTTATGCGTATTCGTGGTGTACAAGAATTAGCAGCTAAAAGAAACAGTACCTCAAGTCTGTTGCAAGAAACGCAGGTAGAAAAAAACAGCATTTATGAGCAGCTTCAGCGGGTTTTAGATGGAGCCTATGATGAACATGAAATTTATATGCATTTACGAACAGCCTACCTTGAAGCACAACAGCAACAGCAGCAAGCTCAGCATGCAAAAGATCAGCTAGCAAGCGTCCAAATAAAAATAGAAGGTGGACAATCAAGAATGGATCGTTATACTGCTGAAATGTCCGAGCTATTCAAAGAAGCAAAGATCCAAAATGAACAGGCATATTATGAAATGCATGAGCAATTTGAACAGAGAAAAAAAATTGAGGGAGAATTGCAAACCGTTCAGGCTCAATTATCTTCACTCGCTCTTCAACAGAAGGAAAATCTGATGGAGGACTCTGTTAACGAGCGCATATTTGCTTTAGAACAAGAGCAGCAATCATTGCAACTAGAAATTGATCAGTGTCTGGAACAACGTGCTGCTTTGCTAATGGAAAAAGAGCAGCTATTAAATGATGAAAAGTATGGTCAATTACTTCAACAGTTTGAGCAGGAGAAAACAGAATTGCATCAGTTAATTGAGCAGTGGGCAACTAAAAAAGCGGTGGCGACAGCTATTCATGAAACCCTATTCCGTCTTCGTGAAGAAAAATTACCTCATGTCCTTCAAGAGGTAAATGCTGTATTCCGTTTACTAACAGGAGGAAACTATGACAAACTTTCGATTCATGAGGATGGTTACTTTGTAGCACAGGATGCTGCAGGAATACGTTATCAAATGGTGGAGTTGTCACAGGCTACCAAAGAGCAAGCTTATATTGCATTGCGAATGGCTCTAGCAAAAACCCTAGTGAGTGCTGCTCCATTTCCAATGATTATGGACGATCCTTTTGTCCATTTTGATCGAAACCGCACAGACAAAATGGTACAATTAATGAAAGAAGTAGGATATGAGCGTCAAATTTTGTATTTTACTTGCCATGACACAATGCTCAACTATTGGAAGAAAGAGCAGATTGTCGATATAGGAGCATTAGCAAACGAAAGGGGAGTGGCGTCAACATGAAAGGGATTACGACGCTCCAAGTTGGAGAAGTAGTTGATCAATTTTTATTAATAAAACAAGCGACAAAAGGGGTTACAACCGTTGGAAAGCCATTTATGTCGCTAATATTACAAGATAAGAGTGGGGATATAGAGGCAAAGCTATGGGACACGAATGAGGATCATGAAAAGACGTACCATGCGGAAGCCATTGTACGTGTTGGTGGAGAGATTCATGACTATAGAGGAAAGAATCAATTGCGTATTAAATCTATCCGTGTTGCTAAGCCAGAGGAAGGAATTGCTATTCATGATTTAGTGCCTTCCTCTGCAACACCAAAAGAACAACTATATGAAGAATTAACGCAATTTTTCTTTGACATTAAAAACCCTAATATCTCACGAATTACAAGAGCAGCAATTAAAAAACATCAAGAGGCTATTTTAGTTTTTCCAGCAGCGACTAAAAATCATCATGACTATGCGTCAGGTTTATTAGATCATATGGTCTCCATGCTCAAACTAGGTAAAGCCATTGCTGATCTATATCCAACATTAAATCGTGACTTATTATATGCTGGGATTATTTTACATGATGTAGGCAAGGTTGTAGAGTTATCAGGCCCAGTTGCCACTATGTATACAGTGGAGGGGAATTTATTAGGCCATATTACAATTATGGTAAATGAAATTGCTAAGATTGCTAGTGAGCTTGAAATTGAAGGGGAGGAAGTCATGCTGTTACAGCATATGGTATTGTCTCACCATGGGAAAGAAGAGTGGGGTAGCCCGAAAAAACCTATGATTCAGGAAGCAGAAATTTTGCATTATATCGATAACATTGATGCAAAGATGAATATGTTAACAAGGGCATTAGGTAAAACGACACCTGGCGAATTTACAGAGAGACTCTTCCCACTTGATAATCGTTCATTCTATAAGCCTACTATATAAAAAGCAGTATCAATCAGCTCTTAAACTGACATTGCTGTATAGCTATTCATTATTAATTTCTCTGAGTCTAAGTATTCATATATTTACTAATAGTACCTAACTATTGTACCAATGTGAATATTTAATTTAGAATAGAGAGAGAAATTATAGGAATGGGGAAAAGTGATGGATACAGAGGGACTTTTTTCACGGAAAATTAAGTTTTGGAAAAGTTTAATTTTCAAAATGATACTAGCTATCGGCATAAGCTTATTTATTAGCTCCCATATTTCAGAATTTGTTAGTCGTCAATTCGAGAAGGTAGTGCATATGAATGGAAGTGCTGGGGTTGCCATTAATACATTTATTTCGTTATTTATTGGCACAGTAATTATTTCGTTATGTACAAGGTATATTGTCTTAAGACGTGTCAAGCGTGTGTTAAATGCTATGACCCAGGCTGCTGATGGCGATTTAACTGTTCGCATTGATGATCGATTAAAAGATGAAATTGGTCAATTATCGACTGAATTTAATCATATGCTAGAGCAAATTGGGACGGTCATTGAAAAGACGAATAAGGCATCGACAGATGTATCAACCTTTACAAAGGAATTTACAACGATTACCGAGCAAAGCAGTCAAACAGTTGAAACTATTTCTAGTGCCATTGGGGAAATTGCCTCCAGTGCAGAAGGACAATTAAGGCAAATGGATTTATTATCTGAATCGGCACATTTAATTACTAAGGATATGGATCATGCATCTTCTGCTGTACAGGAAGTGGCCTCAATAGCAAATGAAACGAACCAAAAGGCTGATTTAGGATTACAGCTAATTGAGCAAACGATTGAAAAAATGAATACCATTAATGAATCTGTTCATCAGTCAACCGCAGTTGTAAATGCTTTAGGCGAAAAATCGAAGGAAATCAGTACAATTGTAGCGCTGATTACAAGTATTACAGATCAAACAAACTTACTTGCATTGAATGCATCTATTGAAGCAGCTCGTGCAGGAGAGGCTGGAAAAGGCTTTGCAGTAGTGGCAGATGAAGTAAGAAAGCTAGCAGAGGAATCTGGAAAGGCTGCAGATAATATTCGAACATTGGTGGATGATATCTTAAACCAAACCTCCAGTGCTGTTTATGCTATTAATAGTGGGACGCAGTTTGTGGAGGAAGGCCGTGAATCTGTTGAACAGACAGGCGATACCTTTAAAAATATAGTCGTATATTTGCAACAGATAAGTCATCGTACAACGGAAGTAAAGGATATTGTCTTGCGTGTCAATGAGAAAGCAAGTCAAACAGATGAGGCTGTAAAAGAAGTCGTTGGCATAGCGAATGGCACATCTTCGGGCATACAGCATATTGCTTTATCTATCGAGCAACAAAGTGCTTCTAATGAGGAAATAGCAAGTGCTGCAAATTTTCTTCAAACAATGTCAAATGACCTACAAACTGAAATTAGCCAATTTAAAGTAAAATAGAGTAAAAAAGAGAAGCATCTGATGTATCAGGTGCTTCTCTTTTTGTTACACTAGACTCTAATTACTTAGATTCCTTGTCAGTATCTTCTGCTTTATCTTCGGAGTCCTCTTTTGGTGCATTTTCTTCAGCTTTTTTAGCTGCTTCTTCAGCTGCTTTTGCTTGTTCTTCACTTGTTGTTGTAAAGAATTTAAGCGGTTCTTTTAAATCTTTATCAGATGTTTTTACATCGGCATCTTTAGCCATTTTTGCAACGATATCTTTAAGAATCGTTTGAGCTTCACCAGTTTGGTTCAGTTTATTTAACATAGTTGAACGAATGTTTTCTTCTTCGTCTTTAAATGAACCAACACCTTTTACATCACGCTTGTCCGTAATTTCAATTACATGATAACCAAAGCTAGATTTTACTGGTTCACTTAATGTATTTAATTCAAGAGCATAAGCAGCATCGTTAAATTCGTCTACCATTGAACCTACAGAGAACCATCCAAGCTCTCCACCTTTTTGAGCAGAGCCAGTATCTGTTGAGTACTCTTTTGCAACGTCCTCAAACTTAGCGCCACCCTTAATTTTTTCAATTACTTCTTTTGCTGTTTTTTCATCTGCTACTAAAATATGACGACCATTTAATTCTTTTTTCATTTGCTCGTAGTATTTTTTCACATCTTCTTCTTTAATTGCTTGATCTTTCAAAGCTTTCTCTTGAAGAAGTTGAACACGTAAAGAATCTTTAAAGCCCTGTTCTGTTAAGCCACTTTCAGCAAGCGCTTGTGTAAAGCCATCACCAAATTGTGATGCAGTCGTGTCATACGCTTCTTTGATTTCTTTATCTGTTACTTCATATTTGTCAGCTAAAACTTTTTCAGTCACCATTTGCTGCATTACATATGAGCCTGTTAAAGCTTTTGCCTTTTCATTAAAATCAGCTACTGAAATATCGCCCACTTTAGAAGTAACGATTGCTTTGCTATCTCCGCCGCTACAAGCACCAAGCGCTAATACAGACGCAGCTAAAGTTAAAGATAAAACTGTCTTTTTCATAGTGGATATTCTCTCCTAACATGGTTTCGTCCATTTTTTACTATAACATAAACGTTTTAAAAACAAAATGGTTCCCCCTTGAGTATTGCCTATATTTCAAATTTTGAAGCGCATAGGATATAGAAAAGAAAGGGGGTGAAGTTATGGGCAACGGAGGATACGGTGGCGGTGGCTACGGCTCAGGCTTTGCTTTATTAGTTGTGTTATTTATTTTATTAATTATCGTTGGTGCAGCGTTCCTATACTAATTAATAAAACAGCGAAAAGCTAAGAGCATCAACTCTTAGCTTTTCTTAACAATGTTAGACATTCGCGCCGCATGCCTTAGGTTCTAAACAATTTATTTGGTTAGTAAAAGTTGTTGCATGGGGGGCTCGACTTATCTTCGAGCGTGCGGACGGGCGCGGATGGTGCAGCTGGTTTTTAAAAGGGCCTTTTCAAAAAAGCCCCAAAAAATTAGATTCCATTTCGCCGAGGCGTAATGGATTTTTCTGTTAAACTGCATATAAAATTTCAATGTAGAATGAGACAAGTAGGATAGTAATAAGTATATTTATAGTTCGGAATATTTTTGGTTGGTTTTCTTCGGGAATTTCACGTCGCATGCATAGAGCATATGTCATGCGGTTAATTTGAAATAAATAGAATACCGAGAATAGAACTACAATCATTAATAGCAAGTCTATTCCTCCCCTCTTTCAATAGTAATAGCATAACAAAGAACGTCAATAAAAAACAAGTACAAGCAATTTAGTGAACGGTCGGTGGAACTAAAATTTCATAGCCTTTAGGTGTTTCTTCTATTTGTGAATTTTTAGGTGAATTCAAGAGATACTTTACGTAAAGGATATCAATCAAGCATAGACTACAGTGATAGGCTAACAGCAATGTCCCATAATGGGTATAGGCTGGTAAAAGCCATGTTCCAACTATAATAATAGTATTTAGAACGATAAAAGGCGTAAGTAATGCTAAGATGTAACGATTTTTAGATAATGGCTCTCGAATTCGCATGTGTAAAACAGGAATTATATAAAACTGACTACGTAGACGTAATTTTAAATGTTGGCGTAAATCAAATAGGGCCACAAAATGCAAAAATTTGTGAATGGGATAAAGTGTTAGCACAGCTATCACAAAGAGCCAGAATAATCGATCTGTATAATGCTCTTCATTAAATAAATTAAACGTTACATAGGAAACAGAAAAGACCAATAAAAAAGTAATGACACCCATTATAATAATACGCGTAGTACCGTAATGATGTTCTAAATTTAAAATTTTCCAGCAATGCATGGTTTTTTATCAACTCCGAAATAGGAAGTGTCCTATTTAATGTAAATTGAATTATGTTAGAATGCAAGAAAAAGGAGGTACTTCAGAAATATTTCTGAAATACCTCCTTTCACATGACTCATTCCTGAATGAACAGTAGTATAACATTTTTGTTCAACTTATAAATAAGTGCAGGAACAATTATGTGCAGTTTGAAGCTTCGTCTTATCCTTTTACAGGTGTGCGTTCTTCTAGTGTGTCAAAGGAATCACGGAAATGTTGGAAAGAGCGTTCGAAAATATCGATGAAATCTTCACCATAGATATTACGAATAACAGCCATTACATCTAAAAAATCAGGAAAACGGCCATATAAATCTTTTAATGCTAATGATCCTTCCAGGACGGAATGATACGTATTATGGTAGTTTTTATTCATCTCTATAATGAGCTCTGTACCAGCTTCTGTAAGTTCAACATACGTATTACGTTTATCGTCATCACGTTTGGAAAACTTAAGAAAGCCACGTTCTTCTAATTTTTTGGAGAAATTAAATGCTGTAGAAACATGCATCACACCAAATTTCGCAACATCAGAAATGGAAGCGCCTTTTAAATGGTATGAAATCCATAAAATATGGTGTTCATTAATATTTAAATCATAAGGTTTAATCCATTGTTGCCAATCCTTTTCAACTGCTTTCCACAGCGCTTTTGATAACTGTGCGATTCTTTGACTATAAAGCATCGCTTCTTTTTGTGTATATAATTCCTCTGACAAAGCCATCACCTACTGCTTTCTTTCACATTTTTAAAAATATTATAGCAGTAAAGGAAAAAAGTTTAAAGTTAGAAAAATTAAAAAATTGGAAAGTGGCTAAAAAATGATATTATAGCAATATTTTTTAATAAAAAAATAGATTACCTAACCCTTTGTAAGGACTTTAGTCGCTAATTTTTTCTTGAGGTTTTTTCTTATTTTCTGTAATTTGTGCAATGTTTTTCTCGATTTCGCTTATCGAATTCTGTAAAGCATCTAATTCTTGTTGTAAATTATTTTTCGTTGGTTCGATTTCTTCAGTAAAAGTCGTAATTGTTTGCTTTAAATCATTTATTATTTGTGGGATATTATTTTTTACTTCATTTGTTAATGTATTAACAGATTGTTTAACAGTTCCTACTTGTTGTTTTACATCAAGGAGCATACCCTTTGTTTGGTCAACATTTTGTTTAACAGAAGCACGTAGCTGTTGTCCAGATTGTGGCGTTGAGAAAAGCACAGCGATTGTCCCACCGATAATTCCTGTAGCTAGTCCAAGTAAAAATGGTTTTGCTTTCATATTAGATACCTCATTTCTAGTCATGTTTATTTACTATTAAACCATGAAATGCACCAATACAAAAAGAAAAAAGAAACTAAACGAGTGATTTGACCGTCACAGTTTAGTTTCTTTTAATTATTTAAAGTGTTTATTTATGAAATTTGAGAAAGAGCTGTATTGAATTTAGAGCGCTTCACTAATTTTGAAACAATTGGATAAATAACGGCAAACGCAACAACGTTAAATACGACAGCTGGAAGGACAACGCCAATAAATAGCATCGCAAACGTCGCGCCAACATTTGCATTAAACACAAAAAGCGCTACTGCTAAGAAGACAGTTCCTGAAAGAATTGTTCCAAAGCCAACTAAGACAGCAGATACGGCGAAATGACCTGCCAGTTTTTTGAGAATGATTAAAGCAGCTAAAAATACAAAACCAGTAACAGCTTTATCAATAATATTTGGGACTAGACCTGCTGGGAATGTTGTAAATAAACCTGAAAGCACCCCTGTTGAAAGAGAAAGTAGGAACGTTTCTTTCACTGTTGGGAATAATAGAATACCAATAAACATCATGGTTAACATAAAATCAGGCTTCATCCCATTCACCATTCCTGGTGTAACCACATAAAGTGCAGCACCGACACCTACTAATAGTGCCATTAATACTAAATTCTTTGTATTCATTTGAATCTCTCCTCGACTAAGCTAATCTATTTGTCTCCTAACGTGTCCTCTTGACCGCTAGCGAAACTTATTTGTGATTGTACGCTAAATTTTAAAAATTTGCAATACAGTATTCTGAACATTCAGATGTTAATATATTACAAATGGCTTATATATTGGCTTTAATACTTTCTGCTACTTCTGCCAACTGCTCTGGAGAGTACTTTTGTGTTTGCCAAATTAAGCCTAGCCCTTCTTTTTCATCGTAACGCGGAATAAAATGTAAGTGGTAGTGGAAAACAGTTTGTCCAGCAGCAGCTCCATTGTTATTAATGGTATTCAAACCAATAGGCTGAAATGCTGCTTTAATAGCATTTGCAATTTTTGGCGCTACAGCATATAAATTACGCGCCACTTCCTCTGGCATTTCAAATAGATCTTGGCAGTGATATTTTGGAATTAATAGTGTATGGCCCTTTGCAACAGGTGAAATGTCTGTGAATGCATAGACATGATCGTCTTCGTAAATTTTTGTACTTGGAATGGAACCATCAATAATTTTGCAAAATAGGCAATCGCTCATAAGAATTTCCCCCTTAACGTATATGTAAGTACATTCTATCATACTCAAACCTGTATCATTTGCTAATTTTTGATAAAATATAATACAAGAAGAGGAGTGAGAATATGTCAGTATTAGAGGTACAGCATGTGACAGGTGGTTATACAAGAAAACCTGTTATTAAAGATCTATCTTTTACGATTGGAAAAGGTGAACTAGTTGGCTTAATTGGCTTAAATGGAGCTGGTAAAAGTACAACGATTAAACATATTATAGGAACAATGTTGCCAAAGGAAGGTGACATTCGTCTAAATGGTGTAACATTAAAGGAAGATACGGACAAGTATCGTACAGCTTTTTCTTATATTCCTGAAACCCCTGTATTGTACGATGAGCTAACATTAAGAGAGCATTTAGAATTAACAGCAATGGCTTACGGTATTGACAAAGCAACACTCGATGCTCGTTCTGAGGTACTGTTAAAAGAGTTTCGAATGGAGAAAAGATTAAATTGGTTCCCTTCACATTTTTCGAAGGGAATGCGTCAAAAAGTTATGATTATGTGTGCCTTTTTAGTGAATCCAAGTCTATATATTATTGATGAACCTTTTGTGGGATTGGATCCACTAGGTATTCAATCGTTATTAGACCAAATGGATGAAAAGAAAAGAGAAGGCGCTTCTATATTAATGTCTACACATATTCTATCGACAGCTGAAAAGCATTGTGATCGCATTATCTTATTGCATGAAGGAAGAGTTCGAGCACAAGGAACAATGGCTGATTTACGTCAATCATTTGCTATGCCGAATGCGACATTAGATGACCTCTATATTGCTATGACAAAGGAGCGGGACCATGAAGAACTTGCGTGATGTATGGTCCTCTCGCTTCATGCATTATATAGGAGAAGTACAAAAATATATGCAATTTATTTTTACAGGGCATATAGCCATCGTACTTGTATTTTTAATAGGAGCAGGGGGCTATCAATATAGCGAATGGCTGAAAGTTGTTCAAACAGATTTTCCAGCAGAAGTCCTAATAGCTGTTATCATAGGGATTTTATTGGCCTTTAGCCGTCCGACTACATTGTTGAGAGAGCCAGATCAAGTATACTTATTACCTTTAGAATCAAAAATGTCTTTGTACTTCAGCAAGGCGTTGGCTTGGACGTTTTGGTCTCAAGTGTGGATTGTAGCGATTGTCTATATTGTTAGTATCCCATTATTAAAGGCCGTGACTGAATTAACAACGATCGAAATATGGACAATATTTTTACTTACTATTGTGTTGAAATATCTAAGTGTTCGAGGAGAATTCAGCTATCGTTATAGTGAACGAGGGCAGATGGTTTGGGTAGATAGGCTTATCCGAGCTGTCATTTTTGCGGCTGCTGTTTATATGGGGCTCCATGCGCAGTTGTTATTAGCAGTAATCGCGACAGTTATTAGTGTTGTTTATATGATGGTCTTTAATAAAAAATCAGTTGGCGAACCAGTGCCGTATGAGCATTTTGTCAAGCTTGAACAGAATCGTATGATGAGCTTCTATCGTTTTGCAAATTATTTTACAGACGTACCTCATTTACACGGTAGCATTCGGCGTCGAAACTGGATGGACTGGCTCTATAAATTTGTACCATACGGTCAGGGAAATGCTCAAAAGTACCTGGTATTTCGTACCTTTATTCGGACAGATGACCATTTCTATTTATGGGTACGCCTTACTGCTATATCAGCAATCATAGCGGCATTTGTAGATATTCCTGTCGTTACATGGATTGTAGCGGGTGCACTCAGCTTTGCGACAACTATTCAGTTAAAACAAGCTCTGTTAGCCAGTGGCGAATTTCGAATGGACATGCTCTATCCGTTACCAGATCATGCTCGTCAACTAGCCGTGAAGCAAATTGTGCGTTTAGCCATGATTACACAAGCTATTGTTGTGGGCTTATGTGCTATGACACAACCAATGTTTTATATTGCCTTCATCATTGTTATGGTGATTAGTGAATTAACGTCGAAGGTTTCAAAGTAGAATAAAATACTAAAAAGCTCATTTACCAATGATATTGTTGGATAAATGAGCTTTTAATTATTTAAACTTATTGTTAATCTTCTTTCGGTAGAGCACTATAGGTTGTTACATAAGAAGCTGCTGAGAAGATGTTTTGCTGGCGTATCCCAGTTGAATCATCTCTTCTAGCATGGGCAGTTTCATAGGCTTTAGAACTCTTCCATGCCTCAAATGAATGGGGCCCATGCCATTGAGTCATGACAATGTAAGTATCACTCTTGATAGGCCTTAATAAACGGAAGGCAACAAAACCAGGCTCGTTTTCAATAGCGCGTGAACGTTCTAAAAAGCGATGCTCGAAAACTGGTCTTCCTTCATCTGTTACAGGAATATTATTGAAAACAAAGAAACCATGTTCCTCTAAATCATTTACTGAATCTAGCACTTCAAATTTACGGGGTGTCGCAAATACTGTTTTTCCTTCTGTTTCATGTATCAGTACAGAGTTACCTTCGCCATGAATTAAAATCATATGTTCATTAGGATACTTATTTTTTACCTGTTCCAAAAAATCGCCAGTACCAGAAGTTAAATAAATATGCATGAATTTATCCTCCTTATGAATCTTACTAATATAGCGTGATTATACCCTTTCTGGCGTAAGTCTAACGCTCCGTTCAAAAAGAATATGCCGAGAAAGAACAATTTTATGACATTTCACTAGGAAAACTATACAATAACAGAGGAAGCGTTTACTATTGGAAACGGATATCAATAATAAAGGAATAAACATGCGATTTTTTATAGTAATAATTTATTGAGGGGAAGGAACTATTCATGACAACTTTTAATGATACACTTCTACGTGCTGCATGTGGAGAAAGGATCGCTCATACACCAGTTTGGTATATGCGTCAGGCAGGACGTTCTCAGCCAGAATACCGTGCCATTAAAGAAAAGTATTCCTTAGAGGAAATTACACATCAACCTGAGCTATGTGCGTATGTCACTCGTCTACCTGTAGAAAATTACAATGTAGATGCTGCTATTTTATATAAAGATATTGTCACACCTCTCCCTGGAATTGGGATAGATGTGAAAATCAAGGCAGGTGTTGGTCCTGTTATTTCAAATCCTATTCGTTCAGTAGCGGATGTAGAAAAATTAGGTGAATTCAATGCTAAAGAGCATACACCATTTGTATTAGAGACAATCAAGTTACTTGCAGAAGAGCAATTAAATGTACCTCTAATCGGTTTTGCTGGAGCCCCATTCACACTTGCAAGCTACATGATTGAAGGTGGACCTTCAAGAAACTATAATAAAACAAAATCATTTATGGTATCAGAACCTCAAGCTTGGTTTGCTTTAATGGATAAACTTGCTGACATGATTATTGCAGATGTAACGGCTCAAATTAAAGCTGGTGCAAAAGCTATCCAAGTATTCGACTCATGGGTTGGAGCCCTAAATGTAGAGGATTACCGAGTATTTATTAAACCGATTATGACTCGTATTTTTGCAGAGTTGCAAAAAGAAGATGTACCATTAATTCAATTTGGAGTGGGTGCTAGCCATTTAGTAAAAGAATGGAATGATTTACCAATTGATGTGGTGGGCTTAGATTGGCGTTTACCGATTAAAGACGCACGTGCCAATGGTATTACCAAGCCTGTACAAGGAAACTTAGATCCATCTCTATTACTTGCAGATTGGTCAGTTATTGAAAAACGAACGAAAGATATTATTGATCAAGGTCTAGAAATGCCAGGTCATATCTTTAATCTTGGTCATGGTGTTTTCCCAGAGGTTGACCCAGATGTCTTAAAACGTCTTACAACGCTTATTCATGAATATAGTGCTCAACAAATTCAAGCTCGTTCTTAATGGAAGACAATCAGGCGTAAATAATATGACCTTTTCTATATAGGAAATTTTAATTTCAATGTAGAAAAGGGGCTGTCCAACAAGCCAGATTGGGCAGCTTCTTTTTATCACATAATGTATGAAAACATAAAACAATTTTAGAGGTGAAAAGGGTAATGAAAGAAGTTAAAGGCTTATTAGTAATGGCATACGGCACACCTTATAAAGAAGAAGATATTGAACCTTACTATACGCATATTCGTCATGGACGTAAACCTTCTGCAGAGCATTTAGAAGATTTACGTAGCCGCTATGAAGCAATCGGTGGTTTATCCCCATTAGCTGCGGCAACACAAGCACAAGCTGAAGCATTATGTACACGTTTGAACGAAGTACAGGATGCTGTCGAATATAAATTGTTTATTGGTTTAAAACATATTCAGCCATTTATAGAAGATGCAGTAGAGCAAATGGTGGCGGAGGGCATAAAAGAAGCGGTTTCTATTGTTTTAGCTCCTCATTTTTCTACTTTCTCAATTAAGTCTTATAATGGTCGTGCTGAAGAGGCTGCAGGAGGTCGCTTAAAGATAACTTCTGTGGAATCTTGGTATGACGAGCCAAAATTTATAGAGTACTGGAAACAACAAGTGAATGAGACATTCAATGCAATGACAGAAGAAGAACGTGAGACAGCTTGTCTAATTGTATCTGCACATTCATTGCCTGAAAAAATTAAAAACTTAGGTGATCCATATGAAGATCAACTAATTGAAACAGCTCGCCTTATTCAAGCTGCGACTGGTTTAAAAAATGTAGAGGTTGGCTGGCAATCAGCAGGCCAAACCCCAGAGCCTTGGATTGGTCCAGATGTTCAAGACTTAACACGTGAGCTATTCGAAGAAAAAGGCTTCCGTTCATTTGTCTATACACCAGTAGGTTTCGTAACTGAGCATTTAGAAGTGTTGTATGACAACGATTATGAATGTAAAGTTGTTTGTGATGAACTTGGTGCAAAATACTATCGTCCAGCGATGCCAAATACACATCCTTTATTTATTGATGCTATGGTAGAGGCGATTCATAAAAAATTAAGCTAAGCGAAAAGAAAGTGATGATGTTGGTGACTCAGAAAAGACGAAAGGTAGTTGTCATAGGCGGTGGCATTACAGGCCTTACAGCTGCATTCTATATGCAAAAAGAAGCAAGCGCAAAAGAATTGCCATTAGATATCGTACTTGTCGAGTCGTCATTACGTCTTGGCGGAAAAATTCAAACTCTAAGAAAAGATGGATTCATTATTGAGCGTGGGCCAGAATCTTTTTTTGATCGTGAAAACTATGTCAATGCTTTAGCGAAGGATCTCGGGATCGAACAGAAACTATTAACAAGTAATGCGGGCCCAAACTATGTTGCTGTTGGTAGTCAGTTATATCCAATACCTAGTCATCTCCTATCTGGAGAGACACCACATATCTCTTCATTCATAACTTCAGGCTTGTTCTCACTTAGTGGTAAAGTTCGTGCGGCGGGGGACTTTTTCATTCCTCGTTCTACACAGGATGACGATCAACCATTAGGCGCTTTTTTTAGAAGAAGATTTGGTGCAGAAATTGTGGAAAATCTAGTAGAGCCCCTACTAGCGGGTACATTTGCAGGGGATATTGAGCAGTTAAGTATGAGTTCAACCTTCCCACAGCTTTATAGTTTAGAACAACAATATCGTAGTTTGCTGATTGGTATGAAGAAGTCAGGCACGAATTTCTTAAGCAATCATCACATAGCTGAAAATAAAGGTATCTTTCAAACCTTTAGCAATGGCCTTGAAACACTCATCGAAAGTATTGAAGGATCCCTACTTCCAGGGACAGTGATGAAGGGTGTCAAAGTAGAGGAAATAGAGCATGGCAAGGATGGTTCAGTTCAGGTGATGCTCAATAATTTTTCGCATATTAAAGCAGATGCTGTTATTATTGCTACCCCTTTTAATATGGCTGAAAAAATGTTTAGTAAGTTAAGTCTATTACATGAATTGGGCACTATGAAGGCTGCAACTATTGCAACCGTTACAATGGCCTTTAAAAAGGAACAACTCGGTGATTTAGATGCACTTTCTTTTTATGTCTCTCGAAATAGTGATTTTTCAATTACTTCTTGCACTTGGATGAATCGAAAGTGGCCAGGTACTTCACCAGAGGATTATGTATTATTACGTAGTTATATTGGTCGAGTGGGCGACGAAGCAATTGTGGCGTTATCGGATACAGAGATCGAAAAAACCGTGCTACAGGATTTACAGAAAACGATTGGTATCGATGGCGCACCGATCACAACTGTTGTAACACGTTGGAAAAATGCGATGCCACAATATACAGTTGGGCACGAGGCGAAAGTCCTTCGTATCAAGCAAGAATTACAAGAACATTTTCCAACTGTAAAGCTTGCAGGAAGCTCGTTTGAAGGAATATCGATTCCAGAATGTGTACAGCAAGGTAAAAAGGTTGCGAATGAAGTATTAATGGAAATGTTCAAGTAATGCAAATCAGATAGTACAAACATTTATTATCAATGTTTGTACTATTTTTTATTGTTACATGAAAAAGAAATAGCAAACCACTATTATTTGGTTTGCTATTTTACTAAGAACTGTATTGCTTATTAAAGTACTAACTCTAAGAAATTCGATGACATGACCAAACAATACCACCAGAGTTAGCGCCGCCGAGTGTAAGAGAAACAGTCAATCCATTGGCTTCATAGAACAAATCGATCGTATCTCCAGCATTTAAATTCACTTCTCCTGCTAAAGTGATTGTGCCATTTCCAAGAACTGCGCGTAAAGTTAATACAAGTGCCACATTGACGTTTAGTACAGGGAACAAGCCACTAATTAAATTTGTAGTAGCATTTTGTCTAATTGCAAATGAAGGGTTTATTCCCGCTCCTAAAGTAACGCTAATAGCCGCAGTAGTGGAGTAGTTAATGGTTGCTTCAAAGGAATACCTACCTGTAGTTGGTACAGTGAATATACCAGTTGTTGGATTGAAAGCAGGTGTTGTAAAGTATGGTGAAGCAACACTCCAGTTAGTGATTGAAGTAGATCCACTAACCGCCAACGTGTTTTTAAAGGCAGAGAATCCTTCAGTAAACGCAGGCCCAGTAGCACCCGTAGTGCCAGTTATACCAGTAGGTCCGATTGCCCCAGTAGCGCCAGTAGCGCCAGTTACTCCAGTAGCGCCGGTAGGTCCGATTGCACCAGTCACGCCAGTAACGCCGGTAACCCCAGTAACCCCGGTAGTGCCAGTAGCGCCAGTAACGCCCGTAGAACCAGCAACACCGGTAGCCCCAGTTACTCCAGTAGCGCCAGTAGGTCCGATTGCACCAGTAACCCCAGTAGTGCCAATAGCGCCGGTTACTCCAGTAGCGCCGGTTACTCCAGTAACCCCAGTTACTCCAGTAGGTCCGATTGCCCCAGTAACGCCAGTAGCACCGGTAGCCCCAGTAACGCCAGTAGCCCCAGTAGCCCCAGTAACCCCAGTAACCCCAGTAACCCCAGTAGTACCAGTAGGTCCGATTGCGCCAGTAACGCCAGTAGCACCGGTAGTCCCAGTAACCCCAGTAACCCCAGTAACCCCAGTTACTCCAGTAGGTCCGATTGCGCCGGTAGCGCCAGTAACGCCAGTAGTGCCAGTAGCGCCGGTTACTCCAGTAGCGCCGGTAGCCCCAGTAGCGCCGGTAGCCCCAGTAACCCCAGTTACTCCAGTAGGTCCGATTGCCCCAGTAAAGCCGGTAGCCCCAGTAAAGCCGGTAGCCCCAGTAACGCCAGTAACGCCAGTAGTGCCAGTAGCCCCAGTTACACCAGCAACGCCAGTAGCCCCGGTCACACCAGTAACGCCAGTCACGCCAGTAGCGCCAGTCACGCCAGTAGCACCGATAGCCCCAGTAACCCCAGTAGTGCCAGTAGCGCCGGTAGCCCCAGTAACCCCAGTAGAGCCAGTAGGTCCGATTGCGCCAGTAGCCCCGGTTACACCCGTAGAACCAGTCACGCCAGTAGCGCCAGTCATACCGGTACTACCAGTAGGTCCAGTTATTCCCCCAGTAGGTCCAGTAGGTTTTACTGGCCAAATTGGACAACTTGGAATAGGACCAGTTTTACAACAACAGGGAAATGAATGACACTTACTGCAGACTCTATCTATAAAATTTCCAAAATGCATAATCTCACCTCCTCTCTCAAATATCGTATTCTGAGGAAGGAGAGGAGAGGTAGACACATAACTATTAATTCCTTGTAAATAGAGAGTTATTTATAGATTCGTTGCAACTGTATTTAAGATAATTGGATGTTTATCCTGTGAATATGAGTGAAACTTTTTCGATGGTGATTGATATTTATTTAAGAGTCATTTTGTTTGATTGTTAAAATACGCTTGAAATATTCTTTATTGTGTAGAATTTTGGGGTCATTCGGCATAAACGAGCCTGCTAATTCATTATGGGCATTGGCTAGTTCATATTGTTGTAAGCGATCGTAAAGAACACAGAGCTGCAAGTGGGGTAGCCATGTAGAAAAGCTTTTGTTTTGAAAGGGGGCATTTGGCTTCTGTTTAATAACCAGAGCTTGCTCATACCAAAATATAGCTTCGTAAATTCTGGATTGTTCCATAAAGTGATAACCTAGGCGACAACAGGCTTCTGGGCGGGGGATATCGTATTCAAAGCTTCGTATAATAGCACTGAAATTGTTTTCTTTATCGTTTAAATGAGAATAGCAATCTGCTAATTTTAAGCAGGCACGAATGTTATCTTCAATCCATCCTAATTTGGACGTTAAAAATAATTCATAATAATAAATAGCTTCCTCAAACAGGCCATGATCTACTAATTCATTAGCAAAATAAAATGTATCACGTGGTGATAGTGTTTCTCCCGTTTCAATCAGTTGTCTATAAATTGTAATATTGCGGGAGTGATCATGGGTTAACGGTAAATGGCTAACAGCAACATCACTATCAAACAACATACCACTCACTTCTAAATATTCATGAACTGCACCAATCCATTGAAACTGCTTTTCCCTTCTGACAAGGCGATATCTTCTTATTAATGCATCTGCGTTTCCCTCATGATCGAAACTTAAATGATAATTCATAGAAACAGCATCAATGTCGGAAGTAAGAGATGCTTTGAGTGCCTTTAATTTTTGGCGGTCTTCCTCTAAAAAAACATCGTCAGCATCAAGCCAGAGGATATATTCTTTTGTTGCTTGTTGAAAGGAAAAGTTTCGTGCTGCTGCAAAGTGATGTATCCATGTAAAATCAAAAATTCGGTCTGTATATTGTGCAACTACTCGCTTTGTACTATCTGTTGATCCCGTATCAACAATATTAATTTCATCTACTATATCTTTGACAGACTCAAGACATCGACCAATAACATCTTCTTCATTTTTTACAATCATACATAAGCTAATGGATATCATACTCTATTCCTCCTTACCATTATCTTTGTAATATATGTAAGGACGGAATTATTGGTTGGATGATTGAACTGTTAGAAGAATTGCGAGTTAGATATGTGAAATGTATTTTCATGGTTTGTCATAAATTTACCTTCCAAGTTTCACCCGAATTTCACAATTGTGAAGTATAGTAAAGGGGCAGAGGTGATAAAGTTGAAAAAATGGGCATTCTTCATTTTTTCGTTACTACAAATTATATGGTTAGCGGGTTGCGCTGAAAAGTCATATGAACCCATTGAAAGGGAACGAAGTTTTATAGCTTCATTAAACATACAAGAGCCATCATTAGATTTTATTGATGAGGATGGGAATATGCTTGCGACATGGTTATTTGATAAGGCTTATTCAGGGGCCATACTATTAGGAGATGACCAAGTTTTATTATATGGACACCAATTAAATAACATCGATGTCTATACAATATCCACCGGAGAAAAGCTCTATTCAAAAAAAGTAGAGATTGGTACGACCAATGTATACTACGATGACAACATCAAGCAATTTTTTATCACGAATAGTAAAACCAATACAGTGACAAGCTTTGATCAAGAAGGCAATCAGCTAGCTTCACAACAACTTGGCAATTATCCAATGTCAATGACATCGTATAGGGATAAACTATATGTAATTAATTTTAAAGATACAAAGTTATCTGTGTTAAATATAAAGGATTTAACGATTGAGCAAGAGTGGCCAATTCAAAAATCTGCCCATGGAATAGCTGTTCTAGAAGAAACACATGAGCTATGGGTAGGCGGTCATGGGGAAGGAAGTAAGCCAAATAGTTCTGTTAAAAAATATGATTTGACTACAGGTCAACTGCATGGCGAGATTGACATGCCTTTGATGCCAGTAGGATTAAAAAAGACCAAAGATGCCGTTCTTGTGGTAAGTCATGGTCACAACGAGTTATATGTGGCTGACTTTGATGGCCATATTAAATGGCAGCAAGAGGTTGGGGCAAATCCCTTTGTAGTGGATCAATTTAAAGATTATATTGTTGTCGCTGGCTATGATGATCACACATTGTATTTTATAAAAGATGGCCAGAAGGAAAAAACAGTTGATGTAGGGAAAGGTGCTTTTCAGCTGTTAGTAAGGGAGGAACAATGATGACAACTGTATTAATAGTTGATGATGAGCAGGATATGCGTAATTTAATTGAAATGATGCTCAATAACTCTGATATAGAGACATTTACTGCCGCTAGTGGAACTGAGGCTTACGACGTAATAGTGCGTGAAAATATAGATTTAGTATTACTTGATGTAATGATGCCACATGAGGATGGTTTTGTTGTTTGTCAAAGTATTCGGGCTATGTCCAATGTGCCGATTATTTTTTTAACTGCACGTGATGCGAATGAGGATAAAGTGAAAGGTCTTACACTTGGCGGAGATGATTATATTGTTAAGCCTTTTACACATGATGAACTCGTAGCCAGAATTTATGCTGTATTAAGACGGAGTGGTGCAAATATTACAGAACTGCAGCAAAAGTACGTAATTTTTGGCTCTATTAAAATAGATGAAATAGCACGAAAAGTATCTGTTGATGGAAAGAGCATTCCACTTACTTTAAAGGAATTTGAACTCTTACACTTATTTATGAAAAATCCAGGAAATGCCTATTCGAGAGAGCAATTATTAGAACGTATTTGGGATATTGATTATGTAGGTGGGACACGCACGGTAGATACACATATTAAAACTTTACGAATAAAGCTTGGAAAGGATGCGGCTTCGCATATTCAAACCGTTTGGGGTGTGGGCTACCGCTTTGATCCTGGCGAATGAAAAAAATTGCCACGCGCATTTGGTTGTTAATTTTTGCTTTTTTAATTATTACCGTCGTCTTTATGTATGTTCTCACAAATTTTTTATATCAACGTTTATATGTACAAGATACAGAAGATACAATGGTCGAAGTTGGTTTGAAGCTACAAACAATGTATGACAATGGTAAGGTAACGGATGAATTTATTGCAGATATTGAAGAATTTAATGATTATTCCAATTTGAATATATTTGCGGTAAGGAATCCTCGGGAATTAAGTGCCTGTGTTCCATTTGATATCGATTATGAGACATTGATTGGTCCTGAGGAAAGACAAAAATTATTAGCAGGAAAATATGTGCAAAAAATTGGGTACGAGCCTCGTTTTGATCGACAACTTATTTCGGTGGTTGTACCACTTGTTGATCAAAACCGATTAGAAGGTATTATTTATATTTATTTCCCACTTGCCAAAATTAGTGAATTGGCAAATAGTGGCGTTATTTTATTATTTATTAGTGCCTTCATATTTTTAGTAGTTGTTAGCTATTTAATTTATAAAGGTATTCGACATATTATGCGACCGTTAAACGATTTACAGCTTGCAGTAGAGCAGATGTCCTATGGGAATTATGACACTCGTGTACCTGTCAATTCACGAGATGAAATCGGTAAATTATCTAGTACCTTTAATAAGATGGCAGAGGCAATTCAGCAAGAGGATGAAGCACAAAAAACATTCTTGGCAACAGTCTCGCATGAATTACGAACACCCATTAGCTATGTAAAGGGCTATAGCGAAGCCATGCAAAATGGCATCATCACAGAAGGTCAAAAAGAAGAAACCATCCAGCTAATCGTCCGTGAGGCCAATCGCATGGAACGCTTAACAAACGAATTACTTCAACTGGCAAGAACAGAAAATGAACAAACTGAAATCGATTTATATCCAATTCCGTTAGGTGAAACATTACGAGAGGTTCAAAAAATCTTAACGCATCAAGCAAATAAAAAGAACATAACTTTATATTTAGATGTAGATGATGCTCTAATTATTGAAGCGGATGAGGTAAAATTAAAACAAATTTTTATTAACATTATTGAAAATGCGATTAATTACTCGCATGAAAATTCTAAGGTAGAAATTGTTGCTGCTGAAAAGGCTGGTAGTGCACAAATTACCATTAGGGATTATGGAATTGGTATTCCTGCCGAGGATTTAACCCATGTCACTGAACGATTTTATCGTGTTAACAAAGCTCGAAGTCGTGCGGACGGTGGTAGCGGACTAGGTTTATCGATTGTTGAACAGTTATTAAAACAGTTACAGGGAACGTTGGAAATTGAAAGTGTTGTTGAAAAAGGCACATCCGTGAAGATACGGTTGCCATTAATGGAGGATTAAAAGATGAAAAAGTGGTTATTTGCGCTAATAGCAGTCCCTACATTATTAGTAGGATGTGGAGAAAAAAAAGAGGCATTGCCAGAACCAGAAGTACCACAGATCCCAGAAGTTGAAATTTTAACACCAAAAGAAGTAGCACTCAATGAAACGATTGAGCTGGCAGCACATGTTGAACAAGGTGGAAAAAATGTCGATGATGCTGTAGTAGAATTTGAAGTTTGGGAATCAGGAAAACGTGATGAAGGTCAAATGATTGATGGGAAATTAGAGCAAGACGGTGTATATAAAGCAACGACTACTTTTGATCATGATGGTGTGTATTATATGTATGCACATACAACAGCTAACGGTGTTCATAATATGCCAAAGCAACAAATTATTGCTGGTAGCCCTGATATGACAAAGGTTGTCCCAGAGGATGAAAAAGCCAATAACAGCATGGATAATAACATGATGGATCATAATAATGACACTTCAGATGATATGGATCATGAGGAAGAGAAAAAAGATGAAAAAAATCATCATTAAAGGCTTGCAATTTTTTTGAAATAGGAATATGATAATGACCAGATGACCGAAATGGTTTTCTGGTCATTTTTATGAAAGTGTACGAGAGATGTACATAACCTAACTAGAAAGGATGTTACTAATGGATCGTAGGCAGGAAATTCTTGAAGCAGCTGCAAAATCTTTTACATTGTTTGGCTACAAGGCAACAACAATGGAGCAAGTGGCGAAAATTGCCAATGTGGGTAAAGGTACGATTTATACATTCTTTGCAAATAAAGAAATTTTATTTCAAGAGATCGCAATGTCACTTGTACGAGAGATGAAAGCGGAAGCAGATGCAGTGTTGGATGCATCAGCAAGCTTTATGGATAATGCGCATAATGCTTTAATGAAAATGCTACAGTTCCGAGAAAAACATCTTTTATTTGCAAAGCTAATCGAGGAAGAAAAAGAATTACGAACACCAGCAGTTAAACAGGTGCTACTACGTATCGAGACTGAAATCTTATCGTATGTCGCAGAGTTAATACAACGACGTATTAATAAAGGTGAAATTAGAAAGTGTGATGCGGAGCTAGTTAGTTACTTATTGCTGAAGGCATATCTTGCTTTTGTTGTCGATTGGCATGAGTTACATGGTGATGTAATCCCTGAAGAAAAGATTCTTAATCTTTTTAAGGAAACTATCTTTCGAGGTTTGATTTTAACTTGATTCGATAAAATACAGTTGTATAAGTATTGAATCAAGTGCTCTTTTTGCAATATTGTCGAGGTTGATTATTTTTTTTGAATGAAAATGACCAAATGACGTTTTCGGTCAAATAGTTTAGGAGTGAGGATATTATATGATTAAAGCTGAGTGGCTAAAGATCTTTAAAACAAGAAAAATGCTTGTTTCAATCATTGCTGTATTATTTATTCCAGTAATGTATGCGGGTATGTTTTTATGGGCGTTTTGGGATCCTTATGCGGGGCTTCCTAATCTTCCAGTAGCAGTTGTTAATGAGGATACTGGTGCTGAGATGGATGGCGTTAAATTAGACTTAGGGGATACCTTGGTCGATAAATTGATAGATAGCGAGCAATTTAACTTTATAGAAGTTTCAAAAGATGAAGCTGAAAAAGGCTTAAATAGTCGTGATTATTATATGATTTTAGAAATTCCAACAAATTTCTCTGAACATGCAACAACACTATTAGATGACAAACCATCAAAATTAGTAATGAACTACATTCCAAACGAGGGATTGAACTTCCTTGGTGCTCAAATTGGTGAGACAGCAATGGATCGTGTACGCGCTGAAGTAAATTCTCAAGTATCAGCGACGTATGCAGAAAAATTATTTGATTCCATTGCAACACTTGGAGATGGCTTTACAGAAGCAGCAGATGGCTCAAATAAGCTAGATGAGGGTGCACAAAAAGTAGCGAATGGTGCAAAAGATTTAAAAGGATATCTGGAGCAACTAGCATCGAGCACAGTTGAACTATCAAATGGTACTGATAAATTAACAAAAGGTGCGGGAGATGCGGCAAAAGGCGCGAATGACTTATCTAGTGGTTTAGTCAAACTACAAGATGGTACAGTTCAATTACAAAAGGGTGCACAGCAAGCTGCAAATGGAGCAACGAGCCTTGAACAGGGGTTATCACAATATACACAGGGTGTTGCAAAAGTTGGTGCTGGTTTAACCACTTTAAATGACAAACAACAGCAAATTAGTACAGGTGCAGCATCTATTGCTGAGAACGCCGGTGCATTGAATGGTGCAGCAACCCAATTAACAGCGGGATCTGCAAAAGTAGAGGCAGGCATTACAGCCCTATCAAATCAATTACAAACGATGATGGCTTCAATGCCTGAAGAACAAGCAGCAGCGTTGAAACAAACATTAGCGGAACTACAGGCAGGTAGTGCTAGTGTGCATAACGGTTTAACATCTTTATCAGCTGGTACAGAAAAATTACAAGCTGGTGCCAATCAAGTAAGCTCTGGTGCAACTCAAATTGCAGCAGGTCAAGCAGAAGTGCTAGCTGGTGCGAATGCATTAACAGCTAAAAGTAATGCTTTATTGGAAGGTGCAAAAGGTCTACAAGCAGGTAATGCTACATTAGCTGCAAAATTAGGTGAACTACATGCAGGTGTAAATACAGCTGTAACAGGTTCAAAAACATTAGCATCTGGATTAAATGAATTAGCGAATGGTACAACAACATTAAATCAAGGTACTTCAACACTTGCTTCAAAATCTGGTGAACTAGCACAAGGATCTGCAACACTTGCAGATGGTTCGACAGAGCTTGCAGATGGTACAGCTACTTTATCTGGTAAATTAGGTGAGGCTAGTGAAAAAGCAAATGAAGTCAAAGCAAATCAAGACACGTATGATATGGTAGGTAGTCCAGTTGAAGTTGAAAAAGAGTCTGTAAACCATGTTCCTAACTATGGTACAGGTTTTGCACCGTACTTTATTTCTCTAGGTTTATTCGTAGGTGCATTATTAATTTCAATTGTGTTCCCACTTGTTGAACCTGCTATTCGTCCTAAAAACGGGGCATCTTGGTTTACAAGTAAAGTGACTGTACTAGCAGTCGTAGGTTTAGTGCAAACATTACTAACAGTAGTTATTGTCAAATGGGGTCTAGGACTCGAAGTGAATAACATGAGCTACTTTATTTTAACAGCCTTATTAACAAGCTATGTATTTTTAGCCTTAATTCAAATGCTTGTTTCGATCTTTGGTGACCCTGGTCGTTTCATGGCAATAGTTGTACTAATTTTACAATTAACAACAAGTGCAGGTACATTCCCATTAGAATTAATACCTTCACCATTACAAGTATTTAACAAGCTATTACCGATGACATATACAGTGCAAGCATTTAAATCAAGTATTTCTACTGGTGATACGTCATTCTTAATGCAAAACTATGGTGTTCTAGCTGGTTTCTTAGTAGCATTCTTAGCAATCACATTTGGTTACTTCATGCTACTGCACAATAAACGTTACTCTAAAGTAGCTGAAGAAAACTAATCATGAAGCACTCACCCAATGTAGGTGAGTGCTTTGTTGTTCATAGGGGTTATGTAATAATTCTTCAGCCTCAAATGACATAAATAAAAAAAAAGCGAGCTATAGAAATTTTATGAAAAAAGAGTTTGAATTTGCATTCCAGGCTATTTGCTTTTCAGTGGGCGAGTAGCGAGCTGCTCCCTCTGGACGCTGGCAGAACAGAAATCCCCTTTCCTTGTCAAACGGTCTTTCTCTGCTAGCGATTGTCTTTTTTCAACAATAAAAAACAACAGCTGATATGAGCGTATCAGCTGTTGTTTTTTGTAAGTGTAAGAGATTTAATTAAGGGTTCATCAAAATATGATGAAGGGTGTCATGATTACTACGCGTGGGGCACGTATATGACTATATCAGAATAGGCAAATGCTTATAGGTGGTTACATTTTTCACAAGTGTTGCTGTAGCATTCGCTTTGTTCTTCCATTTTTTCACCGCACTCAGTACATTGCTTAGCAGGTAAATTCTTGAAAAATTCAACTACGTTTTCTAACATTGTGGACTCCTCCTTTAAGTTCATCTGTACTATTACTGTTTTGATATTTTCTAGTGTATTATAACAGATGCTTTTCGTCAACACAAAATGCCTAATTTACGGTAAAATAAATATGGATATTTTGTGAAGGAGGAAACGTGAACTATGATTTTCGTTGATAATAAAGGGATCCATGATCCACGCATTAATCTTGCTATTGAGGAGTATTTGTTAAAAACAATGGACGTTGAGAAAGAGCCAGTGCTCCTTTTCTACATTAATCAACCGTCTATCATCATCGGTAAAAACCAAAATACGATTGAAGAAATCAATACAGACTATGTAGAGGACAATGGCATTATTGTTGTGCGCCGTCTTTCAGGTGGTGGTGCTGTTTACCATGATTTAGGCAATCTTAACTTCAGCTTTATTACCAATGATGATGGTGATAGCTTTATGAACTATAAAAAATTCACACAACCAGTCGTTGACGCTCTAGCAAAAATGGGTGTGAATGCAGAGCTCTCAGGACGCAATGATATACTAGCAGAGGGACGTAAAGTTTCAGGAAATGCTCAGTTCTCTACAAAAGGACGTATGTTCAGCCATGGTACATTGATGTTTGATACAGAAATTGATGCGGTTGTCTCTGCTTTAAAGGTCAAAAAGGATAAAATCGAATCAAAAGGTATTAAATCGATTCGCTCACGAGTAGCAAACATTTCAGAGTTTTTAAAGGAGCAAATGACAGTTGAGGAATTCCGTCTTGAAATTTTGAAATCCATTTTTGGCGGAGAAGAAAACATTCGTTATTATGAGCTAACTGAAGATGATTGGGCGAATATCCACAAGCTATCAGAGGAACGCTATCAAACATGGGAGTGGAATTTTGGGAAATCACCACGCTTTAATATTCAAAAAACACATCGATTCCCAACAGGAGGCATTGATATTCGCCTAGAAGTAAATCATGGTGTGATGGAAGAAGTGCATATTTTTGGAGATTTCTTTGGTGTCGGTGATATGGCTGATATAGAACGGCGCTTAGTTGGGACAAACTATGACAGAGCGGCTATTGCTAAGGCATTAGCAGATATTGATATCCCTACATATTTTGGTGGAATTTCAACTGAGGACTTTTTACAATTAATTTATTAAGGAAAATACGGTTTCATGTAATGTTTTAGCCTAAAGGTTCGCTGACAATTATGTCGTCGAACCTTTTTTTGATACAATATAGAAAGAAAGGAGTGTTGATATGGAAAAGCATCGAATATTCATAGTTGAAGATGATGTCAAGATTGCATCATTACTAGCGGAAACGCTTAGAAAATATCAATACGAAGTTGCAACAATTCAAGAATTTGATCATCTTATAGAAGAATTTACAGCATTTAATCCACATATGGTGCTGCTTGATATAAATTTACCCGCTTACGATGGCTATTATTGGTGTCGCCAGCTACGTCAGCATACAACATGTCCAATAATTTTCATTTCTGCACGCTCTGGAGAAATGGACCAAATCTTTGCACTTGAAAATGGGGGCGACGATTTTATTACAAAGCCTTTTAACTACGAAATTGTGTTGGCTAAAATCCGTAGTCATCTACGCCGTACATATGGTGAATATGCAGCAAGGCAAGAAGAACGGACAATCAAGCAAGGACAGCTTGTACTTCATTTAGAAAGAATGGAGCTACATAAAAATGATTTAGAAATTCCACTGCAGAAAAAAGAATGTATTATCTTAGAGCTTTTGATGGGCAATGCACCGAAAGTAGTTTCACGTGAGCAATTGTTAGAGGAGCTTTGGGACGATCAAGCATTTGTCGATGAAAACACTTTGAATGTGAATATGACCAGAGTTCGAAAAAAGTTAGCGGATTATCATATATCGTCAACAATCGAAACGGTACGTGGTGCAGGTTATCGATTCATATTAAGTGCAGGTGAGCTATAGTGGGCTGGAAGCTTTTTTTACGTGATTATGCATCATTTATTGTGTTCCAGCTCTTATTAGTTGGTTTCATCATGGTTATCTATGCACTAGACGGTTTTCGAAATATTGATACGGCTGTTTATTCCTTTTGTATTAGCCTTGTACTATTAGCATCCTTTTTACTTGTCCGCTATTTAATGCGGCAACGCTACTTATTGAAGATAACTCAGCTTCCAACAGCAATGGAGGATGTGCTACAAAAAAACGCAAAAACGCCAGAAGCTATGCAAACCGAGAAGTATATGCATGAATTGTATCGACTTTATCAACATGAGTTGCATGCTTTATATGCAAGTCAAAAAAGGCATGATCAATTTATGAACCAGTGGGTCCATCAAATGAAAACACCTATTTCAGTGATTGAATTATTATTACAGGATGACCGACCTCTTGATAAAAAGAATGTTCAGGAGGAAATCGATCGCTTGCGTAGAGGATTGGACATGGTACTTGTTAATGCTCGCCTAGAAAATTTTGAGGATGATATGCAAGTAGAGCGAGTTGCGCTAAAAGGTATTGTAACTGCAACTGTTAATGAAAATAAACGTTTATTTATTACGAAAAGAGTTTTCCCGGAAATTCATATTGAGGACGATCTCATTGTTGCCAGTGATTCAAAATGGCTTCGTTTCATTCTTGGACAATTTATCACCAATGCAGTGAAATACACGTTTGAAGCCAATAAAAAAATTGTTATTTCTGCCATTGAAAAGGATGACTATGTACAACTTGCGATTTGTGATGAGGGTATTGGGATTCCAACTTCCGATCTTTCTCGTGTTACGAAAGCCTTTTTTACTGGCGAAAATGGGCGGAAAACAGGTGAATCAACTGGAATGGGCCTTTATTTAGCCAAAGAAATCTGTGAAAAGCTAGGGCATGAGCTGGCTATTACATCAGAGGTAGGAAAAGGGACGATTGTGACAGTAACATTTACAAATTAGGGGGCACTAGGATGGTAGAGGTACGTATAGAAGATTGGAAACTAACGATTGATAAGGAGAAAACAAATGCGCTTTATATGACACATCTGCAAGGGGGAGATCCATTAGCCTATCAAAATTTTATCCTGGTAAATGAAAAGTTAGATGAAGAACTACTGCATTTTTCAAAGAGCCTTGGGTTAAACTTACAGCAACCAACATTATTGAATGCTTTTCCTGTAGACGGTCAACAGATTATGTATAGTGGGTATTATACTGTATGTGGGGAAATCGTAGAGGGAGAAATGGATGCTTGGGATGTGATTATTGGGGAGCATTGCTTTAGTTTAGTAGAGGAAGAGTCAATACTGGCTTTAACAGAGCCTCATTTTCACATTGGTTTTGAGGTCGTTTTACAGTGGCTTTTACCTCAATCCTTAGAATTAATGAAGAAATAAGGTGAATGAAGTATGCCTATTTTACAAATTAAAGATGTGACAAAAGTGTACGAAGGTAAAGTAACGCATCGTGCATTAAATCAATTGAGCTTTGACGTGGAAGAAGGCGAGTTTTTAGCTGTTATGGGGCCCTCAGGAAGCGGTAAAACGACATTACTGAATATTATTTCGACCATCGATGAACCAACTAGTGGAGAAATCATTTTAGATGGAATGAATCCACATAAATTGAATGCAACAGAGCTTGCCTATTTTAGAAGAAGACAGCTTGGCTTTGTGTTTCAGGATTTCAATCTTTTGCATATGCTGACGGTCGAGGAAAATATCGTGTTGCCCTTAACGTTAGATCAACAGCCGCTAGAGGTAATGGAGGAGCGTCTGGCAAGTATTGTAGAAAAGCTAGATTTAACTTCTTTCCTTCATAAACGTCCAAATGAAATATCTGGGGGACAGGCACAAAGAACGGCAATTGGTCGTGCGCTTATTCATAATCCTAGTCTCATTTTAGCGGACGAGCCAACAGGTAATTTAGATTCAAATTCTTCACGTGATGTGCTTGAACTATTAACAAAAGTGAATCAGGATAAACAAACGACAATCGTAATGGTCACGCATGATCCAATTGCAGCAAGTTATTGTGATCGAGTGTTATTCATTAAAGATGGTGAATTTTTTAATGAAATTTATCGAGATGACCGCCGTCAGATGTTTTTCCAACGTATTTTAAATGTTTTGAGCTTACTAGGAGGAGGGCAAGTAGGTGACCTTTCGACAATTCGCTTACCGTAATGTCGTGCGGAACAGCCGGATATATGGTGCCTTTTTCATGGCAAGCTTTTTTTCTGTGGCTGTATTTTTTATCTATTCCATGCTGATGTTTCACCCTGATATTGAACGTGGGATATTAGGGGAGATGTCTCTCATTGGGATGGTGGGGGCTGAAATTGTTCTCGTCCTGTTTACATTATTCTTTTTATATTATTCCATGAGTGCCTTTTTAGAAGCCAGATCACATGAATTTGCTATTTTATTGCACTTGGGAATGGAAAAACGTCAGATGAATAGACTTGTCTTTTTAGAGACAATGATTATTGGAACAGGCTCCATTATTGTAGGGATTGTCTTTGGCTTCTCCTTTTCAAAATTCTTTTTTATGATTGTGCGGGAAATTTTACATTTAGAAGATTTACCACTCTATATTTCATGGGAGCCATTTTTATTAACGATTGGTGTTTTTACAAGTGCATTTTTCGTCATTTCTTTTATTAGTGTGTATTTTTCACGAGAGAGAAAATTACGAGATCTTATAAAAGGCAGTGATTATTTAAATAGCTTAACAACGTATTCAAAAATACGAGCATTCTATGGTATTGCTTTAATTGTAACGACGTATATTCTCGCGTTTGTTGTCGGACATACATCACTAATCGGGCTAACGCTGCTAATACCATTCTCCGCAACATTTGGCACCTATTATTTTTTTAGTGATTCTGTGCCTTGTTTTTTAGATTTAGCACGTGGGAAACGTAAATATCATTGGCAACGCTACCGTCTACTATCACTAGCAGAACAAACGCATATAATGATGGATAACGTGAAAATGTTTTTCGTTGTAACGATGGTATCGACGCTTGCATTTTTATCTGTTGGTGTTTTAGCAACGATGTCCTCCTACACCACGCAATATGATCGATTAAATCCACTAGGGTTGGTTTATAAAGGGGATGTCGATAATCCATATGAACGGGAGCATATCAATTCTTTAAGGCTGCAATTAGAGGGAAAAGGTTTATCTTATCAGCTATCCCGTTTTATTGTTGTGAAGCAAACCTCCTCCTTCACTCGAAATGAGGTTGAGGTTTTTCGAGAGTCCGATATGAATGTCCTGCTTTCTTCCTACAGTTATCCATTATTGAATTTGGAAGCAGGAGAGGCAGTATTCATTCCTTATTCGGAGGATTCCTTAAAAAAATTAAAAGATCGAGTTGTGCATACTGTTTTAGAAGAAAACAATATACCACTCACTATTGATAGTGTCTATCCAAAAATAGTGTTTCCAGGCTCGATTGTCAGTGTCAATTCGATTGTCATTAGTGATGAGGACTTCGCGAAGCTTATTCATCCGATTTCCGATCAAGACATTATTCAACCAAGCTATCATCTATTTACATTTGTTATTCCTCAATGGATGGAGACGAAGGATATCGGTAAGGATATCGATCATCTAGAATCCAATTTATATTTTATTAAAAAGGATAAGTTTAGCCCTTTTTACTTTGAAAATGCAGGATTAAATTATTCTTATATACTAGCTACCTACTCATTATTTACATTAGTGGGTGTCTTAGTAGCCACTGTATTTTTACTTGCGGCTGGAAGCTTTATCTATTTTAAATTGCATACATCCCTCGAACGTGAAAAGCGTAAATTTGATGTATTAAAACGGATGGGTTTAACAGATACGGAGTTAAAAAAGCTAGTTAATCGCCATTTGTTTCCCCAATTCTTCTTACCTTGGGGTGTCGCGATGATGCATAGTGCCTTTGCTTTTCTAATGGTTCAGGGTATTTTAAGGGACATTGCGAATATATCGATTGTAAAAGAAGTATTCTTCGCTTTTGGCTTTTTTGTATTAATACAAGTGGTTTATTTTTATTTAATTCGATGGCGCTATATCTCCCATATTCGCTCATGAAGTAATGGTTTAAAAGAGAAAAAAATGAATTATTTAACGTAATTTATGACATGAGATAAAAAGACTCATTGTTTTTTAGATATATTTCTTATATAATATTACTGAATAATGATTCATTTTATACGATAAGGGGATGGTGTAATTGAATTTAGTTTCACGTGTTCGTCAACAAGCAACAGAACAACCTGAAAAAGTGGCGTATCATTTTATGGGGAAAGATACGACTTACGGGGAATTTGAGCATACAGTTGGCCGCTTTGCAAAGGGATTACAAGATTTAGGCGTTGAAAAAGGGGATCATGTGGCGTTTTTACTCGGCAACACGCCACACTACTTAATTGCCCTTTATGCAACAATGCGCCTAGGGGCAACAGCAATACCTGTTAATCCAATCTATACACCGGATGAAATTTCTTACATTTTGCATAATGGAGATGTAAAAGCAGTCATTGCTCTGGATATGTTGCTACCATTGGTTGAAAAAGGTGTACAAGCATTTCCACAAGTAAAAACATTTATAGTTTGTGAAACCACACCAGATATAGCGGAAAAAGTGGCAGCTTTATCACCACAAGCACAAGAAAAAACACATTTATTTACACATGTAATCGCTAAAACCACTCAAATTTTACAACCTGTTGAAGTTGCAGAGGATGACAATGCTATTATTTTATATACTTCAGGAACTACAGGTAGTCCAAAGGGAGCCATGCTGACACATGGCAATGTGTACTCAAATGCACGTGATGTTGCGCATTATTTAGGCATTAATGCAGAGGATCGTGTTATTGCGACATTACCTGTCTTCCATGTATTTGCCTTAACGGTAGTGGTGAATGCGCCTTTATTAAGTGGGGCAACAGTTTTACTTGCACCACGCTTTAGCCCTAGTGATATTTTCGCTTTAGCACGAGAGCAAAAAGCAACAGTATTTGCTGGTGTTCCTACTATGTATAATTTCTTGTACCAATTACCTGAGGGCAATCCTGAAGATTTCTCGACAATCCGTTTAGCTATTTCAGGTGGTGCCTCCTTGCCTGTTGCGCTATTACATAATTTCGAACAGAAATTTAATGTGCGTGTGTCAGAGGGCTATGGCTTATCTGAAGCTTCACCCGTTACATGTTTTAACCCATTAGATCGTGATCGTAAAGCAGGCTCTATAGGAACATCTATTAGCAATGTCGAGAATAGAGTGGTCGATGTTAATGGTCAGGAAGTACCTGTGGGCGAAGTTGGAGAGCTAATTGTACGTGGCCCAAACGTGATGAAGGGATACTATAAAATGCCTGAAGAAACGGCGATGGCGATTCGCGACGGCTGGCTCTATACAGGAGATTTAGCAAAGGTAGATGAAGAAGGGTATTTTTACATTGTCGATCGTAAAAAGGATATGATTATTGTAGGGGGCTTTAATGTTTATCCTCGTGAGGTGGAGGAAGTGCTGTTTGCCCATAATAATATTGTAGAGGCAGCGGTTGTAGGCTTCCCAGATCCTAACTTAGGGGAAGCGGTACATGCCTATGTTGTGTTGAAAGAAGTAGCTGCTACTACAACAGATGATCTACTATCCTATTGTGCTAAACATATGGTGAAGTATAAGGTTCCGAAAGTAATTGAAATACTGGATGAACTACCAAAAAACACAACAGGAAAAATATTAAGACGCTCATTAAAAGAAAAAGTTTAAACGAGAAAGGCTACTATTGTAAAATGGTAGCTCTTTTTTTGTACATTATTCGTATAATAGTAAAATCAGTTGAGAGTAGATGTCTGTAAGTGATAAAATCAAACTTGTGAAATCTTCTACATACTTTTCAAGAGCTTGTCATATAGTGAGGAAGTAATGTAAAAAGACGTACAAAACTGGAACCCTTTGAGGTGAAGCCACGTCAAAACTTTTAGGTAAAAATACTATTGAAAGAGAGCATACAAAAACATGTTAGAACTCATTAAGGAGTTAATAAGTTTTATTGTGCATATCGATGTGCATTTAGAAGAAATTATTCGTGATTTTGGCAATTGGAGCTATCTTATTTTATTTGCGATAGTTTTTGTAGAAACAGGGGTTGTTATTTTCCCATTCTTACCTGGTGATTCCTTGTTATTTGCAAGTGGAACATTAGCTGCGGCAATGGGCGCATTCGATATGTGGATTTTAATCCCTGTATTTTTAGCAGCAGCTATTTTGGGCGATACGATGAACTATCATATTGGTCATAAGGTAGGGACATCTATTCCACCAAAGAGCCTCCTCGGTAGAGTTGTTAAAAAAGAGCGTATGGAAGCAGCTGAAAAATTCTTTAATACACATGGTGGGAAAACGATCGTAATCGCACGTTTCATGCCATTTATTCGTACATTTATCCCGTTTGTGGCGGGTGCAAGTAAAATGAAATATAGTTATTTCTTATTTTATAATATTTTTGGTGCAATTTTATGGGTATTCAGTTGTACATTATTAGGTTACTTCTTTGGGAATATTCCAATTATTAAAGATAACTTCTCAGTTGTCCTAATTTTGATTATCATTATATCCGTTGTTCCTGCAGTGATTGGTGCAATAAAATCCAAAGTAGGTAAATAATATGGACAGTCCTTAAGTGATTCATCATCACGAGGACTGTCCCTTCTTTTTTATTGGCTGAAAAAGCCAAGTTGACATGTTAAGTTTAGCTGGAAGTATAAGCATCAGGTCGTAAAAAATGTTATACTATAAATTACTAGAAAATGGAGAAATGGGGGCAATGGAATGGAAGTATTCATTGGCAGACAGCCTATATTTAATCTTCATGAGCAAGTCGTTGCATATGAATTGTTATACCGTAGCAAAAACGTAAATGCCTTTCCAATGGTCGATTCAGATGCAGCAACGATTGATGTACTTGTGAACTCATTTCTTTCAATTGGTTTTGAAGAGGTAACGAAAGGGAAACCTGGATTTGTTAATTTTACTGAAAACTTATTGATGAGCTCTATACATGAATTTTTAAATCCCTCACAGGTAGTGATTGAGATATTAGAGGATGTTCCACTTACCTCTCATTTAGTGGAGCGTGTAATTGAGCTAAAAAAACAAGGGTTTCAAATTGCCTTGGATGATTTTATGATGGATGATCAAGTGGAAGTTTATGATGAATTATTTGAAAAAATTGATTATATAAAGGTGGATTTTTTAGCTTCTTCCATCGTGAAAAGAATGGAAATAGAAAATAAAGTTAAGGAGAAATTTCCACATATTCAATTGCTCGCTGAAAAGGTAGAGACGCGTCATCAATTTGAAGTTGCTAAGTCCTCAGGCTATGTGTTATTTCAAGGTTATTTCTTTGAACAACCGCAAATAATACGAGCAACAGACATTCCAGCAAATGCGATTCAATATATTCACATTATCTCCCTACTAAAAGAGGAAGAACCGAATATTCATTTATTAGCAGAAAATATTGAACGAGATATTTCATTGACATACAAATTATTGCAAATGATTAATAACTCATCAAAACGATCTAAATCTAAAGTGCGCTCCATCAAGCAGGCGATTGTGTTATTGGGCGTATCGAATTTACGAAAATGGATTTATTTATTGGCCATGCGTGAAATTGATATTGATGCTGATTCCGATCTTTTTAAAGAAGTGATGTGTACGTCTTTATTCCGAGCTAAGGTTTGTGAAAAACTAGCTAAGCTTGCTTATAAAAAGAATTTCTCAGAATATTTTTTAGTCGGCATGTTTTCTCTAATTGACACATTACTTCAAAGACCGATGAATGTTATTTTACAGCAGCTACCATTCTCAGAGGCTATTACGAATACCATTTTAGGCTTTGAAACGGAAATGACCCCTTATTTGGAGTTTAGTATTGCGTTAAGTAAACTAGATTGGCCGCGATTAGAAGAGCTAGCTGTACAGTTGAATATACAGTTAGTTGACATTGATCTTTTATATTATGAAGCCATCGAATGGGCAGAAAAATCATTTTAAACCAATCAACAAAAGCTATCTTATTAATTCATGTAAGATAGCTTCTTTAATATTTCCTCACCATAGTATCCCTTCATCATGATGAAGTTCTCAATGCTAAAAGTATTTGCTATAATCATCTCGTCTTAAAAAAATTCTGATAGTTGAAGTGGGCGTGGGGAAATGAAACATGATGTGAGAGATAGCATTGTGGAGTATGTGTATGTCATTGTAGGAGCGGCAATAATTGCTATTGGTTTTAATGTCTTTTTATTACCAAATCAAGTCGCTTCAGGTGGGGTAAGTGGAATAAGTACGATTTTGCATGGTTTATTTGGTTGGAATCCGGGAATTGTTCAGTATGCATTTAACATTCCGCTTTTTATTGCTGGTGTTTTATTATTGGGCAAAAAATTTGGAATAAAATCCTTTATTGGGACAATTACATTACCTTTTATCGTCTTATTAACAAATAGCTGGGAGCCCTGGACTGATAATCCTTTATTGGGTGCTCTTTTTGGTGGAATTGTTGTTGGTCTAGGAATAGGACTGGTCTTTAAGGGGAATGCTTCAACTGGTGGCACTGATTTACTGGCGCAAATCATTACGAAGTTTACAGGATTGTCGCTTGGAACAAGTGTGCTGTTAATAGATGGCGTTATCGCAATTAGTGCAGCAATTGTTTTTGACTTAGAAAAAGGTTTGTATGCTCTGATTGGACTTTATGTTACCACAAAAACGATTGATATTATTCAGCTAGGTTTTAGTCAGTCTAAAATGGTCTATATCATTACATTGAAACAAGATGAGGTAAGGGAAGCCATTTATGCTGAAATTAATCGTGGTGTAACGAAGTTACCAGCAATTGGAGGATATACAGGAGAAGCACGACCAGTTCTAATGGTTGTTGTTTATCAAACAGAATTCACAAAGCTGAAACAACTCATTAAAAGCGTTGACCCATCAGCGTTTGTTATCGTTTCTGATGCATATGAGGTATTAGGAGAAGGTTTCAAACGTGCATAATTTTGGTATAATGGCGGCGTAAGGTATTTATTACGAGGAGGGGTACTAATGAAAAAAGCAATGTTAACATTAGTGTTCGGATCAGCAATCTTCTTAGCTGCATGTGGCGGCGGAGATAAAACTGCATCTAATAATGGTAATGAAAGTGCTACAGAGCCAGATGGCGAAGCAATAGCGATGAAATCTTGTGTTACTTGTCATGGTGGCGAGCTACAAGGTGCTAATGGTCCAGCATTAAATGATGTAGGTTCACGTTTGTCTGAATCAGAAATTTTAGATATTATAAATAATGGTAAAAACGGCATGCCTGCAGGACTAGTAAAAGGTGCAGATGCTGAAGCTGTTGCTAAATGGTTAGCAACGCAAAAATAATTGCTTTTTAAAAACTAGCGGGCTGGAGAGCCGCTAGTTTTTTTAGTGCAAGTAAACGCTGTATTGAGAGTAAATACATTTCTTTTACACATAGACATGCTAAAATAAGATGAACCTTATCCATTGATTGGAGGCTTTTTCATTGGTCGTAGTATTAACAAGAGATGTTATGGAGAAATTTAAATTAGAGTTATTAGCTGGTGAAGAAGGAATAGGCAGGACAATTGTGACAAGTGATATCTCAAGACCAGGGCTTGAAATGGCAGGATACTTTACTCATTATCCAGCAAATCGAGTACAATTGCTTGGCAAGACTGAACTTTCCTTTTTTGAAATGCTCCCAGCAGATGTTAAGCTTGAGCGTATGCGTTTACTTTGTTCACAGGATACACCTGCTATTATTATTTCTAGAGATTTAGAAGTACCAGAGGAGCTTATTCAGGCCTCAAACGAGAAGCATGTACCTGTATTTAAAACACATATGACAACAACCAAATTTTCGAGTAGATTGACGAACTACTTAGAGGGGCGCTTAGCTCCAATGACAGCAGCACACGGAGTACTTGTCGATGTGTATGGCATTGGAGTGCTTATAATCGGTAAAAGCGGCGTAGGTAAAAGTGAAACAGCACTTGAGCTTGTAAAAAAGGGTCATCGTTTAGTTGCTGATGATTGTGTTGAAATTCGTCAAGAATCAGAAAACCTATTAATCGGAAGCCCTCCACCTTTGTTAGAGCACTTATTGGAAATACGAGGCATTGGCATTATTGACATTATGACACTCTTTGGTGCAAGTGCAGTACGCCCCTATAAACGTATTACCCTCATCATTGAGCTCGAAATATGGGATCCACAAAAAGTTTATGATCGATTGGGCTTAGAAGAAGAAAAAATGAAAATAATTGACACGGAACTAACAAAACTAACAATTCCAGTAAGACCTGGACGCAATGTCTCCGTTATTATTGAAGTGGCAGCGATGAACTATCGTTTAAAGAAAATGGGCGTCAATGCGGCAGAGGAATTTTCAAGACGTTTAGATGAAGTGATTTCATCAAATGATGTGTTAGACGATTAAAAAGCGAACAACATTGTTCATGACATATTGAGAGGAGTAGAAGATGGATTTATTACTATTGCAAATTGACCCGATTGCCTTTCATTTAGGACCAATTCCAGTTCGTTGGTATGGATTGCTGATTGTGTCGGGAATCATTTTAGCCTATGTTGTTGGGCAAAGAGAGGCCGTTAAGCGAGGTTTGCCTGAAGACTTTCTTGCAGATTTATTATTATGGGCAGTTCCTATATCCATTATCTGTGCACGTATTTACTATGTGTCAATGCGATGGGATTACTATAGCGAAAATCCAGGCAAAATCATAGAGATATGGAATGGTGGTATTGCCATCCATGGTGCACTCATCGGGGCATTTGTCACAGCTTACATATATACTCGTATAAAAAATGTAAGCTTTTTACGAGTAGCAGATATTGCAGCACCTAGTATTTTAATCGGGCAGATTATTGGTCGATGGGGCAACTTTATGAACCAAGAGGCCTATGGTGGCGAGGTATCGAAAGCTTTTTTAGAAAACCTAATGCTACCAGACTGGATTATTAATCAAATGTATATTGAAGAATTAGGTTCATATGTTCATCCCACTTTTTTATATGAATCGATTTGGAACCTAATTGGGCTTATTATTCTATTAGTTTTGCGTAAAGTGAACTTACATCGTGGAGAAATATTCTTTAGCTATTTAATTTGGTATTCAATTGGTCGTTTCTATATCGAAGGAATGCGCACAGATAGCCTTTACTTAGTGGGAGATTTACGTTCAGCACAGGTTGTATCCATTATCGGTATTGTAGTTGGTCTAGGTGCAATTATTTATCGTAGAATAAAGGTGAAACCAGCCGTAAAATACTTGGATAATAAATAAGGGGTTGTAAAAGATGGCTGTTAAGGCACTACTATTTGATTTCGATGGGACTTTACTAAATACAAATGATTTAATCATTCAAACATTTATGCATGTATTTAATGAGCGATTTCCCGGGCAATATTCGCCAAAAGATTGCCTGAAATTCATTGGTCCATCATTGAAACAGACATTTAATGACATTGCACCAGGTGAAGAAGACGATTTGATAGAGATGTATCGCGCTTGGAATATTGCACACCATGATGACCTAGTCAGCCAATATCCTGATGTTGTGTCAACTCTAGAGCAGTTGAAAGCTCAAGGTATAAAATTGGCTATTGTTTCGACGAAACGTAATGAGACCATCGATCGTGGACTTGCTATTCTTGGTGCAACGCATCTATTTGATGTGCGTATTGGTACAGATGATGTGAACAATGTGAAGCCTGATCCAGAGCCCGTATTGCTTGCGTTGGAACGATTAGGGATAGAAAAAGACTATGCGATTATGATTGGTGATAATTCGCACGATATTGAAGCTGGACATCGTGCTGGTGTTAGAGCAGCAGGTGTTGCTTGGGCAATTAAGGGAGAGGCGTACTTACAGCAGTATCAACCAGAATATATGTTGCAGCATATGTCAGATTTATTTGATATTGTGAAAGAGGGGTAAGGGAGATGGCGCGTAAAACAGAACGTTATCGTGTCGAAGGAGCCAATTCACTTTGGAATATATATGACACGGTGTCCTTTTGGAAGGTGATGAAGTGTTTCATTGTCATTCAAATCGGACGCTTCACACCATTTTTACGTGTGAAAAACTGGCTATATCGTACTTTTTTAAACATGACTATTGGTAAGCAAACGTCATTAGCCTTAATGGTTATGCCAGATACCATGTTTCCTGAACGTATTTTCATTGGAGACAATACGGTGATTGGTTTTAATACAACCATTTTAGCGCATGAATATTTAATAGAGGAATATCGCTTAGGTGATGTTCATATCGGAAATGAAGTAATGATAGGTGCAAATACAACCATTTTACCAGGTGTAACAATCGGTGATGGTGCCATTGTTTCAGCAGCAACTCTTGTCCATAAGGATGTGCCAGCAGGGTGTTTAGCAGGGGGTAATCCAATGCGAATAATTTATACTGCTGCACAAATGACAGAGCGCAAACGTAATGAGGCTGTAGAGTGGTGTACACCAAAGAAATAAAAAAACTCACGTAGTATAGAGATATACTTCGTGAGTTTTTTGCATATAAAGCTACTCCAAAAAACACTAGTTTTGGAGTAGCTTTTACTGTTTAAGCAAGAGCTGCGTCCTAATCTGTTGAATTCACATATGTCATGATCACCTAGGCAAGTAGTTTTAATAAAAGTTGATTTAATTGCAGTGCTATCAATGTCTTCAGTTGTGTGAAGTGTTACCTTGTCACCAGGATAAAACTCGCCTTTACAAATACTAACGATTATTTGCTCACTAAGTTGTACGAATGGACATGCCATAATAAATCCCTCCAATGTGTAATGTATATGGTTCTTTTTGTTATTAATGCTGTTCTATATTAGTTTTTTAGCGTGTAAAAAGAAAAATAGAATGTGAGTAATAATTAATAAAAATATTGATATAAAAGCATTCTTGGTGATAATGAGTTTGAGAATCTTTTTATGTGGTTGGTTAAAAAATATATAAATATAATTATTGGATTTTGATATTGTGAATACTCTATTGAAAACTCAATGATTTGTTATGAGAGACTCATTATCAATTTTTAGCGAATACTTTAAGTTATTAAAAATTGATATGTCACAATTTAGACATATTCTCGTTCTCACTAAAGTATTTTGTCAAATTATAAGTAAAATAAGTCATGCTTTTTTTGCAAATTTTTTCAATTCAATGTGTATAATTAACAGAATAATAAGTTTTTAAAGATTTCGATAATTAACGAGGATATCGTTGACTGTATTATTGAAATAAGTTAAAATTCTTTCGTAATCTAATTCTCTAACACTCTAGTGAATTAAAGTAAAATGTGAGGAAGTGTCCAAATGTCGTCGATAAAAATGTTTGAAAAACCACTTGGAATGCGTGATACATTCCCGCAAATCTATGAGAAAGTTGAAGCAGTTAGACATGCTGGCAGAGACTTTTTATATAAAAGGGGTTATGAGTTTATTAAAACGCCTGCAGTGGAGTATTTCGATACAGTGGGAAAGGCTTCAGCGATTGCTGATGCTCATTTATTTAAGCTAGTGGATAGCCAAGGAAATACATTAGTGCTGCGACCAGACATGACTACACCGATTGCTCGAGTAGCTACATCGAAACTATTAAAGGAAATGATCCCACTACGTCTTGCTTATTTTGCAAGCGTTTTTCGGGCCCAGGAAGCAGAGGGTGGCAGGCCTGCTGAGTTTGATCAAATGGGAATTGAGTTAATAGGTGATCAATCAGTTTTTGCCGATGCAGAAGTTATTGTAACGGCAATGGAGCTATTAAAGCATTTTAAATTGGAAGAGTTTAAAATCACAATTGGACATGCTGGTATATTAAATTGCATTTTACAAGATTACACAGAGAGTATCGAACAGCAAATAACGCTTAGAACATTGCTTGTCCAACGAAATTACGTAGGGTTTGAAGAAGCCGTAGAATCATTTGATCTACCAAAAGCTAAATCCGATGCCCTCTTACAATTTATTGAAGAAGCCATGAATGTCAGAGATATACGAGATATTGAAAAATATGTCCGTAAAAATGATGCATTAGAATATATGCAACAACTAGCTCAACTACTTGAAATGGCTGACTTAGCTGATTATGTAGCTTTTGATTTCACACTTTCGAGTCATATGAGTTATTACACGGGTATGCTATTTGAAGTATTTGCTGTAGGAAGTGGCTTTCTATTAGGAAATGGTGGTCGTTATGATGGCTTGTTAGAAGTTTTTGGTTCCAAGGTTGGTGCTACAGGATTTAGTATTCGTGTGGATCGTTTATTAGAAACATTAAATGGGCAGTCAGTGAAACGACAGGAAGCAACAGTTGTTCTTTTTGAAGAAGAACAATTTGAGGCAGCTTTACTAAAGGTTAAAAATTTACGAGCAGCAGGAAAATTAGCTACTTTGCAGTTACGTAGTAGTCTAGTCGATGAGGCGGCCTTTTTAGCATACTTTACAGAAGTGGTGGTAGTTGGACAGGAGGAAGTTGGCGGTGAATGAATTAACGATTGCAATGCCCAAAGGAAGAATCTTTGAAGAGGCATATCAAATGTTGTTAGAGGCAGGTTTTAATTTACCAGAAGAAGTAGAAATGTCACGTAAATTAATGATTGAAATACCAGAGGAAAAAATTCGCTTTATTTTATCAAAGCCAATGGATGTTCCTGTCTATGTTGAACATGGTGTTGCTGATATTGGTATTGCTGGTAAGGATGTTTTGTTAGAGCAACAGCGAGAGGTGCACGAATTACTTGATTTGAAAATTAGTAATTGCTATATCGCTTCTGCAGGCCTACCAAACACCTCCATGAATGAGATTGCGCCTAGAATTGCTACGAAATATCCGAACATTGCCATGAAGTACTACAAAGGCATTGGAGAGCAAGTGGAAATCATCGAACTCAACGGTTCTATTGAATTAGCACCAATGATTGGCTTAGCTGATCGAATTGTCGATATTGTTTCTACAGGTCGGACATTAAAAGAGAACGGCTTAGTAGAATATGAATTTATTACTGCTGTCTCTTCTCGATTAATTGCAAACCCTGTAAGTTATCGTATGAAAGGTGAGCGTATTATTGATCTCGTGAAGCGATTAAAGAAATGTGTGAATGAGCAAAAAAGTAATCATTTGTAGCTACATATGAAGGACTAAAGGGGATTAATCCTATGAAAATAACAAAGCTTGAAAAAGGCATTTCCTTGAAAAGACCACTTGAAGGAGGGAATGAGGAACAAATAAAAATTGTACGACAAGTGCTTTCGGATGTTAAGGCACAGGGAGATGGGGCGTTACGCACCTATACTGAGCGATGGGATGGCTATGTCCCTAAAAGTTTACGTGTCTCTGAAGCAGAAATACAAGAAGCAGTAAGTGAACTCAATCCTCAACTATATAAGGACTTAGCGGAAGCAGCAGAAAATATTCGTTTTTATCATGAACAACAGATACGTTCAGGGTATCACCTAGAACTGGGAGATGGTTCTTGGTTAGGCCAACGGGTAACGGCTTTAGATGCAGTAGGACTATATGTTCCAGGGGGGACAGCAGCCTACCCTTCATCGGTATTGATGAATGTGATACCAGCGCAGGTTGCAGGGGTGAAACGTATTGTTATTACTTCACCAGCAGGGCCGAATGGGAAACTACCAGCAGGTGTACTTGTGGCGGCTTACCTTTTAGGGATTGATGAGATTTATAAAGTTGGTGGGGCACAAGCAATAGCTGCACTTGCCTATGGCACGGAAACAATTTCCCCAGTTGATAAAATAACAGGTCCAGGAAATATTTATGTGGCACTTGCCAAACGTGAGGTATTTGGAGAAGTGGCCATTGATATGATTGCAGGACCGAGTGAAATTGCTGTGCTGGCCGATGACACAGCCTATCCTGATGAAATTGCTGCAGACCTTTTATCACAAGCAGAGCATGATCCACTAGCTTGCGCCATTCTTGTCACAACCTCAGAGCAATTAGCCAAAAAAGTAGCTGAGGAAGTAGAGAAACAGCTACTGAACTTGCCGCGTCAAGAAGTAGCTCGTGCTTCCATAGAGAAATTTGGGGTAATTTATGTAGCTGAAACGTTGGCAGATGCAGTGGAAGCCATTAATTCATTAGCACCGGAGCATTTGGAAATTGTGACAGCAAATGCAGAGGCGCTAGCTGAGCAAATAAGACATGCTGGTGGTATTTTTATAGGTCGGTATAGTTCTGAGCCAGTTGGTGATTATTTTGCAGGGACCAATCATGTACTTCCAACTAATAGTACGGCTCGTTTTGCAAGTGGCTTAAATGTTGATGATTTTGTGAAAAAATCAAGTATTGTTTACTATAGTGAAAAAACCTGGAGAGACAATGCACCAAAAATTGCACGTTTAGCCCGTATGGAAGGCTTAGAGGGTCATGCTCGTGCAGTGGAATCACGTGGATGGGAGAAGGAATAGGACGATGACAGAAAAGAAACGATATGCAAAGATAGAGCGTACAACGAATGAAACGCAAATTTCTGTAGCAATTGATTTAGATGGTGAAGGCAAGGCAGATATCCAAACAGGCGTTGGATTTATGGACCATATGCTTGATTTATTTATTAAGCACGGACTATTTAATGGCACAATACATGCAAATGGCGATACTTATATTGATGATCACCATACAACAGAAGACCTTGGTATTGTATTAGGACAGGCTGTTCGAGAAGCACTTGGTGATAAGAAAGGCATAAAACGCTATGGTAACGCCTTTGTACCGATGGATGATGCACTAGCTCAGGTAGTTGTAGATTGCTCGAATCGACCTCATCTAGAGTATCGTGTGCCAGCATTAAAAGAAAAAGTAGGAACGTTTGATACAGAATTAGTTCATGAATTTTTATGGAAGTTTGCCCTTGAGGCAAGGATGAATGTTCATGTAATTGTTCCTTATGGACAGAATACACATCACATTATTGAGGCAATTTTCAAAGCATTAGCACGTGCGATTGATGCCGCAGTGGAAATTGACCCGCGTGTTAAAGGCGTACCATCGACTAAGGGGCTGTTGACGTGAAAATAGGTGTCATTGATTATGGAATGGGTAATTTATTTAGTGTGGAGCAGGCATTAAAAAGGCTAGGCTGTGAAGTTATTATAACGGCTGATGAGAAGGCATTAGATACAGCTGACGCACTTTTATTACCAGGGGTGGGGGCATTCCCTGATGCCAGAAAACGTTTAGCTGAAACAAACTTAGACCAATATTTACAGAAGGCACAAAGAGAAAACCGTCCACTTTTAGGAATTTGTCTAGGTATGCAATTATTATTCGAGCAAAGTGATGAGGTAACCCCAACAAAGGGGCTAGGGTTTTTCAAGGGGTGTATTAAACGCTTTAGCGGCATCCAAGACGGCCAAGCATACAGAGTACCACATATGGGTTGGAATGAACTGATTGTGACAAATCGTCCTGCATGGTTACACAATGAAGTATCAGCGAAGCATGTCTATTTTGTTCACTCTTTTTATGCAACAGATATAGGAGAATCAGAGCTTGTTGCCTATGTTGATTACTATGGCATTAAAGTACCTGGTATTGTGATGAATGGTTCTGTGACTGGCATGCAATTTCATCCTGAAAAATCAGGGGAATTAGGTGTTTATTTATTAGAGCAATGGTTGAAAGGTGTGAAGGCATGCTAACAAAACGTATTATTCCATGTCTTGATGTGAAAGAAGGTCGTGTTGTAAAAGGTATACAATTTGTCTCTATCCGAGATGCAGGAGATCCAGTGGAGCTTGCGAAGTTCTATGATGAACAAGGAGCAGATGAGCTTGTATTTTTAGATATTTCTGCATCACATGAAGGTCGAGAAACGATGGTAGATGTCGTTCGTCAAACAGCGGCTACGCTTGCCATACCCTTTACTGTTGGCGGAGGCATTCGTACGTTGGAGGATATGAAGCGTATTTTACGAGCAGGTGCTGATAAAGTTTCAGTGAATACATCCGCGCTGGAAAGACCTGCCCTTATACAGGAAGGCTCTGATTACTTTGGCGCACAATGCATTGTTGTCGCAATCGATGCTCGCTATAGTGAGGAAGATAGCACATGGATGGTTTATACACATGGTGGTCGCAACAAAACCCCTTGGTCAGCCATTGAGTGGGCCAAAGAGGCTGTACGCTTAGGAGCTGGTGAGATTTTATTAACAAGTATGAATCAAGATGGAGAAAAATCAGGCTTTGATTTAGCCTTAACCAAAGCAGTGCGTGAAGCTGTGACAGTCCCTGTGATTGCTAGTGGTGGAGCGGGACATGCCGAACATTTTTACGAAGTATTAGCACAAGAGGTAGATGCAGATGCTGCACTAGCAGCCTCTATCTTCCATTATAAAGAAACAAGTGTAGCGCAAGTAAAGGAATACTTACGTGAAAAAGGAGTGGCAGTAAGATGATAGAGAACATTCAATTTGATGAGAGAGGTCTTGTTACAGCTGTAGTACAAGATGCCAATACAAAAGAGGTATTAACAGTAGCTTATATGAATAAGGAGTCATTAGCTAAAACAATTGAATCAGGGGAAACTTGGTTTTATTCTCGTTCCCGTCAAGAGCTTTGGCATAAGGGAGCAACAAGTGGCCATACACAACAAGTGATTTCAATCAAAGCGGATTGTGATCAAGATGCGTTAATAGTAGAGGTTCTACCAACAGGTCCAGCATGTCATAATGGGACAAACTCTTGCTTCACTGAGGTTATTCAGCAAAAAGAGAAGGTAGGCTCTGTGGACATCATTTCTAAACTTGCCCGTCTCATCGAAAAGCGAGAGCAGGAAATGCCAGAAGGAGCATACACTACATATTTATTTGATAAGGGCATTGATAAAATCTGTAAAAAGGTTGGGGAAGAAGCAACAGAGGTGGTCATTGGAGCCAAAAACCGAGATGCTGAGGAAGTAAAATGGGAGGCAGCTGATTTAATTTATCACCTACTCGTATTATTACAAGAACAAAAAGTAAGCATTTATGATGTTCTACATGTGTTGGAAAAACGTCACGAGGAGAAATAACAGCATATTATTGATTGTGTGGTATAATAGGAGTTACTGTGTAAAGGAACGTAGAATACGTTCCTTATTTCTTGTTTCGGAGGAAATATATTGGAAAAGAAACGTCAAAATGAGACTCAATCAAATATAGTGTCGTTCATTCCAACAGGCGACTATTATTATAAGAAATCAATTCAAGCAATGAACAGTGGACAAATGAATAAAGCCTATAAATATTTACAGCGTGCGGTAGATTTAAGTCCCGACGATCCAATGATTATCTTGCAGTTAGCCATAGTAGAGTTAGAAGGTCAACGTTTTGAGGAAGCGTATGATCTACTTCGTCGCGCCTATCAAATTGATCCAGATAATCCAGAAATCATATTTTACATGGCAGAAGTATCAGGGTGTGTGGGCATCATGCATGATGCTAAACGCTTTGCAGAAGAATATTTAAAGCTAGAACCTGAGGGTGATTATGCGGATGAAGCAGCAGAAATATTAGAGTTTGTCGCTTTTGAGCAAGATGATTTTGAAGAGCTTGAAGGCTCTGGTGAGGATTTATATCGTCAGGAGCAAGCTCGTCGTTGTATGGAAAAGGGAGATTTTCCTGAAGCTATTACTATTTTAGAAGATTTAATTGAAGATCGACCAGCATTTTGGTCAGCCTATAATAATCTAGCACTCGCTTATTTTTATGTTGGAGAAGAAGAGCAAGCAAAGGCTCTCTTGCATACAGTGCTACGTGAAAATAAGGGCAATCTACATGCATTATGCAATTTAACGGTGATTGCGTATTATGAAAAAAACGAAGAGGATTTACAAGAACTGCTAAATGTTCTTATTAAAATTCAACCCTATACTTGGGAGCATCGTTATAAACTTGGTGCTACCTTAGCCTTAATCGGCCAATATGAATTAGCCTATAAATGGTTGCGCAGTATGCAAAAGAGAGGCTATGTAGGAGATGCAGGATTTTACTTTTGGCTGTCACATGCTGCTTATTTCTCAGGACATGAGGAGATTTCGAAAAGTGCATGGGATCAGCTACTAGAGCTAGACCCAGACAAAGAGGGCTTCGAACCTTGGCGCCAACAAGAAAATGAATATGGACTTGATGCATTGGAGCATGATCGTGATTTTATTGTTGAAAAATTAGAGAGCACTTATACAAGTGAGCGCATTTTTGGTTTATTTTTACTGAAAGGTACAGCGCATAAGCAAGAAATTATCGCCCATCCGAAATGGATTAATATTGAACAATTAGGCTCTTTTGAAAAATTGTTTTTGGCTTATGCACTTGGACATGAATTTGATAAGAAAAATAAAGTAGAAGCAAGCTTTTTACGATCAGTACAGGTTTCAGAAATTTTATTAGAACAGTATGGAAAGCTATCATCATTAATTGTACCGATGTTTCAAATGTGGTTTGTGCTATGTGAACAAGCGTTAATAGAAAATTATCGTTTTACAAATCCAACAGCAATTGCAGGAGCAAATGATTATTTATTCAGATCTTCGCAAATGCTTAAAGTGACAAAAAAGGAAATTGCGCAGCAATATGGAGTATCTGTATCTACTTTATCGAAGTATATTGACGAAATCTTAACGTTTTTGCCAAACAGTCATGATTAATGTGAGCAACATAGTTGAATAACTTTATACTTTCACATACGATGAACATACTAACGCTATCACCAGTTTTTCCTTAGCGTCATTGATCTTCTTCTATAGATGACGTTGCGTGAATTGGTTGAATGAAGATAAAAAGTATTCTGTTTAGGGGGAAGTATTTATGTCGGAAGAAAAAATTTATGATGTAGTAATTATTGGTGCAGGTCCTGCTGGGATGACTGCTGCTGTCTATACATCTCGTGCAAATTTGTCAACTTTAATGATTGAACGTGGCATTCCTGGTGGACAAATGGCAAACACAGAAGAAGTAGAAAACTACCCAGGTTTTGAGACAATTTTAGGACCAGAGCTTTCTACAAAAATGTTTGAGCATGCGAAAAAATTTGGTGCTGAATATGCCTATGGTGATGTCACAGAAATCATCGATGGAGAAGAATATAAAACAATTAAATCAGGTGCAAAAGAATATAAAACACGTGCCATTATTATTACCACTGGTGCAGAGTATAAAAAAATGGGTGTGCCTGGTGAAAAAGAACTTGGTGGCCGTGGTGTCAGCTATTGTGCAGTATGTGATGGTGCATTCTTTAAACAAAAAAATCTAGTTGTCGTAGGTGGCGGAGATTCAGCTGTTGAAGAGGGTGTTTATTTAACTCGCTTTGCTGATAAAGTGACAATTGTCCACCGTCGCGATAAATTACGTGCACAAAAAATTCTACAAGATCGTGCCTTTGCCAATGAAAAAATTGATTTCATTTGGAATGCAACTGTAAAAGAAATCAATGAAGCGAATGGTAAAGTTGGCAGTGTAACACTACAATCAACTGTTGATGGTACAGAATCTGAATTTGCTACAGATGGTGTCTTCGTCTATATAGGTATGCTACCTTTAACTAAACCATTCGAGTCATTAGGTATTTTAAATGAGGCTGGCTATGTTTTGACAAATGAAACGATGGAAACAAAAATCCCAGGTATCTTTGCAGCTGGAGATGTTCGTGAAAAATCACTTCGTCAAATTGTAACAGCAACTGGTGACGGTAGTATTGCCGCACAAGCTGTTCAACATTATGTAGAAGAGCTATTAGAGAAAATTAATGCCTAATAGGGCTATTTTAAGGAAAAAAATACAATTTTAATGTGGTTTTAATATTGCTGTAACTTGAATGACATATAAAAGGTGTATGATTAAAAATGTAATTAGCAATCCCCCTTTTATTTTGTTTAGTAGGTTGTTTCCGCCTCCAATAGGTGGGAGCAACCTACTTTTTTTTGTAAAAAATCAAATAATAATATCACGAAATACGTAAATTTTGCCCAAGATGAAGTGGTTATCTTTAAATAGAACTAAATTGTTAATTGTCTGCGTACAAGAGTTGTAAATGAGGACAAAACTTACAAGGTCTTGTTATAATGAAGAGTAGAATGCAAAAGTGATTAGAGGTGTGCCTATGCAAAGAATTGCAAATTTAATTGCCGTAAAAGACGGTAAAGTATTATTACTTCAGAAACCAAGACGAGGCTGGTATGTAGCTCCAGGAGGGAAAATGGAGAGTGGCGAGTCCATCTTTGAGGCTGCTATTCGAGAGTTTCAAGAAGAGACAAACGTCATACCTTTACATGTTCATTTAAAGGGTGTTTATACAATGATCATTAAAGAAAACAATGACGTAGTGGATGAATGGATGCTCTATACATTTGTTGCAAAGGATATAGATGGAGTACCATTTGAAGAAACAAGAGAAGGCAAACTTGCATGGCACCCAGTAGAGGATTTAGCACACTTGCCAATGGCTGAAGGAGATCGAACTAATTTACAATTTGCTGTTTCGCAATCTGGCATTCAGTATGGCACGTTTGACTATACAACAAATTTTGAACTACTTCATCAGAAAATACAAATTTCAAAAGAACAATAAAGGAGTTGCATGACAGTGGTGGTTGAAGGCCAACAAAGTACACATGAATTGGTTATTATTACAGGAATGTCTGGGGCTGGGAAAACAGTAGCTATTCAAAGCTTTGAGGATTTAGGGTATTACTGTATTGATAATTTACCACCTGCGTTACTTACAACTTTTTTAACCTTATTAAGAGATTCTGGTAAAAACAGTACCCGAATTGCAGCAGTAATGGATATGCGCGGAGGCGACTTTTTTGATGCTTTAATTGGCGCATTAGACCATATACTAAAAGAAGGCGATATTGTTGCTCGTATTTTATTTTTAGATGCAGATGATGCCACATTAGTCAGACGTTATAAAGAAACAAGACGTGCACATCCATTAGCAGTGAATGGTTTACCTCTAGATGGAATTAAACAGGAACGAGTACTTTTATCTGAAGTAAAGGGTCGTGCCAATTTTGTTTATAACACATCTAACATGAAACCAAAGCAATTACGTGAAAAAATCGTCAATGAATTTGCAAGTGAGGCAGATACTATTTTTACCGTTAACATTATGTCCTTTGGCTTTAAACATGGTATGCCGATTGATGCGGACTTAGTGTTTGATGTTCGTTTTCTTAAAAACCCGTATTATGTGGAGGAGCTACGTCCAAAAACGGGTCTTCAAACAGAGGTATCTTCTTATGTGTTAGCGTTGGAAGATACGCAAATCCTTATACAAAAACTGACGGATTTATTAGACTTTATGATTCCTCTCTATCGACAAGAAGGTAAATCACAGCTTGTTATTGCTTTTGGTTGTACTGGGGGCCAGCATCGCTCCGTGACATTAGCAGAATTTTTTGGTGCATATTTTGCGGGCAAGGAAAATACGGTTATTACGCATCGTGATATTACTCGTAGAAAGGAATGAGTGAATGGGGAAAAAGCAAACAAAGCTTGTAGTAATTGGTGGTGGCACAGGGCTCTCCACGTTACTTCGCGGGCTGAAGCATCACCCATTTGATATTACTGCTATTGTAACAGTAGCAGATGATGGTGGATCTTCAGGTCGTTTACGTGATGATTACGATATCCCACCGCCTGGTGATGTACGCAATGTGATTGCAGCATTATCAGATATTGAGCCCCTTGTAGAGCAAATGTTTCAATACCGTTTTTCGGCATCTGAAGATTTACGAGGTCACTCCTTAGGGAATTTAATGCTTACAGCCCTTACTGATATTACAGGTGATTTCAATCATGCTATCAGTGAGATGGGAAAGGTTTTAAAAGTTCATGGTCGAGTTATTCCAGCTGCAAATAAAAAAATCACCCTACATGCTGTGCTTGAGGACGGTTCAATTATCGAGGGAGAATCAAAAATCCCGACAGCGACAAAACGCATTAATCGCGTTTTTTTAGTACCTGAAAATGTGCAACCGTTACCAGAAGCTATTCGTGCAATACTTCGTGCAGACTATATTTTAATTGGACCAGGAAGCTTATATACAAGTATTATTCCCAATTTGCTTGTTAAGGAAATAGGTGAAGCAGTTGTTAAGGCTAAAGGAAGAAAAATATATGTTTGTAATTTAATGACACAAAAGGGTGAAACCATTTCTTATACAGCAGGCGATCATGTAACAGCCATACATAGGCATGTTGGTCATGATTTTATCGATTCCATTTTAGTAAATGATGAAGAACTCCCTAACCCTGTAAAAGAACTGTATAAAGAAGAAAGAGCGGAACCAGTAACATTTGATGTGGCAAAGCTTGAAAGTATGGGATTAGAAGTTATCAAACGAGACATTGCTACAATTCGACCAGATGGAACGGTTCGACATAATGCTACAAATGTTGCAGAATGGCTGGTAGATTATGCTGATATTTACCATCAAAAAGTAAGAGGACCAATAATAGAAACATAATGGCTTTATTGTATATGATAAGATGAACATATACATAGAAATCATGATTGAAAGGAGGGCGTGATATGTCTTTTGCTTCTGAAACAAAAAAAGAATTGACACAAATAGAAGCGGACAATCATTGTATGAAAGCAGAAGTTTCTGCCCTAATTCGTATGAATGGTTCATTATCCTTTGCAAATAAACAACTAAGCTTAGACGTGCAAACTGAAAACGCTGCAATTGCCAGAAGACTATATACGATTATGAAAAAATTGTATCCGTACAATGTGGAATTACTTGTTCGTAAGAAAATGCGATTGAAAAAAAATAATGTGTATATATGCCGTGTAAGAGAAGGTGCACGTGAGCTATTAATTGATTTAGAAATCATCTCAGACGACTTTCAATTTAACCATACTATCTCAAGAAAGCTCATTCAAAAGAGTGGCCAAAAAAGAGCTTATTTAAGAGGAGCCTTTTTAGCAGGAGGTTCCGTCAATAATCCAGAAACATCGGCTTATCATTTAGAAGTTTATTCTTTATATAAAGAACATGGTGAGGCATTAATGGATTTAATGAATGAATTTGAACTTAATGCCAAAACAATTGAACGTAAAAAGGGCTTTGTGACTTACTTAAAGGAAGCGGAAAAAATTTCAGATTTCCTTAATATTGTTGGAGCGCATCAGGCTATGATGAAATTTGAAGATGTTCGGATTTTGCGAGATATGCGTAATAGTGTCAACCGTATTGTGAACTGTGAAACTGCCAATTTAAATAAAACCATTGGAGCAGCATTACGGCAGGTTGAGAATATTCGATTTATTGAAAATTCAATTGGTCTTGATCAACTACCAGAGAAGCTTCGTGAAATAGCACGTCTCCGTGTTGAATACCAAGATGTGACATTAAAAGAGCTTGGTGAAATGGTATCTAGTGGAACGGTTAGTAAATCAGGTGTTAACCATCGATTGAGAAAAATTGATGAGATTGCGGATGCATTAAGGCGTGGTGAAAAAATAGGTGGTTAAGTTATCATACTTTTCAGGTATGAATGTCATGCTAATCGCTTATTGTTCTTTTACCAGTAAGTAAGGTAAGATAAAACTAACAGACGAACGGTAGTGAAGGGGAGTTTTGAGAATGATTGAGAGAAGAGTCCAGGTTAAATTAAAATTAGGACTACAAGCTAGACAAGCAGCACTATTTGTGCAGGAAGCAAATCGTTTTAGTGCTGATATCTTTCTAGAAAAAGATGAGAAAAAAGTAAATGCCAAATCCATTATGGGTGTTATGAGCTTAGCAGTTGCTAAAGGTACCGAAGTGACTTTAAGCAGTGAAGGTAACGATGCTGAGCAAGCGGTTACAGCATTAGCAACAATTATTGAAAATGAAGATTAACACTCATTAAACAAAAGAGGCTGGGACAAAACCCACCTCTAAATTAAAAAGCCTGTGAAATTTTACAATCAGTAAAATTTCACAGGCTTTAAATTTTTTCATAAAAAATAAGGATCACTTCTGATAAAATTAAGTCACCACAACAAAATTATACAGAAAGAAGGATCCTTATGTTTAAAAATTATAACATGAATCAATTAGTTTTGCCTTTAGATTTAGAAGTAACAATACAAAAAAGTGATATCTCCTTCCATGTCCACCATTTAGTTGAAAGTATCCCGTCAGAAGCGTTTGAACCATTTCTTCGAAATGAGGGCTGTCCCGCCTACCATCCACGCATGATGCTTAAAATTATCTTATGTGCTTATACACAATCTGTCTTCTCAGGGCGTAAAATTGAAGCCCTATTAAAAGATAGTCTTCGGATGATGTGGCTAGCTCAAGGGTATGAACCAAGCTATCGCACGATCAACCGTTTCCGTGTTCAACCAGAAATGAAAGAGTTGATCCGCCAATGTTTCGTCCAATTCCGTTGCCAGTTGGTCCAAGAAGAATTAATTGATCAGGAAGCTATTTTTATTGATGGAACAAAGATCGAAGCCAATGCGAACAAATTTACTTTCGTGTGGAAAAAATCCATCGAGAAATATCATAACGGATTAATTGAAAAATCAAACCAGTTATATGATGAGCTACTCGAGAAAGAAATCATACCCGAAATTGAACGCGAAAATGTAGAAGAATTAGCAGTAGAAGAACTCGCCCAGATGGTAGAGAAAGTAGACGAAGTGATTTCTGAGTATGATCAAAAAATAGAGGATTCATCGGATGTAGCTGAGCGAAAAGCTTTAAGAGCCGAACGGAAATTCCCAAAGCACGCTCGCAAACAATTAATCGACTATATTGTACGTAAACTAAAATATCAAAAAGACTTTGAAATCTTTGGCATGCGAAATAGTTATTCCAAGACGGACTCAGATGCCACATTTATGCGAATGAAGGATGACTATATGAACAATGGTCAATTGAAAGCAGGTTATAACATCCAAGTCGCAACAGAAGGTCAATATGTGCTTGCCTACAGTATCTATTCGAATCCAACGGATACACGTACCTTAATCCCGTTTTTAGATGAAATCGAACAACATTATTTTGATTTACCAAAACACATCGTCGCAGATGCTGGATATGGCAGCGAACAAAATTATGATGATATTCTTTTGAATCGTAAACGAGAAGCCTTAATTACGTATAACTTGTATTTAAAAGAACAAAAGAAAAAGTATAAACAAAACGAATTCAATACAGCCTACTGGGATTATGATGAAGAAAATGATCAATACACTTGTCCGAACCAACAACACCTTGTATTTAAATATCGTACCATGAAAACGGATCAATATGAATTTACGCGAGAGTTTAAGGTATACGAATGTGAAGACTGTTCCGGATGCCCATTCCGTTCATTATGTACAAAAGCAAAAGAAGGAAATAATCGTAAGTTACTAGTGAATGAGAAGTGGGAACAGCAAAAAGAATATGTAAGAACAACGCTTTCAGAAGAAAAAACGAGTACCATTTATCGTCAACGCAAAATTGACGTGGAACCAGTTTTTGGATTCTTGAAGGCTAATTTGGGTTTCACTCGATTTTCTGTACGAGGGAAATCGAGGGTAGGAAATGAAATGGGGCTCGCATTACTGGCCGTGAATTTAAGAAAGTTCACAGCCAGTAAGTATGGAGACGGCATAAAAAATAGAGAAATCCTAATTTGAATTCATTCAAATTAGGATTTCTCATTTATTGAAGCTAGTTATGTCCCAGCCTCTTCTATTTTTTATTTATTATCGCTACGGTGCATGATATGATCGATTAAACCGTATTCTTTTGCACGTTCAGCAGTCATGAAGTTATCGCGATCTGTGTCTCTTGCAATGACTTCAAGTGGTTGACCAGTGCGTTCAGATAAAATGCCATTTAATTTCTCACGTAAGAATAGAATACGTTTAGCAGCAATTTCAATTTCTGTCGCTTGACCTTGTGCACCACCTAATGGTTGGTGAATCATGACTTCAGCATTTGGTAAGGCAAAACGTTTACCAGGTTCTCCAGCTGCAAGTAGGAAAGCACCCATTGATGCAGCCATACCAATACAAATTGTTTGGACCTGTGGTTTAATGATTTGCATTGTGTCATAGATAGCCATACCAGCCGTAATGGATCCACCAGGTGAGTTAATATAAAGAGAGATATCTTTATCTGGATCTTCTGCCTGTAGGAAAAGAAGCTGAGCGACAATAGAGTTAGCAACATTGTCATCAATAGCACTTCCTAAAAGGATAATACGGTCTTTAAGTAGACGTGAATAAATGTCATATGCACGCTCACCACGACTAGTTTGTTCAATAACTGTAGGAATTAAATTCATGTTAAATCCTCCTTAAAAAGCTAAATTCGAATACCTTTGCTGAAAATTTTCCTTTGTATTTCAGCTGTATCCTTATCATACACATTATAGTCAGGGAAGGTCAAATATTAACCCTGCTAAAGTGAAATTAAAAAAATAAAAAGTTTTTGCATTCTATGGTTGAATTATATAGGATAGGCTTGTATAATGATTAAGGTTATAAGGTTTAAAGTACAGGTCACTATTTTGCAGGTATGCTTCAAAAATGAGGGTTATCTACATCATGCTTTTCGTAAGCCTAGAGTGAGTACTTTTTTTTTGTGTCTTTTGCCCTCGTGGTGTAATGGATAACACGTAAGATTCCGGTTCTTGCACTGGGGGTTCGATTCCCTCCGAGGGCGCCATTTTACAATTAAGAAAACCTTATTATATTTCGTAAAAGCCTCACAAACGTTCTTGTACCAACGTTTGTGAGGTTTTTTTACTTTTTAAAGATTGCGTGAGAAGTCGTTAAAAAACGATAGAAAAATGAACTACACTACACAAATACTACACATGCTACTCATCTTTTTTATCTAACATTTTCTTATAAATACTTAATGCTTTTTGTTCTTCACGTGTTCTAAGTTCTCTTAACACGTGAGCATAAGTGTGCATTGTTGTGAAAATGGTTTCATGACCAAGACGTTCAGAAACATATTGAGTATCTACGCCTTCATATAAAAGTACACTCGCATGAGTGTGTCGAAGTCCATGACATGTAATTTCTTGAATTTCAAGCACATTCAATATACTCTTTAATCGTTTATTAGCATCTTCATTTGTTACAGATTTAATATTCCCACCTACATAGAAAAATAAACCATATTCGTTATCTTTTAATTGTTTAGCATATTCCTCTAATAAGCGCATGACAATATCTTCTACTACAATGATTCTTTCAGATGATGTGTTTTTTAAATCCGTATACCCTTTCCCCTCTCGATAATCCCAAGCTTGAAAAATACTAATTGTATTTTCTTTAAAGTTAAAAGCAGGCTTTGTTAGGCCAACTAATTCACCAAAACGCATAATTGGATACCAATGACCCTTTGCCTCTACTTAGAGGGCATTATCAAAGGAGATGGCAAAAGCATGAATCCTAAAGGTGTTCTAACAAGAGAGCAAATGGCAACAGTTCTCAAACGTTACCATAATAAGTATATGAATTAACGTTTTGCTCATATTTGTAAACAGAATGAGAAAAAAATAGAAAGGAATCGAGAGTGAACTTCTCGATTCCTTATGTCTACAAGTCTGAAACAAGAGTAACGATTGCTACTCTTGTTTTTCAGTAAGTTGAATATTTGTAACATTTTTATTTTCATCCACCCATAAATAAACATCTTTAAATTTATGTGTAAAATATCTAATAGCAAATAAATCTTTCAAAGAATCATTCAAAACCCAACCATAAACGGGTAACATGAAAAATGATTGATTAGTAGGTGGGGACAAATAGGTTAACAAACCATCAAACTCATGATTATCATATTTCTCAATTTTCGATGCTTCTAATTTATAGGTTTTACGTGGTGTCCACTCATTAAGAGAATTTTCAGTTTCTAAATAAAAAAGGTTTTCTATAATTGGATTCTTATTATTATTTAGAATGTAGGTTATGGAATCTCTTTTCGGATTTTTTAACATTATTTCAACAGGATTATTATTTTCTGTTACCAATTTCACATCTTCGAAATGTGTTACCACGTTTCCTAATAACTCATCAGGAATACTTGATTCTTTTATAAAAATAGAAGTAAGTGAATCAGGCGAGGTTGCTGCTAATGAAATATAGAATTCTGTTAAAATTGAATATTTCCTTTGGATTTTTTCAAGATGTTCTATGTTCGTAATTCTAAATTCGTTAAGCCCATTATCAACTGTTGATAAGTCTACGTCACATTCTTTTAGCCAATCCATATTTTGAACTCCAATTCTATTTGATTTCAAAAACAGCTGGATCACTTACAACGGCACTATATACTCCATTTTTTGCAGTTGTAAAATTCCCTCCAAGGTACGCCTTATAATGGCCCTTCGGTAGTCTGAAACTTGCTTCATTACGAATAGTAGATGTAGCGATGTTTACAGGATATTTAAATGAAAAAGTAGTATAATCTTTGTATCCTCCATTTAACCAACCTTCATCTCTTTTAAGTGTCACAACTACGTTACTATAAGTGATAACATCTCCACCTACTTGGATTGTCCAAGGACAGAAAGCATCACTACCCATTACATAACAACTTATTGTTCCTCTAGCAAAATCTAAACCAAATGTCTGAATCTCATCTGATTGTTCGGACTGTTCAGGAGCAAATGTAGTTGAACCAATGTTTGATTGTATTGCTTCCTCATTTCCTTCGTAATTTTCAATTGATATTGGGTTGCTACTAATAAAATCATTGTTTTCGTTTGCAAATGATTTAGAAGGTGCAATCACAACTGTCAAAATTAGTAGTAAAGCTAGTGCAAAAATTTTCTTCATACTCTGATCCTCCATTTTAGTTAAAATTTAGAAATTATGAAATTTTCAACTACTATTCTAGCATATGTTTTCGAATAATGCTGAATTTTCGGACAATAAATTTCGACACATATCCTTAAGTGTAGAAAACTTGTTTAGAAATTATCATTACGGAACTAATAACAATGCCCAGGTACTCATTTATTTTTGAGCCTGGGCTTATTTCTTTAGTTGAAACTTATAGCTAAAATTATATCTATTAATATAGGGATAATGCTTAAAAAAGTTAAAAGGCCTTTTTTTATTAAAGGTCCTTTTTCAAATTTTGAACATAGTAAAGATGTATCGTTAGATACTGATATAATTTGTAATATTAATATTGAGAGAGAAAAAACTGCGGATGTAATATTAACTTGTAAAATAGGAGATTTAAAAGGTGTTAATTCCCCTTTTCAAGTAGATGTTACTATAATAGGGAATTTTAAATATAATAAAGACGCAAGTGATGGAATAGCTTTTGAAAATTTACTTTCTCCAAATGCAATTGCTATCCTATACCCTTATTTAAGAACAACTATCTCTACTTTAACTTCATTATCAAATGATTTTCCAACATTAAATATGCCTGTAATAAATATTGCAAAAATGATGGAAGATCATAACCTTATAGAAATAAAACACTTTGAGTAATATATGTAATACAAAGAGGCAGGGACAAAAAGAAAAAATGTTAGACCGATACAATTGGTCTAACATTTTTTTGATATTAAGGTTATTTAACTTCGTGAAGTGAGGTTTAGGACTGGCTGATCCCAACACCTACTAGGAACTGAAAATCCAGTCACAATACTTCGATAAGCGCCCAATTAGTGAAGAACGTAAACGGATGCTTTAAAAAAAATATCATGTTCAATAATTAATGGTTGGTAAATTAAAAAATATTGATTTATTTAATTTCTTTAAGCGCTTGATTCATCTGTTCTTCATTCGATTTTACAGATTCGCTATCTACAGTATCAGCACCACGATATGTGTATTTCATATTTTGGAGATAATCAAATGCAAAATCTTTCATAGGACCGTCGCTATTTTTTTCAACATATACGACTTAAAAATGTTTGTTAACATTCTTTCATGATTTTCAATTTCACTTAAATAGTTTCCTGATTTATAGTCGTTTATTATGTCATTTGAAAATTCTTTAATTTCATCATTAGTAGCATCATATTCCATTAGTATATTTTCAAGTGCATAGAATTTATCTGAAACAGAATAAGAGTTTGTTGCTAACGATATGATTCTATCAGTCCAGGATAACTCAACTGAATTTTCTGTAGTTGTAGATTTAGGTTCGTCTGTAGTATCAACTACTTCAGAAGTAGACACTTTCATCTTCTTTCTCCACAAGCTGTTAATAAAAATAAAGACAACATACCTAAAAATAAATATTTTTTCATATTTTTCTATTTCTATTTTAATAGTTATATATTAATGTACATATAAACAATTATAATTAAGGTTATTAGGGAAGTTAAAAACAAAATAAGTCACTCATATAGAACGAGTGACTATCAATGAAATCTACCTATATAAAAAATTTATTTTAAATATACAAGTTATCTATTGATAAAGAGAGTGAATCCTAGTAGAGTAAGAAAGGTAAAATTAAGTGCAAATAAATCATCGATATACTTGCGCAACACAAATGCTACACAATTGCCATATCGAACGTTGATATTATGCACTTTTACTATGCCCTCCGAGGGCGCCATTTTACTGATTAATTGATATACTGTTATAGCTCATCTCCTAATAAGTAGTTTAGCAGCCTGCTTACTGGAGATCGAGAGGAAGAATAAAGGGAATACTGTCCTAGTTGGCATTATTCCCCTATTTATTCCTTTCAAACCTTCAAAAAAGCAACAACTCCAAATTATTTTTTAGTGAACATACTGTACGTGAGACTAGAAATAGTCAAAAAAAAGAATCCTATCTGAGGGGATTCTTTTTTTTGACTAAATTTATCGAAATTTGGCATGGTTCTCATTGTATATATATTAGTTTTAGGTTAATTCTCTTGTTATTTATACATATTTTTTCAAATTATATGAATTTAATATAAATTTATATGAAAAAATATTTAATTTTATGCGAAAAGTTGTTGTCTAAATACTATAATGTTAATATAATTGACCTAATAGTCTAACATTTCCGAATTGCGAAAAATAATACGTAATTCGGAAAATTATCGAACTAGGGGGAAATACAATGAAAAAAACAGGTTGGATGTTACTGATGATAATTGCAGCATTAACATTAGCACTTGCAGGATGTGGTACAAAAGATGATGCATCTTCAGGTAGCTCTTCTTCAGAAGATGGTGGAGATGGCAAAAAAGTTTATAAAGTAGGTACTGAGGCCACTTTTGCACCATTTGAATCTGTTGACGATTCAGGGAAAATTGTAGGGATTGATGTCGATATTTTACAAGCTATTGCAGATGAGATGGACTTTGAGGTTGAGTGGAATAATATTGGATGGGAGCCTGTGTTCCAAACAATTAAAAACGGTGAAACAGATATCGGTGCTTCTGGAATCACAATTACGGAAGAGCGTAAAGAATCATTTGATTTTACAGAACCGTATTATGAGTCTCAGTTATTAATTGTTGTGAAAGAAGATTCAAAAATTAAATCTCTTGATGAATTAAAAGATAAAAAAGTATCTGTACAAATCAATGCTACTGGTCATATGGCGGCGAAAAAGCTACAAGGGGAAGCAAGTACAAATATTATGGCTTTTGAAAGTCAGCCAATCGCTATTCAAGAAATGTTAAATGGGAATGTTGACGCAGCTATCGGAGATAACGCAGTAGTTTATGAATATATCAAAGCTCACCCAGATCAAAAACTAAAAGTAATTGAAGATGATGCATTCGAAAAAGAATACTATGGCTTCATGGTTCAAAAAGGAAATAAAGAATTGCTAGATAAATTAAACGAAGGTCTTAAAAAAATTAAAGAAAACGGGAAATTAAAAGAAATTACAGGCATTGATTTTCAATAAAAATGAATGAAATGATGCTATTAACATAGTAACTGTGCTACGGCTCATTTATGAATTGTAATTAAAAGGGGAATGGGGTTTTCGGATGGACATCTTTGACTTACGCTGGGACATTGTCTGGAACTACCGAGATATGTTTATACGAGGTATTGGCGTAACACTTATTTTAACACTTAGTGGTTATTTTGGCGGTATTCTATTAGGGCTATTTTTAGGCCTTGGAAAATTATCGAGTAAGAAATGGATTTATTGGCCATCTAAACTATATATCGATTTATTCCGTGGAACACCGATGCTTGTACAAATCTTGTTAATTCACTTAGCAGTTATTCCAACAATTTTTGGTCATTCTTTAGGTTATATGGTATCAGGGATTACAGCGCTTATTTTAAACTGTGCTGCTTATAATGCGGAAATTTTCAGAGCAGGGATTCAAAGTATTGCAAAAGGGCAAATGGAGGCTGCTCGCTCTCTTGGATTAACGCATAACCAAGCGATGCGTAAGGTCATTTTGCCTCAAGCTTTTAGACGTATGATTCCGCCATTGGGAAATGAATTTATTGCATTATTAAAAGATTCTTCACTCGTAACTGTAATTGCAGCACCAGATATTTTATACGCTAGTAAGGTCGTAGCTGGTGCAAGCTTCCGCTTCTGGGAACCGTATATCGTTGCAGCATTATTATATTTAGTGTTGACATATGGTGTAACGAAGATTGTAGCATTTATCGAGAAACGATTTAGCAATAGTTATGTCCCTCGTAAAGCTAAGGTAGAAGGGCGGGAAGCAAGATGATAAAAATTGATAACCTACACAAATACTTTGGCAAGCTTGAAGTATTAAAAGGAATCGATTATGAAATTCAAGAAAAACAAGTTGTCTGTGTTATTGGGCCATCTGGTTCAGGAAAAAGTACATTTCTCCGTTGTATCAATATGCTAGAAGAAGTAACGGATGGTGCTATTTATATTGAAAATGTAAAAATTAATGATCCAAAAACGAATATCAATGAAATTCGTGCTGAAGTGGGTATGGTGTTCCAACAATTTAACTTATTCCCGCATATGACTGTTATCGATAATGTCACGATGGCACCTATGCAAATTCGTAAAATGAGTCGTACAGACGCAGAAGCTCTAGGACATGAGCTATTAAACAAGGTTGGGCTCGACAGCAAAGCCTATAATTATCCTGAGCAGCTTTCTGGTGGTCAGCAACAGCGTGTGGCGATTGCTCGTGCATTAGCAATGAAGCCAAAAGCTATTTTATTTGACGAACCAACTTCAGCCCTTGACCCTGAAATGGTAAAAGAGGTGCTCGATGTTATGAAAAATCTAGCAGCTGAAGGGATGACAATGGTTGTTGTGACACATGAAATGGGCTTTGCTCGTGAAGTAGGCGATCGAGTAGTCTTCATGGATGGGGGCTATATTGTAGAAGAAGGGTCTCCAGAGGAACTATTCGGTAATCCACAAAGCGACCGTACGAAAGCGTTTTTAGGAAAAGTATTATAAAGCAGAAAAAGCGAACGACATGCTCGTTCGCTTTTTTGTGCTAAAAACAGCAGAGCATGGTGAATATTCACCATGTTCTGTTCTTATTTAATGAAGGGGATTAGATGTTGTGTCGAATGCATTCAGCATCGTTTGCATATCCTGTTGAGAATACTGAGGCACCTGATAATAGCCGTGTTTGTTTTGATAAATGGATAATTCGTATCCCATTTCAATGCAGTTAGGAATACTATCTGCAACAACGCGACGAACTACAGGGTTTGTTGTCTCCAACGCAGCAGTTGTCATACATTTTGCTGCTCCTTTTTGAGCACCGAGTAAAAATCCAGAGATAGCTTCATCATTAATTTCATTAGCGTTTTGCATTGGCTTTTTTGGTTGACCAGGGTTTAGGCCATATTTGAAATCATTTCCTGTTTCCATCTGGTAGCGTCCTGTTGGAACAGATGGATCGTGTCCTGTTTTAAAGGACTCAACGATCGTATTGTACATACCAAGAGTGAAATTATATTGGCGATCCAAGATGTTGAGTAATTCAGGATCTTTTACATGGGGACGCAAAATAATCGCTTGGTTCATACCTGCAATAATTTCGCCAATTGTTTCATGCATGTCCATCATTTCATGTCCACCATGATTTAGGCTATGTTGTTGATTTAAATTTGTTTGGTTTGATGATTCATTGTAAAACGATTGTGACAAAAAAAACGCCTCCTCAATAATTTTTTGTTGCAGTATTTAGTATGGCGCGTCAATTCGATTTCATACGGTATAAATGTAAAGGTAAAAATGTAGACTAAAGATAGAAGGAAAAGCAAGTCAAGGAGGCTTAAAATTGAAAAAGTTACTTGGACCAATTGGAATAATTGTCATCATTCTTGTTGTAATCGCCTTATTATTTATACCTAAATATAATAGCCTGGTGACAGCTGAGGAAAATGTTGATTCTAAATGGGCACAAGTTGAAAATCAGCTCCAACGTCGCTATGATTTGATTCCCAATCTAGTGGAATCTGTGAAAGGCTATGCGAATCATGAGCAAGAGGTGATAGCAAATATTACGGAGGCACGTGCACAAATGGGAAATGCAAGCTCACCAGAGGAGCAAGCTGTTGCCAATGATGCTTTAACTGGCGCTCTTAGTCGTTTACTAGTAGTTGTAGAAAATTACCCAAACTTAAAGGCAGATGCAAACTTCCGCCAGTTAATGGATGAGCTAGCAGGTACCGAAAATCGTCTGGCTGTAGCACGTGAGGATTACAATAATGAGGTGCAGCAATTTAATAAACAGGTTAAACGTTTCCCAGGGAATTTAATGGCAGGGATGTTTGGCTTTGAACAAAAACAATACTTTAAAGCCGCAGCAGGAGCTGACAAAGCACCATCTATCGATTTTAGTCAATCGGGTACACATTAATGAAACGTTGCATTATACAGATGATCATCGTTTGTTCGGTGCTTCTTTTTTTCTCGAATCTAGCAGAAGCAACGATGCCATCACCGATGAAAAATACGTATATACATGACTTTGCCAATGTACTTTCTGTCAATGTCAAAGAAGAGCTAAATCATTATTCCGAGCAGTTGGATCAAGGCACTGGTGCTGAAATCATGGTAGTCACAGTTGATAGTCTTCATGGACAAGAGCCGAAAATGTATGCGACAAAATTGATTCGTTCATGGGGCATTGGTGACAAGGAAAAAAATAACGGTGTCTTGATTTTAGCTACCTTTGGTCAAGGGGAAGGAAATAACGACGTTGTAATTGCCGTGGGCCAGGGATTAGAGGGAGTATTACCAGATGGTAAATTAGGACGCATTTTAGATAATGCATTTTATCCCTCAGCAAGTACTGGTAATTTAGATCAAGCTTTTCAAGCAACCTATTCTGAAGTTTTTCGCGCTGTTGCCCAAGAGTATAATTGGAGCGGTGATTTGCCAGCGCAATCAAAAGAAGAGGATGACATACCCACTTGGTTATTTATCCTAATCATTATCGTTGTTATTATTATCTATTCATTCTTTTCGAAAGGTGGCGGAGGTCCTCGCTCTGGAGGCTATGGCGATTATCCAGGTAGTTTTGGTGGCGGACATTCGAGTAGAGGGGGCTTTGGCGGATTTGGTGGCGGATCTTCTGCTGGTGGGGGAGCAAGCAGGAAATTTTAATAGAGGTAATGGCGAACTATTCTATTTAGTTCGCTTTCATTTTGGCTGAATAAAAAAACTCTCAATTATTGACAAAAATGCTAGAATTGTTATGATTTAAATATATCGACAATCGATATAACGTAAACTGATATAGGGAGGAATCATTTTGAAAAAAAGATTTTTATCTGCATCGTTAGCGATCATTTTAACAACCTCTGTGGTTATTCCTGCAACCATGCAAGATGTTCGTGCTGCCAATGAAACAAATAGCAGTGTAATAGCACAAGAAGAACGTGTATCAGCGCAGGAATTTTTGAATTTAGCTGTAACAACTTTAACATTCCAGCACGGATCAGATTCAATGCGTCAACAAATTATTGATAAATGGGTAAAGGCTGGAGAATTCACAGATTTAAGTTTGACTATTAAACGTGATGAAGTGGCTCGTATTTTAGTTAGAGCGTTAAATAAAGAAGAAAAAGAGACTTCACTTGCTGAGTATTTAGATAAGGCCAATAAGATTGGTTTATTTAATGGTTTATCATTAAATACAGAAGCAATTTCAAAACAAGATGCAGTAAAAATTTTAAACAATGCAAAACAAATAAAAAATGGTTCTAATCATGAAGGTGTAAAGGAAATTTCAGTTGAAGACTTTATGAAAAATCCTGGAAATTTTGGTTATGAACTTTCGCCAGATGGCAATTACATTACTTTTTCTTCTGCTTGGGAGAACAGATCCAATGTTTTCGTGAAAAAGATGAATGATGATAGTGAGCCTGTTCGTGTTTCGAATTCAAAAGATCGGGACGTTGCAGGATTTTTCTGGAAGGATAATAATTTACTATACGTAAAGGATAAAGGTGGAGATGAAAACTTCCATATTTATTCTACAACATTTAATGGCTCTGAGGAAAAAGATCTAACACCATATCCAAACGTCACAGTTGGGATATTAAGTGGCCTACAAGGTGTTAAAGATGAAATACTTATCATGATGAATAAGGAAGATGCAACAGTTTTTGACGTCTACAAGCTGAATGTAAAGACTGGTGAAACAACTCATGTTGCAAAAAATCCAGGTAATATTACAAGCTGGCTAGCAGATCGCAATGGAAATGTGCGAATTGCCATAGCCTCAGATGGTGTGGAAGGAACGATTCTTTATCGAGATTCTGAAAAGGATGAATTCAAGCCATTTATTGAAATGGAAGCTGGAGATGAAGTAATGCCACTAGCATTCTCAAAAGACAATCAATACATTTATGCTACATCAAACAAAGGTAGAGACAAAGTAGAAGTTGTGAAATACGACTTAAAAGGTAATGAAGAAGTAATTATGTCTAATGATCAGGTAGATGTTTCGGGTGTCTTATATAGTGCCGAACACGATAAATTGCTATATGGTGCATATATAACAGATAAAACACATTACCAATTCTTTGACGAGAACTTTGAAAAGCTTTTCCGTAAAATTCAAAGCAAGCTGAATGTGCATGAAAGTGAGCTTGGTATCAATGATTACAATAAAGAAATGACAAAATTTATTGTGAGTGTTTCAAGTGATACTGTCTATGGAAAATATTATTATTACGATTCTACGACAGATGAATTAACCGAGTTGGCCACTTTAAGCCCTTGGTTAAATCCGAATGAACTTGCAGAAATGCATCCAATTTCATATAAGAGTCGAGATGGTTTAACAATCAATGGCTATTTAACTTTACCGAAAAATAAAGAAGCGAAAGATCTCCCTCTTATTGTCAATCCTCATGGTGGGCCGTGGGCACGTGATATGTGGGGCTTCAATCCAGAAGTACAATTATTAGCTAATCGTGGCTATGCAGTGCTACAGGTGAATTTCCGTTCGTCAACTGGATATGGTAAAGAGTTCCTTCAAGCTGGTAATAAGCAATGGGGTCTGAAGATTCAAGATGACATCACTGATGGTGTCCAATGGGCAATTGACCAAGGCATTGCAGACCCTGATCGCATCGGTATTTATGGAGCATCCTTTGGTGGTTATGCAACATTAGCGGGTATTACGTATACACCTGATTTATATGCTGCTGCAGTTGATTATGTAGGGGTATCTAACATATTTACATTATTAAATACCATCCCTCCTTACTGGGAAACTATGCGTAACATGTTTTATGAGCGCGTAGGCCATCCAGAGAAAGACAAAGAATTGTTAACTGCTGTTTCACCTGTTTTCCATGCAGATAAAATCAAAACACCATTATTTGTCGCTCAAGGAGCAAATGACCCGCGTGTGAACAAAGCAGAATCAGATCAAATTGTGGAAGCCTTACGCGCTAGAGGTGTGGATGTAGAGTACATGCTAAAAGATAATGAAGGACATGGCTTTGCAAATGAAGAAAATAGAATTGAATTCTATAATGCCATGGTAAAATTCTTCGATAGTCATTTAAAATAACTTAAAACGAAAGGCATTGATGTGTAGCTTACTCACAATCAATGCCTTTTTTAATTACAATAGGTGAATGGGCTTTGGATAGCGCGTTTTACGTTCAAATGATGAAATGCACAGTGCTAGTTCCTCAATACCAGTATAAATGAATGGTTCATCAACCTGAGAAATACTTAAACGAATAAGATTATCCTTTTTAAATTCTGGTAGAAACATTCTAGCAGCGTCATCCATCAATATATTTTTTTCCTTTAATAAATGAACTATCTGCCTAGCACTTACTTTATCAGGAAGAACAATGGAAAGATAAAAGCCTGATACTGGTTTCGTATAGTTAGTAGGGGGAGGAAGTAATGATTCACAAGCCTCCTGTAAAATGCTCATTTTTCTTACATAAAGCTCTTTAATCTTTTTAATATGACTATTAAACATACCGCTTTTTAAATAAATGTCTAAGGCACCCTGCGAGAGAACAGAGCTATTGAAATCAGCACTAAATTTATATCGTAGGAAATGATTTGTCATTAAAGTGGGAAGGACGACTGTTGCTACTCTTAAACCTGGAAGAAATACCTTTGAAAAGCTTTTAATATAAATAACCCTGCCAGAGGGATTAAAAGAAAACAACGGATCCGCTTTTGTGTCAGGATCTAAATCTCCTAAAAAATCATCCTCCACAATATAAACATCATATTTTTCTGCTAATTCCACAATCTTTCTTTTTTCGTCATTTGTATAGCTATGACCAAGAGGATTATGGAATCTCGGCACAGTATAAAAAAACTTAATGTCATTATTGCGAAAAATATAGTCAAGACGATCTAAATCAATGCCCTTCATTGTTAAATCAATCCCAAAAGTTTTAACTTTTTGCAGATGGGCAGATTCTATAAAACCAAAATAGGTAGGCTGTTCTATTAATATATTATTTTTACCATTCGGAAATGGCATCGTCGCTAGCAAATGTAATGCTTGCTGTGAGCCCGAGACAACAAATAATCGATCAGGTTCAGTAAAGACCTGTAAGTTCTGCAGATACTTAGCCAATTGTACACGTAGTGAGTAAAGCCCTTGCTGATCAATATAACTAAATAATTCTTCTTTATATGTGTCAATAGCTTGATTGATGCAATGCTGAAATTCAATATAGGGCATAATGCTTTTGTCTGGACCAGCAGATAAAAAATCAATAACTTGTTGGTGTGTACTCGGTTGCTCTATATTATTCACAACATAGTAGCCACTTTTGGGTTTGGAAAAAATAAGATGCTCCTTTTCTAACTCATTATACGCTCTTATCACTGTATTTTTACTGCAGGAAAATTGCTCAGATAGTTGTCGTACGGAAGGTAGTTTACTGCCTGCAATGAGCACACCGTTAGCAAGCTGCTCTTTAATGTCCTCTATAACCTCTAAATATTTTGCAATCATCATCTTTCCTCCTTTATCTGTACCAGGACAGTTGGTAGAAAATTCTGTTTATTTTTTAGGTAGCGCCACTTACTATGGATTATACCAGGGACAGATGGAGAGGAAAATGAAAGGATGAGAACATGCAGGAAAAAAGAAAAGAAAAAATAGGTTTGCTGTTATGGTTTGTGGGCGTAATTTGCTTTAGTCTAACGTTACCCGCAACAAGTACAGCTGTACCATATTTTGGGGCGACAATCGTAGGATTGGGGAGAGCTGTCATTGCGGCGTTCATCGTAGCCATTGTTTTACTTGTAAGAAAAGAAAGACTACCTACTGCTAGACAATTTAAAAGCTTGATAATAGTATCCCTTGGGGCTGTATTAGGGTTTCCTTTACTTACATCTTGGAGCGGTAGAATTAGCACTTTTACCTTTAGCGACTGCGGGCTTTGCTTTATTCAGAGCAGGTGAATGTCCCTCATTTAAGTTTTTGTTATCGAGTGTTATTGGGGCTATAGCCGTTATTATTTATGCTAGCTTTTTAGGCTTAGGCCAATTACATATGGCAGATCTAGCATTATTAGCAGCAGTTGTAATATTAGGTCTTAGTTATGCAGAAGGAGGACAGTTAGCGAAAGAATTAGGGAACTGGCAGGTGATTGCTTGGGCTATTTTGATGGCGGCTCCTTTTTTTATTGTCCCTGTCATTTCCCATTTTTCCTTGGAAATGCTACATGCCCCTCTTACAGCGTGGGTTAGCCTGTTATATTTAGCTGTTGTCAGTCAGTTTCTAGCATATGTCGCTTGGTATGGTGGAATGGCTTTAGGAGGTATTGCAAGAGTTAGTCAGATCCAATATTTACAGCCATTTTTAATGATTCTTTTTGCTACGCTATTTTTAAATGAATCCATCTCTTGGTTTACAATTGTCGTGGCAATGATTGTCGTGATTTCCGTCATTGTTGGCAAAAAAACAACCATTACAAATAAGGAAGATAAGACAGCACAAATAAACATCATTAAAGAATAGCAGGCATTTCTTCAATACTACATCGTTTATAATAAAAGAGGAGGTGCTATTTATGAAGATTCAATTTTTTAGTCGGGCGAATTGTCCTTTATGTGTAGAAGGATTACAGACATTAAAGCTTGTTCAGGAAGATGTTCTATTTGATATTGAAATAATTGATATTGAGCAGGATGATCGCATACATGAAAAATATATGCTAATGATTCCGGTAGTTGAAAAAGATGGTGATGTCATTCAGTATGGTCATTTAGATTATGCCACGTTAATGGAGCGATTAGGCAGTTAATCTGCTTAAGGTATAAAGAGTTATTAACGGTATAAAAGACTTTATTATTTAGGTATTAATCTCACAATTCACAAATTGTTCAATGAAAGCGGTTTGAATTTGAACAGTTTGTGAAGACCTTCACATTAGTCTTTCTTTTACTAAAAATCGGAGTAGAATAGGTATCAAGTAAGAAGTTGTTATAAAACAGTTTAACGAATAGATCACAAATTTTAGTGGTTGTTATATTACAAAAATGAATGATGTGAAGGGAGATTTTACAATGTGGGTTATTACAGTATTTGAGAAAAAGGACGTTCGAATTTTTGAGTTTACTAATAAAACTGAAGCAACAAAAGCTTTAGAAGGTTTTAAAAAGAATGCGATTTTATCCTTTACTAAATAAATACAACAAAGTCTTGTAGCTGTTTTTATAGCTATGAGGCTTTTTTTTATCCAGAACAATACAACTACTTGCACTTTAAAACAATGCATATTATAATAAAACCATAAGTGGGACACAAAATAATTAAGTGGGATAAAAAATAACCCAATACTATTAATTAGGGGAGTAGATAGATATGTTAACTGTTCCAGAGGCACAGCAAAGGCTACTTCCTGAAATGTATCCGCTTCTACAAGCAAGATATCGAATATTGCAAGCCGTTCAACTCATGCAACCAATCGGACGACGTACACTAGCTGATTCACTGAAAATGACAGAAAGAGAAATACGCAAAGAAACTGATATTTTACGTGAACAAGGGTTATTAGATGCGCAAAAGTCGGGTATGGTATGTACAGATGATGGTGAAATAGTCATTGAAAAATTAAGAGCCATCGTTTATGAATGGTCTGGTTTAACCCAGCTTGCAAAAGTGCTTGAAAGACACTTTGGCATCCAACGTGTAGTCGTAGTTCCTGGTGATTACAATGAGGATCATACAATCCTAACCATGCTAGGCAAAGAAGCAGCATTGCAATTTATGTCAACTGCTTTTGAAGAGCAAGTTGTAGCTGTCACTGGCGGAAAATCTGTTGCCTCTCTTGCGCAGTTTTTACATCCTTTAGACGGACAAAAGAATATTACTTTTGTAGCTGCACGCGGGGGGATTGGACATGAAATGCAAATGCAGGCCAATACACTTGTTGCAACATTTGCCATGCAAATGGAAACACAATACCGTACTCTATTTTTACCAGAGCATTTAAGTGAGCAAGCGTATCAAGCGATGCTAACAGAGCCGATGGTTACAGAAATGATGGCCTTCTATGATCAAGCAGATTGCGTCATTCATGGGATTGGCTCCGCAGAGGAAATGGCTATTCGTCGTAACTCATCTCCTGAGGATTTGCGAATTCTTGAGGAAAAAGGTGCTGTGAGTGAGGCTTTTGGCTATTATTTCAATGCCGATGGAGAAATAGTACATCGTATACGCACAATTGGTATCCAGCTTGAGCAGGTACAAAACAGTGAACAGGTCATTGCAGTTGCAGCAGGAAAACAGAAGGTCAATGCAATGCTTTCTTATTTTAAAGTAGCACCTAAGCAAACTATATTTGTAACAGATGAAGCAGCGGCCAAAGCAATTGCTGCTAAAATATCTTCTATAGAAAATAAGCATCTTGAATGATGGCAAAGTTGTAAACATGTCACTCGATCTCAGAAAGTGCTAAAGCATTTTTTGAATGAGCATAAAGTAAATTTTGATGTCTCTACTCATAGAGACAGACATCACACATTATTGGAGGAATTAACAATGGCATTAAAATTAGCGATTAATGGATTTGGACGTATTGGACGTTTAGTATTTCGTGAGGCAATGAAGCATGATGAATTTGAAGTAGTAGCCGTAAACGACTTAACAGATGCTGGTCAGCTTGCGCACTTATTGAAATATGATTCAGTACACGGTATCTATGATGCTGAAGTCAATGCAGATGAAGATTCTTTCGTAGTAAATGGTCAACGTGTAAAAGTATATGCTGAAAAAGATCCTGCACAATTACCATGGGGCGAATTAGGCGTAGATGTAGTGCTTGAATGTACGGGTCGATTCCGTTCAATGGAAGAAGTAGGCAAGCATATTGAAGCAGGGGCGAAAAAAGCGATTCTATCAGCACCAGCAAAAGGGGCAATGCCTACATTTGTAATGGGTGTAAACCATGAGGATTATAACCCAGCAACTGACGATGTGATTTCCAATGCTTCTTGTACAACAAACTGTCTAGCACCAGTAGCTAAAGTGCTTGATGAGAAATTTGGCATTGAACGTGGTATGATGACAACAATTCACTCTTATACAAATGACCAACGAATTCTAGACTTCCCACACTCTGATCCTCGTCGTGCACGTGCTGGAGCGGTGTCTATGATTCCAACAACAACAGGTGCAGCAGTAGCTGTATCAAAAGTATTGCCACAGTTAAAAGGTAAGCTAGATGGATTCTCTATGCGTGTGCCAACACCTAACGTATCATGTGTTGACTTAGTTGTAGAACTAAAAGCAGATGTATCGAAAGAAACAATTAATGCAGCATTAAAAGAAGCTTCTGAAAATGAATTAAAAGGCATTTTAGATTACAATGAGCTACCATTAGTATCAATTGATTATAACGGTAACCATTATTCTTCTACGGTAGACGGCCTTTCAACAATGGTGTTAGAAAACAAAATGGTGAAGGTTTTAGCTTGGTATGATAACGAAATTGGTTACTCTACTCGCTTAATGGACCTAGCTTTATACATTGCTGAACAAGGCTTAAACCATAAATAAGTATCATATTTCGACATTTTGAGTAAAAAGTGTGACATATTACTGCTTTTTATGCACAAAAAGTATAGCCTTTATAATATCGAATAGATATAATATACAAGGGTATTGGGAGTAAGGGATAACCCTTACTCCTTTTTTCTAGATTCAGGAGAAACGCCCACCTCTATAGATGGTGATTCATTGATGTAAAATCACCGACTGAATTAAGGTAAAAGCCTCAGCGAATGTCACAGATTTTGAAGAGGAACAAGTTCGGAAAATTCTGGAGGCAAATACACTGAGGCGTAATTGATACATGTTGATTGCAAGACATCGCAGTTAACTTTTGCTACTATAAAAACAAGTATTAGGGTTCATTATCAAAAGTTGGAGAATCATCCTTACACGAGATAGTGACGCTGAAAAGTACCAAAATGACTATTCAATTTAGTAAGCATGGTGTAGAGCCAAGATGGGTAAAACACAAGAGTGTAAGACTAAAACAAACTTTGAAGGGAGTTTCTTCATGTTAAATAAGAAAACAATGAAAGATATTGATGTAAAGGGTCAACGCGTTTTTATACGTGTAGATTTTAATGTGCCAATGGCAGATGGGGCTATTACCGATGAAACGCGTATACGTGCAGCGATTCCTACAATTGAGTATTTAGTAGAGCAGGGTGCTAAAGTTATCCTAGCTTCTCACTTAGGTCGTCCAAAAGGTGAAGTAAAAGAGGATATGCGTTTAACAGCTGTTGGCATTCGCTTAGCAGAATTAATGGGCAAGCCTGTTACGAAGCTTGATGAATCCATCGGGCAAGCAGTGGAAGAAGCCGTTGCAAACATGCAAGATGGAGACATACTACTGCTTGAAAATGTACGCTTCCATGCTGGTGAAGAGAAAAATGACCCAACATTAGCACAGCAATTTGCTCAGCTAGCAGATATTTATGTTAATGATGCTTTTGGTGCAGCCCACCGAGCTCATGCTTCTACAGAAGGAATTGCTAAGCATATTCCAGCTGTATCTGGATTCTTAATGCAAAAGGAATTAGATGTACTAGGTAAGGCCTTGTCTAACCCTGAGCATCCGTTTACAGCCATTATTGGTGGTGCCAAAGTAAAAGATAAAATTGGTGTCATTGAAAGCCTATTAGAAAAAGTAGATCACTTAATTATCGGTGGTGGTTTATCCTTTACATTTATTAAGGCACAAGGCCACGATATCGGTAAATCATTGCTAGAGGAAGATAAAATTCAGCTAGCAAAGTCCTTTATTGAGAAGGCAAAAGCAAAAGGTGTGCAATTACATATGCCAGTCGATGCTGTTGTGGCAAATGAATTTTCACAGGATGCTGAAACACAAATCGTTGATGTAGATGCTATTCCAGCTGATTGGATGGGGCTAGATATTGGACCTAAAACGGCTGCAAACTATGCAGAAGTTATCAAAAACTCTAAATTAATCATTTGGAATGGACCAATGGGTGTCTTTGAAATGGACAAATTTTCAAACGGCACAAAAACAGTTGCTGATGCAATGGCAACAACAGCTGGCTACACAGTAATCGGTGGCGGTGATTCAGCTGCGGCAGTTGAAAAATTTGAAGTAGCAGATAAGATGGATCACATTTCTACAGGTGGTGGTGCTTCCTTAGAATTAATGGAAGGCAAAGAGCTTCCAGGGATTGTAGCACTAAACGATAAATAAGCTAATCGGAGGCAAAATGATGCGTAAACCAATTATTGCAGGTAACTGGAAAATGTTTAAAACATTTGAAGAGGCTATTCAGTTTGTAGATGCTATACAAGAAAAACTTCCTTCCAATGACAAAGTAGATGCTGTTATTTGCGCACCAGCTCTGTACCTACCTACACTTGTGCAAGTTGCTAGTGAGTCAGAGCTGGCAATTGGTGCACAAACTATGCACTATGAAAATGAAGGTGCTTTTACGGGTGAAATTAGTCCAGCACAGCTAGCAAGTGTGGATGTTGACTATGTCATTTTAGGACACTCTGAACGTCGCGAATACTACAATGAAACAGATGAAGCGATTAATAAGAAGGTAGCTGCAGCACTTGCCCATACTATCGTACCTATTATTTGCTGTGGCGAAACACTAGAAGAACGTGAAGCAGGCACAACAGAGCAAAAAGTGGCAGGCCAAATTAAAGCGGCACTTGCTGGGTTTGACGCACAGCAAGTAGAGCATATGGTCATTGCGTATGAGCCGATTTGGGCGATAGGTACAGGTAAAACGGCTACGGCAGACGATGCAAATCAAGTATGCGGAGCGATTCGAGCAGTAATAGAGGAACTATATAATGCTGAAACTGCGAATGCTGTGCGCATTCAATATGGTGGCAGTGTTAAGCCTGATAACATTCAGGAGCTTTTATCGAAAGAACATATTGATGGTGCTTTAGTTGGTGGAGCAAGCTTACAACCAGAATCTTATTTAACATTATTGGAGGCGGCAGCAAATGCCTAAAAAGCCAGTAGCATTAATTATTTTAGATGGCTTTGCATTTCGAGATGAAACATTCGGGAATGCAGTAGCACAGGCGAATAAGCCAAATTTTGATCGATATTGGCATCAATTTCCTCATGCGACATTAACAGCAGCAGGAGAAGCCGTTGGATTACCTGAAGGACAGATGGGGAATTCCGAGGTGGGGCACCTAAATATCGGTGCAGGACGTATCGTATATCAAAGCTTAACACGCTTAAATAAATCTATTCGTGATGGAGATTTCTATACGAATCAAGCCTTTTTAGATGCAGTAGCACATGTGAAAGCTCATCAGTCAAAGCTACATGTTATGGGCTTATTATCAGACGGTGGTGTTCATAGTCACTATGAGCATATGTTTGCACTATTAAAGCTAGCTAAACAGCAGGGATTAGAGGAAGTTTATGTACATGGCTTCTTAGATGGTCGTGATGTTGGTCCAACAACAGCATTAGACTATATCGAAGAAACTGAAAAGCAAATGGCTGAAATAGGTATAGGGCAATTTGCTTCGATTCATGGACGTTACTATGCAATGGATCGTGATAAACGTTGGGATCGTGTTGCACTGACTTATAATGTACTGGTGGATGGCGTCGGTCAAACAGCAGAAAGTGCTAAAAGTGGTGTAGCAGCATCCTATGAGCGTGAGGTAACAGATGAATTTGTCATCCCATTTAGCATTCAAGAGCATGGCGAGCCAGTAGCAACAATTGGCGATCAGGATGCAGTGATTTTCTTTAACTTCCGTCCTGATCGTGCAATTCAGCTGTCAACAGTTTTTACAAATGAAGCATTCGATGGCTTTGCTATATCTGCAAATCATCCAAAGAATTTAAAATTTGTGTCCTTCACACACTATAGTGATGAAGTCAACGCACAGGTTGCTTATGAAAATGACAACTTGAAAAATACAATTGGGGAAGTATTAGCGACGAATGGGAAAACACAGTTGCGGATTGCGGAAACTGAAAAATATCCACATGTTACATTCTTTATGAGTGGTGGACGTGAGGAAAAATTCCCTGGTGAAGAACGTATTTTAATTGCTTCTCCAAAGGTGGCGACATACGATTTAAAACCTGAAATGTCTGCCTATGAGGTGACAGAAGCCTTACTTGCAGAAATTGCGGCTGAAAAATTTGATGGCATTATTCTTAACTTTGCCAACCCTGATATGGTTGGTCATAGTGGAATGCTGGAGCCAACAATTAAAGCCATTGAAGCAGTAGATGAATGCTTAGGGAAAGTAGTAGACGCCCTCCTTGCAAAAGGTGGCGCAGCTATTATCACAGCTGACCATGGCAACTCTGATGAAGTGTTAACTTTAGCTGGAGAGCCAATGACAGCTCATACAACAAATCCTGTTCCAGTAATTGTGACAAAATCAAATATAATGTTAAGAAATGGTGGTATTTTAGCCGATTTAGCGCCAACCATGTTAGAATTATTAGAGGTGTCACAGCCTACTGAAATGACAGGACAATCATTAATTGAAAAAGAGGAGAATTAATTATGCCATTTATTACACAAGTTTATGCGCGCGAAGTTTTAGACTCACGTGGGAACCCAACAGTAGAGGTTGAAGTATTTACAGAATCAGGCGCATTTGGCCGCGCAATCGTACCATCAGGTGCATCAACAGGTGAATACGAAGCGGTAGAATTACGCGATGGTGACAAATCTCGTTACCTAGGCAAAGGTGTATTAAAAGCAGTTGAAAATGTAAACACAATTATTGCGGAAGAATTAGAAGGTAACTATTCTGTTCTTGATCAAGTAGTCATCGACAAAGCTTTAATCGAGCTAGATGGCACGGAAAACAAAGGCAAGCTTGGTGCCAACGCAATTCTAGGTGTATCCATGGCAGTTGCACATGCTGCGGCAGATTATTTAGATGTACCTCTTTATCAATATCTTGGTGGGTTCAATTCTAAGCAATTACCAGTACCAATGATGAACATCCTAAACGGTGGTGCTCACGCAGATAACAATGTAGACATTCAGGAATTCATGGTTATGCCTGTTGGTGCAGAATCATTCCGTCATGCATTACGTATTGGCGCTGAGATTTTCCATAGCCTAAAAGCTGTTCTAAAAGCAAAAGGCTACAACACAGCAGTAGGTGATGAAGGTGGTTTCGCACCAAACCTAGGCTCAAACGAAGAAGCGATTACAGTGATCTTAGAAGCGATTGAAAAAGCAGGCTACAAACCAGGTGACGAAGTGAAACTTGCAATGGACGTAGCATCCTCTGAACTATTCAATAAAGAAGATGGCAAATATCACTTAGATGGTGAAGGTGTTGTCAAAACTTCTGAAGAAATGGTTGATTGGTACGAAGAGTTAACAAATAAATACCCAATCATTTCAATTGAAGATGGCTTAGACGAAAACGACTGGGCTGGACACAAGCTATTAACAGACCGTATCGGCAAACGCGTACAATTAGTAGGTGATGACCTATTTGTAACAAATACGAAAAAGTTATCAGCAGGTATTGAGCAAGGTGTAGGAAATGCAATCCTAATCAAAGTAAACCAAATCGGTACGTTAACTGAAACATTTGAAGCAATCGAAATGGCCAAACGTGCAGGCTACACAGCAGTTATTTCTCACCGTTCTGGTGAATCAGAAGATGCGACAATCGCTGATATTGCTGTTGCAACAAATGCTGGTCAAATTAAAACAGGTGCTCCATCACGCACAGACCGTGTAGCTAAATACAACCAACTTCTTCGCATCGAAGATCAACTTGGTTCAACAGCAGAGTATCTTGGTTTAAATTCATTCTATAACTTAAAATAAGTATTTGATTGAAGCGAAAATGCTTTGAACTTAGTAAAACAAACACAGCTTTTATATTTGAACCTCTGATTTATAAGTGTGATAAACACTTGTAGATTGGGGGTTTTTTCGTGCTGATTAAAGATTTGTTGAAAGAATTTACATTCGCATTACAGATTAAAAATTATTCAATCAGAACAATAGAAACTTATAACTACAATACAGCTCACTTCATTCAATATCTTAAAAAATATATTCAACAACAATTAATTCTTGGTAAAAAGGCGACTTACCTATATTAAGTCGTTGGGGTGTTTTACACGTATTTGGTTGAGAAAGAATATGTCACTCAAACATCATGGTACGCTCCGAATTGTTGTGTCATGAACCTTGGTGAAAAGGATACGAATAGTAATCGCACTCTTAGAGAGCAACTATGACGGACTTACCTATATTAACGCATACAAAATTGTATTAATTGTATTTAACGAACGCAATTTTGCGTTGGTACCTACTGTATACAATGTACATACCATTATCTACGAACAGGGTTTTTCATTGAACCTTATTTCAATATTCTGTTATTATTACCCTAATTACATAATATAAACCAATACATAATGATATAATATTATAAATGACAATGAGGAGTTAATGACATGAAGAGAAAAACAAAATCTGCAATTGTTATCATTGCAATATTGGTCATTTTTGGAGGGATTTTTGGTTACATTAAATCCACTGAACAAATGGAAAAACCTGTTACAAAAAAAGAAAGAGCCACTATTGTTGTTGACGGAGCACCGCTTGAAGATAAAAAAGTTACAAAAGAAGAATTGCTTTATCCTGACAATTTAGTGGAAAGCAAAGTAAATGAAACCATCCATAGCATGTCCCACCAAAAAGTGAAAGCTGCTTCTCAATGGGGTCGTGAGCGAATAACACAAGAAAAAGTTGACCGATTGTTAACTGTAGTTAAAATGAACGATTATAAATATAAAGAACTTTACATTTCAATATTGGAAAGATGGTCGAAAGGTGATTTTTCAAACGCCGTTGATGACCATAACAAAATTTGGGAAATGCAAGGTGGCGATGACACGACAAATTCAGGAAGAGCAACTCGTTTATTATCGCCCGAGGAAGAAGAGCAGTATATTGAACAATTTTACACAGATGAAAAATAGGTGAAGCTTTGAATTGTATGCAAATCTTTCTGTTTGTAATCATTAATATTTATTACACAAAATCCACCAATTATTAAGATACAAAAAAATTATTGATGGAGGGTTTTAGTTATGAACGAAGAAAGAAGCGGCACAAGCAAGCCAATACGGGTGCAGGTTTCAATATCGTAGCGCAAGAGGTAAGGAAGCTTTCTAGTGAGACAGCTACAGCAACAGAACAAATTGAAACCTCTCTTAAAACGATTACGAGTAATATTCAAACACTGATGGAAAGCATGGAGCAAATTGAAACAGCCACCAATGATCAGGCAGAGCAGGTTCAACATTTTAGGGAAGCCATTGAAAAACGAAATGAGAGAACCGAGCAAATGGCGCTTTACATAAAAGGTCTCTTACGATAATAAGAAAGGACAGTCTACTATATTAGACTGTCCTGACTTTTGTTATGGCTGTGACCAATGCTGATCTAGTTCTTGATCGAGATAAACCCAGCCCTTCCAGGCAATATGAATCGTATCCATTATAAAATAGGGATCATATTCATGATCTGAAAAATCAACATAGGCAACATTCGCATCCTTTAATACTTGCTCCATTTTATCGTAATACTTTTGACGGCGCTCCTCAGGATAGCCATTATAATCATACCAATAGCCATTCACTGGAATGGAGACGAATAGTGGCTTGGCACCTGCATCCTTTAAAACATCGATCACTAGTTGGAAATCTTCGTATTCAGGAGAGTTTGAATAATCCTCTTTTTTTCGTATATCCTTAAACTTTGAAAATTTAGCATTTACAAGTCGCTGATAGGCGCGATCTTCAATCATATAGTCATTGGATACACGCTTCTCCCCATATGCCTCTGCGTGCTGCAATTGTTGCTCAAAGCTTTGATTGGCAATGAGCTTGTCATTACTTTTTAATGCATGACCTTTACGTGGGAAAAGAGAATAATATAAATCCTTCTTTTCTAGTAACGCCTTGTGAAAACGCCCAGCGACCATGGCCATACGTCCAGTAATTGGCTTTTCCTTGCCATTAGACATTTGATATTGATACATAGTCTTTAAGAGGCGATCACGTTTGACAGTATCAAATTCTAGTAGGCGCTCCATTGCTCTTTTACGAAGATTGGCATCCATCTCCTGATTAAAGGCTAAATCATACGCATGTAGCATGGAATAATTCGGTGAAAAGTGAAATTCACCCATGCCCTTCTCTGTAAACCACTGTGGAGAGATGATAAAGACCACTTTTTTATCCTTTAAATTCTTTTCTTGTGCTGCGAAATTCAAGAAGTGGGTAATGGACTGCATGCCTCCACGCCCAATCATAAATGTCGAATACGGAGCATCAGTGGCTCGCGTATAATTGTAAGGATGGAACGGATCAAAACGGTTTAATTCCGAGGAGCCGTAAAGTGGCATGGAACTAGGGTCCTGTAACATTCGCTCCTGTAAATATGTGCCCTGAAATACAAGTGGAGACATGTTCGTTTTGGCTTGTTCCACATCCTCATTGGATATCCATGCTTTAATCCAAGCATTAGGAAAAAAGACAAAGCCCGTAAAAAGAGCAAATGCAATAAATAAAGAAAGAAAGCCTTTTTTGATCATTGTCTTTCAGCTAATTTCCCTGCTATTCGATTAGGCGTATTCCATTCTTCACGATTGAAATCAGTAATAGGGACAGAAATATTAAAACGATTTTCAATTTCAACTAATAAATTAATTGTCCCAAACGAATCTAGTAAACCTTCTTCAAATAAGTCTATATCTGGGTTTTCTACAATCATTTCATCTTCACATAACTCGACTAGCATTTCTAAAACTTGTTGTTGATCCATTAATAATTCTCCTTTAGTGAACAGGCTCTTATAGCCCTTTGTTTAAAATAATGTGCCAGAAAAAATATAAAAGCCGAAGCATACAGCATGAAACGTAATGATTACGCCAATAGTATGCGTCCATTTATTTTTTGGCCAACGCTTATGCTTTTTATTCCAGCGTTCAAATTTATCAAAGCTGATAATCAATAGGGCATGATAGAGTCCATAGACCACAAAGTGCCATTCCAGACCATGCCAAATACCCATTAAAAAGAATAGTAAAAAGAAGCCTATATACGAAATAGCAAATTTATTTTTTAACCATTTTTTCTTTGTCATCCAAAGGACAAAGCGCATATAGACATAATCCCTAAACCAGAAGGAAAGGCTCATATGCCAACGATTCCAAAAATCTTTAATATTGCGGCTGGCGAATGGGCGATTAAAGTTAATCGGTGTTTGGATACCCATTAGTCGGCTAACACCAACAGCAAATGCACTATAGCCAGCAAAATCAAAGAATAAGTAAAAGCTATACATATACATATACGCTAGCTGCCCCTGAAAAGGTGTCAAATAGTTATACGTATGGTTAGGCAAATAAATAAGCGTGTAGTTGTAAATTAAATAAGCCAAAATAAACTTATATAAAAAGCCGACAAAAATATAGTTAATACCACTCAATAGCAGCTTTTGGTACTCCTCCGAGGAAGGCACGGCATGAAAATCCTTTGTAAAACGACGCCAACGATCAATCGGCCCCGATGATACGGTAGGAAAGAATAATAAGAAATAGACTAGCTCTACTACCGAAATTTTCTCTTTCATCAAGCCATCACGGGTTTCTAAAATCATTTGCACCGCTTTAAACGTAATGTAGGATACACCAAGGAAGCCAAATAAATGATGTAACCCGAGAATCGGCAAAACCTTTACAAGAATCAAGGGTAATATGGATAAAAGCACCGCTATTATAAAAATGGTTCCGCTATTTTGCTGAAGTCGATAGCGCTGATAAGCCACAATAAGTACTACCTGAAAGACAGTAAATAATACGAGCGAGATGGACCCATTCAATGAATGTCCGAAGATTAATGCTAAGACAATGACCGAAACAAAAAGATTATAGCGTTTCGAAGATTTGCCTCGTAATCCTAAGAGGATGGTAGGTAGTAATAAAAGTCCGATGATCACAAAAAATGCTATATTTCCATAAGGCGTCATACTGTCTCCATAACCGCCAATCCTTTACGATCTACCTTACCATTTGGATTTAGTGGTAAAGCGTCCATATATTTAAACGTTTTCGGTATCATATAGGTAGGTAAGTACGCCGATAAAAGTGCCTTCAATTGCTTTGTTGTTTTAAAAGCAGCGTCTGTTAATGGCTCACGTAAAACAATATGGGCACTAAGAGAAATGATTTCCTTCTCCTTATAAACAGGTACAACAACACAGCTCGAAACAGGTGGCAGGTTACTGATTTGTTTTTCAATCTCTTCAATCTCTAAACGATAGCCATGTAATTTCACTTGAAAATCCTTACGACCTGAAAAGAACAAATAACCATCCTGCTCATAGCCTATATCACCCGTTTGATAGATACGATCGCCCTCAACGATTGGGAAAGCCTTTGCTGTTAATTCAGGCGATCCCAAATACCCTGCACTAACGGTTGGCCCTGAAATAATAATTTCTCCATCTTCTGCTACAGAAACGTTTGGCTCCGTTATAGGGGCAATCGGTAATTGTTCGAAGCGTCCTACTAGCTCTTTCGTCACCTTTACATAGGATACAGCGACGGTTGTTTCGGTAGGACCATATAAATTATAAATTGTTGCCTGTGGAAAACGGAGCATTAACTCGTTACATACCGCTATCGGTAAAACCTCTCCGCAAAATAAAAAAGTATCCAACCTAGGCATGAGTTTTTGATTCCATTCTTTGTTCATCAAACACATCTTGGCAAAAGAAGGTGTAGAAGTCCATACACGAGTATTTGACGTCTCTAATGAATCAAACAATACTTTTGGATTAGCAATTTCTTGCTGTGTAATCGCATAAAGTGTGTGTCCACCAACAAGCGCTGGGTAGAGATCCATAACAGATAAATCAAAGGAATAAGGTGCTTGATTTAAAAATACGCCGTCTTCCTGTAAAGGGAAGTGCTCCTGCATCCACATAACAAAGTGTGTTAGATTACTAGCTGTTATTTGTACCCCTTTTGGTTGACCCGTTGAACCAGAAGTGTAAATAATATAATGGATATCCTCTTCATGAACCCATGTTGCGGATGATAGGTTCACGTCCTTTGAGGAGGCATCCAGAATATCATGCACTGCCATAACTGGAAGGTTCATCTGCATCTCTAATAGCTCTGTTGTCAGTACTAAACCTGCTCCAGAAGCTTCTGTAATGAGCTGTAATCTTTCTGATGGTGTTGACGAATCAACAGGCACATATGGATGGCCAGCCTTTACAGCCCCGATAAACGCAACAATTTGCAGGGGGGACATATGTCCATAAATGACAATAGGTTGTTGTCTCCGCAACTTAAGCTTCATTAAATAATCGGCAAGACGATCCGATAAATGCCAAAGCTCACTATAAGTTAAGGAGGCATTGTGTGTCTGATAAGCAGTTTTTTGTGGCTGCTGGATGGCCACACGTTCAATAGCTGCCAAAATACTTAACATATTTTAATCTCCTTTATTTAAAATTCCGTATATATAAATGGTCCAGCGTTCATATCATGGAAGCCATGTATAAGAAACAACAGTACCAAAACAATCAAATAAAACAGCGTGAAGCCAATGAAGCGTAAATACTCATTATTTTTGATGGATTGCATTTGTCCACCTCCAATGAAAAAAAGTATAGGATTAAACTTTCAAAAAATAGTAATTTACTAGTTAAAAATCCTTACCTTATGTTTTTAACACTGATTTGACGGAATGTGGAGAAAAATGTTGCTGAATTAAGATGAATTCAGTAAATCATAAGATTAATTTAAGGTAAATTTAAGGTTTTGGGGGGATATGTAGAGTTTACAAATTATTGGCTGGTTTACTTATGCAAAAAAAGCACGAACATAAGGGAATAATCTCAACTTATGTTCGCGCTATAATTTTTATTTCACTTGATTAATAACTTTTTTAGATACATAAAATTCAGAGCCATTGTAGACATTGATTGTATCAAATGTATGAGTCTTTGCCGTGTTTGAGGAAGTTTGTTCATACGTCATCGTGTTTTTGTTGACTGGAATTTTCACTGTGACATCTGCTTTTTGCGCAATAAATGTTGGATTTTCTTTATCCGATAAGTCGATTTTTGTTGTAAATCCTTTTTCCGTAAATGCCTCCGTTGCAGGCACATATAAATCATTTGTTAATGTGTTTAAGTCAAAGCCCATAAAGCGTGCCATTGTATGAGCTAAATCAGTGTTTTCTACTAATCCTGTCAATTTAGAAGGACCAAATGAATATAAGAATACATCTTCACCCGTATGGCCACCTGTTGTATAACCGATGTTTGCACGATTGGCTAGCATTTTTACCATTTCACTACCTAAGTCTTTAGCAGACTGTAATGTTTTAAGCTCGTCCTCCGTTAATGAATCTAAGCCATAAAGAGCAGCGACCTCAACTAAATTAGAGCGATCTTCTTTTAGCTGGCTTAAAGCTCCTTCAATGGTCATCGTAGCTTTTTTTAACGGGTCGATGTTAGCAGAGACTGGAATGCTAGAATAGGTACTAGTAGTGTTAGCGTTCCCCATCGTAATGCCGCTATTTCCATGATCAGTTACTGCAATGACTAGAGTATTACCATCTTCCTTCGCAAAATCGACTGCTTCTTTCACTGCATCATCGAATGATAATATATCGCTAATGATACCAATTGTATCGTTGGCATGTGCAGCCCAGTCAACCTTGCTACCTTCTACAAAGAGGAAGAAGCCATCTTCATCCTTTTTCAGCGTATTGATTGCTTTATTCGTCATTTCAGCAAGTGTAGGCTCAGATGCTCTTGTTTTGGCACGATCTAAATCATAAGCAAGTGCACTTGGTGCAAAGCTTCCCCAAATTTTTGAGGATTGACTATTAAATAGCTCATCGCGCGTTTTAACGAGATCATAATTTTTTTCATTCAAAACCTTGATTAAGTCTTCGCCATCTTGACGAGCATTTTTTGATGTGCCTGGTGATAGTGATTCCAGACCACCGCCTAAGACAACATCAATATTTTGATAAACCTGCTGCTCTGCAATATCTCCATATTGACTTCTATTGTTGACGTGTGCAGAAAAACCAGCAGGTGTAGCATGTTGAATTTCGGAAGTAGAAATTAATCCAGTGGCCATACCTTGTTGCTTAGCTCCTTCTAGCACATTGGCTACAGGTCGGAAGGCATCTTCCTTAGCGATTTGCGCTAATCCAGGGGAGTTGATCACAGAGGGGAGTACACCTATATATTTATCGTTCGATTTATGCCCAGTTGCTAGTGCTGTAGCAGCTGGTGCAGAATCGGTAATGGCAGATTCAGCAGAATATGTGCGCATAGCACCCGATAAAATTTCATCCATTGCTAGGCTTTCACCTTTATACCAACGAGAAAGGGTGACAGCATTATTACTGCTACCATCCATCACAAGCATAATGACATTTGTCGGTTTCTTTCCTTCGGCTGCATGTACCTCTTGCTGTGGGATACTAACTGCTGATAAAGTCACTGCACTTGCTAAAAACAATGAAGTCCATTTTTTTGCGTATTTCATGATTTTCCTCCTTTAGGTGAATTCAACTGTAAGTGTAAAGGAAGGGTGTAAAGCTAGCGTTAAAGGTTTGTTAATGAAATATGGTAATTATGTAAATAATGAGGAAGGAAGAATCTGCGTAAAAATCCCACAGATTCTTTTGGGGCATTACAAATTTTCCTGATGTTGTGCGCCATCAATTGTTTCATAATGTAAAATGTCTTCTTCGATGTACAAGTTGAGGACTTCATCTTCAAGTAAGACTTCTTCAGAGCCGTCCTGGACATTAATTTTTGTTAAATAACCGGCATTGTCATAGTCACTGCAATAAATGGAATCATTATAAGTAGCTAAATAATAGCATGCTGTTTCTGTAATTTGATTGTTTTCATTTGTGTCTAAATTATAGGAATAAACCATATTATCATGGATACTATTATAATAAATCACATCATCCACCGTATTGGCATACCACATATCATGCATAAAATCATAATTGTTATTTGTAGCAGTAAAATAATTTTCATTTACCCATAAATGATCTTGGCTTAGTTTTTCATCACTGACTAAAAAGTATTCATAGGAAATCGCATAAGGCTCAGTTGAATCCACGTCATTCCACGTTGTATCAAGATGGTACCAATTGCCATCGATACTGACTAAATTCCAAGCATGCAGCTGATCCTCACTATAGCCATATACGTATTTCGCTTCTACATCCGAAGCTAATAGTAGGCGATAAGCTAGTAGAGCATAAGCTTGACATACCGCAGTTTCCTCGTCTATCAGCTCAAAAACCGTCTGTCCCTCAGTAGAGCCTTGTTCTGTATAAGTGGCTAACTGTACGACCGTATCATTAATGATTTTAGTACGTTCAAAATCTGTCATATGTGTCGTAATATACTGGTCAGCAAAAGCTTCTACATATTGATCGACCTTTTGCTCCTTTTTGGCATCTGTTAAGTAATCAATCGACAACTCTACCAAATAGCCATTATCTATTTCCCAAGCCGTCCATTCATAAGTAAGAAAATAACCAGCTGTATAGGGATCAACGAAGGAAAGCAGGCTGTTTAAGTCATTCAGCTGCACCTCAAAATCTTCGAAGTTTAGCTTCCCAGTATAAGGGACTTCAAAGTGCTGCTCAAACTTTGCTACTTGTTTTTCAACTTTTTTAGTGAATTGTAGTAAGGCAGGATCATCCTTAAATAATGAGGTTGAGAAAAGATCATTAGGTGAAAAAGAGGCAGATAGCGCTTTACTTTCTGGTTTCTTCATATCATTCTCTGTATCTTCTGCTAAGGTTGTAGTTGTTACATCCTCTTCCTCAAGAAGTAGGTCAATGGCCTTTGAGCATGCCGTAAGAAAGGGAATCATGCAGCATAGTACTAGCAGCGCTGTTATTTTTTTATTCATTTTCCCACCCTCCAAAAAAGTTCATTTTTGCCATTATAATTTAATTTATAGGGAGTGACATCCACAAATAGTAGCATAAGTCGACAAGGGTGGAAGCATGAGGCGGAGAATTTCCAGCAAAACATAAAGCGAAGTTTGTCATCACAACCTTTTTTTGTTATAATGTAGTATGTTGTGATGTTTCAAAGTTCGGGAGGTGCAGTGAATGCATACAGTAGTATTAGTTTCATTAGTTATCGTATCATTGGCGTTAATCGTTGTGGTATTACTTCAATCTAGTAAAAGTGCAGGCTTATCAGGTGCCATCTCGGGTGGAGCTGAGCAACTATTTGGAAAGCAAAAAGCACGTGGTATGGATTTAATCCTTCACCGTGCAACAATTGTGTTAGCTATAGTGTTCTTTTTATTAGCAATCGCTATTACAAAAATCTAATAGTTGAAGATATATCGCCTAACCGAATTGGTTGGGCGTTTTCTTTTATCATAGTTAAATGGTAATTTATCTCTCAGTAGTAAAAAATGAATTGTAACACAATAACCAATGTCATCTGCTAGGCATCATCGAGATGACGAGAATGGGTATAGTATGTATAAGTGTTTTAGAGTGAAGGAGTGCTTACAGTGAACAAATCATTATCACAGCCATTTTTCTTTCAGGCAGGACCACGTGCTGTTTTATTATTACACGGCTTCACAGGAAGCTCTGCAGATGTACGAATGCTTGGTAGATTTTTAGAGAAAAAAGGGTATACTACATTAGCACCTCACTATAAAGGTCACGGTGTGGAACCAGAAGAACTAATCACAACAGGTCCAGCAGACTGGTGGCAGGATGTTATTGCCGCCTACAAACAGTTACGGGATGCTGGCTATCAGGAAATAGCCGTTGCTGGGCTTTCATTAGGCGGTGTTATGGCATTAAACGTTGCATTAAATAATCCTGTTAAAGGCATTGTGACAATGTGTGCCCCTATGACAATGCGTACAACCGACGTTATGTTTGAGGGGGTCTTGAAATATGCAAGGGACTATAAAAAGTTCCAAGGGAAACAGGAAGAACAAATTGATGCTGAAGTTACAAGCATTGCTGACAAAGGCATGCCATCTCTACAGCAGCTACGAGAATTTATAGCCCGCACTCGTCAAGAAATTGACATGATTTATGCGCCTATCTTCGTCGTACAAGCTACAAATGATGAAGTAATAGAGACAGAATCTGCCAACATTATATATAATCAAACTGAGTCACTTGAAAAGCACATCAAGTGGTATGAAAACTCAAAACATGTTATTACATTAGATCAAGAAAAAGATCAATTACATGAGGACATTTATCGCTTTTTAGAAAGCCTAAATTGGGCACAATAATATAAATAGGATTTTCTCATGAAGGAGGGAATATGTATGAAAGACCAAAAAGATACACTACAAAGTCGTTTACTCGATTTTTTCAGCACAGATGATTATAAACCACTAACAGTCGGTGAAATCGAGGATGAATTCGGCTTTGAGGATGCGGAGGAGTTCAAGGAGCTTGTGAAAACACTTGTCCGCATGGAAGGGCAAGGCTTAGTTGTGCGTTCCCGCTCCAATCGCTATGGCCTACCAGAACGTATGAATTTACTAAGAGGTAAATTTATCGGACATGCGAAGGGCTTTGGCTTCGTGACACCTGACGTCGAGGGCATGGATGATGTGTTCATTCCCCCGCATGAAATTAACGGTGCCATTAACGGAGACATCGTTCTGATTCGTGTTTTAAAGGAATCATTCGGTGATCGACGCGAGGGAACGGTAACAAAGGTTGTCGAGCGTGGTCAAACAAGCTTTGTCGGCACATTCCAGGCTAACCGTGGCTTCGGCTTTGTTGTTCTAGACGATAAAAAGCTACCAATGGATATCTTTATTGCCAAAGGAGATACATTAGGAGCTGTCGATGGACATAAGGTTGTTGTTGAGGTAGCAACATGGCCAGAGGATTTAAAATCTGCTACAGGCTATATTACAAAAATTTTAGGACATAAAAATGATCCGGGTGTGGATATTTTATCCATTTTGTATAAGCATGACATTCCACCTGAATTCCCAGATGAAGTCATTGCTGCTGCACAGCGTGTGCCAGATGAAATTACCGAGGCCGATTTAGTAGGGCGTCGTGATTTACGTCATGAAACGATTGTGACAATTGATGGAGCAGATGCAAAGGATTTAGATGATGCCGTAACCGTAACGAAAAATGTAGATGGAACGTATAAGCTTGGCGTACATATTGCAGACGTAAGTTATTATGTAACGCAAGGCTCGGTCATTGACATTGAAGCTTACGATCGTGCGACAAGTGTTTATTTAACAGACCGTGTCATTCCAATGATTCCACATCGTTTATCAAACGGCATTTGTTCATTAAATCCACAGGTTGACCGTTTAACACTCTCTTGTGAAATGATTATTGATGCGAATGGTAATGTGGTTGCACATGAAATTTTCCAAAGTGTCATTAAAACGACTGAACGTATGACGTATAAGGACGTTTACAAGATTTTAGAGGAGCAGGATGAGGCACTAATTGAACGCTATGAGCCACTTGTTCCAATGTTTAAAAACATGGCTGAGCTGTCGGGTATTTTACGCCGTAAACGCGAAATGCGAGGAGCCATTGACTTTGACTTCAAAGAATCCAAGGTGATCGTAAACGAAGAAGGATGGCCAGTTGATATTGAATTACGTGAACGAACAGTAGCGGAGAAATTAATTGAAGATTTCATGCTAGCTGCCAATGAAACAGTGGCAGAGCACTTCCACTGGATGAATGTACCGTTTCTATACCGTATTCACGAAGATCCAAAGCCTGAAAAGCTTCAACGCTTCTTTGAATTTGTCACGAACTTCGGTATTTTGATTAAAGGTACTGGTAATACCGTTCATCCTAAGGCATTACAGGATGTTTTGAAGGCCATTGAAGGGATGCCAGAGGAGCCTGTTATCTCAACGATGCTCCTACGTTCAATGCAGCAGGCGAAATACTACCCTGAAAGTCTTGGACACTTTGGCTTATCAACGGATTTCTATACACACTTCACATCACCAATTCGTCGTTATCCTGACTTAGTTGTACACCGTTTAATTCGTACGTATTTAATTAACAAGGATACATCGAGAGAAACCATTGCACAGTGGAGTATGGCAATGGATGAAATTGCTGACCACACGTCTGAGCGTGAACGTCGTGCTGTTGATGCAGAACGTGATACAGACGCACTGAAAAAAGCACAATATATGTCCGACAAAATTGGTGAAGAATTCGAAGGAATTGTTTCATCCATTACAAACTTCGGTATTTTCGTGGAGCTACCAAACACCATCGAAGGACTTGTCCATATTAGCAATATGACTGATGATTACTACCGCTTCGATGATCGTCAAATGATTATGATCGGGGAACGAACGAATCGCCAATTCCGTATTGGGGATGAAGTGACAGTTCGTGTGGCAAATGTCATTATTGAGGAGTCATCCATTGACTTTGAAATCGTTGGAATGGTAACTTCATATGGACGAACACGCAAAGCAGCACCAACTGTTATTCATGCACGTAAAAATTATAGCGATAACAAAGGTGGACGCAGTCGCCGAAGCACACGCAGTGATGAGGAAAAAGGCGGACGTGGTGGCAATCGTAGAGGCGGTCGTCAAGAGGATGACCGTGGAACTCGTAGCTCATCAAAGCAAGGTGAACGACGCGAAAGTGACCGTGATCCACGTGGACGCCGCAAAGATGACTCAAGCCCAGGTCCAAAAAAACGCGTGAAGCAAAAGCAAAAGTTCTATGAGGGCATTGCCAAAAAAGGCAAAAAGAAAAAAACAAAACGTAAATAAGCCTAAGCGAAAGTATTCATTGAAAGGGTACTTTCGCTTAAGCTCAACCTTTTAAGTAGAGGGTGAAAGATATGGCAAAAGGTTCTGGTAAAGTATTAGCACAAAACAAAAAAGCAGGCCACGACTACTTCATCGAAGAAACAATCGAAGCAGGCATGGTCCTAACAGGTACAGAAATCAAATCCATCCGTGCAGGCAAAGTCCAACTGAAAGACTCCTTTGTCCGCGTCCGCAATGGTGAAGCATGGATCAACAATATGCACGTTAGCGCCTTCGAACAAGGCAACCGTTTCAACCACGATCCACTACGCACCCGCAAGTTGCTGCTCCACAAAAAGCAAATCGGTGAGCTAGTCGGTGCCGTAAAACGTGACGGCTACACAATCGTTCCATTGAAAATGTACATCAAGGATGGCTATGCCAAGCTCCTTATCGGCATTGGTAAAGGGAAAAAAGATTACGATAAGCGCAGCGACATGCGCAAAAAAGAAGCCAAACGCGAGATGGAACGTGCCTTCAAGGAACGCCAGCGTTAAAAAGGCTGATGAGAAAGCAGGCAAGTGCCACTTTCTCATCAGCTTTTTATATTTTATGGAAGAATAGTGTAAATTTTAGAAGTTGATTGGAATTTGTCCGATAACTTCTATTTTTTTGGTCTTATAACACAAAAAAATTAAAATTTATTACACTTTTTTATCTTACAAGACATATGTTTAGAAAATTCTAACAATTAAAATTGTAGTAATAAATATCTCAATTCGAGGTGAGCATTATGAATAAAACAGTAATCGAAAAAATTACGCATATTGTTGGTGAAAAATACGTAAAAAGCTCAACTGCACAGCTCTTAGCTTATTCCTATGATGCAACAGCAAACTTCCAGCGCTTACCTGATCTTGTTATTTCGCCAGGGAATGCAGAGGAAATTGCGGAGGTTTTAAAAGTATGTAATGAATATAAGATTTCAATTATTCCTCGAGGCTCTGGGACAAACCTTGCAGCAGGAACGGTGCCTTATGAGGGAGGGGTAGTGATTTTATTTAATAGAATGGATCAAATTGTAAATTTTGATAAGGAAAATTTAACGATTACAGTACAGCCAGGTATTATATCCGAGAATCTTTGTATATTTGTTGAATCACATGGTTTATTTTACCCTCCTGATCCAAGCTCAATGAAAATTTCTACAATTGGTGGCAATGTCAGTGAAAACTCAGGTGGCCTGCGGGGGTTAAAATACGGTGTAACAAAGGATTATGTGAAAGGGTTACAAATTGTTTTACCGAACGGAGATATTCTAGAAACAGGTGGCAAACTAGCAAAGGACGTAGCAGGCTATGACCTCACCTCATTATTTGTTGGAGCAGAGGGAACATTAGGTGTAGTAACAGCCATTACCTTAAAGCTTATCCCTTTACCACAATATAAAATGACGAGCATCGCATACTTTGAATCTTTAGAGGATGCAGCGAGAACAGTCTCTAGTATTATTGCACATAAAATCATTCCAGTAACGCTAGAATTTCTTGATAAAAAAACAATTAGCGCCGTCGAGCAATATATGAAAATAGGTCTCTCAACAGATGTTGAAGCAATGCTCCTACTCGAGCAGGATGGTGAAATGTATCAAGTAGAACAAGATGTCAAAGAAATGGTACGAATTGCGGAAGAAAATGGTGCTCTTTTTACGCAAATTGCAAAAGATGCACAGGAAGCGGAGCAAATTAAAACAGCAAGACGTGTCGCATTATCAGCATTAGCAAAATTAAAACCGACAGTTATTTTAGAGGATGCCACAGTACCACGATCAGAGCTGGCCAAAATGGTGAAGAGAATTAATGATATTTCCGAAAAGTACAAGGTCAATATTGCCACATTTGGTCATGCAGGCGATGGAAATTTGCATCCTACATGCTTAACAGACCTGCGAGATGAAGATGAGATGCACCGTGTGGAAGCGGCATTTGCGGAAATTTTTGAGGCAGCACTTTCGCTAGGTGGCACGATTACAGGGGAGCACGGTGTAGGTGAAATGAAGGCACCTTATTTAGAATGGAAGATTGGTCCTGTTGGTATTACTGTAATGAAAAACATTAAGCAAGCCTTTGATCCAAACAATATTATGAATCCTGGCAAAGTTTTTGCAAAAGAGACGAAGAAAAGAGTGGTGGTAGATGGTGGCAACTAATGTTCAGCAGCAAATGCAACAATCCTTCGAGACGCATATCGATGAAAATTTATTACTGGACTGTATGAGATGCGGTTTCTGTTTGCCAAGCTGTCCGACATATCTTCATACAGAGCAGGATGAGGCACAATCACCTCGTGGGCGTATTGCCTTAATGAAGGCGGTGCGTGATGGAATAGTACCCTTTGATGCGTCCATTGAGAAGTCATTTGATTTATGTTTAGGATGTCGTGCTTGTGAGCCAGCATGTCCGGCTGGCGTACAGTATGGTGCTTTGATTGAGCAAACGCGTGAGGCGGTACAAGAAGTGAAGCACGCATCCCTCGTAGAAAAAACAACACGTACAATTGTTTTTAATAATCTTTTCGTCAAACAAAAAAATATGCAACATGCCGTCAGCCTACTGCATCTTTATCAAAAAACAGGCCTACAAAAGGCTGTGCGAAAAATTGGCTTTTTAAATTTATTCCCCAAGCATGTAAAAACAATGGAGGCATCTCTACCACCCATAGCAAGAAAAATACAGCCATTCAAACAGGTGAAACCAGCTACGATGAAGGTGGCCTTTTTTACAGGCTGTTTAATGGATACGCTTTATAAGGAAACAAACGATAAAACAGTATTCTTGCTACAAATGCTTGGTGTGGATGTTATTATTCCAGATAATCAAAGTTGCTGTGGGGCTCTGCATGGACATAGTGGGGAGCTAAAGCGTGGTAAGCAAAACTTAATTCGTAATGTAGAGCTTTTTGATTCAGATGATTACACTTATATTGTTAATAATGCTGGTGGCTGTGGAGCTTTCTTGAAGGAGTATGAAAAGCATTTACAGAGTGATGATCAGTATCGTGAAAAGGCAATTCGATTTTCTGAGAAGACAATTGATATTTCAAGCCTGCTTGTCAAAGCTGGTCTGCTTGATTATTTAGCCACCTTGCCACAGCAAGCAAAGCAAACACTTGTAACGTATCAGGATTCCTGTCATTTACGCAATGTCAATAAAGTCTTCAATGAGCCAAGAATGATTTTACAGGCACTACCAAATGTCCTTTTCACAGAACTGCCAAATGCCAACACATGTTGTGGTTCAGCAGGAATATATAATTTATTGCAACCTGCATCAGCTAATGACATTTTAGCTACAAAAATGGCAACGATTAAGGCGCTACAGCCCACAGTTATCGTTACGGCCAATCCTGGTTGCTTGTTACAAATTCAATCTGGTATCCATAAGGAAAAGCTAGAATCAAGCATGTATGCCTCACATATTGTTGATTTTATCTACAAGAGCATAGAAAACTGTAGTAAAATAGCTAAAATATACTAAATTTTCGGCATAATCAGTATATTAATCTTTATGGGGGGTGGCACAATGTTTGATTTGCAAATAATTGGCACAAAAATTGTAAGAGAGCTTGGTGAGTTGATTGATCAAAATGTTGTTGTAATCGATCATAATGGATTTATTATTGCCAGCACAGACATGTCGAGGATGAATCAATTTCATGAAGGTGCTTTAATAGCCATGAAAAACAAAGAAGTCATGCATATGACGAAGGAGCTGTCGATTCAATTGAAGGGTGTGCGTGAGGGTCTTGTCATGCCATTAGTTATTGAAGATACATCAATTGGAGTAATTGGTGTTACTGGCCAACCTGCGGAAATAGAAAAATATGGTAAACTTGTTCAGAAAATCACGCAGTTTTTTGTGGAAGATTTTTTAATGCACCGTAAAAAAGAACGAGAGACTAAAATGTTTGAGCTCTTCCTGCTAGATTTATTAAATGGTCAGGTAAATCAATTGTTGCTAGAGCAACGAGCAGAAATGTTAAATATTGATACAGAGCTCTACAATCGAATTATTATAATTCAATTGAATAGGAGAATCGATGAGAAGGGGGTGGATTATTTGCGTGCAATTCAAATAATCCATCCTCAATTACATATTTTTCAATGGAGCTTTGATAAGCTAGTGTTGCTTGTCCCAAAAATCACGCGTATTCATTTAGAGCAAACACTTCATTCATTTAACCGCAAACTTATAAAGCTATATGATGACGATATATTTATAGGTGTCGGCAACTCACACTCCTTCTTTGAGCTAAATGCATCCTACAATGAAGCAAATATAGCGTTAACGGTTGCTATAGAAAATAGACAAATAGTATTTGAAGAGGATTTGAAATTAGAGTTACTATTGTCCGACCTTGATGAACAAAAGGTTGGCCATTTCATCGGCAGAACAATTGGCTCTTTATTAGAGGAAGAAGAACTAATATACAATCTAGAAATGTGGCTAAAAAGTAAAGGGGGCTTACAGGAAATTGCTGATGCCCTTCATATTCATAAAAATACATTAAAATATCGCTTAAAAAAAATAGAAAAGCTTTTAAAGATTGATATTAATAATAATGAAAATAAATTGGAATTAATGATTGCTATTTTGCTGTTTCGAAAAAGAAAAAGCGTTTAATGAAATACTTAAAATGCTGTTATTTGTATGATTTTTATTTATTAGAGACAAAAATCACTCAATTATCATGTAACTTTTTATCCCCTAGGAATATATATTTAGATTTTTCGGAATTATAAAATAATTATAGAATCTAATATAAAAAGAGTAGGGGGATATATTTTATGAGGAAATTTTTAAAAGGGAGAAATCTTCTCTTGGCTATGCTCTTGATCGTATCAGCAATACTAGCTGCCTGTGGTGGTAGCAGTAGCGGGGATGCTGATGATAAAGAAAAGTCATATAAATTAAAAATGTCTGTCACAGTATCTGATTCATCAACATGGTATGAGGCAGCAAAAAAACTGGCAGATGATATGGATAAGGAAACAGATGGTCGCATTAAAATTGAAGTATTTACAAATGAACAATTATCTGGGGGAGATTCGGGTAAGGCTGTTGAAGGCTTAGCAAAGGGGTCAATCGATTTAACATTTAACTCTACGATTATTTATTCGATTTTAGATCAACGTTTTGGTGTGACAAGTGCACCTTTTTTACTTAAGGATCATTCAGAGGTAGATAAAGTGTTTAATGGAGAAGGGGGAGAAAAGCTTAAAGAACTTTTAGCTGAAAAGGGTGTACAAGCTTTAGGATATGGAGAGAATGGTTTCCGTCAAATAACGAATAGTAAGCGTGAAATTAAGCTACCAGAAGATTTAAAGGGATTAAATATTCGTATACCTGGTATTACCATGTACACAGATTTATACCGTTCATTAGGAACAGATCCTGCAACAATGACATTCTCAGAAGTGTTTACAGCATTGCAGCAAGGAACGATTGATGGGCAAGAAAATCCTATTGATGTTATTGCTTCGTCAAAGCTTGACGAAGTTCAGGATTACTTAACATTGTGGAACTATTCATATGATCCATTAGTGTTAGGTATGAATAAAAAGCTCTATGATTCTTTAAGTGATGCAGACCGTGAATTATTTGATCGACTAGGTAAAGAGGCAGCTGCATATCAAGTGAAAATTGCACGTGAAAAAGAAGCATCACAAATTGAAGATTTAAAAGCTAAAGGAATGAATGTTTATACGCCAACAGATGCAGAATTGGAAGCGTTTAAAAAAGCTGTTCAGCCTATTTATGATAAATATACGGATATTTGGGGAGAAGATTTATTGAAAGCGTTTACGCCATAAGGGGGAAACATATGAAATTCTTAGACTATTTTGAAGAGATTATATTAAGCGTTACATTTGCAGCGATTACATTTATAACATTTGTAAACATTGTTTCTCGTAATTTAGTCAACTTATCCCTTTCTTTTACAGAGGAAATCACAGTTAATTTGTTAGTATTGCTTACATTTGTCGGTACAGCATTGGGTGTGCGTAGATACGCACACCTTGGTTTTACCTTATTGTTCGATAAAGGGAATAAGCTGACAAAAAAGGCGATTGTCATTATTTCATCAGTAGCAAGTGGCGTATTGTTTGCCGTATTACTTTATTACGGCATTGATATGGTATTGTTCCAAATGGAGATTAATCAAACAACACCGGCATTAGGAATGCCACAGTGGATTTTATCTTCTGCCTTACCTTTAGGTGCATTACTATGTTTAATTCGTACAGTTCAAGCGATGGTTGAAGAATATAAAGCGGTAAGTAATGAAGGGAATGGAGCGGAAGGAGATGAGCTAGCATGATAGCATTATTACTTTTTGGCTCCTTTATCGTGCTTGTATTTTTAAGGGTGCCGATCGCTGCTTCCTTAGCGGTGGCCTCAATGGTAGTCCTATTTACATCACAAGGGCTATCAGGATTTGAAGCATTAACAGATATTATGTATACGAGCGTGGCAAAGTTTACGCTATTAGCGATTCCATTCTTTATTTTAGCGGGTGTCATTATGGACCATATCGGAATTTCTAAGCGTTTAATCGATTTTGCACAAACATTAGTTGGACATCGTAAAGGTGGCATTGTACTTGTAACGGTATTAGTAGCGATTTTCTTCGCTGCTATTTCAGGGTCTGGTCCAGCCACAGTTGCTGCCATTGGAGGTATTCTCATTCCGGCAATGGTGAAAAACGGCTACCGTAAAGAAACTGCTGGGGGATTAGTGGCGAGTGCGGGTGCGATAGGTATTATTATTCCCCCATCGATTGCCTTCATTATTTTTGCAGTAGTAGCAGGAGATCAAATCCCTATTACAATTAACCGTCTTTTTATGGCAGGGGTTATACCAGGTATTTTAGTAGGAATCGGTTTATTTATTGCTGGAATGTACGTTCGTAAACGGGACATTAAAAAAGGTATTTTTAATGACACTGTGGAAGCAGTAAAGCGAAAAAGTACAGGAAAAGAACGCTGGGATGCATTTATTAAGGCACTTCCTGGATTAATGATTCCTGTCATTATTTTAGGTGGAATCTATGGAGGGTTTTTCACACCAACAGAAGCGGCAGTTATTGCGGTTGTATATGGACTAATTGTAGGATTGTTTATCCATCGAAAAGGCTACATAAAAATGATGTATCGTATTTTTATTGAATCGGCGTTACAAACAGCAGTTGTAATGATTATCGTAAGTGCCGCCTCTGTCTTTGCCTATATTGTCACAACAGAGCAAATTGCCTCAACTATTTCAGATACCGTTTTAGGTTTAACAGATAATAAAATCATTATTTTACTACTAGTAAATATTATTCTATTAATTGCTGGTGCATTTATCGATGCCATTTCTGCGTTTTATATATTTGTCCCGATATTACTTCCAATTATGTTAATGCTCGATGTAGACCCGGCTGTATTTGGCGTGTTTATGACGATTAACTTAGCAATCGGCTTATTTACACCACCTGTTGGCTTGAATTTATATGTTGCTGCCAGTATTTCAAAGGCTAATATCGTTCAAATTTCAAAAGGGGTGGTCCCGTTTATTGTTGCTTCGGTTATCGTTTTATTACTTGTAACCTATATACCTTCTCTATCAACATTTTTACCAGATTTATTAAATATTAAATAGCAAAGGGGAACACCATGATGACATTAAAAGATGATGTAGCGATTGTTACAGGAGCGGCAAGTGGGATTGGACAAGCCGTTGCGGTCCAGCTTTCAAAGCAAGGGGTACATGTTGTTTTAGTTGACTTAAATTCCTGTGAGAAAACAATTGAAAAACTAGCACATGATAGCTATTTAGAATGCTTAGGAGATATTCGTGATGCAGAGTTTGTGAAAGCAACAGTCAATCGCACAGTTGAAAAGTATGGAGAGATTCATATCTTGGTGAACAATGCTGGGACATGTAGCCGAAAAAATATTGAAACAATGACTTTTGAGGAATGGTCGCGTGATCTTGATACGAACTTAAAAGCAACGTTTATGTTTACCCAGGCATGTGTTTACCCACATATGAAGGATGCACAATATGGTCGGATTATTAATATTAGCTCAGTTTCAGGTTTAAACGGCGGTGTTACCTCTGGCGAAGATGGTACAGGTCGCTCAGGTCCAGCTTATGCTGCATCAAAAGGAGGGGTTATTGCCCTTACGAAATGGGTAGCAAAAGAGCTTGGCCCACTTAATATTACTTGTAACTCTGTGGCACCAGGCGCAACCTTAACAGGTATTACAACAGGGGTTCCATACAATTTAGATCAGCAGGTTATTAAGCGTATCGGCACACCTGATGATATTGCAAGTGCTGTCTTATACTTTGCATCGAGGGAGGCTAGCTATGCAACTGCTCAGGTGTTAAAGGTAGATGGAGGGATTAGTATTGGATAATTCTCGTTGGCAAGCTTTGTATGACCGACCTACGGATAGAATTATCGGAAGATTGAAAGCAGGAACGGATTTATTTACAGGGATAAAAGAGGTTTGCAATCACTTTGGGGTAAAGGGAGGGCAATTTCAATGCATGGGATCCCTAAAGCAGGCTACCTATGTCCAAGTTCAAAGAGGTGAAAAGCAAGGGACCATTGTTTATTCACCAAAACGGCAAACTACCTCTCCGGTCGAACTTATTTCTGGTTTAGGGTTTATTGGGATAGATATGGAGACGAATGATTTAGATATTCATTTCCATGGATCTTTTGTCGATTGTGATCAACATTTTACTGGTGGTCATTTTCTTGAAGGAGAAAATGAAATCGCTATCACAGTCGAATTCATCCTCTATCCATTAAGAGAGGCGATACCGAAAAGACGGAAGGATCAACAATTTGGGGTTCTAATTTTTCATTTTGATGAATAGGGGGAAGATAAATGAGTACAATTGGCCAATTAGCACTGAAATCGGCTCGAGCGTATCCAGATAAAATAGCAGTTAAATTCAAAGATCGTGCGATTTCCTATGCCGATTTGATGGAACGGGCCTATGCTCTAACAGCTTATTTTAAAAGCCTTAACTTACAAAAGGGAGAGCGTGTAGGTATTTTAATGTCAAATCGATTAGAGCATATAGAGCTTGATGTAGCTGTTTCTTTATATGGTCTTATTAAAGTCCCACTTAATTACCGCTTGCATCCGAAAGAACATGAGTATCAGGTGAAGGATTCAGGTATGAGTTTGATGATTGGTGAAAAATCATTAATTGATCCGCTACAAATTGACTTTCCAATTCTTTATTGTGGAGAACCGTATGAGCTAGTAGTGAAACAGTTTAAAGGGCAGTCCCATGAAAATGAAGTGGAAGAAAATGATACGATGGCCATTATGTATACTTCAGGGACGACAGGTAATCCGAAAGGCGTTATGCTATCACATCGCAATATGGTTAGTGGAGCCCTATCCTTAGCAATAGCGTGTGAAGTTGACTATACGGATATGCTCGGTCACGTCGCACCACTGACACACGGGGCAAACTTTTTAAGTCATGTGGCATGGCTCTATGGCTTAACACAAGTTATTTACGATAAATTTGAGCCAGAGCAATTTGTTCATTTATTAGAGCAGGACCGTATTTCAATCATTTTCCTAGTCCCAACGATGGTCAACCTTATGATTCAGCACGATCAGTTCAACCCACAGAAGCTTCGTACCATTAAATCGATTAATATGGCAGGCTCACCGATCGCTGCCGCTAAGTTGCAAGAGGCACTAGATAAAGTAGGAACAAAATTTGTAGAAACCTATGGTCAAGTAGAGGGACCGATGTGCATTTCGATGATGCCACGCGAGGATTTACCATCTCGCCTTGATTCATGTGGTAGAGTTGGACCATTTGTTGATGTGAAAATCGTGGATGCTGAGGGCAATGAATGTCCAGTAGGAGAAATAGGCGAAATTACGGCAAAGGGCCCGCTTATTATGCAAGGCTATTGGAATAACGAAAAGGCGACTGCCGAAACATTGCGTGATGGCTGGCTTCATACAGGCGATTTAGGCAAGCTAGATGCGCATGGCTACCTATCGATCGTGGACCGTAAAAAGGAGGTCATTATTTCAGGTGGTGTCAATATCTATCCGCGAGAAGTAGAGGAAGTGTTGAACAAGCATGAATTCATCAAGGAAACATGTGTAATTGGTATTCCAGATGACAAATGGGGCGAATCCATTGTCGCCTATGTCGTGCCAAACGGCCGTGGGGAAATTGAGAAGGATGCCTTAATCGAGCTTTGTCAGCAACATTTAGCGAGCTTTAAAAAGCCAAAAGAAATTTTCGTAGTAGAGTCTCTACCAAAAAGCTCCTACGGGAAGATTTTAAAACGTGAGCTAGTAAAACAGCATATGGAGGTGACACAATGACGGTATATGTTCATAGTGTAAGCATGACGAAGTTCGGTAACAATGAAAATGCTTCATTAAAGGATTTAATGCTCACTGCTAGTAAAGAGGCGCTAGATGAGGCAAGAGACTTAAAAATCGATGCGGTTTTTGTTGGCAACTATATGGGAGGTAGCTTAGCCAATCAAGAAATTCTAGGTGCGATCGTAGCAAATGACCTAGGGCTCGGACCCATTCCTACAGCCAAATTAGAAGGTGCCTGTGCATCAGGTGGTATTGCATTACGACAAGGTATTTTAGGTATATTAAGTGGCGAATATGAAAGCGTTTTAGTTGTCGGTGTAGAAAAAATGAAGCATGCCCCAACCGCCACGGTGACGCAATTTATTAACTCTGCAATGGATCAGACGACAAACGAACGTTATGCGGGTCTAACTTTCCCAGGATTTTTTGGCGTAGTCGCAAACCGCTACTTCCATGAGACAGGTGCAAATAAATCCCATTTAGCAAAATTAGCATTGAAAAACCGTGAAAATGCATTACAAAATCCATTAGCCCAATTCCAAAAACCAGCAACACTCGAAGAAATAATGAATGCACGCATGATTACAGATCCACTTGGTTTATTCGATTGTTCACCTATTACAGATGGAGCAGCAGCAGTTGTGTTATCTCGTAAGCCATCGGATATTAAAATAGTAGCATCTGCACAGGCTTCAGGACCGACAATGATGCAGGATGCCATTGATTTACTATCATTACCAGCGATTCGCATTTCAGGTCAGCAAGCCTATGAAAAAGCAGGGGTTGGTCCTGAGGATATTGATGTTGTGGAAATTCACGATTGCTTCTCCATGACTGAAATGCTAGCCATTGAAGAGCTTGGTTTTTTCCCGAAATTAGAAGGCTGGCTAGCTATTGAGCAAGGAAAAACGCGCGTGAACGGAGAAAAGCCTGTCAATACAAGCGGAGGTCTATTATCGAGAGGACATCCTATTGGCGCAACAGGTGTGGCACAGTTTTACCAATTAGTACTCCAATTACGTGGACACGCACCAAACCAGCTAGAAAAACGACCGCGGTTAGCACTTGCACAAAATTTAGGTGGTACTGGTTCTTATTCGGTTGTCCACATATTAGAAAGGGTGTAGCAGATGAAGGTTTATGAATGCTGTGGTGTAGAGTCAGTAACGAAAAAAGTGTATTGCAGCACCTGCCGCCAAGAAATTAAAAACGAACGAGAAGTCCCAGATGAGGGAACCGTGTACAGCTTTACGGTCATTCATATTGCACCAGCAGAATATGCCCATTTGGCACCGTATACTGTGGCACTAGTACAGCTAAAGGATTCAACAGCCAAGCTAACAGTGCGCATTCAAGAAAATGTCCAAATCGGTGACCTCGTACAGCTTGATGAAATGAAAGATGGAACATACATTTATCAAAAGGTGAGAACTGCTTAAGGATGAGTATGAAGTATGGTAGGCTGTTTGGAAGGCGATGTCTTTCCTGACAGCCTACTTTCTTATGAATAGTCTACTAGACTTATTATAAATGCTCCTTTATTGAGGCAAATTTCAATTTGGGTCCTGCTGCAGGTGTTAGCCTGTTGTCTCATAGAACATAGAGAGGCTTCTTATCTTGCGATCGAATAAAACAGGAGGTGATGACTTGGCAAATGCAAAGGTTTATTCCATTTTAATTTTCGTTATGTTTCTTTGGGGCATGAACGTTACATGGCTAAAAGTGATTGTTTCCAATGGCGATCCATTAACGATACAAACGGCGCGTATTTTTCTTGCAGCTATTACGATTTTTATTATTTTAAAGCTAACGAAGCAGCCGCTTTATAGAAAGGGGATGCCATTTAAGTACATATTCATTGGTTGTTTTTTCGGCGTCATTTGTCACCATGTCTTTTTAGCATATGGCATCGTTCAAACAACAGCCATGAAAACAGCCATTATTAGTGGCTTAAGTCCACTTTTCACGGCTCTCATTGCCGTATTATTTAAAGACACGGTTATGACAAAATCTAAATTAATTGGCTTTGCACTTGGTGGAGTTGGCGTGCTATTCGCAGTGGTGGACGACATTACCGAGCTAACGAATTTACAGCTAGGTGATTTTCTCGTCTTTATGTCATTCTTTTTGCAGGCCTTTAGCTTTATTGCCATTCGCCGTGCCACGGAAGTCATCTCTCCCATGCTGATGACAGGCTGGATGCTTCTCATAGGCTCATCACTCTTATTAATTTTCACATTCGCTACAAGCCTTCGAAGCTACGGGGCTTTTGTATCCTTCAGCCCGTTCCTATGGCTCGTATTTTTCATGTCCGCCATTTTAGCCACTTCGATCGGACATACACTATATAACTTATGTATAAAACACATTGGTGCAGCGGAATCCGCTATTTTTGTGAATTTTAATACCATATTCGCACTCATTGGAGCAGCCTTATTTTTACATGAAATCATTACACTGCAACAATTTATCGGCAGTTTAATTATTATTTCAGGCGTTATAATCGGCACAAGCAATTTAGAGGAAAGACTTCTTCAAAGGAAAAAAAATCGCGATAAACTAGAATGTTAGAAAAATAGAGATGCTCAACTTTTCCAAGGCTTCTATAAGAACGCTGATCCAACTTATAAAATGTCTCTACTTGATGTTTTAAGCTATTTATTTTATAATAGTAACACATGCCAGTGAGCATCTACTCATACGATGTTCATTTACAACCTGCCTTGTGCAGCGTTGTCCGAACGGTTTATAACCGGATTATATCCGGGGACGTTACGGATTCGACAGGGATGGTTCAAGCTTTGGTCGCGCGTCGGAGGGCTCGGCTCCGTCATCAACGACAGTTATATAATAACTGGCAAACAACAAAACTTAGCTTTCGCAGCGTAAGCTCGTAAGCGCTCTGCCTCTCTATCGCCCATGTAGAGAACGTGGGGCCCAACTTTAGTGGGATACGGTCGATGGTGCCACCTGAGTCATCGGCAAGAGATTTCCAGGTTAGCGTACAGGACGCCTGTTTGTCGGCATAATGTTACGTGAATCGTAAATAGGCAAACTACACGCGTAGAAGCTGAAGTATTGGAGTTTCTGGACGCGGGTTCGACTCCCGCCGTCTCCATTTTAAAAATTCACTGGATTTCAACCAGTGTCAAAACCCTTGTATATCAAGGGTTTTTCTTTTTCACTGTTTCATTTGGTTTCAATGGTATTCAATCAACCATGGTCAAAACCATGGTCAATAATTGCCTTTACGTACGCATATAATTGGCGAATTTATTAATTGCTCCGTCTTTAGCTTGTTGAGAGACATGAGCATAGATGTTCATTGTTGTTTTGATATCCGTGTGCCCTAGGCGGTCTTGAACATCTTTTTGAGCAACGCCTGCCTCTATTAATATAGAACAATGTGTATGGCGGAATCCATGGGTTGTTATTTTAGGTAATTGGTATTTCGTTAAGATATGCTCAAGCCATTTACGTGTCTTAGTAGGCTGTAATAATTCGTTTTGGTCATTACTGAACACCAGTTGTTTTTTCTGTAATGTGTTAAACCCTAAAATGAGATAGTCTTGTTGTTGCTGCTTTTTCCACATTTTTAAAATATTCATTGTTTCTGGGTCCATTGTCAATGTACGTGCAGTACGTGTCTTCGTGGCTTTTATATATAGAATATTATCTTTGCCTCTGGAAAGTGCTTTATTAATGCGAATCTCATTATCTTTAAAATCCACATCATTCCAAGTTAATGCAAGTGCTTCACCTTTACGTATGCCACTGTAGGCAAGAAGGCGAAACAAAGTATATGCTTTAAAATTATTTTCTTGACCCATGCACTTTAAAAATGTATTCAGTTGCTCTTTAGTGTAAAAATTTTCAAACTCATAGGCATCATCATAAGTGTTTTTTAGATTGTTTGGCATATCTATTAAAGCAAAAGGATTCACTTGTATATAGCCGCGTTTGATTGCAAAATCAAGCACTTTTGCAGCATATGACTTCACCATACGGAACTTTTTCAACTTTGTAGCCCATACATTAACATGCCGTTGACATACGTCTATATTGAGCTTTTCAATTTTGTACTGACCGAGTGCAGGTAAGATATGGTTGCGGAAAATACCAGTTGTTTTAATAAAAGTACTTTCTTCAACGGTTCTCTCGTATTGTTCTATCCACAAATCATACACATCTTGATAAGTTTCTGCTTGTTGTTTTCTAAAAGAACCCTTGCTAATGTCGAGTTTGATGCGGGCCAAAGCAAGGTCAGCTTCCTTTTTTGTTCTGAATCCACGACGAGTTGTATACTGCTCTTTGCCAGTTAGAGGGTCGACTCCAACATAAAGCTTGAACATGTAACACTTTTCGCCATTTTTTTTAATATATGATTTAATAATGCTAGTTTTTTTCATTTTATATTTCCTCCTTTATCCATACGGAGGCAAGATAAAGAGGGTGTTAGTCTGCTATGCTTAATAGCATTGTCTTTATCATACAAGATAAAGTTGCCACCAATCTACTCTTAAATATTATTGCCTCTTTTTGTTTTGTAAATTAAAAACTATGTCTACACAAAAACGTGTCAATTTCTGTTTTTGAGATACGTTTTACCCCTTCAATCTCACAAACTTTTAATCCCATTTCTCGATACTTCATTAGCGTATTATAGGAAACCCCTGCATAAGCTGCTCCTTCTTTTAAGTTCATCCATTCTTTAGATTGATTTTGTTGCTGAAAATCCTGAACAGCCTGTCTTAAGGTTGTTAAAATAACAGCTTGCAGTTCTTTTTCTAATCTAGCAGGCATGTCTAGTTGTAATGTCATTAAAATCCTCTCCCTTAAACATTGATTACAATTTTTTCACCCTGGTCGGATAAATTTAAAATCATAATACAATAAATTTCGGAACTGAAAATCAAAAACATGTCGTACACCTTTACAAACGTATTGTTATCAAGGGGTTTGATGATGTTAAGAAGTAAATTACTTGTTGGTTTAAGTGTATGTAATCATAGAAAAGACCCTTTATTTTTGAGATAAAAGGCCTTTTTGGAGATTCTATATAGTTCGTCTTTCAGTCGTAATGCGTCAAAAAAGGACCTAACCTAGATATAGGTTAAGTCTGATTTGGATTAGTCAATAATTAAGCTACTTGCTGTGCTGTAAAGGAAGTCCAAAAAGAAACGGTCCCCGTATTTACCAGGTTCGCCACAGTCAATTACTTCTGTAGGTTTTAAAAAATTGGCCATAGCGTTTTCGATTAAAACAGATAACGGAAGTAGCTTAATAGCGTTCCTGATGCGGTCTGGGTAAACATGTCCTAAAATCTCGACACCAAAAGAACCAGTTGAAATGTCTAAATTTCTACCAATACGTTTTTTGTACTCGGCTTTAATTACCGCAGCAGCTTGTAAAGGTGCGCTCGACTCATTTTTCAATAAGTTGATTAAAGCCTTATTGTTTTTTATACTTACTACTCCATTTTTGTACTCAACTGATAGTGAGTAACCAGATACTATTGTTGTTACGAATGCCATAATGCATCTCTCCTTCAAAGTGTAAATTTGTCTTACCCTAGATAAAGGGAGATTGGTCATTCAAATAGCAACCTAATATCAAAAATTTTTGAAATTCGGTAAAAATAAGTGTTAATCCTGTACGTGGTTTTATGTTTTAGAATGAATTGTATTGTCAGGTCTATGCTAGGTAAAGCAACTTGAGCATATGTACTAAATTGTAGTTGATTATAAGTAATGTATTAAATTGTGTTTGTATAGTTTTTGGAACAGAACATTAACAAAAGAGGCGATAATGAGGGGATTTTTATTTTATATTGATATAGGCAGAGAAGTAAGCATACATCCAGCTACAAAAGAACATGGTACAAATTGTTATATGTCTACTATAAAGCTACTAGAGCAACGAATTTTTACTCTACCAGAGAATACAATTCACTGGATTAAATTATGGGATTATGCAGAGAGTAAGGGATAAAGCATGCATTTTGGTTATGCCATGAACGCGGGAAAATGAGGATAAAAAGTGGTTTTAAAGTGAGTCTAAGTTATGATAAAGCTATAAATAAAAAACGAACAGAACTGCAAAGTGAGTTTGTTCGTAAAATGAACTAGGAAACTGATAAATCACAGTTACTTGAGTTCTATAAACACTTATCGAAAATTAATAATAATGAATATCTGGGTAAGGAATTCTTGAATTAATTTCATCAATAAAGCGGTTAAACAGTTCAAGATTTTCAAGAAAATCAAAAGGAGTTCCAATATCACGGGTGTTAAAAGCGTGTATGGCATTCCTTTTCAATTGGATAGATTCTACCCATCTATCCCATGCTGAATTTTTATCCCACAATCTTTCACGACTAAATTGTTTTAAATACTCGAAGCTTAAATCGTTTGGTTCAATGGCTTCGCCTCTTCTTTCCATGGGTTCCCGTATATAGTCTTCGTAATAGATACAGTAAAACAGTTTTAACCAGCCCTCTACCAACGCCCCTAAATTAGCCCACGCCAATAACAGCTCTCCATTTGTAAGAGACACTGACTTTTCATGCCATATTTGAAGACATTCTGTAAGTTCCTCTAACCAATCCAGTCTCGCTGCACTTAATTTAGATGCTGCACTAGGAGGGGACCATCCTTCAGAATCTTTCCAAAAACTAAATATTCTTTTTGATTTTGAATTGATTTCTATTAGACAATTCAACTTTGTTCATCCCTTTCACTTAAAATTTGTGTCATATCGGAACAGTATTGTTCATAAGAATTCCATTCCAATAGGTCGATTATTTCTTTAGCTAAATTTTCATTCGTAAGCGGAATATTTAATTGTTCGAAGCAATCTTTTACATGTGTGCTATATCGACCTTCTTCAAAATGCATGCTTTGATTGCGACCTTGCCAAATAATATTTTTAATTGGCTGTTCCATGATGAGTCTACCATTAGGAGCATTTACTAATTGCTGGTGGACAATGCTAATACCTTGTTTGGCTATTTGTAAAATTGCTCCGCTAAGAGCTTTTATGGATTCTTCTTTGGCTGCTATTGCAAGTTGAGTTTCGTGAATTGCTTTATTTATTGGTGAAATGTTAGATTCATAAAATTTAAATTGAACTATATAGGATTGCATTATCTGTGTATCTGAATAATTTCCATCAGGGTCAGAATCTTGCCCTAAAAAACGTTCATATAATTCTTTGTGATGTACTTGTAGTTTTGCTTTTTTATTTTGTAAATCATTCAGTTGATTTGCTTCACTATGTATTAAAGAGATTAAATTACTAACAGCATATTCAGTTTGCGTAATGTATTGATGCATACAAACCTCCTTAAGAATTATCAGATTAATTACTCTTCATAAATTAAATTCTATACTTTTTGGTATTTCCCTTCAAAATGTTCTGAAGTGAACATTGAAATAACCTATAATAAAATTAGAAGTGTGCAGCAACTGCATTATTGTCATATCATATGACAATAATTTTATGTTACTGTTTATTTATAAAAACGGAATAATATTTCCAATGGAGGAAAGTTCAAATGGCTCAACTAACACTACAAGAATTAGAATTGCATCTTTGGAAGTCTGCGGATATTTTACGTGGCTCGGTCGATTCTGCTGACTATAAAAATTACATTTTCGGTTTACTGTTTTTAAAGCGTTTAAGCGATGTATTTGAGGAGCAACGAGAAGAAATTATCGCAGAGCATGGTGATGAGATTGGTGCGCTATTGGTAGACGACCAAGACCAGTATCAATTCTTTGTGCCAGAAACGGCACGTTGGTCTGTTATCCGTACAAAGGCAGAAAACATCGGTTCGGCAATCAACGTGGCATTTGAAGCACTTGAAAATGAAAATGCGACGCTTGAAGGTGTACTGACACCAATTGATTTTAATCGCAAAGAAGTACTAACAGATGGTGTGCTACAACGGTTATTACAGCACTTTGAGCTGCTTGATTTACGCAATGCAAACCTTTCAGAACCAGATATGCTCGGTCGAGCTTATGAGTATTTAATAAAAATGTTTGCCGATGATGCTGGGAAAAAAGGTGGCGAGTTCTACACGCCTTCAAAAGTAGTAGAGCTTATCGTCAAGCTAATTAAGCCAGAGGAAGGGATGCGCGTTTACGACCCAACATGTGGTTCAGGCGGGATGCTTATTCAATCTGTTGATTATGTAAAGTCAACAGGGGGTAATCCACAGTCTTTAACGTTATATGGACAAGAAAAGAACTTAGGCACGTGGTCAATTGCCAAGATGAATTTATTACTACACAACCTACCTGACCACCGCATTGAAAAGGGTGATACGATTCGTACACCGAAACTTGTAGAAGACGGTGAAATTATGCTGTTTGACCGTGTAATTGCCAACCCACCGTTCTCGCTGAAGGAATGGGGACGTGAAGAGGCAGAGCATGACGTCTATGGGCGTTTCCAGTACGGCTTACCACCGAAAAATGCAGGAGACTATGCATTTATTCAACATATGATTGCATCATTAAAAGCAAATGGTATGGCTGGTGTTGTTATGCCTCATGGTGTGCTGTTCCGTGGCGGTGCAGAAGGAAAGATTCGTGAAGGTCTATTACAGCCAGATACGGATTTATTAGAAGCAGTAATTGGCTTACCATCGAATTTATTCTATGGAACAGGTATCCCGGCGTGTGTACTTATTTTTAGCCGTGAAAAAGATGAGAAACGTAAAGGTAATGTCTTGTTTATTGCAGCGGAAGACCAATACCAAGAAGGTAAAAACCAAAATACATTACGAGATGAAGATATTACTAAAATTGTCACTACGTTTGATGCATATGAAAACGTTGAAAAATACGCGCGTGTGGTGTCATTAGAAGAAATTAAAAATAATGACTATAACTTAAATATTACACGCTACATCGATAAGTCAGAGGAAGAAGAGCACGTGGATATTGCATCTGTTCTACAAGAAATTCAGGCAATCGAAGCAAAATGTAACGTTACAAAAGCTAAGTTAAATGAATACTTACGTGAACTTGGGGTAGGTGAAATTTAATGAGCGAAGTACGTAAAGGGTATAAATTGACCGAGCTTGGGGAGATACCGATTGAGTGGAATATATTAACTTTGGGTAATGTTTCTAAGCGAATTACTACCAAAAATAAAGGATTAATTTCCGAAAATGTACTAACAATTTCAGCACAATATGGATTAGTTAGTCAAACTGAATTTTTTAATAAAAAAGTAGCGAGTTCGAACTTGGAAGGTTATTACCTACTTGAAAAAGATGATTTTGCATATAACAAAAGTTATTCAAAAGGATATCCTATGGGTGCGATTAAACCATTAACTAGATACGATAATGGTGTTGTTTCTACGCTCTATATATGTTTCAGATTAAATAGTGAATTAAATACAATGTATTTTAAAAATTATTTTGATTCGAATTTATGGCATAAAGAAGTTGCTGAAATTGCCCAAGAAGGTGCAAGAAATCATGGTCTTTTAAACGTCGCCGTTAATGAATTTTTTGGTATTAAAATAATTGTCCCCACTGTTGAAGAACAACAAAAAATCGCTTTAATCCTTTCAACAGTAGACGAGCAAATTGATGAAACCGAGCAGTTGATTGTAAAAACACAAGAATTAAAAAAAGGTTTAATGCAGCAATTGCTAACAAAAGGAATTGGACATACAGAGTTTAAGCAGACCGAGCTTGGGGAGATACCGAATGAGTGGAAGGTAGTTAGTTTCTTTAATGAAATTGAGGAAGTGTATGACTATCGTGGAAGAACGCCTAAAAAAATTGGCTTGGAATGGGGAAATGGAAATATTAGAGCTCTTTCTGCAAATAATGTTAAGAATGGATATATTGATTTTGATGCGGAATGCTACTTAGCTTCAGAAGAACTATATAGAAAATGGATGACAAAAGGTGATTTAGTCAAAGATGATGTTTTATTCACTATGGAGGCTCCTTTAGGAAACGTAACATTAGTACCTGATAATAATAAGTATATTCTAAGCCAACGTGTAGTAGCATTTAGAACATCAAGCAATTTAAATCCTCACTTTTTTGTACAATTTCTTCGCTCAGAAAAGTTTAAAGAATTATTGAATACGTTTGCTACTGGTACAACAGCAAAAGGGGTGAGTCAGAAAAATTTAGCTAAAGTACAAATTTTATTGCCAAATTTAAAAGAACAACAAAAAATCGCCTCAATCCTTTCAACTGTAGATGAACAAATCAAAGTGTATGAACGGGAAAAAGCAAAATACGAGGAACTAAAAAAGGGTTTAATGCAACAACTTTTAACAGGTCAAATTCGCGTCAAAATATAAGTCCAAACACAAAGGGGATTTGTATGAATAATTTTCAAAGGGTTGGGTCAATCAGTAATGCGCATATAGGACGTGATTTTGAGGAAGCAGCCCATGTGTATTTTACGGCACAAGGCTACCAAATTATAAAGGATGTCGCTTTGCCGATTGGGCTTGAACGTAAGAAAAATCACCGCTTTGATTTAGGAACACCTTCATATGCAGAGGGAAAAATCATTATAGAATGTAAATCACATCGCTGGACTTCGGGAGATAATGTACCAAGTGCAAAGCTGACCGTTTGGAACGAGGCGATGTATTACTTTCATTTAGCACCAGCAGACTATCTTAAAATCTTTTTCATTTTACGTGATTATAGCAACAAACGTAACGAAACATTAGGGGAATATTATATCCGTACATACGGGCATCTCATTCCGAGTGATGTAGAAATCCTGGAATACGATGAGGACCATCAAACTGTGCGTGTACTGTAGCGGGTAATTGGCAGGTGAGTGTTGATGAATAAATTAGAATATAAAGAGGTAGAGTTGCCGTTTATTGAGCAGTTAAAAGGCTATGGTTATATCCATATGCAAGGTCCAGAACTGGATAAGGAGCGCTCTTCTAAAGCGGCGATTGTGCTTGAGCAGCGTTTTGCTAAGGCTATTCGTGCGTTAAATCCTTGGATAGACGATAGCAACGTAGAAAAAGTAGTGAAGCAGTTTGTTTCACATCAAGCGGAAGATACATGGCACGCCAATAAAACGATTTTTGAATGGTTATTTGGACAAGGTATTTCCGTTATGCAAGATTTGGGTAGTGGTAAGAAAAATCAAACTGTTACATTGTTCGATTTTGAACAACCTGAAAACAATGAGTTTCTTGTCGTTAATCAGCTAAGTATTGAAAATGCAAACGGCTCAATTCGTCCGGATATCGTACTGTACATAAACGGTCTACCGCTTGTATTAGTCGAGTGTAAAAGCCCGAAATTACAGGTGGATAAACAGCTGCTAGAAGGAGTACGTCAGTTTGAACGTTATATGCAAACGAACGACAAGTTATTTTGGTACAACCAAATTTTAATTGTTACAAGTCGGGACCGAGCAAGAGCAGGAACGGTATTTGCCAAGGCGCAGCACTATGGCTTATGGAAGGACCCATATCCTTTAACATTAGAGGAAGTAGGCACTACGCGAGCGCAAGAAGTGTTAGTGTCGGGGATGCTTCGTAAAGAGGCAGTGCTTGATTTAATGCGTAATTTTATTGTCTTTGATGGCAAAGTGAAAAAGCTAGCACGTTATCAGCAATACCGTGCTGTAAATAAGGCAATTGAACGTATTTTAACGGAGGATAAGCCAGCACTTCGAGGTGGTGTTGTATGGCATACTCAAGGCTCTGGTAAGTCACTGACAATGGTTTACCTTGCGATGAAACTGCGTCGTCAAACGAAACTTCAAAACCCTATGCTTGTTATCGTGACAGACCGTCAAGATTTAGATGAGCAAATTACAGCGACCTTTACGCAATCCGGTTTCCCAAATCCAACGCAAGCTGCCTCTGTAGCGGATTTAAAGCAACAGTTAGCAAAAGGTGCAGGTAGTACTGTTATGACGCTTATCCAGAAGTTCCAAGGTGATGACGATAAGCAGTTCCCGGTCATCTCGCAATCACAAAACATTATTGTCATGACCGATGAATCGCACCGCTCACAGTATAAAGGTTTAGCGATGAACATGCGTAAAGCTTTGCCTAACGCAACTTTTATCGGTTTTACAGGTACGCCAATCGAAAAGGAAAAGCGTTCAACAACTGGAAAGTTCGGTGCTTACATTGATAAGTACACAATTGAACAAGCGGTTGAGGATGGTGCAACAGTAGCTATTTTTTATGAATCACGTTTACCGAACTTACATGTAAAAGGGGATTCACTAGATGAACTGTTCTCCCGTTCGTTCCATGAGTATGATGAGGACACACGAGAAAAAATTAAACAAAAGTATGTAAATGATGAATTACTGCTTACTTCACCTGACCGAATGCGTGAAATTGCACTTGATATTGTGCGCCATTATGAAAGCAAAATCATGATGAACGGCTATAAAGCACAGGTAGTTGCAATTTCTCGTCATGCAGCGGTGGAATATAAAAAGCTCATTGATGAATTTGCGGCGGGTCAATTCGAGACCGCTGTTATTTTCTCTGCTGGTCAAAACGACTCCCAGGAAATGCGTAAATATCACATTTCAAAAGAAGAAGAGAAGAACCTAATTGCTCGTTTTAAACAGCCAATGGACGAGGATAAGCTCGCGATGCTCATCGTCTGTGATAAGTTGCTAACAGGCTTTGATGCTCCAATTGAGCAGGTGATGTATTTAGATAAGCCGTTAAAGGAGCACAACTTATTACAAGCTATTGCTCGAACAAACCGTAAATACGATGACAATAAATCTTATGGGTTAATTGTTGATTATTTTGGTGTTTCTCGTTTCTTAGACCAAGCATTAGAAATTTTTAGTGCAAATGATGTGAAGGGTGCATTGCAATCCATTGATGATGAACTACCCCGTTTAGAGCAACGGCATCGTGCAGCACTACGTTATTTTGACGGTGTAAAGCCAGCTGACTTAGAAGAAGCGATTCTGCGTTTAACAAATGAAGACGTTCGTGCAGACTTTGACATTGCGTATAAGCGTTTTGCGCAAAGTATGGATAAAGTATTGCCAAGTCCAAAAGCGGAGCGTTTTACGGGAGACTTAAAGCGTCTAGGAGCGATTCGTCAGCTCGCGAAGTCTCGTTTCGCGATAGATGACGGAATGGATATTTCCGAATGTGGTGAAAAAGTACGCCGTCTTGTGCAGAACTACTTATTTACAGAGGGTATCGATGCACGCGACCCGGTTTCGATTTTAGATGTATCGTTCAAAGAGGAACTTGAAAAGAACGTAAAGCCTGAAACGAAAGCAGCTCAAATGGAACACGCCATTAAGAAAGAAATATCAGTTCGTCTAGATGAAGATAAAGTATTCTACACATCACTGAAAGAAAAAGTCGAGCAGCTTATCGAAAAGTATAAAGAGCGTCAAATGACCATTTTCGAACTGTTAGAGAAGCTAGAAGAAGCAAGAGAATCCATCGTGACCAAAGTTAGCGGAAAGACCGAAAGTGGCTTAACGAGCTTGCAGGAACCTTATTACAACAAGCTCCTTGAGGTACATGAAGAAAGTGAATCATACAACTTAAAAGAAATTGCCGTTAACGTGCATCATTTTATAGAGGAGACTGTTTCACCGATTAGTGATTGGTCCTCCAAAACTGATTTTAAGCGTAAGCTGACGGCTGATTTAAAGGTTAAGCTGCTCAAAGAAAAAATGTCGATGAGCGATGCGTCGATGCTAACAGGATATTTTGTAGCATTGGCGGAGAATCAGTATGGGAAGAAATGATAAATATTTTTAGTAAATAACACAGTGAGGAACTTCGAATGGCTAATAATGAATTAAAGACTTTAAATGAAATTTTTAATAATAGCTTTTATAGAATTCCAGATTATCAACGTGGATATGCATGGCAATTAGAACAACTTGAGGATTTTTGGGAGGATATTGAAAATCTCAAAGAAGATAAAAAGCACTACACTGGCTTAATTACTGTCGAAAGTATTAAAAGGGAGTCGGTCGAGCACTTAGAAAAGTGGCAAGATGATTTATGGATGCTGAATAAAGGTATGAAGGCCTATTATGTAATCGACGGACAGCAAAGATTAACGACAGTTATTATGTTAATTAATGCAATTTTAAGTCGCTTTAATGATGATGAAGAGATTAATTTTGAGGAAAAAAGAGATTTACTAAAGCGTTTCTTATTTCAAAAATCAGGGCAATATCAGTCTTTTGTATTTGGTTATGAAAAAGATAACCCAAGCGATGAATTTTTTAAAACTAAAATCTTAAATCAACCTTCTATTACAGCCTCAAGTGTTCCAGAAGAAACGTTATATACAGCAAATTTAAATCGTGCAAAAGACTTTTTCGATAAGAAGCTAAAAATTTTTTCGAAGCAAGACTTGGCTTTAATTTATAGAAAAGTAGTAAATAACCTTAAATTCAACTTATATGAAATTGATGATGATTTAGATGTCTTTATTACTTTTGAGACGATGAATAATCGTGGTAAACCATTATCTAAATTAGAACTTCTAAAAAATAGATTAATTTATTTAACAACACTTTTACAAGAAGATGAAGATGATAAAGCGAAATTACGTAGGGAAATTAATGACGTTTGGAAAACTGTGTACGAATATTTAGGGAAAAATAAATATAATCCTTTAAGTGATGACAATTTTTTAAGAAATCATTGGATGATGTATTTTAAATATGACAGAAGTATTTCAGAAGCTTATGCAGATTTTTTATTAAATGATTATTTCACACCCAAAAACATTTTGCACCAAAATCGTGATATTACAATAGGTTTTAGTGAAATCAAAAACTATATAGACAGTATTCATAAAAGTATTCAAAAATGGTTTTATATCTTTAATCCCGGATTATCACCGTATGGAATAGAGTTGAAAGAATGGCTATTCAAATTAAATCGATTAGGTTATGGAGCATTCGGTCCATTAATTTTAGCAACCTTAAATAAGGAGTTTGAAGAAGATGAAATTATTCAACTTTTGAAAAGTATGGAAAGATTTCAGTTTCTTGTATTTAGGTTAACAAGACGAACATCGAATACAAAAAATAATCATTTTTATCGATTGGCGAATGATTTTTATCACGATAGAAATTCGTTGATACTCCAATCCATTATTGAAGATATTGATAACTTAACAGATGGAGAAGATGATGAATATTATTATGGCTGGTTCGATATTGATAAATTTGTAGATTTTATTTCTGACCAATATAAAAAGGGTAGTGGGTTCTACAGTTGGAACGGTTTAAAATATTTTTTATATGAATATGAGTTACACTTAAAAGCTGTTGCACAAGGAGATGCAAAAGTTAGTTGGGATAGTATTGCGAAAAAAGACAGCATAGAACATATCCTGCCTCAAGAAAGCGGAGAAAAATGTTGGGCAGATACTTTACATGGCTATTCGGAGAAGCATAAGTTCAATATACTACACTCACTCGGTAATTTAGTTATTATTTCCCAATCTAAAAATTCAAGTTTACAAAATAAATGTTTTGAAGATAAAAAGAAAAGACGAGGAACAGATGGTAGTTACTTCGGTTTTATAAATGGTTCGTACAGCGAAATTGCAGTATCACAGTATAAATCATGGACACCACAGACTATTTTAGAACGTGGGATTTTATTATTAGAGTTTATGGAAGAACGCTGGGATATTATTATCGAAGATAAAGAAAGACTATTACATTTAGATTTTATTGAGCAATTAGCAAAGTTATAAACCTAAAATACCGTGTCTACACAACGATATATAAGCGTAGTGTAGACACGGTATTTTTAAATATATAAAGTCTTGCCATTCACCCGCAGCCATTCTTTCCGTTCCTCGTAATCCCCAATGAGCATCCCTAATGTAATCCAAAATTCTTTGGAATGGTCCATATATTTTAAATGTGCTAGTTCATGCGCTAATACATAATCAACAATTGAAACGGGTGCAAGTAGTATGCGCCAATTGATAAGAACCTGTCCATTTGCTGTGCAACTTCCCCAGCGCTGTTGCTGGTCTTTAATCTTAATCGCACTCGGTTCCTGTTGTAGCTTTACTGTAAAGCGCGTGATGCGATTCCGTACGAATGCCTCGCCTTTTACTTTCACCCAATGTTCATAAAGTGGTAAGAGAATTTTTCGATGGTCTTCTTCCGCTGTATCTTCGGGCAGTTTTGCTATAAATACACCATGCTGAAATATAAACGATGGATATAATATAGACTTTCCTTTTTCGATTTTCAAACGATATTGTCGACCTAAATAGGGTAGTTTTTCACCTGCTAAAAATAAGCGATAGTGTATACTATCGTTCATTTCGTTAAAATGCACTAATTGTTTACGAATCCATTCCGCCTTTTGGTAAACAACGGAAGCCACTTTCTCTTGAGGTGTATCTGTCGGAGCTGTCACATAGACACCGTTACTATTCACCGCGATTGCTATGGTCTTTCTTCGATTGCTCCACTTTACCTCATAGGGAATTATAGCGTTGCCAAATTGAATACTATGCAATGCGTATCCCTCCAACCGAGTTATTATTAATTTATTTTATCATGAAGCGACGTTTAGTGGTCTCTAATATGTTTTTATAACCTTTGAGAAGAATTTATTGTAGTTCTTTTTGGGAATTATTTACCGAAAAATTTTGAAGCAACTATTTAGGCATTTTATTAAATCTTAAAAATTCATAAGGTGTGAACAAGCTTCAAGGCTTGATAATACTAGTTTTTCAAACTTTAAATCTTAAAAATTCATAATAATAATAAAACAGAAGGGGGAGCGGAGGGAGGAGGGGCTTAAACAAATGTCGATTAATTTAAAAATTATACCTAAGAAGTGTTCAACCGAATTTTTAGAAGGTACGACCACTTTTTGTCCGCAAAAGTAATTTTTTTTTTTATTATACCTTTAACAGAAAAGCTAAATGAATTGAGGTATAAAAAATATGAAAACAACTAAACCAATTTCTCTCCCAATTTTTAATGAAAAACAAATTGATAAGCAATTAAAAGGAATATCTAAATTTTTACAATCTATTTATCCGTTTTTAAAAGAGGACGCTTGGAATAAGTGTGCCAAAGAGTTGCGACCTCTTAAGAGGGATGTAAATGCCAGATACATTAGAAGTTATAATACCTGGAGATTGCAGCAGAAAGATAAAGATGAGCTACGTAAGTTTTTACAACGTATCAACGGTCAAGGTTATTGTGTCTACTACAGTACATTTGCCTTTCAATATCATAAAGAGGTAAAAACTATAGATGGTAAGATAATGCAAAAAGGAAAAGTAAACAATCAAAATGCTGTGTTTACTTGTATTTTGCCGATGGATTTTGATGATATAACTCCTGACGAGTTTCTGAAAGAAAAGGAAAAATTACAACGATTAGGTATTGAAACAATTGACATTTTTACTGGGCATGGTTTTCAATCAATTATACTCTTAGAAAAAGGCGTGTACGATACGAAAATTCTAAAAAAGTTTACTAAACTCCTTATTCAAAAAGGCTTTAAAGTTGATAGTACCATTAGTGATGCCGCGCGTGTCATGAGATTACCATTTACTTTTAACTCGAAAGCACTTGATAAAAAAAATAAGTATTATCAAGAAGGAAGTAGAGAAGTCATACCGGTTTGTATTAGTAATTGGACTGAAAATCGATATGATGTTGTGGAAGTATTTAATAAGCTACACACCATGCTAGATGTAGTTGATAATCAAATAGATATATTAGAATTACAAACTGTGGAGAGAATTGAACAGAAGCCACTTTTGAATTCCGAAAGAAAGCAAGAAGAAATAGAGAAAAAAGAACTAGCATATTATCGGGAACAAGCAAAATTAAATAAACTTGTTGAAAAAGGTACATCTTTATATCCTGCAGTGTCCTTTGCAAGATTACCTTTAGCAATACAAAAAATGCTGATGGGAACAAAAGAAGGGATACGTAACGCTACTTTGATGTTCCTCATTCCGTTTTTCAAAAATACTTTAGGGCTTAGCCTAGAACGCATCATAAATATATTAACAGTTTGGGGAGAGATGTGTAATCCAATAATTGATGAAGCAACAATTAAATCAGAAGTGAAAAGATTATATCGTTATAATAGTGAGGCTAAATATGGAAAGTATACACCAGAAATGGTGGAAGTATATGGTTATTTAGATTTCGATAATTTTTCTAAAAAAGGAAAAGTTATTTTACCTAATATGTTATTTACTGAATATGCGAATTTACCCGATAACTCTATTCGCATCTATTTAGCGATGCATATTGCAAAAGAGAAACATGGTTTATCCAATTTCAATTTATCGAAATTATTGCAAATTATAGATGTATCAACTTCAACTTTACAAAAAAATTTAAAGCCTCTACTACAGAATCAATTAGTAGTAAAAAAACGGAGGAATCGAAGAGAGGGAAATAGCTACGAATACTATGTAAATCCGTATTTTAATACAGCTGATGGATTTACAATGATTCCAATAGATATAGCTGATTGGCTGTTAAAAAAACTCTCTGGAAGCGAATTAAAGCTATATATATATTTAGTTAGAGCAACAGGTAACTTGGGAGGAGAATGCTGGGAAAGTCAAAAAGAATTAGCTAAGCATTTAGGAAAGAAAAGTCAAACGTCGATGTCGAAGCTTACTCAAAGGCTACATGACAAAGGCGTTATTTATAAGGAGACGAAATGTGTTCGTAATGTGCCACATACTATCTATCGCTTAATAGATTTAAAAGAGAAAGCGAGCTAATAAGATTAAGTATGAAAATTTCATGGGGGATGATTTATTCATACTTAATAATTTATTACGGTGTTGGAGAGAGATAATATTCCCCGTTATTATGCCAATCGACAATTTTCAAAGGATGAAAGTGTGCTATTACATTATTTTTAGAAATAGGAGAGGTAGATTTAAAGCCACCGCTAGTGTCTTTGTTTTGAATGTTATCTTCCAAACATTTAAGATACTCGGTAGGAATAGTTTCAATTGGTACATCAATTGAAAAAATTGTAGGTATGCCATGATTTTTTAATAGTTGATGGATTGTTAAATCTGCAGCAATACCTTGTATAAATTCACTTCCATAAATCATATAATGCCCTGCTGTTAATAGTAATTCTTTCATTGAAGAAGTGAACCAAATACTTTTTTCTTCAATAGTTTCTGACTGCCAATGTTTTTCAAATACCTCTATAATGCGTTTTTTAGCCACGAAGGTATCTTTTAAACGAAATAATGTTTCATGTAGTAATCGTTCCTTATTAATCATTTGAATGCCTTGGGAGTAGTAAGTATGTATGTCTAAAGGACGACAACCATGAAAGCCACGGATATGTGTAAATTGATTTTCAAAAGTAAAAGATTGAGATATTCGGCTTTTTATTAATTCATCAATAATTGCTACTTTTTTCAAATTAAATTCCTCCTCTGAAAACAAGATTTTAATAGTTATCTCGGAAATTTTAAAGGTTCAACAACTTTTCTTTGGATAGCTAATAAATAATTAGTAAAGTGTGAATATCATTAGAAAGGGGTTATCTTTAGTTAGATAACCTCCGTAATGCTTCACCATTTTTCTCTAAAGCTTTATTTATACTTGCTTTAATTTTAGTAGATTTATCAGTGCTCGTTTTTGGTTGAAGACCTTGATTTACTTTTTTGTCCTCGGTCATGATAGTATCACCTCATTTTTAATGTTGTATTTAATGTAATAAGATAATAAAACAAAAAGCAAGCAGAATCATCTACTTGCTTTTTGTAAATTATGCATCCGTTAAGCTATTAATTATTGTAGTTAATATTCCTTCTTTTTGTTCAGAAGTAAGTGCTGAACCATTATAATGCAGTTCTTGTATCAAGAAAAAATCGTGTAAGTTCATAGGCTGTATAAGTTTTGATTGTAGGTCCTCGTCTAAAAATATTTTAGGACTTGCATTGAGTGTTCTACACAAAATTGAAAATAAATTTAAACTAATATTAGTATTGATGTCATTTTCCAACATTGATAAAAATGAGGCGGTGATACCTGCTTTATTTGCTAATTCGTGAAGCGAGTAGCCACGGTTCTTTCGTAAAATTTTAATAATTGTCCCAGGGTTTAATTTTGTTGTTACTTCTACTGTCAACATCATTTCCTCCTTATATTTCTCACATAGAGAATCCTCTGTTCTTAAAATCAAACTATTATAGTTGAGATATTGATGAATTATTCATTTGCTATAAAAGACTTATTAAAGTATTTAATATGTTTTAAATCAGGATGATATTAAAAGCTAATGACTACCTATTGTTAAGTTATAAAAGATTCATATAAATGATAAATAGCTACCGTTGAACGGTAGCTAAATAATACTAAGACCTATTTGAAATATTGTTAAATATTACATGTAGGGAAATTGCCTTTTTTAAATTGTGAACTAATGCATCAGCATTTAGCACTGAACTGAAACAGAGAGTTGCTAATCGTTCGATACTTAAACTATTAAAGTAGTCTAGTCTATTTTGTAAATGCTTCTTTTCAATACTACATTTACATTCCCTTAAATCTATCTGTATCTCTCCAAGTAATTGATTGCGAATATTTTTGATACGAGCAATATGTGACTCAAGTAATTTAATTTTAATTTCTTCTCCTTTTGCCATGTTGTAACAACTCCATTTTTTTAGAATGTTATATTATATAAAAAAATATATTAGATATAACGCTATAGATAGTGTTATCTAATTAAATTTACGCCAGCAAATACCTCATGTAGCACGTTGAGGTTGAGTAAGTCAATTTCATTCATTACCGAGTTCTCGCAAAGATTGTTAAATGTAGAATTATTATAATAGTACATTTCTGTTTTAGCATCCCCTACAATGATTTTGAAATGAATGGTAAAGCCCTGTGGCGTATTAAGAAGAGAATCAAAGTAATCTCGAATTTCCTTTAATAGTTTCTCAAGTTTCGCGACATTTCGATATTTGTTATTAATATCAATTATATAAATGATGGGACCATGTAGTTTTACTCTTTTATCAAAAACGGTGTAAGCATCAGAATAACGCCACCCTCCGATATAGACGTCTCTTGATTGGATGGCATTAAGGTTAAAATCGTAATAATATATGCTTTCTTTAGTAAGGGGGCGCTGATTTAATCTGTTAATGTTGTTCTGTCTAATTTCTTCTAATAGTTCTAGCTCTAAACGAATTTTTTCCCATCCATTCTTGTAGAAAGGGTTTTGCAACAAAGGTTTTAAAATATGATGGTTACTTTTATCCTTAGCTAGTAGTGTTGTGTAACTTTTTATCATTTCGATATACTCATCTATGTCCATATCGAGTTCACGTTGATTCAAGTTATAAAGCAAAATGGCATTAATAAATGCACTTTTTAGCGCTTTAGTCGTTGTAAATTTAATACTAGCGGTGTTTTCTCTTGATTGTGCGCTTAAGAAGTAAATACCAAACTTTTTAAGACGTAAAACTTGTCGATTACAGTAGCGATGAATATGGATAATGTCTGCATCTTTTAATGTTGCTATTGCAGTAGCGATTTGTTTCTCCTTCAAATGATAGAAATATTTCAAATACTGTTTTAACTGCGTTCTCCACATAACGCCTTTTCCTAGGTGATGAATTATTTTAATAATGTTTATATGTTCCTTAGCAATCTTTTGTTTATATGCTATTGATGTCATAATGACGCCTCCCTTCATCTTGTATATTTCATTTCGATTTGGCAATTTAAGGTATCAGCAAAAAGCAATTTTGCTAAAATGTCCTCAAATGTATAATTGCGAGTAATTACTTCAAACAGTTGTAACTTTCCGCTAGCTTTATAAGCTCCATCTGTAGCACCAATCTTTTTATCTTCTATTAGACTAGCTATCTCATCTGCTTTTTCATAATCCTTTAGTTGTTCATAGCTTTGCAATGTATGGTAGAGAACATTTTGTAGCTCCTTTTCTGTCTTCCATGTTAGCCTTGCTTCCAATGGCAAAGACATGTACTTCTTCAATATCTCAATATCATGCATTACGGATGCAGAACGATACCATTGTCCAGATATACCAACCTTCAACGCTAACTTTTTACCTTTAGCAGTTAGAAAATAAACAAAACAGTTTCTATTGCCATTTAGAAAAGTAGAGGCTTTTTTTATTAGCCCACCTTTTATAAATACGGATAGGCGATGCTTGGAAATGTAGTTAAGGATGTATTCTTGAAGAAGCAACCCGCAAGATTTGAATGCATGTAGTAAATCAAATTCATGTTTAGTAATTGCTTGGATAGTTGTTATTTAAGCCACCTCCTTTCATATGCTGTGTTTCGAGAACGAGAATAAATCTTTAACCTGTTATCTCGTGCCTGTGTTCCTGTTGCTGATATAGCAACATATTGTATGGGAGCATAGGGGGAGTTATAACTTTTAGAGTTCATTTTTTTATGTTTAAGAAGTATTTAGAGCTAAAATAGTGAGGAAATAGCAGAGTAAGATTAAGTATGATTTTTCTTACTTTAATAGAGGTTAAACATATTTGTGTATCACAAAAGTAATATTTAGTTAAGAAGTTGTGTATGATACAAAATCAAATTAGATGTGGAGGTGAAAATGTGAATCGTTTTGAATATAGAAAGTTACCAGTAGAGGAACAAGTGAATTGGATAAATGAAGAATTGCGAAAGCAGGAGTTAAAAAATATAGCAGCTGAATTAGGTATGTCTATCAGTACACTAACCAATGGTATACGGGCAGCAGGCTTTAAATTTGATAGAACCGCTAAACAGTATGTAATTGATACATTAAATAAAATAGACGAAGATAAGCAAATAATGGCTTATTTACATGAACATTTTGCTGAATTGCAAATGCTGGTAGAAATGCAATGCTTTAAGGTAAATCAAGATGTAAAACTGGATAAGAGAATAGGTTCTATAGGTGCAAAGTATGTGGCTAAGAGTGTCAAAGTTCAAGATAATATATACGAAGAATTTGAAGAATTATATAAAACAAAATTTCATCAATGGAAGATGCAAGATGTTATGACGCAAATGATGTTGGATTTTGTAGAGAAGTACAAAAAGTAAATATTAGTGTAATTATCTGTACTTTTAGCTGTATGTTTATACTGGATTGTCATCTTTTGAACGTTTATATAATGAAAAAATTCAAAATGAGAATCATTGCAAATAACATATTTAAAACTAAATAATAACTGAATGAACAAGATAACCCGGTCTAAATAAGTAGAATTCATACTCAATAAGCTCATGTTCATTCAATTACATAGCTTCGCAAATTTTTCTTGTGTCATAAATGCAACAAATGACATTCATTTACCAATTAGTCTACTAGAACTCTAGTTTCTCATTTGATTTACAATGTTTTGTAATCCAGTCAAATTCCCTTTATTTAAAGTTGAGTAATAATCTATATGTTTTTGTACAGCATTTAGAGCATTTTTAAAGTTATCCTCACCAAAATCTTGTCTTATACTCTCAAGCAAAAATTTATTTGTACTATTATTAAACGCTCTTTTATATTCTTCGCCATCCATCATAGCTAGAAATATAGTAATAAAAGTCTGTGCTGAACCTTCACTCATACCTGTAACTCTATTAATTTCGTTTTTTCCTTCATTTCTTGTCATGTGTCCATAGAATATCTTTTTTGCTATTTCATAAGCGCCTCTACTCATTTCCATTGTAATTTTCATTTATATGTCCTCCTTAATATTTTCACTATTGATTAGGTTTTTTGAAATGTATAAAATAAGGATATAATGACCTTTTGTTTTTCCATATTATTCTTTAACCAAATTTCCATATTAGCGGTAATGTGTGACTCCCCTTTATAAATCCCTTTAGATAATATACCGATTAAATCGGTCTACATAGTCAGTAGCAGATTTTTCACTTAATCTATATACCTGTATTAATTGATTTTTAAAGTTCATTATAATCTCTCCCTTCTTTATCAGCCTATAATTCATTGTACGTGCTCATAATCAGTCTCCTATTTTCGTTTTAATTTAACAATATATATTTTTTATAATACTGAATTAGTTATTACAGTACTTTTAAATAGATTTCAAGTTCTAAAATGTTGCATATTTGGAATTTAATAATTGTTATTTTTTTATATTTTATTCCAAAGTTGTAAATGTTATTATTTACCTATATATCAATTTAAGGTGGAATTTATTATGGATAAGGATAACAAACTTGAATTTGAGGAATTATTGAAAAGTATAATTGAGGCTTTGACAGAGTCGAGTATGCCAGAAAAAATTAAAGGTGAGATATTAAACGAGTTAAATGAAATTAGAGGTTTTGCTTTAGATTCACGTGCGCCAAGAATTATGATAGTAGGTAGAAGGGGTTCGGGCAAATCTAGTTTAATTAATGCAATTTTTAATAACTACGTAGCTGAAACAGGAGATGTAAAAGCTCAAACAGGTAGAGGCAGTTGGCATTCTTATAAATCGGAATTAGGGGACTTAGAAATTTTAGACACACGCGGTCTAGGTGAATCGGACAAGCCGGAAGAGTATGCAGAAGAACAAACTCCTATAGAAGAGTTAGAAAGAGCTGTAAAAGATAAATGTCCTGATGTAATATTGTTTTTATCTAAAGCAAAAGAAGTTGGGGCTAGAATAGATGAAGATATTGAGCAAGTAAAAACGTTAATAAATATTGTGAAAGAATTACATGACTATGAAATTCCGTTAGTTGGTGTTGTTACCCAAGTTGACGAGTTGACACCTAAAAAAGAAGAACCACCTTTTACTAGCACTGTTAAACAAAATAATATAAACGAGGCCGTTTCTGAATTAAGTCGTAAATTACATAACATTACACCATATGAGGTAAAAGTAATTCCTACGGCTGCGTATAAAATGTTCGATGAGAATACTAAAGAACTAGTTGAAGAAACAGTATGGAATATAGAGGAATTATTAAATTATCTAATAGAAAAATTGCCCAATGATGCTCAACTGCAGTTGGCTAAATTGTCTAAAATAAAATCTGTACAAAAAAAGTTAGCAAGAAAATATGGTAAAAGGATTTCTGTTTTGTGTGGGGGAGTAGGGGCTGTGCCTATTCCGGTAGCAGATTTACCTGTAATCACCGGTCTGCAAACTACGATGATACTTATTATCGCTGCGATTAGTGGAAGGAAAATAAATAAAGATTCAATTAAAGAATTTATAGGTGCATTAGGGGTTAACGTTGGTATTGGATTTGCGTTAAGACAAGTTGCTAGACAATTAGCGAAATTGATACCAGGTGCAGGGTCAGCAATTTCTGGTGCAGTAGCAGCTGCAGGAACATTAGCCTTATGTGAATCTTGCATTGCTTATTTTATTGAAAATCAATCTTTTGAAGAAGCTAAGGCGAAATTTAATTCAGAGCTTGAGAAAAATAAAGAGAAGATGTGATTCTTTTTGAAAAGCGCGGTTTAGGATATTTTTTGCTATATACGCTAGGTGTTGTCACCAAAATATATTGGTGTAACTGTAGAAAATGTAAAGGATAAATTAAGTGTTCTTTTAAAAATTGAATGGTTCATAAAAATTTATTTTAAATTTCTATGTTTTATTTAAATAATCTAATTTCCTATTGATGAAAATTGAAGGTTGTTATTTTGAGGAGGATTTATGGATTATAATAATTTTGATATTAAATATGAAGAAGAATTTAAGAAACTACACGAAATAATTAAGGGATTAATAAATTCAAAAGATACTACTATGGTTTCTCGTATAATAGATACTATATCTGAAAATGAATACTTGCTTTGTTTTAAGTTAAAAGATGAATGGGCTATAGATAAAAGATACCCATATTACAGTCTTTTTATGGATGAATCTAAAGGAACGATTCAGAAGGACTGTAATATTAATCAAGTTAAGGGGCATAATTGTTCGGAGGTATATCATAGAGAAGTGATATATTCGAACATTTCTCGAGTACTTCGTTCTATTAGGTATATAGTAGAGGGGAAATGCGAGCCTTTAAATGTAGTTGAAATTGATAACCAATATTTTATTATAGATGGGAAGCATCGCTATACTGCACATTTATTGTTAAATCAAGAAACGTTTCCTGCGAATGTTGATGTGCTTGATTATGAAAATGAAATATCAAAATATATTTTATTAAAAGATTTTGATATGAGGCATCGTTGGGTAGCGAAATCAGATATATTAGAGGAAATCGTTAAGATTCCTAAAAAAGGTTTTTGGGAATCTAAAAATGAATATTCAAAAAAAGTAAAAAGAATTGCACTATCGATTTGGGATAAGGTGGAGCAAAAATGTTTTTTTAATACAATGCCCAATGATGAAAGAATTAATACAATAATTGAACGATTTGGCATATTCGAAATAGAAAAGATAGAATTCGTAAATTTTTTATTAGAGAAAGTATATGCTAATCGAAAAGAAAATGAGTTTGAGTTATATGCTTTATTTAATGACATAGCTCGAGCGAAAAAATTCTAGTTTGCATTAAATTAGACATCATAAATAATACTGCTATACCGTTTTCCATATAAACCATTAAGTTGTTAAAATGTTAATTGATAAAAATTCATAAGCAAACACGCTACCTATTGAAACAATAGCTATAGTTCGGTCTCAATTGACAAGAACACAGGCTTGTTCATTGCGTATCTCTCTATGCTTAAATTTGCAGCCTTGCTTACATGAATTACGCCCTTTTGGAATTATATGTGCTTGTTCTATATTAAAGATACGACAATGACTAAATGGTAGATTATAAATCTATTATTTTATAATCGATAAAGCCAAAAGAAGTATTACTTCTCCTGGCTTTAAGCTTAACCTCTATTTTTGTTATGTCGGCTAGGTAACCGAAGTTCCCAACGAATCATATCGCCTAAAATCGGGAAAATATCGTTATGTTTGCTTCCTAGTCGCATCCATTGAGTTTGAGATTCAAATTGACCAATATCACGATTACCAGTTGAATTGTCGGGTAAATATTCGTCTAAATTGTTTAAATTATATTTAACAACTTCTTCTTCTGATAATTGATAATATCGCCAAATAGGATTGTTATGACTAAAGTCTATAGTTTCAATGCCATCTAATAATTGCTTTAAATATTCTTCGCTTTTAAAACGTCCAAAAGCGAAATCGTAAGTTAATTTTGCCAATGCTTTAAGCATAACTGGTTGAGCTAGCAAAGTTTTAGTTTTAGCACCTTCTTGGCCAAAGAAAGGCATCTTTGTGATTCTATCCCAAAAATCTCTAGCAATATCTAATTTTGGCTCTACTTGTGCTGGAGTTGCACCAGTAATATTAGTTTTGTTTAAAAGAAGATGAGCATTTACTGCAACAATGTCTTTACGAGTAATACTACCATCATCTTCATTCCAATCAATTACATCCTTCAGAGAAATTTTAATAAGTTCAGTTTCAACAAGTTCTTCTTTAATATACGCATTAACGGGATTAGAACTATCAAAATCTAATGCTAAGCTTCGTTCTACCTTTTTTGATAAGTTATTTAAATCATGGAATAATTGACGTTCTTCAATAATATCCAGTCCTAAATGGACTTCTAAAGTAACTTTACAAGCCGAACGAATCATTTCATAACATTGTATCCATACTTCCATTTCATCATTTGGTACAGTTCTGTCATCTCTATTGTGTGGAAAAAGTTTATTCTTTTTAGGTGGATATTTATGGTCTTGTCGTATTTCCTCTAAAAATTCAATTAATAACTGTATTCCCTTACGACGATGTTGTCCATCCACTATGTATAGAATATCCCTCTGACTTAACCATAAGCGTATACCCACAACCTCATTTTCATTAGTTACTATTTCAATAGCCCTTAAATTACTACCGTCTTTTCCTGCCGTGCGAAGATTTGCTACTAGAGGTTGAAGAGCCATATATGGTTGTTCGCCTAGCATTTTTTGAATTGAATAATATACTTCAGGTGCTTTAGTATTATTTTTTTCAAATTCCATAATCACTGCTGAAACTATGCCTTTCAAAATAAAACTAGCCAATTTTGTGGCATGGGTCATATCTAATTTACGTTGAGCAATAGGCTCACCTTCTCGTTCAGCTCTTTCATTGGCAACATCTGACATTCGATAAAAGTCGTACATAGGTAACTCCATAACTAGAGTTACATTCCCTAGATTATTTGAAATTTGTGCCTTAACTTGTAAATCCGAGCTTTGAGCTTTGTTTACTAAGGTGTTTAAGGGTTTAGGGGTTAAATTAGGTGTTTTGTTTAAGTTCATAATAAAGCTCCTTTTAAATGAATGATTTGATAATATATCAAAAGTTCCAGGATGTAAATAACTTTTTGATATTATATAAAAAATATACCCAGGGAATTTTTATAATTCATTACCGCTCCAAATTGCTTTCAAAATTTATCAAAATGAATAAAGAAGGCTTATTAGAAAATTCATGTTGTACTTACTAATTAAGTAATAGTCCATAATTAACATAAATTTATAATTGACCGGCGAGTTTATTACATAGGTGGTAAATATGTTGATAGGGGCTATAAAATAAATGTGGTTATCTATTTAGAGTTATTAAAGCCCATGTCAGAAAAATATCAATAAAATAGAAATTAAGATAAATTTTATAGTATAGAAAGAAGAGTGAATATTTGGAACAAGGCTTGAAGCAGCTAGTAAACGAAGCAATACGGGAGGAAGACCTGTAACTGATGAAAAGGTAAAAAAGAAGGTTAGAGCCTTATTTGAAGCTGGATAATGTGCTAAACATATTGCAAAGGAGTATGGGATTGGACGTAATAGAGTTTATAAAATTTTAAAATCGCAATAGAATATTGAACAAAAACATAATATGGTATATGTTGGAGTAAACATTTTTGCAAAGGAGGAAATAATTTGTTTATCTATTTAGATGAAATAATGTCATTAAATTCAACTAATGAATTAGTGAAATATATAGGAAGTATTTATTCAAATTCACAAGAAGCATATATTCCAGTTTTAATTAATGAAGGGAATTATATTAAAGATTTAGAAGCGGATTTCTATTTAAAGTTAGTTATTAAGCACAAGGAAATCGATATTAACAAAACATGGTTAATGAATAATTTACATTATGGATTACCTATAGAGAAAGATATCTACAATCTAAATAAATCCAGATTAGATGACCTTTATATTCATAATTTAATTGTATACAGAAATTATAAGAACTCTAATATTTATCAAATTAACCCACTACTAACATCATCTGATTATTATCAAGAAGAAGGCGTAAAAAATTTAAAATATGTAGAAGGAAGTTATAGTGAGGAATATCACCAAAATAATAGAGAGTCAGTACTAACTTATAAGAAAAAAGGAAAAGATGAGTATTTAAATATTCTAAAAAAAATGCTTTCTGGATTCGTAATCCATGAGCAACAAGAATGGGAAAATGTTTATGAATTAGTAGTAGAATTTGAATATAGAAATAAAAATCATGCCTTTATGGAAAATGATTTTGTTGAAAATCCAAATGGGGTATTAGAATTTTCAAATTCAGAAGGTTATGGGCTATATGTTAAAGGTAGCATTAAGGTACCATTAATTCTGGAAAGTTCCAAACCTAGAAACATCAAAGTAATTGATTTAGGAACACATGAAATACGAAACCATAATCCTAACAACTATAATGGTGATACAGATGAAGGCTTTGTTATTTTTTCTTCAGATGTTATTTCTATATTAGAAGATTATTATTTCTTTTATGGTATTGAAATGATAGAAAAGGAAAATGTAGAAAATACATTACTAGTTGATTATTTAGGTGATAAGGTAGTTTTTTGGGAAGCCGAGTACAATAAATTATCTCAAAAAATTAAAGATAAAATAGACAAGTATAATATCACTATTGATGTGAGTAAGGACAGATTTATAAGTAAGGCTATGTTTACTATGCAATTAGAAGCTTCTTGGAATTGGGATAAGGAATTAGAGCCAGATAAAAAATTAGGTTATGATATAAAAAATTTAATGTTTGATAAAGCTATTAATATTAATTTGAATTTTATTTACCCTAAAAATACAAATAAACTAAAAGAGTTTATAAATTCCATAGAAAATTTAACGAATATTAAACTAGAAGTTTTTAATACAAATGCTAGTGATGTTGATACATTATTGAAAATCCGAGATGGAAGATTAGAAGGTTCTCTTGAGTCGGAAAAAATAGTAGAACTTTATCTAAAATATTGTTATGCAATTTCAAAAAAATTAGAAGGTGGCATATAAATGGATATTGAGTTCTATGTCGGGCAAAATGGTGCTGGAAAATCAACGGCATTAAGAAAAATAGCTAATAAAAATTTCAATTCCCTTTATGTAAATGAGGAAGGTTTACCAACCTTTTCGATTAAAAAGCCACGTGTGAAAATAGATATAGAGAACAAAATGTATCATTATATTAATGATTTGGAAAGAGGTAACAATACTCAAAATAAATTATCTTCAGAACCCATAGATGAGAGATATATTTTATTATTGCAAGAAGCTATCACACTTAAATCTAAAAATGATTTGTTTAAAGATAATATGTCTAAGGGACAAGAAAAATTTTCAAATTTATTATCTATATTTACGGAATATAATTTTAACAATTTGGATTATATCTGTTTAGATGAACCTGAAAATTTCTTAGATGAAGATTATATAAAAATAATTGCTAGATTAATTTTAAAATTGTGTGAAGCTGGTCTTAAAGTTAGGATTGCTACGCATAATGTAAGGCTTTTGACAGAGTGTAGAGCAAGTATAGAGAAAATAATTGTTTTGAAGAGGGGCACTAAAGAAAGTGTAGAATATCGTGTAGATATTAATAAAATTGAGCAATTGATGAGAAATGTTAGTGAAAATGTATTAGCGTTTGAAGATAGAAGCTACCAAATTAACGAGAAAATGAAAACTAAGCTGAAATCTTATGAAAAGCCTTCTTTATTTAAAGCTTTGATTTCCCAAACTATTGAAAATGAAGATTTTTATAAATGTTTGTTTAATAAAGTAGTGATTCTTGTTGAGGGAGATTCAGAAATTGTTGCTTTAAAGTCTATTAAACATAGGTTTGAAAGTTCAGTAGAGTTTTTTACACCTCATGGTAAGGTATATTTACCATTTTTCACAAAGTTATTTAGTGAATTAGGTAAAGATGTAATTGTAGTGATTGACGATGATTTTAGTGAAAATGAAACTTTACCTAAAATGTTAACGAGTTATTTTGAAAAAGAAAAGAGCGAAGGACAATTAAAGTTGTTGGTACATAGTCCGGATTTTGAAAAGCATTATGATGTACCATGGGAAGCCATTGCTAATGAAGTAGGGTTACAAAATGGGAGATTGACTGGTGAATTAAAGCCTATCGTTGCTATGATTTATTTTGATAATGAAGAGAATAGGGACAGATTATATAATAGCTTTTTAAAAATAATAGAAGCAACAGATAGTGTCTATGAATTTAGCTAAAAAACTAAAGGCTACTTTAAATTAAGAAGCAGCCTAAGATTATCTAAACTTGTAATTTAAAATGTGTATTTTGTTTGTTAGTTATGATGTTATGCTTAACCGTAATATCAATAAGGTAGTAAATGTAAAAAGAGATTTTTAAAAAATATCAACGCTCTTTAGATTGTAAGTGATTGAGTTAGGTAATAAAGAAAAAAATACCACCATCTAAAAATCTTGCCTCCGTAAATTTTTTAGAACCTTGGTCAAAACCTTGGTCAAAGATTTTCATAAGTAGCTGAAAACCTTTAAGAATACTGCTATTACAGTACTTTTAGAAGACGGTGGTTCGACTCCCGCCGTCTCCACACATAAAGGTGAGCAATATTGTAGCGGTAAATAAGAATAAAGGTACCAGCGTCTGAAAAGAGTGAGGATACAGATATTTTAAATACATTTGGCTATGAATTATTTACTAAGCTTTTACTGAAATTAAGGTTAAGCAGTACACCAATATAGGAAAAAGGTTTACATCAACAAAATAAGGTATACTATATTTGTTGAATAGATTGCTTTAAAGTCAGGAAAAGTAGGTGAACCAAAGTGGGGAAATATCAATTGGATACTAAAGGTAAGGTGGCTGTGGCAAAGTATCATGAAAAAAACAAGCCAGCCAAATTTGATAAAAAGCAGCAACTTGAGAAAATACGTGCGGAGTATTTGAAAAAGAAGCAAGAACAAACAGATCAATAATTTGAATGAAAACATAGGAAGACTAAAATCTCCCTATGTTTTCTCTTTTCAAATTGATAATAATGACATTGAGACGACAAAGACATATAAATGGGAATCACCATCTACAATTGAGGACAAAAAATGACATGATTTGAATGGATTTTTCTGTTTTGATAATAATCTTAAAACTACATCTTAGCCCCAACGACGATTGAGTGGGAGTAGTCATAAAGCGAGATAACCACCCGTTTATCTCTTTAAACTGATATCCATCGTTTTTGGTTAAATGTGAAAGAATTCATGTGAATATATGCATATCAAACTCTTCAAAGGCTCTATTTTGGGTATTAATTTATATAATTGTTTTTACATCTGAATGTCTCAGTCTCTTAGTATTTTTTTTATTTGCATCTACTTTCAATAATAGAGAGTAATGTCTTTAGAGGTAACTAAGGTTTTTCTAATAAAAATTATCTTTATTTGTAGCATTCCTAAAATCAGAGCGCAATTAAGTAGGTTACACATAAATGAATTAAATAGTTAATTCGAAGTATGTTAGCTTCGTTATTTCATTTGGCTACTTGGGTAAATGAGTTCGGTATTGCACCGGACTCGTTTTTTAATTTTGCCTTGATCCGTTTCATATTATAGTAGTTTATATATTTTTCTAATTCTATTTTTAATGCTCTATACTTTCTAATTCTCTCATGTAAAGGAATTCGGATTTCCAAAGAAATTCACCATGACAGAGGTGTCGTAACAATTTCCTTTACGAGACATCCTTTGAACAACCCCTCTTTATTCAAAGGCCCGACAGTATTTATTCATTTGATAATGCCAGTCTTGATCGGTATACATAAGTAACTGGTAGAGTAAACTCTAGTGTTTAATTTGTATACGGCTGAATAATAGCTTCAACTACACTGTATTTCATATTGCTTAATCCATTTAAGGATTGCTTTATTATTAGTCCCCATAGATTTAGCTATAGCATAGGAGCTTTCCGTTCCATTCCTCTTAAGCAGCGCTCAACAGCTTGTAATTTATCTTCGGTAGTTCAATACAAGTTTTTTATGTTCCTAATTCCATCCAATTGCATTGAAAACTTCAAAATATTTTCTCTATTCCTTCTTTAGGAAGTATAACAAGTGAAGTATTTTTTTGTATTGTAGAATAGAGGTGAGCACAGTATTTGGTTATTTGGTATATTATGTATATTTAAAATGATATGAAAATTATTAAATGTATAAGGTGGTGGTTTGAATGAAGAACAGAATTCACAAACCTATTTTCAACACGGTCTTATTGTTACTTTTTCTTGTTGCTTTATGGTTCTTAGGGAATGTTAGCCAACTATTTGCTAGTAAAGAAAATACCGAAAGTGAAATTGGTTATATAGTAATGCATGAAGGAATAGTCTATTTTATTCAAGGAAAGGACGTTCAACAATCAGATATAGAGAGTTTCTCTAGTGAAAATCTCCTGTTCTCAAATAAATTTGAATCAGTTTCAATTTTAATTAATGAATCGAAACTTTCTATGAAAGGAATTAAAAGTGGAGATGAAGTGAGGATTTGGTATTCTGAAATTTTGGAGTCAAATCCAGCAAAAATCAAAGTTATTCGTATAGAAAAACTGTGACCAACATTTCATTTTTACTAAATATAATTTAATACCATTTATAAATAAAAATTCCGTTTATTTCCTTTGTTTAAGCTGATTATTGCTTCTCAAAATTAATTTTAAAGTCGAGAAACTTTCAGCACACCCTTTTGTATTTAATTGAACAGACGACAATGAAGGAGTAATATACTCCCGTATTTTTCGATCCATCATGTAAAAATATAGTATAGTTATTGTAAAAACCGAAATGATCGAGGGGACTGGAAGAAATGAACTTACTAGAAGTTGGAGTAAAAATAAAGCAGATGCGGAAGAAAAATAAAATGTCTCAGGATGATTTAGCTTCGCAGATTAATTTAACGAAAAGTCATATTTCAAAAATAGAAAATGGCAAAGCGACACCGAGTCTGGTGACCTTGTCCAAGATTGCGGAAATATTTGATGTGCCAATGGCTTGGTTTGTTATTCAGGATCAATTTGATGGCATTTCGATTGTTTCGAAAAAAGAACGCCATGAGACGGTTGAGACGAATGAACTTGGCTATCAATATGAGCTGTTAGCGAATAAGAGCTATATGAGCAATATCAATCCTTCTATTGTTACTGTACATAATGGGGCGGAAAATTTAGCGCCTTATACTCACGATAATGATGAATTTATTTATGTCATTTCGGGTAGTATCGTCTTGAAATACGATCATAAATTTTACCATCTAGAAGAGGGGGACTCTGCGTATTTTTCTGGGAAAAAGGAGCATATCTTTATTAATAATTCTGCAGAAAACTCAAAGGTATTAACGATTTATGTTGAGGATTAAATCTTTCTTTTAAACGTAAATATTATCGAAAATACAAATTTCTTGTTTACAATACTATTCAGACAATTTACAATTGGTGTAATGTTATTCAACTAAGTTGAATTATATTACACTTTTTTTAAATTTTGGGGGTATGGGGATGACTTCACGTATTAAGGGATTTTATTTACTTTCAGTAGAAGAGCGAGTTAAGTTAATCGCTGAAAAATCAAATTTAACCAATGAGGAAGTTGAAGCTTTAAAAAGTGGAATTTCATTAGAGCTTGCAGATGCAATGGTTGAAAATGTTATTGGACATATTTCAGTGCCTCTAGGGGTAGCGGCCAACTTTAAGGTGAATGGCAAAGAGGTATTTATTCCGATGGCTACGGAAGAGCCGTCAGTAATCGCTGCGGCTAGTAATGCGGCACGAGCAGCATATGAGTTAGGTGGTATTTTTACTTCCAGCTCTGGAACAGTTATGCGAGGACAGATTCAGGTATTAAATATTGAGGACCCTCATGCAGCAAGGGCGAAAATTTTTGAACATAAAAATGAGATCATCGAGCATTGTAATGAAAAAGATCCAACGTTAGTCAAGTTAGGCGGCGGAGTGAAGGATATCGAGGTACACTTAATCGACACAGCAAAAGAAACAATGGTTGTCGTCCATTTAATCGTAGATACGAAGGATGCAATGGGGGCAAACGCTGTTAATACGATGGCGGAATCTGTGTCACCATTAATCGAACGGATTACAAATGGACGAGTTGTGCTACGGATTATTTCAAATTTAGCAGATAAGCGTATTGTTCGTGCGCGTGGTGAATTCTCGACAGAAATGCTCGGGGGGATAGAGATTGCGAAAAATATTGTAAGTGCTTACGAATTTGCAGATGCTGACCCGTATCGGGCTGCCACACATAATAAAGGGGTTATGAATGGTATTACAGCTGCGGTATTAGCATCGGGTAATGATACACGTGCTGTTGAGGCTGGTGCTCATGCCTATGCTGCTCGTTCTGGTAGATATCGTTCTTTAACAACATGGGAGCTGAATAAAGCAGGCAATCTTGTTGGGACGTTGGAATTGCCATTAGCTGTTGGTATTGTGGGAGGGGCTACGAAGACTCATCCTGTTGCAAAAGCAGCGCTAAAAATTATGGATGTGCAATCTGCAGAGGAGCTAGCAAGCTACATTGCCGCAGTAGGATTAGTAGAAAATCTAGCAAGCTTACGCGCACTTTCAGCAGAGGGTATTCAATCTGGTCATATGCGTCTGCATGCGAAAAACTTGGCTGTAATGGCTGGGGCAACAGGCGATATTATTGATCGTGTTGTGCAGCAGGCGGTAGAAGAGAAGGATTTCCGTTATGATCGTGTTTTAGAGATTACAAACTCTCTGCGAGGTGAATAATACATGGCGAATACTCCATACAATGGGCAAAAAAATGTAGAGGAAAAGAAGTTTATCGAAATTTTAGGAGACACGGTTTCTGGTAATCAATTAATTATTTCAATTATTTTAAGCGTTGCCGCAAGCTTTTTAGGCTATCAGTTTGGCCAGTGGGTTTTTCCGAAGTTTGCAGACCCTCAAATGATTAACTCCTATTCACTGTTAACAGGAATCACGGGTATTCTAATTGTTGTTGCTATTAATACGATTCTTTTTAAACCAAAGCGTATTTTAGTAGAAGATGAAGCATCCAGTCATTCTTTAAAGGAAGCATTTGAGGATTTACAAATTGATATAGACGAGGAAATACGCTTAATCGAGGAAGATCCGGTGACAAAAAAAGAGCTTGAGGATTTTGGAATTCTTTCTAGCTTACAAGGCTTGAAAGGAGCGGATAAAAAATGAGTATTTATGTAATAGCTCTTTTATTTGCACTTCTTGGTGCAGCTATCTTTACTATAATTGGACTTATTTCAGGTACAGATGAAACAGCAATTATGGTACCCATTACATTGTTAGTTATTTTGCTGGGAGCGCCTCCTGAAGGGGTATTCGCCTTTTTCATGGCAGGCGTGTTAGCTAAGCATTTAACACATGCTGTCCCAACTGCGTTATTAGGCATTCCAGGGGATACTACGGCTGTACCGTTAATCGACCATGCCAATACATTACGCCGTTTAGGCATGCCGCACGTTGCACTACGTAAAATGATTTCTGGCGGTGTTATCGGTGCCTTTATCGCCCTACCAACCGCTGTATTATTAGGTCAGTTTTTAGGTCAATTTGCCGACTTTTTTAAATCTTCATCAGGCATCATTTTTACACTTGCCGCTATTTTAATCGCATTCTTTTCAAAGGGAAAATGGGCAAGTATTTTAATTATTATTCCATTTGCATTTTTCATAAAAGCTTTAGATAGCGTTAGCTTCGCGATGCTGGATAAACATTTAAGTATTACATTCTTTTTAGGAATTGCCATTGGACCGATGTTTTGTAATATTTTAATGGCGGCTTCTTCTGTTGCTAAAAATGATCTAGCACGCAGTAAGCCAAATCAATATAATCTTGCTCCCGAAACGAAATCATGGAAAGGCTATTTCCCGAATCCATTTAAAATTTTATCGAAAAGGCAGACCATTTTTACGAGCATTACAACGTTTCTTTCCTCCCTTACATTTGTCTTCAGTCCTGTCGGGATGACGTCATTGATGGGAGAAATTGTAGGCTCACGTACAAAAGGTGCCTATAAAAAATCAACAACGAGTCTTACTGTCATGAATGGTGTAACGGAATCGACATATATAGCTGAAGCGATTATTCCATTAATTGCATTCGGTATTCCGTTAAGCCCAGTAGCACTTGGACCAGCATCACCTTTATTTAATGCACCACCGATTTTTACAGTAGATCCAGTTAACAACTTACACACGCTCATGTCTTCATGGGACTTTTTCATTTTTGGGTTAATCGGTATTAGTGTGGCGGCTTTAATTGCTTATCCATTTGCGATGAATTATGCACGTAAAGCATCTGTATTAGTATTGAAATATATTAGCCAGGAAGCAATCGTAGCGATGTTTATCGGATTAGCATTTTTGCTTGCCTATAACGAGGCACAATTACTAGGAGTAGTGTTAACATTTACAGTCGCAACTGTGGGTGGATTATTGAATCGTATTTTAGGTGTAGGGGCCGGTGTGCAATTCATGGTATTCTACGCATCAAGCTGGATTATGCTACAGCTGTTCGGCATTTAATTAAAGGAAGTGTATCTTGATGACTTTACCAAAACAAGTGGAAATAAGAGAAGTTGGTCCTCGTGACGGCTTACAAAATGAGAAAATTTTTATTCCAACTGATTTGAAAGTGCAATGGATTAACTTAATCAGTGAAACAGGTGTCCGCCATATCGAAGTATCCTCTTTTGTTAGTCCCAAATGGATACCAGCTTTAGCCGATCATCATGAAGTGTTTGAGCAAATCGCACGTCATGAAAAAATAACGTATGCAGCGCTTGTGCCTAATTTGAAAGGGGTAGAAGGAGCCATTCAACAAAAGGTTGATGAAATTGCGTTATTTATCTCCGCCTCTGAGGAGCATAATCAAAGTAATGTAAACGCTTCAATCAACCAATCTTTGCAAAACTTAAAAGCTGTAGCTGAAGTAGCAAATCGTGAAGGTATATCGTTAAGAGGCTATATTTCAACTGTATTTGGCAGTCCGTTTGGTGATGAAGTAAAGCTTCAAACAGTGAAGGATATCATTGATGCCTATCTAGCAATGGGCGTTTCTGAAATTTCACTCGGCGATACAATTGGGGTAGCGGATCCTGTACAAGTAAAGGCTATTTTATCAGAGCTACTCACTCAATACGATCGTGATTTGTTTGCCCTTCATTTTCATGATACGTATGGCCGTGCTTTAGCCAATATCTTTGCAGCACTTGAGCTGGGGATTACAAAATACGACAGTGCTATTGGAGGTTTAGGGGGATGCCCCTATGCCCCTGGTGCAAGCGGCAATGTATCGACAAATGATTTAGTAAATTTCCTGCATCGTTTAGGTGTGCAAACGAATATTGATGAAGAAAAATTGTTTACCGCTACGCGATTTTTACAGCAGGCAATAGATAGACAGCTTGATAGTAAAGTATATAAAGTGCAAAGTAATTAAGTAAAAGAGCGCCTCTATAGTTAGAATTAAAATTAGAAATGTCCCACCCAATTGGTGGGACATTTTTTACTGAGGGAAAATAGTTTTATGCCAATTAATCATACTACCTTTGAATTCAATAGATGACCCTCCTAAATATGATCAATATACTTTAAACACTTTGCCAGTAGCTGGGTACGATTGGTTACTTGAAATTTTCTATATAGATTTTGAAGATGTTTTTTGATTGTATTTTCACTGACGAATAATTGCTTAGCGATTTCTATGTTTTTTAAGCCTTTGAATACAAACTTTAAAACTTCTCGTTCTCGATCTGTCATTTCCAACACGATGGAGGGCTGTGAAAAGTGATGTAAGGAATACATATTTTCGATATTTCTTTTCAAATATACTAACTTTAAAATATCTTTTTCATTAAATAGCTTCTCTCCTGTTTTCCTTAAAAAGCCAATAACGGCTACGAGCCTATTGTCTATTCTTAAATACATGGCCATTTCATCTTCATAGCGATTTTCTTTCAAAAATACTTCTTTATAGTGGGTTTGTTTTTGCAGGCACATCACTTCATTCCTACTCATTAGCTGAATGGAAGGCTGTGTGTTTATATTTTGGGGGTGCAATGGATCAAAGTTTTTATATCTTTGTAAATAGTCATTAATCGTGTGACGCTCTATATTAAAAAGCACAGGGGCGGTTAGCTCATTATTTGCTATTTCCCAAAATAACATATGGTGATAGCCGAGATGCTGACTAATTGTTTGCAATAGTTCATGTTTAAAACCTTCATTGCTTTGTTTCACATTCATATTCGAAATATGATAGCTTGCTTTAAGAATGTTTTCTAAATCATTTTCTAAAAACATGAAAACACCTCGTTTCTCTATTATGCATTTATATTCTACTTAAAACAGAATTATCCTTTCGGGTAATATCTTAAATTTAGAATATTCAGTACATTATAGTTGCAAGATTACTACTATACGAGGTGATGATATGAATTTACAAGAGTATGCATCCTATGACGGTATTGGGTTAGCAGAGCTAGTAAAATCAAAGGAGGTAACACCACAGGAGTTAAAGGAGCTAGCGTTAGAAGGAATAAAAAAAGTCAATCCATCCATTAATGCAGTTGTTAGTGTGTTAGAAGAGCAGGCTGACAAGGCAATTGAAAAGGTTGATGAAAATGCGCCGTTTGCAGGTGTTCCGTTTTTAATTAAAGAGCTTGTGCTACATGCAGAGGGTGTTTCGCATAGTATGGGGAGTCGTATTGGAGAAAATACGGTTATACCCGTCGATAGTGAATTAATGGCGCGTTTTAGAAAGGCTGGCTTGATTTTAGCAGGGACTACGACAACGCCTGAGTTTGGCTATAATGCAGCGACTGAAGCGGTTATTTATGGTGCAACGCGCAATCCGTGGAATTTAACTCATAGTCCAGGCGGTTCGAGTGGTGGGTCAGCAGCGGCTGTTGCAAGTGGTATTGTGCCAATCGCTCATGCCAATGATGGTGGAGGTTCTATTCGTATCCCCGCTTCCTGTAGTGGGTTAGTGGGATTAAAGCCGACACGGGGAAGAGTTCCAGCTGGTCCATTCAATAGCGAGCCTTTAAATGGTATTGCCATTGAGTTCGCTGTGACGCGTACAATTCGTGATACAGCTGTTTTATTGGATCAAGTAGCAGGCCCTGACTTAGGGAGCTATTCCAAATTAGAAGTAACACATGCACCTTATGGACAACTTATCCAGGAAACAGTGCGCCCACTAAAAATTGCTTGGACAACTGAAACAAATTCTGGGGCATTTGTCGATCCGGAATGTATAGAAGCAGTTCATAAAACAGTTCAAGTTTTAAAGGAGCTAGGACACGAGGTAGTAGAAGCGCGTCCGAAATATGAACAAGCATCATTTACAAAGGCGACGGTTGCTATTTGGACAGCGAATATTTATCACATGATTAAGGGGGCTGCAGCGGGAACTGGTAAGGCAGTTTCTCCAGACTATATTGAAGCAGCCATTTGGAAATGCTATGAATATGGTGGCCAATTAAAGGCGGCTGATTTATTAGAAGCTATTCATACAAATGCAGTCGTTTCACGCCAAGTAGCAGGATTCTTTGAAGACTATGATATTTTATTGAGTCCAACTATTGGCACACTTCCTGCTAAAATTGGTGAGTTAAATGCCAACAATCCTAATATTTCGGCTGTTGAATGGACAGAGCAAATTTTCACGTATGCACCGTTTACAAATTTATTCAATGCTACAGGTCAGCCCTCTATATCATTGCCTTTAGCCGAAAGTAAATCAGGTCTACCAATTGGTCTACAAATAACGGGTAAATTTGCAGATGAATGGACGTTATTACAGCTAGGTAGACAGCTAGAGGAAGCCATGCCTTGGAAAGGCCGACAACCAGCAGTACATGTCAGTGAACAGCCTCAGCCAGCAGTATAATATAGCATGAACGCACTTAGTAGAGACTAGGTGCGTTTTTTGCGATCGTAATTTTCAAGCTTCCTCAAAAGCAGGTTTTATCCTGACCTCGAACTCATATACATAAAATAAATGCTAATAGGAGTAGTGATTATTGGACAAACAACAACATAAGTACAGATGGATTGTGTTTGTTGCTGTATTGTTTACCTATTTGTTAATGGCAAGTCAGCGAACTGCTCCAGGGTTAATTACAGATCAATTGATGGAGGATTTTGGGGTAACAGCATCGACAATCGGCTTATTGACGAGTATTCAATTTTTTGTGTACACGAGTTTACAAATTCCAATGGGGATTTTAGCTGATCGATTTGGGCCAAACGTTTTCCTCATCATTGGTGCCACCCTTACAGGTATAGGTACCATTCTTTACAGTCTAGGTACACATGAATTCATTCTATTCTTTTCTAGAATACTTACTGGTGTAGGAGATGCCACCATATGGGTGAATATGGTGCTTATTTTGGCACAATGGTTTCATAAAAAGGAGTTTGTCCGACTAATTGGCTTTGCTGGTATGACAGGGAGCTTAGGCTTCTTATTGGCAACAGTTCCTTTTGCTACATTGATTCTTTTATTAGGTTGGCGAATCACCTTTTTCTCTACAGGACTTTTACTATGCTTATGTGGTGTACTTCTTTATTTTGTGCTTGTACAAAACACAAAACGCATTTTTTCAAAGGAATCTGTAAGCATAGCTAAAGAAATAAAACGTGAAAAAAGCGCCATATTATTACGAAGAATATTTTCAAGCAGTCAAGCATGGGCTTTATTTTTTTGTCATTTTGGCGTTGTGGGCGGGTATGTTGGCTTTATTAGCTCGTGGGCAGTACCATATGGGATCAATATGTATGAGATGTCACGATCAGAGGCTAGTCAGCTAATTATGATTGGTCTAGTCGGAGCGCTTATAGGAGCACCTTTAATGAGCTGGATTGCTGGCTGGTTAGGTACGATTAAGAGACCCTATATTGTTGTGCATATTGCGGTTTTAACGAGTTGGTTTGCCTTTCTTTTATTGAAAGGACATCCGTCCATTTGCATGCTCATTGTCCTGTTCTTTCTCATCGGCTTTGGCTATGGTGCAAGTGCTTTAACCTTTGCGGCAGTTCGTCAAACTTTCCCTTTAAATGAATCAGGTATTGTTTCTGGGTTTGCCAATACAGGGGGCTTTCTAAGTGCTGTATTGCTGCCCATTATTTTTGGCTATATTTTAGATTACTTTCAAGCTGCCACAGGCAATATAAATGATGGGTACTACTATGGCTTCATCTCGCCAGTCATATTTTCTATCATTGGCTTGATTGGAGTAATGATGTTTAAGGAAAAGCTTTTAAGAGTGATGGATTAAGCCATGCTATATAATATGAGCATAAAGGGGATACCTGCAATAGAGGTATTCCCTTTTTAACATTGAACGAATTATCCCATATATACACTGGCACAAGTATCTGGAGCAGGTTCATAAAAGCAATGATTCTTAAATTGTCCTGTAAACGGCTGACCATACCATGTTGGGGGACATGGTGCATATGGATTGAAGTACCAGAGTGCATATTTTGCTGGATGTTCTCGCCAGAAATCTAAGTTTTGTTTCGCTAATCTTTTTTCCGTTTCTCTTGCTCTTTGGTAAAACATATTGCCTTTTTGAACAGCTTCGAAAGAATAGTTTCCGCCTTGTACCTGGTAAATAACCTGCTCAATCGTTCTTACATCATTGAAGTCTAAACAGGACGCCACTGCACGATTCACAATGACATTGCCCACGTAAAGCATACCTTGTTGACCTTCACCCTCTGCTTCTGCTCTCATCATCCTTGCCATTAAAGCAACGTCTGCATCACGGTATTTTACTCTTGGCATTTTTCCACCTCCACCTTATAGTATGAAAAAGAACAAGGCTAGTTTCACTTTATCTTGAAATTCGTTGTTTTTGAATATCACTCCATAAAAAACACCATCTTTACTGTTCAACAGCAAGATGGTGTATTTTCATTAAAAATTGTTTTTGAAGTATGGCGTTTTTTTCAGTACAACACATACTGGGATGGCGATAACTAAGCCTACGATGTTTTGAATGACGTCCCCAGGAATGGATGCCAGCGGGGCAATCCAGCTGTTGAACATAATGGCTTGCCCAACATAGTAAACAGCAATCATCACAGGCATTGATACTACTGCTCCTAAAATATTCAGCCCAAGATTATCACCTTTATGTCCTTTTGACCAAGCAATTTTACCGACAATGAAGCCTTGTAATGCGCGTGAAATAATGGTTGTGGGTGCCCAAATTAACCAGCCACCTACGATATCGAATAAACCCATTCCAATAGCTCCAGCAAGTGCTCCTTTTTTAGGCCCGAATAGAATAGCGGAGATAAACAGCATAGATGTTCCTAAGTGGATAAGGCCCCCTTGCCCAATCGGAAGCTTAAGATTGATAAACATTGTAGCAACGAAAACAAGTGCTGCTAAAATCGCTGTAATGACTAAATCAAATGTTTTTGTGCGTGATTTTGTATAGGATGTTGGCCTTTGTATATTTTGCATTTGTCTCTTCCTCACTATGATGAATATTTTGATGATTTTTACTTTAACAAAGGACTGACTATTGTAAAAGTGTCAATTTCATAAAAAAGTTAAGGGTCAGTTTGAGGTTATTTTCGCATCTTTCTAATTGTGATACGATGGGGAGAGTAAAAGCAGGATGAGTTAGGTGGAATGTATGATGAAAAAAGTTGCTGTAATTCAAGATATGTCGTCCTTTGGTAAGTGCTCATTGACGGCTGCGATGCCTGTACTCTCTGTGATGGGTGTGCAAGCAGTCCCACTACCAACAGCTATTTTAACGGCACAAACAGGATATTCAAGCTTCTATTGTGAAGATTTAACGTCAAAGATGGACTCTTTTATAGACGAGTGGAGTAAGCTTGGAGCTACCTTTGATGGGATTCATACAGGCTTTGTTACAGGTAAGGAGCAAATCAATAATATATTTCGCTTTTTAGATGTGTTTCACTCAGATAAGACAACGTTACTTGTCGATCCAGTAATGGGCGATCATGGTGAGGTCTATAAGATGTTTACTGGTGACTTGCTTGATCGTATGAAAGCGTTAGTAAAGTGTGCTGATATTATTACGCCAAATGTTACGGAATGCTGCTTGCTTACAGGTTTATCCTATGAAAGGCTATTGAGCTATCAAAATGATACAGATTATATTCATGCCCTTAAAGAGGCAGGTCAGCAGTTACAGCAAGCAACTGGAGCAAATGTCATTATTACGGGTTTGAATCCACCAGTAGGTGATACGGACAAGCGTTATGTTGGCAATATGTTTGTCGATTCTGAGCGGTCTTTTCATAATATCCGCAACTATAATGGTGAGAGCTATTCAGGCACAGGCGACCTCTTCGCATCCATCATAATGGGTGGCATGATGCGCGGACAAGATTTAATGGAGTCAATGACACTAGCAGAAACATTTTTAGCTGCTGCAATTGAAGCTACTTCGAAGGAGCAAGTACCTCGTGAGGCAGGCGTGCATTTTGAAAAGTTTTTACGTATGCTGCTTTAGAAACTATAGAGTGACCTAAAATGTTAGCATCATTTTAGGTCACTTTTCTTTTAACAGCAATCTTATAGTGATGTCTCTCATGAATAGCCAACAATTGAATAGCTTGAATGAGATTAGGATAATGCGCAATGGGATCAGGAAAAACAATGTGTCCTGCAACATCCTCGTCTATATTTTGTACTAACTTTTGCAAAGCAAGTGTCTCGTTGATAAGTAATTGCTCGATATCATAACTGTTTAATACAAAGCGTATTTTCTTAGGTGGAATCAAAATACTGGGTGCTCGCATTCCATGTCCTTTTTTGGATTGATATTCTTCATAAATATCATGTATTTCAGTAGAGTATGGCTTGTTTCTTCGCCTTTTAGCGATAGGCATGAGGAATAAAGAATATTTGGTTGCTGTGTGGAGCATTTTGAGAATCAAATAAAGGTGATAAAAGTGTTCACCAATGGACCATTTTCCCTCACGTGTTACTCGCCATAGTTCTTCCTGTGAAAGTGAATGAATCTGCTGGTAGATAGTGTGCTCGTTGCGCCTGTAATGTAAGAAAGTGTTTTGACATATTAGTAGATTCCATAGATTTTCAGCTCCCTTATTTCCATTTTAAGGATTACTGTTGTAAAAGTACATCAAATGCCAATTGTTATGGCCGATAAATAGGAAAAGTATGATAGGAGGAAAAGGCATGGAAATTAGACAATTAACAGCAGCAGATGCTGGGGTATATAGAGATTTAAGATTAGAGGGATTGCAAACAAATCCAGAAGCTTTTGGCGCTAGCTTCGAGGAAGAAAAGGATTTGTCACTTGAGTCGTTTGCAAATAGGCTCGAAGGACAGGGAACATTTACATTTGGGGCATTTGACCAGGAGGATTTACTCGGTGTGGCGACATTGGTGCAAGCAAATAAAATGAAGCTAAAGCATAAAGCGAGTATTTTTGCCGTGTATGTTTCTTCAAAAAAGCGGGGATTGGGCATAGGAAAACAACTAATGGTAGAGATCATCAATCAAGCAAAGACACTTGTAGACGTCGAGCAAATTAATTTAACAGTTGTTTCTTCCAATGAATCAGCAAAAGGATTATACACATCGTTAGGTTTTCACGTTTTTGGAACAGAACGAAACGCCTTAAAAATAGGACAGCAATATTTTGATGAGGATTATATGGTGCTGTATTTCTAAAAATGCTAAAAAGCCTTTGAAGTATTCCATCTTCAAAGGCTTCAATTTATTAGGATGAGTAACAATGGAACAATGAAATTAAAGCAAGGAATAAAAGAATCCCCGTAATAAAAAGAATAAGTAAAGAGCTAACAATGCCCACTTTTTTTATAAGTAACCATAGACTTAGCAAGATAGTAAGGACCGATAATGGGAGTGCCAGCCAAAATCCAAGATTCCCCAAGTATTCAATCATAATGGGGAATGAATGTTGAAAGTAATTGTAGGGAATATCTAGCATGAGAAAAATGGCCAATATAAGCTCCATAAAATCCCCCCATCTACATATTTGTTCTTACATATATGGTATGCAGAAGCATCTTTAAGTCACACGGCAGCATCCTTTAAAAAGGATGCTGCCGTAAATTTTTTTATAGGCTTATTAATTTTCCCTTTTATCTAACAACTTCAGGATGATCGCTTCCAAATTTTCTATTTTCTTCTCAAAACGCATAAAGAGATAGATGGTAATGGCAATAGGGAAACCTGAATTACCTATTAGGTGAACCCACATTTGTATAGTTTCAACTGGTATCATAACATCTTCCTCCCTCATTATTGTGATGCTTACAGTTCTTAAAAGTGAACGTACGAATAATAAAATCAATATGAATGAATAAAATATAGAACATTTGTTCTGTTTTTGGTTTATAATAGATATATGATATTCACTTTAATGAACAAGAAGGCGAATATATAGGAGTGATGCGAATGTGTAATGAGTACAAAATAATAGAAGAGTTTTTTTACAGAAATAGAGAACAGGTTAAAAACCCAATTATCAGGAGTTTTTTGGCAGATGCACAAAATCTTTATTTGGTACAACATGCAATCTTATATCCCAATGATTGTAATTTGAAAATGGTTGATGAAACATTTCAAGCTCATTATCAAAGGGTACAGAAAATAAAATATATCAGCAATTTAATTTATTTCTTTAGCTTGGATTTCGATAAAAAAAAGAGAAGATTGCAAAATCGCTTTTTATTAGTCGCAGATAGTGGTCTAATGGACGACGGTAAAAGAGACGAAGAGAGCGAAGAAGAAGGATTATTAGAAAAAATTGAAAATGAACAGCTCTTTAAAGGCTTGCAAAAATTAACAGACAAGCAACTGCAAATTTTAGAAATGATTTATGTCAAAGACTATTCTATAAAAGTAATCGCTGAAACATTAAAAACAACACCACAGAATATATCCAACCTGCATCGAAAGGCTTTAAAGAAGCTTCATCATATTATTAGAAAGGAGGAGATTTAGTCAATGCAGAACAATATGAATGAGGAGATGCTAATAATTATTGAAAATTTTACGCCAAAAATTAAGCAGTGTCTTCATCAAACAAGTTACCAGGATAGAGAAGACTTAGAGCAGGAGATTAAGCTGAAAATTATTGAAAAGCTGACAACGAAGGAATTTGAAAACACACCTAGTTTTTGGAATTTTTTTGTATGATAAAAAAAGAGCAATGCCCTTTTAAGAAGGACAATTGCTCTTTTTAATCATTAACCCTTTAAGAAATCTGGTTTTGCAAAGCTTGGGTTTGGATATGTGTAGAAGCCCTCGCCTGTTGCGCGACCTAATTTACCTTTTTCGATGTACTCTGTTTTTAAGAGGTTAGCCAATTTTTTCATGTTTTCATCACCAGTGGCAGTTGCTTTCGCTTCCACAATGTTATAGGCAGTGTTAATGCCAACGATGTCTAGTATAGCAAATGGTCCAAGTGGAGCGCCTGTACCAATCATCCATGTTTTATCGATTGTTTCTGGATCAGCCACTTCTTTTACAAGTAAGGATTCAGCTGCATCTAAAAACGGCACTAGCAATGAGTTTAAAATATAGCCAGGTTGCTCTTTATGCAATGGTAGTGGCACCATGCCGATAGCGCGCGCAAATTCAATCACTTCATCAAATACTTTCATATCTGTACCAGGGTGTTTCATAATTTCCGCAGTATTGTTTTTCCAGATTGTATTAGCAAAGTGAAGAGCTAAAAATTTTTCAGGACGGCCAGTTGCTTCAGCAAATTGGCTTGGTAGTAAAGTAGACGAGTTTGTTGCAAAAATTGTATTTGCTGGTGCTACTTTTCCAAGATTCGTGTAAAATTCTGTTTTGATGCTTACAACTTCAGGGATTGCTTCTATAACAAGGTCAGCATTGGCAACGGCTTGCGCCAAGTCACTATTAAATGTAAGACGTGCATAGGCTGCATCCACTTCTTCTTGTGTAGCACCTAAATCTTGTTGATAAAATGGTTTTAATTTTGTAATACGATCCTGTGCATTTTTTAACGCCTCATCGTTAATGTCATACACTGTTACATTAAAACCTTTGAAAGCAGATTGATAAGCAATTTGACTTCCTAATACACCACTACCTGCAACTGTAATGTTTTGATAATTCATCGAAATTCCTCCTTTGGAATTGTTACATTAATATAATAGTGTGGATATGTAGATAATCCTTCGTTACAATTCCATACTACTTCTACCCTTGAATAAAAATCAAATGAAAGCCTCTAATATTATATAAATATAAAGTTATCTGAAAGAAGTTTCTTTTCAAGTATGTACCCACTGTTAAAGAAATATAACAAAGAACAGCCTTTAAGAGCTGCCCTCATTTAAGAGATATATCTAATTACATATGTAATGGTTGTAGATAGCATTAAGTAAATTGTTCTTCTGTTAAACTAGTTTCAAACTCACAAGTAAAATAGGAAAATTATAATGTGTTAATAACAGGACTTTTATATAATTATTGTATAATTCCCACATTTTTATAGATTTACAAACTGTTGTTTTAGTACACTGAATCTATGAATCGAAGGGGGAATAACAGTGAAGAAAATAATGTTAGCTGGTGCACTGAGTATTGCATGTTTTACAGGAGGGTTTGGTGGACAGGCGTATGCACAGGATGTAGTAAATGTGGCAAATATAATTCATCCAAAGCAGAATGTTGCAGCTACTAGTCAGTTACAAGCCATGCCCTATCAAGATATTTATAAAATGCTTTTGTTATCTAAAATAGGCTTTGAAAATAACGAAGTGTCGATTGTTACAACAAAAAATAGTATTACAGTAAAAATTTCATTAGAGGCGATTCTTCAATCGTACAAAGATGGTACAAACCTCTATCCAGAGGGAGAAAAAGAGTTTAAGGAAAACTATGAAGAATTGAAGAAGTTATTTGGGCAGGCAATTCAAATAAAAATTACACAAACTAGTAATGGCTATAAGAGTGAAGTATATACAGCTGGCAAATGGGAAGCAGTTAGTGCAGAAGATTTAAATGATATGGTACAGGTATTTGCTCGTGCCGACATTGAGTTAAAATCAGGTGGATATTTCAAGGATGCTATTGGTCATTGGGCTGAAAGCTATATTCAGTTACTATATCAAACAGATATCATTAATGGGACAACAGCTACTACGTTTAATCCAAATGGACAAGTGACGCGTGGAGAACTGGCGGCTATTATTTTCCGTGCATCTGGCTTAAATGTGAATGATGATTATGAAGGTCCTGCTTCTTATACGGATCTTAATGGTTTCTGGGGTGCTAAGGAAGTAGCGATTCTTGAAGAGTATGGCTTAATCGATATTTTCAATGGTGAAAAATTTGAGCCGAAAAAGCCCGTTACACGAGAGGAAATGGCCTATATTACTGCTAGGTATTTAGAAGGTATGGAAGTGGATGTTGCGCAAGTGAGCAAAAACAATTCATTCACAGATAAAAATCAAATGCGTCAAGAAACAGTAGAGGCTATTGGTCTATTGCAACATCTAGGTATTTTAAATGGTACGAATGGTAAGTTTAATCCAAAAGGTAATCTTACTCGGGCAGAGGTTTCTAAAATTTTAACGCTTACTTTAATGCTAGTTAGTGAAGAAGAATAAAAGAGGAAAGGGATGTCTCATGCGCGGAGACATCCCTTTGTTATTCAACAAGTATATGGAAAATATAGCTTAGGAAATAACCTAGAAATAGATACATAAAAAATGCTTTAAATGAGACTCTCTGTAGCTGATGCAAAATGAATTCAGAAATACTAGCTGTAGCAATCAATCCTATCGAAATGCCCATTAAGATCCCTTGTGCTTTGTCTGGTAAAGCCCAATACTGACCAAACCAGATGAAAATACTAAAGAAAATAGAGAAGATGAAGAAATAAATGAAAAGTCTCCAAAGCCTTTCACCTTGAGAGATGAGTGCAGTAGATAATGCAAATCCCTCTGGAACATGGTGGAGAATAATGGAGGCTGTGAGAGAAATACTTAATGCAGCATTTCCAAGTAAATTTCCAACAGTGAGACTAATAGGTATTGTATGGATAATCATAGCTAGTGTTAATAGAGAGACAGAGGGATTCTGTGCATGAGAAGCATGAAATAAGGTATCTAGTAGTTGGAAGATGAAATAACCAATAAAAATACCTAATATAATCCCAAATGATTGATAGATTTGAAAGGAAGAAGGGATGATATCTAGCACAAGTAAGCCTACTAAAAAACCTCCGCACAATAATGATAATCCCTGTGTTGTATGCTGAAATAGCTTAGAGAAAATCCAGGCAATCGCGCCCCCCATGCTCACACTGAAAAATAGAAAACCGCCAAGTATCATTGCACTCACCTGTAAAATTCCTCCGCCCATCATCAACTTAATGTCTTTATCAAACTATATGCTAAGTAGAAATGAATATGCTTGACCTTGATTTGCCTGCATAAAAACGATAATGATAAAGATGTGCATACTGCAGGTTAGCGAAGGAAAGAATAGAGTCGAAAATCTATGCTTTTTGTGATGATACTATGCAAAGGGAGTGTTGTCGTGAAGGCTGTAACCTATCATGGAAATAAAGATATTAGAGGGTCCAACTGTTAAAAGAAGGATGATATTATTGTGAAAATCACTTCTACTGCTCTTCGTGGAACTGATTTGCATATTTCCAAGGCGCTATTTCTTCACATAAGAATTATGTAATAGGTAAGAGCATGTGACAAAAGTGAAAAAGGGTGACTGTGTCCTCTTGCCTTTTAATGTATCGTATCATTACACATCAATTGCCATTAGAAGAAGCAAATAAGGCCTATGAAATATTTGGTGGACGGGAAGATAACTGTATAAAGGTGATTCTAAAACCTTAAATGGAGAGTAAGTATGCGCCTTTTTTTGTGGAAAAATAGGGAATGGTTTAAATTGACTGAATATTGGTTTAATTCTATACTTTTTAATAGAAAGGACTGATTCATCGATTATGCTCATATAGGGAGGAATGGTTGAATGAAATGGGATGCAAGTTATGATGTAGTAGTAGTAGGCTCTGGTGCAGCGGGATTGACGGCAGGTTTAACAGCAAAGTTACAAGGAATGAAATCATTAGTGATAGAAAAAACAGATCGCTATGGTGGTGCTTCTGCTATTTCAGGCGGTGCCTTATGGGTTCCTAATAATCATATCATTAAAGGTGCAGGTGTCCCAGATACACATGAACTTGCACGCCAATATCTTGATTCAACAATCGGTGATCGTGTGCCAGAAGAGCTAAAGGAAGCTTATATTACGAGAGGGCCTGAAATGTTACGTTTTTTATACAATAAAACAAAGCATATGCGCTTCCAATATGCAAAAGGCTACTCGGATTATTATCCAGAAAAACCAGGTGGCTTGTCACAGGGACGCTCCATTGAACCACTTATTTTCGATTTAACAAAAATGGGCTCTTTAGCAAATTCTATGCGTCGTGCATCTCTATCAACAAAAGGCTTCACGATGAATAGCTACGAGTTTCATAAAGTGAATATGATTACACGGACGCTAGAAGGTAAAACTACTGCACTGAAATTAGGGGCGCGTTTAGTCAAGTCAAAAGTGACTAAGAGCGATCCAGTAGCATTAGGAGAAGCTTTAATTGCACGTTTACGCCTCTCCCTTGCAGAAGCAAATGGTGAGCTTTGGCTATCTACGGCCTTTAAAGATTTCATTATGGGCAAAGGAAGAGTAATTGGAATTATTGTGGAACGAGATGGACAAGAACTTAAAATTGAGGCAAAGAAAGGTGTTGTTCTGTCATCAGGTGGCTTCTCACATAATCAGACACTTCGGGAAAAGTATTTACCAAGTCCTACGAATGCTGCATGGACTTCTTCTCCAGAAGGTCAAACAGGTGACATCCTTGAACCTAGCGTAAAAATTGGTGCAACGTTGGATTTAATGGATAAAGTATGGGGAGCCCCTTCTGTTATTGATCCACAAGGACATCCATTCTTCCTTGTGGCAGATCGTGGCGTGCCCAATATGATTGTAGTGGATAGTGCAGGGCACCGTTTTGTCAATGAAGCAGCTCCATACCATGAATTCGTGGATACGATGTATAAGCATCAAGAGGTCACAAAGCAGGCTATTCCTTCTTGGATATTAATTGATGCCTCAGCCAAAAGTCGCTATATTTTTACAGGATTGTTCCCAGGACAGGCATTCCCGAAAAGTTGGTTTGAGCATGGAGTCGCCAAAAGTGCGGATACGATTGAAGAGCTTGCCAAACAAATGGATGTGCCAGCGGAGAGCCTAGTAGCAACGGTGAATCGTTTTAATGACTTTGCGCGGAACGGACACGATGATGATTTTTATCGAGGAGATAGTGCCTATGATAATTACTACGGGGACCCGACACTACCAAACCCAAATTTAGCAGAAATCAAGAAAGCACCATTCTATGCATTGCGTCTTTATCCTGGAGACATCGGCACAAAAGGGGGCCTCGTAGTGGACAGATATGCTCGTGTAATAAAGGAGAATGGCGAACCCATTGAAGGGTTGTACGCTTCTGGCAATTGTTCAGCATCTATCATGGGGGAAACGTATCCTGGCCCAGGCGCAACCATTGGGCCTGGGATGACACTAAGTTTTGTGGCGGCAGCACATATGGCCAATGCAGTGACAAAAGATGAGGCATCACTTGTAAACGTGTAAATGAAACGAAGCCCTTCCTTTCTAATAAGGAAGGGTTTTTACGTTGGTGTAATGTTCTAATACTTTCTTGCTAGGAATATAGTGGCTACTAAATGTATGGCGATGATCACGTGAAAAGGAGCGATTTAGTTCATTGCTAGCTTATAAACTCATAACGACTATCGAAGAGTTAGAGCCCTATCGGAGCACTTGGTCAGAGATTTTGGAAAAAGAGTATAATAATAACCCTTTTATTGAGTACGAATGGATTTCAACTTGGTGGACAACGCTCGGGATTCATGACAATGTCAAGATTTACATAGTGGAAGATCAAGGTAGAGCAGTTGCCTTTTTTCCGTTAGTGCATTCTATACGTTTTGGTACAATCCATTATTTCAGCTTTTTAGGACAAGGTTTTGCGACCTATATGGAAGTGATCGCTGACAAGGAGTGGTTAGAACCTTCCATTACGTTTCTTTTGAAGGAGTTTTCACGAAAATATAAGCGTTATTTAATCGTGTTACATGGATTACTAGAAAGTAAAAATACCTCTCAAGAATTAGAAAAATATGCGATTGAATATCAGATGCCTCATTCGATTTTTCGAACTGTCACATCTTATATTGATTTTCAAACCATTCCTATGGAAACATTTCTAAAGAGGCATCGCAAGAAATTCAAAAGTCTTAAACGGCGTGAAAACAAATTAAATTCACTTGGCCATGTTGTCTTTCAAGAAGTAAATCACAATCATCTACAAGACATGTTTACATTATTCAAGAGAAGATGGCAAAAGAAAATTGATAAAAGTGGCTTTACCGAAAAGCAAACTCGTCTATTTTATGAGCAGCTAGCTAAAACCAACAGTAAGGAGCTTCGCGTAGAAGTCGATAGCTTACAATTTGAAGGACAGTGGATTGCTTTTACAATTGACCTATGCTGTAGAGACCGCAATTTTTGTCAGGCAATGGGCCATGAGCCAGATTTTAATCTATTTGGTCCAGGACGCCTGATTGAAAAAGAAAATATGCTAAAAGCACATCAAGCTGGCTATCGTTATTATGACTTAGGGAGTGGCTATGAGCCATATAAGTTTGAATGGTATACACATATTGATTTTACTAGGAAATTTGTGATGAGTACAAAAGGAGTTAAAGAGCGTAGTATTCGATTATGGATGGTCATACGTGATCGCCTAAAAGATCTGTTAACGAATAATCATCAGCTAGTAAAATTGAAGCGAGACCGATTAGGAGAACTACGTTATTTTCTAAAGCATGCAAGCATGAAAGATTGGCTAAGAGCGGTTACGAAAATGTTCCAACGGATGCTAGCCATTCATATTTTAGACGTTTATATTGCAGAGCAACAACAGAATAATAAAAATGTGAGGTTTCAAGAATTATCAATGAAGGACATCATGACAACGAAGGATCGAGCGACAAATGTTACTGATGTCTATAAGGGCTATCGACTCTTTGCAGATAGCGATCATGTCATCTATAAGCGACACGATAAAACGGTAGCGGAAGAAACGGTTAACTATACCTATGAGCTGTCAGACAATATGTCGTTTATAAAAGAATATGATAGCCTGCGACTAGAGGAGATTGTTGCAGATGTGCAGCGGGAAGGGAGAGCAGTCTGTACAATAGCTCCGTGGTATGAGAGATCCCGACGAAGAAAGCTCATACAGGCAGGCTTCCATAAAGTAGCTAAAATTAATATAATAAAGATTTTCAAGTGGCAAAAAATATACCATATCTAAATAACAACACCCTCAGCATATTTTGCTGAGGGTGTTTCATTAAAAATGAATACCAGGTTTATTAATTAGCATACAGCCTGTACCATACTTGGCTTTTAAGGCACCTTTGAAAAGAGTGTGCTCCAGCTCTGGGAATGTCTGTTTCCAAAGTTCAAAAACATTATGGCTAGATGCTTTGCCGTCCTTTGTTAGTCGCGCAATATGGAAGCCATATTCATCATTACAGCGAGCCAATGGGCGGTTTTCTCTTACTGTAATAATTCGACCACTTGCAGTCATTTCATATAAGCCTTCATAGCCAGCAATCGCACGGCTTTCTTCTTGTCCTTCAACTAAAGGCTTTTCTTCATTTGGTGCTACTTTTTCCTCTATCGTTGCTTCCTGTTCAGAAGATTGAGTTTCTTTAGCACTGTTTCCTTCTGGTAGTTGTTCAACAATCACAAAATCTTTCTTAGAAGCTTTATCGCTCATTGTCGCCATCACGTTCATGATAGAGCCTACATAGCGTAATGGTTTTTCTCTTCCTTCTTCGAAAACAAAAATATTATACTCGGTTTTATTAATCTTTTTCATAATAATATTACCAGTTGTAATAGTAAAACCGATGAATTTGTTCTTTTTAAGTGCCTGTATTGCTTCTTGCTTTGTTAAAATCATTTGAAAATCTCCTAAAGAATTATTTATTCTATTCTACCATAAAAATTATCATATTGTTTTTCGTAAAATAACGGTTGATTTTGTACAATGCAGGGAAATATCCCTATTTTCTCAAATTTAATAATGGTACTATTAAGAATGTTTGGGGAATAAAACTCCTTTAAAAAGGAGTCTTTCACAATAGAGATACAATTTTAGTAGGGAGTGTTGATAGGTTGATCAATGTGCTTGGGGGCATCGGTTTATTTTTACTTGGAATGACGATGCTAACAAACGGTTTAAAGGAATTGGCAGGAGATGCATTGAAAAAATGGCTCAATCGTTTTACAGGTGGGACCATTAGCTCGGTATTATCTGGTACATTTATGACAATGCTTGTACAATCCTCCACGGCCACGACCTTGATTACGATAGGTTTTGTCAGTGCTGGACTTCTCACATTTGTCCAATCGATTGGCGTTATTATTGGCGCCAATATCGGGAGTACGAGTACTGGTTGGATTATTTCATTAATCGGCTTTAAGATCAATATGCAGACAATGTCCTTGCCTTTTATTGCGCTTGGTGTATTTGTTCAATTGCTCGCACCGCGAGATTACAAAGCAATTGGAGGGTTAGTGACTGGTTTTGGCTTATTATTTTTAGGCATTGATGTTCTTCAGGGAGGAATGGCTGCGGTACAAGATAAAATTCCATTCGATGCATTTAGTCCAAATTCTATTAGTGGAAAACTAATTTTAATTGTTTTGGGTCTTATCATGACGGTTATTATGCAGGCTTCTAGTGCTGCAATAGCAGCCACTTTAACAGCTTTATATGCAGGTGCCATTGATTTTGAACAGGCTGCTTATTTAGTCATTGGTCAAAATATCGGGACGACAGCTACAGCGTTATTTGCTGCGATTGGTGCATCAACAGCTGCAAAACGAACAGCTGTGACACATGTAATGTTCAATGTTGTCACGGCTATACTAGTGACATTCGGTGCAAGATTTATGTTTGCTCTTACAGAGTTCGTCACGAAATCCATCAATGGTAGCTTTGATGAAACACTGGGCATTGCTGTTTTCCATACATTATTTAGTGTGATTGGCGCGATACTCTTTATACCATTTGTTCGTCCTTTTGCAAAGACCATTGAAAAAATGATACCTGAAAAAGGAAATTATTTAACTCGTAATTTAGATAGTAGTGTTGCCAAACTACCTGGGGTTGCTGTAGAGGTATCCTTTAATACATTGCAAGATATTACTAAGGAAATGACGACTGTACTCGTTTCACTTATTCAAGGAAAAAAACGCACAGCTGAAACAGACAGTAGATTGGCTCAAATAGATGAGGCAATCGAAAAAACACGTTTATTTATGGATGCTATCCAATCTTCCTCTCAAAAAGAACGGTATAAGCATATTGCCCTTTTACATGCTTTAGACCACTTATATCGTTTGTCAAAGGCATTACGTGAGCAACATCCAAATGCCTTTCAATTACAGGAGACATTAACCCAAAAGTGGTTAGAGGTATTGGGAAAAGTACTATTAATCATTGATGAGGATGAACGTCTACCTGAGATTGCTACCTTGCTTGAGGTTACTTCCTCTGAAATGGCTGCGGTGCGTCGTGATAAACGAAACGCATATTTTGAGCATACTGTTGAAAATGTGGTAGAGTTAGAGACAGCCGTATCGAAAGTGGAGACTTTGCTGTGGATTGATCGACTTGTCTATCACTATTGGCGTACAACGGCTCGTCTTGCGGAGTACCAAACCGTGACTAAGAAAGGTCGTCATATTGAGACAGAAAAAAATACAGTAACAGTTGAATAAAAGGAATGCTCGTCTTACATTTGTAAGCGGGCATCTTTCTTCGCTTCATAAATAAAGGAGGATCTAGAATGGTTCAGCATAAATTTATAATGGACTTAACTTGGTCAGAAGGAAGAAACGGTACAGGAAATATCCAAGCTCGTAATTTGCAAACACAAATTTCTATTCCTCGGGAAATGAATGGACCTGGCATTGGTACAAATCCAGATGAAATGCTTTTAGGGGCAGCTGCAACCTGTTATTTAATTACACTAGCTGCTTTATTCGAAAGGTCAGAAATCGATGTGCTGGAATTAGCCATGCAGGCACACGGATTTGTTAGTGTAGAAAATGGCATTTTTACGTATGAAAAAATTGTGCATAAACCGACTATTATTGTGCAAGAGCTAACAGAACATCTTGAAAAAAGACTTCTACGCTTAGCACACAAGGCAGAACAAACATGTATGATCAGTAAAGCATTGAAAGGTAATGTTGTGATTGAATGTGATGTTCAAGTTTTTGAAGCAAGCATATAATAAGACAGCAAGAGTTATTCAGCAAGTAACGCTGATATAACTCTTTTTTTCATAAAATAAGCACTTTTTCTAAAAGAGTTCTAGAAATGTTCAAAATGAATATATAGAGTTAAGTGCTAAAAAAATGCAAAGGATGATGTATTGCACGTTCAGACAGCTCAGAATCTCACATTCTATGGTCAGTACGGCAAAAGAATATTTGATATTATTGGGGCATTATTTTTGCTTTTTATAACGATACCTCTAATGCTAGCTATATTCCTCATTTTACTCATAACGACAGGTCGCCCCATTTTTTTTAAACAAATCCGAACTGGCCTCGATCATCACCGCTTTGTGATTTGGAAGCTACGAACAATGTGTATTCAGGCAGTTCCAGTCAATATGCCGACTATTTGTGCTGATGGTATCCCGGATGATTATTATTTTAAAACAGAGCAAGATACACGCATCACAAAAGTGGGCGCTATTCTTCGAAAACTCAGTATTGATGAAATTCCACAACTTTTAAATGTGTTAAAAGGTGATATGAGCATTGTAGGTCCACGTCCTGAAGTACCAACGATCACGAATGCATATAATTCCTTACAGGCTCGGCGTTTGGAGGTAAAGCCAGGATTAACTGGCCTCGCTCAAATTAATGGTAGGTCGAATATTTCACATGGTCAAAAAATATCATATGACATTGAATACGTTGATCATTATTCCTTTTGGTTGGATGTCCAAATTTTGTTGAAGACAATTTATGTTGTAGCTACACGCACAGGTGCTTATTAAAACATAAGGAGTGGCCATACTGAAGATCGTTCAGCTTATTACACGAATGGATAAAGTTGGAGGTGCGCAAAAACATGTGGAGGCACTTGCTATCCACTTAAAACAGGATGGGCATGATATCACAGTAGTGACGGGCTCCTATCAACCATCACTGTGGCACTTACAAGAACATGAAATTCCAGTTATTGGTATATCTGCTCTTCAACGGGCTATTCATCTGGCAAAAGATTTTCAAGCATTTTGGCAATTAAGAGCCGTTTTCAAACATCTACAACCAGACGTTATAGCCACCCACTCCTCTAAGGCTGGTGTGATTGGACGCGTAGTGGGTAGGTTGTTACAAATTCCAACTATTTTTACGGCACATAGCTGGAGCTTTACAGAAGGCGTTCCTTACAAGAAAAAGCTGTTCTATCAACGGATGGAAAGATCCATTCAGCCATTTACGACAAAAATTATTACGGTGTCTGAATATGATCGGGAACTAGCACTACTGAAAAAGGTCGCTCCTGCTCATAAATTGCTGACTATTCACAACGGCATTGACCCAATAGAGAGAAATGAGACAACTGAAAAGATATGCATGGAGCAGCCAGTCATTGTCATGGTTGCTCGTTTTGAAGTGCCTAAAAGACAAGATGTCTTGTTAAAGACTTTAGCAGAACTGACAGATATCCCTTGGCATCTTCAATTGATTGGGGATGGTTCTCTGCGTCCAGCTTTAGAACATCTTGTTGAACAGAATGGTTTATCAAATCGTGTAACATTTTTAGGTAATCAATTAGACGTTCATTCTTATCTTGAGAAATGCCATCTATTTGTTCTGTTATCAGATTGGGAAGGCTTGCCGATTTCGATTATTGAAGCGATGCGGGTAGGACTTCCTATTATTGCAACAAATGTAGGTGGTGTGAAAGAGCTTATTATTGATCATGACAATGGGTTTTTAGTGGAGCGAGAGAATAATGAATTATTGAAGAAGAGGCTGCATCAATTATTAATGGATGCTCCTTTAAGAGGGGAAATGGGGGCGGCCAGTGAGCAGCGTTATTTACAGTACTTCACCTTCACCCCCATGTATCAAAAAACATTAATGGTTTATCAACAGGCTATTTCAGAACTAGTGAAGAAAGGGGATTAAATTGCAATTAATTCGTATTAGAACTGATGATGAGCTTATGTGGTACAAGGAAATTTGGGACGCCATTTTAGAAGAAGAGAACAATGATAATCCATTTATAGAATTTGCGTGGTTTTATAATTGGTGGCAAATTGTAGGACGGAAAGAGCGTGTAGAGCTTTACGCCATTGAACATAAGGGGACGATTAGGGCCTTTTTTCCTTTTACAGTGTCTATTCGTTGGGGGATAAGGGTGTATGCTTTTGCAGGAGAAAACATCGCCAATTATACAGGGGTTGTGGCTAAAAAGGAATGGTTACAGCAAGTTACAACCTTTGTATTTGATGAGCTAATCAAAAAGCATCGGCATATTCTTTTTTCCTTGCATGGGTTATTAGAAAGTAAGGTGTCTACTAAGATCTTAGAGCAATACTTTGTAGAAAGACAATTACGTACAAGCCTGTTCCGAGTTGTGACACCCTATCTTGCTTTTTCAGAAATTGATTTTCATCGCCATTTCAATCAACGTCGAAAAATGCATGGCGTTGATCGACGAGAACGAAAACTAAGAAATTTAGGCTCCTTAGAAAGACGAGAGGCTTCACAGGATGAGCTTTGGCAAATGTTTCGGTTATTTGATCGACGTTGGGCAAAAAAACTAGATACAAGTGGCTTTACAAAAGGCAAGAAAAGAGATTTTTTTGAGCGTTTAACGATGCTTAAAGGTGAGGCGTTACAGGTAGAGGTCGATGCACTTGTCTTTGAAAACCAGTGGATTGCTTTTACCTATGGATTATGCTGTCGTGGCCGCTATGTAACATATGCTCTTGCACATGAGCCAACATTTAATTTATTTGGTGCTGGTCGGATAGTCACTCAGGAAGCCATCCAGCGAACGTTTACTGCTAACTATCGCTTATATGATATGAGCATAGGCTATGAGTCTTATAAATTTGACTGGCGCTCAGACATTGATTTTACAAGACAGATGCTTGCTAGCAGCGGTACGAAACGTACAAATCTACTGGCAGGTTTTTTATTGTTAAAGCAAAGGCTCAAAGAATTTATGAAAGGGAACCAACGAGTCGTAGATTGGAAGCGTAACACACTGGGCTATTTACGATACTTAGTAAAGTATGGAAAGGTAAAAGATTGGCTAGAATATGGACAACAATTCGTAGAAAAATTTATTCGTTTGAAACAAGTGGAGCTGTATGAATTATCCCCATCAGAGGACGTATCACCGCAGCAACCTGTCGGAAACTTATTTGAAGAGATGTCGATTCAGGAAGCGATGCAACTTGATCAGGAAGAAGTCATGGCCCTCCTTTATAAGGGCTATACGATTTATAAAGACTCCTTTGCGGAAACGAATAAGCTGGCGTTTGCATTACATGCCACAAACTGGCGAGTAGATTCAATGCAAATTGTAGAAGCCTTACCGAAACAAACCTATTTTTTAGCCTATGATGTTTTCAAACAAATCGATATTATTACAGCTTTTTTACGGAAAATAAAACCAGCACAAACATTGTGGATAACGGTAAGATTTTGGCAATGGCGCAAGCGCAAGCGCTTAGTACAGCTAGGCTATAAACCTATTTCTCGAATGAAACATTATAAAATTGCTCGTTTTGAGCGACACCGTGTAGAAAAATATACAGAGAGTGGGGGCGATGTACATTCTGTCCATTAAAAGTAAGCGATGGAATATCGCAATGCAGCATTTTTATTTTCTTGAAAAGCCAGCCAATTTTCGAAAGTCTATGAAAGTTGTAGGCTATACGCATTCATTAGTACCAAGTCGGAAGCTTGTAAAAAGCGAAACGATTCACATTTCTTTGCAAGAGCATGAGCTTTCATTGTATTTAGCACTGTCTGAAGGGAATCGTAAAATCTTACGACGTGCCCAAAAAGAATCCTATCAAGTCATTTTGTATAAAGAGCCATCCATAGAAAATTTGAAAGCCTTTCAGCAATTTTACAATCAATTTGCCAAAAGAAAAAAAATTGAAGCAATCAGCAAGTCGCAAATGGAAACGATTCTGCTCCTCAATGAACAGGGTGCATTATTATTATCAGAGATCCAGAGTTTTTGTGGACAGACATTATGTTATCGATTAGATATTGTGCATGAGAAAAAAGCGATGTCTTATTTCGAGGCAACATGTCATGGAACAGCATTGCCTGCACAATTAAAACGTCCTTTCCGTTATGCAAATCGGTTTTTAATTTGGCATAATCTGCTACACCTAAAGGAGCAAGGTTTTGTCTTATATGATATGGGAGAATTAACGGACAATCGAAATGTACGAGCCTTTAAATTAAGCTTTGGTGGCCAGGTTGTTCATGTTTACTCAGGCTACATTATCCAATCAAAAATACGTGCACTACTACTAGGTGTGCAAAAATGGAGGAAGTAGCAACATGAATGGTGGGGGTCTCGTTATTTCATTAGATTTTGAGCTGAATTGGGGTGTCCATGACGTATTTCGTTATGGCCAATACAATAAAAACCTATATGGTGTACGTAAAGCCTTGCCCAGGATACTAGCGTTATTTGAGCAATATGACATCCATGCAACTTGGGCTACAGTTGGATTATTGTTTGCTGAATCAAAGGCAGAAATGGCTCATTATTTGCGAGGTATCCCTGTGAAATATGAAAATATGCGCTTTGCAGCACATACACAGCTAGCAAAAGTTGGCGAAAATGAACAAGAAGATCTACTGCATTTTGGTAAATCCTTAATAGAGGAAATTAAACGTACACCACATCAGGAAATAGGAAGTCATACCTTTTCTCATTTTTATTGCTTGGAGAAGGGCCAAACAGAAGCTGCCTTTTGTGCAGATTTACATGCAACCAAAACAATTAGTGACGGTTATACTGCGCCAATGAAATCCATTGTCTTTCCTCGTAATCAAGTAAACAAAGACTATTTTACAGCATGTTTAGAAGCGGGGTATGTTTGTTATAGAGGCACAGAAAATCATATGCTATATGACGCGCAAAAGTTTACGAAAAAGGGAAGACTTTTAGGTGCTAAGAAGTGGTTAGATAGCTATTGGAATATAACTGGTCATCATATAGCCACCCTGGAAGAAATGCAAGAGGAGCAACTGATTAATATTCGATCAAGTGCTTTTTTAAGACCATACTGTAGTCCATTGCGTATATTCGAAAATTTAAAAGTAAAGCGAATAAAGGAAGGCATGCTCAAGGCTGCACAGGCACAAGCCTTTTATCATTTATGGTGGCATCCTCATAATTTTGGCAAGCATATTGATAAGAATTTGGCGATGCTAGAAGAACTATTAAGTTATCATCAAGAACTGCGTAGTCAATATAATTTTCAAAGCTATTCCATGTATGAGGTAGCGGAACTTTGCGATAGCCTTTCGAAACAGCAGAAGTAGACGAAATGGAAGAGTTCTCTGCTTGAGTAAGAGAGATTTCTGGACGAAGAGTTGGTAAAAAAGAGGTTCGCTCTCTGAAGAGTATTGACAGTACTCGCACAAGAGAGAAAGCCACTCATTAAGAGTCTCAAAGTGATCACAAAAGAGTGGTACCCGCTCATTAAAAGTGTCAAAGCGCTCAAGGTCGGTGAACAACACTCAAAAAGTTGAGAAAAGCAACAATCTCCTAACAAAAGAAACATGCAATTTCTGAGCAAACTGATTTCAAGTTTGCTTTTTTTATTTGATCAAAAGAATATTTTCAATAAAAGAGGAAAAAAGAAAAACTTTGACGAAAATCATTGTACGAATGGTACTATTACTATAAAGAAAATATGTTAGGACATTTACAGGGGAGCACCAATTGATTTAGGTCAATTGAACTTGAAGGAAAAGAGAAGAAGGTGGTAGATGAATATGTTTACACAGTCAGAATGCCAATGGAAGCAGGAAAATGGATCAGCTATGCATCAGTGGATAAAGCAACAAACAAATCCGAATCCGAATGAGGTGGATATTGTCGTATATGGCGCTCTTTTATCATATGCCAATGGTGCGTCATCAAAAGCGCAATACCCAACAGCCTTTCGTAAGGCTTGGCCAGGTTTTCAATCGTATAATTTAGATGAGCAGGTGAATTTACGTGCCCTTTCAGTTGTGGATATCGGGGATGTAGCGATTCTAGAAAATGATAGAATGCTTTCGGAATCTGCCATCGAGGCTGCTGCGGAAAATTTAAGTATAGCCTTTCAAAGAAGTTTTACTTGTTTGATAGGGGGAGATCATACTATTACCGCACACTCCATAAAAGGTATAAAAAATGCCTTCCCACAAGATCGCATTGGCATCATTCAGATTGATACGCATTTAGATGCAAGGAACCAAGAGGAAATTGGTTTAGCGCAAGATTCTCCAATTCATCAGTTAATTGCAGCAGGGGTTGTGGAGGGGAGACATGTCTATAATGTCGGTTTGCATGGCTTCTTCAATTCACCCGAAATGATTCATTATGCTAAAGAACAAGGCATCCATATGATTACGTTAAAGCAAATGCGACGTGATGGTATTCAACTCACAATACGTGAAATGCTGCGTCAGCTTATGTATGAAGTAGATCGCATTTATGTATCAGTGGATTTAGATGCACTTGATATTGTATTTGCCTGTGATGTTCCTGCAGCTTCACCTGGTGGTTTAACGGCTTATGAGTTATTTGATATCCTCAAGCTTATTGGTGAAAATGAAGGTGTGCGTCATATTGATTTTGTTTATGCTGATCCTAAAGAAGGTATACTACGTCCAGAAACTGTTAAAATCGGTGTAACCGCATTTTTACAATGGTTAACAGGCATTCAGCTAGATCATCGCAATCGTATCTCGAAAAAGGGAAAGGTTATGTTGTAAAGCAAGTGTATTTCCGAGTATTAACAATGCTGATTTTTAAAAGTTTGCTATAATGTTTAAGTAGAAAACAATAAATAAATACAAACTTTGTATTGTAATAGAGAGGAAATTTATGATGACAACAAAACCAAGATTATTGATTGTCGACGGTATGGCACTGTTATTCCGTTCTTTTTTCGCTTCGGCTGCCATGGGGCATTTTATTCGCTTGGCAGATGGAACACCAACGAATGGAGCCCAAGGGTTTGTGCGACATGTTCTAACAGCACAAACTATTATGAAGCCAACACATATGGCTGTTTGCTGGGATATGGGCGCACACACATTCCGCAATGATTTATTTGATGGCTATAAAGCGAATCGCCCAGCACCTCCAGAGGAAATGCTACCACAATTTGATATGGCGAAAAATTTATCGCAGCAAATGGGCTGGCAAAATTTCGGCGTGAAGGGCATGGAGGCAGATGATTTAATTGGCTCCATGATAACGAAATGGCAGGACGAGGCAGATATTACGGTCATTAGTGGTGATAAGGATTTACTTCAGCTTTTAAGACCATCTACAGAAATTGCGTTTATGAAAAAGGGCTATACAGAATATGATATTTATACACACGCTCGCTTTAAAGAAGAATATTGTATTGAACCATCACAGTTTGCACAGGTGAAAGCCTTTATGGGTGATTCAAGTGATGGCTACCCCGGTGTGAAAGGGATTGGTCCTAAACAAGCATTAACGCTTATTCAAACATATGGCTCAATAGACAAAATCCTGGCATCTCTCGGTGAATTAAAGCCAGGTCAAAGAACAAAAATTCAAGATAATTTAGATATGTTGCAGCTATCACATGAGCTTGCAACGATTCAAACCAATGTACCAATTGACGCTGATTTTACAAGCCTTGTGTTACCAACTTACGAACCACATATTTTTAAAGCAATAGAAGAGCGTGGCTACACGCTAATTGCCAAGCATGCCCGTTCTTTGTATTCGCTTATTTAATCAATCATCGCAGAGTATAGTCATATGCTCTGCTTTTTTATTGTAAGGAAAAGAATAGAAAACAAATAGAAGGCTAATCGATATTTGCTCTAGTAAGGAACCATTTTTACGAAGGATAAAACCTTGTCGTTGTCTTTATAGAGAGCCTGACGAATTTGGCTATCACGTTGTGGACCACCATTATCATGGAATATTAGCCATAGCTCATCATTTTTTATCTCATAGCCAATAAGCGGTACCCAATGATAAGCAAAGGCTGATCTTGTATCTCGCCACTGAAGGCTAAAGTAGCGATCAAAACGCATAGCAACTGGTCGACCTGCATCAATTTCCTGTAGAGCTTCCTTTAATGAACAAGTTCGAATATCCCACTTTGGAAGCAGTTGACGAAGATTGTGTATCAGTCTCCATTTGAATAAGCCTATTTTTGTACCACCAAGCAGTTTATAAAGCTCATTAATGGAAGGAGTTGACTCATTTAAAAAATTTAAGATGACATGAATCGTAGTAGGTCCACAGGCAGAATTGCGATAGCTTGGTGCAATGGAAATCCCATATTGTGAAGCCCCTCGTAGTGCCAATTGTTGACGCATAATAAACTCCTTTCAAAAAGAGCTGCATTTCAAGAAGAAATGCAGCTCTCTCGCCATTATTGTTGAGCAGATAAAAATTCTGTTACTTGCTGAGGTGTTTTTGCATTGGCACTATGTAAATGTGCAAGTTTTTCACCATTTTGGAAAATCAATAGGCTTGGAATTCCCATAACATCGTACTTATCAGCAATTTCTGGAAGCTCGTCACGGTTTAGCTCATACCAGTCATATTGGTTGTACTCTTCAATGATTGGATCGATGAACATATTCATACGTGTGCAATCAGGACACCAGCCAGCATAAAATTTCACTAAAACTTTTTGGTCGCCAGCGATTAATTCGTTAAATTGTTCTGTAGTAGTAATAGTTTTCATTAAGTATTCACTCTCCTTGCTTTCCATTCTACACATTTTTCTCGCAATCTGAAAGTTTTCTGTTTGGCCGTTTCGATCGCTACCTCTTGTCCTTTTTTAGCTCGTTAAAAACAAAAAAAGATGTATACTGCAAAAATAATTGTTGAAAAAAGATTGCTAAATTAGACAAAATAATCTACACTAAAAACAGAAAAGTAGTTTTATCTTCATTCATTGAGAAGTGTCATTTTGGAACGAAGATAAACCTTAGTCGTGCTTGGTTGAGTGGAGGGAATCTCTTTCAACAAAAGGACAAAAAATTTACTAAGGTACACTTGATATTTTTTTGGCCAAAAAATGAATGGCTATTCATTCAATGGGAGAATAAGGGGGAATTGCTTGTGACTTACAACATTAAAAAAGCAGCTGTTCTAGGTTCTGGGGTGATGGGCTCTGGAATTGCAGCACATTTAGCAAATATCGGTATACCAACATTACTATTGGATATTGCACCAAAGGAACTAACGCAAGAGGAAGAAGTAAAGGGCCTTTCTTTAGAGCATCCAGCTGTTAGAAATCGTATTGTAAACGGAGCTTTGCAAAAGTTATTAAAGCAAAAGCCAGCACCACTTACTTCTAAGAAAAATTTATCACTACTATCAGTTGGCAACTTTGAGGATGATTTAGGGAAACTAAAAGATGTAGATTGGATTATTGAAGTTGTTGTAGAAAACTTATCAATTAAACAAAGTCTGTACGAAAAAATTGACGCAGTTCGTTCACCAGGAACAATCATTAGTTCAAATACATCTGGTATTAGCATTAATGCAATGGCAGAGGGACGTTCAGCTGATTTTCAAAAGCATTTTCTTGGCACACACTTTTTCAACCCACCTCGCTATTTAAAATTATTAGAAGTGATTCCTGCCAATACAACTGCTCCTGAAGTAGTTAGCTTCATGAAAACGTTTGGGGAAGATGTGCTTGGTAAAGGAGTTGTACTTGCAAAAGATACACCAAACTTTATTGCCAACCGCATCGGAACATATGGTCTACTTATCACTTTACAGGAAATGTTAAAAGGTGGTTACTCTGTTGGTGAGGTAGACTCTGTAACAGGTCCGCTTATCGGCCGTCCAAAGTCTGCAACTTTCCGTACGCTAGATGTAGTTGGTTTAGACACATTCATTCATGTAGCGAAAAATGTTTACGATCAAACAACAGGTGAGGAGCAGCAAGTATTTGCAGTACCTGAATTTTTACAAAAAATGGTCACTAACGGTTGGTTAGGTGCAAAATCGGGTCAAGGTTTCTTCTTAAAACAAGGAAAAGAGATACATGAGATTGATCCAGCAACCTTAACGTATAGTCCAGCCAAAAAATTAAAAACACCTTCTATTGAAATGGCAAAACAAACTCGTGGATTGGCCAATAAAGTGAAGGCGTTAACCTATGCAAAGGATCGTACAGGCGAGCTATTATGGGGGATTTTTGCACCAACGCTCCTTTATTCTGCACAGCTACATGGGGAGATTGCAGATGATATCGTAGCCATTGATAACGCGATGAAATGGGGCTTCGGCTGGCAACAAGGGCCATTTGAGATATGGGATGCTATAGGCGTAAAAGATTCTGTGGCGAAAATGGAGGCTGAGGGCCGAGAGGTACCTGCATTTGTCAAAGAGATGTTAGCAAATGGCGTGGAGACATTCTATACAGAATTAGACGGAGATTTAGCTTACTATAATGGTTCACAATATGTGAAAGTGCCAGTCAATGAAAAAGAGATTAATTTAAAACGTTATAAGAAAAAGCATGGTGTGATTAAATCAAACACAGGTGCTAGTTTAATAGATTTAGGGGATGGAATTGCATTACTTGAGTTCCATTCGCAATCCAATGCAATCGGTTTGGATATTATCCAAATGATTAACTTTGCGGTAGATGAAGTAGAGGCTAACTATAAGGGCTTAGTCATCGGTAATCAGGGGAAAAACTTCTGTGTTGGGGCTAATCTAGGAATGATTTTAGTAGAAGCACAGGATGATAATATATTTGAGCTAGATTTCGTCATTAAGGCATTCCAAGATGCTATGCAGAAAATTAAATATTCACGTAAGCCTGTTGTAGCAGCACCGTTTGCCATGACATTAGGCGGGGGAGCAGAGGTTTGCTTACCAGCAGCACATATTCAAGCAACAATGGAAACATATATGGGCTTAGTGGAAGTAGGGGTTGGATTAATCCCGGGTGGTGGCGGAAATAAAGCGCTCTATCAAAAATTCCTCAAGGGCTTACCAAACGGCGTAGAGGTAGACTATCAACATATTGCTAATAAAGTATTTGAAACAATTGCGATGGCGAAGGTTTCAACATCTGGTGAGGAAGCACGTGAAAATAATTTCCTAAACTTTGCGGATGGTATTTCAGTTAATCCAGATCATCAATTGTATGATGCGAAGCAGGCGGCCTTAGCACTTTACGAAGCGGGCTATCAACCACCTGTACCAACTAAAGTGCCAGTGGTCGGTGCATCAGGCTATGGTACATTACTCATCGGTGCGCAAGGGATGTTTGAGTCAGGCTTTATTAGCAAACATGATTTAAAAATTGCTAAAAAATTAGCTTATGTTATTGCAGGTGGAAAAGTTCCGTACGGCACATTAGTCGATGAGCAATATTTATTGAACTTAGAGCGTGAGGCATTCCTTAGTCTTGTTGCTGATCCGCTATCACAGCAAAGAATGCAACACATGCTGTTAAAAGGTAAACCACTTCGTAACTAATTGACGAAATAGATCAATCTTGCACATGAAACAAAGGGGGATTAATACGATGCGTGAAGCCGTTATTGTAGCAGGAGCACGAACTCCAATTGGAAAAGCAAAAAAAGGTTCTTTAGCAACAGTAAGACCAGATGATTTTGGTGCTGTTGTAGTCAAGGAAACATTGAAAAGAGCAGGCTATGAAGGGCCAATTGATGATTTAATTTTAGGCTGTGCAATGCCTGAAGCAGAGCAAGGAATGAATGTAGCACGTAGTATTGGGGCACTTGCTGGATTACCAGATACAACCCCTGCTCTGACAATTAACAGATTTTGCTCATCAGGTTTACAGGCAATTGCCTATGCAGCAGAGCGAATTATGTTAGGACACTCAAAGGCAATTCTTGCTGGTGGTGTAGAATCTATGAGTATGGTGCCGATGGTAGGGAATACACCACGTTTAAATCCGACTTTAGCAGAAACGGCTCCACAATATTATATGGGCATGGGGCATACAGCTGAGGAAGTAGCTCGTCAATATAATGTTAGTCGTGAAGATCAAGATGCTTTTGCTGTTCGCTCGCACGAGCTTGCTGAAAAGGCAATTAAAGAAGGTAAATTCAATGATGAAATTGTACCAATCGAAGTGGAACAGCATTACGTAGACGATAACAATAAACCACAGGTGAAAAAATTCACATTTAGTATGGATGAAGGTGTACGTCCAGGTACATCAGTTGAAGGTTTGGCAAAATTGCGTCCAGCTTTCCACGTAAAAGGCAGTGTAACGGCGGGTAATGCCTCTCAAACTTCCGATGGTGCAGCAGCTGTACTAGTAATGGATCGTGAAGAAGCTGACAAGCATGGACTGACACCAATGGCAAAATTCCTAGGCTTTGCAGTTGGCGGTGTACCTCCTGAAGTAATGGGTATCGGGCCTATCGTGGCAGTGCCAAAAGCGTTGGAAATTGCAGGTTTATCCATCGAAGATATTGATTTATGGGAAATCAATGAAGCATTTGCTTCACAGTCATTACAGGTAGTACGTCATTTAGGCATCGACCAAGAGAAAGTCAATGTCAATGGTGGAGCGATTGCATTAGGGCATCCACTAGGCGCAACGGGAGCTATTTTAACATTAAAGCTAATTCATGAATTGAAGCGTCAAGGGAAGAAATATGGCGTAGTGACAATGTGTATTGGTGGCGGCATGGGTGCTGCTGGTGTATTTGAAATTCTATAATTTTTGCTAGATCAGCTTGAGGTGTACTGTTTACGGTTGCCTCCGAACATTGTATACGTCAAGCTTTTCTATACATGATCATTAGGGGAATCAACTAACAAAAAGATATATTGGGAGGAATTAATCATGACTGAAAAAACAACTGATTTCATTAAAGGCGGCGGATTTCTTATTGAAGATGTGGAATTAGATCGTGTATTTACACCGGAAGATTTCACTGACGAGCATAAAATGATTGCTAAAACAACAGAGGAATACGTTACAAATGAAGTTTTACCAGTAGTGGAAAATTTAGAGCACCATGAATTTGAACATTCAGTGCGTCTCCTAAAAAGTGCAGGCGAATTAGGTTTACTTGGAGCAGATGTGCCTGAAGAATACGAAGGGCTTGGATTAGACAAAGTTTCTTCCGCTTTAATCGCTGAAAAAATGTCTGTTGCAGGTGGTTTCTCTATCACACATGGTGCTCATGTTGGTATTGGGTCATTACCAATTGTTCTATTTGGTAATGAAGATCAAAAGAAAAAATATTTACCTAAGCTTGCTTCAGGTGAATTAATCGCTGCCTATGCATTAACAGAGCCAGGTTCAGGTTCAGATGCTCTAGGTGCAAAAACGACTGCAAAATTAAATGAAGCTGGCACACATTATATTTTAAATGGTGAAAAACAGTGGATTACGAATGCAGGCTTTGCTGATGTATTTGTGGTCTACGCAAAAATTGATGGCGATAAATTCTCTGCCTTTATCGTAGAACGTGCCTACAATGGTGTTTCAGTTGGTCCTGAAGAAAAGAAAATGGGGATTAAATCATCATCAACTCGTACATTAGTATTGGAAGATGCGGAAGTACCTGTAGAAAATCTATTAGGCGAAATTGGTCGTGGGCATATCATTGCGTTCAATATTTTAAACATTGGTCGTTATAAACTAGGTGTGGGCACAATTGGCGGATCGAAGCGTGCATTGGAGTTAGCTATTCAGTATACAAACCAACGTCAGCAGTTTAAGACAAAGCTTTCTGATTTCAATCTGACAAAAGAAAAATTATCAACAATGGCTTCTCAATTGTATGCTTCTGAATCATTAAACTATCGTACTGTTGGACTATTTGAGGATCGCTTAAGCCAGTTAAGCCTGGAAGAGCAAAAGCAAGGAAAAGTAATTGCAGGTGCGATCGCCGAATATGCGATTGAATGCTCTATTGCCAAAGTATTCGGTTCAGAAACATTAGACTATATTGCTGATGAAGCTGTCCAACTTCATGGCGGTTATGGCTTTATGGCTGAGTATGAGGTAGAGCGTATTTACCGTGATTCTCGTATTAATCGAATTTTTGAAGGTACAAACGAAATTAACCGCATGATTGTACCTGGTACATTTATGAAAAAGGCGCTAAAAGGTGAGCTGCCATTATTACAAGTGGCTCAAAATTTACAGCAAGAGCTGCTTATGCTAATGCCAGAGGAAATCGGTACAGAGCCGTTAGCACAAGAAAAATATTTAGTGAAAAATGCCAAGAAAATTGCTGTCTTAGCTGCAGGCTTAGCAGCCCAACGCTTTGGTGCAAAGCTTGATCAAGAGCAAGAAGTATTGGTAAACATTGCGAATATAGCTAACCAATTATTTGCAATGGAATCAGCTGTCTTACGTACAGAGAAGGCAATTGCTCGTGACGGTGTTGAAAAAGCACATCAAAAATTGCTATACACACAAATTTTCTGCCAAGAAGCATTCGCAGAAATCGAAAAGGAAGCAAAAGACACAATTCTTGCATCAGCAGATGGCGATGCAGCCCGTATGACATTATCTGCACTGCGTAAGCTAACGCGTAATAATCCATACAATCTAATTGTGAAGAAGCGTGAGGCTTCCGTTAAATTAATTGATGCTGAAAAATATATTGTTTAGTGCAAATTTAACCTAGCTATCTGCAAAAGATAGCTAGGTTTTTTTATATGAGATGGATAATCGTAAAAGGAGCGGATAAATTTGCACAACTGGTGGATAAACTTACAATAAAGAGTGAAGTTCACCATTCAAAACAACTATGATGGTATACTACAGAAAAAGACAGAAGAGGAGCATTGTAATGACGATTCAATTTTTCCATTATCCGAAATGTACAACATGTAAAAAGGCACAGAAGTGGTTAAATGAGCATGAGGTTTCCTATGAAGAGGTACATATCGCAGAGCAACCTCCCACTAAAGAAGAATTAACAGCTATTTGGCAGGCTAGCGGACAGCCTTTGAAGAAATTTTTTAATACCTCAGGTATGAAATATCGTGAGCTTGGCTTAAAGGACAAGTTAGCCGAAATGACGGAGGATGAGCAGCTTGAGTTATTAGCTTCAGATGGTATGTTAATTAAACGTCCCATCGTCACAGATGGAAAAAAAGTTACTTTAGGTTTTAAAGAAGTAGATTTTGAGCAAGCTTGGAAATAACCGTATTAAACCTTGTATTTAGAGGAGAAGTATGGCACACTGAAAGTGAATATATTACATATTTATGGAGGGGTTTTTTGCATGAGCACACCTAAAGACTTACGATACTCTGAAGAACATGAATGGGTAAAAGTAGAAGATGGAAAAGTACGTATTGGTATTACTCACTTCGCACAATCTGAATTAGGAGATATCGTATTCGTTGAGCTTCCACAAGTTGGCGACGAAATCAAAACAGATGATCCATTCGGTAGCGTAGAATCAGTAAAAACTGTTTCTGAATTATATGCACCAATCTCAGGTACTGTAGTGGAAGTAAATGCAGATTTAGAAGATAGCCCAGAATTCGTTAATGAATCACCATATGAAAAAGCATGGATGATCGTTGTTGAGCCTGCTGATGCATCAGAAGTTGAGAAACTAATGACAGCAGAGCAATACGAAGAAATGATCGCTGAATAAGACAAGCCATAATCGAAAAACGTCGGCAACTACCGGCGTTTTTTGTTATATAATGACTTATAAGTGGGGATCTCTAAATGGAGGTGGCGTAATGTTCGAGGGAAAATGCTTGATAGTAGAAGGGCGTTCAGATAAGCTACAAATTGAGCCTATTTTGAATGAGAATGTTACAATACTATGTACGAATGGTACAATTGGTGTGCATCAATTAGAAGAACTACTGGATCCCTATGAGGGCTGTGAGCTATTTACTTTTTTTGATGCAGATACTTCTGGGGATAAGCTACGTGCATTAATGGACAGACATTATCCAGAAGCTGAGCATCTGCGCACAATGCCAACATACAAGGAAGTAGAAACGACACCAAGAAAAGTCCTAGCGATGATTTTACTGCGTGCACATTTTTCAATCCATAATGAATATATTTTGTAAGGTTGCGTGAGTAAATGGAAGAATGGTCAACAGAGCAGTGGGAAACGGCTAAACAGTCGGGAGAGAGAACTGCATTTTATTTATATACACCGATGTGTGGAACATGTGCAGTGGCATCTAAAATGATGTCCGTTATTGAACAATTACTGCCACAGCTACAAATTGGGAAAGCAAATATCAACTTTTTGGAACACATTGCCTATGAGCATCAAATTGAAAGTGTTCCATGTCTACTCATCAGTGATGGCGGAAAAGTGACAGAAAAAATTTATGCCTTTCAATCCGTACCATTTTTATATGAATTGTTAAAAAAATCAATTGACTGAACTTTACTAGCGTGGTAAAGTATCAAATATATTACTAAAACATTAAATATATCGAACTCTTATGAAGAGTGGCGGAGGGAAGTGCCCTATGAAGCCCGGCAACCATCACAATGTGAAAAGGTGCCAAATCACTCAAAGATTTTTCTTTGAAAGATGAGAGAACGGTTTAACGTATCATACGTGACCCCTTCTACTTGTCTGTGAGTGAAGGGGTTTTCTATATGAGAAAAGGAGTATTCGCTATGATCCAGCTTCAAAATATTACAAAGAAATACAAAACAGCAAATGGCGAATTAACGGCAGTCAAAGACGTCAACCTTACTATTAATAAAGGTGAAATTTTTGGCATTATCGGCTATAGTGGTGCTGGTAAAAGTACCATGATTCGTTTATTAAACGGTTTAGAGAAACCGACAGCAGGAACAGTAACGGTGAACAATCAAGAATTTTCATCGATAAAAGGGCAAAAGCTTAGAGCGGCTAGACAAAAGGTAAGTATGATTTTCCAGCATTTCAATTTACTTTGGTCGAGAACAGTTGCCGAAAATATTGCATTCCCTCTAGAAATCGCAGGCTTCCCAAAGGCTCAACGTGAAGCACGTGTGAAGGAATTGATTGCCCTTGTAGGCTTAGAAGGGCGCGATAAGGCATATCCATCCCAGCTTTCTGGTGGACAAAAGCAGCGTGTTGGAATTGCACGTGCATTAGCGAATAATCCAGAGGTTTTACTATGTGATGAGGCGACTTCCGCACTCGATCCTGAAACAACGGATGCTATTCTTGATTTACTCGTAGATATAAATGAACGCTTAGGCTTAACGATTGTCCTGATTACCCACGAAATGCATGTCATTCGCAAAATTTGTCATCGTGTAGCGGTGATGGAGGCAGGCGAAATTGTGGAACGTGGTGAGGTATTGCAAGTCTTCCAAGCCCCACAGGCAGCTATTACTAAGAAGTTTGTATCTCAAATTACAGACACTAAGGAAACACAAGATACGGTAGCACAAATTAAAACAAACTATCCAACTGGGCAACTTGTCAAACTTATTTTTGTTGGTGAAAAAACAGAACAGCCTGTCATCTCACATCTTGTGAAACAATTTGATGTAGAAGTAAGTATTGTTCACGGAAATATTTCGCAAACAAAAAATGGTGCATATGGTACATTGATTGTGCAAATTGATGGCTCTCAGACAAACGTCACTGAAGCCCTTCGTTATTTAAATACAGTGGAAGTACAGACGGAGGTGATTGAAAATGCTAACTAATCTCTTTCCGAATGTAGACTGGGAAAATATGTGGCAAGCTACGTATGAAACATTATACATGACAGCTATATCAACGGTTGTGACATTTATTCTTGGGTTAGTCATTGGTATTGTTCTATTTTTAACTAGTCCCAATCAGTTATGGGCAAATAAAATCGTTAACTTTTTAACAGGATCACTCGTAAATATTTTCCGTTCCATTCCATTTATCGTATTAATTATTTTATTAATTCCATTTACGAAATTTTTACTAGGTACAATTCGAGGAGCGAATGCGGCGTTACCTGCATTAATTATCGGTGCAGCACCGTTTTATGCTCGTATGGTATTAATTGCGTTACGTGAAATTGATAAAGGTGTGATTGAAGCAGCTCGTTCAATGGGGGCGAAAACTTCTACAATTATTTGGAAAGTATTGGTTCCTGAATCATTACCAGCCTTGATTTCTGGTATCACTGTAACGGCTGTTGCTCTTGTAGGTTATACTGCGATGGCAGGAATTATTGGTGCAGGGGGTCTTGGTAACTTAGCTTTCTTAGACGGCTTCCAGCGAAATCGCCAAGATGTGACATTAATGGCAACTATTTTGATCTTAGTAGTCGTATTTATTATTCAATGGATTGGTGATTTAATTACCGAGAAAATTGATAAACGCTAGCAAGAAAAAGAGGTTATTTCGGTTCTTACCGCTAACATATTTTAAACAAATAAAAGGGAGTGTCATAAATGAAAAAGTTATTAGCAGGATTATTTTTATCCATACTTGTACTAGCATTAGCAGCTTGCGGTACAGATAAAAAAGAAGATGAAAAATCAGCATCAGGTGATCAAACAGATAGCAAAGAAAATGTAACATTAAAAGTAGGTGCTTCTAATACACCACACGCAGTCATTTTAGATAAAGCAAAACCGATCTTAGCTAAAGAAGGCATTGACCTTGAAATTGAAACGTATACAGATTATGTTCTACCAAACCAAAATTTAGAGTCAAAAGATATTGATGCAAACTATTTCCAGCACATCCCTTATTTAGAGCTACAAATTAAAGACAATGGCTATGATTTCGTCAATGCAGGTGGCGTTCACATTGAACCAATCGGTATTTACTCAAAAAAATATAAAACGTTAGAAGACCTGCCAGAAGGCGCAACAATCTTACTTTCTAACTCAGTATCTGACCATGGTCGTATGCTGTCATTATTAGAGGCTAAAGGCTTAATCAAATTAAAAGAAGGCATTGATAAAACAGCAGCAGAATTAAAGGATATTGAAGAAAATCCTAAAAACTTTAAATTCGATGCAAACACTGCACCAGAAATGCTTGTACAAATGTACGAAAATGATGAAGGCGATGCAGTGCTTATCAATTCTAACTTTGCCATCGATAACGGATTAAACCCAATTGAAGATGCTATTTCTCTTGAAGATAAAGAATCTCCATATGTTAACATTATCGCTGTACGTGCAGGTGATGAAACAAAACCTGAAATTAAAAAATTATTAGAAGTATTAACATCTAAAGAAATCCAAGACTTCATTTTAGAAGAGTGGAAAGGTGCAGTAGTACCGGTAAAATAAGAATCAAATAAAAAGGGTACATAAGTTTAACGACTTATGTACTCTTTTTTATTTGTAGTTAAATTGATGAGAAACTATGTATTTTTTATGACGTCTATTTATGTTTAGATATTGTTTAGTCACATTTATTACTATAGTAATGTTGTTAATATACGAAATAAATGATAGAAAGTAATAATAAGAAAAAACTAGATGGAGTGATTCTAATGAATGATATAAAATTCACCCATGATATCATGCAAGAACATGAAGTAGAACGTTACTTTAAAATATGGCGAGAAAATGTTATTAGATCACGCCTTACCATAACAGCAGTCTTTTTAAAAACAGCTAATTCTACACCACTAAATGATCAAGTTACCTCGTTTTTACAATCAAAAATACGCAAGACAGACTTGCTTTTTCAACTAGCCGATGGGGATCATTGGGGCATCTTCTTTTTACAAAGTAGTGATGTAGAAGCTAGGGCGTTTTTAAAACGAATATTTGCCATCTTAAAAGCAGAACGGAAGTTCCAACAGATTACATTAAAAGCCTCTATAACAGAAATAAGAAATAATAACGTTATTTTTGAAGAGCTGTTAAATAAAAATAAACAGATGTTACTAAGGGATGAGCAATTGATATGGAGTATAGCAGAGGTAAAGGATTACTGTGAGCAACCAACTGAATTAGTGAAAGTTAGTATTATTGAGCAAAATGCAATTTTTAGACAAGTATTAAAGTCAACGCTTAATCAAATAAATATCCCTTATTTTTCTTTAGATGTGAAGGTTTATGATGATGGCTATAGCTTTTTGCAATCGGATGATTATAAATCAGGGCATATGCATCTAATTCTTATGAATGATATTTTACCTCTAAAAAATGGCTTAGAAATATTGCATATCTTACGACATATGCCCAATGAAAAGAAATTTATTATTTATATGATGTCAGAACGCAATTCTGAAGGGGCAGCGCTTAATGCTTATGAAGGCGGTGTTGATGAATATATTGTCAAACCATTTAATTTACGTTTGCTAGAAGCCAAAATTAAAAGAACGTTTGCGAGGTTTTGGCTATGATCAAGCTGACTATTTCGACGCTTTTTACAATAATTTTCTTCTTATTAGTTGTGCTCTTTATCTTTTTAATGTATTTACTTGTTCAGCGACAGCGTGAAAGCTATTTTGAAAAAGTTCGTGACCGTTATTTACAAAATTATTCTCAACTTTGGTATGATTACTTATTCAATAGCGCATTATTTAGTATCGTATTGGTACCTCGAGGAAGTGCCCAAGTAGAAGCTATTGAAAAAATTTTTTCATCCTATTTAAAGAATATAAGGAATGAACAGGTGGAACTAAAAATTAAACAATTCTCCAATCAATATTTAAAAGCATTCTACGAAAAAGATTTATCAAGTAGACGATGGAGTATTCGAATGAATGCCCTCTATCGAATTGCGGACTTACAAATAGAGGAATTGCTAACGAAGTGCCAAGATTTCGAAAAAAATAACAGTACAGATGAAGAACATTTCCAGTTATTAAAAATATACTCCCTTTTCCAACCAGATTTATTTATGGAGAAAATAAAAAATTCCAATGTAAATTACGCTGAAAGTGAATATAGAAGACTATTTGTATTATTAGATGATAATGTATTCATTCGATTTTTCCATGATTTTAATAGTTTGTCAGCCAATATGCAATTTGCTGTTATTGATACTGCTGCTGTAAAAAGAAAGATGGAGTATCTGGATGAATTAAAAAAATTATTAGATCATGATACACCGGAAATTAACATCAGAGCATTAAAAGGGCTTTATGAAATTGGTATTATTGATGAGATTGATCCCTTGATACCTTTTGTGACTTCAGAAATGTGGGAAGCCAGGTTAATGGTTGCTAAAATTTTTAAGCATGTACCGCTAACTTACACTTATAGTTATTTAGAGCAGCTTCTTCAAGATGAGAATTGGTGGGTACGTTCCCAAGCGGCAAAAACGATTGTAGAAGATCGACAAGGTATAGCCAAATTACAGCAATTCATTGAATCCTCAAATGACCAATATGCAATTGAAATGGCCCAGGAAATTGCAGCAAGAAAAGAGGGGAAGTAAATGAAAATAATTGACTATTGCATGATGTTTTTTGGGGGCATCATTTTATTTTATATGCTGTTCGTTATCGTGTCATATTGTACAATGTTCATCATTGCTATGCTAGATTTAAGAAAACGCTATCGTCTCGATCTATCAGAGTATGATGATGCGCATATCGATGCCTTTTATTCAAAACCCGTGTCCTTACTTGTTCCTGCTTACAATGAAGAAGTAGGGGTTGTAGATACAGTTTATTCATTATTGAATTTACGTTATCCTCAAACTGAAATTATCATTATTAACGATGGATCTACAGATCAAACCCTTCAAACGGTCATCGAACATTTTCAAATGAAGCCAATCAATAAAATTGTCCGAACTAACATCCCTACAAAAGACATTAAGCAAATATATGAATCTGAAATCTATAAAAATTGTATTTTAGTTGATAAAGAAAATGGTGGTAAGGCTGATGCACTAAATGTGGGTATTAATGTATCTCAATATCCGTATTTTTGCTCTATTGATGGGGACTCCATTTTAGATGAAAAATCCTTACTGCGGGTGATGAAGCCTATCATTTTATCTGATGGTGAGGTCATTGCAGCAGGAGGTAATATTCGTATTGCAAATGGTGCAAAGATGCAGTTTGGCTCTATTTATGAAACTCAATTACCTAGCAATTACTTAGTAATTATGCAAGTAATCGAATATTTGCGGGCATTTTTAATGGGGCGAATAGCTTTAAGTAAATTCAATTTAGTCCTTATTATTTCAGGAGCATTTAGTGTTTTCTCTAAAAAATGGGCTGTTGAAGCAGGTGGCTATTCAACCAATATTATTGGCGAAGATATGGAACTTGTAGTGAATATTCATCGACTTATAAAAGAAAAAAAGGAAAATAAACGTATTGAATTTGTACCTGACCCAGTTTGCTGGACGGAAGCACCTCAAACATTGGGGGTACTGCGCAATCAACGAAGAAGGTGGCATCAAGGGTTATTTGAAAGTCTATGGAAGCATAAAAAAATGACCTTGAATCCTAGGTATGGCATGATTGGATTTCTTTCGTTCCCGTATTTTTGGTTAGTAGAATGTCTAGGGCCTCTTGTCGAGTTAGGTGGATATATTTATATTGTCATAGCCTTTTTCTTAGGGAAAATTTATTATGAGGTTGCACTCATGCTGCTACTACTATTCGTTATTTATGGTGTTATTTTTTCAATAGCGGCAGTATTGTTTGAATCGTGGAGTATGAATACGTATCCGAAAAAACGAGAGTTGTTCCGCATGATTCTTTTAGCGTTTACAGAAATTTTTTGGTATCGCCCACTAACATTATTCTGGCGCTGTGAGGGATTAGTTCGTTTTGTCTTAAGAAAAAGTGACTGGGGTAATATGAAACGTGTCGGCATTGCTGAAAAGGAGAAAAGTGTATGAAACGAGTCTATATAGGGATTATGGTCGTTCTAGTCCTCATTATAATCCCTATTGCATGGTGGTACTTGGAAGATGAAAAACAGCTAAATGTGGCCATTATAGATAAAACGGTTCCGAATGAATCTTACCGAGAGCACTTAGGGGTGAATTGGTTTTTAAACCATTATAAATATAGATTGAATAATGAACCTTATAAAGTGGAACGCAATTTCTATGGAACCGTTCCAAATGATGAAACTAAAAGCGTTGTAGAAAAGAATTTGCCAAATGATTATAGTGACTATGATGTCATTTATTTGGCAGATACGTACGGAGTTTATAAAGATGATTTACAACAAGCAAAACGTTTAGGTGAGCGTTCTGAAAAAATTGTTGGAGGACTTGAACAAAAAGAATGGCAGGCAATCGTCGAACGCTTAGCCAGCAAAAAGAAGAGTATGTTAATTGCCGAGTATAACACGTTTGCTTCACCAACATCAGGGGAAGTTCGTAAAGAATTACAGGATTATTTAGGAATCACATGGTCTGGCTGGATCGGGCGTTATTTCGATGAGCTTGATTATCATAAAAACTTAGAAATACCGCAATGGGTTATCGATGAACATGGCGATAATTGGTCATATAAAGGTGGAGGCTTTTTACTATTTAACGAAATAACTGAAGAGCTCCTTGTTCTAGAAATGGACAGGCATGTTAAATCTGAAGGTATTCAAGTGCAGTTTACTGAAAATGGGGAAAAATTCTTTCATTCATCTGCAAGGGCGCAATACAATTATTGGTTTGACATTATTACACCCAAATATGCTGAAGATGCTCTAGCAAATTATAAATGGGATTTAACGAAAAAAGGAACAGAACTGTTAAAGGATAATGGCATTCCAGAACAATTTGCAGCAATTGTAGGCCAAGATAAAAGCTACACATCTAGTTATTATTTTGCAGGAGATTTTAATGATATCGCACGGGTACCGAATATTTATAAAATAAAAGGGTTACCTACAATCTATAAATATGCTGAGAAGTATGCGGACAGTTCGTTTTATTGGTCCATTTACATCCCAGTAATGCATAAAATATTTGATTCATTTGAGCACAAAGAGGTTCAGGAAACAGTAAATTATGAAAAATTAAACTATAATGCAAGGATTCAGGGACAATCTTTTGAAGTGCTAAGAGATGGCAAATGGGAACCAATCGTATTTAAGGGTGTCAATATCGGAATGGGGAAACCTGGCGCCTTTCCTGGAGAAGCAGCAATTACAGAAGAGGAATATTATCGATGGTTTAAACAAATAGCAGAAATGAATGCCAATACGATACGAGTCTATACATTACATCCACCTGGCTTTTATAGAGCACTTGCTAAATATAATGAAGAACATTCAACTAACCCATTATATGTTTTACATGGGGTTTGGATTAATGAAGAAGGTTTAGCAAATTCATTGGACGCCTATGATAAAGAAACGTTAAAAGATTTTCAATTAGAAATGAAACGAGTGGTAGATGTCATTCATGGAAATATCTATGTGGAGCCTCGACCAGGACATGCATCTGGCTTGTATGATGTAGACGTATCAAAATATGTTATAGGATGGGTACTAGGAATTGAATGGTATCCACATATGGTTGCTGGAACGAATGAAAAACATGCAAATATTGGTCAGTACAATGGTACTTTTTTTGAAACCAAGAATGCCTCTCCATTTGAGCATTGGCTAGCAGAACAAATGGATGTTGTGTCAGTTTATGAAAAGGAAAAATATAACTGGCTACGTCCAATGAGTTTCACGAACTGGGTCACAACGGACATTCTTGAACATCCGTCAGAGCCATCTGAGGAAGAAGATTTAGTAGGGGTCAATCCAAATGTTATTTATACGAAAGGAGAGATGATTGCGCCGGGACAATTTGCTTCCTATCATGTGTATCCTTACTACCCTGACTTCTTTAATTTCGATAAAGATTATTTAAATTATGTCGATTTCCGTGGGAACAAAAATAGCTATGCAGGTTATTTAAATGAGCTCCATGAAGCTCATACTATGCCTGTTCTTATTGCGGAATTTGGTATACCAGCATCACGTGGGAAAACACATGATAATGTATATGGTTGGAATCAGGGGCAAATGTCAGAACAAGCACAGGGAGAAACACTTCAACATTTATTTGAGGATATTATGCATGAAGGGCTCATGGGAGGACTTGTTTTTACATGGCAAGATGAGTGGTTTAAACGAACGTGGAATACGATGGATTATGATGATCCGAATCGTCGACCATTTTGGTCCAATGCTCAAACAAATGAGCAACAATTTGGTTTATTAAGCTTTGATAGACTGAAGGTAAAAGTAGATGGAGAGACAACGGAATGGACAGGTAAACAGCTATATGATACTGCACCAAACAATCCAACAGATTTTGCAGTAGACTATGATGAGCGCTACTTGTACATTAAATTAAAAAGTGAGAAGTTAGCCAATACCTCTCCTCGCATTTTATTAGATGTTGTACCAGATCAAGGAAATACGTCTGCTACATCTATAAAAAATATGAAGTTTTCAAATGGTGTTGATTTTATAGTTGAGCTCAACAAAAATGGTCAATCTAGAGTTGTTATTGATGAATACTACGATTTCTATGATTATTTATATGGCCACCGTTTAAATTTAGTTGCTCCCCGAATGGCTAATGCTATTGAAAATAGTGGAAAGTTCTCTCCTATTTATTATGTGTTAAATAAACAACTATTTTTACCTGAGCAAAATAGAACGACTGATTTTAGTATCTACGAAACAGGGAAATTACTTCAAGGAAATGCTAATCCAGAAGCAAAAGATTATGATTCTTTAGTTGATTATACTTGGACCGATGACAATGTTATCGAACTTCGCATCCCTTGGCTATTGATTCAAGCTAAAGATCCGAGTCAGCGTGAGTTTATAGGTAACCTGTATAAAGATGGCGATAAAGCGGCCGTTAAAGTAGACAATATTTATATAGGTGCTTTATTTGTAGATAAAGAGAACAACGTTGTTCAATCTATGCCAGCAGCTACTAATGGTATTTTACCACCACTGTCTGCTTATACATGGGAAACATGGCAAGTTCCCAAATATGAAGAGCGATTAAAACAATCCTATTATATTTTACAAAAATTATTTAAATCATATTAAAGGAGCTAAGGGTTGATTCTTCTACCCTTAGCTCTTTTTTATTGAAATTGAGAAAGGCGGGAAAAGAAGTTTTTCACAAAGTCTAAAAATATAGCTTCTGAAGGTGCGATTTCTCGATTAACTGGTGAAATAATACCAACTGTTCTAGGTATTGTTGGAGATTCGATAGGGACCTTAATGGTAAAGCGAGCTGCTGAATCATAAAGAGAGCTCTCTGGTAATAGACTAACACCTATGCCAGCTGCGACTAAGCCCTTTAGTGCATCCAAATCTTCTCCCTCTGAAATGACATTTGGTAAAAAGCCTGCAGCTCGACAAGCATCCATCGCTACCTTATGCAAAATGTAACCATCTGGAAATAATACAAATAGATCATTTCTCAACTCTGCAAGCTGTATGCTTTCTCTTTTAGCTAATGGATGATTGGCTGGTAAAAGAGCAGCAATATTTTCAGTGAACAGAATGGTTGATTGGATGGATTCGTCCTTCGGGGGCAGGGGTCCCAAAAAGGCGAGGTTCAACTCCCGATTTTTGACTGCATCAATCAAAAATCGATAAGACCCTTGACGTAGTTGAAATTGTAAATCAGGATATTCGCGTTTAAAGGCTGAAATAACGGTTGGCAGAACATAGCTAGCTAAACTTGTTGGAAAGCCGATTTTAATTGAGCCCTTTGCAGGATCAAGATATTCTTCTATTTGCTTTGCTGCAAAATCGATGGCCTTTAATGCCGTAATGGTATGTTCAAGAAATGTCTTCCCTATTGGTGTTAATTTGACATTTCGTCCCACTCGTTCAAATAACGGGGTGCCTAACTCATCTTCAAGATTTGCGATTTGCCGACTAATGGCAGATTGGGCTACATGAAGATGCTCAGCTGCCTCTGAAATATGCTCACGTTCAGCAACCTCTACAAAATAGCGTAATTGACGTAACTCCACTAACATTTCACCTCTATTAATCTAAAAATAAGATTGATTATACCTTAATTATATATTATTTAAGATGAAAAATAACTGTTCATGTCAAAATAAAAATTATAAGCTGTTAGATATTTGAGAGTTTGCTATTGTAAGATGAGGAGGAGGTGGGATTCATGATAAAAAAAAGTTTAGTTGGTTATTTATTTTAATAGCCATCACGATGCTAACTTATTTAATTTTTAACGATCAAGATACAAGCAATACTAAGTTACAGGCAGTGGATGGTCAATTAGATTTATCAGAAATAACAAAAGAGGAAGAGATTGTAGCATTGTCTGGAGAATGGCGTTTTATAGGCAATAAATTTCTTGAACCCGCTAATTTTCCTGATCATGCTCCCATTGAAAAGGTTCCTGGACCATGGCAGGCCGATGCAGAGTATGGTACTTATCAACTTAAAATTAAGCTACCCCCTCATTTCAAAAAAATAGGTATTCGGGTACGAAATATTTGGTCATCTCATCGACTTTTTATAAATAATGAGATCGCTGCCTCCTATGGTAAACTTGCTACTGCTCGAGAAGCATCGGAACCAAGTAATCCTGTTTATGAAGTGTATTTTTCACCTTCTTCAGATTCGGTGATCCTAACAATACAAGTTGCAGATTTTTATAATGCAAGGCATGGCATTATATTTCCTATAGATATTGGAGATGCGGATGCTCTTGCAAAAGATGTCATTCAAGATGTGTACTTAGAAAAAACAACGATTATCATGTTATTAATATTTTCAATCTTTCATTTTAGTTTGTATTTATTAAGAATAAGAGACAAAGCGTTTTTTTATAGTGCAATGTATTTTTTTACGTTGGCAATTTTGGTATGTACAAGAGGCGAACGAACTCTTTATAGAGAGTTTCCTACTATAGAATTTGAATTTTATTTTCGTTTGCAAGATTTTATAACATATATAAATGCAGTGATGCTATTCCTGTTCTTTGCCTATACGGTAACAGCTATGATGAAGCGTAGGACAGCTTTATTATTTGTGTCACCACTACTATTATATGGTGTTGGAACACTGCTTTTACCAGCAAGATCCTTATCAGAGCTACAATATATATTTTTTACCTATATAAATTTCCTAGCATTTTTTATAATAGGACGATTATTGTATTTGATCATGACGAAAAGTGCTCATGTTCCGAAAAATGAACTGATAATATTAAGTGCCACAATTATATCTCTATTAATTTTTAGCATAAGTGGAACCTTTGATCAGCTTTTTTTCTCTGGACGAAATGTTTTTAATCGTATTGGTCTGCTATTCTTTGTAGTATGTATGAATATTTATTTGGCAATGCGACTAATTAATCGAACAAGAGACGCTGAATTATATAGTCAACGTCTAGAAAAGGCGACAATCGGTAAGGATTCCTTTTTAGAAGTGACAACAAATGAATTAGAACAACCTCTTTATCATGCATTAAATATAATAAAATCCTTATCAAATCAATCTATGACGGATAAGCAACAACTACTAGAACAACAATTAGAACGCTTATTATATCTAGTAAATGACTTAAAAGATTTTACTAGAATAAGATTTCAGGATTTCAAAATAGATGTACATCCAGTTAATATACAAATGATTATTCAGCATGTACTAACTATGCACGAAAAGAAAATAAAAAAAACGCATATTCGTTTATACAAGCACATGAATCCGAAATTATTAGTTCAAGCTGATGAGCAGCGTGTAGGACAAATCTTATACAGGGTACTTGAAACAGCTATTGCTCACGCTGGGAATGGGGATGTGATTCTAACTGTTTTACATCTTGATACAGACGTAAGGATCTTGGTAGAAGGAGCTGGCCCTGAGCCTATACAGCAAAAAGCAGCAGATGAGACAGGACAGTCGATAGGGAAAGCCATCATTGAGCAGATGGGTGGTACATATTCGATAGATTTATTACATAATGGCATTCGATTTATCATCACCTTGCCATTTGGGGGCTATGAGCAAGTGCTAAAAGACAACGAGAAGTTTATCATTACGAATGATCAGCCACTGTTCAATGAAAATTTGCCAAGATTACTCATAGTTGAGGATGATGTCATTCATGCAGAGGTTTTACAAACATTACTACAAGGCCAATATGCGATAGAGGTAGTGCATTTTCCTGAGGAGGCACTCAGCGTTATTCAGCAAAAAAGACCTGATTTTTTATTAATAGATGAAGTGATGCCTGGAATGGGGGGCATTGCCCTAACCAAGTATATACGTCAGTATTATAGCTATATAGATTTACCGATTATGATGTTAGTAGCCAATGAATATCCAACGAATATTTCACTTATCCTGGAATCAGGAGCCAATGATTATATCCGTAAGCCAGCTACAAAAGAAATGTTACTTTCGCGTTTATCGGCTATAGCATTAACGAAAGATGCGATGGGCAAAGCGATACAGCATGAAATGGCTTTTCTACAGGCACAAATCAATCCTCATTTTTTATACAATGCACTCAGCAGTATTATTTCGTTTTGTTATACAGACGGAGAGCGAGCAGGGCATTTATTAACGATGCTTTCTACCTATTTACGTTATATATTAGAATCAGGTAAGGATGGACAACGCGCAACGTTAGAGAAAGAGCTTGAAATTATACATGCCTATGTAGAGATTGAACAAGCACGCTTTGGTGATAAGTTAACGGTTATTTTGACAGTAGAAGAGACATTAGATGCTGCCAAGGTAGAAATTCCAAGTTTACTGATACAGCCTTTAGTTGAAAATGCAATTCGTCATGGGATTTTTGAAAAGGATGGAAATGGGACAGTCTTTATTGAAATTAAAAGGCAGCAAAATAATCTTAGCATTCAAGTGAGAGATGATGGCGTTGGTATGACTGAGGAACAGGTAAAAGCTTTAAACAATGGAGAAAATATATTTTCAAATGGCATCGGATTTACTAATGTTCTACGTCGAGTAAAAGAAATGCCGAGTGCTACTCTTTCTATTACTTCTAAAAAAGATGAAGGTACAACAATGATACTTATACAACCTTTAAAGGAGCTTCAACATGTGGAAAATTATTATGGTAGAGGATGAACAGCCAATTTTAGATTTGCACAAGCTATTACTTGAAAAAGAGGGACTTTTTCAAGTTATTGCCACCTTTACATCACCTTTAGAAGCAATAACTCAAATTTTGTCCATTAAGGGTGAATATGATGCGCTAATTTTAGATATAGAAATGCCTAAGATGAATGGATTAGAGCTTGCGGCTATTTTAGTAGAAGAAGGCATTGATGTCCCTATTATTTTTTCAACAGCCTATGCAAAATATGCTGTTGATGCTTTTCGAGTACAAGCATTAGACTATGTATTAAAGCCCATGACACCAAGTATTGTACTACAAGTAAATGAAAGACTTACAAAATATTATGGGCGTCAAACACAGCGAAACACTACGAAGTTGGTAGTTAGTTTAAAAGGTGAGGTTGGAACAAGGATACATGACAAAGCTATTAAATGGCGAACAAAGGTTACGGAGGAGCTATTTTATTATTTATTAGTCCATGAAGGAATCGTAGTATCGAAGTATCGTATTTTAGATGATATTTGGCCTAATATAGATGAGAAAAAAGCGTTAGCTAATCTTTATAATACGATTTACCGTCTACGTCAGCTTTTTATAGAGCTAGGTTTACCTATTCAAATAGAACGCGTGAATGAGGGCTATGAGCTGAAGACAAATGATGCAATTGTTATCACTTCTACCTCAGAGTCAGATGCTTTTTTACTGGAATCAAAAGGATATTTATGGGCATATCATCTAAATTAATGGAGAAATGGCAGAAATGTTGGATACAATCTACGTTTCTGTCTTTTCATTTAACTAAATTTACTTTTCTGAGGATACAATCCATTAATTTTTATAGCAAAATTTCTTTCTTCCAATATGAACTTAAATTGATTCCATTTTAATGAAATAGGTTATAGTATAGATATGTTGTTTATGCTAATTTGTCACAAAACAGCTACAATTAGCACTTTTCTCGAGGTTTTCACTATGTAGCTAGATGAAATCAATTCTCAATTAGGGATATTTTATTGAAAATGAAGAAAGTCTATTCTCATTGTTTAGGTGAAGTAGTAATAATCTGAAAATGCTTACAAAGTCTTTATTTTTAAAGATTTTATTTAAGGAATGGGAAAGTAATTGAAATGGTTTGCATAGAGAACGATTTTCAGTTAAGATTAGAATGATGATAATTAAGGAATGGTTGACCCATTCACTGAACACTATGGAGGTATTTTCATGTCAACTTTAGTTATTAAAGATCTTCACGTTGCTATCGACGGAAAAGAGATTTTAAAAGGCGTAAATCTTACAATTAATACAAACGAAATTCACGCAATTATGGGACCAAACGGAACTGGTAAATCAACACTAGCTTCTGCTATTATGGGTCATCCAAAATATGAAGTAACTTCAGGTACTGTTGAGCTTGATGGCGAAGATGTTCTTGAGATGGAAGTAGACGAGCGTGCTCAAGCTGGTTTATTCCTAGCTATGCAGTATCCTTCTGAAATTGCTGGTGTTACAAATGCTGATTTCCTACGTTCAGCAATTAACGCGCGTCGTGAAGAAGGCGATGAAATTTCATTAATGAAATTTATCCGCGAATTAGATAAAAACATGGAATTCCTAGAAATGAACGAAGATATGGCACAACGTTATTTAAATGAAGGTTTCTCTGGCGGTGAGAAAAAACGTAATGAAATTCTTCAATTAATGATGATTAAACCAACGATCGCTATTTTAGACGAAATTGACTCTGGTCTTGATATTGATGCTCTTAAAGTAGTATCTAAAGGAATCAACGCAATGCGCGGTGAAGGCTTTGGCTGCTTAATGATTACACACTATCAACGTCTTCTTAACTACATTACACCAGACCATGTACACGTAATGATGCAAGGACGTGTTGTGAAATCAGGTGGTGCAGAGCTTGCACAACGCTTAGAAGCAGAAGGTTATGACTGGATTAAAAAAGAATTAGGAATCGAAGAAGAAACAGAAGAACAAGAAGCATAAAAAGGAGGACGAACTAGCATGACAGTGGAACTTAACTTGCCTGTAACAGTACAGGACGTGCGCTCGTTCTCAGAAGCAAATGGTGAACCTACTTGGTTTACAGAACTTCGCGCGGCAGCACTAGACAAAGTAACTGGTTTAGATTTGCCAAAACCAGATAGAACGAATATTACAAAATGGGATTTCATGAACTTCCCAGCGTTGGCAGTTCATAGTGAGGCATTCCCTTCATTGGATGCTCTACCTGAAGAAGCAAAAGGTTTAATTGACCTTGAAGCACAAGAAAACCTATATATTCAACGTAATAATACACCAGCATATATTAAGGCATCACAAGAACTTGCTGATAAAGGTGTTATTTTTACTGATATTTTCACAGCAGTTCGTGAATATGGCGAACTTGTACAAAAATACTTTATGACAGAAGCTGTTAAAGTAGATGAGCATAAGTTAACAGCACTTCATACAGCACTTGTTAATGGTGGAGTGTTTGTATACGTACCAAAAAACGTGATCATTGAGCAACCACTTCAAGTTGTTTTCCTTAATGACAATGCGGAAGCTTCATTATATAACCATGTTTTAATAGTAGCAGAAGCAAATTCTGCTGTAACATACGTGGAAACATATATTTCAACGGTTGAAGAAGCAAAAGGCCAAGCAAATATTATTGCAGAAGTAGTTGTCCAAGATAATGCGCAAGTAACATATGGAGCAGTGGATGTGCTTGCAAAAGGCTTTACGACATATGTAAATCGTCGTGCACGTTTAGCACGTGACGCAAAAGTAGATTGGGCTCTTGGTTTAATGAATGACTCAGATACAATCTCAGAAAATATTACTCATCTAATTGGTGACGGTTCTCATGCAGATACAAAAACAGTCGTAGTTGGTCGTGGAGAACAAAAACTTAACTTCACTACTGAGGTTCGTCACTGGGGTAAAAACTCAAACGGGCATATCTTAAAACATGGTGTCATGAAAGATGCAGCTCAGTCAATCTTTAACGGTATTGGCTATATCGAGCATGGTGCAACAAAAGCCGATGCACAACAAGAATCACGTGTATTAATGCTGTCAGAAAAAGCTCGTGGGGATGCAAACCCAATTTTATTAATTGACGAAGATGATGTAACAGCAGGACACGCAGCATCTGTTGGTCGAGTAGATCCATTACAGCTTTACTATTTAATGAGCCGTGGTATCTCGAAAGCAGAAGCAGAGCGCCTTGTTATCCATGGATTCCTTGCGCCAGTTGTTACGCAATTACCAATTGAAGGCGTTCAAAAGCAACTGACGGAGGTTATTGAAAGGAAAGTTCGCTAATGATGAATAAAGACATTAAAAGCTATTTCCCAATTTTAAATCAGGATGTAAATGGTCATAGACTTGTATATCTTGATAGTGCAGCGACGTCTCAGAAGCCTGTTCAAGTGATTGAAGCGATTAAAGCTTATTATGAATTTGATAATTCCAATGTTCACCGTGGGGTGCATACACTAGGAAACCGTGCAACAGATAAATATGAAGGTGCTCGTGAAAAGGTTCGTAAGTTTATTAATGCACAATCAACACAGGAAATTATTTTTACGCGTGGTACAACAACCGCTTTAAATACAGTTGCGACAAGTTATGGACGTGCAAATGTTGTCGAGGGTGATGAAATAGTCATTACTCATATGGAGCATCATTCCAATATTATTCCTTGGCAACAATTAGCCAAAGAAAAAAATGCAACTTTAAAATACATTGAGCTTGAAGCTGACGGCACTCTTAGCCTAGAGAAAGTACGTGCAATAGTCACACCTAAAACTAAAATTGTTTCGGTGTCTATGGCATCAAACGTACTTGGAACAATAAATCCAATTAAAGAAATTGCGCAAATTGCACATGCTAATGGTGCTGTCATGGTAGCCGATGGTGCACAAGCTGCGCCACATATGAAAATTGATGTGCAAGATTTGGATGTAGATTTCTTAGGTTTCTCAGGGCATAAAATGTGCGGACCAACTGGAATAGGTGTACTATATGGTAAAAAGGAACACCTTGAAAAGATGGAGCCAATTGAATTTGGTGGCGAAATGATTGATTTTGTTGGGCTTTATGAATCAACGTGGAAGGAATTACCGTGGAAATTTGAAGGTGGAACGCCTATTATTGCAGGTGCAATAGGTTTAGGAGCCGCTATTGATTTCTTAACTGATATCGGGTTAGATAACATTCTAGAGCATGAGCATAAGCTTGCAGGCTACGCAATGGATCAACTTGAGACAATTGACGGTTTGAAAATTTTTGGCCCACGTGACCCTATGAAGCGTTGTGGATTAGTGACATTTAATCTCGATGATGTACATCCACATGATGTGGCAACTGTGCTTGATATGAACGGTATTGCTGTTCGTGCTGGACACCATTGTGCACAGCCACTAATGAAATGTCTTCAGCAAGTAGCGACAGCACGAGCAAGCTTCTATCTGTACAATACAGAGGAGGATATTGACCGTTTAGTTGCAGGGTTACGTTCTGCGAAGGAGTATTTTGGCGATGTCTTTTAATAATTTAGATCAACTATATCGTTCAGTCATTATGGATCACTATAAGAATCCTCGTAATAAAGGATCTTTAGATGGGAATGCTGTAACGATCGATATGAACAATCCGACTTGTGGCGACCGTATTCACTTAACATTGAAAGTGACAGACGGTGTTGTAGAGGATGCAAAATTTGATGGTGAAGGCTGTTCTATTTCTATGTCCTCTGCATCAATGATGACACAGCTCATCAAAGGAAAGAAAGTAGAAGAGGCTATTGAGCTTTCTGATATTTTTTCTAAAATGATGATGGGTGAAGAGTACAGTGATAAATATGACCTTGAGGATGTTGAGGCACTGCAAGGTGTTTCACAATTCCCAGCACGAATTAAATGTGCAACATTGGCTTGGAAAGCAATGGAAAAAGGTGTGAAATAAATCTTACTTCCTTGTTCTTGAGTGAAAGCTACTATGGCTTCACTCAAAGCAAGGGATGATTACCTAGAAAAATACATCTCAATGAACGGAGGAGAAACGATGGCTAAAAAAATGCCTGATATCGGCGATTACAAATACGGTTTCCATGACAAGGACGTATCAATTTTCCGTTCAAAACGCGGTTTAACTGAAGAAATCGTCCGTGAAATTTCAAATATGAAACAAGAGCCAGAATGGATGCTAGAATACCGTTTAAAAGCTCTTGAAACATTTTATACAAAACCGATGCCACAATGGGGTGGCGATCTTGGAGATTTAGATTTTGATGAAATTACGTACTATGTAAAACCATCAGAAGCTACTCAAAAATCATGGGATGAAGTACCTGATGAAATCAAAGCAACTTTTGATAAATTAGGTATCCCAGAAGCAGAACAAAAATATCTTGCAGGTGTATCTGCACAATATGAGTCTGAGGTAGTTTATCACAACATGAAAAAAGACCTTGAAGATCTTGGTATTGTGTTCAAAGATACTGACTCTGCTCTACGTGAAAACGAAGATATTTTTAAACAATATTGGGGCAAAGTGATTCCTTACACAGACAATAAATTTGCTGCTTTAAACTCAGCAGTATGGTCAGGTGGATCATTTATTTATGTGCCACCAGGTGTTAAAGTAGAAACACCGTTACAAGCTTACTTCCGTATTAACTCAGAAAATATGGGTCAATTCGAACGTACACTTATTATTGTAGATGAAGGCGCTCACGTACACTATGTTGAAGGTTGTACAGCTCCTGTTTACACAACAAACTCTTTACACTCAGCAGTTGTAGAAATCATTGTACGTAAAGATGCATATTGCCGTTATACAACAATTCAAAACTGGGCGAACAATGTTTACAATCTTGTAACGAAACGTACAGTTGTAGAAGAAAACGGTACAATGGAATGGATTGATGGTAACATCGGTTCTAAATTAACAATGAAATATCCAGCATGTATCCTAAAAGGTGAAGGTGCTCGTGGTATGACATTATCGATTGCATTAGCAGGTAAAGGACAACACCAACATGCTGGCGCAAAAATGATCCATATGGCACCGAATACATCTTCAACAATTGTTTCTAAATCGATTGCTAAACAAGGTGGTAAGGTAACGTATATGGGACAAGTTCGTTTCGGTCCTAAAGCAAGTGGTGCACGTGCTAACATCGAATGTGATACGCTGATTATGGATAATCAATCGACTTCTGATACAATTCCTTATAACGAGATCCTTAATGATAATGTATCTTTAGAGCACGAAGCAAAAGTTTCAAAAGTATCTGAAGAACAATTATTCTATTTAATGTCTCGCGGAATTTCCGAAGAAGAAGCAACAGAAATGATCGTAATGGGCTTCATCGAGCCATTCACAAAAGAACTACCAATGGAATACGCAGTAGAAATGAACCGTCTGATTAAATTTGAGATGGAAGGTTCTATCGGTTAATTTATTAGTCATCCCTAGTCACAACATACATTGTGACTAGGGGTTTTTTGTTTTGTGTTTTTACGTTGAGAATGAAAGTGGATATTTAGAATATATCGAAATAGTACTGGATTTTTTTAAGATTACACACTAAAATGATAATGAGAATCAATATCAATTAAGAAGGGGTTGATAAATCTAGAAGATGTTCAGTACTTCAATAAGCCAGATGAGATAGTTAATCATCTTCAAAGGAGAATATGTAAATGAAAAAGAAGTTTTTATTTATTAGTTTCATAGCATTATTTATGCTCATTCTCGCCGCATGTGGAGAGAAGAAGGCAGTAGAAGAGGAATCTTCCACTGATACACCAAAAGAAGAAGAAGTGACACAGACAAAAGAAGAATCAACAAATGAAAATGGCACAAGAACGATTGAATATCTTGGTGAAAGCTATGAAGTGCCAGAAAAAGTGGAAAGAATTGTTGTAACAGGAGCTATGGAAGCGATGGAGGATATGGTTGTGCTGGATATTCACCCAGTAGGAGCTATTGCTATTGGTGGCAAGTTCCCTGAGCTCTATGCTTCTGTAACAGACAAAGCAGAATCTATTGGTGAGAAGATTAAACCAAACTTTGAAAAAATATTAGAATTAAATCCAGATATCATTTTAGGGTCGACAAAATTCCCAGAAGAGGTACAAAGTAAATTAGAGAAAATTGCACCTACAATTTTGGTTTCACATATTTCGACGAACTGGGAATCTAATTTGAATTTACTAGCAGAACTAACTGGTAAGCAAGCAGATGCTGAGAAGATATTATCTACATATAAGGCTGGTATTGAAGTTGCTAAATCCACGTTAACTGAAAAACTACAAGATCAAAAAGTGGCGGCTATTCGTATTCGAGGGGGACAAGCGTATGTTTATCCAAAAGAGGTATTTTTAAATGCAGTTCTTTATGGAGAGCTTGGTTTAGCAGTACCTGATGAAGTTGCTAAAGCTAAATCTCAAGAGGCCATTTCTGTGGAGCAACTTGCAGATATGAATCCTGATTATTTATTTGTGCAGTTTTCAACAGATGAAAATGCGGACGCGCCGAATGCTTTAGTAGACTTTAAAAAGAATCCAATCATCCAAAATATTACTGCATTTAAAAATGACCAAGTATTTGTTAATGTATTAGATCCATTAATGGAAGGCGGCCCTGCATACAGCCGGATTAAGTTTTTAGAGGCGATTCAGCAAAATCTTTTGAAATAAATGTAGCCTGTTAAAGTAGCATGAGTTCAATGGAATATGGACGCATGCTTTTTCTTTGGCAAAATTAAGTAGATGCTCAATCTGCTATTAGTTTAGACAAAAGAAGGTATATTTTTTACATGATGTTTATTTGTAGTGACATACTGTGTGCTATGATTATGTAGATAGAGGAGGATGTCACATGATTGTAGTAGGATTAACTGGTTGGGGCGATCACCCTTCACTTTATAGTGGAGTGACTACTTCAAAGGATAAATTATTTGATTACACAGGTCATTTTTTAACGGTTGAAGTAGATACTTCTTTTTATGCCATACCAGCCAAAGAGCATGTTCGGAAATGGTGTGAGGATACACCTGAAAACTTCCGTTTTGTTGTGAAAGCTTACCAAGGCATGACGGGGCATTTACGTGGAGAGATTCCCTTTGAATCAAAAAATGATATGTTCAATGCATTTATTGAATGTGCCAATGAATTTAAACGTTATGGAAAGCTAGCCATGGTATTAGCACAATTTCCACCATGGTTTGATTGCCAAGGAAAAAATGTGCAATATTTATTGTATATCCGACAACAGCTAAAGGATTTTGAAGTAGCGATTGAATTTCGAAATCAAACATGGTATGCAGAAAGTGTTGTCAAGCAGACGATAGATTTTTTACGAGAACAACAATTTATCCATACGATTTGTGATGAACCACAGGCTGGTGTAGGATCTGTTCCTTTTTATCCTGTAGTGACTGCAAATAAAGCGTTGATTCGTCTCCATGGTCGCAATATACATGGATGGCGGAACACAGGAAATGCAGAAAATTGGCGTAAAGTTCGCTTCTTATATGATTATAATAAAGAAGAATTACAGCAGCTTGGGGATAGCATGAAAAAGCTTGAAACAGAGGTCAATGAACTCTTCGTTTTATTTAATAATAATTCAGGTAATCATGCAGCGAAAAACGCAAAGGAGCTACAAGGTATGTTGAATATTAACGATGTCGGGTTGGCACCTAAACAATTAAACATATTTGAAGGGGAACTATAATGGAGTTTATTTTATTAGTCATCATTGCATTGCTTGCTGGTCTAATTGGCTCATTAGTTGGGCTAGGTGGTGGTGTAGTATTAGTACCAGCAACATTATACATCGGCTTAAATTTAGGAATGATCCCAGATATTACACCACAAAAAGTAGTCGGTTTATCAGTTGTGATGATGATTTTCACGGGACTTGCCTCCACACTAAGCTATATGAAATCTAAAACGGTGGATTATAAAAGTGGCTTTATATTCTTTATTGGAAGTATACCTGGAACGATTCTTGGCGCATGTGTCAATAAAGGGTTAGATTTACCATCCTTCAATTTATATTTTGGTATTTTACTTATTATTTTATCGATTATTTTGCTTGTGCGGGACAAACTGAAGCCTGTAAAATGGTTTGTAAAAAATGGTATGCAGCAAGAATTTACTGACTCTGAGGGAAAAACCTATGTATATGGCTATCCCATTTGGTTTGCCATTACATTAACATTTGGTATTGGCTTTGCTTCTGGGTTATTTGGAATAGGTGGCGGCTCCATGATTGTGCCAGCAATGATTATTTTATTCTTATTCCCGCCACATGTCGCGGTGGCAACATCGATGTTTATGGTATTTTTAACGTCCATCGTTAATTCCGCAAGCCATATTGCTTTAGGACATGTCCCTTGGCTCTATACAATCCCTGTGATCCCGGGTGCTTACTTAGGTGCAAAGCTAGGTGCTGCGTTAAATAAAAAAATTAAATCCGATACACTTGTACTAGCTTTAAGGATTATTCTATTATTATTAGGAATTCGATCTATTATAGAAGGCATATTAGCTTAATTTGAAGTGAGGTGGCTTTAATGCTTGAAAAGATCCATATTTTTCACACAAATGATTTGCATAGTCATTTTAAGTATTGGCCACGAATGCAAAGCTATGTGAAAGAGAAAAGAAATAATCTGGCGAATATCGGGGAAACAAGCTATCTGTTTGATGTTGGAGATCATTTAGATCGGTCCAACATTTATACAGAAGCAACAGTTGGGAAAGGCAATGTGCGATTGCTCAATGAAGCAGGTTACGATGTGGTGACAATCGGCAACAATGAAGGCATTACATTATCTCATGAAGAGCTCTTTCACTTGTATGACAATGCTAATTTTGATGTCGTTGTGGCAAATGTATATGCCTCACATGGGAAGAGGCCAGCATGGATGAAACCTTATGTAATATTAACAACAGCAATGGGTACGAAGCTGGGTGTCATTGCAGCCACGGCCATGTTTGAAGTATATTATGAAGAATTAAATTGGCATATGGACGACGCTCGTAGTACATTGCTACGTTTAGCGCATCAACTACGTGAAGAAGTAGACATTGTTGTATGCTTATCCCATTTAGGCATTACAGAGGATGAGCTCTTAGCGGATGAGTGTCCAGAAATTGATGTTATATTCGGCTCTCATACGCATCATGTCCTACCAGAGGGCAAAATGATTAATGGGGTTTTACTGACAGGTGGAGGTAAGTTTGGCCAATATACTGGACATCTTATCATAGAATATGATAAAAAATTGAGGAAAATTGTTGAAAAAAAGGATACTTTAATTCATAATAAGGATTTGCCAATTGTTAAAAATGAACAAAACATGGTGCAGTTTTTGGAGGATGAGGGTAAAAAAATTTTGGATACTCCAGTTTTTACAACAAAGAAAGCCTACAACAAGGAATGGTTCCATTATTCACAGCTATCTGATTTATTTGCACATGCAATTTTGGAGAAAAGTGGTGCCGACTGTGCATTATTCAATGCAGGGATATTTTTAGATGGTCTTCCTAAGGGAATAGTGACTGCCTTAGATTTGCACCGAATTTTCCCACATCCCATTAATTTATGTACAATTGAATTATCCGTTGCTGAAATGAAAGAAATTTATATGCAATCCAAAAATGAAGAATGGCCCTATATCGAACTAAAAGGATTAGGGTTTAGAGGCGTCATTTTTGGGAAAATATTGACATATGGATTTTCCATGAATGAAAATCGGCAATTATTAATTAATGGTAAGCTAGCAGATCAAAATCACATTTATAAACTGGTCACATTGGATCTGTTTACATTTGGTTATTTTTATCCAAGTTTTAAATATGCAAAAAAACAATATATTTTACCTGAATTTTTACGAAACATTATGATAGATTATGGTCAAAGATTCTTTAAACAATAGAGAGAGTTTAAAGAATGGAATGGGGAAGAAGTCATGCGATTAATTTCAATCGATGTATTAAAAGAAGGAATGGTATTAGGAAGAACCATTTGGAATGAGGCAGGTCATCCGCTTTTAAAGAAAGATGTTGTCATTAATGACCGTATTATTCAAAGACTTCAACAGTTAAATACACATTATTTATATATTGACGATGAGATTTCTGAGGGTATAGAAGTAGAAGAGACCGTTCCACCTGCTATGCGAAATAAAGTCATCAAAACTATAAAGGATTCGTTCCAGTCCATTGATGGTTTGAATCCAGTAAATGCTTCTTATATATTAGATCAGCAATCTAAGACAATTGTTTCGATTGTAGATGAATTACTTTCTGCAGTTACTGGAAATAATGAAATTCTAACCATTTTAACAGATGCTTATTTATTTGATGAATATTTATATCAACATTCTTTCCAAGTGACATTGTATTCTATTGCCATTGCCAAAGAACTTGGCTACTCTGCTGAGGATTTACGTTTGATCGGAATCGGTGCATTATTACACGATGTCGGTAAACTAATGGTACCGAAAGATATTTTAACAAAGCCAGGACGTTTAACGAATGATGAGTTTGAAATGATGAAGATGCATGCTCGTTACGGTTTTGATTTATTGAGGAATTTACATTCAATCTCTCTGCTTGTGGCACACTGTGCTTTCCAACACCATGAACGTATTGATGGAAGTGGCTATCCAAGAGGACTTGTTGACTTTGAAATTCATCCATTTGCCAAGATAATTGGCGTTGCAGATGTTTTTGATGCGGTGACGACGAATCGTGTATACCGGGAAAAGATGCTCCCTTCACAAGGACTAGCTATTGTTGAAGCTGGCTCGGGTACTCTTTATGATGCTCGAATTGTAAAAGCTTTAAAAAGAGCTGTCGTTCATTATCCAAATGGTGTTATTTTAAAATTATCAGATGGACGCCGTGGGATTGTATCTAGACAAAACACGTTGGATGCGGCATTACCATGGATTCGTATTTTTGAAGAACAAGATCAATTGCTTGCAGCTACATATGAAATTAATTTAGTGGATTATCCTGAGGTAACAGTTGAGAATGTTGAGACGGATTATGTGGTTCCCGCAAAAGTAGAATAAATTACTCCTTCTGTTCATACGTTATGGAACAGGAGGAGATTTTTTTGTTTTTCCCTCGAAAAAGAATGAAATTACGCTCATATGGTAGAAGGGGAATGCGTCTTAATAAATTAACGATTTTAATTGTTAGTATGGTTGTTTGCCTTATATTATTTATTTATTATTTAAATGAACGGCTCATGCCAACCTATTTGCAATATGCAGAAGTACAAACTACGAAGATTGCCTCATATGTTGTGAGTAAAGCCATTAATTCACGTACCTCTAATGTATTAGATGTAAATGATATCATTGAAGATATTCCTCCAGGTACGTCTGAAATGATGACCACTAAGTTTAATACAGAAATCATTAATCGTGTTCGAGCAGAGACATTAGAGCTTGTTAAAATGTATTTGGAGCAAGCTGAACAAGGAGAGCTATCCCATTTACCTGAATTAGATAATGTTGAATATGATATTAACAGGATCCAAGATGGTGATGGCATTGTCTTTTTTGTACCGCTTGGTCAAGCAGCCAATATTCCTTTGCTTGGAAATTTGGGGCCAAAGATCCCGATACGCTTCCATGTGATTGGGAATGTTCATAGTAATGTGACATCCTCTATTCAAGAATTTGGAATCAATAGTGCTTATGTGGAGGTAGGTATTCATTTAGAGGTAAATGTTCAGATTATTGTTCCTTTCGCTAGTAAGTCTTCTACCGTTGCACAGGATATACCTGTAGCGATGGGCCTAACAAGGGGACCTGTTCCAAACATTTATACCAATAGTAGTGACGCGCCACAACCGTCCATAGAAATACCTGTCCCTTATAAATAGAAATGTTTGTTGTGATAGTTGTTGGAGTGCCTTTAATATGTTACATTGACAACAGTGAAGATAGTTAATATTAAAAAATGTATATTTTTGATAGGGGCGATATTCGTATGACATCTTGTAAACCTACAAGTAAAGAAGAACATGTAAGAAAACCAGATTGGCTAAAAATAAAACTAAACACGAATGATGAATATAAAGGGCTTAAAAAGCTGATGCGTGAGAAAAATCTGCATACAGTATGTGAAGAAGCTCGTTGTCCAAACATCCATGAATGCTGGGGAGAGAGACGTACTGCTACCATGATGATTCTTGGTTCCGTTTGTACACGTGCTTGTCGTTTCTGTGCAGTGAAAACAGGTTTACCAAATGAACTAGATTTGGCAGAACCAGAGCGCGTTGCAGATTCAGTAGCCATTATGAATTTAAAGCACGTTGTTATTACAATGGTAGCACGTGACGATTTAAAGGATGGCGGAGCGCAAGTTTTAGCAGAAACAGTACGTGCAATTCGTCGTAAAAGTCCTTTCACATCTGTTGAGGTATTGCCATCAGATTTAGGTGGGATGAAGGAGAACCTTCAAATGTTAATGGATGCAAAACCAGACATTTTAAATCATAATATTGAAACAGTACGCCGTTTAACACCAAGAGTGCGCGCTCGTGCAAAATACGAACGCTCTTTAGAGTTCCTGCGTTTAGCTAAAGAGATGCAGCCTGAAATTCCAACGAAATCATCACTAATGATTGGATTAGGCGAGACACATGAAGAAATCTTAGAAGTCATGGACGATTTACGTGCAAATAATGTTGATATTATGACGATCGGTCAATATTTACAGCCAACGAAAAAGCATTTACCAGTTAAAAAATACTATTCACCAATAGAATTTGGTAAACTGCGTAAGATTGCCATGGAGAAAGGCTTTAAGCATTGTGAGGCTGGCCCACTTGTACGTAGTAGTTATCATGCAGACGAACAAGTAAATGCTGCAACGAAAGAACGTCAATTACAAGCGGAAGTGTAAACGTCAAGGCTGAACGAAAAGGGTGGTGTCACTTTGATCATAGTTGAAGGATTAGAATATGAACTAATAGAAGATTATCGCGAGGCCTTTCAGGAGGAAGTTTTTCAGGAAAGATACTCAGATATCTTAGCCAGATACGATTATATTGTAGGTGATTGGGGCTATAACCAGTTACGTTTAAAGGGCTTTTTTGATGATAAAAATCAAAAATCCACTTTTGATACAAAAATAAGTACCCTTCAAGATTATCTATACGAATACTGTAATTTTGGCTGTGCTTATTTCGTATTACGTAAATTGGGGAAAGTTATGAAACAGCCAGAAGTAGTGGATATGAGTGAAGTAACAAAGCCAACAGACCATGAACCTTTAGCAGAATAAACTCTTATACAAAAACCTGATGTGATAGGCATCAGGTTTTTTTTCATCATTGTTAGCTTTTGTGTAATTGGGGAAAACTAAAGCACAAAACAGCTTATCGAAGGTGTGTTGCAAATGAAAAGAGCCGTATTTTTAGATCGTGATGGTGTTATCAATGAAGTACTGACCAATCGTGTGAAGTTTGTGAATAAGCCTAAGGATTTGTACTTTTTACCGCAAGTGCCTGAGGCAATCAGAAAGCTAAATAAGCATTTTGATTATGTGTTTGTCGTGACAAATCAAGGTGGGGTTGGTTTAGGCTTTATGAAGGAAAGTGGCTTACAGAAAATACATGAACATATGGTGAAGGAGCTAAAGAAAAAAGGGGCAGTGATCCATGAAGTCGTTTATTGTCCGCACAAACCTAAGTCAGGTTGTGCCTGCCGCAAGCCCAATAGCAAATTAATTGTGGATTTAGGAAAGAAATATAACATTGATTTATCAAAATCCTATATGGTAGGCGATACAGATACGGATATTATTGCAGGGAAACGGGCAGGATCAAAGGGTGTTTTCTTAGGGGAACAAGATTCATTAGCAGATGCTGTCTTTCCAGATTTAATAAGCGCTGCCCAGTGGATTATCAAGGATGCAACAGCTTAAACGTATTGAGAAAAAGGAAGTATAAATCATTAAAAAAGGGATAATTTATGAATGGAGGTGATGATGTTGGCAAAAGAAAAACGCAATAAAAAGCCATTAGATCGAGAGGAATATGGGTATGGTTTTGATATTAGTGTAGACGATTTAGCTGTGATTGGTCAAAATCAGCAAGCGAAAAAGCAAAATGATAATGAAAATAAAGACAAGCCCCATAATAAAGATAATCCATCCACTTTAAATAAATAACAATCCGTAAAAAGATTTCGCAATCGCCCATGGCTAGCGGAATTTTTTTATATAAAAAAACACCCAATAAAATGGGTGTTAGTTCAATAATTCACGCAAGTATTCCCGTAATTCGATTGTTTCTTCCTCTGTGCGATTGTACACATGTTCTAAGTAACCAGGCTCTTCTACATCATCAGGACCAATAATAGCAAAGCGACCGAACTGGATATCCATGACAAGCACTTTTCCAAAGAAGCGGCCAGATTGTAATATAGCTAAATCATAACGTAGCTTTTGTCCAGCAAAACTAACAAATCTTGTTTTCGTATCTTCTACATCATCATATAAAAAAAAACGTTCCATCTTTTAATCTCCTTCCAATCCTATAGTTATGGTACTATAGAAGAGAAAAGACTATCAACTTTTAAAGATTTGAATGGGGGCTTTCCTTGTGTATTTTGTAGATCGTAATAAAATCACAAAAAATTTACAGTACTTAGATGGGCTATTAACTATTTTGGAGACAGAAGATAACTGGCTTCAAAATGATATAAAAAAATTAGCTATCGAGCGAATTGGGCACAACATTATGGAGTCAATGATGGATGTAGGAAATTTAATGATTGACGGTTTCATTATGCGCGATCCAGGAAGCTACGAGGATATTATTGATATTTTAGTCGATGAAAAAGTTGTAGCTGCTGATTTGGAAGCACCATACAAAGCAGTTGTTGGCTTACGTAAAATGCTTGTGCGTGAGTTTATAGAGGTAGATATCCAAGAGGTTATCCATGTACTAACAGCTAATCTAACAGCTTTAAAGCAGTTCTCGCCAGCAGTTCATAATTATTTAACAAATGAATTAGGACCGGTTTCAGCATTTTTGCCAGAGGATCATCAATGAAACAATATAAGGCCTATTGCTTTGATTTAGATGGAACTGTCTACCGTGGGAAGGAAGGTATTCCTTCTGCGGTAGCTTTTATTCATCGTTTACAGCATGCAGGAATTGAGCCATTCTATGTAACGAATAATTCTTCGAAGACGCGAGAACAACTGCAAGAAGCTTTACTGTCTATTGGTGTGAACGCGCCATTAGAGCATATTTATTCAAGTGCATTGGTCACAGCAAAGTATGTGGCATTACATTTTCCAAGCAAGAAAGTAGCCATGATGGGTACAGATGGTATTCGTCAGGCACTACTAAATGAAAATATTGTGCCTGTTGAGGATGAGCCCGATGTATTTGTTATGGGGATTGATCGTACGCTTGATTATATGGCACTTGCTAGGGCCACGGTTTTTGTTCAGCAAGGAGCAACCTTTATTGCCACGAATCAGGATATTAAATTCCCAACAGAATACGGGTTCTTACCAGGCAATGGTTCTTTTGCACGCTTGGTAGGAGAAGTTGCAGATGTTGAACCAATCTATATTGGTAAGCCATCGCCAGCCATGCTGGAAGTAATTGCTACCGAGCATGGGATTGCCAAAGAAGACATGGTAATGATCGGTGATAATTATGATACGGACATTATGTGTGGTATTCGTTTTGGCTGTGACACCATTCATGTGAATACTGGGGTGACGCCTACAAAGACTGTCCTCGAAAAAGAATGCCAACCTACATATGTAGTGGACGTACTAAAGTAATAAAAGGATGTTTATGCTAATTTTCAGCATAACATCCTTTTTATTTGTTCAAATTTATTCATATAGGCATTTTAGAAAACTACCATAAAGGATTTTCTTCGATAAATTGATAAATGGCTTTCGTTAATTCATCAGGAGAATCAGCTTCTACTAATTCACCGTTTACAATTGCATAAAAGGATTCTGAGCACTTTGTACAATAACTGAGGCAGCCATATTCCAAAACGTCGATGTTTGGATCGCGTTCGAGTACTTCATAAGTTGCTTGAGAGCCATTTGCCAAATTACTTATACAAAATTCAACCATTGGATTCATCCATGTCACCTCACCAAAGTAATGCTACTCGGTTTTACGATTTTCGTCAATTATTTATGTTTAAGAGAAAAGAAACGTTTTTTAATAAAAGATAAAGGGAACTTGTTATTAATGGCTTAAAAATCAATAGAAATGAACAGGTTCTCGTTTATTTTGTGAAATCTTTCACAAAATTTCATTCTGATATTGTGAAACTTCTCACAATCGGTTATACTCGTTTGTGGATACTTTGTGAACAATTATTAAAAGAGATATAAAAGGAGACTATTATGGGAAAATTAGTACTTTTAGGTGGCGGCTACGGCAATATGCGTGTCATGCTTCGTCTATTAAACAGCCTACCGTTAGACAGAGAGGTAGTTATAGTAGATAGAGCCCCTTTCCATAGTTTAAAAACAGAGTTTTATGCATTGGCGGCAGGGACAGCAACAGATAAAGAAATTCGTGTAAGCTTCCCAGAGCATGAACGTTTAACAGCCGTATATGGAGAAGTCGTTGAAATTAATCGTGCGGAAAAAGTAGTCATTCTTGAAGACGGACAACGTATAGAATATGATGATTTAGTCATCGGGCTTGGCTGTGAAGATAAATATCATGGTGTACCAGGTGCGGAAGAGTATACGTACAGCATTCAAACAATGGGCAAATCACGTGCAACATTCCAAGCACTTTGTGGGTTACCAGCTGGATCTACAGTTGGAATTATAGGGGCTGGCTTAAGTGGAATCGAGCTTGCAAGTGAGCTACGTGAAAGTCGCTCAGATTTAAAAATCAAGCTATTTGACCGTGGTCAACGTATATTGAAAGATTTTCCAGAAAAACTAAGTAAGTATGTAAAGGATTGGTTTGTTAAGCATAATGTTGATGTTGTTGCCAATTCAAATATTACAAGAGTAGAGCCAGGTAAAATTTTTAACCATGATGATGAAATTTTACTCGATGCAGTGGTTTGGACTGCTGGTGTTCAGCCAGTCAAAATTGTTCGTGATATGGATGTTGAAAAAGATAAACATGACCGTCCACTTGTCACACAGTATTTTAATTTACTGGATGATGAACATGTCTATGTTGTAGGAGATTGTGCTTCATCAGATTTAGCCCCAACAGCACAATTAGCAGAGGAACAAGCGGAGCAAATTGTGAAAGTACTTCGTATGCGTTGGAAAGGTGAACATTTACCAGAGAAGATGCCAGATATTAAATTAAAAGGCTTCATGGGGGCTCTTGGTAAAAAACAAGGCTTTGTATACTTAGCTGATACAACAGTAACTGGGCGTATCGCTCGCTTAATGAAATCAGGATTATTATGGTATTACAAACGTCAAAATGATTAATTAGCTAAAAGGGATTGTTTCAAAAATCATTTTGATACAATCCCTTTATTTTCATTAAACCGTTTCGTCTGGAACAAACCCTAAATTTTCAAGCGCTGTAAATACAGGCTTTAATTGGACATAGCCCTCTCCAACTACCTCATTGTTAATAAGGACAAGAGGATAGAAAAATTCATCATCTTGAATACGTGATGCATACTCTTGATCGCGTTCATTCTCAATTGGCCCTTCAATATCGATATAGCGAATATCATATACTTGATCTGGATATTTCCGATTGATGGCCGCTTGCAGCCATTCATATGTATCCTTGGAAGATGGGGCATTGACACAGCTAGCACAGATGACAGCTGTTCCATAAATTTCAATCATAGGTTTTGTTGATGGCATAGTATTTTCTCTCCTTGTGATTCAATATTGGATTTTTTCTGTTGCTAACATTATAATCATTATAAGGAAAGGAGTCGAGATAAATGGCAGAAGCAACAATTAACGACCAAGTTCAAGAGGTATTAGATAAATTACGTCCATTCTTACTACGTGACGGTGGAGACTGTGAATTAGTAGATGTTGAGGATGGCGTTGTGAAATTACGTTTATTAGGTGCTTGTGGCAGTTGCCCAAGTTCTACGATTACATTAAAAGCTGGTATTGAACGAGCATTATTAGAAGAAGTACCAGGTATTGTAGAAGTAGAGCAAGTATTCTAAGCCTTTCTAAAAAGTTCTAGCTGTTAAGCTAGAACTTTTTTATATCCCTATATATGACGCGCATGTTCTTTTTCTTCACGAATAATGGCCCACTGTTCTTTCGCCATATCTATAATTTTTGCCTCACCACCGACACTTTGTTTTTCAATGACTCTAGAAAAGAAGCGTGTCGCATTTTCAATATCTCCAATACGTCTAGATAATTCAGCAATCATATACATAATTCGGACGGCTGACATTTGTGTGGAGCTGTAGTCCTCGGTTGAATAAGATTCCATATAATAATCACGTGCTAATTTCATAAAGCGCTCTTCTTGTCCACTATTGTTCAAGGAACGATAGAGCCATGCAAGACGTAAAGTTAGTCCAGCAATCGCTACATTTTTTTCTTTTTTAATCGTGCCACAAAGAAACGCTAACTTATAGGCTTGAATGGCTTGAAATACAGTACGTTCACCCTTGAAATCATGATGCACCCATTTTTCTGTAATTTGTGTTCGTATATGATCTTGGATCCCTGGTGCAAAATATTTTGTAAAATCTTCTGTAAAGGAAAAGCCACAATGCTCACATACAAAAACATTGTAATAAAGAGCATTCACTTCATCTGCATAAATAGGTTGAAAATCTGTTTCTGTATGATCTACTTTAATAAATTTTGAACGCACTTTTAATGTTGGAAATTCTTTTTTGCAATTTAAACATTGAATCTTTTTCTCGTAATATGGTGAAATCTCCATATATATTACCCCCTGCCAAGAATTCGTTGTAACTATTATACCAATGATGTTTTTATTAACATGAATAAAAAATACTATTAATGTGAAAAATATGAGAATTATAACATAAAATCGACATGAAGCTGAATGTTTGTCATACAATGGTCAAAATTGTTATGATAATACGTAAGAAGGAAGGTGATTGGGATGACAAGTACAAAGCAAATTATAGAAGTGACACAGGCTGCTGGCTTTCATATTAATGAAATGATGGAGCATAATGAAGAACAAGGTTCTTTTTTACGTGTAGTGGTGAATGGTGGCGGCTGTAGCGGGCTATCCTATGGCATGCATTTTGATAAAGAGAAAAAAGAGGATGATTTTGAAGATGTACAGCATGGTTTAACAATTCTTGTTTCCCGTGAAGATGCGCCGATTTTGATGGGAACAAAAATTGATTATAAACAATCGCTAATGGGCGGTGGCTTCACAATCGACAATCCAAATGCTATCGCATCATGTGGCTGTGGCACGTCTTTCAAAACGGCGAAACGTGAAGGTACACCTGAGGTTTGTGAGTAATTCAACGTAATATAAATGTAGAACAAGGATTGTAAATTGCAGTGAAAACCTGAGTGTCACAATCCCGATTATATGTAAACACAACTCTAAATTAGCGTATTTAGGGTTGTGAATACCAAGCCTTTTTGATTTGTATGTTGCAAAACATTACGAATTAAGGAGGCTTTTTTGATAGTCCAAAGCAAATTAATCTCTATTATCAAGAGAATTTTTACATTCCTTTTCACTATATTTTGTCTCACCCTCAAATATTTCAGTAACACCATCTAATGAAAGTCTGTCTTTTTCACAAAATTGCTGAACTTGTTTTCCTTTTTTAGTTATTCCGTAATAATAGGTTGTATTAGGTTCATCTTTAAAAATAACCATATAATGTCCGTGATAAAAATCTTTATTTATTAAGTGCTTGGGTTCAACAAAATGTGATTCTTCAATTTCTTCGTCTATATATCCCTTCTCTTCTAAATATTCTGGAACATACTTATTAGCAATGTATTTTGTATATGGATTACCGTTGTTTAGAACATAAATAAAACCTATTGGCAGTGCAAAGACAATAACAGCGATTAGGGTACTAGTTATAATTAATATCTTTTTTTTTATTCATCTTACATCCCCCTAAAAATTGTTTTTTCCTTCTCTTTAATAACGGAATAATCATGATTTACGCACAAGTCCTTGATTGATATGTGATAGACTTTGTTTCGCTTATTGAAAAATGAAAATACCCCCTATTATTCCGAGTGAAATTGAAGCTACAAACCATTTGCTCAATTTACCAACTAAAGTATCTCTTTTTGTGTAATTTTACACCATTTCGGTGTTTAGTCAATTGGTAATTATAATTCTATCTACATTTAACAGCCTATAGGGGTTGATAGTAGAGTAGAAGAGTGTTAGTTTATTGGTGCTACAATGCCATTTGTGAAGCACTACAGGAGTAAGCCTAGGGGCATAACAAAAGGACTTGCATATATGAAAATTCAATCATAAACACAAGTCCTAATCTTATTGAACTAAAGCCCCTCGTTAGCGTAATAAAAAGTCTATTTAAATGTAATAAAAAATGGATGATTATTTTTATCTAAACATATTAAAAGTTCCTCTTTAAAGTCATCATTTCTTATCAGTTTTAGTGCCTCTTCCATGCTAAAAAAACCAACCTCTAAACTTTCTTTGCTTGTTTTTAAACGTCCATTTATAGGTGTTCCTAACCACCACATATTACATATATTTCTTTCTAACTCTTGTGAGGCTCCACAAAATCCAATAATATCAATGTTTATTCCTGTTTCTTCTTTAACCTCTCTAATCACTGCACTCTTTATATTCTCATTTTCTTCTACAATCCCACCTGGTAACTCCCAACCCCGATTAGGATCCTTTTTTAATAAAATCCTCTTATGTTCATCAAGAACTATCGCACCTGATGTAATAATAAATCGATTCATAGAAACACCACCTCCATATCATTATCTATCTTGAACTAAACTGCCACGTTAGTTCAATAAGAAAAAAAGAGCTGCTTATGCAACTCAATAATCTTTAAGTAAAGCCCCCGTTTGAACAAGAAATGCTCCCCAAACAAAGTTTTGTTATCTAACTTTGGTTTGGGAACGTAATTCAATTGTGGTCGTATAGAAAGTACAAGATACTATTTCTTAAAACATTATTTACTATACCATTTGCTATCAAGTTGAAATATTTCTCCATCTTTTGTTACACGATAAGTCACTCCTATTTTTGGTGTAGACTTATTACTTACATCATAATCACCTAATTGAATGGCATCGTCGTAGTTTCTTGAATAAATAATAAACTCTTCATTTGGATATGTGTTCTGTAAATATTCCTCTAATTCATCATATCGTTTTGCATGAAGGTTTGAAAGTATAGTAGGATAGATTGCGACAAAAACAATATAACTACTGACAATTATACTAACGATAATTCGTGCAATCTTTTTTCTTTTTCGAAAAACTATAAATAATAAAGCGACAGGTATTGAAATAATTACTGCAATCAAAATTAAAAAAAGAGAATCTTGTGGTTTCAAAAAAATCACCTCATTAAATTAAATGACACCAAAATTCTTCACCAATTGTAGGTTTACTCTATGCTTTGGTAGAAAATTCTCTCAAGAAAAATATAAAATTTGTTTAAATTCCAGGGTGGTTAGTTTACATTCGAGCTATTTTTTATGGGATAAATAGAAGAAAAAAATGTTTGTATAATACTTGAAAAACAACATAACTATCGAGCCTCTTTGTTCATGACGACAGAATATTTAAAATTTATAATACCAAAAAATCGCTATTTCATTAGCTGAAGGGAAGTTTGAATAGAGCATCGTATCAACTGTGCCTATAACAAAATTTTTTTTGCATAAAAATTACAAGCTGATACATTAATATCTTGTGTTTCAAGCATCAGGCCACACATGTTATTCACCTTTGCCCATTCCATTGCTCGATTGATTAATGCTGTTCCAACACCATTTTTCCTATAAGCTGTTCCAACAGCAATGTCTTCAATAAGTCCATATCCATTCCAATTCGAGCGGAGCTTAATTTTTCCAAAACAGTTGTGATCAACGTTATAAAAAATACAGCTTTCCCCTTATCTTCAACATAACTAATGTTATTTCATCATCTTCATATTTTTTTAGTATGGTATAGAAAATATTTCTTCTGTATAGGTCCAAACATTATTTTCATAGGTCGGTATACTTCTTCCAAAGACCTTGAAACCCTCGTTGCATTTATTAAAGTCTTTCATATTTAGATGATTCATTTTAATGATCATTTTAGTCTCCTTCCTATAGAAAGTGAGAATAAGATTTTAAGAACAGAATATTAAATCTATTGTGAATTGTAACAGGTTATAATGAATAAGGGGAGCAATATGGTAATTATTTATCAGAGGAAATAACTTTTTCTAAACAATTGAGAAGATGAGAATCATACAACTGTGTGCAGTATAATAGATCATCAAAATAAAGTACTTTTAAAGAAAGATTCTACTAGAGGTTGGGAGTTGCCAGGGGGGTGTGTAGAAAAGGAAGAAACGTTTAAAGAAGCGGCTATTCGAGAGATGAAAGAGGATAAATGTGTATTAGGTTCTAAGAAAAGGCGTTTTTCCATTAAGCTAAATAGACTTTTCACGCTCAGTAAATTTTGCCCCATTTAGCATTGCTAGCTGATAAATTGCTCTTTTTTCGTCGAGGCCAAATTGTCCGTTTTCCATGATTACAAATTTTTCATTGTTTGTTGTTTGAAAGTAATATGTTCCCACTGTACCTATTTCATATTCATAGATAACCTCATGTATATCTTGCCATTTGTAAATAGTTTGATGGTAATACTGTTGAAAAACGATTTGATCCTTTTGTATCGCGCTATAGCTTGAAAAAGAATAATAACCTAATACGAAGCTGCTTAAGGTGATTGCAGACGAAATGACGTAAATATATGGATTTCTTTTTAATCCGAGGACAATCAAAGCTAATACTATCAATCCGAAGGCTATTAAAAGCATAATAAAGTTGCTAGGAGGAGTAATTAGTACGACATTATCTTTATTAAAATAAAATGTATGGGATATAGTTAAGGGCATAAAAAAGCCTAGAAAAGGAGTTAATATCGCTAACATAAGTGCTGCTATAAAGTACTTTGCTCGTGGTGAGAATGCATTTAACATAAAATTCACCTCCTAAATAAGAATTTATAGTTATTTTAAGTGTAACATATTTACAAAAAAAGGGTTACATACATATTATAAAATTGGTCGTAAAATTCAGAATAAATGCTTCATTCCATAGAAAGTGAGCAGGTATAATAGGTAGATAGAGGTGAAGGTTATGAGAAAAGATAGAGGGAAAATATGGTTGGGTGTATCAGGTGTTACGGTGAATGAGCTTGGGCAATGGTTAGTTGTGAAAAAGGCTTATAGCGGATTGAAAGGACGTTGGTCATTGCCAGCAGGTTTTGTTAATGCAGGAGAAACGGTGGATGAGGCGGTCATTCGTGAAATCAAAGAAGAAACAGGCATCGATTGTAGAGTCTCAGGCTTAATTGGATTTAGAACAGGTGTCATCCGGGATGACATCAGTGATAATATGGCCATTTTTTATTGCCGAATGCTAGATGAGCAGCAGCAGGTATGTATTCAGGAAAATGAAATTTTAGAAGCTAAATGGTTGTACCCTCAGGAGCTAGCCCAAGATGAATCAACATCTGTTATGTTAAAGGAAATGGCTTCCAATCAATTTGAAAGACATCAATTAGAGGCGATAGAAGGGATTAATCCAGGTGATATTTTTGGTTATACCTCTTATCGTTTATTCTTTAAAAAATAATATGACCTTTTGGAGGTGACCTTTGATGGAGCTGTTTTTATTTATGTTAGAGCGAGTTGGGCTGATCATTGTGTTTGCCTTTTTAATGTCAAGATGGCGACTCTTTCGAGAAAAGCTGTTTCAGGAGCAAGGAACGAAAGAGAAAATATGGCTCATTATTATCTTTAGTAGCCTATGTATTATCAGCAGTTATACAGGGATTAAAATTGAAAGTGGGACAATCCATCCTTTAAATCAGATGATACATAGTACGATCAATGCGGAGGAGGCCATTGCTAACACGAGATTAATTGGTGTCGCCATTGCAGGAATTTTTGGTGGACCACTTGTTGGTGTATGTGTAGGAATTATTGCAGGTATTCACCGAATTACACTTGGTGGTTTTACAGCGATAGCCTGCGGTGTTTCAACGATTCTAGCTGGCTTTATTACAGGTGGTTTAAGTAAACGCTTTAAAATACGTCAAACTTTTTCCTATAAGAAAGCAGTCATCATCGGCATCTGTGCGGAAACGATTCAAATGCTGGTGATTTTAGTAGTTGCGAAGCCATTTGAGCAGGCCTTGCAGTTAGTCTCATTAATTGCAATGCCGATGATTTTAATGAATGCCTTTGGGATATTTTTATTTTTCATGATTATTAAAACGTTTATTGATGAAGAGGAGCGAACAAAGGCGTTACAAACCCATCAAGCTTTTTCAATTGCCCAACAAACAATTGAGCATTTTCGTAAGGGCTTGAATGAAGAATCATGTCAAACGGTTGCAGAAATTATTAAAAGAGAAATAAAAGTAGATGCGGTTGCTATTACCGATAAAAATGGGGTGCTTGCACATATTGGCGTTGGTGAGGATCATCATTTAATTCATCGAGAAATTATGACAGCTTTGACAAAACGAGTATTAGAGGAAGGCAAAATTTTAATGGCTACATCTCAAAAGGAAATTCAATGTCCACACGCTAGCTGCCCATTAAGTGCTGCCATTGTCTTGCCCTTGAAGGTACAGCATCGAACAGTTGGAAGCTTAAAGCTTTATTTCACTAAAGCGGATTCTTTGACAGGGGTGAAAAAGGAGCTAGCAGAGGGTTTGAGTAGACTATTTTCCTCTCAGCTTGAATATGCTGAAATTGAGCAACAGCGAAAATTATTAAAGGATGCTGAAATCAAGGCTTTACAAGCCCAAGTTCATCCACATTTCTTCTTTAATAGTCTAAATACTATTTCAAGCTTGATTCGGACAGATGCAGATGAGGCAAGAACGTTATTAATCAAGCTTAGTACATTTTTTAGAAGCAATTTGCAGGGCGCACGGCAAATGCTCATTCCATTGAAAAATGAAATAGATCATGTTGAAGCTTATTTATCTATTGAGCAAACACGGTTTCCAAATCGTTACGAAGTTGAATTTATCATGGATGAAACACTTTTTGATGTGCAAATTCCTCCATTTACCTTACAGCCTCTTGTCGAGAATGCTATTTATCATGCCTTTAAAAATCGTAATGAAGGCAAAATCTATGTCAAAGTACAACGTGTGAATGATAAGCTGGTCCTGTTAACGGAAGATAACGGCTGTGGTATGAGGAAGGAGCAGGTAAAACAACTTGGCAAGCGTATAATGCAATCTGAACAGGGGACAGGAACCGCTCTTTGGAATATTTATCAGAGGATCCATGAAATTTATGGTTCTGAAGCGGATTTTCATATAACAAGTACGTTAGATGTGGGCACAAAAATTATGATTCAACTGCCGTTAAAGGCGACTAGATGGGAGTAGAAGAATTTGAATGTATATATTGTGGATGATGAACCCTTAGCACGCGCGGAACTGCGTTATTTATTAGAGCAAACAGCATTAGTGAATGTTTGTGGTGAATCTGAAAATCTTGAGGAATTGTGCAAAGCGTCACAGCTTGAAGAAGTCGATTGTATATTTTTAGATATTGAATTAGGCATGAACAATGGACTTGACTTAGCTAAACAATTATTACTGAATGCACAGAGACCTGAAATTATTTTTGCTACAGCCTACGATGACTATGCTTTGCAGGCATTTGAAGTTAATGCATTCGATTATATATTGAAACCCTTTGAGGCACATAGGGTACAAACGGCCGTGGAAAAACTGTTAGCTAAAAAAAGAGCTGCTCAGGCAAAAACAATGGAGGAGTTAAAGGTGTCGCAGCTGGACAAGCTCGATAAATTAACGGTTTATGCAAACGATCGAATTTTGTTACTGAAAATACAGGATATTTTGTATTGTACCTCTGAGGATAGTAAAACGGTTGTTGTGACAGAGCAGGGGCGCTTTATTGCTTCCGAATCATTGGCTGCGTTAGAAAAAAGACTTACCTTAAAAGGCTTTGTACGTGTCCATCGTGCATATATTGTCAATTTAGAGCATATTGTGGAACTTGAGCCTTGGAGTAGTTCGAAATTTAATTTAATCGTGCACAACAGACATGCCATTCCTGTCAGTAGGCTGTATATGAAGGATGTACGGAAAATTTTTGACCTATCGAAGTAGTTGCATTTCAACGGACAAATACTACCTTTCAACTTTAATTTCTGACATTTCAGTTATTTTGAGAATAATAGGGACATTCCTTTGCTATGATGAGGAAAAAGTAAAAGAGGTGTTTGCATGAATGCGATTACAATAGTGATAGGGTCTATTTGTATTTTGATGATCAGCTATCGTTTGTATGGCATTTTCTTTACAAAGAAGGTACTCAAAATAAAAGATGATACGCCCACCCCAGCCCACGCTTTGGAAGATGGTAAAGACTATGTTCCGACGAATAAATGGGTAACCTTTGGGCATCATTTTGCAGCGATTGCAGCAGCAGGACCTTTAGTTGGACCAATCCTAGCAGCACAGTTTGGATATTTACCTGGACTTCTATGGCTATTAATCGGAGCAGTAATTGGTGGAGCAGTTCATGATGCTGTTGTTTTATTTGCTTCCATGCGTCATGGTGGTAAATCCCTATCGGAAGTGATGAAGGAGGAGTTAGGCCCTATCGCAGGTTTCTGTACAGGCCTTGCGATGCTATTCATTATTACGATTACAATGGCCGGTCTTTCGATGGTGGTGTTAGGTGCTTTAGAGCGCAATCCATGGGGAACGTTTGCGGTAGGTATTACGATACCAATCGCCATGCTAGTAGGTATTGCCTATCGTAAAACAGGCAATTTAATTGTTACATCTACTATAGGCTTTATTTTATTAATGATTGGGGTATTTATCGGACCGCTTATTCAAGGCACAGCATTCGGTGATTTTTTAACATTTGATCGGGATACATTAGCTATCATCTTACCGATCTATGCCTTTTTCGCCGCTGCGTTACCTGTGTGGCTATTATTAGCACCTCGTGATTATTTAAGTAGTTTCATGAAGATTGGGGTATTTATTGCACTAATTATTGGCGTTTTCTTTGTTAATCCTGCTATTCAATTCCCTCCATTGACAGAGTTTATTCATGGTGGTGGGCCAGTAATTGCCGGTCCTGTGTGGCCGTTTGTCTCTATTACAATTGCCTGTGGTGCCATTTCTGGCTTCCATGCTTTTGTAGGCTCAGGAACAACACCTAAGATGATTGATCGTTGGGAGGACATCCGTATTGTAGGCTTTGGTGCTATGTTAGTAGAGTCACTAGTAGGTGTGATGGCTTTAATCGCAGCTACTGCTCTTCATCCAGCCGACTATTTTGCGATTAACTCAGCACCAGCTGTGTTTGCTACATTAGGAATGGAGCCTGTTCATCTACAAGCATTGTCTCAAAGTATCGGCATGGACTTGGAAGGACGAACAGGAGGTGCTGTAACGCTAGCAGTGGGCATGACAGATATCTTTACAGGTATTCCTTGGTTCGCAGAGTTATCTTCATACTTCTATCAATTTGTCATTATGTTTGAGGCAGTATTCATTCTTACAGCCATTGATGCTGGAACAAGGGTAGCCCGTTATTTAATACAAGACTTTGGTGGCAATGTTTATAAACCACTGAAGCGTACCAATTGGGTACCAGGTACAATTTTTGCTAGTGCACTTGCCTGCTTTATGTGGGGCTATTTATTGTATTCAGGGGATATTAGCTCTATCTGGGTATTATTCGGTGTATCCAATCAGCTAATGGCAGCCATTGGTCTAGTATGTGGAGTAACGATGGTATTGAAGGTCGCAGATAAACGCATCTATGCATTGACATGCTTTATCCCATTAGCTTATTTATACATTACTGTCAACGTTGCAGGCTATTGGATGATTAAAAATGTATACTGGAATCCAGCCGCTGCAGGTTTTAATATGTTGAATGGGATTTTATCTGTTATCATGCTAATGCTTGGCTTCTTAATTGTGCTGACAGCATTTAAAAAATGGGCACAGCTTTGGAAATCATCAAAGTTTTTAGTAGCTCAATCAACTTCATAAAGTTATTGAAACTATTGAAGATAAGCATTTGTCTTCAATAGTTTTTTGATGAAAAAGCATCTACGGTAAAGGAGAAGCAAATACCCGAGGAAGAAGCAAATACCCCTAAATTTAAAGATCAACCATAGATGATCGATTAATGATTTTCCCAAATATGACGAACAAGCGAAAACAAGGATATGTTCATTGAAAGCGGTGTCGTAATCATGTAAACTAATGAGAGGAAAACGGAGGTTATACATACATGGATGGTCCAGTTTCATTAGTACAGTTAATCATTTCTATTTTGTTATTTTTCGTCATGTTCTTTGGTATCGGATTCTTGTTAAATATGCTGTTACGGATGACATGGTTAATGGCAATTGTGTATCCAATTGTTGTCATCTTTATTGTAGATGAAGTAAGCTTCTTAGATTATATTTTTAAGCCAGGCTCTGCATTCCCAGCATTAATTGATAAATTACAGGCACTTCAGTTTGTGGATATTGCTATTTTATCAGGTGGCTTTGCGGGTTCTATTGTGGCGGGTATCGTGATGATTTATTTACGTAAAAGTGGCTATCGAATGTTCTAACGTGCTTAGTATTCTTTCTTCAACTGAAGGGGGAATACTTTTTTTATACAAAAAAACACAGCCTCCCTCTAGAGGATGTGTTGATGTCTGTTAGATAAAAAACTCGTAGGTTATGATGGCGATAAAAATACCCGTGAGAGCCCCAAAAAATACTTCACTTCGTTTATGGCCTAATAATGTTTTTAATTCCTCCAATTTTTCTTGTCCGTCCATCTGTGGCCATTTTTTTAAATCAAGAAGTAATGTTTGGAAATCCTTACGCAGTTGGTTTAAAATGGCTGCGTGCTGCCCTGCTTGGTAACGAACACCACTAGCATCATACATCACAATAATGGAAAACATGGCGGCTACCGCAAAAATGGGGGATTCCAATCCGGTCTCATAGGCAATTGAGGTTGCCAATCCAGTGACAGAAGCAGAGTGAGAACTAGGCATTCCACCTGTTGACGTAAAAAGTCCCCATTTTACTTGTCTGGTCATTAAAAAATGAATGGGGATTTTAACAAACTGTGCAAAGAGAACCGCAAAGAGGGCAATTAGTAATGGGGTATTTTGGAGTAAACTCAATTTCATCACAACCTTTGCAAATAATTGCTTTTATTATAACATTCATTATTTTCTAAAAGAAGATATAGGCAAATATTACGCGCTTTTCAGAAACTTCGTTATAATAGTATATGGAATGGAGGAATTTACATGCATATTGTAAAAGAAGCAAAAACATTTGAAACGATTTCTACGGAACTATTAGTGGTAGGAGTCACAAAACATCGTGAACAAATGCAGGACTGGGCAAGCTTTTCATCTTTTTATGGTGAAGCCCTTGATACATGGATTAGTGCAGGGGACGTCTCAACTGAATTAAAGAAACTAACGAAATTACCATTTGTGAAAGACCATGCTAACCTGAAACGTATTGTATTTGTAGGTTTAGATGAGCGTAAAAACCTCACAGAAGGTGATATTCGCACAGCATTTGGTTTAGTGGGAAAAGAATTAAGATCTTTAAAAGTAAAAGAGCATTCCATCTGGCTTGAATCATTTACAACAGATTCAATTTCAACAGCAGATGTAGCATTTTTAGCGGGTGAAGGAATTGGCCTTGGCTATTATGCTGTCCCACATTATAAAACAACTTCAAACGAAGTAGATAAACGTATTGATGCTGTTCACCTTGTGACTACAGCAGAGGATTTAGATGAAGTGGTAGCAAGCTTTGAGGTAGGTGTGATTTATGCAGATGCTGTCAATGAAGCTCGTAGCTTAATTAATTTACCTCCAAATCTACTAACAGCTACGGATTTAGCTAACTATGCACAATCTCTAGCTGTGGAATACGATTTTGAAGTAGAGATATTAGATAAAGCACAATTAGAGGAACTAGGTATGGGTGGTATATTAAGTGTTAACCAAGGCTCTTATGAAGAACCACGATTAATTACCTTAAAATATAAAGCGACTGAAGATTTTGAAGATCCGATTGGTCTTGTTGGTAAGGGTGTAACGTATGATACAGGCGGCTATTCTTTAAAACCAAAGGACTCTATGGTTGGTATGAAAGGTGATATGGGCGGTGCCGCTGCTGTACTAGGTGCGATGAAAATTATCGGTGAATTACGTCCAAATAAAAATGTTGTAGCCGTTATCGGTTCTACAGATAATATGGTGTCGGATACGGCATTTAAACCAGATGATGTGATTACGACGTACAGTGGAAAAACGGTAGAAGTATTAAATACGGATGCAGAAGGGCGTTTAGTTCTGGCAGATGCAACTACATATGCTAAACAGCAAGGGGCTACATCACTGATCGATGTTGCTACTTTAACTGGAGGTGTTATTACTGCACTAGGTATGGATAAAACAGGTGCACTTGCAAATGATGATGCATTTTTTGAAGCATTTATGGAAGCTGCAAAAGAGACAGATGAATTTGTTTGGCGTATGCCATTAACAGAGAATGATAAAAAACGAATTCGAAAATCAGATGTAGCTGATTTAAATAACTCACCTGGTCGTGATGGTCATATGATTTTCGGCGGCGGTTTCGTGGGCGAATTTGTTGGTGATACACCATGGATTCACCTGGATATAGCAGGCACATCTGATGCAGTAGCTGTACATGATTTAGGACCTAAGGGTGGTACTGGTGTTATGGTCCGTACACTCGCGAATTTTGTCCAACGTTTAGGGGAAGAAAAATAATAAACTGTGTCAATCAGCGGGAGTTTATTCTCGCTGATTTTTTGTCATTTACACACTAATCCCGATAGTATAGGCATTCTACATATGATAGATGTATCTTCCTTCATACGATAGAGTAAAAAGGGGAGGTAGCATATGCGCAATTTCGGAGGTTATCCAGGCGGAGGATTTGGAGGCTTTATTTGGCCATTTGGCGCACCATTTTTTGGTGGTTTTTTAGGCAGTTTACTTGGCTCTCAATTTAATCAATATCCTTACAATCCATATTATCCAAACTATCGACCATATCCACCAGGTCCATATTTTCGACCAGGTCCGCGATATCGTAGACCATGGTAAGCACATAATTAGATCAGCCAGTTGTCGATCTTGATATCGACAACTGGTTTTTATTGTGCCTAACGAAGTATCAAATTTAGTGTTGACAGAATATACTAAATTATTTATTATTCTTATTATATTACTAAGAATTAAATATGTGGCTGACTAGCAAACTAGAGGCTTTTATTATTCATAGGCATTTTTGTGCCTAAGGATAATATTAGCCTTTTTTCTTTATCTTAATTTAGTAAAGGCTTTTGTACCGAAAGCAAAGTGTCAGGTTTAGAAAATCGAGGACTCTTATTAATAAGTTTAATCAATCTGAAATGCCATGACAACGAGGTGTAATTGACAGAAGGAGTGAGATAAAATGGGGAAAGTTTATATTGTCGGTGCAGGTCCTGGAGATGTTGACCTCCTTACAATAAAAGGATTACGTTGCATTGAATGTGCAGATGTCATTTTATATGACAGACTCATTAATAAAGAGCTATTAGCCTATGCTAAGAAAGAAGCTAAATTAATCTTTTGCGGGAAGTTGCCTCAGCAACATGCCATGATCCAGGAGCAAATTAACCAAACGCTTGTTGATTATGCCCAACAAGGATATGTTGTCACAAGATTAAAAGGAGGAGACCCATTTGTTTTTGGTAGAGGGGCAGAGGAGGCAGGTGTGCTAGCGAAGCATCAAATTCCCTTTGAAATTGTGCCTGGTATTACGTCAGGTATAGCAGCTCCAGCATATGCAGGTATTCCTGTCACACATCGTGATTTAGGCTCAAGCTTTGCTATGGTTACTGGGCATATGCAGGACGGAAAAGAAGATGCTATTCGTTGGGAAAGTCTTGCAAAAGGGATTGATACGATTGCTATTTATATGGGTGTTGGTAATCTGCCGTATATCCGTCAACAATTACTCAAATATGGCCGTGATGAACAAACGCCTGTGGCTGTTATTCACTGGGGAACAGTTTCTGCTAAGCAAAGAACTGTTACGGGTACTTTAGCTACAATTGAGGAAATCGTGTGTGTGGAAAAGATTCAAAACCCTAGCATCATATTAGTAGGGAAGGTTGTGACCTTAAGAGAAACCATTCATTGGTTTGAGCAAAACCCAGCACAGCCAATCCAAATAACGGGATAAGGTTGTGGGATTATGCAGGCTATTTTATATATTGCACATGGCAGTCGTGTAAAGGAGGGTGTAGAGCAGGCCGTAAACTTTCTTCAAGGCGTTCAACAAGAAGTGACAGTGCCTATTCAGGAAATATGCTTTTTAGAGCTGGCAACACCAACCATTGCAGAAGGCATTGCTAGCTGTATTCGAAAAGGGGCAACAGCGATTGCCGTAATGCCTATTCTCCTACTAGCTGCTCAACACGCAAAGTATGATATTCCGAAAGAAATGGCAAAAGCTCAAAAACTATATCCATATGTAAAGTTTACGTATGGTGAGCCTCTTGGCATTCATGAACAATTAATTGACACGTTACAAGCTAGGATAATAGAAAAACTGCAACCTAACAGCAATGCGAGTGTTTTACTCATAGGACGCGGGAGTAGTGATCCAGCCGTCAAGAGGGATTTAGCCAAAATTGCCAAAAGGCTACGTACTAAATATCACTATAAAGCCGTTGATACATGCTTCTTATACGGAATGGGACCAACCTTTGAAGACTGGTTACTGCAAGCTAAAGGGAAGCAACAGCAAGTTTTTATTGTCCCTTATTTATTATTTACAGGCATTTTAAGACAAAGTATTGCCAAGCGATTACAAGGCTTAGACAGTCAAAACATTTTGTTATGTGAAAGCTTAGGCTATGACGACAATGTGAAAAAAGTATTAGTGGAACGTATTGATGAATTACTACATTTTAAAGAGGAAGGTGTTTCGTAATGGTAGATAAAAGAACTGAAAATGTAAATCTAGCATTAGATAATGTCCGCCAAATGTTAAATACTGTGAACCACGGATCCATTACATTGATTGTTCAAAATTCCTATGTGGTTCAGATTGAGAAAAAGGAAAAAATAAGGCTTCGATAAATTAAAAAATATGAAATGATGATGATTCGTGAGGTGGCAAAGATTGAAATTACAAGTAATAAACAGTCCATTTAATGAAGAGCAGGTGAAGTTATTAAACGAGCTTCTCCCTAAATTAACAATTGAACAAAAATTTTGGCTAAACGGTTACCTAAGTGCTCCCCAAGCAACTCTTGAAGCAATTGTTGAACAGGCACCACCAGCAGCCCAACCGATTACAAAAACAATAACAATTTTATATGGTTCCCAAACAGGCAATAGTCAAGGATTAGCTGAAAAGTATGCAGCAGCTTTAAAAGCACAGCAGGTAGATGTAACTGTCTCATCATTAGGGAATTTTAAAGCTAGTAATTTAAAAAAGATCACCAATCTATTACTTATTGTGAGTACACATGGAGAGGGAGATCCACCAGATCAAGCAATACAATTCTATGAATTTTTGCATAGCAAACGGGCGCCTAAACTAGGACACCTACAGTATTCGATCCTTGCTTTAGGGGATAGCTCCTATGAATTTTTCTGTAAGACAGGTAAGGACTTCGATGAGCGATTTGCGCAATTAGGTGCAACAAGAATTGTGCCTCGTATAGATTGCGATGTAGATTATGATGACGCAGCTGCACAGTGGTTTTCTGCGATTCAACAGGAATTTCTTCAGCACACAACTTCAGCAACGTCTACTTCAGCACACAACGAAGGGGCACAAATACTTGAAGAATCTACATATTCAAGAAAAAATCCATTTTACGCTGAAATACTTGAAAATATAAATTTAAATGGTCGTGGCTCCAATAAAGAGACACGTCATCTTGAATTATCGATTGAGGGGGCTAATTTTCATTTTGAACCTGGTGATAGCATTGGCATTCTGCCAGAGAACGATGAACAATTAGTCAATGCATTACTGACAGCACTTCAATTTGATTCGGAGACAGAAGTGACTGTTTTTGATGAAACAATAACAATAAAAGATGCACTACAGAAAAAATTAGAAATTACAGTGTTATCTAAGCCGTTACTCGAAAAAATTGCTGCTTATACAGAGCATAAAGAATTTTCTAAGCTATTTGAAGAACCACAAGCATGGAAGGACTATGCCAAAGGAAGAGACTTGCTTGACCTAGTAGAGGAATTTACACCATTTACTTGGAATGCCCAGCAGTTTGTAGAGTTACTGCGTAAAATTCCTGCTCGACTTTATTCTATTGCTAGTAGCCAAAAGGCCAATAGCGAAGAGGTTCATTTAACGATTGGCAAGGTAAGCTATGAAACAGCAGGTAGACAACGCCTTGGTGTTTGCTCTGGAAGTGTGGCAGAACGGTTAAAAATAGGTGATACATTACCAATCTATGTTCATAAAAATCCGAATTTCAGATTGCCAGAGAATAATGAAACGCCAATTATTATGATTGGTGCAGGCACAGGTGTTGCACCATATCGAGCTTTTCTAGAGGAGCGAGAAGAGTTAGGGATTGAGGGGAAAGCATGGCTCATCTTTGGTGATCAGCATTTTGTTACGGATTTCCTCTATCAAACGGATTGGCAACGTTGGCTCGTTGCTGGCACATTAAGTCACATGCATGTAGCCTTTTCACGTGATACAGACAAAAAAATCTATGTTCAACATAAATTGCAAGAAAATGCCGCAAGTTTTTATGAGTGGCTGGAGCAGGGGGCTGTCATTTATGTATGTGGTGACGAAAAATCAATGGCATCTGATGTGGATGCAACCATTCATCAGATCATTGAGCAGCAAGGACAGAAAACACCAGAGGAAGCAAAAGCCTATGTGAATGAATTAAAACAGCAAAAACGCTACCAACGTGACGTTTATTAATGCAGTTCAACACAAATTTCTAAAAATCCTTCCCTTATTAATGAGTTGATCTCTTTGTTAGCAAGTAAACCCTCAGGTATGCCCAATACGCTGAGGTGTAATGGATTAAAGGAGCGATAAAGAATGACTGAAAAAATAGTGTTACCTCCACAGCCTGGGAAACCAAGCGATGTAGAGCGTATTAAAACCGAAAGTAATTACCTACGTGGAACACTCGAACGTACCATGAACAATCCATTAAGCTCTGGTATTCCAGAGGACGATAATCGCCTTATGAAATTTCATGGCAGTTACTTACAGGACGATCGAGATCTTCGGAATGAACGTCAGAAACAAAAGCTGGAACCGGCCTATCAATTTATGGTACGTGTACGAACACCAGGTGGAGCAGCTACCCCAGCGCAATGGCTTGTGATGGATGAAATGGCTCGAAAGTATGGCAATGGCTCTTTAAAATTAACAACACGCCAAGCATTTCAAGTACATGGCATTTTAAAATGGAATGTTAAAAAATATATGCAGGAAATCAATGAGGTGTTATTGGATTCTCTTGCTGCATGTGGAGATGTGAACCGTAATGTGATGTGTAATGTCAATCCAAACCAGTCTGCATTACATGAAGAGGTTTATAATTGGTCTGCGAAACTAAGTGAGCATTTACTGCCGCGAACACGCGCTTATCATGAATTATGGTTAGATGGAGAAAAGGTAGTAGATAGTCAGGATGTAGAAATTGAACCGATTTACGGAGCTCAATATTTGCCGCGTAAATTTAAAATTGGTATTGCGATTCCACCAAGTAATGATGTAGATGTTTTTTCACAAGATATCGGACTGATTGCCATCGTTGAAGACAATCAGCTTGTTGGTTTTAACGTAGCGGTTGGTGGAGGCATGGGCATGACACATGGTGATCATGAAACCTATCCACAGCTTGCTCGTGAGATTGGCTTTATAACGCCAGATAAATTACTAGAAACAGCAGAAAAAATAATCACGATACAGCGTGATTATGGGAATCGCTCTGTCCGTAAAAATGCACGATTTAAATACACAATTGATGCGAGAGGACTTGAATGGTTCCAAGAAGAATTAACGCGTCGTCTAGGCTGGGAAATTCAGCAGGCTCGTCCTTATACTTTTGAGCGTACAGGTGATGAATTTGGCTGGGTAAAAGGGGCAGATGGTCATTGGCATTATACGTTATTTATTCAAAATGGCCGTATAAAAGACTTTGAGGATTATCAGTTGTTAACTGGCTTACGTGAAATAGCTAAGGTGCACACGGGTGATTTTCGTTTAACACCGAACCAAAATTTAATGATTAGCAATGTAGCCCCCCAGAAAAAGAAAAAAATAAATACGCTTATTGAACAATACAAGCTAACAGACGGTGCACATTATTCTGCCTTACGCCGCAATTCTATTGCCTGTGTTTCTTTACCGACATGTGGCTTAGCCATGGCAGAAGCAGAACGCTATTTACCCTCTCTTATAACAAAAATTGATACCATTATTGATGAGGCTGGCTTAAATGAAACAGAAATTGTTATTCGTATGTCTGGTTGTCCAAATGGCTGTTCACGTGCAGCAATGGGTGAAATCGGCTTTATTGGCAAAGGGCCAGGGAAATACAATATGTACCTTGGTGCAAGTTTTACAGGCAATCGCTTAAATAAAATCTATCGTGAAAATATTGGTGAAGAGGAAATTTTAGCAGAGCTACGACCAATTCTTTTGCATTTTTCAAAGGAACGTTTAGAGGGCGAGCATTTTGGAGACTTTGTCATTCGTGTAGGGTATGTCACAGCTGTTTATGATGGAAGAGAATTTCATTAAAAATAAAAACCATGTAGCAAATTTTTCTTTGCTACATGGTTTTTTTATATAGAATAATCTTCAGGAATAAACACCTTTAATTGTTTCGGCTTTACAAATACCTGATCGCCCACCTTCAGTTGAAGAAGATGAAATTGTTCTTTTGATAACTCCGCTTCTAAAAATTCATCAAGATCCTCACGACGTAGCTCAATTTGGACAATAGGGCCTAGTAAATGAATGTGGCTGATTTTAACAGGAACCGTACCTGGAATACTTGTTTTCTCAATCTGAATATCATGTGGACGTACATAGCCTATCGCATTGTCCTCTGAATGTGTTAGGGCATCAGGTACATCAAGTACAATTTCGCCCTGCATGAGCTTACCATTATGTAAGCGACCTTTAAATAAATTGACATTACCCAAGAAGTCATAGACAAATGGACTTTTGGGATTTGTAAGACCTCGTCTGGACTACCAATTTGCTCGATTTTGCCATTGTTCATGACCACAATGCGATCTGCAACATCGAGAGCTTCCTCCTGGTCATGTGTCACAAAAATACTTGTAATATGAAATTCATCATGTAACTTTCGAAGCCAACGACGTAACTCCTTACGTACTTTTGCATCGAGAGCTCCAAATGGTTCATCTAGTAACAGTACCTTTGGCTCTACGGCAAGCGCTCTTGCCAGAGCGACACGTTGTCGTTGCCCACCCGAAAGCTGTGTTGGATACCGATCTGAGAAATTTTCAAGCTTCACAAGTTGTAATAATTCCATCACTTTATTTTTGATTTGTTGTTTTGAAGGTCTGTTTTTTCGAGGACGTACCTTCAAGCCATAAGCTACATTGTCAAAGACCGTCATATGGCGAAAAAGCGCATAATGTTGAAAGACAAAGCCCACATTACGTTCCTTTGGATGGCGATCTGTGATGGATTGACCATCAAATAAAATATTGCCAACATCCGTTGTTTCAAGCCCAGCAATCACACGTAATAATGAGGTTTTTCCTGATCCAGAAGGGCCAAGCAGTGCTACTAGTTCCCCAGACTGAATATGTACGGATATATCCTCTAGTGCCTGAAAGGACCCATATTTTTTGGATACGTTTTGAATTTGTATACTCATTCAGACCATCTCCTTTTAACTAGATTTTGATTTCCAAGCAATAATGTCTTTTACAATTAATGTAAATATGGCCATTACGCTCATTAAAGAAGCAACTGCAAAGGCTGCTGCAAATTGATATTCATTATAGAGAATTTCAATATGAAGGGGCATCGTATTTGTCATGCCACGGATATGACCAGATACCACAGACACAGCCCCGAATTCTCCGATGGCTCGTGCATTACATAAAATCAAACCATAGAATAGTCCCCATTTAATATTGGGTAATGTGACATACCAAAAGGTTTTAAAGCCACTTGCCCCCAATGAAATGGACGCTTCTTCCTCAGATATACCTTGGGTTTGCATCAGCGGTATTAATTCACGTGCAACAAAGGGCAATGTGACGAAAATTGTGGCAAGGACAATGCCAGGTAGTGCAAAAACAATTTTAATATCATGTGCAAACAACCAATCACCAAATAGTCCCTGTGAGCCAAACAATAAAATAAACACTAAACCTGCGATAACAGGTGAAACTGCAAAAGGTAAATCGACCATAGTAAGTAATAGATTTTTCCCCTTAAAATTAAACTTTGTAAGTGCCCAGGCAGCCATTACGCCAAAGATCGCATTGAGGGGTACAGTAATGGCTAGGACGATGAAAGTAAGCTTAATAGCAGCTAATGCATCTGGATGTGTAATCGCAGCAAAGTAAACATCGGCTCCTTTTTGAAAGGCTGTAATAAAAATAGATACTAAAGGTAGTACGATAAAGAAAGCTAAAAAAGCTAAGGCAATAAATGTTAACGTATAGCGAATAATACGAGGCTCCTGTAAGGCAGCAGACTGAGTAGCTGCTTTCCTTTTTTCTGCACTAGCCTGCTGAATAAAAGTTGATTGTTCCATATAGTACCTCCTAATGTACAAACCGACGATTGGCTAGCCATTGTATCAAGTTAATGGTGAACAACAAAATAAAGGATGTCACAAGCATGACAACAGCTATGGCAGTTGCCCCCGCATAATCATATTGCTCAAGCTTTGTCATAATAATCAACGGCGTAATTTCCGTTTTCATCGGCATATTTCCTGCAATAAAAACAACCGAGCCATATTCACCTAAAGCGCGCGCAAAGGCCAAGGAAAAGCCAGTTAAAATAGCTGGTACTAGCTCTGGTAAGATGACTTTACGGAAGGTTTGTAAACGATTGGCTCCAAGGCTTGCCGAAGCTTCCTCCACCTCAGCACTGATATTTTGTAAGACAGGCTGGACCGTTCGTACAACAAAGGGTAGCCCGATAAAGGTTAAAGCAATAATGATGCCAAGAGGTGTAAAGGCAATTTTAAAATCAAAAAATTGACCAATCCAACCATTTGGTGCATAAAGAGATGTTAAAGCAATTCCAGCGACAGCAGTAGGCAATGCAAAAGGTAAGTCTACAAGCCCATCAATGATTCGTTTAAAGGGAAATTGATAGCGAACGAGAACCCATGCAATAGTCGTACCGAAAAAAACATTTAGTAAGCCTGCAATCAGTGCAGTGCTGAAGCTCACTTTGTAGGAAGCAACAGCACGGGGATCTGTAATGATATCGATAAATGCTGACCAGCTTAAGGACATAGTATGAATGAAAATCATGGAAAGTGGTAATAACACTAGTAAACTTACGTAAAGCATTGTATAACCAAGAGATAAATGAAAGCCTGGAATAATTCGATGCGATTTTTTAGGAATGATTAAACTGCTCATCAAAACGCTCCTTATTGTGGTACGTATATTTCATCAAAGGTACCACCATCTTTAAAATGGGTTGCTTGTGCTTGTGACCAACCACCAAAATCATCGATGGAAACAAGTTCAAGCTGTGGGAATTGATCTTTATATTTTGCTAGAATCGTTTCACTACGTGGGCGATAATAATTTTTCGCCGCAATTTCTTGCCCTGTATCACTATATAAATGCTGTAAGTAAGCTTCAGCGACTTCACGTGTCCCTTTTTTAGCTACGATTTTGTCTACAACTGCAACTGGTGGCTCTGCTAAAATACTTAATGAAGGCGTGATGATTTCAAATTCATCCTTACCTAATTCATTGAGAGAGAGGTATGCTTCATTTTCCCAAGCAATTAAGACATCTCCAATTTTACGTTCTACGAATGTTGTTGTAGCTCCACGAGCGCCAGAATCAAGTACTTCTACATTGCTGTAAAGTGATGTCATAAATTCTTTTATTTTTGTCTCATCATTGTTATATAACTTTCCGGCATAAGCCCAAGCAGCTAAGTAGTTCCAACGTGCACCTCCAGATGTTTTGGGATTAGGTGTAATGACAGATACATCATCTTGAATCAAATCATCCCAATCTTGTATGTTTTTTGGATTGCTCTTTCGAACTAAAAAAACAATTGTAGATGTATAGGGCGTCGAATTATGATCAAATTCGGTTTGCCAATCTTTATTCAGCAGCTCACGTGTTTGAGCAATTTCATCAATATCGTAAGCCAGTGCGAGTGTCACAACGTCGGCTTCAAGACCATCTATAACTGCACGTCCCTGTTTGCCAGATCCACCATGTGATTGATTGATTGTGACGTCTTGGCCAGTATCATCCTTCCATTTTTTTATAAAATCTTTGTTGAACTCATCGTAAAGCTCCCGTGTTGGATCGTAGGATACATTTAGTAGCTCTACAGACTTCTTGTCTTCCTGGCCGCTTGCTTTTTCATCTGAGTTAGCACTTCCACAGCCAGTTAAATTAAGCGTTAGAATAGTTAAAAATGCTAATGATTGGAGAACATAGCTCTTTTTTCTCATAGTTAATCCGCCCCTTTTCTGTTTTAAGAATGCAAAAAGCCATCACCCACAATGACATGACAACATTGGGTAGATGGCCTTCAGATCCTCTGATCAGCGTTTTTTTATTTAGGTCAAAGCTTTAGTAATACATTAAACATATATTTCCTATTAGTCAACAAGGAATTATAAAAAAGATTATTTATTTTGAAAATTAATGGAAGTGTCCCTAGATACCATTCATCATATTCTGCAAAGAACAAAAAAATGGGTGTAAGGAAAAGATATTTAAAAAACCTAGTTGACTGCTTGGTGTACTTTAGTATATATTTGGTAATAAGTAGAATGATTGTGATACGAGGTAGCAACTACTAGTGAACAATCATTAAATATAGAGCTGGCTAGTCAAACTAGAGGCGTTTTAACAAAGACCTGTTTTTCCTATGTCTTTTGTTAGAACGCCTTTTTTGCTATGAGGGGGATTCGATGTTAACTTACGAAAATTGGCAAGAACCGATCATTGATTTTCAGGTTGATGATTTGTATAAGGCTGCACTAGAGGTTTTACAGTGGAGCTATCAAGAATATGGAGATGAAATCGTCTATGCATGTAGCTTTGGTATTGAGGGCATTGTCTTAATTGATCTCATTTCAAAGGTAAAGCCTAACGCTACGATTGTTTTTTTGGATACAGATGTACACTTTAAAGAAACATATGAAACCATTAATAAAGTCAAAGGAAAATATCCACAACTCAACATTGTCATGAAAAAGCCAGCCCTTACACTAGAGCAACAAGCTATACAACATGGTGACGAGCTATGGAAGTCCAACCCAAATAAGTGCTGTGATATTCGTAAGATAAAACCTTTACACGAAGCCTTATCAGGTAAAAAGGCTTGGATATCAGGCTTACGTCGTGAGCAATCACCAACACGTCAACAAACAAACTTTCTAAATCGTGACGATAAATTCAAATCGATTAAAGTTTGTCCATTGATTCATTGGACTTGGAAGGATGTCTGGCGCTATGTTTCAAAGCACAGTTTGCCATATAATCCGTTACACGATCAAGGCTATCCAAGCATCGGCTGTGAGCATTGTACGAAACCAGCATTTACAATGGAGGATTTACGTTCAGGTAGATGGCAAGGTTCTGGTAAAACCGAGTGCGGGTTACATGAATAAAGGAGTTCTGCCATGCTTGAATATATTGCAATAGCTATTAGCTTATTTTTTGCGATGAACATAGGGGCAAGCGGAGCAGCAGCCTCAATGGGTGTTGCTTATGGGGCAGGTGCCATCAAAAAAGCGTGGCAAGCATTGCTTTTATGCGCGATAGGCGTATACAGTGGAGCTGTATTAGGCGGAGGAGAGGTAGTCAAAACGATAGGCTCAGGCATTATGCCCCAGGAATATATTACGGTAAAGGTTGTCATCATTATCTTGATTTCTGCGACAAGCTCGTTATTTTTCGCCAATCTTTTAGGCATTCCCTTATCAACGAGTGAAGTAACAGTGGGTGCTGTCGTGGGTGTAGGAATTGCCTATAAAGTTTTATTCGTCAATTCGCTGCTTGTCATTATATCATTTTGGGTGATTGTACCGCTTGTTGCCTTTGTCATTGCTCTTGTATGTGGAAAGTTATTATATAAGTTACAAAAAAGAGGGCTGCTGAAAGATCGGCCAATTTTAACTGTTCTTCTCGTATTAGCAGGATTTTTTGAAGCATTTTCAGCGGGTATGAATAATGTTGCCAATGCAGTTGGACCATTGGTGGGAGCAGGAATGATGGATGTGACAACAGGCATTGTGCTTGGCGGTGCATTTGTCGCAATAGGTGCTATGCTACTTGGTAAACGAGTGCTTGAAACAAACGGTAAAAAAATAGTGCGCTTTCAAAAGGCTGAGGGCATTCTCATTTCAAGTACAGGTGCATTGCTTGTTGGCGTAAGCTCCATTTTTGGGCTTCCAGTACCCTTAACACAAGTCACTTCTTCATCCATCATTGGGGTAGGGATGGCGAAAAACGGAAAGCAAATCTTCCATAAGCATATTGTGAAAAAAATTATACGTATTTGGGTTGTATCACCCATCTTTTCATTAGTCATTTCTTATTTTTTAGTGCAGTTTTTTTTAGAAAAAGACCTTTATGCCATTATTTTAAATGGCAGCATTATTGTTGGGACGCTAGGGGTTATTAGTCTGATGCGTACGATGCGTGAAGAAGAGCAGTCTATCTATGATGCAGGGGAAGGTATTTAAATTGAATCATGCCTTCACTAGCTCTTGACTATAAAACTTAGTATTTAACTAGAATTAGGAGGAGATTTTAATGAGTCTACAACCACATGGTGGGCTACTTGTGCAAGCATTTAATCCAGAAAAAGAAATCACATCTATTCATAAGGAAATTGAGTTGGATGCGATTTCGTTGAGTGATTTAGAGCTAATTGCTATAGGGGGGTATAGCCCAATTGAAGGTTTTTTAACACAAATAGATTATGAGTCAGTCGTGGCACAAAGTCGTTTAGCATCAGGTGTAGTATGGAGTATTCCGATTACACTACCTGTTACAAAAGAGAAAGCAGCCATTTTACAGCCTGGTGACGAGGTAAAGCTGGTTTATGGTGATGAAGTATATGGCGTTATTGAAGTAGCAGATATTTATGAGCCGAATAAACGAAAAGAGGCTTTACTTGTCTATGGAACAGAGGATTTAGCACATCCGGGCGTTCAAAAGCTTTTTGATCGTCCTGCCATTTATGTTGGAGGAAAAATTACGTTAATTAAACGTCTTACACAAAAGTTCCCTGCTTATTCATTTGACCCAATAGAAACACGACAATTATTTGCTGACAAAGGATGGAAAACCATTGTTGGCTTCCAAACACGTAATCCAGTCCATAGGGCGCATGAATATATTCAAAAGGCAGCACTTGAAACGATTGATGGGTTATTTCTAAACCCACTTGTTGGTGAAACAAAGTCAGATGATGTATCAGCTGCTATACGTATGGAGAGCTATGAGGTTTTATTAAAAAACTATTATCCTGAAAGTCGTGTACAATTAGGTATTTTTCCAGCCGCTATGCGGTATGCAGGACCAAAGGAAGCTATTTTCCATGCACTTGTTAGAAAAAATTATGGCTGTACTCATTTTATTGTTGGTCGTGATCATGCAGGCGTTGGTGATTATTATGGCACATATGATGCACAAAAGATTTTTGAACAGTTTACTGAAGATGAATTAGGAATTGTCCCACTAAAATTTGAGCATAGCTTTTATTGTCAGCAATGTGAAGGCATGGCTACGACAAAGACATGTCCACATGATAGCTCTGCCCATGTCATCCTATCAGGAACGAAGGTACGTGAGATGCTACGAAATGGAGAAGTACCACCAAGTACATTCAGTCGTAAAGAAGTCGTAGACATTTTAATTAAAGGCATGAGTAAGGAGGTAGTGAAATGAGTTCAAACATTGTTTGGCATGAAGCCTCCATTACAAAAGAAGAACGCCGTTCACAAAATAAACATCAAAGCTTTATTTTATGGTTTACGGGGTTATCTGCTTCAGGGAAATCATCAGTGGCCAATGCTTTTGCCCGTCGATTATTTGAAAGGAGCAATCAAGCCTTCGTATTAGATGGTGATAATGTGCGTCATGGCTTAAATAGTGACTTAGGATTCGATGAGGCAGGGCGCAAAGAAAATATTCGTCGAATAGGTGAAGTCTCAAAGCTATTTATAGAGAGCGGTCAAATTGTACTAACAGCTTTTATTTCACCTTATCGAGAAGATCGTCAGGTAGTTCGTGAACTTGTAGAGGATGGTGAATTTTTAGAGGTCTATGTAAAGTGTTCAGTAGAAACATGTGAAAAAAGAGATCCTAAAGGTTTGTATAAAAAAGCAAGGAATGCTGAAATTGCTAATTTTACAGGGATTAGCGCTCCATATGAAGAACCAATTAACCCAGAAGTTATTTTGGATACAGAACAGCATTCTATAGAAGAATGTGTGGAGCAACTGACAAATATTTTAACTGCCAAGGGATATATTTAACTAAAAAAATCTGCTCGATTTTGTAATCGGGCAGATTTTTATATTTATTTTACACCTTGTTCCTTTTTCATTCTGTCAATTTCAGGACCTAGTTCATCACGTACAGTACCTTTCCATGGCTTAACACCAGCAATATAGGAAGAACGCGTCATAATGTGTCCGCCAACAGGACCAGTGATAAAGAGGAAGAGTATCCCCAGTAAAATACGAGGGTTGAAATGATCTTCAATCAGCCAAAAGTGAAAGAATACACCAATCAATACACACATGACGCCAAGTGTTGCACTTTTTGAAGCGGCATGGGCACGTGTATATAAATCAGGTAATCGGACAAGTCCGATAGCTGTCACGACAATAAAGAGTACTCCAACAGTAATGAAAAAGATAACTAAACTATTAGCGAGAATTGTCACGTTTGATGATATCTCCTTTCTCTATGAATTTAGAGAAAGCCATCGTACCGATAAACGATAAAATTGCTAGCAATAAAATGATTTCAAGAAAGAAGCTTGTTTCCACTAAAATCGAAAATAGTCCGATTAGGGAAATGAGTGAAACCCCAAGTGAATCCAAAGCTACAACACGATCGGATGCGGAAGGACCTTTTACCATTCGATAAATGACCGCTATCATTGATAAGCAAATCACTACGATTACAGCAATAATAAATGTTGTCATGATTTACTCACCTCCAAAATCGCTTTTTCAAATGAATCTCGAATGGACGCAATGGCTTCATCTGCATCATTAATATCAATTGCATGTACATACAATGTTTTCGCATCGTCTGATACATGCACTACGACTGTTCCTGGTGTTAGAGTAATAAGGCTTGATAATAAAGTGATTTCCCAGTCTTGTGTTAGAACAGTTGGATAAGCAAAAAAGGCAGGTTGCATGTCCAACTTTGGCTTTAATACTACTTTCAATACTTGAACATTTGCTAAAATTAACTCTTTTAAGAACAACAAAGTTAATTTTAGAATGGCCCATAATCGATAGACATAAAGACGCGACTTGAAAAACCTCCGCATGAGAAAGAGTAAAATTATTCCCATAATGAATCCTATGATAAAACCAGTTGCTGTGTAATTAGAGGAAAGGAACATCCAGACGAAGGCAAGTACAAAATTTAAAATCATTTGAAATGCCATAGTGCTAATCCTCCTTCATCACAGCATCTATATAGATAGATGGATCATTTAATAGTTTTGCAGCATCATCCATAAATGGCGTAATCCATTCAGAACCCACACCATATGCGACTGTAATAAGTACTAAAACGGCAGTAGGCATAAACAGCATTTTATAGGTAGATTTGTCGACGGTACCTTGTGTTTCTTTTTCCTCACCCCAAAAGGCATAAAGGAAAATACGAATCACGGATAGTAAAACAAGCAGTGAAGATGCTAAAATGAAAATACTGCTCCACATACTTCCAGCCTCAAAGCCTCCCTGAACAATTAACAGCTTTCCAACAAACCCGCTAAGTGGTGGAATTCCAGCTAAACCAAACGCTGCCATTAAATAACACCAACCCAGTGCAGGGTATTTTTTCATAAGCCCACCCATTTTACGCAAGTCAGATGTACCAGTAATATAGATGATAATGCCGATTAACATAAAGAGTGCTGCCTTAATCAGCATATCGTGTATTAAATAAAACATCGCTCCTTTTAAAGAAGCCTCATTCATTTGAGAGACACCAAATAAAATGACACCTACTGCAATGACAATGTTATAGATAATAATGAGCTTTACATCAAAATAAGCGAGTGCTCCAATACAACCAGCCACAATTGTTGCAATAGCTAATGCCATTAGTAAATCATGTGTATAGGATAAATCATGTACAAAAAATAGTGTATAGGTACGTGTAATGGCATATACCCCAACCTTTGTGAGCAGAGCGCCAAATAGAGTTAAGACAGGGATCGGGGCTGCTGCATACGAAGTAGGAAGCCAAAAGTATAATGGGAAAATAGCTGCTTTTAGTCCAAATACCATTAAAAATAGTACGGCAATAACAGTAATAATTCCTGGTTGATTAATTTCAGCAATTTTTACCGCAATATCAGCCATGTTTAATGTCCCTACTACAGAATATAAATAGGCAACGGTTATAACAAATAAGGCCGAAGAAATAACATTAATTAAAATATATTTAATAGACCCTTTCAGTTGCCCCTTCTCACCACCTAAAACGATAAGTAAATAGGAAGCCATTAACAATACTTCAAAGAACACAAATAAGTTAAAAATATCGCCTGTTGTAAAGGCACCATTGACCCCAGTTAAAATAAACATAATACCAGGGTAATAAAAGAAGCGTTCGCGTTCCTTAGTAATAGAACCGAAGCCATACCAAACAACAAATAGCGCAATAAGCAATGTCGTTGTAACGAGCAATGCAGACATCATATCAGATACCATTGTAATACCGTAAGGAACAGGCCAATTTCCAAATGTGACCTTTTGAATACCATCTTCTTTCACTTTTAAAAGCAGTGAAAGGGCTGAGAGGAGGGCTAGTCCAATCCCGAGTAATGAAAATGATCGCTGATAAGTTAGATTTTTTTGTCCAAACATTAAAATCATACCGAAGAAAAACGGGATGATAATGGGTAATAGTAGGAAGTTATTCATCCTCATCACTTCCTCTCATTAAGCTAATATCATCCGTGTTAAGCTCTTGATAGGAACGGTAGGCAAGTACAAGGAAGAATGCTGTCACCCCAAAGCTTATAACAATCGCAGTTAAAATAAGTGCTTGGGGTAAAGGATCAGCAAATGTTTTGGCTCCTTCGTTTAAGACAGGAGGAGCTTCACCACCAAGACCACCCATTGTTAAGATGAGTAGATGAGCACCATGACTTAACAGACCTGTTCCAATAATAATGCGCAATAAACTTTTTGATAAGATTAAATAGACCGCTGCCATAAAGAGAAAGCCAATCACAAAGGCCATAATTATTTCCATTATTCATCCTCTCCAATCGTTTGAATAATGGTCATCGTAACGCCGACAACAACCAAATAGACACCGCTATCAAAAAGCATAGCCGTGTGTAATGACTGTTTGCCTAGAAGCGGTAAATCGAAATAATCAAAGAAATGTGTGAAAAACGGTTTGCCCACAAACATTGGGTATGCCGCAGTAGCAAGGGCTAATAGTAAGCCAATGGCTGTTAAATATGTGTAATTAATCGGTAGAATATGGCGGACTGTGTTGATATCATAGGCTAACACTAAAAGAACAAGTGCACTTGATGTCAACAGACCACCAACAAAGCCTCCACCAGGCGTATAGTGACCAGCTAAAAAAATATGAATGGAGAAGAAGAAAATAATGAAAAATACAATTTTAGCTGTAAATTGTATTATCATATCATTTGTTTTCATGAGTGTTCTCCTTTCTATTCATACGTAACTTAATCATAGCTAAGATGCCCATGCCAGCTATGCCGAGTACTGTAATTTCAAACAATGTATCGAAACCACGATAGTCTACTAAAATTACGTTTACAATGTTTCCGCCACCAGCTAATGAATAGACGGTTTCCTCGTAGTACTTAGCAATAGAGGGAATTAGTTTTTGGGAATGAGCTGATAACGCAACAAGTGTTACCATCACACCAACTGCAATGGAAACAATGGCACGATTTAACTGGAACCTCATTCGCTCCTCGCGTTTACCAAGCTTAGGTAGGTGGTAAAATGCTAATAAAAATAGTGCTACTGAAATCGTTTCTATAACGAGCTGGGTCAGCGCTAAATCAGGTGCGTTAAAAATGACAAAGAATAAGGCTACTGTATAGCCAACAGTACCAAGCCCAATAATGGCCGTTAATCGTGATTTTGCCAAAATGGTGATGCCAGTACCAATTAATAAGACAATGATCAAGATAATTTCATATAGATTAATTGGGGAGGCTCCTTGGAATGAAATACTAAATGCATCTTTCACAAATAGAGAGCCAATAACAATAATAGTTATTCCGCTAAACATATAGAGTAAATAGTGACGCATAGAACCTGTCATATAGCGTCTAGATAAACGATTTAAGCCAATATCTAATCCCTGCATGATTTTGTCATAGGCATTGTTTAATGTTAACGCTTGTGGGAATCGTTGATACATCCCTTGCCATTTTGGTAAGGCAACAAATAACAATACGCCAACTATTATAATTCCAATAGTCATCAGTAGCTCAGGAGTGATCTTACCATGCCAAGCAGATACATGAATATCAACAGCTTGAGGCGAATCATACAAAAATGGCTGTATCGCTTGAACGGCTGGTTTTACAAAGGTATTACCTATAAAGTTTGGAATAAAGAAGATTGTCACAACTAAAGCCGCTAAAAGCATAGGAGAAATTAGCATACCAATCGGTGCCTCATGTGGTTTATGAGGTAACTGCTCCGGTTTGTAATTTCCATTAAATGTTCGGAAAACAAAATAGAAGCTATAGATAAATGTAAAAATACTAGCAATCCACGCAACAATAGGGAAAAGTGCTCCCCATGTTTCAAAGCCTAAAAATTCAAACTTTTGAAGTGCAAGCATGGCTGTTAAAAACATTTCTTTACTTAAGAAGCCATTAAATGGTGGAAGACCAGCCATTGATAAACTTCCTATTGCAGCCACAGTAAAACTAATTGGCATAATACTCATTAAACCACCGAGTTTACGAATATCTCGAGTTCCTGTTTCATGATCAACAATACCCGCAATCATGAAGAGACTGCCTTTAAATGTTGCATGATTAATAAGGTGGAAAATGGCAGCAAATGCAGCAAACTTAATGGTATCGACTGAGCCATTTGCATGAAAAGCAACAGCACTTGCCCCAAGTAGTGACATAATAAGTCCAAGCTGACTGACTGTAGAGAATGCTAGAATACCTTTTAAATCAGTTTGCTTGACTGCAAAGAAGGAGCCCCAGAATAAAGTTAAGATACCGACACCTGTTACAAGCCAGACCCAAAGCTCAGAGGCTGCAAATATCGGTGTAAATCGTGCAACTAAATAGATACCTGCTTTAACCATTGTAGCTGAGTGAAGGTATGCACTTACTGGTGTTGGCGCCTCCATGGCATCTGGTAACCAAATGTAGAATGGGAATTGCGCGGATTTTGTAAATGCTCCCAAGAGTAATAGGACAAGTGACCAAGTAAATAAAGGCTGATCTACTAAATTTGGTGCCATGACAATCAATTCTCGAATAGAATAGGTTCCTCCCATTAAATAAAGAAGAACGAAGCCTCCTAGCATCATTAAGCCGCCGCCAACTGTAATCATCATAGACTTTAATGCACCGAAGCGTGAGGCATCCCGATTATACCAATAGCCAATGAGTAAAAATGATGATATGGATGTTAGCTCCCAGAAGAAATAAAGTGTAATTAAATGATCTGATTGTACTACTCCCAGCATGGCTGACATAAATAACAGTAAGTAAACATAAAAGTTATGTAATTTTTCTTTATGTTTATCTAAGTAAAAAATGGAGTAAAGCACTACTAACGAGCCAATTCCAGTAATGAGTAATGAGAATAATAAGCTAAGTCCATCTAAATATGAGATGATGGAAATATTAAGCGATGGAATCCAAGGTAGCTCTGCAGTAAATACCTCACCTTTAGCAACTTGAGCAATATACGTTGCATAAATAACAGCAAGCGTAACAGGTACAGCAAGAACAAACCAACCTGTGTGAATATTATTCATGCGTTTATATAATAATGGCACTAATATTGCAACAAGCATTGGAATAAAAATATAAAGTACTTGTAACAAAAAAACCCTCCTTTATGCAGGTAAGTAAATCAATTATAACGTACTTTAATTGGGAATGCATATGTACTATTGGGATTTAGCTTGCGGTCATTGGAGAATTTTCGTTATATTATAAATAGGAAGTTATCAATAAAAATAGAGGAAAAAAATTTTTTATGAAGAACCCATATATCTATGGTTATCTACCATTAATTACAATTTTATTGTTTAGTTTGACATTTGGGATGTATGCTGTTGGTAAATCTTTGCAGATTTTTCAAGCCATCGGTGTGTATTCAGGAATGCGAGAGTTTTTATCAGATTTTGAATTACGTGTATTTCTTCTTATCGTCTTTGCCATTGTTTTTTTTATGTTATTTTCTGCTCTTAAACTTGTAGGCGAAACTATTCATGAAGTAGGAATGCTGTTCTTTTCAAAGGACAACGAAGGAGCCACAGTTAGTCAGGCTCGAGGTGGCTATATTATTTTATTTGTAGGTGCTATGTGTTCTGCATTTGCCATCCAATTTATTTATGTTTTAATAGGTATTTTTGTTATAACGATATTTACCTACTTTATTTATCTGATTTATAAAATGAGCCATTTTATATCAATGGGTGGCACAATCGGACTATTAATCTTTGAGCTTTTTATGTGGACGATTCTTTTAACATTAATTGTTTATGTCGTATTAAAGTTATATAATGGCATTTTGGCAAGTTTGCCATTTGCAAATTAATACATACTATTAAAATAGTGATGTTAATAGCAGAAAAAGCGAGTTTGCAAGGTGAGGGGGTGATTTCGCCAGCTAAGTCCCCTAGGAGTGACGCTGGCTCCACCCCAATCAGCAATGTGTAAAAGTGTCTTTTCCTTATTTTCATACTAGCTGTAGTAAACAAAATTACTCATTATCTGTATGATTAGAGAGGGGATAACCTTTCCTAAAAATTTTATTGATCGTTTTGTTTTTTAACACTATGAAAAGGTAATAGTCTCAGTGACTACTACCTTTTATTTGTTTTACTATTCAAGCAACACATTAAATAATTGATGATGAATTTTGTAGTCTTCTAATTGCTGCATCGATTGAGGTTTATCATACCCTAGCCATACAGCAGCAGTATATTCATTATTGAGTCCAGCAAGCCAGTAGTCACGATAGTCATTCGTTGTCCCTGTTTTTGCACCAACGTAGCTGCTGTTACTATAGACACCTTGACCCGTGCCGTTTGCTACAACATCCGCAAGGAGTTCACGCATGTATTTTACTGTTTTAGGAGACCAAATATGTTCACGCTGTGAATCCCAACTATAAAGCTCTGTTCCATCTATTGCTGTGACTTTGCGAATACTATGAGCAAGTACATAAGAGCCATCAATAAAACTAGTATAAGCATCTGCTAGTTCTAATGCTGTTACACCATAGGTTAGCCCTCCTAATGATGCGGCATAATTATAATCTTTCTCTACAATCGAGCGGAAGTGAAAGCGATTAAGGTAATGAAAGGCTGTCTCGACGCCAACGGTTTGAAAGAGACGAAGTGCTGATGTATTATAGCTATGTCGAAAAGCAGTACGAATTGACACATCACCATACGTATAGCCCCCATAGTTTTGTGGACAAAACGAGCCCACACAATAACGCCCTCCATTGACAATCGAATCAGGTGTATGAGATGTTGTTTCGAAGAATGGTGCATAGACTGCCAGAGGCTTAAAAGCTGAGCCTGGCTGACGTGTTCCTTGGAATGCACGATGGAAATCAAATTTTTCATAGTTTTTTCCTGCATACAGACTGACTATTTCTCTTGATTGGTTTTCAATGGCTGCACCTGCTGCTTGCAATGGGCTAGTACCTAAAATAGCTGACATTTTTTCCTCATCATGCTGCTGTTTAGTAGGATCAAGTGCGGTGTGAATGATGAGTCCATTCTGTAATAAAGTATTGAGTCGATTGTCTAATTGTGCTTTAATTTTTTTCTTTTCTTCCTCATTATCTGTAGAGCTTAGTCGATCCGCATAACCTTCTTTTGCTGCAATAAGCCATTTTAGCTCTTGAAGAACATAAGTGCTATACATTGGATAACTTTGAATTTTATCTTTCACATTTAATGTAATGGGATCAGCTTTATAGTCTTTTGCCGCTTCCTCTGTAATAGCCCCATTTGCTGCAAGGGTATCTAACAAACGCTCTTGCCTTGCTTTAGTTTGATCATAATTCTTTAAAGGATTATAAAGGGAAGGGTTATTTGGGATAGCAGCAATGAAGGCTATTTCAGCTATGGATAATTCTTGGAGTGGCTTTTGAAAATAATAGGTGGCTGCTCCGCCAATGCCATAGACTTGATTACTGAAATAGGACTCATTTAGGTACATCGTTAAAATGGCTTCTTTATCAAATTCTTTTTCTAATTCATATGCATAAAAAAGCTCTGTTAATTTTCGTTCATATGTTTTTTCTTCAGATAAATAACGCATTCGAACAAGTTGCTGTGTGATTGTACTACCACCTTGAGAGGTTGTGTTGCTATTTGAATTGGCTACAACTGCACGAATAATCGCACTTAAATCAAAGCCAATATGCGTATAAAAATCAGCATCCTCACTGGTAATGAATATTTCCTGGGCAATTTGTGGAATTTCCTGTAAAATTAGTGGCTGCCGCCATTCGACATATTCCTCACTAAATGTTTGCCCATTTCGATCAATAAGGGTAACAGGTAGCTGGGCCTCTACCTCAGGTAAATGTATAGCATTAGTCATTTGTTCCTCATGTGCTTGTGCAATATTGATTTCTGTTTTAATGTTTGTGCTAATCCACCATAAAGCAGGAAGGGATAGTACTATAATAAAAAAACCAAAAGCCTTTTTCATGTGTGCCTCCACTCTTTCTATAAATCCTTCATCAGAATAACATATTTTGGATTGATTCCAAATACTCGCTCAGACCTATTTACATAGTTTTAAAAATGAATAGTAAAAGTGCAAAAATCGTCAATACTTAGATGGAGAAAACCAGTAGGAAGTATGTTAGACTAAAATGAGGTCAGAAAAGGTGCAAGCGCATCTTTTTCATTGAAACTGAAATTTATCATTAAAGGAGAGACTTCCATGTTTCCACAGTTAACAACAGACGTACAAGCAGGCGAAGTGCTTGTAGAAATGAACACAACATTAGGTGCTATCAAAATTAAATTATTCCCAGAGCACGCACCGAAAACGGTTGAGAATTTTTTAGGTCATGCTAAATCAGGCTACTATAACGGCATTATTTTCCACCGTGTTATTCAAGACTTTATGATTCAAGGTGGCGACCCAACTGGTACTGGTATGGGCGGAGAATCAATTTGGGGTAATTCCTTTGAAGATGAGTTCTCAGAGCAATTGTTTAACCTACGTGGAGCGCTTTCAATGGCAAATGCAGGTCCAAACACAAATGGTTCTCAATTCTTTATTGTACAAATGAAGCACCTTCCAAGTGATATGCTTCGTCAATTACAGGGGGCGGGTTTCCCTGAAGAGATTATCGAAGCTTATGCTCAAAATGGTGGTACACCTTGGTTAGACCATAAACACACAGTATTTGGTCATGTAGTAGAAGGTATGGACATTGTGGATAAAATTGCAGATGTGGAAAAAGATTTCCGTGACAAGCCATTAGAAGATGTGAAAATTGAGTCAATTACAGTCTTTGAATAATACGTATAAGGACGTGTAGAACATGCAGAACTTTATGTATCAATTTTTATATTTCCCAGAAGATAAATCAGGTTATATTCCAGCAGCATTTGAATTTTTAATTATGCTTATTTTATGTATTATCGTGTTTACGCTTTTCAGAAAAATTTCTAAGAAACAAGAATTAAAATCAAAAGAAATTGAAGCACGGATTTTAGCAGAAAAGAAAAACACAAACAATCAACAGAATATATAAGAAAAAGAATCCGCTTGCCACAGAGGGCGAGCAGATTCTTTTTTATTGTATCAATTTTTTTTAAAGCGTCGGATAGTATTTTGCAGGGCCTTGACGGCAGTGAAACAAACCAGTACAAGTGACAAGCCAATCCCACTCAATGCAGTAATAAAGGCTACCCATTCAAAGAGTGTATAACTACCGATGCTATTGAAATCACTGCTATCTTTCCAACCTTCAATGACTAAGTTCATCCCATAAATGCCTGATACTACTGTAAAGACTGTTAAAATAAATAGTAAATTATTACTTCGATTATCGGATTGATCTTCCTGTGTTCGATACAAACTATTCAATGTTTCTTTCGTTTCTACATAATGTTCATTTATACGGAAGAACTTTCGTAACAATTGAGCAATTTCTCTGCCTTCTGTTCGTACGATGACTTCTTCAAAATAATAGCGTGCAGAAAATTTTGTAATCAGCTCGATTAGTTCATTGACAACCTGTTTATCTTTGCCCCACTTTATTTCACTATACTCATAGGAAAGCTTTAAAAGCATCATTTTATAAAAATAATGGATGAACAAATTGTAATAGTGCGTACCCATAAATTCTTGAATACTATGTGTACATTTGGCAAACGGCCTATTTGTAATCGTTATTTGTGCTTGTGACGAGGTGATAATATAACTGTTAGGAGCCCAACGTGTATGGGCATGCTCTTGTACATAATTAGAGATATATGGAGGATTAGTGCTAGAAATAAAAGGTTTGCCAGCAGGAGTCCTACCGTCTACTTGCCCTAATCGAAATAAATGCTCGGGTATAATTTTAGCTTCTTCCTCTGCAATTAAATAAGCTGAGGCAAACATTCGCTCATCTTCAAAGAAAGGTAAGCCTTCATAGCTATGGTCTTGTTGATGTAATAGAAAGGGTTTTAAATAAGGTATAAAATACTTAAATAATAATTCACTCGTAGAAGAACAATGACCAAATAAAAAATGATGACTTGCACCTTTCTCCTCTCTTAGTTTAGCCTCTAATACTCTAAAATAGTGAATAAAATTTAATATATCACTTAGATCATGTGATTGATCTATAATATTTGTTCTTACTGTTATAATCCCATTCCCAAAAGGACATAATGTCACATCAATACTCATCACTTCGTAATCATAATTGATTTGACTTTCTTGAAGATGTAAGGCGCCTTGTGTATAAAAAGCTTTCGAAAAACGAATAAAGTCAGGGTTATTCATTTCGTTTGGAAATAACTTATCCTCCAAAAAAGGATAGAAAAATTGGGCAAGCTCCTCATGTATAATCGTCATATCACCATAAAAAGCGTCTTCAAGCGATGTATTTTTTAAGGTGAAAAAGGAAAAGCCCTCGTTTAGTAGTACATCACTGATTTTTTGACGATTTTTTTCGGAATAGGCGAAGGGAAATAGGAATGTCATATAAGCACGTTTAATCGTTAATGGGACAATGTCCATGTAAAATCACCTCTGTATAAATCCGATTGATAAGAACCTTTTCCACAAAATTTTGATTTTAAACATAGAAAAGGATATCTCTAAGGGAGAGATATCCTTTCAACCATTTTATTGCGCAAAGACCTTTTTAAAACGCTCGACTCCATCTTTCACAGTACCAAATGAACAAGCAACATTCATACGGAGGAAGCCACGACCTTCTTCTCCGTATTTTGTACCTGGTTCTAGAGCAAGCTTTCCAATTTCAAGTAAGCGGTTCATGATCTCCTTCTCTTCAAGCGCTAGCTCTCGGTAATCAATCCAGATTAAATAAGTGGATTGAGGAATCGTAACACGAATACCTGGAATCTGCTCTAACTCAGCTTTCACATAATCCATATTGGCAGAAATATAAGGGAGTAATTCATCTAACCAAGGAGCCCCTTCTGTGTATGCTGCATGAAGGGCAACAGAGGCAAATGTATTTAATGAGCCTTGACCACTTGCCATATTGATGGCCTCTAGCTTCAAGCGTTTTTTCTTATCTGTTACGATCATATATGAAACTTGAATTCCTGCTAAGTTAAATGTTTTTGTAGGAGCCATACACGTAACAATGCGATTGATTTCATCACCTGCAACTTTAGCTAAAGGAATATGTTTATCCCCATTGATCATTAAATCAGCATGGATTTCATCAGAGATAATGATGACATCATATTTAGCACAAAGTCGTACAATTTCCTTTAAAGTAGCTTCATCCCATACATAGCCACCAGGGTTATGCGGGTTACATAGTATGTAAGCTTTCACATCTTGAGCTAAAGCCTGCTCGAAGGCTTCAAAATCATAGACAAACAACCCGTCTTTTTCTGTTAATGGACAGCTCACAACTTCACGACCATTACTTTTTGGTATGTTAAAGAATGGCGGATAAACTGGAGGTGAAATGAGTACTTTGTCACCAGGGTTAGTTAGGGCAACAACGCTGTTAGCTAATGCAGCCACCACACCATTACAGAATAGGATGGCTTCTTTCTCAATGTGCCAGTTATGGCGAGTATTTTGCCAGTCTACAATGGATTGAATTGCTTCTTCACTCATATAACTATAGCCAAAAATAGTATGTTCAGCATGTTGTTGTAAAGCCTTTGAAACGGCTGTTGGAGCAGCAAAATCCATATCGGCTACCCACATTGGCAAGATATCTGAGGCATCGTTTAGGCCATAAACCTTTTCCATTGCGTCCCATTTTACAGAGTTTGTACATCGACGTTTGATAGTTTGATCAAAAATAGACAAGCAAATCACTCTTTTCTTTTTTTTTTACTATGGTATCATACGAGTATGATCAAAGGATAATAGGTGAGTATTTTGGAAAATATAAAAATGAATCAAGCAGCTGTCCATCTGCTAGAGGAGTGGGATCCATTCCACTTAGGTCCAGACCATTATGATACAGAAACAGCAGATGTAGTTGCAGCACTGCAAGGGATTGATGATCCATCAACACTTGCAAAAGTTATTCAAGAAACATATGAGCATTCGTTTGAGCAATGGATACCGTTTGAAGATTGTGTAGCCATTTCTTACAAACTAATTGCCATTAAATTTGAAGCGAAATGTATTATTTAAAATATTTTGCATATTCCTTATAAAAAAAGGGGTTGTCAATGGACAACCTCTTTTTTAATGCATCATTGAGGCTAATACTTATTTAAATAAAGGCAAAATCCCCTGAATGAAAATAATAAAAATGGCGAGTGGGGAGACGTAGCGAATTAAAATGTACCAAATATTAAACATGAAGCTAGACGCAGCTAATTCCTTACGTGAAATATCCCTTGTATAGTAATAACCTGCAAAAATTGAAATCAACAAAGCTCCAATCGGCATTCCGATGCTATTAGTCATAAAATCAACAAAGTCAAAAATAGAGCGATCTACTATTTTTACATCTGCTAATATGCCAAATGAAAGGGCACTTGGAATACCAAAGATGAAAATAACGATTCCACCAATCCAAGCAATTTTTCTACGTTTTTCTGGTTTATCACCAATAGCGATTGCCACGACTATTTCTAACATGGAAATGGAAGAAGTGACTGTAGCAAAAAGCAATAGAATGAAGAAGATTGTTAAGAATAAGCCACCAAGAGGTAACTGCTCGAATACAGCTGGCAAAATAATGAATACTAAGCCTGGCCCTTGATCAGGCGTATAACCAAGCGCAAACACTGCTGGGAAAATAACAAGTCCTGCAAGTAAAGAGATAATAATATTCATAGATGCTACATTAATCGCAGAGTTACCAATCTTCTCTGTTTTAGATAAATAGGAAGCATATGTAATCATAACCGCAATACCTACACTTAATGAGAAGAAAGCTTGTCCTAAGGCCATTAAAAATGTTTCAGCATTCAAATAGGACCAATCAGGTACAAACATAAATTTAACGCCTTCTATGGCCCCGTCTAAAGTTAGAGAGCGAATAACTAGGACAATAAAGAAAATAAAGAGGAGAGGCATCATCCATGTGCTGGCTTTTTCAATTCCACCCTTAATACCTGCTGACACAATGACTACTGTTAATAACATAAATAGTCCTTGTACAAGTACTGCTTCAAAGGGGCTTGAAATAATATCGCCAAATAAATCAGCGTAGTTGAAGTCAGAGCCAGCATTCGTTAGCTTAAATGTAAAGGCACGACCCAAGTAGCTTAAAATCCATCCACCAACAACGCTGTAGAATGATAAGATAAGACCTGCGATTACCATACCGCCCCAGCCAATCAAATACCATGGCTTCCCTGGCGCTTGTTCCTTAAAGGAAGTGACGGCATCCTTTTGACCACGACGACCAATCATGAACTCAGCAATGAGTACGGGTAAGCCAATAAAGAAAGTACATAAAATAAATAATAAAATAAAGACACTACCGCCATTCGTACCCGCCATATAGGGGAATTTCCAAATGGCTCCTAATCCTATAGCACTTCCTGCGGCAGCTAAAATAAACCCAATTTTTGTTGTAAATTGATCCCTCGATGACACGAAAATAAATCCTCCTTATACTAAAGTATTATTTTACCTCAATATTCTCATAACACAAGCAAATATCAGAAAATTGATGATAGCTAGAAAGACATTTGACGGAGTAAAAATATAGAGAGATGACATATGAGGAAAGACATTTAAATTATGTAACAATTAGGTAGAATGCTTCGTTTCATTTTTAAAAGGGGGGGTAGCTATGACGGAGGTTGAACTAATAGCAAGGGCTCAGCAAGGAGATAAAGATGCCTATATCGAGCTTATCCGTATACATCAGCAAACCGTTGAAAAGTTTGCCTTTCAATGTGGCGTACATACAAATGATTTAGCTGATGTTTCACAGGAGGTATTTGTTAAACTGTATCGCTTTTTACACCAATTTAAACAGGATCGATTTACCACGTGGCTCTATAAAATCACATTAAATGCTACGCGTGATTATTATCGTAAGGAACAACGGCAGCAGGCTAAAGAGGACAAGCTACAAGCCCAACAGCAAAAGACTCATTCATCTGCTGAAGAGAATGTTCTTTTGTTTGAAGAGGACAGGCATCTACATCGTGCTATTCAGGTCCTTGACGAAAAATACCGTTATCCTCTCGTGTTGTATTATTTCCACGAATTAAAATACGAAGAAATCGCTGAGGTCTTAAATATTTCGTTATCGACGGTGAAAGTGCGATTATTACGAGCGAAGGAAAAGCTAAAGGCAGCATTAATGCAAGATGGGAGTGTTGAAAATGGATGATAAGCAATTTGACCAACGTATGGCACTACTGAAAAAATCCTATGAACGAATGGAACCGAAGCTTGACCCACAACGAGTTCTTCAGCAAATTGAAGCTGAGGATAATGTAAGGGAGTCTCTAGAAAGTATGAATACGGTTCGAAAGTCTTCTGCTAGATGGCAAAAATCGGCTGTATGGATCGCAAGTATTGCCAGTGTGCTTTTGGTAGGTATTCTAATTTCGTCTTATATGTTCCATCCTTCAGCACTCGTTCATTCAGATGAAGAAAAAATAGAAAGCAACTATGAAGATTGGTTTTCTAGATTTCAAAAGAAGTATCTTGAAAAACGTGAAAAAACACGCCTTGAGCTCAATATACCTGAGGAAAATTTTAAGAAACTAACATTTGTTGTATCTGCTGATAATATATACAATGATAAAGCTAAAAATAAAAAAATAGTTTTAAATAGAATGGCTGATGATCCAAAATATTTAACACAATTAGAGCAAGAAATATTAGACTGTTTGCAAACACCTCGAGAACTAATAGAGCAAATTGAAACGTATGAAAAACCGATGTCATTTATCGAACCTAGATATTTCTTTAGCAAATATTACTACGCAACGAAAGATGTTTTGGAATATTATACAAAGGAACTTTCCCAATATAATAAAGTACTGTCACAAAAAAAGAAAGAATATCCTAAAGAACTAAATCAATTAATTGCAACGGCAAAAAAACAATATTTCGAGTTGTCTTATGATGGGCAAAACTATAGTTTTAGAACGAATCCGATTTTTATGAAGGATGCACCAGTATCCATTGACCGTCTTCATCCTGATATATTAGGTTATTTTAAATATTTGGCTACAGGCTCTTTATTCAATGGTGAGGATTTACGTTTTTCTGCAGAAGAATCTGCTCGTATTTTAAAATTATACGAAAGAACATTAGTTAACGATTTATCAAATTCATACCTCGATTTCCAATTGCGAAATTTAAACAAAGAGTTTGAAAATACGTGGCTTGTACTTTTGAAAGGTGATGACAAAACTAGATACTCACCAGAACATATAGAGCTATTAAATGATACGGCTAATGGGAAGTATGGGGAATCGATGCGTTTGACCGCACAATTCATCCTCGAAGAATTTAAGAGAGGAGGAACATCCAAAACCATAGACAAACTAACAAGACAGGATATTAGGATGGAGCTTTCATATTTGAGTAATGAAGTCTATATAGAAATATATGATGGTTCAACAGGTTTACAAATTGATAACCGTTGGATTATCCAAACGGAAGGTTTATACAACGCGTATGTATCAAGTAAAGATGATACCATCCTAGATTCATTAAACCCAATGAATGTTGTGAGCCTATTCTTATATGCACAAGGAAAAGGCGATAAAGAAACAGTAAAACAGTTAGTGTCTCAAGCTGTAGATGTGGATAAATTGGTTCAATTTGATGGTATGCAACATTTTACAGTTCTATATGCAACAGATACATCCCAAACAACCATTAAAGTAGGTGTTAAACCAGAATCCATTCAAATGATTGGCCAGCGCTTAACCTTCCAATTAGGTACAGTGACTACAGGAAAAGGTGAAAAACGTTACATCATTACAGCCATTGCCGAATAAGGAGATTTTTTGCCCCGTTTTTACACGTATGTTATAATTTAAGCGATATATACGTAGCAAACAAGAGAAAGTGGGCAAAGGTTATGGTAAAAAAATATGAATTAGGAGACGTGTTGACCGGAAAAGTTACAGGTATTCAACCATACGGTGCATTTGTTGCACTAGATGACAATACGCAAGGCCTTGTGCATATTTCGGAAATCACATACGGCTTTGTGAAGGACGTTAGTGAATTTTTAGCTGTTGGGCAAGAAGTTGAAGTCAAGATTCTTGAAATCGATGAAGAGGCCGAAAAAATTAGTTTATCGATGAGAGCGCTACAGGATCGCCCAGCAACAGTAAGAAAAAAGGATGCACCACCACGTAAATCATTGCAGGACCGTGTAGATGAATCGGATGCCAATGGTTTTAATTCCTTAAAAGATAAATTGCAGGACTGGATTGAACAATCTGGTCAATAAAGAAACGAGGATGCTTTCGAATGAAAGGATCCTCGTTTTTTCTATTGCTTTTTTATTTTGCGGATTCGATATTGTAGGTTTTGTCTGCTCATACCAAGTGCATTCGCTGCCTTTGTTATATTGCCCTCATATAAATTTAAGACATTTTGCACATAATATGATTCGGCTTCACGCAAATAGGCATCGAGTGGCATGACATTGTGATTTTGATGGAACATAAAAAATTCTGGTTCACGATTATTTGTATCTTGCTGCTGTACTTTGAAGCGGAAATGTAAAGGTAATAAATCTGAAGTAACAGTGGATTCTGTTGTCATAAATGAAACAATTTCATCCAATAGTAGCTCAAGCTCTTTTAGATTTCCTGGCCAATCATATTGTAAAAATAATTCCTGTACATCTGGTGCAAGTTCAGTGACTTGTGAGGCAAATCGTTCTCGATGTCGACTAAAATAATCTTCTACAAATGGAAGAATGTCTTCTTTTCGATCCGTTAAATTGGGAATAGTAATAGCCATTGTTGCAAAGAAATAATATAGAGATTTTGACAGCTTCTTTTCGGCAATCAATGTAATGGGATCACTGCCCACACTGCCAATTAGCATATATTTGGACTGTGGAAGTGACTGTAGTATATCTAAAAGTTGCTCTTGAATGTCTAAGCTTAAAAAGTCTATACGTTCGAAGAAGAAGGTGTAATCTTTATCTTCTTCTAATAATTGCTGTAATTTATCAAGCACCGATTGAGCTGAGCGGCGACTAACGAGTGTCACAAAGGCATCAGGATCAGGTGAAGCTGCGTGGTGAATTCCCTCTGCTACTAAATCTTTACCTGTGCCAGATTCACCAATTAATAATACTGGTAATTTTACAGCAGCTGCTTTTTTAGCGTTGTCGATAACCTGCTTCATGGATTCAGAATCAGCTTTAATCATATCAAATGTTAATGGTTCATCGTACCGACGAAGGGGCTGATAAACAAGCTTTTCCAGTGAAGTAATATCACGTGCAAATTCGATTGCTCCAATCAGTTTGCCTTCAACAAAAAGTGGAAAAGTATCATTGATTGTTGTAATTTCATGACCATTTTTATTCCAGTAGGATTGTTTAACATTCATTTCTTTTTTTCCTGTTTGTAAAACACGCATTAACGTACTTTCATGTTGACGGAAGGAAAACATTTCAATAATGGAACGATCCGCAAGTTCATCAAAATGAAATCCTTCAATTTCTTTCATTTTCGTATTGTAAATAATCGTTTTGCCAGATAGGTCTACTGCATGAATACCAACGGATACATTTGTTGCAATAAACTCATAAAAAGGTAGTAAAGGTTCAGAATTTTTCATAAAAATGTGCACCTCAAAAATTTTTTACTTGAAATATGCAACGAAATTTTGCATTATAATAAGTGTAAGAATATTTTATACGCAAAGATATTTTGCGTCAATGTTTTTTGCATACCCAAACACATCTCACAAGGGAGGATTAAGTATGATTCCATACAAACACGAACCATTCACAGATTTTTCACAAGAGGCAAACTACAATGCTTATGTAGAGGCTTTAAATAAAGTTGAAGGTTACTTAGGTCAAGACTACCCACTAATTATCGGTGGCGAACGCATTACAACAGAAGACAAAATCGTTTCGTACAATCCTGCAAAGAAAACAGAAGTCATTGGTCGCGTTTCGAAAGCAAGCAAAGATTTAGCTGAAAAAGCGATGCAAGCGGCAGATGAAACATTCAAAACGTGGAAAAAAGTTGATCCAGCCATTCGTGCAGACGTTCTTTTCAAAGCGGCAGCGATTATCCGTCGTCGTAAACATGAATTCTCTGCTTTATTAACAAAAGAAGCTGGGAAACCATGGGCAGAGGCTGATGCAGATACTGCAGAAGCAATCGATTTCATGGAATACTATGGTCGCCAAATGCTACGCATTAAAAACGGTCAGCCAGTCGAAAGCCGTCCAGGTGAATACAATCGTTATGACTACATCCCATTAGGAATCGGTATTGTCATTTCTCCTTGGAACTTCCCATTTGCAATCATGGCTGGTACAACAGTAGCTGCTTTAGTAACAGGGAACACAGTATTATTAAAACCAGCTTCTACAACGCCAGTTGTAGCGTATAAATTTATCGAAATATTAGAAGAAGCTGGTCTTCCAGCAGGTGCGGTTAACTTCGTACCAGGTTCTGGTGCTGAAGTAGGTGACTACTTAGTTGATCATCCAAAAACACGCTTCATCAGCTTTACAGGATCACGTGATGTCGGCTTACGTATCAACCAACGTGCATCTGTGTTAAATGAAGGCCAAATTTGGATTAAACGTGTGATCGCTGAAATGGGCGGTAAAGATACAATCGTAGTCGATAAAGAAGCAGATTTAGAATTAGCTGCACAGTCGATCGTGAAATCAGCATTTGGTTTCTCAGGTCAAAAATGTTCAGCATGTTCTCGTGCTGTCATCGTAGAAGATGTATATGAGCAAGTGGTAAATCGCGTAGAAGAGTTAACAAACGCTTTAACAGTGGGTGACCCAACTGATTACAGCAACTTCATGGCAACAGTAATTGACCAAGCAGCATTCAACAAAATTACTGAGTACATTGAAATCGGTAAAGGCGAAGGTCGTTTAGTAGCTGGTGGTACAGCAGACGATTCAGTCGGTTACTTCGTACAACCAACTGTGTTCGCGGACGTAGATCCTTCTGCACGTATTATGAAAGAAGAAATCTTCGGACCAGTGGTAGCGATCGCAAAAGCAAAAGATTTCGACCATGCGATTGAAATTGCAAACGATACAGAATATGGTTTAACAGGCGCTGTTATCACAACTAACCGCATGAACCTAGAAAAAGCGCGTGAAGAATTCCATGTAGGAAATCTTTACTTCAACCGTGGCTGTACAGGTGCAATCGTTGGTTACCAACCATTTGGTGGCTTTAACATGTCAGGTACAGATTCAAAAGCAGGTGGCCCAGACTACCTACAACTGCATATGCAAGCAAAAACAACTTCAGAAATGCTTTAATTTTCACACTGACGAGAGGGCTGTTCAAAGTAAGTAGAAATTGAGGCATTTTGAATAAATTTGTGACACTTCTCCAGGTAGCGCTACCCTGGCTAAAACCGTAAACTTTCATGATGTAGTTTATCTTGGAGAAGTTAGCAAATTTCTCGTTTGAATTGTTGCTATATTCTTAATCATTCTACTTATAGTGATACATAGTCCCTTTCTTTTATAATGATTAGTAAGGAGAGAATAGGATATGACAAAAACTCAACAAGTTATTGAACAAACACAAAATTTTGGTGCGGCAAACTATCATCCACTGCCAATCGTTATTTCAGAGGCTGAGGGTGCTTGGGTTAAAGATCCAGAAGGTAACAAATATTTAGATATGTTATCTGCTTATTCAGCAGTAAACCAAGGACATCGTCACCCAAAAATTATCGCTGCTTTAAAAGAGCAAGCTGATAAAGTAACGTTAACTTCACGTGCTTTCTATAGCGAAAACCTTGGTGAATGGTATGAGCTAGTAGGAAAGTTAACAAATAAAGAAATGGTATTACCAATGAATACTGGTGCTGAAGCAGTAGAAACTGCGTTTAAAGCAGCTCGTCGTTGGGCATATGATGTAAAAGGCGTAGAAGAGGGTAAAGCTGAGGTTATTGCATGTAATGGTAACTTCCATGGTCGTACAATGTTAGCTGTATCTTTATCTTCTGATGAAGAATACCGTCGTGGTTTCGGTCCAATGCTACCAAATGTTAAATTGGTAGATTACGGTAATCTTGAAGCTTTAAAAGCTGCTATTACACCAAACACTGCTGCATTTTTAATTGAGCCAATTCAAGGTGAAGCGGGTATCGTAATTCCAACAGAAGGCTTCTTAAAAGCAGCACGTGAACTTTGCCGAGAAAACAATGTACTATTCATTGCTGACGAAATTCAAGCTGGTTTAGCACGTACAGGTAAAATGTTTGCTTGTGATTGGGAAGAAGTAGAGCCAGATATGTATATCTTGGGTAAAGCTCTAGGTGGCGGCGTGTTCCCAATTTCTTGTGTGGCTGCAAACCGTAGTATTTTAGGTGTATTCAACCCAGGTTCACATGGTTCAACTTTTGGAGGTAATCCTTTAGCTTGTGCAGTTTCAATTGCATCTATTAAAGTATTATTAGATGAAAAATTAGCAGAGCGTTCACACGAACTTGGTGAATACTTCAAAGGTAAATTAAAAGAAATTAACAACCCAGTTATTAAGGAAGTACGTGGTCGCGGTTTATTTATCGGTATGGAGCTAACAGAAGCAGCTCGTCCATACTGTGAAAAACTTAAAGAATTAGGTCTATTATGTAAAGAAACACATGATACAGTGATTCGTTTTGCACCACCACTTGTTATTTCTCAAGAGGATTTAGATTGGTCAATTGAACAAATTGAAAAAGTATTTAAACTTTAACAAAATGTTCACATTTTAATTCGGAAGTATGTTACAATGATGCCGATAACTATCATTAAAAAAAACAAAGAGGCGATTTAATAATGTCTGAAAACTTAAATCTTTTCACATCAACACAAGATGTCATTCAAGATGCTCTAAATAAACTTGGCTATGATGAAGCAATGTATGAATTACTAAAAGAACCGCTTCGCATGCTACAAGTACGTATCCCAGTGAAAATGGATGATGGTACAACAAAAGTATTTACTGGTTACCGTGCACAACATAATGATGCTGTAGGACCAACTAAAGGTGGGGTTCGTTTCCACCCACAAGTGTCTGAGGAGGAAGTTAAAGCGCTTTCAATGTGGATGACATTGAAATGTGGTATTGTCGATCTACCATACGGCGGTGGTAAAGGCGGTGTCATTTGTGACCCACGTCAAATGTCAATGGGCGAAATCGAACGTTTAAGCCGTGGCTATGTTCGTGCGGTAAGTCAAATCGTAGGACCTACAAAAGATATTCCTGCGCCAGACGTATTTACAAATGCACAAATTATGGCATGGATGATGGATGAATATAGCCGCATGGATGAATTCAACTCTCCAGGCTTCATCACTGGTAAGCCACTAGTACTTGGTGGTTCTCAAGGTCGTGACCGTGCGACTGCACAAGGTGTTACAATCGTAATCGAAGAAGCAGCAAAAAAACGTGGTATTGATATTAAAGGTGCTCGTGTTGTTATTCAAGGATTTGGTAACGCAGGAAGCTTCCTTGCGAAATTCATGCATGATTTAGGTGCGAAAGTAATCGGTATTTCAGATGCTTATGGTGCACTTCATGATCCTGAAGGTTTAGATATCGACTATTTATTAGATCGTCGCGATAGCTTCGGAACAGTAACTACTTTATTTGAAAACACAATTTCTAACAAAGAATTATTAGAGCTTGATTGTGATATTTTAGTACCAGCTGCTATTGAAAACCAAATTACTGCTGACAATGCACATAATGTAAAAGCAAATATCGTAGTAGAAGCAGCAAATGGTCCAACAACAGCTGAAGCAACTAAAATCTTAACAGAGCGTGGCATTTTACTTGTACCAGACGTATTAGCCTCTGCAGGTGGGGTTACTGTTTCTTACTTTGAATGGGTGCAAAATAACCAAGGTTATTATTGGACAGAAGAAGAAGTGGAAGAGCGTCTATACAAAAAAATGGTCGAAGCATTTGATAATGTATATACAACAGCAACAACACGTAACATCAACATGCGCTTAGCAGCTTACATGGTAGGTGTTCGCCGTACTGCAGAAGCTTCTCGCTTCCGTGGTTGGGTTTAAGCAAAAAATGAAAAAACGAGTCATTTCCTTAATCGGATGACTCGTTTTTTTCGTTTTTATTCGATTGAAGAAGGTGGTCTAGACGCTGTTCTAATAGCATCTTTTTTTCGTTCCTTATTTTTTTGATTTTAAAAAATCTTAGCAGAAAAAAGCCCGAAATTATGATTACAACAACAATTACAATAATAAGCATGTGCAAAAATTCCTTTTATTTTATGTAATGTCTAGTACTATACAACTATTGCCTGAACAAAATCTAAACAGCTTGAAAAAACGCCTTCGAAATAGCAAAGTGTTGACAGCGTTTAATCTTTGCTTTCTCTAGCGTAATTATGAGAAAATCCAACTAGAAAGGGGCGAATTAGATGGATTCATTTACTTTTTTTAACCCAGTGAAACTACATTTTGGTGAGGATGCACTTGAAAAATTACCGAAAGAATTAGAGCAATTTGGAAACAAGGTATTAGTTGTATATGGTGGCGGAAGTATTAAATCAAATGGTGTATACGATGCTGTTATAGAGAAATTACAACAGGCGGATAAGACCGTATTTGAATTAGGTGGTGTAGAGCCAAATCCGCGAGTGGAAACAGCTAGACGAGGTATTGAGATATGCAAAACAGAAGGAATTGACTTAGTTCTTGCTGTGGGTGGTGGTTCAGTAATCGATTGTTCTAAATTAATTGTTGCTGGCGCTAAGTATGATGGCGATGCTTGGGATATCGTGAAACGTAAAGTGTTTGTAGAACAAGCTATACCACTAGGAACGGTATTAACACTTGCTGCTACAGGCTCAGAAATGAATGCTGGATCAGTGATAACGAATGCTGCTACTGAAGAAAAACTAAGTTGGGGTAGTCCAGCAGCCTTCCCGAAATTTTCAATACTAAATCCAGCATATACAGTGACTGTACCTAAAAATCACACTGTATATGGAATAGTGGATATGATGTCACATGTATTTGAGCAATATTTCCACAATACAACGAATACTCCTATCACAGATGAAATGTGTGAAGGGGTATTGCGAACGGTTATTACGACAGCTCCAAAATTATTAGAGGACCTAGAAAATACGAAGTTACGCGAAACCATTCTATTAGCAGGGACAATTGGTTTAAATGGATTCCTATCAATTGGTTCACGAGGGGACTGGGCATCTCATAATATTGAACATGCCGTATCTGCTGTTTACGACATTCCACATGCAGGTGGTTTAGCCATTCTTCAACCGCATTGGATGCGTTTAAATGTACCAGTAAATCCTGAGCGTTTTGCAGGTATAGCAACACGTGTGTTTGGAGTCGAGGCAACAGGCAAAACAGTAGAAGAGGTTGCTTATGAGGGAATTGATCGTTTATCTGCATTTTGGACATCATTAGGGGCACCTAGTCGTTTGGCAGATTACGATATTGATGATTCGAAATTCCAGCAAATTGTAGATCATGCTATGCAAAATGGCCCTTTTGGCAACTTTAATCGATTGCAAGAGGAAGATGTAAGAACTATTTTACAAAATTCTCTTTAATACATTAAGTATGAGACTATGCTTATAGCCTCATACTTTTTTTATTGCAAGGTTAAGAAAAATTAACGATAAATGTAGAATTTTGTCGTAGAAGTTTCTTTAGTCCTGCAATATAATAAAATAGATAGATAATAAAGGGAATTTGAATACATTTTTCTTTATTTTAAGTGAGTAAAGTCATGGTTTTTTACTGAGTCATTAAACCTATATTATAGATTGTTTTACTATAAGGTGATTTATTGAAAGACAGAAAAGAATGGTTTTTTGTCGTAATCAGTCAATTCGTGTGTCAATGTTCAGAAGTTGTTCAGCCACCTTTACTAAAATAATTACAATATTAAACAAAGAGGAGAGGGATCAAATGTTGAAACAATTGCTACAGGACCGTATTGTTACATTAAGTTGTATAGAAATTCCATTTCAGCAACATGTTTATAAAATGCAAAATTGTGTAGAAGTATTAGGAATTGAAGCGAAATCATTGCAAATTGAAAATGATAAAATTATCACTGGATACATTGTAGATCAAAGTATATTTTTTAAAAGCGTGCGTTTTGGGCAAACAAATGTTATTTTTTCGGATGGTGTAAATAAAGCAATTGTACAATTATTTGTTCGTCCTTCTGGAGAAATTGTTGTAGAAGTTAAGCCGTATTTGGGGGGTGCTGAGATTGTTCCTGTTTATTATCGAACAATTTTAGCAGATACAGCTATTGCAATTGATTTAAAAGGTGCTTTAAAACATTATTTGGTAGCCCATCAATTCATGAATTTAGAAGATTCAATTGCTGAAGTACATTATCAATCCATGCATCCGAATGTATTAAAGGATTCTTTTGCAGGAAATTTTGTGTTGGGTTGTCATGTGGATGGCAGAAATATTCTCAATGCAGAAGAATATGCATTAGCTAATCGTCAAGCCTCCTTACAATTTTCGAAAATTGTTATTCAACATAATGGTAAAAGACAAATGATTGCTTGTAATAAATTACTTACTTTTATGATTACAAACCATGTTTATGTAGGTTATGAGGATATTCCTAATTTAAAATTAGTCTAACAAATAGCCAACTGCCTGAAATACGGCAATTGGCTATTTGTTTTTATAAAGTATTAAATGGAGTTGTTAGGTTTCTCACCAACATGTATCCAGCTAGCTTTCCCGTCATCCTCGTCGAATAAAATAGCTACTTTAGATACTCCTTTTTGGCTTAGGATTACCTCTGTTAAATGATCACGAACATCATCTAAAAAGGCTAACGATAAAAGCGGATCAGCTTCAGCTACTAATTCTACATGTAAAAACTCTCCTTCTTTAATCACTTCAAGACGCACAATATCTTTAATATTCGGATCATCCATTACGAGGTGAGCGATATGGTTTAACATCTCTTCATCCGTCTCGCCAATGACGCCACGTGCATTATCGAGGAATACCTTACCAACTACATAAAACATCATGACCCCAATTATCATCGAAACTAGTCCTTCTATTCGACCCCAACCTGTAAAATAAGCAATTAAAATAGCAGCAAAGGCTAAGAAGTTGCCCCCAGTAGCAACTAAATCCTCCATAAAAACTAATTTTGTTGCTGGTTTTGCCCTATTCAAGTATGAGAAAGCTTTAGGAATAGCTGCAATACCTGCCTTTTCTTGACCTGCTTCATGTAACACTTCTGCAGCCGCTTTAGCTAGGACCGTCCCTTCTAAAACAATCCCGATGAATAATACTCCTAGGGCAATCAGTATCCCGCTAGACTCTCCTGTGGGATGAATAAAATGATGCCAACCTTCTTTTATTGTTTCATAAGAAAGGATAGCTACAATTATTACGGCAAAAAGGCATACTAAATTGACAATACGACCGAAGCCACCAGGAAATTGTTTTGTAGGTGCCTTTTTAGAGAGTGCTGAACCTATATACACAAATAATTGGTTTGCTGCATCGCCTAGAGAGTGCATCATTTCTGCAAACATCGCAACGTTACCTGTAAAGAAAAAGGCGATTCCTTTAATAATTCCTAAAAAGGCATTTACACATGCAGCCATTAGAGAGGGTTTGTTACCGTCTTTTAGTAGTTTTAATAGTTCTGCCATAAAAAATCCTCCAACTAGTTTAAAATTTCCATTTCGATTTTTTCTATATAAGATAGTGCTCGTAATGAACGATAAAATGACAACAAATTATCCGAGACGATTAAGGAAAGGCGTAAATCTAACTCATGTAAAACACTATCGTTTTTTAAGTGCACATCTTTAATGCGTATATTTTCAATGATAATGTTGTTGTCCTTTAAAAATAATAGAAATGATTCGGTATGGTTGTCATCATCAATTTGAACTTTTAATAAAATTTCCCGCATACGAATTCTCTTGGGTCCGATTTTCATAAGAAAAGGTGATAGTACTTCAATTCCAAAAACAATGATCACAACAGCTAGTGTTGCATCCATGTAAAAACCTGCACCAACCGCAATACCGATACCAGCGGCTCCCCAGATCATAGCAGCGGTTGTTAAACCCGTAATGCTGTCATTCCCGCGTCTTAGAATGACTCCTGCACCAAGAAAGCCAATTCCACTAACAATTTGTGCTGCTAAACGAAGAGGGTCCATCGTAATATTAATATCTTCTCTAGCGGGGGTTGAGTAGGCTGTTTCAATGGAGATAATCGTTAATAAGCAGCTGAAAGTAGCAATAACTAAACTTGTTTTTAATCCAACTGGTTTTTTCTTTAATTCCCTTTCGATACCGATTACTAAACTTAATGTGGCTGCAATAACTAATTTTATGCCAACTTCATATGTAATCATATTTTCGAATAATGTTTCCATACACAACCCTCCATTGATATTTCGTATTGCTAAGAGATATGCGAACTGTCATTATTATATGTGCATCACTTTTTTGTATTGTACAACATGAAGTAAGGACATATAAGTATTTTTTTAGGAAGGTGGGGGTTTTTTGGAGCATCCAAAAATTCATCCATACATCCCGATTGTGATTGGTGTAATTTCAGTATCGATGTCAGCAATTTTTGTGAAATTAGTATCGGCGGAAGCGGGGATTATAGCATTTTATCGCATGCTATTTTCCGTTTTAATCATGGCACCATGGTTTTTAAGAGGATATACAAAGGAGTTAGCAACTTTAAAAAGACGTGATTGGCTATTTTCTTCAGTTGCTGGGATTTTTTTAGCTTTTCATTTTATATTATGGTTTGAATCACTCAACTATACTTCAGTAGCAAGTTCAACAGTTTTAGTCACGCTACAACCTTTGTTTGCGTTTGTGGGCACTTACTTTTTCTTTAAAGAAAAAATTACGATGAAAACAATCGTAGCAGGATCAATTGCAATAATAGGAAGTGTTTTAATTAGTTGGGGCGATTTTAAAGTAAGTGGAACAGCCTTTTATGGAGATGTACTGGCGCTCGTTGCATGTGCACTTGCAACAGCTTATTTTCTATTAGGACAGGATGTACGTAAGAGATTATCACTTGTGACCTATACAATGGTTGTATATGTTGTAAGTACCATCACTTTATTTATATATGTAATGGTTAAAGGGGAATCATTTGGTCCATATTCTTTGATGGATTGGTTATGGTTTATCTTATTAGCATTAATCCCAAATTTACTTGGTCATACTTTGTTTAATTGGTCAATTAAATACGTTAGTACGAATATTGTTTCAATTGCTATATTATTTGAGCCTGTAGGAGCTGCTCTTTTAGCTTTGGTGATATTTAAAGAGTATTTAATCATGACACAAATCATCGGTGGATTGATTGTATTAGCAGGAATTCTATTGTTTGTAATAGATATTAAAAAGATTTTTAATTTTTTTATGAAAAATGCTTGATTTTTAAAATGCTATATTATATATTATTACTTGTCCTTAACAAGAAGAAACGCTTGAAAATAAAGTTTTGAAAAGTTGTTGACTTATAGTTGAGAATGAGATAAGATAATAAAGTCGCTGAAAACGACTTGAATAAAATGAACCTTGAAAACTGAACAAGCAAAACGTAATCAATAAAGTTTTAAGTAGCTAGCTTTGCTAGTGAACGAAACACAATTTTGGACATCAAACATGATGCCAGCAAAACAATTTGAGCTAATCAAATTTCTTTTATGGAGAGTTTGATCCTGGCTCAGGACGAACGCTGGCGGCGTGCCTAATACATGCAAGTCGAGCGAACAGAAAAGGAGCTTGCTCCTTTGACGTTAGCGGCGGACGGGTGAGTAACACGTGGGCAACCTACCCTATAGTTTGGGATAACTCCGGGAAACCGGGGCTAATACCGAATAATCTCTTTTACTTCATGGTGAAAGACTGAAAGACGGCATCTCGCTGTCGCTATAGGATGGGCCCGCGGCGCATTAGCTAGTTGGTGAGGTAACGGCTCACCAAGGCGACGATGCGTAGCCGACCTGAGAGGGTGATCGGCCACACTGGGACTGAGACACGGCCCAGACTCCTACGGGAGGCAGCAGTAGGGAATCTTCCACAATGGGCGAAAGCCTGATGGAGCAACGCCGCGTGAGTGAAGAAGGTTTTCGGATCGTAAAACTCTGTTGTAAGGGAAGAACAAGTACAGTAGTAACTGGCTGTACCTTGACGGTACCTTATTAGAAAGCCACGGCTAACTACGTGCCAGCAGCCGCGGTAATACGTAGGTGGCAAGCGTTGTCCGGAATTATTGGGCGTAAAGCGCGCGCAGGCGGTCCTTTAAGTCTGATGTGAAAGCCCACGGCTCAACCGTGGAGGGTCATTGGAAACTGGGGGACTTGAGTGCAGAAGAGGAAAGTGGAATTCCAAGTGTAGCGGTGAAATGCGTAGAGATTTGGAGGAACACCAGTGGCGAAGGCGACTTTCTGGTCTGTAACTGACGCTGAGGCGCGAAAGCGTGGGGAGCAAACAGGATTAGATACCCTGGTAGTCCACGCCGTAAACGATGAGTGCTAAGTGTTAGGGGGTTTCCGCCCCTTAGTGCTGCAGCTAACGCATTAAGCACTCCGCCTGGGGAGTACGGTCGCAAGACTGAAACTCAAAGGAATTGACGGGGGCCCGCACAAGCGGTGGAGCATGTGGTTTAATTCGAAGCAACGCGAAGAACCTTACCAGGTCTTGACATCCCGTTGACCACTGTAGAGATATAGTTTCCCCTTCGGGGGCAACGGTGACAGGTGGTGCATGGTTGTCGTCAGCTCGTGTCGTGAGATGTTGGGTTAAGTCCCGCAACGAGCGCAACCCTTGATCTTAGTTGCCATCATTTAGTTGGGCACTCTAAGGTGACTGCCGGTGACAAACCGGAGGAAGGTGGGGATGACGTCAAATCATCATGCCCCTTATGACCTGGGCTACACACGTGCTACAATGGACGATACAAACGGTTGCCAACTCGCGAGAGGGAGCTAATCCGATAAAGTCGTTCTCAGTTCGGATTGTAGGCTGCAACTCGCCTACATGAAGCCGGAATCGCTAGTAATCGCGGATCAGCATGCCGCGGTGAATACGTTCCCGGGCCTTGTACACACCGCCCGTCACACCACGAGAGTTTGTAACACCCGAAGTCGGTGAGGTAACCTTTTGGAGCCAGCCGCCGAAGGTGGGATAGATGATTGGGGTGAAGTCGTAACAAGGTAGCCGTATCGGAAGGTGCGGCTGGATCACCTCCTTTCTAAGGATATTTTCGGAATACAAACCTTGGGTTTGTAAGATTACGTTTTGCGTTCAGTTTTGAAGGTTCATTCTTCTGAATGAAACACTTCAAAACTTGTTCTTTGAAAACTGGATAAAACGACATTGAAATTGTAACAAACACATTTATTTTTTAAGTTTTTTTATAGGCTTAATAACTTGGTTAAGTTATTAAGGGCGCACGGCGAATGCCTTGGCACTAGGAGCCGAAGAAGGACGGCACTAACACCGATATGCTTCGGGGAGCTGTAAGTGAGCTTTGATCCGGAGATTTCCGAATGGGGGAACCCACTACGTTTAATCGCGTAGTATCTTGACGTGAATACATAGCGTCTTGAAGGCAGACCCAGGGAACTGAAACATCTAAGTACCTGGAGGAAGAGAAAGAAAAATCGATTCCCTGAGTAGCGGCGAGCGAAACGGGAAGAGCCCAAACCAAGAGGCTTGCCTCTTGGGGTTGTAGGACACTCAATACGGAGTTACAAAAGAGCGAGTTAGATGAAGCGACTTGGAAAGGTCCGCCAGAGCAGGTAAAAGCCCTGTAGTCGAAAGTTCGTTCTCTCCTGAGTGGATCCTGAGTACGGCGGAACACGTGAAATTCCGTCGGAATCCGGGAGGACCATCTCCCAAGGCTAAATACTACCTAGTGACCGATAGTGAACCAGTACCGTGAGGGAAAGGTGAAAAGCACCCCGGAAGGGGAGTGAAAGAGATCCTGAAACCGTGTGCCTACAAGTAGTTAGAGCCCGTTAATGGGTGATAGCGTGCCTTTTGTAGAATGAACCGGCGAGTTACGATTACGTGCGAGGTTAAGCTTTAGAAGGCGGAGCCGCAGCGAAAGCGAGTCTGAATAGGGCGAAGTAGTACGTGGTCGTAGACCCGAAACCAGGTGATCTACCCATGTCCAGGGTGAAGGTGAGGTAACACTTACTGGAGGCCCGAACCCACGCACGTTGAAAAGTGCGGGGATGAGGTGTGGGTAGCGGAGAAATTCCAATCGAACTTGGAGATAGCTGGTTCTCTCCGAAATAGCTTTAGGGCTAGCCTCGTGATGAGAATACTGGAGGTAGAGCACTGTTTGGACTAGGGGGCCATCCCGGTTTACCGAATTCAGACAAACTCCGAATGCCAGATATTTATACACGGGAGTCAGACTGCGAGTGATAAGATCCGTAGTCAAAAGGGAAACAGCCCAGACCACCAGCTAAGGTCCCAAAGTAATCGTTAAGTGGAAAAGGATGTGGCGTTGCACAGACAACCAGGATGTTGGCTTAGAAGCAGCCATCATTTAAAGAGTGCGTAATAGCTCACTGGTCGAGTGACGCTGCGCCGAAAATGTATCGGGGCTAAACGATTCACCGAAGCTGTGGATTGACATCTACGATGTCAGTGGTAGGAGAGCGTTCTAAGTGCGTTGAAGTCAGACCGGAAGGACTGGTGGAGCGCTTAGAAGTGAGAATGCCGGTATGAGTAGCGAAAGACGGGTGAGAATCCCGTCCACCGTATGACTAAGGTTTCCTGAGGAAGGCTCGTCCGCTCAGGGTTAGTCGGGACCTAAGCCGAGGCCGATAGGCGTAGGCGATGGACAACAGGTTGATATTCCTGTACCACCTCCTCACCGTTTGAGAAATGGGGGGACGCAGTAGGATAGGGTAAGCGCGCCGTTGGTTGTGCGCGTCCAAGCAGTAAGGCGTGTGTGTAGGCAAATCCGCACACTGTAACGTTGAGCTGTGATGGCGAGTCCGTATGGACGAAGTTCCTGATTTCACACTGCCAAGAAAAGCCTCTATCGAGGTGAGAGGTGCCCGTACCGCAAACCGACACAGGTAGTCGAGGAGAGAATCCTAAGGTGTGCGAGAGAACTCTCGTTAAGGAACTCGGCAAAATGACCCCGTAACTTCGGGAGAAGGGGTGCTCTTGAGCGTGCAAGCGCATGAGAGCCGCAGTGAATAGGCCCAGGCGACTGTTTAGCAAAAACACAGGTCTCTGCAAAACCGTAAGGTGACGTATAGGGGCTGACGCCTGCCCGGTGCTGGAAGGTTAAGAGGAGTGGTTAGCGCAAGCGAAGCTGCGAATTGAAGCCCCAGTAAACGGCGGCCGTAACTATAACGGTCCTAAGGTAGCGAAATTCCTTGTCGGGTAAGTTCCGACCCGCACGAAAGGCGTAACGATCTGGGCACTGTCTCAACGAGAGACTCGGTGAAATTATAGTACCTGTGAAGATGCAGGTTACCCGCGACAGGACGGAAAGACCCCGTGGAGCTTTACTGTAGCCTGATATTGAATTTTGGTACAACTTGTACAGGATAGGTAGGAGCCAGAGATCTCGGAGCGCCAGCTTCGAAGGAGGCGTCGGTGGGATACTACCCTGGTTGTATTGAAATTCTAACCCATGCCCCTTAGCGGGGCAGGAGACAGTGTCAGGCGGACAGTTTGACTGGGGCGGTCGCCTCCTAAAAGGTAACGGAGGCGCCCAAAGGTTCCCTCAGAATGGTTGGAAATCATTCGTAGAGTGTAAAGGCACAAGGGAGCTTGACTGCGAGACCTACAAGTCGAGCAGGGTCGAAAGACGGGCTTAGTGATCCGGTGGTTCCGCATGGAAGGGCCATCGCTCAACGGATAAAAGCTACCCCGGGGATAACAGGCTTATCTCCCCCAAGAGTCCACATCGACGGGGAGGTTTGGCACCTCGATGTCGGCTCATCGCATCCTGGGGCTGTAGTCGGTCCCAAGGGTTGGGCTGTTCGCCCATTAAAGCGGTACGCGAGCTGGGTTCAGAACGTCGTGAGACAGTTCGGTCCCTATCCGTCGTGGGCGTAGGAAATTTGAGAGGAGCTGTCCTTAGTACGAGAGGACCGGGATGGACACACCGCTGGTGTACCAGTTGTCTTGCCAAAGGCATCGCTGGGTAGCTATGTGTGGACGGGATAAGTGCTGAAAGCATCTAAGCATGAAGCCCCCCTCAAGATGAGATTTCCCATTACGCAAGTAAGTAAGATCCCTCAAAGACGATGAGGTAGATAGGTTCGAGGTGGAAGTGTGGTGACACATGGAGCTGACGAATACTAATCGATCGAGGACTTAACCAAAAAAGTTTGAAACATTCAATGTGCCGTTTATCCAGTTTTGAAAGAACAAATCTTTCAATAAAAAAAGAGAGCTTCAAGACGCAGTAATACGCCGTGTATTGGAGGTCGAATAAAAGTCTAGTGATGATGGCAAAGAGGTCACACCCGTTCCCATACCGAACACGGAAGTTAAGCTCTTTAGCGCCGATGGTAGTTGGGGGCTTCCCCCTGTGAGAGTAGGACGTCGCTAGGCATAATACCCAGGAGGATTAGCTCAGCTGGGAGAGCATCTGCCTTACAAGCAGAGGGTCGGCGGTTCGAGCCCGTCATCCTCCACCATATGCCGGTTTAGCTCAGCAGGTAGAGCAACTGACTTGTAATCAGTAGGTCGTGGGTTCGATTCCTATAGCCGGCACCATTTTTTCGAGCCATTAGCTCAGTTGGTAGAGCATCTGACTTTTAATCAGAGGGTCGAAGGTTCGAGTCCTTCATGGCTCACCATTTTCAAATAATAATAAGCGGGTGTGGCGGAATTGGCAGACGCACTAGACTTAGGATCTAGCGCCGCAAGGCGTGGGGGTTCGACTCCCTTCACCCGCACCATTATTTTCATTGCCAGATAAAAAAAGCTTATGCACATGCGGAAGTAGTTCAGTGGTAGAACACCACCTTGCCAAGGTGGGGGTCGCGAGTTCGAACCTCGTCTTCCGCTCCAAATGTGCCGGGGTGGCGGAACTGGCAGACGCACAGGACTTAAAATCCTGCGGTAGGTGACTACCGTACCGGTTCGATTCCGGTCCTCGGCACCATTTTAAATGCGCCCGTAGCTCAATTGGATAGAGCGTCTGACTACGGATCAGAAGGTTATGGGTTCGACTCCTGTCGGGCGCGCCAAAAGAACAACGGGAAGTAGCTCAGCTTGGTAGAGCACTTGGTTTGGGACCAAGGGGTCGCAGGTTCGAATCCTGTCTTCCCGACCATTTCCAAAAAAATTATGGGGCCTTAGCTCAGCTGGGAGAGCGCCTGCCTTGCACGCAGGAGGTCAGCGGTTCGATCCCGCTAGGCTCCACCATAAGTAAATTAACCAGTATAAAGATCCTGGCGGCGTAGCTCAGCTGGCTAGAGCGTACGGTTCATACCCGTAAGGTCGGGGGTTCGATCCCCTCTGCCGCCATCTTAAAGGACCTTTAGCTCAGTTGGTTAGAGCAGACGGCTCATAACCGTCCGGTCGCAGGTTCGAGTCCTGCAAGGTCCACCATTTATATATTGTAACGGAGGTATACCCAAGTCTGGCTGAAGGGATCGGTCTTGAAAACCGACAGGCGGGTAACACCGCGCGGGGGTTCGAATCCCTCTACCTCCTCCAGTTTTAAATTTTTATAAATGGTGCTTTAAAAACTCGAAACAGCATAAAATTATCGCGGGGTGGAGCAGTGGTAGCTCGTCGGGCTCATAACCCGAAGGTCGTTGGTTCAAATCCAGCCCCCGCAACCAAAAGGTCCCGTGGTGTAGCGGTTAACATGCCTGCCTGTCACGCAGGAGATCGCCGGTTCGATCCCGGTCGGGACCGCCATTTTTAAAATAAAAGTCATGAGAAGCAAAAGAGTGAGTAAGCTTAGCATGGACGAAATGGGTCAGTAGCTCAGTTGGTAGAGCATTAGATTGAAGCTCTAAGTGTCGGCGGTTCGATTCCGTCCTGACCCACCATTTATGCGGGTGTAGTTTAATGGTAAAACCTCAGCCTTCCAAGCTGATGTCGTGGGTTCGATTCCCATCACCCGCTCCAAGGGCCTATAGCTCAGCTGGTTAGAGCGCACGCCTGATAAGCGTGAGGTCGATGGTTCGAGTCCATTTAGGCCCACCATTATTCCGAAGTAGCTCAGTTGGTAGTAGCACCTGACTGTTAATCAGGTTGTCGCAGGTTCGAGTCCTGCCTTCGGAGCCATTTTTATTTTGGGGAAGTACTCAAGAGGCTGAAGAGGCGCCCCTGCTAAGGGTGTAGGTCGGGTAACCGGCGCGAGGGTTCAAATCCCTCCTTCTCCGCCATGGGCCCGTTGGTCAAGTGGTTAAGACACCGCCCTTTCACGGCGGTAACACGGGTTCGAATCCCGTACGGGTCATACTAAAAACAGTAGATGCATTTGCATCTACTGTTTTTTGATATTCATAGATACAAAATTTACTGTTGATTCAATGCATTTTCATCCATATAAACCACTTCCCAGATATGCCCATCTACATCTTGAAAACCCCAACCATACATAAATCCGTGATCTTGTGGTTCACTATATGGTTTACCACCAGAGGCAAGTGCCTTATTCACTAATTGATCTACTTGTTCTCGGCTTTCAGCAGAAAGACATAAGATTGCTTCTGCAGAAGTAGTAGTATCCGTAACTTCTTTCTTACTAAATCCTTTAAATCGTTCTTCAACCATTATTAATACGAAGATATTTTCACTAATAATCATTGAGGCTGTTGTTTCATCACTGAATTGTTGATTGAACTCAAAACCTAATTCCTTAAAAAAACTGATAGATTTGTTTAGATCTTTTACTGGTAAATTGATAAAGATATTTTTCGATTGAAAAGCCATTTAATATCACCTCCAAATTGACAGTATCATGGAGCATAAAGTCGTGTCAATTTTAGCCAAGCAGGCGAAAATGGAAGCCATTAGCACTATTGAAAGCAGGTGTTTGTCAACAAAAACAGAAAGGTTATATCTTCAACCTTTCTGTTTAAAAAGTTTAACTATTTATCCTCTGGCTAGCATTCTATCAAGTGAACTAAGTGCTTCAGTGGTAGTATGTTCATCTACTTGTATACGGTTATGAGGTTGACCTTGCTCAATACTTTCTAAGCTCCATAACAAATGTGGAAGGTCAATTCGATTCATTGTTAAACAAGGACAAAAGTTTTCATTTAAGGAGACAATATGTTTATCAGGATGCTGCTTAATAATGCGATTGACAAGGTTCATTTCTGTTCCAATTGCCCATGCAGATCCGCTTGGAGCTCGATTGATTGTATCAATAATGTATTTTGTGGAGCCTGCATCATCAGCCGCTGCTACCACTTCACGGCTGCACTCTGGGTGAACGATAATCCTCATAGCCGGGTGTTCTTTGCGAATAACCTCTGTATGTTGAACCGTAAAACCTTCGTGCACAGAGCAGTGACCCTTCCAAAGAATAACCTGGATATTTTCAAGAGGCTCTTTTGTTTCGAGCATGTTCTTATGTGGATTCCAAACAGCCATATTTTCAAGAGGTATACCTAAATCATAGGCAGTATTTCTTCCTAAATGTTGGTCAGGTAAAAAGAAGATACGCTGTTTTTGGGTAAAAGCCCATTGAACAAGTTCCTTTGCATTCGATGAAGTGACACAAGCACCACCATGTCTTCCAGTAAAGGCTTTAATAGCCGCAGTTGAATTAACATAGGTTAGAGGAATAATCGTATTACCAAAGAGTTCTTGAAGAATGGGCCATGCTTGTTCTGTTTGATAAATATCTGCCATATCAGCCATTGAACAACCAGCGCGCATATCTGGTAAATAGACATGTTGCTGTTTCGTTGTCAGCATATCAGCAGTCTCTGCCATAAAATGTACACCGCAAAATACGATGTGTTCAGCTTCCTTATTTGCTGCGGATATTTGAGCTAACTGTAAAGAATCCCCAGTTGCGTCTGCAAATTGAATGACTTCATCTTTTTGATAATGGTGGCCAGGAATAAATAATTTTGGACCTAATTTTTTCTTTATTGATAAAATACGAGATTCCATTTCCTTTACAGATAGTTCCCGATAATGCTCTGGGAGTAATGTCGTCTGTTGTAATAAACTAGTGATGGACAAGGGAATGATCTCCTTTCATTTGAACGAGTGCACTAATATCAAAAGCTTTAACTGAATGTGTTAAGGAGCCAAGTGAAATCCATTGAATCCCCGATTGGGCATATGCCTTTAAATTTTCAAGTGTGATGCCCCCAGATGCTTCAGTCGCAATAGTGGGAGGAACAATGGGAAGCCATGCACGAATTTCTTCTGGGCTACGGTTATCAAACATAATAATATCTGCTCCTGCGTTGATAGCTTCTTCTAATTGTTCTTTGGTTTCAATTTCAACTTCAATTTTTACGGTATGACCGACTTTTACTCTAGCGGCCTGAACTGCCTTTGTAATGCTACCAGCAAAGGCAATATGATTATCCTTTAGCATAATTGCGTCATACAGCCCATTACGATGATTAAAAGCACCACCAATTCGAACAGCATATTTATCTAACATACGCAGTCCTGGTAGTGTTTTACGCGTATCACATATTTTTGCGTGAGTACCTACTGTTTCTTGAACGGCAAGATGGGCTGCCGTTGCAATAGCAGACATACGTTGAATAAGATTTAAAATGACACGCTCACCGATTAATAACTTTTGTAAGGGACCTTTAATCACAGCGAGTACATCACCTGACTTAACCATCTCTCCATCTTTTTTATGAAGGTTGACTTCGATTGATCGATCGAGTAAGAGAAAGCCATGCTCAATAATGTTAGCCCCGCAAAAAATTCCGCTTTCTTTCGCGTAAAAAGAAAAAGCTCCCTGCTGTTCGGGTGAAAAGATAAATTCACTCGATAAATCTCCATCTCCTAAATCCTCATTAAAAAATTGCTTGAGCATTTCCTCGAGTTTGATGATATTCATACAATGAGTTCCTCACTTTCATTTGTCCTTGCGAAAAAATAATCCATCGGCTTGCCCATTGAGATTTCATTTCGGGCTTATCCGTTCGAATATGAGCTCCTCTAGTTTCCGTTCGGGTAATTGCTGCATGTGCCATTAATGTGGCGACTACATGCATCATAAATAATTCCAACTCCGCTAGTTCAAGACCCTTTAAATTAACTTGAGAAAGTGATTGCAAAGAGGGTAGTTGCTTTGCAAAATGCTGCAAGTCATCAATATTTCTAACAATACCTAGGAACCGCATCATGTGTTGCTGTAATTGGGGTTTGCTAAATAAAGGTGGCATTTTATCAGCACATTGATGCTTTTCCAGTAAAAAGTTTTTTTGATGACACCCTTTTTGAATAATGTACTGCGCCATTTTTTGACCAAATGTAATACCTTCCAATAGGGAGTTACTTGCTAAACGATTCGCGCCATGTACACCTGTACAGGCAACCTCACCGACTGCATATAAGTTTGGTATAGTAGTTTTTCCTTTGTCATCAGCAATAACACCACCCATCAAGAAATGACTTCCTGGAGCCACGGGGATTAGGCCATCTTGTAAATGAACGTGATGAACATGGCATAGCTGAGCAATTGTTGGAAATTTTTCTTCAAAGTCGTGAATGTTAGTGATATCAATAAACGTTTCTTCACCAGCTGCACGTTTTGTAAACAGGGCAAGTGCAGTAATATGTCTTGGTGCTAGGTCAAGTTGAGCATGTAAACCTGTCATAATGGGCTGATGCTGTGCATTAACAAAAATACCGCCAGCCCCTCTGACAGCTTCAGAAACTAATCCCTTTACTTCATTTTTACACCAAAGAAGACTCGGGTGAAATTGCATAAATTCCATATCACTAATGGCAGCGCCTGCTCGAAATGCTAATGCGATCCCATCCCCTGTATTAGTTGGAAAATTAGATGTACTTGAATAAAGGGCACCTGCGCCACCTGTCGCTAAAATAACATGATGAGCCAAATAACGTTTTGTACCTTTTTCTCCTTTGGTTAGTACTCCTACACAGTCACCATCTGTATTCCGTAAAAGCTCATAAGCCATTTCATAGCAATTGATCTTTGTTTTGGGTGAGAGTTTATGAAGCAAATAATCTATGAAAATCTGACCAGTACGATCACCACCTGCATGTAGAATACGATGATGACTATGTGCTCCTTCAAGTCCTAGAGCAGGTTTTCCATCGACCTGCCGATCAACAGGGAGGCCATCCTTTAGATAGTTTTGCATAATCTCAGTACCATCTTTTATAAGAGTTTTAACATGCCTTTTCTCATGATGATACTCGCCAGCTTTCAATGTATCAGCAATATGGTGTCGAATATGATCTTCCTCACTAGTAACAGCAGCAATCCCACCTTGTGCACGGTAAGAACTACTCATATATAAAGATGATTTTGTAACAATTTGTATTTGAAAATGTTTTTCAAGCACTAAAGCAGCCTGAAGTGCAGCAATTCCACTACCAATTATAAGGACGTCTGTCTTTACATCCATAGTTATACCTTCTTTACAGTTGTCTTGACACTTATCTTTACATAAAATAAAAAAGAAAACAAGACCTGATGAACAAGAGAGGAAGAAGACGATGATTTATATGGATTATGCTGCAACATCACCTATGATGAGGGAATCTCTTGAGGCATATGTAGAGGTGGCACAACGGTATTATGGAAATAGTGCGAGTCTGCATGATTTAGGGGGACAAGCTCTTTATTTTGTCCAGCAATCAAGAGAGGTTGTAGCCCAAGCCCTAGGTGTAACTAGTGATGGTGTAATTTTTACGGGTAGTGGAACAGAGGGAAATCTCATAGCCATCTTATCGTTAGCACTAGCCTCAAAAAAAGGAAAACACATTATTTCTTCTCAAGCTGAGCATACGTCAGTGCATGCAGCTTTGAATACACTTGAGAAAAAGGGCTTTACTGTAACAAAATTACCTTTGCAGAAGGATGGTTGTGTTGATCTGGGACAATTGCAACAAGCAATCCGAGAAGAGACTGCTTTGATTACCATTCAACATGTCAATTCTGAAATTGGTTCAATCCAGCCTGTAGAGAAAATCGTAAAGATGGCAAGCAAATCAAATATTTTCTGTCACGTTGATTGTGTACAATCATTTGGTAAACTAGCTATACCAAAGGGGGCCGATGCTATTACCATCTCGGCTCATAAAATAGGTGGGCCAAAGGGCTGTGGTGCTATATATATGAACCCTGTAATCAGAGTACCTGCATTAACACCAGGTGTGACACATGAGAGGGGTCTTAGAGGGGGGACATTAGATACTCCTGCAATCGTGGCCTTTGCCGCGGCAATTGAAAACTATCAATATGAGTTGCAACATTATGAAACGTTAAGAGATTATTTTGAAAATAATTTACCTGAAACATGTCAACTCGTTGAATGTAAACAGCAACTACCTAATATTTGTGGGGTAATGATGGAGAAAGTAGAGGGGCAATATGTTCTTTTAAAGTTAAATGAGGCGGGAATCTGTATCTCTACTGGTAGTGCATGTGATATTCATAGTGAATCGGGAACAAAGGCTATTCTATCTATGGGGTTCTCTTTGGAAGCGGCACGCCAATTTTTTAGAATATCTTTTGGTCCTTCTACTACACTTGAGGATATTGTAAAATTAAAAATAGAGCTTTCAAATATTTAATGAAAAGACGAGTGAAGGATTATATATATTCTTCACTTGTATTGAAATAGATTATAAGCTAATAATATCGGCAAATAAAATAATTGTTTTCTTTTGAACCAACAATTGCTATAATATTTTGCAGGGCAATATTTTCTCTTACTTAACAAAAATATCTTTAAAAAGTAATAATTTCTTTTTTTTTATAAAAAAGTATTGCACAATGTTAGAAAACGTTATACAATAATTCTTGTCTTGAAGGACAGGTAAACAACTTCAAAACAAGATACATAACAAAGTCTAGTGATGATGGCAAAGAGGTCACACCCGTTCCCATACCGAACACGGAAGTTAAGCTCTTTAGCGCCGATGGTAGTTGGGGGCTTCCCCCTGTGAGAGTAGGACGTCGCTAGGCATAATACCCAGGAGGATTAGCTCAGCTGGGAGAGCATCTGCCTTACAAGCAGAGGGTCGGCGGTTCGAGCCCGTCATCCTCCACCATATGCCGGTTTAGCTCAGCAGGTAGAGCAACTGACTTGTAATCAGTAGGTCGTGGGTTCGATTCCTATAGCCGGCACCATTTTTTCGAGCCATTAGCTCAGTTGGTAGAGCATCTGACTTTTAATCAGAGGGTCGAAGGTTCGAGTCCTTCATGGCTCACCATTTTCAAATAATAATAAGCGGGTGTGGCGGAATTGGCAGACGCACTAGACTTAGGATCTAGCGCCGCAAGGCGTGGGGGTTCGACTCCCTTCACCCGCACCATTATTTTCATTGCCAGATAAAAAAAGCTTATGCACATGCGGAAGTAGTTCAGTGGTAGAACACCACCTTGCCAAGGTGGGGGTCGCGAGTTCGAACCTCGTCTTCCGCTCCAAATGTGCCGGGGTGGCGGAACTGGCAGACGCACAGGACTTAAAATCCTGCGGTAGGTGACTACCGTACCGGTTCGATTCCGGTCCTCGGCACCATTTTAAATGCGCCCGTAGCTCAATTGGATAGAGCGTCTGACTACGGATCAGAAGGTTATGGGTTCGACTCCTGTCGGGCGCGCCAAAAGAACAACGGGAAGTAGCTCAGCTTGGTAGAGCACTTGGTTTGGGACCAAGGGGTCGCAGGTTCGAATCCTGTCTTCCCGACCATTTCCAAAAAAATTATGGGGCCTTAGCTCAGCTGGGAGAGCGCCTGCCTTGCACGCAGGAGGTCAGCGGTTCGATCCCGCTAGGCTCCACCATAAGTAAATTAACCAGTATAAAGATCCTGGCGGCGTAGCTCAGCTGGCTAGAGCGTACGGTTCATACCCGTAAGGTCGGGGGTTCGATCCCCTCTGCCGCCATCTTAAAGGACCTTTAGCTCAGTTGGTTAGAGCAGACGGCTCATAACCGTCCGGTCGCAGGTTCGAGTCCTGCAAGGTCCACCATTTATATATTGTAACGGAGGTATACCCAAGTCTGGCTGAAGGGATCGGTCTTGAAAACCGACAGGCGGGTAACACCGCGCGGGGGTTCGAATCCCTCTACCTCCTCCAGTTTTAAATTTTTATAAATGGTGCTTTAAAAACTCGAAACAGCATAAAATTATCGCGGGGTGGAGCAGTGGTAGCTCGTCGGGCTCATAACCCGAAGGTCGTTGGTTCAAATCCAGCCCCCGCAACCAAAAGGTCCCGTGGTGTAGCGGTTAACATGCCTGCCTGTCACGCAGGAGATCGCCGGTTCGATCCCGGTCGGGACCGCCATTTTTAAAATAAAAGTCATGAGAAGCAAAAGAGTGAGTAAGCTTAGCATGGACGAAATGGGTCAGTAGCTCAGTTGGTAGAGCATTAGATTGAAGCTCTAAGTGTCGGCGGTTCGATTCCGTCCTGACCCACCATTTATGCGGGTGTAGTTTAATGGTAAAACCTCAGCCTTCCAAGCTGATGTCGTGGGTTCGATTCCCATCACCCGCTCCAAGGGCCTATAGCTCAGCTGGTTAGAGCGCACGCCTGATAAGCGTGAGGTCGATGGTTCGAGTCCATTTAGGCCCACCATTATTCCGAAGTAGCTCAGTTGGTAGTAGCACCTGACTGTTAATCAGGTTGTCGCAGGTTCGAGTCCTGCCTTCGGAGCCATTTTTATTTTGGGGAAGTACTCAAGAGGCTGAAGAGGCGCCCCTGCTAAGGGTGTAGGTCGGGTAACCGGCGCGAGGGTTCAAATCCCTCCTTCTCCGCCATGGGCCCGTTGGTCAAGTGGTTAAGACACCGCCCTTTCACGGCGGTAACACGGGTTCGAATCCCGTACGGGTCATACTAAGTGCAGTAGATAAATTTACATCTACTGCACTTTTTAATTTACTAGGTACTTAGATTAATAACATAGCTATATTAAATGAAAGCCTACACAGATTGATCATTCTGTGTAGGCTTATTTTTTCAAATTAACGATTAAATTTTTCGTCCTTTTCCATATGGAATGTAAAGAGGTGTACCAAAGATTGGATCTGTCGTCATTTGGCAATCAAGGTCAAACACATGACTAACTAAATCAGTTGCCATAATTCTTCTGGTTTCCCTTGACGATAGACACCACGATCACTCACTGTAATAATATGATCGGCATAGCGACAAGCAAGATTAATATCATGTAGTACTATAATAATAGTTCGCTTTTGCTGTTGGTTCAATTCGTACAGTAAATCTAAAACGTCTATTTGATGAGTTAAATCTAAGCATGGCGTAGGCTCGTCTAAAAGAATGATATCTGTTTCTTGAGCAAGACTCATATCCAAGCACGTTGACGTTGCCCTCCTGATAGCTCATCTACTGGTCTATCTTGTAAATGCTCAGTACCTGTAGCTTTTAAAGCATTTAAAACGATTTCTTCATCCTTTTCAGTCCACGGTTGTCGCCAACTTTGGTAAGGATAGCGACCTTGTTTCACAAGTTGTAGGACAGTTTAGCCTTCTGGTGCAACAGGCGATTGGGGAAGAATGGAGGGGTTTTTAGCCACTTGTTTTGTTGATAATTTAAAAATATCCTCACCATCTAATAAAACGGAGCCTTTTTTAGGTTTTAATAATCGATCAATGGAGCGTAGGAGTGTAGATTTAATTTAATTATTGGCAATAAATTACGACAAGAAAGAGATTTATGCGAAACTTAGCAAAATTGCTCCAACTGTGTTTTCTGATACATTACGTGGTGACTGGAAAGAGAATTTTAAATTATACGTTAAAGCAGTAAATCAAGAAACAAAAGGTGAAGAAGTACTAAAAGCTTTATGAAGATAAGTTACAAGCACTGAAAGAAGAACTTGGAGAACAAATCAACCAAGAAGTTTCATTTGTACGCTTTATGGCCGATAAATCTCGTATCTATTACACAGATTCATTCTCAGGTGTGATATTTGATGCTTTAGGATTTAAACGTGTTGCAGCGCAAGCAGATTTATTTAAAGATAATGCAAAACTAGGAAACTTAGCGATTGAAGTAGGGAAAGAAGCAATCTCTCAAATGGATGGGGATGTTATTTTCTACAACAGGCGATGATTCAGCACTAGCAACTGAACAAGAGTGGACACAAGACCCTCTTTGGAAAAACTTAACAGATGTCCGAAAAGGCAATGCACATAAGGTGGATGATGTCATTTGGAATACGGCTGGAGGCATTTTAGCTGCGAATATTATGCTAGATCAAGGGAAAGAAATCTTTGTTTATTTCCTAATATATACTCTCCTGGTACTTTAAAGTTAGATAGACTATGATGTAGATAGTGAGCATAAATTGAGGGGGATGGCGATGAAGGAAAAATTAAGGTGGGTTTATAATCAGCATTATTTAGAGCAAGATCATATAAAACAAGCAACAGCAATACTTCCATATTTTTCACTAGATCAAGTGAGGAAGGTCGGTCAATTTCAGCGTACATATGAGCAATTTGAGAAGACACCACTCCATCATCTTGAGGCACTATCTTCATATATGGGTGTAGAAAATGTCATGGTTAAAGATGAATCTTATCGATTTGGTTTAAATGCCTTTAAAGTTTTAGGCGGTATTTATGCAATTGCGCAATATGTTGCCAATAAGCTTGGAAGGAATATAGAGGAGCTATCATTTGAACAGCTAAAAACCCCAGAAGTAAGAGGACAAATAGGCAATCTAACATTTATTTCAACGACAGATGGTAATCATGGTCGTGGTGTGGCATGGGCGGCCAGAGAACTAGGTTTTCAAGCAAGAATATATATGCCAGCTGGTAGCGCCGCTGAGCGGTTACTTCATATTAAAAGTGAAGGGGCTTTTGCTGAAATTACGACAATGAATTATGACGATACTGTTCGTTATACCTCACAGCTTGCACAAGAAAATGGCTGGGTCTTGATTCAGGATACAATGTGGAAAGGCTATGAAGAAATTCCATTATGGATTATGCAGGGGTATACAACCCTTGTACAGGAGATTGTTGAACAGATTCAGCAAGCCCCAACACATGTATTTTTGCAAGCTGGTGTTGGGTCCTTTGCAGGAGCAGTAGTAGCGTTTTTACAGCAATACTATGAGCAGGAAATTACATTTGTCTTGGTTGAACCACATGTCGCTAATTGCTATTATGAAAGCCTTAAGAAAAATACAGATCAATTTGTCACTGTTGGTGGGGAGATGCAAACAATAATGGCAGGTCTTGCTTGTGGTGAACCTAATCCACAGGCTTGGCAAATCTTAAAAGCCTTCATAAAAATAAGTATCTCGTGTGAGGAAGAAATAGCAGCAACAGGTATGCGCATTCTAGGAAATCCTTTAGCTACAGACACACGCATTATAGCTGGTGAATCAGGAGCGGCTCCATTTGGTTGCTTTTATGAATTAATGACTAATGAACAATATAAGGAATTAAAACATGCCTTGCACCTAAATGAACATGCAAGGGTGCTGTTTATTAATACAGAGGGTGATACAGATAAAGAGAGTTATCGAGAAATAGTGTGGCATGGGAAATATGCGAATCAATAGCAAACTAGTGATTTACTAGTTTGCTATTTTTACTTTTGTAAAAGGATTTGAAGGTATGATTAAGTTTGATTAAAATTTTTTCATTTTACTCTTGACCTTAACGTTGCGTCAAAGCTTACAGTAGCATTAGTGGAGGTGATGATATGGAATATACCATTCAGGAGCTTGCTCAACTATCGGGCGTTAGTACAAGAACATTGCGTTATTATGATGAAATTGGATTGCTAAAACCAGCCAGAACCAATGAGGCAGGTTATCGATTTTATGGCCAATGGGAGGTCGATATGTTGCAGCAGATTTTATTTTATCGTGCATTAGATATGAAATTAGCGACAATTCAGGCTATTGTTCAAACACCAAATTTTCAACATGCTGAGGCGCTCAAAACACATAAAGCTGCTTTGCTTCAACGCAAAGAACAGTTGGAAACGATCTTACAAACAGTAGAAAAAACAATACAATCCATTGAGGAGGAACAACCAATGTCAAATGAAGAAAAATTTAAAGGCTTTAAAGAAAAGTTAATGGAGGATAACGAAAAGCAGTACGGCAAAGAAATCCGTGAGAAATATGGGAATGAAACAGTGGATGCATCCAATGCTAAGCTTATGAACATGACCGAGCAACAATATCAAGCGATGCAACAGCTAGAACAGCAAATGTTTGAACGCTTAGCAGAGGCAATGAAACTTGGAGATGCTGCAAGTGACATTGCGATGGAAGTTGCAGAGTTGCATAAACGCTGGCTCAACTTTACGTGGAAAGAGTATTCCAAAGAGGCACATGCAGGGCTTGCACAAATGTATATTGCTGATGAACGTTTTACAGCTTATTATGATGAGCGTGGTGAAACAGGAGCAGCACAATTTTTGCATGACGCCATTATAGCTTATACAAGTAAGTAAATCGGTCTTCCTTATGCTGACATGTTTTAGAAATCGTAAAATAGGAAAAAATGAAAGCATGAGGAGGAGATTATTGTGGATCAACAAGTAATGCAACAATTAAAAAGACAACTAGAGCAAGAATTACAAGAAATAGAACAACGAATAGAAGAATCAGAGCGACCACAAGCGACAGAACTATCAAATTATGATAATCATCCAGCTGATAATGCAAGTGATTTAACGGATCAGCTTACAGAAATGGCTATTGATGAGCATCGTGGTGAGAATGCTGAAGAAATAAAAGAAGCTCTTCAAGCAATGGCAGACGGTACATATGGCAAATGTGCAGTCTGTGGTAAAGAAATTCCGATTGGTCGCTTAAAGGCAATGCCGCAAGCTCTGACATGTGTGGAGCATGCTGAAAAGAAAGAAGACAATTTACGACCAGTGGAAGAAGATGTTCTTTCTTCAACACCAAAATCAGATGATTTTATCGAGCTGGAGGAATTCGGCTCTTCTGATACACCACAGGATAAAATTTAGTCAGTTTTTCCTTGCAGAAGCAGTATAATAACTGTAGAGGTGAGGATATGAAGATTATTGATTTACATTGTGATGCGCTTTTAAAGTTAACTACTCTTGAAACGGCAAATTTTGCAGAGGATGTGCGAATACATGCTAATCAAAAAAGATTGCAATTAGGGCAAGTAGAGGCTCAAGTGTTCGCTATCTTTATTGACCCAAAAATCCCACAAAATTTGCAATTTCTTGAGGTCATGCGCCAAATCGAAGCATTCCATACTCACGTATTACAAACAGAGGGCATGGTGCATATTACAGATTGGGCACAGTTAGATCAATTAGCTCCCCACGAAATAGGAGCCATTTTAAGCTTAGAGGGCTGTAGTGCCATTGGCGAAGATTTAACAAAACTGACAGCTGTACTGGATGCAGGGGTGAAGTTGGTAGGTTTAACATGGAATGAAGAAAATGCTGTGGCCCATGGTGCTGAACAGGATGCAACTCTTGGTTTAAAGCCATTTGGTAAAGAAGTTATACAATTATTAAATGAACGCGATATTATTATTGATGTGTCCCATCTAAATGAGCAAAGCTTTTGGGATGTCTTGCCGCTTGCAAAGCATATTATTGCAAGCCATAGTAATGCACGTGCACTATGTGATCACCCGCGTAACTTAACTGATGCCCAGGCAAAGGCACTTGTTGAGGCGGGAGGACATATCCATGTAGTTTATTTCCCACTCTTTATAGGCAAAGGTGCAACACTAGACCATTTAGTGGGGCATGTGGAGCATTTAGCTAAACTGGTAGGCGTGGAGCATATTGGATTAGGCTCCGATTTTGATGGGATTGATAGGACTGTCAGTGGCTTAGCCCATGCAGGAGAGGCGCAAAATTTACTAGAGGCATTACGTACACGCTTTTCAGATGAAGAAGTGTATGGTATTGCAAGCCAAAATTTTCGACGCTATGTAAAAAAAGCAGCAACCCGTTAAGGCTGCCGCATCTTAATAAAAGAAATAATGAATTAATAAACCGATTCCTAATAGGAAGCCGAAGAATGTATTTGTTTGCGCTGTATATTTCATTGCAGGCATTACCTCTTTGGCTTCTTTTTTGTCTCGGAAAATTTGAATGGCACGTAATGGTTTTGGAATACTTAGGAAGATGATTAATGCCCAAAAAGTAATACCATCAACTGCTACAAGAGCAATCACCCATAAATAAGAGACGATAAAAAAGCCTGATAACACGGAAATTGCATTATCACGTCCTACCAAAATAGCTAAGGTTTTTCGTCCGCCTTCTGTATCGCCAACAATATCACGTATATTGTTCGATAGCATAATGGCACCGACTAAAATCATGCTTGGTACAGAGAGCAAGACAGCATCTAGTGTTACTGTAAGCGCTTGAATATAGAAGGCAATTAATACAATGCCCATCCCCATTACTGCGCCAGAAACAATTTCACCAAATGGCGAATAGGCGATTGGGTATGGTCCACCTGTATATAAAAAGCCAATAAGCATACAAACAAGTCCGACAACAGCTAACCACCAAGATGTTGAGGCACATATGTAAATGCCAAGAAGCATGGCAATAGCATAAAAGCTTAATGCAATCATCATAATTGTTTTTGGCTGTACACCATGACGGACAATCGTTCCGCCAATCCCGACGGAATGCTCGTTATCTAATCCTAATTTGTAATCATAATATTCATTGAACATATTCGTTGCTGCTTGTATAAGCATACTTGCAATGAGCATAGCAAAAAATAGTCCAAAATCAATTGTTTCTTTTTCAATTGCTAAGGCAATTGCTGTTCCTAGGAATACAGGAACAAATGAAGCGGTTAAAGTATGTGGACGTGTTAAATGCCACCAAACTTTAAAACCCCTATCAGCTTCAATGACTTTGGTCATAAGGTCTTTCTCTCCTTCAAATGTTGTCGACTCTTCTTATTTTAAACGAAGATTGAGAAAATGGGTAGGTTCACAGCTTATTACATACTGTTTAATGAAAAAAAGTGATACAATAGAACATGCATTTATGAACTGAAAATAAAAAAGAACGATTAGCAACAGGACGAATCACGTGTTGCCAACCAAAATATGATGTGTTATTTAACCATCATTCATTATGTACATTGCAACAACGGAGGTAATTTTCATGCAACAGAAGTGGTACCAAGCCACAGAAGTAGAAGTGGACTCTTTGGGCCAAAGCCTTCATTTTTATATGGAAACAATGGAAGTAAGTCGCCTATCTGCACTGGCGTTTTATGCAGCTGGCGAGGAATGTTATAAAGGTGAACGATTTTATTGGCAAAATAGAGAAAAAACAATGACATTAGTTGGGCTAGGACATGCTCATACTATTCAAAACAACGCTAAAGAAAACCGCTTTGATGCAGTTGAAGCGGAATGGAAAAACATAACGAAAAACTGTCCAAAAGGTCAACAAGCGTTACAACCAATTTTGTTTGGCGGTTTTACATTTGATCCTCAAAATAATGTAGACGGGGAATGGACGGATTTCCCAGAGGCTTATTTTGCATTAGCAACGTTTCAACTGGTGATACGCGATGATAAAGCATACGTAAGTATTCACCTTTTGACACAAGACCAACAGGCTGAGGATCAGTTCGAAGCGCTAAGAAAAGAGCGCGATCATTTAATCCATGCAGCTCAGGTTAAAGAAGTGAAAACGTATACAAAACCTGAAATCATAAGTTATTTTGAACCATATAAAGAGCCTTATTTAGCCTCAATCGATCAAGTGACAGCATTAATTAAACAGAAAAAGGCAGATAAAGTGGTCATTGCACGATCACTTGCTTTGCAATTTAAAGAGTATGTATCCGCACCACAAGTACTTTCTCAAATTATTCATGAACAACCAGAAAGCTATTTATTTGGTTTAGAGCATAGACATTTATTATTTTTCGGAGCATCACCTGAACGACTTGTGAAGGTAGAAGATGGTCGAGCATTTTCTTCTTGTGTTGCTGGCTCAATTAAACGAGGTAAGACTGCAGAGGAAGATGAGGCTTTTGGACAAAGTTTATTAAATGACCCTAAAAATGGCGGAGAACATCAGTATGTTGTGGATATGATTGCGGAAACATTCCGTAAAAATTGTGTGGACATGACGGTGCCAGATAGACCACGCTTGTTAAAAATACGAGATATTCAACATCTGTATACGCCTGTTGAAGGTCAGTTAAATCAGGATGCAACAATCTTACAATTGACTAAATCATTACATCCAACACCCGCTTTAGGTGGTGTACCACGCAAAGAAGCATTGGCAGCCATCCGTAAATATGAGCCGATGAATCGGGGACTGTATGCTGCGCCAATAGGCTGGCTAGATGCAGAGGGTAACGGTGAGTTTGCAGTTGCCATACGTTCAGCAGCCTTACTAAATGATAAAGCTTATTTATATGCAGGCGGTGGAATCGTCGCAGATTCAGAGCCGCAATCTGAATATGAAGAAACATTAGTAAAATTCCGTCCAATGCTTCGTGCGCTAGGGGGACAATTACATGAGTGAACGAAAAATACTAACAGATTATGTTTATAAAATGGTCGCATCGCTAGTGCAAGCTGGTGTAGAGAATGTTGTCGTTAGTCCAGGCTCACGTTCAACACCGCTTGCTTATGCGGTTGCTTCTACTAAACAAGTAAAAATGTATCGGCAGGTAGACGAGCGCTCAGCAGCATTCTTTGCGCTAGGGCTTGCTAAGGCAACTACTAAGCCTGTGGTTCTTTTATGTACATCTGGTACAGCAGCAGCTAACTATTTTCCTGCGATTGTGGAGGCAAGCTATGCACGTGTACCATTAATCATTATAACAGCTGATCGCCCACATGAATTACGTGAGGTAGGCGCCCCACAGGCTATCAACCAACCCAATTTATATGGTTCACATGTAAAGTGGAGTGTTGATTTTCCGTTAGCAGATGGTGCTGAACCAACATTGCCTTTTATTGAGCGTCATCTTGCTCGTGCGGTAGCCATTGCCACGAGCGCACCTTTTGGACCAGTCCATATTAATGTACCTTTCCGTGAACCACTATTAATTGATTTACAGCAGGAGCTACCAGCAGTGACGTTTAAGCACAGCAGTATGGGACAATTAACCCCAACACGCGTGGATCAACAGGAACTATCCTCTATTATACAATCAACTAAAAGAGGTTTTATGATCATCGGTGAGTTAGCTCTTGGTACAGAATTATCCATAGTTTGGGAATTTGTACGTCAGCTGAAGTGGCCTGTCATTGTTGAAAGTTTATCGAATATGCGTACATCCGTACCAGAGGATTGTTTACCATTTATCGTGACAACCTATGATGCCATTATGAAGAGTGATGACTTCAAAGCACTGGTGCAACCAGATACAGTAATCCGAATAGGGGCACAACCAGTTTCGAAGTTTATAATGCAATTTATTACAAAGTCACGTCCAAATGCGTATGTGATTATCGATGAAGACCCTATGTTTAGAGATGCTACAGGTGTATCTACGCATTTTATTCATGCGAATGTCGATCAGTGGCTAACAGAATTAGCTATCACTGAAACGGCTATCGAGGAAACATACTTAGTCGAATGGCAAAAAGCAAATCAGCTTGCTTCTATGTTTATTGAACAATACGCAGAGGTAGAAAAAGATGAAGGGGCTATAGTCAGTCGTTTACTCAAAATGATTCCTGACGGTAGTGATATTTTCGTAAGCAGTAGTATGCCAGTACGAGATATTGATACATTTTTATTGGCTACACCAAAAGATCTACGTGTTTTTGCCAATCGAGGAACGAACGGGATTGATGGTGTCGTATCAACAGCAATCGGTTTCAGTCAGGGGAATAATCGAGAAAGTTATTTACTGATTGGTGATTTAGCCTTTTTACATGATGTGAATGGACTCATTGCTTCCAGATATCAGGAATGTAACTTAACGATCATTGTGATGAATAATGATGGCGGTGGTATTTTTTCTTATTTACCACAGTCAACTGTTGAAGATCACTATGAGGATTTATTTGGCACACCTACAGCCCTTGAATTCCGTGACATTGCACATATGTATGATATGGACTATGTACGTGTCGAAACAATCTCTGAGCTTTCTGAGAAATTTTCAACATGTAAAAACCATTCTTTACGATTAGTTGAAATATTTACAGATAGAGCCGAGAATGTGAATGCACATCGAGGTCTATGGAATCGAATTAATGCGGAGTTAAAAGCATGACAAAGTGGATGATTCGTGGTCTTGAAACCCATGTCGACATATGGAATGAAAACGGTGAATACACAGTTGTTGCCTTACATGGATTTACTGGTAGCTCAGCAACATGGCATAATCTAGCACAAGCTCTACCTCATGTGCGTGTTATTGCCGTTGATTTAATCGGACATGGTCAAACAGCTATTCCACAGCACGTACAGCGTTTTTCTATGGAGGAGCAATTACAGGATTTAGAAGAACTATTTTGCCAGCTTCATTTAGAGAAATTTACGCTGTTAGGCTATTCAATGGGTGGAAGAATCGCTTTATCCTATGCCATTTCGTATCCAGCTCGTATACATCAGCTCATTTTAGAAAGTGCTTCTCCTGGCTTGCGAACAATGGAAGAGCAACATGAACGTTGTAAGCGAGATGAAGAACTGGCGCAAAAAATAATGACAAATGGTTTACTGTCCTTTGTCAATGCATGGGAAAGCATCCCGCTTTTTGCTTCACAGCAACGTCTACCTAAAAGGGTAAGAGAAACCATTCGAGAAGAGCGACTTTCACAAAAGGAAGAGGGACTCGCTGGTAGCTTGAGAGGTATCGGGACAGGCGTTCAACCTTCAAATTGGGATAGACTGACGCAATTAGAAATACCTGTCCTGCTAATTACTGGTTCATTGGATGAAAAATTTTGTAAAATTGCACTAGAAATGAAAGCGCTATTAAATACTGTTAAGCATTTAACAGTAAATGACGCTGGACATGCAATTCATGTGGAAAATCCCGCTGAGTTTGCTACAATAGTAGAGGAGTATTTAACGTAATATACGATTACGTTAGCGCCTCGCTAGAAACGAGACGAATTTAATGATATAGGAGGCAATTCAATGACACGTCAATGGACAACATTACATACTTATGAAGACATTAAGTATGAGTTCTATAACGGTATCGCAAAAATTACGATTAACCGTCCAGAAGTGCGTAATGCATTCCGCCCAAAAACGGTAATGGAAATGATTGACGCATTCTCACGTGCACGCGATGATAAAAATATCGGTGTTATTATTCTAACTGGTGAAGGTGAACATGCTTTCTGCTCAGGTGGAGACCAAAAAGTTCGCGGTCACGGTGGCTACGTAGGAGAAGATGAAATTCCACGTCTAAACGTTCTTGATTTACAACGTTTAATCCGTGTAATTCCAAAACCTGTAGTAGCAATGGTAGCTGGCTACGCAATTGGTGGAGGTCACGTTTTACATGTTGTCTGTGACTTAACAATTGCAGCTGACAATGCTCGCTTTGGACAAACTGGACCAAAAGTAGGTTCATTCGATGCTGGTTATGGCTCAGGCTATCTTGCTCGTATTATTGGTCATAAAAAGGCACGTGAAATTTGGTACCTATGCCGTCAATACGATGCACAACAAGCACTTGATATGGGCTTAGTCAATACAGTTGTGCCTTATGCGCAATTGGAAGATGAGACAGTTCAATGGTGTGAAGAAATGCTTCAGATGTCACCGACTGCACTACGCTTCTTAAAAGCAGCAATGAATGCAGATACAGATGGTTTAGCAGGTCTTCAACAAATGGCTGGAGATGCTACACTTCTTTACTACACAACTGATGAAGCAAAAGAAGGCCGCGATGCATTCAAAGAAAAACGTCAACCAGATTTCGGTCAATTCCCAAGATTCCCTTGATTAGTATAGGGTTGAAAGCTCGTATCTTTTGGAGATACGAGCTTTTTATATGTCTTGAGCAGATTGAGGATAAAAATCTAAAAGTAGGGGATAGAAGCGGCTAAAAGGTGGATAAAATTCTTAAAGTAGCGGATAGAACTCAATATGTGAAGGATAGAGGTATTCACTAAAAAGCTAGATACTACATGGAGTAATAGACAAACTAGATGGGAAAGCGTTAAGATGTAGGGTGATTGGAGTGACAAAGATGTATCCTAACTGGATTTTACAGAGAGCTTATTTAACACCTTTGCGCAAGGCACTTACTTTTAAAAAGCAAAGCTGGACTTTTCAAGAATTAAATGATGAATCGATAAAACGTGCTCGACAATTAGTGACACTCGGTATTCAACAGGGTGATCGAATTGCTATTATGGGGCCAAGTAAGCCTGAGCTTGTGATCATGATGTATGCCTGCATGCATCTGCAATGTGAAATGGTGATGCTTAATCGTAGACTATCACAGGATGAGTTGGCTTATCAGTTAGAGGATTCAGAGGCTGTAGCAGTATTGGTTGCCGATGAGGATGTAGAAAAGCTGCCATCTGAAACAACCTATCATTTATTTTCAGCAATTGAAAAGGGTGCAGAGAGTGCAGTAGATATTGTCAAGGAATGGCCTCTTCATCAAACAACAACGATTATGTATACGTCGGGTACAACAGGCTTTCCAAAAGGGGTTCGCCAAACAGTTGGAAATCATCAGGCTAGTGCCACTGCCTCCGTTTTAAATATTGGGCTGCAGGCTCAGGATGTTTGGCTATGTGCGGTCCCTTTATTCCATATTAGTGGATTCTCCATTTTAGTGCGTTCACTGCTATATGGAAATCAAATCTTTTTATATGAGCAATTTGATGTAGAAGCTATCGCACAAAATATTATGGATGGGGATGTCACCCATATGTCTGTTGTAGCGGTGACCTTGGAACGAATTCTACATACGCTAGAGCAACGCAAGGCGAAAGCTTCATCTTATTTTAAGTTAATGTTAGCTGGAGGTGGACCTGTTCCCGTTGATTATTTAGCGAGAGCACATGCGTTAAATTTAGCTGTAGCACAAACGTATGGGATGACAGAAACCTCCTCACAAACTGCCACATTGGCAAGTGAAGATGCTATGCGGAAAATTGGTTCTGCTGGAAAGCCTTTATTTTTTAATCAAATAATGATTGCTGAGCCAAATGCTAAAGGTGAAGGGGAAATTTGCATTCGAGGTCCCCATGTCACACCTGGCTATATTGGACGTTTTGTGCAAAAAAATGCAACGAAGGCTGGCTGGCTTCATACAGGTGATATTGGTTATTTGGATGAAGAGGGTTATTTATTCGTCATTGATCGAAGGGCTGATTTAATTATTTCAGGGGGAGAAAATATTTATCCTGCAGAAATAGAAAATGTACTACTCACACACCCAGCTGTCAAAGAGGCAGGTGTATGCGGTATGCCTGATGAACAATGGGGACAGGTACCCATCGCATTTATCGTGTTAAATGAGCAGGTATCTGTTGAGCAACTAAAGGCCTTTTGTTTACAAAAACTTGCTAAATATAAAGTACCTAAAGAAATGATTATTACAGACAGTCTTCCGCGCAATGGTGCGGATAAATTGTTGAGACGGAAATTATTACAATAAAAAATTTTTGAAAGAAGTCTTCTTAAAAGGAGGCTTCTTTTTTATTTGAACTTTTAGCATGAAATTAATCATTTATTAACATAATAAAAAAAGAGAGGCATAAACTATTTAGTAAAGGAGAATGACTCATATGAGGAAATATATATATAATGTTGTCATTATATTATTTGTTCTACAAATGAGTCATGTGCAAGTATTTGCAAACTATGAAAAAGAAGATGTAGCAACAGCTCATTCAATTGAAACACTACAATCTCTCATTAATAAAGAAGTTATGCATCTATCATCCGAATTCTCGATTCGTTATACTGGAGACTTATCCGAGATAAAGGATGAACTAACAGAAATTACTAAAAATGCAATTGAAAACTCTTATATTTATACTAATATTTCAAGTTTCCAATGGAAGTACGAAGGTTATAGCAATAATATTGTCATTGCCTTTGCATTTACGTATCATCTCTCACAAACAGAGGCATTATTTGTCGAGCAAACTTTGGAAAATATTATTGCACCTATGCATGGATTAAGTGACATAGAAAAACTACAGGCTGCACATGATTTTATTGTATTGTACGCGGAATACTCTAAGGAAACAGAAGGAAGTCAATATTCTCCTTATACATTATTAACGGAGAATAAGGGCGTCTGTCAGGCATATGCTTTAGTGCTATATCGAATGTTAGAAATGTTGGGTTTTGAGGTACAATATGTACCTGGAAAAGTAGGAGAACAGCTACATGCCTGGGTATTAGTGAAACTTGATCATGCTTGGTATCATATTGATGTGACATGGGATGACCCTTTGCCTGATCGTAAAGGAGAAGTGCGCTATCAATATTTTTTAGTGTCGGATCGCCAATTAGCACAAGATCATACATGGGATTATGCAAGTTTCCCCGCTGCAACAAGCGAGAAATTTATAGATTTGCAGGAAGAAATAAAAAGACAAAGTTTAGCAACGCCTATACAACATCAATTGAATCAAATTATAGGGTTATCAATCATCGAAGAAAATCGGTTAGCCGTACAACCATTAGTGGAACAGCCGATGAAGCTTGTAACTCAAAAAACAAATAAACAAGACAATTCAATTCAGTTTAACTTTACGGAGTGGCCACCGATACTAGTAGAAAGTAGTATAATGACTTTTGTTGTCCTTCAGCCAAAAGCTAAGCATGTAACTAAGCAAAAAACAATGAAGTGGCAAACGTCTTTTTATCGAACGGGAAAACGAATGCCACAAGAAAAATACGTCATAATAAAGGAGGTGTCCCAATAGCGGGGCACCTCCTTACTCATATTATTGAACGCTTAAAGCTTTTTCTAATGTTTGAATATTTTTTTGCATCAATGTGAAATAGGTTTCTTTATTTTTTTCATCATCAGCTGTTAATACGCTTAAATTATGCAAGACAAGAGATTCTGCACCAACTTCTTTTTGAATAATCTCTGCTAATTTGGAAGAGACATTTTGTTCAAATAAAATATAGTGAATGTGCAATTCATTTGCTTTGTCTACAATCTTTGTTAATTCCTTTTGAGATGGCTCATTTTGTGAATTCAAGCCAGCAATCGGCACTTGAGTTAAGCCGTATTGACCAGCAATATAGCCAAATGCAGCATGGGATACAAAGAATGTTTTATTTTGTGCTTTGTCAGTCATTGCTTTGAAATCTTGATCTAAATCCTGTAATTCTTTTACTAATGCATCATAATTTGTGTTAAAAGTTGCCTCCTGAGCTGGCATTTTTTCAACTAGTGTGTTTTTGATAGCCAGTGCTAAGTCTTGACTAATTGTAGGAGATAACCAAACATGCGGATCGATATCGCCATGCTCATGCTCATCATGTCCATGTTCTTCACCTTCATGTTCATGCTCTTCCTCGGTTGTACCGTGCTCATGCTCATCATGAGCGTCTGCTTCATGTTCTTCATCTTCTGCATGAACATGTCCTGTGCTTACAGCTAATTTATCATCTGAAACGTCATCAGCAGTTGCCACCATTGTGACATCTTCGTTCGCTAAAGTTTTTTTAGCGTTTTCTACAAAGCCTTCAAGTCCTAAACCAATATAGAAAAAGATATCAGCATCTGCTAATTTCATCATATCTTTTTGAGTTGGCTCGAAGGTGTGTTCATTCGCACCAGCTGGGTAAATTGAAGCTACTTCAACATAATCTCCACCAATGCGCTGTGCAAAATAGCTTAATGGATAAACCGTTGTATAAATACTTAATTTATCTTTTTCCTCAGTCTTTTGGGATGTGGACGATTTGTCTCCACAAGCGGCAGTAAATAAAGCAAGAACTGCGACTAACAGTAATACAGATAGTTTTTTCATATAAGTAAGATACCTCTCTTAAATAGTAATCATTACGATTTATTTTTTAGAACAGTTATTATGATAACGCACAACTTAAAAAAGTACAAGAAAAAAATGCCCTCCGAAATTAATTCTTTTTCGAAGGCCATTTTTCAGGCACAGGATCAAAGCCACCAGGATGAAATGGATGGCATTTGGATATACGTGTAATGGTTAAGAGGAAGCCTTTGAATGCACCGTGCTTTTGAAAAGCTTCGAGCCCATAAGAAGAACAGGTAGGATGAAAACGACAAGTAGGTGGCGTCATAGGTGAAATAAATTTTCTATAAAACTGGATGAGCCAAATAAAGGGGTATTTCATCGTTGCTCTTCCTTTTGCTGAGACGTATGTTGTTCAGGCTTTGGATCAATTGTTTGTGTAAAAATATTATTTTTTTTCTTCATAATGATAATGACAGAAACACCAAACATTAGCATCATCATCGCAATCATAATGATAATTGGTAAAGGTACGCCCATTTCTTTCACTCCAAATTCGGTAATGGTATTTAATTTTCCTCTTGATGATAGTTTTGCTTCGGTTTTTCATCAACAGTATGTTTAAAGGCATAGGCACGGTTGACACTGATAATTGTCGCAATGGTGATTAAAATAACGATGATAACTGCGACTATTAAGAGCGTAGTTAAACTCATAGTATTCACTCCGTTCTTTATTCATCATACCTATTATAAATTATCTGGTTCTATTAATTGTGAAGGAAGTTTGACATAAAAGCGAATAAAACACCACCTATCACCCCATACTATGGAAAAAGGAGTGAATCGTAAAGATGGATCGTCAGCGCGTATATTTTTCACTTGCCAATAGAACGTATTATACCAACCCATATGCAGGGCCATGGAATTTCGAACTCAATGTAGATCGACAAGCATTAGATGTATTTGAGAGAATCTTTCAGCAAATGCAACTGTTAGAAATTTCGAATGCATGGCGTGCACAGTTACCGTATATACAGTATCACCAAGACAGAGAAAATGATGAAATAGATAAAAGATTAATGAAAATCTATGCACTTGTTCATGAATATGGAGATGATGATACAAAGGCATTCGTTGAGCAGCTTCCTTATTTCAACAAACGTGTCTAGCGAATAGGGGAAAAGGTCACTGAATCAGAAGTGACCTTTTCTTCTATTAACAAATGGCTTTTAAAATTGTAAAAACCGCTTCTCGAGGGACGATGATGGGGATAGTGAGTTGATCTTTAATCATGTTTTTCATTGTTGTGGAATAGCCCATACAATCAAGAATAAGCAAATCGGCTCCTTGCTCTTCTAATTGTTGTGCTTTTGACAATAAATGTTGGTTATCAAAGTGGTATGGGGAGCTTGCTGAAAAAGTTACATCGAACTGTGCTTTTTGCCATTTCTCTGCAACCGTTCGATGTTGTTGGGGTTCGGGGCCTATTAAACCAATGGCTAATTCTGTATGTAAGCCCTTCACTAAATTAGTCATCATACGATCAGGTAGTAAAAGATTTTTATAGGATAATTTATTCGTAAAATCTCCTGTACACATAAGTAGTATCCAAGTGAATTCATGTAGATCATCAATGCAGCTTTGAATATAAGGCATGAGCTTTTGTTTACTGAGCTTTACTTGTCGACCATTGGTAAGAAGTGTCACTAAAACATCTGAGTCCTCAAGAGAAGGCGAAAGTGTAGCAATTTCCTCTGAGGATAGTAAATCAAGTACACCGAATTCATGAACATCTAAACCTGCTTCTCTTAATTGCTGTATATCCTCTGCCATATCTTTACGAGGTGCCTGACCAATTGTTACAACGGCAATTTTCGAATGTTGCATTGCGCTCACTCCGCTTCGTAATATTTTTGTCCATTTACATAAGTTTGTAAAACCTTTGCTTCTGTTTCAAAAATAGGGTGCGACCAAACAACAAAATCAGCATCTTTGCCTTCCTCAAGGCTGCCAATGCGGTGATCAAGCTGTACAAGCTTAGCTGCATTGATCGTAATACTTTTGAGGGCTGTGTCTTTATCTAAACCATAACGAATCGCTTCTGTGGCACAATACTTTAAGTATTGAATTGGTACAAATGGATGATCTGTCATGATAGCAAATGGAATATTATGTTCTTTAAAAACGGCAGCAATTGCTGGTGTAGAATGACGCGTTTCGTATTTAGATGGCGTTAACATATAGGGCCCAAGCGTTGCATGGAATCCACTTTCTTTAACGGCATCCACTACGAGATAGCCTTCTGTGCAGTGCTCTAAATGAAGCTTCACATTAAATTCTTTGGCAATTCTAATTGCTGTCATAATGTCATCTGCTCTATGGCAGTGAAGGCGAAGTGGCATGTCGCCTCGAAGTACTTCAATAAACGGGCGTAACTCAGCATTTTCTTTAATTTGCTCAGTTTGTTGTTGTTCATTGAGGTGACTTGCACGTTGGAAACCATCTCGTAAAAGCTGTGCAATGGCCATACGAGTCATCGGCTTGCGCTTATACTGATTGCCAAAGACGTTTTTCGGATTTTCCCCTAGGGCCCCCTTTAAACCGCTCCGCTCTACTAAAACACGAGAGGAAAGGGTAGGTCCTGCTGTTTTAAGAATGCTCCAAATACCACCTATGACATTGGCACTACCTGGCCCAGTTTGCACAGTGGTTACGCCCCCTTCTAACGCATGTTGAAAGGAAAAGTGTCGGATATCTACACTGTCTAAAGCGTGCATAAGAGGTGTAAAGGGTTCGCTATATTCATTGGCATCATTAATGTCTTCAGTGACTTCAGCCCATGTTCCGACATGTGCATGAATATCAATTAATCCTGGTGTAACATAAGCTCCCTGTAGATCAACAAGCTCTGCTTGTGGGGGAAATTCTTTGGCTGGTCCAATATAGACAATACGCCCATCTTCGATCCATAACTGTTCACAAGTATCGTTCTGCTCATTGACTGTATGAAACTTTGCATGATGATAAATAATCATTGTGTAAACCCTTCTTCCCGTGCATAAACTTTTGTTCCTTTAATATAGGTTGCGACAACCTGGGCATCTAAATTTAATGGATGCTTATCCCAAATAACAAAATCAGCAAGAAGACCATCACGAATAGCACCTGTTTTATGGGCAATCCCTAGAAAATTTGCAGCCCCGGTTGTCAGAGCATATAGCACGTCCTGGCGTGCCATACCTTCTCTTACAGCTAAGCATCCTTCTAATGTTAGATGCGAGGTGCTACTAACAGGATGATCCGTACAAAAAACGAATGGAATATTGTTCTTATACAGCTGATGATACAGTTTGGGTGATAGTGCCATCATCTCATTGTGCTCAATATATCGAAATGTAGGACCAGCTATAACCGTATTAAAGGATGTTTCATGAAGGAATGTAATTTCAGTGCCATGGATAATATGAAAATCAAAAATTGACCCAAATTCTTGTTGAAGGCGGCTAATGAATTCAAGATCAACGGCTTTGTGTGCTCGAATAACGATTTTCGTAATGGACGGCTCTTGTTGCTGAATTTGTTGTAATGTTTCTCTTAAAATTTTAGCGATGCCCATACGTGTGAGTGGTTTTTTCTTTTCAGCGAAAAATGTACTTTTTGCCTGATGTCCAATAGAGAAGGAATAAGCCACATCTTTTGAAATAACCATTTCATCAACCGTTGTATGTGTATGATGAATAATAGCCGTTTTTGCACCTATCAAGCTTTTAGGAGAGGGAACAATATGAGATGCCGTCACCCCATGAGAAACAGCTTTTTGAAAAGCAGTATCAAAGGGGTATATGCCATCAACTACAGAATATTGCAGATGTGAGTCAAATTCATAGCTATCATCTCCTTCCCAACGAATCCCTATTTCAGCTAGACCGATTTGTGAGCAGCTATCGATAAAACCTGGTGTAATATAGTAGCCATCTAAATCCAACTCTGTTTCAGGTGAATGAGTAGCGGGTTCAAAGTATTGCCCTTGCACTTGAAAAGATTGCTTATTAAAGCTACGAGTCTCAGAATTAAAAACAAGTCCATTTATATAGCGTGTCATCGGGTCAAATCTCTCCTTATGAAGAGAAAAGCGGAGACTGGTATCTCCACTTTTCAAGTTTAATTATTTAGTAATGGATACGTTTGTACCATTTGGATGCACAATTTGTACGGAGTTATCAGCAGAAACCTCAAAGCCCTGTACTTTTTTGTTTACACCTGCAACCGTTTGTGTTGCCTCTAATTCAATACGAGGAACATCCGCTAAAATCAGCTTTAATGCTTCTTGGTATAATTTTGCACGTTCTTCTTGCACTACTGTTTCTGATACGGCGCGGTCTAATAATTTATCCACTTCTGGATTGCTGTAGCCTTTACCATTTCCTAACGCACCAATTTGATTTGTGTGGAATAATTGATAAAGGAAGAAATAAGGATCTGGGTACCAAGTCCAGCCACCAATATTCATCGGCGCATTACCCTTTGCCACAGTATCACTGTAAGTACCCCATTCAAGCACTTTTATTTCCACATCAATATTTAAGTTCTTCTTTAACTGACTTTGGAAAATCGTTGCGTAAGGAACACGTGCTTCTGATACGAAAATCTCTGTCTTGAAGCCATCAGCGTAACCAGCCTCTGCTAGTAATTTTTTTGCTTCTTCTGGATTATATTTTGGTACCATATCAACTAACGATTGATCATATCCCCATGAACCAGGTGGTAATGGTAAATAAGAAACATCGCCGCCACCCCATTGGTTAACGCCAGAAATAATTTCTTCTACATTTGTTGCCATATAAATCGCTTCACGAACGCGTTTGTCAGCAGTTGGACCTACTTTGTTATTAAGGTCAAGATAAACAATGGATAGACCTGGATTTGTTAAAAGCTCAAGGCTACTATCTTGGTTGATGATTTCTCGGTTTTGACCTTTAACGTCCATGGCAATATCAATATCACCAGAACGTAATGCGTTTGTCATCATATTTTGATCGGAGATAAACTTCATTGTTAAGTTATCGACATTTGGCTTATCGCCCCAGTAATTATCGTGACGAACTAATTTTACTTCTTGGTCTTTTTTCCATTCTGTTAGTTGGAATGGACCTGTACCAACAAAGTGTTCAGAAAAATTATCGCCCCATCCTTCAACTTCTTCTTTTGGAATAATAATATTCCCTGCATCCGTTAGCATAGCAAGTAGGGCAGCATTTGGCGTAGCTAAGTGAATCTCTACTTCATAATCCGATAACACTTTCACTTCTGTTACACCACTTAAACGATTCATAGCAGATTCTTTAGCAGAGCGTTCTAAAGAGTATTTCACATCTTCAGCTGTCATTTCACGTCCATCCTGATATTTACCTTTTTGGAATTTAATACCTTCTTGTAATTTGAATGTGTAGACTAACATATCCTCTGATACATTCCATTCAGTTGCTAACGAAGGGATGATATCAGATAGATCTTTGTTATAAACAACTAACGTATCACCCATTTGGCGCATCACCTGTGATTCATAAACCCCTGTATATTTGATCGGATCAAATGTTTTTGCATTGGCTGACAGACCGATATTTAATGTGCCTCCAGAAGTAGCTTCTCCCTCTTTTTCATCCGTTGAAGTACTTTTCTCATTTCCACCACAAGCAGCTAAAACACCAATTAGTAAAGTTAATAAGAGTAGTAGTAAAGACTTTCTTACGTTTAATTTCTTCATATGCACTAGCCTCCTTAGTTTTTGTTTCACAATATGAACCGTTGATTCAAAAATGGTAGGTTCGAGATTAAAATTAGCACACTTGTAAATAGAAAGTAAATATAAAATTACAAAGATTCAGAAAAAAATATATTTACAAACAATTAATGAGTGGTGTACTATTTGATTATTCACAATATGAACCACTGATTCTAATAATGAAAAGGAGGTCTTGCTAAGATGGGCTCATTTATTTTAAAAAGATTAGTTAACCTCATCCCGACACTGCTAGTAGTAGGAATTATCGTCTTTATTATTACGCGAATGATTCCTGGTGACCCGGCTTCAGTCATGCTTGGACCACAAGCGAGTGTAGAAGATGTAGAGAATTTAAGAGAAGAGCTAGGATTAAATAAATCCATGCCTTCGCAATTTATTTCATATGTAGGAGATCTAGCACAGTTAAATTTAGGATATTCCTATTCTTATAGTGAGTCTGTCATCGGACTTATTCTCGAAAGGTTCCCTAATACAGTGATATTGGCATTGGCAGCGCTGTTAATAGCCGTCGTGATTGGCATCCCAGCAGGAATATTTGCAGCGAGAAAGCAAAATACCATCATTGATTATGTTGTAATGCTTGTGTCATTAGTTGGTGTATCTATGCCAATTTTCTGGTTGGGCATCATGCTTGTCTTATTCTTTAGTGTTAACCTTGGTTGGTTCCCAGCAACTGGGATGGGGAATATCAGCGATGGCCTATGGACCTATTTGAAGCATTTAATTTTGCCAGCATTTGCTTTAGCAACGATTCCAATGGCGACATTTGCACGGATTACCCGTTCAAGTATGTTAGAGGTTATTTCGCAAGATTATATTAAAACAGCTCGTTCTAAAGGTATTAAAGAATATTTAGTAATTGGTAAACATGCATTTAAGAATGCGCTAACACCGATTTTAACCGTGTTAGGAATGCAAATTTCTAATTTACTGGGCGGAGCGGTTTTAACAGAAACAATTTTTAGTTGGCCTGGGATGGGTCGATTAATTGTAGATGCCATTGATAAACGTGACTTTGTAGTCGTCCAAGGTACTGTTATTTTCATTGCGTTTATCTTTGTGCTTGTTAACTTAGTAGTCGATGTACTTTATAAAGTGGTCAATCCTAAGGTCAATTTAGAATCGGATGGGGGGAAAAAATAACAATGACTCAAGCAATCGTCCAAGAAACGAAAAAAAGAAATACGTTATTGCGCAAGTTGCTAAAAAATAAATTAGCGACAATTGGGTTAATCATTGTCACTTTAATGGGTATTGTTGCTATTTTTGCCCCATTGATTGCTACCCATCCACCGAATGAAATGATTGTCGGTAAATCGTTTTTACCGATGAATACAGAAGGACATTTATTAGGAACAGATAACTATGGTCGTGATCTGTTTAGTCGCTTAGTTTACGGTACACGAATCTCAATGATTGTTGGGATTGCGGCGGTGCTATTTGGTGCTGTGTTTGGCACACTGTTAGGCTTAGTGGCAGGGTATTTTGGTGGACGCATTGATTCCATTATTATGCGCACAATGGATGGTCTTTTCGCATTCCCATTTATATTACTAGCTATTACATTAATGACGGTATTAGGGCAAGGACTTGTCAATGTTATTGTTGCGATTGGTATTGCTAATATTCCAGGTTTCGCACGACTTGTTCGAGGACAGGTGTTAAGTGTAAAAGAGGAAGAATTCGTTGAAGTAACGCATTCTTTAGGTGCTACACATACGAGGATCATTTTTAGCCATATATTACCGAACTGTTTAGCCCCTTTAATTGTATATGGAACGATGAGTACAGCTGGCGCTATTATTTCAGAAGCTGCCCTTAGCTTTTTAGGATTAGGTGTTCAACCACCGACAGCTTCATGGGGCAGTATTTTAAAAGATGGCAAAGACTTTTTAGTATTAAATCCCCAAATGGCGACATTTTCAGGCATTTGTATTTTATTAACAGTTCTTGGGATTAACCTATTAGGGGACGGACTGCGCGATGCATTAGATCCGAAAATGAAAGTTTAATGGAAGGGGGTGGAGTCATGACTGAACGTTTACTAGATGTAGAAAACTTAACAGTAGAATTTAAAAGTGGCGGCTCTACAATGAAAGCTGTTAATGGAGTAAATTTACAATTAAATAAGAAGGAAACACTAGGTATTGTGGGAGAGTCAGGATCAGGAAAAAGTGTTACAGCCACTGCTCTCATGCGTTTAATTCCATCTCCGCCAGGAAAAATAACGAATGGAAAAATTCTATTTAATGGCCGCGATTTAATCGGAATTTCTGAAAGGGAAATGCGCAATGTGCGAGGCAATGACATCTCAATGATTTTCCAAGATCCTATTACAAGTTTGAATCCTGTATTAACAGTGGGCAATCAAATTATTGAAGTGATACAAGCACATGAGACAATATCGAAGAAAGATGCTGCTATCAAAGCCGTTGATATGTTAAAAATGGTTGGGATTCCTGAGCCAGAGAAACGATTAAAAATGTATCCTCACGAATTTTCAGGTGGAATGCGTCAGCGTGTCATGATTGCTATTGCCCTGGCTTGTAACCCGAAACTACTCATTGCTGATGAGCCTACAACTGCACTAGATGTAACTGTACAAGCTCAAATTCTTGATTTAATGAAAAAATTACAACAAGAACACGATACAGCCATTATTATGATTACGCACGATTTAGGTGTGGTTTGGGAGCTATGTGACAAAGTAAATGTTATGTATGCAGGTCGTACAGTAGAGTCTACTACAACAAGACAGCTCTATGAAAAACCTTTACATCCCTATACGTGGGGATTATTAGAGTCTCAAATTACAATGGGGACACAAGAGCAACAAAGGCTGCCAGCTATTCCAGGTAGTCCGCCAGATTTAACAATGCCACATAGTGGCTGTCACTTCTCAGCACGATGTCCTTTAGCAACAGATATTTGTCGTAGTACGGTGCCTGACTTAGTGGAAGTACAGGACAACCATTTTGTAGCCTGCCATTTACAAGCAAAAGATCAAATTGTCCCAAGGAAGGAGGGAATTTTTAATGCAACAGTACAATGAACTTGTCTTAAAGGTCAGTAATTTAAAAAAGCATTTTCCCATTAAAAGTTCAATTCCTTTTAAAAAACCAACACAATTTGTGAAGGCGGTAGATGGTGTAAGTTTTGAGTTATATAAAGGTGAGACACTGGGGATTGTGGGAGAGTCGGGGTGTGGTAAATCGACAGTCGCCCGTTTAATCAACCAGCTAATTTCACCAACAGAGGGAATAGTTGAATTTAAGGGAACGGATTTAGCAAGCTTAAATTCAAAAGATATCCGTTCTGCTCGAAAATCCATCCAAATGGTTTTCCAAAATCCTTATGCATCACTCGATCCTCGTAAAACGATTGAATATCTTATTGCTGAGCCATTAGTGATTCATGGGATTGGTGATGAGGCATCTCGTAAAAAGCGAGTAGTTGAATTACTGGAAACGGTCGGATTAAGTGCCTACCATGCAAAGCGTCATCCACATGAATTTTCTGGTGGACAGAGACAACGCATTAATATTGCTCGGGCTCTTGCACTGAATCCAGATATTGTGGTGTGTGATGAACCAGTTTCCGCATTAGATGTCTCTGTACAGGCTCAGGTTATCAATCTATTAAAAGATTTACAGAAAGAATTCGGTTTAACCTATATTTTTATTTCACATGATTTGAATGTGGTGAACTACATGTGTGATCGTATTGCTGTCATGTATTTAGGAAAAATAGTGGAAATTGGCTCATACAAGGAAATTTATGAGAAACCTCAGCATCCTTACACACAAGCCTTGTTATCGGCCATACCTAAGGAAAATCCTTTTGATAAAAAGGACCGTATTATTTTATCTGGCGATGTTCCAAGCCCGGTTAATCCTCCGAGTGGCTGTGCATTCCATAAGCGTTGTCGTTTTGCTACAGAAAAATGTGCAGAGGTCCAACCGACACTTGATACAGTATCAGCTACACATCAAGTATCGTGTCATTTATTTAAGTCGATACAGCAAGAAGTATCATCCATTTAACGAAAGATAAAATTTATTGAAGCAGAAAAAGGAGCGGACTGATTATGTCATTGAAGCATGTTATTGAATTATACGAGGTAATGGATAGTATTTATGTAAACGGAGACACGATTAAAGAGTATTTACACAATATTGATTCCACAGCAGATGTCAAGGTAAAAACTATTCAAGGCGAAAGCGGCTCAACTGATTTTGTTCGCGTCCTCGTGAAAGGAAAGAACGGCAAATCCTCTGGCGGGAATGCACCTACATTAGGAATTATAGGACGATTAGGTGGTATTGGAGCACGCCCTGAAATGACAGGCTTTGTATCAGATGGAGACGGCGCACTGGCATGTCTGGCAGGAGCAGCAAAAGCTATTGATATGGCCTTAAAGGGTGATCAATTAGAGGGTGACGTTATTTTCTCCACACATATTTGTCCAACAGCTCCAACCTTACCACATGAGCCAGTGCCATTTATGAACTCGCCAGTGGATATTAGTGTCATGAACGAAAATGAAGTAGAAGATACAATGGATGCTATTCTATCCATTGATACAACAAAAGGCAATCAAGTATGTAACCATAAAGGATTTGCGATAACGCCAACTGTCAAAGAAGGTTACATATTAAAAATTAGTGATGATTTATTGCACGTATATACACAATCTGCTGGCATTTCTCCAGTTGTCCTGCCAATCACGATGCAAGACATTACACCGTATGGTAATGGTTTATTCCATATCAATAGTATTTTACAACCAGCAGTTGCAACATCTAGCCCTGTTGTAGGTGTAGCGATTACAACTGAATCTGTTGTGGCAGGCTGTGCAACAGGTGCAACCCATGTCACAGATGTAGAAAATGTTGTGCGATTTGTGTTAGAGGTAGCAAAAACTTATGGTGCTAATAAATGCTCTTTCTTTGATGAAACACAATTTACACATATGAAAGGCTTATATGGTAGCATGAGTCATTTACAAACGAAAGGAAACGAGGTACACACACATGAATGATTTACAAGCACTTAAAGCGCAATTAGTAGAGGCAGTTGAAAATCATCAAGATGAATTGATAGCGTTTTGTTCAAAGCTCATTCAAATTCCAAGTGTCAATCCTCCAGGGGATACGACTGAAATAACAGCTTTTATCGAAAACTATTTAAATGATGTAGGCATTACTTATCAAAAATATGAAGCTGCTGATAAAATGTTTAATTTAGTAGCTTCTATTGGAAATGGGGAAGGAAAAGAACTCGTTTATTGTGGCCATACCGATGTTGTTCCTGTCGGTGATCTATCAAAATGGGATTTTGATCCGTTTTCAGGAGAAGTGAAGGATGGCTGGATGCTTGGACGTGGGGCGAGTGATATGAAAGCCGGTTTAGCAGGTATTATTTTTGCAGCAAAGCTATTAAAGAAACTGAACATTGAACTACCAGGGAAATTAACTTTGGCGATCGTACCAGATGAAGAAACTGGCGGTGAATTCGGTGTTCCTTGGCTGTTAGAGAGAGGCTATGTGCAGGGAGATGGTTGTTTAATCGCTGAGCCCTCTTCACCTTTAAACCCAACCATTGGACAAAAGGGCTCTTACTGGTTTGAATTAGAGGTGCGTGGGGAACCTGGTCATGGAAGTCTATCACCATTGGCTGGACGAAATGCCATTGTCGATGCAATTCGAGCTATAGAAGAGATTCGTACACTATGGGATGTAGAAATCACAATTCCTGAAGAGGTACAGCCACTTATTAAGGTATCAAAAAAATACATGCGTGAAGTGGAGAAAGATCGCTTGAAATATCAAGAAGTTTTAGAGAAAATTACTGTAAATATTGGTACAATTGAGGGAGGTACGAAGTCAAACGTAATCCCAGATTACTGTAAGGTCCAGGTCGATTGTCGTTTACCATTTGGTATTACACAAGAAGAGGTAACTGAAATCTTGACAACTAAACTAGATGGCTTGGCTATCGATTATTCAATCCAACGTTTTGGCTTCAAAAGCGTCGCCAATTATACGCCTGCTGAAAATCCTGTATGCCAATCGATAGTGGAAAATATATCGTATGTGACAGGGCAAGAGGCATATGGTGTCATGCAATGGGCAAGCAGTGACGCTCGTCATTTCAGACAATATGATATTCCTGTATTGCAATACGGCCCAGCTTATTTACCAAGTATTCATGGTTATAATGAAAAAGTGCGTGTTGAGGATATCGTACGCTGTGCAAAAGTTTATATAACTGCTGCTGTTGATTTCCTATATCAAAAGTAAGAGATTAGCTACTCTCTTACTTTTGATAAAGTGATATCAGGTGCTGACGGCTGCTAAATCTGTCGATTATTTCCCCCTTAAGAGAGAGATTTGCAGCCGTTTGTACAGATAAATAGTTCAGAGGGATGAGAGATATGCTAAAGACATTAAATTTATCAATTGCGGTTTTAAAAATGTTTACAAAGGAAAAGCCCACATGGGGTGGTCGAGAGTTAGCACTGGCGATGAACATGAATCATACAAATTTATATCGCATTCTTGAAACCTTCGAAAATAATGGGTTTATAACAAAAGATCCTATAACAAAAAAATATTCTCTTGGTATTGCATTATGGGAAATAGGTATGAATATGTATGATTCATTAAACATAGATCAGCTATGTATGCCAGTTCTTGAGAAATTAAAGGATGTCACTGGTGAAACAGCTATTTTTACCGTACTGAATGGACTGGAAGCGTTAACATTACTAAAAGCAGAGCCTGTAAATAAGGTGAAGTTTACAGTTTCAAGAGGAAGTAGATCGCCACTGTATGTAGGAGCATCTTATCGTTCGATGCTTGCTTTTTTAAATGAAGAGCAAATTGCAAAGGTTATAGATGAACCATTAACAGCTTATACAAATAATACGATGACAGATGCCACAGAAATAAGGGCAGAGCTAGAAAAAATTAGAACATGTGGCTATGCACTTAGTAACAGTGAGTATTCGGTCGATGTATTGGCGCTAGCTATGCCTATATTTAATAGTGAGGAACAGGTCGTAGCGTCTATTACCGTTTCTGGACCAATTTATCGTTTTACAGAGCAACGTGTTCCAGATTTTTTGGGACCTTTAACGGAAGCTAGAAATGAAATAGAAGGAATTATTCGTAGATATCATTTGAATTTTAATTAAGGAGCCCTATTATGCATCATTTACATGATATTGCACTAAATGTTTTAAAAGGCCATTTAAATGTTCAATTTTCTGAGTCACTATTAATTTTGACAGATAGCCACAAACAAGACATCGCGAAAATTTTTTATGAAGCTGGACTGTCAATTACTGCAAATACAATGTTTATGGTGATGCCCCTGTTAGAGAAATCTGGGCAGGAACCAATCCATGCAGTTTCTGAGCTTATGGCAAATACCGATGTTACACTGTGTATTACCTCCCACTCCCTAACACATACACTAGCTCGTAAACATGCCTGTGAAAAGGGTGGACGTGTAGCAACAATGCCAGGGGTAACATTGGAGATGCTGGAGCAAGGTGCCCTTCATGCAGATGCACAGGAGATCGAAGCTACGGTAGAAAAATATGTCCTTTTACTTAATACGACAAAAGATATTCGTATTGTCAAGGATGGTCATGAGCTGACGTTTAGTGTAGAAGGTCGTTTTGGCATTCGTTCCACAGGGGTTATTCGTCAACCTGGTGAGTATGGGAATATTCCTTCAGGAGAATCCTATATTGCACCAATAGAAACATCTGCGAATGGAGAGATTTTAGTAGATGGCTCTATTGCTAATATTGGTGTCTTAAAAGAGCCATTATTATTAAAAATAAAGAATGGTCGCTTAGAAGAAGCAATCGGTCCTGATGGTCCACGACTACTGGCATTACTTGGTGAAGGCAATGGTAGAGTTATTGCTGAGTTTGGCATCGGAGCCAATAAAAGTGCTATCCTATGTGGCAATGTATTAGAGGATGAGAAGGTGTATGGGACCATCCATATCGCTTTTGGTAGTAATGCGCCATTTGGTGGAGCCAATGCGTCAGATGTTCATATTGATTGTGTTGTGAAAAGTCCTATCGTCTATTTTGACGGTCAGCAAGTAATTTAAAGAAAAGCGTGTCTTCCTATGAAGCACGCTTTTTTCATGCTTTATAAGACTGTAGCTTAGGGTTGCTTGTCATTGTAGGTTTACAATATAGTTAATATAGATAGGAATAGGAATGATGATTAAATTCTGTCCATAAAATAGAAGTAATGATGAAGAAAGTTACTTTTGTTTTGCAACAAGAAAGAACGTGAGGGTGAAGAGATGTTAACATTTACAGATTTACATGGCCTACAAGTAGATTTGAGTTTTACAAGAGGCGAATTTAAAGTAGAACCTAAACACGTCCTTGTCCTTTTAAAGTATGAAAATAAATGGTTATGTACTGTCCATAAACGACGTGGTGTAGAAGTGCCAGGGGGGAAATTAGAAGAAGGCGAAACATTAGAGGAGGCGGCGATTCGAGAAGTTTTTGAAGAGACGGGTGTTCATGTGAAAAATCTTCAATGGTTTGCAGAGTATGCAGTGTATGATGAAATCGTTTTTTGTAAAACCGTTTTCACTGCACAATTTTTAGCGCAAGAGGATATAGAATTTGATTTAGAAACGTCAGGCATGCTTTGGTTAACCGATGAAGAATTTGTTCAGCATCCTAACTTGAGTTTTCACATGAAGGATGATGGGATGAAGAAAATGCTGGAGGAGCTGAAACATCGTGACACACAATGGTGATATTATCGAAAAACGCCCCTATCCTTCACCAAATCCAGCTATAAGTTTAACGGAAATAACCTATCTTTCACAAGGCTTACGTATAAAAGGACTATTAGCAGAGCCAAAGACAGAGGGTACATATGATGGCTTTTTATATTTAAGAGGCGGCATGCAAAGCATTGGGATGGTAAGACCCTCTCGTATTGCACAATTTGCGGCGCAGGGCTTTATCGTATTTGCCCCATATTATCGTGGGAATCGTGGGGGAGAGGGTCGTGACGAGTTTGCAGGGGCAGACCGTTACGATGCGGTCTATGCCGTAGATGTACTCAAACAATTCTGCAATGACAATATCCATGTTTTTGGTTTTTCACGAGGTGGTATTATGGCTCTGTGGACAGCCATTTTAAGAAGGGATATTACTTCTGTTGTAACATGGGCAGGTGTTTCTGATGCAACGGCCACCTATTGGGAACGTACAGATATGCGAAGGATGATGAAGCGCGTTATTGGAGGAACACCTAATCGTGTACCAGAAGCATATGATGCAAGAACACCTCTTTTTGAGATAGAGCGAATAACAGCTCCCGTTCTTATCATTCATGGCTATCGTGATGAAAATGTGGATATTGAACATGCCAGACAATTGGCATTTTTTTTAGAGGAAGCAAATAAATCATTCGAAACTTGGTATGATCTTCACTATGCACATCAATATCCACCAGCAAAAAATCGTGAAACTGTCCGTGCTCTTTGCAAGTGGATGAAACAACAATAAAGCGTAGAGAAAACAAAAAGACAAAGGGAACGAATAATTTGTTCCCTTTGTCTTTTATATAGACGTTACTTTAATGGGCCACCAAGTGCAGTGATGGCTTCAGAAACGTTTGAGAATTTCTTGAAGTTTTCGTTGAATAAGCCTGCAAGCTCAGCAGCTTTTGCATCGTATGCAGCTTTATCTGCCCAAGCTTCACGAGGATTTAACACTTCTGAAGGTACTCCTTCAACTGCTGTTGGAATGTGTAAACCAAACACAGCATCTTGTGTTGTTTCAACATCTGCTAATTTACCATCGATTGCTGCACGGACCATTGTACGTGTGTAAGAAAGTTTCATACGGCTACCTGTGCCATATTCGCCACCAGTCCAACCAGTGTTTACTAAGTATACCTGTGCACCGTGCTCGTCAATTTTTTGACCTAACATTTCTGCGTATACTGTTGCAGGAAGCGGAAGGAATGGAGAACCGAAGCAAGTAGAGAATACTGGTTCTGGCTCAGTCACACCACGTTCAGTTCCAGCAAGTTTAGAAGTGAACCCACTTAGGAAGTGATACATTGCTTGTTCTTTTGTTAATTTACTGATTGGAGGTAACACGCCAAATGCATCAGCTGTTAGGAAGATGATTGTTTTTGGATGACCTGCAACAGAAGGATCAACGATATTTTCGATGTATTGGATTGGATAAGCTACACGTGTATTTTCTGTTAGTGAACCATCGTCATAGTCACAAATACGAGTTTCTGGATCAACAGCTACGTTTTCTAATACAGAGCCGAAGCGGATTGCATTGTAGATTTCTGGTTCTTTTTCAGCAGAAAGGTTGATTGTTTTTGCATAGCAACCACCCTCAATGTTGAACACACCATTATCAGACCAACCGTGTTCATCGTCACCGATTAGCTTACGATCAGGATCAGCTGATAACGTCGTTTTACCAGTACCAGATAGACCGAAGAATAACGCCACATCGCCAGCTTCACCAACGTTTGCTGAGCAGTGCATTGAAAGAATACCTTGTTGTGGTAATAAGTAGTTCATGATACCAAAGATAGATTTTTTCATTTCACCAGCATATTCTGTACCACCAATTAAAATAATTTTCTTTTCAAGTGATACGATGATGAATGTTTCAGAAGCAGTGCCATCAACCGCAGGATCTGCTTTAAAGTTAGGAGCTGAGATGACAGTGAAGTCAGCAACATGAGAAGCTAATTCATCTGCTGTTGGACGGATAAATAATTGATGAGCAAAAAGATTGTGCCATGCGTATTCATTAATAACTTGAATGCTTAATTGTGAATCTTTGTCAGCACCTGCAAAGCCTTTGAATACAAATAACTCGTCACGTTCTTTTAAATATTTTATTACTTTTACATATAGGTTATCGAACACTTCAGAAGAAATTGGTTGGTTTACTTTACCCCAGTCAATTTGATCTTTTGTGCTTTCTTCTTCTACCGTATATTTATCTTTAGGTGAACGACCAGTGTATTTGCCAGTTTCTGCACGAACTGCGCCATCTACTGTTAACATTGCTTCACCACGAGATGTAGCTTTTTCTGCTAATTGTGGTACTGAAAGTTGAACATTAATGTTACCGCCGTTTAATAATTCCTTCAGTTCGTTTGCAATTTCTACTGAATTCATCGATTAAATACCATCCTTTTTTATAGTATTCCCTTGATTTAGAGGGATTTTTTCTTAATTTCAAAAATAGTATAACACAATTGCTTAAATAATCTATACTAATTAAGAAATTATTTTAGAGTTTTTACCACTTTTCAATAAACTGACAAAAAATAATGTTTTTCGAGGAGAATACCATCAATCCTACTGTAATTAGGCATGAAAATTGAGCCACACATATGTTACCACAAGTAGCTAGGTATGTTGTAGGGATTAATTTGCTTCTATTTACATCATCATCCAAGTATGAAAAGTTTTTGTGTAATAAGTTCTTTCCTTTCTATACAGTAATACATAAGAAAATATTTGACAACGTTCGACCTTTTCAGTAACATGAGATTGAACGGATACTCTTATCCCGAGCTGGTGGAGGGTCAGGCCCTGTGAAACCCGGCAACCTGCATGAACTATTTCACGACATGCGTTGGTGCCAACCTGATGCAAGGGAACATCCCTTGAACGATAAGAGTGAAAGGTTACGCAGTCATTATTCCTTTCCTCATGTAAAGTAACGTGAGAAAAGGATTTTTTTATTGTTAAAAATTAATGTAAAGGTAAGTATATGTAGTTCTTTCCTTATTATAATGACGGATCTTTCGAAATCCTCGTGTTAAAAGCAGCAGTAACGGCTTGAGAGTTCAATCCTTAGGAGCGGACTTGACATGGGTAATGAGTACCGTATTCATACACAACTACTTATTGTAAGAGTATTTAGGAGGAAAACCAAATGACAAACCGTCGACTGTTTACATCAGAGAGTGTAACAGAAGGACATCCAGATAAGATTTGTGACCAAATCTCGGATGCCATTTTAGATGCTATTTTAGCAGAAGATCCAAATGCACGTGTAGCGTGTGAAACAACTGTAACAACAGGATTAGTATTAGTAGCAGGAGAAATTACAACTTCTACTTATGTAGATATTAAAGGTATTGTTCGTGACACTGTAGCTGAAATTGGTTATACACGAGGTAAATATGGCTTTGATGCTGAGAACTTAGCGGTGCTTGTGGCTATTGGTGAACAATCACCTGATATTGCTCAAGGTGTTGATCAGGCATTAGAGGCACGTGAAGGCTCTATGACAGATGCAGATATTGAAGCAATTGGTGCTGGTGACCAAGGCTTAATGTTTGGCTATGCATGTAATGAAACACCAGAGCTAATGCCATTACCAATTAGCTTGGCACACAAATTAGCACGCCGTTTAACAGAAGTACGTAAATCCGGTGAACTTGCCTATTTACGTCCTGATGGTAAAACGCAAGTAACGATAGAATATGATGACAATAATGTACCGGTTCGCGTGGATACAATTGTTATTTCAACACAGCATGATGAAGAAGCAACACTTGAACAAATTCAAGCAGATTTAAAAGAATTTGTTATTGCACCAGTTGTACCAAGTGAATTATTAGATGCTAATACGAAATACTTTATCAATCCAACTGGCCGTTTTGTAATTGGTGGACCAAAAGGTGATGCTGGATTAACAGGACGTAAAATCATTGTTGATACATACGGTGGTTATGCACGTCACGGTGGTGGTGCCTTCTCAGGTAAGGATGCAACCAAGGTAGACCGTTCAGCGGCATATGCAGCACGTTATGTAGCGAAAAACATCGTAGCAGCTGGCTTAGCAGAGCGTGCTGAAGTGCAACTTGCCTATGCGATTGGCGTTGCGCAGCCTGTTTCGATTGCTGTCGATACATTTGGAACAGGTAGAGTGAAAGAAAGCGAGATCGTTGAATGGGTACGCGAGCTATTCGATTTACGCCCAGCGGGTATCATTAAAATGCTTGATCTTCGTCGTCCAATTTATAAACAAACTGCTGCGTATGGACATTTTGGTCGTACAGATTTAAATGTACCATGGGAGCAAATTGATAAAGCAGACGCGTTACGAGAAAAAGCACGTTTATAAACTATTGAACTAAAGTAATGAAGTCATTAAAAAATTATTCTAATGTATTAATAAACAAAGGAGCAATATTGCTCCTTTTGTTTTTTTATAAAAAATACCTCGCTAGGATTCGTGAACGTATTCGGTACACGAAAACGCGAGGGATTTTTTCGTTGGTATTAATTTTTTTGTGTAGATTATTTATTTCTGAATTGATTTATAATATTGACCCTTTTCTGCGTATTCTCGTACGATGCGTTCCATATCCTCTTTATCCTCAGCATTTAATTCTCGGACAACTTTTGCTGGACGACCTAATGCTAGACTATTTGGAGGAATGACTTTACCAGGAGGTACTAGGCTTCCTGCCCCAATAAATGCACCTTCTCCAATCTCAGCTCCGTCTAAAATAATGGATCCCATACCAATTAAGGCATTTTTGCGAATTGTACAACTATGTAAAGTGACTTGGTGTCCAACTGTTACCTCATCTTCAATAATGAGCGGATATTTTGGGCTTTGGTGTAAACAGCAAAGATCTTGAATACTGACACGTTTACCGATAATCGTTGGGGAAACATCACCACGAATAACCGTATTAAACCAAATGGTTGTTTCGGCGCCAATTGTTACGTCGCCCGTAACAGTTGCGTAATCAGCAATGAAAACAGACGGATCGATCTTTGGCGTTTTATCTTTAAATGGATAAATCATGAAAATCGCCTCTTTTCTTTCTATAATGTAGTATTATCGTATCAAATACGCAACTTTATGGAAATATAAAATTAAAATATGCTATTTATTTCGATATAATCAAAGTGTAATTATTTTTTAGGAGGACTATGTAAATGTGGAAATGGGAAGCTGATGGACAAGCAAAAGCTGTGATTGCTATTCTTCATGGTGCTTATGAAAATCACCGTTGGTATGCATGGCTGATAGAAAAATTAAGATTAGAAGGCTTCCACATAGTCATGGGGGATTTACCGAATCATGGGGGTAATGCAAGGTTTGCTCGAGTCCATGATGAAGACTTCAAATTGTACAATAAGTATACAAGAAACCTGATTGAGAATGCTTTTTCATATAATTTACCAACCTTTGTAATAGGTCATGGACTAGGTGCAACATTAATCCTCCATACACTGCAAAAGAGACAATATGAATGTGCAGGCATTATTTTAACATCACCTTGGTTGCAACTAAAGCTATTACCAGGTAAATTAACAAATGCTTTAACAAGTCTAAGTGCGTTAACAGCCAATGTGAAACTAACACATGATATTACATTAGAGAAATTAACGCGTAGTGTTGAAGGCAGAGAAGAAATGAAAGATGAGGTACCGCTCATGTCGGTTGTTTCTGTGAAATGGTACCGAGAGCTTCAGCAGATGATGAAAAATTTAGTGATGCTGCCTAAAGGTGAAATGCCAAATATGCCTATGCTCATTATGACAGCTGAGAAGGATAAAATTACGGACACTCGCCACACCCGAAATTGGCTTCATCAACAGGAATTCACAGAATTTCAGTTTAAAGAATGGGCAAATTGTTATCATAATTTATTTCATGAGGGAGAGCGCGAAGAGATTTTTATGTATACACGAGACTTTATTAATAATGCTCTTCGAAGAATTGGTTATATAATTAAATAGGTTTATACCCTTCCATTTACTAGGTTACTTACTTAAATATTGTTACTCAAAAATAATATTGTAATTTTCTGAAAAGTGTAATACTATAATGAACTAAAGTAAGGTATTTTAAATTGGAGGGGTAAAATGGATGTAATTGTGGAGAAGTTGAATGGTATTTTATGGGGACCATGGTTTATTTATGGTATCTTATTGATTGGGTTATTTTTCTCAATTATCACAAGGTTCCTACAGGTAAGGCACATTAAAGATATGTTTGTTTTAATGTTTAAAGGGGAGAAATCGGAAAAGGGAATATCCTCTTTCCAAGCAATGTCTATCGCATTATCAGGACGTGTAGGCACAGGTAATATTGCTGGTACTGCGACAGCAATTGGAATGGGAGGACCTGGTGCTGTCTTTTGGATGTGGGCAATCGCTTTCATTGGTGCGGCTACCGCGTATGTAGAGTCAACATTAGCTCAAATCTATAAAGAAGAGAAAGATACAGAATATCGTGGTGGACCGGCCTTTTACATAGAAAAAGGAATGGGTCAAAAATGGTTTGCAGTTATTTTTGCTGTAGCTGCTTTAATTGCAATGTTAATTTTGATGCCTGGTGTGCAGTCAAATGCCATCGCAGGTGCTGTTGAAAACGCTTTTGGTTTGGATACATGGATCACAGGACTTATAATTGTTGTGTTACTAGGTGCTATTATCATTGGTGGTATTAAATCAATTGCAAACGCTGCTCAAATTATTGTACCATTTATGGCATTAGCTTATATCATTATGGCAATAGTCATTATTTTTATGAATATTTCACAAGTACCAACAGTTATCGGATTAATTTTTTCTAGTGCATTTGGTGCTCAAGAAATTTTTGGCGGGGTTATTGGTTCAGCGATTGCTTGGGGTGTTAAACGTGGAATTTACTCCAATGAAGCTGGTCAAGGAACTGGGGCCCACCCTGCGGCAGCTGCGGAAGTATCGCATCCTGCTAAGCAAGGAATTGTTCAAGCAGCATCTGTGTATATTGATACATTATTAATTTGTTCTGCTACCGCATTTATGATTTTATTTACGGGTATGTACAATGTACAAGATGAAAAGGCAGCTGAAGGCGCAGATCCATTTATTCATGTTGGAGAATTCAATAGTGGTGGGTTAGCTGGTGATGAGCAAATGACTTTTGCAAAAAGTATTGAAGCAGGAGCTGCGTATACACAATATGCAGTTGACTCATCATTACCTGGCTTTGGAGCTCCGTTTGTAGCCATAGCGTTATTCTTCTTTGCCTTTACAACAATTATGGCTTACTACTATATTGCAGAAACAAATGTTGCTTACTTATTTAGAGGTAGCACAGAAAAGGTATTCATCTGGATTGCCAAAATTGCCATTTTAGTTGCGGCCTTCTATGGTACAATCCGTACGTCTGGTCTAGCATGGGCAATGGGTGATGTGGGCCTTGGTCTGATGGTTTGGATTAACGTTATAGCTATTTTAATTATTATGAAACCAGCTATTGTTGCATTAAAAGATTACGAGAAACAGAAAAAAGAAGGAAAAGATCCAGTATTTGATCCTCGTAAATTAGGAATTAAAGGTGCAGATTTCTGGGTTGACTATAACGAAAAACGAAATAACAAGTAGATAAAGAGCAAGGCGATCAGCTAGTTTTATAGCAACTAGCTGATCGCCTTTTAGTATGTTCTCCACATTACTATTAAATAGGGTATTCTTTCATTTTCTCTAATGCAATGACAAATGGTGGATCATTTTGTTGATTAAGAAATGCGTATTTTAAGACATGGACATATTTTTGTGGAAGTTGACTTACATAATCAATGATCTTATCACGTTCTTCTTTTCCACCTGGATGTCCATGATAAATAACAAGAACAATCAAACCGCCCACTTTTAAGAGCTTTAATATATTTTCAATAGCTTGGATTGTTGTATTAGGTCTTGTAATAATATCATGGTTGCTACCAGGTAAATAGCCGAGATTAAAGATTGCCGCAGTTACTGGCTTGTGTACAAACTGTGTGACTTCTTCATGTCCTTTATTTAAAACGAGCGCTCGATGTTCTAAACCATGATCTAAAAGTCGGAGGAGTGTCGCGTCAACCGCCTCTTTTTGGACATCAAAGGCATAAACTTGCCCTTCATCCCCAACAAGCTGTGCCAGAAACAATGTGTCATGACCGTTTCCAGCAGTTGCATCAACAACTGTATCTCCCTCTTCTATATTATCTTTTAATAACTGCTGGGCATATTGTAAAACGCGTTGTAGTTTCATTTCGTAACCTCTGTCTTATACAACTTCCCTTGCCAGCTACCACGACGTTCAAGCTCAGCGTCAATGCCATTCAGTACTTCCCATTTATTGACACTCCACATTGGTCCAATCATTAAATCAATCGGTCCATCACCTGTAATACGATGAATCACCATCTCTGGTGGTAAAATTTCCAATTGGTCTGCTACTAGTTTTGTATAGACATCTTGATCTAAAAATTCTAGCATACCTTTTTCATATTGCTTCACCATAGGCGTTCCTTTTAATAGATGAAGTAAGTGGATTTTAATGCCTTGGACATCTAATTGAGCAACTGCTCGTGCCGTTTCCATCATCATGTCATAGTCTTCGAGAGGCAACCCATTAATGATGTGTGAGCAAACACGAATGCCATGCTTACGCAATTTTTCAACGCCTTCCACATACGTTGCATAATCATGGGCGCGATTAATAAGATTAGCCGTTTTCTCATGTACCGTTTGTAGACCGAGCTCAATCCATAAATACGTCCGCTCATTTAACTCTGCTAAATATTCGACAACATCATCAGGTAAACAATCAGGGCGAGTAGCAATAGAAAGACCTACTACACCTTCTTGCGCTAAAGCTGCTTCAAATTTTTCTTTTAAAACTGGCAAAGGGGCATGTGTATTTGTGTAGGCTTGGAAATAAGCCATGTATTTGCCATCCTTCCATTTCTGATGCATTTTGTCTCGGATTTCAGCAAATTGAACATCAATTGGATCTACCTTATTGCCAGCAAAGTCACCAGAACCAGCAGCACTGCAAAATGTACAGCCACCGAAAGCGACTGTGCCGTCGCGGTTAGGGCAATCAAAGCCTGCATCTAAGGCCACTTTAAATACTTTATGACCAAATTGGTCACGTAAATAGCGATTCCATGTATAGTATCTTTTCCCCTCTGAAGGAAAAGGAAAATTCGTCTCTGTCATTTATTTCACTCCTCTAACGCTCTATTCTATCATGTGCATTTCGTTCCGTCATGGGGTAAGGGTATTATCAAGATTTGGATAAAGAAAAATGGAAAAGAACAAAACTAAATATGATGGAAAATAGGATAGAAGTCTTGTAAAAAAGGTAAATTTATTTTCCTTGTACTTTTAAGTATTTCAGCATACACTAGCTATTTAGAGAAGCGAAATAATGGAGGTCATTCTATGCCAAAACGTGTTTGGTTTTTAATTATCGGAATGCTTGTGAACACAACAGGCAACTCTTTTTTATGGCCTTTGAATGCCATTTATATGCATGATTATTTAGGTAAATCTTTAGCTATGGCTGGTTTTGTCTTAATGCTGAATTCTGCTGCTGGAGTAATAGGCAATCTATTAGGCGGTTACTTATTTGATAGAATTGGTGGCTATAAAGCTATTATGCTTGGTATTCTGTTAACGATTGCTTCATTAATTGGCTTAACAATTTGGCATGGTTGGCCACATTATGTGTGGTTTTTAACGATACTAGGCTTTAGTGGGGGCATTGTTTTTCCGGGTATGTTTGCCTTAGCTGGAGCTGCCTGGCCCGAAGGTGGACGTAAGGCTTTTAATACGATCTATTTAGCACAAAATGTCGGTGTTGCCGTAGGTCCTGCCCTTGCAGGTATAGTGGCAGATTATCAATTTGACTATGTGTTTAAAGTAAATTTAGGTATGTATATTTTATTCTTTTTCATTGCCTTATTTACATTTAAGCGTTTGGAGGAGGGCAGTATTGCACCTAAAAATGTCTTGAGTGAAAGTAAACGAATCGTAAACAAGGCACCTTTCTATGCTTTGTTAATAATTAGTGCATCCTCTGTTTTATGCTGGCTAGCATATTCTCAATGGAGTGCAACCATTTCATCTTATACACAAGATTTAGGATTGGGATTAAAGCAATACAGCCTACTTTGGACAATCAACGGTCTTCTAATTGTCATTGGGCAACCGCTCATTGCACCGCTCGTAAAGCGTTGGGAAAACAATTTAAAGCGTCAGTTAGTATTTGGTGTAACGCTGATCGCACTTTCCTTTGGTATTATTGCCTTTGCAAACGATTTTAAAATGTTTGGAGCAGCGATGCTTGTCTTAACATTTGGGGAAATGTTTTATACGCCAGCATTACCAACGATTGCTAATCAACTGGCACCAAAAGGTCGTCAAGGATTCTATCAAGGGATTATCAATAGTGCTGCTACTGGAGGACGGATGATTGGTCCACTATTTGGTGGTATTATGGTAGATCAATTTGGCATGATTCCTCTCGTTTTAACATTGGTGGTGATCGTACTATTGGCGATTATTCCATGTTTAACATACGATTATCCTTTAAAGAAGAACAAAATAGTAGCAGATTAATAATATCGCACTTAAAAAGAGCAAAAACGAGTGTTAAGCACTTGTTTTTGTTCTTTTTTTATAGTAGATATTGAAAAAATGTTATGACAGGATTACAATCATACATATTCAAATATTTGAATATGTAGTTATATGGAGGGGTTTTTATGGAAGAGGGCTTACAACAGTTTAAAGCGGATTTTTTTAAAGCATTAGCACATCCGTTACGCATTAGAATACTTGAACTCCTTGTAGATGGACAGAAAAGTGTCAATGAGATTCAAGATTGCTTAGAGAAAGAGGGTTCTGCTGTTTCTCAGCAATTAAGTGTATTGCGTGCTAAAAACATCGTTTATGGCGTCAAGGAAGGAAAAAAAGTTTATTATTCTTTAAGTGACCCAATGATTGGTGCATTACTTGGGGTGGCAAAGGATATTTTTAATAACCATTTGGTTCATACCATTTCGAGATTAGAGGAAATGACAAGTAATGAAGGTGACAAAGAGAATAAGTAAATCAATGATGATGACAAATTGGGCTTTGCTTATTATTTCGAAGGGAAGATTTATCTATGAAGTCACTGTTTACAGGACGCTTTGAAGGATATTCAGTTCAACATGTAAAGAAGGATTTATTGTCAGGGATTATTGTGGGAATTGTTGCTATTCCGCTTGCCATGTCCTTTGCCATAGCATCGGGTGTGAAACCAGAATATGGGATTTATACGGCTTGCATTGCAGGTATTCTTATTTCTCTCTTTGGCGGTTCTAAATATCAAATAGGTGGGCCTACGGGGGCATTTGTGCCAATTCTATTGGGGATTGTACTTACCTATGGCTATGAAGATTTATTACTTGCCGGTTTAATGGCAGGGGTATTGCTTTGTGTCATGGGTTTTTTTAAGTTAGGGACTTTAATTAAGTTTATTCCACGTCCTGTAACAGTTGGTTTTACAGCAGGGATAGCTGTGATTATTTTTACAGGTCAAATCGCTAACTTTCTAGGACTAATAAATGTTAAAAGACATGAATATTTTATCGCCAACATACAGGAAATCATTAAGCAGCTTGGTACGACAAATACGTATAGTATTCTTACTGCCGTCGTATGCTTGGCGACAATAATGATAACACCAAAGTTTTTTCCAAAGGTTCCTGGAGCATTAGCTGGTATCGTTGTCTCTACATTGATGGCAACTTTCTTCTTTTCAGGACAAGTTGCTACTATTGCAACCGCTTATGGTCAAATTCCTAATACATTACCTCATTTCGCCTTACCGAACATCACGCTCGAACGATTACAACAACTTATTGGTCCCGCGTTTGTCATTGCAATGCTAGGTGGTATTGAGTCTCTATTATCGGCAGTTGTGGCGGATGGAATGACAAATAGTAAGCATAACAGTAATCGTGAGTTAATTGGTCAGGGGATTGCTAATATTGTGACGCCTTTATTCGGTGGTATTCCAGCAACAGGCGCCATTGCACGCACAGCGACCAATATCAAAACAGGCGCAGTATCCCCCATGTCGGGTATCATTCATGGTGTGTTTGTTTTAATCACATTATTGTTATTAGCTCCATATGCATCTCATATTCCGTTAGCAAGCATGGCTCCGGTACTGATGGTCGTAGCCTGGAATATGAGTGAACGACATCATTTTTCACATATCGCAAAATTAAAATCAGGCGACACACTAGTATTATTGATTACCTTTTTATTAACGGTATTCACTAGTCTTACATTAGCAGTTGAGGTAGGGCTTGTGCTGGCTGTGCTATTATTTGCGAAACGCATGAGTGAAAAGCTTGTTGTTACAAAAGTACTTCCAGATCATTCAAATAAAAGTGAAAAGGTACAGCCACATGTAGTGCATCAGCAGCATGATTGCCCGCAAATTAGTATGTATACAATTGAAGGGCCGTTGTTTTTTGGTGCTGCACAAATGTTTGAACAAACGATTGAAAGTACTTTGCATCAGCAGCCAAGAGTTTTGATATTACGGATGGGGAAAGTGCCCTTTATGGATTCTACTGGAGAAGCATATTTTAGCAATATCATTGAAAATTATACAGCAAAGGGCGGTACTATTTTGGTGACGGGTGTGCAAGGAGATTTAAAGGGTGCTCTTCAGCACAATGGTCTTTACGATAAAATAGGCGCGCAACATTTTTTTCAGCATACAGGAGAAGCGATTACAAAAGCTTTCCATTATTTGAACGCCAATCAATGCATTGGTTGTCAGCATTTTGCTTTTCATGAATGTAAGGATTTATCAAAGTCTAATAAAGAAAAGGATTTAATTGTTCAGTAATGGGTAAGCTGTAAACAAAGGCTTGTGCTTTTCAATACTTTCCATTAGAATAAATGCAATATCATGTAAAGACTGTGATGAGGAATAGTAGATTTGTGGTTCTTTTTAGAGAGCTAGCGGTTGGTGGGAGCTAGTAAGAATGCAAGTTGAACTCGCCTTCTGAGTCTGCCCGCGTGAAACAGCGTGTGTCGTTTCTTCCGCGTTAAGGAAGCTTGAGCCGAGTGTAATCACTAATTTGGGTGGTACCGCGGGAGTACAAATTCTCTCGTCCCTTCTATAAGAAAGGGGCGAGTTTTTTTATTTTTCAAATATTTTGTCAATTATGATGAAGAGCAGCACGATCAATTGAAGGAGGAAAAAAAATGAGTTTTAATCATGAACAAATTGAAAAAAAGTGGCAGCAATATTGGGCTGATAACAAAACATTTAAAACTGAAAATGAAACAGCGAAGCCTAAATTTTATGCATTAGATATGTTCCCTTATCCATCTGGCGCAGGACTACATGTAGGCCATCCAGAGGGGTATACGGCAACTGATATTCTATCACGCTTTAAACGTATGCAAGGCTATAATGTACTTCATCCAATGGGCTGGGATGCTTTTGGTTTACCAGCTGAGCAATATGCACTTGATACAGGGAATGATCCAGCTGAATTTACAGCTAAAAATATTGCGACATTTAAACGTCAAATTCAAGAGCTAGGCTTCAGCTATGATTGGGATCGCGAAATTAACACAACTGATCCAGCGTATTATAAATGGACACAATGGATTTTTATCCAGCTTTATAAGAAAGGTTTAGCTTATGTGGATGAAGTAGCTGTTAACTGGTGTCCAGCACTTGGCACGGTATTAGCTAACGAAGAAGTAATTGATGGGAAATCAGAGCGTGGTGGTCATCCAGTAGAACGCCGACCAATGAAGCAGTGGATGCTTAAAATTACAGCCTATGCTGATCGTTTAATCGATGACCTAGAAGAAGTTGATTGGCCTGAATCTATTAAAGATATGCAACGCAATTGGATTGGCCGTTCAGAAGGGGCAGAAGTGACATTTGCCATTGATGGTTCAGATCAAAACTTCACAGTTTTCACAACACGTCCAGATACTTTATTTGGTGCTACATACTGTGTGCTTGCACCAGAGCATAAATTAGTGGAACAAATTACAACAGCTGACCAACGCCAAGCTGTTGAGGCTTATTTAGAGAAAGTTAAAATGAAATCGGACCTAGAGCGTACAGATTTAGCGAAAGAAAAAACAGGCGTATTTACAGGTGCTTATGCAGTGAATCCGATTAACGGTAAAAAAGTGCCAATTTGGATTGCTGACTATGTGTTAGTGTCTTATGGTACAGGTGCTATTATGGCGGTGCCAGCGCATGATGAACGAGACTATGAATTCGCAACAGAATTTGGCTTAGACATCGTTCCTGTCCTTGAAGGTGGAGACATCAGTAAAGAAGCATTTACAGGTGATGGTCAACATATTAACTCTGAATTCCTGAATGGCTTAAATAAAGCAGATGGCATTGCGAAAGCCATTGAATGGTTAGCGGAAAAAGGTGTAGGGGAGAAGAAAATTTCTTATCGTCTACGTGACTGGTTATTCTCCCGTCAGCGTTATTGGGGTGAACCAATTCCAATGATTCATTGGGAAGATGGCACGATAACGCCAGTTCCAGAATCAGAATTACCATTAATGCTACCAAAAACAGATAATATCCGTCCATCAGGTACTGGTGAATCACCATTAGCAAATATTGATGAATGGGTAAATATTGTCGATCCGGAGACAGGTAAAAAAGGGCGTCGTGAAACAAATACAATGCCGCAGTGGGCAGGTTCGAGCTGGTACTTCCTACGCTATATCGACCCTACAAATACAGAGGCGATTGCAGATCCAGAGTTACTAAAACGTTGGTTACCAGTGGATATTTATATTGGTGGTGCGGAGCATGCTGTATTGCATTTACTATACGCTCGCTTCTGGCATAAAGTTCTCTATGATTTAGGCGTTGTTCATACAAAAGAGCCATTCCAAAAATTATTTAACCAGGGAATGATTCTAGGTGAAGGTAACGAGAAAATGTCTAAATCTAAGGGCAATGTTGTCAACCCAGATGAAATCATTACGTCACATGGTGCCGATACATTACGTTTATATGAAATGTTCATGGGCCCACTAGAGGCTTCTGTTGCATGGTCGACAAATGGTTTAGATGGAGCACGCCGCTTCTTAGACCGTATCTGGCGTCTATTTGTCAATGAGGAAGATGGCGCAATTTCAGCAAAAATTCAAGTATCTAACGATCAATCACTTGAAAAATCATACCACCAAACAGTGAAAAAAGTGACAGAGGATTATGAAGGCATCCGCTTTAACACAGCTATTTCACAAATGATGGTCTTTATTAATGATTGCTATAAAGCTGATGTGATTCCAACGACTTATGCTGAAGGCTTTGTGAAAATGCTAGCTCCAATCGCTCCGCATATTGCAGAAGAACTATGGCAGCTATTAGGACACGATTCAACACTTTCATATGAGCAATGGCCAACATATGATGAAGCAAAGCTTGTGGATGATGAAGTAGAAATTGCAGTACAAGTTGCTGGTAAAGTACGTGCTAAGATCGTCGTAGCAAAAGATGCTTCAAAAGAGGATATTGAAAAAGTAGCACTTGCCGATGAAAAGGTTCAAGAATACATGGCAGGAAAGAGCTTAGTGAAAATCATCGTTATTCCAGGCAAACTTGTCAATATTGTCGTAAAATAAAGAGATATAAAGTAAAAATGTACATTACTAAATTCAATTTTAGTAATGTACATTTTTTAATTTGGAGTAACCTTAAGCAATAAGAAAGGACTGCACCCCTCTATCTGAGTGCAGTTAAATAGTTCCTGAAACAATTTAAATAATCAATCCCACAATAATAGCTGTTAGGATACTTACGAGTGTAGCGCCGTACAACAACTTTAAACCAAATCGAGCAACGACATTCCCTTGCCTTTCATTCAAACCTTTTACAGCTCCCGAAATAATTCCGATTGATGAAAAGTTGGCAAAAGATACGAGGAATACAGAAATAATACCTAATGTACGTTCACTCATGGACTCGGCAACATCGCCAAGGTTAATCATAGCAACAAATTCGTTTGTCACTAATTTGGTTGCCATAATACCGCCAGCAGCAACAGCATCTGCCCATGGGATACCCATTAGGAAAGCGACTGGTGCAAAGATATAGCCTAATATTTCTTGGAACGATATACCAATTATCATATCGAATAGTGAATTGATTAAATCCATTAATGCTACGAAACCAATAAGCATCGCCCCAACAATGATGGCTACTTTAAAGCCATCCATAATATATTCGCCAATCATTTGAAAGAACGCTTGCTTCTGTTCATCTTCAATTGTTAAGATATCTTCTTTTTCATCCACAGTATATGGATTAATGATGGAAACAATAATAAATCCACCAAACAGGTTTAATACAATGGCTGTAACAACATACTTTGGCTCAATCATCGTCATATAAGCCCCCACTACTGACATCGAAACAGTCGACATAGCAGATGCGCATAATGTATACATTCGTTGAGGTGCAATCTTATCTAATTGCTTTTTAACAGTTATGAACACTTCTGATTGGCCTACCATAGCAGAAGCAACAGCATTATAGGATTCCAACTTCCCCATACCACTTACTTTACTTAAAAATAAGCCTACCCATTTCATTAGAAAGGGAAGAATTTTAAAATGCTGCAAGATCCCAATCAGAACAGATATAAAGACGATCGGTAATAAAACTGCTAAAAAGAAGGGTGATTCTCCTTCATTTGCTAAGCCACCGAAAACAAATGATATACCCGCATTTGCATAGGACAATAAGTGATCAAATACTTTGGTGATTCCTTTAATTAGCACATAGCCAACTGTTGTATTAAGTAATAAAGCTGCCAATAAAAATTGGATGATCAACATAACTGCTATATATTTATATTTTATTTCTTTTTTGTTTTTACTCATTAATAAAGCTAAGGTAAAAACAAGTAACAATCCACAAAGGGAAATTAAGTATCTCATAAGTTCCTCCATAAGTATCTGTGATTTTTTGTCCTGATGTTCCAATTTCAGAAGAACAGCTAAAGATCTTAATTAGTCAGACGTCAGACAAACAATCTCACTATAACAGTTTTTTCGCTAGTTATTCAATAGATAATAGAAAAAAAGTATGCGACATGGCATACGAATAAATTCAGTGTAAAAAATGTTCGTTCTATCTTTGGTAGTGACTATCCATATTTATGGTTGCCAGAATAATTCAAGATAAAATACCCTTTTATTGTGTGAAGATTTTTTCATTTTATGTCCATCGTGTTAATGCAACTTTTTGGATTTTTTTGAAACCAACTAAGATTGGGTTACGACTATAGAGTGAATGTGAATAGGAGGTGTTTGGGTGAGTGAGCATTTAGCGACCATTATGCAAGAACACGGAGAATATTGCTTACGAGTGGCTTATCTTTATGTAAAGGACTGGGCAATAGCTGAAGAAATAGTCCAGGATGTCTTTTTTTCTTATTATCGGCAACAGGATCGCTTTGAACAAAGAGCATCTCTAAAAACCTATTTAGTTAAAATAACTGTACATAAAAGTCATGATTATTTACGAAGCTGGAAAAATAAACGCCATCAACTTTTTGAAAAATTGCATATTGGTGCAAGTAAACGAACACCAGAAACGATGCTATTAGCACAGGATGAACGGACAACCTTAACAAATGCTTTATTTGAGTTACCTATTACTTATAGAGAAGTCGTCATTCTTTATTATTATCAGGAATTAAAGGTTAGAGAAATTGCAGATATTCTTACATGTGCAGAAAATACAGTTAAAACCAGATTGCATCGGGCAAGGAAAATGTTACAGGAAAAATTAGTGAATAGTGAGTGGGAGGTGTTAATGGATGACAACTTTTAAAGAGAAATTGGATCAAGAACTTGGCGAAGCACCACGATTTACACAATCCTTACAGGAGGATATTTTACGGCAAGTGCGGAAAACAAAAAAAACAAGACGCTGGACATATCCCTTGATCATCATAGGCACGATTGTCATGTTTCTATTGATAATAGAAATCGGTCCATTAGGGCAGATAGAGCAAACGCAACATGCTTCAATTGTTCAATTAGCACAGCAGCAATCAATAAAAAAATATACAATGATTTATAATTCGGATGAGGAGATCTTTAAGGCTGGAAGACCTGGGTTTGTCATTGGACAACGGGTAATGGAGCAAAGTTCAGAAAAAGAGTTATTACATCAACTATTACAGCAAGCTACAATGACACAAATGAATGAGCGTACCTTTTTTAGATTACAACGTGATGTCTGGGTAGAGTTTGAAAAAGGGCAGGTTATAAAGCTGAAAATGTTCATAAACGAGGAGGATATCGGAATTGTTGATTATGACAACCATTCATTTTATAAAGTAGATAATAAAGAGCTGGCCAAGGCTTATTTAGATCTTGCTCTCAAAGAAGATGCTAAATTGGGAATGTCAGGTTTAATCGTTATGCTAGTTATTTTTCTAGCTATCCAAATGCTTGGCGATAAACTAATGAGGAAAATGTTTAATATACCAAAGGAGTATGTCAATAGTCATCATAGACGTGCTGTTTGGGCTATTAAAATTTTGAATATCATTATGCTTCCGCTATTCATGTTAAAAGGGTGGATTTTATTTACTATCATCATCGGAGGATATTTAGCTGTCATCCTTTTCAGCTCTATTTTTGTCGACTATTACTATGGCCGAGAGGAGAAAAGACATTATCTTTCTATTAGTTCAGCCTTTATCGGAGTGCTATCCCTAATCCTATTCATTTATTATATTAGTTAAATAAACGAATAAACCTGAACCCGAATCATCTCGAGTTCAGGTATTTTTTTCTATCGTTTCAGTCTGAAGCATTAATTGATAAATACTCGAGATCATAAAGCTGGTAGCTAATCCGTAAAGCGTATTAAAGCTTAAACCAACACCAATTCCAATGATCATGGAAAGCAGGATGACAAGCCAACTATGCTTATGAACATGGCGATTCGTAAATAAAAGGATTAACACAAACGGTAGCATGGTAATGTGCAGAAAGGCAAAAGAATAAATAACACCTAAAATCGTTAAATCGATAGATAAGAAACAGGTGAATAAAATAATCATCAGGCCAACCAAATAGAAATAATAGGGTCTTTTCGTCACAAAAAAACGTTTCGTTGCCCGCATGTCTACAAGCAAGGTTGTGATAATGGCTAATAGGACAATGACGAGAAAAGCAAATGTCAGAAAGCCTGGTTGCACTTCATATAAAAACGTAAAAATCAGTACTTGGAATTGGCCAAATGATCCGCTGTATAGGGCAATCATTAATATTGCCGTAAATGATAGCGTTAATAACGCTAAAATTACACCTGAGGAAAACAGACTGCTACGTACTTTTTTTGGTTTTATAAAGGCAATTAAATACCATGTTGATTTATCAAAAAATACTTGTCCTAAAACGGCTAGTTGAATAATGACATAGAACAGCAGAATTTCGCTATTTTTAAAATAAAATAAATAAGGGTGATATAAGCGAATACCCTCATATACTGTGCTTGCCCCATTTAGTACAAAGTAATAAATAGGGATAAAAATAAGTAATGAAAAAAGAGCAATAATAAATAAAATTTCCAACCATAGTATACTTTTCACTGACATGATGCGGTCAAGAAGTAAGATGCCGATTAAAAAGAAAAAAAGTGTTATAGGGACTGGAATATTTAACATAATTTCAGACAATACACTAATGCTTATTAATTGAATAAGCCAAAGTTCAATACCTGTTAACAAGTAAAATAGACGTATAACCTTTAAATTCATTCCAGACAATTTACGCTGTATGGTAAAGAGCAAAAAACTTTGTGTATGCTGATTTTGTGTGTAGTCGCTCTTATTCAACAATGAGCCAAGTATGATAAACGAAATAGCTGTTGCTAATGTATAACAAATGCCCGCCATAAAACCAAAAGAAATAAGGGCTGAAGGAGAGGACAATAATAAATTACCATTAATCCATCTCGCTAAAAGAATAATGACTCCTGCTGCTGTGCTTAAACTTGCAAATGGAACAAGCAATGAAAACTTCCTTAACATACTATCTAAAGACCTTTACTCATTTTAGAGGATTTATATTGACGTGGTGATTGATTATATTTTTTCTTAAACGCAACACTAAAATAGTGCTGACTATTAAAACCACAGCTCTCAGCAATTGCAGACATACTTGTGTCAAGATTTTCATTGATTTTCTTTACAGCCATTTCTAGGCGATAATTATTAATATATTCATTAATGCCAATAGACTGCTCCTCCAAAAATTTACGACTTAAATAGCTCGGATTCAAATGAATTTTTTCAGCAATAATATTGAGACTCAGTTTTTCATAATAGTTTTCATGAATATAGGAAAGTGCGCTTTGAATCGCATCATGGTTAGAACTCCACACCTTATATTTCTCCACAATAGCATCTAATTCACTTGCAATGACTGGTTTTGTAAGATAATCCTTTACCCCGATACGCAATGCTTGTTGGGCATATTCAAAGGTTTGATAAGCTGTTACCATGATGATGTCTACCTCATAAAGCGCTTTTAATTCCTTGCTCAACGTGATTCCATCTTTCCCAGGCATTTGAATATCCAAAAAGGCGATAGTCATACGGTGCTTCTTAGCTAATTGCAGAGCTTGTGAGGCATCTTGGGCAGTATGGAAGGTCCAATTCGGAAAATGTGGCTTTAATAAATAAATCATTTGCTCAAGCTCTAATGGCTCATCATCTGCGATTAAAATATTCATGGTGAGATTCTCCTTTCTCCTTCCAGTTGATAGAATGCCTAAGCAGGAACATGGATGGTAACGATGTAATGCTGTTCATTGTTTTGAATCGAGAATAAAATATTTTCTAGCCCATAGATAAGCTCAAGCCGTTTTCTAATATTTTCGAGCCCATAACCTTGCTGCAGTTCGTCTACTACCTGTTCAGTAGTCATTTCTATTTTTTCTAAAGGCTGTGTATTTTTAATTTCAATTAATAAGCTATTATCCATTTTTTTGATTGTAATGGATAGCTCTGCAGGTCCTATATGTTTTTCAAAGCTATGTTTATAGGCATTTTCAATAATGGTCTGCAGAATAAAAGGTGGTATTTGGACGGATAGTGCTTCATCATCAACATATTTATTTACAGTCAAACGATGGCCAAATCGCAATTGTTGAATATTTAAATAACTATCGACAAATTGTATCTCGTTCTTTAACGCAATTAACACCTCATGATTATTGTATTTAAATTTAAAAAATGTTGCCAATGCCTCAATGCCCGCAACCAAATCTTCCTTCCGATTGATGCGAGCTAGGCTTAATAATGAATTTAATGCATTAAAAAAGAAATGTGGCTGTATTTGCTGATTCAACTGGAGAATATTTGCTTTTTGTAAATCCTGCTCAAGCTCTAAATTTCTTTTTTCCTCCTCAAGGCTATCGATTTGCTTTTCGAAAATAAATATAAAAGTAAGCAGAAAAGCTCCAATAATTGGAGCAATTACACATAGGAGAATATATATGTTGAAGGTTTCTGGTTGTAACATAATGACCTCTCCGTTTATTTTATAAGTGTAAGATACATTAAACTAAATTTTCTGCGAAATGGCAAGCTACCTTATGTGTTGCAGTGATCGCTCGTAGTGCTGGTACTTCTGCTTTACATTTATCTGTTGCGAATGGGCAACGTGTGTGAAAGCTACAGCCAGTAGGGGGGCTAAGAGGTGATGGTAAGTCACCTTTTAAAATAATACGCTCCTTACGATGCTGCTTATCAATGACAGGTATAGAAGAAAACAGTGCTTTTGTATAAGGATGATGTGGCTGAGTAAAAAGAGAATGCTTATCAGCAATTTCTACGACCTTTCCAAGATACATCACCATAATACGGTCTGAAATATGTCGAACAACACTTAAATCGTGTGAGATAAATAAAAAGGTTAAATCTAAATCTCTTTGTAGTTGTTTTAGTAAATTTAGTATTTGAGCTTGAATGGAAACGTCTAGGGCAGAAACAGACTCATCACAAATAATAATTTTAGGATTAACAGCAAGGGCTCTAGCAATACCAATACGCTGACGCTGACCACCAGAAAATTCATGTGGATAACGCTCTAAGTATTCAGGACGTAACCCGACAAGGGACATTAATTCAATCATACGTGCTTCTTGTAGCTCAGGTGGTACAATTTTTTGAATAGACATGGCCTCTCTTAACATTTTACGAATCGTTCTTCGTGGGTTAAGGGACGCATAGGGATCTTGGAAAATAATTTGAATGTCCTTGCGTGCCGCACGAAGCTCTTTTTTGCTCATATTCACTAAATTTTTACCGAATAACAATACCTCTCCAGCAGTAGGCTCATCTAATCTTAAAATAGAACGACCAGTTGTTGATTTTCCGCAACCAGATTCTCCAACAATACTGAGGGTCTCACCAGGCATGATGTCGAAAGATACCCCATCCACAGCTTTTACAACCTGCTGTGGACCGAAGAGCTTTTCTTTTTTTAAGAAAAAATGCTGCTTTAAATCATTTACTTGTAATAGTGGTTGTGTATGTTGCGCTGTTGTCATACTGTCAGCTCCTTCAAAAGTGTTTCTCCTTGCCATTCATTACTGTACATCCAGCATCTTACCTTTTTTCCTTGCTCAACAGTCAAAAGCTCAGGTTGTTGTTCACGACATAAATCCGTAGCAAAAGGGCAACGTTCTGCATAACGGCAGCCAATTGGATAATTATAGGGACTTGGGACAGTTCCGTGAATAGTAGATAATTCTTCTTGGTCTTCGTATAGCTTTGGTAATGATTGAATTAATCCATTTGTATAAGGGTGTAGCGGTTTTTCAAAAAGACTTTCTGTTGTGCCTTCTTCTACCACCTGCCCCGCATACATAACAGCAATCTTATCGCAGATTTCTGCTACAACACCAAGGTCATGGGTAATAAAGATAATGCTCATGCCTAGTTGTTTTTGCAGGTTTTGAATAATATCAATAATTTGAGCTTGAATAGTTACATCTAGAGCAGTCGTCGGTTCGTCAGCAATTAACACATCTGGTGTACACGCTAGTGCCATGGCAATCATAATACGCTGTCGCATCCCACCACTTAACTGATAAGGCTCCTGCTTCGCTCTTTTTTCGGGTGCAGGAATCCCAACTAGGCGAATCATATCGACAGCCTTTTGCCATGCTTCTTTACGTGATAAGCCTTGGTGCAATCGAATGGATTCAGCAATTTGCTCTCCAACGGATAACACAGGATTTAAGCTTGTCATAGGCTCTTGGAAAATCATCGAGATTTTATTGCCTCGAATTTTACGTAGCTCTTCATCAGAGAGTTTCAAAATGTCTCTATTATTTAATAAAATTTCGCCATTGATGATTTTACCAGGAGGCGATGGTACTAAACGAAGTAATGACAGGGAAGTCATGGATTTCCCACAACCAGATTCACCAACAATGCCCAGTGTTTCTCCTTTTTGAAGCGTAAAGGATACCCCATCTACAGCTTTGACAACCCCTTCACTCGAATAAAAATAAGTTTGTAAATTTTTTACTTCCAACACGGTTTCTTGTTTCATCCGTTTATCCCCTCCTTAGTTTAAATCCATTCGTTTATTAAAGAATCGGTACATTATGTCTACAAAAAGATTAATGAAAACAAATATTAATGAGGCAACAAGAACGCCACCTTGTACGACTGGTATATCACGTGTTCGAATGGCATCTACAATCATTCGTCCTAATCCGTTTACAGCGAAAACCGATTCAACTAAAACTGTTCCACCAAGTAAACTACCAAACTGTAAGCCTACTACTGTAATAACTGGAATCAAGGCATTGCGTAATGCGTGTTTTAAAATGATGATGTACCCTTTTAAGCCTTTTGCTTTCGCTGTTCGTATATAGTCTTGGTTTACAACCTCTAACATACTAGAGCGAGTCATACGAGCGACGATGGCAGCTCCACCAGCACCAAGTGTGACAGCTGGTAGAATAATATGTTTGGCACTATCCCAGCCTGCTACAGGAAGCCAGTGTAACTGTACAGAGAATACATACATTAATAAAATTCCTAACCAGAAGCTTGGAAGGGAAATTCCTAATAAGGCGACAACCATTAATCCTACATCCATCAATGAATAAGGACGGATAGCGGAGATAATACCCGCAATAAGCCCCAGAACAATGGTGATTAAAATACTATAAAAGGCTAGCTCTATTGTAATTGGTAATCGGGAGGTAATTTCCTCGAATACTGGTTGATTATTTTTTAAAGAGTTACCCATATCTCCTTGTAGAAGATTTTTAATATAGTCTGTATATTGAACTGCTAATGGTTTATTGAGTCCTAAATTTTCACGTAATTCTGCCACTGTTTCTTGAGAAGCTCCTTCTCCTGCTAAAATAATCGCTGGGTCTCCAGGAATCATCTGCATAATTAGAAAAACAACAAGCGTTACACCAAGTGTCACAGGAATAATTTGAGCTAGTCGTTTTAAGATAAATAATGTCATGTGTCTTCTCTCCTTTAATTTTTCATTCTTGGATCGAGTGCATCGCGTAAACCGTCACCAAATAAGTTAAAGCCTAATACAAGTATAGAAATCATAATACCTGGGAATAGCGCCATATAAGGAGCGGTAAATAGGAAATCTCGTCCGTTAGAAAGCATGGCACCCCATTCAGGAGATGGTGGCTGAGCACCTAAACCTAAAAATGATAGACCTGCTGCAGATAGAATAGCGGTTGCTAAGCGCATAGATGCTTGTACAATAATAGGTGATAAAATATTTGGAAAAATATGCTTAATTAAAATCGTCATATCATTTGCTCCAAGTGTTTTGACAGCATCGATATATTCTAATTTTTTAACTTCCATTGTTGAACCACGTACTATACGAGCAAACATGGGAATAGAGAAAAACCCAACAGCAATTGTGACATTGATAAGGCTTGGTCCCAATGCACTGACAATCGCTAAAGCTAGCAAAATACCAGGGAAGGCAAGCATGATATCTAAAATTCGACTAATAATAGAATCAACCCATCTGCCATAATAGCCAGCAATAAGGCCTAAGAAAGTGCCGATTGTACCGCCGAATAAAACAGCTGAAATACCAACACCAATTGATAAACGGGTTCCATATAAAATTCGACTTAAAATATCTCGCCCTTTGTCATCCGTTCCCATTAGATGGTCAACGCTTGGCCCTTGTAATTTTTGATCTAATTGTACGTCGTAGGGATCGTAGGGGGCTAAAATGGGCCCGAGAAGAAACATCAATATATATAGAAGAATGATGATGCCTCCTGCGACAGCTGCTTTATTTTTTTTGATTTTGTTTAGGAAAGACACAAGATTCTTTTTTCTAGATGCCTTGCGTGCATTCACTAAAACAGAACGATCAATAGTAGTTGCTACTTTATTCATATCGAATACTCCTTTTCTATTTGAGTTGATTTCAATTTAGTGAAAAGCGTAAAGAATGTAAATATTTTATGGCTTATTAGTCAGAAAATTTAAAAAACACGTAAAAATATTAAAAAACAAGTGAATTTTATTTCTTTATAATTCGAAATGTAAGGAACAAATCACACAAGGAGGAAATGTTGATGAAGAAAATGAAGTTGTTTTTATTCATGGCACTAATGACTGTACTTATTCTGCAAGCCTGCTCTACTGCTAGCAATAATAGTACAGAAGGTTCCAAAGAGGGATCAAAAAGCGTAGGAGGAGAATTAGTTGTTCTAAGAGCAGCAGATGCGACAAGTCTTGATCCTCACTTTATTACAGATATTCCATCAGCAAATATTATTCATGGCAAGGTATATGAAACACTTGTCGCTTTTGATAGAGATCGTAAAATTGTTCCATTACTTGCAAAAGAGTGGGAGCAAAAAGATGAAGTCACTTGGACATTTACATTGAATGAAGGCATTAAATTCCATGATGGAGCAGATTTTAATGCAGAGGCTGTAAAAGCGACATTTGACCGAATTCTAGATCCTGCAACTGGATCACCACAGCGTGATAAATTATCTATGATTAGTGAAGTAGTGGTAGATGATGAATATGTTGTAACGTTGAAATTAAAAGAACCATATGCTCCGCTTCTATCTATTTTAGCCAGTCAAGAGGGGAGTATGATGAGCCCAAAAGCGATTGCTGAAGCAGCGGACGAATTAGCAACTCATCCAGTAGGAACAGGCCCATTTGTATTTGAAACTTGGAAATCTGGTCAAGAAATTACTTTAACTTCGAATGAAGACTATTGGGGAACTGTACCGAAACTAGATAAAGTAACATTTAAAGTTGTACCAGAGGATTCTACTCGTCTAGCAATGATTGAAAGTGGAGAAGCACATATTGCTGAACAAGTACCTGTAACAGAGATTGATCGTATTGAAAATTCTTCAACAATGAATTTATTCCGTGCAGAAGGACTAGCTGTAGAATTTATCGGATTCAATGTGAAAGATACGTTATTATCGGATGTAAAAGTACGTCAAGCTATTAGCTATGCTGTTGACCGTGAAGCAATTATTAGCGGTATTTATGATAATGTAGGAACACTTGCAAATTCTGCAATGAGTCCAAAAATTATTGGATATTCTAGTGAAACGAAACCGTATGACTATGATGTAGTGAAAGCTAAAGAATTGTTAAAAGAAGCTGGCGTTCAAGAGGGAACAAAAGTTAAATTACTGACAAGTGACCGTAAAGAGCGTATCAACATGGCGGAGGTTATTCAATCTCAATTAAAAGGAATCGGATTAGATGTTGATATTCAAGTAATGGAGTATGGTGCATTTATTTCTGAAATTACGAAAGAACAGCATCAAATCTTTATTAGTGGTTGGGGTAATGCAACGGGTGATGCTGATTATAACCAATACAATCTATTCCACACTGCATCTATGGGGCCTCCAGGAAACCATTTCTACTATTCAAATCCAGAAGTAGACAAGCTAATTGAGCAAGGGCGTTCTGAAGCAAACCAAGAGGCACGTAATGAAATCTACAAAAAAGCAATGCAAATCGAGTTAGACGAAGCTGTGTATATTCCAGTGCGTAACTATGAGCATTTAGCAGTTTACAGCAATGCTGTAAAAGGTTTCTGGTTAGATGCATCTAACTACACGATGATCAGTGGCGTTGAAATTGTAGAGTAATCAAATTTGGTGATAGACGAAAAAATACCAATTGGGAGGAAACTATGAGTAAACTATTGCTGAAAAATGTGAGATTAGAAGAAGCATATGAGCGCGAAAATGAACACATTGTTGCTACTCGTACAGGTATTTATGATGTTCTAATCGAAGATGGGCATGTTCAACAAGTAGATAAGGATATAGTGGCTGATGAAGATGTAGAAGTAATAGATGCACAGCAGCAACTATTAGTCCCTTCATTCCGAGAAATGCATATTCATATTGATAAAACGTATTTCGGCGGAGAATGGCAGGCACCAAGACCCATTACTAAAGGGATTTTAACACGCATTGAAGAAGAAAGAACACTACTACCTAAACAATTGCCGACAGCTGCTTATCGAGCTGAGGAAATGGTGAAGTGGCTCATTTCCCAAGGACACACACATATTCGTTCCCATTGTAATGTTGACCCACAAATTGGGACAAAGCATATTGAAATGACAAAACAGGTTTTAGCAAACTATCAAGATCAAATCACCTATGATATTGTGGCCTTTCCACAGCATGGCTTATTACGCTCCAATGTAGAGGGACTAATCCGTGAGGCAATGGCGATGGGAGCAACGCTTGTTGGAGGCGTTGACCCATCCATTGTAGATCGCAATATCGAAAAGTCATTGCAAACAACGATGGGTATTGCCCAAGACTATAATGCAGGGATCGATATTCATATTCACACAGCGAACACACTAGGCGAATTTGAATTTTATAAACTGATTGAGTTAACGAAACAGGCGAAAAAAGAAGGTCAAATCACAATTAGCCATGCGATGGCACTAGCTGATTTAGAACAGTCACGTTTAGAAAATTTAGTTCAAGCCATGGCTGAGGTACAAATGGATGTAACAACAACTGTACCAATCGATTTGAACCGTTCGACCCTACCAATTCCTTATCTTTATAACAATGGTGTAAAGGTATCAGTCGGACATGATAGCTTAACAGATCATTGGTCACCTTATGGTACTGGTAATACGATTATGAAATTAAATGTCATGGCGGAGAGATTCCGTTTTATTGATGAATATTCATTAAGTCGAGCTTGGAAATACGCCTCGGGCGGTATCACACCATTGAATGATGCTGGAGAACGGGTTTGGCCACAAGTTGGTGATAAAGCGAATATGCTGTTAGTGGATGGCGTGAGCACTGCCCATGTGATAGCAAGAAGATGCCCAATTACTACGGTCATTTCACAAGGCAAAATGATTCACCAACAGGATGTAGGAGAGTTGAAAGGAGAATTCAGATGAAGCACTGGCTGACAAATGTTCTACTTGAAACAGGAGAATATCTAAAGGAAAATAATACAGTTGGAACGAAAGTGGAGCTTTTTCACCTTGAAATTACAGATGGCTTCATTTCGCAAATTGTATCCGCAACAGACGCAATCGATTCTCAAAACGAAGTCACAGATATGAAAGGGAAGCTGCTATTACCTGCCTTTAAGGAAATGCATAATCATTTAGATAAAACATACTTATCTTTACCGTGGAAGGCTTGTGTGCCCGTAAAGAATTTAAAGGAACGACTTGATCGTGAAGCACAAGAGTTATCCGTTCTTGCTACAACAGGTAAACAACGTGCGGCTGCAATGATTGAAAAAATCCTTAAGAATGGTGCGAATCATATTCGTACACATGTCAATATCGATCCATACATTGGTTTGAAAAATTTAGAAGGTGTACTAGCGGCATTGGACGATTATAAAGATGTCGTGACATCCGAAGTCATTGCCTTTCCACAGCATGGTCTATTAAGAGATGATGTCCCTAAATTATTGCGTGAAGCTTTACGCAATGGAGCGACGATGATTGGCGGCCTAGATCCAGCTGGCATCGATAACTCGATTGAGCCTTCTCTTTATGAAGTGATGGATATTGCACAGGAATTTAATGTTGATGTCGATATTCATTTACATGATGGTGGGCATGTTGGGTATTATACAATCGATAAATGGATAGATATCGTGGAGGATGCCAAATATCAGGGGAGAACGGCGATAAGTCATGCCTTTTCACTTGGTGATGTATCTATCATGGAGCAGCATAAAATTGCAGATCGTTTAGCACAACAACAAGTGAAAATAATGTCAACGGTGCCATTTGATTTGCGACGATTAATTCCACCAATTGAATTACTAGCAGAGCGCGGCGTGGATGTCCACTTTGGTTGTGACGGCTTTTATGATTCTTGGAGTCCTAATGGCTCAGGAGATATTTTAGAAAAAGCGACTACTTTTGCAGACATTTCTCGTAAACTTGACGAACGTTCGATTCGACAAACATTAAAATATATTACAAATGGTATCACATCATTGGATGCAAATGGTCAGAAGGTTTGGCCGAATGTGAAGGACGAAGCAAGTTTTGTATTCTTTGACGCAGTTTCAAGCGCTGAAGTTATTGCACGTAAACCATCCAACCGAGTGGTTATGTCTAAAGGTAAGTTTATCAACAAAGCATAAATCTAAATCCCCCTTATTTAGATAACATAGCAAACTAGAAATTTTCTAGTTTGCTATACTTATGTTTTAATAGAAAAGATGAATAAAGGAAAGTAGATTTACCATTACTTATGTAGAAATCTCTTTATTTGCGGGTGTGATAAAATATGAAACAACTAACAATCTATATGATTTTATTTAGCTGTGTATTTTTTTGGGCTAGTAACTTCATTATTGGCTCTATTTTAATAGACCATTGGGATCCTTTAACAGTCGCCATTTTTAGATTGATTGTCATTGTTCTGTTTTTAGGAAGTATTAGTTGGAAAATAATTTTCCGAACAACATTTACAAGAAATGATTTATTGTTATTGATCCTTGCAGGAATACTAGGCGTTTCCATTAATCACTATAGCTTTTATGCTAGTCTCCAGCACACTTCTCCTATCACTGCCGCTTTAATATTAGCCTGTGCACCGATTGTTACATCTCTACTGAATAAAATGATCTATCATGAATCACGGAACGGCATTTTTTGGCTAGGTGCAATACTTTCATTTGTTGGTGTTGGCCTCATCATTACAAAAGGGGCACTTATCACCATTTCAATCGGTTTGGGTGAAGTGTTGAGCTTAATTACAATGCTAAGCTTTGCTTTGTTCCTCATTATTGTCAATCATCTTAGTCAGAAAATGTCAGCCCAGTCGATTACGTTCTATACAAATTTAATAGGTTTACTGGTGCTCGTGCCGTTTTCATTTACTATTTTGCCGCAGACGAATTGGCAAGTTGCAATGCCCTATTGGTTTTTGCTCATTTTATCAGCGATTATTATCCACGGGGTAAGCAATTTAATATGGAATCAAAAAATGAAGGAGGTTGGCTCAACAAATGCGTCACTGTTGTTAAACTTTGAGCCAGCTATAGCCATGCTATTGAGTGCGGTATTTTTAAAACAATTCCCTACAAGTGTTCAAATATATGGCTCTTTATTAATTTTAGTAGGAATTTTGTTGTGTATTTATTATAAAGAAATGAAAGCAATTGTCCTTGTAAAAAAACAATGAATTAGCAAAAAAAGAGATGCTCATTTTTTGAGTACATCTCTTTTTTGCTGTTTCTGTAGCGAATTTAAAATAAATAGGTATGTTATTGGCAGAAAAGCAGTAATGATTACGATACCATGCCACTGAAATAATGACCAAACAGGGCTTAGTATTGTACTTCCAGAGGCCACCCCAAGGTAATAAGCGACCAGATATAGACTAGAGGCGCTTCCTTTTTGATAAAGAGCTAGCCGACTTACCAATGAGGAAGTTAATGCATGAGCAGTAAAAAAACCTAAACATGCTAGACAAAGTCCAATTACAATAATGAAAAGTGACTTGCTTAATGTAAAAAGTATTCCCACAGTTAATAAACAAACACCAAATGTTCGAATGGTATTTAATCCAACTTTTCCTGCAAGTGCATTAGCAATAGGCGAACCAATAATACCTAAACCATAGGCTAAAAAGATAAAAGAAATGCTTTGTAAAGATAATAGAAAAGGAGGCGCTGTTAAGTAATAGGGAATAAATGACCAAACCCCAGTAAAGGATAATTGTAAAATAACTCCTAAACCAAAAAGTATTAATAATTGAGGGTTTTTCAAATGGAACCAAAAGCCTTGTAAATCTTGTTGAATCGTACGCTGTTGTACCGAAAAATTTTTGGATTTAGGTAGCATCCACCAGACAATTACCATAACGATGCACCCCATAATGGCTAATGAAACAAATGCCATTTTCCATGATAAATATTCAGTGATATACCCCATCATGAGTCTACCAATTGTTCCGCCTAGTGCATTACAAGAAATATACAATGCAGTGGCAAAGCCCATTGATTGTTGATCAATTTCTTCACTAAGATAGGCAAGTGCTGCTGCAGGTACACCTGCAATAGCAAAGCCCTGAATAAAGCGTAATAAAATAATAGTAGAAAAAGAATCAGTTAGTGGCATGAAAAAAAAAGGTATGACAGTAAAAACTATGGATAAATGAATGAACAAAACTCTTCCATAACGATCTGATAAAAAACCTAGCACGATTAATCCAACAATTACTGATAGAGTAGTCATAGATACGGATAGACTTGCAACGGATACAGAAATATGAAATTGCTCTGTAAAGAAAGGGAGCAGGGGCTGAACAGAATACATTGCAGCAAAGACAAAAACGGAAGCCCCGCCCAAACTAATGACAATTGTCCAAAAAGAGCGATCTCTTATTGAATAACCCTTTGTATTTATACCCATCTTAAAGCCTTATTTCATTTGCTCTGGTAACCAGAGAGAAAGTTGTGGGATTAAGACAACAAGTGCTAAGAAGATAATCATTAAAATGATAAACGGTATAACGCCTTTTACCACTTCCCCAAGTTTTTCTTTTGCTATCCCACTTACCACAAAGAGATTCAATCCAACTGGTGGTGTGATCATACCTAATTCCATATTAATCGTCATAATAATGGCAAAGTGTAATAGATTGATATCGAAGTGTGCAAGAATTGGCAATAATATTGGTAAAGTGATTAAAATAATAGAGACAGCTTCTAAGAACATACCCATAATAAAGAACAAAATATTGACAATGATCATAAAAATCCACTTATTTAAATCACTTTCAGCAATCCATGCGCCAACTTGTTGTGGTACTTGTGCATTAGTTAAATAAAGCCCAAATAAAGAAGCGGCACCTATTATTAAGAAAATCATAGCGGTAATATTAATAGATTCTACTAATACTTCGCGGAAATCCTTTAGCTTCATTTCACGATAGATAAATAAGGATACAATAAGGCCATAGAAAACTGCAATCACCGCTGATTCAGTTGGTGTCACAACTCCTGAATAGATTGTTCCTAAAATTAAAAAAGGTAAAAAGGCTCCCCAAATGGCTTTTAAAGATTTACGCCCACGTTCTTCCCAAGAAGCTGGTTGATCTCCATTAAATCCATTGCGTTTCGCATAAAAGATGGCAGCAATAATTAAAATGCCTGTTAAAGCTAATCCAGGAAGAACCCCAGCCATAAATAATTCACCAATTGATTGCTCCGAGGTGATACCATAAATAATTAATGGAACACTCGGTGGAATTAAAATTCCTAATGTACCACCTGCTGCAACAAGTCCCATCGAATAACGTTTTTTATAGCCTGCTGAAATCATTGCAGGGATCATAATAGAGCCGATTGCTGCTGCTGTGGCAGGTGAAGAGCCTGAAATAGCGGCAAAAATAGCACAGGCAACAATTGTAACAACTGCAAGACCACCTGGCAGGTGACCAATCCATGCACGTAAAGCTTCAATTAAATATTTTGATATTCCACCGCGCGCCATTAATACGCCAGCCAACACGAATCCAGGGATGGCCATCATAGGGAAGGAATCTAATGCAGTAAAAATGCGCTGTGGAATCATATTCATATTAAAATCTATTTGGAAGAACACTAGAATTGTTGATAGTGCTAAGCTAATAGCAACAGGAACTCGTAGAAATAATAGCAAAAAGAAACTAAGTAAGAGGATTAGCATATTCTTCATCCTTTCCTCGTAGAATATTAACTAATCGTTCTACGAATCTTAGTAAAAATAAAATACCTGAAAGAGGTAGGACTAAATAGACAATCCACATTGGAATCCCTATATCAAGTGAAACCATACCAGATGTATAGCGATTTTCCACTAAAACAAAACCATAGTACGTGTAAATTAAGCAAAAGGCGATGCTCAAACCTGTTGCTACTAAATCTAATAGACGTTTTTTTGATGGCTTTAACTTGTCATATAGAATATCCACCTGTATATGCTGATTGTGGCGAAGAGCTAACCCGAACCCCAAAAATGTACCCCAAATTATAGAATAGCGTGCTAATTCCTCTACCCATGCTTGTGGTTCATTGAATATGTAGCGCATAATAACCCCATAAAAAATGAGTACAACACCTGCTACGAAAAAAATTCCAGCAAGAATTTCTTCTAAGTAGCCCCATATTTTATAAACGGTCTTCATGTTGTTGCCTCCTTTATTTAAAGTTAAAAACGGATGCTTTTATTCCCACTGTAAATGTTGCAGTTTGAAGTGAGCTTCTTAGCACCCGTTTGTAAGTAAGCGATATACTAATAAAATTATTGATATTGACGATAAATCGTCTACTACAGTGCAACTTCCTAACAAAGAATACCCAAGAAGTTGTTACGATTTTCTTACATCAACCAATTGTTGGAATAGTAAGTTTTTTTAAGAACTCTGTTTATTTTAAATCACGAATACCATTAATGAGTTCTTCTGTGATAACATCAGTAAACTCTTCATAAACTGGTTCCAGTTGTTTTTTGATGGCTTCTTTTTCAGCATCTGATAGCTCAATGACTTCAATACCAGAGTTTTTAATGTTTTCGAATGATTTTTCGTTTTCTTCCGCAGCTAAATCCCAAGCTAACGTTGTTGCCTCATTTAATGATTCTTCAACTGCTGTCAATAGCTCCGAAGGTATTTTTTCCCAGAATGTTTTGTTTACAAAGATGGCATAGTCTAGACGACCATGTTCAGACACGGAGAAGTACTTTTGAACTTCTTGATATTTTTGAGTATCAAAGTTATTAAAAGTGTTTTCTTGTCCATCTACTGTTCCTTGTTGTAAGGCAGCGTATGTTTCACCAAATGCAATTGTCGCAGAACCAGCATTCAAAGCTTTAAACTGCGATTCTAAAACTTTACCTGCTTGTGCTCTGAATTTTAGTCCTTTAAAATCGTCCACTGTCACAAGTGAGTGTTTGTTATTGGAAAAGTGTTTAAAGCCATTTTCCCAGAAAACGAGACCTTTAATATCGTTAGCTGCTAGTTGGTCAGATTCTAGAATCAGTTTTGCAACATCTGAATTAAAGAACTTACGAGCATGCTCTTGATTTTCAAAAAGGTATGGCATATCAACATATTGCCAACGAGGATCGATTTTTACCATTTTCGTTACAGAAGGAGCAATCATATGCACATTTCCTGATACTAAGGCATCTAATTCATCGTTATCTCCATAAAGTTGCGAGGATGGATAAACCTCAACTTTCACTTTACCCTCTGTTTTTTCATCTACTAATTTTGCAAATGCCTCAGCTGCTTTACCTTTAACACTATCAATTGAAGTTACATGCGAGAATTTAATAACAAGAGGTTTTTCTTTGGTGTAGCCACCATCTCCCTCAGCTGCTGGAGCAGAAGCTTGTTCTTTTTTGTCGCCACCACAAGCCGCAAGTACTAGTAAAAGCAAAGCCATGAATGACATGAAAAGCCATTTTTTCATTCTATATCCCCCTAAAATATATATTTATAGTTAAAAGGGCAACCTTTTAAACCCTAGCTAATGAAATTGATTTTTAGGAAGTGCCTCAATATATTTAAAACCATAATTTTCTGTATAATAGTCGTATACAGGTTTAAAGGCGTTTTCCCAATCCTCTATTTCTTCCTCCGTTAAATAATGAATTTGTATGCATTGACATGCTTCCATTTCCTGAAGTCTTTCTGCACTTAAATTCTCTGCTTGTTGCCACTCCCATGTTTGTACTTCCTCAAGAGTATCAATCAAAAGCTCCTGTACATTTTTAGGGAGGGAATTCCAAAATTCATTATTCATTAATAACAAATAGCCTAGATAGCCATGATTACTAATAGTTAAGTAATCTTGAAGTGAATGTAGATTTTTGCTTGTAATATTAGTGAGCGTATTTTCTTGCCCATCAACATTGCCTTTTTGTAGTTGATGGAAGACCGTATTAAAATCGATTCGTCTAGGATAGGCACCGGCAATGGAAAATTGCTCGGCTAAAATATCACTTGGCATTATTCTCATGCGTAAGCCTTGTAGATCAGTTAAGTTTTGGATGGGACGAATACTATTACTTAACTGTTTAAAGCCACTATCCCATATGCCCATCGAGATTAGATTGTGTTTATTTAATCTCTTCATTAATGATTGTCCAACTTCGCTTTCAACATATGTATGAACTTCTTGTGCATTTTTAAATGCATAAGGTAAATCCATGACAGACCATTCGGGTACAAACGTAGTAATTTTTGAAATGGCAGGGGCAATCATCTGAATATCTCCTCTTAAAAGAGCATTCATCTCCTCACCATCCTTGTACAGTACACCATTCGGAAAAACTTGAATCTCTACATGACCATTACTTCGTTCCTTAATAAGCTCCGCAAATTTAATTGCTGCCATTCCTTTAGGTGTGTTTTCACCAACAACATGTGAAAAGCGAATGACAATTTGTTCTTCATGACTTAATTGCTCATTGTCAGTTGGATAGGTTTGCTGTTGACAGCCTATAAGGATGGTTAAAAAACATAAGTTTAAGAAAAGTACTTTTATAGGGTTACGCCACATGTCAATTCACTCCTAACTGTATAAGATGTGAACGCTTTCTATTGTATTTTATACGAATAAATATTCAATATTATGGTTTTAATGAACATTTTGGTATTTATGGTATATAACAATTAGTTATATTGATAAATTGTTATAATACAAGATGATTGCTAGAGAAAAAAGAATCTGCTTACTTTTCTTTTATTAATGTGCATAGTAAAGCATCATAAAGCTATGCATAATAAGAAAAATAGCAGATTCTATATGAGTTTTTATTTTAATAACTATTTGTGCTCAACTATTTTATAGAATAATATTTCGTTGGTCGTCCAACTGTTCCATATTGTAGTTCAATGCTAACGGTTCCTTTAGTTGCTAAAAAATCTAGGTATTTTCGAACTGTGACCCTTGCCATTCCAACATTTTGGGCCAGCTGCTCGGAGGTTATAGCTACTCGATATGTTGTTAAATAATCTAATATTTGTTTCATCGTTAAATTGTTTAAGCCTTTAGGTAATTCATTTGACCCTTGTTGTATACCTAGCCAATTATCAATATCCTCTTGATTTAAGGCCGTGCAATTAGAAAATAACTTAGAGCTATTTTTATATTGCTGTAAAGCTTTTTCAAAACGTTCGAAACGGAAGGGCTTAATGAGATAATCGCTTGCACCAAATCGTAAAGCCTCTTGAACAGTCGGAGCATCCCGCGCAGCTGTTATCAGAATAATATCTGAGGGAATCCTTTCTGAACGGAGTTTTAAAAATAATTCCATACCAGTCATATCTGGTAAAAACATGTCTAGTAAAATTAAATCTGGTTTTTTCACTTTAATTTTTTCGTAAGCATCACGACCAGTGATCGATTCGCCTACAAGCTGAAAACCAACCATTTTATTTAAAAAACCTTTATTTATTTCAAGCACCATTGGATCATCTTCTACAATAAAAACTGAAAGTATGCTCATTGTTCTTCTATCATCCCTACCTCAATAGTAATATTTGTACCGATATTGACTGTTGATTCAACTTGTATATTTCCGTTATTAGATTCTACAATTTGTTTAACAAGTGCAAGGCCAATACCATGTCCTTCCTTTTGTTTGGTAGTAAAACCATATTCGAAAATTCGATGCGGTAAACCTATTATCCCCAAGCCACTATCCTGTACTTCTATATATAGATAATGCTTATCGCCAATTAACGTTAATCGTACATCTTTATACGTACACTCAAAGCATGCTTCCATCGCGTTATCCAGCAAATTCCCAATTATTGTTACCAAATCACCACTAGAAAAACCGCTCATAATATCGTCTAGTTTTGAATCATCATCAATGGTCAGTTCCACGCCGAGTTCTTTTGCTCGCGAGTACTTCCCAAGCAATAAACCTTGGATCGAGTAATCAAGTATTTTATCATGTAAAATTTGTATAATTTCCTCTTCATCCGTAATTTCATCAATAATAAGACTCAAAGCTTCATCATTACGATCTAGTTGAATTAATCCTGCAATACTATGTAAACGGTTCATATATTCATGCTGTTGAGCTCGTAAGGAATCCACAAGCATTTTAATCCCTGTTAATTCTTCAGCTAACATATTTGCCTCTTTACGATCCGTTAACATTATAAGGTATCCAGCATTTTGATCTAAAATTCGAATAGGGAATGTGCGTACTAAATACATCTGGTCATGTATAAGTAAAGGTCTATATATTTCATGCTGCTGTAAAATGTCTTCCGCAAGCCATGTCCCATTAAATAATTCTTTGCGGGAAATTCTCTGTTCAAAGAAATGAGTATACTGCCTTGCGAGACGGTTAATAAATGATACATTACCGCTTTCGTCAGTTGCTAATATACCGATATCCATTGCCTGTATAATGCCAGATCGCTCTTCGACTAAGCGTGCGATTTCGTATGGTTCTAAGTTAAATGTTTGACGCTTTAGGTGATTAGCCACCCAGACTGAACCACCTAATCCAATAGCTAGTCCCCAAAAAAGAGAAATCAATATATCAAATTGATATTCATCTAGTAGGTTGTACCATTTTGGGGTGAGTAACCCAACTGTAATAACACCAACTTGTTGTGTACCTTCTTCATTCATTATAGGAACGAATGCACGGATGGAATAGCCAAGCACTCCCTGAGCTTTTGATATGTATTCATGCTGTGAAAAAGCTTCTATTTCGTCTCCACCCTCAAAAACTGTGCCGAGTTTGCTCTCGGAAGGGTGAGAATAGCGGATTTTATTCATATCAATAATCACGATATAATCAACATCAGTTGTTAAACGAATTCTCTCCGCAATAGGTTGAATAACTTCAAATCCATTCGGCTTCCCAACATTATTTTGTACATCTGTCAGTTGTGAAACGGTTCTCGCGATAGCAATGGCTCGTGCTCCAAATTCTTTCTCAAATGCACCCGAAAGGTTATGGATCATGATAGCACCACTTGTTGCTATAGAAAAAAGGACAATAATAAACGAAAAAATAAACATTTTTAGACGTAAAGATATATTTTTCATAGACATATAAAAGAGCGATAGCTATTAGCTTTCTTTTATACATTCATCACCCCAATTCTACAAAATAAGCATGTTTACCTTAAAACATACTAAAAATTCTTAGTTTATACTAAATTACCATAAATAACAAAGCTGTTGTAATACAAGATTTGTTGAAGAGTATTTTTTTTATTGTGTAGTATAACAAAACAAATGATAAATATGATTTATATTGTTGTAATGGCATACATATGCCAGAAAATTGGACTCTAATATATATATTTGAATAATAAAAAATTTTTCACTTTCAATAAATAATTTGAAATATACATTGATTGTATTGTAATTTTTTTAAATTAGAATAAAAATATGGAAATAAAAGACAGAAACCAGCTTTTTATTCATACATATAAAAGTAAAAATCTTGTAGAAAATAGTTTCAAATTTCTCTTCTGTTCTTAAAAATTCTAGCGTAATAAACTAAAGAAATAGTTCTTTCTTTAGATAGATAATAGAAATTAATATTCTAATTAAGATTTTATTCATAAACAGCATGTGAAAATATACACAAAAATAATTATTTGAGAATAATTAATATATAACGATAAAGTAGAGTAGAAAAATAATAAAATCTAGTATATGTAGATTTTTTAGTTTGTGAAACTTTATTTTTCTTAGAGGCTGTAAGGTTTGCTTGATTTTAATTTTTAAGAAAAGAATGAAAAACTTTTTGGAGAAATAATATTTTTTAGAAAAACATCTTGCATTTGAATAATTCTAAGTGGTAAATTGTTTTACATGGACGTTCATAGAATTTTCACAGGTAGCAAAAGAGGGGAGAAATGAGAATTTATGAATAAAAATAGATGGTTAATTGCATTATCTGCAATCGCTATTCACCTTTCAATCGGTGGAGCCTATGCATACAGTGTATACAAGCTACCGATTGTCACAGAAATGGGATGGAGTGAAACAAAGGTAACGATTGCCTTTACCATTATGATGGGATTAGCTGGGTTCTCAGCTGCATTATTTGGTAGTTTAGTAGAAAAAATGGGACCACGTAAATCGGCGATGGTAGCAGCTGTCTTATTTGGAGCAGGACAAGCTGGTGCTGGTGTAGCCATTTCAATGGATTCTGTTGTTATGTATTGGTTAACATATGGTGTTCTTAGTGGATTAGGAATGGGGATTGGCTATATTGCACCTGTATCAACACTTGTAAAATGGTTCCCAGACCGTCGTGGTCTAGCTACAGGTATGGCCGTACTTGGTTTTGGATCGGGTGCACTTATTACAGCACCAGTCGCAGCCAACTTAATGGAGGCAGTTGGCATTTCTACAACATACTTTATTCTAGGGGCAAGTTACTTCACGTTAATGATTTTAGGGGCATCATATATAGCACCACCTAAGCCAGGTTATATGCCTGCTAATATGAAAGCAGCTGCCAATAATGGTAAGGACGTAGTGAAAAAAGATTTAGCTGTTATGTCAGCACGAGAAGCTGTTAAAACAAAGCACTTCTGGATGCTTTGGTCAATGCATTTAGTTAATGTAACAGCAGGGATTATGATGATTTCTGTTGCTTCACCAATGGCACAGGAAATTGTCGGTCTATCAGTAGCAGGTGCTGCCGCAATGGTAGGAATTATGGGGTTATTTAATGGTGGTGGTCGTTTAATCTGGGCCGCTGTGTCTGATTATATCGGTCGTTCTAACGTTTTCGTTATTTTCTTTACTGCACAGCTAATCACATTTATCGTTTTACCACATACAACTAACGTAATTATTTTCCAAGCACTTATCTTCTTAGTTGTTAGTTGCTATGGTGGTGGGTTCTCAAATCTACCTGCATTTGCAAGTGATTTATTTGGCACAAAGCAACTTGGTGTGATTCATGGTTATTTATTAACAACGTGGTCATTGGGTGGAGTTTTTGGACCATTGTTAGTAAGTGCAATCAAAAATGCGTATGGAAGTTACATTCCTGTATTCTATGTATTCGCAGGTTTAATCGCAGCTTCGTTGATTATTTCCTTAACGTTACGTGCAGATGTACGTAAGCAAACAGCTTTAAAAGCAGCGCAAAATGTTGGAGATGTATCTGCTACACAATAATATGAACTTTCAATTTACTATATAGGTGTCATTTCGAGGATGGCACTTATATAGTTATTTTTTTGAATTACTTGTTATATAACAAGTACAATTTCTTTGTTTAATGTATAACAGCATGTGTCTGATGTCAATAACATTACTGGAAATAAAGTGATTTCGTTATTAAAAGAGAAATTTTGTAACGAAATACACAACGAGGAACAATCCGTTAAAAATTGAATCTTTTCTCAACGATCAACGTATATAAAGTAATTAGGGAGGGATCAATCATGGGGAAATTTTCTTTAGATGAATTTGTTCATAAAACACAGCAGGACGATAATGAGAATGATTATTTTGAATTGGAAACTGAACGCGTATTAGAGGTTAATCTAAACGGTGAAGTGTGGTCAAAAATGGGCGCTATGATTTCCTATACAGGTGATATTAAATTTGAACGTGAGCGCGTCTTGGAGCATGGTCTTGGCAAAATGTTTAAAAAGGCTTTAACGGGTGAAGGTACGCAATTGATGAAAGCTAGCGGAAAGGGCAGACTCTATTTAGCGGACCAAGGAAAGAAAGTAACTGTTTTTGATTTGAAAAACGACAGTATTTGTGTCAATGGCAATGATTTACTTGCCTTTGAGCCTAGCATCGAATGGGATATACGTTTGATGCGTAAAATGGCTGGCATCATGTCAGGTGGTTTATTTAATGTAACACTTCAAGGAACAGGGAAGGTTGCGATTACAACTCATTTTGAACCACTGACATTATTAGTGAAACCAGGTGAAACAGTATATACTGATCCACATGCTACTGTCGCATGGTCAGGCAACTTAACACCTGAATTTAAAACAGATATTAGCTTCCGTACATTTATCGGCCGAGGCAGTGGAGAATCCATCCAGATGGCGTTTTCTGGTGAAGGCTTTGTTATTATCCAACCATTTGAAGAAGTCTATATGACTAGTGAAAGCTAAAAAAGCGCGTCCGTTTTCTACGGACACGCTTTTTCTTCTATTATAATGCCGCATGCATTCCTGCAATACGTCCCGTTACGAGGGCTGAAGTGATGTTATAGCCGCCTGTATAGCCATGAATATCAAGAATTTCTCCACAAAAAAACAGTCCCTCTTTTTTCTTTGAGGCCATTGTTTTTGGCTCGATTTCTTTTACAGAGACACCACCACCTGTTACAAATGCCTTATCAAGTGACTGTGTGCCACTCACTTTCAACGTGAAGTTTACTAGTAAACGTGCTAGCTGACGAATTTTCTCTTGGGATAATTCAGCACCCGTCAATTGAACATCAATATGTGCTCGCTCACATAAGAACAAGAGCCATCGTTCAGGTGCTATGCCTTTCCAAACATTTTTCACAGCCTTTTTCGGATCTTCTTTTATTAATTTATTTAAATATTGTAGACATGTTTCTTCATTATAATGTACTAATGTTTGAATACGCATTGTCACGGGCTCATAGCCTGTTTTCATTAATTCTTTCACAACGAATTGACTACAACGCAAAATAGCAGGACCACTTAAACCAAAATGGGTAAAGAGCATATCCATTTGATGGGTGACGAGTGTCTTGCCTTTTTTATTTAGCACGGAGACAGCAACATCACGCAATGCTAGTCCTTGTAGCTCACGTGCTTGAATAAAATCTTCTTTTGAAATAACAGGGACTTCCGTTGGGAATAAGGTTGTGATTGTATGACCCGCACGTTCAGCCCAAGGATAGCCATCACCTGTTGAGCCTGTTTGTGGAACCGCCTTGCCACCAACGGCTACAACGACTGCTTGACTACGGACTTCGGTGCCGTCAGCAAGACGTACACCCAAAATTTTATCTTCATCCATTAGAAGCTTACTGACAGCTGTGTGTAAACGAACTTCAATATGAAGACGTTGTAGCTGTCTAATCAGCGCATCAACGACATCTTGTGCGCGATTGGATACAGGGAACATTCTACCGTGGTCCTCTTCCTTTAGGGCGACACCAAGCCCTTCAAAAAATGCAATTATATCTTCATTATTATAAACGGTAAATGGACTATAGAGAAAACGTCCATTGCCGGGTATATGTTTCACAATTTCTTCAACAGGCAAACGATTTGTAACATTACAGCGTCCTCCGCCAGAAATGGCCAATTTCTTGCCTAGTTTTGTGCCTTTTTCTAACAATAACACCTTCTTTTTGCGCTCTCCAGCAGCAATTGCCGCCATTAAACCAGATGGGCCACCACCAATCACGATTACATCATACATAGTTAGAAACTCACTTTCTGTTCAAATTAGGAATCTTTCCTATTATACATGAAGTCTATATAGAGAGGGACTTTCTTTGACATTGAAAATAATAGAAAAGTGTTTTATAATTCTGTATCTCTTCTTTTGGGATGAAGAGCTTATACAGTAGAATGAAACACAATATTCTTTGTTGTACAATTGGATGAATGAAAGTTTTCCTTTATTAGCATTGTCAGCATGAAATGAATGTCTTTTCGTGCTATTATGGTAAAGGTTATGCACTAAATTATGAGGTGAAAAATAGAATGTGCGGATTTATAGGTTATATTAATGGAACAAATGTGATTGATCATCATCAGACGATAGAAAATATGATGAATACAATTATTCACCGTGGACCAGATAGCGGTGGTATTCATAGTGACGATAAAGTGACGTTGGGTTTCCGTCGATTAAGTATTATTGACTTATCAGACGTAGCAAATCAACCATTATATAGTGCAGATGGCAATATTGTGCTTGTATTTAATGGAGAAATATTTAACTTCCAAGAGCTGCGTGCAGATCTTATTGAAAAAGGTCATACGTTTAAAACGCAGTCAGATAGTGAAGTCATTATTTATGGCTATGTAGAATATGGCGTAGATTTTGTGAAGAAACTGCGTGGGATGTTTGCCTTCTGTATTTGGGATAAAAAGAATGATTTACAATTCATTGCACGCGATGGCTTTGGAATCAAACCATTGTATTACTCTGAGCATACAACTGACGGTACGTTTATCTTTGGTTCTGAGATTAAATCGTTTTTACCACACCCATCATTTATTAAAGAGTTAAATAAACAGGCACTTCGCCCTTATTTAACATTCCAGTATTCATCTATGGATGAAACTTTCTTTAAAGGTGTCTTTAAATTACCACCAGCACACTATATGCTAATTCAAAATGGACAAAAGCAAATCGTGCAATATTGGGATAAAAAATTCCATGCAAAAGAAGCACCAATCGAAAAATATATTGAAGAAATTCGTTCGACTGTTAAAGAATCTGTAGAGGCTCATCAAATCAGTGATGTAAAAGTTGGTTCATTCTTATCGGGTGGTATTGACTCTAGTTATATTACGTCCTTATTACGCCCAGATAAATCCTTCTCAGTCGGGTTTGCGGACTATGAAGATATGTTCAATGAGACAAATCTTGCAAAAGAATTATCCGATACGTTGAATATTCAAAATGAACGTAGATACATTACAGCAGATGAGTGTTTTGAAGCGCTACCTAAAATTCAATGGCATATGGATGAACCACAATCCAATCCATCTTCAGTGCCACTTTACTTCCTTTCGGAGCTTGCTTCAAAGGATGTAACGGTTGTCCTATCAGGTGAAGGTGCTGATGAAATTTTTGGTGGGTATGCTTGGTATCAAAACTCAGGAAGAATGCAAAAATACGAAAAATTACCATTAGGTCTTCGAAAAACATTACGTGGGATGGCAGAAGCTCTACCGAAAAATCAATACACGAATTTCCTTATTAAAGGTGCTCAAACAGTAGAAGAGCGCTTTATTGGAGAAGCGGTAGTTTGGGATGAAGTAGATGCTATTAATGTTTTAAAGCCAGCTTATAAAAATGCCCCATCTGTAAAATCGATTACAAAACGAATTTATGATGAAGTGCCTGGCGATGATGATGTGACAAAAATGCAGTATCTAGATCTAAATCTTTGGATGCCTGGTGATATTTTATTGAAGGCAGATAAAATGAGTATGGCACACTCAATTGAATTACGTGTACCATTCTTAGATAAAGAAGTAATGGAGTTAGCGAAAAATATTCCTTCAAGATACCGTGTGAATGATATCGATACAAAATATGTTTTACGTCAAGCTGCACATCAGGAATTGCCAGAAGAATGGGCAAAGCGTCCGAAACTTGGATTCCCAGTGCCAATTCGTCACTGGTTACGTGAAGAAAAGTATTACAGTATGGTAAAAGAAATGTTTACAACTGACTTTGCAAATGAATTTTTTGATACAAAACAATTAGTTGGCTATCTAGATGAGCACTACGAAGGGAAAGCAAATCGTGGTCGTTATATTTGGACAGTTTATGTATTCCTAGTATGGTATAAAAAGTTCTTTGTGGACATGGTATAAGAAATACCTTAATCGGTGGGGATGTTCAATTCCTCACCGATTATTTTAAGGCCTTTTTTCTTCAAGTTTCTTTATGAATGAACTTTTTGGTGTTTTTATGCGTCTCATTTCCTATAAATGTGGTAAGATTACAATTGGTTTACTTAAATCATTTACAAGGTGACAGCGTTTGCATGTCGTGTATGAGTAAGGAAAATGTTTTATAAGAGCCTTTAAAGTGTTACGATAATAATATTGATTTTACAATGAATGGATGGGTATGATGTCCAATTTAATGAAAGGTACTGCGATATTAACAATGGGGATGTTTTTATCGAAGGTACTCGGATTAATTTATATTTTTCCGTTTTATGCAATTGTTGGCGAAAAGAACATTGCGCTTTATCAATATGCATATATTCCCTATTCAATTATGCTGGCAATCGCCATTTCAGGTGCGCCAATAGCCGTCTCTAAATTTGTATCCAAATATAATGCCATGGGGGATTATCAATCGGGTCGCAAGCTGATGAAATCTGGCATTCTTATTATGATGGTGACTGGCTTTGCAGCATTTATTGCTCTCTTTCTACTTGCTATGCCCATAGCAGGGCTAGTTATTAAGAGTGAGGAACAAGTCTTTACAGTTGAACAAATTGCTTCAGTAATACGATGGGTTAGTTTTGCCTTAATCGTAGTACCATTTATGAGTCTATGGCGTGGCTTCTTCCAAGGCTACGACAAAATGGAGCCTACTGCCGTTTCACAATTGGTGGAACAAATTGTGCGAATTGTTGTGTTACTTGGTGGATCATTCCTAGTGGTTATTGTGTTTAAAGGAAAACCAGAGACAGCCATCTCCTTTGCTGTGTTTGCAGCATTTATCGGGGCAATCGGTGGATTAGGTGTTCTTTATTATTACTGGAAAAAATATCAGCCTGAATTTAACTTATTACGTAGCCAAAGTGTGACTTCCACACAGTTACCAATGTCCAATATTTATAAAGAAGTGATTACCTATTCCATCCCAATGGTGTTTGTAGGGGTGGCCAATCCATTATTCCAATTAGTCGACATGCTTACGTTTAATGGAGCAATGACGTCCATTGGTTTAGCAGAAGTAACAGATACCTATTTATCGATGATTAACTTTATGACACATAAAGTTGTTATCATCCCTGTTATGCTAGCGACTGGATTTTCGATGGCGCTTGTACCAACAATTACAAAGTATTTTACACAGGGGGAGTATTTAGCGCTCCGCCATGCAATGGATAAGACCTATCAAATTTTAATCTTTATTACATTGCCAGCTGTGGTTGGTATTTCTTTATTAGCCAATGAAATTTATTTTATGCTTTATTCAGAAAGCGAAATGGGAGCAACGATTTTAGCGCATTATGCACCTGTTGCTATTTTATTTGCGTTATTTCAAGTCACAGCAGCACTACTTCAAGGAATTGATTTTCAAAAGTGGATTGTTTTCAGCTTATTATCTGGAATTTTCGTAAAGCTAGCATTAAATATTCCTTTAATTCGCTGGTTAGAGGCAGATGGTGCAATAGTAGCTACAGCTATTGGCTATAGTGTTTCGATTATCATTAATATGCTTGTGTTACGAAAAACGTTGAATTATCGATCAGAAATGGTTGTGCGTCGTGTCATGCTAATTGCTTTATTGACAATGGCGATGGCCATTAGCGTGCTGATGGTGCATAAATTATTGGAATTACTAATGGGACCAGTTGATAGTAAATTCTCAGCATTACTATTCTCCATTATTTGTGCGGGTGTTGGTGCGGCTGTTTATGGCTTTTTATCATTACGCCTAGGTTTAGCCCAAAAGCTATTAGGTGAACGATTAACCCGTATTATGAGTAAACTGGGATTGAAATAGGAGTGGAACGATGCGTTTAGATAAATTACTAGCAAATATGGGGTACGGTTCTCGTAAGGAAGTGAAGCAGTTATTAAAGCAAAAAGCTGTCACAGTAGATGGTGCTTATGTCAAGGATGCAGCTTTACATGTAGACCCAGAACAGCAAATTGTATCAGTGTTTGGAGAGCGCGTTGTTTATACAGAATTTGTTTATTTTATAATGAATAAACCGCCTGGTGTTATTTCTGCCACTGAGGATTTAAGAGATGAAACAGTCATTGATTTATTAGAGCCATTACACCAGCATTTTCAACCGTTTCCTGTTGGTCGATTAGATAAAGATACAGAAGGGTTGCTCTTATTAACAAACGATGGTCACTTAGCTCATAATTTATTGTCTCCAAAAAAGCATGTGCCAAAAGTTTATTACGCACAGATTGAAGGCGTTGTGACAGAAGAAGATGCCGAGAAATTTGCAAATGGTATTGAACTAGATGATGGCTATGTTACAAAGCCTGGAAAGCTTGTGATTCTAAAGTCTGCACAGCAATCGGAAATAGAGCTAACGATTCAAGAAGGCAAGTTTCATCAGGTAAAGCGAATGTTTGAGGCTGTAGGAAAACGTGTAACATATTTAAAGCGTATTTCCATGGGAAGCCTGAAATTAGATGAAAATCTAGCATTAGGTGAATATCGTGAGCTCACTGCTGAAGAGCTAAACGATCTACAAAACAATCATTAAACATATTATTCCTCGATGCCTCACATAGCATCGGGGATTTTTATATACAGTAATATGACTGTAACTGTATAATATGAAATGAGTTATTGTGATATAGTCATAGAATGTATCATATTTTGAAATGTTTCCCAAAAGACGATGGTATAAATAAGTAGAGGACAATTAAATGAAGAACCTGCGTATTAAATTATTACTATCTTTAATAGCATTTGCACTCATACTTGTTGCCGTTATTTCATATGTAAACCGACAAATACTGGTAACAGAGATAGAAAAGCAAGTGAGCATGAATAAAATATTAATTGAAAATCATATTTTGACAGATATGCAAACTGTCGATGATGCCCATTTTTATTTTGATAATACTATTTCAGACAAAATGGAACAGGAGCTTAGACAGTTAAAAAACTATTACCATGAAAACCCCAATGTAGCTACTTGGGATTTGCAGCAAATGAAAAAGAAACATGGTATGGATATTTACATAGTGGATCAATCCAATACAGTGGTTTACACGACTTTTGCCAGAGATATTGGCTTGGATTTCTCGCTTTGCTGTCAACGTTTTTCTGCTTTATTGGATGAGCGGCGCGCTAGTGGCGAATTTTTTACAGATGGCATTGATATTTCAACATCAACAGGAGAATATCGAGAATTTGGCTATCTGGCAACACATGATAAGAAATATTTGCTTGAGTTAGGTATAGACCTACTAAATGATCCTGTCTTCCAAACCTTTAATTTTGAGAAAACTGCACAGTACTTAATTAGTAAATATATTGATTTAGTGGATGTGCAAGCTATTAATGCAGGTGGCGTTTTCTTTAATGATTCGAGATCGAAGAGAATCACTGTACAGGAGCAATCTAAGAAATTTCAAGAATACTTCGAGCTAGCAAAGAAAACAATGGAGCCAGTTGAATATGAAAAGGCTTTAGACAATGGTTATATAGAAACACATCGTTTTCTGCCCTATGAAGCAGAGACAGTGAGAGGGGAGTCATCCAAAAGAATTGTCTATGTGAAATTTATCAATTTCACTAAAATGGAAGCTCTTCAAAAAAATACGAAACAATTTTGGATTTTACTGTCTATCGCCCTACTAACATCCTTTATTATGCTGTTAGTTATTAATAAAATTTTATCTAAAACAATACACCTAGCTACCTTCGATCCGTTAACAGGTGTTTATAACCGTGCTACATATATTAGAAAAATTGATAGTTTATTAAGAAAAAGAAAAATGAATGTGCCAGGTTTATTGTTAATTGATTTAGATAACTTTAAACAAGTAAACGATCAATTTGGTCATGTAGAAGGAGATCATATCCTCATTGAAACAGCGAAAATTTTAAAGCATGTTGTGAAACAAAGTGGCTTTGTCGTACGCTTCGGTGGGGATGAATTTGCCATTGTTTTATACGATACAACAGAGGAACAGATGCAGCACATGGCAGAGGACATTTTGACTCAAATAAGATCAGTTCGATATGATGGCCAAGCGAGCGAGAAATGGTCTGTGTTGTCTGTGAGCATGGGCGGAGCCATTTATAATCATGCTGAGGATACAGAAATGAGCTTATTTGAACGGGCCGATAAAGCGCTTTATCAATCCAAAAATGCTGGTAAGGATCAATATTCTAGTTATGCAGAGGTCGCTGCTGACGAGGGTTATAATAGTTAAAAAAACGCCCCATTCTATCGATAGCATAATTAGCTATTTTGATAGCAATGGGGCGTTTATTAATGAGCTGCTATTTTTGTTCTATAAAAGATACAACTACATAAAACAAGAACAGCGATGACAGGAAACATAGCGTTCATATAATGAGTCAAGAGCCAACCGCCTATTATTGGGCCAATAAAGCCACCTAAATTTTTAAATTGTGCAGCCCCTAAATAGGTTGCCTTTTGAGTATCTGGTGCAATTTCGTCAATCATGACATTCATTGTAGGGAAGGCAAAGATTTCACCTATGGTAAAAATAATCATGGCAATGATATAGAGCGTATAATTATTGGAGAATCCAAACATACATAATCCAATAGCAAAGAACAGTACACCTACTAATAATGTGGCTGTAGATGAAAAGCGCTCTGATACTATACTAATAGGTAATTGTAGTAATAACACAACTGCTGCATTGAGAGAGATTAATAACGAATAAAGTTTCGCACCTTCATCAATCTTTAATTCGATAATTTGAGGTAGCGTTGAGTCAAATTGCGAGTACCCAATATTGATTAAAATGGCTCCCAATATGAAGCTAAGCAGCACACGATTTGTCAAAAGAATCGTGAATGTACTGAGGATTTTTGTTTGTGTAACAGCTTTGGGTTGCTGCATTTGATAGCGATTTAACACAAAAAATAAAAACACTGCGTAAATAATATACATCATCCCTGTCAGCATAAAAGGGATACTTGGACTGGATAGCTGTGAGATATACACGCCAATAATAGGACCAATAACCGCTGCAATATTTATGGCCGTATAACGTAAGGAAAATAGTCTTTTTCGTTTATCGGCAGGTGTAAAATCAATCATCAATGCCTGTGTGGAAGGTTCGAAAAATGATCGACAAAGTCCATTTAAAGCATTGAATAGAATAAAAAGCCAAACAGCATGAACCGTTGCGAAGCCAAAGAACACAAGACTCCAAACGATAATTGTTAATAGAATAACGCTTTTTCTACCAAAGCGATCTGTTAAATAACCACCGAAAAATCCACCTACTGTGGAAATGAGTGGCGCGATACCAATTGTCAATCCAATTTGTAAGGGAGAGGCTTGAATTTCATTATGTAAATAAATAGCTAAAAAAGGCATTGCCATAAAGCTTGCAATACGTGTGAAAATTGTCCCACCTAAAATAATCCAAACTAATGGATGAAACAACTTTGACAAAGTCATATAAAATCCTCCTCTCAACATTTAGAATGTTTCGAGTTTAACGGATTGTTAAACAACTGTAAATAGTTAAAATAATCTTGAAAGAGAACAGAGCAGCTAATGGCGTGCAGATTTATGCTGCTATGCTAAAATGTGAAGCTCAGATTGAAGGGTAAAGGAGCGATGTAAATAATCCCTTTATAAATCATCAATTTACATAAAACGATGATTGACAAAGAGGTGAAAATAATTACCTTATACAGAAAGCAAGACGGAGAAGTCAGTAAGCAAAGTGGGCAAAAAATCTAATAATCTTCTAACGACAAAAAAGAATGACCCCGACGAAAGGCCATTCTTTTTCCATACATAATGCTTTACGTACAAAACGTAAAACTAAGACGTTAATTTTACTTTTTTCTTCGTCGTTGTCCATCTGCCTCGACTTGGACTCGTCACCAAATCGTTAAAGGCTAACACGTTCAAATCTCTTTGAACGGTGCGAGGAGTGATACTAAACTCTTCGACTAAATCCTGTGTAGACACGGTTCCTTTGTCTAAAATAAACATGTACACGTCTTTAATACGATTAAGCATTCGATCAGTAGTTGGTTTCATTAAATGAACCACTCCTTCATCTTAATTCTCTTGGCAAAGACTAGCGGACGACAATATGTGCGGAGTGCACTTAGGCTAATAAGTAGCTGCCTTAGACATCCCCTTTTCTAATTTTATAGTCAGAACAATTATTCTGATAACTTTATTATATAGAAAAACTACTTAATTTTCTAGTGAATGCAAGAGAAATTTACAATTAATATATAAAATTTATACTGTATTTTGTGGGAATACGTGAAAAACGTGCTATATATGGTAGTGACAGTAGAAGTTACTGAAAATAGTTGTCAGAAAGCTGATTGTCATATATGTTGTAAGGTGTAGAATAATGTTAATACTTTGAAGGAGGTACATGGTATGGATTGGTTACAAGCTGCAAAAGAAAGGCAAGACGAATTAATACAAGAGTTACAGGAGCTTGTGCAAATAAATAGTGTGCTCGATGAGGATACAATAACTACTGAAGTACCTTTTGGAGATGGTCCACTTCAAGCGCTTGAATGGTTACTAGCAAAAGGTCAAAAAGAAGGCCTGCTCACGAAAAATGTTAATAATTATGCTGGACATATTGAAATGGGAACTGGTGAAGATTTACTTGGTATTTTATGTCATGTTGATGTTGTCCCAATTGGAGAAGAAGCAGATTGGACTTACCCTCCTTTCAGCGGCACAGTAGCTGATGGTAAATTATTTGCACGTGGTGCGATTGACGATAAAGGGCCTACGATTGCGGCATGGATGGCCATGAAACTTGTGAAAGATGCAGGTATTCCGTTAGAAAAAAGAGTACGAATGATTATTGGTACAGACGAAGAAACAGGATTCCGCTGTGTCGACCACTATTTTAAACAGGAGGAAATGCCGACAATTGGTTTTGCACCAGATGCGGATTTCCCGCTCATCAATGCAGAAAAAGGCATTGCAGAGCTTGTGTTCTCTCAAAATAAAGTGGGTGATGCAACGAAAGAACAACTACTACTATTTAATGCAGGAAAGCGCTCAAATATGGTACCTGATTTTGCAAAAGCAATGATTCAGCATGTAACAGCATCATTCGAACAGAATTTTCAAACATTTTTAAGCAAAAATCAGCTAGAAGGCTCTTTATTAATGGAGGAGTCTCGCTATATAATAACTATCAAAGGTAAAGCAGCCCATGCAATGGAACCAGATAAAGGTATCAATGCAGCTGTTTATCTTGCAGCATTTTTACAACAAGAGTTGACGACAGAAGCAAGTAAACAATTTGTCGACTTTATTGCAGATGTTTTTTATCAGGATCATTATGGTAGTCAGCTCGATCTGCAGTTTGAGGATACAATGTCAGGACCAACAACATTAAATCCAGGGATCGTAAGCTATGATGTCCATAAAGGTGGCAGTTTAGTAATTAGTATGCGCTATTCAGTTTCCTATCCGTTCGATGAAAAAATAACAGCAGCACAACGCTTAACGGTAGAAAAAGGGTTTTCTCTAGACATACAAGATGACTCCAAGCCACATTATGTCAGCGAAGATGATCCATTCATCCAGACATTAGCAGCTATTTATAGACGTCAAACGGGAGATACAGAAACACCTTTATTATCAACTGGTGGTGGGACGTATGCACGTGTGATGAAAAAAGGCGTGGCATTTGGCATGTTGTTCCCAGGGGAGCCAGATGTAGCGCATCGAGCGGATGAGTTTGTTGTCGTTGAAAACCTCGTAAAAGCAGCGGCAATTTATGCTGAAGCAATTGTTGAACTTGCAGGAAAAAAATAACTCAAAGACGAAAAGGATGAACAAAACATGGCATATTCATTATGGAATGATCAAATTGTTGAAGAAGGATCCATTGCAGTATCACCAGAAGATCGAGGCTATCAATTTGGTGACGGCATTTATGAAGTAATCAAAGTGTATAACGGAAATATGTTTACAGCACAAGAGCATATTGATCGTTTCTATGCAAGCGCCGAAAAAATTCGTCTTGTTATTCCTTATACAAAAGACGTTTTACACAAATTATTACATGAGCTGATTGAAAAAAATAATCTTGGTACAGGGCATGTTTATTTCCAAATTACACGTGGTGCCAATTCACGTAATCACGTTTTCCCAGATGCAAGTGTCCCAGCTGTATTAACAGGTAATGTGAAAGCTGGTGAACGTGCATATGAAAACTTTGAGAAAGGGGTTAAGGCTACGTTTGTAGAGGATATTCGTTGGTTGCGTTGTGATATCAAATCTTTAAATTTACTTGGTGCAGTATTAGCAAAACAAGAGGCAGCTGAAAAGGGCTGCTACGAAGCAATTTTACATCGCGGGGATATCGTAACAGAATGTTCATCAGCAAATGTTTATGGGATTAAAGACGGTAAGCTTTATACACACCCAGCTAATAACTTCATTTTAAACGGTATTACTCGTCAGGTCATTTTAAAATGTGCAGAGGAAATTAGTTTACCTGTCGTTGAAGAACCAATGACAAAAGCTGATTTATTAACAATGGATGAAATCATTGTATCCTCTGTATCTTCAGAAGTTACTCCTGTTATTGATGTGGATGGCAACCAAATCGGTACTGGAGTGCCAGGTGAATGGACGCGTAAATTGCAACAAGCTTTTGAGGCGAAATTACCAATTTCTTTGAATACAAAATAAAAGAACCGTTTAAGAGAACTATCGATAAGGGTAGTTCTCTTTTTTATGGATGTAATGTTTGGTATCGTCATGTAAAATAAAAAGGATAGTAATGAATAATTTTACAGATTGAAATTTGTAGAATAATTGTCGATGTATTGAATACAATGCCTCTTTTTTCTACCAAAGCAATCTAGATAAAAAGAGAACTATAGATATGGTGAGTAAGAATGGAGTGACCTTTACATGGCACAATTAGTGAAATTACAAGATTACATTTCACGCTATCAAATTGATTTAGCGAGATACCCAACACAATTTGTGCGCCTGAAGAAAAACCAATGGGAGCGCATTAAGCGACAGTGGGAATTGGGAGAAGATATTAGCGAGTGGCAACATGTCGACAATGAGGCTGAAGCGGAGGCTTACGAGGAAAAAGAACGTTTTTCCTTCATAAAAAAATGGTTTGCTGGACGTCAAAAGGAAACAACAGAGGATGTGGAAGAAGTAGAAATATCAAATGAGCTTGTTAGCGATGAGGATATCATTCCTGAAGAAGAAACGACGCTCACATTTGAACCTAAAATTGTGTATGCACCACAATCCATCCATGAGTTGAAACGAATGTTTATTGATCAGTTCTTTCATTTTCAAATGAAATGGGCCAGTTCAACATTACGGGAAAAATCATATGTAGATCCTCGCTTCATGCGTGACTCATTGCTCCGTATGCTATTGCAAACATTGCCAGATAATTATCTATTGTTTTATTATCCAATACTACAAATTAGAAAAGCACCTATAGAGCTAGAAGTAGTGTTAATGTCGCCGACAGAGTGTATTTGTATTACGGTCTTAGAGGCTGAAAATCAAGCTGTATATGTAGGTGGCAGTGATCGCTTCTGGATTAAAAAAGTAGGGACGAAGGATTCTAAAGTCCTGAATCCAACAATTAACTTAGTGCGGATGGAATCGGTACTGTCGCAATTATTTAAACAAGAGGATATTGATATGCCCATCCGTAAGGTTGTGCTATCTCGTAATGGGTATTTTGATTATCCTGGTTCACCATTTGGGGTTCGCTTTGTTGATCGTCGAAATTACCATGAATGGATAGAGCATTTAAGAAAAGTTTCCTCTCCTATGAAGCATATGCAAATCCGAGCTGCGCAGACAATTTTAAATACGGTCCAAACCACCTCCTTTAACCGAGATATATGGCAGCAAGCATCTCAGCCAACAGAGGACTGATCTATGAACGTTCTATTTATTGTCAATGAGGCTGCTGGGAATGGGAAAGGAAAAAAAGTTTGGCTCCAACTTCGAGAGCAACTAACGATTTCCTATCAAGTGGCTTTTACTGAATATGCAGGACATGGACAGAAAATCGCTCAACAATGGGCACACCAGCAACAAGAGAAAAAATTGCTTGTCGTTGTTGGCGGTGATGGCACTATTCATGAAGTGGTTAGTGGTGTTATACATAATAAATACATCATAATTGGTGTAGTTCGTGCTGGCTCTGGTAATGACTTTGCACGTTATTTTCACTCCTTTTCCAATGCCCAGCAAATCGAGGATTATGTAAAGACTACCTTGGCTAATGTAAAAATGGATGCAGGGATCGTTCAGATTGGTAATCAACAAACAGAAATATTTGTTAATAATGCTGGCCTAGGCTTCGATGCCTTTGTGACAAAATCAATTAACACTTCTCGTCTTAAGTTTTATCTCAATAAGATTGGACTAGGGAAACTTTCGTATGCTGTCGCTGTAATTAGAGGGTTATTTCGCTTTGAACGCTTTGACATAACGATACGTTCAGGGGAACAGGAATGGCAATTTCAGCAGACGTGGTTTGTGGCGATGAGTAATCAACCTTATTTTGGAGGCGGCATGAAAATATCACCTGCCGCAAAAGCAGATGATGGGCAAGTGGATATCACGATTGTACATGATATTTCTCGTATCAAATTATTACTTGTATTTGTCACGGTGTTTTTTGAAAAGCATACAAAATTTAAGGAAGTTACTTTTTTACAGGGGCAAGTCTTTGATCTTATCGTAGCAGATAAGGTTGACTGCCATACGGATGGGAATTATATTGGCATTGTCAATCAAGAGACCAATATCCATTGTACAATACAACAAAATGCTTGGCAGGTTATTGTTAACGATTCATAAAACTATCATGGTGCAATAATTTCATGCGAATTATAAGGGAATACGTTATACTATAAAAAAATCAATAATTTCACAAGAAAGAAATGAGGAACAACATTGAGATTAAGAAATAAGCCTTGGGCAGAGGAAATGATTACAGATCACCCAGAGGTGATTATTCCAAATCCTGAAGACTTTAAAGGAAATTGGCAGGCTGTTTTCGGCAATGATAACCCTATCCATATTGAAGTAGGGTCTGGAAAAGGACAATTTGTGACCGGTATGGCTTTGCAAAATCCAACAATCAATTATATTGGCATTGAACTTTACGATAGTGTGATTGTTTGTGCACTAGAAAAAGTGCTAGAGGCAAAATCTCCAGCGAATTTACGTTTACTAAAAGTAAATGGCGCAGATTTATATAAATTCTTTGACAAAAACGATGTATCACGTGTATACCTGAATTTCTCAGATCCTTGGCCAAAAACAAGACATGCAAAAAGACGTTTAACGCACGGGGATTTTTTGAAATTATATGAGTCGATTTTAGTGGATAATGGGGAAGTCCATTTTAAAACGGATAACCGAGGTCTTTTCGAGTATTCTTTAATCAGTATGTCTGAATATGGGATGTTATTAAAGTATGTATCTCTCGACCTGCATGCAAATATGCCAGAGGATAATGTGATGACGGAATATGAAGAGAAGTTTTCTGCGAAGGGGCAGCCGATTTATCGCTTAGAATCGCAATTTATCACTAAATTGTAGGGGGAATATGGATGGATCAATTACAGTTTCACAATATGTCATTATCATGGCTAAACGGGGGTGTTACGTGCCTAGATGGTGGTGCGATGTTTGGTGTTGTACCAAAGCCTCTTTGGTCCCGCAAATATCCAGTCAATGAAAAAAATCAAATTGAATTGCCAACAGAACCTATCCTTATTCAATTTGGGGGCAAAAACTACCTTATTGATACGGGTGTTGGCTTTAACAAATTAAATGAAAAGCAGCTACGAAACTTTGGTGTAACAGAAGAATCTTCGTTAACAGCTAGTTTACAAGAGTTAGGATTAACGACAGCAGATATTGATGCAGTGTTAATGACGCATTTACATTTTGATCATGCTGGTGGATTAACGCAGTGGGAAGGGGATGTACTTGTACCAACTTTCCCAAATGCCAAGATTTTTGTAACGAAAATTGAATGGGATGAAATGCGTAACCCCAATATCCGTTCAAAAAATACTTATTGGAAAGAAAATTGGGAGCCAGTTCAACATTTAGTTGAAACCTACGAAGAGTCATTGGAAGTAGTACCTGGAATCGAAATGATTCATACTGGTGGTCATAGTGAGGGACATGCTGTCATTAAGCTAACACAAAATGATGAAGTGTTATTGCATATGGCAGATATTATGCCGACTCATGCTCATCAAAATCCATTATGGGTATTAGCCTATGACGATTATCCAATGACAAGTGTATTTGCAAAGGAGCGACTGATGAAGGAAGCCCTTGCAAATAACTATGGCTTTATTTTCTATCACGATGCTTATTACCGTATGATTAGATGGGATGAGTCAGGTAAAGAGATTGTGGATAAATTAGAGCGTAGTAGACAAGCTGTTATTACATTTTAATAGAGCAAGCAAAGGCGAGGTATTTTGGCATATAAAATGTCAATACCTCGCGTTTTTGTTCGTGAACAGGATAGAAAATATGATACACTTAACACGATACTAAAATACAAAAGAGAGTTGAAATAAACATGGCAACTGAACAACCATTTTTACCCGTTTTACTTGGATCAGATATGAATGCATATGGTATGGCACGTGCGTTTTATGAAGCATATGGTATTAAACCACTTGTCTTAGGACGTTCTCATTTAACAGCAACACAAGATAGCCATATCCTAGAATTTCAAGAAATAGACCGTTTAAATGAACAAGATGTTTTTGCACCTGCACTTGCAGAAGTTGCAAAAAAATATGCTGATAAAAAACTGTTGCTTTTAGCATGTGGGGACGATTATGCCAAGCTGATCATCAAAAATAAACCAGCGTTACAAGAGCATTTTACCGTACCCTATATCGATGAATCGTTGATGGATGAAATTTTATTGAAAGAAAATTTCTATAAAATGTGTGATCAATATAATTTTAAATATCCAGGTACAACAACGGTGACAGCGGACAACTATGAAAACTTTACACCTCCATTTGCTTACCCTATTATTTTAAAGGCTTCTAACTCTGTAGAGTACTGGGCTTGTAAATTCCCTGGAAAGAAAAAAGTATTTGTTGCACATGATGAAGCGGAAAAAGCGGCTATATTAAAAGCTATTTATAGCTCTACTTATCAGGATACAATGATTATTCAAGAATTTATTCCTGGGGACGATTCCTATATGCGTGTGTTAAATGCCTATGTAGGGAAGGATGGAAAAGTGAAGCTGATGTGTCTAGGTAACCCTATTCTAGAAGAACATTCTCCTGAGGGAATTGGAAGTTATGCAGCCATCGTGACAACCTATGATAAAGAATTAATGGATCAAGTACGTTACTTCCTAGAAGACATTGGCTATACAGGTTTTGCGAATTTTGATATGAAATATGATATTCGAGACAAGCAATATAAACTTTTTGAAATCAATTTACGTAATGGTCGTTCTAGCTATTATGTAACAGCAAGTGGGCATAATTTAATGAAGTATGTTGCGGATGACCATATGTTAAATATCGAGCAAGAAGTCACATATGTGCAGGATAAGCATTTATGGATGATTATTCCTAAAGGTGTATTATTCAAATATGCATCGAATGAAAAGCTCAAACTAGAAGCAAAAAAATTAATTAGTGAGGGTAAATACACAAATTCTCTTTACTTTAACGAGGATATGAATGCGAAGCGTTGGGTGAAACTAACACTCAATAATTTAAATTATTATCGTAAGTATAAAAAGTACTTTAATAATAAAGGATTATCCGAATAACATAGAGAAGCCATCTCCATTTTATGAGATGGCTTCTATTGTATATACATAATTAAACTTCTGTTAGTTCCACGACAACACCAGAGCGTGCATCGGCAGCAAATTCGAATGTCTGCATCTCACCTTCATGCATACGCGAGATCCCCCCACGATATACTGGGATGGTAATAATACCGTTTGTGAAATCTTCAGTTTTCATAAAAATCCAAGAACCATCAATCGGTGAATCCTTTTTAAATTCTCTTTTTATGTTTTCAAGTACTTGTCCTGCAGGTACGAACGGAGAAACTTTTTCACTAGCTTCTTTAATAATGACTGCGGCAGCTAAGCCAGTTGCGACACCAATTAAAAAATCACGTAATTTCATACTTTTTTCCTCCTTTTTCTATACCTTTATTTTAGCATAGCCTATAGAGTGAATGCACGTTCACAATTAGCGGATTTAGGAAATGTATCAATATTTCGAATTCGGAAATAATTGTGTTACAATAGGCAAGGAAGAATATTCTACTTCGTGGGGAGAGAGTCATCATGAATGAGGAAACATTACAATTATTTAAAACATTAACAGAATTACCAGGCGCTCCGGGTAATGAACACGCAGTACGTGCGTTCATGCGTTCTGAGTTAGAAAAGTACTCGGATGAAATCGTTCAAGATAATTTAGGGGGTATTTTTGGTGTTAAGCACAGCGATGTTACGGATGCACCGAAAATATTAGTTGCTGGTCATATGGATGAGGTTGCATTTATGGTTACTTCTATCACAGATAATGGAATGATCCGCTTTCAAACATTGGGCGGCTGGTGGAACCAGGTTATGCTTGCACAGCGTGTAGAAGTATATACGAAAAATGGGGCAATTCCTGGTGTAGTTTCATCCATCCCACCACATTTATTAACAGATGCAGAACGAGCGAAGCCAATGGATATAAAAAATATGCTTATCGATGTTGGTGCTGATAATAAAGAAGATGCTATGTCTATGGGTGTTCGTCCTGGACAATCCATTATACCAATTTGTCCATTCACACCAATGGCAAATCCGAAGAAAATTATGGCTAAAGCTTGGGATAACCGCTACGGCTGTGGTCTAGCTATTGAATTAATGAAAGAAGTACAGCACGAAAAATTAGGTTCACATTTATACTCAGGTGCAAATGTAATGGAGGAAGTTGGCTTGCGTGGTGCACAAGTATCAGCAAACATGATTAAACCAGATTTATTCTTTGCACTAGATGCTTCTCCTGCCAATGATATGTCAGGTGAAAAAAGTCAATTTGGACAGCTCGGCAAAGGTACTTTACTTCGTATTTTAGATCGTACAATGGTAACACATCGTGGAATGCGTGAATTTATTTTAGATACGGCCGAATCCAATCATATCCCTTATCAGTACTTTGTCTCTCAAGGTGGAACAGATGCTGGTCGAGTGCATACGGCAAACGATGGCGTTCCAAGTGCAGTCATTGGTGTATGCTCACGTTATATTCATACATCAGCGTCAATTATACACATTGATGATTATGCAGCTGCCAAAGCATTAATTGTTGAATTAGTGAAAAAAGCAGATCGTTCGACATTAGAGACAATTCACGCTAATGTATAAGAAGTTAGGAAGATGCCTTTTAGAGGCATCTTTTTCTATGGAAAGAAAGTAGGGATTAAATGAAGATAGCAATTGGCACAACCAATAAAGCCAAAACAGAAGCAGTTGAAGTAATTGTTCGCAAATACTTTGAGGATCCTCTCTTTACTCATGTCAAAGCTGCTTCTGAAGTATCAGATCAACCGATAAGTAATGAAGAAACTAGATTAGGAGCAATGAATCGTGCTAAAAACGCATTGATTTTAACGGATGCAGAATTATCATTTGGCTTAGAAGGTGGCGTAACCGAAATCGATGATGAAATGTACGTTTGTAACTGGGGTGCATTAACTGTGTCAGACGGAACAATGTTTACAGCTGCCGGCGCACAAATTATTCTGCCAAAAGAAATTGCCCAGGAAATAAGAACTGGTGGAGAACTTGGACCGATAATGGAGCAATATACAAAGCGTCGAGATATTCGTCAGGGTGCAGGTGCTGTAGGTATTTTTACGCAAGGTTTAGTGAGTAGACAGATGATGTTTGAGCATATTGTCTCACTTTTAGTTGGTCAATATTTGTTCACATTTTCACAAAAATAGTTAAAAAGAATTAGTGGTGAGAGGGTAGTTAGGTTGCATCTTATGAATAATTTTTTTAAAATAGAAAAAAGTTAGTAGTGAAAGGAAGAGAGACATGTTATTTTCATGGCTAAGAGCAATTGGCCTAATGCTTTTACTTCTTGTCCTTTCTGGCTGCAATCAATCTATTGATGATCAAATTGCTAATGGGCTCCAATTAACGGAGAAGGTTTTTGCTGAAGAGCCAGAAGAACATACAGTAGAAATTGGGGATATCAAATTATACTTACCCTCACACTTTAAAATTGAAGACAGTTCAGATGCTTATAATATTGTGATTTCAAAAGGAAAAGAAAGCTACATTCTTTTTATCAATGATCGTGAAGCACAAGACAGTAAACTTTATTATAGTCTTTTAAAAGAAAATGAAGCGGACAAAATTATCGAGGAATCGACTTTTGATAAGGATGGTCGTTTTGGCTTTACAGCGGTTCTAAAAACGAACGAAGAAAATGAAATGGAACTCATTGTAAGTAGTGGTGGTGTGAAGATGACAACCATTTCAAAGGCTAAACAAATTGAAAATAATTTGCGTGAGATGACGAAAATCGTTCATTCGGTTAAGATAAAGTAAATAGAAGGAATGAACAGAACGGTTCACAAACATGTGAGCCGTTTCATTTTGAAGTTAGGATGTGAAAAAGATGAAGCAAATGAAGTCTGAACAACTAGTCGAGCTATTAAAAAAGCATTTAACTGAAGAGAAATATGAATTTCATTTTGATAAAAAGTACGATAAATTACGCTTGAATCATAAGATGATTGAAAAAGGGATGGAGCTCTCCTTACCTGGGATCTTAGCAAAATATAATGAGAAGCAAGAGTCAGCGATTGAAGAAGTTTTATATACAATTGAGCAAACCTTTAATGCGATGGTACAAGAAAAAGAACAGGGTTTCCAAATGACTACACAGATTTATCCCGTAATTCGTGCCACTTCTTATCCACAGTCATCAAAAGAAGGGCATGCCTTTATTACAACTGAGCATACAGCTGAAACGCGCGTTTTTTATGCACTCGATTTAGGTAAAACCTATCGCTTTATTGATGAATCCATGCTAGAAGCCTTACAATTAACTGTAGAACAAATTCGAGAAATGGCACGCTTTTCGGTGAAACAACTACCAACCGCCTATAAAAAAGATGAGGTAGCAGGTAATATTTTTTATTTTGTCAATGTGAATGATGGCTATGATGCTAGCCGTATTTTAAATGAGAGCTTTTTAAAAGAAATGCAGGCACAAGTGGAGGGCGATATGACATTATCTGTGCCTCATCAAGATGTATTAATTATAGGTGATATTCGTAATGAAACAGGGTATGATGTATTAGCACAGATGACAATGCATTTCTTTGCAGTCGGTACTGTACCGATTACGTCATTATCTTTTATTTATGAAGATGGGGAACTAGAACCAATCTTTATCTTAGCAAAAAACAGAGTGAAAAAGGAGCAAGAATAACAATGAACGTATTTTACAACAAAGAGCATGTAGGAGATGTCTTACTAGTTCAACTAGCAACGGAGGCCATAGTGAAAACAGAAGTAGAACGTGCTGGTGATATCGCTATTTTAAGGGAAGCTCAAACGGGAGAAATTAAAGCCTTCAATTTATTTAATGCGAGCAGTTACATCCAAACAGATGCTAAAGGCTTAGTAGAAGTGACACCAGAATTAGTAGCACAGCTAGCAGTGGCAATTGAAAAAAATGGAGCTCATATTAATCTTGATGTTGATTTTTCACCAAAATTTGTTGTTGGTTATGTAGAAACAAAGGACAAGCATCCAAATGCTGACAAATTAAGTATCTGTTCAGTCAATGTAGGAGATGAGATACTACAAATTGTATGTGGTGCCCCTAATGTAGAAGCAGGTCAGAAGGTAGTTGTTGCGAAAATTGGTGCCGTAATGCCTTCAGGAATGCTTATTAAAGAAGGGAATTTACGTGGTGTTGAGTCTTACGGTATGCTTTGTTCAGCACGTGAATTAGCGATTCCTAATGCACCATCTGAAAAAGGAATTTTAGTATTACCAGAGGATGCTATAGTAGGTAGTTCTTTTGAATCGCCAACTAAATAAAAATTCCTCTATTTAAAAATGAAATTATTAAAATTTAAATGTTTTATCATGATATTATTCCTTGTGTCAAGGTGAAATGCCCTAAATCGTTATGTTACTAATATGCTAGTAGCATAACGATTTTTTTGTTTAGAATGAGCCTCTAAATGCAAGTTTCAAGACCGTTTTTATGGTATGCTTTTTGATGTAGACATTGAGCTATTGATGAATTTAAAACTAGACAATGCTATAAATGAAGTGTAAGAGAAATGAGTGAAACGAAGTGAACTGGTTTAAAAAACAAATTAGTAAATTTATTAATAAAGAAGATGAAGACTATGAGTATGAAGAATATTATGAGGATTATGGAGAAGTTCAGTCGGAGCAATTACATACACAAAAAGAACCACCAATCTCTAAGCAAAAGACTTTCCGTTTTCCTTTGATTGACGATGATGAAGGTGAGGCATCCTATACGTCCTCAAAAGAAATGTTTGATCAAATGGAAGATGATGATTATGGACAAATTGGGGATTTATCGTTACCAAAACATTTAAATCATCATATTGTCGATTCTAGTGTTTATGATGTAGAGGTTTCAGGAATTCGAGATTTACTAGCAAATCGCTCTAAACGTACAGGTAGAAAAACAACGATGAAAAGTCAGCCTTCAGAACAAGAATTTCGTTCAAGAGCAAGCTTAGTGTTTCGTGATGCACAAAATGAAACAGCTACTATAAGTCCTATGACTGCACCTGCACCGAAAGAAAAGAGTCAGCGAAAAGAACAAAAAGTTGAAAGTATTATGCCTGAGAATCGCAAACGATTTGTTCCAACAGATGTGCCTTCACCGGTCTATGGTTTTGCAAAACCAAGTCCCATCAAAGAATTATTAGATAAAAGAAAAGAGGAATATGAGAAGCAAGAAACCGATGTACAGGCAGTTGAAAAGGTAACTGTTGCAAAGCCTTTAAAAGAAGCGACAACAAATGAGGTAAATGAAAATATACTAGAAGAAAAAGAGCCGGCTAGCACAAACCAAACGGTTGTAACGGAACACCATGAGATTATTCAATCGAAAGAAATTTTGACAGTAAGTGAACCAATTATTTTTGAGGAAGAACTGTTAGTTGAAGAGAACGATGATAAGGAAAATTTGTCATCAAATGTAGCTGTGCCTCAAACGACTTCTTTTGCTATGGATTTTGAAGGGCAAGAGAAAGAAGCTGTTGTTCAAGATCAAACAGTTCAACAACTTTCAGCAAATCAATCCGAAATCCATGTCAAAGAAATGATTGTGGAACAAGTACAAATTGAAAATTCTACGATCCATATTGGAGAAGTTACTGTCGTTCAACCGTCAATGGATGACCAATCTCCTGATACTGCATCGAAGGAAGACAAAAGTCGAATTCCATTTAATGTACTCATGTTAAAAACAGATAAAGAAAAATGGAGAATCCAACAGCAATTAAAGATGGCTCATCAGCCTATACGTGTAGAGAGCAAGCCGGAAACAGAGAAAAACAAACTAGTGGATGTGATGCCAGAAAAATCATCGTCCTTAGACAGTATGACAACAAATGAAATGTCCGTTTCACCATCAAAAGATGACAACGATTTCCATATGACAGAGAATATTCAATTGCAAGTAGATGGTACAGTGCAACTAGATATAAAAGATGAAGTAGAAAGTGTCACTACAAAAAGCAATGTTGAAGAGCCTATTGCTGTAATTACAATGGCTCCTGTTACATCAATGTCAAGTATCTCAACAAATGAAAAAATAGAAATTGAAAAAACCGCTGCAGATGAAATTTCTGCAACTATTGAGCCAAAGCTTGAGTTAGAACCAGAACTTGAACTAGCTTCTGAACGGGAACAAGTGTCAGAACCAGAACTAGCTATCGAACCTGAAGTCGTTTCAAAAATTATAGAGCATGCTTCAGTAGAATCTGTTGAGAATCAAGTAGTAGAAGCTGAGTTACCAGCAAAGCCTGCTCACGTCTATCAAAAGCCTACGGATGAATACCTAGAGCCACCAGAGGAAAAAACACAAGATACGGATTGGATGGAGCAACAGGGCGACACATTAGTCGAAGCACTATCTTATTTCCAAGTTTCTGCACAAATTGAATCGATTATGCAAGGTCCTGCCGTTACTCAATTTGAAATAACGGTGAGCCATGGTACAAAGGTTAGTAAAATTCGAAACTTAGCAGATGATTTAAAACTTGCCTTAGCAGCAAAAGACATTCGTATTCAAGCACCAATTCCTGGGAAAAGTTCGATCGGTATTGAGATCCCAAATCGAGTATCACGAGCTGTTCGCTTATCTGAGGTAACAAATAGTCCCTCCTTCGTTGAGTCAGATTCACCATTAGAGGCAGCATTAGGACTTGATTTGACTGGAAAGCCTGTTACGTTAGATCTACGTAAAATGCCACATGGCTTAATCGCTGGTGCAACAGGTTCGGGTAAATCCGTTTGTATTAATTCTATTTTGGTTAGTTTATTATATAAAGCTGCACCACACGAGCTAAAACTCATGCTGATCGACCCTAAAATGGTAGAACTGGCGCCTTTTAACCATATTCCGCATTTAGTTAGTCCTGTCATTACAGATGTAAAGGCGGCAACGGCAGCACTAAAATGGGCAGTTGAGGAAATGGAGCGCCGCTATCAACTGTTTGCTCATGCAGGTGCACGTGATATTACACGTTTTAACGCCATAGCAGATAAAAATAATGAACATAGCCTGAAGTTGCCTTACATTTTAATTGTCATTGATGAGCTAGCTGATTTAATGATGATGTCTCCAGCAGATGTAGAGGAGGCCATTTGCCGTATTGCTCAAAAGGCACGTGCATGTGGTATTCATTTAATTGTTGCAACGCAAAGACCTTCAGTGGATGTTATTACAGGGTTAATCAAATCAAATATCCCTACACGTATTGCCTTTGCAGTTTCCTCTCAAATTGATTCTCGTACCATTTTAGATGGGCAGGGGGCAGAAAGGTTACTTGGTCGAGGGGATATGCTATATTTAGGTAATGGTATGTCAGCGCCAGTGCGTTTACAGGGAACTTTTGTAACAGATGATGAAATTGAATCGATTATTGAGCATGTTCGTGAACAGGGTGAGCCTGATTATATTTTCGATCAAGAGGAATTATTAAAGAAAACAGAGGTGTCGGCAGAACAGGACGATTTATTTGAAGATGTTTGCCGATTTGTCTATGAGCAAGGTGGCGCTTCTACCTCATTGATTCAACGAAAGTATCATATAGGCTATAATCGTGCTGCTCGTTTAATTGACATGTTAGAATCACATGGTTTTGTTTCGGAAGCAAGAGGAAGTAAGCCACGTGAAAGTTACATTACAGAAGAAGATTTAATTACTATGTTTGAATAAGAATTGCATTGTTTTCGTCTAGATTATCTAATTTACGTCGAATTTAGTTTTTTTAGAAAAGTTACACATCTATCCTTATGCATAAAAAGTGCTATAATAGACAAGATGTGTTGAATAGTACGTATTTTTTAACACTTGTGAAGGTATTAATACCTAACCATTCGTGAAATAATACGATACACCTAATAGATGATAGATGGGATATTGAAATTCCCGGGGGGTTTAATTAATGACAGTTTTTCATTTCACAGGCATTAAAGGTTCTGGCATGAGTTCACTTGCACAAATCTTATTTGATGCTGGTGAACAAGTACAGGGCTCAGATGTCGATAAATATTTCTTCACGGAGCAGCCGTTACGTGAACGTAATATTCCAATTTTTACATTTAATGCAGATAATATTAAAGAAGGTATGACAGTGATCGCAGGTAATGCATTTTCTGATGATCACCCTGAATTAGTACGTGCTCGAGAAATAGGTGTAGAAGTCATTCGTTACCATAAATTTTTAGGTGAATATATTGGCAACTATACATCCATTGCCATCACAGGTGCACATGGTAAAACGTCTACGACTGGTTTAATGGCACATGTGGTAGGTGGCTATAAACCGACATCTTATTTAATTGGTGATGGTACTGGGGCAGGTCATGAAAATGCTGATTTCTTTGTGATGGAGGCGTGTGAATACCGCCGTCACTTTTTAGCCTATAATCCTGATTATGCTGTGATGACGAACATCGATTTTGATCATCCAGACTACTTCGCTAATATAGAGGACGTATATTCTGCATTTCAATCATTAGCATTACAAGTGAAAAAAGCAATTATCGCATGTGGTGATGATGAACAGCTTCAACGTATTCAAGCAAAAGTACCAGTTGTGTATTATGGATTTGGTGCTGAAAATGATTTTGAAGCACGTAATGTTGAAAAAACAACTGAGGGTACAAAATTTGATGTTTTTGTACGTAATGAATTTTATAGCACTTTCTTTATCCCATTATTTGGAGATCATGCTGTTTTAAATACATTGGCGGTTATTACGCTATGTGAATATGAAGGCATTTCTCCAGATATTATTCAGGAGCGTTTACACACGTATAAAGGTGTAAAAAGACGTTTTACTGAGACCGATATAGGGGATAATGTTTTAATAGATGACTATGCACACCATCCAACGGAAATTCGTGCGACAATTCAATCAGCACGACAAAAATTCCCTGAACGTGAGCTAGTTGCGATTTTCCAACCACATACATTTACACGTACACAAGCTTTTTTACAAGATTTTGCGGATAGTTTGAGCCTTGCTGATACAGCCTATTTATGTGATATATTTGGCTCTGCGAGAGAAACGCAAGGCGCACTTTCTATTCATGATTTAGCGTCACTTATTGAAGGCAGTGCAGTGATTACCACTGAAGGAATTGATATATTAACAAAACATAATGGCGCAGTATTCTTATTTATGGGCGCTGGTGATGTTCACAAGTTCCAAGATGCTTTTGAAGACGTGCTTAAAAACAATGAAACAGCTTAGTCCGTAGGGGTTAAGCTGTTTTTTCTCAAATTTAAGCAGGAATTCCGTTTTTTTTGTCGAAGATAGGGAAAGTAATAGTAAAGACAATTTACTAGCAGGAGGTCAACTTATGGAAGTGATTTTGTATATTGCAGCCATTATTGCTGCAATCGGTTTTTTAATTTTATGTGTGAGCGTGGGCATGACATTATTCTCGCTTAAATCCATCCTAAACAGCTTAGCTGGGACATTATCTGGGATTGAAGGCCAAATGGAAGGCATTACACGCGAAACAACGTCTTTATTATCAAAAACAAATAGCTTAGCAGAGGATATTCAACATAAATCTGAACAATTAAATTCAGTTGTTCAAGCTGTTAAAGGTATTGGTGACTCCGTTAATGGTTTAAATAATTCTGTTCAGCAGATCACTTCTTCTGTTTCTAAAAGCGTAGAACAAAATGAAGAAAAAATTGCACAAGTTGTACAATGGAGTAATGTTGCGATGGGTATTGCGGATAAATGGAAAAAACGCAAAATCATCGAGCAGGAATCGGTATCACCAGATGCCTATGCATTTGAAACTGTGCAAGTAGAAGAAACACCAAAAAGAAAATGGGGTCGTAAAAAATGATAATTATTCAGTGAGTATTCTATGCTGGCTGAATAAAAATAAAGTCTTAGACATATAAGTTGAAGATGCATCTGTGAAAGTAGATGGACAACCAGTCTAGACAAATTTGATAATTAGATGGGGAGGAATTGTTGCATGACAACTCAAAAGCCAAATTTTAACGAAGTAAAGGAACAGCAGCTTGAAAGTTCTTTGCCTCAGCTTTATCATCCACAAGACTCGATTTATGAAGAGGAGCGTGTTAACATGAAGGATTTTGTGATTGGCGCATTAGTTGGTGGAATCGTAGGGGCTGCTGCAGGTCTACTGTTAGCTCCAAAATCAGGAAAAGATTTACGCAGTGATGTGGCTGTACAAGCTGTTCAGCTAAAAGATAAGAGTGCAGACTTCTCGACAACTGCAAAAGATAAAACAGTTCAACTTTCTAAACAAATTCAAGAGCAATCCACACAATTAGTAGAGAAAGTAAAAACACTAAAAACCGCAAAAGCACCAACTGTTTTTGATGATGGTACGGTTTCTTTTGAAGGGGAAGAACCGTTAGAGGATTACATTCCAAGTGAGGAACCAAAAGCCGAAGAAACGACAGAAAAAGCAGATCAAAAAGAAGAAACAAATGAAGAAGTTCGTGCATAATGCATAATGTAAAGGGATACGTTACAAGATAAAGTTGTAACGTATCCCTTTTTTTAAATGATAGGTGTAGATTCTAATATTATTTCTAATTGATCACCACCAAATATCTCTGTATCAAAGCTCGCTGTCTGGCCATTTCTTAAAATTGTAAAATTCCCCTTAAAGGCACTTGGTAGCTGCCAATTAGAGAATCGGAAAACATCTTGATAAATCCAACGACTGCGATCCTTTTCTTTAAATACTAAAGTCGCTCCATTGTGTACAGTGGACTGTGGTGATACAACCATTTTATTAACAATTGCTTCATTTGCAGTCTTCTTTAGTTCCAAAACTTCCTGTTGGAAATGAATAATGATTTTATCCTCTAGCAAAAGATTCATTTGGTCTGCGATATGTTGTACTGTTGGTAGAGCTGGTTGTTGGAAGCTTATCACATCTCCAGTTTGTACAGCATAGCTCAATTTTGCTATTTTTCCATTAATCATTAGCTGTGGGGAAAATTCCGGTAAATATAAAGGTTGTCCATCCACTTGAATCGTATAGGACTCAAATTGCTTTAACAAATGCCAATTATTAGTAATTTTAAATACATCCTCAATTGTTTCGGCAATATCAAAAACGACGATATCACGATCATTTAAAACGGTATCGAGTGATGCATCAGAGTTATTGACAGTAATTTTTGGCTCAATCACATATTTGGTGTTTTGAATTGTCACTGTCTTTATTGCTGCATCATCTATAAGATCTCTTACTGTAGCCGTCGCCTGTTGCCCATCTTGGCCTTCTATTAACTGAATGGCATCTCCAGTTTTAATCAGGCTTTTTGTAGATGCCTGTTGCCCGTTTACCAATATTTCAGCAGGCTGACCATGTCCACCTGGTATAAAAATGTCCTGTCCGTTGACACTGATAGATAGCCCATGTCCTGGTTTTCCATATAATTGCTTTGCGCGAATATTTGCAGCTAGAAAGGCATCAGCCACAGTCATTTCTTTTAGTTCAAAAAGACGTACCACTTGATTATTGACTGTTAAACTCATATATTGAATCGGCATCTTTTTAGCAGCAATGGCAATACCAATAGGTGTGACTAATTCAGGTGAGGCTTTTATATGTTCTTCTTTTGTTAAGTTTTGAATAGCATCAATGCCTCGAACAGCAATACGATTAGCTGGTAAATTTAGAACTTGACCTAGTTCTGTAGTAAGGTTGGGTGTTAAACTACCTCCACCAACCAGCATAACGGCTTTGGGAGCTACTCGGTTATTGAGTCGTAAAATTTCTTCTCCGATAGACTTCGCCAACTGTTTCACTGCAGGCTCAATTGCTAAAAAAACCTCTTCTTTGGGATAAAACTGATCAAAGCCTAGAATATCTTGAATTAATATCTCTTCAGAGGTTTGTAGCTGACGTTTAGCCTCTTCAGCTACAGGGAAGTCTAGCAAATAGTGGTCGCTTAAAGCTTCTGTTATTTCATCGCCAGCTGTAGGGACCATGCCATAAGCTACAACTGTACTTTTATCCGTAATGGCAATATCCGATGTCCCTGCCCCTATATCAACAAGGGCCACATTTAAGCGACGCATCGTTGGAGGAATCAGCACATTAATGGCAGCAATCGGTTCTAACGTCAATGCTTCCATCTCTAAATCAGCTCGTTTAAGAGCGGCAATCAATGATTCCACCACCACCCGAGGTAGGAACGTTGCTATCACTTCGATTTGGGCTTCATCCCCTTGTTGATCCAGCAGGCTTCCAATCTCTTCGCCATCCAAGCGATAATACAGGACTGAGTAACCTACACAATAATAGTGGCTAATTTTGGCATCCTCTTTTTGTTGCAAGAGTTGCTGCTGTGCTTGTTGAACAGCCTGAAGTTCCAAGCGACTAATATCTTCTTCAGTAAAAATGGGTCGATTACGTATATTGATGGTCACACTAGCTTGTTCAGTTTTCAACGATCGACCTGCTGCAGCGACACTTACCTTTGTGAGAGGTCCATGTTTCTCTTCAAGTTCACGTTTTATTTCATTAATTAATTCTGCCACATACATGACATTATGTATTTGTCCATCTACCATGGCACGTTCTTTATGCTCTTTTACTAAAATATCTTCCACATGAAAATGGTCATTTTCTTCTTGGAGAATAATCCCGACCACTGAGCGAGTGCCAATATCAAGTGCGAATAGTTTAGAACTCAATGTAATCGCTTCCTTTCGCGTCATACTTGAAAATAATTTAGCGAGTTGAAGCGCTAAATTAAAAATGCGTGACATTCTGAACAACATTGATTATAATAATGCTATTATCTAAAAATGTAACATACATTTCAGAGTTCTGAAAGTGTCTGTCATGAGGAGAGGAGCAAGAAAGCATGAGCCAAAAAGATTTAGAAAGCTTACGTAGTCAAATAGACGGTTTAAACTTAGAAATTCTTCGTCTAATTAATGAACGTGCAGCTGTAGTTGATGAAATCGGTAAAATTAAAGAAAAACAAGGTGTGAATCGCTATGATCCACTGCGTGAAAGACACATGCTTGATCTTATTAAAGAACACAATCAAGGTCCATTAAACCAAATGACGGTTGATTATATATTTAAGCAAATCTTTAAAACAGCTTTAAAACAACTTGAAGCTGATAAAAAGAAAGAGTTGCTTGTATCTCGTAAGAAGAAGTCAGAAGATACAATTATTAATATCAATGGTGAATTAATTGGACAAGGAAAACCATCTTTCGTATTCGGTCCTTGTGCGGTTGAGTCGTATGAGCAAGTAGCAGCAGTTGCCGCTTCTATTAAAGCAAAAGGCGAAAAGTTAATTCGTGGTGGTGCTTATAAGCCACGTACTTCTCCTTATGACTTCCAAGGTCTTGGATTAGAAGGTCTGAAAATCTTAAAACGTGTGTCCGAGGAATATGGTTTAGGTGTGATTACAGAAATCGTGACACCAGGTCATTTAGAGGAAGCATTGGATTATATTGATGTCATCCAAATTGGTGCACGTAATATGCAAAACTTTGAATTATTAAAAGCAGCAGGTGCAACAAATAAACCTGTATTATTAAAACGAGGCTTAGCTGCAACAATTGATGAATTCATTCATGCTGCAGAATACATTATGTCTAAAGGAAATGAAAACATTATCCTTTGTGAACGTGGTATCCGTACTTATGAAAAAGCAACTCGTAATACATTAGATATTTCAGCCGTACCAGTTTTAAAACAAGAAACGCATTTGCCAGTATTCGTAGATGTTACGCATTCAACAGGGCGTCGTGATTTATTATTACCATGTGCAAAAGCAGCGATTGCCATCGGTGCTGATGGCGTCATGGCAGAAGTGCATCCAGATCCATCTGTGGCATTGTCTGACTCACAACAACAAATGGACATCCCAACATTTGACGCATTCTATGAAACACTACAAAAATTCATGAAAAATCATGAAATTCATGCTTAATTGTTAACAGCGAACACCGCTTGCTTACTTCGGCAGGCGGTGTTTGTTATATCGTGACAAAATAATGTCTAGAATAGGACTATTAGTACTTGGTTTTTACGTAGTTCTTCTTGAAAAGAATATGAAAATTATCGTATGATAAGGCTATAATAGGAAAAAAGGGAGGCACGTACGATGACTGTTACAATTTATGATGTTGCAAGAGAAGCAAATGTTTCTATGGCAACGGTCTCTCGTGTAGTCAATGGTAATCAAAACGTAAAACCAGCAACACGAAAAAAAGTACTAGAAGTAATTGAACGATTAGAATACCGTCCAAACGCAGTAGCGCGTGGATTAGCAAGTAAGAAAACAACAACAGTTGGCGTGATTATCCCAGATATTGCAAACAATGTTTATGCAGAGCTGGCTCGTGGTGTAGAGGATATTGCCACCATGTATCGCTACAATATTATTTTAGCCAACTCAGATCAACATGAAGATAAAGAGTTACAGCTACTGGATACAATGCTTGGAAAACAGGTTGATGGTATTGTCATGATGAGTGATGAGGTTACAGAAAAGATGCAGCAAACGATGGATCATTCGCCAGTACCAATTGTACTTGCAGGCTCTGTGGATGAATCCCAAACAATTGCAACTGTGAATATCGATTATTTCCAGGCGGCTTATGAAGCGATTTCATTACTTATTCAAAATGGCCATACACGCATTGGTTTCGTAACTGGTCCACTTTCGTATACAATTAACGGAAAATTCAAGCTAGCAGCCTATAAGAAAGCATTACAGGATGCTGGTTTACCAATAGATGAAGCATTAATTGCTGCAGAAGAGTCCAGCTATGATATGGGCTTAGAGGCATGGGAGATTTTATCTGCTCTTGAACAGCCACCAACAGCTTATTTTGCAGGAAGTGATGAACTGGCCATCGGTTTAATTCATGGCGCACAAGATGCGGGCAAAAATGTTCCAGAAGATATTGAAGTTATTAGCTTTGAGAACTCAAAGTTAGCACGAATGGTTCGCCCACAGTTAACAAGTGTCGCGCTACCGCTTTACGATATTGGGGCTGTTGCAATGCGTCTGCTGACAAAATTAATGAGCAAGGAAACTGTTGAGGACGAAGCGGTTATCTTACCACACCGTATTGAGCATCGACAATCTATCAAAAGTAAATAATGATACCTAACACGTAAATCGCTTATGAAGGATTTGCGTGTTTTTTTACTGGATGGAACGTCAAAAATAGAGGATAGCGTTTCAAAAATGAGGGATAGAACAAAAGAATTGATGGATAAACAACCAAAAGACCAAAAGCATTTAATCCCGTCTTTCATTCCGAATAATATGTAGCGATTTGGCTAACATTTGAGCATTCTTTTCCTCTATTTCCGCTTTACGAGGAATTGGCTCATATAAAGGCATCGGGTCCTCCCATGTTGGAATAAAAGGAACAGGGGATTCTGGTTGCCAGCGATCCAACCATGCTTGAGGGAGTGGCCCCATTGGTAACACTTGGTCAGTCATTTCCAACCATAACATGGACCAGGCACGGGGCACCACTCGCCAAATATCGTAGCCACCGCCACCCACTGCAATCCATCGACCATCACAATATTCATGTGCTAATTGATGAGCTAGCTTAGGAATTTCGCGATAAATATTCATTGTTCCATGTAAATGTGTTAATGGATCAAAATAATGTGCATCTGCCCCATTTTGCGTTAATACAACATCTGGCTTGAAAAATTCAAAAATCTCTCGCATTGACTGTTCATAGATCTCTAGAAAACTTTCATCCTCAGTAAATGCATCCATTGGAAAATTAAAGGAGGTTCCATAGCCTTGACCATTGCCACGCTCAGTAATATTTCCGGTTCCAGGGAATAGATAACGACCAGTTTCATGTATGGACAGTGTACAAACATTAGGATCCTCATAAAAGCTCCATTGGACACCATCCCCATGATGGGCATCTGTATCTACATAAAGTACACGAGCGTTGTACTTTTCCTGTAAGTAACGAATAGCCACTGTGCTATCATTGTAAATACAAAAACCTGATGCACGACCACGGAAACCATGATGGAGTCCTCCACCAAGGTTAAGGGCGTGTTCGGCTTTTCCTTCCATTACATAATCAACAGCGGTTAAAGTTCCACCAACTAGCTGTGCACTTGCTTCATGCATATTTTCAAAAATGGGGGTATCTTCAGTACCAATCCCATAGCTTTCACATTGTGCTTCTGATAATTCACCATGCCCTGCTTTTTTTACGATATCTATATATTTTGAATCATGTGCAAGCAATAGCTCTTCTTCCGTTGCAACACGTGCTGGTACAATATCTACATCATCGAGAGCATTAATATTTTTTAGTAAATCCATAGTTAGCGTCAAGCGTTTATGATTGAAAGGATGTGTATCTGAAAATTTATATCCGAGTTGTTCTGGCGAGTAAACGAATACAGCCTTTTTCATTATAGTGAAACACCTGGTAAATTTGGCCATAGGACATCAAAGCCCTCTTTGCGTAGATCTTCAATCATTGCTAAAGGATTTAGTGTTTTTACTCGGACGCTTAAAATTTTGTTTTGTGTATTTTCAGAGTCAGGATAAACTAAGACGCTTTGAACATTGGCATGATGTTGATGAAATATTTTTGTAATTTCAAATAAAACTCCCGGTGTATCGGATACCCGAATCTCGATTTTTGACCCAGGCTCTGTAGCACCAGTCAGCTCTATATATGTATAGAGTAAATCTGTTGTCGTAACAATGCCTACCAATTTTCCACCAGAGACGATAGGTAAACAGCCTATTTTTGATTCGTAAAACGTCAGTGCTACCTCTTCAACAAAATCTAGTGGATGACCTATAAGGGGGTCTTTCACCATAATATCCTCTACTTTTGCATTAAAAATAGGAGAGTTTGGTTCATCCTGCAAAGATGAGGGCAAGACCTCTTTAATATCTCGTTCAGTAATTACTCCTAAAACGTGTTGTTCATCATCTACAACTGGTAAATGACGAACTTTCTTTTCACGCATTAACTTTAGTGCCTCCTGCACTGTATTGGTAGGAGCTAATGTATAAGGCTTATCATTCATAATTTCTTCTACAATCATATATGCATCCCCTTTGTATTAGTTTTAATACATGAAACGATTTCTAAAACGAAGTCTATCAAATCTTTCCATTGTCTCAGGAGGCACCCGTTTTCCTTCGCGTGCCATCAGGCAATTGGCTGGATGTGATGTAATTTCAGGATCATCTGTTGCAAAATATTCGAAACCAACAGAGCTCATCATTTTCTCCATCATTTTGCGGTAATCCCAAACATTTAAACCAGTTCCTTTTAAATCCCAATGCCAATAGTACTCGGTAGTAATCACAAGATAATCTTCCATTTCATCCCCCATAAATGAAACGGCTAGTAGTGCCTTCCCAGCACCTGTACCACGGTAGTCTGGAATGACTTCAATGGCACCTAATTCAATCATGTCATCGATACGATCTTCTGCCCATCGTTCAAGTGGATCAGGGTAAAGATAGGTAACATAGCCTACAATAATATCTTCGTTTCGAATAATAATAATTCGGCCTTCGGGTAGTCCAGCAATTTCTATAATGGCCTGCTGTTGCTGTTTTGGAGGTCTGAAGGCAACCAAGCCTTCATGGAATGAATATGTAGCTAATTTTTCTGGAGGCACAGGTCCTTCCACATACACAGTACCATGCTTTGTTTCCTTTGTGACAGAAAAAAAAGTTTTTTTATGTTCCATAATTACACCACCTGAGTTTAATAATTCCATTATAGCTGATTTCTTGCGTAAAAACGCTTATTTTTGCAAAATATACCTGTATTTTTGGAAAAATAAAAATATTGAGACAATCTATCCGAATTCGTGTAAAATAAGATTATATTGCTTCTGTTATTTAACAGATAAAAGTAGTACTATTAGGGATTCGATCATTAATACTATGGATAACTGTTATATAACAAATGCTACATATCAATTTTGCTTTTGAAAAATTCTCTGATTTTCAACAGGGGGGATTGTTGAAATTTAGTCAAAAAACAAAAGCAAAGAAAGGGGTATTTTCATGGGGATGAAAATGAAGGAGAAGTTAATGGCTTTACCTGGTCAACACCATTTAACGAATTATGAAGAAGTGGCAGAATCTCATAATTGGGCAGATACGGAAAAGGCATTTAGTTGGAGCGAAACAGGTTTAGTGAATATGGCGTATGAGGCTATTGATCGCCATACCGAAACACATCGGAAAAATAAGGTAGCATTGTATTTTAATGATGGTAAACGGAAAGAGGCATATTCATTTAATGAAATGAAAAGGTTAACAAACAAAGCAGCAAACGTTTTTAAAACAACTACTAATCTGCAGAAAGGTGATCGTTTATTTATTTTTATGCCTCGTTCACCTGAGCTTTATTTTTCATTATTAGGTGCGTTGAAAATGGGGGTTATTGTTGGGCCATTGTTTGAAGCTTTTATGGAAGGTGCCGTGTATGATCGACTTGCTGATAGTGAGGCGAAAGTATTAGTCACGACACCCGCTTTACTTGAACGTGTACCTTTAGCTAAATTACCTAAATTGGAGCATATCTTTTTAGTAGGGGAGGGCGTTGAGGAAACAGCTCAAATCCTAGACTTTACTAAACATTTAAAAGAAGCTTCAGCTCATTTTGATATAGAGTGGGTAGACAGAGAAGATGGGATGATTCTTCACTATACCTCTGGATCAACAGGTGCTCCAAAGGGCGTATTGCATGTCCATAATGCTATGATTCAGCAATATCAATCAACGCAATGGGTGCTTGATTTACGTGAAGATGATATTTATTGGTGTACAGCCGATCCTGGATGGGTTACAGGAACAGCCTATGGTATTTTTGGTCCGTGGTTAAACGGTGTAACAATGCTAATCGTTGGAGGAAGATTTTCACCACAAGCATGGTATCAGGCTATTGAAGATTATAGTGTGACAGTGTGGTATAGTGCACCAACAGCGTTCCGTATGCTGATGGGGGCAGGTAGTGGCTTGCTTGAAAGCTATGATCTAGCATCTTTACGCCATGTGCTGTCTGTTGGTGAGCCGTTGAATCCAGAAGTTATTCGCTGGGGAGTAGAGGAACTAGGTCATCGTATACATGATACATGGTGGATGACAGAGACGGGAGCACATATGATCTGTAATTATCCTTCGATGGATATTAAGCCAGGTTCAATGGGGAAACCTCTTCCTGGTATTCATGCGACGATTGTAGACGATGCAGGCAATGAGGTACCACCATTTACAATGGGGAATCTAGCTATTCGTCGTGGTTGGCCTGCCATGATGCGCCAAATTTGGGGCAACCCAGAGCGTTATGAGTCTTATTTCTTGAAAGGAGAATGGTACGTTTCTGGAGATTCTGCCTATATGGATGATGAAGGTTACTTCTGGTTCCAGGGGCGTGTGGATGATGTCATTATGACGGCTGGTGAACGTGTAGGACCTTTTGAAGTAGAAAGTAAGCTACTTGAGCATCCGGATGTCATTGAAGCAGGGGTTATCGGGAAACCAGATCCGGTACGAGGTGAAATCATTAAAGCCTTTGTATCCTTACGAGAAGGGGTTGAACCTTCTGATGCATTAATTGAAGATATACGTGATTTTGTTAAAAATGGTTTATCTGCACATGCAGCACCACGTGAAATAGAATTTAAAGATAAATTGCCAAAAACACGTAGTGGTAAAATTATGCGTCGTGTTTTGAAAGCTTGGGAATTAAATTTACCAACTGGTGATTTATCAACAATGGAAGATTAAATAATTATCTAAAACATCAATTGATATTTATACAACATGTGCATAAAAAGAAGGCAGGGATTCATTCGGTGGGCGAAAGGATTCTTGCCTTCTTTTTTCTGGTTTTACAATAGTATAGAAGTGAGAGTAGGTGAAATATTATCTATTTCAAAAAACAATAAATTAAATAAAAATTCAGTTGACTTAATAAATATGCAGACGTATACTATTTTTAACTTATTTCAGAGGTGAGTGCAGTGAAAGTAGGTATTGTTGGAGCAACTGGATATGGTGGTCTAGAACTTATTCGATTTTTACATAATCATCCAGCTGTGGAACGAATTGATTTATTTACTTCTTCGGAAGAGGGTGTCCAATTTTCTTCAAAATTTGGCCATCTTGTTAGGATAGCTGATATACCGTTACAAAAGATAGCGTATGACACTTTAGAAAAATTCGATGTTGTTTTTACGAGTACACCATCTGGAGTGACAAGTGAGCTATTACCGCCTTTGGTTGGGAAAGGACCAAAGCTAATCGACTTATCTGGTGATTTTCGGTTAAAAGATCTAGTAAACTATGAAACCTGGTATGGCAAAAAAGCTGCACCTTTCCATAGTGTTCAACAAAGTGTATATGGTTTAACAGAATGGAATGCAGAGCTTATACGTCAAGCAACACTCGTTGCTAATCCAGGTTGCTACCCAACAGCAGTTTTATTATCCTTACTACCACTTGTAAAAGAACGTTTAATTGATCCTAGTTTTCTAGTTATTGATGCAAAGAGTGGCATTTCAGGAGCAGGCAATAAGCCCTCACAAACTACCCATTTTAGTGAGACAAATGAGAATTTTTCAATCTATAAAGTAAATACACATCAACATATTCCCGAAATTGAACAGGCACTTTCTATGTTTGCTCAAGCAGATACAAAGGTTACTTTTAATACGCATCTGGTTCCAATGACCAGGGGAATTTTGGCGACATCCTATGCACCAGTAATGCAGGGAATTACAGAGTCGCAGTTGATCACTTGCTTACAGGCAACCTATGAGAATCACCCTTTTGTTCGAGTCGTTACGGATGCATCTAGTTTAGGGACAAATCGTGTCAAGGGATCAAATTATTGTGACATTCTAGCGAAAGTAGATTCTCGTACAAATCGCGCCACAATTGTTAGTGTAATTGATAACCTTGTCAAAGGAGCAGCAGGGCAAGCTATCCAAAATATGAATGTGCAATTTGACTTACCCCAAACGACAGGGCTAGATGTCGTACCGTTCTTTATTTAACAGCATGCAGGAAACTGTATGCTTCTCTTATTTATTAATCTAAGGAGGAATTTCGGATGACAGTTACCACTTCAACGAATGTAATGAAAAAATTATCAAGTAAAAATATTGTTTCACCAAAAGGCTTTAAGGCAGCCGGATTACACTGTGGTTTAAAGCATAAGAAAAAGGATTTAGCCCTTTTAGTAAGTGAAGTCCCAGCAAGTGTTGCGGGTGTTTTTACTACAAACGCTGTGCAAGCAGCACCATTAAAAGTTACCAAGGAAGTTGTTTATGCAACTAAGAAAATGCAAGCGATGATCGTCAATTCAGGCAATGCGAATGCTTGTACAGGTAAACAAGGTGTAAAAGATGCCCAAACAATGCAAGCGCTAGCTGCGGAAAAATTAGGGATTGCACCAAATTTGGTGGGAGTTTGCTCGACGGGTGTTATTGGAGAAATGATGAAATTAGAGCCAGTAGCAAACGGTATTCTACAGTTGGAGCCAAAGGACAATTTAGAAAGTGCGATTGACTTTGCACAGGCTATTTTGACAACAGATACCGTCATGAAAAACACAAGCTATAGTACAACTGTGGATGGCAAGGAAGTTATTATTGCAGGTGTAGCAAAAGGTTCAGGTATGATCGAACCAAATATGGCCACAATGCTAGGCTTTATTACAACAGATGCCAATATTGAATCTGAGGTGTTGCAAGCAGCTTTATCGACTATTACTAATTTAACATTTAACGCTATTACAGTTGATGGGGATACATCCACTAATGACACAGTGGTAATATTGGCTAATGGCTTGGCAGGGAATCATTCTTTAACACCAGAGCATCCAGATTGGCAAAATTTCTTTTACACTTTGCAAACAGTAGCGGAAGATTTAGCAAAAATGATTGCCAAAGATGGTGAAGGAGCAACGAAGCTTATCGAAGTGGAAGTTGTTGGTGCAATTTCAGACGAGGAGGCACGTAAAATTGCAAAAACAGTCGTTGGTTCACCACTTGTAAAGACTGCTGTTTTCGGCTGTGATGCTAACTGGGGGCGTATTATTGCAGCAGTAGGGTATAGTGGCGCAACAGTTGATCCAGATAAAATTACCATCCAAATCGGTGGTGCTACTATGGTAGAAAACGGTGAACCAATTCCTTTTTCTGAGGATGAGTTAATTCAAATATTAAAAATGCATGAAGTTAAAATTTATGTGTCTCTTGGTGTGGGTGATGGTAAGGGGCATGCTTGGGGATGTGACTTAACATATGACTATGTCCAAATCAATGCATCATACCGCTCATAAACGTATGGTCATTAAGCTTGGGGGCAGTACACTGGAAGGTTTAAATGAGGCTTTCTTTGATAATTTTAAAAGATTACAAGAGAGTGGGGTAGAGCTGATTATTACCCACGGAGGTGGGCCAGCCATAAATCGAGAATTAGCTGCTCAAGGCATACAATCACATACATTAAATGGAATACGTGTCACGAATGAGGCTGCAATTAAAGTTGTCCAATCGACCCTAATAGGGCAAGTGAACACTGCATTAGTTCATGAGTTAACAACAGCTGGTATAGCAGCCATGGGATTAAATGGCTTTGATGGTCAGTTGATGGTCGTAGATTTTTTAGATCAAGAGACTTATGGCTATGTCGGAGCTATTAAAGATATCAATACATCCTTATTGGAAGCTTTAATGGGTGTAGGGATCGTACCTGTTATTGCCTGTGTAGGTGCCACCGAAGCAGGTCAGGCTCTTAATATTAATGGCGATACGGTAGCTAGTGAAATTGCTTTAGCCGTCGGAGCAGATAGCTTACTACTCGTGACGGATGTGAATGGTATCCGTATTGAAGATGAATATCAAGCAATAGCTACACCTAGTCTTATAGATCAATGGACAGAGCAGGGCCATATTTATGGTGGAATGATTCCGAAAGTACAAGGAGCGATTGACTGTTTACGGGCAGGGATTCCTTCTGTACAAATCGTAGGCGCAACTTTAGTTGGTACAACAATTGTAGCCACAAGTGAACTTCTTTCTTCCTAATGTTCTAAATAGGATAGCTTGAGAAGTATAGTTGTTGAAAGAAACTATTTTAAATGATAGTGGAGATGATAACATGAGTGTTTTATTTGAGAATTACGGCAAGCGTCGTGCACAAATTGTCAAAGGTCAGGGGACAATTGTTGAGGATTCAACAGGGAAGCAATACTTGGATTTTACTAGTGGCATTGCTGTGGTGAGTCTTGGTCATGCCCATCCAGCAGTTGTACAGGCACTTCAAGAGCAAAGCGAAAAGCTATGGCATATTTCAAATCTTTTTGAAATACCAGGTCAGGAAAAGGTGGCAGAAAAATTAATTGCTAATACACACTTTTCACATGCCTTTTTTTGTAATAGTGGGGCTGAGGCTAATGAAGCGGCCATTAAATTAGCTCGTAAGCATACAGGCAAACATCATATTATTACATTTGAAAAATCATTCCATGGTCGTACCTTTGGAGCAATGTCTGCAACAGGTCAAGGCAAAGTACATAATGGCTTTGGACCACTCGTAGAAAAATTTTCGATTTTGCCCTTTAATGATGCTGCTACACTTGAAGCAACCGTTGATGATTCTGTAGCAGCTATAATGCTAGAAATGATTCAGGGAGAGGGTGGCGTCAATAGTGTATCGGCAGAATTTGCAGCAGCTATTGCAAAAGTCTGTGAGGAGCAAGGTATACTACTAATTGTTGATGAAGTGCAAACGGGCATTGGACGAACAGGAACACGCTATGCATTTGAACAAACGGTATTAAAGCCACATATCATAACTTTGGCAAAAGGCTTAGGTGGTGGTTTCCCTGTTGGTGCAATGCTCGGAACTGCTGAGCTTCATGCTACATTTAGTCCAGGAACACATGGTACAACATTTGGTGGTAACCCTCTTGCGATGAATGTGGCACAAGCTGTTTTGAATCATGTGTTTGAGCCGGATTTTTTACAGCAGGTACGTGAAATATCTGCCTATTTTGTGGCACACCTAAGGGCTCATTTACCTTCTAGCTATACTGTTCAAGGTCAGGGTCTCTTGTTAGGGATTGGCTGTGGGGACACGGAAATAGCGCCTTATATCGCGGCAGCGGAAGAAAGTGGTCTTTTATTAGTAGGGGCAGGGCCAACAGTTATTCGTCTCTTGCCTCCATTAACGGTCACAAAGCAAGAGATTGATAAAGCAGTAGCTATTTTAAAGAACATATTACCGTGATACATTTCAGCAATGAAAGTGAGGCATCAGCGGCAAAAATGCCTAGAAATTAGGAATGAACAAAGAATCTGCTAGATACCTAGCAGATTCTTTGCGCTATAAATGCTACTGTAGCTGTTTTACTAATGTTGTCACTAATTTTGGTAGCCAATCTTCAAGCTGACTAAACGTAAATCCTGCCTTCTCTGCTTTTGCATTGGACATATACCAATCAGCAGGCACCCCATAAGGAGACTGTGATTCCTCATCACCACCAATGAGGGAAATTTTTGCGCGCTGACCACTCGCTTCTTCGATTAGAGCAATTAGCTCTTTGAGAGACATTGCCCCTGATGCGGTAGCATTGTATGGTCCCTCAATAGGAGTAACACCCGCAAAGTATAAAAATTCAGCTGCTTCTTCATCTGTAATATAACTCATCTTTGCATCAATGTTCGGTAAAGTAATCGGCTGATTCTGTAAAATATGTTCAACGTGGAAATGTAAACGTCGTGTATAATCATCTTCACCCATCACAATTGGGAAACGTACAGCTACGACTGGGAATGAAGCTTCTTTGAATAAGACTGCCTCCGCTTGTCGTTTTCCTTCTCCATAAGAAAATTCCTCTTGATGTCCCATGCGAATTGGATACTGGTATGGATCAAAGTCTTCTTCCTTTTTCATTTTACCATCTACCTCATATGTTGAAAGAGTAGAAGTAAAGACCAGCTTTTTCGTTTTCCCTTTTAATATCTCGCAAATCGCTTGTGCCTCGTTGGGCGAATAGCAAATATTATCATAGACAATGTCCCATGTTGTATTGGCTAGTGCCTGTTCTAAAGCATCACGATCATTACGATTTGCTACTAATTGCTTAACATGTGTACCAAAGGGATTGCCACTTTGACCACGTGTTAAAATCGTTACATTATGTCCATTTTGAATACAAAGATCAACTAGCTTTTTTCCAAAAAAACGCGTGCCTCCTAAAATCAATATGTTCATATATTTTCACCCTTTCAAAATAGTAGTCCTCTTAATAATGACAAAAAAACAGACTTACTACAATTCATAAGGAATATGCAGTAAGTCTGTTTAATTGATTATTTACTACAAATGCTTGCTAAGGCATAATAGATTAGCGCTTTGACGTTTCAGTTGGAGTAGTGGTATTACCATTGTCTCCTCCGTTTGTGTCATCTCCAGGGTTACCAGAACCATCACCATTGCTTCCGGACCCATTTCCATTATTGGATCCATTGCCGTTGTTACCAGAACCATCACCGTTATTGGAGCCATTGCCGTTATTACCAGAGCCGTTCCCGTTATTGGAGCCATTGCCGTTACTCCCCGACCCATTCCCATTGCCATTAGTAGGTGGCGTTGTAGGTGGTATTGGTTCTTGGTCGTTTTCCTCTGGGTCAGGTTCGTTTTCACTACCGCCAGTAGACACAACATTGGAGTGTGGTGATGTTAAACCTGTAATATCTACAGCGACCACTAGATAAGCTTGTCCACTAGCAACCGTAATGCTTTGTGTTGACTCTAGTACGGACGTTACAAGTGTATTACCGCCATTCGTAACGTTGTAGATACGATAACCAACAACATCATTCGATGACTCTGACCATGATAATGTAGAGCCATTTACTGAAGCTGAGACAGCTGCTGGAGGGCTACCATCTGCTGGGAAATCAACAGCTGATACAGATGAATTCGACAATGTAGAATTCTTTGGTAACAGACTAGCAGGGTTCCCGCCAAGTCTACCTAACATTCGTTTAATAAAGTCTTGATTAATGCCTGCGCCACCTGCTTTTACAAACTCGGCTGGTGTATTTGGCAACGCATTATAAGTTTTTCCTTTAATCGTCACAACACTTGAAGAGGCTAAGCTATCATCAGGTTGTGAGGGTAAAAATACTTTCGCATTAAATAAATCTGAGCGTACAAGACCTGCGCTAGCACAAGCTGCAGAAGGGGCCATGCCGGAAATGCCACAGAATGACGCAGTCACAACATTTTTAGGCGCCTTAAAACTTGTTGGTGGGTCAATTAGCTGAGGGTCCGCATCGTAAACGGCATTCATTAAAGTACCCCATAGCTTATTCACCCGAACGCTTGGCTGTAAATAGGTGTTGTTAAATGCATAAAGTGTACGAGGTTGATCGTAACCCATCCAAACACCAAGAGATACATTAGGGTTATAACCAACTAACCAAACATCTTTATATTCTTGAGAAGTCCCTGTTTTTGCAGCGAAATCAGAAGAGAACTTTAATGTATTTCGTGCCATTGTCCCTGTTCCTTTAGTGAGAACATCACGTAACATATCTGTCACGATATAAGATGTTTCTGGGCTAAATACTTGAACAGGTTCTATTTCATGTTGGTAAACAATATTTCCTTCTTGGTCTTCAATTCGATCAATCATATAAGCGTCAATGAATTGGCCACCATTTGCAAAGGTAGCAAAGGCATTTGTATTTTCTTCAACAGTAGTTCCTTCTCTTAAAGCGCCGATCCCAGTTGCTAGGTTAGTAAAATCATCAGGATGTAATTTTGAGAATCCCATTTTTACTAACAAATCTGCAGGGCGTCTACTAATAATATCATTATATAAACGTAGTGCTGAAATGTTTTGAGAATCTGCTAAAGCTTCACGTGCTGGGATAAGACCTCGCTCATCACTCGTAATATAGTTACTTGGACTCCAAGAACCGACTGAGAATTTCACGTCAACTAATGGGCTACCGGCACCGATTACGCCATACTCAATGGCAGGTCCATAAACAAGTAATGGTTTCATTGTAGAACCGTTAGAACGATAAGCTTGTGTTGCATGGTTTACTTGAGTGGTTTTAAAGTCTCGACCACCAACAAAGCTTAAAATGCGACCTGTCGTATTTTCTATTAAAATACTACCTACTTGTACTGGCATCTCAATATCAATTTCTTCACCAGTAACAGGGTCTTTCCCTTTACCAGTATACGTATGACCATAATACTGGAAGTCTTTTGCTGCTTTTTGCATCGCATCATACATATCCTTATTAATGGTTGAATAAATACGATAGCCTTTTGAACGAACATCACGATCTGCTAAAATCGTATATTTATCCTTTAATTTCTTTTCTGACTTTAAGCGCTCTGGGTCAATCCCATCATCTTTTGCTAGTTTTTCAGCAATAATATCTTTTGCACGAGCTTCAAGCTCATAAGTCAACCAAGGATAACGATCCTCCGCGCGCATTTCTGGTCCACGGAAATCTGCAGCAATATCATAGTTTAACGCTTCATTATACTGTGCATCATCAATATAACCAGCTTCTTTCATACGATAAAGTACTGTTTTCATACGATCAATACCTGGTTTCAAAGCTTCTTCACTTTTCAGTTCACCTGTATTTGTAAATGGTGTATAAGCAAATGGTGCCTGTGGAATCCCAGCTATGTACGCAGCTTGAGGAAGAGACAATTCTTTTGCTTTTACGCCAAAAATTCCTTCCGCAGCTGTTTCAACACCTGCAATATTTCGTCCTGAAGAGTTACGACCATAGGGAATGATATTTAAATAAGCCTCTAATATTTCTTCCTTCGTCATAAAATGTTCTAAACGCATCGCCAGTAAAATTTCCTTAGCTTTACGCTCGTATGATACTTCATTAGTTAGTACTTGGTTTTTAATAAGCTGCTGGGTAAGTGTAGAACCACCTGTCTGCGTTGCAGAATTTGTAACATCTTGTAATAACCCACGAACAACCGCTTTAGGAACAATTCCGTTATGCTCTCGGAAATATTCATCTTCTGTTGCCAGAACAGCATTCACGACCTCTGGTGCAACATTGCTAAGCGAAGTTTCACGTCGATCTAAATCTGTCCTTAATTTTCCAATATAAATATCGTTGGCAAAATAAATCTCACTGGTTTCTTCATAGCTAAAAATTTGATCCCTTAACTCTTGTTTTGAGCGTAATGGTTCTTCTTTGACAAGTGAAGCAAAATAACCAGCTCCAACTGAACCGACAAATACAGTGCCAACCAATGCAAAGACTAAAAATAGTAAAAATAAGTTCCAGGTAACACTACCTGAAATACGTAATTTCTTCATCCATTTTTGTTCAAGTAATTCATCGATCTTTGCATTGATTTTTTCAATCCAATCTTTCAATGTATCGACCTCCTAAAATCTTGTCTATTATAGCACATATTGTTTTAGCACGAACATAGTTATTGACTTTGAAAAAGAATCGTATAAAATTATGTTTATAGTTTTCTGGTGATGAAGAGTTTGCAGTAGTGTCTATATTCCCTGTTTAGAGAGCCAGTGGTTGGTGAAAACTGGTCATAATGTAGAGACGAATTACGTACTTGGAGCTTAGACGTGCGCGCCTGCGATAAAGGCGGCTGAATGAAGTGGAAGGTGGATGACATCTTCAAGCTGGGTGGTACCGCGTTAGTTTGCAACTTAACGTCCCTGCATGCAATTGTTTGCGTGTAGGGACTTTTTTTATTTAAACATGTCCATGCACGTAACGAATTTAACCATTTTAGGAGGAATGAACATGACAAACGAATTATTACAAGATTTAGAATGGCGTGGTTTGCTATACCAACAAACAGATGCGGAAGGCATGGCAAAATTATTAAATGAACAATCCGTATCTTTATACTGTGGGGTAGATCCAACAGCTGACTCCATGCATATTGGACATATTGTTCCATTGTTAACACTTCGTCGATTCCAAAAAGCAGGCCACCGTCCAATTTTACTTGTTGGTGGTGCAACAGGGATGATCGGTGACCCGTCTGGCCGTTCAGAAGAGCGTCAATTACAGACAGTAGAGCAAATCGATAAAAACGTTCAAGGAATCCGTAGTCAATTAGAACGTATTTTCGAATTTGCAGAAGATGGCAATGGTGCGCAGCTTGTGAACAATCGTGACTGGATTGGTAATATAAACACAATTGAATTTTTACGTGATTATGGGAAATTAATTAACGTAAACTACATGTTAGCAAAAGATACGATTGCTTCTCGTCTTGATACAGGAATCTCATTTACAGAGTTTGCCTATACGTTAATTCAAGGTATTGATTACAATCATTTATACAATCACTACAATTGCCGTATTCAAGTAGGTGGCTCTGACCAATGGGGTAATATTACAACAGGGTTAGAGGTTATTCGTAAAACACACGAAGAAGAAACGAAAGCCTTTGGAATTACGATTCCATTAGTAACAAAGGCAGATGGCACAAAGTTTGGTAAAACAGCAGGTGGTGCTGTTTGGCTCGATAGTAAGAAAACATCTCCATATGAGTTCTACCAATTCTGGATCAATGCAGCTGATGCAGATGTCATAAAATACTTAAAAATCTTCACGTTCCTATCTCGTGAAGAAATTGAAGCTTTAGCCGTATCTGTAGAGGAGGAGCCACATTTACGTAAGGCACAAAAGGCACTAGCTGAAGAAATGACTCGTTTAATACATGGTCAAGAGGCATTAGAGCAAGCCATCCGTATTACAGCTGCTTTGTTCTCAGGAGATCTAAAAGCACTTTCAGCTGAAGAAATGAAGGATGCTTTTAAAGATGTTCCTTCTATTGAAATGGCTAAAGATGATAAAAACATTGTGGACCTACTTGTGGAGGCAGGCATTTCCTCTTCCAAACGTCAAGCACGTGAAGATGTATCAAATGGTGCAATTAGTGTAAACGGTGAAAAGGTAACGGATTTAGAATATGTAGTCGATGCGAAGGATCGTTTAGAGGATGCATTTAGTATTGTCCGTAGAGGTAAGAAAAAATATCATATGGTGAAATTTATCTAATTTCTATTTGCAAAACCACATCCCCAAAAAAGTTGGATGTGGTTTTTTAATCATAAGAAACTCGGAAGTTTTATTTGTTCATATTCTTTAGGATGCAGTATTTTTCCAAGCTTTATAGCACCTTCAATAAGTCGTGGAGAAGGACGACAATACAGCCATTCTTCCATTACATGAAGCTGTTCCGATTGAACGGCATGTAGCTCTTTGGCATATGGACGTTTTAATAAATTAGCAGGTTGGATACGCTCAAAGGCTACGCCAACCCAAGCCATCATGATATAGTCAGGCTGGCGTTTAACAACATCTGTCCAATCTGTTTGAACACTAGCAAGCTCAACATCTTGAAATAGATTAGTGCCACCAGCAAGAGCGCTAATTTCTGTTAGCCAATTTATTTTCCCAGGAGTGAAAATAGGGTTTGGCCACCATTCCCAATAGAGGGTAGGTTTCTTCGGAATTGTTTGTGCAATGGAATACATTTTTCCGATGGAATGCATGTACTCTTCAGCAATTGTCTTTGCTTGTTCCTCTACTTGACAAGCTTTCCCTAGTGTCAGAAGATCTTGCGCAATTTCTTCTAATGAGTTTGCATTAAAAATAATATGAGGAATATTTCTTTCTTTTAGTGCCTCAATGTTTTTTTCCATACCAGGTACACTCAAGGAAGCCAGAACAAGATCAGGCTGTAGTGCCTCTAATGCCTCCATGTTAATTGATAAATCAGGCCCAAGCTGTGGTAGATCTTTAACCGATGATGGCCAATCGGAATAATCATCAACTCCAACGAGCTGGTCTGTCAGCCCTAAATAGGCGACTAATTCTGTATTGCTAGGACAAATTGAAATTAAACGCATATTGTTTTCTCCTATTCTTTTTAAGAAAAGTATAGCGAGAGTTCCCATGATAGACAACGTGTGTGTATCGAGCCCATAAAAAAGGGGAGAAAACATTTGTTTTCTCCACCCTTTGTATAGGTTTATAGGAAACCATCGATTAAGAGAGGGCAACTGCCTCGAGTGACTCTTCTTTTTTCACAATAGGACCCATTGCATTTGTGATGATTTGTTTGATATCCTCTAGTGTTGCTTTACGAGGATTCGTCTCAGCACACACATCTAACAATGCATTTTTTGCTAAGATCTCAATATCCTCATCTTTTGCACCTAATTCACGGAAGCCGCTAGGAATATTTAAATCTTGTGATAACTTCTCAATAGCTGTAATAGCCTTTTCAGCGGCGTCGCGCTTACTTAAACCTTCTACATTTTCTCCTAATAACTCAGCGATACGAGCAAAGCGCTCTGTACGTGCTGTGACATTAAATCGACAAACGTGTGGTAATAAAATTGCGTTGCACACGCCATGCGGTAGGTTATAGAAACCACCCAATTGATGAGCAATTGCATGAACATAGCCAAGTGATGCATTATTAAAGGCCATTCCCGCTAAAAATTGTGCATATACCATTTGTTCACGAGCTTCTATATCAGCTCCATTTGCATAGGCACGAGGTAAATATTCAGGGATTAGTTGAAGGACCTTTTCAGCACATGCGTCCGTGATTGGTGTAGCATTCGTAGAAACGAATGATTCAATAGCATGTGTTAGTGCATCAACCCCAGTAGCTGCCGTAAGAGCAGGAGGTAAACCAATCATTAATTCAGGATCGTTTATAGAAAGTAACGGTGTCACATGCTTATCAACAATGGCCATTTTTACTTTGCGTGCTGTATCCGTGATAATAGTGAAACGAGTCATTTCACTGGCAGTACCAGCAGTTGTATTAATTGCAATTAATGGCACAAGTGGATTTTGTGATTTGTCAACGCCTTCATAATCATGAATGCGTCCACCATTCGAAGCAATAAGTCCGATACCTTTTGCTGCATCGTGTGCGCTGCCTCCTCCAAGAGAAACAATAGAATCGCAGTTTTCCGCATGATACACGGAAATACCATCTTCAATGTTTTGATCTGTTGGATTTGGTTCTGCTTTAGGGAAAATTGCTACATCAATTCCAGCAGCTGTAATGATGTTTGCAATTTGTTCTGAGAGACCTAATTTGTGTAGGCCCTCATCTGTTACGATTAATGTCTTTTTCACTTCTAAATCATTTAAGCGTTTACCAACTTCTTGAATTGCTCCAGGTCCAAATAAGTTTGTTTTCGGCATAACAAATTGCTTTAGAACGTCTGACATATTTCCAACCCCTTTTAAAAAATTATTATTGCTTGAATGATGGTGAACCACCTTTCGCAATTCATCGTATTCTATTTTTTGTAAAAGTTCAACTCGTATTTTTATTAAAATTGTTATTTTTTTTCGTGTTATTATTTTACAAAAAAGTTAAGGGGATGAAAGAAGGGCCGGAATGTTGTTTTGTAGTAGAATATTGAATTTAATAAGGTTTTAAAAATATTTTACTATGAAAGTAAATTATATTTTTTGGAAAACAGTTCTATTTAGATGATCTAATGAATAGTAAATAACTGATATTTTGTTTTTAATATAAAGGTAGTGATTATGTTATATTGAAACTATGTAATTGCTATTTTAAAGTACATAAAAATGTCACAATATAAGAGAAAAAATTATTGTTGGTTATAATAATCTGGGCAATGCGTCTGCGCTAAAAAAGTAGTGCATCATTTTGAAGAAATTAGTGGAACTATAAATTCTTGCTTTCGCTTAAATTTATAGTTAGGCTGGTTTAACAATCATTAGTATTTTATTTGTTGGTAGGATTGCACTTGCTGTCCCTTTAATAGTGGCGCTTGTTAAACAGTTAGGTTGGAATATGGGAGGGATTGCAATCTCTATGTACACAGTAATATTTATTTGCTGGAACAAGTGTTGCACCGTTTACATCTGTTTATTTCAAACAATTTGGTAGCTTTACTGTAGCCTTCCTCCTACTTGCTACAATACTTGGTACTGGATTAGTTTTTGCGCTAATGATTAAAAGCGGAAAAAACGTAGGTTCTAATTGATTGTTCATAGGAAGTAGGATCATGACGATTAAACGTTGAAAAAAAGCCCTGAAGCCTTGGTATACAAGGGATTTCAGGGCTTTTATTAGCATCATTTGATTAACGAGAGTAGTACTCTACGATGAATGCTTCGTTGATTTCAGCTGATAATTCAGAACGTTCTGGAAGGCGAGTGAATGTACCTTCTTTTTTGTCAGCATCAAATGTTAAGTAGTCAGGTACGAAGTTGTTTACTTCGATTGCTTCTACTACTACAGCAAGGTTTTGAGATTTTTCACGAAGAGAAATCGTTTGACCTGGTTTTACGCTGTATGATGGGATATCAACGCGTTTGCCATCTACTAAGATGTGACCGTGGTTAACTAATTGACGAGCTCCACGACGAGTACGAGCTAAACCTAAACGGTAAACTAAGTTGTCAAGGCGAGTTTCAAGAAGGATCATGAAGTTTTCACCGTGAACACCTTTCATTTTACCAGCGCGGTTAAATAGAGTACGGAATTGACGTTCGTTCATACCATACATATGACGAAGTTTTTGTTTTTCTTGAAGTTGTAAACCGTATTCTGATAATTTTTTACGTTGGTTTGGACCGTGTTGTCCTGGTGCGTAAGGACGTTTTTCGATTTCTTTACCTGTACCGCTTAGTGAGATACCAAGACGACGTGATAATTTCCAAGATGGACCTGTATAACGAGACATATTGTTGTCTCCTCCTTTAAATTTGGTTTTTTTGTTGTAAAACAAAAACCAGTAGTACCCGTTCTTACACGCATTTTATTTTCATGTACTTTCGCCTATGCAGCCGTTAGGTTACACAATACACCATCTAATTTTCATTACTGATCATCTAAGTAGTTGTACATCAGAAAATAGAGGAATAAAATACAATCATAAGCTTATACCACTGCTGCGTTTATTTTACACAACTTCCATTGTAACTGCTTAGGACAAGGACGTCAATTGTTAGCTAGTAAAAAAATATAAAAGAACATAGTAGGAAACTCCTCATTACCTATTTTGAATAATATGGGAATAGTTAATGATACGCTGTGTTATGTAAATTGTAAAAGTAAGGGATAATTACATAGTCAAAATGACACAAATTATGTATAATATATTATAAGTTAATAGTAATTGATTTGGACGTTATATAGAAAAGGTGATTTCATGACAGACCATTTACAAACGCTAAAATATATAAAATCTGATGTTTTGAGCTTTTGGGTGAGTTCTTATGAAGAACAAACTAGTTTTAATGGGTATTTTTGTTCATTGAAACAGTTTCTAAAGAAGCGCTTGAAAATTGATAATGCTGCTTTTCTTAGTTTTGAAGGTAATTCCTTAATCCCAATCGAAGAGATGGCTTCATTAACAATTGAAACAAAGCTAAATGCTGTGTCATGGCTGATGATCGAAGCTAGTTTTTATCAACAAAAAGTAGTGAAAATTCCTTATATATTGAAAGCAAGACAGGCCTATTCAATGATGACAGATATGGTGCTTTTCCAAGCAGAGGGCAAAAATCCCATTGGTATATTACTTGTGGAGGCAACAGAGTCTTGGACAGACTTTATGACCTCGGAGTATGGTGAAGAGTGTATAGAAATACTTTCAAAGGTTCTTCAAATGATTAGAGACAATTTAGATGTCAAAATAAATGAAGACCAATATAGAAAACTATATAACATGACTGACTTATTTCATTCAACAATGGATATTGATTTAATTTTAGAAAACGTATTAAAAAATATACGGGATAATTTTCCTGAGTTTAATGTGGAGCTTATTTTATCGAATGATCAAGATCGACACACGACCATCGATATTAAGCTTTTTGATTATTTATCAGAAAGACCTGCTACAATTGAAGCCTTTGTATCAGGAGAGTTAACGACAGAGTTAGCGAGCGATTTAAATTGTCGGTTGTTAAATGCACCGATTAAGGGCAGGCAAGCAATTTATGGCATCTTGCAAGTAAGTGCTCCCACCACTTATCTTTTTTCAACAACCGAAAAAGATTTTGTACGGATGTTGGCACAAGCTTCAGGAAATGCTCTTGAAAATGCAAAGTTATATCATCAATCGCATCGCCTCGTAAGTGACTTACAACTCATTAATGAAACTTCGCATCGTTTAAATATGCGAATTGACATTCATGAAATGTTACTTTTCCTACAAAAGCAGTTACTGAAATCCTTTCAGCCAATGGAAGTATGTTTCGCATTTAAAAAACACGATACATTTGAAATAACAGGTGCAAGTACCACCCTGTTCCATTCAGAAAACGGTCAAAGTTATATAAAACATGTTGAACAGCACTTTGCTCAAACGAATGATCCACTATTTGTTGCCGATTTCAGCCGTCTAACGCCTAATCAAATTGAGTATCGCTCTATTATGGCGATTCCTATACTTATGGAGGAAAAGATTAATGGTTTTAGTATTGTCTTACATAAAGAGCCATATTTCTTTTCATTCGATAGTTTCAAATTAATGCAATCTTTAATTCACCATTCATCATTAGCCATTGCAAACTCGATTTTACGAACACAGCTTCAGGAAATGGTCGATTTGGATCATTTAACCAAATTGTATGCTCGCAGTTACCTCGATCAGTTTGTAGAAAAATCACTTGAATATGATCAATCGGGTATGTTTTTGTTAATTGATATTGATAATTTTAAACGCATTAATGATACGTATGGTCACCAAGTTGGAGATAAAATTCTTGTTCAGATTGCGGTTCAATTAAAAGAGACTATTGGAAGTCGTGGGATTTGTGCAAGATGGGGTGGAGAAGAAATGTCTGTCTATGTCCCTAATATCGATGAAAAAGAAGCTTTAGAATTAGCATCAACCATTGTGGAAGTCATCCCAAGTGCCACAGATCCACAAGTAACCATTTCTGCGGGTCTTATAACATGGGATGAGCGAGATCGACCAGCATTCCAATCTGTGTTTTTACATGCAGATACAGCCTTGTATGAAGCGAAAAACAGCGGGAAAAATCGCTTTTGTACTCACAATGGATCGTTCCAAACGAATTCATAGAATTGATAGAGCAAAATGTAAATGGTTGTTTAAATAAATCGCCCTGAAATGACAATATAAAACATTTCAGGGCAATTTTTAATATTGTATTATAAATGGTTAAGGAGTGTTTTAACAAATTCCTCTAGGCCACTACGATCTTCCTCTGTAAATCGATTCACGATAGGACTATCGATATCTAACACACCAATAATTTCACCTTGCTTCATTAGCGGTATAACAATTTCAGACTGCGATGCAGCATCACAGGCAATATGTCCTGGAAAATCATGTACATCTTTTACAACAACTGTTTCTCTTGTTGCCACAGCTGTACCACAAACACCACGCCCAATAGGAATTCTAACACAGGCAGGAAGACCCTGGAAAGGTCCTAACACAAGCTCATTATCCTGCAAGAGATAAAACCCAACCCAGTTAATGTTCGTTAAAAATTGATTTAACAGAGCGGAGGCATTACTTAAATTGGCGATTTGATTGGTTTCGCCAGTTAATAGTGCATCTAATTGTTTTGATAATGTCAGATACTGGTCAGCAATTGATCCTTCGTAATTAATTTGTGTAAACATACTAAGCACCTCGTTTAAAAGTTATTCATATTGGTAATATAACATTATAGTGTTGATGTAAATCTTCTGCGCTATGTGCATCTGAACCAAATACATATGGTAGTTTAATAGTTTGACTATAATTGATAAGGGCAAATGGTGGATAAGGCTCCTGACAATATTGTTTACTTAAACCAGCACTATTTAAATCTAATTCATAGCCCGCCAATTTCATGCTGTCTAATACTTCTTTGATACGTGGGATGTCATTGATTTTTTCGTTGTGCGCTAGTTGGAATTTATGAATAAGTGATGGGTGCCCAATCCGTTTTGGTTTGTATGGACCAAGATCTGCTCTAATCGATTGTAGGACAGTATCATAATATAAATCATAAACCTGTTCAACAGAGCCAACTTTTTTTGAAAAATCAATAAAGCATCCAGAAGAAAAGTCGATACATACAAAAGTATCTTGCCATTTTAAAAAATGGACTGATAAAATAGCGTCATCTAAAAGATGTCCATAGGTATCAAGGAATTGACGAGTTTCATGTTCGTAGCCTTGGATATAGTCTACTTCTAGTCCGATGCGGATACGAATATCTTGTGCATACTGTTGTTGCAGATGTTGCAATTCTTCAATGTAAGACATGAGATCATCAGGATTCATGCCACTATCTTGTTGCGGGGTTGGATCGACAAAACTTTTGGGCAATGGGGCGTGTTCTGTAAATGTTATATCTGTGAAATGTTGAGAAATTGCTTTTTCAATATATTGCTTGAATGAGTCCGTAGTGCCATGTGGACAAAAAGGACTATGTATATGCCCATCACGTTTCATAATTTACCACTCCTTTAGCTCTATAGATACGCTATTTAAATATTTCTCAATAGCGTAAATACAGTTTTCTGAAAAACACTTAAATTTTAGTACAAAAGGCGAAAACATAGTATATAATAAATACAACTAGCCAATTCGTTTATTGTAGAATAGGAGGCTTACGATGGAGTATATCATCATTCCGATTATCCTACTATTAATTTTAGCCATAGTAGGATTTATGATGCGAAGAAAACATGTTGCAATTATTGCAAAACTAGAAAATGAAAAATTACAAATACAACATAATCCTATAAATGAAGAAATTTCAAAAGTAAAATCTTTAAACATGAACGGTGAAACGGAAGAAATGTTTGAACGATGGCGTAATACTTGGGATGAAGTCATCGACGTACATATGACTAAAATCGATTCTCTTCTATTTGATGCTGAGGATCAAATTAATCGACTTCGTTTTAAAAGGGCAACTTTAATAGAACGTGAAATTGAAGATTACATTGAGAAATGCGACCAAGATAAAAATAAAATTTTAGAAGAACTGAATGAATTAATTGGCAGCGAAGAAAAAAATCGAATTGAAATCGAACAATTAAAAGAATACTATCGCTCTGCAAGAAAGACATTGCTGGCTCATCAGCATTCATTCGGTGTAGCATTACCTGCATTAGAGAAGAAGCTAGAGACATTTGTTCAAAAATTTGAAGAGTTCGATGTCCTAACAAATGAAGGTAATTATTTGCAAGCGCGAGAAATTGTCATTAGCTTAAATCAAGAATCACAGCAGACATTCGATTATATTAATGATGTTCCAACCATCTTAACGGAAATTCAAGTAAAACTACCAGGTGCGGTTCAGGAATTGCGTAATGGTCAGCGTGAAATGGAAGACCAATCTTACTATTTACAGCATTTAGAATTGACAGATGCACTGAATAAATATGAAAAAGAATTTGAGGCATTAAAACTCGAACTTGCAGAGCTGAATTTAAAAGTTGTTAAACCGCGTGTGACAGAAATAAATGAAGAAATCGACCATTTTTATGATTTACTTGAAAAAGAGGTTATTGCTAAAAACTATGTAGATCAAAATTGTGATCGTTTATTAAGTTCTATTAACAATGTCATTTCTTCAACAAAATTAGTGAATGACGAGGCAACGTATGTACAGCAAAGTTATCATTTAAATGAAAAAGATGCCGAAATTCCAAAAGCCGCTTTAAAACAATTGGAAGCACTGCAACGTCGCTATGATCTATTAGCTATGCGAGTTAGGGAAGAAAAATCAGCTTATTCTAGCTTACAGGAAGAGTTAATCGAAATTAGTGAAGAGCTTGAACGAATTCATGAAGAACAAGGTCATCTATCGAATACAATGAAGAAACTTCGAATAGATGAAAATAAGGCACGCGCTCAAGTCGAAAACTTAAAGAAAATATTACAGGATACTGATCGTTTATTGAACAAGGCAAATATTCCAGGAATTCCTGAGGAGATGGATGCAAGACTTGATGAGGCAGCAGAGCACATCTATGTTGTCATGCAAAGCTTGCAAGAAGTACCACTTAATATGGGTACTGTTCATAATAATCTAAATGCAGCAACACTCTGTGTAGAGGATGTTAAAGTAAAGGCACATGAGTTAATAGAAAATGTGATGCTCATTGAACGTATTATTCAGTACGGTAATCGCCATCGCGCATCGAACCCAAAATTGAACGGACGTTTAAGAGAAGCAGAAGAGGCTTTCCATCAATTCCGTTATGCAAAGGCTTTAGAAGAAGCAGGTACAGCAGTGGAAGAAATGGAGCCAGGTGCCTTAAAGCGTATTCAGGAAATGGTGGCCGAAGAATTCATAGCAAAATAATTCAAATAACATTTTGAGCTGTCTAAAAAGTATAGCGATTACTTTTTAGACAGCTTTCTATTTATGCTTAGATTAGGATGTGATTCAGTATGAAACTGTCGATCAAAGAAATGAATGAACATTTTGCAAGTGAAATTTTACAATGGCAATATGTAGCACCTTACAATTTTTACAATAATGAATTATCGGATGAAAATATACAAGAAATGCTTGATAATCCTTACTTTGCGATCTTTAATAATCATAGTGAATTAATTGGCTATTATTGTACAGGTACGGCAGCACAAGTGCCAAAAGGGCAAGATATCGGAGCGTATGAAGAATACTGTATAGATATTGGAATTGGGTTGAAGCCAAATCTAACAGGTCGAGGATTAGGAACAACATTTTTTTCGTTTATTGTTCAAACAGTTCAAGAAGAACATCATCTACCATTACGTTTAACAGTTGCCCTATTTAATAAGAGAGCAATTCATCTTTATGAAAAATTTGGTTTTGTGAAAGCAATTGAATTTAGTACACCAACAGAGTTTGTCACGATGGTGAAAAAAATGTAGGATATCAATTAAAATTTAAAGAATCGTTAAAGTTAGTGGTCAATCGCCAAAGATTGCGTTATGATAAATACCGTTAAATCAACGTTTTGAAAGTGTGTGAAAAGTTATGGTTAATACAATTTATTTAGATAATAGTGCAACAACTAAGCCTTTAAAAGAGGTTATGCAGGCATTTATGGTTGTGAATGAGCAGTATTATGCCAACCCTGCTTCCATTCATGCTATGGGTGTTGAAGCAAATGATTTATTAATACGTGCGCGTGAGCAAGTAGCAGATATTTTGCAGACAGAGGCAAAAAATGTGCTATTTACTTCAGGTGGTACAGAATCAAATAATGCAGCTATTTTTGGCATAGCACGTAGTAATACGCATATAGGAAAGCATATTTTAACGACTGAAATCGAACATCCATCAGTGCTAGAAACAATGAAACAGCTTGAAAAAGAGGGCTATGATGTTGAATATCTTCGTGTAGATCGAAATGGTGTGATTTCTCTAAATGAGCTTCGTACTAAAATACGAAAAGAAACAATTTTAGTTAGCATCATGCATGTGAATAATGAGATGGGTGCGATTCAGCCTATAAAGGAAGCTGCAAAAGTGATTCATGAAATGAGTCGTGCTGCCTTTCATGTTGATGCTGTGCAAAGCTTTGGGAAATTAGCAATATCCTTTAAAGAAGAAGGACCTGACTGTATTTCTATCTCTGGCCATAAAATACATGGCTTTAAAGGCTCAGGAGTGTTAGCATTCCGTAAACCCATAAGATGGCAGCCCTTTGCTCTTGGTGGAGGTCAGGAATTTGGTATGCGTAGTGGTACTGTAGCAGTTTCGCAAGCTGTTGCTTTAGCGAAAGCGGCTCGACTTGCTGTTGAAACAATGAACGAACGCACAAATAAATACCGTCAATGGCAAGATGAAATCCGCACTCAGCTAGAAAGTTACGGCGAAGCAGTCCATGTGTTATCAACCCCACAGGGAGCTGCGCATATTGTGTCATTTAGTGTTCGGGATTTAAAAGGGGAAGTCATTATTAATGCTATGCAAAAACGTGGTGTCATTGTGTCGACATCAAGTGCATGTTCTTCCAAGCAAACGAAAACAAGTCATGTAGTCGAGGCGCTTCACCTTGATGAGCATTATAAAAAAGGTGTGATTCGCCTTAGCTTTGGCGCACATAACACAATAGAAGATATAGAAAACTTTAAACAAGTACTAGCAGAAGTAATGTTGGAACTCAAAGGAGAAAATAAGTAAATGATTTGGAAAGAAATTTTAATTAGATATGGTGAGCTTTCTACAAAAGGTCGCAACAAAATGGATTTTATCCGCCGCTTACGTGAAAATATTCGTCATGCCTTTGCAGATTTAGGTCAACTGCATATTCGCACAGAACGCGACCGTATGTTTATCGCCATAGAAGACGAAGCACAAATGCAAATGCTAATTACAGGTTTACCTAAAATTTTTGGTATTCAATCATTTAGCCCTGTCGCTGCATGCGAAAAAGATATGGACAGTATGAAAAAGCTCGCTATCACGATTATGGAGACATTTAAAGACGAGCCACATACATTTAAAGTAGAGGTAAAACGTACTGATAAAACATTTCCTTTAGAATCTCATGCCATTCAACGTGAGATCGGGGGCTATGTTTTACCACAATTTCAAAATTTATCCGTTAAAGTGAAGCAGCCTGATATTGAGCTACGTGTAGAAGTTCGCCATGATGCAACTTATATGATGGCACAAGTCATTCCTGGTGCAGGTGGAATGCCTGTAGGATCAAATGGCAAGTCTTTATTAATGCTATCTGGCGGTATTGATAGCCCTGTTGCAGGTTATTTAATGATGAAACGTGGTGTGCGATTAGAGGCAATTCACTTCTTTAGTCCACCTTATACAAGCCAAAATTCATTGGAAAAAGTTAAAGTGCTTGCCAATGAATTAACAAAATTTGGTGCTAGTATTCGTTTACATGTCATTCCTTTTACTGAAATACAAGTTCTTATTAAAGAAAAAGTACCTTCTAACGTATCGATGACGACAACACGCCGAATGATGTTGAAGGTTGCTGATCAGGTGCGTGAGGAAATTGGTGCACTTGCTATTGTAACGGGTGAAAGTCTGGGGCAAGTAGCGAGTCAAACGCTTGAAAGTTTAACAGCAATAAACGCAGTAACAAATACACCTATCCTTCGTCCGCTGATTTCAACTGATAAATTAGAAATTATTGATATTGCAGAAAAAATTGGCACATACGAAACATCTATTCAGCCATTTGAAGATTGCTGCACGATTTTTACACCAGCAAGTCCAAAAACAAAACCGAAGCTTGAAAAGGTTGAGCATTATGAAAGCTTTTCTGACTTTGATAAATTGATCGAGCGAGCAGTGAAGAATCGCGAGGTCTATATTTTCCCTAAGAAAGAAGAACAACAAGATAAATTTGCAGATCTACTATAAGGATTTAAAAGCCGTCTCAAAGCCCATTTTGAGACGGCTTTTTTGTATGGATATTGTTATTCCAATAGAGGTACAATTTACCTCTAAATTTTTTGTATTAAAAATCTAATATCGCACATTCTATATTCACAAGGAGGTGAGAAACATGGCTTCAAACAACAACCGTAGTTCAAACCAGCTTGCAGTACCTGGTGTACAACAAGCACTAGATCAAATGAAATACGAAATTGCACAAGAATTTGGTGTTCAATTAGGAGCTGAAGCTTCAGCTCGTGCCAACGGTTCCGTTGGTGGTGAAATCACTAAACGTCTTGTACAAATGGCAGAATCTCAATTAAAAGGTATGCCAAACAACAACCAATAAATGCTGATTAAGCATTTATAAACTTAAAACCAGTGACCGTAAAAGGCACTGGTTTTAGTTTGTTTATTTGTTCATTTATTTATACGAGTTAGAGATCTAAATGTAGCTACTGTATAATCAACATCTTTGCTTTGACAGATAGCTGAAATAACAGCAACACCATCAACCCCCGTTTGAAATACAGAATGTGCATTTGTGAAATTTATTCCACCAATTGCGACAATTGGTAATTCAGGATAAAGAGAATGAGCCTCCTGTAAAAAAGATGTGCCACATGGTGGTTGTGCATCGCTTTTAGAGGATGTTGGAAAGATTGGACCGATACCAACATAATCAGCTTGATGGTTAATAGCTATTTGCAATTCTTCCTCGCAATGGACAGATACACCAAGAATCATGTTCCCAACTCTTTTACGTGCTACACCTACAGGTAAATCATCTTGTCCGATATGAACTCCATCAGCTCCGAGTCGTATCGCTAGATCAACATCGTCATTAATGATAAAGGGCACATGATATTGATGACATAGTTTTTGACATTGGCGTGCAAATTGTTCATAGGCAAGTCCAGTTAACGCGTGAGGACCTTTTTCGCGAAATTGAAACATTGTAATGCCTGCTTGCAAGGCTTTTTCTAGGATATAGAGTGGTTGTTCTTGAGGAGGAACATTGCTCGTACCCATAATAAAATAAAGCTGCAAATCCTCACGTTTCATGAATAATCACCTCACAGGCTTCCTTATGCTGTTGATAAGCAAAATGATTAGTGGGTCCATGACCATTTCCAATCGATAAATTATACATAATAGCTAATTGGATATATTTTTTAGCTTCTATAATGGCATTTTCCAGAGTAAATCCTTGTCCAAGAAAAGCAGTAAGTGCTGCGGAAAATGTACATCCAGTACCATGCGTATTTTTTGTTTGGATTCGTGGAGACTGCATCGAAAAAGAACGTCCATTTTTAAAAAATACATAATCAATGGCATAAAGTGGATCTGCTAAATGACCACCTTTAATGATGACACATTGTACACCTAGCTGTAACAAGCTTTGAGCTACTTCTTTCATATCTTCAACATGGTGTATAGCTCTCCCCGAAAGTGCCTCTGCCTCTGGTATATTGGGCGTAACAATCGTAGCAAGTGGTAGTAAAGTTGAGCATAAGGTATCGATAGCTTCTTGCTGTAGTAGGCTTTCTCCACCTTTTGCAATCATCACCGGATCAACAATCAGTGGAATGTTTAGCTCACTGATGGTGTGTGCAATTGCTTTGATAATATTTGAGGAATAAAGCATTCCGGTTTTAATCGCAGCGATTGGAAAATCTTCTACCAAGGCCTCGAATTGTTTTTTTATAAAGGAAACGTCAATCGGGCAAACACCTGTTACACCCAAAGTATTTTGAGCAGTTAAAGCAGTAATCACAGAAGTACCAAACACTTCTAATTCCTGAAATGTTTTTAAATCAGCCTGTATACCCGCTCCACCACCACTATCTGAGCCAGCGATTGTTGTTACAATATGCATGAAGTTGCACCATCCTTTGATAAGCGATGTATAGCATTGAGTAAGGCTATTTGAAAATCACCAATGTCTGCAGTAAATGCGGATGCCAGTACACCTGCTTTTTTATAGTAAGTAAGTGTTTCTATTAATTGTTGGTAAGGATTATGGCTTACACTATAGGCTGCGCCACAAATTGCGCTAAGTAAACAACCTGTACCCGTTACTTCCGTCATTTGTGGATGACCACCAGCGATCCATTGGCTATGCTTGCCATCAGTTATAAAATCGCGTTCTCCTGTGACAATAACAATGCATTGATAGCGTTGAGCCAATGATGTGGCTTCTAATTCCGTAGCGATAGTGCCATGACCACTATCGACACCTTTTTGTTGCCAATTTACACCAACTATTGCTGCTAGCTCGCCGAGATTACAGCGAATCACGGCAAAGTGTATGTTGTCCAGTAAGTATCTTACGGTTTCCTTACGATAAGTTGTGGCTCCAACTCCGACAGGATCTAAAATAACAGGAATACCAAGTTTATTGGCTTTTTCACCTGCTAATAACATGGCACTTTTTGTGCGATCATTAAGTGTTCCAATATTAATTAATAATGCTTGAGCAATGGCCACCATCTCCTCTACCTCTTGGCAGTCATCAGCCATTACTGGTGAAGCACCTATCGCTAATAAACCATTTGCTTGAAAATTTGCCACTACATAATTGGTTATACAATGGATAAGTGGTTGCTGTTGACGAATTGTTTGAAAAATCATTGTAGTCCTCCTTTAGGGATGGACGTAAGCATGCAAAAAAGGCTCTTTTTGTGTAAAAATGCACGAAAAGAGCCTTTCATCTGAAAAACGATGTTTATTGCTCCCTACGTCAGTATTAACTAACAGGTTCAAAGGGTCAGGTTTTACCTTCTCAACTCTTATGAGTCCCCCTGCAATCTTGCTTTTAGTTGACCAAAATGTACCATACTTTTCATTTGTATTCAATAGCAAGTTTTCCTATAGATAAAATGTGACCGATGCCATATAGGAGAGTATGATAGTTGTCATGACTTTACCGAAATTAAGCACAAACCATTGAAAATGCTGAAAAAAGAGTTTTATAATGTGTCATAACAAAAGGGGGCAATTGCCATGAAAAGACAAGATTTAGTTGCACCAGAATGGTATAACATAGTAGAGGAAATTGAAAAATATGCTCAGGATGCAACCAAAAATGCTTTAATCATTTATGAAGAAAACCAAGACATCCAATGTATTACATATGCACATTTATTGGAAAAAGCGAATCAAGCAGCACATGTATTCACCAAGCAAGGTTTAAAGAAAGGTGATGTCATTTTAGTGATGGTACCACGTTCGGTTGAAGCATATATTGTGTATATTGCTGCTTTGAAAGCGGGTTTAACTATTATTCCAAGTTCTGAGATGTTAAGAACAAAGGATATTGAGTATCGAATTCATCATGCAAATGCTAAAGCAGTTATTGCATTTGAACCCTATATTGAACAGTTCGATAAAGTGGGAAATTTACAAGACATACTGCAATTTGTCATAGGGAATGCACATGAACCTTGGCAGAACATACTTGAAAAAATGAATAATCAACCTACAACCTACATAAATCCTATCCCAACAAAAAGCACAGACAATGCATTTTTAGCCTATACAAGCGGAACAACAGGAAATCCAAAAGCAGCAGTGCATACGCATAGTTGGGGCTATGCTCATTTACGAACAACAGCACCACATTGGTTGGGTGTACAAGAAAATGATATTGTTTGGGCGACTGCAGCACCAGGGTGGCAAAAATGGATTTGGAGTCCATTTCTAGCTACTTTAGGCAGTGGTGCTACTGCATTTGTCTACAAAGGTAAATTTGAAGCAGCTTCTTATTTAGCATTGCTTGAGAGATTCAAAATCAATGTACTATGCTGTACACCAACTGAATATCGTTTTATGGCAGCGCTTGAAAATTTACATGAATATGATTTAAGTGCAATTCGCCAAGCTGTATCAGCTGGTGAGCCATTAAATAGTGAGGTTATTAGAGTATTCTTGGAAACATTCAAATTACAAGTGCGAGATGGCTATGGACAAACGGAAAATACATTATTGGTAGGCACAATGGTAGGGATGGAAGCGAGAGTTGGTTCTATGGGAAAACCTACTCCTGGCAACACTGTTGAAATTATTAATGATTTGGGCAAACCTGTTACAATCGGAGAAGTTGGTGATATTGCTGTTCATCGCGAAACGCCAGCACTCTTTAAAAAATATTTAAATGATCCTGAACGTACAAATTTACAATTTCGTGGGGATTGGTATATTACAGGAGATCGTGCTTATAAAGATGAAGATGGCTACTTTTGGTTTGACGGACGAGGAGACGATGTTATTATTTCCTCAGGCTATACAATTGGCCCTTTTGAAGTAGAGGATGCTTTAATGAAACATCCAACTGTAAAAGAGGCTGCTGTTATAGCGAGCCCTGATAAAGTAAGAGGAAATATTGTCAAAGCATTTATTGTTCTGCGCAATGGTGAAAAAGGTGATGGAGCGCTTATTCAAACACTCCAAAGTCATGTTAAATCATTGACTGCTCCTTATAAATATCCACGTGCTATTGAATTTGTAGAGGAACTACCAAAAACATCTTCTGGGAAAATTAGACGTGTCGAATTACGGCAACAAGAAATCAAACACCTCCAATTATAATATTTCCTAGGAAATAATGTCGAAAATCAAAGTTCATCAAAGGTATGGACTTTGATTTTTTTATTTTTTTTAGGTAAGGTAATATGAGGAAATACATAGCTTAAAGCTTTTTGTGTTTAATTATTGCAAAAAAATGAAACAAATTGGCAAGTCATACGTATTACGTGTTGAGGAGGCGGAAAGACATGAATGTAAAAAGGTGGGTTGCTTTAGTAGTGGCAGGTATTCTCTTATTATTTTCGTTAGGAATTAATACCATTTTTGCGCTATTTAAAGCGGATTTCCTAGGTAATTTTGATAGCTTAATGGCAGGTAATAGCTTAGATGTATATGAAAATGTCATTGAAGGTGAAAATTTTGATAAGCGAATTGCTTATTTAAAGGTAGATGGAACGATTCAAGATATCGGCTCAAGTACATTGTGGCAACCAGTTGCCTATGATCATCAATTTTTCTTAGAACAATTAGATAATATTTTATATGATGAGTCCATACAGGGTGTTGTTTTAAGCGTTAATTCACCAGGTGGTGGTGTAAAGGAATCTGCAGATATCTATAAAAAGCTACTAAAAATTAAAGAAGAACGACAAATTCCAATTTATGTATCAATGGATTCTATGGCAGCTTCAGGTGGTTATTATATTTCGGCACCAGCAGATAAAATATTTGCCCATCGTGATACAATCACAGGTTCTATTGGTGTTATCATGCAATCTATTAACTATCAAGAGCTTGCTGAAAAAGTAGGGGTCAAATTTGAGACGTTTAAATCTGGAGAGCATAAAGATATGCTAAGTCCAATGCGTGAAGTGACAGCTGAGGAACGTGCAATGATGCAAGATATGATTAATGAAACGTACGAAGAATTTGTAGATATTGTAGAGCAAGGACGTAATATGTCTGAAGCAGAAGTGAAAAAGGTTGCAGATGGTCGTATTCTTGGTGGTACAAAAGCGCTTGAAGCAGGGTTAATTGATGAAATTGGTGATGAAGAAGCGGCCATTGCAGCTCTTCGTGAAGATTATGGACTTGAAGATGCGGCTTTATTTGAGTATTCATACGATATGGGTGGCTGGCAATCATACGTAGGTATGAAAATTGGCTCCATGTTCGGTCCCTCTGCCGAAGAAAAAATGCTAATGAAAATCATGACGGACTATAGCGCTCCGAAAATGATGTATCTATATGGGGAATACTAAGGGGGGGAGCACAATGACAAACGATGAAATTGTTATGCAAGGTTCACCCTCATTGGAAAATGGCTTCTATATAAACACTTCAGGAAAATCAGCACATGAAAAAAACTATGCATTAAAAACTGCTGGTTTTTGGGTACGATTTTGGGCATTTTTATTAGACGGATTCATCATTTCTGCTGTAGGTGGAATACTCGTCAATCCTATCTTCTATTTAATGGATTGGTCTTTATCTGATTCGGTTTGGTATGCGCCAATTTCTATTATTACAGCAATTTTCTACTATAGCTATTTTGTGCTGATGACCAAGTTCTTTGGGCAAACACTAGGGAAAATGGTGTTCGGATTACGTGTAATTTCATTAAAGCACGATCAGCTAACTTGGTCAGATGTGTTATTCCGTGATTGGATTGGTCGTATCATCAATAATATTTTTATGCCACTGTATATTTTGGTAGTGATTTTGCCAGAAAATCAAGGCTTACATGATTATTTTGCCGATACAACAGTGGTACACGAAAAAATCTTTATTGAAAAGGCTTCAACACCGACTACTTTACCAAAACAAGAAGAACATGTAGAAATTACTGTACAAGAAGAAAAAATAGACTTAGCCAAGCTAGAGGAAAAAAATGAACAATAAACATAAGACTGTCTCAAATTAGGAGACAGTCTTATCTATTTCTAAGTATGTAAGCTATCATAGTTGCAATTAATTCCCTTGATTTAGTAATATTATGTACATATGATGATTAGGAGGCGTTTATATGGCACAAGTAACATTTAAAAATGGTCCAGTGACACTAGTAGGAAATGAAGTAAAGGTGGGCGATCAAGCTCCAGATTTTACGGTATTAGCGAATGACCTATCACCTGTAACATTAAATGATTCAGAAGGAAAAATTCGTTTATTTAGTGTTGTACCATCATTAGATACTGGTGTATGTGATGCGCAAACACGTCGATTCAATGAGGAAGCAGCTAACTTAGGTGATAATGTAGTCATTTATACAGTATCTGTGGATCTTCCATTCGCTCAAAAGCGTTGGTGTGGTGCAGCAGGTATTGATGCAGTCCAAACTGTATCAGATCACCGCGACCTTTCATTTGGTGAGGCATATGGCGTATACATTCAAGAATTACGTCTTCTGACACGTGCAGTATTCGTTGTGGATGCAAACAATAAAGTAACATATGTTGAATATGTACCTGAAGCTACAGATCATCCAAATTATGAAGCGGCCATTGCAGCTGTCAAAGCACTAGCATAATAAGCTGCTTTTAGGCTAAGATAATACTAGACAAAGGGGCTGTGACAAGTGTTTGTCACGGCTCTTTTCTGCGTGAAAGGAAGTTAGATATGGAAAATATCGAAAAGTTATTTGGTTTGCTAAATGAGCATGCCGAAAAAATCGAAAAAGAACACAGTATAACATTACTAGAAGGATTATTAGATGGGTTAGAGGCATGGCTTGATGGCGAAGTTGATTTTTCTCAAAAAGATGCAACAAAAGAGGATATTCGTAAAGCTATTCAAATTGCTATTTTAAAAGGGATGCGCAAAGGCTCACAGCCGAATCATCAAATGACTCCTGATACGTTAGGGCTATTAGTGGGCTACTTTGTGGAGCAGATTTTTGCAGAGCGTCTTGAAAATGAAAAGATCTCGATCATGGATCTAGCAGTAGGCACGGGCAATTTATTACTGACGGTTATGAATTTATTAGATGGAAAAGTGGAAGCAACAGGTGTAGAGGTGGATGAGCTACTTATTCGCCTTGCTGCGGCAACTGCTGACTTAATAGAACAACCTATTTCTTTATACCGTCAAGATGCCTTAGAAGATTTATTGGTCAATCCAGTTGATGCTGTTGTTTGTGATTTACCTGTAGGTTATTATCCAAATGAAGAAGTGGCTCTCGATTATGAATTATGTCCAGCGGAGGGGATGAGTTATGCCCATCATTTATTCATCGAGCAATCAATGAATTATACAAAGGATGGCGGCTATTTATTTTTCCTTGCACCCGCTCATCTTTTTGAGTCAGAGCAGTCTAAGCAATTACACAAATACATTCAAAAGCATGCGTGGATTCAAGCGATTATTCAATTACCTGACTCTATGTTTGCGAATAAATCATTAGAGAAGAGCATTGTGATTTTACAAAAACAATCGAAGGAATTGAAAGCTCCTAAAGAAGTCCTATTAGCTAAGGTACCGAATATGCAGAATAAGCAGGCACTTGCGCTATTCTTTGAAAAAGTGAAGATGTGGAAAGAGGGCAAGTAATTGCTCTTAAGTGCAAGTAAAAAGGTATCCTATACAAGGATACCTTTTTATGTATTACAAATTAGTTTTCTGGCGTACGGATAACTAGTACGTCACATTTAGCTGAACGTACGATAGCCTCAGATACAGAACCGATTAGGAAGCGTTCTACTGCATTTAGACCAGTTGCACCACAAATGATTAAATCTGCGTCTACGATGTTAGAAAGCTCTTTTGTTATGATATTTTTTGGAGAGCCATACTCGATGATAAGATTAACATTCGTTAAACCTTCATCTTCAGCTTGCTTTTTGTAACCATTTAATAGTTCTTCAGAAAATGCTTGAGCACGCTCTGCAATGGAACGGTCATAAGCTTCGATAGCAGCAAATGAACGAGTATCGATTACATTTACTAGATTTAATACTGCACCTTCGTTTCGTTTTGCAACATCAATTGATTTACGAAACGCGTATTCAGCTTCTTTTGAACCGTCTACTGCAACAACAATGCTTTTATAATGATTAGCCATTTGAAAAACCTCCCTGATTTGTATATGTTGATTATACCAAATGATTTTCTAAAGGAAATACTTTCCGCAAGAAAAATTATGAAAATGTGAAGGCATTTCATGTAGAAATGTTAATTAATTATAAATATCTAATTCCCACTATTTGCAGTGTGTAAACGTTTTTTGATTGGTTTCAACTACACATGAATCAACGCCAATAACTTCTACTAAGACTCCTTTTTAGTTTTTAAATATAATAATTTATAATGTTATACAACGTTTGAATATTTGTTATTTTGGAAATCTTATAAATTTTATCTGTATTTGCATTAGTTAAAGCTTTTTTTGCAATTGTTTGGTAATATGGAAGTGCAAGGGGTGCATCAAGTTTAGTTACATAAATGATGCTTATTTCTTATGTTATGGAAGGGGATAGGAAACAATGAAGATTGGTATTCCAAAGGAAATTAAAAACAATGAAAACCGTGTAGCAATGACACCAGCAGGAGTTGTCACTTTAACACATGCAGGGCATGAAGTGTACATTGAAACAGGAGCGGGGCTAGGTTCAAGCTTTACGGATGCTGATTACATTGCAGCAGGTGCTCATATTGTTCAAACAGCTAAAGAAGCTTGGTCCCAAGAAATGATTATGAAGGTAAAAGAACCCGTAGCTTCTGAGTATGATTACTTCTACGAGGGTCAAATTTTATTCACTTATTTACACTTAGCGCCAGAGGTTGAATTAACTCAGGCACTTTTAAATAAAAAAGTTGTAGGAATTGCCTACGAAACAGTACAATTAGCAAATGGTTCATTACCATTGTTAACACCAATGAGTGAAGTCGCTGGTAAAATGGCTACACAAATTGGTGCACAGTTCTTAGAGAGAAACCATGCTGGTAAAGGCATTTTACTAGGTGGTGTATCGGGTGTACAACGTGGAAAAGTGACAGTAATTGGCGGTGGTATTGCAGGTACAAATGCTGCAAAAATTGCTGTTGGCATGGGTGCTGATGTGACAGTTATCGATTTAAGCCCAGAACGTTTACGTCAATTAGAAGATATGTTTGGACGCGATGTTCAAACATTAATGTCTAATCCATATAATATTGCAGAATCAGTGAAAGATTCAGATTTAGTTATTGGTGCTGTATTAATTCCAGGCGCAAAAGCACCGAAACTTGTATCGGAAGAAATGATTCAATCAATGCAAGCCGGCTCTGTTGTAGTTGATATTGCAATTGACCAAGGTGGTATTTTTGCAACATCTGATCGTGTGACAACACATGATGATCCAACATATGTGAAGCATGGCGTTGTACACTATGCAGTTGCAAATATGCCTGGTGCGGTACCACGTACTTCTACAATTGCTTTAACAAATAATACAATTCCATATGCACTTCAAATTGCCAACAAAGGCTACAAACAAGCTTGCCTTGATAATGCAGCACTGAAAAAAGGTGTGAATACATTAGATGGACAACTAGTTTATAAAGCAGTGGCAGATTCACAAGGACTACCATTTGTCAATGTGGATGAGTTAATTCAATAAACTTAGTTAGAAAGAGAAAAAGGAAGCACATTAGTTGCTTCCTTTTTTGCATTATAGAATGATTAAATCTTTCGGGAATTTTGTTAATACTTCTACGCCATCTTTTGTAACGACAACATCATCCTCAATACGTACGCCTGTTACATCTGATTTATAAATGCCAGGCTCAATCGTAAAGACCATACCTTCTTCCATCGTCATCTCATTTGCACCTGTAACAGATGGGAATTCATGTACAGAAATACCAAGACCATGTCCAAGGCGGTGCGTGAAATATTCACCATAGCCAGCCTCTGTAATTGTATCACGCGCAATTTTGTCTAAGTCCATCGCACGAACACCTGGTTTTACTGCTGCGACAGCATTTGTGTTGGCAGCTAAAACAGTTTGATAAATTTCTTTTTGTGCTTCGCTAGGTTCACCAAAAGCTACAGTACGTGTAATATCTGAGCAATAGCCATCGTAAATAACGCCAAGGTCAAATAGTACCATATCCCCCTTTTCGATTTTACGTGCACCTGGTTTCCCATGAGGAGAGGCCGTTTTTGGACCACTCAATACCATTGTTTCAAAAGACATTTTACATCCTTTATCTTGAATGGCACTTTCGATTGCTGTTAGGATTTCCATTTCTGTTTTACCTTCAGCAATTTCCTTGCAACCGATTTCAATTGCATAATCGGCCAATTCAGCAGCTTTACGTAATTTTTCTAATTCACTTTCATCTTTGATTACGCGCATCGCATTAATCTTTTCGTCAAGACGCACAAAGCTAGCTTGAGGGAAAGATTGCTGTAAAGCTTCCAAGCGCTCAACGATGAGTTGTGCTTTTTCAATAGCAAATGTAGCTGGGGTGATTTGGCGTGCTACGATCGCTTGAGCAAGAACTTCCATTGAATTTTCTGTATCTTGATGACCAATTACCTCATAAGACCAACCAGCAGCCTTTGCATCTGGAATCTCCATTTGTGGACAAATTAGAAAAGGCTCCGCATCTTTAAAAATCATGACTCCTAGTAACCTTTCATGTGGATTACTTTTAAAGCCTGAAACGTAAAAAACATTGTCAGGTGTTGTTACAAACGCTGCATCGATATGATTTTGCTGCAAGTAACGTTGGATTTCTTCAACCTTCGACATCAATATGTCCTCCTTTTATTGCATGGAAAATTTTACGTAAGAAAGCTTCGACTGCCGAAAAAAGTAGCGAGGATTCTTATCGAGTACTGAATAATTATGCTCTAACAGGGTATAAGGCTGTTAGAGAAAACTACCATTATTCTCTGTACAAGCATATCAAAAAAAGGGAAAAAGCGCATGGGTAGCGAATTAAAATATTGAACTGTATTTGTTAACCGAGGAGGATGTTAAGATGAAAATAAGTTATCATGGGCATTCAGTTGTCAAAATTCAATCAAATGGAAAAACGATATTAATTGACCCTTTTATTAATGGCAATGGGCAAACAGACTTAAAAGTGGCTGATGAAGCGCCAGATATTATTTTACTTACACATGGCCATAATGATCATGTTGGAGATACAGTAGAATTAGCGAAGAAAAAAGATGCGCTAGTGATTGCGCCAAATGAGCTGGCTAATTGGATTTCTTGGCAAGGTGTAAAAACACATCCAATGCATATAGGTGGTGCGAAGGAATTTGACTTCGGTAAAGTAAAGTTTACACAAGCCTTTCATGGATCTTCTTATGTAACAGAAAATAACGAAATTATTTATATGGGCATGCCTGCCGGAATTTTATTATTTATTGAAGGATTAACGATTTATCATGCGGGCGATACAGCTCTTTTTGGTGATATGAAACTAATTGGTGAACGACATCCAATTGATATTGCATTCTTACCGATTGGTGATAATTTTACAATGGGGCCAGAGGATGCAGCCTGTGCAGTTTCGTTTTTAAAACCGAAAATTGTCGTACCGATTCATTACAATACTTTCCCACCAATCGAGCAAGATCCGCAATTTTTTGCAGATTTAGTACAAAATACAGAAGTTCAAATTTTGAAAGCTGGCGAAAAAGTAAACTGTTTCTAATCGTTGGTAATGCTGTACTATATGAATTGACACCACGCTGGTAGTTGAAATGATGGGGAAAGTTAAACAATTTCATCACTTTATATTAAATATTTTCTTAAAAAATATGGTACACTAAGAGCAGAATTGAAGCTTAGGAAATAGGTGATATTTTGTCTACAAAACATGAGAAAATTTTACAATACATCGAATCACTACCCGTGGGCGATAAAATTTCAGTACGGCAAATAGCAAAGGAAATGCAAGTGAGTGAAGGAACGGCTTACCGTGCAATAAAGGAAGCTGAAAATCGTCGCTTAGTAAGTTCTATTGAACGTGTTGGAACAATTCGTATTGAGAAAAAAAAGAAAGAAAATATTGAGCGCTTAACTTTTGCAGAAATTGTTAATATTGTAGATGGCCAAGTTTTAGGTGGTAAATCAGGTCTACATAAAACACTAACAAAATTTGTTATTGGTGCCATGCAATTAGAGGACATGATGCGTTACACGGATGCAGGTAGCTTATTAATTGTTGGTAACCGAATTAAAGCACATGAAAATGCCCTTCGAGCGGGTGCAGCTGTTTTAATCACCGGCGGTTTTGATACTACGGAAGATAATAAGTTGCTTGCAGATTCATTGGATTTACCAATTATTTCAACAAGCTACGATACGTTTACAGTAGCAACAATGATTAATCGGGCAATCTATGACCAATTGATTAAAAAAGATATTCTTTTTATCGAAGACATTTATGTACCAATGACTGACACTGCAGCATTAAAAAATGATGAAACAATTCATCATTTCCAGAAGCTGAATGAACGAACTACCCATGGTGCATTTCCTGTAGTTACCCACCAAAATAAACTGGTCGGTATGATTACTGTAAAAGACGTCATTGGTCGTGAAGAAAACGAGCTTATTGAAAAAGTAATGACGAAAAACCCGATTGCGGGATCCATGAAAATGAGTGTCGCTTCTGCAGGGCATCGAATGATTTGGGAGGGAATTGATCTCTTACCAATTGTAGATGACGACAATATTCTACAGGGTGTTATTAGCCGTCAAGATGTACTGAAGGCGTTGCAATTAGCACAAAGACAGCCACAGCATGGTGAAACGATTGATGATTTAGTGAAAAATGAAATGAAGGTATTAGGTGATGAAGATCTCATAGTTGAATTTAAAGTTACACCACAAATGACCAATCAATATGGAGCAATTTCATACGGTGCTTTTACAACTTTACTGGCTGAGGTCGGTTCATTCGCATTAAAACGACGTAAACGTGGAGATGCAGTGGCAGAGAATATGACTATTTACTTTATTAAACCAGTCCAAATGGAAAGTACGCTAACTGTTAAGCCTCGGATTTTAGATATGAGTCGTAAGTTTGTGAAAATGGATTTTGAAGTGTATAATCAACAAATGCTTGTTGGTAAGGCAATGATGATGTTCCAACTATTAGAACGTTAAGTATTGAAAAGGGATGGCCTAGCGCAATTGCTTGGTCATCCCTTTGTTACATATATTATTGATTAATGCGGAATTCTTCCTCAACAAATTGTCCATAATGACGTGCTTTTTTTATATTTTCTATAATAACTAAGATGCCGAGCGCGGCAAGAATTGCTACAATAATAAATGTAAATAAGCTCGGGAATAAATAAGCTTGATTTAAAGCAAATGACAAAATTAAGGAACCTAAGCCGATGTTCGCTTTGCTTTTATACCAGTTTTTAGAAATAGGTAATGGAGAACGGAATTGTTTTGTTTTAAAATAAAAATAAAAAACAAAAGATATGATAATCGCAAACACAAATATTAAATTGAGCATAGTAAACCTCCTAGCATAACTAGACATTATTGTAACGATAATTATGCGAAAATGCTAACGGTTCTTACTATCATTTTGGGGGAAATTATTGTGAAAAGACAAATCATCGACACAATTGAGGCCAATGAAACCATTATTATCCATCGTCATGTACGTCCTGATCCTGATGCTTATGGCTCGCAGCAAGGCTTAAAAGAGATTATTTTAGCCAATTATCCTGAGAAAAAGGTTTTTGCTGTAGGGGAACATGATGCTTCTTTATCTTTTATGGCACAGCCTGATGAAATAGCGGATGAAGTGTATGAGAATGCTTTAGTAATTGTCACTGACACTGCTAATACAGAACGTGTTGACGACCAACGCTACACAAAAGGAAAAATGGTGATAAAAATTGATCATCATCCAAATGATGATGCTTATGGTGATCTTTTATGGGTGGACACGACAGCAAGCTCTTGTAGTGAAATGATCTATGAATTATATGAAGAAGGCAAGGAAGTAGCAAACTGGAAACTTTCAGATGCTGCTGCACGCTTATTATTTGCAGGAATAGTGGGCGATACAGGCAGATTCCAATTCCCAAGTACAACAGCTAAAACATTTAAAGTTGCTGCGGATCTGATTACATATGATTTTGATCGAAATCAACTATTTGATGGCATGTACGAAATGGAGCAAAAATTACTTAATTTACAGGGATATATTTATCAAAACTTTACAATGGATGAGCATGGAGCTGCCTATGTGAAGCTAACAAAAGAATTACTGGCAGAGCATGACACTGTGCCATCTGAGGCTTCTTTATTAGTAGGCTGCCTTGGCAGTGTTAAAAATATATGTTCATGGGTTGTTTTCATTGAAGAAGGGGATCAGATCCGTGTACGATTACGTTCGAAGGGTCCCGTTATCAATACATTAGCGAAAGAATTTAACGGTGGCGGACATCCGCTTGCATCTGGTGCTACTGCCTATTCATGGGAAGAAGCAGACCTCGTTATTGCAAGATTAAAAGAGATTTGTAAAGCGTATCATTAACAAAGAAAAGGAAGGGATTCATTTGACACATGTATATACAAAGATGCATACGAGCGCGGATTTATTAAAAAGCACAATTCGGCTTGAGCAATTGATTCCTTTTTTACAAGAACAAAAGACACAAGCCTGTGCAATCGTTAATACGAAATTGTACGGGCTTTTGCCTTTCTGTAAAGCATTGCAGCAAGCAAATATCCATGCGGTTATAGGGCTTTCGGTTAACGTTCAGTGGCATGATAAAAAGCTTCCCCTCGTCCTGTATGCGCGGACACAGGAGGGCTATCAACATTTATTGAAGATTAGTAGTGCGATTTCAATTAGACAAGATGATGTGCTGCCGTGGAAATGGCTTGAGGGATATTCAGCAGGCTGTATAGCTCTACTTTCTTCAGACGATTTAACAGATGTAGATGACTGGCAGGCAATGGTTTCTGCATTGTTCCAACTGTTTAACCATCATTTCTATATGGGGATTGCTAGACCTGGAGGGATAAAGGCTGAACAAGAAGATGATTTCGTTTCTTGGTGTGAAGGACATGCTATTGCTCTTGTAGCCTCTCAAAGCTGTTATTTCTTGCGTCCAGAAGATCATTTTGCTTATGAAGTAGCAAGAGCAATTGATACAGGAGAAAAGCTTGGTAATACTATGCAAACAGCTGATGTACAGGGCTATTTTGCCCCAACAGTATTCGAATGGCAAAATTGGTTTGCGGATCGTCCAGATTGGCTTGATACCAGTACGAAAATGCTTGCTTGCTGTAAAGCTGATTTACCAAAAATGCCTGTGCAAATGCCTAAATTTCCTGTACCTGAAGGTGAAACAGCTGAAAGCTTGCTTGTTAAAGAAGCATTTACTGGATTAGAAGAGCGATTCAAGCAACTGGCAATACCCGTTGCTTACCATGAACGATTACAGTATGAACTTGAAATTATTTGCTCTATGGGTTTTGCTGACTATTTTTTGATTGTGGCGGATTTTATGCGATATGCAAAAGAAAATCGAATTTTGACGGGACCTGGACGTGGTTCCTCAGCAGGTTCGCTTGTGGCATATAGTCTTTCGATTACACAAGTAGATCCACTTGCCTATGGTTTATTATTCGAACGCTTTTTAAATCCTGAAAGAATTACCTTACCTGATATTGATATCGATTTTGTTGATAGTAAAAGGCATCAAGTCATTCAGTATGTTGCTCAAAAGTATGGCAAAGCAAATGTCGCACAAATTATTACATTTGGTACATTGTCTGCAAAAGCAGTTGCCAGGGATGTTGCACGGGTATTTGGCTTTGATGCGGAAATGCTAGAAAAAATTTCGAAGATGATTCCAAATAAGCCAGGAATTACATTACAAAGAGCTGTAGCTGAGTCACAGGACTTTCAAGGCTGGCTAGCGGAGAATGATAAGCATTTGCGTTGGTACGAGGTGGCATTAAAATTGGAGGGACTACCAAGAAACTCGTCTATACATGCAGCTGGTATTGTCATCGCTCCATCGCCTTTAGTGAATACTGTACCGATTGAAGAAGGGCATGATGGTATTTATAGTACGCAATGGCCAATGGGAGATATTGAAGCATGTGGTCTCGTCAAAATGGATTTTTTAGGCTTGCGCAATCTCACTATTTTAGAGCAAATACGTTGGTCAATTTATAAAGCTGGTGGTCCTTGGATAGAATTCGAGCGAATCCCAATGCATGATGACAAGACGTTTCAACTATTACAAAGAGGGGATACGCTGGGGATCTTTCAATTAGAATCAGACGGTATGAAGCAAGCCTTGCGTGATATCGGTCCTACAAGTTTTTTAGATATTGTGGCTGTAAATGCACTTTATCGCCCAGGTCCAATGGATTTTATTCCTATCTATGCAAAACGGAAAGCTGGTAGAGAAATGGTAACGATGCCACATCCAGTGCTAGAGCCTATTCTACAAGAGACCTTTGGTGTGATCGTCTATCAAGAGCAAATTATTAAAATTGCATCCGTACTGGCCGGCTTTACAATGGGGCAGGCAGATTTGCTTCGCCGCGCAGTGAGTAAAAAAAATCGACAAGTTTTAGAGGAACAACGCACAGCATTTGTTCAGGGGGCGCTACGCCAAGGCTTTGAACAGCATTTAGCTGAAGAAGTATACGAACTGATTGTACGCTTTGCGGATTATGGTTTCCCGAAAAGTCATGCTGTGGCCTATAGTGTTATTTCCTATCAAATGGCTTATTTAAAAGCGCACTTCCCTCAAAGCTTTTATGCAGCGTTATTATCAAATGCCACTGGAAATGTAGAAAAGATTCAACAATTTGTCCATGAGGCGAAAGATAAGGGCATCCCATTTTATCCACCTTCATTAAAAAATAGTACGAAATATTTTACGGTGGAAAATGAAGGCATTCGCTACAGCTTATCAGGAATTAAGGGTGTGCCTCATACATTTATAGAAAAAATACATGGACTCCGTCAAACAAATCCAGAGGTATTAAATAACCTATTTGATCTAGCTGTTGCCTTAAGTGCGCAGCATTTTAAGCCAAAAGTGTTGGAATCATTGATATATGCCGGGGCGCTTGATTATTTAGAAAGAGATAGAGCAGTCCTCATCATGACAGTAGAGGCTGCTTTGAAACAGGCGGAACTTTTAAGGCCTACTGAAGATATTGATTTGGCATCAGCAATGGCATTTAGTTTTGGTAAACCAAAATATATGCAGGCAGGAGCAATGTCCCAGAAGGAAAAATTGATGCATGAAAAAGAGAGCTTGGGCTTTTATATTTCTACACATCCTGTTGCACAGGAAAGACTCTTATGGACGGATATCAATAGTACCTGTCGAGAGTTAAGGCAGAAGCGTGATGGTACCTCCATAAAAATGATTGGTCTGATTGAAGAAGTGAAGAAGATCCGTACAAAAAAAGGTGAGCAAATGGCTTTTGTTCAGCTACAGGATGAGTTTGGAACAGTTTCCATTACATTTTTCCCACAAACCTTCCAATTGGTCCAAGACCTGCTGGTAGAGGAGGAAATGTTGTGGATTGAAGGTGTTTTAGAAAGACGTTTTGGCAAGCCGCAAATCAAAGTAAAACATGCGCAAACGACGAAAAAGATATAAAATGAAACAAGAAATTAGAAACTGCATTAAATTTTATGCAGTTTTTTCTTTACTTTTGCACAGTTATTTTGTAAGCTAGAGTCAACGTTAAAAAGTGGTCAGACCACTTTTTTGATAAGGGGAGTTAGTCGTATGGATAAAAAAACCGAACAAAAAAAAGTGTTTTTAGAAATCGTCCAACAACTACGCCAACTCATTAAAATGGAAAAAATTCAAGCAGGTGAGAAGCTACCTTCTGAACGAGTTCTATCAGAGCGTCTAGGTGTCGGGCGATCCTCTGTGAGAGAGGCTTTGCGAAGCTTAGAGTTGCTAGGGCTTATTGAAACAAGACATGGTGGTGGTACTTTTCTTGCGTCCACACATAAGCATCAGCTCGTAGAAATACTGTCGATGTTTATATTAGAAGATGAAAAATCAAAAAAAGATGTCGAATTAACGCGACAAATTCATGAAATGGAAGCAATCCGCGTAATAAGTTGTACAGAGATTCTTCGCACACTACCTGTGTGGGATAGTTTTTTTGTGAAACTAGAAATAGAAGGTACAATTAATTGTCGAGATATTTTAAGAGAACTATTAATTACGACAGGTAATCGTCTTTCATTAAAAATCTGGTTTCAATTAGCAGCTTATGATGGCGACCGTTTAAATCGAAACTCAACAGAAAATGAAAAATTAATCATTCAAACGATGTTGAAATCGATGCAGCTGGGTTACGAAAAAGAAGCATTAAAAGCTTATGAGCAGTGGATGAGTACTGTACAGAGCATTTAGACAACAACAAAGGGGGAGTCGAACATGACAATACGTAGCTTATTTAGTGGTAATCGAAAAAAGAAAGAGGACGGGCAAGAAAAGGCATTTCCAGAAGGGTTAATGACAAAATGTCCTGAATGTCGTCACATTCAATTAACAAAAGAATTAGAAAAAAATCATAAAGTATGTACAAAATGTAGTCATCATTTCAAAATGACAGCACAAGAGCGTGTGGAATATTTCTTAGATGAAGGTTCATTCGAATCCATGGATGATCATTTACAAACAAGTAATCCCCTTAATTTCCCAGCATATGTTGAAAAAATATCAGCAGACCAAGAGAAAACAGGCTTGAATGAGGCTGTCCTAACAGGCGTTGGTACAATAGATGGTGAGGAAATTGTCGTAGCGATTATGGATTCGCACTTCCGTATGGGGTCTATGGGCTCTGTAGTCGGTGAAAAAATTACGAGAGCAGTAGAGAAGGCAACAGAACTAGGTGTACCATTTATTATCTTTACCGCTAGTGGTGGTGCTCGTATGCAAGAGGGCGTATTATCGTTAATGCAAATGGCGAAAACTAGTGTCGCATTAAAACGCCACAGTGATCAAGGCTTATTGTTCATATCTATCTTAACGCATCCAACAACAGGTGGAGTTTCGGCAAGCTTTGCTTCTGTTGGTGATATAAATATTGCAGAGCCACAGGCATTGATTGGCTTTGCAGGGCGACGTGTAATTGAAGAAACTGTACGAGAAAAACTGCCTAGTGATTTCCAAACAGCAGAATTTTTATTAGAGCATGGTCAGCTTGATGCCATTTTCCATCGCAAAGATTTACGTAAACAAGTTTCTTTACTTGTAAAAATGCATACGAAAGGCGGCATACAACATGTCTAAAAATTTAGCATTTGAAGAACCAGTCGTACAATTACGTGAGAAAATTGATGAATTAAAAACAATCGCTGCTGAAGCAGAAGTTGATATGTCGGGTGAAATCGAAAAGCTTGAAACACGTTTATCACAATTAGAGCAATCGATTTATGCCAATATGAAGCCGTGGGATCGTGTGCAAGTGGCAAGACATCCAGAAAGACCTACAACGCTTCAATATATTGAAGCAATGTGTGAAGATTTTATTGAATTACATGGTGATCGTACATTTGGTGATGATGCAGCTATTCTTGGTGGGATTGCCATTTTCGAAGGGCAACCAGTCACAATTATTGGACATCAACGTGGTAAGTCTACTAAGGAAAATATACGTCGGAATTTTGGTATGCCTCATCCAGAGGGTTATCGAAAAGCACTACGTTTGATGAAGCAAGCTGAAAAATTCAAAAGACCGATTATTTGTTTTATTGATACAAAAGGCGCTTACCCGGGGAAAGCTGCTGAAGAACGTGGTCAAAGTGAAGCAATTGCTAGGAATCTTGTAGAAATGGCTGGCTTAACTGTGCCTGTAATTAGTATCGTTATTGGTGAAGGAGGAAGTGGTGGTGCACTAGCGTTAGGTGTAGCAAACCGTGTCTTTATGCTCGAGAACTCGACTTACTCTGTTATTTCGCCAGAAGGAGCGGCATCTATTTTATGGCGTGATGGTAGTCTGGCTAAGCAGGCAGCAGAAGCAATGCGTATCACAGCACCCGATTTGAAAGAACTTGGTGTAATTGATGGCATTATCCCTGAAATTATTGGTGGAGCACATCGCAATGTAGCAAAACAGGCCCTTTCTATTAAAGAATGCATTAGTGACACACTTCATGCATTAAATTCTTTAAATGGAGAACAATTAGTAGAAGATCGCTATGAAAAATTTAAAAAAATTGGACAGTATACAGAAGTGTAAATCTGTTTGTAAAAAGATGAATGTTGTATAGCTTAACAGGGTATAAAATTTAAAAGCTATAAATTTGCTCGTTTAGAGACACAATTTGTAGCTTAACATATTAAAAAGCTATAAAAATTAAAGAAGATAATAGCGCATAATAAACGCCAGACTTCTTGAAAAAATGTTAGATTTAGGATGTTTTTAGGTGGAAAGAGTGTGTGAAAGCGCATTCTTTTCATTTTTTATGTAAAAGTTATGTTTTTGTATCCCCAGAACCCTTACATAGTTTGTTTTTTCATGTTAATGTGAATAATAATAGTAACTGCAGGAGGTTCGACAATGAAAAAAATTGCTGTATTAACTAGTGGTGGAGATGCGCCTGGAATGAACGCTGCTATTCGAGCGGTCGTTCGTAAGGCAGCATTCCATGGAATTGATGTTGTCGGAATTAAGCATGGTTATGAAGGCTTAGTAAAAGGATTTATGGAAGAACTTGATTTAGGTGCAGTTGGTGGTATTATCCAACGCGGTGGAACGCATTTGAATTCGGCAAGATGCCCAGAATTTAAAGAGGATGCTGTTCAGCAACGAGGTATTGAGAATTTACAATCTGCTGGTATTGAAGGACTTGTTGTCATTGGTGGTGATGGGTCTTATCGAGGTGCCATGGATTTGGTGAAAAAAGGCTTCCCTGTTGTAGGGGTACCTGGGACAATTGACAATGATATTCCAGGAACTGAATATACGATCGGCTTTGATACAGCCCTAAATACAGTTGTAGAATCCATTGATAAAATCCGAGATACTGCTACATCCCATGAAAATTCTTTCATTGTAGAGGTCATGGGACGTGATGCAGGAGATATTGCTTTATGGGCAGGTCTTGCTGCTGGTGCTGAAACAGTTTTAATTCCAGAAGAAGATTATAATTTAGACGATATTGTCGCACGCTTAGATCGTGGTGCTGCACGTGGTAAAAAGCATAGTATTATTATTGTTGCAGAGGGTGTTATGTCAGGAAGTGAGCTGGCAAAACTGTTAAAAGAAAAAACAGGAAAAGAAACGCGTGTTTCAGTATTAGGTCATATCCAACGTGGTGGCTCACCTACAGCAAGAGATCGTGTATTAGCGAGTCAGTTTGGCGCACATGCAGTTGAATTACTTATGGAAGGCAAGGCTGGTCGAGCAGTAGGTATTCGCAATCATCAAGTCATTGATTATGACATGCCAGAGGCTTTTGAAAAGAATCATGAGGCCGATGTAAGCCTATATACACTAATGAAAGAACTATCAATATAATTTGTTATAAAACGGAGTGGGCAAAAATGAGAAAAACAAAAATCGTATGTACAATTGGACCTGCAAGTGAGTCACCAGAAATTTTAGAAAAATTAATCGAAGCAGGTATGAATGTAGCCCGCTTGAATTTTTCACACGGATCACATGAGGAACATGCAGGGCGTATTCATTTAATTCGTGAAGTGGCACAAAAATTAAATAAACCAGTAGGAGTTTTACTTGATACAAAGGGACCAGAAATTCGAACACACAACATGAAAAATGGCGAGCTTCATTTGTCGGCAGGTCAAGTTATTGATATTTCAATGACAGAAGTAGAAGGTACTGAGACGAGCTTTTCTGTCACATATGAGCGCTTAATTGAAGACGTTGAGCAAAATTCAATTATTTTACTTGATGATGGTCTAATTCAACTACGTGTATTAGCAACGGATATGGAAAAAGGATTAATTCATACAATTGTTGAAAATGCTGGCGTTCTAAAAAATAAAAAGGGTGTTAACGTACCAGGTGTTTCTGTACAATTACCAGGTATCACAGAAAAAGACGCACAAGATATTTTATTTGGTATCGAACAAGGTGTTGATTTTATTGCTGCTTCATTCGTTCGTCGTGCAAAAGATGTTCTTGAAATTCGAGAATTGCTGGAACAAAATGGTGGTAGTCATATTCAAATCATCCCAAAAATTGAAAACCAAGAAGGTGTCGATAACATCGATGAAATCATCCTAGTATCTGACGGTTTAATGGTTGCTCGTGGAGATCTTGGTGTTGAAATTCCAGCAGAAGAAGTGCCACTTGTACAAAAGAAATTAATTCTAAAATGTAACCAAGTTGGTAAACCGGTCATTACGGCAACTCAAATGTTAGATTCCATGCAGCGTAACCCACGACCAACACGTGCAGAAGCAAGTGATGTAGCCAACGCAATTATTGATGGAACAGATGCTATCATGTTATCTGGTGAAACTGCCGCAGGTCTTTATCCAGTTGAATCGGTACAAACGATGAATAAAATTGCACAACGCACTGAAAATTCATTAGATTATCGATCAATTGTTTCTACACGTAGTCGTGAGAAAGAAGCAAATATGACGGAGGCAATTTCACAAGCTGTAGCTTATACTTCTATCAATTTAGGGGTGAAAGCCGTATTAGCACCAACTGAAAGTGGTAATACAGCGAGAATGATTGCAAAATATCGACCAGGAGTGCCAATTGTTGCCGTAACAGGCTCTACAAATACAGCTCATACATTAACACTAGTATGGGGCGTATACCCAATTGTGTGTCAACGCGTGACAACAACAGATGAAATTTTAGAACTAGCTGTGGATGAAAGCTTGAAGCATGGTTTTGTTACACATGGAGACGCTGTTGTTATTACAGCAGGTGTACCTGTAGGTGAAGCGGGTACAACAAACTTAATGAAAGTTCACATTATTGGAGATTTACTTGCACGCGGACAAGGGATCGGAAAAGCATCAGTTGTTGGTAAAACAGTGGTTGCTAAAAATGCTGCTGAGGCACTTGCCTACGATACAGACGGATGCATCCTTGTTACAGTCGGTTCAGATCGTGATATGATGCCTGCTTTAGAAAATTGTATTGGCCTAATTACTGAAGAAGGTGGGCTTACTAGCCATGCAGCAGTTGTAGGGTTAAGCCTAGGTATTCCAGTAATCGTTGGTGTAAAAGAAGCAACTACATTAATTCGTCATGGTCAAGAAATTACAATGGACGCTGAAACAGGTGTAATTTACAAAGGACATGCAAGCGTTCTTTAATAATTAACAAAAAGCTCTAGTGCGGTTTGTTGTACTAGAGCTTTTTCATAAAGGTTGTACACACTCTTTATGGAAACTATTCATTTCTTCCTTTAACAGAAGTTTCTTTCTCTTAGAATAGGTATATTCATTTTTTTATGAAACTAAACGGGCTATAATAACGTATAAAAGGTATAGCTTTTCAAGTAGAAAGGAGAAAAATATGCGAAAAATTTTTCTTGGTTTCATTATCTACACATTAGCCGAATTGACGTTATTAATAGTCATTGGACAAAATATTGGTGTTTTAAGTACATTATTGCTCATTATTGCTACGAGTGTGATTGGGATTTATGTCATGAAAAATAAAGGTATGAACTCTGTTCAAAATGTGAAAAATACATTGGCACGCGGAGAAGCGCCAGGAGCTGCATTAGTGGATACTTTCTTAACTTTTGGTGGTGGTTTGCTTTTAGCATTACCTGGATTTTTAACAGATGTCCTAGGCTTATTCCTACTCATGCCATTTTCTCGAAAAATGTTCCAACCCATTGTCTATTACTGGATGCGTAAAAAAATGAAAAATGGTCAATTCATCATCGTTCAAAGATAGAGTTTTCTTTTAGTTTTACAGCTAGAAATAAAAAGATAGGGCTCAGTAATATACCATAAAAGCCAAATAATAGAATAGAGGCAGCGCTGATAAAGAATGTATGGAAAGTGCGAAGCTGAAGCGTATTGGACCAAAGCATCGAATCGGCTAGCTGCCTTGTTAATTGTACAAATAAATAGAGTAGTAAAATGGCCACACATAAAAAGGTATTGCCATTGAAATAAAAATAAATGCTCATTGGCACAAGAAAAACCCCGATACCGAAAAACGGTAGTACATCTGCAAATGCTACAATAAATGCTTTAATAATGGCTTGTTCAAATTGAAGGATCATAAAGCCAGCACAAAGAATGAGTAGGGTAATCGTAAATAATTGAAACTCCACAAATAAGAAATAATGAAAAAGTTGCATGATTTTTGCAAAATGAGATTGCCATTCTTGACGATATTTTTTAGGCACATATTGAAAGAACCAATAGCGTGATTTACGTGTTTCTAGTAGCGCAAAGTAATAAGCAACCAAAAAGATGAAAACCTCAATGACATGCTTCATTAATAATTGGAAAAGATCTGCTGTATATACGATGATGGAATCGAAAATGGACAGTGATTTTTCTTTTAAAACTTGTACAAATATGGATTCATATTCACTGAAAAGCGGGAAATTTTGTAATGTCTCTCGAATTTCTGGGAAAATGACGATAATACTGTTAATAGATATGACAACAAGTAGAAAAATACAGGTTAATATTAAAACCTCCACAATAATTGCTGCAATCCAATACGCAATCCTACAATATCTGTGTAAAAAATTTATGATAGGATACGTTGAAAATGATAAAAAAATTGCGAGTGACACAGGTAATACAAACCAAAGTATGACTAAATAAAAAATAAATAGCAAAACACTCGTAGTTCTTTCGTATGAAAAATACTTTAAATTCCTCATTTTTACAAATTCACCCCAAACCAATTGATAAATTAATGTCAAAATATACAAAAAAATCTCTTTAGGGCAATTATATAGTCGTTCGGACGTCTTTTTCTTTATTCGGAGGATTTTCATTCACAAAGCTGTCAAAAATGATTATAATAGCAATGTAAGCGATTTACTTAATGGTTCATATGAGCAAAATTCGTAAATGCAACATAAAAAACGCATTTGCAACAAAAAAATAAGTATGAGGGAGCGATAATTTATGTCAGCAACTAAAGGTTTAGAAGGTATCGTAGCAGCGGAATCTAAAATCAGTTCAATTATCGATGACACACTTACATATGTTGGTTACAACATTGATGATTTAGCAGAAAATGCGTCATTCGAAGAGGTAATTTACCTGTTATGGCATACTCGTTTACCAAAAGAGGACGAGCTAGCTGAACTAAAACAACAATTGGCAGACAACATGTCAATTCCGCAAGCGATTGTCGACCAATTTAAAACATACCCACTTTCAACTGTACATCCAATGGCTGCGTTGCGTACTGCAGTATCTTTACTTGGTGTATTCGATGAAGAAGCGGATGTTATGGATCCAGAAGCAAACTACCGTAAAGCAATTCGTCTACAAGCTAAAATTGCTACAGTAGTAACTGCATTTGCACGTGTTCGTAAAGGTTTAGAGCCAGTTGCGCCAAAACCAGAATTAGGATATGCGGCAAACTTCTTATACATGCTAAAAGGTGAAGAGCCAGAAGCTATTGAAATTGAAGCATTTGACAAAGCATTAGTGTTACACGCTGACCATGAATTAAATGCATCTACATTTACAGCACGTGTATGTGTAGCTACATTATCTGACGTTTATTCAGGTGTAACTGCGGCAATCGGCGCTTTAAAAGGACCACTTCATGGTGGAGCAAATGAGCAAGTTATGAAGATGTTAACTGAAATCGGCTCTCTTGAAAATGTTGAATCTTATATTCAAAATAAATTAGACAACAAAGAAAAAATCATGGGCTTCGGTCACCGTGTATATCGTAAAGGCGACCCTCGTGCTCCGCATTTACGCGTAATGTCTAAAAAATTAACTGAGCTAACTGGTAAACCAGAGCTTTACGAAATGTCAGTTAAAATCCATGACATGATCGTAGAACAAAAGAAATTACCTGCAAACGTAGATTTCTTCTCTGCGTCAGTGTATGATTCTTTAGGTATTGATCATGACCTGTTCACACCAATTTTCGCAGTATCACGTACTTCAGGTTGGGTGGCACATATCCTTGAGCAATATGCTAATAACCGCCTAATCCGTCCACGTGCTGAGTATGTTGGACCAGGCATGCAAAAATATGTTCCAATCAGCGAGCGCTAATTTGGAAAATATGCTAGAATGTTTGGGACTGTGTTATCACTAACACAGTCCTATGATTATGAATTTAGGAGGCAACAGAATGTCAAACAAAATTGTAGTTGAAAATGGCGTACTTAATGTACCAAACAATCCAGTAATTCCTTTTATCGAAGGTGATGGAATTGGTCCAGATATCTGGGCTGCAGCATCACGCGTAATCGACGCAGCAGTAGAAAAAGCTTACAACGGTGAAAAGAAAATTGAATGGTTAGAAGTTTTAGCTGGTGAAAAAGCATTTAACCAAACTGGTGAATGGTTACCACAAGAAACTTTAGACAAAATTAACGAATACTTAATTGCAATCAAAGGTCCTCTTACTACTCCAATCGGTGGTGGTATCCGCTCTCTAAACGTAGCATTACGTCAACAACTTGACTTATATGTATGCTTACGCCCAGTACGTCACTTTGATGGAGTGCCTTCTCCAGTTAAACGCCCAGAAGACGTTGATATGGTTATCTTCCGCGAGAACACAGAAGACATCTACGCTGGTATTGAATTCGAATCTGGTTCAGAACAAGCTCAAAAAATCATCAACTTCCTACAATCTGAATTTGGTGTAAATCAAATCCGCTTCCCAGAAACTTCTGGTATCGGTGTTAAACCTGTATCTAAAGAAGGTACTGAGCGTTTAGTACGTTCTGCTATCGAATACGCAATTAAACATAAACGCCCATCTGTTACTTTAGTTCATAAAGGTAACATCATGAAATTCACTGAAGGTGGATTCAAAAAATGGGGTTACGAATTAGCAGAAAAAGAATTTGCTGATCAAACTTTCACTTGGAACCAATACGATGCAATCAAAGAAGAGCAAGGTGAAGAAGCAGCAAACAAAGCTCAATCTGATGCTTTAGCAGCTGGCAAAATCTTAGTGAAAGATTCTATCGCTGATATCTTCTTACAACAAATCTTAACTCGTCCAACTGAGTTCGATGTAGTAGCTACAATGAACTTAAATGGTGACTATATTTCTGATGCTTTAGCTGCACAAGTTGGTGGTATCGGTATCGCTCCAGGAGCTAACATTAACTATGTTACTGGCCATGCGATCTTCGAAGCTACTCACGGTACAGCTCCAAAATATGCTGGTTTAGATAAAGTAAACCCATCTTCAGTATTACTTTCAGGTGTATTAATGCTTGAGCACTTAGGATGGCAAGAAGCTGCTGACATGATCACTCAATCTGTTGAGAAAACAATTTCTTCTAAAGTTGTTACTTATGACTTCGCACGTTTAATGGACGGCGCTACAGAAGTGAAATGTTCAGAATTCGCTAATGAGTTAATCAAAAACCTATAATTTTCTATTCTACAATAGAATTTATCGCTAAAGCGGATGCTTTTTTCTGCCGATATAATTAGGGTGACAGTAAATTTTAATTGAATATTTACGATAAACTTGTTTAACTGAGGGAGTGAGATGGATGTCTCCTCCCTCTTTTAAAATATATAACCTAATTTTAAAGGAGCGTATTCAAATGTCTCTGAAACGAAAAAAAATCTCAGTTATCGGTGGCGGTTTTACAGGCGCTACTGCAGCATTTTTAGCAGCTCAGAAAGAACTTGGTGACGTCGTATTAGTGGATATTCCACAAGCAGAAAACCCGACAAAGGGTAAGGCGCTAGATATGTGGGAGGCAGCACCAATACAAGGGTTTGACTCTTATGTGCAAGGTACTTCCAATTATGCAGATACGGCGAATTCTGACGTAGTGATCATTACCGCTGGTGTTGCACGTAAACCAGGTATGAGCCGTGATGACCTTGTTCAAATCAATCAGAGTGTTATGAAAACTGTTTCAAAAGAGATTGCTACGCATTCACCAAATGCTACAATCCTTGTACTGACAAACCCAGTTGATGCCATGACATACACAGTATACAAAGAAACTGGCTTCCCTAAAAACCGTGTTATTGGTCAATCGGGTGTTCTTGATACGGCCCGTTTCTGTGCATTTGTGGCAGAAGAACTTAAGATTTCAGTGAAAGATATTACTGGTTTTGTATTAGGTGGTCATGGTGACACAATGGTACCGTTAACACGTTATTCATTTGCTGGTGGTATTCCGTTAGAAACACTTATTTCTGCTGAACGTTTAGAAGAAATTGTTGACCGAACGCGTAATGGTGGAGCAGAAATTGTCAACTTACTTGGTAACGGCTCTGCCTATTATGCGCCTGCTGCGGCACTAATAGAGATGGCTGAAGCTATTGTAAAAGATCAAAAACGTATTTTACCATCTATTGCTTATTTAGAAGGCGAGTACGGCTATCATGATTTATACTTAGGTGTTCCAACATTACTTGGCGAAAACGGTATTGAAAAAATCTTTGAGCTAGAATTAACTGACAAAGAAAAAGCAGCTTTAGATCAATCGGCAGAAGCAGTTCGTAATGTGATGAAAATTTTAGTGTAAAATATCAGTCTAAATCTTAAAACGAGTAGGGAATGTTCCTGCTCGTTTTTTTATGTTTCCAGGGTCGAGAAAGGTAAGAATCTTCTGCTTTTTATTGTACTTTTAGCATAAAATTGATACTATGAAGGTAGTATGATAGAAAAGGGGTTGGCGTATCTTTGCTTCAAAAAAATAGTAAACTTGGTCTCACAATCGATGAAATTACAGTTGGCGAAAAAATCCATATCACTGAAAAAATTGAAGATAGGGATTTATTGCTTTATTTAGGGCTGACAAACGATAGTAATCCGCTTTATATTCAACATGATTATGCGGCTATGACACCTTTTCAAAAGCCAATTGTGCCGACAATTATGTTAAATGGTATTATTACATCAGCTGTGTCAAAGTATATTCCGGGACCAGGTGCACGAATTATTGAGCAACATTTAAAATATTTAGGACCTCTCTATCATTATGAATTGTTCGATACGCTATTAGAGGTTACAGCAATCAATAAATATGACAATACCATCACTGTATCTGTACACTCATATAATGAGCAGAAGCAGCTTGTAATTGAAGGTTTATTGCTTGTGACTCCACCACTTGCGCTATAGACGTCTTGAGATTTGAAATGGGGGTTTCAAATCACGAACGGAGGCATTAGACATGACAAAAACGATTTTAGTAATTGAAGATGAATTTTCGATTGCAACATTATTGAAATATAATTTAGAACAGGCAGGCTATGTAGTGGAAACTGCTGCTGATGGTCAGGAAGGGCTTGAAAAAGCAATCGACTTACAGCCAAATTTAATTCTTTTAGATTTGATGCTTCCAAAACTAGATGGCATGGAGGTCTGTAAACAAATACGACAGCAACGTATGAATACGCCAATTATTATGCTAACTGCTAAGGATGACGAATTTGATAAAGTTCTTGGTCTTGAGTTGGGAGCAGATGACTACATGACAAAGCCTTTTAGTCCTCGTGAAGTTTTAGCGCGTGTCAAGGCTGTATTAAGACGTTTCACGCAAAACGTTGTGGCAGATGATAAGGATGTTGCGCAGGAAAAAATGTATGAGTTTGGACAACTGCGCGTGTACCCAGAGCGATTTGAAGTATTTTTACAGGATGAGGCACTGGAATTTACGCCAAAAGAGTTTGAGCTACTCATCTATTTACTTGAAAATAAAAATCGTGTATTAACACGTGATCAGCTATTAAGTGCTGTATGGAAATATGATTTTGCTGGCGATACTCGAATTGTGGATGTACACATTAGCCACCTTCGCGATAAAATTGAAGAAAATAGCCGTAAGCCGATGTTTATTAAAACAATTAGAGGCCTTGGTTATAAATTTGAGGAGCCGAAAACGACATGAAATCGATGAGCAACCGCTTATTCTTGACATTCATGCTTTTACTTGGAACGATACTAGCTGTCCTAATGATTGTTATAGGTCAGCTTTTTCCTGTTTATATCAAGCAATATAACGAGCAAGCAACCACTGAGATAAGGACATCAATGGACCAAGTAATCGATGAACGCAAAATGGATTTAACGAAGGAAGATCAGGAAGCCTTGTACGCAGCTCAGGCTATGGAACGAGACGAATCCTTATTGAACTATGTGCGTGCTCGCCTTTATGGAGTACTGGCTATTCTCTTTACCATCACGTTGATATTAATAGGAATTATAAGTCGTTATATGATACGTAACTTTACTGCACCGATTGATAATGTGACAGACACTGCCCTTGAGCTTGCAAAGGGTAACTATCGTGCGCGTGCTCAAGAAAATGAACATGAACGGATGATCCCACTGAGTCATTCTATAAACATATTGGCACGGAATTTGCAAGATATTACAACGATACGTGAAGTAGAGGAAGAAAGACTGAAAACCTTAATTGAAAATATGGGGAGCTCCCTTATGATGATTGGTCGTGAGGGAAATATTTCGATTGTAAATCGAGTATTTCTAGAGCGCTTTGGAATGCAGCTTGATGATGTCCAAGGAAAGGTTTTTCGTACAATAGGCTTACCTAAATCATTAGAACAATTTATCGATCATGTCTTTCTGACAGAAATGCCTTATCGACAACAAATTAAAATGGAAGTACAGCAAGAGCTTTATAACAAAGAAGTTTATGGGGCACCAGTCATCGGAGATCATGGACGATGGCTAGGCGTTGTTATCGTTATGCATGATATCACGGAACTAGTTCGATTAGAACAAATTCGGAAAGACTTTGTTGCGAATGTATCACATGAATTACGCACACCTATTACATCTATTAAAGGCTTTTCAGAAACTTTATTGGATGGGGCCTATAAAGACGAAAAAATGCTGATTTCCTTTTTGGAGATTATATATAAAGAAAGTAATCGACTTCAAATGCTGATTCAAGATTTACTAGAGCTCTCAAAGATTGAGCAGCATGGTTTTACTGTCAATATTATGCCAATGGGCCTACAGGATGTTCTAATTCGTGGAGCAGAATTGACAGCTCCACGATTGGATGAAAAAAATATGAGCTTCCAGGTGGATATCGAACGAGATGTCCAGGTTATGGGGGATGCCAATCGTATCATTCAGATCGTGACGAATTTAATTACCAATGCGATTACATATTCTCCTGAAAACACGACTGTTTCTATTCGATTAAAGGAAAATGAAACACATGGCATTATCGAAATAGAGGATCAAGGGATTGGCATTGAAAAACATGAAATCGCCCGCGTTTTTGAAAGATTTTATCGAGTGGATCGAGCGAGAAGTCGTAATTCTGGTGGAACAGGCTTAGGGTTAGCGATTGTTAAGCATTTAGTAGAGGCGCATCATGGCCGAATTCAAGTAGAGAGTGAAGTCGGCATAGGAACTAAAATGATTGTCATGATTCCGAAAAATTAACAAATCCTTTACATGAACAACACGTTACATTCATATTTGGGCACTATACTTATCTCTAGAAACCCCCAATATGATTGTTAAGACGATGACCATAAAAATCTAATAGAAGATTTTTAACTGCTTTATATTCGCCCAGAAAGAATTTAGTGTTTTTTAAACACTAGGTTCTTTTTCTGTTTTACAGGGAACGTAAATAGGTGTAAAGTATAGTAGCATAAAGTTTAACAACCATCTTATCCGCGATTGTCTGTTAGACGAACGCTTTGACAGTCAGTGAATCAACCTTCTTATCATTCGAATCGTGTTTTCCTGACTGTTGAGGCAGAGAAAAAAATGAGAGAAGGATGACCATGAAAATCGTCAAAAGTATCGTGCAAATCGGCTATCTTTATATCCTATTATTAATTGGAAATACTATTGCACGCCTACTTCATTTGCCGATTCCAGGGAGTATAATAGGACTTGTCCTATTATTTTTGCTGTTACAGTTTCATATAATCAAGCTTGAATGGATTGAATTAGGAGCAGCCGTACTATTAAGTGAACTCTTATTATTCTTTATTCCATCTGCCATCGGTGTTATTGATTATCATGCCTTATTCGGTGTGCAAGGAATGAAGGTTGTGCTGGTCATTGTTGCGAGTGCTATTGTGGTAATGTTTGTAACGGGGTATACAGCACAATGGCTTGAGCAGCGAAAGAAGGGTGATGCGGTATGACTTTATTAATCGCCATTGTCAGTTTACTAGGGACAGTTGCTATTTTTTATATTTGTAAAATGTTTTATAAGAAATATAAAAAAGAATGGCTGACACCTATGCTGATTACACCTTTAGTCATTATAGGTATTTTACTATTGACAGGAATTTCTTATAAATCCTACAATTCTGGAGCTAGTGTCTTAACAAATTTGCTAGGACCAGCAACCGTTGCGTTTGCCGTTCCTATATATAAAAATGTCAACCTATTAAAAAAACACGCATTTGAAATTTTCATCAGCATTGCTGTTGGTTCTGCGGTTGCTATTGTGTCATCCTTTATGATGGCTCTATTGGTGGGCTTAAATGATGAGTTGGTGCATAGTTTAGTGCCACGTTCTGTAACAACTCCTATTGCGATGGATATTTCTAATATGATTGGTGGTTCTCCTACCCTTACAGCTGTTTTCGTTATGACGACTGGTATTTTAGGGAGCTTGTTAGCGCCAATCGTTATCAAAGTATGTCGTTTTCACAGACCTTCATCTAGAGGATTAATGCTTGGTATGGGTGCTCATGGAACGGGTACATCAAAAGCATTTGAATTTGGAGAGTTAGAAGGCACATTTGCTAGTCTAGCGATGATCGTTGCTGCATTAATTAGTATTGTATTATCCACAACCATTTTCCCAGTATTTGAACATCTGGTTATCAATATCCTGTTGCCATAAAAGGTAACAGGATTTTTTTTGCAATAATAAGCTTTTGTTAAGCATGAGATACAGAGGTTTCTCTCCTTTACAAGCATTATATGAAAATATTTTGAAACTTTTTATAAAGCTTCACCGTAAACAATAGTACTAAGCAAAAGGAGGAACAGACATGAGTGTGAAAAGGACACTAATGATTGTTGGACTTGGAATATTTGGAATTATTGCACTTATTACAGTTTTTACTTCATGGTACACGGTAGATGAATCAGAGCAAGCTGTGGTTATTACATTTGGTCGTGCCGATGATACAGTAACAAATCCAGGTCTTCATTTTAAATTACCTTGGCCCGTCCAATCCGTAGAAATTTTGTCAAAAGAAACATTTAGTCTGCAATTTGGTTATAAGCAAAATAAAGCAGGTGAGTTAGAGGCATACGACGCCGAAACAAAAATGATTACAGGGGATGAAAATATTGTCTTAACAGACCTTGTTGTTCAATGGAAAATTACAGAGCCTAATAAGTTTTTATTTAATTCGCAAGATCCAGAAAGAATATTACATAGCGCGACATCGAGTGCCATTCGTTCTATCATCGGAAGCTCTTCTATTGATGCAGCGTTAACGGAAGGTAAAGCTGACATCGAAGCAAATACTCGCCAATTATTAGTTTCTCTTATTGAAAAATACGATATTGGAATAAGCGTTTTAGGTGTGAAATTGCAAGATGTAGAATTGCCAAATAAAGATGTGCGTGCAGCATTCACTGCTGTAACAGATGCACGTGAAATGAAAAATACAAAAATAAATGAAGCTGAAAAATATGAAAACCAACGCATTAATGAGGCTCAGGGTGAACGCGATGCTATTATGTCCAAGGCTAAAGGTACTAAAACAGCCCGTATCGAGCAAGCTCAAGGAGATGTAGCCGTCTTTAATAAAATGTATGAACAATACAAGGGAAATCAGCAAATTACAAGAGAGCGATTAATATTAGAGACGCTTGAAAATGTCTTACCAAAAGCCCAAATTTACATTATGAATGATGATGGTAGTACGATGAAGTATTTACCACTTCAGCAACTACAGCCTCAACAGACACAAACAGAGAAAAAAGAGGGGAGCGGTAACTAATGGACCAAAAAAATAAGGATCTAGAAAAATTCCTCAATTTCTTATCTGGCAAAAGTAAAAAAGCTGCTCCTTCAGAAGGTGATTCGGGAGACAATGTAGTGAAAATGTCGAAGAAAGGACCGAATAATCCTAAAAAATATATCTCTCTAGCTGTAACCTTAACGGTCATATTCGCTCTAGTGATTACTTTATTAGCGAATATTTATATAGTTAAAGAATCAGAGTATGCAGTTGTTCGGCAGTTTGGAGAGGTTGTTAAGTTTGAGCGTGAACCAGGTTTAAATATGAAAATTCCTTTTATTCAAAGTGTCACGAAGTTACCAAAAAACCAAATGACATATGAGATTTCGGAAGAAGAGATTAATACAAAGGATAAAAAACGAATTATTATTGATAATTATGCTGTATGGCGTATTACAGACCCTAAGTTATTAATTTCGAATGCTGGTACGATAGAAAAAGTTGAATCACGTATGGAAGAGTTCATTTATTCTGTTATTCGCTCTGAACTTGGCCGAATTAACTATACTGAGATTATAAATGATGAGGATTCTTCGCGAGGCAGCATCAACGATCAAGTAACTGAACGTGTTAATGAACTTCTTTCCAACGATAACTACGGTATTGAAGTAGTAGATGTACGTATTCGTCGCATTGATTTACCAACTGAAAATGAACAATCCGTTTTTACGAATATGATTTCAGATCGTGAATCAATTGCACAAAAGTATCTTTCAGAGGGAGATGCACAGAAACGTCGTATTGAGGCACAAACGGATCAACAAGTACAAGAAATGCTTGCTAAAGCAAGTAAAGAAGCTGCTTTAATTCAAGCTGAAGGAGAAGCAGAGGCTGCAAAGATTTACAATAAATCTTTCTCACAAGATCCTGAATTTTATTCTTTATACCGCACACTAGAATCCTATAAGAAAACGGTTGGTGAAGATACGGTTATTATCTTGCCAGCTACTTCACCATATGCCAACATCTTGTCTGGTTATATAAAATAAACGCAGTTTATAGTCGTCTCTGTCTTGAAGGAGACGACTTTTTTGTTGCACTAGAATTATAACTATCCGTGAAATCAAATTATTATAGTATGAAAATAATAGAAATTTATAAGTTTGTATTCCCCAATCAACTATAATTTGATAGAATGATAATGTTTAAAAAAGAATAGTTGGGGGTAAGGGCTTTGAAATTACAAATTAGCAAATGGCTCCAAAATTTAGGAATTGCTTGTAGTATAGCTTCGATATTAACACTTATCTTCCGTCTATCCGATTTTTCTTGGGTGACGAAGAGTGTTTATCATATACCAGTATTTTTTGTTTTTATCTTTTTAGTCAGTATCATTATTGCAGATGATGTAAGAAACCTTTTTAAGAAGTTATTTTGGTATGAAAAAAGAAAGGTCAAGCGTCCTATTTGGCAGGTTGGAATTGGCTTAATCTTCTTTTTAGCACAAATTAGTACAGTAATGGTATTTAATCAAGAGCTAACACATCTACAATTAGGCGGCATGCCGTTATTCCTTGTGATTGCTTTTATGAATGCATTTATACTAACTGTCATCTATGAAGAAGTTTTTTATCGTACTTCAAATCAATAACAACTATTAGGAACTTTCATTCGCAGGAGACTTGTCCTTGAATGAAAGTTTTTGCTTTTTATGCCTTGTTAACACGTAAATTATTAACATTTGTCAGTATTGCCCTTATTTAATCGGTAGGGCAGTCAAAATATTGGAAATAGTCAATGACTAAACTTGATAGGCGGATACAAACATACCATATTGAAAATTATTTTTTAACCTAGTTTTAACCTTTAGTATGTATGATAAGCAAAGATTCATTTCAATAGGAGGAGGTTCAAGATGAAGAAGGTATTGTTTGGAAGTGCTTTAGCAGTGGGATTATTATTTAGTGGGGCAGGGCAATCCTCTGCTAATAGCCAAATTCAACCAATTGATATTCAAGGCATGGATCTAGAATCGGCATTACAGGCAGTTCAATCGCAGCGAGCACAGCTGTTAGAAAATCAGATTAAGGATCAACTAGAAGGTGTTCAACAACGAAATCAGCAGCTAGCTGATTTGAATGCACAGCAAGGTCAAATGGATTTAAGTAATTCTCAGCAAATGGATATGCTCCGTTTACAAAGCATGAATAGTAAACGGAATGAGGCTTTTGATTTAATGACTAATTTTGTGAAAAAAATGCAGGATAGTCGTTCGTCTATTATAGGTAATATGCGTTAAGGATGTTAAAATATTTTAAGCAAGTCAACCGCTGTGCGCGCGGTTGGCTTTTTTGAATGAAATAGGAATGCTAAAGTAGCGGATAGAGCCTTAAAAGTGGTCGATAAACCATTAAAAATAATGGATAACCTTGAGGATGGACGCCTGCTTTTTTTACTTGAAATGTATTGTTATGATAAAGTAGAAGTAGAAGACAACGCAGGAGGATAAAATCATGACCAAGGAAAAATTACTATTATTGGACGGTAATAGTTTAGCGTATCGCGCGTTTTTTGCGTTGCCATTGCTAACAAATGATAGTGGCATTCATACTAATGCTGTATACGGCTTTACAACAATGCTACAAAGAATATTAGAGGAAGAACAGCCAACGAAAATATTGGTTGCTTTTGATGCGGGGAAAACAACATTCCGCCATGAAACCTTTACAGAATATAAAGGAGGACGTCAAAAGACACCACCAGAATTATCAGAGCAATTTCCATATTTACGAAAGCTCATTGATGCGTATGGCATTAAGCGATATGAGCAGGAATTATATGAAGCAGATGATATTATCGGAACGCTTGCAAAAGAGGCTTCATCGCAGGATATGGATGTTATCATCGTTTCTGGAGACCGTGATTTAACACAGCTGGCGACAGAGCAAGTAACCGTTTATATAACGAAAAAGGGTATTACGGAAATAGAGAAAAATACACCAGCTTTTATTGCGGAAAAGTACGGGTTAACGCCGCTCCAAATTATTGATATGAAAGGCTTGATGGGGGATTCCTCCGATAATATTCCTGGTGTACCAGGCGTCGGGGAAAAAACGGCTGTAAAATTATTAAAAGAGCATGGCTCCGTTGAAGCACTTTATGAAGCAATGGATACGTTGAAAGCTTCTAAAATGAAGGAAAAGCTTGTAGCTAATGAAGAGCAGGCCATCATGAGTAAGAAGCTGGCAACGATTTATACGGATGCTCCAATCACCATTTCACTGGCTGATCTTGCCTATAATGGGCCAAAAGAAGATGAATTAATCAATGTGTGGCGTGAGCTTGGCTTTAAATCGCTGCTTGATAAAAGTGACTTTACAGTGCAGGAAAAAGAGCAAGCTCCTTTCGATTATGACCTTGTTCAGGAAGTTCGACCTGAGGATTTACAAGATGTGATGGCTGTGCATGTAGAGCTTGAAAACGAGCACTATCATACTTGTCAGCAGCTAGGAATTGCATTATCAGATGGCATAAAGACGCAATATATTCCATTTGATAATGCAGCAAAATCAGATACTCTCCGTCGTTGGCTAGAAGATGCCACAAAAATAAAATATATGTCCGATTCTAAGGCAGCTCAAGCATCATTAAAGCGAGCTGGGATTCAATTAGCTGGTGTTGACTTTGATTTGCTACTTGCCTCTTATATTAATAATCCAGCATTAAGTGGCGATGATATCGCAACACTTGCAAGGGAATTAGGCTACTATGATGTCCAAGCAGATGAAGCGGTTTATGGAAAAGGTGCTAAGCGTGCAATTCCTGATTTGGATCAACTTGCACAGCATGTTAGCCGTAAAGCTTTTGCAGTATGGTCATTACAGCCGAAACTGGAAGCCTTATTAAAGGACAATGAACAATTCGATCTTTATAAAAACCTAGAGCTACCATTAGCAGGGATTTTAGGTGAAATGGAAAGTGAAGGGATTACGGTTAACCGTGCTACGTTAGAGAAAATGGGGCAAGAGCTTAATGATAAGCTTGTGGTAATTGAGCAAGAAATTTATGCAGAAGCTGGAGAAACCTTTAATATTAATTCGCCAAAACAATTAGGTGTGATTCTATTCGATAAGCTAGGGCTACCTGTGATTAAAAAGACGAAGACAGGCTATTCAACTGCTGCAGATGTCCTAGAAAAATTACAGTCAGAGCATGCTATCATCGAACATATTCTGTTGTATCGCCAACTTGGAAAATTACAATCCACATATATTGAAGGCTTACTAAAGGAGATTCATGAATCAGATAGTAAAGTGCATACACGCTTCCAGCAAGCTTTAACTGCAACAGGGCGTTTAAGCTCAACAGACCCGAATTTACAAAACATCCCAATTCGTTTAGAGGAGGGCCGCAAAATTCGTCAAGCCTTTGTACCTTCAAAAGAGGATTGGATATTATTTTCTGCTGACTATTCGCAAATTGAATTACGCGTTCTTGCGCATATGTCAGAAGATCAAAACCTTGTTGAGGCTTTCCGTGAAGGAATGGACGTTCATACACGTACAGCTATGGATGTATTTCATGTGTCAGAAGATGAGGTTGATAGTAATATGCGTCGCGCAGCGAAAGCTGTTAACTTTGGCATAGTTTACGGTATTAGTGATTATGGTCTATCACAAAACTTAGATATTACGCGTAAGGAAGCGGCTAATTTTATTGAAAAGTATTTCGCGAGTTTCCCTGGTGTAAAACAGTACATGGATGACATTGTACAAAATGCGAAATTTAATGGTTATGTTACAACAATATTAAATAGACGCCGTTATTTACCGGACATTACAAGCTCAAATTTTAATTTAAGAAGCTTTGCTGAGCGTACGGCGATGAATACGCCAATTCAAGGTAGTGCAGCTGATATCATTAAAAAGGCAATGATTGATATGGATGCTCGATTGAAAAAAGAAAAGATGCAGGCAAAACTGCTGCTTCAAGTGCATGATGAGCTGATCTTTGAGGCACCAAAGGAAGAGATTGCCTTACTAGAAAAAATTGTACCAGAAGTCATGGAAAACGCTATTGAGCTTGCTGTACCGCTTAAAGTAGATTTTAATCATGGCTCAACATGGTACGAGGCAAAATAAGGAGGGATTCAAATGCCTGAATTACCAGAGGTAGAGGGTGTCGTCCAGGCATTGAAGCCAACAGTTGAAGGACGTACCATTCAACAGGTTAAGCTTTCTGAACGAGTGCATTTCTCTTTTAGTGAGGGTAAACAATGTATTGTCAAACAAGCAGAGCCTGATGCTTTTGAAAGTACTTTGTCCCAGATGACCATTACCAGAATTGAACGAAGAGCCAAATATATTTTCTTTCATTTGCTGAAGGATGATGTTCCATACGTACTTGTTAGTCACTTAGGTATGACAGGTGCTTGGTTTGTTGTGAATTCACCCGAAGAAATCAATGAGGCGAAATTTCAAAAGCATATCCATGCGACATTTGAAATGGCAGATGGGGGATACTTGATTTATTCAGATATTCGCCGCTTCGGTGAACTACGTTTTCTGACAACAATTGAAGAACATGCGCCATTGACAAAAATGGCACCAGAGCCATTTGATGAGCATGCATGTGATTTTTTTATAACAAAATCTAAGCTACCGAAATATGAAAATAAAGCCGTAAAAGAAGTAATTATGGATGGGCAAGTCATTTCGGGTTGTGGCAATATTTATGCAACAGAGGCATTGTTTGCTCAGAAAATTCACCCTGCACGCAAAATGAGCCGCCTTAGTGAAAAGCGGAAGCGAGCATTATTTGAGGAGATTGTTGCTGTCCTACGTCAAAGCATTGAAGCGGGTGGTTCAACTATTTCTGATTATCGGAATATTAATGGGGAAGCCGGGAGTATGCAGAATCGATTAAAAATGTATGGTAAAAAGGTATGTCCAGCATGTGAAACGGCTACAAGTCAAATGACAATTGGAGGGCGTACCTCTGTCTATTGCCCAAATTGTCAACATTAAAGGGGATTTAGCAATGATTATCGGACTTACAGGAAGTATTGCAAGTGGAAAAAGTACAGTAGCTAAAATGATGAGCAAACTGGGTTTACCGATTGTTGATGCAGATGTTGTAGCACGAGATGTCGTAGAACCTGGAACAGAGACATTAGCATTGATTGCTGAAAGCTTCGGACAAGTTATCTTGCTTGAGGACGGCAATTTAAATCGAACTATGCTGGGAGATATCATATTCCATGAGCCTGCAAAACGCAAAACGTTAAATGATATCATGCATCCAGCAATCAGAAAAGAAATGTTACGTCAGCGTGATGCCTATTTAGAAGCAGGACATGAACATGTTGTGATGGACATTCCTTTGTTATTTGAGAGTAAGCTTCAACATTTTGTGGAACGTATCATTGTGGTATCGGTCAGTGAAGAAGTTCAGCTTCGACGTCTAATGGAACGAAATAATTTATCTAAAGAAGATGCCTTGGCACGTATGCACTCTCAACTGCCGATGTCTGTCAAAGAAAAGGGTGCACATGCGGTTATTTATAATAATGAAAATATAGAAAGTACTGAAGAACAATTAAAAAAAATCCTGCATTATTGGGATGTTATTTAATGCGTTCTTTTATGATGCGTAGCAAGGCACCTTGCTACGCATTTTTTTATGGGGAAACGCCATAATAAAGAATAAATTTTTCAGAAAATAAGAACTTTTATATTCTCAATATATAATGTTCATCTTTTTTAAAATTGTGTTATACTAATCACCATAAAGTATATAATTAATTAATCTGAGTATGTACTCACAGGAGGATATTATAAATGACAGTATCAATTGCTATTAATGGTTTCGGGCGTATCGGACGTATGGTTTTCCGCCAGGCTATCGTACAACAAGATTTAAACATCGTTGCGATTAACGCAAGCTATCCTGCAGAAACGTTAGCACATTTGATTAAGTATGACACAAATCACGGAACTTTTGAAGGTACGGTAGAACCAGCAGGCGATGCTTTAGTTGTAAATGGTAAACGTGTTCAAATTATTAGTGAACGTGATCCATTAAAATTACCTTGGTCTACAATGGGTGTAGATATCGTGATTGAAGCTACAGGAAAATTTAATGAACGTGATAAAGCAGCCATGCACTTAGCAGCTGGCGCGAAAAAAGTAATCTTAACAGCACCAGGTAAAAACGAGGATGTAACAATTGTTTTAGGTGTAAATGATGACAAATTGGATATTGCGAAACATGATGTTATTTCAAATGCTTCTTGTACAACAAACTGCTTAGCGCCAGTAGCAAAAGTATTGAATGACACATTTGGTATTGAGAATGGTTTAATGACAACAGTTCATGCTTATACAAATGACCAAAAGAACTTAGACAATCCGCATAAAGATTTACGTCGGGCACGTGGATGCGCCCAATCCATTATCCCGACATCTACAGGTGCAGCGAAAGCATTAAAATTAGTTTTACCTGAATTAGAAGGTAAAATTCATGGTATGGCACTTCGTGTTCCTACACCAAACGTATCTTTAGTTGACCTTGTAGTAGATTTAAATACGGATGTAACAGTTGATGCAGTCAATGCAGCATTTGTAAAAGCGGCAACAGAAGGTCCAATGAAGGGGATCCTTAATTTCTCTGTTGAGCCATTAGTATCTTCTGATTACAATACAACAACTTATTCTTCAACAGTTGATGGGCTTTCTACAATGGTGTTAGGCAACCGCAAAGTAAAAGTACTTGCTTGGTATGATAACGAGTGGGGCTACTCTGCACGCGTTGTTGACCTTGTGAAAAAAGTGGCAAATGCTTTAGAAACGGTAAACGCGTAATAATTTCTATAGAGAGCACATTGAAATCGATAAGGTTTCAATGTGCTCTTTTTTTACAGAAACTGATCTTGTACTTCAGGTGCTTTAGATTTATCATGAGACCACAAACGTGAATGCACTTTTCTTACATGTAGGAAATTTGTTATAATAGATATATTAAATTGTTGTAAACCAGGAGAGTAATTATATGAGATGTCCATCTTGCCAATTTAACGGAACGCGTGTTGTGGATTCGAGGCCAGTAGATGATAATAAAGAAATACGTAGACGTCGTGAATGTGAGTCATGTGGCTTCCGTTTTACAACGTTTGAAAAAATTGAAGAGACGCCATTAGTCGTTGTGAAAAAGGAAGGTTCACGAGAAGAGTTTAGCCGTGAGAAGGTACTTCGTGGGCTTATTCGTGCTTGTGAAAAACGTCCAGTGGCACTTGATGTGCTGGAGGAACTTGTTCTGTCCATTGAAAAAGATCTTCGTCGTATTGGGAATTCGGAAGTACGCTCAGAAGATGTTGGCGAAATGGTCATGGACCGCTTAGCCAAAATTGATGAGGTTGCCTATGTGCGTTTTGCGTCGGTCTACCGTCAGTTTAAAGATATCAATGTCTTTATTGAGGAAATAAAGGACATTATTCAACGTCAAACGGAGAAGAAATCATAGCAAACAGAGAGGATGAATGACGTTGATTCATTTATATAAGGAATTGCAGCCTGGCGATCCTTTCGACATTTGTCTACCTCATGCATTTTCTACACAAGAGCGTCAATTAGTTACATTATTTTATCAACCATTAACGGGATCAGAGCCAGTTAGCCTCTATTTAACATTGTGGGCAGAAGCAGAGCAAATGCCAAAGCAGCAAATGACACATTATTATTTAATGAATGTGCTAGGGCTACCAATTGGTAAAGTGTTTGAGGCTCGTATTGCATTAGAAGCTATTGGTTTGCTGCGTACATGGAAAAAAGAAAATGCTGGTGAGCGTAGTTTTTTATATGAGCTACAGCGCCCATTAGATGCTGATAGCTTTATGAAAGACCCGCTGCTGTCGATGTTTTTGTTTAGTAAGATTGGAGAGCAGGCTTATCGCAACTTACGTCAGCGCTTTATGTCACCTGTAAAGGACTCGGCGTTTAAGGATGTATCTCGTGCTTTTATTGATGTCTATAAGCCTGTTCATGCCAATATTCCATCAGATTTACAAGTGGATACGAGTCATAAGGATAAACAGCAAAAAGTATATCCTTTTTATTTGGAGCAATTCGATTTTGATTTATTGCAAGCGGGTTTGTCTGAGCAATTGGTACCTTCCAATTTATTGACATTTGAAGTGCGTGAAGCTATAGCCAAGTTGGCATTTTTATATCATTTAACAGCTCTTGATATGCAAAAAGTAGTCATACTTGCTTTAGATGACGATTTAGGAATTTCTCAAGAACGTTTACGAAAGGCTGCTGCTGATTTTTATAAATTAACCGTATCCAAGGAGCCGCCAAAACTTGCGCGTGTCACCGAGCCTTTACCAGTAGCAGAAGCGGGACAAAAAACCAAGGATCAGGAGCTTCAACACTATTTAGAAACAACGGCACCTGTCCAAGTTTTAAGAGATATAAATAATGGTAAAGAACCATTACAAACCTCTGTCCAGCTTGCAGAAAATTTAATTGTTCAACATGGCATGCCAATTGGAGTGGTCAATGCATTGTTAGAATACGTTATGCTAACAACAGATATGAAGCTCCCTAAAAAATATGTGGAAACGATTGCCGATCATTGGGTACGAAAAAATGTCCAAACAGCTAAGGAAGCAATGGAACTTGCACGCCAAGAGCATGATAAATATACAGCCTGGAAAAACAAGCCACAAACGTCCAATAAAACGAGTCAACAGACTAAGGGACGTTCAAGATATCAACGTGAAGAAAAAGTGCCTGAATGGTTCTATAAACGAAATGAAAATCAAGAGGAATCTACCTCTAGTACTATAGATTTTGAAAAAGAGCGACAAAAAATATTAGAGATGCTAGGAAAAAGCGAATAGTAAAGAAGGTGAGCAGTAATCGAACCTATAAATGGACCACTAAAGCGAGCAATTAATGTACCCTCGTTTCAAGAACGCTATGAAGCCATGCGACGTGAAATTTTAGAGCATCCGCATGTGCAGGAATTTTTAGCACAGCATGCAGATGAATTAAGCTATGACAATGTTGAGCGAAATTTACCTAAACTGCATGAGTTTATTAGTCAATCTACTGAGTGCTGTGGGTGTGATAATACAGAACATTGTACAAACTATTTAAAAGGATTCCTCCCTACATTAAGAGTTGTTCGTAATTCTATTGAAATGGATTATGTGCGCTGTGAGCAAAAGATTAGGGAAGAAGAACGTCGAGATGTTGCGAATATGATTGCAAGTATGCATATGCCAAAAGATGTGCTACAAGCAACAATTCATGATTTAAGTATTGATGATGAATCACGTGTAGCGATTGCACAAAAAGCAGCTCAATTTGTTAAAATAACAAAAGAAACGGGTCAATTACCTGCAAAAGGATTTTACCTATATGGTAAGTTTGGTGTAGGGAAATCCTTTGTACTTGGTGCATTGGCCAATGAATTAGCATCTATTAAAATCCGCTCTGTGGTAGTTTTCGTTCCAGAGTTTTTACGAGAAATGAAAAATGCCATTGGTGATAATACATTGAATGAGAAAATTGATTATATTAAAAAGGCTCCTGTTTTAATGCTAGATGATTTAGGTGCGGAGACGATGACTGCTTGGACACGTGATGAAATTTTGGGGACTATTTTCCATTATCGGATGGCAGAGCAACTGCCAACTTTTATTACGTCTAATTTTAACTATGAAGAATTAGAGCATCACTTAGCACAGTCACAAAAAGGTGATATTGAGGTTGTCAAAGCAGGAAGAATTATGGAGCGTATTAAAGCCCTAACAGTGCCGATCGAAATGCGAGGCAAAAATCGTCGGATGTAACATTGATAGTTGCATTTTTCGACAATCGAGCGTATACTGACTCATATACTTAATATCAATATGCATTGATGAGGACATGAATTTTGTGTATCAGCTTTTAGAGAGGGAAGTCATTGGCTGAAAACTTCCTAGTATGGGCACATTATTTACTACCTACTGAGCAGCGAAAGGGATAATCTTTCGCCGGTCCCTAGCCCGTTAGCTAGCCTTGAGCTTCGTCTGACTTTATGTAAGTCGGAAGGAAGAAGGGTGGAACCACGAGCATACGCTTCGTCCCTTTTGTGAGGGATGGAGCTTTTTTTATTTTTCTCAGATTTCATTGAAATAGTGGTGGCTCCGCTCATATAGGGAGATAAGTCGCTCGCAAAAGTGGTAAATTCGCTCATAGAGAGTAAGAAACCGCTCAGAAACATGAAGATGCCGCTCCCATTGCACTGAGAAATGCTCAAAAAAGCAATGACTCCGCTCAAACCAAGCCGTAGAGTACACAAACATTGCTCCAGCCAATCATCAAACATTATGTATTTATCAAAAACAAAGGAGTGCAAAGAATATGTCAGAAATGATTAAATTAACTTTCCCAGATGGCGCTGTAAAGGAATTTGCAAAAGGCACATCAACTGATGACGTAGCATTATCTATTAGCCCTGGCTTACGTAAAAAAGCGTATGCAGGTAAAATTAACGGTGTGTTAGTGGATTTAAAAACACCAATTGAAGAGGATGCAACAATTGCAATCATTACACAAGATGATGAGGAAGCACTTGAAATTTTACGTCATTCAACTGCCCATTTAACAGCGCAAGCTATTAAACGTCTATTCCCAGATGCAAAGCTTGGTATTGGTCCGGTAATTGAAGGTGGTTTCTACTATGATATCGACTCACCAACACCAATCACAGCTGAAGATCTACCAGCCATTGAAAAAGAAATGAAAAAAATTATTGCTGAAAACCTTGAGGTAGAACGCAAAAATGTAAGCCGTGCAGAAGCACTAGCCCTTTATGAAGAAATTGGTGATGAGTATAAATTAGAGTTACTTGAAGCCATTCCTGCAGATGAGCAAGTATCTATTTATTATCAAGGCGAGTTTTTTGATCTTTGCCGTGGTATCCACGTACCATCTACTGGTAAACTTCGTGAATTCAAGCTTTTATCATTAGCGGGTGCTTACTGGAGAGGGAACTCTGATAACAAAATGTTACAACGTATTTATGGTACAGCGTTCTTCAAAAAAGAGGAATTAAAACACCACCTCCAAATGCTAGAAGAAGCAAAAGAACGTGATCACCGTAAAATCGGAAAAGAGTTAGAACTGTTCACAACTTCTCAAAAAGTTGGCCAAGGTTTACCACTTTGGTTACCAAATGGTGCAACAATTCGTCGTGTTATTGAACGTTATATTGTCGATAAAGAATTATCACTTGGCTATAAGCACGTTTATACACCAGTATTAGGTTCTAAAGAGCTTTATCAAACTTCTGGTCACTGGGATCATTATCAAGATTCAATTTTTCCACCAATGGAAATGGATAATGAAACATTAATTATGCGTCCAATGAACTGTCCTCACCATATGATGGTGTACAAAAACAGCATGCATTCTTATCGTAACCTACCATTGCGTATTGCAGAACTTGGCACAATGCACCGTTACGAAATGTCAGGGGCTGTTTCAGGCTTACAACGTGTTCGTGGGATGACATTAAATGATGCCCATATTTTTGTTCGCCCAGATCAAATTAAAGCGGAATTCCAAAAAGTAGTACAGTTAATTTTAGAGGTTTATAAAGATTTCGATCTTCATGATTATTCATTCCGTTTATCTTATCGCGACCCAGCAGATACTGAGAAATACTTCGATGATGATGCAATGTGGGAAAAAGCACAAAGCATGCTAAAAGAAGCAATGGATGAACTTGGCTTAGACTACTTTGAAGCGGAAGGTGAGGCTGCATTCTATGGTCCTAAACTTGACGTTCAAGTAAAAACAGCAATTGGTAAAGAAGAGACTTTATCTACAGTTCAATTAGACTTCTTATTACCAGAACGCTTCGACCTAACTTATGTTGGGGAAGATGGTAAGCCTCATCGTCCAGTTGTTATCCACCGTGGTGTTGTATCAACAATGGAACGTTTTGTTGCCTTCTTAATTGAAGAATACAAAGGCGCATTCCCAACTTGGTTAGCACCAGTACAAGTTGAAGTTATTCCAGTATCGAATGAAGCTCACTTCGACTATGCAAAGCAAATTGAAGAGCAACTTACAGCGGCTGGTCTACGTGTGGAAATGGATGATCGTGAAGAGAAATTAGGCTATAAAATCCGTGAGGCACAAATGAAAAAGATTCCTTATATGCTTGTTATCGGGGATAAAGAGGTTGAGGCTAATGGCGTAAATGTTCGACGTTATGGCTCGAAAGATTCCGAAACAATTAGCTTTGAGGATTTCCTATCAACTATTAAAACAGAAATTACAAAATAAGCTTTAACTAGAAACCCTTGCTTGCCAAAGTGAGGGTTTCTGTATAAAATAAATCTTGCATTTGTATAGAATAGTTTCATTTTGGTTATGTTAGCACTGATAAGAAAATAAATATTTGACAGCTTATCATATACATGCTAATATAATTAAGGTTAATGAATACAAAGTTTGTGGTTGAAGTAGAGGCTGCCCGCTTCTCACCTGATACAACGCTTTAAAGGCTGTGAACAGGTATGACACGTTGAATTGTTTTGCGTAGACTTGCGCATGCACATATAGCGGGCGGACATCTTCAAAAATGTCCGTCCTTTTTTTATGGACATGACAAGAGGATGTACCGTTCAACCGGGCAAGGCTTTGCCCAAACCATGTATTCGCGACAACTACTTGGAGGTGGATTACTATTAGCAAAGACATGTATGTAAACGAAGGCATTCGCGCACGTGAACTTCGATTAATCGATCACAATGGTGACCAGCTTGGTGTAAAGACACGTAATGAAGCGCTAGAAATCGCCACTCGTGTAAACTTGGATCTTGTCCTTGTGGCCCCTCAAGCCAAGCCGCCAGTCGCTCGTATCATGGACTATGGTAAATTTAAGTTTGAACAGCAAAAGAAAGACCGTGAAATTCGTAAAAATCAAAAGGTCATCGTAATGAAAGAGGTTCGTTTGAGCCCAACAATCGATGAGCATGATTTCCAAACGAAGTTACGTAATGCGATTAAATTCCTTGAAAAAGGCGATAAAGTAAAATGTAGCCTACGTTTCAAAGGTCGTGCGATCACACACAAAGAGATTGGTCAACGTGTGTTAGATCGTTTTGCTGAAGCTTGTGCTGAAGTATCAACGGTAGAACAAAAACCGAAGATGGAAGGCCGAAGCATGTTCTTAGTTCTTCAACCAAAGAACGAGAAATAATATTAGACGAACAGTTTAGGAGGAATTCGACATGCCAAAAATGAAAACTCACCGTGGAGCTGCGAAACGTTTCAAAAAAACGGGTTCAGGTAAATTAAAATACGACCGTGCTTATGGAAGCCACTTATTCGCAAACAAATCTACGAAACAAAAACGTCACCTACGTAAAGCGAACATCGTATCATCTGGTGACTTCAAACGCATCAAATCTTTACTTGTATACATGAAATAATTGACTACAAAAAAATACTAACATTCATTTTTAAATGAAAAGCAGGAGGTAATTCATATGCCACGCGTAAAAGGCGGAACAGTGACGCGCAAACGTCGTAAAAAAGTATTGAAATTAGCTAAAGGTTACTATGGTTCAAAACATACATTATACAAAGTTGCTAACCAAGCAGTAATGAAATCAGGTCAATATGCATACCGTGACCGTCGTCAGAAAAAACGTGATTTCCGTAAATTATGGATCACGCGTATCAACGCAGCTGCTCGTATGAACGGTCTTTCTTATAGCCGTTTAATGCACGGTTTAAAAGTTGCAGGTATCGAAGTTAACCGTAAAATGTTAGCTGACCTTGCAGTAACTGATGCTGCAGCATTCACTCAATTAGCAGACGCTGCTAAAAAAGCAGTAGCTAAATAATAGCTGACAACATTAACTTATTTCTGCACCGAAAGCGTAGCGACAGGTGCAAAAGAGGAATTTTCTGCACTGAAAGCGTAGCGACAGGTGCAAAAGAGGAATTTTCTGCACTGAAAGCGTAGCGACAGGTGCAAAAGAGGAATTTTCTGCACTGAAAGCGTAGCGACAGGTGCAAAAGAGGAATTTTCTGCACTGAAAGCGTAGCGACAGGTGCAAAAGAGGAATTTTCTGCACTGAAAGCGTAGCGACAGGTGCAAAAGAGGAATTTTCTGCACCGAAAGCGCAGCGACAGGTGCAAAAGAGGAATTTTCTGCACCGAAAGCGCAGCGACAGGTGCAAAATGACACAAGTGCGATAAAAAGACTGATGGGTTTTTCCATCAGTCTTTTTTGTGTTAGATTAATAGTATCACGGTTTTAAAGGAGTAAGAAATGGGACAAGCATTATTAGCTTATATGAGCATTGTATCAATTGTATTGCTCATTTTAATGGGGATGGATAAATCGCGCGCAAAGAATCATGAATGGCGTATAGCAGAGCGTACATTATTTACACTAGCCATAGCAGGAGGGGCAGTTGGGGGTGTATTGGGTATGTATTTATTCCGCCACAAAACACGTCATAACCGCTTTGCATTTGGTTTTCCCCTACTTGCAGCCATACAAATTTTTATCATTGTGCAGCTGTGGACATAAATGAGAATAATTAAAACACATCCTCATGATGGGGATGTGTTTCGCATAAGCTGTTCAATGGGTTGCTTCCAATTGATTTTGGCACTTGGATAGTTCAATAATATTTCTTGCTGCAAATATTCAAAGTCGCTTTTGCTGAAGCCTTGTAATGTTGCAGCATCACGCGCACCGACGAAAATGGTTACAACCTCAAATGCATCCTCTGTTGTGCCTAGGTATTTTTCACCTTCAAATAGAGCACCCTTATAGGAAATAAAGAAATTTTTTCGGACATTTTTAACGTCATCATAGAAATAATACTGGCCTTTTTCATAGGCTTCATCAAGTTTGCGTTTAGGATCGGTTATATAACGAATCGCTTTGTAAAATACATAAATAATAAGCGCTATTACAGCAAGTCGAATTAGTAACGGCAACATGTTTAAATTTCCCCCTTGAAGAAAGGTTATTCTTTCCTATACGATTAGAAGGGTCAAATAGTTTCACTTTTTATAAAAAATTTTTTAGAAATTTAGGAGAAAAAAATGAATTTACAACAATTGTTTACCATGCAAAAAGAGCTTGACGATTTTATCGAGCAAACACAAAATATCCAGCAAGATGTGTTTCAGGAAAAGGGCTTAGCCTTATTAGTGGAGCTAGCTGAGCTTGCTAATGAAACACGTTGCTTTAAATTTTGGAGCACAAAGGGACCATCAGCACGTGAAGTCATTTTAGAAGAATATGTAGATTCGATTCATTTTATCTTATCTCTTGGCTTATTAAAGGGCTATACATCGATTGAAATGTGGCCTTTCGTAGAAGAGAACAAAGATTTAACGGCTACTTTTTTAGAAACACAAAGTGTGATTTTAGCATTTATTCATCAACCTACAGAGGAGCGTTATTTAGCTATTTGGCAATACTATGGGTTACTAGCGTATAATCTCGGTTTTACATTTGAGGATGTGGTTAGTGCTTATCTTGAAAAAAATCAAGAAAATTATCATCGGCAGCGCTCAGGTTATTAAATTAAGAAATACACCAATTTTCAGACGATTAAGCTAGGAATATTTCGGTAAACGAAGTATAATAAAATAGATACAAGAAGTAGGAGGCAAAAGGATGACACAACTAGATCCAACATTACAAATGTTTAAAGATTTAACAGATGCGAATGGTATCGCAGGTAATGAACGTGCACCGCGTGAAGTCATGAAAAAATACATTGCACCATATGCAGATACTGTAGAAACAGATAACTTAGGTAGTGTCATTGCTAAAAAAATTGGCGATGAAAACGGTCCTAAAATTGTTGTAGCAGGACATTTAGATGAAGTAGGCTTCATGGTTACACAAATTGATGACAAAGGCTTTATCAAATTCCAAACAGTAGGTGGCTGGTGGAGCCAAGTTATGCTTGCACAGCGTGTAACGATTACTACACGTAAGGGCGATGAAGTGATTGGGGTTATTGGTTCAAAGCCACCTCATATTTTACCTGCTGATGTACGTAATAAAGTAGTAGACATTAAAGATATGTTTATCGACATTGGTGCAGCTTCTAAAGATGAAGTTCTTGAGTGGGGCGTTCGTCCTGGCGATATGGTAACACCGTACTTTGAGTTTAATGTAATGAAAAATGATAAGTATCTATTAGCTAAAGCTTGGGATAACCGTATCGGCTGTGCAATTGCGATTGATGTTATGAAAGCGTTACAAAATGAAAAGCACCCTAATATTCTCTATTCTGTAGGGAATGTACAAGAAGAAGTTGGACTTCGCGGTGCTAAAACTGCTACACATAAAATCCAACCAGATATTGGATTTGCAGTAGACGTAGGTGTAGCAGGAGATACTCCAGGAGTTACAGCAAAAGAATCAACGAGTAAGATGGGTGCAGGCCCTCAAATCGTTGTGTATGATGCATCTATGGTTTCACATCGTGGCTTACGTGAATTCGTATTAGATGTAGCAGATGAGCACAATATTCCATATCAATTTGAAGCGATGGCTGGCGGTGGTACAGATGCTGGCTCCATCCACGTAACAGCAAATGGTGTACCAGCACTATCAATCGGTATTGCGACACGCTATATCCATTCACATGCAGGTATCCTACATCGTGATGATTATGAGAATGCCGTTAAATTAATGGTAGAAGTCATTAAAAAATTAGATCGTGATGCAGTCAATAAAATTACTTTTGACTAATTAGAAGAAATGGACTTGCCCTCTAACAAATATTGTTAGGGGGCTTTTCATTATTTTTAGTATTGAATTTTACCCCTCTTCTACCAATAGATGATAAAGCTCCAAACTATTTTTACACACTGTCCCTTTGATACATTTTAGTACCTTATCCATAAATAACTGATAATCTAAATAGGTTATATATGCATAAATATTCGTTTTGACGAATTTTTGTCACATTTAATAACAAATGAATAATAATAAAAAATAATTATAAAAATTCAGTTGATTTTATATTTATGCATGTTATACTAATTTCAACAGCAACGATATAAGGAGCGAAGGCTATGAAATTACTCGAAGAAGTACAGTTAAAGTTAGTGTCTAGTTTAAAAGGAAAAGATCTACTAACTTTGCTAGACTATACAAGTCAAGAGGTTCAAGATCTTATTGAATTAGCAACACAACTTAAAATGATTACAAAAGAGGGGAAATGTCCAAGATTACTAGAAGGTAAAACGCTTGGTATGATTTTTGAGAAACATTCAACTCGTACACGTATTTCATTTGAAGTTGGTATGAATCAATTAGGCGGAAAAAGTATGTTTATGCATGCACGTGATTTGCAAATTGGTCGTGGCGAATCGATTTATGATACAGCCCATGTATTATCGGGCTATTTAGATGGTATTATGATTCGTGCAAACTCTCACGCAATGGTCAAAGAGCTGGCGGAGCATGCAGTAATCCCAGTTATTAATGGATTAACGGATATTTATCATCCTTGCCAGGCATTAGCTGATTTAGAGACGATTGCAGAAAATAAAGGCATGTTAAAAGGACTTAAAATTGCCTATGTAGGAGATGGCAACAATGTAGCACACTCACTCGTAGTAGCTTCAGCACATGTTGGCATGAATGTAGCTGTTGCGACTCCTGTAGGGTATGAATGTGATGGGGAAGTCATCGCTAAAGCACAGGCGATTGCGGCAGCAAATGGCAGTACGATTATGATCACGAATGATCCTGTTGAAGCAGTATTAAATGCAGATGTCGTCTATGCAGATGTTTGGACATCTATGGGTCAAGAGGAAGAAGCAGCAAAACGTTTACAAGACTTTGCTGGCTATCAAATTAATGATGAGCTAGTAGCCTATGCAAAACCAAATTATATGTTCTTGCATTGCTTACCAGCACATCGTGAGGAAGAGGTTGCAACCTCAGTCATTGATGGACCTAATTCTTACATCTTTGAGCAAGCAGAAAATAGATTGCATGCACAAAAAGCTGTATTAGCATCGATTTTAGCTTAAATTTAGACATATGCTTTCTCGAGTTGAGAAGTACGATAGATAGAGTTTACATGGCCAACAGAGGGTGTTCATGTGAATAACATAAAAGTGGTAGGCAGACAGAGGGATGTTCACCACGTGCGATGTTTGTTGTCAAGATGGATGGCTACATCGCTACATAGTAAAGTAACCTGGGAGACGCTGGGTTACTTTTTTTCTTTGTCAAAAAATATAAAACATAGTTTTCTTATAATTTATAGAGAATATAAGGGATTATTTATATAATAGGTTAAATAATTAATGAAGGGGTGAACTCCTCGTGAATATAGACCATATCGAGGCATTTTTATATGTTGTCCATTATAAAAGTATCCATAAAGCAGCCAATGCATTATTTCTTTCACAGCCGACTGTAACTGCACGTATTAAGTCATTAGAACGAGAGCTAGGTGTGGAGTTATTTTACCGAGATGGAAGAAGTGTGAGCGTATCAGAGAAAGGGAAAGATTTTTTACCATTTGCCACGCAAATTGTGCAAACATTTCAGCAAGGAAAGAAGCAATTAGAAGAAACGCAGGAGACCGATGAGGTATGTATTGGTGCAAACGGTGTAACAGCTCAGTATTTTTTAGCCTATGCATTGCCTAAATGGAAAGAGCAATTCCCTTATTTGCGTTTTCAATTATTTACAGGTTCCACAGCAAACATTTTAGAAAAGCTACAAAGCCACCAAATTCATCTAGGCTTTATTCAATATGTACATGGGAATGACATTGAGAACGAGCTTTTATTGAACAATACAGTGAAACTTGTCAAACACCGTGATCATCCATTACAACTAGATGAACTCATTCAAGCAAAAGAATTAGCTCAACAGAAAATGGTATTTTTTGAATGTGGCGCGTTTGATTGGAATTATGTGCATAAAATGTTTGAGGTAGAGGGAGTAGCAGCCAATATTGAGGTACGAACAGATCATTTAGAAGTTGCCAAAGAATTTATTAGGACAAAAGAATATCTAAGCTTTTTACCACATCTTTGTATCAAAAAGGAGCTGGAAAACGGTGAATTTGTGGAGATAGACGTTAAGCATTTGCTGGATATGAACCAACATATATTTTTAACCTATAAAGAGAAGGAGACATTGCCATCAGCCTTTTGGCAGACAATTTGTGAAACAGCTAAGCATTTTGAAAGCATAGGAGACACGTATTGATAAAAAATTTTATCACCACATAAAATTTTTTCTATTACTATACCTATTGCATATCGTCTAAAGGAACGGTAATATCATTCTCAATCCAATAAAACATACTTAACCACTATGTTTAGTAAATTAAAAATTGAGGAGGAATTGACATGGCTAGACAGGATAAAATTCGATTTGGAGCAATTATTCATGGGGTAGGAGGAAATATTTCTGGTTGGCGTCATCCAAAGGTGGTGAGCAATCAAAGTGTAAGCTTACCTTTCTATATTCAACAGGCTCAGAAAGCAGAGCAGGGAAAATTTGATGTAGCATTTATTGCGGATGGTTTATATATTAACGAAAAATCCATTCCTCATTTTTTAAATCGATTTGAACCTCTTACAATTTTATCGGCTTTAGCAGTAGCGACGAAAAACATTGGGTTAGTTGGAACAGTCTCAACTTCCTATAGCGAACCGTTTACAGTAGCACGACAATTCGCTTCATTAGATCATCTTAGTGCTGGGCGTGCTGGATGGAATGTTGTAACGACTCCATTAGAAAGTACTGCTTTGAACTATAACAAAACAATCGACCAACATCCTAGCCATGCAGAACGCTACCAAATTGCGGAAGAATACTTAGAGGTTGTCCAAGGCTTATGGGACTCGTGGGATGATGATGCGTTTATTGCAGATGTCAACAAAGATCAATTTTTTGATCCAGAAAAATTACACACATTACATCATAAAGGGCGATATTTTTCAGTCCAAGGACCACTCAATATTGGTCGAACAAAGCAAGGCCAGCCCGTTATTTTCCAGGCTGGGTCGTCTGATGCAGGTATTCGATTAGCTGCAAAAGATGCAGATGCCATTTTCACACATGGGGCATCTATTGAAGAGGCACGGAAGTTTTACTCGAGAGTAAAAAAAGAGGTGGCAACATTTGGACGAAATCCCGAAGAAGTGAAGATTTTTCCAGGTATATCACCAATTATTGGCGATACGGTGGAGGAAGCAGAGACGAAATATCAAGAAATCGTCGAGTTAGTTTCCATAGACCGCGCTCTTGCTTATCTTGGGCGTTACTTCGACCATCATGATTTTACCCAATACGATGTGGATGCACCGTTTCCTGATCTAGGGGATATTGGAGCGAATAGCTTTAGAAGCACAACCGATTATATTAAACGTTATGCTAAGCAGGAGGGTCTGACATTACGTCAAGTCGCTTTACGCGAGGCGACACCAAAAACAGCCTTTTTTGGGACAGCTGAGCAAGTAGCAGATCTTGTACAAGAATGGTTTGAAAAGGAAGCAGCAGATGGTTTTATTATTGGCGTGACAGTCCCTGGTGCTCTTGAAGATTTTGTTGATAAAGTAGTGCCAATTTTACAAGCAAGAGGGCTATATCGTAAAGATTATGAGGCAGATACTTTGCGTGGGAATTTAGGTTTACCCTTCAAAGAAAGTCGCTATATCAAACAATCTGTCTGAAAACCAAGTAATTTTATTTGAATAAAAGAAATTGGGAGGTATTGTATGAGTTATACATTAGGCATATTAGATCAAAGCCCTATCATTGAAGGAGCAACCAATGAACAAGCATTACAAAAAACGGTGGCTTTAGCAAAACGAGCTGAGCAGTTAGGCTATTCACGTTTTTGGGTATCGGAGCATCATCATACAGAGTCATTAGCAGGCTCTTCTCCAGAAATATTAGTTTCTTATTTACTTGCCAAAACCAAATCCATTCAAATTGGGTCAGGAGGGGTTATGCTACAGCATTATAGCCCCTATAAAGTAGCGGAAAATTTCCATGTTCTAGCATCATTGGAGCCAGGACGAGTAGATTTAGGCATCGGTAAAGCCCCTGGTGGCTTGCCACTTTCCACGAAGGCTTTACAATATGGCACACTCAATCAAGGGGAAGATTTTGAAGAGAGACTAATATTTTTACAGCAATTAATTGAGCAATCCATACCAAAAGAGCACGAATTATATGGTATACAAGCAACGCCAATTCCAAAGACAAAGCCAACATTATTTTTACTTGGCGCTAGCCCTGAAAGTGCTGCTCTTGCAGGAAAACTCGGCATTGCATTTGTCTTTGCTCGATTTATTAATAGTGATAATGATGTGTTGGTGCAAGCGGCTTCAACCTATCGCAGTCATCATCCAAACGGTACTTTTGCGCTTTCCATTGCTGCACTTGCTGCTCCAAGTAAAGAGGAAGCGAAAGAACTAATAGGAGATCAAAAAATTACAAAGGTACATTTAGCAAGTGGCAGAAGCCTGACGCTACAATCAGTAGAGCTAGCTGAGAAATTTGGTCAGGAATCTAGAGAGGAATATACAGTGGAACAGTATGAGGCCGATATTTTATACGGTACAGCAGAGGAAATTAAAGCCATTTTAGATAACTACCATGTACGATTCCAAATTGATGAATTTATTTTGCATACGCCCATCTTGAAGGAATTTGAACGTCAACGTTCGTTTGAGCTTTTAAGTCCTGTCCATTTGCAGTTACAGCAAAAGGTGAAGGTAATCTAAGGGAGGTCATGATATGACAAAAAGTTTAGATATAATCATTTGGTCGAAGCAAGGTTGTAGTTATTGCGAGGAAATAAAAGCTTATCTACAAGAACGACATATTTCCTACAAAACAGTTGATGTCACGTCTAATGATAATTTTAGAGACATCCTTGATATAAAGTATGGTGTTCGACATGTACCCGTTGTAGAAATTGGTTCAAGTGAAACAGGTATCTATAGAGCCGTAACAGCAATTGGTTTAGAGCATCTACAGAAGGCACTTGCCGTGAATCTACCCTCATATGTATAACAGAAGGAGAGAGGAATCTTATGAAAAAAATATCATTTTATTTGCTACTTGTGCTAGCAGCACTATTAACTGCGTGTGCAAACTCAGAAAAAACAGTTGGTGACGCCAGTGCTCAAAAAACAGCACAGCGTGGCAAGGATGTTCAAAAAATTATAGTTGGTACGGGAACTCAGTTTCCAAACATCTGTTTTTTAGATGACAAGGGAAATTTAACTGGTTATGATGTAGAGCTTGTTCGTGCAATTGATGAGAAGCTACCCGAGTATGAGTTTGAATTTAAAACAATGGAATTCTCCAATTTATTACTAAGTTTAGAAACAAGAAAAATAGATTTTATTGCCCATCAAATGGAAGTTAATAGTGAGCGCGAGGAGAAGTTTTTATTTAATAAAGAACCGTATAATGTTTTCCCATTAAAGGTGACAGTCAACGAGAAAAATAATGCAATTCAATCCATTGAGGATTTAAAAGGGAAAAATGTGAGTGTCTCACCAACAAGTAACTCAGCTGTCTTTATTGAAAAATATAATAAAGAGCACAATTTAGGAGCAAATATCGTTTATTCTTCTGGCTCAGTTGATGTTAATAATCAACTTGCAACGGGACGAATTGATGCCATTATTACCACACCGTTTGCTGTTCGATACTATAACGAAAGCAATGAGGCACAGCAAAAGGTTGTAGGTGATACATTATTAAATTCAAAGGTCTACTTTTTACTCAATAAAGATGAAGTGAAGTTACAGGAGCGCTTAGATGAAGCAATCGTTGAATTAAAGAATGAGGGGGTAGTGAGTGAGCTTAGTAAAAAGTGGTTGGGTGATGATTATACAGTAGACTTCTAATGAATAGGAAAGGAAGATGGCAGTATGGAAAATAACTTTGATGTCGTGCTAATTGCGGAAGTACTTCCAACATTGCTTCAGTATTTACCCATAACTTTCGAGATTCTAGTATTCTCCATACTTTTTGGTATGATGCTTGGGATTGTGCTAGCCATACCAAAGCTACTTCACATACCAATATTGAAGCAAGTTATTACAATCTATATATCCTTTATTCGTGGTACACCCATTTTAGTGCAGTTGTTCTTAGTATTTTACGGTATACCCGCATTGTTAAAGCTCATTCATATTGATGTGACACGAATGGATGCAATGTATTTTGTTATTATTACGTACACATTCAGCAATGCGGCAGCCTTTGCCGAAATATTTCGTGCAGCAATTTTAACCGTTGATCGGGGTCAAATGGAGGCGGCCTATTCAGTAGGCTTAAGTGGATCACAGGCTTTTATGCGAATTGTTTTTCCACAGGCAATACGTGTTGCTTTTCCAAATATAGCAAATACAATGATTAGTTCATTAAAAGATACATCGTTAGCATTCTCCATCGGTGTAATGGATATGGTGGGGAGGGGGGAAACCTTGATTGCTTCTACGACACGAGCGTTTGAAATCTATGTAGCTTTGTCAATTGTTTACTATGTCATCGTGATCATCCTTGAAAAAGTATTTAAATTTAATGAACGCTATTTTAATCGCTATATGCCAAAGGAGCTTGCTTCACAATAGGGGGAATATACTATGACCATTGATATCACTTTTATAGTAGAAGCATTACGAGAAATTAGTAAAGTAATACCGTTAACCTTATTCATGACTATTACACCTGTTTTATTAGGAATCGTTATTGGCATAATTGTAGCTTTCGTGCGCATTCAACAGATAAAAATAGTCTCATCTGTACTTAATTTTTATGTTTCATTTTTCAGAGGAACACCTATCATTATGCATATCATGCTCGTTTATTTTGGCTTGCCAATGCTAGTTGATAGTGTGGCTAATTTGCTTCATTTAAAGATACAATCAAATTCTATTCCTATTTTATTTTTTGTCATACTAGCCTTAACACTTAGTGCAGGGGCTTATGCCTCAGAAATTATTCGTTCAGGGATATTAGCTGTACCTAAAGGACAATTAGAAGCAGCATATGCGATTGGATTAACATTTCCTCAAGCGATGCGACGTTATATTTTACCACAAGCATTTGGGCAATCTATTCCCAACTTGACGAATGTTTTTATTGGTTTTTTACATGCTACATCATTAGCATTTTTCCTATCCATTAAAGAATTGACCGGTGTGGCAAATATTATTGCGTCCATGAACTTAAAGTTTTTAGAGTCATTTATTGCTGTTGGTCTTATTTATTGGGGAATTTCAATCATCGTAGAATGGGTGTCACACCGAATTGAAAAAAGAGTAACAGCCTATAGTAAAGGCGGTTTTTCATCATAGAAAGGGGAAATTAGAATGACAGTAGCGAACATTGTGATTGAACATTTACAAGAGGAAGATTATGCAAGCTATCTTGAAGTTTTAGTTGAGAGCTATGCGCAATATGAAAAGGACTATGAAGACCCAGAGCGCTGGCAATCATATTTAAGTGATATCCGTGCTTCGGTTGGTAATCCGAATGCAGAAACAATTCTAATTGCAAAACGCGGAGATGACATATTAGGTGGATTACAACTATTTACGGATGCAGGGAAAGCGTATGGCTTGCCAGAGCTAAATATTCAATCGACGATTGTGCGCTTATTAGGTGTGCATCCAAAAGGCAGAGGGCAAGGGGTTGCTAAGAAATTATTAAATGAAAGTTTTGCCTTTGCTAGAAAGAGACAGGATCAGGCACTTTATTTACACTCAGGTGATATGATGCAGGCTGCCATAAATCTTTACTTATCATTAGGTTTTGTGCGAGATGAGTCGAAGGAATTTTACAAGGGAGATATATTAGTCAAGAGCTTCCGTTATGATTTATAATGATAAACCCGCTGATGCTCTAGTCAATCAGCGGGTTTAATGTTAATTATAGTGTGAAAATCTTTCCTGGATTCATAATGTTAAGTGGATCAAGCGCTGCTTTTATGCTTTTCATGACGACTAAAGAGGTACCATGCTCAGTGGCTTGGTATTTCATTTTGCCAATGCCAACACCATGCTCGCCCGTACATGTGCCACCTCGAAGTAATGCATATTGCACGATTTGTTCATTGAAGCGATCCGCTTTTGCCTGCTCCTCGGCGTCATTTGGATTTAACATTAAAAGTGCATGGAAATTTCCATCGCCCACGTGGCCCACAAGCCCACCTGCGAGTCCAACATGATCAAGCTGTTCTCGTGCATATAAAATGGTTTCAGCAAGCACAGAGATTGGTACACAGACATCCGTTGACATGAGCTTCTTACCAGGATAAGCATGAATATATGCATAGGCTAAAGAATGTCGTGCTTCCCAAAGCTTATTACGAGCAGCATTATCTTGCTCGAATTCGACGGATAGACAGCTGTAGTCCTCAAAAATTTCTGTAGCAAATGCGATGTCCGCATGCATACCCGCTTCGTTTCCGTGGAATTCTAAAAACAATGTTGGTTTTTCGCTAAAGGATGTATCGTTATAGACATTGGCCTGCTTCATAGAGGATTCATCGACCAATTCCACTCGACCAATTGAACTACCAGCCTGTAATAAGGCGGTAACAGCACTAACAGCATCTCCAACTGTGTCAAAAACAGCTCGCCCCGCTGTCACAAATTCAGGTATACCATACACTTTTAACGTTAACTCCGTAAAGCAGCCAAGTGTTCCTTCAGAGCCGACAAATAGACCATTTAAATGGTAACCAGAAGAGGATTTCGCGGCTAAATTACCTGTATGGATGACAGAGCCATCTGCAAGGACAACCTCTAAATCACGAACCTGATCACGCATAACACCGTAACGCACAGCAGTCGTACCACTAGCATTCGTCGCAGCCATGCCACCTAGTGTTGCATCTGCACCTGGATCCACTGTGAATTGTAGACCGTGTTTTTTTAACTCCTTATTCAGTTGAGAGCGCGTGACGCCAGGCTGAACTTTTACAAGAAGGTCGTCAGGTCGAACTTCTAAAATCTTATTCATTTCAGAGAAATCAATAGAAATACCATGTGCAATAGGAATCGCGTTTCCTTCTAAGCTGGAGCCAACACCGAATGGTACAACTGGTACACGTTGTGCATGTGCAATTTTTAAGATGGCACTGACATCAGCTGTGGAACGGGGAAAGACAACGATATCAGGTAATCTCATCATATGATGAGATTCATCCTTTCCATGTAGCTGTCGTACCGTTTCGTTTGTTGACACTTGTTCTTCTAATAAAACCTGTTTGAGTTGATTGACAAGTAATTCTACTGCAACAGTCATTCCAATCCCTCCAAAATTTTCTGATAAGTAAAACTTTATCACGCATTTATTGGAAATGGAATGCACAGTTCATTAAAAATCAGTTAGCAAATACTTTTTCTAATTTTTGAACAAATTCATCTTGTTCTGATGGACTGGATTGCTTCCACCATTTTTCAAAAAACACCCCAAGCCCTGGTAGTAAATGCTCTTCTCCACGATTAATAGCATCTTCCACAATGTCTTTGAATTCTGCGGCAGATTGACCATGTACATTCGCTGTAATTGCATCTCTTATTTGAAAATTCATCTATATCGCCTCCTTAGTAGTAATTTGTCCAACTAACGTTTAAATATGTATGAAATACCAAAGAAAATAGATAATTTTTGCAATAACTTTGGGGAATTATGACTAAATATGCCAGGCATTTTATTCTTTCTGCGCGCTGAAATGCTGAAAATGAGCATTAGCTCTCAAGCAACATGACAGTCTAAGATTGTGTTACCTAGGAAAATTGAACTGTGCACAGTTGATAGGAAGTAGAATGTCCATTCGAAACGATCACAAGCTTTCATTAACACAATCTTTTGAAGAAATTTTAGAGGCAGTGCAACCAATGATTACAGCCATTTTCACACAGCTCCATATTTACAAGGATTTTGATTACTATCGTCATATTGCTTCTATTGCTGTATGGAGGGCATGGCTAAAAGCAGATCCAGCAAAGGGACAATTTTCTGCTTATCTTTATTCTTCGATAAAAGGTGAGATTCTAAATGAATTATCAAAGGAAAAAAACTATTCAGAGCGAATAACGGTTGTTGATGGTGAAACACTCAATTTTATTCTTAATGACTTGGAGGGATGGGACAATCAAAAAAATCCTAGCTTACTTGAGATTAAGTTGTCTCAGCTTAAGCAGATAGAAAGAGAAATATTACTACTTTATTATGTAGAAGATTACAGTGATCCAGAAATAGCCAATACACTAGGTCTATCTGTTGCTGCTATCAAAAAAAGAAGGGTTAGAATCGTCCAGAGGCTGAAATCTCAACTTTTCAGAGTGGAATAATGCACTAAAAATATCAAAAGTATGCTAATATTGAAATAAAATGAATATTAGCATACTTCACATAGGTGCATACAAATTCCGATAAAAGTGTTATGATTTGTAAGAAGTCAAAGAAATATACAATTCAAATTTAAATAATCGATATAGATAGATAAAATTTCCTAGTGAATGTTTAGATAGTAGTATGGAGGGTTTGGAGTGGAGAGAAGGTTTAATCCGATAGAGAAAAAAGAGATTTGGTACATGGTATTACCCTTATTACTTGTCATACCATTACTGAGCTTTAGCAATCAAATATATGGTGTTTTCCAAGGTAACATGTATCAAGATATAAAATTGGTGATACAAGTATTAATCATCGTTTTTACAATGGCAATTGCGATCCAATCCTATTTAGTATTTTCACACTTATTATCCAATCAAACTTTATACATAGGAAACATGTTTTTCATTATTGCCTTATTAGAATTAATTAGCTTGTTTTTTAGCCAATCTAGAGAATGGAACTTTATGAACGAGCCTCTACATATATTAATGCGTTTGTACTTAGCCATTGGATTTATACTTATTATTTTAAACCCTAAAAAGCGATTAACCATGAATCATCGGATACTGACATATGGTTGTTCGATGCTTTTCGTTCTAGGAAGCGTTTTTCTGGCTTATAATTCGCCCAAAATATTGCCTAAAAATTGGTTAGATACGATTGATAATATGGTACACCTAATTGCTATTATTCTTCAAATTTTAACCATTGCTATTGTTAGTACATATGTAAAAAAATTACCGAAGCGTTCCATGTGGCTCATTAGCGCAGCTATTTCTCTCATTGTGAGTGATATCTTCTTTATTGTTAGTCAAGATCAAAATGCAATATGGGATTTCTCAGCACTGATCTATCAATTTTTAGCATTCTATTTTTTCCTAAAGGCGATTTATTATACATCTGTGGAAAAACCATTTCAGCAGCTATTGAAAATTAAAAAGGATCTTGAACAATCTCAACAGGAACTTCGATTCCAAGCTTATCATGATGATATTACATTGTTGCCAAATGAACATTTACTACTAAAGACGTTAAAAGAAAATTTACATCAACATAAAGCGCAAAAGGCTATTATTGCCATAGAAATTGATCGCTTTGCGGCAATTCGTTCGTCCATTGGTATAAGTAACTCTAATACAATGATGAAACTTGTTGCAGAACGAATTCAATCGATTGTACCTCCTCATTATTTTGCAACTAAACTGCGTGAGGGACAATTTGTTATTTATATTGACCATGTAAAGACGATTGAGGAACTACTGCAATTTTGCTTAAATCTTAAAAGTGCCATGACAGATCCTTTACAGGTCCAATTATTTTCATTGAATGGCAGTCTAAATATTGGGATTGCTCTCTATGAGGAGCAATGGACTGGTGAAGAGCTATTAATGCATGCACAGTTAGCGATGCGAGAGGCTAGACAAATACCTCAAAGATTTCTTTTTTATAAACCGTATATGTCTAAAGGTATTGCAGATCGAATCTTGTTAGAGCAAGACTTACATAATGCGTTAGCAAATAATGAATTTTACTTAGACTATCAACCACAGGTTAACTTAAAGACAGGCACCATCGAATCGGTCGAAGCTTTAGTACGCTGGCGTCATCCAACGCGTGGCTTTGTTCCACCTGATGTCTTTATTCCTATTGCTGAAGAATGTGGCCTTATTATCCCGCTAGGTAAATGGATTTTAGAAACCGCATGCACACAAGCGAAAGCATGGGAGAAACAAGGCTTACCTCCAATGAAAGTGGCAGTAAATTTATCACTTGGCCAGTTATTTCAACAGGATTTAGTAGAAATGGTACAAGATATTTTACAACGTACCAATTTAGATCCGTCATTTTTACAATTAGAAATTACAGAAAGTATGACCATGAATATTGATCAAATGACACAGCTATTACATGAGTTAAAGGCATTAGGTATCCAAATTGCTGTAGATGATTTTGGAACAGGTTATTCCTCTCTATCTTATTTAAAGGAATTCCCAATTGATTGTTTAAAAATTGACCGAACATTTGTGAGAAACGTGCCACATAATCCAAATGATGAAGCACTTGTTTCCATGATTATTTCGATGGCTAAACATTTACGTTTGAAGGTTGTGGCAGAGGGCATTGAAGAAGTGGAGCAATTATCTTTTCTAATAGATGGTGGCTGTGATTATATTCAGGGCTATCTATTCAGTAAGCCAATATCCCCTCAGCAAATGACCGAAACCTATAAAGATTTACATCATCGTGTGGAGGAAGTATTAACACAACTTCAATATATTGAAGATTATATTATTTAAAAAAGAACCTGCTTATTACTATTGAGTAAGCAGGTTCTTGCTGTTTAGTGAACGAGATATTCTTCTTTTAATTCGGATATAGCTACTTCAGATCGCTCTTCTAAAGAACGGCGTAGGTGAACTGTCGCTGTTTTTTCATCATCGTGGAGCTGATCGATCCAGATGGAAACGCCATTATAGCTCACTTCAAATTCTAAAGGTGAGGCGACAATTTCTTGTGCACGCTGAAAATCCAACTGAAGCCCCCCTTATTTTTTCTGCTTATTCTTATTTTGTGTGACTGTATTAATTAGCTCCATAAACTCTTGAGAAAATTCCTCACTCACCTTATTTGGTGCAATCTTTTGGTTTTTTGGCGTTTGAGGTAATGAGCCTTTATTATTGCTTTGACCTTGTTTATTGTCTCTTCCCATGTGAGTTGCTCCTTTCCTGTTGATATAAATTAATATGGCTTTGAAATGAACTTTTTATCCCGTCAGCACAGATCGCACTTCACAAGGAAAAATTCGCATAGCTCTTTGTTTATTGCGAACAATAATGAGTATTAAGATTTTTTAACAGAAAAATTATCGTTTAATAAAACCCAATTTTGAGGAAACGGGAATCCTAATGCCCAATAGCTAATGCCACGTAAGTTGTAATGTTTAGTCATGTCGAATTTGGCTTGTGCACTTCTTGCATCTTCAAACCATACCTCGTGCTGCCTTCCTTGCTCATCAACATATCGATAAAAAGGAGATTGTGCCGTTGGATCATACTGAATTGTTGCCCCGTATTTGATGGCCCTATTGAGCGCTTCCTGCGGGCTAAATGTTTCGGCTTCTTGGCCTTTGACATGAGGTAAGAGCCAATCACGTGCATACAACTCAAAACCCAATAAGATTTTATCAGCTGGTATTTCGGTTAAAGCATACTCCACGACTCTTCGCATTTCATTAATGGGGGAAATGGCTTGTGGAGGGCCAAGACGATAGCCCCATTCATATGTCATTAATACAACAAAATCTGCTATTCTCCCATGTGCTTCGTAATCATGCGCTTCATATAATGTCCCAGTTTGTGAAGCACTTGTTTTAGGTGCGAGCGCTGTTGAAACTAAATAGCCTTTTGGGTGAAGGGTATCCACAGCCAATTGAATAAAGGCATTGAAATTTTCTCGATCGGCAGGTAAAACATTTTCAAAATCAATATTTAATACTTGATAACCTTTATCTTGCATCACCTGTAACACATTATTCATGACCTTTTTACGTAATTCTGCATTGGACAAGACGACATGTGCTAAATTAGAGCCTTCTTCTGTAGAAGTAAAATTAGTGAGCGTTAACATAGGGATAATATGTTTAGCCTTTGCTGCCGCTATCATATTTTCATCCGTAATGGGCTGTAATGTCCCATCTTCCTTCATCTTATAAGCAAAAGGACTAAAATAAGTTAGTAGATGACCAATAGCATTAATGGAGTCTACAGCTTCTTCTGAAGGTTGGTAGGAATAAGCATTGACTTCAATCATCGGTAATTTTCTTGGGATCATCAATTGTGAACCGACATAAAGCATATTGGGATTGTTTAGATTATTTTCTACTGCAATGGCTTGGACGGTCGTACCATAGCGCTGTGCTATTTGCCATAAAGTTTCTCCTGGCTGCACGTTATGAACAATGGGTGGAATAATTAATTTCGTTCCAGGTGTTAATAGATCGGGATTCGTTAGATGGTTTTCTATTATGATAGATTGCAAGGGAACGCTAAATTTCTGTGCGATGGACCATAACGTATCTCCATTTTGAACGGTATAAATTGTATAAGAAGAAGGGATAACCAGTGATTGTCCGATGGCTAATTGATCAGGAGTAGCTAATGCATTTAATTGGCTAATCGATTGAACGGGTACAGCATAACGATTAGCGATTTGCCACAGTGTTTCGCCAGCACTTACCACATGGATAAGCATAGAACACCTCCAACACGTTGTTATTAGTGCATCATATGTTTCAAGTGTGAAAAAGAGTATTTTAGTGTGATTCTAGAAAAAAGCTGAAATTTTAAATTCTTTCTCAATGAGTTGCATAGGATAAGTATCATTGTGAGAAAGGGGCTTGATGTTGAAAAAGGCGAAGCTCACAGGAAGAATCGTCACGCCTGAAGATTCGGATTATGAACAAGCGAGAACGAATAATAATTTAAATAATCCCAAATATCCGAGTGTCATTGTGTTTTGTCAAAAAACGAAAGATGTGGTTAATGCCTTAAAATGGGCTAGAGAAAACAATGAGCCTTTCAGAATTCGAAGTGGTCGTCATAGCTATGAAAATTTTTCTTTAGTAAATAAAGGGCTTGTCATTGATGTAAGTGATATGAATGATATTTCGGTAAATCTATCAGAAATGACGGCTAGAATTGATGCTGGAGCTAATATGGGAAACGTATACCGTACATTATGGGAGCATGGTGTTACCATTCCTGCTGGTACAGAAAGTAGTGTTGGGGTGGTCGGTTTGACCCTCGGTGGTGGGATTGGGATGTTATCACGACCATTTGGATTAACTTGTGACAATCTTATTGAAATCGAAACGGTGGTAGCTAGTGAACATGAGGGTGCTCAGGTAATCAGAGCGAATAAGCAACAACATCATGATTTGTTTTGGGCAAGTCGTGGTGGAGGAGGAGGCAATTTTGGTATAGTCACTTCTTTGACATTCAAGCTTCATGCGATTAATGAGGTATCACTGTTCTCTATTACATGGGGATGGGATGACTTTGAAGTGGTCTTTGATGCGTGGCAAAAATGGGCTCCCTATACAGATAAGCGTCTAACCTCACAGATTGAGCTAAAAACAAAGGAAGTAGGTGAGATAGTCGCACAAGGTGAGTTTATAGGAACAGCAGCTGAATTAAAGAAATTGCTTCGCCCTCTTAGAAAAACAGGCTTGCCAACAAGTATTTGGATAAAGGAAGTGCCATATAGCAAGGCAATAGAATTTTTTGATTTACCAAGCGGTAATCAGCCTGCCTATCGAAAAAGATCAGGGTCATTTTTGGAGAGACCGTTTCCATATAAGGCGATTCAGAGGATGAAAGAATTTTTAGCCCATGCACCTAATTCAAATACAACAATATGGCAACAGTCTTTAAGAGGAGCAGTAGGTGAAATTGCTCCCCAGCATACAGCCTATTACTATCGCAATGCGATAATAGCTCAAGAATATAATACTTCCTGGAAAAAACCGAAAGAGGAAGAACAAAATATTAAGTGGGTAGAAAATTTACGTCAAGCTTTATCACCTTATACGTCTGGTGATTATGTGAATTTTCCAGATCGATATATTAAGGACTGGCATACAGCCTATTACGGACGTAATTTTAGAAGGCTTCGTGAAGTGAAAACAAAATATGATCCGTATAATGTATTTCAATTTCAGCAGAGTATCCCACCTATTAGGAAGTGGTTGTAGCTGGACAATGGAGCAGGTGAAGCGGCACTCCTGCTCCTTTTTGATTTTCACGTTTTAGCTTGATAAATACTGTTTAAGGGGTCACAATAAAACTATTACATATATTTCTAAAAGGATTGATTGGAATGGAAAATATTGTTGTTCGTAATAATGTAACAATACTCGGACAAGGGGACCAACCGCTTATTTTTGCACATGGATTTGGCTGTGATCAAAATATGTGGCGTTTCATTACGCCTGCATTTATGGACAAATATAAGATTATATTATTCGATTATGTAGGCTCAGGTAACTCAGATATAAATGCCTATTCATCAGAGAAATATCAATCGTTACAGGGCTATGTACAAGATTTATTGGACATTATTGAAACGCTATCATTACAAAATAGTATTTTTGTCGGGCATTCCATTAGTGCCATGATAGGACTGCTCGCATCTATCCAGCACCCTGACTATTTTAAGAAATTGATTATGATTGGTCCTTCTCCCTGTTATTTAAATGATGATGGTTATCGAGGGGGGTTTGAGCGAAGTGATATAGCGGAGTTATTAGACATGATGGAAATGAACTTTACAGGTTGGGCTAGCTATATGGCACCAATTGCAATGAGTAATCCTGAACAGCCAGCATTAACACAGGAACTGAAGAAAACCTTTATAGCAGCAGACCCTATCATTGCAAAAGAATTTGCTGAGGTCACATTTTTATCTGATCATCGTTGTGAATTATCAAAGGTCTCCGTTCCTTCGTTAATTATCCAATGCTCGGAAGATAGTATTGTGCCAATTGGTGTTGGAGATTATTTGCATCAGCATCTCAAAAATAGTACGTTACAATTAATGGAAGCAAAAGGTCACTATCCACATATTAGTCACCCAAATGAAACGATACAATGTATTGCAGATTTTTTGTAGGGAAAAATGAAAGGATTATCAACAATGGAAAAACGACTCAACAATGCTCCATGTGGATTTCTTTCCATCACACATGAAGGGCTTATTTCAGAAATCAATCAAACCCTGCTAGATTGGATCGGCTATGAGCAAGAGGAATTATTGCATATGCATCTAGAAATTCTTCTATCTACGCCCAATAAGATGATTTTTCACTCTTATTTTTATCCTATGATTAATCTAGAGGGACAAGTAGAGGAATTATTCATTCATCTCAAACAGAAGGACGGGATGTCGGTTCCGTTTTTAATGAATGCTAAATTGTACAAAGAGGATTTGGTAGAGCGAATTGATTGCATTTTAGTAAAGATGAAAAAGCGCATAGATTATGAACAAGAATTACGATCAGCCAAAAAACTACTTGAGGCTGCCTATCAAGAAAAGGATCGTGCATTAGCTAATTTGGAGCAAATTCATGTAGAAATAGAACATCAGCAGGCGAAATTATTGGACATGAATGCTGCTTTAGTAGAATTATCAATGACTGATAAATTGACTGGCTTGAAAAACAGGAGATTTTTCCAGGAACAACTCGAACAACATTTTAATCGTTTTTATGAGACAGCAGAACCTTTTTCGTTATGCATTTTAGATATCGATCATTTCAAAAAGGTCAATGATACATATGGTCATCAAGTTGGAGATGATGTCCTCGTTCAATTGGCACAACTATTACAAATACAAGTACGTCTAGAAGATATCGTCGCTCGTTATGGTGGGGAGGAGTTTATGATCATCTTACCAGAGACCGAGATACCTGTGGCAAAAGAAATCGGTGAAAAAATTAGACACACTGTGGAGCAGGATGGTTGGCCAACAGGCAGTCTTACGATCAGTATGGGAATTGCCACAGTAACTTCAGAAGATACAGAGACGACATTGATAAAAAAAGCAGATAAAGCATTGTATGAATCGAAAGAGCATGGACGAAACAAAGTCACTCATTTTCATGAGATAAAGTGAATAGCCTTTACAATTCGGCCATTAATTTTTGAATAGAAGGAAGATCTGCTGGAGCAAATGGAAGGTCAAGCAATTGGTTGCGGGGAACCCATCTTGCTTCAGCATGTTCTAGAATTTGGGGTGTGCCTTTAATAACTGAAGCTTTGTATGTTTCTAAATGAACGAAAAATTGTTCGTATTCATGGAGTGTTACAGCCACTTGTTTCCCTACTTGAATCGTACAGTTAAATTCCTCAAGAATTTCTCGAGAAAGTGCCTGTTTTGGTGTTTCACCTTGCTCTATTTTACCGCCAGGGAATTCCCAATAATTTGCTAATATCATTTGGGGATTCCTTAAAGCACAGAAAATTTCTTGTTGCTCATTTTCAATTATAGCCCCTACTACATGTATTGTTTTTTTCATTTATATACCTCACTTTGTGTCTTCGTTAGATATGTATGATTATAGCATGTTTAAGTTGTACGCCACTTGCCACCACAGGAAAATAACAGTTTTCTTACTTAGCTATGAAATTTGCTATTTCGTAGGGTATAATAGTGGTCAATATATAGGAAAAAGGCGGTAAGAGGTAGCGATGAAGAGAATTGAATCTACGCAAAATGCGTTAGTGAAATATTGGAAAAAGTTAGCGACAACAAGAAAAGAGCGTGAACGTTCGGGTGAATTCCTAGTAGAGGGCTTTCATCTTGTTGAAGAAGCATTAAAAAATAAAAACCAAGTATTACAAATTATAGTGCGTGAAGGTATCGATTTGCCAATGTTATGGCCAATCGATGATATAGCTATTGTAGAGGTATCGACTGCGGTAGCGAAGGAATTTGCGGAGACAGAAACTTCCCAAGGTGTTTTTGCTGTATGTAAACAGCCCGTCTTAGTGGATAATGTGATGACTACTTGGCGAAAAGTGTTATTAATTGATGCTGTCCAAGATCCTGGTAACATTGGAACAATGATTCGTACAGCAGATGCTGCAGGTTTAGATGCTGTAATTTTAGGAAAAGGCTGTGCCGATCTTTATAATCCTAAAACACTACGTGCTGCTCAAGGTTCCCATTTCCATATTCCGGTAGTGCGTGGAGATTTAGCAGAATGGATAGATATATTACAGGATCAAGGTGTACCGGTATTTGGTACTGCATTAGATGAGGAAGCGGTGCCGTATAGTGATATTCAGCATACAGGTGCATTTGCGATTATTATGGGGAATGAAGGAAGTGGCATTCAGCCTCAGTTATTAGCGATGACAGATCAAAATATGATCATTCCTCTTTTTGGACAGGCTGAATCATTAAACGTCGCAGTAGCAACAGGTATTGTTTTATATGGCTTTGCCAAGTAATTAATTGCTCATTGTGGGATTGAGGCAGTTGTCTCTTGATTTGCTACAGTCCATTATTGTATAATTTATTCTAAAATGTAGTTTTAAATAATAAATGCTTTGACCGGGAAGTAGTAAAGATTGTGAATGGACGACAGGGAGCGTAGGCCAGAGATTGAGAGCCAACGCCGTTTCAATGCGGTTTTGAATTCAGCCTGCGAGCAGCTACCGGGACCAGTGTCATGCTGTAAAGGTAAGCCGGCTTTATCAAGTCGTTATGTCAATGAAGTGATTGTAAGGCTTTGCTTTGCAATAACTAGGGTGGTACCGCGAAAATGTCCTCGTCCCTTTTTAGGGGCGAGTTTTTTTATGTCTAAAAAGCAGGCATTTATTTTCTGAGGAGGGTTTAACATGGAAGAGCAATTAAAACAATTAGAGCAAGAAGCACTTGCTAAAATTGAAGCAGCTGCAAATTTAAAAGAATTGAATGAAGTACGTGTTGCGTATTTAGGGAAAAAAGGACCTATTACTGATTTACTAAAAGGGATGGGGAAATTATCAGCTGAAGAACGTCCGAAAATGGGTGCTTTAGTGAATAATGTCCGTGAAAATGTAACGGCAGTATTAGAAACAAAGATTACCGTGTTGGAAGAGGCAGCCATTGCTGAAAAATTAGCGAGTGAGTCGATTGATGTCACTTTACCAGGTCGTGAAATTAAAGTGGGGAACCGTCACCCTTTAACACGTGTCATTGAAGAAATTGAAGACTTATTTATAGGAATGGGCTATGAAATTGCTGAAGGTCCAGAAGTGGAGAAGGATTACTATAACTTTGAAGCACTAAATTTACCAAAAGGACATCCAGCTCGTGATATGCAAGATTCGTTCTATATTTCCGAGGAAATATTATTACGTACCCATACTTCACCAGTACAGGCTCGTACGATGGAAGCCAAAAAAGGTGAATCGATTCGCATAATTTGTCCTGGTAAAGTATTCCGACGTGATAATGATGATGCAACACATTCACATCAGTTTATGCAAATTGAAGGTTTAGTCATTGGCGAAAATATTCGCATGAGTGACCTAAAAGGAACATTGGATACGTTAGCGAAAAAAATGTTTGGTGCTGACCGCGAAATTCGACTACGTCCGAGCTTCTTCCCATTTACTGAGCCATCAGTAGAGATGGATATCTCTTGTTTCAAATGTGGTGGAGCAGGCTGTAACGTATGTAAGGGCACTGGCTGGATTGAGATTCTAGGAGCTGGTATGGTGCATCCAAACGTATTAGAAATGGCTGGCTATGATCCAAAGAAAGTTTCAGGATTTGCATTTGGTATTGGTGCAGAACGTATTGCAATGTTGAAATATGGTGTTGACGATATTCGTCATTTCTATACAAGTGACACTCGCTTCTTATCACAATTTGAGCGAACAGAAGCGTAAGGGGGATAAAACATGTTAGTATCATTAGAATGGTTAAAAAATTATATCAATACGCAGGACTTAGCACCTGAGCTATTAGCAGAAAAAATTACACGCTCTGGGATCGAAGTAGATGCAGTAATTGATCGTGCTAATGCTATGGATAAAGTTGTAGTTGGTTATGTAGTTTCTAAGGAGAAACATCCAGAGGCTGATAAGTTAAATATTTGCCAAGTTGACGTTGGCGAAGCAGAGCCTCAACAAATAATTTGTGGTGCACCGAATGTTGATGCTGGTCAAAAAGTCATTGTTGCTCGTCCAGGTGCACATTTACCAGGTGGCATTAAAATCAAAAAAGCAAAACTTCGCGGTCATGAATCGAACGGAATGATTTGTTCCTTACAAGAGCTTGGAATCGAAGGAAAGCTTGTTCCTAAGGCGTATTCAGAAGGTATCTTTGTCCTACCAGCAGATGCAGAAGTAGGCACAGATGCACTGGCTATATTGGGCCTACGTGATACAGTGTTGGAACTAGGACTAACACCAAACCGCTCAGATGCCCTTTCAATGCTAGGTGTAGCGTATGAAGTAGGTGCCATTCTTTCAGAGGAAATTAAATATCCAGAAATTTCCTATCAAACTGCTAGTGAAAAAGCACAGGATTACCTGAAGCTTCATGTAGAAGATTTACAAGCAAATCCTATGTATGTAGCAAAAGTTGTGAAAAACGTAAAAATCGGTGAATCACCAATGTGGCTACAAAATCGTCTAATGGCTGCGGGAGTACGTCCACACAATAATGTCGTAGATGTAACGAACTATGTATTAATGGAATATGGTCAACCTCTACATGCTTTTGACTATGATAGTCTAGCAACGGGTGAAATCGTTGTTCGTAAAGCAATAGAAGGTGAAAAAATTACAACATTAGATGACCAAGAACGTACATTAAAAGCTTCAGATTTAGTCATTACAAATGGCAAAGAGCCAGTAGCCATTGCTGGTGTAATGGGTGGTGCTAATTCAGAGGTAACAGATTCAACTACGACTGTTGTCATTGAGTCAGCCTATTTTGATGGTTTAACAGTGCGTCAAACGTCTCGTCATCTTGGCCTACGTTCAGATGCATCGGCTCGTTTCGAAAAAGGGGTAGATCCAAATCGTGTCTTACCAGCTGCTGAACGTGCTGCCGCTCTACTTGCTGAATTAGCAGGAGGCGAAGTATTAGAAGGTACATGTTTAGTAGATGAGTTGGATAAAACACCAGCGCGAGTAGTCGTTTCCCCAGATTTTATTAATGAACGTTTAGGTATGAAGATTGCATTAGAAGATATGCTTTCTATTTTAGAGCGTTTAAAATTTGGTGTAGAGGCAGCAAATGGTTTATTAATTATTGATGCACCCACACGTCGCCAAGATATTAAAATTGAAGAGGATATCGTGGAGGAAATTGCTCGTCTTTATGGTTATGATGAAATCCCAATGACATTACCAGAGGGTGCAACACAAGTAGGTAATTTATCACCTTATCAAGCAAATCGTCGTGTTGTTCGTCATTACATGGAAGGGGCTGGCCTATATCAAGCGGTAACTTATTCGTTAACGTCGGATGCATTGTCGCAACGTTTTGCTTTGAAAGCTGAGCCGGTAACTCGCTTGCTTATGCCAATGAGTGAGGAGCGTTCTACATTACGTCAAAGCCTTATTCCACATTTAATCGAAGCAGCTGCATATAATGTTGCACGTCAAGCTGACGGTGTGGCTTTATATGAAATTGGTTCCGTGTTCCTTGGTCAATCAGATGAGGGGCAACCTTATGAGGAAGAGCATGTGGCAGCAGTACTAACTGGCAAATGGCTAGACCATGCTTGGCAAGGTGAGAAAAAAGCTGTAGATTTCTTTGTGCTAAAAGGTATCGTCGAAGGTGTCATTGGCAAACTTGGCTTAGCAAATCGCATGACATTTGTGAAATCACAAGTGGATGGCTTACATCCAGGTCGTACGGCTAGCATTTTATTAGATGGCAAGCAAGTCGGCATTATCGGTGGACTTCACCCAGCAGAGCAAAAAGCATGGGGTGTAAAAGACACGTATGTAATGGAGATGAATTTAGTGGCGCTATTAAATGCAACAACACAAGAAGCACCACTTGCTTACACACCAGTGCCTCGTTTCCCAGCTATGTCTCGTGATATCGCTCTTATTATGGACCGTACAACAACAGCGGGCGAAGTAATGGAAGCTATTGATGCAGCGGGTGTGAAACTATTAAAAGATATCCGCGTATTCGATGTTTACGAAGGGGAGAAAATGGAACCAGGTAAAAAATCGGTTGCCTTCTCTCTCACATACTTTGATCCAGAACGTACTTTAACAGACGAAGAGGTAGTGGCCGCACATAACAAAGTGTTAAAAGCGATTGCTACGATTGCAGGCACAGAAGTACGTTAATATATGAAAAAAGACTGTCTTACGAGGCAGTCTTTTTTGTTTGAGAAGGGTGAAAATGATGATCTAAAAGGTGAAGAATCGGCTCAAAAGAAAGTGTGGAGTGATCCAAAAAGTGAGGCAAGCGCTCAAAAAGGTGCCTGAAGCGCTACCCCCAGGGAGGAAACCGCTCCAAAAAGGTTCCTAATGCGCCTCACGCTCCTCAGGAACCCCAAAAAAGCTTTTTTAAGCAACCAATAGTACGATTTACTTCATCTTCCGTGCTTTATCAGTGTTGGCGAAATGCCATTTTGTGATGGAGCGTAGAAATTCTTCGCCTTGATTACGCCAGATTCGGGCTGCTTGCACATCTACTTTGTTAGAGGCACCCTTCAGTAATGTAAGCCCTGTAATGTCACTCAAACGGTCCATTTCCTTTAAAAAGGCAGCACGAGCTAAAATAGATGCTGTAGCCACAGCTACATGTAATTGTTCTGCTTTAGTAGAAAAGTAGACATTTTCTTGTACAAGTTCACGTTCATTTTTTAAATAATTGTAATAGACACCACGTTCAGCAAATTGGTCGATTAAAATAAATTCAGGTTTTTCAGGTGCCATTTTTGATAGCGTGTTTTGTAGTGCCTTGTTATGCATCATGGCTTTCATTTTACCTTGGGAATAGCCTTTTCCTTGTAAGTTGTTATATTTCTCGTTACGTAAGACGAGAACACTATGGACACAGGCTACACGCAAATCAGGTGCAATTTTCCTCATATAGTCATCTGTTAGCATTTTTGAATCTTTTACACCAAGCTCATTCATGAGTTCGATTTTGGAAGTAGGCACATACACTGCTGCCACTGTGATTGGACCAAAATAATCACCTGTGCCTGTTTCGTCTGAGCCTAAGACAGACATGGTTGCGAAATTGTTAGGCAGTACATCCCCTTTTGCCCCAATAGTGGAGACTGGAGTAGCAGTTTTTTCAACAGTTCCCCAACGTGCTGCCTCGCGTTCAGCACCGCCCCCCTGGAACATTAATTTTCCTGATTTATACATAGTTATGGCTGTATCTGGTAGTTTTGCAGCAAATATGACACCAGGAGTCTTTCGTTCTATAAAGTGCGTTGCATAGTAAGCCATCACCTCTTTTTGAATATTTGTTGAAATGGAAAGCACAATATTTGCCATTTAATCGTTCCTTTCTGTCCTCGTTGTTCACAATTTTATACCTTTCATGGTATGATAATAAATAGCTTTTTTGTGTGATGGTGCTCACAAGCCTCTAAAATCGTGTGTGCATCGAATTTATAGGAGGGTGCGACTATGGAAAAACAAGAAAAGAATAAAATTTCTGTTGAAATATATGGTCATGCATATAAAATGGTCGGCTCTGAATCCATTGGCCATATGCGACTTGTTGCTTCGATTGTTGATGACCGTATGCGCGAGATGAACGTACATAATCCCTCACTTGATAGCACAAAACTTGCTGTTCTGACAGCAGTAAATACAGTTCATGATTATTTACTATTAAAAGAACGAATGGAGCAGTTAGAAGAAGAATTGAAAAAGTTAAAGGGTTGAAGAGAATGTTAGATTTAATCATATTAGTGGTACTGTTAGCTGGTATAGGCGTCGGTGCAAAACGAGGTTTTATTGTACAGATGATGCATATTGTCAGCTTTGTAGTAGCCCTAATTGTTGCGTATATTTATTATAAGCCATTAGCACAAAAATTTGTATTTTGGGTTCCATATCCAGGCGTCACTGACACAGGTAGCCTTGGCGTTGTCATTGATAGTCTAGATTTAGACCGTACCTTTTATCGGGTAATTGCCTTTGCTGTTATTTTCTTTGCAGTAAAAATAACGTTGCAAATCGTGGCATCGATATTTGATTTTATCGCGTATTTGCCTGTGCTAAATACAGTGAATCGTTGGCTTGGGGCGTTACTTGGCATGATTGAAAACTATTTAATTATGTTTATTTTGCTATATGTGTGCGCTTTATTACCAGTAGATGCCATACAAAATTTAATGTCGAAGTCATTGTTAAGTGGTCTTATGTTGGAGCATACACCAATTATTACAAAGATGTTCCAAAACTGGTGGTATATTTATATGCAATAGTAACTGTGCACTTCTCTCTGTCTTGAGGGAAGTGTTTTTACGATAGGAGGAATTACCAATGAATAAAAAAACAATTATTCGCACACTCGAAAAAATTGCTTTATATATGGAACTACAGGGAGAAAATCCATTCAAGGTATCAGCCTTTCGAAAGGCTGCGGCAGCACTAGAGGGGGACGAGCGTTCATTAAGCGAAATGGATGATGTAACAAAACTCAAAGGTATTGGCAAGGGTACTGCGGCTGTAATAGAGGACTTAATGTTAACAGGTGAATCGAGTTTGTTAAAGGAGTTAGAAGAGGTTGTACCTAAAGGGTTACTGCCATTGCTAAAATTACCTGGCTTAGGAGGAAAAAAAATTGCGAAACTTCACCAAGAGCTGGGTATTGACTCTGCCGAAAGCTTAAAGGCAGCTTGTGAAGCTGGAAAAGTACGTGAATTAGCTGGATTTGCTGTGAAATCTGAGGAGAAAATTTTAAAGGAGCTAGCCAATTTAGCAAATCGTTCAGAACGACTACCAATTTGGCAGCTTGAGCCTGTGGTTTTACAAATTGAGGCGCTTCTAGGTAGTATGAAGGAAGTAGACCGGTTTTCAGTTGCTGGGAGTTTCCGTCGCGCGTTAGAAACTAGCAAAGATATTGATTTTATTGTTGTGACAGAAGCAGTTGAGGAAGTACGTGAAAACTTGTTAAATAGCTTGGCCATTCAAGAAGTCGTGGCGGCAGGGGATACAAAAATTTCGGTGATTTTAGACTTAGATGAACCAGTTAGCGTTGATTTCCGTTTAGTGAAAGATAATGAATATGCGACTGCGTTGCATCATTTCACAGGTTCAAAAGATCATAATGTTCGTATGCGGCAAATTGCCAAAGCCCGTGGTGAAAAAATAAGTGAATATGGAGTGGAACAGGAAGATGGTACCGTTTTAACGTTCCAAGACGAGGCAGCATTCTTCGCTCATTTTGATCTACCTTGGATTCCACCGAGCTTACGGACAGGAACAGCAGAATTTGACAAAACAAACCTAATTCAAAACTTAGTTCGACTAGAGGATATTAAAGCTGATTTGCATATGCATACAACATGGTCAGATGGTGCATACTCTGTTGCAGAAATGGGCGAGGCGTTACTAGCACGGGGCTATCAATATAGCGTTATTACAGACCATTCGCAATTCCTAAAAGTAGCAAATGGATTAACACCGGAGCGTTTAGAAAAGCAGCGTGGAGAAATTGAGGCGTTTAATACAGCACATCCAGATTTTCATTTTTTTAAAGGGACGGAGATGGATATTTTACCAGACGGCTCCCTTGATTTCGAAGATCAGGTGTTAAAAGAGCTCGATTTTGTTATTGCTTCCATTCATTCTAGTTTTACACAATCACAAGATAAAATTATGGCACGTTTACTAACAGCTATGCAAAATCCCTATGTTCATATGATTGCCCATCCGACTGGTCGAATTATTGAAGATCGCGATGGTTATAATCCTGATATGAAACAGTTAATTGCCTGGGCAAAGGAATATGGTAAAATTTTAGAGTTAAATGCAAATCCGTATCGTCTCGATTTATGTGTAGAACATTTAGAAATGGCATGCGCTGCAGGTGTACCAGTAGCCATCAACACAGATGCGCATGATATTGCACATTTACGTTTTATGGATATTGGGGTTCGCTATGCAAATAGAGCATGGTTACCGAAAGATATGATTGTGAATACATGGACGCGTGAACAGTTTGAAGCGTTCATACAACGAAATAAATAGGCTGAGGAGGTGTTCTCAGTGATTGCTGAACGCGCATTGAAAACACTAGAATACGATAAAGTTAGGCAACAAGTGGCTTCCTATTGTACTTCCTCCATTGGTAAATCTGCCATTGAGGAGCTTGTGCCACAAACTGATTTTGCTAAAGTAGTACAATTATTAGAAGAAATGGATGAGGGACTATCCATTTTGCGTGTGAAGGGCAATGTACCTATGGGAGGAATTTTCGATGTCCGTCCCTCTGCCAGACGTGCTCAAATAGGAGGCATGTTAGCAGCAGTAGAACTAATGGAAATTTCGAGCACGATTCGAGCAAGCCGAATTTTACGCAATTTTATTGAAGATTTAGAAGCCGATGAAGTGATTGATATTCCCCATTTCATCTCCAAAAAGGAAGCAATGCCTGTCTTAACAGGATTGCAGCATGAGATCAATAACTGTATTGACGACAATGGTGCTGTCTTAGATTCTGCTAGTCAAACATTGCGCTCTATTCGCCAATCTTTGCGTGCTGAAGAAGGGAAAGTCCGCTCTAAGCTGGAAAGTTTAATTCGGGGAAGTAATGCGGCGAAAATGCTTTCTGATACACTTGTGACAATTCGTAATGATCGATTTGTTATTCCCGTAAAGCAAGAATATCGTCACCATTATGGTGGGATTGTTCATGATCAATCTTCTTCTGGTCAAACCTTATTTATTGAGCCAGATTCTGTTGTCCAAGCAAACAATGAAATTCATCGCTTGAAAATGAAAGAGCATGCAGAAATTGAACGTATTTTACTAGCATTAAGTGCAATGGTGCAAGAAGTAGCATCAGATTTATTTAATTTAGTGAAGGTATTAGGCGATATCGATGTCATTTTAGCAAAGGGCAAATATGGCCAAGCCAATAAATGTACAATGCCGAAAATGAATCAGGATGGCTATATCCGACTAATACGTGCGCGTCATCCACTGCTACCAATAGATTCAGCTATTCCTAATGATATTGAATTTGGTAAAGACATTACAGCTATTGTCATTACAGGTCCAAATACAGGTGGTAAAACGGTGACATTAAAAACGGTTGGTCTGTGTACATTAATGGCGCAAGCGGGATTACCAGTACCAGCATTAGATGGCTCAGAACTTGCTGTATTTGAGCAATTATTTGCCGATATTGGTGATGAGCAATCAATTGAGCAATCACTTTCTACGTTCTCGTCCCATATGGTCAATATTGTAGACATCCTACAAAAATTTGATCACGAATCACTTGTTCTTTTTGATGAGTTAGGGGCAGGTACTGACCCACAGGAAGGGGCGGCTTTAGCCATCTCAATCTTAGACGAAGTACATGGACGCGGTGCTCGTGTAATGGCTACAACTCACTATCCTGAACTAAAAGCTTATGGCTATAATCGACCAGGTGTAGCCAATGCCAGTGTAGAGTTTGATATTGAAACTTTGAGCCCGACATACCGTCTACTTATCGGTGTACCTGGACGATCAAATGCATTTGAAATCTCCAGTCGTCTTGGTTTACCTGAATCCATTATTGATCGTGCCAAAGGCTTTACTGGAACCGATCGACATGAGGTTGAATCGATGATTGCCTCATTGGAAGAAACACGTCGCCAATCCGAAGATGATGCAGAGCGTTCGCATGCATTACTATTAGAATCAGAGACATTACGTAAAGAGCTTCAAGATAAATTGCAAGCCTATGAGGAGCGCAAAGAGGCGCTTGATAAGAAGGCAAAGGAAAAGGCGCGTAAAATTGTTGATGAAGCGAAACGTGAAGCAGAAGCGATTATTGCAGAGCTGCGAGAAATGCGTAAAAATGCTGATCAAGTTGTCAAGGAGCATGAATTGATTGAAGCACGTAAACGCTTGGAAGAAGCAACACCACTTGAAGACAATAAAGTACTAAAAAAGGCGGCACAAGTAAAAGCTCGTGCACAAAACTTAGTTGTCGGAGACGAGGTAAAGGTGTTAAGCTATGGTCAACGAGGTACTTTGTTAGAAAAGGTGTCGAATACCGAATGGGTTGTCCAAATGGGGATTTTAAAAATGAAAATCTCAGATAGTGATTTGGAGTATATTAAACCTGAAAAAGAGCCTGTATTACGAACAGCTGGTGTGAAAAATCGAAATAGTCATGTGAAATTAGAATTAGATTTACGTGGTGAACGCTATGAGGATGCAATCTTAAGAACAGAGAAATATATTGATGATGCATTACTCTCTAATTATGGTCGTGTGTCCATTATTCATGGAGTTGGTACAGGGGCTTTACGTCAAGGTATTCAAAGCTATTTGAAAAAGCATAAGCGCGTAAAATCCTTCCGTTTTGGTGAAGTCGGTGAGGGGGGCTTAGGCGTCACAGTTGTTGAATTGAAATAAGCTATAAAGGGGACGGAGAAAAATGCTGAATTCTGGCTTTTGGCGATATCCAATTATCGAAACGGCAGGATATTTTAGTGTTGTAGTATTATGTTTAGTCGTCTCGATGGCATTGTTCGAAGTCGTTACGAAATATAAAAATTGGGAAGAAATTAAAAAAGGTAATGTCGCTGTGTCTCTTGCAACAGGTGGGAAAATACTAGGGATTTGTAATATCTTCCGCTTTTCCATTGCACGTCATAGCACGTTAAGTGAAATGATCGGTTGGGGTCTTTTTGGCTTTACATTATTGATTGTAGCGTATTTTTTATTTGAATTTATGACACCTCGTTTTAACGTTGATCAAGAGATTGCCAATGATAATCGCTCAGTTGGTTTCATTTCCTTTACCATTTCAGTCGGTCTTTCGTTTGTAATTGGGGCAAGTATTGCATAGGAGTGTCATGACATGGAAAAATTAGCAAAAGTACTAATCGTTGTCTGTATTGCATTTTTGGCAGTAGGTGTCTACTATATGTTAACGATTTAAATAAAAAACGCATTCTCTTTGTGAGGATGCGTTTTTTGTTAATTGTACATATCATAAATTTCTACTACAACCTGTTAATTTTCTTTCATATAACTCTATTAAAGGGTAGAAAAATTATTTTTATAATATAGGAATATGCTCATTATTTTTTTATGAAGTAACTCAATAATGAACGAGCATTCATAAGGTGTATTCAAATAAATCCCGATAAATACCAATCATATTAATGTTGTTAATTGCATAATAATTAATCGAAAATGCATTTATTTTCTATTTTCTGTTTGAAACTGTATTTCTTTTTCATTATAATAAATATAAGAATTGACAAAGTTTGGGACAAAGGGGAGAGGACGTATGACAGCAAAACCATGGCTAGCAAATTATCCTGAAGAAGTACCATCGTCTTTAACGTTTGAGGAAATTCCAGTGCAAGAGTTTTTGACACGTGCCTATAAAAAGAATCCATCCAAAGTAGCGATTCATTTTATGGGAAAGGATTTGACGTACACCGAGCTATATGAGTCAGCTTTAAGGTTCGCAAACTATTTACAAACACTAGGTGTGGAAAAAGGAGATCGAGTAGCGATTATGCTGCCTAACACGCCACAAAGTGTAATCGCTTACTATGGTGCCATGTATGCAGGTGCTGTTGTAGTACAAACAAATCCACTTTATACTGAACGAGAGCTTCAATACCAAATGGCTGATTCAGGAGCAAAGGTTATTCTCGTAATGGATATTTTATATCCAAGAGTCATGAAAATTATGAAAGAGACGTCACTTGAAAATGTCATTGTAACAGCTATTAAGGACTATTTACCATTCCCGAAAAATTTAGTCTATCCATTTATTCAAAAGAAGCAGTATGGCTTTAGTGTCAAGGTTGAACATAGCGGTCAAAATCACCTATTTTCAGAAATAATGCGTTCTGCACCGATTAAGGTGATTGACAATATTCCATTTGATTTTGAAGAGGACCTAGCATTGCTTCAATATACGGGTGGAACAACAGGCTTCCCAAAAGGGGTTATGTTGACCCATAAAAATTTGATTGCCAATACGACAATGTGTGATGCTTGGATGTATAAATGTGTGCATGGTGAAGAAACCATTATGGGCATTCTACCATTCTTCCACGTCTATGGCATGACAACTGTTATGCTCTTATCTGTATTTACTCAAAATAGAATGGTGCTTTTACCGAAGTTTGATGCAGAAACGGCATTAAAAACGATTGATAAACAAAAACCAACCCTGTTCCCCGGCGCACCAACCTTATACATTGGCCTTTTAAATCACCCAGACATTTCGAATTATGATTTATCATCCATTAAGGCATGCCTAAGTGGCTCAGCTTCATTGCCAATTGAAGTGCAAGAGAAGTTTGAAGCCGTTACTGGTGGAAAGCTAGTAGAAGGATATGGGTTAACTGAAACCTCACCTGTAACACATGCTACGCCAATTTGGGGTAAGCGAGTGATTGGCTCAATTGGTTTACCTTGGCCAAATACAGAAGCGGTTATTTTACGTACAGGTGATACAGAAGAGCTACCTATCGGTGAAGTTGGTGAAATTGCTGTTAAAGGACCACAAGTAATGAAGGGCTACTGGAACCGTCCCGAGGATACAGCTGCGACATTTGCTGACGGTTGGTTTTTAACAGGTGATCTTGGTTATATGGATGAGCAAGGCTTCTTCTATGTGGTAGATCGTAAAAAAGATTTAATAATAGCAGGCGGCTTTAATATTTATCCACGTGAAGTAGAAGAAGTGTTATATGAACGCGAAGAGATCCAAGAGTGCGTAGTGGCAGGAATACCTGATCCGTATCGTGGTGAAACAGTTAAAGCTTATATTGTGTTAAAAGAAGGATATTCGATTACTGAGGACGAATTAAATAAATATTGCCGTCAGCATCTAGCGGCTTTTAAAGTTCCGCGTTATTATGAATTTAGAGAAGAGCTGCCAAAAACAGCTGTAGGAAAAATTTTACGCCGTACGTTAGTTGAAGAAGAAAAAACAAAATTAGCGAATAAAGAAGCGAAATAAATACGTGTGAAAGTATTGACAAGCAATGCTGTAAAATATAATATGAAAATATGAATGAATGACCATTCATATTTTCATATTTTTTTAGGTTTACACGTCCTATCGACGTGTGCATGTTTTTTAGGTGGTGATATAAAAGTGAAACGAGATAAGCCAAAATATAAACAAATTATTGATGCAGCTGTCATCGTTATTGCGGAAAATGGGTATCACCAAGCGCAAGTATCGAAAATCGCCAAACAGGCAGGGGTGGCCGATGGAACAATCTATTTATATTTTAAAAATAAAGAAGATATATTAATTTCTGTCTTTAATGAAAAAATGGCTGTTTTTGTAGAGTCATTACAAGATATAATAGAAAATGGGAGTACGTCTAAAGACAAACTTTCACGAATGATTGAAAATCATTTTAATGTTCTAACGACAGATCGATACCTAGCAACTGTCACACAATTAGAGCTTCGCCAGTCAAACAAAGACTTACGATTAAAAATTAATTCAGTATTGCGCGAGTATTTACAGCTACTTGATCAAATTTTAATCGAGGGTATGCTTACAGGTGAGTTCAATCAGACGATGGATGTACGCTTGGCTCGACAAATGGTTTTTGGAACAATTGATGAAACTATTACGTCGTGGGTTATGAATGACTATCGATATGATTTGATGGAACAGGTTCCAAAGGTTCAGGCGTTAATCCTGAACGGCATTAAAGCTTAAAAGGATGTGGAGAAATGGAATTTCTAAGTTGGAAAGTAGAAGATGGAGTAGCAATTATTACAATTGCACGTCCACCAGCAAATGCATTATCTCGTGGTATTATTGCAGAAGTTAACGCTGTGCTAGATGCTGTAGAACACGAGGATGCTGTAAGAGTCCTTGTACTTCATGGTGAAGGCCGTTTCTTCTCTGCAGGGGCAGACATTAAAGAATTTATTGGGGTAGAATCTGGTGAGGAATTTACAAAGCTAGCTAGCAACGGGCAGCAGGTTTTTGAGCGTGTTGAGTCGTTTTCTAAGCCTGTAATTGCAGCCATCCATGGTGCGGCATTAGGCGGAGGGCTTGAGTTAGCAATGAGCTGTCATATGCGATTTGTCACTGAATCAGCAAAATTAGGTTTACCTGAATTACAATTAGGGCTTATTCCTGGTTTTGGTGGTACACAGCGATTACCACGCTATGTTGGAGTAGCAAAGGCTGCTGAAATGATGTTTACAAGTGAACCAATCTCTGGTAACGAAGCTGTTCAGTGGGGCTTAGCAAATCGTTCATTCTCAGACGAAGCATTGCTAGAAGAGACGTTAAAGATTGCTAAGAGCATTGCTAAGAAAAGCCCAATTGCTTTAAAAGCAGCTATTCAAACATTGCAATATGCAAAGCATGCATCCTTCTATGAAGGCATTGAAGCAGAGGCTAAATCCTTTGGGACAGTGTTTGTCACAGAAGATGCCAAAGAAGGAATTCAAGCATTCATTGAAAAGCGTGAGCCTGTGTTTACTGGCAAATAATTTTCCAAATGTCGATAGCAACGTTCAGTATGTTATCGGCGTTATCGAAACTGAAAATATATAATATTTATAAGTTTACTTAGAATTATAAAACGTTCCAGGAGGTATGGATATATGAACATTTTTGCATTAATTAAACGTACGTTTGATACAGAAGAAAAAATCGTTGTGTCGGGTGGTAAAATCCAAGAGGACGGCGCAGAATTCATTATCAACCCTTATGATGAATATGCCATTGAAGAGGCAATCCAAGTTCGCGATGCTGCTGGTGGTAAAGTAACAGTGGTGACAATTGGTGGCGAGGATGCAGAGAAGCAATTACGTACAGCACTTGCTATGGGAGCAGACGAAGCAGTGCTTATTAATACAGAAGATGATCTAGATGAGCTGGACCAACATGCAGCAGCTTATCTACTAGCAGAATACTTAAAAGATAAAGATGCAGATTTAATTTTAACAGGAAATGTTGCGATTGATGGTGGTTCAGGGCAAGTTGGTCCACGTGTTGCTGATTTATTGGATATGAATTATGTAACTACGATTACAAAACTTGAAATTGACGGAACATCTGCGAAAATTGTTCGCGATATCGAAGGGGATTCAGAGGTAATTGAAACTTCTTTACCGTTATTAGTAACTGCTCAGCAAGGTTTAAATGAGCCTCGTTACCCATCTCTACCAGGTATTATGAAAGCGAAAAAGAAACCGCTTGCAGAGCTTGAGTTAGATGATTTAGATATCGATGAAGATGATGTAGAAGTGAAGATTGAAACAGTAGACATCTTCTTACCAGCTCAAAAAGCAGCAGGCCGTATTTTAGAAGGCGACCTTTCTGCACAAGCAAAAGAACTGGTAAATCTACTTCACACGGAAGCAAAAGTTGTTTAATTATTTGATGTCAATCGAATCTTAAAGGGTAACGGAGGGAATATGCTATGTCAAAAAAAGTATTAGTATTAAGTGAAGTTCGTGAAGGAAGCTTACGTAATGTTTCTTTCGAAGCAATTGCAGCTGCAAAACAAATCGCTGATGGTGGCGAAGTTGTTGGGGTACTTTTAGGGGATGCTGTAGCAGGTTTAACAGGTCCATTATTTGAATATGGTGCTGATCGAGTAGTAACAGTGGAACACCCACATTTAAAACAATATACATCTGATGGCTATAGTCAAGCGCTATTAGCTGTTATCGAGCAAGAACAACCAGCAGGTATTGTCTTCGGTCATACAGCAAATGGGAAGGATTTATCGCCAAAAATTGCAAGCAAATTACAAGCAGGTCTAGTATCTGATGTCACTGCTATTGAAGGTGCAGGCGATGATGTGGTATTCATCCGACCAATTTACTCTGGTAAAGCCTTTGAAAAAGTAAAAGTTAAAGAAGGCGTTGTCTTAGCTTCTATTCGTCCAAATAACATTACACCTTTAGAAAAAACAGAAGGTAAAACAGGTGATGTGTCTGCAATCTCTGTAGAAATTACAAATCTGCGCACAATTATTAAAGAAGTTGTTCGTAAATCTTCAGAAGGTGTAGATCTTTCAGAAGCGAAAGTAGTTGTTGCTGGTGGTCGTGGCGTGAAGTCAGAAGAAGGCTTCGAGCCATTAAAAGAGCTAGCTGATTTACTAGGCGGTGCAGTAGGTGCTTCACGTGGTGCATGTGACGCTGAATACTGTGATTACTCGCTTCAAATCGGACAAACAGGTAAGGTTGTCACACCAGATCTTTATATTGCAGCAGGTATTTCAGGCGCAATTCAGCATTTAGCTGGAATGTCCAATTCAAAAGTCATTGTTGCTATCAATAAAGATCCTGAAGCAAATATTTTCAAAGTAGCGGATTATGGTATCGTAGGAGATTTATTTGAAGTTATTCCGCTTCTAATTGAAGAATTTAAAGCATTAAAAGTGAACGCGTAATACAGATGCAGGAAGGGATAACCCTTCCTGCTTTTTATATTGTTTTCCATTTCAAAAAATACTATTTGAAAATTATTGCAAAATAAAATATTGACATAATTAACGATAGACATTATAGTGATGGATACATTAATGATTTGAAACGCAAAGATTAGGAGTAGTAAAAGCTCGTTATTCGGTGAAGAGAGCTGCGGGTTGGTGCAACGCAGACCAATAAGACTTTGAACTTGCCTAGGAGTGGTAACACAAATAGAATTATTGGATTATTCTATTTGTTTGACGGTTAACCTTCGTTACGTGGTTTTTTAAGCTGGGTTCTCAAGAGCCAATTAGAGTGGTACCGCGGTTTGCTGATAGCATGTCGTCTCTTCTTTCATTTGATGATGAAGGAATAGACGATATGCTTTTTGATTTTTTAGGAGGTAAGAAAGTGGAAAAAAACAAGCAACAATTAACAAGAACAATGACCTCGCGTCATATTACGATGATGGCATTAGGTGGAGCCATTGGAGCGGGATTATTTAAAGGAAGTAGTGCAGCCATTGATATGGCAGGACCATCAGTGCTGATTGCGTATTTAATCGGCGGCATTATTTTATTATTTGTTATGCAAGGCTTAGCAGAAATGGCCGTGCGTAATAAAGAAGCAAGAACCTTTAGAGATTTAGTGCAGTCCGTGTTAGGCAAATATCCTGCTTATTTCCTAGATTGGATCTACTGGAAAATGTGGGTTTTAAATATTGCAGCAGAGTCTGTCGTGGCTGCTATCTTTATTCAATATTGGCTACCAGAATATCCAATTTGGATACTGGCACTATCTGTTTCTGTGTTAGTAACAGCGATTAATTTATTATCCGTAAAAATCTTTGCAGAAACAGAATATTGGCTAGCATTAATCAAAATTACTGTTATTATTGTCTTTATCATTGCAGGACTTATTTTATTGCTTGTGACGTTTGGAAATCATAGTGCTGTTGGTTTTGCTAACTTAACGGAGCATGGTGGGTTCTTCCCAAATGGTTCAACCGGATTAATTGCTGCCATGCTTGTAGTGATCTACTCTTATGGTGGGACAGAAATCATTGGGATTACATTAGCTGAAACGAAAAATCCTGAAAAAGTAGTACCAAAAGCTGTTCGCAGTACATTAGTGCGTATTGTTACTTTTTATTTACTGCCGTTCTTTATTATCGTAAGCTTAATTCCTTGGAATGAAGTAAATGGGGTTCCTGAAAGCCCATTTGTCATGGTTTTTAAAATGGTTGGTATTCCAGGGGCAGACCATATTATGAACGCTGTTGTGTTACTTGCCATTATTTCATCAATGAATTCAGGACTGTATGGTTCATCACGCGTACTATATAACCAGGCTGTAGATGGACGTGTGCCTAAAATCTTTGCTTATTTATCGAAACGAAAAGTACCAGTATATGCTATTTTAATGTGTACTTTAGCGATGTATTTAGGGGTCATTTTATCTTTATATGCGGGAAGCAAAACATTTGATTTTCTAATGGGATCACTTGGTTATACTGTGTTATTTATTTGGTTAATTATTGCGATTGCACATTTAAAATCACGTAAAAAACAAGCAGAACACACAAGTGCCTATGAAGTTAAATGGTTCCCTTATACTACTTGGGTAGCTATACTGGCGTTAAGTGCGATTCTAATCGGGATTATTTTTACCACATCTATAATCGTGACAGGCATTACGTTAGCTATTTACCTTTTTATTACGTTAACCTATGTATTGAAAGGTCGTTATCAAGCCAACTAATGACTGCGTATTGAATTTTCGACAGAGATTTGCATAAAAAATACATTGTAGGCAGATTGTTCGCTCAAGTGAATTTATCCATGCTATACTACAATCATAGTAAGCTTAAGGAGGATTTCAAATGGCAATTGTACATGCAACAGATGCTACGTTCCAGGATGATATTAAAGAAGGGTTAGTACTAGTAGACTTTTGGGCTGCTTGGTGCGGACCATGTAAAATGATTGGGCCAGTTCTTGAAGAAATGGACGCAGCAGGTAGTGCGGCTAAAATTGTAAAAGTTGACGTTGACAATAATCAAGGTACTGCAGCTCAGTATCAAATTATGTCAATCCCATCTTTACTATTATTTAAAGATGGAGAATTAGTTGACAAAACAGTAGGCTTCCAACCAAAAGAAGCTTTAGAAGCATTTATCGCAAAACATGCGTAATGAATGAAGTTCACAAAGCCGAACCATCAATTGATGTGTTCGGCTTTTTTTCGTTATATAATAAAGAAAATAACTAACATTATTCTAATGAGGGGAATTTTTACTTAGGGGGGGCAGGTAGGTAATGAACGATTTAATAAAGCGGAAACTGGATATTTTACCAGATCAACCTGGCTGCTATTTGATGAAGGATCGACAAGGGACTATCATTTATGTCGGTAAAGCAAAAGTTCTGAAAAACCGTGTACGATCATATTTTACTGGAACACATGAAGGGAAAACGCAAAGGCTTGTAGGTGAAATAGAAGATTTTGAGTATATTGTGACGTCATCAAATATTGAAGCACTTATTTTAGAGCTGAATCTCATCAAATTACATGATCCAAAATATAATGTCATGTTAACGGATGATAAGACCTATCCATATTTAAAAATTACGAATGAAAAACATCCTCGTCTGATTACGACAAGGAAGGTAAAAAAGGATAAGGCTAAATATTTTGGCCCTTATCCGAATGCCTATGCAGCAAGTGAAACGAAAAAGCTATTGGATCGATTGTATCCGCTGCGCAAATGTGTTCAATTACCTTCCAAGGCTTGCTTGTACTATCACATGGGTCAATGCTTAGCACCTTGTGTGAAGGAAATTGATGGTCAGGTTTATCAAGAAATGATTGAGGATATGACGAAGTTTTTAAATGGTGGTGTGGAGACAGTCAAAAAAGAGCTTGAAGTTAAAATGCTAGCAGCTGCAGAAAACCTAGAATTTGAACGAGCGAAGGAATTCCGAGACCAAATTGCCCATATTGATACGGTTATGCAGAAGCAAAAAATAGTTTCAAGTGATACAACAAATCGAGATGTTTTTGGCTATGCTGTTGAAAAAGGATGGATGTGTGTTCAGGTTTTCTTTGTGCGCCAAGGAAAGCTGATTGAGCGTGATGTCTCAATTTTCCCGATCTATCAAGATGCAGAGGAAGAATTTTTAACATTTGTTGGGCGCTTTTATGAAAAGCCAGAGCATATTAAGCCAAAAGAAATTTTTATTCCACAAGCCATTGATGCAGCTATCTTAACAGAATTATTAGAAATTAAAGTGCTCACACCGAAAAGAGGTCAAAAGAAGGAATTGGTTGAATTAGCTACCAAAAATGCTGAAATTGCTGTGGCAGCTAAATTCCAGCTAATAGAGCGTCAGGAAGAACGTACGATTGGTGCTTGTGAGGCACTTGGTGAAGCAATGGGTATTAGTGCACCTTTACGAATTGAAGCTTTTGATAATAGTCATATGCATGGAACGGATGCAGTGTCTGCTATGGTTGTTTTCATTGATGGGAAGCCTGCGAAAAAGGAGTACCGAAAATATAAAACGCGTACAGCAGCCAAACATGATGATTACGGTGCAATGCAGGAGGTTATACGTCGTCGCTATATTCGTGTTTTAAAGGAAGGTCTACCATTACCAGATTTAGTCTTAATTGATGGTGGTAAGGGACAAATGGAAGTAGCCCGTGAAGTACTAGAAGATGAGCTTGGTCTTGTTATACCGATTGCTGGTTTAGCCAAAGATGATAAGCATAATACATCTCAGCTATTGTTTGGTGATCCACCAGAAGTGATTAGCTTAAAACGTACAAGTGATGGCTTTTATTTATTACAACGAATTCAAGACGAAGTCCATCGCTTTGCTATTACCTTCTTGCGTCAACAGCATGAGAAACATGCCATTCAATCTGTATTAGATCAAATTGAAGGGGTAGGACCAAAACGAAAGCAACAGCTGCTTAAACATTTCGGTTCAGTCAAAAAAATTCGAGAGGCGAGCGAGCTAGCATTACAGGAGGCTGGGATGCCCGCTAATTTAGCAAGCCAAATTTTTAGCTATTTTCAGCAACAATCATTGTCAAAGGAATAGGCATATGCTATGGTTATAAATAACATTGTTTTCAATGTTATGGAGAGCCAACTGTGTGACTAGTTTGTTTACGCTAAGGCTTAATGAATTGAATACATTCACTTTAAAGTGATGATAGAGGTGCAAGATTCAAGAGTAACACGATGGAGGATGGACAAGTCCAGAGATATTGTGTGAAAGGGGAGCTTGCCGAAGTACAGTATTGTTGTTCCTATGTTGTACTGGTTTTGCATTTAAGAAATGTAAGACTGTCGATTCTAAACGTTTCGGAGAGCTATCACACATGCGCAAGTTACGATTATTGTACATGTTATGGGCAGCTTTCACGTTATGTGGAGGCTGCCTTTTAGTTTTCTAGAAACAGTTTTACCCCCCTGTAATTTGGTAAAATACATGAACTGGAAGGGAGAACGAAAGAAATGGCTAAAATCGTGATGAAGTTTGGGGGAGCTGCATTAGCTTCTACTGAACAAATCCAAGAGGCTGCTAGGAAAGCGATTGCTGAAAAGGACAAAGGATTGGATGTAGTAGTGGTCGTTGCAGCAATGGGACACACTGCGAAAGAGATGAAATTGATGGTACACCAACTAACTGACGATGTGTCGAAAAGAGAATTAGATGCAGTGTTGTCAACTGGCTCTCAATTATCAAGTGCTTTATTTGCCATCGCCTTGCAGGAAGCAGGCTATGAGGCGGTGTCTCTAACTGGATGGCAAGCTGGTATACATACGGATGGTATGTATCGGCATGCTCGTATCGACTATATAGATATTAATCGAATGGAAGAACACTTTGCACAGGGACAAATTGTGGTTATTGCTGGAGAACAAGGGATTGACGAAGAGCACAATATCACCATGCTTGGGAAAGGTGGAGCTGAAACAGCTGCTGTTGCACTTGCCATAGCATTGGAAGCGGAGAGAGTAGATATGTATACAAATGTGGATGGTGTTTATACAGCAGATCCACGGTATGTTACAAATGCCCAAAAGCTACAAGAAATTTCCTATGATGAAATGTTGGAGTTATCGAATTTAGGGTCTCATATCATACATCCTCGTGCGGTGGAGTTAGCGAAAAAATTTCAAATGCCTGTTATTATACGCTCCAGTTTAATAGAATCAGTAGGCACTTTATTGAAGGAGGAAGTGGAAATGGAAAAAAATTTAGTCGTTCGTGGTGTTGCATTTGAATCAGATATTATTCGTTTAACAGTAGGGTATGATGCTTTTTCGAATGCTTCATTAGCAGATATATTTACGGTGCTTGCAGAGAACCGTATTAATGTTGATATTATTGTCCAAGCCATTATTGATGGGTTGAAGCCAACTGTATCGTTTTCCATTTTAAAAGAGGAATTTGCGGAAGCATTACGTGTTTTAGAGGATAGTAAATTATCACTCGGATTTAGTTTTGCCGACTTCGAAATTGGACTAGCAAAAGTTTCTATTATTGGTTCAGGCATGGCTTCCAATCCAGGCGTTGCCGCTCGTATGTTTGATCGGTTACGTCGTGAAAATATCCCTGTAAAAATGGTTAGTACTTCTGAAATAAAAGTGTCCGTTGTTGTACCACAGGATGATATGATCCAAGCAGCTAATGCTCTCCATGATGAATTTAATTTAGAGCAAGCACTTTACATATAATAATAGAAGAAACAGCATTTTATGTAATTGACCGAAATAAAAGGAAGAAAAAAGAAGGATTGTCATCCCATTCTTTAATGGGAGACAATCCTTTTTAATTATTCTGAGGGAATGGTATTCATAATACGTTCTTTAACGTCCCATTTGACTGTAAACATGACGTATTGTTGCTTTTCCCGTTTTTCACTATAGCATTCTGTCAGGTAGCCTTTAGCTAGTTGAATTTGCTCTGCTATAAATCCTGCTTCAAGTTTAAAGCTACGCTGCTTTATTTGCAGAATTTCAGGGTCATTTGTCAACTGGAAAATACGTCCATCTTTTGATTCCTTTATGAGTTCTAATGTACCCCAGCAGGCATCTGCGAAAAATGCGATAAGTTCATCTTGACTTTTACATGGGAACTTGCGAGCAAGCTCTTTACCTGCCCAATAAAGGACGTCATCTTCATGTTTACCGAGTATAGAAGATAGAATATGATCACGAATGATCTCATAGCCAAATGATGAGATTGTAGGAGATGGAGTGTTTAACATTGTTATCCTTCTTTCTTAGAATTTTCTTAAAATTTAACGGTAATAAAGTAATGATAGATTTTTCGAGAAAAAACGACGCATCATGTACTAGATTAGTTCTTTAATAAGCTCTATGAAAAACTCCGAGTTGCCTTGACGCTCGTAGCTCTTGAGAGTACAATAAACATGTCATAATATTGTACCATGATGAAATACACAGTCAATGAAGTATCATTTACAAAATGATGACTTCTTTTGTTGTGCTATTTTAAGTACTAAGGGGGGTAACAGTCTTGTCGAAAGATCGAGAGTTTTTATGGCGTCGCTTACATTCTCTACTTGGGATCATTCCAGTAGGTCTGTTTTTAACGATGCACCTGTTCATTAACTTTACAGCAACAGGCGGGGCAGAAAGTTACAATGATGCTACCGCAGTAATGGAAAAGATTCCATTCCTTATCCTAGTTGAATGGATTGTCATCTATATTCCATTAATGTTCCACGCATTCTATGGTGTCTACATTGCATTCACTGCTACACCAAACACAGGACGTTTCAGCACATACCGTAACTGGATGTTCTCTTTACAACGTTTTACGGGTGTATTCTTAGTGATATTCATTGCATGGCATATTTTCCAAACTCGTATTCAAAAAGCACTTGGCACACACGTTGATTACGACATGATGGCGAATATTGTTGCTAATCCATTCATGCTTGGATTCTACATTGTTGGTATTTTATCAGCAACTTTCCACTTATCTAACGGTTTATGGGCATTCCTAGTAAGCTGGGGTATTACACAATCTCCTCAGTCTCAAAAGATCGCTACTTACGTAACAAACATTCTTTTCGTAATTCTAAGTGTAGTTGGTGTGGCTGCTATTTTAGCTTTTGTATAATTCCATAGAAGCTACGATAGAGCACATGCAATCATTGCAATTTTTTAAGAGGAGTGAGAAATAATCATGGCGAAAAGCAAAATAATTGTTGTCGGCGGTGGTCTTGCCGGTCTGATGGCAACGATTAAAGCAGCTGAAGTTGGTACTGAAGTTGATTTATTCTCATTAGTTCCTGTAAAACGCTCACACTCTGTTTGTGCGCAAGGCGGAATTAATGGTGCGGTAAATACTAAAGGTGAAGGGGATTCTCCATGGATCCACTTTGATGATACAGTATATGGTGGGGACTTCCTAGCGAACCAACCACCAGTTAAAGGTATGTGTGATGCAGCACCTGGCATTATCCACTTAATGGACCGTATGGGTGTTATGTTCAACCGTACACCAGAAGGGCTTTTAGATTTCCGTCGTTTTGGTGGTACTTTAATGCACCGTACAGCTTTCTCTGGTGCAACAACTGGTCAACAATTACTATATGCGCTAGATGAGCAAGTTCGTTCTCATGAAGTAGCTGGTTTAGTAAATAAATATGAACACTGGGAATTCCTTGGTGTTATTATCGATGAAGACGGCGTTTGTCGTGGTATCGTAGCGCAAGATATGCGTACAGAAGAAATTAAATCATTCCGTGCAGACGCTGTTATTATGGCGACTGGTGGCCCTGGTATTATCTTCGGTAAAACAACAAACTCTGTTATTAACACAGGTTCTGCTGCTTCTATCGTTTATCAACAAGGTGCTTCATATGCGAATGGTGAATTCATTCAAATTCACCCAACAGCGATTCCTGGAGATGACAAAAACCGTCTAATGTCAGAATCAGCTCGTGGTGAAGGTGGTCGTATTTGGACTTATAAAGACGGTAAACCTTGGTACTTCTTAGAAGAGAAATACCCAGCTTATGGTAACTTAGTACCACGTGATATTGCGACACGTGAAATTTTCGACGTTTGTGTAAACCAAAAACTTGGTATCAATGGCGAAAACATGGTATACCTAGATCTTTCACATAAAGATCCACATGAATTGGACGTTAAACTTGGTGGTATCATCGAAATCTACGAAAAATTCGTAGGGGATGACCCTCGTAAATTACCAATGAAAATTTTCCCAGCAGTTCACTATTCAATGGGTGGATTATGGGTTGACTACAATCAAATGACTGAAATTCCTGGTCTATTTGCAGCAGGTGAATGTGATTACTCTCAACATGGTGCAAACCGTCTTGGTGCAAACTCATTATTATCTGCTATCTACGGTGGTATGGTTGCAGGACCAAACGCAGTAGACTATGTAAAACACCTTAAAAAGCATGCTGAAGATCTTCCACAAGAGATTTACGATGCTCGTGTAAAAGAGGAACAAGCGAAATGGGATGCTATCATGAAAATGGAAGGCACAGAAAACGCTTACTTACTGCATAAAGAGCTTGGTGAAATGATGACTGCTACAATGACTGTAGTACGTTACAATGATCAGCTTGAAGATACATTGAAAAAACTTGATGAGCTTACTGAGCGTTGGAACAACATCAACATCAATGATACGCAAAAATGGAGCAATCAAGGCGCACACTTTACACGTCAGCTTAAAAATATGTTAGTGCTTGCAAAAGTAATGACAAAAGGTGCACTATTACGTAATGAATCTCGTGGTGCACACTATAAACCTGATTTCCCTAACCGTGATGATGAGAACTTCTTAAAAACAACAATGGCGAAGTTTGACCCAGCTACTGGTAATCCAATCATCACGTACCAAGAAGTCGACGTTTCATTAATCCCACCACGTAAACGCGACTACTCTGCGAAAGGAGACTAAAAGTTATGCAAATCGCAGCTAATACTGGAAGAATGGTCAAAGTGGAAATCTTACGTCAAGATACACAAGGCGGCAATAGCTACTGGCAAAAATTCCAAGTGCCTTACCGTCATGGTATGAACGTAATTTCAATTTTAATGGAAATTCAAAAAAATCCTGTTACTGAAGATGGTGTAAACACATCACCAGTATCATGGGATATGAACTGTTTAGAAGAAGTTTGTGGTGCATGTTCAATGGTGATCAATGGCCGTCCACGTCAATCATGTTCTACACTAGTAGACCAATTGACAGAGCCGATTAAATTGGAGCCAATGAAAACATTCCCTGTTATTCGTGACTTACAAGTTGACCGTGAACGTATGTTCAACGCTCTTAAAAAAGTTAAAGCATGGGTACCAATCGATGGTACGTATGATTTAGGTGAAGGTCCACGTATGCCAGAAGGTAAACGTCAATGGGCTTATGAACTATCTAAATGTATGACTTGTGGTGTATGTATGGAAGCATGTCCAAACGTGTCTGAAAAGGCTTCATTCATTGGACCAGCTCCATTATCACAAGTACGTCTTTTCAACACTCACCCAACTGGTGCTATGATTAAAGATGAACGTTTAAATGCGATTATGGGTGACGGTGGCCTTGCGAACTGTGGTAACTCTCAAAACTGTGTTGCTGCATGTCCAAAAGGTATTCCTTTAACAACTTCCATCGCTTCATTAAACCGTGCAACTACAGTGCAAATGTTCCGTAACTTCTTCGGTTCTGACCACTACGTAGACTAATATCGGACAAGCGGAACTCCCTTACACTTCGTGTGAGGGAGTTTTTTATAGTTATAGAAATGAAATTTATCAAGTTGTTTATTTACGTTTTTTCTATGATAATATAGCATTTTCTTTTATAATGAATATGTATTCATTTTGTTTGCCGTTGATTGATAAAAGACGGGCAATTACATGACAGGGGATGGTATATCATGAAGGCAAATTATATCGATAATTTTCAAGAGTGGGAAAAGGGTTTTTCATTTTTTAGTGAGGTACGAGTTCGATTTTCAGAAACAGACATGTATGGTCATATGAACAATACGATAAGCTTTACATATTTTGAGCAAGCAAGAATTGATTACTTCCGATATTTAGGAATTTCAATGCCCTCAGTTGGAGAAGAGAATGTGAAATCTATACCAATTGTAGCCGATTTACAATGTGATTATGTAAAGCAGGTTTTCTTTGATGACGTACTACGAATCTATACAAAAATTGCGCAAGTTGGGAATTCTTCAATGGACATTCACTATCTAGCAAAAAATCAAAAGGACGAAATCTGTTTCACTGGTCGTGGAACGATTGTGCAAATGGATCCTCGTACAGGTAAAAGTGTGCCGATTTCAGAGGAAGAAAAAACGAAATTCATTCAGTTGGCCATTCTGCCTCACTAGTTCAACATATAAGTATATGTAAATTCATTGAAATAGTAGGTTTTACTTTTTACGTAAAATTTATGAATGTAACAATGTAATTTTCGAAATTTTTAAGGAAACATGGAATAATCATGCAAATAGCCGTCACCGCTTCCTGCCCCTTAACATAAGTTACAATACGTGCGGGGGAGGAGGGTGTAACTGAATGAATGGCTCTCATCATCGTTCTCTTTTAACAAACCGAGAACGTGAAATATTTGCGCTTTTATTAGCTGAAAAAACAACGAGAGATATTGCAGAGCAGCTTGGTATTAGTGAAAAAACAGTGCGAAATCACATTTCCAATACAATTCAAAAGCTAGGTGTAACGAATCGATCTCAGGCGTTAATTGAGCTGTTACGCTTGGAAGAATTTAAATTAGACTAATGGACACTTGCTATTTCGTGAAAAAAACGACAAAATAGAACTATTCAACGTATTTTTAGGAGTGAAATAGTTATATGTCGGATGAAGTAACAAAGCACTCACCTGAAACCGTTGCAACGGTTGAAAAGGAATTACGCTATATAGCGGCCATCGTGAAGCAAAAGGGAAGAGAAATTGTTTCCGATTATGCGATTACGCCGCCACAATTTGTTGCATTACAGTGGTTAGAAGAGCTTGGTGATATTACAATTGGCGAATTATCAAACCGTTTATATTTAGCTTTTAGCACGACAACAGATTTAGTGGACCGAATGGAGAAAAATGAATTAGTCAAGCGTGTGCGTGATGAAAATGATCGCCGTGTCGTTGTCGTTCATCTTCTCGAAAAGGGCGAACGTATCATTCAAGAAGTTATTGAAAAAAGACAGCAATATTTGCAAGAGATGCTTGTTGGTTTTAATGATCAAGAAGTCGCGCAATTATCAAGCTACTTAGAAAAACTACATGTACACATGAAACAGGATTGAGGCGGAAAGTATGAATGCCCCGATAGGCGTTATTGACTCAGGAGTAGGCGGTTTAACCGTAGCAAAAGAAATCATGAAGCGATTGCCAAACGAAACGATTTATTATATTGGCGATACAGCAAGGTGTCCGTATGGTCCAAGAAGTCGTCAGGAAGTACGGAATTTTACTTGGCAAATGGCAAAAGCACTCGAAAAAATGAATGTTAAGATGCTCGTTATAGCTTGTAATACAGCGACTGCAGTAGCACTCGAAAGTTTACAAAGAAATATGCCTTTTCCAGTACTAGGTGTTATCAATGCTGGCGCACGTGCAGCTGTAAAAAAAACGAAGCGACATGAAGTCGTTGTGCTTGCAACAGAAGGAACAATTAAAAGTGGGGCGTATGAAGAAGCCTTATTGTCACTCAATACGTCAACACATATTATTCCACTAGCTTGTCCCACATTCGTACCACTTGTAGAAAGTGGCGAATATAAAGGTGACTTTGCAAATAATTTAATAGCAGAAGGCTTAAAGCCGTTGAAAAATCGACAATTTGATACGGTTATTTTAGGGTGTACACATTATCCTATTTTACAAAAACAAATTGAAGCTGTTGTCGGAGAAGATGTGAATGTTTTATCTTCTGCGGAGGAAACGGCAAAGGATGTACAGGAAATGTTAGCGTATAATGGCACTTTAGCAAATGCAAATGCGGTGCCTGCTCATAGATTTTTTGCAACTGGTTCTGTTCCAATTTTCCGTTCGATTGCTGAGAATTGGTTAGAGCAAGGTACTCTCGACATAAAACGTATCACATTAAAATAAAAAATCAGCTTAGCAACAGGCTAGGCTGATTTTTGCCGTTTTCAGCATTGTACATAAGCCACCGAGTACTTTTTTGATGGCACAAATTATGATAAGATGAGGGCGCGAAAGTTTTTAGGAGGAGCGAAATATATGACAAGATTTGATGGTAGAAATGCAGATGGGCTACGACCTGTGAAAATAGATAGTGAGTATCTATTACACCCTGAAGGCTCCGTATTAATTCAAGTAGGTAATACAAAAGTAATTTGCACCGCAACGATTGAAGACAAGGTACCTGGTTTTTTACGTGGGCAAGGGAAAGGGTGGATCACTGCCGAGTATTCCATGTTGCCCCGTGCAACCGCTCAACGTACACCACGTGAATCCTCTCGTGGGAAAGTCAATGGTCGTACAATGGAGATTCAGCGCTTGATTGGGCGTGCATTGCGTGCTGTAGTCGATTTAGAGGCGCTAGGCGAACGTACTGTATGGATTGACTGTGATGTCATTCAAGCGGATGGCGGTACTCGTACAGCTTCCATTACGGGAGCATTTGTTGCCATGACACAGGCCATTGCTAAATTTGCTGAAGAAAAGCCATTTGAAAAATTCCCGGTAACAGACTTTTTGGCAGCAACAAGTGTTGGGATCGTCGAAGAACAAGGTGCTATTCTTGATTTAAATTATGTAGAAGATGTGGCTGCAGCTGTTGATATGAACATTGTGATGACAGGCGCAGGACGATTTGTTGAATTACAAGGTACTGGTGAGGAAGCTACTTTTTCTCGTGAAGAACTAAATGAATTGTTAGCATTAGGTGAAAAAGGCATACAACAATTAGTTGAGCTTCAAAAAATAACGCTTGGTGAACTGGCACACAAAGTTGGAGGGAATCAATAATATGAAACAAGTAGTCATCGCCACAAAAAATAAAGGAAAAGCAAAAGATTTTGAAGCATTATTTGGACCACTTGGTTATGAAGTCGTAACAATGTTTGAAGTGGCACCAGATATGGAAATAGAAGAAACAGGAACAACATTCGAAGAAAATGCCATCTTAAAAGCAGAAGCATTGGCGAAGGAGCTTAATACCATTGTTATTGCAGATGACAGTGGTTTAGCAGTAGATGCATTAAATGGTGAGCCAGGTGTGTACTCCGCTCGCTATGCTGGTGACCATGACGATGAAGCAAACATGATTAAACTGTTAGAAAATTTACAAGGTGTCGAAGATGACAAACGTACAGCACGTTTTTGCTGCTGTATTGCAATTGCAGGACCTGATTTCGCAACAACAACGGTATTTGGTACATGTGAAGGCGTCATTGCCCATGAAAAGCGTGGAACGAATGGCTTTGGCTATGATCCAATCTTTTTTGTGCCAAGCTTAAATCGAATGATGGCTGAGCTTTCACCAGAGGAAAAGGGTTCTATTTCTCACCGAGGCAATGCAATTCGCAAGTTAAAGGAGCAATTACCGAATCTTATCAAATAAGAGGTGATATCCATGAAAATGCTTGTTATGAGCGATACACATGGTGACAGCCATGTCATCGAAAAGGTTAAAGGTTTTTATCCTGAAATAGATATTGTGGTTCATTGTGGAGATAGTGAACTTCCCTATTCACATGAGGCATTAGAAGGATTGAAAAAAGTACGTGGAAACTGTGATCGTGAGAAAGCTTTCCCTGAAGAAGAAATGTTCATGGTCCATGATGTAAAGATTTTTGTGACACACGGTCATTTATTCAATGTGAAAAATTCCATCTTATCATTATCCTATCGGGCTAAAGAAGTAGGTGCACAGATCGTTTGCTTTGGTCATTCACATATTCTTGGTGCCGAAATGATGGATGATATCCTATTTTTAAATCCAGGCAGCTTATTAAAACCACGTGGTCGTAAAGAGAAAAGCTTTGCTGTTGTGGAAATCAATGCGACATCTTTTAAAGTTGATTGCATGACAGATGATAATCAATGTATGGCTACATATACATTTGATCGACAATAATAGAGAAAATCCGCATAACTAGTAAAGTATGCGGATTTTTAGTTGGGCTACTGATAATGGTAAAATTGCCTATGAATGATTCATGCTGAAATAGCAAAAATAAATCGTAAAGGCAATAAAGGAGAAAACATGAAAAAAACAATTGGCTGGCATTTTGATAATAGTTACGTTCAACTACCAAGTATTTTTTATTCCGCCATATCGTTAAATCCTGTTCGTTCACCAAAATTGATCTTATTAAATGAATCAGTTGCAGGCTCACTTGGGTTAGACATTCAGGCTTTAAAGAGTGAGGAAGCATTAGCCGTTTTAGCTGGTAATACAATCCCAGAAGATGGCGAACCGATTGCACAGGCTTACGCAGGGCATCAATTTGGTCATTTTAATATGCTAGGTGATGGTAGGGCTCTATTATATGGGGAGCAAATTACACCTCAAAATGATCGGTATGATATTGCTCTAAAAGGATCAGGTAGAACACCTTATTCTCGGGGTGGAGATGGGCGAGCTGCATTCGGTCCAATGCTAAGGGAATATATTATTAGTGAAGCGATGTTTGCACTAGGGATCCCCACCTCACGTAGTCTAGCAGTAGTCACTACAGGTGAAATGATTATTCGAGAAACGGAACTACCAGGCGCTATTGTCACAAGAGTTGCAAGTAGTCATTTGCGGGTAGGGACATTTCAATATGCTGCGCAATGGGGGACAGAGGAGGAGCTACAGCTCTTAGCTGATTATGCAATAGAAAGACATTACTCAGCTAATATTGGCAATCAAAATCGTTATCTTTATTTGTTAAATGAAGTCATAAAGAAACAAGCTTCCCTTATAGCAAAGTGGCAGTTAGTGGGCTTTATTCATGGCGTCATGAACACTGATAATATGACCATTAGCGGTGAAACCATTGATTATGGTCCTTGTGCATTCATGGACATCTATGATCCAGCGACTGTGTTTAGCTCGATTGATCGCCAAGGACGTTATGCTTATGGAAATCAGCCTAATATCGGTGGCTGGAATCTAACGCGCTTAGCAGAGTCTTTACTACCTTTAATTGATGATGATCAAGAAAAAGCCATTCAACTGGCACAAGAAACGCTACAACAGTATCCGAAATTATATATAGAAAATTGGTTGGAAGGAATGCGTGCAAAGCTAGGCATTTTTAATGAGGAGCAAGAAGACATCCAGCTTGTTGAAGAGCTTCTTCAGCTTATGCAGCAATATCAAGCTGATTATACGAATACATTTATCACCTTAACGTTTGAGCAATTGGAGGATTCCCCATTATTTAATGCATCAGCTTTTAAAGACTGGCATCACAAATGGCAAGCTCGATTAGCGAGACAGCAGCAAACAAAAGACATGTCACAACAATTAATGCGCCAACATAATCCAGCTGTTATTCCACGTAACCACAGGGTAGAAGAAGCTTTGGAAGCGGCTGTAGAAAGAGGCGATTATAGTGTGATGAACAACTTACTAAAAGTCCTAGCTCAGCCTTATGCTCATACGAAAGAGCAACAAGAATACGCTTCATTACCGGAACCGACTAATCAACCTTATCGTACGTTTTGTGGCACATAAGTAAAAACGAGAGCTATTTATTCTCTCGTTTTTTATTTGTATAAAGGCACTCTACCGTATTCAAACGCATATTCTATGTATGAATAAAAATAAAGGAGAATAGGGTCGGTGCATAAGTATTCAAAGGGTTGGTTTGTCAAAGTATTACGTGCTCATGGCATAATGGTTCATCCTCAATTTAAAAGTCATTTAGGCTTATATAAAGAATCTGAATTACGAAACTTATATTATCGTTATGTCGAAATAGAGTCTGCTGAGCAAGATCAATAGACCGTTTGTTTGAAGAACTCCTTTCTAGGAAAAACTAGTGATTAGAAAGGAGTTTTACTATGTGGATGATGACTCAAACATGGCAAGATGTTCTATTTTTACATTGGCCAATAGCCCCTCAAGAACTCGAAAAACATGTACCTAAAGAACTGAAGCTCGATCTCTTTGAACAAAATGCTTGGCTTAGTGCTGTCCTTTTTAAAGTTTATCGACATCGGCTACGTTTTCTACCACCTCTTCCTGGGATGACTACCTATTTACAATTGAATGTCCGAACATATGTGGAGTATAACGGCATGAAAGGCATCTATTTTTTTCATTTAGATGTGACGAATTATTTCCTATCAAAAATAACGGCAATAGGTAGCTTGCCATATCGCCATTCCAACATCCTAGTAAAACAAAGAGGGAATCACTATTCATACACAAGCCATTACAAAGCATGCGACGAAAGATTGAGGGTTATTTATACAATAGGAGACAAGACCAATACTAGTTTTGACCGATGGATTGTAGAGCGCTACCATTCATGGGCGAAATGGAAGGATACACTTTTTCGCATTGATATTCACCACTCCCCATGGGAATTAAAAAGAGCCAACGTAACGATTCAAAGCAATACATTAGCCTCTTTTATGAAGGGGAAACTTCAGGGCATGCAGCCTCGTGCTCATTATGCCAAAAACAAAACGGCGAGAGTTTTTCCTCCAGCAGTTGAGCATAAAATGATCATAAATCCATCAAGATTTTTGCATTAAAAGAGGTAACAAAATTGCATAACGATGGCGCTGGCAATCATATCTGACATCGCAAGTGCCTCTGCTTCAATTTCATCAAATACCTCTACATCAGCCTGATAATCTTTTTGTATCATCGTGACAGCCTCATTTTTCGTTAAAGCTAAATGCGTATAAAACATTTTTTGTACGGCCTCTCGACTTAGGTATGGATTGATTGTATGCAAAAAGAAAGCAATATCATCTGCATTACGATACCATTCCCTCTCTTTAGCTTCCGCTGTGGTAGCGTCACCTTTCGCGGCAGCTGTCACTAATTGAGCCGCAATTACCAGATGCTCTTTAATTAAAGCTGCATAACGATTCGCCACGGAGTCACCATAAAAGGGGCGTAAACAATTCCCTAAATCGGTTGCATTGCGTAGTAAACGCTGCTGCACAAAGGGTAAATCAGGCAAATTAAACACAATGCTTATAATAGTCATCCGTGTCCAATTCACATGCTCCATCCAAAGTAAGCGGTTCATAGCCATAAAGTCTGCTTCGCCTTTACTAATACAGCGTCGGTAATCATTTGACTGTAAAAAGTGACGAATTGGAGCCGTATACTGCGTATAGGGGGCATGATACAGCTGGCTTAATGAAAAACCATTTGAATAGGGGTACAAGGCTTCACTCCTTCTTGTTCTTTCTCCTACAGTAGCATACTCCAAGGAATCTCGGAGTATGAAGAACCAGAAAGAAAAGAAGAGACGACAAAATTACGCCTCATACATCATTTTCTTCGTCATGCCACCATCAACTGTAAGATTAATACCTGTCACAAAGTTATTCATAGGGTTTGTTAAATAGAGACAAGCCTGTGCAATATCTTCAGGCAGACCAACCCTTCCTGACAAATGCTGCGCATGATCGATTGGCCGCAGTGCCTCGTAATCACCTGTTTCAATCCACCCAGGTGAAATACAATTCACCGTAATTTGATCTGGCCCTAAAGATCGCGCTAAAGCATGTGTTAATGCGATGATCCCTCCCTTTGTAGCCGCATAAGCTTCTGTATGAGGCTCTGACATTTCAGCTCGCGTTGAGGCCAGCGAAACAATGGAACCACCCTTTGCATTATGTCGCATCACTTTTGCAGCCTCTCTGGCACAGAAAAAAGAACCCGTTAAATTCGTCTGCAACAAATCCTGCCACTCATCAAACGTCACCTCGTAAGGAGATTGATGCTGGAACTTCCCAGCATTATTAATTAAAATATGAATGGTCCCATATTGCTCAACAGCTCGCTGCATCAAATGAATGATATCCTGTTCCTTTGTCACATCCGTTGGAACAAATAATGCAGAGTAGCCTTGAGCAAGCATATCCTGTTCTAACTGTTGACCTAAGCCTGCATTCAAATCAGCAATCACCACTTTTGCACCTTGTTGTGCATATGCAAGCGTAATACCCTTACCAATCCCTTGTGCACCACCTGTGACCATAACGACTAAATCTTTAAACATCCGCAAACCTCCTACTTTTTTATCGCCAATAGTGTAGCAAATATTTTGCTATCCGTCCTGTTAAGTGGGTGAGGAAATGGTATAATGGATGCTGTAGCAACATATGATAAAAAATATGAGGCAAACCTTGCCTGCATAGTAAAATTAATGTTGACATTATGCTATAAAGTACATATAATAAATATTGTCCTTCCTATGGTATACATAAGAAACGACATCATGTCTCAGTAGCTCAGCTGGATAGAGCAACGGCCTTCTAAGCCGTCGGTCGGGGGTTCGAATCCCTCCTGGGACGTCAATAGCAAATCAAAGGTTAATTTTTAACCAAACTGAAAAGCGCTTGAAACCTTACGAACACTGGGTTTTGAGCGTTTTTTGCTTATATTAGTACTTTTAAGAATCACATTGAATGACATATAAAAAATAAATTAGGTAAACAAAATGTAAACATGATAAACAAAGAAATTAAGATGAATAAACATTAATCGCTATTTCTTCATCACGTTCTTCCATTTCTTTTAATACATGCGAATAGTGATTAAGTGTTGTTTGAATATCTGAATGTCCTAATCGTTTAGAAACAGAATGAATATTAGCTCCTTTATAGATTAAGACGCTTGTATGTGTATGACGTAAACCATGAATGGAAATATGTTCGATTTCTAATACATCTAGTGTTTTTCGTAATAATTTATTAGCACCTTCATTTGTTACTGTTTTAATGGACGATTGTCTATAAAAAACCAGGTTGTTTTCATTTTCAGGAACTGCTAAAATTAGCTTCTTAAATTCATTCATAACTTTCTTATCAATAGATATTTTTCTCTCCGATTGTTCATTTTTTATTGGTCCGAATCAGTTCCTCTTTTATAGTCCAATGCTCAATCAACTTTTATTTGATTTAGCTTAAAGTCGAAACAATCTGGAGTTAGTCCAGTTAACTCGCCAAACCTTAATCCTCATACAAACCCAATAAATTAAATGGTATGTGCTTGTGGAAGGCGATTAAATAATTCTTTGTATAATTTGACACTATCATTGTAGTTCAAATGTTGATCTTCACTCTTAGAATTATTAGAAGCGTTTAATTCCACTTTGCGAGTGAAGTCTATTGTTAATATATCCTTCCTCAATTGCGTCCTTTACACAGGCTCTTATATGTGTATTAAGCTTTCTAACAGTCTCTCTTGATTTACTTTCCCATACGCATTTAAAAATATTTGGTAATCGGCACGAGTAATTTTTTGTTGGTTTGTCTTTAAAATGTTTCTTGCCCCGTCCAACAGAATTTGAATACCTGTTAGTTATACGTATTAATGTGTTTGTTGGATAATCGGTTCAAAGATTGGGGTGATATGGACAAACTTGTAAAGTATATTGTAGAAGATATACATAGATCAGATCAAGATAATGTGGTAAAATATGGTTTTAACTCAATAAAAACGTATTACGGAAAAGGAGATAAAAAATTAGAAATTCGTTTCTTTATAGAGGATGGAAAATTATTAAGTTTCAATGCTTTTCCTGATCATTCAAATAAAGAAGCAGGTAATGTGATTTGGTTAATTCCACAATAATAATCTAAATAAGAGGAGTTATTATGGAAGAAATTAAGATAAATGATTATGTTGTAAAAGTAGATAAAGAGAAAACTTTAGAATTATACAAAACACTTCCGAAGGTTTCTGAAAAAGCTCATTGTGGTTGTGAAGATTGTCAACTTTACACGAAACAAATTCAGCTCACTAGTCCAGAAATTTTAAATTTCTTTAAACAATTTGGAGTAGATCCTACAAAAGAAGCCGAAGTTTGGAGAGCAATCCCCAATAAGGATGGATATGATACTTATAGTGCAGATTATCATTTTATAGGTTTTATAGAGGGTACGGATGATATAGATTGGATTCATATAGGAGAAGCATCTTTTGGACTTGCCAATCATGATGGAGATTTACCAAGTCCCATGATTCCAAGTACATTCTCAAAACCAATAGTAGAATTAGCTGTAAGGATAACAATGCCTAATTTGGAGATTTAATGTAAAAAAATTTGTTTATAAATTAATCCATGAAAGCCCAGGTACTCAATTTTTATTTTGAGCCTGGGCATTTTTTAAAAGTAACAAATTTAAGCATGCGTTACTTTATTATGGAATTCAGATTGAAAAATGCACATACGAAGAGCATCTCTATAAGAACCACCGGTAAAAAACTCCTCCCGAAGTTCTCCTTCTATATTAAATCCTGCTTTTTTATAAATATGAATAGCTTTTTCGTTTTGTTTATCGACTAATAAATATAATTTGTGCAGATTTAAATTATTAAAAGCATATTTCATAGCGAGTGTAGTAACAATGTAGGCATAACCTTTTCCTTGACAGTTAGGATCAATAATAATCTGGAATTCTGCGTTACGATGAATTAGGTCAATTTCTACTAGTTCAACTAGTCCGATAATTATCTTTTCATCTTCCACAATAAAGCGTCTTTCACTTTGCTTATGAATATGTTTATCAAATAAATCTTGCAGCTCTACAAAAGATTCATACGGTTCTTCAAACCAATATGACATTATCATAGAATCATTGTTTAATTTATGAACGTATTTTAAATCTTCTCTTTCTAAGGGCCTTAACTTAATATTATCTAGCATTCTAAATATCTCCTAAAATAGATTTCATAAGAATTTTAAGCTGTATAGCAACTATATAGTCAAGTGATTATAAATAGTAATTATTTTCATAAAAAAAGCCACTCCAACGAGTGACTAGATTGATCTGACCCAAAAAAGTTAGACATATTTAGTTAAGCAACTGCTAAGACCTGAGTTCTGTACTCCACCCGGCTTAGGTCTTTTAATTTTTCTTTCATTCGTTTGTGATTGTAGTAGTGAATATAGTCTTTGAGTTCCTGTTCAAAATGTGCCATGTGAGCCTGGGCTTTTTTGTTTCAAGGTTAGTCATTGTGCCAATATTCCTTTTTCCTTTGCTTCTTGTAGCCAAGAAGGGAACTCATCTAATAGGTTTTCGTATAGCTGTTCATCGGATACTGTTTCGATGTCCTCGAAGTGGAAGAAGTTTGCGTTGTCGATGTAGCGTCCTTCCATAGTATCTAACTTACGTAATACATCAAAATTAGAATCGCCGATGCCCACAAATTGCCAGAATATTGGTTTCGTTGAGGATTCCACAATGAATTTTTTAATGCCAGCTTTACAACCGCCATCATTGATGAAAATTAGGAAGACAGGTACATCACTAGGTTCTTCAACGGTATACTTTTTGATTACATCAGCCATAACTTGAGGCTCATCGTTTCGACCGAATTTATGGACCTCATCATTATTAAGGATGTTTTTTTCAACATAGCCTAGTAAGTTGTACTCAGTTACTTCAGGTAGACGAGAGAATTCATTATCATAGACCCAGATATCTAAAGCGCCATCGTCATCAAATTGGGAAGCTACTGCTGCGATTCGCTCTACTGCTTCTTGAACCTCGCCAATTTTGTACAAGTGTCTCATTGAGCCTGAGATATCCAATACAAGACCAACTTTAGCACGAACCCCGGTTAATTTTTTCTTTGTGAGTACGATTTTTACTTTATCTTTTCTAAGTGAAATAGTAGACATTTTGCTCCTCCTATGTATTGTAATAAAAACCACTTTTATTTATATATACCATAACATAACTATATGAATTTTAACTATAATCGATTGACGATAAATATAGTAAATGATAAATGTCGACATTTTGCTAACAGAAGGTTAATGAAACAGTATATTTTAAAAAGATTTGATTTGTTACGAGATAAGTTTGAGAAATCTTATAGATTAGCGCTTTAGAGGGGGTTTTTAATGGTTGGAAAAATATAATAAAACACCAAAAATCGTTAGAATTAGGAGACAACTAAAGCAGCAATACGTGATTACGTTAGACATGCTGTAGATAAAGACAAGATTGAGAAATCGTGGCTTTGTAAATTTGATTCAGGGATCATGACAAGTGGGTTTGAAAAATCAGGAGTTTATTATTGGTTAACATTTATTGCCCCTCTATCATACAGAGCATCGAGATAAAAAGAGGTGCTAGATTAAAATATAAAGAATTGCATAATTAAGAATTTAAATGAATAAACAGGTGTCTAGTACTGAGGAGCACTTTCACACCTGTTTTATCTTTAGAGAAGCAATCTAATAAATAACTACTTTTTTTCTTAGAAAATAGGCATTGCTGAGGTGATACTTTATGATACATAGCGTAGACTGTCCAGAGACAGTCCTGCTAAGAATGTTTTTAAAATAAACTAGAAAAGAAATTTTTCGTAGTATTAACAATTGAATTAAAAGTAGTGGAAATGAAATTAATAGCAGCACTTATCGCATTTTTTACAGTTTCCACAACAGTAACAAAAACATTTAAAACTTTATCCATAATATCTTGTATAAAGGCACCGACTTTATCAGCAATAGTAAGGATTAGTGTTTGGGCTGAAGGATGCTCTTCACCAAAATCTATCAATGAATCGTAGTATTTATTGATCATGTCTTCCGATTTTTTTAAAGCTTCCTCTTTTTTCTTCCGCATATTTTCAAAGAAAGCTGTTTGATTTTTATCATTCTCTAACTGCTTAACATTCTCTTTTAAGTCTAATTCTTCTTGCACATAAAAATGATTAACGTTCTCCTGATATTCTTGTGTTAGTTTTTGTAATTCATCAGGTGCATCTGTTAATGAAGGGGCTTGAAGTCCAATGAACGCTGCTAAAGAAAATTCTTTTGTTTGCTCGCCCGTATAAGCATCTCTCATTTGATTCATAATACTACTAAAATTTTTTACTGCTACTGTCATAATTATTCCTCCTAGTAATTTAATTGTTGAAACAACTATAGATTATCAACAAAAGGTTAAAATTAGGTTAAAAAACATAAATTTACTTTTTTTCTTTAATATGAGATGATTTAATTAAAATAATCTGCATTTAATAAGAGTAGAAAGACCACTCCATGATGGGTGGTCTCAATCTTTATATAGGGTTACATGATGCGGAGAAAATTAAAAAAGACCACCTCTAATAGAGTGGTCAATATAGATAAAACGCTAATTTGTCTTACATTATAATGAAGTTGACTTACCTTTTTTCTCATCCATAATAAGGTCTTCTTCTCGTTGTGGGCGTGGGGCTTCAGTATATTCTTTGCGCCCATTAGGTTTTTTGGAGTCTGCTCCACTAGCAAATGATTGTTTTGTTTTTGTTGGCTCGTCTGTTGCAAACTCTGTATTTTTTTTATCTCGTTTCATGTCAACACCTCCTCAAGATATTATTTAACTTACCCTATAAAATATCCCTTGTTTATTTCTATTTCATATTTAAATATTTCAGATCACCCCAAGACTATGTAAGGTAAATTTGGTAGGAACTTTCTGATGTTTGATTTTTGCATAAAATAATTGATTTTTTAGAAATAATGAATTTTTATGTTAAAATAAACCAAAGACATTTTAGAAAAGTATCGGCGCTCTAATTGGAGGTTGAACAGATGGATGAGAAGAAGAAGGGGAAATTACAAATCCTCGTAATAATTTTAATGATATTCCTTTTGGTTGCAACGTTTGTTTTATTTTTCATAGGTAAATATATGGTGGCATTTATTTTATTTGGAATTTTTATGCTAATACTAAATTTTATTAGTAGCTGGAAAAACTTAGATAACGCAGATTACGTTTATAGAAAAATTCATAAGAGTAACCAGAAGTGGTGATTACTAGACTTTGACCTTAGAAATGTTGCTATACTTATGTTACTTTTAGTGCTTATTTGGATATGTGAAAAGAGCAGAGAAGGAATCCTCACTTTATATGAAGAAATTGTGAGTTATAATATTCAACAACTACGGAGGTGCTTTTTTGCAAACATTTTTTAAATATAATTGGCTAGTTAGGGAAGACTGGTTTCGTTGGTGTGAAGAGTTGACTGATGAAGAACTTTTTCAAAACCGAACTGGTGGAATGGGCAGTATACTACACACACTTTTCCATATCATTGATGTTGAATGGAGTTGGATTCGTCTATTACAAGGGAAAACTGATTTTCAGGAGTGCTTTGATGAATATAGTAGCTTGGAAAAGGTTCGTAAATTGGAAGCTGCATTTTATTTAGAAGTAGAAAGCTTTGTAAACCAATGGGATGACAGTATGGAAGGGCGTATACTTCATATTTCATTAGACGATGGTAGTATGGAGACACATACATGGGGGGAAATCATTCGTCATACCATTGCACATGAAATTCACCATATAGGACAATTATCAATTTGGGCAAGGGAGATGGGGAGAGCGCCTGTTTCTGCAAATTTAATCAGACGAGGTCTTTCTTCATCATTGAAAGATTCAGTAAGTGCTCAAATAAATATTAAAGCGTCTAAATAGAAAGAAAGATTCTATAGAAATGTATAAATGCTAGAAAACGATGTCATAGAATCTTGTTTTTTAGTCTAAATAGTGTTCCAGAAAATCTTCCAATTCATTTGAATGGGAGATTTTTTGATGCCCAAATGAGAAAAATTGCGGGGCAGATTTCATAAAGGTTAATTATGGCTTAAAGTACCCAGTAAAAGTTAGTTAAAAACTTATGCTTACTGGGTATTTTTTGAACAATATTTAGGTTAATTAGAAATATTTATATGAAGAATTGCTAACAACTTGACAGAAGTTTAAATGGGGAGTACTATACATTGGTCGCGAAAAAAGCTATTGTAACGTAACATTTTATAAAGTGCAATACAGTACTTATCAGTATATATATCTAGATTTTAATTTAATCAGTAAAAGGTAGGTGCAAAAATGAAAAATCTAGTAAATAAAAAAGATAACCTATTACAAAACTTTTTAGGAATTTATATAGTAGCAGTATTAATGTTATGGATTAAAACATACATCTCTCAACTATCACAATTTGACTTAGGTGTTGAAGGAATCATTCAACAATTCCTTTTACTAATAAATCCACTAGGCTCAGCAATGCTATTTCTAGGATTTTCATTTATATTTAAAGGAAAAAGAAAATACACATCACTCGTTGTAGTTTACACATTGATGTCTATTGTCTTATATGCCAACATTGTTTATTACCGATTCTTTAGTGATTTCATTACATTACCTACACTTTCCCAAACGCAGAACTTCGGGGATTTAGGCGGCAGTGTTCTTTCTTTGCTAAAACCTTATGATATCTTATTCTTTGTGGATGTTTTTGTTATGTTTTATCTACTATTCTCTAAAAAAATCCCAAAAGATTCGAAGCGTTTTGGCTATAAAAAGGGAATGGCAATCATTGCCTTTGCATTAGCGGTATCAGTCCTTAATTTAGGACTAGCTGAATCTAATCGTCCTCAACTTTTAACACGTGGTTTTGATAGAAACTATATTGTGAAATATCTAGGGATGTATAACTATACGATTTATGACTCAGTTGAAACGATGAAAGCATCTTCTCAGAGAGCTTTGGCTGATAGTAGTGATATTACAGAAGTAATTAACTATACAAAATCAAACTATGCCAAACCGAAAGCACAATATTTTGGTGCAGCTAAGGGAATGAATGTTATCTATTTACATTTAGAATCATTCCAAAACTTTTTAATCGACTATAAATTAAACGGTGAAGAAGTAACACCATTTTTAAATTCATTAGCAAAAGATAAGAATACATTGTATTTTGATAATTTCTTCCATCAAACAGGTCAAGGGAAAACGTCTGATGCAGAATTTATGCTTGAAAACTCTTTATTTGGGTTACCTCAAGGATCAGCTTATATTACAAAAGCACAAAATACGTATCAGGCAGCTCCAAGTATTTTAAAAGATTATGGTTATACATCAGCTGTATTCCATGGTAATAACGGAAGCTTTTGGAATAGAAATGTGATTTATAAATCATTTGGATTCGACAAATTCTTTGATGCTAGTTACTATAACACAGGTACTTCCGAGGACATGGCTGAATATGGTTTGTTAGATAAACCATTCTTTGAACAATCTCAAAATCTTTTAAGCTCCTTACCACAACCTTTTTATACAAAATTAATTACGGTAGGGAATCACTATCCATATAAAATGAATCAAGATTTAGTGACAATTGATAAAGCCAATACGGGAGATGCAAGCGTTGATAATTATTTCCAAACAGCGCGTTATGCAGACGAAGCAATTCAACAGGTATTCCAGCAATTAAAAGAATCAGGTTTATATGATCATTCAATGATTGTGCTTTATGGTGACCATTACGGTATTTCCGATAATCATAATAAAGCGATGGAACAAGTCATTGGAAAAGAGATTACACCATATGAAAGTGCTAATTTACAACGTGTACCATTATTTATACATGTTCCAGGCATACAAGGTGGTACCAACCATAGCTATGGTGGCCAAACAGACCTACTGCCAACGTTATTGCATTTACTAGGAATTGATTCACAACAATTTGTTCAATTTGGTTCAGACTTATTATCAGAAGAGCATGATGAAATTGTACCATTTAGAAATGGCGATTTTGTCAGCCCTACGATTTATTCAATTAATGAAAAATATTATGATAATAAAACAGGCTTACCATTAGACGACAGTCAATTGGAGGAAGCAAAGAAGATTAAAAATGAAGTAGATCATAAATTGGCGTTATCTGATAGAGTCGTAAATGGTGACTTATTGAGATTCTATACGCCAACAGGTTATACGCCAGTTGATCCTTCTCAATATAATTACTCTCCTGATGAAAATGTAGAGTCTAAATAATTTAAGGCAATTCAAGGGATTGTGTACGATATCAAAGTCTATAGGATATCATACCATGACCTTGAATTGCTTTTTTTATAGGTCCTTTTGTAATACTAGGATTTTATATTCTCTTTAAGATTCAAATTGAAAAGATGGACTAACTGAAAAAGCGATTCAAATCCTTTAATGGTAAGGGTTTGAATCGTTTTATTATTAGGAAAGGAAAGGACAAACATGATGGCGCTCATATCCTTACGTATTTCTTTTTAAAGAATAATTTAGATGAAAAAAGGAAAGAAATAGGTGTAAATTTGAGGAGTTGATCGGGATGGAGTTTTATAAAGACATAATCATTTACTGTTATAGTTGTCGTAAAAAGACTGTGTTTACATGTAAAGATACACATGAAAAAAAGGGTGTCGATAGTCACTGCAGTGAATGTACAGGTATTTGGTTTGAATGGCAAAACCGAGCAGTCGAGAGAGAAATGGAGAAGTGGATTGCATATAATAAAGATTTAGTAAATAATATGCACCACTGATCTATATTTTTACACAAGAGTTAAGTTGAGTACATCTAAAAAGCGTATTATCAAGTAAGTACGATGAGGCGTTGGAAGTGCCATTTTCTTTTAAGAGAGTGGTTCTTTTTCTTTTGTTTAGACAAAAGCTCTGAATGAACAAAATTACTATTCCTTTATCTCATTTGATTCAGAGACGTGAATAATAGAATTAATGAATCCAAACCATGATTTGCCCGTATACATATTATTATGATAATCAGGGGGCATCATGGACGTTTATAAAAAGATTGCAATTATTGGGGGAACAGGTAAAGCGGGGCGTTACATGGCTTCTAAAGCATTAGAGAAAGGATATCACGTACGTATGCTTGTTAGAAACCCAGAAAAGTTAGTTTTCAGAGACAGTAGGATTGAGGTAATAGAAGGAAATGCACAAAATATCGAAGATCTTCAAAAGCTATTAAAAGATTGTCAAATCGTTATCAATACTTTTGGTCAACCAATGAAAGAAAAACCAATTTATAGTAAAGTAACGGAAAATATATTGGGAGTCATGTCTGATTTACATGTGGATCGTTATATTGGGGTAACGGGTGGATCTCTAACCATTGCTGGAGATACAAAGAGTATGATAAATAGAATAGGTGCAAAGATATTTAAAATTATTTATTCAAAAATGATGATGGATAAGAAAAAAGAATGGCATCTACTTAGCCATAATCAAGTAATCAAATGGACCCTAATTAGACTTCCATTTATAGTAGAGGGAAAAGAAGTAGGGTTCATAAAGGAAAATCTTAGAGATATGCCAGGGACAAAGATAACAAATAGGGATATAGCTACATTCACCATTAACCAAATAGAAAATCAAAAATATGTACAAAAAGCACCGTTTATATCCAATTAATCCAATTTAAAGGGGGATGCCACTTGGAAAGGGATAGGGTCAGCGCATCAACTAAATGACGTTATCCCTTTTGAATGCTCCACAAAATTTTCCCTTGCCTCAATCGTATTGGTTCAAAAACTCAAATGATTTCCTTTAGAATAGCTTTTAATTAAAACCTTCTCCAATAAACCTTCCAACCCCTCTTAACAACCAATAAATGATTCTAAATGGGAGGAAAAGCAATTCTGGTATCCAAACAAGTACGTCAAGAAATAAGTCAATTAAAGAATATTGATCATTACGTCTCTTCTCTCTTCTCCTTGTGTTTTTCCTTTCTTGCAACCATTTCTTCACATTACTCGACCCCTTTTACAAAAAAAGTGCTGGCTTTCTTAAATAAGTTTACGATTCATGGCTTTAGATGGTTTCATTTTTAAAAAACTTTATGATGTAAAAGTAGATATTGGGGATGAATGGGTGTAAAAATGGGGCTTATTATATTTCTTTAGCGATGTGTATTACCGAAAATGTGGGAAATGGAAAATATAAAATTGAATAAGGCAAAGGGTATACAGATTTAAAAAGGGCCACTAGACGGGGAGTGACCCTTTTTGCTATGATGTATCGACATTATTATTGGCTCCCAATAATGAAGATCATCCCTTTTTCATGTTTTATCAATAAATATTAATATTCTTTTTGGACGAAAGCTGCTCCAACAATAATGAGAAGAATGAATAGCACAACGATTAAAACGAATGTTGAACTATTATTTTTACCGCCATAGTCCATACCACAACTCATGTTATAACCCCCGCTATAGTCATTACCATAGCCTCCATAACAACAATTGAAATTACCCATATTTCCAAAGTATCCCATCAAGATCTCTCCTTTCTTTCAGTTTATTGTATGAATGCCGTTGAAAGAGAAAAGGGTATTCGTCTAATGAATCGTATTTACGTAATTTTAAAAGGGATATTGGGCAAAGGATGCGTATCACTAAACATTTGATATGAATGAAACTAAAGATTAGTTGTCAATCCACTCCATCATTATTGTCAATTTTTTGATGAATGATGGTGGAACAGGTTTGAAACAGTAAGTCTATGTTAATCTGTTTCTATTTTTCTTCAATCTGTTGTGGAAAGGAATCATTTATTTTTTTATTAAATATTGTGAGAGTTTTTTTTCATTCGCTCGTTATTACTTGTAGAGAAGAAAGGAGGTTTTCTAACATCGTGTATTCATTAATTAATCAGCTACAAAAAAAGGAAGAACAAGCTTTAAGAGAAGTGATTAACAAATATGGAGGTTATGTGAAAGCCATAGTAGTGAAAGTGTTACAGCCCAATCAAACAGCTATTGAAGAATGTATCAACGATGTATTTCTAACCATTTGGCAAAAGAGTATTCAATTTTCTGGCGATGAGATTGATTTTAAAAAATGGATTGGTGTTATCGCAAAATATAAAGCGATTGATACATATAGAAGTCTTCAAAATAAGCCTAAAACAGTCGAGTTACTTTCATCAATTACAAATAGCAAGGATCTTCCAGAAAGAATTGTTGAACAAAGAGTACAAAAAGAGCAACTGTTTATCAGTATTTTAAATTTAAGTAAAAACGATCAGGAAATTTTTCTATTGAAATACTACTTAGGATATTCCAACGGAGAAATCGCAGAGATATTTGCTCTATCTAAATCAGCTGTTGAAAATCGTTTATATCGAGGTAAGTTAAAGTTAACAGAAGAGCTGGGAGGTATCTAAATGAACGAAAAAGACTTTATCGGAATAGATGTTGAAGAGATTGAACCAGTTGAATTATCTGATTGGGAAAAGTTTAATATTGAAAAAAGTGTTTTACGGTCATCTTCAACCAAGAAGTATGTTTTTAAAAAATGGAAATGGGTTAGTATAGTCGCCATGCTCACATTCATTTTTACTAGTAGTAGCATTTGGCTACCTGTAGTGGCTAATCGAGTACCAATTGTACAGCAACTATTAAATAGCAATGATAGTCCCCAATTACAAGTATTTAGTGATCATGCATCAATCATCAATCAAAAAGACGAAAGTAACGGAACCTCCATTGAATTAGCTGAGGCTTTTTTCGATGGAACTGTTGTATCGGTTAGTTATGAAATGAAACATGAAGAATCGATAGATGATCCCCCTCTATTTTGGAAGGGTGATTTAGAAGTCAACGGAAACAAGTTAGACGTACTTAGTCATCAAATCATTAAAAAGAATGATGTTACTTGGATTGGTATGTTTACGGCGAGAGTTTCAGACAAAGTAATAGATGAAACGATAAATGTACATTGGCGTCCTAAAGATTTTATAGGTATGAAAAATACAACTCTTGTAGAAGGAGCTTGGGACTTTCAATTAGAACTTACACCAACCCGAGCGTATTCAAGAAAAGTAAATATACCATTTGGTAATGATCAATACCAGCTATTATATAATCAAATAACAGAGGGAAAATATATAACCACTCTTTATTTTGAGGGAAATCTTGACTGGGAGACAGAATTTTTAATGGTAGACATAGAAGATAATCTTGGAAATGTATATGAAAAGGTAGGAGCAACAACTATTAAAAGCGGTTCTGGGCGAGTAAATGGTTATGTTGAGGTTTTTATACCTGATTCTGATATTCGAACGCTAATCATTACGCCAACTATAAGAATTGTTGACGAAAAAACATTAGAGCGGAAAGAGCTTGTTCCGCTCCCAAGTATTAATATTTCTCTAAAATGATATGGTCTGTTCCTACAACTTCTTTCCAAAGGCTGAAGAAAATCAAATCATTGAAGTTGTTTCAATGAATTATACAGGTTAGTATCTTTACCATTAGCTCATCAAGCTATTAAATTTTTAATTCTTCCTTTTAGTACCAATAATCATAAAGCCTAATAATAAATATAGAAAACTGGCCGAAATGGAGCTATACAACAGGAATGTAATTGAAGTTGGTGCCCACACTTTAATAAATGTCCAATTTAAGCCGCCAAGTACTGTGTTAGGTGTGATAAATATTGCTGTCAGCATTGTCGCCACAAGTATAGTATGGGTAAATAAGAACAATATTCTTTTGTAATTTAGCTTTGCCATACTACATTGTTTTTTATAAAGGCTGCGTATATTCTTAACGAATAGATAACAGAAAATAATGCTGATTGCGATGATGATAGCACAGATGATTGTCACAATTTTATCTAGCTTTTGATAGCTGCTGATATGTAGCATGTCAATCATTTTGCCCTCCCATATATCCATAACACCTTGTCCAATCGCTGTGGTAGAGCTTGTATTCATATTGGCTAAAATAGCAACCCCGAATTATTCGTCAGGTTGCATAATGAAATACGAGGAAAAGGTTGGATTCTCACCAGCATGGTAGATATATGACTTTGTGTCCTTTTTCACAACGGCCCAACCGTTTGCATAGTAAGTATTCGTATCAAAAGGCTCCACTGTTAGATCTGGAGTATGGGATTCTTGAATTAAATTGTTACTGATTGAATAGATATCACTGTTTCCTAACTGTAATTTTAACCATCTGGCTATATCATTAGCGTTACTGATGATATAACCAGCAGGGATATTGCCACGATAGATAGGTGGTATGAATGGCTGCTCTCTCATTAGACCTATTTTATAGCCAGAAGCCATATGTGTGGACTGTACTTGGTGAATCCCTACAAAAGATTGATGCATACCAACAGGTTGTAAAATTTTCTGTTGAATATACTGATCGAATGGCTGTTTTGCCACTTGTTCAATGACGAGTCCTAAGACATCATAGTTGATGGTTGCATATTCAAAAGAACTACCTGGTTGACGATTTAGAGATTGATACAGTAGTGTTTTAACTGTTAATTCAAGGGCATTATCCGCTGTGCTTTCTGGGATTCGAGTAATGGAATTTGAGGGAATTCCGCTAGTATGAGACAATAGCTGCTGTATTGTCACAGCCTGATCCTCGCCTTTATAGGTTAATGATAACCAAGGGATATACTTTCTGACATCATCGGATCGTTTTAACAAACCTTGCTTTTCTAATTGAAAAATAGCAAGACCTGTAAATGCTTTAGACGTGGAGCCTAGCTCAAAAAGAGTATCAGAGGTAACCGGCGTTTTTGTTTTCGTATCTGCAAAGCCAAAGCCCCGTTGATAGACGGTTTTCCCTTTATCAACAATAATTACTGAAATTCCTGGGATTTTACTAATGGTTTGCTGCTCCTTAATAAACTGATCAATTTTACTAATTGCATCATTTGATGCTGCGTGTCCAAATCCGGGTGTGAACGAAAAGAACAGTAACATTACTGTCATCATCACCGATTTCTTCATGAATAATGTCATGTTGTTTTTCTCCTTAGAACGTAATGTGCTTGTGACAACATGGTTTACTGTAACAAGAAAAATAAGGGTAAACCATCGATTAACATGACTATTTCCGGGATAACATGACAAAATTGTCACTCCAAAAAGGGCCACTCCTAAAACCAATAGGAGGGCCCTTGAAATTTTATTTAATTTGTTTCTGGCTCTGGCGTAAAATCTTGACCGTTAAATGTTAATTTAGATGGTGAGATAAGAATTTCTCTGTTCGCTTCGTAGTAAGGGTCTAAAACTTTATAAAAGGCTTCCCATTGCTCACCAGCTTTTTCATCTTCACCCTTTTGTTCAAGGGCAACTGCTTCTTCATAGTGTTGTTTTAATTTTGCGTAATCCGCATTACTAATGCTGAATTCGATATCTGCCATATATTCCTCGAAGGGAACTGGTTTAAAGTGTGGGCGAAGTATTTCATAGAATTCATCCCATTTCTTCATGGCCAATTCTTCGTCTTTATCTTTTTCAGCTTTTTGTGACTCTTCATAGAGCGTTTTAAGTTTTGCAAGTTCCTCTTTTGTTAAATCGACGTTCATATCCGCCATATACTCTTCAAAAGTTAAAGGTGGATATAATTCTTGGTAATAAGGTTCAAGAATAGTGAAAATTTTATCAATGTTTTCTGATGCCTCATCCGCTTTATTTTCTTTTACATACTTAATCCAGTTACTATAAAGTGTTTTTAGCTGTTCTTTATCTTGAGCTTTGATAACAATATTTTTTTCAGCGAATGCAGCTTCATTAATAAATTCTTCAAAAGGCTCAGGTTGCCAAATTGCTAATTCGTAAGGTCTTGTGATGTTATCCATCGCCTCATAGATTCGTTCCATTTCCTCATAATTCTCTTCTTTTTCAGCCTTTTTCATGTCAGAAAAGAGTTTCTCTAGTTGGACTAATTCTTCTTTTGTTACTTCTTTAGGTAAGCTTTTTTTATAGACGGCAAAGGTAAAGAAATCTGAGTAATCTTTCACAATACTACCCTCAACTAAAATTTCTTGCCCCTCTGCTAGCTTTAACTGCTCAATTTGTTTATCTGAGAAATTGTGTAAACCGATGTAGTAGTTTTTTCCATCTGTTCCTTTAAGGGTAATGCTGCCACCATCAAAATATTTAATGGTACCTGTTATTTTTTGTTCTATTTGAATCGTTACATTATTTGTTGTATCAACAGCTGTTGCACCGGCTTGAAGCGGTGTTAATACAGCCATCCCGAGTGTTAATGCTGAAGCTAATAGCCATGTTTTTTTAGCAGGTTTTTTCATATTTATCAATTCTCCTTTAGGTTAACTTCTGTTACCAATTATTAGACGTTTTACCAACTGAAAAAGTTTTAGCTTTTTGAAAAAAATTTCAAAAAATTAAAGAGTGGAGGATTCATGATAATGACCACTGTTTTAGTATCTGAAGTCTTTGGAAAATAGCTATTATTTACAGCTCACACCATGTAAAGGGTTAATTATCGAAGCAAAGATTTACAAGGATTACAGTGCTTCTAGAGAAATTTCATGGGCACGAACTAAGGCGTTATTGCAGCTTATACTATTTTAAGCTCTTTACTCCTAATTGAAGATTTTAGGAGAGACGCTGTCATTCTAATGATTAATCTTATAAGATAATTTGCAGACACTTCCGTTTAATCCAAGCTCTTCTACTGCTCATCCTGAAAATAGATTTTATAGAATTTGCGATTTGTTGCCTCATCATAGCCAACTTCAATTAATTCATCTATTTGGTCGATATGTTGAATATTTACTTGGATTTCAATATTGGAATCCAGTTTGATTTTACGTTTGTATTTCTTTTCAGCCTTTTCTAGCGCACTATCAGAAATGACAGTCTCATAGGGTTTGACCGAATTAATGATGATATCTTTTTGAGTAGTGTCCGCTTGCTCAAAAACAGTTTCAATATAATGATTTACCTGAAACTCCTCTTCATTTCTAAAGTAATCCAGTGTTTTATTCAAGAGCCCAAGTTTTTCTGTGCTAGTATAATTTTCTTCCTTTAAAATGAATTTTTTGCATTCTGTTAATGCTAAATTGGTTTTATAATAATGCTCATCCGCTGCCTTAATTTTTAAAAATCGTTCTTGCCAATAAACAATATCTTCTTTACGTTTTGTTTTAATATAAACAGCAGGAGATTGATCCTGTCCCATATCAACAATAATAGCCATATTATTAATTTTCTTAACGTTAATGCCATCCACGCCGTTCACGATCATTTGATTGTGTTCATTTTTCACATCTAAAAACATTTCTTTTTCATCGATTTTGACAATAGCGAGAATCTTTTTTGCCTCATCTAATAGTAAACAATTTTCAAAAAGGCCAATAAACAGTTCTCCGCTTTTAATATTAGGATGCTGTGACACACTATGTAAGTGCTTGGCAATATTTTGTGAATGTTCTTGGAAGTTACTTTCCTGTTCGAAAATGGCGCTCGAATACGTAAAAACTTCATTGAGTGCAATAGAGCTTTCATGGAAAAATGCATATTGCTGTTCCAAATCAATTTTACTAAAAGCGAGCTGTGTAAAGGCTGCTTCTAACATGACCTCAGGTTGTGTAAAAACTTCTTCTCCTAAAATAAGCGTCTCACTCAAAAAATGCAGACTATATTGTGCTAATTTACTTTCACTGACTTCTAGCATAAATTTCACCTTCTAATTTTTCATAGTAGCTAGTATACCATAAGCTAAAGATTGCTTTTATAAGTACCAGTACTCATTTGAGGCTGGTTTTTTTATGGTCACCGAATGTTAGTGTCTTGTTATGAAAGAATGTTGAGGATTGGAAGTTTAAAATACTGCTGCTTAGATAAAGATAAAAACATGTAGAGATACTCTGTACAAGAGTACTAAAGAGGGTGATCAATATGTGGGAAAAGGTGATTTCCTACATGCCACATTGGCAAGTTTTTTTACAAGGTTTTTTAGCTTTTTTTATTCCATATTTAATTTATAAATTGTTTCATGTTTTTTTATTTGTTAATAAGAGCAATGGCAAAATTGAGATGAAAGAAAAAAGTGAACAAGGTGAGAGTGTACACATCCCTGTTCAAAAAACGTTAGAACAATTTACAGGGGATTATAATAAAGATCTTTTACAAATGAGGAAAGAACTTGGCCATAATTGGGATATTCATTTTAGAGAATTTCAAATAGGAAATACGGATAATCGTGCAGCAATCGTTTTGCTAAAAGGTTTATGCGATAAAGAATTAATTGACAAACATATTTTGAAATCATTAATGAATGGACATACAGAAAAGTCGTCTGTTTTAAGAGGTCATGAACTACAACATTCAATTAGAAATGAAATCCTACCAGTGAGTGATCTGCTAGAGGAATCGAAAGTCATGAAAGCTGTTGGCAAAGTATTAACTGGTTCCACTGTATTAATTGTGGATGGCATACAGAATGTATTTATCATTGGCACGGCACATGGCAAAACTCGAAATCTTGAGGAGCCTGTTTCTGAAGCAATGGTACGTGGACCAAGAGTGGGCTTCACAGAAAAATTAAGTGTGAATACCTCTTTATTAAGGCAGCATGGTGAGAATCGAAATTTGTCGATTATTGAGATGGAAGTAGGCGAACGTACGAAAAAAGAGTTGGTTTTAGCCTATATAGATGAAATTGTACAGCCTAATCTCGTCAAAGAGGTGAAGGAACGAATTGAAACAATCCATTTGGATGATGTTGCTGAATCGGGATATATTGAGCAATTGATGGAGGATAATTACCTCAGTCCATTTTCGCAAGTGCAGAGTACCGAACGTCCTGATCGGGTTATTGCTGCTTTATTAGAGGGACGAGTCGCAATTCTTTTAGATGGAACTCCCTTTGTATTAATTGTGCCAGTCACGTTTAATATGCTACTGCAATCACCAGAAGATTACTATGAACGTTGGTTGTCGAGCTCTCTTATTCGCTTGCTTCGCTATTTTGCTGCAGGCATCTCTTTATTTGGCCCATCCCTGTATATTGCTTTTGTATCTTTTCATCAAGGTTTAATCCCCACTAAACTAGCGCTGTCCATGATGGCAACAAGGCAGGGAGTACCGTTCCCAGCATTGATTGAAGCCCTCATTATGGAAGTCGCTATTGAGATATTACGAGAAGCAGGACTTCGTCTACCGAAGCCGATTGGTCCGACAATGGGGATCGTTGGGGGACTTGTTATTGGAGAAGCCGCCGTACAGGCAGGAATTGTTAGTCCAATCATGGTCATTGTGGTGGCATTAACAGCAATTTCCTCTTTTGCTATCCCTCAATATAATGCTGGTATCACGCTAAGAATGCTACGTTTTGTCGCGATGTTTTCCGCAGCTTTATTTGGACTATATGGCATCATTCTATTTTTCTTATTCCTTTGCAGTCATTTAGTAAAGCTAAAGAGCTTCGGTGTATCATATTTGAGCCCAACTATTCCGTATCGAGCAGGTGATTGGAAAGATTTTATGGTACGAATGCCGTTAAAGATGATGAAGCATCGTCCTAAATTGTTAAAGCCACAAGATTCGGTCCGCAAAGGGGAATAAGAGAAAGGGAGCAAAACAGCCATGAACAGCAGTATGAAAGATAAAATAACGACATCACAAGCAGTTGTTATTATTATTAACTATATTCTTGCCACTGGGATTCTTACTTTACCTCGTGCATCTGTTGAAAAGGTAAAAACGCCAGATGTTTGGATTAGTGTATTTTTAGGTGGTGTCGTTGCAATGATTGCAGGTGTAATCATTGTGAAGCTAAGCCAACAATACCCTGACAAAACATTTTATCAATATAATCAAGATATCATAGGAAAGTGGTTAGGGTGGTTTATAAGTGCGTGTGTAATTGCCTACTTTTTTACCATTTCTGCCTTTGAAGTTCGCATCATGGCTGAAGTAACCTCTCTCTTCTTATTAGAAGGGACCCCCACTTGGGCGATTATTTTGCCCTTTTTATGGGTTGGGCTTTACTTAATAAGCGGTGGCATCAATACAATTGCTCGCTTATTTGAAATCATTTTTCCTATTACCTTTGTTATTTTTTTACTTGTGGCTTTTTTAAGCTTAGGGATTTTTGAAATCGATAATTTGAGACCAGTACTCGGTCTGGGCGTTGTTCCGATGTTAAAGGGAATAAAAACAGCGACCCTGGCATTTTTAGGGCCTGAAATTATGCTACTACTTGTGGCATTTATGTACCCATCAGATAAATCAAAAGCCGTAAAGGTTGTACTGGCGGGTATTGCCATACCTTTGCTCTTTTATGTCATCACGGTTGTGATGGTCATTGGTGCTCTATCTATTGAAGGTGTTATGACAAGGACTTGGCCAACGATTGAATTAATGCGAAGTTTTGAAATCCCTGGTTTAATTTTTGAACGCTTTGAGTCATTTCTTCTTGTAATTTGGATTATGCAAATCTTTGCTACCTTTACGATTACTTATTATGCGGCCACTTTAGGTTTAGCCCAACTGTTTAAGAAAAATATGCATCCTTTCTTATATGGATTACTGCCAATTATCTACATTATTGCGATGACACCTAAAAATATTAATGATCTTTTTACATTTGGCGATAAGATTGGTCATGCTGCATTAATTTTATTTGGTTTAGTACCGATAACCTTACTCCTTATTTCGAAATTGAAAGGAAAGAAAGCATGAAGCGAATACAATGCTGTGTACGTTTACTTCTAGTTGCGACGGTAACCTTACTTCTTACTGGATGTTGGAGTAGTAAAGAGATAGAGGATTTAGGCCTTATTGTAGGTACATCATTGGATTTAGAGACGGGTGATGTTTCCTCTGAAGAGCAACAAGATGCTAGGTATGCAAACAGACAGTTGCTAACAATTACCAATCAATTTGTTACGTCAGAGACAACGGTTTCTGGAACAAAAGAGGGAGCATTGCCAGGAAAAGCGTATAAAAATGTTTCTGAGACAGGTGATGCGGTGTTACCAACTTTACGAAATATGCTGTTAAAGGTGGATAAACGTTCCTTTGCTGAACATTCCAAAGTAATTATTATTGGTGAGGAATTGGCTAGTACTATCAATCTCCAGCAAACGTTGGATTTTTTTCTAAGAGAATTAGAAATACGGCCAAGTGGACTGCTCTTTATTGCTCGGGATCAGGCAAGTCAGGCACTGGAAACAAATGAACCAACTAAAATTCCTGCCTTTCAATTAGTAGAAATGATGGAGGGACATGAAAGGACGACTAAAATTTTGCCTCCGATGACCGTAGCCAAACTAGAGGGGAAGCTGTATTCAGACTCTAGCTTTTTATTGCAAAATGTGAGTACGGAAAATGGAGAAGTAAAATTTGCAGGCGCTGCTATCATTGAAGGAAAAACCAAAAAGCTACGAGGATTTTTAAATGAGAGTGACCTAGAAGGAATTGCATGGATGTCTGGCGATGCGAAAGGTGGTCTTGTCAAAGGCTTTGATGAGGAGTCAGGAGCACCCATTGTGTATGAAATTATTTCAGCTAAAAGTAAAATTATTCCACATGTAAAAGGCGATCAAATCTCCTTTACGATAAAAATTCAATCAGAGGGAAGAATTGCTGAACATTGGGTTCTCTCCGATAAAGCATTTGACAATCAATTTTTGAAAAAAGCAGAGAAATTATTTGAAAAAGAGATAGAACAATTAGTGAGGAAAGCACTAGATAAAACGCAACATGAATTTCAAACAGATGTTTCTGGATTTGACAATAAACTAAGAATCGATTACCCGAAAGTATGGCAAAAAAGAAAAAAAGAATGGGATCAAACGTTTAGTGAGGTTCCTATTACATGTGAAGTGAATGTTTCCATTAAGGATTATGGCACGTCAGGTGATTAACATCGTTAATCATCTTTTTTTCTGTCCAGTTAGTCTATTCTGGAATGAAAGGACATATAGTAGATATTCGAAAAGATGGGGGATAAAAGACATGCAATATACTATTCAATCAATCGCTACCGTTCGTAACAATCGGCAAATGATAAAAGATGATCATTGGGGAGAGATTATTTCAACTATTGAACTTGCTGATCATATCCAAGAGGCGTCCTTAAAAGGAATAGAAGATTTTTCTCATCTAGAAGTTATTTTTTATTTTGATAAGGTTACAGACGATCAGATTCAATATGAGGCAAGACATCCGAGAAATAATGATGATTATCCTGAGGTCGGCATTTTTGCACAAAGAGGTAAGAATAGACCTAATAAATTAGGAAGTACAATTGTTGCCTTGTTAGAGGTCAAATCAAGAGGATTAATCGTTCAAGGGCTAGACGCTATAGATGGCACACCTATACTAGACATAAAGCCTGTAATGAAAGAATTTTTGCCTAAAGAGGATGTTAAACAGCCAGCGTGGTCAATAGATTTAATGAAGGCCTACTGGGGGTAAGGAAGTTGTTAAAGCGCAGACAATTGTGGGTTACTAAAAAAGGGGAGTAGCGTGCTCCCCTGATTTTTTAAAGAATGATTCCTTTTTGATAAAGAATGCTAATGGCATGAGAGCGATTTTTGGCACGCAATTTTTAGATAGCAGATTTTACATATTGTGTAATGGTTAATTCACTTAATTTCATAACATCTACTATTTCCTTTGTACTATCTCCCTGCGCTACCTGTCTCATTACCTCTAATTCACGCTTGCTCAGAAAGCCCTCTTTTTTGCTTTTTCTAGCTTGCATGATAAGCAGTCCAATCATATTTCCAAAGGTGGTCATGTCATCTAACAGCTTATCATTTATATCGATTTCCTCTTCTAGAGGTTGCTAATGCAACACTCTACGTCAAAGGTGATTTCTGGTATACGGGGGCCAACCTCGAAGTTTTTTAATGTATCTAGGTGGATTTGATTATTACACAAAACATTGAAATGAGGTAGCTCAAAACAACAATTATGAAGGCTTTAAGTTAATGAAATTAAAATACTATCATAGTTTGTAAGAGGGGAGCATATATCAATATGGGGCAACAAGTAGTCATTATTACAGGTGCTGGAAGTGGTATTGGAAAAGAGACTGCAAAATTGCTTGCCACTAAGGGAAGCTACTAAATGTGTGTTACATCGAAATATTTCAGTGCCTTTATAAAAAATTTAAGAAAATCCCGAAACCATAATTTACTCAGGTTTCGGGATTTTTTTTAAGCAAAATGATCTTTTAGCTAGTTTGTAATGTCGTCTTTTAGGTTAAACTTTTATCGAGTGAAAGGAGGAGAATGTAAAATGTTACAATTTGAATCAAAAATTGTTGGAAAAGAGATAGGGTTTGGCTATTTACGAGATAAAATTGCCGATCGGGGTTTCACGATCGGCGGGAATTGGGAGTACTATAAAGGTAGCTTTGACTCGGTATTATGGAAAGAGGCAGGAGAAACTATTTATTTACGTGTCCCTTTTATCGTCACATCAGGAGAGCTTGATAATGAAGATGCTCAAATTCGTTTTCAAAAGCCATTTGTCATTAAGCATGTTGAGAATATTGGTCTAGATTATGATGAGGGCTCCTTACTAGATGCAACTGGTGTTAGCCAATTTCAAACCCCGCTTGATAAAGATGGATACATTCATGATAAAAGTAGATGGATTCAAGCAGGTGAACAAGCTGTGGAAGAAAAAGTACTTCCATTTTTCATTCATTAGCTAGATAAATTTAAATGGCTGCTACAAGAAATTATATGTCTTTTCTCCTTGTTATTTTGGGAACATGTAATCAAAAATACAATTAGAATTGTCGTAAGAATTTTCCAACATTATAATGGTATTAGCATGTACTACTATATGAGGTGAGTTTATGGATAAAATAGCTATAGATGATTTTCAGCATTCCTATCAGAAATTGCACCAAGAACGACTCATCCATCGTAAAGAAGCCTTTCTAGAGGTGTTAGAAAAAACAAGAACATTTGGTGAAATAATCCTGCTTGAAAGTATAAAAAGTAAGAGAGGCGTCTAGGTGGCGTCTCTTTCTATTTTTCACAAATGAGAGGATGAATAATCATGGGACGTTACATGCCTTTATTACTGCTAACAATGATTCTATGTGTTGCTTGTACGTCAACGAAGGATAATACCAATAAAAGGTTAGAGAGTGAGGGAAATCACGCGATAGATGCTATGAATTCCTCTGTTGAAATAATAGCAGATCAATTGCAGACACCATGGTCGATTCAAAAAAGTGGAGATGTCTTTTATATAGCAGAAAGGCCAGGCAATATTGTAAAAATTGCAGAAGGGAGCGTTGATAGGCAGCAGATTATCCTGAAAAAGGAGCTATCAACTGCGCCAGAAGCGGGTATGTTGGGATTTGTATTAGCGCCTAATTTTCCTACCAGTCAAGTTGCCTATGCGTATTATACGTATGTCGAGGGAGAGGAACAATTTAATCGAATTGTTACGTTAACGTTTAGCGATGATAAATGGGTCGAACAGGATCTTATTATGGATCGAATAAAGAGTGGTACATATCATCATGGTGGACGATTGAAAATAGGTCCTGACGGAAAGCTGTATGCAACGGTAGGAGATGCAACACAACCTTCTTTAGCACAGGACGTGGAAGCTTTAGAAGGAAAAATTTTGCGCATCAATTTGGATGGCTCCATACCGAATGATAATCCTTTTCCTCAATCCTATATATACAGCTATGGACACCGAAATCCACAAGGCTTAACATGGTCTACTGATGGGACGATGTATGCCAGTGAACATGGCAATGCAGCAAGTGATGAAATTAATATCATTGAGAAGGGGAAGAATTATGGCTGGCCTCTTATTGAAGGAATGGAGAAAGAGCAGGGGATGATAACACCTCTTTTTACATCCGGTGCTTCTACCACATGGGCTCCATCAGGCATTGCTATTGTAAATGATCAATTATATGTCGCTGCCCTAAGAGGTACAGCAGTCCTAGCTTTTGATATAAATAAGAACAAACACAATGAATTACTATCAGAATTTGGTAGAATTCGTGATGTCTTTGTGGATGAAAAGTTTCTTTATTTTATTAGCAATAATACAGATGGTCGTGGAAATCCACAACCTCAGGATGATAAACTATATCGAACGCCATTGTGATATAATATTTGAGAAAACATGGAATGGTAGGAAGAATGGGGAGGACAAACATGGCAAACTATCTTAAGATTGCAGTAGCAATTGATTTCTCAGAACAATCATTAAAAGCATTGGATAGAGCGAGTCAATTAGCAAAGGAATACAATGCTCTTTTACAATTGGTGAATGTCATTGATACAAAATCGTTTGGAGCAGTTTCAGCATATGACTTAAAATATGCCGAGGAATTGAAGAAGGAAAACATTCTTAAAATGGAAAAGCTAGAAAAAGAGGCGTTACAGACAGGAGTCAAAGAGGTCGAATCCATTGTAGAAACAGGTTCACCGAAAGGTATTTTAACACAATTACCTCAGGTTGATTTAATTGTTTGTGGTGCAACTGGGTTAAATCGTATGGAGAAAATGATGTTAGGCTCTGTAGCAGAGAAAGTCGTACGTCATGCGCTTTGTGATGTGTTGATTGTTCGTTAGTGGTTAAATAGTTTAGAGTAAAAGAACCTGCTTGTGCTAGTCGACAAGCAGGTTTTTTTATTATTGGATTGTTTGAGCGTTATCAATAATGCTTTGAGGTATATCAATTGTTTTTAGATGATTAAATTCCGTATACGTAACGACTGATTTTGTATTCATTAACAATTCGTCACCTTCTACGGCCATTTTTAAGTCAAAATTCATATCCATTTTGTTCGTATCGAAAGTCTCTTTATCGATGTGTAGCACGTAGTTAATTTTTTCAATTGATAGTTGATCCATTGGGTTTTCTTCTAGACCCATTTCTTGGATAGACTTATTAATCTCAGAATCGATTAGCTCTTTGAATTTATCGCCTTTTGCATTTAATGTAAGGACATATTCATCATCCGTTTGTTCAAATGTAAAGTCCTTAATGAATTTTTTCAATTGTTCTAGCTGTTCTTTCGCATCAGCAGAAGCCGCCGTTTGATCTAATATAGCATCAAAGTCCTCATTAGGAAGCTTTAACCAGCTGTCTGTTGTCGAATCCTTCATAAATAAGCCTGCATCTTTTTTCATATACATTTCAATTGGCATGTCCATTGTTTCTTCACCTTCATTCATCATATCAGGCATTGTCATAGATCCTGATAAATGCATTGCAAGTGGATCAACGATGATATCCATCTCCATTTTGGAGTCGATTGAAAACTCCATTGCTTCTTCACCAGACCCAACCTTTGTCACCTGTGTCATATCCATTTTAGCACTTGCACTTTGAATATCAGCCTGGCGTTCTACTGCCTTGTCATACACTTGTTCTAAAGTGAGCTTGCTTTTATTAGTTGTGTCTTTCGTAGGCGTAGCGCTTGAATTACAAGCGGCAAGTGTCAACGCTAGTGTTCCGACTGCTAATACTTTAAAAATTTTCTTCATTACTTTCATCTCCTATTCTTGGTAAAAAACACTATCTACTACTATACGCACTAGAAAAGGAAAAGTTTCATAAATTGTTAGAAAAGAACTACTTTTTTATTAAAAAAATAACATTATTCCTACTTTTGTAAGTGGTAAACGTGATAATTACCAAATGAATAGGGATAAAACAAAAAAGCTGTCACGAACTTATCATACAAGGATGATAAGTTCAGACAGCCTTTTGCTTACACCGTAGTGTAATGGATCAATTATAGCCCCAGATCATAGCAAATAATGTACCAATGATAGTCACAACACCTACGAATACTGAGTATAAAATTGTTGTATATAACGTTTTTTTATCTTCAGATTCACCGATGTGCATGAATAATACTAATTGTACAGTTGCCTGTGCAAGAGCCGTTACTAGTAAAATTCCAAATGCCATATTAAGAGACATATCAAATTTAACAACTGCTAAAGCTACGATTGTTAGTAGTAGTGAGAAGCCGAAGCCCATCACATGTTGTTTTGGGAATAATTCCTTCATCAGCTAATCAGTCCTTTCAAGTAGACGAAGCTGAAGATGAAAATCCAAACAACGTCTAGGAAATGCCAGTACAGTGAGAAGATAAACGCTTTATTAGCCGTTTGTGGGTTTAAGCCACGTTTCGCTACTTGGATTAAAATAGCTACGCCCCAGAAGAAACCGAATGTTACGTGGGCACCGTGCGTTCCAAGTAAAGTCATTAAGGAAGATAAGAATGCGCTTGTTTGAATCGTCGCACCTTCGTGTACATATGTGACAAATTCATCAATCTCAATAGCTAAGAAGCCAAGGCCTAGTAATAGAGTGATGATAAAGAATGTCATCATCGCTTTTTTACGACCGATACGCATTGCATGAACACCAAGACCAATTGTGAAACTACTTGTTAATAATAAGAATGTTTCCCATAGAACTGGAGTTAATTCGAAAATTTCGGCACCATTTGGTCCACTACCTGTACGTGTATGAAGTGTGAAATACACAGTAAACAATGTGGCAAATAACACGATTTCGGCGCCAAGGAAAATCCAAAAACCAAAGATTTTTAGACGGTTTTCCTCTGTACTATATTCTAATGGAAGTGAAGAATCGATTTTCATATTATTTATCACCTCTCAAGCTTTTCTCAGTTGCCATTACTTCTTCAACTGAAATGTAACGACCATGATCTTTTTCAAATGAACGATGGATCATGAAGCCAAATACACCAAGCATACTGATGATGGCTGGAATCCATAGATTAAATACAGCGAAGAATGCTGCAAGGAAGAAGAATCCACTCATCCAGAATGGTGTGCCTGTATTATTTGGCATGTGAATTTTTTCGATTGTACCTGCCGTAATATCGCGACCTTCTTTTTTCGCGAACCAGAACTCATCTAAGCGAGTAACGGTAGGCACTACGGCAAAGTTATATTCTGGTACTGGGGAATGTGTAGCCCACTCAAGTGTACGACCATCCCAAACATCTGCCTTTTCATTACGAGGCATATGCTTCCAGCTATAGTAAATATTGTAGACGATTAATGCAAAGCCGACTGCAAGTCCTAGAGCACCGACGAACGATAACATGTTCAATGGACCATAACCAGTAGACTCAGAATAAGTGTACATACGACGAGCATAGCCATCTAAACCTAAAATGAATAGCGGGAAGAATGTTACGTTGAAGCTGATGGCAATGAACCAGAAACCAGCTTTCCCTAATTTTTCATTTAGACGGAAACCGAACATTTTAGGCCACCAGTAGTGGTAACCTGCAAGGACACCAAATACTGTACCTGGAATTAAAACATAGTGGAAGTGGGCAACTAAGAACATCGTATTATGATATTGGTAGTCAGCACTTGCCATCGCTAGCATTACCCCTGTAACTCCACCAATTGTGAAGATAGGAATGAAGCCAAGTGCATAAAGCATTGGTGTTGTAAATTGAATTTTCCCGTGCCTCATTGTGAGTAGCCAGTTAAATATTTTAACCCCAGTAGGAACTGCGATTGCCATTGTTGTAATAGAGAAAACACTGTTTACCATTACACCATGACCCATTGTATAGAAGTGATGGGCCCAAACTACGAATGATAGTAGGGAAATGACCACCATACTCATCACCATTGATTTGTAACCGTATAAGTTTTTACGTGCGAATGTTGCAATGATTTCTGAGAAAATACCGAAAGCAGGTAGGATAACGATATAAACCTCAGGATGTCCCCAAACCCAGAAAAGGTTGGCCCAAAGCATATCCATACCACCGTCTTGCATCGCAAAGAATTTTGTGCCGAATTGACGATCAAACATCATCAGAGCAAGCGCTACAGTTAATACTGGGAACGCGAATACGATAATAATGTTTGTAATTAAAATAGACCAAGAAAACATTGGCATTTTCATTAATGTCATACCAGGGGCACGCATTTTAATGATCGTCGTGATAAAGTTAACACCAGTCATTAAAGTACCAATACCTGATAATTGAAGGGCTAAAGAATAATAGTTATTCCCTACAGTCGGACTAAATTCCGTACTTGCAAGCGGGAAGTAGGCTGTCCAACCAGCGTCTGGTGAACCACCGATAATGAATGATAAGTTTAATAAACCAGCACCTGCTGCAAATAACCAGAAACTGACAGCATTTAGACGTGGGAAAGCAACGTCACGTGCACCGATTTGAAGTGGAATGACAATGTTCATTAAGCCGATAACAAATGGCATTGCCATAAATAGAATCATTAATAAACCGTGTGTTGTGAAAATTTCATTATAGTGTTGTGCATCAAGAAGTCCGTTATCTGGAACGGCTGTTTGTGCACGCATTAATAGTGCATCGATACCACCGCGGAATAGCATTAATAATGCTACTGCGATATACATAATCCCGATTTTTTTATGGTCAACAGTTGATAGCCAGTTTTTGTAGAAATAGCCCCATTTTTTGAAATAAGTAAGGCCTGCTACGATAACCACTGCACCAACTACGATACTAATAGCTGCCGCTAAAATCATCGGTTCTTGCATTGGATGGAATAATTCTTCCATACTCATTGGATGCGCTCCTTTCAGAATTAAAAATTAATGTCTCGATTCGTTCAACGATAAAATCAAATTAATGACCAGAATGTTCATTATTCATGTCTTCTTCAGACATATCCCCATGATCCATTTCATCCATATTCATGTGTTTACCATGTTCCATTGGAGCTGGTCTAAAGTCTAAGTGTGTAGATGAGAAGCTTTGGCGACCAACATGTTCTGCCTCTAAAAGCTCATCAAATTTTTCTTCTGTTAATGGTGCCTCTTTCGCTTTAACATCAGCAACCCATTTATCGAAGTCTTCTTGTGTCATAGATTGTGCTTCAAATTCCATTTCTGCAAAGCCACGTCCATTAAAGTTAGAGTTACGTCCCATAAATGAACCAACTTCATCTGCTGCAAGGTGAATTGTTGTTAACATATCACTCATAGCATATTTTTGACCTGCTAATTGAGGAATCCAGAAACTTGTAATTGGACCAAATGAGTAAAGCTTAAATTCGATTGGACGATCCACCGGAAGGTTTACATAGTTAACTGTTTCAACACCTTCTTCTGGATAACTAAAGTGCCATTTCCAGTTTGATGATGATGCATAAATCACTAAAGGCTCCTTATCGTCATAACCTGCTGGTTGAGCTTCTACTGTAGATGTTGTTCTTACTGTCACAACAGCTAAAAATGCTACGATAATAATTGGAATTACTGTCCATGTAATTTCAAGCAGATGGCTTCCTTCTTCATGAGGAGGCTCATAATCTGCAGCTGCTTTTGATGCACGATATTTTGTAAGCATAAAAGCCAAAAGCACATACACGACTAGCAATATAAAGGCCATCGTAATAATGGATAAGATAATTGTGTTTGATAATGTTTCAGCATTAGGTCCCTTTGGATTGAACACTGTTAATGGTTCACATCCAGCAAGAAGAGCAATCGCACTCAATGCTACTAACATTAAACTTAATTTTTTCTTCATGTTTGACTCCTTTCTATAGAACGGCTATTCATAAAATTCATGTGTTTTTTGTCAGTGTCACATTTACAAATAGTTGATACTGAGGTCACCTCTTTTATCTTGGCGTATCAATCAACAACATAAGAAATTACAATGGCATGGTTCAATATGAAACATAAAATCTAGTGTTGATTGATCTGATGCAAGCGTTAGCAAAATCAATGATGTGCACAATCGTTTAAATACGTACTTGGTTAACTACGATTGCCACATTCTCTCGTTGTTTGCACATTGGATTATACGCCCTGTTTTTAAGAAAAAACATAATTTTGTTATGAAAATGATAGTATAGAGGTATTGAATTTGAACATTTTTTGAACAAAAATCGTTATTTTAGTATTGGTATTTATAGGGTTTATTTATTAAACACTGTGTAAACGTTGAAAATACTACATTCCTGATGTTTACCTAAGTAAATAATTTAAAATGTGAAAAATGGTATTTCACATTTTAGACGCTGTTTTGTAATAAAATCATTGTCATACCAGTCCTTTCGGGATTTTTTATTTGCCTTTTATTCAAAAAAGGAGTAGATGCAATGACGTTTTGTGGAAACAATAGGTTGAATTTTCAATGAAAGGAATGAGTAAGGAGGGAATAAATGGAGTGAAATATTAATTATGTTAATATAATAACTGTTTTTCTTTAATACCCTTATTTTTACTTATTTTGTTTTATCTGAAAAGTAAAAAGCAAACTAAGAGCGTTCTTAGTTTGCTAGTATTTTAGAAAAAAATTATGTTATCAAGAATTAAGCGGTGTAATTCAGCATTTTTAAAATTACCTGTCAATCACCAAGCTTCAACCATTTGGCTACTTGTGCATAAATCGTATTTTGAAGCTGTGGAGCTTTATTATTCATTTTCAAAGAAAAATACAGTGTTTTCATAAAGTTTAAGGTACAAGTTCTTCCGCTAAAGAAGAGCTCATTATAACCTTGTGTCATTAAATGCATCTCGAACTTATCAAAAGCCTGCTCAACAAATTCGATCAGTGCTTCCTCTGAGTAATTCTGAAGCAATAACGCATCCACTATATTAATTAAACGTTCCTCTTCATCGTTAATAAAGACTGTTTCTTTCCAAGTGACAAGTTTTAATGCATGTAAAATGGATGGCGCATGCTGTAAATCGAATTTTGGATGTTTTATTGTTGTTGTAGCTAAATCTGCACCATGTGCAATACTGTGTGCCCATCCTTTTTCCTGAACATATCCTCTCGTATCCTGTTCTAATAACAAATAACGGCCAATTTTTTTAAAGAACACTTGTAGGTTTTCCTCTCTTAAAACGAGTAATTCAGCGTCCTTTGCAAGAAGACCTGCAACTAGTAAAGCGGAAAACGAACGTGTAAAGACACTATCCTCTGTTTTATCTCCGATATGTAAATATAAAAAATCCTCACCCGTAACTGTATCAAACAAATATTGAAGTTGTTGAGAATTCAATAAATTATCACTTAGTAAATCAACAAAGGTGCGATAAATGAGGTGGTCTCGTAACTCGGCATCAACTGAGCCAATATGGGCTAACATCTCCTGTAATAGCCAATCACTATGCTGGAACATAAATGTCTGACGCTCAGACAGTGTCATTGTTGAAAAAGACTGTAATGTTTCTTTAATATCCACGTTAAAAAAGCCCCCAAATTATTTTTGTACTATATATTATAGCGCCATTTCATTTCGAAGGGGTAAATTTGAAACCTTCATTTTAAATAAGCACAGTTAGAATGTCCTCTTTAAAACATAATTTTTACAATATTATTTCCAGAAACTATAGAAAGTTGTTATGATAGAAACGCAATTAAATGGTAAAACTAAAATGTGAACAATAAAAAGACATACCTATTTAAGTATGTCTTTGTCTAGCTAAATAATGACTGCTGATTTAATGCCAATTGGCCATTCAGTGAGCGTGTGTTGATTTGTCTTTAACTCGACAAGAATATTGGCATTTTTGATTGTATCAATAAGCCATTCACTATAGTGACGATTTGGTTCAGGATGCTGTAAAATCTGCTGCATATCTTTTTTATCAACATGTAACAGCTTGTAGTTACATTCAATGTTTACTTTTTGAGGAATAATGGAAAGAGACTCATTTTGATGACCAAGTGCAATAGATCCAGGAATACACCCTTGGATTTTTAAAATATAGGTGCTGGCTTCTTGTGTGTAGACATCAATTTTGGTGCGTGTTAAAAGTTCAAATTCTATCGGCTTATCTTGAAAAGGGCCATCCGTTGTAGAAATTGAAATGACTTTAATCGATAATGCCTCGAATGCAGATGAGATACAATGATCAAATTCTGTAATTGTATCAAGTAATTGCATGGATTCCACTCCTTGTGTAAGAACTTGATTTTCTTGATGCAGACAACAAAGGGGGAGTGTCTGCGAATTGTGATAAATTTTAGACTATTCTAATTATAATACAATTTATTACAAAATATGAATGCAAAAGCAATAATTTTTTGTTAAAAACAAGAAACTTGTGGATTTTTTAGTAAATAGCAGAAATGAAAAATTAGAACAAAGAGGTGAGAAAAATGACAAAAAGAAAGCGTCATGTCATTAAACATGACAATGTTGTTGTTTTTCCGGGCGCTGTCCAAACTTTAATACGTGAAGGACATATGTTTGCTGAAAATTTTCAGTATGAAAAAGCGGTGGCGAGTTTTGAAAAGGCATTTGTGTACGAAGCTGGAGATGAACTTGCTCTTAGTGCGTATGCTTTTGCCTTGTATGAATTAAAGGACTATAGCAAGACTAAGAATGTTTGTGAGCAATTATTTTCAATGGGTACGTCATTTTATGTAGAAATCATGGAATTGTACATTACCGTATGCATGCAGTTAAAAGAATACCATCAAGTAGAGTCATTAATTACAACCCTACTTGAAGAAAATGTTTTGCCTCAGGATCAAATTGAAAAATTTGAACGTTTAAAAAATTTGAATAGTGAAGTGTCTAAGAATCTAGAAAAAAAAGAAAATGCACAGCGGTTAATAGAAGAACAGGAATATGACCTTGAGAAATTTGGGGCACTTAGTCCAAATGAGCAATCCATGCGCTTACATCGACTGATGGATACAAATGTAAGACAACTAAAAGAGCCATTGAAAGAGATTATTGAATGTTCAACGATCCATCCGTTTGTCCAAAGTCTAGCACTCATATTATTAGTAGAACAAGAAGTAGCTATCAATGTTACAGTGGCCAAATTTAATCAAACAAAAATTGTTAATCCTACTAAATTAGTATTACCTAACCAGCTACCACAGTATGGAGAAATAAAAAATATACTAGAAGTGAAGCTAGAACAAGACCCTTCAACGTTAGAAATGGTACAATATTTAATGGCAAAGCATGCGATTGTAACGTATCCATTTGAATGGCACCCGTTCGAAGCAGATGATGTTGCCTATAGTTATATTGATTTTGTCTTAGCGATGCTTGGAAATGTACAAGAAATGGACTATGAAATCATTGACTTTTTACAAATGTTAGAAAAGCTAACAGAACTACATTAGGTATGAAATAAGTTGAAACTATACACATCTATGTTATACTAAAATGGTTGTCAAAATCGTAGTTACGAATGAATTGTCTAACATCTAAACTTGATTATTTATTTGGAGGTATTTATACATGTCAGCAAAATGGGAAAAACAAGAAGGTAATATCGGTACTCTTACAATCGAAGTACCTGCTGCAGAAATCGACGCAGCAATGGACCAAGCGTTCAAAAAAGTTGTAAAACAAATTAACGTACCAGGTTTCCGTAAAGGTAAAATGCCTCGTAAAATGTTTGAACAACGTTTTGGTATCGAATCTCTATACCAAGATGCATTAGAAATCATTGTTCCTGAATCTTATGCAAAAGCAATTGATGAAGCTGGGATTATGCCAGTTGATTACCCAGAAATCGCTGGTACAGAAAACTTTGTACATGGACAAGATTTCACATTCACTGCACAAGTTACAGTGAAACCGGAACCAAAGCTAGGAGACTATAAAGGTCTAGAAGTATCTAAACTTCCAGTAGAAGTAACAGATGAAGAAGTAGATGCACAAATTCAAGATCAATTAGCTCGTAAAGCAGAGCTTGAAATCAAAGAAGACGAAGCAATCGTAGAAGGTGATACAGCTGTGATCGACTTTGAAGGTTTCGTTGGTGAAGAAGCTTTTGAAGGTGGTAAAGGTGAAGACTATCCACTAGAAATCGGTTCAGGTTCATTCATTCCAGGTTTTGAAGAGCAACTAGTTGGTGTTAAAGCTGGCGAATCTAAAGATGTTGTTGTTACATTCCCAGAAGAATATCATGCAGCTGAATTAGCTGGTAAAGAAGCTACTTTCAAAGTAACAGTGAAAGAAGTTAAAACAAAAGTTCTTCCTGAGTTAAATGATGAATTTGCAAAAGAATTAGATCCAGAAGTTGAAAGCGTTGAAGCTTTACGCGCTAAAATTAAAGAACAAACTGCAGCTCAAAAGGAAACAGAATCAGATGCAGCTCTTCGTGATGAGCTTGTAGAAAAAGCAGCTGAAAATGCTGATTTTGAAGTACCAGCAGGTATGATCAACTCTGAAACTGATCGTATGTTACAAGAATTTGGTCAACGTTTACAAACGCAAGGTATGAACCTAGACCTTTACTACCAATTCTCTGGTCAATCAGAAGAAGACTTACGTGGCCAAATGAAAGAAGAAGCTGAAAGCCGTGTGCGTGTATCATTAACACTTGAAGCAATTGCTGAAGCAGAAAAAATTGAAGCATCTGAAGCTGATATTGAAGCAGAATTAGAAAAAATGGCTGCTCAATTTAACATGACTAAAGATCAAATCACAAGTGCTTTAGGTGGAACAGCAGTACTTGAAAACGACATCAAAATCCAAAAAACAGTTGAATTTTTAGTAGAAAACGCTAAAATTACTGAATAAGATTTTGTGTAATTAGATAGCCCAAAAAAACAAGGTACGGCATTCATCCGTGCCTTGTTTTATCACATAAACTCTTAGAAATCAGTCCCCTTAACATTAATTCACTTTATACTTCACTTATACATAGTATTGTTTTAGTTTTTATCTTCATTCAGCAGATGTTTTTGTATCCAAAGTATAATGTCAGGTACAAAAAACTCCCATCTCACATAGATGGCGAGCTGTAAACTTTTTAACCTTTTTAGTGTGTGTTTAAACCACGACTGGATGAAGATAGTGTCTGCTGGCAGGCGTCAAGGATTTTGATTGAAGTCCTAGCGCTATTAGAGTCAAGGCGAAATTGATACGATGCTAAACTTAACTTCATTCAGAAAGGTTCTAACTAAATAAAATTTATTTTTTGAGTGATATACCCTTGGTTGATGAATGTAGTAGATTTATAAATAGAGATCAGTAGTTTGTAGTGTGTCGGAAGTGAATAAATGTAACTTTATAGCAGTATAAGGTGGCGAAGTAAGCAGGTTCCTATAGCATGCTTCGAAGGACAAATGAAGTAAAGTACATGTCGATGCGTTATAATCTACACATGCATAATTACTGAGGCGTAAATGATGCAGACAATTTATTTGATAAAGGTTCAATAATCTTGTAAGATTGTTGCTTGAATAGGGGTGAAACATATTGTTCAAATTTAATGATGAAAAAGGCAATTTAAAATGCTCATTTTGTGGAAAACCACAAGAACAAGTGCGTAAATTAGTTGCAGGTCCAGGGGTTTATATTTGTGATGAATGTATCGAGCTTTGTTCAGAGATCGTTGTAGAGGAACTAGGTGTAGAAGAGGAAATTGAATTCCAAGATATTCCAAAACCAAAAGAAATCTTAACGATTTTAGATGAGTATGTAATTGGACAAGAGCGTGCTAAAAAAGCATTGGCAGTCGCAGTTTACAATCACTATAAACGTATCAATACGAATAGTAAAATTGATGATATTGAATTAGCAAAATCGAACATTGTGTTAATCGGCCCAACTGGTAGCGGTAAAACTTTATTAGCTCAAACGTTAGCACGTATTTTAAATGTTCCATTCGCTATTGCGGATGCTACCTCTTTAACTGAAGCAGGTTATGTTGGTGAGGACGTTGAAAATATTTTATTAAAGTTAATCCAATCAGCTGATTATGATATCGAACGCGCTGAAAAAGGGATTATCTATATTGATGAAATTGACAAGGTTGCACGTAAGTCGGAAAATCCATCTATTACACGAGATGTTTCCGGCGAAGGTGTTCAGCAGGCACTCCTAAAAATTCTTGAAGGAACAGTTGCAAGTGTTCCACCACAAGGAGGACGAAAACATCCACATCAAGAATTCTTACAGATCGATACAACCAATATTCTTTTCATTGTTGGCGGTGCATTTGATGGTATTGAAACCATTATTAAACGACGTCAGGGTGAAAAAGTAATAGGATTCGGTTCAGATCCTAATATAGTAGATGTAGATGAAGGTTCTATCATGTCCAAGCTGATTCCGGAGGATTTATTGAAATTTGGTTTAATACCAGAGTTCATTGGTCGATTACCTGTACTTGCGAGTCTGGAGCAATTAAACGAAGCAGCACTAGTACAAATTTTAACAGAGCCGAAAAATGCACTAGCCAAGCAATATCAAAAAATGCTTGAATTAGATGGCGTTGAGCTTGAATTTGATGAAGATGCTCTTGTGGCAATTGCTAAGGAAGCAATTGAACGTAAAACAGGTGCGCGTGGTCTCCGTTCAATTATTGAGTCAACAATGCTTGATGTAATGTACGAATTACCTTCACGTGAAGACGTAAAAAAATGTATCATTACAGCAAAAACAATTACGGATAAAGAAAAACCGAAATTGCTTCTTGAAGATGGCACTGAACTCGATGAAGGTAGCGACACTAAAACTTCAGCATAATGAATAGATGTGGCTGTCTACCGTTGTGAGATAGAGAGTAATTAGCTGACTTCGATTGTGCAATATTCGCACATATCGACAGTCAGCTTTTTATTCATTCCTACATAAAGCAGCTGTAACTTGAAGAAATTTTTGGCTCGCTTCAATATCTAGTGTGAATCAACTTTTTAAACACATACTAGTAGCGCGGGATGTTAACATGAAAATTTTGACGGAGGTGAATGCCCGCATGGTGACAATACAAAAAACAACAAATGTACCATTATTGCCTTTGCGTGGACTTTTAGTATTCCCATCGATGGTGTTACATATTGATGTGGGTAGAAATCGTTCTGTAGCGGCCCTTGAGCAGGCAATGTTAGAGGACCAAATGATTTTATTGGTAACACAAAAAGAAATGCACGATGAACAACCTGAAGAGCAAGATTTGTATTCAGTTGGTACAATTGCTTATGTCAAACAAATGCTTAAATTACCAAATGGCACATTACGTATCCTTGTAGAAGGAGTTGCTCGTGCAACGTGGAAAAACTATCGTGCGTTAGAGAAGTATACGGTTGTCGATATCGAGATTAAAGAGGAGTCAACTGAAAAAGATGTAGAAACACAAGCATTAATGCGGACATTGTTGACGTATTTTGAAAAATATGCAAAATCATCCAATAAAATCACGACTGAGACGATCAATACTGTAACGGATATTGAAGAGCCTGGCCGTTTAGCAGATATTATTGCTTCTCATTTGCCCTTTAAAATTGCCGACAAGCAAGAAGTATTAGAAATGCTAAGCGTTAAAAAACGACTAGATCATTTAATTATTCGCTTGCATGATGAACAGGAAGTATTGGATCTAGAAAAGAAGATTAATTCCAAAGTAAAGCAGTCAATGGAGCGTACGCAAAAAGAATATTATTTACGTGAGCAAATGAAAGCTATCCAAACGGAGCTGGGAGATCGCGAAGGGAAAACTGGAGAAGTTGCAGAATTACGGAAGCGTATTGACGAAGCTGGTATGCCAGAAACAACAAAGGAAGCAGCACTGAAAGAATTGGATCGCTATGAAAAAATACCTGGAGCTAGTGCAGAGAGCGGTGTTATTCGCAATTATATTGATTGGCTTATTTCATTACCGTGGACAAATGCTACAGAGGATCGCATGAATATTACCCATGCTGAAAATATTTTAAACCGTGATCATGATGGATTAGAAAAAGTCAAAGAACGTGTTCTAGAATATTTAGCAGTACGTCAGCTGAAAAATTCACTTCGAGGGCCAATTTTATGTTTATCAGGGCCTCCGGGTGTTGGTAAAACATCATTAGCTCGCTCCATTGCCGAAAGTTTAGATCGTAAGTTTATTCGTATTTCTTTAGGTGGTGTTCGAGATGAATCGGAAATTCGCGGACATCGACGTACGTATGTTGGTGCAATGCCAGGACGTATTATTCAAGGAATGAAAAAAGCAGGTACCATTAATCCGGTATTTTTATTAGATGAAATCGATAAAATGTCGAATGATTTTAGAGGTGACCCAGCAGCAGCCATGCTTGAAGTTTTAGATCCTGCACAAAATAATACATTTAGTGATCATTATATTGAGGAACCATATGATCTATCTAATGTGTTATTTATTGCAACTGCCAATGATTTAAGTAGCATCCCAGGACCATTATTGGATCGTATGGAAGTAATTTCTATAGCAGGCTATACTGAAATCGAAAAAGCTCAAATTACAAAAAATCATCTCATACCAAAGCAGCTTAAAGAACATGGTTTGAAAAAAACACAAGTGGTAATCAAAGATGAAGCAGTTACTGATATTATACGTTACTATACTCGGGAAGCAGGAGTGCGCGGTTTAGAACGACAAATCGCTACGCTTTGCCGTAAAATTGCCAAAGTAATTGTATCTGGTGAGAAAAAACGCGTAACGGTTAGTTCAAAATCATTACAAGATTTGCTCGGTAAACATCGTTTCCGCTATGGACAGGCTGAAAAGGAAAATCAAGTGGGTGTCGCAACTGGACTTGCATATACAACAGTTGGTGGAGATACATTACAAATTGAAGTTTCTTTAACACCAGGTAAAGGGAAGTTACAACTTACTGGTAAGCTTGGTGAAGTAATGAAGGAATCTGCTCAAACAGCATTATCCTTTGTACGCACGAAGATGGAACACCTTAATGTGGATGCAGAATTTTTTGATACACATGATATTCATATCCATGTGCCAGAGGGTGCTGTACCTAAAGATGGACCTTCAGCTGGTATTACAATGGCAACAGCTATCGTTTCGGCTATTCTACATCGCCCGATTCGCCGCGAGGTAGGTATGACAGGTGAGATTACCCTGCGTGGCCGTGTATTGCCGATCGGCGGCTTAAAAGAAAAAACTTTAAGCGCTCACCGTGCAGGATTAACGACAATCATTTGTCCTAAGGATAATGAACGTGATATAGAGGATATTCCAGATAGTGTACGTGAGCAACTAACATTTAAACTAGTGTCATCGGCTGATGAAGTATTAGCCTATGCGCTGGACGGAGGTTTTTAAAAAAATGAAAGTCCATAATGTCGAAATGGTCATTAGTGCGGTACGACCAGACCAATATCCAGAAGATGGACTGCCAGAATTTGCATTAGCAGGTCGTTCGAATGTAGGAAAGTCTTCCTTCATAAATCGAATGATCGGACGTAAAGCTTTAGCACGTATTTCATCTAAGCCTGGTAAAACACAAACCCTTAACTTTTATAAGATTGAAGAGCAGCTGTTTTTTGTAGATGTTCCAGGGTATGGTTATGCAAAGGTTTCTAAAACAGAGCGTGAGGCATGGGGAAAAATGATCGAGCGCTATTTTACAGGACGCCAGGAGTTAAAAGCAGTCGTACAAATTATAGATTTGCGACATCCTCCAACAGCTGATGATCGTATGATGTATGATTTTTTAAAGCATTACAATATTCCTTGCATTGTCATTGCAACGAAGGCAGATAAAATTCCAAAAGGTAAGTGGGATAAACATAAGAAAATTGTCAAAGAGACATTGGAGTTGGAAAAAAGTGATCCTCTTATTGTCTTCTCTTCAGAAACGGGACTTGGCTTTGAGGAAGCATGGAAAACAATCGAAAATAAAATGTAGTAAAAAGCATCTATTGTATCTAAAGTGTTAGGACAATAGATGTTTTTGTATTTTCAATCGAGTGGTGTAGAAAATTAGGGAAAATACTTGATGATGTAACTATTTGTCCGATAAATTAGATAGGAGGTGGACTAGATGGATATCGCAGCTTTATCGATGGCAATGAACCAAACAACACTTATGCAAAATGTATCTTTAGCTGTTACGAAACAGGCAATGGAAATGCAACAGCAAAATACAGAACAGTTAGTTGAAATGTTAGATGCTCCACATCCAACAGCCGGACATACAATTGATATTCAGGTATGAAGTAGGCAAGGTAGCTTGATGTTAAAAGCTACCTCAACTTTTGTGTTTTTAGAAATAAATTCAAGAAGGCCTAAAATGTAACTTTTCGAATAAGAAAAACTACCAATAATACGATATACTAATAATTAGTAAGGAGGCAGGTTTTTTGAAAAAATATTTATACATACTGATGATTACTTTATTGATGATAGTTGGTTTTTCCTTTAATCAATCTGCTAAAGCTGCCCAACTAGTGACAGGGACATTTGTTGATGTAACTTTTTCAGAATATACGAAACCAGATGGTACGATAGAAAAGCAACTTAGTAAAATAACTTTGGAAAATGATCGTGGGCGAACTGTAACGTTTAATATTAATAAAAATACTAGATTATATATTAATAATACGTCTACAACGATTGAGGGTTTTAAGATGGGGATGGAAGTCGAGGCTGAAATTTCTCTTAGAAGTGTTGTTGAACTTCGCGGTACCTCCCATACACCAACAGAAACAAATGTACCTTCAACAGAAAGCAGTAATGGTAAAACAACTGCTGGTGTCGTAACGAGTATTGATCCAAATGGTTTATTTATCATGGTAAAACCAGATGTTGGCGCAGAAACGACATACTATTTAAATAAAGAAACCAATTATCAAAAAGGTTCTTCTGCAACAGATATTAGTGCTTTATACGTTGGGGATAGAGTTAAATTAAGTTTCAAAAATAAAACTTCCTCAGTCATATCAAAGGTAGCTATCAGTGAAACAGGTACGCTCGTTGAAAACTTATATAAAGGCGAGATACAAGCAGTCAATCCTAATGCCAACAAGCTTACCGTGAAAAATCAGCATGCCTTTGTTAACTGGCAATTTGGCTCTCAAACAACAAATGATCTTTCAACTATGCCTTTTACATCCAAAGTACCAATATATGTTGGGAATACGAAAGTCGAGAAAGGTCAACTGAAAAATTATATAGGTAGCGAAGCATACTATGCGACCGTTAAACAATTTGGTAAGGAAGTAATAGAGAAAATTGTTGTATTGAAAAATAATGAAAGAACATATTACGAACCAATGCTGTCTGTTGATACAGATTACCAACTACTGAAATTGAAAACAGCAGGAACAATGTATTTCCATAATGGAACTATTTTAATTCGAAATGGACGATTAATTGAACCTACTGGTCTTATGGCATATGGTACTGCATTTGTTGTGGCTGATGGGGCTACTCGTGATCACTATGCCCAAGTAATACAAGTTACAAGTGATAGCTTCATGTCACCTAATCTTGCAGGTCATGAATTATATTATGGACGCTTATCTCAAGCAGATGGATATGTAATTGAAATTGACGATGCGATGAAGATTGAATCGAATGTTTTCAAGAAAGCAGATCGTACGGTACTGTCGGTTAGTAATTCAACGAAAGCTATGGTAGATGACGGCAATAAAACGTATAGTGTCATGCCAGATATTGAACTTTACTTATCTGAGGGAGATTATGGTTATTTCTATGTGAAGGAAGGCCATGTACAAGCTCTTCATATTTTAGACAAGGCTAAACCTGTTGCCCCTCTAATGCTCGCAGGGAAACTACAGTCTGTGAAATCTACGTATCCTGCAGTCATTAATGTCAAGAGTGTTAGTCAATGGCAAAATGGTCGTTGGTATGAAGCGGGTGAAATGGTTAATATGAATATTGACCAAGCGACACTGATTAAAGCAGGTAAGGTGATTCAAGCTTCTGACTTACAGCCATCTGATCGTTTAGTTGTATTATCAGATCGATTTGTTAAAGCTCATTTTATTTTGGTAGATTAGCAATATTAAACTAAAAAAATCTGCGAGTCTTATGCGAATATGTTTCATAAGCTAAAGATGAGGAAGTTACTTTGAATAGGCTAAATTGTGTATACATTCGCAAGACAAGCAGTTTTTTTAGTGGTATTAGAAACAAGCTTCATTATGCACGCAAATGCACAGTGAAAGAGAGGAAAAGCGAATGCAAAAAAAATTATCTAAAATCATGTTTCTAGTCCTTGCTGTTTTTTTGATTGGAACAACTATTCCGTTCAATGCATCAGCCGCTTCATTAGAAACAACAGGTGCAGTAAAAAATGAATATACATATGAAGAAGCTGTGTTCCTTTCAGGGACACCTGTTATTTTTAAAGGGACAAGCAAAGATATTAAAATTGCACAAAAAGAATCCAAAGGTAAATTAACTGAAACGTATAGCATGAAGTTAACAGCAAGCAATGGCGCTACATTGACAAGAAATATTGCCTATGAATCGGATGTAGTGGATTATGCAGTTCTTGGTCAAAAAACATCCAATGGTGAAGTGAAGAAATACACGGAAAAAATTACAATTGGCGCCATTACTTATTCCTTAGTCGATTATCAATTTTCACAAGGAACAGTTACTGATAATCGTGCAGCCTCTGATTATTACTCAGGAAATATTATTTCTAGAAAAACCTATGCTTTTGAAACAGGAAAAGGAAAAAATGCTGTTCAAAACACAGTAACAATTGAAACAGATAGTCGACATGCAGGCTATGAGAACTTCTGGGGTGCGACAGAAACTCAAATCACGGAGTCTGTTTATTCCTATAGTGATGGTAAAACAAGTCATGTGAAAAATCGTTTATCTACAAGTAAATCACGTGTGTTAAATTATGAGGAAAATCTCGGTAGCTTAGGGAGTTTTGAAGGTGGATATGCAGTCGTAAGTGAAAAGGATGTTATTTCTGAATATACATACGACCTATCTTCAGGACAAAAAGGTACACTTGATTTAGATACAGAGTACATGCCGACAATTGAACGTCTTATCATTCCTAAATTCAGAGATTTAACAACCCATTATGCGAAAGAAGCAATTGAAAAACTTTATTCTTTAGGTATTTACTCAGATTCAAGTAACTTCTTTTCTCCTAATACACCAATGAAACGTATTGATTTTACGACGGCTATTGGTAAAGCGGTTGATTTACGTGTGTTTGAAGAAAAAAAATCAAAAAAGACACCTACTACAAGTGTTTTTAAAGACTTGAAACGTTCTATTAAAGATTACGGCTATATTGAATCAGCCTTAAATAAAGGGATAATTAAAGGTGTATCAGCTGACTACTTTAAGCCAGATAATGCGATTAATCGAGCGCAGGCTGCAACTATCTTTGTCCGTGCCTTAGGACTAGAAAATAGAGCACCTGATCCTGGATACTTAACTAAATTTACAGATGACAAACAGATTCCAAATTATGCGAGAGATGGCATCTATATAGCGAATGAACTTGGCTTAATGATTGGTGATGCTGCTGGTCGTTTTAATCCAAATAAACCGCTAACGCGTGCAGAGGCATCAGTTGTTCTAGAACGATTCTTGAAATATTTAGAGGATGACTTAAAACAAAACTATCGTGATGACATATTGTTCTTTAACTAAAGAAAGGATGGAACAAAAATGACCTATGTAAAAAAAGCATTGCTTGCTATGCTTTGCTTCATGCTTCTACTGATGACAGCTACACCTACTGTTACGCAAGCAGCTCCAACAATTAGAGATGTTCCAACAAATAGCAATAATTATAAAGCTATTTCATGGGCGGTCGATAATGACCTGATGTCCTTAAATAGTGCAAGTAATTTTTTACCAAATGATCAAGTGACAGATCGCGATCTTGTTCTGATGTTTGCCAAACTAGATCGGAACTATGCTTTATCTTATATAGATAGTGTTGCTTATAATTTCTATAGTGATTTTTATTTACCATTTAACGGTACACATGTTAATACGAATCGAACAAAAGCTGTAACACGTGGCCAATTTGCCCAAATCTACGCGGCTTTTAAAGGCTTAGATTTAGATGAGCCACAGGCAGTTCAATATTTATATTCAAATGATTTATCTACAAGTTCTACAGGCAAAAACACATTTGCTAGCTTTAATCCTTCCACAAAATTAACACGGGGTGATGTTGCTGTATTTTTCTATCGTGCTGTTCAAAATAGCACTTTCGCAGTACAAGGATTAAAACGTAGTCCAGCTGGTCGTGATAATGATAGTATTACGTTACCTCCTGGTTTTATGGGATCTAGTAGTGCTGATTTTGAAGAGCCAAAGGATAATTCAAATGATTTTACTGGACCAAGTAATGTTAATAATGCATTGCAGAGTATCGTGGTGGAAAAGCCTGATTTAATTGCAAATAATGTGGATACAACACTAGTTACGGTGTCTTTAAAGGCTTGTAATGGTGATCCTATCGCTGATGATAAATCCTATTCATTCCGCGTTAAGGCATCCTACGGAAATATTGTTGATACCTCAGGTGAAGCAGTTGACATTGTCCAATCGGATGGTTCAACTGTATCTGCTATAGTGGTAGCACCAAAACTAACTAAATCAGTACGTGATACAATAACTTTTGAACTGATTAATAATACGGACCCAGCAATGAAGTGTCTTGTTGGAGAGAAACTAAACGCAGAAGTGCGTTATGCACCACAGCCTGAATTACGTATTGATTACCAAGTATACGACCCAGCAAATACAGATGATAATGGGAGCGTGATTCCTGAATTTCCAAAAAGTGAAGATATTCCAGAGTTCTTTACGCAAAACTTAATTGATGTTTATAGTCCAGTTCCTCTCAATGCTAATTCAGATAAAAAATTATTTAGTATTGGGCAGCAAACAAATGTGACGGACGTTTTAGGGAATGTGCAAAACATCTATTTGCGTTACGGTGGATCTGATCCTAAATATCCGGCATTAGGTTATGAAAATGCTATTCTTCAATTTGAAAACTATAATATTTCTGTTTACTTATTTGAGGAACTTTTAAAGACACGTTTTGAGAACTCTGTTACAATGCCAGCTAAAACGGAAATAATGTATTTAATTGCTGACGATGGTCGTCCTATTTATCGCGTTCAGGGCATTGACGATGATATTGCCTCACAGGTAGAGAATATAAATCCAGTCGGCGCCATTATTCAGCTTATGAAAGAAATGCCAGACGAAAAAGATTTAACATTAGAACATTATGATAGTGTTATGAAGATTTATTCGATCTTCACAAACTTAAGTAACTATGACCGTACAGTATTATTAAAATACCAAGGCGGTAAATTACTTGGACAAGTAGAGGCCTTTAAAAAACGAGTAGAGGCACTAAAGGAAAGTGCGGATGCGGCATCAAGACCATCAGGAAAAGATCGTTATACAAAAGTAATGGTGACTTTAGTGCGTCCTGGTGGAGAGCCTATTACAGATTATCAAGGGACTGTTAAAATTAAGTATGACGGAGTAGAAAAAACAGCTTCATTCATTACGAACACTTCTGATCCATTAAATAATACAGGAAATCCAGGTACTGCTGTAGCCTACTTTGATTCAGTTATATATGGTAAATCTAAAGTGGAAGCAAGACTTGTCAATCCAATAGACCCTCGCTATGCAACGTCCTTGAAGGGTTTAAAAGATAAAACAGTGACGAAAGATATTTTCACGAATCCATACTTCAGTAAAAATTCTTGTTCTTTAGCAACAGAAATTGCCTATGTAGTGGATTATTCTTCTTCCATGAAAGCTGTTGATCCAACAAATTATCGTGGGAAGAAAATGATTGAACTAATCAATCAATTAAAGGCTAAAAATAACATAGTCATTGAAACCAATACAAAAGCAACAGTACTTGGAGAAGGTACAACAGAAAATGTGTTGAAAAAAGACCTTTATAAAGCATCGAAAGAAAAGGGTGCAACCGATATTTTTGCAGGCATCGATATTGCTTTAACAAAATTCTCGAATGATTCGAAAACATCCAAAGCGATTGTTGTTGTATCTGATGGTAAAACAAGTAAATCAAAAATGACAAAAGTTATAAATGAAGCGAAAAAGCAAGGGGTCAAAGTATACACAGTAAGTATGGGCAAAAAATCACAAGTAAATGACGCCACTTTAATGCAATTATCTTCAGAAACGAGCGGAGCATACTTCCATGCAATTGATAATATGCAATTGCACCAAGTCTTCCAGAAGTTAATTGATACAATTTTATGTAAAACGCAAACTTCGAGCTGTATCAATCCAGAAGATTTATTTGAAGAGACAAGTGTTTCGCTACGAAAAGGTTATATTACAATGAGTGCTCGAGTTGATGGTAACTGTCAAAATGTTGCGAAGATGAATGTACGTTTTAATTCAATCAGTGGAGATGTCCAATTTGATTTGCAAAAGCGTAGTGATCAAGTTTATATGTTAACAAAAACTGTTCAAACGATGCAGGACTTTAAAGTCAATGATGAGATTGAGTTTATAGCATACGATAAAGATGGAAATATGATTGCAATAAAGACTGTTACAATAACAAATTAATGAGAAAACTGCCTCCGATGATGGGGGCAGTTTTTTAATTTGAAACAACACGTATAATTTGTTACACTTAGTTTATAATAATTCTAATGTGGATGACGAATTGCAGTTCTTCATGACATGTTCACAAATTATTGATGAACTCTTGTCGAACTGTGCTATAATGAGATTTGTGAATTAGAACGTGTGAGGTGTTATTCATGCATACCATCGTAGTAGGCTTGAATTATAAAACAGCGCCTGTTGAAATACGTGAGAAGTTATCATTCATTGAGAGTGAACTGCCACAAGCAATGGAAGCGCTGCAAAAGCAAAAAAGTATATTAGAGAACGTAATTGTTTCGACATGTAATCGTACAGAAATATATGCTGTTGTGGATCAATTGCATACTGGACGTCATTTTGTGAAACAATTTTTAGCCAACTGGTTTGATTTGCCTGTGGAGACATTTTCTTCGTATTTAACGATTCGTGAAGAAGATGAGGCAATCGAACATTTATTTAAAGTGACAGCTGGAATCGATTCAATGGTTCTAGGTGAAACACAAATTTTAGGGCAAGTAAAAAAAAGCTTTTTAAGTGGACAAGAGATTGGCACAACAGGAACGGTATACAATCAGCTATTTAAACAAGCAGTAACATTTGCAAAGCGTGCTCATAATGAAACAGCGATTGGTGAGAATGCGGTATCCGTTTCCTATGCTGCTGTAGAATTAGCAAAGAAAATTTTTGGCTCATTACAACGCAAGCATGTAGCTATTTTAGGTGCAGGTAAAATGGGGGAACTTGCAATTGAGAACCTTTACGGTAGTGGTGTAGGGAAAGTTACTGTCATTAACCGTACATTTGAAAAAGCAGAAAGTTTAGCAGCTAAATTCCATGGTGAAGCTAAATCAATGAAGGAATTACAATGTTCTTTGTTAGAAGCGGATATTTTAATTACTTCAACAGGTGCTACTGATTATGTTATTGATTACGAGCTAATGCAATTCGTGGAACGTTTACGTAAAGGAAAACCATTATTCATGGTAGATATAGCGGTTCCTCGTGATATTGACCCACGAGTTGGCGACCTACCAAATGTATTCCTATATGATATTGATGATTTACAAGGTATTGTCGAAGCGAACTTAGCAGAGCGTGAACGTGCTGCTGCTGATATTACTAATATGATTGGCGAAGAAGTTGTGCAATTTAAAGACTGGGTAGCAACGCTTGGGGTAGTGCCAGTCATCTCAGCATTACGTAAAAAAGCAAATCGTATTCAACAAGAGACTATGACAAGTATCGAAAATAAAATGCCAGATTTAACGGAACGTGAACGTAAAATTTTAAGCAAACATACAAAATCTATTATCAATCAATTGTTAAAAGAGCCAATCTTGCAAGCTAAAGAAATGGCTAATTCTCCAAAAGCAAATGAACAGTTACGTTTATTCCAACAAATTTTTGGTATAGAGGATGCTGTGGAAGCTGAAGTTCATGAGATGACAAAGCAAGAGCTTGAGCGCAAAGAACGCGCACAGGTATCTCAGACTTCTACTGAACCAAAGTACTCTTTCTAAATTATCTATTGCGCTCACATAGAAAGCTGTGATTGTATATGGGTGTTACGCGCAATTGGATTTTCTACTGATATTACATGAGGCGTTTTCGTATCTGTATGGTAAACTAAGGATACGAAAACGTTTTTTTTGTTTTCTATGCTAGAATAGTTTATTAATTTCACGACAAAGAAGGGATGTCTATTGGCTGATTTGACCATGACGAGGCTGTATGAAGTGATGATCGTCTTGTATGCGATCAGTCTAGTTTTTTACTTTACTGATTATTTTTATAAGCAAGTACGTGCAAGACGAATTGCTTTTTGGCTTGTTTCATTTGTATGGATGATTCAAAGTGCCATTATCATTTTAACGTTTGTGGAAACGAAGCGTTTTCCGATTTTATCCTTGTCTGAGGGAATACTTTTTTATTCCTGGTTACTCGTGACGTTATCCATTATCCTTCATTGCATAGCAAGGGTGGATTTACCTGTGTTTATTATTAATATACTAGGATTCTTATTCGCTAGTATATTTACTTTTATGCCGAAACGTCCTACAGGAGCTGTCGGGGATACTTTAATTTCGGAGATGCTTTTTATTCATATATCATTTGCAATATTGTCTTATGCAGCGTTTACATTAACATTTGTGTTTGCCATTTTGTATCTCGTTCTTTATCGATTGTTGAAAAAGAAAAAGTGGTCGCATTTATGGACTAGATTGCCTTCCTTGCAGCAGACAAGCAGCTGGATGAATATTTCATTTTTTATTGGAATTCCGATGTTATTTATAAGTTTAATATTAGGGTTTGAATGGGCACTATTAACATTAGAGAGTCTTTCGATTTTCGATGCGAAAATCATAGGGTCCTTCATTATTTTAATTTTGTATTGTTTTATCCTATATGTGAATCGCAAAAGCAAGTTGACAGGTACAACTTATGCATGGGTACATATTTATGCCTATCTATTAGTTGTTGTAAACTTCTTCTTAGGGAGTAGTTTATCGCGATTCCATTTATGGTATTAGAAGAAAGGTTGGAGACTGTTGAGAAAAATTATTGTAGGTTCTAGGAGAAGTAAACTAGCGCTAACGCAAACAAATTGGTTCATTAATGAATTAAAAGCGGCTGGTGTACCATTCGAATTTGAAGTAAAAGAGATTGTAACAAAAGGTGACCAAATTTTAGATGTACAGCTTTCAAAAGTAGGCGGGAAAGGGTTGTTTGTAAAAGAAATTGAACAAGCCCTTTACGATAAAGAAATTGACTTTGCTGTTCATTCTATGAAAGATATGCCTGCTGTATTGCCAGATGGGCTAGTAATTGGTTGTATTCCACCACGTGAAGATGCTCGTGATGCATTTATTTCGAAAGGACATGTTAAATTTGCTGACCTTCCTGCGGGAGCAGTCGTTGGGACAAGTTCTTTACGTCGTAGTGCACAGCTTTTAACAGTACGTCCTGATATCGAAATTAAATGGATTCGTGGAAATGTTGATACACGTTTAGCTAAGCTTGAAACAGAAGAATATGATGCCATTATTTTAGCAGCGGCTGGTTTGAAACGCCTTGGGTGGAGTGATGATGTAGTCACTGAGTTTTTACCTGTAGAACAATGTCTACCAGCTGTAGCGCAAGGTTCTCTAGGCATTGAATGTCGTGCAGATGATGCGGAGCTTTTAGCCGAATTAGGTAAACTGACGGATTCATTTACATGGCAAGAAGCACATGCAGAACGTGCATTTTTGGCGGCAATGGATGGTGGTTGTCAAGTACCGATTGCTGGGTATGCCACTTCAATTGGGGAAGAAATTACATTAACAGGCCTTGTTGCTGCTCCAGACGCATCTGTTGTCTTTAAAGAAACAGTAGTCGGTACAGATGCACAAAAAATTGGAGAAGAGCTAGCTGCTATTTTAACAGAACAAGGTGCTTTCGATTTAATTCAGCGTGTAAAGGCAGAGCAAGATGCCGAGTAATTTACCTCTTAAGGGTAAAACCATACTTTTAACAGGCACATCTAAGACAACAACCATTGTCGAAAATATAACAGCTTTAGGTGGACAGGCCATCGTAGCCCCATTAATTGAAACTTGTGAACGATTAGATAGCAAGGATTCTGAACTATTGAATCGCGTAAAGCAATATGATTGGTTGATTTTTACTAGTCAAAATGCTGTAGAAGCTTTTGCTAGTAAAATGCATCGACATCAATTTAATGCGAATCACTTCCAAGGAAAAATAGCTTCTATTGGAACTAAAACAACAACAGCACTAGAAAATTTAGGATTTCAAGTGAGCTTTATGCCTTCCATATTTAGTGCTGATATTTTCGTTAAAGAGTTTCCGAGTGTAGCGGGTAATCATCCGAGATGTCTGTTTATTCGAGGAGAAAAGGCGAAAAGTACGCTGAAGGATGGATTGCCTTTTGAATTAAAAGAATGGACAGTCTATGAAACGATAGAACGACATGATCAAACATCTGTTATTGTCAATTGCATCCAGCAACATCAAGATGTTACAGTGATTTTTGCTAGTCCTTCAGCAGTTGACGTTTATGCAATGGAGGTTGTGCCACATATTGGCTGGGAAGCAGTTCACATTGCAGCCATCGGCCATATTACGGAAGCAGCTCTTGAACAATACGGTGCTACTGTGGATATTATGCCAAGTGTTTATACAATGCAAGCAGTCATCGAAGAAATTATGAAAGTAGGGGACAAATCATGACAAAACTACAATTTCAAAGACACCGTCGTTTGCGTACCAATGCAACGATGCGATCAATGGTAAAAGAAACATACTTACATAAAGAGGACCTGATCTATCCTATTTTTGTAATAGAAGGCGAAAATATTAAAAATGAAGTACATTCAATGCCTGGCGTTTTTCAATTTTCATTGGATAAATTAGAGGCAGAGGTGGATGAGGTTGTAGCATTAGGTATTCCTGCGGTTATTTTATTTGGCTTGCCAGCTGAAAAGGATGCAGTTGGAACAGGCGCATTTCATGATCATGGCATTGTGCAGGAAGCGACTCGTCTCATTAAAACCCGTCATCCTGAGTTATTAGTCATCGCGGATACATGCTTATGTGAATTTACAGATCATGGACATTGTGGCTTAATTGAGGGTGACCAAATTTTGAATGATCCTTCATTAGACGTTTTAGCCCGCACGGCGATATCACAAGCAAAAGCTGGCGCTGATATCATTGCTCCATCTAATATGATGGATGGCTTTGTAACGGCAATTCGCGCTGGTCTGGACGAAGCTGGTTTTGAACATATCCCGATTATGTCCTATGCAGTCAAATATGCATCCAGTTACTATGGACCTTTCCGTGATGCTGCAGATGGTGCTCCGCAATTTGGTGATCGTAAATCCTACCAAATGGATCCATCAAATCGTCTAGAGGCATTCCGTGAGGCAGAGTCAGATATCGAAGAGGGCGCAGATTTCCTAATTGTCAAGCCTGCCCTTAGCTATTTAGATATTATTCGAGACATGAAAAATAACTATCCATTACCGCTTGTTGCGTATAATGTTTCAGGTGAATATGCAATGATTAAAGCGGCTGCTATAAATGGTTGGATTGAAGAGAAAAAAGTTGTGCTTGAAACATTATTAGGCATGAAACGTGCAGGCTCTGATTTAATCATTACGTATCATGCAAAAGATGTTGCACGTTGGTTGGAGGAGAAATAAATGACACGTTCTTACGAAAAATCGAAACAAGCCTATGCTGAAGCTGTTCAATTAATGCCGGGTGGTGTAAGTAGCCCAGTACGCGCATTCAAATCAGTAAATATGGACCCGATTTTCATGGAATCTGGCCATGGGGCAATCATTAAAGACATTGATGGCAATGAATATATTGATTATGTATTGTCTTGGGGTCCGCTAATTTTAGGACATACACATCCCGAGGTAGTGAAAGCAATTGCAGATACAGCTGCGAAGGGTTCTTCCTTCGGTGCTCCAAGCTATACAGAAAATCGCTTAGCTCAATTAGTATTAGACCGTCTACCAGGAATGGAAATGATTCGATTCGTTTCTTCAGGAACAGAGGCTACTATGTCTGCATTACGTGTAGCGCGTGGTGTTACAGGACGTGATAAGATCTTAAAGTTTGAAGGGTCTTATCATGGTCACGGTGACTCCTTATTGATTAAAGCTGGTTCTGGTGTTGCCACATTAGGCCTACCTGATAGCCCTGGCGTACCTGCAGATATCGCCCGCAATACGTTGACAGTTGCCTATAATGATTTAGAAGGGGCAAAAGTGATTTTCGAGAAATTTGGCGCAGAGTTAGCTGCAGTAATTGTGGAGCCAGTCGCAGGAAATATGGGTGTTGTGCCTCCACAACCAGGTTTCCTAGAAGGTTTGCGTGCCCTTACTTCAGAGCACGGTGCATTATTAATCTTTGACGAAGTCATGACAGGTTTCCGCGTAGATTATGGCTGTGCACAAGGGTATTTTGGGGTAACGCCTGATATGACTACTTTAGGTAAAGTAATCGGAGGTGGTCTCCCTGTAGGTGCATTCGCTGGGAAAAAAGAAATTATGGAGCAAGTAGCACCAGCTGGACCAATTTATCAAGCAGGAACATTATCGGGGAATCCGTTAGCGATGACAGCCGGTTATGAAACGTTATCACGTTTAGATCATGGTACGTATGATTACTTTAAAAAATTAGGAGATCAGCTTGAGGCTGGTTTCCGTGAAGCAGCAACTAAATATAATATCCCGCACACTGTTAATCGTGCAGGCTCTATGATTGGCTTCTTCTTCACGAATGAAGATGTCATTGATTTTGCTTCTGCTAAAACATCAGATTTACAATTATTTGCTGAATATTTCCGTCTAATGGCAGATGAAGGTATTTTCTTACCTCCTTCTCAATTCGAGGGACTATTCATTTCAACAGCTCATACGGAAGAGCACATTGCGACAACGGTGGCAGCATTCCATAAAGTATTTGCGAAATTAGCGCAATAAGATTTGATAGAGCATGCTAGAATTATTTCTAGCATGCTCTTCTGCTGTTAAAAAACAAAACCATTACTAGAATTTTTGCGAAAGGTGAAAATGCTTTCCGTTGTAGGCTACTTGCTTTCCTGTGGCCTCAGCTCTTTAGCTATCCCATGGGAGTCAAGCATCCTCCACTCCAACCCATAAAAATGTTTCTTTATAGCAAAGGTTTTCAAATAATGCGAATATGTTCACTATTCATTGTATGGAGAGGTGCAAGAACGCAGTGAGTGCTGGTGGAACAGAAATCAACCTCGCCTTGCAAAATTGCTTTTTCTACCCTTGATATTACCTTTTTTAATGGATTAAGCTGAAAGCATTATAGTGCTTGAGGAATACATGAGCAAAAAGGAATGATAGCATATATTTACTAGTAAGTAAGCTCAACTATACTGGATGAAGGACCTGCTTTTGTCAAAATTACATCTTTCAGCATAGCCAAATTGTGGGCGATATCGTTTATAATATAGCTATTCATAAAAGAAAGTAGTGAATTGATATGGCAACAGGCACACACACGGTCGAAGTACCCGTAGGGATTGAACATGTATGGGATTTCGTTAGTGATATGGAAAAATGGGCAAAGCTTGTCCCTGGTTATAATGCACATGAAATGATTGATGAGAAACACTCCAATTGGACTTTTAAAGGCAATGTTGGCGTTTTGAAAAAAACAGTTGAAGTAGAAATTACAATCTTAGAATGGTTAGCACCATCAAAAGTTACATTTGAATTAAAGGGCCTTTCTGATAACTTCACAGGAAATGGCTATTTCCTCGCAGAAAGTATCGACGCTGAAAATACTAAAATGACAGGATTCTTAGAAGTCGTTGCGGGCGGGTTAGCTGGCCCTGTTCTAAATCCGATTTTTAAACCGATTGTACCAAAGGCAACACAAATGCTAACAGATCGTGTGGCAAATAAAATTAAATTAGTAAATGTTTAATGATACGAACATCCATGGGAATGGCATGCTAGACTATTACTTCTAGCATGCCATTTTTTTTAGTAGTATCTATTTTTAACTATGTTCAAATGGCAACACCCTAGCATACTATCCTTCAAATCGTCATATGATGCAAAGGGAGGGATTATTATCGAACACAAAACTTGGAATATGCGCGAAACATTTTGTTTTCCTGGATATGGCTGCCCAACTGAAATAGCAGCTGTTCAAATTAAGCCACAGTGGCAGGCAATGCAGTTAGAGGATTCTTTGCGACTTATGGGCATCTATCATATCACCGCACACGTTCGCTTTGATTTTCAAGATATGCAAGCATTTGCAGAAAATGAAGATTTAATTACAATTGATGCCCTTGATATTCAAGGAGATACTGGTTATTTTGAGTATGCCGTTCCTTTACATGTGGATTTACCAAAAGAATCCGATGTCAAAGATTTAATGGTCAAGGATATTCGCCCTAGTCTGACAAATCAGGTGTGTCAGCTTGAGTGGACAGTTACAAGTGCTTTCAATGAATATGAACCTGTTGTTGAAAAAGATGAGTTAGACAATCCGCACCTATCAACACATGCTTTCGAACAAGAGGAGACATTGGCTGTAATTGAAGAAAGTGTTCAAGTGAAACAACCTGCCGCAGTAGCAGCAGCTTCACGCCAAGAGAATTCTACAACAGTTGACCAAAAAGCTATATTAAGAGAATCCTCAAGCCATATTGTTGTACGTGAATCCAGTACTTGGCATGAAGTGCCTTCTATGATTTGGGATCTAACAGAAGAATATACACCGCTTAAAGTTCGTGTTTCAAATGATATCTTTCAAAAGTAAATAGCAGAGAAGTAGCAGGAGTAATAAGAAGACTAAATCACCTGATGTTGGCACAATAATGACACGGATAAACTGAAAAGCACAAATCGGCACGATAATGGTTCTGCAATAAAAACGAACTTGTCGTAGCCAGGGTGGTAAAAGCCAAGGGTTATACTTGCGTCGTCGCATTTGAATTGTCACTTCCTTTTCTCTTTACTTTCCTCTTACTAAAAGATGACTAAATCACTTGAAAAATGACACGATCCTGCGGTACAATAAGGAAAATCAAATACAGATGCTATGATAGGGAAGAGTAAATTTTGACTACATTTTCAGAGAGGAAACGGTAGCTGAGAAGTTTCTATTTGTACGGAATTGAAGGTAGCCCTTGAGCAGCTTTAGTGAACTAATAGTAGTTAAAGCCGGTTAAACACCGTTACCGAATTGAGAGCCAGTAGAATAGGCTGAGAAAATATGTCATTTAACATTTATCTTAACCCTGCTGGAATTAAAGGTGGTACCGCGAACTAAAACTCCTTCGTCCTTTTAGACGAGAGGAGTTTTTTTTATTGGGTAAAAAAATAAATAGTATTTCTTTACCAACAGTTTTCAAACAATAGGAGGAGTCAATATGACAGAAAACATTTCAATGCCAACTAAATATGACCCACAGTCCATTGAAGCTGGTCGCTATGAATGGTGGTTACAAGGGAAGTTTTTCGAGGCACAGCCTGAAAGTGGGAAAAAGCCCTATTCAATCGTTATTCCACCACCGAACGTAACAGGTAAATTACACCTAGGTCATGCTTGGGATACAACATTACAAGATATCCTCATTCGTATGAAACGCATGCAAGGCTATGATGCCCTATGGTTGCCAGGTATGGACCATGCGGGTATTGCAACACAGGCAAAAGTAGAAGCCAAGCTGCGTGAGGATAATATTACACGTTATGATTTAGGACGTGAAAAATTCCTTGAAAAAACATGGGAATGGAAAGAAGAGTATGCTGGACATATTCGTGATCAGTGGGCAAAGCTTGGTCTTGGATTAGATTATACACGTGAACGTTTTACATTAGACAAAGGTCTTTCAGATGCGGTAAAAACAGTTTTTGTTCAATTATATGAAAAAGGCCTAATTTATCGTGGTGAACGTATTATCAACTGGGACCCAGCAGCAAAAACAGCGTTGTCTGATATTGAAGTAATTTATCAGGATGTGCAAGGTGCCTTCTATCATATGAAATATCCATTAGCTGATGGCTCAGGCTATGTAGAAGTTGCTACAACACGTCCCGAAACAATGCTTGGTGACTCTGGAGTAGCTGTTCACCCGAACGATGAGCGTTACCAGCACTTAATTGGTAAAAATGTTATTTTACCGATTGTAGGTCGCGAAATTCCAATTGTTGCTGATGAGTACGTTGATATGGAATTTGGTACTGGGGTTGTAAAAATGACACCAGCCCATGATCCGAACGACTTTGAAGTTGGTAATCGTCACAATCTAGAGCGCATTCTAGTAATGAATGAAGACGGCACTATGAATGATCTTGCGGGCAAATATAAAGGAATGGATCGCTTCGAATGCCGTAAGCAAATTGTTGCTGATTTACAAGAAGCAGGTGTGTTAATTCGCATTGAAGAGCATATGCATTCAGTAGGACACTCTGAACGTTCTGGTGCTGTTGTTGAGCCATATCTTTCAGCACAATGGTTCGTTAAAATGCAACCACTTGCTGATGCTTCCCTAGAGCTACAAAAGGACGAAGAAGGGAAAGTAAACTTTGTTCCTGCTCGATTTGAAAACACATATTCTCGCTGGATGGAGAATATTCGCGATTGGTGTATTTCTCGTCAATTATGGTGGGGCCATCAAATCCCAGCCTGGTACCATAATGAAACAGGCGAAATATACGTAGGTAAAGAAGCCCCAGCAGATGCAGAAAACTGGACGCAAGATGAAGATGTACTAGATACATGGTTCTCTTCCGCACTATGGCCGTTTTCTACTATGGGTTGGCCAGATGAAGCAAATGAAGAATATAAACGTTACTATCCAACAAATACATTAGTAACAGGCTATGATATTATTTTCTTCTGGGTTTCTCGAATGATTTTCCAAGGCCTTGAGTTTACAGATCAACGTCCATTTAAAGATGTGCTAATTCATGGTTTAGTACGTGATGGTGAAGGGCGTAAAATGAGTAAATCACTTGGCAATGGTGTTGATCCAATGGATGTCATTGAACAATACGGTGCAGATTCATTACGCTACTTCTTAGCTACTGGTTCATCACCTGGTCAAGATTTACGCTATACAACTGAAAAAGTTGAAGCAGTATGGAACTTTGCCAATAAGATTTGGAATGCATCACGTTTTGCGCTTATGAATATGGATGGTATGACATATGATGAGATCGATTTAACGGGTGAAAAATCAGTAGCTGACAAATGGATTTTAACGCGCTTAAATGAAACGATTGAACGCGTAACCTCTCTTGCAGAGCGTTATGAATTCGGTGAAGTTGGCCGTGAATTATACAATTTCATTTGGGATGATTTCTGTTCTTGGTATATTGAAATGGCAAAATTACCACTTTACGGTGAGGATGATGTAGCTAAAAAGACAACTCGATCTATTTTAGCTTACGTACTAGATCAAACAATGCGTCTATTACATCCATTTATGCCTTTCATTACAGAAGAAATCTGGCAGCACTTACCACACGAAGGTGAATCTATTACAGTGGCAGCATGGCCAACAGTACGCACAGATCTTCATTTTGCTGATGAAGCAGATAATATGAAGCTCCTAATGGATATTATACGTTCAGTACGTAATATTCGTGCGGAAGTAAATACACCAATGAGCAAAAAAGTACCGTTGTTTATTTCAGCGAAAGATGCAGCAACAGCAGCTGTACTTGAAGAGAATCAAGCATATTTAGAAAAATTCTGTAATCCTGACACTTTAACAATTGGTGAAGGTTTAGAGGCTCCAGGACAATCAATGACGGCTGTTGTGACAGGAGCACAAGTTTTCCTACCTCTTGTTGGACTAATCAATCTAGAGGAAGAAATTGCCCGTCTTGAAAAAGAATTAGAGAAATGGGCAAAAGAAGTAAAGCTTGTTACAGGTAAATTATCGAATGAGAAGTTTGTATCAAAAGCACCGGAAGCGTTAGTCAACGCAGAACGTGAGAAATTAGCAGATTACGAAAGCAAGCATGCAGTTGTTTTAAAACGTTTAGAAGAATTAAAAAATATGTAAAGATGAAGCAGTGGATGACGAAAAAGTCATCCATTGCTTTTTTTTATATAGAGCTAAAGATATGCATTGAATTGGGTAAAAATATATAGTATTATTTTAAATAAATTGGTCTAATAGATGATGTTCGACACTGAACTAATAGGAAACACAACCTAATTTCATGTTATTTAGCCGTGAAAAACTAAATCTGAAATTGAGAATGAATGGTTTTTTAGATAGACAGTCTTTGTTAGTAAAGAAAATAAGAGCCCATGAGGTGTTGAGAATGTCAGGAAATATTGCAACCATTATTACAAAAGTCAACAAAGCATGTGATGAATTAGACTTTGTAAGCGCGAGAGTATTGATCGAAACGAATCTCTTAAAATTATCCGAAGCAAAGTATTATCGTTTATTGAATACAAGTGGCCGTGTCCTTATTAAGCATATATTAGCAAACAGTAACCCCCAACAGGATAGCTCTAAATTATCACGAACAGATTTATTAACGATTCAAAAAATTAATGAGTATTGCTCAGATTTTGATATATCGATGTTAAAAAGAACATTAAAAAACGCTTTTGAATTAGTGCAACGCCCAGATGTTCATCCTTTATTAAATAGTGATGCGAAAACTATTTTAAATAATATGGGTGCTTTATTAGGTGCTCATAAAGTATACTAAAATAATATTAATACGAACACGCAGTTGCTAGCTGCGTGTTTTTTGTATTTTGTCATTTTGCTATGTTATTAAACGTTACTTGTACTAAAATAAAGATATTGCAGTAAGAAGGAGTGTTTCTTTTGTTTAACACAATGAACGAATGTACAAAATTTATTTTTACATTAAAAGCAGTTGATTATAAACGTGCGCCACTTGTCCTTATGCGAGAAGTACTAGGGCATTTAGATGAACCTCACAACAAGCTAAGAGTAATCCATGTAGCAGGTTCAAATGGTAAAGGTTCTACGGTGAACGCATTAAGAGAAATGCTTCAACATGCAGGCTACACTGTAGGGGCATTTACGTCTCCACATTTAGAGCGAGTTAATGAACGTATGACCATTAACAGCCACCAAATTTCGGATGAGCAATTTCTCTACTATTTCAATAAACTCGCGAACATTATAGAAGAACACTACAATGGCGAATTTCCTAGCTTTTTTGAAGTAGTTACACTCATTATGTTTCAGTATTTTGCACATGAAGGTGTAGATATAGCGCTTATTGAGACAGGGCTTGGAGGACGTTTGGATGCGACAAATGTCGTAACGCCGCTTTTAGCTATTATTACAACGATTTCGTTAGAGCATACAGCCTTTTTAGGCGACACCTTCGCAAAGGTTGCCGCTGAAAAAGCTGGTATCATCAAAGAAGGCATACCAGTTGTTGTAGGTGTTCAAAATGAGGAGGCATTGGCTGTCATTAAAGCCACGGCAGAGGAACGACATGCGACATGCTATGTTTTAGGGCAAGACTTCACGGTGAAAAATAGTTGGCAAAGTGCTGACTATCAGCACTTTACATATGAAAAGGACCCTGTCTTGATGAAGGATATACCATTAAAAATGGCTGGTCAACATCAAATAAATAATGCAAGTTTGGCAATCACAGCCATGCTAACATTACGTGAGCAGGGGGCAATTGGCATTGCTGATGATTCTATTTGTCAAGGTCTACAATGGGCGCAATGGGCAGGCCGCTTTGAGCAATGGCCAAATCAAATTGTGCTAGATGGTGCTCATAATTCAGAGGGGACAATTGCTCTGATCCAAACACTAAAAAATGTCTATCCAAGAAACCATTATCACTTTATTTATGCGGCTTTAGCAGATAAAGATCATGCAAACAGTATAGAACTAATGGATGCTGTTGCTACCTCCATCACTTTTACACAAATAGACCTACCGAATGCAATGCCTGCTGAAAGCTTAGCGATGTTGTCGACTCATGCAAATAAAACGTTTCATACAGAATGGCTAAAAAGCATTCAAACAGTAGTGCAAAAACGCCATAAAGAGGATATTGTTGTCATTACAGGCTCATTATACTTTATAGCACAAGTTCGACAGTGGCTACAGGAGGAAGGACAATGATCCCAAGCTTTGATCATTATAAAGAGAAATGGCAGGTTAAAAGTGATGATATCATTAAACCAGGTCTTACAGCGATTGAAGAGGCTTTATCATATTTAGGGAATCCTGAGCAAACTTTGCGTGTTGTCCATTTAGCAGGCACAAATGGCAAAGGCTCTACGTTAACATTTCTAGAGGCAATTGCACAAGAACATGGCTTACGCGTGGGCAAATTTATGTCACCGTGTATCGTTGATGTTCATGACCAAATTCAAATAGCTGGTCAACCTATAACAGAGGCTGAAATGGATCAAGTTTTCCAACAGATGCATGAGGCTGGGCTGAGTGGCAAACTAACCGATTTTGAATTGCTGACGGTGGCGGCATTTTTACATTTTGTCAATGGGCAGGTGGATATTGCGCTGATTGAAGCAGGAATGGGTGGTTTATTGGATAGCACAAATGTGGTAATACCCATTGTCTCTATTATCCCAAGTATTGCTTTAGAACACACAAAGTTTTTAGGGGATACGCTTGAAAGCATTGCACACCATAAAGCAGGTATTATTAAACAACAACGTCCAGTTATTATTGGTGATTTGCCGGGTGAGGCGAAGCGAGTTGTGGATGCAGTAGCCAATCAAAAAAAAGCCACTCTATTTTCATTAGGTAAGCATTTTTCCATTAAGCCGACAACTGATGGAGAAAGCTATATAAATGACGTACAGCAGATCCAAATAGCGAACCTGAAACGTACTATGAAGGGGGCACATCAGGGAAAGAATATGGCTCTCGCCATTACAGCATTTTTTGAAGTGGCGTCAGTATTAGGCGTGTCTATTGATCAAACAGCTATTCGTCAAGCTGTGCAAAAGGCCTCTATTTTGGGACGCTTTGAAGAAATAATGCCTTTCGTTATATTGGATGGTGCACATAATCCTGCAAGTGCTGAAAAATTAGTAGAAACGATTCAGTGTGAATATCCAAATGAGCACATAACCTTTGTCGTTGGCATACTAGCAGATAAAGATGTTCAGCAGATTCTCGGACTTCTAGAGCAGGTGAGTGATGACTTTTATTTCGTTGATTTTGCTAATTCACGAGCAATGCCAGCCCATCAAATGGTCAAACTTTCTCATGCAACATCGAAAACAACCTTGGTTGACTATGCATCCTTTATACAGGCACAATCACATAGACAGCAGAGAACCATTGTATCAGGTTCGTTATATTTATTAACAGAGGTTCGTCATAGATTAAAACAATGAAATAACTAGGGCTCTTGATAGTGAGTCCTAGTTTTTTTATGGCTGCAAATTTAGGATTGCAATGAGTTCCGTATCAAAAAATAATAAATTCGCATTTACCCTTTGGAATGTACATATAATATCATATGATGTTGGCATAGACAGGTGGAAGGATGAGGTGATAGTTAAATGAAAATTGTAAGTCATGTGATGAAAAAACAAATATTTCGAGCAATGATTATTGGTGGATTTGTTGGTCTATTAGGTGTAGCAATTTTTCTGGGCGTTTTACAAGCCAGCACACAATTACCTTTAAAGAAAAATGGTAGTGAAGTGGCAAATAATCAATCACAAACAGAAACGATTCCAACTGCCGGGGAGACAACCAATACATCTAACGCATCGATGTTTTATGCAAGCCAAGCTGGCGTGTATTCAAACTATGAGAGCGCAAGTTCATTTGTTGCTGAGTATCCTGCCTTAAAAGAGAGCGCGATTGTTCAAGTTGATGACAAGTTTTATGTGTGGACAAGCATGGTGACGGAGGAAAGTCAGCTAAAATTTTTACAGGACCCCGCTACCTTTAAAAAGGCATTTAGCGTCAGTGGTGAAAGCTGTAAAGAACCGACCTTGGCAGAACTACCAACTGCTTTAGCAGATAAAAATGCCGCAAAATTAAATTTTAAGGAAAATGGCAAGGACTCAACGCTACCTGAGGATTGGCAGTCCATTGGTGCAGCGGCCTCTACTATTTCCAACGATATCAACATCATTCGTCTGCATGTTTTTGCACATTACCAATCTAAAAATACGTGTCTTCAAGTGAAATTTTAACAATAAATAATAATGAAATCTTCATTATCTTGTTTTTTTGAAAATTTTCAAATTGTGCATTCTTCTGTATCATAAGGATAAGGAGGAATGATCAGATAATGTTAAAAACAAATCATAAGCTTGTCCTTGCTTCTGCTTCCCCTAGGCGCAAGGAATTGCTTAACATGCTAGCACTCCCGTTTGAAGTCTTGACAAGTGAAGTGGAAGAAACAAGTGTACAAGCTCATACAATGCAGGATTATGTAAAAGGAGTAGCTTTATTGAAGACGCGTGATGTAGCCAAAAAAGCAGCTAATGCCACGATTATTGGTGCAGATACAATCGTTGTTTACAATCAAGAGCTACTACATAAACCTAAAACGCGTGAGGAAGCTATTTCTCACTTATTACGTTTGTCAAATAACAAGCATAGTGTGATGACTGCGGTCGCTATAATCGAACCGAATGGAAAGGAAACGACCTTTGTGGAAGAGACAACAGTTGTTTTCCACCGTCTATCGCAGGAATTAATCGAAGCTTATGTAGATTCAGGAGATCCTTTTGATAAAGCAGGTGGTTATGGCATTCAAACGATTGGTACATTATTAGTTAAACGTATTGAAGGAGATTATAACAATGTTGTAGGTCTACCACTTGCAGCTTTGTTTTCGCAATTGGTGGATCTACAGATAGTCCAGTTTGCGAAGGAGTGAATATTTTTGCTAGAAGACGCTTTACCAACTTTGATGATACGTGATGTTAATATAGAGGATCGCCCTCGTGAACGGCTATTACGACAAGGGGCTGAAAGTTTATCGAATCAAGAGCTACTCGCTATTTTATTGAGGACAGGCACAAAGGAAGAATCTGTGCTTGTTCTTGCAAATAGGGTATTAAATGTTTTTGAACGACTCCATCATTTGAAGCACGCAACCATCGAAGAAATGATGGCTATTAAAGGAATAGGTGAGGTGAAAGCCATTCAATTAATGGCTGCCATTGAACTGGGTAGAAGACTGGCTCAAAAACATAATGATGAGAAATTCACGATACGTTCTCCGCAAGATGCAGCAACTTACTTAATGCCTGATATGACGTCGCTTAATCAGGAGCATTTTGTAGTGCTTTTTTTAAATATAAAAAATCAAATTATTCATAAGCAGACGATTTTCATTGGCAGTTTAAATGCCTCCATCGTTCATCCTAGAGAAATATTTCGAGAAGCTGTCAAAAGGTCTGCCGCCTCTATTATATGTGCCCACAACCATCCAAGTGGGGTGCCAACACCGAGCTCGGAGGACATTGAAGTAACAAAGCGAATTGTTGAAGCAGGCTATATTATAGGGATAGAGTTGATAGATCACGTCATCATCGGCGACCATCAATATATTAGTTTAAAGGAAAAAGGATATTTTTAACTCTGCATACAATATGCAGAGTTTTTTATGATGAAACCATTTCGTTGTATAGAAAATTCTTTTACAAATGGCCTTAATTATAACCAAGCCTAAAAATTTTTTGTATTTTTTTGTGGTATATTGGCGAACCTTTTTTCTTACATAACGTTAATGTATTCATAGAAAAGCAATTATCTTCACAAAAATTGGTAGCCTGATACACATTGTCTTATGGGAATAAAAATTATATGCTAATCTATACGTACTATTTTTAGTTTAAGAGGGAATTAAAATAGTATCTTTTCTGTGAGATGAAGTATGTGATACTACAAATTCTTGCGTTTTTCCGTTATAATGAACGGTATGAATTTTATCTTTATTCAGGGAGGACTCCCATCAAAATTGGTGGTGAGATGAATGAGTGTGTAGTTTTTTCATAGGTGTAAACTACCAGCTGATGGAGATAAAAAACTTTGACAGGTGTTATGGACTTTGACAGGAGTCAATTGTGTATTTACACAATTCAATTTCCTATACATTGTCGTCAAATATATTGGATGTCAACGAAAGTATGGCTTATATAGAAAGGGAGTACACAATTTGTTTGGACTAGGAAGCAAAGATGTCGGGATTGACCTCGGCACAGCGAATACATTAGTGTTTATTAAAGGAAAGGGGATCGTATTACGTGAACCTTCAGTTGTAGCAAAAAATACAAAAACAGGGGATATTGTTGCCGTTGGTAATGATGCGAAAAATATGATTGGTCGAACACCTGGCTCAATCGTAGCGATTCGTCCAATGAAAGATGGCGTTATTGCTGACTTCGATATTACAACAGCAATGATCGAGTATTATTTAAAAGAAGCATGTAAAAACTCTGGAGGCAACTGGAAAAAACCAAATGTTATGATTTGTGTACCTTATGGTATTACTTCAGTGGAGCAGCGTGCTGTTATTGATGCTGCACGACAAGCAGGTGCAAAAGAGGCGTTCACAATCGAAGAGCCATTTGCAGCAGCAATCGGTTCAAATCTTCCTGTATGGGATCCTACAGGGTCAATGGTTGTTGATATCGGTGGAGGTACAACAGAAGTTGCCGTTATTTCTTTAGGTGGTATTGTGACGAGTGAATCTGTACGTGTTGGTGGTGATGCGATGGATCAATCCATCATTTCGTATATCCGTAAAACGTATAATTTAACAATTGGTGAACGTACAGCGGAAGCCGTAAAAATGGAAATTGGTACTGCATTGGCAGAAGGACCAGAAGCGCGAATGGATATTAGAGGACGTGACCTGTTAACAGGATTACCGAAAACAATCGAAATTTCTTCACAGGAAATTTCTGAATCATTACGTGAAGCGGTTGCCTCTATTATTGACGGTGTTCGTAAAACATTAGAACAAACACCTCCAGAATTATCTGCTGATGTAATGGAGCGCGGTATTGTATTAACTGGTGGTGGGGCACTGCTAACAAACTTAGATAAAGTAATCAGCCAAGAGACAAATATGCCAGTATTCATTGCAGAAGATCCTTTAGACTGTGTAGCGATTGGTACAGGTAAGGCATTAGATCATATCGACTTAATTCGTCAACAACAAGTTAAAGGGTAAGGAGGTTTAGGCAATGCCACACTTTTTTTTCAATAAGAAAGTAATTTTGCTGCTCATAGGCATGGTTTTTCTTGTGGCATTGATTAGCTTCTCATTACGTGATCGGACGAATGCAACTTTACCAGAGCAAATTATTAAAGATACTGTCGGTTTCGCACAATCGCTTGTTGCGAAGCCGGCGAATTATATTAATGGTGTTTTTAATAGTATTGACTCCCTCTTAAACACGTACGAAGAAAATAAACGTTTAAAAGCACGCTTAGAAGATTTTGCTGTTGTACAAGCTGAGGCTACGGATTTAAAATCAGAGAATAACAAGCTTCGAGAGCTTTTGGATAAAACTGAGAGCTTAAAGGCATTTAATCCAATTCAAGCAACAGTGATTGCTAGAAATCCTGACCAGTGGGAAGAGAAAATTATTTTAGATAAAGGGTCTTCTCATGGAGTCAAAAAAAATATGGCAGTTATGACGGCGAAAGGGTTAGTGGGGAAAATTACCCTAGTTACACCTTTCACATCTGAAGTAGAGCTTTTAAATACAAATAATCCAAACTATCGTGTTTCCGCGATGGTGCTAGGAGAAAAAGAAGCATACGGTTTAATCGAGGGCTTTGATGAAGAACGTAATGAACTCATTATGAAGCGAATCGATTCTAGCATGAAGGTGAAAGAAGGCGAGCAAGTAGTTTCTTCAGGTCTTGGTGGTATTTTCCCTAAGGGAGTGCCGATAGGAGAAATTATGGAAGTTAGTACAGATGATCATGGTTTAACAAAAATGGCGTATGTCAAACCATCTGCTGATTTTTCAATTTTAGAGCATGTTGTGATTGCCAAGCGAACATCCACAAGTATTGATGGTTCAGATGGCAATGCAACGAATGAGGATTTATCGAATCCGCAAGAGGCGAGTGAAGAGGAGGCGGAGTGATGGTTCGATTTCTCATTCCCTCTGTAGCGGTTTTACTATTCCTGTTAGAACCAGAATTTGCTATGCTTTCCCCGATTGAAATTAAAGGGGAAGTCTATTTTCTGGTACCGCGTTTTTTAATCTTATACCTTATTTTTATATCCATCTATTACAGCCGTCAACGAGCGGTAATGTATGGACTTTTTTTTGGTGTCTTGTATGATGTGTTTTACATTGATATTATTGGATTATATTCAGTACTTTATCCACTTATATGTTTTTTGGCAGGGTCTATCGTGAAAGTTATACACCAGCACTTAGTTGTAACAACTACAATTTCAGTTGTACTAGTAGCGATTTTAGAATTTATTCTCTATCAATTCTTTTTCCTAATCGATTTTACAGCAATTCCTTTAGCGGATTTCTTACGTTCACGACTACTACCAACAATCATTGCGAATGCTTTATTTTTAATGATTCTTGGGTGGGCCTTCAAGTATCTAATTAATGCGCGTGTCTTACAGAGAGCACGTGAGGTTTCTTAACAAAGAACAACGTGAGGTGAGGCATTCATGAAAAAACAGTTAGTTAATATGAAGGGAACGAAGGACGGTTTTGTACTACGCCTAGACGACCAATGTGCGTATGGTGAACTAGTGGAAGAATTAAAGAATAAAGTTTTAGAGGGCGGTATCGATGGTAAAGTTGATGTACAATTATACTTAGGCTATCGATACTGTACTGAAGAACAATTAAATGAACTTATAAAAATTATAGAAGAAACAGAGCAGCTTATTGTATCGAAGGTGCAAAGTGAAGTACTGACTGTCCACGAAAGCAACCAGAAGATGTTTGAAAGCCAACAAGATACATATATAGGAGTGGTCAGATCTGGACAAATTCTGCGTTCATCCGGGGATATTACCATCATAGGAAATGTCAATCCAAACGGTCGTGTTGAGGCTGGAGGTAATGTATATGTCCTAGGTAGACTTAAAGGGATTGCACATGCTGGTATGCAAGGTAATAAAGAAGCAATCATTGCAGCATCTCGATTTGAAGCCACGCATATCATGATTGCCGATCAAGTTCAGGTAATGTCAGATGAACATGTAAAAGCGATAAATCAAGTAGAAATGACTTGTGCATTTATTGGCTACGATGGACGCATTACGTACGATCAAATTCATGCCTTAAAAAATATTCGACCATTGTTAAATGTGTCTAAGGGAGGAAGCTAGTGTGGGAGAAGCGATCGTCATAACTTCAGGTAAAGGCGGTGTCGGTAAAACAACGACAACGGCTAACCTTGGGACTGCATTGGCTCTACAAGGTAAAAAAGTATGTTTAGTGGATACAGATATTGGCCTACGTAATTTAGATGTGATTTTAGGCCTTGAAAATCGTATTATTTATGACCTAGTTGATGTGGTGGAGGGACGCTGTAAAATTCATCAAGCATTGATTAAGGATAAACGCGTAGATGAGAAACTATTTTTATTACCTGCTGCTCAAACAACAGATAAAAATGCTGTTACCCCTGAGCAAATGAAGAGCTTAGTAGAGGAATTGAAAAGAGACTATGATTATGTATTAATCGATTGCCCAGCGGGAATTGAGCAAGGCTACCGTAACGCTGTTGCTGGTGCAGATCATGCGATTGTTGTCACAACACCTGAAATTTCTGCTGTTCGTGATGCAGATCGTATTATTGGTTTACTGGAGCAGGAAGAGATCACAGCACCTAAACTCATCATTAATCGTATTCGACAACATATGATGAAGAGCGGTGATACACTGGATGTCAATGAAATTACAACTCATTTATCTATTGATTTATTAGGCATTATTATAGACAGTGAAGGCGTCATCTCATCTTCTAATAAAGGCGAACCAATTGTAATGGACCCCTCAAATAAAGCGTCATTAGGCTATCGAAATATTGCCCGTCGTATTCTTGGTGAATCAGTGCCATTAATGGCTATACAAGATGAGCAAAGAGGGATGTTTTCAAAACTTAAAGCCCTTTTCTCAAAATAAATTAAAACCTTTTCGTGCAATAGTACGGGAAGGTTTTTTCTTGTGCATGTTTGGACATGCAATCACATATAGTGAGGAAAAAAGGATGAGGGCTTGTTTAAAAAATGGAAATGGTTTGTCACAATACTTCTTGTGGCGACGATCATGCTTGTAATTCGATTAGAGGATCAGGGTGTAGTGGATACACCTGTTCGGAAGCTTGTTACAACCTCTGCTGATTTAACGTATTTAAGTGAGCTCGGACAAAGCTGGTTCGAAAAAGAAAAAGAGACCATCATGGTTTCTAGTGATGTAGGGCAAGCAGATCTTTTAACATTTGCGAATGCCCAAGTATTTAAAGAAGGCTATCTATTGCAGTATGATGTTGGCTTACCTATCTATGCTGGTCAGAATGGATTAGTCGTTTTTACTGGCCATACAAAATACACAGGTAAGACCATGACCATCAGCTATGAGGATGGTACAACCGTTTCCTATGGTATGTTAGATAGTTTAGCTCAACTACCATACACATCTATTCAAGCAAATGATTTAATTGGCATGAAAGAAGCGGGTCAACTTTATGTGTCCATCGAAAAGGGAGATGCCCATTATGATTTAGAGCAAATAGTACAATGGCTTGAAACGACGGAGACAAATGAGGATTAAATTACATCTTCTGTGTATCCCTCTCGTATTTGTCATGATTTTTAGTGGCCAGTTAGCCTATTACGCGATCATTCTGTTTTCATTACTGTGGCATGAGGCTGGTCACTTAGTTGCGGCAGTAATGTGTGGAGTGAAGGTGAAATCCTGCGTAATCACACCATACGGGGGAGAGATTCAATTTGAAAATCCAGCGGTTGTGCAAGCTTCGTCACTCCTATGGATTGCATTAGGAGGGCCAATCGCTACGATTATTGGGATTGGCCTCGCTTTTTTTATGCCTGATTTACTCGCTACTAAGCTTATAAATGTACACCTCGTGTTATTGGCTGTAAATATTGTACCCATCATACCGTTAGATGGTGGAAGGATATTGTTAGCCTGGCTATTTTTAAAATATCCAAGAGCTCACGTGATAGAGCTATATTATTGGTTATCATTCATCGTAGCTACTATACTATTACTTGTCACTTTCAAGTTCTTGCCACAATCTATTTTTTTAGCCATCATAAATTTATTCATTTGGTTGCAAGTGTTGAAAGAATGGCGTTATCGAAAATATCGAGTTGCTTTTGAAAAATATGTTATGAATAGATTGACTTGAAAAAAATCGTGTGGTAATATTTTAATGTTATTGTTTGTAGCACCCGTGCTACTACAACCGCTCTGTAAAGGTTTAAGTATCTAGTAAGATCACCTTATGAAACAGGCGAGTCTGAGTCTAAGAGGAGGTGCAGTAAAATGTACGCAATTATTGAAACTGGTGGTAAACAAGTCAAAGTAGAAGCTGGTCAAGAAATCTATGTTGAAAAATTAGGCGTAGAAGCTGATGAGGTTGTAACTTTTGATAAAGTTTTATTCGTAGGTGGCGAAAACGTAAAAGTTGGCGCTCCATTCGTAGAAGGCGCTACTGTAACAGCTAAAGTTGTTAAAGAAGGCCGTGCGAAAAAAATCGTTGTTTTCAAATTGAAAGCTAAAAAGAACTACCGTCGTAAACAAGGTCACCGTCAACCTTACACAAAATTAGTTGTTGAAGCAATCAACGCTTAATTGTGAGGTATAGAGAATGATACAAGTTACGATTCATCACGATGAAAATAGACATGTGTCAGCATTCGAATTTTCAGGACATGCTGGTTATGATGAATCTGGTAAGGATTTAGTATGTGCAGGAGCATCAACTATAGCGATTGGTACAGTTAATGCTATTTATGCATTATTACAAATTCAGCCAGAAATCGAACAAGCTGCTGAAGGTGGAGGCTATCTCAAGGTAGATTTACCATCAGACTTAGAGCCTGAAGTAGATGCAAAACTACAGTTAATTGTTCAAGTAATGACTGCCCAAGTATATTCTATGGTGCAAAATTACGGACAATACATCCAAATCAACTACAACCAAGTAGGAGGTGGAACTCGATGAAATTATTATTAGCTTTAGACCTTCAACTTTTCGCATCGAAAAAAGGGGTAGGTTCTACTAAAAACGGACGTGACTCTGAGTCTAAACGACTTGGTGCTAAACGTGCTGATGGCCAATTCGTAACTGGTGGTTCAATTCTTTACCGTCAACGCGGTACAAAAATTTACCCAGGTACAAACGTAGGTCGTGGTGGTGACGATACACTATTTGCTAAAGTTGACGGCGTTGTTAAATTCGAACGTTTAGGTCGCGATCGCAAACAAGTATCTGTATACCCAGCACCACAAGAAGCTTAATCTTTTATAAGATATCATAAAGCGGAGGACTGCATTTATTGCAGTCCTTTTTTTGGCTAAATTTCAAAAAAGCCGATTTTGGACGCAATGACACCAGGGTATAATTGATTAAAGAATTAAGGGAAAAATACAGCAAAACTTGTTATACTAGTAAGGATAACTTTATTGGAGTGAATGGGATGAACAATCAATCACTAACCATTAGTGAAGTATTACGTTTTGCAAATCATGATTATGTGAATCAACTGCAACTGATTCGCATGAATTTAGATTTAGGTAGAATCGAGGAATCGAAAAAACTTATTCAACATTATTCAGAACAATTACGAGTGTTTTCTATCCTCAATCGACTACAATTACCACAAACAATTGAATGGCTTCAAACAGCAGGATGGCGATACCCATCATTAGCATGGAAGCTAAGCGGTGAGATAAAAAAGCCTGTGACCAATGATATTGATCAGGAAGTTGTAGATTATTTAAACAAAACAGTTATGCATGTTTATGATACATTAGATCCATTTACAGAGCAGATCCTAACGCTTGATGTACGTGTTGACGATCATACATTTGCCGTGACATTCACGCTAAATGGGTTATGGAGTGCTGATGCATTCACCGAAAAAGGTTTGAAACAATTCGACATTCAAACAATTGAGCAGACAAATACGCGCTGGCAATATGTCTTGAGTGCAAATAGGGAGTGAACTAAATGTTTGTCGATCACGTAAAGATTTATGTTAAAGGTGGCGATGGCGGAGACGGTATGGTAGCCTTTCGCCGTGAAAAATATGTACCAAATGGTGGTCCAGCAGGTGGAGATGGTGGACATGGCGGTAATGTCGTATTTGAAGTAGAGGAAGGCTTACGTACATTAATGGATTTCCGCTATAAACGTCATTTTAAAGCACCGCGTGGCGAGCATGGTATGAGTAAAGGCATGCACGGTAAAAATGCGGAAGATTTAATTGTTAAAGTTCCACCAGGTACAGTGGTTATGAATGAAGAAACAAATGCCGTTATTGCTGACTTAGTTGAGCATGGGCAAAGAGCCGTTATTGCGAAAGCAGGCCGAGGTGGACGTGGTAATTCTCGATTTGCTACTCCTGCCAACCCAGCGCCAGAACTTTCTGAAAAAGGTGAGCCAGGACAAGAATTAAATGTTATATTAGAGTTAAAAGTTTTAGCAGATGTAGGGTTAGTTGGTTTCCCAAGTGTTGGTAAATCAACACTTTTATCTGTTGTTTCCGCTGCTAAGCCAAAAATTGGTGCTTATCATTTCACAACAATTGTACCGAACTTAGGCATGATTGAAACGGATGACCATCGAAGCTTTGCGATGGCTGATTTACCAGGGCTGATTGAAGGAGCCCATCAAGGAGTTGGATTAGGTCACCAATTTTTACGACATATCGAACGTACACGCGTTATCGTTCATGTCATTGATATGTCAGGGATGGAAGGTCGCGATCCATATGAAGATTATTTAACAATTAATGAAGAGCTAAAACAATATAATCTTCGTTTAACAGAGCGTCCGCAAATTATTGTAGCCAATAAAATGGATATGCCAGATGCAGAAGAAAATTTAACAGCATTCCGTCAGAAGGTTGGAGAAGACGTTCAAATTTTCCCAATTTCTGCTGTCTCACGTCAAGGGTTAAAAGAACTGTTGTTTGCTATAGCGGATCTCTTAGAAGTTACGCCTGAATTCCCACTGTATGAAGAAGTAGAAGAACAATCAGACGCAACTGTCATGTACAAGCATGAGGCGAAAGGTGAAGATTTCGAAATCACACGTGATGATGATGGTACATTTATTATTAGTGGCTATGCAATTGAGCGTTTATTTAAAATGACAGACTTTAGCCGTGAGGATGGGATACGTCGTTTCGCTCGTCAATTGCGTGCTATGGGTGTGGACGAGGCTCTGCGTGAGCGTGGAGCACAGGATGGCGATACAGTACGCCTACAAGAGTTTGAATTTGAATTTGTCGATTAAGACATGAGTTTTAGGGGGAAGCGTATGAAGAATGTTGCGAATCAGCGATATTATTTAGTTCGTGAGGATGTTTTAACGGATGCAATGCAAAAAACTTTGGAGGCGAAACACTTACTGTCAAGTGGTTCAGTATCTTCCATTTGGGATGCGGTAAAGCAGGTGGATTTATCGCGAAGTGCGTTTTACAAATATCGTGATGCGGTTTTTCCTTTTCATTCAATTGTGCAGGAACGCATTTTAACAGTCTTTTTACAGCTTCAAGATAGAAAAGGAACACTTGCCAAGCTTTTAGAAACGGTGACAATTACACATTGTAATGTCTTAACGATTCATCAAACAATCCCTATTCAGGGACGTGCTAATGTTACATTGTCATTAGATGTAACAAGCATGACCTGTGATCTTGATGATCTTATCCAGCAATTAAAACGCTTAGATTTTGTGGAATCAGCGGAAGTGATTAGCTCTGGAGCATTATAATCACAGAGAGTGTTCAATCCTTTAATTTTTGACAAAATGACAAACATCGTGTTGAATAACCCCAATGGGTAAAGATACGATAACAAAGCTCAAATAAGGAGCTGTCCCTTGCGTTATTCATCACGAGGGACTGCTCCTTATTGTGCCATAAAGGAGGTAATTGCAATGACAAAGCAACAATGGGAAAATCGAATCGCCTATCTAGGACCAGAAGCATCATTTACATACTTAGCAACAAAGGCTACTTTTCCAAATGAGTGGCTTGTACCGTGTGCCACGATTCCAGAATGTATAGAGGCTGTTGCAGAGGGAAAGGTAGATTTAGCTGTCGTGCCGCTAGAAAATGCGCTAGAGGGCTCTGTATCATTAACATTAGATTACTTATTCCATGAGGCAACACTTTATGTAACTGGAGAGTTATTGCTGAAAATTCAGCAGCATTTAATGGTCAATAAAGCGCAGAAGGATGATTGGCAGTCAATCGAAGGTGTTTTTTCTCATCCGCATGCACTAGCTCAATGTCATAAATATTTATTTTATCGTTTTAGTCATGTACCATTACATCAAACAACTTCAACTGCAGCAGCAGCGAAATATGTATCAGAGAATCCACAAGAGTGTATAGCGGCAGTCGGTAATGCAGCCGCGGCGGAAAAGTATGGTCTTGAAATAGTGGAGCAGAATATCCATGATTTTCATTTTAATCATACACGATTCTATGTACTGTCTAAGCAAAATAAACGATTGCCACAAGAGCTATCAGATGGGCAAGCAAAAACAACATTTATGATTACTTTACCAACAGATCGTTCAGGTGCATTACATCAGGTGCTTTCTGTTTTTGCATGGCGTCAGCTAAATTTAAGTAAAATTGAATCACGTCCATTAAAAACAGGATTAGGTGATTATTTCTTTATGATTGATGTATTAGCAGATGAAAAGGAACCGATGATGCGTGGGGCAATGGAAGAATTAGCTGCGCTAGGTTGCAAAGTAAAATCTCTGGGTACCTATTTTACTTATGTAACATCAGACGAAGCATAGTAATGTGAAGGAGGAGGAAAGAAGATGGGTGGGATTATTTTATTCGATGGTGTATGTAATTTTTGTGATAGCACTGTTCAATTTATCATCAAACATGATCAAGCTGGCTATTTTCAATTTGCATCGCTGCAAAGCGAGGTTGGTCAATCGCTTCTCACTCAATATCATATACCAAAGAATATTGATAGTGTAATTCTTATTGAGCAAGGGAAAGTGTCTGTTGAATCTACCGCTGCGTTAAACATTTGCCGTAAATTTGATGGATTGTGGCCTTGTTTCTATGCCTTCATCCTTGTCCCACCATTTATTCGCAATGCATTATATCGATTATTTGCAAAGCAACGCTATCGTTTGTTTGGAAAAAAAAGTGAATGCTTATTGCCTACGCCTGCTCAACGACAAAGATTTCTTTCCTGATAGGGCCTAAGGGAACGATAGTTACGGACAGAAGCCCACGCTTGATGAGACAATACTTGCATTAAAAAACAGAAAGCACCGTTTGAAATCAATTTTTCAGACGGTGCTTTTGCTATTCATTGATCTGACACTAAGTAGCCCTTTTTCTGTAAAGCTTGCTCAATTAATGTTAAAACTTCTACAGAGGGTGCTGTGATGACATGTAGATGGATGCCACCAGTGAGAGCAGATAAATAGTTGGCCTGTGTTGCATTCACACGTTCGATAAATTGTTTCACCTCATGGCGGTTGGATACCATGATAGAGGCTGTCAGTTCACCATATATTGGATGTTCGACAATGACATTTTTGACGGTTCCGCCACAGTCAACAATCGTCATTAATTCATCTTCCGTTTGCTCTGATGTATGCAAGCAAGGGAATGTTCGTTCAACGGTTTGCTGTATTTGTTCCTGATGCATATAAAGATAACCTTGGCTTGTGGCAATAATAGGCTCATTTCTTGCCTTTAATAAAGTCATATCATTGACGATTACTTGTCTAGAAACATTGGCGAACTTTGCTAAGTCTGTCCCAGTTATAGGTGCTTTATTTTTTTTTAATTGCGCTAATAGTTGCAGTCGGCGTTCTTCGCCTAACATTTTTTTCATAAGAGATCACCCCTGCTCGTAATAAAGGAATCCGCGTTCCTTATGAATTAGTGTACCATGAAGCTTTTCTAACTTGCTGAAATTTTTGTATCCAAATGAAACATTGAACATATGATACGTAGAGAGGAAGGGAGGAAAAAATTGCGTATTCATATTGTTCAAAAGGGAGATACATTGTGGAAGATTGCAAAAGAGTACGGCATTTCGTTTGAAGATTTGAAGCGGCTCAATGTCCATCTTGCCAACCCAGATTATATTGTTCCAGGCATGGAAATTATATTGCCTGAAAAAATAAACAAAGAGCCGCATAGAGATTCACATAAAGAAATGCCGAAAAAGGAAACACAAGTGCATAAGGAGACACCAAAGGAAAGTCCTAAAAAAGAGGTACAGCGACCAATGCCACCACCACCGCCAATTGTACCGCCACCACCAGCACCTATGCCAATGCCAGAACCACAAATGATACCGATACCAATACCGATGCCAATGCCAATGCAGATGCCACAACAGCCGATGTGGGTACCGCAGCCTGTGGAAATGAATTGGCACCAGCAATTGGTGATGCCACAAATGGAGCAAAATGTTACAATACCACCTGTACAAATACAGCCACCACCTGTAGCTAAACCGAAGCCAATGCCACAACCAGCACCACATCCACCAATGCATATCATGCCACAAATGCCTGCCGTACCACATTGTTCAAGTTGCCATCAGCCGATCTATCATCAGATGTGGTGGCCGATGCCAATGCAGCCGCAGGTCGAGCATTATACGATGCCACAGCAGCAAATGTCCTATGACATGCCAGATCATAAAGTTGGTGGAATGGAAGACTTTTTAGAGTCCACATCACCATTCTTCCATACGCAAGATCACCAAATGAAGCCGCAAATGGATATGATGCCTGATATGAATATGGGGCAATCCTGTGGTTGTGGCACACAACCAATGATGATGCCTGATATGAATATGGGTCAATCTTGTGGCTGTGGCACACAACCAATGATGATGCCAAATTGGCAAATGGACCCTTGTCATTGCCCGCCACCACCATGTCCGACACATTGTCCACCACCATGCCCATCAGCAACAGGTCCTTGGATGTCACCACATTATTTCCCAGGCGGGATGACGCCTTATCGATGGTGAAAAAGCATATATTGTAGAAGAAGTAAAGCCAAATATTTGGAAATATAAGTATCGATCGAAAAATTATTTTGTCAAACGTGCAAAGCAAGTGGAAATTGCAGAGAAGGTAAGAACCATTCATCGCCAATTAGGACGTATGGAACCTTCTTTGATCCTACCATTAGTTCAGAGCGATGATGAGCAGTTAATTGTGCAAATGTGGCAAGAAGGAAGCCACGGTGCTAACTTTGCGCATAAAAAAGATCGTAAGGAATCTCTTAGACTATTAATCGCTTTACATGATACACATAAAAAGATTGCGTGGCAGCGCATGCCAGGCTTGCATACCTACTCACAGCTTTTAAAATGGCAAATGCGTTATATGCGTTTTAAAAGTAGAAGAAATGAGTTTCGAACATTTTTAACGAAAGAAGAAATTGATCAAATACTGCATTATAGTGATAAGTCATTACAATTGATTGCATTGGAAGATGCACCTGAAAAAGAGATTACGCTATTGCATGGGGATGTAGTTCATCATAATTTTTTATGGTGCTCCGATGGACAATTACGTTTAATTGATTTTGATTTAGCACACCTTGGTGAAGCGGATGACGAGTATATTTTATGGTTACATCGTGTGTTACCTGCTGTAGATTATGATCTTGGAAAGATTTTTGCAGAGTTACCTGGGCTAAAACGACTGGATAAAAGAAAGCTTCATCGTTTGAAATACCCGAATGAGTTATTACGAGAATGGCTGTTTGCTATAGATTTACCACTAGAGCAACAGCTAGTATTTTTAGATTATTTAGTACCGTTTACAAAACGAGCCCTCACCTATTGGCCAAAACTGTGGTACGATATTGATAGATTTGTCAAGAAATGACCGTCAATTGGCGGTCATTTTTGTCTGCGAACGGCGTTTCGACGCTACTTTTTGTCGAGCATTCGTTCGCTATATGCTATAATCGAAGACGACGATTGTGAGGGATTATAGATGTATGATTATTTAAAAGGACAAATTACTCGTATTACACCTGAATTTATTGTGCTGGAACAACAGGGGATTGGGTGGCAACTTAATACGCCCAATCCATTTGCTTTTCGAACATCTGCCCTTGAACAACAGATATATGTTCATTTGCATGTACGAGAGGATGCACAAGTTTTATATGGCTTCCCTAATCTAGATCAGCGTGAGTTATTCCGTAAGCTTATTTTAGTGTCAGGAATAGGACCAAAGGGCGCTTTAGCGATTTTAGCTACAGGTAATCCACAACAGGTTATTAGCGCAATTGAACGAGAGGATGAAGCGTTTTTAGTGAAATTCCCTGGAGTTGGTAAAAAAACAGCACGTCAAATGATCCTCGACTTGAAGGGCAAACTTGGTTCATTATTAGATACACTGGAGTTACCTAGTGCAGAAGATGAGTTACCTTTGTTTGGTGTGAATGCGTATAAACACGAATTAGAAGAGGCCTTACTTGCCTTAATGGCACTTGGCTATTCTGAAAAAGAGCTAGAAAAAATTAAACCACAGCTAGAGGATAACGATAAACTTGAAACGACAGATGCCTTTATGAAACAAGCATTGCAACTACTGCTAAAATTAAAATAAGGAAAGGAGGAAAGGTGCATGTCTGAACGTATGATGGCAAGTGAAGCAGGGAGCTATGATGAGCAGTTTGAGTTATCTTTACGTCCTCAAAAATTAGCCCAGTACATTGGGCAACATAAAGTAAAGGAAAACTTACAAATATTCATTGAAGCGGCAAAGCTTCGCCAAGAAAGTTTAGATCATGTGTTGCTATATGGACCTCCAGGACTTGGTAAAACGACCTTAGCGGCTGTTATCGCAAATGAGATGAATGTTAACGTACGCATGACAAGTGGCCCTGCGATTGAGCGTCCAGGAGATTTGGCAGCTATTTTAAGTTCACTAGAGCCTGGGGACGTTTTATTTATTGATGAAATTCATCGCCTGCCCCGTGCTATTGAAGAAGTATTATATCCAGCAATGGAAGACTTCTGCTTAGATATTGTGGTAGGAAAAGGTCCTGAAGCACGTTCTGTACGACTTGATTTACCTCCCTTTACCCTTGTAGGTGCAACAACAAGAGCGGGTGCCCTATCAGCTCCTCTAAGAGATCGCTTTGGTGTGTTGCTGCGCCTAGAATATTATGATGACCGATCGCTTGCAGAAATTGTTGTGAGAAGTGCACATTTATTTGAGGTAGAAATAGAGCAAGTAGCAGCAATGGAAATGGCGAGACGCTCACGTGGAACACCTCGAATTGCCAATCGTTTATTGAAACGAGTGCGAGATTATGCACAAGTGCTTGGAGATGGTATGATTACGGAGGGTCTTGCACAGCAAGCACTAGAGCTGTTACAAGTAGATCCTAGAGGGCTTGATCATATTGACCATAAACTTGTAACTAATATGATTGAGCGATTCCGAGGAGGACCAGTAGGCTTAGATACTCTTGCTGCATCAATTGGTGAGGAACGGGTTACGATAGAAGATGTATACGAGCCTTATTTGATGCAAATTGGCCTTATTCAACGTACCCCGAGAGGAAGAGTAGCCACACATTTAGCCTACGAACATTTTGGATATGAGTATCCCCAACAAACATAAAGAAGGAAGTTATTTTCATGCGTGTAGAAGATTTTGATTTTGAATTACCAGAGGAGCTTATTGCCCAAACACCATTAGTCGATCGTACAGCGAGTCGATTAATGGTCGTGACACCGGGCTCAAATAAAGTGGAACACCACCATTTTGCCCATGTATTAGACGAGCTACATGCTGGAGACTGTCTTGTACTAAATGATACAAGAGTTTTACCTGCTCGTTTAATGGGTGTAAAAGAAGAAACAGGTGCCCATATAGAAGTATTGCTACTGAAGCAAATGGCTGGTACAGATGAGTGGGAAACACTTGTAAAACCAGCAAAGCGTGTAAAGGTAGGAACAGTCATCACATTTGGAGACGGTTTATTAACAGCTACATGTACAGGTGAGCTTGAACATGGCGGACGTACATTTGAATTTCAGTATGATGGTATTTTTTATGAAATATTAGAGCAACTTGGTGAAATGCCGTTACCTCCCTATATTCGTGAAAAACTAGAGGATAAAGATCGTTATCAAACCGTTTATGCCAAAGAGCGTGGTTCTGCTGCAGCACCTACAGCTGGGTTGCATTTTACAGAGGAGCTATTAGCTCAAGTGAAGGCTAAAGGCGTAGAGGTTGTCTTTATTACGCTACATGTCGGTCTTGGCACTTTCCGTCCCGTTAGTGTAGACTCGATTGAAAACCATGAAATGCATGCGGAATTCTATAGTGTTTCAGAACAAGCAGCACATACAATTAATCGCGTAAAGCGTAACGGTGGCAAGGTAATAGCTGTTGGGACAACCTCTACTCGTACATTAGAGACAATTGGTTCTAAATATGAGGGAGAAGTGCGAGCAGAACAAGGTTGGACGTCTATTTTCATCTATCCAGGCTACAATTTTACGGTGGTGGATGGGTTAATCACAAACTTTCATTTACCAAAATCAACACTAGTCATGCTTGTTAGTACGCTAGCCACTCGTGAGACCATTTTAAGTGCTTATCAGCAAGCTGTAGAAGAAAGATATCGCTTCTTTAGTTTTGGTGATGCAATGTTTATACGTCCCAAAAAATAATAGTGGATAAAATCGGAGTACTGTTTTTACTTCAGATAAGAAAGGATTATTTATTTTATGACACAACCAGCAATTCGATATGAACTACTTCATACATGTAAACAAACAGGAGCACGTCTTGGCATTGTTCATACACCACACGGTTCCTTTGAAACACCAGCATTTATGCCTGTTGGCACACAAGCAACGGTGAAGACCATGTCACCAGAAGAATTAAAAGAGATGAATGCCGGTATTATTCTGTCCAATACGTACCATTTATGGCTTCGTCCAGGTAATGATATTGTCAAAGAAGCAGGCGGACTCCATAAATTTATGAACTGGGATCGTCCAATTTTAACGGATTCAGGTGGTTTCCAAGTATTTTCACTTAGTCAATTCCGAAAAATTGAGGAGGAAGGCGTTCATTTCCGTAATCACCTCAATGGAGATAAATTATTTTTGAGCCCAGAAAAGGCAATGGAAATTCAAAATGATCTAGGTTCTGATATTATGATGGCCTTTGATGAATGTCCACCATATCCTGCGACACATGACTATATGCTGAAATCAGTTGATCGTACAACGCGTTGGGCAAAACGCTGTAAGGAAGCACATCAGCGTCCAGAGGAGCAAGGTTTATTTGGCATTATTCAAGGTGGAGAGTACGAAGATTTACGTCGCCGCTCAGCAGAAGCGTTAGTAGAACTAGATTTCCCAGGCTATGCAATTGGTGGATTATCCGTTGGAGAACCGAAAGATGTGATGAACCGCGTTTTAGAATTTACTACGCCAATGATGCCTGAAAATAAACCTCGTTATTTAATGGGTGTTGGCTCACCAGATTCTTTAATTGATGGGGCAATTCGCGGTATTGATATGTTTGACTGTGTACTGCCAACACGTATTGCACGTAATGGAACACTGATGACATCAGAAGGACGTCTAGTAGTGAAAAATGCAAAATATGCACGTGACTTTGGGCCGATTGATCCGAACTGTGACTGCTATACATGTAAAAATTATTCTCGTGCCTATGTTCGTCACCTTATTCGCACGGAAGAAACGTTCGGTATTCGTTTAACATCCTATCATAATCTACACTTCCTATTAAAATTGATGGAGCAAGTGCGTGAGGCAATTCGTCAAGATCGTCTTGGTGATTTCCGTGAAGAGTTCTTTGAAAAATACGGCTTTAATGGGCCAAATGCAAAAAACTTTTAAACTAGACGAATAGGATCATTACATGCGCTAAATTAAAAAAGGACATTAGGCATCCCCTAATGTCCATCATCCATAGCAATAGTTTTGCAAATCATTCAAAACTTTGTAAAAAGTGAATATTTCTAGCAAAATATTGTCAATCATAGAAAAAATATTAGTAATTGAGAAAATTTTTGGGCTTGTCCATCGCTTTTTAATGGTGGAATAGTCTATACTAAAAAAGTGAGATTTGGAAAGGGGGCAAGATGCTATTATGGATCAATTATTAGGATTAGCACCAATATTATTAATGTTCGTTGCAATGTGGTTTATCTTAATCCGTCCAGCTAAAAAAAGACAGCAGGAAACACAAAATATGCAAAGTAGTTTGCAACGTGGAGATAAAGTCATTACAATTGGTGGTTTACACGGTGTTATTGATGCAATTGAAGACACAGCAGTGACATTAAAAATTGCTGACAATGTACGAGTGAAATTTGACCGTCAAGCAATTGGACGAATTGTCAATGACAATCAGTAACAAAGAAGAAAAGGCTTACAATAGGCGATAGCTATATTGTAAGTCTTTTTTATACAATATTGGATGGCTGTGTTTAAGTGTTTTTTGCAGTTGCAGTTTTTAATTTATGAATGAATGCCTCATCAGTATCATTGCCATTTATCGTTATTCTGCTTAATGTAAATAGGGAATCGCCTTTTTTTACACGTTTATTTTGTATGACAAAGGCCATCTTAAAGCCAGCTTCCTTGGCTAATTTGATGGTGGAGGGTGAATAAATCCCATAAGGATAGCTTATTGCAATGGGTTCATATCCTAGCTTTTCTTTGATTATTTTTCTTGAATGAATAAAATCATTTCTTACCCTTTCTTCATATTCAGCCTGACTCTCTAGTTGCCCATTCACAATACTAGGACCATATACTGCGCCATTAGGCTTACCATTTTTTGAAGGTAATTTATAATGTAAGTCCCAAGTATGACTCTGAATTGTAATATAATCCTTCATTTCCATTAATTGATCCCAATTCATCTTTGCAGTTTCATTTGGATAGTGATTGTTTCCATTCATCTCTAGGATTCTGCTTGCAATCACAAAAATTTCTGCATGCATACCATATTTTTTCAATATCGGGTAAGCTTTTTCATAATTACTAAAATACCCATCGTCAAAAGTAATTAACACAGGCTTTTGAGGTAACGGCGCTTGGTCGTTTAAGTAATCATATAATTGCTGAGCAGAAATGGCCTGATAGCCTTCCATTTTAAGCAATTTCATTTGATTTTCAAAGTTCTTGGGTGAAATAACTGTAGTATTGTTTATATTGTCCTCTAAATGATGGTACATAAGAATAGGTATTTCCTGTTCTTGATACCCGTAAATAAGATGAGGTCTAATAAGAAAAAGGATATAAACAAAAACGAAAACAATTATTTTTTTTGTCATGTCCTCACCTTGTTTGCATGTTTATTGTGATAAGCATTTAAGCTCTATGTTAGTATGTACGAACAAGTAGGGACTATTCCTTGAAAACTGTATAAAAAACAATAAGTAAGGTCACCTTGATAGTATGGGGGTGTTTATATGGAAGAATATTACCATATTATTTTTAGAACTTGCTTTTTGTATGTGTTTATCATCATCGTTTTCCGTTTAATGGGTAAACGAGAAGTAGGTGAATTATCAGTCATCGATTTGGTCGTATTTGTATTAATTGCAGAAGTAGCAGCCTTTGCGCTAGACGATTATAAAAATCCTCTCTTTAATGCGATACTACCTATCATTATTTTGCTCTTTATTCAAATATTAAGTGCCTTTTTGTCATTAAAGTTCAAAAAAATACGTGACCTAGTGGATGGTGACCCTGCTTTATTAGTAAAAGACGGTGTTATTTTAGAGAGTGAGATGAGAAAACACCGCTATAATTTAGATGATTTATGTCAGCAATTACGAGAAAACGGAATTGCATCTGTGACAGATGTAGCGTTTGCGTATTTAGAGCCTTCAGGCAATCTTTCTGTCTATAAAAAAGATGAAAAAGCCTTTGTGTATCCATTGATTATCGACGGTGATATCCAAGAAAGACATTTATTTACTATGCATAAAGATGTGGAATGGCTAATGGGTGAGCTAGCAAAAAATAATATTACTGACAGTGAAACGGTATTTTTTTGTATTTGGGAAGACAATAAGCTGCATATCCAATTAAAGGAATCCTAGACTTTCTTCGCTAATTTTTTAATGTAACGGAAATCGGTAATACGCAACTGATTGGTAAATAATAAAAAGGTGAATAGCAAAAATAATGTGACACCACTACTTAAAATAAATGGTAGGGATAGTATCGGAATAAGGAAATACTGGGCGACGCAAACAGCAATAAAACAACTATAAGGCACAACAAACATTCTGAAGCCAGCGCGCAGGTTTTTACGTTGTCTAACTGTTGCAATATGCAAGAATGACGTTAGTAAAACCCCAAAGCCAATAGCTACAACGGCTCCTTTTTCCTGGATACCTGGTTGAGAGGCAAGTACAAACATTACAAATAGTTTACCTAGCCCACCATAGATGGAATTCATCATGGCAGCTCTTGCCTCACCAATTGCTTGTAAGATGGAGTGTAGAGGACTTTGAATATAATAAAAATAAAAAATAGGTGCTAAAATTTTAACGTACCCACGATTTTCTTCTAAATGAAAAAGCTTCATAGCTAATTCATCTCCATGCACAAAGAAATACGTAGCAGCAAAGCAACCCACTAGCGAAGACAATCTTAGGGACACCGAAATTCGTTCCTGTAATAGCGGGATGTGCTGACGAGCGACGGCATCACTAACAGCTGGAATCAGCACAATCGATAAGGCTGTTGATACAAACGCAGGAAATAACAGTAATGGCACCAAAACACCGGAGATGACACCATATAAAATAGTGGCAGCAGAGGCGGTTAAACCGGCCACAGTTAATGCTTTTAAAAAGATAATCGGCTCTAAAAACCAAGTGAAAGAACCAAAAAGCTTACTGCCTGCAGAGGGAAGGGCAATACGCAACATTGGTGATGCAGGATACCCTTCAATTTTAGTTTTTCGTGTCAGTAATTTCTTTTTGGAAACGATATAGTGTAGCCATAAGTACAAGAATGCTACAACTTCGGCTAGCAGTGTAATGCCCATTGCCGCCGCAGCTGTGACAGCAGCATTATTGTAATTAGCCACATAGGGTAGCATTAAAGTAATAAAGCTAATACGTACAATTTGTTCGATCATTTGTGCCCATGCTGTCGGTGTTATCTTAGCAACACCTTGTAAATAGGCACGTAATAAACCAGATCCAACTGATACTGGTACAGCAAAGAGTGCAATCCATAGTGTAAATGTTGTCTGTTCATTATGTAATAGAGTTGTTGAAATATATGGTATTGTTAGTGCAACGAGTGGCATAAAAATGATCATGCCAATGAATGACCAAAGAATGGCTGTACGCATGACACCAAAGATGTTCTCACGTTTATTTTTTGCTAGTAGTTCAGCCACTATTTTAGCAACAGCGATAGGTAGTCCTAGTTGAATGAGTGAGATGAAGAAAATAAACGCTGGATAGACGGTCATATAAATACCGACAGCCTCTTCACCAGCAATCCGCATAAATTGCATTCTATAAAAGAAGCCAAAAAGTTTAGATAAAAAAATCACAAACATTAAAAATAATGTACCTCGTACAAAAGAACTCATGCCATCCGTCCCTTCTCAAGCCGCAAAAATTCATTTACACTATTTGTATGCAAGCATGTCTTACGTTACGACTTTGATTGGAGATGATTCAAAATGAGTATGCAATATGAGCAACTATTTGAAAAGATTCGTCCGGCAATTGATAGTAAGATAGCAGAGTTCCAGCATTATCAATATAATGCTATTACAGCCGAAGAACTCTGGCGCTACTGTATTGAAAAAAAATGGCGTAAAAAGAAAGTTGAGCAACTACGTTTACATGAAGTTATTTCTACCATTTTTTCGGTATCACCATCTGATATCGTCTCATTTAATCAAGTAGAGTTTTTACAAAGTAATAATTGGTTTGAAGAAGTGAATACAGACGAGTTACAATTACTGCTTGGTCCAGTCAGAACGTAATCAATGATGTGTCAAATTTTACAATAATTCTAAGAATCCTATACGTGTTGAATTGACACCAAGCGCAACCTGTTTCATAATAAGTGTGTTGCGCTTTTTTTATTTTGAATAAGTTCTTACTTACATAAGTCTTCATTGCTTTTATTGACATTTAGAAGGCTAGTACCTAATAATACTAAGATAAACTTGCGCGTTATGAACGATTGAAATAAGTAAAGCAACCTTTTTGAAGCACAGGTAACACGATTCTAGATGAAAAGGAGGATTAAACGTTTCAAAAGGTATGCTAGTTACTTGTTTGGCGTGTAAGGACAGCCCTTACACCAATTCGAGGAGGATTTATTAATGAAACTAAAAAGTCGTATAGTTGCATTCCTACTGATTATCGTGCTATTGGCAGCAGGTATTAGTACGACTGTAAACGGCGTCTTAAAGGACATCAAGCTTGGTCTTGACTTACAGGGCGGGTTTGAAGTGCTTTACGAGGTAAATGAATTAAAAGAAGGACAAAAAATTACACCAGAAATTGTCACAGCAACATCCACTGCACTTGGTGAACGTGTAAATACGATGGGGGTTAGTGAACCGAGTATTCAGGTTGAGGACAAAAATCGTATTCGCGTGCAATTAGCTGGTGTTGAGGATCAGGAATCGGCACGTAAGTTATTGTCTACTTCTGCGAATTTAACATTCCGTGATGTTGATGATAATTTATTATTAGATGGAGACGATTTGAAAGCTAACGGTGCTAAAGACTCTTTTGACCAACAAAATCGTCCGATTGTATCCTTAACTTTAAAAGATGCGAAAAAATTTGCTGATATAACAAGTAAAATTGCGGCAAAACCCGCAGGTCAAAATTTACTGGTTGTATGGTTAGACTTTGAAGAGGGTGTCGATTCCTATAAAGCGGAATCACAAAAGGCAAAGCCTCGCTATGCATCTGCAGCAACTGTTAGTCAAACATTAAATACAACAGATGTTATGATTAGTGGTAATTTCTCTGTTGAAGAAACAAAAAATTTAGCAGATATTTTAAATGCAGGAGCATTGCCTGTAAAACTAGATGAAATTTATTCAACTTCTGTTGGTGCTCAGTTTGGTGATGCAGCACTGAAAAGTACGATTTTTGCTGGTATTGTCGGCGTAGTAGTTATTTTCTTATTTATGCTATTCTACTATCGTTTACCAGGCTTTATTTCTATTATTACATTGGCTGTGTTCACCTTCCTAGTATTAGTGGTCTTTGACTGGATTAATGCGGTATTAACACTCCCAGGTATTGCGGCCATTGTCCTGGGTATAGGAATGGCAGTAGATGCCAATATTCTAGCGGCTGAACGTATTCGTGAAGAGCTGCGAGTAGGCTATTCCGTTAAACAAGCCTTCCAAATTGGGTCTAAACAATCTTTATCAGCCATTATTGATGCGCAGTTGACAACTTTATTAGCTGCAGCAGTATTGTTCCAATGGGGAACAAGCTCTGTTAAAGGATTTGCTACCACATTAATTATTAGTATTTTATTGAGCTTCTTAACAGCAGTTTGGGGCTCACGTGTCCTATTAGGACTACTTGTTAACAGTGGCTATTTCAACAGTCCAGCGTGGTTTGGTATTGCAAAATCCAAACAGCATAGTCTAGATGAAAATATTGGTACATTAGATTTATCAACGAAATTTGATCGATTTGACTTTGTGCATAACCGTAAGAAATTCTATACGTTCTCATTAGCCATTTTAGTGGCTGGTTTAGTGGTTCTTGGCATTTTCCGCCTGAACCTAGGTATTGATTTCTCAAGCGGTACGCGTGTCCAAATTGAATCTGACCAAACATTAACAAAAGAAGAAGTATCCAAATATCTAGATAGCATTGATTTTTCTTCAGAGGATATCATACTCTCTGGTGAGAAAAGTAATACAGCAGTCATTCGCTATAAAGATGACCTTACACAAGCAGAAATTATAGAAATTAAAAAAGAAGCTGGCGAAAAATATGGTCATGAACCAGCGGTAAGTACCGTATCGCCTACAGTTGGTAAGGAACTTGTAAAAAATGCGATTAAGGCTTTATCTCTTGCAGCAATAGGGATCATCATTTATGTGGCAATTCGTTTTGAATGGCGCATGGGTATTGGTGCAATTGTTTCATTATTGCATGATGTATTCTTAATCGTTGCCGTCTTTAGCTTCATGCGTTTAGAAGTAGATATTACGTTCATTGCAGCTGTATTAACAATTGTTGGGTATTCCATCAATGATACGATTGTTACTTTTGACCGTATGCGGGAAAACTTAAATCGCTATGATACCATTAATGACCGTGAAGTATTGGCGAATATCGTGAATAAATCGCTACGTCAAACAATGGGTCGTTCGGTTAATACAGTATTAACTGTAATTATCGTTGTTGTAGCCCTATTAATTTTTGGTGCACCATCTATTCAAAACTTCTCTATCGCGTTATTGATTGGTTTGATTACAGGTATGTATTCTTCAATCTGTATCGCAGCTCAAATCTGGTATTCATTAAAAATTCGTGAAATGAAAAAATCAGATGGAAAGCTACACAAAAAAGAGAAAAAACAATGGGGTACAGACGAACCTACTGTATAAGATAGTTAGCAGGGAATGGGAAACGAATAGTTTTCTATTCTCTGCTTTTTTCATGCAAAAAAATGCTGCCTTTTAAAAAAGCAGCAGATTTTTCATATAGTATTTACAGTTTAAATTGCTGGATTAAGCCTTGTAGCTGTTGTGCATTTTCACTTAATTCTTCTGCGACAGTATTTACTTGCTGCATGGTCGCAACTTGCTCGTCAACAGATTCTGCAATCATATGAGAATTCGTTGCTGATTGGTTAGAAACATTGGCAATTTCCGTAACAGAAGCTGCAACCTGCTCTGCACTAGCAGAGATTTCTTCAGATGTGGCAGAAATTTCTTCAATTTGCTCTGTGAATGCAGCAACAGCAGAGGTGATGGAATAGAAAGCATCTCCAGCTTCATGAATTTTGGCTACGCCGTCCTTTACAGAAGCTAAACCATTGTCTACTGATGCTGCTACATTTTGCGTATCTGTTAGAATTTCTTTTGTAATAGCAACGATTTGGCTAGCAGATTGATTCGATTCCTCAGCAAGTTTTCGTACCTCATCCGCTACGACTGCAAAGCCTTTTCCATGTTCTCCTGCTCTTGCTGCTTCAATAGCTGCATTTAGTGCCAGTAAATTTGTTTGTGCTGAGATTGCTGTAATCACTGTTGTAATTTGTCCAATTTCTTCTGATTGCTTACTTAGTTTTTGCGTTAATGTTGCAATATCAGAAGTTGCTAGTGCGATCATATTCATCTGTTCTTTTGCTGTTGCAATCGTTGCACCACCTGTATGGGCAAGCTGAGTCAGATTTTCTGCATTATGATGAAGACTTTGAGTCGCCTCCGCAATGCGTTGGACACCTGAAGCAGTTTCATCCATTGCCACAGCACTTTGCTGAGAGGCACTAGCAGAAGAAGTGATATGTGTTACATTATCTTGAATTCGTTGAGCAATATTATCAGAAGTTGCGGTTACTTCCTCTGTACTAGCAGAAAGCTCTTCTGAAACAGCCGATAAATGGGATGCGCTATCTTGAATGTTAGTCATTAAACCAGCTAGATTTTGTTTTAATGTATTGACTGCATTTGCAAGTGTACCGATCTCATCTTTTGATTGATGGTCAAGCTCCGCAATTGTTAAATCACCTTGTGCTAATGTATCTGCTGCTCCAATTACCTTGCGTAGGGGCAGGACAATGGAGGCTTTGACCATATGCATAAAATATAAACCAATAATAATACTTGCAAGGAGAAGGCTAATAGCAATGATAATAGCGCGTGAAACGGTTTGATTAACAGATTGGTCAACATTTTGAAGCTGTTCATCGTGATAAGCTAATAATTCAGTTGTTAACTTAAAAATGTCCTTATTGTATTTTGTAACATCATTATTGATGATAGAGAGTGCTAGATCCATGTTGCCACTATTAAACGCTTGTAAAGCTTTCTGTGAATTTGATAGTAACTCTTTTTGCAATTCCGTAATTTGCTGCATAATATTTTTTGTATAATCTGATCGAACAATAGTAGAAAGTTCATGAACTGTTTCAGGTAACAACTTTTCATAGCGCTCTAAATTGGCCTTAGCTGTTTCGTCCTTCTTATTTAAAATATAGGAGCGTAAAAATAAACCTTGAGATGCAAGTTGTTGTTGGATTTTATCTGTTAATTGGATTTGTACCATCCGATGCTTCAATACTTCTTCTAAATCATTCTGTGTTGTTTTAAATTGAATAAATGATACGATGCTTGAGATAAAAAGTAAACATGTTAAGGAAATGAATCCTATATTTAATTTTTTTCGAACGGACATAAACTTCCTACTTTCTTTTATTATATGGAAAAAATTGATGTTCTGAAATTACTATAACTTGATATATTTACATGGTCAATAGTCAAGAGATTTTCAATCGTAGGAAATCTTATTCTCCAATAAGTTTTTATAGAAGGATAATATACCTACTTTTGATTCTGCTGATAAAATAGGAATTTTAACTGTTTTCGTCAGAATTGATTGACAATAGTATTGGATTGGCATAAAATTAAGGCTAACTTTTTGTTCGGTAAAGGTAGAAGGTCTCGGGAGCGAGGTCAGCCGCAGAACAGATGAGCTGAGTTTAGATGAGAATAGCTGAGAAATTGTTGAATAAGAGTAGTAGCCTAAGTGTGTAATAAAGAGAGTCAGTGGCTGGTGTAAACTGATTTACAGCTTATGTGAATGGACTTATGAGAGTCGCTTATAAAAAAGCGAACGTGATTCCCCACGTTATAGGGGTGCTTTCAAGGTGTGGTTTACCATACCCATAAAGCACAAAAGTGAGAGCATATGCTCTAATATGAGGTGGCAACGCGGTCATAATCGTCCTCTGCAATTAGGAATAATCCTTTTTGCAGAGGGCTTTTTTATTTTCATTCAGCATTCGTCTAGACATTAGCTAAAGGAATCTTTGAAAAAGGAGCAAAATAGCTATGCAAACAACGAGTTCAAGAACAAAAATGAAAACGATCAATGGCGATTCTTTAACACCTATTTTGATTTTTAGGCGTTTACAGGGAAAACATAAATTTTTATTGGAAAGTTCTGCCCAACACGAAGGAGCTGGAAGGTTTTCCTTTATTGGGGCTAATCCACGAAAAACATATAAAGGTGTGGGCCAAGAAATCCAAGAGGTTTCCTATAAAACAGGAAAAACATATGTGCATCAAGGGGAACTTTTTGTCCTTCTGAAACGCCTCATGCCACGTATTTCCCATACGACACAATTTCCATTTTCAGGTGGTGCCGTTGGATATATAGGCTTTGGCGGTACAACGATGTTCGTAGATAAAAAAATAGAACTGCCTGATGCTCATTTTCATGTTTATGAAACGATTATTGTATTCGATCATCAAACAGATGAAGTGACATTGATTCATACAACTATAGATGCAGAAAAGCAAGAACCTGATTTGGAAGATTTGGCTCAACAAATAGTAAACGGGCATATCAGTGACGAAGCATCTTATCGTTATCAACCGCTTGATACTACAACAAATGAATCATTTGCAACGGTTTTACAGACAATGCAAGCCAATTTACAAGATAACATAACAAGGGTCGTTTTGCCGAACCGCAATGTAGCCAACTTTCAAGGTGATACGTTGGCTTTGTATCGACAGCTACGTAAAAAAAAGCCTGCAGCCTATATGTATTATATAGAGTTTGAGGATCATGTTGTGTTAGGTACTTCTCCTGAAAGTCTAATCCGAGTAAAAGGTGAAAGCGTTATTGCGACTCCTACAGAAGGAACATATCCGCGAGGGGAAACAAAAAATGAAGAACGAGAAAATGAACGCAAATTATACAACCATGAAAGCATTAGGCAATCACATGCACTTCTTGTTAGGGCTATTCAGCAAGAATTACAGTCGGTTTGTTTTCGAGATTCTGTTCAGGTCATGGAGGCTATGCGTATTCAGCGGTCCAAAAAGGCACTGCACATGACGACTAGGGTGGAAGGAAAGCTTTTACCAATGCTTCATGCCCTGGATGTTTTAGCAGCAACCATATCCCCACTTTCAGCAACGGAGCTTCCGCATGCAGCTGGTTATTTTGGTGCTCTCGGCTTTATTGGATTTAATGGTCATTTGGATTTTGCCTTAGCAGGTCAATCGATTGTAGTTAAACAGGATACCATGCATTTGCAAGCAACAATAACTGTTACCAAATATACAAATGTGCAAAACGTTTTACATCAAGTGCAAGAGGAAGAACAGACATTTTTACAGTTACTGGTGAACAATGGGGGGCAAAACTAATGGAACAATTACAAAGGAAAGTACTGCAGGGAACACATCTCATGTATGAAGAAATGTTACAGGCAGCGCAATGGTTATTTCAAGATGATACTCCTAAGGAAGAAATAGCAAGCTTTTTAACAGCTTTAGCTGCAAAGGGAGAAACTGCACATGAAGTAGCTGCATTAGCAACTATTATGCGATCTTTTGCTCTTGATATAGTCGTAAAAGAAGGTAGCTATATGGATAATTGCGGTACAGGTGGAGATGGTCTTCATACTTTTAATATCAGTACAGCTTCTGCTTTCGTGTTAGCTGGAGCGGGTGTCAAAATTGCCAAGCATGGGAACCGTAAAATCTCTTCCTCCTCTGGTAGCTCAGATGTGCTAGAGGCACTAGGTATTCATACAGCTATTTCCATCCCTCAAACAGCCCATTTGCTAGAGAGAGAGGGAATCGCTTTTATTTATGCACCGAATGTTCATCCGAAATTAAAGAGAATTGGTGAAGTTCGCCGTTCATTAGGAAAACCGACAATCTTTAATCTTGTTGGTCCTTTAACAAATCCGGTCCCATTATCCACACAATTTACAGGCATTAATCGACCGAATTTTGTCATGGAATATGCCTCAGTCTTACAAATGCTTGGACGTGAGCGGGCCATTGTCGTCTCAGGGCCACAAGGCTTAGACGAGGCTTCATTAGCAGGTCAAAATACATTGGTTTTAGTAGATAAAGGAGATCTAATTCCCTTTTCCCTAACCGCAGAAGATGTCGGTCTTCAAATGGCCCCTTTAGAGGCCATCCGTGGTGGCACTGCAGATGAAAATGCGGTGATTATGCAAAAAATATTGGCTGGGGAACGGAGTCCTTATTTAGATACAGTAGTATTAAATGCTGGCATCGGCTTATTTGGCTATGGTCAAGCGGAAACCATCAAAGAGGGTGTAGCTATGGCAAAGGAAAGTATTTTTAGCGGGAGAGCACAACAGAAATTAGAGGCGGTTGTAACATATAGCATGCAAATTAAAGAAGTGGAGGTAGGGTAATGAATATACTCAATAAAATATTACTGCAAAAAAAGATTGAGGTAGGTGCTTTATTAGAGCAGCCAGATCCTTTAGCAAACTTTACAGAAACGCCACGTCGCTCGTTATTTGAATCATTGTGTCAAGCTCAAACACTGCAAGTCATCGCAGAAATGAAGCGTGCTTCCCCTTCCAAAGGGTTAATAGCTGGTGGAGCAGATCCAGTTGCTCAAGCAAAAGTCTATGCACTAGCAGGAGCAGCAGCTATTTCGGTCTTAACAGACAAGGAATTTTTTAAAGGCTCCTTTGAAGATTTAGCAGCAGTTGCTGGTGCTGTAGATACGCCACTTCTTTGTAAGGATTTTATGATTGATCGAGTGCAGATTCGATTTGCCAAGGCAGCAGGTGCATCTATTATTTTATTAATTGTGGCAGCCTTAACTGATGATGCATTACGTGATTTATATAGCTATGCCACGGGCTTAGGCCTAGAAGTTTTAGTGGAGGTACACGATTGTGAGGAGCTTGAACGCGCTCTTGCTGTAAATGCAAAGTTAATTGGCGTTAATAATCGTGATTTACGTACCTTTGAAGTAAGCCTAGAGCGTACCAGAGAAATTGCTAATGTGTTTCCATTTGATGAGAATCGAGTATTAATTAGTGAGAGCGGTATATGGACGCAGGACGATGCGAAGCTAGTAGCCTCGATGGGGGCTAGTGGTGTCCTGGTAGGTGAAGCTTTGATGAGGAGTGGAGATGCGGGGCAAGCACTACGAGATTTGCAAGTAAGTAAAGAGGAGGCATCGGTATGACAAAGGTCAAAATTTGTGGTCTACAGGAGCAAGAACATGTCAAAACAGCTGTTCATGCTGGTGCAGATGCTATAGGGTTTGTTTTTGCACCGAGTAAACGCCGTGTATCCATTGAGCAAGCCCAACAGTTAGCAAAGCATGTACCACAAGGCGTTTTAAAAATAGGTGTCTTTGTTAATCCAACGCCAGCTGAATTAAAAGAAGCCGTAGAGCAAGTACCCTTAGATTATGTGCAATATCATGGAGAGGAATCGCCAGCATTTATTCAGGAGCAAGGTTATCCCGCCATAAAGGCATTATCAATACGAGATAAAGAGGATGTTCAAGCGGCAGCTAATTATCAAGTAGATTATTATTTATTTGACGCGCCTGGTACAGAGTTTAAAGGTGGGAGTGGTCACACTTTTGATTGGACACTCCTTGAGCAAGTAGGGATTCCCAAAGAAAAATTACTATTAGCGGGTGGTCTCAATGTAGACAATATTGAAGCGGCCATTACGGATGTAGAGCCTTTTATGGTGGATGTTTCAAGTGGTGTAGAAACAGATGGAAGCAAGGATTCTACCAAAATACAAGCTTTTTTACAGGCAGTAAAGAGGGGGAGCAAATGATGGGAATATCAATAGCAAATAGTGTACCGACAAAAGAAGGGCGTTTTGGACAATTTGGTGGTCGGTTTGTGCCAGAAACATTAATGACAGCCTTGCTTGAATTAGAAGCGGCTTATGAGCAAGCATTACTAGACCCTGCCTTTACAGAGGAGCTGTCCTATTATTTAGAAGACTATGTTGGCCGCGAAACACCGCTCTATTACGCAGAAAATTTAACGAAGGCGCTAGATGGAGCAAAGATTTATTTAAAGCGTGAAGATTTAAACCATACAGGTGCACATAAAATTAATAATGCGATTGGGCAAGCACTTCTAGCCAAACGCATGGGTAAAAAGAAAATCGTTGCTGAAACAGGTGCTGGTCAGCATGGTGTGGCAACAGCTACTGCATGTGCATTATTAAATCTAGAATGTGTTGTTTTTATGGGAGCAGAAGATATAAAACGTCAGCAGTTAAATGTCTTTCGTATGGAGTTGCTTGGCACAAAGGTTCAATCGGTGGAAAGTGGTTCTAAAACATTAAAGGATGCTGTGAACGCTGCCCTACGTTACTGGGTGACAAATGTTGAGGATACCCACTATATTTTAGGCTCTGCCTTAGGTCCTCACCCATTCCCCAAAATTGTTCGGGACTTTCAGCGTGTCATTGGAGTAGAAACAAGAAGGCAAATCGTGCAAAAAGAGGGGCGTTTACCTGATGCAGTTGTTGCCTGTATTGGAGGTGGCAGTAATGCAATCGGTATGTTTCACCCATTCGTTGATGATGAATCAGTTGCCTTATACGGTGTTGAAGCAGCAGGAAGTGGTCTTGAAACTGGGAAGCATGCTGCGGCCATCGCAGGTGGACAATTAGGGGTATTACATGGCGCCTACATGTATTTATTACAGGACGAAAACGGCTTTGTCCAAGAAGCACATTCTATTTCAGCTGGGTTAGATTATCCAGGGAAAGGACCAGAGCATTGTTATTTACATGATATTGGTCGAGCTCAATTTGACTCCATCACAGATGCTGAAGCACTGGAGGCACTACAATTATTAAGCCGAACGGAAGGGATACTGCCTGCACTTGAAAGTTCTCATGCCATTGCTTATACGGCAAAACTTGCAAAGACCATGGCAAAAGATCAGATCATTGTTGTGTGCTTATCTGGTCGAGGAGATAAAGATGTTCACACAGTTCGAGCTGCACTAGGAGGGGATGTTAAATGACAACTTTACAGCAAGCGATCGAACAGGCAAAAGCTGAAGGTCATAAAGCTTTTATACCTTATATTATGGCAGGTGACGGAGGGCTAGAGACCATTAAGCCAACTATTTTAAAACTGCAGCAATTAGAGGTAACAGCTATTGAAGTAGGGATTCCTTTTACAGATCCTGTTGCTGATGGTCCAACAATCGAACGAGCAGGAGAACGTGCACTCAAAGCTGGTGTGACATTAAGAAACGTGTTGCAAACACTCGCGTCATTTAGAGATGAAATAACAGTGCCTCTCGTAGTCATGACTTATTTCAATCCAGTATTAGCATATGGCTTAAAGCCTTTTGCGCAAGCCTGTGTAGCTGGGGGAGTTAAGGGATTAATTGTACCAGATGTCCCGTTGGAAGAGAGTGAGTTGTTACGTGATGCATTAAATCCATATGGCATTGATGTGGTACAGCTTATCTCATTAACAAGCCCTCCAGAGCGTATAGCACGCATCGCAGCAGCTAGTCAGGGCTTTGTTTATGCAGTGACCGTTAATGGGATCACAGGAGCAAGATCGCGTTTTGCCAATAATTTAGAACAGCATTTTGCAAGCTTACGTCAAGCAAGTCCAATCCCTGTGCTTGCAGGCTTTGGTATTTCAACACCAGAGCAAGTGAAAAAGATGGGGGCTTTGGGAGATGGTGTAATTGTCGGTAGTGCCATTGTGACGGCATTGCATCAAGGAGATTTGGCAACGGTGGAAGCATTAGTAGCCGCCTCGAAAGGTGTGTTAGAAAAGTCTACTCTTTAGAAGAGTAGGCTTTTTTGATGATGAAAGAAATGGAAAAGTGACGAATAGAAATTAAAAATCGATGGATAAAACTATCAATCTAACGGATAGTGCGCAACCTATAGAAATTCGGTATAATAGCTTTCGTAAGGAAGTGAGCAGATGATTCTATCGAAAAAAAGATGGCAGGTGGAGCGTCCTGACGCAACACTTGTACAAGCATTACAAAATGACTTACAACTTTCTGCGATTGCAGCAAAAATTTTAGCAGCACGAGGCTGCGAAACAACGGCTGAGGCAGAAAGCTTATTAAATATGACTGAGGCAAATATCCATGACCCATTTCTTATGCATGGTATGGCTGAAGCGGTAGCACGAATTGAACAAGCACTAGAAAATGGTGAGAAAATTTTAGTGTATGGTGATTATGATGCGGATGGTGTGACAAGCACAACCGTTATGTTACATGTTTTACTAGATCTTGGAGCAGACGTCTCCTTTAAAATTCCGAATCGTTTTATCCATGGCTATGGTCCGCATGAAGCCCTATTTCGGGAGGCCTATGAAGAGGGTGTACAGTTAATCATTACAGTGGATAATGGTATATCTGGTATTGAGCCTATTCGAGTAGCAAAGGAGCTTGGTATGGATGTCATTGTGACAGATCACCATGAGCCAGGTGAGGAGCTACCACCAGCAGATATTATTCTTCATCCCCGAATACCAGAAGGGCAATATCCATTTGGCGAGCTAGCAGGAGTAGGGGTAGCCTTTAAGCTGGCACATGCTCTTTATGGTGAACTACCAAGCCATCTAATAGAATTTGTGGCGATTGGCACTGTAGCAGATTTGGTTCCGTTGGTGGATGAAAATCGCTATCTCGTGAAGAGGGGCATACAAGAAATGCGTCGTTCCCTTAGTCCATGGGTACAAGCGATGTGTGACATAGCCAGTACAGAGCAGATGAAAATTACAGAAGAAACGATTGGCTTTTATTTTGGTCCACGATTGAATGCTGTTGGTCGTCTAGGTGAAGCAGCTCCTGGTGTCGAATTATTAATGGCGGAGGATAATGCTAAAGCAACCGCATTGGCAAAAAAGCTAAATGCCTGCAATACCGAGCGCAAAGATATTGTGAAAAGTATTACAGATGAAGCCATCGCACTGATTGAAGCAGATGAAAAAATCGGCCATTCCTTAGTTCTTGTTGTTGCTGGCGAGGGCTGGAACGCAGGTGTTGTAGGAATTGTAGCCTCACGTCTCGTTGAACTGTATTACCGCCCAACGATTGTGCTGTCACTCGATCCCGAAAAGGGCATAGCAAAAGGTTCTGCTCGAAGTATTGAAGGTTTTCATCTATATAATGAACTAGCTAAAAATCGAGATATTTTACCGCATTTTGGTGGACATCCTATGGCTGCAGGTATGACCTTATCATTAGAGCATGTGGATGAACTACGTACTCGCTTAGATGCTCAGGCAAGAGCCTGTTTAACAGAGGAGCAATTAACACCTGTAGTGCATATTGATATACCGCTCAGCATAGACGAAATTTCAGCGGATGCGATTGAGGAAATTTCAACACTAGGACCATTTGGCACAGATTTCCCTAAGCCTGTGTATGTGCTGGAGAATGTAGAAATCGCCTCCATGCGTAAAATTGGAGCGGGCGAGAATCATATTAAAATGGAAATAACAAACGGCTATGATAAATTGGATAGTGTTGGTTTTAACAAAGGGCATTTACATGATGAATTAACGTATGGCATCAAAGTTTCCTTTATAGGCGATTTGCAAATTAACGAATGGCAGGGACGTAAAAAAGCCCAATTTATGATCGAGGATGTCCAAACTACAGAATGGCAGTTATTTGATATTCGTGGTATCCGTCAAACAGCTCGATGGCTGAATACGGTACCGAAGGACGTGGCCCGGTTTATCGCCTTTCGTCCAGAAACGATGACCTATTATCAATCATTAATCGGTGAACCTATTACACTGGTTGACCCAGCCCTTTCAAATATTGAACAAAGTGATTACATCGTGCTCTTAGACTTGCCACACAATGTTCAAAAGCTAGAGGACGTTTTACAGAAGACAGCCCCTTCACGTATTTATGCTCATTTTTATATGCCTGACTCGCAATACTTCAGTGGTCTACCTACTCGTGAGCAATTTGCTTGGTATTATAAGTTTTTGAAAAATCGACCAGCCTTTCCGCTTGATATGCATATCGCAGATTTAGCGAAGCATACGGGGTGGCCATTAGATACACTAAAATTTATGACACAGGTGTTTTTTGAGCTTGATTTTGTTAAAATGGAGAGTGGACTGACGACTGTCAACGTGAATGCTCCAAAACAAGCACTAACAGAGGCACCGTCTTACAAACAACGTTCAGAACAGATTGAAATGGAGCAAAAGCTTGTCTATGCTCCTTATATAGAATTAAAACAATGGTTTGATGAACGTTTAACATCAGCGGACGAATAACGTTTCGTAGGAGGAGCAATAACATGGATTTAAAGCAATACGTTACAACGGTTGAAAATTGGCCGAAAGAGGGCATTACCTTCAGAGATATTACAACAATTATGGATAATGGTCCTGCATACAAATATGCAACAGACCAAATCGTAGAATATGCAAAAGAAGTGGGCGCTGAAATTATTGTTGGCCCTGAGGCACGTGGTTTTATTATCGGTTGTCCAGTTGCCTATGCACTTGAAATCGGCTTTGCCCCTGTTCGTAAACCTGGTAAATTACCACGTGAGGTAATTAGTGCAGACTACGGTCTTGAATATGGTAAAGATACGTTAACAATGCATCATGATGCAATTAAGCCTGGTCAAAAAGTTTTAATCTGTGATGATTTACTAGCGACTGGTGGTACAGTTGAAGCAACGGTTCGTTTAGTAGAACAATTAGGTGGTCAGGTAGTAGGCTGTGCATTCCTGATTGAACTTCTAGAATTAAATGGTCGCGAAAAGCTTGGCGATTTAAATATTAAAACACTTATTCAATATTAAGAGCATGGCAAAAAGCGCCCTATACTGTGGGCGCTTTTTTTATACTTCGTCATAGGCTTGAATAATTTTTTGCATTGTTCGCAAGGTATCGTAGAAATCTGCGTATTTTTCGGTTCCAATATCCTCGATAATTCTATCTTGAATGCCTTGCCAAATAGGTGCTGCTTCATGCAGCTTTTCTAAACCTTTTTCAGTGAGCGTTATTTTTTTGGTACGAGCATCATTGGTATCTCGCTTTAACTCAACATAGCCATGTTGCTTTAATAGATTAATATTACGTGTTATAGTGGTTTGATCCAGTTGTAAAATTTCACCTAAACGGCTGATTGAGACAGCTTGTTGAAGGTCGATATGTGCAAGCATTGAATATTGTGTAACTTTTAAACCTGTAGGCTGTAGCAGCTTATCATATAATTGTGTGACAACCCTTGTTTTTTTTCTAAGGTTTGCACAAACACAAATTTGTGTATAATCAATATTTTTAAGTTGATTCTTCATCGACAGTACTCCTTTAAGGGGATTCTACTCATTATAAGTATACACCCAATAACTAGAATTTCCTTCTTGACAGCTTTATGAACGATTACTATGATTATACATGTATATACATATAAATGAAATAAGCAGACTAAAACATGTATATACATGTTTTATAGTCTATCAAAGAAAAGAAGGTGTTGAGGTGAAGCGTGTTCATTATAGTTGGTTTATTTTAATCGTCACATTTTTCTCGATAATTGTCGCAGGAATTACAATGTCATCATCTGGCGTGTTTATCGATCCTCTTGAAAAAGAATTTCACTGGGATCGTTCAACCATTGCTTTAGCTTTTGCTGTAAGTTTGTTTTTATATGGCATATCTGGACCATTTATGGCTGCGTTGCTTGAAGTCATAGGCCTAAAGAAAATGATGCTAGGTGCTATGGCAACTTTAGTATTCGGAATGACTTTAACATTTTTGATGAGTGAATCCTGGCAGCTAATCATTATTTGGGGGGGCATTATTGGTCTTGGAGCAAGTCTCTTTTTAACCGTCCTTAGCCCATATGTGGCGAATCATTGGTTTGTAAAACGCAGAGGATTAGCGGTTGGTATTTTAACGGCAAGTACAGCCACGGGTCAGTTAATTTTATTACCAGTTCTAGCTATCATTATTGAACACTATTCTTGGCGATGGGCTATCACATTAATGCTACTCCTTAGTATCATAATGTTTTTCATGATTGCGCTTTTTATAAAAAATAGACCTCAGGATATGGGGTTAACTCCTTATGGACAAGAGGAGGCTATAGAGGAACAACCAATACAGCAAAAGAAGAATCCAATAGCGATGGCTTTTAAAGGTTTACTTGAGGCGATTAAGGTTAAAGCATTTTGGCTCTTAGCAGGTAGCTTTTTTATTTGTGGGCTATCGACAAGCGGATTAATTGGTACTCATTTTGTTTCTTATTGTATTAGCTTTGGCGTTCCTTTAGTCACTGCCGCATCATTTCTTTCTTTTATGGGCATTTTTAATTTATTAGGTACAACTGCGTCTGGCTGGTTATCTGATCGCTTCGATAATCGGTGGTTATTGTTTTGGTATTACCTGTTAAGAGGCGCATCTCTATTATTGCTCCCTTATGCACTCGCACAAGGATCATTTGTTTTATTAACGATTTTCACGATTTTTTACGGACTAGATTGGATTGCTACAGTGCCGCCAACCATCAGTATGACACGACAAATTTTTGGTACGCAAAAAAGCAGTATTATCTACGGCTGGATATTTGCTTCACATCAAGCAGGAGCAGCGGTTGCTGCGTATGGTGGCGGGTTAATTTATAAATTTTTTAATTCTTATACATGGGCTTTTTTCCTTGCAGGAATGTTTTGTGCAATGGCCAGCTTATTCGTTATCATTGTTAAAAAACAAACACCTCAGCAAGCATAAACAAATATAAGTTGAACCTTCGTAAGATGAGGTTCAACTTTTTTAATAAAGAATCTTTTGACATAACACAAACAAAAGTTTATAATATAAACAAATATAATAAAAGGTGATGCTATGAATGAAAGAGAACAGGCGGTGCTTGCTTTAATTCGCCAGAATCCGTTTATGTCTCAGCAAGAAATGGCAGATGCAATGAATCTGTCGCGTCCTGTGCTTGCTAATTTAGTGTCTAGTTTAACGAAGCAAGGAAAAATTGTAGGTCGTGCTTATATATTACCCGAAGAAAATGAAATTATTTGCATCGGTGGAGCTAATTTAGACCGAAAATTCCATGTCAAGGGCAATGTTCAATTTGGAACATCTAACCCTGCCAGTTCTTCCTTTAGTGTAGGTGGCGTTGGTCGAAATATTGCTGAAAACTTAGGCAGATTAAACCACCAAGTGACGCTACTGACAACGGCAGGTAAGGATGCTGATTGGCAAGTGATCCAAGAGGCTTCGGAATCCTTTATGAATCTACGTTATGTAGAGCAGCTTGCAGAGGCTTCCACAGGTTCTTATACTGCCATCATGGATGAACAGGGTGAGCTAGCACTAGCTGTAGCAAATATGGAAGTTTACGACCTTCTGTTACCGAGCTTGTTGAAAAAACATGAAACAATGCTTGTAAACGCGGGCTGTTTTATTTTGGATTTAAACTGTCCAAAAGAAACAGTGGCGTATATCCAGCAAGTAGCCCTTGCTCGTGATATTCCACTTGTCATTGTGCCAGTATCTTCGCCAAAAATGAATCGACTACCTGAAACATTACAAGGCGTAACTTGGTTTATTTGTAACACAGATGAAGCGGAAACGATTGTTGGACATAAAATTGAAAACGCTACCCATTATGAAAAAGCTTTACAACAGCTCCTACAATTAGGTGCGGAGCATGTCATTATCACGGCTGGTAGCAAGGGCGTTTATGCAGCATCTACAACGATTGCCCCTTGTCATGTTGCCGCTAAAGTGATTGACAAAATTGAAGATGTGACAGGAGCAGGAGATGCCTTTGTTAGCGCTGTTATTCACAGTTGGCTGACTGGACAATCTTTTGAGACATGTATTGATGCTGGATTAACCAATGCAAAAAATACATTGGCATCTCCTTATACAGTAAGACCTGAATTATCAGTAGATTTATTGAAAAATGAAATGGAGGAATAACAACATGAAAGAATTCATCGTATTATCAGAAGAAGTAAAAGCAGGACAAGCAAAAGGTCTACCAATCGTTGCGTTAGAATCAACAATTATTTCACACGGTATGCCATACCCACAAAACGTGCAAACTGCGCGTGAAGTTGAGCAAATTATTCGCGATAATGGTGCAGTCCCAGCAACAATTGCATTAATTGATGGAAAAATTAAAATAGGTCTATCAGATGAAGAACTAGAAATGTTCGGTAATGCTCAAGGTGTTGCAAAAGCTTCACGTCGTGACTTAGGCTACTTACTAGCAACGAAAAAATTAGGTGCTACAACAGTTGCAGCGACAATGATCTGTGCAGAGCTTGCAGGTATTGAAATCTTTGTTACAGGTGGTATTGGTGGTGTACACCGTGGTGCGGAAACAACAATGGATGTCTCTGCTGATTTAGAAGAATTAGCACAAACAAATGTTGCCGTTATCTGTGCGGGTGCAAAATCTATTTTAGACATCGGTCTTACATTAGAATATCTTGAAACAAAAGGTGTGCCAGTGGTTGGTTATGGTACGAATGAATTACCTGCATTCTACACACGTCAAAGTGGATTTGATGTAAACTTCCAATTAGATACGCCAGAAGAAATTGCAGCAATGCTATCTGCGAAATGGCAATTAGGCTTAAAAGGTGGCGCTGTCATCGCAAATCCAATTCCTGAGGCGGAAGCATTAGAGCATGCATTTATTACAAACATTATTGAAAAAGCTTTAGTTGAAGCAGAAGAGAATGGCATTCAAGGTAAAAACGTTACACCATTCTTACTTGGCAAAGTTAAAGAATTAACAGAAGGTAAAAGTCTTGATGCTAACATTGCATTAGTGAAAAACAATGCAGTAGTCGGCGCGAAAATTGCTGTAGCTTACAATCAATTACATTAATCAATTTGTCGAAACAAGGACTCTTTGTGACGTGAAGTCGCAGAGGGTCTTTTTTATTAAAAAGAAGAATATTTTTTCCATTTTTCGAACTGTTCACGAGATTAACTAAACTAAATGATACAGTCTCTTTACAATAGACCACTATATTTTATACAATTAAGTTTATATCTAATCTGAAAAATTTGACGAGCAAGGTGGACATGTTATGGCGAAAGAGCAAATTTTGACTCCTGAGGACGTTTTTGAGTTAGTCAAATCCTACATGAATGATGAAAATGTCGCATTCGTGAAAAAAGCATATGAATTAGCAAGGGATGCCCATATTGAGCAATTCCGTAGCTCAGGTGAACCGTATATTATTCACCCAGTACAAGTAGCAGGTATTCTAGCTGAATTACAAATGGACCCAGAAACTGTAGCGGCAGGTTTTTTACATGATGTTGTCGAAGATACGGATTTTACACGGGATGATTTGGTACGTGAATTTGGCGAAGAGGTGGCCGTGCTTGTTGATGGTGTTACCAAGCTAGGGAAAATTAAATATTTATCAAAAGAGGCGCAGCAGGCAGAAAATCATCGGAAAATGTTTGTGGCTATGGCGCAAGATATTCGTGTCATCCTCATTAAGCTAGCAGACCGTCTTCATAATATGCGTACGTTAAAGCATTTACCTGCTGAAAAACAACGACGCATTTCAAAAGAGACGCTCGAGATTTTTGCACCACTTGCTCATCGTCTTGGAATTTCGACTGTAAAATGGGAGCTTGAAGATACAGCACTGCGCTATTTAAACCCACAACAATATTATCGTATTGTCAGTCTGATGAAGAAAAAACGTGATGAACGTGAAGCTTATTTAGAAAATGTGATGGCTGAGATGAAATCACAACTGAACGAGGTTGAAATTGACGCAGATATCTATGGTCGACCAAAACATATTTACAGTATCTATCGAAAAATGGTGTTACAAAAGAAACAGTTTAATGAAATTTATGATTTATTAGCCATTCGTGTTCTTGTCGATAGTATTAAAGATTGCTATGCCGTATTAGGGATTGTGCATACACTTTGGAAACCAATGCCAGGACGCTTTAAAGACTATATTGCTATGCCAAAACAAAACCTGTACCAGTCTCTACACACGACTGTTATTGGACCTTATGGTGATCCGTTGGAGGTACAGATTCGTACAAAGGAAATGCACAAAATTGCAGAGTACGGGATTGCGGCGCACTGGGCATATAAAGAAGGCAAAAACGTAGATCATCAAAAGCAGAATGTCGACCAAAAATTAACGTGGTTCCGTGAAATTTTAGAGTTCCAAAATGAATCTTCCAACGCAGAAGAATTTATGGAATCCTTAAAATTTGATTTATTTTCTGATATGGTTTATGTCTTTACACCTGAAGGCGATGTCATTGAATTGCCAGCAGGTTCTGTTCCTATTGATTTTGCCTACCGTGTTCATTCCGAAGTGGGAAATCGTACGATTGGAGCGAAAATCAATGGGAAGATGGTACCGCTTGATACACCATTAAAAACAGGCGATATCATTGAAATTTTAACTTCTAAACAATCCTTTGGTCCGAGTCGCGATTGGCTAAAAATAGCTCAATCCTCGCAGGCGAAGAATAAGATAAAGCAATTCTTTAAACGACACCTGCGTGAAGAGAATATTGTCAAAGGTAAAGAAATGATTGAAAAAGAAATCCGTGCTCAGGATTTCGATTTAAAGGAAACGATGTCCTCCGAAAACCTAAAACGGGTATGCGACAAATTTAACTATACAAATGAAGAAGATCTGTATGCTGCAGTTGGTGTGAATGGTATTACTGCGCAACAGGTCGTAAATCGTTTAGCTGAAAAACGTCGTAAAGAACGTGAGCAGGAAGAAGCACTAGAGAAAATTGAACAAAAAATGAAAAATCCAATTCCACAAAAACGTACGGAATCGGGTGTTATTGTAAAGGGTATTGATAATATGCTCATTCGACTTTCTCGCTGCTGTACGCCCGTTCCTGGTGATGATATTGTAGGTTTTATTACGAAGGGTAGAGGTGTTTCTGTCCATCGTGAGGACTGTCCAAATATTCAAATTGAGGATGAGCAGGAGCGCTTAATTGAAGTGGAATGGGAGCATGGTGTCATTCCTGAGAAAAAGGAATACCCTGTTGATATTGAAGTTTCAGCTTTTGATAGACCTGGCATTTTAAATGAAATCATGCAAATTGTTAGTGAAACGAAAACGAATATTTTAGCAGTAAGTGGTCGTGCTGACCGTGATAAAATGGCAACAATTCATTTAACTATTTCTATTTCAAATATTTCACATTTGCATAAAGTAGTTGAGCGAATTAAACAAACACCTGATATTTATTCGGTGCAACGTGTCATTAACTAATGGATAGGCAATATAGAATTGGGGTTTAGTACATGAAAGTAGTATTACAGCGCAGTAAAGCTGCCTCTGTAACAGTTGACGGAACTGTTACAGGAGCAATTGATCATGGCTATGTTCTTTTAGTGGGAATCACACATGAAGACACACAAGAGGATGTTGCCTATTTAGCAAAAAAAGTAGCCAATTTACGACTCTGGGAAGATACAGATGGAAAAATGAATCATTCGATCTTAGAGCATGGGGGCGCTATTTTATCCGTCTCACAATTTACATTGTATGGGGATGCAAAAAAAGGGAATCGTCCAAGTTTTATCAATGCAGCTAGACCAGAAGTAGCTGAGCCACTGTGGGAGGCTTTTAATCAAGCTTTACGCCAGCATGGCCTACATGTGGAAACAGGTATTTTTGGTGCCATGATGGATGTAGCACTAATTAATGATGGTCCAGTCACAATTCTTCTAGAGTCAAAATAATGGAACATTTCCTATAATTCCTTCATATACTAAAGAGTATGGTTAGTTTTATAGGAAGGAGTGTCTTAAACATGACGCAGACGAGAAGTATAACAAATCCATATTTATACGAAACTCTTAACATGATGATTGGCCAGGCGGTAGTTGTGCAAACAGAAAAAAATATTCAACAAGGTATTTTATTATCCATACTACCTGACCATATGGTTCTTGAGATAAATCGTACGCCTTTCTTCATTCGGATGGAGGAAATTGTATGGGTTACATTGGAAACTACAAAAAAATGAGAAAGTATGAACCTTCAAATCATAATAAATGATAGAAGGTTCTTTTTTATTTGTTTAGGGCAAATAAAAATACCTGAATAGCAAATTTATTTCGAAGAGATAAAAACTATTAAAACAGTTGCTACTCTTTGAATATTATTTTTTTAATAAAATATAAATGATATGTAAGTAAGTCCATTTGATTCCTCATGGATAGCTAACCACTGTGATTTTCCATTCTACTTACAAACTTTGATGTCTTTCATCTTAGGTTTATCCCACTAATAATGGGAGTGCTTTATGAAGTTCATGAATAAAAAGCATCTAAGGACAATCCATACAACTTTATCATTTCTAACACCGCCGCATATTGCTCCCGCCTTAATAAAAAACAATTTGTCATATAAGATGAAATTATTATTTTGGAAAACAAAAAATAACGTTGGAAATGCCCATTATTATTTAAGTATGTGTCCGTGTTTATAGGAGAGGAATAAGAGGTTTAATTAGGAAAGGTAGCGTGTGCTTTCAGAAATAATAGAAAATTAATACTTTACAATAAATTTAAACTCATGTATATTTATTTTCAATTAGCGACAAATAGCGACAATATACTGCTAATGTCTAATCAGAAAAAGGAGCGTGATTTAATGGAAAATGAACAGGGGATAAAGAAGAAAAGCTGGTTGAAAGTACCTCATACATATACGATTATTTTTGCTATTATTTTTTTAGCAGGTATTGCAAGCTATATCATACCAGCGGGTGAGTTTGAACGTGTAGAGGATGAAGAAGGGCGAATGCTCGTTGTAGATGGAAGCTATCATCATATTGAGAGTGAACCAGTTTCTTTTTTTGAAATGTTTACAGCGGTTCCAATGGGTCTCGAAAAAGGGGCTCAAATTATTTTTTACATTTTTTTAGTCAGTGGTGTATTTGGTATTATTCGTTCTACAGGTGCTATTGAGGCTGGTGTTTATAAAGGAGTAAAAGCTTTAGAGGGCAGAGAAAAACTACTGATTCCTTTATCGATGATTTTATTCTCTGTTGGTGGTTTTACAATGGGGATGGCGGAAGAGACTATTATTTTTGTACCAATTGGTGTGGCCATTGCACGCGCGATGGGCTTTGATGCTGTAACAGGAACAGCTATGATTACACTTGGTGCCGCTAGTGGATTTTTTGGAGGAATGCTTAATCCCTTTACGGTAGGTGTAGCGCAATCATTAGCGGACGTACCATTATTCTCAGGGATTGGCTTCCGTGCTGTAGTCTATGTTTTTGTATTAGGTTTTGCTATTTTCTATGTCTCTCGCTATGCTTTTAAGGTGAAAAAGAATCCTCAAGCAAGTGTTATTTACGATATTGAGCAAAAAGCTAAATCTAATGTTTCTGCGATTGACATCCCTGCATTAACAGGCAAGCATAAATTCGTATTTATTGTCATGGCTTGTGGGATTGGCTTTAATATTTATGGTGTCTTTAACTGGGGCTGGTTCTTAACGCAGCTAACTGCATCCTTTTTAATTATGGGGTTAGTTGCAGGATTAATTGGTGGTTTAAAACCTGCTACTATCTTTGATTCCTTTATTGAGGGAGCCAAGGCTGTAACATTTGGTGCTTTAATTGTAGGTTTTGCCCGTGCTATTACGGTTGTTTTAGAGCAGGGGAAAATTATTGATACAATCGTTTATGCAGCATCAGAAACAATTGGACATTTGCCACATGCTATCAGTGCAATCGGCATGTTATTTATACAAGCTCTTTTGAATTTATTTATTTCATCTGGTAGTGGACAGGCAGCTGCAACAATGCCGATTATGATTCCAATCACTGATTTATTAGGATTAGAGCGACAAGTGGCTGTTTTAGCCTTCCAATATGGGGATTCCTTAACGAATTCTATTATTCCTACTTCGTCTGCATTAATGGCGTATTTAGCTGTTGCAGGTATCCCATATGAAAAGTGGATTAAGTTTATCTGGAAGATGATTCTTGGGTGGGCATTGATCGCCTGTCTGGCGCTAATTGCTGCGGTAGCCTTAGGAATATCTTAAATATGAAAAAAGCTGTGGATGTTATCATCCACAGCTTTTTTGCTTAGTCATCTTGTTCATTAAAGTAGTTGAGAATTCCCTGATAAATACCAAGAGTTGCTTGTTCACGGAATTTAGCTGTTGTAATGACGCGCTCCTCACTTGAATTACTTAAAAAGCCTAACTCAATAAGGACGGCCTTTTGACGATTCTCTCGTAATACCAAATAATTCCCTTGTTGTGTACCACGGTCTCTTAAATCTAGTTTATTGGAAAGACCATCATGAATTGCTTCAGCAAGCCCTTTTTGATTGCTATTCATATAGTAGGATGTGTAGCCGTTAATGGAGCTATCATCTGTGGCATCATAATGAAGGCTAATAAAGGCGTCTGCCTCATATTGATGGGCAATCGATACACGCTTACGTAATGCCACATATTCATCCGATTCTCTCGTCATGACAACGTTTGCGCCAGCAGCACTTAGTTTAGAAGCAAGCAGAGTGGCCGTTTTTAAAGTAATGCCCTTTTCCTCTGTACCTCGTTGACCAGTTGTGCCATGGTCATTTCCTCCGTGACCAGCATCAACAACTATCGTTAATCCAGTTAAAGTACCTTTTTTACGAGGCTCTTCCTTTTCTTTCTGTGGACTTATCGCTTTATTGGAACTTGTTGTGACCACCCAGTTCGCGACAAAAGCTGTTTTTTCGTCGTCTAGTTGTATTTCATAAAAATCATTTTTAACGCCTACAATCGGGTAATTTACACCAGCATCTACACGTTCAACCACTTCTGCTGCTGTTGAGGCATCCGTTCGTAGGTTTGTCCCATTATAGATAATCGTAACAGACTCTAACTCTTTGGAAGTTGATGTTTTTGAGGTACTTTTTACTTTATTAGAGAATGTACCGTAAAAACTATAGACCCAACCTACTTTTTTATCATTGTACTGAATTTGTACCCAATTATGCTCATGTGCGAGTACTTTAAAGGCTTGTCCTTTTGTTACTGTGCCGATTTTTTTAGCGTTCAAATCTGGCTTCTTACGAACATTAAGGGTGTCCACTAAAATGGTGAAGGTTGTATCTTTGTTAGCGGGTGCCGTGGTTGTAGTAGTTACTTCTACAGCATTTTCTTTGGGTTCCGTTTCTTTTTTAGGGTTATCGTTGATCGTGACATAATCCTTCGACACCCATCCTGTTAGTCCATTCCAATCGATTTTTGCCCATTCTCCATTTTCTTCAACGAGATTTGCTTGGTTACCAGTAGAAAGTTGACCAAGAACAGCTGAAGAGATATCTGGTTCTGTTCGAATATTTAAACGGTCAACTTGTGAAATGACGGTTTTGTCGATCGCTTGTTTAGCATTAGTAGGTGCTGTCAGCCAAGAGGCAACCCATCCCTCATAATTACCTGCTTTGACTTGGTACCAATCACCTTCTCGACCGATTGAGGTTAAAGGGTCACCTTCTTCTAAAGTCGTAATAATGGGATAAGACAATCCAGGACCCTCTCGCAAATGAAGAATCGTTCCAGCGACTTTTAGATCACTGGTGTCAGCGGAAGCTCTTTGAACAAAGTTCTTATTTGGAATCGCCATCGTTACCATTAGTACGAAGATGATTATACTATGTAAAATTTTTGTCCTCATCAGATTCCTCCTATTCCTTGTGCTATTTTACCATGCTTTTATCATAAAATTCGTGGTAAAATGGTAACAGAATTAGTTATTTTCAACATAGACTGATGAAAAATACAAAAATAGTTGACATTGCTTTGGCTAGTGACTAACATAAAGGGTAATCGAAAAATGATTAATCGCTTATGACCAAGCAAGTAGCGTATACCACTATTGGAAAAGAGAGGGAAAGACTTAGGCTGCAATCTTTCCTACAAAAATGTATTACGTGAATAACACTTGAGAGGCTTTTTTCTGAAAAGCAGTGCCTAGTAGGAAAAAACGGAATCGGCCGTTATCCGATTAAGAGGAGGACACATGTAATTATTTGTGTCAACTAGGGTGGAACCGCGGAAGCTTATACAGCTCTCGTCCCTTGCTATTGCAAGGGACGAGGGCTTTTTTGTTGTTCAAAACAGTAATGAGTTTTTTAGAGGGATTGTTGTTTTTGCTCATAAAAGAGGGGAAGGCGCTCCAATTAGTATGAAAAGCGCTCGTCAAAGGCTCATTCGCTCAAAGTGGGACTACAGCTGCTCTATCATAAGCAATCAATATAGGAGGGAATTACATGAGTTTTAAAGTGCCACGAGGGACACAAGATATTTTGCCAGGTCAATCTGAAAAATGGCAAAAAGTTGAAGCGATTATTCGTGATATTTGTCGTGTTTATCGCTATAACGAAATTCGCACACCAATTTTCGAGCAAACGGATCTATTTGCACGTGGTGTTGGGGAAACAACTGATGTTGTACAAAAAGAAATGTATACATTTGAAGATCGTGGAGGGCGTTCCTTAACACTACGTCCAGAAAATACGGCTGGTGTCGTACGTGCCTATGTGGAGCATAAAATGTTTGGTGCTCCTGATCAGCCAGTTAAGCTTTCTTATTTAGGACCAATGTTCCGCTATGAGCGCCAACAGGCTGGTCGTTATCGTCAATTTGTACAGTTTGGGGTAGAAGCAATCGGTTCAGCAGATCCTGCGATTGATGCAGAAGTCATTGCTCTTGCTATGGACGTCTACGAATCAGCGGGTTTAAAGGATTTAAAATTAGTGATTAATTCTCTTGGTGATAAAGAAACACGTGATACACATCGTACTGCTTTATTACAGCATTTTGAGCCACATATTCATGAATTTTGCTCAGACTGTCAAAATCGTTTACAAAAGAATCCATTGCGAATTTTAGATTGTAAGGTAGATCGTGAGCATCCATTAATGCAAACGGCTCCAGCGTTAACTGATTTCTTAACAGAAGAGTCAGCTGGTTATTTCACTCAAGTGAAATCGTACTTAGACACATTGGGTATTTCATATGAGGTCGATCCAAATCTTGTACGAGGACTGGATTATTATAATCACACAACTTTTGAAATTATGTCCACAGCATCAGGCTTTGGTGCTATTACAACATTATGTGGTGGTGGACGCTACAATGGATTAGTGCAAGAAATTGGCGGTCCAGATGTACCAGGTATAGGTTTTGCATTAAGTATTGAGCGTTTGTTGCTGGCACTTGAAGCGGAGGGTGTGGAATTAGACACAGCTTCAGGGCTAGATGTTTACATTATTGCAATGGGCGATGAAGCGAAGCAAAAGGCTGTTGAGCTGACAAGCACTTTCCGAGCGAAGGGACTTGCGACAGAGATGGATTATTTAGACCGTAAAATGAAAGCTCAAATGAAATCAGCTGATCGACTAGGTGCAAAATATACACTTGTTCTTGGTGAAACAGAACTTGAAGAGCAAGCAGCGGCTGTAAAACATATGGAATCTGGGGAGCAGCACAAAGTGGCGTTCTCAGAGCTAGTGAACTATTTAACACACAAAGCTTAAAAATAGACAGAGAGCATTTCTAGGAAATGCTACATAAATTGAAGATATTTTGGAGGAATTTAACAATGGCTACAAGAACACATGCTAGTAACGAGCTGTCAGAAGCGTTACAAGGCGAAAAAGTCGTATTAAAAGGTTGGGTACAGCGTCGTCGTGACCTTGGTGGTTTAATTTTTATTGATTTGCGTGACCGTACAGGTATTACGCAAGTTGTGTTTAGTCCAGATGTTGCAGAAGCACACGCATTAGCGGATAAAGTGCGTAGTGAATATGTGATCGAAGTGGAAGGCACAGTCATCCTTCGTACAGAGGATCAAATCAACCCGAATGTACCAAACGGTAAAATTGAAGTGGAAGCAACAAAATTAGTCGTAATTAATACGGCAAAAACAACGCCATTCCAAATCGAAGATCGTACAGATGTATCAGAAGATTTACGTTTAAAATATCGTTATCTAGACTTACGTCGTCCTGTAATGTTCGATACTTTCAAAATGCGTTCTGATGTGACACGTACAATTCGTAACTTCCTACAAAATGAAGGATTCTTAGAAGTTGAAACACCAATTTTAACAAAATCAACGCCAGAGGGTGCTCGAGACTATTTAGTTCCTTCACGTGTACATGAAGGTGAATTTTATGCCTTACCACAATCACCTCAATTATTTAAGCAATTATTAATGGTTGCTGGTTTTGAAAAGTACTTCCAAATTGCGCGTTGCTTCCGTGACGAAGATTTACGTGCTGACCGTCAACCAGAGTTTACACAGGTGGACATTGAAACGAGCTTCTTAACACAAGAAGAAGTATTAGAAATGAACGAGCGCTTAATTCAAGCGGTTATGAAAGAAGTAAAAGGAATTGACATTCCTGCACCATTCCAGCGCATGAAATACCAAGAAGCAATGGATCGTTATGGTTCAGATAAGCCAGATGTACGTTTTGGCTTAGAGCTTGTGGCGTTAAATGATATTTTTGAAGGCTGTAATTTCAAAGTATTTGCTGATACGGTTGCACAAGGAAAACAAGTGAAAAGTATCAATATTAAAGGTGCAGCTGACAAATATTCTCGTAAAGACATGGATGAGTTAACAAAATTCGTTGGGATATACGGAGCAAAAGGTCTTGCCTGGTTAAAGGTAACAGAAGAAGGCTTAAACGGACCAATTGCGAAATTCTTTGACGAGGCATTAGCAGCAGCCTTAATCGAGCGTATGGGAGCAGAAGTTGGCGATATTCTAGTATTTGTAGCAGATAAAGCCGCTGTTGTAGCAGCTTCATTAGGTGCTCTTCGTACAAAATTAGGACAAGATTTAAATCTGATTGATGAATCACAATTTGCTTTCCTTTGGATTACTGATTGGCCATTATTCGAATACTCGGAGGAAGATGGACGCTACTATGCAGCACACCATCCATTCACACGCCCGTTTGATGAAGATATAGCGTTAATGGACACAGACCCTGCAGCAGTACGTGCACAAGCATATGATATCGTTTTAAACGGCTATGAACTTGGTGGTGGTTCATTACGTATTTACGAACGTGACCTACAAGAAAAAATGTTTGAATTACTTGGCTTCTCAGAAGAAGAAGCACAAGCACAATTTGGCTTCCTATTAGAAGCGTTTGAATACGGGGTACCACCACATGCAGGTCTTGCCTTTGGTCTTGATCGCTTCGTTATGCTATTAGCAGGCCGTACTAATTTACGCGATACAATCGCATTCCCTAAAACAGCTAGCGCAAGCTGCTTGATGACAGAAGCACCAAGCGAAGTATCTCCTGAGCAACTAAGTGAACTAAGCCTGGCTATCAAACCATTTAGAAAATAATGTATAATTCAAAATACCTGGATTACCTAGCAAATACTGTTGGGAATCTAGGTATTTTTTGCGTTTTCTTAAGAAATTATAGATTATTAGAGAAAATCGTTTGAATTATCAGAAAAGTGGTGTTATGATAACTGTAATACGAATCCTGATGTGTTTGTCTAACTGCTAACTCTACTTCACAGTTTTGACCGAACATTATAGAATCGGGAGCCTTCATTTTGTAGTCGCAAACATGCCCCTAACAAAGCGGGACGTTTAAAGTTGCAAAGCGGGCACCCACCTGCAAATTGCGGGTTCAAAACGAATGTTTCTTGGCATTACGGCACAATTGGGATTCGTCCTATACATAGGATTGAGAGGAGCTTATCGATAGCTCCTTTTTTTACATCAAATTAAACAGGTACATGGTAGCAAAGAACTAGTAGAGTGTTTTGAGCGAATGTTTAGAAAATAGGAAAGATTACTTTTTATTTCTGATGAAGCAGCATATAATTGGTATAGACAACTATACCTTTTTGAAAAGCTATATCCGCATTAATCCTTTAGGCAGATAATACGAGGATAAACACTTTATGAAAAGGATTTTTGAAAGCGTTTTAATTGTGGCTAATACTAAACACAGTGAGGGAGAAGCCTATTGAAAAGAAGGCAAATTGCATCAAATTACGAGACAGTGATTAGTAAGTTGAGAATATAATGGTACAACGATTGAGCGCAGATGCTACAATGATAGTGAGAAAGTCACCACTTCAAGCGACTGTGTCAATATGTCGTTTTCACACTGTTGTCAGTGGATATCATTTAGCTTTGTTTAATCATGCGAAATACAAAAAACGTGATCTGACGAGGTCAAGTTGTATGGAGAAATCATAAAGGCGATAAGGAAGGTGCAAGAATTGTTAGAGAAAAATTCTCATATACCTATTTATATACAAATAGAAGAGATTATTAAACAACGAATTTATTTAGAAGAATACAGAATTGGTGAGACCATCCCATCAGAACGAGAGCTTTCTGCACAATTTGATGTAAGTAGAATGACTGTTCGTCAATCCATTACCAATCTAGTAAATAGTGGTCTATTATATCGAGAAAAAGGGAGAGGAACGTATGTTGCAAATCCAAAATTAGAGCAACCGTTAAAAGGCTTAACGAGTTTCACGGAAGATATGCGAGCAAGAGGAATGGAACCAAGCAGTAAGGTATTACGATTTGAGAAAATCATACCACCTGTGGATATCGCAAGAGATTTAATGATAGAGTCTGGCGAAGAAGTGTTTTTTGTAGTGCGTATAAGAAATGCAGATGCGCAACCAATGGCAATCGAAAGAACATATATCCCAGTTAAAATCTATCCGGAGTTGGATGAGAAGCAAATAATGGGCTCGCTTTATGCCTTAATCGAAGCAAAGTTCCATCAAAAAATTGGGAATGCGGTACAACAGATGGAGGCAGCCATCGTATCGAAAGAGGATAGTAAGTTTCTACAAATTAATCAAACAGCACCAGTTTTAATTATCAAACGTACAAGTTATTTATCAGATGGTAAGCCCTTTGAGCTTGTACGCAGTACGTATCGAGCTGATCGTTATAAATTCATAAGTGAAATTAAAAGGTGATTTTATGCATGCATATTTTTCTGAAATCGAAAAGCTTATCCAGGTTGTGAAGGAACAGGAGGCATCACATATAAGTGATGTGGCTCAAATCATTGTCCAACGTCTCCAAAAAGGTGGGATAATTCAATTATTTGGTTGTGGTCATTCACAGCTATTGGCACAGGAGGCATTTTATCGAGCAGGTGGTTTAGTACCCGTCCGTCCTATATTTATTGAACCATTAGCTTTACATGCTGGAGCATTAGCTTCTTCAATCAATGAGAAAGACTCAACTATTATTGAACAGCATAAGGAACAGTTTGACTTTCGTGAAAATGATGTTTGCATCGTCATTTCAACCTCAGGGAGAAATGCAGCACCTATTGACGCCGCTTTATTAGCAAAGGATTCAGGGATATTTGTGCTATCCCTCCAATCGCTCCACTATAAGGAACAGACTACACGTCATCACAGTGGGCTGCGGCTAGAAGATGTGGTAGATTTTGTAATTAATACCCATATACCGATTGGTGATGGTGTACTAACTATACATGACATACAGTATGCGCCAGCATCTACTGTTATTGGTTCATTACTATTAAATGCTTTGTTCAGTGAAATCATAGAAACACTAGCAAAGTCCTCAATAGAGTTACCGATTTTTGTCAGCAATAATGTTGATTCGGATTGGTCACATAATGAGAAAATGATTGCCAACTATCAACATCGGATTAATTTTACGTGAAAGAGTGGAGGTATGTAAATGAAGAAAATGTATAAAATTACATCTACTGAAGGTATTCATGCCAGACCGGCTGCATTACTCGTAACTGCAGTGACACCATTCCAAAGTGATATTAAATTAATATACGAAGAAAGATCCGTTAATTTAAAGTCTATTATGGGCGTAATGTCACTAGGTGTAAAACCAGGAAGTATAGTGGAAATTTCAGCAGATGGGCCAGATGTAGCAACATTATTTCAAACTATTAATGAAGTCATGTTGTCTAAAGCAATAGGAGAAGTATGGCAAGAGGAATAAAAGATTCGTGCAGTGGTTGTGATCACGCCACTGTAAAAGAATCTTATTATTAATTATCTGAATATTAAGAATTTTAGAGGTGGTTAAATGGACATTCGCATCGTCTCGCCTAATGATTATGGGCAGATTCATCGATTGAGAGACTATTGCTTTCCAAATAAGTACTCAGGGGCTCGTCGAGAGGATTTTCATTATTGGATTGAGCAAAGCACGACCTTAGGTGCTTATGATGACAAAAAAATTGTTGGGCAGCTATTAATATTACCGCTAAATATTACAGTGTATGGAGTTTCATTTAAAATGGGAGGCATCGGCTTTGTTGCAACGTATCCTGAGTATCGACAACAGGGTATTATCAAAAGGCTTATGACAGAAGCGCTGCAAAAAATGCGAGACAATGGACAAACGATTTCAGTATTAGCACCATTTTCTGTGTCCTTCTATCGTTATTTTGGTTGGGAATTATTTTTTGAGAAGCTTCATTATACAATTCCTCAAACTATGTTTCCCTCTTTAGGGAAACAAGTAGACGTCATAAAAAGGATGAGCTTTGAGTGGTTAGATCCTGCGCTCTTTCAGATGATTAAGGATTTTCATAATGCACAGGCAATCGTTCAACATGGTGGCATGGTAAGGGATGATGCGTGGTGGAAAAGACTTGAAAGAAGGAGCCCAGATAGTCACTTTGCTGTCTATTTTCAAGGCAATAACTTAGAAGGCTATATTCGTTATACGATTCGAGATGGGACATTTACTATCCAAGACTTTATTGTAGCAAATCTCTTAGCTGAACAAGCTATGTGGCGTTATATGACATCTCATGCAGCGAGTGTCAGCAGCATAACGGGAGTTACTAGTAATCATGATCCTTTTGGCTTTTATTTCAAGGAGCCACAATTCAAAAGGGAAGTCATACAGGATGTGATGATTAGAGTAGTAGATGTTTATGCATTTATGCAGCAGTATCCGTGGAAGGATATTCAAGAAACATTAACGATTCGTATTGAAGATCCATTTTGTCTCTGGAATGAGCATGTTTATCAAATAAATAAAAATGGTCAGGTCGCAATAATTGAGACAAGTTCAGTTTCTGATAAGCATATGTTAACACTACCAATTAATCTTTTTTCTGCGATGATGGTAGGTTATCTTTCTGTCAAAGAAACAGTTGTCTATGCTAATCAACCTACGGTAGAAAAGGTGATCGAACAGTGGGAATGGGCAATCCCTACTGAAAAGCCAGCATTTTATGAGTATTTCTAGGTATTGAATAATAAGAAAATTTTAAAAATTTTTGGCTTTTTTTCTGGACTATACCAGTTGATTATAATCATTAATTTCACGACAAAATTGATATAGCCCAATTTTGTAAATAACTTGATATAAATAAATTTAATGTAAAATTTATATTGTGGTATATACCAATAGGTGCTATTCTCAAAATAAGTAAGCGATTACACAATCGAAGAAAATAAAAGGAGTGTATCGAATGAAAAACATCATGTTAGTGTGTGTAGCAGGTATGAGTACTAGTTTATTAGTGTCGAAGATGCAAAAAGCAGCGCAAGAGCAAAATATTGACGCCGATATTTACGCCATTGCTGAAGGAGAGGTGGAAAAGATCTTAGCGACAAAGAAGGCTGATGTTCTTTTATTAGGCCCACAGGTTCGTTATTTGAAAGGTTCATTTGAAACAAAATATAAGGATAAAGGCTTTCCAATCGATGTGATCAATATGGCGGATTACGGCATGATGAACGGTGAAAATGTCCTGAAACAGGCTCTACAACTAATTGGATGAAAGAAGGGGCAATGGGGAATGGAAGATACAGCATTAATGGCATCCATTATGGGACTGATTGTGCATAGTGGAAATACGAAAAGTGAGTGTATGGAAGCTATTCAGCTAGCAAAAAAGGGGCAAATTGAGGCAGCAAAAGAAAAAATCAAATTAGCGAATGAGTCATTAATTGAAGCGCATCATGCTCAAACGGGGTTACTGTCTCAAGAAGCAAGGGGAGAAAAGGTAGAGGTTTCGATGTTATTAATTCATGCCCAGGATCATTTAATGAATGCTATTACTTTTCGAGATTTAGCACAGGAAATGATTGAGCTATATGAACGAATCCAAGGGGAGTAACATCTAATTTTGATGTTATCAATAAAAAGCAAAGGGAGTGTATGTGAGTGTTCCATTTTTTAGAAGAAAAGTTTGTACCGGTTGCTGCTAGGGTTGGGAATCAGCGTCATTTAGTTGCCATTCGTGACGGATTTATTACGATTATGCCTTTAACGATTGTGGGATCTTTGGCTGTACTTTTTAACAATTTGCCTATTAAATTTTATCAAAACACACTCGATGCCATTTGGAAACATGAGACATGGACTCAATTCGGCGGTAATATTTGGAGTGCTACATTTAATATCATTTCACTGCTACTTGCCTTTACTATTGCTTATCATCTTGCTAAAAGTTATCAAAAAGATGGTCTGTCTGCTGGAGTAATTAGTTTATCAAGCTACATGACGTTTGGGACTTTCGGGGAAGGCGGATTAACCGGCTTAACAACAGGCACGGGTGGTATATTTATTGCTCTGATTGTAGCACTACTTTCTACAGAATTGTTTTGTAGATTGTCTGGCAATCCTAAACTACTAATTAAAATGCCAACTGGTGTACCACCAGCTGTTTCCAAATCATTTGCTGCGTTACTTCCTGCCATTATTACGATTGGAATATTTGCTTTAGTACGCACCATTATTTCAGCAGGTTTTGATATACCAGATATTGTCGGGTCCTTCTACTCTGCGATTCAAGAGCCATTTATGGGTCTTACAAATACATGGATTGCTGCTTTAATTTTGGCATTTATACCTACATTTTTATGGACACTTGGCGTACATGGAGCAAATATCATCGAGCCATTCATGCAAACGATTAATTTACCAGCTATTAACGAAAATGTTGCAGCTATCTCTGCTGGTAAAGTTGCGCCTTACATTGTCAATAAACCATTCTTTGATGCTTTTATTAATATGGGAGGCTCTGGCACGACAATAGCACTCATTATTGCGATTTTCATATTTGCGAGAAAGAATAAGCAATATAATACAGTTGGGAAATTATCCGCAGCACCTGGAATTTTCAATATTAATGAGCCATTACTTTTTGGGTTACCAATTGTATTAAATCCGGTTTTATTTGTACCGTTCATTTTGACACCAATGATCAACGTAACCATTGCATTCTTTGCAACGAAGTGGGGCTGGGTGCCAGCCGCTACCGTTTCACCGCCTTGGACAACACCGCCAATTATTAATGGTTTTTTAGCAACTCAATCTTGGCGTGGTGCTGTTTTGAGTATGGTCTTAATTGTCATCGCTGTTTGTATTTATCTGCCATTTATCTCGATGGCGAACCGTATGGCAAGGCAGAATGAGCAAAAAGCTGCTTTAGCGGCACAGAGTGAGGAATCTGTAGTGGAATCCAGAGGACAAAAAGTGGAAGTATAGCGTCAATTAACGGAGGGTTTGAAGTGAAAAGATTAGGAATCTCGCTATATCCGCAGCATAGTACGCTAGAGGAGATGAAACGCTATGTTCAGCTGGCTTATGACAATGGCTTTGATCGTATATTCACATGCCTAATGTCATTAAAACAGGATGAGGAGCGTCAAAAATTACAACAAATCAACGAATTTGCGCAACGCCTCGGCTTTGACATATCCGCTGATATTGCACCAGATGTTTTTGATGATTTAGGCTTAACCTATAGGGATATTGGCTATTTAAAAGAACATTATTATTTGGCAGCTATACGTTTAGACATGGGATTTTCAGGTCAAGAAGAAGCGTTAATGTCACTTGATGGAAGTCATCTAAAAATAGAATTAAACATTAGTAATGGTACGAAGTATGTAGATAATATTATCTCTTATCAGCCTAATAAGGAGAACATTATCGGCTGTCATAATTTTTATCCAAAACGCTTTACGGGGCTATCTCGTCAGCATTTTTTACAAACGTCACAACACTTTAAAGCGCACAATGTGAGAACGGCAGCGATGATATCCTCACAACATGGTCAATATGGACCTTGGGAGCAAACAGAGCACGGATTGCCTACATTAGAGGAACACCGTCATCTCCCAATCGCTGTACAGGCGAAAGATTTATGGCATACGGGGTTAATTGACGATTGTATTATTGGCAATATGTTTGCTTCTGAGGAAGAACTACGTGCATTAGGACAATTAAATCGTAATAAGCTTGAGTTAAGGGTTGTCCAGTCTGGAGACACGAGCATTTTAGAGGAGACGATTCTTTATAAAGAGCCTCATTTTAATCGAGGTGATGTGTCTGAATACGTGATTCGGAGCACCCAATCCCGTGTGAAATATAAAAATGGAGATTTTCCTGTGCATGATATACGGCCATTAAAAAGAGGAGATGTCACGATTGATAATAATTTAGATGTTCGTTATAAGGGAGAGCTACAGATTGTACAAAAGGACATTCCGAATACGGGATCGAGTAATGTCGTAGCTAGCATTGTAGAAGAAGAACTATTTTTATTAACATGCATTCAACCATGGGCATCATTTGGTTTTACAAAGTAAAAAAGAGTGAGAAAGAGATTGAGTCATCAATCTCTTTTTCTTTATGTGGTTGAACATAATGTTATATAAGATTTACCTGATTCATGAACTAATTTTTAATGTGCCATTTTACCTTATATATTGCAAAATGGGATGAAATCTTTTATGGATGATTATCTCAAAGGATTTAAGTAGACAATTTTGACTTTTTCTTTATATTTTTATCTTGAACAATAACATGATAAAATGTAAGATAGGTTTTGATTTTATCTTAGTATATAACTAGGTTTACTAATAAAAATTCATAGATGGAGAGTGTCAGGATGTTACATCAATTTTCACGTAACGAGCTCGCAATAGGAACAGAGGGTCTCGAGAAATTAAAAAATACAACGGTTGCCATTCTTGGTGTGGGTGGTGTCGGTTCATTTGCTGCTGAGGCATGTGCGCGAAGCGGAATCGGCCGTATTATTCTAGTCGATAAGGACAATGTAGATATTACAAATGTCAACAGACAACTTGTGGCATACCTATCAACAGTTGGTCAATCAAAATCAGCTGTCATGAAAGAGCGTATTACAGATATTAACCCAGCATGTGAAGTGATTGACATGCACATGTTTTATACGGAAGAAACCTATGAAGAGTTTTTTGCGCAAGGCATTGATTATGTGATCGATGCAAGTGATACAGTGATGTATAAAATTCATATAATGAAGGAATGTTTAAAGCGTAATATTCCTATTATTTCAAGCATGGGTGCAGCAAATAAAATGGACCCTACTCGCTTCCAAATTGCAGATATTTCAAAAACACATACAGACCCATTGGCTAAAATCATTCGTACTAAGCTACGTAAAGAAGGAATTCATAAGGGTGTTACGGTTGTATTTTCAGATGAAAGTCCAATTGTTGTACGTCCAGATGTTGTCGAACATGTAGGTAAGCCTGATGCAGCAATTCGCAAAGCAAAGATGCCACCTTCATCTAACGCTTTTGTACCGTCTGTAGCAGGTTTAATTGCAGCAAGCTGGGTAGTCAATACCATCCTAAAAGATGTAAAAATTACGCGCGTACAAGGTTAATATCAAATACGATGCTTTGGTAATAGTCAAAAAACAGCACAAATGTTCATTTTCGTAGAAGTAGCTGCCTTAATTGTATTTAGAGGTAGCTACTTTTTCTGTGTTACAATTATACCGTTATAAAAAAGGAGGCGTATACAAATGGAAAAAATTTATCAAATGGAGTATAGAGGTTTAAATCTTTTCGACGAGATTAGCACAGTAGAGTTAGCTATAGATGAAGAAAATCAAACTATACATATTTTTGATGTTGGACAGGTTGTCAGCCCCATTTTTAATTTTGATGTATCAGCCTACGAATTGTCAGAAGGTTTTTATAAAATGGCTGATGTTCTGAGACATAAAAAAATCTTAACGAATCAACAAGCAGGTAGTGATTTAACATTAAGTGAATGGTTAATTATGAACAATGCTTATTTTTATATACCTCAAAAGCGCATTAAAAAATATGTGCATGGAAGTATTATTGAAATTATCGATCGAGCAAATGAACAATGCTTATTTGATGATTATGTACAAAGGGTATAATTTTACCAAAATAGTTCCTCTTATGTACATAAAATGCTATTAATTCACGAAATTGTCTTATTTTTTTCATGTCCACACTACTTCAGATGGTTTATTGATATAATTTGAATCATCCATTAGATAATCGATCTGTTTGTTTGGGATGCTTGGTGCTACTCAGTGAATAGCCAGGAAGCTAAACAGCAAATGACATATGGGAGAGTGGGAAAATGGAAATTCAAGTAATTCGTGATCATTTAGATATTGTGAAACTTCAAGAGAAAATGAATGCCATTGTATTTGACTATTTGGATACATCCAACAACTATCCGAAAGCCATGAGAGAATTGAATCCTTTATATATACAAGTCACTACCTATTATAAGGAATATGTTAATCAGCGGGCAGGGGAATTACCAAAAGCAAATACGTATTGGCATTTATTTATCGATTGTTGTGCAAAATTATGCTACTTTTTAGCTGCATCGACCTATTATTCTTCGAATGCTTTGCAAGAAACACCTGAAAAAGTAGAGCATTTATTAACAATAGCAGCCTATTCCTTACCGAGTATTGAGCAGGAAGAGAATGAGCAATTATTAGAAGATATCATGGCTCTTTTAACTGAAGTGCTAGAGGATGAAGAAAAAGCAACAAACATACGCAACGAAGTGCTGTCACAAAAAGGGGAAGTGAAGCAATGTCTTCAACAGTTTAAATTATTTGTGGATCAAGAACTTCCGGCATAGACCTTAGACAATAATAGACTATCTATTTTCTGAAAATAGCCTATACGTCAAGAATCTACGTAACTAATTGGAATTAAATCAGTTTTTCCTACAATGTTCGATGTGGAAAGAAAGTGATTTACTTGCCTTTTTTAGTAGCGTGGGTTCTTTTTTATTGTGGGGAAAGTAAAAAGGCATATTTTTTTGAAAGGTATTTATGTTTTTTTGTCGAATTATAGTTAGAAAATTGGTAATATATGTGCTCACACTGTAAGAACTTATTGGAAGGGGGCTAAGCAATGATTGTAAATGGAATAGAAATAGATTTGGCGAATTTGGAAAAGCCGCTTTTATTAGTTAGTGAGGAAGATGAACTTTTATTTCTACAGCTTATCCAACCAACAATTGAACAGGAGCTTATTCAGTGTCAATTAGCGCTCTCCACAAGGAAATCTATTTCATTGGTCAAAGATATTTGGTTGGCTATGTATAGAGATCGAGAAAAGCTGTACATCAATAGCGGTCATGCCATGCTTTATCCAATACGTTTAATTCTGTTTGAACTAGTCACACAAGCAGAATATTTCCAGCGCTTAGCAAAAAAATCACGAGGCGATGAATGTCTTTCTCTTATCTATGCAGTCATTCTTTTGCAATTCGTCTTGCAATGGTTAAAAGATCGATTTAGTGGAAATAAAGAAGTATATGGCGCATTAAAACGGTTATACAGAGTGTCGGATGATGAATTAAGTAAGGAGCCTTCCTGTGAAACAAGAGAACAAAAAATTGCACAAGCAATTGCTGTAAAAGCAATTCGCTTTGAGGTAAGAGAAAACAATCAAGAGTTTGCGAGCTTGTTGTATCAGTCGTATAATCTGATTGTTTTTTTGCATAGTAAGGCAAATGAAGGAGATGTGAAAGAATCCATTTTGTCATTACTTCGACATTTGGCAGAACCATTAAATTTGTTTTACCAAGAACGATATACAACAAATAACCCGAGCTTTACAGGATGATTGCTAGAGTAGCCTATCCTGTTGGTATATAAAAAGCAAAGTCCTATCAATTACTTAAGATAGTGACTTTGCTTTTGTTTTATTATCTCTTATCTTGAAATGATTTTAGTTTGTCGTAGATGCCAGCCATGCGCTTTTCCTCACCAGCAATAACAGGTTTGTAGAATTCAGTTCCTACAAGTTCGTCTGGCAAATATTGCTGGTCTACCCAGCCACCAAAAGTACCGATCGGAGTGTTATGAGGATATTGATAGCCAACGTGTCCTAAATCTTTTGCACCCTCGTAATGAGCATCTCGCAAATGATGAGGGATATCACCTGTTTTACCTCCATGAATAGCCTTAATGGCAGCATCAATTGCCATAATGGCTGAGTTGGATTTTGAGGCAAGGCACATTTCAATGACAGCACTGGCAAGTGGGATACGTGCCTCTGGTAATCCTAGTCGTTCGGCTGCTTGAATAGCAGCTAATATATGAGGTCCGACTTCGGGATTAGCTAGACCAATATCCTCATAGGCCATAACAAGTAGGCGTCTGCTGACAGCCACTAAATCGCCTGTTTCCAATAAATGCGCTAGATAATACAGAGCAGCATTGGTATCACTACCACGCACAGACTTTTGCAGGGCTGATAGTAAATTATAAAAATGTGATCCTTTTTTATCGCCATACACACCAATTCGACTAATGAGATGTTCAATAACATGGTCGGCAGCAACCGATTGTCCATCCACCTCGTCACTGGCATAGTAAATAGATTCTAGCAAAGTTAATGCCTTTCGTGCATCTCCATTTGCTGCGGCTGCAATTTGTTCAATTTGTGATGGTGTTAAGGCAAAATGATACTTACCTAGTCCCCGTCTTTCATCAGCAAGTGCTTTTTCAACTAGTTCGATTAAATTTTCCTTCGTTAAGCGTTTTAGCTGGTAAATTTCTCCACATCGTGAACGAATCGCTGGATTAACATCATGATAGGGATTTTCTGTCGTGGCACCAATTAATACAATTGATCCATTTTCTACATGTGGTAATAGCGTATCCTGCTGTAATTTATTGAAACGGTGAATTTCGTCTAAGAAAAGTATTACTTTCCCTGAAATTCTGGCTTCTTGTACAATATCTTCCACATCTTTTTTGCCAGCTCGTGTGGCATTAAGTGCGAAGAAAGGGAGCTTGGAGCTTCCTGCAATGGCATTGGCAATGGATGTTTTACCGATTCCAGGTTCTCCATATAACAACATGGAAGGGACATGTTCATTTTGAATCATTTTATAAAGGGCTGTGTTGGGACCAATGAAATCCTGATGACCAACAATCTCATCAAGGGTTAAAGGTCGCATTCGAAAAGCGAGTGGTTCATTGTGCAAAATAACTTCCCCTTTCTGTCGTTGTCATTTTTTGCTTCATACATTTTTTTACGCTAAAATAAAGCACTCATATGGATTTTGAACGATTTTGAATCGCTGTAATTAGTATATCATATCCTTCTAGGTGTATTTCCGAGTTCATCAAGAGGAGATTATGATATACTGTTGGTAGTATTTTGACTAGACTAATTGAGGGTGATAAAATGAAAATTTCAACAAAGGGCCGTTACGGGCTTACAATTATGATTGAATTAGCAAAGCATTATGGGGAAGGGCCAATTCCTTTGCGTAAAATTGCGGCGGAAAAGGAACTTTCAGAGGCATATTTAGAGCAATTAGTATCTCCGCTTCGTAATTCAGGCTTAGTAAAAAGTGTACGTGGTGCTTATGGTGGTTATATGCTAGCAAATCCACCTAGCGAAATTTCAGCAGCCCATGTTATTAGTGTGCTAGAAGGGCCGATTCAACCAGTAGAAGGTATTGAAAATGAAGAAGCACCGCAACGTGAATTATGGCTACGTATTCGGGATGCAGTAAAAAATGTGTTAGATACAACAACAATTGAAGATTTAGCACAATATACAGAAGAAAATGTAGTGGAAGGCTATATGTTCTATATTTAAAATAGTTTAAGCTAAAGCGCTATTCCTGCATTCACATCATCTTTTTGGGAGATTGTGAACTATTCACATCCCAATGACTATTTTACGATGAGTGATGTGGGTTTTGTGCTTTTATCTCGATTCAGCAAATGTTTTTGTACTAAAATGAACCACCAAGTATGGAAGATTCCCCTCTCATAGAGGAGTGAAGAATACTTGTATTGATTTTGCAAGCATTAACTGAATCAAGCGAAAGCCTCTGGCAGATGTCACAGAGTTTAAAAAGGAGTTTTTCAACATGAATTCATATATCTATCTCGATCATGCGGCCACATCTCCAATGAATGGCCAAGTAATAGAAGCAATGACAACTGCTATGCAGCAGGTATTTGGCAATGCATCGAGTATTCATAAAGCAGGTCGAGAAGCAAGGAAATATCTAGATGATGCACGTGAGCTATTGGCGAAATCAGTTGGTGCGCAAGCAGGGGAAATTATTTTCACAAGTGGTGGCACAGAAGCTGATAATATGGCAATTTTAGGAACTGTCTATGCCCGTGCAAATGAAGGAAAACACATCATTACAACGCAAGTAGAGCATCATGCAGTATTACATACTTGTGAAAAACTTGAACGTGATGGGTTTGAGGTGACCTATTTACCTGTCGATCAAAGAGGGCGTGTCGCGGTTGAGGATGTCCAAAAAGCCCTTCGTGATGATACCATTTTAGTAACAATTATGTATGGAAATAATGAAGTAGGAACGATTCAGCCAATTGCTGAAATTGGCGCGTTATTGCGTGAGCATAGTGCCATATTCCATACAGATGCGGTTCAGGCTTATGGCTTAGAGTACATTGATGTAAATGAATTACAGGTGGATTTATTAAGTGTATCTGCTCATAAAATCAACGGTCCAAAAGGTGTTGGATTCCTTTATCAAAAAGCAGGAACACCGTTAGCAAGTTACGCTCTTGGGGGCGCACAAGAGAAAAAACGTCGTGCAGGTACTGAAAATATACCTGCCATTATAGCTTTTGCGACTGCCGTGCAAGTTGCAAATGAGTTGCGTGAAGAAAAGCGTTCACTATACAATCACTTTAAGCAAATTATGCTTGCTGTTTTTTCACAGGAAAAGCTAGCATTCCATGTTAATGGTGATGAAGGGCAGTCATTGCCACATGTTTTAAATATTAGCTTTGAGGGCATGGAAGTAGAATCATTTTTAGTGAATCTTGATATGGCAGGAATCTGTGTATCTAGTGGTTCTGCATGTACCGCTGGGTCGATTGATCCATCACATGTGTTAGTAGCAATGTTTGGACAAAGTGCAGAGGAGCTACGAAATTCCATCCGATTCAGCTTTGGGCAGGGTTTAACGGAAAAGGATATTCAAGATGCAGCAGAAAAAACGGCTCAAATCGTGAAAAAACTAGCTAAAAAATAATTTGCAAGATACTTATGTTATGTTTCGTTAAAGTATTGAAACACAAACTGTAATTAGATAAAAGAAAAGGTGACCACAATGAAAGAAACACGTGACCCCTCTCAAATTCGAGTTGTTGTCGGCATGTCAGGTGGGGTAGATTCATCGGTGGCGGCATACTTGTTAAAACAACAAGGGTATGAAGTAATCGGAATCTTTATGAAAAACTGGGATGATACGGACGAAAACGGTGTTTGTACAGCAACGGAAGATTATGACGATGTGATAAAAGTATGTAATCAAATTGGTATCCCATACTATGCTGTCAATTTCGAGAAACAATATTGGGATAAAGTTTTCACTTACTTTTTAGAAGAATATAAAGCAGGGCGTACACCAAATCCTGATGTTATGTGCAATAAAGAAATTAAATTTAAAGCATTTTTAGAGCATGCCATGAACCTTGGTGCTGATTATTTAGCGACAGGTCACTATGCACGAATTGATCGTAATGGTGATGGTGAAGTTAGAATGTTACGTGGCGTTGATGATAATAAAGATCAAACATACTTTTTAAATCAATTATCGCAAGAGCAATTGGCGCATGTAATGTTCCCAATTGGTGATATAGAGAAAAAAGAAGTACGAAAAATTGCAGAAGAAGCTGGCCTTGCTACGGCAAAGAAAAAAGATTCAACAGGCATTTGCTTTATCGGTGAACGTAATTTCAAGGAGTTCTTGAGTCAATATTTACCAGCACAACCTGGGAAAATGGAAACAATGGATGGCGTTGTAATGGGCCAACACGATGGTTTAATGTACTATACACTTGGTCAACGACACGGGCTTGGTATTGGTGGAGACGGCGAGCCTTGGTTTGTTCTAGGGAAAGATTTAGCACGTAATGTTTTACTTGTCGGACAAGGCTTTGACAATGAATACTCGTATTCAACATCATTAACTGCTGTGAAAATGAACTATACTTCGACAAAAAAATTGCCTGGGAAATTTTCTTGCACAGCAAAATTCCGTTATCGTCAAACCGATACACCAGTAGAAGTTGAAATTTTACCAGATGGGCGTGCACACATTACATTTGCAGAACCTGTACGTGCAATTACACCTGGCCAAGCTGTAGTGCTATACAACGGAGAAGAATGTATGGGTGGCGGAACGATTGATGAAGTCTTTAAAAGTAATGAAAAACTAACATATGTTGGATAAATTGCGTTAAGACTGCTTTTACGGCCTCTTGGCTTCCTAAAAGCAGTCTTTCGCTACATAGAGGTGAAGAACAAATGAACTATAATGAACAGGGCATCCAAGCATTTCAAGAAAAACGTTATGAGGATGCTGCTCAACTATTTACAAAAGCAATTGAGGCAGAGCCTGAAAATGCTATTGGGTATGTAAATTTCGGCAATTTATTAGCCGTATTAGAGGATACTGAGCGTGCAGAACGTTTCTTCCAAAAGGCAATCACTGTGGATGAATCAGCAGCTACAGCCTATTACGGTCTAGCCAATTTATATTACAATGCTGAACGCTATGCCGAGGCTGTGAAGCTATATGAGCAAGCGCTAAAACATCATATTGAAGGTGCCGATGTCTATTATATGATGGGGAAATGCTTTGAACGTATGGATAACTCTAAATTGGCATTACCTTATTTACAACGTGCAGTAGAAATTGCTCCAGAAGATACACAGATTCGTTTAGCCTATGCGATAGTACTATGTGCATTAGAAATGTTTGAGGAAGGGAAGAAGGAACTGGATCTCTTGATTGAACAGGATTGGAATAATGCAGATGCACATTATAATTTAGGCGTACTATATGCCGTGTCCACTGAACAAACAGAAGATGCCATGTATCATTTGAAACAAGCCTTTACCTTACAACCTGAATATGACCAAGCACGTTATATTTACGATATGATTGCTCAACGATTTAACTGATAGATAATAAGCAGCGAGTGAATGTTGATTAACATTCCTGCTGCTTTTTTATTGATTTTATCTAGTAAAACAGAAAAACATCGTTTATTTTTTTATAAATTAAATCCCTTTCTCTTTTAATTCTAGTTCAAACTTGGTAATGTATGTCATGCAGGAAAGGAAAAGGTGACAGAATGAATAAAGTATTTATAGCACTATTACTTGTAACAGCACTCGCTGCAATTGAGGGAACTATTGTTAGTACTGCTATTCCGAGTATTACGGCTGATTTATTAGGTGTAGACTTAATAAGCTGGATTTATTCTGCTTATTTACTAGCTTCAGCCATAGCGGCGATTATTTTTGGTAAATTAGCTGATTTATTTGGCCGTAAACGGATGATTATTACAGGTATCATTATTTTTTTAGTAGGTTCTATGTTATGTGGTTTAGCTCAATCCATGGAGCAATTAATTGTTTTTCGAGCAATTCAAGGTATTGGCGCAGGTTCAATTTTGCCCATCACATTAACAATGGTTGGTGAGTTGTTTAAAACTGAAAAAGAGCGTGCCAAAGGACAAAGCTATTTAAGTATGGTATGGGGCGTTTCTGGTGTAGTAGGTCCATTATTTGGCGGCTTTATTGTTGACCAAGTATCTTGGCACTTTATTTTCTTCATTAATGTACCGTTTGGTTTAGCCTCTATTTACTTAATTGCTAAACATTATAAAGAACAACTAGAGGCAGTGAAGCGTAAAATTGACTACTTAGGTGCAGTATTTTTTACAATTGGCATGGTTGCGTTACTGTTTGTTATTATCGAAAACAGTAAAACACAAACTTGGTTATCAGGCCAATCTCTTCTAATATATGGTGTTGCTCTTGTATTCCTAAGTATTTTTATCTGGGTGGAGTTGCAAGCAGAGGAGCCAATTATTCCGTTAACACTGTTTAAAAATGGACGACTAATGGTTATTAATGCATTAACTTTAAGTGGCATGTCTATTGTCATTGGTGTGACCGTTTATATTCCCATATTTGCCCAAAGTGTTTTAGGCAAAAATGCAACGCAGGCTGGTTTATTATTAACACCAATGTCTATTTTTTGGACGGTGAACTCGATTATGGCAGGTTATTTAATCGGTTGTTTAACAAATAAACGTATTATCCAAATGGGTACGATTTTACTTGTTACGGGTACACTATTGTTGGCAAGACTATCTTCAGGTTCTAATGATTTCAGCGTTTATTTCGCATCATCGTTAATAGGGCTAGGGATGGGCTTTATTATGCCGATGTTGATGATTTCCATACAAAAGGTGGCAGATCCAAAGCAACTTGGTATTTCAATTGGTTTGAACTCTTTTACAAATACATTTAGCCAAGCGATTGGTGCAGCGCTATTTGGTATGATTTTCAACCTGGCAACGAGTGAAAAAATGGCTTCATTAGGAAAAGGTGAAATTCAATTAAATGGTGAATTTGCAAAAGGTGGGTTTAATTTAGAAGAAGTAAGCTTTTTAAAGGACACTATTGCGAATGGCGTCAGTTATGTATATATAGCTACCTTTATTTTTGCTATTGGTGCTCTTATTTTCTCCTTTTTTGTAGCAACGAAATCTACAAGGAAAGCGCAATAGTGAATAAAAAGTAAAATCCACCTCACATTCTGTGATCAAGCAGCGTGTGAGGTGGGTTTTTCATTTGACGACTAAACCATAGAATAAATTTACTTTTTGAATAGAGTGTCATCAATTATTTGATTGCCAGGTAGTTCCGTTAAGTATTTCGCTAAATGTGCGATGGGGGTACTGTCTAGCAATGAAGGCTCGGCTTCATTTTCTTTTAAAATATTGATTTCCTTATTCAGTCGCTCCATTTTTCGATCTAATTCAGCTGCTTGTAGTGCGGCCTCCTTTAATTCATGACGAATATGCTCAGGTACTTCTTTGTTATACTTATAATAAATTTTGTGTTCTAAGCTTGCCCAGAAATCCATTGCAATTGTACGAATTTGGATCTCTGTATAGACCTTTTCCATATGGTCTGACATAAAGATAGGAATTTTAATAATGAGATGTAAGCTTTGGTAGCCATTTTCTTTTGGATTGGCTATATAATCCTTCACCTCAACAACTTCCATGTCATGCTGTGCTTGTAACATGGCACTTACCTTGTAAATATCCTCCACGAAGGAACAGGTGATGCGAGCACCAGCTATATCGCGGATATTTTCACGCACAGCCTCTATTGATGGAGGAAGCTCTTTTTTCATCATCTTCGTTAAAATACTTTTAGGTGATTTTATACGTGTAGATACATGCTCAATTGGATTATATTCATGAATTAACTTAAATTCTTCTTGTAATATATTAATTTTCGTTTCCACTTCCTGTAGAGCAAATTTGTAAGCTAAAAAGAAGCGTGTTAATTCAGTTTGAAATGATTTTAAAGTGTTTACTTCTAGTTCAGTTTTCATCGTTTGTAAATCCTTTCTTTTACGGTTTGTTCGATTTTTATTTTTTGTATAGCTGTGATGGCAATGAGATAGCCGATCATTGGTGAAATTCATAGCCCATAATAGGCATAGGAAAATGACCCACGAACGTGACAAGGTATCTTTTTTCCATGGGACAAAGAATGGATAAATTAACAATAGGAGTGCTAAAACACCTAAAAAAAGCAAAATACTGCCCATGTCAGCCACTAAAAAATAATTTGCTCCACATATGGGACTGGAGCTTAATGATCAAGAAAAATCCATGATGCGATGACAAAAAAGCGAATAAGAGTAGTGAAAAGTACTTCCAAATCGAATTTTCTACAACTCTCCATAAAATGATGGTGGAGGCACAAGCAAACGTAGTGATTTGCCCTGCATCTGGTTGCATTAATAATATACCTTTTATGAGGAACTTGAATCCTATCGTAAATGATAAATGTTTATTTATTGAAAGCTTCCATAAATAAACAATTAATATAGGCAAACTAATACTAGCTATATAAAAATTAAACGGGCCAAAAGTTATCCTTCGATGGACACCCTCTATACCATTAAACTAAAAGGGCATAACGAGTAAAACGATTAAAACAGTTGTAATAGAAAGAGGGCTAATATCTAAAAATTTTAGGGTAGTTTTTGTTGACATTCCATAGCAAAAACTAATGCCAACAACCCAGATGAACAAGTTCTGTATCCAAATATGAAAGCCTACGCCATAGGAGATCATGGTGATCATCCCTATTAGAAGAGCAGGGAGCATAAAAAATAAGGAAGGACATATTGAGTATGTAGTTTTGTCATGTAAACCCCCTATGGTTATGCTATACAATATATAACTCACATGACAATGAAAAGGTTTCAGAAATAGGGGCAAGGAAGAATGCAGAAGAGGATTTGAGGTTAAAACAAAGGGAACCATCTGTCCCCATGTTTTAACTAATAATTTCAGCATTTAAGTTATAACGCTTATTAAACTCATCAACGAAAACTTGTAAATCAATATAGGTTCCGATATAAGGCTCTGTTTCTTGATCGCGTAAAAAGCCACAAGTTGCCTTTAACGATTTTGAAAATTCCAGTAACATTTGTTCGTTGTCAAGTTGCACTTGAATTGCAAGAGAATTATCTTTTTTATTCACTTTAAAATATTTACCATCTATAATTCTCTCTAAATTAGTTTCTTGAAATGGAAAAATATAATCTTTATAAATAAGCTTCACAAAATCCCGCCTTTTTTACAATATTCTACTACATCTGTATAAGGTAAATCGCCACCAAAAATAGAAAGCGCACTCCCAATGGTTACATGAAGTTTTCCATTGGCTAATTGGTTAAATCTTTCTAAGTCTCCGATTGAACGAACGCCGCCTGCATAAGTAGTTGGGATAGATGTCCAAGCAGCTAAGTCCTGTACCAAGCTTTCCTGCATGCCACCCTTTTTTCCTTCAACATCGACAGCATGTATTAACAGCTCATCACAAAAATCTTCAATATAGGCAATCGACGCAGCATTGACTTCGAAGTGACTAAATGTAGTCCATTTATCGGTCATGACAAACCATTTCCCGTCACGCATCTTACAACTGAGATCGATGACAAGGTGTTCTTTACCAATTAATTGATTTAAACGCTTTAAACGTGCTAAATCGAGCTGACCATCATGAAAAATATAGGATGTGACAATGACATGCGAAGCACCTGCATCAATATACTTTTGAGCATTGTCAGCCGTAATGCCACCACCTATTTGCAAGCCTTGAGGATAGGCTGTTAGAGCGGATAGGGCAGCTTCTTCATTACCAGAGCCTAGCATAATAACGTGTCCACCTGTTAAACGATCTTGGGCAAACATTTGTGCATAGTAGCTAGCGTCATGTTGAGAAATAAAGTTTTCAACAACTGCTTGATTTGTATATCCCAAAGTGCTGCCTACAATTTGCTTTACTTTGCCATCGTGTAAATCGATGCAAGGTCTAAATTCCAATAATTTCACAATCCTTCCGTGCAAATAATTCATATTAATCATAGCATGGAACGGAGGATAAAGGCAGAGAATTGTCATTTGTCAAAATAATGTAAAAATAACGAAGCGAATCTATTTTTGTCTGCGATATTTTCATGTGGCTATGGTAAAATAAAAAGATTGAAAACTATAAGAAAGGACGGACCGAACATGACAGATCATTTAGATTTATTTGAACTCAATAAATTTTTTATACTCGGACGTCCGATCGTCTCTATCTTTCATAATGCGCAAAATATGTATTCGATTGTACGTGTGAAAATTCAAGAGACGAATTTGCAATATGAAGATAAAGAAATTATTGTTGTTGGTTATTTTCCCCCACTACAAATGGACGAACAATATCGATTTACTGGTATTTTAAAACAACATCCTAAATACGGTGCTCAATTTCAAATTGAGACATTTACGAAAGAAGTGCCTGCAACTGAGCAAGGAATTATTCATTATTTATCTAGTGACCTCTTCGTAGGGGTCGGGAAAAAAACAGCTGAAACGATTGTTGAAAAACTAGGTGCGAATGCACTCCGTGTTATTTTAGAAGATCCTAATGCCCTCGATGCTGTTCCGCGCCTATCTGCTGAAAAAAAAGAAGTCATTCACCGCACCATTGAGCAAAACTTAGGTTTAGAGCGGATCATGATTCAATTGAATGAGTGGGGATTTGGTCCACAGCTTGGCATGAAAATTTATCAAACCTATCGAACAGAAGCCATTGAATTACTGACAGAAAATCCATACCGCTTAATTGAAGATGTGGAAGGAGTGGGTTTCTTTCGAGCTGATGAGCTAGGTGCAAAATTAGGTATAACTGGTAAACATCCTGATCGTGTCAAAGCAGCGATTTTACATATTTTAAATACAGCAGCTTTATCAGATGGACATGTCTATCTAGATGCAGAACATGTTTTACCGCTCGTTAAGGAAATGCTTGAACAAAGCCAACGACAGGAGATACCATTCGAAGATATTTCTCAAGCCTGCATCGGACTCCGTGAAGAAGGCAAAATTTGTGGGGAAGAGACAAGGTTATATTTACCGTCACTGTATTTTTCAGAGGTAGGGATTGCATCGAAAATCTTATCGCTTATCGAACGGAATAATAAGGCTGAACATTTTAGTAAAGATGAAATTCGAAAAGCCATTGGAGAAACAGAGGAGCTACTCAATGTTACCTATGCAGAAACACAAGCGAATGCCATTGAGCAGGCTTTAAATTCAGCCGTTATGATATTAACGGGTGGTCCTGGTACGGGGAAAACCACTGTTGTACGGGGAGTCGTAGAAGTGTATGCAAAGCTTCATGGCCTATCCTTAAATCCAAAAGAGTATGCTCAAAAAGAGGAGCCTTTTCCGATTATTCTTTGTGCTCCGACTGGACGTGCTGCTAAACGATTAGCCGAATCAACAGAGCTGCCTGCGATGACCATTCATCGACTGCTCGGTTTTACAGGGCAAGAAAAAGAGGAAGAAACAGAGCGTGAAGTGACAGGTAAGCTGATTATCGTGGATGAAATGTCCATGGTTGATACATGGCTTGCCCATCAATTATTAAAAGCTTTACATGAAGATGTTCAAGTTGTCTTTGTAGGAGATCAGGATCAGCTTCCACCAGTAGGTCCAGGACAGGTGTTAAAAGATTTATTAGCATCCAAGCAGCTACCAACCGTCGAGCTAACAGATGTTTACCGACAAGCAGAAGGCTCAACGATTATTGAACTTGCCCATCAAATAAAAAAAGGAACGATTCCAAAAGAGTTAACAGCTAAAACCTCTGATCGTTCGTTTATTAAGGCTTCAGCCGATCAAGTTGCCAACGTTGTAACACAGGTTGTCAAAAGTGCTGTCGCAAAAGGTCAGGAAATCCGTAATATCCAAGTGTTGGCACCCATGTATAAAGGACCAGCTGGGATAGATAGTTTAAATAAAATGATTCAAGAGCTTATTAATCCAAACGATACTGGAACACGAAAAGAGCTAGTCTTTGGGGATGTAACCTATCGAATAAAGGATAAAGTTCTTCAGCTTGTCAATCAACCAGAAAGCAATGTCTTTAATGGAGATATGGGTGAGGTCATTAGTATTATTAAGGCGAAAGAGACGGTCGAAAAACAAGATTTATTGATCGTATCCTTTGATGGCATTGAAGTGACCTATCAACGAAGCGATCTCAATCAATTGACACTAGCTTATTGTTGCTCCATCCATAAATCACAGGGCTCTGAGTTTCAAACGGTCATTATGCCAGTGGTTAGAGGGTATTCCAAAATGTTACGGCGTAATCTTTTATACACAGGTATTACACGTGCTAAAAACTTTTTGATTTTATGTGGTGAACCAGATGTACTTGCAGATGGTTTACAACGTACAGATGACCTACAGCGTTTCACCTCTTTACGTGCAAGACTTAACCCAATGGAAATTGAGGAAGAACTTGTGGAAGTCGAGGCAGTGTCAGTTGAAAATGAAGGGATGCAAGAGCCTGTTTCCATTGAACAAAAGCTAACAGTAGAAACAGCCCCTTATATTCATCCAATGATTGGTATGAATGATGTCTCTCCTTATGATTTTTTGGATGACTAAAATAAATATACCCGATTAGACTGTCTAATCGGGTTTTTCTAATTGATGTATCGTCACCTAATATTTGGACATTTCATATACTAGATAAGTACAAAAACATAGGGAATGTATAGGGGTGACAGCATGCCGATAATGACAGGGCAGCAGTATATTGAACGAATTGATGCTTTAAAAACGTATATTTCGATAGATGGGAAAATCGTGACAGGGAAGGTGTCAGAACATCCTGCCTTTAAAGGAATTATTCAGAGTCAAGCGAAACTTTTTGATTTACAACATCAAGAGGCACTTCTTGAAAAAATGACCTATGAATCGCCAACTAGCAAACAGAAAGTTGGCATGTCCTTTCTTCAAGTATTGACGCCAGAAGATCTTGTGAAAAGGCGCCATGCGGCAAGAGAATGGGCATTATCTTCACAAGGCTTTATGGGGAGAAGCCCTGATTATATGAATACAACATTAATGGCCCTTGCATCAGCGTCAGACTTTTTAAAAGAGAAGCCAAATTGTTTCCCAGAGCATTTGCTAAAGTTCTATGAGTATGCTCGCGAGAATGATATTACGATGACACATACCTTTATCGAACCACAGGTAAATCGCAAACGCTATTACTATGAGGATGAAGAAGTAACCATTGCTGCTAAAATCATTGGGAAGACAAGTGAGGGCTTAGTCATTAAAGGGGCAAGATTACTAGCAACACAGGGTGGCATAACAGATGAGCTTCTTGTTTTATCGACAAATGGCTATGATGAAGGAAAAGGTTTCGGTTTTTCTATTCCAAGTAATACTAAAGGCTTAAAGTTTTTATGTCGGCAATCGTTTGTAGGGGGAGATTCTACCTTTGATTATCCGTTAAGTGCTCGTTTTGAAGAAATGGATGCAATCGTTGTGTTTGATGATGTAGTTGTCCCATGGGAACGTGTTTTTTACTATGAAAATATAGAAGTGGCCAATCAATTTATGAATGTCAGTGGCTTCCAAGCTTACACATTACATCAAGTGTTATCTCGCCAAATTGCCAAGACCGAATTTGTACTTGGGGTTGTGCAATCGATAGTGGACACTATTAACATCGGAGACTATCAACATGTACAACAAAAAGTGGTGGATGTGATTGTGCCATTAGAAACGATGAAAGCACTGTTAATCAAATCAGAAGTGGATGCACAAAGAGATAATTTTGGCTTTATTCGACCTGACCTTGCAACCCTCCAAGTAGCTATTCAAATTTTCCCGAAAGTATATCCAACTTTTACGGAAATTATCCAGCAACTAGGAGCAAGTGGCTTGATGTCTATACCGACTGAACATGCATTTTCAGTAGATGATGGTGATCTTGAACATTATTTGCAATCATTCAAAGACAAAGGAGAAGAGCGAGTAAAGAAATTCCGTTTAGCTTGGGATTTAACGATGAGTAGTTTTGGCACAAGACAGACATTGTACGAACGCTTTTTCTTTGGTGATCCTGTACGTTTATCTAGCTTGCTCTATCAATCTTATCAACGAGAGCATTTAGTGCAAAGAGTAGAAGACTTTCTGAAAAATGATTGATAGAAAGTTTGACAGTTGTGAAACTATCCGTTATCATTTACAGGAATAAAAAAATAAGACTCCCTTCGTTAGGTGAGGCTCCTATGCTGGAGATACGCTACTACCCAAAAATGTCGAGAGACGCCAATGGGTCAACAGAAATCATCGAAATAAGGTGTTTTTTAACGTAGCTGGACATATTCCTATGCCGCATAGTGCTAAAACTCAACGTTTGAAGGTAACAAGCATGCAATGTATTTTATTGCTATTTTTTGATATGTGTATTCAACACGCCTTCATTCGTAGAAGGCGTGTTTTTGTTATGGAAGGAAGGTGATGAGAAATGGATAGTAGTCCTGAACCGAATAAGTATCATTTAGGCAAACGGAAACATATAAAAAGTCATCGATTTCTGATCACCGATGCAGGCAAAAGGTGATAAGGATGACCTTTTGTTTCCCTCAATAACAAACATGAGGTGAAATGCAATGATTAAAATCCACTATTATAATAGCAGCAGCAAGACAGTCCAACATGATTTCAATATGATTGATTTACAACTCCCTATTCATAACGAAGATTTATTATGGGTAGATTTATATGCCTATAGTTATAATGAATTGAATAATATAGCAGATGTATTTGGCTTTCATCCACTAGCAGTTGAAGATTGCTTACATGAAGGCTCACGTCCAAAAATGGATAGTTATGGTGATTATAAATTTTTTGTGCTCCATGCACCAATCTATAATGAGAAAAGTAACAATGAAATTACAACAGTTGAGTTAAATATTTTTATGGGACCAAACTATATTGTGACTGTGCATAAACAAAAGTTGCAATGGCTAGGGAAAATGGAGAATGTTTGTGTCAATAGCCCAAGATATTTAGAAAAGGGTACTGATTTTTTATTGCATACTATTATTGACGGTATTACAGACGAATACTTCCCAGTATTAGAACGAATTCGCGCACGTATAGATGAACTAGAAGAAGAAATTTATGATTATCAACCAAAAGTGGTGACAGAGGAATTTCTTGCATTGAAGCGGACAATTATTTTAATTCGTCAGGCCATTATGCCACAAAGAAGAATTTTTTCTACAATCAATGGTCAGTGGAAATTTGACATTCAAGAAGAAAATATTCCATTCTATAAAGATTTGAATGACCATCTAGAACGTATTGTCGACTCCACAGAGACATATCGCGATTTAGTGAACAGCACGCTTGATACGTATTTTTCAATTATCAGTGGGAAATCCATTGAAAAGCTGAATTTATTAACGGTCATTTCGACAATTATGTTACCACTATCAGTAATTACTAGTTTTTTTGGAATGAATGTACCTTTACCTTATCAAGATACCCCTTATACAACGATTGCAATTAGCGCCTTCTTAGTTATTTTTACATGGGGTATGTGGATATATTTCAAAAAAATGATTGCTTAGTTAGTGTTAGTCATACTAGTACTAATTGACAGCGCAATAGATTTTTTTTATAATTTTCGATAGAAAAAGTAAAAACGATGATGGAAAAAGTACGTATTTGTGTGTGCACAAGAAAGGGATTTCTAGGCTGAAAAAATCCTCACAACAGCAAATGCCGAAAGCTACTCCAGAGTGCAGCTAATCCCTGCCGTTCACTGACGTTACAAGTGCTAAAGAGGTAAGTAAGATTTTTACTTACAACTAGGGTGGTACCGCGAGACTAATGACAAGTCCTCGTCCCTTTTTGGGGATGAGGGCTTTTTTTATTTTCTTCGGTAGATCGCAGGACTCGTATCGTGATTTTACAATATAAAATAGGAGGAATTTATCCAATGAAAGCAGTAGATATTCGCCGTATGTATTTGGAATTTTTTAAAGAAAAGGGGCATCATCATGAGCCCTCAGCACCACTTGTGCCAATAAATGATCCATCACTTCTTTGGATCAACTCAGGTGTTGCAACTTTGAAACCATATTTTGATGGCCGTATTATCCCTGATAATCCACGTATTACAAATGCACAAAAATCGATTCGTACCAACGATATTGAGAACGTTGGGAAAACAGCTCGACACCATACATTCTTTGAAATGTTAGGAAACTTCTCTATTGGTGACTACTTTAAAAAAGAAGCAATTCATTACGCTTGGGAGTTTTTAACAGATAAAAAATGGATGGGCTTTGATCCAGCATTATTATCTATCACGATTCACCCTGAAGACCAGGAAGCTTATGATGTTTGGCATCAGGAAATCGGTATTCCAGAAGAACGTTTAATTCGTTTAGAAGGGAACTTCTGGGATATCGGAGAAGGTCCATCTGGTCCGAACTCAGAGATTTTTTATGATCGCGGCGTAGAATACGGCTCAGATGAAAATGATCCTGAAATGTATCCAGGAGGAGAAAATGAGCGTTACCTTGAAATTTGGAACCTTGTGTTCTCTCAATTTAACCATAATCCTGATGGCACTTACACGCCACTACCAAAGCAAAATATTGATACAGGTATGGGCTTAGAACGTATTGTGTCCGTCGTGCAAAATGTACCAACAAACTTTGATACTGATTTATTTATGCCAATCATTGAAAAAATCGAGGAATTTGCCAACCGTAAATATAAACGACCTGGCGAAGTAGACTTAAATGAAATCTTTGGCTCAGAAGAAGATATTAATACACCATTTAAAGTGATTGCAGACCACATCCGTACAGTAGCATTTGCTATAGGTGATGGTGCCCTGCCGTCAAACGAAGGCCGTGGCTATGTATTACGTCGTTTACTACGTCGTGCGGTTCGCTATGCTAAACAAATTGGCATTGAAAAACCATTTATGTTTGAACTTGTACCAACTGTGGGTAAAATTATGGAAGACTTCTATCCAGAAGTGACAGAGAAATGCGAATTTATTCAACGTGTCATTAAAAATGAAGAGATTCGTTTCCATGAAACATTAGATGGTGGTTTAGCTATCTTTAATGAAGTAGTGGAATCTCAAAAAGCAGCCGGTCATGATTACATCCCAGGAGCAGATGCTTTCCGCTTATATGATACTTATGGTTTCCCAATCGAGCTAACGGAAGAATATGCAGAGGAAGTAGGCATGAAAGTAGATCATGAAGGTTTTGAGGAAGCGATGGAAGAGCAACGTGAACGCGCGCGTGCTGCACGACAAGATGTTGATTCGATGCAAGTACAGAATGAGGTATTAGCAAACTTAACGGTTGCAAGTGAATTTGTTGGCTATGATACGTTAACTGTTAATACTGAAATCGCTGCAATGATCGTCAATGGTCAAGTTGCGAAAGTCGCTTCGGAAGGTCAGGAAGCATTGGTTATTTTAGCAAAGACACCATTCTACGCTGAAATGGGAGGCCAAATTGCCGATAGTGGTACTATTTCAAATGATAGCTTTACGGCTGTCGTAAAAGATGTTCAAAAAGCACCGAATGGTCAACCGCTTCATACAGTAGTAGTTGAAACTGGTGAAATGCATGTGGAAGATGCAGTGCAAGCAGTGGTCAATCGTGATGACCGCAATTTAATCATTAAAAACCATACGGCAACACATATTATGCAACGTGCATTAAAAGATGTGCTAGGTGATCATGTAAACCAAGCTGGATCATATGTAGGACCTGACCGTTTACGTTTTGATTTCTCTCACTTTGGTCAAGTTACAAAAGAAGAATTACAACAAATTGAACGTATTGTAAATGAAAAAGTGTGGGATGATATAGAGGTCGTTATTGAAGAAAAAGGCATTGATGAAGCAAAAGCAATGGGTGCTATGGCATTATTCGGTGAAAAATATGGAGATGTTGTACGTGTAGTATCCATCGGAGATTATTCGATTGAGCTATGTGGTGGTATCCATGTTAAACGCTCTTCTGAAATTGGCTTCTTTAAAATTGTTTCAGAAGGTGGTATCGGTGCAGGTACTCGTCGTATAGAAGCTGTTACAGGAAAAGTTGCTTATGAAGCAGTAAAAGAAGAAGAAGCATTATTAAATGATGCAGCAGCATTATTAAAAGCAAATGCTAAAGATATTGTCACAAAAGTACAGGCTTTACAAGCAGACTACAAAGAATTACAACGTGAAAACGAAGCATTATCTCAAAAAATTGCCAATGCTCAGGCTGGGGCAATTGTTGATGCAGCACAAACAATTGGAGATGTCACAGTTCTTTCTACAAAGGTAGAAGCAAAAGACAATAACCAACTGCGTCAGATGATGGATGATTTGAAAGCGAAAATGCCAAAGGCTGTTATCGTTCTTGGAGCAGTGGATGGCGATAAGGTTATGCTATGTGCTGGTGTTTCAAAAGAATTAGTTGGTGGCAATTACCATGCAGGGAATATTGTGAAAATGGTTGCGGAAGCATGTGGTGGTAAAGGTGGCGGTCGTCCAGATATGGCGATGGCAGGTGCAAAAGATGCATCAAAACTTGATGAAGCACTACTTTCTGTGTATGATTATGTTAAATCCATTTAATTAATTCACCAAAACATGTTATAATAAAGAGAAATTGGAGATGAGCTTGTTTGCACATCTCCTTATTTCTGAAAGCGAGGTGCTGGTCATGAGTTCATTTGATCAAACGATGAAATTTAATTTTCCAGAAGAATCAATGGAACAGGAAGTCAAGCAGGTAATGTTGAAAGTTCATTCTTCATTAGAGGAAAAGGGATATAACCCTATCAATCAGATTGTTGGTTACTTACTTTCTGGTGATCCGGCGTATATTCCTCGCCATCAGGATGCTCGTAATTTAATTCGCAAGCTTGAGCGTGACGAAATTCTAGAGGAGCTTGTTAAATTTTATATCAAAAAGAATAACGAGGACTAGAAATGAGAATTATGGGATTAGACGTTGGGTCAAAAACTGTGGGTGTTGCTGTAAGTGATGCACTTGGTTGGACCGCCCAAGGTATTGAAACCGTAAAAATTGATGAGGCTAATGGTGAGTTCGGTATTGACCGTATCGCTGAGCTAGTAAAGGAATATACTATAACAGAATTTGTTGTAGGTTTTCCAAAAAACATGAATAATACGGTTGGACCGCGTGGAGAGGCTTCTGAGAACTATAAAAAGCTTTTAGAAGAGCATTTCTCACTACCGGTCAAATTATGGGATGAACGTTTAACGACGATGGCTGCTGAACGTATGCTGATCGAAGCGGACGTGAGTCGCAAAAAGCGCAAGCAGGTCATTGATAAAATGGCAGCTGTGATGATTTTACAAGGCTACTTAGATAGCAAAAATTAATTGATGAGGTGACTATGCATGGCACACGAGCATAACCATGAAGAAGAACTACATGTTCAACACATTACAGTGATTGACGAAAACGGAAACGAGCAGCTTTGTGAAGTGATTCACGTTCATGAATCTCCAGAGTTTGGCAAATCATATGTGTTTTACTCAATGGTAGGCGCAGAGGAAGATGAAGATGGCTCAGTTGAAATCTTTGTATCTTCATTTGTACCATCTGAAAATGGTGAAGATGGTGAATTAACACCAATCGAAACTGAAGCAGAGTGGGATATGGTAGAGGACGTTTTAAACGCTTTAGAGGATGAAAACGAAGACTAATCTTCTAACTCAAAGCTTGGAACAAGGATCGCAGCTTGCAGTCCTTGTTCCTTTTTTATTGAAGCTTTTCTACTGTAGAAGGATTGTTAAATGGAGGAATGAATGCATTGTAGATGTGTGAAATTGATCCACAATTGTTGGGAAACGTTCATAAAGTTAGAGGATTCGCTTAGAATTAGAGTGGCACCGCTCCAAGAATGGAGGCTCCGCTCAAAGCCACGCTCGAAAATTTCGAGAGCCTGCCCAAATGTAGAGAAGAAAAGCTCCTAAACAGGGAAAACTTGCTCAAAAATAGGAGAAGCTATTCTAAAGTGTCTAGCCTCAAAAGCGATTTAATAAATGACATCAAATTGTCATAAAGGAGGAAACAGGATGAATGAAGAAACGCAAGAATTTATGATCATCGGGAAAGATGGTAAGGAACAGCAGTGTCGTGTGGTCATTACCTTTGATGCGGAGGACAAGTCCTATGTGTTATTTTCCCTTCTAGATGAAACCGGTCAAGAAATTCCAGGAGACCTTTCGGCGATGACTTTTGATTATGATGACAATACAGGTGAGATGACAAATTTACAGCCTGTTGAAACAGACGCAGAATGGGAAATGATTAATGAAGTGGTGTTAACATTACTAGATGAATTTGAAGAAGAACCACAGCTAATTACTGTGACAGACGAAGAAGGAAAAGATCAAGTGTGCGAAGTCATTCATACGTTTTCATCTGAGCAATTCGGTAAATCGTATGTATTATATGTGCCAGCAACAGATGAACCGATTGATGAGCGTGATATTTTTGCTGCCCAATATATAGCTGGAAATGAAGGCCAGATTGAAGAATTATACCCGATTGAGTCAGATGAAGAATGGGAATTTGTAGAAGAAGTATTAAACACTTTATAGGATAAACTATTTCTAGAATGCTCAAAAATCTGCTAACGAAAGTTGTTGGCAGATTTTTTACATATGTAATTTCTCCTGAATTGTCGATTTCTGTTTGTCGTGAAAGTTGATTTCTAGTATGATATTGAATAGTGATAGGGGGGAAACCCGTGGATAACGGTTCTAAAAAACAAGAAATGTTTTCAAAAATGCAAGAAAGAAAATCTGAGGTAAAAATCGTGAGAAAAATCGTCGCAATTATTGCCATTGTTTTCGTACTAATAATTGGCGTTGTTGGTTTATTTGGGTACAATTATGTAAAAGGTGCTTTAAAACCACTAGACCCTAATGCAACGAAAACGATTGCGGTAGAAGTACCAATTGGCTCTAGTTTGTCCTCTATTTCAACACTACTAGAGAAAAAAGGTGTCATAAAAGATGCACGTGTTTTTAAGTACTATGCAAAATTTAAAAATGAATCACAATTTCAAGCGGGAAATTATGATTTAACACAGGCAATGACTTTTGATGAACTTATTGAAAGCTTGAAAACAGGGAAGGTATATCGTAAGCCTGTCTTTACGATGACGGTCCCAGAAGGCTTAACACTTGAACAAATTGGGAAAGTGATTGAAAAGAAAACACCGTACACACAAAAAGAATTTATGGATCTTGTGACGAGTGACACATTTGTTCAACAAATGATGGCTAATTATCCCGAGCTAGTTACAGAGGCGGTTTTAGCTGACAATATTCGCTACGACTTAGAGGGCTATTTATATCCAGCTACGTATTCTTATTATGAGGAAAAACCATCCTTACAAGCGATTGTAGAAGAGATGATAGCAGCCATGAACAATGTGGTGAAGAACTATAGTGATGTATTAGCTGAAAAACAAATGTCCGTACATCAGCTGTTAACATTTGCTTCATTATTGGAAGAAGAAGCGACTGCTCAAACGGATCGAGAGACTATTGCAAGTGTCTTCTATAATCGAATCAATGAAGGGATGCCACTACAAACAGACCCAACCGTGCTCTATGCACTGGGTGATCACAAGGATCGTGTTTTATATGAGGATTTAGAAGTGGATAATGCCTATAACACATACAAAAATAAAGGTCTACCACCTGGTCCAATAGCGGGTGCAGGTAAAACTTCGATTGAGGCATCATTAAATCCAAGTCAAACAGATTATTTCTACTTCCTAGCAGATAAAGAGGGTGTCAACCACTTCTCAAAAACCTATGATGAGCATTTGCAGAAGGTAGAAAAATATTTACGAAAAGAAGAGTAAACGTATAGGAAGAACAAAAATCGTATAGCAAACAGATGGATAGAAGGAAAGAAAAATAGCTTTCCTTCTATTTTCATGCTATTATAAAGTGTGATTTTTGATCAATCCGTTCATTTATGCGGGACAAATATGCGTGGTGGCAATTGTTTGAGCATATCGAAGCAATTGCTCATTTTTGTATGGCAAAGTACCAAGACATCACGTTTGGTCTTTTTCTTTTTGTTGATAAATGATGAAGTACAGACAACGGCAAACGCTCGTTGCCTTTTAAATGAGGGTGGAAACGATGGAATTATCAGATGCATATATACAATCATTTATACAGCCACGTAATGAATTGCTTTTAGAAATGGAAGCATATGCGGAGGAGCATCACGTACCGATCATGCAGCTAGCAGGTATTGATGCATTAAATCAACTGTTGCGTATTCAAAATCCGTCAAAAATTTTAGAGATAGGTACAGCAATTGGTTACTCTGCTATTCGTATGGCAGAGGCATTGCCTCATGTCCAAATTGTTACAATTGAACGTGATCAAGATCGTGTAGCAAGGGCAAAAGCCTATATTAAACGTTCGACTGTATCAGATCGAATTACGGTCATTGAGGGTGACGCTTTAGAAGTGGATGACGAGGCCATTAACACAACATTCGATGCGGTCTTTATTGATGCTGCGAAGGGACAATACCAACGCTTTTTTGAAAAGTATGCACCTTTAGTAAAATCAGGTGGGGTATTGTATATCGATAATATGTACATGCATGGTTTGTCTGATTTAGAGTTGAAGGATGTTCCACGTCGTAAGCGAACAATGATTCGCAATTTAAAAAACTTTACGGATTGGATTATGCAGCACCCAGATTATACAAGTGCTTTTTTACCAGTCGGTGATGGTTTATTACTATGTTTGAAGAGGTGACTACTATGAAAAAACCAGAATTGCTTGTGACACCACAATCATTAGAACATATAAAAGCACTTTTAGCCGCTGGAGCAGATGCTTTTGTTATTGGTGAACAACAATTTGGTCTACGTCTAGCAGGAGAGTTCTCGGTTGAAGAAGTAGAAGAAGCGACAAAGCTTATTCATGAAGCGGGTAAAAAGGTATATGTTGCAGTCAATGCACTTTTCCATAATGAGAAACTAGAGGCACTTGCAGATTATTTAAAAGAAATGCAACGTATCGGTGTGGACCGTTTAATTTACGGTGATCCAGCGGTACTCATTATTCGCAGAGAGCAAGGTGTTACGATTCCGTTACATTGGAATCCAGAAACGACAGCTACAAACTGGTTTACAGCTAATTACTGGGGGAAACGTGGTGCAACGCGTGCCGTATTAGCGCGTGAGCTTTCTCTTGATGAAGTATTAGAGATTAAAGAAAATACTGAAATGGAAATTGAAGTACAAGTACATGGCATGACATGTATGTTCCAATCAAAACGCCCATTACTCGGCCATTATTTCTTATATCAAGATAAAGTAATGGCTATTGAAAACCGCCAAGAAAATCGTAATATGTTCCTACATGATGATGAACGAAATAATAAATATCCAATATATGAAGATGTGAATGGTACACATATTTTCAGTCCAAATGATATGTGTATGATTGATGAACTAGGCGAATTATTTGAGGGTGGCATCGATGCGCTGAAAATTGAAGGTGTACTTCAAACACCAGACTATGTAGTCGCGGTAACAGAAGCTTATCGAAAAGCGATCGATACGTATTTTGACGAATCAGAAGACGCATATGAAGAAATAAAAGACGATTTATTAGCAAAAATTGAAGATATTCAACCAGCTATTAGACCATTAGATACAGGCTTTATCTTCAAGGAAACAGTTTACTAGGAGGGGACAATAACATGGCATTAGCGTTAGAGCAAAATGACAAAATCCGTGAGATTGTCAACGGTAAACGTGTCATTACTAAAAAACCAGAACTACTTGCGCCAGCGGGTAGTTTAGAGAAATTAAAAATAGCTGTCCATTATGGAGCAGATGCTGTATTTATCGGTGGGCGAGAGTTTGGCCTACGTTCGAATGCGGATAACTTTTCAATTGAAGAGATGCGTGAAGGTGTAGAATTTGCCAATCAATATGGTGCGAAAATATATGTAACAACAAATATTTTTGCCCACAATGAAAATATGGATGGCTTAGAGCGTTACTTAAAGGATATTGAATCAGTGGGCGTAACTGGTATTATTGTAGCAGACCCGCTCATTATTGAAACATGTCGTACAGCAGCACCTAAGCTTGAAATTCACCTTTCTACTCAGCAATCATTGTCCAACTGGAAGGCCGTCCAGTACTGGAAAGAGGAAGGTTTACATCGTGTTGTATTAGCACGTGAAGTCGGCGGAGAAGAAATGAAGCTGATGAAAGAAAAGGTCGACATTGAAATTGAGGCCTTTGTGCATGGAGCAATGTGTATTGCCTACTCTGGTCGTTGCGTTCTTTCTAATCATATGACGGCTCGTGACTCAAACCGAGGGGGATGCTGCCAATCATGCCGTTGGGACTATGATCTATATGAATTAGAAGATGGTGAAGAAAAAGCACTTTTCGATGAGAGCCATGCACCATTTGCGATGAGTCCAAAAGATTTAAAATTAATTGAAGCGATTCCTCATATGATTGAGCTAGGTATCGACTCGTTAAAAGTTGAAGGTCGTATGAAATCCATTCACTATGTAGCGACAGTAGTTTCTGTGTACCGTAAAGTGATTGATGCTTATTGTGCAGATCCAGATAACTTTAACATTAAACGTGAATGGCTAGAGGAATTAGACAAATGTGCTAACCGTGATACGGCTGAAGCATTCTTCCATGATGCACCTGGCTTTGAGGAGCAGATGTTTGGTGTGCATGGTCGTAAAACAACCTATGAATTTGCTGGACTTATTTTAGAACATGATCCGGAGACAAAAATAGTGACAATGCAACAGCGTAATTATTTTAAACCTGGTGATGAAGTAGAATTCTTTGGTCCTGAAATTGAGAATTTCCGTTTAACAATGGGTGAAATTTGGGACGAGGATGGCAATAGCCTAGATGCAGCACGTCATCCATTACAAATTGTTAAATTTAAATGCGATACACCATTGAAGCCGCATAACATGATGCGAAAGGAGAATAACTAATGGCAGTGAAGCGCCCTGTTGTCATCGGAATCGCAGGTGGCTCATGCTCCGGAAAAACGAGCGTGACGCGCGCCATTTATGATGTTTTCCGTGAGCATTCTGTTGTGGTAATTGAACAAGATTTTTATTATAAGGATCAAAGTCATTTAACATTTGAAGAACGCTTAGGAACTAACTATGATCATCCGTTAGCTTTCGATAATGATTTATTAATTGAACACATAAAAAAGTTGTTAGTTCGTCAACCAATTGAAAAACCTGTGTATGATTACGTCCAGCATACAAGGGCAGAAGAAGTTATACATGTTGAACCAGTAGACGTTATTATACTAGAAGGTATTCTAGTTCTAGAGGATGCTGATTTACGTGATTTAATGGATATTAAATTATTTGTGGATACAGATTCAGATTTACGTATTATTCGCCGCATTATGCGTGATATTAAAGAGCGTGGACGTACAACAGATTCGGTGATTGAGCAGTATTTATCAGCGGTTCGACCAATGCATAATTTATTTATTGAACCAACGAAACGTTATGCTGATATCATTATTCCAGAAGGTGGGGATAATGAGGTCGCGATTGATTTAATGGTAACGAAAATTAAAACTATTCTTGAAACCGACAACGTATTGTAATAAGATAGAGTGGTATTGACAATATTTACATGCATATTTTGAAAAAGCATGCATACTATTAGGTCAAAGCGTAATTTGAAAACGTTTAAAAATAATAAAATTCGATTAAGTGCATCTCACATGCATTTAGTCGAGTTTTATGTTTTTATATTGAAGAAACAAGGAGTGAAGGACTTTGGCAAATGAAAAACAGTACCCTATGACAGCTGAGGGAAAACGTAAATTAGAAGAAGAATTAGTAAAATTAGAAACTGAAACACGTAAAGAAATCGTTGAACGTATTAAAATAGCACGTGATTTTGGAGATCTTTCTGAAAACGCTGAGTACGATTCTGCAAAAGAAGAACAAGCCTTTTTAGAAGGTCGTATTTCAACATTAAAATCAATGATTCGTAATGCAGTGATTATTTCTGAAGACGAGACAGATAACAGTGTAGTATCACTAGGGAAAACGGTTACATTTGTAGAAATCATCAATGGTAAGCCATCAACAGATGAAGAATCTTATACAATTGTTGGTTCTGCTGAGGCAGATCCTATGGAATTCCGTATTTCGAATGAATCACCAATTGCAAAAGGTCTACTTGGTCGTGCTGAAGGGGAAGAGGTTGTTGTTCAAACACCTGGCGGCGAAATGAAAGTGAAAATTCTCTCAATTAAATAATATGTATATGTACAAGCAGTTGGCCTTTGGCTGACTGCTTGTACCATTTTTAGCGTGAAAACTATGTAGCAAAATAATGAGTAGAATTATTTTGCAAGTGCTGTCGAACTTGATAGAATATTGCCTAGAGAGGGGGAGACATTATGAGTGAACGACAAACTCGAAGTGGTCGTCATTTGCAGCCATCTCGTAATAAAAAGCTAGATAAACTATTGAATGTTTTAATTGGTGTTGTGGTTGTACTCATTATTATCACAGCAACCTATGTGTTTAAATGGCAAGATGATGCAGATCAAGCAGTGAAAGAGAAACCAGCTCAAGAAGAACAGAGCGGTGATGATGAAAAAGAAGTAGAGAAAGAACCGACGGATGAAGAAAAAGAAGATCTCGCTGTAGAAGAAGATAAACCTTCAGAGGAAGAATCGGAACCTGAGACATCCCAGAAAGAACAAGGCACAGCAGAAGAATCAGCATCAGATAATCCTATTGTTGAGAAGGTCATCACGAATAAAAATTGGCAGCCAACACCTACAACTCAAACAGGTCAGCATGTGTCTTCATATGACGACAAGTCTGTAGACTGGGCTGAGAAAGTAGCAACAGTATCTACTGTGACAGGTATTGACCAAAGCAATATGATCATCTGGCGTATGCAAAATAATGGTGGTCCTAATTCATCCATTGCTACTGTTTCTACAAATGATAAATCTCAAATGTATCGTGTAAGCATGGAATGGGTTGATAATGAAGGTTGGAAGCCTGTGAAGCTAGAGCAACTAAATACATTAGAAGGCGCCTATTGACGAAAATTACTCTTTTGATTATTTTTAATAGAGTTGATAAAAGAAGGGAAGTAACAGTACATGAAAATTGCAGTAATTGGCGCAATGGAAGAGGAAGTGGAGCTTCTAAGAGCAGCATTAGACGATGCACACAGCACAACGATTGCAGGTAGTGAGTATACAACAGGAACTTTTGAAGGGAAGGAAGTCGTATTATTAAAAAGCGGTATTGGTAAAGTAAATGCTGCTATGTCTACGACAATTCTTTTACATGAGTTTAAACCAGATGTTGTCATTAATACAGGCTCTGCAGGTGGATATGATGAAGCTCTTGAGGTAGGCGCTGTCGTTATTTCTGATGAAGTTCGTCACCACGATGTAGATGTCACAATTTTTGGCTATGAAATTGGACAAATGGCTGGTATGCCAGCAGCATATAAATCAGATGAGAAATTGATGAAGGTAGCTGAGGAGGCTGTGAAGGCAGTTGGAGAGCATCAGTATGGCGTTGGTTTAATTTGCTCTGGAGATGCTTTTATGAATGATCCTGAACGTGTAGAGGTTGTTCGTCGTCATTTTCCTCAAATGAAAGCTGTAGAGATGGAAGCAGCCGCAGTTGCACAAGTTTGTTATCAATTTGCTACACCTTTTGTAGTCATTCGTGCATTATCAGATATTGCAGGTAAAGAATCGAATATTAGCTTCGATGAATTTTTACCAGTTGCTGCAAAACATTCGACACAAGTCGTATTAAAAGCAATTTCCTCACTATAAACTACACAGAATGGTCAAAATGTGTGGTTTATTCTGTGAGAAAAATCACAGTTAATACAAAAAACAAATGCTACACTGACATTAATAAATCTCTTCATAATAGAATGGGAGGCATTCATGATGTTATTTTTAACAGCAGGTGTAGTCATTATTACAACTTTAATAGGTACATTGATTTCAGCAGAACTCTCTGAATCAGCACATTAGTATGACGGGAAAGCTTCCCTGCGACATAGACATGTTGCAGGGGAGCTTTTTATATGCCATAAAATAGGCATATTCTTCCGCCATTGAAGGATTGAATTTTTTTCATAACCATTTTACAATATATTATTCAATAGTTTTTTGGTCTCGTTTATATAGTTGATAGAGTTTAATAAGTGCCCGTTTTTCAATGCGAGATACATAGCTACGTGAAATATTTAAGCGTGCTGCAATTTCCTTTTGTGTAAGTGCATCCTGTTGATTTAATCCATAACGGAGTGTCACAATTTCGAGCTCACGTTCATCGAGCATATGCAAATAGTGGTATAGTTGTGCTACATGCTCTTTATGTTCTAGCTTCTCTGTGGCACTTTCTTCATCACACTGAAGTAAATCACGAATTTGCAGTGCGTTCCCATCTTTATCAGTTCCAATCGGCTCAAATAGCGAAACGTCTTTTTGCACTTTCTTTTGGGTGCGTAGATGCATTAAAATCTCATTTTCAATGCAACGAGCTGCATATGTGGCAAGTCTAGTTTTTTTATCAGGGGTATAGCTCTCAACGGCTTTCATTAGTCCAATTGTTCCAATGGAAATATAATCATCGAGTTGCTCATGTTTTGGATGGAATTTTTTAACGACATGCGCGACAAGCCTCATATTACGTTCTATTAGATCAAGACGTGCTTGCTCATCGCCACCTAAAAATCGTTCAATACAAGCAGCTTCCTCTTCTTTTGAAAAGGGTTTATGGAATGTTTGCCCCTTTAAATAGCCAAGCAATGCAGGGATTTCAAGCCATAACTGCAACATCGATGTAAAAATTCCGCTCATTGAATGATTTCATCCTTTCCCCATTTTTCGACAGTATATGTTTAAAAGCAGTGGGAAATGAAAAAAGTGCAACAGCAAATGTGCTGTTACACTTTTTTTAACGTAAATGTACTAATCATGAGTAAAGCTAAAATGGGGAAAAGGAAAAGATAAAATGCCGGATGGAACGTATAAGCTGCGAAATACGTTAAAGTTAAGAACGTACCTGCGGCTGTAATTGGTAAACCTGTGAAATAACCGTTCGCTTCGCTAATATTGAAGCGAGCTAAACGCATAGCGCCACAGACGATAAATAATACGGCCATCATCATGCCGACAAAACCAAAATCAACTAGAACAACTTCATACATTAATAATGCAGGCGCTACACCAAATGATATAATATCACTCATAGAATCTAATTGTTTACCTAATTCTGACACTTGTCCGAGCGCTCTCGCTACCTTACCATCGTAGCGATCAAGAAGAGCTGCTATAAAGATAAACAAGACACTATAGCTATAGTATTCATGTAGAGTGGCCATAATAGCCGCGCCTCCAAAGGACATATTACTAATTGTTATGAAGTTAGCTGCGTGCGATTTCATTTTCTTAACCGTGGTATCCACCAACTTGTGATAAAAAAACAAGGGGGATCACTCCTTTGCACTTAAGATATTGTACCATTATACTTCGAATGCGAAAAAATTGACAGTCTAAATTAATGGATAGGGGTTTTACTGTATGAAAGAAAAACTATATCAACGCTTGATAGAACTAACGAATGGTAAGCAATCTTCCCATCTTTTGCAGACAATTGCAAAAGCGAAGTGGAGTAAACGTATAATTCCAAGCTACATGAAGTTATACGATATTAACCTTGAAGAAGTTTCAAAAAAACAACAACAATTTTCGTGTTTACATGATTTTTTTACAAGAGAACTTATTGAAGAAGCTCGCCCTATTGAAAAAAATCCAACTGTATATGCCAGCCCAGTAGATGCAAAAGTGGAGTCCTTTGGACGTATTGAATGGGATATGACATTTCTTGTGAAGGGTAAGCCTTATGCATTACAAGATTTACTCGGCAATACAGAACGAGCTGCACAATATGCAGACGGACATTATATCGTTTTTTATTTAAGTCCGGCTGATTACCATCGTATCCATAGCCCGATAGATGGAGAAGTCTTACGACAATATACACTTGGTCAGAAATCTTATCCTGTGAATCAGTTAGGTCTTACATACGGTAAAAAACCAATTTCTCATAATTATCGTTTAGTGACTGAGCTGAAAACAGTAAATAATCAGCATGTTGCATTTATCAAAGTAGGTGCGACCTTTGTGAATTCCATTGTGCTTACCAATACAACAACGAAATGGCAGAAAGGGCAAGAAGTTGGTTATTTCTCATTTGGTTCTACTGTTGTGATGCTGTTTGAAAAGGATACAATTAAATTTACGGATAATGTTGTAAAAGGAAGTCCAATTCGAATGGGTGAAGCCTTTGCAAATATGCTATAATGGTCGAATAATACGTTAAGATTAGGGGTCGCTATTTTGTATAATTTTTTATTACCGAACGAATTTGTGACGAATATTTTTGAAATTACGCCGGAAAAGTTACAGGAATTAGGGATTAGAGGAATCATTACGGATTTAGATAATACGCTTGTTGAATGGGATCGTCCAGATGCAACAGAAGAGCTAATCATATGGTTACGCATTATGAAAGAATCAGGTATTCGTGTTATTATTGCGTCAAACAACAAGGAAGCTCGTGTAAAGCATTTTGCTGAGCCGTTAGGTATCCCTTATATTCACAAGGCGAAAAAGCCACTTCGTAATGCTTTTTATAATGCACTGATTCAACTAGGCTTGCGTCCAAGTGAAGTAGTAATGGTAGGAGATCAACTCCTTACGGATGTTATGGGAGCAAATCGCTTAGGCTTACACACAGTGCTCGTGAAGCCTGTTGCACAATCAGATGGGCTTGTAACAAAATTAAATCGTTTTATTGAACGTCGCGTATTTAATGATTTGAAACGAAAAGGAATTATAACTTGGGAGGAACAAGAATGATTGAAATGCCAAATTGTATTGGCTGTGGTACAACAATTCAAACAGAAGATAAAACAGCAGTTGGGTATGCACCCCCATCATCATTAGAAAAGGATGTGGTCATTTGCCAGCGTTGCTTCCGTTTGAAAAATTACAATGAAATTCAACCAGTATCGTTAACAGATGATGATTTTTTACGTATTTTAAATGGTCTTGGTACACAGCAAGGCTTAATCGTAAAAATTGTTGATATATTTGATTTTAATGGAAGCTGGCTACCAGGGCTTCATCGTTTTGTAGGGAAGAATCCTGTCCTATTGATTGCCAACAAAGCTGATTTATTACCAAAGTCAGTGAAGCCCAAAAAAGTTATCAACTGGCTGAAGCGTGAAGCAAAGGCTCTTGGACTACAGCCTGTCGATGTCCTATTAGTCAGTGCCCATAAAGGCAAAGGGATGGCAGAAGCAATGGAAGCCATCGACGAATATCGTAAAGGACAAAATGTATATGTTGTTGGCTGTACAAATGTTGGGAAATCTACGTTCATTAACCGAATTATTAAGCAGGCAACAGGTGAGGGTGAAGTGATTACAACCTCACACTTCCCAGGTACTACTTTAGACATGATTGACATTCCATTGGATGATGGTAGTGCATTATATGATACGCCAGGTATTATTAATCATCATCAAATGGCTCATCATATTGATTCCAGTGAATTAAAATATATTATGCCGAAAAAAGAAATTAAGCCGAAAGTCTATCAACAAAATGCAGGGCAAACTCTATTTATTGGTGCATTGGCAAGATTTGATTTTATTCAGGGTGACCGTTCTGCCTTTACCATCCATGTGGCAAATGATTTACCAATTCATCGTACAAAGCTTGAGAAGGCAGATGCGTTATATGAAGAGCATAAGGGAGAATTATTGGCACCCCCAACTGCGGACTTTATCGACCAGTTACCGCCATTGGTTCGTCACGAATTTTCCATCCAAGAAGCGAAAACAGATGTTGTATTTTCTGGGCTTGGCTGGATTACCGTTCAACATGCGAATGTAGTAGTAGCAGCTTACGCCCCAAAAGGTGTACAAGTTTCAATTCGTCCTTCGCTGATCTAAATGGAGGACATAGTAGAGAGAGGGACTAGAAAATGAAGAAGTGGTTTGCAGTTATGGGTGATCCAATTGAACATTCAAAATCACCTGCCATGCACAATGCTTGGTTTGAGGACATGTCAATTGATGCGACATATATTCCTTTACATGTAACGCCTGATCAATTAGAATCTGCTGTTGCTGGTTTGAAGACATTAGGGGCAAGTGGCTGGAACGTGACCATTCCTCATAAAACAGCAATCATTCCATATCTAGACGAGCTAGATGAGCTGGCCCAAAAAATGGGCGCAGTGAATACCGTCGTACGAACAACAAAAGGAAAGCTAAAAGGCTATAATACAGATGGTATTGGATTTGTTCGATCACTCGAAGAAGCCGTTGGGGTTTCTCACAAAGACAAGCCTGTATTACTTGTTGGTGCTGGAGGTGCAGCTCGAGGCATTGCCTTTGCTATGCAGCAACAAGGCTATTGTCATGTAACCATTGCCAATCGTACGGTGACGAATGCACAAATGATTATTGATGAAATGGGTATGGGACGTGCCATTTCATTACAACAAGCGGAAGAAACGCTAGCTGATTTCAGCATTATTGTGCAAATGACATCAGCTGGCCTCTCTACGGGCAATTTTTCAATGCCATTTTCATTAGATCGGCTGATGAAAGAAGCAATTGTTGCGGATATTGTGTATAATCCATTAATGACGCCTTTTTTACAAGCGGCTGAAGAAAAAGGAGCAACGATTGTCACTGGCTTAGGAATGTTTGTCCATCAAGGAGCCATCGCTTTTGAACACTGGTTAGGAAACTATCCAAATACAAATTCAATGATTGCGCAACTGAAGGCGCAATTAGGAGGAAACTAATTTTTATGTTAACAGGTAAACAGAAACGTTTTTTACGTGCAGAAGCACACCATTTAACACCTATTTTCCAAGTGGGAAAAGGTGGCGTTAATGATGAAATGACAAAGCAAATTCGCGAGGCATTAGAAGTACGTGAATTGATTAAAGTACGTATTTTAGATAACTGTGAAGATGATAAACATGAAGTCGCTGAAGCATTAGCCAAAGGCGCTCATGCGGAGCTTGTCCAATTAATCGGTCTGACAGTTGTTTTATATAAAGAGTCCCGCAATCATAAAAAGATTGTATTACCAAAAGTAACGAAATAAGGTGAGACGATGAAAAGGGTCGGTTTACTTGGAGGTACATTTAACCCACCACATATGGGTCATCTTTTAATGGCAAATGAAGTTTTTCATGCGCTAGAACTTGATGAAATCCGCTTTATGCCTAATGCCATCCCACCACATAAGCATGCACGTTTTGATGCTAGTAATGTTGAGCGACTTGAAATGGTAAAACGTGCGATTCGTCCATTTCCTTATTTTTCAGTAGAGTCGTATGAGCTTGAGAAGGGTGGCGTATCCTATTCCTATGAGACACTTTCTGCATTGTGTAGAAGAGAGCCGAATGTGAAATTTTACTTTATCATCGGTGGCGATATGATTGATTCGCTACATACATGGCATTGTATAGATGATTTAGTGAAACTTGTTCAGTTTGTTGGAGTAAAGCGTCCAGGGACAGCCGCGGCAACAGAGTACCCTATAAGTATGGTGGAAATACCTCAAATCGATTTATCGTCCACACTGATTCGTGAACGCCTGGCTACAGGAGGAACGGTGACATTTCTACTACCAGAAGCAGTAGAGACGTTCATACGAGAGGAAGGTCTTTATGGAACGCGAACAGTATTTAGCGGCGATTAAGCCAAGAATGCCTGAAAAACGTTATATTCATACAGTCGGAGTGATGGAAACGGCCATCAACCTAGCTTATAAGTATGGCGAGGACGTAAAAAAAGCTGAAACAGCAGCTATCCTCCATGATATTGCTAAATATGCTGACATTGAGTGGATGGAGAATATCGTTCGTGATGAAAAATTAGATGAAAGACTAATTGGATGGGGTAGTGAATTACTCCATGGTCCAGTAGGTGCATATATAGCACAAAGTGAGTTTGGCATCACAGACGAAGAGCTGTTGAATGCTATTCGTTTCCATACAACTGGGCGGGCTAATATGAGCCGTTTAGAAAAAATTATTTTTGTCGCAGATATGATTGAACCGAACCGTCGATTTGAGGGAGTTGATCGACTGCGCAAAAAAGCACAAAAAAATTTGGATAAGGCGATGAGTGCATGTGTACGCCATACTTTGGCATTTTTAATTGACACAAAGCAACCGATTTATCCTTTATCTATAGAATGTTATAACGATATGATGAACAGAGAGGATAGTGAAGGATGACTTCAACTTTATTACAAGCAGCGTACAAAGCAATTGACGACAAACATGGTGAGGATATTGTCGTTTTAAATATGCAAGGAATTTCCCTTTTAGCCGATTATTTTATCATTGCTCATGGTAACTCAGATCGCCAAGTGCAAGCCATTGCACGTGAATTACAGGATGTAGCTGAACAACAAGGTTATGAAATTCGCCGTGTCGAAGGATTCGATGGAGCTCGCTGGGTACTAGTTGACCTAGGCGATGTTGTGGCACATGTATTCCATAAGGATGAGCGTGCTTATTATAATTTAGAGCGTCTTTGGGGCGATGCACCGCAACTAGACATGCCAGAGGCCTAAGTGAGTTACGAACGCTTTGCTCATGTCTATGATGAGCTGCAAACGGATATTCCTTACAATCTTTATGTAGATTGGGTTGTACAGCATGCACCAAGCAACCAGTACCCAAAACTGTTGGATATTGGCTGTGGCACTGGTGTACTTAGCTTGTTATTTGCAAAATCTGGCTATCAAGTCAGTGGAATCGATTTATCTGAAGAGATGCTGTCCATTGCCGCAGAACGCTTTGCTGGTGCAGGCTATCATGCCCCATTATACTGTATGTCTATGGTCGAACTAGATGGCTTTGAGGAAATCGATGTTGTCACAATTACAATTGATTCCTTGAATTATGTGGTAGAGGAGCACTCTGTTTATACGACATTAGAACGTATCTATACGGCGTTGCGTGATGGAGGTCAGCTGTTTTTTGATGTCCATTCGTTATTTAAAATGAATGAGATTTTTTTAGATGGTCCGTTCACATATGATGATGGTGACATTAGTTATATATGGCATACGGAGCCTGCCGACTTTGAACATTCGGTTATTCATCAAATGACATTTTATGTACGAGATGACGCAAGTGAATTATATGAACGCTTTGATGAGGAGCACGTGCAACGTACTTACACTATCGAGCAGTATATGGCTTGGTTGCGTGCCATCGGTTTTAGTCATGTGGAAATTACAGCAGACTTTACAGATGATGCACCTGATGAGGAAAGTGAACGCATTTTTATTCGTGCAGTGAAATAAAGAAAAGGGAGCTACACTGTGTAATTGGCAGTGTGGCTTTTTTGATGGATAGAAAGGTTAAAGTAGCGGATAGAAAACTTGAATAGGCGGATAAAGAGGCTAAATTGTCGGATAAAACCTGTATAGAAGGATAAAAAACCTAAACTCCTGACGATTTTTTATCATTTTCAACCACCCATCCGTAGTGTAAAATATATATAACTCCATATGATGACCTTTCGCAAGGAAAGGATGGTACTGTGCTACAATCTTTATGGCAAAAGTACAAAAAAAGTATGTTATTCCCCAGCATACTAGTCGTCAGTGGACTTTGTTACTTCTATTTTTCGAGTTCTGACTCTTCACCTCCCCAAGAAGAGCTCATCGAAACAATCCAACCTATTGAAGAAAAAAATTTGAGTGAATCTGCTGAGGAAGCGGTTATGCAGCAGGTATTTGTGGAAATAAAGGGTGCTGTAATGTATCCAGGCGTTTATGAACTTGAGCAAGACCAACGTATAAAAGATGTTGTACAGCTTGCTGGTGGCTATACAGAGAATGCTGACACACAATTTATCAATCATGCCCAAAAGGTACAGGATGAAATGGTAATCTATATTCCTATCATGGGCGAACAGCTAGAGGAAGGATCCTCTTCTCTGTTAACGTTACCTACTGAGACGAATAAGGAGCAAAAGATTAATATCAATAAAGCTGATGTGGCAACGTTAGCGACATTGCCAGGAATCGGTCCTTCTAAAGCACAAAGTATCCTAACGTATCGAGAGGAAAATGGGCAGTTTCAAACCATAGATGACTTAAAAAATGTTAGTGGTATTGGTGATAAAACATTTGAGAAGCTAAAGGATTCAATTACCGTAAAGTAATGCTTTTACATGATGGTATATTGACGCCCCTTTTCTAAAAGGGCTACACTATAGTAGAAAAGCAAGAGAAAGTTAATTTGTTAGACAATTTTTGGAGGTAGTCATATGGAGCGAATTACTTGGGATCAATTTTTTATGGCACAAAGCCATTTACTCGCATTACGCAGTACATGTACAAGACTAGCTGTAGGAGCAACTGTTGTACGGGACAAACGCATCATTGCAGGTGGTTATAATGGTTCCATTACAGGGGACGAGCATTGTATCGAAAAAGGATGCTATGTGGTTGATAATCATTGCGTCCGTACCGTGCATGCTGAAATGAATGCCTTACTGCAATGTGCTAAATATGGAACACCGACAAAAGGTGCTGATTTGTATGTAACACATTTTCCATGTTTACCATGTACAAAATCTATCATTCAAGCTGGCATAGAACGTGTGTATTATGCAACAGATTATAAAAATAATCCCTATGGACAGGAGTTATTTGCAAAAGCTGGAGTGGAAGTAGTTCATGTACCCTTTGATGAACGTAAAATTGATTTTTTACGAGATGACAAACTAGCTTTGTATACAGAAATGCTGCACGAGCTTCGCGAGAGTGGGGTATCTGCTGAAAAATTGCTCCCATATGAACAGAAGGTGAATGCATTATTTGGCATCAAGCTTTAAAGCATAGATGGATTATGGTAGCTCTTGCTGTACTGATAGCTGCTATTGCAGTATACAAATCAGCATGGCTACTCATTTTTTTACTGCTACTAGTCCTGTGGCTCACCATAAAAGGTGAGTCACGTTTTCTTGCAATTTTTGTACTAACTAGTGGTCTACTAACTTATTTTTTCCTTTCTATCAATCATCTCACGGAACCTTCCCCTTTACCGTCAACCTTCCCTATAACTTGGTCAAGTGACTATAAAATAAACGGGCAAAAACTCCGTGGGTTTGCTACAACAACAAATGGCCAAAAACTTTACGTAGTTTATACTTTTTCCTCGGAACAAGAGAAAAATTTTTATGAAAATACCACATTAACTGGAATGACGTATTCTGCAAAAGGTGAACTCGTGACTCCCTCTCCAGCTGCACATGCTTATGCCTTTTCCATGTCAAACTATTTAACGAGCAAAGGAGCAACAGGCGTTGTTGAAATCACGAATTGGCATTATATAGGAAAACAAACCTCCATCTTCACTATTCTTGCCGAAGTAAGACACAATATGAAAAAGCATATAGAGAGGACTTTTCCAAAATCACTTGTAGCAGAGGCTCAAGCACTTTTAATAGGGGTGCAAGATCAGATGGAGGATGAACTGCAACGTGCCTATCAAAAGCTTGGTATTACCCATTTATTTGCGATTTCTGGGCTACATATCGCGCTGATGTCTTGGCTCTTTTTTGAAGGATTGCTTAGAATAAGAGTTCGCAAGGAAATGGCTACTGTCGTGTTATTGATCCTCTTACCGGTTTATGGAGTCATTGCAGGTGGAGCACCTTCCGTATGGCGTGCTGTTTCTGTAGTAGAATTGATGATGTTACTGCGCTTTTTTAAGTGGGTTCTTTCGATGGATGATGCATTAGCTATTAGCTTTATAGGCTTTGTTTTGCTTGAGCCAGGTGTTATTTTCCAAATTGGTTTCCAGCTATCCTATTTAGCAACTGTTAGTCTTCTTTATTCTGGTATTATTTTTAAGCAGACAAGAACTTGGCTAGGTCGTTCTTTTTTTATCACATTCATGTGCCAACTGCTCGTTTACCCACTATTACTCCATCATTTTTATGAATTATCTTTATCCTCGTTTTTTGTCAATATTGTTTTTGTTCCACTGTTTTCATTTGTTATATTACCCTTTAACATGATAGCCTTTGTACTATCTTATCTTTCTTTACCACTTGCTAATGTCCTATTTGCTGGCTATGAACCACTGCGTAAATGGCTGACCGAAATAATCTTTTCTATGCAAGAGCTTCCTTGGCAATTATGGACACCAGGCAAACCAACTATTTGGCTGAGCTGTGTGGCGATGTTAAGTGTTTTAGTGAGCTTCTATTATTTGGAAATAAAACGATTCAGGAGAGCTATTTTGATCCTTGTCATCCCTGCTATTTGGATTCATTTAGCACCCATGTTGTATAACGAAACAAAGATTACCTTTTTAAATGTAGGACAAGGAGACAGTATTATCATTGAATTGCCTTTTAGACGGGCTGTCTATGTTATAGATACAGGTGGCGTATTGCGCTTTGAGCAGGAATTGTGGAAGAAAGCAGATAGTCCTTATAAGGTAGGGAAGCAAGTTGTCGTCCCATTTTTAAAAGGCAAGGGTATACGTACTATCGATATTTTTATTGCTTCTCATGCGGACGCAGATCATATTGAGGGAGCAGAGGAAGTATTACAAGAGATTAACATGAAGGAAATACACGTTACACCTGGTTCATTGTATGAGCCTTTAATGCATGATTTATTACGAGAAGCCAATAAGCGACATATTCCTATTAAAGAAAAAATGAAGGGGACTTCGTGGCATGTAGGGGAAACATATTTTTATTACTTATGGCCTGATGATGCCATTTATGAGGGAAATGATGATTCTCTTGTCCTGTACATGCAGCAAAAGGCGTTTACAGCGTTATTTACAGGGGATTTGGAGCAATATGGCGAACAACAGCTGATCAATCGTTATGGACCTTTATTGGCCAATCTCACATTACTAAAGGCAGGGCATCATGGGAGTAAGACATCGAGCACAGAAGCCTTTGTCGAGCTGCTACAGCCCCAATTAACGGTTTTTAGTGCAGGTCTCCATAATCGTTATGGTCATCCACATGAAGAAGTAGTACAACGATTTGTCAGTAGACATTTAGTGACATGGACAACAGGGGTGAATGGATCAATCGAAATAAGTATTCGTGATAATCGCTGGTCCGTTAACGGAAAGGAAAAGGGCCTTGTCCAATGACCAAGGCCCTTTTCCTGCATAAGTCCAATTACTGTGATACAAATTCTACTATAGTTGCAATAATAAACATAAGCGTGAAAACGCCAAATGATACACCGAAGCCAACACCAGAATCGATGGCATCGTTACGTCGACATTGTATGTTTTTTCCTTCAAATGGATTCATTGTTATCCCTCCAATTCTGTTATTTATTATAAGACAACATGGTCATAAAAGCTATATCGAAAAGGTGATTTCCCCGTCTGGAAAGGAATCGACACAATTCGGTCAAAGACACAAAGGACTATGAAATCATGTATACTAATAGTATTGCTAGATGGAGGGGAAATTATGATTTCAACGGTTTGGAATACAATAAAAAAAGGTGAGCTTGCACCAGTATATTTGCTTGTTGGTGAAGAAAGCTATTTTATAGATGAAACCATTAAACGTTTAAAAGAGGCAATGGGTCCAGAAGAAGATCTGGAGATGACCACATTTGATTTAGAAGAAGTACCAGTAGATGTGGTCATGGATGAAGCAGATACCATTCCTTTTTTCTCAGAACGTAAGCTTATTATTGCTAAAAATGCTTCGTTTTTAAAGGCAACCGAGAAAGGGAAGGAAAAAATCGATCATGATGTGAAACGATTGGAAACATGGTTGTCGAATCCTTCTGATTTTTCCGTAACGGTTTTTATTGCCCCTTATGAAAAATTGGATGAACGCAAAAAAGTGACTAAAATGATGAAAGAGTATGCATTATTTGTACAAGCAGAAACACCAAAAGAGCAGGATTTAGCCATATGGATTCAAGGCATTGTCAAAACACAAGGTAATAGCATTACACAAGATGCTATTGAATTGCTTGTTACGATGGTCGGAGCCAACATGCTACAATTACAGATGGAAATTGACAAGCTAACCCTTTATTTAGGTGATGGGGGCGAAATTACAACTTCTTTAGTGGAGGATTTGGTGGCAAAGACATTAGAGCAAGATGCCTTTAAAATGCTTAACGCATACTTGGCAAATGACTCTGTCGGAGCCTTGTCCATCTATCATGATTTATTGCGACAAAAACAAGAACCTATTATGTTAGTGGGCTTGCTAGCATCCAATGTTCGTACTATGTCAAATGTTTTTTATTTATTGAAAAAAGGTTATCACCCTCAACAAATTGCTAAAAATCTAAAAATTCATCCGTATCGTGTCAAACTTATGATTGAGCAACGGCATCGGCCTTCAGAAGAAAATTTGCTCCGGGCATTATATCAATTAGCAGAGGTTGATTTACAGCTTAAATCGTCTGGTGGAAATCGAGAGCGCTATCTAGAGCTATTTTTATTGCGCCAACTATAGGAAAAGAAAGCTGTCCAATAAGGGCAGCTTTCTATGTTCTCTATAAAATTAAAAAGATCAGCTACTCCTAATAGAGTATCTGATCCTTTAAACAATTACGCTTTTTTAGCAAGGCGAGACTTTTTACGAGCCGCCGCGTTTTTGTGGATAAGTCCTTTTGAAGCTGCTTTATCTAAAGATTTGAAAGCTGCTTGTAAAAGTTCTTGTTTGTTTTCAGCGTTAGCAGCAACAGCGTTTTCAGCTTTTTTCACTGTAGTACGCATTGCAGATTTAGCTTGAGAATTAGCAATGTTAGCTTTTTCGTTAACTTTTACGCGTTTAATCGCAGATTTAATGTTTGGCATATATTTCACCTCCTAAATTAGGTACGAGATGATATCTTCTCATTGATTTCTTGTGTCAATACAACAAAAATCATTTTAACAAACGCTTGGCCAAATTGCAATAGATAAATGCAAAGAATATTTACTTGACAGTTTGAACAAACTACAGCTTGAGGTGAACTGTATGCAAAATTTTAATTGGCAACGAACAGATTTAATTGATGAATCAGAAGAGGTAGTTGTCCATCAGACCAAAGAGCAAAAAGAAAAGCTTGAACAATCAAGTGGCATTCAAATTGAAGATCGGAATGCTGGTAGAGTAAAAATTACAGATGTTCTTGTAGACGCTGAAGGGGAAAAGCAAATTGGTAAAAAGGAAGGGCAGTATATTACCCTTTCTGTCCCGACACTAACATTAGAAGATCAAGAAGGCTTTGCACAACTTGAACAAGAATTGCTTGTAAATTTCAAAAAAATGCATGACGCACTTTCTTGGCAAGAAGACGATAAAATTTTAATAGTCGGTTTAGGAAATCGCACTATTACACCCGATGCAATAGGTCCCTATTTAATTGACCATTTGCATAGTTTAGATGTCATTGATGAAAAATTTGTTATGTATGCTCCTGGTGTAACAGGACAAACAGGCTACGAAACAGGTGAATTTGTGGCTGCTATTGCTGAACGTCTGCAACCGAAATTAATCATTGTAGTAGATGCACTTGCTACAAGAGCGAGTAATCGACTCTGTAAAACGATTCAATTAACAGATACAGGCATACATCCAGGTTCAGGCGTAGGTAATCAACGGCAAGAGATTTCCTATGAGATGCTTGGCATTCCCGTAACAGCAATAGGGATCCCTACTGTAGTAGATGCACCTGTACTAATTGCAGATGCGGTAGAAACTATGCTCCGTTCGATAGCTGCACGTGTGGCTGAACGCAGTAAACCGTCATCGAAGCTTTCATTATCCTCATGGCAACCAGATATTAACAAGGAACTGGATATGACATTAGTACAACCTATATTTGGAGAATGGGCGACATGGACGAAGGAGGAGCGGCAGCAGCTATTTGAGGAAACCTTCGCTGGCTCCCACACACAATTGATGGTTACACCAAAAGAAGCAGACTATTGGATTGATCGCTATGCAAAATTAGTGGCTTCTATGCTTATGGATTGGGCAAGTGATTTATAAAATAATGAAGAAACAACGCTTAGGGTAGTCCTTCTAAAACACGCTTTTTTATGCGTAAAACAAGAAATATATTTTCGTTCTAATTAACATCCCCCCTCCATACGATATGGGGAGGAGGGTGTGACTTTGCTAAAAAAACTACAATGGTCATTTGGTATATTATTGTTCTTTTTCGTATTACCTGTCATTGCTGGGCAACTTCCGTTCAACAAGCAAGCATCGACTCCGATCAAACAATCAGAAGATAAGCAAGTCGTGTTTGCTGCTACCAATTTAGCTGAACAAAGTGTACTGGAACAAACGAAAGAACCTGAACCAGATCAAGCCCTAGACCCGGACCCATTTAAAGTGTTAGTGTTATTTACCCATACGCATGAAGCATATGAACCCATGGTGAAAGCAGTGAGTGGTAAGGTAGCGACTTCTCATGAAACGGTCAATATTATGAGCCTGAAGGATAAGATTGTGAATCATTTTAATGTAAATGGTTTAAAGACGGATGTTCTTGATGTAGATATTATGAAGAAACTACAAGAAGAGGGTAAAGGCTATCATGAATCTTATAATGTGATGAGGCCATATTTAAGTAAGCATTTAGAGACAAATAATTATGATCTAATAGTTGATTTACATCGTGACTCATTAAAACATGATCTTACAACGATCTCATATAATGGGGAAAATTATGCGAAAATCGCTATTGTTGTTGGGGCAGAACATGCTAATTACCGCTGGAATACAGCCTATGCTGAAAGTTTATCATCCACACTAAATGCCATCGTTCCCAAAATTTCTAAAGGGGTTATTTCTAAAAGTGGTGATGGGGTTGATGGGCGATACAATCAGGATTTAGCAAAGCAAATGATGATTATTGAGATTGGTGGAATTGGTAATACTGAGGAAGAGGTTAATCGTACGATTGCTGTAATTGGTAAGGCTATTTCAAAAGCGTTTGTCAATGATTCAACAAAATAGACCAATCATATTAAAAAGTGGGACTCTTGTGGGCTCACTTTTTTAATATTGTATGATAATAAAATTTCCAGAAATAATTCTCATTAATTGTCTTTCCATTGCTCCATTCTTGTCTTATAATTTTCAAGTTGGCTCGCGAATTTCATGATAAAACGTTAAATGAAGGCATATGCAAATAAAGCAAACATACTTTTGAAGTATATCCCACTTTTGGGAATGCCTTTTTAAGTCTATAGCAAATATACATATGAATTTTTAGAAGACAAAAAGTGATAACGTTTCATTTTTCTCTCAAACTTTTATCGTATTTCAATCGTCAAACATTTAAGTGAATAAGCAAAAATAATAGAGAGGGGATGGTTATCAATCAAAAGGTTCTATTACGTGACAACAGGTTTTATCTTGATGCAGAAGGGAATACCTTCAAAAAGCGTTACTCCTTGTAGCATTTGGATGTAACTATCATCTATCCATAGCCGTGGGCGGTTATTAGAGATTGTGACAGCGCTTTTAGATTAACTTCTCATTGTATAGCTAGAAAATACCAAAACATTATACCGAAACGAAATTGAGAGATTATTGAAGGAAGGAATAGTATGTCAGGTAAGTCATTAAATCATCGTTATATTCCTGGACTAGACGGGATTCGAGCATTGGCTGTGTTAGCAGTTATTGCTTATCATTTTAACTTTAGTTGGGCTAGAGGTGGCTTTTTAGGAGTAGATATCTTCTTTGTATTATCGGGCTATTTAATCACCTCTACCATCTTACCTTTAAAGGGCAATCAATTAACAGTCAGCCTAAAGAAATTTTGGGTGGGACGATTTAGAAGGCTACTACCAGCGGCCTACGTTATGATTGTTACATCATTTGTTTGGGCAATGCTCTTTCATAAAGAGCTTCTCCATACTTTGCGCGGGGATGCACTGTCCTCCATTTTTTATTCAAGTAATTGGTGGTTCATTTTTCATAAACTCTCTTATTTTGATAGTTTCGGTTCTCCATCACCTTTAAAAAACCTATGGTCATTAGCCATTGAAGAACAATTTTACTTGATTTGGCCATTGCTCTTAATGATTGGACTTTTTGTTGTTAAAAAGCAAAATAAACTAGCAAATATCGTCTTTTGTGGTGCCCTTTGTTCAGCATTCGTAATGGCCTTACTTTATCAGCCTGGCGCTGATCCTAGTCGTGTCTATTATGGAACGGACACACGTTGTTTTGAATTATTAATAGGCTGTTGGCTAGCCCTTGTTTGGCCAATGAAAAGACTATCTTCTCAAAAATTATCAGCGAACCATGTGAAGAAACTAAATACTATGAGTTTCATTGCACTTACTATTTTTTTAGTAAGCATAGTGTATGTGGATGAATATCAATCCTTTCTTTATAGAGGAGGTATGTTTTTATTTTGCTTGAATGCTGCCGTTTTGATTGCATGTATTTCTCATCCAGTTAGCATACTAGGAAAAATATTAGCATGGAAGCCATTATGTTGGATAGGCTCTCGTTCCTACGGCATTTATCTATGGCATTATCCTGTCATGGTTTTAGGGACACCCATTCATGAAATTGGTAATCCCTCCTATTGGCGAATCTTCCTGCAGCTTTTACTAATCCTGATGATTGCAGAGCTATCCTATCGCTTCATTGAAATGCCCATCCGGAAAGAAGGGTTCCGAGTCTATTGTCAAAAATATCTGATTTGTAATAAAAATAAATGGGGAAGCCTTACTTTTCCACGAAAAATATCAACGGTTATGGTTCCACTCTTCCTGCTTGTATTTTTCACAGGCATGACAGGTGTAGTGGGTGAAAGTCAGCAAAACCCATCTAAAATGTTGCCAACAACGATAAAAATTAATGGCGATGACAAGCAGGACAAACAAGCTGAAGCCTCAACCGACAAACCTTCTCAAAGCAAGGATGAGGGAGTAGAGGATGTTCAGGAGATAGAAACGACTAAGCAAGAAGAAAATAACCCCATTATTGAGCCTGAAAAGGATGAGTTTTATCGTGGCATACTAGCCATTGGCGATTCCCTAATGATTGATATTGCACCGAGCTTACATAATATGTATCCGACTATTACAATCGATGGAAAAATAGGGCGTCAAGTTTCACAAGCTGTAAAACTTGCACCAAATTATGCAAGTTTTAATCAACCTAATCATGCAGTCATTCTACAATTGGGGACAAATGGTTATTTTACGACTGACCAAATGGATGCACTCCTTGAAGCTTTTTCAAATGCCGATATTTATTTAGTGAATACACGTGTGCCGCGTTCATGGGAAGCAAAGGTGAATGAAGCTTTACTGCAAAAAGCACAGGAACATGAGCGAATAACACTAATTGACTGGCATGCAGCAGCAATCAATCACCCTGAATACTTTGCCCCAGACGGTGTACATTTAGAGAAAAAAGGGGTAGAAGTTTTAACAAAGCTCATTCAACAATCCTTAAACAAATAAAATAATAAAGTCAGTATACACAGTTTTGTCTGCGTAGCTGACTTTTTCTATATCTTAGAAAGGGAACTATTTGCTCTACCTATATGTATTCTATTAGTTGTTGCTCCTATATGGTAAGCTTGACATTTGACTTGTTCTATTGTGTGGAAGATGGTGCGTTGTTCATTCTTTCTTTTACTAATCATAGTTTAGGTTTATAAAAAGGGAATTGTGTTCACGCTTTTTAGCAATATGGATGATGATATCTTTTGGAGATAGCGTGCTTTTCTTGGTTGATCAGGCGAGAATCTCTCCTCATGTCGAGTGGACGCATTTTTATTTCAACTGCTACACATCGAGTACTACTATAGCTGATTTGTCTGCATTTATATACTTAATATTGTAAAATTTAAAAACGATGTGAAACACTGAAAGTATTGATATTATAGGCTTTCAAGTCTAGTTGCTGTTGTACTTTGCGTTATGTTCATAGTATAATTCATTATAGTTTAATTAGGAGTGGAAAAGATGAACCGAGAAGCACGTTTAAAACGACAAGAGAATATACGAAATTTCTCTATTATTGCACATATTGACCATGGGAAATCAACGCTTGCTGACCGTATTTTAGAGCAAACAAAATCTTTAACTTCCCGTGAGATGAAGGCACAGCTCCTCGACTCAATGGATTTAGAGCGTGAGCGAGGCATTACAATTAAGTTAAATGCAGTTCAATTAAAGTACGAAGCAAAAGACGGCGAAGTGTATACATTCCATTTAATCGACACACCAGGACACGTCGATTTCACATATGAAGTATCACGTAGTTTAGCTGCTTGTGAGGGTGCCATATTAGTTGTGGACGCAGCACAAGGGATTGAAGCACAAACACTAGCAAATGTTTACTTAGCACTTGACAATGACTTAGAAATTTTACCTGTAATCAATAAAATTGATTTACCTGCAGCTGACCCTGAACGTGTACGTCAAGAAGTAGAAGACGTTATTGGATTAGATGCCTCTGAAGCAGTATTAGCTTCTGCAAAAGCAGGAATTGGTATCGAGGATATTTTAGAGCAAATCGTAGAGAAGGTACCAGCGCCAACTGGTGATCCAGATGCACCACTACAAGCTTTAATTTTTGACTCTGTTTACGATGCCTATAAAGGTGTTATCATTTCGATTCGTGTCATCAATGGTACTGTCAAGCCTGGCGATAAAATTCGCATGATGGCAACAGGTGCGGAATTCGAAGTTATTGAAGTTGGGGTACATACACCAAAAGTTGTGCCACAGGCTGAATTAACAGTGGGTGATGTAGGTTATTTAACCGCATCTATCAAAAATGTAGGAGACACACGTGTAGGGGATACTGTAACCTATGCGAATCGTCCTGCAGCTGAGCCATTAGCTGGTTATCGCCGTTTGAACCCAATGGTCTACTGTGGTTTGTATCCAATCGATACAGCCAAATACAACGATTTACGTGAAGCGTTAGAAAAGCTAGAGCTAAATGATTCTGCTCTACAATATGAGCCAGAGACATCGCAAGCACTTGGTTTTGGTTTCCGCTGTGGATTCTTAGGATTACTACATATGGAAATTATTCAGGAGCGTATTGAACGTGAATTTAATATCGACTTAATTACAACAGCACCTTCCGTAATTTACAATGTTCATATGACAGATGGTACTGAGCTTAAAGTCGATAATCCATCCTTTATGCCAGACCCACAAAAAATCGATCGTGTCGAAGAACCATATGTGAAAGCAACAATCATGGTACCAAATGATTATGTGGGAGCGGTTATGGAACTTTGTCAAATGAAGCGTGGTAATTTCATGACGATGGATTATATTGATACATCCCGTGTAAGTATTATTTATGAAATGCCATTATCAGAAATTGTCTATGATTTCTTTGACTATTTAAAATCAAATACAAAGGGCTATGCATCATTCGACTATGAACTTATTGGTTACCAGCCATCAAAATTAGTGAAAATGGATATTTTATTAAATGGTGAGCAAGTCGATGCACTAAGCTTTATCGTACACCGTGACTTTGCCTACGATCGAGGAAAAATCATCGTAGAAAAATTAAAAGAATTAATCCCACGCCAACAATTTGAAGTACCAATTCAAGCAGCAGTTGGACAAAAAATCGTGGCGCGTTCAACAATTAAAGCCATCCGTAAAAACGTATTAGCGAAATGTTACGGGGGAGATATTTCTCGTAAACGAAAACTTCTTGATAAACAAAAAGAAGGTAAAAAACGTATGAAACAAGTAGGCTCAGTCGAAGTCCCTCAAGAGGCATTCATGGCTGTGCTGAAGATGGATGATTCGAAGTAATATTGATATAACAAGGTTTATAGAGGTTTAAGCAAATAGTTTTGTATCAGTTGGATGGAGATTGCCACCGATTTGCCACCGCATTGAAATTGTGCCAGTAATTTATAAATCCTTAGCGATGGCATCAAAAATATCGGTAGCATCTCTTGCCATCTTCTGTGTTAAATGGACATAGCAGTCTTCAGTAATGGCTGATCGGCTGTGTCCTAATCTTTTTTGAGCAGTTTTTATGGGCTGTCCACTTTCAATTAACATCGTTGCATGAGTATGATGTAAAGAATAATAATTGAAATCGATGCCTAGTTTTTTGGTTAGATCTCTTGTTTGATACTTTATAACAGCAGGGGTGTAATGTTCTCCGTTTTCTTTTTACAAACAAAATCGAGATTTGGATCTTAAGATAGAATTCGCCATACTTCAACCGATTTTCAATTTGTTTCTTTTTGGCTTTCTTTAATGAAAGGGGCTAGTATTTATTGCATTATCCTTATGTCCCAACGAGAGACAGTCGAAGAAGCTAGTAATGATGCGGTTTGCCCTCCACAATCTGAAACCCAACCATCTAGTTCTTTTAAGCTAAAAAGCAAATAATATTATGATTCTTGGCAGTAAATTAGCTTAGCAAGCTGAAAAGAAAAAGGAGTACATGAACGAGTACCAAATGATGCAGTTCGATTTCATGCACTCATTGCCATTAGTTGATGAATTGAAAGACCAACTTCACAAATGTATCTTAGCTATAAAAATGAACGATGTACGTGCCTTCGTGAATGCTAAGGACTTTTAATTAATATCATCCGTGATATTACGACATTAACGATTACTAGTACATTTAGAGCAGTATTCGTAGGAGCATTTAACAAGACTGTAGAGGCTTTAAAAGTTAAGCCTATTCAATCATCATCTATAGAAAAACCTCCTCCTATTGAGCGTCCTGCACATTTCTATAACTGGTTAAAGGAAATAGGAAGCCTTCCACAATCAATAGTGCATGATGAACCATCATTAGAAAATTGACTGGAATGGTGAATGGAAATATGTATTTAAATTAATTTTTTATGAGGTATGATTAAAATCATAGAGAGGGGAAGATTAATTTAAATGAGAAAAGTGTACTTGTTATTTGCGATTATCGGCACAGTATTTCCGTATTATTTTTTGTGGCAATTCTTGAACGAAAACGGATTTGATTTAGGGTTATTAATAGATTTATTATTTGCAAACTCGATATCGACCTTCTTTGCTGTTGACTTTTTTATTTCATGCTTTGTTTTTATAATCTTTATGTTTAATGAGTCAAGAAAGTATAACATTAAAGAAAAGTGGATATGTCTATTAACTTTGTTTACAGTTGGTTTATCGCTGGCATTACCGTTATTTTTGTTTTTCAGAGAGCCATACATAAAGAAAGAAGTGTTATTATACTCCAATGTAAGAACGTAAAAATCCTACATTTTTTTTGGTGTAGTGTTGATTTTGCGTTACATGGATGGCCAACGAGAGCTTAATAATTCCTAAGAAGACCACTCCGTAATGAGTGGTTTTTTTGTATTCATTTAGGTGTGATGGACGGAGTATTTGAAAACGAAAGTAGATAGATGGAATAAAACTAGCTATTGCTTAAAACTATTACCTGTAGCTTTAACGTTTATAAAACAAAGTTGTTGAAAAAAAGTTATGATCCAACCAATGGTATTTTCTCAACTAGATACAATGCTGGTTTAGTTGAGACAGATTTATAAATTTAGCAATACCGTCTGTCACCTCCATTACGAGTTGTTTTTGAGTCGTTCGGCGTAACAAAACGACAGGAATACCAAATTTAATGGCTAATAATTTATAGCCTAAAGTACCTTTTAAATATTCGATAACACCAATTATTTTAAATTCATTGCTATATCTTACTTATGAAAACACCCTAAAGATTAGATTTTCAACTCTAATTTTTGGGGTGCAGCACCTGAGGGATCCTAAACTTTCCCTTATCATACCTATAGCAAGGCTGAGGAGTAGTCTAATATTAATGCATTTTATAGAAAAGAAACACTATATAAAAAACGTTAAATACCTTTTTATAATTGGCTAAATATAGACCTTGGGCTTTTGTAATAAATGGAAATAGTTATCCAAATAAACTTTATTTGAGGTATTATTAAAAGGGTTCTAACAAAATTGAACTAGAGGGAGGAGTATGTAATATGAAAATACGAAGCGTTATTATAACAATTGTCGCACTTTTATTTGTAATTATTGCAGGGTGTAGTTCAGAGACAGAAGAACAGTCTATGGGCGAAGTTGAAAAGGAAATTCATACGCAAGAACTGGTAGAGTCTATGTTCAGTGAGGACAGCCTGGAGGCAGCGAAAGAAAGAATAGAGGAACGAGGCGGCTCAGAGTATATGACACCACCACCTGAGTATACTGCTATCGGAGAAAATCAATCAACTGTAGTAGAACTTAAAGAGTCGGACATTTTAGACGGAGAAGATTCTAGTTTTGAAAATTATGACAACGTAGGAGAAATACGTCTTGATACGTTAGAGCTGGACTCTACTTTTGAGGATCAAGATACATATATAAATGTAATGCTTACAGAACTAGGAATGGAGAAAGCTTACTATGCAATGCGTAAAACTTTATTGTGGACAGCCGGTAATCCTCCAGATGGACTCGAAAAACATAGTGATGGCACTCTATCTTTTTATCTAAGTAAATACTCCGAGCTTATAAATTGTCACTTTCAGAGCGCTAACCCTGACGTGAAAGAAAAAATTATTAGAAACATGCAGAACGCTTATAAAAACAATACACCTATAATTGTCTACGGAGAATTTGAGGAGTTTCTAGACGAAGAAGGATACGCTGGCTATCGTCTTATCATACATCGAATAGGCTTTAAAGAAGTCATAAATAAATAAAAGAATTTGATAAAAATCCTGAATTATTCATGGGAATGATGTTTAGAAATTTGCCAATTAAGACTACTCTGTTATGGGTGGTCTTCAATGTTTTCTTCCACCTTCATGCCACCGTGTTCAGAAAATAAACATGACATATTAGGACATAAAGAAAAAATATAATGAGCATTTCTGCGAGCTTATTGAAAATTATGCTGGAAAAGGTAATATGATAAATGTAAATAAAGAGGAACTTCGGAAGAAAATTTGGTGATTACTTTGATTCCAAAACCAACCATTATTTAACTACTCAAAATGGTATAATACATAATAGTAAAGCAGACGCTCATATTGTTCCATCTGCACCTTAAGAAAAGGGGAAGTGGGAAAATGATTTATGATAATGCAGTTTTAAAGCTGCTGGAGTATGGGATATCAAAGCCGAGATTAGAAATTATGTGGAAAGATGGAGAGACTAGTATTTGTGAAATCGACACTTTCTACGACTCTGACAACGGGTTAGAACTTGACGATGGTAGTTATGAAGAATATCATGTAGCACTAGTTAGAGATGTATTTAATTGTAAATGTATTGAAATTGGAACAGGTGAAAATAAACCTATACTTATTAGGATAGAGGAAACAGGGGAAATAATTTTTAAAAGTGACTGATTTTTTTGCAACTATTGAAGAAAATTATGTCGTAAAAAATGATACACAACGTAGTAATTAGTAATAATAATGCCCAGTTACTAGATTTTATTGTGTACCAGGGCATTTTTGTTTTGGCTACTATCACTTGCTTTCTTTTTAAATAGTTTACTGTGATTCTTTTCAAAGGTCTCGAATCTCCTACTTATAATTAAGTTATCTTTCCCTACTCTTTTTCAATTTTTCTAAATAATAAATAAACTATTGAAATTATAATATAAAGTGTGACAAAATTTAGAAGCACACTATTTTCACTTTTACTGGCTATATATACGTATAACCCTACTACCATCGCTAAAATTAATGATTTGTCTATTGAATTCATATTACTTCCACCTTTTCTCAATATTAGAAATAATTTTATAGTACTTTCATATAATTTTATATTAATAGCCCTTTGTAATTGCAATCTCTTCAATTTTCGGAAAAATCAAATTATTTGTAAAGTGCAATTTAAAGATTTTACGAAACGGTCCGTAGCTACTTGCTTTGAAATATGCAGTTCAAATCCCTAACAATACATTTATCTAGATTATTTCTATTACTACGTAGGAGTTTATGACATGACTATTAAATGGAACAGAGAAGAAATACTTTTCGATACTCTATATGAAGCTGACACCTGGGCAGATTCAATTGCAAATGAAATATATGGAAGAATTTATAACGGCTATGATACTCCAGATTACAAAATAGCCTATTCACTTGCTTTTAGATTAGCTTCTATAAAAGAGTGTAGAGTTTATACAGAAAGTGCTATTGAGGGTAGATATAAAGTTTGGGTCAATTTTGAAATTGAATAATAAAGACCAGGTGCTAATTTTAAAATGGAGTAGCTGGTTTTTGGTAATTCTATTTTCTTCCTTTTCAATTATATAAATGTAAAGGTGTAGAAACTAACGAAGCAACAGTATGTCCTGAGTTTCGCTCACTCTCTCTTTCATTTCCTGGAGCTTTAAGGTATATAGGCACCCACTACTTCAAACGTTAGTTTGTCAGCAACAATAATATATTTTATATCTATTTCTTTACCAGATTGGAACAACAGAATGTGTACTATTTGGATAACTGTTTCTACCTGAGCTTGCAGCGTATTGCAGTTATTATAGTCACAGTTAAGTAGAGTTATTACTTTGGGATTGTTGGTTTAAATAGTTCATATTTGTTTCATGAATAGATTGAGTGATTGTTTAAATGAAATCAAGCATAGGAATTAGCTTGATGGTCATGTTGAAGAATTTTATAATATCGTTATAGAACAGTATTTGGTAGTTGAGTTTAGATTAGTAAGTCAAGAAAGGTGAGAGGTCGTTGGGACAAATTAAAATTTATGGTGTTAACGGAAGGTTAAATCCCATTAAGGAAACATTATCGAATATTATCCATTCTTGTATGGTAGACGCACTTGAATATCCACTAGATAAGAAATTTCATCGCTTTTTTCCTATGGACAAAGAGGATTTTTATTTTGCAAGTGAAAGAACTGAATCCTATACAATAATAGAAATTAGTATGTTTGAAGGTAGAACGATTCAAGCTAAAAAACAATTAGTAAAGCTACTATTTGAACGCATAAATAACCAATTAAATATTTCACCTCAAGATGTTGAAATTACAATTTTTGAAACGCCTAAACATAATTGGGGAATAAGAGGGTTACCTGGGGATGAATTAGCACTTAATTACAAAGTAAATATATGACATAAAGTCGCTAATTTTTTAGCTAATTCGACTAACGAACACTCTGTGAAAAGTGCTCCCTCTTTATTATTTAACAATGATCTGACCACTAAATAAAGAACCTATAAGGACTAGAATAATCTACATAACTATTATTTTAATGAATGATTCTAAATAATGCTTGAAGCAATGGGTTCGCTTCTATCCACAATTTATTTACTATTTTTTAGGGAGGGGACAATTGAATGAGTTATATCATAGACATTTCACATCATCAAGGAGATATTGATTGGTCTGAAGCTTATAAAGATGTTGATTTGGCTATAATCCGCACTCAATATGGTACAAGCACAATTGACCGTAAATACATTCAAAATATAGAAGCTTGTATGAAGTACAAGGTACCTTTTGGCGTTTATATTTATGTTACCTTTAAAAATGGTACTGAGGCATTGGAACAAGCAAAAGATTTCTATAACAGAGCAAAAAACTATAATCCACTATTTTATGTTGTAGATATCGAAGAAAGCTTTGGTGCTAGTGTCCAAAATATCGTACAAGGCACACAGGTGTTTATAGATTATTTAAAAAGTAAGGCTGTAAAAGTCGGACTATATACAGGCCATCATTTTTTCAAACCTTATCTGATGGATACCGTTAAAAATTATGATTTCTTGTGGATTCCTCGCTATAGTGGCTCTAGTTCACCTGGACTAAAGCCAAACTTTGCTTGTGACTTATGGCAGTACACAGATAAAGGGATTGTAGCAGGGATTAAAGGAACTGTAGATTTAAACCAATTAAATGGATCTAAGTCTTTATCCTGGTTCACAGATACGAATAAGAAGGAGATATCATTGTCTCAGTATGAAGAATTAAAGAAAGAAAATAAGCAACTAAAACAGGAACTTACTGAAATGAAAGAGTTGTTAGTTGGGAAAGCAGAATTACAATCAAATGCTGTGGTATCACCAATACATAAAGAAGATTGGGAATGGGCCATTGAAAAGGGAGTTATACGAGGAGATGGCAAGTGTATGAACCCTACAGATACACTCACAAGACAACAGATGGCAACGATGCTCAAACGTTTCTATGATAAATTTATTAAATAATAGCATTGTCTCGCCCATAAGTACCAGAGAACAAGCAAAAAATATTTTCCTATTATGGAGCGTATTCGTTAATCGTAAAAGGAATCACTGTTTATAGTGATTCCTTTCAAAGTGGGACCAACCTGTTTGAAATTTAATGAAACAATAGGAAAAACTTAGCTAGTAAAAAAATGGGGACTCCTACAATTATTACGCCTGCAAAGAAATAACAAAACAACATAAAAACATCGAAAACCGCACCAGCTAAATCATCAATGAATTTTAACATTTCATTCCCCTCCAAACATAATAAGTATTAGCATTTATAATCTCTTTATTGCGAACCAAGCATCATACTGACCCAAAGTCTTTTTTAGAGTTTTATCCCACTTAATCAAGAGTCCCATAAATTTTTATTAGGATGATTTTCATCAGATGGTAACGCATGAAAGCTAAGTGGAAGTCACACTGAGTATTCATTGTAATTTGTCATACCCTAAACCACGAAGCTTGAGTATATTTCTTAATAACGACCCTGTAAATCTTTTGGAAAGTGTTTTATATTGTATGCATAAAGCATGTTATTGACTAAAGATTTGTTATTTACATAGAGATTTTGTGTTATCTGATAGAGCATTTTTTCCTTCTATAATCGGAATGGTAGTGTTCGCTTCCATATCATATGGTGATTATTTGTTCCCCAATAGTTTTCAAGGACAATATCAGGCTGTCCAAATTTCTTCTGCCAGATCATTTGCGCTTGTTTATATCCACTATCTAAACAAAAACTAGGAACCCTTCGATTTTCTAACGTCAGGAGCATTTTTTGTAGTAGCACGGTGCCGATCCCACGATTTTGATAGTCAGGATGAACAAAAACGGTCCCGATTTCTAGACAATTGAATAGATTCTCTTTGATCGTTTGTTGGATGATTTCGTTGGCTTGACCACATTCGATAGTGCCTATTATTTCATTGGTTTCTTCATTCAAAGCTAACCAGAAAAATCTTTTTTCGCCCTGGCTTTCTAAGTCCATTGCTACGTACTGTTTTTTCGTTTCCCATTCATGCTGTTGATCGTCCACTAGCTCTGCAATTCCTTCTTTTTTATAAGTATCCCGAATGACAAGATCAAAGAATTCGTGTAACGTCTGGATGTCCGATTGTTCTGGACGTCTAATAAGTAATTTCAAGATTGCTTGCTCCTTATAATGGATGTCGTCGGTGGTTTAGTAGGGATCGAGCTCGTTGCACATCTAGTAAATCATTTAAATCTTGCTGTACTACAGTCAATCGATCAAGTGCCAGCTGTAACCAATGATCGGAGGCATCATATTTTTCAGCGTGCCATAGCAACTCTCCATAACAAATGGCAGCACGAATAAATGTGATATGGTCATTTAGCAGATTTGCTAAATGAGTGGCTTGTTTGAGACATGCTTCCCCTTGTGTTACCTTACCATAATCTAAATAGCGAAGTGCTTTCAAAAATTCCGTGTTGGCTGGCTGTATTGTCTGTTCATTCATATGTTGCATGACAGATCGCTCCCATCCGTTATTTTTGTTTACGTTATGCCTACTATCAGTCTATTTTAATGATTATAACATGTTCCCCTTATTTGGTTAATAATGGGGTATGTTAAAATGCAAGAAAGACACTTGGTCATTAAAAGGAGAGAATTCCATTGAAAGATTTAGAAAAGAAACTCGATGCAGTATTAGAGCAAATGCGTGATTTTATAGATGAGATTCAGGAGCGGGAGTCAGCCTATCCCATGGTTTTTTCTCAGCAATCAGAAGAGGATATTAGCCAATTTGTGGATGGTGGGTGGTCATTGCCAGCAGAGTATATTTATTTTTTGAGACATTATGTTGTTGAAAGGGTCACATGGGCTACAGGTGATTATACTAATCTAATGATCTATAGCGCAAGAGATTTAATACCAGGGCAGGAGGGCTATAATTATAATCCGGTGACAGAAGAGGTGATTGTGGATTGGCCACATGATTATTTAGTCATCGCAACAGATGAAGGCGATCCCTATTGTCTGGATCTATCAAGAGGGGATACAGCTGTTTTTACCGCTCTTCATGGGACAGGCAGCTGGCATTTTTCAATGGCTTATGACAATTTAATTTTGTTCCTTGAAAGTGTACTGATTCCACCTGGTTTAGAAGAAATGTTGCCTGAAGAAAGTTCTATAGCGTACTATGAATTAACTATTACTGGGGAAGGAGAAGATAAACTAAAGACATTATTGTTGCTAAAAAAATTATTATCTTATGATTATTCACAAGCGAGAAAGGCTTTAGAACAGCCACCGCTAATAATTTATAGGGGAGTTGAAGCAGGTGCCTTAAAGTTAGAAGCTGAGTTACAGAATATCGGTGCAGATTTTCAAAAAAGGAAAATTAGCTTAGCTGAATTGATTGGATGAGTGAAATTAACAAGAATCATGGACATTCCTCCTCTAAAGTATTTGAATTTTCACAGGAAAGGAAGAGTAAGAATGAAAATTAACAAGGCATTAGCACAACACTATCAATGGGGAGCACAGTGTGATGGCTGGCATCTTGTACAAAATAAGGAGCTTAGTGTGATACATGAGAGGATGCCTGCTCAAACAGCTGAGGTAAATCATTATCACCATCATGCACAGCAGTTTTTCTTTGTTCTTTCAGGCACCGCTACAATAGAACTGAATGACCAAAGAATTGAGTTAAAGCAACTTGAGGGAATTGAAGTACCTCCCAATGTACCACATCAAATGCGAAACGATTCACAAGAAGATGTTGAATTCCTCGTGATATCGCAGCCAAATAGCAGGGGAGACCGAGAGCTGCTTTAACTATACGAAAGTAAACTTCATTCTTTTGCATGAAGCCATTCTTATCAGCTCCTTGTATAGTAGGGGGTGTAAAGGGGTGCTTAAAGATGAAGATTACGAAGGTAAAATTATATGTCCATGATATGCAAAAAATGGAGCAGTTTTATGTTGATCTGTTAGGCTTTACTTTGTTAGAAAGAACAGCTGATTATTTTACAATAGCCTTGGGGGAAAGCAGGATGATATTTGAGAAGATTCCTTCTAAAATGCCAAAGCAGTATCATTTTGCATTAAATATTCCTAGTAACTTATTTCAACAGGCAAAGATTTGGGCAAATGAGCATGTAGGCTTGCTGGATTCAGAGGGGCAGGATGAAGTCTATTTTGATTTTTTAAAAGCATATGCATGCTATTTCTACGATCCTGAAGGCAATATAGTGGAGCTTATTGCAAGACAGGAAATAAATCCAAAAGATGCTGAAGTTAATTTTTCTGTAGAGCAAGTGTTACATATTGGAGAAATCAATTTAACGTCAGATGACATTCGGACAATTGCTGAAAAGTTAAAGGAGTATGCTATTAATCCCATAGCTAACAAGGAAATTCAACTAGATAGCCTTAATTTTCTAGGGAACTATGAAGACGGAGCCAATATCCTTTTAGGACCGAGTGGACGTCTTTGGTATTTTTCTGATAAGAAAGCAGTAATCAGCCCGATTAGTATTGAAATAGATGAAGCTTTACAATTAAATATGGATGAAGAAGGTCAATTAACGCTTCTGCAACTTTGACATCATAAACTTATCGTTGATTAAATATATGTTATTTTGTATATTTATTCAAAATAAGGAGGGTGTTATATGTATATAATCAAAGAAACAAATCCAACGATAGACTCGTATAAAGCATTGCACCAAACAACTGGTTGGAATGCAAAAGGGCTGTATACGTATGAACAATTATACAAGGCTATTTGTAATAACTGGTTCAGTACATCTATATATGAAAAAGAAAATCTAATTGGTTATGGACGTATTATCTCTGATGGTATCTATCAAACATTTATCTGTGATGTGATGGTGCACCCTGATTATCAACGAAAGGTGTTGGCACAATGGTGATGGATGCTCTTTTAGAGCAATGTCAAAAAGAAAATATAAAATGGGTTCAATTATTTTGTGCTAAAGGTAAACAACCTTTCTATCAGAAGCTTGGATTTAAAGAACGTGAAATAGATGCTCCTGGTATGATGTTGTTTTATACGGAATGAATAAAGGAGCTAGAATCGTTGAAAGTAAAATGCCTAAAAATCTATGAATTTGGAAACCCGCAAGAGGTAATAAGGCTAGAGAATAAAACAATCGAGCCTCCTCAAGGTCAAGAAATTCTTGTTCGTATGCTAGCCAGACCGATTAATCCCTCAGATTTAATCCCAATATGGGGGAAATATGCTCATAGAATCACTTTACCAACTATACCTGGCTATGAGGGAGTAGGAATAATAGAAGCTGTTGGACCGCTTGTTTCACCGAAGATTATTGGTCAGCGCGTATTGCCGTTACGGGGAGAGGGAACTTGGCAGGAAATAGTGAAAACGCAAGTAGATTTTGCAGTGACTATTCCTGAAACTATGGATGATTTTACAGCAGCACAAATGTATATTAATCCAATTACAGCCTTCGTAACATGCTCAGAGGTACTTAATTTACAATCAAACGATGTCTTATTAGTAAATGCTTGTGGTTCTGCCATTGGACATCTCTATGCTCAACTTGCGAAATTGCTAGGCTATCAACTTATTGCTGTGACACGAAGTAATCAGCATACTGAAGAATTACTGCAACTTGGGGCAGCTTTTGTCATTGATACCTCTCAAATGCCACTTTACGAAACGGTTATGGCATTAACAAATGGTAAGGGAGCAGATGCAGCAATTGATTCGATTGGTGGAGAGGCAGGCAATCAGCTTGCCTTCTGCGTAAAGCCCGAGGGTATTTTTTTAGCTATTGGTCTTTTATCGGGTATTCAGGTAAATTGGACATATATTGTGAAGGAAGCAAAGGTACAAGCGAAGATGTTTCATTTACGCCATTGGCAACGTCAGACGTCAATTGAAAAATGGCAACAAACGATGCAACAACTTATACACCTTGTACAGGATGGCTCCTTAAAAATGATGAATGTACATGCTCATTTTCCATTATTGGATATCCATAAGGCAATTTATGCTGTTGAGGGAACTAAAAAAGGAAAGATATTTTTAACGAATGTTGATTAAGTAACATACTACCGTCGTAGTTGGGCTAATACGGGTAGTATGTTTTTTTATAGGAAAATGAGTGTTTTTAGCTCTGAAGAAAATAGTTCATACATTGGCCTGCTACAAATAGTCAAAAGAAGTGAGCCCCCGCTCCAAAGAGTAAGAAAGCCGCTCAAAGTAAGTGAACCTCCGCCCAGATTAAAGAACTCACTAGCAATAGTAATAACCTATCATTTTATAAAACTAACTAAATTAGTAATTTGAGGTAATAAAAAGGTATGATAAGGTTAGGTGTTTTTAAATAAAGGAGTACAGATGATGGAGAAAATCAACCAACTAAAACAGTCAATACAACGATTGAGTGAAGCTGATGCGAAGTCGATGCTTCTTTTAACTTTAATAAATGAACAATCAAGAGACAGCATGTTACAGTTTTTATTACAGCAAGCGGAGGAGCGGGATCCTTTAAAGGTACAAACGGTGCATATTATATTCGGTCATTCACCTGGGGGGAACTTGAAAGCAGCCTTTCGTAATCCTGACTATGCTAAGTCCGAGGAAATCATTGTTGTGCCAGGTAATTTTTCTGTTGGTCCTTTGAAAAATGTACATACATGGGACGGGATTGAAGCACGTTATCAATGGTTGGAACAGCGCTATACAATAGAAGACGATGGATTGATTATATGTGAGCGGGAGATGAAGGAAGCAATAGAGAAAATTAAAAATATCCCCCCTCATCAGGCTATAATGATTTGGACTTGTCAAAATGCTCATGAGCAAATAGGACTTCGACTCGTTTTGGCGATGCTCGAACAGAAAACAAATGCTATCTATGTATTGGATACTTTTCAGTTATTTCATGAGTTATATACTTTACCACAGTTAGCAGAGGATCACTATCCAAGATCGACTGGAGAGGTCAGAACAGAGGATTTACTTTACTTTTATGAACACTTCCAAGGAAGGCCATTAAAAGAAGCATTGAGGCACTCCCTATGCAAAGAAGGGCTAAATCTGTTAATGGATGATTACGATTGCATACATACATGGAAATATCATGAACTCTGGGGCAATCATAATGAAGATAGAGAGGATGACTTGATCATTGCCTGTGCTAAACGTTTACAGGAAGAACAAGAGGAAACTCATTACCAAGTGGCCGCTAGGTTAATTGGAGAGGTGCTGGGGCATATGGAAGAATTGAGAGAGGTTGAATGGATTGACTATCGTCTACGCCAATTAATTCAGCAAGGCATTTTTACTTATGAAGGCGAGTTAAAGGGAATATTATACTATAAAGTAAAGTTAGCAGACGCAACGAACTATAAACCTTGATGATTTTTATGATATAATTTTTTTGATATAGACGGTTAGAAGGAGTGAGATCATTGTTAAAAACAGAAGTATTTGAACAATTAAAAACGGCAATGAGAGAAAAAGATACATTAGCGAAGGGTGTATTATCTCTTTTAAAATCAGCATTAGATTCAGCTGAAAAAGAAAAGGGAGAGGCTTTAACAGCTGAGGAAGAAATGGCTATTATTAATCGAGAGGTCAAACAAACAAATCAGGCTTTAGAAGGAGCACAAACGGCTGGGCGAGAAGACCTAATTGAAAAAGAGGAAGCCAAATTGACACTTTTGAAATCCTTTTTACCAAAGCAATTATCAGAAGAAGAAATTGCAGACAAATTAGTGGCAGCGGGTGTTGGAAAAGGAATGAACATGGGAGAAGCCATGAAAATTGCAAAACCATTGCTGACAGGTCAGGCTGAAGGTGCCGTTATTTCAAAAGTTGTGAAAAGTATTATTGCCTAAACCTTTACCATTCTGGTAGGAGAGTTTGGAAAGAAGAATCCGCTATGCCGAAAATGGGCATAGCGGATTTCTTATATTTTATAACTGGAATTTTTGAATGATATTGCGGAGCTGTTGAGCCATTTCAGCTAAGTTATTAGAGGAAGCTGTTATTTCTTCGATACTTGCGGATTGCTCCTCAGAGGCAGCTGCTACGTTTTGAATATTGCCTGAAGCTTGTACAGCTACAACTCCCACTTGTTCAACGGAACTAGCGATACTGCTAACACCTTCATTGATATATGACATCACGTTATTGACATGGTCCATTTCCTTTGTAAGTGCTGTGACGTGGGCATAGATATCAGCAAATGCCTCGCCAGATGCATTGAATGTTGTTGAGCTTTCGGCAAGATTACTGCTACTGATAGCCATTGATTTGACAGCTTGTGCAGATTCCTCTTTAATCGTTTCAATACGTGTACGGATACTGTTAGTAGCCTCTAAAGATTGATCGGCTAATTTACGGACTTCCTCCGCCACAACAGCAAAGCCTTTACCGTGTTCACCTGCACGCGCTGCCTCAATCGAAGCATTTAATGCAAGCAAATTCGTTTGATCCGTAATTTGGGTAATCAATGTCACAATATCCCCAATTTCATTTGTATATGTGCTTAAACGTTCTACTACCACTGCTGACTCTTGAATAGCCTGAGATGTTACGGCCATTTTTTCAGTAGCATCTTGTATGGTAGTGTTGCCCTTTTCTGATATAGCAGATGCTTGGAATGCCTTATCTGTAACATCGGTTACACTTGTCACTACCTCTGACATTTTGTTAGAGATGGTTGTAATATGACTATCCACTTCTTCTATCGAAGAGGTTTGCTTTTCTGAACCCGCTGCCACCTCTTGCATAGAAGAGGTAATTTGCTGAATGGATGCACTTGTCTGTTCGGAGCTTGCTGTTAATTCCTCTGACATTGCGGCCACTTGTTCAGCATTTTGAGCGATTTGTGTAATTAACGAACGCAAATCTTCCGTCATGTTTTCAATGCCTGATGAAAGTTGGGCGATTTCATTGGAACCTTTTATTTGAAGTGGTTCGACAGCTAAATCACCCTGTGCAACTTGACCAACATAGCGCGTCATTTTTTTTATTGGCTTCGTAATGCCCACACTAATAAAGTAAGCAACGATTATACCAAAAATTACAAAGACAATCGTTAAAATAATACAAATCCAAAGTGTCTCCGTTTGTAGCTTAGAAATGAAGGAAGCATCCATATCTAAACCGAAAATAATATCTGTATCTTTAAATGGGATAAAAATGGATTTATGGATACCATACTCATCCTTGTAAATATCGCTTGTTTGTGTGTTGCCAGATGCTACGGCTTCATGCATTTCTTCACTAAATACATAATCTTGCTGATGATTGTCGGTATTACTTAGAGCGACGATATGCTCCTTACCGTTTGCTTTAGAAAGGACATAGGCGTTTTCTACATCATATTTTTTAACCGTTGCATTTAATTGATCCAAAAGCTTTTTGTATTTGTCAGGGCTACCATTATCCGCTGCTTTTACATCATTTTTCTCAATATCTTCAAAAATCGTGGTCGATGTAATCTCTAAAGTAGATTCAAATTGTTTAATAACAAAATTGTCGATAATGCGGTAAGAAACGGCAAATAACACAATACTAAAGAGCAAGGAAATAATCGCTATTGGAATGGTGAAACTGGCAATATATTTGTAGAGTAAAGAACTCTTAAATTTAGTGACGATACGCAATGTGTGACGCCTCCAGTACTTTAAGCTTTTGCTGTAAGAAATGAATCATATTAGAGATATGTTCTGTCTCTGTATAAGGTGAGATAGAGAAAAACTTTGCCGCTGCAACTGGTACTTGCTGTGTGGTATCCCTAGTACTAACCGTGCAAACGCGCGTTGTGTCACCAAAAAATACTTCGTCTCGACCTTCTCCAATAATTTCAAAGAATGAAGCATTGATACCGTTTATGTGTTCTATTTGGTCTTGTGTATAGTGACCAGCTTGTTCAGCTTGCCAATTCATGCCGTCTGGATATAAACGGAACGCTGTGACTGGCCCAATATTGGATTCATTAACCACCTGTAGCATTGGTGTTTTTTCAGCTAATTGAGCACGGAATGCTAAGTTCACACGTACATAATTAGCTAATAGTTGTTGATAGCCTTCCTTACCGAATGCCTGCAATGCAGCAAAAATTGCAATGGAGCTACCCATACGAGAGCATTCTAATGTATAGCCAGTATGATAAGAGCCATAACCACGATTGCCTACATATGGCGTATCAAAGTCCTCCATATCTAGTAGCTGTAAACTTTTACTTTCCTTAATTAAGAATAGACTAGTTAAATAAGGAGTTTGACCAAGCTTTTGGAAGTCAAAGCATAGGCTATCCGCAATGGATAAATGCTGCATACGTTCATGGATTTGTGCTAATCCTTGTAAAACCTCTGCCTCGAATTGGAGTGGATTTTTATTATAATCATAATCATTGAAGAAGGCATAAAAACCACCTAAAGCCGAATCAGCATGAATATGTACTGGTTGTAAGTTGTATTTCTTCTCAAGGGTTGTTGTGACTTCTTTGATGGCTTGGACATCATCAATGCCAAATTGATCAGTAGCACCTGTTGTCGCTACTACATAAACAGGAATACCGCCATTTTCGATGACTTCTGTCATACGTGCACGTAAGTCTTCCACATCCATCGAATGATCTTTACCCGCTTTTACCCGCACTAAATGTTTACTGCCGATACCCACTGCTTCTACTGATTTTAAAAGACTGTAATGGGCATTCTCTGAAGCAAAGCAATATAAATTAGTAGGAACACCATCTTCTTTTGCTTGAGGGAATTGTTTTGCAATGGCAAGACGAAGTCCACTGAAAACAGCACCTTGTCCACCCCACGTTGTATAGCCAAAACTTTTTGTATAGTCATAGCCCACTAATTTAGACATCATTGCTACTACTTTAACCTCACACTCAGCAGCAGCAGGGCCATAAACATCCCATAAATTATTGCCATTTAATAGCGCATTTGTAAACTGTCCTAACACTCCAGGAATACTTGCCATTGGTAAAACATTTGTTACAAAGTTACGTGTATGATAAGGGTGTCCTTGCATTAAATGTGTCAATTCTTGTACAACTTGATCTAGTCCAATCCCAGTTGTTGGCACTTGATGCTCTTGCATAAGCTCTTGATAAAAATTAGCCGATCGCTCTTTCATTGGACCAAGAGTTGTCTTATTTGGGTTCTTTAATTCATCTAATGAGGAAACAATTTTCTCTAATAGGGACAAAAAATTCTCTCTTTGTTGGATATTTCCATCTTCGCTCTGGAATAATTGTTGGATATTCTGCATATTCATCATCCTTTTTATAGTTCATATTTCCTCTATTTTTACTTTAATAAAAATAGGACATTATACTAAAAGTATAATAGCATATTTTAGCAGAGATGGTGATTATATTTTACTGAAAAAATATTTATAGACATTTCTGAAAAATCTAAGTTTTATTTACAAATTCTAACTATCTTACTGCGGCTTAATTCTTAAAGAAATATCTTGAGATGAAAAAGGATGATAATATTATTATAAGAAAAACTTTAAGCGCTATTACTTTTTATCTATTTGCCTAGTTAAAAGAAAAAATCTGCACAAAGAAAATGCAGATTTTAAGCGTTTTGTTATAGTTGGTTTATTTTGTGGTTTCAAAATTATAGACATGATGTGCTTGTTTTTGAATCATTACTGGAGGTGTTAATTGTAATAACTTATTTCTTAGGCTAATTAAAAAACGATTATTCATCTGAGCCATTTTGCCAATATTCCATGATTGCTTAGAGATTGTATTTCCTTTTTCTTTTCGATGGGCATTGTAATTGGCAGATGCTTGAGTGATATTTTCATACTTATTAAGATATTCTGCTAATATTCGAGCATCTTCGATTGCTTGACATGCCCCTTGCCCCATGTCGGGTGTAACAGCATGCGCAGCATCCCCAATAAAAACGGTACGATGATGGAGAAACGCACTTTATGAGTTAAGTAAGGAAAACAAAGATGCTTATGGTAAAGCACTTGATAAATTAATGAAAGAACATGCGGAATAATATAGTACCATATGGGGTGACTTCCAGTAAGTCCTCTATATAAAAATCCCCTCTAAGTACGTTTTAAACGTCTAAAGAAGGGGATTTTTAATTAACTATTAATGGATTAGACATACCATAACATGAGAACCTAAACAACTAGCACAAGCGACAGCACCTACAACATTTCCACCAAATATTACTGACGCACACGCAGCACTACATATTTGTTTTGTCAGTTCAGGTGCATCATACCAATAGTTTTTTAAGCATTCCCATGAATCACTCCAATAACCTGCTTTAGCACTGTTAGTTGATAAAAGGGAAACTTCTGAGTTTTCATCGAAATATACTTGTTTATCAATTACTTTATTTGTACTTGCTTCAATAGTCATACCAAGCATGTCTTCGTTATTCAATGTTGCATAAGTAACATTGATTTCATTATGATAAATTCACCAACTTCACCAGTTGTTTTATCATAAGTAGTCAGTAATCGTATATCAAAACTTTCATTGTTCTTTTTATAAGGAATCATTAATCCATCTTTATTTTTACCGTAATCCATATACTCAGTATTTTGCCAATCAAAGTTTTCTCTACTGTATTCACTATGTGTGAAATTCTCTGCAATATCTAAATCCTGTTTCACTTCATTTACAACTACTGAGTCATTAAGGAAACCATTCTTTTCAATTTGCAAAGGTGCTTGTTGTGAGCAACTATTACAATCAGTAGTGTCAGTAGTTTCATTTTTTTCTTTAGCTAAAGCACCTAAATTTACAGATAGGGGTTGAAATGCTAAAAACATAACCATTACAAAAAAGATTAATTTTTTCTTCATTTACTAACCTTCCTAAATTTAAATTTACTTTTTTTGAAAAATTTGTACCACGGGGTACCTATAAAGAAAACAGCAAACAATAGGATAAGAAAATCATAGGTTTGTATCCCAACTGAAAAAAGGATAAGCAATACGGCTATAAATGCCAATACTCTAAGTAGGACTGATTTTTTCATTTAAGACCCCCATTCTTTTCTGATATTTCGGGAACGGTTGATATACAAAAACCATTCATAGAAAATTCTAACATTGAAAATATATAATTACCATAAATATACCAATTGTTATATTTTCTTTTATACTACGAAGTATATTCTGTTCTACTAAATAGGTGTAACATTAGATATTAACGAAGATGAAGCGGTACAACAAGCACTTTCGATATTAGAAAAAGAATTTGTAACATTTGATGATAAGGATTTCGATAAGTTAGTAAAGCTTATGTATAACTTTTAAATGTGTTCCAAGCAACTAAATTTTTTCTAATAGTAGATGTAATATTATTGAATAAAATGAAGTGTTTGGTGAGGTTGTGAGGTCTTATCAAGTGGTTATCCAAGAAGAAAAAGATGGAAAAGAAGAAGTGTTCGAAAATATTAGTCATAGTCAAATGCTTGATTATTTTTCTAAACATCATGATACGGCTTACCGCTTCAAATCATAAGTAGTTAAAAACCATTAAGGGTAAAGGGAGGGCTTTATGTGAAAACACCTTCTAATGATGAAGAATATGTAATTACCTATATTGATTTGGACACAGATAGAGAGCCTCTATTATCTTTTAATTCTAAAAAAGAAGCGGAAGATAAGTTTAAAGAAATAAAAAAGAATAAAAATTATATATCTGAGTTCCTTATGACAAGAAGCCAATATGACCAATTCCAATTGGATGTAATCATAATGGGTGAATCAGATGAAGGAGAATTTTAAAAGGGGGAGTGGAGGTACATTGGGAGAAAAATTCGTTGTAACAACGGAACAGGTAGATGAATTAATCCTTAACTCACATTACATTAGACTTATTAAATAAGCTGAAAATGCTAATGCAAAGATCAGATAAATCCGATTCCACTATAAACTAGTTTCCTTTTCATTCACTGTGTCCTCTCTTTCACCCTAAAGATGTATGATTTTAATGTATGTTATCTGGAAAACAATATCAATGTTGTTACGTATTGAACGTCATTATCTGTTTGAATACTGAAAAAATAACCATACTACAGTGGAGGTGAGAACATGTATAAATTATTATCACATAATGATCTAGACGGAGTAGGGTGTGGGATTTTAGCCAAGCTTGCTTTTAACGATAAGGTGAAAATACGCTACAATTCCATTACAGCACTTGATCGCGAAATCGAATTCTTTTTGGAGAATGATCAACAGAAAACATTTTTGTTTATTACTGACCTTTCTCCAAATGAAGAGAATGAAAAAAGGATTCATGATTATTATCAGGCGACAGGTAATGTGCAATTGTTGGATCATCATAAGACAGCACTTCATTTCAATCAATATGAGTGGGGAAAGGTATTAATTGAGGATGAGCAAGGCTTTTTAACGTCAGCTACATCTTTATATTATCAATACCTCGTTATCCATGGACTATTAGAAAAAACAGAAGCCATTTCTGAATTTGTAGAGTTAGTAAGACAATACGATACATGGGAATGGGAAAAGAACGGCAATTTACAAGCGCAAAGATTAAATGCACTCTTTTTTTAGTGTCGATTGAAGAGTTTGAAGAGAAAATGCTCGAGCGTTTAAAAACAAGTGATCACTTTGACTTCGATGATTTTGAAAAGAAAATTTTAAGCATGGAAGAAGAAAAAACAGAGCGTTACATTCGACGTAAGAAACGGGAGCTTATTCAAACCACTTTGGGTGAATACTATGCTGGGGTTGTCTATGCAGAATCCTATCTTTCTGAGCTTGGTAATGAATTGGGAAAGGAAAATCCGCATCTTGATTATATTGCGATGATCAATATGGGCAGTAAAAAGATATCCTTTCGAACAATTCATGATCATATTGATGTGTCAGCTATTGCCGCCAAATATGGTGGAGGTGGACATCAAAAGGCTGCTGGCTGCTCATTAACGGTGGAAGCTTACAAGCAGTATGTAGTGGCAACATTCCATATAGAGCCTATTCCAGAGGATGCAAAAAGAAATCGTTATAACATAAAAGGGTCTACGTTTGGGACTTTCTATAAAAATCAGCAAGATGAAATGTTTATGCTCTATTCAAACGATGAGGTTGATTGGATAATTGAAAAAAATAACATGCCACTGACACAATCCTTTGCGGGCTTTAATGAAGCAGAGTGGTTTTTAAAGCGAAATAATCAAGCATGGCTAGTAAGAGATGATCTCTTTGTGGACTATTTAATGCATGAAGTCAATAAAGTTCGTCATCTACATAAAGGGGTGTAATATCCTTTTATACATAATGAATCTTCAACATAGAAGGTTATATAATGCATGATTGAGCACTACAATGAATCATAATGATCTTTATAAAAAATGAGGTGTACGGTTGTCCAATGATATGATTCGAGTTGTGGATTTGGATAAGGAAAATCGGAGAAGTAAGAAATGGCTTATTATTGTGATCCTTTTATTAATGATTGCTAGTGGATCGACGCTGTATTTGTGGTGGGATCAGGATGTGAATTTTGAAGCCTATAAAACGGATGTAGGGAAAACAGCTAGCAATAGCTTAGGAAGGTTAACATTAAATGAAGTGATTATAGATGATAATCAAATTTTACTGAATGCAACTTTCGAACCTGGAAAAGAGTTTAAACTAGACCATCAAGTATTTTTCTTTCCGCAAATTCTCGTCAATGGTCAAGATTATATGGTTCGTAATGGAGGACAGTCCATAGCAAAGTCTGCCAACGTCTATACAATATACAATAGTATTAAAATGGATGATTTTCCGACTGATGAACAATTAGAATTAGTTATTCGTTATAAAGATTGGAATGTTGAAACACCAATTGAGAAGCCATGGGAATTTCAGGTAGATGCTTCACAAGAGCAATTACAACAAGATCGTGAAATCTTTTCTATTGATAAAAAAGTAAAGCATGGTGATCAGCAGGAAATAACCATTGACAAAGTTGTCTCCACACCTATTTCCACAACCATTTATTTTCATGCTGAGGAAAGTGTTGTCAATGATGCGTTACACTTTAAAATCCAATCAAAATCTGGACAATCATGGGCTTTTGCCACACCCTATCCATTAAATAAAGAGGGTACAAGGTGGGGAAGTCGTGTAGATGCACTCTATTTAACAGAAAAAAATTACACTTTAATTCCAATCAATAAAGAGGGTAGTAAAGTAGGTTCTGCAATTAAAATAAAGAAAGATGAATAATGAATTAAATTTTACAAACTCTTAATCTAATAAAAACTGCTTTCCATGTAAAATGAAATAAAAGATATGGAAAGTAGTTGAGAGTTTGCGAAGGCTTTGGGAGATTTTTTTTGTTGCTTTAAAATTGGGCTGTACCTCATTCGGAGGCCCAACAGCTCATCTAGGTTATTTTCAACAGGAATATGTACAGAAGCGTAAATGGCTTTCTGCACATGATTATGGTCAACTCGTTATGTTAAGTCAATTTTTGCCTGGTCCTGCATCTAGTCAGGTGGGGATGGGGGTTGGCTTACTTAGAGGAGGAGTATTAGGAAGCTTTCTATCATTTCTTGGTTTTACCTTACCATCTGTTCTGATACTTATAATTTTTGCCTATTTCTCCAAGTATACAGAGTTTAAGATGGATTGGATTCATGGTTTGAAGTTAGTAGCAGTGGCGATTGTCGCTCATGCTATTTTTGATATGAGCAAAAAATTACTCTCGACAAAATGGCACTGGTTGATTGCTATATTGACATTGTTAACAGTATTGACGTGGCTAAATCCATTTGCTCAAATCGTAGCAATATTGATCGCTGCTTGTTTAGGCTTTCAACTTCTGAAAAAAAGTGACGCGAGTAATACCTCAAAATTAGTTCATATACCTATTTCAAAAACCACGGGCATTGTTTTACTAGTACTTTTTTTCATGCTACTCCTAGGTTTACCTGTATTAGCCGCCTTATGGCAGCATGAGTGGATTTCCATGATGGAGAAGTTTTATCTTGCAGGTGCCTTAGTATTCGGTGGCGGTCACGTTGTTTTACCTTTACTGGAAACACAATTTGTTCAAAGTGGTCAAATAAGTACTTCAGATTTTTTAGCTGGCTACGGTATGACACAGGCAGTTCCGGGCCCTTTATTTACATTTGCTGCATATATCGGTATGGTCATTGCTGGCGTTCCAGGGGCTATTATTGCTACTTTCGCAATATTTTTACCAGCGTTTTTGCTAGTGGTTGGAGCGCTACCATTTTGGATTAGCCTAAGCCGTATTGCACGTCTTAGAGGTGCGATGGCAGGCGCAAATGCGGCGGTCGTTGGCATTCTAGCCGCTGCTTTTGTACATCCCGTTGTAACACAAACCATCCTCAGCACGTTAGATATTTTCATAGTGGCTGTCTTTTTATGGTGTTTAATTCGATGGAAAATACAACCTTATTTATTGGTGCTTTTAGGAATTGCTGTGGGCGTCATTTTTTATACATGAAAAATCTGCACTTTCGATTGTTAGATTCTAACTAATAATCGGAGGTGCAGTTTGTTTTGTCATTACAGAATCAATATTCATTAAAAGTATCTGTGGGGTTTCATAGCGTTCCTTCTATCGATTCGTTATAATGTAGAAATGGAAAAGACTTAACGCGAAAGAAGGGATTGCTATGGCACGAGGTGTTTACATTCATATTCCTTTCTGTCATCAAATCTGTAATTATTGTGATTTCAATAAATTTTATTTTAAAAATCAACCAGTGGATGAATATATAGAAGCGCTTGGAAAGGAAATGGCCCTGACAACAGAAAAACATCCTGAAAAATTCCGTAACATCGAGACGATTTTTCTTGGTGGCGGAACACCGACAGCTTTATCGCCTGAGCAATTGGACAAACTACTAACGTCTATTCATACGTATATTCCAATGAATAGTGTGACAGAATTTACATCAGAGGCAAATCCAGATGAATTGTCTGCAGCCAAATTGCAGGTGTTGTTCGACGGTGGTGTCAATCGTTTAAGCATGGGGGTACAATCTTTTGACCAGGGATTGCTACAGAAGATTGGACGCACTCATAGTAATGATCATGTCTATGAAACAATCGCCTTGGCTAGGAAAATTGGCTTCCGTAATATCAGCATTGATTTAATGTATGGCTTACCTGGACAAACAATGGCGCAATGGAAGGATTCATTAGCCAAAGCTTTTACTCTTGATTTGCCACATTTCTCTGCCTATTCTCTTATTGTAGAACCCAAAACGATTTTTTATAATCAGTACGCTAAAGGAAAATTGTATTTACCGACAGAAGATTTAGAAGCGGATATGTATGATGTGCTGATGCAACAAATGGCCTTACATGGGCTTCAACAATACGAAATTAGTAATTTTGCAAAGCCTGGGTATCGTTCAGAGCATAACAAGATTTATTGGGATAATGATGAATATGTGGGGTTTGGCGCAGGGGCTCATGGGTATTTAGCAGGTATACGCTATTCCAATCACGGTCCATTAAAAAAGTATATGGAAGCTATTGAGGCAAATGAGCTACCAATTGTCCACGCACATGAAGTATCACAAGTGGAAAAAAGAGAAGAACAAATGTTTTTAGGGCTAAGAAAAACAGAGGGTGTTATGCACTCTATATATGAAGAGAAATTTAAAACACCTATGTCTGCCCATTATGATGTGGTAATAAAAGATCTAGTGTCAAAGGGGCTTTTAGAACAGGATGAGCTTGGGGTACGCTTGACGAGAAAAGGACGTTTTGTGGGCAATGAAGTATTTCAACAATTTTTGCTAGAAGATTGAGCGATATCGTTGACATAAAATGTGGGATTTGATAACTTAATAATAGTATTAGCACTCCTCTTAGTTGAGTGCTAACAGAGGTGATAATCATGCTAACAAATCGGCAGTTACAGATATTGCAAGTCATTGTAGACGACTTTATTGTGTCTGCGCAGCCGGTAGGTTCTCGCCAAATCTCCAAAAAACAAGGGATTACATTTAGTCCAGCCACTATTCGAAACGAAATGGCGGATTTAGAGGAATTAGGCTTTTTAGAAAAAACGCATACCTCCTCTGGTCGAGTGCCTTCGGAAAAGGGTTACAGATTTTATGTAGATCATTTGTTGAGTCCTCAAGGTATTAATTCCAAGGACATTCAACAAATTCAATCAATTTTTAATGATCGACTAGTAGAAGTAGAGCATATTATCCGAAAGTCAGCCAATATTTTATCAGAGCTGACATCGTATACTTCCATACTTTTAGGACCTGATGTCCAAAGGCATCGTGTTAAACGGTTTTCAATTGTCCCTCTCTCAAGCGACACAGCAGTAGCGATTATCGTGACGAATAATGGGCATGTAGAAAACCGCATGTTCAATCTACCACCTGACTTTACCGCTTCTGATTTAGAGAAAATGGTGAATATCTTAAATGATCGCCTTATTGGAGTTTCATTAGAGGATCTCCATAAAAGCCTTGAAGCTGAAGTGCTAGCCGTGTTACAGCAACATGTTCGGTCAGCGGATGATTTTATTCGCGCACTTATCACAGCAACAATGCATAATTCAGAAAGTAAAATTTTCTATGGTGGGAAAACGAATATGTTCAACCAACCAGAATTCCATGACTTAAATAAAGTCCGGATGATTTTGGACTTGATGGAGACGACTAGCCAAGTGCAGTCACTTTTCCACCCGAATGAATCAGGTATTCATATTCGGATAGGCTCAGAAAATAAACAACTAGAAATGGAAAATTGCAGTGTCATTACCACTACCTATTCTATTGGTGATGATCAACAGGGAGCCATTGCTATTATTGGCCCTACACGTATGGATTATAAACGTGTTGTAGCTTTATTAGACGTAATGCGCTTGGATTTAACACAAGCCTTTATGAAGAATCGTAGTGAATGATAATGAGGAGGATTCAAGTGACGGAAACAACGGAAAACAAAGATTTAGTACAAGAAGATGTACAAGCTGAAACGACAACTGAGGAAGTAGAGCAAACAGAAGTTCAGGAAGAAGTAGAGTTATCAATTGAAGAACAGTATGAGGCTAAGCTGGCTGAACTACAAGCAAAGCTGGCTGACGAAGAAAATCGTCACCTACGTTTACGTGCTGACTTCGATAATATGCGCCGTCGTAATCAGTTAGACCGTGAGGCAGCTGAAAAGTATCGCGCCCAAAGCTTACTATCTGATCTATTACCAGTCCTTGATAATTTTGAACGTGCTTTACAAGTAGAGACAACTTCTGAAGAGACTGCATCGATCATTAAAGGAATTGAAATGGTGTATCGCTCTTTAATTGAAGCAACAGAAAAAGAAGGTCTGCAAGTGATTAAAGCTGAAGGTGAGCAATTTGATCCAACAATTCACCAAGCTGTTATGCAAGAACAAGATAGTGAAAAAGAAACGGGTATCGTCTTACGCGAACTACAAAAAGGATATATCTTAAAGGATCGTGTATTACGCCCAACAATGGTATCTGTGAACGAATAGTCTTTGCACTATTTAGTCAATTAAAATTAGTTAGAAAACGCATCCCTTGCGTTGACATAATAGGAGGAAATTTTAATGAGCAAAATTATTGGTATTGACTTAGGAACAACAAACTCTTGCGTTTCTGTACTTGAAGGTGGAGAACCAAAAGTAATTCCAAACCCAGAAGGAAACCGTACAACGCCATCTGTTGTTGCCTTTAAAAATGGTGAACGTCAAGTTGGTGAAGTGGCGAAACGTCAATCAGTAACAAATCCTAACACAATCATTTCTATTAAATCAAAAATGGGTACAGCTGAAAAAGTAACAATCGAAGATAAAGACTACACGCCACAAGAAGTATCTGCGATGATTCTTCAATACTTAAAAGGCTATGCTGAAGACTACTTAGGGGAAAAAGTGACAAAAGCAGTTATTACAGTTCCTGCTTACTTTAACGATGCACAGCGTCAAGCAACTAAAGATGCTGGTAAAATCGCAGGTCTAGAAGTAGAGCGTATCATCAACGAACCTACTGCTGCAGCTCTTGCTTATGGATTAGATAAACAAGATCAAGATCAAAAAGTATTAGTATTTGACCTTGGAGGCGGTACGTTTGACGTGTCTATCCTTGAGTTAGGTGACGGTGTCTTTGAAGTACTAGCTACAGCTGGTGATAACAAACTAGGTGGAGATGATTTCGATGACGCAATTATCGAATATCTAGTAGCTGAATTCAAAAAAGAAAATGGCATTGACTTATCAAAAGATAAAATGGCGATGCAACGCTTAAAAGATGCAGCTGAAAAAGCGAAAAAAGATTTATCTGGTGTAACATCAACTCAAATCTCTTTACCATTCATTACAGCTGGTGAAGCAGGTCCATTACACTTAGAAATCTCTTTAACTCGTGCAAAATTTGATGAAATTACTTTACCTTTAGTAAATCGTACAGTAGGACCAGTACGTCAAGCATTATCTGATGCAGGTCTGTCAACTTCTGAAATTGACCAAGTTATTTTAGTTGGTGGTTCTACACGTATTCCAGCAGTACAAGAAGCAGTACGCAAAGAAACAGGGAAAGAGCCTCACCGTGGTGTTAACCCTGACGAAGTTGTTGCAATGGGTGCTGCAGTACAAGGTGGCGTATTAACAGGTGATGTGAAAGACGTTGTATTACTTGACGTAACACCTCTTTCACTTGGTATTGAAACAATGGGAGGCGTGTTCACAAAATTAATCGACCGTAACACAACTATTCCTACTTCAAAATCTCAAGTTTTCTCTACAGCAGCTGATAACCAACCAGCAGTAGATATTCATGTTTTACAAGGTGAACGCTCAATGGCAGCTGACAATAAAACATTAGGTCGCTTCCAATTAGCAGATATTCCACCAGCACCACGTGGTGTGCCTCAAATCGAAGTAACATTCGACATTGATAAAAACGGTATCGTATCTGTAAAAGCAAAAGATCTTGGTACGAACAAAGAGCAAACAATTGTGATTCAATCTGATTCTGGTTTATCAGAGGCAGAAATTGAACGCATGGTAAAAGACGCTGAAGCTAATGCGGAAGCAGATGCTAAACGTAAAGAAGAAGCAGATCTTCGTAACGAAGCAGACCAATTAGTATTCCAAGTGGACAAAACAATTGCTGACCTTGGTGAGCAAATTACGGAAGACGAGAAAAAATCTGTTGAAGATGCTCGTGATGAATTGAAAAAAGCGCTTGAAGCTGGTGAATTAGAAGGTATTAAAGCAGCTAAAGAAAAACTAGAAGGCGTATTACAGCCACTAGTGATGAAAGTTTACGAACAAGCGGCAGCAGCTGCTCAAGCAGCTCAAGGCGGCGATGCAGGTGCAGACACTGGCGCTGGTAAAAAAGATGACGGTGTTGTAGACGCTGAATTCGAAGAAGTAAAAGACGATAAATAAGAAGTAACACAGTTAAGTGAAAAAGCCAAAGACCGCTTGCGGCTTTGGCTTTTGTCATGATGTGAGGTCACTTCACGTAAATGCACCATTTATGGGCTAGTTGCATACGTTAGCTGCTAGGAAGTGAGTATCTTCATTATTGGAATTTATAGAACGTTTAATCGAAAAATTAAGGCAGTTTTTTCAACTGCATGTTACAATAGATTTTATGCAAACAGAGCGGAGTGTGAATCATGGAGAAACGCGATTATTACGAGGTGCTTGGTTTAACAAAATCGGCAACAAAAGATGAGATTAAAAAAGCATATCGTAAATTATCAAAGCAATATCACCCTGACCTTAATAAAGAGGCAGGCGCAGATGAAAAATTCAAAGAAATCGCTGAAGCATATGAAGTATTAAGTGACGACCAGAAAAAAGCACGCTACGACCAATTTGGTCATGAGGATCCGAATGCTGGTTTTGGTGGTGGCTTTGGAGGGGGCGGCTTTGGCGGCTTCGAGGATATTTTCAGTTCATTCTTTGGCGGAGGTGGTCGCCGTCAGGATCCAAATGCTCCACGTAAAGGGGATGATCTGCAATATCGTATGAACATCCAATTTGAGGAAGCTATTTTTGGAAAAGAAACAGAAATAGAAATCCCAAAAGATGAAACGTGTGAAACATGTCACGGTTCAGGAGCAAAACCAGGCACGCAACCAGAAACATGTTCGACATGTAAAGGTGCAGGACAAATCAATCAAGCAGTGGATACACCATTTGGTCGTATGATGAACCGTCGTACATGCTCAACATGTCATGGGACAGGTAAAATTATTAAAGAAAAATGTACGACTTGTCGTGGAGAAGGAAAAGTTCAAAAACGTAAGAAAATTAAAGTGACAATCCCAGCAGGTGTGGATGATGGACAGCAAATTCGTGTATCTGGTCAAGGTGAACCAGGTATAAACGGTGGACCTGCAGGGGATTTATATATTATGTTCCGCGTTCAAGGTCACAAGGATTTCGAACGAGATGGAGACGATATTTACTTCGAGTTGAAATTAACATTCCCTCAAGCAGCACTTGGGGATGAAATTGAAGTACCAACAGTCCATGGGAAAGTAAAATTACGTATTCCGGCTGGAACACAGTCAGGTGCTCAATTCCGTCTAAAAGATAAAGGTGTTAAAAATGTTCATGGTTATGGTATGGGTAATCAGTATGTGACAGTAAAAGTAATGACACCAGAAAAATTAACGGAAAGACAAAAGCAATTATTACGAGAATTTGCAGAAATTAGTGGCGATATCCCTGAAGAACAAGGTAGTTCACTATTCGACAAAATTAAGAAAAAATTCCAAGGTGAATAATTAGAGGAGCTGAAGAGCTACGTGAAGTGGTCAGAATTATCCATTCATACAAAAAATGATGCGGTGGAAGCAATTTCGAATATTTTGCATGAAGCAGGTGCAAGTGGTGTTGTCATCGAAGATTCTGCAGAGTTTGCGAAGCCACGTGAAGATCAATATGGTGAAATTTATGCGCTAAATGAAGATGATTTTCCGAAAGATGGCGTGATTGTTAAAGCTTATTTATCGGAGTCTAGTTTTTTAAATGAAACAGTCGAAGAAATAAAAGCAGCTATCACAAATTTAACGAACTTTAACATTGATATCGGTGAAAATGTGGTATCCATTGTCGAAGTCAATGAAGAAGATTGGGCAACTGCCTGGAAGCAATACTACCATCCTGTTAAGATTTCTGAACGCTTTACTATCGTACCGACATGGGAGGAATATACACCTGTTTCAACAGATGAACTAATTATTGAATTAGACCCTGGTATGGCATTTGGTACAGGTACCCACCCAACAACGGTAATGTGTTTACAAGGGCTTGAAAAGGTCATTAAAGAAGGGGATACAGTTGTTGATATCGGTACAGGATCGGGTGTATTGTCTATTGGTGCAGCATTACTTGGTGCCAAAAGTGTGCATGCGCTTGATTTAGATGAGGTAGCTGTACGTTCAGCGCGAGAAAATGTAGCATTAAATAAAGTGGAAGATAAGGTGGCAGTGTTCCATGGTAACTTATTGGATACTGTAAAAGAACCAGCAGATGTAGTAGTCGCTAATATTTTGGCTGAAATCATCATGTCCTTCACAGATGACGCGTATACAATTGTAAAACCAGGTGGATTATATGTCACTTCGGGCATCATCGGAGCAAAGCGAGATGATGTGAAAGTAGCACTTGAAGCTTCAGGCTTTGTGATCGAAGAAGTATTATTAATGGAAGATTGGGTAGCCATTATTGCCCGTCGTCCACTATAACATGACTGAGGAAGCGCCAAATCGTGAGCCGTGTGCTTGTGATTTGGCGTTTTCCTTTCTTGCTAGAAAGGATGTGTGGCATGCAACGTTATTTTATTGAAACAGCTATCGAAAATGCACGTATTAGTGGAGAAGATGCACGGCATATTGAACGAGTGATGCGTATGAAGCAAGGCGACAACATTGTAGTTGTTGCACAAAACACTGCGTATATATGCACAATTGAAGGATTTGAAGGGGATGAGGTCGTCATTGAAGCGACTGGACAAACAATCCCTTCCCCAGAGTTACCCATTCAAGTAACAGTAGCATGTGGTTTACCGAAGGGTGATAAGCTGGAGCTTATTACCCAAAAAGCCACAGAGCTAGGAATGTTTGCTTTATTACCCTTTGAAGCTGAACGCTCCATTGTAAAATGGGACAAGAAAAAAGGTGCAAAAAAGCAAGAAAGATTACAGAAAATTGCCAAGGAAGCTGCGGAACAAGCTCACCGTACGCATATTCCAACAGTTTTTGAACCCATATCATTTAAACAGCTAGTACAACAAATAGATCAATTCGATGCCGTTTTTATTGCTGATGAAGAGGATGCAAAGGCTGAAAAGCGCACAAGGTTTGCGGAGAAGCTAAAAAACGTGTATGATAAGAAGTCGAAATCAATGCTTATTATCTTTGGTCCTGAGGGGGGCATTTCTCGTCAAGAGTCGGAAGCGTTATTACAAGCAGGCGCTCAAACGATGTCATTAGGACCGAGAATTTTACGAGCAGAAACAGCGCCATTATACGCACTGTCTGCCATATCCTATGAATTTGAATGAAAGAGGTGTTCAGCCTTGTCAAAAGTGGCTTTTCACACACTTGGCTGTAAAGTAAATCATTATGAAACAGAAGCAATCTGGCAACTGTTCAAGGAAGAGGGCTATGATCGTACAGAATTTGATCATCAAGCAGACGTCTATGTTATTAATACTTGTACAGTTACCAATACTGGAGATAAGAAATCTCGCCAGGTGATACGTCGTGCAGTGCGACAAAATCCTGATGCGGTTATTTGTGTAACGGGATGCTATGCACAGACATCCCCGGCAGAAATTATGGCGATTCCTGGCGTTGATATTGTTGTAGGAACGCAGGATCGTACGAAATTGTTGGGCTATATCGAGCAATATCGTGCAGAACGCCAACCGATTAATGCCGTACGTAATATTATGAAAAATCGTGTATATGAGGAATTAGATGTACCTGCATTTACAGACCGTACACGTGCTTCATTAAAAATACAGGAAGGCTGTAACAACTTCTGTACTTTTTGCATTATACCATGGGCACGCGGCTTAATGCGTTCTCGTGATCCACAGGAAGTATTACATCAAGCTCAGCAACTAGTTGATGCTGGCTACCTAGAAATCGTCTTAACGGGTATTCATACGGGTGGCTATGGACAAGATTTAAAAGATTATAATCTTGCACAGCTACTACGTGATTTAGAAGCCAATGTAAAAGGCTTAAAGCGCCTTCGTATTTCATCTATTGAGGCTAGTCAATTGACAGATGAAGTTATTGAAGTTCTTCGAGAATCTAAAATTGTTGTTAATCATTTACACATACCTATCCAATCTGGATCTGATACGGTTTTAAAACGTATGCGTCGTAAATATACAATGGAGTTTTTCGGTGAACGTTTAACGAAACTACATGAGGCCTTACCTGATTTAGCCGTCACATCAGATGTCATTGTTGGTTTCCCAGGTGAGACAGAGGAAGAATTTATGGAAACGTACAACTTTATTCGTGATCATAAGTTCTCTGAACTACACGTATTCCCATTCTCTCCACGTACAGGAACACCAGCTGCACGTATGGAAGATCAAATTGATGAAGATATTAAAAATGAGCGTGTGCATCGCCTTATTTCTTTAAATGATCAATTGGCAAAAGAATATGCCTCTCGTTTTGAAGACCAAGTATTAGAAGTGATTCCTGAAGAATTTGTCCATGATGGCAGTGAAGAAGAAGGGCTTCTAACTGGTTATACAGACAATTACTTAAAAATAGTGTTTGAAGGACCTGAAAGTCTCATTGGTCAGCTTGTCAAAGTAAAAATTACACAAGCAGGCTATCCACACTCACAAGGTCAATTTGTTCGTGTTTTAGAAACAGTTAATTAATATGAAAAGGATTGCTAACGGTTGGAGGCAATCCTTTTTTTGTTGCTTCAGGAGGAGGGGAATACTCGAATAAATTGGCATATCCATGTCATAGTAGGAATTGAATTGAGCCAAACTAATAAAATAGAAAGATATTAGACGCCAACATGAAAAAGTGGTATGATTCGAAGAGGTACGTACATCTTGTTTAATGAAGGAGCGTTCAACAATGGAAAAAAATTTTGCACGTATGATTGATCATACATTATTAAAGGCTGAGGCAACAAAAGAACAAATTGAAAAATTATGTGCAGAAGCTAAACAATTTAACTTTGCTTCTGTTTGTGTAAATCCGACTTGGGTAAAACGTAGCAGTGAATTATTACAGGGTACAGACGTTTTAGTTTGTACGGTTATCGGCTTCCCACTTGGTGCCAATACGCCAGCAGTCAAAGCATTTGAAGCAAAAGATGCCATTGCTAACGGTGCAAAAGAAGTAGACATGGTTATTAATATCGGTGCATTAAAAGATAAAAACTATGAGCTTGTACAAGCAGATATCGCAGCAGTAGTAGAAGCAGCTAAAGATAGCGCGCTTGTAAAAGTCATTATTGAATCATGCTTACTAACAGATGAGGAAAAAGTGAAAGCATGTGAATTAGCTGTAGCGGCGGGTGCTGACTATGTGAAAACATCTACAGGTTTTTCTACTGGTGGAGCAACAGCAGAGGATATCGCGCTTATGCGTAAAACTGTAGGTCCAGATCTTGGCGTAAAAGCATCAGGTGGTGTTCGTAGCTTAGAGGACATGAAAAAAATGGTAGAAGCTGGTGCGACTCGTATTGGGGCTAGCTCTGGTGTAGCGATTATGAATGGTTTAATTGCCGACTCCAACTATTAATTTTATCTTTTTATAGAGCCATAAGCTCATGTGTACATTGACGTGAGCTTATGGCTTCTTTGTGTTTAATCAGCATAATAATTTTCTATGCACATATACTCCACTGATGAATGTAAATACAGAAAGGAGGATGTCATGTTTACACAGTATAAGTCTTGGAGGCCCTATATTAGCCCCTTTGATCCTTGTAAACCTATAGAAGTTAAGTATTATGCAACACCCCCACAACTATATATGGGTTTTCAACCACCTGGACTTCCACAATTTCCAACCGCAAGAGAAGCGCTAATGGCAGGAACCCTATGGCCACAGTTGTTTAGCCCATACCCATTTCCCCTAAAAGGAGGGAGGAAGCATGACTAAAAAGATGCCGCCCGAATTTTATAAGCAATTAGAAGAAATACAAGCAATTGATTTCATCATTGTTGAATTAAACCTCTATTTAGACACTCATCCACACGATTATGACGCCATTCAGCAATTTAATGAAAATACAGAGAAAAGTATGAAACTTAAAATTGATTTTGAGCAAAAATATGGACCGCTCATGAATTTTGGGAGAAGCTATTCAAATTATCCTTTTAACTGGATTGATACACCATGGCCATGGCAAGTCTAAACAAAAGACTAGGAGGAAAAATCTTTGTGGTATTATGAAAAGAAACTCCAGTATCCGGTAAAGGTTAGTACATGTAACCCAATGCTTGCAAAGTTTTTAATTGAACAATATGGAGGAGCGGATGGGGAACTGGCAGCCGCTCTACGCTACATGAATCAGCGCTATACGATTCCTGACAAAGTAGTAGGGTTATTGACCGATATAGCAACAGAGGAATTTTCACATTTAGAAATGATTGCCACGATGATTTATAAGCTAACAAAAGATGCAACACCAGAAATGCTGAAAGAAGCTGGTTTGGGTGATCATTATGTAAATCACGATCGGGCTCTATTCTATCAAAACGCCTCAGGTGTACCATTCACAGCAACCTATATTCAAGCAAAGGGTGACCCTATAGCGGATTTGTATGAGGATATTGCAGCTGAAGAAAAGGCGCGTGCCACATATCAATGGATTATTGACTTATCAGATGACACGGATTTAAATGATAGTTTGAAGTTTTTACGTGAACGGGAAATTGTTCATTCCCAACGCTTCAGAGAGGCTGTTGAAATTTTAAAAGATGATAGAGATCAAAAGAAAGTTTTCTAAGACAAAAATGGCTGGCTGTATCAAGGTGAACTTGACACAGCCTTGTTGTGGTTATTGGATATTTGAGAATAAGCTAAGATCTTTTCGATGACCAATCATTACTAATAAATCTTCCTTTTCAATAATTTGCTCAGGAGAAGGGGAGATAATAATTTCTCCCTCGCGCACAATTGCAATTACACTGACGTTATATTTTGCACGCAAGTCTAAGTCACGAAGGTTTTGTCCAGCCATTTTGGAAGGAATCATAATTTCTTCAATACTGTATTCCTTTGATAATTCGATATAATTCAACATATTTGGGGATAGGAGTTGATTAGCCACACGTTCACCCATATCTCTTTCTGGGTAAATAATCCAATCAGCTCCTACTTTATCTAACACTTGCCCATGTCTTTTACCCAGTGCCTTTGCAATCACTTTTTTGATCCCTAGCTCTTTTAATAAAGAGACGGTTAAAATACTAGATTGCATATCATTACCGATCGCCACGATAACACAATCGAAGTTACCAATACCAATCGATTTTAAGGCTTTTTCTTCTGTTGTATCTGCAACCACAGCGTGAGTCACATAGGGTTCGGCATCCTCTACCCTTTCTTCATTTATATCAATTCCTAATATTTCCTGTCCAGCTTCATGCAATCTGCGAGCGACGCTTGTTCCGAATCTACCTAAGCCAATCACAGCGTATTGTTTAATGGTCATAGCGTTTTGCCTTCCTCTCATTTGGTTATCCAATCATAATATTTCCTTTTGGGTGGCGGAAACTCTCTTTTTTTCTTCGTTTTGCAATGGCAAAAGCAATGGTTAGTGGTCCTACTCTTCCTGCGAACATGGTAATAACCAGAAGAAGACGACCAGCAGGTGTTAGATCTGGGGTTAGGCCCATCGAAAGACCAACAGTACCAAATGCAGAGGTAGCCTCAAATAAATACATCATAAAGCTATGATGCTGTTCCGTGATACTGAGAAGAATCGTCACGACTACAACAATTAATCCTCCACACATTGTAACCGTCAAAGCCTTTAAAATAGTTTCAGTGACAATTCTACGTTTAAAGAGAACGACATCTTCTTTTCCTCGAATTTGTGACCACATAGTAGCCACTAAAACAGCAAAGGTTGTGATTTTAATACCTCCAGCAGTCGACCCAGAGCCTGCCCCAATAAACATGAAAATGATCATTAAAAATAATGTAGAATGCGTTAAGTCTCCAATAGCCAGTGTATTGGAGCCAGCAGTTCGTGGTGTAACCGCTTGGTAAAGGGAACCTAACACTTTACCCCATTCGGATAATGATCCAAGTGTCTTTTGGTTGCCATACTCAAACAAAAATATCAAAATGGTTCCACTAGCAGTTAGCAAAAGTGTGGTTACTAAGACTATTTTTGAATGGACAGAAAGCCTTTTAGTCACACGATATTCATACAATTCATTCATAACAATAAAGCCTAATCCACCGATTGTAATAAGAGCACAGATGGTGAAAACAACAAAGGGGTCATCAACATAGGCAGTCATTCCGTTAAAGCCACCCATTAAATCGAAGCCAGCGTTGTTGAAGTTGGATATGGCATGAAAAAATCCAAAATAAAGGGCCTTTCCAATGGGCATATCAAAAGAAAAACGAATCGATAGAATAAGACCACCAATTATTTCAATACATGCTGTAAAAAGCAATATTCTTTTTACTAATCGAACAAGACCAGCTATGGAGATATTATTAAATGCTTCTTTAAGCAGCAGTCTTTCTTTTAATGAAATTTTCTTTCCAAGCAGTAAAAATAATAATGTGGCAAATGTCATAAATCCTAAACCGCCAATTTGGATTAAGAATAAAAGAACCACTTCGCCAAAAGTAGAGAACGTATCACCTGTATCAACTACAATTAATCCAGTGACACAAGTAGCTGATGTAGCAGTGAATAAAGCATCTAAAAAGGGCAAACCCTTCCCATCCTCTGTAGAAAATGGCATTGTTAAAAGAAACGTCCCTATGGCAATAATGAGAGCAAAGCCCAATACGAGAACTTTTGGAGGGTTTAATGCTCTTTTAAAATTGTTCATTTTATTTTCCTCAATTCTGAATAGTAAACAACTGTTTGTTAAATGGCATAATAAAAAGACCTACGATAAGAGCATGAAAATGACAGAAAGCATGCTCATAATGGTGGTCAATAACGACCTCCTTCGCTTTAGCCGACGAAGTTAGCTGACGGGTAGGATGGCGAAAGAGCTTTCTCATCCCTTCTGCTAAAGCAGAATTAACCCCAAAAAATTGGTTCCTCCGTTCTCAAATAGTTGAGATTTGGCCGATATGAAATTGAATGTGATTATTCTACGCCCTTATTCTATTTTTTGTAAACCCCTTAATTGTTAGGAAAATGTAATTATTTTTATTGTGGGCGATTTCTGTATGAATAATTCGAGCAAAAATAAAACCAAAAATTCACTTGATAATTTCGCATACTTTCTATTGACCATTATTAGACAATACGATATAATTTTTTAGTACACAACAGAAGGTGATTTGCCTAATTGTGTATTGACGTGTGTTCGGAGGGAGGGAAAGAGAGATGTCAAAAACTGTCGTTCGCAAAAACGAATCGCTTGAAGATGCTCTTCGCCGCTTCAAACGTACTGTATCAAAAAGTGGTACAATTCAAGAAGTTAGAAAGCGCGAGTTCTACGAAAAACCTAGCGTAAAACGTAAAAAGAAATCAGAAGCTGCACGTAAACGTAAGTGGTAATTTAATTTCCCATTAAAAATCCCTACGTTCATAACACGCAATTGTATGATTCACTGAGCAGACAAAGTTATACCTGAAATTAATCACATTTTTGATTAATTTCAGGTATTTTACATTGCTCAACTTTACGTACATATGAAAAAGCCGAATGAATTCACTTTGATTCATACGGCTTTTTTGCACATACTGTTGGTAATTGCATTAGATCGAATGATAAATAAGTGAATAAATTTTTAAGATTTGTGAAACTTTTCGCATGATTGACCGTATATACAGAGGAGAGGCATGTTAGAAGGGAGGGGAAAAGATGCGAAAACGGAGAATCCTCAGCTATTTACTAGTGATATGGATGACTTTTTTGTTAGCGTTTCCATTAACTTCGGCTTTTGCCAGTAATAAGGTTTATCATGTTCTGATTCATAATGAAGTAGAACGAGGACTTCATGCATTTTTAGAACGAGCTTTTAAAGAGGCTGAAGAAAACAATGCAGAGGCGATTATCTTAGAAATACATACGCCTGGCGGTTTTGTGAATGCGGCCAATGATATCGCCATGCTTATGGATGCAACGCAAATAAGGACGATTGCTTATATTAATAAGGATGCGCACTCAGCAGGAGCTTTTTTAGCCTTACATGCGGATGAGATCTACATGGTTCCAAATGGAACAATCGGTGCAGCGGCAGTTATCGATTCAGCAGGTAATGCGGCCGACCTAAAGGCTAATAGCGCTTGGCTTGCTCAAATGAAAGCAGCAGCAGAAACGTCAGGGCGCAACCCTAAGTATGCATTAGCAATGGCAGATACCAACTATGAACTACCAGAATACCGTGCTGGCGGAAAGAATTTGTTAACCCTATCTGCCTCAGAAGCATTAAAGGTTAAATATTCTGAAGGGACGGTTAAGGATTTTCAGGAGCTTTTAGACGTAACCAACTTGAATGGTAGTGATGTTGTTCCCATTGAACCGACCTTTTCTGAAAAATTAGCTCGTTTTATTACAAATCCCATCATTGTACCTATTCTATTGTCTATCGCTAGTTTAGGACTTGTGATGGAGCTTTATTCGCCAGGATTTGGTGTTCCAGGTATAATGGGCTTATCAGCACTTGGTTTATTCTTCTTTGGACATATGGTGGCCGGCTTTGCGGGATATGAAACATTATTGTTATTTATTGTTGGGTTAGCCCTTTTAATTGCAGAGTTTTTTGTCCCAGGTGGAATTGTTGGTATTTTAGGTGGTGTCTTAATAGTACTAAGTCTGATACTGGCAGGTGCAAATATGATGCAAATGATAGTAGCAATTCTCATTGCGCTTGTGATAGCGATGATAGGAATGGTGATTCTGATGAAATTTTTCGGAAAAAAACTGCATGTCTTAAACAGGCTTGTGTTAATGGATGCAACCACGACAGAAGAAGGGTATGTATCCAATGTGAATCGCACAGAACTGTTAGGGAAAATTGGGAAAACGCTTACGCCACTTCGTCCATCTGGAACAATGGTACTTGGTAGTGAACGCATTGATATTGTCTCAGAAGGTGGCTATATCGATGTCAATCAACATGTAGAAATTATTAAAGTTGAAGGCTCACGCATTGTTGTGAGACAAACAGATAAAGAGATGGAGGAATAGAAAATGGGTTTTGATTTAGCTTTGATTGGTCCTATTGCTGGACTAGTTATTTTATTCATTGTGCTTGCGGTATTCTTTACCTTTGTACCCGTAGCATTGTGGATTTCTGCATTAGCAGCAGGTGTACGTGTGAGTATTTTCACATTAATTGGGATGCGCTTACGCCGTGTAATCCCGTCTCGAATTGTTAATCCGTTGATTAAAGCACATAAAGCTGGTTTACCTGTAACGATTAATCAGTTAGAGAGTCACTATTTAGCAGGTGGTAATGTTGACCGTGTAGTGAATGCCTTAATTGCGGCTCATCGTGCCAATATTGAACTGTCATTTGAACGTTGTGCAGCAATTGATTTAGCTGGGCGTGATGTATTAGAAGCTGTTCAAATGTCCGTTAATCCAAAAGTTATTGAAACACCTTTCATTTCAGGTGTAGCAATGAACGGGATTGAAGTAAAAGCAAAGGCTCGTATTACCGTGCGTGCCAATATCGAGCGTTTAGTCGGTGGTGCTGGTGAAGAAACAGTTATTGCTCGTGTTGGTGAGGGGATCGTTTCAACTATCGGTTCAGCGACACATCATACAGAAGTTTTAGAAAATCCAGATATGATTTCGCAAACAGTATTATCTAAAGGTTTAGATTCAGGAACAGCCTTTGAAATCTTGTCCATTGATATTGCCGATGTAGATATCGGTAAAAATATCGGTGCTGAATTACAGATTGAACAAGCACAGGCAGATAAAAACATTGCGCAAGCAAAAGCCGAGGAACGTCGTGCTATGGCTGTTGCAAATGAGCAAGAAATGATTGCACGTGTTCAAGAGATGAAGGCGAAAGTAGTAGAAGCAGAGGCAGAAGTACCTCAAGCGATGGCTGAAGCCTTACGTTCTGGTAATCTTGGTATTATGGATTATATGAACTATCGTAATATCCAAGCGGATACAGCGATGCGCGATTCGATTTCAAAAGTGAGCACAGATAAACCTGAAACAAATGAACCTAATGCTTAATAACGGAAAGGAGCAGAACTAATAATATGGAACAATTAATACTCTTTGCCATAATTGCCATAGTCAGCTCTATTTTCGGAAAATCAAAAAATAAAAAGCCTCAGAAGCAGATGCCTCCTTTTAATAAAGATACTGTGGTGGAGCCTCCGGTTACGGAGAAAGCGTCACATCGTACTGGGAAAGCACAGAGTTTTGAAGATTTTGCACGAGAATTTATAGGAGATTGGATTCCAGAAAATGAGAAAGTCGAGGAGCCTAAAAAATTTGTTGAAGAACAAGTGAAAAGAGAGATACCAAGCTATGTTGCCCCAACTGTCATTCCAGCAGATATCCCTAGCCGTTCTTCTAATCGAGAAAGTCGAGGACGATTAGGTGCTGAAAAAAAGGAAGTGCAGTCAGTTGGCTCACATTCGACTTTACAACTACCTCAATCTAAAAATGATCTTATGCAAGCAATCGTGATGGCTGAAATATTAGGGCCACCGAAATCAAAAAGAAAATAACTAGCATGTCCTCCTTTTTCGATGCATATATTGCCGAAGAAGGAGGCATTTTTTATGAAAAAATTATTTCAATTAACGCCACTACTTGAGTTGTTAGAATACGAATCATTAAAGATTATTGGACCCTACCGTTTTATTCATGCAGATACGACGACCTGTTCGTTTGTCTATGCAGATTATCATATTACTGTCAATGCGGATTCAGTGACAATCAATGCGCTCAAAGAAGAAATGCTACATCTTACTGTTGACAATCTACAGGAGCTTCATATGAAAATGACAAAGAATATGGGTGTGAGCTAAAATGTGGAATAATCGGCCAATTATTATACGTATAAAGCGCCATGAAAATGTTCATCCTTTTATTCAAGCATTGCACGCTCAACATGTCCCATTAAAGCGTGTTGTCTTTCGTGAGCAGGAAGTTTCCTTTGAAACGACGATGCATTATCTACCAAAAATTCGCCGTGTACGAAGACGTTTTCGCTTAAAAATGGCTGTATTTTATTCAGATGAGCTTCAAGTTTTTCGAGCGCAAATTTGGACTTTATTGGGCTTAGCCTTTATGATTGCTATTCCAATTCTTTGTGCACAAGTCATATGGCGAGTGGACATCGAAGCCGCCACACCAGAATTAGAGCAGCGTTTAGGTAAGACTTTTCATGAAACCTTTCAACTAGAAACCCCTTTATCACAAAAAAAGTTACCTTCCAATACGGTTATACGACAAAAGCTGTTAGAACAACACCGAGAGCTATCGTGGGTTCATATTGATAAACAGGGCGGACGAGTAATTTTGAGACCACAAGAATCACCTAAACAAACTGAGCAAACAACTGATAAATTAGCCTCCCATATAGTAGCAACGAAAAGTGGTGTCATTACACATTTTAATATACAGCATGGTGAGCGAAAAATTTCAGTAAATGATACAGCCTACGAAGGTGACGTCCTCGTAAGTGGTGTATTAGAAAGTGGCACAGATCAAGTTTTTGTCGGGGCGAAGGGAGAGGTTTATGCAGATTATTGGCTTGAATGTTCATTTAAAATTCCAACAAAAATTACCGTGGAAACCTTGCAGCAAAAGCAATGGCGAGTGTTGATAAAGGGTATACATCAGGAAAAGGTGGATTATGTACAAAGGAAGAATTTACCAAATTGGCTATCCCCCTATGTTTCGATTGTAGAGGAGCAACAGACGAAAACCATGCAAGTAGAGTTGGATGAATCGAAAATTGAGTCATTGCTGATTCCTTTATTGCATGAAAAAGTATTACGCTCGTTACCTGCAAAAACAATCATCAAGAAAGAAAACCTTTTACAGGCAAAGTGGGGGAATGGTACAGTTGAAGGGAAAGTTCTATTTTTAGTCAATGAAAACATTGCAAGTCCAATACAAGGCCTACAAGGAGAATGATTATGTCAGAACAGTTAACTGTATTACAGGTGGATAATCCAAACGAAGCGGTTATGCTACTAGGTATTTCCGATGCAAATATGAAATTAGTTGAAGAAGCACTTAATGTTCATATCATTACGCGTGGTGAACAAATTCAACTTGCGGGTGAAGAAAATGCTAAGGAACAGGCAACATTTCTTCTGCAAGCTTTATTGAAGGTCATACGGAAAGGTATTAATATTGATCAACGTGATGTTACAACAGCTATTGAAATGACACAAAAAGGAACAATCGAGTATTTTGCAGAATTATATGATGAAGAAATAGCACGCACGACGAAAGGTAAGTCAATTCGTGCAAAAACAATTGGTCAACGAGAATACATACAAGCAATCCGTCATAAAGACGTCGTTTTCGGTATTGGTCCAGCCGGTACTGGGAAAACGTATTTAGCGGTAGTCATGGCAACACAGGCACTTAAAAACGGCCATGTAAAGAGAATTATTTTAACTCGCCCTGCTGTTGAAGCTGGAGAGTCACTAGGCTTTCTTCCAGGGGATTTAAAGGAAAAGGTCGATCCATATCTACGACCTCTCTACGACGCTTTAAACGACATCTACGGCTCAGAACAAACACAGCGGCTAATTGAACGTGGAACAATTGAAATCGCCCCTTTAGCCTATATGCGTGGCCGTACATTAGATGATGCCTTTGTTATTTTAGATGAAGCACAAAATACAACACATCAACAAATGAAAATGTTCCTAACTCGTCTAGGCTTCGGCTCTAAAATGGTCATCACAGGGGATAAAACACAAATCGACCTACCCAAAAATACAGAATCTGGCTTGATTGTAGCAGAACGTACATTAAAGTATGTTAAATCTATCCATTTCCAAGTCCTAGAACAAGGTGATGTCGTACGTCACCCAATCGTAGCCAAAATCATTCAAGCCTACGAAGAACAGCAACTTTAGAATTGCATAGCAATTCTAAAGTCTGCCCCGCAAGCGAAGCGACAGGGGCAACGGGTTGCTAAAGTCTGCCCCGCAAGCGAAGCGACAGGGGCAACGGGTTGTTAAAGTCTGCCCCGCAAGCGATAGGGGTAACGAGGTTTAAAACATCTATATAGTTAAAACCTAAACCACGAATTTAATCAAAATATGGAAAAAAATGTGACAGCTATGCGAAGATGCATAGCTGTTTTTTGCTTTCTTATACATTTTTCGAGAAAAATGTATGTTGAATTGGTATGATAGTAGGTAGATAGAGGAGGTGCCAGATGGAGAAACAACTTCGAAAATTTACAGAGCTTATCGGTTTTCGCTACTTTCTTATCATCATTCTCATTTTAACAGGTGGCCTACAATTTGGGTTCATGTATGGCAATGTTAAAGGAGTTACATATGATTTCAAACCATTACAGCTTGCGCCTGAAACCGTACGATCTACTAAAACGATTGAAGACACTTATAAAACTCAGCTAGAGCGAGAAAAAGCTGCCAATGCAGTGGATTCAGTCTATCAATTTTCGGAGGATGTCGCCAAGCAAAGAGCAGCGATTGTAACATCATTATTTGATTATGTTTTGGAAGTGAAAAAAGATGTTGCAAATAGTAAGGAACCTATTCCTATTGCAGACCAAGTTACACAGCTTCGAAAGAAATTTGAATCCATTGACGAAGACCAGATGCCGTTAATTTTTACTGATTCTCAGCTGGAAGGTCTGTTAGTGCAAAGTGAAGATGATTTAACTAGAACAAGTACGCAATTATCTAAATTTGTAGAGGAATATTTACAAAAATCCATCCGACCAGAGAACGTCTTTGTTGCACAAAATGATTTTGAGACAAAGATTCGTGGACAACGAGGATATCCTGATAAAATATTCAATACAGTCGTGTTAATAGGACGTACAAGCATTATTGAAAATGAAACAATTAACGAAGAACAAACAAAGATTCGAAAACAGCAGGCCAAAGAAAGTGTAGAGCCAACGCGCATTTTACAAGGTCAGATTATTGTTCAAGAAGGCCAAATTATTGACAATGAGGCTTTTAGACAATTAGAGCTATTAGGGATGGTTAGTAATAAAGCCTCCTTTAAGCCGATAGCAGGGCTTATTATTTTAACGCTACTGCAAATGATGTTTATGTATATTTTATTTGAGCGTTGGGAGACGAACGAACGAAAAAAACGTAATGCACTGTTAGTGACAGTGATTGTTTATAGCTTGTCTATTTTGCTCATGAAATTTATTAGCTTAGTTTCTAGTGGCTTTGATGTGACGATTGCCTTTTTATTCCCTACAGCACTAGCGACGATGCTTGTACGATTACTAGCAGATGAGCGAGCAGCCGTATTAATTACAGTTATGACGGCTGCATCAGCAGGAGTAATTTTTCAAGAAGGCTATTCTTCAGTTATGCAAATGGAAATTACGCTGTATATCATATTCGGAGGGTTTGCAAGCCTATTCTTTTTGCGTAGTGTGGAAAAACGCTCACATATTTTACATGCGGTAGGTGTGATTTCCCTTGTAAACATGGCATTTATCGCGTTTTATTTGTTAATGACACAATCATCCTATGGTTTACCAGAGTTAGCATTTTACTTAATAGCAGCGATGTTATCTGCCTTGCTTTCAGGGGCATTAACGATGGGACTTTTACCATTCTTTGAATCGGCGTTTAGTTTGCTTTCATCTTTACGTTTAATTGAGCTATCCAATCCCAACCATCCATTATTAAAAAAATTATTAATGGAAACTCCAGGGACATATCATCATAGTGTGATGGTAGCGAACTTAGCGGAAGCTGCGTGTGAAGAGATTGGTGCTGACGGTTTATTAGCGCGTGTAGGTTGTTATTATCATGATATTGGTAAAACCAAACGACCTTCCTTTTTCATCGAAAATCAGATGTCAGGCATCAATCCGCATGATTCTTTACCACCTGAAACAAGTGCAGAGATTATTATCGCCCATACGACAGATGGTGCCAATATGTTAAAACGTTATAAAATGCCTCAAGAGATTATTGATATCGCTTTACAGCATCATGGCACAAGTTTGTTAAAATTCTTCTTGTTTAAAGCAAAGGAAGAAGGAAAAAATATTGATGAGGCAAAGTTCCGATACCCAGGGCCCAAACCACAAACAAAAGAAGCAGCTGTTATAAGTGTTGCGGATAGTGTCGAGGCAGCAGTACGTTCTATGAAAGAACCAAATGCAGAGAAAATTCAGAAGCTAGTACGAGCGATTATCGATGATCGGGTCCAAGATAATCAGTTTGATGAATGCGATATTTCAATAAAAGAGTTAAAATGTATAGAGAGAGTACTTTGTGAAACGTTGAATGGGATATTCCATTCACGTATTGAATATCCAAAGGCAGATAAGTAGGAGGATCTATGATTTTAACAATTGATTTTACGGATGAAACAAATGAAGTGGGAGCACAACATATCGAACTTGTTGAAAAGCTATTACAGCATGCTGCAAGTGTAGAAAATATTGAGCCAGAAACAGAGGTTTCGGTGACGTTTGTAACGAACAAGGCAATTCAAGATATTAATCGTGAATATCGTGGCAAAGATCAGCCAACAGATGTCATTTCCTTTGCACTAGAGGAGCTAGGGGAAGGGGAAATGGAAGTTATTTTTGAAGGGATGCCACGTGTATTAGGTGATATCATTATTTCGACTGATCGTGCAAAAGAGCAAGCAGAGGAATATAATCATTCCTTTGAGCGAGAATTAGGCTTTTTAGCTGTACATGGTTTTTTACATTTACTTGGTTATGACCATATGAAGCCAGAAGAAGAGAAAGTGATGTTTGCAAAGCAAGATGAGATTCTCCAAACTTATGGCTTAGGTCGAGATTAGATGAATTTTCGAAAATACTTGCGATCTTTTGGCTATGCTTTTGAAGGCATCATAACTGCAAGTAAAGAACAAAATTTGAAATCACATATAGTAAGTGCAATCATTGTTATACTGGCTAGTTATTTGACAGGTTTATCTCGTATGGAGTGGTATATTGTGCTACTATTAATAGCACTAATGTTTGCGCTGGAAATGATGAATACAGCTATCGAACGGGTAGTCGATTTAGCTTCCCCAGAGATACATCCGCTTGCTAAGCAAGCAAAAGATATTGCAGCAGGTGCAGTGCTTGTATTTGCGCTATTCAGTGCTATAATCGGATTACTCATCTTTCTGCCAAAATGGTTTTAATGGAAATGAGTGTCTTCTAATTGAAAATAAACCATAAATGTGAGGGAGAATTAGTATAGATGCCAATGGATATGCATGCATTATTAGAAGAATCAAAAAAGGCACGTGAAAAAGCCTATGTTCCTTATTCAAAATTTAAAGTAGGGGCAGCTCTACTAACAAAAGATGGACAGGTTATTCACGGTTGTAATATTGAAAATGCGGGCTATAGTATGACAAATTGTGCTGAGCGTACAGCGTTTTTTAAGGCAGTATCGGAGGGAATTTACGAATTCGAGGCCATTGCCATTGTAGCTGATACGGACGGACCATGCACCCCATGTGGAGCATGTCGCCAGGTCATGATGGAGTTTTGTACTCCAACTATGCCTGTTTATTTAACGAACTTAAAAGGTGATGTGACGGTAACGTCAGTGGGCGAATTACTACCGTTTGCATTTACGACGGAGGATTTAGAGAATGCAGGAAACTAAAAATGGCTATAAATCAGGCTTTATCTCCATCATTGGTCGTCCAAACGTTGGCAAATCGACATTTTTAAATCGTGTCATTGGCCAAAAAATTGCGATCATGAGTGATAAGCCACAAACAACACGAAATAAAGTACAAGGCGTACTAACAACAGATGATAGCCAAATGATTTTTATTGATACACCAGGTATTCACAAGCCAAAACATAAACTAGGCGATTTCATGCTGAAGGTTTCTAAAAACACATTGCGTGAAGTGGACGTTATTATGTTTATGGTTAATGCTGAGCAAAAACTCGGTAAAGGTGATGAATTTATTTTAGAAATGCTAGCAGGAAACCCAACACCTGTCTTTTTGGTCATCAATAAAATTGATGCCATTCATCCAGATGAACTAATGGGAATTATTGAGAGCTATAAAGAGCGCTATGACTTTGCGGAGATTGTACCGATTTCTGCGCTACAAGGCAATAATGTTGAAAATTTATTAGTGACATTGGCGAAGTATTTACCAGAAGGACCTCAGTATTACCCAGCCGATCAAGTGACAGATCATCCTGAACGATTTATTATATCTGAACTTATTCGTGAAAAAGTCCTACATTTAACGCGTGAAGAAATTCCCCATTCTATCGCAGTGGTAATTGATAAAATTCGTCGTGATGAAGAAAATGAGGATAAAATTCATGTAGCGGCTACGATTATTGTGGAGCGTGATTCGCAAAAAGGGATTGTTATCGGAAAGCGTGGAGCCTTGCTTAAAGAAGTAGGGACACGTGCGCGAAAGGATATCGAAATGCTCCTAGGGTCTAAAGTTTATTTAGAGCTATGGGTAAAGGTGCAAAAGGATTGGCGTAATAAAGCTACACATTTACGCGATTTTGGATTCCGTGATGATGAATATTAAGTTTTTTCCTGGCTTAGCAAATGAATTGTAACGTTCGCGAACATTGCCCGTTGAATCAGGAATAGACGCCAAATTTTGACGTGACGGTTTTAGGTTAACTTCTTCTTGTAGGCACAAAAGGATCTAGAAGTATTTGATCATTTTTATTTTTGAGCTGTCCAAAATTATTTTGGGCAGCTCTCTTTGCATGGATAGTTCTTTTATGAAAGGAGGGGGATTATGCTTCATAAATGGGAGGGGATTGTATTAAAGGTTCGCGCTTATGGGGAATCTAATAAGATTGTTATTTTGCTAACTCGGGAAGCTGGCAAAGTGGCTACGATGGCTAGAGGGGCAAAAAAACCTTCTAGTAGATTGGCTTCCATCACGCAACCCTTTACCTATGGGATGTTTATGGTACAACATCATACGGGCATGGGGACTTTGCAACAGGGAGAACATTTAAATTCAATGCGCCATATTCGTGAAGATATTATGGCTACTGCTTATGCTAGCTATATTATGGAATTAGTGGAGCGAGTTGTGGAAGAAGGAAAGCCAGAGCCTTTTGCATTCGATGTTTTACTACATGCACTACAAGCAATTGAGGATGGCTACGATCCTGAAGCCATTACGCTATTTGTTGAATGGAAAATGTTGCCCTATACAGGTGTACAACCTATTTTACATGCCTGTGCTGCGTGTGGCGCTGTAGATGGGGAATTTGCTTTTTCCTTTGCTCAAGGAGGATTTTTATGCCATCGCTGTTATCAGCATGACCCCTATATCATTCGCTTAACGCCAACACAGCTAAAACTGATTCGTATGTTCTATACTATTCCAATCGATCAAATAGGAAAAATAGAACTGAAAAAGGAAACAAAATATTTTATCAAAAAAATCATTACAACCATCTACGAAGAACAAACAGGTATTCGTTTTAAAACCCGGAAATTTATTGAGCAGCTAGAGCGAACACCTGAATTTCAAATTCGCTCAAAAGACGAAATGCCAGATGAATCATAATGTTCATCTGACATTTCACGTTATTTAAAATGCATCCTCATCCTCTGACACTAAAAAGGCCCATTGTCCAGCAATTTTTTTACTTTCAATATAAAGGTATGCTGTTTGATCATTACTACCTGTTAAATGGAGAATCGCTAGACCTTCAGCTTTTGGCGTAACATGTAGTTGTCCGTTAAGAATTGTAGCTTTTACAGGCACTGGCTCAAAACCAAAGCTTTCGAGTGCTACATGTGTTGGTTTAAAAGGTAATTCTAGCGTTGTTAGTATTAATTCATCTGTCAAATGATATAAATCAATGCTGCGAACAAAATCATAGGAATACACATCTGCAGCCATCTTTTGCTGTTGTGTCCCATTTGAAAATGTAACAATGAATTGTCCATTTTGCAAGATGGATAGTGTTTGATCTTGTTGATTAAAGTTATATAAATTTGAAGCGAGTGGCTGTCCATTCGTGTTTTGCACCGTCACCTCTGCTGGCATGAATGGTAATTTACTCTCAGACAAATCGAGTGGTGAATTTTCGATATAATCATCTTCATTTACTTCTTCAAGCGTTACCATCAGCTTACCATTTACGTTTTTGACATGTACTAAATAAAAAATGTCAGTAAAATCCTCTGAATCATCAGTAAATCCAGTAATCACTAATTTGCCCGTACCTTCTTTTATAGGGGTTATCGTGATTGACTCTGTCATATCTTCCTCTTCATGCCATGTGAAAATATCCTCTGCTGGCTCAAGACCACCATAAGAGGCAAAAATATAGTCCTGCTTAAATTGATTTGCATAGACGGTTGAATTGCCTTGCAACTTTTCAGCTCGTACAACAAAAGCAGCCAATTGAGAGCGCTTTACATTGCTTTTTGGGCCAAAAGTCGTTGCAGATGTTCCTTTGGTAATCCCATTTGCAAACAAAGCTTTAATATGAGGCTCAAATTCAATCCCCTTTTTAACATCTGTAAACGGTAATTGCGTGTTACTCGTACTTGTTAATCCAAAGCCTTTCGCAATCATTTTGGACATTTGCTCGCGAGTTATATGTTGAGTAGGGTAGAAGTATCCATTTGCACCATTAATAATCCCAGCATTTGCTAATGCTGCAATGGCTCCGTAGTTTTCATCGCCAGGTTTTATGTCTTTGAATTGAGGATTTTTTACGTGAACTGTATCTAACTTTAAAATACCTGCTAAAATCTTCGCTGCCTGTGTACGTGTAATAGGATTAGCAGGTTTAAATGTCCCATCCATATAGCCTGAAATAATGCCACGCTCTGCTAATTGAATAATAGCCTTACCTTCCTCAGTGGTTGGGTTGACATCAGGGAAAAATGATGCTGCATGTGCGGGTGGTGCGATAATAATCGCACTTGTTACTAAAGCAGAAGCCATAGCTAGTTGAAATAAACGTTGAGACTGCAATTAAATTCCTCCAAAAAGTACAATAGAAAATTTTATAGTATATATGTTTCTGGTTAGACCTTCCTATGTATCAGTTCAAACTTCCGGACGAATGAATGTTAAGGTGATGTGTCTTTAGCCTGTTAATTATTCATTATTTAACAGCTAATACTAACTATAATAACTTATTTATACCAAATAGATGGAACAACGCATAGAGGGAATTTCATCCATATCATGACGTGTTGGGTAATCAATGATGCCTTAAGTAAAAGGATGAGTTAAAACTAATTAACTTGCGTAGCGCAAAACTCGCTTCATTTTATCTTTTAAATAAAAAGAAATACCTTTGATTTTATAGGAGGATGCAACTATATTACCTTTCTTTTTAATGAATAAATTTCAATTTTTACAAAATAAAATTATTGCAGAAATTTAATTTTATTCGTTATTTTTTTGTCTTTAAATGAATAATATAAAGTCTTATTTATCTATATTTATATTTATATCTATATTTAGGAGTATTTTAATAGGTAAAAAGATTTGTATTTTTGTTTAGTTTTCATTATATAAGTGGTAGAAACTGTTCATTCGAGACCCATATACTAGTTGAAAAGGCATTTTAACCTATGATATTGTAAATGGTATAGATAATGGTAATTATATTTTTTAAATATAATTAAGTCGTTTAATCTCCATCGAAACTGATGTACGCTAGATCACTTTAGACATGCCTATGAAATATAAAAGCCTCTATCAGCAAAACGTATTGTTATACGTTTATCAGAATAGCGCAGTCCTATGGAAGAAGGAGGGAGTCACATAGTGCTTAGTACATTGCGTATGTGGCAAAATATATGCTACGAAAAGTAACCTTAAGTATTCGTGAAGTTGAAGCAAATGATATCTTAGCAGAAGATATTTTTTCAGAGTATCGTTTATTGGCTAAAAAGGATTTAGTTTTAACGGAGCGAATTATTGCCTTACTTAAACTTCGTAAAGTAGATGAATTATCTGTCTATTTGCCATCTGATTCAGTTCGAGTTGTCCATGATTTAAGTGCTCAACGAACAAGAGAATATGAAGATCTATTTGCCCCATTAATTGAAAAAAGAGATCCTGTGGATGATTATAAAGAGACAGTCAGTCAGCTTTTTATGACAACGTTGGAAAATGTCGTGCACGAATTACGCTATGGACAAATTCTTAAAAGCATACAAGATACGGCTTATGTAAGAGGTGTTTTTGAAAAGATTTTGGAAAAAAAACATCGCTATGAGCTACTTATGCGTTTAAAGGAATGGGACGAGTATTCATTTGTCCATTCATTTGATGTGTTTGTATTAGGTACAATTTTTGCTAGATACCTAGGTTTAACAGATATTGAAACATTAGCTAGGGGCTACCTGTTCCATGATATCGGGAAGGTTTTTATACCACAAGAAATATTAAATCTGAAACGTAAACTCTCTGAAGATGAGTTTGATATTGTAAAGACGCACACAACAAAAGGCTACGAGCTACTCATGGAACATAACGAGGAAGACATTGCCTATTTGGCACGAGATCATCATGAACGTTTTGCGGGAAAGGGCTATCCAAATCAACTTTGTGCGGATGATATGAGTGATGGTGTACAATTATTACAAATTGTTGATGTATATTCAGCGATGACATCCAAGAGAGTCTATCATGTTGGCTATGGTGCTACAGATGCTTTAGCCGTCTTATACAGAGATCGACATTTATATAATGAGAGCTTTATGCATAAATTTGTAGAATGTTTAGGGATTTACCCAGTCAACTCTGTTGTTATGCTATCAGATAATCGCAGTGCACAAGTAGAACTTGTTTATGATTTATTTCCTACATTACCAAAAGTAAGATTGTTAGATGAGCAAAAATCAATGAATCTACCTTTGAACTATAGTGTGAGAATTACAAAAATGATCGACTATCGAGCTAATAGCTTCGAAGAGATTTTTAACTTATTTGTGGAGCAATTAATCCGCTGTGATGAAAATAATCTGAGAATTCATTTTAATAAATTAATTGACCATTTACATCCTAAAGAAATTGTCTTAAAAATTTTTCTGCCAGCCTTTCGTATTTTACGTTTACTAACAAGAGAAATCCAAACGGATATGACAAAGTATCGCAATTCTATTGGTATTTTAAAAACGCTACTAGAAGAGCAATTAAACGTTTTATATATGGATTATCAACATGAGCAAACGACCATATTAGTTGTGGAGACATCGTTGCGTGAAAATTTCTTCATTAAGCTTGTTCAAAGTATTTTGTATATTGATAAAATTGTGCCATTCTTTATAAACCCAGGTGATGATCAACGTATTACACAATTGATGGAACATTGTGATGTTAATGTCGCTTACTTTATTGAAGATGAACTAACTTTTGACAAACGCGTTCGTCCAATGCGAGAAGGTACATTCCTTTATTACTCACTAGCGGATATTGAGGAGCTATTAGTGAGCTTAATAGGTTTGAGCATGAAAAAGTTTTCATTCGAAGAAAAAATGCAAGAGCGCTTATTTTCAACATATAAAGCATAAGAAAGAGGGAGTTGCCTGCTGGCTACCCCCTCTTTTTTGAGCATTAAAGTGATTAGAATTGTAGGTGTTTTTCAATATAGGCTTTTACTTCAGCAATAGGCATACGAACTTGTGTCATAGAGTCACGATGACGTACTGTTACTTGGCCGTCCTCTTTTGAATCAAAATCATATGTGATACAGAATGGTGTACCAATTTCATCTTGACGACGGTAACGTTTACCAATTGATTGTGATTCATCAAAATCAACAGGGAAGGCTTTACGTAGTTCAGCCCAAACATCTGTAGCTTCATCAGATAATTTTTTAGAAAGTGGTAGCACGGCAGCTTTAAATGGAGCTAGAGCAGGGTGGAAACGTAAAACCGTACGTTTATCATCACCTTCTAGTTCCTCTTCATCATAGGCATCACACAGGAAAGCTAATGTTACACGATCAGCTCCTAATGATGGTTCAATACAATAAGGAACATAACGTTCGTTTGATACAGGATCAATGTAAGTGAAATCTTCACCAGAGTGCTCCATATGTTGTTTTAAGTCGTAATCTGTACGATCCGCTACACCCCAAAGCTCTCCCCAGCCAAATGGGAATTTGAATTCGATATCTGTTGTAGCGTTAGAGTAGTGAGATAGCTCATCATCCTCATGGTCACGAAGGCGCATCGAATCTTCTTTCATGCCTAGGTTTAGTAACCAATTTTTACAGAATTCTTTCCAATATGCATGCCATTCAAGGTCTTCACCAGGTTTACAGAAGAATTCAAGCTCCATTTGTTCGAATTCACGTGTACGGAATGTAAAGTTACCTGGTGTAATTTCGTTACGGAAAGATTTACCGATTTGTGCGATACCAAATGGTGTACGTTTACGCATAGAACGTTGAACGTTTTTAAAGTTCACGAAAATACCTTGTGCCGTTTCTGGGCGTAAATAAATTTCATTTGTAGAGGATTCCGTTACACCTTGGAATGTTTTAAACATGAGGTTGAATTGGCGAATATCTGTGAAATCAGCCTTTCCGCAATCAGGGCATACTACGTCATATTTAATCATTGTTTCTTTCATTTGGTCGAATGTCATACCATCAACGATGATTTCATCGCCCTTCGCTAATGCAGCGTCTTCGATAATTTTATCTGCACGGTGGCGGGCCTTACATGATTTACAGTCGATCATTGGGTCATTGAAGTTTCCTACGTGACCAGAAGCAACCCAAGCTTTTGGATTCATCAAAATAGCAGCATCGATACCTACATTGTATTCAGATTCCTGAACAAACTTTTGCCACCATGCTTTTTTAATATTATTTTTTAATTCGACACCTAGTGGACCATAATCCCAAGTGTTTGCTAAACCTCCGTAGATTTCAGAACCAGGGAAGACAAAGCCTCGATGCTTCGCTAAAGATACGATGGTTTCCATTGATTTGTTAGCCATAAAATAGCCTCCTTTAATTTTTTAATACGTTGTTTTAGCGGTAAAAACGCCAAAGTTTTTTCATTCAGTTGCAACTAAATGAAAATAGCACCCGTCTCCGGGCACAATGTATGCCCAGGGACGAGTGCTAATACCCGCGGTTCCACCCTGATTGTTTTAAACAAGTAGTTTAAAACCTCTTTTCAAAAAGTTAGCTCAGGGAGTGCCTTTTCTCTGTTGCTGTGTAGACTTTCACCATCTTCTACTCGCTATAGAATGGAACAGATACTTTTTTCCCATCATCGCCTGTATAACGCAATTTGCTCGAAAATACAGATAGAGCAAGCGTATGTGTCAATATTGTAGCATGTAGTTCTTTAATTCGCAATAATTATTAAAATAGTATATAATAATTGAGCATAAGTATAACACTATTAGATTTGAGGCGGTGAGTCCAATCGAACTCAATAAACGTCAGGAAGACATATTACAAATTGTGAAAGAAAATGGCCCTATTACGGGGGAACATATTGCCGAACGTCTCAATCTGACAAGAGCAACTCTAAGACCGGATTTAGCAATCCTAACAATGGCAGGATTTCTGGATGCAAGACCAAGGGTTGGTTATTTTTATTCAGGTAAGAAGGCATCTGTTACATTAATAGATAGTATTCACAATTTAAAAGTGAAGGATTTTCATTCAGGGCCAGTAGTTGTCCCTGAAACAATGACGGTTTATGATGCAATTTGCTTTATGTTTTCAGAAGATGTTGGTACACTCTTTGTCGTAGATAAGAATGAGTTTTTGACAGGCGTACTATCTCGCAAAGATTTACTGCGTACAAGTATTGGTACGCAGGATTTAAATAAAATTCCAGTACATATTATTATGACGCGTATGCCAAATATTTCGTACTGTGAAAGATCAGATTCTTTAATTGTTGCAGCGAACAAACTTATTGAACGTGAGGTTGATTCACTACCAGTAGTTGAACCGCAAGAGGGTGGTTTAACGATTGTTGGTCGTCTTACAAAAACAACGATTACACGGGCTTTCTTATCTCTTGCACAAAATGTCTAAATGAAGGAGAGCTGCATGAAAAGATTACGCGTATTTGTTGTATCTGATTCTGTCGGTGAAACTGGTGATCAAGTTGCAAAAGCGGTTATTAGCCAGTTCCGACCGGGTCTTGAAAATACTGTAATTCGTCGATTTCCACATATTCAATCAGAGGAGCTTATCCGTAAAATTGTTTTTCTTGCTTCGCAACAGCGAGCATTTATTGTTTATACACTAGTTCGCCAAGAAATGCGTAAATTATTACATGATTTATGTGAACAAGAAAAAATTCAGGCTGTGGATATTTTAGGTCCGGCCTTACAATCAATGGCAGCTTTTATGGAAGAAAATCCATTGGAAACACCTGGCATTGTTCATCTGCTGGATGATGATTATTTCAAAAAAATTGAAGCGATTGAATTTGCGGTAAAATATGATGATGGTAGAGATCCACGAGGACTATTACAAGCTGATATCGTACTAGTTGGTGTATCAAGAACTTCTAAAACACCACTATCACAATATTTAGCCCATAAAAAATATAAAGTGGCGAATGTACCTTTAGTGCCAGAGGTAGAACCACCAGAAGAGCTATTACAGATAGACCCTAAAAAATGCTTTGGTTTAATTATTTCCCCTGAGAAGTTAAACTCAATCCGGAAAGAAAGGTTAATGTCTCTCGGCTTGAATGATGATGCTATCTATGCACAGCATGAAAGAATTCTTGATGAGATTCAGCATTTTGAAAAAATTGTCGGTAGAATAGGTTGTCAAGTTATCGATGTGACAAATAAAGCTGTTGAAGAGACAGCAAATACGATTATCGAACATATTTTGACCTGTAAATAAGGATAGAATTTTAAACCACCTCGGTTAGCAGAGGCGGTTTTTTTGAGTGGATTTTAAAAACGGTATAGATAAAAACTAATTTTTGTTTTATAATAATAAAATTGTGGTAAAAATATTTATAAGAGAAAAATCCTAATTTTTTGTCGAGAAATAAAGGAATTTTAAAACGAATAGCGAATTGTGTTTCTAGAACGCAAATATTAAAGATGGTGATGGATTTGGCAGGGAAGATTCCAGAAGAAGTAATTGAGCAGATTCGCACACAATCAGATATCGTGGATGTTATTAGTGAATACATGCAGCTTACTAAGCGTGGGCGAAATTGGTTTGGTCTCTGTCCATTTCATGGAGAGCAAACACCGTCTTTTTCTGTATCTACAGATAAGCAAATTTTTCATTGCTTTGGTTGTGGTGCAGGCGGCAATGCCATTACTTTTGTAATGGATATTGAAGGCATTTCTTTTCCAGATGCTGTTGTGAAACTTGGGGAACGTGTTGGCATACACTTAGATGTTGAGCCAAGTTTCCCTGGAGGAACGAAAAAGATATCTAAAGCGGATGAAAGGATGAAAGAAGCACACGCTTTTGCAGCAGATTTTTTTCATCATTTACTGTTGAATACAGAGGATGGTGAAGAACCTTTAAATTATTTGCTAGAAAGAGGATTTACAAGGGAACTTATCGAATCTAATAACATTGGTTGGTCTCTCCCAAGCTTTGATGCATTAACAATATTGCTTGAAAGAAAAGGTTATAACTTACAAGAAATTGCCGAAAGTGGCTTAATCATCAAAAGAGAGGGAGAAGAACGTTATTTTGATCGTTTTAGAGGACGTATCATGTTTCCTATTCGAGATGAGAACGGTAAAATTATTGCCTTCTCAGGACGTATCCTTTCATCCAATGGTGAGGAAGCAAAATATTTAAATAGTCCAGAATCACCAATTTTCCAAAAAAGTGAAGTGCTGTATAACCTAGATAAAGCACGAACTTCTATCAGAAAAAATCGTCAAGTAGTATTGATGGAAGGATTTATGGACGTTTTAGCAGCCAACTCTGTAGGTGTAATGAATGTTGTTGCGACAATGGGTACTTCGTTAACAAATCAGCATATCACAAAGCTAAAGCGCTTAGTAGAGCAAATTACGATTTGCTATGATGGTGATAATGCTGGATTTGATGCAGCGAAACGAGCGGCGCAGCTACTGCATACAGAGCGAATGAAAGTCGATATTGCCGTGTTGCCAGAAAAATTAGATCCTGATGAATACATTCACACTTTAGGTGGACAAGTATTTAAGGAACAAATTTTGGAAAAACCTCATGCGTATATTGCTTTTATGATGATGCATGCTAGACGCAATAAGAACTTTCAATTTGAAAATGATACGCTTCAATATATTCAAGAAGTTCTTGAGCATCTAGTGGGAAGATCTTCACCAGTTGAACGAGATTTGTATATACGACAGCTATCAAATGAAACAAACATCTCGGAAGAAGCCATTTATGCCCAATTCCGAAAACTGGAGGCTAATCAGGTACGTTCTGCTAAAGTAGAAATGCCTACACAGATACCTTCAATGCCAGTCACGCAACAACAAAAGCCTATGGACGCAGCTGAACGTGCCGAACGTTTATTACTGGCTCATATGCTTCATAATATAGATGTAGTGGACAGGGTATTACGTAGTGAGCAAAAAGAGCCATTTGTACGAGATGCCTATATGGCAGTTTTTGTTCGCTTAGTTGGATTTTATGAGGAGTATGGTCATCCTGATTATCAACGTTTTGTGGAAATTTTGGATGACGCTGAATTGCGAAAAATTGTCATGGAAGCGGCTTTAGTTGAGCGAGATCCTGATCAAGCAGAGGCAGAGGTTATGGACTCTATCCGTCAGCTTCAAAAACATAGAATTGAGCAAGAAATTTATCAAAAGATGCATGAGTCAAAGGAAGCGGAGAAGATGCATGAGTATGCACGTGCACTTGAAATCGCCCAACAGATTATTCATTTAAGAAAATCGTTATCGGCGATTTAACCCGATTCGGTTGTTTAGAAGGAGGAAGGTTTATGGCGGACAAGTCAGAACGTTCAAAAGAGATAGAAGTAGAAATTACATTAGATGATGCAAAAAAATTCCTACAAGAAAAAGCAAAAACAGAGGGTGAAATTTCAATGAAAGAAATTTCAGAGAAACTAACACCTTATGAATTGGAAAACGAAGAAATTTTCCATTTTGCTGAGGATCTTGAAAAGCATAAAGATATTCAAATCATTGGAAAAGAAGAATTTGAAGAAGAAAGTCTAATGAAAGAAGAAGCGAACGAAGAAACTTTCGACTTAAATGATTTGAGTGTGCCACCAGGTGTTAAAATCAATGACCCTGTACGTATGTATTTAAAAGAAATCGGCCGAGTGGATTTATTATCTGCTGAGCAAGAAATTGCACTTGCTGAACGTATTGAGCAAGGGGACGAGGAAGCACGTAAACGCCTTGCGGAAGCGAACTTACGTCTAGTTGTATCGATTGCAAAACGCTATGTTGGTCGTGGAATGCTATTCCTTGATTTAATTCAAGAAGGAAATATGGGTCTTATTAAGGCTGTTGAAAAATTCGATTACCGTAAAGGATTTAAGTTCTCGACTTACGCTACATGGTGGATTCGTCAGGCGATTACACGCGCAATCGCTGACCAAGCGCGTACGATTCGTATTCCTGTTCATATGGTCGAAACCATTAATAAATTAATACGTGTACAACGTCAACTTTTACAAGATTTAGGTCGTGAGCCTTCTCCAGAGGAAATTGGAGAAGAAATGGATTTAACACCTGAAAAAGTACGTGAAATTTTAAAAATTGCACAAGAACCAGTATCTCTTGAAACACCAATTGGAGAAGAAGATGATTCCCATTTAGGAGACTTTATCGAGGACTCAGAAGCACAATCTCCTTCCGACCATGCAGCCTATGAACTGTTAAAAGAACAATTAGAAGATGTACTAGATACATTAACAGACCGTGAAGAAAACGTACTTCGTTTACGTTTTGGGTTAGACGATGGTCGCACACGTACATTAGAAGAGGTTGGAAAAGTGTTTGGCGTAACGCGTGAACGTATTCGTCAAATCGAGGCGAAAGCACTAAGAAAATTACGCCATCCTTCTCGTAGTAAACGTTTAAAAGACTTCTTAGAATAAAATTTAAAATAGCTGGAGCTATCCAAGTAGTGAGATAATGACTAATTGGTATAGCTCTTTTTTATAGACTTGAAAAGTGAACAAAAAGAAATTAGCCCTGCTATTCACCTATCGATGTTATGCAATCATAGATAATTAGAATGAGGGAAATGCTAGATTTGCGACTTTATACAGATGTGTTTTCAAATAGTGTGAGATAAAATTGTAATACAACCATTATTAAGCAATGTTTGGAGCTAACACTATGACAAATCCTCGCAAAAAAATAATCCTTAATGAAATTTTGTTTTGGAAGCAAAATAAACTTTTACCTGAGCACTATTGTGACTTTTTAGCAGCTCTTTATACGGAGGGGGCTGATATAGAGGAGTTAGAACCAGTGCAACATCCTAAACAAGCGGTCTTGCCATCAGAAAAAAGAAAAATGATCCTATTGGTAGTGGGTCTATGTATCGCCATAATGGCTGTTTTGGCACTTTATTTTACAATGCAATCATTAACATTGATTTTTACAGTAATCGTGGGAGTAGGCGCATGCATCTTATTTATTGCTGCGTGGCAAATGGCTCGAAAAAAACATCTACTAGCTCCCATTTTTCATGTACTAGCGGCCATCCTGTTATTTAGTATGTCGATCCGCATTTGTACTACATATTTTAGTGGAAATAATACGGTTTTATTTTGCTTGATTGCAGCAAATTGTGTCATTTGGCTTTTGTCAGGTATTAAAATGAAACTTCTATATTTCACAGTCTCAGGTGCTTTAGGATTAATAGCACTAGTGGGGTACTATATCATAAATTTATCTTGATTTAGCAAATGTTATTTGTATCGATGTACAAAGGGCTCCATCTACTAAATCAGGTTAGAATCTTAATTGAACTTTAGTGTTTATATAAAACCATAATTTGTGACAATTTATCTATAGTAGGGTAAGTATTATGTTAAAGTTTTTACCTCAGGAGATTCAAAATCTGTACGCTAATTAGAAACGTACAGATTTTTAATTTTGGGTATATGAATGAGTGAAAAGGGTATGATAACAGCATAAATATAATGAAAAAGAAATTGTATAAAAGGATAAATTTGACCAATTTTGGATGTTGGCAAGACATATTTTATCCAATAGATACAGAAATGTCGAATTTGTTACAAACAAAGGAAAACTTAGCGAATAGGGCTTTTCGTTTCTTTGTTAATGAAGTACAATATTAGATGTTGACTGATTCTATATTATAATAGAAGTAGACTTAAAATGAGGAGGGGAAACTTATGAAAAACAATCCAGTCGTTCCTTACATCTTAATTCTTGCATTTGGTATTGGTCTTATTTTCTTCATGTCTTTACAAGGTGCAGATAACAAGAAAGAAATTGCTGCTGAACATGAGGGCGGTGGCGAAACTACAGAAACTACAGACGCAAATGCTGGTGGTGATGGAGCAGCATTAGTACAATCTTGTATCGGTTGTCACGGTGGTGATTTAACTGGTGGTATGGGTCCAAACCTACATGGCTTAGATGAAGCTCGTATCGTAGAAGTTTTAACAAAGGGTATCGAAGGTACTCCAATGCAACCAAACATGAAAACTGAAGAGGAAGCAAAAGCAATCGCTGAATACATTTCTACTTTAGAATAGTAAAACTGACAAGTAGCTGTACTGAAATAGTACAGCTACTTTTTAGATTTAAGCATCATGAAGATGGGGTTGTCCACATAGAAATGTGAGACAACTCCATTTGTTTTTTTTCACGACATCATCCATACTATTAATGGACTCTATTGAAGATAGGCGGTATAAAAATGAACGCACAAAAACTTTCAAAGCGATTAGAAGCAGTAGCAAAATTTGTTCCTACAGGAGCAGTCATGGCGGATATTGGTAGTGACCATGCCTATCTACCATGTTATTTAATTCACAAAGGGACTGCCTCATATGCCATAGCAGGTGAAGTTGTAAGAGGACCTTATGAATCAGCGGTAGGACAAGTACAGAAGGAAAACTTAACAGAAAAAATTACAGTACGCCTTGCAGACGGTTTAGCAGCGATCGAAGAAGCTGACCATGTGGATACAGTGACAATAGCTGGCATGGGTGGACCATTAATTGTTTCCATTCTAGAGAAGCATCCAGAAAAGCTTCAAGGTGTCACACGTCTAATCCTACAACCAAATATTCACGCCAAGGTTATCCGTGAGTGGGCTTTAGCACATCAATGGGCGATTCTTGATGAAGAGATTTTAGAGGAAGATGATAAAATCTATGAAATCCTTGTGTTACAAAGAGGCCAAATGGAGCTCTCTACAGCAGAGATTTTGTTTGGACCTAAGCTAAGCCTGCGTAAATCACCAGCATTTACGAAAAAATGGTTGCGTGAAAAAGACAATTGGCAACGTGTACTACAATCCATTGAAGAGGCAGAACAAACACCTGAAATTGAAGAAAAACGTGCAGAGTTAACGGCTCTGATACATTTAGTAGAAGGAGTTTTGTAAGATGAAAACGGTAAATGGCCAAGAAGTTATTCAAGTGTTCGAAGCATGGTCACCGAAAAAACTAGCTTGTATGGATAATGATCCAATTGGACTAGCGATAGGGACCCTCAACAAACCTGTCAGTAAAGTGTTGGTGACGTTAGATGTCAATGAAGCCGTGGCAAATGAGGCAATAGAAAAAGGCTGTGAGCTGATTATCGCACATCATCCACCAATCTTTAGACGCCTAGCGAATATCCGCACAGATCATCCAGCAGGGCGCTTATATGAAAAGCTGATTAAACACGATATTGCTGTATATGCTGCTCATACAAATTTAGATGTAGCCGAAGGTGGGGTAAATGATTTATTAGCAGATGCCCTACAGCTAAAAAACCGTTCAATATTAGAAGAAACGTATGCTGAGAATTTGTTGAAGCTGGCAGTCTTTATACCAACTACTAATGCACAAGCATTACGTGAGGCGCTTGCAACAGCTGGGGCGGGTCGTATTGGCGACTATGAAGCATGTAGTTACACAACGACTGGAGAAGGTCGGTTCCGTGCATTAGCAGGAGCTAATCCGTTCGTTGGCTCTGTTGGCGAATTACATGTGGAGGAAGAAGTAAAGGTAGAAGTTGTTTTTCCTGAATCCATGAAAGGCCGCGTGTTAAAGGCCATGCTTACTAGTCATCCTTATGAGGAGCCTGCCTATGATGTGATACGTCTTGAGCAGCAAACAAATGTGATGGGATTAGGGCGTGTAGGTTACTTAACAAAGGAAATGACGTTACAACAATTTGCTGAATTCGTTAAACAGCAACTAGATGTGCCAGCTGTTCGGGTAGTGGGTGATTTACAATCGAAGGTCAGCAAGGTTGCGCTTGTTGGTGGAGATGGTAATAAATATATCTATGCGGCAAAACGTGCAGGAGCTGATGTTTTCTTAACAGGCGATATGTACTTCCATACAGCTCAGGACGCACAAGCCATTGATTTACAAATAGTAGATCCTGGGCATCATGTAGAAAAGGTAATGATTGCAGGAGTAGCAAAAAAAATGGCTGAACTATGTGAGGATAAAAAATACTTGGTTGAATTCATCCAATCAACGATCCATACAGAACCATTTTTATTTGTATAAGTGAGGGAACAAATATGGCTAATGAAAGACCAGCTGGTAATAAAGCCGGCAAGCTATGGATCATGATTGGTTTATTCATCGTTGTTTTTGGTATTGGTATGACGGTGATGACAAATATGGTCAATGATAAGAAAATCGATGCAATGACACAGCAATGTGAAGATGATGGTGGACAAGCGATTGTAGCAAAGGAGAAAAACTTTTTATCCACTAGCTACTCATTTGAATGTAAACAATGAGATGGAGGCTGAACGCTAGCAGTACTAGTGTTTCAGCCTTTTTGAATGCAAGAAATCTATAAACAGTGATAAGATGAAGAAAAAATTGATTAACAGAAGTGGAGAGAGTTGTCTTGTTTATTCGTTTATCTAAAGATCAGCAGGAAATAATTCTTGCTGATATCCAACGGTTTTTTTATAATCAGCGTGATGAAGACATTAGTGAATTTGAAGCTGAACGTATGTTAGATTTTATCAAGGAGCATATTGCCCCCTATATTTATAATGCTGCCTTGTCAGATGCCAAATATGTTGTGGAAAGACAATACGCCTCTATTGAAGAGGAATTAGAGGCATTGGAGCAGCCCATTAAAATAAAATAATCCTCCTTTTCCCTCTAGTTTAAATATTTGACAGGTAAGAAAGCTTGATGGTACCTTAATCTTGAATTAGAGATAATTCAATTCTAACTATTCAGAGCTAATTATCAGGTGATGAATAAAGGGATATTTCCCTGACCAAAATGGTTACGAGTGGCGAACACGTACGAAGAACCGTGATGGAGTCACAAGAATGGATGATAAGAGGAGGCGTCATATGTTAAAAATCGGTATTATTTTAGGAAGTACGCGAGAAGGTCGTGTAAGCCCACAAGTTGGAACTTGGGTAAAGGAAGTTGCGGAAAAACGTCGTGATGCGGAATATGAAATAATTGATATCGCTGAATTTAAATTACCATTTTTAGGTGAACCAGGTGGAGATACTTCTGGGGTAGCGACATGGTCAGAAAAAATAGCAGCTTGTGACGGCTTTGTCTTTATTGTTGCGGAGTACAATCACTCCATTACAGGTGCATTAAAAAATGCATTAGATTATTTACGTGTGGAATGGAACAATAAAGCTGCTGGTATCGTCTCTTATGGTTCTGTTGGAGGAGCGCGTGCAGCAGAGCATCTACGAGGAATTCTCGGAGAATTGCTAGTTGCTGATGTTCGAGTGCATCCAGCATTATCATTATTTACTGATTTTGAAAACGGCTCTGTCTTTAAACCAAAAGAGGTGCAAGCAGATTCTGTTCATCAAATGTTAGATCAGCTTGTACCATGGTCAACGGCTTTGAAAACAATTCGATCATAATTTCATAGTAATATGCACTTTTTATATGCATATTGTTTTTTTGCTTAAATGTGTTAATAAAATTACTCTACTCCATTCACTAGTACGGTGAATGGGGCTTTTTTATTTTTGTGAAAATAATAAAATTAAAAATATTCTTTTAATTCGGAAAATAATATGATACTATTAAAAAAATTATGGTTATACTTCAAAAAATACAGTGTAATCAAAAAAAGAGGTGGCAATTTGGAAGATATTCATCAAACCATAAAAAAAACAAGAATTGATCAAGGCATGACATTAAAGAATTTAAGTGAAAAAACAAACTTATCGATTAGTTTTCTTTCACAAATAGAAAGGGGGTCATCTTCACTGGCTATTACATCTCTAAAAAAAATAGCTGATGCATTTGGAGTTCCGATCACCTACTTTTTCGAGTCCGATTCAAATAATACGTATGTCGTAAAAGAAACTGATCGCAAACCATTTAAATTAGAAGCATCTTCGATAGAATATACGCGACTTAATGGACATTTTAACGGAAGAAATCTTGAACCGTTGCTTGTGAAGCTGGCCCCAGGTCAAATGGACAAAAATCAAGAATCGAGTCATCCAGGGGAAGAGTTTTATTACGTATTAAAGGGTGCTGTCCTATTTAAGGTTGATGGGCAAGAATATTTTCTTAGAGAAGGTGAAACAATTCATTATCCTTCTGAAGTTCCACATTCATGGGAAAATCCTTTGAATGAAGAGAGTATTGTTTTAAGTGTGTTAACGCCAGTTATTTTCTAAAAAAAGGAAGGTTGGGTGAATGGAATGAGAGTCGCAACAGATATTGGGGGTACATTTACAGATTTAGTGTATGTTGATGAACATGGAAATTTCGGCTATGAAAAAAGTAATACAACTCCTCCAAATTTTGAACAAGGAGTCATTGATGTTATTAAGAAAAGTGGAGTGGATCAACAGCATTTAGAAATGTTTATTCACGGCACAACGGTTATTATCAATGCTTTAACTGAGCGTAAAGGGGCAAAGACGGGTCTAATTACAACTAAGGGATTTAGGGATGTGTTGGAAATTGCTCGTGGAAATCGACCTGATTTATTTAATGTTAAGTATCAAAAACCACAGCCATTTGTAGAAAGGTATTTACGCAGAGAAGTAACTGAAAGACTTAATTATAAAGGACAAGTATTAGCAACTCTGGAAATTAATGAACTAGAAGAAATAGTTGAATATTTTAAGAAGGAACAGGTTGAGGCCATTGCAATCTCTTTTTTACACTCCTATGTTAATAACGAGCATGAAAAAGCAGCTGTAGAAAAAATAAAGGAATTGTGGCCAGAAGTTCAGGTATCCGCTTCCAGTGAAATTACACAAGAGTGGCGTGAATATGAACGCACTAATACAGCGGTTTTAAATGCTTATGTACAACCAACTGCAACAACTTATATTGATCGACTTGAGCAAAAATTACAAGATACTATTGAAATAGAGCAAAGTTATATTATGCAGTCAAATGGTGGTACCACTAAATTTGATAATGCGAAGCGTTTACCAATTAATATGGTAGAATCAGGCCCAGTTGCTGGTATTTTAGGTGCAGCGGTACTCGGTGAATTACTAGGAGAAAAAAATATTATTGCTTTCGACATTGGTGGAACAACAGCAAAATGTTCATTGATTGAAAATGGCGAAGTAAAAGTTTCAACAGATTACTATATCGAAAAAGATACTCGACGTGCAGGTTATCCAATTAAAACACCAGTTGTTGATATTGTTGAGATTGGTAACGGTGGTGGTTCCATTGCATGGATTGATGGTGCAGGTTCATTAAAAGTAGGGCCTCAGTCAGCGGGTGCTCGACCAGGACCAGTTGCATATGGTCAAGGTGGAACAGAGCCGACTACAACGGATGCAAATTTATTAACTGGTAGATTATCACCGAAGAACTTTGATTACTCGGTGAATTTGAACAATGTAAAAAATGCGATTGAAGAAAAAATTGGGAAACATTTTCATATGTCTGCTGAAGAAGCTGCACTTGGAATTATTCGTATCGCCAATTCCAATATGTTAAATGCTCTAAAGTTGATTTCTATTCGTAAAGGTCATAACCCTCAAGACTTTACCTTGATTGCATTTGGTGGGGGAGGTTCGATGCACGCACCTGCTTTAGCTTTGGAATTAGGTGTTAAAAAGGTTATTATTCCAATTGCATCACCAGTGTTTTCCGCATGGGGGATGCTCATGACAGATTTACGTCATGATTATATTCAAACATACATTAAACGTATGAATAATCTTGATTTAACAAAAATGAATTCAATATGGGCAAATATTGAACATCAGGCATTCCAACATTTCCAAGAAGAAGGTATGGACAAAGATCATGTATTTTTCCAACGCTATGCAGATATGCGTTATCTAGGTCAGGAGCATACTGTGAAGGTACCTGTAGAGGGCGGTGAATGGAATCAACGAATGTTAGATAAAGCGATTGCAGATTTTAATTTATTACATGAAAAGAATTTTACATTTAAACTACCAGAAGCGGAGACAGAAATCGTTAATATCCATGTGACGGCCTTTGGGAAGGTTGGTAAACCTAAATTAAAAACGATTGAGCGTCAAACTAGCTTACAAGATGCATTAATAGAACAACGCAATGTTTATTTTGAAAATGACGGCTGGGTGAGAACAAATATATATGATCGTGAGCTATTACCTATTGAAATGAAGATAAATGGTCCTGCTATTGTGGAAGAAAGAGCTGCAGCTACTGTAATCTATCATAATCAATCACTCTATATAGATGCTTATGGAAATATTGTCATTGAAAAGGAGGAAGCGTAATGACTGTAATCAATCCGCAAATTGATCCATTTACTTTAGAAATTGTGAAGGATGCATTGCTATCTGCTGGAGATGAAATGTTTGTAGCTTTAGCACGAACTTCAATGAGTCCCATTATTTATGAAGTATTAGATTATGCGAGTGGCTTAACAGATTCAGAAGGTAATTTATTAACTCAGGGTAATGGTGTGACAGGTTTTATCGGCATGCTCACTTTTATGGTAAAAGAAACGTTAAATAAATATCCAGGAGATAAATTAAAAGAGGGAGATATCATTATAATTAATGATCCCTATCAAGGCGGTGGTTCACACCTTTCAGATGTTGGACTCGTAATGCCAATTTTTTATAAAGGTCAATTAATTGCTTTTTCAGCTAATAAAGCTCATTGGACTGAAGTTGGAGGGAAAGATCCAGGTTCATTTACTAACGATTCTGTTGACATATTTCAAGAAGGGCTACAGTTTTCATGTATCAAACTTTATGACGAAGGTAAATTGAATGAAGCACTTGTTGAAATAATACGTTCAAATGTGCGGTTCCCAGATCTATCTTTAGGAGATATGTTTGCACAAGTTGCAGCTCTTCGAACAGGAGAAAAACGAGTAAGGGAATTGTGTGATAAATACACATTAGCTACCATATTGGCAGCAATTGAATATCATTTAGATCATGGCGAAGCAATGGCCAAGCAGGAGCTTGCTAGCTTACCTAAAGGAGAATTTTACGCAGAAGATTTTATTGATACGGATGGGATTGGTAACGGACCATTTCCAATAAAAGTGAAAGTGACAATATCAGACGATGAATTTATTTGTGATTTTAGGGGAAGTTCTCCTCAAGTACCTGGACCAATGAATTGTTCCTATACAGGTTTAGCATCAGCTGTACGTGCAATCTTCTTAGCTATTACAAATCCAGCGCAGGATGTAAATGATGGTGTGTTTAGACCACTAAAAATAATTGTTGATCCTCAATCAATTATGTCTGCGGAAAGACCAGTACCTGTGTCCAATTATTTTGAGACCTTGCTTGGCAGCTTAGATTTAGTATGGAAAGCCTTGGCACCGCATATACCGAGTCGATTAACTGCTGGTCAGTTTTTATCCGTTTGTGCTGTAACGTTAAGTGGTACACATCATGATACAGGAGAGCCATTTTTAATTGTTGAACCATCAGTAGGTGGATGGGGTGGTGGAAACGATGCTGATGGAGCCTCTGGTCAATTCTGTTTTTCGGATGGTGAGACGTATAATGTGCCAATTGAGGTAGCGGAAACTCGCTACGGTGTGTTAATTGATGAATATTGTTTAAGAGAAGATAGAAATGGAGCAGGGGCTGGAGAATACATTGGGGGTAAAGGAGTAATCAGATCCTATAGAGCCATGACGGACAATCAAGCAATAACAGTGACCTTTGGTAGGAATAAGTTTTTACCATGGGGGATTAACAATGGACATGAAGGTTCGCCGAATGAATTTTATGTAAAAAAAGCGAATGGCCAGGTAGATGGACCATTCGGGGTCTATCCAAGATATAAACTAGATAAAAATGATGTGGTTCAATTAATGACTGGCACGGGTGGAGGCTATGGAAATCCACTTAAACGTCCAGCGGAACAGGTAGCACATGATGTGAAAAATGGCTATTTTTCAAGAAAAGAAGCAGAAGCTATTTTTCATGTTCTTGTAGATGAGTCAGACTACAGCTTTGAAGAAATGCCAGAAAGAAATCTAGTAGTAAAGGGAGAATAACTATGATTATTAAAGAAGTATCACAGAAAGATATTGTTCAACAGAATCTATTTCAAGACAAATACAACGATAGCCAAATAAAGTTTGGCTTTGTCCAAATAAAACCAGGAGAGCGGTTACCATTAGAAGGGACAACTTCTCATTTAGAAAATGAGTACTCCTTTATTGTAAAAGGTACTTTAACTGGAGAATCCGGTGGGGAAAATTACCGAATTTCACAAGGAGAAGCTTCCTATATTCCTGCTGGAGAACCTCATTGGTGTAAAAATGATAGTGATGAAATGGTTGAACTTGTCTATGCGCTATTGGATATAAGATAAAGAGATTTAATAGAAAACAAGCTACAAATAAACACATACAGTAAGGGGGTTAAGTAAAATGAAAAATGAAGTCAAGACAGAAAAAACATCTATGCTTGGGAAAGATCCTGCATTAACACCAATACCAGAGAATGATCGTCAACATTGGATTACACCAACAATGATATTTGGTGGGCTTGAATTTACCATTCCTGTTTTAATGGTAGGAGCAAGTTTATCAGCTAGTTTCGGATTAGGTAAGATTTTTTTAATATTGATCATTGCTTTATTTGTTTTTCAATGGCTTGGTAATGCATTACAAGGATATATCGGTGCAAAAACAGGGCTACCTTCTTCAGTTATTGCCAAAACAAGCTTTGGAACGGTTCAAGCTAAGTTAATAGTTGGATTGACAATATTTATTGTTTCACTTGGCTGGTGGGCATTACAAACGGCTGTTGCTGGAAATGCCATTGCTGCTATGTTTGGGATTGACTATAAACATGACTGGTTAGCTTGGGCAATAGTCACGACAGTGGCAGGTCTTCTTTTTGCTGTACCTTCCATTATTGGCTATGGTTCAATGAAGTGGACAGATTATTTAGCTGTCCCATCGGGTTTATTGTTAATTGTTGGTGGTATTTATTTAGCATTAAAAAATACGGGCTGGCAGACAATTGCATCTTGGAGTCCTGAACCATCGATGACCATAATGGCAGCTATTAGCCTTGTAATTGGTGTCAATGTGTCACAATGGGTAATTGCTTCTGACTACACTCGTTACGCAAAGCCGACTTGGAAAGACAATTTTATTATTCCAAGTGGGATAGTTTTAATTGGATTCCCTCTATTTATTGTAGGAGCCATCATGTCTGTGGGTGTGGGAGATCCTGATATCGTGAATGTTATGATGAATTTAGGTTTTCCAGTTTGGGGTTTCCTCATCTTATGGTTAGCTACTTGGACATCTCAATTGGTTAACAATTATAGTATGGGATTAGCGTTAGCCAATGTTTTAAATGTGACATCAGGTAAGGGACGTGCGTTACTCACATTTATTGGTACCATAATTGCCATAATTATTGCTTTAATGGGCATTCTAGATTACTTTACAGACTTCCTATATTTAACGGCTTTGCTCTATCCAGCTATAGCAGGTGTTATGTTTGCTGACTTCTTTTTAATCCGTAAAAGACAATGGGTTGAAATAAAAGGATGGAATTGGATGGCTACGATTGCTGTCGTTGCAGCTGTTATGATTGGGTACTATTTCCAATATGTGAATCCAATGGGCTTACCTGCAGTACTATCTTTATTTGTTTCGATCGTTATTTATTTAATCGCAATGAAAGTAAAGAAACAAGTGGCCCCTGATCAATTTACAGGAAATAATCTATCGGATTAGGGATCAATCAAAGGATACTGGAGGATCATTTTTGATGGTAGTTCCATATTAAAATAAAATGCAACTTTATAATGGAAATCGTAATAGGAGTAGAGATTTTTCCTATGAGTTTCAAATTAATAGAACGCCACTTTCAGTAATACTATCAACATGAAAGTGGTCCTTTTGGATGAGACAGCTACCATTAATGTTTGATTTCTTCAATGACTTTTTCTTTTAAATCATTCTCCATAGAAGATAGTTTTACTGTATTTGTGAGGCGTTCCTTTAATTCTTTATCAGTCATAATGCCACGTTCTTCTAAAATTTGTATGAGCAGATTTAATGTAAGCATATTTTTAATATCCGCTGCTTTTGATTCCATATAAAACCCTCCAAAATGATAGAATTACTACCTCTTAAGTGTACTCCTTTTTGAGAAGCATGGCACAGAAAGGACAAAAACAAGCAAATTTATTTCGTGTCCCGGAATATGTGGGTGAAAATAAGCAATCCAATGACAAGCTGTTCGATGAGATAAATTTGATAGAACAGGACCATGAAAACAGTGAATATTGTTTTGAATGGGGTCATACCTTCGTAACAGGAGGGATTCAATGGTCAAACGATTTGGGTTCGTTATAGGATTGTTAGTCGTCATCATATCTCTATTGATCCTGTTTGATAAAATAAAAATAGATAATAAATCAGAAACAACAAAAGAGGGACAACCGCTTATTACAAATGAAGAGTTGAGCCTATCTAGATTGAAGGATAAGCTTCTTGAAAAGTATGTTGGCATTGATGTCAAAACGACTGCAGAAAAGGAATTGGTGATCCAGGTTGTAGGCGAAGAAGACTATTTTCAGTCCGTCAAAAAAGACATGGAATCCATTGCAAAAAATGTGATTAAAACCTCGACATTAAAAGACTATCCAATTGTTTTTGAAAGATGGGAGTTTACTTCATTGCTTGATGACAACAAAATGCTGGGGGCTGATATTAACCTGTTGATGGAAGATTTAATCACAGGTTTAGAGGCTTTTGATGTATACGAATATTTAGTCATTGAAAATCGAACAACCATTACGATTCAAACAACGATCAAGAGCACCACTCATGAAGATTTACAGTTAGCTATGAGGATGGAACAGGCCATTAAGAAGATTTTACAAACAAATGCATCACCAAATCAGTCTTATGTCATTAACATATTAAATACACAGCGGGAAAAACTAAATTAGCGATCTTAAGTCATAACAAAGGCATCGAGAAATAACGCTCGATGCCTTTGTTATGGCTATGTAGTGAATGCAAAGAGTGCTTGATAAAGGGTTGCGAGGAGTGCAACAAAGTGCATATCGTCCGTATGGAAAAGCTTAAACTGTATACCTGTCAGTACTAGTTCAGTTTCCATAGAGCTTGCACTAGCAATCTTTTCATCATTGCAATATAAATAAGCAGTAGAGGTAAAATCCTTTTCAAAACGAAATTCTAAATCGTCCATTGTAAATGAATAAGAGGATTCTAATAATTGCACTGTTTTCCGTTGAATGGGTATCAAGCTACCATCAGGCATAACAATTTGATGGCTGACTCCTTTTGTTAGCAGGGTAGGTTGTACTTGAAAAAGTGGTACACCTAATGTAGTGCGTGTCTCATAACGGAATGGTAATGTTTGCTGTGCAGCTACCAGCAAGACAGCATTCAGTACTTTACCAGCAGAGGTACGTTCCATTTTTTGAAGTACACATACTGCTTCGTTGTGTTCATTCACGATTGGAATATCAGTAAAGCTTTTAAAGCCCTTCGGATAGGTAAGTGTAAATGTTGTCATAAAGAGACCTCCAGTCATTATTGATACGAGTATGCAGTCGAGGAGGTTTCAAGAAACTAGCTCTATGGTGTTTTTTATTTACATACCTCTCTATAAATAAATGAACAGGCTGCTGAAGTAGCAAATTATTTCGCTTTCAGCAGCCCTTTTCTTTTTATGATATTTGGGTATGACCAGACAGAGCTCGCTTTTCCTGCTCTGTATCAAATTCTTTTTCCATTTTTGACACGACCACTGTTGCGACACCATTACCAATTAGATTTGTAACAGCACGTGCTTCTGACATGAAGCGATCTACGCCGATTAAAAGGGCAATCCCCTCTACTGGGATCATCGGGAATGCTGCTAATGTTGCTGCAAGTGTAATAAAGCCAGAGCCTGTTACACCAGCTGCCCCTTTAGAAGTAAGCATTAAGATGGCTAATAACGTAATTTGATGCCAAACATCTAAATCCACACCATAGGCTTGCGCAATAAAGATCGCAGCCATTGATAAGTAAATGGATGTTCCATCTAAGTTAAATGAATAGCCTGTAGGAATCACTAGCCCTACCACTTGCTTTGAACAACCATAGTTTTCAAGCTTACGCATCATGGAAGGTAATGCAGATTCAGATGAAGATGTTCCGATAACGATAAAGATTTCATCTTTAATGTACTTGATAAATTTAAAAATACTAAAGCCAAAATAATGGGTAATCAATCCAATAATCACAACAATAAAAATGAACATTGTAATGTAAACAGATAGCATTAAAAATCCTAAGTTTCCTAATGATTTAAGTCCAAAATTTCCGATTGTATAACTCATAGCACCAAACGCACCAATGGGTGAAATTTTCATCACCATGTTAACGATTTTAAAGAAAATATCTGCTACTTGCTCGAAAAATTTAATAACAGGTTTAGCTGGTTCTCCAATCGCCGCAGCAGCTAGTCCAAATAAAACAGCTGAGAACAAGACTGGTAATAATTCACCATTTGCTAAAGCACCAACTACATTTTCAGGAATAATTTGCATAATAAATGCACCTAAACCATGTTCTGCAGACGCCGCTTCGGTATATTGTGAAACATCAGCGCCGCTTGCTGCATCTGTATTAAAACCTTTACCTGGTTGAACAATATTGACAACGATTAAGCCAATTGCAAGGGCAAAAGTTGATACAATTTCAAAATAAATTAAAGCTTTTCCACCAATTTTACCAACCTTTTTGACATCCCCCATGCTACCAATGCCGATTACGACTGTTAAGAAGATAATTGGTGCTATTAACATTTTAATAAGTTTAATAAATATATCCGCCAATATTTTGAGCTTTGCCCCGAATTCTGGGAATGTTGCTCCGACGATAATCCCTAGGACAATGGCGATCAATACTTGTACTGTTAAGTTTTTAAAATTTATCCGCATATAGTTCTCCCCCTACAACATCTATGAATATTGTGTGAACGCTTTCATGTGGTTATCATAGCTGAAATTTTCCGACAATAGTGTTTATGACCGTAATGGTTGTATTGTTCATTTTGTTCATTCTGAGAGAAGGGGGGATTAAAGCTAGTAATGTCAAGGGTTTGAAGCTGTTTTATAGTAGTTATGAGATTTTGGAATCTATTATAATACAAAAGAAAAAATCCTTACGTTTTGTAAGGATTTTTTCATTAATGAACAAAAGTATTAGGGAGCAACGATTTTTTCAATCTCTGCTAAGACATGATCGTTTTGAATATGACCTCTATAAAAATCATAAACAGGTACAAGTTGTTCCTTAAAGCGCTGTCTTTCTTGAGGACTCATTGTATATACATCAAAATCATCTAGCTGTTTCAGCTTGTCCATATCTTGTTCATTCATAAGTTCAGCCTGCTCAAATTGCCAATCGGTTGTTTCTTTCATAGCATCCAACAGCTGATGCTGAATTTTGATAGGTAGTGAATTCCAAAAGGTTTCATTCATTAATACAGCATAGCCTAAAATCCCATGCTGGGTGATAGTCATATGCTTTTGTACTTTATAAAAACCCTTTGAATAGATATTAGAAGCGGTATTTTCTTGTGCATCAATGGCATGCTTTTCTAAATCCGAAAAGACCTCACTAAAAGAAATAGGTACAGGTGTTGCATTGACCACTTCAAATTGCTTTTCTAATGTTTTACTTGGCATCGTACGTACTCGTAAGCCCTGTAAATCTTCAAATGTATGTATAGGCTGCTCAACAGAGGTTAGATGCTTAAACCCATTGTACCAAAAGCCAAGCCCTTTAATATGGAACGGCTCTAGCTCATTGACCAATTGTTCACCAATAGAACCCGTTAGGACTTCCTTTACTTGTTCATTTGTATTAAATAGAAAGGGTAAATCAAGCACCTGCCAATTAGGTACATAAGCTGTCATTTTAGAAAAAGTAGGGATGATCATTTCCACTTCTCCCTTTTGCAATGCCTCAAATTCATTTTCATCATTAAATAAAGAGGAGTTGGAGTAGACATGTACTTTGACCTTCCCGTTTGTTTTTTCTTCTACTAGCTCAGCAAATTTGTTGGCAGCTTGACCTTTAGGGGTATTTTCAGCGACGACATGACTTAAATGAATGGTTATCTGCGTGTCTAAACCCTTTTGCTCATCATCATAGGGAAGTGGCTTGGCGAATAGTAATCCTTGTTGAACACTGATAGTGAGGATTAACACAAGCACAGTTATAATCGTTCCAATAATAAATTTTTTCATTGTATACACCCAATTAATTCGTATTTTCTGATGTTTTTGTTATTCTAACATATGGAGTAAGCTAAAATATAGTAGAAGGGAGGCGGTCAGTTGAAATTTCAGAAGTTATCCATGCAAAGAAAAATTATGTCTCTGACTTTTTTTATTCTCATGCTTTCCTTTAGCATTGGCGGTACTTTTTTGTTAGGTTTTGTCATGAATGAGCAAAAGACTAAGCTAAGTGATCAAGCACTCCTTGTAGCAAAAACCGTCTCACAGCTTCCTGAAATAAAAACATATATTGCTAGTGAAAATTACTATGATGCCGTACAGCATATTAATCCTGTTGTAGAAGAAATCCGTGATATCAATGGGGCAAAATATATTGTTGTTCTTGATATGCAACGACGAAAATATTCTCATCCTAATAGCCAGGAACTTGGTCGAATATCACAATCTGGCGATTTAAACGCTGCTTTTTCAGAGCACTACTATACGTCGATTGCACGTGGGGAACATGGTAATATGGTTCGTGCGTTTGTTCCGATTATGAATCGTGAAGGACACCAAATAGGAGTTACGGTAGTAGGTTACAGTGTTCTTACGGTAGTGGAGTTACTGCAAACAATGCAAACCGAACTAATGATTACTGTTCTATTATCGTTACTATTTAGTGCATGGGGAGCACGAACATTGGGGCTTCATATGAAAAAACAAATGTTTGGGTTAGAGCCGCATGAAATTGCCAAAATGTATGTAGAACGTACAGAAACGTTTAATGCCATGCACGAAGGCATCATTGCTATCGATAATGATTTGACCATTACGATTTTTAATGAAAAAGCCTGTGATATCTTAGGCGTTTATGAAAAACCCTCTACATTGATAGGACAGAAAATCTTTCATGTCTTGCCAGATACACGACTTCCTGAAATTTTAGAGCTGGATCAGCCGTTATTTAATCGTGAGCTGTATATTAATAATCATAGTATTATGAGTAATCGAATTCCGATACAGGTTAATGGCGAAACTGTTGGGGCAGTAGCCATGTTTAAAGACCGTACGGAAGTGAAAAAGCTTGCAGAAGAATTAACAGGCGTTAGAGCATTTGTCCAAGCCCTTCGTGTACAAACACATGAACATAAAAATAAACTGCATACGATAGCCGGTCTTTTACAGCTAGGTCATCATGAACAGGCACTTTCTTACTTAACACAAGTGAAGGAAGAGCATGATGAAATCACTAATTTTTTAAACGAACGAATAAAAAATGAAAATATTTCTGGGCTATTGCTCAGTAAAATTTCCTACGCGAAGGAACAAGGAATTCGATTGGAAATTGACCGTGAAAGCCGATTAACATCATTTCCAGCTAATTTGGATCATCATGATTTCGTCATTCTCTTTGGTAATTTGATAGAAAATGCATTTGATGCATTAAAGGATGTACAGGTCGAGGAGAAGGTGATTCATGTTTCTGTGGATGAAGATGATGACGTATTAGCTATATTAGTAACTGATAATGGTGTTGGCATGACGGAAGAGGTCAAGCAGCACATTTTTGATAATGGTTATTCTACAAAAGAGAAAAACTACCGTGGAATAGGGTTATTTTTAATAAAGGAAATCGTCGAAAAAGGACAGGGTGACATCGAAGTCATTACTGAGCCTAACAAAGGAACAAGTTTTTTAATCACCTTTTATTATTCTTAATGGGATGGAGGGCTAGCAGTGGCACAGATCAGAGTATTATTAATTGAGGATGACCCAATGGTACGAGAGGTAAATCGTCAATTTATTGAAAAGGTAGAGCATTTTCAAGTGGTTGGACAGGCACCTAATGGATTAGAAGGTATTACGCAAATTTGTCTTCTGAAGCCTGATTTAGTTTTTATGGATATTTTTATGCCAGAGCAAGATGGTATTACAAGCTTACGCAAAATACGTGAGCTCGATCTACCAGTAGATGTTATTACCGTGACGGCTGCAAATGATATGGAGACAGTGAAACAGATACTACATCTAGGTGTTTTTGATTATATTATGAAGCCCTTTTCTTTTGAACGTGTTAAAGGGACACTTGACAATTATTTACGCTTTAACAAGCAAACTCAAACAGAACGTGAGCTCACACAGGGAGAATTAGATCAGTTATTTCATTATCGTGATGGACAAACCATATTGGATCAATCTGTTACATTGAAATCCGAGAAAAATCTCCCAAAAGGTTTTAATCGTACAACACTTGAAAAGGTTGTGCACTTTTTACAATCGGTGGATGGTGCTTCAGCAGAAGAAGTAGCCAGTGGAATTGGCATTGCCCGCGTAACAGCTAGAAGATATTTAGATTATCTTGAAAAACAAGAGGAAATTACAATGGATGTCCATTATGGTGGCATTGGGCGTCCTATAAACTATTACTTTAGTAAATAAAGAAAATCCTGATTGTCATTATGCAATCAGGATTTTTTGCGAGTAATTAATAAGGCATGATTTTATCAACAGGTGTTGCTGTCTTAATCTTTGGCAGAATTTTATCTAGTGTCACTGTACGCTTAATCTCGTGTGTAGATGGATCATTTTCATCAAATTGATCAAGGAAGTTAATAACCTCTTTTACAATTGGCGTTGGCGTAGAGGCACCTGCTGTTACAGCAACGATGTTGATACCTTTTAACCATTCTACTTTTAGCTCTGAAACATCTGCAATGCGATAGGATGGTGTTCCTGCAATTTCTACAGAAACTTGTGTTAAGCGGTTCGAGTTATTGGATTTAGGATCACCAACAACAATAAGTAAATCTGCTTCACCTGCTTGCTGAGCAACAGCCTCTTGACGGACTTGTGTAGCTAAACAGATCTCTTTGTGTACCTCAATATGTGGGAATTTTTCTTTTAAACTATCCATTAAATGGGCGACATCCCATTGGCTCATTGTCGTTTGATTTGTGACAAGTAATTTATCATTCGTTAATTGTAAAGCATCAATATCGTTAGAAGACTGAACTAAGTGGACATGATCCGGGGCAACGCCAATAGCACCCTCTGGTTCGGGATGTCCTTTTTTACCAATATAAATAATGTCATAGCCTTCTGCTGATTTTTCACGAATTAAATCGTGGGTAACTGTTACATCAGGACATGTAGCATCAATGGACACTAAGCCTTTTCGCTTCGCAATCTCACGAATTTCCGGTGAAACACCATGTGCTGTAAAAATGACAGTACCTGTTTCAACTTGTTCAATAATTTCTAGGCGGTTATCACCATCTAACGTGATGATACCATCCTCTTCAAACGCATCTGTGACGTGTTTATTATGCACAATCATCCCTAAGATGTAGATAGGTCTTGGTAATGTTTTATCAAGTGCGGCGTTACGAGCGATCACCATCGCATCCACAACACCGTAGCAATAGCCACGTGGATTAATTTTTAATACTTGCATGGTGGTTGTGACTCCTTTCAAGCTTACCTATCTACATTATAACGGACAGTGACAGTGAATACAAAGAAACGTTCATTTACATTGGTGGTTGGAAAATACGTGGTTTAGATGGAAGTGGCTCGGGCGGCGTAAATGATGCACTTTGCCTAGATGACCGTCTACTTCCAGCAGCCTTACTATCGCTTCCTGCTGCTTCAGTTGCTCCACCGCCAGCGGAAGGAAGTCCTTGGAATCCTTTATACAATTTTAAGAGTGATGGAATATTTTTCACCATCGGCATAGCTTGTTGGATATAAGGGGTATAGGTTTTGGCTGTATTAAATAAACTATTGGCTTGCTGTAAAAATGAACCGACTTTCGAAGCTTCTTGCACAGGTGGCATCGGCATTTGCCCTCCAAATGAACCTATTCCATTAGCCATTGGAAAGCCGCCTGGAATTCGTGGTTGAACAGGGAAGCCTCCAGGCGGGAAAAAGGACTGTGGCGACATCTGTGGAGGTGTTTGCATGGGCATGGGCATTCTCATGCCACCCGGATACATTGGGTATGGATAAGGTGGTCGAAATACCATAATGATCTCCTTTCTACTTGTTTTTCATTGATGACATACCTGACTATAGCTATGATATGCAAAGGCTAATAGGAGGGTTCGATAAAGCTAAATAAAATCAAATGTAATATGGAATTTGTAAAGTAGAAGTCCAAATACAACTAGACCTTAGGTTCCAAATTTATTCATCCTCTTCATGATAGCGAAGCATTCGATAGCCTATCCGTACATGTGTCTGAATAAGTTTGGGCTGTGCTGGATTAACTTCTATTTTTTTTCGAAGTGTAGCCATAAATACTCGTAAACTTGGAACATCTGATTGAAGAGCATTCTGCCAAATTTCCTTTAAAATATAATTATGTGTTAGAACTTTCCCAACATTTTTGGATAAAACAATTAAAAGTTTATATTCAATCGGTGTCACATGTATTTCTTTTCCATTTACAAATACTGTATGATCAACATAATTAATTTGAAGATAACCATTTGTGAAAATGGGATTCTCTTTTTCAAGTGGTTGTTCATAGGCCATTCTTCTTAAGGCAACCCGAATTCTAGCTAATAATTCTTCCACACTAAATGGCTTTGTTACATAATCATCTGCACCTGCATCCAAAGCATTAATTTTATCATGTTCTTCTCCACGAGCACTTACGACGATAATTGGTGTTTGATTCCAACTTCTAATTTTTGTGATTAGTTCTACGCCATCTATGTCTGGTAGACCTAAATCTAAAATAAAAACGTCAGGTTTTATGGTAAGAGCCTTTTGAAGTGCACTACTACCATCACGTGCAATGTCGTATTCATAATGGTTTGTCGCTAATGTCATTTTAATTAAATTGGCAATGGCTACATCGTCCTCTACTACAAGAATTCGTTTACTCATCAAATTTCATTACTCCTTTTTTCAGTGAAAAGTTAAAAATCGTTCCTTGAGGTTTATTATCTGAAACGTTTATGCTGCTACCATGTAATTTTAAAATTGTTTGACAGAGTGCCAAGCCTAAACCAAGACCTCGTCTACTATCGCTGCGTTGTACTTTTCCAGTTGTAAATGGCTCAAACAAGCTACTTTTTAAAGCGTCATCGATTCCAGGCCCATTATCAGAAATACTAAAACTTACGAACCCATCAGATTCTTTCACTATAATAGAAATGGCACTGCCTGATGGGGTGTAAGTCAATGCATTATCGATGATATTAATGAAAACTTGTATGATTAATCGAGCATCCATTACAGCAAATAAAAACTCAGGTTTAATTTCATAAGATATTTTATGTGTATTGTTGTGACGAACAACATGGGAAAGTGCCTCTTGAATAATATCTTCTACTAGTTCAATTTGCATTTCTAACGCAAATTGCCCATCCTCTAACTTAGATACAGCTAGTAAATTTTCAACCATTTGTACAAGCCATTTTGAATTTTTATAAATATCTTCATATAATTTATTTTTTTCAATCTCTGGTATTCGTGGTGCATTGTTGAGTAATATATCTGCATTTCCAGAGATAGCAGTGAGTGGTGTCCTAAGGTCATGAGAGATTGCACGTAAAAGGTTAGCTCGCATCTGTTCCATTTCAGCTTCTCGCGCTACTTCCTCATTAAGTTTCTGTAAATACCATTTATCCAAGGCGAATGAAAAATCATTAATAATGGCGTGCAAAATATTGCGCTCAAATGCAGGCAATGGGGAGACTTTAGATAGGGCAATACCTATAACACCCTTCACATCTCCATTAGAGATTACAGGTATATAATAAGCGTTCACTTCAGGAAATATGTCTGTGGATACACCTGCTACATGCCTATTATTTGTCACCCAACTAACAACACCACATTCATTTGGATTATCGAAAAGTACAGCTATTTTTTGATTTTCACTACTAGACATTGTTTCAGTACGAAAGAAAGAGGATTTCTCCACTACCTGGTTATTGATTTCGAAAAATTGTACAGGCTTTTCTACTAATTTAACAATTTGAGACATGCCTTCAACTATTATTTCTTCCATAGACTTAGCATGTTGAAGCCTACGATTTGTTTCAAGGAGTACCTCCATTCGATAAGATTTACGAATGGCTATTATGGTTTGCTCCTTTATCTTCTTTGTTAAGCTACTCGTAATTACGCCAGAGATAAACATGATAAAAAATGTCATTGGATAGTCACGATGATAAGCATCAAATGAAAATCGAGGCTCTGTAAAAAAGTAATTAAAAAGTAAGACAGCAATCATGGAGTTAATAATACTCATCATCGATCCTGTTGACCAAATAGCAAGGATGAGGACGCCTAAAATGTAAATTGTAATAATGTTTGACTCGCTTATACCAATTGTATATAGATATAAGCCGACAACTGATATGAAGCAAAATACGATAAACATTTTGAACAAATCAAGCCATTCAAATGATAATTTATTGCTTATACTAGGAAAATAAAATGGTTCATTTTCTTGATCTGGTACGATGTGTAGAGCTAAGTTCGGAACAAATTCGTTCAGGCGGTCACTTATTTTTGTGCTAGGTCGCCACCATTTTTTCCTCATACTGGTTCGTCCGATAACAAGTTTGGTGACCCCACTAATTTGAGCATAATTAGCAAGGGCTGCTGCTACGTCGTCTTCTTGAACAATGACGACATGGCCGCCAAGCTGTTCAACAAGTTTAATGTGTTGTTGTAATCGTTCAGAATTTGCACTATTTCCTTCATTCTCCTGCAGGTTTTGCACATAAAGAGCAGTAAATTTACCGTGTAATGCTTGTGCAAGTCTTGCAGTGGTTCTAATAACTTTTGCATTTGTAGGAGAGCTACTGATACCAACTAGTAGGTGTTCTTCAATTTGTACAGGGTGTTTGACAGATTCATGGTTGTTTAGTTGCTTATAGTTAATTGTATCCGCTGCTCTACGTAATGCGATTTCTCGTAATGACACTAAATTTTGTTTGCGGAAAAAAGAATGCAGTGCTTTTTCCGCTTGTTGCTTTGCATATACTTTACCTTCTTGTAGGCGTTGTACTAGCTCATCTGGTTCAATGTCTACGACTTTTATTTGAGATGCTTGATCAATTAAGTAATCAGGGATACGCTCTCGTACTTTAATATCAGTAATTTCTTCTACTAAGTCATGAAGGCTTTCAATATGTTGAATATTTACAGTTGTATAAACATGAATCCCCTTTGAAAGTAGTTCTTCAACATCTCCAAAACGCTTCTTGTGCCGCATTGTTGGAACATTCGAATGTGCCAATTCATCGATAAGAACAATTTCTGGCTTGCGTTGCAATATGGCATCAATATCTAATTCATAAAACACTTTTTCTCTATAGGTTATTTTTTTCGTAGGAATTTGCTCAAGCCCTTCTAGTAAAGCTAACGTATCTGGACGAGGATGTGGTTCTACATAGCCAACCACCACATCTTTACCTAATTTTTGAGCTTGATGGGCTGCATCTAACATTGCGTACGTTTTACCTACTCCAGCAGCATAACCGAGAAAGATTTTTAAATTCCCTACAATTTGTTGCTCCTGTTGAAGTCTTGCTAAAAACATCTCAGGAGTTGGACGTGTATTTTCCATCCTCGTTCACCTCATTTGTATTATAGCGTTAACTCCCATTAAGAAAGTATAAAGATTTTGCCTCTTTATGCTTTCTTAATAGAAAAGTAGATTTCCTAACACTACATTAATTTGAAAGTGAGTATGATGAAAACAACCTAAATGAAGGAGGGGTATTATATTGATGGACTTTTATATGGTTGTATTGCTACTGATAAGCTTTGGAAGTATTTTGTCATTAACCACATGGTGCTTCAAACTAGTGGATGAGCAATAAGGAGGAAATAGAAATGTGGATTTTTATTGGAATTGTACTTGTGTTCTTGTTTGGTTATCTAGGGCATGCATTACTTTGTCCTGAAAATTATTAAAGGCTGTTAGGAGGTAATGCACTATGTGGCAAATAGCCATCGTATTAATTATTTATTTACCGCTCGTTATCTTAACTGGGCATTATCTATATCGGGTAACATTACACCAAAAAACTTGGCTTGATCCTATTCTAGACAAAGTTGACGCAGCCATTTATAAATTGTGTGGTATTAAACAAGTAGATATGAATGGTAAAGAATATGTACTTTCATTAATACTTTCAAATGCATTTATGGTTTTTATTGGATATATTTTGTTACGCATTCAAGCTTTACTGTTTTTAAATCCAAATAATATTAGCAGTATGGAAGCTACACTTTCATTTAACACGATCATTTCTTTTATGACGAATACAAACCTTCAACATTATAGTGGTGAATCTGGACTCAGCTATTTATCACAGATGCTAGTCATTATCTTCATGATGTTTACATCTGCAGCTACGGGTTATGCAGCTTGTATGGCATTCTGTCGTCGTCTTGTTGCAAAAACAGATACTATTGGGAATTTCTTTATTGATTTTATTCGTGTTATTACGCGTATTTTAATGCCTATCTCCATCGTTGTTGCCATTATCTTAGTTTCTCAAGGGACACCACAAACCTTGAGTGCAAATAAAACAGTACAAACGATCGAAGGAAAATTACAAGATATTGCACTTGGACCTGTCGCTTCTCTAGAATCAATTAAGCATGTAGGTACGAATGGTGGGGGCTTTAACGGAGCCAATTCAACAACACCTTTTGAAAATCCAACCGTTCTCTCAAATATAGTGGAGATGTTATCGATGATGCTATTGCCGGGCGCTTGTGTAGTTGCCTTTAGTTTGATGATCGCTAGTAGAAAAAAGAAAACTATTTTTGGAAAACAAGGTTTAGCTATTTTTGCAGCAATGAGTATATTGTTTCTACTTGGATTAGTGACTGTGTACATAGCAGAGAAGGCTGGTAATCCAATGATAATTGAACTCGGTATAACCCAGGAGCTAGGGAGCATGGAAGGGAAAGAAATGCGTTTTGGAGTAGTACAATCAGCATTATTTACCACTGTCACTACCGCGTTCACAACAGGATCTGTTAACAATATGCACGATACATTGACGCCTCTTGGTGGTCTAGTACCGATGTTTAATATGATGCTAAATGTCGTTTTTGGTGGTAAAGGGGTCGGCCTGATGAACATGATGATGTATGTTCTACTAACAATTTTTATTGCCTGTTTAATGATTGGGCGATCTCCTCAATTTTTAGGTAAAAAGATTGAAGAGAAAGAAATGAAGTTAATTGCACTATGCATTTTGATTCATCCAGCTATTATTTTGCTATTTTCAGCACTAGCAGTTGTAACACCGTCAGGAATAGCAGGAATTACGAATCCAGGTGCTCACGGATTATCACAGGTTTTATATGAATTTGCCTCAGCCTCTGCCAACAACGGCTCAGGGTTTGAAGGGTTAGCAGATAATTCCACATTTTGGAACGTAACAACAGGACTTGCCATGTTCTTTGGACGATATTTAACCATAATCATTCAACTGGCGATTGCGTCTCTACTTGCCAAAAAGTTTTGGCACAGTGATTCAATAGGAACATTAAAAACGGATAATACTACTTTCACTTTTTTACTTGTGGCTATCGTTTTAATGATTGGTGCGCTAACATTTTTACCAGCTTTAGCACTTGGTCCAATTACAGAGCATTTACAACTTTATTCTTAATGGAGGAGAGAGCATATGGAAACAGTAAAAAAGAGTTTTTTGACAAGTAAGATGCTGAAAAATGCCATGATAGATGCTTTAAAGAAGTTTAGTCCCACTTATATGCTAAAAAATCCTGTTATGTTTGTTGTAGAAGTAGGATTTTTGTTTGTGCTGCTATTAGTTCTTTTTCCAAATATGTTTGGGAGTGTAGTAGAAGAACACGCTCGATTATACAATGGAATAGTTGCTAGCCTACTTTTTGTTACAATTCTATTTGCTAATTTTGCAGAGTCAATTGCAGAAGGAAGAGGTAAAGCACAAGTTCAAACTTTAAAAAAAACAAAGACAGTGACACAGGCTCGTGTTTTGCTTCATGATGGTACGGAAATCCTTAAACAGGCCAATGACCTAAAAAAAGGAGATATTGTATTAGTTCAAGCTGGAGAGGTAATTCCAAATGATGGAGAAGTCATTGATGGCATTGCAACTGTGGATGAATCAGCAATAACAGGTGAATCTGCCCCTGTTGTAAAAGAACGAGGTGGAGATTTTTCATCCGTTACGGGTGGTACAACGGTTACGAGTGATTGGTTGATGATTGAAATTACTTCATTGCCTGGTGAATCATTTCTGGATAAAATGATTACGCTAATTGAAGGGGCTAGCCGTAAGAAAACACCAAATGAAATAGCCCTTAATACACTTCTAGTAAGTTTAACAATTATCTTTCTGTTAGTGGTAGTGTCCCTCTATCCAATGACTATGTATTTGAATGTGCCAATTTCTATCGCAACATTAATAGCACTTACAGTTTGTTTAATTCCTACGACGATTGGTGGATTATTATCCGCAATTGGTATTGCTGGTATGGATAGGGTAACACAATTTAACGTCATCGCAATGTCTGGAAGAGCGGTGGAAGCCTGCGGAGATGTGGATACATTAATCTTAGATAAGACTGGCACGATAACATATGGCAATCGAATGGCAGCTGAGTTTCTACCAGTAAAAGGAGTTGTCAGGGAAGAGTTAATGCAAGCTGCATGGCTTAGTTCTCTAACAGATGATACACCTGAGGGAAAATCGATCTTAACGCTTGCTTGCGAATTAGGGGTGAATACGGACGGTGAAAAAAACATTATCCAAACAAGTAAACATATTCCCTTTACTGCACAAACACGAATGAGTGGCTTAGATAGGGTGGATGGCACAAAAATTCGAAAAGGTGCCTACGATACAATAAAAAGAGAGAGTTTGAAGGCAGGGTACAGTATTCCTTCAAATTTAGAGTTGCTGGTTCAACAAGTATCTACAGTAGGGGGGACGCCTCTGGTCGTAGCACTGAATGATAAGATTTTAGGCGTTATTTATCTTAAGGATATTGTCAAGGCTGGACTAAAGGAACGTTTTGAACAGCTTCGTGAAATGGGAATTAAAACCATTATGTGTACAGGAGATAATCCACTTACTGCAGCAGCCATTGCAAAGGAAGCTGGGGTAGATAGCTTTATCGCAGAAAGCAAACCTGAGGATAAGATTCAAGTCATTAAGGATGAACAGGCACAAGGGAAGGTAGTAGCAATGACTGGTGATGGTACAAATGATGCACCAGCGTTAGCGCAGGCCAATGTCGGGCTTGCAATGAATTCAGGTACAAATGCAGCAAAAGAAGCAGCTAACATGGTTGATTTAGATTCAAACCCAACTAAAATTATTGAAATTGTAGAGATAGGGAAGCAGCTTCTGATGACTCGTGGCGCTTTAACAACATTTAGTATCGCTAACGATATAGCAAAATATTTTGCCATCATACCTGCTATGTTGATGGTGGCTGTGCCTGAGATGAGCGCATTAAACATAATGAAACTTAATTCTTCAACAAGTGCGATTATTTCTGCCTTAATTTTTAATGCAATCATTATTCCTTTGTTAATTCCAATTGCAATAAAGGGTGTAACGTATAAACCAATGAGTGCTACAAAACTTTTGAATAAAAATTTATTCGTCTATGGTATAGGTGGTATTATAGCCCCTTTTATTGGGATTAAGTTAATTGACATACTAGTTGGTCCACTATGCCGTAGTTTTGGGCTATAGGAGGAAGGTACATGCGAAAATTATTTGTAAACTTAAAGCAAGCATTTCTTATTACTATAACAATGTTTATACTGTGTGGGCTAATCTACCCGTTTGCGGTGACTGCTTTAGCTCAAGGATTACTTCAGCATCAAGCAAATGGTAGTTTACTAGAAATCAATGGTAAAGCTGTTGGTTCAGAACTGATCGGTCAATCCTTTTCAGCACCATCATATTTCTGGGGACGTGTTTCAGCCATTCATTATAATGTTTATACTGAGGATGATATGGTACCAGACAAAAATGGTCAGTTAAATTATAGTGGAGTGACCTCTGGAACTTTTAACTATGCACCATCTAATCCAGAATTGAAGAAGCGAATTGAAGCAGATATCAAGAAGTTTCTACTAGCAAACCCAACAGTAAAACGCCAAGATATACCTGCAGATTTAATGACCGCTTCTGGCTCAGGGCTGGATCCACATATTAGTGTGAAGGCTGCAAACATTCAAGTGAAGCGCATTGCCCAAGCAAGCGGTCTTTCAGAAGATGAGATTGAAAAAATCATTGAAGAAAATACGGAGAAACGAACACTAGGGATCTTTGGAGAAAATAAAGTGAACGTTCTAATGGCAAATTTAACAATCATGAAAAAAATGGATAATAAACAACAATAATAACTATAAAATCAGGTAGAGAAATGCTTGGTTCTCTACCTGATCGTATTTTATGCTTGAGAATTTACCAAAATTTTAATATGATTACGTTCCTTCATTAATGCCTCAAAGCCTTCTGTTACCACTTCATCAAGAGCAATTCGTTTCGTTACAAGCTTGTCTGCAGGGAAGTAACCTTGTGTCATCAGCTCCATTACGGCTGGGAAGATATCGCGGTAGGCAATAATTCCTTTGACTGTTCGCTCTGATAAAACGATATTGTTCGGTTGGATAGCCGCTGTAGACTCCCAAATCGACACGATGATTGTTTCACCTTCAAAAGTTGTGGAGTCAATAGCTTGTTGTAATACCACAGGAACGCCCGTTACTTCAAAGGCAACATCTACACCACCATTTGTTAATTCATGTAGACGCGCAACGGCATCTTCCTCTTTAGGGTTAATGACGGCTGTTGCACCAAGTTCTAAAGCTTTTGCGGCACGCTCTGCTGAAAGCTCTACAGCATAAATTTCTGCTGCGCCCGCTGCACGTAATGCTTCAATGACAAGAAGCCCGATTGGTCCTGTTCCAAAGACGGCAGCTTTGTCACCGGCTTTTAATTTACTTTGACGCACGGCATGTAAAGCGACTGCTGCTGGTTCTACAAGTGCTCCTTGCTCATAAGAAAGCCCTTCTGGCATTTTGTGAACCATTTTTTCATCTACCATTGTATATTCGGAGAATCCTCCGCCACCGCCTGAAAGACCATGGAAACCTAAATGTTTACAAATATTATATTTACCTTTTTTACAGGCAGCACATTCGCCACATGCAAGGATTGGTTCTACTACTACAGGATCACCAATTTTAACAGATGTAACACCATCGCCAATTTCAACTACTTCACCTGAAAATTCATGTCCCATTACAATAGGTGCTATGTCTTTACTTACATAGTGAGGTTGCTCCACTGGAATAAAGATTGGCCCAGCTGCGTATTCATGTAAATCACTGCCACAAATCCCTGTCCAATGTACTTTGATTTTTACTTTTCCAGGTGCGATGACTGGTTCTTCAATGTTTTCTACACGGATGTCTTTTGCTTTATACCATCTTGCTGCTTTCATAATCTACCAACCTCCCATAATATCTTACAAATCTATCATAACATGTGGGGAATCTACTAATCATTAGTTCCCTATAAATTGACATAAAAATTACATATTACAAGCGTTTTCGAACATTGTTACAGCGCTTTTTTGATTGCATATTCTGCGTATTTCAAGTACCTTTGATAAGGGCTTTGTTACGGTGATAATAAAACATTAAAAATATGTTTATGCTAGTAAGAAATAGAACGTAAATATACCTTAAAGTTCGAATCATGGTACAATGAAAAAGATGTTAGGAGGAACGAATGATGTCAAAATATACTGATTATAATTTTCAGCCATTTTTGCAGGACGCCATTGCAAATCTTGGCTTTACAGAACCGACACCAATTCAAAAAGAAATTATTCCGCTTTTATTAAAAGGGAAAAGTGCTATTGGACAGGCACATACAGGAACAGGGAAAACACATAGTTTTTTAATTCCAATTGTTCAACGTATTGATGTAGAAAAACAGGAAGTACAGGCCGTTATTACTTCTCCTACACGAGAGTTAGCACAGCAAATTTTTGATGCATTAAATCAATTAATAGAAGGAACTGCTATTCAAGCAAAACTATTTATTGGGGGTACGGACAAACAACGCTCCATTGATAAATTAAAAACACAGCCACAAATTGTTGTTGGAACACCAGGACGTATTCGTGACCTTGTTTCAGCACAAGCGTTATTTGTGCATACAGCACCAATTTTAGTTGTCGATGAAGCGGATCTAGCTTTTGATATGGGCTTTATTGAAGAGATTGATGGATTTGCTTCACAGATGCCAGAAAAGCTTGAAATGTATGTTTTTTCTGCAACAATTCCAGAAAAACTTCAACCATTTTTAAAGAAATATATGGAAGCGCCAGTGCATGTCCATATGAATGATAAACGACCCGTGGCAGAAGGCATCGATTTTGTGCTTGTACCAGTGCGCTCAAAATCGCGTAATAAACGTTTATTAGAAGTCATTGAGGGCATTAATCCCTTTTTAGCTGTTATCTTTACCAACACACGTAAGACAGCAGAACACGTTGCTGGCTACTTAAATGAGCATGGTATCCGTTGTGGCCAAATTCACGGTGATTTAAGTCCACGTGATCGTAAAAAAATGATGAAGCAAATCCGTGATCTTGACTACCAATACATTGTAGCAACTGACTTAGCTGCTCGGGGTATTGATATCCAAGGCATTTCTCATGTTATTAACTACGAGATTCCAGAGGACTTAGAATTCTTTATTCACCGTGTTGGTCGAACAGCGCGTGCAGGCAATAAAGGGACAGCCATCACTTTATTTGAGCCATCAGACGAGGATGCAGTAGTTCGCGTAGAAAAAATGGGCATTCCTTTTGTGCAAAAAGATGTAAAAGATGGCGAATGGTCAGAGTTAAAAGAGCGTCATGCACGTAAAAACCGTGTGAAGCAAGAGAATGAAATTGATGTGAAAGCAAAATCGTTGGTACGTAAGCCCAAAAAGGTAAAACCTGGCTATAAACGTAATATGAAGTGGGAAATGGAAAAAATTAAAAAACGTGAACGTCGCTTAAAGGCACGCGGTAAAAAATAAGGGGGCTTTTATATGTTACTTGGCTCACATGTTTCGATGAGCGGTAAAGAAATGCTACTCGGCTCTAGTAAAGAGGCACTGTCATACGGAGCCAATACATTTATGATTTATACTGGAGCACCGCAAAATACACGTCGCAAAGCCATTGCTGACTTGAACATTATGAATGGACTCCTGCATATGAAAGAGCATGGGATGACCAATATTGTTGTACATGCACCTTACATTATTAATATTGGCAATACGGAAAAACCAGAAACATTCCGTCTCGGTGTAGATTTTCTCCAATCGGAAATTGAACGTACTGCGGCACTGGAGGCAACGCAAATTGTTTTACACCCAGGTGCCCATGTAGGTGCTGGTGCTGATGCTGGTATTGCTAAAATCATTGAAGGTTTAAATGAGGTACTTTCTCAGGACTATCCCGTTCAAATTGCATTAGAAACCATGGCAGGGAAGGGGACAGAATGTGGACGTTCCTTTGAAGAACTTGCTAAAATTATTGATGGTGTAACGAATAACGAGCGACTTTCAGTATGCTTTGATACTTGTCATACACATGATGCTGGCTATAATATCGTGGAAGATTTTGATGGTGTATTAAACGAATTTGATAAAATTATAGGCGTGGAACGCATTAAAGTATTGCATATCAATGACTCCAAAAATGTGCGCGGTGCAGGCAAGGATCGTCACGAAAATATTGGCTTTGGTCATATTGGTTTTGATGCCCTCAACTATGTAGTACACCATCCACAATTAATGGATGTTCCTAAAATTTTAGAAACACCCTTTGTCCCTCTCAAGAGTGACGCTAAATCTAAGGTAGCTCCGTATAAAGTGGAAATTGATATGTTACGAAGTGGTACTTTTAAGCCTGAACATATTGAAGCTTTAAAAGGCTAAAAGCAATAACCCGAAATCAGGCTAGTTCTGATTTCGGGCTTTTTTTATTTTGTAAACAAGGCGATGAGTTGACGAGAGCGCTTTCTTCCTAAAACGGCCTCCACTTCAACAAGAATATCTTTAGGAATACCTAAAAATAGCCAAGAAAATGAGAATTGCTCCAAATAAGGTCGAAGTTTTTTTACTTCAGAAGTCGTAATGCTAAAGCCTTCTTCACGAGCAATCGCGACAATTTCCTTATCCGTGCTTTGTGCTAATTGCTGTAAAAATTGAATACTCAAAGTCAATCCTCCTTTATCTTATTTATTTTCACGAAATCATTTACACACTTGCAATCAGCTGTTCGAAAAAGCATCCATCCTCTTTTCTTTACAAAAACTGCACTTTCCTTTATACTTACAATTTGTAAATCGTAATGATTTTGAATTAGAAAGAAGCGATCATGCATGAAAACAACACTAATTGACATTGAAAATGTGTCATTTCAATATGACTATACGCAAGTTTTAAAAAACATTTCTTTTCGTGTAGAAGAGGGAGATTTTTTAGCACTACTCGGCCCAAATGGTTCGGGAAAATCAACACTACTAAAAATAATTTTAGGTTTGCTGAAACCTTTATCCGGAGAAATAAAATTATTTGGTGAACCAAGTGCAAATTTTAAGCACCGTGAATGGATTGGCTATGTCTCGCAAAAATCCAATGCCTTTAATTCTGGGTTCCCGGCAACCGTGCAAGAGGTCGTGAAAAGTGGATTAACGAAAAAATTAGGGCTTTTTAAAAGACCTGGCCGAGATGCCAAAGACAAAGTACAAGAAGCTTTAAAGGCAGTTGGCATGGATGCTTATATGAATCGCAACATTGGAGAGCTATCTGGTGGACAACAACAACGTGTTTTTATTGCAAGAGCTTTAGTCAGTGATCCCAAACTGCTCATTTTAGATGAGCCAACTGTCGGCATTGATCACGAGAATGTGCAGTCATTTTATGATATGCTGGCGAAATTAAATCGGGAACAAGGAATTACGATGATTCTTGTCACACACGATGTCGATACGGTATCGAATCGTATCAGCCATGTAGCGTGTTTGAATCAAACTATTCACTTCCACGGCTATAAAAATGAATTTGATAATATTTCTCAGGATGCGCTAGACGCTTGGTATGGCCATTCCGTGAGAAAGATTCACTAGAAGGAGCAGGCACATGATTGAAGCAATTTTACATTATGAATTTTTACAAAATGCCTTTTTCTCTGGATTATTAATTGGTATACTTGCGCCACTACTGGGTGTGTTTATTGTTGTACGTAGGCTATCCTTGATTGCGGATGCTTTGTCGCATGTAACACTCGCAGGAATTGCTGGGAGCTTATACATTAGTCAATCGGTAACAGCCTTTGCAATGCTCAATCCTATTTATCTAGGAATACTAGCCTCTGTGAGTGGCTCTGTCTTGATTGAGCGTTTAAGACGTTTGTATAAGCACTATGAGGAGCTTGCCATTCCAATCATCATGTCGGGTGGTATTGGAATTAGCGCCATCTTTATTTCACTTGCCAGTGGTTTTAGCACAGATTTAATGAGTTATTTATTCGGCTCGGTTTCTGCTGTATCTCGTCAAGACTTATGGGTAGTGATTGGCATTGCTGCCATTGTGATTATCTTTTTGTTTTTATTTTTTAAAGAATTATTTGTTTTGTCTTTTGATGAGGAATATGCAAAAGCTAGTGGACTTCCGGCTCGTTGGGTTCATCTTTTATTTATGATTGTGACAGCACTTGTCATTGCGGCAAGTATGCGCATAGTTGGTATTTTACTTGTATCATCTCTAATGACATTGCCTGTTGCAGCAGCAATGCGCTTGGCAAAGGGCTTTAAACAAACCATCATTTTTGCCATTGTTTTTGGAGAAACAGCTGTACTAATTGGTCTAATTAGCGCATTTTATATGGATTTAGCGCCAGGAGGCACGATTGTTGTCACTTCTATTCTGATTTTGTTACTTGTAATCCTAGGGAAGAAAGTAGCACTTAAAATGGCTGCAAAGCAGGGGGAGGTAGCGCAATGAATATTTCAAGAGCGTGGGAAATATTAAAGGAAAATGGCTATAAAAAAACAGATAAACGGGAGTTAATATTAGATATGTTTGCAGCAACAGATAAATATCTAACAGCCCGTGATTTATTAGATGTTTTAAAAAAAGATTTTCCGGGAATGAGTTTTGATACCATTTATCGTAACCTAGCTACTTTTGTGAAACTTGGAATATTAGAAGAAACAGAGCTATCAGGGGAACGTAATTTCCGTATGCACTGTGAATCTGCGCATCATCACCATCATTTTATCTGTATGGACTGTGGCAACGTCAAAGAGCTTAATCTCTGTCCAATGGAAATGTTAGGTGAAAAATTGCCTGATTATGAAATTGAAAATCATAAGTTTGAAATATATGGTAAATGTCCTGATTGTAAACATGAAACGCTGTCACATTAAATGTGACAGCGTTTTTTAGTGTTGAAAAACAAAACAGTCAATTGAAAGGTAGAAATGGATTTCCGTTGCAGGCTATTTGATTTTCTGTGGGCGAGCGCCGAGCCGCTTCCTCCGCTACCGCTCCGTTTAGGGGTTCGCCTGTCTTGCTATTCCACGGGAATCAAGTAGCCTTCCACTCCAACCTACAAAAGTGTTATCTTTTTAGCAAAGGTTTTCAAATAAAGTAAAGGTGTTCACTTCTTGTCACTCATCACTTCTCCCCATTGAAAATAAGAGCTTATCCCCTCTATGAATACAGATAATGGGCAATTTTAATACTATGCTACTATGAAAAAAGTAAAGACACTTTGCAGAATGGTTGATTGGAGAGGAGCCAGCGTCACTCCTAGGGGATTTAGCGTCACTGATGAAACCCTGGAGCGAACGGAAGTGAGTGAAGCGGCTCATCGGACGCCCCCTGGAAAGGACGCTGGCGGAACGGAAATCAACCCCTCGCCTTGCAAAGTTGCTTCTTCTGTCGTTGACATCTTCTTGTTTCTATGTAAGAAGAGGGTGCCTATAGAAGGCTACCCTCTAAAAGGATTAAGCTACTGCCACTCGACGAATCGCAACAATTTTATTGCAATCTACGATTAAAGGAGAAGCAGCTGCTGCACCTGGCTCAAGGAAGTATGCACAGCAATTTCTTGGATCGAAGGAAATGAAAGTCACACCTAAGAAGCTAATACCTCCAGATAAGAAGATATCTAGTGTAGTAGCTAGCTCTAATTTTCTTAATTGGTGACAAATACACCCTCTACAGTTGCTGCTCATTCTTGGTGTACATTTTTCCTCTTTTTGACAAGGACATTTTTCAACTTTACGTTGACAGCATTTTTCCTCTTTTTTAGGACATTTACAGCCTTGCCAGTTCATATGTGACATGTATCTTTTATCTTCCATTGTCTAGACCTCCCTTCCTCTATTTTCGTAAAGGTAACCCTTACAGTAATAATCTATGTTTGGTGCATAGCTAGAGGCTGGCGATATGTCCGATAGGCAGCTTAAAAATCTATATTTTTCTCAAAAACTTTTGCAATGTGTAAAGCCCTAAGCTGAAATATTGCTATAAACATCTAATCAAGCTAATTGTATAGGGATAGATTTCTTATTTCCTTCTACAAGCGCGAAAAAAAAGATGAGTCTTTACATTTCTGTAAAGATTCATCTTTTAAATAGAAGTTTATTGATGTTTTTGTTGGAAATCTACCATGAAATCTCGTAAAGCTTCACATGCCTCAAGGGGTACTGCATTATAAGTGGAAGCACGACAACCACCTACAGAACGATGTCCATTTAGCCCAACAAAACCTGCTGCCTTTGCCTCTGCAAGGAATTGTTTTTCCAGCTCCTCATCTGCAACGCGGAATGTAATGTTCATTAAAGAACGGCTTTCAGGTGTGGCATGGCCTTTGTAGAAACCGTTACTATTGTCAATGGCATCATAAATGACTTTTGCCTTTAATTCATTATGTTTTTCAACTTCTGCTACGCCGCCTTTAGCTTCAACCCATTTCAACACCTCGCCTAGCATATAGATTCCAAATGTTGGAGGTGTATTATAAAGTGAGTTACTATCGGCATGTGTTGTATACTTTAGCATCGTTGGAATATTTTTATTGGCTTTTTCAAGTAAATCTTTGCGAATAATTACGACCGTTACACCTGAAGGACCAAGGTTTTTTTGAGCACCAGCATAGATGATTCCGAACTTTTCAATATCAACTGGTTTAGATAGGATGTCACTTGACATATCTGCCACTAATGGAACATTTCCTGTATCAGGGTAGTTTTTCCATTGCGTACCATATATCGTATTATTAGATGTGATGTGAACATATGCATCATCTTCATTGAATTGGATATCTTCTAAAGCAGGAATATTGCGGTATTTGTTTTCTTTTGTGCTTGCAGCTTCAACAGGTATCCCAAATAATTTAGCTTCCTTAAAAGCTTTCTCAGACCATGAGCCTGATAATACATAACTAGCTTTTTGCTCAGTTGTTAAGAAGTTCATGGGCACCATTGTAAACTGAAGGCTTGCTCCACCCTGTAAGAAAAGTACCTCATAGTTTTCTGGAATAGCATAAAGTTTTTTTAATAAAGTAATGGCTTCGTTATGTACTTCATCAAAAATGGCACTTCGGTGACTCATTTCCATAATGGACATACCTGAATCACGGAAGTTTACTAATTGCTGTTGAGCATTTTCTAATACTTCTTGTGGTAGAGCAGATGGACCTGCGTTGAAATTGTATGCACGTTGTGTCAAAGTGGTACACTCCTTGTTTGGTTAATAACAGAACTTTACTGGATTATAACCTAATTTTCAAGAGAAAAAATAAAATTCTTAATATTTGAGCAGAATGGCGACAGGCTCGCAACAAAATGTACACATTTAAGCAGGTATTTTTCATTAAAAACGAACAAAAAGAAGTTTATTTTTGAAATTAAGTTATATTTTCCGTATATTAAATATTTTTTATGGCAATAAAAATGATAATGTTCGTGTTTTTGTTTACGAATATTCCTTTATTAGAAGTGTGAAATCTACAGGCTAAAGCAAAACCATTAAAATCGCTTGTTAGAGAAATTTTCTTATTACTTTACGAGAGATAAGCAGGTTTTTGTATAATATTATAAAGAAAAGAAAAAGAGGTGTTTAGGATGTTTACCGTAGAGAAAGCTTGTTTAGTAGTTGTAGATGTGCAAGGAAAGTTAGCAACAATTGTTGATGACAGTGAAATGGTAATTGAAAATGTGGCAAAGCTCGTACAAGCAATGCAGGCACTGGAAGTACCTATTTTATGGCTAGAACAAAATCCAAGTCGTTTAGGCGGAACGGCGCTTGAGATTGCTCAGCATTTACAAGGGCAACCGATTCCTAAAATGGCCTTTAGTGCGTGCCAAGAAGAGGCATTTGTAGAAGCGATGAAGGAAAATGGACGCACTCAATTCATTGTGACAGGTATCGAAACACATATTTGTGTGTACCAATCGGCTAGACAGCTGAAAGAACAAGGATTTGAAGTAGAGGTTGTTGTAGATGCCGTATCCTCTCGAACAAAGGCAAATAAAGAAATTGGGCTTACAAAGATGCATGCGCTTGGAATTTCCCCAACTAGCACCGAAATGATCTTATATGAGCTACTACAACGTGCAGATCATGAACATTTTAAAACCATTTTGAAGCTTGTTAAATAATGCCAACTAAAATTGAAACAATGGGTATATGTATTCCAATCATTGTAATAACAATTTTGTTTTCAAGAGAAATATATACAAAGAAATTAGGTTAGATTGAAAAAGTGTAGATGTCCGAAGAGTCTATAGACCTTTCTCGGGCATCTTTTTTATTTAAGGGCTAGATTATCCGTGACATTACTCACATAAAAACTTAGCTATTCCATTTGTTGTATACTATAATTAAAAATCGGGAATTCGTAATGGGTAAATAACATTTAATTAGGATGATGACTATTAATAAACAGTCATTTTTATGGGAGAAATGGAACAGCTAACATGGCTTTCCAAGCAAGCCTCAAGAATCCCTTACACATCTGAGCAGCTTATCTCGCAAGGGTTTTTACCTGAGGCAATTGGCCAATATGTGTTCATAACGAAAAATTTCTGGCAGCAAAAAGAGCCTTTATTATGGATTCATTCATTAGAAAATGCTTCTGTAAAAGGTGACTTTTATGCTCACTTGAAAGAGACGAATTCTCAGGCAGACGCTGCGATTGAAACAAAAGAAGGACAATTTGTCGTGGCCGTAGATCAAAATGCTGATAAGGAAGACGTGAAAGTAGCTAAAAAAGATGAAATATCCTATGTTTTAATTGCAGAATTTGTTGGGCTCATTCTTGTCATTGCTGTTATACTGTATATCATCCTTCGTAAACGAAAGAAAAATCAACTAAAACAATAAAAGCAAAGTCGCGAATGTGCGACTTTGCTTTTTTATGCAGGCATGTCCGTTGGTGTTGGTTTTGCATAGCCCTCTTTATACGTGTCATCAATGAACTGACGAATTTCTTTTAAGCTCTTGCCTTCTTTGTGCAGTTGTGCTGATTGGACAGCAATCTCTAAGCACACTAAACAACGTGTCCCGTGATCATCCCAAACAATCGAACCATCCTCACGTTTTTCCTGAATAAAGCAATTTAAATTACTTTTATGGCCAGCAGATTCCCCACAGCCGCAATAGCATGGCATCCATTCGAGAATCTCTGTTGATTGTCCAGCGATTTGATAGACTAAGCGTATATTTTCTTGCTTGCCCTCTAAAAAGGTTGGTAGGACGTCAGCAGAAGCCGTTTCTTCTTGGATATCAACAGATGCCTCTGCATGGTCATGACCTTCATGTGAAGCGTCATTTGCTTTAGGAGAGGTTTCAGCACTGTTTTTATTTTCTCCACAAGCACTTAATAACAGTAACGCCAATACAACAAAAATAGTAATTGATTTCTTCAAAAATAGCGCCTCCTACATGTTAACAATACTTCCATTATAACATCGTTTTCATAAACATTTACAGACGCCTCGTTGAAAATCAGTGAAATATATCTAATCCACGTGTTTTGTTCATGAAATGTTCCATTTTCTCGCTCAATAATTTTTTTAAGAAGAATCCGAACAGGATAAAAATGGACCAGAAACCTAATAGGAAAATGAGGTCCATCCAGACTGTTGACCAAATAATTCCGCCGACAGCTTCACGCATCATTTCAATCGCATACGTAAAAGGTAAGAAAGGGTTGATTATTTGGAAGAACCTCGGCAATAACTCGACTGGATAGGTTCCCCCAGAGCCTGCAATTTGTAACACAAGCATCACAATGGCTAATGCTTTTCCTACATTACCGAAGACGGAAACGAGTGTGTAGACAACCGTTACAAATACGAGACTAATGAAAAGTCCAAATAAGATAAAGTAGGCAGGTGCTTGAATGGAGCCGTCTACTAAGAAAATATCTCCAATGGTAATAATTAGAGTTTGAATCAACGAGAAAGTTGCAAATGTTAAGAGTCGACCAAAGTAAATTTCTCGAATACTATAAGGTGAATCTCCATGGAGATTCACAGACAATAATGAAATTAACAGTAAACAGCCTACCCAAATAGAGAGTACTGTGTAAAACGGTGTCATGGCTGTTCCATAGTTCGCAATAGGGAATATGCGATGTTCCTTTAATTTAATAGGCTCCTCAAAGAAATCACGTTCGGCGTTGACATCATTTTTAAGTAATTGTACAATCTCTGCTAGATCCGCTTCTTCTTCTAGAGTTCGTAGTTTATTCGCTAATTCTTTGATTTTAGCACTTAAAGTTGGAAATTCAGTTTGTATTTTTTGAATAGCTTGATTTGCTGTACCTAGCGTGTTTTTGGTCTTAGTCAATTTATCTGTTGCCTGAGGTATGAATTGTTTTACATTTGTCAGCATGGTAGAAGCGTTAGTTAAAGTTTGTTTCGCACTGGTAAGGGTCGATCGAATTTGTGGCTCTAGACTTTCGTTATAGTAGGATAAGAATTTTTGTAAATTAGCTGTAGCATTTTGTGCGATTTGCTGAATAGCTGTAATGTCTTGCTTGATAACATCTTTATCAATTGGCTTTAATTGATCTATTTTATTTAGTAAATCGTCATGTAGAGTCTGTAATTGTTGTAATGAGCTAAGCGCATTTGACGTAGAATCAATGAAGTTTGGAGGATGTTCCAAGGCTTCGCGAATGGCTGTAAGCTGTTCGATGATTGGTTGATTCGCTTCTGCATTACTTTCCTGTAAAGAACCAATAATGGTTGTTAAAGAGTCTTCTAATTGCTTACGAGTCGAAGCATCTGCCTGAATTAATTTTTGCATTGCCTCAAGCGTTTGAATACTCTTGGTTATGCTATCTTTAGAAGTTGACAATTGATTTTTAAGTGCCTCTTTCGTTTGTGTAATAGAGGCAGGGTCAATATTTATACGATTGAGCTTATTGATGATATCTGTAAAATGTTGGGCAATATTTTGAACAGTTGTGACATCCTTTTTGATGATAGGAGATAGTTCATTAAATAAAGCATCTGCTTCATTCACTAAACGTAAACCCTTTTGAATGGTAGTTAAACCATCTGTTGTTAGTTGTTCCACCTGTGGAACTTGTGTCAGTGCCTGATTAAGTAATTGATTTGCCTCTTTTCCTTGGGTAGAGGCTTGAGTTAAAAATGAATTAATATCAGGTAAATGCTGTTCTATAGTAAAAACATAATTTTCAAATTTGCGAAAATCAGGAATGTCACGTTCCATTTCAATTCCAATTGTATTAAAAATAGAAAAAAGTGTCCCATTGACGGTGGATACAAATTCATTCGAAACCTGCTGTGTAAGTACGCTCGCGCCTTTACTTGTAATTTTAGGAGCAATAGGATTCTTTTTTTCATTTACATAATAATCAATATGGGCCTTCGTTGGTTTGTCGGTTAGAATAGAGGTTAGTTTTTGCGAAAAATCATTTGGAATGATAATGACTGCAAAGAAATCACCATTTTTTAATTGTTCCTTAGCTTTTTTCTCTGTCTCGAGCTTCCAAGTAAAGCTTTTATTCGTACGTAAAGTCTCAATTACTTCATTCCCGACATTTATTGCTTCATCTCTTACAGTGGTTCCCGTATCTTCATTGACAATCGCGATTTTCATATTAGAGGTGTGGGCGTAAGGGTCCATGGAGGCATAAATATTTAGCCAGGCATAAAGAGAAGGAAGAAAAATTAGTCCACCTATAATGACAGCTACGACCCAGTTTGTGACAATATTCCGGATATCTTTTGTATAAATTTGAAAAACACGCTGGAACGAATTTTTCATCATAATCACCCCACATTCAAATTTGCATAAACTCTCACTATGTATGTTCCCAAATATACTTGAAATTATGTTATAAATGTGAAATATCTTCATTTAAAGGCGAATTAGTTTACTAGGTTTTCAAAACAATTTATAATCAATCGCGAATGCACTAAAACTAGGGCTTTTAGTGTAAAAAAGGAGGTCACTACTTTAGTGAAAAAATTATTAATAATTGGTTCAGTGATTGTTGTTTTATTTGCAGCAATTATTGTGCTTACCAACGTCTCAAACAAAAGTAAATTAGAAAGCGCAAATAACCCTTATGGCGATAAAAAACTAAAACAAGAAACAATTGATCAATTGGATGATGAAAACTATCAAAACATTATGTTACCAGACGAACTAGAAGCTAAAATTAAAGCGGGCGAACCGGTTAATGCTTACTTCTTCAGTCCAATCTGTGTACACTGTCAAGCATTTACACCAGTATTAATGCCAATTGCCGATGAGCTTGGTGTTGATATTGCTCAATTGAATGTCTATGAATACGATGATTTATGGGGAAAATATAATATTAAAGCAACACCAACATTCATTCGTTTCGAAGATGGTAAAGAAGTAAATCGCTTTGTAGGAGCTCTTAAAGAAGAAGATTTACGAACGTTCTTAAATACGGTTGTGTTAAATAAATAGAAAAGGAAGAGACTGTATCATAATTATTTAGATACGGTCTCTTTTGTTTTTGTAGTGTATACTAAAAATACTGAATAGTTGTACACTGGAGGAATGATGAATGTCAATGGATGATTATTTTTATAATGGTGAACTGATGAAATGCTATGAATTAGCGAAGCAGGTGACAAATGAAGCAGACAAAGCACTAGCACAAAAGTATATTCGATTATTAGAAGAATATGAATATGATCGTTATCCAAAGCCAACTGGTCATATCGAAGTACAGCATGTGGAACGCGCTGATGAAAGCTATCCAGAATCAGATCTAGTTGTAGAAATACGGGCAATAAAAGATGAAGAGTCATTTGCGAAGCGTATTCAGCAATTGGAGGAAGTCGCAAAAACTGGAACACCTGCAGACAAGGCACAATCCTTTTTTACACAGGGAGAGCTGTTCCTATTCGCACATCAATACAATGAGAGTGTTCACTGCTTTCAACAAGCAGTAAAGGAAAATCCGAATAAGGCTGTCTATTGGGGAATCACAGGGCAGACGATGCATCGTTTTGGTTGGATGCCATTTGATGCGCTCGGTTATTTAGAACAAGCGATACAGCTAGATCCAACAAATCCTCGTTGGAAATGGAATAAAGCGCTTGTACTTATTCAATTAGCTAAGGATTTGCAAATGGCTCCATTTATGGCGAATGCAGCAATCACTTTAGAGGATGCACTAACTTCTTGTGGCGAACAGCAGCGGTCATTGAAAGATGCCATTCAAAATACAGTAGATAATATGGATAGCTATGTTTTTTCCTAACATTCAGGAGTCTTCTACAGAAAACTAATTTCAATAGTTTTATAATATTATGCGGATGTCCCCAATGTATATGGAGACATCCTTATTTTGTTGAAATAAGATTATGCCAAGAGCGAAAAAAGACCTTTTGGCAAGGCGTGGGGTCGATTTCCGTTCCGCCAGCGTGTCATTTTGTTTCCAACACAGTGAGGATGTCTCCAATGCATATGGAGACGTCCTTTTTACTGAGAAATCAAGTGAGCAGGGTTCGTTGCCATATTTCACAATCATGGTATGATAAGAAAGAAAATGATTTGTAGATATAAAGGACGGATTTTTTATGGCACAAGAAGCGGCAAATAAGTTTATAGAAAACGTATGTAATCATTTAGTTCGCAATATGAATATTACAAAAGTGGAAGATCATTTTAAAGAAACAATTACTATGCAGCGACAATCAGCCGCGACATCTATGGACTTTTGGGACATGTTGATGATGAATATGCTTTATTTTACGGAGAATGAACAGGCTTGGGAGCAGGAATTTCTAAAAATGCTTCAAGCTAAGGAATGGCTAAAGCCATCAGCTCTTGAAGAGGAATTATTAATGCATCAGATGCGCATTCGTCAACAAGTGGCAGAGCAATTAGATGCTGCAAAGAATTTATTCCATAAGCAATATGAGACAGAAGGCATGACTGAGGAAGCAATTATTTATGACTATGCCTATAGCTCTGCTGGGCATTCCATGCGTATGGATTTATTAACCGTGCTTGTATCCACGCCAGAGCAATCAAAAATACTCTTTGACGCAGACCCACAGGAAACGATACGAATTGTCAATGGCTACATTGCCTACCATACAGATGGATTAATTAATAAAACAAAATTACACTAATTTTGTTACAAAGCTTCACGCGAAAGGAATTTGATTAAATGAATACACCATTTACTTTTAACCATACACAACCAACAAATATGGACCCTACGAAGAAATATCCCGCTATTTTTTTGCTTCATGGCATGGGCAGCCATGAGGATGATTTACCACAATTAGTGCAGGATTTTCAAGAGCAATGTCATATATTTAGCTTACGAGGGCCAATTACGCAACATCCCGGCTATGCTTTTTTTACCATTCAAGAGGTGGGGCAACCAGATCGTGCAATCTTCGATAAAGTGTTGATTGCATTGCAACGATTTATATTAGAGGCCATCGAAGAATACCAAATCGATCCTCATAAAGTATTTGTTTTAGGCTTTAGCCAAGGGGCGGTTTTAGCACAATCACTGGCCTTTGTGATGGGGAATTTAGTGACGGGTATTGTTGCATTAAGTGGCTATACGCCAAGGTTTGTGACGGAGGAATATGCCATTCGTTCTGTAGAACATTTACATGCTTTTATTTCGCACGGTGATTATGATTATGTAATACCTTCTCAATGGGGAATGGAAAGCAAGGAGATCTTTGAACAATTTGGTGCTACGGTGACATTTAAACAATACCCAGATGGACATGGTGTAACACCTGATAATCTTCGTGATCTAGTGGCATTTTTAGCGCAGCAACTACAGGAAGAAATTCAATAAAAGGAAATCCGAGGCAAAAATTTGTCTCGGTTTTTTTTGCCTACTGTGATACGATCTATTATCAAATTATTTTTCTCCAATAGTGTTTGGAAGAATCGAGGCAAGAAGGTTCAAATTCACGTCAGTCGGTGGTATCATAGTAGATGTTGTGAATGAACGTTCTTTGTTAGATGAAAAACATGTACTTTATGTGAAAAGAGAGACAGAACAGATCTAAAAGGGGTAAAATAATAATTTGATGTGCTAGATGCAAATTTTGTCGCTTTCTATCGATGAAAGCGTGTAGAAATTATGGAGAAAAGGAATTAAGCTGAATGGAACAAAATCTGAAAACGGAGCATAAACCACTATCCTCCGAAAAACCAAGAGGGAAGTCATCACGTTCTTCTATTTTAGCGCAAACCGTCAAGACAGGGATTATCAAATCCAATTTAATACCTATGTGGGCTGGTTTAACGCTAGGCATGTACAAAAATAAAATGACGTTTGTAGACAATATACCAGAAATCATTTTTTCAACAATCGGTTCCGCCTTTGTCATTGGAGCTGCAGGGGCCTTTAATAATGTCTATGATCGTGATATTGATGCAATTATGCCTCGTACACAAAGCAGACCAACTGTAACAGGTGAAATGTCAGCAAAATCGACGTTATCATTAGCTGTTGTAATGTTAATTATAGGAGTAGCTGTGTTGGCACTTGCGTCACCTTTAGCAGCGGCATTTGGATTATTAGGTGTATTCCTATATGTAGTCCCTTATACAATGTGGACAAAGCGTCGTACGATATATAATACAGAAATCGGTAGTATTAGTGGTGCGGTGCCACCATTAATTGGTTGGTCTGCTGTATCTACAGATATTACACACCCAGCGATACTTGGTTTATTTTTTGTTATGGTCATTTGGCAAATGCCACATTTCTATGCTATTGCCATTCGCAAACGTGTAGACTATGAAGCAGCCAGTGTGCCCATGCTACCAGTTATCAAAGGGATGCGTCGAACGTATTATCAAACCAATTTCTATTTAATCTTATTGATTTTATCAAGCTTTTTATTTGGCTCGCTAAGTGTAGGCATCATGCTTGTGGCATTGATCTTAAGTGTTGCTTGGCTAGTGATGAGTATTTACGGTTATCATAGTAATACAGATCAAGTGAAATGGGCTACCAAAATGTTTGTTTTTTCCCTATTCCATATGACTATACTATTCTCAACAGTCATTGTGTACTCGCTAGTAGGCGTTATTTTTAAGTTATATTAATTTTTTCAAAAATTGCCCTGAAAAAAATAAGTAGTGCGAAAACAATTACGAAAATAAAAAACCAACAAGTTCACTCGTTACTTGTTGGTTTTTTATTATCGACAGAAATGATTTGGCGACTAGGCCATTCGAATGCATGTAATCGTCCGCCAAAAACAGCTCCACCGTCAATGCCAATAATATTATTTTCTCCGAAATAAACACGATAATCAGTTGGATCATGATGCAGGTTATAAGTAGGGGTATGGCCGAAGATTACTGTTTTTTCCCCTTGATAGCCTGCGTGGAATTCCTCACGAATCCAAAGTAAGCGCATGGGGTCAGTTTCGGCTATTGCAGCACCTGGCACAACGCCACCGTGGACGAAAATAGCATCCTCTAACTCAATATATATTTCAAATGTCTCGATTAACTGTAAATGTTCTTCGAGTTTAGGGAGCGTTTTAATAAAGCTAGGCAGAGTATTACTTTGGATGGCTTCCTCAAAGTCTGCCAACTGATAGCCATAGCTTGCTAATGTAGCCTCACCACCACAAAGCCCTACCCAATGGTTCCATGGCTTAGCAAGGCCTGAACGACATGCATTGAGCATGATCGCCTCATGATTGCCTAGTAAAACGCGTGCACCTTTTGTCTGTAATTCACTCACTAAATTTAACACACCACTAGAAGAGGGCCCTCTATCAATATAATCACCAAGAAGAAAAAGCTGGTCGTTCATTGGGTCATAGTTTGCTTTTAATAATAGTTCTTCCAGTAGCTCTAATTCTCCATGTATGTCACTAATTGCTAGTATACGGTTCATGTACGAGCATCCTTTCTAATAGTACAGCTTTACCCTTAAGTATAGAGAATTATTCTACAAGTTTCGACTTTTCTAGCTTCTCCTAGCTTTTTTCATAGAATTTTTAAAGAAACAATTCTCTTACTACTATGTTTATCATATGAAGGATGATTTTATAGCTTTATTCATTTGTCTAGAGAAGATGAGTTATGAGAGGAGGGGAAATGCTTGAAACGTAACAGCAGAAGCAAATTGCAATGCTCCTACTGTTTGACTTAAAAATTATATCTGTAGTTTTTCCCATGCTTGCTTGGCTATTTGTTCATCAAATGTTGAAATGAGGCGAAAATTATTGCTGTCTAAAATGCGATAATGCTGACTGATGACGTTTTGCTGTAGTCGAAAACCACCATACTCCTGAATGTTTTTCCACCATATGTATCCACCCATTGTTTTCTCTTTTGGCTGCAATGTTCCATTATTTGCGATTAAATCTACAACCTCTAATGGATCACCACCAAGCTCATGCTGTAAAATTGTACTGTCTCGACACAATGTGCAAACTGTAACAGTGGTTGTCCAGCCAGCTAGTATACGGCCCTTTTCAATTTGGACAAGTGTTTTTTTTGATAATCCTAGTAAATCACTCATTTGATCCTGTGTGAAAGCTTTTTCTGTACGGATTAATTTCAGTTTTTCTGAAACGAGTGTGATTAATTGTTCACGATTCATCCTAACACCCCTTATTTTCAGATTGTTAAGTTCCATTATACATGAAAGTAAAGAAGCGTGTTTTTCTTTCATCTTAGGAAGTTGCTTAGATCGCGTAAAATTGAAACAGACTGCCCCTAATGGACAGTCTGTTGGATGTTAGATTTCATATTTTTTCGTATCCGAGATCACCCTGAAGTGGATGCCTTTAATCTGAGCGCTGACTTTATGGCGGAGTGTATCAATATCCACAAGCTCCTCTTTATTTTTGACACACACAGCAATCTCTTGTAATAGCTTTGTAAAAGATTCTTTAAATAGTGAGCGCATATTATCGAAATCTAAACTACGAAAACTCCCATCAATATCGAAAGCTTCAACTGAATTTAATTGTTTGGAAGCTCCTGCAAAACGATCATCGTAGACTGTGTAATTTTCATCTGTTACCACGATAATAAATAGAACTTCTCCCGTGATTGTTTTTAACTCAATATTTGTTTTGTGTTTCTTTACGTCAGTAATAATGTGAATACCATCTGAATGATATAGCTTAAATAATGTCATGTGTATGGCCCCCTACAACTAAAATCATTTTTCTCTATTCATTATATAGTGAAATGGCTAATAATGGAATAAGGAATACTGTTTCCTACAGTTACGATTGAACCTCTGTTTTAAGAAGTAGATTTTTTCGAAGAGGACGAACCTCAATATAATGAATTTGATGACCTTGTTGCTCATAGATGCTAAAAATATAGGAGCCTAGTTCAATATTTTTTGATGCTTTAATGCCGTTATTTACAGTTAAGAACCAACCACCTAATGTTTCCACTTCTTCAGCTTCCAGCGTAATGTTTAATAGATTTTCTACATCTTCCACAAGCATTTTTGCATTTAATAAGTAGTGATGATCTGTAATTTTTCGAATATCTGCAATTTCATCATCATCAAACTCATCTCGAATTTCACCAACAATTTCTTCTAAAATATCTTCCACTGTTACAAGACCAGATGTACCACCATATTCATCCATTAGGATGGCCATATGGATTCGTTCCTTTTGCATACGTACAAGTAATTCTTGAACGGGCATTGTTTCAATTACGCGAATGACAGGATTTATGAAATCTTCTAGAACTAATGAGTCGTCTGTAAGTTGTTCAAGTAGACCATGGGTTAATAGTTCTTTCGCATTGATGAAACCTAATATATTATCTCGGTCCCCATCATAGATTGGGTAACGGGTATATTTTTCAGCAGCGATGTAATGAATAATGTTTGTAAAAGATTCATTTTGTTCAATTCCAACAATTTCTGTTCGGGGAACCATGATTTCACGAGCAATACGTTCATCAAATTCAAAGACGTTATTGACATATTTGAGCTCAGATTTATTGATTTCACCACTTTTAAAGCTTTCGGACAGTAATAATCGCAATTCTTCCTCTGTATGAGATAGCTCATGTTCGCTAGCAGGTTTCATACCGAATAAGCCAACTAACACACGTGCAGAACCGTTCAAGAACCAAATAAATGGATACATGATCTTATAGAAAAACATAATGGGTTTTGCAAAAAGAAGTGTAATGGATTCAGCTTTTTGGATGGCAGCCGTTTTTGGGGCTAATTCGCCGACCACTACATGTAAAAACGTAGCGATGGCAAAGGCTGTTCCAATTGTAAAGATTGTCATATATTTATCGGAAATGCCGATCATTTCGAATAGCGGGTGAAGCATAAATTCAAAAGTTTTTTCACCAACCATCCCGATACCAAGAGCGGTTACAGTAATCCCTAATTGACAGGCTGATAAGTATTCGTCTAAGTGTTGAACAACATGTTTCGCAGCAACTGCTTTTTTATTGCCTTCCGCAACCAGCTGGTCGAGTCTTGAGGAACGTACTTTTACAATGGCAAATTCTGTTGCCACGAAAAAGCCTGTTAAAGCTAATAAAATGGTAAAAATCGATAGGTTTATTATGGTCTCCAAATAGTCGTTCTGTAAAAACAGAACGTCACCTCCTAATTATGAATGAGTAATAATAAAGATTGCATTAATGCAATACTTTCGGGTGAAACATTTTTCTTAATCGTTTCAATTCTTTTATCATCTTGCTTGTTCATTTGTGCGAGCAGAGATGTAACATCATGCTCTAAATCTTGCATTTTTAAACGAAGCACCTGGACATCGATTTCTTCATAGGGTGTGATGTTTAGCTCATGTTGGATTTGTACAAGTGAGAGTCCCTGTTGTTTGCGCTGTTCAATAAATTGAAGCCGTTTAATCATGGCTGGGTCATAGTAGCGATAATTTGCTGCAGAACGTTCTGCATCTAGCAAACCAATATTTGTATAGTAATCGATTGTTCGTTTAGTAATGCCTGTTTTTTCTGCAAGCTCGCCAATCTTTAATTTTTCTGTCCCAATGCAAACACCTCCAAACCATCACGTGATACTTTGATTATAACGTGATGGTTTTAGTTTATTCAAATGATAGCCTTTGATATTTCGAAATTATAAGATTTTTTTCAAAAAAAGAACGTTTCTGCCATGATTAAATGGTAGAGACGTTCCTAAGTTTACGGAAGTAAATAAGTATCATATAGGTGATGGAGAGCTTCCTCACCATTTTTTTGTAAGAGAATTTCTTCATTATATGTAAGTGTTATGCTCGTTTGCTCGCTATCAATTTTGTCGTCAATTATTTTACAGGTAACAGTCACAAAGCCTGATTCAGCAAGCTTTTCTTTCATGTCGTCACTCCATGCCTGATCTGAAAATAGCGGAGGCTGCCAAGTACCTCTCACATGTAGCTCATTTTTTTCGAGGTCATAATCCCAGCGTATGTCACGTAAAATAGTTTTAAATAGGTCATTAACCGTAAACAATGTATCTTTATAGTTAATGTCTAGTGCACGTATTGCATGGACATCTCGGCTAACTGCACTAGCTGCGGAATTAGCAGCTGAATTGATGCCTGAAGCAGCATCTTTAATTTCTGAAAATCGACCACCACAGCCAGAAAGTAGTGCACAGATGCATGTGATACAAGCAACTTTTGTCATCCATTTCACAAGTAGTCCCTCCAGTCTAGTAAGTTGTTATAACTATCTTAACGAAAAGAAAAATATGAAGAAAGGGCATGAAGGCGGTAGTTTGTGACGGTTTTGCAACGATGCGACCTCCACTTGATTGTTCGGCATTTGGGAAATATATAAGTCTGAATATTTAGTAAAAAACGAAAAGAATAGGAGCGGTTTGTGATGAAAATTAATGATGAAATGCTTGATCGTTTAGGAACATACTTTGTTTATCATGCTGTTTATGATAATTATGGAATTACGTTTGAAAACTTTGTGGAGCGTTGGCTACGAGGCATACTTGACATATAGCGAGCTGTACTTTTAAAAACTCCTGGAAACAGGAGTTTCAGACTGTAGACAAAAGCCCTCGAGAAGTTGAACTGACCCAAAAAAGTTAGACATATTTAGTTAAGCAACTGCTAAGACCTGAGTTCGGTACTCCACCGGGCTTAGGTCTTTTAATTTTTCTTTCATTCGTTTGTGATTGTAGTAGTAAATATAGTCGTTGAGTTCCTGTTCAAAATGTGCCATGGATTCAAATTCTTGTAGATACAGGAGTTCAGATTTTAATAAGCCAAAGAAATTTTCGATGACTGCGTTGTCCAAACAATTACCCTTACGGGACATACTCTGCGTAATTCCATGTTGCTTTAATGTTTGTTGATACTTTTTCATTTGATAATGCCAACCTTGATCTGAATGAAGAATGACTTGATCACTTGATTCGAGGCGCTCCAATGCTTGTTCTAACATATTATGGACTAGTTTATACACTGGACGCTTCATTACCGTGTATGCAATGATTTCGCCATTACATAGATCAAGGACGGGTGATAAATAGCGTTTCTCACCAAATAGATGGAACTCTGTCACGTCTGTTACCCATTTCTCGTTCATTTTTTCCGCTGTAAAATCGCGTTGTAATATGTTTGGGGCAATTTTTCCGACGTTACCTTTATACGAACGATATTTCTTCATGCGGACTTCACACTTTATGCCAATGGCATTCATCAAGCAGTTAATCGTTTTTGGATCGTGATGAATACCAAATTTTTTTAGTTCTTTGGTGATCCGACGATAACCATAACGTCCCTTATGTTCATGATAAATGGACTGAATTGCGACTTTCACATCAGCGTATTTATCATGACGATTCAAACGCTTTTCCCAGTAATAATACGTACTACGTGGAATATCAGCGACTTTGATTAATTCCACTACTTCATAGATTTCCTTTAGTTCATAAATTACTTGCGCTTTGATTTGATTGGTAATTTTTCTTGCATTTGAACTAAAGTATTCAACTTTTTTAAGTACGCATTCTCCATTTCTAATTGTTTAATTCGTGCTTCTAACGCCTCAACAGATCCTTCAGCTGGTGTTGATTTCGTTGTTCTTTTTGTCTCTTTTTTCATAGATGGATGCCCCTTTTTCTTAGAAACAAGGGCATCATAACCACCAACTTCAAACTTCAACTTCCAATTCCGAATCATGCCAGGAGATGAAATATTGAATAGTGCAGCTGTGTCTCTCGAAGATGTACCTGTCTCGTTCATATAATTAAGTACATTCATTTTATAGTCAGCTGAATAGTTTGTATAGGACTTTAAGAAAGTCTCTACGCCATTTTTTTGATAACGGCGAACCCATTCACTGACAATCTGAGCTGTCACACCGATATCTTTCGCAATTTCGATCAAAGTTTCATTTCCATTTAAATATCGTTGAACTGCTTGAATACGTTGTTCAACATTTACTTTTGCCATAAAAAAACCCCCGTAAAAGTTAGATTGATGTCTAACTTTTACGGGGCAGTTCAAGTTCACTCTCGAGGGCTTTTGTCATTTTTCTTCCTATGTCGTCTTGATATTTGGTCATACATTGCCAAATCCAACATACGCTTCGAGCATAGTTGCTCTCTTAAGCTACTTGCCACGTCCAAGTAGCCAGTTTCTTTAAATTCATGGCAGCAAAAGTAAGCATCGCCTGCATGGACAATTTTTTTAGACCTCTTAAGGTTGTCCATCGCATACCATGCTTTTCCTTTGCATCGGCAAAGACACGCTCAATCGTTTCTTTGCGCTTTGCATAGATTTGTTTGATGTCATTGGAATGACGTAAATGTTCTGCTTCCTCTACATATGATTCCCAAATATGACGTTGAATGAGTTTTTGATGTTGCTTACTTTCTGTACATTGGGATAGGCTCGGACACTTCGCACAAATCAAAGGATTCGATTTATATTGACGATACCCTTCTTTAGTCGTTGTCGTATACTTCAATATCTGTCCTTGTGGACAAAGATAACAATTATAGTGCTCATCATATATATACTCATGCTTTCGGAAGAAACCATCTTTCGTTTTAGGACGTGTATAAGGAAGAACAGGCAACATTTGATTCTCTAATAAAAAGTTTGTAATTGCGGGTGTTTTATAGGCTGCATCTGCCGCAACAGCTAATGGTTTTTGAACGTTTTTAATGACTCTTTCCACAAGTGGCTGTAATACATGACTATCGTGCACATTTCCCGGAGTCACAATGGCACCCAAGACAAAGCCCTTTTCATCTGTCGCTGCATGAAAAGAATACGCAAACTGTTTCGTACGTTCATCCTTCACGTAATAGCCACTTTCAGGATCTGTCGTGCTTTCCTTTATTTCTTTCCATTCTTCTTTTTCAAATTTCTCCGGGGAAAAGGGCTTTTTTCCGTGTTCCTCACGATCAATATTTAACTCTAATTGAAGTTTCTCTTCATAAGCCCGTGTTTCTTTTCGCACAACTTTTTTATCATACTTTCGTTTATTCGCACTCGCTTTCACATGCGTAGAATCGATAAATAAATGGTCTGCATGGAGGAGTCCTTGATGCATAATCTCTTTTAATATACGATAGAATATCTGCTCAAATAGATCAGTGTCTTGAAAGCGACGGACATAATTTTTACCAAAGGTAGAGAAATGCGGAACTTCTGTATGGAAGCCAAATCCTAAAAACCAACGATACGCCATATTCGTTTCAATTTCTTTGATGGTTTGACGCATGGACCGTATACCAAAAACGTACTGAATAAACGTCATTTTAAAGAGAACAACAGGATCAATACTAGGGCGTCCTTTAGCAGAGTAGAGGTTTTCTACTAAAGGATAGATAAATGAAAAATCAATAGCCGCCTCTAGTTTTCGTACTAAATGATCTTGGGGAACTAATTGATCAATCGTTAACATTTCTAATTGTTCACGTTCATTGATTTGATTTTTCGTCATCATGGTTGATCACCTCGAAAGTGTACTTTTTATCAATAGATGAATAAGGAATTCTTTATGTAGAAGTTGATTGGAACGAAGGGTGGCGACTCCTGCGGGAAAAGCGGGAAAGTCGAGATCCTGGACTGAGCGAAGCGAGGGAAGCAGCTCGACCCCGCCCGCGGAAAGCGTCCGCCCGTAGTGGAAATCAACGGCTTTACTTTATTTTATTGTAAAAGAAAAAAGACTGTGGGCAAACTCAAAATTCATTGAGTTTGTCTACAGTCTGAAACTCCTGGAAACAGGAGTTTTTATCTATAAAAAAGACATATTTCCTCTTGATTTAGATACTTTACTCATGGTGACTGATGCTATAATTAGCTTAATTGGTTAGGTATCTATTACTTTCTATCTAAAGGGGATGATGCATATGAATTTATTGGGGAAAATTCTCGCAACTGTCATTGGGACAGTATTTGTCGTATTCGCAGTTATAACAGTTGTGAATATTTATCAAACAAAAAATTTAACAATAGAAACAGCTCAAAAAATGGCACAAGCAGAAACATCGGATCACGCCTACCAGATTCAAATTCAGCTTGATTATGCTATGGATACAGCACGTACGCTTGCAGCTAATTTAACTACAATGGTGGAAGAACAAAAGGCTGATCGTACTTTAACAGATGCTATGTTCCAACGTATCTTGAAAAATAATGAGCAATTTATGGGTGTTTGGTCTGTATGGGAACCTAATGCCTTCGACGGGCAAGACGAAAAATACATAAACACAGAAAGACATGATGCATCAGGACGCTATGTTCCATTTTGGACGCGCGATGGTGATAGTATTGTTCCTACTCCTATTGTTGATTATGATACGTCTGATTTTTATCTATTACCGAAACAAAAAGGACAGGAAATGATTTTGGAACCATTTGTTTATCCTATTGCGGGTAAGGATGTGTTATTAACGTCCATCATTGTGCCTGTTACGATTGACAATGAATTTAAAGGCATCGTGGCCGTGGATATGAGTTTAGAAACATTCGCTCAACTAAGCCAACAAGTAAAATTATTTGATAGTGGTTTTGGTTCGATTATCTCGAATAATGGCATGTTTGTGACACATCCAAACAATGATTATGTGACAAAGCCATTTGCTGAGCAAGAACAGTATACATATAGAAACGAGATTCAAACGGCCATTCAGGAGGGCAAGGCTTCCGTTATTCAAGATTTTTCAAGCTATTTACAAGAGGATAGCTATATTGTCACTGCTCCCATTCATATTGGAAAAACGGAAACTCCGTGGTCATTGCTTGTCACAGTACCGACTAAAGAAGTGTTAGCACAAACAACAAAACTCACATGGACAATGGTCATTATAGGTGTTGCTGGCCTGATTTATCTTTTAATCGTGCTAACATGGCTTATTCGTCGAATTGTTCGACCTATCGTAATGACAGTGGAGCAGGTGCAAGCGATTGCAGATGGAAATTTAGCAGTGGAACCATTAGCGGAGGATAGCAAGGACGAGCTTGGTCATTTAGCAAAGGCTGTCAATATCATGACAAGTAATACACGAACATTGATTCAGGAAGCAACGCAAATTTCAAATCAGGCAAGTACCTATAGTGATCGACTCATGTCTTCCACAAATAATATGAGTGTGAGTATTGATCAAGTGCTAACGACAACAGGTGAGTTAGCGACAGGAGCAACCTTACAAGCTGAGCACGCAGCCCTAACGCTAGGTGTAACGCAAGAGGTAGAGCAGAAATTGCATGCTATTCAAGTGGCTATCAAGGAAATGACTCATCGCTCTCAGGAGACTACGCAGGCATCCAAGCAAGGTTTGATTCATGCGGAACAATCGATTCAAGGCATGGAGGCGATGTCGGAGCAAGTCACATTAACAGCATCTGTTGTCCAGCAGCTGAGTGACCAATCGACTGAAATTAATCGTATTTTACAAGTCATAAATGCTATTGCAGGTCAAACGGATTTACTTGCACTTAATGCTGCGATAGAGGCTGCTCGTGCAAGAGAGCATGGGAAAGGCTTCTCTGTCGTAGCAGAGGAAGTACGCAAACTTGCAGAGGAGTCCGCCAAATCGACGAGTCAAATAGCAGCTATTATTGATACGGTTGTGAAGGAGACTGTAAAAGCAGGCGATGCCATGCAAAATGTTGTGGCTGCTGTGCAAACCAATACACAGTATCTTGATGCCAATAAACAAGCACTTGATGCCATCTTACAGCATATCGTTGATACTGTAGCGCAAATTGACGAAGTGACAACTGCCTCTCAGTTAATTCAAACGGAAACAGTAGAGGTAGTCCGGGCAGTGGAAAATATGACAGCTGTCAGCCAGCAGTCCTCAGCAGGAACAGAGGAGCTATTAGCAACGATGGAGCAGCAAAATACCGCAGTTCATGAGCTGAAAAATATGGCAGAAAGCTTATCTGGTATGACGAACTCCTTACAACAAACACTAGCAAAATTCCATTTTTAGTAGAGAACTAAGGCTGCGTGTCATCTTATGTATAACAGGATGACATGCAGCTATATTGTAAGTTAAATTCTATAAGAATTATTTTTTCTGAATATTTAGTTATTTATTGACGCATAAATGCTATTATTTATTTAGTTGCTATAGGTGGGAGCTGGTACATATGAAATTACTACATAAAATATTACTGACAACGTTATCTACAATGATGATTGTGTTCATCATTATTTTAAGTGTCAATATTGTAAAAACTAATTCACTAGCAGTGGAGGATGCACGACAGCTCGCTCAATCGCAGGCGTCCGAAAGTGCATATCAAATGCAAATGGAACTTGATTATGCGATGGATACAGCAAGGACAGTAGCCTCTAATCTCCAAACAATGGTAGCCAATCATAAGGGAGATCGTGATTTAGCAAACGAGATGCTCAAACAATTACTCGAACAAAATGATACCTTCCTAGGGGTTTGGACGATTTGGGAGCCAAATGCCTTTGATGGACAAGATGCTCATTTTGCCAATTCGAAAGGGCATGATGCATCAGGTCGTTTCCTTCCATATTGGGCACGCAGCAACAATGGTGTGACGCTTGCTCCTCTAGAAGACTATGAAACTAGTGATTATTATGTATTACCTAAAACGTTGAAACAAGAGGTTATTTTAGAGCCGCTAACTTACCCAATTGATGGTCAAGATGTATTGATGACTTCCACAGCTATACCTATTCAAATAAATGGAAATGTCGTTGGTCTTGTTGGAATTGATATAAGCTTAGAAACATTGGTTGCCATTAATAATGAAAATGTACTCTATAATACAGGGTATAGTGCCATTGTGTCTCATAAGGGGACATTTGTTGCCCATCCATCTCCTGATTATGTCAATAGACCAGTGACTGAAATGGAAAAATATAAAAGTGCGGATAAAGTTTTGTCTGCTGTTGAACAGGGCAAATCCTATTTAGTAGAGGATTATTCATCCTATTTACAAGAAGCTTCCTTTATTGCTGTCTCACCTATCCAAATTGGTCAAACGTCGACACCGTGGGCATTGCAGGTAATTATTCCATCTGATGAGGTAATGGCAGCCGCAAGTGAGGCAATGTGGTTATCAATACTACTAGCTATTATTGGTATTATTGTATTAGTTGGTGCCATTACTTGGATAGCTCAGCGGATCGTCAAACCAGTGGTTCAGACAGTGGAACAGGTCAAAACCATTGCTGGTGGAAATTTAGCAGTGGAGCCGTTACAGGTTCGTTCGAAGGATGAAATTGGCGAGCTTGCACATGCAATGAATCATATGACAGACAATATGCGCGAGCTGTTACAAGCGGCTACACTTATTTCCAATCAGGTGAATCTATACAGCGGAGAATTACGTGCTTCTACCAATGATATGAGCATCAGTATCGAACAGGTGTTAACAACAACAAGTGAGTTGGCGACAGGTGCTACCGTACAAGCCGAACAGGCGTCTACCACATTAGGCGTTACACAAGAGGTTGAGCAGAAATTGCAAGCAATTCAAATGGCAATTGAAGAAATGCTTCAGGATTCTCAGCTTACAACAACGTCTTCTAAACAAGGTTTAATTCATGCAGAGCAGTCTATTCAAGGGATGGGAGTGATGTCTGAAAAAGTGTCACTGACAGCTATGGTCGTCCAACAGCTCAGCGACCAATCAACAGAAATTAATCGTATTTTACAAGTCATTAATGCTATTGCAGGTCAAACAAATTTATTAGCATTAAATGCGGCGATAGAAGCTGCTCGTGCAGGTGAGCATGGCAAGGGCTTTTCGATTGTGGCAGAGGAAGTACGAAAGCTTGCAGAAGAATCAGCCAAATCAACAAGTCAAATCGCCTCCATTATTGATATGGTTGTGAGGGAAGCAGCAAAGGCTAGTGATGCTATGCAAAGTGTTGTCTTAGCTATGGAAAACAATACGCAATATATTGATGCCAATAAGCAGGCACTTGATGCGATTTTATGCCATATTATCGATACAGTAGCACAAATCGATAATGTGACAGCTGCCTCCAGTATCATTCAAAGGGAGACGCAGGAGGTTGTACGTGCAGTGGAAAATATGACGGCTGTTAGCCAGCAATCCTCAGCAGGAACAGAGGAGTTATTGGCAACAATGGAACAGCAGAATTTAGCGGTTCATGACATCAATAGCAAAGCCCAACAATTAACAGCTATGACGGACTCATTACAGGCAGCACTAGCTAAATTTCAATATTAAATTAAAAGAGCTGTAGGCAAGGTGAAATTTTCATCCAACCTTGCTTACAGCTCTTATACTTATTTGAAAAAGTGTGAAATAAATTGATTCGCTTCTTGCCAGTTATAAACCCTTACAACATTATTAGGAACGGCAAGCCGATTATAAGGTGTATCAAATAACACAACAGGTATTTTTAACTCCTCTGCCAGCATCACCGCATTATCATGTTTATCCTCAAAGAAAGCTTCTACATTATGTTTTTTTGCTGCGGCTAGTTTATCATGGCTGCCGAGAAGCTCGATATGGTCGTAAGGTATAGCTTGCGATTTAAACCAATTGACCGTGATGTCTGCTACATTTTCACCTCGTGCAGAAATATAATACAGCTCAAAGTTATTTTTCCAAGCGCTTAGAATATTTTTTGCATCTTTTGCCACTTCAGAGACTTCATACATGTAAGGTTCATTTTCCTTAAACCAAGTATTAAAGGCACTTCGGTCAATAGGGTGTGGGAAGGCAGATAAAAAATCATATTCACAAACATCATCCAGCGTAATATTTACATTGTACTGTTTATTAATATGTGGAATGAGTGTACTTGGACATGTCACAGTCCCATCAATATCAATACCAAAGCGGGGCTTTTTCATGCTAGCACCTCCTTAGGCATTTGCTTTTTGAGCTTCTTCCGCTGCGCGTTTTTCTTCCATTTCTGCTGCTAATTTATCAATTTCTTTCTTCAGTTCTTCCACCATTGTTTCTTCTGGCACTTTACGGACTGTTTTCCCCTTCATGAATAACAAGCCTTCACCACGGGCACCAGCAATACCGATATCTGCCTCACGCGCTTCTCCAGGACCGTTTACCGCACAGCCTAGAACAGCTACTTTTAACGGTACATTTAATTTTGAAATATATTCTTCTACTTCATTTGCGATAGAAATTAAATCAATTTCAATGCGTCCACATGTTGGGCAAGAAATCAGTGTTGCCATATTAGAAGCGAGACCAAAGGATTTTAATAGTTCTCGTGCTACTTTAACCTCTTCCACAGGGTCAGCAGAAAGGGAGATACGTAATGTATTTCCAATACCTTTTGATAGGATGGCTCCAAGACCTGCTGCTGATTTTACAGTACCAGCAAATAACGTCCCAGATTCTGTAATCCCTAAATGTAGCGGATAATTAAAGGCCTTAGACGCCTTTTCATAGGCTTCAATGGCAAGATTAACGTCAGATGCTTTCATTGATACGATAATATCGTGGAAGTCCAAGTCTTCCAAAATTTTAATATGGTGTAGAGCAGATTCTACCATACCATCAGCTGTAGGATAGCCATATTTTTCTAAAATATGACGCTCTAATGAACCGGCATTTACACCAATACGAATGGGTATACCTTTTGCCTTGGCTGCATTAACAACAGCTTCCACTTTTTCTTTACGACCAATATTACCTGGATTAATACGTACTTTATCAATACCATTTTCAATGGCTTTTAATGCTAATCTATAATCAAAATGAATATCAGCTACTAATGGAATATGAATACGTTTTTTGATTTCGGCAATCGCGTCTGCTGCACGTTCATCTGGGACAGCAACACGAACAACTTGACAGCCCGCTTCCTCAAGACGAAGAATTTCTGCAACTGTTGCTTCTACATCATGTGTTTTGGTTGTACACATACTTTGAATGAATAATTCATTACTACCACCAATTGTTAAGTTACCGACACGCACAGGACGTGTATTTGAACGGTGACAAATTTCACTCATTAACTTTCTCTCCTTTTCGGGCCACTATTTTCAGCCGTCACTGTCATTTATTTTAGCAGTGTAAGAAAATAAGGACAAGGAAGAAACGCTAACTTTTCATTTTCCGCATTTGTTTTCGAGCTCAAATGAGAGAGGAAGCTTGATATTTTCACCTGGAACTAGTGCTTGTAATTGTAAGTGTGGGTTTAAGTTGTAAAAAAGTTGTAAGCGTTCTGGAAAGGTCATGGGAACTTTAGCAGGGTGTAGAGCAAATAAACTATGAATGGTATCTCCTTCAATCGTTTGTACGGTAATATAATTTGGCTCACGCTGTTGTTCACAAAGTCCATTTTCTGAGCTCTTTGTGGATAAAGCCGCAAGTGGGATGGACCCTTCTGTTAAATCTACTTTGACGACAAAGGCAATTACGATGATGATAGTTGTCAAGATGAATGCTCGCAAAAAATCCCCTCCTTTTCTACACTATATTGAGAAGAGAGGGGATTCATGCACATTATTTTATATTTGGTTGTTTTGGATATTTTGTAAAGGCCACAATTAATAGAGAAATGGTTAAAAATAAAGATAGTACAGTGATAACAGTACTACTAACGGGCAGATAGTCTGTTAACATCGAAAGTAACGTAGCCCAAGTGATCGCAAAGGTAGTTGTTCTCCAGATATGGCGATACTCACCTCGACGCTTCATCGCTTTCAAGATAAATAAACCTGCTAAAGCATAAAGGGCAATTTGTGCAAAAATAAGCATTGTTGTCACGACGAAAAGCATTAGGAAGGTGAATGGATATAAGAGCCATTTAATGCCCTCTATGTAATCTGTTAAACCAGTTAAACTGTCCATATCGAATGTATCAACGGACATACCTGCTGCAAAACGACCTAAAGAGAATACAGACACAATGGTAATCAGTAGAAAAGTATATTGAATAACCTTTCCAATAGGTAATAAACGATAGGCTGCTAGTTTTTTAGGATGTATAAGACTATCAATAAAAAGCTGTGAGTGTTTCATGCTATATCTCCTCCAATCGATATTTTAACATGTTCAAAGAGGACAAGATATGAAAGAAGTATAAATGAGGAGGGTCTTGATGTTAAAATGTTAACATTATGTAAAGAAGTTAAAGGATTTCTTTACTTTTTGTTTGGAATCATTTAATGATTAGAACGAGGATAGTAGAGATGTAGGAATTGGAGCGAAAACAATTGACAATAGATTGGCAAAGCATTCTCTTTCAGTTTTTAGGCGGGCTAGGGGTCTTTTTATTTTCCATTAAATTCATGGGGGATGGGCTTCAAAAATCAGCGGATGATCGGTTACGTGAATGGTTAAATCGCTTTACCACAAACCCTATTATGGGTGTCCTAGTTGGTATATTTGTAACGATTTGCATACAATCAAGTTCTGCCACAACAGTCATCACTGTAGGGTTAGTGAGTGCTGGTTTTTTAACATTGCGTCAAGCAATCGGCGTCATTATGGGGGCGAATATTGGTACAACGATTACAGCATTTATTATTGGTATTAATATTGGACTCTATTTTTACCCTTTATTGGCAATTGGGGCTGCCTGTTTATTTTTCTTAAAGAAAGCAACGTATCAACATATTGGTCAGATTCTATTTGGCTTTGGCGGTTTATTTTTAGGGCTAGAGTTGATGAGTGCTAGTATGCAGGCGTTACATCAGCTTGCAGATTTTGCATCGTTAACGCTTCATTTAAGTAATCAACCGATAGTAGGCATATTTTTAGGAACCATTTTCACCTTACTGGTGCAAAGCTCTACCGCAACGGTGGGGGTATTGCAAGGTTTATATGCAGAACAATTAATTGGTTTAAATAGTGCCTTACCGATATTGTTTGGGGAAAATATTGGCACGACCATTACAGCTGTTTTAGCTTCTCTTGGTGCTTCTATTTACGCTAAGCGTGCAGCAGCGGCTCATGTATTATTTAATGTGATTGGGACGATTATTTTCATGTTATTGTTCACACCGTTTATGCAATATGTACAGTGGATCAGTGGCGTATTTCATTTAGAGCCTCGCATGCAGATTGCCATTGCTCATGGCTCATTCAATGTCTTTAATATGATGATCCAACTACCATTTATCGCTGGACTCGCAGCATTAGTTACAAAGCTACTGCCGGGACATGATGGCAATATCGATGTAACAACTAAGCATTTAGATCCATCATTCATTGATTCCTCACCTGCTATTGCGCTGGGTCAAGCTAAAGAAGAGGTATTGCGAATGGGTGAACATGCATTGCGTGGGTTGGAAGAAACGTTTCTATATATGAAATCTGGAGAGGTAGAGCATATTCCAACGGTGCTACAGCTAGAAGTCGGGCTTAATCATCTAGACAATGAAATTACTGATTATTTAGTAATGGTGTCTAAGCAGCCTCTTTCCCGTGCAGACTCAGTAAGACATCATACTTTATTGACAAATGTAAGGGATTTTGAACGAATTGGGGATCACTTTGAAAATATTTTAGAGCTTTTACAGTACAAGGATCACCACGAGGTAAGCTTAAGTAAATCAGCGCGACAGGACTTAATAGGTATGTTTAGTTTAGCCATAGAGGCAGTACGCAAAAGTATAGAAGCATTAGATACCGCTAGCCTGAGCTTAGCTCAAGAAGTAACAGAGCTAGAAAGCCTGATTGATGATATGGAAGATAAACTACGTCAAAAGCATATTGCCCGATTAAACACAAATGAGTGTAGTGGGGCTGCAGGAATTGTTTATATGGATATCGTTAGCAACTTAGAGCGTATAGGAGACCATGCAGTAAATATTGCAGATTCTATTTTAGGCATTCGTCATTAATGAAACTTTTCACTTTGTTATTTCGTATGAAAGGCAATGCACGTTAAAAGGAGAGAATCTTTATGGAAGTTGTTGGCTGGATCTTAGTGATTGCCTGCTTTATTATTTCATTTATTGGTTTAGTGTATCCAATTATTCCCGGAGTACTGTTTTTAGTCGGTGGATTTTTGCTCTATGGCTTATTTTTCTCATTCGCAGAGCTAAGCTGGTGGTTTTGGGTCATTGAAATACTATTTGTCGTGTTGTTATTTGGGGCGGATACTGTGGCAAATGCGTTTGGTATCAAAAAGTTTGGTGGTTCCAATGCTGGCATGTGGGGGAGCACCATCGGGTTATTAATTGGTCCATTTGTGATCCCTGTGGCAGGGATTTTAATTGGACCATTTTTAGGGGCTGTGATTGCGGAACTAATCGTTGAGAAACGTACATTTAGTGAGGCAGTGAAAAGTGGTGTCGGTTCTTTAATTGGCTTTTTGACATCTACTGTTGTCAAGGCTGTTATTCAAATTGTTATGATTATTGTATTTTTTATCGCCATCTAATGCCTCACTTTTAAGGTTTAGTGTGTGTGAGTAAAGGGTAAGATAGTAAACATATCGGTATTTCGGTCAAAAGGCTGAAATCTTCAAATTGAAGTATTTTTCGTTGAATGGTTTGACCAATTTTGATAATCTAAGGATGTACTAATTATTTCTTATTTTAGGGAGGAACTTAACAATGGCTTACGAATTACCACAATTAACTTACGCTTATGACGCATTAGAACCACATATCGATGCAAAAACAATGGAAATTCACCATTCTAAACACCACAATACTTATGTAACAAACTTAAACGCAGCAGTAGAAGGTACTGAATTTGCAGATAAAGACATTAACGACTTAATCGCAAACCTAGATGCTCTTCCAGCTGACAAACAAACTGCTGTACGCAACAACGGTGGCGGACATGCTAACCATACATTATTCTGGGAAGTAATCGCTCCAGGCGGTTCAAATACACCAGTTGGTGAAGTAGCAAAAGCAATCGATGCTAAATTCGGTTCTTTTGATGCTTTCAAAGAAGAATTTGCTAAAGCTGCTACAACTCGCTTTGGTTCAGGTTGGGCTTGGTTAATCGTTGATGGTGACTCAGTTGCTGTTACGTCTACTCCAAACCAAGACTCTCCAGTAATGGAAGGGAAAACTCCAGTTTTAGGCTTAGATGTATGGGAACATGCATACTACCTAAACTACCAAAACCGTCGTCCAGATTACATCGGTGCTTTCTGGAACGTAGTAAACTGGGATGTAGTAGAAGCTAAATTCCAAGCTGCAAAATAATAACGAATAGAATAATTGGCTGTGCCTAAAGTGAGCAATCACGGGGCATAGCCTTTTTTGTTGGATTAAACTGCAAATTAAGGGATAGAATCTGAAAATATCAGGATAATGAAGCCGAAATATTAGGAGAGCGTGGAATAGGGCAACCTTTCTCCATAAAGTACCGTCAAATAAATGATGTTTTACATAAGAAATCGAAAGTGCGTGCTTTTCTGTCATACCTTCGAATGGTATACTAGGTATCGTGTATTGAAATGATCAGAAGATGAGGAGGGGAATACATATGCGCAAAGCACCAGGAAAAAATCGCGCGGCGAGTGTTAAAGCAAAACATCATTCTAACTTAACATTTCGTATGAATATCCTTTTCTTTGCAATATTTATCGTATTTTCAATGTTAATTTTTAGACTTGGCTATATGCAAATCGTCAAAGGGGAAGATTATGTACGTGATTTAGAGCGTAAAGAAGAGGTACCTGTGAATACAAGTGTACCAAGGGGACGCATGTATGATCGTTATGGTCGTATTTTAGTGGATAATCACCCAGAAAATGCCATAACGTATACGAAAATGCAAACGACCACAACAGAGGAGATGCTTGATATCGCGAAAAAGCTGGCACAATTGATTGAACAGCCAACAAAGCGTGTCACATTGCGTGATAAACAGGATTTCTGGATACTACAAAATCACGATGCAGCCTATGAAAAAGTCACAGAGGCAGAAAAAACAAAGATTAATGCACAAGAAAATATTACAACCAGCCAAATTAATGCAGAGATTGATAAACTGGTACGCGAACGTATCACAAACGAAGAACTTTTACAATTAACAGAGGCAGATTTAGAAGTATTAGCGATTTATCGTGAAATGGTGTCTGGCTATAATCTATCCCCTCAAATCATTAAAAGTGAGAATGTATCAGCAGATGAATTTGCTCGTGTATCGGAGCGTTTAACTGAACTACCAGGTGTTAATACAACAACAGACTGGAAACGTGTCAAATTATCATCTTTATCTATTCTTGGACGTACAACGGTCCCAACAAAAGGGATACCGAAAGAGAAGCTCAATTACTATTTAGCACGTGACTACTCACGTAATGACCGTGTGGGAGAAAGTTACATTGAAGCACAATATGAAGAATTACTACAAGGTCAAAAAACAGTCGTCAAAAATATTACCAATAAAAAAGGTCAGGTAGTCGATACAGTCACAACTTATGAAGGGGAGCCAGGTAAAGACTTAATCCTTTCCTTGGATAGTGAACTGCAGGCTGAAACGGATAAGATTGTAGAAGAAGAACTGCTTAAATTAAAAGCTCTTCCAGGTTCCTATCTATTAGACCGTGCCTTCCTAATTATGATGGATCCAAATACAGGCGACATTTTATCGATGGTAGGTAAGAAAATAGAAAAGAATCCCGAGACAGGGCAAAATGAAGTCGTTGACTATGCATATGGATCGTTTACAACGGCTTATGAGGCAGGTTCATCTGTTAAAGCAGCAACAGTTCTCACTGGCTACAATCAGGGCGTTATTTCGATGGGTACTTCAATGGGAGACGAGCCGATTAAATTAGCTAGCACGGATCCGAAAACGTCTATTTTTAACAGGGCTGGATATATTCCGATGAATGACTTGTTGGCATTAGAACGTTCTTCCAACTCCTATATGTTTAAAATTGCGTTGCTGCTTAATGGAACCCCTTATAGTTATGGTATGCCATTACGCTTAAAGGACGATACGTTCTCAAAAATGCGTAATAATTATGCGCAATTTGGTTTAGGTGTGAAAACAGGCATTGATTTACCAAATGAATTTAGTGGAGTGAGTGGTCCATCAGGTCCTACAATGGGTGGTAAAACACTCGACTTGGCTATTGGTCAGTATGATACGTATACACCGCTTCAACTTGCGCAATATATTTCGACAGTTGCCAATGGTGGCTATCGTATTCAGCCACATGTAGTGAAAGAGGTTCGTGACCCATCACAGGATGGAAAGCAATTAGGACAATTAGTAACTGAAGTAGGTCCAACTATTTTGAATCAAATTGATAATCCTAAAGAAGAGATCGATTATGTAAAGCAAGGGCTACGTCGTGTATATACTGGTTCACATGGTACAGCACGAGCACAATTTGCTGATGCTCCATATACAGCAGCAGGGAAAACAGGGACTGCAGAGGTAGTGTATTATGGTCCATTACGTGAGCACTACGGCATAAATACGATTAATTTAACGCATGTTGGCTTTGCCCCATATGAAAATCCTGAAATTGCCTATGCAGTTGTGATCCCATGGGTTAATACAAATTTAGCGCCACACTACTATCAAAATAATGTCATTGCTAGACGTTCTTTAGATAAGTATTTTGAATTAAAAGCTAAATATCAAGCTGAAAAAGTCACAGATAGTAATGTAAAACAGCCAATTTTACCAGCGATTACGGAAGAAAAAATTGGAGAGAATGAGCAGGAATAAAGGGTATTGGATATGCGCTAATACAAAACGGATTTGGAAAAATTATTTTCCAAATCCGTTTTATTTTCACTTTTTTAAGACTAGACATGAATAATGGAAAGGGGCGTTTGGATAGCAAAACGCCCCTTTCAGATATTTAGTGCCTTTATGCGGATAATTGCTGAATGGCTAATTCAAATTGCTCTCTTGGTTTTACACCATAAAGCTCTATATTGTTATAGAAATAAGAAGCTAGCATAAAATCAATCGCCTCTTGAAGTGTGTAGTCCCGATGTTCCATTACTAATGATAAATATGTTTTAAAATAATCGACATTTTGTACTTTTGCATGTTTCATGACAAAGGTCAAACGCTCCTTATCATTAAAATAAATATTTCCTGACACATTTGCTTATTATAACACCTTTCCTATAGGAAGCAAGTTTCCCCTATTGTAAATTCATCTTTACAAACGTTTACAAAGCATTACATTCCTTTACATCTCTTTTACGAACCGTTTATACGACTTCAACAATCAGTCATTATAGTAAAGATTGTAAGACAAATAACTATAAAACAGTTCATGACGGAGGCAAATGAGATGAAAAAGTGGAAGTACTTAACGATGACAGCGGTAATGGGTTCTGCATTAATGCTAGGTGCATGTGGTAGCGATTCTGCACAAAACGGAAACAATACAGAAACGAACGCACCAGCAAGCTCAGGACAAGAAGCTGCTGATGAAAAGCTACAAGGGTCTGTAGCTGGAGACGGCTCATCAACAGTAGCACCAATCATTGAGGCAGTTGTTGAAGAGTATGCAGGTACACAACCAGATGTCAAAGTATCAGTGGGGGTTTCTGGTACTGGTGGTGGTTTTGAAAAATTCATCGCAGGTGAAACAGACTTTTCAAATGCATCTCGTAATATAAAAGATGAAGAGAAAGCGAAATTAGAAGAAGCGGGCATTGATTTTACAGAGCTAGCTTTAGCATATGACGGTTTATCAGTAGTCGTGAACCCAGAAAATGATTGGGCGAAGGATTTAACGGTCGAACAACTACAAAAAATTTGGATTGAAGATGGAACAGAGAAAAAATGGTCTGATATTGATCCATCTTGGCCAGATGAAAAAATCGTTTACTATTCACCAGGTACTGATTCAGGCACATACGACTACTTTGATGAAGTAATTTTAGATGGTGCAGATCTAGTAAGCTCAGCAACATTATCAGAGGATGATAATATGCTAGTGCAAGGTGTTTCTGGTGATAAAAATGCGATCGGCTTCTTCGGTTATGCTTACTACCTTGAAAATAAAGATAAATTAAACATTGTCAAAGTAAATGGCGTAGAGCCAACAAATGAAACAATTGAAGGTGGCGAATATACACCACTTTCACGTCCATTATTCACATACGTAAAAAATAGTGCGATGAAGGACAATGAAGCAGCTTACGACTTCATTAAATTTACACTTGAAAACGCAGGCGATATGGCTGAAGCAGTGGGCTATGTTCGTTTACCTGAAGAAAAATATACTGAAGGCTTAAAAACTTTAGAAGGCTTAAAATAAGAAGACATGCATAGAGGGAAAGAGATGTATGCTCTTTCCCTCACTTATTTGAAAGGAGCTCCCAATGGTTTCTCAAAAGGAAGATAAGACATCATCTGTGCAGCAATTAATTGCAAATTCGCGCAACCAAAAAACAAAGAAAATAGTGGAAAAAGCCATGCCAGCTCTATTATTTTCTGCAGCTATTATTTCGATATTAACAACATTTGGCATTGTTTTCACCCTTATTTTTGAAACGTTCGAATTCTTTAAACGCGTGTCGATTACGGATTTCCTTTTCGGTACTAAATGGTTACCGTTTTCAGGTAACGAACCGTTATTTGGGATACTGCCATTAATCGCTGGTACATTAAAAGTGACACTTATTGCAGTTGTAGTAGCTGTACCATTTGGAATTGCTTCAGCTATCTATTTAAGTGAATATGCAAGTGAGAAAACACGACGTACAGTGAAACCTATTTTAGAGGTATTAGCAGGTGTGCCAACAATTGTTTATGGCTTCTTCGCTTTAACATTTGTCACACCAGTTTTACAAGAAATTGTACCTGAACTTAAACTATTTAATGCATTAAGTCCTGGTATTGTTGTAGGGATTATGATTTTACCAATGATTACGTCTCTTTCAGAAGATGCCATGTCATCTGTACCAAATAGTATGCGTGAGGGAGCCTTAGCTCTAGGTGCGACGAAATTTGAAGTAGCAATCAAAGTAGTATTACCTGCTGCGCTTTCAGGGATTATCGCTTCAGTTGTGTTAGCTATTTCCCGGGCAATAGGAGAAACTATGATTGTATCACTTGCAGGTGGTTCAACACCGAAATTTGACCTCAATGTGACAGACTCTATTCAAACAATGACTGCATACATTGTACAGGTTTCAACTGGTGATGCGGGTTACGGTACAACCATCTATTACTCAATTTATTCAGTAGGATTCACACTATTTATCTTTACGCTAGTAATGAATCTACTTGCTCATTATATTTCGAAACGCTTCAGGGAGGTTTACTAGCATGCGCTATATGGATGACACAGTCGTCATGAAACGAATGACAAAGCGTATTACAGCAAATAAAGTTTGGAAAACTCTATTTTTCTTAGCTACAACGTTTGCACTTGTTACTTTAGCTGTTTTACTGTACCGCATTGTGACACAGGGAATTGATTACTTAAACATCGATTTCTTGACGAATTTTGCATCACGATTTGCGGATAAGGCAGGTATCAAAGCTGCTTTAATCGGTTCGCTTTGGTTAATGGCAGTTGTAGCACCAGTATCGATTATTTTAGGAGTTGGTACTGCGATTTATTTAGAGGAGTATGCCAAGAAAAATAAAATCAATGACTTTATTCGCATGAATATATCGAATCTAGCAGGTGTTCCTTCCATTGTTTTTGGATTACTTGGATTAACTATTTTTGTACGTATGATGGAACTAGGAAAAAGTATTTTAGCTGCTGGCTTTACAATGAGTTTGTTAATTTTACCGGTTATCATTGTAGCAGCTCAAGAGGCTATTCGTGCAGTGCCAAACGAACAACGTGAAGCTTCATATGGCATGGGAGCAACGAAATGGCAAACGATTTTGCGTGTTGTATTGCCAGCTGCCATTCCAGGTATTTTAACAGGAAGTATTTTAGCCTTGTCTCGTGCCATAGGAGAAACAGCTCCACTAGTTGTAATTGGAATTCCAGTTATCCTGCAGTTTTTACCGAATGGTTTACTGAGTCAATTTACAGCATTACCAATGCAAATTTATGATTGGGCAAAACGACCACAAGAAGCCTTTCAGTATGTAGCAGCCGCAGGTATTTTAGTGCTTATGACAGTGCTGTTATTAATGAATTCGATCGCCATCTATATCCGAAATAAATTCCAAAAACGTTATTAATGAGGTGACCTTATGGTATTAGATTTTAAAGAGGAAAAAACAATTGTCAAACGGAATCAGGCAACGACTAAGTCTGTAGCAGATGTGGCGAAAAATATTGTCTATGATACACGCAATTTAAACTTATGGTATGGTGACCATCATGGTTTAAAAGATGTTAATTTAAGCATCTATGAAAATGAAGTAACGGCTATTATTGGACCATCTGGCTGTGGGAAATCTACGTATCTAAAAACATTAAACCGCATGGTTGAACTTGTACCAATCGTTCGTACATCAGGAGAAATTTTATACCGTGAGCGAAATATTTTAGATAAAAACTATACGGTAGAGGAATTAAGAACACGTGTAGGAATGGTATTCCAAAAGCCAAACCCGTTTCCAAAATCTATTTATGATAACATTGCCTATGGACCAAGAATTCATGGCATTAAAAATAAAAAAATTCTGGATGAAATTGTGGAGAAATCATTAAGAGGGGCAGCCATTTGGGACGAGGTAAAAGACCGTTTGAATCAAAATGCCTACGGATTATCAGGTGGTCAGCAACAACGTATTTGTATTGCACGTTGCTTAGCGATTGAGCCTGATGTCATCTTAATGGATGAGCCAACATCTGCCTTAGACCCGATTTCTACATTGAAAGTGGAAGAGTTGGTCCAAGAACTGAAAAAGGACTATTCCATTGTCATCGTGACACATAATATGCAGCAAGCGGCACGTATTTCTGATCGTACAGCATTTTTCCTAAGTGGAGAGGTTGTCGAATACGATAAAACGGATGTTATTTTCCAAACACCAGCAGATCAACGTACAGAAGACTATATTTCGGGACGTTTCGGCTAAGGAGGAGCAATGAATGATCGTACGTGAACGTTTTGAACAAGAGTTAAAAGAGGTACAGGGGCAATTTCTTGCAATTGCCAATAGCAGTATCCTTGCATTAAAAACAGCTTTTGAAGCATTGGTAGAGCAGGATTTAGAAAAGGCTTTGAAAATTTTGGAAGACGATTTAATCATTAATCGCCTTGAAGAAGAAATTAATGATCATGTGATCCTAATGATTGCCAAGCAGCAGCCAGTAGCAACAGATTTACGCCGTCTCATGGTTCTTGTAAAGGCAGCTTCAGATATGGAAAGAGTAGGGGACTATGCGGTTAATATAGCTAAAGAAGCAATTCGAATCGGTAAGGAGCCAATGATTTTCCCAATAACAAATCTCCAAACTATGTGTAATAAAACAGTAGAAATGCTAGAGAGCATCATGAAGGCCTTTACGGAGGAAGATACGGTACGCGCTAAAGAGATTGCTGAGTTAGATGATTACGTGGACGATTTATACGGGGCAACGATCACCCTTTTACTTCGTGCTGGGGTAGAAAACCCCTCCCATATTTCACAGATTACACACCTAACATTTATTTGCCGCTATTTAGAACGTTCTGCTGATCATGCTACAAATATTGCTGAACATCTATTTTACTTAGTAAAGGGCAAACATTATGAATTAAATAATTAAGAGAGAAGAGCTGCGTTTTAGCTCTTTTTTTCATTTGTCGAAAAAAATCTCCTGAAGCAGCAACATTGTTTTTGGCTGTAGCGTCTTTATAGCGAGCGTTTTTGTATTGTCAAAAAAAATTTTTGGTTATACTATAGACATTATCCAAAAAATGTGGTGCTTAGGAGGTGCTGCTATATGAAAGATGCAATTGAATCCCTCATCAAGCAATTTGACAAGCCGTTGACAATAGAACAACTTGACTATTTACGTTTTCTCTATGAAAACCTACATATAGAGGAGTTAAGTGAAGGGGAACAACATTATTTTATCGATTATTTTTTCAAGAGTGAGCCATTACGAAATATGGCAGCATTTGCTCTGGAATTGACGGATATCATGCATGAAATCCAAGAGAATATTCCTGCTATTGAGAAGGCAGAACGCTTAGCAAACGGCAAAGAGCAACGCCAGTATTATGAACGAAAATGGTCAGAGCTTAGACGTCAAAAGCTTAAGCAACAGACAACGAAAAGCGGAAATGTTTACCATGTACCCTTTCATGATTATCAACAAGACCCTGGCCCGATGATTATTTGTTTAGAACAAACGACAGGAATGGCCGCTTATTCTGAGATTTGTAAAAGTATGATTTTAGCGTTATTTATAAGTGCGCATCGGGAAGGCCGTGATTTATACATTGTACCGTATGATCGGCAAATTCATGTCCACTATCGTTTTGAAAATGGGCATTTAAATTTAGCTGATTTTAAGAGTTTTATCGAATATAAGGCAAGGGGAGAGGCGGCCATTTTACCTGTTTTACAATTTGTGAAAGCATTGCTACAGGAAAATCAATTAGGTACAGAGGCAGATGTCATTATTTTTACAGAAGGAGCACCTATTGATGGTCAGCATCTCGTTGGCAAGCAAGCCAAAACGATGCTAAAGGAAATGAAGCAAAAATATCATGCTGAATTTTCAGTGATTGCCATGCATGAACATAATTTTAATAAACAGCAATTTTGGTTTGCTAGTAAGGCTTTTTTTGCAGATGATGCCATACAATAACAAGAAGGGGCTCACCATTCCTGAAGGTCGGCTCCTTTTTGCTGGCGATACATAGGTAGTTATAAAGGAGAAATACATGGATTCATTACATTGGCTATTACCTAAATTTACAGTCCCAACTTGGCTAGATGGCTTAATTGCCGTCATTATTTGTTTAGTCGGGTGGCTTATTCAACGATTCATCATCAAAAAAATTATTCATCGTATCGTGCTATTTTTAAAAGATCGTCAGCGCAATTTCCAAGCAAATGTACTGGCTCAATTTAGTAAAGCAATTGGCTATGCCTTTATGACGACGGTCATTGTGCTCAGCTTATCTTATTTAATAAAAGTTCCTTTATTTACGCATACATCAACTAAGAATTTTGTATTGTCTATTATGGTGTTTCTTGCTTTTAAAGGGATTTATGATGTTTTGAATTTTTATACGAAACAACCATTTGAATTAACGAGCGAAGAGGATCAGAATGTTTTATTACCGTTTTTCCTACGAATAGGTAAAGTACTTATCATGATTTTTGCTATGTTTACGATTGCTTCCTTTTGGGATTTTAATCTGAATGGTTTTTTAACTGGAATCGGCTTAACGGGTGTGGCGATTGCCTTTGGGATTCGCGATACACTAGCGCATGTATTTGGTGGCATGTCCGTAGCTTTAGATAATCCATTCCAAATAGGAGATTGGATAGCGACAGAGGATCAAAAAATTGAAGGAACGATTGAGGATATCAATTTAAGAAGTACGTTAATTCAAACAGGAGACAAAGGACTTGTATATGTGCCGAACTCCTATTTAGTGAATCGTCCACTTTATAATTTATCTAAACGAGAAAAACGGAAATGTGAGCAGTTTTTATATATCGCTGCTGATAATGATGAGGAAGACATCCGTAGCGCTTTAACGGCCATTCATAAGGAAATCTATTTACATGCTAAAACAGAGAAAGACATGATTCATGTATTTATAGATGAGTTTCATCATGATTCGTATCGCGTGCTTGTTCGATTCTTTGTTGCCACAAATGATACCGCTGTTATGCTGGAAGTACGACAGGATATTTTATTTGCCATTCGTCAAATAATGGAGGAGCTATCGATTACATTAGCTAGCCATCCTGAAGATGAAAGTCTACGAAATAAAAAATAAATTGAATTGTAAGATAGTTTGCTTTACAATATTACCAAGAAATCAGCTTTGATGAAGAGTAGTAACTAGTACAATTTGTTATAGAGAGCTAGTGGTTGGTGAAAACTAGTACAAATGTTTAGTGAATGGACTTCGGAGCTCTAATCCTGAAAACAGTACGGATTAGCGGATGCCTACGTTATAAGGCTTAAAGAGGGTTTTCTTATCAGGAGACCAATGAAGGTGGCACCACGGCTTTTCCGTCCTTTTGTGATGGAAAGGCCTTTTTATATTTTTTTCTTTAGACAGCATATATTTTAGCTGAATGAAGAGAAAGCCTTTAGCAGATTTCTGCTGCTAAAGATAGATGAGGTGTAGATGAGCAGAGCTTAGAGAAGGAGAGAAGAGAGTATGACAGTTGAGCTTAGAAAGTATGCTATGAAAGTATTACAGGGGGATATGATGACCCCGATCTCTGTGTATCAATCACTGAAAGGGCAGCATAAAATGTTGTTCGAATCCTCAGCGAAACATGAGGAAAGTGGGCGATATTCCTTTATCGCCATCAATCCAGTGGCTGAACTAAAAGGAAACAATGAAGAATTCGTGTTTTCAAAAGGAGTAGAAAATGACAAGGCTAGGGGCAATGTGCTTGATCGATTAAAAGAACTAATACCCTTTCATGAAGAAAGCTACCCTTTTGCTTTCTTTGGAGGAGCTATAGGTTTCTTTGGCTATGAAACAGCATTTTACACAGAACAAATAGGTGACTATTTACAGGATGATTTAGCCATGCCTGATGTTCATGTTTTTTTCTATGATACATTTATTGTTTTTGATCATCTAACACAGGAAATTACACTCGCTTCGATTGATCTATTTCAGGATGGACGTTCATTACAGGAGATGGAAGCTGCTATTACAACGATGGAGCAACAGCTTTGTGCAGGTACAACCTTTGAGGCATTAAAGGTGGATGAGTTACAGTTTAAGCCAATGATTTCGAAGGAACGATTTATTGCTTTAGTGGAACGTGCTAAGCAGCATATTTTGAGAGGCGATATTTTCCAAATTGTGTTATCGCAACGTTTTTCTGCGCCGTTTACAGGTTCGCCATTCTCGCTCTATCGTCAATTGCGCACGTCTAACCCGTCACCCTATATGTTTTATATGGATTATGGAGACTATGTTATTTTAGGAACATCTCCTGAGAGTCTTGTAAAGGTAAAAAATCGAAAAGTGACAACCAACCCAATAGCGGGTACAAAGCCGCGTGGCACGACAATAGAACAGGATGAAGCAATCGCAAATGCGCTATTAGAGGATAGCAAGGAAATAGCTGAACACCGTATGTTAGTGGATTTAGGTCGCAATGATCTTGGTCGTATTGCAAAAGTCGGTTCCGTCAAGCTAACCAAATACATGAAAATAGAGCGCTATAAATATGTGATGCATATGGTTTCTGAGGTGGTTGCTGAATTGCGAGATGACCTTCATGTTCTGGATGTACTTCGTGCTTGTTTACCTGCTGGTACAGTGTCAGGGGCACCAAAAATTCGTGCCATGCAATTGATTAATGAATTAGAACCAATAAAGCGTGGGGTATATGCGGGAGCAGTAGGCTATATTTCGACAACTGGTGATATGGACTTGGCCCTCGCAATTCGCACGATGCTCATTAAGGACCAAAAGGCACATGTACAGGCAGGAGCAGGTATTGTTTATGATTCGATTCCATTGTCAGAATATCAAGAAACACTGAATAAGGCACGTGCCCTATTGGAGGTAAAAAAATGATTCTAATAATAGATAACTATGATTCTTTTACCTATAATTTATTTCAACAAATCAGTATGCTTGGAAAAAGCGTCAAGGTCATACGAAATGATGCCATTACTATAGAAGAAATTCAAAAACTATCGCCAGAAGCCATCATTTTATCACCAGGGCCAGGAACGCCAAATGAAGCAGGGATAACGATAGACGTCATCAAGGAACTCTATCAAAAATTCCCTATTTTAGGTATTTGTCTAGGGCACCAATCGATAGGGCAGGCTTTTGGCGCAAATATTGTGCAGGCCAAAAACATTATGCATGGAAAGCTGTCCCCCTTACAATACGAGCAAACAGGTTTATTTGCCCAATTAGATGGAGATATCGAGGTTATGCGATATCATTCACTTATTATTGAAGAACAAACTTTACACAAAGATTTTAAGATACTCGCCACAGCGGGTGATGACGGAGAGATTATGGCCATTCAACATAAAGAATATCCTCTTTATGGGCTGCAGTTTCATCCTGAATCAATTGGCACAAAAGAAGGCAGTATGATGATGCAAGCCTTTTTAGAAAGTATAGCTTAATAAAAAAGCTGTCGCCTCATATGAATGGGCGACAGCTTTTTAAGTTATTGTTTCTTGCCTGTAATTAAATTAGCTATTTCTTCTAAGGTCATGGAAGAATTGACCTCATAGGAGCCGATTTGTAAGCTTCTAGCATATTTAGGGTTAGCGAGTAGTAACTCCATTTCAACACTATTGGTAATAATACCACCGTCTTCAAGTTTTTGTGCCACACTATACGGTGTGATGCCACTATAGATTTGCAGAGACATCGTTGTTTCATCCGTAGCTGTTTCTTCATCAGCTTGTTCAGATGCATCTGTTGTAGAAGTTTTTTCAGTCGTATGTACTTGCTTTAATTGATCCTTTAACGAGGCAATTTCTTGATTGGCCTTACTTAATTTGTTTTGTAGTTCTTCTACCTGTTGTTGATTGGAAAATCCCTTGGTAGGAAGACCAATATTTACATCGAAGCGGTTTGCGAGTGCGAGCAATGCCCCAACAAGAAAAATGGCTATACCAAATGCACGAATGGCAGACTTATTCAACAATCAACGCCCCCCGTTTGCAATCACTTGCCGAACTTGCTCTTCTTTTAAATTTGAGCGAATACTAATATCTGCTACAGAAAGACCCTGTTTATTTAATTCAAGTACCTGACTAATAATAATTTGATGAATCGGTTTTGCGGGTGCTGTTGTTTGTCCAACTTTTGAAGCCTGTGCAGCCTGTTGAACGGCCTGCATGACTTGGTGCACTTTAGGATCTTGACCTTTTGGAGGGGTACTTGATTTTGATTTCACTTGGAACTCAGGCTCTAGTAAAAGTTCTTCCTCCACAATCTTAAGGCGACGCTTTAAATTATTCGTTTCTTGGAAAATGGAGATAGATAATTCTTCGACATCTTGTTCGATTTTTTTCGCGCTATTTTTGAAAAAGAACGAAACAATGATTAGAAAAATGCCGATACTCATTAATACGATGGATACATCCATTAGTTTCACCTCAATGTAGTATGTAATTATAAGATATTTTACCATATGCAAACTTAATATGAAATGAAGGTAGATTTTTTTTCAGTTTATGTTATAATAGGTTAGTCGTATAAATCATGCTCAAATTTAAATTCTTGATATAGAGTGGGAGGGTTAATGATGCGCGTAAATATTACTTTAGCTTGCACAGATTGCGGCGAACGTAACTACATTTCTAAAAAGAACAAGCGTAACAATCCAGAGCGTCTTGAACTTAAAAAATATTGCTCTCGCGAGAAGAAATACACTCTTCACCGTGAAACTAAGTAATCGCTCATTAAGCCAAAACCACAAGTGGTTTTGGCTTTCTACATTTTATCAAATCATTCAATGTAACAATTCCAGGAGGATATGACGTTTTACGATATAGGAGGTAGCCTAGATGGATAAAACAACTTTACGAAACACGGTACGCCAAGACCTTGCAACCTTGACAGATGAAGATTATTATCGTCAATCATTAACTGTGTTAAAAAAGGTGCTACAGGAACCATATATAATAGAAGCAAATACAATTGGCATGACCATTTCAAATAAGCCAGAAGTCGACACAATTCTTCTAATTGAGGAATTATGGAAACTAGGGAAAAAGGTCGCAGTTCCTAAATGTCACCCGAAAACAAGAGAAATGTCATTTTATGCAATTGATTCATTTGCACAGCTTGAAACTGTATATATGCATTTGCGTGAGCCTATTCCAGCAAAAAGTGAGTTTGTTGACGCAAATGAGATGGATATCATTATTGTACCAGGCGTTGTTTTTGATCCATACGGTTATCGAATTGGCTATGGCGGTGGTTATTATGACCGCTATGTATTAAACTATAATAAGGGTAAGCTGATGTCGTTGCTCTTTGATGAGCAAATCATTGATTGTGTTCCTACTGAAGCACATGATTGCCCAGTAGATATCATTGTGACGCCCACAAAACGTATTGACTGTGTTGCACAACGAGGAGCGAACGAAAATGGATAAAATGCTAGATATTTATGAACTCTTGAAAACATATGGTACCTATATTTATACACGTGATCCTATTGGCGATTTGATGCTGATGGAGGATGAAATACGTGAGCTCTATAAAGCGAATGTACTAGATATAAAAGATTATCAAATGGCCCTACTGCTTATTCGACAAGAAACAACAAGACTTCGTATGGAAGAGCATAAAAAGTAATGTTTGAAATATAATGTAATTGGGTATTGTAAAATTAATGTAACATGTATGTAATATTCTTAAAAACAGTGGGTTTCCGCTGTTTTTATGTTTTTATGAAACTTTTTACAATGCAAAACGTATATATAGATATCTGGTGCATAGAAAGAGCAAAGAGAAAAAATTTTCCATGAGATATGTGTTGATTATCTGTTAAAAAAGGATTAAGATATATTTTGTTTCCGTAACAAAATGTAAAAAATTATTATTTTTTTGTAAGGAAGTAGGGAGGATGTTAGGAATGAAATCAATAAAGTGGCCTAAACATTCATTTATGATACTAGCAATTATAGCAACTTGGATCAAAACGGTCATTGTTTACCACACAAGCTTTGAAATGAAAATTGAAAATGCAATGCAACAGTTTATTTTATTTATTAATCCATTAAGCTTCTTGCTATTTACGTATGGTTTATCACTATTCTTTAAATCAGCAAAAGCTAGAAATCGTTATTTGATTACGGTCAGCGTTATTTTGTCCATTGTTTTATACGGAAATGTAGCGTTCTATCGATTCTACAATGATTTTATTACGCTACCAGTATTATTCCAAACAAGTAACTTTGGTGACTTAGGAACATCAGTAGCAGCCATTGTTGAGCCTTGGGATGTATTATATTTCGTTGATGTCGTTATCTTAATCTTGGCGAATAAATTTTTACCAAAAATGAAAGATGCATTTAAAGTGAATATTGAATTCCGTCGTGCATTTTTTGTGCTTGCAATAGCAATGACATTCTTAAATTTAGGATTAGCAGAAACGGAGCGTCCACAATTACTAACACGTAGTTTTGACCGCGAATTATTAGTAAAAAACATTGGTACGTACAATTACCACTTGTATGACATTTATATTCAATCTAAATCATCTGCCCAACGTGCGTTAGCCGATGGTAGTGAACTAGTAGAAGTGAACAACTATATACGCTCTAATCAAGCTGCAGTAAATCCAGAGATGTTTGGGAAATATAAAGGTCGTAACCTGATTGTGGTATCGATGGAGTCACTACAAAACTTTGTCATTAATAATGACATGAATGGTCATGAAATTACGCCATTCTTAAACTCTTTAACAAAAGATAAAGATACGTATTATTTCAGTAACTTCTACCACCAAACAGGTTTAGGAAAAACATCTGACTCGGAGTTTATTGTTGAAAACTCATTGTTTGGTTTAGGTCGAGGTGCTGTATTCTTCACGCATGGTGGAAATACGTATAATTCAATGGCTGAACGCCTTGGAGAAAATGGATACTTTACAAATGTCATGCACCCTAATAATAAATCTTTCTGGAATCGTGACATGATGTATCAATCGTTAAAAATTAATAAATTCTACGATATAGATTCATATACTGTGGAAGAGGGGCAAGCTGTAAACTGGGGAATGAAAGATGTTCCATTCTTAGAGCAATCAGCTGCTTTAATGAAAGATATGCCACAGCCATTCTACTCTAGACTTATTACTTTAACGAACCATTATCCATTTACATTGGACCCAGAAGATATTATGATTCCTGAATATGATTCAAATTCAGGTACATTAAATCGTTACTTCCAAACAGTACGTTACATGGATGAGGCTTTAAAAGACTTCTTCCAACAGTTAAAAGATCAAGGTGTCTATGATAATTCTATTATTGTGATGTATGGGGATCACTATGGTATTTCTGAGAACCATAATAAAGCAATGGCACAATATTTAGGTAAAGATCAAATTACACCAATGGATAATGCAATGCTTCAAGAAGTACCTTTATTCATCCACATCCCAGGAGCGGGCGATGGAAAAGAAATGACTGAGATTTCAGGACAAATGGATTTACGTCCAACGATCTTACACCTTCTTGGCGTTGAAACGTCAAAAGATATGCAAATGGGTGCGGATTTATTCTCTCCAGAGCATGAGGACTTTGTAGTCTTCCGTGATGGACGCTTTATTACAGATAAATACGTCTATGCTGGTGAAGCTTGCTATGACAAAGCAACTGGCGAAGAAATAGATGGTGAGCCATGTCAGTCTTATGCTGATCGTGCCACAATGGAGCTAGAAAATTCCGATGCCATCATTAATGGCGACTTACTTCGCTTCTATGACGAAAAAACAGGTAATTTAAAGCAGGATTCAGTTAAGTAATCAATGAGAGATCTCGTATAGGGATCTCTCTTTTTATATAGCTAATATAAAGGAATTAGTCACAATCAACCATTCATAAATTTTTTTTGTGAATCTTATGCTAAAGAAAACACCTTTCGCAATGTTTTACAACATGATGCAACGTGAATACACTTTATTGGGCACTTCTTTTTATTGACAAATAGAAAGATACGATTATAATAAGTGTAAATATCTGCATAACGAAGATTTGTTTTTCGCATTTCGGAGTATAAGAGTGAAAGGCATTGAAAAGAACGAGTAACTTTAATGGAACTAACAGAGAGTAGCCGGTTGTTGAGAGGCGCAAGGGGATATTAAAGTGAATACATCTTGGAAGCTGCGTACCGAAACTTTAGTAGGCTACGACGGGGTTGCATCCGTAATCATTGCAAAAGTATCGCTATGGCTGTACTTATTGAGGAGGGCTATGTGAATCGCTCTCGAAAAAAGGTGGTAACACGTTTATCTACGTCCTTTAGGAATTTCCTAAAGGCGTTTTTTTATGCCTTTTAAGCAAAAACGGTACCCCACATTTACTCTTATAGAACTTGCAATATTAATATTTAATATTACAAGGAGATGTTTCGTATGTTTTTAACACCAAAGGAGCAAATGACGATTATCAAGAAAGGTGCTAACAAGATCGTTGACGAACAGGATTTACTTGAAAAATTAGAGCGATCATATAAAGAACAGCGACCTTTAACGATTAAGCTAGGGCTAGATCCGTCCGCACCAGATATTCATTTAGGTCATGCGGTTGTTCTACGAAAAATCAAGCAAATGCAAGATTTAGGCCATCATGCAGTTATTGTTATCGGTGATTTTACAGGACGAATTGGCGATCCTACAGGTAAAGCCAAGGGGCGAACAGCCTTAAGTGACGATACAGTGAAGAATAACGCCCAAACATATTGTGAGCAAATTTTTAAAGTGCTAGATCCGAACAAGACAACGGTTCGTTTTAATAGTGAATGGTTAGCGAAGCTATCCTTTGAAGAAGTCATCAAGCTAGCAGCCACAACATCTGTTGCTCGACTTTTAGAGCGCGAGGATTTTCAGAAACGCTACCAGCAGCACATTCCAATTGGTATACATGAGTTTTTCTACCCACTCATGCAAGCATATGATTCAGTAGAACTTGTGGCAGATATAGAGTTAGGTGGAACGGATCAGACTTTTAATATTTTAATGGGACGCACCTTACAAAAGCATCGGGGATTAGAAAAACAAATTGCTATTTTTATGCCCTTGCTAGAGGGATTAGATGGCATAGAAAAAATGAGTAAGAGCTTAGGTAATTATATTGGCATCAACGAAGCACCTGAGATTATGTTTAAAAAGGTGATGGAAGTCCCAGATACTTTAATTATCAAATATTTCGAATTAGCAACAGATGAGCATCCACTACATGTGCAGGCTATTCAAGATAGACTACAAAAGGGAGAGAATCCCCGCGATTTGAAATTCCTATTAGCAGAAATTATAACGGCTTTATACCATGGATCTACAGCAATGGAGGAAGCAAGAGCTTATTTTGAAGCAGCATTTCAAAAAAAGGAAATACCAAAAAACATTCCTATACTGCTCTTGGAAATTGATAAGGAAAGAATCGTGGATATCATTCCACAACTAGTGGTAATGGGTTTTATTCAAAGTAAGAGTGAGTTTTTGCGGTTAATCAAGCAAAAAGGAGTATCCTTGAATGGAGAAAAAATGGCGATGGATGACTTATCGCAAGTGTTAATGAATAATGATATCCTACAAATTGGCAAGAAGCGATTTCTTCAATTCAATAAGTAATAACAGACAAAAAAAGAGCAATCTCCGAGGAGACTGCTCTTTTTTTGTCTGAATTTTAGTGTAATTTTGGTGGGTAACCGCTGTGAACAATCGTCATGATGACGAACCATCCGAATACAGCAGCACTTAATAAGTTGAAAACAACGCTTAAAAGGTTCTTTTCTTTAATTGCTTGGAATGTACCAAATACAGCTAAAATCGCTACTAGACCAAAAATAACCATTAATAAGTTCATTAAAAATAGACACTCCTTTCGACATCAGAAAATGAATGTCGCAAACAATATTCCTCCTTAATTGTAAACGTTCTACTTGTTTTTGTCGAGGACTAAAATACTGTAAACTATGAACATTTATCGTCAAATTGTGGCAAAGCCTGTATAATAGGAAATTGAGGTGATAACTATGATGAACGTACGAAGTTATTCTCTTGGTCCCGTCCAAACGAATTGCTATATCGTATCGAATAAAGAAAAAGAATGTATCGTATTTGATCCAGGTGAAGAAGCGGAGCGTCTAATTAAAGCAATCCGTAGCAACGGCTTAAAACCTCTTGCTATCTTTTTAACACATGCCCATTTTGATCATATAGGGGCAGTAGATGCAGTGCGTGAGGTATTTGACGTTCCTGTATGGATTCATGAAAAGGAAGTTAGTTGGCTAGCAGATCCAACGAAGAATGGCTCTAGTAAATATCCTGCATTACCAGATTATAGGGTAGCTGCACCAGCGCAAGATACAATTATCAAAAAAGAACAGCAAATTGAAATGAGTAATTTTGTGTTTCAAGCAGTTTTTACACCTGGGCATTCACCGGGGAGTATTTCCTATATCTTTGAAAATGACGGTTTTGCCATCGTGGGAGATACGTTATTTGAACAAGGTGTAGGACGTACAGATCTATTAGGTGGATCAACCAAAATTTTATTGGAATCAATCCATCATAAACTGTTGACATTACCTGAGGATACTATTATCTATCCTGGACACGGTAATTATACAACGGTAGGCGCAGAAATGGAGACAAATCCTTTTTTAAATGGATTTTAAAATATGGCTAATAAACTGATTTAGCACATAAAAAAGCGTATCTCACCGAAAGTGAGATACGCGATTTTGTTTGTATTAATGACCGCCACCAGGTACGTGAATGAATGTTGTATAGTACGTGAAGCCAGCGAAGAATACAGTTAAATATGCTCCGAAAATGTACATGTACATACGTTCTGAAAGGTTTAAGAAGCCTAATAATAAGAATAAACCTGTATTACCTAAGAATAATAGCGATACCTCGTTCATACCTCCAAGGTAGAACATAACTGCAAAAATACCTGTCCAGAATGCCATAACTTTATACATATTATCCATGAAATTTCCCCTCCTTTTGCCCACGACACAATAATCTCTTACTCATTATAAATGATATGAAAGGTGTCTGTAAACTGGAACTTCTCCATGTTTGTGACAAACAAATGGATTTTTAATCTAGCTATCGATTTCTGTCACGTTTATTTCATATTTACATAAATCGCAATTATGTATCATACTTTCCATTTGCACAAATTCATTGTTCGTAAACAATGCATCTAATTGCCCTTTTAAATAGGATTCATGTAATGAACAAACAATTTTAGAATAGGCTGTCAGTTGCTCCTGGAATGGACAATTGAAAATGGAGAAGATTACTTTTTTTCCATGCTCAGTTTGTTGAATTTGTGGAATATAGCCAATTAAAGCGGCATTGTCCGTTAATAGCTGAAGTTTTTCATCGAAGGAAAGAGAATTACTTAATGTCAATTCAGCACTCATATAATTTTTCATTTGCTGGTAGCCATCTTGGTAGCTAATTTCCTGGCATTTTGTTAATGCAGATGGACCAAAGTCTTCAATTAATTGTATCGTCCATTTTAATAAACGATCTTCATCACGTCTTGGAAAAGTAAGAGATACGCCTTTTTCTGAAGCTTTATAAACACGTCCAGGTCTGCCACCTTTACCTGTTTTTACATAGTCAGCTGTAATAATGTTTATTTCTGAAAGCTTCGTTAAATGAAGTCGAGCAACGTTTGGATGGATACCGAATTTGTCAGCAATATGTTGTACAGTAACTGTTTTTTTCTCTTGCAATATGTACTCATAAATAGAGTATCTTGTTTCATCCGCTAGTGTACTAGTAATTTTTAATGGATGGATCATAAGCTTCACCTCTTTAATTTATTATAAAAATTATGTTCGTCTACCAAGTGTTAGGAAAATAATCATGTTGATACTATTATATTGTATTATTGAAAAAGATACAGTTCATTTCGGCATAAATATTAATTTTTTCATGCATTTATATTCTTTTTTAGTGGAAAATTGCACTTTATCCACATTTTTATAGCAAAAAACATTATTGGCAGAAAATTAACTTGCAAATTTTTATTTTCTGAAAAGGGCTTTTCTCGTGGCGAGTTCCTCCTTATACTAGGAAATAACGAATAGAGCGGTCATATTCGAATGAACTAAAAGAGAGGTGCATATATGCAGAGTTTTGAAACAGTTGTCGAACAAAAATGTGAGCAACTTTTACTAAAGGCCTATCATTTTGGAGCATCCGATTTATTGTTAGTTCCAGGAAACATAAAGTATCGGATCTATTTTCGGAAATATGATAAACTTCTCCACGCTGGTGAGCTACCTCATGAACTTGCAGAAAGAATGATCTCTTACTATAAATTTCTTGCCGAATTAGATATTAGTGAGCGTCGTAAACCTCAAAGCGGTGCCTTTCAAAAAGCAATGGAGCAAAATTCTTATTCGTTTCGAGTATCCACACTGCCTTCTGTATTTTTAAAAGAAAGCTTAATTATTCGTTTACTTCTCCAAAATCATGCATTTCCACTAACTTCCCTAAGCTTTTCCAAAAGCGCAGCTCACCAACTCATGGAGCTGGTACAAAACCGACAAGGTCTTCTATTTTTTACGGGAGCAACAGGTTCTGGCAAGTCTACTTCACTTTATTCCCTAATCCATTACTGTTCCACAGAATTGAATCGACATGTGATTTCTTTAGAAGATCCTGTAGAAAACAGCCAAGCCAATTTACTTCAAATTCAAGTCAACGAGCGAGCAGGCGTTACATATGCTGCAGGATTAAAAGCCATTTTGCGCCATTCACCTGATGTCATTATGATTGGTGAAATTCGCGATAGAGAAACAGCAAATATTGCCATTCAAGCCTCTCTAACAGGGCACTTAGTTGTCTCCACTATTCATGCAAAAGACTCCATTAATTGTCTCTATCGTTTAATGGATTTAGGTGTGTCGATAGAGGAGCTTCGTCAAACGGTTATCGGTATAGTTGCCCAAATGCTTGTTCAGACCTCAGCTCTACATGGAGAACGTCGAGCTGTCTATGAAATATTACATGACGATCATCTATCAAGAGCCATCACCGCCATCAAGGATATGGGAAATTACAAACTTCCTTATGACTTAACATTAATGGGGCAAAAGGAATTAGTGGAGAGCCTATATGCAGTTACAAACATACATCGATAAAATTGTTCTTTTTTATAATCGGGCTACGAAATGGCGGGTAAAGGAGCAAGCTCAGCTTTTCAATCGTTTATGTGTATTAATGCAGGAAGGATATTTATTTCCCCAAGCTATTTCCATGCTACTACCTCATCATATCGAAGCACATGAGGACATACAGCACCAAATTGATGAAAAGCTCAGACAAGGAGTAGGGGTTGCAGGGATATTTGAAACATTACAGCTAGGGAATCATTATTTAATGGCAATTAAGGTGGCGGAAAACAATGGCCACATGATAGAAGCATTTAAAGGTGTGGCTAAACAGATAACAGTAAGTGAAAAGACTAAGAAAAAGCTAATCAAGCTGCTGATCTACCCTGTCACACTGATTATCTTTTTATTGTTGTTATTTTTTGTGTTTCGTACATTTTTTTTACCGAACATTGAAAGAATGGTCGTCAGTCGTACCTCTGAAACAGAAGAGACAAGTATTGCGTTGTCCAATCTGTTATTACATGTACCAGATGTAGTTATCTCGACCATGTTCATAGTAATAGGTAGCTTAATCATTTTTCGATTCTATCTCAAACGACAAGCTGTTGCTCATCAACTAACAATTTTATTAAAAATCCCCTTTATACAGCGCTATTTTAGGCTGGCATTGACAAGGCAGTTTGCTGCTTATTTAGGCAGCTTACTACAAAGTGGCTTTTCATTACAAGCAAGCCTTCAGCTATTAGAGGAACAGCAGCTACAACCATTTCTCCAAGTTCTTTCACAGCGTATAAAAGAAAGAGTCATCTTTGGAGAATCACTGACACAGGCGGTAACGATGATGGCCGTTTTTCAAAAAGATTTTCCAATGTTCGTAGAGCATGGCGAACACAGCGGTTATTTAGGAAAAGAATTAGTATTGTATAGCGATTTATTAATGGAAAAGCAGGAACAGCTTTTACAAAAAATATTAGCTTTTGTGCAGCCTAGTTTCTTTATCCTTATAGCTGCTTGTATAATAGCGGCTTATATCAGTTTATTATTACCCATCTATCACATGATTGAATTAGTTTAGGAGGAAGATGATGAAACGTCTCAAACAACAAGCTGGTTTTACTTTAATCGAGATGCTTATAGTTCTGTTAATTATATCCATTCTTATTTTAATTACAATCCCAAATGTTACAAAGCATTTCGCCACAATAGATAAGAAAGGCTGTACAGCTTATATAAGCATGGTACAAGGCCAAGTAGAGGCGTATCGTGTAGATTATATGGCTTATCCTACCTTAGATGATTTAGTGGCAAAAGGCTATTTAAAGGAAAATGAAACAACCTGCCCAAATAAAGAAGAAATAGTCATTACTAATGAGGGAGAGGTACGCCCAGCCAATGTCAACTTGGAAACAGGTACTGATAGCTAATGAATGTTCATAAAAACGGTGGTTTTACGATTCTTGAAATGCTGGTTGTCTTATTTCTTGTTATGAGTTTAACAGCGATTGTTAGTAAATTCTCATTGAAAATAGCAGAAACCAAGGAATTAGAACGGTTTTTTATGCAATTACAACTGGATATTCAATATATTCAAACCTCTAGTATGAGCCAACGACAATATATAGCCCTGAAAATGGAAGGTTCAACAAATCGTTATACTATTCAAAAAGATATTTATACTCATTTATATGAACGCTCTTTTCCAAAGGGGGTTGAATTTTTGCCAGCTGAGAGTTCAATTCAAACACTTGTCTATAACTATAGCGGCAATGTGATGACAGCAGGCACCATGGCATTTAAAACACCACAGGGCAAGAAAAAAGTAATCATAACATTAGGACGAGGGAGAGCTAGGATTGAATGAGTCAGGCTATTCTTTTGTAGAAACTATTTTAGGTGTGGGTATTTTGATGTTACTTTGCACCTCGTTAATCCCCATTACCTATACGATGAAAACAAATCTTGCTAATAAAAAAATGGAGCTAATTGCAGCTGAAACAGCATACGAAGGTTTAAAACAGTACCATGCGATACAAGTAACAGAGGGCTCTCGAATCATTGAACAGGTTGCTTATCATTGGAAAGTTGACGAACAACAAGTTTGTGTCCAATTTCAAAATTTACTGGAGTCACGCCAAAAATGTATTCAAGTGACAGGTGAAGTGCATGAATGAGAAAGGCTATACTTTAATAGAAGCTATGTTTCAATTAGTCGTTTTTGTGCTTATTTCTCATTTTTTTGTCCTTATAATACTTTGGTTTGCTGAAATGAAGTCCACTATGCTAACAGATGAACAAACAAAGTGGGAACTATTTGTTTCTGATTTGAACCTCTCTCTAAAAGATATTTCCACCTTTTCCATTCGGGAGGATCAAAAAAGAATAACTTTCCAAACAGCTAATACGCTCCATCATATTGATTGCTACTCGAATATTATTCGTGAGCAGGTAAAGGGTGGACATGTTCCTATGCTAATAGGAATCAATAAATGTCAATTTAGCTATTCCGAAAATAAGCTGACGATAGCTGTTGAAATGGATAGTGGTATTCAAAAGGAGCGAACCTTTTATGTGCCAATTATTGAAAAATGACAGAGGGGCTATTTTTTTGATCGCAATTGCATTATTATTTTTTGTAACTACTTTTGTTCTTGCGTATTATATGTCTTATGAAATGCAGTATCGAACATATGATGGGCTAGAAAAATTGAATGTTCGAGCTACGATAAATTTATTGGGACAAATTTTGTCAGACAGTGTAGAATCGTAGTTATAAGAAGGTGAATCGAATTGCGAAAAATATATTTAGTTGGTTTTATGGGTAGTGGAAAAAGTGCATTAGGAAGACGTTTAAGCTATTTATTGAAGATGCCATATTATGATATGGATCATGAGATTGTGCGTCAGCAGGGGATGACAATTCCACAGATTTTTGAAAAATACGGTGAGGCCCACTTTCGAGAAATAGAAACAGAATTTTTGAAAAATTTCAGGGACGAGGCTTGTATTATTTCGACTGGTGGGGGCGTTGCCATCAATGCTGAAAATCGAAAAATTATGAGACGCAGTGGACTGGTGTTTTTTTTAGATGCGTCGTTTGAGGATATTTATAAACGAGTTCAGCATGATCCAAATAGACCCATTGTACAGAGCTCTACAAAGGAGGAGCTAGAAAGTCTGTATCACTACAGAAGGAAGTTTTACCGTGATGCAGGTCATATTCAGGTACTGACAGAAGGTAGGACGATTCGCCAAATTCTAGAGTATTTAGTATTTCAAGTAAAAAGGTTGAAAAACGAACGATGATTTACTTTGTTTTATTTAATGTTCGTGTTTTATTATCTTTTAAAAAATGATTGCCTTTCCAATGCATTTAATGTTAGGATATAGACAAATAAGTAACTAAATGTTCATTGAATACTAAATAGTACCAAGATTTATCTTGGGCGGATGATTGTGCGGGGAGAGAGCGTGTAGACGCCACCGAAGGAGCAAGTAGCAATGGGCTATGAATCTCTCAGGTAAAAGGACTCGTACAAGACGCAACTCTGGAGAGAGCTGTAGTATAACAATAACAGCCACCAAAGGGGAAAGCCGACTGATTGGCAACGTAGAGCTTGCGAGCCAGTCTGGTGTAACTTTCAGGTGCAAGGACAGAGAATCCCGAAAAGGGGTTCGTCTGTCTTTTTTTATGTCTATAGCCTGATTTATGTAATTGACTGTAGGAATACAAAAAGCAGACGAACTACTACCAGTAAAAATGTAACTAACAATAAGGGGGCAAAAAAAGAATGGCGAATGAATTAAAACGTACACCTCTATTTGAAGAATACGCGAAATATGGTGCAAAAACAGTTGACTTCGGTGGATGGGAATTACCTGTTCAATTCTCTTCTATTAAAGAAGAACATGATGCAGTGCGTAATCGTGCAGGCTTATTTGATGTATCACATATGGGAGAGATTTTAGTAACTGGTCCCGATGCATTAGGTTTTTTACAAAATCTTTTATCAAATGATGTATCAAAAATTGTTGACGGTCAAGCACAGTACACGGCAATGTGCTACGAAGATGGTGGCGTTGTTGATGATTTACTAACATATAAATTAGCTGACAATCACTATTTATTATGTGTCAATGCAGCTAACATTGAAAAAGACTATGATTGGATGATGGAAAATCAACATCAATATGATGTGACGATTGATAACCAATCGGATGCCTATGCACAAATAGCTCTTCAAGGTCCACTAGCAGAAGAGGTTCTTCAATCCCTTACTTCGACGGATGTAAGTGCCATTAAATTTTTCCGCTTCCAAGAGAATGTGGAGGTTGCAGGACATAAAGTTTTAGTTTCTCGCAGTGGCTACACTGGTGAAGACGGCTTTGAATTATATGGTGCTCCAGAAGACATCAAAGCGCTTTGGGGTAAAATTTTAGAGGCAGGTCAAGAAAAAGGAGTTGTTCCAGCTGGACTAGGATGTCGTGATACACTTCGTTTTGAAGCTGGGCTACCACTATATGGTCAAGAGCTATCAGCAACAATTTCTCCTCTAGAGGCTGGTATTGGTTTCGCTGTGAAATTAAATAAAGAAGGCTTCATTGGTCATGAAGCATTAGTAGCTCAAAAGGAAAATGGTCTACCACGCAAACTTGTAGGCATTGAAATGGTTGATAAAGGCATTCCACGCCATGGCTACAAAGTGTTTAAGGATGGTCAAGAAATCGGTGAAGTGACAACGGGTACACAGCTTCCTTCATCTAAACGTAATGTTGGTCACGCATTAATTGACAGTCAATTCGCAACAATCGGAACTGAGTTAGAAATTGAAATTCGCGGTAAACACTTAAAGGTAATAACAGTAGAAACACCGTTTTACAAGCGTTCAAAATAATAGTTGAAAAGAGGGACCTACATTTATGAAACATCGTTATTTACCTATGACGGAGCAAGATCAAAAAGAAATGTTAGACGTAATCGGTGTATCCTCAGTCGATGAGTTATTTGAGGATATTCCTGAGAAAGTCCGTTTTAAAGGCCTTTATGATATTAAAGAAGCAAAATCAGAATCTGCTTTATTAAAAGAGTTAACGGCACTTGCTGCTAAAAATAAGGACACAAATGCCAACGTATCATTTTTAGGTGCAGGTGTTTATAACCACTATAAACCAGTGATCGTAGACCATGTTATTTCTCGTTCAGAATTCTATACAGCTTATACACCATATCAGCCAGAGATTTCACAAGGTGAGCTACAAGCCATCTTTGAATTCCAAACGATGATTGCTGAGTTAACGGGAATGGATCTTGCTAACTCTTCTATGTATGACGGTGGTACAGCATTGGCAGAAGCAGGTATGTTGGCAGCTGGTCATACGCGTCGCAAGAAAATTTTAGTGTCAGAAGCAGTGCACCCAGAATATCGCGATGTTGTTGCTACATATGCATATGGTCAATCCATTGATATCGTGACTATCCCGCAAAAAGACGGTGTGACAGATGTGGATGCATTAAAAGAGTTAATCGATGACAACACAGCAGCTGTTATTGCCCAATATCCAAACTTCTTTGGCCAAGTGGAAGATATCCAAGTGATCGGGGATATTGCACATGCTGCAAAAAGCTTACTCGTTGTATCTTCTAACCCATTGGCATTAGGAATTTTAACGCCTCCTGGCAAGCTTGGTGCTGACATTTGTGTAGGTGATGCGCAAGTATTTGGTATTTCTGAAGCCTTCGGCGGCCCACACTGTGGTTTCTTTGCAGTGACAACAAAATTGATGCGTAAGGTACCAGGACGTCTTGTTGGTGAAACAGTGGATGGTGAAGGCCGTCGCGGATACGTATTAACACTACAAGCACGTGAACAACATATCCGTCGTGATAAAGCAACTTCGAATATTTGCTCGAACCAAGCACTACTTGCACTTGCAGCTTCTGTAGCGATGACAGCTCTAGGAAAACAAGGAATTCGTGAAATGGCTACTCAAAACATCGCGAAAACACGTTATGCAAAAAATGCCTTTGAAGCAGCAGGCTTTACAGTAGCATTCCAAGGCGCACACTTCAATGAAATCGTTGTGAAAACGAATAAATGTGTGAAGGAAATCAATAAAGGCTTAATCGAAAAGGGTATTATCGGTGGCTATCCTTTAGGTCAAAATTATGACTCTCTTAAAAATCATGTGCTAATCGCAGTAACTGAATTACGCACGAAAGAAGAAATTGATGCACTTGTTGCAGAAATGGGGGCTCTTAATGCATAACGAAAATCAATCACTCATTTTTGAAATTTCAAAAGAAGGTCGCGTTGGCTATAGTTTAGAAGCACTAGATGTGCCTGAGGTAGACCTAACAGATTTATTACCTGCAAACTTAGTACGTTCAGAGGCAGCAGAACTACCTGAAGTGTCTGAGCTTGATATTATGCGTCATTATACAGCACTTTCTCGTAGAAACCATGGAGTAGACTCTGGCTTCTACCCGCTTGGCTCTTGTACGATGAAATATAATCCGAAAATTAATGAAACAGTTGCACGTCTTTCAGGATTTGCAAATGTTCACCCATTACAGGATGAATCAACAGCACAAGGGGCAATGGAGCTTCTTTATGATCTTCAAACTTCTTTAGTAGAAATTACTGGGATGGATGAAGTTACATTACAACCAGCAGCAGGTGCTCATGGTGAATGGACAGCGTTAATGATGATTCGTGCCTTCCATGAAGCAAATGGTGAAGGACACCGTAACAAGGTAATCGTTCCTGATTCAGCTCACGGTACAAACCCAGCATCAGCGACAGTAGCGGGCTTTGAAACAATCACTGTTAAATCAGATGAAAATGGCTTAGTTGATATCGAAGACCTTCGCAAAGTAGTAGGTTCTGATACAGCAGCTCTAATGTTAACGAATCCGAATACACTAGGGTTGTTTGAAGAAAACATTATCGAAATGGCAGAGCTAATTCACTCTGTAGGCGGTAAAGTGTACTATGATGGTGCGAACCTCAATGCTGTAATGAGTAAAGCACGTCCTGGCGATATGGGCTTTGACTGTGTGCATTTAAATTTACACAAAACATTTACAGGCCCACATGGTGGCGGTGGTCCAGGTTCTGGTCCAGTAGGTGTAAAAGCAGATTTAATTCCATTCCTACCAAAACCAGTATTAGTAAGAACTGAAGAAGGCACATACCACTTTGACTACAATCGTCCACAATCAATCGGACGCGTAAAACCTTACTATGGTAACTTTGGTATCAATGTTCGTGCTTATACGTACATTCGTACAATGGGTCCTGATGGCTTAAAAGCTGTTACAGAATATGCTGTATTAAACGCCAACTACATGATGCGTCGCTTAGAGCCATTCTATGATCTACCATATAACCGTCACTGTAAACATGAATTTGTCTTATCGGGTCGTCGTCAGAAGAAACTAGGCGTTCGTACATTAGACATCGCAAAACGTCTGTTAGACTTTGGCTACCATCCACCAACAACATACTTCCCATTAAATGTGGAAGAGGCATTGATGATTGAGCCAACTGAAACAGAATCAAAAGAAACGTTAGATGCATTCTGTGATGTAATGATTCAAATTGCGAAAGAAGCAGAAGAAAATCCATCAATCGTTCAAGAAGCACCTCATACAACAGTCGTATCTCGTCTAGACGAAACACGCGCTGCTCGTACACCAGTGCTTCGTTATCAAAAAGCATAGTCTACAAAACCGTTCACATTCATGTGAACGGTTTTTTTGCACCTTAAATTACAAGCTAAATAAATCTTCAATAGTGAAATGTATTACAGGATTATGTGATAGCTAATTTGCATGTTGTAAGTACAAAAGGTAAATCAAAAGTAAAAGATTCATTTTGCTTTATTAAATGTATGAAAAGACAGGCAATAGAGGTTTCGTTGATAAGTATATAAGATTGGTGATAAAAGACACTGATCTTGATTTATTTCCATTAAACGATTTAAACTGGGAAGATACTTGTAATGTTCAGAAAAATTTAAATCATTGTGTGGAAAAGGCACCATAAAGGGATTCGATTTATGGACTTAGAGTTAGTGCCTAACTATCTACAATCGATAGTATAATTAATCAAAATCTTTGATAGGTTTAGGGTGGTTCTATTAAGGGGGTTAAAGTAGTGGAAGAAGATATCAAGTTTGGTGATAGTCTATTATACTATAAATGTGATAATATTGAATTTTTAAAAGGTTATGGACAATTATATACAGAATTTGATGATGGCGTTGCAACTAGGCAGATCAACATAATTAACAACGATATGTATAGTTCTTCATCATTGCATGATTGGAACGAAGATATTGGATTTTTATTGTATGACGGACATATCGATAATTTAGATTTAAGCGATAGTATACCTATTACTCGATTAGAATTTGAGAATAAATGGCAGGAAGGAATTGTAGCTAACAAATCTCAAATTAACTACTTAAAGGGCGATGCTTCTCTTCCTTTAGAAGAACATACACTCATCATCCATGTTGTTAATATTTTAGGAATTTGGGGAAAAGGCTTTGTTTTATCTTTATCAAAGCAATTCCCTTTAGCCAAAAGGGAATATGTAAAATGGTCTAAGGATAAAGAAACTTTTGAGTTAGGAGAAGTTCAGTTTGTATGTGTAGACCAGCAGAAAGCTACTTTTGTTGCTAATATGCTTGCACAACATGGTGTGAGGAAAAATGACAAAGATCGTACAACCTATATGGATTATGATGCGCTTCGTTTATGTTTAAGAAAAGTTGCGAGATTTGCATTAAAAAATAGATTATCGATACAGATGCCTAAAATTGGTTCAGGTTTAACTGGAGGAGATTGGAGAGAGATTGAAAAAATAATAAATAAGGAATTGATTTATTATAAAGTTGAATGTACTGTTTTTGAATTGTGATAATTTAAAAAAAAGTTAGGGGTGGTATCTATGGTAGATACAAAATTGCGGGAGCGGGTGTTTGACACTTTATACGGTGGGATTATTGGTGATCTAATGGGCGTACCTGTTGAGTTTAAACAAAGAGGGACTTTCCATGTGCAAGATGTGATGGGGTACGGTACTTATAATCAGCCACCTGGCACTTGGTCTGACGATACTTCTCTAACACTCTGCCTAGTCGAGAACATTATTGAAAATGGGGATACCAAAACATTAATGAACAAATTTGTACAATACATGGAGCAGGGCTATCTCACACCATTTGGCGAAATGTTTGATATTGGAATTACTACAGCCGAAGCCGTTTCGAACTATAAAAAAGGTGTTCCGCCAGCACAATGTGGTAAAACGGGCGAGTTTGATAATGGCAATGGTACGTTAATGAGGATAGCTCCTTTAGTATTCATGGTCATGCATGAGGTAGATTTTACTAAAAGAAAAGAATTAGTTCATCAGTATACAGAGATTACTCATGGTCACCCGCGTTCCATAGTAGGGTCCATCATTTACATTGAACTATTATTAAGCTTATACCGAAATAATTCACTAGAAGTGGCCTTAAAAGAGGTCTTTGACTTACTGCAAAATAATTTACAGAATGAAATGAGAGCAGAGCTAAATGCTTATGCAAGGATTTTTCATGAAAACTTTTTAAATACGCCTGAAGATGAGATTCAATCAAACGGCTATATTGTTCATTCGCTAGAAGCGGCCATTTGGTGTGTAGGTAATTCTACAACGTTTAAAGACGCGATTCTAAAAGCAGTTAATTTAGGAGAAGATACGGACACCGTTGGGGCGATTACAGGATCAATCGCGGGTATGTATAAACAGTTGGACAAAATTCCAGAAGAATGGTTAGGTAAAATTGTCAGTAAACAAAAGGTAGATGACTTAATCTTGGCGTTTTATGAATTTTGTGCAGCACAGACGTAAAAAAGTTTATTGGAAAGGACGGTGACGACATGTTACCTATACATAATAGCTATACAGCAAATCCACCAGCAACAGATCACCATATTGTACACATAGAACATAGGCTGAATTGCCAACTTCCTAGTGCGTATACACTTGTATTAAAGGAAAGTAACGGTTTAACATTTACAAACGGCGTGTTCATTTATGGTACAGAGGAAGTTTTAGAAAGAAACGAGACTTGGGAAGTGGAGGAATATGCAAAAGGCTATATTGCAATTGGTGATGATAGTGGAGGAATGGTCTTTTTAATGGACATAAAGGTAGAGGATTGTCGTGTTTTAGCAGTAGATAGTGGTGATATGAATCCAAAGCATGCAACATTGATTACTTGTGATTTCTACAAGTGGCTACAAGAAGGGTGTCAGTATTAGCAAAAGAGACAAATGAAAAGCTTCTTCCTACTAGAAGGAAGGAGCTTTTCATTTGTTTTTATGTCTATTATTGGAGAAAAATAATTGAAAATAAAGCAAAATTATTACGTAATCTATTATTTTTTGAATTTTTTAGAAAATTATGTTGAATTATTGGAGAGAGGTAGTATAATGAAAATATAGTTACATAAATGGTTAATAATTCCTTATTAAGAGGAATTATTGGCAAAAAATAGTGACTATAAATTTAAAAAAATGAAGAAATGAGGCGATTTTAATGATTAACATGATTCAGTATTTAGAGCAAAATCCGACGTTAGTGACATTGTTAAAAGAAAAAAAAGCTTCTCTCATTGGTGTAACAGCATTAGAACAAAAGGCAATATTGGATTCGTTTGATGAAGAACTGAACCTTGAAAATCGTTTGTGGAATTAAAGACAAATAACAATAAAAGGTTTTGGTTTACTATAAGTGTATATTTAATAATAGGTCTCTATTTATTATTTATCATTTATAGTAAACCTTTTATTAATATAGAGGTTAAAGAGGAAAATGATGTTTGGAAAATAACGAATCCTTATTATAAAGATTGGGCTTTAAAGCAGCAAATAGAGATTGGAGATAATATTTTAAGTGTAAATGGGAGTAATATAGATAAAATAACTAATCTTAAATATGATTTAGTAATTAGATCAGCAAATGAAATAACAATAATGAAACCGAACGGGGAACTAAAAGAGATAAAAATAAAGCCGTTTGACATCACTCAACAGTTCTATTCTGTTCTCCTTGTGCCAACTAGTTACTATTTATTATCTCTATTAATTTCAATTTATTTGTATCTAAAACCTAAAAATACAATCTTAATAAACTTATTAATTTTGTTTATTTTATCTGTTTCTTTAGCATATCTAAGCATAGGTGCTTCAGGTATATTAAACCCTTTTGGAATTATAGTAAACCGTGGGAGCATGCTTCTCTGTCTAGTTCTTTTATTAAAGTTTTTGAAAGAGTATTTTGGCTTCCTAAATATAAGATGGCCGTTTATAAAAAATATTAATTCGTTATATATACTTCCTATAGCTGTAATTATTTTAAGTATCTTCGGAATAGTTTATGACGGAATTCATTCTATAGTTTCAAGTATTATTTTAGGTCTATTTTTTTTATTACTAGTAGCTATTCTTAGTATAATGATTTTTAGTTACGTTAAATATAGAATTCCAGAACTTAAAATCCTATTAAGTAGTATAATAATTCCTTTTATACCATTCCTTTTTCTATATGCGTTACCAGAAATTTTTTTCCACAATCAAATTCTTTCGGCAGATATAAGTTCAATATTTCTTTTACTAATTCCATTCAGCTTCATTTTTACACAACTCACTGAACGTATTTTTGATATGGAGTATTTCATTTCTCGATTACGTTATTATTTTAATTTCTCATTTGGCTTTACGATATGGCTATTAATCGGTTTATATTTATTTGCAGATTTATCAGTTTCGCGCATGACGGAGATTTTCTTTTTTGCCTTTCTATCGTTAATGGCGTTGTTCTACATCAAAGAGCGGATTGATTATCGTAAGCGGAAAATTTTATTTTCTACAAAAGGCGACTACATCCACCGCTTGTATACGACCGTTGAGAGTATTGGTAGAGTGGTGAAGATTGAGGACTTATTAGAGAAATTTGTACAAGAGGTTGTGGTTCAGCTTGAAATGGAAAGTGTGTATGTGCTCACATATGATTTTCAAACGCATCAAGTTACCTTAACAAATAAATCCAAAGAATACACGCAGCATCAAATAGATGAGGTATTAGTCGAACGATTAGGCTTGGGAGATATTAAAAAGACAGATCATTTCTATATTGCCTTTATTCATCAAGATGTGAACTATAAACGAATCCTTGTTGTGGATCATAATAAAACGATTTATCTCAAGGACGAGGAACTGCTATGGCTAGAATTATTGCTGCTCTATTTAAATAATTTTATCGAAAACACAAAAATGGTTGAGGAGCTTTTAAATCAGTTAAAGCATATGAAAGAAGCCGATAATCGACAGCTACCATGGCTCAATAAATTACTCTGGCTAAGGTTCGAGGAAGAAAAATATCAGTTGGCACAGGAACTTCATGATACGATTTTACAAGAACAATTGCACATTGCAAGGGAGATGGATGTCCTCATGCATACAAAAGAAAGAGAGGAGATCCCATCTAAACTTATAAAGCTTCATGAACATATGATTATCTCTCTGAATGATTTGAGGGGCTACTGCGAAAACTTAAAGCCACCTCTATTAGATACATTAGGCTTAAATGCAGCCCTTGAAAAATTAATACAAAAAATTCATAAACGTGCTAATTTTGTTTTGATATATACGATTGACCGCCTCTATTTAGAGGATGAGCGTTTAAATTTAATGATTTATCGACTGTTCCAAGAACTATTAAACAATGCGTTAAAACATTCCTATGCTAATACAGTTGAAATACATTTACTGGGCACCGAAGAAGGATTCCAAATTTTGTATAGTGATGATGGTGTTGGTTGTAATATAGATGATATTCTACTTGCCGATTCTATGGGCATACAAGGAATGCAGGAGCGAGTTCAAGCTTTTAATGGGAAATTCGCATTAGATAGCAAAGTAGGAGAAGGGATGACGATTCGTATTCAAGTAAGTGAAACCCAACATACGAATCCCTATACCTATAAGACCCTGACCCGACCAACTTATATGATACAAGGATAACCAGATGAAGCGGAAGCATACGTGCATATACTTTTTTAACACCTTTTAATCTCTTCGTAGAGGCTACGAATGTGGGTTAGAAGGCTTTTGTTTGAAAATGTATTTATTTATATAAGTTAATAAATCAAAAATGATAAAATGTTATCAAAAAAATATCATTTGGTGAATAGTAAATCAGGAAAAAATGCACTTTTTAGAGTATTTACCTAATATTCAAGGAAATTATGGCCATATGACCGATATAATCAGGAGAAGGATTGAGGAGGTCAATAGATTTGAATAAAAAATTATTTTTAACAGCAGCAGCTATTCCTGTTGCACTTATTGTTCCCACTGTAGCAGGTGCGGCCGAAACAGTTTCAGTCACTGGAGATAATATCGTCAACGCAACATTAAAAGTAGAAAAATTACCAAATGATAGTATCGTCAATGCCTATCAATGGTATTATCTAGAGGAAATTACTGGGGAAGAGGGTTCAACAAATAAGCCCATTTCTGGAGCAACATCTATTTCCTTAAAAGTGCCTGTTGAAGCAGCTGGAAAAAGCATTTTTGTGGAAGCAACTACGACAGACGGTAAAAAATTTAAAAGTGCACCGCGCACTATTCAGCCATTAGAGCTCGATATCACCATTCCGACGTTAGAAGGTCAATCCGCTGGTTTTGTAGCACCTGGAGAAACAGTGAAAGTAGCTGGTATTACTGTAACTGATAAGAAAGGTGCAAAATTGCAAAGTGATCAAATTACATATAGTTATCAATGGTTTTATAAATTAGGTGATAACTCCTTTACTATCATAGAGGGTGCTTCAGGTAGTACATATACGATTCCGAAGGATGCTATTGAAAAGGATATTAAAAATATTGCTGTCACTGTCAAAGCAAACGTGGGTCTTTCCTTTGCGGAATCTAAACTATCTGATACCATCACGGTCTCTAAACAACCCACTGATACTTTAACGAAAGAGATTAAAGCTTTACTGGTCAATGATAATAAATACAATGTATCAAGCATAGCAGAATTTGGTGCTAAAGTTGCGGAACTAGAAAAAAACTATCAATCCTTATCAGCAGCAGCTAAAGGTAATGTGTCTAATTATGATGTCTTAAAGCGAGCACTTGCTGATATTGAATTAATAACTAAGTTAAATGAAAAATGGAGCAAAATAGAGACTAGTAATGAAAAAGAAATAAAGGAACTAGAAGATGCTTATAATAAGCTAGATCTGTTACAGCGTAGCTTAGATGTAGGTGAGACCCTATATACGGGCATTAAAAATCTGTTAAACGAGCCAAATGATCTTGAAGAGATAAAAGAAGTGAGAAAACTCAATCAAGCTATTATTAATTTATTATCTTATGAGAATTCACTTGTGAAGTATGTAGCTTCTGATGTTGATTCCTTACAAGCAAGCGTGAAGACAATCGAAGCAGATATTGAGAAATTATCACAAAGCTACCGAGCTGCTGTTCAAAACCAAGCAATTTTGTCTGAGGCTAAATCGGATATTAAAAAGGTCGAGCAATTCATTAAATCATTTGATAAATTAGCTACAAATAGTACGCCTAATAAACAAGTGACGACTGCTAAATCAATCCGTACAGCCTATGAAAAATTAACATATAAACAATTAAAGTTAGTGCCAGATGTGTATGTGCAGCGTTTGACTACAGCAGAACGTGCAGAAGAAAGCCAAATTATAAATTTAAATAATGTGATAGATAGCTATATTAGCGATGATGTCTATCCGTTCAATCCGTCTGCTGGTTCATGGCAAAGTCATGTCAATAATGTTAATCAAATGATTAAGGAGTATAAGAGCTTAACGAAAGCCTCGGCAGCACAAATTATTGGCTACGATAGTCTTGTTACCTTACAGAAAGATTTAAAAGCAGCTGAAAAAGTAATTAAAGATATGGATGCCTATCAAAAGTTATCTGCAACAACTGGTGTGACGGAAAGTAAACTTAATTCAAGCTATACCAGTACTTTAAAGGCTTATAATAATCTTACAAATTTACAGCAATCACTTGTATATAATGCTGAAGAATTTTTACTAAACACGCCAAAGATTTCAGTTGATGGCAATGGTAAAGTGCCTACAGATAAAGCAGCAGCAGAGTTGTTAAAGGCGGATATTGCCAAATTTGCGGATGTTACGAAATATTCATTCAATCAATTAGAAACCGCTGTTAATACAGCTTCTGAATCCTATAAAAAATTGTCTTCAGCTGCAAGAAAATACGTGACAAATTATTATTTATTAACAGCAGCAAATAAGGATATTACAGGTGTAAAATCCTTCTATAAAAAAATACAGACTGCTAGAGAAGAAACAGATGCTGCGAAAAAGGCTAAAAAAATTGAAACAGTGCAAAAAGCTTATGCGAAATTACCTGCGAATCAGCAGCATTTAGCAAAAGAACAATATGAAGCTTTATTAAAAAATCAAAATATAGATGAAAATGCATCGAAAATTACACAGTTAAATAATGATATTGCCACAATTGTTTCCAATAATCTCTATGTCGTAACGATTGAACGTATTAAAAATCTTTCTACACAATATAGTAGCCTTAGTTCAAGTGAGAAAAAACTGATTACGAACTATGATATTTTAAAAACTGCGCTTGCAGACGTGAAAAAAGTGGAAAGCTTTATGAAGACCTATGAGAAATCCTTTGCTTCAAATCCAAGCACTGTGATCAAGGCATATGAAAAGCTTACATCTAAACAAGTGAGCCTGATTGATGCAGGAACTAGACAATTGATTATTGATAAGCAAAAAGGACAACAGCAAACGAATGAAAATGCATTGTCATTAATTGAATCCATCAATTCACTTCTTGTAAAAGGTGAATATATCAATGGTTTACAGGAGAAAGTAAGTGAAATCCGTAAAGCCTATGATGCTCTGAGTGATGCTGATAAGAAGGTTGTTAAAAATTATTCGAAGCTCACACAAGCAGAGGGTGATTTGAAGAAGGTTGAAGAGGTGCATGCTATATACGAACCAGCAGGGAGCAGTAATGATGCTGCACGTAAAGCGTGGCAAACAGCCTATGGAAAGCTCTCTAAAAGATTAGAGTTACTCTATACAAACATGTATCCAACGGAGCAATAATTGCTACTTTCAGATGGCCTCGAACAATTTTCGAGGCTTTTCTTTATACATAAGATTTGTCTAGTAATTTGATTGTCCGCTATACTATGTACAACAAAGGAAGAAATTTTTTACATAAAGATTGTAGTTTCACAAAGAAGGTAGGAACAAAAGATGTATAAAATAGGTGTTGTTGGTCCCATTCAATCCGTTGAAAGAATTATTGCCTTAGCACGAGAAATCGAACAGGATATGGAATTTATTCCGTATATATATGAAATGGCGACGGAAACAAAGCATCTTGTGGAGACACATAATCAGGCTGTCGATTTCTGGTTGTTTTCTGGTTACATCCCTTATAAGCTTGCCAGTCAAACGAATGTATCCAAAGATAAATTGACCCATATTATTTTTTCCGAAGCGGCTATTTATCGGGGTTTTTTAGAGCAATCCTATCAGCAAAAAAAGTTTATAGAAAATGTTAGTATCGATATTATTCCTTCGCCTTCTCAAATGGCTTCAGAAAGTCTTGCAGAGATTCAGCATAATGTCCATCATATGTATCTAAAAGAATTTGATGTCGCTATTGATCCACAAGAGCTATTTGATTTCCACTATAGTCTTTGGCAGTCGGGCAAAATTGATTTTGCGATTACTTGTTATCCCTCTGTAGATGAAGAGCTGAAGAAACGAGGAGTTCCATCTTATTGGGTTTCCCCGACAAAAACAGAAATTTATCATACAGTTCAACTTTTTACAGAGAAGATCAAAACGTCCTATTACAAAGAGACACAAATTGGTGCAGTCATGCTTGAAATTAAGGACTTCGATTCATTAAAAGAGCGCATGAAGCAAGGCTATCGTATTCAATATTTAGAATTGCGTACGAAGGAAAATCTACTACAGCTCTGTGAACAGATTGATGGCTCTCTTATTGAAGAGGGGAATGGCAAATATACGATTTTTAGTACAAGAGGTGCCATTGAAGGGCAAATACGATTTTTACAGGAAAAAATGTATCAGTTGTCGATTGAAATGGAGACAAAGGTGACAGCAGGCATTGGCTTTGCTCAAACAGTGTTCAATGCTGAGTTACATGCTCACCGAGGACTAAGACAGACGAAGAAAAATGAGGCTATTGACATCGTGATGATACAGGATGATGGCACCATTATTGAATCAGTAGGGAATGTAGAAGAGCTATCCTATTCCTACCGAGCAGAAGACCCTTATATTTTAGAAAAACTAAAAAAAGGGAATATTAGTATTAAAACCTATATGAAAATCCATGCACTTGTACAAAAAATGCATTGGAAGCATTTTACGACAAAGGATTTAGCGACACAACTGCAAATGAGCGAGAGAAATGCCCAACGAATCGTAGCAGATTTATGTAAAGTAGATTTGGCGAGAATTTGTGGGGAAGAATTGCAGCATACCCGAGGCAGACCTATTAAAATGTATCAACTTGTCTGAAAAATTACAGAAATGTTCCAAACCAATAAATGGTGTGGGACATTTTTTTATGCTTTTTGAAGCCTTAAATACTGATAAATCACTAAATTCAGCGGTTATTTAGGTAAATAATAGGGATTTACGAAGACGATTATCTATTAGAAATTTTCAAAAAAATCTTGTCTTTTTATTGAACTTTGATTATTATACGAATATATAACGAAAATGTCGGTATATAAAAGGGGATTTACGGACAAGGGGGCAAACATATTCAAGAATAGTCGTGGCAATAAAGAGAGGATTTCTATATATGGGAGGGATATAAATGACAACAAATGAAATAACGAAGAAATCTAGAAATGTCATCCTTGCACTTTTATTTTTAGGCTGGTCTTTAGGGAATTTAGATCGCTATATTATGAACTATGCAGTGGTTTCGATTACAGGGGATTTGCAACTGGATGCATCTTCTACGGGTATTATTTTAAGCGCTTTCTTTTTAGGCTATGCCATTATGCAAATACCGGGTGGCTGGCTGGCCGATAAATTTGGCGCAAAACGAGTTTTATTGATGGCTGTTATTATGTGGTCTATTTTTACGGGTCTAACAGCTATTGCGTGGTCTTTAACAGCGATGATTGTGATTCGTTTTTTATTTGGCATTGGTGAGGGTGGATTTCAGCCATCAAGCTCTAAAATTATTGCTACGATTTTCCCAAAAGAGGAAAGAGGTAGAGCGATGTCCATTATGCTTACTTCTGGTGGCATTGTTTCACTCATCGTCCCTTTACTAGCTGCTTATTTATTGGGAACGATTGGCTGGCGTATGATGTTTATCATTATTGGGGCAATTGGAGCAATAATTGCCTTTTTATATTGGAAATACATTAAACTCCCACAAGATGAGGCAGCTATAGCTGGAACAGAAAATACTACGAACAAAGTGAATTTTAAAGAATTATTGAAAACACCCCTAATGTGGAATTTAATCATTGCTTATTTTTGTATTTATGCAGTGAACTGGGGATTAGTTTCTTGGATTCCAACATATCTTCAAAAAAATCGAGGCTTGGATTTAATGTCCATTGGTTGGGCGCAAACAATACCTGCCATTACAACGATAATTGGTGTATATGGTAGTGGCTATATCATTGATAAGCTACCAAAAGGTATGGAGAAGGTGTTAGGCTCCATCTCCTGCGCAGTCATTGGTCTTTTATTGTATTTAATGTTTACTGCCAAAACAGTGTCGTTATTTATTGGTTACCAAACAGTCGTGTCGATATTTATTGCGTTTGTCATTACATTACTACCTGTTATTGTACTCAAGAAATTACCTTCTTCTATCACAGGTTCTGCAATGGGGATCGCTAATACAGGTGGACAATTAGCAGGATTTGTTACACCAATGGCAATTGGATTTATGGTTGATGCCTTTAATGGCTCCTTTGATGCAGCCTTTTGGATGTTAATTGGCTTTGCGCTTATCTGTATTGTGTCGCTTGTCACACTAAACGACCAAAAAGGAACATTGTTAAAAGCATAATGAAATTGGAGGGACACATATGAGTTATCATGAAAAAATTTCAACGTTAATTGAAGCAAAACAGCAAGCTACAGTAGCATTAAGCGATGCGATTTGGGCTGTGCCCGAGCTTCATTTTCAAGAAAAGAAATCGATGGAATATATGAAACAGGCACTAGAAAAAGAGGGTTTTCAAACACAAGTCGGTGTTGCTGGTCTTGAAACAGCGCTTGTTGGAACTTATGGTTCTGGCAAGCCTGTCATTGCCTTTTTAGGTGAATATGATGCGCTTCCAGGCTTGAGTCAAAAAGGTGGGGCAACACAACATGAGCCTCTTGAGGATGGTGGAAGCGGACATGGCTGTGGTCATAACTTATTAGGTACTGGCGCATTCGCAGCTGCTGTTGCTGTAAAAGATTATTTAGAGCAAAATCATCAGTTAGCAACAATCCGTTTTTACGGTTGTCCTGCAGAGGAGAATGGATCTGGTAAAGCTTATATGGCAAAGGCTGGCCTTTTTGATGATGTTGATATCGCGATCTCTTGGCATCCAGGTACGTTTTCGACTGTGATGACATGTAGTTCTCTAGCAAACTATGCAGCAACGTTTAAGTTTACGGGCAAAAGTGCTCATGCCGCAGCTGCACCACATCTTGGACGAAGTGCTTTAGATGCTGTTGAGCTTATGAATGTTGGGGTAAACTACTTACGAGAACATATCATTCCAGAAGCTCGTGTGCATTATGCCATTACTAATTCAGGCGGGACTTCGCCAAATGTAGTTCAACCATATGCAGAGGTAACGTATCTAGTTAGGGCACCTAAAAAGCAGCAAGTGCAGGAAATTTATCAGCGCGTTGAGAACATTGCAAAGGGAGCCACAATGATGACAGGGACGTCAGTGGACATTGAGTTTGAAGGTGCTGCTTCGAGTCTTATTACAAATAAAACACTTTATGATGTGATGTATCAACAAATACTTGAAATCGGTATGCCAGACTATACAATAGAGGATGAACAGTATGCGCAGGCTATTTTCAATACGTTTACACCAGAAGTACAAGCAGCTTCATTAGTGGGCTTGCGTAAAGAAGATGCCAAGCTATTACAAGGAAAAGTGATTGCTAATCATGTTCCAGGCATGCTACCTGAATTTATTATGGGTGGCTCTACAGATGTTGGAGATGTTAGCTGGAACGTACCAACCGTGCAGTGTACAACTGTATGCATGGCATTAGGGACACCATTACATACATGGCAGGTAGTGTCTCAGGGAGTTACCCCAATAGCGCATAAAGGAATGCTACAGGCTGCTAAAATTATGGCTTGTACAGCCTTAGCGTTGCTGGATAATCCTCTATATATTGAAAAAGCGAAAAAGGAATGGCAAGAACGTCTTGATGGTGAAACATATCAATCTTTAATTCCAGAGGGAACACAGCCACCTAAGCGCTAACGGGATAGAGTCTTCATAGGAGAACTATGGAGGCTCTGTTTTTGCCTCATTTTGAAAGGAGAACACAACATGTCAACACAACCGAATCATCAGCATCAACTTTTAACACAGTGGGTATCACAGTATCGTGCTACTGCCAAAGAAGGGCAATGCGCTAGTTATATCCCTGCTTTAGCCCAAAAAGATCCCAACCAATTAGCTGTGGCGATTGTTGGGACTGAAGGCCACGAAATCAAAGCGGGAGATACCGAAGAACTATTTACCCTTCAAAGCGTTTCCAAGGTCATTACCTTTATTTTAGCCTGTATGGATCGAGGCTTACCATATGTTTTAGAAAGAGTAGATGTTGAACCAACAGGAGATACCTTTAACTCAATTATTCGCTTAGAAAGTCATCAGCCAGGTAAACCCTTTAACCCGATGATTAATGCTGGAGCTATTACGGTATCCTCCATGTTGGCTGGTCATTCTCCACAAGAGAAGGTCACAAAGATTCTACAATTTTTAGAACAAATCATCGGCAAGCAATTAAGTATCAATGAAGAAGTATTCCAGTCAGAGTGGCATACGGCTAATCGTAATCGAGCATTAGCCTACTACTTAATGGATTCAGGGTTCTTAGATTGTCCAGTAGAAGCGGCGCTTGAGGTTTATTTGAAGCAATGTGCAATTGAAGTCAATGTATCAGATTTAGCCATGATTGGCCTAGTTATTGCGAATGATGGCTATCACCCACTGTTAAAGAAACAGCTATTCCCTAAACAAGTGGCAAAATTAGCGAAGGCCTTGATGGTGACATGTGGTATGTACAATGCCTCAGGGAAGTTCGCGGCATTCATCGGCCTTCCTGCCAAAAGTGGTGTATCAGGCGCGATTCTTGCGGCTGTTCCAGGGCATGCAGGTCTGCACTCACCGTTTCCTACTGGCTGTGGTATTGGAATTTACGGACCAGCGATTGATCCAATAGGAAACAGTGTGGCAGGTGTAAAGTTGCTAAAACAGCTAGCAACAGAATGGGATATGACTATTTTTTAATAAGTGAAGATGATTTCAGCGATTAGTCTGAAGTCATCTTTTTTTCATTTTATAAATAATAAATAAAGCGATAAACCAAATTGGTGTTAACAGCAGTGCTGTACGCGTAGCCTCAGAAATAAACATCACCATTAATAAAAAGGCAAAAAACGCAAGCACAACGTAGTTGATAAAAGGTGTCAGTGGTGCTTTGAAGATGGAAGCTTCATGTAAAGCGCGTTTTTTTCGTTTGTAGATGATGTGCGAAATGATGATAATGCTCCACACCCATATAAAACAAATTGCACTAATGGTCGTCACAACACTAAAGGCATTCTCTGGCATCAACTTACTTAACAGAGCACCAATTGATACAACAATAGCGGAAATAACGAGTGCATTACTTGGTACACTGTTTCTGTTGAGTTTTGCGAATGCTGGAGATGCCTGTTTATTGTTACCAAGATTATAGAGCATCCGACTTGTGGAGAATAACCCACTGTTACCTGCTGAAGCCGCTGAAGTAAGCACAACAAAATTTATAATACCAGCAGCAATCGGGATACCTGCTAATGTAAACACTTGGACAAAGGGGCTGCTTGAAGCAGACATCTCATACCATGGGTTAATACATAAAATGACAAATAATGCCCCTACATAGAAAAGCAAAATACGAAATGGAATTTTATTAATGGCAGAAGGAATATTTTTTTGAGGATCTGCTGTTTCAGCTGCTGAAACCCCCACTAATTCCACCCCAACAAATGCAAAGACAACCATTTGGAAGGCCATTAAAAAGCCGTATATACCATTTGGGAACATGCCTCCATGTGCCCACAGATTATCAACTGATACTGCTCCTGAACTAGTTTGAAAGCCAGTTACTAACATAAAAAGACCAATAATAATAAGCGCTACAATCGTAATAACTTTAATAATAGCGAACCAAAATTCTAGCTCACCAAAAAGCTTAACAGTTAATAGATTTAGTAATAATAACAATACGAGGCAACCAATGGCTGGCACCCATTGTGGGATATCAAACCAATATTGTGTATAAACCCCCACCGCAATAATGTCTGCCATCGCCGTCATAATCCAACAGAACCAGTATGTCCAACCTGTTACATAACCTGCCCAAGGCCCTATGTATTCGGATGCAAAATCCGTAAATGAAGTGTAGCCTGCATTGGATAGTAATAATTCACCTAAGGCACGCATCACAAAAAATAGCGCTGTCCCTACAATTAAGTAAGCTAGGATGATCGAAGGCCCTGCTAAGGCAATGGCTTTCCCAGAGCCTAAAAATAAACCAGTCCCAATTGTTCCACCAATGGCAATAAGCTGCACATGGCGATTTTTTAAATCTCGTTTTAATTGTTGCTGTTCCACGTTAATCCCCCTCAAAGATGCATAAAAAACTATGACTGGAAAAATAAAAAGAGACTAGTTGTAACACTAGTCTCGGAAAAACGTCAGAATAACAAATACCATTTACTCGCAGATGTCTACATGAAATAGGTAAAATATTTTATGTAGCATCGCTTATAAAAGCGTATTACTCCTCTGTCCTTTTGCCTGAGATAGTGAACCCTTCGGCGACGCAATGTGCGCTCTCTCCAGAACTGCTCCTGCTATAGTTTGATCCATAGCATTCATAGCTTATTAACTTGATATTCAATTATTATTGTAAGATATTATACATCCTAACAGTGCTTCTAAAATTATTCAACAATAAACTTTAGCTATTTTCAGAAAAATAGAAGAATAGGGTTCATAACTGGTATATCTCTAACGAAAAATAGTATTTTTGGTCATCAAAGTGTTTCGTGAAGGGGTTTTTAAATATGAGGTGGATTATTGGAAGCTCGCTTGGTTATAGCTATCGAAGCGCTCAAACATATGAGAAACCTTCTCCAAAAGAGTATTAAAGCGCTCATTTTGATGAGGACCCGACTCAAGTAGTGAAACTCGTTCAAAGTAGACTTGGTATCAAAAAGGGGACTATATTTCATTTTACTGCTGGATTTTTTCTATCCCTACATATTATCACAGACTTAATATACAAAAAGCTCGTACAGCATCATTCGAAATAGATATAATATAGTAGAAACTCTGAATTTTTTAAAAAAGAAGTCGTCTCATAGTACTTTGAGACGACTTCTTTTGATGGGAGCATTAATATTTTTTTGCTTTTATTTTACCTGTCCAAGTTTTGAAACCACCTTGAAGTTGGTAAATTTGGTTGTACCCACGTTTTTTAAGAAATAGTGCAGCACGTGAGCTACGGCCTGTATTTTGACAGTATAGATATACTGGTAAATCTGGGCGGATTTCTTTATAACGTTGACGTAGTGTTGTCGAAGGAACATTTCGTGCACCAAGAATGTGACCAGCATCAAATTCCTTTTGCTCACGAACATCGATCAGCTGCGCTTTACGATAGCCTTCAATAAATTGCTCTTGTGTTAGGTTGGTTACGGCTTTTTTGAGTCGTAGTGCATTAATTCCGATATATGCAATTGTGACTACTAAAACGACACCGATTGTGATAAGTATGTCCAAGATTTTCTTACCCCTTTCTATCTTCTCTATTATTATAAAAGATGCGCTAGCGATAGTCCAATGAGTTTGATAAAATTAACTAGGTTGTAGTGAATTCGCCTTTTTCGTTTCACAAGCAATTGTTTGCAATTTGAATTGTAGCATAATATTCGTTCAAGTTGACCCACGGGTGGGGCCTGATGGATCAGTATATTTGTAGGAGATGAACATATGACAACTTGGTATTTTTTAAATTCAGGGAAATGTAGTCCTTCTTTTAATATGGCACTAGATGAAGCATTACTTGATTGGCATAGTGAGGGGTTAATTCCACCAGTAATTCGTTTCTACGAGTGGGAGCCTGCGACATTATCCATTGGGTATTTTCAACAAGCTAAGAGAGATATTAATTTAGATGCCGTGCGTGAACAAGGCTTAGGTTTTGTTCGTCGTCCAACCGGTGGACGAGCTGTCCTACATGAACATGAGCTAACTTATAGTGTCATCGTGACAGAAAGCTATCCGAATATGCCAGAATCTGTAACAGAGGCATATCGTGTGTTAAGTGAGGGAATCTTGCAAGGTTTCCATAACCTGGGTATGGATGCCTATTTTAGTGTACCTGATACAGAGGAAAAAAGAGCGGATCTGAAGAGTCCAAAAAGTGCTGTTTGCTTTGACGCACCAAGTTGGTATGAACTTGTCGTAGAAGGGAAAAAAATAGCTGGAAGTGCTCAAACGCGTCAAAAGGGTGTCATTTTACAGCATGGTGCCATTTTATTAGATTTAGATCAAGAGAAATTATTATCTGTATTTAATTTCTCCAGTGAAGAAGCGAAGAATCGTATGCGTAGAAAGCTACCAGAAAAGGCTGTTGCCATCAACAGTCTTGTAAAAGAGCCAGTGACAGTTGAACAATGTGTGACAGCTTTTAGAGATGGCTTTGCAAAATCGTTGCAAATTGAACTAAAACCATTTACACTTTCTGAGGAGCAATTAGAATATGTCCGAGCTTTAGAAGAAAAAAAATATGCTTCAGATGAGTGGAACTTTAAAAAGTAAAAAATGGTATGAAAAAAATATTTTTTAACGTTTAATCCTAGTCATAACAAGTAGTTCTGAATCTATTAAAAAAAGCAAGAGTTGAATTAAAAAACTATATATAGTATCTTTTTTAAAGACATATACACAATATGTAGTGTTTAACAACACGAGATATTGTGTATTTATTTTGTAATGAAGAAAATAAGGGAGGCAAAACGATGGTACTCACAAATCATCAACCCGAAGTAAACAATCAATTTGAACAGTTAAACAAGGATATTGAACAATTCCCGCAGGTACACCCCGTAACATCTGATATGCATATTACACACAAAGGTGTATCGAGACTTGTCATGATCGATCGCTATTCGTTTAAAGACACAGAAAAGAAAACATTGAAAGCTGGCGACTTTGTTGTATTAACGGTAAAAGCTGATCCGAAATTTCCTGCACGTGGTTTAGGGACAATTCAAAAATTGGATATGTCTACAAAAACAGCAGAGATTTTGATTGAAGAAGATTATCGTAGCGCATTAGACGATCCGCAAGAGCAAGAAACGGGTGTGATTACGCGTTCAATTGACGTGTTAGAAAAGCCTCTTGAGATATTTTATGAACAAATTGCAAAACGAAATGCAACAGGTCTTGCTGCTGTTGAAAAAACACCAGAAAAACGCCAAGAGTGGTTTGAGAAATTTTATAAGCAATTAGTCTCTTTAAAATTCATCCCTGCAGGGCGCGTAATTTATGGAGCAGGTTCTGAAACAGATGTAACTTTCTTTAACTGTTACGTGATGCCATTTGTCGCTGACTCTCGTGAAGGGATCAGTGATCATCGTAAGCAAGTAATGGAAATTATGAGCCGTGGTGGTGGTGTAGGAACAAATGGTTCAACTTTACGTCCACGCAACACGCTAGCTCGTGGTGTAAACGGTAAATCATCTGGATCTGTCTCATGGTTAGATGATATTGCGAAGCTGACTCATCTTGTCGAACAAGGTGGTAGCCGCAGAGGTAAGCATAATCTAGGTGCTTCTGCGTAAACAAACCTCGTGAATTGCTGGAAACTCTTTAACGGAAATATTGTCACTTTAATCGAGGTGGGAAATATGGATGTTTATGATGCGATACAACCACATGAAAATGTTAAAAAACGCATTATAAATGCACTGCTAGCTACAACGTAATCGGAAACGGTAAACGTGAATGCTTGAAAATAGCAGTGGGATAAAGACAATCAGCAGCCAAGCTCCTTTTAAAGGGGAAGGTTCAACGACCATCGAAAACACGCTAGGTTAGCGGAAGTGAGTAGAGTAGGAGTGAAGCCACTCCGAAGTGCGAGGGCATCTAATAAGATGTAAGATATGGTCTCAACTTCTATGGTGACATAGAGAGTGGGGGTAGCGAACCCGCGTAAGAAATCGGCACAAATGATTATGCTAGCAGATTGGCATCCAGATATTGTGGAGTTTATTATTTCCAAAATGCAAAATCCACGTATTCTGCGTTACCTGATCGAAAATACTACGGATGAAACAATCATCCGTCTAGCCAAAGAAAAATTAAACTTCAAGCCACTTTCTATGCAAGAAGAAGCGATGTATCAAGGCATCGTGAATTATAAAAACATTGAAGGCTTAGGTGGCTTTGATACAGCGATCATTCGTGATGCTGAAAATAAATTACGTGATGGTGGCACGTACACTGTTCATAACCCAGAGTTTTTAACAGGTGCCAACATTTCTGTGACATTAACAAAAGAATTTATGGAAGCAGTTGAAAAAGACGCTGACTTCGAGCTTCGTTTCCCAGCCGTTGAAGAATATACAAAGGAAGAAATGAGCGTTTACAACACGAAATGGCATGAAGTTGGTGATGTTCGTGAATGGGAGAAAATGGGCTATAAAGTCCGCACATACCGTACAATGAAAGCAAAAGAATTATGGAATTTAATTAATGTATGTGCAACATACTCAGCAGAGCCAGGTATTTTCTTCATTGACAACGCCAATGACATGACAAATGCAAAGGCATACGGTCAAAGTGTTGTAGCGACGAACCCATGTGGCGAGCAACCACTTGCACCCTATTCTGTGTGTAACTTAGCTGCTGTGAATTTAGCACAGTTTGCGAATAAAGAAAATCAATCAGTTGATTACGAAGCACTACGTGAAACAGTTCGTGTTGGTGTTCGTATGCAGGATAATGTGATTGATGCGACACCTTACTTCTTGGAAGAAAATCGTGTACAAGCTCTTGGTGAACGTCGTGTTGGTTTAGGCGTTATGGGCTTAGCCGATTTGCTGATTTACTGTGAAAAAGAATATGGTTCAGAAGCTGGTAATGCGTTAGTCGATGAAATCTTTAAAACAATCGCTGAAACTGCGTATGAGGCGTCTACAGAGCTTGCGAAAGAGCGTGGAAGCTTCCCATTCTTAGTAGGTGCTACAGACGAAGAAACAGCTCGTTTACGTAAAGCCTTCACAGAGACAGGCTTTATGCAAAAAATGCCTGCTCATATCAAAGCGCAAATTTTAGCGACTGGTATCCGAAACTCACATCTATTAACGGTTGCACCAACAGGGTCAACAGGAACAATGGTAGGGGTAGCAACAGGTCTTGAGCCATACTTCTCCTTCACGTACTATCGTTCTGGTCGTCTAGGTAAATTCATTGAAGTAAAAGCTGAAATTGTCCAAGAATATTTGAACCGTCATCCAGAAGTAAATGAGCAAGAGCTTCCAGAATGGTTCGTTACAGCAATGGAGCTAAAACCAGAAGCACATGCTGATGTGCAATGTATTATTCAAAAATGGATCGATTCCTCTATTTCTAAAACTGTAAACGCACCAAAAGGCTATACAGTACAGCAAGTTGAAAAAGTGTACGAGCGACTATATAAAGGTGGCGCTAAAGGTGGTACGGTCTATGTTGACGGTAGCCGTGATTCACAAGTACTTACACTAAAAGCAGAAGAAAATGATATGGATCAACTTTCATTTGAAGAGGAATTAGTTGAAGAACATACAAAACGTCCAGTCGTATTAGTAGATACGATTCAAGCGTTAGAGTCAACAACTGTTATTGGCTCAGACGTTGGGAATACATGCCCAGTATGCCGTAAAGGCACAGTCGAAGAAATGGGCGGCTGTAATACATGTACAAACTGTGGCGCACAGTTGAAATGTGGCCTGTAAATAATATTTTAAATTAATTTGTGTAGTTTTGAAATAAAGTTGCGATGTTTATAAAAAAGATACGATGTTTAAAATAAAGTTGCGACGGTTGTAAAAAAGTTGCGATGAAATGCCTCTTTAGATTATATTTGTCTAAAGGGGTGTTTTTTTTATGTCTAAACGAGCAAGAACATCTAGAATAGAAAAATGGATTAAAGAAGGGCGGGGTTCTGGTATCGGTTCCGAGTATAAACCTTGGTTAAACATTCAAGATGTATCTTCACAAGGTCGGTCTACACGTTTAAGGGGTATTAAAACTAATAGACAACATGAGTTTTTATCAGATTTGGAACGAAACTACTTTTATTTAACTGAATATTCGGATTTTGTTGTTGATATTCGAGAGCAATTTCCTTTATTACCGTTGGAAGAAACAATTGTCATTGCAGATGAGTTAGGTATTAAACATCCTACAGACCCAAAAACAAATGAGCCAGTTGTAATGACAACGGATTTTTTATTAACCGTAGATAAAGGTGAAGGATTTGTTGAGCTTGCTAGAACAATTAAAATGAAAGACGAACTGTTAAAAGAGCGGGTTATCGAGAAGTTTGAAATTGAAAGAGTTTATTGGGAAAGAAGACAAATTGATTGGGGGATTGTAACGGAGCTAGAAATTCCTAAAGAAATGGCGAGGAACATTAGCTATATTCATGATTATTATAACCTCCAACATTATGATGCTTTTCAAGACTTAAGCCCTCAGCATATTGAAGATTTAGCGATGGCATTATTGCAGCGACTTTTAGAAAGTAGCCAAAGTGTTAGAGAAATTACAAATGTATTTGATAAAGAAACACATATGCCTCTAGGTAGTAGTATGACATTATTTTATCATTTGCTAGTGCAAAAAATTATACGAGTAGATATGTTAGAGCCACTAAACGTAGAGCAACCCATTGTCATTCAGTTAATCGATGAAAGCAAACTGAAGCAGGTGAAATATGGATGATTTATATTAACCAAGTTTTACAGTATACAGCTGATTCACAGCGTATTCGTATTATTGAAATTGAAGAATCCTATGTCTACGTTGTTAATATCGATACTACGAGTGCAATGCCAAAAAGAGAGTTGTACAGCCATTTAGAATTAGAGCTTGCACAAGGAGAGTTATTGATAGTAGCAGATCCTTTTGCTAGAGCAATTCCAGATAGCGAATTAACGCCTGTACAAATGAATAAGCGAGACGAGGATTGGGAAACCGTAGAAAAGTTTCTTCTTCCTAATATTAAGGAGCTTCTAAAGAAACAGGGACGTGAAGCAAAGATTGTAGAGATTGTATCTAAGAGCGGACTAGGAAAAACAAAGGTGAAAAAACTATTAAGTCGTTACTGGCAGCGTGGCATGAATAAAAATGCTATGTTACCTGATTACGCAAACTCAGGTGGTCGAGGGAAAACGAAAAAATTAAGCAATGACAAAATAGGTCGTCCACGTAGAGTAACTGTAAATAGTGAGTATCGAAGCGGTATTAATATAACAGATGAGATAAAAATGCAATTTGAACATGCTATAAATAAATACTACCGCAAGGCTAATGACTATTCGTTAAAAGATGTATACCATTTTATTTTGCGTGATTTTTATTCAGACCGTTATAAAGAAAACGGGGAAATCCAATATCACATTTGGGAGTCTAATCGCATTCCATCTTACCATCAATTTTATTATTGGTTCAAGAAATTAGAGGACCCTAAAAAGGACATTGAGTTCCGTAAAAGCGCTAAAGAATATGAATTAAAGCATCGTCCGATTTTAAGTAATTCAAAGGTTGAAACGAATGGACCTGGTACTCGTTTTCAAATTGATGCAACAATTGCAGATATTTATTTAGTGAGTGCTTTTGATGTGAATCGTATTATTGGTAGACCTGTTATTTATGCAATTGTTGATGTGTACTCACGTATCGTTACAGGAATTTATGTAGGCTTAGAAGGACCGTCTTGGCTAGGTGCAATGATGGCCTTAGATAATATGGTTGCTGATAAAGTTGAATTTTGTAAGCAATATAATATCGATATTATAGAAGAGCAATGGCCGACACATCATTTGCCGGAAATTATTATTGCAGACCGAGGAGAATTTGAAGGCTATGCCGTAGAAGGACTTATTAATAATTTAAACATCAAAATTGAAAATACAACAGCGTATCGAGGAGATTTAAAAGGTATTGTTGAGCGTAAGTTCCGTACAATTAACGGAAAAGTGAAGCAAAAAGCACCTGGTGCTATTCAAAAAGAATATCGAGAGCGTGGGGACAGAGATTATAGGCTAGATGCTACGCTGAATTTAAAAGAGTTTACGGCATTAATCATCACAATGATGCTACAGCATAACCATAAAATTATCGATAAGTATCCAATGGAAAAAGAGATGATTACCGATGGGGTTGTACCAACACCTATTAATCTATGGAACTGGGGCATTCAAAATCGTAAAGGGCGTCTCCGTATAGTAGATAGAGATATTTTACGTCTAAATGTATTGCCACGTGGCAAAGCAACCATTTCACGAGCAGGTATCAAGTTCAAAAATTTATTATACGGCTCAAAACGGGCAATTGAAGAACAATGGTATGCCAAGTTAAAAAATAAAAGTATCAATATTGTGTATGACCCACGCTATTTAGACAAAATTTATATCCCGAATGATAACGGAATGGATTATGAGACGTGCATTTTATTAGAGGTGAGCCAACAATATAAATGGGATTTTTTAGAGGATATTATTTTTCAGCACCAACTCCGAAATGAATTAGAGGAAGAGGAACGCTCTAAGCAAGTGCAACTGACAATTAATACAGATACGATGATGGATCAAATTATTAAGGCAGCAGAGCAAAAGAAGAAAAAGGCACTACATCAACCAACAAGTAAAAAAGAAAAGCTAGCCACGATTCGAGATAATAAAGCTAATGAAAAACAAGTTAATAGAGAAGAAGAGAAATTTGATTTATCGCCTACGTCTGCTGTAGATAAACAACCAACAGAGATTATAGATTTTACAATGAAAACAAAAATTGAAGAACAACCAGAAGAGAAAACATCTTCACGTCTTATGGAAAAATTGAAAAGGAAGCGAGATGAGAAATTTGGAAAAGATGAATAATGCCGTCTTAAAGGGTGATAGGGAAGAAGCCAACTATAAGCCACAGCTGCTTATGGAATACGCTCAAAACCCTTTTATTGAAGCTCTTCCACCAATTTTTAGTGAAGATGATGTATTAGAACGCTTTATAGTAACACCAAGTATTAGTGAGCGAGATAAGCAGAGTGAAACAAATATTCGTTATCATGTGCTGAAACGTGTGAAAAATTTTACTCAGCCGTTACCGATACATTTTGAAGTAGAGCGTAGGTTATCAACGTTGATTCGCCGTGGTTATTTAGCTAGAAATCCTTTAGATAAAACATTTTTTGAAAGAATTCGAATGCTACATGAACTGCGTGAAGATGAGGAGCAAGCCCATAATTATATTGATGAGCGTTTAAATCATATTCGCTCAACAGCAGATAGCCTATCGATTATTGGTATCTCAGGCATCGGTAAAACAACTGCAATTGAGCGTCTGTTATTAATGTACCCTCAGATAATAAAACATGAAATATACGAACAACATCCGTTTAATCGGACGCAAATTGTTTGGTTAAAGATTGATTGTCCCTATGATGGAAGTCTTTCAACATTATGTAAGAGCTTTTTCAAAGCTATTGACGATTTACTAGGGACACGATATTTAGAAAAGTTTGGATATTTAAACCGTTTGACATCTACAATGCTACTGCATATGACTTCACTAGCGAGCATGTATGGAATTGGTGTATTAGTTATTGATGAGATTCAGCACCTGTTAAATGCAAAAAATGAACAAGAAGAAATGCTAAACTTCTTCGTTACGTTATCAAATACAGTAGGTATTCCAACTGTTTTAATTGGTACGTCTAAAGCTCAGCAATTATTCAAAGGTAACTTTAGACAAGCTCGTCGTGCAGCAAGTGAAGGGGCTATTATATGGGATCGTATGGCTGAAGATAGTGAAGAATGGGAATTCTTTTTAGAAACACTTTGGGAGTTACAATGTCTTAAAACACGTTCAGAGCTTACAGATGTGGTTAAAAAGACTTTCTATGAGGAATGTCAGGGAATAACATCAGTAGCTGTAAACCTCTTTATCTTGGCTCAAGAGAGGGTATTGTTTGATGAGAGTAATGAAAATGAAATCATTACAGTAAGGGTGCTAAAACAAACTGCTAAGAAGGATATGAAAATTATCCAGCCAATGTTAAATGCAATTAGGAATAATGATTTTGCTGCTATGTATAAGTACGAGGATATAATGATTAATTTGGATGAATTGATGATGAATCATAAGAGGGGTACGCAGTATGAAGGTAAGATTAAGGCTGCGATGAAAGAACGAAAGAATACGATAGCTTACAAGCAAAAGGAAATAATTGAAGGTCTAAGCCTGGAAGTAGCAGCTATAGGTATATTTGATTCATTATCTTCAAGTGAAATCGCAAAAGCTACGAAAAAAATAGTTGAAGATGCACCGATTGATACGGATGAGAATACTCTTAAGGCTAGGTTGATTCCATTTTTAATTAAATTGAATGAAAAAGCAAAAGAAAAGAAAAAACATGTAGATACTTCAAATAAAATATTACAATTATTGGATTTAAGAGAGCGAGCATTGAGAAAAAAGAAACATCCTTACGAATTATTAAAAGATAATGGTTATATAAAATCTGAGGTATAAAGTGCAAAATATTAAATGGTATTGATATAGGTTGATACTGGTGATGGATTATTGTGAAAAGGGGATTAAAAATAATGAGTCAGTAATAATGTGGAGAGTGCAACGAAAAGCGGCAATTAAAACGTAGCATTTTCATGAAATAAAACCTCGTTTAGAAAGATATATAGAAAGTAAGATAAGAACATCTATTTTAAGAGAGCGGTTATTTAAAACAAAAAGTTAGGAATGAAATGGAATGTTAACATTTTTCACAGATCCATATCCAAATGAACTTTTATATTCAGCAATTGCAAGATATCATTTTTATTCTGGAAATATTGACTTTAAGGATACTTTAGAAGAGGTTTTTTCTAGTCGCACAGTTACTTCGAATTTGGAAATAGGAACTAGGATTTATGATTTTGTTAAAAATATAGGCGGAAATTATTCTGTAGAACTGATTTTAGGAAATTATACCATATATCCATATTACTCTCCTTTTTTAACTGAGGAGCGTCAAATACAAATAATAAATTTAAGTAGTGGAAATGGAAATGGAATATATAATGCATTAGGAATGACTGCAGGGAGTATTTGCAAAAAAGACGGAATATATTATTGTTCTTTATGTGCAAAAGAAGATATAAATTTTTGGGGAGAACCCTTCATACATAGAGAACATCAACTACAAGGAATTGATTATTGTGGGTATCACTCTATAAAACTAAAAAAATATGCTTTTAACTTTTCCGAAAAAAGTAGGTTTCAATATATTCGATTAGATATGAATATAATGGATTTTAATATTGAGGAGAATGAAAAGGATCTATATAAGGAAGTTCAAATTAAATTAGCAGAGATGGCAAATCAATTATTTATTTTACAATTTAATAAATATTCAGTACAAGAAATAAATCTAAAATATAGAACCTTATTAAGAAAACATGGGTTTATCATGGGAGAGGGCTTAGTTAAACAGGAAAAGCTTCACGATTATTTTAATGGAAGTTTTCCTAAAGGTTTTTTAGAAAAATATGAATCCTTCGTAGATATGACTAAAAGTGAAAATTGGTTAAGGAATATTTCGCGTAATTCAAAAACTGCTGTTCATCCATTCCGTCATTTATTGTTGATTCATTTTTTAGGTGAAGATATATATTCTTTTATGGAGATTAAAGAAGATAAAGGACCATTTGGTGCAGGTCCATGGCCATGTTTGAATATGGTGGCTAAGCATTATAAAGAAGATACTATTCAAGAAGTTTCAATAAGTACGAGGAAATATGGATTAATAGGAATCTTTACATGTTCATGTGGATTTTCTTACACAAGAAAAGGACCAGATACAGAAGGGGAAAATAAATATGAATATTATAGTATTTATAGGTTTGGAGAGGAGTGGGTAAGCAAATTATATGTTTTATATGAAGAGGGATATAATTTAAAACAAATAGCTCAAAAATTAAATGTAACACCAAAAACAGTAAAGAACTATTTAACAAATCCTCCTGAGTATAAAAGGAAATTCTTTAAACTTGATTCATATAAAAGACAAATGAAAGAACTAATGAGAAACTTCCCTGAATATCATAGAGCTGATTTATACAAGATAGCTCCTCGAATATATGATTACCTAAGGGTAAATGACCCAAATTGGTTTGATGAAATGTTACCCCAGAGAAGAAAAAAGGCTCAGAATAAACAGATTGTTAACTGGGAAGAAAGGGACAAAGAATATGCTGAATTAATAAAGAATTGTTACGATGAGCTAATACAATTGGATAAGCCCGTAAGAATTTCAAAATCTATTATAGGGAAGAAACTAGGTATACTTTCTAATTTAGAAAATCAAATAGAGAAGTTACCTAGAAGTAATGAATTACTACATTCTATAATTGAGACAGTCAGGGAATACCAGTACCGTAGATGTACAAAAATTATAGATGAATTAATAGAAAAAAATGAAACTATTTCATTATCTAAAATAAGAACTATAGCTAATATAACTAAAAAGGAACACTTTATAGAAATCCAAAATGATTTAAAAGAATACATTAATCATAAATTATTGATGTAGCTTTGCATCCAAAATTTTTCCAATATATGACTTAAGAATTTTATCTATGACAACATAGACGTGACTTTATTTTAAGTCACGCCTTTTTATTTTGCATATGTTTCAAAAATTTCACTGGCTAATTTAATTATTAAATGAATTTCTTTTTCTGACTTAGTTTTTAACTGACTAGTAAACATACCAGGTCGGGGTTCTGGAGTTGGTGCGGATTATAAACCTTGGTTAACTATTCAAGATGTGTCTTCAGACGGTCGAATTACCCGTTTAAAAGGTAATAAAATAAATAGACAGCATGAATTTCTATCAGACTTGGAACGAAATCACTTTTATTTATATGAATATTCTGATTTTGTTTTTCGATATTCGAGAACAATTTCCTTTATTACCTTTGGCAGAAACAATTGTTATTGCCGAGGAATTAGGTATTAAACATCCGACAATTCCAAAAACAAATGAGCCAGATGGACTCATTTTTAATTTTGCCTTCAAAAATGACTTAGATTTATAATACAGATTACAGTTTTTTGTAAATATATAGAATAATAAAGGGAAGTTTGTAATGAATTATGTGATAATATAGAACTAATAGAGTGAACAGCAATATAAATATAAATATAAAAGGGGATAGGAAGTTCTGTGATTGATAATATTGATGAAACTTTAAAGGGGATTAAAATTTCGAAATATCAAACAAATTTTCAACAATGCCAAGAATATTTTGAAGCATCTTGGTTTGGCGATTTTAATGACGAAAATTTAAATAAAATATCTAAAGAAAATCCAAATATGTTTAACCAGCTTTTACGAGTATTAGCTCTTTATAATATAACATTTAAAGGATTTCACAGTAGGCTTAATATTATTGTAGATACAAAAGATACTTTTAGTTTTGAGGATTATTTAAAATTAAATGATATTTTCCAACATGAACAACTTAAACGTATTTTAAGTAATCTTGGTTTCGAAACTAAAGAAAGTTTGAGTGGTGTTAATCGACAAAAGTTAATGAACTATTTAAGCGGTTATATACCGATGGAAATTATCGAAAAAGAGTTTGGGGATTTATGTATTAATGGGGTATTAGTTAGTTTAAATAAAAATGTAAAGCTTAATAATGAATTTCTGAATTTCTCTTCTGACCAATTTAAGCTAGAAATTAAAATCACAGATACATCTATGAGAATAATTAATCAGCATTTTGAGGATGATCAAATTAGGTATGTAGAAGATTTACCTGAGGATTTAGATTTATATTTTAGCAGAAAAATGGGTGTTGGTATTGGAAAGAAAGAAAAATTATTTGAATATTTAGATAAAATTTCAAATAGAATATATATAGAACAAAATGAAATAGAAAATAACCTTGTAGTAGCTCATAAAGAGTTTGGTGAAGGAGAATTATTAATTAATGGTGCAATCTATCAAATTCCCCTCAAGTATCTTGATAGAGAAATTGATTATAAATGTTTTACCCCTACAATAGCAAAATATTTAGAGAATGAAGGTGATATTTTCTTCAAAGATTTAAAAGGTAATATTATGGATAGATTAGGACGGGTACCGAAATTAGGGAGTAAAAAAATAGATCAGTTTCTTCAATTTTTAATTGGCTTAACACAGTATAATCTTGAAAATCAAGATGTTATAGATTTTAAGGGTTTTTGTAAGCTAGTTTGTGAATCAGATGAGAAAACAGGTTGTGATGAAAGAAATTTAGCAATTTTTTTAAGTCGCTATAAAGGCTTTACTGGTGGTGTGAATACTCTAGAATTTGTAGCTAAAGAATATAATTTAACTAGAGAAAGAGTTAGGCAAATAGTAAAAAAAACTGCAATAAAATTTGTTAACAATTTTTATTGGTTTTGGATTGAACTTCGTGACTATAAAGAATCTAAACCCTTTTTCACTGTGAATCAAATAGAGGAATTATTTGATGTGATATTTACATTTGAAGAGTGCCGATTTATTGGAGCGATATTAGCAGAATTAAGTAACGGCTGGAAATATGAGGAAGAAGGGTTTTATCATCAGGCATCTTATGAAGAAATTCAGATGATGCAAGGAATTGTCCAAATTGAGATGGAAAATTTATTTTCATCTAAGCTATATGTTAATGATTCAGATTTAAATAATTTATTACAAAAAATACAAAAAGAATATACTACTATCCCTGTATATTTAATTTGGGAAAATAGTGATGTTAAGCAATTGATAATAGAAGGTAATACAAATTTATTTATAAAAGCATCCTTAGAGAGCATGGCTTATAAAGTTTATTGTATGTATTTTTCAGAGGGGCTATCTTTACCTAAAGAAGCAGCGAAGTTAATTGACATGCTAAAACAAGAATTACCTAGTGTAGAATTCAATTTTACAGAACGAAGTATTACAGCTTATATTCAGCGTACAGCATATCTTTGGAACAGAGGATATTATGTACCTAAAACAAAGATTGAAAATTATAAGTTAGAGCAATTTAATGAAATCATAGAATCTATCGAGTTGCATTTAAAAGAAAATAATTTACCTGAAATGAGTATTAATTTAATTTTTGAACGTTTTCAAGAGAAATTGGCACTTATGAATATTGATAATCACTATGCGTTGTACACAATTTTAAAATTTTTAGAGCCAAGTACAATTTATTTTAGAAAAGTTCCTTATATTCGTTTAATTGAAAATGCTGATAGTGAACATGTTACACAAGTTGAACAAATAGAAGAATTTTTCTTTAATGCAGGAGAACCATTGGATCGTTCAGCAGCTTTTGAATACTTCACAAAGACTGTAGGATTACCTACATTTAGTTTTGAACAAAGGCTCACATTAGATTGTAATAGTATCGTACAATATAATGCTACTCAATATGTTCATATTGATAATGTTGAGGTAGACGAAGAAAAGTTAAATATGCTGGTAACACAATTAAAAAATGAAGTTGAGAAATTTGATGTTCCCATTCCAATTACGATTATAAAAAAAGCTTTATTGAAGCGTGCAAAGATAAATTCATATCATTTATTATTTTCATTAATTAAATATTACTATCCTGATGTATTCACATTTTATAGATACCCTCAGATATCCAATAAAGAAGTAATTAAATTAGGACAAGTTTCATTAAAGGGGCAGTTAGAACAATACTTATTAGAACAAGGGAAAGTTGTATTTATTTCGCAAATTAATAATCATTTTACTAGTCAGGGATGGACTCAAAATGAGATTTCAATCAGATTTTCATTGTCTCATATGATAGTACCTATTGAAAAAGGCGCTATGTATGTGCATAGAGATATTTTAGAACTTACTGAAGCGAAGATTGATAAATTAGCTAAACAAGTTTATGAATATTATGTTGAAAATCAAGAAAATCAAGGGTATTTTTTTATTTCAGTTAATGACGATATGTTGTATCTATTACAACAAGCAATAGAATTTCCTAAATTAACCGATAATCAAGTTTGGACAGTAGATCTTTTAAAAGCTGTATTAAAAATATCTGGCCGGTTCTTTACTCCATTTATAAAGGACACAGTACTCTTTACAAGAGATAATAAATTTAACTTGGAAGATATAGAATCGATAATAGTTCATACATTGAAAGTGGTATTTGAAGGTAGAACAACGATAAAAAAATTAGAGCAATGGCTAGTTAGTCATGAAGTTATGACGTATAAATATTTTAAACGTATCTTAGAAGATGATGAAGCTCAATATCAACACGATGGCATAATTATATGGATAAGGCAATAAAAAAATTGAGGTGAGCTATGTTTAAATCTTTGAATCTAAAAGCTGTTTACGATACTTCAATTGATAATATTAGCGAAGATTTAATTGTCCCTTTATTGAAAAAATCGATTGAGTATAAACGTGGTGTAGGCTATTTTACAAGCCAATGGTTATCAATAAATCTGAGTGGCTTATTGGATTTCATAAATAATAATGGTCATGCAACGATTATTACTTCTCCCCATTTAGAAAATATAGATTTAGGAGCAATAGAGTACGGCGAAAAGGCTAAAACTAGTGCTACTTTACATAGTGTTCTTTTAAGAGAAGTCGAAAAAATGAATCGTAATATGAACTATGATAGTAAAGTGTTATTAGCATGGTTAGTAGCAGACGAATTATTAACATTTAAAATTGCAATCCCAAGAAATTCTTCAGGGATGTTTCATGACAAATATGCGATTTTTACAGACAAGGCTGGAGACAAAATAGTTTTACATGGTTCGTTAAATGATTCTTATAATGCATATATGCAAAATGGAGAGGGGGTATCTTTGTTTAAATCTTGGGAAATTGGTTTAGCCCCTTATATTGAATTTCATGACAAAAAATTTGAACAATTGAATAAGGGAGAGAATGACTTTTATAAGGTATTTGACATTCCAGAAAGTATAAAGCAAGAAATAGTAAAACTAAAAGGAATAAATGATAAAAGACCTTATTCAGAAAAAAAGGATAAGCAAGATAAACAAGATGGACCCTTTATACCTTCAGATTATAAGCTATATGATTACCAACATTTAGCCATTGAAGCATGGGAGAATAATAATAATAAAGGTTTTTTATCTATGGCTACTGGTACAGGAAAAACTGTTACAGCCCTTGCAGCGAGTGTGAAACAATTTAGAAAACAAAAACGAATAGTTAATGTAATATCAGTACCTTTTCAACATTTAGTTGATCAATGGGCAGAGGATGCTAAAAAATTTGGTTACGAACCATTAGAATGCTTAAGTACAAATCGTAATTGGAAGCTTCAGATGCGATCAGCTATTGATGATTATAACTATGGTGATATTACACATTTAACGTTAATAGTAACACATCAGTCTAATGCTGATTTAGAAGGTTTTTTGTCTTTATTAGGAAGAATAAAAAGACAAAATGAAATTTTATTTATAGCTGATGAAGTTCATTACTTAGGATCCAAAATGTTGAGACGAAGTCTAGTTGAGAATATAGAATTGCGTTTAGGTTTGTCAGCTACACCTGAGCGCTGGATGGATTTAGAAGGTACTGAAATCTTAAATAACTACTTTGATAAAGAAGTATTCAATTTTCCAATTGAAAGGGCTATAGAAGAAGGTTTCCTAACTCCTTATGATTATATTCCCAAAATAGTTTTCTTAAATGAAGAAGAACAAAAAGAATATACTAGTCTTTCTAGTCAAATAGCAGGTGCTATAAATAAATCTAAGGAGCATCTAGAGAGTTTAATTCGAAAAAGGAATCAAATTATACATGTAGCAGAGAATAAACAGTTTCAATTTTTTATGGATTTAGAAGAACAGATAGAAAAAGAAGGTACTGAAAATATTGCATATACTATTGTTTATTGTCCAGAGGGGAGTCATAGAAGTATTTTAAAAGAAATTTCAAATTATGATTTATTTGTGCAAGAAATAGTAGGCACTACTAAAGTGAAGAATCGACTTTTATATTTAGAAGAATTCGGAAATAAAGAAATCCAAATTTTAGTAGCCATGAAATGCTTAGACGAAGGAGTTAATATACCTGCAACAAAACGAGCATATTTTTTAGCTAATACAAGTAATCCAAGACAATTTATTCAACGCAGAGGAAGAGTTTTAAGATTATCTGATGGAAAAAGTAAAGCTATTATTCATGATTATTTAGTATTTCCAACGGATAATCGGGACTTAGAATCGAATAAATTACTTATAAAAAAAGAACTGGCAAGATTTATGGAGTTTCAGTTTTGCGCTTTGAATAGTCAAGAATGTCTAAATTACATTAGACCTTTTTTAAAGAAATTTAATTTAACTCATTTATTATATTTAAGTCGTGAAGAAATATATAGCATATTAGGAGGAGAATATGACGAATAATAATATACACAAAAAAATTATTGATATGCTTGAAACTGATAATGTCCAAATTAAAAAGTTTATAGAGGACGTTTTAATAGATAGTGAGAATGGAACGGTCGATGAAGTAATTAAAAAATATCAAAGAAATATTTCAAACTATGTGGAGGTAAGCCATGAAACTAAAATGGATTGAAATGACAAACTTTAAGCAATATTATGGCACTCATCGAATTGAATTTGCAAATTCGGAAGATGGTACTGAAAATGTAACCGTAGTTTATGGGGCTAATGGTAAAGGAAAAACAACTATTTATCGTGCATTTATTTATGCATTTCATGGTGATAAGCAACTAGAACGAGATGGTCAATTAAGTAAGAATAAGAAAAATGAAGAGGAAATTTTACACATAGGAAACATTGCTGCACTTCAAGAGGATGGCTATGTTGATGTTTCTGTAAAAGTTGCATATGAGCATAATGGCAAACATTACGAAATAAAGCGTAGCATGGCAGTTACACAAGAAGGTACAGATATTGAAGAAGCAGATTTATGGGATGAAACTTATTTGAAAGTTGTTGATGAAAACGGTTGTACCAATGCATATAGAGAAATCGAAGATATTAATCGTCTTGCTGAAGAAGCTCTAAGTAAAAAAATGCGACAATATTTTTTATTTGATGGAGAGCAAATAGAAGAGATGACTAAATCTACAGTTGAACAACGTCGTCAGGTAAGAGAAGGTATTAAGAAATTATTAGGTATAGATTCTTTGTACAACTCAATTGATGCAATTGAAAAAATATATAAATCATATAAACAAAAGATTAAGGGGGAAGCTAAAGGAGAATATTCTTTAGCTTTAGACAAACTTGATGATATTGAAAGACAGAAAAAAGAACTCGAGGAACAAATAGAAACCTTAGAAGTTCAACTAGAAGAAATGGAGCGAGATAAAGAAGAAATTGATAAATATTTAGAAGAAAATAGAACGGTAAGAGAAAAAGTAAAAGAACGTGAATTAGCTGAAGAGAGATTGAAATCTCTGAAAAAAACACAGAAAAGACTGGAGCAAAGTGTTAGAGAAGCTGGAAGTAAAGCTATATTTGCTATATCTGATACTATTTTATACGCAGCAGATACGGATATTGAAATGGAAAAGAATAATTTAGGAGAGAGTTTTAATATAAGTTACAATCTGCTGAAGGAATTTTTGGATAAGGAAAAATGCGGGGTTTGTGGTACATCTGCAAATAAAGGTTCCATTGAGTATTTACATATTGAAAACATTCTAAGTAATATTAATGAATCTGAATATAGAGATGCATTAAATGAATTAAATCTAAATGTAGCAATTATTAATAATAAGTCGATGGATAGTAAAAAAGATATCCAGCAATTACGTGAAGATATAGGAATCTTATTACGAGAAATTAAAGTAGTAAGTACAAAAATTGACGAAATTGATAAAGTAATTGGTAATATAGGTGATCAAGAAGCTAAAGAAAAGGAGATTTCACGAGAAAATCTTGTTCGTAAGATGGGAGAGTGGGACTCAAAAATTCAAAAGGCAAAACAGACACTTATTACTAAACGCGAAGAGTATAACATTCAAAATCGAAAATGTGGAGAATTAAAAAAATTAGAAGCAAGTCAAACGGTCTTTGAAGATTACAAAGAATTCGCAGAAAAATCCTTAAAAGAATTAGAAAAAGTTAAAGATCAATTTACACAAGAAATGGCAATGCAAGTATCAACAGTTGCAACTAGAATTTTCAAACAGTTATTAGACGAAGATTCAAGGATGAACTTTAGTAATGTTATTGTAAAAGAAGATTTTTCATTAGATGTTAAATCATTTAGTAATTTTGAGTTCTTATCAAACATTTCATCTGGTCAAAGGCATATTTTATCAATTTCATTTATCTTAGCATTATTGGAAATTTCTGAAGGTACAGGAGATCAATTAAAGACACCGTTATTTATGGACACACCTTTTGGTCGAATATCAGGTGAAAATCGGGACAATTTGTTAGAAATAATTCCTCAGAAAGCAGCTCAATGGATTTTATTAGTTACCGATACCGAATTTACTAATGCTGAAGTAAAAGCATTACGACCTACAAAACGTTGGGGAAAATTATATGAAATTAAATTAGTTGGACCAGGTAAAGCAATTATTGAGGAAGGAAACGTTGAAACATTTGTTGCTAAACGTTAGGGTAAAGGCATGAATAAAGTTATTCGTTATATTAATTTCGGTGATGATGTACGTCTAAGATATAGAAAGTCTTTTCAAGGAATATATAAAGAGTTAGCTGGTGATAGAGATAATGGAAAGGAAGGACTATTATTTCAGGATAATGGTGAACTATTTTTATTCTGTGCTACATTAGCTTTAAGTAAAGGGGAAAAATCTGAATCAATTACAGATACTACTGAGTTTCGTTTTTCTTCAATAAAATCAAATGAGTTAAGAACTATATATTTCTTAATTGCAACTTTAGGGGGAGAGGGATTAAAATCTGAAAGTTTTGATGATGTTAAGTCTCTGAAGTCTATTGTTGAACATTACGCAGATAAAGGTATGGAATTGTTGTGGGAATACTTCTTAAAGGATTATTTTACATATAGAGATAATCATTATACTTTTATCGGTGGTATTGATTCTTTAGATTTTCAAAAAGGTTGGTTACAATTTTTAATGGAGTATGAAGATTATTAAGAAATAGAAGGCAGCTTGTGATTAAAATTCACAAGCTGCTTTTTAATTTGTTTTAAATCGACCAAAAATCTCATTAGTGATATTCAATAACATTCGAATATCATCTTCATTCTTATCCTCAAGTGTATTAAATAAAATGTTTAAAAGTTCTTCTCTAATATTTTCAGGCTTTTCATTAGTTCTGCTTTCAGGAATTAATACACTTCCTGGATCTACTTCAAGCGCATCTAATATTTTATTTAAAGTTTGTAACGTAATATTTCTCTCTCCGCGTTCAACATCCGACAGATAAGGGGATTGAAAGTCACATTTTTCAGCTAGTTCATCGATTGTTAATTTCTGTGCCTTTCTAATTGCTCTGATGTTCATTCCTACTCTTTTATTTAAGTCCATTTTGTATCACCCCATTTAAGCGTATGTGAGGTGAAACAAGCATTACATACCATTGAATTATAAAAAAAATAACTTATAAGTTTATTTTAATTGATTTATATTATCTTTTGGTATTAAAATGATATAGATTAAATGTAAAGGAGAAAAAATATGAGTAATAATTTACCTTCAAATATAGCGATTGAGAATGTAATTCAATCTAAAATGCGTGGTCGAGTAGCTTATCAAGGTTTTGTGTCTTCGCAAGTTGCAGTTAATTTTTCATATTCAAAGTTATATAATGACTCGTCAGGGAAAGGATATCAGCGGCTGATCAACCGTAAGCGTTGTGAAGATTTTGCAGATTATTTATCTCAGGGAGAGGATTCCTTATATACACCGATTTTATTAAATGCAGCTGGTAACTGGGAGTTTCATGCGTATGATAAGCATCGACCAAATGTTGGGCGTCTTATTTGTAAAAAGAAAGGTACTTTAATGGATGGTCAACATCGTCTTGGGGGAATTGAAAAGTATATTAATGATACAGCGAGTACGTTAATCATCCCATTTTTAGCATTTCATTATTTGGATGAAGATGAGGAAATTAAGCTTTTTGATGTGATTAATACAAAGGCTAAGGGCATTGGAACATCATTAAGTCGATATTTAAATCGAAATAATGATGATTTAAGTTGGGTCGCAACGAATTTAATCTTGAAACCAGAAAGTCCATTTTTTAGTAAAGGAACATTAACTGGAAATCGTAGTAAAGAAAAGAATATTACGCTCCAAAATCTATATAACATGGTGAAATTGTTAACTAAGAAATCAAATCTTGAGAAACTTCCTAAGGAGAAGAAATTAAACCTGTGCCTATTTTATTTCAATACAATTAAGGAACTATTTCCAGAGCAGTGGGCGGATAACAAATTGTATCGAATGACTCATATAACTGGCTTAAATGCTTTAGCTATAGCTGGAAATCAAGTCATTAATGAAAATTATCTTACAAAATCACAACAGCCAGACTCTTCAAAAATTGCTAAAACATTATTGAATCTAAAAGAGATTGACTGGTTAGCTAGTGGAGATTTGAAATATTTGAAGGGAGCTGCTGGATCGAAAATTTTGGCAAAAGACATTATAAACTGCTTAAAAAGTTAAGGTAAGTAGCATATACCAATTAAATTTTAATAAATTCCTTGTGAAATGGGAGGGGGGATAGTGTTACCGTTTTTTACGGATCCATATCCAAATGAATTGCTGTATTCAGCCATTAGCCGGTATCATTTTTATAATGGCAATGTTAGTTTTGTAGATACTCTTGAAGAATTATTTGATAGTAGAACAGTGATACCAACGATTGAATTAGGCAGTCATTTATCTAATCTTGTGCAAAATTTAGGCCCAGGATATACAGTAGAACGGGTTTTATCGGAAAATACTATATATCCTTTCTTTGCACCTTTTATAACTAAGGCAAAGCAACAAAAAGTTTTAGAGGATGTTAAAAACGATGCTAGAGGGCTACAAGGGCGATTAGGGACTCTTCCTACGAAAATTGATAATAAAAAAGGAATTTTCTTCTGCAGGAAATGTGTCAGCGAAGATATTGAGCGTTATGGAGAGCCGTATTTACATCGAGAACATCATCTTCTTGCGATTTACTATTGCCCACATCATGAGCAACATTTAATAAAATATCCTATCGACTATAAAAATCATAGTAGACATGGCTATATACGACTTGATCCGCGTGTGCTAGATACATTGAAATGTCAAAATACCACTGATGAAATAGCAGCGCATAGAGAAGTAGAAATAAAGCTTGCACAAATGGCTTATAAGCTGTTAAATGCACCTCTTGAAAACATATCGTTGGAAGTGACATTTAATAAGTATCGGTCTTTGCTTAGAGAAAATAATTGGATTATGAAAAATTCATCAGTGAGACAAACAGAGCTATTAAAAGCGTTTAAAGCGAAATTTCCAAAAGGCTTTTTAGAAAGATTTCATTCATATATAAGAGATGCAGGAGACAACAATTTGCTGCAAAGCACCGTTACAAATTATAAGCGGCAAGGGATTCATCCATTTCGTCATCTTTTAGTACTATACTTTTTTGATCAAGACATTGATTCATTTTTGGATGTAAAGGCAGATGATGGACCTTTTGGTAAAGGACCGTGGCCGTGCTTAAATCCTGCGGCAAGCCATTACAAGGAGTTTGTTGTTCCGAAAGTATCTATTACTAAAAGAGAAAAAACGGACGTTCTCGTTGGTAAATTCAAGTGTTCTTGCGGTTTTGAATACACAAGGACGGGTCCAGAGAAGGATGAAAGTGAAAAGTGGACTAGAAGTCGTATCACAGCCTATGGGGATGTATGGGAAGCGAAATTTAATGAACTAGTAAATTTAAACATGCATCGTGAAGAGATTGCGCTAGCTTTAGGGATAAGTGAAGGTACGGTTCGAAATAAACTGTCAATTAATCAAAAATCCGCAGAACGAACAGCGGCATATCGAGCCGAGCTATTAGAATGGCTCAGTAAAAATCCTAATGGTAGCAGAAAGCAATTTCAAACAGAATTAAAAAAAGTATTTATGTATCTTTATAAAAACGATACAGAAATGCTAGATAGCAAATTACCGTCAAAGCGTGAGGTCCTATCACGAAATAGTGAAGAACGTCGTACGCAATACCGAGCGCAAATTTTAGGTGCAATAGAGAATAAACCAACGATTACAAGAACACAGCTGTGGAAACAATTGCACAGAGTTTGTAAATGGTTGCATGAAAATGATTTGCAGTGGTTTGAAGCAAATATGCCAAGCCCTGTGCAAAATAATAAAAACGCTCCAGCTGTTGATTGGAAAGCGCGGGATGAAGAATATTGTAATAGAATCAGGCAAATCTATCCTGAACTATTGAAACTAGAAAAGCCAGTTAGAATTACAAAGAAATTATTTAGCAGGCACTTAGAAATTGAAGCTCTTTCAAATAATAGGCATAACGCTCAGCTGCCGAAAACAACTGCCCTATTAAGTGAAATTACCGAATCAGTACAGGAGTTCAGAATTAGACGCTGTTGTTTAGTAATTGACAAAATGTTAGAAGAGAAGGGGATTGTATATTTTGAGAAGGTTAGAGAGGCTTGTGCGATAGAGAGTAGGAATTTCAAGGTGATTAAACCTTATTTGGAAAAATATATCACTAATAATTAACTTGAGAATTCAAAATCCTTCAATGAGATAAATTTATTGGAGGATTTTTTATTTGAAATGATTTTTTACATTTAATTAATATAGTTAAAAAGGTATAATTTACATATTATGGTTATGTGGTTCTGTTTTATAATTTGAAAGAGGTTGTCCAAATGAGTTAACAGCCTTTTACAACTTTAATAGCGTCGTATTTAAAAATTTGTGAACAGGAATTTGGTATGACACGTGAAGATAGAATAAGTGGTCTTCGAAAAATTAGTATGCAATTACGTGTTAATAGATTAATGCAATTTATGCCTAGTTTAGAAACAGTTATTTAAAGATGCGAATAAAAAAATAACTGATTTTGTAGATTCTTTTTATGTAGAAGCAATAGCAAATAATCCAGTTGAATTTCTAATTAATCATTTTACACTTTTTATAGACGAATTATTCATATGGGAATTATTGTAAATTAAATAATGTGATGGAGGGATGTTATGAGTAAATTAAATTTATATTGGCCGGTTTATAAAAACCTGGAGAAAGAATTTTTGAAATTGGCTGATTACATTCACATCACGGATGATCAACTAAAGGTGTATTCTATGCATATAGCAGACTTGATTGTTCGTTGTGCCATAGAAATTGAGGCTATTTCAAAAGAAATTTATCAAGAACTTGGTGGAAATATGACCTTAACAGACACAAATGGTAGTCGGAGAGATTTGTATTTTGATACGGATTGTCTTGATTTATTAGAACGAAAATGGAAGATAAGTAAAAAAGAAATCGCCATTTCTGCTACAAATCTGTATTTTAATAATGATTCAAATAAAGTCTTAAAACCCTTATATAAAGCTAATAAGCGAGGATCTAGTGGGTGTAAATGGAAGCAAGCTTATCAAGCAGTTAAACATGATCGAAGAAATTCATTAAAAAAAGCAACAATTGAAAACTTATTAAATGCATTAGGTGCCTTATACATTTTGAATTTATATTATAAGGATGAAAAATTCGATATTGGACGTGTATATCTGAGTAACACAGATTTCGATAATCGAGTTGGCTCAAAAATATTTTCCGTAAGTACTTACTCAGCTACCTTACTTTCTATGTCCACTAAAATGGATGATAGTGCTATCGATTTTCAACCTAATAACGATTTAGAAAAGTCTATATATATTATAAAGTATGATGAAGCATCATTTATCGAAATGCATAAAGATTATTGTTTAGACTATCAAATAACTATGAAAAATTTTAATAATTCGCATGTTATTAAAAAATTTTTAGAAGAGAATTCTGGATATGAAGATAAATCTGTAAACGAAATTTGTCTTGCAGCAGGGGGAGTAGAATTATTAACACAAATTTTCTCTTTTCAACATACCCAACAAAATAAAAGTTTAAGAACAGAGGCAAAACTGAACAAACACAATAATATATATCCAGAATTGTTGCCATTACGTAGTAGAGTAAATACTGTTCAATAAGACTATTCATTTGAAAATAAGAATTTGAAGAGATTATTAATCATAAGAAAAAATAGTAAAGTAATTTGATTATCATAATTTAAAATATATCCTTTTTCACCTAAGGGGAGATTTAATGGGAATTATAGAAAAAATACAAAGTAATTTTCTGGAGGAAGCCAAAAATTCACCGTTGCTTTTGTCAGATTTAGCTCATATGGAAACTTATATAGCGGAAAGTTATCATAATCGATCCATTATAGAATTATTACAAAATGCCGATGATGCTGCTTCAATTAGATTTTATATCAGTAAAAATAAAGGTTATATAATTGTTGCTAATGATGGAAGGTTTTTTAATGAAAATGATATCATTTCCATTTGTCGTAGCGGATCTTCGACCAAAAAGAGAGATGGAAAATCCATTGGATATAGAGGTATTGGGTTTAAATCCGTAGTGAATTTAGCGGAGCGTGTACACATTATAAGTGGCGATTTAGGTTTAACTTTTTCTAGAGAGCTGACTAACGAACTAATAGATTCAGATATCCCAGTACCTTTAATAAGGATCCCACATAAATATAATCCTTTAATGGAACATTCAGATATTATTTCGAATCTCCTGGATAGAAATTTTAAAACCATTTTTATCTTTGAAAATACAAACTCTAATAATTTAGAAGAAGAAATTGATTCATTTGACTCAAGTTCGCTACTTTTTTTAAGAAGTATAAAACAGATTGTATTTGAAACGCAGCTATCTAAAACCATCAGTGTGAAAAGAGTTAATAATGGTTTTGAAGAATATATAACAATTAGCGATGATGATTATAAAGAAGAATGGCTGGTTTTAAGAAATTCTCGATCAGAAGATAAAACCACATCTGTAGCCTTCTTACTGGATAATCAAAAGCGAATTATACCATTATCAAATGAAAGGTCAGTGGTTCACTCTTTTATGCCTACCAAAGACAATGTAGGATTACCTTTTAAAATTAATGGAGACTTCTCAACTGACCCATCAAGAACAAAAATAGTCAATGATGATTTATCCAAAGAATCTTTGAACAGATGTTCGAAATTGATTGTTGACATTATAAAGGGATATGTAAATGAAGGAAAAGATGATGTTTTTACAGGTCTATTTGAGGTACTAAGCACTACTGAGGAAAGTTTGGTTTCTCGCTTTTCTTCAGTTGTAAAATTCAAAGATATTTTTTTAACAAACTTAAAAGACCAGCTAAAGAAAGAGAAATGGTTTAACAATCAATCAATAGAAAAAATACGAATCAACCCTGAATGGTTAAATTTCAATGATTTCAATAAATTTTGCGATTTTTTCGATTTTACACCTCTCGATAAACGAATGGAAAGTAAATATCCTGGCATTCTAAAGTTTGGAGAAAAATTTGGCGTTAAACCATTATTTTTAGAAGAAATATTAGAAGCTACAAGTAAGAAAACTCCTTTTATAAATGGGAGTCAAGAAATTATAGGTGAGTTTATTCGTAAATATAGATTTAGTCATAATACAACTATTCAGGAGAAAATAAAAAATGCAAAAATTATATATTTCTCAGATGGGATTTTTTCTTTAAACGAAAAACCTACTTCTAAATTTGATGATGAGTTTTTGAAGATAATTGAAAATAACTTAAATGATCCACAAGATTTCAAATGGTTCATTAATAAAATGCAACCTTCATTAATATCAGCTTTAAACGATAAAAATCTAGAAGATTTTGAAAAAGATAATGTAGTTAACGTTCTTTTAAAAAATAACAGAATAGAGGAATTGAATAAAACTCATATTTTTTCAAACTCCTTTTATCAAAGGGGAAATAATAGTTTAAAGGAAAAGGAGATGAATAAAAAAAGTCTCAACATTAGGGCTTCTATAAGCAAATGGAGAGCAGCTGAAACAAATTTAGCTGCTTTTTTAGAGATAGATGAGGATGTAAAAAAAGTGATTGATGTTAGTAAAAGTAATTTAGGCTATGATCTAGAGGTGCAGCGATCAAATCGAACCGACTATATAGAGGTTAAGAGTGTAGATAAACTAGGATCAACTATATCATTAACAAATAATGAATATTCAACAGCACATGAATTAAAAGACAGTTATATTCTAGCAATCGTAAAGCAAACGAACGATGGATTAGAAGTTTGCTACATAAAAAATCCAATTGATACGCTACAATTAACCAAAAGAGTTACTCGCTGGGAATGGATTTGTGATTCTTATAAAGGTGATTTTACTAATTATTCTTTCAATTGATAAGGGGGATTATATTTTATGGGACACCCAAGAAAAATATCGAAAGATAAAATTCAAAGATTATATAACATAGAGAAGAAATATGGAATTGACGAAATGAATTTATATGCGTATATGCCAACTGAGAATGAAGTTATTGTTAATGGTGAAATATTTGGCGATAACTTAAAGAATTCTTTTTTAATTATGTGTAGTGTGTATGATAAAGACGGTGATATTATTGCATCAGATGAAAATGATTCATATGGTAATGGGTTAGTAACGAGTAATATTAAGCCAGAATCTTTTAAAGGGATATTTCCGTTTAGGATCAGTGTAGATGTACCAAATGGACATAAAGTTGGAAAGATTCGTGTATTTCCGAGAGCATAATTATTTTTAGAGGAGGTTTAAACAATGGAGAACGGTGAGAAATTCCCGAAAGAAATAATTGAAAGGTTTGATGTTTTTGAAAAAGAGTTTCTAATCGAAGAATTTAACGTGAGTGCCTTTCAGGATTCTTGGTATGGTGGAGATAATGGGATTAAAATCGTTGGTGAAATTATTGGGGGACAACTTTCTGATGATATAATTATAATTGGAAGTGTTTATAATTCTGAGGGGGAAATTATAGGTACAAGTTTTAGAGAAAGAATTGACTTAGACGGGTTTGAAGGAATTGATACATTCTCTTTTAATGTTCATGTTGCTAGTAATGAAGAGATTGCAAAAATTAGAGTGTATCCTGTAAGGAATCCAGCTACTATATGGTAGTTACAAAATATTATGATAGAAGGTTTAAGAATAATTAGCGATTAGTGTTAATACTAATCGTTTTTTTTGATTTTTTAACACCTTTTAGTTATAGATGTATAACGAACTCTAGATTAGTAATGTACTGAAGAAGTGAAATTGAAATTCTGTATGAGGCTTGTGTACTTTTATTGAACCGAAATATTATTTCTCTAGGAATTTATGGAGAAAGTACATTCTTACCATACGCAAATAAAATCAATAAAGTACAGGAATTTAGAATTAGATGTTGCTGTTTAATGATTGATAAAATGCTAGAGGAGAAGGGTATTGTATATTTTTCCAAGGCTAGAGAAGCTTGTGCGACAGAGAGTAAGAATTTCAAGGAAATAAGACCTTATCTAACAGATTATATTATTCAAAAAACAGAGTGATAAGAATTTGAAACGATAAAAAACAAGGTATAAGATCATATTTATCTGTGAAGATAGCAAAAATTCATGGTAAAAATAACTAAATCAGAATGATATAATTAAATTAGGGCGTATAGTGTAATGGTTAACACGATTGCTATGGTATTACCCATCTTATTTGTTATAGCAATCGCTAGAGCTAAAAGGGTAAAGTAGTTCTGGCATGGGTTCGATTCCCAAACGCCAAAAAATATAACTTGATTTGTATTTTTTGGCGTTTAGGAATCAGGGGTGAAAATATGTATAGTAAACACAGTAAAAATTTAAAGGAACTTTCGGCAACTATTAAAAATACTGAAAAAGCTATTAAACAAGCTTTAAAATTTGAAAATGATATTGAAGCCAAAATGCATACAAATATACATTCATTTTTAATAGGCGCTTGGATGGAAGTCAGTTTTTATAAATTAATACATGAAGCGCAATTTTCCCAAGATGATAGAGATTTAGTTTTGTTGAATGCCAATAGTTTAGAGCAAAAATGGAAGCATGTTTTGAATTGGGCATTTGCCAAAGCTTTTGCTATTCCTATTAACGGGAGAAATTTTTCTAGCCTTGATATAAAAAGTAAATTAGGTCGTACTAATCAAGTGCGTTATGAGGATATATTAAATTTTATAAACCGAGATATTAATGAAATTATACTGATTAGAAATAAAATTGCACATGGTCAGTGGTATTATACTTTCAATACAAATGTTGATTCACCAGAAGTTAGAGTACAACAATTAATTCATAGTAATAATTATTTTAAGTCCAAAGAAAGATTGGAAAAAGCTAAATTAATCATTGAGATGATAATTAAAATTTCAACGTCACCAAGAACATTCGAAAGAGATTTTGATACTGTCTATGCTAAAATTGAAACTTTGCCTCAAAAATATAGTAGAGAGAGTTATGAAAAGAATGTTGAAATCATGGTAAATAAATTTAAAAGAGCCGAAGAGTGGAAACAACGGAATAGATAAAAATTTAATGAATTTTCTGCCCAAAACAACATCTCAATATTTTGGAATTGAGATGTTGTTTTTTTTAGTAGTAAGAACGGCTACTAGTAATTCTAATTCAACTATATGACCTGAGATTATAGATGGGGGAATGCAGGTGTCTAAACAAATTTTTTCTAGATTAAAAAAGCGATTTAGGAATCTAAAGTGGAGAGGAAGGTTACCAGGAGTGAGCGAAAAACCATTAGCTTTTATGGATATAGAGAAATTAGAAAGTGAAATATCAAATAAAATAATATCTATAAAAAAAATAATTAATGAAACTGATCCGCTATTAAATATAATTTTGATTGAATTATATAGGACTATAAAACACTTAGGTAATCCAGAGGTTAGTATTAATGGTAACGTTTCTCCAGGGTTAAACAAGATTCAAGATTTTATACAAAGTATTTTAGTTACATCTTCAAATGATAAAAACCATGAGAGATTTATTAATGATAAAAAATCTCGAAAGTTAATAAAAGATATTGAAGAATTATATATTTTGAATGCAGTGTATATAAATGTTGTTGAAAAGGACGAATTAATTAAGTATTCACAAGGAATGACGACAAATGTTTCAGGAAAATTATATCCATATTTTGAAGAAGAACATTTTACATCATTAATAACACCCTATTCAAAAATTTGTAAAGATGAATTTGGTTTGACAAGTGAGGATATAGTAAGTGGTCTCCAAAAAATTAGTATGCAATTACGAACTAGTGGATTAATGCAGATTATACCTAACATAGAAACTGCTATTAAATTTGCTGATAAAGAAAAAATAATAGATTTTGCAGAATTCTTTAATGTTCAAGTAATAACAAACTGGCCTGCTGAATTTATTAATCATTTTTCACTTTCAATTGGTGAATTACCGGATTATTATCAATACGATATTGAAGTAATGAATAAAGAATTACCTCAAAAGTATAAGCCGTTTTTAAAATATAATAATAAATTCTACTGTACTTCAATAGATAATCTTTTGGATAATTTTTATAGAACATTTGTAAAGGTGTTAAGAAAAGCTAATCCTAATTTATCATTGGAAATAAATGAAATACAGAAATCTTTATCTGAAGAGTTACCATTTGAGTTATTAGAGAAGTTGCTACCAAAAGCCAAGGTATATAAAAACATATACTATAAGGCTCCTGTTGGTGCAAATGGAAGAAATGAATGGTGCGAGTGTGACGGAGTAATAATTTATGATGATGTGATGATTATTGTTGAAGTTAAAGCAGGAGCAATTTCGCCAGCATCACCATTTTCAGATGAGGAAAGTTTTAAATCATCACTAAAAGAATTGACAGAAAACCCTTATAACCAAACAATTAGATTTTATGAAGAATATAAAAGGAACAATAAAATCGAAATTTATCATAAAGAATCTAAGAAGAAATACCAATTTATTGCAGAATTAAAAGAAGCTAATTTTGTTCAAGCGTGTTGTGTAACATTAGATGATTTAAACGAGCTGGCTGCACAAATTGAAAAAACAGATTTAATCCAAAATTCTTCTCTACCTGTATGGTGTATTTCAGTTGGGGATTTAAGGGTGTATGCGGAAATTCTAGATTCACCTAGTCACTTCTTAAATTTTTTATATCAAAGAAGTAAAGCATCGTGTAATGAATATATTAAGTTAGATGATGAATTAGATCACTTGGGTATGTATTTAGCTTATAATGATTATTCAAATTATGTTGAGGAATTACTTGAAGAATTTGATGGAAATAATGGTCTAGCCTCGATTCATTTTGCAAGCCATAGAGATGAAATTAATGAATATATGGCATATAAGCATATGAAAAAGTTGGGTTTAGATGAAAATGATTTTATTTTATATGATATGAAGAAAGAAAAACCAAAGCAAAGTATGGAAAGTGAATTTGAAAAATTAATACGTTTGCTGGATGAGTCCAATAATGTATTGGACATAAAGTTAGCCCGCTATCTTCTCTTACTTGATTCATATACGAGAGGGCATATAGCAGATTTTTTAAGAACTAGGACTAGGAGATTAGTTGAAAGCAGGTATAGGAAAATGTTTTACAATCCTTATGCGGCTTATAACTATGAGAGAGAACATAAAATTGATGAGATTCCAGTGATTATGATTTTTATTATGGAGGCATCTAGTAAGTTATTTAAAGATATAATTTTAAGAAGAAGATTTTTAATGGAACGAGTAACAAATCATGAAGAAGATACTTTGTGTATTTTGGTAGGAATAGAAAGAAAAGGAGATATTAAGAAATTATTAACGAATTTAGTTGATGTTAATTTATTTAAGAAGTTAGATGTTAGCTCCTTTGAACTGTTGATGCAAACTAGGGAAAATATAAGGAAATCTAGGTACAGCATAAAAAATCCCTCCATATAATAAATGAGTACGTGAAAATAAAGTAATAAAAGGTAAGTCAATAATATAAGAGATTGCAATTGCACGTATATGGTATTCAAAGTCCGAATTTAAGCTAATATGGATGGGAATTTAAGTAATGGAGGAATAAACTATGAATGAAACACAAGCAAAATACCATCATCTTGTTCCCCAAACATATATGTCAGCATGGGCGCATGGGAATGGTACACTCAACATAGAATTTCTAAAGTCACCTGGCAAAATTGTTGAACGTAATAAAGAGAGAATAGCGGGAATAACAGATTTTCATTCAATTAAAGCTGGAATGCCTATCTGCACAGAAAGTGATGCAAATATAATTTTTGAACCTATTTTGTCGTATATTGTTGAATATGAAGGTAATGTACTTGAATCTCCTCTCGATATGAATAAATACTATTATGATTTTGAAAAGTGGGTAGTTAAGCGAGCGGATGGTAGCCTAGTAAGTAAAAAAAGTATTAAGAGAGAAATTGAAAAAATAAAAATAAAGGATATTGAAAGTAATTGGTCTAGCAAATATGAAAATAATTGGGCTTCACAAGTTGCGAAGATTGAATCAACTTTGTTAAATATGCCTAATGGCGAAGTTGCTATCTTTGACAGAGAATATCTAATGAAATTTTTTACTGCTTTGGATTGGAGAGGTTTTATTTCAAATCAGGTCTTTGAAAAAATATATAAAAATTTAACAAGTAATTCATTAGGCAATATTGAGATACCATCAAATGAAAGATTATTGCCATCATTAAAAACCGCATCTGATGAATTTCGACACAATTTATTATTAAAGTTTTTCAGGCAGTATCTAAACGACACAGGTATAATCTTTGAAGAGGTGAATGCTAATTTAAAATATACAAATTTTCATTTTTTAATAGCTGATGGTCCGACGAAATTTATTACGAGCGACAGTCCAGCGTTCACGTATGTGAGGGAAGATAAGAAGTTGGTTGGTTTACTTCCTATAACTCCTAGAATTTTAATGGCAAAGGGGAAGTATAAAGAAAGCTATAAGATATACTACGTTACGCACATCACTGATGAAGCAGTAAAAAATTATAACGATATTATTCGTTCTAATGCCGATGAGTTTATTATTCATTGTTAAATAATAATCTATGTGTGTATGAGTTGTTTAGCGTTTTAAATAATATTTATCTTCGTCGCCGTGATAAGTTATCTTTTAAAAATTATTTAGAAATAGAGGAATGTTATGACTAAAAAAAGATTAACAATTCATCAAATGAAAAAATTAATGTTAGAAGCTCTTGCTACAGAGGATGAAAATATTTTAGCTAATAAAGCTACGTTTAAAAAATATGGTTATTCAGGTAATGCACATGCATTGTTTTCATTAACAGAAGGTTTGGCTATAAAAAAAGGATTAATTAAAAATTCAATCCCACTCTCTAATTTTGCCTGGGGTTCAAGTGGTATGAATTTATTTGAAGGAAGAAATACGAATTTTTCTAGAAATGAAATTGAAACTATGTATGAGGCTTTTGCTCTGTTGTTGAATCAAAACATTATTGCTCCAGGAATCTATGGAGAAAGCCCTTTTTTACCATCTTTTCATGTAACAGATCATGGGCATAGTTGTTTGAAGGAAATAGATATACTTCCTTATGATTACAATGGTTTCTTGACGCAAATAAAGTCAATAAAAAACTTAGATAATTGGGTTGAATACTATCTGACAGAAGCAGTAAGATGCTTTAATACTGCTTGTTATCAAGCGACAAATATAATGGTGGGCCTTGCTTCTGAAAAGATTACTTTAGATATTATTGAGGCGTTTGAAAAACATTTAATTAGACATAAAAGTAATTTAACAGCTAAAAAGAACTTCAGAGTGAAAAATAATTTTGATAAGCAATTTAGTTCAGATATTGATAGTGATTGGAAGATATCTACGAAATATAAATTTTTAGAAGAATATCTAACTAATTTGAATTTAGATAACAAAATTAGAGGGCATATTGATTCACAAGCTCGTACAACATTTAATCAATTTATTAGGCTTACAAGAAATGAAGTAAGTCATCCAACAGATACTATAAAGGATGAAACGGAAACCATGTTGCTACTGATAAGTTTTGTTAAATATGTTAAATTACAAACAGATTTTATACATAAGTTAAATACGATCTAAAGAAGTTATAACTTTAGTAAGTAATATAAAGAGATGACTAAGTGAAATTAAAGATATTCGAATTTGACCACGGCATTCCGCAAGGATTTAGTGAACCTTTAACCTGCTGTTTTGATTTAATAATTATTGAAATGTATGCCACACATGATCTATAAAAAAACAATACCTAGGTTTTCTAGTAATCAGAATTATGGGTTAATTAATTTGGGTGAACTTCGAAGTGAAAGTTCTGTTTTATAATGAAATTTTTCCTTTTATAGTAATAAATAGGTTAAAAATTCCTTATGGGAATTTCTTAAACGGTATGGTGGAAATTAATAACTTGCAAAATAAGCAAAAAATAAAAGATGAAAAAATTTTGACGTGGCATTTAAAATGTATTAAAATGGAAATAAATCAGTACTCTTATTCTACTATTGCAGATAAGATTCTACCTATTGGTTTGACTTGTACTTAGAACGAACTGAGATTATTGCAGTTGTGACTAAGTTTAGTTGCAACTGCTTTTTTGTTTTAAATAACGAGTACTGTAAAAAGATGAAAGGAGAATTATTATGAATAATTCTTTAAACATTAGCAGCACATCGGCAAAAACAATTACATTAGCAAACATAGGAACAACCAAATGTGGTAAAACTACATCAATTGCGGCATTAACACATGTACCGGAAATAATTATTAATCTTGCTAGTGGTGATGATGGTAGAACAAAAACAACTGTCGAGTACCACATCGTTCAAAACACTGAAGGTAATGGGATATTTATTGAAGATATTGATTTATTTGAGCAAAATATTATGGGTTCAGTAGATGGCAACTTAGAGAAATATAATCTTCAAATCAAGAAATATAAGGTACTAACTGATGTTTTAAAATTAACTACACTTGATGAAGGGCAAAATGTAAAGGAGCATATTAAAGAGCAGATTGAAAGTTTGAAAAGTGAACTAGCTAGCGAGCAACTTTTGAAAAAACTTATGTGTTCAGAAACAATTGATACATTTGTTCGCAAATTAATATTACGTGTTCCAGCGAATTCAACATTAACTCTTTTCTTAAAGGACAAAAATATAGATTTAAGAATTAGGGACACTAGAGGATTATTAGATATTGTGCTTAATAATGATCTAAAGTCTCAAACTTCAAAGTCACTATCAGAATTAGGACTAGATAATTTAGATGGAATTGTGTTCTTTTGTAGTGACACATATCCAAACATTGTTACGGAGTTATATAAAGATGTATTGAAAAGTGTCTTTGAATCATTGCCTGTGTTTTTAGTTCATAATAGAACAGACTTTATGTTCGAAATATTTAAGTCAAATGGTCAAAAAGCTACAGTCGATAATATAAGACATATGATAGAAAATATTCAAGAAGAAAAACATCCAGTTTTTAGTCCAGAAGCAGTTGCTGTAAAATCCAAATCTACATTTAAACTATTAGATCAATTGGACATTGGCGAATTTTATAAAGATAAGTCTGATAAGAAAAAGTTTAGATTTAATGACTCGTATTTTACAAATGAAAAAATTCAATTTCTGTTACCTTCATGTACTTCTTTTTCAGAAGATGAAAATGATTTTTTAGAAGAATCAGATTTTGGGTTTTATACATTGACTGTTAATGCTTCTTTTGAAAAAATGCTGAACATGATTTCGGCATTACAGGAAGGTATGGAACTAATTTTTGAAGCAAATATTGCAAAAAATATTATTATGACTGAAAATAACGCTAGAATACAAGAATTGAAAAATGATTTTTCACGCTACGATAATCCATATGTTGGATATGGAGCAACGAGTTTTACGAAACCGCAGTTGCAATATCTATCTTGTAGTGATATTAACAACGATATTACAAATCCATCTTTAAATGGTTCTCGTATAGGACCACGAGGTGGCATAACAACAATGAATAATGGTAAACTACGTTATGCAACAACAGCAGTTGTCGCCGTTACAGCTAGAAGATGGATTACTTATCTTATTTCAAAAATTTCTCTTGAAAATCCATTGGTAGATCGTAATGAAAAGCCTATTTTTGACGGTACTGTGACCACGCTTGAGATTCAACAAAATCTTTTACGAAAAGCATTGTTTAACAAATTGTACAAAAATTATACTGATACTGAGGCTACTATCCAGTATTATTTATTGGTAAATAGAAATTATGTTGTTGATGCAATTAACAATACTTGCAAACAAGACAATTCAATTGATGCCGTAGTAACTGACATTGTAAACAATTTTATCTAGTGTATATATAGTGTTATGTTAAACTTGTGACTCTCGAGGACAGGGAGACGGTTTTTGTGTCCTATTTTAGAATTTCTTGAAATTGAAAAAGGCTTGTCGAAGAAAATAATCTTTGGCGGGCTTTTTGTTATTGCTCAACTTTTACAGTTAAATTTTCATTTTTATTGCTTGGTTAAATTGATTATTTGTCTATTATATTTTTTTGATCAAACTTTTTTACAAACAACTGTGAAACACTTCACAAACTAAAACCCGTTTTGATCAATCTTTATTTCAAAACGGGTTTTTAATGTGTCTTATAAAATTAGGCTTAATGGCTTCATTTTGATCAAACTTTATTTCAAACCTACAATTTGTTGTGGCTTTGAAATAAAGTTGCGATCTATATAATGGCAATGAAATACCTCTTTAGATATTTTATCTAAAGGGGTATTTTTTATGTCTAACACAAACAGAACATCTAAAATTGGCTATATAACAAGAAGAATTTTTTAGATGCAAATTACTTCAATTAAGAGACTTTTGTTGAGCTACGGGGAAGCTTAGTCCAACCAAAAGAAGTGTTGTTAGATATATTCAATAAACTAATTGAAAATGATTTTGTGCAGCAATTCATTCAAGTTAGGGGTGGCACTATCAACATCATTTTATGGGTGATAACATTAAAGCAAAATAAGATTTTCCAAAGCATGTCTCGTAAAGCAACCTGTGCAGACAATGCCGTAATGGAGAATTCTTTGGCTAAATGTATTACGGAGAAGAATTAATATCCTACAAAACGTTAAAGAAGAAAATAGAAAAGTATATCGATTACTATAATAATGATCGAATTAAACAAAAATTGGCCGGCATGAGTTCAGTATTTTACTGAACTTATGCCAGCCAATTAGCTGCATAAATAAAACTCTAACTTTAAGGAGTCACTACCAATACAAGCGGTCTAACATTTTTTCTTTTTGTTTTTAGCCTCTTGTATTTGGCTTTTTCTATTCTGAAAGCTGTTCTTTTCCAACTGTATCTTTTATATAAGAGTGAGAGTTTGCGGCTTCTTCAATTTCCTTGAATGCCCAATGTGTTGCTTTGACATCTGGGAAGCTTGGTTTTGTGACGCCGTTTAATGGACCACGTTCAAACATGCGATTCATCATTACGACTACTTGTGCACGTGTTAAAGCAGCATTTGGTGCAAAGCTTCCATTCTCAAGACCATTGATGATGCCAGCAGTACGGTTTGCTTCAATAATCCATTGTGCCCAGTGGTCTTTTGTATCCTTGAATGTAATCGCTGCCCCTTCTTCTACAGAAAGCTGTTTATAGTTGGCTACGACTGCCGCCATTTCAGCACGTGTGATGTTGGCATTTGTATGGAAGTTACCATTATTATCACCATTCATAATGCCCTGTTCTTTTACAAAGGCAATTGCTCCTGCAGCACTATGGTTTTTGGCTACATCCTTAAATGGTGCTTTCTTCAATACTTGTCCTTCTGTATAGCCTAAAATACGAGCCATCATGATCGCTACTTGTGCACGTGTAACATCCTTATCAGGACCAAATGTGCCGTTTGGGAATCCTTTAATATAAACATCATGCTCGCTTACCTCTGGCTTTTCAAATTGAATAATGGTAAACGTACTGAACTTATCTACAGTGAAGCGTAGACCAAGCTCACCCTTTGCCATTGTGACGACTTCAGGAAAGACCACTTTTTTCTCACCATCTGAGTGTTCAATAAAGACGGCTAGTTGCTCTAAGAATTTTTGACGTGCTGCTGCTTCTGTTGGTACATTTACATCTCTTAGTGGTAGTGTTACTTGTACTGGACGACTTGGCATATTTGTTTCTATTGTCATTGGACGAGCTACCACACCCCAATCGTTACTTTGTAGTGTCTCTCGGACAACTTTTTCTACTTTAGCGCGTTCTTCAATCGCTTGACGCTCGCTTTCTTTCTTCACTGGTACTAAACGGAAGTAGAAGTTATCGTCAAGGCCTTCCATTGAGCTATGTGAAATTGCAATATGACCATTTACTGTTGAAATTTCTAGTGATAAACCATTGTCACGTAATGTTTGTAGAGATTGCTTTGGAATTTCTACTGTTACTTTATCCACTTCATCATTCACATCAGGAATGACGATACGGGCAATGTTATTGCCAATTTGTTTAGCTTTTTCTACAGTTTCTAATGCTTGCGATGGTGTGAAGTTGACGAAGTCTGTCATTTCACCATTGGCATGTTTAGTGCGTTCAATTTCCACTGTTGTTTTTTCAAGTGGATGGTTACCATCAATTTCTAATGGTACTTTGATTTTCGTTGTCGTCGAGCTTGGATTAGTTGTTGCAGGGATAGAATTTGGCGTCCATGTATCACCATTGCTACTTGATTTTTGAACCGTAAAATTAATTTTATATGTTTTTGTTGTAAACCCATCTTCTGCTGTGACAACAATTGTTGTTGTACCTGGTAAACTTGTTGCATTCGTCACAACAGCACTCGCCTTATCCTTATCTGCGACCGTCGCCATTACCTTCGGGACCATTGTAGTACCTGCTGGTAATTCTACGTTGTATATTTCTCTTTGAGATTCGAATTCTGCTACAGGTGAGGCGTTAACAATTAGATTACTTAATGTTGCATTATTGCTTAAAGTTGGTGTTAAATTCTTAACCGTAAAATTAATTCTATATGTTTTGGTTGTAATCCCATCTTCTGCTGTGACAACAATTGTTGTTGTGCCTGGTAAACTTGTTGCATTTGTCACAACAGCATTCGCTTTATCCTTATCTGCAACAGTCGCCATTACACCTGGAACCGTAGTAGTACCTGCTGGTAATTCTACGTTGTATATTTCCCTTTCAGATTCAAACTCTGCTACAGTTGAAGCATTAACTGTTAAGTCTCTTAATGTTGCATTATTGCTTACAGTTGGTGTTGAATTATTTTCAACATCCTCTAAAGTCTGTTCAATATTGCTATCTAAACTATAAAAATACTCAACTGTTTTAGCTTCACCAGGTTTCATGTTACCAACAGCAAAAGTTAAACCAATCCATGAATCATAAGTTGTTTCAGCTACTTTACCGTCATCATTAAATGCAGTTGGATCAAATGGGTTGGAACTATCAATGGATGCGCGTGATTTAGAATCTGTAGACATCAAAATCAATGCATTCCCAGTAATAGGACCCTTCGATAATACAACAGATTTAGCATCATTCGGATAGTTAAATGGAACCGAATTGATAGTATCAAATACAAGATTCTTATCCGCGTCAATATCAGGATCTACAGAACGCATATAACGTACATCTAAAAGTTCTCTATCTGTCATATTCGTCATTTTCACTGTAGCTTTAAAGAATTTATCATTTGCTTTAAATGAAACAGTTTGTTCTATTTTTAATGCACCATCAGATGTTAGCCCACTCGTTTTTGCTACTAAATTATCTTCTGTCGATAAATCTTCATTAGTGCTCATTAGAATCTCCATAGATCCTAAAGCATTTGCATTTAAAAATAATTTTGTGCTATCATCACTTTCTTTATAACCAACATAAAATCCTTCGTATGGGCTTCCAGGTAAGAAATAATCGCCACTGCTCATTGCTTCCCCATTATCAAACCCATCAGAATCCACTGTAAATCCTAAATTTGGACGTCCAGTAGGATGGAAACCTATCGGGGCTGCACTTTCCGTTCCAAACGAACCACCTTTTGAAATCCCCATTTCGATATATTTTCCTCCAAGGAAGATATCATCACCAACTTTTTCATGCCTCGCATAGGAAACATTTTCCGGAACTATCATCTCTTCAGGTTGAGATTTTTCGGGCGCTATCGGCTCTTCAATTTGTGATTCTTCTGCTCCTACAGAATTTACAGGAAACAAGCTAAGTAATAACATACAAATTGTCATTATTAATAATCCTTTGCTTTTTTTCATAACTTTTTCTCCTTTCCGAATAGGATAATGCCTCGTTTTATATTTTTTATAATGAGGATTCATTAACAAAGTTATTATAAATAAACAAACTCTCAAATAACTCTCAAAAAATTAATGAATTTTCCTATTTAGATAGAAGAGTTTTCAAGTCTTTAATAAATACATTTACTCCATACTTATATTTGAATATGTAATCTTTTCGTGTTATTCAATAATTTATCAGATTTTTATCAGTTATTTTAAATATGCCCCTAAATTTTGCTCTTTGTTTTTAAATGAGCAGTTTTTACAATTATTAAGAAATCATTTCGATTGCTACTCCTTGTTTTTTTTGAGGGAATAGAGAGAGCCAATCATCTAGCTAGATTTGTAGAACGAGATGATTTTTTGGATATTTATGTTAAATTCACTATAATGTATGTGGAGCAGGTTAGTTTATTGATTTGCTTAGAATATTAAAGCTTAAGGAGACAAGCATATGACGTTATATTCTGTCCTAGTGGCGAACAGTTCTTTACAAACAGTTGATTGTACAGGAATTGCTGAAATAACAGTAAGAGAATTAAAAAAATTATATCCAATTACAGAGAGTACACCAACACAGCCGTGGCATCTGATGGATGATGATGCACGAGTTTTACATGCAGCAGATGAATCGGCTTTTGGAAATTTGAATATATACCAATGGAATAATCCACCTTATGACTTAGAGCTTTATAATGAAAAACCCTTTGTATACGGCATCGAGGGAAATTGGGGTCCTCAATTTTTAGAAGATTTTTTAAGTTATTTGAAGGAACATATACAACCACAGCAAGGAGCTGAATTAATTAGGTTTTGGGCAGAGGATTATGATAAAAAACTAAAAAGCCGTCGTATCACGATGAAAGACCTTGAATTGCATCACCTTGAAAGCTTAAAGAACGAGGAATACATACGTGTCGCTTTTGTATAGCTAACTCTGAATGATGGAATTCCACATAATAGATGCAGAGGAAAATCAAGCGTTATCAGAAGATGAGGTAGAAATTTATCAAAAGAAGTAGATAAATTATTTCAGGATGATTAATCTTAACTCTCTACATGTTATCAAGACAAAATTGATTAGCCTCATTCACAGAGTGGAAGAGGTTAGAAAAGGTATAGGTATAGTTAGTCGTCTCAAATTAAAATCCAATAATATAGCGGTAGTTGGAGGGAATAGATACCTAATCGAAAGCTGTCATTTTGTTTCAAAATGGCAGCTTTTTGACAACAAGAAGGTCTTTTTATTTGATGATAGATTTTGGAAGGAGTATTCTTCGAAATGTGGAATTAAAATAAAGTTCGATAAAAAAATGCATTTTACCATCATCGATACTCAGTTTTAGTGGTTTGGCACATCACTTTATTAATCATTACATGTTTGGAAACAGAATGAACAATAAAAGGAGAGAAAAACATGAGTATAGAAATTTTTAATGGAGAACGATCTGTAGAGAGTGTGCAATTTGAAAAATTATTGTTTTCACAAAGTAATAAAAAGAGCTTTTCTAGTATTGAAAATGCTCAACAATTTATTAAGCAAAGAGGAACAGAAAATATTCACCCCTATGTGATTGGGGAGGATGTTAATCTTTTAAGCGATGTGAAGGAGCAAACATTTGAGGATATGCAGGTTTTTATTTTAAATGACCAAAAGTCCTCATCACAAATGGTGATTCTTTATATACATGGTGGAGCTTGGACAAATCAACCTTTAAATTTACACTGGTTGTTCATGGATAATATGGCACAAGCCTTAAATGCAAAAGTTATTGCGCCTATCTATCCAAAAGTGCCTCATTTTAACTATCAAGATACGTACCCAAAAATGCTCAGCTTCTATAAAGAGATTCTAGCATCTATTGAAAGCTCCAATCAATTAACCGTTATAGGAGATTCAGCAGGTGGAAATATAGCACTCGGTCTAATACAACAGTTGAAGCGGGACAATCTTCCTCAGCCGCAAGATATTATTTTATTGTCGGCATGTGTTGATATGAGTTTAGAAAATCCACTTATTCAGGAATATGAAGAAAACGATCCCATGTTAGCTAGTGAAGGAATGGAAGTCATAACAAAGATATGGGCAGCTGATAAAGCTCTGAAGGACCCATTGATTAGTCCTATTTACGGTGATTTTCAAGGGATTAGCAAGATTACTCATTTTATTGGGACTCACGAAAGCTTATATCCAGATGCAATACAATTTGATGAAAAGCTAACAGAACAAGGCGTTGCAATCAATACCTTTGTTTATCCTAAGATGAATCATGTGTTTGTTGTGATGCCGATCCCTGAGGCAGTGGATGCGCAACAAAAGATTATCAATATCCTAAGTAAATAATTCACAGAAAAACGTGTTTTGAGCCATTCAAAATACGTTTTTTTCTATGTACATTTTTAGCAGGTTTATTTATCTGTAGATGTTTGAAAAATAAAAGTGTCTCAAAACACTCAATCATTGCAATTGATTTGGGAAAATTTAATCAATCATTAGAGCTTACCTCCAATATTTTAAAAGCTCCTGAATAGGATGGGTGTTTTTACGTAAGTAAAAAAAGATTCTAAGTAAGCTAACTTGTACGTTTAACCCCTTTGGATAGGCCTATTTAAAGGGTGTTTTTATTGTTCGCCAGAATCTTTGAGATTACCGCTTATTCCTTGATAACGACCAGTTGTCGATAATCCATTTACAACATGTATGGAAAAATTTATAGTGAGGCGTAGAAAGGACAGTGATCATATGAAGGTGGAAATATCGATTGACCCTACATATAAAGAACCCAAAGTAATCATTCTCACAGATAAAATGACTGATGACATTGAGCATCTTATGCAAATTATTACTACGTCAGCGGAAAGCACTTTATTAGCTTTCTCACATAAAGGCGTTGAATTGATCGATAGTAAGGAGATCGTGCGTATTTATACAGAGCAAAAAAAGGTCTGTGTCCAAAGCATTCACGGTGTTTATACGGTACGTTTGCGTCTTTATGAGCTGGAGGAAAAGCTCAATCCTCAAATGTTTCTCCGTATTTCAAATGCTGAAATAGTTAATCGCTATATGATCAAGCATATGGACATTAGTAGAACAGGTACAATCGGAGTTGAATTAAAGAATGGCACGAAAACATACGCTTCTAGGCGTTATGTGAGCAAAATAAAGAAGCAATTAGGAATCTGAGGTGATAAATATGCGAAAAGACATTTTAACACGTATTATTGGTGGATTTTTGATCGGTATAGTGATGGGACAAATTGTGCAATTCTTTGTCTCGATGGGCATAGGGCAAGGAAAATATGTTTGGGTGGTGCCAGAATTTCGTACTTACTTTACAGATGAAATAATTGCAATTATTACTCAAATTCTATTAACGGGTGTGATAGGCATTACCTTTGCTCTTGCAGCACTTATTTTTGAAATGGCTAGCTGGGGAATGTTGAAGCAATATTTCGTCCACTTTTTCATAACGGCAATGATTTGGATACCGATTGTAACGCTACTATGGATGCCAAAAACAATGGCGAATGTTTTTTCTCTCGTAGCCAGCTTTCTCGGAACTTATATTGTGACATGGGTTTTACAATATCGATTTTCACAGCGTGACATAGAAAAAATTAATGCGATTCTTACTAATCGAGGTGAAGAGCATGATGATTAACATAAGAGATTTAACAAAGCTTTATAAAGAGCGTGTAGTCGTTAATCACTTAAATTTACAAATCCATCAAGGTGAACTTTTTGCTCTTTTAGGACAAAATGGCGCTGGCAAAACAACCACAATCAAAATGTTGTGTGGGCTCCTTTCACCTACAGAGGGGGATGCCACAATAGATGGAAAAAGCATTGTGCAAAATACACAGGCTGTAAAACAAGTGATTAATATTTCGCCCCAGGAAACGGCCGTTGCACCTAATTTAACGGTATATGAAAATTTATTATTATTCAGTCAGATTTATGGCTTTAAAAAAGAAAAAGCACAACAACAAGTATATGACAAAATGGCCTTATTCGGACTGACACCACATCAGCATGACAAGGCTAAGACACTATCAGGCGGCTATCAGCGTCGTTTAAGTGTAGCAATGGCCCTAATGTCAAACCCAAAGGTATTGTTCCTCGATGAACCGACTTTAGGAATGGACATACGGGCAAGGAATGATGTATGGAACACATTGAAGCGCTTAAAAGGACATGTCACGATTATTTTGACCTCCCATTATTTAGAAGAGATAGAGGCTTTGGCTGATCGTGTAGGAATTATGCATCATGGACAAATATGTGCACTAGGCACGAAACAACAATTGATCACTGAAACAGGCAAGCATTCTTTAGAAGAAGTATTCTTGGAAAAAACAGAGGAGGTGTTATTGTGAGGGTAGCTGCGTTTGCAACAAGGAATCATAAAGAGATTGTCCGCGATCCAATCACTTTATTATTTGGTATAGGCTTACCAATCCTTTTATTAGGCTTGTTTTCTGTTATGCAAAAAAATATGCCACTTGCTTTATATGAAATGAATAATCTAGCACCAGGCGTCATTGTATTTAGTTTTTCTTTTCTCACACTGTTTTCAGGAATGTTACTAGGAAAAGATAAAAGCTCATCCTTTTTAATGAGGATTTTTGTTTCTCCTTTGTCTGCCGCTGATTACATTTTAGGGTATATGATACCTTTACTACCAATAGCCCTGCTACAAACTTTTGTTTGTTTAGCTACCGCCATGTTTCTAGGGTTGCCATTTAATAAGTCGATCCTCTTTCTAATCCTTGTACTTCTAATGATCTCACCACTCTATATTAGTTTTGGATTATTATTTGGGACATTATTTACAGATAAGCAGGTAGGAGGGATATTTGCCATCTTTGTTAATGTGACAACTTGGTTAAGTGGAACATGGTTCGAATTAGATATGATTGGTGGAACATTTCAAAAGATTGCGCAGCTTTTACCTTTCGTGCACGCAGTCGATGCAGCTAGGGCTATCCTATATGCAGAGTATGCTCATATGTTTTATTCACTTATTGTCGTCTTTGGTTATACTGTAATTATGACAATTCTCGCCATCTTTATGTTTAAGCGGAAAATGCAAGGCAGTACAAAATGAAAAAAAGGCAGCTCCGACGTTGGGCTGCCTTTTTTATTAATCATGATTTAATGTCGCAGCGATTTCAGGTTGCTGCTCTACTTGGCGTAGCATATTAAAGGAAGCAATCGCTACTTCTACTTGATCGTCCTTCGGTTCACGAGTTGTAAGTAATTGGAGCCATAAGCCAGGGTAGCCAAGGAAGCGTAACACTGGAATATTACGGCAGGCATTTGTCGCTTGTAAGACTTCAAATGAGATCCCCAGAACAACAGGAATTAATAGAATACGATCTAAAATACGAAGCCACAGTGGATCTGTAGGCACAAAGAAATATAAAAACATCCCAACGAACACTGTGAATAATATGAAGCTACTGCCGCAACGATAGTGTAGGCGTGATTGAGCTTGAACATTTTTTACGGTAATGTCTAATCCAGCTTCATAGCAATTTATCACCTTGTGCTCTGCACCATGGTACTGAAATACTCGTTTAATGAGGGGCGTTAACGAGATAAAATATAAATAGGCTAGCAGTAATAATAGTTTAATACCGCTTTCTAGTAAAATTTGTCCCGTTTTTCCTTCAATCCATTTTGAGAAAAAATCAGCTATAAAAACAGGAATTAATGTAAAGGCAAATTTTCCAAATAAAAAGGAAAGAATACCTACTACAGCAACGCCTAGTATCATTTGAAGTTTAGAGCCTTCTTCTTTATGATCTTCCTCTTCACCAGGTGCCACATCATAACGATCCCCAGCAAATTGCATGTGACGAGAGCCTAAGCCAGCGGATTCAATCAGTGCGACCACGCCTCGTACAAATGGGATTTTTTTAAGCTTTTGTAAAAAAGGTTTTTGTACTTTTTTGAAATGATAATAATCAATGGAATCATCGTTACGACGAATGGCTGTAACAGTATGTTCCTTTCCTCCGAACATCACACCCTCTAATTGTGCTTGTCCCCCGTATACAGGTGAATTGCTCAAGGCTAACACCACTCTCTTTATATATTTCAACTGTACCATTGTACTAAATTTAGTGAAAAACCTCTACAATTACGCATAGTAAATTTTCTATATGGCTACACTAAACGTACATTTTAGGAAATAATTAGTGTGCATAAAGGAGAGGTATATGATGAAAGTAGCGACAATTACAGCACTTGTTAATGCGCTTGTTTTAGCGCTGTGCTTAAAAGGTTTACATTATTTCCATCTCATTAAATGGCATCCGATAGGGTTTTATAAAAAATGGAATTGGTTTGAAGAAAGCTCTAAATTATTTCAATGGACCTTTTTTATTTTTCTACTATTTATTATCGGCTTATTTTTATACATGACTATGCGCTATGTATATATCATTCCAGCTGTCTTTTCTTCCCTTTTATTAGGTCTGTTGGTGACCATCACATTGGAATGGATTGCTTTAGATTTACCATTACAGCTTACGTCTTTTAAAAAACTGTCAATTCCCTTTATGGTGACCGTTATTTGTTTATTACGTTTCTTGCTTGAAACCGCCAATTTCCATCAAAAGGAACATACGGCACAAAAACAAAGTTGAAGGTACAAAATATCCCCTTCGTTTAAGGGGGTATTTATGGCACCACTAGTTGAAATTAGTTGCTGAATGCATGGTGTATGATAAAATAAATGGCAAGTACATAGAAAGAGGCGAATAGAAGCGTGAAGTTATTATGTTTGAATGGACCTAACTTAAATCGACTTGGTAAACGAGAGCCACATATTTATGGACATGAAACATTGGATGATGTTCGAGAAAATGTTCAAAATCTTGCGGCATCTTTAGGTGCTACAGTTGAATTTCGTCAATCCAATCATGAAGGGGTACTAGTAGATTGGGTGCATGAAGCAGAGGACGAAAAATATGATGGTATTATCTTTAATCCTGGTGCATATACCCATACAAGCATCGCATTGCATGATGCGATAGCAGGTATTTCCGTGCCAGTTATCGAAGTACATATTTCCAATATCCACAAACGTGAGGCTTTCCGACATCATTCCTATCTTGCTCCTGCCTGCCTTGGTCAAATTTGTGGACTAGGTACGAAAGGCTATGAACTGGCACTACGTACATTTATCGAGAGGGAGAATTGATTATGTTGAAATTACAAAAGCTACGTAAAGCACTTCAAGAACAAAGCATCGATGGTATTTTAATTACGAATGGGTACAACCGTCGCTATATGACAGGTTTTACAGGGACAGCAGGCGTAGCAATTGTGTCTCAAAATGATGCTGTATTTATTACAGATTTCCGTTATACAGAGCAGGCTGCTGCACAAATTCAGGACTTCCGAATTGTCAAGCATGAAGCCACAATTATTGAAGAAATTGCTACTCAAGTAAATAATATGGGTATCAAATTATTGGGCTTTGAGAAAGATACTGTAAGCTATGGCACTTATGAACTGTATAAATCGAAGATTCAAGCAGATTTAGTGCCGATTTCTGGGCTAATTGAAAAAATTCGCTTGATTAAGACGGAACAAGAGATTAATATTATTAAGGCTGCGTGTGAAATTGCAGATCACGCATTTACACATATTTTAGGCTTCATCAAGCCTGGTAAAACCGAGCTTGAAGTTTCGAATGAATTAGAATTTTTCATGCGTAAACAAGGAGCAACTCAGTCTTCGTTTGACACGATTGTTGCGTCTGGTCTTCGTTCAGCATTACCACACGGCGTTGCAACGAATAAAGTGATTGAAAAAGGCGACTTTGTTACATTAGACTTTGGTGCGCTTTATAATGGCTATATTTCGGATATCACACGTACTGTGGCTGTGGGAGAACCATCTGAAAAATTGGTAGATATGTACAATACAGTCCTTGCTTCTCAACTGTTAGCACTTGAAAAAGTGGGTCCTGGATTAACAGGCATTCAAGCGGACGCGATTGCACGTGACTACTTAAAAGAAAAAGGATATGGCGAAGCATTTGGTCATTCTTTAGGACACGGTATTGGTCTTGAAGTACATGAAGGCCCTGGCTTATCGATGCGTTCTGATACAGTGCTAGAGCCAGGTATGGCCGTGACGATTGAACCAGGTGTTTACTTACCTGGAATCGGTGGTGTCCGTATCGAGGATGATATTTTAATCACAGAAACGGGTAATGCACTACTAACACATTCGTCAAAAGAACTCATTATTTTATAAACTATGGAGGAACACAAATGATCTCAGTAAACGATTTCCGTACAGGTCTAACAATTATTGTTGATGGCCAATTATACCGCGTGTTAGATTTCCAACACGTAAAACCAGGTAAAGGTGCTGCATTCGTACGTTCTAAATTACGTAACCTACGTAACGGCTCAGTGAATGAAAAAACATTCCGCGCTGGTGAAAAAGTTGAAAAGGCACAAATCGATAATCGTAAAATGCAATATTTATATGCACAAGGTGACGAGCATGTATTTATGGACTTGGAATCATATGAGCAAACTGAACTAGCTTCATCTGCTATTGAGTATGAATTAAAATTCCTAAAAGAAAACATGGAAGTGCATATTCAATCTTACCAAGGTGAAATGTTAGGTGTTGAATTACCAAACACTGTTCAATTAGAAGTAACAGAAACAGAACCAGGAATCAAAGGTGATACAGCTTCTGGCGGTACAAAACCTGCTACACTTGAAACAGGTCTAATCGTACAAGTACCATTCTTCGTTAACCAAGGTGACGTTTTAATTATTAACACGGATGAAGGTTCTTACGTTTCACGTGCATAATGATCGACCTACTCTTTTCGATTAAAGAGTAGGTTTTTATTTTTTTCTTATACATATACTGTCAAACCGTTCATTTAATGTGATAATAGATAGAAGCACTAGTTAATTTTTATTGAAATACTATCAAGTGTCTATCATCAGATAGATGGTCATTACTGGTAGAATTGTTTACAATCAGAGTAAGGAGTGAAAGGTATGTTACAAACAACATTTGATATGCGATATCCAATTATACAAGCACCAATGGCAGGCGTGACATCGCCTAAATTTGTGGCGGCTTGTGCTGAGGCAGGGCTATTAGGTTCAATTGGTGCTGGTTACTTAGATGGTGAACAAACCAAGCAGTTTATTCAAGAAGTGAAGAAGTTAACGACAAAGCCCTTTGCGGTTAATTTATTTGTGCAAGAAGAACCCAAAATTGATATCGAGGTTTTACAACAAGCCAGAATGGCACTGCAACCTTTTTACGATGAATTAGGATTATCCCCTGTACAGAGCGTAACATCAAAGGAAGTTTTTGCAGGACAGGTTCAAGCTGTGATTGAAGAAAAGGTAGCGATTTGTTCATTTACATTTGGGCTGCCATCTCCGGCGGTTCTTAAACAATTAAAAGAACATGGCGTCTATACGATTGGTACTGCTACCACATTAGAGGAAGCCATACTAGTGGAGCAAGCAGGAATGGATGCAGTTGTATTACAAGGGGGAGAGGCTGGTGGTCATCGAGGCTCTTTTACTGACCCTTTGCAATTAATTCCATTACATGACTTACTACAACAAGTAGTGGGAAAAGTTGCGATTCCGATTATAGCTGCGGGAGGCCTTGTGACCAAAGCGGATATTCAAAAGGCACTTGAAAGTGGGGCACAGGCAGTTCAAATTGGGACGGCTTTACTAGTGGCAGATGAATGCGAAATTTCGCCACTCTATAAAAATGCTGTATTGGCATCAAAAGAACAACAAACGACGATTACGCTTGCATTTACTGGTAAACCAGCAAGAGGTTTAGCAAATGATTTTACGAAACGTATGGAGGATGCGACAGTAGCACCCTATCCGCTACAAAATTATCTAACGACTACCATTCGTAAGGAAAGTGCTGAGCAAGGTAATGCGGAATATTTATCCATGTGGATGGGTGAAAACAGTCATCTCATACAGCAAACGGATACGGTCAAAAACATTGTGAGCAAACTATTATAATTTTTAATCGTAGAAGATCTCTATACATCTGTATAGAGGTCTTTTTTTTTGAAGAGCGACATATATTGCTGTACACGAGGGGGCGTAGGAATGGAATTACAAGACGTATTAAGAGTTGCTGGAGTGGGACTAGTCGTTGCGCTTCTTCATGTTTTCTTTGATCAAACAGGGAAGAAGGAGTTTTCATTTTTCCTCTTTTTCATTGCTTATTTATATATGACAGCAGAATTACTTCGATTTTTACGTCTATTCTTTCATGAGATTTTAACCTTCTTCCAATGGCTTACCTCATCCGGGTAATGTGAATGGAAATTGTCATCGTTGCTGTTGTCATGCTGCTTTTATTATTGCTGATAAAAGAAGTTATACAGCCACTCCATGCGCTAATCAGTGTGATGTTTTCTTTTTTGCTTTTTGGCATGTTGTTCTCGACACTTTTATTGCCGTTCACCAAACAATTGTTAGAAACACTTGCGTTTTTACCTTATGCAAAGGCTATTTTAATCAGTGCAAGTATGTTCTATGTCGGGCAGTGGTTGGCATTGCTTTTGGCAGAACATAATTATAAAGTGCTCGGGAACATCGTTTTTGCTGCAGTGAAAATTGTGATTTTGCTGTATTGGTTCAAAGAATTTCTGGCTGTTCTACAGGAGGTGTCGGCCATTTTAAAAAGGCTAAACTAAGGAGCGAAGCCATTGCAGGAGCAAATATTATCGTTTTTAATCGACCCATTCTTTCTCTTGCTCAAGATGACACTCATGCTTTGCAGCTACGTCATCATCATTTTGATTGTGAACATGCTATTACCAGAGTTTGAAAAAGGGACAAGGATACTTTTTTTTCTTATCGTTTTAGCAACAATCGGTCCTGTTGTTGTCAACTCCTTTACATTAATCGATGAAATTGCACAAGGACTAGCCCATCTATTTACAGCATTTTATCCAATTCTTACATCGAGCTTTTTATTATCCAGTAGTATTACAGCGATTGCTTCCTGGCAGCCTTTTTTACTGTTTTTTGTACAAGTCCTCACCATTATCAGTAGTAAGTGGCTTATTCCTGGCGTGCTTTTGGCCATTGTCTTTGATGTATGCAGTGTGATTGTTAAGGAAATATCCTTTACTCGAATAGCTGAATTGATTCGATTTACAATTATGAGCATCGTGTCGGCCTCAGTTATTTGCTATGTCTTACTAATGACCGCAAGCGGTGTAGCAGCATTTAGTGTCAATGCGGCTGTAGCAGAGCCCGTCAAAAAATTAATTGAAGAAAATATTCCAGTTGTAGGTTCTTTTATTGTAGATAGTTTTTCGATGTTTCAGCATATGACTCAATTTACATCTTCTCTTACAAGTATTAGCGCCTTTATTGCCGTCATTACGGTGTCTTTTATCCCAACCGTACAGCTTGTAGTTAGTGCCTATTCTTTGAAAATGCTTGCTGCTATTTTAGAACCGATTGCCTTTGATGATATTTGTAGACTACTAGATCAAGTTAGCAAATCGCTATTTACTTTATGTGCTGTATCATTTTTAATTGCTTTTTCATTTATGTTTTCTTGTTTTTTCCTCATTGTGTTCGTACAAGTCATGGCAGGGGGGAGATAGATTGATTCTTTTATTAGCATTGCTGTTTGTCTGTCAGATTTTTGTGTTTCTAACGGATGATAAGGAAATAATTTCGCTGACAAAGTTGGTCATCACGTTAGTATTTTTGCAATTGCTATTAAAGATTCCATTTATCAATTCATAGGAAGAAACAAGCGTACATACACTTGAAAAAGAGAAGATGAAAGGAGGCAATGTACAAGTGATGTGGAAAAGACACGAAAAAAAACAACGTCATTAATGGTATTAATTTTGATAGCTGCCTCCGTGGGAATTTTCATCATTTTACCTATGTATCAAACGAATTCAACAAGCGACAAAGGTTCACCGCTCACAAATGAAGAAAAACTTGAGCAAACCCTGAAGGCAATGGAAGGTGTTGGGGAGGTTAAAGTCTACTTTTATTATGGAGAGATGACAGATGATCAGGATGCCAATAAACTATTCAGCCAATATTTTCGAGGGACTGAACAAGGCGCGAAAAACGTGACAGGAATGCTCGTTGTTTCAGAGGGTGCTTCCGATATCTTTGTAAAAAATGAAATTCGTGCTGTCGTCAGTCAAGTGATGCAATTACCGATTCATCGAATTATTATCGTTCCAATGGAAAATAAGGAGGAAAAGTAAATGCGCGTACGTAGAAGAACAGTTTGGTTTATGACATTATTAAGTTTAGTAGCAGTCATTTCAGTGTATTATTTGGTAGATCCAGCAAAGCAATTCAATGGTCTTACTATTTTTACAGATGATACACTGCAACAAACAGCTGTCACAGGTGTTACAGATCAGGAAGCAACAAATGATATAACACAAGAAGTATCTTCACCAAGTCACTTATTTGAAGAAATGCGTATGCAGGTTAGTGATGAGAGAAGCCAACTTCGTGAACAGTTAACACAAAAGATTGCCTCAGAAGAATATTCTGCCGAAGAAAAAAATGAGGCATACAATGAAATGGATGGCCTGATTAAACGTGAATCAGCGGAAGCTATGCTTGAGATGCTCGTAAAATCATTAGGCTACTCTGATGCGTTTGTACGTGCTGAGGGAGAAAAAGTGTCGGTGACAGTGATGGCAGAGGAATTGTCAAAAGCACAAGCAAACGAAATTATTTATCTGGTAAAAACAGAGATGGAAGGCGCAAATGATGTGCAAGTCAAGTTCAGTGCAAATAATTATTAAAAAATAAAGAAAAAAATAAATTTTTAGTTAATTCATAAAAGGTTGTTATATATCAGCTTCATGAAAAGGCTTTCGCTTAGTAAAGGAAAGCCTTTTATTTTGTTCATATTTACTTAATTTTCATTTAACTATTTCAAATTGATACGAAAAAATATAGAATAGTTATTGTAGTAGATTTTAATTCATAAGGAGAGTTAGAAATGTTCAAAATTCAAGAAATTCGTGAAATTATCAAATTAGTGGATTCTTCTTCAATTGACGAGTTTGTGTATGAAGTAGATGGCGCAAAAGTAAAACTTAAAAAGAATAATGTTGTTGTTACAGAAACTGTAGCACCTAAAAAAGAAGTAGTAGCCCCTGTTGTACAACAATCTGCACCAGCAGAAGCTCCAGCAGTAACACCTGCACCAGCGAAAGAAGAAGCGCCAGCACCAGCTGCAGCGGCACCATCAGTTAACGACCCATCGTTACATAAAATTGTATCTCCAATGGTCGGTACTTTCTATCAAGCACCAAACCCAGATTCTCCTGCATACGTAAAAGTGGGTGACAAAGTAGGGGACGAAACAATCGTATGTATCGTAGAAGCAATGAAATTATTCAACGAAATCGAAGCAGAAGTGCAAGGGGAAATCGTTGAAATTCTAGTTAAAGATGGCGACTTAGTAGAGTACGGCCAACCATTATTCCTTGTAAAAGCTGAGTAAGGAGTGCAAAACAAATGAAAAAAGTTTTAATTGCAAACCGCGGCGAAATCGCTGTGCGTATCATTCGTGCTTGTAAAGAGTTAGGCATTCAATCGGTTGCTGTGTACTCTGAAGCAGATGCTGACGCATTACATGTGAAGTTAGCAGACGAAGCTTATTGCATCGGACCGAAGCTATCAAAAGATTCTTATCTTAGCTTCCCAGCGCTACTTAGTGTAGCTGAAAAGACAGGTGCTGATGGCATCCACCCAGGATATGGCTTCGTATCAGAAAACGCTGATTTTGCTGAAGCTTGTGAAAACGCTGGCATTAAATTTATCGGTCCATCCTCTGATTCTATTAAAATTATGGGCATCAAGGACGTTGCACGTACAACAATGGAAGCAGCAGGCGTTCCACTTGTTCCAGGTACTGGTATTGTACCAGATATCGAAACGGGTAAAGAATGGGCTGCTAAAATTGGTTACCCTGTCATCATCAAAGCAACTGCTGGTGGTGGCGGTAAAGGAATCCGTGTAGCACGTACAGAAGAAGATCTTGTAAAAGGTATTGAAATTACGCAAAAAGAGGCTGCTGCAGCATTCGGTAACCCTGGCGTATATTTAGAGAAATTTATCGAATACTTCCGTCACTGTGAAATCCAAGTTTTAGCAGATGGCTACGGTAACGTGGTGCATTTAGGCGAACGAGACTGTACGGTTCAACGTCGTATGCAGAAGTTAGTAGAGGAAGCTCCATCTCCAGCCCTATCTTCTGAGCGTCGTGCTGAAATGGGTGCAGCTGCAGTAAAAGCGGCACAGGCATGTAACTATGAAGGTGCTGGCACAATCGAGTTTATCTATGACTATCAAGAGGACAAGTTCTACTTCATGGAAATGAACACTCGTATTCAGGTTGAGCACCCAGTAACAGAAATGATTTCTGGTGTAGATCTTGTACAACAACAATTAAAAATTGCATCTGGTGAGAAGCTTCCATTCACACAAGATGATATAAAATTAAATGGTTGGGCGATTGAATGCCGTATTAACGCAGAGAATGCCTATAAAAACTTCATGCCTTCAGCAGGAACTGTTGATACGTATATAACACCAGGTGGCTATGGTGTACGTATTGATTCTGCTGTGTATGCAGGCTATACAATCCCACCATATTACGATTCAATGGTAGCAAAACTAATTGTTCATGCGGATACACGTGAAGAAGCGATTGCAAAAATGAACCGCGCTTTAAGTGAATTCGAAGTATCTGGTCCTGGAATTAATACAACCATTCCATTCCACCAAGCACTAATGAACAATGACGTCTTCAAATCAGCACAATTCAATACAAAATTCCTAGAAGAGAACGATGTATTGGGCGTAGCAGAAAAAGTGAAGTAAGCGTACGCAAGTTTAAACCTCCTAGCTTTTATTAGTTAGGAGGTTTTTTATGTCTAAGCAAAAATAGATAGAGGACTTACTTGCAGGTAGGAAGATCAATCATAGAAGAAAGATTGACCGTTATAGAAGCTTAAACCGTTACTAATTGAAGTGTGGTGAAAAAGATTATAAAAGTTCTATTTTATAGATAGAAGATCGTTATCTGGTGTTAACATACCATTCTTTGTTGAATAGTCTCCTATGTTTCTGTAAAGCACAGCTGTTTTTATCGCATGGCCTTCTTTCGCAAATACAAGAAGGAAAATATCTTCCCGTACATCTAATCCACTAATACTACCTTTAAATTGAATGTCCATTGTTTCTTCAATCGCATCTTTCGTTGTATAAGGTCCAAAAATTTGCGCTTTTTCCCAATCAAAATCCGTTAATTTATTTAGTGAAACTACAGTTGTACCAATATTTGCTTTTTCCATTATATTTTTCGCAAGCAATGTATCTTCACTAGCACTATTCCCAAAAAATAAAAAACACATTGTAAACATGAGGACAACCCCACCGATACCAAACAACCATTTTTGTAACATACTCTACCTCTACTTTATCTTATATCAATTCTATATTATAGAAATAATACTATATAATAGAAGATAGTGATAGTAATCCCCCTGAAAAGGAGTTAAACAATGGATGCCTATATACAATAAGCTAGTGAGGGATAAAATTTTAGAAGTAATGGAAGCGAAGGGTTTATCCTATCATGCACGCATTTTAGAACCTAGTGAGCTGATAAAGGCAATAAAAGCTAAAATGATAGAAGAAGCTACAGAATTTTACGAAGCCGAGGATAAAAAAGAAAGTGTTGAAGAGCTCGCAGACATACTGGAGCTCATTCATATGGCTATCGGTGTGCTAGATGTAAGCTTTGACGAGCTAGAAGCGATCCGTGAACACAAGAGAAAAGCTCGTGGAGGATTTGAAAAGGGAATTTATTTAATCGATGTAGTGGATCAGTAAAGTCAGTTTTAAATTAAAACGGCTTTCGACAGCCAAACCTTCCTTTTTATAGTATAATAAATGTAAGTACAGCACTTGTTTGTGATGTGTAAGGGAAAGGATGATATTTGTATGGCAGAGAAAGTAGGACAATCTTTCGTACAACCAACACCTTCTGGGAAAGAAGAGCTTGGAAAAATTGAGGTAGCGGCAGAGGTGATCGAGGTTGTGGCTGGGATTGCTGTCAATGAAGTCGAAGGCATTGCTGCAACTCGTGGGAATATTGCGACGGGTGTCGTGGAACGTTTCGGTAAAAAAGTACACAATAAAGGCATTAAATCAGGTGTAACGGAAACTGGTGAAATTGCAATTGATGTATTTTGCTCTGTGAAATATGGATATGCCATTCCTAAGGTAGCAAAAGAAGTTCAAACGCAAATCCGTCAGGCTATTTTTAATATGACGGCACTAGAAACAGCAGAAGTAAATGTGCATATTACAGGTATTCACTTTGAAAAAGAAGAAACCGTAGTGCATGAATAAAAAAAGAAAAGGATTGCCCAATGATGATTCGTTCATCAAAGGGCAGTCCTTTTTATATGGATTTCTCTAGGGTTCATGTGGATGTATCGCTATTTTTATAATTCTATATGCTTTGGCTTTCTCCAGAATAACGCAAGTATGACGCCAAGCACCAATACGATTGTAGCAAAGTAGTATGGATAGTTCAGATTGATATCGAACAATACCCCACCTAGAATTGGGCCAAAAATATTACCAAGACTTGTAAACATAGAGTTCATTCCACCAACAAATCCTTGTTCATTTCCCGCAATTTTCGATAAATATGAAGTAACAGCAGGTCGAATTAAATCGAAGCCTACGAAAATAAAGAATGTAACGAATAAGATGGCAAAATAATGACTCACGATCGTCATGGCGAATGTTAATACTGCTGAAAGGATTAGTGAGTAACGAATAACATTAATCTCACCCATTTTCTTTGTCAGCCAATCAAATAGTATTAATTGAGCTAGTGCCCCAACAATACCACTTCCTGTAATAATTATGGCAATATCCGATGGTGTAAACGCAAATTTGTGATCGACGAATAAGCTAAACAATGATTCGAATGCAGCGAGGCCAAATGATAACACGAAAATAAGAATGAATGGTATGAAGTAGAGTGGACTAAACACACGCTTGACACTACCTAACATGGATTGTGCTACTTCTTCATTGTCTGTAGCACGTGTTGGCTCTTTTAAAAACAGCAATGACAGGATAGCTGCGAACAGACCAAGTACCCCAGCTGCATAAAATGGGACACGTGTACCAATTTCAGCCAAAAATCCACCGATCCCAGGACCAATAATAAAACCTGTGCTAATGGCTGCACTCATATAGCCAAGTGCCTTAGGGCGCTGTGCCAATGTCGTAATATCAGCTATATAGGCGGTTACGGCTGGCATAATGAAAGCTGCACTCACGCCACCTAACATACGCGAGACAAAAAGAATTTCAACAGAACGACCAAATCCAAATAAAAATTCAGAAAGTCCAAAAATAAAAAGACCTGCAACAATCATAACTTTGCGGCCAATAGTATCAACAAGCTTACCTGCAATTGGTGATGCAATTAGTTGTGTAATGGCAAAGGCTGCCACCATATAACCAACAACAGAACCAGAAATATGCAGTTCATTCATGATGGTTGGTAAAACAGGGATGACTAAACCGATCCCTAAAAAGGCAATGAAAAGATTAGATAATAAAATAGCTAAGGTTATATTTTGCTTCTTGCTCATAAACTTCTCCTTCTAATTGTTCGCGATACATGTTTTCAATCTACTAGAATAGAATATTTCCATGTAATACGATAAACCCTATAGTAACTATAGGGTCAAAAGATTTGTTTTTATTTTTTAAAATTTTTATCAGTTTGGGAGTTCTAGTAGGGAGTTATACGAATGCGCCACTAATTTTTCGGAGCATTTTTGTGTCTCTTGTTTTTGCCTAATCTTTAATTCTACTATAAATTTCTTTTCTTGCTCCATCGTGAGCGTTGCGGGCATGTATAGCTCATATACTTGTGACTCAAATAATTCCTGCTGAGCTAATACATGATTTCTCAATTTTTCATAGAATGAAAAATAAGTATCAGGGTCGTAAATAAAGGCAATGCATACATATTTACCTCCAGGAATAATGGTTTGTTGTATGTTTGGTGAAAGCTGCGAAAATGTGCGCTCCGTTAATAGAGGAGTGAAAATAGCATCATAAATGATGTCATTGACATCTTTATAAGGCTCTAGTGGATAAATACAACCATAACGACTGTTTAAGACACTGCCTTCCTTTTCGATGATTTTAATTAAAGTGGCATAGTATGTACTGGTGCTCGATGTGGGTGTTAATTCAGTAGTGGTTACTTGAAGAACGGGCATTGCTTCCTCTATCTGCACATAAATCTCACCGAAGACTGGGATATCAATTTGCTCTTGTAATTGCTTTTTTGTTTTCAGTAGGGTATTTTTTGCTTCGTTTAAACGTGAAATTTTTTCATTGATGCGTAGCTCCTGCTGTGCTAAAAAATCAAGCAATTCCTCAGAGGTTAATCTAAGTGCTTTTTTTATATCATCGAGCGTCACGCCGATATATTTAAGGGACTTTATAATGTCTAAATAGAATAGCTGGTTGCCTTTATAATATCGATAATTGGTGAAGGTATCGATATAAGCAGGCTTAAATAAATCAATTTGATCATAATAACGTAATGTCTGAACCGATAAGTTTGAAAGTTTGGCAACCTCACCTATCGTATAATAATGTTCCTTCATAAATGGCCTCCACTAATAAAAGCTAAAAAAGTTTCGAATGGCATCAAAACGAATTTTATGCTTGCAATCCACCTAGTAAAATAGGAGAGATTTACGTTCCTTCATTTGTTGATATTGTTCTTCTCTGTCAACCATTTTAAATGTTTTTTGCAGCTAGGACATATAGCTTCATGTTGCATTGTGACACCTCTAAAGTTTTTTCTTTATTATACCATTACGAACAGGAAACATTCATTTTTGAGTACCACTATTCCATGAGAAGTGGGCTTAAACAAAAAGTTCCTTGAAAAAGGTTCAGATTATTGAAAACTTGCTTGAAATCGTGTTTCTCGTGTGATTTTATGCTATTATAAACCTTAATGCCACTTAAGAAGGAGAGCTTTACATGAAACGACATGAAGCACGCGAAAAAGCGTTGCAAGTTTTGTTTCAGCTAGACAATACGGATCTAACCGTTGAAGAAGCAATGGGCCATATTAAAGGTCAACCTACCAATGCCTTCTACGAAAAGATCGTGAATGGAACAGCTGAACATCTGGAGGAAATCGATGCTACATTAGAACAGCATCTTGAAAAGTGGTCACTTGCCCGTCTACCCAAAATTGAAAGAACGGTTTTACGTTTAGCTGTATATGAATTGTTATACATGCCAGAAACACCAAAAAGAGTAGTACTAAACGAAGCAATCGAGTTATGTAAAACATTTGGCGATGATAGTTCATCTAAATTCGTCAATGGTGTACTTTCTAAATTTACAGAACAAGAATAATGTGTTGAATTGGAAGGAGTAACGAAGGTTTATGTCAAGTGCAATTATTAATGGTAAAGAGATTGGTCAAGAAATTCGTAATGCTGTAGCAGAGCGTGTCATTCGTTTAAAAGAGCGAGGTTTGACACCTGGTTTAGCGGTTGTGTTAGTTGGAGACAACCAGGCATCAGCTACATATGTGAGAAATAAACAAAAATCTTGTGAAGCGATTGGTATGTTTTCAGAACTCATTAAATTACCAGAAAAGACAACGCAAGAGGAATTACTAGCAAAAATTGAGCTTTTAAATCAACGTAAGGATATTCATGGTATCTTAGTTCAATTACCACTCCCAAAACATATTGATGAGGATACAGTCATTGCAACGATTGCTGTCGAGAAGGATGTCGATGGATTCTCACCTGTAAGCGTTGGAAAAATGATGCTTGGCCAAGAAACATTTTTACCTTGTACACCGTTTGGCGTGATGAAGCTTCTTGAGTATTCAGGAATTGAAATCGCAGGAAAGCATGCTGTAATCGTAGGTCGTAGTCATATCGTTGGTAAACCAATGGGACAACTACTTCTACAAAAGGATGCAACGGTAACCTATACACACTCTAAAACGCCAGATTTACCTTCATTTACAAAACAAGCAGATATTTTAATTGCTGCAGTTGGACGTGCAAACTTTATTACGAAAGAGCACGTGAAAGAAGGGGCTGTTGTTATTGATGTAGGCATTAATCGCGATGACAACAATAAATTATGCGGTGACGTAAACTTTGCAGAAGTAGATGGAATTGCGTCTCATATTACGCCTGTACCAGGTGGTGTAGGACCAATGACCATCACGATGTTACTATTCAACACAGTGCAAGCAGCTGAAAATATGCTTGCAAAATAAAAAACCTTTTGAAGAAAGTCATCTCAACATTGTGTGAGGTGACTTTTTTGTTGTGTAAAATCAGAACTTTTCTTCGATTTGGTCGTCTAATGTAACGTTTGGAACATACATACTGAGGAGGAGGTTTTTATGGAAAATATCGATATGATGTTAATTGTCAAGCATATCATTATTGGACTTGTCCAAGGTTTTACAGAGCCAATTCCTGTATCGTCGAGTGGACATGTAATGATTGCTAGCGAAATGCTGGGACTAGGTGAACAAGGTTTTACTTTTGCCATCTTAACCAATACAGCTTCGTTACTTGCTATTATGTATATTTATCGTAAGGATATTGTTCGTCTGATCAGTCATTTTTTTCTTTACTTGAAAACTGGAGAAAAGCGGTATAACGCAGATTTTCGCTTTGCTCTCTATATTGTCATCGGTTCAATTCCTGCTGGCGTTTTAGGGGTGTTATTAAGTGATGTGATTGCAGATAACGTAAGTATGACGACGATTGCGCTCATGCTATTTGTGACAGGGACTGCATTATGGTTAATTCGTAATATGCGTGGCAAGAAGAAAGATGCAGATTTACGTGCTAAAGATGCCATCATTGTAGGGCTGGGGCAAGCAGTTGCTTTAACGCCAGGCATTAGCCGTTCAGGAGCTACGATTATTTCCGCCATAGCAGTAGGGATGAAGCAGGATACAGCCTTACGTTTTTCCTTTATGCTTTATATTCCTGTAAGTTTGGGTGGGGTAGTCCTTGGCATTACAGATTTTTTAGACGAGCCGAATAAAGGTGCCTTAGCTCTTCCATATGCCGCCACTTTCTTGGCAACACTCATTATGACTTATTTTGCGATGCGTTGGTTTATGGGCATTATGAAAAGTGGCAAACTTAGCTACTTTACGTATTATTGTTTTATTGTAGGAACTCTTTTATTACTATTTTATTAAAATATAAAGTCTCATAACGTATGAAGTTATGGGGCTTTGTTTGTTATTTGTCATAATATACGGTTTCTAATAGTGAGAACGTGTAGGAATGTGTTATAGTTGTTTTTCGATAGAAGAAAGACAGTCATTTTTTCTACCGAAACTGCATTTTGGCACGTCAACGACTGCAAAAAATGTTATGATAGGTGTAGTTTTGTGAAAAACTTGATTTTAGTAAAGGAGCCGAAAACATGTCCTCTGCTTCTTATTTAACAGTAAAGGCGTTAACAAAATATATTAAACGAAAATTCGATGCAGATCCACATTTACGTGAAGTGTATGTAAAAGGTGAATTATCGAATGTGAAAATTCATCAATCTGGCCATATTTACTTTACATTAAAGGATGATGGTGCCCGAATAGCTGCGACGATGTTTAAAACAGCTGCTACCAAATTAGCGTTTGAACCAAAGGAAGGTATGCAAGTATTTATCCGAGGGGATGTAAACGTTTACGAAGGCTATGGAACCTATCAGCTATATGTACAGGAAATGCAACCGGACGGCATTGGTAGCTTATTTGTTGCCTTCAATCAATTAAAAGAGCAATTACAAAAAGAAGGTCTTTTTAAACCTGAGTGGAAACAACCGATACCAAAATTTCCTGAAAAAATTGGTGTGCTCACATCAACAACTGGTGCAGCTATACGGGATATTTGTACAACCTTAAAGAGGCGTTACCCACTTGCTGAAATTTTGATTTATCCAACCCTTGTACAAGGAGCTCAGGCTGCACCGAATATTGTGCAAAATATTCAACGGGCTAATCAAGAGGGAAGCTGTGATGTGTTGATTGTCGGGCGAGGAGGAGGCTCCATCGAGGATTTATGGGCTTTTAATGAAGAAATTGTGGCAAGAGCTATTTTTGAAAGCCGAATCCCTATTATAAGTGCGGTTGGCCATGAAACCGATACAACGATCGCCGATTATGTCGCCGATTTACGTGCACCTACACCAACAGCTGCTGCTGAGATGGCTGTGCCAGATCAAGCGGATCTCTACCAACGAGTGCTTACGCAGAAATCACAGCTTCATCAAATGGTTAGGTCGCAACTTATGGCAGAGCGACAACGTCTAAATAAGCTCCAACAGTCTTATCCATTGTCAATGCCGGAAAGACTTTATCGACCTTTTACAGAAAGATTGGCACAGCTTGAGTCAGGATTACAGGCAGCAATGCAAATGAGCTTGATGAAAAAAGCTACCCAACTTCAACAATTACATAGTACGGTGGAGCAACATTCACCCAAAAAGGCACTTGCTTTTCATCAGAGAGAGCTTGAAGCGCGGATCCAACAATTATCACGTGCTACAACGTATTATGTGGCAAAACAGCAACAACAATTTGAGTCAACCGTTAGAACATTAGAAGCTTTAAATCCACTGTCTATTCTAACAAGAGGATTTACAGTAGCATATAAAGATCAGCAAATGATCAAATCATCCACTGAGGTGCAAAAGCAAGATCAACTGACACTGACCTTCCATGATGGAAAGGTTGTGGCTAAAGTGACGAATATCTTGCCAAAGAATGAGGGGGAATTGTTGTGACTGAAAAACAACAAACATTTGCAGAAGCCATGACGTCACTAGAAGAAATCGTTCGCCAGTTAGAACAGGGTGATGTGCCATTGGAAAATGCGATTGATTTATACAAGCAAGGAATGGAGCTATCAAAGTTTTGCCATAGTAAGCTGCAACATGCTGAGGAGCAGCTTGTATCAATTGTCCAAGAGACTGGTGAAACAACAGCATTTGATCCACTAAAGGGAGAGAATTAGGAAATGAATGAGCCATTAAAGTACTTTATTGAAAGCAATACACCACAAATTGAAGAGACGATGTTTTCGCTTGTTGAACAAATTGATGCACCAGCAGATTTAAAGGAATCTATGCTTTATTCATTAAAGGCAGGGGGTAAACGAATTCGTCCGCTTTTTGTGTTAGCGGTACTAGAGCTTTACCGTGAAAATCTTCAGGACGGTTTGATTGTCGGTTCGGTCATTGAAATCATTCACACGTATTCTTTAATCCATGATGATCTACCAAGCATGGATAATGATGATTTCAGAAGAGGCAAGCCAACAAATCATAAAGTTTATGGAGAAGCGCTCGCTACGCTTGCTGGTGATGCATTAAACACACTGGCATTTGGCATTTTAGCACGCATGGATATCGCTGCTGAAAAGCGTATTGAACTTGTCCAATTGCTAAGCATTGCAGCAGGTGCAGAAGGCATGGTTGGTGGTCAAGTACTAGATATGGAAGGGGAGCAACGTCAGCTTAATTTAGCTGAATTGGAACAAGTCCATGTCAATAAAACAGGTGCTTTATTGCGTTTTAGTATTGAAGCGGGAGCCGTACTTGCAGATGTATCAGCACAAGACCGTGCTACATTGAAAGAATATGCGCATCATATTGGTTTAGCTTTCCAAATTCAAGACGATATTTTAGATATTGAGGGAACGACTGAAGAACTAGGAAAAACAGCTGGAAAAGATGTCGCTAGTGATAAAAGCACTTATCCAGCCCTCTTAACCCTAGAAGGAGCGAAAGAAAAGCTTGCTGAGCATTATCAACATGCCATTAACGCACTCGATCAATTACCAATAGATGTCAGCCTATTACGTGACTTTGCTGCTTATATCGTTCATCGTAAAAACTAAGAGAAAATCAAGGCGTTGAAGGAAAAGAATATGCTAGAATAGGTGGGAACGTTTGCAATATGTAAACAATGAAGTGCTCGTACTTTTAGCATATTGATAACACTGCTATAATGGTGGAAACACAATTGCGGTGAATATTTTATTGAAAAGGTGTGTGAGAAAGGTGGATTTAAATAAAATAACTAGTCCATCCTTTTTAAAAAACTTAAATAAGAAGGAGCTTGAGCAGCTTGCCCAAGAAATTCGTACCTTCTTAATCGAAAAATGTTCTGTCACAGGTGGGCATATCGGGCCGAATTTAGGCGTAGTTGAGTTAACGATGATGCTGCATAAAATGTTTGACAGTCCTAAAGATAAGTTTTTGTGGGATGTTGGCCACCAAGCTTACGTGCATAAAATTTTAACAGGTCGTGCGAGTCAATTTGACACACTACGTCAGTTCAAAGGGCTTTGTGGATTTCCAAAGCGCGTGGAGAGTGAACATGATGAGTGGGAAACAGGTCATAGCTCGACATCTTTATCAGCAGCCATGGGTATGGCAGCAGCACGTGATATAAAAAAAGAAAACAACTTTGTTATTCCTATTATTGGTGATGGGGCTTTAACAGGTGGTATGGCACTTGAGGCTTTAAATCATATTGGCCATGCAAAAACAAATATGATTGTCATCCTCAATGATAATGAAATGTCGATTGCACCAAATGTTGGTGCATTACACAATGTTTTAGGTCGTCTACGTACAGCCAAGGAGTACTCAAAAGCCAAAGAAGAGCTGGAGTCACTTATTAATAAGATTCCAGTATTAGGTGGAAAGCTTGCCTCTACTGTTGAACGCGTAAAGGATAGCTTAAAATATTTAGTAGTATCTGGAGTGTTTTTTGAGGAGCTAGGTTTTAAATATCTTGGTCCAATTGATGGACATGATTTTGAAGCGCTTGAAATGACATTATCACATGCGAAAAAAGTAAAAGGGCCAGTCCTTGTTCATGTGATTACGAAAAAAGGAAAGGGCTATAAGCCAGCCGAGGATGATACAATTGGGAATTGGCATGGAACAGGTCCTTATAAAATTGAAAATGGTGCCTTTGTAAAGTCTGAGACTACTGGACCCGCTTGGAGTAGTTTAATTGCTGAGACGGTTCGTAAAATTGCTCATGAAAATGAGCGAGTGGTAACGATTACACCTGCCATGCCTGTAGGTTCAAAGCTACAAGGTATTCAAAAGGACTTCCCAAATCGTTTCTTCGATGTAGGGATTGCGGAGCAACATGCGGCAACGATGGCTGCAGGATTAGCTACGCAAAAGATGAAACCATTTTTAGCGATTTATTCTACGTTCCTGCAACGTGCATATGACCAAGTATTGCATGATATTGCTCGCCCAAATTTAAATGTCTTTATTGGTATTGATCGGGCTGGTTTAGTGGGAGCAGATGGGGAAACACATCAAGGTGTATTTGATATTGCTTTCCTTCGTCATATTCCAAACATGACCATCATGATGCCAAAGGATGAGAATGAAGGGCAACATATGGTAAAAACAGCGATTGATTATGATGGTGGTCCAATTGCACTTCGTTATCCACGTGGTAATGGAATGGGTGTCCCATTAGATGATGAGCTGATAGCTTTACCAATTGGTAGCTGGGAAGTTTTACGTGAGGGCAAAGACGCATCTATTTTGACATTTGGAACAACGATTCCAATGGCAATGGCTGCTGCTGAAATGCTAGCGCAACAAGGAATCGATATTGAAGTGGTCAATGCTCGCTTTATCAAACCGATGGATGAGGATATGCTACATCGTATATTATCTAGTCAAAAACCGATTTTAACAATTGAAGAAGCTGTTCTACAGGGTGGGTTTGGTAGTGGTGTATTAGAGTTTGCTCATGACCACGGCTATTTAAATGCGTTAGTTGATCGAATGGGCATCCCAGATCAATATATTGAGCATGGCAACGTAGATCAGCTACTCGCGGAAATTCATATGACAGCAGAAGATACGGTTGCACGTATGCACGTATTACTTCAACAAAAACAGCAAGTGGGTTTGAATAAATAATGACAAAACAACCAAAAGAACGAGTAGATATTTTACTTGTAGAGCGTGGACTATGTGAAACAAGAGAAAAAGCAAAACGGTCCATTATGGCAGGCCTTGTCTTTTCAAATGAAATACGAATTGATAAGGCAGGCGAGAAAATTGCCGTCGATGCACCGCTACAAGTAAAGGGCTCAGATTTAAAATATGTGAGTCGTGGAGGCCTTAAATTAGAAAAGGCGCTACAAATTTTTGATATGTCTGTAGAAGGGAAGCTAATGCTTGACATTGGCTCCTCTACAGGTGGCTTTACAGATTGTGCCTTACAACATGGTGCAAGACATTGCTATGCACTAGATGTTGGTTCGAACCAATTAGCATGGAAAATTCGCTCTGATGAACGAGTGACAGTAATGGAGAAAACGAATTTTCGCTATACAACGGCAGCCGATTTATCAGAAGGTTTACCTGATTTTGCAACAATCGATGTTAGCTTTATTTCATTATCACTGATTTTACCAGTATTAAAAACATTATTGCTGCCAGGCGGGGATGTTATGGCTTTGGTGAAGCCTCAGTTTGAAGCTGGGAAAGATAAAGTAGGTAAAAAAGGAATTGTGCGTGATAAAAAAGTACATTTAGAGGTTTTGGAAAAAACAGCTGCCATGGCAACTGAGGTTGGTTTTGTAGTAAAAGATGCTTCGTTCTCTCCAATCACAGGCGGAGAAGGGAATATTGAATTTTTATTCCATTTAGTGAATCCTATTGGACAAGAAGTGCTACCTGCATATACAGCTTTTAATGCACTCGTTGAAGAAGCGCATAATTCTTTAAAATAACACGTGCTCGCTTATAGAGCCGTGTTTTTTCTTGTGCTTTTTTGTTGAAAATGGTAGTGTGATTATACACATATACAATTATTTATAAGAGGTGATTTCGTTGAATAAAGGACAACGACATATACGGATTCGGGATATTATCGCCAATCATGAAATTGAAACACAAGATGATTTAGTCGATTTTTTAAAAGAAGCAGGCTATAATGTGACACAAGCTACAGTATCACGAGATATAAAAGAGCTTCATTTAGTAAAAGTTCCATTACAGGATGGGCGCTATAAATATAGCCTACCCGCAGATCAACGTTTCAATCCAGTCCAAAAATTACATCGTGCATTAGCGGATGCTTTTGTAAGTATTGATGGGGCATCACATTTTTTAGTCATGAAAGCTCTTCCTGGGAATGCGAATGCCATTGCTTCCCTACTTGACCATTTAGATTGGCCGGAAATTTTAGGTACAATTTCTGGAGATGATACCATTTTAATTATTTGTCGAAATGAAAATGAGCGTGAAAATACAAAAAATCGTTTATTAGACATGCTATAAAAAATGGTTAATTTGATTTAGAGGTGACAATTTGTGTTAAGAGAGCTTAGTATTCGAAACTTTGCCATCATTGAGGATTTGACTGTCAGCTTTTTAGAAGGCTTAACAGTTCTCACTGGGGAAACAGGCGCCGGAAAATCCATTATCATTGATGCGGTGCATTTACTTGCAGGTGGACGAGGCAACACTGAATTTATTCGTCATGGCGCAAGAAAAGCAGAATTGGGTGGCTTATTTCAAATTTCGAGTTCAGTTCATCCTGTTCTGAAAAAGTTAGAAGAAGCAGGCATTGAAATAGAAGAAGATACAATTATTTTACGTCGAGATTTGAATGATACTGGTAAAAGTATTTGCCGAGTGAATGGTAAGCTTGTGCCTTTATCGGTACTAAGAGACATTGGGGCAAGTCTCATTGATATTCATGGCCAACATGAAAATCAAGAGCTAATGGATGAAAAGCAGCACATTAATTTGCTTGATCAGTTTGCAGAAGAAGAGCTGTCGCCGATTCAAAAAAACTATCGTGCCCAATATGATGAATACCGTTTGCTCAAAAAAGACTTAGCTTCTATATCCATTGATGAGCAGTTGATGGCACAACGTATCGATTTGTATCAATTTCAAATGAAAGAGTTGGACGAAGCTAATTTAAAGTTAGGTGAGGAAGACGAGCTTCTAGACGAACGCCGTCGTCTGATGAATTTTAATAAAATTTTTGAACGCTCTAGTGCAGCCTATGAAGCCATTCAGGGTGAAACAAAAGGGCTTGATTGGATCGGGACGGCAATGGGTGCTTTAGAAGATGCTGCAACGGTTGATGAGCAATTCAAAGAATCATCTGAGGCAGTTACAACTGCGTTTTATACATTACAGGATGCAGCCTATCAGGTCAAAAATGTGTTAGATGAATTAGAATTTGACCCTGCACGTTTAAACGAGGTTGAGCAGCGATTGGCGTTGTTGCAAACTTTAAAACGCAAATATGGTTCGACAGTGGAAGAGATCTTGGCTTATTATGAAAAAATTAAAAACGAGTTAAATGAGCTGTTGAATCGTGATGAGATTTTGCAGGTGAAAGAACGACGTGTGTTAGAGATGGAAGCTGTACTCAATGAGCTGGCTAGTGAACTTTCAACTGTACGTAAAGCTGCAGCCCAACAATTGAGTGAAGCAATTATGGCAGAGCTACGTGAATTACATATGGAAAAAGCAAAATTTATTGTCAATTTCGATGAATTACCCTATTTTGATGCCAATGGGAAAGATCAAATTATCTTCTACATTTCCACAAACGTTGGGGAGCCACCAAAGTCTTTACCGAAAATTGCATCAGGTGGAGAATTATCACGAATGATGCTAGCGTTGAAAACCATTTTCTCTTCTTCCAATGGAATTACTTCCATTATATTTGATGAGGTGGATACAGGTGTCAGTGGTCGTGTTGCGCAAGCGATTGCAGAGAAAATTGCCGCAATTTCTGTTAATTCTCAAGTTTTATGTATTTCACATTTACCTCAAGTTGCAGCGATGGCTGATCATCATTACTTCATCAAAAAAGAAGTCGAACATGATCGAACGTTTACTTCCTTATCAGAAATTGATCAAGATGCTCGTATAGAGGAAGTTAGCCGTATGATGTCTGGAACTGAAATTACAGCTTTGACACTACAGCATGCCACGGAGCTTTTAAAAATGGCAGATGAACGAAAAAAACAAATGCGTTAACCAAATGCCAGAAACAGTTTCAGCTGTTTCTGGCTTTTTTCATTTTGCGCAAATATTTACCGCTTATAAGAACGTCACAACAACACATAGTAAAAAGACAAAAATGAAAAGGAGGTGTCGTATGAATCGTCATTGGCGTCAATTAGTCATTTTGCCTATGCTCATCTTTTTATTAGTGATGCCTATACAAGCTTTAGCCGCCAAAAAGCTTATACCGATGGGCGAAGCAATTGGAATTCAACTTCAATTGTCACATGTATTTGTCGCACACGATGTACTGTTAGCTTCCAATCAGTGGATGAAAGGAGGCGCAGTTATAGAAAAAATAAATGATATACCAGTAAAATCCCTTGCTGATGCCAAGCAGGCTGTGGCAAAAGATGGCCAACAGAAATGGACGATCAATAGTGAAGGTCAACAAATCACATTGGAATTACAAAACCAAGAAGCAGAGCATGTCATTTCCTTTTTAAAAGATGAAACAGATGGAGTAGGAACACTGACTTATATTGATCCAGAGACAAAAAATTACGGTGCACTAGGTCATCAAATTGTCGATTCAACTCTACAAGAAGCCCCTGTTTTTAGAGCTGGCTCCATTTTTTTAGCTTCTATTCAGCAAATCCGAAAAAGCACACCAGGCCAACCAGGCTATAAAATTTCCTCCATTGAAAAGCATCAAGAACGTCTAGGCAGTATAGATAAAAATACTATTTATGGTATTTTTGGCCGCTGGGAAGACGGTTATCAACAAAGATTACCCAAAGCGATCGAAATTATGCATGAAAAAGATATAAAAACGGGGAAAGCTGAAATCTATACAGCCATTGAAGGCAGTAAGGTGGAAACCTTTTCAATAGAAATTACCAAAGTGGAAAATGAACGCCTTGAATTTATAGTATCTGACGAAAAGCTCATTGAAAAAACAGGTGGTATTTTGCAGGGAATGAGTGGCAGTCCTATTATCCAAGACGGTCGTTTTGTCGGTGCTGTGACACATATGTTTGTGGAGGAGCCGAAAAAAGGTGCAGCGCTAACAGTAGCGGAAATGTTAAGAAGGTCTTCATAAAAAGGTATGAAAGGTAAAAATCCGTTTAAATTTCCCCAGGCAGGACAAAAGCCGCGGGAAACTACACGGATTTTTTACCCTTATTTCATCGAAACCAACATGTATTTCCGATAATTTCCTGAAGAAGGCATGATATTTAAAAAAACTGTAGTTTTATCTACTAAATTTATCTAAAATAAGTTATAAGAGCATTCGACAAGTCGCGTCATTTAGCGTAACTTGTCGATATTAAAAGAAAGTATCGGACTACATACTCATTTTTGGAAATAGAAAAGGTTTTTAAAACAAAAATGTCGAAAATTCCACAGTGTGCCAAAAACGGCATTTAGGGGTTTAGGTTATCGCTTTGAGGTGTTCAAAGCAAGTCCAGAAGGAGGAATTGAAATGACAAAGGTAAAAGTAGCGATTGCAGATGATAATCGTGAGTTATTAAAAACAATGGAGCAGTATTTTCAAGGACATGCCGAAATAGAAATTATTGCAACTGCTTCAAATGGAAAAGTATGTCTACAAATGCTTGAGGAATTTACACCAGATATTTTACTTCTAGATATAATAATGCCTCATCTTGACGGTTTAGCTGTATTAGAGTCCATGTATCAAAATGAAAGAATGTCATCAATTCAAGTCATTATGCTAACGGCTTTTGGCCAAGAGGATGTCATGAAACAGGCGGTGGATTTAGGAGCTTCTTATTTCATGCTAAAGCCCTTTGAATTCGACCAATTGGTACAAAAAATTTTACATTGTGCTGGACAGAAGGCGACACTTCCGAAAAAGACAAGCGTATTACAACCAACAGTACCTCAAAAATTAAATCAGCATCAATTAGACAGTACGATTACAGCCATCATCAAAGAAATCGGTGTACCTGCACATATTAAGGGTTACTCCTACTTGCGTGAAGCCATTCAAATGGTCTTTGAGGATATTGAATTATTAGGATCTGTTACAAAAATTTTATATCCAGAAATTGCTAAAAAATTTAATACGACACCTTCCCGCGTGGAACGTGCGATTCGTCACGCCATCGAGGTAGCCTGGAATCGTGGCAATTATGAATCCATTTCCTCAATGTTTGGCTATACAGTCCATCACTTGAAATCCAAACCAACAAATAGCGAATTCATCGCCATGATCGCAGATAAAATTCGTATCGATATGATGGCTAGCTAGTCTAGCTAGTACCGATATATATCATTAACATATACAGCAATTATACTTCGCATAGTATAGCGCCTTTTTAAATCTTATTGTTTAAAGGGGCGCTTTTTTTGTTACTTGAACAAATGCTGTGGAAATTTCTGTGGCTGATCTTTAACATTGAAACCGTTAAAAGAACGTCTAAATCAGCTAAAAATACACGATATATACATGAATAGTGAATTTAAAGTCATATTCTACAGTTGAATAATTTGAGACCTTTTCATAAACTTATAAGTAGGTGATCACAATAAAAAGTATAAATTTCCAATTAGAGGGAATGAATTCGCTTGAAATCACACAGATAACAGAAGAGCTATTTGAGGTGCGTTTAGTATTCGATGGTAAAATAAGTATGCAATATATGAATCGACAGCAATTGATACAACTAGGATCTACTTTCCAAATTGAAAGAAATATCAATACATTATTAGCTAAAAAGACCTATAAAGACCTATAGTTTAGTGGAAAGCACCCCCTGATACCTGTACTTGGAAGATGATTTATTCAAAACAGCCTGATGGAATTACTTTGAATTTATCGGTAATTTTAATAAAAAAACTCAAAAACAAACAATTTATTAGAATTAAATACCTACATTTTTTTAGAAAAAATAAAATATTGTCTTATATTTTAATGATTAAGTGGTACTATTTTCTTTCTCGGTAGTGACAATGGTCTCTAAACAAATGTAAGTGGATTGTATATACTTACATATAGAGGGAAGGAGGAGGTAGCTTGATTCTAGTTCGAAATGAAAACTTCGAAATTTCTGAGGAAAATGGCAAGGTATTTATGCTTACTTTTAGCGCAGGTTTCCCATTAAAAGAATTTGATAGCATCCTACGTAGTCATCCACGACTGAAATTATCTAATTTTTCAATTTTAAAAAATGTGTTATCAACTCAGAATACAAATCCTGTTGAAATTGGACGCTGGCTTCCGAACATTGAAGCAGAAGTGGCACGTGATAAGATGTCAGCCTCTGTTTTTATATATGAAACGCATGATTATATTCAAAATAATAAAGAAAAATTAACACAACAAATCCGAGAAACACTCAATGAAAATGGAATTATACACGGCATATTAGATTTTGATATATTGAAGGCTGAACCAGGAAAAGCATTCTTAATTGCTCAAGGCGAGCAACCTATAGCAGGAATAGATGCACAAATTACATATTTACCTAAACCCGAAAGAAAGCCGGTCATTCGTGAAGACGGTAAAGCGGATTACTATGATATGAATTTTATTTCGGAAATTTCAGAAGGCTCTTGGCTAGGTGAAAAGATCCCTGCTACATTAGGTAAACCGGGGAAAAATGTGCTAGGTCAAGAAGTTGCTGCTGTACCTGGTCGAGATTATCCTATCAAATATGATACAAAATCGGCCTATGAAGTGGAAGAAGACGGAAAAATCGTCATTCGCTCGAAAATTGCTGGCGTTTTAGATGATGTCAAAGGCATGATTGGTGTAAACAGGCATCTTCCTATAAATGGTGATGTTGGGGTAGAGACAGGAAACCTTGAATTTAATGGTTCACTTAGTATTAAAGGTACAGTAACAAATGGCTATACAGTTATTGCGACTGGCGATATTTCCATTGAAGGGGCTGAGGGTGTAAGCGGTGCTAAGCTTATTAAATCCATTGAGGGTGATGTATATATTCGTGGTGGCATCTTTGGGCTTGGTTCAACAGTGGTAGAAGCAGGTGGCAATATATTTGTTAAACATGTGAATGAAGCAAATTTATTTGCTGCTAATAGTATTCATATTGGTTTTTATGCACTAGGATCCCATCTTTCTGCTCATTCGATATATGTGGATGAACGAAAAGGGAAAATTATTGGGGGACGTGCAGTAGCTAAAAATACGATTGTGACGGCCATTTCAGGAAACCGATTAGAGCGTCGAACAGATTTAATAATAGAAAGTATTAATAAGCAAGAAAATAATACCATGATGCAGGAAAAAGCAGCACAGCTAAAACAATTGCAAACAGAGATTTCCGCACACGAGAATAGCCTGAAAAATTTATTACCTTTTCTCAATCAAATGTCCAAAGAACAATCAGCGTCATTTGAGGTAACAAAACAAGCCTTAACTAAATTAAAGGCTGAAGCGATTACATTAGATCGTGAAATAAAACTATTAATGGATGAAATGCGTCATGTAGGGAAAGAAGAGATTACTGTGACAAAAGAGGCCCACCCTGGAACTTATATTCAAATTGGTAGAAAATCATCTTTATTAAGCAAAATGACGAATGGTAAATTCCTACTAGAATTTGGTGAGTTAAATGTCTAAGGCAGCTTTTATCCCTGTTTTTGCACATCGAGGTGCTTCTGCTTATGCATTAGAGAATACCTTTCAAGCTTTTGAAAAGGCATTAGAGCTAGGTGCTGATGGGATTGAACTAGATATTCAATTCTCAAAAGATGGATTACCTGTAGTGTATCATGATCCACAATTATCGAGGTTAGTAGGCACCAATAAATTGGTGAGCGATTGTACGATGGAGGAGCTTCTGCGCTTTAAACTTGGCAAGCCTTGGAGACGTCTATTTTCGTCCTATAAAATGCCAGCGTTTGAGGCAGTTTTAGCATGGGCAAATATACAGCAGATGCCGTTGAATATTGAATTAAAATCAACGATCTTGGACAATACGAGTGGGCTAATTCATTTTCTTGGAGGCTTGGCTCTGCCAAAAGGTAGTCATTTTTCATCCTTTCACTATGAGCTTTTAGAGATCGTAAAAAAGCATAGACCTGAATTTGAAACGGCCCTTATTGCAACGAAAAAAATAAAATGGGATCTTCTAGCTGATTATAAAGCGGCAGATAGTGTGCATATGCATAAAAGGTACTACAAACCAAGATATTTGGAGGCCTGTGTTACAAGTGAAAAAGCATGTCGTTTGTATGCTATTGATGGCACAGAACCATTTTTAACCAATCCGCACCCTTCTGTTATTGGTTGGATTACGGATTATCCTGATAAAATCATCACATCTCAGCAACGGGTATAAAAAGAGCTATCCAGTAAGTCTTGCATGACTTATTTGGATAGCTTTTTTTATTTTTTTTGGAAGCGTGGTGCTACTTTTCCGTTTTTTCGATCGCGATGCAGTAAAAATCCAGCGAAAAACCCAAAGCCTATGACGAAGAAAATAACACCAACTACAAATTGCAGCCATAAAAATGGGAATGGTGAAATGAGCTTACCAAATAATGTATCACGCATAAATTTAATGCCACCTGCAGCCATAAGACCTGGAATAAGCATTACAATAAATGCAGCTAAACGGGCCATGTATACCCCTCCTTATTCCTATGATTAATTTTACCTGTGGATGGGGGAATGTCAAGGAAGGGTATAAACCAATATAATATTTTTAGCTAAAAACATGGCAGGACAGAAAGTAGCAATTGTAACTGAATCTTTAGAAAATTCTTACTTAAATAAGAATATGTAATAATAGTTGCGAAATTGTGAATTTGTCAGTATTGTAAAAATAAGTGGAGCAATATTATCCATTACTAAACAATTTCTTCTGTAAGTATTAGGGTCTAAACACCTACTACCAAATAGGAGCTCAGAATTTGCTGAGTGAGGACGCTATGAAGATTAGATTGTTAGATAAAACTTGATTGGATGGGCATTTGGGGATGCACTTTCCAAAGCAAAGGGGCGAGTTTCATGGAAATCTTCAAGTATATGGAAAAGTATGATTACGAACAATTGGTATTTTGCCAAGATGAAGCATCAGGGTTAAAAGCGGTTATCGCTATCCATGATACAACACTTGGACCAGCACTAGGTGGAGCACGTATGTGGACGTATGCGTCGGAAGAAAATGCAATTGAAGATGCATTACGTTTAGCACGAGGAATGACTTACAAAAATGCTGCAGCTGGTTTAAACCTTGGCGGTGGAAAAACGGTCATTATTGGTGACCCATTTAAAGATAAAAATGAAGAGATGTTCCGTGCGTTAGGTCGTTTCATCCAAGGATTAAATGGCCGCTATATTACAGCTGAAGATGTAGGTACAACAGTATTGGATATGGATTTAATCCATGAAGAAACAAATTATGTAACAGGAATTTCACCTGCATTCGGTTCTTCAGGTAACCCATCTCCAGTAACAGCTTATGGTGTTTACCGTGGTATGAAGGCAGCAGCAAAAGAAGCATTCGGTTCAGACTCACTAGAAGGATTAAAAGTTTCTGTACAGGGTCTAGGAAATGTAGCCTACAAGCTTTGCGAGTATTTACATAATGAAGGGGCAAAACTTGTTGTAACAGATATCAATCAGGCAGCTATTGATCGAGTTGTTAATGATTTCGACGCGATTGCAGTGGCACCAGATGAAATCTATGCGCAAGAAGTAGATATCTTCTCACCTTGTGCATTAGGGGCAATTTTAAATGATGAAACAATTCCGCAATTAAAAGCGAAAGTGATCGCTGGATCTGCAAATAACCAATTAAAAGATTCACGTCATGGTGACTACCTACATGAATTAGGTATTGTCTATGCACCAGATTATGTAATCAATGCTGGTGGCGTTATTAATGTTGCGGATGAATTATATGGCTATAATCGTGAACGTGCAATGAAACGCGTTGATGGCATTTATGATAGTATTGAAAAAATCTTTGCTATTTCAAAACGAGATGGCATTCCAACATATGTGGCAGCGAACCGCTTAGCGGAGGAACGTATCGCTCGCGTAGCAAAATCTCGCAGCCAATTTTTAAAAAATGAAAAAAATATTTTACACGGTCGCTAATTTACACAGTTGATACAAGAAGAGAAGTCGCATTGTCGACTTCTTCTATTTTCAACAAGAAATTGGGGTTTTAATGAAGTAAAGCTAAAGTTTTTCTAATGCAAGCACTGACTGTTAAAAAAATCACTTGGTTATTGTTTAATAGAATCCTTTAGCACTTTTCTCAATAGGGGGAATAAACATGGCTCAAAATTATGATGTTGTCATTTTAGGTGGAGGTACAGGTGGATATGTTGCAGCCATCCGAGCTGCTCAGCTAGGCTTAAAAACAGCCATTGTAGAGCGTGAGCGTTTAGGGGGTACATGCTTGCATAAAGGTTGTATTCCAAGTAAAGCCTTACTCCGAAGTGCCGAAGTATATCGTATGGCTAATAAAACAGCTAGCGAATATGGTGTCGATATTGAAGGTGTGACATTACAATTTGACAAAGTACAAGCTAGGAAGCAAGCAATCGTTGAGCAATTAAGTCAGGGTGTGAATACACTGATGAAAAAAGGCAAAATAGATGTTTATCATGGTACAGGGCGAATCTTGGGTCCATCTATTTTCTCACCAATGCCAGGTACAATATCTGTAGAAATGTCCAATGGCGATGAAAATGAAATGCTTGTGCCTACGAATGTTGTCATTGCAACGGGCTCAAAGCCTCGTGGTATGGCAGGGTTAACAATAGATGGGCAATATGTGCTGAATTCAGACCACGCATTACAGTTAGAAAGTTTACCAAAGTCACTGCTAATCGTTGGTGGTGGTGTTATTGGAATTGAGTGGGCATCTATGCTATGCGATTTTGGTGTATATGTAACAGTGATAGAATATGGTCCATCCATTTTACCAGCAGAAGATGCGGACATCGTTAAAGAAGTGACGAAACAGCTTGAGAAACGAGGCGTTCGTATTGTTACGAATGCTCGCTTAGATACAAATACATTCAAAATTGAAAATGATAACGTTTTCATTTCTGCAAAAGTGAATGAAAAAGAAGAAGTTTTTGAGGCTGATAAACTATTACTTTGTGTAGGACGCGAGGCGAATACGCAAGGTATTGGTCTAGAAAATACCGAAATTGAAGTGGAAAATGGCTTTATTAAAGTGAATGGTTCCTATCAAACGAAAGAGTCTCATATGTATGCCATAGGAGATGTGATTGGTGGCTTACAATTAGCGCATGTTGCTTCTCATGAGGGGCTTTCAGCTATTGAGCATATAGCAACAGGGAAAACCGAGACATTGGATGCACTAAAAGTACCGAAATGTGTCTATTCCTATCCAGAGGTTGCTAGCATTGGATTAACAGAAAGTGCTGCTAAAGAACAAGGATTTTCATTAAAGATTGGTAAATTCCCGTTTAAGGCCATTGGTAAAGCATTAGTAAATGGAGAGACAGAAGGCTTTGTCAAAATTATTGCTGATGAAGAAACAGATGATATTTTGGGTATTCATATGGTAGGGCCTCATGTAACAGATTTAATTGGTGAAGCATCCTTAGCAAAAGTGTTAGATGCAACACCATGGGAAATTAGTCAGGCCATTCATCCACATCCATCCTTAAATGAGGTGTTAGTGGAATCTGCTCTAGCAGTGGATGATCGCGCTATCCATTTTTAATTTTCTGAATTTCATAACTAACATATCCAAATGTGGGGATATAGGATAAGATAGTTATTTCTCTATAATACGAAAGGGGTGTTCGTATGCAAGATGTTCAAATCAAACATGAAGATTTAGGTTTGTCAAATGAAGATGTGCTTGCTATGTTCGAAACAATGTTAATGGCCAGAAGACTAGATGAGCGTATGTGGTTGTTAAACCGTTCTGGTAAAATTCCGTTTGTAATTTCCTGTCAAGGTCAGGAGGCGGCACAGGTTGGAGCAGCCTTTGCACTGGATAAAAGTAAGGATTATATTGCACCTTATTATCGTGATATGGGTGTTGTTTTACATTTTGGTATGACACCAAGAGAACTGATGCTATCTGCGTTTGCTAAAGCAGAAGATCCAAACTCTGGGGGTCGTCAAATGCCAGGCCACTTTGGTCAAAAGAAAAATCGTATTTTAACAGGTTCATCACCTGTTACGACTCAAGTTCCACACGCAGTGGGCGTTGCACTTGCAGGACGTCTACAAAAAGAAGATTTTGTTTCTTTCGTTACGCTTGGTGAAGGTTCATCCAACCAAGGAGACTTCCATGAAGGAGCGAACTTTGCAGGTGTGCATAAGCTACCAGTCATTATTATGGTAGAAAACAATCAATATGCGATTTCTGTGCCAGTAGAGCGTCAACTTGGCTGTGCAAAAGTATCTGATCGTGGGATTGGCTACGGAATGCCAGGTGTGACCGTGGATGGGAAAAATCCGTTACAAGTATATAAAGTGGTAAAAGAGGCTGCAGATCGTGCACGTAATGGGGAAGGTCCAAGCTTAATCGAAACGGTAACATATCGTTTAACAGCCCATTCTTCAGATGATGATGACCGTCAATACCGTACGGCTGAAGATATTGCAGAAGGCAAAGCAAAGGATCCAATTGTATTATTTGAAAAGTATTTAATGGATGCTGGCGTGATGACTGACGCGATACGTACTGAAATCGAAGAGCGTGTTATGGCAGAAGTAAATGAAGCAACTGATTATGCTGAAGCGGCTCCATATGCACAACCAGAGCATGCACTTAAATATGTTTATGCACCAGTGGACGGAGGTGACATGTAATGGCAGTAATGTCTTATATTGATGCGATTACATTGGCAATGAAAGAAGAGATGGAACGTGACGAACGAGTTTTCATTTTAGGTGAGGATGTTGGTCGTAAAGGCGGTGTATTCAAAGCCACTACGGGACTATACGATCAATTTGGTGAATACCGCGTGCTTGATACACCTCTTGCAGAAAGTGCGATAGCCGGTGTAGGTATCGGTGCTGCGATGTACGGTATGCGTCCGATTGCTGAAATGCAATTTGCTGATTTTATTATGCCAGCTGTCAATCAAATCGTCTCAGAGGCAGCCAAAATACGTTACCGTTCTAATAATGACTGGACTTGTCCAATGGTCATCCGCGCACCTTTTGGCGGAGGTATTCATGGGGCACTTTATCATTCACAATCCGTTGAAGCACTTTTTGCTGGTACACCTGGTTTGAAAATTGTCATTCCATCAACACCGTCTGATGCAAAAGGTTTACTGAAAGCTGCTATTCGTGATGAAGATCCGGTATTATTTTTCGAACATAAACGTGCCTATCGTTTAATTAAAGGGGAAGTACCACTAGATGATTACACATTGCCAATTGGTAAAGCAGATGTAAAACGTGAAGGAGATGACGTGACAGTCATTACCTATGGTTTAGCAGTCCACTTTGCTTTACAAGCGGCAGAACGCTTAGCTGCGGATGGTATTTCTGCTCATATCCTTGATTTGCGTACAGTTTACCCTCTGGATAAAGAAGCGATTATTGAGGCTGCAAGTAAGACAGGTAAAGTATTGCTTGTCACAGAGGATAATAAAGAAGGTAGTATCATGAGTGAGGTTGCTGCAATTATTGCGGAACATTGTTTATTTGAGCTTGATGCACCAATTCAACGTCTAGCGGGACCTGATGTGCCAGCCATGCCATATGCACCAACGATGGAGAAATATTTTATGATTAATCCTGATAAAGTGGAACGTGCTATGCGAGATCTTGCTGCGTTCTAATAGATCACAACAAGGCTGAATGAAAATATAAAAGCCTCAGACGGAACAACAGATTTTGACTTTACCATATGAAAGTCAAAATCTGTCTATATGCCTATCTACGTTTAATGTTTTTAGCGCTACATCAGGTACAATGACGCCTAGGCTTATTTGATGGGAGGAATAAAGGATGTCGGTTCAAAATATTACAATGCCACAGCTCGGCGAAAGTGTAACAGAAGGTACAATTGAAAAATGGCTTGTAAAGCCTGGAGATACAGTTAAAAAATATGATCCATTAGCAGAGGTTGTTACAGATAAAGTAAATGCTGAAATCCCGTCATCATTTGAAGGGGTTATCACGGAGCTTCTGGCGCAAGAAGGTCAGACATTACCAGTTGGAGCAGTCGTTTGCTCGATTGAAATAGCGGGAGAAGGTGAATTACCAGCACCGCCACCTGAAAAAAAATCAGCGGTAAGTACGGCTATTTTAAATGCAGGTGTTCAAAAGAAACAGGAGGCACCACAGCAGGTAGCGGCTCCAGTATCTGCACCAAAAGAGGCACGTACGGGTAAAGTACGTTATTCACCAGCAGTTCTTCGACTTGCGCAGGAGCATGATATAGCTTTAGACCTTGTAACAGGTACTGGCGAGGGTGGTCGTATTACACGAAAAGACCTGTTAAAGCTAATTGAAACAGGTAATATCCCAACGGCAAATGATGTAGCACAAGCAGCTTCAACCGTTCAAACGACATCGGCACCCGCAGCAGCTTCAGTACCACAGCAACAAGTGGAAAAAGCAGCTGCACCTGTACAACCTATTCATCCAGGAGATATCGAAATTCCAGTGACGAAGATTCGTCGTGCCATTGCGAATAATATGGTGAAAAGTGTACATGAAGCGCCGCATGCTTGGATGATGATGGAAGTGGATGTAACAGATTTAGTGACTTATCGTGATAGCTTAAAGAATGAATTTAAGCAAAAAGAAGGCTTTAATCTTACATATTTCGCCTTCTTTGTAAAAGCGGTTGCTCAAGCTTTAAAAGAATTCCCAATGCTGAATTCGATGTGGGCGGAAGATAAAATCATTCAAAAACATGACATCAATATTTCGATTGCAGTAGCAACGGATGATGCCTTATTTGTACCTGTTATAAAACACGCGGATGAAAAATCCATTAAAGGAATTGCGAAAGAAATCAATGAACTGGCTATCAAAGTTCGCGCAGGAAAACTAGCAATGGATGACATTACTGGTGGTACATTTACAGTGAATAATACAGGTGCATTTGGCTCTGTTCAATCGATGGGCATCATCAATTACCCACAAGCAGCGATTCTGCAAGTGGAAAGTATTGTAAAAAAACCTGTTGTTTTACCAGGTGGAATGTTTGCTGCACGTGATATTGTGAATTTATGTTTATCATTAGATCATCGTGTGCTTGATGGACTTGTCTGTGGTAAATTCCTAAATAGAGTAAAAGAAATACTCGAAAATACAAATAAATCTTCAACGTCAGTCTACTGATGACTCGTCGGAAACCTGCTGTATAAGGGTTTCCGATTTTTTTTATACTTTTCGAGTCGCAATTTGTCATGTAGAATAACAAATAGAAACTACTAAGGGGGGAAGCTGATTAAGCGTCCGCATGTCAAACAACATGAAAAATATTGAATTTGAAATACCAGCCTATTCAGACTGGCAAGATGCAGCAATCAAAGCTTTAAAAGGGAAACCATTTGAGTCACTATTCACAAAAACAAATGAAGGTGTTACACTACAGCCGCTTTACACGCAAGAAAGTTTAGTAGCTAAGCTTGGAGAAGAACTTGATTTACAAGTTGCCACAATCCGTTCCCTACAAAATGATCAAGTATTTCAGGTGGCACAACAAATTCACGCTGATTCAAGCGAAGCTTTTTTTGAACAGCTTGAGGATAGCCTAGCGCGAGGCAATGAAGTTATTACGATTGATAGCCGAGTGAGCTTTGCTTGGACAGAAGAAGTATTGGTCAAATTAGCATCATATTTCTCAGAATATTCGTTTAAAATTACTATTGAAAATTCAAAAGACCCGTTATTAGCAGTATTCGACAACATTCCAGTAGATCAACAAGAAGCCATTAAAGGTTACATTATTTCAAAAGACCCTATCACTTTGACTGCATTTCCGAACGTGCGCTCAGTCAGTGCAGACACAACGATTTATCATAATGAAGGTGCTAACGCTGTACAAGAATTAGCCTATGCACTTGCATTAGCAGCCAAATTTGCAGAACAAGAAGAAAGCTTTGAAGCGTTCTCGAAGAAATTCTTTGTATCTTTTGCCATTGATACACAATTCTTTACGGAGATTGCAAAACTACGTGCTTTTAAAGTACTTTGGAAAGCGTTCTCATCGGCTTATGGCGTAACAGATCATGTAAAAATCCCTACTGTGGCTGAAACATCATTAAGAAGCTTTTCTAAATTAGATGTGTATGTAAATTTATTACGCTCTTCAAATGAAGCACTTTCTGGTTTAATCGGTGGTGCTGATCTCTTTACGGTTCATCCACATGACGTGTTAACGAAGCCTACGGATCAATCCATTCGTATCGCTCGTAATGTGTCATTAATTTTAAAAGAAGAAACCAATGTCTTAAAAGTAAAAGATCCAGCAGGGGGCTCTTACTTTATCGAGTCGTTAACAGCAGATTTTGTGAAAGAAGCATGGGCATTATTTTTAGACATTCAGGCAGCTGGCGGTATCGATGAATATACAGCTTCTGGCAAGCTTGCAGAAGAAGTGGAAGAATCCTATCAAAAGCGAATCAAAGCTGCCCAAACACGTAAGCAATCATTAATTGGAACGAATATTTATGCTAATCCAGCTGATATCCTTGAACAGGATACAAATCCATTATTTGCCGATATTAAGCGTATTGCTGCTCCATTTGAGGATTTACGTGCAGACATGACAGCAGCAAATGTGAAAACAGGTATTTTAGCATTAGGATCATTAAAAAGCTCTAAACCACGCGCAGATTTTGTAGCGGGCTTCTTAAACACAGTTGGTCTTGTACCAGAAAAAAGTGAGCCAGTGACAACTGTAGAAGAGGCAGTGGCTTGGCTGAAGGCAACAGAGGCTAAGTATGTAGTGATTGCAGGCAGTGATGATGATACAAAAGCATTGGTATCGTCCATTTTAGCTGAGAAACCAGCGAATGTGCTTGTAGATGTAGCAGGCAAATTTAAAGACGAAGAAGAAGCATGGTTAGCCAATGGCTTAAACGGCTTTATTTTCGCAGGACAAAACATCATTGAAAAATTACAGTCCGTGTTTGCGAGCATGAAGGAGGTCCAACGATGAGCAAGCCAAATTTTAATGCAGTAGAAATAGAAAAGGTTTTAACAGCTGAAGCACCTCAAGCGTCTGAAGACAAGTTCATGACAAATGAGGGAATTGAAATTAAAGATATTTACACAAAAGAAGATATTAAAGAGGCTAAACATCTAAATGATGTGGCGGGGATTGCACCCAACACACGTGGGCCATACCCTACTATGTATGTAGCACGTCCATGGACGGTTCGGCAATACGCTGGTTTCTCAACTGCTGAAGAATCCAATGCCTTTTACAAACGAAATTTGGCTATGGGACAAAAGGGTCTTTCTGTAGCGTTTGATTTAGCAACACATCGAGGCTATGACTCTGATCATCCACGTGTAACAGGGGATGTAGGAAAAGCTGGGGTTGCGATTGACTCAGTAGAGGATATGAAAATCCTTTTCGATCAAATCCCGTTAGACCAAATGTCTGTTTCAATGACAATGAATGGTGCGGTATTACCTGTCCTTGCGTTCTATATTGTAGCAGCAGAAGAACAAGGGGTAACGCCAGATCAATTAGCAGGTACCATTCAAAATGATATTTTAAAAGAATACATGGTGCGTAATACATACATTTACCCACCAGCTATGTCAATGAAAATCATCGCAGATATTTTTGAATATACAGCGAAGTATATGCCGAAATTTAACTCTATTTCAATTTCGGGTTACCATATTCAAGAAGCAGGCGCAACAAATGACATTGAGCTTGCCTATACATTAGCTGATGGCTTGGAGTATGTACGAACAGGATTAAAAGCAGGTATTGATATTGATGCATTTGCACCTCGCCTATCGTTCTTCTGGGCAATTGGTATGAACTATTACATGGAAGTTGCTAAAATGCGTGCAGCACGTCGTATTTGGGCACAAATGATGTCTACGTTTAACCCAAAAAATCCAAAGACATTAGCATTACGTACGCATTCCCAAACATCTGGATGGTCATTAACTGAGCAAGATCCATTTAACAATGTTGCACGTACATTAATCGAAGCAAATGCCTCCTCGATGGGACATACGCAATCCCTTCATACGAATGCACTGGATGAAGCGATTGCACTTCCAACTGATTTCTCTGCACGTATCGCGCGTAATACACAGTTATTTTTACAAGAGGAAACAGCGATGACAAAAGTCATTGATCCATGGGGTGGTTCGTACTACGTGGAGAAATTAACAGAAGAAATTACGAAATCTGCTTGGGCGTTAATCGAAGAGATTGAAGCGCTTGGTGGTATGGCTAAAGCGATTGAAACGGGACTTCCAAAAATGAAGGTTGAGGAAGCAGCAGCAAAACGTCAAGCGAAAATTGATTCTAAAACAGAAACGATTGTTGGGGTGAATAAGTATCGCTTAGCAAAAGAAGAGCCAATTGATATTTTAGATATCGATAATACAATTGTTCGTCAAAAACAAATTGAACGTTTAGAAGCGATGAAGGCAGCTCGTGATGAAGCGGAAGTTCAAAAACATTTAGCTCGCTTAACAAAAGCTGCTCAAGATGGAGAAGAAAACCTGCTAGCGGTGGCAGTGGATGCAGCGCGCGCTCGTGCTTCTTTAGGTGAAATATCTGATGCAATTGAAGCAGTTTCTGGTCGCCATAAAGCAGTCATTCGTTCGATCTCTGGTGTTTACTCTGCAAACTTCTCTGATGAGGAGCAAATTGCGGAAGTGAAACAAATGACAGAAGAATTCCTTGAAAATGAAGGACGTCGTCCACGTATTTTAGTTGCTAAAATGGGACAAGATGGACATGACCGTGGTGCAAAGGTTGTCGCAACTGGTTATGCAGATTTAGGCTTTGACGTAGATATTTCTCCATTATTTATGACGCCTGCTGAGGCTGCTCAAATGGCTGTTGAAAATGATGTTCATGTTATTGGTGTATCTTCACTAGCAGCAGGACATAAAACTTTGGTGCCTGAATTGATAGCTGAGCTTGAAAAACTAGGTCGTGAAGATATTATCATTATTGTGGGTGGTGTTATACCAGCACAAGATTATGATTTCCTTTATAATGCCGGTGCAGTAGCCATTTTCGGACCAGGTACAGTGATTCCTGTATCCGCACAAAAAATTATTGAAGAAATCTACAAACGTTTAGGCTATGAGGAAGTGTCTGAATAATGGACAAAAATAAAGGAATGGAAGACAGTGCGCTATTTGTTATGGACGGAGTAGAGGCGACTCACGACGGGATGCAATATGGTACACCCAAAAAGTTCCGAAAGAAAAAGGCAGACATTCTAAATGTAGGAGAGCTTGCGCAACAAGTACGTGCGGGCTCTCGCACACATTTATCAAAAGCCATTACCCTCATTGAAAGTTCAAACGCTACCCATAAAGTACAGGCACAAGAACTATTGCAGGAGCTTCTTCCACATACAGGCAATAGTATCCGAATTGGCATAACAGGTGTGCCTGGGGCAGGAAAAAGCTCATTCATAGAGGCTTTCGGCACTATGCTTTGTGATATGGGGAAACGAGTTGCTGTTCTTGCCATTGATCCAAGTTCTTCTCTATCGGGAGGAAGTATACTTGGCGATAAAACGCGTATGGAAGAGCTCGTGAAGAAGCCTAGTGCATTTGTGCGTCCATCGCCATCGGCAGGTACCCTAGGGGGTGTTCACAAAAAAACACGGGAAACCATGTTAGTTTGTGAGGCAGCAGGCTATGATGTGATTTTAATTGAAACAGTTGGTGTTGGACAAAGTGAAACCTATGTCCGTGGCATGGTTGACTTCTTCCTGCTTCTTGTTTTAACAGGAGCGGGGGATGAATTGCAGGGCATGAAAAAAGGCATCATGGAATTAGCAGATGCAATTGTCGTGCATAAGGCGGATGGTGATAATGTTCGTCTAGCTAAAAAAACGGTTGCAGAGTACAAACAAATTTTGCATTTTTTACAGCCAGCTACACCTGGTTGGATGTCAACTGCCATGCCTGTTAGTTCACTAGAAAAACGAGGACTTGATAAGGTTTGGGAAACAATTGGGGAATTCAAGCAAATCGTAGAAGCAAATCACTATTGGGCTACCCGACGCCAACAACAAACAAAAGAGTGGTTCCAATCGATGATTACCGATCATTTAATTGATCTATTTTATGGAAACCCGCAACGTAAAGCACAAGTACAACAGCTTGAACGTCAAATTTTAAGTGGACAGTTGACAGTTACACAAGGTGTGGATCGTTTATTTAGCGAGGAGCGGGAAGACAAGTAAACGAGTCTTATTGAAATCGTAGTAATTTCAACTGAAATGTGTTGAGCAAGTAGGTGCACAAATTGCTTGCAAACTGCTATGATAAGAGATGGATAAGCGTCAAAAATCTACTATCTGAAATATAACTAAATTGGCGCGAACTTGAAAGGAGCTATCGCTATATGAATATGGATTACGATTTATTTATGCAGGAAATTTTAAAAACAGCACGTGCTGAAATCGAGGCAGCTGGTTATGAACAATTAACAACACCAGAAGCTGTAGAAGAGGCGTTTGCTCGTCCAGGTACAACATTAGTAATGGTGAACTCAGTGTGTGGTTGTGCGGGTGGTATCGCTCGTCCAGCAGCAGCACAATGCGTTCATTATGATAAACGTCCAGACCATTTAGTAACAGTGTTTGCAGGGCAAGATAAAGAAGCCACTGCAGCAGCGCGTTACCATTTTGGAGAAGATCATCTACCTTCATCACCATCATTCGTTCTATTAAAAGACGGACAAGTTGTCGCAGAAGTGGGACGCTATGAAATTGAAGGGCATGACCCAATGTCAGTTGTGACAAATTTACAAGCAAACTTTGAAGAATATTGTGACGAGCTTTAAGTCCATTCTTGCATAAGAAAAATTTATTTTCAATCAAGTAGAAAAGCCTCATAGATCATGCTATCTATGTAGGCTTCCTACTGATCCTCATGTATAGATAGTTTCATTATTGTTAAAATTTTTGTAATATTGGCTAAATAATTAGCTGAATGAGTGAAGAGTACTAAAGGATGGGAGGCAGTCGGCCTGAAGAAGTTTTCAATCGGCTATCGGACTTTAAAAACAGCAATTGGTGCGGCCATCGCTATTGCCATTGCACAGTATTTTGATTTAGCCTCATATGCATCTGCTGGTATTCTAACCATATTATGTGTGCAGCCAACAAAAAAGAAATCCATTTATGCAGCCTATACACGATTGGTTGCAAGTATTGTAGCAATGCTTTTTGCCTTTGTAAGCTTTGAGTTATTTGCTTACCATCCACTTACACTAGCAGGCATGCTTATATTCTTTATACCTACCATTGTATCTTTAAAGGTTGCGGATGGATTTATCTCCAGTGTCGTAATTATTATGCATATTTACGCTGCTGAAGGTTACTCATTGACACTTGTTTATAATGAATTAGCGTTGATGGCTATCGGTTATGGAACAGGGATTGCCATTAATATGTATATGCCAGACATTCAAAAGGAATTAAATTACTACAGAGTCAAAATAGAGGAACTATATAGTAAGATTTTTTTAGAAATTGCCAGCTATTTACGGCAAGGAGATACGTTGTGGAACGGCCAAGAAATTATCGATGCAATCAAAGCACTAGAAGAGGCTAAATCATTAGCGTTTAAAGATGTTCAAAACCATTTTACAAGACGTAAAAATGATTACTATGTATATTTCGATATGCGAGAGCAGCAGCTAGAAATTATCGAAAGAGTGCTACCCAAAGTGACGACATTACCTGTTATAGTACAAGAGGCTGAAATTGTGGCAGATTTTTTACAAGACCTAGGTGAGCATGTTCATTCGGGGAATACGGCTAGTCATTACCGTGAAAAGCTCGAACATGTTAAGCGCGATTTTTCTCAGCTTCCTTTACCACAAAGCCATGAGCAATTTATCGCTCAGGCAGCCCTCTATCAGTTTATAGAGGAGATGGACAGGTATTTAGAAATAAAGCAGTCATTTAAAGGGTTAAAGGCTAAAAAAGAGCGCCCACAGTAGTGTGGACGCCTCATGCTTTGCCTTAAATTATCATAGATAATCCGAATGCTAGAGATGAGATTAGCATAATTGCGATCATACTATAAATAACGACTTTTTGAAATTTTTTATTACTCATATGCTCGTTCGCTCCTTCTTTTCTTATAAATAGTTTAGCAAATCTGAAAAATTTCTCAAGTAGTAGAGTTTTGACAAAAAAATCTGTAAAATAGAGTATGTACCATAACAGAAGGAGATGTCACCATGGAGAAAGTAGACCATATTGGGATTGCAGTGCGCGATCTTGATGAACGCATTACATATTATACAGAAACTTTAGGCTTAAAGTTGATGAAAGTGGAAGAAGTAGAATCTCAACAGGTTCGTGTGGCATTTATCGATGCAGGGAACGTGAAAATTGAGCTATTAGAACCAATGAGTGATAAAAGTGCCATCCATGGTTTTATTGAAAAACGTGGAGAAGGAATTCATCATGTTGCGTTTGGTGTGACGGGAATTCGTGAACGAATGGCAGAGCTTCGTGAAAAAGGTGTACGTCTCTTATCCGAAGAGCCAGGGCCAGGTGCTGGAGGGGCAGAGGTTGCGTTTATGCATCCTAAATCCTCATTTGGGGTGTTGTATGAATTATGTGATAAAAGTGGAAAAGGGGATAAGTGATTAGTATGGATATGTTCGACAAAATCAATGACTTGTATGACCGTAAAACGGTAATTGAACTTGGTGGGGGCTATGATCGCATCGATAAGCAGCATGAGAAGGGGAAACTTACTGCTCGTGAGCGTATAGACTTGTTGCTAGACGAAGGTACATTTTTCGAAATTAACCCATTTATTACACACCGTACAGTAGACTTCGGCATGGAAAAAATGGAGGGACCTGGTGATGGTGTCGTAACTGGCTTCGGTAAAATTAACGGGCGTCCAGTATACTTATTCTCTCAAGATTTCACAGTGTTTGGTGGGGCACTTGGTGAAATGCATGCGAAAAAAATGGCAACAGTGATGGATTTAGCTGCTAAAAATGGTACACCATTTATCGGCATCAATGACTCAGGCGGTGCACGTATTCAAGAGGGTGTTCTTTCATTAGATGGCTATGGTCATATCTTCTACCGAAATGCCATTTATTCTGGTGTGATTCCGCAAATCTCTGTGATTATGGGACCTTGTGCTGGTGGAGCTGTTTATTCTCCAGCTATTACTGACTTCATTCTAATGGTGGATAAAACATCTCAAATGTTCATTACAGGACCTAAAGTAATCGAAACGGTAACAGGAGAGAAAATTTCTGCTGAAGATTTAGGTGGTTCAAAAGTAAATAATGCGGTCAGTGGGAATGCTCATTTCCGCGCTTCTTCTGAAGAGGCAGCGATTGATGAAATTAAAAAACTATTAAGCTACTTACCACAAAACAATAAAGAAAAGGCACCTCGTCAAGCTAGACCTGAAGGGGATGACTACCGTCCAGAAATCGTAGATACAGTGCCAATCGAAACAACACGTCCATATGATGTACGTAAAGTTGTTGAGCAAGTAGTGGATGAAGGTTCGTTCATGGAAGTACATGCAGAGTTTGCTAAAAACGTAGTAGTCGGTTTTGCACGTATTGCTGGCGAATCAGTTGGACTTGTTTGTAACCAACCAAAAGTTCTTGCTGGTGGCTTAGATATCGATTCTTCTGATAAAGCAGCTCGTTTCATTCGTACTTGTGATGCATACAATATCCCAATCATCACATTTGAAGACGTTTCTGGCTTCTTCCCAGGCGTTAAACAAGAACATGGTGGTATTATTCGTCATGGTGCGAAAATTCTTTATGCTTATTCAGAAGCGACTGTTCCAAAAATTACAGTGATTTTACGTAAAGCTTATGGAGGCGCTTACGTTGCCTTAAACTCGAAATCTATCGGTGCTGACCTTGTATTTGCATGGCCAAATGCTGAAATTGCTGTTATGGGTGCTGCTGGCGCAGCTAACATCATTTTTGCCCGTGAAATTGCAAAATCAGATGACCCAGAAGCAACTCGTGCAGCGAAAATCGAAGAATATAAAGAAAAATTTGCTAACCCATATGTTGCAGCATCTCGCGGTATGGTAGACGACGTAATCGATCCACGAGATACACGTATCAAGCTGATTCAAGGACTTGATATGCTGTCAAACAAACAAGAAACACGTCCAGAGAAAAAGCACGGTAATATTCCTCTATAATAGTAATACAAGCCTAGCAGCTCAAAAGTTGCTAGGTTTTTCATTGTCAAAAAGTGAAACATTTTTGTTTGTCATCCGTACTGATAGATAGGAGGAGTTGAGATGAATGGAATGGCAGCATTTACAAATAGAGCAAGAAAAGATTCATGCACAACTTAGAAAAGCATCTAGATTAAACGAACAAAATCAGTTAATTGATGGGCAAATTAAACATACACAACAGGAAATAGACAATCATACGGCAGCACTCCATCAAATTCGATCCAAACTTGATAAATTGGATGGTTTCTCGTTTATGAATATGATTCGTACGTGGACAGGGCAACAAGATGAACTGAGGGCAGAAAAAATTGATAAGGCGGCAGTACTTGAATTAAAGCTAAATGAAGCAAAGAAAATGCAAAAAGATTTAGCAGAGGACAACGTGCAAGTGATGAATCAGCTAGTCCAAATTGATGAAAATGCGCTTCAGCAATCACTTCAACAGGTCTTTCTTAAAAAGAAGAAATATTTACAGATTCATGATGCAGCCCAAGCAGAAAGGCTAGAGTATTTAGCACATGAGGAAATGCTAACAAAGCAGCTCATAAGAGAAATTAAAGAGGCGGAGGAAGCAGGAGAAGTAGCTCTTACAAGGCTAGGGCAAGCAGCAGCTTCATTACATTCGGCCAATGGGTATTCCACATGGGATACATTTTTTGGTGGTGGGCTGATTGCTACGCACTTAAAGCATGATGCGCTCGATCAGTCTGAAAACTATTTACACAGTGCTCAAATTGCCTTACAACGGTTTCATAATGAATTATTAGATGTTCATGAAATGTCTACGAAATCGTTGCATATTGAAACTGATGGGTTTGTGAAGTTTGCGGATTACTTTTTTGATGATATTTTTTCAGCATGGTCTGTTCATTCTAAAATCTCAACAGCAAGGGAACAGGTCTCACGTGTTCAAGATGATGTACATAATACGATTTGGCGCTTACAGGATAAACATAATAAAGCTGTCAACTACCTACAATCATTAGAAAAAGAAAAAGAGCGTATTTTCAATGACTAAGGAAAGTCTGAGATTTTTCTCAGCTTTTTCATGTTGTTGAAAAAAGATTGTGTCACTAGCAGAAAAAGACCTTTTGGCAAGGTGAGGGTGTGATTTCCGTTCCGCCAGTGTCCTTTTCAGGGGGCGTCCGATGAGCCGCTTCACTCACTGAGTTCGCTCCAGGGTCTCATCTGTGACTAAATCCCCTAGAAGTGACACTGGCGGAACGGAAATCAACGATGTGGCAAAGTGTCTTTTCATTATCTTTCATACTAGCTAGCCGTAGCAATCAAATTAACCCAATATTTGTATAATTAGAGAAAGAATAGACTCTTAATTTCATTGCGAAGAAATGATTAGTTACAACCCCCCTCCATAAAATGGGTAGTGAGGACCTTCACTTTATTTGAAAACCTTTGCTAAAAAGTTAACATTTTGTAGGTTGGAGCGGGAGGCTACTTGATTCCCGTGGGATAGCGAGACAGGCGAGCCCCTGCACGAAGCTGCGCGGCGCTCGCCCACAGGAAAGCAAGTAGCCTGCAACGGAAACCATTTTCACCTTTCAAAAAATTCTATTGATGGTTTTGTTCTTTAACACTATGGGAAAGTCTGAGATTTTTCTCAGACTTTTTATTTTGGTAGTATTGTTCAATGATTTCAACTCTTCTGACGTTGTGCTAAAATAATACGTATACTATAACGTGGAAATACACGTAAACTAAGGGAGTTTTACAACATGACAAGTCGTTTAGTAGAAGAGTTTTTTGAGCTCGTACAAATTGATTCAGAAACAAAACATGAACAACTAATAGCACCAATTCTTGTAGATAAGTTGACTGCACTTGGATTTTCAGTGATTCAAGACGATGCACATACGCGTAATGGACATGGGGCAGGTAATATTATTGCCACATTAAAGGGCACATTGGATGTAGAGCCAATCTATTTCACTTCTCATATGGATACTGTTGTTCCAGGGAAAGGCATCAAACCGTCTTTACGTGAAGATGGCTATATCGTATCAGATGGTACAACCATTTTAGGTGCCGATGATAAAGCAGGTCTAGCTGCTCTATTTGAGATGGTCAAACGTTTGAAAGAGCAAAATATTGCACATGGAGATATTGAATTTATTATTACGGCTGGTGAAGAAAGTGGCCTTGTTGGCGCTAAAGAGTTAGATCCAGCGAACATTAAAGCAAAATATGGATTTGCGGTTGATAGCGATGGCAAAGTTGGTGGTATCGTGACAGCAGCACCATTCCAAGCGAAAATTTTCACAAAGATTATTGGAAAAACGGCACATGCAGGAGTTGCTCCTGAAAAGGGTATTTCGGCCATAACAGTCGCATCAAAATGCATTGCTCAAATGAAACTAGGTCGTTTAGACGAAGAAACGACTGCAAATATTGGGCGTTTTGAAGGTGGACAAGCGACGAATATTGTTTGTGACGAAGTGACAATCCTTGCAGAAGCACGCTCTATAGACAAAGCTAAATTGGATGCGCAAACAAAGCATATGCAAGATACGTTTGAACAAGTATCTGCTTCGTTAGGCGCACGTGCAGAGGTAGAAGTGAAGCTAATGTATCCAGGCTTCCGTGTAACGGAATCTGATAAAGTAGTTCAGGTAGCTATGGCTGCTGCACGCAATGTTGATCGTACACCGACACTAGGCATTTCTGGTGGAGGCTCAGATGCAAACGTTATCGCAGGTTTTGGCATTCCTACAGTTAATTTATCTGTTGGATACGAGGATATCCATACAACGAATGAAAAAATACCAGTAGAAGAGCTTGAAAAATTAGCAGATTTGCTAGTAGAAATCGTCAAAGAATCGGCAAAAAACTAACAGTCGAATAAGGATGTGACCCTATGGAAAGTGTCAAAGCAGTCGTTTTTGCTTGTGGGACAGAGGAGTATGCTGTGCCTGTGGAGCAAGCGATTTCAATTGAAAAATTAGAGCAAGTAACACCTATTCCTCATTTACCTAACTATCTTCTAGGCTTTACAAGAATTCGCGGTGAGCTTGTACCTGTTCTTGATTTTGAACGCATACTGTACAATCGTTCATCGAATACAGCAACCGCACGTATCATTGTGTTGAATACTGATGTGGTTAATTATGGATTACTTGTTACAGAAGCACGAGAAATTCTTGATTTCGATGAATCAGTACTTCAGCAATTGGGTCTAGTCAATTATAGTAAAACGCGTTATTTTACAGCGGTAGCTAATCTTGAAAATCGTATGATAACATATGTTGATCCAAAAATACTGGTTAATTCATTAGAGGGCATTAGGGAAATTATCAATTATTTACACAAAATGCTTGAAAATGAAAAGGAAAACGTAGAGGCTTAAGTACTCTACGTTTTTTTATGTTTGAATAGTAAATTTAACCTGTATTTTGTCGTTTTTACCTGATCATACATGTGACAATTATGCATTATACCTACAGACAAACAATTGCTAACCGCGTATGATAATGATTAAGAAAAAACTGAAAAAGGCAAACTTCACCGAAAGGGAGGGACGCAAAGCCATGAGTCTAAACACTATAATTTCAGTGCAAGATTGTCAGGTTGCCAGGTTCTGTTCTAGGGGCCGTGGCGAGTAGAATGGAGTTAGTTCGTATGAAGAGACAATTAAAAGTATGGACCGCACTAATCGTCATCATGATTAGTTCATTAGCTTTATCAAGTGGAAAGGTTGATGCCATGTCTATACAGGAAAAGGCTACATGGCTGTGGGATACATCCCTCATCATGGATGACCAAGAAAAAATATTATTATTTTTAGAACATAATGATGTCAATAAAGTTTATCTGCAAATCGATCAAGGCATAGCGAGCAATGACTATAAGCATTTTATTAGTAACGCTTCTCACAGAGGTATTCGCATTTATGCATTGGATGGTGCTGCAAGCTGGGTTTCAGCTGAGGGTAGTCGAAGCCAAGACGAATTGTTTAATTGGTTACATACATATAATGAGAATTCAACTGAATCTGAGCAATTTTCTGGGGTTCACCTTGATGTAGAACCTTATTTAAATAGTGGATGGAGCTTACATCAAGCACAAACGATAGAATCCTATCAAGCACTAATAATGAAAGCAAGTGAGAAGGCAAGTCAGTTACAACTTACTTTAGAAGTAGATATGCCATTTTGGTTTGATGAAGTTCAGTATAATAACCAATTTGGAAAAGGGTTATTAGCTGATTGGGTCATTGACCATACGGATAGTGTGACGATCATGGCCTATCGTGATGCTGCAAAAGATATTATCTCTATTGTAGAACATGAAATCGCGTATGCTTCCACTGTGAATAAATCAATTGTAATTGGTGTAGAAACAGGCGCTTCAGAGGAAGGGGAAAATATTACTTTTTATGATAATGGAGAAGCCTTTATGAATGAACAGCTTATACTTGTTCAGCGACATTTTTCAAATAACGATGCTTTTCATGGAGTAGCCATTCATTATGTGGAGAATTGGATGACCATGCGTCCATAAAAAAAGTCCTTCCAGTGTTAAACTGGAAGGGCTTTTCTATTGGTATTAGGACAGTCGACCACTGTAGTCCTCGAATTTAAATTCACGAATGACTTTAATACCTTCTTCATCATTATAAGAAACGATAGATGGTAAGTTGACACCGTTAAACATATGGTTTTTCACCATTGAATAATGAGCCATATCTGTGAATACAAGACGATCACCTGGTTTTAATGGCTGTTCAAACGAATAATCGCCAATCACATCACCAGCTAGACATGTTAGTCCACCTAAGCGATACGTGTGTGCTAATTCATTTGCTTGTCCAGAACCAATAATCATTGGACGGTAAGGCATTTCAAGTACATCAGGCATGTGACATGTTGCTGATGTATCTAAAATAGCAAGATCCATTCCATTTTCTTGAATATCTAGCACCGTTGCTACTAAATAGCCTGTATTAAGGGCTACTGCTTCACCTGGCTCAAGATAAACAAGCAGGTTATACTTTTCTTGAATATAATTAATGATGTTCACAAGTTTTTCTACATCATAATCATCACGTGTAATATGGTGACCGCCACCGAAGTTTAACCATTTCATTTGGTGTAAAACATCACCAAATTTTTCCTCAACTACTTCAATAATACGCTCTAATGTATCAGAATTTTGTTCACACATCGCATGGAAGTGTAAGCCATCGATACCATCAAGCTGTGATTTATCAAAGTTAGCCAATGTTGTACCAAGGCGAGAGTTTGTGTAACAAGGATCATAAAGAGCTGTTTCAATTTCAGAGTATTCAGGATTCACACGAATACCACATTCAATTGTTTTACCAGCAGATTTAACTTTATCCTTGAACTGAGCCCATTGGTTAAATGAGTTAAATACGATGTGGTCCACATAGCCTAGAAGCTCGTCCATTTCATGCTCAATATAAGCAGGTGCATAAACGTGAACTTCTTTGCCCATTTTTTCATAGCCAAGACGTGCCTCATGCAGTGAGCTAGATGTAATGCCCGCTAAATATTCCCCTACTAGCGGGAATGTTGAATGCATAGAGAAGCCTTTAAGGGCTAATAAAATGCGGCAGCCTGTTCGATCTTGAATTGATTTTAAAAGCTCAAGATTCTTTGTTAATAATCGCTCATCCACTACATAAGAAGGGGATGGAACTTTTGAAAAATCAATTGGTTTCATCGGCTTAATTCCTTTGCATCTAAATCAAGGTCTAATAATTCTGGGTTATGGCTTTCTTGCCATGGTAGACCCCATTTATTTAGTGCATCCATGAATGGATCTGGATTGAAATCTTCCACATTCCATACACCTGGTTTACGCCATTCACCGTTCATCACAAGCATTGCACCGATCATAGCTGGTACGCCAGTTGTGTAAGAAATCGCTTGTGAACCAACCTCGTTGTAGCACTCTTCGTGGTCACATACGTTGTACACATAGTACGTTTTTTCTTTGCCATCTTTTAGACCGCGAATGATACAACCTATGTTTGTTTTACCTTTCGTACGTGGTCCAAGTGAAGCTGGATCTGGTAATACCGCTTTAAGGAAGTGGATTGGTTGAATCATTTGCCCTTCGAATTCGATTGGCTCAATTGATGTCATACCTACGTTTTCTAACACTTTTAAGTGTGTTAAGTATTTTTCAGAGAACGTCATCCAGAAGCGGATTTGTTTTAAACCTTTGATATTTTTTGCAAGGGATTCAAGCTCTTCATGGTATAGAAGGTAAATATCTTTTGGTCCGATTTCAGGTAGGTTATACACTTCTTTTTTCTCAAGTGGTGCAGTTTCAATCCACTCGCCTTCTTTCCAGTAACGACCATTCGCTGTAATTTCACGAATGTTAATTTCTGGGTTGAAGTTTGTTGCGAAATGATATCCATGATCTCCCGCATTGGCATCCACGATATCGATATAGTGGATTTCATCAAATTCATGTTTTTGTGCATGAGCTGCGAAAACGCCTGTTACACCTGGGTCAAAACCGCTTCCAAGTAATGCAGTTAAGCCAGCTTTTTCAAACTTCTCTTTATAAGCCCATTGCCATTTATATTCAAATTTTGCCGTTTCAGGTGGCTCGTAGTTTGCAGTATCCACATAGTGCACACCTGTCGCTAAGCAAGCATCCATAATCGTTAAGTCCTGATAAGGTAGAGCCACGTTAATCACTACATCTGGTCCGAAAGCTTTAATAAGCTCAATAACCTCTTCTGTATTGTCTGCGTCTACCTGTGCAGTATGAATTTTTGTTTTTCCGCCGTCTAGTTTTTCTTTTAGAGCGTCACATTTTGAAACAGTTCTACTTGCGATACAAATTTCCTCAAATACGTCCGAATTTTGAACACACTTGTGTACCACAACACTGGCAACTCCGCCAGCTCCGATAATCAATGCTTTACCCAATTGTCTACCCCCAAGTTCATATAAAGTATTGTCAAACAAGCTGATTATACAGAAAATTGATATACTACTCAATCATTGTTTTAAAATTTTCTACAAAAAATTTTATTTTTCTACAACAATTAGACGTATACGGAGGGGATTGCCTCGGAAAAGAAGGGAATCATGAATAAATCTACAACGCCATTTTAGTAAAAATAGCTGTTGTATAGACTTAATTAATTGGTGAAGTTTCATCACAATTCATCCAAGATACTACGACATCAAGTAAATATTTTTCTAAATGAATGTTTTGACATAGTATCTCTTCCGATTGACGATTTGATACCAACTACTAAATCATTTCTACTAACTTTACATAAAAAAATCCCTCTACATATAGAAAGGGAAGGAACCACATTAAACGTGCTACAGGTATCTGTGTACTGGAAAATGATGCATATTATTTCAGAAAACGATTGGATACTTGTTGTTTTTCTTCCCCCCATATATAGAAGAAAACCACAAGCAAAGTACTAAAAAAACCCATCACAAGAGCATACGTACTGAGGGCTACTCCCACTTGACTTTGCATGGCATAAATAAAAATGGCCCCTATTGTTAACAAGTTGCCTGTAACAATCGATACTAGATGAAAGCGTTTATTCATAGCAAGCCCTCCTATTAGATGAATTGGTAATGCTCAGGATTTAAGATAATTAACTTCAATTATCGCACAATTCAGAACTTTTTCCAATGTTTTTATCTTACTAGAATAATTAAAGATGCTTTTTTAATACATCTTTTTGTAGTATGATGAAACACAAAAGGAATATTCATAGATTATTACAAGAAAGGGGAGAGGATGGATCGTGAAATTACGCAATTCATTAACTTTTCAACTTGGGACGATTATCGCTGGTATTTTAGTGGTGATGCTAGGGATTACTTCGTTCGCTACATACATAACTGCTTACAATAAACTTTATGATGCTGCTGGTGTTGAGGCCTATGGCTGTGCCAATATTACGACAGGTTTGATCAATCCGCAACAATTGGACAAGGCCATTCAAGGCGACAAGGCTGTACAGGAAAACATTGGGAACGATTTGAACTGGACAACAGGTCATAAAGATATTTTCCAAACGCAATATATAGTATCATTGGATGGCACATTATTAGCGCTTGATGATCATTTGGCTGAAAAAGGCTATGCCCCTGGTGATCAATTTTATTTAGATAAAGAAGCTATTGATATGTTGCTTACACATAAGCATCCAACATACTCACAGCCCTATACTTATGCAGGGATGGACCGTTTATCTGGCTATGCCCCTATTTTTAAAGACCATGATTCCAGTAAAGAGATTATTGCCATTAGTGTCATCGACTTTGATGCCAATATCGTGAAGGAGCGAACATGGGATGTTGTACGAAATGGGATTTTAATTAGTATTTTCCCTATGCTAATTGCTTCTATCATCACAGGCTTTTTAATCCGTCGTAAAGTAAGACCGATTAGTGTGCTGATTCAGCAGGCGAAAGAAATAGCCAATGGTAATTTAGCAGTACCTGAAACAAAAATTAACAGTAAAGATGAAGTAGCAGATTTAGCCAATACATTAAATCGAATGACAGCTAATTTACAAAATATGATTATGACGATGCGATCCACTTCTAATACTTTAACGAATAACGCAGATGAAACCGCTTCCACCTTGAACGATATGAGCAATACCATTCAAGGTGTCGCCAATAATATCGAAGAGGTAACAAGTGCCGTGACGGCAGGGATGCACCATGCTGAAAATGCGACAGATGTTCTTACTTCTTTAGCGCAGGACCTTCAAAAGATTCAAAGCAATGCCAATAACAGTGCCGATAATGCTCGACAAACGATGGAATTAGCAACAGAAGGTGAGCGACTAGCAAAAGATATAAGCAATGATATGGCATTAATTCACAGCGGATCAGGTGAGGTACGACAAACAGTAGAAAACCTGGTTACATCTGCAACCAAAATTCAAACCATTACAACGTCTATTGCGAACATCGCATCACAAACAAATTTGCTAGCACTGAATGCTTCCATTGAAGCGGCTAGAGCAGGGGAGCATGGTAAAGGCTTTGCTATTGTTGCTGAGGAAGTACGGAAGCTTGCTGAGCAATCTAATCAAGAGGTATTGCAAGTTGAACAGCTTATTCAGGATATAATGAAGCATGTGCAGCAGGTCATGTCATCTACGAATGATAATACGCAATATATTGAAAAAGGAACAGAGACAGTGCGTCTAACAGCACAATCTTTAGGAAATATTTCGACAGCAGTGGCTGCAACAGTAGAAGAAATGATTACCATTTCTAATGCTATGACCGCTGAAAATCAAAAATCTACACGTATTGTGCAAATGATTCAACAATTAACAGAATCTATTCGTGATATAGAAGAAACGATGAATATGATTACTGTCGCAGCGCAGCAAACAACTGCAAGCATTGATGAGGTGGCACAAGGCTCTAATGAAACAAATCACATGGCACACACACTCGAACAGCATGTAAAGGCGTTTAAATTAAAAGAATAATAGAAAGATTAGGACATGTTGGCTTTTGCTTATACTACTTAAATGGTAAACTAGCAATAAGATTTTTCTTTTGCGAAGGTGAGGATTTTAATGGTGGTAAAACAAATGAACGAGCAAGTTCAACAAGTCAATGACTTATTTTTGAGTGGTCAAGTAAAGGAAAGTTATCAACTAGCTAAAGAAATATTGGGCAATGTTACAGCGATCGAAGAAGAGGCCTATCAAGTCATTCAGCAGCATGTGGCAATGCTAGAGGCAAATGGGTATGCAAATATGCCTCAGCCTACTGACGACAAAGTAAAGCAAAATGTGGAACGAACAGATGGCTCGTATCCAGAACGAGATGTTCTCGCAGCTTATATAGGTAGTCAGGATGATGAGCAATTTGGTAAAGTGGTCGATGAATTATTAGCAGGACCTTTAGAAGCGCAGGCGAACGCCTATTATACAATGGCGGAATATTATGTCCTTGCAAAAGAACAGGATAAGGCATCCGTACAATATGCGGAGGCAATCAAATTGCAGCCCAATAAGGCATTGTATTGGGGAGCATTTGCACAGTTTTTAAATCGTCACGAAGGTAGCCCATATTTGGCATTAAGACTGATTGAAGAAGCAATACTCCTAGATGGAATGAACCCTCGTTGGCACTATATTCAAGGTAATATATTTTTTCAGCTAGTAGCAGCGACAAAAAATTTAAGCTATTTACCTGCCTTGGAAGAAGCATGGGAGAAAGCTAAAAAACGTTGTACAGCTAAGCAGGTCACATTGAAATTGGATTTGGAGAAGTCAAAAGATTTGTTAGCGCAATGGAAAAAGCAAATGCTCTAACAGGTAAAAAGACATGTAACTTTTAATAATTATTTCCTTTCAAGTATAATTATGCTATAGTGAAACCATAAACGGACGTATGAAGCTTATCGATGACATGAAAGAAGTGTTTTTTTGAGTTTATATGTAGCGTATGTATTGGTAGGACTTGCCATTGCCATGCCTGTAGGAGCTATTACAGTAGAAATGACAAAGCAAGGACTCAAAAATGGTTTTATGCACGGCTGGGCTGTTGGGCTTGGTGGTATGACCATTGATATTGTATTGGTTTTTGCTCTGTATATGGGACTAGCCTCCATCTTGGCTATGCCTATGATTCAACTCCCTATGTGGATTATTGGAGCGGGCTTTTTATTCTTGTTAGGCTATGATTCTATCAAGAACGCTGACCATGATATTACATTGGCAGGAGAAAAAGTAACCAAATCGTTTTTTGCCTCTTATTTTAACGGCTTACTAGTGGCCATTTCACCCGGTAATCTCGTTTTTTGGGTCAACGTATTTGGTGTGGTGCTAGCAAAATCTTATGGACAAGGGGAGTCAACGAGCTTTTTAATTATTGCTGCTGGTGTTTTAAGTGGAATTTTACTCCACGATATCGGTTTGCTGACCATTATCTCGGTTACTCGTAAAGCTATGAATCGGAAGATGATTAGGACATTTACAATTGTCGCAGGCTTCTTATTGATTGGTTTTGCTTGTTATTTTATCTATGAATTTATACAAGGAATTAAGATTTATATATGAAAAGTGCGATCCCTAAAGATCGCACTTTTTTTATTGCGCAATAGCCTCGGTATGCTCTTTTATACAAGCTAAAATTTCTTCTGCTACTTCATGCGCTAATGCTAGTTCTGAAGTAAAGCCAACACAAGAACAATTCATCTCACCTAAAATATAGCAATCCTCTCCGTCTTCATTGGTATCGAGCATAAAGTCAGCTGTCCAGATAAGCGGTAAATCATAATTACCTAGTAGGTTTGTTATTTGAGGGAGCTGCTTTAAAAAGTTTTGTACCAGCTCTTGCCAGTCTTCAGGCTTGTCATAGCGGTATTGAGCGCCAGAGAATAGAGTTGCGCTAAAGGCATCCTCGGTAGCAGCTGGTTTTTTATGTACGACATGTACGGGATGATCGCGCAACATGAATAAGCGAATTTCGCCTTCTGTAATCCTTGGAAGAAAGCGCATATCGATTAACATACCATTCGTCCCCGTAATATACTGCTCACAAAATGTCATAAAGTCGCCAAGCTGCCAATATTCTACATGATTATCTTTTGCTTCAGTACATTTGATTTGGGCATCAAGTGGCACTTCAGTGATACCCTCTGCTAGCGGTTCCACTAATTTTACACGCCAAATACCTTCGCCAGTTGAACCACGATTTTGCTTTAAAACACGCTCTGTTAAGGCTAAGGAAGTAGGGAATTGTTTTTTGAATGCTTCGATTGTGTAGTAGGCAAATGTATCATCAGGTACTAAATTCGTTGTCGTCAGTTTTGATAATACGTCTTTTGAACCATAGCTAATCATGGCGTCTGGATGTGGCATCCCTATAACGCCATCTTGGCATAGCTCTCGTAGCATAGCAAAGTACTCTTCCTCATGCTGTAAGTTACCTGGGTTAATGCGAGATACATAGGCAACACCATATTCCTTCACGTAGTGAAAGATTTCCTGCTTTTTTGTGATATCAAAGAAGAGTACCTCTGCATCCTGTCCACGTTGCTGTAGTGCTTCTACCATTGGCATTGTATCTGGGCGATAGCCATCTGGTCCTTTATCTGTGCCGCCTTCCACCTCGAAAAAAATAACTTTTTTATCCATAAAATACCTCCTTCTATTTGTTATTATGTACAGTATAGTAGACAAATAAGGAGAAAAGATAGATGAAATATGTAAATTTTATGTATAAATTCATATATTACTATCTCGGTAATAGGAGGTATTGACTATCAAAATCCATAATTATCTTAATTTTCTGTTTTTTAATGCTACTTTTTCTGAAATACTGTAAGATATAAAATCATAAGAAGAATTAGCAGTGTACCAATAAACTGATAGCCACCAAAAGCAATTTTTAACCACCAAACACTTGTGATGACAGCCATTAATGGTTCAAGACTACCTAGTAGGCTTGACTCCTTGGGTGAAAGATAGTGCAAGCTAGCAATATAAAACCAAAAAGCGAGCATTGTCCCAAAAATAACAATAAAGAGAAAATAGGCAATGGTTGAAAACGTCCAATCTGATAGATCGATAGCCCATGGTGGGTGAGCTATACTCATTACTATACCACCGAGGATCATCGACCAGCCGACAACTAGTAATGAATGGAATTGCTGTAAAAGTGGTACGGCATAAATGGTATAAAATGCAACAGAAAGACCCGATAAGATACCCCACAACACAGCCATAAAAGGAACGGACAATGTTGAAAAAGAACCGTTTGTTAATAATAAAAAGGTCCCCACAAGTGTAAGTGACACAGCTATACCATCCTGCTTTGTCAATGGACTTTGCCTCGTTAGAAAATAATAAGCCATGATAAACAGCGGTGCTAAATATTGCAATAATGTGGCTACAGCTGAATTACCAATAGCGATTGACATCATATAGGTATATTGGACAGCAAGCATACCGAGTATGCTAAATAAAATTTGTCTAAAAGCATTTTGCTTTGTGCGCCATATGACGAAAATGGATTCATGCCGATGGGTCATTTTATAAATAGCAATTAGTAACAGACCTGCTAAAAGTAAACGACTAGAAACAAGCCAGCCGACCTCTAAATTGTCCTGCTGAAATAATCGTTGGGCAACGGTCCCTCCGATTCCCCAGAAACTTGCTCCAAGAATAACTAGTAGAAAGCCCAGTGTACGTTTATTTTGGATAATTTGATTCATCTGTTTACATCTCCTAAACTATCAATATATGATGATTATAAAGTGATGAAATGGAAATAAATATCGATTTAATCCAATAAAATATCAATATATTGAGGTGTTGTAGGTGCCGTTAACACATATTAAAATTGCCAAGGATTTACAAGAACTAACCTTGCACGGAACGAAGGAATTTCCAGTTGCCTTGTATGAAACGATTATGCGATTAGAAAGTATGGATTTTCTACCTCTCCATTGGCATAAAGAAATACAATTTGTTTTTATAAAAAATGGATGTGCACAGTATCGAGTGGGGACGGACGTTTTTGTATTGAAGCAAGGCGAGGGACTCTTTATTAATGCCTCCGGCTTACATGAAGCGAAACCTTATCAAATTGAACAAGCGATCGTTTATTGTGTAAATGTAGATCCCAAGTTAATGGGGGGGCATGAGGGCAGTATCTTTTTCTCAAAATATGTAGAACCTTATATTACAAGAAATCGAATACCTTATGTCAAACTAACAGGAGAGTTAGCACAGAAAGTAGCAACGATTGCGGAATTATTGCGAGAGCAAACCGCTTTTTTTGAGTTAATGGTACGGAGAGAGCTTCTATTTATTTGGGAATCCATGCTAACCCAATCCTTATTGACAGAACAAATAATGGATTCTGCCATTATTGTGCAGCATGAACGAGCAAAAGCTATGCTAGATTTTTTACATGCACATTATCAGCAGAAAATAGCATTAGAAGATTTAGCTAGCCATGTGTATATAAGTCGCGCTGAATGTAGTCGTTTTTTTAAGAAAATAGTGGGCATGACACCGTTTACCTATTTATGCCAATATCGACTGCGCAAAAGCATAGAATTATTGAAAGGTAATGAGCGATCTATAACAGAAATAGCGGTTGATACAGGTTTTAGTACTGTCAGTTATTATATTGAAAAGTTTAAAGAATACACTGGCTATCCGCCACATGTTTATCGTAAGAAGTTTTTAAGTGTGAAAAATAATTGAACGTGAATGGAAATAGGGCCATCTTTTATTCTCAAATTCTATACAAGATGAACCATTTGGCATAAAGTAAAATTATTAGTAGAGAGGGGGCATTGTGAATGATGGTCTTAAAAAGTAAGCAAAATATTTGGCTAGCCTTATTATTAGTGGTATTAGCGAGTAACTATACACTCTATAATACAGGATTTGGCACATCCCTTTTACCTATCAAAACAAATGGTGTTGTCATGGGCTCATTAATTGACTGTATTGTGGTGGTGCCTGTGCTATTTATGCTTTATAAAGGTAAATTTTCATTAAAGCAAGCCATCCTATTAGCTGCAGCTGGCTGTATTGCTGCACGTTTTATCATTCCTATGGAACACCTTCAGCCTTATGTGGCAGTGACATGGGCTGGATTTGCGATTGAAGGGTCTATTATTCTAGTAGAAATTATCCTAGTGGCAACACTTGTACGATACCTGCCAAAAATCCTAAGGGAAGTGCGGAGAAGCTCTTTACCAGATCTCTTTTCATTTTCAAAAGCTGTAGAAAAACATGCACCCAAGCATCCAGTTATTCAGATGATCTGTGCTGATTTATTAGTGCTTTATTATGGTTTCGCGAGTTGGAAAAGACAAGAACGACAAGGTTTATCTTTGCATAAAAAATCTAGTTATATCGCTTTTCAGCTCATGATTATTCATGGGATTGCTATTGAAACGATTGGTATTCACTGGTGGCTACATGAAAAGTCAATGATACTTTCCATTGTGTTGCTTGTTTTTAATATTTATTCAGTAATCTTCTTTCTTGCGGATATGCAGGCTATTCGCCTAAATCCTGTTTATGTCACAAATGATACATTGTACTTATCTCTGGGATTAATGAAACGTACTGAAATTCGTTTTGCTCATATTGCTGAAATCATCGAAGACAAGGAGCGATTAGAGGGGAAATTATCAAAAGATACAATAGACTTTATAGCACGTGATTTCGGTGAGGCCTATCCGCACTTTATTTTGAAAATGAAAGAGCCTGTGGAAGTAACGTTTATGCTAGGGATCAAGAAGCACTATAGTCACATAGCCATTAAAGCAGACCAGGTACAAGAATTTAGACAAATGCTTGTAGAAGGAATGGCAATGAGCCAACATCATTGAAATTACTTATAAAAAATAGTCAATGTTTTGATCACAAAACATTGACTATTTTTTTATTGATTATAGTTTTAATGTACTGAAATAGGAGGGGTGTTAATTTCCAAGAAAAATGGCTGATTTACAGGAGGGCTTTGTTTTAGTGAAAGATTTATATGTTGAAAATTGTATGCTTATGATAAAAGTGAGAGAAAATTTTCTTAAATAAAAGACGGAGCGCATTTAATGGAGAAATATTATAATAAGCTTATTGAGCAACATAGAAGGCATCCCCCAAATTTTTATTCCCGTACACCCAATCGATGTACTTAATGTTAGAAAATGTACGAGTAAAGGTTATTACAAAAAGATACGAAAACAAAAAGCTCTTCCATCTTTCTAGTCGATCAAAATCTACGAGCAAGTATTCCATTACTGTTACTAGAAGGTGTTTTTTATGTAAAGGGAATCTGTCCTATTATGATAGACATTACAACAAGCAAAGAAGAGTTATTGCAAATCGCAGATTATTGTGAAGCGACTGCCATCTGTTCATTTGAAGAGGAATATAACCCATTAATCGGTACAAACCGAAAATTGGAGCTCTATCATATTATACCAAAGAAGTTAGAGAGCCTCGTTTTTAGCTTGCTGGGCAGCGTTGCAAAAATATAAAGCGGTTACAAAGATAATAAACAACTAGCATTGAAGAGGAGGGTTTATGTGTGAATGATTATATTCTTTTACAGTCTAGTCAAGATTGGCATCTACAAAGAATGTATATGAAGAAATTTAACAAAATGGTACTGGTAAAAAGTGTTCATTATAATACAGCAGAGACAAGAGCCAAACTACAATATGAATTTTCTTTGTTTTCGAATGAGCAAAATCCTTGGTTATTAAAGCCAATTGCTATTGATTATATAGATGATCAATATGCGATCATTTATGAAAACTTTAATGGCGTCCCCTTAAAGCAATTCAGTAATAACTTGATTTCTTTGCATCAATTTCTACAGATTGCGATTGACCTTGTCAATATTTGTATGAAAATGCAACAAAGTGGTTTACTTTACCTACACCTACATCCTAATCAAATCTTAATCAATCCTAATTCTTTAAAAATAAAACTATTAAGCTCTGAATTTAGTACAAAATATGATGTAGAATCTCCAGTTGTGATTGAAAATCCCTATGAACGACTAGAACAGCTACCCTATTATGCACCTGAGCAAACGGGCAGACTTCATTTAGAGGTAGACTATCGGACAGATTTATATGCACTGGGGACCATTTTTTACGAAATACTGGGCGGTCAATTGCCTTTTCAAGCAAAGGATGCCGTCGATTTGATTTATGAAATCATCACAAAAAAACCAGAACCATTGGTAAGTATAGACAGTCGTTATCATTCATTGCTTTGGGAAATTGTTGAAAAGCTATTAGCTAAAAACCCAGCTGATCGTTATCAAAGTGCCATTGGTTTGAGAGAGGATTTGCTACAAATCCAACAGAAACTTTTAGTAAACGAACCGCTTGAAAATTTCCTGCTTGGTGAACAGGATTTGCATCTGAATACGGGACTGTCTACAAAGTTGTATGGGAGAGAATCGCAATTCGCAGAGCTATCCTCTGTTTTTCGTCAGGTTGCTAAAGGTGACAAAAAGATGGTTACGATATCAGGACAAGCAGGGTATGGAAAGTCCAAGTTAGTTCAAGAACTAAAGGGTGAAATAGCGGCCGCAAAAGGCTATTTTATTACAACTAAGTATGAGCAATTGCAATTAGAAAATGACTATTCCATTGTTATTCATCCTTTAAGGAGTTTATTGAAATTTGTTTATATGGAAGGTGAAAGGTCTGTCCATTTATGGAAAAAATTATTTCAAGAGGTTAAATTAGTTGTGACAGATGAACTTATCCATCTATTACCTGAACTTAAATGGTTTGCGAAGGAGGAAATACACTTCCAAAAAGAAGTTAGCCAAAATACAAAACAGCTCCATTCCTATACGTTTATATCGATTCAAAAAATTTTATTAACATTTGCTATGCAGAAGAAACCAGTTATATGGTTTGTAGATGATTTGCATTGGGCCAATCAAAGTACAGTTGAAATTATGACCCAAATTTTTGAGCAACACCGAGCAGGATACTTTATGATGATTGGTACATTCCGAGTGAATAAGGACAGCGCAGAGGAGGAAAATCAGCAAAGAACTTCTAGTTTTTCGAGCGGACATCATATCCACTTACCCTTGCTTCAGGAACAACATGTTCAACAATGGTTGGAGGCGTCTTTCCATGCAAAGCCTCATACCATACAGATCATTACCAAGCAATTATTTAATTTGACCAAAGGGAATCCGTTATTTGTGAAAGAAGCGTTTCGATCACTCCAGCAAGATAACACGATTTATTTTAATGCTACAACAAAAGAATGGGAGTTTAATCGTAAGAAATTTAATTTATCCCGATTGAACAACGAGCTACTTGTCTTTATTGAAACTAGAATGGCTATTTTAACAACAGAAGCCCATGAGATTTTACGCATAGTTGCATGTTTTGGTCAGCGCTTTGAATTTACAGATGTCTTAAAGCTCGTGTCCTTATCAGCTCAAGCGTTATTAAAACACCTGGAAACACTTGTTGAGAATGGCTTTATTATTCCGTTAGATGCCCATTATAAATGGGCAAGTACGTTAGAGCATGAAGGGATTTTACATACATTTTCTACCAAATTCCAATTTGTTCACGATCGTATTCAACAAGTAGCTTACCAAGACTTATCAGGGCAATTGCGTGCTAAATACCATTATCAAATTGGCCAGCTTTTAACAGATGACTCTCAAATGGCTGCAGATCATGATCGATTAAGCGAAATCGTCATGCATTTCAATTACAGTCGCCACTTATTGACTGGGGAAGAAAAGCAAAAGCTGGCTATCTGGAATTATCAACTCGGTATAGAGGCTAAAAGAATAGGACTCTTTGAAAATGCGCTAAAATTTTTTACAACTAGTAAAGAACTATTGGCGCCTGATCATTGGGAGACTAGGAGAGAACAGTCGGTTAAATTATATGCAAATCTAGGTGAATGTGAATATTTAACTGGCCACTACGAACAATCGGAAATGCATTTAACAGAAGCATTGCAGCATGCACAGACAAAATTAGAAAAACTGATGATTAACAATTTGAAAACGGTATTATACATTGAGTCCGATAACCCTACTATTGGTCTAGAAGCAGGCCTGGCAGGTTTTCAAGTTGCGAATCTTAAAATTTCAGCATATCCTAAAAAGTCACAGCTTCTAAAAGAGTATTTATTGTTGAAATGGGCATTGCGACATATGTCTGACCAAGACTTGTTGCAGCATCCGCCAACGAATAGTAAAGAAATTGATATTTTGATTCATTTAATTATTAATATGACGGCAAGTGCTTTCCTATTAAATCCTAACTTAACAGGCATTCTTTTAATGAAAGGGCTGCGTTTACAGTTGAAGTATGGCGCTACATCGAAAAGCGGCATGGTTTTGATTAACTATGCTATGCTTTTAAATGCAGGTTTTACTAATATAAAAGAAGCTACTCGCTTTGGCAAACTTGCCATCATTGTAGCGGATAACCAAGAAAGCATATATATCAAGGGCCATACTTATTATGTGTATGGCGTGTTTATCAGTCATTGGACAGAGCCCTATGAAACCAGTATTCAATATATTAACGAGGCTCAAGCAAAAAGCCAAGAGCTCGGCTTATATCATCTAGTATCCTCAGCTTCATGTTTTATTGTTGCGATACGACTTATTCAGGGTGTTGCCCTAGAGGATTTACAACAAGAAATTAAACGACAACAAGAGGAATTTTCTATTCATGCAAGTACCCTTTCAATTGACTTTTTAGCCGAAATGGGGAGATGGATGAATATCCTCCGCTCTCCTCATCATCCTGTACATTGGGCTTGTCCTATCACAATACAGGATCAGCCGGCTATAAAAATCATGCATTATTCAGTGCGTTTACAAATGTCCTTTTTATTAGAGGATGAAATACAAGGGAAAGCGATTCTGGTTGAATTAAAGAAGCTAAGTAAGGACACTTATACATTACCAATCACCACGGTCTATTATTTTTATCGGGCCATGTGGCAATTTCACTTTCTGCATAATCAAAATTGTCAGGTACAGGAGCAGAGGTTATATTTAACGGATATACGTCAAAGCCTCAAGAAATTTAAGAAATGGGCTGTTTATTCTTCAGAAAATTATGAGCATCTCTATGCTTTATTAATGGCAGAGAATTACCGTTTACACAACAACGACAGTGAGGCAGAACTCTATTATGACCGAGCAATACGATTAGCAAGTATGAATGGTTTTGTCCAGGACACAGCACTAGCATATGAACGAGCGGCAAGCTATTATTTCGCAAAACAGCAAAAGAAAACGGCAAGACATTATATACGAAATGGTATTCAAAATATTGAGACGTGGGGAGCAGAAACAGTTGCTAGAAGATGGGCAAGGGATTATCAAGTACATCGCAAACTGGAGAATCACAGTAGAGATTCACTCACGTTTGATATGATGACGGTATTTGAGACGACTCAATCATTTGCAACAGCTATTCGTATGGAAGATTTACTGCATAAAATATTGTTTTCACTGTTAAAGCATGTGGGGGCAAATAGTGGTTATTTCATTCATAAACAGCAGCAGGAATTATTGGTGTTGGCAAAGGCGGAAGCTGCAGAAAAAACATTTACGATGTATGAACACCAAAGTATGGAGAATTTTAATGCGAATATGCAATCGATTATACGCTATGTTCTTAATAGTAAAGAGCATGTGATTATCGACAATGCACAAATGACACAGCATCCTCTTTTCTCCTACTCGACGGCTAAATCTATTCTTTGCCTGCCGATTATCCATCAAAATGAAATTATTTCGATTTTGTATTTTGAGAATACCTTAATGACGAATGCTTTCCATCCATCTCATGTTCAGCTATTGAAAGTGATTGCGGCTCAAATTGCCGTTTCTTTTGAAAATGCGAAAATATATGGAGATTTAGAAAAACGTGTTCAGTTGCGTACTAGGGAGCTAGATGAGACGAATCGGCATTTGATAAAAATGAATGAACGTTTAGAAAAAAATGAATTGGAACGTAAAAAACTCTTGCATAGTATTTCCCATGAATTACGCTCCCCGTTAACCTCTACATTAGGGTATATAGAACTTATGTTAGAGGGTGTGATTGATGACGCAGTAGCCAGAAAGAAATATTTAATCAGGAGTAAAGAAAGGCTACTATCATTAAATAGCTTAATTCAAGATTTGTTTGATTTAGCAAATCTAGAAGCTGGTAGAGCAGAATTTTCTTTTACTGAGGTAAAGGCGAAGGAATTATTTTTACAAATGGTAACCCGTTATGAGGATGAAGTAAAACAATCAGGATTAACATTCAGTGCTCACTTTTATGGTCATGAAGAAGCTCAGCTCTTGATTGATAAAACAAGAATCAATCAAGTGATTGAAAATATCATGACCAATGCAATGAAATATACATCAAATGGTGGTATTGAAGTGTCCATCCATGTAGAGAACAAGCACTTGATTTGTTCAATAGCAGATAGTGGCATTGGTATTGCTGAGAGTGATCTTCCCTTTATTTTTGATAGCTATTATCGAGCAACTAACATCCATGAAGCACATTCGCACGGCATTGGCTTAGCTATTTGTAAACAAATTGTTCACCAGCATAATGGTGAGATTTTTGTTGAAAGTCGTGAAAATGAAGGAAGCATATTTAGCTTTACATTACCACTAGTTAAGGTATTGATAAAAAATTAAAAAGGGGTGGTGAGTGTTTTTTTACTTCTCACCACTCTCTTTTTTATAGACAAACTGGTAGCCAAAACCTCTCACTGTTTGAATCCATTTCGGCTTTGAGGGGATATCTTCAATTTTACGACGAAGTGTACTAATATGGACAGATACGGTTTTCAAATCAGGGACACCGTCATAACCCCACACATGATCAATGAGTTGATCAACACTAATCACTTGATTCGCATGCTCAATTAGAAAAAAGAGGAGCAGCTTCTCCTTCGTAAATAAATTTAAAAGTTGACCATCCTTATAAACATTTTTCTCATCTAAATGTATGGACAAATTATCAATATGTACAATATTACTTTTCTTTGATGGGTTCCTTCTTTTTAAATGTGCTTGGATACGGGCCAATAATTCTTTTGGAATAAATGGCTTTGTCATATAATCATCTGCCCCCACCTCAAAGCCCTCAAGTTTCTGTTCAATTAGGTGATTGACGGTCACAAAAATGATAATGACATCCGACACATCACGGATACTTTTGGCTAACTCGAAGCCTGTACCATCTGGTAAATTAACATCTAATAAGATTAAATCTGGTTGTTGCGTGACAGCGAGATGCCAGCCACTGGATAGAGAGGATGCCTTTAATATACTATAGTTAGCATTAGCTAGCGTGAGCGATAAAACCTCCATAATATCTAGATCATCTTCCACTATTAAAATTTTCTCGTTCGACATATCTATTAATCACCTTCCTATTTCAAATATACCAACTTTTGTCTAGGTTGGGAATTAGAAGACTTAGGACTCGCATAATTTTAGAATCCCTCATAACCTTAGCCAAAATAATCATGCGAGTTTACTAAAAATAAATAAAGACTTCTATTTCCCATGAGAAAATGAAGTCTCTGAAAAATTAATCTAGGTGTGCGATAGCAGTGAGTAGATCATCTCGGATGGCCTCCCAAAATTGCTGCTGAACACTATCACTGTACGTATAAAGCTCTTTATGTTGAACATGGTCATAGATGGCAGCAATCGTTTCTTGATGAAAAGAGAGACGATGGTTTAATAGCTCTCGTTCTTCTTCAATACAAAATAGTTTATAAATATCGGAAAGGCGTTCAAACTTTGCTAATTTCTGTGTCATCACTTCATATTGTGTTTGATGAAAACGCCCTACGGCAGAAGTCATTGAGATTTTTGCCCGATGCCCTGCTTGTAATGTCCGATACTCCTCTTGACGGATGGCCACACGATACCAAAATTCATAGCGATTTGGTAATTCTTTTAGTTCATAGGTAAGTAATGATTTTAAAATTGAATGCACTTGTTCATATGTATCGATGATCTTCGCTGGTTCTTTAAAAATGCCAAACATACTACCACCCCCATGTAGTTTAATACTACGAGTGAAGATTAAAACCCTTTAAAATAATCATAATATTCAAAAGCGAGAACCTACTAATTATTGAAACCTTGACTCCGTAGTTACGTAAAGATTTACAGGGGGTGAGTCAATGTATGAGTATAAATTTGTACAAGCACATTTAGGTAGCTTTTTTCAGGAATCTACCTATCGGAAAACAATCGAAGAATACGCGAAGCAAGGTTGGCGTTTAGTGCAAGTATTGCCGATTGCTTATAATGGTCATGGGAAACCAACAGACTATGAAATCATTTTCGAGAGATTACTTTCATGACGTTTAATGAACGCTAGATTCTTGCCATAAATGGTGGGGGTTTAGCGTTTTCTTATTTTAGTACAAAATTTGCTGTTTTTATTAACAAAAATAGTGTATTCAGAAAAATATAGAAATAGCATTTACAAAACAAAAATATATGTGTTAACTTAAATAGTGTTAATGGTTAACTTAAAAGAGGGAGGTTAACAATGCAACATTTTTGGGTTGTCGGTACAGATACGGATGTTGGGAAAACAATTGTCACCACCATGTTGATGTATCATTTACAAAAACAAGGCTTGAAAGTTTCACCATACAAGCCTGTGCAAACAGGAGAGGTATACGAAAACGATCGTGGCTATTATCATGATACAGCCATGTATGAAAAGTATTCCTTACAAAAGCTTCAACAAGAGCACCTCAATAGCTATTCATTTAGAGAAGCTGCATCACCACATTTTGCTGCGCAACTGGAAGGGCAGCAAATTGATGTCAAAGAGTTATTATCGCGGATTCAATTATTGCAAGCGTCCTATGATGTTGTGATATGTGAGGGAGCGGGTGGGCTTTTTGTTCCTTTTACTGCTCCCCATGGGATGACGCTGCTTGATGTTATCCTCAGTAGCAAGTTGCCAGTAGTACTTGTTACAAGGACATCCCTAGGGACGATCAATCACACATTATTAACAATAGAGGCATTGCGCGCTCGTCAAGTTGATGTTCTTGGCATAGTGTTTAACGGGGACACGGGCAGCAGTATGGAGCAAGATAATATACAAACGATTTTACAGTACCATCCCTTGCCCTATGCGATTATTCCAAAGCTACAAAATTTGTCACAGCTAATGGATTTTGCTATGACGCGCACCACACTGTTTGAAAGGCTTTTTAACTATGAAACAAGCATTAACTGATTTACAGCTAAGAGATTTACGTCATGTTTGGCATCCATGCTCACAAATGAAGGACTATGAGGCATTTCCACCCATCGTCATAAAAAAGGGACAAGGCGTGTGGCTTTATGACGAACATGATCAACGTTATTTGGATGCTGTATCTTCTTGGTGGGTTAATTTATTTGGACATGCCAATCCGCGTATTAGCCAAGCTTTAAGTGAGCAAGCATTTACATTAGAGCATACGATCTTTGCTAATTTTACACATGAACCAGCCATACAATTGGCTGAAAAATTAACTGCATTAGCACCACAGGGATTACATAAAGTCTTTTTTGCCGATAATGGCTCATCTGCTATTGAAGTTGCACTGAAAATGAGCTTTCAATACCATATGCAGACGGGGAAACCAGCAAAAAAGCGCTTTCTCGCCTTGACGGATGCCTATCATGGAGAAACTATTGGTGCTTTATCCATAGGAGGGGTAGGGCTTTACAATGAAGTTTACCAGCCTCTGTTATTAGATACTGTTCGTGCTAAAGGGCCAGATTGCTTCCGCTGTCCATTTCAGGAAGATCCAGCAAGCTGTAATGCACCATGTAGTCAATTTGTTGAGGAACAACTTCAAGCGTATCATGAGGAAATCACGGCAGTTATTATTGAACCATTAATTCAGGCTGCAGCAGGTATGAAAATGTACCCACCTGTCTATTTACAGCGCTTACGGGCGTTGTGCTCACATTATGATGTGCACTTCATTGCAGATGAAATTGCTGTAGGTTTTGGTCGGACTGGTACATTATTTGCCTGTCAACAAGCGGACATCATGCCAGATTTTATGTGTTTATCAAAGGGGCTAACGGGTGGTTATTTACCATTATCTGTTGTCTTAACGACGGAGCAAATCTATGACGCTTTTTATGATGATTACGGAACAATGAAGGCTTTTTTACATTCGCATAGCTATTCAGGCAATACTTTGGCCTGTCGTGTGGCGTTGGAAGTGTTAACGATGTTTCAAGAGGAACAAGTGATAGAGATGATTCAGCACAAGGGACAATACATGCGAGCGTTAGCCATGGAAGCTTTTCGTGATATGCCCTATGTGGGTGAATACCGACAAGTTGGTTTAGTGGGAGCGATTGAACTAGTGAAGAACCGGCGGACAAAAGAAGCGTTCACCAATGAGGAGCGAATCGGCTATCAAATTTATCAACGGGCTTTAACGAAAGGCTTACTCATCAGACCGCTTGGCAATGTTCTGTATTTTATGCCACCTTATATTATTTCTGAAGAGGAAATGGCCTTTATGATTCATACAACGAAAGAGACAATCGAACAATTTTTCAAGGAAAGGGGGGCTAAGATTGGGTAAGAGACATCAGACATTAGCGCTTGTCATGATTGCCATGTTTGCTGCTCTAACAGCAATCGGAGCTTTTGTTAAAATTCCATTGCCTGTCGTACCGTTTACATTACAGATTGTTTTTGTATTTTTAGCAGGCTGTTTATTGGGTAGTCGGAATGGTTTTTATAGTCAACTTGTCTATATCGGCGTGGGCTTAGTAGGCTTACCTGTTTTTACACAGGGTGGTGGTATCACATATGTCTTACAGCCAACTTTTGGTTATCTGATTGGCTTTGCCCTAGCCGCCTATGTGATTGGGCTCATTATTGAAAGGATTGAGACGCCGACGAAAAAGCATTTTATTGCAGCAACCATTATTGGGCTGGTTATTATTTATGCTGTGGCTGTTCCTTATTTGTATGTAGCATTGAATTTTTGGTTAGACATGGAATCAAGCTGGTCACATGTGTTTGTTGTCGGCTTTTTAAGTAGTATTGTCGCTGATTTTTGCTTAGCTATTACATCAGCGCTATTAGCTGAGCGCTTGTATAAAGTATTTCAGTCAGCAAGAAATGTGAAATTTTCACACGTAGAGGGGGAGAATGTAATATGAATTATTACCAATTAGCACAAGAAGTAATTGCTGGGAAGATCATTAGCAATGAAGAGGCACTCGCCATATTAAATAGTGAGGATGATGAGCTATTACAGCTTATGGATGGTGCTTTTGCAATTCGTCGTCATTATTATGGTAAAAAAGTTAAATTGAACATGATTATGAACGCCAAAAGCGGTTATTGTCCTGAGGATTGTGGCTATTGCTCCCAGTCCTCTAAATCAACGGCTCCTATTGAGAAATATCCATTTATTACAAAAGAGGAAATTTTAGCAGGTGCAAAGCGAGCGTTTGACAATAAGATTGGGACGTATTGTATTGTAGCCAGTGGTCGTGGGCCAACACGTAAGGATGTCAATGTCGTGAGTGAGGCGGTTGCTGAAATAAAAGAAAAGTATGGCTTGAAAGTTTGTGCCTGTCTTGGCTTACTAAAAGAAGAACAGGCACAGCAATTAAAGGAAGCGGGGGTGGATCGTTACAATCATAATTTAAATACATCGGAACGTCATCATTCCTTCATCACGACCTCACATACATATGAGGATCGTGTCAATACGGTAGAGATTGTGAAAAAGCATGGAATTTCACCTTGCTCGGGTGCCATTATTGGGATGAAGGAAACAAAAGAGGATGTCGTCAATATTGCACGCGCCCTCCATCAATTGGACGCTGATTCTATTCCTGTAAACTTTTTAAATGCAATTGATGGCACAAAGCTAGAAGGGACAAAGGATTTAAATCCCCGCTATTGTTTAAAGGTTTTAGCTTTATTCCGCTACATCAATCCGACAAAGGAAATCCGTATTTCGGGTGGTCGTGAAATCAATTTAGGCTCACTTCAGCCACTTGGTCTCTATGCAGCTAATAGTATTTTTGTTGGGGATTATTTAACAACAACTGGACAGGAAGCGAATAGCGATTATCGTATGCTGGAGGATTTGGGCTTCGAAATTGAATTAACACATAAACAAGAAGAAGTATTTTGTTAAACTTATGACATGTAAATCTACTACTACAGCAAAAACCGTACTTTTGTACGGTTTTTTGGCTATAGATGAAAAGAGACGGATAGACCTGACTTCACTGGCAGTGGATATACCTATAAAATCAAGGTTTTCACAAATTGTTCAATGAAAGCGTTTTGAAATTGAACAGTTTGTGAAGACCTTCACATAAAGCTTTCTTTTTGAAAAAATCAGCGTAAAATAAGAATCAAGTAAGGAATTGTTATAAAACAGTTGATAAGTCGTATCACAAATTTTGGTGGTTGTTATATTACAAAAATAATGAGTGAAGGGAGCTTTTCACATGTGGGTTATTACAGTTTTTGATAAAAAGGACGTTCGAATTTTTGAGTATGCGAGCAAAAATGAGGCAACAGAAGCTTTAGCAAAATTCAAGAAAAATGCCGTTTTAACGTATACAAAATAAGTTGCTGATGAAGCAGCCCTCTACCGACAGAGGGCTGTTTTTTTAATGTGCAACAATGGAAACAGCACTGTACATTAATAATAGTGCCATGATCATGTTAAACGGTTTTCGGTATTGCTGTAGAACCTTTTGAAAAACGGAGCCACATAACGCCCAACTAAATGTACTGCTTACACCTACTAGCGCTAAAAAGAAAGAGAAAAATAGATAGCTTATGTAGGATGAGTAGTAGGGTAGGATGTAAGTTGCGACAACAGTAAGACCAAATAAAATACCTTTTGGGTTAATAAATTGAACGAACGCTCCTAAAAAAAATAGGTTTCGTTTTTCTTCTTCGTTGTCGGGATCCTCTAATTCTTTGCTTGTTAAAATTTTATAAGCCAGGTACAACATATAGCCTACACCAAATATGGTTAAGGGTAATTCAATGGCAGGTAAAATGTTTAACATGACCGTGTTAAAAAAGCTACTTAAACCAATAATGATGAAAAAACCAATCCCTACACCTAAACAGAATGGAATCGTTTTCGCTAAGCCATATTGTTTAGCAAAAACCATCGCCATAAAATTATTAGGGCCAGGTGTAAAGCTTGTAATGATGATAAATAGTAAGAAAGAAAATACAGGCAAAATAAACACCTCTTTCAAGTTGTGTGATATAATGCACGAAATAGACTGTATAACGTCGGTCGTTTTATTATACAAAATGCACGCTATATTGTACATAAGAGGAGGGCTTTTGGATGGAAGAAATTCATCTCGTCTTTGCGAGAAATTTAAAGGCAATTCGAGAAAGGGAGAAATTAAGCTTAGAGAAGGTTTCTCAGCTTAGCGGCGTGAGTAAAACGATGATTGGTCAAATTGAGAGGGGAGAATCCAGTCCAACTTTGACAACGATTTGGAAAATTGCAAATGGATTAAGGGTTTCGTTTACAGAGCTTATGCATCCTCCCCAACCTGAGACGGAGGTTATTCGCAGTAAAGAGATTCAAGTATTGAAGGAAGACCATGGCCGATATATGGTTTATCCTCACTTTCCATATCAAAAGGATAGTCGCTTTGAAATTTATACAATTGAAATCAAACAAAATGGAACGTTAGATGCTGAGGCTCATCGAGAAGGAACGGAGGAATATATAACCGTTTTTGATGGGGAATTAATCATCCATATACAGGGTCAGGATTATCGATTAACAAGTGGTGATGCCATACGATTTAAGGCTGACCGTCCACACACATACAGCAATCCAGGTAGTACAGTAACAAGACTTAGTATGACTATTTACTATCCACATTAAAAAACGTATAAACGCTTTTCACAGCGTTTATACGTTTTCGTTTTATAAAATACTAGCTAAACGTTTAATTCCCTCACGGATGACTTCAGGTGTTGCATTTGTATAGTTAAGGCGCATTGTATTCACATTCGTTTTTGATGTATAGAATGGATCGCCAGGCACGAAGGCTACCTTTTGTTCCATCGCTTTATTGAATACATCAAGGGCCGGTGTACCGTCCTTCATTGTTGCCCAAATGAACATGCCACCCTCAGGTCGTGTATATTCAACATGGGCAGGGAAAAACTCCTGCATAGCATCAAGCATCGCATCCGACTGATTTTTATATAAAGCAATAATTTTCTTTACATGTTCGGTATAATCATTACTTGCTAAGTAATCGTAGATAACATATTGTGAAAAAATATTAGTATGAAGATCAGACGCTTGCTTCGCTGTTTCAATATGCTGCAAAAGCTCTTTGTTTTTTGTGATAATAAAGCCGAGACGCATGCCTGGTGTGACCGTTTTAGAGAAAGAACCTAGTAAAATACTATTTTCTAATTTACCAGCACCGATATATGGAAGTGGCTCCCCTTGGAAACGTAGCTCTCCGTACGGATCATCCTCAATTAAAGCGACATCGTATTTTGCCACTATTTCACAAATTTGCTCGCGCTTTTCTTTCGAATATGTGAGTCCAGTTGGGTTTTGGAAGTTCGGCACCGTATAAATGAATTTTACATTTGGTTGTTGTAGAGCACGCTCTAGCTCTTCTAAGTTTAGGCCATCATTTTCTAGCGTAACACCATGGAAAGTTGGCTCTGTTAAAGTAAAGGCTTGGATAGCCCCTAGGTACCCTGGCTCTTCGATGATAATGCCATCGCCTTTATTGATAAGTACTTTACCAATAAGTTCAAGCGCTTGCTGTGAACCTGTAGTAATAAAGACATCGTCAGCATGTACATCAAGTCCATGAAGACGTTGATATTTCGCGGCAATATATTCACGCAATGGTGCATAACCCTGTGTAGATGAATATTGGAATAATCGACTGCCATTTACTGTAATAGCATGATCTACGGATGCTCTCAATGCATCAATTGGGAAAGAAATAGGGTTTGGAAGCCCACCTGCAAAGGAAATAACGTCCTCTGCATCTGTCACTTTTAAAATATTTCGAATAAATGAGGATGGTGTTTTTAAGATTCTTTCAGAATATTGCATAATTATCGGTCCTTTTTTTCTGATTTTTTAAAAATTATATCATTGTCATCGTGTGCATACAATATTATCATTGTATGCAAGACAATTAAACTATTGTATGCAAATTAAGAGAAAGAAGGGCCTAGTGAATGCCTATTAATTCATTTGACGAGTATCCAATGAGTTGGAAGCCGGATATTAGCAATATTTCTGCTCCATTATATATAGCCATCGCACATCAGCTAGAACAAGATATCAAGGATGGAAAGCTAGTACCCGGTACAAAATTGCCACCCCAGCGTGAATTAGCTGATTTTTTAGATGTGAATTTGAGTACGATTACAAGAGCCTTTAAGCTTTGTGGCCAAAAAGGATTAATCTATGCCTCGATTGGCAGCGGTACATTCGTTTCAACAGATGCGGCTAGCAATAAAATGTTACTCCCAACCAACCATGCCACACCTATCATTGAAATGGGCTCTGTATTACCAGATAATTTCGTTAATGATGATATTACACGCTTTATGAAGAAAATGATAAACGAACCTAGTTTTAGCATGCTATTTCAATATGGACGACCTGAGGGCAATGCATGGCAAAACGAAGCCGTGATGAAGCTACTCGAACTAGTAAATTTTCAAACAGATCAGCCAATTCTTCTAGGAGCAGGCGGACAAAATGCCATTGTGGGAACCCTTGCAGCTTTATTTCAGCCAGGCGACCGCATTGGTACAGATCCAATTACCTATGCAGGCATTAAAACAGCTGCAAATATGCTTGGTATCCAGCTTGTGGCTATCCAACAATGTCAGGGTGAAATGACAAAAGAAGGATTACTATATGCGTGTAAAAATGAGCATATCAAAGGAATCTATGTGATCCCTGATTTTCATAACCCAACGACTCATACGATGTCAGTAGAAACAAGAAAAATGATTGCAGACGTGGCAAGACAGAAGGATTTGCTTGTAATCGAGGATGCTATCTATAGCTTTCTCAAGGAGCAACCGCTTGCTCCGATTGCTTCTTATGCACCCGATAAGGTTATTTACATTGCTAGCCTATCTAAAACACTATCACCTGGTTTACGATTATCCTTCCTTGTGACACCACCTGCGCTACGTAAAAAAATAATGGAAACGCTCTATAATATCAACATTTCTGTTTCTCCTATCATGCTGGAGCTTGCAGCACGATTAATCCATGAAGGTGTTGCCCAAACGATATTAGAAAAACACCGAGCATATGCCAAGCAGCAAAATGCGCTTGTCGATCAGTATTTAGGGGATTATCACATATTAGGGGATGAGGAATGTATTTTTAGGTGGCTCCAATTGCCTGACAAATTTACGGGTGTTCAATTTGAATTGTTAGCTTCGAAAGCTGGTGTACAAGTCTATGCAGCGGAACGCTTTGCCGTAGGGAATACAAAGCCTGTCAATGCCGTTCGTTTAGCCATTGCAGCACCAGAATCTCAACTTGAGCAAGCGTTAATTATTTTAAAGGACCTCCTCGAAAGTAATGGTGATTATGCATTTGTTGATTAGAGGTTATGGGGCGTATAATAAGGCTAAGAAAGAAACGAGGTGATGAGCATGGCACATAAAGGGCGTGTTATTTTGCATGTGGATATGAACAGTTTCTATGCTTCTGTGGAGCAAGCACATGACCCAAGTTTAAAGGGGAAGCCTATCGCAATTGCAGGGAACCCAAAGGAACGGCGTGGCATTTTAGTAACTTGTTCATATGAAGCAAGAGCGCTAGGCATTTATACAACTATGACTGTTCATGAAGCGAAGCGTAAATGTCCTGAGCTATTGTTATTACCTCCAGATTTTCAAAAGTATCGTCATGCATCTAAAGAAATGTTCACCATTCTTCGAAGCTATACACCATTAGTAGAGCCTGTTTCGATTGATGAGGGCTACTTGGATGTGACTGAGCTAAGCAAGGAACGGCATGCCTTAAGTATTGCCCAGGAAATACAAGCGCGCATTTTAGCTGAGCTGGATTTACCTTGTTCCATCGGTATTGCACCGAATAAATTTTTAGCGAAAACAGCCTCTGATATGAAGAAACCAATGGGGATTACCGTACTACGAATACGGGATATTGAACAGCAATTATGGCATCGTGAGGTTGTCAACATGCATGGGATTGGAGCAAGTACTGCTAAAAAATTAAATGCACAAGGCATCTTTACAATAGGTGATCTAGCTAAGACAGAAGAATTTAAAATGAAGCAAATTTTAGGGAAGAATGGGGTACGGCTTCGAGCAAGGGCCAATGGGGTGGATCAGCGCATGGTCGATCCTGAGGCAATCTTTGATACGAAAAGCGTTGGGAATTCAACAACATTACCAGAAGATGTAACAGATGTTCGTACACTTCATAAAACAATCGAAGGTCTATGTAAAAAAGTGGTGGAGCGTCTTGATGCCAAGCGCTTAGCAGGTTCAACTGTGAGCATTCAAATACGGGATGCTGATTGGCATAATCATACACGTTCGAAAACAATGTCCAATGTCCTGTATCGTTATGAAGAAATTTACGACATTGCTTGTACTTTATTTGATAAGCATTGGGATGAATCTCCTGTAAGATTACTTGGTGTAACGGTTTCCAATGTGGTGGATCGTAAAGATTATTCACAGCAATTATCGATATTTGATTTTCAGGAGCATGCGAAAGATGAACCGATTCTCAAGCTTGTCGATGAAATTGAGGGACGGTTTGGCAAGGGGATTATAAAACGTGGTGTAGATTTAGGGAAACGTTCCTCCTATCAATCACAAACAAGCTTTAGTAAAGATTTTTTAGATGACCATGAATGAGAAAGAATGAAAGTAGGTGTATCTATGCAATACAAGGAGTATGGGGATGCTAACAATCCTTTCATGATGTTTATTCATGGAGGGGGCGTTGGAGGGTGGATGTGGGATCAGCAAGTTCGCCATTTTTCCCATTATCACTGTGTTATACCTGAGCTAATGACACACAATCCATTTTCCATTGAACAAAGTGCGAAAGAGCTTCTTCTGCTTATTGAGAAAAAAGCCAATGGGAAGCCTGTTATAGTAATTGGTTTCTCTTTAGGAGCGCAAATCGCTATTCAAATGCTAAGTCTACAGCCTAGTTTAATCGATTTTACGATCATCAATAGTGCGCTCGTAATACCCTCTCCTACTGTAGAAAGGATGCTTCAACCGTTTATTCGGCTGTCATTTCCGCTTATAAAAAATAAAACATTTGCGAAACTTCAAGCAAAAGCCCTGTACATTCAAGAAGATTATTTTGAGCGTTACTATCAAGAGAGTGCCACGATGAAAGTAGATACATTGATTCAAATTTTGCGAGAAAATATGTCATTTTCCATCCCAGCTGACTTTAACAAAGCTCAAGGAAAGATCCTAATAACTGTGGGAGAAAAAGAGAAAAGCAACATGAGAAAATCCGCTAAAGCACTTGTGCAAAGTCATCCAAATAGCAAGGGTGTGTTATTGAAGAACATCGGTCACGGCGTCTCATTAGCCCAGCCTGCATTTTTTAATCGCTTTGTAGAGAATTGGATTAAGGATGGTCAATTACCTGAAGGGACAGTTATTCGGTAGGGGAACCCCATTACGAATCTTCATCCATAATGGAGTTGATGTATAGATCATTGAAAATAGTGAGGATATAAGTCTTTATGCTGCAATATCCATTCCTTCATCTCTATCATCATTTCTTCGTAGCTAGGGACAATAAATGAAAAGTCATTTCTTGTATTTATTAATGTTTTATTGATTTGAACAAGGTGATGAGGAAGAATTTTTATACTTTTGTTCAGGAAGTGCTTATTAAATAGATGCAGTAGATCGTGTTTAGAAATATTTGTCGTATTGACGAGATGATAGAGTCCTGTTAAATCTTGTTGTGCAGCACGTTCAATGGCTTTAGCCAAAGTAAGTGTTGTCACTCCCGTCCAAATAGCACCCGAATAGCCATAGACGGGACTTTTTTGTTGCATAAACCAATTGAAGAGTCCGATGCCATCCTTTTTCAAATCAGGACCAATTATGGAATTACGAAATGTTAGGTGCTTGTCGTTATTCACTTCCCCTATACCTTTTGTGCGGTCATAAAAGGTTTCCCCGTCTAATACACTATCTTCATAGTAGGGAGCACTTTTGCCTGAAAATACGCAGTCGGTACTTAGATGAATAAGCTTTGTGTGACTATTTTCAAGGAGAGATACAAGGGCATGCGGTAAATAGCTATTCAGTAAAACAGTTTGGGCAGGATGAGCCTCACAAGCATTGTTTAAAACACCAATACAATTAATGACGACATCTACCTCATTGTCTAGTAGTAGCGACCTTAAAAAATGGGAGTCTGTCACATCACCTGTTCTATTATTGCCATAGGGAAAAGGGGTTCGAGAGTATGTTGTTACATCATGCCCTTGTTCACATAAATAGATGGCAATGGTATGACCAGCCATGCCTGTAGCACCGAACACTAAAAATTTCATGGTTTTCCTCCTGTCCAATGAAGGAGCTCTTCTTGTATAAGAGGCAATGTTAATAGCTTTACTTTAATGTCAGCCACACTTAATTGTTGGGTATTGTTCGAGTTATATTCATCCGTTAATGTAATTTTTGGAGAGCCCTCATCGAGGTATTTTCCATAATTTAAATCCCGATTATCCGCTGGGATTCGATAGAAATGGCCCATATCAATAGCTTTTGCTGCTTCTTCCTTCGTACATAATACTTCATACATTTTTTCTCCGTGCCGTGTTCCGATAATTTGCATGGCGTTGTTCGCTTGAAAGATCTCAAGTAAAGCCTGTGCTAAATTTTCTATTGTGGCAGCAGGTGATTTTTGCACCATAATATCCCCGTTTTGAGCATGTGTGAATGCGTACAATACCAGTTCTACCGCCTCGTCAAGGCTCATCATAAAACGTGTCATATGAGGGTCCGTAATCGTTAAAGGTTTCCCAGCCTTTATTTGTTCAATGAATAATGGGATGACAGAGCCTCGTGAAGCCATGACATTGCCGTATCTAGTGCCACAAATTAGGGTATGGTGAGGATCAACCATTCGTGACTTCGCAATAAACGTTTTTTCCATCATTGCCTTGGATATACCCATCGCATTGACAGGGTACGCGGCCTTATCTGTTGAAAGGCAAATGACTTTCTTAACACCAGCTTGAATGGCGGCTGTTAGTACGTGATCCGTTCCTAAAATATTGGTTTTCACAGCTTCTAAGGGAAAAAATTCGCAGGAGGGGACTTGCTTGAGAGCGGCGGCATGAAATACATAGTCAACATTATACATCGCATTGTGAATGCTTTTGATATCGCGGACATCTCCAATATAAAATTTGATTTTAGTATGCTGATAGTGTTTCCGCATATCATCTTGCTTTTTTTCATCCCTTGAAAAAATCCGAATTTCCTTGATATCCGTATTTAAGAATCGCTTCAATACAGCGTTCCCGAAAGAGCCCGTGCCTCCAGTAATCAATAATATTTTATCTGTAAACATTGTATAGTTCGTTACACCTCCTGCATGCTATTATTTTAATCCTCTTTGATGTAGGTCACATTCAGAGTTCTCTCTAGGGTAGTTGTACCAATAAGCAAATTCGTTAGTATATTTACTTGTCGGATTTTTATCCATTAGGGCGCAATTAAAATCCCAATCTCCTGCAATATCTTTACGTATCGTAAATTTCGCATCTCCAATTAAACTTCTCCTGATGATCTTAAATTGCCCAGGTAAGGAATAGCGGTTGGATTCATCTTTAATAAAAGCAAAGCCATTCTTAATAATCATGTTGTAATAGTAAATATCAAAAGTGCCATCCACTTGTGCAAGTACATTGCGAATAGCAGGTAAATAGTGGTCATCACTATCGATGATGGCTATATAATCTCCTGTCGCTTCTGCAATGCATCGATTGTAGGCAACACTTGCACCTAAATTCGTTGAGTGCACGATGATTTTTAAAGCCGCACAGTTTTTCTGATAGTCCTGTAAAATGGCTAGCGTATTGTCTGTAGAGCCATCATCCACCACGATAATTTCATAGGCATATTCTTTAGGAATACTATCAAGCATCGTTACGATCCATTCTTCGCTATTAAATGCAGGTGATAAAAAACTAATCTTCATCTGATCCCTCCATTCTAGGTTCATTAGTAGAGTTGTTCTATGTGACTGAGTAGATCCTTTAATACAATATGCGTAGACGTAATGCTACTGTAGGCAATTGCTTATTTTAGGGTGTTTTTAAGAGAGTCGTTTTTAGATAGAATTTTTATGTTTACTAGAGATATGGCATAAGAAAGGCGAAAATTTACTAACATAGGCACGTTTAGCAAGAGAGGTCATAAACTAGCGAGAGCGCTTTTTTTAGAAAGAGGGATACGATGACCAAAAGGATAGCCTTTATTTGTAGCGTGGAATCTTACAAACTTTCGGATGCCCATATTTTCAAAGATTTGTGTCTAGTGCCTATTTTACTGGGGGAACATTTAGGCTATGAGGTCACTATTGTCACGACAGAAATGAATGAAGCTCTTCTTCAACAAGTCTTTCCCACTGTAAAATTTGAGTCTGTCGCATTTGAAGATGATTATGTGGCGAATATGAATGCCTATTTAGCCCAGCATGCAAGGGACATCGACATTGCCTTTGCTATTGGACCCTATCCATCCTATTTAGCTATTTTGAAAACCTATAAGCACTTTAATCCACATGGCAAAATTTATATGAAATTAGATGTTAATCGATTTTGGCTAAATCGATTAAAAACCTATCCCTATTTTTTAGAGTTGTTACAGCTTTGTGATCTCCTTACCTCTGAATGCATATCTATTCAAACAGCAATCAAAGACTTTTCACAATTAGATGTTAAACATATACCCAATGGTTTTTATGAACATTTTCCCACAGAGCCAGTGCCGTTTCACGAGAAAGAAAATAGAATTCTAACAGTTGGGCGATTGGATGCACCAGAGAAGCAAACAATTTTGACAGTCAAGGCATTTCTCGCAGCACAACTGCCAGATTGGGAGCTTCGTTTAGTAGGGCCGATGTCAGTCTCATTTCAAGAAGAGCTGAGACTATTACTAGATAATCATCCACTTGCCGCTCAAGTGACGATAGTAGGACCTATTTTTGATAAGATAAAGCTAGAGGAGGAGTATCGCAAGGCTAAAATTTTTTGCTTAACGTCTTTAGTCGAATGCTATGCCCATGTCTTTGCGGAGGCAGCTAAAAATGGTTGCTATATCGTGACAACAGATGTGGATGGTGCTGCTGATATTACACAACAACAGCGTTTTGGTACCATCCATCCTACACATGATTGGGAGGCAATAGGTCAGACATTGCAACAAGTTGCAGCACAGGAACCATTGTTGACAGATACTTGTGTCCAGCTTCAAGCATTTGCCCGCAAGGAATTAAATTGGAGGCAGATCGTCAAGAAGGTTGCCAATTATTTAGGTGAATAAAAGTGAATATTTTCTGGATTGAGAGGAGTATTCTTTTCTTTATACCAGTATTTCCTATATAATAAAAACTAGTTTTATAAAGCTAGACAATCATGGGTAGACACAAGGGGAGACTAGAATGGAAATACTACAAGCAACAATGAATGAACTAGAGGACTTAGCAAAACTGTTTGATGAATATCGTCAATTTTATGGAATTGAGTCAGATATAAGCAGTGCAAAGGCATTTTTACAATTACGATTGGCCTTGAAAGAATCTGTCATTTTCATCGCGCTGGTGGATGACAAGATGATTGGATTTACACAATTATATCCAACATTTTCGTCCATTGCTTTACAGCGTGCCTATATTTTAAATGATATTTATGTAACAGAAGATGCTAGAGGCCTAGGGGTGGGCCAGGCATTGATGGAAAAGGTATTTCATTATTGTGAGCAACAATATGCTCGCTATGTTACGTTACAAACAGCGGCTGATAATGTAAATGCCCGCAAGCTTTATGAAAAGCTACAAATGAAACAAGATGAATATTGTAATTATGTTAAATATTTTATGTAAGCTGAACTGGCGAGCGTTTCACCGTTGGATGAGAATGTTTCTTTTATATCTTAAAAATCCCTTAGATCGTTATGATCTAAGGGATTTTGTTTGATTTCTTCTATTTTATTTCAAGTGTATAAGGTTGTGTGCTAGCTTTGCCATCAAACTCACTTACTTCAATATAATATTTACCCGCATCCAGCTCCACCGTACCAACCTCGGCGTCTCCAACTCCGTAAAGATCGAATGTTTTGACGGTTTTTCCATTTGTATCTAATACTCGAATAACACCATCCAACGCTTTTTCTGTTTGAAGCGAGAAGAAGACTTCGCGTTTCTGGTCGTTATTCCATTCAAAATAGTCTTTATCGCCAAATGGTATACCTGCATTTAAATATTGCGTTGCAACCCATTTCTCATCCTTTTTCACAAGAATAGATGGCTTGCTAGGTACTCCATTTACTAATTTTGAATCCACATCTTCATCCACAAGCTTATGATCAAACAATGTCAATGAATAGGGCTGAATCGATACTTGGCCAAGACCCATACTGTTGACTAGAATAAAATAACCTCGATCCTTCTTCGCCTTAAACGATGTATTTACATCGTCTGTACCCATCATTCCAAGTAACATTTCAAGAATATTATCACCTAGTCCGAATGGAATTTCCGTTTCCATTTCTTTGGCATCAATCTTCATATTGCCGTTCGTATCTTCGATGATAGCTCCTGCAAATTTTAAGTCTTTTTGTAGTTCCTTAGGTAGCTGAGCTAATTGTTCATTTGTAAAGGGAACCGAAGAAAGAAGCAGACTCATGACCTCGTCATTGCCTTGTTGCTTATAGTAGTAATAATCTACATCATCTTGATAAATCAGGTGGTCTTTATAAGTAGTACCTGGTTGAATTTTTAGCGCTTTTGCTTCCTCATGATTGTTTGGATTGTACTCTGCTGGAATATCGCCTATTTTCTTTGTTTTCAATGTATAAGGCTCGGCAGATCGTTCTCCAGCATTGACAACTGCTACCACGTAGGTTTTGTCCTTTTTCAATGGAATAACCTTTGCATCGTCCTCCTTGCCAACTGAACCAAGTAGTAGCGCCAGTATGCCAAGGTCGTTTGTCAAGGAAGAAACGGGAATTAATTCCTTTGTTTTTTCATCATATTCAAATACTGTACCTGCAGGCATTTGATTCATGCCTTTCATAAAGCTGAAGCTATAAAGAGCGTCTTCCTTCGCTTTGAATAAGAAATAATCCTCGTCATAATCTGTTTGGAAATAAGCTTTTTGATCCTCGCCTATTTCAAAGCGGATTGCCTGTTTAATGATAGGGTCAACATTTTCTAGATTGCCTGAAGCTGTAGGATTCATTAACATGCTCATCAAGCTGTCAATTTCATTACGTTTTTTTATGTTGTTTTCTGTAAGTGGTAATTGGCCCTCAGGGATATTTTCTTCGATCATGGCTTCATCTACAGGTAGACCATCCTCATCAGGTGGGAGGGAAACTACTTCACCTTTTAATGTGTAAGGGATCATTGATTCACTAATTGTTTCTTCTTTTTCGATGCCGCCACTAAAGAACATCTCCATAGAAAACTCGCTATTACTTTCATTAGATACACTTAAAACGTACTCTTGATCTGGAACAGCATCGATAATCATACGAACCGCTTCACCTTTTGCAGTACCATAAGCGGTCTGCATTGGATAGGCTTCTTCTTCTTCACCTTCATCATTTTCAGCTGGATCGATTTCTTCTGGTGGCACAGGATTAAAGTCATCTTTCAGATAAAGCTCCATAGAAGCAGTGACACCTGGAATTCCCGATAGATCAAATTGTAACGTCGTCGGTTTTTTGACAGAGAACGTGAAGTAATCTTGATCTTGTTGTTGATCTTTTGACAGTAGTGTATAGTTTTTACCTGCTGTACTATAAGGGAACTTTTTAATAGGCTCCATCGTAGATTTGTCTACTGTATCAATTGGTAAGTCCTTCGTCGTTTGTGCTGTGAAAATGTAAGTAGATTTGCCTTTTAAACTATAGCTTCCATTATGATCTTTGACACCAATGACAAGCGTTCCCTTTTGATCTGCTTTAAATAGATAACCTTCTTTTTTTCCTACGCGAACATCGTTGACATGGATGGGCTCTACATCACCAATCCCGCTATTTGGGTAGAAATATAAATCAAAGGCATAGTCGTATTTGTCAGCGCCTTTTAATGTCAATTGAGCATATTCATTTTCTTCAAGATCGACTTTATACCATTTCTTTTCGTCTTGCTGTTCAAAAGTACCTTGTTCTGTATTTAGCTTATTTTTAGTAAGGACCTTGGCGTTTTGAATGCGATCTTCCTTTGTCTCTGAATAATGCTTTGGTAATTTATTTAAATCAAATTGTAATGCTTCTACAGGGTCAACTAATCCGTGACCATAAGTAAGATCATAACCTTTCTCGCCCAAATCTTGTGCTGTCATTTCTAAAATCGCTTCTATTTGATGCGGTTTTAAAGATGGGTTTTTTGATTTAAGAAGAGATGCGATTCCTGCCACGACAGGAGAGGCCATGGATGTTCCACTAAACTTGACAAAAGATGATCCTTTCTTCGCATCATGAACGGTACTATAAATGTCTTCACCTGGTGCAACAATATCAACAGACGGACCGTAATTGGAGTAGCTTGATAGTTTGTTGCGTTCATTTGTTGAACCAACACTAATGACACCTTCGAAAGAAGCGGGGAAGGAATATTCATCTGTTGATTCATTTCCTGCGGCTGCCACAATTGTAATACCACTATCAATCGCTTTCTGAACGGCTTCCTTCATCAGGGGAGATTCACCATAGCCTCCTAGACTCATATTAATGACGTCAACGCCCTGCTCAATTGCATAAAGAATACCCTGTGCAATAATGAAATCATTAGCACCTTCTTTGCCGTTAAATACATCAATTGGCAGTAACTTTGCATTCGGATTAACCCCGTGCCCACCTACGCCATTATCTTTTGCTGCGGCGATAATACCTGCCACATGTGTTCCGTGATCGCCTGAATAAGTAGTATTAGCAGGTGCTGCTGCATTATAGGGTGGGAGTACTTGTGACTTTAGATCGGGGTGTTTAAAATCTACACCAGAATCAATGACAGCAACTGTAACATCATGGTTGCCTGCTAATTCTAGTGCCTTATCCATTTGCAGTAGGTTTAAATGATACATCTCTTGTTTCTTAGGATCAGCTTCATTATTGAAAGAATGATAGACGTAGCTAGGAGACACACTAGATATCCCGTTTTGCTTTAAATAGTAAGAGACGGCTTTTTCGATTGATACGCCTTTATTTAGTTGTACAACATCATAACCTAATGAAGGAATGGAGCGGATGACCTTGGAGCCAATTTTTTTATGTACGTTTTTATCAAGACCTGAATGCTTGATAACAATTGTATCCTTACTCATCCATTTTTCTTCATTCTTCTCTGTTTGTTTTGCACTGTTTGCCAGCATGTTTTTCGCTTTATGCTGTGGTGCCTCAGCAAAGGCAGAAGCAGCAGGAACCATGAGTGCAGCGGATGCTACAACAGCGACTGATTTTTTATACCAACTTTTCAATTGTTATCTCTCCTTGGTGTTATAAATTAAGTCTCGACTATAGTAATACGGACAAAGATTAGAAAAGTTTCGTAATGGAGGAAAATTTTTCTTTGCTATTTTAATTTTTGGTAGGTATAACGAAAAAACGGACAGCTAAACACGGCTTGTTTTTCGTATACCTAGCATTGTTTAAAGCTTTAAATTTGTTCTATTAATTGTTGTAACTCCTGCTTGGAACGAGGGATTTTGATATTTTCCTGCAATAGCTTCTTTTTTTGCAAAGCTATGACCATTTCAAAAATCCATGGACGTTCAAGATGCGCGCGATGTAACAATTCGTCTTCATAAAACAAGGCGATTGGATCACCGTTGTAAATAATTTTTCCAGCCTCCATAACAATGATTAGATCGGCCCATTCATAAGCGAGAGGTATATCATGTGTTGCTAGTAAAATGGTTCTCTCACCATTCTCTAATTTGGCTAAGTATTGTAATACTTGTGCAGCATAATAATTATCAAGACCTGCTGTTGGTTCGTCTAACAAAAGGACAGAGGGCTCCATCGCTAAAACACCTGCCATGGCTACACGTTTTTTCTGACCTACGCTTAAAAAATGAATGGGTTTATCAAGCAAATCTTCCACTTCGGTTTGCGCAACGGCCCATGCTATTTTTTCTTCCGTTTGTTCAGTAGACCAGCCGAGATTCAATGGGCCAAATGCTATATCTTGCTTGACGGTCCCTGAAAAAAGCTGATGTTCTGCATTCTGAAAAACAATGCCGACTTTTTGGCGTAGGGTCTTTAAAGCTTTTCGACTATATTCCAGACCGTTGCCTTCGAATAAAATCGACCCAGCTGTAGGTTTTAAAATACCATTAAGATGCTGAAATAAAGTTGATTTTCCCGCGCCATTATGCCCGAGTATGGCGATTTTTTTACCTTTTGGAATGTCTAATGTAATATCTGATAACGCCTTCGTACCATCCGCATAGGCATAAGATAATTGGTTGAGTTTAAAATAAAATGTTGTCATGTGAAATACCCTCCGTATACGATGAGGACTAGTAAAATAGCTGCCATGCCTAGCCAATTTTTCTTGCTATAAGAGCCCATCTCTTGCCAGTAGACGGCCTCGCCTCCACGTGATAGCATGGCGTTGTTGAGCTCTCGGCTACGTTGAAACATTTCCACAAATAATGCCACAATAAGCATGGAGACAGAGCGTAGCCATTGCATCGGTGAATGGTAGCCGAGACGTGCTTGCTGGGCGAGATGTATATTTTGCATACTTTCTAAAAACATAAAAATAAAACGATAGGTTAGTTCGACGAGCTCCACTAATAAAGAGGGGAGTCGCCATTGTCGTAGCACATAACATATTCCTTGTACGGAAGTGGTTAGAATTAAAAAGTATAAACAACTAATGCTGCCAAGGACAATAAAGAACAGCTGTTGCGCTGCTAACACACTTGCGTTCCCAATAAAGACAGTCCAATTCCTCCATGTAAACGACCAAATATGGGCAGGGAGTGTATTCGTTGATGATGTAAAAGAAAGTAAAATAGATACAAGACTTGTTAATAAGAAAAAGCCAGGTAGCAATAATAATTTGCCATAGTATGTAAGCGGAATTTTGGCACCTAAAATGATAAAAGCACTCATTACAAAAAATGTAATGAGTGAAAGTCGTTCATCTCTCATGATGAGCGTTATGAGAAGTAATCCAAGTGAAAATATCATTTTTTCTAGCGGATGAACGGACGCTAGCTTATTCAGATAGGCATACTTATCAATGAGTAACATAATGGTTAACCTTCTTTATGTTTGCCACGCATATAGCCGATGAAGTAGCCAATAAAGCCAGCTCCTATAGCTGCCTGTAGCACGAATAATAAGCTTTCGATTTCACCACTTGGTGGCTCCCATAGACTTTCAAACCATGGCTCATATTCCGCATTGATTTCACCAATAGCTGCTTCTGCTTCTCCATCAGCACCACCAAATTCAGCACCTTTTTGTATGAACAAGGGTATGATGGCTAATAACACAACAATTGCTAATAACAATAAATTTTTTTTCATCTGTTAATGTGCCTCCTTTGTTGAGAAAACACGTAAAGTTTTTAGTTCGCTAATATTGTATTTTTTCAAGAAATTCATCACTATGACCGTTAAAATTCCTTCACTCACGGCTAAAGGAATTTGAGTTAAGGCAAAAATTCCTGCAAACTTTGTAAAGGATGCCATAAAGCCTCCAACCTCTGAAGGAAAGGCTAGTGCTAGTTGTACAGAAGTCACAATATATGTACCTAAATCACCAAGCATAGCTGCAAAGAATACGGCTAGTGAAAATGACACGCCTACTTTTTGAGCACCTTTAAAGACAAAGTAAGCAATAAAAGGACCAACAATAGCCATAGAAAAGGCATTAGCCCCTAAAGTTGTAATTCCTCCATGAGCTAATAATAAAGATTGAAATAATAAAACGATTGTTCCAATTACACTCATTGCTAGAGGGCCAAAGAGTACTGTCCCAAGTCCTACACCAGTTGGGTGAGAGCAGCTACCTGTAACAGAAGGGATTTTTAAGGCAGATAGCACAAAGGCAAAGGCTCCTGAAAGCCCCAAAAGCATTTTTGTTTCAGGATTTTCATCAACGGTTTTTCGAATAGAACGCAATCCTAGAATGATAAATGGAATAGAGATGACCCACCAAAAAATAGCCCATTCGATTGGTAAAAAACCTTCCATGATATGCATGGCAAAGGCACGTTTTGGCACGATTAAAAAGGCCAGTAAAAAATAACTAAGTTTCCACCATGAAAATTTCAAAAAGTTTTCCTCCTAACTAATTAGTAGATTTTTAGAAGATTGCGTGCGTAATCAAAAAAAGCACTTCTCCACTGGTGGAAAAGTGCATAGCTAAAAAAGCAAATAACATTCTCATCTGCTAAGCCGCACACCTATCCTCGTAGGCTGAAACGATCACTTATTTTTCGGCAGGTCTCCTGGCTCTAGTTCAATGCTTTATAGGTCTTCCCATCCGTTGGACAGTGACATATTCTATAAAGCTCCCTATTACAGTGGCGGGACCGCGCCGGACTTAAACCGGCTTCCCTTTTAAGCAAAATGACAAGCACTTTGCACCGAAAAACATTCAAATTGTGAGATTTCACGACAAAGTGTAACATGAATTTCCATAAATATGCTATACCTTTTATAAATTTTTTTAATTAAAGGTCAATAGTGAATATTCTGATAACGAGTTGTGCGCAAATATTTTATAGATTGTATAAATTTCATACCTAGTTCCATTCAAAATTGATAAATTTGTCATAAATTTTTAAAGAAATATTGAAATTTTAAAAAAATAAGATATGATAAAGACAGTTTTCTATTTAAAATTCTAATAAAAATTTCATATAAAATGTCAATAAGTGCTCGAATAGCTCGAGATAATAGGGAAATTGGTGAAAATCCAATACAGCCCCCGCTACTGTAATAGCTGATGAAATCGCAAAGCCACTGGTGCAAACTTGGGAAGGTGCGACAGTAAAATGAAGCTTAAGTCAGGAAACCTGCTTATTTGATTGTGCATGCAAACTTTTCGGAGGGAGAAGTTGAAGCGAAAGCGAGTACCTGTATTTCATTCTATTCGTTTTTATTTGGCTTCTACAAAACCTTTACTCTTCGTTATAGAGTAAAGGTTTTTCTTTTTCCAAAAAGCAAATGAGGGGAGACAGAAGATGACAACTTGGAATTTAGAGGGGATGAAAACACATCTCTTTATTTGCAATGGCAGTAGCTGCATGAAAAAGGATGGGGAGGAAATTACCTTAGCCATTCGAGATGAGATACAGCGGCAAGCACTCGATCAAGAAATACATACGACAAGAACGCGCTGTAATGGACGATGCAAGGATGCTTGTGTGGTAATCGCTTACCCCCAAGGGAACTGGTATCGTGTGCCATCAACAGAGCATGCTAGAACACTAGTACAAGATTTACATCATGAATCCTTATACAACGAACATGTCTTTACACTTCGTGAAGGTACATTACAGCGTACTGCTCAAACAACTGCCATTAAAGGGATCGAAAAGGTGAAAGAGGGGTAACAACATGGCGCAAAAAGGAAAAATTTTCGTAGTAGGCTTTGGACCTGGAGATTTTAAGCATATTACGACACGTGCAGTAGAGGCTTTACAACAAAGTGATATGATTATAGGCTACAAAACCTATGTAGAGCTGATTCAAGATTTAGTAAGTGCAAAATCGATTGTTAGTACAGGCATGACAGAAGAAGTGTCGCGTGCACAGGAAGCCGTTCGTCAAGCCGAAGCAGGGAGCATCGTCTCGGTGATTTCGAGTGGTGATGCAGGCGTCTATGGCATGGCGGGTTTAGTCTATGAGGTGTTAATTGAGCTAGGCTGGACAGAAGCAACAGGAATTGAAGTAGAAATTGTTCCTGGGATTTCTGCGATTAATTCATGCGCTAGCATACTTGGTGCACCTATTATGCACGATGCTTGTACAATCAGCTTGAGTGACCATCTAACACCTTGGAATTTAATTGCAAAGCGTGTCGAGGCAGCTGCAATGGCAGACTTTGTCATTGCTTTATACAATCCTAAAAGTGGTCGTCGAACAAGACAAATTGTCGAGGCTCAGCGAATTCTCTTAGAATATCGTTCGCCAGACACACCAGTTGGGCTTGTGAAAAGTGCCTATCGAGAACGTCAAGAAGTAACCATGACAACACTAGCTGAAATGCTAGAACATGATATTGGTATGCTGACAACTGTAATTATCGGGAATTCGTCAACATTTTTCTATGACAATAAGATGATTACGCCCCGCGGTTACCAACGTAAATATACCCTGGGTGAAGAGAAACAGCCATTACGTCCACATCAACGTTTACGCGAAGAAAATGAACCTTGGGCAATGAACCAAGAGACAGGAACAGCGCGAAATGACTTTATGGCTGACCCTAATGCAGGGCGCTTTAATAAACCCAGTATAGCCGCTACGCCAAAGCCGAAAAAAACAGCTCTTGAAATGGCTACAGCGGCACTTGCAATGGTAAAAGGGACAAGCGCAGTCAAAGTAACACCGAAGCTTGTACAGCAAAAAATAGAATCTATATTTGAACTAGCAGTAAGCCCTGGAGTAGCCAATAAATTTTTTACTCCCCAGCAAATGATGACGTTAGCAGAGGTTGTTGGGGATGAGGGGACGATGGAATACACACCAGACCATCAAATTCATTTGAAAATACCAACGACTTCCCCTGAACAGATCACAGAGAAATTACAGGAAGTAGGATTTTTATTAACCCCAATTGGTGATGTGTTATCACTGAAGGCTTGTGATTTTTGCTACGGTGAAAAGGCTGATTCGATACCATATGCAGAGGAAATACAAGAAAAACTAGGCGGTATGTCCTTACCGAAGACATTAAATATCGGCTTTAATGGCTGTGGTATGGCCTGTTATCGGGCTGTATTTGATGATATTGGCATCGTCTACCGCAAAAGTAAATTTGATGTCTTTATTGGAGCAAAACCAGTCGGTCGTACGGCTCACGCAGCACAGCCTGTTGTAGAAGGGCTGGAGCCTGAGCAGTTGATACCACTCATTACAGATATTATTGAAGAATATAAAGCAAATGCTCATCCAAATGAACGCTTATTTAAATATTTTAAACGTGTGAAAAAGATACTACATTTTACGTATCAAGATATGTCTTCCAAAATAAAAGTAGAGCCAGCTCCGTGCGGCGACTAGTAAGGAGTAGAGAGATGAAAGCTATTTTATTTGTCGGCCATGGGAGCCGTTTAGCAGCAGGAAATGATGAGGTTCGTACATTTATTGAACAAATGACACCGCGTATTGATGAACAATTTTTAGTGGAAACTTGTTTCCTTGAATTTGCTTCACCGAACATCGAAGAAGGTATTACAAACTGTGTGAAAAAGGGAGCTACAGAGGTACATGTAATTCCAATCATTTTACTGCATGCAGGCCATTCAAAACTGCATATTCCAGCGGAAATCGAGCATGCGCGTGAGCATTATCCAACGATTACCTTCACATATGGTCAAACAATTGGTATCCATGATGAAATCTTTGCCATTTTACAAGATCGCCTAGCTGAAATTGGCTTTAATTCAGAACAAGAGCAGGAAGAAACAGCGATTTTATTGATTGCACGAGGTGGCAGTGATCCATCTGCTAATGGTGATTTTTATAAGATCACGCGACTTCTATGGGAAAAACTGCCTGTAAAATACGTAGAAAGTGCTTTTATGGGTGTCACAGATCCACGAGTTGAAGAAGGAATTGAACGTTGTGTCAAACTAGGTGCAAAAAAAATCATCATGTTACCATACTTTTTATTCACAGGCATTCTGATGGAGCGCATGCATGGTATGTGTGAGAAGTTTACTGAACTTTACCCAGATTGTGATATTCAAATTGCTAACTATTTTGGCTACCATGAACGGTTACAAAATGTTTTATTAGAGCGTATTGAACAGGCAATCAACGGTACATCAACAGGTATGCAAGATCTAGAAGAATATCGTGCCTATGCGGCAGTACATGCACATCATCATCACCATCATGATCACGATCATGCGCATCATCACGATCACCATCATGATCATCACGACCATGACCATCATCATGAAGAGGAGCCGGTAAAATGATTTTCATGTTAGCAGGAACAAGTGATGCAAGGGATCTAGCCCTAGCATTACAACGTGCAGGTTATGCAGTAACCGCTACGGTCGTCACTGAATCGGCAGCCTCTAGTCTTGCTGACGTTGGCCTGCCACATTTAATCGGTAGACTGACAGCTGAGGAAATGGCGACCATCATGACAGAGCAGGGCTATCAATTGGTGGTAGATGCTTCTCATCCATTTGCGGAGGAAGCCTCTAAAAATGCGATGGCAGCGGCAGAGCAGGCAAAGATTCCTTATATTCGCTATGAAAGAGCTCATGAACATTATGCCCATCCTTTGATTACTGTTGTAAAGGATTATGAGGAGGCAGCTCAGCTAGCTGCAGAAAAACGCGGTGTCATTATGCTAACAACAGGTAGTAAAACACTCGCTACATTTACAAGGGTTTTACAGGGCTTAGAAAACACAAGAGTAATCGCTCGTATGCTTCCACGACTGGATAATATGGAAAAATGTGAGGCACTTGGTGTGGCGCAGCGAGATATTGTGGCTATTCAAGGTCCGTTTTCAAAGGAATTAAATGAAGCTCTCTTTCGTCAATACGGAGTGACGTTGATGATTACCAAGGAAAGCGGTAAAGTGGGCTCAGTTGATGAGAAGCTAGAGGCAGCTCTCGCATGCCAGATTGAAACGATTCTTATTGCACGACCAAATATACAATACGGCCAACAATATTCAACATTTGAAGAAGTATTACAGGCTGTTGAACATACAATTTAGGAGGCATTTCCCATGGATTTTAAAACAGATTTTAAACCATTAACGGTAGACCCAGATAAAATTTACGATTACAGTTTCTCTATTATTGCAGAGGAAATGGGCGAGCATGACTTCTCAGAAGATGAATGGAAAATTGTACGTCGCATTATCCATGCGTCAGCTGATTTCGAGCTAGGCCGTAGTGTCATCATTACACCAGGTGCGATTGAAGCGGGTATCAAGTCTATTCTTGCAGGACGTCATGTCATAGCAGATGTGCAAATGATTGAAAGTGGCTCTGGTAAAAAGCGTTTCCAAAAACATGGTGGTGATTTGCATTGCTATATTGCGGATGAAGATGTGTCAATCGAAGCGAAAAAACAAAATACAACACGTGCCATTATTTCGATGCAAAAGGCATCAAAATTACATGAAGGTGGTATTTATGCCATTGGTAATGCACCAACTGCATTGCTGGAATTGATTCGATTAATTAAAGAAGGGCTAGCAAAACCAGATTTAATTATCGGTATGCCTGTTGGTTTTGTGTCAGCAGCTGAGTCAAAAGAAGAGCTGCTTAAACTTGAGGGGATTCCGTACATTACAAATGTTGGTCGTAAAGGCGGTAGTACAGTGACGGTTGCTGCTTTAAATGCCATCTCACTTTTAGCGGATGAACAGGCGAGAAAATAATGGAGCGGAAGCCAAAAAAGGACCCCAAGGACATGCGTCACGGCTATACGACGGGAGCCTGTGCAACTGCTGTATCAAAGGCTGCACTGCTTGCCCTTATTACCAAGGAGGAGCAAGAGACAAGCACGATTCATTTACCTATTGGTCGAGATGCAACCTTTACAATTGAAAAATGCATATTTGAAGAAAATGCTGTCAGCTGTGAAACGATTAAAGATGCTGGTGATGATCCTGATGCGACCCATCAGGCACTCATCGTTGGCACAGTGAGCTGGGCAGATACACCTGGGATTCATTTAGATGGAGGTATTGGCGTCGGGCGTGTCACAAAGCCTGGCCTGCCAGTGCCTGTCGGAGAGGCAGCCATTAATCCTGTACCCCGTAAAATGATTTATAGCACGGTCCAAGGTGTGTTGGACGAATTTCACATTACTCGAGGCGTGAATGTGGTGATTTCTGTACCTAAGGGAGAGGAGATTGCTAAAAAAACGTTAAATGGACGACTCGGTATACTTGGGGGCATCTCAATCTTAGGCACAAGGGGAACCGTCGTGCCTTTTTCGAGTTCTGCTTATATGGCCAGTATTGTCCAAGCCATCAGTGTAGCGAAAGAGGCTGGCTGTGAGCATTTAGTCGTGACAACAGGTGGACGAAGTGAGAAGTTTGCGATGAAACAATACCCACATCTAGCAGAAGAAGCGTTTATTGAAATGGGTGACTTTGTAGGTTTTACATTAAAGCATTGTAAGCGTCTAGGCATCAAACAAGTTTCACTCGTTGGGATGATGGGGAAATTTTCTAAAGTCGCACAAGGAGTCATGATGGTGCATTCCAAAAGTGCACCAATCGATTTTAATTTTTTAGCACAACTGGCAGAGGATATAGGGGCAGATAGAGAAACGATAGCACAAGTTCTGGAGGCAAATACAGCTTCACAAGTAGGTGAGATGATGATGGAGAAGGGCTATGATGCGTTCTTCCATCGTTTATGTGAGGCCTGTTGCTATTCCTCTATCCATCATATTAAGGGCGGTTTAACGCTTTCCACATCGATCTATTCGATGCAGGGACAATTATTAGGAAGGGCTGATGACATTGCATCGATCGATGAAGTTGATTGGGATCGGGGATAACGGATTAGCAAGCTTATTACCCCAATACCTTCAGTGGATTGAAGACTGTGAGGTACTTGTTGGTGGTGAGCGAGTACTTGATTTTTTCCCAAACTTTAGAGGTGACAAAATCCTGATAAAAGGAGGTCTTTCAACACTTGTTGAAAGATTGGCTGAAGAAACAAGAAATACCGTGATTCTTGCATCTGGGGATCCATTATTTTATGGCGTCGGAGGCTATTTAGCAAAAAAGCTACAAATAGAGGTTTATCCATATATGAGCTCTGTCCAGCTTGCCTTTGCGAAAATGGGAGAGAGCTGGCAGGATGCTTACGTAACGAGTATTCATGGACGACCAATGAAGGGCTTGGCACAGCGAATTGATAACAAAAAGAAAGTAGCACTTCTAACAGATGCAGAGAATAGTCCGAATGCTCTTGCTAAATATCTAAAGCATTTTGGAATGACGGAATATCGTGCATTTGTAGCTGAAAATTTACAGGGCGACAACGAAAAAAGTGGCTGGTACTCGCTCGACGAAATGGAAGTTACTCATTTTTCTCCTTTAAATGTCGTGATTTTAAAACAAACAATAGCACCGAAACGCTACACACTCGGGATTGATGATGAAGAATTTTCACAACGAAAGCCAGATAAAGGACTTATTACGAAGAAAGAAATTCGAGTTTTAAGTTTGCAAGCCATGCAGCTTCAACGGGATAGCATTATTTGGGATATTGGCACATGTACGGGATCAATGGCCATTGAGGCAGGTAAGCTTGCTCCTGAGGGACAAGTTTTTGCTGTAGAAAAAAATGCCCCTGATTTAGAAAACTGTCTTCAAAACCAACAAAAGTTTCGAGTCGATATAACGGCTATTCATAGTAAAGCACCAGAGGGTTTAGACAACTTTCCAGACCCTGATGCCATTTTCATCGGTGGCACTGGTGGTGAAATGGTTGAGTTACTGCAATTATGCTGCCAGCGTTTAAAGCAAAATGGGCGCATTGTATTAAATGCAGCGACCATTGAAAATTTATATAAAGCTGTTGAGGCTTTTAAAGCTTGTGGTTTTGCTGTTGACATTTTACAGGCTCAGCTTGCACGCAGTAAACCAATTTTAGATATGACACGCTTTGTGCCATTAAATCCAATATACATTATTTCCGCTTATCGAAAGGAAGAAAATCATGAGTAATCTAGGAATTTTATATGGCTTGGGCGTTGGTCCTGGCGATCCAGAATTAATTACAGTAAAGGCATTTCGAGTGATTCAGGAATCACCTGTTATTGCTTACCCCAAAAAACTAAAAGGCAGTAAAAGCTATGCCCATCGTATTGTAGATGTGTATATTAATCCAGAAGAAAAAGATATGCTTGGTCTTGTATTCCCAATGACAAAAGATGAGGCTGTTCTAGAACGTGAATGGACAAAGTCAGTAGAACTTGTCTACGAAAAATTACAAGCAGGCAAAGATGTAGCCTTTGTTACAGAGGGCGATCCATTATTGTATAGTACGTTTATTCATATGATGAAGCTAATGCAGGACAAGCATCCGGATGTCGAAATTCGAACGGTACCAGGAATTTCTTCGTTTAATGGCTCTGCATCGCGCTTAGGTATTGCGTTAGCGGATGGCGATGATCGTGTTGCGATTATTCCTGCGTATGACAATTACGAAGCAATGCGTGAAGCGATTGAAACGCATGATGCTGTTGTCTTTATTAAAGTGGCGAAAGTAATTGATTTAATGCTTGAAGTGCTACGCGATTTAGATTTATTAGATAAAGCATCCGTGGTGACAAAGGTAACATCTGATGAAGAAATCATTTGGGATGTGCGTGAGTTGGATGGGGTCGATTTAGAATATTTAACATTAATGGTGGTGCGTAAATAATGAAGAAAATCTATATTGTCGGCGCTGGTCCTGGTGATCCAGATTTAATTACAGTCAAAGGTTTACATATGTTACAAACAGCGGACGTTGTCATGTATACAGATTCTTTAGTGAGTGAGGATCTTATTGCGAAAGCTAGGCCAGATGCGGAGGTCATTCGTACAGCTGGTATGCATTTGGAGGAAATGGTTGCTGTGATGGTGGACCGGGTCAATGCTGGTAAAACAGTGGCACGTATGCATACAGGGGACCCAGCGATGTATGGTGCCATTATGGAGCAAGTTGCGCTATTAAAAAAGGAAGGCATTGGGTATGAAGTCATTCCAGGAGTTAGCTCTGTATTTGCATCGGCCGCTGCTATCGGAGCTGAGCTAACAATTCCTGATCTAACCCAAACCCTTATTCTAACACGTGCAGAGGGGCGCACACCTGTACCAGAATTTGAAAAGCTGCGTGATTTAGCGAGCCACCATTGTACAATTGCCTTATTCCTTAGTGCAACGCTGACGAAGAAAATTGTTAAAGAGCTACAAAGTGCTGGTTGGGCTGATGACACGCCTGTAGCAGTTATTCAACGTGCTTCATGGCCCGATCAAAAAATCGTACGAACGACTTTAATCGAGTTAGATGAAGCGATGCGTGTGAATGGTATTCGTAAGCATGCGATGATTTTAGCGGGCTGGGCGCTAGATCCGAACATTCATGATAAAGATCAATATCGTTCGAAGTTATATGATGCAAGCTTTACACATGGCTTTAGAAAAGGTGTGAAGACAAGTGATTGAGTTACAAGAGGGTGTGTTACCAGAGGTTGATCAACGTAATTCTTATGCCGTTGTAGCCATTACGAAGCATGGTGTCCAAATAGGACGTCGTCTGCAGCAAACCTTTGCAGCAAGTGATTTATATTATATGAGTAAATTTGAACAAGGCGATGAAGAAGAAAAGCATATTCAACTATTTACAGGAACAGTGCGCCTGCTATTGCCAACACTATTTAAGCAATATAAAGGGTTGATATTAATTATTTCACTAGGGGCAGTTGTACGAATGATTGCGCCGATTTTAAAGGATAAAAAGACAGACCCTGGTGTTGTGGTGATTGATGATCGAGGGGAAAATGTTATTAGCGTATTATCAGGGCATTTAGGTGGTGCCAATGAGCTCACACACGAGGTGGCAGCTGCACTTGGTGCAAATCCGATTATTACAACGGCTTCTGATGTGCAAAAGACGATTCCAGTTGATTTATTTGGAGCCCGCTTTGGCTGGGTATGGGATAGTGCGGATAAATTGACACCAGTTAGTGCATCTGTTGTAAATGAGGAACATGTAGCCATTGTACAGGAAACAGGCGAACGGGATTGGTGGATGCGTGATACACCGATGCCAGAGCAAATTAAGATCTATCCGTCCACACAGGCAGCTATCCAAGCAACTCCCCATGCCACATTATTAATAACAGATCGAATCATTGAACCTGAAGAAGAGGTTCTTCTAGAAAACGGTGTTATTTATCGACCAAAATCCATTGTATTAGGAATGGGCTGTAACCGTGGTACATCGTTAGAGGAAATTGAACAAGTAATCGATGAAACCTTGGCAGAGCTAAAGCTTTCAAAAAAAAGTGTGAAAGCGTTATGCACGATTGATTTGAAGAAAGATGAGCCATGTTTCTTAGAGATTACGAAGAAATATGATTGGGAGTTCGTTACGTATACACCGGATGAATTAAATGAAATCGAATTTCCATCACCCTCTGAAACAGTCTTTCAATATACAGGTGCATACGGCGTGAGTGAACCAGCAGCTATGCGCTATGCACAGGTTCCATCACTTCTATTAGAGAAGAAAAAATCGGGTAATGCTACGATTTCGGTTGCTAGATACCTATTTTAAGGAGGAAGTCCATGCAAACAAATCGCTTTGTACTAGCTGGTACAGGTAGTGGGGTAGGCAAAACTACTTTTACCATTGGACTGATGAAAGCACTACAAAACAAAGGAAACGTGGTGCAGGGCTTTAAATGCGGTCCTGATTATATCGATCCAACCTATCATACAGCTGTAACGGGCAGAATATCACGTAATATTGATAGCTGGATGTTTTCACACGAAGCAGTCCGTGATATTGTGGCACGTGCAAGTAGAGATGCAGATGTGTCCATTATTGAAGGGGTGATGGGCTTTTATGACGGTAAAAGCCCTTTATCTGATGCTGGGTCTGCTGCTGATATTAGCGTAGTGACAGAGAGCCCTGTTATTTTAATTGTCAATTGCGCTAGCATGGCACGTAGCGTAGCAGCAGTTGTGAAAGGCTTCCAATTACTATCAGATAAGCCGAATATCGTTGGTGTTATTGCGAACCAGGTTGGTAGTGTTGGTCATTACGAAATTGCGAAGGCAGCTATTGAACAAGAATGCGGCATTCCTGTTATTGGCTACCTAAAGCGTGAGGAAGGGATCGGTATCCCGAGTCGTCATTTAGGGTTAGTACCTGCTATTGAAAGAGGAGAGCTAGATTCATTTTTTGATAAACTAGGGAACCTGATGGCGGAAACGATTGATTTGGATCAATTAATACATTTAACAAAGGCTCCTATCTTGCAAGAATCAGGCCATTTATTTCGGGAGGAGCCTTCACGAAATATTTGTATAGCGGTTGCAAGAGATGCAGCTTTTAATTTTTATTATGAAGAAAACTTGGCTTTGTTACGTGCGAAAGGTGCGACACTACAGTTTTTCTCACCGCTTGCGAATGAGCCTGTACCAGCTGAAGCTGATGGCTTGTATATTGGTGGTGGCTTTCCTGAGGAATTTGCAGAGTCACTTGCTACCAATACAGTCGTTAAAGACTCTATTCGTCAAGTCATTGCGAAAGGTCTTCCAACATTAGCTGAATGTGGAGGCTTTATGTATTTAACAGAGGCCATTACAAATAGTCATGGCGACCGCTATGACATGGTAGGGGTAATTCCTGGAGAAGTGGCGATGCAAACAAAACTAGCAGCACTTGGTTATCGTGAAATTTTTGGCACAGCCGATAATTTCTTAATTGGCGCTGAGGAACAAGCGAAGGGCCATGAGTTCCATTATTCCAAATATAGTGGTTCTCACAATACAGCAGCCTATGAAACGATTGGTCGTTTTGGCAAAAAGAAAGAAGGCTATCAAGAAGGAAATTTAGTGGCTGGCTATACTCATTTCCATTTTGTATCAAACCCAAAGCTAGTTGACAATTGGTTAACAGCTTGTAAGAAGGTGAAAAGTAATGACTAATTATTTTCCTATTCATATCAATCTAGAATATAAAACAGTAGTGATTGTAGGCGGCGGTCACGTGGCAACGCAGAAGGTAGCAACCCTGTTACCAGCAAAGGCAAACATCGTCATTGTCAGTCCAACCTTACATGACACATTACAGTCACTTGCTGCGTCAGGGCAAATTACTTGGAAGCAAAAGGAATTTGAACCGCGTGATTTAGATGACGCCATTCTCATTATCGCTGCAACGAATGTGACAGCAGTTAACGAAGCCGTTCAAGAAGCAGCACAGCATTGGCAATTAATCAACCGAACAGATAAACAAAGTGAAAGTGATTTTATTACGCCTGCTACTGTTCGCCGTGGTCCATTGGTGGTAACTGTTTCGACATCGGGAGCAAGCCCAAGTCTAGCCCGCAAGATTAAAGCAGATTTAGAAGAGCAATTCGATGATGCTTATGATGACTATGTATGCTTTTTACAGCAAGCTCGATTAATGATTGCTGCTAAGTATGATAAAGGTCCACAAAGACGTGCGGCATTACAAGCATTGCTAGAGCCAAACATCCTTGAATGGACACGTCAGGGTGAGATCGATCGACGAGAAGCATATTTACAACAACTATTGATGGGAGCAGCGCAATGAAGGATGGAATCGTATATATCGTGGGAGCAGGTCCTGGCGATCCGAAGCTCATTACTGTGTATGGACTGGAATGTATTCAAAAGGCTGATGTAATTGCTTATGACCGTCTTGTAAATCCTAAATTGCTTGATTTTGCAAAAAAGGATGCGGAGCTCGTTTATTGTGGCAAATTACCTGGGAAGCATCATCTCATTCAAGAGGAAATAAATGCATTGCTCGTTGAAAAAGCACAAGAAGGTAAAATTGTTACACGCCTAAAAGGTGGCGATCCCTTTGTTTTTGGACGTGGCGCAGAGGAAGCTGAAATAGTAAAAAATCATGGCATTGCCTATGAAATCGTTCCGGGGATTACAGCAGGAATTGCAGCTCCTGCATACGCAGGAATTCCAGTTACACATAGAGACTTCGCGACAAGCTTTGCCCTTGTAACTGGACATGGTCGTGAAGAAAAAGGACAAGATTTTTTGAATTGGCCCGCTTTAGCTACGGGTATAGATACCGTTGCCTTTTATATGAGCGTCGGTAATATTGCCTACATTGCTCGCAAATTAATCGAAAATGGTCGGAAGGCAACAACGCCAGTAGCGGTCATTGAGTGGGGAACAACTGCTCAGCAACGCACGATTACAGGGCCGCTAGATGAGATAGCCAGCATCATTGAACGTGAAGGGTACCATAACCCATCTATGATTGTTGTTGGCGAGGTTGTCAATGTACGTGAAAAAATTCAATGGTTTGAAGAGCAAGGACTTACCTTTTCATAATCATTTCTTATAAGCGCACAAGGAGGAAGCACTATGACAGTCATTGAAGCATTAAAAAAACGTCGAGCGATTCGTAATTACACGACACAACCAGTAGAGAAAGAAAAAATTGAGCAAATTTTACAGGCAGCAACCTATGCACCGAATGACCGGATGCGTGAGCCCTGGCATTTTTATGTCATTCAAGATGAAGCCATGAAGCGTTATGAAGAATTGGCAAGTGCTTATTTACAAGAACGTTTTCCCACGAAGCCAAATTTAGTGGAAAGTTCATTAAAGGTTGTACAAACAACCCCTGTAGCCATTGTGGTGACAGCTGACATAGTAGAGGGAGACACAGATGCGACAGAAGATAATATCTTTGCTGTATGTAGTGCCATTATGTCTATGTGGTTGACAGCAGAGGAGCTAGGTCTTGGCTTTGTTTGGCGTACACGTGGTGTTGGCCTCGTACATGATCCTCGTATGCATACGTTTATTGGTGCAAGCGACGCTCAAAAAGTAGTCGGTACAATATTTATTGGCTACCCACAGGAGCAAGAACAAACCGACAAGAAACGAACACCGTTTGCAGAAAAGACAACATGGCTGTAAGGAGGCTATCAGCATGGCAAGAAAAGGCTTGTTTTTAGTATATACAGGTGAAGGTAAGGGCAAAACGACAGCATCTCTTGGTGTTACATTGCGTGCAGTTGGTCGAGGCTTAAATGTGCGTTATCTGCAGTTTATCAAATCCCCAGAACGTACTTATGGAGAGCAAATTGCCCTTCGTAAGCTAGGCGTAGAAATGGAACAGATGGGCATAGGTTTTACATGGACAAAAACACCTGAGGAGCATCGTGCTGCATTAGCCAAGGCTTGGAAAAAAACGAAGGCAGCTCTACAGGATGACAGCATTGATTTATTGGTCTTAGATGAACTGAACAATGCCCTAGCGATCACCAAGTTTCCAATCGATGATGTCCTTCCCCTAGCAGAAGTCATCGAGGCAATCCAACACCGCCCTTCTACAATGCATTTGGTTGTCACAGGACGAAGTGCGAATCCGGCCTTACTAGCAATGGCTGATTTAGTGTCAACCATTGAGGCGACAAAGCATTATTATGATGAAGGAATTCCAGCGGTGAAAGGGCTAGAATTTTAAAGCCTTTTACAATTGCTGGATGAAAAATACCCGCGGAGCGAAGGTAAAAACCCGCGCTTCGCCATAGAATACCCACGAAACGAAGGCAAATACTCGCGCTTCGCCTTAGAATACTTACAGAGGAGAGTGACTATGCCAGCAAAATCAATCATGATTCAAGGAACAGCTTCTGATGTTGGGAAAAGTATGATTTGTACTGCACTATGTCGTATATTTTCAGATGATGGACTGAAGGTAGTCCCATTTAAATCACAAAATATGGCTCTTAATTCATTTGTTACAAAGGATGGCGGTGAAATCGGCCGCGCACAAGGGGTACAGGCAGAGGCGGCTCGTGTTGTTGCAACGACAGATATGAACCCTATCTTGCTGAAACCGAAGCAAGATATGATGTCAGAGGTTATCGTTCATGGTAAGCATTTTTTAAATATGGATGCCAAAAGCTACCGCAATAATTTTGTGCAAGAAGCGATGCCAATCGTAGAAAAATCAGTTCGCACGCTTCAACATACATATGATGTTATTGTCCTAGAGGGCGCTGGTAGCCCAGCAGAAATTAACTTAAAGGATCGCGATATTGCGAATATGCGAATGGCTCATTTAGCAGATGCAGCGGTAGTCCTCGTTGCTGATATTGATCGTGGCGGTGTCTTTGCCTCGATTGTTGGTACACTGGCATTGTTAGATGAGGAAGAACGAGCACGTGTTAAGGGATTAATTATCAATAAGTTTAGAGGCATGCGTGAATTACTGGATGATGGTTTGGCATGGGTGGAGCGCGAAACGGGTATTCCGGTACTTGGTGTGATTCCTTATGTCGATGTCAATATTGAAGCAGAGGATTCTCTTGCATTATCGTCACTACGTTTTAAAAAACCAAAGCCAGGCGAATTTGCTGTAGATGTAGCCATGATTCGTTTACCTCGTATTTCAAACTTCACCGATATTGATCCATTTTTAGATGAGCCTGAGGTGGGTGTACGTTTAATTGGTCATGTCAATGAATTAGGTACACCAGATTTACTCATTCTGCCAGGAACGAAAAGTACAATGGATGATTTAGCTTGGCTAAAAGCACAGGGCTTCGATCAAGCCATCACACATTTACGTGCGTGCGGTACTAAAATTATTGGTATTTGTGGCGGTTTCCAAATGCTTGGTGAAACATTACTTGATCCAGAAGCAGTGGAGGGGAATGGTGAATCTGCAGATGGTCTTGGGCTATTACCGATGGAAACCATTTTTGTAGGCAATAAAAAAACGGTGCAAATGACAGGCGTAAGAGGGCAGGACACATTGACAGGCTATGAAATCCATCTAGGACGTACGAAAATTTTACGTGATGCGGTATCACCGTTTTTACTGTTAGAGGATGGAAGAGAAGATGGTGCGGTTAGTCAAGATGAGCAAGTGATTGGCACGTATTTCCACGGCTTGTTCCATAATCGTACCTTTACCCGTCAACTTGTCAATGAAATACGAGTGAAAAAAGGGCTAACAGCTTTACCAAGTGATGTGAAAAGTGACGCAGAACGAAGAGAAGATGCCTATAATATGTTAGCCGACCATGTTCGAGCAAATCTTGATATGAAAAAAATATATGAAATATTATCTTTAGAGGTATCTATATGACGAGAAAAGGACCGTTAGCCATTAACTATGAGGCATTATGGCAGGAAGGCATGAAGGACTGGCATGGCAATATGCCTGAACGAATGGTGAATGATCAGCTAGAGGAGCAATTTTGGGCGCAATCCGTGGCACGTAAAAAAGTGGGACAAACAGACCCTTATGCTGCATTGATTTTTCAGGAGCTTCAAAAAAAGATTGAACCTGAGCATTCTGTATTAGAAATTGGTCCTGGGTGGGGCAATTACACATTTCCATTAGCTGATAAAGTAAGCAAGCTCACATGTGTGGATAGCTCTAAAAGCATTTTGCATTACTTACAACAATGTATGCCGCAGGAGAAGCACGTTTCCTATATTCATGCAAAGTGGGAAAGTTTAGAGCAAGATGAGATGGAACCACATGATATCGTCTTGGGCGTGAATTGTTTTTACCGAATGTATGAAATTAAAGCAGCTTTATCTCACATGAATCGGCTGGCGAGGAAGCGTGCCATCATTGGGATGACGACAGGGCCCATTCAGCCACACTATGAACAGTTATATGAAAAGTATGGTTATGACATTAAATTTCCCCGCAGAGATTATATCGAGTTTTTGAATCTCCTCTATGAAATGGATATCTACGCGGATTGTCAGATTATCCCGCTCGAACGTGTCTATGAATATGAAAGCTATGAGCAGCTTGTGACAACGCAGAGTAAAAAAATATTAACGACGAATTTCCAGCGAGCCCATGTAGAGGAATCACTACTACCTTTTATTGAAGAAAAGGATGGACGTTATTATTATCGTCATGATTTCCATGCGGCGCTTGTTTCATGGCAACCAAAATAATCAAGAAACCTTTGGAGAAACTGTACACCAAAGGTTTTTCTTATGGGAATGGATAAGGTACAATAAAACGATATAAAGAAGAAGTGAGGTGGCATATGTTGCAGCTACATTTTCTAGGGACAGGCGCAGGCATGCCTTCAAAAGAACGAAATACAAGTGCTCTGATGGTAAAGCTATTAGATGAAGTGAGTGAAATGTGGCTATTTGACTGTGGGGAGGCGACACAGCATCAAATCCTTCATACGTCGTTAAAGCCACGGAAAGTAACGAAAATTTTTATTACACATTTACATGGAGATCATATTTTTGGACTTCCAGGCTTTTTAAGCTCGCGTTCCTTTCAAGGTGGGGATGAGCCGCTAACGATCTTCGGGCCATCTGGCTTACAGCAGTGGATTGAACAAACATTGGCCCTATCAAAAACCCATTTAACATATCCTTTACGCTTTGTAGAGGTACAAGAAGGCATTATTTTTGAGGATGCTCATTTTACAATTTATGCTAAGGAATTACGCCATGTTGTACCTTGCTATGGGTATCGTATCGAACAAAAGGATTTACCAGGCGAATTATTAATCGACAAAGCACAGGCACTTGGTGTTCCAAAGGGACCTTTATTAGGGCAATTAAAAGATGGCCACGATATTGTACTTGAAAATGGAGATGTGGTACATGCGAAAGACGTGGTGGCACCAGCCAAAAAGGGCTTTACATTGTCAGTCTTAGGCGATACAAAATATTGTGAAGAAGCAATCCAATTATCAATGGGTGCTGATATCATTGTGCATGAAGCAACTTTTGATGGTACAACAACAGATTTAGCAGCAAGCTACGGTCATGCAACAAATGTGGAGGCTGCAAAAGTCGCACAGCAAGCTGGTGCACACTACTTATTATTAAATCATTTAAGCGCACGTTTTCTTCCATACGACTTACCTCAATTTTTAGCTGAAGCACAAGGGATTTTTCCGAATACATGCCTAACAGCTGATCAAGCCGTTTATACATGGCAACACAATAAATTATTCTGATATAATTATTAAATAGAAAACATCTATTAGGGGAGATTCCTTTAATAGATGTTTTTAATTTATAGTCCTAAAGATGTGTAGATAATTTTGTTTAAATATTACTGTTTAATCATGAGAATTATGCTTTTTTGCATGCTTCTACTAGTACAAAATAGTTAGTTTTATCCTCCATGCTTTTCTATTTTGAAATTTTTACAAATTAATGACAATTTGAACTTCTTCAAAACTTATTATTTTATATTTAATAAATTGTTAATGAAATATATGGAAGTGATATTGTATGATGAAGTGGAAATAATCGTAATTTTTAGGGGGATCTCATCATGAGAAAGTCAATGAAATGGAAAATGCTTCTGGAGATTATGGGCATTGTGGTGTTCATTATAGCGGCATTTTCTATTTATGTTTATCAAGCTACATATAAAAGTGAAAAAAGCAATGGAGAAGCAATCGCCAACTCCATTGTCATGGGATTGGAAGGAGCGATCCAATCTAGAGAAAAAGCAGAAGAAATTATGGAAAAAGAAATGATTGCGGAATCTGTATTGGCTTCTTACATCATTGACAAAGGTGCTACATATGAGGATTTAAAGGCCATTGCTGAGCGTGGTGGCATCGATGAGATTTGGAGTACAGATGATAAAGGGAATACAACAGTGACATCAGTAGCTCCAACTGTTGATTTTAACTTTGGCGCTGATCCAAACGGACAAGCTGCCGAATATATGCAACTCTTAGATGGAAGAGCGAAAGAAATTGTCCAAAAAGCACAAATTCGCGATGTCGATGATCAATTTTTCAAATTTGTCGGGGTAGGTAGCTGGAATCCAGCAACTCCACAAATTGTACAGGTGGCTCGCCATGGACAGCAGCTACTAGATTTAGAAGCAAGTATCGGCAGTGAATCCTATATCGATCAACTGGACAACTATTTATCCTCAACCGTATTATTCGCCGCTATTGTAGATGAAAAAGGTCAAACCATTGCCGCTACAGCAAAACAAAATTTAGCGGATATTGGTTTTGAGCCAGCCCAATTTTCAGCACAAAAGTCAACTGAATTTTCAGGGCGCTACGATGGCACTCGTGTCACGCAATATGTAAAGCCATTATCAAACGGTACATACTTAGCTATTATTGTATCCAATGCTATTCTCTCGCAAATTTTGGTAGGCACAATTGTAGCTTCATTGATTGTTGTCTGTGTGATTTTCTTCACTACGGGCCTGTCTATTTCGAAGCAAGTTTCGCGTATTTTAAGTGTGCGCAATTCCTTAGAGGAAATCAGTAAAGGTGAAGCAGATTTAACCAAGCGTATTCCAATCCATGCAAAAGATGAGATTGGCCAATTAGTGACATCATTTAATGGGATGATGGATAATTTCCAACAAATTATGTGTGAAATCAAGCAAGGGGCCAATCAAATAAAAGAAGCTACCTATACCATTCAAGAAAATGCTCATGAAACACTTGAATCAGCCGCTATTATCCAAGGCGAATCTAGTCAGGTAGCGCAGGCTTCCTTTGCACAACAGAATAATACGGCAGACAGTGCGCATTCAATGGAGGAATTGGCACGCAGCATTCAATATATTTCGGAATCCATAGCAGAAATTTCGAGTATTTCGCGTAATACCGAGGAAAACGCAGAAAATGGATTACAAATTATGCAGTCCTTACAAAAGCAACTGGTGACTATTCATGAGAAAACAAATTTTGCGGTGATTGGAACACAGGAGCTTGAAAAACTATCTACAATGATTGGGGAATTTACAAATGTGATTACAGGAATTTCTGATCAAACGAATTTACTGGCATTAAATGCATCTATTGAAGCGGCGCGTGCTGGTGAAGCGGGGAAAGGCTTTGCCGTTGTAGCTGAAGAAGTTCGTAAATTAGCTGAAGATTCTAAGAGTGCGGCGGATAGAATCACCCAGGTGGTGATGAATGTCCAAAAGGAAACAGCCAATATTGTAGCAACCATCCAAGCGACAGCAGATGTCTTACATGCAGGACGTGCAATCGTACAAGAAGCACAGCAATCGTTTGAAGGAATTCATAATGATGTACAGGTCTTAGCAACACAAGTGGATTTAGTATCAAGTTCCACTGAGGAAATTGCTGCTAGTACAGAGGAAGTAACAGCTACGATGGAAGATGTTTCGCTCTTGGCTAAGCAGACATCGCAAAATGTTGATGCCGTTGCTCAAAAGGCTAAACATCAAGCCGAAAATATGGAGAACATGACCGCATTTATCGACCAATTAAATACAACAGCGGAAAACCTCCAACTATCAGCAGGCAAATATAAAGTATAAAAGGAAAAATATAGTACGATAAATCACTAGATTCCCGTATAATTGAAAAAAGGGGTGTGGTTTAAATGAATCAACAAAAGATGCCGCCAGCATTATTGCGATTAATCGTCATTTTTCCAAATGTGCTGAGCTATTTACTATTATTCGGTCTAATTATTTTTGTCATGACAAATTATGAAACATTAAAAGCAACAAATAATTTAACTGTGTGGATTATTTTTATTGTCGTGTTAGCACCCGCTGCTGCCTACACGACTTTCAGCATCGTGAAAAAAATTCGGGCAGGGCATATGTAAGAATATTAACGACTTCCTATTCAACATAGTAGGAAGTCGTTTCATATTGTTGAAAAACAAAACCATCAATAGAATTTTTGTGATAGGTGAAAATGGTTTCCGTTGCAGGCTACTTACTTTCCTGTGGGCAAGCGCCGAATCGCTTCCTCCGCTACCGCTCCGTTTAGAGTTTTGCCTGTCTTGTTATCCCACGGGAGTCAAGTAGCCCTCCACTCCACCCCACAAAAGTGTTATCTTTTTAGCAAAGGTTTTCAAATAAAGTGAAGGTTTATGAAGAGGTGTTGTCACGCATCACTTTTCTACATTAAAAATAAAAACCTTTCCTTTTTCTAATCATGCAAATCATGGGCTATTTTGATCGCTACCGCTAGTATGAAAAATAAGGAAAAAACACTTTTGCAGAATGGGTGATTGGAGTGGAGCCAGCGTCACTCCTAGGGGATTTAGCGTCACAGAGGAGACCCTAAAGCGAACAGAATTGAGTGAAGCGGCTCATCGGACGCCCCCTGGAAAGGACGCTGGCGGAACGGAAATCAACCTCTTGCCTTGCAAAGTTGCTTTTTCTGCCGTTGACATCATCTTTTTGCAACAACATGTAACGACTTCCTATTCAACATAATAGGAAGTCGTTTTGCTTAAAAGAGAATAAAAAACATATAGAGAGAAAAACTATCGTAAACAGTGATGAAATAAAGAGGTGTGTATCATATGGATCCAACAAATTGTGATTTTTCACCAATGAAAGAAACTTTAAAAGATGAGCTTCTCGAAGTGATCATGTCCTTACAACAGAGTGTGCAGGAAATGGATACCGATGCAAATTGTCTCCTCGGTAATTTTGAGAAAATTAAAGAGAAGTTTATGACAATTGAAATGAAAGCTGCAACGTTCTATTTAAATTGTTATCTTTCCCCGTTTACTGAAAAGTATCCAGAGTTATCACACAGTGTGCAAAATATGTCTTTGAGAAGACATGGTGGTTTAATTGTTATTCAAAGACAGGATTCTTTAGAGAATCTAATTCAGCCTGGTATTCATATTGGTGCGGATTTAACCCATTCTTTATTAGAATCGATTTTCTTCCCTGGTAATCCACTTCATGATGGAGCGGTACTTGTCTATCAAAATCAAATTGAGTCAGCTGCCAATGTACTGCCATTGTCAGAGCGGTATACAGGGGAAAAGAAATTAGGAACAAGACATCGTGCAGCGCTGGGATTGAGTGAGCTAAGTGATGCACTTGTAATGGTTGTATCAGAAGAAACGGGTAGAATTTCTTTTGCTCTTAAGGGCAATTTATATCCTGTTACAACACCTGGCATCATATAGGGAGTCTCCCTATGTTAGAAAATATCTTGAATTCAAGATATTTTTCTTGCGGAAGTATCACTTGCATGGTAAAGTGATAACTGAAGGGAGGGTGAAGTCATGAGAAATCATACACTAGGCACCTTAACATGGATTCGGATGATGCGCTTTACAACGCAAAGTAATCAGTTATCGAATGAATTTTTAAAACGTTTCGACTTAACGACAGCACAATTTGATGTGTTAATCCAGATCAAAACATATGCCCCGATTACACAGTCTCAATTAGCAGAAAAAGTAACTGTAACACAAGGTGGCATGTCCCGCATGCTTGCCCGACTGGAAAAAGAGGGACTAATCGAGCGTAAACAAAATTGGAAGACGAAAACCATCTCATTGACATCAAAAGGGGAGCAAATGATTGATGCAGCAACACCTAGTCAACTTCACTTCCAGTCTTCGTTTTTTGAAGAAGTATTAACAGCTGAGGAAATTAAATCTTTATATATTGCGATGACAAAGCTTGAAAAACATAGCCGAGAAAAAAAATTGCCGCCTGTGTAATTTTTTTTGTAAAATCACTTGCCTAGTCAAGTGAAAATAATAAGGAGGAACAATTAATGAACAAATTAAGCGGACACCATCATATATCTATGTTAACGAAAAATGGTAAACAGAATAATCACTTCTACACAACTATTTTAGGGTTACGACGTGTGAAAAAAACGGTGAATCAAGACTCCCCTTCCATGTATCACTTATTTTATGGAGACTTAACAGGAGCAGCAGGTACAGAATTAACATTTTTTGAAATGCCTGTTGCAGGGCGTACAGTGCGAGGGACGAATGCTATTACACGTATTGGCTTACTTGTACCTAGCTTCGAAAGCCTACTATATTGGAAAGAACGCTTTCAGCAGCTAGAGGTTAAACATAGCGATATCACTACTTATGCAGGCAAAGAGGCTTTATTTTTTGAAGATCATGAAGGTTTACGGATGGTATTGTTAAACCACCAAGGACAAGAAACGCCTGCTCAATGGCAACCATGGGATGGAAATGATATACCGCAGGAACATCGTATTTTAGGCATGGGGACTATTGAAATCACTGTGCGATATTTATCAAGAACGGTCAATTTATTACAAGATTTATTTCACTATACAGTTATTGCAGAAAAGGACAAAGAAACGATTCTACAATCGATAGAAGGGGAAGTGCTTGGCGAGATTGTTGTCAAAGAATTAGAAGGACCAAGCGAGAAACCTGGTAAAGGCAGTATTCACCATCTTGCGTTACGTGTTGCAACCGTTGAAGAATTACAGCAATGGGATACCAAAATTAAGGAGCTTGGATTGGATAGTACTGGTGTGGTTGATCGTTATTATTTCCAAAGTCTATATTTTAGAGATCGTAACGGTATTTTATTTGAAATGGCGACAGATGGGCCAGGGTTTACGGTAGATTCAGCAGTCGAAGAACTTGGCAAAGAGTTAGACCTCCCGCCATTTTTAGAAGAGAGACGTTCAGAAATTGAAGCTATTTTAGAACCGCTAGAATAAGGAGAGATAACACATGATGGAAAAATATCGTATTGATCAAGCACAAGGACTCGAATTCGGACTGTACTCTTTAGGTGATCATATCCCTAATCCACTAACAGGCGAGCGTATTTCTGCTCAACAACGACTAAAAGAGCTAGTCGAGGCAAGTCAATTAGCAGAGCAAGCTGGAATTGATGTATTTGGCATAGGTGAAAGTCATCAGTCTTATTTTACAACACAGGCACATACGGTCGTGTTAGGTGCTATCGCACAAGCAACTTCGACTATTAAATTGTCTAGCTCCGCAACCGTATTAAGTGTTTCAGACCCTGTACGAGTATATGAGGATTTTGCCACAATTGATTTATTATCAAATGGTCGTGCAGAAATAGTAGCGGGACGTGGTTCACGTGTAGGTGCCTATCACTTACTAGGTGTTGATTTACAAGATTATGAAGAAATCTTTGAGGAAAAATTAGAGCTTCTTATGAAAATCAATGACGAGGAGCTTGTGACTTGGGAAGGGCAATTTAGAGCACCTCTCCATCATGCACAAATTTTACCGCAGCCAAAAAACGGCTCGTTGCCAATATGGCGTGCGGTGGGTGGACCACCTGCCAGCGCCATTAAAGCAGGATATATGGGCATTCCGATGATGCTTACAACATTAGGTGGACCTGCTATCAACTTTAAACCATCAGTGGATGCCTATCGCGAAGCGGCAGACCGCAAAGGCTTTGACCCAAATGAATTACCTATTGCCACAACAAGCTTGTTTTATGTAGCAGACACAACAAAAGAGGCATTACAGGGCATGTATCCACATTTAAATGGTGGTTTCCAAGCTATTCGTGGTGGGGGCTATCCAAAGCAACAATTTGCACAAGCGCCTGATACACGTGATGCTTTAATGGTGGGCAGTAAAGAGCAAATTATTGAAAAACTACTTTATCAGTACGAACTATATGGCATGCAACGCTTTATGGCACAAATCGATTTTGGTGGCGTACCATTCGAAAAAGTGATGAAAAACATAGAAATCATTGGCAATGATATTATGCCAGCGATAAAAAAACATACAGCAAAATAAGGAGTGGCTCATTATGAAAATTGTCGCACTTGCGGGTTCTCTTGTCGGCTCAAAAACAAGAACAGCTACGCAAAAAATGGTCGAGATGTTACAAGAAAAATACCCACAGCATGAAGTAACATTACTAGATCTTGCTGACTATCAGCTAGTTTTTAGTGATGGACGTAATTACTTTGAATATGAAGGTGATACAAAATATGTGACGGAAACCATTATGGCTGCAGATGCGATTGTTATTGGGACGCCAACATTCCAAGCATCTATACCAGCTACATTAAAAAACATCTTTGACCTTTTACCTGTCAATGCCTTCCGCGATAAAGTTGTCGGTGTCATTGTTACAGCGGGTACATCCAAGCATTATTTAATGGTGGAACAGCAACTAAAGCCGATCCTTGCTTATATGAAAGCGCACATCGTACCGACCTATGTATTTATAGAAGAAAAGGATTTTTTACGTAAAGAAATTGTCAATGATGATGTCCTTTTTCGTTTAGAACGGTTAGCAGAGGATACCGTGATGGTTACAGAGGCTTTTGCAGAAATTCGAGCCAAAAAAGATGCTGAATATGATTTTTAAAGATTAATAGAAGAAACGCTGTGAAAGTAGCATGACACAGCGTTTCTTTTTGTGTCAAGGCTAGCTATAAGTAGGTGATAATCAGGATAAAAATAAAACCCAAATCACTTTGAGTTTTTAATAAAGGTGGTTAAGGGTAAATGAAGGATAGAACTGGTTCTTCTGTAGCTAACAAAGCCGTATACTTTCATATGGAGAAATGGATATAGAAACTTCTAGTAGTTCCCAACGTTTTAAAATTAAAGAGTACGTGTAGGAAACTTGAGATTTGAATATTGTTAGGGGCGATATAGAATCCCTACTAAAGTAATTAGATAGTGTAGTATACTTCAATGCAAATGATGGGAGAGATGGAAATGGAAAACGATTGGGATAAAGCTATAGGTTCTCTTTCTAAAATAAACGTTTATTCAAATCCAAATAACGAGCCGGTTACCATAAGTGGTGAAGCTGATGATTTGAAATGTATAGGTGTTGGGACAGATGCGGCTGTTTTTCAAGCTCTTTCCGCCCCAGCGTATGCATTTAAACTATATGCCAAAGACAAAGTGCACAAAGTAAAAGTTGAAGCAAATGTGTATCAATTACTTGGAGATTCACCTTTCTTTTCAACATGCTTTGCTTCACATGACGAATACCTTGTTTTAAGTTACGAAGAAGGAAAAACGCTTTTTGATTGCATTCTACAAGGTATTCATATTCCAAAACAGGTTATAAATGAAGTGGAGGATGCAAGAGAATATGTTCGGAAGAAGGGCCTTAACCCTCGTGATATTCATTTGAAAAATATTTTGCTACAGAAAGGAAGGGCAAAAATAATTGATGTCTCTGAGTACACACTACAGGGTAATGATCATCGATGGGAGCATTTAAAAAAAGGATATGAGCAATACTATCATTTAATTGATGGAAATTCTGTGCCGTTTTGGTTAGTAGAAACAATACGAAAGTGGTATAACCAACGTGGAAAGAATACTTCATACGAAGAGTTTACAAAAAATATTTTAAAGTTTCTATTAAAAAATAATTGAACTTACGGGAGCTACCTTTTACGAGATGCTTTAATAGAAATAAAGAAAACAGACAACAAAATTTCATTGACTGTTTTAAAAACTACTTATTCGCTTATAATAGTGGGTTTATCGAATGAGACAATATCAATAATATGGTCTAAACAAACAATCTGATAATGGAATAGCTCCTTGTAGGAATAGATATCGAGAGCTATAGTTCCTTTACTTATAAAATCTAAATAAGTTGATTTTGTAAAAAGACGTACTAAGTTACCCAAGAAATCATCTTCTTGATTGACAAAATGAAATGATTCGTCAAAAACAGTATAGGCTACATATGAATCGAATTCTATATGTATGACCGGTAATGTCTTATCAATTTCAATAGGATAGACATCATTTATAGTATATTCCTCAAAACTTATATCCTCGCTTTCGGCGCTGACGGAAGCTCTAGAAATAGAAACTCTCAAAGAGTTTGTCCCTGGCTCTACTATATTATCTAAAAACAAATAACCTTTCCATTGCATTAAATCTTCATAGTTCATACAAATCACCCTTCCATATTATCACTTGAGATTATGGTCATTTTATAGTTAGAATTTCAAAATGTCAATTTTGAGATTGGTTGAATTAGAATAAAAATTTATTGATTATCAATAAAAAATGATTGACTTGGAATATATTTTGGATTTATGATTGTTACGGCGAGTTGTAGAAAGCTGCCGTGTAGGAATTAAACATAAAAATATTTAGGAGAGAAGAAAAAGTTATGAAAAAATATATTTTTGCATTAATGCCAATCATATTAGGCGTACTTAGTTTTTTAATCTTTATGGTGAAAGGGAGTAATGTAGCACCTGATGGTACATTAGAAGAACCATTCTTTCTTATTCCAACAGGATTTTTATTGTTATTTATTGGATTTATATGTGTAGTAGGGGTGGCGTTAAAATCGGTTATTAAAAAGACACAATACGTTAAATAAGAGATAAAACAACCAGGTCATACATAAGAGGCTTGGTTGTTTTTAATATTTACTTTATAAAAGCACTACATTTGTGTGGGAGTTTTGTTTACACGATGTATGGATCAGACTGATGATTTGATTGAACAACATAAATAGCTATTTTAGTTGACTGCAAAATTGTACTTGAAGGTTTTGCATGATAAGTTTGTAACTACCTTTTTTCAAGGCGATCATCTTCGTTTAATGGTTGTACATTAATTTCATAAGAAAAACTTATGTTGATTGAGCTGAAAGATTAATAGTATTTTAGGATAATCATTTTGCTTAACGCTACAGTTTTCATGAAGTTTATGGAATTGTGGTATGATTATTTTTAGAGAGTAGGGGGTCAATAAACATGGTATTTTCTCTTTTTAAAAAAAAGAAGGAACCACAGCAGCTAAAAAATAGAGTGGAGTTTTGTATCACTAATTTAGCACTTGGTGCGGCAGATGCGTATGATGTATTAGTAGAACGAGAAGATATTGAGATAGAGGAATCTGGTTGTACATCCCATTGTGAAATCTGTGAGCAAGGTATTTTTGCGATAGTAAATGGGGAAGTTGTGACAGCAGATGACGCGGAGACATTGGTACAGGCTATTGATGAAGAATTAAAACAAAATCCACTTTTCTAATGAAAAAACAGCTTGCTGGAGCACAAGCTGTTTTTTGATGGAAATGTAATTACCAACCACGGACGTATTGTACGGGAGGCTGCACGTCTTCTCCTAGCTCTTTAGCTGCATGTAGTGCCCAGTAAGGGTCTCGTAATAAAACACGCGCTAAGAATATTAAATCTGCACGATTATTTTGGAGTATCTCTTCGGCTTGAATGGCTGTGGTAATAAGACCAACTGCACCAGTAGGAATATCAGCCCCATGCTTAATCGCTTCTGCATGTGGTACCTGATAGCCTGGAAAGACATTGATGGCTGCTGGTACAACGCCCCCTGTTGACACATCAACTAAATCAACACCCTGAGATTTCATCCAGCGGCTAAAAACAATAAAGTCATCCATTGTTGTACCATCTTCCGCATAATCTTCCGCAGAGACACGTACCAATAAAGGACCATCCCATACACTGCGAACAGCATCGATGACTTGACGTAGAATGCGATATCGATTTTCCTGTGAGCCCCCATATTGATCTTGACGTTTATTCGTAGCAGGTGATAAAAACTCGCTAATTAAATAGCCATGTGCGCCATGAATTTCTAGTACATCAAAGCCAGCCTTTGCGGCACGAATAGCTGCTTGTTTAAATGCCTCGATGACATAGTGAATGTCCTCTTCTGTCATTTCTGTTGGTGTTTTATAGTCTGAACTAAAGGCAATAGCTGATGGAGCAAAAATTTCGCCATCTACTGTTGCTTTGCGACCAGCATGTGCAAGCTGGATGCCTGTTTTAGCGCCGTACGCTTTCATCCCCTCAACTAATTGACTTAATCCTTCAATATGTGCATCATCCCAAATCCCTAAATCCTTATTTGAGATACGACCTTCTGGCACAACACCAGTAGCTTCTAAAATGATTAAGCCTACTTGACCAGCTGCACGTGTTGCATAATGGACGAAATGAAAGGGTGTTACCATGCCATCGTCTTGTGCTGAGTACATGCACATAGGTGCCATCACAACACGGTTTTTTAAGGTGATAGATTGCAATGTATAGGGTTCGAATAATTTACTCAAAATAAAGCCTCCTAATTCCTAGTGATACACTCTATTTTGCACATAATGCTACCCATTTGCAAGTGAACGAGATCGTGCCTCGGCTTCTTTAATGCAAGCTTCGATGGCTTCATTAAATTGATATTGCTCTAATGCCTGTATCCCTGCCTCCGTCGTGCCACCAGGACTCGTCACCTTTTTGCGTAAGACATCTGGTTCATCTAATGACTGCTTGAGCATCTCAGCTGTCCCCGCAAGTGTTTGAGTCATTAGCAAGCGCACCGTATCTTTCGATAAGCCTACCTTCGTCCCTACTCGTTCAAATGCTTCCATTAAATAATAGATATAGGCTGGGCCGCTACCTGAAAGGGCTGTGACAGCATGTAACTGATCCTCATCGACTTCAATAACGGAGCCAACAGCTTCTAATAACTGGAGGAATAGGATACGCTGGTCTGCAGATACCTCGTTATTGAATGCAATGCCACTTGCTGACATGCCGATTGTAGCGGAAGTATTCGGCATCACCCTTGCTACTGGGCGACTCCCTAAAAATTCTGTAATCGTATCAATCGCAATGCCTGCTAAAATAGATAGTACAGCAGTGTGCGCTGTAAGTTTAGGCTTTAAATCACACATAGCAGCAATAGCATCTTTTGGCTTCATCGCTAAGATAATCAGATCTGCCTGTTCAAAAATCGCATGATCAAACACACAATGGACACCATATGTTTCATGTAAGAAATGTAAGCGTTCTTTGTCAGAGCGATTGGTGACATAAATTTCCTGTGGTGTGAACACCTTTTGTTTAATCCAGCCTTGCATCAATGCTTCCGCCATTGAGCCTGCACCGATAAATAAAATTTTTTTCATGAACAAAACCTCCAGTTCAAAATAAAAAAGCGCTCTCGTCCTTATCTAGAAGGACGAAAACGCTCTCGTTTCCGCGGTACCACCTTTGTTTGCCAATTGTTGGCACAACTCTTAGCCCTCTTATCGCAAGGGAAACGGTTATGTTTGCATAACTGCTCAGAAGTAGGTTCGGTAATGGGAGCGGGTGATGTTACTCTCAGCAAATGTAACACTCTCTAACACCTTCACCAGATACGTACTCGTCTTCTTCAACGCACATAAATAATTAGATTATTCAAAATTATAGTGAGGAATAGGCAACCTGTCAACAGGAGGATGACGAAAACAGAAAAAACTTGTAAAATAGAATGAATCAGTATTCACAAGTGCGTGAAAAGGGGGAGACAACTTTGTCTATATACAAAATAGAAATACCAACACCCTATGCAGTAGGAGATGTCAATGCATTTATTGTAAAAGGCGATGCACTTAGCATTTTTGATGTTGGCCCAAAAACAATGGAAGCCTATGATGCTTTAAAATGGGGGATTCGAGCAGCAGGCTTTGACATGCAAGATATTGAACAGGTTGTGTTAACCCATCATCATCCAGATCATGCGGGATGGGTCGATGCTTTTCCATATGCAGAAATTTTAGGGCATGCCTATAATGACAAATGGCTTCGTCATGATGAAGACTTTTTACGCTATCATGAACAATTTTACAGTGAACGTTTATTGGAGCATGGGGTACCACAAGAATATATTGCAAAAAGTGTCCATGTTCGTCGTGAATTGGAGCTTGTAGGGGAACGCCCATTAACGCAAATTTTGGAAGATGGAGATGAAGTTCCTGGGCATCCAGGATTAAAGGCAATCGAAACATTAGGTCACGCACAAAGTCACTTCATTTTTTGGGATGAAAAAACTCATCATGTGATTGGTGGAGATTTATTGCTTGAAAAAATAACACCCAATCCATTAATAGAGCCACCATTGGATCGTACTGTAGGACGTACAAAATCTTTACTACAATATAATGCATCCCTTGAAATTCTACGTCAATTACCTGTCAAAATGATGCATACAGGGCATGGAGCAGAGCTAGAGGATATTCCGTTGTTAATTGATAAACGATTAGAGCGACAGCACCAACAATCAATGAAGGTTTTTGAATTATTAGGCGATGATCAATTAACAGTTGTCCAAGTAACAAAACGCTTGTATCCGGCTATCTTCCAGCATCAGCTTGGTTTAACTTTATCTAAAACACTTGGTCATTTAGATTACCTAGAGGCCAATGAGTATATTACGTCAACAAAGACAGAAGCAGGTATCTATTTATTTCAAAGGAAGTAGGTTTATACATGAAACATCCTAACAAAACAATCTTTGTGACAGGAGCTACAAGTGGGGTTGGCTTAAAAATAACTGAATTACTAGTAGCTCAAGGGCATACCGTTTATGCCACAGGTCGCAATGCCGTTGCATTAAAGGTGCTAGAGCGTTTAGGTGCTCAAGTGATCCAAGCGGATTTAACCAATTTACATACACTTGATGATGTTTGTGCGCAGCTACCACCGATTGATGTAGCGATTCTTTCAGCAGGTGTAGGGAAGTTTGCTGTAGCCCCTGCTTTACAGGATGAGGATATTGCGCAAATGATTGAATTAAATGTTAGTGTACCGATTTATCTTGCCAAACGATTAGCCGCTAAGATGATAGAGCGCAAACAGGGCCATTTAATATTCATTGGTTCTCAGGCTGGGAAGGTGGCCACACCAAAAGCGAGTGTGTATGCTGCGACGAAACATGCTATTGTCGGTTTTACCAATGGGTTGCGTATGGAATTGGCTCCGTACAATGTAAAAGTGACAGCCATCCATCCTGGTCCCATTGATACACCATTTTTAGATAAAGCCAATGATACAAGTGGCTACCGAGAATCCTTAGGGCGCTTTTTATTGTCAGCGGAGGAAGTAGCTCAAGAGACAGTGAAAACGATTGATCGTCCTGTTCGTGAGATTAATCTACCTAGAATTATGGGATTATCAAGTAAATTGTATGCATTAGCCCCTGCAACCATTGAATGGTTAGGCAAATCATTTTTCCATAAGAAATAACAATATTTGAAACTGTAAACATGCTTCACGTGCATGTCTACGGTTTTTTCATATTTACATATATTTATAGCTATAGTAGTAAAGAGGAAGAGAGTTGAAAAGGAGACTTAGATGTATACAATTGGTCAAGTTGCAAAATTTTTAGGAGTTTCTAGAGATACCTTAAAATTTTATGAAGAAAAAGGATTAGTAAAGCCCCAGCAAAATAGTGAAAATGGGTATAGAACATACAATCATTTTGATATATACGATATCACAACAATCAATTTTTATAGAGAAATTGATTTTGAAATCAAAAAGATTCAGGAATTGAGAAAAGGCAAGAGTATAGAGGGCATCCAATCATTGTTAGTAGAAAAAGAACAAGTAATGTTAGAGGAAATAGCTTATAAAAAGCTACAATTAAAAAAGCTCCAGCTTGTAAAAGAGGATTGTCAAAAAATTAGCCAATATCTAGGCACGTATACTATAAAGGAAATGAAACCATTAGAAATAATGGGCGTAATAGATCATTATACAGCCTATGATGAATATGATTCGTTAAAAGAAAATGCAGACAGTATAAAGAAAGCGGTAATTCTTACTTCTTTAAGAAGAGTTATTAGATTCGATGATAGCGGAATGCTCGAAAATAAATTTATGGTTGTCAGGAAAGTAGAAAATAGCGATCATCCAATTAAAGGTGAAGTTTTAGCGCATCCCAAATGTCTTTATACAGTTATTGAAGATGGGCGCTGGTCAACAGGTGGCAAAAATACAGACAATAAAGTAGAGGCTAGTATAAGAAAAGTAGCTAAGGAAAATGGCTATGAGCTTTTAGGGCTTGTTTATATCAACTTATTGCTTACCACTTATGAAGAAGGGCTTGAACGTATTTTTTTAGAAATGTATGTACCGATAAAATAATGGCAAAATGGGTTTGACCTGTGAGCAACCCCTAGGTTTATGCTGAAGATATTCAGATGAAATGGGGGATCTACTTGCGTAGAAAAAAGAAATTAAAAAAACCAGTAGCAAGCTTTATTATTTTAACCAATATTATTTTTTGGCCACTTTTCTGTGTTGTAGGAGCCGTCAAGCTATTAGGCTATCCTACTTGGCTATTTGATACCGTACGCTGTCTATCGGCTTGGTCATCCACCTTTGCCTTTGCGTTACTATTTCCAAGAATCTATCCTGGGCAACGTTTTATCCACTTTGTCAAACAAAAATTCAAAAACAAATTGTCACTTTCAGTAATTGTTTTAATCGTGATGATACAAACAGCTATCTTTCTCATGATCTTGTTTCAAATCATGAATAATTATGAAGAAAACCCTATTTTTACGCTGTCTTCATGGGGCATGCTCAGTTTTTATTTTGTTAAAACGCTTTTGTCAGGACCACTGGGTGAGGAGTTAGGATGGAGGGGCTTTGCACTGCTGGAGCTGCAAAAGAAATATTCGCCATTAATAGCTTCAATTATCATAGGCTTTTGGTGGGGAATGTGGCATTTACCGATATGGCTTACAACAGGGTTTATGGGAATGGATTTGATCAAATATAGCTTCTTCTTTATGTTAACAATTATAGCTACGACCATCATCATGACAGTATTTTATACGATCAATCAGAATTTAATCATTCCTATTATTATTCATCAGCTCTTTAATTTTTTTATCGGCTCCATTAATGGAAACCTAATTGATTTAATTATGTATAATGCCATTTTATATTCGGCGGTGGCCGTTCTACTTATTTTGATTTATCCTAAAAAAGTATTGTATAGGATACAATCAGCCAAGTAACTAGAAAGAATCCAGTTTGTATCATGGATTCTTTTTTTTCGTCCGTTGCTAAATTTATATAGTATACATTTATATAGATAGTAAAAAAACGTTTTTTCGAGTGAATTGACATGGAATTCTTTCCAACCTTATACAAGGAACGACTTACTTGTGACAATAAAAATAAAAGTCTATGAATTTATAAAAATACACTTGTATTTATTTTTATAACATGATACTATTCGTGTATAAACTTTTAAATGAATGTATAAACATACATATCGATAGAGCAATGGAGGCGCATTTTTAATGGCAAATAAAAAAGTGGTATTAGCTTATTCAGGTGGACTTGATACTTCGGTAGCAATTCCATGGTTAAAAGAACAAGGTTGGGACGTAATTGCAGTATGTCTTGACGTTGGCGAAGGGAAAGATCTTGAGTTCGTAAAAAATAAAGCGCTTCAAGTAGGGGCGATTGAATCTTATATGGTGGATGCGAAAGACGAATTTGCTGAAGGGTATGCATTAATTTCTTTACAAGCACATACTTGGTATGAGCAAAAGTATCCATTAGTATCAGCACTTTCCCGTCCACTTATCTCGAAAAAACTAGTAGAGATTGCGAATCAAGTAGGCGCAGATGCTGTTGCGCATGGTTGCACAGGTAAAGGGAATGACCAAGTTCGTTTTGAAGTATCGATTAAAGCATTAAATCCAGACTTAGAGGTATTAGCACCAGTACGTGAGTGGGGCTGGAGCCGTGATGAGGAAATCGAATATGCAATGAAGCATAATGTACCGATTCCTGCAACATTGGATTCACCATTCTCAATCGACCAAAACCTATGGGGCCGTGCGAATGAAGCTGGCATCATGGAAGACCCATGGGTGTCGCCACCAGAAGAAGCTTATGGCTTAACTGTTTCTATTGAAAATGCACCGAATGAAGCAGAGTATGTGGAAATCGAGTTTGTAGCTGGTAAACCAGTAGCATTAAACGGAAAAGAAATGAAGCTTGCTGATTTAATTCAAGAATTAAATGCAGTAGCAGGTGCTCATGGTGTAGGACGTATCGATCACGTTGAAAATCGTTTAGTTGGTATTAAATCTCGTGAGGTTTATGAAATTCCAGGTGCAAAAGTGCTGTTAACAGCGCATAAAGAGCTTGAGGACTTAACGCTTGTAAAAGAATTAGCACACTTCAAGCCAGTAATCGAGAAAAAACTATCCGAATTAATTTACGACGGTCTATGGTTCTCACCATTACGTGATGCTCTTGAAGCATTCCTTGCGCAAACACAACAATATGTGAATGGTACAGTACGTGTGAAATTATTTAAAGGACATGCGATTGTAGAAGGACGTAAATCACCAAATTCATTATACAGTGAAAAGCTAGCAACATACTCGAAGGAAGATCAATTCAATCATGCTTCCGCTGTAGGCTTTATCGAGTTATGGGGTCTACCAACTGTAGTGAACTCATCTGTGAATAAAAAGTAATGTTGAACAAGCAAGGTGTGGTGAGGCATTTGTGCTTATACTACACCTTTTGATAAGTAATCGAGGAAAAGGTGAGCTGACATGACAAAACTTTGGGGTGGACGTTTCCAAAAATCAGCAGAAGCATGGGTAGACGAATTTGGCGCATCCATTGGCTTTGACCAGCAACTTGTGCTAGAGGACCTTGAAGGTAGTGTTGCACATGTCACAATGCTTGGTGCCACAGGAATTTTACCAGCAGCTGATGTAGAGGCCATACTAGGTGGTCTTGCCCAATTAAAAGATAAGGCAATCGCAGGTGAGCTTGAATTTAGCGTTGCCAATGAAGATATACACTTAAATTTAGAAAAAATGTTAATTGATTTAATAGGTCCTGTCGGTGGCAAACTACATACAGGACGTAGCCGAAATGACCAAGTAGCAACGGATATGCATCTTTTCTTGAAAAAGCGTGTGCAGGAAGCCATTGATTTAGTTGTGACGTTCCAACAAACACTATTAGACAAAGCACAAGAGCATATTGAAACGATTGCACCAGGTTATACGCATCTACAACGTGCACAGCCAATCTCCTTTGCACACCATTTAATGGCTTATTTTTGGATGCTAGAGCGTGATAAACAACGTTTTACAGAATCCATAAAACGTATTGATATTTTACCTTTAGGTGCTGGGGCAATGGCAGGGACAACTTTCCCGATTGACCGTTTAAAATCAGCAGAGTTATTAGGGTTTAGCGAGGTTTACGCAAACTCCATGGATGCTGTAAGTGATCGTGATTTTATCGTGGAATTTTTAAGTCATTCCTCCTTACTTATGGCGCATTTATCACGCTTTGCTGAGGAAATTATTATCTGGTCTACAGATGAATTTAAATTTATCGAACTGGATGATGCCTTCTCAACAGGTTCTTCGATTATGCCACAAAAGAAAAACCCAGATATGGCAGAGCTTATTCGTGGTAAAACAGGGCGTGTTTATGGGAATCTCATGGGCCTATTAACGGTGTTAAAAGGCACACCATTAACATATAACAAAGATATGCAGGAGGACAAAGAGGGGATGTTTGACACTGTTCATACGATTCTTGGTTCACTTAAAATCTTTGAAGGTATGGTTCGTACAATGACTGTCAACACAGAACGCTTACATCAGGCTGTTCACGCTGATTTTTCAAATGCAACAGAGCTAGCAGATTACCTTGCAACAAAGGGGATGCCATTCCGTGAGGCACATGAGGTGACTGGTAAGCTTGTCTTTACATGTATTCAAAAGGGTATTTATTTATTAGACTTACCATTGGAAGAAATGCAGCAAGAAAGTACCTTAATTGAAGCGGATATTTATGATGTACTAGCGCCAGAAGCTGCTGTTCGCCGCCGTCATTCTTTAGGTGGTACTGGCTTTGAACAAGTAAAAATCCAAATAGAAAAAGCGAAGGCCTGCCTTGTAGCCATTTAATTTTTGCGTGCATGTCCTTGTGACTTTTTGCATAGATATTCATTAAAGCTGTCCTGTGAGGCACTATGAAAACCTTTATCCTTTTTCAACTGAGCCAGAGGGTGACGTGAAGAAGAGAACCTTACATATGTGAAGGACAATCCCCAATTCTGGAGACGCGGAATTGGGGTTTTTGTATAAGTAAATGTAGGAGGGATGAAGAAATGAATGAACGTTTTACAAAGGGGCTCGAAACAATTAAACAATATGTGACAGAGGAAGAAGCAGCACGGATGATTAAATCCGATGCATTAGCCGATATCGCACCCGATTTACGCAAAATGATTATTGAATTTGCTTACGGTGATGTCTATGCACGACCTGGGCTGGATGCAAAGAGTCGAGCACTTGTCGTGATAACAGCAGTTGTTACACAAGGTGCTGCACCACAAACCAAAACGCATATTCAGCGTGGATTACATGCAGGCTTGACCCAGACAGAAGTGGTCGAGGCACTTTTACAATTAGTACCCTACATCGGTTTTCCAAGAGTGCAAAATGCTTTAACGATAGCCCAACAAGTCTTTGCAGAAAAAAGCTAGAGCATGTATAAAAAATAGAAGAAGGCTCATAATAAGAGAGGAACCACTTATTAATCTAATCTGATGGGGAGGATGCAGAATGAGTAGTAATAGTCAAACACCCAAAGACCAAGAATCTCAGGAAAGTCCGCCACAACTGTTGAAGGTTGAAGCTTCATAAATCTTAAGCCTAAAGGTGAAACAGACTATTCTGTTTTGCTATAGATTAAGAAGAAGTGTAAACCATATCAGTTAAAAATCAAATAGAAGCAATAAGTGTCCATGGACCCAGAATTATTCTGGGTCCTTTTTGTTTCCTATGAGATCTAAAGTACGCAAGATCCGCTCAAACTGAGACTCAAAGGGCTCCAAAGGGGGGAGAGCCCGCTCTAAATGTAGTTCAAAGCGCTCATCCAAGGAAGGCTCCCGCTCTTATTGTGACAAAACCTCTTCTCTACACACATAAAAAGCCCTCTCCATAAAAAATTCCTTCATTTGACATTAGAGAAAATCTGTATTACTCTATACATAACAGATTTCTGTTTGGTTATAAGCAATACAGATTGGGGGAGTTTTATGCAAATACAATTAGATCCAAACAGTGAATTGCAGCTATATAAACAATTGGCCAATCAAATAATAGAATGCATTGCGCAAGGCGAGCTGAAAAATGGTGATACTTTACCGTCCGTACGTTCGATGGCTACAGATCTAGGCATTAACGTTAGCACGGTCAGTAAAAGTTATCATGAACTTGAAGAGAAGGGCTTAATTGAATTGAAGCCGAAAGCAAAAGCGGTCATTATTGGTGGTCAAAAGAGAGAGCTGGAAGAAACGGAGGTTGAAAAAGTCGAAAATGCCTTGAAGCCTATCATGGCGGAGGCTTTTGCGCGAGGCCTCGAAAAAGAGCAAATGACAAGTTTGTTCCAGCGAATTTTAAAACAATGGAAGTAGGGGTAGTATGCTTATAATTGTAGGCATCTTTATCATTGTCGGAATTATGGAAACGATAACCCCACATTTAACAAGAAAAACACTTGTTTTTGGTGTTTCCATACCCGAACCTTATGTCAAACATCCACAATTAAAGCTGTGGAAGAAGCATTATAGCCAAATCATCGCAGGGATTACCGGCTTATTTTTAGTAGGTCAAATCGCTCTCTATCATTCACCTATACAAGAGGAGAAGGTATCTTTAATTTCCTTTATTCTTTTATATGTCATGCTCCTTTTGTCATCAGGTCTTTACATGAGTTATCATGTTAAAACGAAAAAATTAAAGGTGCAGGAGCAGTGGGAGACACAAATAAAAACAGTATATGTGACAGATTTGTCTATCCGTCAGAAAGAGGAAACATTGTCACCTATATTTTTTAGTGTACCCATCATCATCACACTTGCATTAATTGCTTTTACGTACATGAACTATGAGACAATCCCAGAGGTTTTTGCTACACATTGGAATGGAGCAGGAGAGGTCGATGGTTGGACTCAAAAATCGCGGCTCTCAGTCATCAGTATGCCGCTTATATTATTGGCAATACAAACTAGTTTTTTCATGATGAGTCAAGGCATGAAAAGTGCCAAAATCCAATTAAGTGCACAGGCCAAAGAAGCATCCATTCATCGGGAGTTAACTCAGCGTAAATACGGAAGCTGGTACCTGGCAGCCATTAATTTTAGTATGACAATTCTATTTGTTGTTTTACACTATATAACTGTTATTTTACAAGACCAAACGGCTCCCTACTTCTTCCCACTTTTTCTTGTCTTTAATGTCGTTACGTTGGGTGGTTTACTAGTGTTCATTTGGAAGCTCAGTAAAAGTAATGAACGTTTTGATGAGGTACATACAAATGAAACAGCTGCCACAGATGATCAATACTGGAAATGGGGTATTTTTTATTGCAATAAAAATGATCCATCCTTATTAGTGCCTAAAAAGTTCGGGATTGGTTGGACTGTAAATTTCGCGAACAAATGGTGTTACATCTTAATAGCGATTACGTTACTGCCAATTTTATTGGTGATTTTCATATAGAAAGGAAGATTAGATGAAAAAATGGTTATTGATTTGCTGTACAATTTTACTTTTAGCTGCCTGTGGGCAAAAAGAGGTCACTGCACAACATCAAGGATCAAAGGGGACAAATGCAATGAATGAACAGTTTATTGGAAAATGGGAAGGAACTATTGAAACGCCAAATGGACCATTACCGATTATTATCGATTTAAAGAAGGAAAGTGGTACATTATCCGTGCCAGCACAGGGCTTATCTAATTTTCCATTTCAAAGTGTGACGTATACAGGTGATAAAGTAAAAGTGTCCATCAATTTAAACGGCTCTGCTATTGCCATTAATGGCACAATCAAAAATGAACAAATAGAGGCTACATTTCAACAAAATGGTGGGAAATTTCCTTTAATACTAAAGGCTTATAAAGAGCAACCTGTTACCTATGACACATTAAAAATTCCCGTGCAAAACGGCAACTTAACGGTAGCTGTAGAAAAGGCTTCTCCATCTCCATCACCAGTGGCACTGATAATAGCAGGATCGGGGCCAACTGATAAAGATGGTAATTCCGCATTGGCTGGAAAAAATAATAGCTTGAAAATGTTGGCGGAAGGTTTAGCACAACAGGGCATTGCGACAGTGCGTTATGATAAGCGAGGACTTGGTGACAATCAAGCGCTCTTAACAAAGGAAGAGGATGGAACGTTTGACCAATACGTTGATGATGCTGTACAAATTATCCAAACATTGATGGCTGATAAAGCCTACACAAGTGTCCATGTGATTGGCCATAGCGAAGGCTCACTCATTGGTTTGCTCGCGGCTCAAAAGACAGGCGTAGCATCCTTTGTATCCATTGCCGGTGCAGGTAGATCGTTAGATGAAGTGCTTTTAGAGCAATTAAAAGGTCAATTAGCACCAAAGCTTTTTAATGAATCCACGAATATTTTGACAGCTTTAAAGCAAGGGGAGCAAGTGAAAAATATTTCGCCAGAGCTACAGGCCCTTTTCCGTCCATCTGTACAGCCTTTCCTGATTTCCTTGCTAAAATATCAACCTGCTAATGAGCTTTCAAAAGTAAAAAGCCGTGTATTGCTAGTACAAGGAACAACGGATTTACAAGTGAAGGAAGCCGATGCTGAGGCATTGAAGAAAGGCAAACAAGACTCAAAATTACTTTATCTAGCGGGTATGAATCACGTATTGAAAAAGGCACCGGCAGATCGCGCCAAAAACTTAGCAACCTATGCAGACCCTTCGCTGCCACTGCATGAAGAATTACTACCAGCAATTGAGCAATTTATTAAAAATGAAAAGTAGGATGATGAACCTTGGGAGTACTTGTCTATTTAATAATCATGCTGCCGTTTCTCATCTTCGCCATTGTTCTATCGCAAGGTAAAGGAGCTTTTCTACTTGAAGGCTTTCATACGATGGCACAGGAAGATAAAGAACAATATGATGAAAAGGCACTGGCAAGATTTATGGGAAAAATGATGTATGGCTACTGTTTTTGTGTCCTTTTATGGATACTAAACGAATTTTTCCATACACAATGGTTATTTCATGTAGGTCTTGTACTTTTTGTCGCCCTTACGATATTTTTATTGATCTATGCGAACACAGGTAATCGTTTCAAAAAATAGCATGTAAGAGAAAGTAGAACCATTTTATAATGGTTCTATTTTTTTGTAAGCGCTTTATGAAAATTCTTTAAAATCTAAATATTTGGAAAACCGTAATTTTAGTGTCACGAATATGCTCGTTCATGCGCTGTTTTTCTTCTTTTCTGTAAAAATAGAATTTTAAGAATAATTAGTATTATTATAGATGACATTAAAAAATTACTAAGTTAGGAGAATTCTTTGATATGTCGCAAATGTTAGCACTGACGATAGTACTTGCTATTCTTTACATCGGAGATATCGTAGCAACAAGAACGAAGGCGTGGATTCCATCTGTGTTCGTCTGTGCGGTATTATTTTTAATTGGCTATTGGACATTCTTCCCGAAAGATATTGTTAGTATTGCCGGGATTGGTCCAGTCGTTGCCACGATGTTAATGTATTTATTAATTACGAATATGGGTACACTTCTGTCCCTTAAGGAATTGAAAAACCAGTGGAAAGCCATCGTTATTTCTTTAGCTGGTATTGTAGGCATCATCGCCATATTATTTACAATTGGTGCCTTGCTATTTGATTTAAAAACGATGATTGTTGCAGTTCCACCATTAGTCGGTGGTGTTGTGGCAGCGCTAGTGATGTCAGAAGGCGCTTCTGCAGCTGGCTTAGAGGATTTAGCCGTCTTTGCCATTGTAATTTATGTTATTCAAGGTTTTGCAGGATATCCCATCACGTCCATTGTATTGAAGCGTGAAGCAAAACGTTTATTAAAAGAACACCAGCAAGGGAATATACAATCGGTAACACAGGTAGAGGAAGATGTTGAACAGGCATCTGAGCAACCAAAATTATTGAGGAAAATTCCTACCAAGTACAATACAGAATACTTTAAATTTTTCCGTTTAGCGCTTGTTGGATTATTAGCGTATGGTACATCTACAGCATTAGCACCTGTTGTGACAGTCAATGCGTTAGTGCTATGCCTAGTGTTTGGTGTCCTTGCATCGACATTTGGTTTTTTAGAAAGACAACCATTGCAAAAAGCAAATGGCTTCGGTTTTGCCATTATGGGGTTAATGCTCTTTATATTTGATGGCTTAAAACAGGCTTCCCCTGAAATGCTGATGCGTATTATTGTGCCATTAGTAGTGTCTATTGTCTTAGCAGTCATTGGTATGTATATTTTCTCTTTCATCGCAGGAAAAGTTTTAAAGGTCAGCCCGAATTTAGCGTTTGCTGTATCCTTAACAGCGCTCTATGGGTTCCCAGCAGATTATATTTTAACGAATGAAGTAGTGAAATCGTCCACAACCGATGAAAAAGAACGTGAAATACTGTTAAGCCATATGTTGCCACCGATGCTTGTAGGCGGCTTCATTAGTGTAACGATAACATCTGTTATTTTAGCAGGTATTTTCGTAAGTTGGTTATAAAACAAGGAGAGAGTAATCATGAACAATATTAAACGCATTATTGCGGAATTAAATAGTGAGCTTGTGACGATTCGTCAAAAATTGCACAGTGAGCCAGAGCTTTCTTGGGAAGAATATGAAACAACGAATTATGTAGCAACGTATTTAGAGAACCTTGGTATTCCGTATAGACGAACAGAGCCAACAGGCATTATTGCGGAGTTAAAAGGGGGCAGGGAAGGAAAAACCGTTGCCTTACGTGCGGATATGGATGCATTGTCAGTTTATGAAATACGAGAAGATATTCCGTATCGCTCTAAAACGGATGGTAAGATGCATGCCTGTGGTCATGATGCGCATACAGCCATGTTGCTGATTGCAGCTAAGACATTACATACGGTACAAGAAGAAATTGAGGGAACAGTTCGTTTTATTTTCCAGCCAGCCGAAGAAGTAGCTACAGGCGCAAAAGCGATGGTAGAGCAAGGAGCAATGAAAGGTGTAGATAACGTCTTTGGTATTCATATTTGGTCACAAATTGACACAGGGAAAATTCAGTGTAATAAAGGTCCTGCCTTTGCCTCTGCTGATATTTTCAAAGTGCGCTTTAAAGGGCAGGGCGGTCATGCCGCAGTCCCACATGATGCCATTGATGCCGTAATGATTGCTTCAACGTTTGCTTTGAATGTCCAAACAGTTGTGGCACGTACAGTCAATCCACTTCAACCTGCCGTTCTTACAATTGGAAAAATGGAGGTTGGCACACGCTTTAATGTAATTGCTGAAGATGCCATTTTAGAAGGGACTGTGCGCTGTTTTGATCAAGAGGTCCGTTCACATATCGAAGCGCAAATTCGTCATTATGCTGACCAGATTGCCTCACTTTATGGTGGCACAGCAGAGGTCGTTTATGAATATGGTACACAAGCCGTCAACAATGATGTGGCGAGTGCCAGCTTAGTCGAGCGCCTTGCAGCTGAACATTTTGGCGTGGATGCTTATCATGTTGATGATCCGACAATGGGTGGAGAAGACTTTAGCTTTTACTTAGATGAAGTACCTGGCTGTTTTGCTCTAGTAGGCTCAGGCAATAAAGAAAAGGACACACGCTGGGCACATCATAACGGCCATTTTAATATCGATGAAGATGGTTTGCGCGTTGGAGCCGAATTATATGTACAATATGCGTTAACTTGGTTAAGCGAAAACTAATAAAGTGAAGTAACTAAGCTTCTTATGAAATTAGTATAAATTCACCTTAGCTGGTCATAATAAAGAAGATTTCACTTATGAAATCTATAATGATGAGGAGGATGAAAAATGAGTAGGTTCGAACAACTAGACCCCAAATCTCAAAAAATCCACCGCAACTGGTCAAGGATTAAGCGATCAAAATCGCAAGTAAATGGTGAAACGGAGATTACTCTCCATAACCGTCTCTTGCGAAGTGAAGCAAAGGCCCGTCAGTTTTAATCATGCTAGAAAAGTAAGTGTCATCAAGCCCAGAAAAAAATTCTGGGTTTTTCTTTATGACTAAGAAAGATGTATTATATTGTAAGAAAGTAATATCTAACAGAAAAGGAGAGGAAAGCTATGATTAATCCTATTCCCATTTATCTACAGCAATTTGCAGGAAACGTCCAAATTTTAGATGATGTTGAATCCCAGTTTCAGCTTCATTCTAGTGCAGGCAATGAACAATTTGAAATTTGGTATTACGGTGATTTACTAATGATTGAAGGGGAGGAAATGCCTTATATTACAGGCCCAACCGCTAGAATCGTTGCTAAAGATCCTTTATCCGCCGAGGAAATTTTGCTCTTTGATGCGACTCTACATGGTTATAATGCGCTATTTTGTGAGGCGTATACAGAGAATCACCGTGACAACCGTCCACTAGAAAAATATAATTTACCCGAAACAAAAGTCATATTATCATTTTTCTATAACATCGACTATGACGAAGAAATAGACGACTATGAGGTAGATGAACAAGAAAATGTTCAACTTATCAATGGAGAAACCACTAACTGGGAAACGATTAAAAGAAATGGCTATGATGCATTTGCTTTTTATATCAAAAAAGAAGATGGAACTCTTTTAGCATTTGCTGAAGAAGAACTAGCCTAATAAGAAAGGATTTTTGCGAAATGCAACTGATACAATTTACACAAGATTTAGCAAACCCCATTCATCAATACCAATCCATCGATACATTCTATAGAAAAATCACCAAAACAGAAGTGCCTACGACGATCGGTTTCATCTATATTGAGTCAGGTGGAGTGGTTGGTATGCATGAAGCCCCTGTTCCACAGCTATTTATCGTTATTAATGGCGAAGGATGGATAAGAGGTGAAGATGGTGAAAAAATCACCATAAAGACGGGACAGGGAGTACTATGGCATCAAGGACAGGCACATGAATCTGGTAGTATAACTGGCTTAACAGCACTTGTTATCCAAGCGGAGCAGATAAATCTTACATAAATAAAAGTGTAACGGTAGTTGCAAGAACCGTTACACTTTTTCATATTGTTTAACCAATTTAACTGTCTTAAGTAGATGACCATCAAATTGTTCATCAAATTCTTCTATTGCTACAAATCCCTTTGCTTGATAAAAATGCATACCAATTTTATTTTCTTTCTCTACACAAACAAATAAAGACGATAGATTTGGGAGCATGCGTAGTCCTTCCTGTAAAAGTGCGGTACCCACGCCCTTACCATGCATATGAGGATGTAAATAAATCGCATGTAGCTCTGCCTCACCTTGTGTTACATTTGAAAAATTAGCAAAGCCTACTAGCCATTCGTCAAAAATTGCAACAAGAAACGGACTGTTGATAAGACGTTCGATTAATCGTTCTCGACTATAGGCTAGTTGTAAAAAACGATCTTGAATGTCACGTGGAATGATTTTTTCGTATGTATGATGCCAGCTTATTCTAGCAATTTCTTGTACAAAAGTAATGTCATTTTCTTGCATCTGTCGTATAATAAGTGTCAACACTTTTCACCTGCAATTCCAATTTTTTTCTTTATTGTAACATTCAATCATTCAAAGGGGGTCACTTTCATGCAAGTAATTGAAAAAGCATTTGGCTATATTACGCGAACGCATGAGGATCAATTACAGGTACTCGTATTTGAACAGAATTCAGTTGGGGCAGGTATCCAGGTGCCCAAAGGTACGGTTGAGGAAGGGGAAACACCTTTAGACGCTGTGAAACGTGAAATGCTAGAAGAAACAAGTCTAACCACACTTGTCGTTCAAGCGTTAATAGCACAGGACTATTTTAATCATCCATCAGGTGTTTTACAGAAACGGTATTTTTATCATTTAACATCCGATGAAACACGGGATGCATGGCAACATCATCCAACAGGCTTAAACGAAAGGGATTTAATCTTTTCGTTCTATTGGATTTCAGCTGAGCAAGATGCCCTGCTAGCAAAGGGGCATGGCGATTATTTATACCGATTGTTAGCAAAGGTGAGAAATTGAACCTATTATAAATAAAACCGCGTTAACTGGACGCGGTTTTTATGTTGATTCAATTAAGCCTTGGCAGCAATCTCTAGGGCATGTGCAAAATCAGCAATTAAGTCATCAACATGCTCAAGTCCTACAGAAAAACGTAGAAGGCCATCTGTGATGCCTCGTTTAGCACGCTCTTTTGGCTCCATAGCAGCATGACTCATTTTTGCAGGGTAAGAAAGAATAGACTCTACTCCTCCAAGAGAGACCGCAAATACTGGAATTGTCATCGCCTCAACCAATGCCTTTGCAGCTGCATAGCTTGGTAGTCGGAAGGATAAAACGGCCCCAGGACTTGTGCTTTGACGTTGATGAATAGCGTAGCCAGGATGTGAAGCAAGCCCTGGATAGTAGACCTGCTCAACTAGAGGATTACTAGCCAAATAAACAGCAATTTTTTGTGCAGATTCAGCAGAACGACTAAAACGTACATCTGTTGTTTTGATGTTTTGTAGAAGTGTGAATGAATCCTGTACACCTAAAATATTACCGAATGAATTTTGGATAAAGTAGAGATCCTGACCTAGCTTTTCATCGGCAGTAACCGTTAAGCCGGCAATAATATCAGAATGGCCAGATAAAAACTTCGTTGCACTATGAATGACGACATCTACACCAAGTTCTAGTGGGCGTTGGTGTAACGGTGTCATAAAAGTATTATCCAAGAATGTAAGGCAGTGGTGTTGCTTGGCAAGCGCCACTACACCACGAATATCTGTAATGCCTAACATTGGATTTGATGGTGTTTCCATATAAAGTAGTTTTGTAGCTGGCGTGATTGCTGCTTCTACAGCTGCTAGATCCGTAAAATCTACAAATGTATGGGAAATCCCAAAGCGCGGCAACACCTTTGTTACAAAACGATAGGTTCCACCATAAACATCCTCAGTCATGACGATATGATCTCCCTGCGATAACAGCATTAATGCTGCTGATACGGCAGCGATACCAGATGAAAATGCATGGGCACGAACGCCACCCTCAAGCTCTGCTACAGCTTTTTCTAACGCATCTCTTGTAGGGTTGCCTGAACGAGCATAATCATATTCTCCAAATTCATCTATACTTTCTTGATGGAAAGTAGACGACAGATACATCGGGACGTTAACAGCCCCTTTTTTATTACTATAGCCATCACGAACACCTGCGTGAATGAGGCTTGTTTCAATACGTTGCTTCATCAATTACGCCTCTTTTCTAAGGATATCAAACACTTGTCGTAAGTCTGCAATTAAATCTTCTGCTTCCTCAATGCCAACAGAGAAGCGTAATAAACGATCACAAACGCCACGCTCCACACGCTCTTCATAAGGCATATCTGCATGTGTTTGTGTAGCAGGATACGTAATAAAGCTTTCGACACCGCCAAGACTTTCAGCAAAAGTAATTAACTTTAAGTTACGAAGGAATGGGTCAATCCACTCAGGCTTTTGCAAGCGGAATGATAGCATGCCACCTTTTCCAGTATAAAGGACATCGGTCACTAACTCTTCTTCCTCTAAGTAAGCAGCAATCGCCTTTGCATTGGCATCATGTTGCTTTAAGCGTAGATGCATTGTTTTTAGACCACGAATAAGTAACCATGAATCCATAGCTCCTAACACCATGCCACTACCATTATGAATAAAGCCAATGCGTTCGGCTAATTCTGTGCCTTTAGCAACCACTAGCCCAGCTAAAACATCATTATGACCACCAATATACTTCGTTGCAGAATGAAGCACAATATCTGCACCTAATTCAATAGGGCGTTGGAAGTAAGGCGTATAAAAAGTATTATCCACAATTAGCCATGCCCCATGCTTATGTGCTAACTCCGCATACACTTGTAAATCAAACTCCTGCATAAGTGGATTTGTTGGTGTTTCAATAAATATTGCACGTGTATTTTCATTCATTAATGCTTCCACCTGTTCAACCGATTCAAATTTTGAATAAACAGGCTTAATATTATAAGTATCTTGGAAGAAATTAAAAAGTCTATATGTACCACCATATAAATCATCTGGCACGACTAATTCATCGCCTGGTTTAAATAGGGATAACACCAATTGAATGGCAGCCATCCCGGAACTACAGGCAAAGCCCATATCACCACCCTCTAAATCAGCAATTCCTGCTTCTAAAAGAGCACGTGTAGGATTTTTTGTACGTGTATAGTCAAAACCAGTAGATTCACCAATCCCAGTATGTTTATAAGCAGTCGATAAATGAATGGGTGGGCTCACAGCTCCTGTTGCTGGGTCACTTAAATTACCAAGTTGTACAAGCTTTGTTTCAATACTTCTGTTTAATGTCATGACGTCACTCTTTTCTTCAATATTATTAAAAGCAACAACTTTTGCTTTCAATTTAATAGTATTCTCAATAATTGTTACCAATTTAACATGGATACTAAAGAAGAACAAGGTGATTTCTGAAAATTAGCTAGATTATTTACAGTTAAACACCTAGGAATAGTAGGAGATTAATTGTGAATGTATGTGAGATAATCCCTGTTATTTTCTGATGGAGTGATCTATCTTCCAGAATAAAGATAGAGCTAAAGAAGTGGAGGATAATTTCAAGTTAGCGGATACAAGATAGAAAGTAGTGGATAGGTTCTGAAGTAGCGGAATAGAACACAAAAAGTAAAGGATACAAAATAAAAACATCTGCCTCCATTAAATGAGAGACAGATGCTTTAACAACATGTTAGGCTTGTTCTTTTTTTAGCAAGTCGCGAATTTCTTTAAGAAGCTCTTCTTTGGCGTCGAGTTCAGGCGCTGGTTCTTCCACGACTGCCTCTTCTTTTTTACGTGTAAGCTTAGTCATAATTCGTAAGGCCATAAAAATGGCAAATGCTATGATTAAAAAATCAATGATGGATTGTAGAAATACACCAAAATTGATTTGAGCTTCACCTGAGCCAAAAACAAAACTCTTTGTTAAATCAATACCACCCGTTAAAACACCGACCAATGGCATGATGATATTTTCAACTAAGGAGGTAACAATTTTACCGAAAGCACCACCAATGACTACTGCTACTGCTAGATCGACAATATTGCCTTTCATCGCAAATTCTTTAAAGTCTTTCCACAAAATAAATTCCTCCCTATTAATATCCAATAAACGAATCAATCTGTATTTTACTATATTTTTACCAAACCTTTCAACTGCTTTCATAGTGGAAATTGGAAGACTTCGATCTTTCAAAATGAAAAGATATACTGCACATGACGGAAAATTTGGTAATATAGAAAAAGAATACTAGATTAGGTGTGACGTATGACAAAGAAAAAGAATAACAAACCCATGTTATCACCCGCTACAAAATTGGGTATGATAGCATTATTGATTCCAATTGCAATTACTGTGTATGTCCTCACATTTTTTGCTTGGAAGGAGCTTCAAACATTACCGATTTTCGAAAAGCTTGTCCAGCAAAAGGCAATTGAGGAGATTCAACAGCATTTCGATATGAAAATTCCTGAGCAATACATTCCCGTTTATGTAGCTGCAGAAGAAAAATATGGGGTACCATGGACATTACTTGCTGCGCATCATCGTATTGAAACGCGTTTTTCTACGGTAAAATCAATGGTATCATCTGCTGGGGCAGAGGGGCATATGCAATTCATGCCCTGTACATTCGTCGGCTGGCAGCATCCAACATGCGCAGGTTTAGGAAAAGGAAACATCACGAAAAATGAATTGATGAATCCTGAGACAATTGCTAAATACGGAGGATATGGCGTAGACGCAAATGGGGATGGAATAGCAGATCCTTATGATATTGAGGATGCAGTATTTAGTGCTGCGAATTACTTATCTAAGTACGGTGCTGCGACAGGGAATATTAAGAAAGCTGTTTATCAATACAACCATAGCGAGAAATATGTCGAGGATGTGTTATATTACTACCAGTTGTATGATGATTTTCACGATGAACTCCAAGCAGCTGTTCTTTTACATGAAGAAAAATAAAGAGCCATCACACTGGATGGCTCTTCATTACATATTTAAGTTGCTTTACGCATACCTTTTAAAATAAGGCTGACGATAAAGATCAACACGATAGCACCGATTAGTGCTGGGAACACGTAGAAATCACTTACTCTCCAGCCCCAGTTCCCTAAAACCATACTACCAATCCAAGAACCGACAATACCTGCAATAATATTCCCGATGATGCCGCCTGGTACATCTTTACCTAAAATGACGCCAGCTAACCAACCAAGAATTCCTCCAATAATTAAATACCAAATGAAACTAATCATTACTTTCATCTCCTTAAATTTAAGATATAATGGCGATTACTTAGTTATACCCTGAATGGAGTAGATTAAACACTGTGATTTGTTTAGTAATTATTACATGTTGTAAATAAGGCTGTAGACAAATGAATGCAGCTCCTTTGCTGTGCTCACTTTATAGCTAATCCAACTGCATAAATTACTGTGAAAATGGCCACATTAACGACAATTACTTCTATATTGTACATACACCGATTATCGCTTACTTCTATAGTATGTTCAGGCATTCAATTCGTACCAGAAATGCATGCAACGCCCAATCGCCAGTAACAATAAAAAACAGCCATTTAACTAAATTATTTACTACAATAGCCATTTCATTCGTGAAAAAATACATTATTTATTGAAACAGAATGTCAATTCCCTGTACAATTCCTTATTTCCTGTGAGAATTTTTAGAGTAGAGAAAGAAAAATGGGTAAATTTCCACTTTTTAATAGTTTGAAAATTCTGTATAAATGGATTATAATGTAGAAAAGGAGCGTGGTCGTATGAATATGGCTGTTATGAAACGTTTAAATCGTCAAGGCTTTTTAATTGCTGGTTTGCATTTATTAGTGATGCTAAATCTTGCAGCTGATTTCTTATACGCATCGTAACCAATTTAATAGAAAGGTGAATGAAATGTTTATCCTATATTAAAACAACCGTGTAGTCTTATTGTAAAACAGGCGCACGGTTGTTTTATTTTGTTTAATTAACTGAAAAAAGGAATTATTCCTTTAAGTGTCAAATACATAGTACAGACAAGGGAGTGATGAAATGACGTTCAGATTCGATCAAGCATTTTGTGATTTGGAAAGGCCATTTGCATGGTTAGACTTAGATGCACTAGATAAAAATATACAAATGGTTCAAGATGCTTGTGGTGGAAAACAAATTCGTATTGCAACAAAATCGATTCGTTCTATTGAGGTGCTTCGTTATATACAGAAAAAACTTGTGAATGTTGTGGGATTAATGACATTTACTGCAACAGAGACCCTTTTTTTATTAGAGCAACAGTTTGATGACTTATTGCTTGGCTATCCAGTAATGGAGGAAGCAACGATTCGTCGATTGTTGTATTTTGTAAAGGAAGGGAAAATCGTCACCTTTATGGTAGACAGACCAGAACATATCCAACTATTGGCTAAACTAGCACAAGAGATTGGCGTACGTGTACAGGTTTGCATTGATCTTAATGTGTCAAATGATTTTAAAGTATTGTATTTTGGAACAAAGCGTTCGTCATTGTCTTCTCTTGAAACGTTGACACCTTTTTTACAAACCATACAAAACACCCCTGTAATTGAAGTGGTAGGAGCGATGGGCTATGAGGCTCAAATAGCAGGGGTTGGCAATCGTCCAGCAAATGCTGTAAAAGGTAGAGTCATAGAAGCCATGCAAATACAAGCCAAAAAGCAAGTAACACAGTTTCGTCGATTAGCGGTCGCCCATATCAAGGCTTATTTTCCAAATCTGCGCTTTGTTAATGGTGGGGGATCAGGAAGTATGACGTACACCAATCAACAGAAGGAAGTAACGGAAATTACAGTTGGCTCGGCTTTTTATGCACCTGCATTGTTCGATCAATTTACACATTTACAGCTAGAAAAGGCTGCTGGATTTGCCTTACGTGTAACAAGAATGCCTGAAAAAAATATCGTTGTTTGTCATGGGGGAGGCTATACGGCTTCTGGAGCAATTGGGATGGATCGTTTGCCTGTATTCTATGACCCTACCACTTTTGCATATCTTAGCCTAGAAGGAGCAGGGGAAGTGCAAACACCCATAAAGGTCAAAGAGAAAAGTATCAATGTTGGCGATACCATTTATTTTCGACATGCGAAGGCTGGAGAGCTTTGTGAGCGCTTTCAGGCCCTGCATGCTATTCGTGGGGACAAGTACGCTGGACATTACACAACATATAGGGGGGATGGACAATGTTTTCTATAGAAAAATGGCGGAATGGTGAAAAGTGGACAAACTGGGCTGGTAATGTTATTTCCTATCCGAGTGAAATGTATTTACCACACTCCATTGATGAAGTTTCAGCAATTGTGAAGCATGCGTGTCAATCAGGAAAGACAATTCGTGTCACAGGTGCTGCTCATTCTTTTAGCGCTGTGGCTATGCCTGAGCATATAGCTATTTCCTTACATAATCTGCGTGGATTAATCGCTGTGAATGAGGAAAGGCAGGAGGCAACATTATGGGCAGGGACCTACCTATATGAAATTGGTCCGATGCTAGCAAAACACGGTTTTGCGTTAATCAATATGGGCGATATACAGGAGCAAACCATTGCAGGGGCAGTGTCAACTGGCACACATGGCACAGGGGTTACACTTGGTTCTCTCTCGTCAGCTGTCCAAGCATGGGGATTTGTAGATGGTACTGGTACTTATCAGGAACATAGGAGAGGGATGGATGATTTATCTGAAGCGCTGCATGTATCTCTTGGGATGTTAGGTGTTCTGGTCAAAGTAACGATTAAGGTCATACCACTATATGGTTTACATTATGTGGGGGCAAGAGAAACATTGACAAATGGTCTCTCGTTATTTGCTGAGGATATTCGTCAACATCGTCATGTGGAATGGTTTTATTTCCCAGGTAGTGAAACAATTCAAGTAAAACGGATGAATACGGTCGCGCCCGTCTTTCAAAGCGAATGGAATAAAAAAATAGAAACATTAAAGCTACAAATAGTAGAAAATGGGGCTTTTTTTGCGATGTCAGCGCTTTGTAAGTGGAAACCAGGTTTAAGTGGTACCATGAGTAAGATAGCGGCTGCCAATGTGGTAGAAAGTGAAAAAGTAGGGATAAGCTATGAAATTTATCCTTCACCTCGTAGCGTGAAGTTCCAAGAGAGTGAATATGCCATCCCGTTATCACAGTTTGAAGCTTGTTTGGAGGAAATCCATGCAACGTTTAAAAAAGGGACTTTTAATGTGCATTTTCCTTTAGAGTGTCGAACAACAGCAGGCGAAGCAGGTTTTTTAAGTCCAACACAAGGGCGTGAGTCAGCTTTTATAGCCTTTCATATGTATAAGGGAATGGCAGAAGAGCCTTATTTTAAATGGGTGCATACATTGATGCAAAAATATGAAGGTCGCCCTCACTGGGGAAAACAACATCATTTAACAGCGCAAACGGTCTATGCGTTGTATCCAGAGATTGAAAAGTTTTTAAATATTCGACACCAATATGATCCTGAACAAGTATTTTTTACAGGATACTTAAAAAAGTTGTTTCTATTGTAAGCGTTATCTTGAGGATTGAATGATTTAGCTTATTCAAATATATGGCAATTATTTATTTACTCATTTTTGCTTATTATTAAAAAATTAAAATTTGAACGAAATGTCAAAATTATTATCAAAGCGAGATAAAACTGATGCTTAATCAGCATGTAAACGATTTCAATTTTGACAGATTTTTTGAATTGTTTAAACAATTCAAAAAATACTGTTGACGAGACCTTTTTTTCGTACTATGATAACAACAATCTTTACAGCAGTAATCGTCTAAGAGACTATTACTCTATAAACAAAAAATAAAAAGACAGAACATTTTGTCTATATAAATGAACATAGTATGGATAGCAATGAGGGGCGTTTAAAATGAGAAGTGACATGATTAAAGTAGGCGTAGATCGAGCGCCACATCGAAGTCTTTTATATGCAACAGGCAAAGTAAAAGCAAAAGATCTAGGCAAACCATTTATTGGGGTTTGTAACTCTTATATCGACATAATACCAGGTCACGTTCATTTACGTACGTTCGCTGATGTAGTGAAAGAAGCTATTATAGAAGCGGGTGGTATTCCATTCGAATTTAATACAATTGGCGTCGATGATGGTATTGCAATGGGGCATATAGGTATGCGTTATTCCTTACCGAGTCGTGAAATTATAGCAGACTCTGCTGAAACTGTTATTAATGCACATTGGTTTGATGGCGTATTTTATATTCCAAACTGTGACAAAATTACACCAGGAATGCTTATGGCAGCAGTTCGTACGAATGTACCATCTATCTTTGTTTCAGGTGGTCCAATGGAGGCGGGAACTTCTGCAGCAGGGAAACAGCTTTCCTTAACATCTGTGTTTGAAGGTGTAGGAGCCCACAAATCAGGAAAAATGTCTGCGGAAGAGCTGTTGGATATTGAGAATAATGCTTGTCCAACATGTGGCTCATGCTCAGGCATGTTTACAGCAAATTCGATGAACTGCTTAATGGAAATGCTTGGTGTTGCTTTACCTGGAAATGGTACAATCGTTGCCACTTCTGAAGAGCGTCACAAGCTGATTAAAGAAGCAGCTAAACAATTAATTCGCATGGTCAAGGAAGACGTTAAACCTCGCGATATTATTACAAAAGAGGCAATTGATGATGCATTTGCTCTTGATATGGCAATGGGAGGCTCAACAAATACAGTTCTTCATACATTAGCAATTGCCAATGAAGCCGAGATAGATTACAACATTGAAGATATTAATAAAGTAGCGGAAAGAGTGCCTTATTTAGCAAAAATCATGCCTGCTTCAGATATTTCAATGGATGATATTAATAAAGCAGGTGGCGTAAGTGCCATTATTAATGAATTAACATCTATTCCAGGTGCTATTCATCCAGACCGTCCAACCGTAGCAGGCGTTACAATGGGTGAGCTTGTCAAAGATTATCACATCACGAATGATCAAGTCATTCGAACAAAAGACAATCCATATAGTGCTGTAGGTGGATTATCAGTTTTATTCGGTAACATCGCACCAGATGGCTCTGTTATTAAAGTAGGGGCAGTTGATCCTTCTATCAAAGTATTCAAGGGCGAGGCTATCGTCTTTGATTCACAAGAAGCGGCACAAGAAAACATTGATAATGGAACGGTGAAAGAGGGCCATGTAGTCGTCATTCGCTATGAAGGACCTAAGGGTGGCCCAGGGATGCCAGAAATGCTTGCACCAACATCTGCCATTCAAGGTCGAGGCCTTGGTACAAAGGTTGCATTAATTACAGATGGTCGTTTCTCAGGGGCATCTCGAGGTATTTCAATTGGCCATATTTCACCAGAAGCTGCTGAAGGCGGTCCAATCGCTTTAGTAGAAAACGGAGATATTATCGAAATTGATCTACCAAATCGTACGATTAATTTACAAGTTTCAGATGAAGTTTTAGCTGAACGTCGTGCAAAATTACCAGTCTTTGAGCCAAAAATCAAACGTGGTTGGTTAGCAAGATATTCAAAATTAGTGACGAGCGCTTCTACTGGAGGCGTAATGAAAATTTAACAACTAGATAAATAAAAACGTTGATGAGGTTAAAGGTTCTAGAGCCTTGTATCTACCAGAGAGCCGGTCGTGCTGGAAGCCGGCGATACAACTAGATCCGACATCCCCTCGGAGTGGGCTATTAAACGTGTTTACACCATTAGATAGCTCCGGGCATAGTCGAAAGTGCTCGTTATTAATGAATAAATGTTTTATGACGCTATATTGGATGCGATGTCTTTCGCATTGGTGCATAAATGCAGTCATTTATTCGCGAGGTAGCAATTATTTGCTATAAAAAAGGGTGGTACCATGGAAAGTCTTTTTCATCCCTACGTAAGGTAGTTCTTTGCGTGTGGAGAAAAAGGCTTTTTATTATTTTCACGATGCAATTGAACAGCCTCTCAACGAAAAGGATGAGAGGAATAGTCAATCCAGCTATTGACACTTCACTAATCTACAACACTGTTGTGTGAGTTTGAAAGAAATGAAGGAGGCATAATTTGATGAGTGCGAATGTTTCAATCAATGAACAAGAACAATTAGCTACAACAGCAACAGCTGAACAAACCTATCAAGCGAAGGACGGTGCAGATGTATTAGTGCAGGCATTGCATGATCAAGGGGTTGAAATTGTCTTTGGCTATCCTGGAGGAGCCGTATTACAAATTTACGATGCGATGTATAAAAACCCTATTCGCCATATTTTAACAAGACATGAACAGGGGGCTATTCATGCGGCGGAAGGCTATGCTCGTGTTTCAGGTAAAACGGGCGTTGTTATTGCCACAAGTGGACCTGGTGCAACAAACCTTGTAACAGGTATTGCGGATGCCATGATCGACTCTATTCCATTGGTTGTTTTTACAGGACAGGTTGCGACATCTGTGATCGGAACAGATGCTTTCCAAGAAGCCGATATTATGGGGATTACAACACCGATTACAAAGCACAACTATCAAGTGCAGGATGTCAATGATATTCCCCGCATTGTGAAGGAAGCTTTCCATATCGCTAGCACAGGTCGTAAGGGACCAGTTGTCGTGGATTTCCCAAAAAACGTTTCCCAAATGTTGTTTGATGTAGAGAATCCACCGCAAGCACCTGATGAAATTTATTTACCAGGCTATCAGCCAACATATAAACCAAATTATTTACAAGTGCAAAAGGCGATTCAAGCCATTTCATTGGCAAAAAACCCAATCATCTTAGCGGGAGCAGGTGTTCTTTTTGCGGATGCACGTGAGGAATTAACGACTTTCGCAGAAAAATATCGTATTCCAGTAACGAACACATTGCTAGGATTGGGCTCCATCCATGGTGAACATGACTTATTCCTTGGGATGGCTGGGATGCATGGTACAGCTACAGCAAATACAGCGATCACAAAATCAGATTTATTACTCAATATTGGGGCACGATTTGATGATCGTCTAACAGGTAATCTAGCTACATTTGCACCAAATGCAACGATTATCCATATCGATATTGATCCTGCTGAAATTGGCAAAAATGTACCGACAGATATTCCCATTGTTGCTGATGCCAAGGAAGCCTTAAAAGCACTATTGAAAAAGGATTTCCAAGGTCCTGATACAGCCGATTGGTTAGCTTATTTAAGGAATCATGCGATGGAATATCCATTATGGTATTGCAAGGATACAAATACGCAAGAAATCCTACCACAAGAGGCATTGCAATTAGTGCACAAGGTTACTGAAGGGAATGCCATTGTGACGACAGATGTTGGGCAGCATCAAATGTGGGCAGCACAATATTATCATTTAAATAATGATCATGCATGGGTAACGTCTGGTGGACTTGGTACGATGGGCTTCGGCTTCCCGGCCGCAATTGGCGCCCAATTTGCGAAGCCAGACAAAAAAGTTATTTCGATTGTAGGAGATGCAGGATTCCAAATGACGGCACAGGAGCTATCCATCCTACAGGAATTTAACTTGCCAGTAAAAATAGTGATTTTGAATAATAGCTGTCTAGGCATGGTGCGTCAATGGCAACAAACATTCTATGAAGAGCGCTATTCATCATCACTTATGCCGATCCAACCAGATTTTGTTAAGTTAGCTGATGCTTATAACATTAAAGGCTATCGTATTAACACAATCGATGAAGCAGAGTCTATTTTCCGTGAGGCACTGCTGTCTGATGAGCCAGTATTAATTGACTGTCGAGTGAAACAGCTTGAATGTGTTTACCCAATGGTAGCACCTGGCAAAGGCTTACATGAAATGATTGGGGTGAAAAAGAATTGAAGCGAGTAATTACCGTAACTGTGATTAACCAAAGTGGTGTATTAAACCGTTTGACAGGTTTATTGATGAAGCGTCAGTTCAATATTGAATCGATTACAGTAGGTCATACGGAGCAACCGAATTTTTCAAAGATGACCTTCGTTGTCAACGTAGAGGATGAACGCAAAATTGAACAGCTAGTGAAACAGTTATCCAAGCAAATTGATGTGTTAAAGGTCAATGACATTACCGATAAATCGATTGTTCTGCGAGAGCTAGCACTAGTAAAGGTGATTTCCCCACCAAATTTACGTTTGGAAATGAATTCAATTGTTGAACCGTTCCGTGCCCAAATTATTGATACAGCCAAAAATGTTGTGACGTATCAAGTAGTAGGGCATCCAGAGAAGATTGATGCCTTTATCGAACTTATTCGACCATATGGCATTAAAGAACTTACACGTACAGGAGCAACTGCCTCCGTTCGTGAAACACAAAAAGTCTCAAACCCGCAGCTCTCTATTTTAAAATAGTTTGCATATAAAAATGAATAGCTTTATAGACAGCGTAAGTTATCTAAAGCTAAAAAAACAAAACATATTCTAGGAGGAAATTAACTATGGCTACAATGTACTATGAGCAAAATATCAACGAGGACGTATTAAAAGGAAAGAAAATCGCAATTATCGGTTACGGTTCACAAGGTCATGCACATGCTTTAAACCTTAAAGAATCAGGTTTTGACGTGGTAGTAGGGGTTCGTCCAGGTGGATCTTTCGATGCGGCAAAAGCAGATGGTATTGACGTAAAAACAGTGGCTGAAGCAGCACAAGAAGCAGATGTTATCCAAATTCTGCTACCAGATGAGCGTCAAAAAGCAGTTTATGAAGCGGAAATTGCGCCACATTTACAAGCTGGTAAAGCATTGATGTTTGCACATGGCTTCAATATTCATTTCGGTCAAATTACACCACCAGCAGATGTTGACGTATTTTTAGTAGCACCAAAAGGACCAGGACATCTAGTTCGTCGTCAATTCCAAGAAGGTGCTGGTGTACCAGGACTATTTGCTATTCACCAAGATGCTACTGGTCAAGCAAAAGATTTAGCGCTTGCATATGGTAAAGGAATCGGTGCTGCCCGTGGTGGACTTCTTGAAACAACATTCAAAGAAGAAACAGAGACAGACTTGTTTGGTGAACAAGCAGTACTGTGTGGTGGGGCAACACAGCTAGTAAGAGCAGGATTCGAAACATTAGTAGAGGCTGGTTATCAACCAGAATTAGCTTACTTTGAAACATTACATGAGCTTAAATTAATTGTTGACCTAATGTTTGAGGGCGGTATGGCAACAATGCGCTACTCAGTTTCAGATACAGCAGAGTGGGGAGATTATGTGGCAGGACCACGCATCATCGATGATTCTGTAAAAGCTCGTATGAAGGATGTATTAACAGATATCCAAGATGGTACATTTGCTCGTCGTTGGATTCAAGAAAATGAAAATGGTCGTCCAGAATATACAAAATTCAAAGAAGCTGGTGCGAACCATCAAATCGAAGAAGTGGGCGCGAAACTACGTGCTATGATGCCATTCATCAACGAAGGTAAAGAAAAAGTTGTGAGAGAAGTGGCGACAAGTGCGAAAAATTGATATTTTCGATACGACGCTTCGCGATGGTGAACAATCTGCTGGGATCAACTTAAACACAGCCGAGAAGATTGAAATTGCCAAACAATTAGAGCGCCTTGGTGTGACAATTATAGAAGCAGGATTTCCTGCTTCGTCACCCGGTGACTTTGATGCAGTCCATCGCATTGCAGGTACAGTAAAAAACTCCATTGTGACGGGGCTAGCTCGCTGTATCCAAAAGGATATTGATGCTACATGGGAAGCGATAAAAGTAGCACAACAGCCACATATTCATATTTTTCTAGCCACATCACCTATTCATATGGAATACAAATTAAAAAAATCGCCTGATCAAGTGATGGAGCAAGCGGTAGAGGCTGTTAAATACGCTAAAAAGTTCTTCCCACTTGTACAATGGTCTGCTGAGGATGCATTCCGCTCTGATCGCGAATTTTTAGTGAGAATTATGAACGAAGTGGTTGCTGCTGGTGCAACAACGATTAATGTTCCAGACACTGTAGGATATGCATCCCCACAAGAATATGGTGCATTATTTAAGTTCCTACTGGAAAATGTCAAAGGTGCTGACAAAGTAAAATTCTCCGCCCATTGTCATGATGATTTAGGGATGGCAACAGCTAACACGATTGCCGCAATAGAAAATGGTGCTGCACAAGTCGAAGGAACGATCAATGGTATCGGCGAACGTGCAGGTAATGTGGCACTCGAGGAAATTGCTGTAGCACTTCATATTCGCAAGGACATTTATCAGGTGCAAACAGGCATTCAGTTGCAAGAAATTAAACGTACGTCTCAATTAGTCAGTAAATTGACAAATGTTGTGATTCAGCCAAATAAAGCGATTGTAGGAAGAAATGCATTTGCACACGAATCGGGCATCCATCAAGACGGTGTCTTAAAAAATCCAGAAACCTATGAAATTATTTCACCTGCTTTAATCGGCGAAGGTGAAATACCATTAGTTCTCGGGAAACATTCTGGTCGTGCAGCCTTCCGTGATCGTGCGGAAACAATGGGCTTTCATCTTTCTGATGAAAAGTTGAACAAAGCATTTGTGGAATTTAAAAAATTGGCTGATCGTAAAAAAGAAATTACAGAGGAAGATTTACTCACACTTCTTACTGAGCAACAAGTTCAAGTAGAAGATGTACCACTCTTTGATTTGAAAATGGTGCAGGTTCAATATGGTACTGAAAATATTCCTACAGCGACAGCCATTGTGCTTACACCTGAGGGACTAGAAAAAACCGTTGTAGCTACTGGCTCTGGTTCAGTAGAAGCCATTTTTAATACACTGGAGCAACTTGTACCTGGAGCTGTACATGTCATTGATTACCGTGTGACATCGGTTGGCAAAGGACGAGATGCACTGGGTGAAGCGGTTATTAATATTCGCTATGATGAGGTTTCGACTACAGGCCGTAATTCCTCTCAAGATGTTTTAGAAGCATCGGCAAAAGCTTATTTAAATGCTATTAACCGTCATTTAATACAAGCAAGCCTTCGCGCACATCCTGTATAGGTCTCTGAGATAGTGAATTGTATGAAGTACCATTCACAAGTCGGATGCAATGATGTCATGGCGTATTGTATCAATTAACCAAAAATTACGCTTAGACGTAATGACTACGCTCACTTTGATAAAAGGTAGGTGAGCGTCTTTACTAAATTAGCGAATACGCTATACAAAGAAAGGTGTTTTGACGATGGAGAGAAAAATTACAGTACTTCCTGGTGATGGAATTGGTCCAGAGGTTGTTGCTTCTGCTGTGCGTGTATTACAGGTGATTGGTAAACGATTTAATCATACATTTCATTTAGGATATGCAACAATTGGTGGTGCTGCAATCGACCAGCATAATAATCCATTACCGGATGAAACGATCGAGATGTGTGAAAATAGTGATGCGATTTTATTAGGAGCTGTAGGTGGTCCAAAGTGGGATCAAAACCCTCCTGAATTACGCCCAGAGAAAGGGTTACTGCGAATTCGGAAACACTTCGATTTATTTGCCAATCTACGTCCAGTAAAGGCGTTCCCGAGTTTACTAGATGCTTCACCATTAAAGCGTGAAGTGGCTGAGAACGTTGATTTAATGATTGTACGTGAACTAACAGGTGGCGTATACTTCGGGGAACCACGTATGCGTACTGAAAATGGCGCAATTGATACAACGGTTTACTCTAAAGCAGAGGTAGAGCGTATCGTTGAAAATGCCTTTGAACTAGCACGTTTACGTGGTGGCAAATTATGCTCTGTTGACAAGGCGAATGTGCTTGAAACAAGTCGCTTATGGCGTGAAGTTGTAGAAGCAAAGAAAAAAGAGTATCCAGATGTAATCGTAGAACATAATCTAGTAGACTCTGTCGCAATGAAACTTATTACAAATCCTGGACACTATGATGTAGTCGTTACTGAAAATATGTTTGGTGATATTTTAAGTGATGAAGCATCTGTTATTACTGGTTCTCTAGGTGTTTTACCATCTGCATCCATTCGTGGTGATAATTTTGGCTTATATGAACCAGTACATGGCTCCGCACCAGAAATTGCAGGGCAAGGTGTAGCAAATCCTGCTGCAACCATTTTATCCGTAGCAATGATGCTGCAATATTCATTCGGCTTAAAAGAAGAAGCAGCAGAAATTGAACGCGCTGTAAGTGCAGTATTTGATGATGGCTACTTTACAGCAGATCTTGCTCGCGACGGCAGTCGCATTTTATCAACTAATGAATGGACAGATAAGGTAATTAACGAAATTGATACTAGCTTTGTATCACAAAGTATTATGACAACATATATTTAAAGAAATAGGTGAAGACAATGGGTAAAAATATAATTGAAAAGATTTGGGATAAACATGTTGTTTATCAGGAAGAGGGCAAACCGGACCTGTTATATATTGATCTTCATTTAATTCATGAAGTAACATCTCCGCAAGCTTTTGAAGGGTTACGCATGAACGGACGTAAAGTGCGCCGTCCTGATTTAAGCTTTGCGACAATGGATCATAACGTACCAACAAAAAATTTACCAACTATCCATGATCCCATTGCACGCAATCAAATCGAAACATTAGCTAAAAATGCTGAGGAATTTGGTGTTGAGTTAGCAGGCATGGGACACCCTGACCAAGGGATTGTCCATGTTATTGGGCCAGAGCTTGGATTAACACAGCCTGGTAAAACCATTGTTTGTGGGGATTCTCATACATCCACTCACGGTGCCTTTGGGGCCATTGCATTTGGTATTGGGACATCAGAGGTGGAGCATGTATTATCGACGCAAACGCTATGGCAAAATAAGCCGAAAACGATGGAGATTCGTGTCGAAGGGGAGCTACCAGTTGGAGTAGCAGCAAAGGATATTATCTTAGCCATCATTGCCAAGTTCGGTATTGGTGTTGGTACAGGACATATTGTGGAATTCACTGGAGAGGCTATCCACAAACTATCTATGGAAGAACGCATGACCATTTGTAATATGTCAATTGAGGCAGGCGCAAAAGCTGGACTTATCTCACCTGACCAAACAACAGTCGATTATATTCGTGGACGCAAATATGCACCGCAAGGAGAAAAATTGGAAGAAGCAGCCGCTTACTGGTTAAGTCTTGCTTCAGACGAAGATGCAACGTACGATACGGTTCGTATTATAAAAGCTGAAGAAATTGAACCAATCATTACGTGGGGAACAAACCCATCAATGGGTACTGGTGTTTCTGGGCATGTTCCAACACAAGCAGATTATGAGGATGAATCTGACAAGGCGGCACTTCAAAAAGCACTGGCCTATATGGGCTTAGAGGAAGGACAGCCATTAACATCCATTGACATCCAGCATGTCTTCATTGGCTCCTGCACAAACTCACGCATTAGTGATTTGCGTGCAGCTGCTGATGTTATTAAAGGGCGTAAGGTGCATGACAAGGTCACAGCCATCGTTGTCCCAGGCTCACATACAACGAAAAAACAAGCAGAGGCAGAAGGTTTAGATAAAATATTTATAGATGCAGGCTTTGAATGGCGAGAGTCTGGTTGCTCGATGTGTCTTGCGATGAATGATGACGTCGTACCAGCTGGAGAACGCTGTGCCTCTACCTCAAACCGCAACTTTGAAGGACGTCAGGGCGCTGGAGCTCGTACACATTTAGTGTCACCACCAATGGCAGCAGCCGCTGCGATTGCAGGTCACTTCGTCGATGTACGTGAATTTGTGAAGGAAACGGTGTAAGTCTTGCTTTACTCGAAAGGGATGATTGAAAAATGGAACCAATTAATATCGTAAATAGTGTCATCACACCACTTGATCGAAAAAATGTTGATACCGATCAAATTATTTCAAAAGAATTTCTAAAACGTATTGAGCGCACAGGTTTTGGACAGTTTTTATTTTACCATTGGCGTTTCGATGCACAAGGGAATGAAATAGCTGACTTTGTGTTAAATAAACCTGAATTTAAAGAATCTAAAATTCTAGTGGCACAAGATAATTTCGGCTGTGGCTCCTCTCGTGAACATGCACCATGGGCTATTTTAGATTACGGCTTTAACGTTGTCATTGCACCTTCCTTTGCAGATATTTTCCATAATAACTGCTTCAAAAACGGTATCTTACCGATTAAGCTAACAGAATCGGAATGTGATGCTATTTTAGCAAAGGGCTTAGCAAAGCCCTATAGTATGGAAGTAAATCTTGTCGAGCAAACCGTAACAGGAGAAGATGGTACAGTCTATCATTTTACAATTGACCCGTACTATAAAGAAACGTTACTGAATGGTTGGGATGAAATCGCCTTAACCTTTAAATATGAGGACCACATCGCCGCATATGAGGCGAAGCGAGTAGCCTATTAATTGATATGACTGAAGACAAATTTGATGTTGTCTTCAGTTTTTGTTTGTAGTGTATTTCCTATATGAAATTATTTATAATAAAGAAAACATCAAATGCGAAGATGGCACTATGTTATCATTATCAAATTATTTGTATATTAAAGGACAAATCCAGCCAGCTTTTGAAAACGTCCCTAAAACAGTCGATAGGTATTTCGAAAATTTTTAGTTTATACGAACTTTTATACTGTTAAGCTACTGAAATGATACCGCTCATTTCAGTTATTTTTTATTTTATCAAAAGATGAAAGGTAGGAATTCCATGATTACAGTTATAGGAAGTTTAAATATGGATTTAGTTGTACAAATGAATGCTTTTCCAAAGCAGGGAGAAACCATTCTAGGTAACTCGTTTCAAACAGTTCCAGGAGGAAAAGGGGCTAATCAAGCAGTTGCCGCAGCTCGTCTTGGCAGTGAGGTGGCGATGGTTGGCTGTTTAGGGAATGATCATTTTGGTGAGACATTACATGCCGCTTTACAAAAAGAGCAGATTCAGACAAAGGCCCTTGTAAAAAGCACCACTGCTCCTACAGGCATAGCTAATATACTTATTTACAATAGCGATAATCGAATTGTTGTCGTTCCGGGAGCTAATTATGACTTAAGCATATCCCATCTTGAAGCTTCAAAAGAGTTGATACAAAAAAGTCACTTGGTAATTATACAGCTTGAAATCCCTAAAGAGACGACAGCCCATGCTATTCATTTATGTAAAGAAGCGGGTGTTCCGATACTGTTAAACCCTGCCCCAGCAGCCAATTTTGATGTGCAGTGGATGGAGGATATTACCTATTTAACACCTAACGAAACGGAATGTGCTGAAATTTTTAACGAGCCAGTGGAACAAGTTTTAGAAAAATATCCTAATAAATTAATCGTGACGCTAGGAAGTGACGGTGCACGTTATTTCGATGGCTCCTATCCAATTCATGTACCAGGTTATATGACAACAGTCGTGGATACTACGGGGGCAGGTGATACCTTTAATGGGGCTTTAGCCTATGCTTTAGTAGAAGGGCAATCGTTGGATGAGGCTGTATATTTTGCTAATATCGCTGCTTCTTTATCTGTAGAGAAATTAGGTGCCCAAGGTGGAATGCCAGCACTTGGAGCTGTTTATGCACGTATGGTTGGTTTGGAGGAATAGGACAAAGGTCAGCTATTCAGCAACCTTGGAGAGAAATCTCCAACCCTAATACTTCTAAACTCATAGCTGGGACTATTCCCTTTAGTCTGTGTAGTAATCATATATGAAGCAGACAAGAAATTGGTGTAAGGATGAATTCCTATTTGTCATATAATCGCATAAGTATATTGACCTCTTTTCATCCATCCATGTATTAGAAAAGCCATAGTTTCATTTATAATGGTCTTATAGATACATACGAAAAGAGGTTTTGAGGATGACGAACATTGACAATACGCCAATCGAAAATACAACCTCAGCGAATAATATTTTGCCGCAATTTGTTGACCAACTACGACACTTGTATGGCATCATCGTCCAAAATACATATGTGAAAGATACAGCAAAACATTTAAATCGAATCATTCAAGATGCCAATAACCAGACGATGATTTTAATAGTTGGAAAAGAGCGGGTGGGCAAAACAACACTTGTGAATGGACTTCTAGGACGCGAAATATTATCGGTAGATGATCAGCATCCAACAAGTGTAAATACGTTTATACGATACGGCGAGCAAGAAGAGATTAAAGCTTATTTTTTAGATGGTGTTGTCGCTGTATTTGATCTCAGTAAATTAGAACTACTAACAACTGGCGATACGTTTGCTTCCCAGATTTTACGTGAACATTTAGATTACCTAGAAGTCTATTTGAAAAATGATTTATTAAAATCCGTGACAATAATTGATTCTGTGTCATTAGAAGCTGGCGGGGGAGAAATGGCTTATTTTTCAGAGGCGCTTATGAATCGTGTTGATGAAATTTTCTGGGTGTTACGCGCTGGTTCAATGGCAATGGATGCTGAACTTCTATTGATTGAAACGTTAAAAAATAAGGGTGTTGAACCTTTATGTGTCATCAATGGCATCGATGATGAGGAACATCCCACAGCATTTATGGAATCTGAACAACAACGTATTGGTCATTTGATGAGTGATTTTATAGGGATTTCAGCCATTAATGCACTAGTAGCCAAACGAACAGACAATCATGAGCTTTGGCAAAAAAGTCAGTATGATCAATTAATTACTCACATTCATCGTGTGGCTGAAAACAGTGATAAAAAAACATATGCCATCCTAATTCGCTTCTTACAATGGCTTGAACGATTCCGCTTCGAATTGACTGTAATTCCACAACGAGATCCATTTCAATCTGCTGTAGAGAATATTGAAAAATACGCAGGCGATACCCAATATGAATATTCTCGCTATCAACGTGACTTAGCAATTGTCAAAGAATATGAGCAAGAATATGAACAGGTAGCGAATACGTTTAAACAGGTTCAAACACTGTATCAGCTATTACAAACGATAGCGCAACATGATTATTTACACGATTCCAAGGTGGAAGAATTTACTGAAATTGCTGTGCACTATCAACAAATGTTGCGTGAATACCGCAACATGCACAGTGAGTATTTACGCGAATATGAACGTTTAGATGCACAACATAAAAAAATTCATGGTAAAGGTCTAATGAAAGCTTTTTTTGGCCAACATACACAAAATGAATTTTTCAAAGAGCGTGTTCAAAAACTAAACGAGCAGCAAGAGGTTTGTATCGCCCAATATGCCATGGTACAACAGGCAGAGGTTTCAATGCTACAGGCAATTCGAGACACACAGCCTGTTTTAATTGACTTAGTGAAAGAACGCATGCGCCGTATTGAACAAAAGGTACAAAAACTAAATCAACAACGTGCAAAAGATAAGCGTCAGTTAAAGCGCTATGCTGAAAAATTAAATGAATTTTCTTGCTTAATCGAAGCACAGGGTTATATAAAAGAGCATCTTCAACCATTTTTAATGAATGAGCAAATGCCGTTGAAATCGAAGGATATTACTATGCTTGAGGAAACTGTTCAGGCTATTTTAGCCATTGATTTATCGAACAATGGCTTACTCGCACGAAGTCAAATGAATAATAAAATGGAAAGTATTGCAATACCTTTTGATGTGCAAGAAAAATATTCCCTGCAAATGCTTGCCTTAAGGGAAGAAGATGTAAAATCAAATGATATACCCGAAATACCCAAAAAATTAGTTGTCCAATATGAAGATTAGATTTTCACCAAACGTTCTAAAAGTAGCATGCTTTTAGAACGTTTTCTTTATGGTATGAAACAAATCATTCCAGTTTTACGTATAAGTAGTAAGGAGGGATACACTTGATTGAAATAAATGGACGCTTCACGAATGCTAAAATTTTTGCGCAAACAGCATTACAAACAGCTGTTGATCAGATTCAAGAATTAACAGACCAGGCTTTCATGGCAGGCACTAAAGTACGTATTATGCCAGATTATCATGCGGGTAAGGGATGTGTTATTGGTACGACCATCCAATTGCAAGACCGTGTTGTACCGAATCTTGTCGGCATTGATGTGGGCTGTGGTGTATTTGTAGCACAACTAGACGTAACGACAGTTGATTTTGCTCAACTCGATGCCATCATTCGCACATATGTACCAAGTGGGCAGGATATTCATAAAGAAGTATCGCCAAGTCGACATTTTGTCGAGTTTGAAGGTAAACAATTTCGAGCAAGCGGCTTGAAAGACGACTATACGAACTTGTCATTAGGTACACTTGGGGGAGGTAATCATTTTATTGAACTTGCCAAAGATGAAGATGATCAGCACTATTTGCTCATCCATACGGGGTCACGCTATGTAGGGGCAAAGGTTGCTAATTGGCATCAAAAAAGAGCTTATGATAATTTACGTCGAGAAGATTTGACGGAAAAAATAGAAGCAATGAAACAGCAAGGACGACAACAAGAGATTCAGTCCATGATACAGGCCTATAAAGAACAAACACCGTTCATTCCGAAAGACTTGTCATATTTAGAGGGGGAAGCTTTCTATGATTATATTCATGATATGAAGATTGCACAGCAATTTGCACGGATGAATCGTTGGACCATTGCAGAAACCATTGCTAAACAGATGGATTGGCATTTTACAGATACGTTTGATACGATTCATAACTATATCGATACAGAAACGATGACGCTTCGCAAAGGGGCTGTTCGTGCAAATAAAGATGAAAAGCTAGTTATTCCAATGAATATGCGGGATGGATCTCTGATTTGTATAGGGAAAGGCAATGCAGAATGGAATTATTCAGCCCCCCATGGAGCAGGACGCATGTTTTCACGACGCACAGCGAAAAAAGCTTTGAATATGGCTGATTTTAAAGATACGATGCAGGGGATTTGGACAACATCAGTCAATGAAGAAACCTTAGATGAGGCGCCAATGGCCTATAAGCCAATGACAGAAATTACTTCTGCGATTGGGGAAACTGTAGATATTGTCAAAGTGATTAAACCTGTCTATAACTTTAAAGCGAGTGAAGCTGCAAAGCCATATGAGCGAAAAGGTTAAGGGAGAGAAGGAATCATCACTATAATCACTATTCTATAAATGGTATAATATAGCTTCACAATGATGAAATGGGTGGTTTTTTTGGTATCTTCAAAAGATGTGGCGAAGCATGCTGGTGTCTCACAAACAACTGTATCTAGAGTATTGAATACACCAGAGCTTGTAAAGCCAAAAACAATTGAAAAAGTAATGCAGGCGATAGAGGAGCTTAACTATGTGCCAAATGATATAGCAAGATCGCTTGTTCAGAAAAAAACAGGCATTATTACATTGATTTCGGGGCCCTTACACAACCCTTTTTTTGTTGATACAACTACAGCTATCGTGAATTATGTTAATGCACGTGGCTATAAAGTGAATGTCTACTTTGGCACAGAGGATAATCTAAATTCAATCTACAATGCTGTTTTAGAAACGAAAGCAGACGCAATTATTTTGTCTTCTATGCTGTATCAGGATGATTTATTTTATAAACTAGAGAAACTAGCTATTCCATTTATTATGTTTAACCGTAAGCATAAAGAGAATAGACATTTTGTGGAAATTGATAATGTTCAAGCAGGTTACCTTGCGACCAATCATGTCCTATCATTAGGGCATGACTCTTTATGTTGGATAGGGGGGCCACATCAAATGAGCACCTTCTATGGACGCTATCTGGGATTTGAACAAGCTTTACAGGATTATGGGCTAGATGCAAAATTAGTGCCTACTTTTTTAACGAACACCAATAAAATAGATATTGAACGAGCGTTTACAGAGCTTTTACAACTAGAAAAAAGACCAACAGCTATTTGTGCTGCTACCGATGCCATTGCCATTGAAATATTGAATCTTTGTTTAGAGAGAGGTTTTCAGGTTCCGAGAGATTTTAATATCATTGGTATTGATAATGTAGAGCTTAGTAAACATCACTCTATTGCCTTAACAACAGTAGGTTTAACATCAGAAGAGAACTTAGGTTTTATTGCTATCGAAAAATTATTTGAGGTAATGGAGAAAAAAAGTACTTGCATTAGACAAACAGAGTCTGTTAAGATTTTCCCAAGAAATACAACGTGTAAAATAAACTGATAGACCATCAGTTTATTTTTTACACCAAAATGGTTACGTATTCATTTCTTTATTTTCTGAAATGAATACGTAACCATAAAAAGAAAGGAGTGAATTACGATTGAAAAAGGGCTTATGGATCAATGGAGAATGGAAGATGACTGCTCAATGGATGGAGATCCAAGCTCCCTATTCGCAAGAGGTATTGGCACACTTTGCGATGGCCACTGAAAAAGATGTACAGGAGGCCATTGAAAGTGCACATGCTGCAGCTCCTCAAATGGCTGCATTAACTGCTTTTCAACGAGCAGAGATATTAGAGCAGTTATCCACCCTTTTTGCAGAAAATAGAGATGAAGCAGCAAGTATCATTGCAATGGAATCAGCCAAACCGTTAAAGTATGCTTACGCTGAAATTGATCGCACAGTTGAAACCTATAAATTTGCGGCAGAAGAAGCAAAGCGACTTACTGGTGAAATGGTTCCAATGGATGCATCAAAAAATGGAGAGGGGCGCTTTGCTTATACATTAAGAGAGCCAATCGGTGTTGTGGCAGCGATTACGCCATTTAACTTTCCGCAAAATCTAGTAGCACACAAAGTTGGGCCAGCATTAGCTGCAGGCAATACGATTGTATTGAAACCTGCCACACAAACAGCACTATCAGCCCATTTTTTGGCAAAATTATTGGCGCAAACAAATTTACCAGCAGGTGCCTTTAATCTTGTAACAGGACAAGGTAAATTAGTAGGCGATGCATTTTTAGCACATCCCAATGTTAAGATGATAACGTTTACAGGAAGTCCAGCGGTAGGGATTTCTCTACGCAATCGTGCAGGCTTGAAGAAAGTAACCTTAGAATTAGGTTCCAATGCAGGCGTAATTATAGACGAAGGGGTACAGCTTGAGCGTATTATGGATCGCATTGTGATGGGGGCCTTTTCCAACCAAGGTCAAGTCTGTATTTCTTTACAACGTATCTATGTCATGGAAAGTATGGTGGAGGAATTTTTAATACGGCTGAAGGAAAAAATAGAGCAGCTTACAATTGGTGATCCAATGGATAATCAAACAGATCTTGCTATGATGATTTCACAAGCTGAACAACAGCGTGCTTATCAATGGATTGAAGAGGCAGTAGCTGAAGGGGCCCAAGTAATTACAGGTGGTCACATTGACAATCATATTTTATTGCCCACTGTTTTATATAATGTTCAACCACAGAGTCGTGTATCCTGTGAAGAGATTTTTGCACCTGTTGTTATCGTCAATAAGGTATCCACCATTGAAGAAGGGATAGCGGCTATCAATGATTCTCACTATGGCCTACAGGCAGGCATCTTCACTCCTTCTATTCAGACAGCTTTTCAAGCTACAAAAGCATTGCACGTTGGTGGAGTCATCATTAATGATGTACCTACTTATCGAGTAGATCACATGCCGTATGGTGGTGTAAAGGAAAGCGGCACAGGCCGTGAAGGCATTAAATATGCATTAGAGGAAATGACGGAAATGAAGCTAGTAATTTGGAATAACCAATAATAATCACGAATGGAGATGGGAAAATGAAAATGATTAAACAACATCCAAAATTGTATGTGATGGACAATGGTACGATGCGAATGGATAAAAATTATATGATTGCGATGCACAATCCAGCAACCATCGATCATCCAAACCAGCCAAATGAATTTGTTGAATTCCCTGTTTATACAGTACTGATTGATCATCCAGAAGGTAAAATTCTATTTGATACAGCATGCAATCCAAACTCGATGGGTCCAGAAGGGCGATGGGGTGAATTTACGCAAAAGGCATTTCCTATTAATATGCCAGAAGAATGCTATTTACATCATCGTCTAGAAGAATTAAATGTTCGTCCAGAGGATATCAAATATGTTGTTGCTTCCCATTTGCATCTCGACCATGCAGGGTGCTTAGAACTCTTTACAAATGCGACAATTATTGTACAGGAAGATGAGTTCAATGGCACATTACAAACATACGCTAGAAACGTAAAAGACGGTGCCTATGTTTGGGGTGACATTGATATGTGGATTAAAAACAATCTGCAATGGCGCTTAATCAAACGTGGCGAGGATCATGTAAAACTAGCTGAAGGGATACAAGTATTAAATTTTGGTAGTGGTCATGCTTGGGGAATGCTAGGTTTGCATATTCAAATGCCTGACACAGGTGGTATTATCTTAGCTTCAGATGCCATTTATACGGCAGAAAGCTTTGGCCCTCCTGTCAAGCCACCAGGCATTATCTATGATTCTGTAGGTTATAATACAACAGTGGAACGGATTCGAAGACTAGCACATGAAACAAATTCACAAGTATGGTTTGGCCATGATCCTATTCAATTTAAATCATTTAGAAAATCGACGGAAGGCTATTATGAATAGATAGGAGTAGAGAAGCCATGCATAAATTAACCTTTACGCCTGCTAGCTATACTGGCTGGGGCTGTTTAAGTCAGCTTCTGCTAGAGGTAAAGAAGTTTAACGCTCACAATATTTTGATCGTGACAGATCCATTATTAAAAGAAATAGGTCTAACGGACAATGTCGAAAAGCCTTTGATTGAGAAAGGCTATACAACAACCATTTATACTGATATTGCACCAGAGCCTCCGCTTGCAATTGGCGAAAAACTAGTAGATTTTACGAGAAAGCATCCATTTGATTTGGTGATTGGTGTAGGTGGGGGCAGTGCACTAGATTTAGCGAAGCTTGCCGCCGTATTAGCAAAACATGATGGAAAAGTTGCAGATTATTTAAACCTAACAGGAACGAAAACATTGGATAATAAGGGGTTACCTAAAATTTTAATTCCTACCACTTCTGGGACAGGCTCAGAGGTTACAAATATTTCTGTGCTATCACTGGATACGACCAAGGATGTTGTGACACATGATTATTTATTAGCGGATGTAGCGATTGTAGATCCTGCCTTAACGATTTCCTTACCATCAAAGGTAACGGCTGCGACTGGGGTAGACGCGTTAACTCATGCGATAGAAGCCTATGTATCAGTAAATGCGAATGCAGTAACAGATGCACTTGCACTACAAGCTATCCGTTTAATTAGCCAGTCAATAAGAACAGCTGTCCATAATGGGCAAGACAAGCAAGCACGCACAGATATGAGTTATGGCAGCTATTTAGCAGGGTTAGCCTTTTTCAATGCTGGTGTAGCAGGCGTCCATGCTTTAGCCTATCCCCTGGGAGGTCAGTTCCATATAGCTCATGGTGATTCCAATGCAGTACTATTACCATATGTCATGGGTTATATTCGTCAAAGTTGTGAAAAACGAATGAAAGATATTTTAGATGCCATGGGGATATCATCTTCCTATTTATCGCAAGAAGAGGCTTCCTATAAATGTGTTGACACCTTACAACAACTCGTTCAAGATGTGAAAATTCCCTCAACATTACAAGGATTCAATATCCCTGCCTCAGCACTTGAACAGCTAACAGAGGATGCTACAAAACAAACGCGTATTTTAGCGCGAAGTCCAATGCCATTAGAGCGTGAAGATATCTATCAAATCTATCAAGCTGCCTTTGATGGAGTGGTAAGAGAACCGTAATGAGGTTTTCAAAAGATTCAATAACTAAAAAAATCTGCCTTAATGGCAGATTTTTTTCATGTTGTTGAAAAAGATGATGTCAACGGCAGAAAAAGCAACTTTGCAAGGTGAGGGGTTGATTTCCGTTCCGCCAGCGTCCTTTCCAGGGGACGTCTGAGGAGCCGCTTCACTCACTTCCGTTCGCTCCAGGGTCTCCTCTGTGACGCTAAATCCCCTAGGAGTGATGCTGGCTCCACTCCAATCAACCACTCTGCAAAGTGTCTTTACTTTTTTCATACTAGTATAGAAATCAAATAACCCAATATCTGTATTCTTAGGTGGGATAAACTCTTATTTTCAATGTGGAGAATTGAAGCGTGACAACACCCCTCTATAAAGAGTAGTAAACACTTGCACTTTATTTGAAAACCTTTGCTAAAAAGTCAGTGGGTTGGAGTGGAAGGCTACTTGACTCCCGTGGGATAGCGAGACAGGCGAAGCCCTGCACGGAGCGGTAGTGGAGGAAGTGATTCGGCGCTCGCCCACAGGAAAGCAAGTAGCCTGCAACGGAAATCCATTTCTACCTTTCAATTGACTGTTTTGTTTTTCAACACTATGAAAAAAATCTGCCTTAATGGCAGATTTTTTTATAAGAAATATTACGCTTCCGCATCTGGTGTAAATGTACGTGTAGCCAATTCTGCATCTAGCATAAAGATTGCGTTTGAGTCAGTTTCGATACGCTCAATTTTACGAATTAATGTATCAAATGTAGATTCTTCTTCTACTTGCTCGTCGATAAACCATTTTAAGAAGGCCATTGTCGCATGCTCACGTTCATCTAAAGCAATGTCTGATAAATTGTAAATACGGCGTGTTACTTCTTTTTCGTGTGATAGAGCCGTTTTAAAGGCATCTAAAATGGATTCGAAATGATTGCCTGGGCTTTCAAAACCTTGAATTGTTGCGCGGTAGCCCATATCACTTAAGAAATTATAAAATTTCATGGCATGGAAGCGTTCTTCTTCGGCTTGTACTAAAAAGAAGTTAGCGAAGCCATCATAATCTTGATCAGTGCAATAGGCTGCCATTGCCATATAGGCATGCGCAGAGTAGAATTCAAAATTCATTTGTTCATTAAGAGCTGTGTGTAGTTTTTCAGATAACATAAAAGTTTTCCTCCTTTTGCAGTAAATGACTTCTTTACTAGTATACAGTGTTGAGGCAGTAACATACAAAAAATTTAATTTTTAAAGCAATTCATGCAAAAGTTAATTGATATTCGTTCTCAATTAGAAAATCTCTTCTTTTATAGTTTTAAGAAGATAAAAAAATCGCCTCGATCGTAATCGAAGCGATTTTTCATTATTATTGTTCTTGTTTCTTTTGATTTTTCACACCGATTAGGTAGCCACCTAATGCGATAGCAATTAAGACAATCCAGAAAATAGCTTTCCAAAGAGTGGAGTGGGGGAATTCGTGTGGAATCACACCCAATTTTTCATGTGCTAATGTTAATACAGCTAATTTTACACCAACCCAGCCGACAATTAGGAAAGCAGCTGTTTCAAGTGATGGGAATTTGTCGAGAACCTTTACAAACCAACGAGCTGCGAAACGCATCATGATGACACCAATAATACCACCTAAGAACATCACTGCGAACTGACCTGCGTTAATCCCGCCAATATCAAAATCACCGATATGTGGAAGTGTGACAGCAATGGCAACCGCTGCAAGAATAGAATCCACAGCAAATGCGATATCAGCAAGTTCTACTTTTACAACCGTCATCCAGAAGCCAGATTGTTTTTTCGGCTCTTGAATTTCTTCGGAGTTTTGGGATGCTTTCCGCGAATCATAAATATGCTTAATAGACATAAACAGTAGATAAGCTGCACCTATTGCTTGGATCTGCCAGAAATTAACGAGCGTTGTAATAAGGAATAATGCGGCAAAACGGAAAACAAATGCCCCCACTAATCCATACAATAAAGCTTTTTGTTGTTGTGCCTTTGGTAAATGCTTAACCATAACAGCCATTACGACGGCGTTGTCTGCTGCTAACAAACCTTCTAGTACAATTAATACGACAAGTACCCATGCGTATTCTAAAAATATTGCCTCCAAATTTATTGCCTCCTTTAATTGTTGAACAGAAATGAATGGCTTGCTAACTTATTCTTTCCCTATTTTAAGCAAAAGAAAAAGACCCCTGCCTAAAAAATAGGCAAAGGTCTTGCTAAGCAATTAACTGTTCGTTGCACAGAAAGTTTTCTGTGTGACAAGAAATGCCATCACACCCGATGGTAATATACCATGTAATGACGAATGTGAATCAGATGCTTCGATCGCATCTGCTAGCTACTCCCCTTTGACAATAAAGTCAAAAGCTATTCAATTCTTACTAACATAGTAACATGCAACAATATAAAAGTAAATAAAAATATACTGCTATGGAGAAAAAATACTTTTCCGTTACGTTTGCACAAATGGTACTATAAAAAGATAGGCAAAATTTTTACAACTTAGAGAGGAGACAAACATGTATAGAAAATTTTTTTCCTACTACAAGCCACATAAACGATTGTTTGTCATCGATTTTTCAAGTGCCATTATTGTAGCAATCTTAGAGCTTGCGTTTCCATTGGCTGTTCAATGGTTTATCGATGAGTTATTGCCAACAGGAGATTGGGGCATGATCGTGAAAATAAGTGTCCTATTACTGCTTGTTTATGCCATTAGTACATTATTGAACTTTATCGTTAACTATTTAGGACATAAACTAGGCATAAATATCGAAACGGATATGCGTCAGGAATTATTTACGCATGTACAAAGGCAATCATTCCGATTCTTTGATAATACGAAAACAGGTCATATTATGAGTCGCATTACCAATGATTTGTTTGATATAGGTGAGTTTGCCCATCATGGACCTGAGGACCTCTTTATTGCGATCATGACCTTTGTTGGGGCCTTTGCCATTATGTTTAATGTGAATCCAACACTTGCTTTGATTGCAGCGATTATGGTGCCATTTTTAACATGGCTCGTGACATTTAGTAATATAAAAATGAACAATGCTTGGAAAACGATGTATGGTAAAATTGCTGATGTGAACGGACGTGTAGAGGATAGTGTGTCCGGTGTCCGTGTTGTGAAATCCTTTACAAATGAAGAATTTGAAATTAAACGCTTTAAGGAGCAAAATGGATTTTTCCGTACGGCTAAATTATATGCCTATAAAATTATGGCAGGGACACACGCCAGTATTTACATGATGACGCGCCTCCTTACATTAATGGTGTTAGTAGTCGGCGCTTGGCTAAGCTTTAATGGGAAATTATCTTATGGGGAGCTAGTGAGCTTTGTTTTATACACGAATGTTCTGATTAAACCAATTGATAAAATTAGTGCTTTATTAGAGCTTTATCCGAAAGGAATGGCTGGCTTTAAGCGTTTCCGTGAATTAATTGAACAGGAGCCAGAAATTCAAGATCGTGAGGATGCAAAGGTTATTAAACATTTAGATGGAAATATTGCCTTCAATCATGTTCATTTTAATTATGATGCATCCAAACAGGTTTTACATGATATAACATTTGATGTAAAAGCTGGCCAAACTATTGCCTTTGTAGGTCCTTCGGGTGCTGGCAAAACTACAATCTGCTCATTGATTCCTCGATTTTATGAGGTGACAAAGGGCGCTATTACGATTGATGGTATCGATATACGTAATATGACACAAGCGTCATTACGTGCTCAAATCGGTATCGTACAGCAGGACGTCTTTTTATTTACAGGTACGATTCGTGAAAACATTGCGTATGGAAAATTAGATGCAAGTGAAGCGGAAATTCGAGAGGCAGCGAAAAAAGCCCATCTAGAGGCATTTATTGCAGAGCTGCCCGAGGGCTATGATACACAAATAGGTGAACGTGGCTTAAAATTATCAGGAGGACAAAAGCAACGACTCGCGATTGCTCGTATGTTCCTAAAGAACCCGCCTATCTTGATTTTAGACGAGGCAACCTCTGCCTTAGATACAGAAACAGAAATGATCATTCAGCAATCGTTAACAGAGCTTGCTGAAAATCGTACAACACTAGTTATTGCCCATCGACTGGCAACTATTCGCAATGCTGATCGTGTATTAGTTGTGACACCGAAGGGCATTGAAGAGGATGGCACCTACGATGAGCTAGTGGCACAAAATGGGATTTTTGCAAAGCTTCATCATATTCAATTTCGCAAGGGACAAACAGAACAAAGCGTTCAGAAAGATTTTGTGGAATTGACGTAAATGAAGGAAAGGGAGATTGTTTTTTTAAACAATTTCCCTTTTTTAGTTGCTTCCCTTATTACTTGTACTGCTCATGTTGTATCTAAAGCACACTAATATGCCTAATAAAGGTTTATGTAGAAAGAGGGAATCCATTGAAAGGTAATACCATCGAATAATCAAAGGGGGTCAGGTCAAATTATTGATATGGAAAATGGAGCTTTCATTTATGAATCATAGAAGGAATGTTTAGCAAGTTTATCGAATAGAACTACAGTTCACAATAAAGGTCATGAAATAGAGGTGAAGCAATGGGTAACGATAGAATCATCGGTCAAACGAAAAGTGTGGGTTTTCAAATCGGGGTTAGAAGGACGTTTCCAATTTCGCAGGAGCAAGCATGGGCATTGCTCACGACAACAGAAGGGGTACGTACATGGCTGGGTGAAAGCACTTCAGTTATATTTGAGCCTGGGCACAAATACCACTCAAAGACAGGGTCAGGCGAAATCAGGATTGTTAAACCGTTAGAGCAGCTTCGATTAACTTGGCAAAAGGAAGAGTGGTCAAAACCATCTACCGTACAAATCCGTATTTTACCAAAATGTGTTAATAAAACAACCATTAGCTTTCATCAGGAACATCTTTCTGATCAGACAGTACGAGAAGAAATGAAAGGTCATTGGGAAAGTGTACTGGACCTTATAAAAGAAAGAGTCCAAAATCGTTGAGCGAATAAAAATAGCATCCCTTCACAATCGATAGGGATGCTATTTGTTTTTATTTGGAGAATCCTTGTTTTCATGTCCTTTTGAAGTTCGTGTATAATCCTGTGGAGCAAGTGCTTTGTTACGTTCTGTATAGCCCTTAGGTGATAATCGAAAGATGGATTTTTTAATGGTTGCCCAATTTAGATCTGTTGCCAGGTTCATGTAAGAGTAGCCGTAAATTCGAATATTACTTACGTAAAGCAATGTCAGGTATAAAGAAACAAAGAAGCCAAATAATCCGAAAAAGGCACTAGCAAAGATAAAGGCAACGCGTAATATGCTGACCGAAGTAACAAGCGACTGATTCACTAATGTAAAGGAGGCAATGGTAGAAATAGCGATGACAACGATCATTTCAGGACTGGTTACACCTGCTCGAATGGCTGCATCCCCGATAATTAATCCACCTACAACACTGATGGTCCCACCAATAACGGAAGGGAGACGCAAGCCTGCTTCACGAAACAATTCAAACATCAGCAACATGAGCAACATTTCAAGCGAAGAGGGGAGCGGTAAGCCCGCCTTCGCTTGCACAACGGTTGCGAGTAGTTGAAGTGGCAATTGGTTTTGGTGATAGGTTGTCAACGCAAGCCAGAATGCAGGAAGTAGTAAGCCAATTAAAATACCAAATATTCTCAATAATCGTTCGAGTGAACTGAAAATAATAGGATATTCATTATCCTCAGCTGATTTCAGTAAGAGAAACAAATTGACAGGGGTAATGATGGCATAGGCGACGCCATCTACAAAAATAATAAAGCGTCCTCTTGCTAAGGCCTGAACCGCATAATCAGGTCGTCCTGTATAATCAAACTTCGGAAAAAGCTTGGAATTTTTATTCACCTGTTCCATCAATAAATCGCCACTAAAAACAATATCTGTATCAACGGCAGCGAGCTGCTTTTTGATGCCATGTAAAATATCCATATCCACAATATCATCAAAATAAAGAATGGCTACCGTAGTTTTTGAACGCTTCCCAAGCTCCACTTTTTCCACACAAAATGAGTTGGTCGGCAAGCGTTTTCTTACTAGTGCGATATTGACGCGTATATCTTCAATGAAATTATCTCTGGGCCCTTTAACAAGAACCTCCATGCGTGTTTCTTCAGGCTGGCGATTCGGCTTGTGGGCAATATTGCTTGCATATAAAAGATTGCCTTCATCAAAATACAACAACAAGAAGCCACTATAGACAAAAGTTATCAGCTGTTCCTTGTCTTGTACTTTTTGAATACTTGGAACATGAAGATGCCTTGCGATATTCTCTTCAAAGGGGACCTCATCCAAATGATCATATAAATACTGAATACGTTGAATAATCACTTCATTAAGCATTTGTTGATCAATCATAGCATCACACGTAATAAAGTGTACTTTCTGCTGATTAAACATATATTCCTGAAATTGAATATCTGCCGATTTTTGAAATAATTTTCTAATCGTACTAAGATCTAGCGCCTGTTCTTGCTGAGGCATTATGATTCACCACTTTTCCTATCTTGTTTTTCAGTTTTCCCCTTTTTAGAAGATTTATCCGACAAGAAAGCTACGACTACGAAAAATATTGACAGTAAAAAGAAAAAAATAAAAGTGGCTGTAAGAATATAATGTCCTTTAACTTTTAAAAATAGGCTTTCATTTAGCATGATTAATGGTAAACAAAGAATAAAGAAGGGAGGAGCAAGCATTTGCCATATACGCTTCGGATCTCCTGTCATCTTCAATAAATCTGCCACAATGTACAAAAGGAAACTAACACGAATAAAGGTTCCTGTCAGCCATTGATAAATGGAGAAAAAGTCAAGATGCTCGATATAGCGACCGATTGTCACTAATCCCCATTCTTCGTAGGCAGGATAGCGTTGCTTAGCTGCTTCATTCGGTCCAAATTCTGTAATGGCCCCAATTAATGGTCCTAATGTCAGTCCTACTAAAATGGCCAGCATAATAGCAAAATGGTACCAGCGAATACGTTCCTTAAATTGATGCTGTAAAAATAGCAACATTAAAAGCTCAATAAACCCGGATGCAGGGAAAATCATGCCTCGCAATACAGGCTGGAATCCATGTTCAAAAAATGGACGCAATAATTCATAATCTTTTACCTGCATGTTCGTAAAGGCAACGAAAAAGCCAAAGATAACTACACCGAATAATACAAAAACGTTTAAAATGACAATTGTCTGTAAGCTAGTCGCCACAAGAAGAATACACAGAATGGTATAGATAAATAATAAGATGATCACAGGTGTTTGAGGTAAAAATGTAGTATTAACCCATTGCAGTGTTTCAATCATTGTAAAAGCTGCGATAATCATTAAAAAAATAGCAACTGTATAAATAACAATAGTAGAGCCAATTTTCCCGATTTTTGAATCAAGCCAATCTCGGATGGGCTCCTGTTTAGATTTCGATTGAATATATACTAATAAAAATAGCCAAAAGAAAATAATTCCTCCAGCAAACAATACAGATAGCCAGCCATCTCTTTTGGCCACATCTAGCAGTGGAGGAATAATGGTTACATGATTTTTTAAGCCAATAACAGTCATTGATAGGAAGATGACATGTAAAATACTGATTGATCCTACACTTTTCATGTTGAAAACCCTCTAACATTGATTGATACATATTAGCTTTGACAAAAAAAGTCGGCTTTATAAGCAGAAAATGGTATGGTTTTATGAAAAAAATGAGGTATTGGACGACACCATCATCCAATACCTCATCATAGGAAACGTAAGCTAAATTAATGAATATATTTTGTGCTTACAAGATCTTCTTTTAAGACATCTGTTGGGATTTCAAACTCTACAACGCCCATATAGCCAGGTGCCACTTCATATTTATCAAAGGAAATCACAAGCTTGCCTTTATCAGAAATGTAGAATTGCTGATCAGGTTTAATGGCTGTAAATTCTTCCATTGACTCTTCATCGGCAAGGCCAGCACCCTTTACCCAGTAAACTTTATCTTGATTCGATTCAGCTATTTGTGTACGCATTTGTTCTTTAATATTTTCACTAATTGTTTCAATATAGTGCTGATCTTTAAAGAGCATTGGTAAAGTAATTAAAATTTCGTTTTCTTTATCGATCGTATCGTATTCCATCACCGTTGAAGACGAACCAACAGTATTTACAACATAACGGCCGATCGATAAAATTTGTTCATTATCAGTTTTGATTTCGAAACCACTATCAATACCTAAATGACCACCGCCATTTAATTTTAAATCGCCCACTTCTGCCATAAATTCATCGTAAAGTGTTTTACCTTCTGCACGATACTTTTCATTTAATGTATTCGCCAGATCTTGATTTTCTAAGTTTTCAATAGAAGGTACTTTAATGTTGGCATCATAAGTATCTTCAGCCACTTCATATTCTGTCCAAGTCAATACTTTTATCACACTACCAACCACGGGAATTTCTGAGAGTGTACGTGCCATTGCAGGACTTACATTTAAACCAGCTGTAAATAGCATGGCTGCAGCGGCAGATCCAAGGACCCATTGAGGTGTACGATTTTTTTTCTTTTTTTGACCTTGCTTAAGTGCTTTTTCAACCACGAAGTCTAGCTCTTTTGGAATCGGGACTTTCATATATTGTTTCTCTAACTCCTGTAATTTTTTATCCATGTGCAGTTTCTCCCTTCACATCTTCCAGTTGTATTTTCAATAGTTTTAATGCTTTATAAAGACGTGATTTGGCTGTACTCAACTTAATGTCGAGGATGTTCGCCACGTCAGCGAGTTTTAAATCCTCGAAATAATGGAGAATGACAACCTCTCGATACATTTGCGGGAGTTCATCCAACGCATGCTCCAAGTCAACGTTCTCATAAACATCCTCTTGAGCAGGTGTTAAATATTGTAATGTATCATCATCTGTCACTTGTAAGCGTTTATGCTTACGTAAAAAATCTATGGCTGTACGGACAACTATTTTATAAAACCAGCTTTTCATATAGGTCACATTTTCAAGTCGATCTAATGAAAGCATGGCTTTTTGGATACTGTCTTGTACAACATCTAGTGCGTCCTGTTCATTTTTTGTATAGCTATACGCGAGCAAATAAAAACGCTCTTTTTGTTCTCGAATGAATTGGACAAACACCTCTTCATGTTGAAATGCATTTCTTGTTCTCATGTCCAAAGAAGCTCCTTTTTTAACATTGTCAAATTGTATACATTTACTAGACGTACGAGGAGAGGGAAAAAGTTGATGCCATGAAAAAAACTTACCCCAATTGAGATAAGTTTGATCGTTCTATAGTATTGGCATACGTTAGTATAACGGCTGATCATGAAAAATAGTCATATGTATTTTTCAAGAGTAATAGAATGGTCACAACGATAAATAATTTACGTACATAGCCACTGCCGCGTTTAATGGCAAATTTTGAACCAACAATAGCTCCTGCAATTTGCGCAAGACCCATTGGTAGTCCGTAGGCATAATTTATTTGTCCTAAGTATATAAACATAAGGAGGGCAGCTACATTACTGCCGAAATTTAAAAATTTGGCGTTTCCTGCTGATTGTAAAAAATCAAAGCCAACTAGGAGAAAAGCAAAGAGTAGAAACGAGCCTGTCCCAGGACCTAAAAAGCCATCATAAAAGCCAATAAGTGTAATCACAAAAACAAAAATAATAGAACGCTTTGGGGTTAATTGTTTATAGGTGGTCATACTGCCCCAGTCTTTTTTAAAGATGGTATAGATAGCAACGGCTGCAAGCATAATCAGCATTAATGGCTTCAGTACACTTGGGTCCATTAAGTGGACAATCCAAGCACCCAGCATAGAGCCAAAAAAGACGAAGGGGAAAAGCTTATAGACGGCTTTTATATCTAATTTACCAGAGCGATAAAATGTCACTGTGCTAGTAAGGGAACCCATTGTACCTGCCAATTTATTGGTTGCTACTGCAGTAGAGGGAGGAAGACCAACGAACATAAGAGCTGGTAATGAGATAAGCCCACCTCCTCCAACCACTGAATCAATAAAGGCTGCTAAAAAACCGAAGAGGATTAAAATTAATAAAATATTTACATCTAAATCAAAAGGCACAAAAGGTCATCTCTTTTCTATCATAATAATCTGATAGTAGCGAACTGAGGATAGGCTGTAAATACTCTAGCTGCTATTTTTTAATAGAAATAAATGAAGTGATCGTATAGAAAATGACGATAATTTCTACATAACACAAAAAAATTCTACTTGGAGTCATTATTTTGATGTATTATGTAGTTGATGGTGTTTTTACGTAAAGGGGACGTGATGACATGAGTTTAGGAAATCATATACGTGTATTTCTCTGTGTTGTGTTTATGGGAGTACTTGTAGGGTATGTCTTTAATGCAAAAAAAGATATAACAGATCATGAGTATATTGATACTGTAAAGGAAGGCTATTTGGAGAATTTTTCAGATGTCACAGTTCGAAATGCTTTTAATTACGCTTTTTTTGAACCTTACTGGCGCTATTATGAAGCGAAAACTGGGGAGCAAGTTGTAGAATTGTCAGGTGATATTACGTTTCAAGACGCAAAAGGACATGCTATTCTCCAATTTGTCGTGAACGAACAAACGCAGCAATTTTCCCTAGAGGCAATGAAATTTAAAGATGTCGTATTAAACCAGCAACAACAACAAAAGCTTGTTGGCATGGTCTATCACACTTGGGAAAAGAAACAACTAGCTTATGAGTAAGGTTTTTTATTTTGTAAATCATCCAAACTGTATTACAGTAAAAGGGGGAGCTAGAGACAGAGAGGATGTTTTACATGAGATTAAGTATTTTAGATCAAATGCCGATTCCTAAAGGTCATTCTGCAGAAGAGGCCTTCCAACGTACAGAACAGCTGGCATTGCTAGGTGAAGAGCTTGGCTATCACCGTATGTGGCTTGCTGAACACCATAATAGCCAGTCATTGGCGAGTTCAGCTCCTGAAGTAACTGCTGCTTTTTTAGCTGCTAAAACACAGCGGCTTCGCATTGGTACGGGTGGTGTCATGATGATGCATTATTCACCCTATAAGCTAGCAGAGGTCTTTAAAACATTATCGGGGCTGGCACCCAATCGTATTGATTTTGGTGTGGGGAGAGCTCCTGGTGGTGATCATGCCGCTATCTATGCCTTGGCAGAGGGAAGACGACAACGCTTCACAGAACAGTATGATAAGCTAGAAATCATATTAAAACTAATGAATAATCAAAAAACAGGTGAACATGTCTATGATCAAGTCGTTGCAGCTCCTGCTCATATTTCATTACCAGAGGCTTGGTTACTAGGTTCTAGTGGTCAGAGCGCCATGCAGGCTGGCCAGCTGGGAGTAGGCTATTCGTATGCACAATTTTTCACGGGCAATATGTCAAAGGATATCTTTGATGCCTATAAAGCCTATTTTACGCCTTCTTATTATATGGATAAACCACAAATCATTGTGACATATGCAGCAACAGTTGCCCCAACCTTAGAAGAAGCGGAATATTTAGCTAAACCGATTGATATTTCTCGACTTCATTTAATGAAAGGGCAAATCATTCAAACAATGTCACCCGAAGAAGCGAAGGATTATCCATTAACTGAAATGGATAAATTGACGATTGACAATAATCGCAAGGCGAATCTTGTCGGGACACCCCAAGACATTGCTACTTTTTTAAGCGCTGAGCAAGAACGCTATGGCTTTGATGAAGTGATGCTAAATTGCAATCAATATGAATTAGAAAGTCGTTTAAATACCTATAGATTCCTTGCAAAGGAATTAATTAGATAAGAGGAAAAGCCATATTCATCTGAATATGGCTTTTATGTATTTAGAATAACGGCTTTACAATTAGAAAAACCCGGAAATAAATTTCCGGGTCTGATTACCACTTACATTTTCTGCTCCATGACACACTGCCTCGCTTCCGCATAGGATCTTAAGATATTCCTAAGAAATCTGTACTTTAGCTTATTCAGTTTTGATGGTCCTTCTGAGTTATCGATCAATCGCACTCATCGGGTTAACCCTCCTAGTCATTGGATTTGAAGTGAAATCTTTAATAGTATAGCTCAACTTCTATTTCTTATACCTCTTGTGAACATAAAATATTTTTTATGCTAAAAAATAATTACAAGAAAACATACAGTCATTACCAGTTAACAATGAGATAAAAACGCTCGTCTGTTTGAAGAAAAGAATAGTTGCATCCATAATGTACATACTACTTGTACAACTGGCTGTGATTTTAATTATTGATAGATATTTCCATAAATGTGATTGACTTAAAATGTGTATTAAGCATATAATACATTTTAAGAAGTGTATTAACTGTTTAATACATTTTTTTATTGTCGGTGTATTAAGTGCTTAATACGCTGAGGTGTTAACGAGAGAAAAAATATGTCCATGTTGATAGGTGCAACCCATCATTCTACGTACTGTGTATTAAGTGGTTAATACGCGGAATTAATTTTTTGAGGAGTTGAGTTATTTGACTATAAATTTTAATAATCGGGACCCGGTGTATGTCCAAGTGATTCGGCATTTGAAAGAACAAATTGCCAAGGGATTTTATGAGCCAGGACAGGAGATTCCATCCAGAAGGGAATTAGCCAATCAGTTAAAAATTAACCCAAATACTGCGCAACGAGCTTATAAGGAAATGGAGGAACAAGGATTGATTTTTACAGAGGGGAATATGCCTAGCTGCATTACGAAAGATGAAGCGGTCCTTAAAAATGTCCGTGAGGAATTGATTATCGAAGCGGTTGACTTATTTTTAGGCTCTATTAAATCTATCGATGTGCCGTTAGCCGAAGTATTGGAACTTGTAAAGAAAAAACATGATGCCGAAAGCGGAGAAGCGGAGGAATCGAAATGATAGAAGTAAAAAATGTTAACAAGAAATATGGCAGGAAACAGGTTTTAAAAGACATTTCTTTTACTGCAGAAAAAGGAGAGATTACTTGTTTAATAGGAATAAATGGTGTAGGTAAGACGACCATTATGAAAGCTATTATGGCGCTCACACCAATTAATAGTGGTGAAATTTTAATGGATGGAGAAAAAATCACAAAAGAAAGTTTTGAAAAAATAACCTTCATCCCAGACACAATAACGATGTTGCCACAAATGAAAATCAATGAAGCTTTTACGTTCATGGCTGATTTTTATAAAAGCTGGAATCCTCAGAGGGCAGAAGAATTACTACAATTTTTTAAACTTGATCCGAATGAACGTATTGCTAACTTATCGAAAGGAAATACAGCAAAAGTGAATATGCTACTGGGTTTGTCACTTGATGTCGATTATTTACTGATGGATGAACCATTCTCTGGCATTGATATTTTCTCTCGTGAGCAGATTGCAGAGGTGTTTACAAGCCATTTAATTGAAGAACGTGGTGTCATTATAACAACGCATGAAATTAGTGATATTGAGCATTTGATTGATAAAGCAGTCCTTATTGATGACGGTGCAGTATTGAGGGAATTTAGCGTGGAGGAAGTACGTGAAAATGAAGGGAAATCAGTGGTTGATGTGATGAGGGAGGTATATCGAGCATGAAAAACTATTTAAAACTTGTTCATTTTGAAGTAAATCGATTTTTTAAATTGTATTTGATTTTAATAGGCTTGACCATGCTCAGCCAGCTTATGGGAGCAGGAATTATCTCACAAACTTATATGAAAAATGCTAAACAGTTGATGGCAGAAAACCAGTTATCCATGAACCAGTATGTGGAGCAATACGGGACTTTTTCTTTCGATCGATTCACTGATTCAGAATGGTTTCTGCTGCCAATCTTTTTTTGTATCGCCATGTTGATGATTTATGTTTTCTTTATTTGGTATCGAGATTGGTTTGGCAAAAATACGTTTATTTACAGATTATTCATGTTACCAACTGAAAGAATCGCCATTTATTTTGCGAAATTAACGACGATTATGCTTTTAGTTCTTGGCTTGATTGCCTTGCAAATATTGCTAATTTTGATGGAAAAACAAATAGTGAATAAGATTATACCAATCGATCTCCAATCAAATTTCTCAATTTATACTAGTTCTACTTTAAATATGTGGAGGTGGCTGTATCCGACTACCTTTACAGAGTTTATCCTAGTATATGCACTTGGATTACTTTTCGTGGCAGTAATATTTACCGCGATTTTAATTGAGCGAAGTTATGGTTTAAAAGGAATTTTTTACGCTATTTTTTATGGCTTACTGTCACTTGGGGTATTTTTTGCTCCAATCCTATTAGTTAATGTTTATACAAATTACTTTTACCCACTTGAAATTTTCTTCATGGTACTGGTAGCGAGCATGATCGTTTTAGGAAGTGCCATTTGGATTGCGAATCATTTACTAAAATATAAAATCAGGGTCTAGAGGAGGTATAACAATGAAAAAATATTGGAAAACAATCAGTATTTGTTTCTTCATCTTGGTATTTATCAGTTCTTACTATATCCAGAAAACAGCAATGGCTTCGAAAAATGACAGATCCTATAAAATTGAAACGATCAGCGGAAATAAGGAAGAAATCGAAAATCTTATCCTTCAAACAAGTTATCAGAGTAATGATCTTTATCATATGTTGTACATATCAAAGGATGGTTCCACGAATCCCAATAATCAGTCTTTTTTTGGCGATTTAATTGCCCCAAATGAACCTATGATTCTTCGGAAATATATTGAGGAACACCGTAATTTTATGCGAGGGAAAGAATTTGATCCAAGAAAATATTTTGAAGACAAAGCACGCTTGATTTATACAACGTTTCTAGATGATGGTAAAAAAGAAGCTAGAGGCAATGTCGTAACGCTTCAAATTGATACACTTGATAAAAATACAAATGACAGTTCTTCCTTTAAAATCGATATACCAGTCAAAGCTAGCTATGATTGGATTAATGTGAATGACGTCTACGTAGGAGATGGAAAGATAAATATTTTAACAACAAACTATTTATCAGCCAACTATCTTATAAAGGCTAGGGAAGAGTTGCATGTCTATACGATTGATGTGGAGAAGAAGGAATTAGTAAAGGATGCCATCCTTGCAGAATTAGTGTCAGAAGAAAGAGGCACTTCCAGTATCCGTATTTTTAATGAATACAATACTACTACTCAAAACGAAAATTATTATTTATATATGGTAGAAAAATACAGTGAGCGAAAAGAAAATACTGAGCTAGAAGTTATCTCTAGTCAAATATATCTCTATGATAATGCCAAGAATGAAGCAGAGGAATGGACTATGCCAGAAGAATTAAAACCCTATCGGAAGTCAATGCGGATTCATAAAGAAACGATATACATTCCTGTTTATTCAGCCAATGGTCTAACGCTGAATCGTTATCATATTGAAAAGAAACAGTGGGAAGAACCCTTAACCCTTCAATATTCAAGCATTGCGAATGAGAAAGATGCTCCATATTTACGTATAGCAGAGGGAAAATTTTATTTAGTATATCGTGTTTCCGATGGACAGTGGTTGTCTATCGTTGATTTACGTACAGGTGGATTGATTTATGAAGGGAAAATCATTTCCGAAGACAAGAAAAATCAAGAGGCGGATTCCTCACTTACGATCGAACAATTATATACGATGCATTAAGGAACAGGAATACGGATAACCTACAATTTATAACTTCATATGTAAAAAAACTCCATGTTGATCAGTCTTTGTTCAACATGGAGTTTCTGTCTGTATCGATGAACTTATACACGAGCAGAGCCACTCACAAACGCGGCATCTGGATAATACATATTTTTTACAAGTACATTTGGCCCTAAGCATTTGACTGCTGGACAATGGCAGTTAAGCGATTTTGCCAAGTCGGTCGCCATCCATTTATCAAAGATCAATGGTAGTTCGTCATGTACAATATTGCCGAGGGCTGGTGTGTCACCAAAGTCGGTAACGATCACATCACCTGTAAAGATATTGATATTCAATCGTGAACGACCGTCTGGGTCATTACGCATCGTGACATTCTTCTCAGTACGGAGACGTTGTAACAGCTTTTGATCTTCTTCGTTCATGCTACATGGGTAGAATGGTAGTGTACCAAATAACATCCATGTATTGTCATCACGGATATCTAGCAGGTGATGAATGGCTTCACGTGTTTCCTCTAGTGATAAAGAAGTAAGTGCACTTGCAAAGTCGGATGGATACATTGGATGCACCTCATGACGTGCACATTTCATCTCATGGATAATTTGGTGATGAATATGTTCTAAGTATGGTAAAGTTTTTTTGTTTAACATTGTTTCTGCTGATACCATTACACCATGTTCAGCTAGCATTTTTGCGTTATCAATCATGCGTTGGAATAAGGCTGCACGTTGGTCGTATGTTGGTTTGCGTTCCATCATTGCAAAGCCCGTTTCGACGAATTCATCGATTGTTCCCCAGTTATGGGAAATATGAAGGACATCAAGATAAGGTGCAATCAGTAAATAACGTGCTGGTTCCAATGTTAGGTTGGAGTTAATTTGTGTCCGTACACCACGTTCATGCGCATATTTTAAAAGTGGCAACACATAATTCTGGACGGACTTTTTACTCATCATAGGTTCTCCACCAGTAATGCTGAGCGTTTTTAAATGGGGTATTTCATCTAATCGTTTTAGAATTAATTCAATTGGTAATGCCTCAGGGTCTTTATTTTGTAATGTATAGCCTACTGCACAGTGTGCGCAGCGCATATTACAAAGTGTTGTTGTTGTAAATTCAATATTTGAGAGTGTCATTTGTCCATGTTGTTCTACATCTAAATAGGCTTCCCAAGGATCATAGACAGGTGTTATTTTTTGTAAGGTCGTCATCTTTCGTACATCTTCCTTTCTAGCAATCTATTGTCTCATATTCAACGATAATTTCAAATATGAAATTGCAGAACGAGCTATTTTAGGGCTAGTCGAATATTTTTTTCAATATAGAAAAAGTTCCCTCGTTTCAATGGACGGATAAGCATGTGTATAAAGCGCATACATGTTCTAATATTCTGTCATAGGACATTTTACTGTTATTTTTCATAAAAAACGTTATCATGATATAGAGTAAATAGTCACAATGCATCAAAGAAAGTGGGAATGAACATGACGAAATATGAGATCTTATTGTTTGACGTAGATGATACATTACTAGATTTTGATTTAGCTGAAAATGCAGCACTAGACCGCATGTTTAGAGAGGAAAAGATAGCCACTACGCCCGAGATGATTGCGCGCTACAAAGAAATTAATGAATCGATGTGGCGAGCTTTTGAGCGTGGGGAAGTGACAAAAAATACACTACATAATACAAGGTTTGCGGTTGCTTTAAAGGAATTTGGGATGGAGGTCGATGGCGTCTACTTTGAATCACTATTCCAAAAATACTTACAGGAAGCACACCATTATGTAGAGGGAGCTTATGAAGTTATCGCTCAACTAGCTAATCACTATCATTTGTATGTCGTCTCAAATGGTGTAACGTTGACACAGAATAAACGACTAGTGGATGCCGATTTAGCACAATATTTTAAAGGCATCTTTATCTCCGAGCAAACGGGCTATCAAAAACCAATGCCTGCCTTTTTTGATTATGTATTTGAGCGGATTGAGCATTTTGATAAAGCTAAAACGCTTATAATCGGCGATTCTTTGACATCAGATATTAAAGGCGGATTGCTGTCAGGCATTGATACATGTTGGTTTAACATCCGCAATGTTGAAAATACGAGTGATATTGAACCACATTATGAAATTAAAAAATTGCATGAGTTACATGAGCTATTGCATACAAAAATAGCACTATATTAAGACAGAAGGCACTTCCTTTGTTCCGTGGACAGAGGAGGTGTTTTTTTATGTCTTTAAGATTTATTTTTGAATATCTACTTTACAAAAAGTCATGAATCATTTAAAATTCGATTTTGAATGATAATAGTAATCATTACTATTTAAGTGAAGGGGAAAGTATATTGAAAAAAATAATGAGTTTACTAGTTCTATTGATTGTGAGTGGAAGTATGCTTGTGGCCTGCGGAAATTCAGATGACAAGACAAAAAAAGACAAGGCAAAAGGTGAAAATGAACATGTTTTAACCATTTCTTGGCCAAAGGATATTGGAGAAGTAAATCCACACCTGTATGCACCAAATGAAATGTTTGCTCAGGCCATGATATACGATCCGCTTGTACGCTATGGAAATGATGGGCAAATAGAGCCAGGATTAGCAACAGCATGGGAAATGTCTCAAGACGGTAAGAGCTACATATTTACATTACGAGACAATGTCTTGTATTCAGACGGCTCTCAGCTTACGGCAGACAATGTTAAACGTAATATCGAAACTGTAGTGGAGAATATTGCACCGCATAGTTGGCTAGAAGTGGTGGCAGTCATTGATCGGGTAGAAGTCTTAGATAAGCTGAAATTACAGATTCATTTAAAAGAGCCTTACTATCCATTTTTACAGGAGTTAACGTTGATTCGTCCATTACGTATGTTAGGGGATAGTGGCTTCCCAGCAAGTGGGACAACCAAAGATGGCATTGAAAAAGCGGTTGGAACAGGTCCTTGGATTTTAACTGATTACAAGCAAGACAATTTTGCTGAATTTTCACGTAATGAGCATTATTGGGGAGAGAAGCCTAAGCTAGAAAAAGTCATCGTCAAAATTATTCCTGATTCACAAGCACGTATGATGGCACTTGAAAAAGGAGATATTGATTTAATTTTCGGAAGTGGTCAATTAGCACCTGAGGAACTCCGAGTTTTGGAGAAAAATCCCCAATATCAAACGCTAATTTCTGAACCTTCCTCTACTAGAATACTATCTTTCAATTCAGACTATGGCGTGACGCAAGATAAAGATGTCAGACTTGCTTTGCAGTATGCTTTTGATCGACAAACAATTATTGAACATGTATTAAATGGCATTGAACAAGAGGCCAAGTCTTTATTTGCTCCAGGATTTCCGTATAGTGATATTCCATTTGAGTCTTACAGCTATGATTTAGAAAAAGCCCAGCAACTATTGGATAAAGCAGGCTGGATCTTTGAAGAAGGGGCTCCGTTTCGATCCAAAGACGGTCAAGCACTGACCATCACAATTCCATATAACAGTAATGACCAAGTGCATAAATCTATATTTGAATATTTACAGGGCGCATGGCGTGAATTAGGCGTAGATGTCAAATTGATTGGAGAAGAAGATCAACTTTTCCGAACGCGAAGTAAAACAGGTGAGTTCAATGTCATTATGAATGATACGTGGGGGGCACCTTATGATCCCCATATGTATTTACGGATGATGACGGGGGAAAAGCAAATTGGCTATTATGCGTTAAAAGGCATGGCACAATCAGAACAATTAGCAGCGAATATTGCGAAAGTGATTCGCTCAACTGATGAATCAGAGAGACGTAGTTTGTATGAAGCTATTTTACAAACCATTCATGAAGAGGCGATTTTCATGCCATTATCTTATCGGACAAATTATTTGGTGGCCAATCAACGTCTAACCAATTTATCGTTTTCTATGCAGCAATTTGAAGTGCCACTCAATCAATATGAGGTGAAGTAATCAAAATGTTTGCATTCTTTGTTAAACGGCTAGCCAGTATGTTACTGGCATTGCTTGGTATAACCATCATCGCCTTTGGATTAATCCGTTTCATTCCTGTTGATCCTGTTGAAGCATATTTTACAATCAATCAAATTCCAGCTACTGAAGAGGCCATGACAAGTATGCGTGAAGAAATGGGTCTCGATCAACCATTATGGATACAATATATTGATTGGCTCAGCCATGCATTGCAATTAGATTTCGGAACATCCTTTGTGTCGAAAAAGGCCGTGGCAACAGAACTGTTTCAACGATTTGAGACAACATTGCTTTTAGCAATAACAGCATTGGTCATAATTATTGTCATTAGCTTTGCTATTGGCATTTGGTCTGCAAGTAAAAACAGTGGGTGGCTCGATTGGTTTACACGTACAGCTATCTTTACAATCGCCTCTATGCCAAGTTTTTGGCTTGCCTTTCTCTTCATTTACACAGTGGCTTTGAAATGGGGCGTCTTACCACTTATGGGGTGGGGAAGTTTTGCTCATGTCATTTTACCATCGATAACACTGGCTTTAGGATTTATACCTTATTATATTAGGCTCATCCGATCAAGCATGAGAGAAGAAATGAAGAAACCGCATGTTCTCTTTGCCCGTGCAAGAGGGGTAAAAGAAACGGTTATTTTGCGTACACATATTTTCAAAGGCATTTTACCACAACTTATCACATCCCTTGCCATGACCTGTGGTGGTCTATTAGGGGGTGCAGCGATTATTGAGAATGTTTTTGCCATTTCTGGCGTGGGACACTTTATTGTGGAGGCCATGTTAGCAAGGGACTACGCTGTACTACAAGCTTTTATTGTCATCATTGGGGGATTATATATCACCATCAATTTTATAGCAGATATACTTTGTGCGGTTGTTGATCCACGTGTCAGGCTGAAAGGAGGCGCTCTATAATGAAAAAAAATCTGCCACTCATCATCAGTAGCTTGCTCGTACTCGTGCTGGTGGTGATGGCTCTATTTGCTCCTTGGTTAGCGCCTCATGATCCTTATACAACAGATATAGCCAATAAATTACAAGGATTTTCTATGCATTACCCCTTAGGTACAGATCACCTAGGGCGCTGTGTGCTATCTCGTTTATTGTATGGTACACGCACCTCTCTGCTGCTAGCCTCTGGCGTACTATTCATTACCTTAATCATTAGCATCATCGTAGGGTGTCTGGCGGGGTATATCGGTGGGCTGGTTGATCTAGTATTAATGCGTATTTGTGATGTTCTTCTATCCATTCCTGATTTTATTTTTGCCCTTGTCATTGTAGGTGCGTTAGGTGGCGGCATTAAAAATATGTTTGTGGCAATTATTTTTGTGTCGTGGGTAGGTTTTGCGCGTATTATTCGCAATATGGTGCGTTCTTTAAAAGAAAGCACTTATGTACAATATGCACGGCTGACAGGTGTACCGAAACGAAAAATTATTAGGAGGCATATATTGCCGTTTGTCTTTCCACAAATATTTTTGTTAAAACTAATCGGGCTTGGCTCCACAATACTTTTAATTTCGGAGCTGTCGTTTTTAGGGCTAGGTGTTACGGCACCGATGGCAGAATGGGGCATGATGATTAATGATAGTAAAACCTATTTAATGAGTGAACCAACGCTTATGTTTATACCAGGTATCATGATCTCATTAACCGTTCTTATTTTTAATTGGTTTGGGGATGCCCTTCGTACGGCTATGGATGCCAAAGTATAAGAAGAAGAGGTGACAATATGTTAGAGATAAGGGATTTGTCAATTACGCTTCAAACAGCGCAGGGACTTAAAAAAGTTGTGCAGCATGTTGATTTCCAGATTCCAACTGGTACAACGCTTGGCATTGTCGGGGAAAGCGGTAGCGGTAAAACGATGCTGTGCTATGCTATCTTGCAACTGTTTCGGGAGTCCCGAAACTATGAGGGAGACATTTTATTAGAAGGGCGTTCCTTACTGGGAATGGATGAACAGCAGTTGCGAGGTCTTCGGGGCAATGACGTGGCATGTATATTGCAGAATCCTATGGCTATGTTTAATCCTATTATAACAATAGGAGAGCATATGATTGAAACATTACAAGCACACCGATCGCTCAGTAAAAAACAAGCATTGCACATAGCAACTGAGCAACTTGCTTTTTTTCAATTGAGCGATTCAAGACTGTTAAAAAAATATCCTCACGAGTTAAGTGGGGGCATGCTTCAACGTGTCATGATTGCCCTGGCTATGAGTCTTCGTCCGAAACTTTTACTTGCAGATGAGCCAACGACAGCCCTTGATACGATGACACAGCTCAAGATTTTAGAGGAATTGTCTCATTGTCAGCAACAATATCAGACAACGATGCTGATTGTGTCACATGATCTTGGCGTCATCGCTCGAATGGCAGATCAAATTGTAGTTATGCGAAGAGGGAAAATCATGGAATACGGCCCAGCCGAACGGCTATTACAAAACCCTGTTCATTCCTATACAAGAGCATTGGTCGCAGCCAAAAGGAAGGATGATCAGCTCGAAAAACTTGTGGATAGCTGGTCAGGTGATACAAACGGAATCCTATATGAACTAGACACGAACTATTGGGTACGACAGGAGGAAAGTCGATGTTAGAAATCCAGCAAGTATCTAAAACCTATCGAAAAAAGAAATGGTTTGGGGAAGATGAAACAGTAGAAGCTGTTAAAAATATGTCGTTCACCTTGAAGCAAGGGGTTTGCTTAGCCATTGTCGGAGAGAGCGGTAGTGGTAAAACCACACTAGGAAAGCTGATAATTGGTATGGAAAAGCCAGATAGCGGTACCATTCAATTCGATCATATTAATCTAGTAACGGCATCTAAAGAAGAGAAGAAGCAATTACAAAAAAATATTCAAATCGTTTTTCAAGATTGCCATAGTGCTGTTAATCCGAAAATGAAGATTCGAGACATCATTGCAGAGCCAATGAATTGTCATTTACAGTTGACGAAACAACAGCGGCTAGAAAAAATAGAGGAACTTTTAGTACAGGTGGGACTATCGGAGCGAGATGCTCAAAAATACCCTCATCAATTAAGTGGTGGTCAGTTACAGCGGGTGACTATAGCAAGGGCGATAGCAACAGACCCTAAGCTCATCATCTTGGATGAATCCATTAATAGTTTAGATGCATTGGTACAAATCAGTATCCTAAAACTACTGAAACAATTGCAACAGGAAAGGGGCCTCAGTTACTTATTTATTACCCACGATTTACACGCAGTTAGTTTGTTTGCAGATGAAGTAGCTGTTGTAGACCAGGGGGAAGTGGTGGAATTTCTTCATGATGTGTCTCAAATTCCATATATGACCCATCCGATCGGCCAGCGCTTATTAGCCTCTAGATTACCTATAAGCCGTCAAGAAATTTCTTCGTTGCAAGGGGAGCAAGTATCATGAAACTTCAGCCTTTATCCCTTCGCATGATGCAATTATATGGGCTTGCGGCTATTTTTTTTACCGCCAATGCCGTGTTGACAGTTATTTTTCCATTAGAAGCAGCGGATGGGGGGTACTTGGAGGGCGAAATTGGTGTCATGATGGCCATGTATATGCTTGTTTGTATGCTATTAAGGCCTTTTGCTGGCCAAATGGTCGCCAAGCATAGCCCTTATACCATTATGCAATGGCTGTTAATTGGCCATGCACTTGCACTGCTTATCTATGTAGTATTTGGTATTGATAGTGTATTTTTAGTACGAGCCCTACAGGGGATCATCACAGCTTTCTTTTCCATGGCGATGCAGCTAGGTATTACAGATGTCTTACACGATCATGATCGGGGGCAAGGCATGTCGATGTATTCCTTATCCAGTGTTGTACCGGGTTTATATGGACCTGCAGTAGCGCTACTCTTGTGGACGCAATTTGATAGACAGCATTTATTGATCTTTGTGGTTTTGTTGGCTCTTCTGCCACTACTGTTTTTTATTGGCTCCCCTTTACCAAAAGCAAAGGAAGACACAGAAGTTGTGACAACAAGAGAGCTGATAGCCGCCATGAAGGGGGCAAAACAACACAAGGGGCTAATCCTATCAGCAATCGTTATGGTTCTTGGTGCTGCTATTTTTGGCGCCATCACCACGTTTTTACCATTGTTTATGCTGACTGAGGGAGTGGGGAATCCAGCTATTTATTTAACACTACAGGCATTGGTCGTGGTAGGTAGTCGCTTTGTATTGCGACGCTCTATTCCTTCAGATGGTCAATGGCATCCGAAATTTATTGCCTGTGTGCTTTTCAGCTCCATATTGGGCACAACGCTGCTTGCTGTTTTACCTGAAATAGGTTCTTTTGTCTATATTTCCGCTGTTTTCAATGGCCTTGCCTCAGCGATGCTATATCCGACAATTACTACATATATGTCGTTTGTTGTACCAAAAGAATCGAGAAATGTTTTGCTAGGTTTATTTTTAGCTACCTATGATTTAGGCTTTGGGTTGGGTGGATTTTTGATGGGCTTTATTGTGCAATTTACGTCCTATATGGTCATGTTTATGGTTTGTACGGTTTTAGCGATTATCGCACTCTGTGTTGTATTGCGTAACGGTAATCCCGAGAGGCAAATTATCACTACCATACTGACAAAATAATCGCGTGCTTGCTATGTATAAAATATAATAGAAAAGGCAAAACCTTTTATGAGACTAGTTTCCATGAAAGGGGAAATATTCGATGAATATGGTTTTAACTGCCAGTAAACGTCAAAAGGGACGACAATCTTCTTTAACACAGCTTCGACAAAATGGGGGCATTCCAGGTGTGGTTTACGGCTTTCAAATGGAATCAACGGCAATTATGTTAGATGCGAGAGCCTTTGCAAAAATGTTAGCTACACACGGTACGAAAAGTGTTTTCCAATTAGATGTTGAAGGAAAACGCATTAATGCAGTTTTGACAGAGGTACAACGTTGTGCATTAAAAGGGAATGTTAAGCATGTGGATTTTAAATCCATCAATATGTCAGAGGAGCTAGAAGTGGATATTCCAGTGACTGTAATTGGGGATGCAGTGGGAGTTGCTGATGGCGGATTCCTGCTCCAGCCTAATCGTGAAGTGCGTATTAAAGTGAAGCCAACTGACATTCCAGAAACCATTGAAATAGATGTTACACATGTTGCCATCGGGACTTCTCTATACGTCGGAGATATTCGTCAACAGTTCTCGTTTGAAATTTTACAAGAGGATGACTACACACTTGTGACGATTACACCACCAGCTGCTGAAAACGTACAAGAAGATGATACAGTGGACGATACGCCAGAAGTGATGGAAGCAACAGGACAAAATACTGCTGAACCAGAAGCATAAAGGAAAGAGGAGCCTCCTTACAATGCGTAAGAGGCTCCTTGCTATTTGCTATAAAAATTGCTGTATGGATTTACGATAACGATAATAGAGTGTGATGTAAATACTACAAGTTGCTAAAAATAGCCATGGTGGAAGAAAGCGCATGATGGCAAAGGGTGTTTCAAATAAAAAAGCAAAAAGGAAGGCAGCACCTTCTTTATCCCATAAACCTGGGGTATAATATGCGCTTTTTATACTGAAAAAGGGAGCGACGTTATCGTTGCCATAAAAAATCATTAAGAAGATAAGAGAGAGTATTGCCCAATTGCTTGCATGTTTCATTAAACGTTTATATTTCGCAATGTGGGAATCATGATCTGAAAATAATTCATCATTACCATCTTTACTTTTTGTCCAATAAAAAGTGCCATCATATGATTTTTCTTTTACTATACGCCAGCCAAAATCCTCATGTAATTGCTTATAGGTAGCTTTATTTTCTTTGCGAAGCTCCTGCTGACAATCAATCCGAATAACTTGTTCAAGATCTTCAGTAGGCTGAAATGTATAAATACCTGCTGAGTTAATGTTGGAGCATCGCCAACCCTTAGCTAACATTTCATTTAACCAGCACTCTTCCTTTTCGATATCAAAAAAGACTTTAAATTTTATCATGTTTGCCAGCTCCCTCATATAAAGCTAAAATGTGCTGCAATCTTTGTTGCTCTGCCGCTAATATTTCTAGACCCTCTTCGGTCGTTTGATAAACCTTGCGTCTTGAATCCTGGGTTTCAACAGGTGTAATCCAATGATATTTCAATAAATTTTCAATGGCTCCATACATAGTACCAGCAGCAATCCTTACTGTACCAGCACTCATTTCCTCAATTTTTTGCATCATCGCATAACCATGCAGTGGTTCACGTAAGGCAAGTAAAATGTAATGCATGGTTTCAGATAAAGGTAATAATTTATGTTTTTTCACATCTTCACCTCAAATATACAGTCAGACTATATAGTTTGATTATATATAGTTGAACTGTATATTTCAACTGTAAAAAAAGACAATGCAAAAACTGCATTGTCATTAAAGTTTAGACAACAGCGCTTTTCACGCCTGTCCATCGCATAAATAATTTTTCGTTATAGGATAAGGCAAATTGTACGATTGGTCCAAGCCCAAATGCCATAAATACCGTACCGATGCCTATAGGACCGCCAAGTAGGAAGCCAATGATTGCAACTGTTACTTCCATTGTTGTACGAGAGCGAGTCACACTCCAGCCAAGCTTATGAACCATCATCAGCATGAGTGTATCACGCGGTCCAATACCTAAATTTGCTACCATATACATTCCACAGCCCCAGCCTAGTAACACTAACCCTGTAAGGTAAGAAATAAGTTGCATCCAAAAACCATCAATATCAGGTAACCAATAGTTGAAAATATCAATAAAAATGCCTGCCAAAAACATATCGATAAACGTTCCAGGTAAAGGGAATTTTTTTGTAATCAGCATATCAAATGCTAAAATAGCAAGTCCCAAAATAATGGACCATGAACCGATTGATAAGCCTACTGTTTTTGTTAAGCCAATATGTAGTACATCCCATGAGCCCACTCCAAAAAGTTGGCCTTTAATTGTTAAGGTGATACCAAAAGAAAGCACGATAATGCCTGTTATGAAAAACAAACAGCGCGTAAAAAAAGCTTGTTTCATTATTAACCCTCATTCATTCGAAAATTCCTGTTGTCCATCCAGTTATTATAACAATAGATTTTCATTATGCCCGAAGATTGTCATTTCACATTTTTCAAAAAAAATACGGTTTAGCTTTCTTGGGAAAGGGCAAAATAGGTATATAGATGAAAGGATGGGATACTATGACTTCTGTACGTGATGAAATTTTAGAAGTATTAAATCGAGAAAAGATTGGAACATTGGCAACTGTTGAAAATGGCAAGCCTTACTCACGATACATGACATTCCAGCATGAAGATTTTGTATTGTATACAGTGACGAATAAACATTCAGAAAAAATGGAAGAGCTACGCAAAAACCCATATACCCATATTTTATATGGCTACGAAAATGGTGGCTTTGGTGATACGTATGTGGAAATAGAAGGGAAACTTACGGAAGTACATGAAGAAGGGATAAAAAATAAACTAGCTGAATTTTTTACGAGTATCTTTATTGGCAATCAGGATGAAATGGTGACATTAAAGATTGAGCCTATTCGTATGCGCTTAATGAATAAAAAAGGGCAGCCACCTAAAGAGCTAGAATTTTCAAACGACCATTGACAATGGTCGTTTTTTACTGATGTAGCGATAAATAGTTGCAATGGTTAGCATCTTTTTGGCATGATAGTTCTTAAAAGAAAAGGGAGTATAGGTTATGTCGATAAATTTACAGCAGCTAACACAAAATGTATTATCCTCTCAAGGAAAATTAGAGGCAGATTTTATACTGAGAAATGCGCAAATTGCGGATGTTTTTTCGTTAACATGGCAAAAAGCAGATATCGTCGTGAAAAATGGTATGATTGTTGCTCTAGATCGCACGAATAAGTTTCATGCTAAACAGGAAGAGGATACGGCAGGAGGCTATGTCATTCCTGGTTTAATTGATGGTCATATACATATTGAGTCTTCTATGTTGACACCAGGGGAATTTAGTCGTGTTTTACTTCCTCATGGGATTACAACGGTGATGACAGATCCTCATGAGATCGCCAATGTCGCAGGAGCGGAAGGCATTCAATTTATGCTCGATGATGCACAAAAGGCAGATATGGATATTTTTGTGATGCTGCCATCAAGTGTGCCAGGTACACAGTTTGAAAATGCAGGCGCTACACTAACAGCTAAGGATTTGGCGCCATTTCTACCACATGAACAGGTTCGAGGATTAGCTGAGGTCATGGATTTCCCAGCGGTATTAAATGGGCAAGAGGACATGCTTCAGAAAATTTTATTATCACAGGAAGCAAATTTAGTCATTGATGGGCATTGTGCAGGCTTACAAAGCGAGCAAATTACAGGCTATCGAGCTGCGGGTATTCACACAGATCATGAGTGTGTAACGGCTGAGGAGGCCATTGATCGTGTAGAGCAGGGGATGTATGTGCTAATCCGAGAGGGCTCAGCCGCGAAAAACTTACGTGACTTATTGCCAGCTGTCCAGTCACATAATGCTCGTCGCTTTGGTTTTTGTACAGATGATAAATATGTGGATGAGTTAATTGACGAAGGCAGCATCAATTATGATATCGCCATGGCAATAGCTGAAGGGATGCAACCATTGCAAGCAATCCAGTTAGCAACCGTTAACACCGCAGAATGCTATCGTTTATTAGATCGAGGTGTACTTGCACCAGGCTATAAGGCAGATTTTGTGTTAGTAGAGAATTTGTCAACAATGCAGGCAAAGGCCGTATGGAAAAATGGGCAGAAAGTGGCTGAAAGTGGTAAAATGCTGACAAATCGTCAAGAGCCAGTTGTGCCTGCTCATATCCATCAATCTGTCCATTTACCAACCATTACAAAGGATAGGCTACAACTAGCATTCACAAAGGGTACAAAGGCGAATGTAATGGAGATTGTGCCGAATCAGCTAATTACCAATCATGTAATAATGGATGTACCTGTAAAGGATGGTTTTTTCGTCCCTTCTGTAGAACAAGATCTACTGAAACTAGCCGTCATCGAACGTCATCATCAGCTACACACGACAGGTTTAGGAATTGTTAAAGGCTTTGGCTTACAAAAAGGAGCAGTAGCCACAACAGTAGCTCATGATTCCCATAATGCCCTTGTTGTAGGAACAAATGATGAGGATATGGTCCTGGCGCTTACACGCATTCAGGAAATCCAAGGGGGCTTTGTGATCGTTGCGGATGGCCAAATTCTAGCGGAGATGCCATTAACCATTGGTGGCTTGATGACAGATGTACCAGCTCAACAGGCAAAGGAGCAGCTAGCAGGCTTGCACAGGGCATTAAAGACGCTTAATCCAATATTAGATTTCCATTTTCTACTAACGTTTTCTTTTGTGGCATTACCAGTTATTCCTGCTTTAAAGCTAACAGATACAGGATTATTTGATGTGACAACCTTCCAGCATATCTCAGTAGAAGCATAGATAAAAAAACGACCTAGTAGCTTTCATTAAGCTTTTAGGTCGTTTTCTTCTATTGCTTATTTAGTGCTAGCTCTCATTCACCATCATTTACGAACTATAAACATGCTTACAAGTCATTGTAATATGGAATTAGTCGTAAAATTAAGGATTGCGTGTTGATTATTTCAACCTCTTATTTGTAAGATATTTTCGTCTAAACATCCCTACTAAAAATACATACATTAATATATAAAAGGGGGTGAGATTGACAATGAAAAATAATGATCGATTTATGAAAATAGTTAGTATTCCTACTCCTTTATATGAATCATTATTAGGTCAATATTTTGTTGGGCAAACCGAATTAATTACCTTAAAAAAAGGAAGAAATGCGTGGGGAAGCTTAAGTAATCCTAAATATTCTAATGTGGATTTGTTTGTAAATGCGTTTACCATTACTAATTATTCTAAACAACCTATTCTGGCTGAAATTTGGTTTAATGCAATCCCTCCTGGGGATTCAATGATTTCTAAAAATGTAACGCCTACTAATACAGCCATTTATCCACCACCAAATCCAGACGTTAAAATTGAATTTGCTGAACTTGTTGAAGGGCACCCCTATAAAGGAGTAAATGCGTTTAAACGAATTGTTCCACCACAAAGTACTTTAGTAAGCGATGAAGATGGAAAATTTATTTTTCCATCTGGTGAATCATTTGTAATTTTTTTAGTTACACAGGACAATGAATGTATAGAGGCTGAGATAGCATTTGGGTGGTTTGAAAAAATGAAAAAATACCATTAAATAATAAGGATATTGTTAGTAGAATATAATTTATAGTGATATTAATTAGTTAGAAAAAAGAAGCTAAAGCTCTCAAATATCTATTGAGAACTTTAGCTGCTGTATTATTGACTAGTTAAAGCATTTTTTCGAATCTATCAATGGCTTTATTAAATTCATTGTGAGTTTCTGTTACAACTTTCTTCAAATCATGTGTAATATTATCGACCTTTTCCGTATCACTTTCTATAGTCATTACATTATATTCGATATTTCGAAGTGCCTTATCCACATTCAGTGCTAATTTTCGTACCTCTTCTGCTACGACTTTAAAACCGCGACCTTTTTCACCAACACGAGCAGCCTCTATTGCGGCATTCAGTGCTAGGACATTTGTTTGTTTAGCGATAGTATGAATCACTTTTACAGTATCTCTAATTGCGTCAACTTCTTTGGCAAGTGATGCTACGGCTTTTATGTTTTCTTCTGAATTGGATACAACAATTTCTACTAACTCCTGAGGCATACTTTTTAGTTTAGCAATAATCTCTAAAGTATTGAATTCTCGATTTGTAATATCTGTTGAAATTTTTAATATGGAACTTACCTTATTATTGTCATTGAAAATGGGGAGGTAAGTTGCTTCAAGCCATATAGAATCGTTCATTTTACTTATTCTTTCAATTTTTCCTTCATATTTTTCTCCATTTAATAAACCTTGCCATAGGAGATGATAGTCTGGGCTTTGTATAAAATCCGGTTTACAAAACTTTTCATGACCCATCCCAATAACTTCATCCACCTGATATCCTAGAACCTCTGCAAATTTTTTATTAGCCCAAATCACTTTTCTATTCAAGTTAAACTCTACGAGGGCTAAATTTTTTTTCATTGAATCTACAATTGCATTTTCATTCATATGTTTTGTCTGAATATTCATATTTTCAAATCCTTATATTAGGTAGCTAAGCTAAATTTAATTCATACTTAATGATTATTAGATATGCAACATTACTTTTTCACTAGGTTTGTTATGGAGTTCCGTATTAAAGAGATCTATTTTAGGTAAAGGTTTCACTGCTAATTGTGCTAGACCATGCTTTTGTAGAATTCCATTAGAAGTAATACGGGCAGACTCCAAGATAATCGGTAAACCACTTCCTGGATGTGTACCACCTCCAACTAACCAGCTATTTTTTAATTCTTCAAATTTATTGTGAGGGCGGAATGTCAGCATCTGTGTAAGCTGATGACCTAGGTTAAAAGTTGCTCCTTTATATACACCTAAATTCTCTTCCCAATTTTTCGGTGAAATTATGTGTTCTTCTTCAATGTATTGCTCTAGATTTTCAATGCCAAGTTTGTCCTCAATTAACCCAATTAGCATGTTACGATAATCTTGTTCACAGGTATCCCACTCAATATGACTGAAATTATTAGGTACTGGTGCTAATACATATAGCGTTGATTTCCCTTGTGGGGCAACTGTTGGATCTGTTACAACTGCATTTTGAATGTAGATAGATGGATCATCCGACAACAATTTATGGTTAGTAATTTCTTCAACATTTTTTCGGTAATTTTTTGCAAACCAAATCGTATGATGGGGCAAATCAAATTTTTTATTGACACCTAGATAAAGCATAAAAGTAGAGCAAGAGTATTTTTTCTTCTCTAACTTTTCTTTAGTGTATTTTTTAAGAACACCAGGCTCGACTAAATGAGTCATCGCATGACCAAAATCACTATTTATTATTACTTCATTCGATGCTATTTTTTCGCCATTATCTAAAATGACACCCTTTACCTTTCGACCATCCAACCAGAGCTTTGAAACGCCACAGTTCGTGTAGATCTCGCCACCATTTTCTCGTACAACCTTTGCCATTGCCTGTGTTAACTTATTAATGCCACCTGTAATGTGGTAAACACCATAAGCATGCTCAATAAAAGATAGAATGGAAAATGCACCAGGACTTTCCCACGGAGACATGCCTAAGTATTTTGCTTGGAAAGTAAAGGCAAGTTGTAATTCCTCTTGCTTGTAAAATCGTGAAAGCGTATCGATTAAAGATCTACCGATTTCAAGCTCACCCAATGCCTTTAAAACTTTTGGTTGTAGTAAATCTGTATAACGATTCATGCTTGCTTGCAATACAGGTACTAACGCTTCTAATTTGTGATTAGTTTCCTTCATATATTTTTCAAAAGAGCCCTCATTGCCTGGAAATAGTTCATTTATTTGACGAATCATTTCCTCACGATCACGAGTCATTTTAATGCGCTTATCGTGAAAAATTAATTCATACATTGGATCTAGGTTTACTAGATCTATATAATTATGTATATTTTTACCGGCAAGCTCGAATATTTCTTCAATAATATAAAACATATTTAAAAATGTGGGGCCCATATCAAATTTATATTCTCCTAGCTTTATTTCACTTGTTCTACCACCAATATAGGGTTGTTTCTCGTAAACTTTGACATTAAATCCTTTAGCGCTAAGCAGCATTGCCGACGCTAAACCACCTGGACCAGCTCCTATAACAATAATCTCCTTTTTCATTGTGAAAACCCTCCGTATCTGCTATTTAGTCTTATAACACTACCTGTATTGAGTCATGATTTATAAATAGATAAAAATATTTATTGATTGTACAAAAGTTATACAACGATTATACAATTAGTGTACAAAGATGTGCAAACTATATATTCTTGAAATTTAAAAAATTATTTTATGGCTATTGCGTGCAAAAAAAATCATAGACAAAAGCATGTGTAACCAATGCTTTCATCCATGATATTCTCGTTGAACTTCTCAATAAAATAGATTGTAAGAACAATGCCTTATTTAAACAGGGATAGCAGTATTAATAAACTTTTTAACTTTTGCTTATAGTACTAGTTCTAACCAAAACGTTAAACTCCTACTAAAAATAAATGTTATTTAGAGTGAGAGTTTATAAGTTATTTATAACTTCATCAATAGTACTGGCAATAGCAATAGAATGTAAGGAATGTGTTTTTAAATACTCTTCAGAGCCAGCACCCCCCATATAAAATCGAATAGAGGGATGTTTTGCAGCGAAGTCATCTAATTGCTGAATGCTAGTAGGGTATAACTCAAATGGCCTTGTAGTCATAGCAGATAATAGAACCACCTTTGGTTTAAAATGTATGATTAAAGATTCAATTGCCCCAACAGCTGGAGAACTGCCAACAAGGAATGATCGCCAACCAGTCATCATTGCTTGCAACAATAAAATATGAAGTTGAACTTCATGATGCTCCCCTGGTAAGCATGCGCCCATTATTAGTGGTGCATCCTCTTTAGAGTGGTAATTCCGTCTTAATTGTACTAAATAATCTCTAACAATCATTGTAGTAACAGATTCTTGATACTCGGTCCATACCTGTTTTTCCCATAATCTTCCTACCTCTTGTAAGAAAGGAATAATCACATGAGATAGAAATTTTGCTAATCCTAATGAATGATTTGCTTGTTGCAGGAGTCGATTTAGTTCTACTTCATTGCAAAGTCTTCCTTCTTCCAATAAAAGATTACAGAAATGATCTACATTGTCGCTTATGGTCAACACTGTGGGGGTAACTGCCTCTAAAACATTTTGATTGCTAAGTACAATTGTCACTGCTTGTTTTATAGAATAGCCTTGGTTTGAAAGGCTAAGTACTTTTAAATATAGCTGCACATCCTCTTCACTATAAACACGGTGTCCATTTTCTAATCTTTTTGGATGAACAAGTTGGTAGCGCTCTTCCCATTTACGTATCACTTGTTTGGATAGCCCTGTGATTTCAGATACCTGCGTAATATTATATTGCCAATCTGTTGGTGTCATTATTTCCCTGCCTTTCTATAGCTAGTAACATTCATGATTGTGAGTATTTGTGTGCCGTAGTGCTTTCCGAAACCTTACAACTTTTCATATTATAATATAGATATTTAAAAGTTGTACAACAATTGTATAACTATAGTGGTTGAATATTGAATAAAAAGGAAATAAGGGTGGGGAATTTAATGAGACAATTTGTTGGTTTTTTCTTCCATACCATAATGAGTAGGCTATACGATTTTATAGATAAGCTAATGGCTTTAAATAATTTATTCATGTTATGTAAGCGGAGTAATTATAAGTTGGAATGGGTAATGAATATATTGAATTAGATGATGTAAATGAGAGGGGGAAAGAACATGAAATGGCTTGCACTCATAAATTATTTCGCCATGGTTATTATTAATGGACTAGCTAGCACGGTGGGGATTAATGGGAAAAAGACAGGTGAAATTTCTAATCAGGTAGATGTATTGTTTATTCCAGCGGGTTATGTTTTTAGTATTTGGGGCTTGATTTATTTTTTATTATTCATTTGGCTTGTACAACAATTTCGATCTTCAACTACTAATCGTATAAATAGCAAGCTTGGTCTCTTTGTAATCACTGCATTATTAAATATCGCATGGTTGTTGAGCTGGCATTATGAATTGTTTATAACGTCCATTGTTATTATGGTCGGCTTATTGGTTCATATAATTTTTCTGTATGTAAGTTACCCGAAAGAGGATAATCGTTTTTCAGGGAGGCTTCCATTTTCTGTATATCTAGGGTGGATTAGTGTGGCGTTGATGGCTAATATTAGCTTTGTGCTTAAATATTATGAGTGGGATGGGTTTGGGCTCTCGGAGGAAATATGGGCACAGTTATTACTTATTCTTGCGACTGTGCTAGCTACTTTTATACGTGTTTATAAGCAAGATGTATTTTTTCCATTAGTAATTATTTGGGCTTTTATAGGAATCGCTATCAAGAATGGAGCAGATGCAGGGAGTATTTTCTATATGCCATTTATATATAGTTTGTTCCTGGTAATTTGGATTTTCATTGGAAGGCCTAAAAGAATATAGTTAAAGTATCTATAATATTTGATAGAAAGCGTGCTTTGAAAAGAAAATTTATTTATAAAGAAACCCAAACTAATGAAGTGTTATGAGCTTCTGTGTAGTTTGGGTTTTTTGTAAAGTTAGGTGACCTTTCATCCAATTCTTCTTATCCAATGATTAAAATGTATTCACTTTTTTGAATGTAGAAATAATGGAAATATAAAGGGAATAAGCTCTTTTTGTCGAATCTTCTTATGATGAAAGGAGTAATCAAGTTTTGCTTGTCACAAATTATTTTTATGATCTACCAGAAGAGACTAAAGAATCTATTTATTTATATGAATATAATCTTATATTGAGTAAAGAAGTTGAAATCATTCAATTACATCGAAAACGGTCAATTGTTTATGAAATGAAAAACAAAGGAATTATATTGAAAAAATTTTTATCTGAAGGAAAAGGGGATAACGATATTTACGCATTGTTAGAGTTAAACAGTAGTCCTTATTTTCCTAAAATTTATGCATATAAAAAAAGGGAGTTTTTATTTTTAGAAAAAGTGAATGGTAAAACTTTATCACAGGTTTTAAAAGAAGGCATAACTAACAACGAATTAAAAGAAATTGTTTTGAAAATGATTGAAGCAAAAAAAGATATGATGAATGTAGACAGATATGATTTTGATTTTAAATTTGAACATATATACTGGGATACGGTAAATAGCACTTTGAAATGGATTGATTTGGGTGCGTGTGTAAAAAACCCAATAGGATATTCTGAAGAAGAAAAAAAGAAACGAATTGAATATTGTATTAACCAAGTCAAACAACAATTTGCTAAATATGGGTATAGTTTGTTGGATAATTTAGAGGGGTTATAACTAACTATTGATTTCATTTTTTATCCTAGTTTAATTGAACATATTAAGTATGCATGCTAATTGTAATCGAATTTTTCGATTTATTATATCGAAATAATCATCTTTATCGATTTGTGAAATCATAATAAGCTATTGATATACGGGGACACTAGTTAAAACTTTAAGGAAGTAGGGATACTAAATGTCAATAGCAGTTATTTACGGTGGAAATCGTCCTGATGGGAATGTAGAGACATTAACAAAATTAGTTACTCAAGGCCTAATGGTAGAGGAAATTTATTTAAAGGAATTTTTAATTCAGCCGATCATGGATAAGCGTCATACTGAGGAGGGCTTTTCTAATATTAACGATGATTATAACGCCATCATTGACCGCATACTTCCGCATGATATTCTTATTTTTTCTACGCCTATTTATTGGTATAGCATGACAGGAATAATGAAGAATTTTATTGATCGATGGTCGCAAACTTTAAGGGATCCAGATTATCCTGATTTTAAGGCCCTGATGTCTTCTAAAAAAGCATATGTCATTGCAGTTGGTGGAGATGAGCCATATATAAAAGGGTTACCCATGATTCAGCAATTTCAATATATATTTGACTTTATTGGGACAAAATTTGAAGCTTATATTGTAGGACAAGGAAACAAGCCAGGCGACATTCTACAAGATTTAAAAGTGTTATCTGCAGCTAATCTTCTAAAAAAAGAATTAGCAGGGAACGAGTAATTAATAGCAAGATCAAAAGACTTATTTGGAAACTATTATGACCCAAATAAGTTTTTTTATTTAAATTTGAATGGCAACAGGCTTGGCTCCATCGTTTCATTATTACTTTGTTCACTAGCTTGTGTTCCTTTCACTTAGTTACTAACTAGTGTAAAATTTACTATCGATAAAAATGTATCAGTAAAATTGAATTAAAGGGGTTGAGTGAATGGATATGAAGCAACTTCAGACGTTTTTAACGGCAGCTGAGACCTTAAGCTTTACTCAGACAGCACAGCTTCTTGACTACGCTCAATCAAGTATCACTGCCCAAATTAAAACATTAGAGCAGGAATTGGGTGTTATTCTTTTTGAGCGCCTAGGAAAACGTATTGTCCTGACAGAAGAGGGTAACCGTCTACAACAGTATGCTAAAAAAATGCTAGAGCTAGATCGTGATTTGAAAAAAGCTATGTCCACTGAGCCCGAACAAATCGTCTTAAAAATTGGGGCTCAAGAAAGTCAGTGTGTCTATCGACTACCAATTATTTTACAGCAATTTCAACAAGCACACCCGCAAGTGAAAATCATTTTTAAGCCAGTTCATACAACAGCTATTGCAAAGGATTTATTACAAGCTGGTAAACTTGATATTGCATTGATAACGGACATTTATCAGGAAACTGCCATGCTCAAGCGAGAGCGATTGATTCAGGAACAGCTTGTTTTTGTGAGTGCCGCCAAAGAAATTAGTCAGCCTCTATCGGCTCAACAAATATCAACTGAAACGATGCTGTTAACAGAAACAGGGTGCTCCTATCGTAATCATTTAGAGGCACAGCTACAGCAAGAGGGTGTCAAGCCCTTACAAATGATTGAATTTGCCAGTATTGAAGCGATCAAGCAATGTGTGATGGCAGGGTTAGGAATTACATTTTTACCTAAAATGGTTGTAGAGAAAGAGCTGGAAAGCGGGCAATTAATGGAAGTACCATCCACAGTTGATTTAGCGCCGATTTATACAGATATTGCATGGCATAAAGATAAGCATATGCATCCTTGTCTCGAAGATTTTATTGCCATCGCCAAACATAGCTATGAAGCTTTTTAGGATGAAAAAAGAGCCTGAATGAATCAGACTCTTTTACAAATTATTGCTGCTTGAGGGTACCCGAAAAATTGGTGCCTTCATTACGTTCAGCATGACAATCAATCTCGGACACCTTTAAGGCATTATTGGATAAACGTTCAAACTCGACAACACAACGATTGCCATTCGAGGATGTATTCATAAGGGCTTTCGTATTGCTTGTGATTGTGGCTGTGCCGTTTACACTACCTGAAGCAGTGCCATCATTCGCTGTTAAAGCAATAGAAAAGCTCTTGTTTGTGGCATTGGAGATTATCGCATCACGGCGGTTAAACTCATTTGTACCCTTACCCCATTTATAGTAATAGGTATACACACCTTCCCATGCGCTTTTACTAGGAGTAGCCTGCTGTAATGATTTGTCGAGCTGATTTTGAGCATTTTTTGCCCTATTATTTAAAGATACGTTGTTGGCATTCTCATGAATTGCTTGTGCATCTGCTGAAATTTCATAATAATTTCGTTCATCCATACGATAGAGCATCGTGACAACTTGCGCACGGGTCATGTTGCTTGTCACGCCATAAAACTTTTGTAAATTACGCTCTTCATACTGTGGATTTAGCCCAGAAGAAATATAGGTATCAAGTAAAAATTGAATAGATTGATTTAAGCCCTTCTTACCGCTAGCTAAATGAGCAATAGCCTGTGCCACTACACCACGCTTCACAGTAGCCGCTCGGATTCGGTTGTCAAAATAGCCATTTAAAGGCACCCCATAGCTTGCGAGCTGGTTATAGAAATCATCCGACCAGTTTGCCGAAGGCGTTTGCTTTTTTAATTCGTCGATGGGCGTTTCGAGCTCATAAAAATTGGCTAATAATTTTGCTAATTGCTGTTCAGTAATGGTAGCATTCGGTTTAAATGTACCGTCTGTAAAGCCATTAACAATATCATATTCTTCTGCCCATAAAATAGCTTCATAGGCATAATGATCCTTTGATACATCCCGAAAGCCAGCAGCTTGTACATTGCCTGCACTAGCTATAATCAGAATAGAAAATAATAATGTACCTATTAATTTTTTCATTTGTTGTCTTCATCCTTTCTTGCTCGCTTTAGTAATAGTTTGCAGGAAATGGATAAAAACTGCAAATTTTTCTAGTGAAAAAATAATCGCTGTCCATTGTCGGGAAGCGATTATTTTAAACGTCGTTATTGGGCTGTGTAGCCACCATCTACTGTTAATGTGTTCCCTGTCATAAACGTCGAATCATCACATGCCATAAATAAAACAGCTTTCGCCATTTCCTCTGGTTGTCCTAGTCGTTGCATAGGAGTGATCTGACGTAATGGCTCCTTACTTTCTTCTGGGATAATTGGTGTATCAATAAAGCCCGGACATAGCGCATTGACACGAATCCCTCGCGTAGCAAATTCCAATGCTAATGAACGTGTTAAATTAATCACGCCTCCTTTTGCTGCATTATAAGCAGCTGATCCTGGCGAGCCAACCCAACCATACATCGAAGCTGTATTAACGATTGTACCACCATTCGCTTTTAGCATTTCTTTGATGGCAGCCTGCGCCATTAAAAATACACCATCTAAGTCTACATTTACAGTTTGACGCCATTCTGTATAAGGAAGCTCCTCAGTTGGCGTAACACGACCAATCCCTGCATTATTAAAAAGGACATCGACTTTGCCAAATGCCTCAATAGTTGTTTGATAAATAGCTGCTACTTCCTGTTCATCCGTTACGTTTGCTTTGATAAACATGGCTTCTGCGCCTGTTGCCTGTAGTTCAGCTGCAAATGCTTGGCCTTTTTCCTCGTTTAGGTCTACAAGCACGACTTTTGCTCCCTCTGCTACAAATAATTGGGCTGTTGCAGCACCGATACCAGAAGCACCACCTGTGATAATTGCGACTTTATCTTGTAATTTCCTCATACATGACAACTCCCTTAAACAATCTTTTTTCTTGCACACTGTGTAAATCACGGTGTACTTTTATTGTAAAACGCCTGAAAACGGAAACAATCATTAATGTCGTAGTAAATATCTAACTAGTAGACATATGTGCCTGAAATGTCTAAAAGGGGGAAGTAAAATTGCCAAAATGGACACAAAGACAAGAAAGAACCCGCCGTCATTTTTATGAAGCGTTTGTCGAGTTAATGAAACAGCATGGTTTTCAAGCCATTACAGTGAAGGATATTGTAGAACGAGCGGGCTATAACCGTAGTACCTTTTATGTGCATTTTCAAGATAAATTTGAACTAGCAGAGAATTTACTAGAACAAATGCTGAATGGTCTGGAAGTGGCAGTAGGTGAACCCTACCTATATGGTGAAAAGGTATATACGACAAAATTGAAAGCACCATCCTTTAATATTATTCATTACATTTATAACCACCGTCTGTTTTTCGAGCTGCTGAATGTGGAAGATACGATTCCTGGGTTGCACACCCGTATGCCCTTAACGATCACAAAAATTTATCAAGAGCAATTTAAATTTGAGACGATCAATCAGCAGCCTGTCAACATGAACATGTTCAAGCATTATACTTCCTACGGCTTTTATGGATTGATGATGCAATGGATTGCAAGTGGCTATGAAAAATCAGAAGAAGCTTTAATCAAGGACATTATTGAATTAACGAAAACACATATTTATGCATTTGAATTTATAGGAAAGCCTTTGGAAAAAGAAGAATGAAATTATATTAAAACAAATCTATGTATTTTTATAAAAGAATCTCTAATGTCTGCATTAGGGGTTTTTTGTTTGGGCTAAACTAATTTTTTTATAAGAAAAAAATTTTTTAAAAGAAATTTTTATAAAGTAGTTGAATTTTATTTGTATTAAGCATATATTTTTCCTAAGGGAAACAAAATATCTCCAAAGAAAGAAGAGTGCGTGAATGAAAGATTTAGGTGATTTCAAGCTGACGATTCTTCCAATGGCCATTTTAATTATTTTAGCAATCGTATGGAAACTGACCGACTCAGTAGGCGCAGGTATGATGTTAATCCTTTTCTGGATGAGCTGGCGCCAGCTTATCAGGAAAATGAATATAAATTAAGGTATTGCGTGGAAAAAGTTGGGATATTGGCGTTAAATACGACTAGGGCGGGCATGACAAACAATTTACGGCTTGTCCGCCAATTGGTTACTTCGTAGTTTAGGCACTTTTTTCAAACAATTGCTTAATAAAGAGAAAGTTGAGGTAGGAAAATGAAACAATGGTTAGGTGTGGTGGTATTATCACTCTCATTTCTATTATTAGGCTGTTCAGCAGAAACAGAGGGTGAAAAAGAAGGCGTTGTGGTTGCAACCACTGGACAAATTGCAGATGCGATAAAAGAAATCAGTGGTGATCATTTACAGGTATCAGCATTGATGGGTCCAGGTGTAGATCCCCATCTCTACAAGGCAACTCAAAGTGATTTATCAAAATTGGATAAAGCAGAAGTCATTTTTTATAATGGCTTACATTTAGAAGGACAAATGCTCGATATATTTGAACAAATGGCGAAGGATAAAACGGTCTTGGCAGTGGGCGAGACATTAGATGAAAAGCAACTGCTTGCCAGTGATACGGATGCCATGCTTCATGATCCACATATTTGGTTTGATATTGAGCTTTGGAAAGGTGTTGTCAAGGCAATCAGTACACAGCTTCAGGAAGAATACCCTGAATTTAAAGCAGATTTTCAAACAAATGAAGCAGCTTACTTGAAAAAGCTGGATGATTTACAAAGCTACGCAGAAAAGCGGGTGAATGAAATACCACAGCAACAAAGAATATTAGTAACGGCTCATGATGCATTCAATTATTTTGGCAGAAGTCAGGGATTTGAAGTACGTGGCTTGCAAGGGCTGAGTACGGATTCAGAGTATGGAGTGAAAGATGTTCAGGAGATGGTTGATTTCTTAGTAGAAAATAAGATTAAGGCTCTTTTTATAGAATCCAGTGTGTCCGATAAGGCGATGAAAGCTGTTATTGAAGGGGCTAAGGAGAAAGGCCACGACATTGTCATCGGTGGAGAATTATTCTCCGATGCGATGGGAGCTGAAGGAACAACAGAAGGTACGTATGTAGGTATGTATCAACATAACATCGACACGATCGTCGATGCATTAAAGTAGGTGAAGAATATGTATGCATTAACAGTGGAAAATCTATCAGTGGCGTATGATAAAAAAACAGTATTAGAAAATGCCTGTGTAACAGTGCCTACAGGTCATCTAGCTGCCATTATTGGCCCAAATGGTGCAGGGAAATCTACATTTTTAAAGGCCATTTTAAATCAGCTTCCCAATAAAGTAGGAAAGGTAGAAATTTTAGGGAAGGTGTTTGAACCAAAGAGTTTAGTAGTAGGCTATGTGCCTCAGCGTAATGCGGTGGATTGGGATTTCCCAACAAATGCGTTGGATGTGGTGCTCATGGGGCGTTATGGCCATACAGGTTTATTTAAAAGACCGTCTAGGCAGGATAAAATTGTTGCTCGACAAGCTTTAGCAAGTGTTGGGATGCAGGATTTTGCAGAGCGTTCCATCGGGCAGCTTTCAGGAGGTCAGCAACAGCGTGTATTCCTGGCTAGAGCCCTTGCACAAAATGCAGATATCTATTTTTTAGATGAACCATTTGCAGGAGTAGATGCTGCGACAGAAAAAACGATTATTGATATTTTAAAGGATTTAAAGGCACAGGGAAAAAGTATTTTTGTTGTGCATCACGATCTTCAAACCGTTAAAGAATATTTTGACTATACGATTCTATTAAACAAAACGATTTTAGCATCAGGCGCAACGGAAGATGTTTTTACACCAGAGCAATTACAAAAAACATATGGTGGTAAACTTTTCATGATGCAGCATGTGTAAGGAGGGACATAATGTTAAGCGGTAACTTATTGTGGGTACTGAGTGGAACGATGTTACTTGGCATTGCAGCAGGCATCACAGGCACGTTCTCCTTCTTACAGAAACAAAGTCTAGTTGGGGATGCTGCTGCGCATGCAGCATTACCAGGCATTGCCCTTGCGTTCCTGCTAACAGGTCAAAAGGAATTGCCGATTTTAATGCTAGGAGCGGGCATTACATCTGCATTATCTGTGTATTGTATTCAATGGATTGTGTCATTTTCAAAAATGAAGGCTGACGCTGCCATTGGATTAGTCCTCACTGTATTTTTTGGTGTGGGTGTTGTATTTTTAACAGTGGTCAACCGTAGCCCACTGGGGAATCAGAGCGGTCTGAATAATTTTATCTTCGGTAAAGCAGCGACGATGACCAAGGCAGATTTAATGTGGCTCTTTATTAGTGCAACCATCATTATTGTAGTTAGTCTCTTGCTTTATAAGGAATGGAAGCTACTGATCTTTGATCCTGTTTATGCAAAAGGGATTGGCTTACCAATAGAGGCTTTAAAGGCAACATTAACGGTTTTAATTGTTATGACAATTGTTACAGGTATACAAGCTGTTGGCGTTATTTTAATGTCAGCTCTATTAATTATTCCTGCTGCCAGTGCCAGGCTATGGACAAAAAAATTGAGCACAATGCTCATTTTAAGTGCTGCGATTGGAGGTATCGCTGGCATAACTGGAACCTTTATTAGTGCAATTCGAACAGGGTTATCGACGGGTCCGATAATTGTCTTAGTGGCAGCAGGTATATTCTTTATTTCGTATTTTATAAGTCCAACTGGTCAAATTAGTAAATATCGTAGGAAAATGCAATTTCGAAAGCAGGGTGATGTAAGATGATCGAATTTTGGGTTGTATTCACGGGACTGTTAGTTGGGATAACTTGTGGAATTGCAGGTGTCTTCCTCATCTTGCGTAGAATGTCCATGATTGCAGATGCGATCAGTCATACAGTACTCTTTGGTATCGTGATGGCCTACCTTATTACCCAAACGTTGAATGGCTTTTGGATGTTGGTAGGTGCTGCGTTTGCAGGGATTTTAACAGCCTATCTTGTGCAATTATTACATTCTTCTGGTATTCAAGAAGACGCAGCGATAGGCGTAGTGTTTACATCTCTATTTGCAGCAGGTGTTCTCCTTATCACCTTATTTGCAGGCAATGTGCACTTAGATGTTGAGCATGTTTTAATGGGAGAAATTGCTTTTGTTCCTTGGGATCAATGGACATTGCTTGGGCTGGCAATGCCTAAGGCAGTATGGATGCTCTTGCTCGTCCTCGTCATTAATATTGGGTTCCTACTTCTATTCTTTAAAGAAATGAAGCTTGCGACGTTTGACCCTGTGTATGCAGCAACCATTGGCATTCCTGTTGTCTTTCTTCATTATGGCTTTATGACATCGATTTCGTTTACAACAGTGGCAGCTTTTGATAGTGTAGGGGCCATTTTAGTGGTTGCCATGTTAATTGGACCAGCTGCAACTTCCTATTTAATCAGCAAGACGATTAAGCAAATGTTTGTCTATAGTATGCTCTTTGGAGCTGCTGCTTCCGTCATTGGCTATTATTTAGCGAAATTCTGGGATACCTCTATAGCAGGTATGATGGCGACAACAGTCGGCTTCATTTTTATCGTGACGTTCATCTGTCAAAAAATCGTTGAGCGTAGAAAGAAAGCACTTGTTCATAAACTAGAAACCTCTTAACGAAAAACATCGTTTGATACGCTCATCAAACGATGTTTTTTCTATTGGGGGCAAGTTCAAACTTTTGAATGAGTACGCCTTCTAGGAAAAATAGTATACTCGTTAAGATAAACTAGAAAGAGAAAGTGTAGCATAGCATCTAGCAAATTTTTCTATATTTTTATGTACGAATATTTAAAATTTTGTTACGATAAATTTTATGATAGCAACAAGGAGAACAGCATGTGGAGAAATCGAAACGTATGGATTATTTTATTAGGTGAATTTGTCGTAGGTCTCGGCTTATGGGCTGGCATTATTGGCAATTTAGCCTTTATGCAAGAGGTAGTACCTTCTGACTTTCACAAATCATTAATTATTTCTTGTGGTATTTTAGCAGGCTTAGTCGTTGGTCCAATGGCAGGGCGTATCATTGACCAATCGAAGAAAAAAACGGTTGTCCAGTTGGCGAGTATTGGACGCATCATCAGTGTTTTATTTATGTTTATGGCACTTTATACTAATTCGGTCATTTGGATGATTCTATTTTTAATCACACTGCAGATAGCAGCAGCATTTTATATGCCTGCCTTGCAATCTATTATTCCCATGATTGCGAAGGAACAGGATTTAATTACATTAAATGCTTGGCAAATGAATGCGAGAACCATTTCAAGGATCATCGGTACAGCCGCTGCCGGGTTTATGCTCAGTTTTTTTGAGTTAAAATGGTTATATATTATTTCATTTATTGTCTATTTAGGCATGTTTGTCATTACTAGTTTATTGCAATTGGATGAAGCATCTACTGAAACGATGACAAACAAAGAAAAAGGGAATTTTAAAGAAGTGTTACCGATGATCAAAGAGCATCCAGTCGTCTTGATGACCCTTGTCTTAATGTTAATTCCTACATTATTTTTAGGCTCTTTTAATTTAGTAATTATGAAAATAGCTGAAATTCATCAATCTACCACAATTTCAGGATTATTGTATACGGTGGAAGGTATCGGATTTATGCTTGGTGCAGCTGGTTTGAAAATGATTGCTGACCGTGTACAAATGGGTACACTGCTTTTTTCATTAGCCTTTATTATCGGCTCAATGGAGCTCCTATTATTACTGGCAGATATTCCATTTTTCGCTTTAGTGGCATTTGGCGTTTTTGGCTTTTCAGTTGGCTGTTTTTTTCCAACAACAATGGTAATCTTCCAAAAGCAAGTCCCCAAACAGTTCCATGGACGCTTTTTCTCATTCCGCAACATGATTGATTCCGTCGTCTTTCAAATCGTGCTTTTATCGACAGGCATGATGCTAGATGTAATTGGTTTAAGTGGTATGGGACTTGTTTTCGGAATCATAAGCTTAAGTTTAACCACTACTTTCTTATTTTACGCTAAGAAAAAGAAAGTCGTTATGCATGCACATTAATAGCATGTCCTTTATGCATGACACCAATTGGGAAGTACGGTAGAGGTATAAAAAGGTGGTAGCATAGGAAAGGAACTGTCTAGATGGAGACGGTTCCTTCTTCATTAATTCAAGTAATCTTGTTTGATATACATAGAGAAAGAAGGTTGAAAAATGGTTGAAAAATCTCAAGAGTCAATTGTGTCCTATATTGAGTCACCAGAAAAACTCAAAAACCTATATAGGCATGTACTGATAGTTGTTAGCTTATCCCAAATTTTTGGTGGAGCTGGACTTGCGGCGGGTATTACTGTAGGCGCTCTACTGGCACAACAAATGCTTGGAACGGATGCCTATGCGGGTGTACCCTCTGCATTATTTACATTAGGCTCTGCGGTCGCGGCTTTCATTGTAGGAAAACTATCACAGCGTTATGGTCGCCGCATAGGCTTATCAACAGGTTTTATAGTGGGTGGACTTGGTGCAATAGGTGTAGTCCTTGCTACTTTAATGAATAGTATTGTGTTATTGTTTGCCTCTCTATTAATCTATGGAGCTGGTACGGCAACTAATTTACAGGCACGCTATGCCGGGACAGATTTAGCCAATAATAAGCAACGTGCTACAGCAATCAGTACAACCATGCTTATGACCACGTTTGGTGCTGTTTTAGGTCCAAATTTAGTAGAATGGATGGGAAAAGTGGCCCTGTCTATCGGTATTCCAGCTCTAGCGGGTCCATTTCTATTATCTGCTTTGGCTTTTATTATGGCGGGGCTTGTATTATTTACTATGTTGCGTCCTGACCCTCTAGAGATAGCGAAAGCCATAGAGGCACATAAGCAAAAAATGAACAAAGAAAATCAAACACCATCCATGCCTATATCAAGCAATAAAAGAGGCCTAGCGGTAGGAGCAACAGTTATGGTCCTGACACAAATTGTCATGGTGGCCATCATGACAATGACACCTGTACATATGAAACATCATGGACATGGATTAGCTGAGGTTGGTATTGTGATAGGGTTTCATGTAGGTGCTATGTATCTGCCATCACTCGTCACAGGTATGCTTGTTGATAAAATCGGACGTACGGCAATGAGTATTGCTTCAGGTATTACGCTACTACTCGCTGGCGTAGTGGCTGCATTTGCACCAAGCGATTCCATGGTGTTACTCATTGTGGCACTTTCTTTACTGGGATTAGGTTGGAACTTCGGCTTAATTAGTGGAACTGCTCAAATTGTTGATGCGACGGAGCCTTCTACCCGTGCAAAAACACAGGGGAAAATGGATGTCTTTGTGGCATTGGCAGGTGCATCAGGTGGTGCGCTATCAGGTATGGTAGTGGCGAATTCAAGCTATGCAGTGTTGTCCCTAGCAGGAGGGCTATTGTCGTTAGTATTGATTCCTGTTGTCATTTGGTCTAGAAGAGCAGCTTAATCTATGCTAATTATTATCCGAGGAAATTCAGATAGTGGGAAAACGACCATTGCAAAGAAACTTCAGGATTATGTTGGACATCGTACACTTTTGATTGCGCAAGATGTTGTCCGACGTGATATGTTAAAGGTGCATGATTGAGAAGGCAATCTTTCTATTGAATTAATTCGGCAAATCGCAGAGGATGGTAAAGGTCGTTGTGAAGTTGTCATTGTAGAAGGAATAGTATACCAGTCGTTATGGAGCTATGTTAAAAGATTTAATCCACTTCTATGATCAGAAGGCCAATACTTATTATTTTGATTTATCTTTTGAGGAAACCGTTATTCGTCATCATTCTAGCGCCAAAAAAAATGACTTCGGGGAAGATTCTTTACGTGCTTGGTGGAATCCGCATGATTATCTTGGGTGGATGTAGAAACGCTGCTGACGGAAGAGATGTCACAGGATGATCGATTAAAATTGATGGTAAAGCAACTATAGCAGTAACAAAAACTTACCCTTTCTTAGGGTGAGTTTTTTTCATAGTGTTGAAAAACAAAACCATCAATAGAGCTGTTGTAAAAGGTAAAAATGGATTTCCGTGCAGGTTACTTGCTTTCCTCTTTGGCGAACACAGCTCCGTTTAGGGGTTTACCTGTATCGCTATCCCAGAAGATTCAAGTAGCCCTCCATTTTAGAAAAATTTATTAAATAAAACAAAGGTGTTCACTACTTTTTATGGCGAGGGTAGTCACTCATCACTTCTCACTACTGCTAGTATGAAAGAGGAAAGACACTTTTGTAGAATGGTTGATTGGGGAGGAGTCAGCGTCACAGAGGAGACCCTGGAGCGAACGGAAGTGAGTGAAGCGGGGCCCCTGGAAAGGACACTGGCGGAACGAAATCAACCCCTCGCCTTTTAAAATTGCATTTTCTACCGTTGACATCACATTTTTTCAATTGGAACTATTTTATTGCATAAGCGTTACAATATTATTAAATCGTTAGAAAGCGAAGAGTAGGTACATATGTGGATTTAATAACAGAAAAATTAATCATGATTGCTTTATTTATTTATTTTAATCATTCATGCGATTGAAACGCTTGCCTATGCCGTACGTTTATCAGGAGCACGTGTCAAATTACTAGCATCGGCTTTATCTCTTTTTAATGTAATGGTCATGGTGTCGAGGTTAGCAAATATGATGCAACAACCATTTACAGGGAGCCTTGTTGATACAGCACCTACGGATAATGCCATGACATTTGTAGAACATCAATTTCGACTAATTATTGGCGCGGCTTCGCTTGGAACAATAGTAGGAATCTTACTTATCCCCACCTTTGTAGCCATTTTTTCAAGAGCTATCGTTCATTTGGCTGAGGAAAGAGGTTCAATCCCGTCTTTATTGAAAAAGGGCTTTACATTTGACTATGTAAGACGGGGGATTAAGCATATTCATACACCAAATTTTAGTTATTTAAAAGGCATTCGTCTACAGGATATCCCGATTAAATTATTTGTCATCAATATTGTCATTACAGCTATCTATACGATTGGCGTTTTATCTGCATTGTATGCCACATTATTAGTACCAGAATTAAAGACTACGGCTGTTATGGCATCTGGATTAATTAATGGCATTGCAACAATACTATTAATCCTATTCATTGACCCGAAAATATCCATTCTAGCAGATGATGTGATCAATAAGAGAGGAAGCTATCTAGACCTGAAAAGAATGTCTGTTATGATGATGTTTTCCAGATTTTTAGGAACCATTGTGGCACAGTTATTATTGATTCCAGGGGCTCATTACGTTGCATGGTTTGCAAAGCTAATTGCTTGATTAGAACCACTTCCTTTATGTTTTTTAGGAAGTGGTTTTTTACTTTTAGGACACAGCAATTAATCGTGAGGTGTGGTAGGGGAGAAGTAAAGAAACTATATAGTATAATGTGGGTGAATAATAGATTCGAAAAGAGGGGAACGAATGTATGAAGACGATACTTGTTGCGGATGACGATGCGAACATTCGTGAACTTGTTTGCCTTTTTCTGCGCAAAGACGGGTTCACTACAATGGAGGCAGGAGATGGTAAAGAAGCATTAGCCATCTACGGCTCAGCACCTATTGATCTTGTTGTACTGGATATTATGATGCCAACGATGGATGGCTGGACACTATGTAAGGAGCTCCGCAAAATGAATACGGATCTTCCTCTACTGATGCTGACTGCAAGAGGAGAGACATGGGAAAAAGTGAAGGGCTTTGAGCTTGGAACGGATGATTATTTAACAAAGCCATTTGATCCGTTAGAGCTAACTGTACGTGTAAAGGCACTTTTAAAGCGCTACAGAATTGGCCATTCGCAGACCATTCAACTTGGTCAAGTCACGCTGGACCGTCAGACCTATAAAGTAATGAGAGGAAAAGATGTTATTTCACTACCACTCAAGGAATTTGAATTATTATATAAGCTTGCAGAAACACCTGGACAAGTCTATACAAGAGAACAACTGATCGATCAAATTTGGGGGATTGATTATGCGGGAGATAATCGAACCATCGATGTACATATTAAGCGCCTGCGTGAGCGCTTCAACACCATCACTGATTTTCATATCGACACAATAAGGGGTCTGGGCTATAGGCTTGAGGTTGAGGAATGATTAAATCTTTATATACACGCGTCGTTTTAATCTTTCTAGTTGCTGTCATTGGGGGAACGGTTATCTCTTTTTTCATGGCAACATGGGTATTTAAAGATAAATTAAATGAAAACTTGCAAATTCCCTTATTAAATTTTGGACAAGACATGGTACAAATTTTTGATACATTGCCATATCATGAAGCAGATCGTTTTATACGTGATATGCATCAGCTGGAATCCTATCATATTCGCATTTATGAAGAAACAGGGCAGTTTACGTCTTACGGAAAGCTTCATGGCAATCAGTTAGCCCCTGTAACAATGGAACAAGTGCAAGCTGTTCTGGATGGAGAGGTCATTCAAGTAATTCCAAGTGGTATTTCATCCATACTTGTCGGCATACCTCTAACAACTGAAATAGGAACGAGAGCGATGTTTATCCAAACGATTTCTTTACCTTCAACCTCTTTTTCCATTAAGTTGATTTTGAATTTTGCTACTTATGCCCTTATTATTGGAAGCGTTGTGTTTTTAGTTGCAGCGATGTTTTTAGTCAAGCCAATCAAAAAACTAACACAAGCCACTAAACATATTGCTGGTGGTGATTTCAATGTCGAATTAAATATTAAGCAATCAGGGGAGTTAGGTACGTTGGCTAAAAGCTTTGAAGACATGGCGGAGGAGTTACAGCAGCTAGAGCAAATGAGGAGGGATTTTGTATCAAATGTGTCTCATGAGGTGCAATCTCCACTTACCTCCATTTCTGGTTACGCATTAGCACTGAAACAAGTCGATGTAACGGATGACGAGAAACGCCGTTATCTTGATATCATCATTTCAGAGGCCAATCGAATGTCTAAGATGAGTGATAGCCTTTTAAAGCTGAGCTTACTAGAATCAAAGACACAGCCAATGCTTCTCGATACGTTCAGTCTAGATGAACAAATTAGACGTGTTATAGTCTCCCTCCAGCCTCAATGGTCCTCTCGTAATATTGATTTTGAGCTTCAGTTGAAGGCTGTTCGCCTCATGGCTGATTACGATCAATTACATCAGGTATGGACAAATATTCTTACGAATAGTATTAAATTTTCAAATGCTAATGCTACGATTGAGATCAGCATGAAGCAAAGTGCAAATCATGTGACAGTCCGAATAACGGATAGAGGCATTGGGATTTCTTTAGAGGATCAGCAACGTATATTCGAACGGTTTTTCAAGGCTGATCGTTCCCATAGTCACAAGTATGACGGCAGTGGGATGGGGCTTGCTCTCGTAAAGCAAATCGTCTCGCTACATCGAGGAGAAATTGAAGTCGAGAGTGAGCTTAGGCATGGGACGACAATGATTGTCAGATTACCTATCACCTTAAATTAAAGAGAGAATGTTTGTCGTAACATTTTTTTGTTGTTCATCTTGTGTTCATCTTGTCGTCATGCGGAAGACATCTCTCTCCTTTATAGTAACACTAACAGCTCAAAAGTAGCTGGAATAATCGTAGTAAAGGAGGGAGGCACGAGTAAAGGTGAATCCCCCTCGTGCATCAAACATGAAAAAATTTATGCGTGTTTTACTGAAATCAATGGCAGTCCTTGGTATATCAATTGTGGGGTTACTTGTCATTGTTTTTACAATAAACATTATTTGCAACAAAATAGAGCAAGGAAAAGTAGAACCCTACGGTCAGCTCGTCTCCGTTAATGGGGAAAAGATGAATGTCACTATTCAAGGAAAGGGTACTGAAACCATCGTATTACTACCTGGCTTTGGGACTGCAGCACCGACGCTTGATTTTAAGCCATTGATAGATGAACTAGCTCCCTATTATAAAATCGTTTCAATAGAGCCCTTTGGCTATGGCTTAAGTGAGGATACAGCTAAAGAACGAAGCACAGAGAATATTGTGAGTGAAATCCATGAAGCTTTACAGGAGTTAAAGATTGATCGGTATATGCTAATGGGCCATTCGATAGCAGGCATCTATGGACTCGATTATGTTAATAAATATCCCAATGAGGTAACTGGATTTGTCGGGATTGATAGCAGTGTCCCTACACAGGGTGGTATGGACACGAAGTTTCCAATTAAGTCGTTACAGCTGCTAAAAAAATCAGGGATTGCAAGAATTCTTATAAAATTTTCAGATGATCCCTATGCAGGTCTTCCGTATGATGACGACACAAAAGAGCAAATTAGGATGATTACACTCAAAAACTTTTATAATACAAGCACTTCAAATGAATTAGAGCATATTAGCAAAAATTTCACGGCAGCCAAAACTCTTACATTCCCTAAAGATTTACCTCTTCTCTTATTTGTCCAAGCGAAAAGTGGTGGAGTTGAAAAGAACTGGATACCGCTGCATGAAGAACAAGTCAAACATTCCGTATACGGCAAAGTAATCACACTGGATGGGGATCATTACTTACACCATACAAAATCGGAGGAAATCGTAGACAACGTCAGATCGTTTATGCAAAATAAATAATCCATAGTATCTTACCTCTTTGCTTTTGTATTTTGGAGGTAAGATTTTTTAATACTATCCTCTTCCTTACGAAATCTTATAAAATCTTTCAATTGAGTTGTAATCCATACTTCGATGAGCATTGAAATACTTCCTGATTATAATGTACGTAGAACAATTATTCTATCAGGTAAGGAGCTATTGGATGAAAAATTATCAATTTATTGCTTTATTAGTAGTAACGACCTTTTTAATGGGTTCATCATTTGCCATTGTTAAATTAGGCTTACCGTATGCCTCGCCTTTATTATTAGCTGCCCTTCGCTTTATATTGGCTGGTATAATCATGGCGATCGTTGTTATCATCTTGAAGAGACCTCATCCTATTACAAGGAGGGAGTGGTTCAAGTTATGCATGATCGGGCTCTTTCAAACAGCAGGTGTGATGGGGTGTATTTTTTTAAGTCTCCGCACCATTACGGCAAGTGAGTCTTCTATATTAACATTTACAAACCCTTTACTAGTTGTGATTTTTGCCACCATTTTTATGAAAGTACGCTACCATGTCTATCAATGGATAGGAGTATTGTTTGGCTTAATCGGCGTGATCATCACGATGGGGGCACAAGTTGAATTGAAAATAGGTATCCTTTTTGGCTTGCTATCTGCTGTTTTTTGGGCCATTGCCACCCTATTAGTGAAAAAATGGGGCGTGTTATTTGATACGTGGACTTTATCGGCTTATCAGATGTTGTTTGGTGGCTTACTCTTATTAATAGGAAGTTTATTGTTAGAACAGCCATTTTTTATGGTGAACCTACAATCGTTATTTATTCTATTGTGGCTTAGTATTTTTTCCTCCATCATTCAATTTGCAGGGTGGTATTATCTTCTGCAAAATAGTGATCCAGGGAAAACAAGTGCCTATTTATTTTTAGCTCCTTTTTTTGGCGTATTAACAGGCTGGTTGTTATTAGATGAACCGTTAAAACCATCACTAATGGTTGGCGGCTTACTCATCATCATGGGCATTTATTTAGTAAACAGTACTTTTAGTAGAGAAATGGGCTAGGAGATAACTCCGTGCCCTTTCCTATTTTACAAATCTAAATGAAAGACCTCTTTAAAGCCTATTTTCCCTTTCTCCGTCACTTGAATGGCGCGAATAGAGGGAACACGTATAAGCCAATCGAGGTTGAAAAATTGATTTAATAGCTCGCTGCCTAGTGCACCAGCTAAATGATAACGCCGTTCACTCCAATCTAAACAGGCATGAGAAAAGGATCGTCGTTTTCTCTTTAAAGCAGTTAAATCGATTCCGAATGTCGTAAAAAATAATGTGCCCTCATCTGTCAGGACAAATTGTTTACCCTCCAATGTAAGATAGCCTGCCTTAAGCATTGATTCCGTTAATTGGACACCCAATTTACCAGCAAGGTGATCATAGCAAGTTCTAGCATCCTGTAATAACTTGATTTGGCTCGATTGCTTTAATGAACGTACTTCAGGTGGTGGAGAGATGGCTAGGAATGACTCTAAAAAATGAGCAATGTCCTCACCAGCCAATTGAAAATAACGATGACGGCCCTGTTTTTCAACTTTTATCAGCTTTCCTTCTACTAATTTAGCAAGATGAAAGCTAGCAGTTTGTGGTTTGATGGCAGCCATATATGCTAGTTCACTAGCCGTATGAAAACGACCGTCCATCATACTAGCAAGTATGGTTGCCCTTGACGTTTCACCAAGAAGGGCCGCTATTTCAGCCATGTTTGGATTAATTCCCATTCTGTCACAATCCTTTCAGTGTCCTATATTTAGATTTTAGTCAAAGTCATTATGGTTTACAATAAAAGTAATAGAGGAGGAGAAATAAATGGAAACATATTATGCAGTGATTTTTACATCGCAAAGAACTGAGCAAGATGGGGATGGCTATGGCAAGATGGCTGACCTAATCGATGCCTTAGCACAGCAACAGCCTGGCTTCATTCGTGTTGAAAGTGTTAGAAATGAGGAAGGAAAGGGCATAACAGTGTCTTATTGGGAATCGCTAGAGGCTATCCAAGCATGGAAAGACAATGCTAAGCATTTAACAGCACAACAATTGGGTAAAGACAAATGGTACACAAACTATAAAGTGGAAATCTGCCAACTGATAAAAGATTATTCATTTGCCAAATAGCAAGTGAGAAGGAGGCCTATTTTTTATGACGATTGTGGAAGAATGGCACGAACTAAGACAAAAATTTAATCCTTCCAATCCGATAACCATTAATCAAATGCATATTTTTAAAGATCAATTAAAGCAGGTTCAACAAACAGAAGAAACATTAAGGATATTAGTAGAGGTCTACTGTTTACTTAGGATGTATCCTGAGGCATATCAGTTATTTACTGTCATTATGAATAAAGACGATAAAAAGGATCGAAAAAAGTATGGCGTTCTCCAGACCTACATAGATAAACCAAATTCGGTGAATCCTCTGCTGCCAAGAAAAATTAGAGACCATCAGCAGCTTAAAACGAAAATTCCAATGTTTAAATACCTACCAAACCCTCTAGAGGCTGAAATTTTTGTAACAGATGAAATCGTTGTATGTGATTGTTGCGAGCAAGAAGTGGATGTCTATTATACTGGTGGTATTTATGCAATTGAGGACGTAGATTATCTTTGTCCTTCCTGCATCCATAGTGGGGAAGCAGCTCAAAAATATGATGGTTCTTTCCAGCAAGACTTAATGGATGATGAACAGGTTACGAACCCCAAGTTTGCTGAGGAAGTACTCTTTCGGACGCCTGGCTATGTAAGCTGGCAGGGCAATAATTGGGTGGCACATTGCTCTGACTATTGTGCGTTTATCGGCTATGTTGGTTGGCGTGATTTAGTAGAGCTAGGAATTGAGGATCAATTTGATAATTATACCGGCTTTTCAAAAGAAGAACTTTCTGCATCCTTAATGAACAATGGGCATCATCAAGGCTATTTATTTCAATGCTTGGAATGTGACCGTTATGTCCTTTATTCAGATTTTAGTTAATCGTTGTTTGAGGGGGTAGAGAAGTGGAACAATTTCTACAACGATATATCTATTCATGGCGTTTAAATGGTTGGCTCATCCATGATATTTTTTTCTGCATCGTGCTGGGCATAGGATTTTTACTGTTAATGTTTATCGTCATGAAACGTAAACGCCTCGTTACTTCTAGCATTTTGCTCATTGCTTTTTTATTGGTCAGTAATCTATTAATGATTGTTTTTGGCTTAGCAGGGAGAGGCTTTCCCATCAAATCAGATTCTCCTATCTATACAGATGATTCACAAAGTATTGCTGTTCAAATGGTGCAAGGCTCAGAAAATAATGGGATATCGAATGGTATTACGCATGTAATCGCCCACCATCTCCTAGTAGCTGTGAATTTACAAACAGGTGAAAAGCAATGGACAAAATCAGTTTCCTATAAAGAAACACTGCTTGGGGAATTTATGGGTGGTGTTCTTGTCCATCATCGTGATGATGAATTTGGTCAATTATCTCTGGTAGATATGGAAACAGGTAAAGAACTACTTTCTGAAAAAGATTTTCGAACGTACCATCCGTCATTAATAGCGATATTGAGCAATAATGCACATCAAATGGCTGTCCTAGAGAACCATTTATATTTGGAGGGGGTCGATGGCAAATTCTATCGCTTTGATGGTAAAACATTAAGTGAGGATGCGAAGGCTCAAGATTACCTATCTGCCCGTTTTTTCATCGAGACAGAGTTGCCGGGCTATTTTGCTACACATCCACAGCCTGTAGAGGATTATCAGGGCATTCGAGATTTTAGTCAAGCTGTCCTAACCGAGCCAGCCATTCAAGCCTATGAAAATTTACAACCAAAAGTGGTGGATGTAGATATCATAGAAAAAACGGCTCTTGTTTCATATCGACAAACACAGCGAGAAAGTGCTGAACACATGTTATTGCTCTATGATATGAACAAACATCAAATATTGTGGGAACGCAATATTGGCATCATTAATTCCCAGCAGCAACAGCCCGCTGTACGGACTTTAGAGAATCGCTACATAATTCAAGCTGGTGATAGATTACTGGTATTGGACAAACAAATGAATAAGAGATCTGTTCACTATCATCTGCGCTGGAATCGTCCTATTGATGAGTGAAATCTACTGGAAATATCGTTCTTTTTTTGATTCGCCAAAAAAGGAGTATAATTTAATAGGAAGAAACTCTGATTAAAAGGACGGCATGCGAATATGGATGAGCAATTAGTAGAGTGGATTATACGCTTTCAAAGGGACAAGGATATTGAAGCACTGGCCCATTTAAAAGATTATTGTTATGAGATGGTCGAACCTTTAATGGAAGAATTTACGCTGAAGTATGGCGAAGAAGCAGGCGAGTTATTACGCCTAAAGTGGGATAAACGATTTTATTTTATATTTACAAAATATCAAGTGAATGTAGGGCTACCCCTAGAGACATTTGTAAAAAATACGTATCGTTTTTATTTCATGCAGGTGTTACAAAAGGCTGGTTATAAGTAATCGAAAAAACCCTTCATTTGGGAACTGACAGTCGTTTTTGAGACAGTCAATCCCATAATGCAGGGTATTTATTTTGTCTTTAACCTCTTACAAGTAATTGATAATAAAGTTTTTTATAAATAAATGCGTTTAGATGAATTGGCTATGTTCAATTCTTTACGATATTTTGAAACTGTGCGTCGTGAAATTCGAATACCCTCAGTTTCTAATTTTTCAGTTAGTTGTTGATCTGATAAAGGAGTTTTTCTATTCTCATTTTCTACTAATTCTTTAATGCGACTTTTTATATAGGACACAGAATCAAGCTTTCCTGAATCGTTGATAATTCCTTTTGTAAATAAAGACTGGAGTGCAAAGATTCCATGTGGTGTACGGATAAATTTATTTTTAACCGCACGACTTATAGTGGATTCATGCATATTTAATGCTTGTGCAACATCTTTTAAACGCATAGGAGATAAGGCTTTTATTCCATGTTCAAAGAATGAAGCCTGTAAATCAAGCAGTAATCGTGTCAGGCTGTATAAAGTTTTATCACGTTGAGCTATTCCTTGCGTTAAAGCTATAATATCGTTCATGCATTGTTGGTAATAGGCATAATCTTCAATGGACTCTTTTAATAGATCTACGTAATCTTGATTAATTTCTATTTTAGGTAAAAACCGATTATTTAGTTCTATTATCCATTCCCCATTCAATTTGCTAATGATTATATCAGGTATAATATACGCGCTAGTAGCATTATTATCCAATGAAGCTGGGATGGGTTTTAGGTTTCTTATATATAGAATTGTTCGTTGAGTTTCTTCTATTGAAATGTCGTAAGTTGTACTTAACAATTTAATTGATAAATTAGCTACTTGTTCTAAATGATGTTGAATGAATGGAGCTGCAAATGGTGGGGCTTCTATATCATTGTAAATTTGAATTAATAAATACTCTTTCATATTTCTAACGCCAACGCCAAGAGGTTCGAATGTTTGTAATAGATCTAACAGTGTATTTATATGGTCTAAAGAGATGTTAAATGATTTAGCAACTTTGGATAAATCTACATTTAAAAATAGATGTTCATCGAGGTTATGTATGAAATATTTTAAAATTTCTCTGTCATGTGGTGTAAGATTTAGATGTAAAGGTATTTGATCGAGTAGTTGGGTAATATATGAATGTTGCTGTGTTAATCGAGTTTGAATGAAATCATACTGTTGCTTTTGCTTAGGTTGAATACCTTTTATGGACATTGTGGCAAGGTCTACAATATCCTTTGTGTGATTCATGCTTTTCTCAATGACAGTTAATAGTGGATTTTCATTTGATTTCTCATAAATATGTTGTTCTAATTCGGAGCTGGAGTATTGTAGTAGTTCCAATTGATGAATGAGTTCAGTTGTCAACGTTTGAGTAATTTGTTGTGAGACGTTTAAATTCATTTTCAAGGGAATCACCTCATTTTCTCTATGTAATGTTATTATTATCTAATCTACAAATTTTGTCTATAATGGATCAGATATTTAGTAAAAAAAACATAATGTTTAAGGTAAATAGTTCTTACAATGAGTAGGAAAGCAGATAAAGATCAATGAGCTGTTGTTGAATGACATAGACTTCTAGTTTAGAGGATGATATAGAATATAGACATAGTTATAAATGTTAGCTACCCAGTCATGGAATGCCCATTTAACGTTGGATATTCTGTTTAACTTTTATGGGGCAATTCAATTTTGGGTGGCTTTTCTGTTGAGGATTCCACTTACAAGTTTCGACTATTTGGAAAGTCATTCTCTATAATCCGAACTTGAAGAAAATTATAAAGGTAAGATGTAACTTTTGGCGAATTAAAAAAGATAAGATAATTAAACTTCCGTAAAAGGTGTAATTTTCATGAAACCTAATCTATTAACTATTTTACGGACTATTACGAGCTATTTTCACTATAAACAATTTGGCTATATTACTTTTTCGATTTTTGTGGGGGGAATATCATGTTGAATGCCGAAAAATTAGTGCAATCTATGCTGGATGCATTTGGTGAACTATTACAATTGGAAATGGCCTATTTCACTTCGAATGGTGAAGTTTTTATAGCAACGGAAGAATATAGAAAGCAAAAAGGGATACAGGTACACCTTCCGTTCTTTCAGAAGTATTATTCTAAATCTGTTCAATATTTACAAAAACCTGGTCAAATGAAAGTGTGTTCTGGTTGTAGGTTCCAAAATAACTGTCCATCTAAAGTCGAAATGCTAATGAATTTAGTAAAAGGAGATCGTCACTTCGGATATTTGACATTTGTCAGTTTTACAGATGAGGGGGAGAAAAAATTTTCATCTGAGCCGAAGGAATATCAGTATTGGTTAGCTCGGTTGGGAGATATGATTATGAATGCCTTGAACAACGAAGGATCCTATTTATTGCTTGAAAATAAAAAAGGATTTGATACGAAATATGTATTAGGCAACGCACCTCACTTACAACTTATAAAGAGTAAGTTAAGTAGTATTGCGAATAGCCCATCTTCAATTGTCATAACAGGAGAGACGGGAACAGGGAAAAGTTTATTAGCGAAATATATTCATTCAAATAGCATTACACACAAAGGGAAATTTATAGAGTTGAATTGTGCAAGCATTCCAGAAAACTTGTTTGAAAGCGAGTTGTTTGGCTATGATGAAGGGGCGTTTACAGGGGCTAGAAGAAAAGGGAAAATGGGCTATTTTGAAGTAGCAGATAAAGGTACTTTATTCCTCGATGAAATTACAGAATTACCATTACATTTACAAGCGAAGCTATTAACAGTTTTGCAAGATGGGCTTATTTATAGAGTCGGAGCAATTGAGCCTAGAAAAGTAAATGTAAGGATTATTGCTGCGACAAATAAACCTTTAGAAGATATGGTGAGAAAAGGTGAGTTTCGTTCGGATTTATATTATCGACTAAATGTGATCCCTTTAACATTACCTCCTTTAAAAGAAAGAACAGATGAAATAGAATATTTGATTGTAAAATTACTTGAAAAGATTCAGCATAAAACAGGGAAATTTATTAAAGATTTTTCGCAGGAATTTTTGGAGGAATTGAAATCATACTCTTGGCCAGGGAACATAAGAGAGTTAGAAAATGTATTAGAGTACAGTATGGTAATGGAAAATTCCTTACAATTAACAAGGGAAAGCTTACCGAAATATATCATCGAGAATAATCAAGCACAAAATCTTTATAGCAATTCTAATCTATTGAAAGATACAGAATTGGAGGTCATTTACCAAATGCTCTCTATATATGGAAATGACACTGCTGGAAAAGAACGTGTTGCTGAAGAATTAGGCATAAGTACAAGAACGCTTTATAGAAAACTAAAAAGTGTAAATTTATAGTTTAAGTTTGACACAAATACCTTGCTTTTAGAGATTTTTAAATTTCTCACCTCTTTAATGGGGAATTTAAAATGAACTTCCTAGGTATTTGTGTTTTTTTATGGCTAATTTTAATGACAAAAATGACAACGGAATTGACAAATATGGCAAAAGGAAATTTAGTATATTGCTGAATCTTTTACGATACATATTTTGAAAACCCATTAACATCAGAAATTTCTGATATTTTGTAGATTAAAATGGTAAATGGTTTTTTGTTTCTACACTTGGCACGTATTTTGCTAGATATATAGTAAGCAAAGGGAAGGAGGAAGATTTATTTGGTAGATTATTTTGAATTGGAAGGTAAGGTGGCTGTGATTACAGGAGGTGCCTCAGGGATTGGCCATGCAACAGCTAAATTATTAAGTGAGTTGGGAACTAAAACTGTGATTTTAGATATTGATCAACAAAAAGGTAAGGATACAGAAAAAAGCTTTCAAGAAGCTGGTTTAGATGTTGAGTTTTTAAAATGTGATGTAACGAATACACAAGATTGCAAAAGTGTGGCTGATTCTATACAGGAGAGATACGGAAAAATCGATGTACTTTTTAATAATGCAGGCATTATCCGTAGAAAAACCGTAGTGGATTTAGAGGAAGCAGATTGGGATGCGGTTATTAATGTTTCTCTAAAAGGGGTCTATCTACTTTCGAAATACTTAATCCCACTCATGAGAGGAAATGGTGGCAGTATCATTAATACTGGTTCTGGGTGGGGAATCAAAGGTGGAGACAAAGCAGCATCTTACTGTGCTGCAAAAGCAGGGGTTGTAAATTTAACAAAGGCTATGGCTATTGATCATGGTCCAGAAAATATTCGCGTAAATTGCATTTGTCCTGGAGATACAGATACGCCATTACTTCGTGGAGAAGCAAAACAATTAAATATAGATGAATCAAGTTTCTTACGTAGTTCAGCTGTTGATAGACCGTTAGCAAGATTAGGAACACCTGAAGATATTGCTAAGGGGGTACTATTCTTGGCAAGTAATTTATCTGCTTGGGTTACGGGAACGACATTAACAGTTGATGGTGGCGGCTTAGCCTAAAAATAATTATAGAGGGAGGCAAATTAAATGAGTAAAAAGGTCCATCCATATATCCCCAATATGGTATCTGAGGTAAAGCAAGAAATGTTAGATGAAATTGGTGTTCAATCCGTTGAGGAACTTTATTCGTGTATTCCAGAGGATTTACATTTTAAAGGTACCATGAATATTCCAAAAGCTTTGAATGAATTAGAGTTACGACGCCATATTGAGGGTCTTTTAAATAAAAATATAAGTACCTATGAATATATTAATTTTCTAGGAGCTGGTTGCTGGCAACACTTCATACCAGCCGTATGTGATGAAGTGAATCAACGTGCAGAGTTTTTAACAGCTTATGCAGGAGAGCCTTATGAGGATCATGGACGCTTTCAAGCATTATTTGAATATCAAAGCTTAATGGCGGAGCTTGTGGATATGGAAGTAGTGAATGTTCCTACATTCGATTGGGCCCAAGCTGCATCTACATCGATTCGTATGGCGAGTCGGATTACAAAGCGTACGAAAATATTACTTGCTAATACACTTTCTCCCGAACGCAGAAAAGTTATTACAAACTATGGTACACCACAGTTATCATTTGAAGGAATAAAATTCAATCTTAATACAGGATTAATGGACTTAGCCGATTTAGAAGCAAAGTTGTCAAACGAAGTTGCAGCTATTTACTTTGAAAATCCATCCTATTTAGGTTTTATCGAGTCGCAAGGTCAGGAAATTTCACAACTTGCTAAAAAATATGGCGTACTTATGATAGTAGGAGTTGATCCAAGTTCTCTAGGGGTATTGGCACCACCAAGTCAATATGGAGCGGATATCGTCTGTGGAGATCTTCAACCATTAGGTATGCACATGAATTATAGTGGAGGGCAAGCTGGATTTATTGCAACATACAATGATCCAAAATTTGTTAATGAATATCCATCACGATTGTTCGGTATTATTCCGACTGTGAAGAAAGGTGAATATGGTTTTGGTGACATTGCCTATGATCGTACGTCCTTTGCAGATAGAGAAAACGGTAAGGAGTCTGTAGGCACACAAACAGCTCTTTGGGGAATTACAGCAGGTGTGTATTTATCATTAATGGGACCAAATGGCATGTACGAGTTAGGTCAAGCCATTATGCAAAACAGTCAGTATGCAGTAATGCAATTGAATTCTATAAACAATATTCGGGGTTCAAGAATTACCTCTCCATTTTTCAAAGAGTTCATTATAGATTTTAACGATACAGGATTAACAGTAGAAGAAATCAATTCACGGTTACTTGAGCAAAAAATCTTCGGTGGTAAAGACTTATCGTTGGAATTTCCGGAATACGGTCAAGCAGCACTTTATTGTGTAACTGAAGTTCACACTAAAGAGGATATTGATAAGTTAGTCAATGCTTTAGCTACAATTGTTGGATATTAAATAGGAAGAAAGGAGTTTTAACGTGGATAAGATTCTAAGAGAGAATGTAAATAAAGATTTTCATCAAGCTAAATGGAATGAACCTATCATTTTTGAGTTACATCAATCAGGAGAAGTCGGAGTAGAAGTTCCGCAACCTTCAAATGAGATTGTAGCAGCAGTCGGGGATGGCATTTCATCCTTACCTCAGAAAATGAAAAGAACAAATAAACCGAATTTACCAGAAATAGGTCAAGCACGTGTGTTACGACATTATGTAAGACTATCGCAAGAAACATTAGGCTCTGATTTTAATGTTGAAATTGGACAAGGCACTTGTACGATGAAGTATATTCCAAAAATTAATGAATTGCTTATTCGTAATCCTAAAATAATGGAACTCCATCCTTTACAAGGGGGTAGTACTGTCCAAGGAATGCTAGAAATCATTCACAATTTGGACTTAGCGATGCGTGAGATTTCGGGGATGGATTGTTTCTCTTTCCAACCAAGTGGTGGTACACAAGCATTGTTTGCGATGGCATCGATTGTGCGCAAATATTTTGAAGTAAAAGGTGAGGCAGATCAACGTAATGAAATTATTACAACCATCTTCTCACACCCTTCTCAAGCAGCAACCGCAGTAGTCAAAGGTTATAAAATAATAACTATTCATCCAGATAAAAATGGTTTTCCGGATATGAATAAATTGAAAGAAGTTGTATCCGAAAGAACAGCTGGTTTTGTTGTCGCTAACCCTGAAGATACAGGGATTTATAATTCTAAAATTAAAGAATTTACGAAAATAGTACATGATGTTGGTGGAATTTGTTATTACGATCAGGCAAATGCCAATGGACTGTTAGGAATCACACGTGCAAGAGAAGCAGGTTTTGACATGTGTTTTTTCAATCTACACAAAACATTTGCAGCACCTCACATGTGTGGAGGACCAGCAACAGGGGCTCTTGGGGTCACAGAAGAATTAAAGCCTTATTTACCAGGCCCAATTGTTGAAAAAGAGGGAGACCAATATGTGTTAAATGATCAATTAGAGCATTCGATTGGAAAAGTACGATCTTTCCATGGGGTAGCTCAAACGATTTTGCGTTCTTATGCTTGGATTAGGGCATTAGGCACAGATGGACTTAAAGCTGTGGCAGAGACAGCCGTATTAAATAACAATTATCTGTATAGTAAAGTAGCAAAAATTCGTGGTGTAAGTGTGCCATATATACAAGGGCAACGATTAGAGCAAGTTCGTTATAGTTGGGAGCAGTTGGAGAAAGAAACAGGTGTTACAACAGAGGATGTACAGCGCCGAATGACTGACTTTGGTTTACATTACTGGACTAGTCATCATCCTTATATTGTTCCGCAACCATTTACACTTGAACCAACAGAATCTTATTCTAAGGCAGATTTAGATGAATATATTCAAGCGCTTGAGCAGATTTCTAAAGAAGCGTACGAAACGCCAGAAACTGTTAAAGCAGCACCGCAAAATAGTACAATTCATCAGTTAATAGAAGCAGACTATTTAGATGAGCCTTCTAAATGGTGTATTTCATGGAGGGTATATCTACAAAAGGTGAAAAATAAAAAGGATGTATTAATTAATAACCATTAGGGGGTGTATGAATGAGCACCAATCATAGAAGTTTAAAAAATAAGAGAGTAGTTATTACAGGAGGTGCTAGTGGTATAGGATTAGCCACCGCACAACGTTTTATAGAAGAAGAATCGATAGTGGCTATTTTAGATATTAATAAAGAGGGTATTGAACAGTCGATAAAAGAAAATCCCGGAATGGCTAAAGGCTATGTAGTAGATGTTAGTAATCCTGAAAATGTAAACGCTGTTTTTGAGAATATAAAGAGGGATTTAGGTGGTGTAGATGTTTTTATTGCGAATGCAGGTATTAGCATTCGCAATAAGTTTCTTGATATTAGTCCTGAACAATGGAGTAAAGTATTAAACATTAATCTTAACGGTGTATTTTATACTTCACAAGCAGCCGCAAAAATGATGATGGAGCAGGGCAAGGGTGTCATACTTATGACAGCGTCTACAAATGGAGTGACAGGACATCCATTCTATGCTGACTACAATGCTTCAAAAGCAGGGGTTAATCTTTTAGCACGAACAATGGCATTGGAGCTTGCTCCAAATATCCGAGTTAATACGATATGCCCTGGATACGTACTAACCCCTATGCAAATGGCTGAGTATACACCAGATATGTTGGAAGTTGTAAATGAAGGTATCCCTCTGAAACGACATGCAGATCCTAAGGAAGTCGGAGCATTATATGCTTTCCTTGCTTCGGATGAGTCATCTTATATTACCGGACAAACAATTGCTATTGATGGTGGAGAGCTAGCTTAATTAAATGGAAGGGGTTATTTAATGAAGAAAAATATATTCTATTTATTATTGGTGTTGGTTATTTCGCTGATGGCGGCATGTTCGGAAAATAAAACAAATACACAAGTTCCAGCTACTGCGGATGCAAAAAATGAGGATCAGGATAAAAGTGTAACAACAGAAATGAAATTGGTTAAGGATGGCAAGTTAACATTTGCAATGAGTGGTTTACTCAAACCATTAAATTATAAGGAAAATCAAGAATTAGTAGGCTTTGATGTTGAGATAGGGAAAGAAATTTCAAAAAGGATTGGGCTTGAAGCAAATCCTGTAACAAATCCATGGGAAACAATTATTCAAGGGTTACGAGGAAATAAATATGATGCCATTATTGGCAGTATGACAGCTACCGAGGAAAGGTCTAAACAGGTCGACTTTTCAATCCCTTATTATGTTTCAGGTGCTACAGTATTTATCTCGAGTGAAAATAATGACATTAAAACGGTAGAAGATTTAAAGGGAAAAACGATTGGCGTTATGCAAGCTAGTACGTATGTTGAAGATGCTAAGAAATATACAGATAAAATCAAAGAATTCCCTAGTGAAATCTATGCATTACAGGATCTTCCACCAGGTCGGCTAGATGCAGTAATTACTGATAGAATTGTAGGTATTTCAGCCATGCAAGAATCAGGATTGAAGATTCAAGCCCTAGGAGAGGTCATTAAAAGAGAAGAAATTGCAGTGGCGATTAATAAAGATAATGAAGTTTTATTAGAAGCGATTAATAAGGCGATTGAAGAGATGGTTAAGGATGGAACGTATAAAGAAATAAGTATGAAATGGTTTGGGAAAGACTTGTTAGAATAACTGTTCAAAATAGTGTGCCTAGTATGCTAAAGCCGTACTAGGCATAGCTATTAATTGTTCTAAAATATTAAAATTGCGGACTAAATAGATTGAAAATTCTTTCTATTTTACTTCCCACCAAAATCTAATTTTATTAATAAATTTTAGCTATCTATAGGAGTGTTTGTCTTTTACGTCCACATACTTAAAAGAGGTTAGGTGATTAATATGGATTTTCTCACAAATGTAACATCAATATTTCAAAAGCATGGCATTGAGTTTTTAAAAGCGACAGTTTTAACGATTGAATTAACAATTGTTTCTTTATTTATTGCTTGTGTAATTGGGTTAGTGTTTGCCTTCTTCAAAGTATCCAATATAAAAATCTTGGAAAGTATTGCTAACGCTTACATTTTTGTTGTTCGTGGTATGCCATTAATCGTACAACTTATGTTCTTGTATTACGGTATTTCTAGTATTTTTACTTTATCAGACTTTGCAGCAGGATCCATTGCGCTCGGAATTCATTCAGGAGCATATATTGCAGAAATTTTTCGTGGATCCATTCAATCTATTGATAAAGGCCAAATGGAGGCTGGTCGATCATTAGGAATGACATATTTTAAAACAATGAGAAGAATTATTTTACCACAGAGTTTTAAAAGAGCGATTCCAGCATTAGCTAATCAATTTATCATAGGGTTAAAAGATTCGTCTTTAGTAGCTTATATCGCAGTATCAGAATTGTTTAACCATGCACTGTCAACTCAAGCATACAACTATATGCCTCTTGAAACATACTTTGTTGTGGGAATTTACTATTTAATTTTAGTCTTATTATTCACGCTATTATTTAATAAACTTGAAAGTCGACTGGATGTTGGAAGGAGGAAAAAACGTGATAAAGTTGAAATCGCTTTCTAAATCATTTGGTGACTTGGAGGTTTTAAAAGGTATCAATCTTGAAATTAATAAATCAGAAGTGGTTGTTCTAATAGGGGCTAGTGGATCAGGGAAGAGCACTTTATTACGATGTATGAATTTTTTGGAGATATTAGATTCAGGTACGATAAGCATTAATGATGAGATTATTGATGTAAAAAGAACTAATTTAAATCATGTAAGAGAAAATATGGGGATGGTATTTCAACATTTCAATTTATTTCCCCATTTAAGTGTTTTACAAAATGTAATAGAAGCACCAATTCAGGTGAAAAGGCAAAGTAAAGAGGAAGCGATTAAATTTGCTATGAATTTGTTAACACGAGTAGGTCTTGCTGATAAAGCTAATTACTATCCTGAACAACTATCTGGTGGTCAAAAACAACGAGTTGCTATTGCTAGAGCACTGGCAATGAATCCAAGTGTTATGTTATTTGATGAACCAACATCAGCTTTGGATCCTGAGTTGGTAGGAGAAGTCTTAGAAACGATGAAAAACCTTGCTAAAGATGGAATGACGATGGTCGTCGTAACCCATGAAATGGGCTTTGCTAAGGAAGTTGCGGATAGGGTGATTATGTTAGCAGATGGCAAAATTATTGAAGAGGGCTCTCCAGTAGAAATTTTTAAAGCGCCAAAACAAGAAAGAACGATTAAGTTTTTGCAACAAGTTTTATAATTATTATCTTTAATTAGGGGATGATGAGAGATGTTAAAAACGTATGAAGAAGTATTAAAGGTTACGAACGAACTTGTAAATATTGAAAGCATTGTTAATACTGAAGGGGAAATTAACATATCAAAGTCATTGGCTAAAACAATTTCTAATTTACCTTATTTCCTGAAAAATCCTAAATATGTGTTTACTTCACGAACAATTAATGATGAGGTTGAAAGGTACAATGTGTTTGCATTTGTAAAAGGGACTAAAGGAGATAGTAATAAAACGGTTGTGCTAATGGGACATACAGATACGGTGGGTATCGATGATTATAATAGTTTGAAAGAGAAAGCTTGTTTTCCTAATGAACTGCATGAAGCGTTAAAGGGTGAAGAAGTTCCGCCGTTGGTTCGAGAGCATTTAGAATCAAATGATTGGTTATTTGGAAGAGGAACACTTGATATGAAGAGCGGTGTTGCAAGCCATTATTTTCTATTAAAATATTATTCAGATCACCCAGAGGAACTGAATGGAAATATCGTATTTTTTGCTGAATGCGATGAAGAGGATAGTTCTCATGGCGTATTGTCTGGTTTAAATGATTTAAAAATGTTAAAAGTAGAGCATGGGTTTGATTACGCGGCATTAATTAACTCCGATTTTGTTGCTCCTAAGTATGAGGGGGATGAAAGTAGATATATATATAAAGGAAGCGTTGGTAAGCTACTTCCTTCTTTTTATATAACTGGGGTGGAAAGCCATGTAGGCTCTAGTTTTGAAGGAATCGACCCTAACTATATTGCTGCGGAGTTAACTAGACAAATTGCATATAACCCAGAGCTATGTGATAAATCGTTAGGAGAAACACCAATGCCACCTGTAAGTTTGAAGCAAACTGATTTTAAAGAGACTTATACAGTTCAGACAGCTCTTGCTTCATATGTATATTATAATTTCTTTGTGCAATCATGGTCACCTAAAGATGTGTTAGAAAAGTTAAAAGTCCATGCTGAAATTGCATTTAATAATGTAATAGCTAATTTAAATCATCATTATAAGAGATATTGCGAAATTAGTGGGCAGGAATATACAAAATTGCCATGGAAGACGAGGGTATTGTTCTATGAAGAATTAGAACAATCAATTATTGTTGAATATGGGGACAATTATAAAGAGCATATAAAAAATTTTAAACACGAATTATTAAAAAATAAAGAGTTAGATGTACGCATGTTTTCTGCAAAAGTGGTAGAAGAAGTTTGGAAGTGGACCAAGGATAAGAGTCCTGCAATCATTATTTTTTATTCTTCATTGTACTCACCATGTGTAGAAGTAACTGGTAAAAATGAAAAAGAAAAAAATTTACTAACCGCCTTAGATTATGCAGTTGAAAAAGTTCAACCACATTATGATAAGCCTATTGTACAGAAAAATTATTTCCCTCATATTTGTGATATGAGTTGCGTGGCTATAAATGTCGATGAAGATAGTGTGAATTCAGTTGTTAACAATAACCCTAGCTGGAGAACTAAACATTATGTAAATTATGATGCCATTAGAGAATTAAATATCCCTGCAATCAATATTGGACCATATGGCTATGATGCACATAATAGATATGAAAGAACAGAATTGAAATATACTATGGAAATAATGCCTAATTTAACAAAGCTAGTAATAGATAAATTACTTGAAAATTAAAGTGTATCATGGCATTCGTTTAAAGTAGCATCATGAACATGCATAGGAGATAACTCCTATGAAAAATTAATATAACCTTCAATGACCTGTTCTTAGAGTTCGGTCAGAAAGATCTCGATTGGGGGATGATTGACTGTGCCTTTAGGGGACATGCTCATGGTCATTCCTTTTTTACTTCTTGTTGATATTACAAATAGATAGAGTCTCAATCTATATACAAGGTAACTTTTTCTGACAGATGATGTGACTGAAGAAGTGTACCTAAGATAAAAAAATGTAGACGCAATATTTGGCAGGGACTATTGCTTATCTTATTTTTTTCTTTCTTCTATATAATAACTTACTCTTGTTCACATAAAAAACACCTTCACGTTGATTGTTCGGGATGCTTATCCCCTTATTTCAACGAAAGGTGTTTTCATTTGTATCAGCTTTTAGATTAGTGCTTGGTAAAAAAACAAATCAAGGGTTAATTATAGAGTAGATCTTCTGCTAAATGACTAAACACTTCACCGATTATCGACTCTTCATCATAGACCGAGGAACCTGTATTTTCCTCAGGTTGAGCAAAAGGAATTTGAGCGATTACATCTGCCTGCAATAAATCTGCTAATTGTTTGGCTCCACCTTGTCCAAATAGATAGTTTTTTTGACCGTCAGGACCTTCAAAATAGGCCATGTTTTCAACAACACCAAGAATCGTGTGTTTCGTATGTTGCGCCATCAAGCCTGCACGAGAAGCAACATGAGAAGCGGCAAGATGCGGTGTTGTCACGATGATTTCGTGAGCTTGTGGAATCATCGCAGCCATATCAATCGCAACATCTCCTGTACCAGGTGGTAAATCGATAAGGAGGTAATCTAAATCTCCCCATAGCGTGTTGACAAGGAAATTGCGAATCCACTTATTGAGCATAGGACCACGCCACATAACAGGCTGGTTGTCATTTGTAAAAAAGCCCATCGACATTATTTTTACGCCGTGACGTTCTACGGGAATCGCCGTTTGATCAAGCATGGTAGGCTTTTGATCAATCTTCATCATGGCAGGGATACTGAAACCATAAATATCAGCATCTAAAATACCTACACGTTTGCCAAGACGAGCAAGTGCAACCGCTAAATTAATGGTCACCGTAGACTTTCCAACACCGCCTTTACCACTTGTAATGGCAATGAATTGAACACCAGAATTAGGCAGTAGCATGTTTGGCATTCCTTGTTCAGTTACATTTTTTGCTTGTAGAGAGGCTGTTAATGTGCGTCGCTCCTGATCTGTCATTGCACCAAAGTTAATGGTAACATGGGAGGCACCAAGTGCTTGTAAGGCCTCCTCCACATCTTGCTGTATTTTTGCCTTTAACGGACATCCTGGAATGGTCAAAATAATATCCAGCGCAATATGGTTGTCATGTAATTGGATATTGCGTACCATATTCAAATCTACAATACTCTGTTGTAGCTCAGGATCATTCACCTGTTTCAATGTGTTTACAACATTTTCTTTTGTTAACATTTAGGAACCACCTTATTCTTTTAAGCCTTTGCCGAGTCCCTTTAAGAAATGAACCCCAAAACTGAGCGCACGATTGACATCTGGATCATTTAACATTTTCATGAGCTTAAAGGCACTGACCTTTTCATTTGATTCAAGTGCTTTGCTGGCTTCATCTACGCCTGTATTTAAGCCTTCGATCAGCTTAGTCGTTGTTTCAGGATTGAGCTCCGTCAATGCTCCCGCAACACCCATTAGATTATTAATGATATTGGTTACAGGCTTACGTGTTAATTGTCCAAGTGCAATATGGGCCACTTCTTCTTTGGCTTCGAGTAGCTTCATTGCTGCTTCTAGTGCACCGATATCATTTAATTCAGCCATAATACTAAACACTTGATTGACGGCTTCTTCATTTTCAGAAAGCAGTTCTTTTAGATTGTCTAATTTTTGTTCCTTTAGTTGTTCTTCCGTTAATTGTTGTTTTTTAATGCCTGTAATGGGTACAGCCATGCTCTCACTCTCTTTCGTTTATGGTTGTTAAGTGAACGTAGCCAGGACGATTCCATTTTCGTTGTACCTCAACACCATTTTGAGGATGACGCTTTTTATAGCGTGGGTTTGTGCGAGGAAGTGGTGATTTACCTTTTGCTTTTAGCACTTCTACTCGTACTTTTGTTTGTTTATAAGCTGGTGTTGATGTATTCACATCTGCTGCAGGACCAGTTAGGAAGTTGATGGCTGAATCTTTGCTAACAGAGTTCATTGGTAAGAATAATTCGTTTCCTTGTACGCGATCTGTAACAAGAGCATTTAGCTTCAAGGCACCATATGGAGACACTAAACGAAGTAGGGCTCCATCTGCAATGCCTCGTTCTTTCGCCAATTCTGGTGATACTTCAACGAAAATTTCAGGTACTTTTGATTGAATACCTTTCGATTTATTAGTTAGATTTCCTTCATGGAAGTGTTCAAGCATACGGCCATTATTAATATGACAATCGTATTGTGCTTCAAACTCAACAGGTTGCACCCAATCATTTAAAGCAAAACGAGCTTTTTTGTCAGGGAAGTTAAAGCCATCTTCATATAATAAGGGCGTATCCTTACCATCATGGCTACCCCAACAGAAGCTTCCCCAGCCCTCTAGAACCTCATAGTTGGCTTGTGAGAAGAGGGGAGATAGGCTCGCCATTTCATCAAAAATGTCACTTGGATGATTATAATGCCAATCTGCTCCTAAACGACGAGCAACCTCTTGTAAGATTTCCCAATCTGCTTTCGACTCACCAAGTGTTGGTAAAACTTGATAGAGACGTTGAACGCGACGTTCTGTATTCGTGAATGTACCTTCCTTTTCAAGCGAAGGCGCAGCAGGTAAAATCACATCTGCATATTGTGCTGTGCGTGAGAGGAAACAATCTTGGACAACGAAAAAGTCAAGCTGTGAAAGCACCTCATCTACATGGTTGGCATTACAGTCAACGAGTGCCATATCTTCACCTACTAAATACATTGCTTTCATTTTCCCTTCCATAATCGCATCTAACATTTGCATATTATTTCGACCAGGCTGTGGTTGAATAGGGACACCATAGGCTTTTTCAAATTTTGCACGTGCCTCGTCATCTGTGACTCTTTGATAGCCTGGCAATAGATTTGGAAGTGTCCCCATATCGCAGGCACCTTGCACATTGTTATGACCGCGAAGTGGGTAGGCACCAGCACCTGGACGACGATAGTTCCCAGTTGCTAAAAGTAAATTTGAAATCGCTGCGGATGTATAGGAGCCACCAGTATTTTGTGTTACACCCATGCCCCAAAGAACACATGTCCCATCTGCATCACGAATCATTTCAGCCACTTCGATCAATGTTTCCTTACTAATACCAGTCATTTCTTGTGCATAATCAAGTGTATAGGTTGCAAGTACTTGTTTAAAATCATCATAATGAAGGACGTTTTCTTGAATAAACGCTTCATTATGCCAACCTTGATCAATGATATATTTGGTAACAGCCATTAACCAAACTTGGTCAGTACCTTGCTTTGGACGCATAAAGATGTCGGAACGCTCTGCCATTTCATGCTTACGAATATCAGCAACAATTAATTTCTGACCATGTAATTTATGTGCACGTTTCACACGTGTTGCTAAAACAGGATGTCCCTCAGCTGGATTAGCCCCAACAATAATGACAAGTCCAGCCTTAGCAATATCTTTGATCGTACCAGCATCTCCTCCCATGCCAACTGTACGTAATAAACCATCTGTTGCAGGAGATTGACAATAACGAGAACAATTATCGACATCGTTTGTTCCAAATAATTGACGGGCCATTTTTTGAATTAAGTAATTCTCTTCATTTGTAATTTTAGAAGAGGAGATAAAGCCAACAGAACCCGAGCCATATTGTTGTTGAATGCCACCTAGTTTTGTTGCAATTAAATCCAGGGCTTCATCCCACGACGATTCCACAAACTCATTATTTTTACGAATGAGTGGTTTTGTAATACGTTCCTCAGAGTTGATAAAATCCCAGCCGAATTTCCCTTTGACACATGTAGAAATCGCATTTACTGGACCATCGGAAGGCTGTACTTTTAAAATTTTACGACCCTTTGTCCAAACTTCGAACGAGCAGCCTACACCACAGAAAGTACATACTGTTTTTGTTTTTTTGGTGCGTTTACTACGCATGGCTGCTTCCACTTCAGAAACGGCAAAAATACCGCTATAGCCTGGTTCAACTTCCTTAATCAAACTGATCATCGGATCTAACATATCCTGTTTGAGGCCAGTCATAAATCCAGCCTCTCCAAGCATGGATTTTTCCATTAAGGCATTACATGGACATACGGTTACGCATTGACCACAACTTACACAGGAAGAATCATTGATAGCAACGCCCGTATCCCAAATGACACGTGGTCTTTCTGCTTCCCAATCAAGGGATAATGTTTCATTTACCTGTAGATTTTGACAAACCTCTACGCACTGACCACAAGCGATACATTGGTTAGGATCATATCGATAAAACGGATGTGACATATCCACTTCATGAGGATCAACTTTTGGTTGGTAGGGATATTTTTGATGCTCGATTTCCATCATTTCAGCTGTGTTGTGTAATGCACAATTGCCATTGTTGTTATCACAAACTGTGCAATACAGTAAATGATTTTCGAGTAGACGGTCCATCGCTTCTGTTTGTGCCGCTTTTGCTTTGTCAGAAGTTAGGAATACATTCATGCCGTCTACTGCCTTTGTAGAGCAGGAACGAACTAATTGGCCATTCACTTCCACGATACATGTATCACATGTTTCAATTGGGTTAACAGCAGGCACATGACAAATCTGTGGATGCGGAATGTCATGTTGATTAATGGTATCAAGGATTGTAGCTCCTTCTTTTACTTCATACGGTACGCCATTAATATTAATTTGAGTCAAGGTAACTTCCTCCTTTTGCACTTTGAGTCGAATCGGATAACATGGTACAGCTTAAGACAAAAGGGAATAACAAATCGAGTTGGTGATTGTTGAAAAGATTGTCTTGTTATCATTGTAATTCCCAATGGTTTTTGAAGCTACCTCAAAATAGGTAAATTGCTAGATCATAACATGTTATCCATGTCTCGGTTTTGAAAAAATAAAAAAAATCCACCATGAAATCACATGTCCTAGACATGCTACTAATTCATGGTGGATAAAATTCTTAGCAGGTCTTGCTAAAAACTCAATCTACTTTTATTTTTTGATTACAATAGAATTCAACTATTAAAAACCCTATGCAACATCGTAACATAGGGATCAAAATAAATTAATTCCATTTGTGATATGCATATTATAGCCCTTTCCTTCAAAATGAACAATATTTATCACAAAATTTATTAAATGAGAATAATTATCAAAAAGTATTTTCTCTTTTATTTTTTTAAAAGTTGCTATATCATTAACAAACTGTAAGGGTGGCCTACATAACCATTTGCCTAAAAAAGTTTAATTATGATGGGAGAATCGTTGCTATGTCTAAAAAAATCCACGAATTTAATGACATGATTCGAAAGTTAAGGAAGGAAGTATTTGGTAAAGGTCCGGAGCGTATTCATACCGTTTTTGTCGAGAATATGGCTGTATCTACCTTATACGGAAATATCACTCCGACAGAAAAGTTTATTGCCAGTACACCAGAAGGGCTGAAAATGGTGCATGCTGCAAGGACGAGTATGATTCAAGATTTATATAGACAATCGCCACCAGAGGGTATGGAGGAATTGATGGGCAGCAAATTACTTCACTTATTTTCAGATATTAAAATTGAAGAGGATTTTGCGATTTCCGTCTTTGTTTTTGAAAAGCATATCAGTGAATAAAGGGGGTGCCTTATGGATCGAGCAATGACAAGAAAAATTGTGCGTGTTGAAGGACAACGAGTGACAGAAATGGTTGATTTAATTGTTTCAGAATACGCTGTGACCGTAAAAATTAATCAGCAAGAATTTGTCACGATGGTCTGTACACCGGAGTATGTGGAAGATATGGTTATTGGCTACTTAGCTTCTGAACGAGTGATTCGTAGTTTTGAGGATATTGAGGAAATTTGGCACCAAGAGAAAGAGGGTTTTGTGCATATTAAAACAAAGCATATTAATCCTTATTACCAACAGACGCAAAACAAGCGCTATATTACGTCTTGCTGTGGGATGAGTCGACAAGGATTTGTGTTTACGAACGATGCATTAGTAGCGAAAAAAATGGATCAAGTCCATGTGCAAATAACGACCGAGGATTGCTTCCGTCTAATGCATGCGATGCAGGATAGTGCCGATATTTTTAAGAAAACGGGTGGCGTGCATAATGCTGCACTCTGTGATGTAAATGGCATCGTCCTAAGTCGCATGGATATTGGACGTCATAATGCTTTGGATAAAATTTACGGCTATTGCCTACGCAACAACATCCGTATGGAAGATAAAATTATCGTCTTTAGCGGACGAATATCATCAGAGATTTTACTAAAGGTTTCCAAAATAGGCTGTTCCATTGTGTTATCAAAATCAGCACCAACCGAATTAGCATTGCAATTAGCAGAGCAGCTTGGTATTACGACGGTTGGCTTTATTCGGCAACAGACATTGAATATTTATACACATCCACAGCGCATCCTATTACCAGCTAATGAATTGAAAGAAGGAGATTAAATGACGAATCTACAAGACCAATTACACAGACCGTTAAGAGATCTAAGAATATCCGTGACAGATCGTTGTAATTTTCGCTGTCGCTATTGTATGCCAGCAGAAGTATTTGGTCCAGATTACGCATTTTTACCGTCTGATAAAATATTAAGTTTTGATGAAATTGAACGATTAGTAAAAATCTTTGTTTCATTGGGCGTGAAAAAAATACGGATTACAGGTGGGGAACCCTTGCTACGTCGTGATTTACCCGAATTAATTGCCCGTATTCACCGCATAAAGGGTGTAGAAGATATTGCTTTAACAACCAATGGCTCGTTATTAAAAAAATACGCACAGCCATTGGCACAGGCAGGCTTAGCCCGAGTGTCTGTTAGTTTAGATTCACTTGATGATGAGCGTTTTTTCGAGATGAATGGTTATAGAGGCAAGGTATTGCCAGTGTTAGAGGGAATTGAAAAGGCTGCAGAAGCGGGCTTACAAGTAAAAATTAATATGGTTGTTCAAAAAGGGAAAAACGAACAAGATATTGTTACCATGGCACAGTTTTTTAAAGAAAAACAACATATTCTACGCTTTATTGAATATATGGATGTAGGGAATTCGAACGGCTGGCGCTTGGATGATGTGGTGTCCAAAAAAGAGATCATTGAGCAAATCCATCAGTTTACGCCATTACAACCAGTAGCCCCCAATTATAAAGGAGAAGTGGCAACGCGTTATCAGTATCAAGACGCTCAAGGTGAGATTGGTGTTATTTCATCTGTAACAGATTCATTCTGCTCCAATTGCTCACGTGCTCGTATCTCTGCAGAAGGGTCATTATACACTTGTTTATTTGCAACAGAAGGCACGGATTTAAGGGAATTGTTACGTTCAGGGCAAGATGATGCTGCCATCATCAAGTGCATTACGAGCATTTGGGAAACAAGAAATGATCGTTATTCAGATGAACGCAATGAACAAACGATGGCAAAAAGGAAAACGTCAAAAATTGAAATGTCTCATATTGGGGGGTAACGTGTAAAAAACAGAAAAAATCGGCACAATAAGGCCGAATTTTTTCTGTTTATTTATGCACAAAAGTGCCACTTTTCCCACCTGTTTTTTCAACAAGGTAAGTTTCTTTGATGACCATCGTCTTATCAACGGCTTTGCACATATCATAGAAAGTTAGTGCAGCGACAGACACAGCAGTGAGAGCTTCCATTTCAACACCCGTTTTTCCATTACATTTAACAGTGGCTTGAATATGGAGCTCATAGCCATTCTCTCCTTTTTCATAATCAAACTGGAAATCAGTGCCCTGTAGCATAATGGGATGGCACATGGGAATGATATCAGCTGTTTTTTTAGCTCCCATAATCCCTGCAATTTGCGCAACTTGCGTCGGATCACCTTTTTTAATGCCACCTTGTTGGATGGCTTCATAGACCGCATCGGATAAAAGAATCGTACTGCGTGCAATGGCTGTACGTGTGGTGATTTCTTTTGTGGAGATGTCGACCATTTTAGGACGACCTTCTTCGTTCCAGTGTGTAAAATTATTCATTATTAAACTCCTTTTTACTTGTTTGTGACCAGTCTTGTTGTGCGTTGATATTGATAAATGTTGAGCTATCGTCATCAAAAGGGACATAACAAACACGAAGTTGCTCTAAAAGCACTTTCATACTCCGTTTATTTTGTGCCGTTAATTGTGTCGCCTTTGGTAAAGCAGTACGTCGATATAATGCAGCTAATGGCTGATCGCGTAGTGCTTGGGTCGGAACAATGGCATCATAAGTGTCATGAATCAGCCCTAACATTTTTTGGATAAATTCTGCATTCATATAAGGCATATCGCTTGCTACGACAAAAAACCATTCCACATCAGGATAGGCTGTCATGATATGATGCAAAGCAAAAAGAGGGCCTTGATGTGGCTGCTTTTCAATGACCCATTGGACATTTTCCTGTCCAAACTGATGTTGTAAGTGCGCATTCGTAGCGATAATAAGAGGATCTAGCTGATTTTTTTGCAGGGCTATGAGACTATGTTTATATAATGGCTGTCCAGCAAACATCTCAAACATTTTTGGCTGTCCATAGCGAGAGGATTGACCCCCAGCTAACACTATACCTGCAATTTTCATAAGCGCTTTAACTCACCGACAAAATGTTGGACTGTAGGTACTATAAGCTTCGTCATAGCCAAAGTCACCGCATTTGTGGAGCCTGGTAAAACATAAATGGCTGTTTGCTGGAGACTTCCAGCGGTGGCACGACTAAACATCGCCTTTGGGCCAATTTCTTCATAGCTGAGCATTCGAAATAATTCACCAAACCCCATCATTTCTTTTTCAAACAGAGGCAGAATGGTGTCATAGGTTTGGTCTCTTGGTGTAAATCCTGTTCCACCCGTAACGATAATGGTATTAATTGTTGGATCGCTGCACCATTTTTTAACATAACGAGTGATATCGAGCGGTTCATCTTTTGTTAGTTGGTAGTCTACAACTTCAAATGCAGCTTCCTGTAGTAAGGACTGAATACGCTGACCAGCATGATCATCTGCCTTTGTGCGTGTATCACTGACCGTTAAAATGGCAGCTTGAATTGGTTGCTGCTGATGTGTGGGATGCACAGTAAGACCTCCTTCAAATGCGTTTTTGCTAAAAAACATTGCTTTTATTATAATGCTATAAATGAAAAGGTCAAACGAAAATTCATAGAAAGAAAGGCCTCATACGTATGCAAAATAGATATTCTAGACAACAATTATTTCACCCCATCGGACAAACAGGGCAACAATCCCTTCAGCAAAAACACGTCCTTATCATAGGTGCGGGGGCATTGGGGAGTGCTAGTGCAGAAGCGCTTGTGCGAGCGGGTATTGGCAGGCTGACCCTCATTGATCGTGATTATGTAGAGTGGAGTAATTTACAAAGGCAGCAATTATATACAGAGCTAGATGCACAAAAAAAAATGCCCAAAGTTATCGCAGCTAAAAAGCGTCTCCAACAAATAAACACAGAGGTAGAAATTCATGTCGGCATTATGGATGCTTGCACAGAGACCTTGCTACCATTACTAGAAGATGTTGATGTGATGGTCGATGCGACCGATAATTTTGATGTTCGCTTTGTCATGAATGACCTTGCCCAAAAATATCGTATTCCTTGGGTATATGGCTCTTGTGTGGGTAGTTATGGTGCGACTTATACAATTGTGCCAGGCAAAACACCTTGTTTGCATTGCTTATTAAACGTGATGCCTCATACTGGGATGACTTGTGATACCGTAGGAATTATTAGCCCAACGGTACAAATCGTAGCTGCTTATCAAGTGGCAGAGGTTTTCAAGCTGCTTGTTGGGGATGACAAAGCCTTACGAAAAAGCTACTTAACGTTTGATGTTTGGCACAATCAACACTATGAAATCAATGTGGAGAAAATAAGGCAGGGAGATTGTCCATCCTGTGGCGACAAGCCGACCTATCCTTACCTATCCTATGAAAATCAAACGAAATTACAGATCCTTTGTGGCCGAGACGCGGTACAAATTCGACCACCAAAGCCTATCTACTATTCGCTCGACCAGCTGGCAAATCAGCTCCGTTCCCACGGAGAAGTTCAGATTAATCCGTATTTGCTATCTTGCCAAGCGGACGATTACCGAATCGTTATTTTCCAAGATGGGCGAGTCGTGATACATGGTATACAAGATATACAGAAAGCCAAAAGCATTTATTATCGTTTATTAGGTTAAGGGAGTGTACCAAATGGTAGAAAAAAGACAACCAATTCCTGTGGCAGAAGCCGTTCATCGTGTAATGGACTATGCCTTTCAAGCAAAAAAGGAGCATGTGCCATTAATGCGAGCGCATGGACGTTTTATAGCACAAGCTATTAGAGCCGATCATGATGTACCAGCTTTTGATCGTTCACCGTATGATGGCTATGCCATTCGTTCCATCGATAGTCAAGAGGCATCTTCACAGCATCCAGTCCGCTTTCAAGTCGTTGGAGAAATTGGCGCAGGCTATGTCTATGAAGACGTAGTTGGCGATCATCAAGCAGTCCGCATTATGACCGGGGCGCCGATACCGCAAGGATGTGATGCAGTGGTCATGCTAGAATTAACCCAAACATTCGAAGAAAATCATCAAAAGTATATGTCGATTAAACGACCTTTTGAAGCAGGTACTAATATTTCCTATAAAGGGGAAGATGTACAGCAAGGCGCAGTCCTCATTGAACAAGGCCAATATATTAACCCGGGTGTGATGGCCTTACTTGCTACTTTTGGCTACGAGCAAGTACCTGTTTATCGTAAAACAGTTATTGGTGTGCTTGCCACTGGTAGCGAATTACTAGAGCCAGGTGAAGCTTTACAGCCAGGTAAGATTCGCAATAGTAATGCCTATATGATGATGGCGCAAATTGAGCGTGCTGGGGCAGAAGTGAAATATTTCGGCAAGTTGAGCGATGATCTTACATTATGTATTGAAAACGTAGAAAAAGCCTTACAGGAAGTAGATATTTTAATTACAACGGGTGGCGTTTCCGTAGGTGATTATGATTATTTACCAGCTATTTATGAGGCGATCGATGCAAAGGTATTGTTTAATAAAATAGCGATGCGTCCAGGTAGTGTGACAACGGTTGCTGCTCGCAACGACAAATTATTATTTGGTCTTTCTGGTAATCCTTCAGCCTGCTATGTTGGCTTTGAGCTATTTGTACGTCCGATTATACGTTCTGCATATGGGCATACTCAACCACATTTACGCAGAGAGCAAGCTATTTTAGGGGCTGATTTTACAAAGCCAAATCCCTTTACACGCTTTGTACGAGCTCGTATCGAATATGAAAAAGGGAAGCTCGTAACTGTCCCATCTGGGTTCGATAAATCGAGTGCAGTTTCATCTTTAGCGACAGCCAATGCATTCATTGTTTTACCAGGTGGCTCTAGAGGCTATGAAAAGGGTATGCAAGTGGATGTCCTTTTGCTAGAAGATTTGCAAGGAAGTGAGTGGCCTTGGGACAATATCGAAAAATCTTACAGATAGTGGGCTATCAAAATAGTGGGAAAACAACATTGATGGCGCAATTGATCAGGCAGGCTACAATGGAAGGGCTAAGGGTAGGAACCATTAAGCATCATGGACATGGTGGAGTACCGACGATCGAAACTTCCAAGGATAGTAGTCGGCATGAGCAAGCAGGTGCGGTTGTTACAGCAGTGGAGGGGGCGGGTACTTTACGTATGAGTATCCACCAAAATAGCTGGCAATTGGCTGATATACTTGCGATTTATGATTCTTTTCCCCTGGATATCATGCTAATTGAAGGGTATAAAAATGAACATTATCCGAAGGTTGTGCTGCTGCGCACTGCTCAGGACCAAGTACTGCTACAGCAAGTAACCAATATCCTCTGTGTAATTTATTGGCCAAGCTGTCCGCTTGATCTATCCCTTGCAATCCCTGCTTTTTCGATTTATGAAGAATCACAATATATGGAATTTTTGTTGACAGAAATGAGGGGAAAACGATGACGACAGCGTTATTTGAAATTATCGATCAACCGATAGATGTGGAGGAAGTAAGGCAAAAAGTCCTTAGTCGAAATGCTGGAGCCATCACATTATTCATCGGCACAGTGCGTGAAATGACGAATGGTAAAAAAACAATGCATTTGGAATATCAAGCCTATCCAGCAATGGCGATTAAAATGTTTGAACAGATTGCAAAGGAAATACAAGAAGAGTGGCCAGAAGCAAAAGTGGCTATCACCCATCGTGTCGGGCATTTAGCTATTTCCGATATTGCCGTAGTGATTGCTGTGTCATCACCGCATCGTAAAATAGCTTACATGGCGAATGAATATGCAATTGATCGCATAAAACAAATCGTGCCTATATGGAAAAAAGAACATTGGGAGGACGGGACAGAGTGGATTGGTGATCAATTAGAAAATGTTCCCTATCCGCAAGGGAAACCAGCCATTCAGGAGGAGGAAAACCTGTGATTAACATTTTATTATTTGCCCACCTACAGGAAGCACTAGGTGAATCAAAGCTCTCAGTAGAGCTGTCAGATGTGACAGTTGCACAGTTAAAAGAGTGGATGGAAAAGCGCTACCCTCAGCTATCATTACAACAGATCATGACAGCGGTTAATGAGGAATTTGCAACGGATACGACGATTGTTAAATCTGGCGACACAATCGCCTTTATTCCACCGATCAGTGGGGGATGAGCAAAAAGAGGTAGTTGGCTTGAGCCAACTACCTCTTTTATACTTTCAGGATATGGATAGTAAGAAGTAAAAGGAAGGAAATAGCAATCATACACAAAACCCATGTCCAGGCAAGGGTCATGTTTCCAGAATCAATGGCCATATATATTGCGAGCGGTGTTGTTTGTGTTTTCCCTGGAATATTTCCCGCAAACATGAGTGTCGCTCCAAACTCACCCAAAGCACGTGTGAAGCTTAGAACCCCACCAGCAACAAGTGCCTTTAATGCAAGGGGAATGGATACATAAAGAAAGACCTCCCATTCATTCGCCCCATCCACACGTGCTGCATTTTCAATATCTCGATCGACAGAGGCAAAGCCAGTTTTAGCTGATTGATACATTAATGGAAAGGCAACGATTGTAGAAGCGATGACGGCCGCCCACCATGTGAACATGATAGGTTGATCGAATAGCCAGATAATGCTATCTCCTAACATACTATTTTTCCCGAAAATGACGATAAGCAGGAAACCGACTACTGTAGGAGGTAATACCAATGGTAATAGCAATGCCGTTTCTAGCACTAGTTTACCTTTGAAATCATGGGTTGCCATCCATTTCCCTATTAAAATACCTGCTATACTAGCGATGATCCCTGCAACAAAAGCAATTTCGATCGAAAGCCTAAGTGGAGACCAAAAATCGGTACTCATGTTTTATTGAGCCCCTTTAAATCCATACTTTTCAAAGACATCCATCGCTTCATCACTTTGTAAAAAGTGATAAAAATCCTCCGCCTCTTGTGCATGTTTACTAGCTTTTAAAACACCTACAGGATAAATAATCGGTGCGTGCATAGCATCATCGGCAGTTGCCACGACATTGACCTTATCAGAGACAAGGGCATCTGTTTTATAGACCATCCCAGCATCCACATTTTCTGTTTCTGTATAAGTAAGTACTTGACGTACATCTTTTGTATATACTACTTTTGATTCGAGTGAATCCCAAAGTTGCATATTTTTTAATGTGTCCACACCATACTGTCCAGCAGGAACCGTTTCGGGCGTACCGAGTGCAATTTTTCCTGCTTGTTGTAAATCTTCAAAGGATTGAATTTCCTTTTCATTGTTTTTAGGCACGATTAATACTAAGTCATTGGCTAAAAGATCCGTTCCAAGCTTTTGATCGATCATTTCTTTCTCTACAAGCACATCAAATTTATCCTTTGCTGCGGAAAAGAAAAGGTCTGCAGGAGCCCCTTGTAAAATTTGTTGCTGTAAAGCACCTGAACCACCAAAGTTATAGAGGATGTTGATTGTATCGTGTTGTTTTTCATAGGTTGTTTTCAATTCTTCTAAGGCATCCTGTAGACTAGCCGCCGCAGAAATCGTGAGTTCAACAGGTTCGTTTGTTGCTGCCTCTTTTTCTTGGTCACCACAGGCTGCTAATAGTCCAACTAGTACGAACAGTGTCGTACATAAACGATAAAATTTTTTCACTATGAATATACTCCTTTTATAACTCGTTATAACAAGACATAACTAATTATAATCAGATATAAATAAAAAAGAAAGTTAGTAAGGGTAGAAAATGTCAAGATGTTCATAAAGCTATAAATACGTTACCATGTAAATAGAGGCTTATAGGAGGAGAACTTTTACATGTCACAAGAACAATCCTATACGATTGAAGAGGTTGCACAATTATTAAAGGTTTCAAAATTAACAATTTATGATTTAGTGAAAAAGGGTGATTTGCCAGTTTTCCGCGTAGGACGGCAAATGCGGGTAGATCGTGCTGACTTGCAAACCTATATACAAAAACGAAAAACAGGTAGTATGCCAGCTGTGGCACAGGCTTCCATAGCCACTCCGACTAAAAATCACGCGAAAATTATAGTGAGTGGGCAAGATTTAGTATTAGATATTTTAGCAAAATATATCGAGAAACGACGATCTACGAAAGTATTACGCTCACATGAAGGTAGTTTTAATGGTGTAATGGCGTTGTATCACGGAGACTGTGATATTGCGAGTTTACATATGTTTGATGGGGATACAGGGGATTATAATACTCCTTATGTAAAAAAAATCTTTGTCAGCCATGCCTTTGTGCTCATCAATGTTGTATCACGTAAAGCAGGTTTCTATGTTCAAAAGGGGAATCCGCTGGAAATACGCACATTTGAAGATTTCCAAACAAAGACATTCACATTCATCAACCGTGAGAAAGGCTCAGGTGCTCGTACGCTGTTAGATGAGCAATTGCGCATTCACGGTATCGCTCCATCCACGATTGCAGGCTATACCCATGAAGAAATGAGCCACCTCGATGTCGCCTCTGCAGTTGCCAATGGACGTGCAGATGTTGGGATTGGCATTGAAAAAATCGCCAAGCTTATTCAGGTCGATTTTATACCAATGGTCACTGAACGTTACGATATTGTGTTATTAAAAACACCAGAAAATCAACCGCTCATCGATATGGTGAAGGAGATTTTAAATACACCTGATTTCCAATCTGAAGTAGCTGCATTAGGAGATTATGACATCTCTTTAATGGGCCAAGTCATGTATGAAACGTTATAATCAAAAATTCATATTGAGTTTAATAAAAAAATCAATTACAATTCTAACTAGGAAATTTTATGGTCGTTGTGTCAATTAGTATGGCACAGCAGCTATATTCTTTTATGATACATGGTGAGATGGATAAATTAGTAGGTACTACTGCTAGGATATTAGCCCACCATAAAATAGCTTGCGTATTCAATGCGCAACTATTTTATGGTGGGCTTTTTTGTATAGTAAAAAGGAGATGGATGATGTGACATGGTCAGTATTACATATCATTGGCATGATTGCCTACGCCATTAGTGGAGCATTTGTTGCGTTACAGGCCAACTATTCTTTTATTGGTATATTTGTGCTTGGTCTGACAACGTCTTATGGTGGTTCCATTATCCGCAATGTTGTACTGGATATCCCTGTGTCAGATATATGGGAACGGCAATCCTTATTAGTCGTTTTAGTCACGCTGACGACCATTTTATTTGTCAAAAGGAACTGGATTCATCATTGGAACCGCTGGGGCTATTTCTTTGATTCAATTGGCCTAGCTTCTTTCGCCATACAAGGCGGATTGTTAGCAAAAAGCTTGCATCACGACCTAGGTATCATTATTATAGCGTCGATGTTTACTGGTGTTGGTGGAGGGATGGTTCGAGATTTGTTAGCTGGTAGAACACCGCTTGCATTAAGAGAAGAAATCCATGCTGTCCTAACATTTGTATGTGCCCTTTGTATATGGTTAGGGTGGGACAGCCCGCTTGAATTGTCAGTCATTGTTATTTTTATAGTAGTGATTCGCATGTTATCTGTGAATAATAAATTAAAATGGAAGCCTCCTTTTCAACATTCCTATAACAATGCAAAGGAAAAATAGGTTGATTGTCGAAATAGGTGAAGGTAGTTTTAATTCGAAAAAAGGAGGGGGGAAATGGCAATAGAACGTTTACGCGAGTGGTTACTATCTTCAAAAAATACAGTGATTCTAACAGGAGCGGGCATGTCAACGGAAAGTGGAGTTCCCGATTTCCGTTCAGCATCTGGTTGGTGGAAACAAATGGATCCAAGAACTGTCGCAACAACGGAAGCATTAACAAATCATTACTCTTTATTTCATGAATTTTATAAAACACGTATTGAAAACCTAGAAAAGGTGGCTCCCCATGAGGGGCATCTTATATTAGCTGATTGGGAACAAAGAGGTTTAGTGTCGCTAATCGCTACTCAAAATGTGGATGGTTTTCACCAATTAGCGGGAAGTCAATACGTCGAGGAATTACATGGTTCCATTCGGTCTATTCGTTGTCAATGTTGCCAGCAGGCTGCTGGCATGGAAAGCTTCTTAAACAAGGCTAATTGCACCCATTGTGGTGGGAAACTTCGTCCAAATGTCGTGCTATTTGGAGAAAGCCTACCACAAGCAAGCTGGCACCGTTCCATGGAGGCAATCAAAACAGCTAAACTTGTCCTTGTCATTGGAACGAGTCTTGAGGTGTATCCCGTCAACCAACTGCCTATGATGACAACAGGAAAAGCCGTTTATATTAATATGGATATTTCACAGCAGACAACCTCATTTGATCTGACGGTGAGAGGGAAAATAAAAGAAGTGTTGCAAACACTTCAAATCTAAAAAAGGCGCCCTTGCAATTCCAAGTGGCGCCTAAAACATTTGGGGTAGAAATTCCCTCATGAATCGTGGGTTTTTTCGTAACCATATCTTCAAAATCATACGATGTGTTAACAGTTTATGCCTTTTATTTGGTCTCGCCTTTGCTTCTATGAGGCTCTGTAAAAGAATACAAGTTTCAGGTGCAAAAGCTTGAGGTTCAACGAGAACATCCAGCTTGTAATCAATCAACTGGGCTGTCTGAACCTTGGCAAGTAATTGCGCAAATTGTGTATTCATGGTAGCGTAATTTTCCTCTAATTCTAGGTCAATCAATGAATAGAGCGTTTGCTCTATTTCAACTTCTAATTCCTCCAGTAACTCTTTTGACGGCAGTGTCAATAGTTCACCCTCTTTTATACGACTAGATAACCAATAGCTGCACTAAGTATGCCAATTAGCAAGGTACTGGCAATATAGCTAATGGCTTGTCTCCATTTTTGTTGTTCTATAAGCTGTAGACATTCAAATCCAAAAGTAGAAAAAGTTGTGTAGGCTCCTAAAAAACCTATGCCCATTAATTGCCATAACCAATCACTAAGATGTAGGGCAAATAAGAAACCAAGCGCAAAGGAGCCTGTACAATTAATAATAAAAGTCGCCCATGGATAGGGATGTACAAGTAATTTTCCTAAATAAAATCTAGAGAGAGCGCCAAAAAATCCTCCAATTCCAACTAAAATCATGCAATACGCCCCCTAGCAAGTCGTATTCCCAGCCAAGTGCAAGCTAATCCACCTAAAACACTCACTGTAACATAGAGTACAGCCTGTAGCCACTCGCTATTTTCTAGGAGTAATAGTGTCTCTAAGGAAAATGTCGAAAAGGTAGTAAAAGCGCCACAAAACCCTGTACCTACTCCTAGTATAATAGGTGTGCGTTTTATAAAAGAAGTAAAAAGCCATGCTAAGCAAAAGCAGCCCAGTAAATTAATAAACAGTGTTGTGAATGGAAATATTTCTGTATTGGGAACGGCGAGACTCAGACTATATCGACAGATGGCACCAAGCATTCCACCAATTCCCACGGCTAGAAATGACCTCAACATAAAAACCCCTTACTGAAAATGACTATAATGAAAGTGTATCATGAGACAAAAATTTTAGAAATATTTCAATTCAAGTTATGTCCCCAAATCGATTATTAAAATGTATATAGTGTATAGAAAGTTATAAATGCTTATGAAATAATATTTCGAAATATTATATATGGAAAATGAAATGTATTTTATTACATGGACAATTCTTGTTCATCTTATGTGAATCCGTTGACGGAAAACCCGATGACGGCTAAACCATAAACGGAAATCACGACACTACTAAATAATAAATAACTAAATAATAAATAACTAAATAAAGATGATGATAAGCATATGGACGGAGTGCAACAGACGCAAAGAGAATATTCTATTGTCTGCTATTTGGTATCAAAATCACTAGTCGTGTATTTCAGTCTTTAGGTTAATGTTTGTGCTGTAGAATTATTGTAAGGTTATAGACAACACTGTAATTTTAAGCATGTTCTCCCTTTGATTCCTTAGAGCGTTTCAATGCTTTAAAGCGCTAACTATTTCCTGAAAATGATAAAAAATAACAGGGTGATAGTTGACAAATATTTCTATAGTGTGATAATCTTCAAGAACACTATAACAAATAAACTAAAGGAGGGCATGACAATGTTAATTTTATCAGTATCAAATTCAATCACAGTTACATACATTGTCCGTGCCTAACGCTTTATTTACTATTGCAGAACTAGGCATGGAATTATCCTGCCTTTTATAAGAGACACTTACTCTTTTAGGGTATGTGTCTTTTTTTGTGCAAAAAAGGTTGTAGTGAAAACAAAAAAGGAGTGTATGTATATGACAAAAACTGTTAGAAGAATGATTTTCAAAAAGGAATTTCTAGAAAGTGGGTAGTCATCCACAACAGCACGGAGGAAAGAAGGTTATGATGTATGTTTGATGTGTTAAGTAAATTAGGCTGGTTCTTTAAAAAATACTGGAAGCAATATACGGTGGCCATTATTCTACTAATGGTTGCCAGTGGATTAGAGGTTGTCCCTCCCTATTTACTCGGTTCTATTATAGATCTATTGACTGCAGGAGAAATGACACCAGCTATTTTAACAAAGTATGTCTTGATTTTTATTGGGATTATTATTGGGGGCTATTTATTAAATTTTGTGTGGCAATTCCGACTATTTGAAGGAGCTATCAACCTTGAGAAAATTTTACGTCGTAATTTAATGCAGCATTTTTTACGCATGACCCCAACATTTTATGAAAAAAACCGTACTGGTGACCTGATGGCACGTGCAACAAATGACTTGAATGCCGTATCCATGACAGCAGGTTTTGGCATTATGACGTTGATTGATTCAACGATTTATATGGGCTTTATCATTTTTGCGATGGGCTATATGATTTCGTGGAAGCTCACATTTTTTGCCATGTTACCAGTCCCTATTATGGCGATCCTCATTCAATATTTAGGGAAAATTGTTCATGAGCGATATATGAAGGCACAAGATGCTTTTGGGGAACTAAACGATAGTGTGCTGGAATCTGTAGCAGGAGTGCGAGTGGTGCGTGCCTATGTGCAGGAAAAAAAGGATGAAGCTAATTTTGCAGATATGAGTGAAGTTGTGTATGCGAAAAATATTCATACAGCGAAAATCAATGCTTTATTTGGCCCGATTACAAAAGTTGGAACAGGCATTAGCTATGTTGTAGCACTTGGTTACGGAGCTCATTTAGTGGCAACAGAAGCGATGACGGTTGGGCAACTGGTGACGTTTAATGTTTATTTAGGTTTGGCTGTTTGGCCGATATTTGCGATTGGTGAGCTCATCAATGTTATGCAGCAGGGGAATGCCTCACTAGATCGCGTGCAGGAAACATTGAACTACGAGGCGGATGTTCGAAATATTCCGAATCCCCAAATGATTGCGACACCAAATGCGATTGGCTTTGATGCCTTAACATTCCAATATCCGATGAGTCAGGTGAAAAACCTACAGCAGATTTCACTTTCCTTGAAAAAAGGTCAAACCCTTGGCATTGTAGGCAAAACTGGAGCAGGTAAAACAACCTTCCTACGTCAATTATTGCGAGAATACCCAATTGGTCAGGGACAGCTTGCCATTGACGGTATCGATATTACGGCTCAAACGAAGGAGCAGATCCTCGATTGGATTGGTTATGTGCCACAAGATCATGTGCTATTCTCACGAACTATTCGTGAAAATATATTATTTGGGAAAGAAGATGCAACACAAGCAGAGTTGCAGCAGGCGATACGTGCCGCTTATTTTGAAAAGGATTTAGACAATCTACCAATGGGCCTTGAAACACTTGTTGGAGAAAAGGGTGTCTCTCTTTCAGGCGGTCAAAAACAACGTGTGTCTATTGCTCGTGCTTTAATTAAAGATCCTGAAATTTTAATGCTGGATGATTCGCTTTCTGCTGTTGACGCGAAGACAGAGGCAAGAATTATTGAAAATATTCAGCGTGAACGTCAAGGTAAAACGACGATTATTACGACACATCGCTTGTCTGGTATTCAGCATGCCGATGTCATCATCGTACTGGATGATGGGCAAATTGTAGAGCAGGGAACACATGAGGAACTTCTTGCGCAACAAGGATGGTATAAAGAGCAATTTGACCGTCAGCAGCTAGAAGGAGGTGCCTCATGAGTACGAGTCAACGTTTAATACGCTATGCGATGTATTTTAAAAAGCCGATACTATTAGGTTTATTCTTCCTAACAATTGCCGTATTCACAGAGCTTGTTGGACCGTTTATTGCGAAACATATTATAGATAATTACATGACAATCGGTCATATAGAAATCAAACCGATTACATGGTTGCTCATTGTTTATTTACTTTTAGCCATTGCAACAGCCATATTACGTTATTTTATGTATATTTATTTGCAAATTGGGGCAAACCGTGTCATCCAAAAATTACGTAAAGATGTCTTTGAACATATTCAAACTTTACCGATCCAATACTTTGACAATTTACCAGCGGGTAAAATTGTTGCGCGTGTCACAAACGATACAGAGGCAGTTCGGAATTTATATGTACAGGTACTATCCAATTTTGCGACGAGCTTCATTTCTATTTTTGGGGTGTATATAGCGCTCTTTATTTTAAATTGGAAAATGGCAATGCTTGCTTTAACCATGATTCCAATTGTTTATGTGTGGATGATTTTATATCGAAAATTTGCCTCTAAATACAACGATGTCATTCGTACAAAAATTGCAGATATTAATGCCATGATTAATGAATCCATTCAGGGCATGACAATTATTCAGGCGTTCCGTCGTGAGCAGCAAATGACGAAGGAATTTGATGACATGAATAATGAGCATTATGCGTATGAACGTAAGCTGTTGGTGCTAGATTCAGCTACATCCTTTAACCTTGTGAATACGTTAAGACTTATCATGTTTACGGTCTTTATTTTCTACTTTGGTACACGCTCATTCACAGCAACTGAAGTGATTACGGCAGGGACATTGTATGCATTTGTTGATTACTTAACAAAGCTATTTAATCCGATCACGAATATTGTGAACCAGTTTTCACAGCTTGAGCGTTCACTCATTGCAGGTAAACGTGTTTTTGAGGTGCTCGATACGAATGGTGAGCCTGTTTCTGAAAAGAGCATCCCACGATATAAAGGAAATGTGGTTTTCGAAGATGTTTCCTTTGCCTATAAAGATAATGAATATGTGCTGAAAAACCTGTCATTTGAAGCACATCAAGGTGAAACAATTGCCTTAGTTGGTCATACAGGTTCAGGGAAAAGTTCCATCATGAACTTGTTGTTCCGCTTCTACGACCCGTCAAAAGGCAAAATAACCATTGATGGCATTGATATTACCTCTGTTCCACGTCAAACGATGCGTGAACATATGGGTATTGTGCTACAGGACCCTTACTTATTTACGGGTACGATTGCATCCAATGTTAGCTTAAACAACCCGCGCATCTCTCACGAGAAAATAGAAGCTTCCTTAAATGCTGTCGGGGGAGAACGTGTTTTAGCTAATTTACCAAATGGCTATGAGGAGCCAGTTATTGAGAAGGGCAGTACCTTATCTTCAGGACAACGTCAGTTGATTTCGTTTGCACGTGCTTTGGCGTTTGATCCAGCCATTTTAATATTGGATGAAGCGACATCGAATATTGATACGGAAACGGAAGAAATTATTCAGCATGCGATGGATGTCCTGAAAAAAGGACGGACAACGTTTATTATTGCCCATCGACTTTCAACGATTAAAAATGCAGATCGTATCCTTGTGCTTGATCGAGGAAAAATTGTAGAGAACGGCACGCATGATGAACTGTTAGCGCTTGGCGGCATTTATGACAAGATGTATCAAATGCAGGCGAACTCCTTACAACAATAGTAATAGCTAGAAAAGCCCCACTTCAACTGAAGCGGGGCTTTTCTATTTATCTTACATATTTGAAGACATTGACAAAGAATAACAGGACAGACAGCGCTACAGCAATTCCACCACCAGACACGAAAAGCTCAAATAACCAGCGTGGTACATCCCAATACACCATCATCATGCCAACAAAAAGGAAGGGTAAACCGAGATTGTAAAGCCAGAACTGTGCTTTGGCGAGACCTGTCTCCGCAGCATTTTTATAAGTCGAATAAATTAAACCAATGAATCCAGTAGTCAGCCAACCTACCACACCAATATGAGCATGTGTCGCTTTCCATTGAAGTTGAACCGTATAATGCATAAACAGGCCAAAAGCAAAAACAATTAATAAATAAAAGACTGAAACCTTTATCCATTTAGCACCCATTATCCACAACTCCTTTCTTGAAAGTGATTTTAGCTAGCTGCTACAGTATATTCTTGTCAAATTAAAAAGATGCTTGTATGTATTTGAAAATAAATGTTGTTGGTTTTCATTAAACTAAAATAATTAATGGGAACTTTTTGTAATATGTAAACTTTTCATGGAGTTCTGCGTTGTATAGGCAGAAGGTAGGTGGACATGGTAAAGCAATCAATGAATGCGTTTCTACAGCAAGCAGGAACGCTGCTATATCGTTATTTGAGAAAACGTGGATTAGCCCATGAGGATGCAGAAGATATCGTCCAAGATACATGTTATAAATTTTTATTACATAAAAATGGAATTCAGTCAGACAAAGTAATGAGTTGGTTATATCGCGTAGCAACCAATCAATTTTATGATCTCAAGAGAAAAGAAACACGTCATCCAACAACAGAATTAGATGAGGTTCAATTGACTTCATTCCTTCATATTCCTGAGATCCAGATGCTAAAGAAAGAAAAATTAAAGGACATACAGAACACACTCGAAACGCTATCCATTTTGCATCAGGAATTATTAATCCTGAAATATGAGCTGGGATTATCGTATAAGGAAATTTCAGCCTTGATGAATAAGAATGAAAACACACTAAAAACGCATGTCAGACGTGCTAGGGAAGAATTTACAGAACGATTTAAGGAGGATATTCATGATGAATAAAGAAGAAAATGAATTTTTGTTTGATGATAAACAAACGAAAAAAATAATGAGAAAGGCAAGGTTTTGGTCAACAGTCAAAATGATTGGGATTACATTGGTCGTTACCCCCATTGTGCTAATAGCATTATGGTATGGGCTGAGGGCTTTATCGTTAAATAGCGCGCAAAAAGTAATGGATGATATTCATTTATTTAACGAAATAAGTGCGCCCAATGTCCAAATTAGTAATCAGGCTTATGACGATCATTTGCTGGGAGGGAAAATAACAACAACAACCTATAAGGTGCTTGGAGATCAGCATCGTCCATATATTTGGAAGCCTATCAAAAGCGATTATAATTTATTTGGAATGCTTACACGAACGTCCATTTCTAGCTCTATCCAGATAGAAGGTTCAGAATCACTGGCAGAAACATATCAATTCGAACGGTTTAATGACTACACAGGTGACCGAGAAATGTTTTTTTATCATCCAAGGATTTCCTACGATCATTACCAAGATAATATGAGTAAACTGCATCAATTGGAGAAAAATACTTTAGTAGAAATAGCTATTTCCTTTGATGATGCCTATAATTTTGGTGAAATTAAAAGCAAGCTACCTTCTGAAGTACAAGTAGATTGGTGGTGGGTGGATGCCTATACAGATGCTACACTAGATTTTTTTAAGCAAGGACAGAATACTATTTCAGCCAATGATCCATACATTTACGGCTTCCAATCAGAGCAATCCAAACCAAAACCTCGACGCTCTTCAAACGACGAGGTTGAGACCTTTATTCGAAACATTGAGCTTCTTCGTAAAAGCAAGAACTTTGAGTGGGAAACAAATCAGGTTTATCAAGCTTTAGTAGGGGAAAATGGAACCCTAGAGAAAAGTGATGTGAAAATAACTGGGGCTGTAGTAACTGGTACTCCAGAGCAATTGCAGTCTTTACAAGGACAATCCTACATTAAAGGGTCTATATTTGGTGTAATATCGAATCAGAAATAGAGCGCTGGAAAAGAGTAATCGGACAATCAATTTTAGAAAAGCTTATTTTGGATTAACACTTCTCTAGAATAGGCTTTTTTATCTGAAACATTTTAGTTTAAAACTAAATAGTTTAATGTTAAACTATTAACAGATAACCAAGAAGGAGATGTTGATTCAATGGGTAAGCTACAAAACAAAGTGGTCATCATAACTGGTGGTGCAGGTGGTATTGGTAGTGGAATGGCAAAAGCTATGGTAAAGGAAGGGGCGATTGTGACAATTGTTGACTTAAATACAGAAGCAGGCGAGGCAATGGCAAAAGAATTACAAGAAATGTCTCCGAAGTCTATGTTTTTACAGGCTAATCTAATGGAACGCGACCAATTACCAAAAATTATTGATACAGTCGTAGAAAAATACGGTAAACTAGATGTGCTAGTTAATAACGCTCATGCTGCTAAACAAGTTACAATAGAAGAAACTACACAAGCAGATCTTGATTTGTCATTTGGAACAGGTTTTTATCCAACCTTCTATTTAATGCAAGCAGCCCTACCGCATTTAAAAGAAACTAAGGGTAATATTATTAACTTTGCATCTGGAGCAGGCATTCAAGGTCATGAAACACAGGCTGCTTATGCCGCTGCCAAGGAAGCCATTCGTGGTATTTCCCGTGTTGCCGCAAATGAATGGGGACGTTTTGGTATTAATGTCAATATCATTAGTCCGCTTGCTGATTCACCAGGTGTACAAGCATGGGCAAAAGCACAGCCAGAGTATTATGAAGCGGTGAGAAGTAAAATCCCGTTAGGCCGTTTTGGTGATATTGAGCAAGATATTGGTCGAGTAGCTGTTTTCTTAGCTTCTGACGATTCTCAATACATTACAGGTCAAACGATTATGGTGGATGGAGGCTCACTAATGCTTCATTAATTCTCAGCGTTTGAGGAGGATTTTTTTGAAACAGACAAATATTTTTAAACTGATTCATATGATTGAACAGGTGAACAATGCGAATATTATACGTTTTACAAAAGCGTTCCCATATCCTTTAGGAATTTCACCAATTTTAGTTTTAAATGAGCTACATGTCAAAGGCCCTCAAAAACAAGCCGAATTAGCTGAGACAATCGGCTATACAAAAGGTGCTATGACGAGCATTGCCGAAAAGCTGGTCAAACTTGGATTAGCAGAAAGACTATATGATCCATCCGACCGCCGCACCATTCGCTTACAAATTACAGACGAGGGTCAAAGTGCTTTAGCAAAGGCTCAATCTATCGGAAAAGAGGTCTTTGTACAGCTTTTTGAAGTATTAGATGATGAGGAAATTGCCCAATACTTGCGGATTCAAGAAAAATTAGTACAGGGTATCCAGCAGAAATAACCATGTAAAAAAAATCAACCTACCTTTTAAGAGGTGGGTTGATTTTTCTTTGTTTAGGCGGATTGGGTACGTAAACTGGCGGATAGCTTTCTTTTTTGCATGATAGAATGGCTCTAAGTGAATAGAATGTCCAAACTGGCGGATAAAACTCAAAATGTGACGGATAAAAAGAGGATTCCAGCGGATAGCCTTCCTTTTTTAGGTGATAGCCATGCTCAGCACAATCCGAATGTCCATAGGAACAGCTTGAAATGAAATCGTGCATTTAAAATCTAATTGTAAAATAGTTGAATTTATTGAAAATGGCCCGTGTTCATTTTATAATCAAAATACGGTTCTATTATAGAGACATTTGAGGTGTGAAATGACATTAAAAACATTAGATAACTCATTGGAGGTACTGAAATATTTTAATAAGGAAAATCCTACATGGGGTGTTCGTGAGCTAGCGAAAGAGATGGATATTAGTCACTCCATTATTTATCGGATTTTAGCAACCTTCGAAAAACAAGGCTTTCTTATTCAAAATCCGGAGACAAAAAAATATGAATTAGGGCTTCGCTTTCTAGAATATGGCCAGATGGTTAAAGATAAATTAAATCTTTCTGACTTTGTTTTACCAATTATGATCAACCTTGCAGATACCATCAAAGAATCCGTATTTTTAACTTGGTTGGATGGCACAGATGGTGTCACAGTAGAAATAGCTGAGAGCTCTCAAACCATTAAGTTTTCAGTGTCGATTGGCACCCGGACACCACTACATATCGGGGCATCTTGTAAAGTCATCATGGCTTATCTACCTGAAGAGAGAAAAAAGGAGATCATGGAGCATGGGATGAAAAGATTAACTCCTGAAACCATTACTGACCCTGATGAAATGTTAGCCGATTTAGAAAAAATACAACAGCAAGGCTGGTGCTTTTCAACGGGAGAGTACTCTCATTCAGTATTTGGGCTAGGTGTACCTCTTTTTAATAGTAAAAAAGAAGTCATTGCCTCTTTAACAATTGCTGGTCCTATTTATCGTAAGCCAACAGAGGAGAAATTACCTGAAATGGTGAATGTTCTTCAATACGGAGCGATGAATATTCAACGTTATTTCGATCAATACAGCTTTAAATTATATCATGAATAAGCATGAAAAAGAGGCTCAAGATAGTGAATGTCTATCTTGAGCCTCTGCTTGAATTTTTTTCATAATGGATACGGCCTTGTCAATTTCTTCAAACGTATTAAAATAGTGTGGTGAAAAACGTGCCATTTTAGAAATCTGATTGCGTTCCATAATGGTATTCGCCATAAATGTGCCAGCTTCAATGATGACCCCATGCTCTGCTAAAGCATTGGTTAGCTCATCTGGTGACAGCCCTTCAATGTTAAATGGCGTAATCGATAATCGATGAGCCCTATTTTGAGGACCATATAAGACAATGCCTGGAATGGTGGCAAGCTGTTCAATTAAATAGTTTGTTAGCTGCTTTACACGATCATATATGTGGTGGATACCGATATTGTTCGCATAATCAATAGCTGCCCCTAATCCAAAAATACTTGGAATAATTGGACAACCTGGCTCAAAACGTTTAGCGGTTTCTACAAAAGAATAGGCATTGTTCTGATAATCCCACTGGGTGCTGCCCCAGCCAATCATAATAGGCGTCAATGTTGGAATGAGTGCTTCTCGTACATATAAAATACCTGATCCTTCAGGGCCGCGTAGCCATTTCCGCCCACATGCAACTAGAAAGTCACAGTCAAGTTCGGCAACATTAATCGGTGTTAAACCAAGTGTTTGATTGGCATTCATCAATGTTAGTACATGGTGTTGCTGGGCGAGCTGACATATTTCTTTGGCGGGCTGGATTGCCCCAGCAGCGTTAGACATATGGGCAAAGGTAATCAATTTCGTTTGTGGTGTGATGAGTTGCTCAAGTGCATATAAATCTACCATATATTCATCATTGGTTTTTAACACTTTCAGCTGTACCCCTTGCTGCTGAAGGGCAAGCCAAGGCACATAGTTACTCAACATTTCTGTGTCGAGCACTATGACCTCATCTCCCTGTTTCCATGGCAAGCCTCCTGCGACATAATTAATCGCCACTGAACCGTTTGGCACAAAGGCAATTTCCTCTTTTGTTGCGCCGATGAACAATGCGGCTTTTTCTCGAATAACCTCTACCTGAGCATACGTTTCTTGACGAAAAGAGGGCAAGTAGGGACCAATACTTGCTTGTTTTTGAAGATAGCTAGTCATTTCATCCACTACTGGCTGTGGCATGGCAGATGCAGCAGCTGTGTTTAGGTAAATATAGTGTTCAAGTAGCGGCATATCCTGTTGTATTTTCCTCATATCGATCATTGTACACACCAACCTTATAAAATGATTAATTCTTTCGAATAGGTCATGAAATTTTCGTAACCATTTTCTGTGACGATTAAATTATCCTCGATACGAACACCACCAACATCCTGCACATAGATTCCTGGTTCCACGGTAAAGGCCATGCCTGGCTTTAACACTAGCTGATTACGCTGCATCATATAAGGCTCTTCATGTGCACTTAAACCAATGCCATGGCCAAGTCGGTGTGTGAAATAATCATCATAGCCGGCATCGCGAATAATGCCTCTTGCCAGATCATCAATGGCATGAGCTGTCATACCTGGTTTTATGGCTGCTATGGCTGTTTCATTTGCTTGCTTCACAATGCTATAAATGGTTTTGAGTGTTGGAGAAACTTCTCCTAAAGCAACTGTTCTAGTCATATCCGCCACATAGCCCTTATAAATCGCGCCAAAATCTATGACGATTAATTCACCTGTCTCTATTTTCTTTGTGCTCGCTCTACCATGAGGAAGCGCACCTCGATAACCAGAAGCAACAATGGTTCCAAAAGGTGTTCCCTCTGATCCACGTCGTCTCATTTCATATTCTAATTGGGCTGCGACTTCCATCTCTGAAATACCAGCTTGAATAATCGGTAATGTGGCTGCAAGACTTTCTTCGACAATCTGTACAGCCTGACGCATGAGGGCTATTTCGTGTTCATCTTTTTCCATACGTATATCACGAATGGTTTCACCGATATCACATAAATTGTCATATGTAAGGTTTTCGATAGCTTTCTGTTCTTTCACGCGCATGGTGTCAAACTCAACGCCAAGTGTCTGCGCTGTTTCTAGTTCTTTTTTTAGTTGCTGGATGGCCTGTGACGGTCCTTCCTCATCCGAATAGGATAAGATTGTCTCTCCATTCCGCAAGTCTACTTTTGTTAATTCTACTTGTGGAACGAGAAAGTATAATTGATGATGAGCAGTAATAGCGGCTACCGTTAGGCGTTCACTTTGCTTTAACTGAAGACCTGTAAAATAATACATGTTTGACCCTGGTACTAGCACTGCTACATCAATTGACTGTTGCTGCATACGGGAAATGAGCTGCTCTCTTCTTTTCTGAAACATTGAGTGATCCCTCCTGAAAAACGTTTCTATTATAGAGACGTTGTATCTGAAAATTAGTATATATCAACAATAATGAATTTTCAATAAATTAAGATAGCATCATTTTGATAGAGGAGAAAGAAGATAATTGACAAATGAGGGAATAGTATGTTGTAAATTTAGTAAATACTAGTGTACGTCTTTTTTTCGTTCATTATGCATATAAGTAGACTAGATAAACTTTTTTCCAACTTAATACGTCAAAAAGAGGGGCAAAATTGTTAAGCAAGAAAGGACTTATGTATGGAAAAAAACATGAAACGCTCAAAAGAGAAAAAGAGCAAGAAAAAATTATGGCTGTGGATTGTTGGTAGCCTATTAGCAATTTTTTTAATTTTTATAGGTACTGCCTACTTTACCATCCAAAAAACTATGAATAAAATAAATACACCACTTATTCAAACAACAGATGCAGCACAACCAGAAGAAAAAACAGTGATTAAAAAAGATCCCTTTTCGGTTCTAATGCTTGGGGTCGATGAACGTAAAGATGATAGTGGACGTTCCGATACCATGATTGTAATCACTGTAAATCCTGAAAAGCAGACGATGAAAATGCTTAGTATACCCCGTGATACTCGAACAGAAATCGTTGGTCATGATACGGTAGATAAGATTAATCATGCCTATGCCTTTGGAGGCGTCCCTATGGCTGTGGATACGGTCGAAAATTTTTTAAATATTCCCATTGATTATTATGTTTTTATTAATATGGAGGGCTTTTTACAAATTATTGATACACTTGGTGGCGTAACAATCGATAATGATATGGATTTAACCTTTGACGAATACCATTATCCAAAGGGAGAAATCACATTAGATGGTAATGAGGCCCTTATTTTTTCTCGTATTCGTTATGAAGATCCTCGAGGTGATTTTGGACGCCAAATTCGACAACGTCAAATCATTGAAGCGGTGATGAAAAAAGCCTCCACACCATCAACATTATTAAAAGCAACCGATATGTTGAATGTACTAGGCGACAATGTTCGCATGAACTTTTCGGTGAAGGACCTTATTCAGCTACAAAGTATTTATAAAAAAATGGATAAGGATATTGAGCAGTTATCGTTTGAAGAGGGAGATGGTGAAAGGATTAACCGCATTTGGTACTATATTCCGAATGAGGCAGAGCTTCAAAAAATACAAACAGATTTAAAAAACCATTTACAAAAATAAGGAAGCAAGTTGCTTACAAATGTCGCATACTAGTTGTAAACTTTTTGGCCACGAAGGGAGGGAGATGAATGAATGGGAGGACCCAGGTGCTGAGGTATACAGCGCTGAATCATTGCATGCAAAGCTATGTACCTAAACGTAAAGTGCGAAAAAATCCAGTCCAATCAGCAATAAGAGGCCTACAAGTATTATGTTTAAAATTATTTATGTAAGGGATAAAAAATCATTCAGGTAGGGTGCATGCCTAGTTGAATGATTTTTTTGCTGTTATTCATCATTTTTCGATATTTCTTGAAATATCAGAAAATTAAGTGTATACTGACATTAGAAATGGTTAAAGGAGTGATTGTGATGATTGTAGGCACAATTTTATTAGCATTTGCATTACCAGTGGGTATCGTATTAGCAGTAGATTTATTAAACGAGCAGCATCACTCTGCTACACAAACTAACCATTCATAACGATGAAACAGCAAAATATCAATTTCTAGACAATGTTACTTTGTAGCCTTGTCTATTTTTCTATGAATAGGAAACAATTTGTGTTATTCATTCGTCAATAATAGTGAGAAAATGTTATACTATTAAAAAAACAGTATCGGGGAATGAGCATGCAAGCGGAAAAAACATCCAATCTTAAAAAAGAAATAGTATCCTACATCAAAATTATTGTCATTACAGCTGTTGTTGTTTTTGGCTGTAAGCAATTCTTATTTGCACCGATTAAAGTGCAGGGAGCATCCATGTATCCGACTTATCACGATAAGGATATTATTATTGTAAGCAAAACAAGTAAAATCGAGCGTTTCGATCAAATTGTTTTCCAATCACCTGTTGAAGATGAGTTATATATTAAACGTGTCATTGGTCTTCCAGGGGATAAAGTGGAAATGAAAGATGATGTATTGTACGTCAATGGCAAAGCATACAAAGAAGATTATGTGAACCGTCAAACGGATGATCCTAATCAATTACGCATTACGGAAAACTTTACATTGGAACAATTAGTGAATGAAAAAGAAGTGCCAGAGGGCATGTATTTTGTGCTTGGTGACAATCGCCTAAAAAGTAGTGACAGTCGCCATTATGGTTTAATTTCAGAGGATGCTGTATATGGTGAATCAAAATTAATACTCTATCCATTTAGTCATTTTCATATTGGCTCAAAATGATGAAAAAAGAGGTCACTCCATTGAGTAGCCTCTTTTTTATTGTTGGGGTAAATCGGTACAGCTTTTATACGTGGGATAATAGACACAAATCCTTGAATTTTCAACGGTTTCCTTGATGGGCGATGGCTTACTTTTCATGGGAGATTGCATTGCTGGTTCTTCATTTGTGAACGCTTCTTCTACTAATTCTACGCCATAAAATAGTATTAAAAAATAGCAGACAAATCCTACTATACGCAAACGATCACCTCGTAAAATAGTTATTGTATGTTACTATATATGGTCAAATTCGTCGAAATATAAGCAGAAAATCGAAATTTTCTCTTGCCAAAAAGATTTTTAGAGGCAATGAATTCTATGAAAAAAGCTATTGTCAATGAAATTTTGATGTGCTACTATAGCTAAAGTAAATATTTGATCTGTATAACCTCAATAATATGGATTGAGGGTCTCTACCAGGAACCATAAAATCCTGACTACAAAACTTTGCTTCATTTTTGTAGTCAGGATTTTTTTAGTTTGTTTTAAAACAATCTCCTACAAAAATGAACGTGTAACGAAGGGGAGATTACGATGAATTGGCGAGTTTATATTCTTGCTGTGACTACCTTTGCAGTAGGGTTAGTTGAATTAATTGTTGGCGGAATCCTGCCAAATATTGCAGAGGATTTAGATGTGTCTTTAGCGACAGCGGGACAATTAATTACTATTTTTGCACTTGTTTATGCGATTTCTGCGCCTGTCCTACTATCCTTGACAGCCAAGGTGGAACGGAAGCGCTTATTCCTTATTTCTTTATTTATTTTTACGTTAGGAAATCTAATGACCTTCTTTAGTACAACGTTTATCATTGTGCTAATCGCACGTATTTTCACAGCTATGAGTACAGCGCTAGTGATTGTTTTATCATTAACGATTACAACTAAAATCGTAGAGCCTCGCCATCGTGCTAAAGCACTGGGGCTTGTTTTTATGGGTGTAAGTTCTGCGCTGGTGATCGGTGTGCCAATGGGTATTTTTATTACAGAAGCGTTTGGCTGGCGAGCCGTATTTTTGGGTATTAGTATCCTATCAACGATTTCAATGATATTAATTGCTTTATTACTTGAAAAAATGCCAATTGGAGAAGTAGTGCCACTTAAGGCGCAAATTAAATCGCTGGCCAATTTAAAAATCCTGACAGCACAGTTAACTACCCTATTTATGCTAGCGGGTCATTACATGCTCTACGCCTATTTAACACCATTTTTAGTAGAGGCATTTGATATGAATGCTTCATGGATTAGTATCTGTTACTTAATCTTTGGTATTGCCTCTGTTAGTGGGAATGCTGTAGGTGGATGGGTGAGTGATAAAATTGGCACAAGTAAAGCCATAATTTTAATTGTCTCAGCTTTTGCCATTGTCTTATTTAGTATTCCTTATACAATTATTGCCCTTCCACTGTTTTTAGTATTTACGGTTTTATGGGGTGCGTTGAGCTGGGCACTGACACCGCCATTACAAAATTACTTAATTCAAGCGGATCCTCAATCATCAGATATTCAGCAAAGCTTAAATACAGCAGCCCTGCAAATTGGTATTTCTATCGGATCAGCAGTGGGTGGCGCAATGTTTGCTTGGACAGGGTCCGTTATGCACCTAGCTAGCTTTGGTACGATTCTAGTTCTTTGTGCATTAGGCTGCGCCATCTTTTCTATTAAAAGGGCACCTCTTGGACAGGAGCAGCACGTAGATTATCAGTCAGCACATCATAATTCATAATCGAACGATAGTTCTGAAAGGTATTGGGAAAGCCATCCCAATACCTTTTTAATTGGTTTGCATGAATCTATTTTCGTACTCTTCCCAAATTTAAATTCTCTATGGTTTCTTAGCATACTCTAATTACCTATGGAATAGATTGTTGTAGTTAATGAATTTACAGATTTGAGGAGTTTGAGATTTTAAGAGCGAATATTATTTTTAAGAAAAATAGTAGGAGACTTTCAAATCTTGTAAATGGAAGGAGAACTCAATGACTGAATATCATCAACAATCATCTGCTGAAGTTATGAAGATATTGAACGTCACCACGCAAGGTTTGACTGATGATGACGTCCAAAAGAGGCAACAGGTCTATGGCTATAATGTATTAGAGGAAGGGAAAAAGACAAGTACGTTGGCTGTTTTTATGGGCCAATTCAAAGATTTATTGGTCATCATTTTACTCGTTGCTGCCTTCGTTTCCTTTCTACTAGGAGAAGTAGAAAGCACCATTGTGATCATGATCGTGGTTATTTTAAATGCCATTTTAGGTACAGTGCAGCACGTGAAGGCCGAACAATCATTAGATAATCTGAAAGCATTGACCTCTCCCATTGCCAAGGTCATGCGTCATAATCAACTAGTAGAAATTCCTTCTGAAGAAATTGTAGTAGGCGACCTTCTGATGTTGGAGGCGGGCGATTATATTAATGCGGATGGAAGACTACTAGAAAGCCATAATTTGCACATCAACGAAAGCTCTCTTACAGGCGAATCAATTGCTGTGGCAAAAAGTACAGACCCCATTCGGAAGCAGAATATCACCATTGCGGATAAGAAAAATATGGTGTACTCAGGAAGTTTTGTGACCAATGGACGTGGCATCGTGATGGTTACGGCAATTGGGATGCAGACGGAAATCGGAAAAATTGCGAATTTACTCGATACAGCCAAGGAAAAGAAAACACCATTACAAATTAGCCTCGATCAATTTGGTGAAAAATTAGCCTTAGGGATTACGCTGATTTGTTTAGCAATCTTTACGATTGATCTTATCCGAGGACGAGCCTTAGTGGAATCCTTTATGTTTGCTGTATCTCTTGCTGTGGCGGCTATCCCTGAGGCTTTAAGTTCTATCGTGACCATCGTATTAGCTTTTGGCACCCAAAAGATGGCAAAGGAAAATGCGATCATCCGCAAGCTGTATGCTGTGGAAAGCTTGGGGAGTGTATCGGTCATCTGTTCTGATAAAACAGGTACTTTAACAGAAAATAAAATGGTGGTACAGGAAGTTTTTGTGGACCAGAAGAAAATTCCTCATGATTGGCTCAATCCAATAAATCCAGTGGAAAAAGAACTAATGGTAAAAGCGCTTTTATGTAGTGACGCTGTCGAGCGTGACCACAAAGAAATTGGTGATCCTACAGAAATTGCGCTCGTGAAGTTGGGGAAACAGTATGGTTTAGATGAATTGAAGATACGTGAGCAATATCCACGTTTGGCTGAAATTCCATTTGATTCGACGAGGAAGCTTATGAGCACTGTCAATCAGATGGACAAGCAGCCCATCATGATTACCAAAGGGGCTCTGGATGTACTCTTACCAAAAGTGACGCGAATCAAAACATCAACAGGTATTTTTGAGATCACCCCGCAGCATCGCCAGAAAATCGAGGCAGTGAATCGTGATTTTTCTATGAATGGTTTAAGGGTGCTAGCCATTGCTTATAAGGAGGTCTTGCCTCTACAAAAAGTCGATCCACGAGCGGAACGAGATTTAATCTTTGTCGGCTTAGTTGCGATGATGGACCCTCCAAGAAAAGAGTCGAAAGAGGCTGTGGAAAGCTGTATAAAGGCAGGTATTAAACCCGTCATGATTACAGGAGACCATAAAATTACAGCTACCGCGATTGCCGAACAAATTGGTATTTTGCAAAATCCAGCTGAAGCTATAGAGGGACATGCGCTCGAAGGCTTAACGGATCAAGAGCTGCAAGATAAAGTACAGGATTATTCAGTTTATGCCCGTGTGACACCAGCTCAAAAAATTCGAATTGTTAAAGCATGGCAGGATAAAGGACATGTGGTTGCCATGACGGGAGACGGTGTCAATGATGGACCTGCTTTGAAGCAAGCAGATATTGGGGTGGCTATGGGCGTAACAGGCACAGAGGTTGCAAAAGATGCCTCATCCATGATTTTAACGGATGATAATTTTTCAACAATTGTTAAAGCAATCGCCAATGGCCGTAGCATCTATACAAATATTAAAAATGCCATTCTGTTCTTATTATCTGGAAATGCAGGCGCTATTTTTGTCGTGTTATATGCAACGGTTCTGGGCTTACCTGTTCCTTTTGCACCTGTCCATCTTCTATTCATCAACTTATTAACAGATAGTCTGCCTGCTATTGCCATCGGTTTAGAGCCAAATAATAAGAAAACAATGAAGGACAAGCCTAGAAACATTCATACTCCTTTATTAAATAAAAAATTTACCACACAAGTTGTGCTTGAAGGGATATTAATCGCCATCTCCACCATTATTGCGTTTCAAATTGGTTTATCGACAGGCGATACGTTAACAGCAAGCACGATGGCCTTTACAACACTATGCCTGTCAAGGTTAGTGCATGGCTTTAATTCTCGATCCAAACAATCCATCTTTGCGATTGGTGTATTTTCGAATAAATATACGTGGTTCGCCTTTATCATTGGTGTGCTAAGTTTACACATGGTCTTATTTATGCCGATGCTTACAACGGTCTTTGAGGTAGCTCCATTAACACCAGCACAGCTGGGCTTTATTTATAGCCTATCGGTGTTACCATTCCTAGTCAATCAATGGTATAAGCTACTGTTCGTGAGAAATCGATAAAGATTAAAAAAGGAAGCTTCCGTTAGTTAATCAAACGGAGGCTTCTTTTTAGTGAGTAGAGGCTAATAACCAGCCTTTACTCTTACTTAGGTCAATCAATCTCGCTCCAAGTAGCGCATAACGCATATGGAGTTCACTATATTTGGTTAGATGTGTTTTCTTTACTGCCAGCTCTAAAGCTTGGCTTACGGCAATCAAAGAGGAGGCAATATTCATCGATAAAATAGCACTTATTTCGCCATCATTAATGAAAGATTTCCCACGAATATCCGTTATTTTCATTTTACTGTATTCTATTGATGCTGTTGGTGCCAGCACACCGTTTTCCTTTAATAGCAGTGTTAGCTGTTTATTTTCCTCTTTTAAACATTGAATAAATTCCAATGTAAGGATTTTTAAGTTTTTATCACGCGTATGCTTAAAAAAAGCATGACTGGAAGCAATATAGCCTTGATTGATCCCAAGCTGTGACCAAAGCTTGAAAATCTCCTTAAATCGTAACGATGCTAGATTTTCATTTATCATTGTCATCCTGACACTTCCTAACTCTTAGTTTGATTTAAGATTAGGATGTAGCAGTAAATGACATTCTATTCATTTTTTACAATAAAAAATGTATAAGAGGTCGCTAATAGTAGGTGCCATAAGGGTACATAGGAGGGTAACGATAGGGATAAGGGTATGGACATGGTTTCATATATTGCTGTGGCATGGTTGGTTTAGAAGGGGCTTGATCGGTTGCTGATCGGACACGATTGCAGCCTTTTGCTGGTCCGATATAAGTCGTAGGAACAATCGGTGCAATTGTTTTCTTCCATTGTTCTTCATCTAAACAATACGTATGGGCCATCATATTGGCTGGTGTGAATTTTAAGATATCAGAGCCTAAAATGACCTCTGGCGTTGGCGCATCAAAAATAGCAAGTAGATGCGTGTCATCTTCTGTGGCTACTTCATAATGCCACCAGCCCTGTGGTACATTGGCAACCTGCCCAGGCTTGATAGGATAGTGTTGAATTTTCTTGGTAAAGGGATTCAATAGAGAAACCGTTGCTGCTCCTGCAATACAATAGACAAGCTCTGCAGCATTTTGATGATAATGTGGCTCGATGACATTGTCTTTACTTAAAAAAATATCAAGCAAAGATGTATTTTCTAATGTATTTAATTGTTCTACACCGAGAATATTAATGTAATTTCGGGAGTCTTTTTTAAAAAGCGTACTTTTATTGACATCAAAAGTGAACGCTGCAGAAGGGGAGCTATAATCGATATTTGAGCTGATACTTACATCCTTTCTCATATAAATTGAGCTATTCATCATCATAGATTATGTTTTAGGTGCTCCTAGACTTACACAAATGCCTAGCTACAGCTAGCCTCTGTCTGGGTAAAAATTAGCTAAAATTACCACTTCTATTTCAGAACATACGTGCGTATAATAAAAACACAAACGTTTGTTCTTAGTTATCAAAAACTCTGTTCAACATGATCGCAAACAGAGTCAGTAAAGGAGCATTCAACATGAAAGAACAGTTGAGAAAAGCCATGCATCGTCACCAAATCGTCCACATGATGTATCTAGCGAAATCAGGTGCCATTACGAAAAGGCGCGTGAAAATCATCCACATTCAAGGTGATTCCTTTACCGCCTTTTGTTTTACAAGGCTAGCGAAGCGTACGTTTCATATTAACAATGTTCTAGCCCTTCTGCCCATTCTCCAACGGGAGTCTGAGGTGATATGAATTACAACGACTTCCCACAGAAAGATATTTTTTGTATTGATATGAAGTGCTTTTATGCAAGCTGTATTGCCATGCTAGAAGGGCTAGATGTGCTGACAGATCCAATTGCCGTCATCGGTAATTTTGAACAACCTGGCAGTATTGTGCTAGCTGCATCACCAGTGATGAAAGAAAAATTTAACATTAAAACAGGGAATCGGCGTTATGAAATTCCCAAACATCCAGATATTAAGTTGTTTGAACCAAAAATGTCCTTTTTTCTAGAGATGTCCATGGCCATTACGCGTCTGATTGCACAATATGTCCCTCCAGAGGCGATCCATGTTTATAGTGTGGATGAAAGCTTTATAGATCTAACAGGCACAGAGCAACTTTGGGGTTCGCCTGAGCAGGTAGCCAAATTGATTCAGGAAGACATCTATGAAAAGTTTCGCATTCCGTCCGCCATTGGCATGGGACCAAACATGTTGATGGCTAAATTAGCGTTAGATTTAGAGGCAAAAAAAACAGGCTTTGCCAAATGGACCTATGCCGATGTCCCAACAAAGCTTTGGCCCGTGCGTCCTCTGTCTGATATGTGGGGGATTGGGAAACAGATGGCAGCCAATTTAAATGCGATGGGCATCCAAACAGTCGGTGGATTAGCCCATGCCGATTTAGCCGAATTAGAAAAGCGCTTTGGTATTATGGGTAATCAATACTATTACCATGCATGGGGCATTGATCTCTCCACATTAGGTGAGCCATTGGTGAACAATGCGGCATTAAGCTTTGGGAAGGGCCAAATGCTCATGAAGGATTATCACACACGAAAGGATATTGCAGTTGTACTCCTCGAAATGTGTGAGGATGTGATGAGACGTACACGGGAAGCAGGCTATGTCGGGCGGACTGTTAGCTTGGGGCTCTCTTACAGTCGCAATGCGATGACGAAAGGGTTCCATCGCTCAAGAACCATGGAAAGTCCAACCAATGAGACCCTTGTTATGTATCAGACTTGTCTGGCCTTACTAGATGAGCATTTTGCGGGTGAGCCAGCGCGTCAATTATCTGTTAGATTGACAAACTTAGAGCCAGAACGTAGCATTCAGCTTGATTTATTTGATGAGCGTAAGGACCAGCGGCAGGTCATTGGTCATGTCATGGATGCGATTCGTAGAAAATATGGAGTGGTGGCCTTATTACGCGCAGCCTCCTATACCAGCGCTGGTACAGCTATTTCACGGAATCGCTTAGTGGGCGGGCATTTAGCATAAGGAGTGAAAAAAATGATAAGAGATAGAGGCACGATGAAATGGACAGCGATGATGCTACCAGAGCATTTAATGCTTTTGAAGGCATGGAAACAAGAGGTGTTGACAGAGTTGCCTCGGGAACATGCTGAATGGGAGCTTGAAGAATTACAGCAAATAATCACACAAGCATTCACACAGCATAACTATATTATGTTAACTATATGGGAACATGGTAACTATGTGCAATGGGTAGGTACCATTCAAGCGATGAACGAGGACCAGCTGCTACTAGAAACCATTACCACAACGAAGCACATCCCGTTAAGATACATTTATGCTGCTCGTATAGAAGATGATGGATGTGATTAATGGAGAGCAACGACGATTATTACATCAATATTTGCTGCTTGATTTAGCTGTGAAATCCTTACAGCACGATCTAACAGTGGCGGAGCATTTTAAGATGAAGCGTGTATTTTTACCTGCTATGGATGCTTTATTAAAGCAGCTACACAAAGATTATTTTCAATTAAAACGTCAGCTCGCTCAACAAAAAATACGATTAGTTGGCTGGCATCGAATTGATGATTACTTTAGTGATGTGCAGGTGGCTACGGCAGGCAATGATGAGGTACTACGCTATGCCAATCAAGCGTTAAAAACCCAAGTCGAAGAGCTAATGAATAAACATTTACACAATGCCTAGGCTTATGTCTACGATGAAAAAGCCAAAAGCTGATGACAGGAGTGGTCAGCTTTTGGCGGCTTTAATTCTCGATAGGTTTCACATCAATTTGCTCAACTAGAAATTCATTGTTAGTACGATCAAATTGATAGGTAATACGAACATCGGCTACATAAATAGGTGAGATGCCAATCGATCCAGGGATGTTTAACATTATTTTTTGATTTGCTACTGTATAAACGACCACACCACCGAAAGCAAGTTGCGCTTGATTGATATCTGGTGCTGGATCAAAATCATAATCAAATGTAGATTCTTTTCCCTGTGCTTTTATCGTAATCGCTAATGTGCCATCATTATTTTTAGTAATCGTTGATTCAATAGTATGTGCAACGATGTCTTCATAATGTTGGACATTCATCTCCGATAAATCTTTTCCATTTACAACATGCATCTCATAGTGATTAAGGCCAGTCCCTCGTCCCGTTTGGATAATCAGAACAGCCTCTTCCTTATGATCATTTGTCAGATCTGTGTAGAATAACTGAGGTTTAGTTCCTGTATCAGGAATTGTCCAGTCAAAATTTTTCCGCTTACCATCAATATCTAAAGTTACCTCTGTAATTTCATTTTGTGCTTCATTTCGTGCAAATAATTTCACCTTCTCATCATCGGAAACGGCGATCAATGGAGCCTCATGCTGTATCTCCAGCTGTGGTGAGACCTGTTCGGCAGGGGTGTTTACTGTCTCGTTTGGAGCAGTAACACTACATCCAGCTAGTAGAGAAATTCCTAATAACCATAGCCACATCTCTTTTTTCAATGTCTAGAGCCACCTTTTCTATAGCTTATTGACTTTATTATACTGTACAAAAATGACCCCTAGCAGTTGAATTCTTAAAGGAAAAGCTTATATGCCAGGGAGTGGAGATGTAACAATGAAATTCTTAGAGATGGTAGGGGAAAATAGAATTCCATTGTTTGTAAGGTACGTCTCGCATTTTGAAAAGCAAATGAGTGACGATTTCTTTACAATGGCAAATTCATAACGATCTGCTCACCAATAGGTCCCATTCTTCTTTCTCCATGATCCACAAAGCCTACTTTGACATATAAATTCTGTGCAGCTATATTTTTATGATTGACGACTAACACTACTTCATTACATTCTTTAAATTCCTGCTTCACAAAATCAGCAAGTGCAAACATAGCCTTTTTAGCATAGCCCCTACCTTGCTGCTGATGGTCGATGGACAGGGCAGTTAGTAACATTGCCTGAGGATTACTAGAATATTGTTGGACTCTGTCCGTTGCATGAAGCACAAAAAAGCCGACAGGTACGCCACCACTTAAAATCACAATTGGATACTGTCCGACCTTCTCGATTGAAATCTCTTGAGGAAGTGCCGTAAATTGGTGTTGTTCTTCAGGTAATTCAAAACGATCTAACTGCTCTACATAGCTTTCAGAGAAATGTACTAACTCAATATTCGTTGTTTCTTGCATAAAAAAGCCTCCTTTTCTAATAGTTTAACTATAGAACAAACGTTCGTCAAGGAGGCTTGTATTAAAATAATGTGGGGGTAGGTCATTTTAACTTAAAAGGGTACCAAAAAGTAAAATAAAAGAAATACTAATCATCACAATGAGTGTAATGACCATTGTTAAAATTCCTCGAAGCAAGGTCGTTAAATTGTTAACATTTTTCATACCGACCAGGCTTAGGTAAAAACAGACAAAAGACAAGAGTAGTGTCAACAGTAATGGATGGAAATGAAGATAGGTGTCAAAGAAGTCTTTCATTGAACCTGATAGAAAAAATAATAGAATACAGCCCAAAGATAAGATAAATGACCAGAGATTTAAATTAATTCCCATTGTTTTCCTCCTTCCTATAAAAACGAATTTGTTGTAGGAATGTTCCGATGATTCCGCTTGATAGGGAAAAGGAGAAACTAAATGTGTGTTGCTAGAACAGGGTCACTCGGACGAAAGTGACCCCAAGTACCAAAAGGAGTGTAAAGTAAAGTGGAAAGAACTTTACACTACTATTATTATGTGAAGCTAGCGGTTTAAGATAGTTATCTATCTAAATTACTAGCTTTTAATTGTGAGTAAAAATAAATGAGCTAGAAAAAAACGAAAAGGAAGGAGATTAGACAGAATAGCTGTGGTAGCGATTCATTGTAAAAAGGCTTTAGCTTCTGTAATGGAACAGAGGCTAAAGCCTGAGACGATCAATTAACACATGAAGCTAGCACCAACGATAATAAGAAGGATGAATAGTACAACAATAAGCACGAATGTAGAGCTATTGCCGCTTCCATTGTCCCCGCCACAGTAACTCATGAAACACACCTCCTTTCTTTCTTCTAAAGTATGTATAGGACAAAAAGGGGGGAGCGAGCCAAGCTACAACTAGAGAAAAAATGAGTTGTCCCTTCATTCGGGAATAAAGCGGTGAAAGCTTTACTTTATTATTATGATGGAATAGTAGCTTGAGCTAGTTGTTAGCCTGTATAGCACTAGAAAATGCTCAAATAGCATCAAGAATAATGAAACAAATTTTACTAATTGTTTTGGTATTCAACACGATGTAAAAAAACATCCGTTCTAGGATGTTTTTTAGTATAACGGCTGCTGCGTATGACAAGGGGGAAAGCCGTTCACATCATGAATCATATGAAGGTCGTACTGCTTTAAGGCAAATTGACTTTGATACAAATATTCAAGAACAAGAAGTTTTCCTCCAGATACGCCACAGAGGACACCAGAAGTTCCTTGACCATTTGTAAAAGAAACACCAACAGGCTGACCGATTAAATACGGAATTTTATGTTGCCAAGGCACAATAGCCACTCCTTTCACTATAATATATGAAAGGAGTGGCTAAAGGTTCTTACCTTCACAAATCGTACACTCTGTTGTTGGAGATGCTAACTAAATACTGACAAATCGATCATTCTTTCATTACTATTTATATGGTAATATAATCTATAAATGGGGTTATAAAGAATTGCTAGTTATTAACGATCGGGAGGAAAATGGATGAAATTTAAAAAGGGAATCACCTTTATTCTAGGCTTCTTATTACTCATGCTTGCTGCCTGTACACCAACAGAAAAAAGTGAGAGCCAACTTCATGAGAAAAAGCAAATAACAGATGATGAAGAGATCGTGTTCTCATTTGAGCACCCTCAAACCAAACAAAACTACAAAATCATTCATGCCAATCAACTGTTTTATCCGTATATGGAAAAGGTCAAAGAGAATCCGAATCTTTCAAGCTCGGAAACTCTGGAACTGTATAATAAGGAGGTTATTCAACCGATCTACCAGGATTGTTTTGAAAATGGGGAATATTATCATATGGCAGAAAACCTGCTTAATACGGTTCCTAGCAGGCTAACAGAAATACAAATGGTGAGTGAAAAAATGGAGACGCATAAAGCAGAAATCAATCAACTTATTCAAGAATCGCTATTGAAATCCGCAGACCTCTTACCCTCTCAAAGCGATGTAGCCGTTTGTGTATTCCCTTCCGCAACCAATAATAGAATACCCTTCGCAGTTGGAGCGGGCAAAATAATCCTCCCGCTTTATCTAAATGTTCTGGATGATGGTATAAAGTCAACTGTTGCCCACGAATACCATCACAGCGTTTGGGCGGAAAAATATTTTAATAAAGATGTCGGAGCTTCGGTATTGGATAGTATCGTCTTTGAAGGAAAAGCGGTCATGTTTGAAAAAACTGTTTATCCCGACTACGGCTATACAGCAAAGAATGTAACTTACAACAAGGAATTATGGTCTAAAGTAGAACCTGATTTACATAAGTACGACAGTAATCGTACCTCAGACATCTTATATGGTGGAAAAGGGTTACCAAAAAATTATGGTTACAGTGAAGGCTATAAGATGGTTAAATCCTATCTTGACTTGCATCCTGATCAAACACCAGAGGATTGGACAGCCTTAAGTGCACAAGAAATTTTCGAACATGGAAAATACTTAGAACACTATCAATAACTATTTTGAAGACACTTATTTGTGAGGGTTCAAAATTAAAGACAGAGCACTTTTACTGATTACAATATGGACTCGTAAAACATGCAACGTAATAATGATAGGACTTTCTCAATCGAAAAACGACATAAGTCACGACGGTTTTAAATGGCAGTGGCTTATGTAATGAGGAGAACCTTCCCAAGAATAATGCAACGGCTTATTAATGTATTAAATCTTGCGGAAATTTCCAACTAAACAGAGTATGTATAAAGGGATAGCATTGTACAAAAACATCTTGGGGGCGATGTTAAAGGTGCTATCCCGACATTAATGTATGTGAAAGAACTTAAGAACATTACCACTGTAAGTAAATTGAAAAGTAATTAAAATAAGGGTGTAAAGCTTTTATTATAGGTATCATCTGAGGCATCATGGATAAATAACAGGTGGTTTTTCCTTGTGTGCGATGGTTGAATTTATATTTTCTTTCTAATAGAAAATTTTTGGCACATAATTTAAGTCTTGCCATTAAACCATATTATGTCAATTAATGGCGTAAGACCAGCTTATTATAGCTACCAATCCACGAGTCATATTATCTGATTTGGGACAATGAATAAACTGTAAAACGAAGAAGCCATGTGGTGTTGAAAACATAACAACACCACATGGCTTCTTTATTTATAAGAATATTAATAATTTTTAATCTCTTCGAAAGTCCCGAATGTTGCATCCCGTAGATTAATTGTACCATATATATTTTTCTTCCCATCAATCACTAGCACCTTTGGATGCATGTATTGTCTTGGAATACTTGATTTTTGTCCGTCCGTTTTATGGAATGCTAATATTTGTTGCAAAGTCACATCATCGGTATACGTAAATCCACTGAAATCATCATTATAGGTATGAAAAGGTACAGGTCGAATGATAGGTAAATAATAAAATGTACGATCTTTTAATACTTTTCCTTCAAATAGAACGTCTCCACCATTTGTTACTGTGTAACGCTTATCACCGATATGATTCATGGCATCTGTATCAAATACCATGACACCTTGATAGTCGAAATAATATCGGTAGTGTACAGTCTTCGGTGTTCTTATAATTTCTTCATTATCAATAGATAATACATTTCCATTGACTGTATGCTCTGTTATGCCCGAATCACTGTTTATGAAATACATAGATACACCTTGTTGATCGATATATCCTGCTTCTGATCCATATTCTCTTCCTGTATCTAATAATTTGTAATGCGCATCTGTAAAACTATGCATTAAGAAAAGATTCATATTAATATATCCATGTTGACCTGGAATGTATTTATTTACAATGGAGAAAGCATTTGATTGCATAAATTGATTTCTTAGCTGTAATCGTGATTCGTGAGGGCGACCAAAAAGGCTAGTCCCTTCAATTAGCACTTCTTCGTCGATGGCAAAGTTACCATCATAGCGTGCATAAATATGAAGAAGTGAATTAGAAAAGGACACTTGTAAATGGGATTTATTGATTGTTGTTACATTTGAAATTTTTTGGAATCCTAGCGCTTCAGCTGTTTTTTCAAAATGAATAACATGGTGATTGCGCTCAATTAATTTGATTGTTCTTGATAAAAAAGAAGCAAACTGCACACGTGTCACACTGTTTTTGGGATTGAAAGTATCTACATTGGAAATGCCTAAAGCATTAAGTGCCTCTATATAGGGTCTAGCTTCTTTATTTGCTTTCTGTATATCCACTACATGACTTTGCAAATCATAGGCATAGTCAATCAATGAATAGTTTCGGGCTAATACCATAAGTCGGTTTAACGTTAGTGCCATTTGTTCTCGTGTCATGTGATGATATGGATTTAGACGTCCATTTTCTCCCTTAAAGATGCCATTATCGTAAAGTAAAGTTGAATACTTTAGCAATTCACGATCCTTCACACGCAGGGGCATATCCATAAAGCGATCCATTTCCTCCCAATTTTTATCAACCTTCGCTATGCCAGTCTGTTCGATATAGCGTCCCATCATGATGACAACTTGACCACGAGTAATTGTAGAGTTTGGGGAAAAAGTTGTCGGTGTTGTCCCCTTAATAATATTTCTTTTTGTTAAATCCTGTACTTCTTGTTGCATTTGATTCGGCAGTTTTTTTATATCATCAAAGCCACTTGCAGAGACAGAAATGGGATTCATTAAAAAAACGAAACAGAATAAAACGAACATCATTGTATAAATAAGCTTTCTTTTCATCTTTCACCTGCTTTAACCAATATCCACAAAATGATAGCATGTTTAAACAGATAAATTCTATTGGTAATGAATAACAAATATAAAGTGACCTAGAGCTAACTAGATTTATAGATGTTACTGCAACTACTTTAGGTTCTCTTCACAATAATTATCATACGACAATCATAAAAGAGGCAGTGGCAAGTTCAAGTGATAAAAAGAGATTAATAGCATTAAATACGTTAAGATCAAATAAGGTGAAAGTTATTCATTCTTTTCAGTTAGTAGCGATAATTTTGAAAGGCAGAAATTCCTTTCACTTAAGAATATATTGATCGGCCTAGGGTAAAAGATATAGGTTTTCATTACATTTTGTCATGAGAAAGGGTGGTAATATGAGTAGGAATTTTATTATCTTTGGAGCTAGCCAAGGATTGGGAGATGCATTTGTTAAGGGTTTACCTGTCAAAGGTGATACAGTATGGATGGTAGCAAGAACGAGACCTAATAGTTTAGAACTAAATGACGGAGTAAATCGTCACTGGCTATCCATTGATCTGTCTAGCCAACAACAAATTTCCACTTTAAAAGAAGTGTTACAAGGCATTCCTCTCGATGTATTAATTTATAATGTGGGTGTCTGGGAAAAGCATGGTTTTGAAGATAATTATACATTTGATAAAGATGAAGTAGAGGATATTTCGAACTTAATCAATATCAATCTAACCTCTACTATTACATATATACAGGCACTTATACCCAACTTAAGACAAGCAGAGCATGGAAAAATTATTTTAATTGGCTCTACAGCAGGCTTAGACCATACAAACAATGCACAAGTTTCATTTGTCACATCCAAATTCGGCGTAAGGGGCATTACAAATGCACTACGAGAACATTTAAGGAAAGATAAAATTGCTGTCACATGCATTAATCCTGGTGAACTGGCAGCAGAAGTACCCTATGAAGAAGGGGCAGAGAAAGCTATTCATTTATATGAAGGTACACGAATCCCCGTACAAGATATTGTATCTCTTGTGCAATGTGTCATTAATCTATCAGCAGTCTCCTGTGTAAAAGAAATTAATGTCCCAGCCATAACGGATTTAAATGCATGATTACTCAGTGAACGCTACTCAAAATTGAGTAGCGTCATAGTGTTGAAAAACAAAACCATCCATAGAATTTTTGTGAAAATTGAAAATGGTTTCCCTTGCAGGCTACTTGCTTTCCTGTGGGCGAGCGTCGAGCCGCTTTTCCGTTATCGCTCCGTTTAGTGGCTCACCTGTCTTATGTTATCCCACGGGAGTCAAGTAGCCTTTCACCCCAACCCACAAAATGGTTTTTTAGCAAAGGTTTTCATTACTCTTTATGGAGGGGGTGTCACTCATCACTTCTCCACATTGAAAATAAAAATCCGATCCCCCTAAGAATAAGATATTGGACTATTTGATTGCTATGCTAGTATGAAAAAAGTAAAGACACTTTTGCAGAAGGGTTAGCGTCACAGATGAGACCCTGGAGCGAACGGAAATCAACCCCTTGCCTTTCAAATTTTCTACCGTTGACATCACCTTTTTTCAACAACAGGACGCTAGTCAATAGTGAGTAGCGTTTTTTAATAAAAAGGAGAAATAGATTCCTTGCCTTAGAAAAAATTTTCACGATCCCTTCACACATAACACTACAATAAAGCTCATATAAATAAAGGTAGTAAAAAAATCAACATCCTTTCATCGTCATAACCAATTCTAAAAATACTTCCAGCCTATTAAATCTTAAGAAAATCTTCAGGTTCTACTAGGAAATATTTAAGATTCGCTGTGTATAATTATAAAAAAAGGAAATTAACGAAACCATTTGAAGATTTAAAACGTATTGGTAGTAGGAGAGAGAATATTAAGTAGGTGAAGATATGGCACATACGATTTACATAGTATTAACCAAAACAGGGACGTTATTATCAAAAGCGATCGGCATGTATACGGGCAAGGAGATGAATCATGCATCCATAGCCTTTGATGAGGGGCTTTTTGAGATGTATAGCTTTGGTCGAAGGCAATTGAACAATCCGTTAAGTGGTGGCTTTTTACGAGAGGATGCAGAAAGAGGGCTATTTGAGTGTGCGGATTGTGTTATTTATCGCTGTCGTATATCCCATTATCAATATTTAGATATGACGAAAATTGTCCGTTATATGTATTGGAATCGAGATCGCTATAAATATAATTTTATCGGACTTTTTGGTGTGGTGATGCAAAAAGAAGTGAGACGTGAGCGTGCTTATTTTTGTTCCCAGTTTGTAGCGACGCTACTAAAGGTGGGAGGGCTAAAAATAGTTCAAAACCCAGCATTAATGACGCCTCATTGTCTGGCGCAATTACCGTATTTAGAGAAAGTATTTGCAGGGAAACTGGCAGATTATTTACAAACGGTTCGTGAACCAGCTATGCTATATGGTTAACATACACTACCTGACGTTTAAATCGTAAAATAGACACTCACGCGACAATCTTCTATTTTGCAAGAGGATTGTCTTTTTATCTTTCAACAGAAAAACGCCCTTCATTATCAGTGGTGAGATGAATATACAAATTGTAGTTTTTTATTCAATGGGTTTCTCAATACTAGTCGAGCCAGCTCGAAAAAACTGAACGCAATTACGCTAAGGCGCCATCAATATTAGTCATATTTACCCCATATAGAATGTCAATAAACCTAGTTACTGGAAAGTGGGAAATGAGTCTTATTCCTGTTAAAAGAGTCACCATAAAATTGCTATCATAAATAATAGATACGTACGTTCTACGAGTGAATATCAGCAAGGAGGATATGGAAATGAGTGATGAAATAGCAGCAGTTGGCTGGGATGCGATTGATCAGGCATTAGCACAGGTATATGGTGAGCAGGAGCCAAAGCATTATGGAACTTTAATTCCCTATTCACTAGGAGGACAAGATCCTTTAGATGGAATTAGTGTTTATAAAAGCGAAACATCCATCCCACATTGGCATTTTGTTACATATGGCTTTTCGGAACTATATGAAAAGGAATTTGAAAACAAGGACTATAGTGGATATGGATTTGAATTAACATTTCGACTAGTACGTCAACTAGATGAGGAAGAGCCACCTGCTTGGGCATTGAATTTACTACAGAATATGGGCAGATATGTGTTTAATAGTGGAAATGTTTTTAGAGCCGGAGATTATTTGGATGCAAATGGTCCGATTTGCCTTGATGCTGACACGCAATTAACTGCACTAGCCTTTACACATGATCCAGAGCTTGCTGAAATTGATACACCAAATGGCAAGCTGGAGTTTATCCAAATGGTTGGTATTTCAGAGGATGAGTTAGAAGCGATGCAGACGTGGAATACGCTTGGTGTACTACAGGCTGGCATGAAGCAAATACCAAGCTATACTACGGATTTAACAAGAACTTCTCTCTTACAAAATCCTGAAGTCGCCGAGGCAGTTGTGCGAGGAATGGAGGAAGATGGTTCTAATACGGGGTTTCTTTTCGTAGATCAACTCGCTTGGGAAGTAGAAAAAAAGAGTTGGTTTAACAAACCGTCTAATGTTGTTCAACTTGGGGCAAAGCAAGCAGCTGTCATTAGTAAATTATTACGTGGACGCATTCTGAAAGATAAAGATCTTACCTTAGTCGGTCAACAAATAACGATCATATTTAGAGCAGGCCCACAGGTAGGCTATTCTGAGAATGGTCAAGAAATCACGATTACATTGAACAAGGCAGCAGTAGAAGAATTAAGTCAGAGGCTGATACCGCAAGAAAGTCAATTCACTATTTCTTCTTTAGCTGGCGTAAGCTTTCAAATTTTGAAGACACATATTAAAAATCAAGAAGGAGCGGTTGTGAAAACAATCGGATAAGATGAATCTCTCGCTAAGGCTTTAGCGGGAGATTTTTCTCTAACAATAGAAAGGGAAGATGTACAGTGAAGCAGTGTGTAGAGCATTTTCTAGCGGCTGTGTGGGAGCAACTCACGGCTGTTTATCAACAAGAGAGTAAACGAATAACAGGGCTGAAAGAGCAAAGTAAGTTACAAGCAGGCATCCTTCAATATTTGAAAGTTGCCTGGAAAAAGGGAAAAAGTCCGAATGGCACAATCTTTATAGATGTTTATGAGCCATTTAGTTGGAGTGATAGTTCCTATAAGGTGGAAGCGGGTTCATACATACAAGAATTTACAGATGTCCAGCATATTGAAGAGCTTTTTAGTGCTTTATGTACTAAAACAGAGGAAGTATTTCAATCTGAGCAATACGGTCCCCGATTTTTTGATTACCGCTTTGAGGTAGTGCTGGAATTTGAACATGATAAAACGGTGCTTCATTATCAAAAGGAGCTGTTGAATAATCGTAAACAAGCGTCAACGAAACAAGTGCTGGCAAGTTTTATAGAAACAAAGGTGATGGCAGAGCTACCAGTCAGACCAAGTGACAATGATGAGTTTTTCCTTGCGAAGCATTTGGTCAATCCACATTTTTTCCATCAAACAGCTGAGGAAGTTGAACCACTTATTCACCGGCTTCAAGAAAAGCATCGGGCGAATAAAGAACGTTTAGACCGATGGATTTATTATTATACAATGGCCTTTAAGCAGTGGGCAGAGGAGCATTTTTTAACGCACTATTTTGAACAAGCGGGCAATTATAGGAAAGAGTGGGTATTGAAAACAGAGGACTCGGTACAACAACTAGAGCAGGAAAAACTAGATTTCTTTCTTTATGTCGCGTTGAAGGTTGGTCAAAAAGAGCCAGCCACACGATTAGAATACTTGGAACTTGCGAAGCAGCTTGGCTCGCTGCAGGCAGCTAATTATTTGGAAAAAGGAAGCGGGCGTTTTGAAAGTATTAGAAAGCGGGATGTATGCCAAGGACAGGCAAATGATATTTTACAAACGATTGATATACGAGTGATGGTAGAAGAGGAAAACGCTTATCGTGAAGCCCTTTACTATATCATTCAACTGCTACAAGAAGGTTTTCCAAAGGGCTATAAGCTGACTTTAAAGAGTAAAGCGAAAAATTATCTTCCAATTAAAAAGTTAGCTAAATCAAAGCTTCATCAGTTTTTCGCCAATTGCCTACAATATCCAAATCTTTTCCCTTTATTAGCGGACTATTCCGAGCTTGCTATGGAGGAATTTGCTTGGTATCAGGATGTTGAGCCGAGCGAAAAATCAGCTATGCCCAGCACCTATGCGGTTTTTGGATTAGGGCTTTATAGTAAGGATTATTTTCCGCTTGTTCAACGATACATGTTACTCGTTGATACAGAGCATCAATCCGTGCAAGATGCTTATGCGGAAGCCTTTCTTGAAGCTCATGGCTTATCAGTAGAGATGATGCCTGTGTTTGTAGCTATTTTACTTGGTGCAAGTGAATCAGCTAAGCCAATAAAGAACATTGACATCATGGATTTAGATTTGCTCGTGGCACTCGGACAAGAACTTGAACAGAAAGCAGATTATCAGCGTCCATTTGTTTTATATCGAATATTCGGTAGTTCCAAGAAGCTTGCTCAGCGACTAAAGCAAGAATCAGCACCCATAAGGGAAGAGCTTGAGAAATTACGGCAATGGATGGATTCCTGAAGGGGGTAGACGAATGGAATGGACGGAAGTGAGTAAATCCAAGGATTTAGAGGTCGTTCGGGAGGCCATTAGTAAATTAGATGTAAATGAGCGAGATGCACGTGGGAGAACACCATTGATGCTTTTTATAACGAATCGAATGCCACATGAAGGAATCAAGCTTCTTTTGGCACAGCATATAGACTTGGAGGCACGAGATAAGCTTGGTGATACAGCGCTTAAAAAAGCGGTAAAGTTTAAGCAGAAAGAAGTGATTTCTTTACTACTTGCAAAGGGTGTAAATTTATCTGAGCCAGAGGGGATTACCGCGACAGCTTGGTTTGTGGCAAGGGAGCATGCAAGAATAGCTGATTTATTGGTAGATACACCAGGTGCAATCCGTCTAACTTTGAATGCAGAAGAACAACAGCAAGTTGATGCCATTTTATACGAGGATTCTCTCAATACAATGTGCCAGCGCATAAGCAAGGTATCATCTGCTGTTATTTTACATGCCATTGTCAATAGCTATAACTGGGATGATGGCCCCGAGCCTATGCTCGCAGCATTAGCTAATCCAGTTTGTGCCCCTATTACCATGCTAGACATGTATGAGCTAATGGAAGGAGAATATTGGCTAGCACTAACAGAGGAAGAGATAGCGAGTTCCAATTGGAAGCGACCATGGAAAGAGATGGCACTAACCTTACAAGAAAAATTAAAGTGCTAGCTAGCGAGGAGAGAGTAATGGACCAAAAAGCAAGGAAAATATTAATGCAAACCTATTGGCAATCTGGTGGATGGCGTTCAGGTGGTTATACCTATACAGAGGAAGATTTTCAATATGCTAAAAGTAAGGGCTTGATGTTTGATCGATTAACGATTTCCCATGATGAATGTGTACAAAGATTGCAACAGCTTCACGAGAAATTTTTAACAAAGGAGCTTGTGGTAAAGGCATTTTTGCATAGCTTATCGACGCGCAAAGTACATTTACGTAGTGCCTTCTCGAGCTGGGCTCTAACGCATGATTTACCAATGCATACGTATGATGAACAACCTGTGGCATTGGTCTCCTATAGTGGCTGTGGCTACTGTAATGAGCGGAAAATCATGTCCAATGATACGTATGTCAATGAAGATTTAAATGTGCTTAATTTTGAACGCATCAAGTGGGGAGGGGTTCGCCTCAATTGGCTTGTCTATTGTTTACTAGACTTAGAATGCCTAGTGAAAGAACAAGAAGCATTGAATGTAAGTGAGGATGACGTAGCCATCTTAAAACAGATGGTAGCAGCAATAGAATTCTGTAACGACACAGATGCAGCTAGACAACTTGAAAAGCGCTGGAAAGATGTTTTCAAGTCCAATCAACATGAACGAGATGTGGTCATGGAAATCTGGGGTTACGCGGGACTACTCGTATCAAAGGATGATTATCGCAAGGAGCGTGGACGTGGAACGGATTTTATGTCAATGGCTACTTGGAGAGGACAGGATGGCTATTCACAAGAAAAGATGAAGTTTTACTTTGGCTCCTACCTATAAAAAGGAGCAGTATTCGATCAAAAAACGCACCAAAGGATGCTGAGAATTATTGATATAGCGAAGGAATTTTAAGAGCGCATATCATAATGGACTGCTGCCATGGTCATGCACTAATAATGTGCCAATTTTATGTTTACCAGAGCTTTACTACAATAAAAAAAGAGAGGTGCAGTGAGATGGGGGCTTGGGGATACAAAGCATTGGAAAGTGATGAAGGATTAGATGTAGTGGCGTTGTTACAGGAGTTTATGGAACAGCAAAAGGAATCCAATCAGCTAACATTATCGGGTATTGTACAGGCAATGAAACAGCAAGGCTTTTTTGGTAAAACATTTGAGGATATTGATTTTTTCTACGATATAAGTGCCCTGGCTTTGGCAGAACTTTATAGTCATTATCTGCATACGGGAACCATTTATGGTCAAGAAAGTAAGGATAGGCAAATACAATGGATAGTAGATGAAAGCTCTTTGACATTTATATTGCGGTATTTACAGGACATTAGAGATGAAGTATCTGATCAACATGGTAGTAGAGAGATTGTAGAATTATGGCAAGAGTCCAAGAGTTGGCCCGAATGGCAGTCCAACTTAGCCTATCTTATTCAGACGGTGGAACAAGCGATTAACCGTTTGCCACAATAAAAATAGTTGGAGTGATTGGAAATGACCTATGATTTTTGGATGATGGCTTCCATCATGGAGTTCGTTGAATATCCAGATGAGACAAGCGATGACTATATAGCACATCCAACTTTACAGACGATCATGGATGTGCTTGGAATCCAAGTACCTATAGCAGAGATTTACGAACGTTATTTTGGTCAATCCATTCATACAGGACATGTTTTAGTATTTGCGAATAAGAAGCAGCCACATGTCTGTGTGGTACTTGATACTTATCGAGATCCGCTCGATCAACTGGATTTAATTCAATTTGGCTGGAGAGTGAACACAAAAGATGTTCACCTAGTAAGACAGCTGACCAGAAAACTATTTGATAATTGTGAGGAGAGGATTCGTTATGAGGAAGGGCAATCCATTCTCTACCAGGTATTACAAGAACAACACTATCCTCGAAAACTTTACTATGGGACATTATATGAACAACAGCTGAAGAAATTTTGGGTATGATAGCATCAAAAAGGATTCGTAACACCTTCTATAAAAAGTGAACGAATCCATATGCTAGAACCTATACAAAGAAAAAGCTGGATAGAGATAACGCAATTGAAATGATCACAATAGGTCCAATCATTTTCATATGTCGTTTTCGTGCCATTACAACAATCGCTACATATTCACGAATCATCGCATTTGGCCAATAATAAAAGGCTGTCTTAGAGCCAATGCCCTGACTATCTAAGCCCGCGAGTCTTGCATAAATACCCGCACGAAAAAGATGAAAATTATTCGTGGTGAAAATACTGTTGTAGGCTTCACCCTGTTTCCGGGCATCCATAAGCTGCTTAGAAAATAACATATTTTGATAGGTATTCACAGAGCGGTTCTCCTGAAGTGTTTGCTCAATGGGTATGCCTTTTTCAATCGCATATCGTTGCATCGCTTCAGCTTCGGGTAGATTTTCATCAGGACCTTGTCCACCAGAGAAAATAATGGTAGGTGGAGTAGTCACTGCTGCTTGCTTATGATAGAAATCAATTGCCTTTTGAATTCTACTAGCTAAAAGTGGAGGCACCTTATCATTAATTAATCCACTGCCTAGCACAATAATAAAATCTTGATTCAATCGAGGGCGATTGAATTGGTAGAGAAAATAAGCAGATAAAAAATTGGATAAATGGATAAAAAAATAAAACGTAATGAGTGAAATTCCACCAAAAATGGGCTGGAGGTGGACTGAAAACAAACTTGCTGGATTGAGAATCGGTAATAGGATAAAAAGTAAAATGCCAATGGCCACAAGTAATGTTAAGGAATTGGCTAAACGTCTACCTTCTCGCTTCATTAATACTCTCGCATTTAAAAATAAACCAAACATTAAAGCAACAATGCCAAAAGGAATTAAGATGAAAAGAGCAATTAGTGGAATAATGACAATCAGCCTTAAAAAGTAATGGTCAGATGCCAAAGATAGAATGACGCAGAATAGCAGAAATGAACAGACAAATAGATTAAAGAATAGCCCGTTGATCATTTTTCTTGGGTCTTTGAAGTAAGAAATAAGAAAAACGATGAAAAGAATCAGTGGAATAATGCCAAAATACATACAAAATACACCTCTAGTGATGGAGTTGGTTAATGATATCTCTATATTATAAGTAATTATTGGATGAAATCAACCATCGATGAAAAAGTGGAGGGGGAGCATCTAGAAGCTCCCTCTATTTTTTGTGTGTACGATGATAGGTTTTATTGAGGTAATGAATATATTGGGTGCGGGTCAATCCACCCGTCTGGCGATTAAAGTCATCGTAGGAGATATCTTCTGGTAAATTAAATTCAGCGAGTGCCCGCTGACGATCTTCGTGGAAGTGAGGATGATCTAGCGACTCTGTTACAATTCCTTCCTCTTGCTTCAACCAATCACTGGCAACGCCTGCATAAACACCATGATTGGTAAAACGGCTAGCTGTTTGATAAGAAGTGGAATGTGCAGGTTTACTAATTGTTCCTGTCCCCCAGGATAGACGATATCGGGGCTCTTTCCCATAGTTTAGTGTCACGCCATAGCCCATTGGAAATACAATATCGGATTCTGTTAACATTTTATGGCCTATCTTTTCATAGCATCCTCGCATAAAATGGTCATCCATCACAATATGGGTTTGAGGGGCCAATGGAGCAGATATGATTTCCTCAAGAGAAGGCAGGCGCTCAGTCGTTGTCAATAAATAGGGCCGTACAAACAATGGCATTGTCATTACATTATGCCAAATACTATCTTCTCCAAATAGATGATCCTTTTGCATTTGTCGTAAATCGCCAATGACAAGCACATAGCCATCTACAAATAAATCGATTTCTACACGAAAAATATCACCTGGCACAGTCTTATAGCGTAGACTTTTCATCTTGGTTAGCTTTTCTAGCTTGTCTGAGTAATCTGCAGGAAGCTGGGAGGGAAATTGCTGTAACCAATTCAAGAGAGCCGACTTAGTCGTTAAATGCTCAAAGCCTGTTAATGGTAGCTGGTAATATGTTTTAGTGTTACGAGCCGTGATATAGCTAGATGGATGGTTTTCATTACCTAGTCCAGCAGAAAAAACAACGCCTGCAGCTTTCACAGCGGAGATATTGGTATAATTCAATTTCTTTTCTTTTCCACGCGCGGTTTGAGGGACAATGACTTCACGATTACGCGTTAAAATGTCAACATCCGCTTCTTGGTAGCTATGCTCATTCACGAAAATTCTTTTTTTAATGAGATCACCTTCAAGGCAAATAAAATAATCCTCTCGAATCGGAATCGTTTCCCAATGTGCTTCTAAAGTATGTAGGCCGAAATAGGGGCGCAATGAATTGGTTAACCAACTAGTAAATGGTGTCAATCGGATTTCCTCCTAGCTATTGTTTTGTATTTTGGTCAAGTATACTGAATTTGGTGGTTGTCGAAAATAGCTTAGATGGAAAATAGTTACTTTTATGCAGTGATAATAATTGCTTTTGGAGCAGATGCCTACCTTTTTCTTCAGGCTATAGAACTGCTATAATGACAGACAGAGGTGATGAATATGCATATTGTGACGATTGAAGGCATACCCTATGCTTGGCTTGAACAATTACAATAAATCCACGCGCACGTTTTTGATGGAGCTAATTTGCCACTCGAAAAGCTAGAAAAGAAAGAAGGCCTTCTTTGCATATTGGCAGTGGAAGATGACACATTGATGGGCTTTAAACTAGGCTACCCACATCCAGATGGTCTTTTTTATCTTGATTCATCAGAAAACGCCACCTCTATTGGTGATGGGATGAATGCACAATTGTTCTCTTTGATTTAATGTGTGTCCAAATACCGACTGAATCAAGATAAAAGCCCCAGCGGATGTCACAGATTTTGAAGAGGAGCTTTTCGAGCAAGCTCGAAAAAATCTGGACGCAATTACGCAAAGGTGTAATTGATAGTTGGTTGGGTGGCGTTCATGTGGCACATCGAGGTCAGGGAATTGCAAGTCAATTAATGAAACAACAGCATGAACATATCAAGACATTAGGCTTTTACAAAGTTCGTACATATGGAAGAAATACATTCAAAGCCATGCTCATTACCAACCTCAAACATGGTTTCGATATACGATCAACATTTATTGATGAAAAAGGCAGACATAAAATTATGGTTGAAAAAACAATTGATGAAGGAGTTTTATACATGAAAGCATATTTAGCAAATGGGTTATTTTCGTTAGGCGATCGTTTTGTAAATGAACAATTGGCAGCAGCTATTCGCGAGGCAGTGCCAGGCATCGCATTATACCTACCCCAGGAGAATGAAGCCATCAATGATAAATCTGCCTATGCAGATAGCTTAGCGATTGCCCAAGCAGATTTAGAGATGCTACAGAGTAGCGATGTTCTGATAGCTGTATTAGATGGGGTGGAAATCGATTCTGGCGTTGCCGCAGAGATAGGTGCGTTTTCGATGCTGAATCGTCCTATTATTGGTGTGCTAACTGATGTTCGTCAGCAAGGGCGGGACAATATGCAAAAAATAGAGGCACTGATCCGAGATGGGCTAGAGAATCAGTTTGTTTATCGTAATTTATTTGTTGTGGGGTTAATTAAACGCAATGGCATGATTACATCTTCTATTGAAGAGGCTGTAAAAGCCATACAAAAACTACAGAACGGGGAGGCATCATGATGCTATTAGCTACATCAGACATGGTGGCAGGAAAAGATATTATGGAAACATTAGGGCTAGTGAAAGGGAATTCAGTTCAATCTAGAAATATTGGTCGTGACATGATAGCAGGACTTCGCAATATTGTAGGTGGAGAAATGAAGGAGTATGCGGAGATGCTTGTGCGCTCTCGTGAAATTGCCACAGAGGCAATGGTAGAGGAAGCCAAACAATTAGGTGCAGATGCAGTTGTAGGCGTTCGATATGCTACTTCATCTGTCATGGATGGTACATCCGAAGTATTGGTATATGGAACAGCTGTAAAATTCAAATAAAAGAGTAGCAGGACTTTCATTCAATGAAAGTCCTTTTTCAATGGTTAAAAAGTGACACATTCATCTAAAATGCTGTAAAATTTTAGTTAATTATGTCAAAAATACAGTCTATTGTGCTGCTTGAATGGTGATTTATTATAGGATGCGTATAGTACAAATTATACCAATAAAGTAGAAGTTTTATCTTGATTCAGTTTATAGATAATGAGATGAATGCACAAATGGAGTAGGTGTCAAAACACCAACTGAATCAAGATAAAAGCCCAAGCGGAGGAGGTCACAGATTTTGAAGAGGAGCTTTTTGAGCAACTCGCAAAAAATCTGGACGCAATCAGTAGAAGGGCTATTTATGGCCAATATACTGCAAGCTGGGCATGATAGAAGAAAGAGTGGGATATATGGTAGATTCACAACAAGGCAAAGGCTATCGCGTACTATCGATGTTTGATCGCTTGATGGATGGCCAAGGAATCAACAAGAAGCAAGAAGCATTGACACATCAGGTTGGCGAAAAAACCATACAACGGGATATCGATGAAATTCGTACGTATCTAGAAAAGGCTAAGCTAGATTACCATTTACAATATGTGCGTTCAGAAAAAGTGTATAAATTAATAAATACAAAAAACAATCGTTTATCTAAAGAACAGGTACTAGTCATCGTTAAAATTCTGATTGCCTCAAAAGCTCTCGTAAAATCGGATATTGGTGAGATCATTGATCAACTTCTCTCACATGTAGCAGTCGATCCACTGTTATTAAATGAAAAAGTTGTATATGAAGATCTTCATCAAAACAAGTCATTATTGTCCTTAATATGGGGAATTTCCACAGCCATTCAAAAGAGAAAGGTCATTACCATTGATTATTTACAGGAGGGTGAAGCGATTCCAACTGCAAAAATTTTAAAGCCGCTCGCTGTTATCTTTTCAACACATTATTTTTATTTGATAGGAGATAATCAAGACATCCCAACTGTTTACAGAATGGATCGTATTCAGCATTTTCGTGAAATGGCTATCAATTTTGAATTTCCATCTGTACATCCATTACAAGTAGAGGACGCTAATGACCTTACTCATATACGTCTTCTCTATAAAGGTCGTTCTCCTGAAATAGTCTACAGTCGTTTCCCAACAGCCCACCTAGTTTCACAAAACAATCATGAATATGTTTTTGAGGCAGAAGTGTTGGAATATGGCGTGAAAGAGTGGTTGCTAAGTCAAGGAGCCGATATGGAGGTATTAGAGCCAATTGAACTGAGAGAAGAGATCATTGAGACCGTACAAGCTATGCAGCAAAATTATCGTTACATATAAAAACCCGTGTGTACATGCACGGGTTTTTACGCTTACTGAAACAATTGTTTGATAAATGTCATATCGATATCCTTAGTGAGCTTATAATCTTTCATGTAATTTTCCTCATATAAATACACGAATAAATGCTGGTCATCATCTAAACGCAAGCCAATTTCCCTGTTGTCATTAATTGAGAGTGTTAGCCAGTATGCTTCATGAGAATCAGAATTCGAAAACCACACCTTTTTTAAAGGTAGGTCCTTGAACGGTAGCATAATTTGATTGATTTCTGCTGCGTCAGTAATCGTTACTGTTTTTTCATCTGAGGAACGAATAATTTCAATCTCATGAATTTCCTCCATTTCGAGACGTTCTGTTACCTCTGTTGTAAAATCGGTGTCTCGTGTTAACAGCATTGTCGAGATATACAGAATAAGTAGTGGTAGTAAAATGCCTAGAAGTAGTTTGTATCTTTTTTTCATGCTCGTCTCCTTAAATTCTAAAAATTCGCACATATGTATTCTTTTCCACGCTATAATTGAGCATATACTGAAATGATGAAGGAAGGCAATTAAATGACACATAATCATGAAGAAAAAGAACTATTTTACCCAAGTGGCATCATCATGTATCGAGGTGGCGTCAAGAAGAATGATTTTGGTCACGATATTTATGACGGCAAAGGCTCGCTATTTGATCAAGAGGGAGAATTATTATTCGAGGGTGAATTCGTCAATCATATGAAGCAAGGCAATGGCATTATGTATTTGAAAGGACAACTCATTTATCAGGGTGAATTCATACAAAATAAAAAACAGGGTCATGGCATTTTATATAAGGATGGGCATATCCATTATGAAGGTCATTTTCGCAATGATTTAATGGATGGCTATGGTGTTTTATATTATGAAGAAGAAGTAATTAGCCCTTATCAAACACTACGAGCACAGTATCCACATTTAAATCAACCGCAGTATGAGGGTGACTTTGTCCACGGCATGAAAAAGGGAAAAGGCAAGCAATACTATCCAAATGGATTTTTACAATATGAGGGTGATTTTATTTGGCATCATTTGCAAGGGGCTGGGAAGCTTTATTATCCTACGGAATCACCAACAGCTGAGGAGCTTGCACGTGGTGTAACTACACTTCACTATGAAGGTCATTTCTTTGAGGACTTAAAGCATGGTAAAGGCAAAGTATATGCTAGGGATGGAATACTAGAAGCGGAAGGGCAATTTAAAGAGGATATGATGACAGGGCAAGGAACGCTCTATTATGCCAATGGGCAAGCTTCCTATATTGGTGACCTCGTTCAAGGCAAAAAACATGGACGAGGCGATTATTATAATGAAGAAGGCAAAATTATCTATAGTGGTGAATTTATCAACGATGAGCGGTTACGCATTACACCTGAAGTCGAGCAAGAGATTGCCAAGCTACAAAAACAATTAGATAGTCTTGTAGGTCTTCCGAATGCAAAGAAGGAATTACATAATTTAATAAACTTTATTAAAATTCAAAGTCTGCGTGTGGATCATGGTTTAACAAGCTTTCCTATTACGTATCATCTTGTCTTTTCGGGCAATCCAGGCACAGGTAAAACAACAGTGGCACGCATTATTGGCCAAATCTACAAGCATCTTGGCGTCCTTTCAAGTGGGCATTTTGTGGAAACCGATCGTGCAGGGTTAGTCGCTGGCTATGTTGGACAAACAGCATTAAAGGTTCAGGAAGTCGTTAACAAGGCAAAGGGCGGGGTACTTTTTATTGATGAAGCCTATTCATTAATGAATGATAAACAGGATGCATTTGGGAAGGAAGCTATTGATAGTTTATTAAAGGTAATGGAGGATCTACGTGATGACTTAGTAATTATTGTTGCGGGCTATACAGAGCTAATAGAAGAATTTTTACAATCTAATCCAGGCTTTAAATCTCGCTTTAATCATTTTGTACAATTTGATAATTTTAGCACGGATGAACTCTATGATATTTTTGCGATGCTTTGTCAAACGAATGATTATCAATTTGGCGAAGCATTTGCCCAACATATGAAAACACAACTACGTCATATGCCGATTGAAACCATCCCTAATTTCTCGAATGGTCGTTATATTCGAAACTTGTTTGAAAAACTAGTGACGATCCAATCAAACCGATTGATTCAACAGGCAATAATCTCGAGAGAAGAACTCATGACATTTGAGGAGCAAGATATTTTACAGGGCATTGCTGAAAAGTTGTTTGACAATACTTTTTAAGACAAGGAGTAGACGCATGAAAAAGCTATTAGTGTTTATTTTAGTGTGTGCATGTATTTTACCACGACTAGTAACAGTTCATGTTACAGTGAATAATCATATTAATGTACGCCATAAAAACGATAAAAGTTGATGAAAGATGTATAAAGTGGTAATATAAGACAAAACATACGCTAACGTATTTTTTGGAGGGCGATTATGCAAGTAACGAAAGAGGATTGGATTAGAGCGGGTCTAGAGCAATTAGCAGAAGCAGGGGTCCATAAAGTAAGTATTGAAGCACTGGCTCGATCATTAAACATTAGTAAAGGTAGCTTTTATCATTATTTTCGTGATCGTCAACAACTTTTAGATGCCATGCTAGACTATTGGGAAAACCATGCAACAATGGCCATTATTCAAAATATGGAGCAAGTTGATGCTACTTTAGAGCAGCTTTTACGGATAAGTTTTCACAAAAATAAAAAGATGGAGATAGGTATTTATGCTTGGGCCAAATATGATTCAGATGTCGCAACGCGTATCGTTCAAATAGAGGAGCAGCGAATAGCCTGTGTGGCGACACTCTATCAAAAAAGTGGTATAAGCATAGACGAATCCACTGATCGTGCAAGATTAGCTTATTTAACCTATATAGGCTGGATGACACGATTTGAAGCCAATCCTCATTTCGATCTCGAAAAAATGATTAAGCTGTTAATACAGTAAGAAGGTCTCTCAGAGCTAATATGGGCTTTGAGGGACTATATTTAACGCTAGAACATACGGTAGCGTATGTAAATGTGAAGAGGAGGTAGAACATGTTTATTTTATCAATTGTCGCAGTGGTACTATTAGGGCTCATTAGTATCCTACATATTTATTGGGCCTTTGGTGGTCGATGGGGTACAGAAGCTGTTATTCCTATGAAAGAAGGCAGCCAACAAGCCGTTTTTACGCCTAGAAAATGGGGAACGCTCTGTGTTGCCATGCTGGTGATGCTAGCAAGTGGTATCATCCTTGTACAAGGAGGCTTCATGCCATTTTTTCAAGCCTCTATTTTTTCAAAAGTAGGAAGTATCGTTTGTGCGCTAGTATTTTTGCTACGAGCAATTGGTGATTTTAAGTATGTTGGTATTTTTAAAACGATTAAGCATTCCACATTTGCTCAAAATGATTCAAAATGGTATAGTCCTTTATGCTTGTTTCTTAGCTTTGTTTATGTGCTGGTGTTAGTTTAACAGCAATTTTACTTTAATAAGGGGAGCAGAATGGGGGATATAAAATGGAGCAAATGATCTACTTACTTCGCCATGGTGAGACAAATTATAATACACAAGGGAGATATCAAGGACAGCTTGATTCACCACTCACTGAGCGTGGTCGGGAGCAGGTTCAGCAAAATGCGCGCATGCTGAAATCACTCATTGGCGATGCAGATGAATGGACCATCCTATCAAGTCCAATGGGAAGAGCCATGCAAAGCACAGCCATACTTTGTGAAACACTGGGCTATGACAGCAACAAGGTGAGGCAGGATCCACGTTTAACAGAGGTTGCTGTGGGACAATGGGCTGGATTAACCATGGCGGAAATACAGCAACAATGGCCTGCCTTGTTAACGAACACAGATGCCTTCAATTGGTATTTTCGTGCACCAGATGGGGAAACCTATGAAGCGGTTGTAAAGAGATTAACTGCTTTACTTGAAACGATTCAACCACTTTCAAAAGTGATTGTTGTCTCGCATGGCTTGACTGGTCGTATTTTACGCGGCGTCTATGCGGGTCTAAGCAAAGAAGAGACACTCAAGTTAGAGGTTTCTCAAGATGTAATGTTCAGATTAACAAATAAAGAGATGACAAGAATTAGTTCAAATTTCGATGATGATTTTTACCTGTGAAAATATTTGAGCGCATCCCATTTTTCTCAAGGAATATTCAGAAATGCCGCCTCTTATAATGTGTAGGAGGCGTTTTTTATGAAAAAATGGATGTTATTAGGCTGTATTTGTATTATGGTTTTCTTATTTTATTATACAAGCAAAACATATGAATTCACACATCTAGAACTGCCATCATTACATAGTCGAAATGCTTTGTTACTCAATGAACAGGGCGAAGTATTATACGAAAAAAATGCGGATGCTATTATTTATCCTGCATCCTTAACAAAGATCATGACAGCCATCGTTGCCATAGAGATGACAGATAATTTACAAACACAAACCATTGTAGAGCCCCAAACGATTGCGAACTATACGGCACAAAATGCTTCGATGGCAGGCTTTCAGGCAGGAGATTTTGTCACGACGGAGGATTTATTGTATGGTACACTCCTTGCCTCAGGTGCCGATGCAACAGGAACACTTGCAGATGCTGTCGCTGGCAGTGAGGGCAAATTTGTCACGTTGATGAATAACAAGGCGCAAGAATTAGGCATGCATGACACATATTTTGTTAATACCAGTGGCCTACATGATGAGGCACATGTATCCAGCGTGCGGGATATCAGCAAGCTTCTGCGGTATGCATTAGAAAATCCTACCTTTTATCAAATATTTACCTCAAAAAGCTACACAACTTATGTACCCAATCAATTAATCATCACAAACTCATTATTTACAAAATTACCGGGTCTAGACAGTCCGATAATAGGTGGAAAAACAGGCTATACCCCAGAAGCAGGACTGTGTCTGGCGACCATAATCGAGAAAGAAGGGAAATCTTTTTTATTCATTACAACCAATGCTCCTAGCTATATATGGACCCCACCCCCACATATTGAAGATGCCCTAACGGCCTTCGAAGCTTTATAGCAGGAAAATTAATGAAAAGACCTCAACTTTTTCATGGTTCCTAACGTCTTAATAAAAAGGGGGATTATATAGCTGAGGTTCGGTGGTGGATAACCAGCTTTTTATAGGAACCATCAAATACGGGGAGAGCTGCTGCTCAAAGAGGTGAGAGCCCTCTCCCAGTAAGGAGAAGGTCACTCACCTAAGTCCGTAGGCCGTTTAGCAGCATGAGAAAAAGGAGCTAACAAAAAATCTACAAAATAAGCCACCATCATTTAATTATCATAACCTATGCATAGTTTCTCAGTAAAAAGGGAAGGAGGAATGTATAAGTATTTACTAAAATACGAATTTTAGTAGCATTGTAAAAGGGAATCTAGTTGATTATTACTATTTTATGGCAGGGTTGTTTACTCTATAATGAAAGTTAAATCTTAGCAATTTTTTAGCAAACAGACATGGAAGACATCTAAGGGCGGTGTAGAACAATGAAAAAATTTTTACCCTTTGCCATCGTTTTGACGTTTATGATGTGCATCTTGGCAGGGCAACTTTCAGTAAATGCTGAAGGGTCAGTGGTGATTCACAAGGTAGTCAAAGATACGGTTATTTTTGAAGAAGCTTCTACGAATAGTGCGGAGATCGGGGAGCTTGCGAAAGGAAGCTTTGTTTCAGTAACAAAAGTAAGTAAAGGTTGGACACATATTCAAACGCCAGAGCAGGAGGGCTATGTCACATCGGATGCTTTAGTCAAGTTGAAGTCTGAGGGATACCTAGTGATTCAAAAGGGTGGTACAACATTATTTACAGCCCCAAGTCAACATGCCCAGCATGTAGGACAGCTCTATGAAGGACGAATGATTTATGTATATGGCACAGCACCTGGTGGTTGGTCTTTCGTTCAATATGGCGAGGAGATAGGGTATGTAGCGACAAACGCATTAAAAAAACCAGCTCCAACGAAGAAAAAAATTAATGCTGTTGCTGGTGCTGAATTACGTTTAACAGCTAGTCCAAACGGAGAAGTTCTTGGAACACTTCCCAATAAAACGACTGTCCAGTATTACATAACACTTGCTGGTTGGGCTTATGTAGAAGCAGGTGACCAAAAAGGGTATGTCAAAGCTTCTGAGCTAGCCGATATTCAGTTAATAGATAATAAAATTTATAATAAAGGTGTGCCAGTAGCAAAAGGCGCAAAAAAACGGGTAGCCTTAACATTTGATGATGGGCCAGATGCTAAGGTCACACCACAAATTTTGGCAACATTAAAGAAATACGATGCCAAGGCTACATTCTTTATGGTAGGTAAAAACGTGTCAAGAAATGCTACAATCGTTAAACAAGTCTATGAAGCAGGACATGAAATCGGAAACCATACCTTGAGCCATAAAAAATTAACGACCTTATCTATAGCAGGCGTTAAACAAGAAGTCAATGGCACTAGTAACGCTATTTATGCAGCCATCGGGCAGTATCCAACTGTTTTCCGTCCACCCTATGGAGCGACCAATGACCAAGTACGTTCTGTCATGACAATCCCCTCGATTTTGTGGTCGATTGATACACTGGATTGGAAACATCACAATCCAGATAAAATTTTAGCGTATGTCAAAGCCTCTGTAAAAGATGGGAGTATTATTCTAATGCACGATATCCATCAAACGACAGCCAATGGTTTAGAAAATGTTATTCTTTATTTACAAAAACAAGGCTATGAATTTGTTACAGTAAGTGAGATATTACAATAATAGAAAAGCTTTGCAATCGTCTACTCAGGACGAATGCAAAGCTCTTTTTTATTTAAATAAATTGATAGTTGTAATAATAATAGGAATTCCAAATACGTCAATTAAAAATGCGCCAACAATCGGTACGACAAGAAAGGCTTTTTTAGAAGGCCCGAAGCGTTGCACAACGGCTGACATATTGGCCATGGCATTTGGTGTTGCGCCTAGACCATGTCCTGCAAAACCTGCTACCATAACAGCAGCATCGTAGTTTTTGCCAAGTAATTTAAATAACACAAAAATACTAAATACAACAATAAAGAATACTTGCGCAAAAACAATGATGAATAATGGTAGTGCCAAATCAGCAATTTCCCATAATTTAATACTCATGAGTGCCATGGAAAGGAATACACCTAATGTGACATCTCCAATTAATGAGATGCTTTTCATATTAATGGCTTCAGGTTTGAATTTATCCATAATATTGCGCACTAATACAGCCACAAACATTGCTCCTACATAGCCGGGTAGAACGAAACCTGTTGCTTCAGAGAATAGTGTGCCGACATACGTACCAACAGCCATACAGAAAGTAATTAATAAGACTTGTGTAAAGAACGAATCCGATGTAATTTGCTCATGTTTATTTTCATATTGGACTTCTTCTGATTCTTGTTCATCTGGTGTTAAATTATATTTACCTATTAAATATTTGACAATTGGTCCACCAATTAAGCCACCAGCAACTAGACCACATGTTGCGGCTGCAGCACCAATTGTCATAGCTGAAGAAATCCCTAAATCTTCTAAGGTTTGGCCAAATGCAGCTGCAGCGCCATGACCACCCTCCATAGAAACGGTACCCGCCATCATACCGATTAACGGATGAATCCCCATAAGTGAGGCCAGGGATACCCCAATGACATTTTGCATTAACGCTAGGAAGCCACATGCTAGCCAGTAAATAATCAGTAATTTACCCCCGAGCTTTACAAGTTTAAAGCTTGCACCTAAGCCAATTGTCGTAAAGAAAGTAATCATAAATAAGCTTTGTAAAGAAGTATCAAGTGATATTTCTAAAATACCCGTTGTTTTTAAGATGGTAGCAAGAGCAGCGAACAATAAACCCCCAACCACTGGTGCTGGGATACAGAATCGCTTTAAAAGGCCTATTTTATTGATAAGAAAGCTTCCTAATGCAAAGAGTGCAACAGCTAGGAATACCGTTGTAATTTGATTAATTTCGATCATGAACCTTGCCCCCTAAGTAAGTTGTTCAGTGCCTCATACACAAAATAGGCCCCTAATTTCACTGTACATCCGTTTTCATCTAATAACGGATTGACCTCACATATATCAAATGAATGGGTGTGAGGGTGTGAAGTGACTTGTTGCAAAATGGAGCGCACAGTCGATGGGTCAAGCCCAAACGGTGATGGAGCACTTACACCTGGAGCAAATGCTGCATTCAATACATCCATACATAATGTTAAAAGAATATAATCATGCTTATCCATAAAATGTTGTAATGCATCCGTTAATTGTTGTTGGTAGGCTACCGTCATTTGATCCTCATAAACATACTTCACGTTCAATTCATCAGCTTTTTCGAAAAGTTCTCTTGTATTGCCGTAGCGTTGAATACCAACAACAAAATAGTCAGCGTGTGGATCCTGCTCTAAAATTTGACGGAACATCGTACCTGACGAAGGTTGTTCATCATATGGTCGTAAATCAAAGTGAGCATCTATATTGATGATGCCGATTTTAGCTTCCTTTGGTAGAGCAGAACGAACACCTAAATAATGGCCATACAGCGTTTCATGCCCGCCACCTAGCACCACACATGATATGTTTTTTTGTAGTACTGTTGCTACGACTTCACCAAGCTCACGTTGCGCCTCCTCTAAAGCATGGTTTAGACAAACGATATTGCCAACATCAATAATTTGCTGATCGTCCTCAAATGTCCACGGTAAGCTGGCTAAGCCTTCTCGTAGGGCGTTTGGACCATTTGCTGCCCCTACACGGCCTTGATTTCGACGTACCCCTTCATCGCAGATAAAACCAACAATAGCAGCACTTTTCTTATCTGAAGCGCTTACATCATTAATCGCAACTCTTTTTACTTGTTGATGTAAACGAAAGCTGCTTGTATTTGTCGTTGAATCTATTCGACCTTTCCATTGTTTTTGATCTGTCATTGTGTACATAAATTTATCAACCCCATTGTGAATATTATTGTAGAAAAAGTATTGTTGTAATTCATTATATATTCACATAATTATAATTACTAATATATAATTAATATTAATCTATAGCTTTTAACTATAAATCTGGGAGGTATCTATAGGTGGACATTAAACAATTACACTATTTTATCGCTGTTTCAGAACAGATGAATTTCTCAAAAGCCGCAGAAAGACTGCATATTTCGCAGCCTTCGTTAAGTAATGCGATCAAAAAATTAGAACAAGAGATTGGCTCCCCCTTATTAGAGAGAAATACTAGAAATCTGCAATTAACAGAAGCTGGAGAGTTACTTTTTGAACGAGCAAAAATTATTGTAAAAAATATGGAAGTGCTAAAAATCGAAATGGATGAAGTGATTGTTCATGGCACGAGGGACATCACCATTGGTGTCATGGAATCTATTAAGTATTGGCTGCCAAAGGTAATCGCCAACTATAAAAAAGACTATCCTCACATGAAAATTCACTTAGTCGATATTTTAGGTAGTAAGCGAGTGAAAAAATCCTTGAAAAGCTATAAAACTCATTTAATCATCACCAATCAGCTAATGGATGATCCAGAGTTGGAAGTTCAAACTTTATATGAAGAACGGTTGGTCGCAGTATTACCTTTACATCATCCGTTAGCCCAAAAGGATACTTTAACCATTTCAGATATTTGTGAAGAACCATTTATTATCAGTACCGAGGGCTTTCAAACAAGACGAGATATCTTAACGTCATTTGAACAGGCTGGTAAAAGCATCAATATCCAATTTGAAATTGAGCGTTTTGAAACCGCTGTATCGCTTGTACGAGAACATTTAGGAGTGACCATATTACCTGAAAATTACTTGCAAGGACCGACTGCCAAAACGATTGTAAAAAAAGAAATAGAGGGTCTGAATTTAAGTCGCAATGTCTATCTAGTGTACTTAAAAAACCGTCATTTACCATTAGCCATCCGACAATTACTGAAGGATATCGTACAGTTTTTTGAAAATAAATGATGTCAGTTCATAGTAATGAATTTTCTCTTTTGTTAGAAAATTCAAAAATAGAACATTGCTTTACTAGAAAAATAGCGGTAACATTTATTGTAAGAATGAAAATGAACATTCATTCATTTTGCGAAGTTCAAGCAAAGGGGGTATCTTCTAATGAATTTTTCCTATAGTGAAAAAGTTGAGAAGTTACAGGACAAGCTGAAGAATTTTATGGCGCAATACATTTATCCAAATGAAGCCGTTTATGCTGCACAGGTTGAGGCAATGGAGGATCGTTGGGGAGCGATTCCACCGATTATGGAGGAGCTGAAGCAGAAGGCACAACAGGCAGGTTTGTGGAATTTATTTTTACCAGATAGTGAATATGGGGCAGGTTTAACCAACTTAGAATATGCACCTTTATGTGAAATCATGGGCCGCTCACTTCTGGCCCCCGAAGTGTTTAACTGTAATGCACCTGACACAGGCAATATGGAAGTACTTGTACGCTATGGATCGGCACAGCAAAAAAAACAGTGGCTTGAACCATTATTACGAGGCGAAATACGGTCCTGCTTTGCGATGACGGAGCCAGCCGTTGCATCCAGTGATGCTACAAATATTGAGGCAAGCATTGAACGCGATGGAGAAGAATACATTTTAAATGGCCATAAATGGTGGACAACTGGTGCTGGGGATCCTCGCTGTAGGGTGGCTATTTTTATGGGCAAGCATAAAGATACAACGGCCCCTATCCACGAGCAACAGTCTATGATTCTCGTACCGATGGACACACCAGGGGTAAAAGTAGAGCGTATGCTAACGGCTTTTGGCTACGATCATGCACCAGAGGGACATGGTGAGGTTACATTTACCAATGTGCGTGTACCGGTGGAAAATATTTTATGGGGTGAAGGAAAAGGCTTTGCCATTGCGCAAGGCAGACTAGGGCCAGGGAGAATTCATCACTGTATGCGTCTTATTGGTGCCGCAGAGCGTGCATTAGAGGAAATGTGTGTGCGTGTACAAGCACGGCAGGCATTTCATCGACCACTAGCAGATCAGGGGGTAATGCGGGAGCGCATTGCGGAATCTCGGATGGATATTGAGCAAGCAAGACTTTTAACATTGAAGGCTGCTTATATGATGGACACAGTAGGCAACAAAGAGGCAAAGGCTGAAATTGCTATGATTAAGGTAGTTGCTCCAAATATGGCACTCAGAGTCATTGATCGAGCTATCCAAGCATTTGGTGCTGCTGGCGTAGGGCCAGATACTACGCTTGCTGCACAATGGGCTAATTCTCGTACATTACGTTTAGCGGATGGACCGGATGAGGTGCATCGTAATACCATTGCTAAACTAGAATTGAAAAAGCATGCCAACAAACAAGAGGAGCTGGTGAAATGACGGTCCTAGAGTTATTTAGCTTAAAAGGTAAAACAGCGATTGTGACTGGTGGCGGACGTGGACTCGGCGCACAAATTGCACAAGGATTTGCAGAGGCAGGAGCCAATGTGGTCTTATGCTCACGAAAGGTGGAGGCGTGTGAGGAGGTTGCCGCAGGACTTGAAAAGCTTGGTGTTCAAACATTAGCCCTAGCCTGTGATGTCACAAAGCCTGAGGATATTGCCAATGTGGTGGCCCAAACGATTACAACATTTGGTAGAATTGATATTTTAGTCAATAACAGTGGCGCATCATGGGGAACACCTGCCATTGATATGCCCTACGAAGCCTGGCAAAAAGTATTTGATGTCAATGTCAACGGAACATTTTTATTCAGCCAAGCCGTTGGCAAAATTATGTTAGAGCAGAAAAGCGGCAAAATCATTAATATTGCTTCTATTGCTGGACTAGGTGGTACGCTACCAGCCTTTATGGATACGATTGCCTATAACGCGAGTAAAGGGGCTGTCATTACTTTAACGAAGGATTTAGCTGTCAAATGGGGGCCACAGGGAGTCAATGTCAACGCCATTGCACCAGGTTTTTTCCCTACAAAAATGTCCAATGCCTTAATCGAACGTGGACAAGACTATTTGATGGGTGTTACACCGTTGAAACGATTAGGCTCCGAAAATGATTTAAAGGGCGTAGCTTTATTTTTAGCAGCACCAGCTTCGGACTATGTAACTGGGGATGTCATTGTAGTAGATGGGGGCATGAGCTCCATTATTTAAGGAGGGAAATAGAATGGATACGATGCAAGTAAGGTCAAGTGAACGTTTAGATGTTGATAAACTACATGCCTTTTTAGAGAGTTATTTTACTGAGCTTCCACAGGGGAAGCTTGAAATAGCACAATTTAGTGCAGGGCATTCCAATTTGACGTATTGTTTAAAAATAGCTGATTTTGAAGCTGTTCTACGTCGTCCTCCGCTTGGACCAGTTGCCAAAAAAGCGCATGATATGAAGCGGGAATTTACGATTTTATCGGCACTGCATCCATTTTTACCATCGGTTCCAAAACCATATGTCTATGTAGAGGATCGAGACATTATCGGTAGTGATTTCTTTTTAATGGAGCGCAAAAAAGGAATCGTCCTTGATACACATTTTCCAAAAGACACAGAACCAACAGAGGAGCTAGCACGTCAATTGTCCGAAATGATGGTTGATTCTTTAGTTGCATTACATGCTATTCCTTATCAGGACACACCATTAAAGGATATTGTGAAGCCTGACGGATTTCTTGAAAGACAGGTGCATGGCTGGATTGAGCGGTATGAACATGCGAAAACAGCAGAACATGCAGAAGTAGCGATGTTAACAGAGTGGTTAAAAAACAATCTTCCATCCAATCATGAGGCAACCATTATTCATTATGATTATAAATTGAATAATGCAATGTTTTCCGAGGACTATACCGAAATGATTGGCCTTTTTGATTGGGAGATGGCAACAGTAGGGGACCCACTTGCTGATGTTGGTGTAGCAATGAGTTATTGGATGCAAGCGGATGACCCGAAAATGCTATTATATGCACTTGGTGAACCACCAGTAACTGTATTACCAGGCTTTTATACCCGACAGCAATTTATTGATCGTTATGCGGAGAAGAGTGGGCGAGATGTGTCAGCTATTCATTATTACTGCACATTAGCTTATTTCAAATTAGCCGTTATTTGTCAGCAAATCTATTATCGCTATGTTAAAGGGCAAACGCAGGATGATCGCTTTGCTCAGATGGATAAAATGGTCGCTGCCCTCATACAACAAGCTTCTAAATCAATATGATTTTATGGAAAAACGGTTACTTTTAACAAAGTAGCTGTTTTTTATCGCTCAGTATAACAGATTATCCGACATTAATTAATGTAATTATTTATGCCAACTCGCTCAAAATTTACTCAAAAAACATAATAAATCACGTACAAGAAATTAAAAGATGGGGAACGTTTGTTCTTTTGGTCAGGAGTGTTAATCAATAATAATTTGTTGTTTTTCGATAAAAAATAATTGACTTATAATAAAAATAACGCTATCATCAATACCCACAAGGATTTAATAATATGGAGGAAGAAATATTGAAAAAATATTTACTTGCCACAATTCCGATGATCATGGGGATTGTATGTTTATTTATAAAAGGCCTTATAGGAGATGAGATACTAGCAGATGGGACGATAGTAGAGAAGAACTTCTTTTTAATACCATTGAGCTATTTATTTATCTTTAGCGGCATACTTACATTCTTGATTATGGCGTTATCTTCTACATTCAAAAAGCAAACTTCCGGATCATAATGCTAAAAACAGGCCCTGAATAGGAGCCTGTTTTTTTATAACCATGTTTGATCTAGCTTATCACTGTAGTAGTGAATAGCTTTTTTATAATCTTGAATGCCTTGATGATTGGCTGTGCGTAATATCGTGTTCAATAATGTTTCCATTGATTTTGCATGTTCACCAAGATTATAGAGTGTCATGGCATAGAAGACCTTGATATGCTCAGCCTTGGGGAACTCGTGAATGGCTTGTTCAAAGATCCGTTTTGCTTGCTCGTATTGTCCTATAGTCCGATAGGTGCTCCCTAAACCAAGGTAGGCATCCACTAAAACTTCTGGTTCTAGCCCCAACTTTATCGCTTCTTCATAATGCGGAACTGCCTCTTTTTCCTGCCCTAAAGAATCAAATGTCCAAGCACATTGAAATTGATAATAAGCATTTTGAGGCTGTTCCTTGACCAGTGCCACCATACATTGATTTGCTTCCTCAAGCTGTCCGTTTTTTCTTAATGTAAGTACGTGTTCTAATTGTTTGTCCATTATATGTAACCTCATCTTTACTTAAGTAACTTACCATTCATAAAAACAATCTTCTATCAGCAACTCAAATCAATCAGCTATTCGCTTAATTCTCCACAATCATAATCGCAAATAAAAACATGGCCTGATGGCTCGATGAAAATGGGATTACCCCCAGCATCCATTGAATTAACATAGCTAGTTTCTAAAATATTTGGAGATAGGAACTCTTTATATTGTTGACGAAAATCCATTGTTAAATCGACAACGGTTTCGTTTCCTAGACTTGAGCCATTAGAAAAAGCATAGATTGCTATACCTGCATATGTCCCACCAAACGTTTCAATGAACGCTACATAATCGCTGTGAAACTGTACATGAAGTTGTTGCTGTGCCTCTATTATTTCTCTTTGACTTGCAGGTTTACCCACTAACGTTTGATGCTTCTCATTAAATAAAAATGACCGCGAACGCTTTATTAGATCTTCCTTCATAGACATTCTCCTTTTATTCAGTATACACGATCCTTCATTGCTAGGAATCTTTGGGAATGATATTGTTAATGTAAATAATAACATTTACTGGGGTGATAGAATGCTAGAGCGTTCAATGGAAAAAACACGGGGAAACCAAAAGGGAAGGGAGTGAAGATACAAAAATAGAAAAGAGGATGAAGATCATGAAATATCAAAAACTTATGTGTGATGGATTTGAATTAAACTATTGTATAAAGGGGCAAGGCCAACCAATTTTAGTGGTGGGGAGTAGTGTTTATTATCCACGTCTGTTCTCAGAAGGCTTTTACCAACATTTCCAGGTAATTTTTTTAGATCATCGAGGTTTTGGTAAGCCAGCTCAAGCATTTACGCAAGAAGATTATACATTGGACAAAATAGTGAAGGATATGGAGTATGCAAGGCAAATCCTACAGCTAGATGATTTGATTGTTTTAGGACATTCAGGCCATGCATTTATGGCAATGGCGTATGCCAAAGCTTATCCCCAGCATGTTCAAAAACTCGTACTATTAAATACAGCAACATCGAATAGTCAAGAAAGACAGCAGCAAAGCTTGTCTTATTTTGAGGCACATGCAAGTATGGAGCGTAAACATCAATTTGCGCACGATATAGCCTTATTGGAGCAGGATCTAAAGAAGGAGCCTGAACGACGCTTTGTTCATATGTGTATTCGTATGGGGGCACATAGCTTTTATGATTTTATGTTCAATGCTACCTCTATGTGGGATAACGTTCATCCGAATATGGAAATTATTGATTATCTATGGGGAGTAGCTTTTGCGGAGCAGAACCTTTTACAACAAATGCTACAAGTTAACAAGCCAATTTTTGTAGGTCTAGGCAAGTATGATTATTTAGTAGCCCCTATCTCATTATGGGATGCAGTAGATCATATTCCCCATGTAAAGAAAGTCATTTTTGAAAAAAGTGGTCATAATCCTATGTTTGAAGAACCTGTATGTTTTAATGAACAGCTAATTCAATGGATAAACGAAGTGTAGTCGAATGGCTGGTTATGCTGTATAGCAATTAACCAGCCTATTTTAATAATGAAAAGAGAAAAGCCAGAGTATCAACTACCTCAACAAGTTTTACGTATTGCGTCAATGTTTTGACAGTCCATAATGACAGGCCGTGCCCTATCATCGATTTGAAGGAAGTACCCGCAGCAGCTTTGCGGAAGAAGATAAATAAAGTATAGTCCTAGAAATTGGCTGCCATCTGAGAGGTATACATCTACTAAAGTCCCTGGTTCAAAACATTCTAAGTGACTACAAATACAGCTTTGACAATGCTTTTTAACTTGATTTTGTTTCTGATATTTTTTTTCAATTTGGGGACTATTATAATATTTTATTTTATAAGAATCTTCCTCAATAATAGGATGATCTACGCTGGGAGAGTGACCAAAGTAAACATTCTTTGATTCACAATAGCATTTAGAAAATTTATGATAATTGTTAAATTCCCAATTCATTCGTGTTAAATATCTGTTTCCATCCATTTCTAAAACGCTCCTTTATGATTATAATGTCATGCTAGCATGAGTCATCTATTTCTAGTCTATGTGAAAGAGCCCTTTAGGAGATGGTAAAATGTCCATTTATCTGTACAATATAAGAAAAGGCTAAACTCATTAGTAGAGTTTAGTCTTTCAAGTCGTAATCGCCATTCAATAAGCCGTATATCTCTAAATCAACAACACCCTTGCCAGACCATAATGAAGCTTGTCTCAAAAGACCTTCTTTTAAAAATCCATTTTTTAATAGAACCTTTTTCGAGGCTTCATTTAAAGGCATGACTTCTGCCTGTATTCGATTAACGTTTACCTCTTCCAATAAAAATTCTACGATTGTTGCAACTGCCTCTGATGCAATGCCTTTTCCCCAGGATGCTTCAGCTAAATAGTAACCAATTGTTACCATATTTACTTTTTGATTAAAGTCCATCGCTTCGATAATCCCTACTAGTTTTTCACTTTGTGATTTTTCGAAGATCCCCCATTTAATCCTGCTTTTCTTTGTATAATCACGTTCAAAATGGCCAATCATTTTTTGAACGGTTTGAAGATTGTGTTTTGGGATGATGCCACAATACTCAAATACCTTGTCATTATCATAAATAGCAAATAGCTCTTGTATATGTGATTCTTCTATTTTTTTTAATTGTAAATTAGCTGAATGTAAGGTTGGGAATTGCTTAAATACTTTCTCAATATTCATCGACCTTGCTCCTTTATTATTCTTTAATGGGAATGTAGATTTTCATTTTCATCTCATGTGGATAAATAGATTGCATGACATCGGTTATTTCAACATCAGGACCCGTATCGCGCTCATAATTTGAATTTGGCAACCATACGCCGTAAATGAAACGTCTTGTATTTTGAATTCCTTCCGCAGTGCCATTCAATGTAAACTCTGCATATTTACCAGCAGGAATTTCTATGTGGGTGAAGCCTTTCTCTAATTGCTCCTCAAAGATTTCGACTTCCTCTCCTACAATAAAGGAAAACCGGCCATCCTCCTGAAAGTTTGTAGAAATGCCATACGCCATATTAGGGGCTACCTTATATGAGATTCGCTCATAGTATTGCTGCTGACCAAAATCCAAATAAAAGCCTGGGATTTCTGCATAGAACTGTTCGTCTTGTAAGGACGTTTTGTATTCATAGCCTGTAATACGTTTTTTAGATAAGTGAAGTATTTCTGGTCGTTGCATAGGGAGTTCTCCTTCCAGTTTATAATCCAAAAAGTTCATTTTGGTTTGAAATGGTATGGAGTTCGCTCCTTTTCGGTATTTAGCAGGTGTGACACCAAAATACTGAACAAATGCCCGTGTAAATGCCTCCTGAGAACCATATTGAAAGTTGATTGCAATGTCAAGTATATTTTGCGTTGTTGTTGCTAATAAGGAAGCTGCTTCAGAAAGTCTCCTGTTGCGAATATACTGCTGCACAGAAAAACCTGTAATGGCTTGGAAAAGTCGTTGGAAATGAAATGCTGAAAAGTAAGACTGAGAAGAAATATCTGTAATCGTTAACTTTTCATGTAGGTTTTTCTCAATAAACTCTATGGCGTTTTGAATTCTTTCAAAATAATCCATACCATCATCCTTTCTTAACTCAATGGTACCGTTGAATAGGAAGGGTTTTTTGATAATTTGTGCTAATTTGTACATTAAATTGTACTATATAGGAAATCAATAGAAACCTTGATTAAAACAATAAATAAATGTATAATTTAACTAAATTTACAAGAAAGTGAGTGATAGATAATGATAGTCAGCTCTGTTTTCCCATTGAATATAATAAAGGTGCGGGAGAATAAATAGATTAGTTGATTTCTTCCGCAAACAATCGGAGGAGAAAATATGTACAAAAATTACGGACCGTTAAGCACAGCACTTTATGATTTTACAAAACCAGTTGGATACTCGCTTGGTGGAGATATTGAATATTATCTAGAACGTCTGCAAGGTGTAAAGGGGAAGATTTTAGAAGCAGGGGTTGGTTCTGGACGTTTCTATATTCCTTTCATGGAAAAAGGGTTTGATATAGAAGGAATTGATCATTCCCCAGAAATGCTAGCATCCTGTCGAAAAAGATGCCAAGAACGAGGATTGACGCCAGCGCTGTATGAGGGAAATATTTGCCAATTCACCTTAGGTCAACAATACGAAGCCATTGTTATGCCTACAGGCTCATTTTGTTTAATTGAAAATCATCAAGAAGCACTATCAGCATTAACCTCTATGTATCAGCACCTTGTCCCTGGTGGGAGACTCCTAGTAGATTTATTACTTCCTACAGACTGGAAAACAGGAGAAATTACGACATTTTACCATCAAATTTCACAAGATGAAGGAATTGCCCTTGAAAGAAAATCGATTGCCATGAATTGGGTGGAGCAATATACGTTGATGGTTTTAAAATATGAGAAGTGGCAACAAGGTACATTAAGTGATACGGAACTGCAAAAGTTTTTATTACGCTGGTATGGGCTTGAGGAATTTAAGCTCCTATTACAAAGTGTTGGCTTCTCTGCAATAACTTGTTCTGCGCATTATAAGTTCCTTCAACAACCAACTGAAGAAACGTCACTCATAACGTTTGAAGCGGTACGTTAATTAAAATGACCAGTACTCCTTAAAAGAGTACTGGTCATTTTTACGAATTAGTCAAGCTTTAATTTTGTTGCAGTTCCTATTCCTTTTGTATGCACATCGACTTCAATTTGAACTTCAAGATCAGGATAGAGGGTTAGCCAGTTCTTTTTAATTTTATTCCATGCTTGATAGTCCTCTCGGTATAGTACATTGCTAAATTTTAATAAATCGGCTTGATAGGTTTGTTGAATCGTTTGAAGTGTACGTTCTAACCGTTCCTTGATTTGTCTGCTCGTTTCTTTATTTAAAGCATCGATGGTTTTTGATTTTGTTAAATCCAATGGGCAACTTATCTCTGCAACGTTTTGCTCAATCTCGAGTTTGATGGAAATCGAAGGTATACCATTTTGAAAATGACCTGTCATTTTAGTAGAAGAATTAATAATTTCTGTTGAGATTTTCCCTTCTTCAGGACAAGCAATAATTTCAAATGTACTTTTTATATTATTATTTAAAAAATTATAGTCTCTGCTTTCTTGTTCTGTTAAATAGCCGATGAGTTTATAATTTTTAAAAATAGCCAGTCCACCATATTTTAATTGTGCAGGGCTATCAATTTTTTCTATATTCGAGCTAAAATCTCCAGCATCCGCATCACCATGTATATGAATAGAGGGTAAGACGGCACTATGATCAATACTGCCTAAAGATTGGATTAAATCATCAAGAATAACAGATTCTGTTGTCCCCCATACTGCTTCAGAAACCTTTAATGATTTAAACATTTTGCTAGCAGGCACATCCTCTAAAGGGGTTAAAACACTTAATATTTCTTGTGCAGTAAAATCATGAGAAACAATAAAGTTAAAATCACTTCGTCCTTCTGGGTCTCTTTGAAATAAATCTAAAACGCTATTCATACCTTCCTTAGCCATTTCTTCACCAATAATAATAATTTGGGCATGCGCATAATAAGGCTTTCTAGGTGTTAGCGCTGTTAATTTTCGAATGGCATCAAATAAAGATTTCCCTTTAGCATGGTAGGTAAAAACAGGGACTTGAATGCCAGTTGCTTTGTTCGAAGCCACTTGACTTGGATTAACAATCTGAACAGAAATTTCGAATAGCTCGTCCGATTTATCCACTCCAACAGCCGTAACAATAGCTAGTTCGTTTAACTCCCGCTTATTCCAGCATCCACCTAATAAAAGAAGTACTGACAGCAATAGGATGAATGATACCTTGTGTTTGATGGTGGACACCTCCTCTAGGTAAAGAAGACATTTCCGATACTATTAAGGATAAGCAAAAGACAGACAAAATAATCAATAATAGAAATCTCAATGTATCTTTTTAAAGGAGAATAAAATGAAGAACACAAACTGTGAAAGGGAGGTAAGAAAAATGAAGCAATCTTTATTTAAAGGTGTAGAGGCCATTTTTATTCCAATAAAAGATCCCAAATTATCGGCTAAATGGTATGAGGAAATACTTGGATTTAAGCTTCTATATATAGAAGCGGGCGCAGCAGTTATGAAGATTACTGAACAATCTCCGATGGTCATTTGCTTAGTAAAAGCTAAGGAGCATCAGCCATGTCATTTTCCAGACAATCACTTTGGTGTGGGGAAATATGTGAATTTCCTCTCTCGAAATATTGAAGAGACTTATTTATTTCTAGTGGAACATCATGTTCAAGTCGAGGCTTTAGAAGGAGAAGGGGACACCAAATTTTTTACCTTCTATGACCCTGATGGGAATCCTTTAGGTGTTTGTCAATCATTATAAGCGGGTCACTGCGTTAACAGTGACCCTAGTAACAAATCTAGGAGGTGTAAGGCTAATTAGCTTTACACTACTATAGTATACTAATTCTCTATATTGAAATAGTTAATTGCCTGGGTAATAAAAAGAAAATTTAGAATTTTGAAAAATTAAATAGGGTGAACCTATTTTTTAACAATATGCATGTAATGGATAGTTTCAAAAGCACACAAGTAATCTGTTCGATTTTGAAAATACAGCTCTTGAATCGCTGTAGGAGATAGATGTTCATATATAAGCAAATCTAATCGATCTAGCATCTTCTCCATGTCCTCATAAGCATAGCATGATTTCATTGGTTCACCACCAAGTGCGGCCATTTTGACCATGTTTTCTACTCTATTGGAGAGTCCTTTTTCCGTGAAGAGAGATTCATCAGCATAATCCAAAACAATGGAACTACCTGCTGGAACTAAGGCAAATAGATGATTGAGTAAACTTGCTAATTCATCTTTTGTTAAATAATAAGAAACACCTAATAGACTAAAAAATGTTTTTTTTGATTGGAAGCCTTGCTCTGAAAATAATTGAGATTGAAATTGCTTTGTAAAATCCATCGGTACAAAATGCAAATGATTCAAGAGGGGGAGAGAAGCTTCCTGTAATCTTCTCATTTTCGATGCCTGCGTAATGGGATAATCCACCTCAAAAATTTCTAGCCTGGTTTGTCCTTGTTGCTGACGATACGGAAAAGTATCGAAGCCAGCACCTAAGATGACATATTGCTCGACACCAAGCTGTATTTCGCTATGCAAGACTCTTTCACAATAAGCAGCACGTGCCAAAGGAGTTGGTGAGAGTTGAACTTGTGTAATCCATTTTATTAATTCCTTTGAATTGTCTTTAAACTTTGTAGCGATATCTTTATTAAAAAATTCAACGTCTTGTATCATAGTAGCTTGAATATTTTCATATTCTTCTTGTGAAATCAATTCTTTGGCTATATTATCATCAACAATTTTTGGTGTATCAAATTGGCTATGGTAGGCTCTACTAAAGGCAGCCACTAATGAAGTGATACTAGACTCCTGTTGATTCATACCAACACTCCTTAACAAAAAATAGGATTCCCCTGGCCAGGAGAATCCTATTATATATAATATTTATTTAAATGTAAATTTTAGCATAAAAACATTTTTTTGTCAAGCTTTAGATACTGAGAAAGAGGAGTAATATGAAAAAATTTATAATAGCCTTATCTTTACTCTTAGCAGTAATTGTTAGTGGTATGCTCATTATATGGAAAGAGCAAAGCTATTCTGCTACAGATCTGTTGGAAAATGCTAATTTTCAAGTGGAGAATGCCACTATAACGCTCCATCGTATAGATACAGATAAAGAAGATATCTTTTCTGAAATGAAAATATCAAAAGAAACACAGCAAGAATTGATACAGTCTTTCCAACATGCAACATTCAAAAAAACAACTATAAAAACTATTGATTACGATTATCGAATGACAATTTCACTCAATACAAGCTACCCGATGTTCATTGATTCTAAAAATAAAATATTGGTTCTCCTTAACACAAATGAAAGCTTTGAGCTGATAAAAGATAATGCTTTTTTTAGTCTTTTAGAAAAAGCAACGGAAGATTCACAGAATTAGTTAGTATCCAACACAAGCTAAATAAGTAGGGATACAGCATAGATATTCCCTGTGAATGATGAGATGAACCAACTGGGAATGGTGAATTTCACACCTCCTTTTGTAGTGACCATTCTGATGAAGAACTCGGTATCTGATATGATGTGAAAATAAAGGCACACAACAATTTAACTGGAGTGACACGGGTTCGGAGGGGAAAATATGGGCTAAAGGTATTGTAGTTGCTGAAGAACAAATATCTTTACAGGAAAAAGAAGCCTATACGAGTCAGAGGGAGCGTGTGCTATGTCAATTAGTATGGTAGATGGAGCTGACGGCGTGTTTGATTTTGCCATTTAATTAGTAACGTAAAAAATTTTTAAGAATGTGTAACTTTTTAAAACATCAGCCGTCTAACTCATCAGTAGAATACAAAGAACTAAAGCAAACTAGTAACATTCACTTTTCACAAAAGGGCCAGGATTCACATTTTTTCGTGTTTCCTGGTCTTTTTGTGGTGGTGGTCCTATATTTTAAAGAAAAAATAAAGAATTTATGAAACCTTTAGCCTGTTCATTCGTATTGTAATTTGAATCTAAAGCTAGACAAGATTTAGTAAGATTCACTTTCACTTAAAAGACTAGAGCTTACATCCTTATGTGAGAATCTAGTCTTTTTTGTATGGTTGTTCAGATATTGTTCAGTATAATATGTTAATCTATGAAAGAAGATTTTTCATAGTCTTCAACCTAAACGCAAAATGACGTTCTCTTTAAAAGAGTGACTGGTCTTTTTGTTTAATGTTCCTTTAGCAGACTGTGCTTCTTCAGCATGTTTTATTAATAGCACGAAAAAGTTATAAAAGGGAGAAATTAATTTAAGTATAGTTGCTTCACCTATCATAGTTAAGATCATAGAGACCTATATGTTTGTAATAGAGATGTCTAGCTTGTATTGCTTTCGGTATCACCATGCGAGAATAAAGAAGTAAATTTCATTAATTATTCAGTTAGAGTAGGGGGAGCATTGTTATCAATTTCAGTTTGTAGAAACATAATTTAAATTATGTGAAAATAGCAAACAGTCATCCACCTATTCAATGGGGCTGTCATTGGTAAATGACCATGTGTCATTAGCAAAGGTTAGTCATTTATGAGATTTCATTATTTCTTTTTTAATGAAAGTAAGAAAACTATAAAATTTGATAGAATGATTTATTTTCTCGAAAAAGCATTAATTTCCCCTAAAATCCTATTGGAAAATATTTTAACTTGTTCAGCGCCTCAAGTTGTCGTAGTATTATAACGAATCAAAACTAAGTAAGTTAGTAAGATTCACTTTCACAATAAAACCAGATGCTCTCTTTTGGGGAGCACCTGGTTTTTTGTTTATATGTGATATTAGCGATACCCAATACATAAGCACACAGTGATTATTTTTTCTCTGCTGCAATGATTAAAAACATAGGTATCCGTAGTTCCTCCTACATGTCTGGAATATTTTTAGCATTTCCTCTGAAGGCATAGGTTCCTTCACCGTACTTATCGTATAGCTAGCTTGTATTAAGACATTCATATAAGTAGACAGTGTGCGATGGTATTTAATAACATTTTCGGTAAGGAAGGTTGTTTCCCGAATGCCTTCTGTCTGATAGTGATCAACTGCCCAATGCAGGCGGTTGCCATTCTCATCGTAGTATCAAGTCTGGCTTTCCTTAGTAAACAGTATCAAAAAAGCTATTTTCTCGCCTGAATCAATGTGAACCAACTTTTTCCATTTAGTGTGCCAGAAACTCTGTATATGGGTTGATAGAAATCTTTTGTATCGTACATATAAGAGAGCTCTATAAAATCGACAGTAAGTTGATCGCCTTTTTTTATCAATAGTTCTTCTTCCGTTACAAGTGCATTATATTTTATCTGTGGAAATTCGCCATTCTTAATTCGCTCATACACCTCTGCAGGTGACAAAATATTGACTTCACGGATTAATTGATGCTCATGAATATTATACGATAATGAATACATACTACCATCTGATTTCAAACCGAGCTCTACTTCACCAAGCCAATAATCTTGGTTCAATTCAGCTTGGTCAGGAAGCGTCCATTCAAATACGCCATTATCCAAAGCTGTAAACGCCCCATCTTTAGGAAGGAGAGAAAGCTCATCCATCATGCTCTTTGCCTTCTTCACGAGTGTTTCTTGCACAGCTAAAGAAGGTTGCACAGGCGTATAACGATTGTCTGTTAGCGACCAATTTCCCTCTGAATTAATAAATAACGTATACGGGTTCTCTGCTTTATCTTTTAATAAAAGCTCCCGATCACCACGAATATCCTGCCGACTTAACTCTGCTAAATCAAATTTCTTTTGCAATAAAGTCTCAACTTCATCTGTATGAATAATTTTTTTATACACGGGAGCAACGGTAGATGCTGTATGTAAATCTAATGAGGTGGTTACATCAACATCCGACATATTTGATTTTGTGTAGGCGTTAATGGCTAAATGACCAAATTCCTGTTGAGCGTAGACAATCATCATGCCAATAAAAATCAAACCCATCATGAGTGGAATGGCTAGGTTTCCGATCAAGCTTTTCACTTTTATTTTTTTATGCTGAACAATAGAAGATCCTAGTCTATATAACTGGTATCCAATAATCCCCCCAAGCGAGTTGTTGATTAAGTCATCAAGCTCGAAAATCCTTGCTCCTGTAAGTGTTTGATACGTTTCAATGGATAAGGTTGCAATCACCACTACAGGAAGAAGCCATTTAAACAGTTTGAATTTAGAGAAAAGTAAAGGTAAGAAAACGCCTAGCGGTACAAACATTAAAATGTTGAAAATACAATTTTGAAGATCACGTAACGAGTATTTCTTCCATGCATCTATATAGCCACTAAATGGTTGAAGATTCATTTGCATGAAATGGGAAGAACCGCGCCCAAAAATCGTTAGTTCACACACAAAAACAATATAGCCGATAAAGAGTGCTACAAGTATCAGTTGCTTAAAGTTTATTTTTTTTCGATTTGACTGTTGGTTTTTATGATAGAGGAAATAATAAAGTCCAATAAGTAAGAACTCAGCACCAATCATAAGGATGACTGGCAACATTAAAATCCGAATGTTATTCATAATATCTGTAACGCCCAAGACAAGATGCTCCTAACTATGTTAATCTATTGTCGACTTTTCTTATTGTAAATGGTAATTATTAATAATTATTGAGAAAAATTATGAAGATTTCTTAAGATTGTACGGCATATCTAATTGAAGGAAAGTGCTTATAGTAAATATGCTTTTATTTTCCGTAAAAAGGGGGGGGAACAGTTTGGGAATTATCAACAAAATTTGTGGAAAATGCACGTTTAGAGGCAAAGATAATCCTTACTGTTTCGAATTATCAGCATAATTTTATGGGCAATAAAGTATAGGTAGGCGTTTTTTATAAGACTTCCGTTGTATTGTCTTGTCAGTCCTTGTAATCAAAATTGACATAAACAATTGTCAGAAAATATCAATATACCCTATAATAAATAAAAAAGCTGAGAATAAGAGGTGAACTTATGGGGAAACCAGTAGATTACAATCTATTTCCGGGTTATCAAAACACACTTGACTCCAGACTTGATGAACGTAAGGAAGAATTTATTGAGGAACTAGAAAGAGCAAAAGTTGATGGACATATACTTGAATTTGAGAAAACACCAGAAGAATTGCCCCAATAGTAAGAGCAAAGCATCTTGAAAAGAGATGCTTTTTTCTTTTATTTGGAGCTTGTTTATATGTATGAATTGGGCATTTTACTTCAAGGACGCTTCCTTTTTAAGCGATAATAATTGAGAGAAATGTCAATAATCAAAAGGATGTAAAGTACACTAAATACATTTAAAGTTAACGAAGGCAGAGGGAGAATGACATCTCTAATCAATATTAACCAAATCGTGGTTGATATTAAAACAATCGCATCCAATACAATAACCATAGTATGTTTATGGGCTTTAAAAATAAAATTAAATACAATTAATCTTACTAAAATTGGTGTCGTGAAGAAGTAAAATGAATAGATCTGTGTAATTTCTTCTAGGCTCACATGCATCTTCCTTTGGTGGTATTTGTGTTAAATAAGCGGCGGCAAACAAAAATAGGACTATTAACAGTAGTCCTATTTTAAGAGTATAGCATATAAATGTCTATTTTTCCATTTTACGTAAATAGGCGAGCTGTCCAATATGATAGGCATTATGGGTAGCGGCATTAGATATGATAGCCCACCATTGCGCTTTCACAGGTAACCCATTTACGAGAGATAAAAGTTGCTCTTCCTCAATTAATTCTTGCCACTTAAGTAGGATATGTAATAATTTTTCTTTTAATTCATTGAAAGTTACCTCCTCTTTAACTAGAAACGTATTTGCATTATTTGTTTGCGAAGGGGCCTTCACTTGATTTTCTCGATACCGTATTTGCCAAATTTCATTCCAATAGATTAGATGTTGGACAATTTCAGCCATACTATGGCTAGAAGAATCGGGTTTCCAAAAGGCTTCTGCTTCAGATAGCCCTTCTACGACTTCAGAAAATGAGATATACCAACTTGGGTCATTTGCATTAGCTAAAAGTTGATCTAACAAAATGGTCTTAGCCTCCATCATTCACGTTTCCTTCCTAAAAGTATTTTTTGAATAGTATAACATTTTAAGTTTGAATGTACGGATAAAATACTAGTTTAGTGCAACAATAAAAAAGCTGCAGCTTATTAGAGCTACAGCAAATACAGATGAGAATTTTAACACTAGTCAGTTAAAACAGGTAAATCAGCTTCTATTTTCAGCTTTTTTCGATTCTTCTTTTTTACTTCTAAGTAGTAATGCCATGAATAAGAAGCTGGCCACCCAAAAGGCAAAGAATAAATTTTCTAGCAAAGCCCAATGACCATTTTTAATATAATTCCAAATGGTTGTAAATAAAAAAATGATGATAAAGAATGCGATATATAAGCATTTTCCGAATGTAGTCACTTCAAGCACCTCTATTATTAATCATCACACATAAGAAATAAAACCCTCTGTTCATTCATTATGGGTAATACACTAAAGGTTAGTGTGTGTAAATTTTGGTTACTTATACATCCACTGAAAAGATAGAAGGTAACACTTATCAAATAACAACTTTTTAATAAAATGTAAAAATTAGTGTATTTGCATTATGGTAGACTGAACATGAAGAAATAGATGGTAGGGAGGGAAATAGAGTGAGACAGTATGCCAACAAAGAAGAATTAATTAGTACGATTGACGAAAAGTATAAAAAATATATTGCCGAATTTAATGATATACCCGAAATCTTAAAAAATAAACGGATGAAAGAAGTTGATAAAACGCCGTCTGAAAATCTTTCTTATCAACTTGGATGGATAAATCTTTTGCTTCATTGGGAGCAAAAAGAACAAAAGGGAGAAGAAGTACATACACCTGCAGAAGGCTATAAATGGAATAATCTAAGTGGATTGTATAACTCTTTTTATAAACAATACGGAGAGTACTCTTTGAAGGAACAACAATCCATGCTGAATGAAGCTGTCAATCATTTATGTGAGTGGTTAAATACCCTTTCAGAAAAGGAGTTATTTGAAGTTGACCAAAGACGATGGGCAAAAACACAAGCTAATTGGCCTGTTTGGAAATGGGTTCATATTAACTCAGTTGCTCCATTTACAAATTTTAGAACCAAAATTCGTAAATGGAAGAAGATGAACCTTTAAAAAATTGAATGTTCCTTACTATAACAAACCAAACGAATTTACTTTAGCCTTCCACAAATGGAAGGCTTTTTATTATCCACTATGACAACAAGTGTGATGGGCTATGAGTCGTTTTACTGTATCTAGATGCTTCATAAGAAGAAGGTGGTAGGGAATGAGCAGGAAACAATCTTTCTGTATTTATGCCTGATGGAGCTGAGTAGGTACATTAGCGCTTTTATACATACGAAAATGTAATTACATAATATAAAACTACTATTCTAATGACTATTGTAAAAGATAAATATGTACTGTTTTACATAGAATTTAGAATATTCATATTAAATAACAAAGTATTTATTATTTTTCTGTTAAAATTATTATGTTAAACAATATTTTGGTATTGTTTGATAATTACCAGTAATTGTGTTAATAGGATTTAAAACTTATCTTTATTAAACAGGGAGGGATTACTCTAAGTATGAGTAAATATATTGAAACGCATTAACAGCTTCAGTGGTAGTAGTAGCACTGATTACAAGGATGTACAGCGCTCGCCACAAGTTTATAAAAAGATTAATAATTTAATGATCGTTCCATGATGGTATATTTAAACCCGAAAAAAACTAATCATCTGTATGTTGGAGAAGCTTTAAATATGAATTTCTTTAATGCCATCTGGTAGTACAGGTACTATTTCGGGGGATTTAATCATTTATGCGCCAAATGTACCCTCTCTTTAAATGGGTTAACCGTTGAAGGGAATACAGTAATTGAATAATAACTTCCATGTAAAACCTAAGGAAAAGATTATTTTAGATTAAAATCATAAGGAGCTAAGCGAATGAAGAAATATGAATGTAATGTCGTTACTAAAATAGCGTTATCATTTTTACTTGTAATCTCTATGATTTCACCTTACTTCACAGTTGTAAAGGCCGAAACGACAGAAGCTATTGGAGTGGGGGAAGCGGTCAATCAATTTGATCCAACCGCAGTAAAGAGTAATGTTACTGTAGAGGGATATATAGTAGGATTCGCCAAAAGCGAAACTTCTTATTCTGTGATAGCAGATAGTGACACAAATATTGCGATTGCTGATACACCAGATGAAACAGATGTCACGAAAATGCTGTATATTCAATTACCAAGCTCCTATAGAGCCAATTTTGGATTATTTACTAACCCAAGTAATCTTGGGAAAAAAGTTAGAATAACAGGTTCACTGGAAAAATATTTTGGTAACCATGCAGGGCTAAAATCACCAACTTCAATGGAGTTTGTTGGGGACGATACTACTGAACCAAATCCTCCCGAGACAGCAACAATTGCCGAAGCTCGTGCAGCTGTTGGAACAGACAGCACAGTAAAAATTCAAGGGACGGTTACGACAACACCTGGTAGCTGGGGAGGCAAGGCCTTCTATGTACAGGATAAGACAGCAGGGGTATATGTCTTCTCTAGTTCTGCAGAAGCAGGGAGCTTAGCTGTTGGAGATATTGTCAGCATCACAGGGAAAACTAGTTTATATAGTGGAGAAGTTCAATTTAATTCACCGACAATTGAACGGATTTCTACAGGGACAGCACCTGAACCGCAAACAGTGACTCTTCCGATTGCAGATGATAGCACACAAGGTAGATTAATCACACTTGAAAATGTGAAGATTAAAGATTTAGCGCCATCTGGTACGTATGGTACATTTGAATTTAAAGCAGTCGATGCAGCAAATAACGAACTGTTAATTCGCCATGATAACCGCACAGGCTATCAGTTCTCTCAGTTTGAAGCAGATGGTTTCAATAACAATGATATCATCACAGTGACAGGGATTGCGTCAATTTTTAACGGGACCTATCAATTAAAAACGTTAAGCGCGGAAAGCTTCCAATTAGTATCAAACTATGAGCCAACACAAATAGAGAAAGTTAAGGCTTTACCAGCAACAGGCGAAGTTTATGCAGGAACAAAAGTAGCATTGTCTACAAATATCCCAAATGCAACCATCTATTACACAATCGATGGTTCTGAACCGTCAGTAGCTAGTGAGGTGTATGATGCAGCAGCAGGGATAGTTGTAAATGAAGCCATGACTATAAAAGCATTTGCTACTGCAACAGGCCTAGATGATAGTGACATTGCATCCTTTAATTATACAGTTAAAGAAGAGCCAACCGTTATATCCATTACGGAAGCTCGTAATAAAGAAATCGGGCAAATTGTTATCGTATCAGGGATCGTGACAGCCAAATTAGAAACAGCTACAGCGCACATTCAAGATGAAGATGGGGCGGCGATAGCCATTTATCCTGTGGATAGTCTTGCCGCAAATGTCGGTGATCGGGTGACGGTGCAAGGACGCGTAGATGAATATAGCGGTCTAAAGCAATTAACGAATATTTCACTTGTCGGTATGCCTGTTCCTTCGACAATACCAGAGCCACATCTTATTAAAAGTAATGAGGTCACAGAAGACAATGAATCGAAACTAGTTTCACTTAAAAATGTTACCGTTACTGGTTCGGGTCAAAACTTTACAGGTACTGATGAAGTAGGCCCATTTGCTATTTACGATAAAACAAGAGACACTGGTTTAGTGAGTGGAAAAACGTATGGGGAAATTACAGGAATTGTTGGTCAATATACAAACCACCAATTGCTCCCACTTCGCGTTATTGAAGATGTAACAAAGGTGCAGGATATCAAAGCTTCGCACGTAGGGGGCGTAACAGCTGGCACGAAAGTCTCCCTTTCTACAATGACGGAAGGAGCTACGATTTATTACACAGTGGATGGCTCAACGCCAACAACAGCTAGTGCAAAGTATACAGAGGAAATCCTTGTTAATAAACCAATGACGCTTAAAGCGATTGCAGTGAAAGAAGGTTTAACAAACAGTGCAATTGCTACATTTGTTTATGAAATTATTGATACTAAAAATGCCAAGATTAGCGATATTCAAGGGGCAAGCCATAAATCACCATATGTTGATTTAACAGTAAATGATGTGGTGGGAATTGTAACATTCGTTTTAAATTCAACTAGCTTCATTATGCAAGAAAACGAGTCGTCATTTGATGGCGTAAAATCAACTGCTATCAAAGTAAACAAGACAGGACATAATGTAGCAGTAGGGGACGTTATTAACATATCAGGAAATGTAGTAGAGGCTGGTGGCAACTCTCGATTGACAGATACACAAATTGCAGCAACAAATATTACAAAAACAGGTACAGCAGGAATTCCAGAAGCCCTTGTGATAGGGGAGGATCTGTTGCCACCAAATAAAATTATCGATAATGATAGTTTTGCAATTTTTGACCCACAAGAAGATGGTATCGATTTTTGGGAATCTATCGAGTATATGCTGGTATCATTCCCAGATGCGAGAGTGATAGGACCGATTTATAATAACGATTCGCCAATTGTTGTACCGAGCACGACAAATAATACATTCAATGTGAATGGCGGTTTAAATATAGCGGCCGATGATTATAACCCAGAAAAAATTATGCTTGAAGGGGTAGCAGGGAAAAACTATGATTCAGGTGATCGTTTTAATGATGCCCTTATCGGATTTGTAGAAAATTTTACAGATGGCTATCGACTGAACACAAATAAAGTCTTCCCAGAAGTGACAAAAGCGAATCTTCAGCAAGAGGTGACGCATCTTGAACCAGTAGCGGACAAGTTAAATGTCGCTTCCTATAATATCGAAAACTTTTCAAATAATCCTGCCAATACATCAAACGAAAAAGTGGCCAGAATAGCAGCGACCTTTGTGAATAATATGAAATCACCAGATATTATTACATTAGTCGAAGTTCAAGATAATGATGGACAAACTGATTCAGGAAATGCAGATGCATCGGAAAGCTATATGCGATTAATTCATGCAATTAAAGCTGCGGGTGGTCCTGCGTATGATTGGATTGATGTCATGCCAATTAACAATACAGTAGGTGGTGCACCTGGCGGTAATATTCGTGTAGGCTACCTATATAATCCAAATCGTGTTTCATTAGTGTCAGGTATAAAAGGGATGGGTGACCAAACCAATACGTGGACAGCAGATGGAAGCCTTACTTTAAATCCTGGCTTTGTTGATCCATCAAAATTTGTAGATACACGAAAACCAATTGCAGCCGAATTTGAATTTCAGAAAGAACGTGTAGTGATTATCGGGGCTCACCTAAATTCTAAAGGGGGAGATGGTTCACTTTGGGGACCAACTCAGCCACCAGTGCTAGAATCAGTTAAGAAACGTATTCAACTTGCTCAAGCCATCAATGATTTTATGGATGAAGGACTTGCCATTAATCCAGATTTAAATATCATTGTAGCAGGGGACATGAACGATTTTGAATTCACACCAGCTCTTCAAACGTTAAAAGGTGATGTTTTAACGAATATGATAGATAAAGCCCCAGAGCAAGATCGTTTTACGTACTTCTTCCAAGGAAACAATCAAGTGTTGGATCATATTTTAGTTTCGAATAAGCTTGCTGACGTTACAGAAATTGACTTGATTCATATAAATGCGAACTTTACAGAAGCACAAGGCCGTGCATCAGATCATGACCCAGTATTAGTTCAAATTGATTTGAAAGCAGACAATGAGGAAATACCCACACCAATAACACCTGAAAATGTTTACAACTATGATAACTACAAAACAGGTAAATTAATAATGAATCGCCCAAGCATTTCGCTATCGTTAGGGAAAAATACGAAAATTAAAAATGGAATTGCAGTATTTAGTCAATATGCTGAATTCCATGGGGAAGGATTTGCAGATAAAACAGTAACGATTAGTCCCAAAAAAGGAAATGCGATTATTGACTTTAAAGGTACGAAAATTGGTGAAATTATTATCGAAGGAAAAAATATAAAAGAAATACGAAATTTACCTGATGGAGCGACCATTACGTATACTAAAGGGGCTTCGGCAGAGGAAATTGAATTTAAGTAGTATCTAAAAAACAATCCAGCACTAGTCTATATTGATTTGGTGCTGGGTTGTTTGCAATTAACCTATAACACTGAAAAGTTGTTGATTAATCAAAAAATAACCAAGTGTCCATATGATTACTTGGTTATTTTTTACTTTTTATAAAGCCCATATTAGGAAAAATAAATTTTAAACCGATAATTAAAGCAAAGAACCCTGAAATCTTGAATGTTACATTTGTAAATGTCTCTCCATTTTCAGTGATATTCATTAGTAAACTGCCAAAGGCAATAAAAATAAATCCAATCAAACCAGAAATATTTTTCAATCGATCATCCCCTTATTTAAATAAGCACTAATTTTTACTCCACTCCAAAAGCAGATTCTTTAAACAAAGATTAGCATCCAACCTTTCTTTCAATACAATTATTTCAGTTGGAGGTAAATGAGGGACGCATTGTATGTATAAGAGTAACTACTCATGCAATGTATAAAACTATTTATAAGTATACCCCACTTAAAAGTATTTATAGAAGTTTAGATGGTAGTAAATATCATGTTAGAAAAATCGCTATTTATATTAACTATCAAGAAAAGCATCCCTCTATTTTTCTCCCTTCCAATTTCCTTAGAGCAAAAACCCGACTAAATCATACTTTTGTGCAGATGAAAGCAGGGACTATGGCAAACGAAAAAAGCATCGCAACGAAGCAATGCTAAGTACGTGGGATTTTTGACAACTTTACTACATTAAAAACAAAGCCTATAAATCCATAAATAAAGAAAATATAGGCTACTAGTATGGACATAGCTTCTAAGTTGCTAGTGAATATCCTATATCCTCCTAAAGTAAATAAAGCCAAACTGCCAACCGAACTAAGTAATATTTTATTTTTGTCAGTCAACACATTCACCTCCAAATAATGGTATGTATATAGGTTAACACAAATTGTGTTTTTAGTTAACCTATTCTCTGTTTTCATTGGTGAGTGTCATAAAAACAAAGGAATGTTACTGAACATTATTTTAAATATAATGATAATAATAACTCATAAATAGCCTCCAATTATCAAATGTAATGGCATTTTATTCGAAGACAATAACTTTTAGGACAATGTAAAAGGGCATAGAAAACATGCGGATATAATATATCCATATTCGCACGCACGCTAAACTAATTATATTTGGCATATTTATTAAAGAGTATTTTGTCTTTAAACTTATCCTTACAAACAAATAATTCAATCAAATTCGTTCATAATAATGAAAAGGACGTGATGACAATGCTAAATGAGAAGAAGATATCAAAGCTAAAAAATAGGTTAATTGAGCAAAAACACTCGCTCCAACGAAGAATGGATACAGATGATGATTATTTAGAACGAGATAGTTTACGGGATTCAGTTGATGAGTTGTCAACAATCGATAATCATCCAGCAGATCTGGGTACCGAATTATACGAGCGTGAAAAAGATATGGCGTTAAAGGTCCATGACAATGATGAGTTAGCAAAAGTAAATATGGCCTTACAAAAGATTGAGGATGGTACCTATGGCGTATGTGAAGTTTGTCAACAAGATATCCCGTATGATCGATTGGTGGCACTGCCTTATACCTCTTTTTGTATTGAACATACTGCAAAAGACGTTCCAACAGATCGACCGGTTGAAGAGCAAGTGATGCTTCCTCCAGTAGACAATTCTTTTGCTGGCCGAGATGACAAGGATGATATTCATGATTATGAAGATATGTTTCAAGTTGTGGCGAAATATGGAACTTCTGAAACACCTTCCGATTTTGAAGGGGATTTTGAAGATTATGATGAATTATATGAAGACCCTGAAGAAATTGCCGTTAATGACGAATGGGATTCATACCATATCTCTGAAACAGATGAACTAACACGCCAAGTTTCCATTCAGGAAGTAGAACACGCGAGAAAATTTGATTATTTAGAGGATGAAATGTGGGATTCAAAAAGATAGTCGCAATTGTTATAAATGAGTGCTTTAATAAAATGTTTAGAACGAATGTAAAACTTGCAGCATGTTTTGTAATAAGAAAAATATGATGTAAACGCGGAGGTAGGTCCTTTGGTATTTACAATAACCTCAATATAGAGAAAAACAGACCAACGACCTACATCCACAATAACATGGTGTCGCTCTTTCACAAGTCGCAAGGAACTCGCCACAATAGATGCATTTGCCAGCGATGGATGATGAATTACTGAACGAAGCAATTGAAATTGTTCGTCATAGAAATGAATAATTCAAAAGTGAACATTGTTACGTTCAACGGAGTATTGACTATGTAAGTAAAGAAGAAATGGCAAGAAAAGATTGATAAAACCGTAGCAGAGATTAGTTGAAAAGAAAGAAACGAAAAAGGGTCACTAGGTTGGAAGTGACCCTAAACAGAAGTTTTATATGAATTTTTTAGGATTAGCAACTTTGAGTGATGCAATCTCTCCGCAGTTTTTGCAAAAAGTCATAAGAATTGGTGAACCAAAAGCCATTTTTGAACCAATCGGTCTTATATTACCCGAACTACTATTACCACCAACTTGACCGCTTATAAAGGAATCCTTACCACAAGTCTTACAAACTAATTTATTATTTTCCATAATATCACCTCTTTATGTAATGTATGTAAATTATAGCATAAAAAACCTGATATATTTCACACGAATACAACAAACAACTGCACAATATGAACATATTACACAGTAACTAAAAAAAGCACAGCGTCATCACTCGCCACAGCTCAAATTGGTTTATGCCCTTTTAGGCTATTCAGATAAGTCATTATAACGCAACTTAGGAGGGCAAACCTATGTTAAAAGGGCAAAAGAGAATTTACTTCAGTGGATTGAGAATTATCGATGGATGGTTGAAATGATGGAGGAAGCACGGCAGCTGGTAGCGAAGGTAGAAGAAATAGAACGTCGTGTATATTCGCGAAATTATCGGATTAAGGAATATGAGCATAAGATTGCAGAGGTGCAGAACTGCATTCCATTTGTAGAAGGGGATAGAGAGGTTGAAGTCTTTCATAGATTACAAGATGGGAATAGCATGCGTGCAATTGGAAAGCAAATGAGATTATCTAGTACGACAATTTTTAGAGTAAGAAATAATATTTTGAGTCAGAATGTTCCACAATCGGGCCAGATTGTGGAGGAATGTAAAACGTATATTAGTATATAATAATGTTACTGAATTTTGAGAGTTTATACTAAACTAGCAGGGAGTTTAAATGAAGAAGCAACATAAAAAGAACGTGTTTTGTAAAAAATTGATCAAAACACGCTCTTAATAATGAAATTGGTTCATTTTTTTATAAAAGGTTTAATCATTTCCTATTTATGTTACTCCACAATCTGACCCTTTAATTTAATAGTCTAAATATTCATTGTGGTAAAATCAAGTGCTTACAAGGAATACTTAGCTAATTGTTCACCCCAAGATGATAATTCAGTCTCAATAAATCCTACCTTTTTATAGACAAATTTTGCAGTAAGATTTTCAGGATCATATCCAATCATTATTAAAGAAACGTTTGCAGTATTATTTCGTCTTATCTCTTCAATAACCTGATATATTGCTTGTTTACCTATACCTTTACCTTGAAATTCTTCATCAATCATAAGTCTATAAATCCAATAATTATGGTCATCAGGGTCTATACCAAACATAGTAAATCCTATCATTTTATTCTCAAGAAAAATACCTTTTGCATAGAAATTATCTAGAAATTGAACTTCTGCAATAGAATAAAGATTGGATGCAATAAATGTTTGTTGTTCTTCTTTAACAGATAATCTAATTGCTTCTTCCCAATTACTTTTATCAATAGGCTTTAAATAAATTTTCTTCAATCTGGTACGCTCCCTTTGAAGGGGAATCACGTAGTTTATGGGCTATTGAAACGTTATCCCCTTGTTTTTTCGCCCAATCAAGTATAAATAATTTCTCATCGACAACGCCTCCTTAAAAGTATAAAAAACAAGTAATTATATTCAATATCTTACTGTAATTTAGTAAGTGCTATTCCATTAATTTGCCCATAGATGTATCTGTTTTTATATAAGACAATTGAGTCTACTCGTTATCATCTTGCTTGATTGTCGTAATAGGCTTCATTTGCAGCCTTATGATTATTGCCTTTTAGATAAGCTAAAATCATACTAGGTCGTTTAAGTAAAATCCAGTCCCCATAATGGTCAAAACGCCTGCAAGAAGTAATCATACCATTTTTTATTGTTCCGTATTTTTTACCATTTGTTTTACCTAATTGTTTTAATCGTTTTGCAAAATCAGCATCTTCAGCCATCAGCATCTTCTCATTAAAACCTTTTAGTGCTTGGAAGTCCTTTCGATAGCACCAAAAAATTCCTACAGAAATCAATCTTTAAACAATAAGGGAATAATCAAGAGAAAGGTAGAAACAATGATTCCAAGCGAAATTCTTTCAAATTTCCGTTTACGCCGCCTCCAATATATTGATTAGATGCTAGATGCTTTTCAGCTTCTGATAACAAGTGTTCAGTCATTCGAGTATCTGCATCAATTGTAATTAGAATTTCTCCTTTTGCTAGTGCTGCTCCTGCATTTCTAATTTTGGATAAATTTTTATCTTCATTAATCAATGTTACACAATTGTATGACTTTGCAATTTCCTCTGTTCTATCTGTACAACGATAAGCACAACAATCACTTCTACTTGATCTTTATAAAGTTGTGCAGCTTTGACGATTGATTCTAGGCATCCCCCGATGTACTTTTCTTCGTTGTGAGCGGGTATGATTACGGAAAATTTCACATTATTTTCATTTATATCCTTAATAAATTGCTTGCTTTCGGACATAGAAAAATCCCTCTCCCCTATTATAATTAGTACTTAATAAAAGTATATCATTTACATATAAATTATTTTATGGAAATTTCATAACAATATATTCAAAATATAGCGACTTCATAACAGCTAAAAGCGCTAATCAAATTGTAACCAGAACCAAAAGTGGCGTGGCTAGAGCCAAAGCTATTGCAAGGTTCACTATCTGTTGCATTGATAAGATCAACAAAAATAATCAGACGCTCATATAAAATTGAGTACCTAGTATTTATTGTTTACTCGTCACATGATTTGTATTTGCCTGATAACCCTTTTGCTTTCTCTTTATTGAAAGGTGGATTTTACTGAGTAACAATAAAGTTGTTTCTCAATCGTGCGGGATTCTGTTACAAAAAACAGCGCTCGTTTTCAATTAAGGTCCAGATTGTTGAATAACAAGCTTTTAAGAAATGTTTACCAACGACGCTTAGGGACGTTTTTGCTTCAAATAATGCAGCGTTTCAGTTGAGATTTGATCATTACAATTTGCCTAAAATAATTTATTATAAAGAAATAGAGTATTTAAAGGATGTGTAGCTATGGTAAATCTCGATAGATTAATTTATCCGGCTTTCATACAGCAAGATGATGAAGGAATATTTTGTGTTTATTTCCCTACTCTGTTTCTTGAAAATGGATGGGAATATCCATTAACAAGAAGAGAAACTAGACATAAAGCAATACAAGATGCCAAAAAGGATTTAGCTTACACTTTGGCTGGAATCCTTTATGACAATGAAGAGCTTCCTGAACCCTCCTATTTAAATAGAAATGACCTTTCCGAAGGGATGGAATTAGTGGAGATAGAGACATCATTTGAACCATATGCTGAAGAAATAAAGGAGCATTTAAAAGGTCGTCATTGGCATATCACATATTATGACGAAGAAAATGATGATTATATTGAAGCTATTGGGTATAAAAATGAACAAGGAATGTGGGACATTTATTTTGAAGATTATTCTACGAAAGTGGAATATGATAATTTTGATTCTCCCAATCAAAAAAAACTTAAATACCCTATGGACCCTTTGCTCTTTAGTGTCAAATTTTATTCCGATGCAGAGGAGAAATTCAGCCAATATGTTGAAAATGTAATACTAAAGCAACGTGGTAATAAATGATTCCATCTACATGGTTTTCATTGAACTAATAGGTACTCAATTCAACAAGGAAAAAGAAACAAAAGGAACAAATGTAAAACATGAACGATCGTTTGTGATCTAAAATTTGTATTGTGAACTCGGAGGTAGGTTCGGTAGGAGTAAGGCTGATGTAAAGGAGTAGTGGCGGAATAGGTAGACGTAATGTAGTGGTGTAGCTAATGGCTCTTTGTATAGGGCGCTGAAGCTCCAGCAAGATCGGGCATAAACGTGATACCATGAAAATTACCATACAAGGTGCGAATCCTTGTCTACTTTAACTTATTCCTGTCTAAACAAGAACTATAAAAGCATTGTAATAGCTGTAATAGCTTTATGATGCTTTTTTCTTTTGCTTTGAAAACTGCGTCAAACAGCCAAAACACTTCGAGTCGAGAGGGCAGAGTTTGGTGTGGTTTTGAGAGCAAACATATACCAATGATTAAAGATGAAGCAAGTGCTCATGCAGCTTTACTTTCGCATTTGGAGATTCGACAAAAATTTTTACCATTTAAAAGGCAAACACAATTTATTGTTAGAGAAAAAATCGTTATAAACAAATTATAATCAAAACATCCTTCGTGGGGGTTGAAAAGTAAGTATCGAGCAAAGTTTCTCGCCTTTGATTCGTCAGTGTTCTATGAGCGTAGGTTATTATTATTGATTCATAACAACTACGTATAAATGTGATTAGGTGAAAAGATTTACAAGATATTAATATCTAATTAAAAAACATATGTTATTTTGTTTAGGTAAAAGAATTAATTTCCTACAATGAGAGGAGAAGAAATAATGGAAAAAAACATTGAAGTTTTAAGAACAGAGGGGGACATTAATTTAACAAAAACTCGTTCTTTATGGCAAGGAAAACACTTGAGCAAAGAATCATTTGAGCTTTTAAACGATGACTCCAAGTATTATTTACATCAATCTCTTTCTACTCCTTGTTTAAATATTATTGAAAAAAGCTATGGAATTTACATAGAGGATATAGATGGAAGAAAGTATATGGATTTTCACGGAAATAATGTTCATCAAATAGGTTATGGTAATGAGTATGTTATTCAAGCAGTAAAAGAGCAGTTGGATATTCTTCCATTCTCACCAAGACGTTATACAAATAAAGTTGCGATCCAGTTGGCAAAAAAATTAGTTGACATTGCACCAGAAAGTTTAAATAAAGTACTATTGACTCCTGGGGGAACTTCAGCTGTTGGAATGGCTTTAAAACTTGTTAGAAAGGTAACAGGTAAATTTAAAACTATATCTATGTGGGATTCATTTCATGGTGCATCTTTAGACGCTATTTCAGTTGGAGGAGAAGCACTCTTCCGTAACGGTATGGGTCCTTTAATGCCAGGGAGTCTGCATATAGCTCCTTACAATTCATATCGTGGTTTGTTTGATGATGACAATGGTAGATTTAAATCCCTTGATTATTTAGAATATGTACTTGAAAGAGAAAATGAAATCGGTGCAATTATTTTAGAGCCTGTTCGTTGTACAGACGTGCATATCCCACCAAAAGAGTACTATCAACGTTTACGTAATATTTGTGATAGGAACAATATATTATTGATTTTTGATGAAATTCCAACAGCTTTAGGGCGAACAGGTAAAATGTTCACTTTTGAAAACTTTGGAGTTATTCCAGATATTGTTTTATTGGGAAAAGGATTGGGTGGAGGCGTATTTCCAATGGCAGCGATGCTCGTAAAAGGAGACCTTGATGTTGCCCAAGATATTGCACTCGGTCATTACACTCATGAAAAAAGTTCATTAGGTTGTGCAGCAGCATTGGCTACTCTTAATTATATCGAGGATTTTAAATTAATTGATAAGGCTAATCAATTAGGAAACTATATGAGAATACGTCTTAAAAAGATGCAAGAAAAATATGAAATTATAGGTGATGTTCGAGGAATCGGTCTTTTATACGGAGTAGAATTAGTATTAAACCGCCATTCGAAAGAAAAAGCTATATCTGAAGCAGAGCAAGTAATGTATAAATGTATGGAAAAGGGATTAAGCTTTAAAGTATCCCAAGGAAATGTGCTTACTCTCACTCCACCACTTATCATTAAGGAACATCAATTAGAACTGGCAATGGATATTTTGGAACAATCTATCCAGGAGGTTTTAGAAAGTAATATAGATTTATGAAGAATTTATACAATTTACTAGACTGAAGCAACTAAACATCTCATATGGGGTGTTTTTATTATATAAAGAAACTTGATGTAACCATTCCAAAACAAACAAAGGTCGATGGAGGAGGGGGTGTTCAAGGTTGTTCTTGCGACTATAAGTAAAAATAGTGTATTATAGCATTCATGTTGTAAACAAAAAGGACGGATGTAATGAAATATAATAAGACAATTATGCTAAAGCTTATAAATGAACATCGAACATTGCATGATGAATTAAAAAAGCTAAAATCTGAAATGGGTTTAGAGAAAAATTTTGCAGTAAAGGCATTGTATCATTCATTTGTTGCAGAAGATGGTCCTTATATGAAAGAATATCAGGATTTAGAGCGATTACAATAAATCGTAGTGCCACTAACAAAATTGTTGGCAAGATAAGTAATAACTTATAGTGCCAGAATTTAATACTAAGCTTGAGATTGAGTCATTCATTTTGAGTGGCTTTTTCTTTTGTCTTTTTTCTCCCAGACGCTATAAAGAACGAGAACAAATACACTTTTGAACAATTTAGGGATTCTTACGGATAACTAAATTGGGCAAGGAGGAAAACATGAATGAAAAGTTAAAGAAGAAAATAGAAAAGTATATGGATTACTATAATAACGATCGAATTAAACAAAAATTGGCCGGCATGGGTCCGGTAAAATACCGAGCTTATGCCAGCCGATTAGCTGCATAAATAAAACTCTAACTTTAAGGGTTCACTTCACAGCTACATGCCGTCTTGGTCTATTTTCATTTCATTTAATATTTGTTTGCGTTCTAGAGTCAATTCCATAAACTCCTCTAAATCTTCCTCTAAAGCGTGGTTTTTAATAAAGCTACGCGCTCTTGATCGTGCGCTAATGTATTTTGCACGCTCTTTATTCTTCTCTTGCCAACGTTTATTTAGCTACTAGCTTACGTACTAAGTTTGGTAATACACGTCTGAATAATGGCCAAACTGAATTATGTTTACCTATGGGGGCAGGTATTTACAAAGACGGAAACGCTTCTAATGTTAACCAGGTAAGAGGTTACTTCCCAGCGGCAGGATATAATTCATTAATTGTAATGGGGCTTAATTTTGCAGCGAGAGCATATCGTTGTGCTGAGCTAGAGCTATCTACTAAAGCTCCACAGTTAAGCCAAGTGGTTGCTTTGCCTACTCATGTATGTTCATAAGTTGCTACAGAATTAGCCAATTATTATAGAACGTTTACTGCTTATTCAAATCAATCATTTGAAATTGGAGCACCTAATTTTGTTGCATTAGGAGCAAGTGAAGCAAATGGTTGGTTAGCCGAAGCGAAAAAATGGTATGACTATCAAAAAAGTGGATTAGAAGGACCTTCTAAATATGAAGAGGGTTCATTTGCCAAAGATGGTGAGACGGATAGTGCAGGTCGTACAGGTAAAGGTGGCTTCTTGAATCTTGCTTATCAAGATGCTAACGATCCGATCTCTGTCACATCTTATCTCTATTCAATGACTTGGAATGGAGATCATACTTTGGTTAATACGACTATCGGGAATGCAATTAAAGCGAAGTCAGGAACATCTTTGACTAGCCCATATTATGTTGCGTCAACTCATGTTGGTTTTAAAGCAAATGCTGGGGCATCTCGAGTACTTCAGGGTTTAGCTGGTGCCATGAATAATGGAATTACAACACTTAATTAAAGAGTATTTTGAAAGAATAACTAAGTTATATAAGAAATAAATTAAAAGCTTAAGCCCATTAGCTAATTGGTAATGGGCTTATTCTATTAATTCTCTATTAATTTCAGTATATATCTTTGGTAATTACCTAATTATGACTTAAAGAATATCAATATATTATTCAATCTGATACTACTAAAATATAGACAGCTCAAAAAAGGAGAATGTTTGATGAAACAGGTATTTATAAAACCAGCTGAAGGTATTTATACAAGCCTTTATGGCATGAGAAGTGGTTCAATGCATTATGGAGTTGACATTGCAAATAGTAGCGCCAATGTACCTATACACGCTTCTGCTGCGGGTGTGATTAACAAAGCCGTTGGTGGTTGTTCTAATAATGGCTCTATCGGTAATACATGTAATGGCGGTTACGGAAACTATGTGATAGTTCGACACAGTATTGATGGGAAAACATATGATACACTTTATGCTCATTTACAATTTATTAGTGTCTCTGTTGGTCAAACTATTAATCAAGGTGACAAAATTGGTGTTATGGGGAACAGTGGGAGTTCAACTGGTCAACACGTGCACTTTGAAATATATGAAAAAGCACGAGTGTCTCAATCGGAGGCGGTAGATCCTATGCCTTATTTAAACGGGGACAAGCCAACAGTTAGCTACTATACTTATGATGGAACTTGGGCAACGATTACAATTACTCAGAAAGCAAATGTGTTCAAAATGTTGGATATGAAATTATCGGTCAACTTGAAGCTGGTGGAAAATACAAAGTGTATGGTCAAAGAGAATATGCAGCTGATGGAACTCTATACTATAATGTTGGATCTGGCTATATCCACAATGCTTATGGAACTATTGCTTATCACCATGCAACTGTTACAACTACTATTCATACGTATAGTTCTCCTAATGGAGCATTTAAACGCCAATTAGCACCAGGAACGTATAAAGTACATGCAGCTAAAGACGGTTGGTACAATTTAGGTGCAGAATGGGTTAAAGCTGATCAAGTATTAGTAACTAAAAACTAACTCAAAAGATATTTTAATAAGATTAAAGACTAGCCAAGCAATGATGCAAGGGTAATCTTTTTTTCCAGAGGTATTTTAAAAAAATAACCAGGCGCTCGAATGAGTACCTGGTTTTAATCATTTACATCAAATTTTTCTCGTGTAAAAATAGGTACCATTTCTGATTTACAGCATCTGCCAACGGGTAAAAACGGAAACTTATATTTTTCACCAAATATTTTTCTGAATCTAATTTCAAATTTTTTTAAATTACAATTTATTAACTTTTTCTAATCAGTAGAGCAAAAACCCCACCAAATCAACACTTTTGCGCTATAATGTAGGACGAGGTGAAGAAAATGTTTGTGAGTGAGAAACAGATTGAAATACGGTACGCAGAGACAGACCAAATGGGCGTGGTGTACCATGCGAACTATATTATTTGGATGGAAATTGGGCGTACCCAGCTTGTAAGTGATGCAGGCTTTGAGTATGCTGCCTTAGAAAAAGATGGCTATGTATCGCCAGTGATGGATTTATCGATTTCGTATAAAGCAGCCATGCATTATGGACAAGTGGCGACGGTGCGCACTTGGGTAGAAAAGCATGATCGTTTACGAACGACGTATGGCTATGAAATTTTACATGAGGATGGCACGGTAGCAGCCACAGCTCAATCCGTACATATTCTTGCGCATAAGGATACATTGCGACCGGTATCATTAAGTAAGATTGACCCAGCTTGGGATGCCAAATATAAAGAAATTGCCGTCGAGGCAAAATAGGAGAACAATAGATGGAAATGTTTCTAGCTTTAGGCGCTATTTTGGCAGCTCTTGGTGTTGTTTTAGGTGCTTTTGGTGCACATGCACTCAAGGATAAGTTTGCCTCACCGCATTATGTAGCCATTTGGGAAACGGCTGTGCAATATCAGATGTACCATGCTTTAGGGATTCTAGCCCTTGGCATTCTATCCAATGATGCATTTTTAGGAAGCTCTAGTTTGCTTTCTTGGGCAGGCTACTTGATGTTTACAGGGATTGTATTCTTCTCTGGTAGTCTATATGTGCTAGCCGTGACAGGTGTGAAAAAGCTAGGTGCGATTACGCCAATTGGTGGCATGTTATTTATTGTTGCGTGGGTGCTTGTTATAATTGCTGCCTTATCCTAATACAGAAAAAGTAACGAGAACGTTCTGATGATTTATATCATTGGCGCTTCTCGTTTTTTTGTTGATAAGAAGAAAATGAAACAATTTGTCTGATTTTGCGTATTACATAGTATGAAGAGATGTTAAAATAAGCTAAACATCAATGTGAAGGTGGGAATATTTATGGGTTTATTGAAAGCAGGCGTTGGGGCATTAACAGGTGTTTTAGAGGATCAATGGCGTGAGTATTTTTATTGTGAGGCATTATCCTCAGATGTTCTAGTAACTAAGGGTATTAAACGCACTTCTAAACGAGGTTCAAATAAAGGAAATGACAACATTATTAGCAATGGCTCGATTATTGCCATCAATGAAGGGCAATGTATGATGATTGTTGAACAGGGAAAAGTTGTAGAGTTTTCTTCAGAAGCTGGGGAATATGTCTATGATACATCAACAGAACCTTCGATTATGTACGGCTCAGATTTATCCCAAGGCATAATAGAAACATTTAAACAGATAGGCAAGCGTTTTACATTTGGTGGGGAACCTGCTAAAGATCAGCGAGTTTATTATTTTAATAAAAAGGAGATTGTTGGGAATAAATATGGTACTCCCGCACCAATTCCATTCCGTGTTATTGATCGTAATATCGGATTAGATATCGACATTGCCATTCGTTGCCATGGTGAGTATTCTTATAGAATCATTGATCCGTTATTATTCTATACAAATGTATGTGGAAATGTAGAGCGTGAATTTACGCGAGAGGCCATTGATAGCCAGTTAAAATCAGAATTAATGACAGCGTTACAGCCAGCTTTTGCACAAATTTCAGCAAGTGGCGTTCGTTATAGTGAAATACCTGCGCATACGGTTGCCTTAGCAGACGCACTCAATAAGGTATTATCAGAAAAGTGGCTTGCTACACGTGGTTTAGCTGTTGTGTCATTTGGCATTAGTACCCTGAAGGCTTCTGAGGAAGACGAAGCCATGATAAAACAACTACAACGCAATGCGGTCATGCGTGATCCAGGTATGGCTGCTGCCCATTTAACAGGCGCTCAGGCAGAAGCGATGATTGCAGCTGCTAACAATGATGGTGGCGCTATGGCAGGCTTTATGGGGATGAATATGGCTGCACAAGCAGGTGGAGTCAATGCTGGTCAGCTTTATCAAATGAATGAGCAAAATAAGCAAGCGCAAATGGCTCAGGCTGCGTTGCAAAATCAATCAGCCAAAGCACTTGGAACATGGACATGTGCATGTGGTCATGACAACACAGGGAAATTCTGTTCAAATTGCGGGGCAGCAAAACCAGTGGAAGCGGGCTGGACATGTACATGTGGAGCGGTGAATAAAGGAAAGTTTTGTAGCGAGTGTGGCTCTAAAAAACCAGCTGGTGCTTTACTCTATGCATGTGATAAATGTGGGTGGGCACCAGAGGACCCTGCCAATCCGCCTAAATTCTGTCCAGAATGCGGCGATGTTTTTGATGAAAAGGATGTCAAGTAAGGAGATGATGACCTATGTCAACGCAAGAAGTTGAAAATGTCAAACAAGTAAAACTTGACTTTGATGCAGAATGTCCGTCCTGTAGTGCATCAATTGAGTTTAATCCTGCTACAGGTAAGCTGACTTGTCCGTATTGTGGATTTGAATCTGAAATTGCAACCCCTGAACAAGAAGAGGAAAAGGTTGCTCAGGAAATGGACTTCTTAAAAGCAGAGGAACGTGGGAATTTCAATTGGGGCGTGGAGAAGAAAACAGTTATTTGTAAAGCTTGTGCGGCCGAGACAATTTATGATGCCCTGCAGGTCGCTGACAGTTGTCCTTACTGCGGCTCAAATCAGGTCATGGAAGCGAGCGCTGAAAATACGCTTGCTCCCAATGGCGTATGTGCTTTTGAAGTAACAGATAAGCAGGCTGGAGAACATTTTCAGAAATGGATCAAAGGTCGATGGTTTACACCAAAGGCTGCCAAAATAAGTGCAAAGCCTGATGCCTTTAAAGGGGTATACCTCCCGTATTGGACATTTGATTCAAAAACAAGCTCCAGATACTCCGCAAGATATGGACGACATCGAACGGTTACGGATAAAGATGGTAAAACGCATACTGAAACAGATTGGTATTCAACAAGTGGTTTTTATCAGGAATTTATAGACGATCATTTAGTGAGTGCCACAACACGCTATGATCGGGACATGATGCGAAAAATTGAACCATTTAATCTTCTTAATAATAAGGCCTATAAACCCCAATATGTAGCTGGATTTTTATCAGAGCGTTACAGTGTTGGTTTGCAGGATGGCTGGAGCCAAGCAAAAAGTGAAATTCATGATCATCTCCATGCGCAGATTACGTCCAAAATTCGTTGGGAAAATAGGGCGGATGTAGTATCCAATCTACGTTTTTCCACAAACCATGATGATATTACATACAAATATTTAATGTTACCCATTTGGTTATCCTCTTTCCGCTATAAGGAGAAGGTTTACCGCTTTATGGTGAATGGACAAACGGGTCGAGTTGGCGGCAATGCTCCTATCTCGCCGCTTCGCGTAACAATTGCTGTTATTTTATCCTTAGCAGTCATCACTCTGATTTGGTATTTCTTTATGTCTGAATAAAAATAAACAGTATGCCAGTAGGAGCCTTTTGTTGTCCTTTTGGGATACTGTTTTTTCATAAAATTGTCCTTAAATACTGGGTAAATGACTGAATTAATTGGCTTATATAGGATAATCATCATCCATTATCACGGCTGTCATTGCGTCAAGTTGCATAGATTAAAGGGAGAGTAAAATATTAGAACAGCCTTGGATGGACAAAAGCATAAGGTTGCAAGATGGTGTAAAAAGCAACTTACTATGTAGGAAAATCGTTAGAATGGATAAAAATCAACTAATGCAGTGGTGGTTAAAAATGAGGGCGGATTTGCCATAAATGATGAGTAGTGAAGTTGCGATTTTACTTTAAACAACTTATTATACAGTCAGAGAGCATTTTTTAAGCTAGTCATGATAAATGTAATGTTATTTTTGAATAACAACGAAAACGTTATTCATATTGGAGGTTTCGATGATGGACGCAATTGAAGTGTTAACAAATTTAGATCAAATACATGGGTATTATCAACCGATATTTAGCGCAGACGCGCATACGGTGATTGCCTACGAAATTTCCGGATATCTACAAATTCAAGGTCAGCAAATTAATTTAAAGGATTTCGTCAACAATGAAGATATTCCAGAAGAATATCGAATTGATATGGAACACAAAATTTTACATGCGGCATTAGCCAAAATTGATGAAATTGCACCAGAAATTGATATTTATATTCCAAGCAATCCAAATTTATTGATGCAAGATTTTGGTGAAAGTCATTTTAATATTATCCAACAATATCTAGAGGAAAAAGATTTACAGCGTATCGTACTTGTCGTATCAGAGCATCGTTTTATAGGGGATATTAACAAATTACATCACGCCCTACGCTATTTTACGACGTTTGGGGTGAAAATTGCCGTTCAGGAAGTAGGCGCCGAAAGTCATTTAGAGCATATTGCGCTATTGGCACCACATATCTTAAAAGTCAATACACGTGATTTAAATTACGATTCTTGGTCCGCTCAATCGGACATGATTTCTGCCATTGGTAGCCTAGCTTATAAAATTGGAGCGAATCTATTATTTGAAGAAATTGAAACGGTTTATCAACTACAATTTGCTTGGAAAAATGGTGGTAGATTTTATCAAGGGCCATACCTAGCAAATCCAGCTATGACTTTTGTTGATAAGGATATATTAAAGGAACGTTTTAAAAAAGAATGCCAGCAATTTATTACTTCCGAAAAGAAAATGCTAGAGGCGCAATATTTGCAGTTGAAAAAATTAAGGGAGGAATTAGAGGCGATTGTTCACCGTGTGAAACCAACAAGCGACAATGTCTCCCATTTAGAGTACTTAGCTGAATTATTGGATAGCTACTCCTTCCGTCTCTATATTTGTAATGAGGACGGATTCCAGTTAACGCCTAACGTTATGCGAATTGATGGGAATTGGGAGCTACAGCCGCGTGCCATCAATAAAAATTGGAGCTGGCGTCCTTATTTCCTTCAAACAATTATTAAAATGCGCAACGATCAAAGTGGGGAAATCTCTGAATTGTATCGGGATATTGAAACAGGAGAAATTACAAGAACATTCTCCATTGCGATCAACGAGCATGAATATTTGTTTGTTGACCTTTCCTATGACTATCTTTATGAGCACAAAATCTTTAGATAATATTAGTAATTTCTTTAGTGACAACATATCAGGAGTACAATTGCAATTCGATATATTTAGTGAACTAGGTATGATGGGAGAATCCTAAAAGCCTAGTAAAATACTGAAGTTGCCTTCTATTTTTGTAGAAGGCAATTTTTTTGATTTCAATCAAGAATGCTATTTAAATTCTCATAGAAAATTACCTACCTCTATCGAAACAAAAAGGGCAAGCAATACATTTGTTAAATTTGGAATGAACGATTTTGTTTTTTCAGTATTTTTTCATTTAGCTTAATTAAGATGGAAATAACAAAAAGGAGCTGAAAAAATGAGGATTATCAAAATACTTCTAATTATGATTTTAATTTGGCCATTTGTTGATGTCAAAATAGCAAATGCGGATGATGAAGAAGATTATGAAAAATACGAGGGTGATGTTCATAAAAAGCACAATGATTATGAAGATGATGATGATGATGATGACGAGGAAGATGATGATTATTATAAAGAAGAGGATGAGTACGAATATTATGACCAAAGATACCTTGAAACAAATAGTAATACATGGAATATTTGGACAAGATCGACTTATGTAAATAAAGGAGAGTTACCCTTTAAAGAAGCGAAAGAAATTCAAATAAAACTAGAAAATAATAATAATACAGTGTCACTTTACTTGATTCCTTTAGATGGTGAAATATATGTGCCAGGTAAAATTGTTGCTGAACTTTTAGGTGCAAAAGTAGTTAATTATGATAATAGTAAAATATTAGAAATTAATAAAGCTGGTACAGAACTAATTTTTCGTGCGGGGACAAATGTTGTGTACTATAACGAGATAAAATCACCGATACCAGCTGTTACATTTTACTTGAATGATAATATATATGTTCCAATTAGTGTAATTTCAAATGGTTTGGGCTATGTGGCTGAATGGCAAGAAATGAATAACGCTGTTGTATTGAAGTTATTAAAATAAAAAAGGAGATGATTAAATGAAAGATCAAAAGAAAGCTAAATGGATATTAGGTACCTCTGGAGTAATATTATCTTCTTTACTATTAACGCAATTTAATCATGTTCCATCAGATACAAACATAGCTGATCTAAATTTGACAAATGAACAATCAAAAAAAATGTCAGACCGAGAAAGGGAACTTGTTCAATTGGATTGGACAAATTTTGAAATTGTGGGAGTGAATCAGCTACAACAACCAAATAAAATTCGGACCGATCGAACGACCAAACGATCCTAAACTTAGTTTGAAGTGGAGTTGAAATTGCTTGGATACCTTATCACTAAACACGATGAATACAAACTTTTATATTGAAATTGCTGGAACACAACAAATTGATTGGAAAGACAAAGTGGTGAAATGGTTGCAATACGTTGCAAGAGAGTGGTCAAGATTTGAGCCAAATAATGAGTTAAATCAAATTAATCAACTAAAGGTAGGAGAAATAGGCAAAATTACTCCTGCATTATACGATTGTTTAAAAGCAGCAGACAACTATTATACATTAACTAATAATATATTTTCTCCGTATTTAAAATTACATTTAGAACAACATGGGTATGATCGATCCTTTCCTTTTCACGAATCAAAGTATAAGCCAATACAAATAGAAAAAAAGGCAAATAAGCCATTTCTTTTTTTGGAGCACAATGAAGTTTTAAAAACGGATAATCAATTAATTGATTTAGGTGGATTTGCCAAAGGATATGTAGTTGAAAAAATAGCTGATTGGCTTAGACAGATTTCTCCAGAGTTTGGAATTGTAGATGGTGGTGGAGATATGAAAATGTGGTCGTCAGGCAACAAGACATGGACCATTGGGATTGCTCATCCATTTCATATACACGAAGAAATCAGTACAATTAGAATTCAAAATGGAGCAATTGCCACTTCAAATCGTATATTTAGAAGTTGGAAACAGCAGGGGAAAGAAAAGCATCACTTATTAGATGGAAGAACTGGAGAGGTAATCCTTAGCCCTATCGTTCAAACAACAATAATAACAAACTCATTATGTCAAGCAGAAGTAGCAACAAAACTTGCTTTTTTATTAAATGAACAAGAATTACAAGTGTGGTTTGACAAACTACAGATGTCTTGCGCTTGCTTGATAGCAAAAGATGATGGAAGTATATATTGGTTGAAAGGAGGAGAAAAGTTAGATGTTATTTAGTACTTGGGAATGGATTCGACTATTAGGGCTTTTAAGTTATTTTTACTTCAGTATGTCCATTTTGTTTGGTTTACTAAGGAAATCTTCTACTCTCAAGTCCAATAAAAACTTGTACTTTCAATTACATCAAATGAGTGGATGGATGGGATTTATAACTGTTATTGTACATTTACTTTTACTAATGATTGATCAATACGAACCCTATACTATTGCTGATATCGTATTACCTTTTAGCGCGAACTATCAGCCATTGTTGTCTGGGCTGGGAACCATAGCTTTTTATTTATTTTTAATAGTTCTTGTAACATCAGATATATGGATAAATAAAATGAACTTCTCACTTTGGAAGAAGATGCATTTTCTTGTTTTACCTGCTTGGATATTATCACTTATTCATGGGCTATTCATTGGTACTGACTCTAATCAAATGTTAGTAATTTTATTTTATAGTAGTACGGTAATGGTTATAATGATCGCACTACTTGTAAGGTTGATGAGTGATGGGTTTAAGAAGAAAGATCAAAAAGCAAGGGGTTAGCAAGTAAGCGGTGCTTGAATGGAGGAAAGGCAGTTTCTCCATGTTAGCTAGACTGCCAAAGTAGCTCAAAAAAATAACCTAGTTGAATGGCACTACTGATTCATGTAATGCCATTCTATGGTTTATCCATCAAGTAACGATAAATAACCTACTTTTTATTATAAAGAGGAAATTGAATACAAAATGTTGTACCTTTTTCCAACTCGCTTTGAACTGTTAATGTTCCTCCGTGATCTTGAACAATAGAATCAGCTATAGCAAGTCCCAGTCCTGTTCCGTTTCGGTTTCTCACAGCATCACTCCGGAAAAATCTATCAAAAATAAAAGGGAGGTCTTCCTTAGAAATCCCAATGCCTGTATCTTCAATGTAGATATATATCATTTTATCAGTCTGTAAAAGCTTTAGATAGATGGATCCTTTTTGTGTGTACTGGGCTGCATTATCTAATAATATATAAATTAATTCAGTTATATTATTTGAATTTCCAATAAATTCAACATTAGGTTGGATTTCTGTTTCGAAAACGATTGTTTTTGGTAACGCTCTTTTAAACTTCCTACTAATCGTTATAAGCAACTCTGTTAAGGAGATTTTTTCTTTAGTTGAATGAATACGATTTTTGTCATGTCGGGCTAAAAATAATAGTTTCTCTAATAGCTCTTTCATTAACGCTGCTTCATGCTTTAAATCTTCGATTAATTCTTTACCGAAATCACTCATATTATTAGCTTCATCAGATTCTAAAATATCGAGTGAACTATAAAATACACTTAGCGGTGTTCTTAACTCATGAGAAGCATCTGAAACAAAATTTTTTTGTTTTTCAAGTGCATGTTGAATGGGGATCATGGCTTTTCCTGCCATGTAGTAACTTAAGAATCCAATTATGATTGTAAAAATTATAATTAAAACTATAAACAGTAAAATCATTTTTTGAAAAAAATGATATTGTGATGTGGTCGATTTGCCTATAACAATATATCCTAGGAATTCATCGTTAGTCTGAATGGGTTTCGATAAAATTAAAAGATGTTTATCGCGCCAATTTAAATTTTTTACAAATCGTTTAGAAGGATTTTCCGTTTGGATGATTTTTTCTAGATCTTTAAATAAACCTTGATAGTTTTCGTCACCGTGGACTAGTATCTGGTCTTTTGTGTAAATATAGTAAAAATACATACCATTTGGGTTAAATTCTAATTTCCCTTCATTATCATTTTTGTGCTCAAAAAAGTCATGATATTGTTCTTCGTAATAAGTTTCTAGTTCTTCTACTTGTTGATAATTCATTAATTGAACTAATGAAAAATAAAGAATAATAAGAAAAGCAAAGAAAAAGCCTATAAAATAAATGGAGTTAAATAAAGTTAATTTTTTACGAGTTTTCTTAAACATGCTACCTCACTCTGTATCCTATTCCTCTAATGTTTTCAATAATGGATTTTGATCGATTATAATCGATTTTTTTACGAACTAATTTTACTAACGCATCAAGGTTGTTGTTAGTCATTTCATGATCAAATCCCCATACTTGTGTATAAATTTGTTCTCTAGTAAGAACGATGCCTTTGTTGATAAAAAGGTACTCTAACAATAAGAATTCGTTTTTAGTTAATAGTATTTCTTGATTATCTTTATAAAGTGTCCTGGAATCCAAATATAACTTTAAATCATCAATTTGAATAATTTGATGAATGGATTTATTTTTTCTTCTTAAAATGGCACGTATTCTCGCTAAGAGTTCTTCCATTTTAAATGGTTTAACAACATAATCATCAGCACCTGCATCTAATCCAAGGATGATGTCATTGCTATCATCCTTTGCTGTTAGTATTAAAATGCCACCTTCATAACCATTTCTTCTAGCTTCTTTGCACACATCAATACCGCTTAATTCTGGCATCATCCAATCTAGAATGACGAGGTCGTAAGTTTGAAACAGTATGTATTCTAATGCATGCTGACCATTATCTACAGCATCGACCTGATGAAATTCTTTTTGAATGATGTGAACAATGTTTTTCCTTAACCGATTATCATCTTCTGCTATCAGTATTTTCAACGAAGCTCCCCTACCTTTTTTATACTCAGTATAACTAATTTATAACAACATTATGAAATCCACCTGAATTTTTTATGCAACCAACCTTCTACTTATTCTAAGTCAAAAAAGAAATTTTAGTTAAATATCGTAATTTTTTCTAGTGCCGTTTTTCAGATTTTTTTCATATTGTTTGCTTAGACTAATGTTGAAACTCAATATGGAAGGAGATCTCCTATGCGATATTTAAAAATTTTTGGGATAGTATTGGTAGTTATATTTTTTATGTATGATGTAAATCCCATTTATGCAGATGATATTTTTGATGGAAAAGATGAATATGATTATGAGGATAACGGTAGACAACAACACGAGGAAGGACGTTATGAGGATATTGGTGAATTAATTGGTTGGTGTACATTCATAGGAATTGGTGCAGCTGGTATGATTTTTCCTATTCGAACCTTCATGAAGTCTGTAATTCGTACATTCCCACAAGCTAAAGGGCTATATTTATCTGCAGCAAAGTTAATAGGTAGATATCATATTCTTTTTGGCATAATGGCATTGTTATTAGGTATAGGTCATGGGTTAATCATGTACTTTAATGAGGGTGAATTGGAGAATGAAGGAATTATTGGCTTGATTGCAATTATTCTTTTGTCTATTACTGCTATCGTAGGAATGAATTTTTTCAACTATAGAAAAAATCGAAGCTTACGAACAATCCATATTTCCATAGCCGCATTAAGTGTTATTGCAGGAGGGATTCATATTTTTATCTCTTAGTCATGTAAACATGACTCGGCTCATAATTACTCAGCTTAACATTTTTGTTGCCTATTGTATTCATTTCTATATATTTGTTTTATAAACAATGTTTTAGACAAAGAATTTCTAGTATTTGAGCTTAATGCAAAATGATCGCATTAGGGAAGTGTAATGTGTAATTATATTTAAGTTTATAGTTCTTGTATTGGGTATGGTATATTTCCGTATAAGAATTCTACACCTCAGAATTCATACTAGCTGTAATGGAAGTGGACAAAACTTAGCCACCGACACGACCCCAAAATAACGAAAAAACTAGGTACGCCAAAGAGGGGTACCTAGTTCTATTAGGCAAAGGGACACTTGGGATGGAGTGACCCTAGTAACAATTTCGGAGGTGTAAGGCTAGTTTAGCTTTACACTACTATATATATGTTGTGATTGCTATAGTTGAATAGTTAATTGCCTGAGAAATAATAAATGAAATGCTAAATAGTTTGGGTATTTCATTGATTGTGTAGGATAGAAATGGTAAAATGAACATAACTTTAGGGACAAGGAGGAGAATTCACATGAAAAAAAGGGCTATTCGTTTTTTAAGCATGGGTATAGGGTTCTCCACAGCTGTTTTTTTCTAAAATCAACGAACGAGGGATAAGTCTGCCCTTTTTTAGAAAAATACGATCCTAAAGGAGAAGAGAATATGAAAACAAACATTATACGTAAAACTCCAATGCAGGTACCTAGCCCTGTGGGGGAATATAGCCACATGACAATCATTCCGAAAGATGCAACATTGTTTGCATTTTCTGGACAAATTGGGGTTGATCAAGATGATCAACTGCCTACAGATCTAATTGAACAAACCACCAATACATTTAGAAATATTGAAGCGCTTTTAGCAACTGAGGGATTGGATGCATCTCATGTGGTAAAGGTGAATATATGGGCGACAGAGGAGATTGATTGGCATCATTTCGATCAGCAATGGGAAGTAATGTTTGGTCATTCCTATCCCTCTATGACTATTGCTTATGTATCAGCATTAGGGCTACCAGATATAAAAATAGAGATTGAACTTTGGGCTGCTAAATAGCCTGAAAAACGACAATATCCATGTGGTATTGTCGTTTTTGTGTAACATGGTATTAACGTAACATCCTTTTTAATTGTTTCATTTCATCATTTAATTCGTCAATTTGCTTTTGTAGTTTGTCAATATCATTGCTATTACTTTCATTTTCCTTCAACTCATTTTCTAACGCAAGACCAGCCGCAATGGTCGCTAGAGCGTCTCCACGTGTTGTGATCGCGACAGCCAGCTTAGCTGCTGGACTCATGGATTCCAATCCCTCACTATTCCGATTACCTTTATTTTGCTTCATATAATCCGCCCTACAAAAAAGGGTATTAGTTGCATTGTATGCTAAGGATAAGTAACAGGTGAAGAATTTATGGGCATCAAAGTATGTAACAAGGGACAGTTGGTTTTATAAGGCGTTTTTCAGAAGTTTATGGTCTTTTCAAAGATGATTCAAATGACATTCAGAGGATAAATGAATATTTTAACTCATGTAAAAATGAGTTGTCAATAATAAATTTGTAATTTTATTAAAAAATGTTATAATAGTATTACGATAATTTTTTATAAACGTATTTCGAATTCCGATGTCCTATTTTGCAGAAAGAATTTGGATACGTTTTTTTATTTTTAAACGGAAGAAAAATTCGAAATTGTTTAAAGAAGTTATTTGGAGAAAATTTACTATCTAATAGTAACTTAATTTTTATTCCATAAGGAGGACTAGATGAATGAATCTAATTAATAAGAAAGTTACACACAAGCGTTTTGGCATAGGTAGTATAGTTAATCAAAATGATTCAAGTATTGAAATACATTTTGCATCAGAAAATAAAAGGTTTGTTTTTCCAGATGTATTTGGAAAGCACCTAACAATACATGATAAAAGTGATGCTAAGTTACTTGAGGAAATCATACAAAAAAAGGAAATTGAACGAAAAGAAGAAGAATCGCGGATGGAAGAGGTAAAAGAACTTCAACGGAAAGAACTCTTGCTTCGCTTGGAACACGAAAAACTTATGAGTAATCATAAACTGCATCCCTCATCACAGATGGTTTTTTGGTGTGATTCAGAGGAACAGAATAGTTCTGTTTCAGAGTGGAATGTTTTTTCAGGTATATTAAAGAGTGGTAGTAACAAAGGAAAGCCAAACAAGCCGAGCCGCTTGCACCAAAATAGCGCTGTCCTTTTAACAGTAAGAGATTCCAGTCAGCCTGAAAGTGATAGACGCATCTTAGGTGTCTATATGGTGAATGAAAAATTCGTTGGCAAGCTGTGTGAAGATGGACATATTCCTGCCCATTCAAAATACAGAATTCAACTGACAGAACAGGAATCGGATCAGTTACTTTTCTGGCAATATTATATGAATGAAAAATTCCCCGAAAAAATGACATGGAAGACGGGGAAATATCGTTATTTCGAAAATTTATGGATGGCTCAAATTTTACTTGATATCATATCGTTGAAAAGTGACCCACAAGAACGGGAGTTGGCACAACAATTCTTTAAACATTTTTGTAAAATGAATCAGATAGCAGTTCAAGAAATTCCCAAACCTGATGGCGCATTAACCCGTATTTAGTACAGTGAACCAATTATCAAGATGAAGAGCTATACTTGCTTGCAAGAGAAAAATAATGGCAATGAATACAAGTCACGGGATTTTATAATCCCGTGACTTGTATGTTTATGTCCCAGTAACTTTATTAGCTTATAATACCTATTCCCCACAAAGTACCCCCCAATGATTCACTTTTTAGGTTTAATAAAAGTAAAAGAAACAGCGTTAACAATGGATTAACGCTGTTTTTAAATTAGTCACTTCGGTGACCACATAAAATGGGGATGTGTTTCTTGCTGAAGATATGAGCAAAGATGGAAAGCGAGTAGGGTACATTACCAATATATGATGTTTACCACCAAGTTGATAGGTATTTATCCTTTACGATAAATAATCTTCCTTACTTTGTCGTAGGGGAGGAATTGTCCAATATGTCCCGATTCGCCATAGCCATTCCATAGGGCCAAAGCGGAAAAAGTATAGCCATAGCTTACTAAAGAGCAATTGGCAAACATAAATGCCTAAACAAATCCACAAAGATTCAAGATAGCGAAGTTGTCCGATTAAACCGAAAGCATGACCAATTAAGAGAATGAGCACTGTTTGCCCCAAGTAATTAGTCAAGGCCATGCGCCCATATGCTTTTAACGGTGCCAATAGTCGCTGGAACAAAGTATTTTGTAATAATAGGATGATTGTTCCCATGTAAAAGGCAGAAGCAAATGGGCTAAACTGTAGTCCAATTAATGAAAATTGCTCGATATTTGTAATATGAGGCTCTAGCTGATCTTTGGGCAAATGTTGGATATTAACAAGAGGCTCAGGGACATACTGCCATTGATAAAACCAGCTAGCCATGCTTATAAAGCCCATTACAATCGTCACTAACCTGATTTTATTTCGATGTAACGAGATATTTTCAAATAAATGATATTGACCAGCAGCTAGACCAAGCAAAATCAGTGGAAATGGCATTAAAATTTTTAGACCAAAATAGGCGGTGATGGCTAGTAGGATGAACCCAAGGATGAGATTGATGTCTTTGCGCATTTTATAAAAAGGTAAGGCTACAAAGCCAAAAATAGCATAGACAGTTAAGGCTTCACCGGGTTGGAAATAAAAATGCACAAGCCCCATACACAGTAAAATCAAAAGTCTACGACTAAATAAGGCATAGGCTTTTTCGCCCCTTGCCTGTGCGCGTGAAATAAAGAGATAGAATCCTATTCCAAATAAAAATGAAAAAATGATAAAAAATTTGCCCTCTACAAAAAGTGTTAGAAAGTGGCTATAGGCAATATCATTAGCCAATTCAGGTGGTTCAATCCACATTAATGAGGGGATATTGACTAAAATAATGCCCAGTAAGGCGAACCCCCTTAAATAATCTAATGTATCAATTCGTTTATTACTGTTGGTCGGTTGCAACGTATATCTCCTCCTTCAAAACTCATTATAAGGAAGATCTTTTAAAAGTAGTAACGATGAATGTTACGTGAATCTGACAAAATTGTCATCTTATAGAGGCTCTAATGGCTCAGGGTAAATCGCTAATAGCTCATGTGCATGCTGACGTATAAGCTGAATTAGTGCTTGCGGTTCTTTGACAATCGCATGTTGTCCAAGACGAAAGAATAGGGAGCTATTAAAGTGGAGTTCATGTTGATCGATGATCGTATCGATATAACCTGTTCCATCACTATGTCGAACAACCGCTTTTTCAAGATGGGGCTCACTTAAACATTGACGAACGCCCTCGCTTGTTAATTCTACATATAAGCGAATAGGCTGCTGAGGCTCATAGTCAGTTTCAAGCCATTGCTGCAAATTCATCGTCGTTTTACGGTTTGTTTCACTAACTTTTATGCCTTTAATTCGATCTACACGGAAGAGTAACATTCTTTCATTTGATAGCAGTAGCGCAGGCATATACCATAAGCCATCATGAGCGTACACCCCAATAGGCTGGATATGCTTAGAGGTGATGCCAGACTTCGATTCATACTGGATATGCAGTTGTGATTGGTTGATGATAGCCTCTAAAACGTCCGTTAGGAGTGGTGTTGTAATGGCTCTTTTAGGGTTCCAAAAGGCAATATAGGATTGCAGCGTATCCACCTTTTTCTTGGCTTCCTTCTGTAAGGATTCATACAGCTTTTGAGAGACAGACTTCATTTCAGTATTAAAGGGTAAATCACGATAATAGTGCAAAGACTGAAATGCAAAGAAAATGGCGACCGCCTCTTCTTCAGTAAATAATATCGGGGGGAGAATGGCATTTGATAGCACCGTATAGCCCCCATGTCTTCCTTGTTCTGCGTAAATGGGTAGCCCCATATCACTTAAATCCAAAAGATAACGATGCACCGTTCGCACGGAAATATGGAAGGTGTCGGCAATTTCCTGCGCTGTAAATTTCTTTTTCACACTGACGAATAGCAAAATATCAATTAATCGTTTAGCTTTGGTCATATTTTTTCACCTTTTTATTTAATCATGCCAATAGTTGTCATGTTTTATATTTAGTATAGAGATTGTACAAGAGATTTTCAAAAGAAGAGGAGCTGAGGTAATGTCAAGGGAAACACTGGTATTTATTGCAGGGAGTTTAGATGGATTTATTGCCAAGGAAAATGATGATCTACAGTGGCTAGAGGAAACAGAGGGAGAGGGTGATAATGGCTACGCTGATATGTATCAAACTATTGATACCGTCATTATGGGAAAACGAACATATGATTATATCCTAGAACATATTAAACCGTTCCCTTATCCTGATAAAAAATGCTATGTGTTCTCAACAACTCAAACTGGGGAAAATGAGCATGTGACGTTTATCCAAGAGGATGTCATCACATTTACTCAACGTTTAAAAGAGCAAGAAGGCACAAAGATTTGGATGGTAGGGGGAGGGGAGCTTCTAGATGCTTTTTTACAGGAGCGGCTAATTGACGAATGGATTATTACGATTACACCGCATTTACTGGGCTCAGGAATACCCTTGTTTAAATCTCCACGTCCATTCGAAAACTTAAGGCTATTGGAAACAAAACGATATGGTCAAATGGTACAACTGCATTATGAGGTAAAGAAAGAGGCTTAAATCACGCCTCTTTTTTATTTGATAAAGGAACGATAGATTTCTCCTAAGAGACCTTGCATTTGATGGATGCCTGTATCGGTGTTAATCATGGCCACAAAGCCTTTGTCTAGGTGGGGGTAGGCCACTAGCATACATTGATAGCCAACACCCCAGCCAAGCGAGGATATTTCAAGCTGCTCACCAGCACCATCAAGAAATACACCAAGGCCCATCCATTCTTTACAGCCCTGAGGACGAATTAGCTCATGAATTGAAGCTAAACCAAGTGTACCCTTTCCCTTGATAGCCTGCATTACCTCTTGTAATAATTTTGCTAGATCTGACGGTGTTGTCCATAATCCACAAGCTGCATCATACGGGTAAATAGGGTATCTTTGTGCTGTTAGGGTGCCATCTTTCTGATGACCACTTGCTGTATTGGCAGTTGGGACTGCGGAAGAAAAAAAGCTATTTGTCATGGCTAGTGGTTGAAAAATCAGGTCTGTCATGAGTGTTGAAAAACTTGAGCCTGTTGTATCCTCAATTAGCAATTGAACAATGCAAAAGCCAGCATCGGAATAGTGAAATTCTTGCTCAGCCTCAAAAGTACTATCGATTGGTATGGAACAATAAGGAGTTGTACCTTTTAATAAGTCGACCATCGAAGGCCTCTGCCATAGTGAATGTAAGGGAGAGAAGCTGCCTTTAGGGTCAATAATCCCGGCCTGATGACTTAACAAATGTCGTAATGTTACTTTTTTTCCCTGAGTGTAGCTATGCTCTGGCATCTTCCAAGATGTGAGCTTTTGATTAATATCCTCATCTAAATCTACGATACCTTGCTCGACCAGCTTCATCACTAAAATGCTTGTAACTAGTTTACTAATTGAACAGGCATTGAAGATGGTTTCGGTATTGATTCTGTTAGTTTTCCCGACCTCTGATAGACCAAAGCACTCTGCTTTCTGAAGCTCACCATCCTTTATATAGACAATGCTGAGGCCAGCTATTTGTTGTTGCGACATTTGCTCATGTATTGTCATGAATAAAGATCTCCTAGTTTTCCTTCATCATACCATAATTGGGAATGAATGTTCTTGGAAAACTATCGTTATGTAAGCTGAAATCTATTGTATAATAAAGGAATTATTTCTACAAAGGTACATATAATGGAGGGGTTCTGTGACAAAAGCGTTTCCACAAAAAATACATAGCATTGGGTCCGTTGGCAGTGGGAAAACAACATTGGCGAGGAAGTTATCTAAAACCTTGCAGATTCCTTATTATGAGCTTGATAATGTGGCATGGATGCGAAAGGAATCAGGGGATATTTTAAGAACAGATGAAGAAAAAAAGGAGCACTTACAAACCATTCTCCAAACAAACAGTTGGATTATAGAGGGGATCCATCAGGAGAAGTGGGTTGTTGATAGCTTCCAGCAAGCTGATTGCATTATCTTTCTCGATACGCCTTATAAAATTCGAGTCTTTCGTATAATAAAAAGATTTATAAAACAAAAAATGGGCTTCGAAAAAGCTCACTATCAACCTACTTTTTCGATCTTTTTTAAAATGTTTCGTTGGAATAAACGCTTTGAAAGGGTAGGAAAGCCTAAATTCTTTAAACAGCAACATGCTGTATTGGCTAAACTTTTAATGATTCAGCGCAAAAAGGATCTAGATTCCTATTTTCGACAATTCTAAAGCGTATCCCGATGACAGGATACGCTTGTTCTTAAGCATTTTTCTTTGTACGTGTAGTCCGTTTTCTTGTAGCGGGCTTTTTTGTTTTTTCTAAAGAGGCCTGTAGAGCTGTCATTAAATCCGTGACATTTTCAGGAATTGGACGTTGTTTATCGCTTGTAGATATCGTATTTGTAGCTTTCTTTTCTTCAATTAGTTCTAATAAAGCATTGCGGTAATCATCTGTATATTTTTCAGGGTTGAATGTAGTTGTTAGTTGTTCCACTAACATGAGGGCTGTATCGAGCTCCTTTTGTACTACATCCTGTTCGCTTGGAATATTAGGGACATCGCCAATGCTCCTTACCTCATCTGGATAGTGAATTGTTTCCATCACAAGGGCATTTTGATAAACACGCACAATGGCAAGTTGCTCTTTAGAGCGGATAACGATTTTGGCAATGCCAATTTTCCCTGATTGTTCTAATGTTTTTCGTAACAATGAATAGGCTTTGGCTCCCGTCGAATCGGGTGATAAAAAATAGGTGCGTTCAAAATAGATTGGATCGATTTCAGTTAATTGCACAAAATCAATAATTTCCACAGCCTTATCTTCATTTTCCTTACGCAAGTTTTCTAAATCCTCTTGATCCAACACAACAAATTTATTTTTGGCATATTCATAAGCCTTCACGATATCCTCATCTGTTACCTCTTGGTTACAGCCCTCACAAACCTTTTTATAGCTAATCGGCGTATGGCAGTCTTTGTGAAGCTGACGTAATTTGACATCTTTATTTTCAGTAGCAGCATGTAGTTTCACAGGAATATTAACAAGTCCAAAGGAAATACTGCCTTTCCACACTGTATGCATTGTTGTCACCTCGTTTTTCTTACTATGATGTATTTTGAGGTTTTTTATGTATCTTAAAATGAAATCTTCAAACACTGAATATAAAAAGCAAAGTAGGTATAGCGGAATGAAACCAATGCTTTTATCGGAAACAAACGATGTTCCTAGTGGAGATGAATGGCTATTTGAAACAAAATATGATGGTTTTCGCTGCTTATTAGTTTGGGATGAGGAGCCGAAGCTCATTAGTAGAAATGGACGACTTTTAAATCACTTGTTTCCCGAAATTTTAGCTTTTTGTCAGCAAATCTATACATCCATCCAAACCTTTTTACCCCTAACCTTGGATGGGGAGTTAGTTTATTTACGCAATCATTATAAAAGTGATTTTGCCGTTGTTCAGAAGAGGGGAAGAATGCAAAATCAAGACGTGATTCAGGAACATGCTCATTCATGTCCTTTTCACTATCTAGCATTTGATGTTTTAACCCTTAAAGGAGAATCTCTCCAAAACCACTATTTAAAAACGCGTAAGGAGCAATTGGGCAAGCTTGCGACGAAGTTCAAATGGCCAAGCGTAAACTATGAGAATCCAACGCCTATCCAAGTCATACATGGTAGTGAGGAGCATGAGAGCTTATGGCAGTCCATCAAGCTTTACAATGGGGAAGGCATTGTCGCTAAGAAGAAAACAAGTAAATGGCTTGAAAATATACGATCAAATCACTGGTTAAAGATAAAAAATTGGCGTTATGTCACAGTCATTGTCACACAATATGACCATAGCAATAGTTATTTTCATGGTGCAGTTTTTGACGACAATGAATTACGAGAAGTCGTTACGTTTAAGCATGGAATGACAGAGGAAGAGCATCGAATACTTGTCAAATTCTTTCAGACTAATGGACTGCGTAAAAAGGAGCTATGGGAACTTGAGCCTTCGATTTGTGTTGATATTGCCTGTATTGATTTTGATGGTAGTAAGCTTCGGGAACCTAGATTTCATGCCTTTCGATTAGAGATATCACCTGAGGACTGTCGTTGGTTGCACATGCAACGTCAACTGTATCCTATCCCTGATTCAGTTGCTATCACACATCCAGACAAGCCTGTATGGCCGAATACGGGTATTACAAAGGATCAATACTTGTTCTATTTGCAAAATATTTCGCCCTATTTAATGCCTTTTCTAAAGGATCGCCCTCTAACGCTAATACGCTATCCACATGGTGTTCCAGGTGAAGGTTTTTATCAAAAAAGTAGACCAGAAAAAATGCCTAATTTTGTGGCAACAGCTTTGATGGATGATATTGATTATATCGTGTGTAATAACTTGGAAACGTTATTGTGGCTTGGAAATCAGCTGGCATTAGAGTTCCACATTCCATTTCAAACACATCATTCTCCATACCCGACAGAAATCGTTTTCGACTTAGATCCTCCTTCAGTACAAGAATTTTCATTAGCCGTTTCAGGAGCACTTGATTTAAAGAACATTATTGATTATTTTCAGCTACAATCCTTTGTCAAAACATCAGGTGGAAAAGGTTTACAGCTATATATTCCTTTACCCGCCAATACATTTACTTATGAAGAAATACGTATATTTACAGAATTTGTTTGTCGCTTTTTATGTGAGCAAAAGCCAAATTTATATACAATTGAGCGTTTAAAGAAGAATCGTCATGAAAAATTATATTTAGATTATGTGCAGCATGCAGAGGGCAAGACCATCATTGCCCCGTATTCCACTCGTGGCAATGAAATGGGTTTAGTAGCCACACCGCTTCTATGGGAGGAGGTCAATGAAAACCTAACACCAACACTTTTTACGATTCCCTTTGTCATGGAGCGCATGAAAAAAATGAGCAATCCCTTTCAATTATTTCGTGAAGTAGGGGAGCAACAAAATTTTCAAGCAGTTCTAGATCAATTAAAGGAATGAGGACAAGGATAAGCCTCTATATGTGGAACAGGGCATGGTCACTACTGATGAGGTTTGGAGCGCTTTGATCAGAAAAGTAAGTGGGTTCACCTGAAAAAAGAGCGCCCTCCGATACAAAAGGAAAAGTTTTACGAAAAGCTTGCATTGACCAGTACTATAAGCGCTTCTAAAAAAGAGGTGTCCCCAATGTCATGGGGAACACCTCTTATTGCCGTTAAAGTGGAACCTGTGCATTTGCTTTTTCGAGGTAATCCAGTATGCCCATTGCGGACACAATGGTATCGAATGGAATGGTTTGATAGACAGGATGATCGGACGGAATGCTGTTTTCCTGTAGATAGTTGAATAAAAGTTCCTTTAAGCGAGCATCTAAGTAGTGAACTTGTTCTTGGAACTGGCTGGATGCTGCTTGCGCTTTTCTACCTTCTTCTAAAAAGAGCGGTGTCCAATAGCGCACCTGACGATAGGCTTCTGCTGGATTTTTATAAGCCCCATAGTGACCGAAGTATAATTCACTTGCTTGTAGCTTTTCGTACAATTTTAAGGATTGTTCCATTGTTTCAGGGTTGTATTGATTTGGAGAGGTGGACGGAATGATTAAATCGATTGCTTCCTTATCCATTTCGGGATAGCGAACGCCTGTTGTATCTCCTACAAACAAGCCATTTGTTGCGGAATAAAGCATTGAAACATGATGCTTAGCATGTCCCTCAGTATGATAAAACGTTAAATGATGTTGACCTAATTGCAAACGCTGTTCATGAAGAACTTCAATAATTCTTGCAGCGTCAATGGGCACAATTGGATCAAAAAGGCGGTCAAATTCAGCGCCATAAACCCCTTTAGCACTGAGAATAAGACGACTTGGATCAATCATATGGGCTGCGCCCCGTGGATGAACCACTAATTTAGCATTGGGACAGCTTTGCAAAAATAACCCTGCTCCGCCTGCATGGTCTAAATGAATATGTGTCACGATGACATAGTCTATATCCTCTACGGCAATATTTAATTTCTGTAACCCTTCCATAATATAAGGTACAGATGGGCTGGCTGAAGTTTCGATGAGAGCTATCTTTTCATCCATTAATAGATAGGAGCTTGTTCGCTGCTCTCGACCTAAATCATATGTATCGATACAGTAGAAATTTGGTGCGATTTGTTGGACGCTAGTCAATTTAATTTCCCCCTTTTATTTCAAAAAAAGCTAATTATTCTTATCAATGCAATATTTAGCTACAAAAAGTAGTTGTTATACTATATAATAATAGAAAATTAAACTGAATGTCTATTCATTTTTTTAGGGGGATAGTAATGGAGCATAAAATTCGTTATGATACACGAAAAGTTCATCGTGTAAATTTGGCTATTATCTCAATTTTGGCCATTCTAATATGTGGACCTATGATTCTATCAAAGGGCATCCATTTTTTATTTATTGGGTTAGCTGTTATTGCCTTGGCGGTATGTAATTATTTTTTACCTATAAAAACGTATGTCAAAGGCTTTATTTTTGGCCTCATTCCATCAAGTGTTGTGTTTACCTTATTTTTGCTTGATAGCTTTTCATTAAATAAACATTATATTTTACTGTGCACAGTGGCTATTATTGCCCTGTATTTTAAAAAAGAATTGATTGTTTTCTTTGGGATTTTAACTAATCTTAGTTTTTTCATTTTATATATGGTCAACTCGTCATCATTGTTAGGACCATTTGATGACACCATTGTCTTTGTGACACTTCTGGCAATCATGAATGGGGTCATTATAGCTTTTTATTTGCTGGCAAAATGGGGGAATGAATTGATTCAACATGCAGAAATCCAGCAAAATGAAGTGCAAGCATCCTTCAATCAACTACAAAATACATTTCAGGAAATCGAAAAGAGCAGTCAGGCATTGGACAAGCATGTCACGCAGTTCCAACAAACAATGCAAAGGATCTCTGGCTCTAGTAAGCAAATTTTAGTAGCAACAGAGGATATCTCTGCAAGTATTCAGCAGGAGGCATCCAGTTTACAAATGATTCACGGCACAATGGGTGACTCGGTTCATTTTGTCAATAAAACATTGACAATTTCGAAGGATACGGTCGTTAAATCTACTGAGCTACAACAAGAAGTATTAGCAGGATGGGATAAAATGCAGGATGCAATGACTCAAATGAACGTCATGAGTCATGCGATGGGCTCAACTGCGGAAACTGTTAACGAGCTACAACACAGCCTACAAACGGTGGATAGTTTATTAAAGGGGATTACCCATATTGCAGAGCAGACTAATCTATTGGCCTTAAATGCGGCAATAGAAGCGGCTAGAGCGGGAGAACACGGAAAAGGATTTGCGATTGTAGCAGATGAAGTGCGTAAGCTAGCAGAAGAAAGCGCTGCTATTACCGTCAGCATTACCAATGTAACAAAAACCTTGTTTGAAAAATCAACAGAGGCCCATAAACGTTCTGATGACGGTGAAAAGGCACTCCAGCATGGAGAACAGCTTTTACAGGATGTCAGTCATTTCTTTAATAGTTTAAAGGATTCTTTTACGGAAACGAATACAGATTTAACAAGAGGGATGCATGAATTAAGCAGTGCCATCTCACAATTCGAAGTAATCCAAAAGCAAATTGAAAAACTGAATCACATGACGGAGCAAAATGCAACTTCTACTGGAGCTATTTTACATTCAGTGGAGGACGAAAATCAGCTTCTAGTAAGCATGACGGATACGACAAATCATATTCAGGCTTTAAGTAACACGTTAAAGTCATTAGTCATGGCAAAGGTATAATAGAACCATTGATATTGAAATAAATGGTAGGGTAAAATAAGAGTAGGATTAACCATCCTAGATGGAGGGTATATAGATAGTATTCATCTACATTGTTTTATCCATATCTGGTTATGGTGATTGTTTTGAGTTTGTATGAGCCGCAGCACAATAACTTAAATATGCATTTGTAGTGTGTTTGCTGTGGTGATTGTCACCATTTATATAATAGCTGTAGATATATTCAGACTATAAATCTGTTGTATGACTTGAAAAGGAGGAGGGATTCCATGAACATTCGTAGTGTACAGAGTTCAGATTACTATACTTTATCTCCATTGATTAATGAGTGGTGGGGCGGTAGGAATATGTCAGATAAGCTTCCTAAATTATTTTTTGATCACTTTACAAATACGAGCCTGATTATGGAGAAGGATGGCGAAATTATCGGCTTCCTCATTGGCTTTTTATCGCAGTCCAAAACAAATGAAGCGTTTATCCATTTTGTTGGGGTCCATCCTGATTACAGAAAACAGAATATTGCAAAAAGATTATATGATGTATTCTTTCATGTGGTGAAGCAATACCATCGAAATATTGTGAAATGTGTTACGTCGCCTATTAACGAAGTGTCCATCGCCTTCCACAAGAATCTCGGTTTTAGAATGGAAAAGGGTGACAAGGTGATTGATAATATGTCCATTCATAGTAATTATGGTGGTGAAAATCAAGATCGTGTGTTGTTTTATAAAATTCTACCGTAATTTACTTTAGATAATTGGCATATAGTCCCGAATAAGGGGGCTATACATGTTAATTAAAAGGTTATTTACGTTATGGTTTCTACTTTTAAGCATTGTTTGTGGTGCATTTTTCTTTTTTGCAAATGCACCTATTCAATATGCAGAAAAAACCAATGTTTCTATGTCACAACCTAGTAATGATGAATTATTGCGTTATATTCAGCAATATCAATTTTTAATTAGTGAGATTTCTTATACATTGCGCAAAGAATCCTATAGCTTTCTATTAGATTATGGAATTTTACCTAATGGAAAAATAGAGCTCCTTGTGTCATTACCCGACAAGGTCGATCACAAGACAAAGCAACATATAGAAGAAACAATGCTGGACGTTATCACAGCTAATGAATTAAACCCCATCTCTTTTCAAATAACATTAAAGCAACTCTATGAGCCAGCAGAAGCGATCTCAACTCGGCTAAGTTATAATGATGTCATGGCCAATCTGTTTGAGGCAATGTTTGCACAAAATTTTGGCACTTTCAGCATTGACCATAGTATGACGTCTGAGAAAATTCAAGTAAGAATTAATATAACACAAGAGAAAAATGACAAGGCTAAAAAGAAGGCTCAACAGTTAGCAAAAGATACGATAATGCAGCATCAATTTGATGTAGAAGCCTTTTCTATTGAAGTTCAAAATCAGATTAAAGTTTTAGATTAGAAAATTAACACGAATTTTGTTTGACTAGGTATGGTGGTCATTTCAAAGGATGTTCAGTGTAAGTGCTTTGATTTCTAAAAACGGAGCAGACCATTATGGTGATGCTCTTTTTTTTATTAATAATCTCAATAACCATCAAAAAGCATGGGGGTAAAAAGAAATGAATAAAACAAAACGTAAAATAGCAATCATTACAGGTGCAAGCCACCCTCAAGATATTGGAACAGCTATTTGTAGAAGATTGGCTACGGACGGTGTCAATGTTTTTTTCACACACTGGCATGCTGATCGTAAGTGGATAGGAGAATTCAAGCAGGAAATTTTGAGTAAGGGTGTTTCATGTGAAGAATTGTCGATTGATTTATCAGATTCCCAAGCTCCAAAAACGATACTCCAAACGGTTTTCGAAAAACTAGGTGTACCTTCTATTTTAGTAAATAATGCTGCCCATTCAGCACAAGATGGTTATCTAGTGTTAGATGCTCAAACATTAGACGAACATTACGCGGTGAATATGAGGTCAACCTTACTACTTTGTGTGGAATTTGCACGTCTTTTTGAAAAAGCTAATTTAAATTCAGGGAGAATCATTAATATGACATCTGGTCAAGATTTAGGTCCTATGATGGGAGAGTTAGCCTATGTAGCAACGAAAGGGGCAATTTCCGCCTTTACTAGATCATTAGCACAGGAGCTAGCACCACTGGGCATTACCGTCAATGCTGTCAATCCAGGGCCAACAGATTCTACATGGATGAATGATGAGATTAGGGGTTATCTGTTACCAAAATTTCCAATGGGGCGGATTGGGACACCAGTGGATGTGGCCAAGGTGATTAGCTTTCTTGCTAGCGAGGAGGCTACATGGATAACTGGACAAATAATCCACTCAGAGGGCGGGTTTCTACGAGGATAATTGAGATGAAAAGCCTTGCTACAGTTGTGGCAAGGTTTTTTACGTGCTTATAAGTACGTAAAAAGGGTCACTTCCGAAAATGGAAATGACCAAGGTTTGTTAGGTGTGTTCGTTGGAGGAAAAAATCTTAAAGAACAGATACACTACTATTTTATTCGGTTAGTATAATAATTTCTAGGCTTTGAACCAGTATCTGAGTTTCTTCCTAATGGCTTTATTTTTTCCCCTCATCAACACTTTTATATTCCTCCTACTTATGTATAGTAGTGCAAAAAGGTTGCTGTAGACCCACTCGATGTTGAGTTGTTATGATCATAATGTACGTAAGTGGGAGGTAAGTGAATTGGAAGCAGAAAGATATAATAATCTTAAATTAGGTGAACGTGGTGCCATCATCAGTATTATTTCATATATAATTTTATCCATCATAAAAGTTGGCATTGGTTACTTGAGTGGTTCAGAAGCTTTAAAAGCGGATGGATTGAATAATACGACAGATATTATTGCCTCTATTGCAGTACTTATTGGACTAAAGCTTTCACAAAAACCCGCAGATCATGATCATCGCTATGGTCATTGGAAAAGTGAAACCATTGCATCAATGGTCGCTTCATTTATTATGATGGCCGTTGGTATTCAAGTATTGGTCGGTGGTTTTTCTTCCATTTTTCAGGGTGGAAAAGAGTCGCCGGATATGGTTGCAGCCTATGTAGGGGTAGGATCAGCATTGGTGATGTATTTTGTTTATCGTTACAACAAACAATTGGCTGAAAAAGTCAATAGTAAAGCGGTTATGGCTGCAGCTAAAGATAATTTGTCAGATGCTTGGGTAAGTATTGGAACCGCTGTAGGAATTTTAGGGTCACAACTACATATGCCTTGGTTAGATACAGTAACTGCGATCGTTGTAGGTTTCATCATTTGTAAAACAGCTTGGGAGATTTTTAAGGAAGCTTCTCATGAACTATCGGATGGGTTTGATGAGAAAATTCTTCAAACATACAAAGAGATTATTTTAAAAATAGATGGCGTTAAAGGATTGAAAGAAATCAGAGGAAGAAATTATGGTAATAATGAGGTAATTGATGTCGTTATACTTGTAGATGCAAAGCTAGATATCACGAAAGCACATGATGTTGCTTCGGTTGTTGAAAAAAATATGGTGGAAGAGCAAGGGGTTTATGAAGTGCATGTCCATGTAGAGCCTAAGGAAGCATAGGGCAATTATGTCCTAAAATGTAATAGTCAGCTTCAAAAAATATACGGATTAATAAGGTAAGGAATATTGCTATTGAAATACAAAAACAATTGCCTCTAGCTGCTATAGCTGCGGGTTATCGTCATACAGTTGGGCTAAAGGCTGACGGCACGATGTTAGCTGTGAGCAGGAATAATGAAGGCCAATGTAATGTAGTTTCCAACTCCTCAATAAATAATCTGTAGCTACTTAATGGCGGTGAAATGACTAATTTTACCCCTTTAAATAGGTGGTATATGCAAGTTTTAGCCTTTCATTGATAAAAAATTTCACTTTACACTGGACTAATACGATTTTTTATCATATACTGTATGTAATAGAATCTTTCTTAAAGAAATAATAAATTCACATATTACAAAGAGTAATCGTGTTTTGTTAGTTACTTTTTGTAATATGTGAATTTTTTTCTTTGGAAGTTGTATGATTTTATTTAATAACATTATTGGAGGTCATTTAAATGACACAAGGTACAGTAAAATGGTTTAACGCAGAAAAAGGTTTTGGTTTCATCGAAGTAGAAGGCGGACAAGACGTATTCGCTCACTTCTCAGCTATCCAAGGTGAAGGTTTCAAATCACTTGAAGAAGGTCAAAAAGTTGAATTCACAGTTGAAGAAGGTCAACGTGGACCACAAGCTGCTAACATCGTTAAACTTTAATTTTTAAATGAAGAAAAACATTCTTAAATAGAGTGTTTTCAGTAGACAAAGTCGATTTTTTCGACTTTGTCTTTATTTTTTTTCTCATTACATTTCACATCAAAATAATTTGTTACTTGCCTATCTCGACGAAAGAAGTGAGGATGTGAGGTTTTACCAAGAAAGGTCTACCATCTAATAAAGAATGTAAAAGCAACAGGAGGGAGTTTGTTCAGTATGACCTGTCTACAAATCAAAACTACCTAAAACCATAAAATCTACAATAACGCCACTTACTGGATTTTCTGATCCTAATACACTAATTCCTAATACTGTCACACCACTAATATTTGTAATATTAGCAGAGACATATTTCCCACTAATATTCTTCTCTCTCATTTGAACTCTCGGTCTTAAGTTTATCGTTGAATTTGTCGAGTATACACTTGCCACTGCATAGTCAATAGTAGATAAGAGAGGATTGCCATTAGCTAATGCATTGTCTGTAAAATATAATGTGGCTATTCCATTTGCATCAGAGGTAGCTTGTCCATAAACAATGCGCTTTACTTTTTTTGGATTTGCATCTCCTGCTTTAAACACCTGCATGACTGTTGGGGCAAGTGTAATAAAATCAATGCTCATAGGCATTCTCCTTTGTTATTTTTAGCCCTAATTATGCTTGATATATTCTATGAACTGTTTGTTAGATTAGTACACTGTGTGAGTAACAAACTTGACATATGTAAGCTTCCTACATATATGCTTCTATGCTACAAAGTAAGTAGTAAAAAAGGGTCACCAAGGTGGGAGACGACCCTTTGATCCTAGTATGAATATTTGAGGATATTAGAAGGTAAATATTAATGATATAAGAAAGTAGCGCCAGCAATAATTAAAAGAATAAAGAGGACAACAATTAGAGCGAATGATAAATTATCATGCTTGCCATAGTTTGAACCGTAAACTTCATATCCCATATGAAAGTCCCTCCTTTCGAGAAGCTAGAATATGTAAAGTATAGAAAGCTTCAAGCCAAATAACCGAATTTAAAACGAGATTTAAATAAATGAATAAATATTGAAGGGTCACTCAGCTGAAAGTGACCCTAAGTAACAATTCGGGAGGTACAAGTTAAACTAGATTAGCTTAACACTACTATTAATATGAAAAGTTAACTCATTGTGCATAGTTTATTGCCTTTAAAATAAAAATAAGACTATAAAGGTCAACCAACGTCACAGCCTATGAAGTGTGTTGAAATGTGCGATACAATTATAGTCTATTTATACATTCGAAAAGCTGCAGCGTCTACAAACGCTACAGCTAAAAATATTTTATCTTTCAGGCCAGGACTGTGTTCAATCTACCCCTAAAGTGCCTCGAAATTTCTGATTACGTGTCTATGAGTACAGTACTAAATTATTCAGGATAATTAACATGTAATGGTGGTGGTACAAGCCAGCCTTTATTTTTGTTTAAACGTAAAAGTTTTGCGCCAAGCTGAGCTTTCGCCATATGGAATTGCCCATACATTAATGCGATGTCTTCACGAGTAGAAGTACCCATTGCCTGACTACATGCAACTAATCCAGCTACTAGGTCAGCAGTAAGGGCAGCACTTATTTCTGGATCATTAAACTTAGCACCTGGAGGAATATCTTCAAGTCTTGCTACAGGTCTCTCAGGTGATGCAGGAGGTAGTGCAATCCCGTTTGTTTTTAGAATTTTTTCTAATTGCTTTACTTCTTCCCTGCATGTTTCGATGATATCTTCAATAATTTTTTTAAGATCTTCATCACCAGCATGATTATAAAATGTTTGATAGCCAGAAATCATGCCATAGTCTGCAATTAAACCCGACCACACACTAAATACCTCACCATAATGCAACGGTTCATCTTTTGGATTTCCACCAAGAATACCCATCTGTACACATCCTTTTCTTATTTTTCGCCATTAAAGCCATGTTAGTATGGCTGAAAAAATAAGTAAAATTCACTTTTAATAATAAAATTTTTAAAAAATAAAAGAAGCCACAGAGAAAGAAATCTCTGCAGCTCTTTAAGTAGTGAGACACTACGCACTTATAGAATGGATGTTTTTTGGTTATTTATACGTTTGATAGCTTTGAAAAAGTGAAAAGTATAGATTTTCTTAAGGAAGACCACTTTAAAGCATATTGGAGGTGAGTGTTTTGAAGCAGAGCAACAAGAACTAGCAATGAAATTTAATCCTGAAGAATTAGAAGCAGTAAAAGAGGAACGAGAGCAAAAGAAAGAACATCCTTCAATAAAAAAGAAAAGAAGTAAGAAGATAAGTATGCCACCCTCTACAGTTGTGGCATTTCCATAAATAAAACTTCATTCTTATGCTTAAACCTCCAATGACTTAATGAAAGAAGATGATTTAAAATGGACAAGAATTTGAATTACGGGGAAGATTATAAATTTATCCCAGCAACTTCTGTTGGAAGCGGTGTAGGTATAGACATTTTACCTGATTTATATCAATACACGATTCAAATTGTAAATATTGTACTTTATGGTGAACCCCAGATGAAAGATTTTGTGCTAATAGATGCGGGGATGCCCAAAAGTGCGGATGAGATCATTTCAGTTGTTGAAGAACGTTATGGTTCTAAGTCTCGACCGAAGGCAATCATACTGACTCATGGTCATTTTGATCATGTCGGAGGAATCATAGAATTAATAGAGATGTGGGATGTTCCTGTCTATGCGCATAGATTGGAAATACCCTTTTTATCTGGAACACAAAATTATCCAGAGCCTGATCCAACGGTCAATAACGGCTTGGTTGCTAAAATGTCACCTATTTTTCCAAATGAAGCTATAAATTTAGGTGGTAACCTCAAAGTTTTACCTTCTGATGGTAGTGTTCCATTTATGGCAGGTTTCCAATGGATTCATACGCCAGGCCATTCACCAGGGCATATATCTTTATTCCGTGAAAGGGATAAGGTGCTTATTGCTGGCGATGCATTTGTTACGGTCAAACAAGAATCTCTTTATAAGGTGATTACACAGACAAAAGAAATCAGTGGTCCCCCTCAATATTTTACAACAGATTGGCTGGCTGCTCGAGCATCTATTGAAAAATTAGCCATACTAAAACCTTCCGTTGCCATCACAGGGCACGGATTACCAATGAAGGGCGAAGAACTGACAAGCAATCTAAAAAAACTTGTCGATGATTTTGATCAAATCGCACTACCCAAGCAGGGTAAATATTTAAATTAATTAAGGAATAAACAAAGAAAAAGCCGCAGCGTCGTCACACGCTACAGCCATTGTCTTGCCAATTTAGTCAGATGATTCATTATATCATAAATTATCAGATTGCAACTGCAGAATGAACATATTTGCATGACAAGACACAATCAATGGCCAAGTAGTTAATAGGAGCCTGTTTTGATAATAGCTATCAAAATAGGCTCCTTCTATGTATTTGAATGCCATAGCTCATTTCACGGTAAAATTTCCTTTAAACACAAAAAAGTGGTTGAACAAATTTTTTAATTGTGTATATAATGTTTATATAGTATATATACAATATAATGAATTTGTGGGGGAATTGTTTAAGTGATAGGCACTGAAAATGCGGATGAAAGTAATCGGTTAAAACGATGGATCATCACTATTGGTATATTTTTAATTGTTCAATTGATCTTTATCGCGGTCGATGGCACTGCTCTGGAGCCGAACATGAACGATAGTAATAATTTAGTTGCCAGAATGGGAAGATGGATTTTGGATTCGAGGCTTTTTACCGAATGGATAACGCCTTATTCCTTTCCTTTTTTTAATATGTTCATCACAATCCATGTTATTGCTATACTGATTGCAGCACTAGGGAGTATTTTTTCAACGATATTCTCAAAAAAATAAAGAAGAGGGATTGGCATGCAAATAATTATTTCGAACAGTTCAAAGGAGCCAATTTATGAACAAATTACGAATCAAATTAAATCACTTATTTTAGCAGGTGAACTACAGGAGGGCACAGCCATACCATCCATGCGCAACCTCGCAAAGGATTTACAAATTAGTGTAATAACAACAAAACGGGCTTATGAGGAATTGGAGAAGGCAGGCTTTATCTATTCCATTGTTGGCAAAGGATCGTTTGTAGCGGAGCAAAATTTGGAGGTTATACGGGAAAAGAAGCTGAAGGTTATTGAGGAACAGCTAAGTGCGGTCATTGCGAATAGCAGAGAAATAGGCCTGTCTCTTGATGAACTAAAGGAATTATTGAAGATTTTATACGAGGAGTGAAAGGGATGGAAAATGTAGTCGAGTTAAAGAATGTCACAAAGAGGTTCAAAGGCTTTTCCGTAAATCATATAAATTTACAGGTAAAGCGAGGCTTTGTAACGGGTTTCATTGGAGCGAATGGAGCGGGTAAGTCCACAACGATAAAAACGATGATGAATCTATTAAGGCCAGATGCTGGAGAAGTTAAGCTTTTTGGATTGGACTACAAGACGCATGAGAAGGAGATTAAGCAGCGCATTGGGTTTGTATACGATGGCAATATATTTTTTGAAGGGTTGAACTTAAAAGATATAAAACGTATCGTTGCACCTGCCTACAAGCGCTGGGACGATACATTATTTTATCAATACGTAGAACAATTCGAACTACCGCTTAACAAAGCAATCAAAACATTTTCAAAAGGGATGCAAATGAAGGCTTCATTAGCAATAGCCCTCTCACATCATGCAGAGCTAATTATTATGGATGAGCCAACAGCAGGATTAGATCCCATTTTTAGACGGGAGCTGTTAGATCTATTACAGGAATTAATGGTTGATGGCAATCGCACTATTTTCTTTTCTACGCACATTACAACTGATTTAGATCGTATCGCAGATTACATAGCTTTTATACAGAAAGGGGAATTAGTATTTAATCAATCTATACACGATGTAGCTGAAAACTATGCGCTCGTTAAAGGTGAGTTGAATCTACTTGATAGAGACACTGAAAAAGCATTTGTCCATGTTCATCGTGCATCCACAGGATTTGAAGCATTAACGGATAATATTAAAGCAGCGAAAAATATTTTTGGAGACACAGTTATTATTGAACGTGCCTCTCTGGAAGATATCATGTATTACTTTAAAGGAGGCATCCATCATGCTTAATTTAATTAAACGCGATGTCATACTACAGAAAAGGCAGCTATTGCTTTTTATTCCTTTTATCTTAGTTTTTATTTTGTTGGGGGCACCACCCGTTTTAATTTTTCTGGTCGCCAGTATTTTTATTCCCTTTAACACGTATGCATACGATGAAAAAGTTGAGACGAACATATTATTAAACTCCTTGCCATACACACGTACAGAAATTATCGCATCCCGCTATCTTGGAGCGATTGTCTATATGATTTTATCCATAGGTGTTACAAGTCTAGCGCTTCTAGCTTTCAATAAACATTTTACGATATCTGACATTGCCATTGGTAGTGGCTTATTCTTACTATTTGGTGCGCTTACCTTCCCATTATTTCAGATTTTTAAACAGGGGTATATTACAACGGTTATACTTATTAGCTTTATCCTCTTAACTTGGATTTCACGACCAATTGCATTGTATATGAATGAACACTTAACAACAATTATTGATTTTGTAGATCATACATCCGTTACGGTTTTATATACAGGGGCAACACTTTTTATTATGCTAATCTATATTATTTCTTGGGGAATTACACATATTATTTACCAACGAAAAGCCTTCTGATTGTGTGCTGTGTAGTTGTCTAGGTTTACTTAAGGAAGGTGACCAATTTTAGAATGGTGCCACTTGAACCTATATATAAGGGATGGATGGAGTCGATAACATAATACGTTTGAGGTGTCGAATGGATATAAAATTTGTAAAGTTTGAAGTCTTATTACCAGAAGAATCGATTGAACATAAACTAGGGGTTTTAACAGTTGGTCATTATGACCATGTTGTTTCTTACACTGTTACAAAAGGATATTGGAGGCCATTAAATAAAGCTGTACCATTTAACGGAAAAAGAGGAGAAATTCCATTTGGAACTGAATGTAATATGGAATTTAAATGTCTTTATGCAAAAATTAATGAAGTAAAAAAGGTAATAAGAAAAAGAATGAAAGCCTTCTTAGTCCTACAAATCGACATATTTAGGCGTGTTTACTTAGTATTTCGTTAGTGATTTTATAGTAACATTTGGTATATAGATTGTAGGAGGTTTTATATGCCTGATTTATTACTCATTCTTTTTTTATTTAACTTTTCTTTATTTCTTTTGCACGAAATGGATGCAATAAGACGCTCTGAGTGGCGATTGTTTATAATACTTAAAGATATGGAAGATGCAAAGGCTTATAAAGTATTCACTTTTATTCACCTGTTTCTTTACGTATTCATCCTTTCCTTACTTTTCAGTCACTATCAAACCATCATGTTTTGGGTCCTTGATTTATTCTTTATCATTCATGCCATCCTGCATTTATTTTTTGAAAGGCATCCTCGAAATGAATTTAAAAATAGCTTTTCAAGATCCATTATTTATCCAATGGGGATCCTTTCGGTAATACATTTAGCATTATTAATTAATATTTCGATTTAATTGTATTATAAGCGAAGTTTTCAGCTAGTAATTTGCAGAAAATTATTCCAATTTGTAGGTTTTCTGCTTATTATAAAGATGGAGGTGATTATCAGATGTATAGTAATACGGCAAATATGTTGAAGCAAACGAACAATCTTATCAATGCATTGAAAAAATTGAAACAAAATCTATCTTTTGTGAAATTGTATATTAATAACGATAGAATACTGGCTATCTATTTTTTAAGTAATGCGTATAGTGATTTTAATTTATTTAAAACAATTTATTTATCTGTAACACCTGGTGATCAAACGATTGATAAGTTTTTACAGGAGTATGAAAAATTCTTTATAGAAGTGAATAAATACTTAGAGGTCTTTAATGATGATAGCGTTGTCGAGGATAGACTTCATAAGGAAGTTTTGTTTGCGATTAATGAATTAGAAAGATATTTGTTAAATCTGTTAGATGTGTATAGATAAAAAGTTAGACATTCCTTATTTCTGAGGGGTGTCTTTTATTTTAAAGAAGCTCCAGATAAAGCCTCTCTGGTTATAGGGTTAGCGTTAGAAAATGAGTAAGAAATGGTAAGGGATGGGAGTAAAATATGATTAGAAAAATTGAAATGGGTTTGTTTGTAATTGGAGTAGTTATGGCCTTAATAGGTATGCCTTATTTATTGGGGTATTCAACGAATGCATGTTTAAAATATCCTCTCTATCTAGGGTTAATATTAATGGTTACCACTATCCCTGTAACCATATCCAAAAGTAAGTATAAGTAACAACAATGCCTTGATACTCAAATTAATGTTGAGCCTAGGCATTTATTAGGTGATTTATTTATCTAACGTACGTGTTTTTCGAAATTTCAAATAAATGAATGACCACCAGCTAATAAAGTGGTAAAGTATAGAAAAGCGAATGGAGAATTACGTAATGGAAAAATTGAAGAAGGTAGTATTAAAGCATTTTTCAAGTGAATATATGCAAGAACTGAACGCTTTTGTACTTACTGAAGAGCAACAACAATTTTCTGCACTGCCGAGCAATTTTGAGGAAATTAACGAAGGACAGCATCGCATTGTAATTCTAAGTGAAAATACACCTGTTGGTTTCTTTCTCCTAAATTCTAATGAACGAGTTAAAAAATATTCTACGAATAGAAATGCGATGCTCTTATCTGCATTATCAATTAATCATATGGAACAAGGGAAGGGCTACGCAAAAGAAGGAATGACATTACTAGTTGAGTTTGTTAAAGCAGAATTTCCTAATTGCGATGAAATTGTTTTAGTTGTAGACAAAGATAATATACCAGCACAGAAACTATATGTAAAAGTAGGGTTTGAAGATACGAATGAAAGGCTAATAGGACGCATCGGCGAAGAAATCATCATGAGGCAATTAATAAAATAAAGATGGACCACAATCATTACCAGAGTTTATGCTACATTTCGTAGATGAACTCTGGTTTTATGTTTTGGGGGAAATGTCGCATCCATTCTTGAAAAAGAGTTTCATCGTTCAAGGTTAAGTTAACAAAGGAAATTATTTAAAATAGCCTAATTAAAAATACACCAGCTATCATCACCATTAAACCAATTATTTGTAATGGTTGAATACGATTCTTTATCGAGTTAAACAAACCGAATTGCTGTACCAGCAAGCTACCAGTGATTTGACCGAATAAAGCAAGGACTACAGTTTGGCCATTACCAATTTGATTGACAAGAAACACATTGATGAGAACATAAGATCCTCCTAAGATCCCACCAGTCCATATCCACCAAGGAGCAGCTTGTTTAAAAGGCTCTTTAATATTTGTGTAAGAACGATCCTTTAACCCAACAATTATAATCAAGGTAATAGTACCAACAAAGAATGAAACAAGGGCTGCATGAGAAGAGGAGTGAAGAACTTTTCCTAATTGCCCATTAACAGCAATTTGGATAGCTAGTAACATTCCTGCTAGTATGCCTACTATTCGCCAAATCCATTGATTCAACATCCTCTCCTTATTTATTTGAGGTGAATATTGGTCATTTTTCTTGCTTCGTATAGCTGTAGCTAAAAGGACACCTAGTAAGACTAGTAATATGCCAAAGATTCGATTCCAACCAAAGGAATATTGTGTTGCATTAAACCAGCCATTATGATCGATGAACATACTCATGAGAGTCATTCCAAAGATCGGTAGGATGGCCGTTTGCACACTTCCCAATTTAGGAAACAGAAGAATGTTAGTAGTTATCGCAATAGCGCCACCAATTCCCCCCAACCAAATATAGATAGGTTGGGTCAACAATAAATCTAATGGAATCCCCAGTGATGAACCACTACTTACTAATGTAATAGTTAAGAAGATGACACCAATAGCGAAGGAGATCATGGAAGCTAAAAAAGGAGAAATCACAAACTTTCTTAATTGAGCATTAATGGCTGTTTGCACAGCAAAAATAACTCCAATACTTATAGCCAAAAGTACTGCAAACATAAAAATTCATCACAACCTTTGTTGAAGAAATGTAAAACAACGCATGATTGATTATATCAAAGTACGTGTTGAATTTTATAAAGTTAAGCATTGAACGCTTAGTAGGAAATAGATTTTATTAATGATGTCGAACGTCACCAGTTTAAGCACATTAAAGTTGACGAAGAAATGATGTTTCATGTATAGAAGAGGTTAAGAAATAGAGCTGTATGTTAATAAAGTATAGTGTAATCTCTTCAAATTCTGTATATTGGAGTATGAGGAGGAGATTTAATGGCAAGAAAATGGATACTACCATTATTTTTATTACTAGGTGCTTTGATCTCTGGTTGTAGTGAGGGCCAGGAAAAAGGTAGCAAAGATGGTGGGGATGTAGAAGTAACTATTCCAGCTCTATTTTTTGAGGGTCAGGACATTGATTCTGTTATTTCAAAGGCAAAAAGCAGTGGGATGAAGGAAGTCAGTAGGAACGATGATGGTTCTTTAACTTATAAAATGTCTGAAACAGAACATAAAGAAATGATGAAAGGTTTAAAAGAAGGCATTCTAGCAAGTGTAGATGAGCTTAAAGCAAGTGAAGAGTTCAAATCTATTAAAGATGTAACCTATGACAAATCTTTTTCAGAATTCACTTTATCTGTAAACAAAGAAGAATTTGATAATAGTCTTGATACAATGGCCTCATTCGGACTAGCTTTAACAGGTATGTACTATCAATTATTTAATGGTGTGGATGAAAAGGATTATAAAGTCAAAGTAATTTTTAAAGATGAATCAAATGGAGATGTAATTAACACGATAGTTTATCCAGATGATTTAAACAAGAAAAATTGATCGGAAGAGCACCTAACATGGGTGTTCTTTTTAGATGCTATGAGTGCCATGAGATGGGAAGAAGTACTTGCTCCTAATTCTTGATGGATCTCATGGCTTTTTATTTTCGCCAAGGAGGCAAAGGATTAGGGATCGTATACGTAGTAGCAGCAAATCTATAAGACTAGAGCAAAATTCTATGAAGTAACATGATAAATCCAGCCACTAATGAGGTGTTTAGAAAATAAAGGATTAGAATATACCAATAATTAAAGCTGTTTGACGTTCTAATTGAACGTTTGAAACGAACGTCTGAAGATGAGAAACAATATTTTAAGCTGCTTCTATTTAGTTATTTCTAAAAGTGTTGTTCCTTCAACTTATCTGGGTTAGTGCAAGAAGGAATAGTAGAATATCATGTTGAAATAGAAAAAATATAGAGTTCCACAAGTAGAAATAAATTATTAAGGAGGATGTATTTGTGACTAGCCATGATTACAAATCACCAATAAAAAACAGAATTGGAGGTGTATTTGTTCCAGTTCGTAACCTAGAGAAAGCAAAAGAATGGTACAGAAAAATACTTGGTTTGGAAGGGGGAGAAGAATATTTTGGACATTTATTCGTGGTACCCATGAAAGGTACAGCTGGATTAATTTTAGATTCCATGCCAAAGTGGAGAAAAGAAGATGGTGATATTTCTACTTACCAAGTTCCGTCAATTCAGCTTTTAACCGATGATATTGAAGCTTCTTATCAATTTATGAAAGAAAATAATGTTGAACTTGTTACAGAGATTCAGGACAATTTTTATTTTGTGTTCAAAGATTTAGATGGCAATTTACTAATGATTTGTAAAGAAGCTTCTTAAAAAAATGTGAACATTGCCCTTGGGACTTTACTAAATAAATCAAACCTTATTGAGTTGATCTACAGTCTGCTAAACCTACTGGAGGTATTAATAAAACAGCAAGATTACTGGAAAGAAAGTGGTGCTTCAATAGCGACTGAATATGCATTGTACAAACGGAGGTACAAAAGTGCGCGTACCGCAGTTAAATACATTTAGATACGCTTTGTTAGACAGGTATAGAAACCCCTTGATATCAAAGGGGTGGGGAGGTTCGGTGTAAACCGCACCTCAATTTATACCCCACTTTAATAGTTTTAGAGAGATTTATTAAAATGAAAGAATTGACACATTACTTGCAACGGACCAGTCCGTGAAATTGCAGATTTATAGAAGATAGTCTATAACAATGAAAGCAAAACAATAAAATTATCCGAGATTTTATGATATTTTGTTCAGAAGTTGTACAGGTAGAAGTGTTAATCTACAAAAGCAATACTCCGACGACAAAAAGTCCAGGTACTCAATTAATGTTGAGCCCGGATTTTTTTGTATTTAAATCATGAAAAAATTAAGGAGTTATATATAAAACTTAGCTTTATAGTATTTAGAAGAAAGAATTTAATCACTATCAAATAACAAAGTTTTTTTATTTTCATAAATTTTTCCTTGCTAAAGAGCAAACGCTTGTTCTATTATAAGTACAAACGAATGTTCTGAAAAAGGAGAGGTCAAAATGGCAAAAATATATAATTTTCCAACTAAAACATTTCGAGATATAACAAAAGAAAGAGTCGATGTTGTAACTATTGCTTCTGGTTTTATGGGTGGTGTTGTAAAGGTATACGAATGTGAAGGGACAGTCATTATTCATAGTGAAAATAAGAAATCTAGCCATGCTAGTATTTCAAATGATCTTGGTCAGGTAAAAGAATGGGAGATTAGATATGCAATAGAACATATTTTAAAAAGAGGCATTACAGAAGTGAATATAAAAGTTAGTAATACAGGGGTTGTTCATATTCGTAATAAAAAAATTAATTCACTTTCTCAGTAAAGTCAGGTCACTTATAAAATAATAGGAGTACTAGTTATATCGTTAATAGTCTTTTTTAAACGTAGTTGGCAACTATCACTTCGACTGTTAGAGGCTTTTTAAATTGTTCCTGCTAACTCTGATAGCAAGTAATTATCAAATTGCTTGGAATGATCATGTACAAGAAATAACAGGTCAATTGGAGTTAAATATCTAAGAGATATTGTTCTGTAAAGTTATTTAACTTTTAGAGGTTTTACAAAGAATGAAATGAACATAACAGAAACCCCTATCACAATGAGTAGTATTGCAATAGATTTATTTGAAATAAATGAATTGTATTCTAGGGCACCTGTTAATCTCGCTGATCCGATTGAAAGTGATACGATGCCTAAAACAAATATGATATGTCCAATGCTAGAATGTGTTTTCATTTTATAACAACTCCTGATATTTAGGTAATGACTTACGAAATAATAACATGATTAGGTAATATTTGAAAATATGGTTTGGTTTGATTATTGCACAATATGAGTATTTGATGTTGATGGAGGAAGTACAAAAGTGCGAAAGTCAATATAGGCTGTCAGTAAATTGATATGAATTGATAATAAAGGAGTATGTTTTATGAAACCATTTATGTTACGTCATAAGCTAGGTTGGCTACCTAGCAAATTAGAGTATCGCAGAACCTATACCATAGGTTTTAAAGTTGAAACATACGATAGTTATACTTTCAAACTAACAAAGAATAGTAAGTATGTAAGATTAGTAAATAACAATAAAGAAATGGTTGTTAGGAAAAGAGAATTAAAGAGATATTTCAAGGATGGTTGTTTACAGTTTCTAACTACACAATATGAGGAAGGTGCTTGAAAGATAGTAAACTATTAACCTTTTTCTTTTTTTGGTTTAACAAAGTAAGAAATGAACATTACAAAAACGCCCATAGGTATGTATAGTAGTGCAACAGATTGATTTGGAATAACTGAATCATATTCAAGGAAACCAGATAATCTTCCCACTCCAGTTATCATCAAAGTAATACCGAAAATAAATATGATATATCTATTTGTAGAATGTATTTTCAACGCATAACAACCCCCGAGGCTTCCTAATAATTTATATAAGGATAACATAAAGTGGTAAATATTGCATTATCCAGATTGATTCAATTATACATTATGAATATGCAAAAAAAAAAACACGTTCAATTGTACGTGTAGAAACGAGCAATTGAGACAACTAATCATAAAGAGTTTTATAAATCAAAGTGATAGGGAAATTTAGGGTTATTACATTTTAATCACCAACCATTGGCTGTCCTTTCGAATACAAATCAGTTGATAGAAAAAGCAATAAATAATTCATTTCCAAATGATCATACCATATTATTTTTTTCATTCTGTATGTTTCTTTGGTTATTTAAAAAAGGAAAATGGATTCTATGAATTTTGCTTGCTATATTAGTCGGAATTTCACTTATTTGGATAGGAGTTCATTATCCTTTAGATGTAATTGTAGGTGCTCTTATTGGAATTATTTCTGCTTTTACACTTTCGAAATTAACACTAATGGAGAGGAACTACAGGCTATTAGAAAAGTTAGATTAAGAACCACGCTAGAAGCGGCTAATTTTAACGATAAGCAAGGTGCAAAAAATAGAAGAAATGGTGCAGAATGTGCCTGAAATAGTGGATGAATCTGTCAAAGAACAAAAATATGAACAGCTGAGTTTGTTTTGAAATTAACATATACAAGTTTAGTTTTTTATAGCTATGTAGTTAATTGAAAGTATTATTCATACGTACAGATAATAAATAAAAAAACCGACGTTTAGTCGGTAATGCTTCTTTATCAATATTGGTTAATAAAGAATAAAAACCAAACTGCATGATTCTGTTCATCTGAAGCATTTGAACTAAATTGATTACTAATATAAGGAATATTATATTCTCTAGCAACACGGTGATAAAATTCAACTGCTTCTTGTTCATCTTTAAATGCAGTTAGGATACCACTCTTAAAATTCTGTGGTAATGTTTTGTTTATCTGTGGAGATGGTTGTTGACCAGTTAGGTAAGTATAGGTATAAACAAAACCTTGGTAATGTCTCATTTCATCTTTTCGTATTTCTAGTATACGATTTTTAACTTCTTTATTTGGAGCTAGTTGAGCCAAATGTTCATAAAATCGAATAGCATTAAATTCTCCGTTTATGGCTTTAACTAGATCGAGAATTAATTTATTGTTTGAAGTTGGTTGTACAAAGTATTGCAAAGGTTTACCCTCCTTTTGTTTATTTTTTAATGTCACTTTTTAAAGTAGTTTTATCGCATCGATTTTTTTACTTGTTTTAATTCACTTATTAAATAATCTATCTGCTTTTGAAGATCCTCTACTTCCTTAGATTGGTCACTATTTTGGACTTGAGGATCTTGGTTACTTGATTTTTCTAAAGCATTTAATGCTAAACCTGCTGCAACAGCAGATAGACCGTCGCCCAAAGTTGCGATCGAAGCACCAATATAAGCAAGTCTTGCTATCTGAATTTCTGTTGTTTCCAAAGGTGGTTGCTGATTATTTTTATTCATTTTAATTAATATCCCCTTTTCTTTCATAGTGATGAATTACCTCATACGTATTCTATGTATTGCAGTATAGAAAGGTGATGATAAAAATTTACTGTAGGGTTTAACTCAACAAAATGATGCTCCAATCATAAAGAAATTGGAAGAGGAATTGATAAAATACGAAAAGCCTTATCACTGAGTATAAGGCTTCCGAGATTTCAACAGTGAAATCTGTTTATAAAATTAAAGAATCGGTGTTAATTCTGAGTTCACAAATCGTTGGGCATCGATGATTACACCTGAAGCTGTTCGACCGTAAACGCTGTATAATCCGCCTGTTTGATTAGGAACAATCTCAACTTCATATTGAGCGGATCCACCTACACTTGGCGTGACAAAAGTAGAAGCGTTAGCATTAGCAGCAAAAGGAGTTGTTGATAATAATTGTCTCGTGCCATTTAGTCTGAAAACCCTTACTACTCCTGTTAATAAACCGCCAGTGAGATTAAGAACTTTGATGCGAACGCTAGAGGCATTAGCTGGTAGGTTTCCTGTATTTTCAATTGGACCAGTAGTTAAAGGCATGTAATTTTCACCTCCTTTTAACGAAAGACTAATAATCTGCAGATTACATTTACATAATATGCATTACGCTTCTACATTAAATAGACTTATTAATCAAGTTACTTTAAAAATAAAAGCAAAGTGTGAATTGTTTAGTAGAAAGTGTAATATAAATGAATCTGTAAACAAAGGTGAATTCATATACAAAGACATAATACCGTAGTAGTAACACCTAATATTGGATTTGTTATGATTAGTCTGGGATTCAATGTAATCTCAATCCCAATGTCCTTTTGGGTAGGTGGAATGGGTACAGCTTCTCCAACCAGTACTATGAATGATTTTTGGATAGGGTTTCTCATAGCCCAGGCAACACCACTTTTAGTACTAATAATTGCAATCTTAAAATGGCTTATAATTGACATAAGAAAAATAAAGAAGCGTGTGAACAGTAATAATTAATTAAAAATACAAATTTGTGAAGAAATCTACTTCAACTCTCGGATGCTTAAGTTGAAGAAGATAGCCAAACCAGAAGCAACAGTCTTTGAGAAAACAGTCTTAAACTATTACAAATGTGCCAAATGTAATAATATCCGGTGTAAAATGGAGGGGAGGTCGGGCACGTAAATCTTTCTTCACTTGGTATTTATAAAAGCCTAAATGCAAACAATATGTACGGGTTGTGAGAAAAATCAATGTTTCTTTAGATTCTAAGCCCCATATATACCCGAAAATGCCATCATAACTGGATTAGTTTAAAATGTACGTGATAATACATTAACAGCTGCAGATACAGTAACGGCTGAAGAAAGTTATTAGTAGAAGCTGTGGTTTTACTGACCCGATTTCAACAGGTGTTATTGCTTCAGTAACAGGGCCAAATACTGCTGCAAACCCCAATTGTTGTGGTTCAACAACAGCTAACTATGCTATAAATAAATGTGATTTATTATCTGTCAGAATTGTAACAGGGATGGGGCTCTTCCGTTTGGAGCAGCAGTGACAGTTATGTATGTACTTCCTTAATTAATTTACAAAGCCATAACCAATAGGTGTGGCTTTTTTATTATGCAATTAACTATGAAAATGGTAATTTGTTAAATAAGTTAAACACCTTTATAATGGTGTTAATTAAATAGGATTTAAAAGGTGTTTTTATTCCATTTCCTAAGATGTTAATTAATATCTCATGTATTAAAAATATACATGGTAAAGATGACTTTATAGAGAGAAAGGAAGAGTCGTTAAATGATTAAAGACACAACCAATCAGGATGATATTTTGGATACTGAAAAGATTTTAGAAAAATATATGGAGAATTTAGAATTAATTCAACAGTCATTAAAACAGCTTGAACTAGACACTTCTAGATTGCAAAGTCAGGGATTTGTTGAAATAGAAAAGTTGGCTATTGAGTTAAGTATGTTGCAGAAACTTTCAACAAGTATAGAATTTAAAGCTAAGCTTATTACATGTAATAAATGTGATTCCATAGAGTCATTACCGGATGAATAAAATACAAAAGTTTATTTATACTTTATGTGTAATAGAGTTTTTTTGATAAATAAATATAGCTTTTAGATCACGTTCATTCGAGCGTGGTTTTTTATTTTCATTGAATTAAGCGACTAGCATAATGGGGTGATTACAAAACAAACAAATGAGATATGGCTAGAGCAAGGGATCCAAGACGTGACCAAGCGTATAATTTTTACAAAGCTCATAACGGTGATATAAAGCTAAAGGATATAGCTGAGCAACTAGGTGGATCTGAGGGAACTATACGTGGGTGGAAAAACAAAGATAGCTGGTATGATCGTCTTGAAGCGGAATCGCAAGCAACTGTATAGTTTGATATTGTCCCAAGTGACGGTCTCAACGATAAACAGTTGCTTTTTTGTATGTATAACGTTAAATACTTCAATGCTACAAAATCTTATCGAAAAGCATATCAATGCGACTATATAACAGCTAATCGAAATGCTCATCGTTTGATGGTAATTGAAGGTATAAAAGAAGAAATCATGCGGCTAAAACAGCAACTAGTTGACAGTGTTGAGGAAATTTTAAATGATGAAATCGGCAAGCCGCTTCTACCGTGATTATGTTGAATATGTACATCTTGGCCATTATGAGCACTTTCGTCATACTGAATTAATTTATGATGTGCTCCAACGTGTGGTTGATGGTGAACAGTTATCTATATTATAGAGATCCTTCCACGACATGGTAAAAGTATGACGGTAACAGAATCGTTTCCGTCTTTTTATTTGGGTGAAAATCCTGATAAGCGGGTAATAGCTGCTGCATATTCAGATGGATTAGCAACCAAGTTTGGGCGTCTAAATCGTAATAAGTTTAATGAGTTTTCACATGATCTATTTAATGTGCAATTGTCCGAGTCCAATGCAGTTTTGGTCTAAATAATTTTGCTAGAGTAGTAAAGTAATTTATGGATAACCATATTAATATTTCCTTTTTGTAATTAATCCGAATTCATATATAGCTTCTAACTTACCATTATAAAATTCTAAACTTACCCTAGAATTTTCTTCTACACCGTTTTCTCCCTTATAATTAAGTTTATCTCCATCTTCGTGCAAGGCCCAGTATCCTACGATTTCTTTTACGGTTTCTTCACTCATACCTACTTTGAGCTTTCGAAACTTTTCGGGCGTAATGGTTGAGATTTGATTTATTGGCATTTCTTCGTCTGAAAAAAACAATTCTATGGATTGTCCAATTACCAATAATCCTATTATACTAATCAAAATTAGTGCGATTTTTTTCGGCCATTTTGATGGAGTCACTTCTTTATAATAGTAGGTTCTATTTTCTGACTCTCTTACTGTTTCCGAATGATTAAATTCTATATGAGTTTCTATTGTATAATCTTCTGATACTGCACCACAATATTCACATACGTATATTTCAGTGTTTTCTTTGTGAAATTTTTTATATGAGTTTGTAGCTAAACAGTTAGGGCAATTTTTCATAAATACCCCTCCTCACCTTTTTATGGATTATTTATCATTTTAGGAAACTTCGTTATACGTGTACATAAAAAGCACAGGTACTTAAATATTTGTGCCTGGGCTTTTTTCATTCTTTTAACAGAAAGACTGAGATAGCATAAATACCCTTGTTCATATAACAAACTTTTAGTTTATAATTTAATAAAGTTTAGATATCGTATCAATAATAAAATAAAGGATCATAAGTCCTATGCCAATTGCTAGAGCCTTACCTGAAGATTTTTCTTTTTGCACATCATTTTGGACTTCGTTTCGTACTCTCTCCGACACTTCTCTCGTTTTTCTCTTTGGAATATCTTCAAAAATCGTATTACAATATTCACATTTCACAAATACTAAACCATCTCTATATACTTTCTTAAAAGGATTACTGGCTAAACAATTAGGACAATTATTCATTTATATTCACCTCAATATATCTAACTACTATTTACCATTTTAGGTAATTAGATATGTTTTGTACATAGAAATAAAAGTCGGTCATCGATTTTATGGAAGGGAATTAACCTAAAATGTAGGAATATCTATAAAAAGGGGTGAAGATTATGAGCTATGAAGTAATAGTGCCAGTAAAATTTTTATTCAAACGCAAGCCTGACAATGTACCAATTATAGGTTTATCAAGCTTACATTTAACACACGAAGAACATAAAGCACTAACAGACGATGTTGCTTTCAACTTTTTAAGGGCAAAGGGTTACAACGTAATCAGAATGGTCCGCAGAGAATGAAACTATCATACCCGTTGTTACAAAGTAGAATGAAACAAAAAGAGCCAAAAAGTAGTTAATGAATAATGAAGCTGTTTAAATATGGAATGTTCATTATCTGTTCGCTTATAATTAAATAAGTGAACAGATGTTTTTTTTAAAAGGAGAAAAAATTAGTATTCAATATAGGAAGGGAAGAAGGGTACGGAAAAAGCCGTATAGTTAGTAGAAACCCTTGAAAAAGTTAGTTCAGATAATTCCTAGTAGGAGCGTGTAAAATGAATTTAAAAGAAAAGTTGATATTAATAAAAGAAAATGGGTACCAAGCACCTCCCGATAGATTTCAGTTGATACTAGAAATGATAAATAACATCGGTTCTTTGGATGCCCAACTACGTGATGAGCTAATTTATACAACCTTATCACACTGGATTCCTGATAATACTCTAACAGCAAACGAACTAGAACAACTTCTTCCGGTTGTTTTGGATAAAAACCATTTGCTTTTTAAGCTTGGTGAAACAAATACAGACTCTGTCTTTACTCGATCTTTCTCCATGCTAGTCATACCGCTCCTCTTCACAAGGCATAGAGAATCACCATTTCTCTCAAGTGAGCAAATTCATCACATAAAAGAGAAAGTATTTTACAGTGTACAAGAAGAGCGAGATTACCGTGGGTATGACGAAGAAAAAAGGCTGGGCTCATGCCATAGCCCATGCAGCGGATGCTTTAGATGATTTGGCACAATGTTCCGAACTGGATAAAAATGACCTCTTAACTATCCTCGATTTGGTTTACGAAAAGATGACCATAACAGATCGAATTTACTCCGATGGGGAAGATGAGAGAATGGTAAAATCCATAATTAGTGTTTTAAATAGAAAAATACTTAGTCAGGCTCATGTAGAGCAATGGATTCAAAGTTTCGGTGATGTGGAGAAAAATTCAGAATTTCTCCCTGCCTTTAAGCAAAAAAATAATATAAAGAACTTTTTGAAAAGTTTATACTTTCGTGTTAAATTTTACAAAGTGGATGCCACTCTCTGCTCGACTATCGAGCATACATTATATAAAGTAGAAAAAGTTTACTATTCTTAATTAAAAAAATGAGGGGAAAGCACCCCAAGTTGAAGAGATTATAGCCAGTTAGGCTTATAAAGAAAGTCACTCATTAGAAAAACAGTGAGTGACTTTTTTTGCATTATTTTCAAGTGAGTACATATTCTCTATCACCGTTGCCTAAGTTAAGTGCTGCAGGCATGGAATTCGGAAAAAAATTAGAGGGTGATGAACTGTACTTTGGTGATTTTATGGATGGTCGATATGAATGGGAGCTGAAAACAATGAAAGTTTTACTTGAGCCAGTGCCAGCTAAAGGGCAATTGAGCTTGTGGAATTGGGATGATGGGAGCAAGTGAAAGATATTGTTCAGTAAAAAAGGCCAATTGGCTTATATTCCAATCAGCTTCTGTTTCTTAGCTTTTTTTCCGTTTCAATACCTACACTGAAAACAGCGAAAATCATACCAATAAAAAATATGATCTGAAAGAATCTGTCTGCTGTCCAATGCCCCAAAAAGTTCATGAAAACAAAGATGATAGCTAAAATTGTTGAAACAACTTGCACAATAAAACGTAAATTTCCAGGTATTTGTATACCTCCAATTTATGTAAATTATATCTCGCTTTAAGCTTAACATAAGTTGGGTGTTAAAACCATTTTTTATTACCGAACATTTTGAGGATCGTGTCAGAAAGATATTGTTCAGTAAAAGATGGGATTCCCATCTATAAGATAGTAGTGTTTAATTCGATTTGCTTTTTTCAAGTTCTTCGATACGTTTCTCTAATTTCTTAATCTTCATGTCATTAAGTAAAGCAATGATTAAAGCAATCATTGCAAAGGTAGAAGCAACGAATAAACTCATTCCGGAACCCCCTAATATTTGTTAATTATATTATACAATAGGTTGTTCAATGGAACAAATTACATTGTTAATATGAATTACTGAACATTTTGAGTATTAAATAAAAATAGAGCGATTAAAGCATCGCTCTAAAAAACTCATAAAATCCCATGTTCATTGGGATAGCCCAAATAAAGAATCCAAGAAGGGCAATTGGGCCAAGCAAAAAGTTGTAAATCTTCTTTGGCAAAATATTGCCCAATAGGATTTTATAAATTACAGCACATCCTATCATTACAACTGGTAGTAAGATCATTGGTGGTATTAATAACCACAGACTTCTGATGCTTGATATATCTGTAAATATGTCCATAGCATTACCTCGTTATGTATTTTTTGTAAATTTTAACACAAAAAAGCTACAGTGTCGTAACTGGTAAAGCAAACTAAAAAGGATGTAAGGAAATACGAAAAATGGAAATAGACATAATCGTCTATTTCCTTTTTCATAGCTTTTAATTTTGCTTTATGTTTGGCTTTTGGAATCGAGTGATACTGCTCGTATCGGCACATTCTACATGAGCAATGAATTTTTCCTTTGCTTAATGTACCACGTACAGGCATGAACTCACTTTCTCGTAACATTACATCTTTTAAAATTGACCATTTCTTTCGAATGATTCGCTCTCTCTGATGGCGAATATAGGTTTTAGAACGATTTTTCAACAATATCAGCTCCCTTGAGAAACCCAAGCTTGCAGGGAGGTCAAGGGAAGAAACAGCACTCCCTACAAGCTTGGTTTGTAGCTGATATATTGAATTAATTGGTTCATATCATCATTCCTTTTTTTGAAAAAGCCGCAGCGTCATCCCACGCTACAGCTCGAATTGCTTTATGCCCATTGATGGCTTGTTCGTTAAGTTATTATACCATACCTACCAGTGTGGGAATAGTAGGGCAAAACTATGTTAACAGGGCGAATTAAAGTTGCAAAAGAGGATTTAGTTCAGTGGAATGAGAATTATCGGTGGATGGTTGAAACGATTGAGGAAGCAAGGCAGCCTGTAGCGAAAGCTAATAACAATAGCTACATTGTGGCTAAGACGGCTATGTATGGCATCGATGCAACATTACCAAAGGCTAGTGGTGGGACAAGTGATCCAGTGTATACTGAAGTGCAACGCCGTGTTTATTCACTAAATTATCGAATTAAGGAATATGAGCAAAAGATTGCAGAGTTGCAAAAACGTATTTCGTTAGTACATGGAGATAGAGAAATTGAGGTACTTTATAGATTGCTTGATGGCGATAGCATGCGTGCAATTGGAAAGCATATGAGATTATCTAGTACGACAATTTTTAGAGTAAGAAATAATATTTTGAGTCAGATGATGAAGTAGCCATTGAGCTACTTCATTTTAATAACATATGTTCAACAATCGGGCAAGATTGTTTAGTAACATAAAGAGATTGTAAAGAAATGTTCTTAAGTTATTGGGTCAAGCTTTAAGAAAAAGGATTATTAGTATTAGAACGGAATATATATTTTAATTACTTTTTTAAGAGGTGTATTTAATGAACATAAGAAAAGCTATGTTGACTGATGCAAAGGGTATTGCAAAAGTACACGTTGATAGTTGGAGATCTACTTATAAAAACATCATACCTGAAGGATTTTTAGAGAAATTATCATATGAACAACGAACTGATTTATGGGATAGCAATATTTCAAAAGAGGGGAATTATGTATTTGTTGCAGAAAATAATGAGGGTGAAATTGTAGGATTTGCTGATTGCGGAAAAAGAGAAAGTAATAATGTCCCTAATTCTGGGGATTTAACATCTATTTATCTCCTTGAAGAATATCATGGAAAGGGAGTTGGAAAACAACTATTGAAACAACTCTTTCTTCAATTTAAAGAACTCGGATTCAATAAAGTTTTTGTGGAGGTATTAGAAGACAATAGAACTCGTTATTTTTATGAGTATTATGGTGCAAATTTAATTAAATCCGAACAGCTAACAATTGCAGGTAAGGAATTGAATCTTCTCACATACGAATGGAATAACCTTAATAGGGTATTATCTAAACTCTGATGCTAAACTGAAGGTGCTTTAATAAAATTGTAAATATAATGTTTGGAACAAATGTAACAAAAGGAACAAATGAAAAACATGTATCATGTTTTGTGAAAGAAAAAATATGATGTAAACTCGGAGGTAGGCCGGCCTATATTTTTTAAGGGAATCTTAATTAATATTAAAGGCTAAATATTTACAATCATTTCCATGACTTCTCTTTTTGTTATATGATATTTAAAGAGGAGTGGAATATTATGCTTAACATTTTACAAATTGTTTTTGCTATCATAACTGTCTCTCTTTCAGCTTACCTACTTATAACACGGGATTACGATCTGACTTTTTTAATGGTATTCTTCTCAGGTTTATTCATGTTAACTAAAGGAATTGAAGCATTTCAGAGCGAGAGAAAAGTTTATGGTTGGTTATTAATCGGGCTATTTTTATTTGCGGTTTATTTATCAATGTATCAATTCACAGCTTTACTATGACCAACATTAAGGAGTGGTTTATATGTGAACTTCGTCCAAAACTAAGAAGGTTGCAACTGTAGAAAGTCAGTTAGGAGCCCCAAAAGGCAATACCTACGCTGTTGGAAATAAAGGTAATCCTAATCCACCAAACCAATTTACAAAACGGAACACTGCTGCTGTTACACATGTTTTCTTTCAAAAGTTCCTACCAGAAGAAACACTCGAAATCATGGAGGCGATGAACGAGCGTTCTCCGGCCGATTTAATCTGGGATCAAATACAGATACAGTATGCTGCAATCATAAGGGCTCAAAGGATTATGCACGTCGAATCTAAAGACGAAATAATTAAGGAGCTCAAAAAGGCAAAATACGATTACTATCCGCGTTCAAAAGAGGATGGTGGAGGCGTAGAAAAGGCTGTAACAGAGGAAGAATATGAATTCCAATTCGCATGGGAACGATAGGCGCAACTACTCACTGCTCAATCTAGAGCAATTGGGGAGTTGCGTTCTTCTATTCGTCAATTTGTTGAGATGGCTGACCAGGATGATGAGCGTCGTTTGAAACTTAAGCAGATGCAGTTAGGTATCGATAAAACAAAACTAGAAATCGAAAAGATTCAATCTGGAGATACAACAACCCAAGAAAACGAAATTGCAAAGATGCTGCGTAAAATGGCAGGTGATGGATAATGGCAGAACTCACACCCAAATAGAAAGAGGTTATGGACTGCTTTATTCATGAAAAGCCTAAAATATTGGCTGCTAGTGGTGCGAAGAGGGCGGGTAAGACATTTGTTCTTATACTGCTTTTTTTAATGCACATTGCCAAGTTCGAAAACCAATGGCTCTCTTTTATTATTGGTGGATCCACACAAGCAAGTATTCGACGTAACGTGCTTGATGATATGGAGGCTATCTTAGGCAAAGAATTAAAGTTGGATAAAACTAATGCTGTTCGTGTATTCGGTAATAAGGTTTATTGCTTTGATGGAACCAATGCGGATGAATGGAAAAAGGCACGTGGTTTTACTGCAGCAGGTGGATTTTTTAACGAAGGTACCGCATTACATGACATGTTTGTCAAAGAGGTTATCTCACGGTGTTCATATCCAGGGGCTCTAATCCTCTTAGGTACTAACCCAGAAAATCCAGCACATCCAGTTAAGACAGACATTATCGATAAAGATGGACAGTTACTTTAAAGTGGAAGATTAAATATCAAGGTATTTCATTTCACTTTGTTTGATAACATCTTTCTGGATCCGGAATGTTTACAGATCGAGATATTCACGGTTTATGGTTGTCGGCAGAAGGGATCATATACAAGGACTTTAATAAGGACCGAAACTATATTGCTAGTGAAGAGTTCGAAAAACTCAACATCGTTAAATATTTTGCTGCTGTTGACTGGGGCTATGAGCACTTTGGGGCAATCCGGGTATCATCGCCCAGAATTGCAATTGAGGCCCCAATATAGGCAAGTCTTGCTATCTGAATTTCTGTAGTCACAGAAGGTTGTTGTGAATTATTTTTATTCATTTTAATTAATATCCTCTTTACTTTAAGAGTGATGAATTACCTCAAATGTATTCTATGTATTGCAGTGTAGAAAGGTGCCTATAGTTGTACTGAACAAATTCTCATAAATTAGCATTAGAAGGAGTTTCTTGTACATGCTATTATTCAACAATGGTTTAAAGGAACAAGGTTGAATGGATCACTTTTTCACACTTAATTTTTGGGAAATGACTCTTAGAACATTATTTTCTTTTTTTGTACTTCTTATTCTGGCAAGACTTCTTGGAAAAAAACAACTTGGTCAACTAACTTTTTTCCACTATATAACAGGCATTTCAATTGGTTCTATCGCGTCTCAAATAGCCGCGGTAGCTGAAACACCTTTTTTGGATGGATTAATATCGTTAATTTGGTGGGCTTTTTTAACATTTTTAATAACCATCATCTCTTTAAAATCTAAAAAAGCACGAGTATTATTTGATGATAAACCGACTATTGTCATTCAAAATGGCCTAATTCTAGAATCTTCTTTAAAGAAAAATCGGTTGCATATGGACAAGCTAACAATGATGTTAAGGGAGAAAGCAATTTTTTCAGTACAGGATATACAATTTGCAATACTTGAGACAGATGGTAAGCTTAGCGTTTTACAAAAAACCTCAGTACAAGTAGCTACTAAGCAAGATGTCCATGCAAACATTGCACCTCCGACATATTTGCCAACAGAAGTTATTTCGGATGGTCAGCTTATTTACGAAAATTTAGTTGAACTTGAATTAACTGAAGACTGGCTTATGAAGAAGTTGAAAAAGCAAAAGGTTCAAAACGTAAAAGACGTTTATTTTGCCCAAGTTCAAACAGATGGATCATTGTACATTAGTTTGAAAGTTAACAAGTGACAAGGGGAAACAGATTATACAGCAAAGAAAATTTCTAAATCACAGGCATTATTAATATTCATGCTTGCTAGTGAAATGAGAAGTAAAACAGTCAGTGAAGTAGTAAAGCAATCCGAGTTATTTGAAATTTGTCTTGTACTGGTTAATAGAAGCTTAATTTATTTATTGCACATTATAAGGATAAGACGAATAAAGAGCGATTAAAAAATCGCTCTAAAAAATTCACGAAATCCCATATCCATGGGCACAGCCCAAATATAAAAACCAACTAGAACCACACAAACTAAAAGAGGTTTATAAATTATTTTTGGGAGTAGTTTTTCAAAAAATGACGAGAAAATAACGATACAACCAATTACAACAACCATTAACATTAATACTGGCAACATGATAGATAGCACGCTTAATCCACCAAATGCAAAAGCTTTTAAGAACTCCATACAATTACCTCATTATGTATTTTATGTAAATTGTAACATAAAAAAAGCCGCGGCGTTTGCACACGCTACAGCTTGAATTGGTTTATGCCCTTTGATGGTGTTCACAACTCTAGTATATCACACCGTAGGAGGGCAAACCTAATGGGCAAACAAGGGCAAATCAAAGTAACGAAAGAGAATTTAATTCAGTGGATTGAGAATTATCGCTGGATGGTTGAAACCGTTGAGGAAGCACGACAGCCAGTAGCGAAGATGGATAACAACAGCTACATCGGAGCTAAAACAGCTATGTATGGCATTGAAGCGACATTACCGAAGGCTAGTGGAGGTACAAGCGATCCAGTATTCACAGAGGTACAACGCCGTGTATATTCGCTAAACTATCGAATTAAGGAATACGAGCAAAAGATAGCAGAAGTGCAAAAGCGTATGCCTTACGTGATTGGTGACAGGGAGGTTGAGGTCCTTCATAGACTGCTAGATGGGGATAGCATGCGTGCAATTGGCAAGCATATGGGGTTATCTAGCACAACAATTTTTAGAGTAAGAAATAATATTTTGAGTCAGATGTTGAAGTAGCCGAAAGGCTGCTTCTTTTTAAAACATTTATTCAACAATCGGGCCATATTGTGGAGTAACTTCAATCTTTAGTTGAGTTTGTGAAAATATGTACTTAAGCTAACGGAGTAGCTTATTTAACGGAAAATGTTATAATATTATCAAAATTTAGGAAATGGAGTTTAGGAAATGAAGAGTATTAAAAGATTGATTCAAGTTATCTTAGCAAGTACATCAATCCTAATTCTTAGTGGATGTTTCTCTAAAGATGATCTGAATCAACCAATACAAGAATATTTAGAAACAAACTATGGAATACAAGGAGAGTTTTCTGTTATTCAGGCAAGTAATAACTGGTTTGCAAGTATTGACCATCAAACATATATAGAAATGAAAGAGCCATATCGTGCTTATCCGTACCTAATGATTGATAGAGATACATTGAAGGTTATAGGGAAGGGCAGTCATGACGATATTTACCTTTCACAATTCAAGGGTGCATATATTGAGCAACATCCAAAGGTAGTTCAAGTAGTTGAACAGCTAATAACAAAATATGGTTTAGTGAAATACCCTAATGAATATGAACCAGTAAGAAATGGACCTGTTTCAATATTTCCCTACGACAATATTGAGATAGGTGTAGGTAATTATCAAGAGCTACTTGACGATTTTAAAATGACACAAAAGATAGATACTATTAAACTTTTACCTACATTGGTACCAAGCGACCCAAGAAATAATATTGGTGATGACAGGTATGGAAGGTATGCATCGAAAATAGGCGTGGTAAATTTCCAATTTGAGTTTGACATAAATGAAAATAAACACACTATTCCAAACGCCAAAGAATTAATTGATGACTTCAAAAAAAGTGAAGTATTAGAAAAGGGAATATACAGCATCTATATGCTCGTAGATGACTCAAAACAATTTGTGGGATGGGAACATAATAGTGTAGTTTTGTTTGAAGTTGAGGAAAATGGGGAATATACAATAATTGCCACTCCAAAATATGGTGATTTTTGGGACACTTACTTTTATGGTGATTACGCAGCTAAAAAAAATATAGAATAGAATTTTAGGTTGAATTACTTAATTGGGATTGACTAAAAATACACATGGTGCTACCCCTATTAGTAATATTTTGTAATTAGGATTAGCGTTTGTTTTCATTAAAGGGGAAGATTAATTAGTTTATCATAACGGAATTGCTAAAGCAGATAATAGAATGTGGGAAATAGTGAATGAAATAAAACACTCTTAACGAGTGTTTCAGACTGTAGACAAAAGCCCTCGAGAAGTTCACTCTCGAGGGCTTTTGTCATTTTTCTTCCTATGTCGTCTTGATATTTGGTCATACATTGCCAAATCCAACATACGCTTCGAGCATAGTTGCTCTCTTAAGCTACTTGCCACGTCCAAGTAGCCAGTTTCTTTAAATTCATGGCAGCAAAAGTAAGCATCGCCTGCATGGACAATTTTTTTAGACCTCTTAAGGTTGTCCATCGCATACCATGCTTTTCCTTTGCATCGGCAAAGACACGCTCAATCGTTTCTTTGCGCTTTGCATAGATTTGTTTGATGTCATTGGAATGACGTAAATGTTCTGCTTCCTCTACATATGATTCCCAAATATGACGTTGAATGAGTTTTTGATGTTGCTTACTTTCTGTACATTGGGATAGGCTCGGACACTTCGCACAAATCAAAGGATTCGATTTATATTGACGATACCCTTCTTTAGTCGTTGTCGTATACTTCAATATCTGTCCTTGTGGACAAAGATAACAATTATAGTGCTCATCATATATATACTCATGCTTTCGGAAGAAACCATCTTTCGTTTTAGGACGTGTATAAGGAAGAACAGGCAACATTTGATTCTCTAATAAAAAGTTTGTAATTGCGGGTGTTTTATAGGCTGCATCTGCCGCAACAGCTAATGGTTTTTGAACGTTTTTAATGACTCTTTCCACAAGTGGCTGTAATACATGACTATCGTGCACATTTCCCGGAGTCACAATGGCACCCAAGACAAAGCCCTTTTCATCTGTCGCTGCATGAAAAGAATACGCAAACTGTTTCGTACGTTCATCCTTCACGTAATAGCCACTTTCAGGATCTGTCGTGCTTTCCTTTATTTCTTTCCATTCTTCTTTTTCAAATTTCTCCGGGGAAAAGGGCTTTTTTCCGTGTTCCTCACGATCAATATTTAACTCTAATTGAAGTTTCTCTTCATAAGCCCGTGTTTCTTTTCGCACAACTTTTTTATCATACTTTCGTTTATTCGCACTCGCTTTCACATGCGTAGAATCGATAAATAAATGGTCTGCATGGAGGAGTCCTTGATGCATAATCTCTTTTAATATACGATAGAATATCTGCTCAAATAGATCAGTGTCTTGAAAGCGACGGACATAATTTTTACCGAAGGTAGAGAAATGCGGGACTTCTGTCTGGAAGCCAAATCCTAAAAACCAACGATACGCCATATTCGTTTCAATTTCTTTGATGGTTTGACGTATGGACCGTATACCAAAAACGTACTGAATAAACGTCATTTTAAAGAGAACAACAGGATCAATACTAGGGCGTCCTTTGGCAGAGTAGAGGTTTTCTACTAAAGGATAGATAAATGAAAAATCAATAGCCGCCTCTAGTTTTCGTACTAAATGATCTTGGGGAACTAATTGATCAATCGTTAGCATTTCTAATTGTTCACGTTCATTGATTTGATTTTTCGTCATCATGGTTGATCACCTCGAAAGTGTACTTTTTATCAATAGATGAATAAGGAATTCTTTATGTAGAAGTTGATTGGAACGAAGGGTGGCGACTCCTGCGGGAAAAGCGGGAAAGTCGAGATCCTGGACTGAGCGAAGCGAGGGAAGCAGCTCGACCCCGCCCGCGGAAAGCGTCCGCCCGTAGTGGAAATCAACGGCTTTACTTTATTTTATTGTAAAAGAAAAAAGACTGTAGGCAAACTCAAAATTCATTGAGTTTGTCTACAGTCTGAAGCACTCTTATTGAGTGCTTTTTATTTTGGCTAGAGAGGAGGATGATTAAACTGTCTGTACGCACAACAATGTCATTAACAGATAAAATGACTGGCACTCTTCAAAAAATGATGAAAGCAATGAATAGTACCATTAGGGCAATGGAACAAATGCACACAGCATCTAATAGAGCTAGTGATATGCGCAGTTTACAGAGAGCTCGGCGAGACATAGAAAGTGCAAGTGCTTCTTTTGAGCGTTTAAGATCAAGTGCTAGGTTGGCAGGTAGCGAGGGGCAAACTTCAGGAAATAGATTAAGAAATAGTCTAAATGGGGTCCGAGATAGTGCGAATTCGGCCACCAGTAGCGTACGTATGTTGTTAACTAATCTATTGGGTTTTACAACTGCGTACCTGTCTATTCAAGGCATTACTAACGGGTTTAGTAAATTTACACAAGCTTCTGATAATTATTCAAATACTAATGCCCGTTTAGCTAATATTAACGACGGATTGCAGACCCAGAAGGAGTTGCAAGACAAGATTTATAGGGCATCTCAACGAAGTTTAAGTTCATATAACGATACAGCGTCAAGTGTTGCTAAGTTAAATCTATTAGCTAAAGATGCTTTTGCAAGCAATGATGAAGCTTTACGTTTTACAGAGCTTATGAATAAATCATTTAGCGTATCAGGAGCGGGGACACAAGAGAAACAAGCAGGTATGTACCAATTGACACAAGCGATGGCTTCAGGGCGACTACAGGGCGATGAATTTCGTTCAATAATGGAAAATGCTCCGCTCCTAGGCCAAGCGATTGCTGATGCTACAGGTGTTGGAATGGAAGGCTTGAAGGATATGTCGTCAGATGGTGAAATTACTGCTGATATTATTAAAAAATCTTTATTTGCAGCAGCTACGGAAATTGAAGACAAATTTAATAAAATGCCACTGACATTTGCTGATGCTATGACAGTCTTGAATAACTGGGCACAGCGAGCTTTCGAGCCGTTATTCGTACGTTTTAGACAATTTGTAAATTCCAATGCTTTCGGAACTTTAGCAGGGCATGCAATGGTGTTTATTAATCTTTTTGTATCAGGGCTATCATTTGTATTCTCGATTCTTGAGGCATTGTATAACATGATTGGGGCTATAGGCCAGTTTATGTATGATAATGCTAGTTTGGTGGTACCTATTTTAGTTATTTTAGGAACGATTATAGGAACAATAGTAGCAATACTAGCAACTAAATATGCAATATTAGGTTTAATTAGAGTAGCCACTCTTGCTTGGGCAGCGGCACAATGGGTTGTAAATGCTGCATTTCTTTCAAATCCAATAACGTGGGTACTTATTGCCATCATTACAGTAATTGCCTTAGTAGTAATGGCCATGGTTATGTGGGGTGAAGAGACTGCCACGGTAGTTGGGTTTGTAGCAGGCATTTTCGCAGCATTAGGAGCCTATATCCTCAATCAATTTATAAATATAGCAAATTTCTTAACAATTTTTGCCGAATTCTTTATTAATTTATTTATTGATCCCGTTTATGCAGTAAAAAAATTATTTTATGATTTGGTTATGATGGTAGTCGAAAATATGTCAGCTATGACAGGGAGTTTTGATAGTGCTGCAACAGCGTTAGGAAATGCCTTTGTTGCAGGCGTTAACATTGCCATCAAGGCTGTAAATGGATTAATCACCTTAGTTAATAAAATACCTGGTGTTAATTTCGGTAAAATAGGTGAGTTACAGACTGGTAAATCAAATGTTATTACAAAGCATTGGCAGAACTTTGCGGCAAATATTAAAGCTCCAACCAGTGATAAAAACGTAGTTAGTTTGTCTAAGACCAAGCTCTTTAGTATCCCAGATACTTTTAATAAAGCAAACGAATGGGCATATGACGGTATGATGAGCGCTGCTGATAAAGTGAGTGGCTTAGTTGATAAGGCAAAAAGTTTAGCTGGATTAGGTAAAAATGATAAAAATAAAGAAAATCCTTTTCTTGATAAAGCAAGCTTAATGGACGACGTTGTAAAAACCGCTCCTTCTGAATCTGGATTAGGTGCAGCAGGAGATCCAGACAAAGGAAAATTAAAAGGTGGTAAGCTTGATAAGGTCAAAAAGATTGAGGACAAAATAAACCTTGCAGACGAATATCTTGAGATATTTAAAGATATTGCAGAGGGTAAGGCGATTAATAACATTGTTTCTTTAACACCAAATTTAAAGGTTCATAATAAGTTTGAGGATACTACAGGTAGCAAAATGGAGAAGATGCTTAATAAGTTTGGTGATTTGTCTAGGGTAGGTGGCAATGCAACGGAAATTAATGATCTCGTATCCCAAACATTAACCGCTCCGTCAAGAGATGACATTGCAGTTTCAAAAGACATCCGTGAAAATGTTTCCGCTTCACCTATTACCAACAATAATAAGACCATAGTGCAGCATATTAAGAGTGATCCTAAAATTGAATTTTCAGGTGATATTCATAAAGATGTGGACTTGCAGGAACTAATCAAACAAATTGTGAAGTGGTTAAAAGATGAGCAAGATCGTTCAGTTGAGGGGGTATATACATGATAGGCATCTATCTTAGTGCTAAAAATGATACCGAGGGCTTTCGTATACCTGTAAATCCGCCTGAACTCCCTTTTAAAAACACCGCTGATGGTGAAGAATTTTCCATTGCCAAAAAGGGAACAGTTAATGTACCTAAACCAATGAAACTAACAGAATTTGCTTTCTCATCATTTTTCCCTGCTGAGGATACTCACTATGCAGAAACTCAATTCAGAGAGCCTCAGATATATATAGATCAGATAAACAAGTGGATGGCCGCAGAAACGGTTATCCGCTTTATTTATGTTGGTGGTTCCTTTTCCGTTAATGAATTGGTGACAATTGAAAGCTTTGAACCAAAGGATCAATTTGGCACAGAAGATGTAGACTACACGATTTCTTTTAAAAAACATGTGCCCTTTGGATTCAAAAAGATGGAAGTAGTAAAAAAGAGTGCCACTAAAAAGGTAGCGGCCACTAAGCAGCCAGTAACAGTTGCTAAAAAGGTAGCTCCGCGAGATAACCCTAAACCTATTCCGCAGACTTATAGTTTAGTAAAAGGGGATTCGCTTTGGAAGATAGCTCAAAAGTATACCGGAAATGGAGCAAACTACAAGGCGCTACAATCGTTGAATGGAATAAAGGACAGTGAGTTAAGAAAATTACCTATTGGCTTAAAAGTAAAAATACCGCCTGAGTGGACAGCTAAGAAATGAGGTGACAGGTATAGAAGTATTAATCGACAATCGTGATGGAAAGATATATGAAATCCCTGTCACGTCAATTAGTTGGAAAACAGAAAAAACAGGAAAAGCTTCTGAACTGAATGTTAATCTGTTAAATCCGAAGCCACTCGAAAATAAAATTATATCTGGTGCGATTGTAAGGGTAACTGATGAGAAGAACAAAATTTTCTATGGTTATTCATTTAAAGCTGGATTGGGGAAAAGCAGCGAATTTAAGATTACTGCTTATGACCAACTGAGGTATTTAATGTTCAATGACACATTTGTCATGAAATCAATGCAGTCCGAGGCTGCTATAGCTCAAATATGCAGCCAAGCTAAATTAAAATTAAGTGTATCTACGAAGACAGGCTATAAAGCACCAGCAATGATAGAGGAAGATAAAAAAGCCTTAGATGTCATTATGAAATACATTGATTCGGCTATTGTAGCAACCAATCAAAGTTTTGTTTTCATGGACGATTTTGGCTCGCTGGGGCTTCATAATATTAAAGATTTAGTTATCCCACCTACTGATTTTTATATAGGTGAAGAAAGTCTTTTGTATGATTATGATTATTCCATCTCTATAGATGATAGTTACAATCGCATTAAGCTCGTTTTAGATGATAAAAAGGCATCAAAGAGACGGGTATTTATAGCGCAGGATAGTAACAATATCTCTAAATGGGGACAATTACAGTATTACGAAAAAGTAGATGAAAATATGACGAAAGCGCAAATTGAGAGTCTGTTAGATGCATTACTAGCTGTACACAATAAAGAAAAAAAGAAACTATCTTTGAAATGTTTAGGTGACTGGCGTGTACGAGCAGGCAAAATGGTGTTTATCTTCATCGAAAAGCTAGGGTTAAAACAATTGTTTTTGGTGGATACTTGCACCCATGATTGGACACCTAAAGTCCATACAATGTCATTAGAATTAAAGGTGATATGATGAGTTTACTAGATTTAATCAAAACAACGGCCATGGCTGCCTTCCAAGCATCCAATCCAGTCAATATCGTTGTAGGTGAAGTAATTGAATCGAAGCCACTTAAAATAGAAGTCCATTCCAAGCTCATCTTAACGGATGAGTTTTTACTTGTGGCTGAGCATTTGACAAGGCATGAACGTATAGTTTCAATTGCTTATGAATATGCACAGAATTTTTCTAGTGGCCGTATGGGAGATGCATGGAAACAAGCAAGTTCTTCACGAAAAAATATAAGGGAATCTGAACCTAATCCTTATGAAAAATATGACATGAAATACGCAAAATTTATTTTTGAAGATGGGCTTAAAATAGGTGATAAAGTTGTGTTGCATAGGGTGCAGGGAGGGCAAAGATATTTTGTATCAGATAGATATAAAGAGGGGGATAAAGTATGGTAGTGCCTACAGACGGGGTAACAATTACGCCAGACATTGAGATAATCGAAGCGGCACAGTTGCCCACACGAACCTATAAACTAGATTTTGTGAAAGGACGCTGTGGGGGTTTTATAGATAGCCAAAAGGCAATGGAACAAGCCATTTTTAAAGTATTAAATACAGTGCGCTTCAAGCATCTGATTTATTCCGACGACTATGGTTTTGAAAATATGATTGGTCAAGATGAGTTATATGTACGCGGTGATTTAGGTAGACGCATTCAGGAAGCCTTGTTACAAGATGAACGTATTACAAGTCTATCGAATTTCATTTTAGAATTTACTACGAAAGAGGATGTCTTGGTTACATTTGTAGCGCATACGGTTTACGGTGATGTACAGCTACTGAAGGAGGCGGTGAGACTTGCTTGAATATTTGGAAGCTCAAACCTTTGAAAAATTAGTATCAGAGTTGCTTGAACGTGTTCCAGATGATGTAGATAAGCGGGAAGGAAGCATCATTTATGATGCAATTGCCCCTACGGCATTCAAGCTTGCTGAAACATACTGGGATATGGCGGTGCTATATCGTCGTACTTTTGCGGCTACAGCTGACGGCATTGATCTTGAAAAACGTGTCAACGAATTTGGCGTAGAACGTAAAAAGGCAGGTAAAGCAATACGACGAGCTATCTTCACTGATCGAGATGGACAGCCCTTGCAAGTTGCTTTAAACAGTCTTTACAGATTAGATGATTTGTTGTATCAAGTAATAGAAAATATAGAACCAGGAAAATTTAAAGTAGAGGCGCAAACGGCTGGGGCTGTAGGGAACAGAGATTATGGTGATTTACTTCCTGTCGATGCAAATAATAAATTAGGAAGAGCTCTGCTAGCAGATGTTATTGTACCAGGTGAAGATGAGGAAACGGATGAATCCCTGTACCAAAAGTATTTGGAACATATTAGGGATAAAGCATTTGGTGGCAATCGGGCAGATTATCGTAAAAAAGTGCGTGCCATACAAGGTGTTGGTGGGGTGCGGTTAAGACGTGCTCCATACGGTGGTGGTACAGTAAAAGTGATTATTATTGATTCTGATTTTAATGCACCTACACCTGAATTTATTGCATATGTGCAAGAGATTATTGACCCCGTTGAATTCAAAGGAGATGGATACGGCACCGCACCGATTGGTCATAGTGTTATTGTCGAGGGTGTCGGAGAAGTTGGGATCACCATTGAATGCGAGCTTATTTTAAATGGGGCTACAATTGGACAAATCGAAGCGCAAGCTAATGAAATCCTAGAAGCATATGTCTCGGAGTTACGTGCAAATTGGTATAAGGATTTAGATATCAATGTACGCATCACGCATATTGAATCGAAACTCTTAGAGATTGATGGAGTAGAGGATATTACTATCACACGATTAAATGGAGTAGAAAGTAATATTAATCTAATCGAAGAGATACCTGTAATTACGGAAATTATATTGAAGGAAGTGGTCGCATGAGCAATGACTTTATGAATGAACTTCCATCATACTATCGAGATATTAGAGAGTTTCAAGAGTTGTCCGAAACAGTTGTAACAGACTGGAGTAAACTCGATGAAGCTTTTTTTTATATAGAAAAGGATCAATTTATTTTATCTTCAGAAGAGGCAGCCATTACAATACGTGAAAAAGATTTTGGCATTATTGCAGATCGACGGGTGGAAACTTTAGATTTCCGCAAGGCAAGGTTACTTTCGAGAATGCAAGAAATCTCAACGTTAGTGTACGAATACCTAAAAAATATGCTGGATGCGTTATTAGGTCAAGATATGTATGAAATGAACCTAGATATTGTTGTATTTGAAATGGAGTTATTTGTTACACCAGAAACGATTTATTATAGGGAAGCAAAAAACTTAATTGAACGTATTGTACCATTAAATATAGCTTTACGAATGGCCCGGAAATTTAAAATTGAAGGCAATGTTTACATGCCGAGCTTTATGGCAACCGGCTCTGATATCACGTTGCATCCATTAAATCTCGGTACCATCGAGCGGCATATGCGTAGTAACAACCTAGCAGGCATCAAAACAGCCTCAACAATCACAATAATGCCAATATAGGAGAGGAGTGATATTGTGGCGCAATACGGCACATTAATCACAAACATAGGGTTAGCGCAAATAGCCAATGCCCAAATTACACAGACGAAGGTGGGGTTAGAGTACATTGCACTAGGCGATGGAAATGGTGCTCACTATGTACCAAAACAAAACCAAACAGCTTTAGTACACGAAGTTTGGAGAGGTCCAATTGCTGAACTATCGATTGATCCAACTAATAGCAATCGTATTATTATTGATGCTGTGATCCCCGTAACAGCAGGTGGTTTTACGATTCGTGAGATTGGTATTTTTGATGAAAAAAATAATTTGATAGCCATTGGACAATATCCAGAGAAATATAAACCTCAGTTAAGTGAGGGCGTGTCGGAGGAAACATTAATTCATTTTGTTATTGAAACAAATAATGCTGATGTCGTAAAACTAACGATTGATCCTACAGTTATTATTGCATCTCGTAATTATGTGGATGGAAAAGTAGCACAGGTACAAACGGCGCTTACTGAACATTCGGAACAAATGAAACCTAAAGTTGATAACTCATGGCAAAAAGGTGTTAAAAATGATGTATCTGTTATGAATTTAAGTGACCACTACGCAGAAAAGGTAATATTCTTCCCTAACTCTTCTTGGAAAAGTAATACGAACGTTGAAGTGCTAAGCATAACTATTCCTTTCGATGGTAGGTTTTCAGGAACAGTAAAATTAGCTATCACTACTTATTGGGGAGGGTCAGAGTCTCATGGTGGCGCTACAGCATTATTTCAAGTAGGTAGTTATGACAGCAGCGGTGTTAAGTTAAATAATATGACTATAGAGACTATATCTACTACATTTGCTAGAGATTATTACATTAGTGGAGCAGTGTTCAACGGTACTAATATGATTATCGAAGTTAGAAAAGCACCTAGCGCTTCTAACCCTATGACTGTTAGTCTGGCTGTACAAGGTTACGCTACAGGCGCTAAAGGTGTATTCACAGCTACGAATGAGGCTACAGTTACGTCAATGGATACAGGAAGTCCTACTGCTGGTGGCTACCCGTGGACAGCGCAAACATCTAGCTTTGTGACTAAGAACGGAAGTAACGTTATAACTGGTCTGCTCGTAACTAAAGAAGATGTGGTCATCGAAGGTGGGGTAAGAAGTCTTGTTTTTAGAACACCTAACCAATCTCACTACTCATTAATGAGATTTAATGCCAATAATGAAAATGATCTTGGATTTGAATTTATCCGTAACGGTGTTCTTGCGATGTCTTTATTAAAAGACGGCTCAATATTAGTCAGAGGTAATGATGGGATTTTATTCAATTTAGCTGATTTAAAGTCCTCTGTCAGTGATGGTAAGGCTGCAGTTAATCAGGCGGTCACTGACATGGGTGTTTACACCGCGCCTGACGCATCGTATGCGACGACTGCTGCTAACATTAGAAATTTAAGTAATATCAAAGCTGGTACAGGTACTATCACAAGTGACAATCTCCGAACGACATTTGCGGTAAGTGGGTTACCATTCAAGCCGCGAGCAATTATGCTCCAAGCCAGAAATGCAAATATTCAAGCTAAAGGGATGTATAACGAACAATTCACAGCAAGTGAATTTTTAATCTTGATAAATGGTAATGGAATGAACAACACATTTTCGGTATTTAATGGCGGTTTTAATGTATCCGCAGCTTACCCAAATGGAACTGGATTATTTGATTACTGGGCAATTAAATAAAGGGGGAAACTAAATGCTACAAGTAGGAAACAGAGTTTATTACAATAAAGCATCAAGAAATATATTATTTATCGCTGGTGAAATTCATAATGCAGATACTCAACGAGATCCAGACGAAGTTATTGAATTTATTGATATTCCATTTGGATCAATAGATTACTCAAAAAATATGATTGTTGGTGTTGATGTTGAAAATAAAAAAGTAATACTGCAACCAATAGAGAACGCACAAGAAAAACAAATACGAGAGCTTGAAGATGCTTTGCTTTTGGCAACAGAAAATGACGCGGGAGGAATTTTATAATGGTCAATCAAGTAGTAGTAAGAATCGCAGCTGAAAGAATTATGGCAGGTGGACTTAATCCAAAGACAAATCAAATTTATGTAATTGATGATATTACGAATGAGGATTACCGAGTGGCTGTTGAAGATTATATTCTAACAGCTACTGAAGGCGTTTAATAGTATAATTTATAAAAAAAAACAACCCCGAATTGGTTTACTTTTTCTAAAAGTGTTATCTATTCGGGGTTCAGTTTATTTCCCTTTATAACTTTCCTTGTTTACTTAGTCTGTGTGTGCTACTGCGCTGATTTCGATTAGTTGCTCTGGGGATGCCAAATAATTCACGCCAATGAGGCTACCCGCTGGCCGATGCTGTTCCATGTATTTCTTGAAAAGTCGGATGACTGGCTCGGTGTGTTCTTTTGCATTTGTTAAATAGATTTCCAGATAAGCGAGGTTGTACTTCGTTGCACCAAACCCTTCTAGAACACGATCTAGATTTTCAAGAGTTTGTCGTGTCTGTGCCTCGATATCGCCATCGCCAACGAATGCCCCCTCTGTATCGTGGGAAAATTGCCCTGAAATGTAGATAGTGCCGTTGACACTATAACCTTGGGAAATACCGTGATCCCAAAGATCATGATTGTAGATTTTAACATTTTTCATTTTTTTCTCTCCTTTACTTCAAAGTAATGTCAGTATAAAATGAACGCAAACAAAAAAATAGTACGCACTTTTTTGAAAGGTACTACCAGAAAGGATAGTGTAAATATGGGTATGGCTGACTATAAAGAGAAGGGGAATATTCAAGAAACACCTTTCGGATATACATTATCAGTGATTGGTGGTAAATGGAAAATGCTTATTATTTATATTCTTGCAGAAAATCAAACAGTTCGGTTTAATGATTTGAAAAGAAGAATAGGAGCTATTACCTTTAAAACATTAAGTTCACAACTTAAAGAATTGGAAGCAGATGGAATGGTTAATCGGAAAGAGTATCCACAAATTCCTCCTAAAGTTGAATACAGTCTCACACATAAAGCAGAAACTCTACTACCTGTTTTGGAACAGCTATGTGAGTGGGGAGAAAAAAACTCTAATAATTAAGTATCTTTTGTATGGCTGATGTAATAGATAATTGTTCCAAAATGTTCATTAATCATAGATTATCTTTTTGAACTAACTGCAGTTTAGTGAAAGAAGGTGATTCTTCCATAGATGGCGAAAAATATTAAAAGGAATTTATGACTCTTTAGGAGAGAGGGAGAGAAAAATTTGAGTTATGAAATTATAACATTACCGGCCTATCGGACAGTAGGATTAAAATGGGAGGGAACATTCGCTGAAATTGTACCGAATTTAAAAAACGTCATTCAACAAGTTGAAGACCGTGCCGATGAGATAGAAAATAAGGTGAATCCTAATGTTCAATTAGGTCTATCTTATCATTTGATTGAGAATGGATTCGCATATTACGCCATGTATGAAGTGAGTGAGGAACAGGAAATTCCTGATGGGATGATTGAAATATGGGTTCCTGAATGGACGTATGTGAAAACGACACATAATAAAGGAGACGATATACAAAAGACCTACACTGATTTACATCAATGGTTATTTGATAGTGACTATACTGCATATAGAGAAGCTGGTGTAGATTACTATGATCCTTATATGCCGATTAAACATGAACACTATCCAGTTGATTGTGACCCGATTAATCCTCATTTTGATATTTATATACCGATTGTAAAAAAATAATGTTTTCTTAATTAAACAAACGAGGCTTAGTATAACAAGTTAAGTCAACAATTTGTTGGTTTTTTTGTTGTCTATTGTTCCATATTGTTCAGTAATACAAACTACGCATGCAAAGGCTTAACGTTATATTTATTATCTAAAGTAGTACAAGGGTTAAGATATCTAGTTGCTCATACATGGAATTAGGATAGTTTAGTGGGAATGTTAGATGGTAAAGATTATTGTAAATTGTTGGTGAATCCTCTGATATAATTGTATAAATTAATACAGGGGTGATAAATTGCAATCTATAAAATATTTATTTCATTTAATAGCATTATCTTCTTTGATTAGTATCATTTTAATCGGTTTCGTTTTGGACGAGTCACCAGAGTTTTGGGAACACGGATATGAAACTGGAATTGTGCTGTTTTCTTTATCTACAAGTTTCTTAGCAGCATATTTTTTCTTTTTCATGGACATTTTTGTACCGAGTAAAATAAAAAAGAATCAGTTAACCAAAAGACTTGTATTACCACTTAATAGAATTCTAGGTAGAATGAATGCTTCTATGGAATGTATAAAAGAACTTTCTGGATTAGAATATGCCGAATTTAAAACACTTAAAAATAAGGGTAATAATGATAATTTTAATTTTGACTTTGAAAAAAAGAAGCACCTAGAGTTAAAACAGATTTAAAAACAAACTTTTCTTACTTTGAGTATTTTTATGATAATAAATTAGATATTGACTTTTATGTGCAAAGGGTCAACGCATTACCTGAATTAGATTTTGAAATTCAATTATTGATGGACAAAATAATTTATAGTGATTTCCATGAAATATTACAAAGTATTAATAATGTTAAGGGTAGATTTGACAAGGTATCTTATAATCCTGACATGTTAATAGAAACTTTTGAAGATTATGTTGAATTATTATTTGACCTGAAAAATATGATGTCTAAGCAGAAAATTAAGATTACTGTTGACTGTAAAAATCTTAAATAACAAGAAACAAGTGTTAGGTACTTCACAATCATCTGTGGAGGGCTATTTTTATACAACAAGACCTAAGTAATGCACTGTGCCGAGCAGTGCTATTTTTTATGTTGAGGTGAGGGCAGTGGAGCTTTTAGTAATAACAGGGGCAGGGATCGCTGAAAAAGTGGCCAATAGTTCAAATCCATGGATTTACTTATCTATTATATTAATAATTGCTGTATTAATTGCTGGACGTTACATTTTCAATTATTTAATTCAATTAGATCAATCGCATCGTGACGAATCAAAAGAACGGGAAAAAGCATTGATGACGCATTTAGAACGTTCTAATGATTCACAAGAAAGGACAGCGAACGCATTAGAAGGAATTCATTCAAGTCTTTCAACATTAGAGGGTCGAGTTGACCGTATTGAGAAACATACTTATAACAAGGAGAGTGCATAAAATGGATTTAACTAATATTTTTATGATTGCAATGATGATGGTTGCAATTGTCTTAGCAGTTGCAGAGGTACTTAAAAAGACGTTTAATCTTAATACTCAATACATGCCGATCACGTCTGTAGTGATTGGTATTTTTATTGGTTTGGTATTATGGCCTTTAGCTGAATTTCCACTGTACGTTATGTTGATTTCTGGCTTTATAGCAGGACTAACAGCGTCAGGCACATTTGATTTGTTAAAGGCAGCTAAAAAGGAAGGTGAACAGTAATGGCTTATACGTTCAAACAAACCTTTCTACCTGCAAACAAATATTCAATCAAGACGCCATACACCATGGTGCCTCAATTTATCACTGTGCACAATACAGCAAATGATGCACCAGCTGCTAAGGAAATTGCTTATATGATCAATAACAATAATCAAGTATCTTATCATGTTGCGGTAGATGATAAAGAGGTGATTCAAGCTATTCCGTTTAATCGTAACGCTTGGCATTGTGGAGATGGTGGAAATAGTTCGGATCCTAAGGCATCAAAGAAAGGCAACCGTATTTCTATTGGAATAGAAATCTGCTACAGCAAAAGTGGTGGTGTTCGTTATGGAGTGGCTGAAGAAAATACAGTTCAGTACATTGCAAAATTATTGAAGCAATATGGCTGGGGCATTGAGCGAGTGAAGAAACATCAGGACTGGAACAGCAAGTATTGTCCCCACCGTATATTGACAGAAAATCGTTGGAATAGTTTTTTGAAACGAATTGAAGAAGCAATGAATCCGATGGAAATAGGAAAACCAACAGAAAAGGATGATGATAAAATGCAATTCTCAAATGAGACAACTAAAGCAGCAGTTCGTGATTACATTAAACAAGCTGTAGATAAAGGCAAGATTGATAAGTCTTGGCTTGATAAATTCGATGCGGGTACTATGACAGGTGGGGATTTTGAAGGTTTGAAGATTATTATTGAGCAGCGTAGTAAATAATGCTCGTTTCCGTAAATTCGCTAAAACCAGCAAAGCTAAAATTTAGCCGAGCTGGTCTTTTTGTTTAACATTATACTATTAAGAAGTATAAAAGTAGTAAAAAACAAAAAATAAATACACCAATAAATATTAAATTAAAGGTATCTATATTTTTTTGATTATACTCTGGAGGTTGTTCGAGTGTAGTTGTAAAAATCTTTTGTGAAGGCAAAGCCTCATCAACAATTTTCTCCTTCGAAATTGGTGTTTTTTCAATTACAGAATTGCAATATTCACATACATATAAACAGTAACCATCTTTATTTACTTCTTCAAATGAATTATTGGCTAAACAATTAGGGCAATTTATCAATTACATTTTCCTCTCTGCTCATATCTGCTATTTCCCATTTTAGGAAAATCAAGATGTTTTGTATATAGAAATAAAAGTTAATATTCTACTTAAGAAGAAATAGCTAAACAAATCGTTATCAAGGTTGAGCGAGACGTGACGTGGATGGAGCCAATGCTACATTGTAAAGTTCAATATTTAGAGAAAACCGCATCAGGATCATTAAGAATTGTATCGTCTAAGGGTTTTGATTTTGATAAAGTTCCAGAAGCTATAAACTAAAACCATGCGCTCAAATGAGTACCTGGTTAATTTTTTTATTTTAATACAGCATCATTTAACAAGACATTAAATTGTTCGACTTTACTTTCATCTGAATAGTCTTTCTTTAACACGTAGTTAGAAATAATCCCTTCCACTGTTATTTGTTGTCCAACTGTTAGTTCAGCTTCTTGATCTAAATCAATTACTGCAAAGTTTGTTATTTCTTCTGGATAAACCCCAAGGAAAAAATCTTCTTTATTCTTATCTTTATCAAAGAGCTCATCGTAATCAATGAACTCGTAGTTTTCAATGTCTCTATTGCCCATATAGATAATAAACTTATCAGCACGTACAGCAGTAGTTGAACCTTCTCTTCTTCTTTTTTGACCAATATTTGAACTTTCAAATACAAATTCTGTGATTACACCAGAAGCAGTTGCTTTCCTACCAAGTAAATCAAAATCATCTTCAAATTGTTTTCCGTTTTTATGGCCAAGAATAATCATATCCACCAATTTTTCATCTTTTACAGTTAGTAGTTTATTTGTAAAATCCGCTATTGTTTTCCCTTCTAAATTTTCATCTATAAATTGTTTGCTTTGTTCTTCTAATGATGCTTTCTTTACAGTTTCTTTTGGTTTTGAGGAATCACTTTCACCGCATCCAGTTAGTGCTAGTGTAAGAATAAGTGATGCACTTAAAATGAGTTTCTTCATATAAGTATTTGCTCCTTGTATGAGTTGTAATAATAAAATTGTATCAATATTGGAAGGTGTTGTCAGTAATATAAATGTAGATTAATATTGTTTTTAAATAGCCCTATTATGTGGGATCTTTTTGTTTAACTGCGAAGAATTTAATTATAATCTTAAAGTAGAAGTAAGTATTTCTAAATAATTTTTTGTTATGATTTCTACTATTTATATATACCTGTCCGGGTGAATTTTTGTATTATTTTCTACTGGGGTACACTTTTTACAAAAAGTGCGCGTACCCCAGTTTGTACCCCACATCGTACCCCAGTTAAATACATTTAGATACACTTCGTTAGACAGGTATAGAAACCTTCATTAATACAAAACCTTGATATTATGCACATCAAAAAATTAAAAACATCAGGATAGAAACCAAGGTCATAAGTTATGCTTATCAAAAAAGATAATATTAATGTAATTTACTTATGAATATAAATGCGCTATCATGGGTATTGGAGAAAAGATGCTACACATTTTTAAAGCCTTTTCAAAAAGATATATATTAGGGGGATCCGCAAATGGCACAAGGTAATTTACACAACAGCCGTGCATCATTCGAAGTGAATGGTAAAACTTACAATTACTATGACTTAGCTGCGATTGAAAAAGCTGGCGTTGCAAAAGTTTCAAACCTTCCTTACTCAATCAAAGTATTATTAGAATCTGTTTTACGTCAATATGATGCGTATGTAATTAAAGAAGAACACGTAAACGAATTAGCAAAATGGGGTAACGGTGCTGACCCAGAGGCAGAAGTACCATTCAAACCTTCTCGTGTTGTATTACAAGACTTTACTGGTGTACCAGTAGTTGTTGACCTTGCATCTCTTCGTTCTGCAATGAAAGAAATGGGCGGCGACCCAAGCAAAATCAACCCTGCTATTCCAGTTGACCTTGTAATTGACCACTCAGTACAAGTTGACAAATATGGTAATGCATCTGCATTACAAGCGAACATGGACCTAGAATTTGAACGTAACGCTGAGCGTTATAACTTCTTAAAATGGGCTCAAACTGCTTACAATAACTTCCGTGCTGTACCACCAGCAACAGGTATCGTTCACCAAGTAAACTTAGAGTACTTAGCTCCAGTTGTACACGTAAACGAAAATGCTGACGGCACATTCGAAACATTCCCAGATTCAGTAGTAGGTACTGACTCTCATACAACAATGATCAACGGTATCGGCGTTCTTGGATGGGGCGTAGGTGGTATCGAAGCTGAAGCAGGTATGCTTGGTCAGCCTTCATACTTCCCAATTCCAGAAGTTATCGGTGTTAAATTAGTTGGCGATCTTCCAAACGGAACAACTGCTACTGACTTAGCATTAAAAGTAACACAAGTATTACGTCAACGTGGCGTAGTTGGTAAATTCGTTGAGTTCTTCGGACCTGGCGTATCTAAATTACCACTAGCTGACCGTGCGACAATCTCTAACATGGCTCCTGAATATGGTGCTACATGTGGTTACTTCGCAATCGACGAAGAATCATTAAACTACATGCGTTTAACTGGTCGTGACGAAGAGCACATTGCGGTTGTAGAAGCTTACTTAAAAGCGAACCACATGTTCTTCGATCCAACATTAGAGCCAGTTTACACAGACGTTTTAGAAGTAAACTTAGCTGAAATCGAACCAAACCTTTCTGGTCCAAAACGTCCACAAGACTTAATTCCACTATCTCAAATGCGTTCTCGTTACAAAGAAGCAGTAGTGGCACCACAAGGTACACAAGGTTTCGGTTTAACAGAAGATGAATTCGCAAAAACTTCTGTAGCGAAATTCGCTGAAGGCGATGTAGAAATCCCAACAGGTGCTGTTGCGATTGCTGCGATCACTTCTTGTACAAACACTTCTAACCCATACGTATTAATCGCTGCGGGCTTAGTGGCGAAAAAAGCTGTAGAAAAAGGACTAACAGTACCGAAATGGGTAAAAACTTCTTTAGCACCAGGTTCTAAAGTTGTAACTGGTTACCTTGAAGATTCAGGTTTACAAACATACCTTGACCAAATCGGTTTCAACACTGTAGGTTACGGTTGTACAACATGTATCGGTAACTCAGGTCCATTATTACCTGAAATCGAAGAAGCAATTAAAGCAAATGACTTATTCGTAACTTCCGTTCTTTCTGGTAACCGTAACTTTGAAGGTCGTGTACACCCACTTGTAAAAGCTAACTACTTAGCTTCACCACCACTTGTTGTTGCTTATGCACTTGCTGGTACAGTGGATATCGATCTACAAAAAGATTCATTTGGTAAAGACAAAGATGGTAACGAAGTATTCTTCGCTGATATCTGGCCATCAACTGAAGAAGTTAATGCAGTATTAGGTACTGTTGTTAACCGTGAGTTATTCCAAAAAGAATACGAAACTGTATTCACAGCGAACGAAAAATGGAATGCAATTGAAACATCAACTGAGTCTCTTTACACATTTGATGACAAATCAACTTACATCCAAAACCCACCATTCTTCCAAGGTCTTGCAAAAGAGCCAGAAGCTATTAAAGGCTTAGACGGCTTACGCATTATGGCGAAGTTCGGTGACTCAATCACAACTGACCATATTTCTCCAGCTGGTGCAATCGGTAAAGAAACACCTGCAGGTAAATATTTAATTGAAAACGGTGTTGCAATCCGTGACTTCAACTCTTACGGTTCTCGTCGTGGTAACCACGAAGTAATGATGCGTGGTACATTTGCAAACATCCGTATCCGTAACCAAGTTGCTCCTGGTACAGAGGGTGGATTCACTACTTACTGGCCAACAGGCGAAGTAGAGTACATCTATGACGCATGTATGAAATACCAAGAACAAGGTACTGGCTTAGTCGTACTTGCTGGTAACGACTACGGTATGGGTTCTTCTCGTGACTGGGCTGCGAAAGGTACATTCCTACTTGGCGTGAAAACTGTTATCGCACAATCTTACGAGCGTATCCACCGTTCTAACCTAGTAATGATGGGTGTTCTTCCACTTCAATTTATGCCAGGTGAATCTGCTGATACATTAGGCTTAACTGGTAAAGAAGAAATCTCTGTTAACATTACTGACAACGTAAAACCACGTGAAATCTTAACAGTAACTGCTAAATCTGAAGACGGCACAGTTAAAACTTTCCAAGCTTTAGCTCGTTTCGACTCAGAAGTAGAGGTAGACTACTACCGTCATGGTGGTATCCTACAAATGGTTCTACGCGCAAAAGCTGCTGAGTAATCATCACCATAAAAACCGATCTCTTAGGAGGTCGGTTTTTTTATTTATTAAGAGAGTGTTGGATAGAAGTGGCCAAAATATGTATAAATAGCACCAAATGACGGATTTAATGGATAATTATAATTTAATTTCCAATGAACCTAGCATTTTTCCAATTCTTTCGGTAAAATTAATAGGTAAGGATAAAATTTTTACATAAACGGGGGACGATTGATTATGACAAAGAAAAAACATAAGTTTTATACAGCGGCAACAGCTGCAATGGCGGTTACTGCTGTTGCGGTAGTACCTGTTTCGGCGGCTAGTCCATTTTCAGATGTGAGCGAAGATTATGCACATTTTAATAGTATTTCCACATTGCATGCAGCAGACATCATTAATGGCTTTCCAGATGGTACATTTAAGCCCTCAAAGGATGTAACACGTGGACAGGCAGCGAAGATGATAGCAAGTGCATTTCATCTAACTACAACGGATACGGCTGTCGAGAATCCGAATTTTAAGGATGTCGACTCATCTAGCCCATACTATAAAGCGATTGTTACATTAGTTAATCTTGGCGTTGTACAAGGCTATGAGGATGATACATTCCGTCCAGATGACACAATTACTCGTGGTCAAATGGCGGTAATGGTAGCAGAGGCTGCAGGTTTAACAGCAGAAGGTAAAAGTCCATTCACAGATGTACAGCAAGATAGTCCATTTGCAGATGCAGTAACAGCCCTGTATGAGGCAGGCATTGCGAAGGGTGTTACTGCCACAGAATTTGGTGTAGATAAAAATGTTACACGTGGTCAGTTAGCAACATTTATTGTGAACGCATTAGGCTTAGCTGAGGATACACAGCCTACAACGGAAGTAAAAGAGGAAGAGCCTAAAGAGGAGCAAGTAACAGAAGAACAGCCTACTACAACACAGGATAGTGCTTTGTTAGAGGAAGTATTTACGAAAACATTAGCCAAGCAAAAAGAGCTAAAAAGCATGAAGGCTACCATGACGATCTCTCAGACAGTAGAGGCAAACGATGGTAAGGAAACCATGAAAATGGATTCTAAAGGCAACATGAAGATGGAAATTGTTACAGAGCCAATGCAATTCTTTGCTGATGGTTCAATGGCTTTAACAGATCCAACAAGCGGTGAAGCGATTAATTTGCCGATTAAAATGTATATGACGGCTAAAGATGGTATGTATATGTATGAGGCAGAACAAAAGGCCTGGGTAAAGTTCCCGAAACAATTATTTGAAGATGTACTGAGCCAAACAGGAATGCAGCCAGATGCAACTGAACAATTGGAGATGCTACAAGCATTTGCTGAAGATTTCACATTAGTAGAATCAGCAAACCGTTATGAGTTAACATTAAAAGGCTCTGGCGATAAATTCACAGAGCTAGTGAAGCAGCAGCTTGGCGCAATGGATCTAGGATTGGAAGCCGATCTAGAGGCACAATTAGGCAATATTTCCTTTGATGGTCTCACATATAAATTATTAATTAATAAAGAAACATTCGATGTAGAAGAAATTGCTATGGATATGACATTAAAGATGCAAGTAGAAGGCAATTCGATCAAGACAAGACAGCAAACAACGATCAAATATCATGATTTCAATGCGGTAACGACAATTACGATTCCAAAAGATGTGCTAGACAATGCAAAGGAAATGGATTTAAGTGCATCAGAAACAGCACCAGTAAGTAAATAATACAAAAAGTAGGTTTATGCCAAGTATATTGGTATAAGCCTACTTTTTTTTGCTAGTAGAAGCCCATTAATTCTTTTACTTTCGCTGTGTTTGACGCAGATGTTAATGTTTCTAGTAAGCGAAAGGCAACATCAAAGGCTGTTCCTGGATTAGAGGAGGTGATGATATGATCAGTTTGCACAATGCGCTCGTTGACAATTGCTGCGCCATAGCCTTTTAGCTGTGCTAAACGTTTACTTGTTGGATGATTATAGGTTGTTGCTTGACGGTGCTGAAGAATTCCACTGTGGCCTAAAATAAGAGAAGCTACACAGATTGTTGCAATCGGTTTTTTCTGTTCATCAAAGTGACGAACGACTGCCTGAAATTCCTCGCTAAACGCATCCTCATAAAAACCGGCTTCCTCAAAGCCTCCAGGAATCGCTAATGCATCAAAGTCCTCTAATACAATTTCATGGAGCAATTTTTCAGGAGTTACTTTAAAATTCCAGGTGCATTGCAGCTGTTCATGCAAGCCGACCGTAACCACTTCTGTTGTTCCATCACCTTCCCACTTATTCCAGCCGAGCACATCAGTAAAGACGCTTGCCTCCACCGCTTCAAAGCCATTTGATAATAGTAACAATATTTTTTTCATAAATATTTTGCCTCCTTTATTGCTTTTATTGTAAACAAAAGGGAGAAAAGATTACATACGTTGTATAATGGATTATAGGTAAAAAACTTTATTTGAAAAGGTATTATGCCATAAATAATTTATTTAGAAAGGTGATGGACCGTGGATCATATTGATACACAAATTTTACAGCAGTTACAGCAAAATGCCAAAATCTCGATGAAGGAATTAGCCACTACCGTTCATTTATCCTCTCCTGCCGTTATTGAAAGAGTCAAAAAGCTAGAGGAGCAGGGTGTGATTGAAGGCTATCATGCAAAGGTAAATCTGAAAAAGATGGAGCGTACGATTGAAGCCATTATTTTATTTAAGTCCATCGATTGTAAAAGTCTTTCTTCATTTTGTAATGCTCATCCTGATGTTTTGGCATGCTATCGGGTGGCTGGGGAAATTAGCTATATTGTTAAATTAGCGACCTATTCAGTAGAAACATTAGAACAATTTATTGATGCGGCTATGCCCTATGGTACACCTTCTACTAATATCGTGTTATCTTCGACGGAAAAACAGGTGATTACACCATTTGCTGACAATGATTTGGAGTAAATGACAAAAAAAGCAAACCTCGAAGCCGTGAGCACCGTTTATAGGGTAGAGAGGAGGAAGAATGTTGCTAATTCATGAACTGGAAAGAATAATGGAACAGCATACAGAGAGGCTTATTCGTCTTGCCTTTTACTATGTTAGAGATTTACAAAGTGCTGAAGATATCGTACAGGATGTCTTTATTAAATTCTACGATAATCAGCAAAACTATGAGGAACGTGGGGAGCTAAAGGCGTATTTATCGAAATTAGTTAGTAATCGAAGTAAAGATTATTTACGCAGCTGGACCTATCGGAAAATTCAAGTGCAACAGAGGATTTTTCCGCAGCAAACCGTTATGAGAAGAGATATGCTTGTACAGCAAGATGAACGTACTTTGATTGAAAATGCGATTCTAGCTCTCCCTTTCAAACAGCGAGAGGTCATTATACATTTTTATTTTGAAGAAATGCCTGTGGTAGACATTGCAGAGCTGTTAACGATTCCTGAAAGCACCGTCAAAACAAGGCTACGTCGTGGGCGAGAGTTATTGAAGCTACAATTACAGCATGTTGAATGGGAGGTGCTCCTGCATGAGTAAAATGGATGCTCGCGTAGTAAGGGATTTATCAGAAAGTAAAAAGCGTGTGATGACAAATGTGGTTCAGCATTTACAGCAACGCCATGAAAAAAAATCTGCAAAACGCTGGCCATATGGTGTTTTGGCTATGATTTTAAGTGTCTGCATAGGGCTGTTTATATATCAGCAATATAATGTACAACAACAGCAAGCTTCTACTATTCCACCCGTATTAGATGAGCGGATTTTAGAGCTATATTTACAACTTGATTCTTTTATGAACGGAAAGAATCGTTTATATAAGGCAAGCTTTGATAATTTTTTATATTTTGAATCGACCTTTGCTTATGCGCAATCGAAAAAACTAGAACCTACACAAGAGCAAGTAGATAAGGCACTCGAACAGTTCATGCAAGAGTGGAGCTATGAGGATGATACTCGGCCAACTTATGATAAGCTTCTGCAAATGTTGCAAGTCACAAACGAAGGGTTTATAGAGAACTATGGCAAGCCAATTGCCTATAAAATGGCTACATTTGATTTATTATGGGAGGTAAGCCAAGCCGATTATAAGGATGTAAGTAATCCCATTCGTACATGGCTTGTCGAGCAAGCAGCCATGAAATATTTAGAACAACATTATCATAAAGACATTGCCTCCTTACGAGAAAAATATAAAATCCCAGAAAAGGACAGCCAAATGAAGCTCATCAGAAGTGGAACGGTCTTAGCAATCAAGGAACATGAATTTTTAGTTGTCTCAGGCGTCTTGGCTAGCGAGGTTGGGCAAAAATCTGTAGATGAATTAGTGCAAAAACATAGTAATGGTACATGGTTCCCTCTAGTGGATGTTCCGCAAACACTATCAGTTGGTGATCGGGTAGAAGTACAGTATAGACAGTCGATTGGGAACGATGACACTCAGCCATTCATTGATTATAAGGATATCGTAGAGATGAAAATAGTAAAGGAATCTCCCTAACAAGAAGCTAGACATTCAATGATTTTAGAATGTCTAGCCTTTTCTTTAAAGTTGGATTCATATACAATAGTTGTAATATTTTTCTAAAATAGAGGTGTTGATTTGGTATTTGCTATATTAGATAATGCGCAGCGTTTTTCCTAAGCTTACCTCTTCTACTGATTTATTTAAAAAGTATGTCACAGGAAGAATCCTTTTGGCGTTGGTCAATGCCCTTATGGCTGTTGAATTACTTTTGCATTCGATATTTTGTCTCGGATGGAGAAATTTTTTGGGTTGTCCTCTTTTGGCAGCTACTATTTTTATGGCCAATTAGTCTAGCAATCTATATCTATTTATACAACAAGGAAAAGAAGTGGGCATTTTATATAGGCTTAAAGAAAAAGCATGTTGTGATTGTGGCAACATTGATGCTGCTATTTGGGAGCTCACTCGTTTATTCACTTTATCAGGCAAATCAGCAGGTGATTGCGTTCCATCAGCAAGTAATGCAGGAGCTTGAGGATAGTTCAGATCGACAGCTTTATTTGATGCACAATACAATGAAGCCTACGACGCTTCTTGAAGTAGCGGATGATATAGCTGATGTGCGAAAGGGGCAGGCGAATGCATTTACCTTTCCTTGGCGTAGTAAGGTGATTGTACACCAAGATAATTGGCAAAAGGAATTTACATATGTCCGTTTTAATGAGAACTGGAAGTTAGATGGGATATACCGAGAGAGTGAGTATCAAAATAAATAAGCAAAGGGGAGTCAAAGAGTTGATACAAGATGTACTGAAGGAAGAAGAATTAAGGGATCGATTAAAGGCATTGAAAAAGGGGCAAGCAATAATGGAGCTAGAAAATCAAGAGCAGCTTGTGCATTCCATGTTAGCACATATAGGTTCTATTGATAGTGAGCTACGAGATACTTATATTTATGGCAGCTTTTATGAATGGATTTTAGAAAAAAACTTGCTAGACCATCGTTGCTTAACGGAGCTATGGGATTATAGCCTAAACCATTTATTAGTTAAGGGAATTGGAGAAAAGGAATCGGATTGGGTCTTTACTCGCTCCTTTACATCATTATTAGTAGCACTTATTTTAGCAAGAGATCTACAGGATAATTTTTTGCCCAAGGCTAGCATAGAGGACTGTCAAACAAAGTTACTAAACTATGTATCATCTGAAAAGGATGTAAGAGGCTATGTGACTGGCAAGGGATGGGCACATAGCGTGGCGCATGTTTCAGATGCTATCGATGAACTGGTGAAAAATCCAAAATCATTGAAAACAGCCTATGCCGATATGTTACACGCATTATGGTCCATCTATTTACAACCCAATTACGTCTTTATCCATGATGAGGATGAACGACTATTGGTGCCAATAGTCGCGATGTTGGAGCAAGGGCTGGAACAAAATGAAGTCATCCATATAGTGCAGCAAATGCCATTAACCTTAGCCTCAATGAAGGAACAGCTGAGTGAAGAACAATACAGCATAGTGCTATTCAATAGTAAAACATTGCTGAAGAGCTTTTTGATTCAAACCTTTCATCAGCCACAATATGTTGTTCTCCATCAATGTATTGCGACTTGTCTCAATGAAAATTATTAAGATTGTCCACCGTTGACACACAATTGGTAATTTGCTAAGATGAAGGACAATAAAAGCATACAAATTCGTTGATGAGAAAAAGTAGTGTTTCACTTTGTTCTACAGAGAGCCGACATTTGGTGGAAGTCGGTGTGCAGGTGTTACATGAAAATCCTCTCTGAGAAGATTAGCTGAATGGAGTAAGCTAATCCGGGTGTCTACCGTTAAAAAGAACACGTATGATTGTACGTTGCTGAGTGCTATTGGCCTTCGTGTCAATAGAATTAGGGTGGTATTCGCGGTTAACCCCGTCCCTTTTCCTTGGGACGGGGTTTTTTGTATGCCTTTTATACAAATTCGCTTGTATAGGAGGAACTAATATGCAGAAAGAACAAAAGAAAGAAACAACGGTTGAACGAGAAACAAGGATTCGTACATTATGGGCGCAAGAAGGGACCTTTGCCAAATCCGTAAGTAATCGCGCTGAACAGCAGCCCTTTGTATTGTATGAGGGACCCCCAACAGCGAATGGTTTACCACATGTCGGCCATGCATTTGGTAGAACCATAAAAGATGTGGTAGCACGTTACAAAACAATGCAGGGCTATTTAGTTGAACGCAAAGCAGGTTGGGATACACATGGGTTGCCTGTGGAATTAGGGGTAGAAAAGGTATTAGGGATCTCAGGAAAGCAGGAGATTGAGAACTACGGGGTGGAGCAATTTATTCAAGCATGTAAGAAGAGCGTTTTTACCTATGAGCAAAAATGGCGTACTTTTACAGAGCAGCTTGGCTACTGGCTTGACATGGAAGATCCTTACCTAACATTAAGTAATGACTATATTGAATCTGTGTGGCATATTTTAAGCCATGTTCACAAGGAAAAACTGTTATACAAAGGACATCGCGTTTCACCTTATTGCCCTAGCTGTCAAACTTCCTTAAGCTCTCATGAGGTGGCACAGGGCTATAAGGATGTTAAGGATTTATCCGTTACTGCAATGTTTAAGCTAGAGGATCGAGACGAATATATCTTAGGCTGGACAACGACGCCTTGGACATTACCAGCCAATGTAGCCTTGGCTATGAATCCTGCTCTTCGCTATGTCCGTGTAAGGCATGCAAACAATATCTATATACTAGCCAAATCGTTGGTATCAAAGGTTTTTACAGAGCCTGTAGAAATATTAAGTGAGCATGACGGACAGGAGTTTGCAGGTGTTTCCTATCGATCGCCATTTTCCTATGTAACCGTCCATAAAGGGCATATCGTTGTCATGGCAGATTATGTGACAGAGCATAGTGGAACAGGAATTGTTCACATAGCACCTGCTTATGGAGAGGACGATTATAAAACGGTGCAGCAACATGGCTTGTCCTTTGTCAATGTAGTTGATCATAAAGGTTGTTATACAGAAGCGGTACCTGAGCTTGTTGGACGTTTTGTGAAGGACTGTGATGTCGACATCATTAAAATGCTTGCAGCAAAAGAGCTTTTATTTGCTAAAGAAAAATATGAGCATAGCTATCCGCATTGCTGGCGCTGTGATTCACCATTATTGTACTATGCAACAGATAGCTGGTTTATCAAAATGTCGGCATTAAAAGAGCAGCTTTTACAAAATAATCAGCAGGTGACATGGTACCCTAGCCATATTAAGGATGGACGATTTGGCAACTTCCTAGAAAACTTAGTGGATTGGAATATTAGTCGTAATCGTTATTGGGGAACACCACTCAATGTGTGGATTTGTCAGGATTGCAATCATGAGGAGGCACCTAACAGTGTTGCTGCGCTACAACAATTAGCCAAAGGAGCTGTCAATGAACAATTAGAGCTCCATAAGCCATTTATAGATGACATTGTCTGTACCTGTCCTGTTTGCCAAGGCGACATGAAACGTACGCCTGAAGTTATCGATGTTTGGTTTGACAGTGGCTCAATGCCATTTGCCCAACAGCATTATCCATTTGAAGATGTAGCGAACTTTCATCATCAGTTTCCAGCAGATGTGGTCATTGAGGGCATCGACCAAACGCGAGGATTTTTCTATAGCTTATTAGCAGTATCGACCTTGTTTACAGGAAAACCACCTTATAAAAATGTGCTATCGTTAGGGCATGTACTCGATGAGCATGGACAGAAGATGTCCAAAAGTAAAGGCAATGCATTAGAGCCTGTTGAGTTAATCGAGGAGTATGGAGCAGATGCTCTACGTTGGGCATTTTTAGTTGATAGCTCACCATGGAATCCAAAGCGTTTTTCGAAGAAAATTGTCTTAGATGCGAAATCTAAGCTGGTGGATACACTCGACAATACGTTTAAATTTTATGACATGTATGCCCAGATCGATAATTTTACGTATGATGCTACAAATACAGGTACACGTTCACAGCTAGATCATTGGATATTGTCCCGCTTACATCACACTATCCAGCTTGTCACAACCTCTATGGATGATTATCAATTTACACAGGCTACAAGGGAAATTGGTCAATTGGTGGAAGAGTTAAGCAATTGGTATATACGTCGTTCACGTGCTAGATTTTGGGCAAATGGAATGACAGCAGATAAACGAGGTGCATTTAGCACACTTTACGAGGCACTGACATCCATTTGTCAATTAATAGCACCGTTTACACCTTTTATAGCAGAGGATATCTACCATCAACTATGTGGAAAAAGTGTTCATCTTGAGGAATATCCAATATTCGACGATCAACTAGTGGATGTGAAGCTTGAACAAGAAATGGCAACGGTCTTAACAGTTGTGGAACTTGGACGTAGCATTCGCAATAGTCAGGGAATAAAGGTCAAGCAGCCTTTAAGTGAACTCATTGTTGCCCTAAAAGGTGAACTGTCGGATTACCAAGCCTATAGCGAACTCATTCAGGATGAGTTAAACATCAAAGCTTGTAGATGGACACATGATTTTTCAGCCTATGAAAGTGTGCATTATAAATTAAATTTTAAAACAGCGGGAGCGGCATTTGGTCCAAAGGTTCATCAAGTAAAAGAGTATGTGTTGTCATTAACAGAGGAAGAGAAACAAAGGTTACAACATCATGAAACTGTGGATCTCATGATGGACGGTCAACAGCTAACATTATTAAGAAAACATGTAATAGCTGAATCAATCGTCAAGGACCATTATATTTTAGCGGAGGATAGCACTTGCCGTGTCTTGATGAATGTTCAACTTACAGAGAGCTTACTACAAGAAGGGCAAATACGAGAATTAATTCGTACAATACAAGATGCACGAAAAAAATGGCAGCTACCAGTGGCGCAATATGTATCGATTGCCTTTAATGGTAGTGCAGGGGTACTTTTCATGATTCAGCAGCACGAAGCTTTATTACAAGAAAATGTATTAGTTAAAGCTATTCATTATGGTGAGCAATGGCCTCATGCAAAATCCATTGAGACGGCATTGTTTAATGAAAAGCTCACTTTATTTGTTACTCTATAAAAGAAAAGCTCAGGGTTACCTCCTGAGCTTTTTCTATGTACGTTAAAATAAGCCACTTGCGAGATAACATGCTGTTGCCCAAATAAAGACGGCGGAGCATTTATTAAATAGTCGCATCAATTTTCCAGAGCCGTCTAGTTTTTTGAACGAGGCGCCAGTCAATGTGAGACCGAAAAACCATAGCCAGGAAATGAACACACAAGCAACAGTGAACATTATTTGCTCGGTTCCACTATATTTTAATGCGCTTGTACCAATAACACCGATTGTATCTAAAATAGCATGTGGATTTAGAAGTGATACAGAGAGTGCGAAGAGAATTTGTTTTTTTATAGGCAATGCTTCGCTATTTTCAGTGTTTGCTGGATTTGAACGCCAAATGCTATAGCCCATGTAAAGTAAAAAAATAATACCAATAGTCATTAAAGTGATACGCAACCATTCAAACTGTAGAACAATTAATGACAGACCGAATACCGCAAGTAGAATAAGCAGTGTATCACAGATCGCAGCAGTCACACCTGCTGGCAAAGCGCGTAATAAACTTGGTTGTGTAGCACCTTGTGAAAAAACAAAAACATTTTGTACACCTAATGGCAAAATGAGTCCAAATGCTAAAATGATCCCATGAAGAAAAGCTTCCAATGACCATTCCTCCTTTCTTTACTTATTTTAGATATGGTATAACTAAAAGAAAACGACCAATTGGATGGTTTTTTATCCACCCAATTCTATAGCATGGAAGGAGAAGGAACATGAGCTGGCAGCCGAATAGAAGAAGTGATAATACATTACAGCAGCAGATTGTACAGTGGATAACAGCCAATGTGGAGCGAGGAGACTGGGCAGCAGGGACAAAACTACCTACCCAAAGACAGCTGGCCATGCAGTTCAATGTGAATCGTAGCACAGTTCAGCAGGCTTTGGAGGAATTAAAAGCAATGGGCATTCTTGAAGCAAAAGTAGGCTCTGGTGTTTATGTTACGCACAATTCCTGGCATGCATTAATCCAACAAACACAGCCGAATTGGCAAACTTATATCGAAACAAGCATCCACAAGCCAAACTACCACACCATCCAATTAATTAACGAATACGAACAGCGCGAGGATGTAATTCGTTTAGGAACAGGAGAGCTAGCACCCAGTTTGTTGCCTACCGAGGAAATAGAAGCTTCACTGCGAGAGCTATCCTTTCAACCCAAAGCATTAGGCTACTCTTCGCCACAAGGCAATGATCAGCTTCGTAAAGCTATTTGTAAATATGTTCAAAAAAGAGGCATTCCTGCTGAACCTCAAAACGTCTGTATTGTTTCAGGTGCACTTCAGGCACTACAATTAATTGCTGTTGGCTTATTAGAGCAAGGGTCTATTGTGTTTCAGGAGCCAACCTCCTACTTAAATTCTGTTCACCCTTTTCAGTCGGTTGGCATGCAAATAATTAGCATTGAACGTGATGTACAGCTTGCTCAAACATTAGCGCAAAGGAAACGAAAGAAACAAGCCGTGTTTTATGCCATTCCTACTTTACATAATCCAACAGGTCATGTATGGACAACAAGAGAAAAAGAACAGCTATATGAAGCCTGTCAGGCATCACGGATTCCGATTGTAGAAGATGATGTTTATCATGAATTGCTTTTTGAAGAGGCATCACCGCCGCTTAAGGCCATGGATAATAGCGGACAAGTTCTTTATATTGGCAGCGTCTCTAAAACCTTAAGCCCAGGGCTACGCATTGGCTGGCTCATTGGTCCAACCACTGTCATTGAGCGGTTAGCTGATATAAAAATGCAAACAGACTATGGCTCAAGTGCCATTTCTCAAGAAATTGTCCTACATTGGCTGCAATCAGGAAAATATGAAAAGCATCTCGCAGGATTACGTCAACAATTACAGGAGCGAGCCGATTTTACGGAACAGCTTTTAAAGGAGACATTTACAGATGTGGCGAATTGGAGCAAACCAAGGGGGGGCTTTTATATTTGGCTCAAGTTTCATGAGCCGCTTGTAGATAAAGACTTCTTTATGAAGCTGTTGCAGCAGCAAGTATTAATCAACCCCGGCTATATCTACGATCCACAAGATCTTCATCATATTCGTCTATCCTACGCTTATGCAACCTATGAAGAATTACAAGAAGGTTTACAAATCCTACATGAATGTGCGGTGGAGGCTATTGGACGAAAGAGTAAGTAAGGACTTGCTCTGAAGTTAGGGAAACGATAGAAGGTTGCTCTAAATAGGTTGAGAAGTGATCAAAGAAGTAGGACCCCACTCCAAAATCAGTGAAAAGTGATCATATAGCAAGCTCCTCTCTCAATTAAGTATCCACACTTAGCCACCCAACCCACTGATAGAAAAGAAAGTGAATAATCCAAGCCTTGTATCCATACATTTTAGAAGAATAGAAGTATTTTATTTTGATTACCAACATAAAGAGGTGAACGATTGGAAAATTTGCCACCGGGTTATTTTCAGGTGCCTCAGCCTATTCGAGGTGATGGGGCTGGAGGGGTGGATAAGGGACCACGGGATATTATGAGGGACTTAGAAAATCCTGATATGCTAGTGCCACCAACGACTGATGCGGGTTTGATTCCAAATTTACGATTCTCGTTTTCAGACACGCATATGACCTTAAATCAAGGTGGGTGGTCGCAAGAAATTACGGTTCGTGAATTACCGATTGCTACGACTTTGGCGGGTGTGAATATGAGTTTGGCACCAGGGGGCGTACGTGAGCTGCACTGGCATCAACAGGCGGAGTGGTCTTATATGCTGCTTGGTCATGCTCGCATTACAGCTGTCGATCAAAATGGTTGTAACTTTATAGCGGATGTGGGACCCGGTGATTTATGGTATTTTCCACCTGGCATTCCTCATTCCATTCAAGGACTTGAGGATGGCTGTGAATTCTTATTAGTATTTGATGATGGGCATTTCTCTGATCTGAACACACTGTCAATTTCAGATTGGTTTGCTCATACGCCAAAAGAAGTGTTATCAGCGAATTTTGGGGTTCCTATCCATGCTTTCGATCACATCCCGAGTGAACAAATATATATTTATCAGGATCGAGTTCCAGGGCCAATTGATTCTCAGAAAGTGCCATCTCCTTATGGGGAGGTTCCCCAAACCTTTAAACATCGTCTGTTGGCACAGTCTCCATTAAAAACACCTGGAGGCAGTGTGCGCATTGTCGATTCGACTAATTTCCCAATCTCTAAAAATATCGCGGCTGCACTGGTGGAAATTGAGCCAGGGGCGATGCGAGAGTTGCATTGGCATCCAAACAACGATGAATGGCAATATTATCTGCAAGGAAAAGGCCGTATGACAGTTTTTATAGGAAATGGAACGGCTCGAACATTTGATTATCGGGCGGGAGATGTTGGCTATGTCCCATTTGCGACGGGGCATTATATTGAAAATACTGGAACAGAGCCATTATGGTTTTTAGAAATGTTTAAAAGTGATCGATTCCAGGATGTATCCTTAAATCAATGGATGGCGTTAACGCCGACAGAATTGGTGCAAAGTAATTTGCAGGTTGGTCCTGAGTTGCTTGAGGCTCTCAGAAAAGAAAAATGGCCTGTAGTAAAATATCCTGGTTTTTCCTATTATCCAAAATAATCAAAGCAGGTGAGGAAGTTCTCACCTGCTTTTAGTTTAATATTGATATTTTTTGCGTGTCAGGAGCAAAATAGCGATGGCTGGTATAGTACAAATGAGCATGGCCGCGAAGGACAGACCTGGCGATATTTCGTATAAATAGCCACCTAAAAATGTAAGGATGGCCGTACTTAAGCCCATAGCTAATGCAGAGTATAAACCCTGTGCATTGGGTATTTGTTCCTTAGGTAGTGCTTTTGTTAAGTAGCGAATAAAGGCAAAATGGGCTAATGCAAAGGACAATGCGTGCAAGGTTTGAGAAGCGATAAATACCCAGACATTTGGGAACATAAAGATTAGTAACCAACGTAGGGAAGAGCCGCTCGCTGCTAAAAGTAATAAGGACGATGAGTGCCATTTTGTCAATAACGTATCAGCCTTCATAAAGTAAAGAATTTCACAAATAACAGCGATATTAATAATCATACCCATATAGAATGGATCAACCTGTAAATCTTCTAAATAAATATAACCGTAACTATAATAGGAGGCATGTGAACCCTGGAGCAAGATGACGATGAATAAAACAATCGGGAAGCCTTTGATAGTCCATAGTGTTTTCATCGACAATGATTTTGCACGCTGTTCTTTTGTTGGGACTACCAGCAATTCCTTTGGTGTTGCAAATTGCTGCATAAGTAACATGCCCATCAACCCTATAATCATGCTCCAAAAGATGATGTTCTTTCCAAAAACGCCTGTCAGCATACTAATAATTAAAACAGCGATGACAAAGCCAAATGAACCATAGGAACGGCTTTTACCATAATGAATATTGCCATACTGGACAAGCGTAGCTGCACTACTTTCCACAGCAGGTAATAGCGCTGGGTAAAAAACACTAAATAAAATGGTCACGATTAATAATGCAGTAAAGCCTGTGCTTGGAATATAGAGCAAGGCAGTTAGCAACGAGCCTATTGCTAAAATGGTAATGAGTCGTTTATTGTGTACATATTTTGCAAGTGCTGGGAAGAAGAAAAGGTTGGATGTGGCACGAGCTAGGAGCCCACAGCCCATCACTACACTTGCCTGCGAGACGGTTAGATGTTTCGCATCCACCAGCCAACCTGTCCAGTAGGGTAAGAAAATGCCCCAAGTGATAAAAAATGTAAAGAAATTCTGAGAAAGCCATCGTTGATTGTTCATATAATTTCCGTACCTCCATTAACTATGTTGAATAATAGCATGTTCATCGCTACAATAATGTGAGATATCTCATATTTTTTATAGGGGAGAGTAAAAAATGCATATTTTAACAGCTGAAGCCCGTACCCATTATCTTGAAAAATATCCGATTGATGATTTTTTCTCATTTGATATCAATCCCTATTTAGAAGTCCGCCAGTTTGACAAGGGGGAGTGGATCTTCCAGGAAGGCTCCTTTCCAGACACCGTGTATTACATGATAGAAGGAAAGGCGAAGCTCTATATGACACATAAAAATGGGAAGGTTTCACTTATTGAATACCTAGAAGCTCCTCTTTTTATGGGGGAAATTGAATTGTTAAATGAGGCTAGGTACACAAAGGGGATACAAACCGTCACCAAAACAATTTGCTATTCGATTACACAGTCATGTAAGGAGAAGTTACTTGCGGATGCTTTGTTTTTACGTAGACTTTGTGTATTTTTAGGGGAAAAAGCGACAAAAATGACATCTAAATATACACAAAATCAGGCCTATCCGCTGGAAAATCGCTTAGCAGCCTTTATCCAATTATCTGCCGACCAAGGTGTCTACAAGGAAAAACATACGGAAATCTGTGAGTATTTAGGAGTTTCTTATCGCCATTTATTATATGTTTTGGCACAGTTTTGTGAAGAGAGGATTTTGGAAAAGCGTAAGACGGGCTATCAAATTATTGATAAAACCCGTCTAGCCCAGCTTGCACAGGAAATACTATGAAAATAACCATTCCATAAAGGAGGGTCTTAAAAAATTATTTGAGATCCTCCTTTTTCTATTGTAGAGGAGAGCGTAATTGCCTAATTCAAAATAATTATTCTAGGCAAAATAAGTATTCTTTCACTGTACAGAATTGAACTGTGATAAAACTCCTGTATTTTTCAAATAGTAGAATAGTAAATTTATATAGGTCTTTTTTAATGGTTCTTTAGAATATAATTTGAACTAAAATCTTATATTTTATAGATTGTTTTTCTTAATTTATGTGTTTATACTAATTTTAGTTATGACAGCTAAGAAACACATGAGAAAAAATAAGAATAATAAAAAGGGGGGAGCTGCAATGCCTTTAGCCCATTTGCTAGAGCTATGCAGCGAGTGAAAAATGTTTTTTTCTAGGAAAGTAGCTGGAGATTATAATTATTTTTCTGCAATAAACTATTCAGATATAGAATCCAATGAGCGATTTAAAGAAAAGTTAGATTTTTTAGCCTTTTCGAAAAATCGAAGAGAGCTAGTTCGTTATTTACGTACTATCTATGAAAATAATCGAAAGGAAATTTTAGACAACCTAACTGAACGTTTATATGACGTACAGGACTTTGCAAAAATAGCTCAGAAGTACCCGGAGATAGGTGGAGAAAGGCAATTAATCGATGACTATTTTGAGAGCTTGTTTGAGGACGAATTAAATCTTCAATATGTTTTTAAAAGAAGAAAATTATCATCCATACTTTTGAGTGTGGGGATATTACCTAATCAAATTATTGCTATCTATATGTTAATCAATCAATTGATGATCCCGCTTATCGTAAAAGAATTAGCTCGAAATCCTAAAAATATGCTGGATGTTTTACTTGCATTCGAAAGCCTATTAAATATAGATCAGCAAATTATCTTTGAAACCTATATTGAAAACCAGGCTAATTCTGTTGTGACAGGATTAGGAGAAATTATTAAATATAATACACAACTCGTTTCAATCAAAGAACTAATAGAGTTCCAGGAGGTGCAGCAAAAAGAAATTATTGCCGCAAATCAATCGATGCAGGATTTGGAAAACAGCATTGAAGAAATTGCTGTTTCTGTAAGCGATATTTCTGCTCAGACTAAAACAGCATTGTTTGAATTAAATGAAGACCTCGCCTCTTTAAAACATATTACGTCTATTTTGCAGGTAACGGATGAAAACCAAAAATCAATGCAGGTAAATATCGGTCTTTTAGTAAACCATGTAAATAGTGTGGCGAAGTTAATGGAGTTGATTAAATCGATTGCTGATCAGACGAATCTTCTTGCACTCAATGCAACAATTGAGGCAGCAAGAGCGGGAGAGGCAGGAAAGGGCTTTACAGTAGTTGCGGAAGAAATACGTAAATTGGCTGATGATACAAAATCGTCCGTACTTTCTATTCATACGGACATCAATGAATTACTGCTCATAACAGCAGACATACAAGACGTTACACAGCAGTTCGCCAAAGACTTGCATAAAGGCGTAGTCGATACAGCGATGATTACAGAAACACTTACAAATTTAAATGATACCATTCAGCAGCAAGGTATTCGTTTTGGGGAGATTGCAGAAACAGCTAAAAGTCAAGCTGCATCGGCTAATTATATTGCTGAGTGCAATCAAAATATCACTGAAAGCATGGTGAAAAGTAAGGAAATTGTATTTCATATGGGCTCCTCCATTTACCAACTAAGCAATATGATTGATGATTACCGTACCAAAACGATTTCAAATAATTACATCATTAGTCAGGAAGATATTATCGAATTAGCGATTACAGATCATTTGCTCTGGAGTTGGAAAATTTATAATTTACTATTAGGATTTGAAAAAATGTCCGAAGAAGAAATAGCCTCCTATCAAAATTGTCGTCTCGGTAAATGGTATTACGGGTTAGGAAAAACATTGCTTGGAGATAAAGCTATTTTCAAAGAGCTCGAAGAACCCCATATGCTCATCCATGAGCTGGCAAAAAAAGCTGTACAGGCATTCAACCATGGCTACAAAGATCAAACAGAAGCTTATCTTCGTGAAATTACCTTGGTTTCTCATAAAGTAGTGGATAAGTTACAGCAATTAAAAGCTCTTTTAGTGAGTGAAAAACAGCAATATGAACGTTAAAAGGGTTTTTAAACATTTCTGGAGGAATAAAGATGGGCATAATTAAACTTAAATCAGTAAGACAGAAAAATTTATTTGGTTTTTTGCTTGTCTTACTGCTAATGATCATTCTTTCTATTTTTACCATTGAATCGATGAAAAAAATTCATAGAGATACCGATCATATCATGCAAGAGCAGCTACCATTGCTTATGCTGGATCAATCAATGGCCTTTAACACAGCAGAAAAAATTGCATTAGCTAGAGGCTATATTTTGACAGGCGATAGTTCTTATAAGAATGAGTTTCAGAAATATGCTGAGCAAGCCAGTATTCTAGAAGAAGAGTTGCTACAACAAACGGAATCTCCAAAGACCGAGGAGCTTCTATTGTTAGGAAGAAAATGGAATGAAATGATTGTTGAAAATGTTTTTCCGCTTTTTGAGCAAGGAAAAATCGAACAAGCTGAAGCGATTTTAAATGGGGAGGCTCAAGACTACGCAAGAGAATTAATGAGTGGTTTTACAGCTATGGCTGACGAGCGTAAAAAGGAGGTATTACAACAAGGTATCCAAGTGATTGAAATAGGTAATAAAAATATTCAATTCAACTCAATTTTCACTATTCTGATAGTTCTAACAGGAATTATTATTGCCCTATTTGTAACAAATGGTATAGTGAAACCTATCAAATTGGTTATGAAACGTTTACAAAAAATTGCTGAAGGTGATTTAACTGATCCACCATTAAAAGTTAAATTTCAAGATGAAGTGGCAGAACTGATGAAGGCATCTAATTTTGTTAGTGAAAATAATAATCAGTTATTGCAGCAGGTAAAAGTATCTGCGAAGGAATTACATCAACAAATTGGCTATATTGCACAATCTGTAAAGGATGTATTTAATGGATCAGAGCAGATAACTGAAACGATGATAGAACTTGCCTCAGGTACCGAAGCACAAGCAAATTTAGCAAGTGAAATGGTTTCTAAAATGGAGATATTTTCTAAAAATATTTGTGAAATGAATGAAAATGGTCAGCATATATTTCAGAAGTCACATGACATATTAGAGATGACTGGTCAGGGAAAAGAGTTAATGGATCAATCCTTGTTACAAATGTCCATCATCCATGAGGTATTTGAGGGGACAGTAACAAATGTCAACAATTTAGAAAAGCAGTCTCAAGAAATTAATCAGCTTGTCACTGTGATTCGAGAGATTTCTGACCAAACGAATTTATTAGCGTTGAATGCTGCAATTGAAGCGGCTCGTGCAGGTGATGCTGGAAAAGGCTTTGCTGTCGTTGCAGAGGAAGTAAAGAAATTGGCAACACAAGTTTCCTATTCTGTAGTGGAAATTACAGGCATTGTGGAGAAAATACAACAAGAAACCAACACGGTAACAAATTTTCTGCAAAAGGGGTATGTAGAAGTCGCAAGGGGTTCAGAGCAAATGAAAATGACCGGGCATACCTTTGAAAATATTAATGAAGCTGTTAAAATGGTGACGATTACTATTCAAGATACATCTGAAAGAATTGAAATCGTCATGAGGGATAGTGAAAGTGTAAGTAAAATGATTGAGGAAATAGCTGCTGTAACAGAGGAGGCTGCAGCGAGTGTGGAGGAAACTGCCGCATCAGCAGAACAATCCAGTAGCTCGCTTCAAGTTGTTACGAGCAGTGCAGATCAGTTAACCCGAACAGCCGATCAACTAGAGGAATTAATTCAGTTTTATAAGCTATAAATTGAAAATGGATTTGACTTCTTTAGATGAAGTCAAATCCGTTTTTGTTGTATTCACTTTTTTTAATGAACCAGCGAGCGATATCCTTTCCACTATGGTAAAAGTCCACTTCATTTACCTTGTTTTTTTGGATGGAGAGGTCAGGGATGTTTTCTAAAACGTCAAAAGGTAAAACACCGATACATAAATGATTATTTGTTAGATAATCTCCTTGTTGCTTACTGCCACTTTGTATCGATTCACTATGCTTGTTCATTGAGTTTTGTGTCATATGGAATGCAAGTAGTTCTCCTTGTGCCAATGCTGTGCTTGATGAGTAACCAGTACTTTTCATTCAACATGCCCCCTTTTGTCGTTACATTTATTGTACAAGACTAGATGGGAAAATAGCCGTTATTTACAAGGCTTTTACAATAACTTTAAGGTACATGGAAGATTTAGTAATTTGTAACCGTATTCATACCGTTATGGGATATAAACCATAGAAAACTGATATAAATTCTTTTTAAAAAACTCATACTCAAACTATTGTGAATTTTTCTAACACGAAGTATTATTGTAATTAGATTTAACGTGAAAGTTTTCACAAAGTCGCGAAATCGTTAGGAGGAATTTTTAATGAGTGCAATTCGAGTAGGTATTGTAGGATATGGAAATTTAGGACGTGGTGTGGAGTATGCCATTTCACAAAATCCAGATATGGAATTAGTAGCAGTGTTCACACGACGTGATCCTTCAACAGTAAACGTAGCAAGCAATGCGAGCGTATATTTAGTAGATGACGCTGAAAAATTCCAAAACGACATTGATGTTATGATTTTATGTGGTGGTTCTGCAACAGATTTACCAGAGCAAGGTCCACATTTTGCACAATGGTTTAATACAATTGATAGCTTCGATACACATGCGAAAATTCCTGAATTTTTCGATGCTGTAGATGCAGCGGCACAAAAATCTGGTAAAGTATCTGTTATCTCAGTTGGTTGGGATCCAGGTCTATTCTCTTTAAATCGTCTACTTGGAGAATCAGTATTACCAGTTGGTACAACATATACATTCTGGGGCGATGGCCTAAGTCAAGGACATTCAGATGCTGTTCGTCGTATTGAAGGCGTAAAAAATGCTGTTCAATACACATTACCGATTAAAGAAGCGGTAGAACGAGTTCGTAACGGTGAAAACCCTGAACTAACAACACGTGAAAAACATGCACGTGAATGTTGGGTTGTATTAGAAGAAGGTGCAGATGCAACAAAGGTTGAACAAGAAATTGTCACAATGCCTAACTATTTCGATGAATATGACACAACAGTGAACTTCATTTCTGAAGATGAATTTAAAGCAAATCATACTGGTATGCCACATGGTGGTTTTGTCATTCGCAGTGGTGACAGTGGTGCAAACGATAAACAAATTCTCGAATTCTCATTAAAACTGGACAGTAATCCAAACTTTACATCTAGTGTATTAGTGGCTTATGCACGTGCAGCACACCGTTTAAGTCAAGCGGGTGATAAAGGTGCGAAAACAGTATTTGATATCCCATTCAGCCTGCTTTCGCCAAAATCAGCTGCTGAATTACGTAAAGAATTACTATAAACGTAGCTAATGATCCCGATTATCATTGAGTTGATAATCGGGAATTTTTTTAAGTCTAATTTTTTGCTAAAAGTAATGCTTCCTTTATAGCAAGAATAGCCTTTCTAGTTGCCACTGTTAAATTTTCTTTCATAAATGGTACTAAGTCTTTTGGAATTGCAATAACCACATATCCATACTTCACTCAAATTCCTTCGCTCAGTAAAGCAGTTCCATTATAATCGGAACTCGTATAATCTCTATATTTAAAGGCGGTTCATTTAGCCACTTTCCTTCTAAATTTTAGTAATATAACAGAGTACAAAAATTAGGAAGAAAATACAAACTAAATTCTACTTCCATTCCTCAAACAAAAAATGGGGATAAAATCTATAAAAATACATAAAAAATATGGTAAACTGTCAATAATTTAATAATCTGAATTTTTGTAGAAATTTTTGTAACCTTACAAAATATGGAGGTTATGTTTATATGACAGCAGATATTGTTATTCAATCAAAATGTATGGCGCCCAATCCATCCACGCATTGCATTAATAGAGCAACACTAATACGAACGCTAAAGAAAACTCGTCATCATACTTGTACTTTTTTGCATAGTGGAGCAGGGTACGGTAAAACAACCATTCTAACTCAATTTCTTGCAACCGAATCAAGTACGTTTTCTTGGTATAGTATTTCTGATGAAGATGATAATTTATTACCCTTTTTGAGGCACCTCTTTTTTAGTATACAGCGCGTCGTACCGAATTTTGGTCATACATTTGATGGGTGGAACCAATTATCGCGCTTTCCAAAAATGGATGAGCTCAATCGATGGTATAAGCTTTTTGTCAATTGCCTCTGCGATATAGACGAGCCTCTTCTCATCGTGATTGACGACTTTCACCTAGTAGATCATGTTTTTCCTATTAATTATTTCATGGAAAAAATCATTGAATTTGCTCCACCCAGCATTCATTTTATGTTGGCTTCCAGAACACTACCCAATTGGGATATTATGAGGAAATTAAAGCTACAAAAAAGATGGCTCGTTATAAAAGAGGACGAACTGGCATTTTCAACTGAGGAGATTGCAGTGTTTTTTGAAGAATATGTAGATGTACATTTATCCGAGGCTGAAATGAAAAAAGTATTAGAGATCACTGAAGGCTGGGCCATTAGCATTTCCTTATTGGCAGAGCAATGGCATCATGCTTCGCTAGATCATTGGCTGACGATTCCCACAAATGAGCTATTCACATATTTATCAGAGGAAGTTTATAGTAGGATGACTGCTACTGAGCAGGAGACCATCTTAAAATTGGCGATTTTTCCTACCTTTTCTGCGGAGCTATTGAAAGCGTTTTATGACGCTGAGATTGCGCAAATGCTGAATGCATTAACTCAGCGTCATTTATTTATCCAACCTGTGACAACAGATGGCTACTATCGTTTTCATGCATTGTTTAGTCGATTTTTAGAAATGAAATGGCGACAGTATCCAACACAACATGCGGACCTTCATAAACAAGCAGCATTGTATTATGTAGAACATCAAAATATTCAAGCTGTCCTGTATCATGCCTTTAAAACGAATGATCATCATTTTTGCGGAGAGCTCCTACAGCTTCATGCAGAATCAATCGTACGGGCTGGTCAATTTGAATGGTTGCTAGATAAAATCAATCGATTCACTATACAGGAAAAAGATAAATTTTATAAATTAAATTATTTTGAGGGTGAATGTCATCGCTACCGAGCTTATTATGAGAAAGCGAAACAATCCTATGAAAAATGTGCAATCCTCGCACAGCAGCAGCGGGATCACCTATTTATGACAAAGTCTCAAGCTGGGATAGCCCATATTTACTTAGACACCATTCAACCTGCTTTAGCAGAGCCATATCTCGAGAAAGCATTAGAGCTAGCGAAACATACACCATTGCGCAAAGAGGAATTACTAGAACTTCAACGGCAATACGCTGAAAATTTAGTGAATCTAGGGAAGGCCAAGGGTGCACAGCTCTTTATGGAGGACGTCGCATTGCCAGAGGATGTCATACAGCGAGCAAATGTTGATGTACGTGTTTTACTACGAACAGGACAACTACGGGAGGCCAATGAGTTATTAGCGCAGCGACTTGAATTACCGCCTCAGCTTGTTGCAACCCATCGCGAAAGTGAACTGCTGGCAGCTTTCGTTTATGCATTGTTAGGTCAGGGCAAAGAAGCCTGGTATGCTGCCCAACATGGCATTCGAAGAGGAATAAAAGAGAAGTCTATTTTCATAGAGGCGGTTGGCTATATCAGAAAGGCTCATGCCCTGCTGTTAATGGATTATCCAGATCATCAGGGGGCATGTCAAGCCTATGAAAAAGCATTGACCCTCATGAATGCCATTAATATTTCTCGTGTGAAGGCTGAGCCATATATGGGGTTAGCCATTGTCAAACATTCGTTAGGCGATATGGTAGCGGCGAAGAAATACTTAGCACTGGGCTTACAGGAAACGGAGCAAGTTCAAGATGCTTGGATGACTGCGCTTATTCTTTTAGCAGAAGTAAAAATCATCCTTACTGAGCAAGAAATGGGGAGAGCGAAGCAATTATTAAAGAAGACACAGCAACTATTTCAGGAGTGCGGTGATCGCAATGGCTTGATGCATGTGTTATTTTATCAATCAATGATTGCCCTGAAAGAGTGTAATAAGAAGCCGTTTCAACAGTATTTTCAACAGTTTGCACAACTATGTGTTTCAAATGGCTATGAATACTTCTTACAAAGACCAACGATACTTGGTCCGAGCAATCGAATGGTTTTTTACGAGCTATTGCAATTTAGTCAAAAATGCCAGATGGAGCATCCAGCTATCTTAGCATTGCAAAGTCATTTTCAGGTCGAGGATAGTATTAGTTATCCGCATGATGAAATACAGATGAATCTTTTTGGAAGTTTACATGTAATTCGTACACAACGAAAGCTGGAAGACAAAGAATGGCAACGTGATAAATCGAAGGAATTATTCGTGTACCTCTACTGCCATCGCCATCGCTTTACACCAAAGGAAGAAATAGCACAGGCATTATGGCCCGATCGTAGTGTCGAGTCCTTGGATCGAGACTTTAAGGTGGTCTTAAATACGTTACTCAAAGTGTTGGAGCCACAACGACATGCAAGACAAGAGAGCTTTTTCATTCAGCGGAAAAATAATATGTATCAGTTACAAAATATTGCTTTTCTCCAAATTGATGTTGAACGCTTTCACTATTATTACAGCTTAGGAATCGACGAATTTGATCCACAGCTGTCCAACGAGTGGCTCTTATTAGCGGAAGCGAGCTATACGGATGCGCTCTATGCGGAAAAAAAGCAAATCGACTGGCTAACGCAGGACCGTGAAAAGCTACAATTTTTATATATCGAAGTCTTGGAACGACTAGCACAAAATGCAACAAGGCAACAGCAATATAAAAAAGCCATTTTTTTCGCAGAAAAGATGCTACGCGAGGATGCACTCTGGGAAGAAGCGTATCGCCTGCTCATGTACAGCCACTACCAGCTCCATAATCGTTCTCTTGCCTTAAAATGGTATGAAAAATGTGTTCAGCAATTACAACAGGAGCTTAACACAACCCCGATGGAATCTACCATGGCGGTCTATGACTTGATAATGGGTTAGCCAGTGTTGTTTAGGCTAAGTGAAGTGTATTGAACTGTTCCTAAGTAATATGAAAGTCCTCCTATTGAGGAGGCCCGCTCCTAAGAGTAGACAAAGCGCTCTAATTAAGGGTAGAGCCGCTCATAAACCATGTCAACTCGCTCCACAGTGTCGTAGTCTAATATAAACTAGAAAAAAATGTAACCTATTTGGAGGAACAACAATGCCATTTTGTCAGACAAATAAAGCGAAAATTTACTACGAAATAATTGGAACAGGGATACCTATCATCATGCTACATGGTTTTTCTCCTGATCATCGTTTGATGAAGGGCTGTATGGAGCCTGTATTTAAAGAACGTGAAGGGTGGAAACGTATTTATCTGGATCTTCCAGGAATGGGGAAGACAACAGACTATTCATCGATTCAGAACTCGGATGAAATGCTAGAAGCGATTATCGAATTGATACACACAATCATTCCACAAGAATCGTACTTGTTGGTTGGTGAATCTTATGGTGGCTATTTAGCGCGCGGTATTATGAGGAAATCAGTGGATCAACTTTTAGGTACTGCCTTTATTTGTCCTCTCATCATTCCTGAAAAAGAACAACGTACGGTGCCACCGCATTGTATTGTACAAGCAGATACTGCTTTTTTATCAACATTAAGTCAGCAGGAGCAAGATGATTTTATGGCTAATCAAGTTGTCTTAGATGCCTATAATTGGGAGCGCTATTCAACAGAGGTGTTGGCAGGGTGTAATCTAGCGGATCAGGCATTTTTAGAAAAAATTCAGCAAAGCTACGGATTTTCCTTTACCGTTGACGAAAAGTCCTTTGATAAGCCAAGTCTCTTTTTGCTGGGTAAACAAGATTCTGTGGTTGGCTATAAGGACGCGTTTTCACTTCTAGAGAAGTTTCCCAGAGCAAGCTTCGCCATTTTAGATAGAGCTGGCCACAATTTGCAGATCGAGCAACCTAAATTGTTTACCGAGCTGATGAGTGAATGGTTGAATCGTGTAGAGGGAGCGATGGATTAAAGTGATACTTGCAAATGATAAATTATTTTTAAGAGAATTTAGGCAGCAAGACTGGGTTGATGTGCATAAATATGCCTCTCAGGAGGTTGTTTGTAGGTATCAAACATGGGGACCGAATTCAGAAGAGGATACAAAAGAATTCATTCAGGATGCTCTCGAAGAAGCAACACAAACACCAAGGGAACGATATGTTTTTGCTATTATTCATCAAGAAACATTAATAGGTGCGGTAGAAATCATGATTAGGGATTTTGTAAATGAAGTCGGGGAGATTGGCTATATCGTGAACCCTGATTATTGGGGTAAGGGAATAGCAACGCAGAGTGCTAAATTGATGATGACTTTCGGCTTTGAAACATTAAAGCTCCATCGTATTTATGCAACCTGCGACCCTCGAAATATTGGATCATCCAAAGTGTTAGAGAAAATAGGAATGTCAAAGGAAGGAATATTACGTGAAAACATGCTAATGCAAGACGGCGTTTGGCGAGATTCATTATTGTATAGTATGTTGAAACAGGAATGGTTATCATGAAGCGTACGATTAAAAGTCATCTTATTTAGGGGTATAAAGCTATGCAGAAGGAAAAGAGCAATAAGAATCCGATGTATCACTGCAATTAAATGCAGTAGGGAATGAGAAAAAAATTATAAGAAAAATAGATGTGGACTCTAAAAAGCAAGAATGTTGATTTCTAAACATTCTTGCTTTTTGTTTTAAGAAATGTTGTTTAGTTGCCATTCTGCTTCGCTCCATTTTCGGGACAGAGCTAGGTGGCTTATATTTGAGCCAGCTAGCTTGTAACTAATTTGTAACTGGACTTTTATATAGTGTTGTCATAGCAAGAAAGCGCTTTCTAGGGAGCTTATTTTGAAGGGGGATATGGGATGAGGAAGCAGTGGTATTGGTTTCTTTTAGTGATGTTGGCTGTGGTGTTGGTGGCTTGTAATGGGGATACGAAAGAGGGTGCAACGGAAGCGGATTCTTCTGATGGGGAGACGAAGGCGGTTACTGCGGAAGGCGGCACAATTAAGATTGGTGTGCTTGCATCGTTAACTGGGGCGCTTGAGTCATATGGGAAGCAGACGCAGCGAGGATTTGATTTAGGAATTGAGTATGCAACAGGCGGCACGATGGAGGTCAATGGTAAGAAAATAGAAATTGTATATGAGGATACCGAAACAAAGCCCGAGGTGGCTGTACAAAAAGCGACAAAGCTTTTAGAAGATGATCAGGTTGATTTTTTAGTCGGCTCTTCAAGCTCGGGTGATACGCTTGCTGTTCTACCGCTTGCCGAGGAGTATGAAAAAATTATGGTGGTAGAGCCTGCAGTGGCTGACAGTATTACAGGTTCAGAGTTCAATGAGTATATTTTCCGAACAGGTCGTAATTCATCACAGGATGCCTATGCGGCAGCAGCGGCTATTGCAGGCAAAGGTGTGAAGATTGCTACATTTGCGCCAGATTATTCGTTTGGCTGGGATGGTGTGAATGCCTTTAAAACGGCAGCGGAGAAATTAGGGGCTGAAATTGTACTAGAGGAGTATGCAGATCCTGCTGCAACAGATTTTACTTCCAATTTGCAAAAGGTGATTGATGCGAAGCCAGACTATTTGTTTGTGGTTTGGGCAGGAGCAAATTCACCATGGAATCAAATTGCAGATCTTAAAATTCAAGAAAAGGGCATTAAAATTTCGACGGGTGCGCCAGATATTATTGCGCTTCAATTTATGAATCCATTGGTTGGGATGGAAGGCTTCTCGGTGTATTATCATACACTTCCTCAAAATGATGTCAATAAATGGTTAGTAGATGAACATCAAAAACGTTTCAATGAAGTGCCCGACTTATTTACGCCTGGCGGCATGTCTGCGGCGATTGCTATTGTGGAGGCATTGAAACAATCGGATGGGGATGCAGACGCCAACAAGTTAATCGACGTTATGGAAGGTATGTCCTTTGAAACACCAAAAGGGACAATGACATTCCGTGAAGAGGATCACCAGGCTCTACAATCCATGTATTCGATTCGCTTAGAGCAACAAGATGATGTGGATTATCCAGTACCAGTACTTATTCGGGAGCTTAGTCCTGAAGAGACAGCACCGCCCGTTATGAATTAAAGAATTGAGAGGCAGCATAGCTGTCTCTCTACATAAATGTGAGAAGGAAGGGAGTAGAGAATGGAGCCTATATTATATACAGATAATTTAACAATTCGTTTTGGGGGACATACGGCTGTAGATGGCGTTAATTTTCAAATGCCTGAGAAGCATTTAAAGTCCATTATTGGGCCGAATGGTGCTGGGAAAACAACCTTCTTTAATTTGATTAGTGGTGAGCTAAAGCCAACTGCGGGTGATGTTTATTTTAAAGGGCAATCACTTGCACAAAAGTCGGCCATTGAAAGAACTCGAATGGGATTGGGACGATCTTTTCAGATTACCAATGTTTTTCCAAACTTAACGGTTCTCGAAAATGTTCGTTTAGCCGTTCAATCCAAGGAGAGAATTCGTTATCAGCTATTCCGCCATTACAAAAGCTATCAGGCGATGACGGACAAAGCGGAGGAGTTATTGGCACTTGTGTTACTCGACAATAAACGAGATGCCCTGACAACAATGCTATCCCATGGAGAGAAAAGAAAGCTTGAGATTGCCATGCTACTCGCGTTAGATACAGAAATTCTACTGCTCGATGAACCAACTGCAGGTATGTCATTAGAGGAAGTACCTACGATTTTAGAAATTATTCGAAGCATAAAACAGCAGGGGGATAAAACCATTTTGCTCATTGAACACAAAATGGATATGATTTTGGATTTATCGGATTCTATTATGGTGTTGTTCAATGGTCAGCTATTAGCAGATGGCTCACCAGAAGAAATTATGAATAATGATACTGTGCAACATGCATATTTAGGAGGGCTGTACGATGACCACCTTACTGACATTAAATGAGGTTCACACGCATATTGGTCAATATCATATTTTGCAGGGCGTTAATTTTGAAGCGAAGGAGGGGCAGGTTACTGTACTGCTCGGACGCAATGGCGCAGGGAAAACGACCACCCTGAAAACAATAATGGGTTTAACGCCTGCAACAAAGGGTGACATTGCCTTTCACTCCCAATCGATTAAAAAAAGTCCTACCTATAAGGTGGCGAAATTAGGAATCGGCTATGTACCTGAAAATCAAGGGATTTTTGCAGATTTAACGGTAGAGGAAAACATGAAGGTAGCGATGCGCAAGGAGGATACAGCCACATTAGAGAGACAGCAATATGTGCTAGAGCTGTTTCCTGACTTAAAGAAGTTTTGGAAAAAGGCTGGTGGGCATTTATCGGGTGGTCAAAAGCAAATGCTGTCCATGGCAAGAGCCTTTATCAATGATAGCCAATTAATATTGATAGATGAGCCTTCCAAGGGACTTGCTCCGATAGTTGTGGAAAAAGTGATGGAAGCGATTGTGGAAATGAAAAAGAAAACGTCCATTGTTCTAGTGGAGCAAAACTTTATAATGGCTAGTCGAATTGGTGATACCTATACATTAATCGATGATGGTAGAACAGTAAATTCGGGCAATATGCAGGATTTGATTGATGATGAAGAGCTAAAACGCAAGTATCTTGGCATTGGATAGAGGGGGGTGACTATCATTGGAGCTATTGGTCAATTTAATCATTAATGGCTTGGCCACTGGGATGTTAATTTTTCTGCTAGCAGCTGGTTTGACATTAATTTTCGGTTTAATGGATGTATTGAATTTTGCGCATGGTGGGCTCTTTGTTTGGGGGGCCTATGCGGGCATCTTTACCTATATGTTGACAGAAAGTTTTATCGTTGGGATTATAGGCGCGATTGTGACCGGAGCGTTGCTTGGACTGCTGACAGAGAAATTCATTATTACGCCTGTTTACGGCAATCATATTCAGCAAATTTTAATTACCTTAGGGCTGATGCTCGTGTTGCAGGAGCTTATTAAGGTGGTCTTTGGACCAAATGGGGTGGCAGTAAAAACACCAAGTTATTTAGCAGGTAGCTGGGAAATTGGTGATGTGATCATCATTAAATATCGTTTATTTATTATTGTCATAGGGTTTGTGATTTTTGGTATTTTCCAATACATGCTGAAGCGTACGAAGATTGGCTTGATCGTTCGGGCTGGGGTGCAGGATAAGGAAATGGCGCAGGCTCTCGGTATTCATATTAAGCGTGTATTTTTATACGTCTTTATGGTGGGCGCTGCTCTGGCGGCACTTAGTGGAATGTTGATGGCTCCCTATTCAGGTGTGATTTATGCGGAGATGGGCATGGAGTATGCCATTTTAGGCTTTATTGTTGTGGTAATTGGCGGTATGGGTAGTTTTTCCGGCTCCTTGCTTGCAGCGATTTTAGTAGGGCTAGCAGGTAGCTTTATGGCTTATTATGTCCCTGTGCTGTCACTGGCGGTCAATATGATTTTAATGGCCATCGTTTTAATTTTCCGTCCTCAGGGGCTGTTTGCGATGCGAAAGGAGCGGACATCATGAACAACAAAATATCTTTACGTACTTTCGCTTTTTTCCTGTTACTTGTCATTTTTATTATCCTTCCTTTTGTCAATGATTCAAGGACACTACTTATTTTACTCACACAAATCTTTATTTTTGGGATATTGGCAATGAGCTATGATATTTTACTAGGCTATACAGGCATCGTCTCCTTTGGGCACGCCATGTTCTTCGGCATTGGTGCCTACACAACAGCAGTCATGCTTAAGCAGATGGATCACACACTCTTGATCTTTGTACTGTCCATCGTGATTGGTATGGTACTAGCAGGCTTCATTAGCTTTTTAGTAGGTTTATTAACCTTACGCTTAAAAAGTCATTTTTTTGCGATGCTGACGCTAGCCTTTTCGGGGTTATTTTTAGTCTTAGCTGAAAAGTGGCGCTCTGTTACGTATGGCAATGATGGCTTTACATTCAGAGCACCTGATCTATTTAGAGATCGAATGACCTTCTATTTCTTTGTGCTAGCAAGCTTGGTTGTCATCTTTTTGGCGCTCTACCGCTTTGTTAATTCACCAACAGGCCGTATTTTAATTGCCGTTCGTGAAAATGAACAGCGGACGAAATCATTAGGCTTTAATACGTTGCACTATAAAGTCATTGCCTCAGTTGTGGCAGGCATTGTAGCAAGTTTTGCTGGCTCCTTATATGCAGTGTCATTGCGCTTCGTTAACACGAGTGTGATGGCCATGGATATTACGCTGGATGCATTGTTAATGACGATTATCGGTGGGGTTGGTACTTTAGTGGGGCCGTTATTAGGCTCGGCGGTCATTGAATATGCGCAACATGCACTGTCGGGGCTTGCACGAGATTATCCTATTTTTGAACGTTGGATTATCTTCTTCGGGATTCTCTATATTTTAGCCGTTATTTTCTTCCCAAAAGGTATTATTGGCTCATTAAGATTGCTCTTTTGGAAGTGGCGAGGAAGGCTAAAGCAACGAAAAACAACAGGTCCCCTGCCTCAGGAAAAGGAGCGATTTGAATGACAGTTGGTATTGTAAGTACGGGTATTTATCTACCTCAACAGAAGATGACATCGCAGGAAATTGCGGCTGTTTCCAATATTCCTGAGGACATTATCCGTCAAAAAATGGGCATTCATGAAAAGCCAATCCCTGATAAGTCTGATCATACAGTGCAAATGGGCATCTGGGCAGCACAGGAGGCGATTCAAAAAGCGAATATAGACCCTAAGGATATTGATGTTGTCATCTATATGGGGGAGGAACATAAGGAATATCCACTCTGGACAGCCTCCATTAAAATGCAGGAGGAGCTTGGTGCAGTGAATGCATGGGCATTTGATGTGCAATTACGCTGCGGCACAACAATCATGGCGTTGAAAGTGGCGAAAAGCCTAATGGCTTCAGATGACACGATACGAACCATTCTGTTAGCAGGTGGTTATCGCAATGTTGATTTTATCGATTACAGCAATCCACGAACGCGCTTTATGTACAATTTAGCGGCTGGTGGAGGCGCCATGTTATTACAAAAAAACTATGAAAAAAATCTGCTACTAGAGACAGATATTATAACGGATGGTTCTTTCTCAGAGGATGTAGTCGTGCCAGTCGGGGGAACGAAAAATCCATTAACCCCAACCCATTTAACCGAAAATTTATATAAGCTTGACGTTTTGGACCCCATTGGGATGAAGGAGCGGCTAGAACAAAAATCTTTAAGCAATTTTTTGAAGGTCATTCGCAGTTCTTTAGCGAAAAGTGGATACAGTGACGATCAGCTAGATTATTTAGCGATGTTGCACATGAAAAGATCTGCACATGATTATATTTTAACGGAGCTTGGCTTACAGCAGGAGCAGTCTATTTATTTGCAAGACTATGGACATATAGGTCAGATCGATCAAATATTGTCCCTACAGCTAGCACAGGAGCAACATCAAATTCAAGCAGGCGATATTGTGACGCTTGTTAGTGCTGGCATTGGCTATGTATGGGGCGCTATCACAATACGTTGGGGATAAGGGGGAAATGGCATGGTAAAAACGATTCAACTAGCAAATGGAGAGACAATGGCCTATCGCAAGCGATCAGGTGGAGGTCATCCTTTAGTGTTAGTACATGGCAATATGACATCTTCTAAGCATTGGGATATTCTGATGGATGCTTTAGACGACAAATACACCATTTACGCGATAGATTTACGTGGTTTTGGTGAATCATCCTATCTTAAGCCAATCACAGCTATTAAAGATTTTAGTGATGATGTCAAGCTATTTGTGGATGCACTACAACTGCAAAGCTTTGATATGATTGGTTGGTCAACAGGTGGAGCTGTCTGTATGCAGTTTGCAGCAAATTATCCAGGATACTGTCAAAGACTGATTTTACTTGCGTCTGCTTCTACACGTGGCTATCCATTTTACACGGATTTAGGAACAGGCAATCCAGACTCCTTTAAGCGAGCCTATCATTATGAGGAGGTATTGGTGGATACATCCAAAACAAAGCTTATTCAAGGCTTCTACGATGAAAAAAATGCGGAAGGCTTACAGTCTATATGGAATGCATTAATTTATACGCATCATCGACCAAACGAAGGAAAATATGAAGAATATGTAGAGGATATGCTTACACAGCGCAATTTAGCAGAAGTATATCATGCGCTCAATACATTTAACATAAGCGCTGTTGATAATGAGGTGGCAAAAGGCTCTCGGGAGGCCATGTTGCTTCATATCCCAATTTTAGTGCTACGAGGGGATCGTGATTTGGTGATTACAGAGGAAATGAATGCAGAGTTATTACAGGATTTAGGCAAAACAGCACAGTTTGTAGGTCTAAAAGACTGTGGGCATTCACCGTTAATCGATGATTTAGCACAATTGACAGCTGAAATTGAAGCTTTTTTAGAAATTGGAGGAAGACAGTATGCGTTTGAACAATAAAGTGGCTATCATTACTGGGGCTGCAAATGGTATTGGCTATGCGGCTGCTGAACGTTTTATCGAGGAGGGGGCATGGGTGTTTATCGCCGATTTTGACGATAAAGCAGGCATTCTAGCAGCACAACAACTAGGTGAAAATGCTGTATTTATACAAGTAGATGTTGCAAGTAGAGAGAGCGTTAAACAGCTGGTGACGGCAGTGATCGAACAGGCAGGACGGATTGATATTTTAGTGAATAATGCGGGGATTACACGAGACGCCATGCTGACAAAAATGACGGAGGATCAATTTCAGCAGGTGCTAGATGTCAATTTGACAGGTGTCTTCCATTGTACACAGGAGGTCATTCCCTATATGGCGGCAGCAGGTGGAGGCAAAATTATAAATACATCCTCAGTTAGTGGAGTATATGGCAATGTTGGTCAAACCAATTATGCAGCGACAAAAGCAGCGATTGTAGGTATGACAAAAACATGGGCGAAGGAATTAGGGCGTAAGGGGATTAATGTTAATGCAGTGGCACCTGGCTTTACAGAAACAGATATGGTCAAAAAAATGCCTGAAAATATTTTGGCTCAAATGCGATCAATCGTCCCCCTACAACGTTTAGGGACACCACGTGATATTGCCAATGCCTATTTATTTTTAGCATCTGATGAGGCCTCCTACGTTCATGGGCATACTCTGCATGTGGATGGCGCAATTATGATGTGATAGGGGGTAGTCAAGATGTTTGTTGAGCAAGAATGGATTTTAAAACGTGCAGCTTTAACACCTCACCACATCGCCTTGATTAATTTAACATCAAAGGAGCAATGGACCTACCAGCAATTATCTGAGGAAATCGGCAAATGGAGTCAATTTTTCGAGCGTCAGCAGCTACAAAAAGGAAGTAGAGTCGCTGTTTTTGCGAAAAATCATATCCAATTGTTTGCTGTTTTATTTGCCTGTGGGCTACGTGGGCTCATTTATGTACCGTTAAATTGGCGCTTAAGCAAGGAGGAGCTAACACAAATTTTGGCGGATGCGACCCCTGCTATCCTATTATACGAAGAGGATAGTCATTGTCCCTTGGTTTTAGAAAAAATGTTTTCACTTCACGTTAGCCAGCATGAGAAGGAGATACAACCAAGTAGGCAAGACGTGGATGTGGATGATCCGTGGTTAATGATTTATACAGGAGGCACGACGGGTCAGCCAAAGGGGGTAGTGCTATCCTTTTTGTCGGTCAATTGGAATGCCATGAATACTATTATTAGCTGGGGTCTACATGCTCAAGATCGGACATTAAATTATATGCCGATGTTTCATACTGGTGGCTTAAATGCTTTATGCATTCCCTTACTGATGGCGGGAGGAACCGTCATTATTGGCGATAAATTTGATGCAGAAGAGGCTCTCCAAGCAACGAACCAATATCAAACGACCATTTCGCTTTTTGTGCCAACCATGTATCAAGCAATGATTGCTACGAAGTATTTTCAGGAAAATCAATTTCCTTCTATGAAGGTATTTTTATCTGGCGGTGCCCCGTGCCCTCATCCTATTTATGATGCTTTTTATAATAAGGGATTATTTTTTAAAGAGGGATATGGTTTAACAGAAGCAGGACCCAATAATTTTTATATTGACCGAGAGCGTGCCTATGCAAAAAAGGGGGCTGTCGGGAAAAGTATGCAATTCAATGAAGCGAAAATCATCAATCTTACAGGAAAAAGTTGTGCACCTGGAGAAGTAGGAGAGCTATTGGTAAGAGGGAAGCATATGTTTCGCTTTTACTGGAATAACAAGCAAGAAACCGCCAATATCCTGCAAGATGGCTGGTTGAAAACAGGGGATTTAGCGATGATGGATGCGGATGGCGATTTTTATATCGTTGGGCGTAGAAAAGAAATGATTATTTCAGGTGGTGAAAATATCTATCCTCAGGAAGTAGAACAATGTCTACTACGGCATCCAGATGTGCGGGAGGTGGCCGTGATTGGTGTAGGTGATGACTATTGGGGTGAGATCGTGACAGCTTTTATTGTTTGTCCCCATCAGGTAGCCTCTCTATTAGATGATCTTAATGAGCTATGTCATCAACAATTAGGTCGTTATAAGATTCCAAAACAAATGATTTTCTTAGACGAACTACCGAAAACAAGCGTTGGTAAAATCGATAAAAAGGCATTGTATAGGCTTGTCGACTCATCTATCTGTTAAGTATGATGAGAAGGAAGATACGCTAGTCTTTCTAAATCCGAAATAAGAGAGGGACACATAAATGGCCCACGCATTAGTTATTGGTGGAACAGGGCAATTGAAGCTCCATGCTCGTTTGCAATAAAGACAAGTTTTATGATGGAAGAAGGTCATGCGAGATGGCTGACGCATGAGGAAATATCGCAAGGTGTCATTGTTGCCATTCAACAGGATCCACCTATTCATATCGTCGGGACGCTTCAACCTTGGGCAAAGCGACCATTATAAACTAACTAACCTTCGTCTAACTAGATGGACGAAGGTTTTTACATATTTCCATTAGCAGTTTGTTTTAGATGTCTACATAATTGTGAGGGAAAGTTAGGTTTGTGTGAAAAACGTCAGAATCAGCCAACTTTTTTCTCCTTACATTTTACTTAGTATAACAAAATCATTTCTATATAACTTACCCTTATTTATTCACATCTCTTCCCATCAGACCGACATATCAGTAAAATAGAGTAGGTAAGGGGGATTACATGTGAAAGATCAACGCTTTAAAATAGCGCATCGAGAGGCGCTTATCGGAATTGGACTCGTCCTTGTCAACTTTGCGATTTGGTTTGGCTTTGCCTATGGATTAGGTTCAGGAGATCCAAAAAATTACACGTATGTATTTGGTTTTCCTGCCTGGTTTTTCTATAGCTGTATCGCTGGGACAGGTTTTATGATCCTTCTTATCTGGATTGTGATGAAACTCTTTTTCAAAGAGGTACCATTTGATGATGAGGAGGTGGATCGCTAATGCATTGGCAAGTTGTATTTCCATTGCTATTATTTTTAATTATTATATTTGGAATCGGTATTTGGGCCAATAAGCATGTACGCTCCTCTAATTCATTCCTACAGGAGTATTTCCTAGGTGGTCGTGAAATGGGTGGTTTTATCCTTGCGATGACGATGATTGCTACATATGGCAGTGCGAGTAGTTTTATCGGAGGACCGGGTGTAGCCTATACAAAAGGACTTGGGTGGGTATTACTGGCAATGGCTCAGCTACCAGCAGGTTATTTTGTGCTCATGATATTAGGGAAAAAATTCGCCATTATTGCTCGTCGTTACCAGGCCATTACGTTAATCGACTTTTTACGCGAACGCTACAAAAGCCATGTCATTGTTATTTTATCAGCCATTAGCATCATTGTTTTCTTATTTTCGGCTATGATGGCTCAATGGGTTGGGGGGGCACGCTTAATTGAGTCGTTAACTGGCTTAAGCTACACTGCAGCACTGTTTATTTTTGCGATTTCCGTGTTAGTATATGTGATTATTGGAGGTTTCCGTGCGGTTGCGCTAACAGATACGGTCCAAGGTTCCATTATGGTGATTGGTACAATAATTTTATTAATCGGCACGATTGTGGCAGGTGGAGGCATCGACAATATAATGGCCTCACTGGTTGCTGAAAATCCTGACTTTGTGTCACCATTTGGCGCACAAGGAGATTTAACACCTTTGTATGTCTCGACATTTTGGATTCTCATCGGTGTAGGGGTTGTAGGACTTCCGCAAATTGCGGTTCGTGCGATGAGCTATAAGGATTCCAAAAGTATGCATCAAGCGATTCTTATTGGCACGATTGCCATAGGGACAATCATGTTTGGCATGCATTTAATTGGGGTGTTAGCCCGACCTGTCATACCTGGCATTGAAATTGGTGATAAAGTCATGCCGCTCCTGACATTGAAGGTATTACCGCCATTTTTAGCAGGAATCGTTTTAGCTGCACCAATGGCTGCGACAATGTCAACGGTTAATGCTTTACTAATGCTTGTCAGCTCTACAGTTGTCAAAGACATCTATTTAAATTATATGAAGCCGAAAGCTAGTGATGCAGAGATAAAGCGTGCAAGCTTTATTGTAACAACAGTCATAGGCCTAGCGGTTGTCATCTTTGCACTCAATCCACCTGATTTATTAGTTTGGTTGAACTTATTTGCCTTTGGTGGACTAGAGGCTGTCTTTATTTGGACAGTCGTTTTAGGATTGTATTGGAAAAAAGCGAATAAATACGGAGCGATTGCGTCGATGATTACAGGCATGTTGTTGTACATTATGATTGATCGGTTTTATCCTTCTGTCTTTGGTATGCATACAGTCACAATACCAATTGTCGCATCCTTCTTTATTTTTGTGCTTGTCAGTTTGTCCACTAGTCATAAATTTAAAAACGAAAAGCTTATGATTTAACGCCAAAACGCCACAGATTTCAAATTCTGTGGCGTTTCTTTTAATGCATCATAAAATCATAGGCATTTTTCGCAAGTAATGTCATCGTAACAACAATAAATAGCGTGCGGACAAAGCCACTTCCTTTTTTGATTGCCATGCGTGAGCCAAGCATAGCCCCACCAATTTGCGCAATGCCCATGACTAGACCATAAACATAATGAATTTGACCTAAGTAAGCAAACATACAAACACCAGCCACATTACTCGCCAAATTTAAAAACTTCGCATTACCAGCCGCCTTTAAAAAATCAAAGCCTACCAGTAAGAAGCTAAAGATTAAAAAGGACCCTGTCCCAGGACCAAGAAATCCATCATAAAAACCAATAGCAAATAATAGCAGCATAAATAAAAACAAATGTTTTTTAGATAGATTTTTTACAGTAGCGACGGCACCCCAATCCTTTTTAAAGATCGTATATACCCCAACAGCCGCCAGCATAACAAGCATTAATGGCTTTAGTAATGCTGGATTGATTAGATGTACAGTCCATGCACCACATAATGATCCGATAAATGCTAGCGGAAAATATTTGAGGACAGAGCGAATGTCCAACTGGCCAGAACGATAGAAAGAAATAGAGGAAGTGAGAGAGCCCATAGCTCCTGCTAGTTTATTCGTGGCAACAGCAGCGGCTGGATTGAGCCCTACAAATAGTAAGGCTGGTAGTGAAATTAAACCGCCCCCTCCCACTACTGAGTCAACAAAAGCCGCCAGAAATCCAAATGAAATTAATAGTATGAGAATATGTACATCGATTTCAAACAACATATGACACCTCTTTAGAATTAGTTACTACTGAAATAGTAACTAATTTTATTTACGCTGTAAACCCTATTTTTTCATTGGCAAATCTTCACAAAGGTAGCCTATAATAAAGATAATGGAGGGATTACATGGAGGAATTAATCACCCAGCTGAAAGAAATGGGTTTTACAGAATATGAAGCGAAGGCCTATACGGCACTTGTTCAGCAAAGTCATGTCAGTGCCTATCAGGTTAGTAAAAATTCTGGCATACCACGTGCAAGAGTGTATGATATTTTAAATATCCTTGTAGAAAAGGGCATCGTGTTAAAAGAAGAGACCGCAGAACAAACGACCTATTCGGCAATGCCTGTGTCTGTGTTCTTACAGCAAATGCAACAGCGCTGGGAGTCCAATTTTACGTCTATAAGCGGGAAACTAGAGAAATTAGAGGAAAAAGTGCAGGAAGCTGAGCCTAAAGTGGTCATGCTGAAGGGCAAGGAACCCATTATCAACTATTGTCAGTCACTTCTAAAGAAGGCGAAGAAAAAAGTGATGCTATCGATGTGGGAAGATATGTATGATGCCTTACGTGAAGATTTGCAAGAGGTGGCGTTGCATGTTCCTGTTCATGGCATTACGTTATATGTAGGAGAGCATCTCGCCTCTATTGACCAGCACAGAGCCACACATTATACAAAAAAAGCGTCGACACCGCATTGGTTTATCTTATCGGTAGATGGTCAGGAAATGATTTATGGTCATTCTCCATCTACCCAAGAGACGGCCTTTATCACCAATGATTCGGTTCATATTTATTTGTTAGAGGATTATATATGGCATGATGTACTCATTAATCGGTTAGTAAAACGGGATGATCAGGAGTTAGAAGACTGGATTGCTAAGGAGCGGAAAGCTTTTTTCTTAGAATAGTCGTATAAGGGAAGGGGAGTAACTTGAAAAAATTCGTGTTGCTAGGTTTAATGAGCTTACTCATGCTAGGAGCCTGTCATGCTACACCACCATCCGAACCACCAACGATTCATGAGCTAACGGTTGTCCCAGATAATGTCCAAAAAAATATTGTTTCTAATGACAGAATACAACTATTACATGAAAAGGATGCTCCATATTACCTTGTTTATTATTCAAAAGGGAATGTATTGGCAAGTATTACAGCTGAGGGAAATAGGCTTATCATCCAGTTAGAAGAAGGCAGCGAGCAAAGGAAAGAGGCTCAGCCCTTTGTTTTTCAAATCACCGTCAAGAATCATGAGCTTGATACCATTGATTTGCGAATAAACGGTCAGAGTACGCCCATTGATCGTATGACCATTATGTGATAAAAGAAACCGAAATCTTTAGATGAGATTTCGGTTTCTTTATGAGATGCCTAATAAAAGACTTTGTCTACGTTATATTTAGAGCGGAAAGTATTAATCGCGTATGTTTCGTAAATTTCACGTTCCATTGGATCTTCTACTTCATAGACTTCAATTTTGAACACTTCATCACGATGGTTTTTCATCGGAGATACATTATCCTGGAAATGTTTTTTAATACGTTGACGAATTTTACGTGCTTTCCCAACAAACAATAGCTCATTCTTGTCATTATAGAATAAGAAAATGCCGCCTTTATCACGTGTGATTTTATGGAAGTCAATAAAACCGAAGTAAGGTGTGATTGGCACATCACCTGGTTTTAAATCTTGTTCACGTTGACGGATTACTAGATCTGGTTTTGGAAATTCAATTTTAATCAAACTATTCACGTTCCTCTCTCTTACTAAAAGTATATGGTAACATAATTACGGCATGTTTACCATAAATTTTAAATGTAGAAACACCCCATATAGCAAGCTTAGTGTACATCAAATGAGCAAGGAACATGCACATGAATCACAAAATATAACATTGCGAACAAGATAAAAATTCAAAAAGAAGATGTGAAGATTGACACTTTTACATTGAATGACATTGAAAAGAGGTTATTCTTAATGGATAGCTTCTTTTTGTTTACTTCTTAGATAAAACAATTGTAACACGCTCATTAAATAGTTATTTTTTAATATTCGGTTGTGGTAAAATATAACTGTATTACCAACTATATTGCGAAGGAAGTGACGTAGTGAATAAACTTAAAATGACGCTTTTTTATAGTCTATCAACTGTTTTGATAGTATATTTTGGTGGGAGTATAATATATGGCTTCATTAAAGAAAAAAAAGAGCAAGACAGAGTTGAATATATTGAATCTCTAAATCCTACAGAATTGTTGGTTTATGAGGTGAAAAAAGCCGAGGAAAATGAAGATTTTATAGGGATGAAAGATTTAATAGAAACATATTACATAAAAGAATCAGAAAAAGATTTAAACATATTCAATAATTCTTTGAAAAGTGAGGATTTTGATTATGTCACACAGCAATATAATACAGCGTTAAATCAAATATACTTCACTGAAAACGATGATAAAACTTACAATTTAAATGAAATTATTAAGAATTTAAACACAAAAGATGCCATGCTTGAAGATGGATTTTCAGAGTACTCGAAAATAATTGAAGAAATTGTAAATAATGATGTTTCTAAAAAATTATTCACAGAAGAGTACAATCAAATCAAAATTGCATATGATAAAAATATGGAAGAATTTACAGCAGAATTAGATAAAGAAATAGAAGAGAAAAAAATCTATGATTTTATGGAAGATAAATTTAATCAACTAACAAATTATGGTGATACATATGTTCCAGAAATACATGATCCGCAAGTAGCTGAACTTGCAGCTAGAGAATTTGGTATCACTGCTGAAAAAGCAAATGCCATTTATACTGAAATAGCAATGAATATGTATAAATAACTTAGGGGGAGTTTCCCTCTTTTTTATTTCTAAATGTTATACACTTCTTTTATTCAGAAGTATAAGATATTGAAGATTACATAGATTTTATAAGTAGTGGAATAAACGAATAGGCAATTGTAATACTCCCATATTAAAACTAGTTAGATTCATACAATATTTCATAATTACGGCATGTTTACCATAAATTTTAAATGTAGAAACACCCCATATAGCAAGCTTAGTGTACATCAAATGAGCAAGGAACATGCACATGAATCACAAAATATTCTATGAATTATTGATATTCTAACTAGTTCGTGTTACAATTCAAGATAATTAAATAATCTTATCAAGAGAAGCTGAGGGATTTGGCCCGATGACGCTTCAGCAACCTCTAACAATTGTTAGAAAGGTGCTAATTCCAGCAAAGGATTTTTTCCTTTGAGAGATAAGAGTGGACGTGAAAAAAATCCTTCTCATTCTATCTCGTATGGAATGAGGAGGATTTTTTAATTTCGTTGCATCCTACGCAAGCAAGGTTTGCTAAAAGAGAGTGATTAGAGAGAGGGGAAAGCAAGATGCCAATTAATATTCCGAAAAATTTACCAGCTGGAGAACATTTACGTGAGGAAAAAATCTTCGTCATGGAAGAAGATCGTGCGAAAACACAGCAAATCCGTCCATTAAATATATTAATATTAAATTTAATGCCTGAAAAAGAAAAAACAGAGCTCCAATTATTACGTTTATTGGGGAATACACCATTACAAGTGAATATTACCTTTTTGAATACAGCCACACACGAGTCTAAAAATGTGAGTAAATCCCATTTGCAGCTTTTTTACACAACGTTCAATCAGATTCGACACCGCCGCTATGATGGTATGATTATAACTGGTGCGCCAGTAGAAAAAATGGCTTTTGAAGAGGTCAACTATTGGCAGGAAATTTCAGAAATTATGGATTGGTCTAAAAAGAATGTGACATCTGTGCTACATATATGTTGGGGGGCACAGGCTGCATTGTATCATCATTATGGCATTGGGAAGGTTGAGCTTTCTGCTAAATGCTCAGGCGTCTATTCCCATGTGATTACAGATTTAACTGTAGATTTGGTACGTGGCTTTAGTGATTTATTTACTGCGCCCCACTCACGCTATACATCTGTTTCGATTGACGAGGTTCGCAATCATCCAGATCTACGATTATTATCCTATTCAGAGGATGCTGGGGTATTTATTGTACAATCAAAAGATAATAAAAATATTATGATTACGGGGCATCTAGAGTATGATGCGACAACGCTAGCCGATGAATACAGTCGCGATGTGGCGAAGGGCATAGATATCGCCGTTCCTGTAAACTACTTCCCGAATGACGATCCGACACAAGTGCCGATGAATACATGGCGTGCCCATACGCATCTATTATTCTCTAACTGGTTGAACTACTATGTTTACCAAGAAACACCATATGAATGGGATTTTGTAGATGAAATCGAATATCATATTTAATTAATAAAAAGTCTAATTTCTTTTTAAGCATAGAAGAAATTAGACTTTTTGATTGTCATTTTCTGTTTCCTGCTGAGGTGTTTCGTTATTTTGAGCTTTGGATTTACGATTTCGAATAACTACCACAATCAGCAAAAGTATGGGTAATAAAATGGTGAAGATAAAGGAAAAGATTGGCCAAATTTCATTATTATAATTTGTAGAATGCACAATATCTGGATGAGCAATTTGAGAAAGTCCAATGACAATTATCCCCATCGGTATAATGAGTGGGCGATGATCCTTGATCTTTAAAATTTGTGCGAGGCCAACAACGGTCGTATAGAAATACATAAATGTACGAATATATATAGACGTAATCCACATAAATGCCATAATGATTTCAATGCGCTGTAAAAAATTACCTATGGATATTCTTTGGGCTAAGGCATAGCTAGGAAATGTCCTTGATGCTGTGTTTTCAGGACCTAATACAAGAATCGATAGGACAATCAACGTAACTAAGACGATTCCGCCAAAGATTGCCCCAATATATAGCCCTTTTTGTGCAGACTGCTGTACATTGACGCCAGTAGGATAGAGCATCAATAATACAATTAATGGAAAGGAAAAGATACTCATAAAACGTGCAATACTATAAAACATAGATGCTTTGGTCGCTTCTAGTAGAGGCTGAATATTCTCAAATGTAATTTGAGGGGTGATACTAAGGACGAAAAAAATAAAAATAAAGATAAACAATGGGAAGAGGATTTCTGCCGAACGGGCAAAGGTCTCAATCCCTAAATAAGCGGCATACATAATAAGGATACTGAACAGTAGGGCAAATGCTAATGTCGGTGTCTCTGGCATAACTTCCGTTTTCATGAAAATACCGATAAAATAGAGTAATTCTCCAGCGGAAAGAAAGGTCATAATCAGGAAACAAATCGCTGTGATTTTACCAAGAAATCGCCCAAGAATTTTTTCATTGGCCTCAATAAAGTTTAGGGATGGTGTTTGATTGGCCAGTGTTAAAAATAATTTTAGGACCAGTAAACTTAGGAGAACACCAATGCTTGCCGCTATCCAAGCATCTTGCTTTGCTGCACCAGTAATACTCGAAGGGATAATTAAAATCGCTGTACCGATAGAATAGAGGAAGGTAACGATCGTAAACTGTCTTGAACTAATTATCTCTTTTTCCATCTAGTTACCCTCCATTTCTCAATCCATCCTTCTATTTTGTGAATGACACAATGTAATCCCTAATCGGTGTGAAGATAAAGGTAATCAAATCTAATGGGCTAGGAATATGGATTTTAAGGGCAATCCCCATATTTAAAGCCGTTCCAATAAGTAGCAAAAAGGAGAATACAATCATGGCTTTTCTATCCTGTTGCTTTTTTAGCTTTGGAATAAAAATAAGCGCAACAATGATTGCAATAATCAAGATAGCTACGGCTAGTACCATCTCATTACTCCTCCTTTGGCTTGTTTAATAATGAATTTTGCATCGTACCTGAACCTTGGGTTGTTACCTTTACATGAACAGCCACTGCTAAATCTGGAAAAATGGAAGTCCAGTCATCCTTGATTTTTTTCCACTGCTTTGGATCTGCCCGATGTAGGGCATCCCCAAATCCAAAAACATCGACTTCATATTGCTGTTGAATTTTCTCTACAGTTTTTTCAATGCGTTCATCAATCCCCTGGGCTGTTTTTTTATTAACGTAATCAATCGATTTATTTTTGGTAAGATCGATAACACATTCGACCTCTCCAACATTCTGCTCTACATTAATATGGACATCGATTTTCGGTTTCCCGTTTTTAAATGACCCTTTCACCTTTGTAGTGGATTGGGTGATTTCAGTAGACAAAGTCCCTTTATTAGGACAGGCGATGATTTCTATCGTACTTTGAATTTTGTCATTAAGAAAACTAATACTTTTGCTTTCGCTCTCAGTCAGTAGCCCTATATATTTATCGCCTTTAAAGACTGCTAAACCTGTATAACGTAATAGCACAGGTGTTTTAACACGTTGCACATTTGTTTGATCTACCCCTAATTTCTTATCGCCATGAACTTCAATAGCAGAAATTAACGCCCCTTTATGCTTATTGCTTAATGTATTGACTAATTCATCAATATTAACAGCTATCGTGGAGCCCCAAGCCTTCTCAGAGACATCAAGAGAATTTAACATTTTATTAGCAGGAACTTTTTCGATGGGTGTTAGTACATTTAATACTTCCTTTGCTGTTGCATCGTGAGACATAATGACGTCGAAATCCTTACGAAATTCATGGTCCCTTACAATTAAATCAAGTGCATCACTCATGCCTTCTTTCGCGAGATCTTCCCCTAATACAACCACTTGAAGGTGGGCAAAATAAGGTTTTCGTGCTGCAATAGTCGTCATTTTGCGAATGGCCTCAAAGATGGTTTCACCTCTCGAATGATAGCTAACGACAGGTGAGCGTTGAGTGGAAGCTTGTCGCACTGAGACTTCACTAGGATCGACAATTTGAACTGTAATTTCATATTCCTCATCTATTTTGTCAATGCCTAGTGCTACCACAATGGCTAATTCATTTAATTCTCGCTTACTCCAGCAACCACTTAACAGTAAAGTGAGGATACATAGTAAGCAAATCCAGTTTAATTTTGCCATATTCTATTCCTCATTTATCCTGAAGTTATTTCCTGCCTTTTACATTTGTATAGTTATGTCCTCTAACAATATTTTTTTGATTGACTAAACGAGGTCGTGTAAGTAATTTTCTACGCGGGAACAGCACAAATGCATCCTTCTGATCCTGTAATACCAACGGTGCGAATGGGCTTAAATAAGGTACACCAAATGAACGAATGCTACATAGATGAAGAGTAATTAGCATAATGCCAAACATTACACCGAATAAACCAAACATAGCAGCTAAGATCATTAATGGGAAACGTAGTACACGAATCGTATTCGATAAGCCATAGGCAGGGAATAGAAAGCTACAAATCGCTGTTAAGGCTACAATAATTACCATTACAGCGGATACGACGCCTGCATCAACTGCTGCCTGTCCAATAACTAAAGTACCTACAATGGATACCGCAGGACCGATTGTTCGAGGCATACGAAGTCCAGCTTCCCTTAAGACCTCAAAGGCAACCTCCATAATAAGCGCTTCTACTACTGCAGGAAAGGGTACGCCTTCCCTTTGTGAAGCAATGCTAATTAACATGGGTGTCGGTAGCATTTCCTGATGAAAGGTAGTAATCGCCACATACAAGGATGGTGCTACTAATGCTAGACTGATACCAAAGAAACGCAAGATACGTACAAGTGAGCTAATCATCCAATGCTGATAATAATCTTCTGCTGATTGTAAAAAGGATGTAAATAGCGCTGGAACGACTAAGACGAAAGGTGTGCCATCAACTAGAATCGCCACTTTGCCATCTAATAATTCACCTGCGATGACATCAGGACGTTCAGAGTTGTAGACGGTTGGAAACATAGAGTTTTTTGAGTCTTGAATAAAATCCTCAATATAGCCACTTTCCAGAATGCCATCAATATTAATACGATCTAATCGAGCCAATACCTCTGCGACGATTTTGTCACTGGCGATGCCATTTATATACATCACTGCTACATCTGTTTGTGTCACATCTCCGATAACGCGTGATTTTATCCAGAGATTCGGACTTTTTATTTTGCGACGAATGAGCGCTGTATTCGTACGCAAGGTTTCCGTAAAGGATTCCCTCGGTCCGCGAATTACGGATTCCGTCGATGGCTCTGTGACAGCTCGATCCTTGGCACTTCTAGTACTTGTCACAATCCCTTCGGCAAAGCCATCTAATAAAATAACCGTTTCACCATTGAGAATGGCATTGTAGAGTGTTGTGAAATGCTCAATATTCGTCACATCGCCTACCGTTAAATAGGAATTCCGAACATATTGATTAATGGTTGTTATTTCAATATCTTGTTCTTCTTCAATATTTGCCATCAGTTTATCGATAACAGAATCAGAAATAGTCGTTTTATCCGATAAGCCATCAATGGAAATAATGGCGAGGCTATGGGGATCAGTTTCTCCAATGGCAATTTCCCGTATGATAATATCATTACTATGCCCTAGTGACTGTTGAATGATTTTTATATTTTTAGATAGGGAAGTATACAATAAATCGTTCGTTGTATGGGATGGGGAGGTATCGGTATGGTTAGACATGGACATGTGTTTTCCTCCTCAATTGGTGGTTCATTACCTTTAGAATGGACAATTTTTTTGAGAGATAAACGAAAGAGATATGAAAAATCTAGCTATTTGTGGCAATATCACATTCCTTGCGACTTTTGTGTGTCTTGTTTTGGAATAAATAAAAAACAGTCTGTCCTTTCATTTATTGAAAGGACAGACTGCTTTATGTACGATAGTCGTATTGTAATTCATCTTTACTTGTATCAACATCAACATGTAAATTGTGATCGTTAAAGAACCAAAGATCTTTCTCATCAATATAATAAATAACACCATCAATTTCTGTCTGCACACCTATGGCAATAGGTTCCTCACGTGTCATGCCTAGTGAAAAGCCTTCATGAAACGGACTTGAGCCACCATAACGTGCATAAAAACGGATTGTATCACCAGGTTCAACTTCCATTTCATGTTTGAACCATTGTAGGGCTTCATCTGTCAATGCAATATTCATTTCAAATGCTCCTCTCTTCCTACAGCCATTTTACCTTTGGTTCGGTGCCGTTTTTAATACGAGCAATATTGGCACGGTGACGATAAATAATAAAGGTAAATAAAAAGGCTACCAAGATGCCTAATGCAAAGTCACCTGTAATAAAATAATAAACGATTGCATAGATAAGCGCTACTAAAGCGGCTATCATTGATGTTAAGCTGACGATTTTTGTGAGTTTTAAGGTCACAATAAAGGTAATAAATAGTAGGACAAAGAGTGGCCAAGAATAGCCTAATAATACACCAGCTGATGTTGCCACAGCTTTCCCACCACGGAAGTTGGCGAAGATCGGGAACATATGACCGATTACGGCGACAAGCCCCAGTAATAAAGGGTGGAGTGTAGTATCAGAGAAAACAGGAAGTGTCACGAGTAAGACAGCGGCAGTCCCTTTTAGGACATCCATCACCGTAACAATAATACCAGCCTTTTTCCCTAATGTTCTAAAAGTATTGGTTGCACCAAGATTACCGCTCCCGTGTTCACGAATATCGGTATTATAAAAAATTTTGCCTATCCATAATCCAGAAGGTATAGAGCCGATTAGATAAGCACATAAAATAATAAGTCCATTGATGATCATAGTTGGACTCCTTTCATTCATAGTCCATCACTTGGTACTAATAGTTTGTAACAAGTATTTTACACTTTTTCTTGCTAATCTACAATGTTATGAAGGAGATTTCATCCGAAGTCTTGAATCAATACAAAAGAGAATCTATTAGCGAGGACTAGGCTTTTAGACATAAATTTGTAGGAAGCACTAAAACCTTTATAAAAATATAGGCAAAATGGCAATTTTGTCAATCGTTCATTCCTTTGGTAGAATAGAAGTCTAACTTTATCCTGTTTAATCACAAGACACGAGGTAGTGTGCTTCTATTTGCAAGCATCACAACTATATTTTGCAACTTAGTAGGCTTCAATGCGTCAAATGATGATGGAAGCTAGAAGCAGTCTGTCTTGCTCAAATACCAATTTTAAGCAACTGTTGAAGATGTTTACTATTAATAAAAATAATCAAAACTGTGAGCAATTTTTAAAATTTTATTGGACCTGTCGCTAGCTATTGACAGGAAATGCTATTATTATTAGGATGAGAACATAAATAGAACATGTGTTTGTTTTTTGGAGGGGAATTTTTTTGACGAATAAACAGTCACCTAGCGTCTATAATGATGACGCTATACAAGTATTAGAAGGATTAGAAGCGGTACGCAAACGACCTGGCATGTATATCGGTTCGACGGATGGCCGTGGACTTCATCACCTTGTGTATGAAATCGTAGATAATGCGGTAGATGAAGCACTGGCTGGCTTTGGATCTCATATTATTGTCACAATTCATAAAGATCAAAGTATGAGTGTACGCGACTTTGGACGTGGGATGCCAACCGGTATGCATAAAATGGGCAAACCGACACCAGAAATTATTTTTACTGTGTTACACGCTGGTGGCAAATTTGGTCAAGGTGGCTATAAAACAAGTGGAGGTTTACATGGTGTTGGTTCTTCCGTTGTGAATGCGCTCTCAACATTTTTAGAGGTGACAATTCATCGCGATGGTAAAAAGTATCGTCAACGCTTTGAGCATGGAGGACAGCCTGTCACAACACTTGAAAATATTGGGCAGACCAAGCAGACAGGAACGCTTGTTCATTTCCTACCAGATGAAACAATTTTCTCTGTCACAAAATTCAATTATGATACGTTAGCAGAACGATTACGCGAATCAGCCTTTTTATTAAAGGGCTTAAAAATTGAATTAATTGATGAGCGCGAGGAGGGCAAGAGCGATGTGTTCTTTTATGAGAATGGCATCGAGGCTTTCGTTGCGTATTTGAATGAGGAAAAAGATGTCCTTCATCCAGTAAAATATGTAGAAGGCGTACAGGATGAAATCGAAGTAGAGTTCGCTTTCCAGTATAACGATGGTTATTCAGAAACGATTTTATCATTTGTTAATAATGTCCGTACACGTGATGGTGGTACACATGAAACGGGTGCAAAGGCAGCATTGACACGTGTCTTTAATGAATATGCAAGAAAAATTGGCTTGTTAAAGGACAAGGATAAAAACCTTGAGGGGACAGATATTCGTGAGGGCTTAGCAGCGATCGTGTCTGTTCGTATTCCAGAGCATTTACTGCAATTTGAAGGACAAACAAAGGGCAAGCTTGGGACAAGTGAGGCTCGTTCTGCCGTGGATAGCGTAGTGTCTGAGCAAATTTTGTATGTGCTAGAGGAAAATGCAGAGTTATCAGCTTCTCTTGTTCGTAAAGCGATTCGAGCGCAGCAAGTGCGTGAAGCAGCTCGTAAAGCGCGTGAGGATGCACGAAATGGCAAGAAAAACAAAAAGGGTAGTACGATCCTATCTGGAAAATTAACGCCAGCTCAGTCACGTAATGCGGCAAAAAATGAGCTGTATTTAGTCGAGGGTGATTCTGCGGGTGGCTCTGCTAAACAAGGTCGTGACCGTACATTCCAAGCGATTCTGCCATTGCGCGGGAAAGTAATCAATACAGAAAAAGCCAAACTACAAGATATTATGAAAAACGAAGAAATTTCAACGATTATCCATGCGATTGGAGCAGGTGTTGGTACGGATTTTGCGGTGGAAGATTCTGCCTACGATAAAGTAGTCATCATGACCGATGCGGATACGGACGGGGCACATATTCAAGTCTTGCTATTAACATTCTTCTATCGTTATATGCGTCCACTTATTGAGTCTGGGAAGGTCTATATCGCACTACCGCCGCTTTATAAAGTCTCAAAAGGTACTGGAAAAAAAGAAATCATTGAATATGCTTGGACAGAAAGCGATTTACAAAAGGCCATCAAAAAGGTTGGCAAGGGTTACATATTACAGCGCTATAAAGGTCTTGGCGAGATGAATGCAGACCAACTATGGGACACAACGATGAACCCTGAAACACGGACATTGATTCGTGTCACAATCGAGGATGGTGCACGTGCGGAGAGACGTGTCACGACGTTAATGGGCGATAAGGTAGAACCACGTCGTAAATGGATCGAAGCCAATGTAGACTTCGGTATGGAGGATGATTCTAACATTCTAGAGAATGAATTCATCCAACAAGAGGAGGACCAAGCATGAGTAGTACAGAAAAGTTCCAAGATTTACCGTTAGAAGAAGTGATGGGTGACCGTTTTGGTCGCTATAGTAAATATATTATTCAAGACCGCGCGTTGCCTGATGCACGTGACGGTCTTAAACCAGTACAGCGCCGTATTTTATATGCGATGTTTACGGAGGGCAACACACATGATAAGCCGTTCCGTAAATCCGCAAAAACAGTGGGTAACGTAATTGGTAACTATCATCCGCACGGCGATAGCTCTGTGTATGAAGCGATGGTACGGATGAGTCAGGACTGGAAGGCACGTCATATGCTCATTGAGATGCACGGGAACAATGGGTCAGTCGATGGCGATCCTCCAGCTGCGATGCGTTATACAGAGGCAAGACTATCTGCTATTGCTGCTGAAATGCTACGAGATATTGGCAAGAAAACGGTCGAGTTTGTGCCAAACTTTGATGATCAGGATATGGAGCCAACTGTTTTACCAGCACGTTTTCCTAACCTTTTAGTCAACGGCTCTACAGGGATTTCCGCTGGCTATGCGACAGATATTCCACCACATGCCTTAGATGAAGTACTGGATGCTGTGTTGATGCGCTTAGACAAGCCCAATGTTACTGTAGATGAATTAATGACGGTGATGAAAGGGCCTGATTTCCCAACGGGTGGCATCATTCAAGGTGTTGATGGCATTAAAAAGGCGTATGAAACAGGTCGTGGTAAAATCATCGTCCGTGCACAAGCAGTTGTTGAACCAATCAAGGGTGGTAAAGAGCAAATTGTTATCACTGAGTTACCATATGATGTAAATAAAGCGAATCTTGTGAAAAAAATTGATGAGCAACGTGTAGATAAACGACTAGAAGGCATTGCGGAAATTCGTGATGAATCAGACCGTACAGGCTTACGAGTGGTAATTGAGCTGAAAAAGGATGTACCAGGACAAGGAATTTTACAGTACTTGTTTAAAACAACGGATTTACAGGTAGCTTATAATTTTAATATGATTGCCATTCATAATCGTCGTCCTACGATGATGACATTACCATTATTGCTAGATGCGTATATTGCCCATCAAAAAGAAGTGGTAACAAACCGTTCCATTTATGATTTGCAAAAGGCAAAGGACCGTTCTCATATTGTAGATGGATTAATTAAAGCTCTTTCTATTTTAGATGAAGTCATTGCGACGATTCGTTCTTCTAATGATAAGAAGGATGCAAAGCTTAATTTACAAGAGAAGTTTGATTTTACAGAAGTACAGGCAGAGGCTATTGTAAGCCTGCAATTATATCGATTAACGAATACGGATATTACAGAGCTTCGTCAGGAACAGGACGAGTTAGATAAGTTAATTGCGAAGCTAGAGGGGATTCTACAAAGTGAGGCTAAACTTGTGCGTGTTATTAAACAAGAGCTGCTTGATATTAAGAAACGCTTTACAGAGCCTCGCCGCTCGAAGATTGAGCAAGAAATTGAAGAAATTAAAATTACATTGGATGTCCTTGTGCCAAGTGAGGAGGTTGTCGTAACAGTAACGAAGGATGGTTATATTAAACGCACATCCACACGTTCTCATGCCGCTTCAAATGGGCAAGATTTTGCCATGAAGGATTCAGATTATTTATTGTATGAAGCAAACTTAAATACACAGCACCATCTATTGCTGTTCACAAATCGAGGCAATTATATTTATCAGCCTGTTCATGAGCTGCCTGATATACGCTGGAAGGATCTCGGCCAGCATATTTCAAGTATTGTCCCAACAGGGGAAGATGAATCGATTATTGCGGTTTATGGCTTCGAAACATTTGAACAGCCAAATACGTATGTCTTCACAGCCACAAAAGATGGTCAAATTAAGCGCTCACCACTCGCAGACTATGCAGTGACACGTTATTCAAAGCCTATTAAAACGATGAACGTCAAGGCTGGTGATGCGATGATCTATGCCTCGTTTGTAACAGATGGCGTGGAGCTGATGCTCACAACGGATACAGCCTATGCGATTCGTTTCCCAATGGAGGAACTACCTGTGACAGGTGTGAAAACAGGCGGTGTGAAAGGGATCACACTAAAAGATGGAGAAGCCTTAGTTGGCGTCAATGTATTACAGCCTGATGTTACCCAATATGTAGTGATTGTGACACAGCGTGGGGCCGTGAAGAAAATGAATGTCGCTGAAGTTGAAGTAGCAGGTCGTGCAAAACGTGGACTAAAAGTATTAACGGAGTTAAAAGCTAACCCTCACCGAATTGTGGCAGTTGTTCAAGCAACAGACGGGGAGCAGGTTGTGATTGAAACTGAAAAAGGTGTTCAAGAGGTGATAGACGTGCAAGCATTGTCTCGTGCGGATCGCCATTCCAACGGTTCATTTAAAGTGGATATTGCAACAGATGGGGCAATCTCTCATGTTGTCACAGCCAAAAAAGAACAGAAACCAAGCTAAAAGAATGCCCAGTCTCTTAGGAGTGCTGGGCTTTAAGCTCTTTTCAAAAATAGCACCTTGTCATTTAAGTGAAACTATGGGTATAATAATCATCGAAAAGTTCATAGCGAAAGAATGTAGGGGGGCTAGTAATTGCTAGCTGAGATTGTGTCCGAAAGACGCTGACCCTTTGAACCTGATTTGGCTCGTACCAGCGTAGGGAACATCTATTCAAAAAAGCAAAGTTTTGAAGATTGATTGCGATACGTCTGGGAGGAATCCTAGGCGTTTTTTTATGTTTCGAGCAACAACTTGCCAACATTGTATATACGCTTTCTTTTGGTGACAACATTCATTCATGAACACTTTCATATTACAAACTGGGAGGCTTTTGCATGAAGAAATGGTTATTTATTTTAATGGTAGCACTATTAACATTAGCAGGCTGTAGTGACAAGGAGGATAAGCAGGCTGTTGACAAGCTGAAAAAGGTGTCTGTGGTACTGGATTGGACGCCGAATACAAATCATACAGGACTATATGTTGCGAAAAAACTCGGTTATTTTGAGGAACAGGGCTTAGATGTTGATATTATTATGCCTGGTGAGGCGGGCGCAGATCAGCTTGTTGCTTCTGGCAAGGCAGATTTTGGCGTGAGCTATCAGGAAGGCATAACACAGGCACGAGTACAGAATGTGCCGCTGGTCTCAATCGCAGCAATTATACAGCATAATACATCTGGCTTTGCTTCTATTGCTTCAAAGGGCATTACATCGCCAAAGGATTTTGAAGGTAAAACCTATGGTGGTTGGGGTTCGCCATCAGAGCAAGCCGTCTTACAATCACTCATGCAAAAAGAAAAGGCAGATATTAATAAGCTAGATATTGTCAATGCAGGGGATTTAGATTTCTTCACAATGATGGAAAAAGACATTGATTTTGCTTGGATTTATTATGCATGGACTGGTATTGAGGCTGAGCTACGTGGGGAAAAGATTAATATGCTATATCTTACAGAGTATAGTGATCAATTAGATTATTATACGCCCGTTTTAGCTACAAATGAAAAAATGATACAGGACAACCCCGATGTAGTCAAAGCCTTTGTGGCAGCGGCAGCGAAGGGCTATGAATACGCAATTGAAAACCCAAGTGAAGCGGCGGATATTTTAATCGAAGCGGCCCCTGATTTAGATAAAGCGTTAGTGCATAAAAGTCAGGAATGGCTGGCTGATAAATACCAGGATGATGCCAAGCAATGGGGAGAGCAAAAGCTTTCTGTGTGGGAAAATTATGCGAAATGGATGTCTAGCAATCAAGTACTAGAGGGCGAATTTGATGCGAAAAAAGCCTTTACTAATGAGTTCTTACCTAAAAAGGAGGCCAAATAAGATGGCAAATTCATTAATCAGTGTACAAATCATTCCGAAGACAGAGAAATATGAAGATGTTATACCGTATGTAGATGCAGCAATTGCGGTGATCGATGCTTCTGGGGTGAAATATGAGGTACATCCATTGGAAACAACGATGGAAGGTGAGCTTTCAACATTGCTCCAAATCATTGAAAAAATGAACGAGAAGATGATCGAGCTTGGTGCCATCAATGTCATTACACAAGTGAAAATTTTATATCAGCCAACGGGTATTACGATGGATACATTAACGGAGAAATATCAGTAATGAAACGTGCATTACAGAAGGGAAGGACGATAATTTTTATCGCCTTCCTCTTATTCATATGGGAACTAATCGTGCGGTTCGCTGAAGTTCCTCATTGGTTATTACCCGCACCAAGTAGTATTTTATCGGAGGCCATCCAGTCGTATCAAACCTTTCTACCACATGCATTTGCTACGGTACAGCTAGCTCTACTAGGTTTGGCCATTGGCATCGCTTGTGGGCTAACGGTGGCAGTAGTGTTACATCGATTTAATTTTATTCGAGAACTGTTTTATCCAATTCTTATTATGTCGCAGAATGTTCCTATTCTAGTCTTGGCACCGCTACTTATTATTTGGTTTGGCTTTGGCTTATTACCGAAGCTTATCATTATCTGTCTTGTGTGCTTTTTCCCGATTGTCATTGCAGCGATGGATGGATTTAGACAAACAGCTCCAGCATTAAAGCATTATTTTGACATGGTTGGTGCTACAAAGGCACAAACCTTTTGGAAGTTGGAATGGCCTTATGCCTATCCTGCGATTTTTTCAGGCATTAAAATTGCGGCTACATATAGTGTGATGGGGGCTGTGATTGCGGAGTGGCTTGGTGCAAAAAAGGGTATTGGTGTTTACATGACCCTAGCCCAGTCCTCCTTCCGTACAGATCGCGTATTTGTGGCAATTTTTGCGATTGTTCTCTTGAGCTTACTATTGTTTAGCGGTATTCGTTTAATTGAAAAATTTATGGTGAAGGGAAGAGGCTATCATGCTCAGCATTCAAAACATCGCTAAATCCTTCGATGCACTAAAAGTACTTGATCAACTTTCTTTTGACGTAAAGGATGGCGAGTTTGTGGCCATTGTTGGTCCTTCAGGCAGTGGTAAGAGCACACTTTTTCAATTAATTGGTGGTGTTTCGCCAATTGATCAAGGAGCCATTTTACTAAATGGAGAGGATATCCAACGAAAAAAAGGAACGATTGGCTATATGCCACAGCAACCGTGTCTATTACCCTGGCGTACAATAGTAGAAAATGTCACGCTTGTAGAGGAATTACAGCATAAACCGAATATTGAACGTGCCAAGGAATGGTTAGAAAAGGTTGGCCTTGCCTCCTTTATCCATGCCTACCCGAACGAACTGTCTGGAGGTATGCAGCAGCGTGTGTCCTTTATTCGAGCAATGGTCAGTGAAAAGCCAATTTTATGCTTAGACGAACCATTTTCTGCGTTGGATGAATTTACTCGACTGGAAATGCAAGCATGGCTTTTATCTATCTGGGAAGAGTATCGCAAATCCATTCTATTTGTTACACATAGTATTGAGGAAGCTCTCTTTTTAGCAGATCGCATACTTGTTTTAACCAAACGTCCAGCAACCGTTAAAAAGGAAATCATCGTGCCATTTGAGAGACCTCGGAAAGAGGAAATTCGACATTCTGCAGCATTCACAGCGTTAAAGCAACAATTATTTATGTATTTACAGGAGGAAAAGGGTGATATGTATGTTGATTGATGCGCATATTCATTTGGATCAGTACACCGATGAGGAAATTCCTTCCTTATTAGAAGAGGTGAAAGCTGTAATCGCGGTTAGCATGCAACTTTCCTCTTGTGAAAGAACGTTGCGTTTATCGAAAAGCTATCAGCAAGTAAAGGCTGCTTTTGGCTTTCATCCTGAACAGCCTTTACTAAGTCCAAATGATGAGACAGCATTATTCGATTGGATTCGTTCGCATCAGGATGACATGGTTGCTATTGGTGAGGTGGGTCTACCTTATTATTTAAGACAAGAGCAAGGGATTGATGAACGTCCCTATGTGGCGTTATTAGAGCGTTTTGTTGTATTGGCGAAGGAACTGGACAAGCCAATTGTGTTACACGCAGTATATGAGGACGCCCATGTTGTGTGTGATTTGCTGGAAAAGCATCAGCTTCACGAAGCCCATTTTCATTGGTTTAAAGGGGATGAAGCTATTGTGAAGCGCATGATAGAGCGTGGTTATTTTATCTCCATAACCCCAGATTGCTTGTACGAAGAGGAAATTCAACAGCTAATTGATGCGTATCCGATTGATTTGATGATGGTAGAAACGGATGGTCCTTGGCCGTTTGAGGGACCGTTTACGAAGAAGCGTACATCTCCCTGGATGATGCACTCAACGATTGAGATGATTGCCTCCATCAAAGGGCTATCAACACAAGAAGCGGCCAAAATTATTACGCAAAACACGAAAACATTTTATCGGCTTTAATAAGAAAAAGCAGTATAGGTACGAGTTATTCGTCCTTATACTGCTTTTTATATTTCGTATAATCATGCTCTAATTTTTCGTTTTTTGTTTTCGTTAGACGTTCATGTGTACTAAAAGAGATAGATTGTCGATTTTTTTCAACATCTTTACCAACGGTGCGTTTAATGTGCATCCGCTTCTTTTTAGCTTTAGATTGTGACATGAGCATCGCCTCCAATTCATTTTTAATTCTATAGTAGCGAATAGGGGAGAAAAAGTAAAACCTCGTAAGCAAGATACTTACGAGGCTGTCGAGTGTATTAGTGAGATACGTCCTGTACAGAAATACCTGTGTTTGCTTTAACGTCAACTTCACGATACTTCGCATCATCTGTTTCTTTAGAAAGTAATGTGCCGATGAAACCACCAAGGAAACCAAGTGGTACAGAGATTATGGCTGGGTTCGTTAACATAATTAATGGATCACCAACGAAAATTGCCTTACCTTCAACTGGATTCCAAACGTTTGGAGACATAGCAACTAATACTAACGCAGAGATTAAACCTGTTAACATCGCAGTAACAGCACCTGCTGTATTGAAGCGTTTCCAATAAATTGTGTAAATAATAACTGGAAGGTTAGCAGAACCTGCAATACAGAATGCTAAAGATACTAAGAATGCCACGTTTAATGTTTGTGCACCAAGTGCTAATAGGATAGAAATAACAGCGATTGTAATCGAACCGATACGAGCTGCAAGAACTTGCTCTTTTTCTGTAATTTTACCCTTTTTGATAATTTGTCCATAAATATCATGAGATAGGGCAGATGCACCAGATAGTACAAGACCTGCTACTACCGCTAAAATTGTTGCGAATGCTACTGCACAAACGAATGAGAATAGAATGTCGCCACCAAGTGCTTCTGCAAGAAGTGGGGCAGCCATGTTACCAGCAGCGTTTGCTGCGATAATATCTTCTTTCCCAACGAATGCTGCTGCACCGAAGCCTAAGAAAATTGTTAGAACGTAGAAGATACCTACGATCCAAGTAGCCCAAATAACAGATGAACGAGCTGTTTTCGCGTCTTTTACTGTGAAGAAACGCATTAAGATATGTGGAAGACCCGCAGTACCTAATACTAACGCAATTAACATAGAAATTGTATCAAGTCCATTTGTATATTTAAGACCTGGGTTTAAATAAGCAGCACCACTGTCAGTAACCGTTGTCATTTCTTTAAACATTGTAGAGATACTGAAGCCGAACTCTTTTAATACTAAGAACGAAATAATAACTGTACCCAACATTAAAAGACAAGCTTTAATAATTTGTACCCAAGATGTTGCAGTCATACCACCGAATAGTACGTAAGTTGTCATCATGAACCCTACGATTAATACGGCGATCCAATAGTCGATCCCTAAAAGTAATTGAATAAGTGCTCCTGCACCAACTAGTTGTGCAATCATGTAGAATAAAACAATTGTAATAGTGCTTAAAGCAGCTGTTCCACGAACTTTGGCGTTATCAAAACGCGCTGTAATCATGTCAGCTAATGTAAATTTCCCAAGGTTACGTAATGGCTCAGCAACGATATATAATACCACTAAGTAAGCTACTAAATAACCAATAGAGAAGAAGAATCCATCAAATCCAAATAATGCTACAGCACCAGCGATACCCAAGAAGGATGCTGCTGATAAATAGTCACCAGCGATAGCTAGTCCATTTTGCCAGCCTGTTAAGCCACCACCAGCAGTGTAGAAATCACTTGCTGAAGATGTACGTTTAGATGCCCACCATGTAATAACTAATGTTAAACCAACAATGGCTACGAAGAAGAATATGGCTGTAAAACTCATTCCGTTACTCATCGGCGGCCACCTCCGTTCTCGTATTCAGCGATAATCGCTTTTGCTTCTCTATCGAAGCTGTTTGCCTTTGCTACATATAAATGACATAACCCCCATGTCATGATGAAGAGACCTGCTGCATAGATCCACACCCAAGTAATTTCCCCAAATGCCTTTTGGTGTAGAATGGTCGTGTACGATGTCAGAATTGGTAACAACATGTATGCCGATAAAAATATGGCAGTTATAGACCAAAGAAAAGAGTTCTTTCTTCGTACAAGAGACTTAAATGATTCCTGATTTGCAATTGAATCATAGTCAATCACGATACCTTTTTTTGCTTGATTGTTCGCCATTAACATTCCCCATTTTGTGTATATTTTTTCTACCTCAAGACTTGATTTTGCTAGTTTAGTGAATTCACATTTTCATTTTATGAAACAGTTCACAAAATTGCAATACATTTCAGAAAAATTATGTAAAAAAAATTTTTCAGAAAATACTCCTAAGTGAGAAAAAATGGCGCTAAGCCAAGAATATAAAGGGTTTTAGAAAATTCAGATAAATAAATGAAGTGAAGAGAAATCTAGATTCTTGACAAAAAACGAAGGGTAAATTTACAAAAAAATCTTGTTTTTTCAATTAAAAATAAACACTATTTACCTAGTGAAAATTGGATTTTTTCTGTTTTTTGGAAGTAAAATAATATTGTTCGATAAATAAATTGGTAGATATTGAATAACAAAAAAGGCGAAAAACTCGACCAAAAATCGAATTTTTTGCCTATTTTTTTGCATTTTTTGAATTAGGATTCATTATGCAGGAGGTGTATAAATATTAATGTGAAATATCAGAGACAGACACACCTGTATTTGCTTTCACACGAATTTCTTTATAAATACGTTCTGCTTCTTCCTGTGGTACTTTGTTAGATGAAAGGACAGTACCTAGGTATCCAGCAATAAAGCCTAATGGAATTGTAATAATCGCTGGAACAGCAAGTGGCACAAGTGGTTGTCCAACAAAGATTGCTGCACCTTCAACAGGGCTCCACACATTTGGTCCCATTGCTCCTAAAATTAAACATGATACTAGCCCCGTTACCATCGCAGTTACAGCACCTGTAGAATTAAATTTCTTCCAATAGATTGTATAAAGGATCACAGGTAGGTTTGCTGATGCACCGATACAAAAGGCGAATGACACTAGGAATGAAACGTTTAAGTTTTGTGCAAACAGAGCGAGAATAATAGACACGATCGCAATCGAGATAGAGCCTGTACGAGCTGCTACTACCTGTTGCTTCTCTGTTAATTTACCACCCTTAATGATTTCTCCATAAATATCGTGAGAAATGGCAGAAGCTCCTGTTAGTACTAAACCAGAAACAACAGCTAAAATAGTCGCAAATGCCACTGCTCCGATAAATGCCATCAATACATCTCCACCTAAGTAATGCGCAAGAAGCGGAGCAGCTGTATTACCAGCCTTACTTTCAGCAAGAATTTGATCTAAACCTACAAAGTTTAATGCACCGAACCCTAAGAAAATTGTTAATGAGAAGAAAATGGCTGTAATCCAAGTTGTCCAAGAAATAGAGGCACGTGCTGTCTTTGCATCCTTTACTGTAAAGAAACGCATTAAAATATGTGGTAAACCAGATGTTCCTAAAACTAAAGCCATCATCATCGAAACCGAGTCGATTGTGCTTGTATACTTAATTCCAGGTACAAGGAACTTTTCGCCATGATCTACTGCAATTGTGTCGAACATCTTCATAAGAGAGAAGTCAAATTTCATTAGCACTAAAACCGCTAATAGACCTGTCCCGAATAATAATAGACTTGCTTTAATGATTTGCACCCAAGAAGTCGCTGTCATGCCACCAAACAATACATAAGTTGTCATCATAACACCGACAATTAATACGGCAATCCAATACTCTATACCGAATAATAGCTTAATCAATGCACCAGCACCTACTAGCTGTGCAATCATATAAAGAATTACGATAATAATGGTACCAGACGCTGCCACACCACGAATTCGTTTTTCATTGAAACGAGCCGTTAACATATCTGCTAACGTGTAGCGGCCTAAGTTTCGCATTGGCTCAGCAATGACATAAAGCAGTACTAAATTCGCTACTACATAGCCTACAGAGAAGAAGAAACCATCAAAGCCAGTTAAGGCAATTGCACCAGACACCCCAAGAAAGGCTGCTGCAGATAAATAGTCACCAGCAATCGCAAAGCCGTTTTGCCACCCCTTTAAACCACCGCCAGCAGTGTAAAAATCAGCTGCAGAAGATGTACGCTTTGCTGCAATATAGGTAACAACAAGTGTTAAGCCAACAATAGCTAAAAAGAAACCTATGGATACGATGTTCATTTATTTTCCACCTTTCGCCTGATACTCTGCAAGAACAGCAGCTGCAGCTTTATCGAATGAAGCAGCTTTTTTTACATATACTGTACAAAGCACAATGGTCATGATAAATAGTCCTGCAGAATAAACCCATACACCCGTTATATTTCCGAAGAATTTTTGTTGTAGTACAGGCTGGAAAGCAAGAATCGGAAGCAGGATATAAAGAATTAAAAACACTGCTGTAATCGAGAAAAGAAAGGTATTTTTCTTTTTTACAAAGCTATTAAACGATTCCATTGCTTCAATTGCATGATAATCAATTGATTGGGCCTGTTTTTTGCTTGAAACATTCGCCATTATTATTCCCCCTAAAGTTATATATTTCTGTTTTAAACGACATATTTCTTTTTCGTTCGTCGTTATATTCACTTATTTTATGGGGGAGATTCCTATAATGCAATACTAAATTTTGATTTTTTATAATTTTTAGTCACTTCTATTTTGAGGAAATAACATAGAAATATTAAGGATTTATTAGAAAAATTCTGTTTAAAAGAGTGTATGGTTTTCTGATGAAATAATATTGTTAAAATAGTTTGTTGTTGATAAAAATGAATGTAGGAGAAAATACAAACATAAAAGAGAATTTTCTGTATTTTATTATTCCGCTATTAAATTCCAGGGTAGCTTGTTAAGTAGAAATAATTTGTTATATAACAATTATCTGAGATTTTGGGAAATAACGAAAATGATAAGAAAAAGCTATGAAAAAATTTTTAAAAAGGATGTGTCATTTGGAATAATTAGTGAGGCGGAATTCCAGAATCAGTTAATGTTCACATGTTATACAAATAGCCATCTGGGTGTAAGTCCATTATCTTGTGTTTAGCTTCTATAATGAATAAAATAAGGTGATGAAATGAAGGGAAGTGGGCACCACTAATGACAAAGAAAAGTATATTGCTAGTTTTAGTTCTAGCATTTAGTAGCATTCTAGCTGCTTGCGGTAGTTACAAGTTTGAACCAACATTAAATCTCGAGGTTCAAGATTTCACAGTAACGAATCAAAAAAATGAACAAGTGACCCTAGATGATCTTAAAGGTAAGCCTTGGTTAGCCATGTTTATTTTTACAAACTGTACGACAATCTGTCCACCCATGACATTTAATATGACAGAAGTTCAACAAGCACTACAGGATGAAGGCCTTGAAGATTATCAAATTGTGGCATTTAGCGTGGATCCAGAAGTGGATAAGCCTGATGTTTTAACAAATTACTTAAATACGTATAATGTTGTAGATGAAAGCAAATGGCAGCTACTAACGGGCTATCAACAAAAATTCATTGAACAATTTGCACGTAAATCATTTAATTCATTAGTTAAAAACGATCCTAACTCAGACCAAGTCATACATATGTCGAGCTATTATTTAGTAAACGCAGACGGCACAGTTGTAAAAGACTATGATGGCGCGACAAACGTACCAGTTGAAACAATTGTTGGAGATATGAAAGCTCTTATTAAGGAGAGCAAATAACACAGAAGTCCATGTGACTTTTGTGTTTTTTTATGGAAAGAGGGGAAAGTAAGATGTACGCCTTTAAAAAATCATTCGTCTCGATTTACTTTCCCAATATTGCACCGAATACGGCAATATTGTCTCGTTTTATGCAGCAATGGTTCATTAACTTAAACTATTCAACTGATTAGTAAGAGGAGGGATTTAAATGAATTAACAAGACCAGCTTAACTTGATTAAGGAAGACTTTATAAATTCTCAAAAGGTACTATTAGCAATTGGTGATGAAACCAGACAAGCCATTCTAATGGTATTAATGAGCACAGATTGTCAAACGGGATTGCGTGTAGGTGAAATCACAGAACAAACGCATTTATCTCGCCAGCTGTGTCACATCATCTTAAGATTTTGCGAGATGCTGGTGTTATTTTAATGCGCAAAGAAGGTACAAAAAACTTTTACTATATAGATATACGGACAAAACTAGGTTCGTTAAAAGATCTTGTTTTGGATATTGAGACGTTGTTAACGGAATTTTATTGACAATATAGTAGGTTATCTGGAGGAATGAACGATGAAAGCAATGGTGATCGATCAATATGGCAAAGCCCCAATGCGCATGAAAGAAGTACCTACACCTGAAATAAATGAATATGAGGTACTTGCTGAAATCCATGCAGCAAGTATTAATCCGATTGATTTTAAAATCCGTGATGGGAAAGTGAAGCTGTTAATCCACTATAAAATGCCACTAATCCTTGGAAATGATTTTTCAGGGGTCGTCGTAAAGGTTGGCGAAAAAGTGACGCGCTTTAAAGTAGGAGATGCAATTTATGCACGTCCAAAGAAGAGTAAAATTGGTACTTTTGCGGAATATATCTCGATTCATGAAGATGACATAGCCCTAAAGCCTAAAAATTTGAGCTTTGAGGAAGCTGCATCAATCCCACTGGTTGGCTTAACGTCATACCAAGCTTTACATGACATCATGCAATTACAAAAAAGTCAAAAGATTTTAATTCATGCTGGCTCTGGTGGTGTAGGTACCTTTGCTATACAACTAGCAAAGGTAATGGGCGCCACAGTGGCAACAACGGCTAGCGAAGCTGGTGCAAACTTAGTTACATCTTTGGGTGCAGATAAAGTGATTAATTATAAGAAAGAAAACTTTGAAGCTATTCTGAAAAATTATGATGCCGTCTTTGATACGCTCGGAGGAAAGACCTTAGAAAAATCTTTCGAGATTATCAAGGATGGTGGAAAAATTGTCTCCGTATCAGGCAGGCCGAATGCTCGTTTCGCCAAAGAATATGGTTCAGGATTTTTCAAACATTATTATTTTCAGCAGCCAGTCATAAACTGACCTCACTTGAAAAGAAATATCATGCTCAATATTCCTTCTTATTTATGAAACCAAGTGGCGAGCAATTACGCATAATCGCCGATTTAATTGAAGCTGGTAAAATCAAACAAGTCATTGATAGAACTTTTTCATTTGAAGATGCTCAAAAGGCGATGGAATATGCGGAGTCAGGTAGAGCAAAAGGGAAGATCATCGTAAAAATGAAATAGCCTTTATGTTGTATTTTAGCAAAGTTTAAGTGAAAAGTACGTAATAACCACAAGCCTCCAATAAAATAAGAGGCTTCTGCTTTTGTAGGATAGATGTAGTCCAATAGTGAGATGAGCGATGGTTCACCACTTGCGTTCTTTGAAGGCAAATATAGCAAAGTTAGTCAGCCAATAAGCTTATAATTACCTATCTCCTAAAAAATAGCACCATCGTTTGAGCATTATTTGTTCGAACGGTGGTTTTGTCTTTGTTTAAGTGGAAAATGGATTGCTTAATTGCTGTTGTTATGGACGTTTTTATTCAATCCAAAGGTTGATAAAATCACATCATACTACAAGTAGGAGTGATAACAATGGATAAGGTACGTTATAAAGTAAGAGAAGTGTTGGACAAGAACAAAATTGATGCATTTTTGCAGCAAGCTCGCATTGGGCATTTGGGTATGGTTGATGGTCATCTGCCATATGTTGTCCCCCTTAATTTTGTGTGGACAAATGGAGTGCTTTATTTCCATGGAGCCACTGGCGGGAGACGAAATCAAGTGATGGAAGAGAATCCAGAGGTTTGCTTTACGGTTTGTGATGAATATGGAACCATTACAAATCCAGTACCTGCAAAGACGGACACGGCTTATATGAGTGTCATGGTTTTTGGCAAGGCTCAGCCAATTTTCGATTTGGATGAAGCGACACACATGTTGCAAGAAATGATAAATAAATATGTACCTGGTTACTATAATCGCCCCTTATCCCAGCAACACGTGGACAAATATCGATCAGCCGTTTTCGGAGGGCCTGTTCAAGTTTACCGTATTGATCCTCAACATATTACCGCGAAAGAAAATCCAATTGCCTTAGGGGAGATGTTCAATATTGAGAAAATCCCACATACATAGTATTGGTTTTCAGAAATTAGTACATCAAATCACTGCAAGCACCACTAACTCTAGTCAGATATGTAGCTTTGGAATAAAGATGGATTAACCAATAGCCCTTAATCCTTATCTAATAGCAACATCAAAACCTCCATTTTGAAAAATTGATCAAAATGGAGTTGCTCTCTTTAGATAAGTATGAGATTTTTATAAAAAAGTTTGATCATTTTTCAGCTATGTTGTTCTACAATTGCGCCCTATTATTGAAGAATAAGCTATTGCATGATGTCCTCATATTGTTCAGTAGTTTTTGGATTAGCAGTAAGCTCGCTATGCAAATCTAAATTAATAATCGAAACCGTAATTATATGTTAAGATTGACTTATATAAAATAAAAGGAATGATCTTATGAAAAAAGCAGTCCAATTAGCTTCCTAAAATTATCTAGATTTTAAATTTTAGGAGGCTTTATAAGATGAGATTCAATAAAATTGATATTAATAATTGGGAACGAAAAGAAATTTTCAATCATTTTTTAAATCAACAAACGAGCTTTAGCATCACCAGAACTATTGATATTACCGAACTTTATAAAATTACAAAAGATAAGGGATATAAATTCTATCCTGTATTCATCTTTTTAATTACTCATGTAGCAAATTCAAATAAACATTTTAGAATGAACTTTAATTCTGCTGGAGAGTTTGGATACTGGGATAAGGTAGTCCCAATGTATACTATCTTTGATAAGCAATCAGAGTTATTTTCAGCCATTTATACAAATACAGATGAAGGTTTTAAAAAGTTTTATGAGAACTATATTTCCGATACTGAGAAGTTCAATGGTAAAGGAAAGCTTTTTCCTAAAACACCGATCCCTGAAAATGTCGTCAATATTTCTATGATTCCATGGACTTCTTTTACTGGTTTTAACTTAAACGTGAATAATAGCCCAAATTATTGTTTGCCGATAATCACTGCAGGTAGGTTTATCAATAAAACTAGTAATATTTATTTACCTTTATCCTTGCAGGTTCATCATTCTGTCTGCGATGGTTACCATGCAGCACTATTTATGGATAGATTTCAGACTCTTGTAGAAAATAAACTAGAGTTTCTTGTATAAATTAAACACGAAACACTGACTAATTTCTTTTAGTTGGTGTTTTTTACTAACCTGCACCTAAAACAAGGTAGTATATGTGCCTTATTTTGTATTCCTTGTATCAGATTATTGTCTATATGCTTTCCTCCTATGTCCACTCAAGTTACTGAACAATTTCTTTCAAGTATGCAAAACCACTTTTAAAGATGTTAATTAAAAAGACACAAATCCTTTTATAAGAATTGCGCCGGATTGTAGAAGGTTGTGATTCAACTAAAGCCCTCGTTACTTCCATATAACAAATTACTAAATGTCAGTTGATAGTTTTGAGCATATTTATTCCCGCTATTTCAAATCCGAGTTCCTCATATAGTTTCCTAGCCCCTTCATTACTTCCAAAAACATGAAGTTTGAAGTAATAAATTCCTTCCCGTTCTAACCACTCCTCAACATTTTTCATCACTCTAGTCCCGAAACCTTGACCTCTGTATTCTTCAAAAATAAAAATCTCATAAAGAAATGCACTTTTCTTTTCCTTTTCAACCTTTATCCAAACAAATCCAATTAACGAATCATCTTCATATATATTATATAAATGATGATTAGAGGTTGCTATTCCTTGAGGAAGTAGATTATATAACTGTTTACGTGCTTTTGAAAGAGGATCTTCGCTACTTACCTCATGGACATTTTCTGATTGAACTTTGCTATATCTCTCTACCTTATCTTCTAAATAAATTGTAAATTCTTTTTCTGACATTTTCTTTAAGACAATATCCATTTTAATCTCCTATTTTGAATGACTTGTAAAAAAATTGATACACTGAACTGTTCAGTAAATTTATGCGAACTTTCTACAAATATATCTATATTTTAACATTCATACTAATTTATTTGTGTAGTATTACTCCACAATCTGGCCCTTTAATGATAACGAGCACTGATTCTTATTACAGAATCGCGCCCGATTGCTTGTTAAAGTAAGCACGCCGTTAGGTAAAGAAGATTTATAATTAAAGTAAGTGTTTTTGAATAGATAAGGTGCTTTCTCCATCAATTTCGAAGGCAGATGATCCATTTGAAAAAATGAACTATTTATAATGCTAAATTGTTACTTGTGTAGAAAACGGAAAAGGAGGTGGGAATGTGGAACAAATTAGCGATGAAAGGGTCTTGTTTCAAACATATTATAAGGACGTCTTCAGAGCTTGCTATTACATGCTTCAAAATAAATACGATGCAGAGGACCTTTGTCAGGATGTATTTGCAAAAGCTTTGAGTGAAGATTTCCAATCTATACAAAATCAAAAATCTTGGCTACTTAGTATTTCTATGAATATGTCTCGAAATTATTTAAAGAAAATGAAAAGACTGCTATTAAAAGAAAATTTTGAATTCCTATCATTGATGCGAGTTGACAAATCCCAAAATATTGAGCGTACAATACAGCTCAATGAAAATAAAAGTGAGTTAGTCGACTTAATGAACAAATTGCCTGTTCGTATACGGAAGGTAATGATATTGAAATATGTGCATGATTGTAAAGATAGAGAAATCGCTGAAATTCTAAAAATCCCTGAGGGAACGGTTAAATCGAGGCTTTTTAAAGGTAAAAAATTAACGAAAGAGTTTATCCAAGTAGATGAAAATTTGTTATTTGAATGGAGGGATCATCGTGAATAATATGGACGATTTAATGAAAGAAAAAGTGAAGTACGATCAAGTAGATTATCCTAATGAGAATGAAATGTGGAGTAAAATCATCCGTAAACAACAAAATCAAAATTATAAAACTAAAAAACATAGCTATAAACCACAAGTTATATTAACCGCCATTATGTTCACAATTGTTTTATCAGCCACACCTGTATTTGCTAAATATACAACAGAAATCTTGGACTGGATGCGAAATATGAATAGAACAGGCATTATTACTTCTTTAGAAAATGGCTTTGGACAGGAAGTCAATAAAACTGTAGAAAACGAAGCTGGCGTATTAAATATCCATAATGTAATTTCAGATCAAAATGGTACTACTATTAACTTTAGCTTAGATATTGATCATGATTATCCAATCGATGCAGCAGATTTCGAACAAGCATCACTCAAAATAAATGACGGAAAAGAAATAAAGTTGGAGGCTAACGCAGTATATAATCAGGAAACGGATCAATTAGTAGGGATTCTACATACAGATGAGGGAATCCCGCACAACAGCAATGTCACACTTCAACTTGGAGGTGTAAAGGAGACACAGTTGAAAAGTGTAGAGTTAAAAGATGTGGTTCAATCGAACGCGTTCCCTGAAAAAATTACTATTAATCAAGATGGAATATCACATATAGAATTCACTTCAAATGGATATCAAAACGGGCAATATACATTGGATTATCTTATCGATCTGGAGGAGTCCAATAACATAGAAAACGCATATTTATCTTATAAAATTCAAGGTGAAAACATTGCGAGTTTTGGCGTTACTCATAAACGTCCAAAACCAAATGTCATTAAAAGCAGTGATACACTAGAAATTCAAAAAGAAGTGGTAGAAAAATTAGGGGTATTTTTAAGTTATACTGATACAGTAAGTTATAAACCAGATACGTGGAGCCTGGATTTCCAATACAATCAGGATCTTGCTAAAAAATCTACATTTGTTATGGATATAGACGAAACAATTGAGATAGGCTCTCAGCAACTTCAATTTAACGAGCTTGTTATTACACCAAGTGAAGTAAAGCTTTATTTTGATGAAAAATATATAGATTCTAATTCTAATATAGCTCATTTCAACTATCGTCAGTTTAAATTACGAATTGGCGAACAGGAATTATCGGGAAATAATTTTAAAGATTATATTTCTTTTGAAACATTGGGGCTGATAAAGGATATTACGAATAAAGAAATTTCTCTTACTTTAAATGATGCGAAGATTTCTTATGAAGCTGGAAAGCAAGACAAAGTAGAGCTAAGAAATATTTCTGAAGTTCCAAAGACTCTAAATGCAGAATTAAACGGGTATCCAATTGATATTACCTACTATACGAAAGGTAATGATTTAATTGTTGAATCAGAAAGTAAGAACGAGCAATTTGGAGGTATCACACAAAATGTTATTTATGAGAATGGCAAAAGAATCTTTGCTGAAACTCGTTCTAATGACGGAGTGTTAAGAACACACAAACAAGTAGAAACATTTAAAAATATAAAAGAAAAAGATATTACATTAAACTTCTTCCTTTATACTGTCAATGAGGATCGAGCGAAAACTATTGTTTTACAGTAAATCGTTTGCAGTATAACTTCTTTCAGCAAATATTTTATGTAACGTAAGTGAAACGGCAGTTACAAATATTTTATGTAACGTAAGTGAAACGGCAGTTACAAATGTTTTATGTAACGTAAGTGAAACGGCAGTTACAAATGTTTTATGTAACGTAAGTGAAACGGCAGTCACAAATATTTTATGTAAGTCTTTTCGTAGCGACAGTACACAACTGCTTGGTGTTTTAACTGTAACTCATCTAAAGGTAACGCTACTTGAAGGCACATGATAATAAAAGAATAATTCATTTGAGTATAAAAAAAGCGTGTTTTGATTAATTCAAAATACGCTTTACTATTTCTTTGGTTGTTGTTTTCGAAAAGATAATTGCTTTTCAACGCTTAACGCATCTAAACGAACGATTTTTGTTTGCTCTGCTTGTGTTTATGTATCGTAAGCTTTGCCTCAAAAAGCTTTCCACGACCGCTAAATACAATACATCTACATCTAATTGAGGAATTTCCTCTTTAATTTGACTGTTCAACAAACCATCAGAATAGGTGCATTTGTTGTAATCAATATTCAGCTAGGATTAACTAAAAACGAGATAAATAAAAACACCTTTCGTTATAAAAAGGTATTGAATAATCAATGAGGATGTATCTATAGGGACAAAAGTATGTTACAAACTATATGGCCCTTTCATGAAAAAAGACGCATTCTTAATTAAAGAATTGCGCCCGATTGTTGAAGATCGGTTTTTCAATTAAATGCCCTATAATTTTCTTCGTTTGTTTTTCAAATCATTTATTTTAATAACACCATAATAAACAATCCAAAATAAGAGAATTATAAATACAGAATAATTCTTTTTACTTTCAGGCAATAAAATTAAAGTTACAATATATATAAGAACACTAGGAACAAGTAATACCCAATACAATTTTCGTCTATTCATTTAAAATCACTTCTCCTCCAAGACAATCTATTGACAGTATAGTTCTCGCACAAGCAACCCTAATAAAGGAATTTTAAATATATTATACCATTAACAAAAAAGCTCCCAAAGCGTCCTTTGGTGACCTTAATTGTTATTCAACAATCTGGCCCTTTTCATGAAGAAAGACGCTTTCCTAATTTCAGAAAAGTGCCCGATTGTTGAAGATCGTTTTTGAACTAAAGCACCTGGTTAGTTCAATAAGAAAAAAAGAGCTGCATACGCAACTCAATTATTTTTAACTAATTCTTAATATATATTTACCCCTATAATATATGTCAATTCATTCATAGATTTGTTATTTATAGTTTTCAAGATAGTTTCCTTTTTCAAAAATTTCTTTTGCACTTAAGGCAGTCCATTCCTCTGGAGTTTTATCAGGATTTAAGTCAAGATAGGATTTAACCATCTTGTAGCCTTCACTATAGCCGTAAGATATCGGCAACCCTTTTCCGCCATTTAAAATTTCTAAACTACGATTACTGTCATAATTTTTTAAATCAGGTTTAACTTTAGACCACAAAACCTTGTTGTAAGTCAAGTAAATCGGAGTATAGTCGTAGTCAGGATATACAGATTTTTCAAACATGACCGCTTTTCCTTCAAAAACCATATTATCCAAAACAGAAAACCTGTCCCCATTGGCATGCTTTTCCGCCCAAACACTGTGATGGTATTCGTGGGCAACGATTGACTTTAAAGCATCCCCCAAACCATTTAGATTAAGTGGGATAATAATTTTGCCCGCCCCTACTGCGAATGCCCTCCTATTATTGGTAGAGGAAGGGAATACACAAACTGCTACATCACTTTGAGAGGGTAGGAGGTCAGCTGATTTCAAAAGGGATTCTTGTATAAGTTGATTGATTTCTGCTTTACGAGTCTCCATTTTTTCACTTACCACTTCTATTTCTGTTAACCCATTAGGAATCGTATTAAGAAGGTTTTCTGCCATATGAAGGTATTCTCCATTTTCAAAACAATCTTGATATATGGGTTGAATAATCTCATTATTATACAGTTCTAAGGTTTCCGAGGTTGAAAGATTCGGATTATCTTTGACCTTTTCAATATACGGATAAAACAGTTGATTGGCATAAATGATTTTGTATTTTTGTTTGGTTTGAGGGTGCTCAAATGAGAACACCATTTCTTTGTCAAGTATTTTTTGCTCTTTTTCTGTTTTTGTACAAGAAGTAAGGGTTAGACATGAAATTATTAGAATAAAAACAACAACAATTTTTAGATATTTTTTCAAAAAAATCCCCCTTATGTAAAAAAGACTATTTGTAAATAATATTACCATATTTTAGTCCCTTTTCGTCTATCAATTCTTGAACTAAACTGCCCCGTTAGTTTAAGTGAAAAGCTTCAAAATCTTTTACTCAATAATTCAACAATAATGTCCAATTTTATTGAAAAGGTTTATCAATAATCTGGCCCTTTAATTAAAAAAAGCGCTGATTCTTGTTCCAGAATCGCGCCCGATTGTGGAAGATTATAAGCATAATTCTTGCTAAACTAAAGCATACCGTTAGTTCAACAGCAAAAGTTTATTAATTCTTTATTTTCCTTTATGTAAAAACTTCAAATAAAGCAAGAAGGAAAATAACAATACTATTGCATAAAACCAAATTGAACGATACCAAGCATTCTTAAATTCCACCCAAAAACCCCTTCCACCTAGTTCTGGAGGCAAAGCTGAATAAATTGAAACTTCAATATATAGCATTAAACTGAAAAATAAGAATAAAGGAAGAAAAAATACCCACACCAAAAGATTGGATTTCATAAAAGTCCCCTTTCTATTTCACAAAACTATTAATAACAGTAGAGAATTTATAAGTTTAACGTTTGTATTTAGATGAAAGTTCCAATATAAAAAGGAGATGGTACTTCAACTAACCTGCACCATTAGTTTAAGTAATCTTCACAATCTTCGCGTCCAATAATTATTGTATTTTATTCTATTAAATGGCCCGTTTGTTGACAAAAAAATCCTGCATTTCAACACAGGATTTTTATCAAACTTAATATGAATGATCAATCTTTGTTTTTAACGATTAGTCATTTTTATAAAACTACACTATAGGGATAGTGGTTATTTTATTGTACCTAATTTTATGGACTGCTCAAATTCGCAGTTTTGGATGTTTTTTATCAATCCGTATTGCGTTATGCTAAGACCGTTCATTTATTAGCAAGGAGGGGGAGTGCTACTTCTGTTTAGTTCAGGTAGATTGACATTTTATTAGATAGCGACAAGTAAAGCGTTACTTGGAATCAAGCAAATTGGAATTTTATGGAATTATACATTACATAAAGAGGGCTAATGACAATAGGAAAACGACATTCCACAAAGGAAGGAAACAGTCCTTAAAGGACGAGAATACGTGATGAATTCCTAGTATGAAGAAGGGATTAAAATAATTTGTAGAAAGGTAGGAAAGTGTATGAACTCAACATCCGTTTCACTGAATGTGCGTGATTTCCTGTCGCCCACCATCGCTGCTTTTATATCTGTCTTAGTTAACTATGGGGGCACTTTTATCTTGGTGTTTCAGGCTGCCAAGGTTGCTGGTCTAAGTCCAGAAATGACTGCATCATGGATATGGTCGATTTCCATTGGTGTGGGGGTAACGGGTATTTGGCTAAGTTACCGATACCGTGAACCCATTATTACAGCTTGGTCAACACCAGGCGTAGCGTTTCTTGTTTCGGCTTTAGCGGTTACCCCGTATGCTGAAGCCATTGGTGCTTATATTATTTCTGCAATAGCATTTGTTTTGTTAGGTTTATCAGGCATGTTTGAACGTTTTGTCCAACTCATTCCGCCAGGCATTGCTTCAGGTTTACTGGCAGGTATTTTATTACAATTTGGTATTTCAGCCTTTGGTGGTGCGAAAGTGGAACCTTTACTTGTCATCGTCCTGTTTACTACGTATATCGTATTAAGAAGGTTTACATCTCGCTATGCAATTGTCGGTATGCTAGTCATTGGCTTGATTTATTTAATAAGTATGGGGCAGGTAGATTTCAGCCATATCGAGTTAGCCTTCGCGTCTCCTGTATTTGTTGCGCCAACGTTTTCTCTACATGCATTATTGGGTGTCGCTTTGCCGCTTTTTATTATTACCTTAACAGGACAGTACATGCCAGGCATGCTAGTGTTGCGAAATGATGGATTTAAAACGAGTGCCAATCCGATTTTGATTGTAACAGGATTGGGATCACTCCTGACAGCCCCCTTTGGATCACATGCTTTTAACGTAGCAGCAATTACAGCAGCCATCTGTACGGGGAAGGACGCTCATGAGGATTCAAGAAAACGTTATATTGCAGGTATTGTCTGTGGCATTTTTTATATAATTGTCGGTATTTTTGGGGTAACATTGGCTGCATTGTTTTTAATTCTCCCAGCTACGTTCATTGCAACATTAGCGGGATTAGCGTTGCTAGGCACAATTGGAAGTAGCCTTGCCAATGCATTAACAAATCCAATTGGACGCGAAACAGCACTCATTACTTTTTTAGCAACAGCCGCAAATGTTACTTTACTTGGAGTTGGCGGGGCATTTTGGGGGCTTGTAGCAGGTTTGGGCGCACATTTATTAATGAATGTTCCATTGCTCAGAAAACAGCAAAGCATAAATGAGGGACAACAAATTAGACAAAGATAATATCACTACGAAAGGTGGTTTTTAACATCGATACGACGAAATCAATAGAAGCCTTCGAAATAGCAAAAAAACTTATGCCTGGTGGGGTAAATAGCCCAGTGAGAGCATTTCAATCAGTTGGGATGGAGCCAATTTTTATGAGTCATGGGAAAGGCTCAAACATATATGATATTGATGGCAATCGCTATATAGATTATGTGCTATCTTGGGGCCCATTAATTCATGGACATGCAGATAAGGAGGTTTCAGATGCACTTCTTGAAGCCATCCAGAGGGGGACAAGTTTTGGATTGCCAACTTTACAAGAAAATAAGCTAGCCACATTAATATCTACTCGCTTACCTTCCATAGAGAAGATTCGAATGGTTAATTCGGGTACAGAAGCAACAATGAGCGCCATTAGACTAGCTAGAGGATTTACTGGCAAAGACATCATTGTGAAATTTGATGGAAACTATCATGGGCACAGTGATCATCTATTAGTAAAGGCAGGCTCAGGAATTGCTACATTCAGCCTTCCTGATAGTCTGGGTGTACCTTTAGAGATTACTAAGCATACAATCTCCATTCCTTATAATAATATCGAAGTCCTGAAAACGATATTTGATAAATATGGCTCACAAATTGCAGCAGTTATCGTAGAACCGTTTGCAGGCAATATGGCGGGAATACCAGCTAACCCTGAATTTCTTCAAGCAATACGTTCTTTCACTACAAAATATGGTGGCCTATTTATACTCGATGAGGTCATGACTGGTTTTCGTATAGATTACCACTCTGCTCAAGGGCTTTATAACATAAAACCAGACTTAACATGTTTAGGAAAGATCATTGGTGGAGGAATGCCTGTTGGGGCATATGGTGGAAGAAAAGAAATCATGAATCACATTGCACCTGAAGGTAGTATTTATCAGGCTGGAACCTTATCGGGTAATCCAATCGCTATGGTAGCGGGGTATACCACAATCAATAAATTAAATCATAACAGTTATTCGTATATCGAAGCGTTAGCAGATCGGCTTATACAAGGCTTATCAAAAGTAGCTCATAACAACCATATTCCACTTAAAACAACGAAAGCTGGGACAATGATTGGCTACGCATTCATCGATCATCCCTTACAAAATTTTGATGATGCTCAAAAAATAGATGCTGAGATGTTTCGCCGTTTTTATAAAGAAATGCTAAAACAGGGTATACTTCTACCTCCTTCTCAATATGAAAGCATATTTATCTCGACTGCTCATTCCATACATGATATTGATAGAACGATTCATGCTGCAGATGTAGCCTTTAAAAGGATGTTATCATGTAATTAGATGATGCAAGGTGTACTACAAACATCCTATATCTATAAAATGATCGATTTGATAGTATAATACTTATTGACTATACAAAACGATTAATTTTCGCATATTTTAACAATCTCTATTCTAACTGGAAGTGAATTGAATGTTACAAGTTAACCGAGACGATAAAAATCCTATATGGCAACAGTTACTTGACCAAGCTATTCATCATATTACAACAGGCAAATGGCCACCAGGGGAGTTACTTCCTCCATCCCGAGAACTCGCCTTATTAGTAGGTGTTTCTCGCTCAACTATACAAATTGTTTATGAGGAATTATTTAGTCGAGGGTATACCGTGACAAATTGGCGTGGAGGAACAAGAGTAAGTGAATGGGGATTTAAAACCAACTTGGCAGATGAGGTGATTCCTCAAGGACCATCTACGCCAACATTACCTTTATTAAACGTGGCAGTTGATGAATTAAACAGTTGGTTTAGAGGCAAAGAAAATGGAAACGTCGCAATCGATTTTTGTCCCCATGAGCCGTATTTGGACGAGCATTTCCGAAAAACTTGGCGACAATCGTTTTTACAGGCTTCAGCAGAAACAGATCTGACCAATTGGGGCTATGGCGATGCCTACGGTTTCACACCGCTCCGTGAACAGATTCAACGTTACCTGACATTTGAAAGAGGTGTTCATGTAGAGATTGACCAAATCATCTTAACCTCTGGCGCGCAGCATAGCATCGATCTGATTGCCCAAGCCCTTCTAAAAGAAGGAGAAACGGTTTCTGTTGAAGATCCGGGCTTTCCTGCAGCCTGGATGACCATGAAATATAGGCGTATGAATGTTGTCGCTGTGCCCGTGGATGAGTATGGCGTACAAGTAGAGCAGATTGATCCACAAACCAAGCTTATTTTTGTTACGCCTTCTCACCAATGTGCAGTGGGTGTCATAATGTCTGAGCCACGCAAACAACAATTGCTGCAAAAATCTGCGAAAAATCAATTTTGGATTGTAGAAGATGATTATGATGGTGAATTTAGGTATCGAGGTGGCCCGCTTCCTACTTTGTTTAGCCAACAACCCCACAACACATTATATATGATGAGTTTTTCTAAAATGGTTGCTCCTGGCATACGAATATCGGCAGTTATCGGCCCAAAAGATGCCATTCGCCAGCTTGCGCAAGTACAACAATTAACCTATCGGCATCTTCCCATTATGGAGCAATTAACGCTTGCTCATTTTATTGAGCACGGTCATTTTATGCGTCATATGAGGAGAGCTAGAAATGTCTATCGACGTAGACATGAAGCGATGACAAAGGCAATCATGGCGACAGGACTAGCCGAACGTTTCAAGCTAAGTGGCATTGAAACGGGTTTGCATATGCTTCTTGAGGCGGAAGAATCGTTTGATGAAGAAGCAATGACGAACCTCGCACTCGAAAATGGGATACGTGTTTATCCACTGAGCAAGTATTGCTTAGAAAATAATCGGAAAGGATGGGTACTAGGCTTTGCTAAAATTGATGAACAAGCCATTGAGGAAGGTATTTTTCGTCTTGCAAAGATTCTCTTGCAAAAAACGTAATCATTAGCCGGGCATAAAGGGAATTGGAGGTTGCGATACTATGCCATACATTCATGAGTTTGGGATCATTGCTTGTATAGAAAAAGACAAGGAGTATGCTGCTTATGAACCTGAAAAATACAATTCCATCGGTGTAGATGGTGACCTCTTTGATGAACTGCTTTCAAAGAATTTTGGCAAAAAAATACATCACCTCGAAACTTTTGCACACAACACAAATAGGCCATTTAAAAGTCTCGCCTATTGGGGGATAACCTTGATACCACCGAGCTCCCATAAACAATTTTTAAATATGGTGAGTGAAGCCAATGTCGAATACCAATCTGCAGAACTTGAAGAATTAATCAAAAAAATAGCTGAAGCAATAAAGCAAGATAAATGGATGATTCATTATGGTGTTTAATGTTTACCAATACATACAGGTTAGGGGAAGAGGCGATTGTTCAATTAGAGCAATCGCTTCTTACTATTAATGGGGAGATGTGTTGAAATGACAGTTTCCTAAAAAGTTTCAAAAATTTTGAACGAAATGCAACAATGTTGAGTCTAATGAGAGAAGGAGGCGAAAAAGGATGAAATTTGAATTAGAGCAGCGTGCTATACGTGGAGATCAAGAAGCGATACTTTCATTGATTGAAATGGATGAGGATATTTTATATCGCATGGCCTTTACATATATGAAAAATGAGCAAGATGCTATGGACGTGATGCAGGAGCTTGTTTACAAGGCACTCAAAAAAATGCATACCGTACAACAGCACGAATATGCCAGAACATGGCTTGTGCGTGTCTTAATCAATTGTTGTAAAGACCATTTACGAAAACGTCCACCGACTGTTCAGATTGAGGAACACCACCTATCTGAATGGGTCATCTACTCAGATATGGAGAAATTATTGGAACATTTATCTTTATCGGAGCAGCAACTCCTCTATATGAAATATTTCCAGCAACTAAAAAACAAAGAAATTGCTGAGCTCAATCAAATTCCTGAGGGTACTGTGAAATCGAAGCTTCATCACATTTTAAAGAAGCTTAGAAGCTTTGCTAGAGAAAAGGAGGACTGGCTATGAGTAAATCATTAATTGACGTTCCAAAGGAGAAACTGCAACAAGTTCGCATGGACATGTTTCGGAAAGTTCAACGAGAAAAAAGAAGAAAGAAGCGCATTGTTTCGGTTGCATGCATCTCCATGCTTTGCCTAAGCCTTCTCTTTTCAATTCGCGTCTCGCCAACGATTGCTAGCCAAGTTGCCAAAATACCTGGCTTTCAAGCAATTGTCACAGCGATTGCAATAAATAAAGGAATAAAAGATATTGTAGATCATGAATACTATGAAGAAATCAATGTGACGCAATCTAGAAAAGGTCTAGCACTTACACTGCAGGGCGTGATTGCCGATAATTTAGGATTTGTCCTGTTCTATGACGCTGATGCCTCATTTGATATTTCAAAATTAAATTTAGAGAAAGTTCAATTGTTTCAAGGAGATGAGGAGATTGAATGCGGCTGTACGTTTACCATGAATGCAAGCAATCAAACATACATCTCTTCAACAGTGAAATATAGTTTTTTAAAGCCTATCGCCTATACTTCCAAGGATTTTAAAGCAGTTTTTCACTTTCAGGATGAAGAGAAAGGTAACATTGAAATATCTTTACCGTTTTCACTGAAAAACGAGATTGCAAAGGAGAAAATTTTTACTGCCAATCGTACGATCGATGTCAATGGGCAGCAATTTACAATTACACAAATTCGCCGTTCGCCATTAAAAGTGGCACTCGATATTGAGGTAGCCAAAGATAATACAATGCAACTATTAGCGCTCGATGATGTTGCCATCATGACAGAAAGCGGTGAACGTAGAGAAAGTATTAGAAATGACATTTCAACAGACGGGAATATTCGCGATGGCAAATTTACGCTCTATTTGCAAAGTAATTATTTCGATGATCCAGCGTCATTGACGGTTATGATTGGCGCCGTTCAAGCTGTGCCAAAGGGTGAGGATTTTATCGAAGTTGATTTTGGCACAAAAGAGATACTTACGAAGCCTCCTTATTTTAAGGGGGACATTTCAATAGTGCAGCAAAGTGTAGCAGTTAAGATGAATAAAAATAATGAAGGCAAATTATTAAAGCTCTCTGACGCCATAAAAGAAGATGGCACGCCATTAGAATTCAAAAGTTTGACCATTTCACGAGACGAGCAGTATGTAGTGGAGACATCACAATTTGAAGAATATAATGGAAAAGCTAAGCTATATTTAAACTATTACCCTCATCCGATTGGGGAAAATATTGAAGTAAGCATTCCATTGCAATAAAAAGCAGCAGCTGTTCAAAAAGACGAACCTTTTTGAATAGCTGCTTTGCTTTATTTCACAAGAAATATATTATCAAAAAATCTATTTACTGAACTAAAGAGATGCTGTCCTTAAAGTATCGAGTAGAATCTTTTTTCTAGTTAAAATAGTGATGCTATTTAGTTGAAGAAGGAATTTTAATAAATAAAAAGAAGAATTAGGTATAGTAAAAATTCTTATTAGATGGGGTGTACGCAATGCAACCAATACATATCGATGAAATTCCAAGTGAAATTAAAGAATATCTTAACAAGATTCATTCTATAAAGTTTCCACGGCAAGGTTACACCTCCGATGTTGGATTAATTGAAAATAATAAAGGGGTTTATGCATTGAAAAGGACAAAGGGAGAATTATTTTGTTCTTGGTTGAATAGAGAAGTATCTGTATTAAACTGTTTGACTGATCAAGCCAAACTACCTGTTCCAAAAGTAAAGAAATTTGTTGAACAAAATAACAAAAGGGATTCCTGGGCTCTCCTTGAGTTTTTAGAGGGGGAAACACTAAGGACTGCTTTATTCAGCGAGAAAAATAAAGCGAAGCGGCAAGAGATGATATTTAATTTTGGTGCACTCCTATTTCAAATCCATACAACCCCATGTCCAAAAGAGTTAATTTGTGAACAAAAATGGATTGACCATATGCTAAAGCAAGCTGAATATAATTTGAAAAATTATAAAGTAGATGGAAATGAGAAATTATTAGAATATATTAAAACAAATAAACCTAACTTGTATAAACAAACTTTTATTCACGGAGACTTTACAATTGATAATGTTTTAGTTTCCAACGGAGTCATCACAGGAGTAATTGATTGGGGAAGCGGAGCTTATGGTGACCCAAGGTATGACGTATCATTGGCTATACGCCCAAAACCCAATGCTTTTGAACATGAAATAGATAAAGTCATATTTTTTGAAGGGTACGGGGAAAAGATTATTGATGATAACGTATATGATTATTTTGTAAATGGATTATATGAATTTTTTAATGTTTTGTTATTTAACTATCTAGGTGCTTTCCTTCAAGTATGGAGTAGAGCCCTTTTCTATTCAAACTATCCGTGCTGGTTAATTTAATTTATGTTAGTAGGTAATGATATAATTTCCTTATTTTACATAAAATAAGACGATAATGGTATGAATGGCATAACTAAAATTTTAGTTATCAACTAACAAGAAGCTTGTGGAAGGAAGTTTGCGAATGTGCTTAAAAACACTTGGAAAGGAATATTTATCATGTACGTATTCATGTTGCTTATTTTTGTAGTGATTAAGGTCGATGGAAATATAATGACCTTCATCAATACTATACAAATAAATCATGAGGAACAAGTGCAAACCTAGTTCCTTTTAGAACAATTGGTGCTAATCTAAGCGATTTATAAAATGGTGTTTAATCATTCCTTTTATATCTATTCAAAAAGGGATCGCGTTAGCTAAAAAATCATCAATGCAAGATTTTCATGATTTAGCTGAAAGGCTAGAGAACAAGAGTAATTAAACGAAAGCTTCTTCAACTAATAAGGGCAATTATTCAAATATTGTATTAATACTGGCTATTTTAGTTACGATCATTAAAAATATACTCGTAGTAGCTTTGAACATCGCCATTTAGGGAACTGGCTTCAAAGAGTTTACACTTTACAGCAGGGTGACTATAAAGGAGATATTGTACCCAAAATGGATTATGAATACGAGCTTTTTAAAATCACTGCTACACTTCTTGAAAATAAGGATCATTCAATCAATAACATCGACTTTTTACAATCCAAAATAGGAGATTTTTGGTCCTCAACTGATATTTTCCTCCTTAAAGGCATGGGCTATTGTATAATTCATCGTAATGAGATTGTGAGTACATGTATTTCAGGCATTGTTGCTGCAAATGTACATGGCATAGATATCGAAACTATAGAGACTCACCAAGGAAAAAAACTAGCTCAAACACTCGCATACGATTATGTTCAAGAATGTTTAAAGAATAATTGGATTGCCTATTGGGATTGTATGGATATGAACAAGTCTTCTGTTGCAGTTGCAGAAAAGATAAGATTCAGGAATATGTTTAATTATACTGGCTATGAATTTTCGCTTTAACTTATGTGGAACATGGCAAACAAGCCATTTTAAATAGTTGATCATTTTAAGGACTGTTAAAAGCAGTCCTTTTACTTATGTCGTTTATGGAATGTACCAGTAACATAAATATCTGTTTTAGAAGCAGTCCATTAGATAATTACTATACAAAATTTAAATCTATAAATACCTAACATGAAAATAAGAAGAAAGATACTTTCAATCGTTAAATAGTTTAGTAATTTAAAAGTAACTAAATTTTATATTTTCATATTATTTATTTGCTATTCATCCAACAAGTAGCAACCTTTTTATTCGTACTATTCATAACCTTCAAAATACAAAAAATTGAAAAAATATCCACTAAGCATTATCATAGTATTCTAAAGACTATCACAATAAAAAGCGAGGAGGATGCCAGTGTTAAGAGCATTAAAAGTAGGTTTAGTGATAGAGCGAGCAAATCGAAGAAATTTAGTTGCACTAATTGCTGTTGTCATGATCGTTTTTGGCTTTATGTTTTATATAAAGGCACAAGCCGTTGGTAATCAGCTTATTGAGAAAAAGGGTGATTATTATTCAACACAGGCGATACTATCAAAGTTTCAAGTGAAGGATGCCTCGGAAACAGGTGATGGCAGCGACATATTTAAAAATTTAACGAAGCAAAAAAGTAAGATTGCATTGCAAATAGCCACATTAACGATGGACAGACAATCCATGTATTATGAGGCTTCACTTCAGCTTGCTGAATTAAGACAAGAGGCATTCCAATTAGAAGGATACAATGACATCGCAGAATTATTACCCTCTAAATTACAAAATTCGATGGACTATCTTTATTTTAAATGGATGAATGATGCGGGAAGGGATAAAATAACCGACTTATTTCAATACATACCTTTCTTATTATTTTTCTTTAGTTACGTAGGTGCAGGCTGGTACATATTTATTAGCTTCCAAACAAGTTCTATTTTGCTAGATGATTTTGAGCATTCTAGTTTAATTCAAGGCTTTCCTGTTCGTTTTGATTTCTATATTTTATCCAAATGTATGATTTCTTTGTTCACCATCATCACAAGCTTTTTACTCATTTTTATTTGCGCTAGTCCATTTTGGGTATTAAATGGACTTGGAAACCCACTAGATCCAGTAGGAATATACGTAGGAGATGCTGTATTAATCTCTTCCATCCAATATATCGCGATGAGCCTTGGCTATATGTTCGTCATTTCCATTTTCGTCATGCTGCTGTCGATTATCTTGAATGTGTTACTGAAAAATATGTATCTAACATTATTCGTGCACTTTATCTTGTTCTTTTTACCGATGATTTTCCCATCTTTAATTAGTGTATTTCCCTATAATCCTTTCAATTTCATGAACTTCAATGATATTTTAAGAGGCGTACCAGTAGATTTAGCACAGCCTGTTGATATTACGATGAATCTAGGATTAATCATATTGTTTATCTGTATTATTTTAATGTTATTCGCTATTAAAACGTTTTTCTCAACAGGAAAAATCAAAAGGGCATAGGGGAGGTACTCATTAGCATGTGGAGTTATTTCAAATTTGAATTCAAACAATTTTTTACGAATAAGAAAAACTTAGCCATCTATTTTTTGCTTGCTTTTGCAACCTTCTTTTATGTGTTTAAAATAGCACATGCATATGATCCGATTGAACAAGTCGAATATGAAGAAATTGAGGCTCGCTATTTAACACGGCAGGAATTTTTAGATTCGATGGAGGGGCAAAACATATATAGACTACATCCGGCCATCATCTTTGCAATTGAGATATTTCAGCAAATTAATCCAATAGATAAAGCGAGATTAGAAGCATTAGATGAAGGGAATCTAAAAAAATATGCAGAGGTAACTCGTGATTGGTATTACTTTACGAATGCGATTACATACAAAAGTGATTCATTCTCCTATAACTCAAAGTATTTTATAAAAAATAATGATTATGCAGAAGATGATGCCTTTTATGCTTATTTAGAGCAGGCAGCCCGTTATGATACGTATGCGAACGCAAATTATGAATTATCAATGGAAATTTTCGAACAACGGACAGCGCTTCAAACATTCGAGCGTTTATTAAAGGGATTACTACCTGTTATTTTAATTGTGTGTGTACTACTTTTAGCCATTGATATCGTCACAAAAGATCAACGTCATCCATCCATTATCAAAGGATTTCCTGTTAGCGATTGGAAAAAGCTATTGGTGAAAATGATTGTTGCACTACTAGGTAGCTTCGTATTATTTGTACCACTTTTTGCTGGGCTCATTATTATAGGCTTACAATCCGGTTTTGGAAATTTCAATTTACCTTCACCAATGTATGCTCCTCATCTCGAATGGCGTCAGGAAGGTAAATTTGAACCGATGACTTTAGGGATGTTTTTAGGACAAACCCTCATTTTGCTTTTTACTTGGTTCTTTGTCATTATCAACGTTGTACTATTGTGCAGTATCCTATTCCGTAACGAGATGATGAATTTTACCATAGGTTTACTCCTTATTTTTGGCGAAAAGTTTTATTTCAGCCGATATGTTGGTTACTTTTGGGATATTCAAATTTACCCAACTTCTTACATTCAAGTGGGACAAATTGTTTCAAAACAACGAAATTTTTATTATATGAACGATTCTTTAGATTTCAATTTAGGATTACAGTTGCTACTTGTCTTAGCTGTAGTCGTCATTTTATTCATGCTGCTTACTGTTATGAATAGACGTTATAAGCTAATTAAATAGGGGGGACACAGGTGATTGATATTCAAAATATTACTGTGCAATTTGCGGAAAATAAAGTGTTAAATGATATTTCAATGACATTTGAGCAAGGTGAAATGATTGGACTTGTTGCACCAAATGGAACAGGAAAATCCACATTTATGAATGTGTTGATGAATTATATAAAGCCTATGAAAGGGAAAGTAGTATTTAAAGATGGACTATGCTACTCGAATAAATCAAATGAAGTAAAAATTCATAGTTTTGTGTCGATGATGCCAGACCAAAGTGACTTGTATAATCACTTAAGCGGGCGTGAACATTTAAAAATGTTTGCAACCATGTGGCAATCCGATTTAAAACTTATAGATGAAACCATTGAAATATTAAATATGGGGCATTATGTAAATAAAAAAACAGGCACATATTCTCTGGGTATGCGCCAGCGCCTTTGCTTTGCTATGCAAATAGTTACGAATACGGACATTATGATGATGGATGAGGTGATGAACGGTCTTGATCCAAATAATGTAGAAATTATTTCGAAGATATTAGTAAAGAAAAAGGCGGAGGGGAAGGTGATTATTATTGCCTCGCATTTACTAGACAATTTAGAGAAATATGCAGATCGAATTTTCTTGTTTAACGAAGGAAAACTAGTGGATACGAACCAAATAATAGAAGGCTTCAGTCAAGCCCATATTAAAACGATTCGTGTGAACAATATGACGAGTACAACTGAAAAACAACTGTACGAGCTGTTTCCAAACATAAAGCTTCAAACACTTACAAATGGAATAACATTAATTCATTTACCAAGCTCTGAAGCCGCTTTATTAAGTTCGCTTACATCTTTTTTAGTGGAGAGAAATGTAGTGGATTTTGCATTTGGAAAAGTGACATTAAATGATTTGTATTCTATGTATTATCATGAGTATAAAAATGTGACCTAGTTTTTTTGAATCCTATGCTAGATGATGTGGGAAGGTGTAATCGTTACACATTCTCAATAGAACGAATGGATGCAGGAACTAATCAACAGAAGCTTTTATGATTTTGCATCCATTCGTTATGACAAGCATAGGGGAGGAAATAATCACATAGTGCTTTCTACGATGGCTTTCATTCAAAATCATGGAGTTGCTACCCGCAGCTCTTTTTTAATGGGGCCTATAGGGATATTTGATTGAAATAGAGCGCTTTGAATTGAGTATAGAAAAGGAGGAGGAATGAAAATTGATGATGATTACTGAAAATATGATGGGGCAACGCTATCAACATCTTATTGATATACTAGCGAAACGATGTAACCGCTTTGCCTTTGTTGAGAACAGACAATTGATGGAAAATGAAGAATTACGGTTAGCGGCTGTTGATGGGCTATTGACTCCTATTAAAAGTCAGCTTATCGAAAGAAAGGTTCAAAATGAATGGGAGACGACAACGCTTGGCGAAAATACGGCATTTGTTTATTATTTTCTATTAAACGATACGACTGCTCAATTTTTGAAGGAGCGTAGCGACTCACTTTTTGGTTGGATTACGCCAGAATTACCAGAGGATTTAATGTTTTATGAAGATAAACAATGTTTACTAGCAGCGTGTTCGCATGAAGGTTTTTTCTGGGTGGATAAAAAAGTATGGGACTGTTTTTTATGAAGCTAAAGATGTCGCTTATTTGATTTTTTGTATGGGCAATTCTTGTTACTTTATAAAATAAAAAAAAGGGGGAGTACTTTATGTTATTTATAACGTTGTTTGTTATACCAGTCTTAGGAGTTTTACATTTTTTAAATTTCACTACTTTTTTAAAAAAACTAATAAATGGAAAAAATACGTATAACCAAAATGTACTAGGAGCAGTTTTAACCTTTATGCTGATCTTTACAATAATGTACTGCTTTATTGGAACCCATTAACGGCTTAACGAGAAATTTTTAAAGTAAAGCCATCTAACATGGAAAAAACAACAAGAAAGCAACTTCTTTAAAAGTAGTTGCTTTCTTGTTGTTAGTCATTCATAAATATCTCTTCTAACGAAGGTCGATTTGTTTGAATATCAAAAATGTCTGTATCAAATTTACATATGGAATGCACAATGCTAGCAATAATATGCTATTGCTATTGTGCTAGTATCCCTTCCTTTGATTTACTATTTTATTAAGCCTAGGAAGAGATTCAATGATTTTTTACAATTAAAAAAATCTAACCATTCAGAAGAGTAAGCTAAGAGCGCCAGTCCTATCATTGTAGATATAGGGCTAGGCGCTTATTTCTATAAATTTTATAGAAGTAACATCTGATTTTTTTCTTATGACTAACTATAAATAATTAATTTTGAACTTTTACTGCATTTTATGGATTGAGGATCAAGCATCAAAATTGAATTTCAAGTCCATCATGTAAGATCAAACTCCTTTAAGCTGCCAATGACGTCCAAGCAGGCAGTTTTATAAATTCACAGTAGTGAAACGAAAGGTAGCAAAAGAAAGCATCGCCTACATTATGGGCTTAATCGGCAACTTTATTGGTGAGGAAATCTAAAGATGCTGCAAGTACACTTCATTTTTTACCATTTTCTGACATAAGACTCCACTTCAAGGAACGTGAAGGGTGTAGCCCAGTGAGTAAGAAGAGATGAATGTCCTAGGCGTTAGCCTGAATTGTCGCATAATTAGGACGTATGTTCTATAACAAACTTGTGCAGCTTGCTCTTAAAAAACTGAAAAGTTGTAACAGGAAAGTTTGTTTGTTAACGTAAAATCTTTAACGTTCAACTAGCTTCAACTAGCCTAAAAGGGAAAACCAAGCCAGTATGACTGCAACTATGACATAAAATTTTGTTATAAAGTTCTACTCTTTAAACTAGGATACTGGAAGAGAGCAATAAGAAAAAGTAAGGCACTCAATAAAATAAAGTTGAGAATACTTGGCAGAACAAAATTTAATCCTGTATATATACCTCCTAAGGTCATACCTGAATAACGGAAAAAATTAAACAGTCCTTAGGCAGCTCCTCTATGTTCATTATATTCATTACTTATAACAGTGGGGGAGCAAATCCCATTGTTAAACCATTAATCTTATTTTCCTTACAGTTATCCTTATATGCTCTTAAAACATGAACAATATCCAATTGATTAAGATCCGAATAATCCGCATTTTGATATTTATATACCGATTGTAAATAATGTTTTCTTATTAATTGGCGTGAGTGTGATAGATTACAAGTATTAAATGATTAAAAGAATCCGTTTTGATATATCTTTTATCAAAACGGTTTCCTTTTTCCTAGTTGTAATGATTCAATAGAGAACACGCCATAAATAGAAGGTAGCGTAGGATTCCCAGTTTTTCCATGGTATCGAGAGCACTAAAATTTCCTCTTTCGTAGGCTTTCGGTTCATATTACGTAATGATTTTATTGAATTAATCAGACCCACATCATCGATTGGAAAAGCTGTCTGAAACCTTAGGCAACGCATTAGCACGTAGTTGGCTGTCCAAGGTCCGATTCCTCGTATTTTGATTAAGCTTTTTTCTGCCTCTTTAAAATCCATTTTCTTTAATTGTTCCTTCGATAAATCTCCGTTTGCCATTAGTCTTGCAATGCCAATAATATATTCACTTTTTTTAACTGTCATTTTAATAGCTGCTAGGTCAGTAGGTGTTAACTGTGCAATTCGTTCGTACGGAGGGAATACCCAATACTTTTTACCATTCCATTCGATAGAATCGCCAAAGCTTTCTACAAATTGTCTCTTTAAAGAGTAGGCAAAGGCAAGGTTAATTTGTTGCCCTAAAACGCCCCAGCATAATGCTTCAAATAAATCGGGAATGCCGATAACTCGTAATCCAGAGAATTTTTGCGCAGGTATTTGAAGTAATGGATCTGAATTTGCCATTTCATAAAATGGTGTTAAATCGTTATCAAGATCAAACCATTCATGAATATATGTGACAATTTTTTCCCGTTCCCACTTCTCAATAGGTCTAGAATCATTTAGGAATTGAACAACCATTTGTTGATTATCAATTACGCTTATCTGTACTAAAGACTGCATTTCTCCAATGGCTATCACTTTTATGATGATATCGTTCTCTATTTCATACATGCATTCATTTTTTTCTCTTGTTAAATAGCCTAGATTCGCATTCATATCAAAATTTTCTGGTAAGGTAATGATCATCACATCATCAACGTCATGCCATATCACTTTTTCATTCTCCTTTACAACATACACAGTTTGTTAGTTTACTTTACCATAAAAGTAGCTTTACTCATTTTGTTATCTTGCTATTCCATTCTAAACGCCTTATTTTTTTCTATTGATGAGGTTATAGTGTTAGTTATTAAGAAGGCTAAGGAGGGAATAAAGATGGTCCAAGATATTCAAACACGTGTTGGCAGCTTAGAGTGGGATTCCATTCAACATGAACTAGATAAGCAAGGATTTGCAAAGCTTCCAGTAATCTTAACAAAAGAGGAATGTGAATTCTTAATAGGGATGTATAGTACAGAAGAGCCATATAGAACGACCATTCATATGACGAGATATCGCTTTGGGGAGGGGGAATACAAATATTTTTCCTATCCATTGCCTGAAATCATCCAAAGTTTAAGAGAGTCCTTTTATCAAGAATTGGCCAAAACAGCTAATCGATGGTTAGGTTATTTAAAGAAAACAGCGCAGTTTCCAGCTCAGCTTCAAGATTTTTTGAACACTTGTAAAGAATATGAACAAACTAGACCGACACCGTTACTCTTAAAGTATGAAACAGGTGGCTTTAATTGTTTGCATCAAGATTTATATGGCGATGTGTTTTTCCCGTTTCAAGTAGTATTTGTATTAAATCAACGCGAACAAGACTTTTTTGGTGGAGAATCACTCCTAGTGGAACAAATTCCACGTGCTCAGAGTAGGGGACATGTCATTACGTTAGATCAAGGCAGTGCGCTCATCTTTCCTACAAACCATAGACCTGTTCTAGGGAAAAGGGGATATTATAAACATACGGTTCGTCATGGAGTAAGTACGATTACTGCTGGAGAACGATACGGTCTTGGCATCATTTTTCACGATTCTAAATAAAAAAACTTCAATATCTTGCTATTCCATATCTAGAATTGTACATGGTGAATTTTTAGGGAGTATATTGTAAGGAGAGGTGAGATAAATGCATGAGCCTATGAATGATGAAAATGATATTTTGAATAATGTAGAAATGATGACAGATGAAAAATGGCAAGCCATTATCACGAATGATACAGCGTACAACAATCAATTTTTTTATGCTGTCAAGTCAACGGGGATATTCTGTAAACCATCCTGTAAGTCTCGCGTTCCGAAAAAAGAGAATGTATGTATTTTTGCAACAGCAGAACAAGCACTCCACGCAAATTTTCGCCCTTGTAAACGTTGCAAGCCTACTAATGAAAATTTGCCTGATAGCGAGTGGGTTGATATCATCACAGCATACATTGATCAAAATTTCGCTGAAAAATTAACGCTTGAATCATTAGCAATGATTTGTCATGGGAGTCCCTATCATATGCATCGAACATTTAAAAAGATTAAAGGCATGACGCCCGTTGAGTATATTCAACAAGTTCGCGTACACGTGGCTAAAAAGTATTTGATGCAGACGAATAAAGCAATAGGCGATATTGCCCTATGTGTGGGTATGGCGAATGCGCCCTATTTTATTACTTTATTTAAAAAGAAAACAGGTCAGACCCCAGCGCAATTTCGTCAAATGAGAAAAATGGAGGAAATGAATGATGGAAATAAAAAATAAACCAACCCTTTTTTGGTCTTTACTCAAGTTTGAGGATTGGCATTTTTATATTGCTGCTACCTCCAAGGGCCTTGTGTTTGTTGGTTCACAGAACAAACCAATCGAGGAAATGTTTGAATGGGCGAAGAAACGCTTTCCAGGAAGTCCTTTTGTTGAAGATGAGGAAAAGCTTGAACCCTATGTCAATGAAATCATTCAGTATCTAGCAGGAAAGAGGCAAACCTTTACTATCCCATTTGAGTACGTAGGTACGCCATTTCAGCTAGCAGTCTGGCAAGCACTTTGTGAAATTCCTTATGGGCAGACGAAATCCTATTCAGACATTGCCCATGCTATCAATAAACCAGCAGCTGTTCGTGCTGTGGGAGCGGCTATTGGGGCTAATCCAGTGTTACTTACTGTACCGTGCCATCGTGTAACAGGAAAGAATGGCTCTTTAACAGGCTATCGGGGCGGATTAGCAATGAAGAAATTGCTTTTGGACCTTGAAAAGCAAGGTTTGTCTAGCAATGCGTAATACTTACCGTACATGGAATGGGGGTTCCGTATGAAATGTGAAATCCTTTATAAAAATCCAAAAACCATTCTGAATAAAGGAACTGGCTTTCTTTCTGGCTATACGCATTCACTCAACCCTTATACAGGCTGTTCATTTGGATGTTCTTATTGCTATGTACGTCAAATGCCTGTATCTCTTTTTCGAGAAGGGGAGTGGGGAAGTTGGGTAGATGTTAAAAACGGTGCGGCGAATATATTAAAAAAGGAGCTTCATCGTGCCAAAGCCAAAGGACCAGTAACCATTTTTATGTCCTCAAGTACAGACCCGTATCAGCCCATAGAGCATAAGGAAAAAGTGACGCGATCTTTACTAGAAATTATGCTAGAGGATCTCCCTGACTTTTTATTTGTACAGACGAGAAGTCCACTTGTCAGTCGAGATATTGATTTACTGCGACAATTTAAAGAAAAAGTGCGGGTAAGTATGACAATTGAGACAGATTCGGAAACGATACGTAAACATTTTACGCCAATGGCGCCTCCAATCCAGGCGCGTTTTAAGACATTGGAAAAATTAGCAGCTGCGGACATACCGACCCAAGTTGCTATCGCTCCCATTTTACCAAGTGGAGAATATTTTCCTTTGAAATTGAAGCAACTCGTCGATCGAATATGTATAGATGACTACTTCATGGGAGATGGCAGTGGTGGAAAACGCACAAGAAAACTGGAGATTGGGAAAAAATATGACCAACTTGGTTTAGAAGAATGGTATGGACCAGATGTAATAAAAAAAGTATATAACCGATTTATTGAAATCTTTCCAGAAGATCATGTTTATATAAGCCAGACTGGGTTTGAGCCGTAAAAATAGTGAGTAAAGTGCAAAAGATGTATTATAAAATAGCCCCAATACCCATCTTTACTGAAAAGTGAGTATTAGGGTTTTTTTACATGATAATATTATTAACGTTTGTTTTCCTTTTGAATTTGACTGAAATCTACTTCTTCAGCAAACTCTTCTCTGTTTTTACGTTCATTGTTAGCATTTTGATTTTGATTCTGCTGTTTTTTGTTGTCCTGCGTTTTATTATTTTTATGTTTATTATTTCCCATTTTCAACTCACCTCCACCATTAGTGTGAGTGGAAGATGTTTTTTATCCGTAGAACTTACAATGAATTCTTCAAGAAATGTGCTTTACTTTATGAAGAAGTACCTATAACTGGAAAAGTGGCATACGGTTCAAACTAGGGGTAGATTTGAATCACGACATTGACAAGTCGAGAAAATAATTATTGTAGTCGATGTGAATGACTTTGGGGATAGTAAAACCTATATGCACAAAAGGATTTTCTCCATATATCCAAGATAAATCCGTCCTATATAAATTGATGCATACAGGAATGTCCTATATCTGTAAAGGATTTAAAAGCGAGTCATCCTGTTTAGATAGGCTTTATCTCAAGTGGTTTCCTGTATTAAAATAATATAAGATGATAGTAAACAGGCGATATTTTTTATTAACCAATGAAACGGTATCCGAAGTTGTGTAGAATGGTAATTCGCCAACAACAACGAATAGCACTTAAGGAGGCATCGTAGTGGACCAATACAAAATAATTATTACGCAATATAACCCCCAATACGCTGAACAAACAGTTGCTATGTGGCGAGATAGTAAGGAACAGGCGATTGGTCAGAAAGAAATTCACACCTTTGAAAGGCATGTATATTTCTTAAATCATCTATTAGCTGAACAGTTTCACATCGATTTAGCGTTAATGGATGAAAACGTAGTTGGCATGATTGCCTATAACGAAGAGGAAATAAGCCAACTATATATTCATGTTGACTATCAAGGGATGGGCATAGGGCATACATTACTAGATAAAGTAAAAGAACAAGCAAATGGGCGATTAACTTTATACACATTTGAGGTTAATGAAAATGCTCAACGATTTTATGAAAGACATGGATTTAAAATTATAGGTAGAGGTCATGAAAATGAAGAGAATTTAGCTGATATTCAATATGAATGGATAGCCAAATAATAAATTTCACTAACGAGCTACTAAAAAGCGTTGTACATTTTGTATATACGCTTTTTTGTTTTTGAAAAGATTTAAAAATGATGAAGAGGCAACCAATCTCCTTAACGACTATTAATTACTTGAATGAGTAGTAGTCGAGCTACAGTTGCTTTTAATGATCTTAGGAGGTTAAGCAGTATCATCTGGTATAATAGAAAATAGATTTTTTTAGAACGGAGTAAATGATATGAATGGAGCGCAAAAAGCATTTTTTGAAGAAAAGGAGCGTTCACTTGGCGTTTATCTAAATGATGTGCAGAAGCAGGCCGTATTGCAAACGAATGGACCGTTGCTACTATTGGCATCTCCTGGTTCAGGAAAAACGACGACCATTATTATGCGTATTGGCTATATGATCGAGGCGCTTGGTGTTAAGCCTGCTCGCATCAAGGCTGTTACGTTTAGTAAGGCATCAGCAAATGATATGAGGGCACGTTTTGCAAAGTTTTTTCCGCATTTGCCACCAGTTGATTTCTCGACGATTCATAGTTTAGCATTTCAAGTGGTGCGGGAGACACTTGAACGTCAGGGCATTTCATATGGGATTATGGAAGAAGCGGACAAGCCTGGTGTTATGTCAAAAAAACGGGTGCTTCGTGAGATTTTTGAACAATTAAATGGCTCGAAAATTACGGAAGATCAGTTAGAAGAGCTACTGACGTACATAACGTTCATCAAAAATAAAATGTTGCCAGAACAGGAATGGGCAATGGCAGAAGTAAAGGTGCCAAAAAAAGTCGAGATTTTGCAGCGATATGAGGAATATAAACGCACAGGTTGCGATCGTTTGCTTATTGATTTTGACGATATGCTGTTAATGGCGAATGATATTTTTACCAAAAATCGAGAGGTGTTGGCGCAATATCAGCGTCGATACGATTTTTATTTAACGGATGAAAGTCAGGATACATCGCCTGTTCAACATGCAATCATCGAGAAGCTTGTCGCTGTCCATCAAAATTTATGCGTCGTTGCCGATGAGGATCAGGCCATTTATAGCTGGCGTGGTGCAGAGCCAGATTATTTGTTGAATTTCCAAAAGATTTATCCAGAGGCACAAGTTTTACTAATGACACAAAACTATCGTTCATCTGCCTCGATTGTAGCGCCAGCCAATCTATTCATTCAGCGCAATAAAAAGCGATATAACAAACAAATGTTTACGCAAAATCCTGCAGCAGAGCCAATCTCGTTTAAAATCCTAGAGAATTACAGCTTACAGGCCAAATATGTAGTGAATCAGTTAAAAAGCTTGTCTAAGCGTGGCTCAACGGCTGTTTTATATCGAAATAATACGTCAGCCATTCCACTTATGGACGCGTTAGATAGAGTGGGCCTGCCTTTCTATATGAAAGATTCCACCATACGCTTTTTTACGCATTGGGTCGTGGAGGATATTATGAACTTCATGCGTCTAGCGTACAATACAAAAAATATCTCAATATTTGAAAAAATTTACAGAAAAATGAATGCTTATATTACACCAACGCAATTTAAGGCCCTACAGAAAGTGCCAGAAGATGGCTGTGTATTCACACTTTTATTAGAGCATGTGGAGCTAAAGGATTATCAGCCTGAATATATTAAGCGAATTCGCCAAACGTATGATAGCATTCAATTTGATCAAACAACACCAACAGCCATGCTAGAGCATATCCGTTATGATTTTGGTTATGAGCGTGCCTTAAAGAAAATGAGCGAGGACCTCGGTTTTAATTATGAAAATTTACTAGATATTGTGAATGTACTTGGACTAATTGCTCGCAATACGTCGACGATGACCGAATTTGCGGGTCGTTTGAAGTACCTTGAAAATTTAGCACGTACATCACATCTGAAAAATGAAATAAATGCCATTACCTTAACAACCTTACACAGTTCAAAAGGCTTGGAATATGACCGTGTGTATTTGATTGACTTAATTGATGGGATTTTACCTAGTGAGACGGAAGAAGCAATAGAGGAAGAAACAAGGCTCTTTTATGTCGGTATCACACGTGCAATTCGCCATTTGGAATTAATTTCGTACAGCAAGCGTTTTAAAGCAAGTGTGGTGCCATCAATATTCATGAAGGCGTTAAAGCAAATCGTCTCACCTCAGGAATTACCAAAGAAAGCGTCGAAAAGTCCGGGGAAAGCACTGAAGCAATACCGTAATGATCGGACAATTACAACGGAGTCAGCGTTAATCGTGGGCTCAAAGGTGAAGCATGTGATGTTTGGAGAAGGCAAAATTTTGGAGGTCACAAGTAGCACGATCAAATTGTCATTTGATGCAGGGATAAAGCAGTTTATGACGGATACATGTTTACAGCAAGGCTATTTAGAAGCGGTCGAAGATTAATGCAGCGTATTCGAGATTTTTTCGAATACGCTTTTTATCGTAGTGCTATTTTCTCTTTCTATAGGATAAATATTCTATAAATCTCTTTGCTGCAAGTGACAGCGATTTTTGCTCCCTCATCGCCATTCCAATAGTTCGAAAAGCAGGTACTTCGAGCTCTTTCGCAATAATTTGGTAAGGAATACGTTCTAAAATCAGTTCAGGTAATATACTGATTCCCAATCCGTTTTCCACCATTGACATAATGGCATAGTCGTCCCATGTTGTAAAAGAAATGTGCGGCGAGATATTGTGCTTCTCGAAAATTTCGGAGATTTCAGCTTTTGCGCCTTTTTCTAAAAGCATGAATGGACTGGTCAATAGTTCACTTATAGGAAATTTATCGCAATCAGCAAGAGGATGATCCTGATGAATGACGACCAACAAACGGTCTTGCTCTACAAAGATTGTTTCCATTTCAGCTTTTGTTGGCAGTCGTAAAAATCCAAAGTCGACCCTACCTTGGATAATCCAGCTTTCGATTTCGGTGTAATCTCCTAATAGTAACTCGAAATCAATCCCTGGATAATCCTGCTTAAAGAATTTGATCATATAAGGTAGCCAATGGGTTGCTACACTAGAAAATGTACCAATTCGAATGATTCCTGATTGGATATCATGTAAGTCATCGATCTGCATCATTAACATTTCATGCTCATTGCATATACGTTGTAATTGGGGCAGTAACTTTAAGCCATCAGATGTTAAGCTGATTCCGGCACGACTTCTTTCAAAAAGGGATATTTCCCATTCTGATTCTAAATCGTTGATCATACGGCTGATGCCGGACTGTGTATAGTTTAATGCATCGGCAGCTCTTGTAAAGCTCCCATATTCTACTGCTTTGACAAAGGCCATATATTTTTGGATATTCATAACGCTATCCTCCCTTGCATGCTATTTTGTTATAGATAACATGATAAACATTCAATTTTGTAATACTTATGTGTATGCTATGCTATTCCCATTACAAAAGCAAGTTGAAAGGGAGTGGGACAAAAGGAAGGAAAAAGCATCTAATAGTATCTATTAAAATGCGGTAGGTTAGGGGAGTAAACCATGAAATCTAAATTTCAATTTATCGTATCGATGATTATTTTTGGCACCATCGGTTTAGTTGTTCGTAACATTAATTTAGCGGCGAGTGAAAGGGCTTTACTAAGTAGTTTCCTAGGATGCTTATTTTTACTGCTCATCTTCTCCATAATGAAGAAAAAAATATCCTGGAATTTAGTAAAAACGAATGCTTTATTTTTGATTCTCTCAGGCGTTGCATTGGGAGGAAACTGGATTTTTCTCTATCAATCCTACGACCACACATCACTTGCCAATGCCACACTAGGATATTATTTTGCACCAGTATTTGTAATGATTCTTTCACCTGTTGTACTTAAGGAACCATTATCCATTAAAAAAATAATATGCATTGTCATTGCAATGATCGGTATGATAATGATTGTAGGAGAAGGGGTGAGTGCAACGGAATCAGATGATTTCCTTGGACTTATCTTTGGATTGATGGCAGCTGCTTTTTATGCTGCTTTGTTACTTTTAAACAAATTTATTAAAGAGATGGACAAGCTGGAGCTGACCATTATTCAACTTGGAACGACCGCATTATTACTGCTGCCGTATGTTTTTTTGACAGAAGGCTTTGGGATTTTTGGATTATCAAGCGCATCTATTCCTTTTATTTTAATTTTAGGTATCGTTAATACAGGGATTGGATTTTGGTTGTTTTTCTCGGGAATGGAAAAATTGAAAGGGCAGAGTATTGCGATGCTCAGTTATGTCAATCCTTTTGTAGCTATTTTGATTTCTGCAATGATATTGCAAGAGCAAATGACCCTAGTTCAAATTATCGGAGGGGTATTCTTATTAGGTTCTACATTTGTTAGCGAAATTCCATCCTTTAACTTTTCAAAACAACTCATGAAAAAACAAATAGAGTAACAAATTCTTACATGGTATTTACCATTTATAAGGTTATTCCATTACTAAGACAACAATCAGCCAATTTTATTTGGACTGATTGTTGTTTTTTAAGCTCTGATAAGATGCTTGAGCTCCTTGATGAGTTTTCTCCGAAACATTCATTGCGATTATATGATTTAGCTAAGAGAGTTTAATAACTTCAATATATCGATACATACCCTTTAACATAACAGATTCATCTCTTATAATTTTGAGCCTATAATCATTTTGGTTAAACAACTCCTCAAAACTTCGTCCAATATCTGTTCCTAACATACTTATAAATGGCCTTACCAATTTTTTTGTTAGCGTTAGTTTTTGATTTTTAGGAGCAAATTTATCAAAGATAAGAATTCTACCATCCTTCTTTAAAACTCTTATCATCTCTTCAAAGCATTTATTTTCATTAGGAACCACAGAAAGAATTAAACTAGCTACAATATAGTCAAATGATTCATCTGCAAAAGACATTTTTTGAGCATCCATTTCTAAAAAATTGATAGAAGAGTGCTCGAATTTATGTTGAGCTTTCGCTAGCATATCAGGAGAATAATCAATGGCAGTTATATCATAATCAACATAGTTGATTAATTCTAAATCAGCCCCAGTACCAATACCTACATAGAGGATTTTTTGTTTACGCTGAAAAGGTACTTCTTGAAAAATCCTCTTTCTAGTCTTTAAAAACGCACCTGTGTTAAAAAGTTTATCGTAAAAGGAAGAGCCAATTTTATAGATAATTTTGTTCCACGTATTATTCAATGCTACATCCAACCTTTCTACAGAGCGTAAGAGCTTCTAAAATCCTGTGTCCCCTCCAAAAATAGGAGTGACCCACGCAATATCTTTGTCATCATATCAAAATATCATAAAATCCCCACGAAAATCATAATTCATCTGCAGAAACGTAATTTGCCAATAAATAGTGAAAGCTTAAGAAAGGGAATTGAAAGCCAAGTACATAAATAAGTATGTATAATAAGCCTTTAACAGGGTTTGTTAGCCCTAAAGCCATTACTACAAGTGTCCAGCCAGTTGCGAAACCTGTCCCAAATTTAAACTGATATTCCTTTTCGGAAAGTAAAAAATCTAACTTGAGGATGCCTACGTTTATTAGCTGAAGAGAGACCCATATTTTTGAAAATTTTTGACAGACATATTAGGTAGTGCTAGTATGTTTGACACACATAGTAGTGATATCGAATATGATCATATCAAAACATATTAGCTAAGTCTAATATGAATTGGAGGAGATTTTGTGACAGAAAAAAATATTGATTTAAAAATCAAACTAATTCATGGATTTTCAAATAAGGTAAGACTTCAAATTTTAGAGTGTATCAAAGAGAAAGAGAAGACAGTATCTCAAATCGTCGAGGAATTAAAGGGGAATCAGTCTAATATCTCTCAACACTTAGCCTGTTTAAAAGGTTGTGGCATTATTGTTGGTCGTAATGAAGGAAAATATTGCTACTATAGTTTGAGAAATGAGCGTATTCGTGAACTTCTTGAAATGTTTGATACGGTTTTAGTAGATGTTCATGCTGATGTCGCGTGCTGTGTAAACCATGTAGATTAAAGGGAAATTAAATATAGGCAAGGTTTGTAGTACTGAGTAAGATGGGAAGTACACTTACAAATCGGGTTAGTGGTCGTAAAGGTTTGATCAAGGTTAATCCAAAGTAGAAACCTACCTGATGTAGTGTAATGTTAATTTGAATAGAAATAAAAAAGGGTTACAGAGGTAATGTAACCCTTATTGAGGGAGGTCGTGACGGTCAACCAACGCCACCACCGTATAAGTGCGTGCGATACACTCAATACTAATTTGTGCAAGCAAAGGCTAATTATACATAAAAAAAAGCAGCGTCGTCACACGCTACAGTGATTTAATGAACATGATTAGGAAGAATTATAAAAAAATTTTCAAATGGACGGATAAACATGTTATGTGATTCATAAAGAGTTTAACAAAGATTATGAATGGAATCAGGCTATAAAATAAATGTTCGAGACAGAAGAAGACTTATGTCCAAAATGGTGGATGGGAAGATATCAATCTACTTACTAATTTCATATTCTGGCATTTTCATACTTTATAATTATTATTTTAGTAATATTTTATGTTTACTTAATATGTGAGCTAATAATAATAAGTGTTATACCTGTAAATAAGCAAATGATTCTCGTCACAGGTATTTTATCTGCTAGTCCAAATAAGGCAATTGCTGTCGTTACGATTAAAACGGTTGGCCCAACCAAAGCAAGCATTGTATTAATATAAAATGCTTTTTCTAAATTATTTAACTTTAGCATCAACAACCCAGCACTTACTTCAATACTCCCAGACAATACACGTAAAATAACCATCGCAAGAACCGACTTTTCAATAATTGTCATCATCCTATCTTTATAGAAAATTTAATATAATTCCAACATGAATAGAATAATAAATTTTTGTTTTAATGAAATACTAAAATTAATATATGTCTGATTCGTATCTAATATTCTTATTAGATAATGCTTTATATGAAGTGATTTTCTAGTTAAAAGTTCAAGAATTAAAATCAGTTTTATAAATCCATTTTCTGTTTTTAATAGGAAATAGTATGGGAAAAATAGTTCTTTCAATGGTACTTAAAAAAGATGCAGGTTTTCCAAATATCTTCATTAATTGAGGGGATTTGCTAGTAGCCTTGGAGCTAGATTAAAATATGGAGCAAAACAAGCACTCAAAAAACTATTAGTAAGTTGAGGATTCCCTGTAGCCCTAGGTGAAAAAAGATATCCCTTCTTCAACTAAAGGAGCTTTACTTCAATAAGGAGTGGAAGGAAACGTATCATCACTATATTGAAAGAATGTCAGAAATAAAGTCTGCAGTAAACGAACGGATATTAATTAAGAAACAGTCCCTTCAAATTTGAAAGGAACTCATTAGGTAGGGGGGCATTGTTTTATTTTACAAGTTTAATGTGGAGCTTTTGTTTGAAGTAGCTTTAACCCCATACAAATAAATATCATTCCCGTTATTTTATTCAGAAGCATACCTAATTTTTGGTTTCCTCTTAGTTTTTTAGTAACGTACGAGGAGAAATAAGCAACAAATAAACACTATAGGAGTTCAGTTGCTGTAAATGTAAGCCCTAATATTAAAAAAGGAGCAGGATCTGATGCTTTTACATCTATAAACTGCGGAAGAAAAGCAATAATAAATAACGAGATTTTTGGATTCGTTAAAACTGGTTATAAATTTTTCTTAAGTTTAATTTACTTGATGACGCTTCAAAACCTATGTTGGATTTATCAAATACCATTTTAATTCCTAGATAAACGAGATAAATCACATCAATAATCTTAAGCCAAAAGAAACAAATAACGTATAAACCAAGGAGCCAGTAATAATACCGAATACAGAATAAACACCAGCTCTTTTACCTTGTGAAATACTTCTATCAACAATATACATGGTATCAGCACCTCCATCTGTTTTTGGGGTGCCCTTATCGATATTAAAGTAATTGAAAGAGAATTTAATCTGCCACAATAAATAAGAGCATGTTTTGAACAATCTTTTCAAAACATGCTCTTTAGATTTGCTCTCATATCAAGGTTGATATCATTAATTTAATCCAACATGATTATAATGCTAGTCTATTCTTATGAAATAGTAAGAGAGAAGAATAGATGATTAGACAAGAGTCATTCACCTTCAAAAAATCGCGTCTATAATTCAGACATCAATGAATTATAAAAGGAGCAATCAATAGAATTTATGGAAAGGTTGATCAAATAATTAAAAAATCCAACACCCACCTGTTTTCAGCACTTACAATCGTAATTGTTACAAGTCGGTAACGGATATTTTGGAGTTATTTTTAAAAATTGAACCTTTCTTGAATTGATAATCGTCTAATAGAAGAATTTGGGAGCAGGTTGAGAAGGAGGGAAGTAGATTGGGTAGAGAAGAAAATGATTTCATACTAGAAAAATTGATGATTGATTATGGTAATGAGTTGGTACGATTAGCGTTTTCATATGTGAAAGATGCAGAGATTGCGAAGGACATGGTTCAAAATACGTTTATCAAATGTTACAAAAACCTTGATTCATTTCGCTTTGACGCACAAATTAAAACATGGCTTTATCGTATTACCATTAACGAATGTAAGGACTATTTGAAAAGTTGGAATTACAAAATGGTACACGTAAAAAGTTTTATTAATGAAACGGCGAAGTCAATATTACCTTCAACAGAAAAAACAGTACTTGATAAATACAATAATGAAGAAATTAAAGATACGATTTTTTCTCTACCAAAAGTATATCGGGAAGTGGTTTATCTATACTACTACGATTCATTGACGACTGATGAAATTGCCAATGTTTTAGATGTTTCGGTAAATACAGTGAAAACTCGATTAAGAAGAGCAAAACAACGATTAGAGTCGATGATAAAGGAGGCAGAAGTTAATGAATGAGAAACGTTCAAAAACTAACTTTTCTAATAAGTTAAATCAAGAACTACAATTTACGAAAGAAGATCGTCAAAAAGTATTTGAACAAATCAAGAAAATAGACAGGGATTCTCATATGCAAAAAAAGTCACCTATTTTCCTACAAAAATTTGCACCAGTAACAGTTTCTATATTAATAATAGGTTTATGTTTATTTTTATTTTTGCCATCATTACTCTCTGGAAATCTGACTAAAGAATCTAATATACGTACTACAAGTAACCAAGTGGTTGAAGAAGAGAAGGTTTCAACTACATTAATTACGGTGAAATCAAAAGAGATGGATAATAGAATTTATCTAAATCTATTACTTACTTATAATAAAGATAAAAAGATGATGAAAGTTGTATCATTCCCTGCTGAGACATATGCACCAGTATCGACTAATAATGATGGGACACCTTTGTACGATAAATTATTGTTTGCATATAAATTTGGGGGCGCTGATAATGTAAAAACGACTGTTTCAAAATTAGTAGCTTTACCAATTGATTATTATTCAGTAATTGATGTGGAAACTATTTCAACGCTCATTGATTCTGTAAATGGATTAGAATACGATTTGTCAGAAGATATTCGAGTGAGAGCAATCACACAAGTAGCATTTGAATTTGAAAAAGGATTACAGCGTTTTAGCGGTGAAGAAGTTATCGCATTGTTAATGGCAGCCACAGAAGGTGTAAATCTAAATGAAGAAAATCTCGTAAATCTATTGCAAGCTATAATTAATAAAATGGAAGTTGAAATGTCACCAGTACAATTAAAAGAAATGTTTACTCAAATGGAAACGAATACATCACTTGATTCATTGTTAGAAAATCAGCTAGAAATTCAGTCAATAAAATTGGTTTCTTTAAGCAACGGAATGCAAACGGATTCCATAACATTAAGTGAGACTGAGGGTAAATTTTATTATAAATTTGAAAAAGATTTTTTAAATACTATATCAGATAATTTAACGACCTTTAACTAAGTATAATATACAAACACATACAAAATAACGTTCCCAAATCAAAGTTTGGAAACACTTGAAAAAGCCATGAGCGTGAACTGCACTCCCATTGTTAGACACAATTTAATAATGGGGTGCAGTTCATTTTCGTGGCTTTTTCTATAAATTTTATTTATACAGCTTATTATGCAAGAAGCGAAAACACTAGATACACTAATATTTAGACGTTTATGCCTTGCCGTTCGATGTATATTTCTTAGTGTTGTCAATCCGCATTTCCCTTGCAGCACTCCGTCAATAGAAAAAATTAAACTTATTCTGAGAGGAAATAAAGAATTGATCGTTATAGTAGTAAGGAGGTGAATCAGATGGAGATAGATGAAGTGATTGCACGAGTAAAGAACGGAGAAGATCATTGCTTTGCATATATTATCAAACATTATGAACAGAAAGTATTTACCACTGTTATACGAATTGTTCGTAATCGTACAGTTGCAGAAGATATCGTTCAGGATATTTTTATTAAGGTGTACTATAACCTACATAAGTATGAAAAAAAAGGGTCGTTTAATGCATGGCTCTATCGGATTGTTGTCAATAAGTGTTTTGATTATTTAAGAAAATATAAGCAGCAAGCAAGATCAATAGATATGGATATAGCAGACGGTCGTTATCCAGAAAAAATTCTATTATTACGTGAGAAAAATGAGCAATTAGAACAACTCCTACAGCAGCTAGATGAAACCGAGTATTTCGTGTTGTTGCTAAAATTTGTGAACGGGCTTCGCTACGATGAAATTAGTGAAGTGCTTCAAATTTCTCTGAACGAAGTACGTAACAAACTGCACCGTAGCAAAAGAAAATTAAGATCAATCGGAACTACAAAGGGAGGTTATTTTTATGAAATGTGATTCGTTACTGATAGAAGATTATGTGGAAGGCTTTTTAGAAGCTAATGAGTTGGAGAAACTTGAAGCCCATTTGCAAACCTGTAAAAGTTGTCAAAATGAATACCAGCAATTAAGAAAGGAGCAGCAAACTTTATTTGCACAGCTTAATACTCCAATTATTAAACATAGTAGTCAAGCGGATCTAATTATGCAGCTTATTCAAACAAATACTAAGCGTAAGAAATTGTGGCATAGTTTGAAAATTAGTGTAATTAGTGCTGCAGTTCTGTTCTTAAGTTTCGGATTTTATTATTGGAATCGAATGCCCAGTGAAGTTGCACAGCCAATTGATGAACCAGCGGAATTAATCGAACCTAACAGTGGTGACCAGGAGGTACTTAAAACAAGTGAACAAAACCAAAAACCTAGCTTAGATGCACCGTTTTTGGATGTTTCAATCGAGCAAGTGGTTAATGATGGAGAAAACATGGATATTGAATTTCGTGTAAAATTCAATGATGAAAATCAGCGTTATTATGAAAATTTATACAGTCAAATGCTAACTCGTTATGAATATGATGAATTTCTAAATCCACCAATTGATAAAATGGAAGATTTCTTTTTCGGTGAAGTTCGGACAAATGTCCATTTTGCCCTTAAAAATGATGCGGGTGAATTGATTGCAGGGCATAGATTAAAAGAAAAACCGTTAATCAATAGTTCTTCTAGTGGTAGGGGAACTAATGTATTAGGTGAAATGATTTATTCGGTTTCTGTCCCAAGCTATACTAAGTCAACTGTATTAGAAGTGTTTGCTATGGAAAAAATTGTGCACAATTTAAATGAGACGCAAGTAAATCCGCAACAGCCGCAACCATTTCAATTTGAAAACGCAGAATATACAGTAGATTCAATAGAAATTGAAAATAATTCATTGCACATTCAAATTTCTACGGAAGGTGAACCAAAGATAAGGCCGATGGGATGGAATATTGTAATCGATAATCGCTTAGTTGTTGCTGATAGAAATTCTAGTAAATTTGATGAAAAACGTACTAATAATCGTACCATTTATAGAGCACAATTTAACGATTTACAAAATATACCGAACACTTTCAAAATAGTGCCTTCTACTGTAAAAATAACAGAAGAGATTGATCCGATACGGTTGAAATTAAATTAGTGGTAAAAAACTTTACAGTGAGAGCCTTTTAATGAGAAGAAAAAATCTGTATAAAATATGATATAAGACTTTTTTAATTGTAAGTTAAAAAACGAACTTCAGCAATCGGGCGCGATTTTGTAATAAGGATTAGCGCTCGATCTCATTATAGAGCCATTTACTTGAGTAACATATTTAATCAAAAATGTTATGGAGCAAAGAAATTGTGAAAATTTCCACTTAAACTAAAGGAGCAGGTTAGTTTTATTAGGTGTTTGTTTTATCATTAATCAATAAAGATAGATGATCAAAGAAAAGAAGTAAGACAATTTAATATTGGTTTCGATGAACCGCAGCGTAAGATATGAAAAAGTCATTCCCTCCATAAGCGGAGAGAATGACTTTCCTTCATAAATCGCAAAACTGCTGATTATAGTTTTGTCCAACGTTCCTCTAACCAGTTCATAAATTGTTCACCTTTGTCGCCTTCATACGCGTCAAAGACATCTAAACGCATACGTTTTAGTTTATCCGCAAAGTCTGCCACTGTATGGTCCTTCGGCAAGCTCTTTTTAACACGCAGGAAAATTTTTTCTGTTCCTTTAATAATATCAAAACGTGCAGGTGATGGCTTCTCTACGTCCTCGCCAAACGCCGCAAGTGCTTCATAGGCTGCTAATTGCACCTTGTTGACAGTATCATGCTGCATACGATTTTTTAATAAATCTATGATTTTGTCATGTTGATAAGCTGATAACTTTTCGACTGCGTCTAAACGCTCTCGCCAGCTAGACGTATAATTGGCCTGTTTTTTTAATGTTTCATACTGCTCTGGTAATGCTGTTTCAAATTGTTTCAAGTAATTGCACCTCTTTTTTTAACTAGAGGAAAAATGAATTCTTCTTCTGTTTCTCTTATTATACGTTGTTTTGGTGAAAATAGCGAAGAATCGAAGGGAAGGATATAACTTCTATATTGCTGTTGCCATTCGTTTCTTAGATAAAGCAAAACTGGTTGAATTAAGAAGTTATCCAGACGGAACTTTAAATTCAGTTCAGGATATTTTAACTTATAATGCGAAGCAATTAGAAATTGTAAAATAAAAGTGAAGTTTAAGTACGTAAGTAACCTTAATACTTGAGTATGGTATTACTAGTCACATCTAAACAGGTGTGGCTGTTTAGTTTTTAATAAAACAGTAGAGCAACAATTAAAGTAATACCTATAATAGGGGAAAAATATGATGAAAAGACAATTTGATCAGAGTGATTTATATAGTGAATCTACTTAGAGTGCATTACAATGTACATTTTATTTTATCTATGAGCAGAAGTTTTATCTCATAGTTTAAGCTAAATAATTTCAATTAAATGAAGTGATATATTGTTTTAATAACAAAGCAATCCCGTTTATCCAATAGAAAAACGGGATTGAGGATTACGTTATATAGAAACATGATTAATACAATTAATTTCATTCAGAGGTAGATTCAATTCCTTCTTCTGTTCGTGGATGTTCGTCAAGATATGGAGATAAATAGGCTTCCCTTAATTCATGTCGCATCCATCCCATAATTCCTATAACAAAAGTGAATACAATTATAGAGGCTAGAAAAGAACTAGTAGAATCTTTATAGCCTGCTGCATATAGTAGCATACAAAGAATGACAGTCAATACAATAGAAATGATGAGTAAAGATGTTAACAATAAATCCTCGCCTAAATAAAGCATACGAATATTCGTATCAAATGAAAATAATAATAAGAAACCAGCTACCAACTGAACAATTGTAATCCAAAAGCCTACTTTTGCACCAAGAAGTTTTAATGATTGCTCATGTTCCTCTAATCTCTTCTGCTTCCGCTTCTGATAAGCAAAATAGACAAACATATAAAATCCACCTGTTGCTAAACTTGCTAGCATGAAATGTAGGTAACGTTGCCAAATTTGAGGATAGTAAACTAAGCTTTCAAAAAAACCCTCTGCTTCTCCCCAACGATCTGGATATAACATAGAAGTTACATTAACAATAAAAATAAGGGGTACAAAGAATAAAATCAACATTGCCAATAAACCAATACTAATATGAAGTAATTTTTTGGTTTGATATTGATCCCAAGTGAACTTGTAAATGTATAACAGAAGAAATGCAGTAATCAATAGGATTAATAAACTCATCCAAGCCTTTCCTATTAAAATAGTTGAAGAATAAAAATATTGTGTATACAAGACACTCACAATTAGTAATGGGCCAACTCCTAGAACGACTGCAATACTCTTATGTATGGAAGCATGAAATGAACAAATTTGCGCCATTTTATCAAATAAACTATTTTTTTTGATCATACTCGTAATTTCTAATCCAACTGCTCCTGCAGTCAATGAGATTGTAAAATTCACGAAAATGATATGAAAAATAAATGTCGCAACGATAAGAATTTCTAGTAACCCAATCGGTGCAGGTATTGGTAAAGGGTTATCTGAAGAAATTAAAGCAAAACTTAAATAGTTCATTTTGTAGACACCTCTTCTTCCTCTTCAAGTACTGTTAAAATATAAGTAGCTAAAGCTTCAATTTCTTTTTCAGTCCCCATAAATGGAGGCATTGCTACTTGTGCAAAATGCATATTCGGAACAAAGGACATAATGGCTTCCTTATCCCAACCAACCATTCTACTAGACAAGGCTCTTGTATCTCTCCACCCATCTATTGTATGACAGGTAATACATTGACCAACGAATACATCTCTACCCGCTTCAACCATATTATTTTCGTTTACTTCTTTTTCTTTTGCCCACGTCGCATTGGCCAAATAACCTTCTTTTTTAAGTTTTTCTTCATTCTTTGCTAACATTCCATTCGCATACATGTAGTTATAGATAATATAGGGTTTTCTTACTGTTTCTCTTACAACTTCAAATTCCCCAATAAAACCAATGGATGAGAACATCACTGCTATTGATAGAATCCATGGGACAGTTTTTGGACTTTTTGCAAGCCATACTAAGAAAATAATAAGTATACTAAATCCTAAGATATTTAAACTTTTGAAGATCACCTCGGACATCCCTGTAGACCAGACAATCATATTATAGGCTTCAGTTGGGATGGACCATAAATACCATAACCCTATGATAAAAGTCATAGGTAAAGAGATAGCACCCCAGAATGCAAATACACGAAAAACTTCTGTACGTAAAGCCTTATCTTTAATACGCCAACGGATAAAAAATGATACTAAAGATATTGCTAGCATAATTGCTAAAAACATGCGGAATCCAAGTGAAGGGAAGTAGGTTGGATTGAGAAATGCATTCCAAAATGAAAAAGTTTCAATCCAACGCCCAGGTGTTAATTTTGCAGCTAAGACACCCGTAATGATCACCATTGTCACCCATGAAGCAACACTGAGTGCTACGCCCAGCATGATATGTTTACGTTTACGTTCGCCTTCTTTCCATTTATCCCAAGTATAATAGTAAATAATAAGTATAATTACTTCTGAGATAAACGCTCCCCATTCAACCACCCAAGCCCAGAAAAAAATACGCAATAAAGAAGAAATGGAATCTGGTTGTATAACTGTGGTTGAAAACCAAATTCCTACTCCAGTCATCGCTCCTATAGTTGTAGTAATGATTAAAACCCATTTCAACATTGTTTTTGCTATTTGATCTAATTTCTCATTCTTCTTTTTCATCGCTCGATATTCAGTCGATACAACTAAAACAGATGTACCTATCGCGATGCCATGGCTAATTATCACATGAATAATTGCAATAAGAGCAATCACAGTGCCATTACCAAACCATGTATAATCCACGGATGGAAAATTCATATTACCCTCTTCCTTTCATTTTTTAATCAAATGCAACGCAATCATACTAAATAGTTTTGAAAATCGAATGAGTAATATGTGAAATTGAAAGGAACTATATTTCATTGTTTTGTCAAAATAGTTTAAGTAACAAGAATTTCTTTACACTGGGCTCTCTTTATTAGCCCTATTTTTTATAGCAGCCCTATAGGTTATACAAATGAAATTCTATTTTTTGTTGCATAAAGTTCATTTGAATTTCTCAATTGTTTTTTATAATGGTCATGTTAATAGGAACAATATAGTTAAAAAATGAAGCTTTTTACAAATAGGAGGAAGGGTATGAGTATATGGAGTAAGCAAGCTAGTCCACCATTATATATATATGGAACTGAGGCTAATCGATTTATTACCTCAGCAGTTCAATATTTTCCTAAACAAGCCAAAATTGCTGCCTATGAAGAGAAAGAGGGAGCGAACGCGGTTTTTTTAGCGAAGCTTGGACACCAGATAACAGTTTATGATTCAACTTCATCTGGTCTAGCAAAGGTGCAGTTATTAGCAAGAATGAATGGTGTATCAATTATTACAATAAGAGCAGATTTAATAGAGTATGAGCTACCTCAAGAAACTTATGATGGTGCAATCATGGTATTTGGTCATTTTCAGCACAAATTCCAATTAGTGATATTGGAAAAAATAATGAACTCTATTAAATTAAATGGTGTTTTTATGTTTGAGGTGTATGAATATGCGCAGCTTTTATACAATACAGGAGGACCAAACGAAATGGCTTATTTATATAATGCTGAAGATATATTAAGGTGGGCTAGGCGTTATAAACTAAAACATTACTTCACAGGGGAGGTAGAACAATATGAAGTTTCTTTCCAAACAAATACTCGCCGTGTCATACAAGTTATTATAGAAAAATAAGACATTTTTTTACAATTAAAAATACAATTTCTTCAAGGAGATCTCAAAGAAATAGTAAGGTTGTGGTAGGAGCGAATCTTCACGTAATCGATTTTAACTATTCAAAAAGAATATTATTGTCACTTTAATTTCTAATTTTTTTCACAACTTTTTAGTAAAGTAAATATGTCTAGTAAAATAATTACTTTGGAGGTAAAGGTATGAAGAAAGTTTTTCTAATTGTTCCATTTATGCTAGCTCTTTATGCATGTAATGAGGATAGTACAACAGGAACGAACAAAGACACTCAACAGGAGCCCACACATGAAGAGGTTGTTTCAGAGCAACCGAAGAATGAAGTTACATATTTAGCATCCACTGCTGAGTGGAAAATAGATGATCGTCTACAAGAGCCAGCAGAGGATACTGTTTGTGAAATGTGTAATATGAAAGTATATACAAAGGACCATGACCTAGGCGTTTTTTCTGCGCAATCTGTTAAACCAGATGGATCGATTGCATTTTATGACGACATTGGCTGTTTATTAAATGCGGAGTTGGTTCAAAATCAAACGAATGAAAAATTTGTGAGAGATTATATAACATTAAATTGGATAGATGTTGAGGAAGCTACAGCTGTTAAAACGGATATGAAATCCCCTATGAACTGGGGGTATATATTCTTTGCCTTTGAAGAAGATGCAAAAGCTTATATTTCAGAAAATCCAACCGCAAAAGTTGAAGAATTAGACGTAATTAAACAAGCAGCAAAAGAACGTCGTGAAAAAATGATGCAAGAAAAAGGGGACCATGAACAACATAGTGAGGACCAGCATGGAACTGAAGAAACACATAGTCACTAATATGAAAAAGGGCAGTTTACTTGCCCTTTTTTTCTGCATAGTTGGATTTTCAACACCTGCATATGCTCAGAGCGTACAACAGCAGATTGATAGTCTCTCGTCGGGTGAGATTTTAGAGCTAGAACCAGGACTATATTCAGAAAATTTATTAATAAAAGAACCTATTAAAATAAACGGAAACAAAGGTGTTAAATTCACTGGAAAAATAGAAATTAAAGCTAATGATGTAGAGATTAGTGACATTCAATTTCTTGGAGAGCAAGGCATTGTTGCAAAAAAAGTTAAAAACATAAAAATAACCCAAAATTCTTTTCAAACAAAAAGGTTTCCTATTTACTTCGATGGTGTAGAAAATAGTGAAATTGCTGAAGTAGACATTATTGGTAAATCTGGTCATTATTCAGAAAAAAGCCATGGTATTTCTCTTTATAACTCTAAAGGTATTCATATTAAAAATAGTACTATTACACAAACACAAGATGGGATTTACTTAGAGAATAGCAGACAAGTTACAATCGAAAAAAACACGATTACGTATGGACGTTACGGGACTCATATCATGTATGGTAGCGATATGAAATTACTTCAGAATAACTACTCACATCATATAACAGGGGTAATGTCCATGATGGCAAATAATGTAGATATAGAAGAGAACACAATTAAACATCAAAATACTTTAAATAGTTCTGGCATTACACTTTATCAAACTTCAAAAGTAAATGTGGTCCATAATATCATTCGTGAAAATTCTATAGCCGTTCAATTACAGCAGGCAGATACGGTAGATATGTCCAGTAATATATTTGCTAGTAATTTATTAGTATTTAAAAATATAAAGCCAAAAGATGTCCTTGTTACAAACAATCAACTTTATGGAAATGTGCTCGTTGCTTCAAGTGGGTCCCAAGGCATAACACTTAGAGCGAATGTTTATGATGATTACGAAGGGGAAGACTTCGATGAGGATGGCTATGGCGATAGTGTTTACATTGCAACGTCTACTTTCGGTAAATGGGTATTAAAAAACGAATACTATCAATATTTTATTGGGAGTACAGCCACTGGATTATTAGAAAAGATGGATAACAAAATATCAGAACCAAATGCTCTAATGGATGCGCAACCCATTGTTCGTGAGGGTCAGCCTTGGCAAGTATCCTTTTCAGGAAAACATCTTAGCATTGGCGTTGCTTTACTGATTGTACTAGTTTTAAGTTGGAGGAAATTGAAATGAAAAAGATCATTTTATTAGTAGTAATTGGACTTTTTTTGATGGGTTGTTCGGAGAAGACCATAGAACCTCGAGATATTGATCCAGAGACGGATATTTGTATTGTTTGTAACATGGGTATTACGCATCCTGATTATGCAGGGCAAGTAATTTTCAAGAATAATGATTATTTAGTGTTTGATGATCTAGGTTGTTTAATTGAATATTTGAAAAGTCCAGAGCAAGAAGTAGCAGCAGCTTATATCAAATCAAATGATAAGCAAGAATGGATAGATGTGAAAACGGCAGCTTATTTATATAATGAGGATTATTGGACACCCATGAATTATGGTGTACTTGCCTTTGCGTCGATTGGAGACGCAGCAATTTATGAGCAAGAAAATGGTGCGGGTAAGCCTCTTGGATACGAAGAATTAGTAACGTCATTTAATTGGGGTGTGCATGAACATTGATTAAATCGGAAATAAAACAGCTTTTCCGGAGTAAGTGGATTTACATGTTGCTTGGTATTTTTATTGTATTATTTGTTGCTATTTTGATGTTGCAACAGTTAAACACGGATGCGGGCGGATTCGACCGCTTTCAAGCCTCTCTCTTAAATTTATTACTTTTTTTGTTTCCTTTATTTATTTTGACAATAGGAGCAATGAGTATAGCTGCTGATATAGAATCAGGATGGTATCAATTAATACGATCATATCCTGTTAGTATCGCACATTATTTAGGGGCGAAATATATTGCATTAGTATCCATTTTTTTATTTGCTTTAGCAACTACAGAGGCAGTTATTTTAATTGTAGGTTCTTTCTTTGGTGGCGTTCATATAGATAGTCAGTTTCTTGTATTAACAACAGTTATTATCGTTGTTTTTAGTGCTATAAGTGTAATGATTGGCGCTTTTTCCATACATCGATTACAGGCATTAGGTTTTAGTCTAGGGCTATGGGCAGTTTTTACATTATTGAGTAATTATGTAGTAATGGCAATTGGAACCATTATTCCAAAACACGTCTATGAAAAAATAATTTATACACATGTTCATATTAATATTATTGAGTGGCTCCGCTATATCTATTTAATTCAAATAGAACAAACAGGTATTTTAGGGAAGTCGTTTTATTATTTATCACAGTTTTACGAAACTAGTCTAGGGATTGGCTTGATAATAGGTATCACAATAGTATGGTGGTTTATTCCACTTTGTCTTGCTTTTTTAAAGTTGAAACGTAAGGAGAGCTATAGATGATAGAGCTACAAGAGGTTGTGATTACATATCGTAAAGGACAACAAATTGGTCCAGTTACCTATCAACTTACAAGTGGGAAAATTGTAGCATTAGTGGGGGAGAATGGTGCTGGAAAAAGTACATTAATGAAACTGATTATGGGACAATTACCCTTAGATAAAGGGACTATAACTGGCATTCCCAAAGGAAGAGTACGATATATGCCTGATGATTTAAACTTTCCAACTACACTCAAAGTGAAAGAAATTATTGAGCTTTTAGGTAAGCTAAAGGGGATTAATAGTAAGAGTCAAGATGATATCTTACAGTTAGTTGATCTATTCGAGCATAAAAATAGTTTTGTTAGTGAGCTTTCAAAAGGAATGAGACAACGTTTAAACTTTGCACAAAGCCTGTTAGGCGAATGCGAAGTGTATATTTTAGATGAACCTACCAACGGTCTAGATCCGTATTGGATCAACAGAGTGAAATCAATTTTAAAGGAAGAAAGAAAGAAAGGTCAATTAATCTTATATTCTACTCATCTACTATCAACAGTAGAGGAGATTGCAGATGAAGTAATTTTCATTCATAAAGGTAAAATTCTTGCGTCTGGTAATATTTCGAGCCTGAAAAGACAATATTCGGAAGAAACTTTAGAATCCCTATGGTTGAAATTGTATTTAGGGGAGGAGAGGTCTTGAAAAATTGGCTTTCAGCAAGTGTTGTTTTAATTTTAATTGGTATTGTCTTTATTAGCTATTTAGATTCAGATAAAACTGAAACTTCTAAAGAAATAATTGGTAGTACAGTTAACACATCAGATATAAAACTTTCAGATAGAGCAGTGCGAAATTTTGAATTGCCAAATCTCAGAGGCGAACCAAAAACATTATACAATTATCTAGGTAAACCGGTTGTCCTTGTATTTTGGGCTACCTGGTGTGGACCTTGTAATGAGGAAATGCCACGCTTGCAAAATTATTATGACACAAAAAAAGATGTACAGATTGTCACAGTCAATGCAACTGATACCGAAGCAAGTATAGAAACGGTAACTAAATATGCTACTAAAAAGGGATGGGATTTACCTATTTTATTGGATGAAACTGGGGATATCCGAAAGCGATTCGGTGGTTTTACAATACCCACTACAATATTTCTAAGCGCAAATGGAGAGATTGTTCATGAAGTTTATGGACCCATTGATGAGGCATATATAGATAATATTATAAAAAGCTTGTAAGAACGTTACAGATATTAACTTAATATTAATAAAAACCAGGAGCTTATTGTGTTAGCACCTGGTTTTTATTATTATGAGTATACTTTATTGTTCGTTATTTTCTTCCTTGAATGGCGGTTTTATTCCTTTTTGTAAATCCAAAAATTAGTTCAATTAAAACAACTACAATAAGAGAAATTCCAAAGAGTGGCATAATGACACCTAGTAAAATCATGAAAATACAAAATGGAATAGATATTTCCTTTGGCATAGATGGTGCAGAAATCATACCCTTTTGTCTACGTAATAACCATGATTTAAAGCCAAGGTAGATTAAATATAAAAATGCTAGACAAATAAATCGATTGATGATTTTATTTGGCCAACCAAATAGATGTCCTTCATGTAGTGGAATTCCCCATGTAAACCACTATGTTCTAACTCAATTAGGTAATTTTGTTCTAACAGAGGATAGATGCTGATGTACAAGTTATATGCGGAGTTTTCTACACATTGATAGACGAAAAAAACCTTCTTACCCTTTAATTTTGCCAACTTAGACTAAATACATTTCTAAATCATAAATCATTACAAGATAAGTAGGAACGTTTTTTAGAGGAGCATCATTTACAAATAAGAATGATGCTCTTTAATTTTGTTTAAATCACTTAAGAGTTAGGATTAATTGTTTGACAATTATTCAGGTATTTAACTTAGCGTGCTTTTTCAATAAACTTCCGATGGATTTGCATGCTTTTTAACTCTAAACTAACTCATTATATTTAGCTACAGTAGTCAATTATATCAGCCTAAAACCTAAACCACTTTCAACCAAAAGAATAAACTAGTAGAAAAATTATTATTGTGTTGATAGAGGTGACTGAAATGGAGCAAGATTCATTGTTCTTAAAAGGGCTAACTGGTGAAGTAGTAACCGTAAAAGATCCTAACTACAATGAAGCAAGACAAGAATGGAATCGTGCCAATCAAAAGTTTCCATTGATCATTGTCTATTGTGAAAGAAGACAAGATGTTGTGAATGCCATACATTGGGCACGTAAACATTGTGTGGATATCCGCATTAGGTCTGGAGGACATCATTATGAAGGCTATTCTAATGGTGATTTCGTGCTTGTAATTGATATTAGTAGATTGAATACGCTGAAACTAGATAAGAAAACACACATATTAGAGATGGAAGCTGGAGCAAAAAACACGGAAGTGTATGATTTTGTTGGCTCCAATGGATATGTTTTTCCTGGTGGAACTTGCCCCACTGTCGGAGTATCTGGCTTTACACTCGGGGGAGGATGGGGATTCTCCAGTCGACTTTATGGGTTGGGGTGTGATAGTTTACTAGAACTAGAATTAGTAGATTACGAGGGAAGGATTATTAAGGCAAATAAAAATTGTAACGCTGATCTTTTCTGGGCTTGTCGAGGTGCAGGTGGAGGTAACTTTGGAGTGGTTATTAGCATGACTTTTCAGTTACCAAAACCAACACAACGTTCTGTCACATTCATTAGATTCTATTATGTAAATACAACAATGGCTAAGCAAATAGATGTCATGAATATTTGGCAAAATTGGTTGCCTAAATTGGATAAACGAATGACTTTAGTAACAAGCTTTTATAACGCTGAAAATGAAGGGTTAGGAATTTTCGGAACTGGTTTCTTTTACGGTCCATCCAAATTAGCAAAAAAGATTTTACAACCTTTTGCAGAAAGTAAAGGGTTTCGATTGAACTTAGAAGAATCTTCCTTTCTAGAAGCAGTGAAAAAGGTAGAGGCAACCTATCCACCTTTCGAAAAATTTAAATCCACTGGTAGGTTTGTACAAAGAAACTATACAGTAGAAGAGCTTAAAAATATTGGAACTAGTGTCCAAAGTCCTCCGGATGGTTCTGTATATGCTGCTATTTCTTTTTATGCATTAGGAGGAGAAATCAAGCACATTGATAAAGAAGAAACGGCTTTTTACTATAGAGATGCTAAATATATAATGGGTGTCCAGTCTGTATGGATAGAGGATAAGTATGCAAGAGATAATCAGGAGTGGGTTCGTGAGCGTTTTGAAATGATTAAAAATATGACAAAAGGTTCTTATGTGAATTTTCCTATAAGTGAGCTTAAAAATTATGATAAGGAATACTTTGGAGGCCATGCACAGAGGTTGAAACAAGTTAACCAAAAGTATGATCCGTTTAATGTATTTAGGTTTCCACAGGGATTAAAATGAAATTAAATTGAAATAGGAAATGATCACTATATAAGAGATAATTTACGGCTATACTATAAACGTTCTGTAAATCTTCGTTTCAAATTAATTAAATAAAAGTACTTGTCTAAAATATGATGAAGCTTTAAAATCCTCATGCAAAGAAGGCGGGTTTATTGCAATGGCATGGGTAGTAGACGCAATCAAGCCCGACTCCTCGCCAAATAATTTTTAGTTTACATAATATAAGTAAATTGGTCACAACTTACTGGTTATCGGATGCTCCTCATAATTGATCGCTCAAAAGGTTATTCGTATAAATAATAGTATTTAATCTAGACATGTCCAATATACATATCTAATTGATAATTATTGAGTAACAATAGAGTAGTCCCACAATCAGGCCATTGAAAAAGACTACAAGTTACTTTCCTCTCTGTAAGGAAAGTGACTTTTTAGTTTGTTTTAAATGAATAACGAACTTCAATATTCGGGTACTGTTTTTGCACTACATGGATAGCTAACTAGGCGGAACAATGGAATTAAAATAAAAATTGCCAAATTCAATTTTAGTATCGAGGAATTACGATTTTTAGCATTAGAATTATTTTTTTTAACATTGTAATTCCGCATTTTCTTAAACTACATCAAGTTGTTTGTGTAACATATCACTTAAAAAAGTGCATAATACCTCCTGAAGCAACCCGTCCTAGATTAGAACGGGTTAGCTCAACTGAGATTATAACATTAGCTATATTATCACTTTATATTACTTCATCTGGTGGTTGTGTCTTTCTCCAGCCATAAAACTGCATAACGTCTTTTGATCATATAAAACATTTCAATTCCCACCTTTCATATTTTTTAATTAACAAGATTAATATTGACGAATACGAATATAATCGTCTATTTTTCTTCGGTTCTCTTCAAAGATTTTTTCCACATATTCATCACGAAGTGCTTTCTCAAGAGAGATCTTACGTTTGGTAATAGTTATCGTGAGCGCAAAAAAGTTTAATATCATTTATTATCACCTCCTTAAATGGCCATAAAAAAACCGTAGAGAGACTCCCCTACGGTGAAAAAGGCACAAAAATACCGCAGGGGGACACTTCTCCCTGCGGTATGGGTATGCTTATTTACAAAAAAATCTTAAGCGGTCCATTCCGATGTGGTCGAATGTGTGATTTTCATTTTTACTGAAGTTGTAGCTACCAATGACACCAATTTAACGATAACGATCATTTTATTCGACCTCCTTAAGAATTTTTTTGATTACTTAGTAAGTATAACTAACTTTACGTTGTTTGTAAACATCTTTTACTAAGCTTTCCTAATTATTGAAGTGTGAAGCGTTAGGAATGGTGCGGTACATAGGGAAATCCAAACCCGGGGTATGGCTACAAAATGAAAAAGTATTAGCAGATCACATTGAGTAGGGTATCCCAGACATACATATGAATACTAAAGAAAATTGCAATTATTGATGGTGACCATTCGGCTAGAATTCTGCAACAAAGCTAGTGTGGATTATGCGTAAAAATCTGTAGAAAAAGCCTATGGCGGCGAAGAAAAAGATGTTTTGGCAGTACATGGCACACTCGGTGTTCACATTCACGGGTTGAATATGCAATTTTTAAGAGAAGTGATTATGGATATTGGCAGGGATTAGCTGGTGGTGGAGAAGAGGGTCAGACTCCTATTGAATCTGCTAAACGAGAAGTATTTGAAGAGGCTGGCTTTACAAGAGATTATCCATATATTGCATTACTTCACTAGCAGTAGAAGATGTAGTTAAAGTAATTTCCTTTGGGGACAAGTCGTTTATGTATTAAATGAATTTTCATTTGGTGTTAAAGTTCCTACAAAAGATATATCATTATCCAAAGAGCACCTTAACTATGAATGGTTATGTTTTGAAGAGGCAGTAACACTTTTGAAATGGGATAGCAATAAAACGGCGTTGGGAATTGAACAAAAGGTTGTTAAATCTGATTAACACCAAACAGATGAAAGAAAATATTTAAGCTAAAACGGGTGCTTTGCTTGAAGAATACTGAGTTGCATAGGCAGCTCACTTTTAGGGATATAGCCCACATACAGTACTTGCTATTATTCAACTATTGGACAAGTACCGTAATAGAATGCAGAAATGGTGGAGGGAAAAAATGAACAAAACGGAGAGGCAGCTTGCAATCACGCTTGAATTACAGCGAAGTAAAACACTGAGAGCAGAAGATTTAGCTTCTCAATTTGAAACAAGTGTGCGTACGATATATAGGGATATTCAAGCACTAAGTGAGGCTGGGGTTCCCATTTTAGGCGCCCCTGGTCAGGGATATTCCTTAATGGAAGGATATTTTCTACCCCCGGTTAGGTTCACAGCAGAAGAGGCCGTCTCCCTGCTCATGGGAGCTGATTTTATCGAGCAAAGGTTGGATACAGATTATGGTATTAATGCAAAGTCCGCTAAACGCAAAATCGAGGCTACTTTGTCGGAGTCAGTTCGTAACGAGTCAAGGCTTGTTCGAGAAACAATGCGACTGCTTCATATAGGTGAGCAGTCAACTGAAGAGCGGGTAAAAACGTATCTTAATCAAGTTCGCGATGCAATTTTGAAACAGTGCAAAATCAGTTTTATGTATATTAAAAAAATGCCAGAAACAGATGGGAATCGGAAGCATAAACGTGTGGTCTCTCCATATGGATTAACACTTGTCCATGAAAATTGGGTTTTACTAGCATACTGTGAAATGAGGCAAGAAATGCGACATTTCCGCTTGTCCCGGATGTCCGACCTTTCTGTGTTGGAAGATCAATTTCTTCTACCAAATGATTTTGACCTAAGTAGCTATCGGCCACCTGACAATCGAGATGAAAGAATAATAATGAGAGCAAACCCCGAAATTGCCGACAAAATCATTGAAGCAGTTAATTTTTATATTGCATCCATTGAGGAGCGGAATGAGGATGTAATCTTTCAATTTCGTGTTCGGTATCCAGAGGAACTATTACATCATTTACTCGGCTGGGGCGGAGATATCGAGGTGATTGAGCCGAAGTCTTTACGCTTCAAGATTCGGGAAGTAGCGAAAAAAATTTTAGAACACTACTGACATACACCTGTCAGTAGTGTTCTTTTATACTGTGACTATACCAAAATGAAGAGGAGCTGCTTAAAGGATGAAAAGTACAAAGGAAGTATTGAAGTCATTTGAACTTACAGTAGAAAGATATTTGGAAGAACTGACAAAACTCAATATGGAAAAATTACATAGAAAGCTGAACGAAGAAGATTGGTCCATTGGACAGATGTATGTACATTTAATACAATCAGCTTTCATGCATCTACATAATGTCGAGCAATGTTTAGCTGGTAGAGAATCGACATTGAACCCAACGAAGGAAAAAACTGAGCAGGGTAAGATTGTTTTTAATCTAGAACAATTTCCTGCTGTTCGTATTAAGGTTCCTGCTTCTCCGATTTATACTCCGCAACCACCAGAGAGCATGGAGCATTTGGTAGATGGACTTCACAATGTAGTGGAACGGATGAGGAATACGGAATCAGTTCTACTACAAGCGCCTGTAAGTAACAAGATACTTCATCCGGCGTTCGGTGCTTTAAACGCGCAGGAATGGTTTATGTTGATTGACATGCATTACAGACATCATTTTTTACAACTGGATCGGTTGAAAAGTTTAGCATTTGAAGAGTAGGGGGATGCATCATGTCGAATAAAACAAGTCAGAAAAGCAGATATTGGATTGGCGTTGTATCCGCTTCTCATGTAAATTTAGCCATAGAAGGTGGTTTTGCACAGTTGTGCCACGGTAAGGCAGCACCTTTGCGTAAAATGTCTCCAGGTGATTGGCTGATATACTATTCCCCTCGCACAGACATGTTAAAAGGGAAGCCAGTTCAAGCATTTACTGCTATTGGTCAGGTTACGGACAACGATACTTACAAACATCAAGTGTCGGAGTCGTTTATGCCATTTCGCAGAGATATGCGTTATATTCCTTGTCGAGAAGTTAAGATTGCATTGTTGTTAAACCAGCTCACTTTTACACGTGGAAATCGCAATTGGGGATATCCATTCCGTCGAGGTCATTTTGAAATTGGAGCTGAAGATTTTATGACAATCGTTACTTCGATGTTAGATGGTGAGGAACAGGCGTTATCCGAGTTCCTAAAACACTGATTATAAGTTGTGAACAGTTTCACTTAAACTTTAGAGTGCTTTAGTTAGATAACAATCATCAACAATTGGGCGCTATTGTTGAATAGCGTTCTGTTCTTCTGAATTCACGAGACGAGGATTGTTAAGTAAATAAGAACAAATTAAAAGCGGTCCTCCACAGATTAGTTTGTGGAAGGCCGCCTTTATTATAAAAACAGTCACCATTTATAATTGTTTACATCTGGTTCACTTAACCATATAGATGTAAAATAAAAGATCTATTTAGCTTACGGAGCTTTCCGCAATGATTGCACGAATCAGAAATCAGAAAATTTAGGACTTCACCATACAACAAGCATTCCACCAATCCATGCGAACTTGCAGCGGAATACAAGGCACTTGAGATTCATCATTCTCGATTGATTATTCATATTTAGCGATATTAAGTAATTCAACTAAATCGCCTTTGACAAGTTCGTATTCTCTTGCGTTAATGTTAACCATTCCATCCTTGGAAATTAATATATTAATTGGACTAGTAGGATCGTCGTTATTAGTGAAAACTATTTTGTAATAAGAGTTAGAGACATCCATATTTTTGAATAACGTTCGTTTTGCTTCCCAGTTATTCAAAATGCTGCGTACTTCGTTATATAATTCATCGTCTTTGTTAACGAGAAATATATTTTTGTTATCTATACCACCGTTCATTTCCCAAACGGAAATGCTATCAACAACTTCTTCAAATTTATCAGTGTTTGTAATGAGTTCATCTCCAAAATTCTTTGTTCCATATTCTGAATAAAATAGAATACCAGTTATACAAAGGACAAGAATAATTGCGACAATTGCTAATTTAATTCGTTTACTTCGCATAATATAGCCCCTCCCAAGTTGTAAAAATATGTGTCTTCCGTTTTATTTTACAAAATTTTAACATAAAAGCAAACAAACCTTATTTACATTTTAACAAAAATCAAGGGATTAGTTTTTAAAGTTGTCGCGTTTTTTATCGAACTTTTAATCTCTAAAGCTCAATGTTTATACGAAATATAAAAGCAAGATTTTTTCTTGTTCCACAATCGGGCCATATTGTTGAATAAGGGTTTTGGAGAAATTAGGAGGATTAATATTGAGAATAATCTAAAAAATTAGTTTATTATTAGTTCAAATTAAAGTGCTTGAGTCGTGGTGGTAATAATTGGTGTGTGATATGATTAACAGAATATTGTTTGAAGGTTCTATAACCCGGCGCATTTCCGCAGAAAAAAATCCGTCTACGAAATGAAATAGGCCAAGTGTTTATGGATAAAGTATAAATTTTAGGGGGTATTGTATGTTTGTAGTAAATGTAGAAGGGGCAATTCGTCGCAATGAGAAATGGCTTTTAATCCGCAGAAGTGAAAAGGAGGAGCATGCTGGTGGAGGACTCTCATTAGTAGGAGGAAAGTGTGAAATTGAAGGTGATTCGTCTGATATTCTGGAAAGAACATTAAAACGAGAAGTTTTTGAAGAAGTAGGTAGCGAAATTACAGGCATTAAATATGTAAATAGCTCCTCCTTCGTGACAGAATCAGGGATAAATGTAATCGATATAGTTTTCCTATGTCATCATAAATCTGGAGAACCTTACGCTAAAAGTACTGAAGAAGTGGATGATGTTATTTGGATGACTACATCAGAGGTTCTTGCACATACGGAACTACCTTTATTTCTAAAAGAAAACATTAAACTTGCAGAGAAAATACTACAAGATAATATGCAGATGAAATATTAGTTATACATTTTCCATTATAGGGCGCCATTGTGGAGCAACAAAGTTGGAAAATGATCAAACTTTTTTATAAAAACCTAACTTAAATCTGCTAAAGAAGAATCCCTTTTGATCAATCTTTTTCAAAAAGGGATTCTTCTTATTTAACGTAAAATAAAGGTTTGTGAGGTATTTTTGCTCAATCTTTATTCTAAATCTACAAAAATCTGTTGCAATTCAAAACATTAAATCATAATATAATAATATAGTTATATACGGATTAATTCACCTTTGCTTATCGAGGTGACTTTATTTAAATTAATATATAAGCAAATGATTATATAAGGAGTGCAGCTAAATGGAAAACACACTAATTGAAAAACAATTAAAAGCAGCAGCTGATTTAAATCGCATTAAATTACTTGCATGTATGAAAAATGGGGAGGTATGTGTATGTGATTTTGTGGATGTGTTAGGAATTTCACAACCAGCCGTTAGTCAACATCTGCGAAAATTAAAGGAGGCAGGCATTATTACGGAACGAAAAGTAGGGACTTGGAAACATTACCGTTTAATAGAGGATCAAACGCCACTGATGAAGGGCATTTTAGAACAAATTCAGCCTTTAAACGGGTGCAACTGTGATACAGATTGTTGCCATGTAGGGGGAAATATAAATGAGTAATGAATCTTTAACAAAACAGCTTTCTTTTCTAGATCGTTACCTTACCCTTTGGATATTCGTTGCGATGGGAATAGGTGTTGTATTAAGTATCACCATGCCTAATGTTGGTGAAGCGTTAGAGTCCATGTCTATTGGCACAACGTCCATACCAATTGCAATCGGGTTAATTGTCATGATGTATCCACCATTAGCGAAAGTAAAATATGAGGAAATGTGGCGGGTCTTTAAGGATTGGAAAGTGCTTTTACTATCGCTTTTTCAAAACTGGTTACTCGGACCGTTCTTAATGTTCTTTTTAGCCATCATCTTCCTGCATGATTACCCTGAATATATGGCAGGACTCATTATGATTGGTTTAGCTCGATGTATTGCAATGGTCATTGTATGGAATGATTTAGCGCGTGGAGACCGTGAATATGTAGCTGGTTTAGTTGCGTTTAACTCCATCTTTCAAATCGTGACGTATTCAATTTTTGCTTACTTTTTCTTAAATGTATTACCTGGTTGGTTTGGTTTAGAGAATTTCCATGTATCCATTTCTATGTGGGAAATTACTAAGAGCGTTCTAATTTACTTAGGGATACCATTTGCTGCAGGGTTCCTCACACGATGGATAGGCATTAAAACAAAAGGGAAACAGTGGTATGAGGAAAAATTCTTGCCAAAAATTTCACCACTTACTTTAATTGCCCTGTTATTTACGATAGTGATGATGTTTGCCTTAAAGGGTGAGCAATTAGTAGAACTGCCACTTGATGTGGTACGAATTGCAATCCCATTATTTATTTACTTTGTCATTATGTTTGCTGTGTCATTCTTCTCTTCCCGTAAAGTAGGTGCATCTTATCCTGTCACAGCAGCCCTTTCTTTTACAGCTGCAAGTAACAATTTTGAGCTGGCGATTGCGGTAGCAGTTGGCGTGTTTGGCCTTCACAGTGGCGTGGCATTCGCTGCTGTTATTGGTCCACTTGTAGAAGTACCTGTTCTCATCGGACTTGTATGGGTTGCCCTACGTTGGCAGAAAAAATACTTTAAAACCATTAAATTATAAGGAGCAATTACTATGACAAATACACTTTATTTCTTATGTACAGGTAACTCATGTCGAAGTCAGATGGCTGAAGGATGGGGAAAAAAGCTACTACCAACCAATTGGACAGTTAAAAGTGCTGGTATTGAAGCACACGGGGTAAATCAGAATGCAATTAAAGCGATGGCAGAGTTAGGAATTGATATTTCAAATCATACATCCGATTTAATTAATATGGAGACATTATATAACGCCACGTTAGTAGTCACGTTATGTGGAGATGCAGCAGATAAATGCCCGATGACACCTCCTCATGTTCGTCGTGAGCATTGGGGATTTGAGGATCCAGCGAAAGCGACAGGTACGGATGAAGAGAAGTGGGCTGTATTTCAAAATGTTCGTGATGCAATTGGTAAACGCATTGAACAATTTGTAGCTGAGGAGCTGTAATACTTCTATTAGAAATACTTCAATCCGTTGAATGAAGGATACAATCATGACAGTAAACCATGCTAGCGTATTAACTAAAAATTATTTTATCGCTTATTTAATGTTAATTATGAAAAGTAGAGAATACACATTGAATCAGGCTAAAAAGTTTGCATTTGATTTCTTTTTTAAAGGAGATAGAGATCATTACGGCACTTCTACTTGGTTGCAATTTGAAAAGGCTATAAAAGAAATTGAAATTGAAATGTGTTAATTACACATGCACAGTATAAACGTCTAGCCAAGTGCTAGGCGTAAAAAATACATTTTATATAAGTAAATGCTTATATAAAGAAAAAAAGAGGAGAAGTTAATGATGAAAACACTAAAAGTAATCAACCAAAATGGATCTTGTTGTACTACTAAGGATATTGAAGTACAGGAGAGTGTTAATAACCCCAATAAGAATTTACCGATTGTCATAATTGGTGCAGGTCCTATCGGCTTAGCTGCTGCTGCTCATTTAGTAGAGCAAAACCAGTCATTTATTTTACTTGAATCTGGTAATGAAATAGCACACAATATCCGTACCTGGGGGCATGTCACATTATTTTCTCCATGGCGTTATAACATCAATAAAGCTGCTAAATCATTATTAGAGGGGTCTGATTGGGTAGAACCTAGCTTAGAAACAATACCTACAGGGCATGAGTTAATTGATCTTTATTTAAAACCCTTGGCAGAATTAAAACAAATAAAACCAAGTATCCGATTGAACGCAAAAGTAGTAGGTATTTCACGACAATTAAATGATAAAATGAAATCAAAAAATCGATTCAATCAGTCCTTTAATATTTATGTTGAAAAAGAGGATGACATCGATATTATTGAGGCAAAAGCAGTTATTGATGCAACAGGAACATGGGGAAATCCAAACCCAGCAAATTCTACAGGTGTATGGCTGCAAAATGAAAAAGCATTAGCAGATCACATTGAGTATGGTATTCCAGATATAAATACGAATCCTAAGAGATATGCAAATAAGAAGGTTGCTGTCATTGGTAGTGGTCATTCAGCGATCAATACCTTATTAGCTTTGGCTGAATTACAAAAAGATAATCCTACAACAAAGCTTGTGTGGATTATGCGTAAAAAATCTGTAGAGGAGGCCTATGGCGGGGAGGAAAAAGATGCGTTGGCAGCACGTGGCGCACTGGGTATTCGCATCCATGAGTTAGTAGTTACAGGTAAGGTTGAAGTAATAACTCCTTTCTATATCTCACAGGTGAAGAAAAAAGAGAACATCCATATTGTTGGTACTATAAACGGAGAACAAAAAGTATTAACAGGATTTGAAGAGCTTATTGTCAATGCGGGAAATCGACCAGACCTATCAATTAACAGCGAATTACGCCTTTCGATTGACTCAGCAACAGAAAGTGTGCAAGCATTAGCGCCACTAATTGATCCAAATGTTCATAGTTGTGGCACAGTAAGGGCGCATGGTGAAGAAATACTACGTCAACCTGAAAAGGACTTCTATATTGTCGGAGCTAAAAGTTATGGACGTGCACCCACATTTTTAATGGCAACAGGCTATGAACAGGTTCGTTCCATAACAGCTTATTTATCAGGAGATGAAGAAGCTTCCAAACGTGTGGAATTGGAGTTACCTGAAACAGGTGTATGCGGTATAAATCTTTCTGATCCATCAAATTCATGTTGTTAAAAATTTGACTGTTAGCGCAAGCTAGCAGTCCTTTTAAAATACTAAGGGGGAAATGGGATGGACACACTAATTATTCGTAAAATGGAAAAGAAGGATTTAAAAGAGGTATTAAAGATTTATAAAGAGGGAATCGAAACAGGGATGGCAACCTTTGAAACAATTGTGCCAAGTAAACAGGTATGGGATGAAAGACATCATGCGGCCTTGCGCTTTGTTGCAGAAGAACACAATAGAGTAGTTGGTTGGATTAGTATTTCCCCTGTCTCTACACGCGCTGTTTATTCTGGAGTGGGAGAAGTTATTGTTTATCTATCAAGTGATCATAAAGGCAAGGGTATTGCTTCAAAGCTATTTAAAATACTAATTGAAGAAAGTGAAAAGGTAGGTTTTTGGACACTCCAATCATCCATCTTTGCCATCAATACATCAAGTATTCAATTACATAAAAAGATGGGCTTTCGAATTGTTGGTACAAGAGAAAAAATTGCTCAGTTAGATGGGATATGGCATGATACAGTTTTAATGGAAAGAAGATTAAACATATAGTACGCGCTCCCTGTTATGCTCACGAAATTCTATACTAGGAAGTTTTTCGATATAATTTTAAAAAGATTTATAGTCACCATTTTTACAGTGGCTTCAATTATGCATTGGATTGGTAAACCTAATTTCTCATAATCAACTTGTCTTACACGTTCCGTTACTGATGGGTAGGACAGATGTACCCTTCTTTCAAGCTCGCTCATTTATAAACGGCTGTTATTATGGAGTTCATCTAGAATTTTTTATCAATATCATCTTTTTTCATTTTTAAAGTTTATCTTCCAAAAATCATCAATTTTAAAAAGGATGGATGAATTTAATGATTTAGTTATCTTGTTTTTATAATTAATAACAAGGGGGAAGTTACATTCCAAGAATTGTGGAATCTAATTTCAGAAAAACCTTTTCAACGACTATGGGAGCATAATAAAGATGGTAATAGTTGAAATTATTTGAAATGGTCTAAAACTTCACTTAAATCATGACATGACAGGATGGAACTATAATTCTAGTGGTGCACCAACATTTGGAGGTATCCAAACAGCGATAAACGATAATAATCCTGTTGGAGCAGTATGGTTATTACTTAGTGGAGAAAACTACCATTGGAGACTAATACATGGTTATGACACTGAAGGCGAAATTAGGTAGGTTATAAAGATCCAAACGGTGGACAATATAATACATCTACTAATTATGTAAGTTGGACAAGTATATCTGATAAAATCAATACAGTTTACATGAGTAGATAATTTAAAGATTGTGAGGGGGAAAAGTGAATAAATTATCACTGTTTTTTTATTCTTTAAACATTATTGTAACTTCTATCGCCTTTTACTTGATTAATTTTTTAACTGAACCAGTTTTGATAGGTAGTTCAGAGAATAATATTAGTAATGGTAATCCAGGACTCTTTCCTTTAGTATTTTTAATCCCGTTCTTGATAGTTTCGATTATTGGTACATTTAAAATGGCATATTCTTTTGCTAAAAGAACTTTCAAGACAATGCAATATAAAATAATAATTATATTTTCATTCCTTCTTTCGAGTATTATATATTTCTTTACTTTTAAAGAAGCAAGAGAATTTAGATTATTAGTCTTTGAAAATAATGATTCAGTTACTAAAATAACTCAAATTCCATTACTTAACACATATTCAAATAATATCTTCTTTAATGGATGGACATTACTTGCGTTACTATTGACCACTGTTTTTATAGCTTATTGTTTCGTATTAGTTAAGCAAAGAGATTAATTTTTAAACAAGATGAATAAATGAAGCGTTGATCCAAATGGATTAACGCTTTTTATGTGTGCCCGACATGTACAACAACTCGATGGTAAAAGTCCATACAGGCTTGGCAGTAGGACCTGTTAGCAAAAGACAGGGGTGTCCATGGCGACGTGGAATCTGGAGGTAATCAGACGCAAACTCTCAAACTGTTGAACAGAAATCAGATAGAAGGCTGGCTTAGGATGGATAAGCTTGCATAACAAAGCGAAGTCTAATACTGTTCGAATCCCATACAGTAAATTTGGCGGTTATATGAGAGGAAAGTGGCTGTGCTTACCCGGGGAGGTCTCTTGAGGGTTATTTTAATTAACAATTTGACTAGTGATAGTCAGATGAGCCAAGTCAACTATGGTGAAGGACAGAACAAACTCAAATCTTGAAAGAAACAAGGAGGAGGTGGAGACATCCCGCCGAAGCACAGAAAACATCGGGATATAGACCGAATAGACCGAATAGATGGCTACTTATAGAGGGATAAGCTGGAAGCAAAGCAGCATATAAGAGTTTGGAGGGATGTAAACATGGAAATGAAGAAACAAGATGGTATCGAACTAATTGACAAAATCATAGCTGATAAAAATCTATGGGGAGCCCAACAACTGTTGTAGAGTGTGAACCAATATCATGAACGAAGGGTCTGTAGATTCTTGTTCATATACAAGTCTGGACATTTCTTATTCGTATATTAAGAATCATTTCAAATGCAAAAGAAGTCCGTATTATGATTGTCTCAGAAAATGCAAAAGAAGTTTTAAGGACTGAACCGTTTATAGTGTATAATGTTGAAAAAACTCCCATGTGATATTCAACAATTGAGTGTGATACTGTAAGAAGAAATAGCGCTCGTTCTCATTAAAGATCCAGATTCAATATAATGATCGTGCAATTCTTTTCTCATCTAAAAAGGCAGGGTTATGCATTTTTTTGTAGAACTAAATGTACAAGAAGTTAATAAAAGAATAAAACGATATTAGATCCTATATATGTATCAATATTCTAAGTTTTTTTTAAAAAAAGGGGTGTAAGTTGTGCAGACTTCAATGGGGGAAACGGAGCTTTATCAGGAAAGAGTTATCGATCATTTCATTGACGATATTGGAAGAAAAATGGAATATTCAATTATCGGAAAAGGTACACCAATACTTGTGTTTCATGGTGGCCATTCTAATTGTAAAGAAGAGTTTGGCTACGCTGAATTATTGCAACAAGGTTATTCAATAATAACTCCTTCTAGAGCTGGATATGGTAATACAGATCCACTTCTCGGGAAAGATCTTCAAACAGCCTGCCATGCTTATTTAACTATACTCAATCATTTGAATATCGAAAAGGTACATGTAATTGCCATTTCTGCTGGAGGACCAAGTGGAATCTTTTTTGCTTCTAATTATCCAGAACGTGTAAGAAGTCTTACTCTACAATCGGCCGTAACGAAACAATGGCTTGCATCTAAAGATATGGAATATAAAGCAGCCAAAATTTTATTTCGTCCTACTATAGAAAAATATACTTGGAGAATAATTAGTCACTTAAGTAACCGATTTTCCGAATTTATGTTTAAACAAATGGTCCCTTCTTTTAGTAAACTGCCTTATATTGAAGTAGTCGCTCAAATTACTGATGTTGATATTGAGATGTTTCGTAAAATGAACAATAGACAACGCTCTGGATATGGTTTTATGATTGACTTATCACAAACTGGAACAATTTCTGTAGCTGATTTACGCTCAATTAAGTGTCCTACATTAATTTTACATAGTATAAATGATAGTGCTGCACCTGTTGAACATGCATATCATGCACAACATAACATCACAAATTCGAAACTTTGTATTCTTCAAAATTGGGGTCATTTAATTTGGCTCGGGCATGATTCGGAAAGAATGTATGATGAATTAATAAAATTTTTGGTTACCTATTAACAACTTCATATGTATTTAAAATAATTACGGTTAATTTCTTTCTATCTAAATGTAGAGCAATAAAAAAATACGAAAAGAATCGATGGCTTTCTTTTTCTGTTCAAACTTAACATGGGTATAGACTTGAGTTGATGTAATACTTTCATGACCAAGAAGTTCTTGAAGTGTTCGTAAGTCAACGTTTTCTTAATTTTGTCCACATCAGTGTCGCAAATGTGCCGCAATGATGCAGCGTGAAGCGGGTAGGTGGGAGCGCTGACTTTAGACGCTTTATAAAGGTGCCAGAAGGGAGATTAAGTGTGGATGGAGGGGTAATATCCCCTCTTTTTTTCTTTTTTTATCAATTCGAACCGTTTCATCGATCAAATAAACTTGTTGCCATGTCAATGAAACAAGTTCAGAACGACTTAGACCAGTTTTTAATAACTTAAACAATTAGCTCATTTCTGCATCGAAAAGTGTGATTGGGCGCGCTCTAAATAGTCAAATAGCTGCTTAAATCCGTTAATGTCAAATAGACAGGAAGTTTTTCAGCGGTCTTTGGCGATTCAATCCCTCGCGTAAAATCTTAGAAAGGTATTGTTTAAGCAATATTGGGTAAACGATTTTAAGGATGAAATTTTACGTTTGACCGAACGAGATTTTTGTTCTAGTGATTATCATAAATACTGGATAAAGCGACGTACTTGGGTCTTGGTAATCTCATTTAAACTGGTTGAACAGCCATGATCCTTTAAAAAGCTTAAGAAGAGCTGTAAATCGTATTCATAACTCGTAACCGTATTAACTGAGTAATTTTTTTCAATCTCGATATACAAAACAAATTCATCAATGGCAGCATGTAGTTGCAAGTATAAAACCTCCAGAAATCGTATTAAACAATAATTATTATCTGTACAAAATTATCCCATTATCGTAAAAAAGGAGAGTGAACTTGAAAATTATAAGTCGAAAAGTACAGATACTATGGGGTGTTGGCGGATTCCAGCCCTCCTCCACGCCAAATAATTTTAGTTTACATAATATAAATTATAGGAAGTTATGTTTCATTGAAAAGTATACTAATAATAGTGAGACAAAATGGATGTACATAGACATCAAAATCTAAACTTTACTTAATTGTCAAATAAGTTTAGATTTTGATGTCTTCCTTTTTTATTCCTCATAGACACTCAAATGTTTTAACTATAAAAATAAAAATAACCCATGAAAACATGATTGATAAAAAACGATTATTTTAATATCGAATTATTATAATTAACTTTTGTATATTTTAGTCTTTAATTCACGATTTTCTAAATAGAATCGATATTAGCTCATGTTGGTTTGGAATAAAGTTTGATTAAAAGTTTGTTGCAAACGTTGATTTTTTATCTCTTTACGAACAAATTTACATGTCCAAAAACCTAAAAATAAATTTAAGCTTCTGTATATTGTCCAATCTTTCTAAATTTCTCATAGCGATCGTCAATTAATTGTTCGCCATTTAAAGAATTCAATGCTTTTAGTGTGACGCTTATACACTTTTTTATATTAAATGCTTGCTTCGCAACATTGCGGTGTGCTCCACCCGTTATTTCAGGGATTATTCCATCAATAACGTCAAGCTCTTTTAAGTCAGGTGCTGTTATCCGCATTGCTTCTGCAGCTTGCTTCCCTAGGCTACCATCTCGCCATAAGATCGATGCAGCCCCTTCAGGCGAGATAACCGAATACGTTGAGTTCTCTAACATAAAGACTCGATTAGCTACGCCTAATGCAATTGCACCGCCACTTCCGCCTTCCCCAATAACAATACTAATAACTGGTACTGTTAGAATCGCCATTTCAGAGAGAGTTCTAGCAATGGCTTCACTTTGGCCGCGTTCCTCGGCTGCCTTACCTGGATAGGCTCCTTTTGTATCAATAAAACAAATAATTGGGCGCTTAAATTTCTCAGCCTGCTTCATTAAGCGTAATGCTTTACGATATCCTTCAGGGTGTGGCATACCAAAATTTCGTCGAATATTTTCTTTCGTTGATTTTCCGCGCTGATGTCCAACAATTGTTACGGGCTGACCTTCAAAGAGAGCAATTCCTCCAAGAATAGCTGCATCATCGCCAAATTTACGATCTCCATGTAACTCAATAAAGTTTTCACACATCGCTTCTATATATTGTAAAGTTGTTGGTCGTTCTGGATGTCTAGCAATCTGTACACGATCCCAGGGCTTCATATTGGCATAAATAGATTGTTCTAGCTGTGTTAGACGTGTTTCAAGCTTTTCGATTTCGCCTGTCATGTCAACATCTGCCTTTGTAGCAATCGTTTTTAATTCATCAATTTTTTCTCTTAATTGTACTACTGGTTCTTCAAAAGCTAAATTTTTAGACATGTTGCACACCGCCTTTTGTATGCATTTTTACAAGCATTGCTACTTGGTTTCGTAAATCTTTCCGATGGAAAATTGCATCAAGCTGACCATGCGCTAGTAAAAACTCTGACTTTTGGAAATCATTTGGTAATTTTTCTCTTAATGTTTCTTCGATTACACGGCGACCAGCAAAGCCAATCAATGCTTGCGGTTCTGCAATATTAATATCTCCAACAGAAGCAAAGCTTGCTGAAACGCCACCGTATGTAGGGTGCGTCATGATCGAAATAAATAATAGTCCTTCTTCACTATGACGTTTTAATGCCACACTCGTTTTTACCATTTGCATTAATGATAGAATACCTTCTTGCATGCGCGCTCCACCACTAGCAGTAAAGATAATAACTGGTACACGTAATTCAATAGCTTTTTCAACGGCACGTGTGATTTTTTCTCCTACAACGGAGCCCATTGAGCCCATACGGAAATGAGAATCCATAATGGCTACAACAATTTCTTCTCCATCAAGAGTACCTACCCCAGTCAGTACAGCTTCGCTTAATCCTGTTTGTTGTTTAGCCACTGAAATTTTTTCTACATAATCAGGGAAATTGAGTGGATTACTTGTTTGTAAATGATCGTCCATTGAAACAAATGAACCTTCATCTAAGAAATAAGCTACGCGCTCCTGTGCAGTCATTTTGAAATGATGGTCGCAATTTGTACACACTTTATGATTTTTTTCTAATTCCTTTGTTAACTGAATGTGACGGCACTCTGGACATTTTGTCATAAGTCCTTTTGGAAATCCCTTTTCCTGTCCGTCCTCTTTCTTTTTACTAAATAGGTTACGTATTGCCATGTTTGACTCCCCCTATGTTGTCTAAATGAATTGTTCAGCATTCATCCACTGTTCGTAATCTTTTAATACTTCTTTTTCATAGCCAAGTTGCATCGATTTCAACATCGTTTGAATAATTAATTTTGCTACTTTTGTTGAGTTTCGATTTAAACTGTCACCCTCATAAACTGCTAACTGAAACCAGACCTTTAGTGAAAGACGATTTCCTGACGTAATGATTATTTCTCGTAAAACATCCCGACAATTAATCGTACTTTCTATCTCTAGCTTTACAAAAACACTGTCCTACACTGGTAGTGCTCGCATAGTATCTGTACAACTTATAATGCGAATGGCTTCCTTTTCATGAATTTGTCGCGTTAATTCGACATCCTTTTTTGATTTTTCATCTTCTAATATAAACAACCATTTCTACGAGCTGATGCTTTTGTGTTGAAGCTAGGAATGTACCTCCTCCATGTCTCTTGTCAATAAGACCTAACAATTCTAAACTTCGCAATGCCTCTCTCAGAGGATCGCCCGACACCTAGACGTTCTGAAAGGACTCTTTCGGAGGGTAACTTTTCACCAGCCTGTATTTTTTCTATTTTAATAAGTTGTCGTAATTGTTGGACGATATCTAAAAACACTTTCTTTTGTTCGGTTTTTTTATCCATACGATCAACTCCTCGGTCAATCTATTCGCCTTGGCATAATGATCGCTGTCGCTTTCCTTTCGCGCAGATAAACAATGCATCCAAAGGCTTTATCTTCATTCAATAGGTGTTTGGATACCTACTATAAAAGAAACAAAATCCACCACCTTCAGATGATGGCGTCTCTTACTGAATGAATTCAAAAGTGGTCTGGCCACTTTTGAATTTGGCTTTATCTTACAAAATAATTACTTGAAAGTAAAGAAAAAAATGCATAAAAATTTATGCAGTTCCTAAAATTCCCTTCAATTTCATATTCATTTCGTCGTTTGTGCATATTTTATTTTCACTTGAGGTCTACCAAAGCGCTTTTCAAGCGTTCACTCAATGTAAAGCAATTCATCTTCTAGTAACAGCTCTTGAACTAGATGAAAAACTTTGGATCTAGGTAAGATTTTAAGCATATCTTTGATATAAATTTCCAACGCAGTAACACCAACTCTTTCAACTTACTTGAAAAATTTAATTAACAGCATAATTTTGATTACATTTGAGTTTACCTATAACTTCAACTACTTATAATAAACAACATGGAAGTTCATTATAATTTCTTCTGAAGAACAATACTAAATAACCAGTCGTCAAATAAATTTCGACAACTGGTTAGGTGTATACTTTTTCGGCTGTAATATATCAGTAATTTTCACTGCTACCTGTAGAAAGGACACTAAATAGTAGTTTTACCGAAGCAAGATCTCAGCTTCTTTTGCAAATTCATTACTGTTTTTTATGACCAAATTAGCCGTTTCACTCGGATGGTTAAGAGGAAAATGATGACCATATGGAACAAAATCAACCTTACCCAGATGCTTAGGAGCAGAGTAGCCTCTATCAGAATCCCCCCAAATAATGTGAAGATTATACTTTGTTACTTCATTGAAATCACCTTGAACGTTTTTCGATAGTAAACTGTTAAGCTGAACGGTAGTGTTTAAAATTCTAGGAGAAGTAAAACTTTTACTTATTTTTTGAATATAATGTTCAGGGATGCTCTCCATATTTTCAAATAAACCATTACTTAATAAATAACGCTCTATCAAATTAGTAGTTGCGAATTTCAATGTCCATTTGTTTATAAATTGAGGAACATTTATTGATTTAGCATTTTTTTTGGCAACAGGTGGCTGAAGTAAAGTAATTGTATACTTCTTATCTATGTACTTTTGTACTAATGCTTCCAAAAGAATATACGCACCAAATGAATGACCAATTAGATGGGCACCGTTAGTAGCTTTCTCCAATAACTTTTTTACTACATTCAAATAGATATTTAAAAGATTTTTCTCTCGTTTAAAAGGAGAACGTCCCAAACCAGGAAGATCCATGATCCATACAGGACGGCCTGTTTTTTCATGAAGCTCTTTTCCTAAAGGAAATAAATCCTCTCCATCACTCAATAAACCATGTAATAATATAAACGGTTTCCCCTCTCCTTGTAATTGGTAAAGGGTATTGTTATCGCATAATGTTCGCTCAAATAAATGATGATGCTTTCCATTTTGATACATCAATCGATAATCCAGATCAGCTACTACGGCAGGGAAAAAGTTCATGACACTCCTCTTCTTAAACCAATCTCCCCCCCTCATGTTTTTCACCGAACCATTTGAAAATGTTCGTTTTGTGATAAAATTCAGTCCATCAGAAGGAATGTTTGTTATTTTACTTACTCCACTTTTCATTATTGTTTTCATAAGCGGCATTGGAACAGAGATTTTTGGTGCCCTCATATTCATACTTTCCGACATAACACTTAGTAATTCAGCAATGTTCGGATCGTTCTCTTTGTCATCAACAAGTGTATATGTTTGAATAGCCGGCTGCTCCAATTTGAAAACCTGCACAATAAACTTCGCAAACTCATCGTTTGAAATCAGTGGCAACCTATATCCCTTACCTCCAGGAATCACTGGCATGAGCCCTCTTCGCATACTTGTCACAAGCAAACCTAATCCTGCTATCTGCTCTGTACTCCCTGTTTTACTACTCCCAACCACAGTTGGCGGATTAATGACAGACAGCGGATAACCTACTGCTGATGCCTGTTGACGGATATAAAGATCAGCTAAAAATTTTGTTTTCTCATATGGATTTTTTATTTTTAAAAATTTGTTTCCTTCTTTAAATACATCTATCGCAACCTTGCTATTATTAGCATCAAATGGACTCATATAACCTACAACATGAATAAATTGCTGCAAGCCCTTCAATTGATGAATACTTTTAGCGAATTCACTAATATGTTTGGCGCCATTCAAAAATACAGAAGTTGCCTCTTTGTTTGTCGCTTGAATATCCATGGAGCCTCCTGCGTGAATCATCACATCCGTTTTCAATACCAACTCCTTATCTTCAGCACTTAGACCTAAGTCTATTTTCGTTAAATCACCTTCAATAAAGTGCATATTTTCCTCTTTTAAGATGCCTCTTTCCTGAAAAATGTGTGTTGCTTTACTTTTCGACCTCACTAAAAGAAGAATGTTCACATCCTCTTTGACTAATTCATTCACTAATTGCTTTCCAATAAAACCTGTTCCACCCGTTAAAAATACTGTTCTCATAAAAATCCTCCTAGTAGTACTGTGTAGTACTAATTTGATGTAAAAAAAATGCTTCTTTTATCGAAGCAAGTTAAACAAATGATCTGCTGTTTTCATGATTACAGTTGCATCCTCCAGTGTTTCTGAAATAAATAGCGCTCCTTCAAGATTTGTAATAAAAAGAGATGCAACCTCGTCAATATTTATTGTCTTTCTAAATTCACCATTCTCTACCCCTTGTTTAAGGAATAGAGAAACTTTCGTTTGTAAGCCTTTAAAAAAAAGACCTATTTTTTCTTTTACTTTTGTGGCATTTGTAGGACTTTGAATATAAAGCGTAATAAATGGACAGCTCCCCTTATATTCTCTGGTCTGAACTCCTTGTGATATTTGCTTTAAAAACAATTTGATACGATCTTCAACTAATAATTGGTTTTGAGATAGTAAGTCCTCTATTGCAGATTGATACATTTCAATCCAATAATCAACGACCCCTTCCAACAATTCTTCCTTATTAGAGAAGTGATAATACACATTAGACTTTGAAACTTTGCTTACACGAACTAATTCATCCATGCTTGTATAAGCAAACCCTTTTTCTAAAAATAATGTTGCAGCTACTTCAATTACACGTTTTTGATTCATTAATTTTACCTTTGTCATAATTAGTACTATACAGTACTACAATGGGTGTTGCAAGTATTTTTGTTAGTTTAAAAAAATTTTGATCAAAAAAGCGATGATTTAATTGATTTTACTGCTAAAAATGTCATTTTGAACAAAGTTGAACGGATCCCAAAACTGTTTTGGATGGCTTGTAATTTTTCACTTGTATTATTTTTGTAGTCAATAAAGGAGATGCTTTTATGCCCTTTAAAGATGATTTGCAAAATTGATTCATTAATACCCTTCATTCAATATAAAAACGCCATTTTGATTGATGCTGATCAAAATGGCGTTTTTATTATCCCTAGCTGTTATTCAAACAATGGCATCATATGTTTTCGAATCAATTCAACACGATCCTTGGCACGTGGCATAAAGCGCGAAGCAATCGAAATGACCATCTTCTTTTGAGGATTTATGAAAATTACATTTCCACCATCCCCCAAAGCTGCATAGCAATCATCAAGTATCCACCACAAATAACCATAGGTCAGCTTTCCTGATCGACTTTGTACTTTAGTGCTGTCCTCTATCCATTGAGAAGAAAGAATTTGGCGACCGTTCCATACACCCCCATTTAAATAGAGCTGACCTATTTTGGCCATATCCCGGGTTGTTAACGTAAGTCCCCAACCAGCGGTATTTACTTCCTTAGGATCTACTATCCAGCCAGTGACATATTTATCCTTCAGAAAAGCGAAATAGTCTTCTTTATTTTGTATAGTTGTATTTGTGGGAGCTTTGATTGCAAGAGGTTTAAACAAGTTTTCTGTAGCGAAATCAAGAACAGATTGACCAGTGGCAGTTGTAAGAACACCTGATAAAATATGTGTGCCAACGGTAGAATAGTTAAACACCCCAATACTACCTTTGCCCCCTAGCAAATCCAATGCAGCTTTTACCCAGTCATCACTTGAATATACTTTCGTATAAGGCTCTGACTTGTATTTATAGGGTGCAGTCATTGACAACAAATTTGCGATGGTGATGTTTTGAATGGTTTTTTCGCCACGTTTCACTGTATAATTTGGAAAAAAATCTAACACATGCTGTTCTATATTTTTCATATATCCTTTATCAATTGCCATTCCAATAAGAATGGAGATGATACTTTTAGTGACAGATGCTATATGCAAAGCATCATCTGGGGTGTACCCATCAAAATATTTTTCGTAAATTAAATGATTATCTTTTCTAATAGCGATGCCTGCTATATTGGAATACTCTTTTTCTATTAAATCTTCAAAGTTATTCATCATTCTGATTGTTAGGGTTTGACACATTGACGTCAGCTATATCAATCCCCATCCTTTCGCTAAAATGAATCATCAATATTGATGTAATAAAGAATAATTTATTATAAAAAATTATTCAATTCTTTTCTTTAATATAGCTAGAATGATTGCATCATAACAAAAAAACGTTAATCATTGTAAGATTAACGTTACGGTTTCTTTTTATCGATCTTCATTTTCATAATATGCTTCATTCGCATGTTTCTGATCTGTACCTTTAAGGTATGCTAGGATCATTTTAGGACGTTTAAGTAAAACCCAGTCTCCATGCTTATCAAATTTTCTGCTTGAAGTGATCATTCCATTTTGAATTGTTCCGTATTTTTTTCCGTTCTTTTTTCCCCAATCTTTTAATCGTTTAGCAAAATCGGCATCTTCTGCCATGAGCATATTTTCATTAAATCCATTAATTGCTTGAAAATCTTTTTTGTAGCACCAAAAGATGCCTACAGAAATTGCACCATATTTTAAAAATAGTGGTCCGATTAATAACAAAGCTGAAACAAAAATTCCTAAGGACATTCTTTCAAACTTTCCTGTAACGCCCCCGCCAATGTACTTACCTGTGCTTAAGTTCTCCACTGCCTTCGATAACACATGTTCGTTCATCTGTGTATCGGCATCAATTGTGACGATGATTTCCCCTCTTGCTATATCAACGCCAGCGTTCCTAATCTTCGAAAGGTTCTTATCGCTATTTTTTAGTAGGATACAATTATACGATTTGGCAATTTCCTCTGTTCGATCTGTACAGCGATTTAAAACAACAATAATCTCTACTTGATTTTCAAAGGATTTGGAAGCCTTTAAAATAGATTCTAAGCATTTTCCAATGTATTTTTCTTCATTATGGGCTGGTATGACTATTGAAATTTTTATATCCTCTTTCTTTTGCACTTCTAAAGAGTTCTCCATGTCGTACATACAGCTCCTCCCTTTTAAATGTCTTCTGCATTTATAAAATAAACCAGCTGATCAGTCCACTTGTTGTCCTCGTATATGAATCCTTTCCTCGTGCATTCATAAAGCATCCCAACATTTTCTGCTAATTTTATAGATGCCGTATTGTCGAGGTTTATATGAGCTTCTATTCGATGATAATTTAATTTTTCAAATGCTAGATCAATCGCTGCCTTTACAGCCTCTTTACCATAACCTTTTCTCCAAAAATGGTTATGAATGGTATACCCGAACCTAGCCCATTGAAATTCTTCCCTCATAATTGTGGAAAAGTCTACAAACCCAATATGCGTATTATCTGTTTTTCTAAATACGCCAAATACATACACCTTATCATCCTCAGCCATCTGATGATGCTTAGTAACTAAATCACGAAACCATTCTTTCGTACAGATGCTCATATCTAATTTACCTTCATCGTATTTATGCTGGGAAGGTAAACGATTTTCATATTGCGTAAGCCAAGAAGAGTAATCTCCCTCTTCCATTAATCGAATAATTAATCGTTCTGTTTTCTTCATTATCTTAGTCAATCAAACACCTCATACCTTTCTAAATAGTGATTCATGGAAGTAGTTTACTAGGCTTCTTCGTCTGCAGAGGGGCCGTAGATGCCTGGTACTGGAATATCGAGAAGTCGCAAGTATACCCCAAGTTGCGCCCGATGATGGACCATGTGGCTTAATCCGAAGGTGCGGAACGCAATTGCTCGAGGCTCTTGGCGAATAATATGGTCACCATGACGTAGTGTCCATTCCTCTCCGAGCGTTTTCTCATCACATTCAGTAAGCATCATTTCCAGTTTTCTTACGTTTGTATCGAACTCATCCAGAATGTCAGCTCGCTTTTCTAATGCCTCTCGTCGCAACGGAACGGTGGAAAGATCAAAGTCTAAGTACTTTAAAATAGCCATTTGCCAGTTTAGCAGATTGATTAGGTGCGTGGCCAGACCTCCTAGTGTCATTGATTTCTCATGTGGTCTCCATGTCATATACTCGTCGGGCAAGCGTTCCAGCATGCGACGAGTAGAAGCCAATTCCTGTGTTGTATCCCCAACAATCAATTGTTTAACCATAAAATCCCTCTCCTCCCTTTTAATCAGCATACTATAAATTCCATTCAAGGGGAAAGCTCTCAGATAAGTTTTTATGCTATGGTTAAACCTTTTTTAGACTGTTAGAATATGTAAATACTTCGAGGGTTTTGCAGTTTGAAGAAATGTTCATAAGGGAATATACTAGATTGAACAAAAAGAGGTGAAGACAAGGTGAAAATAAAAACAATTTTGTTGTTCATGATTTGTTCCTTAGCGTTAGTTGCTTGTAACGATCAGAAAGAAACAGCAAAGGTGATAGAAATTCAAGAATTAATTAATTTCGATGAAGTGCAGCCCGATACTTTACAACAAATCTCCGATGCGAAAGATATTCAAATTATAGAAAAAACATTTAAAAAAGCTAGAGAATTCGGTGAGGTCGATAACGAAATTGCTCCGCAGTATAAGATCAAACTAAACGATGATGAATACTACCTATGGATAGACAATACAGTCACGGGGACAATAGCAAACGTAAACAGTAGAAATATGTTCTACAATATCCTAGCTACCGATGAATTTAAAGAGGCCATTAATTATCGAGAGCAAAATAAATGATTTTAAATAATAGTAGCAACGATCTGTAAGAAACATAGATTGTTGCTATTTTTTTAGGGTATGTTTCATATTATCTAGCTTCATGTTGCTGGGAATGTTCTCTCACTTTTTCAACGGATATAGAGCCCCTCCGTATTAGCAACCTTTTCTAATAACTCAAGATTATGTTGGTTGTAAATTAAAAAGGCTAAGCCATTCCCACTAAATACAATATTCTCCTCAGGTAAAATAAAATGTAAAGGGAGATGGTCCGAAACAGCTAATTTTATTAGTGAAATTAACATTGTGTATTCATCAATGTTTAATAAAATGCCTTCTGTACGATCTTTAGGTATAATTTTATTCCATTCATTCTTGTAGACTTTATAATACATTTGATCCTTATCTAAAGGATCTGGTAAATAATAAAATGCATAAAATTCAGATGATTTTAACCACATCAATTCAAAAAATCTCTCGAATTTTTCTAGACTTTTTTGATACGTATGATAATCCTGCGTTTTTTGTTGGAAATCGACCATCTCTAATTTATCGAAGAATACTTCAACTTGACTATATTTTTCATTACTTTGTATCTGATAAGGGTAAATATCAAGTATTTTAGCACTTTCATAATTGTACAATTGTTCTAATAATTTTTCTAATTTTTTTCTGTCTTTATTGGTTGCTTCCTTGCAAATACAATCGATTATCTTTTCTAATGACATCCCTTTTGACTCCTTTAATTCCTTCTTCAGCACGGTAAAAGAAAAATGTAACGATCTTAGTATACCATCTTTCTTTTGTTGCACCATGCCAGCGTTTTACAAGCTATGCAGCTTTTCCTTCTTCCTGATACCAGCCCTCCCCATCTGTCATTTATAAAACTTGTCCAACTTTATGGTAGTGCTTTTTTACTTAGTTTAAATAGATGGAATATTTAGATTTTTATTGATGGAATGGCAATGATTAATTATACTTAAATGATTAACGTTCGATGAGAAACATATAATACTAGAGTATTGGGGAGAGAAGAATGGAAGAATTAAAAGTAGAAAAAGCAATTCAAGATATTTATCCAGATGATATCGCTTGGTGTTATGGGTGTGGCCGTTTGAATGATGATGGTCATCATCTTCGCACGGGGTGGCATGGTGATAAGACGATTACAATCTATACACCTGAATCAAAATATATGGGTATTCCAGGATTTATCTATGGTGGTTTAATTGCTTCATTAATTGATTGCCATGGAACAGGGTCGGCAGCGCTTGCCTTGCATCGTAAAAATGGACATGAAATTGATGATGGAGCGGAGCCACCTCGATTTGTAACGGCTAACCTTCATGTAGATTTCCTAAAGCCAACACCCCAAGATGTTCCCTTAAAGGCAATTGGCACTGTTGAAGAAATTCATCCGAAGAAATGGAAAGTAGAAACTGAAGTTTACGCGCAGGATACGCTTTGTGCTCGTGGAACAGTTGTCCTTGTAGTAATGCCTAGTACTTTTCTAAATAAAAATGATTAGCATTTTTTATCCTCACTAAAATAAAGAAGAGCACATCTTATTCATAGATGTGCTCTTCTACTGCGTTTTTAATGGATTCATAATCAAGGAACTGTATTACTAATAACTGTCACAAAGCCATTTCTCGTGGCAGTTTCCAATAACGAATAAATAGCGTCACTGGCAGTTTTGTTAAACTCATACCATTGGTCAACAGCTGCGTCATAAATCAACACGTCTGGCTGTCCAGTCAAAGGTTTATCTGAAGATTGCACCAACGAATAGAGATCATAACGTGCTATGCTACTACCTTCCTTGTTCAGGAAATCATATTGGCCCATTTTATAATAGCCCCCAATTACGGTGCGATGGACAGACCATGTGTAGTCGTTAGGCTGTTTTATCTTCTTGCCCATATTTTTAGTAAATATACGGTGCATTTCTTCCATATAGGCATTGCCATTGATTTGCTCGACTACTCCCCCCATTGTCATGTGGTATTCATGAAGGAATGCTTTCACTTCCACACCCTTCATCATCAATGGCTCTGTATCGATTGAGATCGTTAAATGATCGTATTGAACTTTACAGCCAAAGGTTTCTGCTAGAAAACGTAATGGTACAATGGTGCGTCCATTCTTTAAGTATGGCTTTGCATCCAATAATACCGTTTTTCCATTTACTGTGGCTTTACTACTGTTCAACTTTAAACTGACTTTCATCTCACTTTGGGTCAGTATCACTTGGCCATCCGACCAATGAACTTTAGCCCCTAAATTTTCACTAATCACGCGTAAAGGTACCATTGTTCGATTGTTTTTTATTTCGGGCTTCACATCCGTTTGTACTGTCATACCGTCCACTTTTAGTTGACTACTAGCTGCTGCAGCAGTTGTGATAGATGTAAGAAGGACAATCAACATAAGGAAAATACCTGAACATATTTTTTTCATGATTATTAGCTCCTTTACTTCGCTATCATTACTTCATTCCATATGAACCCTATTATTTCCTTCTGTTATTAGCAACGGTAACAAAAAAATCCTGCATCTTCGCAGGATTTTTAAGTAAACTTTATGAGGTTTATATACACACGCTATTTCGTACCACTTGCGCCAAATCCAGAAGTTCCGCGCTCTGTTTGAGATAATTCATCTACTTCCACTAATTGAATAGAAGGAACAAATTGTATAACCATTTGAGCAATGCGCATTGATTTTTCTACGGTAAATGGTTCTTGACCATGGTTGATTAAAATAACACCGATTTCGCCTCTATAGCCTTCATCTATAGTGCCTGGGCTATTCAGTACGGTTACACTATGCTTTAATGCTAGTCCACTTCTTGGTCGAATTTGGGCTTCCGTTCCCTTAGGTAATTCAATCTGTATACCTGTCTTAATGAGTTTGGCTACGCCTGCTGGGATTTCTACTGCTTCTATGGAATAGAGATCCATGCCTGCATCACCAGGGTTGGCTTGTATCGGTAGCATGGCATCAGCGTGAACTTTTTTAATTTTTACTTCTAGATTCATTGTTCTTCATCCTTAACGATTAAAATTGAATGTGTCATCTGTGATCGGCGCAACTTTTGCCTTGGCATAGGTAGCACCCTTTTGTGAAAAGAAATCATATGTGGAGCCTTCATTACGAATACCATTCATCACAATTGGATTGACTTCTTCTTCTGGGAACATGGCTTCAAAGCCGACATTCATTAATGCTTTATTAGCATTATAACGTACATAGGCTCGCACTTCAGGTGATAATCCTGTTTCCGCATAAATATCATCTGTATACTTCATTTCATTTTGATATAAATCTAATAATAGCTCATAGCCCCACAAATGTAGCTCTTCTTGCTTTTCCTTTGAAAATTGCTTGAATAGATTTTGAGCAAAAAATCCAACTGCTACCCCATGGATAGACTCATCACGCAAGATCAGTGAAATAATCTCGGCACTGTTTCGTAGGAAGCCTTGTCCCCCTAAGTATAGTGGATAGAAAAAGCCAGAATAAAACAGGAAAGATTCAAGCATAACGGATGAGAACATCGCTTTCCATAGGCTCTCTGGATTGCCTTCTTCAATACTATTATAAATATCTGCGATTTTATTGGCCTTATACTGTAGAAATTCATTTTTCTTGACCCATTCAAATAGCTCATCGATTTCTTCGTTTGTACAAAGCGTTGTGAAAATATAAGAATAGGACTTGGCATGTATCGCCTCGAATGCATCAAAAACGGTTAGCACAGCCTTCTCCTGTAAATCATCTGTATAAGCGGCAACACGATTCATTCCGATATTTGTTTGTACAGTATCCAGTAAGGTTAATCCTGCAAATACTTTTTTATATGTGTCCTGATGCTCAAAGCTTTTCCATTGTTTAATATCTTTACTGACCGCAATTTCTTCTGGAAACCAAATTTGCTTCCATTGCTGGTCCCAAAATATTTGGGCAAGTTCACTTGTTGCTTTATTCCAATTGACTGCCTCATAAATTATATTTGACATGCTACACACTCCTCTAAGCTTTGTAATCGTTGACGAACATAGTAAACGGACTTAATGCCCTTTATCCACGCATAAATGTATACTTTAGCCAATTGTTCGGTTGTCCAATTGTCTGTTACATAAAGCGTCATGGAAATACCTTGGTCAACGTGCTTTTGAGAAGCTGCATATAAATCAATTAAATCATACGGATTCACATCATACGCCTCCACATATAAATGACTATTGTCATTTGTTAAATGAGGCATTGGATAAATGGTTCTACTATCGGCATAATCACGAACCTCTACGCGCTCTGTACATGGAGCGATTGAAGCCGTACAGCTACGAATATATGAAATACTACCAGTTGGGGCAATAGCCAAACGATAGGAATGGAATAGCCCGTATTGCATCACATCTTGCTTTAACGTTTCCCACATCTTGTTTGTGATGATTGGAATATTGCCAAGCGCCTTCAATACAACAGGTGACAATTCTTCTTCAGCTTTATTGATATATTGGTCAAAATAGCTACCAGATGCATAATCACTGTCCTCGAATCGATAGAAGGTTGCAGCTTTTTCTTTTGCCATTTCCATCGAAGATTTCAGTGAATAATAGTTCATCGCTTCCATAAAGTGATCCATGAAATCAATCGACTCTCTTGAGCCGTACAGGATGCCCTCCGTCACCAGATGCCCATGGAGGTTCATACAGCCAAGCCCTACAGAATGCATTAATTGATTGGCTTTTGCAACAGACGGTACATTTTTAATATGCGTCATTTGCGATACATTTGTTAGTAGGTGCATCGCTGTATCGACTAATGCGCCGAAATCCTTCACTTTACTTGCTGCATGGATATCGATGGAACCTAAGTTACACGATACATCTAATCCATAGTCATTTGGTTGATCCTGATCCGTAATGATACTTGTCTCTTGCACTTGCAGAATTTCTGTACATAGATTGGACATTTTGACACGTCCAATATTTTTTAAAGGATGTACCTTATTGACATTATCATCAAAGATTTCAAACGGATAGCCTGATTCAAATTGTGCTTTTTTCACCTCTGTGTAAAGCTTCCGTGCATTTAAACGTTTAATTTTACGAATTTTTGGGTTATCAAGTAGCTCGTAGTACATGTCTGAAATGGAAATCTCAGACATACGTTTACCGTATTCTTTAAAAATATCGTATGGGCTAAACAAGACGATATCCTTATCACGTTTCATCAGTTCGAAGAAAATACTAGGTATAATAATCCCTGTTGAAAGAGTTGCGAGGCGAATTTTATCGTCAGCATTTGGTTTTTTTGATGATATGAAATTTTCTATGTCTGCATGGAAAATATTTAGATAAACAACGCCTGAGCCATTTCGTTGCCCTAGCTGATTCGAATAACTGAAAGAATTTTCTAACAGTTTTGCTACTGGGATGACACCACTTGCACGATTTAATATCTCTTTAATTGGATCACCTAAAGGGCGTAAATCTGTTAAGTTGACCCCTACTCCACCACCAAGGCGTGATAGCTCTAAACAATAGCCAATATTTTCAGCAATACTGTTCATGGAGTCATCCATTGATAATTTAAAGCAGCTAACTAATTCACCACGTGCTTTCTTACCACTATTTAAAGCAGTTGGTGTTGCTGGCTGGTAGGCTTCCATCATTGCTTCGACAGAGCGTTCTGCTAGAGCCGTGTTTCCTTGAGCCAAATACAAAGCAATAATGACAATACGATCCTCATACTTTTCTAAGATCTCTTCCCCGTCACGACTTTTCATAGCATAGCTATCATAAAATTTGCTTGCGCTCATAAAGGATGGGAAGCGGAAATTATAATCATAGGCTTTCTTGTACAGCTTCTTAATAAATTCCATCTCGTACATATCGATAAATGCTTTCTCATAGTAGCCCTCATCAACTAAATAGCGAATTTTTTCCTCAATATCTATAAAATAACGCAAACGTACGTTAACATACTCTAAAAAGTAGCGGCGCGTAGCTTCGCGGTCCTTTTCTAACTCAAGTAATCCAGTTGTACTATAACGATTCAGTACGTCATTATTAAGCTTTAAATAGGTTTTCATCTCATTACCCTCGTTTCATAAAACGTTTGTATTGCTTCGTAATCCGTTTGATTACCTCGTAAATCTAATTTCCTTACTAAGGGTACATGATAGGTAGCGGCGATTTTCTCACCAGCAGCGCCAAATACATGATGGCCGAAATTACTATTGCCACTGGCAACTACTCCTTTACAAAAATCCCTGTTTTTTTCTAAGAAACGTTGTACCTTTGCTGGAATGTCACCTAAACCATCTGTGTAGGTAATTAAAAGATAGGGCTTGTTCAATCGCAATTCCTCCGAGAGCTCGATACATTCTGCCTTTAATTTGGATACAACATTTCGGACATTACCTGTACGACTCGCGTAAACAATCATAGGGCAATCAACTCAATTTGAGAAACAATTTCCTGAACATCTCCTATAAAAGTTTCATTCATCTCTAAAACAGGCACACTTAAAAAACCTGCGTCAATAATCGTTTGCTTTGCTTGTTCATCGTGATCGATGTTAACAATTTCAGCTTCAAGTCCTGCACGTTGTAGCTCAGATTTTACCCATAGGCATTTTGGACAAATTGTTTTCGTATAAAGTTTCATAGAAATCCCTCTTTTCATAAAATAAAAAAGCCTATCTCCTCTAGAGAGATAGGCTAAATGGAAACGTTAACATACCAAAAATACTGACGTTCCCATCTCTTAATCCCCGAAGAAATGATAAATTTGTTTTATAAAGGCAGGTCTCCTGGCTTTGCTTCATTCTCTGATTCCCTTCCCATGCAAATGCACAGTGGTTGCAATCATCGTCAGCTACACAGTTGCGGGGACAGCGTCGGAATTGTACCGAACTTCCCTTTTAAACTACATGTAGTAGTACCTTTGTAAAACGAACACAATATATAGTTGTTGTTCAATAGTTTTAAGTGTACCATCCTTCAAATGAAAAGTAAATCAAGATTCTAAACTTCTTTATTTTTGGATTATTCAGTATTTTTAATTATGTAGTTCCAAATAGATTACCACTAATCGCTTATACCCAAATCAAAAATCTATTTTAGACGATGTACATGTTTATCTATCAAAATGTATCTAGAATTCTGAAAGAAATGTTCTATTTTATGTACCATTGAAAAATAGTAGCTTCTATCATAAATCCTGAAATAATGATCATCTCTTACCCATTTCAAATGATGCTCATTAAATTAATAAAGAGCATGCTTTTATCATAACATGCTCTTACCATTCTATCATTGAGATTATAGTCTAATCTTAACCTCAGTCCCGTCCTGAGCTTTGACATCGACTAGCACGACTCCCTTATAATTTTGTAGTTCCTTGATAATCGGCTTTAGCATTTCTTTATCGATGATCGGAAAGGTAAAGTCTATGTTCTTTCGATCGAAGTATGCCTTTGTCCACTTATTGGCTTGTAGCTGAATCCATTTGGAAGTTAATATGGAGAGGACAATGGTTAGCACAATATAGGGAACTGGGACTGTAAAGCGAACATCTTTTGCTTTCACTTTTACATGCATCATTCGTTGCCTCTACTCAATGAAGACTGCAACGGAATCCCCGTTTGCTGATTTTATATCTACAATTTGTCCGTCTAATTCATTTTCGATTGCTTCAAGTAGAAGATTGATGTCGATATCTTTTACGTATTTTTCTGATTGTGGAATACTCGCAGCGATGCTGTGTCCTGCCATCAATACGGCTTTGACAAGTTTAATCGGCAAGTTTACCGTAACATTATCATTTTCGGTGGATACAACACGAACCTTTAATGTTTTTTCTAAATACTTTGTTTTTTCCACAAATTTGTTCTCAGAGTCTTCTTTCTGTTGTAGCACTTGAATCAGCTCTGATCCTTTATCCGCATCAATTTTTCCCTCTTGAATCATGGTTAACACTTTTGTGATTTCCTCTTTCATGGTCCGTTCCTCCCTATTCGTCTTTTAAGAGCTTTATGGCTTCATCCGTTGTGATTTCGCCATTTTCCAGCATGCTTACAATTTTTTTCTCGTCTACTTCATTTTTCTTCTTTTGAGCATAGCCAAGGGATGAAATAATGTCGTTTAGCTTGCCTCGAACTGTTGGATACGAAACACCCAGTTCCTTTTCAACCTCTTTAATGTTTCCTCTGCAGGTTAAAAACACTTCCACAAAATGAAGCTGATCCTGTGATAAGGATGCTAGCTTCGACAATTCAAATTCATTTTCAATGGTCGTGTGACAATGAGAACACTGTAACTTCGTAATTTTTAATGTTTTACTGCAGACAGGGCAATTTGTGATTACTTGATAAGCCATAGTGAACTCCTTCCTTTAAGTTAAGTTGATTATATAACAAAGAAATTAAATATGTAAATAATAAAAATTGATTTTTTTAATTATAAAATAAATAAAATTAATTATTGAATTAAAAATATTAATTAATCATTGCTGTATTGCTTGTCGTAAGCAATCATAGCACAGTCAACTTTACTCTATGTATGTGTTTTCTATTTCTACTGGTAGCTAGCGACATCAGTTAGATCATGACAGTTTAGAATTGAAAATAAGGTTACATTGTATTCTGTAAAAAAATTTGTTACTATAAAAAGACAATTATGAGAGGACTGATGAATGGACAATGAAGAACTAAACTATATTTTTATTTGAATTGAATGATTTCAAACACAAAATATAGGGTTAGTTTATCCATTTTTAACAATCAGTTTGCATTTTATTTGTCATGACACAAATGGCAAATCGTATTTATTTAGTGAAAGACTAATCCTTCCAATGCACAAGTGGAGGGATTTTTTCTTGCTTTCATAGTTGATTTTGCACCTTTCATTTACCCATAAAGGAGAGGAAAAATATGAGCGATTCAGAAACTATTGTGACGCATGTAACACTCCGTATAAGTCGTTAATATCCATCTGCTTATACGGAGAAATCAACCATAGATGGATAGACCGACTTTGTATGAAAAGTAAACTGTTGTAATACAAAGGAGGAATTATCATGTCCATGATACAAGTACAAAACTTAAACTTTTCTTATCCAAGTAGCTTTGACAATATTTTTAAGAATGTCAACTTTCAAATCGACACGGATTGGAAACTTGGATTTATCGGTAGAAACGGCCGAGGTAAAACAACATTCTTTCAGTTGTTATTAGGAAATTATGAGTATAGCGGAAAAATCATCTCTTCTGTAGACTTCACTTATTTCCCCTATCCAGTTTCTGATCCAAATAAATATACCCACGAAATATTTGAGGAAATTTGTCCTCAGGCAGAGGATTGGGAATGTCTACGTGAAATAGCTTACCTACATGTAGATGCGGAGGTCATGTATCGTCCTTTTAAAACATTATCCAATGGCGAGCAAACAAAGGTGCTGCTTGCTGCGTTGTTTTTGACAGAGGGTCAATTTTTATTAATTGATGAACCAACCAATCACCTAGACACGGATGCACGAAAGACGGTTTCCGATTATCTTCGCAGGAAAAAAGGATTTATTTTAATTTCACATGACAGAAGCTTTTTAGATGGCTGTGTTGACCATATCCTATCGATTAATAGAGCCAATATTGACGTTCAAAGTGGAAATTATTCTTCTTGGAAGTTAAATTTTGATCGTCAGCAGGAACACGAAGAAGTAACCAATCAACGACTGCAAAAAGATATCGACCGATTAAAACAATCCTCAAAGCGTTCGTCAGGTTGGTCTAATCAAGTGGAAGCCTCCAAAAATGGCACAACCAATTCAGGTTCAAAGCTGGACAAAGGCTTTGTCGGGCATAAAGCAGCTAAAATGATGAAACGAGCAAAGAATTTGGAATCCAGACAACAAAGAGCTATTGAGGAAAAATCAAAGCTGCTAAAAAATGTGGAAAAAACTGAGTCATTGAAAGTAGAGCCATTGGCATATCCATCAAAAGAAATGGTTGTTGTCACGGATGTATCGATTCGGTACGATGACCATATCGTGAATAAGCCTATTAGCTTCAAAGTGGCACAAGGGGATCGAGTTGTTTTAGATGGCAAAAATGGAAGCGGAAAAAGTAGTATGTTAAAACTTATTCTAGGTAAACCCATCCAACATACAGGCTCGATAAAGTTAGCTTCAGGTCTAGTCATTTCCTATGTTCAGCAGGATACATCCCATTTAAAGGGATTGCTATCGGAATTTATTGAAGAGCATGGTATTGATGAGACGTTATTTAAATCAATCCTGCGCAAGATGGATTTTGAGCGTATTCAATTTGAGAAGGATATCTCTCATTATTCTGGTGGGCAAAAGAAAAAGCTGCTGATTGCTAAAAGCTTGTGTGAGAAGGCTCATTTATATATTTGGGATGAACCACTCAATTTTATTGATATCTATTCACGCATGCAGATTGAAGAGCTCATAAAAAGCTCCCACCTCACAATGGTAATTGTTGAGCATGATCAGGCATTTCAACAAACTATAGCAACGAAAACGGTAGCGATGTCGTAAAGAGAAGAATCCATTTTATGGATTCTTCCTTTTTAATGATATTGAAACCAATGGACCCATTTAGTAGTTGTCTCTTTCACGATATATAGCTCACCTAGTGATGCACTTTGCGCTGGCAGTAATCTTGGAAACCTTAATCGAACAAACCAGGAGTGATTAGCCACATTTTCTCCACAGAAGTTCACCGCCATTTTATAGTAATTCTCCTCCATGCCAGTTAATATGGGCATGGGCTTTATCACCTCAATTTGCCACTCCTGATAATCAGGGCTTGAGCCATATACTTTTGGAATGATGTCAGCTAATGCTTGACTAAGCTCATTTTTGTCTTTCTCCGTTGTTTCCATCAATACATCTGGATTTGGACATTTTAAGCCTTCAGGTTCTGACCCCGAAGTAGCTGTTGGAAATAACAAAAGCATACATAAAAAGGGCATTATTATTTTTTCCATTGTTCAATTCCCTTTCTTTAAAAATGCTCGATAATTTGCTGTGATTGGTGCACTCTATAAAGTATCATCCTGCAGAAAGGTCACTATTCCATGAAAAAATTTGCTTATGTTTTAATGGCTATCTTCACTATGTTCATTGTGCCATGTAAGATTTATGCGCAAAGTGAACTAGCTGATGATCAACTAATCAGGGACACATTCATTACAATCCTTAATCCATTTATTGAAAAGGAAATTGATCATTACTACGGCTATCCTAAGCAGTACGGCTTGTATGATGTGAAAATTTTAAAAATTGTCAAAGAAAGTCAGTTTAGCTTTAAAGTTAGCGTGGAAGTTACGACCTTTGAGCATGCACATTCCCCACCCTACAGTAAGGAAATCATTACGTTTGAAGTCAGTCCAACTGGTGTCAGCACACTTCGCTATATACATGAGGCAGATGATGTAGAAAAGGCAATAAACGCATTCTATAGGGCAACACTGTTAGATATAAAGCAGAGTTTTAAGCTGGACTTAGCATCATATACTTCCTACCGATACGATCAATTGCAATATCATTAATAATGATATGAAATCCCTTGCTATGATTGCCGAGGAAATAGTGACCCATATTTTATTTCCTGAGCGAAAAATTCCCTACAAAAATGTCATAGACCCTGTCACCTTTATCAAGGGTAAAATCGGCTATATGCTCTTTAAAAGGGCGGATGGTACAAATGTAAGCTATCAACTGCAAAAGAAAGACGGCACATGGATCGTAACAGATAAAACAAGTAAGCCAGGTAAGAAAATGGAGGATTTGTTGCCGTGGTATATATAGAAAAATGAAGCCAACTGATTCCATCAGTTAGGCTTCATTTTTTAAGAGCTCCCTTTCTATACGTTTTCAGTTATTTTTTGTATTCGATACCATGATTAAATGAATTTATAGTAAATTACGGTTGCTTCTAATTCTCCATCTGGTGAAATAGTATATTGCGGAATTTTCCCCACTTCTTGATAATCTAATGATTTATATAATTTATTAGAAGGATCCCCTTCTCTCGTATCTAAAACTAGCAAGGAGCGGTTTTCTTGTTTTGCTCGTTCCTCTGCTTGTTGCATCAGCGCTCGTCCAATACCGTTGCGTCTAAAGTTGGGATGTGTCATTAACTTGCAAATTTCAGCACGATGAATGCCATTTGGTTTGCTAGTTAAATGCAATTGAATACTACCTGCAATTTCATTATTTATTTTCGCAATGAACAGTAAGACATCTGACGCTAAGACAGATTGCCAATATTTTATCGCTTGTTCTTGTGTGAGTGGAGGTAAAAAACCTACGGATGCTCCTTCATCTACGACCATAATCAATAATTCAGTAAGCCTCTCCAAATCTTGCTCAATATGGTGAAGCTCAATTATTTCAATCTTTTGCATGCCGAAAGCATCTCCTTTTTATAAAATTATTACCTACTATTAAAACAGAAATTACTTTTCCGAAATCGTTTCTAAACGTTGAGTAAGAACTCGTTGTATTTTCTATAAAATTTTTCTGGCACAGCGAGATCAATTTCAGCTAATTTTGCCTCTATAGATTCAAAGAATTTTATACATTCTTGTTTTCTATTTTGTTGAATTAAGAATTCGAACAATTGAAACATATAGTATTCATTATATTCGTCTAGCTCTAATAGCTTTTGTAGGCAATTATACTTTAATAAAGTATGTGCAGCGTTTGGACGTGCTATATACTGTTCAAGTACATGTAATACAGCTTGCTTTAAGCGGAGCCTGATTTGATTAACCCATAAATACTCCTCATCTATTAAAAAATCACCCTCATAGCAATTCAATAACTGCTGAATGGATTTCTCATCATGTTGTTCCTGCTCCAATAGTTGATTCAGCTCATCATAATCAGTTTGAATTTGAGCATTTAATTTATAGTGATTATTGACTAAGAGTATTGGATCTTGAATGCCATTGTCCTTTAATATCTTTCTTAAATGATAAATAGTTGTATGTAAATTACTAGCTGCCTTTTCAAAGTCCAAATCTGGCCACAATTCCTCTAAAAGAATTGCATTTAACATAGGCCTTTTTTGATGAAATAGTAAATATAAAAATAGTTCACGTACTTTTCTCGTACGCCACTTAATCACATTATGTTGAACATCCAGTAGATAAAAGCTGCCTAATGTATGCGCATATAATGAGTTTTTCTCAACCCTCGGCGCCACCGTAACGACCATTTTTTTCTGTGCTTTTGTTAACGCTATAATCAGTCGTTTTTCATGTACAGGCTTTAATAAATAATCTGTTGCCTCTACTTCAAAAGCCTCCACTGCAAATTGTGTATGAGCTGTAACAAAAATAATTTGTAAGGATGGTTGCTTGTGTAGTAACAGCTTTGCAAGTTGCATACCGTGTGTGTCAATCATTTCAATATCTAAAAACACTACATCAATTATTTCTTTTTCAAGAAACTGGAGGGCTTCAGTTGAATTTGTAAATGTTCCCTTAATGTTAATCTGAAATTGGGCAAGTTGTTTAACCATAATCGTTAAAACATCAATGGCCAATTTTTCATCATCAACGATCATTATATTCATGTGCCACCACCCGCTGGTAATAAAATGACAATTGTTGTTCCCTTTCCTTCTTTGCTGTAAATTCGTAAACTAGCATTTTTTATTAATTTAAATTTCTTTAATGGATTCATAAAGCCAATTCTTGTACTTTCTTCATTTAGCAATTGTTGCACTTTTTCTTCTGAAATTCCTACACCATTATCATAGATTTTAATTCTTACAAATTGTCCCTCTCTCTGTAGGCTTAATTCAATGGTCCCTCCCTCTACTTTCTTAGAAATTCCATGGAATACTGCGTTTTCAACTAGTGGTTGAATAGACAAAGCAGGGATTCCTAATTGTATCGATTCGTCAATATCATATTTAATACGTAAACGATCTCCAAAGCGCATTTTTTCAATCGATAAATAGGCTTTTACAAGCTCCATCTCCTCATCAATGGGGACAATGCTATTTCGATAATGAACATTCAATTTTGCACGGAAATAAGTGGCTAAACAATAAAGAGCTTCACGTGTGTTTTCCATATCTGTATAACTTAAACCAATAATCGTATTAAGGGTGTTATATACAAAATGTGGTGTGACCTGTGAATATAAGTAGTTCATTTCTACTTCGATCGCATCGATTGATGATTGTCGAACAGCCAATAAAGATTCAATACGAATAAAAAGTTCATCGGTAGAAATCGGCTTTTGTAGATAATCATTCGCCCCTACTTTTAACGTTTGCAGTAAGTCAGATTGCTTCATAACTGTAGTTAAGATAATTATGGGTAGTTCCAGCATATCATATTGTTTACGTACACGTTTACATAACTCATAACCTGACATCCCATTCATCATTAGGTCGATTAACATACAATCTACATGATTGGTTTTAATATAATCGATCGCATCAAAGCCATTATCTACGGCGATCACTGTATATCCCTTTAAACTTAATGCTTCCGTTAAAGCTTTTATATTAACATGGTTGTCATCTACCACCAGTATTTTTTTATCACTTCCTTTATAAATAAGAGGTAATCGAAGCTGTATTTCTGTATCAGTATGCGATGTAATGGTAGCTTGTTCATTACTTACGTTTTCTGATGTTGAGAGAGGCATTGTAAATGTAAATGTTGTACCTTCCTCTACAGTGCTTGTCACATAAATGTTACCGTTTAATTTTTCAACAATATTTTTAGTAATACTTAGTCCCAAACCTAACCCTTCTTTATTATGATGATGGTTTCCTTGATAAAAGGCGTTAAAAATACGATCTAACTCTTGTGTTGGAATTCCACAGCCTGTATCACTTACTTGGATGACCATCTGCTGCTGTTCAACATGCGCAGTGACTGTGATTGTTCCGTTTTGTGTAAATTTAATCGCATTATGCAGCAAGTTATATAAAATTTGTTTAAAGCGTAATTCATCCGTGAAGATCTTTGGCAAATCCCAGTTTATCTCTGCGGCTACCCTTACTTGACTATTTTTGGGCATTACACTACGAATTTCGGCCACTACTTCATGTATAACAGACAGAGATACACTACGTAGACTAATCCTTACTTCGCCTGTCATTTGATTGGAAGAAAACAATAAATCTTCTACTAAATGGCCTATACGCTGTGTAACACTGTGAATTAGAATAACTTGCTCCTGTTGAGATCGTTTTAATGGTCCTTGAGCACCTTCCATTAAGGATCTGGATAAATTTAATATTCCGTTTAGGGGGGCACGGAGTTCATGCGATGTTTTCAGAAGAAATTCATTCTTCATTTGGTTATGTTCAAGCAATTCTTCTGACAATGCGGCTATTTTTAAAACAGCTTGATTGGCACGATAATTTAATAATGAGGCAAAGCCAAATAATATTAGTAAAAATAACAAAAATTCTGTATAGTCAAAAGGCGTCCCAAATAAAAAGTTACAAATGAGTAAAATGGAATAACAACTAATCGCTGTAATAACTATTAGTACATAACGCACAGCCTCTAGACGTTTTAGCATGACCTTTATAAGCATCCATATATTATAGAAAATAACCGGAGCCGTGACACTAATATAGATTATTTTTCTCATAATCATTTCAAATTCTGAAGAGGCTCTTTCATTTTTTGTAAAGGGATTATAGATACCGTACATAACAAACACGATACCAAGCAATATGGCAAGCGTGTAAAAAATTTTTCTTTCTAGTAATTGTGGATACATCGCATTTATAAAAAATGTTAAAGCAAGCAATGCAAGTGGAATGATTCCTAATTGCAGACGCAATTGATTAACCGTTGATAGATCAGTAAATAACAGGAAAAACACTTTTTGATTGATAAACGACATATAAAAACCTAATGAAATAGTAAAAAGACCAAAGAATAACTCTTCTTTACGCTTGTGATCCTGTAAAAATGTAAAAACATAGATCGCACCAACTATCATATGACCTATACTCACTACTAGATCTAAAAACACTTTCCAGTGATAATGCTTTTGAATAGTCTGCATCGTCCCAAATTCAATAGGATAAACAATTCCAGCCTGAGGATAATTGTAGTTGGCAACATGGATGACAATGTCTAGTTTTTTATTGACACTAGGAGAAAACACGGTATATTTATCATCATTTTCAGATGCATACGCGCTTAAAACGGTACTTGGATTTCCTTTAGCCCCTACCTCAACGCCATTAATGAATACACGACTAGCTTGACGAATCGTTCGAATATATAGGCCATAAAATCCATCTGATGGTACCTCTATGCTGACGTGATAGGTTCCCACCGAAAGCCCCTCTTCATTTGGCTCTACATATGCTTGCCAATTGAAGGGTACATTTAAATTCAGTCTTTTATGTTGATAGCTATCAAAATTATCCCCCAAAGAAATTAATACATTTGGATAAAATGCCCATTCGCCTTCTAGCTTTACAGGCTTTAATAATTGCTCTTCCTCTAACTTTCCTACACCTTTATGTATAATTTTCGGCTGATTATTGGAGAAATATTGCCAATTACCAATCAAAAAAACAATCACAAAAAGCATGATTATACTGACAATAATTATGATATTTTTTTTCATTTCCGTGCCCCCAAAGATCGATCATTTATGATGTATCTTTACATCTTATTGCTCACAGTTTTTACAATCAACCCCTTTTGAGATAGTAGCATACTGTGTTTGAACAAAATCTAAACAAACAATAATAATACCTTTCTTGATGTTTTATTTGTTGTTATCTTAAAAAAACGATTATGAGCAGATTAAGGATTTTTATTAACCTCTTCAAGCATGTGAATTGATTTGTTTTTCAACAACTTACTATTGTCTAAATAGTCTTTCCACATTATTGAAGGAAAATATTAATCATTAAAATTTTTCTGAAAAAATGTTATGATCAAAAAGGATTTTGATTGATGGAGGATTTTGATGAAGGTTGATTTTGAAGAGTTATTAAATGGTGTTTTTTCAGCTTTACAAGCTATTGAAGGAGTAAAATCCGTGGATTCCATTCTTGAAGTACTAAAGGATCGAATTATTTTTCCCGAGATTACCACTCTAATAGTGAACGCTAGGTTTGAACTGGTTTATTTATTTAACGAGCAGAAAGTAGTGTTTAAAACATTAAAAGAAGTATTGATTGATTCAAATTATATAGAAGAAATTAATTTAATCAATCAACATTGTCATTCAATTGAAAGTATTTTAAATGACTTTGTTCACACAGATACACTTAAAAATTATTCATTAAGCCTCCTCTCTTTTAAATATAAAGAGAAAATTCCGAATAGTTAATATTTTGGGGTATAGCGACCTGAAAATGGAGTATGGCAAATGTCCCTTCTCCAAACTCCATTTTCCAGACGCTAAGACCTAGTATTTCTGTTGATATAAAATGGTTTGAGCAATCCCGATAAAATATTCGGATTCTACAATGATATGATTTAATACAACTTTAGCTGTCGGATTGGCGCTTATCGGTTGACTTTCTTGCATAAGCGTTCGGCAAAATTGAATAAATTGATCACTCTGTTGCAGACAGAAGGAAGTAAGCTGTAAAATATCCTGAAACAAAGCTGGAGAAACTTGTCCCTGTGAACGATTGACGGTTTCTATATATCTCACAACTTGCTGATGTGTTTGAGCGAAAGCTGTTTCCCATTCCTTTAACGCATCGACATATTGCTGCTCCAAATCTTTCACAAGCTCTCTGATTACTACTGTATGCTCCTCTTCTTGATGTTTCCAAAATTCAGCTTCATCTAATACACGTAATGGCATTTGATGGCCATAATAAAATTGCATAAAACTCCCCTCCCACTTATCTCTATTATGTATATACAAGAAATGTGGAAATAGAACTTTCAAAGAGATTTACTTCATAGTAGAACTGTTAACCCAGGCATTGTTTAATAGCTTAATGCCTTTGTCAATCTCATCTTCCGCTAGATTAGCAAATCCAAGTAATACCTTTGCGGGCTGAACAACCAAGGGATTTGCATAAAAAATAGATGTTGGGTAGACCTTAACACCAGCCATTTTTGCTGTATCAATCAATTCCTCTTCAGTCATCTTATTATTTGGTTCAAGTAAAATATGTAAGCCACTGCTGGCTCCATAAATTTTCCCATTTTCCCCGAACGTTTGTTGTATGGACTTTAGTAATGCCTCATATCTTCGCTTATAACTATTTCGTGTTTTATTCAAATGTCTCTCCCAATGCCCACTCTCTATAAATAGCTGTAACGTATGCTGATGGAGTCTAGACACAGTTTGAACATAGTAATGGTTTTGATGAAATAAATCCATTAATTTTCTAGGTAATATCATATAGCTTAGCTTAATGGCTGGAATCAAAGATTTTGAAAAGGTGCCCATATAGATGACGCGATCACTTGAATCTAATCCCTGTAGTGCAGGAATCGGTTTTCCAGCATATCGAAATTCCCCATCATAATCATCCTCAATGATATAAGCATCTTCTTCCTTAGCCCACTCTAGTAATGCTAATCTTCTTGAGATAGGCATAACCGTTCCAAGGGGAAATTGGTGGGAGGGTGTGACATAAACAGCCTTGATATTATTATTTCTCAACGGATCGATATGAATACCATGCTCGTCAAGTGGGATTGGTTTCACCTTTATACCATTATCTTTAAACAGGTAACGAACGCGATAATAACCTGGATCTTCCATAGCAAAAAGCTCATTTCGTCCAATTAGGTTACATACGATACCCAGAAGATACTGCAAGCCTGCTCCTATAACGATTTGCTCTGCACTGCATTGCACCCCTCTTGATTCATAAAGATAGCTTGTCATATAATTTCTTAATTCCAGCTCTCCCTGTGGATCTCCATATAAAAGGAGATGAGCCTGTTCTTCATCAAGGCTCTGCATCGATAATTTACGCCATACTTTAAAGGGAAAATCTTTTAGATTAATATCCCCATAATTAAAATTGTACTTAATCGCTGGTCGGTCTTGTTTCTGCTGAGTCGCTAATTGTGGTTCAAAATGATGAGGGCCTCCTTGAAAATAACCTTTTTCAAGGTCAACCACATATAGTCCATCTCGCTCTCTACTTATCACATAGCCCTCTGCAAGAAGCTGCTGATATGCTGCATCTACTGTGTTGCGACTAATCTGTAAATGTTTAGCTAAACTACGCTGAGACGGCAATTTACTTTGAGCCCTTATCTTTCCATTTTGGATTTCTACTTTTATATAGTTATATAATTGAAGGTAAAGTGGCTCCTCATTATTCAGGTTTGGGGTCATTTCGAGCATGATGCTTGGCTCCTTTGAAAATAGCATTATTGGCACTTTTAAGGGGTGCCAGTGATTGATTATAATAAAATCTACATTGTTGAGTAGAAAATGTAAAGACATCCCTGCATAGTTATTTTTTTATTCAAAAAACTCGCGATGATTTTATGTATAAGGAGAGATTTCCATGTATGTTCCTAAGTATTATAAAGTATCGGATTTAGAAGAAATCAAAGAATTTATTCAACATAATTCCTTCGCAACAATCGTTTCAATAAGAAAAGGTAAGCCAATTGCAGCCCATATACCCGTGTTGCTGAAAAAAATCGAGAATGACTATTATTTGACTGGTCACTTAGCCTATGGTAACCCTTTATGGAAGACCTTTGAGGAAGTACAAGACATTCTCGTAATATTTAATGGTCCACATGCCTATATCTCTTCTTCGTGGTATGAGCATGAAAATGTACCAACCTGGAATTATCAAGCTGTCCATGTATATGGAAAGGCAAGTCTGATTGAAGGAATAGCTTTAGAACAAGATTTGACTAGCTTACTTGAAAAATATGAGTCATTCCGTGAAAATCCTGTGTTATGGGATAAACTATCTCCTGAGCTTTTGCAGCAAGAAATGAAAGGAATAAAGGGGTTTAAAATAAAGGTGGAAGAAGTGCAGGCAGCCTATAAATTAAGTCAAAATCGAAATGCTAGTGATTACGCCCATATAATAAAGGAACTTTATAAAGAGGAAAACCCACATGCTGATGCGTTAGCTGAGGCGATGAAGAAAAATAGAAGCCATTAAAATAGCAGGCAGAAATGTTGTGAATCAACGTTTCTGCCATAACATTTAGGCAAGTGTTTTCGTCATGATAAGATCAATTTGTTCTTCGTCACCCATATAAAATGAATGGGCGCCTGTTTGGACAAAGCCTATTTTCTGATAAAAACCGATGGCACTGTCATTTTTCTCCCAAACCCCTAGCCAAATGCTTTTTTTGTTTTGAGCCACAGCCTCCTCTATTGCTTTATTCATAAGGTATTTGCCAAGCCCTTTTCCTTGATATTGATGTCGAACATAAATTCTCTCCACCTCTAATGACTCATCCCCCATTAGTTCGGATTGTGCTTCATTGACATTTACTTTTAGATAACCAGCTATTTCTTCCTCATAATAGATAAAATAAAACGCTGAATCCAAATTGGCCAATTCCTTCTCTAGCTGCTGCCTATGAAAGGCACGCTCTAAATAAGCCTTCATATTTTCGGGGGAGTTCTGGTCTTTAAATGTATCATTAAATGTTTCAATACTTATTGCTTGAAGCTGTTTTAAATTTGCGTGCTCACACTTCTCTAATTTAACAGACATTGATTCCACTCCTTTGTCGTAAACTCTTACTAGATTTTATATTGCAAATGCAATAAAAAGAGTATATAGTCAATTTAACGCAATTTTGTTGTATTTGCAACAAAAATTTAGGAGGAGGTCTTTTAGTTGAAATATGTCTTTTATGTAGTGGGTATTTTAATTTTAACGCTAGGTATTTCGCTCACGATACAATCTAAACTCGGCACATCACCTTTCGATGCGCTTCTAGTAGGATTATCTAAAAATGTGGGGCTAACTGTAGGTAGTTGGGAAATTCTCTTAGCTCTCCTATTAATAGGTAGTAATTCCCTATTAGCTAGAACAAGGCCTGAAATTTTAGGGTTGCTCACCGCATTGATCACTGGCATAGGGATTGATATATGGTTATTTTTATTACACGATGTAGTATCACCAGATCTTTGGTTTAGCCAAGCTGTCTGTTTTATAACTGGATTAGTTATAGTTGGGTTAGGAACGGCAACTTATTTACATACAAATTTTGCACCAATTCCTGTAGATCGACTTACTTTGATCATCAAAGAATTAACAAGAAAAACGGTTTTCTTCTCAAGAACCCTTATTTATATTTTATTTTTAATGTTAGCTATCATTTTTAATGGCCCCATCGGTGTCGGTACATTATTAACAGTTTGCTTAGGTGGTTATATCCTCCATTTTTTTATGCCGATAACTGGAAGAATACTAGATAATATACTGAACAACTCCTAAAATATAAAACCAGATACTCGCTCAAGAATGAGTTCTGGTTTTGATGCCTAATTTTCCCTAAGTTCCACACCGTATTGATTGAAAATGGCTTGATGTCCTGTTTTATTATTTCATTAAAAATTTGCTGCAATGGAATACCTCCTTCTCGTTTAGTATTCATTCGATTTTAATTTCTCTATCACGCTCGTATGTTTCTTTATTATTTCTATCATAGTTTAACGTATCCATTGCTCAAAAATACATAAATTAAGGCTAACCATTCCTATTTAGCAATAAATGACTTTGAAGTTATGGGAACTACATAAAAGCAGAATTTTATACCACCATCCTTCGTGTCATAACGTGAGTATCACACAAAAATAATATTGTTTAAATAACCGTTATGTTAGAAAGCCACTATTACAATAACGATTTTTCAATTGGATAAAACGTTTAAATTAACACTTATGTCCCTATAAATCCATTAATTTCATATATTTTTAGTAAAATTGCCCATTATTATTGCAAAAGTTTTACACAATTAAAATTAAGGTTTCAATTTTGGTGTTTAGGGGTAATCGGTAATATTATTGAAAAATAACTCTACCCTATTTCATGCTATTCTTACTTTAGTTCAAAGGCGAAAGCTTTTTGAAAGGGGTAAGATTGATTTGAAGAAAAAATGGTTACTGCCCATTTTCGCATCGTTTATGTTCTTTACAGGTATGGGTATTCATGATGCGAAAGCGGCAACAATAGCAGATATAACAAATACAGCCAAAGCATATATTGGAGCTCCTTATAAATATGGAGGAACGGATATTAAGACAGGTGTGGATTGCTCAGCATATACACAGTTAGTTTTTTCTAAGGTAGGCATTTCATTAGAGCGTACATCTAAAGCTCAATACCAACAAGGTACTTCCATTTCAAAAGACAATTTAAAAACGGGTGATCTCGTATTTTTTAATACTTCTGGAAGCGGTGTTTCACACGTTGGCATATACATAGGTGACAATAATTTTATCTCAGCTACTACAAGTTCTGGGGTTAAGGTAGATACAGTGAATGACCCATATTATTGGGGTTCACGTTATGTAGGGGCAAAACGTATTGCCAACTTCTCTGATTATGGAGAAGTAAAAGATGCGGAAATTGACTTTAGTATTTATGCATCGCGTGGAGAGGTAGCTCTTCGATTAGCCAATAAATTACATTTAGATACGAGTAATACAAATTCAAGTTTCCCAGATATTAAACCATCATCTCAATATGCAGGTGCTGCAGAGGCACTTAAAAAAATTGGCGTTTTTACGGGTGATGATAATGGAAAATTCAATCCTGGGTCTCCAATGACACGTGGGCAACTATCTAAAGTCTTAGTGGAAGCATTTCATTTAACACAGCAAGGAACAGCTGAACAATTTATTGATGTTGCAGGCTCACATTGGGCAAATAATTATGTAGCAATCCTTGCTTCGAATAAAGTAACCGTAGGTAAAGGTGACGGCACATTCGGTGTGAACGACAATGTCACATTGGTCCAATTAGAAGCCTTTATCCAACGATTAGCTCAATAACTACTAGAAAAGGTATTTCATCTATGGATGGAATGCCTTTTTCATTCTTACTAGGAAATAGCATTCTTTTACTCCCCCACTACCATAGAGAAAAGCCAGTACGAATTGTACTGACTAATCAACTAGGATTTCCAAGTAAATTATTTTGGACTCTGTTAGTAAGTTATTTTCAAATTTATTCAATCGAAATTAAAGTTGAGAAACAGGTACTTGACTTTCTTTTTTCTCACAGACTCTCACGTCTAGTGTTTTTGTAACTATATAGTACAAAAATGTACCAGTTAATCCTAGTAGAAGAAGTAAGCATCCCATATAAATAGGTGGAACCCACTCCCCTATGATGATTAGCAGTGAAGAAACTACCATTGCTCCATAGAGGGTCATGCTATTAAAAGCCATATAGGTGCTCCGAGCGTTGGGTGGTGCAATTTCGCCTAACATTGCCTGCTTTATCGGAACATACATCAGTTCACCGATTGTTCCAATAAACATAACGATAAAAAGAATTAACACATTATTTGTAAAAGCAAAAATACTAAAGCATATCGAAAAGATCAGCATGCCTGTAACTAGCGTCCAGCGATCACGCCATTTTTTAAAGGCGAATAATATAACACTGGATAAGAGAACCACAAGAATGGTATTCTCTGTGCGTAGAAAGCCTAACATCTTTGTGCCATCAAGCATGAAATCTATATTGAAGAATGTATATAGTTGATGAGGTATATCTTTTTCGAGACGAATGCCAATATAGTTTGTTAAAGACTGTTCCAATGAAAGGATTAAGACCCCTCCTATAATGTAAAACATAAACAATTTATCTTTTAAAACGGTAGAAAAACTATAGAACATTTCTTTTAATGCCCAATTTTGTTTTTGATTTGATGGTTTAGCAGGTTCTTCGGGTATGTAGGTTTCCGTAATGAAAAAAATGGTCATTAATACAGATAGCAAAGAGATAAATGATATTCCGATAAATAATTCAAATAAGTAATTTTTGAAGAGAAATGCGCCAATGATTCCAAAGTGCTTCTTTCGATTCAAAATATGTAAATACTGTTCCAAAACTAACACCTGCTTCTTTTGCTATTTCTGCCACTTTTGTCTCTGCAAAACCATTTTCGCTGTATAATTTGATGGCAGCGTTTAGAATAGTGGATCGTTTTATTTTCTTTTTTTCATTAATAGTTAATTTAGATTTCATTTCAAAACTCCTTCAAAAAAATGATTGATGAATCAATCAAAATGTATTGTAAGTTGTTTCCTATGTCAATTTAATTTTTATATTCTTAAAGTTCTTTGTATTAAAAACAGACGTTGCTCAGCATAAGCAACGCCTGTTTTTTTATCCCATTCATCTATTCCTCTACCTGTTTTCCAGCAACTTCCCCACCTGCGTGATTATTATCGTTAGGCTTAACTCGCTTAATAAAGAAGGCAAGTATGAGTGCGATGGCCGCAATCAATGTGGAAAGGAAGAACGTATAATTGATGCCATGCAGCATGGCTTCGTTTAAGATTTGCTGTTTTACTTCGCTGGCAGACTGTGTCGTAGCCTGTGCTGCATTGGCACTCATATTGTTCATCGCACCTGCAGCCAGTTCCTCTGCCTTGGCAGTTGTTTTATTGTTCATAATCGTAATCAGCACCGCAGAACCAATCGCACCAGAAACCTGTTGTAATGTGTTGTTCATAGCTGTACCGTGTGGATTATTGTGTGCTGGTAGCTGATTTAAACCATTTGTCATCACGGGCATCATTACCATAGACATCCCAAACATACGTAATGTATACAGCAGCACCAATGTAGAATAAGCTGTATCCATGCTAATTTTACTGAAGTAATATGTCGTAACAATGGTAATGATCAAGCCAAATACAGCCAAGCTTCTTGCCCCGTATTTATCAAAGAGCTTCCCTGTAATCGGAGACATAATGCCCATCACAATGGCACCAGGCAGCATGAGTAGACCTGAATCCATTGGGGAAATACCACGAATGGTTTGTACGTAAATAGGCATTAAAATCATAGCCGAGAACATCGCCACCGAAATAACGATGGAGATGGCTGAGGATAAGGCAAACATTGGATATTTGAAAATCCGAAACTCAAGCATGGGCTCATCCATTCGTAGCTGACGAAGGGTAAACGTAATTAAAGCAATCGTCCCAATAATAATAGTTCCATATACAAGGATATGATCCCATCCTTTTTCACCTGCGGAACTAAAGCCATAAAGCAAGCCGCCAAATCCAATGCTTGATAGAATAAGAGAAATTACATCGAGCTTAATGGCACGTTGTGGTGTCACATCCTTTAATTTAAAGGCTGCAAAAATTAAAGTTAAAATGGCAATTGGTAGCACAAGATCAAATAACATTCTCCAGCTATAATGCTCGATTATCCAACCAGAAAGCGTCGGCCCGATCGCTGGAGCTGTAATCATGACAAGACCGAACATCCCCATTGCAGCTCCTCGCTTTTCAACTGGAAATGCAGTTAGCATCACATTCATTAATAAAGGCATCATGATTGCTGAGCCTGCAGCTTGGATCATACGTGCTGCTAATAACACACCAAATGCAGGTGCAATACTAGCCAGAAATGTACCTAATGTAAACAGAGCCATCGCTGTAATAAATAATTTTTTATCCGTAAATCGTTGAATGAAGAACGCGCTGGCAGGAATTAAAATACCGTTAATTAGCATATAGCCTGTTGAAAGCCATTGTACTGCAGTGGCTTTCACATCGAATTCGTCCATAATGGCTGGTAGTGCAATGTTGAGTAAGGTCTCATTTAAAATAGCAACAAAGGCCCCGATAAATAAAATGGCAATCATGCCATATGGCGCTTTTGTCTCAACTGAAATGGTTTTCTCTGACATATAGTATCAGTCCTACTTTCTTTATCTTTTTCAATTTCATTCACATGTTTAGGAAGCCATTGATTGTGTCAAAGAATGGAGCTTCTTCGTGTGTTTGTTCCCCCAATCTGCTGTTTTGCCCCTGTTAATTTCATCGCAACCACCCCTCAAAAAAATAAAATTGTTGACGACACAATAAATTGTATTGTATAATTAAGATAGGGATAATGCGCGGTGAAATAATTATATAGTGTCTATCTCTATAAATTTATCATAAGACTATTCACATTTCAATGTATTTTATATAATTTTTTCACAAAAAGTCGATTCCTGAATTCTTGGAATGCGACTTTTTTGTTGTCGTTATTTTTATAAATAATCCTTCCCTTATTAATTCGTAAATGATAGGGGTGACTTCTTGTAAGTAGCAGTGACCACGCGAAACACTAATGTTTCTGCCGCAATATCTAGGACCAATTATACAAGTTAATCAGGCGCTCAAATATTTACAGGCCAATGTCTCAAATCAATTATTTATTGACGGTGATTCAGCATGGACTTAAATTGCCAGTCGAATAAAGGCGATAATACTAATGAAGCACTAGCAAAATCAATGGATCTTCAAACTTTTGTTGATAAGAAACAGTTAAAAGGTGCACTTTTATTCTGTGGTGTTTACAACATGGAAAAATAGGAGTTAAGTTATTCTTCATAAGAACCATAAATGTGCAGGCAAAGATTTTTCTGAAACAAAAATGTTGAACAGACGAATAATTAGTTTCATTTTATTTTTTCATAAATAATATATAATCCTAGAAATAAATATCTATTTAAAAAGATTCATGAATACTAAAATGAATAGTGAATTTTGTATGTAAACACAAACCTCCCTTCCAACTTATGAATAAGTTATCGTGAGGAGGTGATAAAAAATTGAGTGAGAATAAAACTAGAAAAAATGCTACTAATAATGAAATAGATCAGTTTTATAAAGCTGTTGATGATTTCAATGAAGCAGCGAGTGCTTTTTTCCGGATACCTATTTTTTTTAGCCATCAGAACCTATTTACTCTGGGGCCATCGCAACCACCATTATCACAAGAGCAGCGATTCATTATTCGTATGTTTAATGAAATAAAAGAGGTTCTTCTTTTCCCTAGAACACTACCCAATACAGACCAGTATCCTAACACCACTTTAGAAAATGTCCGTAGAATTGTAAACTCTAGTTACGGAACTATAGCTGCCCTTTTAAAGCCAACACGTCGTACGGATCAATTAGAACCCTATTCACCTTTCATGCAAATAGAACCTTCCATGTCTTTTCAACACGGGCTCCCCTTGCTTCTTGTGAAACAAAGTACGATTAAAGCTGGGGGGATTTGGGGTGATGCGGGACCCCTTGCACCCTTCACACCATTAATTTGGTTTTCTGAAACAACAACAGTAGATGAGTTTTTTGAAAGTGTAGCGTGGAAAGAAGCACTACAGAATTGGGCAGGGCAAGTTAGAAGTGGATATTTTATTCAGACTAATCCGGAATTTAAATATACATGCGATGACTAAAACCTGTATTCCTTATAAATCATAATCTTTCAGGACTAAAGAAACTTAATTGGACGTATAAAAAAGAAGGATCACTTGTCGCTCAAAGTGATCTTCCTTATCTATATTATATGTAGTTCATTTGTGAACCATTTGAAAGTGTTTTTACTCACATTAACTACCCAGACATAAGGTTATTGTTCATGCCTAATACTCTTTACTACATATTAAAAATAGAAAGGGGATAAGTTCTTGTATGGATAATTGTCGATATAATAGTTGATTGTCAACATTTAGAGCATGCGATCAATCAGGACCATTTGTGGCTAAAGAAACCAACTGTTTAAACCCTTCTTCTACCACTGATAACACTATAATTGCATTCTCAACTGGAAATTCAACATCACATATTCAAGCTCTAGTTGGACTCGCAAGTAGCATAGGGTTCGGTACTGCAAATACTGTTTCTATTATAAATAATGTCATTAACTTAAATGGAAACACAAGTGAAGCCTTCACAGTTCCTTGTAATGGTAACATTACAGCTATCTCAGCGTCATTTTCTGCATTAGGATCATTACCTTTAGTAGAAGGAACTGTTACAATCCGTGCTCAAATTTTTCATGCACCCGTTGGAAGTAATATGTTCACTGGTACAAGTGCCTTTGTTGATTTAACTCCCCCTATAACATTACCAGTAGTAACCTTCGGACAAATTGCTTTCGCATCAAGTAATATTTCACCCTTATCTATATCAGTTGGAGATTGTTTATTAATGGTATTTTATATCTCATCAATAATGGTAAACTTCCCAGTTAATTTAATAGGTACTGCAAGTGCAGGCATTAATATAGTAACTAAAAAATAATATTGTATATCATCACCACTAACTGAGTAATCAAGAAACTTTTATAATCAGATAGTATTGCTTAACTATTTACTCAATCTTTCTATAAAAACAGCCAGCCACCTAGCGCGCTGATGGTATTGCCGAGCTAGGTGGCTAAGTGATGCTTTTAACTAGCTTTAATTGAATATATAAGGAGTAGCTATATCCTTTCTATATTTTCGTTGACCTTAAAATATAATAAGTAGTGACTGCCTTGGTTTTTTCATCAGCAGCTAAAGCTAATAATGAAATTGGTCGAATAGGTAAAGCTTTCAGACAACTCTAACAATCGGTGTTGTGAATGTTATAACCTCTTTATTAAAAGTGGGCTATAGCGATTTTTTCCAATAACATCTGTGAAGCATTAACCTACTAGCATTAGCGATCTACCTCTTCCCTAACGTCCTCGGCATAGCAGTCAAGGTTCCTCTATCACCTTCCCAATTTACAGTTTTCATTACTTGTGTGAATAATTGTGAATCCATCCACACTGCCATGATAGTAGTTAGCCTTGATGGATAGTTGTTATCCATGACTCTATCTTCAATACTTCCTAGCGAATTTAAACCATCCACTTAAGCACTTTCTCAGCCATCCACTTGGCTATAATTTACAAAATTACTAGAAGCTATTTAGAGCTTATACGTTAATGACAGCATTAAATGTACTTTTTCATCCGAGTGATTGATATACGTGTGAAGTTCTTCACCCTTGAATTTAATGACATCCCATTGGTTTAGCTGATGGGTTTTCTCTCCGACCTTTAGCTCCAATTGCCCATTTAATACGAGCACAATTTCCTCGGAGCCTGCTAGGTGACACTCGCTGTATTCACTATTCGGTTCAAGACGACCTCTAAACCACTCAGTCCCATTTGTTTTGAATAATGGATCAACAAACCAGTCGTTATTATGACCTACGAATTGGTAGTCTGAGCCAAAACGATGAACCTCTATATTTTCCTCAAAAGATAGTAAAGCGACAAGCGGAATATTAAGTCCTCTACAAATTTTCCAAAGAATATTTACAGTCGGATTCGTTTCCCCTCGTTCAATTTTCCCTAACGTCAATTTACTAACATTGCTGACTTTCGCCAGCTCCTCTAAACTCATCCTTTTGCTTTTTCGAATTTCTCGCAAATTTCCTCCAACTTGTCCAGATAAGTCGATATTTTCCTCCTGCATTCTGCGCACCCCTCCCATTGACTTTGTATAAATAGTATATTATAGTATACAAATCGATTAATTATAGTTTGTTTTTTAAATTTAAAAGTTAACTATAGTATATCAAATAATAACTAAAAGAGGTGTTTTCAGTGATGGCGAAATCAAAAAACTTTCCGATTATTTGGAGCGTTTTTTCTTTGTTTATACTATCTATGAATTTACGAGCTTCGATCACATCTATCTCGCCAGTATTGAAAAATATTCAAATGGATTTGCAGATGACAAGTGTTGTTGTAAGTTTATTAACAGCACTTCCCGTATTTTGTATGGGGATTTTTGCCCCATTGGCTGGTAAACTAAGTGAACGATGGGGTATCGAATGGACGATTGGGCTATCCGTTTTATTAATTGGTGTATCAACAGCTTTACGGTTAGTGGCGACTTTTCCTTTATTTTTATTAGTAACAGCTATTCTTAGTGGGATAGGTATTGCTATTACAGGCCCACTGATTTCAGGCTATATCAAAAAGGAATTTCCTAAATATTCTTCTACGATGATTGGTGTATATTCTGCGGGTATGGGAATTGGAGCGTCTTTGAGTGCTGGTTTAGTTGTGCCTGCTATGCATGCTTTTCATCAATCCTGGAATGCAGCTTTAGCGATATGGTCGGTATTCGCTCTTATGGGTATTATTGTTTGGATTCCAATTATCAAAAAATCCAAACAATCTCAAGAGCCATTAGAGAAATCTGCGAGTCAAAAAAGTCGACTACCTTGGGGAAACCGATATGTTTGGCTCCTTATGGTCATGTTCGGTTTACAATCTGGCGTTTATTATTCCCTCGCGACATGGCTCGCTCCAAAAGTACAGGATATGGGATATAGTGATGCCTACGCCGCAACAACGGTAACTATTTTTTCTGTCATGCAAATGATTTGTAGCTTTATTATTCCCATTATCATTAATAACAGCGTGAAGAGAAAGCCTTGGATGCTACTGTGTGCTTCAAGCTCCTTTATTGGCATTTTGATGTTAATTCTGGGCGGCATCTCGCCCATTTTCTGTGCGACGTTAACTGGGATCGGTGCTGGTGGTTTGTTCCCATTAGCAATGATTTTACCTTTAGATGCTACGACTACACCAAAAGAGGCAAGTGAATGGACAGCGATGATTCAATTCGGTGGCTATATCATTAGCGGCATCATTCCTATGCTTGTTGGTGTTATCAAAGATATGACGAATACATTTGATGTTGCCCTTATCACCTTATTATTCATCATCATCATTATCATGGTGCTGACGTTAAAGGTTAAAACAAAGATGGAATCATCTATTATTCGCGTACTTCCTAGTAGATGAATTAAGGAATCTTAAAACCGTGTTTAAAGAAAGTGACAATCTATTTTTTTAGATTTTAGATGCTGAAAAATTTATCCAACAACATTTTTACGTAGTTCTTTATATGCTACAATTCACAATGAGGAAGGAAGATGTTTTATGAAAATATCCGTTTATGTTGCAAGTGCATTTAGCAAGGATCACCAAGGCGGGAATAAAGCAGGAGTGGTATTGAATGAAAATACATTGACTACTACTCAAAAAATGGCGATAGCTAAAGAATTGGGCTATGCGGAAACCGCATTTATATCAGCATCTGAAATGGCTGATTATAAATTTGAGTATTTTACACCAAAAGAAGAGGTTGATTTATGTGGTCATGCCACAATTGGCTCTTTCACGATCCTGATGCATTTAAATAAACTTTTCAAGGATCGCTATACGATTGAAACAAACAGCGGTGTTCTTACTATTACCATAAAAGATAACATCATTTTCATGGAACAAAACAAACCGATATTCTATGATATTATTTCTCCAAACGAGTTTATCGATTGTTTTGACATTCAAGATATAGACAATCAATACCCAATTCAAATTGTCTCCACGGGTCTAAAAGATATTTTAATTCCGATAACAAGCGAAACACAATTACATGCACTGCAACCTAATTTTGAAAAAATTAAAGAAATCAGCGAGTACTATCATGTTGTCGGGACGCATCTGTATACGTTTAATGACAATCGAATTATTTGCAGAAATTTTGCCCCACTATATGACATCAATGAAGAAGCAGCGACTGGCACTTCTAACGGTGCATTAGCTTGCTACCTTTATGAACAGCACCACTTGCAAAAAGAAGTCTATATATTTGAACAAGGTTATTCTTTACACTCTCCTTCCGAAATATTAGTGAAATTAGCAACCAATAGCAAGAATGAAATAGAAAAAGTTTTTGTCGGCGGCAAAGGCTATTACTGTGAAACTAAATGTTTAGAAGTAGAAAAAATGGAGTGAAAATAATTTCTCAACCTCAGACTGTAGATTTTCTGAATTTAAAAATAGAACAATAGATAAAAAGACAAACACATTTTTATAATTGAACAATGTGTTTGTCTTCAATATCTGCTACCTTTTATGAGCTTGTGAGACATAACCGATTCGTTTCCATTGCTCAAGTGGCACATCCTCAATGAATGCCTTGCCTTTTTTCCACCCTAGAAGCCCGTCATGCATTTCAACTAAGTCGTTTTCTCTGCTTCATTATAATAATAAACCTACTTTAATCCCTTTATTTAAAATATTTTGATAGTCAATATAGTCATAGATATCGTCATCGATGAACGAACTTAATTCTTTCAATTCATCCATTGTTAAATCTTCAATGGCTTTGTCATGATCTTCACAATAAATAACGATGGAACCCACGATGCTGTGTGCATCTCTGAACGCAACGCCTTTGCTCACTAAATAATCAGCAACCTCTGTTGCATTCAGAAAACCTCCTTTGACTGCTTTTTTCATGTTTTCACTGTTCACCTTCATCGTAGCAATCATTTTTGACATAATTTGTAGACAAGATAATACGGTGTCCAATGCATCGAAAAATGGCTCCTTATCTTCTTGCATATCTTTATTGTAAGCAAGTGGTAAGCCCTTCATTGTTGTTAAGAGTGAAGTCAGTGAACCATCTACACATCCTGTTTTGCCTCGTATCAGCTCAGCGGCATCAGGTTTTTTTCTGTGGCATAATACTACTGCCAGTAGAATAGGCATCATCAATCGTAATAAATCTAAACTCTTGACTACTCCACAAAATTAACTCTTCACTTAATCTAATAATAATCGAAAAATCGGAATTGAATGATGCGTTCTACAGATGAAAATGAGGAACGCTGACACCAACTGTATACATTGCTTCCTCCTAATGAAATAACTTTATCTATACCATCCTATAGAGAAATGCCCAATATTTATAATGTCAATTAAAAAAGGCTGTTATGGTATGTGAAAATGTGATCCAATTTCATGTTAAAGCGCTCTTGTTCTTGTTCGAAGCGCTCACTTTTTATCCAATGTCGCTCATATTTCAGCTAGAAGTGATCATCCAACTTAGCAATGGGATGTTAAAGGAAACATAAAGTGCCCTTGTAAGAAGGGCTTTTTCGAGAGAATGAATAAGGCATCGTCATCATTTGTGGTGATGGTGGCTGTCATACCTTCGATTGTAAAGTCAGGTGTAAAATAGAATACTACTTTTTTTGTTGTATCCTTAATAATGCTTGCTAATACAGTCTCTGCATTGGTTGCCTGTAAAGAGATGATATCATAAATATTTAATACCCCTTCCTCCTCCTCCATTAATACTATTGTGTCAAATTCTTCTAAATAGTAAATAGCATGAGGGAAAACTAACGTAAAATAAAACATTAATAAACTTTCATTTTCCTCAACAGCAATCATACTAGAATGGATATAACGATTTTTTGCATACTCTTCAAGAAGTGCTAGATCCTGCTCAATTGTCAGCTGTTGGACGCTGGTCAGCTTTGATTGAATAGGTCGTGTGGTAAGATCTAAGCTGTATTCACTTTCATGGATTCTCGTAAAGCCAAACCTCGGATAAAAATCTAGTACTGTTTCATTGGCAAAGAGATACATGAAATCACAGGCACCTTCGTACTCTTCCATGAGATGCAGCATCAACTGCTTTGCCAAGCCTTGATGACGATAATGTTCATCCGTCATCACTGTACCGATCTGAATTCCCTTTAATCGCTCACCATTTACGCGAATCGACATCCTATAAATAGAAGCATTCGCAATTACTTTTCCTGCTTGTACAAATGAGTAAGGAATATATTGGTCATTCCAATAGCCTTTGTTATACCAGCCTCGAAAATCCAGACCAAATGTTTTCATTGCTAAATCATTAAAACTTGCCTTTAATTTTTCATTGTGACGATAATCACTAACTAATTCATATTTTTCCACGTCTATTCCCTCCTATTTTATGTTTCAATCGCTAATTTTTGTAGGAATCATCACCTCCTAAAAACAGAAAAAGACCCTATGAGAACAAGCTCATAGAGTCCTTTGTTATATAAAATATAACTGTGGATTAGACATCATTATGCTTCTCTTTTATCGCAAAAGGGCATTACTAAATAGATCCTATAATTTTAAAAAATTATAGAATGACCCCTTTATTAAATTCATTGGAATTTAATTTGCGATAATTAGTTTTAGCATAAAAAAGGCTAATCTCCTTCTGTTTTTAAGAATACTATTATATTACCGTTAATTGTTAGATATGTCTACATGATGAAAATAAATGAAATAAGTATAGATTACCCCTTTAAAGCCTATTCTATAAACGAGTTAGCAATGAAGGGAGCCTACCAATTACTATGAAATTTAAACTACCTTTCAACAAACAACAAAAACAACAACAACCAGTTCAAGAGGCGCCTAAAGAAAATCTTGTGAGGGTTGCACATGCCACAGATCATTTTATTCAATCGATTAAAAATGCAACGAATCATCCAGCCGATTTAATCATTAAATCTCTTCCACCAAACGTCACTCTTATTTACATCGATAATCTGATTGATGATCAGACTTTAAATAATGATATTATTGCTAATTTACAGAGCAAGCCTCATGATACACCTGAGGCAATTGAGGTGGCCCTTTCTATTGCAGAAGTTAGTCAAACCGGTCTACTAAGGGAAACAGTAGAATTGATGGTCAATGGTTATGTTGTGATACATATAGATGGTTTCCCACAGACTATTTTAGCCAATATCGCTAGCAGAGAGTCTAGAGCATTGTCAGCGCCTGAAAATGAATCGCAGGTAATTGGTACACAGGTTGGATTTAATGAGAGTCTATCTACCAATGTTTCCTTGATTCGTCGCTACATAGTGAGTCCTAATCTTTGTAATGAAAAAGTAAAAATTGGTGCAAGGACAAGTACCTCTGTCTCTCTTTTATATATGCGTGGCATTGCCAATGATCAAATGGTTCAAACAATGCGGCAACGAATCACAGATCTACATATCGATGAACTTATCGATAGTGCCGTATTAGCTGAAATGATTGATGATAATTCACTATCTGTCTTTCCACAAATGCTTTTGACGGAAAGACCTGACAGATTTTGTGATGGCATTTTAGACGGAAAAATTGGGGTTCTCGTAGATGGTAGTTCAATGGCCATCGTTTGCCCCCAAGGATTTACTGAGTTTTTTCAAAGTCAAGAAGATCAAAATTTAAGGTGGCAAATTGCTACTTTTCTTCGTTTATTACGACTGGCTGCCTTCTTTTTATCTGTTTATTTAACACCGTTTTATGTGGCAGCTCTGACATTTCACTATGAAGTGATTCCACAAGCCTTTCTCGTACCATTAAGTGAATCAAGGGCTTTGGTTCCTTTCCCACCGATATTTGAGGCTTTGCTGCTGGAATTTATTATTGAACTACTGAGAGAAGCAGGAGCTAGATTACCAACAAAAATTGGACAAACAATTGGTATCGTTGGTGGTATCGTTATTGGAACAGCTGCTGTACAGGCGGGGATTACCAGTAATATATTGCTGATTATCATTGCGTTAAGTGCCCTAGCCTCTTTTACATCGCCAAGTTATATGATGGGCAATGTGATTCGTCTTATTCGCTTCCCTATTATTATACTTGCAGGATTTTGGGGTTTTTATGGTATCATGCTGGCTTTTTGTTTTATTCTTATTCATTTGTTACGTCAGTCAAGCTTGGGTGCTCCGTACATGTCGCCCTTCTATCCACCGAGGTTGAAGGAAATGCGGGATAGTATTATTAGAATGCCTGTCCCATTAACAGCGAAAAGACCTGCTTTGACAAGACCAAAGGATGAGCATAAATTTGTCCCAGAGCCAGTGAAACCTGATAAAAGTTGAACTGAAGGTGAAATAAATGGGAAAACCTATACAACTTAGCCCTAAAGATATGATCAATGCTTATTTGCTTTTTTTTGTGTTACATGGTGCTCAAATTGGGGTTGGTATACAGGGATTTCAACGCATTATCTATCAGGATGCAAGACAGGATGCATGGATTTCTGTTTTACTGGCTGGGATTGCCACACATATTGTTACGTTTTGTATGATTAAAACATTAGAAATTTACGGCTCTAATGACCTTTACGGAATTCAAATTGATATTTTTGGCAAATGGATTGGCAATTTTTTAAATGCAATATATGTCATCTATTGCTCCGTGGCGTTCTTTTCAGTTTTACGAAATTATATTGAAGTTATACAAGCATGGATTTTTCCTAGCATCGAGACCTGGTTCCTGTCAGCAACTTTATTAATTATTATTATCTATGCCTTTACAGGAGGGCTTCGTGTCATTGTAGGCGTGTCTTTTTTTAGTATCATTCTCTCCTTATGGATTTTCCCAATGTTAGCATTTCCCATAAAATTTGCTACAGTAGAAAGCCTTTTCCCTATTTTAGAAAATGATATTCGCTCCATTTTAAAAGGGGCACAATCAATGACCTTTACCATCATCGGCTTTGAAATACTAAACGTGATTTACCCCTTTGTAAAAGACAAGAAAAAAATTAGAAAACCTGTTCATTTAGGACTATTAGCTACAACCATCATCTATTTAGCCGTGATGATGGTGTCCATTGCATATTACAGTGAAGGCAAGCTATTGAAAACGATATGGGCAACCTTGACATTATTTAGTTTTATCAGCTTCCCCTTTATGGAACGATTTGAATTTGTCGCTGTTTGTTTTTGGATGCTAATCATTTTACCGAATCTCTGTCTATACTTATGGGCTGCGTACCGCGGAGCAATTCGTTTATTCCCGATAAGTGAAAAGTCGTTTGTTTGGCTCTTTTCATTCATCGTTTTAATTGGAACATTATTGGTTCAAACACGGACACAGATTAATACAATTAACACGGTGTTTGGACAAATTGCATTTTACGTAATTTTTGTCTACCCTATTTTACTTTGGCCAATAGCACGACTAAAGAAGAACTTCACATCAAAGAGGGTGAAAAAGAATGAACAAACTTAGAGGAAGATGGATGATTCTTCTCTCCTTTGTTTTTTTATATGGATGTGCACAAACCAATATTTTGGATAAAGTTGGATTAACTACTTTAGTCGGCTATGATGTAGGAACAGAGGATAAAATAAAGACAACAGCTGTTATTCGTGAAGTAAACCCCGAATTTCAAAGCAATGTGGAAATTCTGTCTACAGAAAACGATACGAGTAAAGGAAATCGGATGGAAGCCAATCGTAAGCTTTCGAAAAAAATCATGGTTGGTCAAATGAGAGTCATCCTATTTGGAGAGGAATTGGCAAAAAAAGACCTTCGCTACTATATTGATACAAACCTAGAAAACGCAAGTGTCAGCAATGGGATTTTTATGGCTATTGTAGAAGGTGAAACAGAAACATTACTGAAATACGAATATCAAAATATTGAGGATATTGGGCAGCATATTTTTAGGTTGATTGAACAAAATGTCAAGCAGGAATATATGATTTCCTCTACACTTCATCAAATTGCCCATGATTATTATTCATCTGGAAAAGAATTTGCCATGCCTATTATTAAAAGAGATGACGAGCTGGTGGAATTAAGTGGGATAGCACTTTTTAAAGGCAGCAAAATGGTCAGTACCCTTCCAGCAAAAGATAGCTTTTACGTAAAGATTGTCAGAGATACCTTTAAAGTAGGTTTATATGAAACCGTTCTGGAAAACGAAGATGTACCTTCCGAAATTCTTCAAAAGCCTGCCAATAAAATAACGGTAGCTTTTGATGCAATCCAGTCGAAACGAGAAATGATGTTAGTTGATGCGGATACGCCAACATTTGACCTGAACATCAAAATCAAATCGAGAGTATTAGAGGTGTACCCTGATATCAATCAAGGGGACCCAAAAAGTGTGGCGGCACTGGAAAAAGCAATCGAGAAAAAATTGTCAAAGGAAATACGTAGAGTGATTGCTCATAGTCAGGAAGTTGAGTCTGATATCTTTGGCTTTGGTGAGAAATATCGAAGCGAAGTAAGACATTCTAAGCTAACAAAGGATAAATGGCAAAAAATATATAAAGACATGAAGGTAAATGTCCATGTTGATTTTACAATTTTAAGGGATGGTGTTTTTGAATAACTAGTGAAATGGTTGCCCTGTCATAATCGATAAAAAGTTTTGGAAAAAATGTTCATAATGAATATCAAAAGCAATACGATGCTTTTTTTCGCCATTATTATTTTCATAAGGTCTTGTCTCGGCAATACTTTGCCCCCTTGCAGGTCCTTCTAACTTGTCGACAACGGTTACAGGATAGGACTCATAAATAAACATGTCAGGATAAATAACTGCCATTAGTGTTAAAGCATCATGCACGGGACTTCCTAGAAGTGAGGGGTCCCGTTCTTTATAAAAACGTGTATAGTATTCCATTAAGGGCTTTAGAATTTTTGTTTTGCCAAAGGAGTCAATATAGTCTACCATCCCCGGTGTGACAATGGCCTTTTGTGTCGCATTTAAAGGGATGATTGTCACATTCGTTGCATAGGTAAGCACAATATTAACGGCAAAGGGATCACCATGGAAATTCGCTTCAGCCACTGTCGTTACATTACCTGGCACCCAAAATGCTCCACCCATAATATAAAATTCCTTGATATTTTTCATAAGCTCTTTATAAAGGATAAACATCGTGGCTAGTGAAGTTAATCGCCCAATATTGACAATAATTAGCTCATCATGCTTATACCTTTCAATAATGTTGACGATTTCAAAAAAGTTCTCAATTTTTAATTCGTGATTATCATTTGGAATGATGGGTCCAAGTCCTCGTTTACCATGAATTTCTGGGTAATAGGTCGGCTGCTCTCCTGTTAAGGGTACTTCTGCTCCTAAAATCACAGGAATTCCTTGAGGGAAGTCGAACAATTTCATGACATAATAAATATTGGATACCGCATCCTCTCGCGATACATTGCCATAATCTGCAACGAGTCCCACAATTTCTATTTCTTGATTAAGCCGTGCATAGATCAATGCCACCGTATCATCAATGCCAATATCCCCGAATAACAGCACTTTTTTTACCAAACCATGTCCTCCCTTTTACTACCATTACTGTTATCTTTATAGTAATCAAAGATGACACGAATTATGAATTTTTGTGGAAAAATGAGTGAGTAATTCTAGTCCAACGAAAGAAACCCATATGCCGAAGCACATGGGTTTGATGATTTAGTGATTTGATTGGAGGAACTGATAGACTGCCATCATTTCCTGCTTATTCAATTCGCGTATACGATTAAAAATAGGAATATTGGCAACGGTCTCAAGATGGGAGCCCTCTGTCACAACATCGCTTACAGTACCAGTTAGCCATGTTTCCACATCAATGCCATCAACGATTTGCTGGCGTCCCTCCTCATTAATGCCACTTGCGCCACAGCTTACACAGGGCACGGTTAATTTATGGACTCCATCATGCAGTCCATCTTCAGAGAGCACCTTTTTCCCTTTACAGAATGGACAGGAATGACTGGCTTTGACTTTATTGATTTGGGTTACGATTTTCTTGTAGCCAAATGCTTCATATACATATGTTAGTTTTTTATATTTACCATTCGTAAAATATTGATCGATGATGGTTTCTCTTGTCTCCTGTATATTGGCAAAATCACAGATGGTCACTTGATTTTTATGGCTGATGCGCTCTAGATTATCTTTGATTTTGGCCCAAAAAGGAAAAGCGTTTTGTAGTACGATTTCATAGCCGACAAAGCTTGCTAGCTCTAATTCCAGCATTTTTAGGGATACCTGTGTTTCCCTTGGCAATAAGGAAACATCCTGTAGCAGTGACATGTCTCCGCCCACGATGGCTTTGATTTTTTCTAATTGTGGTAAGTTGCCTACAATGTTGATGACTTCATCAAGCGGCTGGCGAATTAAGTCACGAATATCTGTGTCCCCAAATCGTAATTTCTTTTGGTGGTTGAGCACAGTCCCATGACAAATTGGGCATGGTACCATTTCTCTTGTTTCCTTCATTTGCTCTTTCATAATGGATTTTGAAATCACGATATAACGACCAATGATAAAATTAAAGCCCTCCCACTTTTTCGAGGATTTTGTTGCCTTATCATAAAAGGACTTGTCCCAATAACCATATAAAAATGTATGCTTTTCTTCCTCAGTCATATCATGATAGCTTTTACTAATGTCCTGACCCAGCTCTATTTTAATCTGCTCAAAGAGAAATTCTAATTTAGAATGTTGATAGTATTTTAAAACCTCCATTATATCGGGATGTAGAAGGCCGTCCCAAAATGGCACGTTTTTGTCTTGTACCACAAGATCAAAATCGAATTTTTCAATTTCCAATCGACCAGAGCAGCTAGGACAATGATTTTCTTGGCTATAAAAATCGAAGCTTCTCGTATCCTTATTTGTTGGATGAGCAGCCACAATATGATTGATTAGACCACCTATTTCATACAGGAAGCTATATTGGCTATATAAATGTCTTTCCAAATCAATGGCAACAACTGGGGCAATTTTGTTCGATTCATATTCACCGTAAATCAGACGAGCCATGGAAGATAAGCTCTTTAAGATGCCACCCTTATATATATTTTCCGCATTTTTGAAATAGCTAATATGGTTGTCTTCTAAATATTGAATGCCCTTCCTTAATGCGAGTGTAGATGTGATTTGTAATGGAGTTGAACCCATTGAATGATTATCCTGATTAAAATAATCTTCATGGCTAACTACATTTAGATGTGTTACAGGCTCCTGCTGTCTTTTACCGAAGTCAACAACAAAATCAGAGCTTTCCAGCATATAGGCATTATGCTCAATCATGATGATGGAGATAGATTCATCCTCTAGGATGTCCCTTACACTATCGATAAATTGGTTTAAAATGTTCTGAGATAGCCCTTTAGAAGGCTCATCAAAAATAAATAATGTATGGGGATTACGAGCGTTGGCAAATAACTCTGAGACTAGATGCACACATTGGAATTCACCAGTCGATAGAGATTGCGTTTTTCTCTCAAGTGTTAAGTAGCCTAGTCCAAGCTTAATCAATAAGCTTAAGCGTTTATGTGCGATATCTTCATTAGGTAGTTCATCGATAATATCTTCAATCGAGCGCTGGAAAATATCATCAATGTCCTCACTATATTTTGTTAGTTTCTTTTTAATATCGAGGAATGTTGCGACAGTGGAACGACTCGTAATGGATTGATTACGATCTTGCCCAACCATCACGAGTTTGTCCTTTGGATAGCGTTTGATAAAATCTTTAGCAATACACTCATTAACAAGCGTTGATTTCCCACAACCAGACTCTCCTGTAAAGGTAACAAGTCGATTTTGTGGAATGTCTATTGCATCCATTTGGATATTACGGCAATATAAATCTCGGAATTGATAATAGGATGTTGGTGCTGCTGGATTTCGTTCCCAATAGATAGGCTTTGGTCGTGGAGATTCTTCAACGATTTTTCCTCCGTATTTTCCACTACCTGGTCCAAAGAATAGATGCTCGTCTGCCGTGTCTAACACAGTATCAGAATGATCAATCAACCAAATTTGGTTTTTAGCGCCTAGCTGTTGTATTTGCTCTAAAATTTTTAGTAAGGTGTTATGGTCAAGACCCACAGAAATTTCATCAACAATAATCACGGTGTTTTCGCTTGTTGCCATGAATTCTGCTAAGTACAGCCTTGTTAATTCTCCACCTGATAAAGTTCCCATAACACGATTTAAGGTTAAGTAGCCAATATTCATTTGTATAATATTGTGCAGAATATGCTGTTTTTCTTCACTGATATTTAATTCTTTTGATAAGGAATAGATGGCCTCTATACTTAAATGATGAATATCAGAAATACTATAGAGTTCATTCCATAAAGTGATTTTATACTTCTCCACTTCTGGACTATAGCGCTTACCCAAACATTTTTTACATTCTACATTTTTTGTCGTGCCTCGCCCCTTACATGCAGGACACCAGCCTAACGCATTGTTAAAGGAAAACATCTCTGGCGATAGCTGAAACTCATCTGCCAGTCGGTTACGAATTTCTTTAAAAACACCTGTATGTGTACCAATTGTGGAACGTGGATTGCTAGAGATTGAGGATTTTCCTAGAAAAAGTACAAGGGGCATGTCCTCCATTTTGATGGCACTGAAGTTCGTTTCCATAATGTTTGGAAATAAATATTGATATTCAGCCTTTGGCAATAAAGATACAAGACGTTTTTTGGATTCTTCTCCAATCGTTTGACAAAATGTCGTCTTCCCTGAGCCAGACAAACCTGCTATTGCTAAAGATTGATCGTCGGATAAAACGACATCTAGACGGTTAATATTATTGGCAATTAGTTCATTAATTTTCATTTAGTTATCCTTCCATTTAAGAAAATTAAAAGATTGGACTGAACATGAAAGAACACAATTCTTGCTACGGAATTGCGCTCTTCTTGCTGTTATTTAATTTATACTACGCTAATACTTTTTCAAGTTGTGCACTCATATTTGTCCAAGCATATTTTGCTCCCTCGATTGCACCTTGACGCGCTTTTGTTTCTTCACTGAAGCCACCTTGATCAAGATGAAGCTGAGTCGAGCCATCTGCTTCCTGTGTTAATGTCCATGTAACTGTTGTTGTTTCGCCAGCACTTGTCCAAGTATAAGATAATTTGTAAGGCTCTTCCACTTCCAGTACCTCACAGTCTACAATACCGTCCCACCATTCATTTGGTTCAGCACGGAATTGGAATTTATGTCCTACAACTGGTTGGAAGTCATTGCTCCAGATCCATTTTGCTAGTGTATCTGAGTCAGTTAAAGCATGCCATACTTGCTCGATGGAGCTTGTAAATTTAAAATCTAATGATACATCTGGTTTCATTTGTTTTCCTCCAATAATAGATGTAATTTCGCGATTCTTTCTTTCCAAAAACCTTCATAAAACGATACCCAATCTTGTATTTCTTTCAATGGAGCTGCATTCAATCGATATCTCGTCTCTCTACCTTCCTTGCGTGCAAGAACAAGGCCTGCATCTTTTAGAATGGCTAAATGTTTCGAGACAGCCGTACGCCCCATATCAAATTGAGCGGTTAATTCGTGAAGCGGTAACTCATCTACCTCTGCCAATAAACGGATCAACTTTCGTCTTGTAGGGTCAGCAATGGCTACATAAACGTCACGCTCTTGATGATTGTTATTCAAAACCACTACCCTTTCTAATAGGACACTAATTGGTGTCTTAATTATATGACACCAATTAGTGTCCAGTCAAATATTATTTTGGACAAAGTGATAGGAGTTCTATACCTACAAGGAATAACTAGCTGGAATACAAAAAAGTACAGAGGAGAGCCTGTGTACTTTCGGGTAATTATTCATTTGTTAACTTCAGTTGTTATGGAGGCATGTAACAGAATAACAATACGCCTCAAAAGAAAACCCGTATTGTCATGAATTGCGCATCCCAATAAAGGTTTTCTGATGTGAATTTATGCTAGCTCTAAAGGTAAAAAGGCGTAGTCTCCATCTTTAATAACGGAACCTTTACGCACCGCAATTGGCTGCTGGAAAAGAGGTCCATCAATGACGGTCGTATGGAATTCGCCGCCTTCTCCGCATGGGTCAATGCTCCGGGCTTCAAGCTCCTTTACATATTCAGGGGTAAGCACACGCCCTAAATCGTCCTCCGTCATGCCCAAAGATAGGTTGACCGTGACTATCATTGTAATAAAGCCTAAGTGAATAAATTCATCGACAGCCTCACGATGGTTCATCTCCCACAATGGCATGCCTAGCTTTAAACCTACCTTTTTAGTGACTTTATCGTGCCAGCAGCCATGTTCAGGCATATCTAAGTCTCCTGTTACTAATACTTCAGCTCCCTGCTGCTTTGCATTTACTAATAAACCTACAAATACTTCTTCATAATCCGCCCAGCTTGCTGCAGCAGTATAGACTGGCAGCCCAATAGAGTCAGCTTGTGCCTGGATAAGCGCAGGTGGCATCCCGTGAGACCTTGAACGTTTCCCTTCTTCCTCCAGCATCACGATAAGCCCTATTGCTCGGCCCACCTGTGATGCTTTATATAAAGCTAAAACACTATCCTTGCCACCACTAAATGAAGCTATAAATGTGCGATTTTGTGCATTCTGTTTCCAGCCTGTTGTGTTGGTCATTTCCTTGTCTCCTTTACTGTTCATCAAGATATATGCTTCTAGCCTCCTCGTCAAAAAACTCTATGATCGTTGGATAATGATGAATGTTAATATTGGCCTCTTTCAACATCTTTTGCATAAAGATGGTATCGACAAAAATTTTATTGATAATCATCCTACCTATTGATGGTAAGTCATGGAAATACGCTATTAACTGAATAAGGTCATCAAAGTGAAAAGTCAAAATATAAGTGACATAATTCTGTAATAGCATACTATAGCAATGCTCACGATAAGGATTCGATTGATGATCGAATTGAAAGCTATGAAGCAATTGATAGAATGCCTTATTATTTTGATTAAACATATGTAAAAAATCATCTACATTATTAATTAGATGTAAGTACTCTATGCCATCTTCAAAAGGCATAACGAGTCTTTTTGATTTTCCTTCGATGCTTCTCAATAGTTCGATTGTCAGCTTCTTGCAAGCATTTATCTCATGTGGTGTTACTAATGTTCGGTCCTGCTTATGCTGACAAATATAAGCATGATAATGAGAAAAATATTGCTCCATATTGATATTCGTTTTAGCATGAATTAAAGTTCCTTCTTTGAACGAAAAAGCGTAAAGCGTTTCCTCATTCACTGGATGGGTATACAGATAGAAAAAGAATAAAAAGTCCTTTAACTGTTGTTTCTGCTCTTTGTTGAGTATCGTGATATGCTCTAATTGAGCAAGTTGAAAGAAGCAATAGTTTTTCATAAAATCATTCATCTTGTTATACGGGTTCCGTGGAATTATTCTAGTTGTTGCATTTATTGTGTAGAGCAAATAATAACATACTTGCTCATCATAAACATCTAGCTGCTTGAAACAAGATGTAAGCATAGGCTGCCAGCCGGGCTTTTGAACATATTGCGGATTTTGTGGTTGAAATGCCTCTGACCATTCCAAAAATGTCCCCTGTTCGTGATCAATAAAAAAGAGCTCTGCGCTAGTATCTTCTAATAAAACATATTCGAAATCATTCATGTGAACAGCTCGTAATCCCCGGTTAAATTTGATATTCAGATAGTTATGAAATACTTCTTGTAATACTGTCATTCATATCCTCATTTCTTTAGGATTTTTCAGAAGCAAACGTCCCTTTATTTTATCACAATCATGATGAGAACTTGGCGATAGATGCTAAGATGGAAATACCATTACGAGTGATGAAGACAGCTCGTTGGATCAATGCCTATCTGGAGGAGCCATGGAGAAACAAGAGTGAGAATTTTGACTATCTAAATGGAAGTAAAGTCTTTGGTAAAAGCGCTTTCTTTTTAGCAGAACATTAAAAACCCGAACTAAATTATAAAACAACCTAGTGTGCTTCATAATTGTTCGGGCGTTCTGTTCATGCTTTGTTAATTAATAAGCTTGTGCAAACCAAACTGTATGTTTTGCTTCGTTACCACAGCCAATACATGTGGTTTTCGTTGTTGGTGGATTGAAAGGAATGTTGCGAGATGTGTATTTCGTCTCTTCCTTTACTTTTTCCTCACATGCATCCTCGCCACACCAGCCAGCAAGCACCCAGCCTGGGATTGTGCCATTGTTTTTTGCTGTGTCAATGTGCTGTTGTAATTGTGAAAATGTGTCAATTGTTGTGTGAGCATTTGCTTCACGGAATTGACGAGCTTTTTCTAATAAGCGCGTTTGCATGGTTGTTAATTCTTCTTCAATAGCTGTGATGATTGAAGCTAATTCGACAGTTCGTTTTTCTTCTTCATCACGCGCTTTCAGTAAAGCTTGCTTGTTTTCTAGGTCACGCGGCCCTAATTCAACACGCACAGGCACGCCTTTTAGCTCCCATTCATTGAACTTATAGCCTGGCGATTGGTCTGAATCATCCAGACGTACACGAATACCCTTCGCTTTTAAGGCTGCAAAAATCTCATCTAAATGCTCCATGATTTGAGGGTTCTTTTTCCATGGCCCAACTGGAATTAAAACGACTTGCGTTGGTGCGATGCGTGGAGGTAAAACAAGTCCCTGCTCATCTCCATGCACCATAATAACCGAACCAATTAAACGTGTGGAAGTTCCCCATGATGTTGTGTGTACGTATTCGTGCTGGTTCGCTTTATTTAAATACTTGATATTAAAGGCTTCAGCAAATTTTGTCCCTAAATAATGGGATGTTCCTGCTTGCACAGCCTTGCCATTTTTCATCATTGCCTCAATAGAGTACGTATCGACAGCCCCTGCGAAACGCTCAGAAGGGGTTTTTTGTCCATCATAGACAGGAATTGCTAGTACCTGTTCTACGACTTCTTTATAAATGTCTAGCATTTGCATTGTTTCCTGCCGAGCATCTGCTTCGTCCACGTGCGCTGTATGCCCTTCTTGCCATAAAAATTCTGATGTACGAATAAAAGGCAGTGTTTTCTTTTCCCAACGGAAGACATTTGCCCATTGATTGATCAGCACTGGTAGGTCACGGTAGCTTTTAATCCAATTAGAGTAAAGATGACCAATCATCGTCTCAGATGTTGGACGAAGGGCTAGTCGTTCTTCTAATTGTTCCCCTGCTGCCTCGGTTACCCAAGGAAGCTCAGGGGAGAACCCTTCGATATGATCCTTTTCCTTTTGGAAGAAGGATTCAGGAATAAGCATTGGGAAATAGGCATTACGATGTCCTGTCTCTTTAAAGCGACGATCCATCTCCTCCTGAATATGCTCCCAAATTTCATAGCCGTCTGGCTTAAAGGCGATACAGCCTCGAACAGGTGTATAATCCATCAAATCGGCTTTTTGGATGGTATCGATATACCATTTCGAAAAATCTTCTAGTTGTTTTGACATGTGTTCTCCTCCAATTTTGTTAAATGAATACTTGTTCAACCCGTATAAAGATTTAGCTGAAGCAAGAAAAAAGCACAAAGCTGTCCTCTGAATAAGGACGTCTTTGTGCTGGCATGACGTGGTACCACCTTGATTTAGCTTTACGTAGATTATAAAGCCCTCTCACGTTTGGTAACGAAAACGACTCGGTTATGTTTGCATAACATCTCCGTGGTAGGTGTTCAGTCAAGAAGCGGTGATATAGCTCTCAGCAGGTGCTATATTTTCTGTTTCACAATTCTTACTTACTTGGCCACATCATCAAATGGTTTATCATGTTAACAGTTTTACTTTATCCCACTTTAGCAAAATCATTCAGGAATAGCAATTAATAACTGGATTTATTTGTGACAGTATTAACAATGAGATTCGTAAAATCTTCTACAGATAAAGGCTTACTAAAATAATAGCCCTGCACATACTCACATCCATGCTCACGCAGAACATTTAATTCAGCTTCCTCCTCTACACCTTCAGCTACTACTTGGAGGTTTAAGGCATGTGCTAATGAAATCATGGCTGAAATCATAGCGATTCCAGACTTCTCAGGTACGATATCACGGACAAAGGCACGATCAATTTTAAGCACATCCACCGGGAATTTTTTTAAATAATTTAACGATGAATAGCCTGTCCCAAAATCATCTAATGAAATAGTTATACCTAGTTCTCGTAATTGCTTGATAGTATCAATTAAATCTTCCGTATAATCAAGCATACTCATCTCGGTAATTTCAATTTCTAATAAATTAGGGTCAATGCCTGTTTCTGCAATGACACTACGCACCATATCCACAAAGCCACCTGTACTAATATGAATTGGTGAAATATTCACAGCTACCCGCAATGATAAATCATGTACTTCATTCCACTGACGTGCTTGAGCACAGGCTTTACGTAAAACCCATACACCAATATCATTAATCAGTCCACAATCCTCTGCAAATGGAATAAAACGATCTGGCGGAATATGACCTAATTCAGGGTCATACCAGCGTAGCAATGCCTCCATCCCAATAACAGAATCCGTTTTTAAGTCGATCTTAGGCTGATAATGTAATTCTAGACGATCTTGCTTTAATGCTTGATGTAATTTCGTTTCCAGCAAAAGCCATTTATCATTGGCCTCGTCCATATTATCACGATAGAGGCGATATTGGTTACCACGTGTAGATTTTGCCGCATACATAGCAATATCCGCATTTTTCAATAATTCTTCCACAGAGTTTGCATGATCTGGGAATACACTGATGCCGATACTAATACTCGCATAAAACTCATAGGTATCGACAATAAAGCTTTCATGGAAGACGCCAATAATTTCCTTAGCCATTTCCTCAATGCGACTGACATCATTTAAAATCATGACAAATTCATCGCTATTGTGGCGATAGAAAGAATTCGAAGTATGATCAATATTGCGCAGACGATTGGACATTTCCACTAAAAACATATCGCCAATAATATGACCAAGTCCGTCGTTAATGTGTTTGAAACGATTCACATCAATGAAAAATAACGCAAACTTCTCTCCTGTACGTCGAGATTGATGAAATTCATTTTCTAAACGCTGTTCTAATTTGCGACGATTTGGTAGCCCTGTTAGTTCATCATGATAGGCAATATGAGTAATTTTTTTAATGTCCTTTTGCGCTGTAATATCTACGCGAATGGCAATATATTGATACGGCTTTCCTCGTTCATCTAGGAACGGGATAATCGTTGTTTTCACCCAATATAAACTGCCATCTTTCGCACGATTGCACACCTCGCCATTCCACATATCGCCATTACCGATTGTTTTCCACATCTCTCTAAAGAAAGATTTGGGATGAAAGCCTGAATTTAGTAAACGGTGATCTTGACCCACTAATTCTTCACGCGTATACTTCGAAATTTTACAAAAATGATCATTAACAAATGTAATTTTTCCGGTACGATCTGTAATCGCTACAATGATGGAACTATTCATGGCGGAAAAGATATCTTGTAATTCTTTTAGACTGTAGTTCATTTGATTAACACTACTAGGCGTGATATTCATCATTTTCATTCTCCATTCATTAAAATATGAAGGGTTTGGTACTTTTGCTTTATCTTACAGCGAGGTATAAAGTTGTGGTATATCGCCCTTTTTTATGTAATTATATTATAGTCTTAGAAAAGCAGTTAATTCAACCCAAATCTCAAAAACATTCAAAGCTACATTTGATAGTTTTTAATAAAATAGACAAAAATTAGTGGATATAACCTCCTTGTAATTGTCTAAATATATAGTTATTCACTACTTTTGAACTATATTAAATAGTTTATTTAGGCTATTTATCTTTTTAATACAAAATATAAAAGTTTTATATAATATGTTTGAATGTCTTGTAAAATTTTTGTTAAAGTAAAATGCCTTACTGTCCCACATAGGAAGTAAGGCATTTTATATGTCAAGAGACCTCATATTCTATTGAACCCCCTATTGATTTCGCCTGCATGTTGTAGGCATCTAATTGCTCTTGGGACAAACTTGAAATGTAATAGTGAAAATTAACAGGTTCTAGCCCATGCTCCTCACATACTTGACGATAAAATTCATAACCTTCTCGATAATCTGTCATCCTCATAACTTCCTTTCACATTCCCTATTTTACGTCTAGTTTTTTGTTATATAACAGAAATATTATTTTTTTAAAAATATATAACAGACTACTGTGCTTGTCAATGAATTATCTGAAATTTCTTGCTGAAATCACGAAAGCCCAGACCATTTTATTTAGTATGGCTGGGCTTTTCATAAAATATTCACGGCGGCTTCCGTCATAATCACTCCTTTTAAATTCCTAATTGTTTTGCTTGCATATTGTAAGCCGAAAGTTGTTGCTGTGATAATTGTAATACATAGTAACGGAAAGAAATTGGCTCCAATCCATAGCGCTCACACATTTCACAATAAAATTCATAACCATCACGATACTTTGACATTTAAATTTCCTCCTCTAACGAAAACTGTTTTATAACAGTTGTTATTATTTTTATTTAATATATAACAGATTATGTAGCACGTCAAGTGATTATAACAGAAAAATTGAATAACAATAAAAGGAATTTAGCTCCTCTCCTGTAGCCAAATTCCTTTCATGCATGTTACTCTCTAATGATTTCTTGTAATTGCTTGATATGACGTTGCTCGTGCATATAGACCATTTCAATCCATTGGTCGAGTGGTAATTCTCCTAAGGCTGGGTGCTTCACAGCGCGCTTAGCTAATGCTTCAGGTTCCTCGATTGTTTGCAAAAAGGCGAGGAGGTTCTTTCTTGTTGTAGCTAGTAAATCCAGCATCGCTTGAACAGTGAAAGGCTCTTCTGCTGGCTCTACAATAGGTGGTGCTTGGAACTTTCTTGTTCGATCTAAGATGAGCTGAACATTTTTTCGAGCGGGTGTTGACTGTTCCTCTGCCTTTAATCCCCATGTAATGGCTTTCTTTGTTGCTTCCTCTACTAATACGAGATGATGACAGATTTGTGCCACACTCCAGCTTTGTGCATCTGGTTTTTTATTAAAGGTTGTATCGTCCAATAAGTGAATTTCCTGAAGCAGTTGTGTTCTTGTGGTATCGAGATGTTCTTTGACGTTTGACATCCTTGGCTCCCCTTTCATTAGGTCTTCTACTATATATTCGATATGGAGGGGAGAAAATCATCTTTCCCGAACAATATTAAATGGATTATTCTCTAACACATGCTGTAGCTGCTCATCTTCAATATGTGTATAAATTTGCGTGGTTGCAACGCTAGAATGCCCTAAAATGTGCTGCAAACTACGGATATCTGCCCCTGCTTTATACATCATCGTTGCGGATGTATGGCGTAGCTTGTGTGGTGTAAGTCGTTCTTTTTGAAGACCTGACTGCTGATTAATACGTTTAACAATTTTGGCAACGGTTTGTCTTGTGAAGCGTGTTCCCTTTTGTGACACAAAAAGTGGCTCCTCACCTTCTCCTTTATAGGGTGTCTTCCCACTGTTTTCATAGTCTGCAAGTGCCTGCATACAGCTATCATTTAAATAGACGGTGCGCTCTTTGTTCCCCTTCCCAATTATGGTTAAATAACGTCCTTGAATGGATGTCTTATTAAGCTGACATAGCTCGGTGACACGTATTCCTAAATTTAAAAAAAACATCATCATGCAATAATTTCTCGGGGATGCCTGATTGCTTTTAATCCCATCTATAAATTGTGTAGCTTCTTGTAGGTTCATATAAATGGGTCGTTTTCTGCCTATCTTGGGTGTCTCTAATTCATCTGCAGGATTTTCCTCGATAAGTCGACGTTTGCCTTTTAAATAGTTAAAAAAGGATTTTAATGTGGCCACTTTTCGTGCTCGGGCAGCAGCAGAATTACCTCGCTGTACTTCGCAATATTCCATGAATAAATAAAGATCCTCTAATGTCATTTCGCGTATTTCTTCTATTGTAATAGTGCCAATATCAATGGTAGCTAAATTCTCTATATCCAAATCCTCCTGGACAGCTTTGTAGAAGCGGAAAAATAAGGTCAGGTCATATTCATATTCTTTTCTTGTGCGCTGAGACTTTCCTTTGATGGTTGTTAAATAGACAAGAAAATCCTTCATAAATTTTGGTTGTTTTGTTTTTTGCATACTCATCACCTCTATTTGCTCTATTTTACCATGAAAAAACGTTCCCAAATATAAATTTGGGAACTTTATTGAAAAAAAATGCCCTTTTTCGCATATTAGAACAAATGTTCTGTTTGAAGTTAATAAAAAAACCCCTTTTTAAAAAGAGGGTTTTTGTTACAACTATTTTGTGACAGTTATAGGATTTTAGGCATAAAGTTCACGGTAAATGAATATTAAAATCTAGTAGACTTTATTTGCTTTGTGAGACGCTTCGAAAAAACAATAGATGGGTAACTGCCCATGTCAATTCGTCTCACAACACACATGGGATTATTTTACAAAAACTGAATAATTCCCATCCTCTTGTTTTGTTAGTGACCAGTTTGTCGATAACATTTGCTGAAGTCTTGTGACTGTTTCCTCATCACACGTTAAATGCTGGATACCTGTTTCTACTAGTTGGTAATCCTTCCCTTCTTCTAATTGAAAGCGTAGCTGCAATAAACGTTGGATGCCTGGTAATGTTACATACTTGATTCGATAATGGCCATTGTATGCATCTAAGAACTTTTGTTCCCCTTCCTGATATAGAGCCATTGTCTCGCTAAATTCATAGTTTGGCACTTGTTCTTGCCAAGCTGATACATCCCCCGAACGCAAAGCTCGTAAAATTTCCTCGTCTGATAAATGTAATTTGGATAGTTTATCTAATTCATATGCTTGCATTAAATTAATGATGGCCATGGTTGTTAGCTCCTTTTATGTATTTATTCACAGTGTAACATGTTTTCACTACTACTTGAATTCGGAGGCGATCCATATGATGAATTTATATGATTCTAGTCTGTTTTTCGATGAAATGTTTGATGGCAATAAGCCAAAGCCTCATTATCGATCTTTTCATCATAAGCTAACCTTTTTTTCGCGGGAGCAACTTGAAGAAAAATACCGTCAAGCGCAAGCAAGCTTTCTCAGACAAGGGATTACATTTACGGTATATGGTGCACAAGATGGAACAGAACGTACTATGCCTTTTGATTGTATCCCAATTATTATTCCTCAAACCAAATGGGCCATGATTGAAGCAGGTGTCAAACAGCGTGTGGAGGCACTCAACAAATTTTTACAGGATGTTTATGGACAGCAAAAGATCATTCAGGACGGTCTTATTCCGAGACAGCTTGTTGAAAATAATCCATATTTCAAACCAATCATGAGAGGACTTCAAGTACCAATTGCGAATCATATATTTTTAGCAGGGATTGATTTAATTCGGGATGAAAAAGGTGATTATCATGTACTCGAAGATAATTTACGCAATCCTTCTGGCATTTCCTATGTCTTTGAAAATCGGGATGTGATGAAGGAAGTATACCCAGAATTTTTCTCCAAGCATACGATTCGACCTCTTGATAAACAAATGGCTTATATGAAAAAAGCACTTCTTGCCCATCGCCCACCTTCCATGCAAGCAGAAAGAGAGCCTAAAGCTGTACTCCTGACAGCAGGCATGTACAATTCTGCGTATTACGATCATGTTTTTTTAGCCCAGCATTTAAACATCCAGCTCGTCGAGGGCCGTGATTTAGTAGTACATGATTTGAAGGTCTATATGAAAACCATTTATGGCCTACAGCAAATCGATATTATTTATCGGCGGATTGATGATGACTTTCTAGATCCTACTGTCTTTCGTGAGGATTCTTTATTAGGTGTTCCACATTTAATGGCTGCTTATCAAGCAGGTCATGTATCCATCTTGAATGCCGTTGGGAATGGAGTGGCAGATGATAAAGCAATGTATGCCTATGTGCCTGAGATGATTCGCTATTATTTACAGGAAGAGCCTATTCTACCGAATGTGAAAACCTATCATCTAGGAGATGACAGTCAGCGTGAATGGGTGCTAGAGCATATACACGAGCTCGTTATTAAAAACGTAGGAGCCTCTGGTGGCTATGACATGTTAATTGGTCCACATGCGAGTAAGGAAGAGATTGCTTTATTTAAGCAAAAAATTGTTGAACAGCCCTATCAATACATTGCACAACCCACAATTAAATTGTCCAGAGCACCTGCCTTCCAGAATGGGCGATTTTATCCTTGCCATGTTGATTTACGTGTCTATGTCATGAAGGGTGAGGATTGCTATGTGTTGCCTGGTGGTTTATCCAGAGTGGCACTACAAGAAGGGTCTCTTGTGGTGAATTCCTCTCAAGGGGGCGGTGCAAAGGATACGTGGATTTTAAAGGAGGAATTGCAGCATGCTAAGTCGAGTAGCCGACGCGTTGTACTGGATGGCACGTTATAGTGAACGTACACAAACAAATGCACATATATTACAGGTACAGCTGTTGAATATGTTGGAGCAATCTGGGCAAGAACATGATTATATTGATCATTGGGAGGCTGTTTTAAATATTTGTGCCTCTAAGGAGGAGTATTTAGCAAATTACACAACGATTCGTGTTAACCCTTTGATTGATTATCTTCTGTTTTCTGAGAAAAATGGCAATGCCCTTCATGCCACATTACGTGCTATTCGGGAAAATGCACGGGTTACACGTGATAGTATGCCAACGGAACTTTGGGAAATTCAAAATTCCTTTTATTTAACAAAGCAACAGTCCATACTAAAAAGAGAACGACCTATTCCACTCATTGCCCTTCAAGATTTTTTACAGGATGTGCGAAAGACTTTATGGATGGAGACAGGGCTAATTGAGGGCTCGATGGATCGCGATCTTCCCTTCTATTTTATGCAGGTTGGCAAATGGCTTGAACGAGCAGAAAAAACCATTCGGATGATCGTGATAATCGTAGAACAACAGAAGCGAACAGGTATGTCACTATTAGAGGATGATGGTACCTTTTTATTGGATCTTTCCGCAGCAAGAGAATCTTTCATGCGGAAGCATCGACAGACCAATTTACTAACGGTCATTCGCTATTTAGTCCAAGATGCGCATTTCCCATGTTCTGTGATGTTCTGTGTAAAGAAAATAGAAGAAGCCATAACGGCTATTGAACATGATTCTTTATCCTCACGATTTTTAACGCTTCAGTCGGATATTAGTAGCCTTGTTCTTGCAATCGATCATATTGATTTTTGGCAAATGACTATTGAGGAAACCCTAAAAATGATGGAGGAAAGATTGTCTCAATGTATGGCTTTTAGTGATGCCTTTTCGACAATCTATCATTTATATGAACCCAGCGTACAACCTTGAAAGGAATTCACCACAGCTCCCTTTCAACAGGCAAGTCAGTAAGCAGAAGGAAGCGGACACGATGAAATTTGAAATTCAGCATACAAATATTTTTCAATATGAGTCTGAAGTCGATCAAAGCTTGAATACTATTCGTTTAAAGCCGCGTAGCGATGAGCGTCAGCGATTGTTATCTTATCGAATTGCCATTACGCCATCCTCCCTAACCCGTGAGCATACGGATATTTGGGGCAATACAGTTGGTTCTTTTTATATACCAGAGCAACATCAGATACTAGAAATTCATACATCTTCAATTGTTAGTATTCAGCGTGCGCCATTTATTCATCGTATTCAATATTCGCCCGAAATGCAGACCATCTTTCACTCACAGCTATTCTATGAGCATTATTTACCGTATTTAAAAGCAACACATTTTACATTTATGACAGAGCAGCAGCTAGAGGAAGTTTATCATGCGATCGGTCATGCTGAAAATCCTGTGCTCTTTTCGCTTAATTTAATGCAGTATTTATATTCTAGCTTTGAGTATGACCCGACAGCGACCAATGTAACTACAATAGCAAGTGAGGCATTTGCATTAAAACGGGGTGTTTGTCAGGATTTCACCCATGTCATGCTTGCTGTTTTACGGGCGAAAGGAATACCAGCTCGCTATGTCAGTGGCTATCTATATGTCGATGAAAACTCAGCCCTCATCGGAGATATCGCTACACATGCCTGGGTAGAAGTCATGATTCCAGGTATTGGCTGGATCGGTCTTGATCCCACAAATAATGTGGAAGTATTAGAAAACCATATTATTTTATGTATTGGTCGCGATTACTCCGATATAAGTCCTGTTGAGGGAGTTTATACAGGTGGAAAGCATCATTTAACCGTTAAAGTGAACGTCAAAGCGTTAAATTATTTATAACAAAACGTGCCAAAAAAGTCGGATTCCTGTACTGTAGGTAATCGACTTTTTGCACGTTTTGTTATAAAATTTATTTTATATTCCTATTATTTTTCAATTTTAAAATTATAGTATTATATTTATCTAAGCTTATATTTTTTATAACAAACAATAGGAAAAATGAAACAGAACAAACTCCTATGGAGGTAAACATAATAAATTTAAAAACAAATTGATATGTGAAATATAATGGGGAAAATAATACTATACAACAACTTGATAATAATATTAAAATCCACCCAGGAAAAATTTGGACAATGAAGTCAGAACTTCTTCGCTTCATGAATTTCATTAAAATCCCAAAAATAAAATACATAAGCAGGATATAAACAATAATTATTAGGACACTAATAAGGATATTCAAAATAGATCATTCCTTATAAATTTTTTACAATTACTCATTCAAGGGGAACTGTCAATATTTTTGTGTAAATGACAATCAGCCCTTTTCTTATAGATTATCACTTCTTGATTTTTCAATAGATTTTTTCGAAGGATTCGAAGGAAAGGAACGGTTTTGGTTGTAATCGAGCGTTATTAGGTGCTGTTTAAACGTTTCATTGCGAACACATGGAATCTGGATGTTTAATTCACCGTATTCTGTATGAATGTGCGTGAATACAAGCCATTACGTGAATTGCCAGAGTATAAAATATTTTGTGTAATTAGGACGACAAAAAAGGAAGCCCTTTTCTTGGTAGAGTTAAGTTCACAACCAATCCTAGAAAAGAGGTCTTCCCTATGAATCAGTTTACAACAGAAATCTTTGAGGCTCTAGTAAACAAACAAAATATTACCAAAGTTTTTCGTACGCTCTTAGAAGCTGGATGAATACGCTTCTGGCGACAGAACTGACAGTATTTTAGCTTACGTGAAATACGAGCGAATTGGCTTCAACTCTCATCAAGGTATAGCATCATATTTTTCTTTAGCATCTAAACATAAACTAATATAAGTATAAACAGTAATAATGGTTCCAACGGCAGGTACAGCCTTTCCTAATTTACCAAATACCTTTTTTATTAATTCCCAGGACAAAAGATCTCCACCTTTAACTGCTGCCCAGACTGCATCAACGACACCACCTAAACCTGCTGTAGCAATACTTTTTTCTTCCGTGACTATGCTGTTAGCTGCTGCTTTAAAATCTCTATATTGCCATTGTTGCTTAGTTGTAGTTTTAGACTTAGTACCAAAAATAGCATATGCTGTATTATTATTTTTAGATTCTTCCCAACGAATAGCGGCGATATAAGAACCTCCTGATGTAGGTTCTGATGCTGCCAATGTATTTAATTCAGGATTTATATTTGAATATTGGTGTTCTAAAGTGGATTCAAAGTTAATTTGTGTATCTGTTTTGTTTATTACTACATCTGTACTATAAGCATTAGAAAGTTCTTTAATGATTATATCTGTCGCTGTTTCCATAATACTTATCACTTTCTCATCTAATAATTCCTTTTGGTTTCCTGCTAAGACCATAAATTTTTTTTGTGTTATTTCATCAGTACCATCCGGTTTACTGATTACCTCTTCAACGTACTCATAAGTATTGCCTATCTCATCTGTTATTTGATAAGCTGATTTATTTTCTTTATCATAAAGCAGCTTAAAATTTTTACCTAAATTAAATTCTGATGATAATTCTATGTTATTTTCATAATGTGCTAATGTCAATAATGTTGGAGATGCGACAGTTGAAAAAGCAAAAACTATTGCTGCGCCACAAATGATTTTTTTCATGTTTCTTCTCCTAAGTCCTAAATTTTTTAATAAATTTTAACAACCTTGCTTCAACTTGATCAAGTTAATAAAATATTAACATTTACATAAATGGTATTACAATACAATTTTCACGCCAATTTATCGGCGGTAATTAAACACTATTCTGCAAATCACGCCAAATACCGCCATTAACACCGCCATTTTTTGGCGCTATTTTCTTTTTTCGTATAACGAAAGTAATATTTATTACGAACTTTGTAAAAAGACACTTGATTTTTTGTGAATAGATAATTATAGCGTAGATAAATTTTTTTATAAAAATGTAATATTTTTACTTTATTCTCATTTTGAGGGAAATGCGTACTGAGTGAGGTTCTGAAAAAGATATTGGGAGAAAATTGATTTTTGGGCAGACTTCCCCTTAATCCCTTGATACGATTTTGATTTTTTTAAAAGACGGTTTAGTGTAAATTGTAATTTTTGCTTTCTGGTCAGAACAACCCAAAGGAAGTGGAAGTAGACGACAATTTAAACTGAAACGAGTGTCCAACAAACTTTACTAATTTACTCGCTACTTTAATCAGACGTTTACGAATCGTTTGAATTTGAAGTTTGTTAGATTGTAAGAGAGAGGAAAAAATCACCAGTCAACCCCATCGAATGCGACAAATGGAGATCGAGTGTCTGGTACGTTAATAAGAGAATTTTTCTTGATGGCCGTAAGTATTTCGTATGCGTTGAATCTAAATCAAATTAGCGTTTCAGATTGTCGAGAATGGTGAACTCGGATTGGCATCTTGAAGCTAATCAAGTGCCTGGGCGTAAAAAACGTAAACCTTTTGATAGAACTCATAAAGACCCCAGTTTATTTTTTAGTATTCTATAATAAATACTGAAACCTTTGTTCTTTTCCGATTCTTTTGTTAGAAAATTATTCAAAACGCCCTTGCCTTTCTGTTAATACCCATTTTCTTACATAACCCATTGTTTGCTGAATATTTTCGATAGTTTTTTCACTTTGAAATGCCTTTTGCATGACTGTATAGCGTAAATCTGTAGCTCTGACATTCATCCCAATATCCTTTGAAATTGCCTGGAAAATTCGCTCAACTGTCTTTGTTGAAATTGATTTTGAATGGCTAGCCTCACTTACCCACACCCATTCCCCCACCTCTTGCTCATGTAAATTGGTCGTCTCTTTTTTATACTGTGCGAGCATGTCCATAAGGATCGGTGAACACTTTATTTCTCGACGTCCATTTCGGTTGGCTATAAAAAGAGTCGCTTTTTCTTCATTAAAGTGAGTCCATTTCATGCGAACGAGCTCGGCAGGCTTACAACCAGTTTCCATCAACACTTGAACGATACAGCCATTGCGTCTTGCCAGCCATGCATGCTCCTTTGTTTTAGCATATTGGAAATAGGTGGGCCATACGTTTGCAATTTGCATGATCTGCTTGTTTGTCAGGGCTTGCAGTGCCTCTTTTTGTCTTTTTTTCGGCTGTAAAATTTGCTGATAATCAAAAGGCTCCACCCATTCTCGTAAAAAAAGAAAGTCTACAAAGCCTCGTAATGTCGCTATTTTATGATTAAAAGTATTGCTATTACTGTAAGTTTCCTTTAAATAGTCGCAGTAAAGCTGTAATAAATTTTTCAATTGATGATCTACATACAAGTAGTTTTGCTTATGGGCGAAAGTTAAAAATTGCTGCCCGTCCATATTGTATTGTTTTTTTGTGGCAGGACTTTTTTTCAATGATTGCAGCAGTAATACATAGCTATTCCATGCTTCCTTGAGTGTAATCATATCGTCCCTCCTTGTTTACTTTGCGTGTGTTATTTGTATTTTACTATATTTTGGGTGCGTAGGTTCAATTTCATTTTATCATATTGTAATGTCGGATAATCTGTATTTCTATAACAGGAACCCGCTTCTACCATTCAAATGCCCTTTACGTAATGAAGAAACATATGTTCCTAAAGTAGTTTCTCATCATTTTTGCTTTCTTACAATAGTAAATTCCGCTCCCCTGTTGTCGTACAATAATTGCTTACTATTCCCTACATTCTTGTATAACAATGCAATTTTATGTGAAAATTCGTATCATTTCGTGTTTATGGTTAATTGTGTTATATAATAAAGATAGACACTAACATGTAGGAGGCTTTCCGATATGCAAGTAAAAACGACTCGACTGGAAGCAGAAGATGCGAAAATTATTTATCAAGAAACAGCTGGACTAGCGATTATTACGATTCATCGACCACAAGCAAAAAATGCATTAACCGCAAACATGTGGGATCAATTAGCCAAGATTGCCCTACAAGTATTAGATAATCCGAAAAATAAAGTACTAATTTTACGAGGCTCTGGCCAAAACTTTACAGCGGGCTCTGATATTAAAGAGTTCAATGCCATTTCTCTTGAACAAGCTGAAGAAGCCTTTGTACATATGGAAAAAACCATTTCTACCATTGAGCGCCTACCGATTCCAACGATTGGCGTTATCAATGGGCCTGCGATGGGCGCTGGCTTGGAATTAGCCTTAGCCTGCGATATCCGCATTGGCTCTGAAAAGGCCAAGCTCGGCATTCCTGTCGGTAAATTAGGAATTACCTTAAATAACAAATTTGCACAGCGTTTAGTCCAGCTCGTTGGTCCTGCCACAACCAAGGATTTAGTCTTTACAGGACGAATGTTTAAAGCAGAGGAAGCCTTCAAGCTGGGAATGCTTAACTACCTAGTAGCTGAAAAAGATTTAAATAAATACATGATTCGAATGGGTAAGCTGGTTGCAGGAATGTCGCCTGAATCCTTACTTGCCGTGAAGCAATCTGTTCAAGAATGTCTCGATAGTGTGCCGACCTTATGGCAAGGCTCTTCGCCATTTGTAGGCAGTGATTTCGCAGAGGGTTGTCGTGCCTTTGTGGAAAAACGCCAGCCACAGTTCACGCGCCAGCCTAAATAAAAAACAGGTACTCTTAACGCCAACGTGCGAGCGGAGTACCTGTTTTTTATGCTTTTTTCTTTTGCAAAGCCGTTTTTACATGTACATGAATAGCATCTAATTCATAGCCAAAATGTAGATAAAAATCTTGCTGCACAGCTTGTTGTAATTCTATTAAACGCGCTGCTAATGGATAATCAATCGGCAACTTCACCTGTATAGTGAGGATAGCTTGAACCTGATCCCCTAGCACAAATTGTGCTTGTTCAACCTTTTGTACAATTGCCTGTTGGCTACAGCAGTATGTCAGTAGCTGTACATAAACAGGTTTGCTGATTTCTATATATTCACGCTGAAAATCAGGACGTACAATCGTCGTTTCCCCGATTTTTTCTCGTTTCGAAGAAAAAATCTCCATGCCCTTTTGCACCAATCGTTTAAAGAAATTTTGCTCCACTTGTCTATATGGAATCGGCATAACATGCTTGCCCTGTGTTTGACGGATAAAGCGTGCTTTTTGAATTTCTTTTAATGAACGGACATCTTCAACATTATAATAGTGTTCAATCGGACCCAGCTCTAGCTGCTTGGCAATACTATTCGTCATTTTAGTGGATGTGCCTATCAGTAAAATAGATTGTACCTGATGATGAGCTAGCGCCTTTTGGACAGCCTCACGATGAACTGGATCTGTAAAAATGGCACGTCGTACAGCAGTAATTGTATTCTTTTCGAATTTAGCAGAAAGACCTGCCACTCTGACGCCATTCACAATGAGTAATCCATCATCAACAATGGCCTCTACGCCTAATTTATGGGCAAAGGCCAGCGCACTTGTACTTTTGCCTGTGCCGCTTGGTCCACTTAATGAATAAACCTTCAATGCCCTCTTCCCCCTTACAAAATCATTTTCGCATCTGGTGGTAATGTACGTACATGCTTCAAATAGGCTGACATACGAGCATCATCCTCGTGAGGGTACGCGAACTGGAAGTGATGGGCTACCTCCTTTGCGATGCTTCGAAAGAGTGTGCATGCCGCAAACAGGGCATTCCACATGTTAGCATAGTCTGCGTCAGCGTAGGTTTTTACGTACAATGCCCAATAATTAGCTGGCACATAGTTTTTTAAATACTTTCCCATTTTGCCCGTAGATAATTGAAAATGATGATGCTGACCAATCCACCAATTGAGCATTTGATGTAAGGACTGCCTTGTCGTTTCCTCAAACATTTGCTTGGCATATGGGAGCTCGTCTCGCCAAATGCCCTTGGCTACATTTTGTAAGCACCACCAAAAATCATTGGTACAGCTGGCAAATTGCCCCACAGTCGGCGGGCTAATATGATCGTCACAATCTGAAGATGGAGAGATAGGTGGCAAAAGCTGATCCTTATCGAGTAAAGGGACTGTCAGCTTGTCTTGTCCATATTCATCCAGCATAGCTTGTGTCGATAATAGGCGAAGGTCAATGCGATGTCCATCCTTTAATAACATTAAATATGTATAGCTATAAGAAAAGTCTTTGTCCAAGCCAAGCCCCTTATCCAGTAGATCAGGCTCCTGCACCATCAGCCGCTCACCAAATACGTGAATCCATTTGTCATCTTGTAAAAAAGAGGCTATGTCTGTTACGACATACACAACATCAAAATCCTGAAACATATCCCTTGGACCATTCGGATTTGCTCTTGAGCCATTTAGGTAAACAGCACGAATTCTAGTGTCCTGTTGTGCAGTGGCTAGGATTAAATCATACATTTCTTGCTCTGTTCTCATAAGACTCACCCCACCTGAAAAGCTTTATACTCAGTATAATACACTTTCCTCTTTGAAGGAATTTATAGTAGCTTCTCCCAATGGTAGAAATTCTTTTTTCGCTAGACTATGCACACATCCTCTTCATTATATAAATATTTTCTTTTTTCAGAATATCTGTCCCTTTCTGCGCTTCAGTATGATAAAATGTGAACTACTATTCTGTTATACAACTACAAGGAGTGTACTAGTTTTGAAAATCGTACCATCTAAAAAAATGTCATCATTTACACCAGCAATTTTCGGAGATTTGAAAAATTTTGCTCGCGAGCAGCAAGCAAAGGGCATGACTTTAATTGACTTAAGCTTAGGCAGCCCTGATCTTCCTCCACATGCCAAAATACGTGAGCATCTTTCCTATCGTGCAGGTTTAGCTGAATCTTATGGCTATACACTGACTGGCACACAGCGTTTTTATGACGCAGTAAGTCGCTACTATAAGCGTCGTAGTAATGTTGATTTAGATCCCGCAACAGAAATTATTCAAACAATGGGGTCGCAAGAAGGCTTAGTCCATTTGCCAATCGCCTTTTGTGATCCAGGAGACATCGTCTTATCCACAAACCCAGCTTATGTAGCGTATGACGCAGGGATTCACTTAGCTGGCGCAACACCTTATTACATGCCTCAAACAGCCGACAACGATTATTTACCTGATTTAGACGCTGTACCAGAAGAAATTGCACAGAAAGCAAAGCTATTGATTTTAAACTTACCAGGAAATCCTGTACCAGCAATGCCGTCATTAGCGTACTTTGAAAAAGTCATTGCCTTTGCTAAAAAGTATAAGATCATCGTCCTCCATGATGCAGCCTATTCAGAGTTCTATTTTACGGGAGATGGTCCTATTAGCTTCCTAGCTGCTCCTGGAGCAAAAGAAGTCGGTATGGAAATTAACTCCCTCTCTAAAAGCTTTAGCCTTGCTGGTACACGTATTGCCTATATCGCAGGAAATGCAGAAATGATCGCGGTTATTAAGCAATTAAAATCAAATTTAGATTTCGGTATTTTCGAGCCAATTCAGGATGCGGCTGTCGTAGCATTGGATAACGCTGAGGATATTACGGAAAGCTTACGTGCCACTTTCTCAGAGCGCCATAAAACGCTGATGAATGGCTTACAAGCTTTAGGCTGGGAAGCAGCACCCTCTGATGGTGGGATGTTCGTATGGGCTAAATATCCCTATAATATGGATTGTACAGAATTAGCCTTTCAATTGATTGAACAAGTAGGTGTTGTCACAGTTCCAGGAACCGTATTTGGTACAGCTGGACAAGGCTATTTACGTTTAGCATTAGTCCAACCAAAGGAACTTCTGCAAGAAGCAGTGGATCGCTTAGCACAAGTACAATTATTAGCAAAGCAATAATTAGTCAATGTAAAAACCCTTCTAACGTTTTGTTGGAAGGGCTTTTTCTATGGAGGTTAAATCCACACATCGTTTTCAGCTGTAAGCTCTGATTGCTCCTCACCTGTATTCACGACACCCGTCGGCTCTACAAGCAGAATTTTACACTCCGAAGCTGCAAAGGGTTTATGTTCCACATTGCGAGGAACAACAAACATCTCTCCTGCACACAAGCTTACCTGACCATCTCGAAATTCAATAATTAATTGCCCCTCAAGGACGATAAATACCTCATCCGTATCCTCATGCTTATGCCAAACAAAATCCCCCTGAACTTTGACGAGTTTGAATTGATAATTATTCATTTCAGCAATGACCTTTGGAGACCAATGCTCTTGAAATTTAGCCAGTTTCTCTTGAAAATTAATCGGTATGTATGCCATTTCCTTTTCCCCCTTGTTTTGACTCTACTACTAGAATAGCATAATGCTATTTTCCACAGCAAAAACCAGCTACTGCGTTGCTAGCAGTAGCTGGTCGTTTATTAGATATCATATTTTTGATGAACGTCATCTTCGTAGCGATTATAGCGCTGCTTAAAGAGCTTGAATAAATGCGTGACAAGTACCTTAAAGATTGCATAGCCTGGAATCCCTAAAATAACGCCTGGGACTCCAAATAACGAGCCTGCCGTTAATAGTACAAAGATAATCGTAATCGGGTGAATACTGAGTGATTTCCCCATAATTTGCGGAGAAATGAACTTTCCTTCGATTAGCTGAACGATTGTCCATACAATCGCTAGCTTAATCAGCATCAATGGGGATGTAACAAGAGCGATAATGACTGCTGGTGTGATCGCAATAACGGGTCCTAAATAAGGCACCACACTTGTAATCATGGCAAGGAAGCCGAGCAATAAAGCATACTTCATGCCAATAATTAAGAAGCCAATCGTTACCATTGCCCCAATACACATGGATACTAAAATCTGTCCCTGTATGTACGAACTAATTTGCTTGTCCATGTCATGGAAAATGTCAGTTACCTCTTTACGCATACGTGGTGGGCACACTTTCAGCATAAATTTCGGTAATTTTTCGCCCTCTTTTAGTAAATAAAACAGAATGAATGGCACCGTTACAAGTGAAAGCAAAATACCTGTTAACGTTGATAGGAAGCCGGTAATACCAGATGCCACACCCTGTGCTACATTGGTCGCCATATCCTTCACTGTTTTTACCATATCCGTTGTGAAGTTATTCAAAACTTCATCAAAATTAAAACTAATTTTATCTAAGTACTCATTGAAACGTGAATGATTTAGGAATTCTACAATGTTTTGCGTAAAGGCCATGAAGTACTCTGGGAATTCCTGTGCTAAATTCGTGAACTGATCGCGTAAAAACGGATAGACTAGCACCACAAGTAACGTAATGACACCAATGACCGCAATATAGAGGATTAAAATACCCCATATTCTTGGTATGCGCCATCGTACTAGAATCGCCAGCAATGGGCGTAATAAATAGTAACCAATGACGGCTAGTACCCCTGGTAAAATGACTACTTCAAATAAAACTTGTAGCGGGGTAAAGATAAAGGAAACTTGATTAAACATAAAAATAACACATGCCACCAGTAATAAAATTACCAGTGTAAATAATAGGTTTCTACCACCTAAAAAACGAATAAACTTGGTTGCTAACAGGCTTGAACGCTCTTTTGGTCTCTCTTTTTCCATATATCCACCCCTATCCAAATGCTCTACCTTTATATTACAGGATAATGCTGGTTTTTGCGAAACATCACTCTAGTGAAATACCTAAAAAATCACTTAAAAAGGCTTTGTTTTGCTCCACATCGATGACAATAGAATCGCCCGCATGGCTAAAGTTTTGGAATTGATAGCTCCCCTCGATAGGGATGGTTGCTTTCTCAATGTTTACCTTGCCCTTTGATAGCAATTTAAGCACTTGCTGCATTTCCTCAGTAGATGAATAATCTGTTGTGATATAGCCCTGTGCCGCACCAACAAATTTTGGTAAATGCAACATATTCGTAGGTGTTAATAACTCCGTTTTTAATGCTTCAATCACTTTTTGCTGACGTGCAACACGCCCAAAATCTCCTTCTGCATCATGACGGAAACGCGCATAACCTAGTAGCTCCTGTCCATTTAAACGATGAACACCTTGCTTTAACTCTACCCCAATATTTTCAGACATGTCCTTTTCAACATCCATTTCCACACCATTTGGGGCTAAAATATCCACTAAGGATTCAAAGTTTTTAAAATCAATCAGTGCATAATGATGAATTGGTAGGCCAAACATATTTGTCAATGTATCCTTTAATAGCTGAACACCATCTAGGTAGTAAGCTGTATTAAGCTTATAGGATTGATAGCCTGGAATATCCGCGTAAATATCACGCATAAAGGATACGAGTTTAATGTCGTTGTTTGCTTTATTCCAGGATAATACCATCATTGTATCGGTCCGTGATTTTTCCTCTCCACGTGTATCGATCCCTAAAATCAAGTAGTTTTCGATATCCCCTTTGATGCTATCACCCGTAAATTCTTCCTGTGCAACTTTGGTATCGTTGGCTAGCTCAAGTCCGCTACGATATTGCATGACCGAATAGCCGACAATCACAATGATACACAATAGTAATAGTGTAAAAAATGCTCTCCCTTTACGTAATCGACGCTTTTTAGGACGTTGGGAGCGTCTTGTATAATCTTGCTCTTCCATAACAACTAACTCCTCTATTTTGATATAGTTAATGTAACGATTGATTAGCTAGAAAGTTTCATTATAAAAAGGATCTATTCCATGTTTTTCTATCTAAACGTTATTTTACACCCATTTGCACGTTTGGCGTCAAACAATGCTATAATATTTTCACAAAAGAAAGGATGATTCAAATGATAGAAAAAGCGACATTTGCTGGCGGCTGTTTTTGGTGTATGGTCAAGCCATTCGTCGAGTGGGACGGTATACATAAAGTCACTTCAGGCTATATGGGTGGCCACTTAGAAAACCCAACCTATGAAGATGTCAAAAAAGGAACGTCAGGTCATTTAGAAGTAGTCGAAATCGAATTCGACCCTGCTATTTTTAGTTATGAGCAGCTCCTTGATATTTATTGGATGCAAATTGATCCAACGGATGCGTATGGACAGTTCCATGACCGTGGTGAATCCTATACTACCGCAATCTTTACCTATACAGATGAGCAAAAGCAAATCGCAGAGGCCTCGAAAGAAAAGCTTGCCAATAGTGGACGCTTTGATAAACCTATTGTAACCAAAATTCGAGATGCTGAACGCTTTTACCCAGCAGAGGATTATCACCAGGATTATTATAAAAAAGAGACTGAACACTATCAGCAAGACCGTGCTGTTTCTGGGCGTGATACGTTCATTGCAAAGCATTGGGAAAAATAATAAAAAAGAGGTGTCCCACAAGCTGGAGACATCTCTCTTTTTTACAATCGCAACAAATTTATTAAATAGAGGCTTCTAAAAACGATTGTAGTGCGTCAAAGAAGCGTTGACCATACTTCTCAAATTTCACTTCCCCTATACCACTCACCTGTCGTAAATCCTCCAATACAGTTGGTCTCTTATCACATAAATCACGTAACGTTTTATCGGAAAATACAACAAATGGTGGTACCTTTTCCTCATCGGCAATCTCTTTGCGTAATACCCGTAAGTGTTCAAATAATGGATCATTATCCACTAGCTTCTTCACTGTGACAGCTTCCTTGCGCATGACCTGTCGATTGCCAAGTAGCACTTCCTTGCCTTCAGCTGATACATAAATTGTAGGGAATGTACCATGCTTCACGGCCAGCAAGCCCTCTGCAATTAAAAATTCAATAAAGTTAGAGACATCCTTTGAGGCATATTGTCCTTTTAAAATGCCATAGGTCGATAAACGGGCAAAGCCAAATTCAGCTATCTTTTGATTTTTAGAGCCAATTAACACCTGCGCCACCACGGTCTTACCGAATTTTTGACCCATACGCACAACACAGGCCAGCACCTTTTGCGCATCTTCTGTCACATCTGTCACTGCTCGCCCATCAATACAGTTACTACAACGCCCACATGGCTCGTCCTCTACTTCTCCAAAATACGCTAAAATCGCATTCTGTAAGCAGCCCTCAGTATGGCAATAATCGACCATTGTTTGGAGTTTAGCTAGCTCCTGTGTAATACGAGCCTCATCCTGTGACTGTTCGATAAGGAAACGCTGTGTTTGAACGTCCCCTGAAGCATACAATAAAATACAAGCACTTGGCAGACCATCTCGGCCAGCACGACCCGCTTCCTGGTAATAGCTCTCCATATTACGAGGCATTTGATAATGCAACACAAAGCGCACATTACTTTTATCAATACCCATACCAAAAGCATTCGTTGCCACCATGATACGTGCCTCATCTTTTAAAAACCGCTCCTGTTCAGCCATTCGCAAGTTCTCTGATAGACCTGCATGATATTTCGCAACGTCTTCACCAGAGCGACTCAGCACATCATAAATGGCATCCACAGCTTTTCGAGTAGCTGCATAAATGATGCCCACTTCCTGTTTATTTTGTTGTACATAATTTTTTACATAACGTTCTTTATTTTCACCAATTAACACCGAAAGTGCCAAATTCTCACGTGAAAAGCCTGTCATGACCGTTGCCTGCTCATCAATCGCTAACAATTGACGAATATCATCACAAACTGTTGGAGTAGCAGTGGCTGTCAGCGCTAAAACAGTGGGTTTTTGTGGCCATAGCGTAAAAAGTTTGTGGATCGAACGATAGCTTGGTCTAAAATCATGCCCCCATTGCGATATACAATGAGCCTCGTCAATCGCAAGTAATGGGACAGATAAATACGACAATGCTTGAAGAAACGTAGTACTTTCCAGTCGTTCAGGTGCAATATAGAGGAGCTTTAAATAACCCGCACTAGCAAGCTGCATGGTTTCATCCACTTCCTGTGCACTCAGCGTACTATTGATATAGGCTGCTGGAATATTTGCTGTACGTAAAGCCTCTACCTGATCTTGCATCAGTGAAATCAGTGGCGAAATCACGATGGTTAACCCCTCAAGCATTAACGCTGGAATTTGATAGCAAATGGATTTCCCTCCACCTGTTGGCATGACACAAAGGCTTGACTGCCCCCGCAATGTTTGTTCAATAATTTGGGCTTGTCCTTGGCGAAAGGTATCATAGCCAAAATGATGCTGTAGCATTTGTCTAGCTTGCTCCATGCAAAATTCACTCCTTGTTTGTGAGACCAAGTAGCTTGTACTCGCCCTGTTCATTTTTTTCTAACTCATACAACATGTTGGAGTAGGCAAGTGCCTCCTGTCCAGCAGCATTCGTCAGGATATATTCCGTTTTAGCCTGGACGATAAGACGCTGTCCTTCTACCCGAATTGCCTGAATATCCGTGTCTGAGAAATGAATTTTGGCTTGCTTGGAAGCATAATAGGCAACCATACTAGCCAAGGTTTCTTGTATGGCCTCTGTCCCGACAATCGGTTTCATAACATTTGCATCCTGGGTTGTCACAGCCCCCTTTAAATGCTTGTGAAACGTATCTAAAAATAGCTTAATTTCATCGGTATTATACGCAAATATATTTTCTCCATATTGTTCGACTGCTTGCTGTACAGCTTCTTTATCCCCTTGTTCAATATAGGGGTATAAGTTTTTCGATTGGGAAAGTCGTACACTGGCTGTCATGCCCTCCTCAATCCATTCATCGATGGATGCTTGGAATTCCTTTATAGGCAATATGTATGGCTGTGACTGCCCTTGCTGTTGTCGATTAAAATATAATCCGACTATGGCTCCGTTTTCAGCCTCCATGACAGGGCTTCCTAGAGGGATCGATTGTTCCGCTTTTATATAATAGGCCGCTACTCTATCTTGGTATTTTTGAATCGTATAGGGTAAGCCATTCACATAAACAGCCAGCTGATTTAGCTCTCCTTCATATAAATTAGGCACTTGCACTTCCGCTTGATAGGTTACTCGTAGCAGGGCCATATTATAGGCTGTTGACATGACATGAATAGTTGCTGCTACCAGCTTGTCCTGACCAAATTGAACGAGGGCAGTTGGTTTGGATGCCACAAGTGCGCCATTCGTTAAAATATACAGTTGATCATCCTGTTGCCTGATAATAATGCCTGCTCCAACACCATGCTCTCCAATCACTTTGACCTCTGGGACAATTTTTTCCTGTTGCTTCGTCACAGCTCCCTCTGTTTCCACCTCTGCCTTTTTATTTTGAAACCATCCTGTCCCTATTTGACTGTCACAGCCTGCGACAAGAAAAGCTGTCGCTCCTAAAATGAGCACTTTTTTATACATACCTTCACCAAAACTTTCTATTCTACATTCTCTCTTCTCTATCATAATCAAGGACTCGTAATGTTTCAAGTTTACATAATATTATTATAAGTTAAATAATATTAGAAAAATGCAGCAACTACCTTAAAGTCATTTCTTTCTACCCATTAATATTGACGGAAGCCAAAATTTGCTGTGAGGATGGAAGGATATCATACCTCAAAATAATTTTCACAAAAAAAGACATGTGCAACCTGACACATGTCTCTTACAATCATTTTTTCCTTAATAGTCCTGTCGTTACTAGAATGCCGAGCATTAATAATACAAAGATCAGATACGTCCATGTATGGTTGCCTGTTAGGTCATAGCAAACGCCTATTAGAATGGGGATAATGGCACTTACCATAAAGCCACCTGCCAGCACCATAGATGACCAACTAGTGGCCTCCTGATCATTTTTGGCTTCATCAAGAGGCAACAATAGTCCGATTGGAAATAGCCCACTTAGCACAATACCAATTAATAAAACAGCCAGCCATAGGTAAATACCCGCTGTCAGCCAGAGTAGCATAAAACCAATCACGCCAACAAAGCTAAACACTAGTAGCCAGGCCATTCGACTTGGCCATTTTTCCATGAGAATTGGGACCGCCATATTTCCTATCATTTGTACAATAGACATAATTGTTAGCATGGCACTGGATGCCTCTAATGACAGGCCTTTATCCTGCAACAGCGGCGTAAGCCATGACATAATTGAGAAAAAGAGTGATGTTTGCAAACCAAAGTACAGTAAAATTACCCAGGCACGTCTAGATGTCCACGGATTACGGACTTCTTCTGACGTAGTTACTTGTTGTAGTTGCTCGTTGTGTTCGGATGGAATTGCCGCTAGCCATATAACGAGAGCAATTATAGCAAGGATTGACCACATACCAAGGGCGATTGTCCAACTTTTACTGAAACTCTGATAAAAAGTCACGGTTAAGGCTGCACTTAAAGTAGCCCCTACGCCTATACCGAATGAATAGATACCGACTACTGTCGTAAAGCGTTCTGGAAACTTTTTCTTAATATATGCATTTAGAATAGGACCAATCATTGCAATCGCTAAGCCTGCCGCAAAGCTTGTCACGATGAGCAAGAGATAACTTGCTTGGAAAAAGCGTAGCCCATTCGCGACGACAAGAATCGCCACTAAAAGGGTGATAGCTGATTTCGTGCCCATTTTTCGCTGAAGCGGGACAGCCAAAGGTGCGAATAATCCCATACAAAAAACGGGGATAGCAGTGAGAAAGCTCATGCTTGTATTCGAGACTTGTAAGGATGTCATGAGGACATTAAAAAGCGGTCCTATTCCCGTGACAGCTGGTCTCATATTAAGAGCGACAAAAAATATACTAATGACCACGAAGGTGAGTGATACGGTCCAATGCTTTTTAGCCATTTGTTTGATCCTCTCTATTATTACGCAGCCTTCATTTATGAAAAGCTTGCATGGATTCCTCTATCCTTTTATCATGTTTTCGATGGATGGTCAATGATTGGACAGTTTACCTTTACATGGCTAATGCTAATTACATATTTTCAGGTGATTCAATACCTAATAAGGCTAATGACTCTTTTAAAACAATCGCAACACTCTGACATAGAGCAAGACGGGATGCTTGCTGTTCGTCATCTGCTAATATTTTGTACTGTGCATAATATTTATTAAATAAACGTGCCAGTTGTAAGGCATACTTCGCTATTTGGGACGGATCAGCCTGCTCAAAAGCCATAGCTACTGTTTTAGGAAACTGTTCTAGTAATAGGATCATCGGCCAAGCCTGCTCTCCTAAAGATTTGAATAGTATATCTTGAGTCGGAGCTTTCGCTTTATCTAAAATAGAGCAAATACGTGCATATGTATATTGTACGTATGGCCCTGTTTCTCCTTCAAAATTCATCATTTGCTCAATTGAAAATTCAATATCGTTGAGACGATAGGATTTTACATCATTAAAAATTACCGCTCCAACCCCCACTTGCTTTGCGACTTGCTCTTTATTAGGCAGAGAAGGATTTTTCTGCCCCATATTACGCTGTGCTGTCGTTATAGCTTCTGCTAGTACATCAGCTAATAGCACCACTTTGCCTTTACGCGTAGACATTTTTTTACCATCCTTCAGCATCATGCCAAATGACACATGTTGCAGATTCTTTGCCCAAGGATAGCCCATTTTTTCGATGACCTGAAAAAGTTGTTTAAAGTGGAGGGACTGCTCATTGCCAACAACGTAGAACATCTTTTGGGGCTGGTAGTGCTGTTGGCGATACAGGGCAGCTGCTAAATCACGCGTCGCATAAAGCGTGGCCCCATCCGTTTTCTTTATTAAACATGGAGGCATCTCCTCCATCTCCACAACATACGCACCTTCTGATGCCACGAGGAGCCCTTTTTCTTTTAATTCTGTTACAACGGACGGCATTTTGTCATTGTAAAAGGCTTCACCTGTAAAGGCATCAAAATGAATTCCTAATAGCTCATATATTGTTTGAAATTCTACGAATGACACATCTCGGAACCATTGCCATAATGCCTGTGCCTCTTCATTACCGTCCTCCAATGCTTTAAAGGCGGCACGAGCCTGTTCATTGAGCGTTGGGTCTTGCTCTGCCTCTTCATGAAACTTCACATAAATCTTTAATAACTCCTCTATCGGTGACGCTGAAATGGCCTGTTTATCACCCCAAAGCTGATAAGCAACAATAAGCTTGCCAAACTGTGTACCCCAGTCCCCTAAATGATTAATACGAATGGCTTGATAGCCATTTTTTTCTGCAATATTTGCTAAGGCATTGCCGATGACCGTTGAACGTAAATGTCCCATTGAGAAAGGCTTTGCGATATTAGGAGAGGAAAAATCCAAGACGACCGTTCCCATCTTTGTTGGCGTAGTACCATATTGTTGCTTGTCGCGCAGAATCTTGCGTAACACCTGTTGCGTCACCTTTTGTTGATCGAGAAAAATATTAACATAGCCACCAACAGCTTGCACACGCTCAATGCTGTCATGATTTATTTGACTTGCAATATGTGCTGCAATATTTTGCGGTGATTTTTTCCACACTTTTGCTAGAGTAAAGCATGGAAAGGCTACGTCCCCAAGCTCCAAACTTTTGGGTTTTTCTAATAATGACACTATTTCCTCTCCTATTATTTGTTGCTTTAATGCGTCTGCTATACTGTCGGCGATTAGTTGATTCATTTTACTCCTCCTCCTGTTCAAATAAAAAAGCCCTCGCCTCTATAATTAGAGACGAGAGCATGATAATCCCGTGGTACCACTCTAGTTGTCATGTAACATGACCACTTTCCGTTGTTAACGAGGTGACGCCCCGCTATTCTCTACTACTTGTTCGAGAACCTTCTCCAAAGTGCGCTTCATTCATGGTTCCTGCATTAGGCTCCCACCATCCCTAACTCGCTTGCCAGTCATCCCATCAATTACTCTCTTTTTCATCGAATTTTTCTATGATTTTGACATATATTACAGGATTTCCTTATTGGCGTCAACCATTTTTTACGTTGCCGTTTCAGCAAAAAACGCTCCTCACGAGGAGGAACGTTTTTTTCTACATACTGAATCACATCAGCCATAATGGCATACATCTCTTTTAATTTTAATTCCTTATTGTCAGAGACTTTCTTCGCTACTTTCTCCGTGATAATTCCTTTTTCTACTAATGTATCCCAGCTGGTCGCATTGGATTCACCGATAAGGACGTCGGCCAAATATTGAGCCAGCTCATCTCGCTCAATAGCTTCATCTCCTTGATTATAAACCTTATTGATGACAATTTCGAGTTGGTCCTTCATTCCTGATCCACTTTCTCCACCAGCACGTAACATACTCTCTTTTAACATTTTAGCAAACTTTATTTTCGTCGCCTTACTGTCTACTTTTAGGTCATTATCATAGCCGCCCACTACAAGGCCGTAATTAATGAGCGTTTGAATGGCTTCATCATACCATTCTCCTTGATATGGATACTCAATTGAAAATGAATCAACATAGGCACCTTGTTTAGCTAATTGCTTTCGTAATGTAGCGATTAATGGTTTATCCTTACTCATGTCTCTAAAGGTTACATCGTGCTTCTGTGCAAGAGCAGCCGCAGTCCCAGCCGCTTCACCTGTCACCATCCCTGTTGGAACAATACGTGCACTACCAGCTGCAAGTGATGAATAACCAGCAGAGCGTCCGACAACCAGTAAGCCATCAATATCCTTCGGTACTAACGAACGGAAAGGAATAGCATATTGCTTTGGTGCAGCGATCACATAGCCATAATCATGAGGCGTTTGCGCTTGCACATCGACTGGATAAGAGGCAATGCCAATGCTATCCCACTGATCACTATTTTTCCACAGGTCTGCCATTGGTAATTGATACTCTGCCCAAATGTGTCTCGTTTCTCGGACGTAGAGTTCTTCTGGATAGCTGACAATTTCAGCCTTTTCAAACCCTGGGAAGTTTGTTTGTAAATATTTTAGAATGTGTAACGTTTCTTTCTTCCCGGCGACAATCGCCGCTTGTTTTGAGGATTCATTCAAGCCATCAATACCAAAAATCTGTAAGGCATTGATGAAATATTCATCATCTACACGAGCTAAGTTTAACCCTCGTAATCTTGTGCCCTCTTGTAATGGCTTGTATTCATCATGTAGCTTTGTAAAGCCCCACATCACCGTATGATTTAAATTAGCACCGCCAAATACACCGGAATTAGCCGCTTTTTTAACTTCATCCCAATTGACATTTTTTAAATGTAGCATTAACGTCACAGCCATACGCTTATCCTTTATGCCAATATCTTCTCCACCCACAAAGAAAGGAACGCCCGACAAGGCAGCAAAATCAGCATCCTGTGTAGCATCTATAAATGATTTCCCCGTTACAACATATGTACCGTACTCATTTTTTAATTCCACAGACGTTAATTGTTGTTGTTTGACATTCGCTTTCACAACCTCGGTTTGCACGGATAACGTTAAGTTGGGCTCTTCATCGATCAGCTTTTTAAAGGCTGCCTTAGCACCAACAATGCCAAAAGCGTCATTCCCTCTAACAAGCTCATGCCATTCCTTAAATATTCCCTCACTAATCGAGTTGTTACGGCCATTACGAGGAATGTCGAGGAAATTCAGCATACCATATGTAAATAATCCACCTAACTCTTGTCGTTTTTCAACCAGCAATGTTTTCGCACCATTTCGAGCCGCAGCCACAGCCGCAGCTACACCCTCTGGTTCACCACCGATGACAATAACATCATATTCTTCCTCTATATGTTCAATTGGTTCTGGCTTTTTATACTCATCTACTAATTTATTGTATGCCATAGAGTTTGTTATTTCTTTAATAAAATAGTAGCTACCAAATCCAAGTAAAACTACTATTACACAAGTGGCTGTCCATAATAAGCCCTTACCCATAATATACCTCCAATTGTTAAAATTTCCACCGATGTGTTTATTTAATCATCATTCCCGCCACAAGGGCTGAATGTCCTAGTTGAACGTAGGCATATCATTATCAACAACGAATAATTCATTGGCTTACAGCATTTTTTATGAAATTATCATCAAGATAAATGAATGAAATCATTTATGAGGATTGTGATGTGATTAGTCTAACTTTAGCAACATCTATCTAGAATAAATGAAAGAGCCACAAATAGCTGGCATTCAAAACGGGGATGGGCTTGTGGGCACCAGTGATGATTTACTTGATATATAAACAGTCAGAATCATTTTAGACGAAACCTTTGTGAATAAGCAACTAAAATCCCCGTGGTAAATGATGTCATTTTTCTATTCTTTTTCAAAAATAGTTAATCACACTACAATATAGACGCCTCAATTTCAAAGAAAGTTACACCAAATTTAACTTTTTTATTGTATCTTTAATTCAGTTTATGTTTAACAAAAAATGTGAAAAGAACGCCAAACCTTGATTTAATAATGTTTATAGACTATGGAACATATTTCATGCTATACTAGAGCCATTGTGAAAAAAGGAGGAACTTGCATGATTCAAGTTAGTAATGTAGGTCTTCGCTATGGCGATCGTAAACTATTTGAAGACGTAAATATAAAATTCACACCAGGCAATTGCTACGGTTTAATTGGGGCAAATGGGGCCGGTAAATCAACATTTTTAAAAATTCTTTCTGGTGAAATTGAAGCGCAGGAAGGAAATGTATCGATGGGTAAGGACGAACGTTTATCTGTCCTGAAACAAAACCACTTCGAATACGATGAGCATACAGTGCTCGATACAGTTATTATGGGGAATAAACGCCTATATGACGTGAAAACAGAAAAAGACGCTATCTATGCAAAGGAAGATTTCTCCGATGAGGATGGCATGCGTGCTGCAGAGTTAGAAGGTGAATTTGCAGAGCTAAACGGTTGGGAAGCTGATTCAGAAGCGGCTACACTACTAAACGGTTTAGGTATCTCCGATGATCTTCATTACATGCTAATGGGCGATCTTGAAGGTTCTGACAAAGTGAAAGTATTACTGGCACAGGCACTGTTTGGTCAGCCTGATGTACTATTACTCGATGAGCCTACCAACCACCTTGACTTAAAGGCAATTCAGTGGCTGGAAGAGTTCCTGATTAACTTTGAAAATACAGTTATTGTTGTATCCCATGACCGTCACTTCTTAAATAAAGTATGTACACATATTGCGGATTTGGACTTCTCTAAAATCCAATTATATGTAGGGAACTATGATTTCTGGTATGAATCTTCTCAATTGGCGCAAAAAATGGCACAAGACCAAAATGCGAAAAAAGAAGAGAAAATTAAAGAATTACAAGCGTTTATCGCACGTTTCTCTGCCAATGCTTCTAAATCGAAGCAAGCAACATCTCGTAAAAAAATGCTGGATAAAATTGAGCTAGATGATATTAAGCCATCAAGCCGTAAATATCCATTCATCAACTTCCAAATCGGCCGTGAAATTGGTAACGATGTCCTAACAGTAGACGGTCTAACGGCAAGTCATGAAGGCGAAACACTATTCAAGGACATGCGCTTCTCGATGAACAAAGAAGATAAAATTGTTTTACTTGGTAGCCCAATGGCGAAAACAGCACTTCTTGATATTTTAATGGAAGAAAAAGAAGCGGATGCTGGCACATTCAAATGGGGTGTAACGACATCTCAAAGCTACTTCGAAAACGATCATGACAAGTACTTCGAAGGTTCTGAAAAAACATTAGTAGAATGGTTACGTCAATATTCACCAGACGATGAAACAGAAAGCTTCCTACGTGGTTTCCTAGGACGTATGCTATTCTCTGGTGAAGAAGTGAAGAAATCTCCTGCTGTTCTTTCTGGAGGCGAAAAAGTACGTTGTATGTTATCGAAAATGATGCTTGCGACAGCAAATGTTATTTTATTAGATGAACCAACGAACCACCTTGACCTTGAATCTATTCAAGCATTGAACGAAGGCTTAATTCGTTTTAAAGGCGCAATGATTTTCACATCCCATGACCATCAGTTCATCCAAACAATTGCTAACCGTGTCATCGAAATTCGTGAAGACGGCTCTATTTTAGATAAGCAGTTAACATATGATGAATTCCTAGAGTGGAAAGATAGCCAAGGCTTAAGCTAGGCTTTACAAAAATCCTCTACCCGTAGTGGGTCGAGGATTTTTTTGTCTTTTGCGTTTATATGGTTTTTAAAGGATTAAAAGGATTTTTATTGAATTACATAGTATAGCATTAATGAGAGGGGTAAACTTCGTGAAGAAAATTGCAATTATATCAGATATTCATGGGAATAAAACAGCATTAGAGGCCGTATTAAAAGACATTCGCTTAAGAAAGATTGACAGAATTTTTTGTTTAGGTGATTTGATTGGCAAGGGCCCTCAAGGATCTGCCTGTATTGAACTTATCCAACAAAATTGTGAACAAGTCGTACGAGGCAATTGGGACGTATTTATTCAATCCCCTACTGACAATGATTTTCTCCAATGGTTTAAAGATCGATTAACAGCAAAAGACTATCAATATCTCGGGTCATTACCCTTCCATATTGATCTAGAATTAAATGAACAGCTCATTAGATTTTTCCATGCGTCTCCAAGGAGCGAGTTTGAACGTATCTTACCGAGTCATCCGCTTGAAAAGCGTTTATCTATGTTTGAGAATAATGCAGTAACCCACTCAATCCATTACAAGAAACAACCTGATATTGTGTTCTATGGCGATATCCATACAACTTTTTTACATACATATAAACAAGGAATTCTTTGTAATGTAGGAAGTGTTGGTAATTCACTTGACCTAACTTCTGCTTCCTATGCCATCCTAGATGGAACACAGTCAAACAATGCCATCCAATTTATTAGAGTAGCATATGACCGCGAGGCTGAGCTAAGGATTGCAAAAGAGCTGGGTATGCCTCAATTAGATCAGTATTATAATGAAATTATGTTTGCCAACTATCGAAATGCTTAGTACCGTCACAATCAAAAAAGGAATCCATTTTCATACCAGCATGGATTCTTTTTTATATTTAACGCTGGAAATACCATTGCCACGCATTCTCGTAGAGGATTTTATCAGCCGCCTGTTGATCGAATAGCTGTTGAATCAATTCGACGTCCCCATAATTAAAAGGTCGTCTGGCTCTTGTAGATGGCAAATCTGTTCCGAACATCAGCGCAGCTGGATTCACATTATAAATCGCTTGTAAAGCATGCTTCACATCCAGCTCCACACGACCAAAGCCAGTCGCCTTGACACGTACGCCCTTATCAACAAGCTTTAATAAATGTGGCAGCCCCTCTTCCGTCAACCCTAAATGATCGATGGAGATGGCTGGTAATGCTTCAATTGTCGAGGCTATCTCTGGTAATTTCTTCGCATCGATATATAATTCACTATGCCAGCCGACCAATTCATAAACCCGTCGTGCAAAGGTATCTAGCTGCGATAAATCCTCTGAGCCACCTCGTTTTACATTAAAGCGTAATGCCCGTACCCCATTGTTATGTAAATGTACAATCTCATTATCCGTAACCGTATTAGGTAATTGTGTTACCCCACAAAATGTTGGACCCAGTTGTTTTAATGCTTTTAAAAGATAGGCTTGGTCGAATCCTTGAAAAGATCCTGATACAATGGCGCCTCCCGCTATCTGTAGACTCACTGTATCCTTTTGATAATCCTCTACTACATAGCTTGGTGGTGTATAACCTTGATTTTCGATAATCGGAAAATGAAAGTCAATGATATGAAAGTGTGCATCAAAGATTCGCATCATTTATCCCCCTTTTCCTTCGAATTTACCATACTCTAACCATAAGTTATAATACAAATTTCTAGCCATTTATCATAAGGAAAACTTATTGACTTACCTCTTCTCTTTTCAAGTGAATAAAACAAACGTAAAAAATGGTATGAACAATCAAATTCATACCACTCTTTCTATCAAATAGCTAATGCCTTAATCCTCAAATTTTTTAAATGCTAGCACAGCATTATGACCGCCAAAGCCAAACCCATTGGATAGAGCAAAGTTAACGTCTTGATGAAGCGCCTCATTAGGAACATAGTTTAAATCACATTCGGGATCTGGTGTATCATAATTGATGGTTGGTGGAATAATGCCATCCATTATACTTTTCAATGTAATAATGGCTTCAATTCCACCGGCCGCGCCAAAGAGATGTCCTGTCATCGATTTTGTGGAGCTAACCTTTAGTTGATAGGCATGGTCACCAAAAACGTGTTTAATAGCTTTTGTTTCAGATTTATCTCCCTCTGGAGTACTTGTGCCGTGTGCGTTGATATAATCGATGGCTGACCCATCGATATCACCCATTTTTAATGCTAGCTTCATGGCATTGGCAGCACCCGTAAAATCAGGAGCTGTAATATGATAAGCATCTGTTGTCACACCGTAACCAACAATCTCACCGAGAATCGTAGCACCTCTTTGTTTGGCATGTTCATATTCCTCAAGGAACACGATTCCTGCCCCCTCTGACATGACAAAGCCATCTCGTTCGCTATCAAATGGACGGCTCGCTTTTGTTGGCTCCTGATTTCTTGTAGACATAGCTTTCATACGTGAGAATCCTGCAAAGCTTAGTGGATTTATGGGTGCCTCCGCTCCACCTGCTAAAATGCCATCCGCATAGCCATGTCGAATCGCTAAGAAAGCTTCTCCAATGGCTTGGTTACCAGTTGCACAAGCTGAAACAGGTGAAAAGCTTGGCCCTTTAAAGCCTGTTTTAATCGCTAGAATCCCTGCAGCCATATTGCTAATCATCATCGGCACCATAAACGGTGACACCTTCCTAGGCCCTTGATTGAGCATCGCTTGATGATTTTCTAAAATCGTTTCAATGCCCCCAATGCCAGAGCCAATGTAAACGCCTAAACGCTCCTTATCTACCTGATCCATATTTAAATTAGCTTGTGTCAGAGCTTGTTGGGCAGCGGCAACAGCATATTGCACAAATAAATCATATTTACTGATTTCTTTTTTATCCATATACAGCGTTGCATCGAAATTCGTACTCGTCCCAGCAATTTGTGTATTAATGCCGTTAAATGCCTCCCCTTGAATTTTTTGAATCCCTGATTTTCCTGCTTTAATATTCTCCCATAAGGCTGATACCGAATTACCTAACGGGGAAACAACACCATATCCAGTAACAACGACTCTTCGTACCATGCACATCGCTCCTTTTTGTTTCATGTCTTACTTTAACAGTTCCTTTAATTGCTCTAGCATCTTTAGAAAGAACGCTTCTCCTACAACACGTTTATATTGTAAGGCCCCTTTCGTACTTGAAATAAGTAATACAGCTAGAGCCTCCAAATCATTAGTAGCTTGGAGTGCGCCCTGTTGTTTAGCTTCTTTCAATAGCTCAACAAAGACATCGATTTCCATTTGACTAAGCTGCTGAAGCTTTTCTTGCATTGGTTGCGGTAATTCTTGATAATCCGCCTGTAAAGCTGATATAGGGCAAATGCCGTCTTGCTCTAGAAATTTTATTCGCTGCATAATAAAGGCAAATGGCTTTTCCTCAGCTGGCAAAGTGGACTCCTTCATCAATGTAAAAGTTCTCTCTAATCCTTGTTGAATTCTTTCACATACAGCAATCCCTAAGTCTCCCTTCTTCTCGAAATGATAGTGAATACTGGCCTTCGTGACGCCAAGCTCCTTTGCTAAATGCTCATAACTAAATGATGTGAATCCTTTTTCCTGAATATTCTTCAATGTTAATTCTATAATTTGCATTTTTCTATTTGTCATGGCTTTATACTAACTTACTAGTAGGTAAGTGTCAATCTAAAAAATGCAGCAGATAATCGATTTATCTACTGCTCGCGTAATTATTGCATTTCCTTTGTTGGTCCCATCACGCCAGGTACTGGTAAACCTGCTTGACGTAGTAGGACCGTCATTTGTCCACGATGATGTGTTTGATGGTCAATTACTATACGTAATAAAGCCCCTTTTGGCATCGGTGCTTTAAAGCCTGTTACTACCTCTAGTAAATCTTCATTCGAAAGCTTAGCCACTTCCTCTTTAATACCATTTGCTACGTTTTCATAGGCTGTCACGATCTCAGCCACTGTCGTTGGCACAGGATCTTCTTGACGAATCATGGGTACTTTTAACCCTGCTAGATAGCTAAAATATCCTGCTGATCCAACTAAATGCCAGCCTAACCAACCAAGTGTACTGTGACCCTCTACAATATTTTGCTGAAGCTTGTCATCTGTTAAAGCCTGTAATACCTGTAGTGTCCCGTTTGATGCAGTTGACCATTCTTGCAAGAAATCATCTACATGTCTATACATGTCTTTGCCCCCCATTTTTTCACTTCAATTCTATCATAGATAATTTTCCATGCTGTTACAAGTTTTCGCTAAATAGTTTACATAATAATATTATGTATATATCTCATATTATTCGTATAACACGCCTCGTTCACGTATAATGAAAGAAAATAGCGAAGGAGTGTGCCCATGAGATACCCTGTTCTAGTACTTTCTGTAGTATTTTTACTAGCTGGCTGTCGTGAAGAAGTTCAGAAAGAGCCTGTGCCAGCTCCAACACCATCTGTGGAAGACAAGCAACCAGTGGAACAAGATCAAACGTCACTTCTCTCCTATTTTCCACCCGATGGATCTGTTGCTTCTTTTCAAGGGGAAGGAAATGAATTTGCTAGCTTCACACTAAAAACTACCTACCTCGATACACAGCATATCGTACAAATAGAGGATAATGGTGGTGTCACACTATTAAAAATCTTCCGCATAACGGATACAAGTATTGATCTTGTCTATCGAGAACCTGTTGACAGTAATCCAAGCATGCCAAGTATTGCTGAGGCAGCTTCTTATCCTGTACTGGAAACCGTACTTCAAAAGCCATTACAAGTCGGGACAAGCTTTCAAGGTTGGACCATTGAATCAACGACTGCTACTGTTGATACTGGTACAACGGTCTATCAAGATGTCATCCAGCTAAGTCGCTCTGAAGATCAAATGACCACAACCAAATATTTTGCAAAGGACATTGGTCTAATTCGCAAAGAAGATACGATGGAAACAGAGCAAGATGAGCCATTTGTTGTGACATCAACCTTGCAAAAAGTAGAATAATTGAAAGAAAACAGGCGTCCTGCTTGGGCGTCTGTTTTTTAGCAAAGGGGGCCAATCAATGAGTGATATACATAATGCAACACCAAAGCCAGATGAATTAACGGAAGAAGAATTTATTGAACTTGTACTCGAGGAACAGCAAAAAGCATTAGCACAGGCGCGAGAAGAACGCATTTATGGAAAAAAGCCCAAAAAACAAAAGCCTCTTGTACGCTGGATGGTGTGGGGTATGGCACTAGTGCTGTTTTTCAATACATTTGCCCTCATTTTTCAAATCTACTCCATACCTGCGCTTGAATTTATCAAGGTTTCAACGCGGCTCTCTGCACAAGAAGATATACAAACCTATAAAAAGGCAGTCGTTGAAATTTCAACAGGCTCCAGTAAAGGCACTGGTTTTGCCATCTCACCAGATGGTCTGATTGTCACCAACGCCCATGTAGTCGAACATGCCTCAACACTATCAGTCGTCTTTCCTGATGAGGGATTGATGGAGGCAACATTAGTCGAGAGCTATCCAGCCGTAGATTTAGCCTTTGTACAGGTGCAAGACGAGCAACTTCCCTATCTACCTCTTGCAGAAGATCCACCTTACACTGTTAATGAACATGTCTATTTTATTGGAAATCCACTTGCTTTCACCGGCATCGCTAATGAAGGAACATTGCTAGAAGCCATCCAATTAGAAGATTGGCAGGAGCCAGTTAGGATGCTAAAAGCACCTGTTTATCGGGGCAATAGTGGTAGCCCTGTAATCGATCAACATGGTGAAGTCATTGGAGTTATCTTTGCCACGATGAAATATGAGCCCATTGGAAATGTTGGCCTATTTGTACCTGTACAACAAATCCAAAATTTATTAAAAGAGCAATAAAAAATGAACCTGCTTATGACAGGTTCATTTTTCTAGGATGTCTTAGGTTTACATAATATTATTATTTATCTTTACTTTCTTGCTTGACGAACTGAGCAATTGGCGATTTTACAGGAATTTTACTAACAACCTCATCACTCACTTCTGCAACCTTTTGTAGCACATGTAAAAGCTTGTCATCCCCTGTCCAATGCTTTTCCACTACATGTGGTCCCAACTTATTAATAATGGTATTTACCACAAAAGTTGCTAGTACAACATCATCTAAATAGCCACCAAAGCCTAGCAGTCCTTCTGGCATTAAATCCATCGGCAATACAAAATACGCAATGGATGCCCCAATTAATGCACGACTCTTTTTATCTACACCCGCATCGGTTACTGTTTTAATTAACAAATGAAATAAATCAGGCACAAACATTAAATACGGAGTAAACTTGTTACTTTTTCCCTTTTTCGACCCAAGAAAAGCTACTAATTTTGTACGTAGTTTCTGATAAAAATCTTGTTGCTCCTGTTCTTCAGGCAATTTTTCTTCATTATTCACATTCATCTGCCTCCTTCTTTACAAGCGATGCGCTATTTTGGCGGGGTTATCCGCTACTTTTATAGCGCTATCCTTTACTTTGCATGGCTATCCGCCACTACTATATATTTAACCTAAAATAGGATTTGTAATCCTTAAACTTGCAAATGATACAAAAAAGACATCCTATTTGCATAGGATGTCTTGGGTTTAACGAAAGTAATTTTAATTACTGAGAATTAAAGTTTAGTTACGTTAGCAGCTTGTGGTCCGCGGTTGCCATCTACAACTTCGAATTCCACTTTTTGACCTTCGTCAAGAGTTTTGAAACCTTCGCCTTGGATAGCTGAGAAGTGTACGAATACGTCGTTTTCACCTTCAACTTCGATGAATCCAAAACCTTTTTCTGAGTTAAACCATTTTACTGTACCTTGTTTCATTTAAGAAAACCTCCAAAAAATAAAAGTGAACAATATGTAATTTCTTCAGCGATTGAAAAAAATTCACATATTACAAAGAGTACCGAACTAACGCGATCACTTTTTGTAATATGTGAATTCATGTTTCCGGTGAAGCAATTAAATTGTTAAGTTAAGTATAACTGCCATCCATAATTTTGTCAAATAAGAAAAATTCTTTTTTACTTTTTTTCAAAATTTTTTTACTTCTCTTCTATTTTACACGCAATTATTCCATGATATACTTGTGCATCATCATCGCAAGCCTCACAGTAAAAGCTTTCATCCTCAGACCAAAAAGCCCAATACTGCTCCTCTTTCGTTGCCTCATTATCATAAGAGGAACGAAAATGCGCTAACCTTTGCTGTAATGCACGTTCAAAGAGCTCCTTCGTGTCAAATGTATCTTCAGTTTGAATATAAGCTTCCCAGCCTTCAAATTTCCACCAAGGCTCATAGTCCGCTTTCATGTAAATAATTGTATACATATTTGCCCATTCCTTGCTGTCATAAGATAGTTTCATTTTAGCAAACACAATTGAAATGTCTATTAAAACCACCTGAATTATGCTATTATTACCTTATTATTCATACTTTTTGGAGGTATTTTTATGTTTTCAAGTATTCGACCTAAAGCAGAGCTAGAAGAACTACTCAAACGTGGTACAGATTTACATGCAACAGGCCGATTTTACCAAACATTGGCTTTCAATCATTTCAATTCACAGGATGAGGAGCACTTAAAGGCACTCTATCAAAAGCTCAAGGATATTACCCCTTCGATGAATGCCATTTTTCACCATTATTTAAGCGAGATATCCCCTACCTCTCAATTAATCATTAGTGAAGAAAATATTAATCAATACTTAACACAGTTTTTCTTAACAACGCGTGATGATCATTATGTAGATGAAACTGTCAAATTTTTCAATCTATTCCGTAAGCATCAATATGAGCCTGGTAAATTAATTGTTGTCTTCAACCAATTTGCCTTCTATATTACTACATATATTTTACACAATTTTGGTATCAAGCCAAATAAAGCATTTCAATATATGAAATCATTCCAATCCGCTGTCAATGTCGATCAAGAATTATTAGTGGAAGTGTTAACAGAACGCATTATAGAAAATGTGGTAGGAGAAATATCTTCTTTAATGGATGTCAATGCCAAAATTATGTACATGAAAGATTTAGTTTTTAGCCTAGATAAGCAAAATGAAGAGATTCAATCCTCTACTGCTGCAACAGAACAGATTGCAGCTTCTATCAATGAGGTTGCACGTATGTCTTCTCATATATCAGAGAAAACAACTGAATCGGTTGACCATGCTACAAAAGGTAAAAACGCTATTGAGCATGCCCTATCGGAGATTTTTAAAACAGAAGAGACCTTTGCATCCATTGTTGACTCATTTTCAGAATTACAAAAAAGGGTAAATGATATTGAGCAGGTTGTCACATTAATCAACCAAATCGCCGATCAAACGAATCTACTCGCACTTAATGCCTCCATTGAAGCAGCGCGTGCAGGCGAACATGGGAAAGGCTTTGCGGTCGTTGCACAGGAAGTACGAAAGCTTGCTGAAAACACGGTAGCTGCGCTAAGTGAAGTATCCGCTAATGTTCATCATTTAAAGAGTTATTCGAATGATGTTTCTAACTCGATTACCGATACGACAGCTATTATTAAAGAAGCAACCGTTGAAGCAAAAGATTCGTTACCATTATTAAATGCCATTGTTCAAGCGATTGAGAGTATTAATTTAGATGTGATAAATACGGCTGCCATTTCCCAGGAACAAGCAGCCGCAATTGATGAAGTTTCAGCAAGAATGATCGAAATTTCAAGCTTGCAGGAAGATATTCGTGATTATAGTCATAATACATCCAGTGATATTCATTTATTAGGGAAAGAAATTAACCGTTTCCGTAATGATCTTATTGCTAACAATAATGTACAGCTTTCATCTATTGCCCAACTACAATTATCGAAGGCGGATCATATTTTATGGAAATGGCGCATTTATAATATGTTCCTTGGCCTAGAAAACGTTGATCCAAGTGATGTTTCTTCTCACAGAGACTGTCGACTTGGCAAATGGTACACAGCGCCTCGCACAGTCGAACGTTTCGGTCATTTACAGGACTATCATGAATTAGATAGCTATCATTTACGCGTCCATGAATCAGCGAAGCTTGCGGCTGAAGCCCATAAAGCGGGGCATATCGAGCAAGCTGATGTTCATCTAAAAGAAGTCGATGAGGCATCTAAGCATGTACTCTATCACATTAATAACTTAATTACCTATTTAGAAAAAGAACGTGTCATGCAATAAAAGGAGAGGATCGCCCCTCTCCTCCATTAAGTAGGAGGTATTCCCTTGAACAAACGAGCAAGTATAAAATTTTTTGGTGATGTCTACGGCACAGGCTACCGATTCTTCATCAAGCAAAAAGCTATCGAATTAGGGTTAAAAGGATACTGTCGATTGAATGACACAGAGCAAATTGAAGTGGAAGTGGAGGGCTCAGAAAAGGCACTCAATGAATTTCTCCTTTTTGTCCTAAAAGGCGTGAGTCCCCAAGCCGATTCCAATTCATTTTCTTTAGAATTATACGATGATTTAAAAGGCTATATACGTATGGAGTCAGACATTGTTTAATGTCTGACTTTTTTGTAGTGTTGTTTTTATGATAAAATTATCGAAAAATATATTGGAGTGATAATAATGAAATTTACTTGTCCTTGTTGCGGATATAAGACATTGAATGGAAAACCACCAGGTACATACGAAATATGTGAAATTTGTTTTTGGGAAGATGACAGCGTTCAATTTTATGATAATGACTTTGTAGGTGGAGCTAATACATCCTCTTTAAGGCAAGCACAGAAAAATTTCATTATAATTGGTGCGTGCGAAGAAAGATGTATTGCGTTTGTAAGAAAACCAAACGAAAAAGACGAAAAAGATTCAAACTGGAAGCCATTTGTCTAGAGATCAGTCAACACTGGAAAATGATTACTTCTCTACTTTTTAATGAAATCAAAAAAGTTATGCTCTTAAGAACATGACTTATCATCATTTTTTGATTTTTATCTTTTGAATGGCAGCCACTAATATTGATTCATCCGTGATTTTCACATATTGATTTTTAGATTCCTTCATATAACCTTCTTTGCTTAAATAGGCTTTTAATTTTGATTTTTTCTCAAAGGCTTTTTCTTTCACTTTCTGTTCACTTACTGGTTCATCGGTATTTTTTGTAATAGACACCAGAAAAATTTTCGTCATCCTATATCCCCCTTTGTATCAGTTACGAATTCATTTGGAAAAAGTTTCATACAAGACTCATTCATTCTGGATGAAGATGCTCTTCTTAGAGAATAAACCGCTCCTTTTCGAGTTGGAGCCGCTCATGGACCTCACTTATCCGCTCGCTCTGAGGCAGAAGCCGCTCTTGAATCAAATTATGCTCCTCTATTCAGAGATCAAGATGCAAAAAATCGCTCATTTCGATGTCAAAATGGCTCCTTAGGATTACAAAACCGACTTATTCATCGAAACAACTCACTTATTCTATGTATTATCATTGAGAAAGTTCACAAATAGCAGTAAAATTTATGTAAGGGATTAATTTTCAATGAAACTTTATGTCGATTATTTCGTATAAGAAGATAGACATATTGAAAAGCAAGGAGGATGAAACAATGCTTAGTGTCGGACAGTTTTTCTCTAGACATAGTGCCAGCTTTCTTATTTCGCTCACAACTGTTTCTATCGCAGCCATTGCGGCAAATCCTGGATTCTTCCTTGGTGGTTTACTGTTTGCGGGTTCCTATGCGACGAGTACAGCGTTGCTGAAACATAGACAAAAAAAGAAAGTCATGCAAATAGCAGGCATCACAAAAGAAGAGTTCAAACACATTGAAACACAAGTATTAACAGCCAATAAGCATATTCAAACATTGAGTCAAAACTATTTACGTGTACGTTCTGTTTCTGCTTTTAAACAACTACTTGAAATGACGCGTATCTCTAAAAATATCGTCAAGATCGTCAAGACAGACCCACGTAAATTTTATAATGTGGAACCATTTTTCTATGCGCACTTACCTTCTGCTGTGGAATTAACGGATAAATATACGATGCTTTCCAAGCAGCCTGTGAAGGATAAGGAAATTCAATTAACTTTATCCAAAACACGCGAAACCTTAACTGATTTGAATGACACAATTCAAATTGATTTAAAGGATGCGCTTGCAAATGATATCGATCATCTGCAAATGGAGATTGAATTCGCAAATCGTTCCAATCTTAGACGTAGAGAACAATTGGACTGGCGAGGCGATGATAAATGACAGCAAACGAACACGCATTTCAATTAAATACCATACCAGGGCTTTCTCCACTAGTCCAATCCTATTTAGAAACAACTCCACAAAACGAGGCGATGGCGACTTATGAAACGCTATCGCCTCTTGCACAAAGTCGTGCATTACTGTATGCCAGTCAAATCGATTTGACTGATTTTGAATCATTGCTGTCCCTTGGGCAAGATTCACAGCGAGCTCTGTCTCAATTTGCCGACCGTATGCTTGCTCAAGTAAAGCAAAAAGATGTCACTAAAATTGGTCAAATGCTGGATTCTTTAATGCAGACGTTAGATCGAGTAGATCCGACTGCTTTGGAACCTAAGAAGCAAACCTTTTTCAAAAAAATCTTTGGCAAAACCGAGCCTAATGTGAAGCAAACACTCACAGAATTTGAGCGTATTAGTATACAGGTGGAACGTATTGGTGTACAGCTGGAGCGTGCACAGCTCCAGCTGATCAAAGATGTCGAAAACTTAGAGGCGCTTTATGCCCATAATCGGGGATTTTTTGAGGAATTGGCAACAGCCATTGCCGCAGGACAAATGAAAAAGCAGCAAGCCATTGAGGTAGAACTACCTGCACAAATAACGAGTGTCCAAGCAACCAAACAGCCACTTGCAATTCAGCAATTAAATGACTTTGCTGCTCAAATCGAAAGACTGGATCAACGTATTTATGATTTACAAGTATCACAGCAAGTCGCCCTGCAAACAGCTCCTCAAATCCGTATGATTCAACAGGCCAATCAAACCTTAGCTGAAAAAATTGAGTTTTCTATCGTTACCTTGATTCCGCTCTGGAAAAACCAACTGGCGATGATGTTGTCGATGCATATGGATCATCATTATGCACGTTTAGAGGAGCGATTATCAAGGGCTCATGATCGCTTCTCAAGTCCCACGTTTGAACAGCAAGTTTCGAAGTTTAAAGAAACACAGCAAGAACTGCAAACAGCAATTAAAGATGTTTTTGCCCTGCATACCGCAACTGAACAAGAGAAACAGCAGCTACAGGATGTGGCGGGTGCTAGCAGCTATCAGCGAGATTAACAAAAAAATGGGTGGCTCAGCAAATGTTCTGAACCACCCTGTTTGTTTTTATTCAAAATAATCTTTATAGTAGCCACCGACATTACCTGTGTTGTCGATGATAAAAACGAACTCGTCTGTTTCATTTTTCACTTCATAACCTTTTCCTACTGTTAATACGTTTGATACTAAGTATTTCGATGCATTTGTATGTTTGCAAGTAACCGTTCATAATGTTGGCGCATCTTTCCATTTTAAATGTAACATATTCTCTCTACCTCTCTTTACTAGCAAAAGCTAATGTCTATTGCTTATTTTATAATATTTTTGGTCTTTTGTGGAGAAAAAAGAAATACTATACCTATTCTATCCAAAAAAATGAATATTTGAGGTGTTATGATGAGTTTTGGTGGTGTTCCGCAATGGTTTTTTATCATTGCTGTAGCATTCGCAATCTGCTTTGTACTTTATGCAGAATGGAATTCTAGAAAATAAGTGAGTCCAACAGGTTGGACTCACTTTTTTGTGCTTATTTTAATGTACGCTTTAAAAATTCCTTCGTACGTTCATGTTGCGGATTGACTAATACTTGTGCTGGAGGGCCTTCCTCCACAATTACACCCTTATCCATAAAGACAACTCGATCTGCTACTTCTTTGGCAAATTCCATCTCATGTGTCACGATGAGCATCGTATTGCCCTCGTTTGCTAGCTGACGCATTACCTTTAACACCTCACCCACCATTTCTGGGTCTAATGCGGATGTTGGCTCATCGAATAGCATAACATCAGGATTCATTGATAAGGCACGAGCGATGGCCACGCGCTGCTTTTGTCCACCTGAGAGTTGACGAGGCTTGGCATTCACATATTGATCCATGCCAACGATTTTCAAGTATTTAAGCGCCGTTTCTTCTGCTTCTTTTTTCGAACGTTTTAACACTTTGATTTGGCCCACTGTGCAATTACTTATGACATTGTGGTTGTTAAATAAATTGAACTGCTGGAACACCATCCCTAAATGTGTACGATATTCTTGAATATTGTGCTTTTCATCTAGGATGTCTTCCCCTTTATAAATAATTTGACCGCCACTTGGCGTTTCTAATAAATTTATGCAACGAAGCAATGTGGATTTACCAGAGCCAGAGGAGCCAATTAAACAAACTACCTCTCCTTTTTCCACTTGGAAATTCACATCTTTTAACACTTGGTTACGTCCAAATGATTTACTTAAATGTTCGATTTTAATGACTGCCATTTGTGCGTCCCCCTATACAGCTTCTTTTTGTTCTTTTTGATAGGCATCAGGACCATCTAGACGTTTTTCAACATAAAGAAGGATGCGAGATGCGGTAAATGTCATGATGAAATAAAGAACACATGCAACGAAGAATGATTCGAAATAACGGAAGTTGTTACCCGAAATTGATTTTGTTTGGAAAAATAATTCCGTTACCCCAATGACATTTAATACGGCTGTATCTTTAATATTCATGATTAATTGGTTACCTGTAGCTGGTAAAACATTACGTGCTACTTGTGGTAAGACTACATGAAGCATAATTTGGAAGTGATTCATGCCAATTGCTGATGCTGCCTCGTATTGACCATTATCAATTGATACAATACCGCCACGAACAATTTCTGCCATATAGGCCCCTGTATTGAGGGAAACGACTAAAATACCTGCTGTAATAAAGTGCATATCGATACCGAATGCGATATCTAATCCGTAGTAGACAACCATAGCTTGTACAATCATTGGTGTACCACGGAAAAATTCAACATAGCATGTTAGTATAAAATTAATGAGCTTTAAGCTATAAAATTTCACACCTTTTTTACGAACTGGAATCGTATGCATAATTCCGATGAAAAATCCGATAAATGCACCAATAATTGTACTAATACTCGAAATCAGTAACGTATAATACGCACCTCGTAAAAACATTTGCCAGTTGTTTTCAATAATTGAAAGTATCCATTCAAGACTCATGATGTTCCTCCTAACAATGTCATCTTGCTCGTTTATTTCTTTTGTGTCCTAGCTCTTTCTACCATTCTATGATTTGTCACGCTAGGACATTATCATTATGTAGAGAGGTTCTCATTTTGATAATGATGAAATGATCATGCACGGACTAATTGCTAGTCCGTGCCATGTCATTATTGTGCTGCGGGCTGTTGAGAAATAGCTTCTTCCATAATGGCTTGACGATCATCTTCTGAAATGCCTTTTAGGATTTCATTGATTTTTTCACGATTTGCGTCATCTTTACGTAAGCCTACAGCAATTGAAGTATTTGATAGGTCTGTATCAAAGCCTTCTTCAAATGCTACATATGTGAATTTATCGTTGGCTGCAGAAGCGGAAATGCCCTCTGGACGTTCAGCTACATAGCCATCAATTTTACCTGCTTCTAACGCTACACGCATTGCTGGGAAGCTCTCCATTGCTGTTTGCTTTTCTACGCCTTTAATTTGATCGATAACTGTATAGTTTGATGTATTTAATTGTGATGTAATTTTAGCACCTGAGAAGTCTTGAATCGATTTTGCGCCTTCATATTTGCTACCTTTTTTAATAACCATAACAAAATCAGAAGTATAATAGTTTTCTGTAAAATCAATTGTTTTCTTACGTTCTTCTGTTGGTGACATACCTGCAATAATTGCATCAATTTTGTTCGATTGTAGCGCTGGAACTAATCCGTCCCACTCCATTTTAACAATGACTAACTCTTTGCCTAAACCTTCAGCGATTTTCTTTGCCATTTGTACATCATAGCCACCTGCATATTCTGCATTATCCGCAATTTTCACTGCGCCATTCGCATCGTCTTGCTGTGTCCAGTTGAACGGTGGGTAGCCAGCCTCCATGCCAATTCGGAATTCACCGCCGCCTTCTTCTTTGTCAGTTCCAGCATCACTTGAACCGCCCTCTTTTTTGTCGCTTGTGCCACATGCAGCTAGCACAATTGCCGTCATGATAGAGATCATTACTAACAACCATTTTCTTTTCATGAAAAACTCCCCTTTTCTGTAAAAAAATAAGACAACTGTACTAAAAAAGACCTAAGTTTATTGAACTTAGGTCTTACCTTTTATGACAGTTGCCCAAATCCTCACTATAATTTCCATGTTTCCGAGATAGCACAACCTAGTAAATCTGGAAATCCATTTACTAGGACAGTCCTGCACTTATTCACTGCAGACCCAGTATAAAAGTACGAGCTCCTTTTATACTTCGGCGATATTTCCTTCTTCATTGCGTCTTCGCTTGCTTTTACTCAACAATGAACTAATAAATACCGCGCCTCTACCTCACTGGTAACAATTCGTGAGGTTTGTTTATTTAATTGATATTTAGATACTACTATAAAACTAATATGTTCGTCAAGACGATTTTAACATTTTTCTGACTAATGACAATATTAGGATATTGTGCGTTCTGCTTCCACTTTAAATCGTTGAACTTTTGTTGATATTTCTGAAAATTACAACAAATATTTATTATAGAGTATGTTCTCTATGTGAGAAAAGTCGCGTTTTTTCTTTCTTTGCTCCTCTAAACGATATAACATTCGTACTCATTCAAGCATAGAATCGGTCAATACTCTTTGTCATACAAAAACCCTGCTGAACATTGTTCGCAGGGTTTAATGGCATTATGAATTTAATAATAAATCTTCAGGATTTTCGATTAATTCTTTAACTGTTTTTAAGAATCCTACAGAATCTTTACCATCGATGATACGGTGATCGTATGAAAGTGCTACATACATCATTGGACGGATTTGAACTTCACCATTTACTGCAACTGGACGGTTTACAATTGAGTGCATACCTAAAATACCAGCTTGCGTACCGTTCATAATTGGTGTTGACATTAATGAACCGAATACACCACCATTTGTGATTGTGAAGGATCCACCAGCCATGTCATTTAAGCCTAATTTTTTATCACGAGCTTTTGTCGCTAAGTTAGCGATATCTTTTTCGATTTCTGCAAAGTTTTTACTATTTGCATCGCGTACAACTGGTACGACTAAACCTTCTTCAGTTGATACAGCAATACCGATATCAAAGAAGTTATTTAAATGAATTTCATTGCCAGAGATTTGAGCGTTTACGTATGGGTATTTTTTCAGTGCTGCAACAACAGCTTTAGTGAAGAATGACATGAAACCAAGTTTGATGTCGTTTGCTTTTACAAACTCTTCTTGTTTACGTTTACGAAGTGCCATGATGTTTGTCATGTCAATTTCGTTGAATGTTGTTAACATTGCTGTTGATTGTTTAACTTCTAATAAACGTTTTGCAATTGTTTGGCGACGACGGCTCATTTTTTCAATTGTTACACGGTCAGAATTAGCTGCTGGTGTAAATACTACTGGGCCACCTGAAGTTGCTACGGATGTAGGTGCTGCTGGCGTTACAGCTGGTGCTGTACCGTGAGCTGCTACATCTTGTACACGTACACGTCCTTGTGGATCTACTGGAGATACCGCTGCAAGGTCAATTCCTTTTTCACGTGCAAGACGACGTGCTGCTGGAGATGCAACTACACGCTCACCAGAAGTTTCTTCTACTACTGGAGCTGCTGCAACTGGTGCAGATACTGCTTGTGGCGCTGCTGGTGCTGGCGCTGCTTCAGTTGGTGCTGCCGCTGGAGCTGCTGCTGGAGCTGCTGCTGCGCCTTCGCCTGCTTCTACTACTGCGATAACTTGACCAACTAGTACAGTATCGCCTTCTTCAGCTAAAATTTGTGTTAATACACCTGCTTCTTCAGAAATGATCTCAGCGTTTACTTTATCTGTTTCAAGTTCAACGATGAATTCACCTTTTTCAACGCGATCGCCCACTTTTTTTACCCACTGTGCGATACTACCTTCTGTAATCGATTCTGCTAATTCAGGGACTTTAATTTCAGCCACTTTCATTTCCTCCTTTGATTAACGTGCATGACGCACATAGAAGGGCTACTGCTTAAGGGCAAGTAGCCCGGTTTCAAAAATTGATATATGATTATTTAACCTTTACTGGCTCAGCAACCGCTTCTTCAATAAGAGCTGCTTGTGCTGCTTTATGAGAATCTGCATCCCCTTCAGAAGTTGAGCTCATTGCAGGACGGCCTACATAGCGAAGTTTTTTACCTTCTGAAAGTTCATATAATGTTTCTAATGCATAATTCCATGAGCCTTGGTTTTTAGGTTCTTCTTGTACCCAAACAATCTCTTTTGCATTAGGATACTTAGCAATGATACCAGCAACTTGCTCTTTTGGGAATGGGTAAAGTTGTTCTACACGAATAATGTGTAGGTGATCGTAGCCCTCGCCGTCTTTCACGCGCTCTGCTAAGTCGATCATCACTTTACCTGTACCTAAAACGATACGCTCTACAGCTTCTGGTTTAGCCCCTAAGCCTGGTTGTTCAATCACTTCTTGGAATGAACCATTTGCTAATTGCTCAGCATTCGCCGCAGCTAGTGGGTGACGTAATAATGATTTTGGTGATACGACTACAAGTGGACGTACCCCTTCTGTACCTAATAATGCTGCTTGACGGCGTAATAAGTGGTAGTAGTTTCCAGCATTTGAACAGTTCGCTACAAACCAGTTATTTTCAGCTGACATTTGTAAATAGCGTTCCATACGGCTTGAAGAGTGCTCTGGACCTTGACCTTCATAACCATGAGGTAAAAGGATAACTAGACCAGATTTTTGACCCCATTTTGAGCGTGCCCCTGAAATAAAGTTATCAAACATCACTTGTGCCATATTCGCAAAGTCACCGAATTGTGCTTCCCATACTGTTAGTACATGGCTATTTTCTAGGTTGTAACCATACTCAAAGCCTACTACCCCAGCTTCAGTCAGCGGAGAGTTGTGTACTGTAAAGGATGCGTTCGCACCAGAAATATGGTGTAGTGGTGTGAAGACATTGCCATTGTTTTTATCATGCAGTACTAAGTGACGTTGAGAGAATGTACCACGTTGTGCATCTTGACCTGTAAAGCGTACTGGTGTGCCATCTTGAATAATCGTTGCATACGCTAAAGTTTCAGCATGACCCCAGTCAACTTTTGCAGACGCATAAGCATCACGGCGTTTTTCTAAGATTTTACCAAGCTTTTTCTGTGGTTCGAAGTTTTCTTCAAACACTAAAAGCTCTTCATTGATTTTTTCTAAACGTTCCGCACCTACTGCTGTATCAATTTGTGGGAACTCTATTTTTAATTCTTCTGGCATTTCTAAATGATGATGATCATCTTTTTCTGCCATTTCTTTGACATGGTCATAGGCTGCTTGCATTTCTGCATAGATAGCTGTATCTAGTGCCGCTACATCATCAGCAGTTACAAGACCTTCTGCCACTAATTGTGCACCATATAATGCACGCACTGTTTCATGTTTAGACACTAATTTGTATGTTTCTGGGTTTGTCACTGTTGGGTCATCTGTTTCATTATGACCATGGCGACGGTAACCTACTAAGTCCACAATAATGTCTTTGCCAAATGTTTGACGGTAGTTTGCCGCAAAACGTCCGACTTGCACTACTGCCTCTGGGCTATCTGCATTAACATGGATTACTGGTACTTCATAGCCTTTTGCAGGGTCAGAAGAATACACAGAAGAACGAGAATCATAATGTTCTGTTGTGAATCCGATCATATTGTTTGCGATAATATGGATTGTTCCACCTGTTGTAAAGCCTTCTGTTTTAGCGAAGTTTAACACTTCTGTTACAATCCCTTGACCTGGGAATGCAGCATCACCGTGTACAAGAATGCCTAAGCCCTTTGTACGGTCAAAAATAGGTTGCCCTGGTTTAGATGTATCATCTTGTGTTGCACGAGTAGCACCAAGTACTACTGGATTACCCACTTCTAAGTGAGATGGGTTGTAAGCCAATTTCACATTCATACCAGATTCACGGTTGTAAGAAGCACCCATGTGGTATTTCACATCACCTGTCCAACCTTTTGTAATTTCAAGGCGGCCATGCTCTGGCATAAATAAATCATTGGAAACATGTGCAAAATCAGAGAACATCATGTCATAAGGTTTATTTAAAATATGTGTTAAAACGTTTAAGCGACCACGGTGTGCCATACCAATACGTACGTTTTCCACTTTTTTTGCTTCAGCCGTTTTAATAATTTCATCAAATAGAACGATTTGCGTATCTAAGCCCTCACCAGAGAAACGCTTTTGTCCTACAAAAGTTTTATGAATAAATTTCTCGAAATTTTCAACGCGAGTTAAACGATCTAATAAGGCTTTCTTCTCATCCGCAGATAATGCTTGTTTGAATGAGCCTGATTCGATTTGCGCTTGAATCCAATCACGTTCTTCAGTAGCTACTACGTGACCATATTCAAATGCTACTTTATCTGTATAAATAGCTTTTAAATAGTCGATTGCATCCTTACCATTTTTCACGTTTGCTGGCACATCTTTGAAGAAGATTGCTGCAGGAATTTCAGCTAAATCTGCAGCGCTTAAGTTGAACGCGCTTTCTTCAATTTGAGCTGTTTGTAGTTCACGGTTTTTCAGAGGATAGATATCTGCCGCTAAATGACCGCGTGAACGAATTGCATCTGCTAGTTTTACAGCGGCTAACACTTTTTTGTAATCGCCAGCAGGAGCCGCTGCTGTATGACTAGCTACAGCTACTTCACCTTCTACTACTACTGGTGCACCAAATTGTTGGAATAAAGAAACTAACTCCGGTTCTACTTCTTCAGGAGACTGTAAGAATAAGTCGTATTGCTCCATCACATATCCTAGGTTAGGACCAGAGAAAGCTGACCATGGAGAACTTACAGTTGTAACGTTGTTCGACATGAAAAATGACCTCCAAATTTTGCCTTTCGGCAGTTCCATTAATTAAATTGCAATTAATTATATAATATTTAGCCGTTCTTTAAAAGAATGTTTCACACTACTTTTCCATATTTTAAAGAACGTTTTTTCCATCTCAATCTTACTACTCTTCACAAAAAATACAACTCTTTTTAGCAAATTAAGCAATTTTTTTCGCAAAGGATAGAATAATGAAATAAAGCATGTATTTTTCTTAATATTTTAGCGGGATTTTCAGCAAGAAAACGGTTCCAATATTAACCTCACTCTTGACTTCTACTGTGGCATTATATTTTTCAAGTAACATCTTCGAAATACTAAGCCCTAAGCCTGTTCCACCAATTTGGCGATTTCTTGCTTCATCCACTCGATAAAAACGATCAAAGATAAACGGAATATTGTCTTGTGCTATTCCTATACCATTATCAGTAATTTCTAAACATGCATAATTTCCAGCAACAGAAATAGAAATTTGGATCTCAGGAATTTTTTCACAATAACGAATAGCATTCTCTATTATATTACGAACGATTTGACTTAGTGCATTTTCGGTAATAAATAACGGACCTATATCACCATGTTTCGACAGCGACATTCGCGCTTGAGGATGAACACGCTTTACCTCATCCATCACTGCTTCGATGACCACTAGTGCATCGGCCTCACTTGTTTCATCTTTTTGCTCACGCCGTGCAAGTTCTAATAATTCCTCAATCATTTTGCGCATACGAGCAATTTCTGTTAAAGAGGTATCAATGGATTCCTCTAATATAGCAGGATCATGTTTGCCCCATCTTTTTAAAAGAGAAAGATGCCCTTCAATTGCTTGAATGGGCGTACGCAGCTCATGAGAAGCATCGGCGACAAATTGTTGCTGCTGGGTAAATGAGATTTGCAGTTCATTCATCATGGCATTGTACATCTTCAGTAAATCACCAATTTCGTCATGTGATGTATAGGATAGCTGTATAGGCTCGTTAAATCCTTGATCCATCACAGTTTTCATGGATGCTCGCAATTCGTGTAGTGGCTTCATTAAATAGTTCGCTAGATAATAGCCAATAGAGCCAGATAACACTAAGGCTCCTAACCCTGCAATCAGCATGGCTGTCAAGAGATAACGCATGAGAGATTGAAAACTAGTTAACGGATGAATCACTTGAATATAGCCTTTGAAAAAACCCATCCGAATCGGTTCATTGATGACCAACACATCTTGCTTATCAATGGTCATCTCAAAAATTTCTTGCAACGAATTAAGTGGTGCTGCAGCAGAGGTATCATTGATTCGTAAAATATCCACCCCATCAGCATTAAATATTCGGACCGTCTCATCACGATCCGCAATCGATTTGAGCAAGCCTGTATTTTGCTGAATTTGCTGAATGGTAATTGTAGGGCCTTGGGACTCTAAAAAAGAGATGATATCCTTACTTGTCCGATTGACCTTACTCTCCTCATCATTTAATAACCATGTATGCAGAGAAAGATAGACGACTACACAAATAATCGTAAAGCTAATAAAGATGACACTGCTTGAGGTCAGCATCCATTTTTTTTGCAAGGACTGCTGACGTAAATAATTTCTTAACTTATTCATTCTCGCATCACATACCCAACACCGCGAACGGTTTCAATATAATCATTCATCGCCCCAGGGAGCTTTGTACGTAAATGTCTGATATAAACATCTACCACATTGGTCTCGATATCCGTATCATAGCCCCAAACGGATGTTAAAATATGCTCTCGTGTGCATACTCTATTTTTGTGCTCGATTAATAGTTTCAATAAGTCATATTCTGTCTTTGTTAGATCAAGTTTATTCCCCTGAACGAAAACTTCATAGGCAGCTACATCTATTTCAATATCCCGTAGGCATAAAGATTCACTGTTTGTCTGCTCTGGCGTGACACGACGTAAAATCGTTCGTATTCTAGCCAGCAGCTCTTCAATTGCAAAAGGCTTGACGATATAGTCATCAGCTCCTGCATCGAGTCCTGCTACACGATCCATCACAGCATCTCGTGCCGTTAATAAAATGATCGGCACTTGTGATTGTGTTCGGATACGACGGCAAATCTCTATCCCATTAATACTTGGTAACATCACATCCAGTAAAAGGACATCAAAATTTTCCGACGTTGCCAAAGACAATCCTTCTCGACCATCAAAGGCAGTTTTCACTTCATAGCCTTCGTGTTGTAATTCAAGTTCCACAAAACGAGCGATATGCTTTTCATCTTCTACCAACAATATCTTCTTAGGCATCGTATCACCTTCTATTCCAAAATAACGATGTAGGATTTTTATCCCTATACTGTTATAGCATAACATCAAATAAAAAGTCTGTCTCACAAGGAAAACCTTGTGGACAGACTTTTTTAGTGTATGTCGGAAATAGAGAGGTTGTTTTTCCCCGACTCTTTTGATTTATATAATGCTTGGTCAGCTAAATCCATTAGCTCATCCAATGTTCGAGCATGGTCTGGGTAATAGGCAATGCCAATTGAAGCAGTTGGTGTAAAAAGATGGTCCTCTATCATCCAGCCTTCTGCTAATTCATCACGAATCCGTCGAATAATATGCATAATTTGATGATGTCTTTTTTCCTGATCTCTTGTTAAACCAGTTAAGATGACAATAAATTCATCGCCACCTATTCGAATAACCATATCATGGCTTCGAACTGTTTTGTTCAAGGAACTGCCGAATCGCTGAATAAACGCATCGCCCGTCTCATGGCCAAAGCGATCATTTACTTCTTTAAAATCATCACCATCTATATAGAGCATCGCCACACAGGTTTGATTTTCATTTGCTTCTGCTAGTATTTGAGGAAACTCCTTTTCTAAAAAACGCCGATTAGGTAGCTGTGTTAAAGCATCATGATACGCTAGATACAGCAAATCATTTTCCCTTTCTTTGCGATGCGTAATTTCACGAGACACCATCATAATTTGGGAAACTTTTTCACGTTCAGGATCGTGCACAACCGTGACATTTCCTTCTGTCCATATTGGGGTTCCATCTTTCGCCTTCAGTAAAAGTTCAAACTGTGAATCTGTTTGCCCTGTATAATTATTTAAGAATGTTTGCCATTCGTCTTTACTTTCTCGATCAATAATGTCACTGTAAAACTGTCCTTGTAGCTCTACATTTTCATAACCTAAATAAATACCATAGGACGGGGAAGCATAAATAATGATGCCATCCTCATTAGTAATCACAATTAAATCATTTGTATTTTCTGTGATAAGTCGGAAAGTACGTTCAATATTTTTTAATTCTGTGAACATTCTTTTCTTATCCGTAATATCATAGTTAATGGTTAAAATTTGTTCAATTTGACCAAACTCATCTTTTAATGGAACAATGGTAGCTTCTACCCAGTAATCGGCATGATATTTCGTTCGATAGCAAAGTTCTCCACGCCACATTCCCATCGTGTCCAGCTTATCTTCAATTATTTGAAAAAGGTTTTGCCCACGGAATCGTGGTTCAATCAATGCGAAGGGCTGACCGATTAACTCCTCCGCCGTGTAGCCAGAAGCCTGTAAAAACATCTCACTCACTTCGGTAATGTTCCCCTCATGATCTAATACAGCAATGGCTGTAGCTGAATTTAATGCAGATTTAAAGACCTCTAGTCCATGAGACTTCGAACGTAATTCTGCTTTTTGTAAAGTAAATTGTGTAAAATCTTGCATGATAAGAAAAATGGCAAATGAATTATCATCCTGCATCACTGGTGATAGTGACAGTAAATACATACGTTCCTGCTGGTCCAATGTATGCAATTTAATAAACTTCTCACCAACGTTTTCCCCTCTTGCAGCTTTTTGCAAACAAATTTTAATTTGTTCAACTTCTTCCTTTGGAATAATCGGTAAATCCACAAACATTTTCTGTTTGACGGCTTCATTATCTAATTGAAAATCTTCCATAAAGCTTGAATTCACTTCGTATATCATTCCTTCAGCCGATAAAATGACTGTTGAGAAAAAGGCATGGTCAAACATGGACCGCATAAATAAAAATTTATCTTCAATACTGCGGTCATAGAGTATTTCCTTCGTGATGGCTAATATATAGTCTTCATTCTTATATTTCAACGGTCTGACGGATGTTTCATATTTACGAACCTCCGATTGAACATATGCATAATCTACATAGTCAACCTGTTTATGTTCTCTAATGGCCTCATGGTAATTTTTCTGAATGATCAAAAAATTACGCTTTGAGGTAACGGTCGAAATCATTTTGCCAATCGCCTCATTCGATAACAGATCCTGAGCTGCTTGATTTAAGCGAATATATTGATAATCGTCCCCTACTTTTTTCACGAGAAAAACAAAATCCTTGCCAATAAATAATGAGTTAAAGAAATCTTCGCTTAAAATATACTCCATGCTGTCACCTCCAGAAAAGCCATTGCCATCATGATAGAAATGTTCGTATGTATGTGTTGTTAGATTAAAAATAATACTACTATTATAACATAAAAATAAAAAATTACCTTTCTAGAATCGTAAAAATTATATCCTTTTAAGGATAATATTTGATATATTACCTATTATAACAAGCCAACAATCCTACTAAAGATGTAGATAAATGATTAATATTAGTTAAAATTGATAGGTTAGTCTTAATGCTAAAAAACAACAATATTATGGATAATCACATTTCATTTATCAGAATTTACTGACTATTAAACTCAAATTTTGTTTTTTTACGAGCAAAATGATTGCATCAAGCAGTTTATATGTTATATTATATTTAAAAAACTAGCCTTTTTTCGGTATGGTCGAAATCAGTAAGACAGCGGGAGATTATGGAATATCATAGTTATAACGTCTAGTTCTTTGGGTTTTAATTCCAGTACGAATTTTAGTTTTCTTCTTTATGCTTCAACGGAATTGTTTTAACTACCCTAGTAAAGGAGGCGTTTCGTATGCTTAAACATCGAGACCTGCATGAATGTACAGAGCTTTATGAGCTATTATCACACCCTTCTGTATTCCCTTTTGTCCGTCAAAAAGCCACATCCGCTGATGAATATTGGTTTATGACAAAACAACTGATTGAAGAGGAAGCGAGAGGACTCGCTATCTCGAGGACCATAACTGATGATTGGGGTCAACCAATCGGCACCATTAGTATTCACGATGTGGAGGACGGTGCAGGCTTTCTAGGAACGTGGATTGGACTCCCTTACCAAGGTAAAGGTTATAATCAAAAAGCAAAAATGTTATTTTTGAACGAGTTATTTTTTGACTATAATTTTCATACGGTCTTTCTCCGTATACGTGTTGAAAATTTAAAATCACAGCGTGCTGCTTTAAAGCTTCCCTATGTGGTGAGTGCCAATGAAAGTCATCCAACATTATTAGCGCAGGTTAATAGCGGTGAGGCACAATTTAATTTATTTAAAATTCCAAAAGATTTATTCTACCTAACAACGGCACATCAAATGCAAGAAGGCGAAGAGCAAGCAATGTAGTGTGTATATATAAAAGAGAAGCTATAAGGTTTTGTCATTTCGACCTACCTCATAGCTTCTTTTCTTTTTTCAAATAGCACTTATTTCTTGTACCGTAAAATTAATGACGCCATTTCATCTGGTGTTTTTGGTTTTTGCGTTTTTGCCATTGTCTCCACCATTTCCACTTTACGCTCTGTTAGTGTATGAACAGACTTCATAAAAGATTCCTTTGTCAACTCGTCTTCCTGTAACACTTCTGCGTAACCTTGTTTTTTAAACAAGTTGGCATTTAAAATTTGATCTCCACGGCTTTTTTGCGCTGAGAGAGGTACTAATAGCATCGGCTTGTGAAGCGCTAAAAATTCAAAAATGGAGTTAGAGCCTGCTCGTGACACAATAAAGTCTGCAGCATGCAATAAATCAGGTAACTCTGTTGTCACATACTCAAATTGCTTGTAGCCTGGCATTGCCTCCAGTGCTTCATCATAATTCCCCTTCCCACATAAATGAATGATGTGAAATTGCTTGAGGAGCTCTGGTAAGTTTTTACGTAGTGCCTCATTTAAGACAACAGAGCCTAAACTCCCTCCCATAACAAGTAAAACAGGCTTTAAAGTAGAAAAGCCGCAGAAAGCTAGCCCCCTTGCTCTTTCTCCCTCAAATAACTCAGGACGAATAATGGAGCCTGTGCAAGTAGCCTTCTCTTGAGGTAAATGCTTCAGTGTTTCTTCAAAAATCGTGAATACATGGGAAGCAAAAGGTAAGGCTATTTTATTGGCAAGACCAGGTGTGACATCAGATTCATGGATGACGACTGGCACACCTGCTAATTTCGCTGCCATCACAACGGGCACAGAGACAAACCCTCCCTTTGAAAAGACAACCTGTGGCTTCACTTTTTTAAGAATACGAAAAGCCTGCATCATTCCAGCAAGCACTTTAAATGGATCTGTAAAATTTTTCATGGAGAAATAACGACGCAATTTACCACTCGCAATGCCATAAAACGGAACATCGGGGAACGCCTCGCCAATTAATTCTTTTTCAATACCTTGCTCTGAGCCAATATAGTGGACATCATAACCAAGTTCTAGTAAAGACGGGAGTATCGCCTGATTTAACGATACATGGCCAGCTGTCCCACCACCGGTTAAAATGATTGTTTGTTGTTTCACACAAATTCTCCTATTCCTTAAAAACCATTGTAGTTAGCACTACTTTTTGTTTACAGTGTTCTATTTTACTATATGCTGACGAAAAGATATAGATGAAGCATGAAAATTTCAGCTTTTCTCTCTTTACATATGCTATACTTGTTCATTATGTTCATGAAGGAAGTAGAAAATATGTATCAAACATCCACAATTAAGGAAAAATACGTGCTACTCTTAAAAATGATTGTCCCTATTTTAGTGACACAGGTAGCTATTTATCTTATTTCATTTTTTGATATTTTAATGTCCAGTCGTTACGGGACGGTTGATTTAGCAGGTGTTTCGATTGGTTCCTCTATCTGGATGCCGATTTATACTGGACTTTCAGGTATACTCCTAGCTATTACGCCAATTGTCTCACAGCTTGTGGGAGCGAAAAAAGAGATGGATGCAAAAAAGGCAGTCCAGCAAGGCATTTATGTCGCCATATTGCTGGCGATCCTTATTTTTACAGGACTCTTCTTTGGCATTGATTGGATACTTAGTAAGATGAACTTAGAGTCTGCTGTACATAGCATTGCAAAAGGCTACATCTATGCGATGTGTGCGGGTCTTTTGCCACTTTTCTTATTTTTTGTTATGCGTTGCTTTATTGACGCCCTTGGTCAGACACGGGTCACGATGATCATTACCTTAATGACAACACCCATTAATATCGTGCTGAACTATATCTTTATTTTCGGCAAATTTGGTGCGCCTGAGCTTGGCGGCGTCGGAGCTGGTGTAGCGACAGCAATAACGTACTGGCTAATATTCATGATTACAGTATGGATCATCGCTAAACGAGTACCGTTCGAACGATTCCGTCTGTTTCACGATTGGCCTAAGCTTGAATGGCTTCGATGGAAGGAAATTTTATTGATTGGGGTTCCGATCGGTATTTCCCTATTTGCAGAAACAAGTATTTTTTCTGCTGTGACCATGATGATGAGTAATTTTAGCACAGAAATCATAGCAGCCCATCAGATTGCCATCAATTTCACTTCTCTGTTATACATGGTTCCGCTCAGTATTTCTATGGGTGTCACAATATTAGTAGGTTTTGAGATTGGCGCTGGTCGCATGCGAGATGCTCGTATGTATAGTTATCTATGTGTCGGCACAGCCATTTTATTTAGCTTTATATCAGCTTGCATCTTGTTTATTTTACGTGAACCTGTAGCACATATGTATACGACAGATCAGATGGTACTTGAGTATGCCGTACAATTTTTAGTCTACGCAGCCATTTTCCAGCTATCTGATGCAATACAAGCACCCGTACAAGGTGCATTGAGGGGCTATAAAGATGTTATGATCACGTTTATCATGGCCATTATATCTTATTGGGTAATTGGCTTGCCAGTTGGGTATACCCTTGCCACACATACGGATTTCGGCCCATTTGGCTATTGGATTGGCCTTGTGGCAGGTTTAACAATGGGCGCAATTACTCTTTTAATTCGTCTATTGGTTGTTCAAAAAAGAGTCACTGTTTAACAACAAAAAATCGCTTTTCTCTAACTTGAGAAAGGCGATTTTTTTAGCGTAAAACACCTGTGCGAATGATTTTCACTTGAACAGACGGCACTAGCTGTAAGGATGCATAGACAGCATGCCAATCCTTCTGAAACATTTTGGGGTGATAAGCACGAATATATCGACCAATCCCCAACGTATCCGATTGCTGACCTTGAAGAATCCGCAAAACCTCCTCAAACTCTCCCTGCACATGATCTTGAATCAACTGCTGAACCTCCTTGAAAACGGGGTCTTTATATAAATGGTCATGTGCAAATTCCTCAATTTCTACCTCTATGAGATAATCCATGTCTATTCTTTTTAATTCCTCATTCACCGTCCATTGACGCTTGATATGAATAACATCAGCCGTGATTGGCATCGATTTTCCATCATGCTTCCACATATAGCTCATCCGCGCTTGTTTGCTAGGTTGATTCATTAAGAGAAGCATCGTGAGAGATTGTTTTGGTGTTAATATTGTACCCGTAAACGTTTGACCTGAGAACAAAGCGACACCTTCCGCAACAGCATGCTTTTTATCCTCACTTAACTGAATATACGGAAGTGCTATATCAATTGTCTGTTCAAATAGCATGGAGCCAACCGTCTGTAAATCTAATTTTGGAAAAATTGTATTTTCCTCTGTGCTTTCCATAAAACGTTCATAATAGCCTCCTGCCCCCCCTGCTAAATCCTTTGTTAGCTCTATAAACGGCTTGACATCCCCTTCTGTTACAGCAATTTTTATCGAAATCGGGTTTTGGGGATCACGAAAATAAATATCCAAAATATCATAAAGAGGCTCTCTTACCGTTTGGTCCGATACAAGGATGGTCGATAACTCAGATAAATCAAGTGTTTGTTCTACTTTTAAATTGGCTTGATTCCGTACATCTCTTGGTGAAATGCCGTCCGCTTCAATCACTTCATTTTGCTGAGCTGCTGTATTCGGATAGGCATAATATCCCTTGTATGCCCCTATATATCCGTCCACCCCAACGAGCGTCACAACGGAAGCGTTTTTATAAAGTCGTTCATCCCAACAGCCAGCTACAAGTAACATAGACAAGAGGAGCATAATCCCTTTACGATACACGTTTTCCCCTCCATTTATTCCAACAAATTATCATCATTGGTAGTAGAATCGTAAACACAATGAGTACGTAGTGTATAGAATTTTTGATAAACTCAATGCGCTGAAATTGCATGACAAATAGCGGCAGGATGGCTAAGAGAAGATGAAAAAAAACAATACTTCGTTTCGGATGCTTCCGTTTTTTTGACAAATAAAGCACACGAAGGGACAAACCGTAGATCATGACCGTAACAATGGACCAAGAAAGCCAAATATAGATGAAAAAAATATCCAGCCGTTTTACAAAATTCACTTCCTGTGATTTTAAAATATACATAATAGGCTCTGGTATTAGTTGAACCTCCTCCAAAGCAAAGAACATTTGTGTAAAGACAACCGAAATAAAATAAAAGATAAAAATAACGAGTTGGTAAACCAATAATGGTTTTCCCTTTACCTGTAAATCCTGTTTGAGAAATGGACGATAAAGGAGGTACATTTCAATCCCCAAATAAGCGTACATGCTATGAATCATGCCCGCCATGATTTGCCTAGTATTGTTCCACTCAACGGGAAAAAGATTACTCCACGTTAAATCTGGAATAGCCAGCATTAAAAAAATGACAAAGAGGAAAATGATAGGAATTAGCATGACACCAATATTGATGATGGTTTCTGGTCTAACTAAATTGGCATACAAAGATAGCCCTACAATCATCATGACAACAATCCATTCAGGTGTTCGGGGCAAGACCCATGAGGCCAGAACATACCCCATATAGGCAATTAATACAGCTGTTATTAATAACCAATAGATCAGATAGACCCAGCGAAAGAACCCATTTAAAAAGAAAAATTGATAATAGCGTTCAAAAAATAACAGCAAGCCATAATGGAAGATACTTGCAAGGATGAATACAAACCATGCACTATGTTGGCTGTATATGATTAACGGTGTTTGAAAGGCAATGTAGACAATACCTGTCTGAATGATAAAAAGTAGTAAAAAAAATTGCGCCTTTGATAGAGAAAAATTCATGGTGTATCCTCATTTTTTCCCTTTTCATCCTTCGGTGGTTGAAAGGAAGTGACTTGGACTGTCGGTCTAATAAAGGGCCAGCGTAAAAAAATTTTATAAACAGCTTTCGGTTGAAATGGTACGATAGGTGAAAAATACGGCTGTTTCAATGAAGTTAAACTAATTAAATGAATTAATAGGATGACAACTCCTACCACAATGCCTAAAAACCCAAATAATGAGGCTAGTAGCATAAACGGAAAACGGAGCATGCGAATCGTGCTATTCAATTCAACAGACGGAACAACATAGCTTGAAATGGCCGTTAAGGCGACAACAATGACCATTAAGTTTGACACGAGTCCCGCACTTACAATGGCATCTCCTATCACTAATCCCCCTACGATCCCAATCGTTTGCCCTACTGATTGTGGTAAACGAATACTTGATTCTCGAATGAGCTCCATAATAATCTCAAGGATCAGCGCTTCAATTAACGGTCGATAAGGTATATCATTAACATCATTTTTCACTTGATTACTTAATTCTAAAGGTAATACCTCAAAGTGAAAGCTAATCACAGCAATATAAAATGCTGGTAAAAAAACTGCCGTTACAAACGACAGTAAACGCACGATTTTATAAAAAGAGCCAACCATTACCCGACTATTATAGTCATCAGGTGTTTGATAGAAAGAGAAAAATGTCACAGGGCCAATCAAGGCAGACGGCGAAATATTGGTCATGACCACAACTTTACCCTCCACTAAATGGGCTACCACACGATCTGGATGCTCTGTATTTAACAATTGCGGAAACGGCGATAACACGGAATCCTCTAGTACATCACTTAACTGGCCAATACTATAAAAATAGTCGATTTTAATGTCCGCAATCCGCTTTTCCATCTCTTGTAAGGTCTCAGGCTGTATGACTCCATCCATATAGAGATAATAAGCTTTTGTGTTAGTTTGTTGTCCAATTGTAAAAGATTTGACCACAAGAGCGGGATTATTCACTCGCTTTCGGATCAACGTTAAATTGGTATCCGCTCGCTCCACAAGACCTTCATGGGAGCCCCGCAGGATATGTTCATTGTTCGGCTCCTCAAGGTTACGACGAACTTCATTGGTAATCGCTAACGTTAGCATTTTTCCCGTGTCAGGTAAAATCACGAGCGTTTCACCTTGGCAAACCCGTTCAATCGCTTGCGGTAGCGCAAAATTTTCGAGTGTTGTAAGTAAGGTTTCACTCCAAAAAGGTTTTTCTGTATCTAAACGTGCATAAATCGTATCCAGTATTTTTTGTACTTCCTTCGCATCAACAAGAGAAGCGTAAAAGCATAAAATAGCCGTGTCCCCTTCATGCCAATCTATTTGTCTGACGGTCAAATCCGAGGAATGGTAGAATGCTTTTTGTAGGCTTTTCATCATATACTCCACTTTATCCATAAAACGCCTCCTCTACTGGAGAGTATAGGCATTTTTCGTGTATTTCAAACGCTTAGTTCGTGTGATTCCACGCCATGAAAAAGATGCCCTCTAGAACATTTGGGCATCTTCATGATCAGCTATTTTTTAAAATAAGCTTCAATATCCTCATACATAAAGGGCGTTCCCTCTATTTTTTCATGTTGATTATGCAAGGCTGTCATTCGATTGATAATCGGGGCTAATTTCCCTTCATCCTCCTGCGTCAAATTGAAGGCGACCCCATAAGAGTAGATTTGATATTTTTCTTCTAAGGTCCATCTAAATGTACCCTCTAGGTTAAATGATTGATTCATCAAAATAAAGCTAAATTTAAATTTCATCGTTTGATTAACGGGTAGCTTCAAAGAAGAGCGAATCTTCATACCGCCTAAGCTAATATTTTCGATGACGATCGGGGTATGACCAATGTTAAGCTTTTGTTCATTCATTTCAATAATTGTCATGAAGCCCTTCACATAGGCCGGGAATTGAAAACGATAATATTTGCGTCGCTCCACCACAGGTTTTTTATGAACAATGGCTTTTTGTGGTGTTAAAATGCCTTGTGTCAGCATTTTTTCAAAGGCTTTCGCGGGAACAGCCTTCGTATAAATACTACCTTGCAAATAATCACATTCTTGCTGCTTTAAAAAGATAAATTGCTCGTAACTTTCAACTCCTTTTGCCACTACCTGAATACCAAGCATTTTGGCTAAATAAATCGTTGCTGAAATAAGTCCATTTTCAATCGGACGATCATGACGAATTTCACGGATAAACGCTTCATAGATATGGAGTGTCGTTGGTTGGAATGTTCGCAATGATTCTAAGGATGAGTAGCCTGTTCCAAAATCACCAATAGCAATTTTGACACCCATGTCTTGTAATTCTTCGAGAACAGTCATCACACTTGTACTATTTTTTAAGATGGTGCTTTCGCTAATCTCGAACTGTAAATAATGCGCGTCAATCGAATTTACCTGTAATTGCTCTTGGACAAACTGAATAAAGCCCTTTTTCATCAGACGGATTGGCGATATCTTAATACTAATTGTTCGCAGCACATGCCCTTGCTGCTTCCAGTGCTGTAACAACGCACATGCTTTTTTAATCACCCAATCTGTAATGATATGAATCATATGGTTTTCTTCCGCTAATGGAATAAATTCACCAGGTGACACAAGGCCCCATTCTTTATGATGCCAACGAATTAACGCTTCTGCACCCTTGATAATCCCCTTTTGCGGCTCCACCAATGGTTGGAAATATAATTCGAATTCCTCATTTAACATGGCTTGTCGCATATCTCGGTCTAACACGTACTGCTTATAGGAAGTAATATCCTCCGTAAAGGCATAAATATGAAAACGATTCCTTCCCTGCTGTTGCGCATAGCATAAAGCTGAATACGCATTTTCTAATAAAATGTTTCTCGATAAGCCCTCCTCTGGATAAAAAGCAATACCAATGCTAGCAGATAGGTGCAAGCGATAGTCTTTTATCGAAAAAGGTGTATCAAAGGTTTTCAGTATACGGCTAGCCAGCGCGTAAATATGTTGCTTGCTCCCATATTTTTTCATGACAATGATAAAATGCTGATTGTCTAAACGTGCCATGTAACTGTGATCATCTGTTAGTGTTGAAAAGTAGTTGGTCACCGTGCGCAGAAGCTCATCACCGATTTTCGTACCTAGCGCATTATTTAAGATATGAAAGCGGTTAATCGAAATATATAATAGTGCGAAGGGTTCGCCAGCTAAGCATAGGGTATCAACTTTATCATGTAGGCTCAAGCGATTTGGTAAACCTGTCAATTCATCATAATACACTAAATAATTAAGCTTCTTTTCTCGTTCAATCTCCTTTGTAATATCCGTTACTAAGCCGAAAATATGGTTGACCTCCCCTTGCTGATCTAGTCTCGGCACAATTTGCTCCAGCAACCACTTTGTCTGATTCTCCCCCGTTAGGATACGATAAATCACTTGATAGCTTTTGCCTGAAGCGAGATGATCAGTATACGCTAATACCTCCTCACGATGTGCAGGATGAATCATATTAATCCATACTTCTGAGTCATCATAAAGCTTAGCTAATGGAATACCAAGAATTCCTTCCAATCCTTTAGAGGCGAACAGCATATTGCCACGAATGGAATCTCGCATCCAAATCCCTGCATCTAAATTGTCAAAGATAGAATGATAGTTGGCTAATGTATCATTTAGTGTTTTCTCAAGTAGTTTGAAAGCCGTTTCGTCTTTGACAACCCCAATCATCTTAAAGGGCTTGTCATCCTTCCATATGACTTCGGCGGCTGCCTGTAGAAAACGCAGCTCATTGGTTTTACCGTGATAAATTCGGAAGTCACTGTCAAAATTAGTCCCTTTTCGAGCATGATTAAATGCATCATATGTCCTTTCATAATCATCTGGATGAATGAACTGGAAAACGTGATCAATACCATCGTTATCTGAACGTGCAAAGCCAAAAATATGATAAAAGTTATCTGAGCAAAACAGTTTGTCATGCTGAATAAAGTACTCCCAGCTCCCAACTGCCGCAATATGCTGGGCGTAATTTAAATGCTTCTCATGTAGCATTAACTGATGCTTCATGGCTGAATACGTGGACATATCTTCAATGATTAAATAGAGCCCCTCGGCCTGATTGTCGTCATTTTTGATTGGTATAAACGTCAGTACGAGGCTTAGGTTTTGTCCTTGATGCTGTAGTCTTTCAATATCAATCTTGACCGACTTTCCTCGTAATGTTCGATTGAACGCTCTTTTTAATCGTTTATAATCTACATCAGTCAGAATTTTCTTGAAATCTTCTGCATGACTAGGTCGATATTGTAATAGTTCATAGAGTGCTTCTTGATTGACGTAAATAATTTCGCCATCTGCCGCAAACACAATCATCATATCGGGGTGATACTTGGCAAAGGACATGGCATATGAAAATAAACGATGGTCTTGAGCTGTTGCCAGCGCAAACGTATGCGGTCTTTCTTCTTTTGTAAAAAACTGCTTTAATAGATTCGGCTTTTTCATCCATCTCACCTCTCCCTACTTTTTACCCACTACTTATTTATCAATTCCCCCAAAATACAGTTTAAAAACTACTATTTAGAAAAGAGAAAGAAAAGTTTCATCGACCGTTTTTCGCTGGAGGGAGCGCTCTTTTTTATTAGGGGATGCCCCTATCCAAAGAAATAGTTTATGTGTTTTTCTTAAGGTACTACGATTAATTCCATATCCAATAGCCAGCGATCAATGGCTTGCTTTGGATAATAGACTTTGTCCCCTACCTTTACATGAGGGATTTCGCTTATGTAACCATTAGATCCATCTGGCACTTCTGTTAATTTTAGCACTTCCACTACACTGATTCCTAAATAATCAGCTGCCTCTTGTTGTGACAATAGCTGGTGTTACACGGATTCCTTTGGCTGCTCTTTTAAACTGGTGGCGATGAGCCAGCTCCTATTAAAAACGACATGGCTAATGAGAAAATCGCCATTGCTATGCTATATTGTTTCAATTCTATCCTCCCTTACTCATCAAATTTTACCATTAATTCAATAAAAAAAGATGCTCTATAAGCCTTTATAGACTTATAGAGCATCTTTCTATTCATAAATGATTATTTTTGGATAAATTGTTGTGTCCAGTAGTTACCTGATTTCACATAACCTACACCGATGTGTGTAAATTTACCGTTTAAAATGTTCGCACGGTGTCCTGGTGAGTCCATCCACGCTTGTACTACTTCTTGTGGTGAACGTTGACCTTGAGCAATGTTTTCACCTGCAGCTTTATAAGCGATACCTAAAGCTTTCATACGATCAAATGGTGAACCAAATGTTGGGCTCGTATGTGAGAAATAGTTATTTGTTTGCATATCTTGTGATTTTTCACGAGCTGCAGCCATTAATTTTGCATCTGTTTGAAGTGTTGATAAACCAGCTTTTGTACGCTCAGCGTTTGTTAATTTTACTACTTCTTGTTCAAATGCGTCCACATCTGAAGTTGTTGTTGATGGTGTTGAAGTAGTTGGTGGTGTTGCTGGCTTTTCATTTTGTGATGATTGATTATTATTTGGCTTTGTTGGTGTTGTATTATTTGTTGTTGGCGTCTCATTAGATGGTGTCGATGCCTGTGGAAGTTTAATCGTCCACTTATGATTATTGTTTGACCATTTATAATAATAAACATTACAGTTTGTTGATTGCTGTACGGAATTCCCCTCTGTTGTATTTGCAGCAGCAGAAGCTATTTGAATTGGAGCTGCTAAAAGAAATGTTGCACAAATTGCAGTTAGTGTTTTTTTCATGTTTGCAATTCCTCCTTCTCTGCCACTAATCGTAAGGGATGATTTTCATTAAAATCTTACCAACATCTGCTAACTACACCAACGAAGAAGAAAATGCGCGAAAAATCACGTTTTTTTCGCGTTATTTTTTAGCAGGTTTAACCAATCTATGAAATACTTACGTTTGAAAGAGGGTTGACACCCCTCCTAAACTAGTAAATATTTTAGAAAATAAACAGCTAATATGAATAAAAAATGTATGTTTTATACACTCATTTTTTAACCGCCTTGCTTTATTTCTGTCTTGGCATCACCCTAGAGATGGCTAGTGTCGTAGCCTCATGTTAGTCTAATGTTACAATTGTGTTACAAAATCATTACATTTCATTTACATAAAAATAAAACAACCTGTGTAAAGCTACACGGGTTGTTCAGGTGCAAAATTCACAGGTTGCTTTATTCTTCAATTAGTCCCAATAACAGGTAAAGAAACGACATTCTCTCCAATAATAACAAGTTTTGCTGGCATTTTTAGATATTCTGGGAGCCATTGCACCATTCCATAAGCATATTGGAACAACATTGGGTTTTTGATGCCCTTAATTGGTACATAGCCTTTCATACGATAAATCGTTTCAGGTAATGCACGCACCCAATCTTCAAACTGCTCCTGTGTAAATTCCTGATCTGTGAAATCTACTAAGCGAGAGCCTAGCTGCATTGAGGCTATTGGTGCTTTAACTATATCTGCTTTATCGACCTGTGTCGTTGCCTTCAGCCCCTCTAATAAGCTAAGTGGTACACGTCCATTTGTTGTTTGCAATATAAAGGCATGGGGGTTTAAGCCCTGCAGTTCATAGACAACCTGACCTTGCTCTGCCTCTGTTAATAAGTCTGTTTTATTTGCTAATAATAGATGTGCATGGCGAATCTGCTCTAGAAATAAAGAGCGCACTTGTGGTGTTAACGTATCACGGTGTAGCCAGAGCTTAGAATCTGCCACCGTGATAATACCTTTCACATTGAGCTGATCTGCAAAAAGCGGTGAAAAAACGGCATCCAAAGCTTCTACAGGATGTGCTGCACCTGTTGTTTCGATAATGAGCACATCAAAATCACTATCTAATAGAAGAGATTGAATTTGTGCCTCTGTTTTTTCAGCACCTGAACAGCAAATACAGCCCTCTAGCATCTCCTTGAGCGGGATATCTTTTTCCACTGCCTGTGAGTCAAATGGTAGCTTCCCGAGCTCATTCATAATAACAGCAGGCTTTAAATTCTTTTCTTTTAGCTGGCGAATGACATCTGTCAGCATGGATGTTTTGCCACTCCCTAAGAAGCCACTAAATAGGTACACATCTTTCATATTAGGTCCTCCTATAAAAAAAGCTGTCGCAGATGCCGTGAAAGACAACTGTTGCGACAGCTACATGGTTAGTTTGTTGTTTCCTCTGTTTTTTCGGCTGTTCCTACAAGAAGCTCTTTCGCTTTTAGTAACTGAGGATCATCAGCTTTCATTTTTGCACGTAACGCATCCATTAATGCATACGTTGTATTACCTGTTAGAATGCCTGTTTCTTCAAGGTTGTTCGCTGCTTGTAGTTTTTCTACTGCCTGTGCGGTATTGTCATCAAAGATCCCATCTACTTCACCAGGCTCATACCCTAGCACCTGAAGCATCTCCTCAGCTGCTTTCACAGAGTCAGATTGTAGGCCTGTCTTCATTTCTAAAGAGGCATTCAAGTATGGTAAAGAGGCATAGGATGGATACGCAACTTTGACATCAGGCTCAATTCCTTTTTCATTAATCCAGTTGCCATTCGGTGTTAACCATTTACCTGTCGTAAATTTCAAATTAGAGCCGTCTTTTAATGGTGTAACATTTTGGACAGTCCCTTTACCGAATGATGTTTCACCGACAACTTTAGCACCAACTGACTCTTTTAATGCTCCTGCTAATATCTCAGAGGCTGAAGCACTACCACTATCAACTAGTACCGTAATCGGTAGGTTATATTTTTTACCCGCAATGGCATTTGTAATTTGAGGCTCCGCATCTTTTTCTTGTACCTGCACAATCGCTTTTCCTTCTGGCACAAAGAAATTAGAGATATCGACTGCAGCCTTTAGGTAGCCACCAGGGTTTTGACGTAAATCTAATACAATGCCCTTCATTCCTTTGCCTTCATACTCAGTAAGGATCTTTTCAAGCTCTTGGGCTGTTTGTTCACTAAATGATGTAACTTGAATATGAGCAATATTGCCATCAAGCATTTCACCATAAACGGTTTCGACTGGGATGTCATCACGAACAATCGTCATTTGAATGGGTTCCGTATTTTCGCCACGTTTTACCGTTAGTTTTACGGGTGTTCCTTTTTCGCCCCGAATGAGTGCAACTGCCTCTGTTGCACTTAAGCCCTGAATACTTTTCCCATCAACTGTTAAGATAATATCTTTTGGTAATAAGCCTGCCTTTTCAGCAGGAGAATTTTTGATAGGTGACACAACTGTAATATAACCATTACGTTCTTGGATTTCTGCACCAATTCCTTGGAAGCTCGAAGATAAGCCCGAATTAAATTGATCCGCTTCTTCCTTTACCATGAAATCAGAATAAGGATCGCCTAATGCATCAAACATACCATTGATCGCACCATCGACCACTTTTTCATCGTCAATATCTTGGTAATAGTTATTTTTCAGTAAATCAAATGCTTCATATAATTTTGTAAATTCCTCTCGTTCAATCGGAACTTTCACTTCTACTACTTTCTTATCACCAAAGGTTAACGCAAATATTGTTAAACCTGCCGTAATAAGAATTGTAAAGAACATTAGCATGATAAATTTAAACGGTTTCAGTTGTATAAATTGTCCTGCCGGCTTTATTTCAGCTGGAATCGGCTCCTGCTGCTGTTCTGTACTTTCTTTTTTCTGTTCATCCATCTTGATTGTCACCACTCTCATTTACACTAACTTGTTGTCACACTACTACCATCTTAACAGGTTATCCAGAAGACGAAAAGAAAAAGACTGTCAAAATTTCATGACAGACCTTGTCCCATCATGCTTCATTCTAACTAGCATTCCAGCACCTATTCAACCTTCATACTACTAAATTTAGGCATATTATGGTACTGCCTTTTAATTTTACTCATTTCCTAGTAGCAGTCAACAAAAAACTCAAAGAATCCTAGAAATGCTATAAGAATATAACGTGCCAGTGTCCAAAAAAGTTGCATCCTATCAGGAATTATCCATAAGCTTTTGCAGTTTTTTATATACGGAATGCACGGTTAATCGATGAAAGGAAATCAATTGTCCTTTATAAACGACTGAAAAAATACCATATGGTGTCGGTGATTTCTCCATCAGCTCTTCTCTCGTTTGAAGATCCACCAACGTGGGCATCAGTCCTAATTTTTTGGCAGCTAATTGAATATTTTCCGTGGCGACGTCTACATAGGGACATTGAAAGGAACGTAAAATCGTTAAATGAGGAAACCTCTTTAATCGTTCCTGCCAATCATCAGGAAAGTATGGCCGTTCAACGCTTTCATGAAATGGAAAGACCCATAATTCAAAATCATCGAGCGCTGTTGCCATATGTTGAAACTGGTGCTGTAAAAATAAATCATTGCTTGGCGTCCAGGAAGTTTGGCCATTCGTAATGACCACCACTCCCTTTTTCTTACGTTCCTTGGCATCCTTTAAGCATTTCTTCAGTAATTGTGTACCATAGCCCTTGCCCACTGCACTTACCCATAAACAATGAATCACCACATAGCCATCTGCATGTACAACTCTTGAAGAGTATTCCGCGTCCGTATATTCTATAAAACCTACTTGTTTTTGATTTTCAAGTACTTGTATGTAATGTAAGCCCTTTTCAAATTGTTGATTAAGCCATTTGTTTTTGTTCTGATAGCCCTCTGTTTTCTTCTTGCTTCGTAAACAATAGCTGCCCTTCCCCTCTAACAGCTCACTATTCATTTCAATCAGCTCTACATGTTTTGTCAATACTAGTCCCCCAATCCGTTGATTGTGCTAATTTTACCATTTTTAGTGAATCATTCAACGATCATTGGAATCGCCTTTTCACTTGTTGTCACATATGATGCAAGTAATGACAAATGTAAAGAGGAAGAATAATGGGGAGAAATAATAAACCGAGCCAAGGCAATGAATCCATAGAAATTTATGTGGCTAAGCTATCCTATATTGGCACAGCCATTTCAACATTAGGGGATGGTTTACAAACCATTGCAGCGGGACTCGCATTAGAAGCGCTCCAAAACGCGAACAATGATTCTTCTCAAACTAATAATGGAAATGGGAATCAAACAGTTAAAATAGATAATATGCAGAAACAAATTGATTATTTAATTGCTGAGCTTAAACAAATCAAAAAAATGCTTAAATAACCTTTACATAAAGAAAAGTGTTGAAGACGTTTCAGCTTCAACACTACTGTTTTTTTTCCATTTTCTTATGTGTCCTTTGGATTTCCAGTAATTCAGAAACTGTCACAAACTGATAGCCCTGTTTTTCAAGCTCTGGTATGATTTGTTCCATTGCCTGAACCGTTTGCGCTCGATTTCCCCCACCGTCATGAAATAGGACAATATTACCTGCCTTCACACCTTTTAAAACCGTATTCACGATGCGATGAACACCAGGGCTTTTCCAGTCAAGCGTATCTAAATGCCAAGACCACATAACAACCTTATAGCCTTTTTTTGAAATTGCATCAATCATCGCATCTGTATATTGTCCTTCAACTGGTCTAAATAATGTTGGCTGATAGCCTGTAATCCCTGCAATCACTTCATCTGTTTGCTGTATTTCTTTCATTAAATTGGTAACATTTGTTCTTAAAGGGTGTGTATAAGTATGATTGGCCAATTCATGTCCTTCGTCATACATTCTTGTAATCAGCTCAGGATTTTTTTCTGCGTTTTGACCGACAATAAAAAAGGTTGCTTTTGCATTATATTTTTCCAATACATCAAGGATATTCGCTGTATATTTGCGATGTGGCCCATCATCAAATGTTAAGGCAATGATTTTTTCATCTGTCTGAATTTCCCAAAGAATTTGACCTGCTTCCTCATAATACTTTCTTCCTTTATTTTCAGAAGAACTCACTTTTACATAAAAAAGCGACACCGTGATTAGACTAAGTGGTAGTAAAAGCAATAAAAACTTTTTCACATTTTCACGTCCCCAAATAATTATTTTCGTACTTTATTATTTGAGGATTTCCTAAAAAAATGCTTATGTTTCGCATTCATTCATTAAAAATTTGATAATGGATATGATGGGCCAGATGGTGCATATACTCCTCTATCAACCATCCCAATGTCCTTTGTTGTTGATTCAACACACATGGCTGGGCCAATGTCTCTTCAGCAAGGTGGTCCAGTACATACATGATTTTTTTATTGATGCTTGTCCACAACATTAAAATATCTTCTATTGGTAATTCCTGATAGCCCTGTAACGCGACCCATTGTACTTGGTCGTATGTAGTCACTACATAGGGTGAAGCTTCATACTGCATTTGAAGAAATCGTTCAAGATTGACAATAGCCGAATCACATAAATGACCGATTACTTCTTTTTTGGACCATTTTTTTGGAGCAGGGCGTTGTGTTATTTCCGCTTCCGTCATCACACGAAATACTTCTGGTACTTTTATAAGCCAATAATGTAATTGTTCAACTGTCTTTTGCATGAAGGTCACTCCCTTCGGAAACAATTGTTACGTAATAATCTAATAATGCAATCACTGCCTGCACCCGCTTATGTTCGATTTCAATTTTAAAGGAAATCCATATAATGGCGACATTAAAACTCAAGACGGCTAATGCAACAATTTGGACAAGCGACATGCCGATCATGAGTTTGCTATTCATGGTTGTAGCAAGCAATGTAAACATGGATAAAATAACACCACTCATGGTAATAAACATGGGCTTCATGCGTATTATCTCATTTGCCTGTACCTTTAACAGATAGACAATAAATCGCAGCTCTTGCCTTGTATATTGTTGCTGAAGGATAACAAAATAGGACTGATATACATCCTCATCAAGCTGTTTATGCAATATATTTTTATGCATCTTTTGCACAAATTGATCACAGAAATCATGCGCCAACGCTTGCTCTGGCTGTAGCTGTTCTTCTTTGTGTTCTATAAAAGCGACCCTCAAACCTCCTCATCCTCTCATATTAAAACTTTCACTCCACTTATTATATGAAGGAAAGAGAGCCGTGTAGTACGAATGGAAGCAAAGTCGTTTATTTTTGAGTGTCTTTTCGCCGTCCTCTACTTAATCCAAAAATAGCTGTTGCGAAAACAAAAACTTACCGTACAAAGCCACATTATCTACCCATCCCAAGAGCCTTTAGCAATCGTAATATTCGCTAATAGCGCTATTTGCATGATGGCGATAAAAAGCATCAATGTGTAATTCAACCGTGAACCTCCATTTTCTAAGATCCAAAAGCGAAAACAAGATCCGTCTCGCAAACTATTTCTCCATCTACCATTGCAATCCCTCTGCCTTTCCCGACAGCGCCCTTCACACGCGTAATCTCCACCTCTAGATGTAGCTGATCACCAGGCTTTACTTGCTTTTTAAAGCGACAATGATCAATTCCTGCCAATAAACCTAATCTTCCCTCATTCCCAGCCTTTGTCAGCATAATCACTGCACTAACCTGTGCTAATGCTTCAACAATTAGCACACCTGGCATCACAGGATACTGTGGGAAATGACCTGTAAAAAACGCTTCATTAATCGTTACATTTTTCAACCCCACGGCACGCTTGCCTTCTTCTAACTCCACAATACGGTCTACCAAAAGAAATGGATAACGGTGTGGCAAAATAGCTTGTAATTGTTGACTTGTTAACATATGAATTCCTCCAACGTATTTTTATAATCTTATTCTAACACTAAATATTAGTACTAGGTAATAAAATTTCATTAGTATTATTCATTAGTTTTCTGAATTATTTTTCATTATTTTTTCAATATTTCTTTATCGACAGCCACACAATAGCTAGAATATAATATTTCATGCATTCACCCTAGAATGATTAGTTTATTAGAATAGGATGGTTTCGCATGTTATCTTTTATCGCAATAGTTCTTTTATTATTTTTAATCCCCGGTCCTGCGGTTATTATTACCATTACGCAAACATTAAAAAGCGGAAAAAAGAATGGTATTTATACAGCTTTAGGTATCGGTCTTGGTGACTTGGTTCATACATTAGCAGCTGTTTTAGGACTCTCTGCTATTTTAATGAAATCAGCCACTGCCTTTGAAGTGGTGAAATATATTGGTGTGGCATACCTTGTTTACTTAGGTGTTCAGATGCTCCTCACAAAACCAAAGAAAATTGAGCAACCGACTGTTGAACATAGTCCTGCTAGTACTTCATTCCGTCAAGGCTTCTTAGCAGAAATCCTCAATCCAAAGACGGCCCTGTTTTTCCTTGCCTTCCTACCGCAATTTGTTCAGCATAACGAGCAGTCTGTCACAAGCCAATTGCTAACACTCGGAATAACATTTGTCGTGATGAGTGCTTTATATACAATCCTACTCGCAGTTCTTACAAGCTTCATCGGTGAAAAAATCTTTACAAAAACAGGCGGTAGCTCACGCTGGCTCGAAAAGACAGTTGGCTTCGTTTATATCGGTCTCGGTGTCCGTTTAGCATTACAGACACAAAGTAGATAATTTGGAGAAGAACACAAAAAGTGTTCTTCTTTTTTTGCAGGAAAATGGAGGATTATAGCCAATAATATTAAAAAGGAGGGTTACATTTGAATCAACGTCAAGAAAATTTATTTCAGCAGCTAGCCAATTATCGTGGCGAGTTCCTTCACTTACTGGAGCATGTGTCAGAAGAAAAAGCGAACATCATCCCAGCTGGATATCATAATAATATTCGCTGGAATATGGGTCATGTTTATCTCGATCAATATTTATGGATAGAGGCATTAACAAAAGAAAAGAATACAGAACTAGAAGCTCTCAAGAAATGGTTTGGGTTTGGTACATCGCCAAAGCATTTTGACGACGAAACGCCATCCTTTGAGGAGTTAAAAATGTATTTGGCTCAGCAGCCTGCCCAATTAAAGGAGCAGTATGGTCACCGATTGTCAGAGGAATTCCGTCCTATTGATATGGGTATGCAAACCATTGAACAAGTACTGTTACGCACCATCTTTCATGAAGGGATGCATTTACAAGCAATTTTAACCATTCATCGATGCCTAAATGAAGCAACAGACCGCGTTTGATACTCGGTCTGTTGCTTACTTGTTTATTGATAGTTTTCAAGATAGTTGCCTTTCTCAAAAATTTCTTTCGGACTTAAGGCGGTCCACTCCTCTATCGATACATTGGGATGCAAATCAAGATAGGATTTTACCATTTTATAGCCCTCACTATATCCATATTGATAGGGTAGATCATTTCCACCTCTAATTATATCTAATGCACGATTCAGATCAGGCTTATCCAAATCTGCTGCAACATCTGCCCAGTAGACTTTGTTGTAATCTAAATCAACTCGCGTAAAGTTCAAATCAGGATAAACTAATTTTTCAAACATCACAGCCCTTCCTTCAAATAGGAGATGATCTAGCACTTTATCTTCACCACGTGGGCGGTTTTCAGTTGCAACACTATGATGATATTCATGAGCGATAATGGCCCTGATAGATTCATCGGTATAATATTTATTATAGAGGGCTGTTATTTTACCTGCACCTATCGTTACCATATTGGCGTTAACATCTGTGGCTGGAAACACACATACCGTTGTTTCATTATTAGTTGGAAGAAATTCAGAAGATTTGAATAGACCCTCTTTGATACTCTTTTCAGTTGCTTCCCTATCAATTTTTTCGCTTAATAATTGATTTTCTTTCAATTGTTTGGGCGTGATATTCAACACCGTCTCAGCCATATTTATATATTCACCATTCTCAAAACATGCACTATAAACAGGATCAATGACCTCTTCTCGATAGATGTCCAATGGCGAACGATCTGGGTCACTTTCTACCTTTTCTGTATAGTTTTGAAAAAGCTCATAAGCATGAATTATTTTAAATGGTTGCTTTGTTTCAGGATGTTCGAATGAAACTGTGATACTTTCTACATCTGGTTTCTCATTAGAAGGCTTTTCTGTTTGTGCACAGGCACTAAGCATGAAACATAACATCAGTAATACAACAAAACCCTTTACATAATTCATCCTTTTCATCCATCCTTTTCATCAATAAATATTTTAATCATGCTAACGTTCATTAACGATATGCCCTGTCGCTCGACTGTTTGTGTTTGCATGATTTGGTATCCTTTCCGTTCAAAAAATGGTCTCGCTGTAAGACTAGCATCCGTGTAAATATGGGTAAGACCAAGTTTTTTTGCGTCTGCTTCTAGTAAATCTACGATGGCTGATGCAATCCCCTGTCCTTGAAAATCCTTATGGACATAAAGTCGATCTAAATAGCCCTCCATTGTCATATCCCCAAAGCCAACAATTTGCTGATGCTTCCGTGCGACATAGGTCTTATTATTTCTTAAAGTCTTTTGCCAAGTCGCTACTTTAACTGGCTGTATGGCTAACGGTGCCCAAGCCTCCAATTGGGCCTGTGTATAATCTTTTGCGTTTACACTATGTACGGTTTCGTAAAATAATTGCAAAATTTCTTCTAAATCATCTTCATGATAGTTTGTAAAATGAAGCATCTATACACCCCTTTTCTCACAATCTATTATACCAATGATAGGATATTTATGTAAAATTATAGTAAGCTTATAGATCAAAGTAATCTATAAGCTTTTGTTCTACTGTTTCGGTGTATTGGCTGTCAGCGGATTCGCATTGGCGACTAATTGTACAGGCGTCGTTGTTTGTTGAAAGCTATCCTTTTGTCCTTGATTTGATTTCCCGTAGCCTTTCATCACAGCAAATAATGCCGCACCAACAATGCCCCATGTCAAAAACTTCATTCAATAACCTCCTTTCAGCGTTAGTATTCGAGAACAAATACAGATTATACGCTGTCAAAAAGTAGCTATTAGCAATGGTGACTTTGTGTCATTATACATTTGATAATTAAAACGGTTATTGAATTTAGAGAAAAAATAGTAAGATTTTTATTATATATTAAAGAATATTATGGTAAAATTTCCGATGGTGGTAAATGTGAAAATATAAGGAGGTTATATACCATGAAAAAATTTTTTACAGGGCTATTTTTAACATCTACATTATTTGTAGCAACACCTGCTGATGCCGCAACTCCACAAATCAAAATCGACGATGTTGTGGTAAAGTCTGATACAGCACCTGAGCAAAAAAACAATCGAACAATGGTGCCATTACGAGTAATCAGTGAAAATCTTGGTGCACAAGTTCATTGGCAGGATTCACAAATCACCCTTTCAATGGATCAAACAACTATTAAATTGAATCTTAATAACCGAACAGTCATTAAAAATGGTCAAAAAGAGCAATTGGATGTACAACCATACATGAAAAACAATCGCACCTATGTACCAATTCGCTTTATTGCTGAAACATTCGGCAGCCAAGTGCATTATAATGAAGGCACAGTGAACATTACGACTGAACCATTGCGAATTGAAGATGAAAAAATTAAGGTATTACGCTATGAATACCATATGACAATGGGTGGTGTCGTTCAGGACATCAAAGGCAATGCCTACCACCAAGCGCTTTTCAATATTTTCCAAGAAAAGAAAGGCGACAAAGTAGAGGCTCCGAAAGATTATTATTGGCACCTCAATCTAGAAACTCCTGGATCTTATTACAAGCTTGGTCAATTTGATTTTATGAGCCATGATCAATACAGTGTTCAACAATATGATATCTATACATTAAATCAACCTTTCCCAGAGGAATTATTACAAGGCTATCCTGAGTATTTACTCCATGATTTCGATGGCGATAACTGGTATATTTTCTCTGAGCAAGCAGTGAAGTCAATACAGCAGCTGATTAATAATGCATATGATAATGGCTTTAGCAAAATAATTAGTAATACAGTTGCTTAAAAAAATTTTTAATGGCAGCTATACACAACATATTCTGTAAAAAGATGTGCAAAATATTCATATCAACAATTGATTGATGGAGGTTTGCCTCATGCAGAAATTCCTGTCATTTAGTATAGCGCTACTATTCCTTTTATCTGCTTGTTCGTCGGAAGAAGCTCCGCCCAGCGAGGAAGCAGAAGCCAAAGAACAGACCGTAAATGCACAGCCAAAGGAAGATCTAAACGTTTTGAACGATGATAAAGGTTTGGTAATGGCTGAGTAATGAGAAAAGCGTGTTTTGATATTTTTTATCAAAACACGCTTTTCTACACTATCTTTGTATAATCTGAATAAGGTTGCCACATGTATCATGAAAAACTGCTATTGTGACTTCTCCCGCTTTTGTCGGCTTAAGTGTAAATTCAACGCCTTTCTCCAGTAAACGACTATACTCCTTTTCTAAATCAGCAACTCCAAACATTGTTGCTGGAATGCCTTCAGCGAAAATCTTCCTTTGATAGTCCTTTGCTGCAGGATGCTCATCTGGCTCAAGTAATAGCTCAGTGCCCTCTAAATCATCAGGCGACACAAGCGTTAGCCATCTATATTTTCCTACTGGGACATCCTCCTTTTTTACAAACCCTAGCTTTTCCGTATAAAATGCTAGTGCCTTTTCCTGATCTTGTACAAAGATACTGTTGACAATAATATTCAATTGATTTCCTCCTTGAGTTACCTTACTCAGGCTTGCTATTTTCTTCGATCGGTAACACTGTAGAATATTTAATTTCCCGTAAGGATAAATTCGTTTGAATTCTAGAAACGCCAAGCTTATTTAATTTTCGGATGAATTGGTCTAAGTCTTGGCGGTCTCGAATGACGACCTTTAACAAATAATCATAGGCACCTGTTAAGCAATGACATTCCAAAATTTCGGACATTGTTTTCAAGCGGTTTTCTAATTCCTCTATTTGCTTTTCCTGATGAATATTCGTGCTCATAAAAATATAGCACAATAAATCAAATCCTAGTTTTTCCTGATTTAAAATCGCAACTTGTTGATCAATATAGCCTTCATTTTCTAGACGTTTCACTCTTGTATGAGTTGCTGGTGGGGACAAATTCACCCGTCTAGCTAGTTCCGCATTGCTAATCTGAACCTCTCGCTGTAAAATCGCTAAGATTTGCAGATCCACATTATCTAATCCTTTATTTTTTATATCCTCCATTGTTTTCTCCTCTTTTGATTATTTTTAGACAAGGAAGTTTTTAACACGATTTCAAAACATTATTTCGATATCTGTTAAATAACTTTCGATTATTTCAAATTAATTCAATTACACAAAATATTATACTGACAAATCACTTATAGTGCTATGATTCTTATTATACATAGAAGTAAAAGGAGTGTACCTATACTGTGGTTAAATTTTATATGGGCTTAATGCTTGTCACGAGCTTACTTTGGGGAGGCAATTTTGTTGTGGCTAAGACGCTAGTGGCTCATGCCTCACCGATGACCTTAACGTTGGTCAGATGGCTGATCGCGGTGATCGTCCTGCTACCGTTCGTTTGGTGGAAAGAGAAGAAATTGATTCCTGCTAAGGCCGCTCTTGTGCCATTATTCCTAATGGGCATTACAGGTGTTGCCTTGTTTAATATATTTCAATTTTTAGCGTTGGAGCGGACAACATCCACGAATGCTGGTCTTATTTCTACAATGAATACCATGTCCATCGCATTCTTTTCCTTCGCCTTTCTGAAAGAAAAAATAAATGGCTCGCAGCTTCTGGCCATGATACTCTCTTTCATTGGTGTTTTTCTTGTCCTTTCAAAAGGAGATTGGCAGCTGTTATGGCACTTCCAATTGAATACAGGAGATTTATGGATGATGGCAGCCGTTTGCGTATGGGGACTTTATTCTGTATGTAGTAAGTGGGCTATGCAAACAACCTCTCCATTAATGGCGACATTGTATGCAGGTTTGTTTGGGGTGCTCATCCTAGTCCCATTCACGATCAATGATTTTACCTTCTCTGAAATCGACTCCACTTTCATTCTTTCGCTTCTTTATACAGGGGTCATCTCTACAGTAGTTTGTATGGTATTTTGGAATATTGGCGTTCAACAATTAGGTGCTACAACCTCTGGTATTTTTCTAAACTTTAATCCCATTTTTACAGCATTGCTCGCGTTTTTATTTATCGGTGAACAGCTAAGCTGGCTGCAAGGCATTGGGGGAATCATCGTGATTTTGGGATGCTACTTATTCACACATTTTAAAACGAAGACGCCTCAGGCTGTGCTCTAAATAGCCATTCTCCATCTAATGTCAGCGTGTGATGTTGGAAATCGAAATCTCGTAAATCCATTTGGCAAAAGTGCATGCGTCCCAAACTTTTCAAATAAGTCATTCAGAAAAACTAGTGAAGGCAACGCCACAGGAAGTGGATATTTTTAATAGATGGCTGAAAGAAGCAAAGCGTTTTCAAATCCCTGACCCAATGATCTCAGTACAAAAAACACATTATTCACTTTTGCCTATTTCACCTCCTAGGTCAGCTCCAATCATAACTAACGTATGTTCTATGAACGCAACCACTGTACTAATCGCACATCTACAAAATCTGAACAATCAAAAAATAGATGAGATTAGCCCTAGACTACAGGTATAATAAAGAAAAATCAAAATTGATTGGAGATGCCATGAAAATTCGATTAGAAAAATTAACACAGGGAGATTTTGAAAACTTATATGCATTTGAGGTTAAAAATAGGGCCTATTTTGAAAAAACAATCCCAAGTCGAGGGGATGACTATTACGAATTACCAAATTTCAATAGAAAAAATGACATGCTTTTAGAGGAACAAGCACAACAGCTATCCTATTTCTATCTAATAAAAAATGAACTTGAAGAAATTATAGGAAGAATCAATGTAATCGATATTGATAAGGATCAACGATTAGGCCATATCGGTTATCGAGTGGGAAAAGAATTTAGTGGGAAAGGGGTTGCCCATACAGCCTTACAATTAGTATTAGACCTTATGCGCAAGCAAGGCATGCTCCTCATTGAGGCACAAACAACGACGAACAATATAGCCTCTCAAAAAGTATTAGAAAAAAACGGCTTTAAACAATTGGATAGAAGCGGAGAATCATTTGAAATGAATGGTCAAAACTTCACTTTTACTTATTATCGGTGGATTAATTCCTAGGATGATCTGACAAACCGTATTGTCAGGTCATCCAATATAAAAGAATGTGCCTAATCTAATGAGACACCTTTAATCGCTGTTTTCAATTCCTCTAAACTCTTAATCATTTGCAGTAAAGAATGATATTCAGCTGCATTCAAGTGATCACCATGCACTGTTATGTATCTTTTTATGCTACTTTCCATTGTTTGAATTTCTAGCATAGCATTATACTGAACGTCAGGTTCTTGGTGTCTACTCTTCTCTCTATTTTGTTGGTTTCGATTTTGGGGCACTGCGGTTTGATAGCTCCTTTAACATATTGTATACCTCCACAGATATACATATTTTGCACGACAAATCACTAATAATGAAGGGTAATTCTAGTATAATAGTTACTCTTTTATTCCTTTCTAATTGTAAAAATACAATTATTGAAGCCTATTTTATACTATAGCACTCTACAAATTCTATACAGCGCAAAAAAATCAAAATGAGCACCTAGCCCTCTTGATTTTTTGCAGGTAGAAGCCAATAACTTTCACACCTTTTGTGGTGGAATAATGCCTGTTACAAGTAAAATAAAGAATACCAATCCAATAAGGAAAAATATCAGTGACGCTATAAATATGGGGCCAAGTTTAACCTTAAACCGCTCTCGCTCATGAATGATCCCTGTTTGTGCACTCACTTGGGATGTATAAAGCCTCGACATTGCTCCACCGCTACTCGAAAAGTAAAACGTTCCTAAGGTAAAGGCAATGCCCGTGAAAAACATCACTTCGATAAATCGCACAGAGAATATTGTGGCAACCCAATACGTCAACGATATTTCTACAACCCACGCAATGATGATAATAATCATGTGTTTCCGTTGCATTAAAGGAGCCCCCTTCCTTTTTTCTTCAGCTACTTCTACGCATCATTTTGTGAAAAGTTTCATTTTTCTAACTATATTGTCCATAAAACTTATTTTGTTCTTAGAGATCATCAATCAATTTTGTTAATTGTTGTTGAGTGAGTTCGCCTTTCACGCTGTGCTGTAATTTCCCTTCTTCATCAAAGATAAAGGTACTAGGATAATTCACCACTTCAAACGTTTTCTGTAGTACTCCCTCTTCGTCTAGGAAGATAGGAAATGATAAATCATAGGTATCCTTAAACGCTGCCGCCTTCTTATAGCTATCATAAGCTGTGGCATTGATGGCTAGTAGCTCGACATCCTTTGATTTTTGTTGATAAAATGCCTCTAGTTCAGGTGCTTCCTGTTGACAAGGTCCACACCAGGACGCCCAAAAATTCACTACTACTATTTTCCCCTTATATGCTTCAAACGTTGTGGCAGATTGATCTAGCTTTGTTAATGCAGTTTCATAATTAATTTGTTTGGTGCCATCCTCCAAAACAGTCATAGAGGGTGTAAGAGATGCTTGGAAAAAAACATTTTTTAATGCCACACCAATAAAAATTGCTATGATAAGTGCAGAAATAATGAAACTTATTTTTTTACGATTCATACTAACTCTCCTTTTAAAATATACAAATATTTGTATATTTTACCATACTATCAACTAACAGGATATGAACTTTTTATAAAAAAGTGCCCCTACTCTAAAAGTAAGGGCTACTCTTTCTTACGTGAATGATGTTTTATTTTTATAGGCAATCACACTTACGAGAAGTAGCATACTAGCTGAAAGCAAAAAAACAACTCGTATCCCATACCATTCTGACAACATGCCCATCATTAAAGATGAAAGGCCGAATACCCCTGTCACAATGACATTCAACGATGTATACACCGTTGGTAATTTCTCCTTTGAGACACTTGTTTGAATGATGGTTTGCTGTGGAATGTTTTTTAATTGCCCACATAAGCCAATCAGCAAAGAACAGAGTAAAGCCATCAATGGTGTGATACTAACCGCAAAGAATAATGTAAAAATAGCGGACAACAGCGCACCTCCACTTATGAACATAGCTTTCTTACGCTCAATAAAATTGGTCCATCTTAAACAAATCATACTCCCTATAATCATGCCGATAAAAAAAATGCCGTTGAGATAACCCCACCATTGAGAAGAAGCCTGCAATGCTTCTTCTACAAAAACAAGTAAAATCGCTGCGACCCACACTGCACCTGCCATCGATTCCAGTAAATCCATACGTGCAGCAATTTTTAGTACAGGCGTTTGATGGATGGTTTGCCACCCTTGCATAAATAACATCCATTTCTTTGTTTGTGGACGTTCCATACGTGCCACATCTGGTAAAAGCTTTAAAAGCAATGTTGCCATGAAAAAAAGGACGACAACGCCCCATATAAGCTGTGATGGTGTAAAGAGAAGAAGCAAGGAACTGCCAACAAACCAAGAACCCACTTGAATGGATTGGATAACCGTTTCAGCAATACTATTTGCTCGCAATAAATCCTTTTCTTCCACATAATGAGGCAGCAAGGATTGACGAATAGGATTGGCACAACCATCCAAAAACGCAACCATCGCAATCAGTAAAAACACAAAGCCAATCATCGGCTGATCTCCTATCAATTCTACATACAAGGCAAGACCCAAAAGGACTGCTGTTTTAAAGCCCTGAGAAATAGTTAGCAATTGATTCAACGACACTTTCGCCGTAATAAGAGGTGTTAACAGACTGGAAATCAACATACAAGTAGTAATAATAAATGGTACAAAGGAAGTAGCAATCGCCGAGTTGGTGAAACGATAAATTATACTAATCACGCTTACTATATAGAGAATATCACCAATATCCGCTAAAGATTGACCTGTCAATAAAAGTGAAAAAGATCGGTTTTTAAACATGTTTTATCCCCCAAAATTTAGATTTTATTTTTACTTGGGAGATTTTTAAATTGGACGAACCTGCATGTCTGAACTCCTTTTTACGCCTAGTTGAAAAAACGATGGGGGATTTCATTTTTTCAATTTCTATGCGTGATTTTGATTAAATTTCAAGAACATTCTAAAGTATTTTTCTTATTTTAGCATTACTTCCACTTTGTTGCCAGCACGCAAAAAGACCAGGTGTTCTCAAAAAATTTGAGACCTGGTCTTTTTGTGAAAAGTGAAACCTACTAGGTTGCTTTAGTGTTTTGTATTCTACTAGTACAGTAGTCGTACCAGCTTTACAAAGGTTACACATTTATGAAGAAAATTTCGCAAAACTTATATTTCTCGTTGATCGATTTCAGGTTAATGTCTGGTTGTATGGAGCAACTTGCGACAAACGCTTTTGCTTCATCTAGTAAAGTTTTTATGACACTCATATTTTACTTACAATATAATGCTACGCACAATAAATGAAGCTATCCTATTATTTTACAAACAGTTTTGATATTTCTTCAGGTGGGTATGGTTTGGTTAAGTATTTTTTAATTTGAAATTGGTCCACCATTTCTTTTACCTCATCTAATGCTGAAGATATAATAATTGGTATCTCTTTTGTATGCTCTCTTTCTCTTAGTGCACGGACTAAATCCCAGCCGCTCATTTCTTCGCCAAGCATTATGTCAATCACAATACCAAGTAAAGGCGTATTGAGTGTATCTTCAAAAGCTTTTTTTGGGTCATGATGATGAATCACGGTAAAGCCCTTGCTTTTTAGCTCTTCAGACAACAGTAGAGCTAAGCTTAAGTCATCCTCGACAATCATCATGTTTAAGCCATTGCTATCCTCCATTACATCCTCTTCATCGAAGGTGATAGTGTTATTTGCAAGTGGTAAAGTAAAGTATACAGTAGTACCTTGTCCCTCTTCTGACTCTATCCATATTTCTCCCTCATGCTTTAAGATGATTTCTCTACAAATGGAAAGACCCAGTCCAGTCCCTCCTATTTTACGTCTTAAACTATTATCGATTCGTTTGAATTTTTGGAACAACTGAGCAATATCCTGTTTAGATATGCCGATGCCCTCATCTTTTATACTCACTTGGATACTATTATTTTTGTTTTCTAACAAAATCTCCACATCCCCACCTTGTGGAGAAAATTTAATCGCATTTCCTATTAAATTAATAAATAATTGAACGAGTCTATCTTGATCTGCATTGACATAGACCTCTCTTGCCTTATCAATTAGATGGACATTATGCTTTTGCTCATGTCGGAAGCGATTGACAATTTCAAAGGCTATTTCATTTAATTGTAATGTCTCCATGTTATATTGCTGCTTGCCTGACTCCATTCGCTGTAAATCCAAGAAGTCATTTATAAGATTGGTTAGTCGTACCGCTTCTCTATGGATTGTATCGATATACTTATTTTGCCGTTCGGGTTTTATATTTTTCGTTAACAGAAGCTCTGTAAAGCCAAGTACACTCGATAAAGGCGTTCGCAGTTCATGACTTACCGTACTCACCAATTCGGATTTCATTTGATCTACTTCATATTCTCTTGTAATATCACGATGCACAAAAATTGTGCCTACTTTTTCCTGCCCATCAAAAAGACAAGTTGCATATACCTCGACAAAGATTTCATGTTCAGCCGTCATACAATAGCGGTATTTTCGTGTATCCTCAAAGCTCTCCATAATAGATGCCTCTAAAAATTCAATTAATTCATCTGGTTGGGCACTACATTTTTGAAAATGCTGTAGCCAATCCTCTTTAGGGATACTTGTTTCTGTTGTCAAGTTAAAGAAGTTGACAATACCACATAGCGCTCTATTGATAAGAATGGTATCGCCTGTAACAGAAACTAACTGGATACCTTCGTTGACATTATCAATAATCGTTTGATTTAACGTCCTCGATTTTTCTACCTCTTCATACATAAGAATACGTTCAAATGCGATGGACACACGATTTAATAGTCCGTTTAAACTATCTATATCCCGTTCATTATGGGGATGCCCCTCTCGTGTGGCCATTAATATAGCGACTAGCTCTCGTTTAGAATTAAACACGGAAGAATACAAGTCATAGGCATAATAAGACTCTTGTGCAATTCCTTTTTCATTTGCTGTCAATTGACGTGTAATAACAAAGGATTTTTCCTGCTTTAATCTTGCTTGTTTATCCATGTCAAAATTTTCAACTAGGGCTGCAGCAGATTGGTGTGATAAACCTTTTGTCGCATACACATTGCCCTCCATCCAATACAGCACACTCGTATCATATTGATAAATGTCGTTTAAATAATTATGGAGATTATCGATTAGTTTCTGTTTATTTAACGTAAAGGTTAGTACATGATTTAATTGATTATACTTTTCTAAATAATTTAATGAATTTTGTAATTGTAGCTGATTTTCTTGAAGCTCGTCCTGCTGCGCTAAAAGCTCCTCATTTTGAGTGGTCAGTACCTCTTCCTTATCCTGAATGGAGAGTATCATTTTAAGAAATGAGTTCGCTAAAATGCCTAACTCATCTTCCTTTTGTACAAGATTACCTAAATCAATGGATTTCCCTGACGCCAAAGCGTTTGTCGCAAGTGTTAATTGTTCAATTGGTCGAATCATATTATTCAGCACTCTTCGTAAAATGACCCCAACAAATAGGAAAATGAGACCGCTAATCATTAACGAAATAAAAGTAAATAATTGCCCCTGCTCCACTGTCTTGCTAAAAATTTGGTTTAAGGAGTGGTCTGTTTTTTTCTTATAGGATTTTGTATAGGCAATAAATTTATTGACAAGGTCATTTGCTCCGCCATTCGAAAGTTCTCGCAAAGCCTCATAATCCCCCATCTTCGCAAAGCTTAACGCTTTTGGGAGAGTAACTGTTTTATAATTATAATGAAAATCAACTAGCTCATTATAGAGCCCTCGTTCTTCTTCTGTTAAATCGAGTTGCGAAAACTGCTGTAATAGAACTTCAAACGTCTCCAAATTTTCATACAATAGCTTTAATTCCTGCTCATTTTGAAAGGCATAATAGCCCCTTGCTCGAAAAAATATGCCATTAAAATTTTCTTCCAATTCATCGACAAGCATTGATTTTTCATACATTTGCTCTCTCTTCTGCTGCAAGGCATTTTGACTTGCATTGACTACGACAAGAAAAGCAGCAATGATGATTAAAAAGCTAGCAACTAGAAAAAGCAGCATTTTAAAGAATTGGCTTCGTATACTTTTATTCAGCAAGGATGTAGACTTAATCATTTAAGATATCCTCCACCAAATTCATTAGCTTAATGGGACTAAACGGTTTGGACATAAAGTAATCTGCCCCTAAATCAAATACCTTTTGACGATCACTTTCCTGTGATTTAGCTGTCAGCATGAGAATAGGCATCGACATTTTAATCTCTGGTGGGAGAAGCTCGATCACCTCAATTCCTGTTAAATTCGGCATCATATAGTCGAGTATCATTAAATCATAGGAGCTTTCCATCATTTTTTTTAGGGCTTCCTCGCCATCCTCTGCCTCATCAATATCAAATTCTAAATCTTCTAAGGTTTCACGTATTAACATGCGTAATATTTCTTCATCATCTACTACTAAAATTCTAGCCATCCTGTCTTTTCTCCCTTTCCCATTAAAGAAACATTTGATGAATTAAACGAATAATGCGTTCCGATACTTCAGCCACATTAAACGGCTTCACAATATAATCATCCGCCCCATTAATGAAAGCCTTCATGACGTATTCTTCCCCCACACGTGAAGTTAGCATGGAGACGATTACATTACTTGAAGCATGTTGCTCTCTTATCTTACTTAGCACCTCGATGCCGTCCATTTTCGGCAATATCCAATCTAATAAGATAATGTATTTGCACTCAGGGTCATACCAATTGGCTTCCAGAAAACTAATGCCATCAGGAAATGCCAGTGTTTCAATCATATAATCCTCTTTTTCCTCCAAATGCTTAAAATGATTGGTAATCAGATCACGAATAATATATACATCATCAATGACAACGATCTTGATTTTCACCTTTCTTTTCTCCACAGCAGCTATGTTATCAAAGATGATCGTTTGATTTCTCCCTAATTGCTTGGCCGTATATAGTGCTTGATCTGCCTCTTCTAGCATCTTTTTAGGATGTAAATTGGTAGAAGTGGCTTCTGCGATTCCACTAGAAAATGTAACATGGAAGCTAGTTCCATTTGCTGTAAATATCTTTTTCTCCATGGAGGTACGAAGTTTTTCAATAAAAATAAATGCCTCTTTTTTAGTAGTACGGGGCATTAAAATCACAAATTCTTCTCCACCAAAGCGACAAGCAATTTCTTCAGCTCCTTTTAGCTCCTTCACCAATGAAGCGAAACCCTTCAGCACCTCATCACCTACTAGGTGACCATATGTATCATTTACTTTTTTAAAATAATCTAAATCGATCATCGCAATCGAAAAATGTTCTTTGTTTTGCTGATGGTGTTTAATGAAAAGCTTCATTTGTGATTCCATAAATTTACGATTATAAATTTGGGTTAATTCGTCAATGACAATAGCCTGCTCTAATTCTCTTTTATAGGCTAAGCGATTGGAAACATAAGCAACTAATAGCTCTTCATCAATGGGCTTTGCCATAAAATCCATAGCACCCATCTCCAATGTGCGAACGCGATTTTCTTTACTATCATTACTACTAATCAATGTCACAAACATGAGCTCTTTTTTCGTTTTTTTAATATTGTCTAAAATAGAAAAGCCATTAGAATCTGGAAGCATGATATCTAGAAATACGATGGATGGTTGCAATTCATAAATTAACGCTAATCCTCGTTTACCATTATGAGCTGCAATGACAGAGTAGCCTTTTTTCTCTAAAACATTTTTTAAATAGGAAATAAATACCACATCATCATCTATTATCAGAATAAAATCTTGTTTTGCTGGATTTTTAATGATGGTTGTAGGATGTTCTATATGTTGAGCCATTGAATTATTTTCTTGATAAAAATGAACGCTTTCAATAAACGGAGCAAGGTACTTTTTCCATTCTGATTTGGTCCATTGCTTGTTACTGTCTTCATTCAAAAGCTCTAGCTTTTCACGAGCAATCGACGTTAATTCATGTAAACCGATTGATCCAGCGGTGCCTTTTAACGTATGTAAAAATGAATAGAGCTCGTCTTCTCTAACAAAGTCACTATTATCCCATTTTTGTAAATTTTCACATATACGTGTATAAACCATTCGGTGATATTTAGCTGTTTCCATCCTATTTCTCTCCAATCAATCATACTTCTATAAATTATAACTTACTATTTTGTAAAAACCACGGCAGATTTTGAACGTTTATTGTAATGAATCCCTTACGCTAAGCCCATCTTTTGCTGGTCTTAAAAGAAAGGGTTCCAACTTTGCTCTTTTCGATTGACTTATAGAAGCGTTTCATGCTAAATTTACTAAAGCAGTAATTTACTAAATTACTAAATTCGAAATGATAAGGAGTACGGATACATGAAAATTCCAACACATTTAAAACATAAACCTGTCATCGTGGCAGAAAATTATGCCAATATTGATGGGCGCACGGCTTATCAAACAGATGCACAAGGGCTTTCCCTTGGTCTGGCACAATGGAATGATCGAGGAAAGGTTGATATTTCTGCGAAGGTTTGGCGGCATACAGGTGGCAAGTGGTCTCGCCAATCAGAAGAACTTCCCCTACACCGCGTACTTGATCTCGCTATTTTAGTGTGTGAAACGGAACTTTATTTTAAGGAGGCTTATCGTCATGAGCATTTATATGATGAAGAAAACCCTGTAATTAATCGTGTAGGCTTACAGGGAGATGCCATGACAGTGGAAGTTTGCACAGAAAATGAACAGATTAAAGAGGATATTCAGCTTTTTCAGCAAGCACTTACTAATGATGGTGAGCTAATTGGTGAACGCCTACGCACACTTTCAAGAATCTTAAAAGAAATGGGTTATTAAAACTCAAGAGGAACTTAATGATGAACGAACAAATGTTACAGGATGATCAACAGCTACGCAAAGCTTTTTTTAATTTCTTAATTCCCGTGATGCTAGCGAATGTGCTGCAATCTGTTGGCCAAGTTTTTGCTATGTTTATCGTCGGACGCAATTTAGGGGTCGATGCCCTAGCAGCCATTTCGGCATTTTTTCCATTTTTCTTCTTTTTAATGGCCTTTGCAATTGGCATTGGTTCAGGAAGCTCTATTTTAGTCGGGCAAACATTTGGGGCTGGTAATCATGCCAAAATGAAAGAGGTTGTTGGTGTAACACTCGCCTTTACAACCATTTTATCAATCGCTGTCGCGATTTTTGGTGGCTTTTTCATCGAATGGATTTTACGTTTTATGCAGACACCTGCGAATATTTTAGACATGAGTATTAGTTATGCCCAAATACTTTTCTTCACGTTACCGATTATGTTTTGGTATTTGGTGTATACAACCTTTATGCGAGGAGTCGGTGATTCCAAAACCCCATTTCTATTTTTAGTAATTAGTGTCGTGTTAAATATCGCCTTCCTCCCCCCTTTAGTATTCGGATGGATGGGGTTGCCTGCGTTCGGCTTAAATGGGGCTGCCTATGCTTCCGTGTTATCAAACCTGGTGACAATGATCCTGTTGTTAGCCTATTTGCATAAAACAAAGCATTTACTACGTTTTGATAAAACGATCTTACAGCATTTTAAATTAAAGAAAGATATTTTAACGTCCTTATTAAAGCTAGCCATTCCAGCCAGTATTAGCATGGTTGCCATTTCAGTGGCCGAAATTGCCGTTATTGGCTTTGTGAATGGCTATGGTTCGGATGCTACTGCCGCTTATGGCGTTGTCAATCAGGTAGCTAGCTATGCTCAAGTCCCAGCAATGAGTATTGCCATTGCTACATCTGTCTTTGTAGCACAGGCGTTAGGGGCTAATTCCACAGAGATGATTAAAAAAATCCGACAAATGGGTGTGCGCATTAATTATCTTCTAGGTGGCGCGATCATACTCATTATGTATCTGTTTGCAGAGCCTATTTTGGCTTTCTTTATCGATTCACATGAGACTGTGCTTATTGCCAAGAATTATTTATATATCGCCTTTTGGAGCTATTTAATATTCGGACACACACAAACTGTTTCTGCTACAATGCGGGCGACGGGTGTCGTATTATGGCCAACCATCTTCTTAGTCATTACGATTTGGGTTGTACAGGTACCATTAGCGTTCCTATTATCTCACCATACGTCACTAGAACTAAATGGTGTTTGGTTAGCCTATCCAATCACCTTCTGCGTCCACTTCATTATGCAATATGCATACTTCAAGCTAGGCTGGCAAAAACGAACATTAAAAGCTATGCTGAGCGAATAAAATCGAAGAGGGTATGCCATGTGCGAGCCCTCTTTTATTATGGCAACAAAATAACCAGGCACTCAAAACTGAGCCCTGGTCATTTTGTGAAAAGTGAATGTTACTACTTGCTTTAGTTCTTTTGTATTCTACTAATAGAGTAGTCGTTTCACATTGAAAAAGGTTACAACAAATTTCAAATTTTCTAATAGGAATAATTACCAAAACAAAAAACAGTTACCTCAAATATAAATCTCCTTTTAAACCGTAACTAGATGTTTAATTCTCCTTGCAAGACTGTAACTGCTGCGCCTGCAATCAATACCTTGTTGTGGTGAGGGGTCACATAGAGTACACCACCACGTTTAGAAAGTTGTTTGCTGACAAGCTGTTGTTTAGATAATTTCTCACACCAATAAGGGCCTAGTGCACCATGACTTGAACCATTTACATGATCCTCGTCAATACCTTGTGCTGGAGAAAAAAAGCGAGATACGATATCAATGCCTTCTTCCTTCGACTGACTAGTTAGACAAATTCCTCGAACAGGAAACTGCTTCATCGCAAAAAAGTTAGGTTCAAACTGTGTAATTTGGTCTTCATTGCCTACTTCCACGATATAATCCAATTCGGTCCTCCCTACAAAGATGGGCTTACATCCTAACCAGTCCTCCAATGCTGAAGGACATTCCATTTCAGCAATTGGATACGTTTTGATGGCGATTTCCACTCGTTCATGTTGCCACTTGGCATGTAAAGGACCACTTGCTGTATGAAATGTAATTGTGTGCTCCTTTGGCACAATTCCTTGCTGCCAAAGCACAAAGGCACTAGCAAGGGTGCCGTGACCACAAATGGGTATTTCCTTATTTGGCGTAAACCATTTCAGCGAAAAATCAACCTGTTTTTTTTCAATAAAGGCTGTTGTCGGGACAGGTATCTCCTGTGCAATTATTTGCATGGCCTCCTCAGAAATAGCTTCATCTAATAGACATATTGCTGCAGGATTTCCTTTATATAGCTCATTCGTAAATGTATTAATTAGACAATATGAAATACTAGTCACCGTTCTCCCCTCCTTGCCTCATCATACCTGAAAATCGGCTCATTGGATATGATTTTCCAAATACCATTTCCTCAGCAAGCACTTTATAAAAAAGCCGTCTTTTGTCTAAGCTAACACTATAAAATACAACTAAAGAGCAATTCGAGTGGAGAAACCATGAAAACTTATTTCAACTTTTTATTGATCATCGGATTGACGACCTTACTCGCTGGATGCTGGGATATTACGGAGCCACAAAGAATGTACTATATAAATGCAGTAGGTGTAGACTACGAAAACGACGAGTATATTGTCTATTTACAAGTGATTAATTTCGCTGATGTCGCGAAATCTATACAACCTAGCGCATCGGTGGCGCCTGCTGAAGTAGGTCGTGCCACTGGTAAAACAATAGAAGAGGCCATTTACAAATTATATCGCTCCTCGGATCAAGAAATTTTTTGGGGGCATATGCGATATATGGTCTTTTCAGAGCAGGCTATGGAAAATGAACACATTATTCCTGTCATCGATACATTCATACGTTTTCGCGATACTAGGTATCAAATCTGGGTGTATTGTACAAAAAACCCAGTAGAAGACATACTGCTTGTCACACCTATCTTAAGAAATTCGTTATCCTCATCAAAATTAAGTAACCCAATCAACCCAACAGAACAAGAAACATTTATTGAACCAAAGGACTTAAGAGATGTTGTCATTGGTTTAAATGAGCCAAGTTATGAAGTAACAATTCCTTATGTGTCCATTAAAGACGATTGGGAAACAGATGAGGAGCAAGTAGAGGAAACCTATTTTTCAGGGGTTGGTGTCCTATCGAAAGATGGCTTTAAGGGGTTCGTACAAGACACTGCGGCTCGTGGCAGTCAATGGATGCATAACTATACAAATCGTGGAGAGATTACCTTTCAATTAAACACAGGTGACCAGGAAGAACTAACGGTGAGTATTGAGAAAATACATGTCGATGTGGAACCACTTGTTAAACAAGAGGTTGTTACATTTGAAGTCAAATTGAGAATCAATGCGACCATCAATGGTTTTAAAGGAAAAGTAACCGAACAAGAGCTGAAAGAGCTTATTGTAAAAGAAGTGAAAAAGGAAATCCAGGAAACCTATAAAGAAGGCCTAAAATTAGATGTGGATATCTATCGATTGTCAGAATATCTCTACCGCGATAACGTCAAGGCTTGGAAAAAGCTTGAGAAAGATGGAAAAATCCCATTATCAGAGGATTCAATTAGCAAAATTGATGTGGATGTAGCCAAAATCAATCCAGGTCGAAAAACTTTTACAGAAACCATCAAAAAATGACCAGATGTCCTTATAGGAATCTGGTCTCCCTATTATTTTATAAGTGAGTATATATAAGTATCATGGGGCACATGATGTTGATGCATATATTTTTTTAATAAGCCTTCTTGTTCGAAGCCTATTTTTTGCAATAGTAGATTGGAAGCTTCATTTTCTTTAAATACAATGGCTCCAATCCGTACTAAATCCATTTCTTCAAAACCATAGGAAATAGCTCGTTTAACAGCTTCCTGAGCATAGCCATTTCCCCAATATTCAGGCAAAAGGGCGTAGCTGATTTCCGCTCTTCGATGCTCTATTGACCATTCTTGAAAGCCGATTGTACCAATAATTCCTTCTTGTTCCTTTAATGCAATGCCCCATTTAATACCACGTTTTTCGGCAAAATTGTTGGCAAAATTTTGAATGATTTGCTGCACTTGACCTAAGCTCGTTAAGGGCTGTTGTCCATAATGGCGCAAAACTTCAGGATTCGAAAAGCACGCAAGAAGAGCTTGTCCATCAGAACTCGATAATTCCCTTAACACTAATCGTTCAGTATGTAATATTGGAAACATCATATACCTCTTTTATCGTAGATTTATGAATCAAATTTTACATTTATCAACTGGCTATTGCAATCTCTATTTCCATTTGGTGCTACTTTATTAAAAGGACAAGGCTAGTTGCCCTGTCCCTTTTGTGCGTGTTTGTTTGCTTGTGCACCCCAACAGAGTAAGTCTACCATAGCTATCTATACATTCTCTCAACAAATCCTCAATGATTTCTATGTCCACAATAAGTTGTCAATTGTCAATGCGAGGTGAACGGAATGAAACACTTTCCACTCATACATACAAATTTTTTGGATGCCGTCGTTGCAGTCCTGTAGTTATGATTATTACCCAACTAATTAAGAAAATGTATCATATAAAGCCTTTCTGGGTTCCGACCATTGCACTAGTTGTCGGCTTATTCATTTCTATTTTCATCAGCCACCGACATAATCTACTTGCAGGACTATTCATGGGCTGGTTTTATGGCTATGCAGCAATGGGAAGTTATGCTTCCTTAAAAACTTCTTATCTTACCTATAAGCAAAAGAAACGAAGAAAGCAGAAGTATACTGCTCCTTAATGGTAACTATTGCACCTTCATGCACGAGAGTTTATACTACATTTTAACAAAAACACTTAATAAATTTCATACTTGTTAAGTTGCCTTTTGACAAACAATGAATTGGAGAGGAGGAAAAAATATTTCTGAACAAGATCTTACACCTGAAGAAATCGATGTTATTTTATCTAGTCAGAAAAAATTTAATCGCCCTGCAAGCCAATTAGATATACAAAATATGACGACAGCAATCACTCTTGAACTAGAAAAAGAAACAAAAGCTGAAAAACCGAATGAACAAATAATCCAACAATTAAAGCAATTGCTAGAAAATTATACTACTTACACTGTCTATATTAATGATAATTCAGCCGACAGCATTTTCTATTCTTTTTACCCAAAGATAAAAAATTTATTTACAAATATCAACGACATTCAATTTCTAATAATTGGCTCATAAATGTACACGCTAGAAAACGGAGGAAAATCAACGTGTCTAAACTCATTACGTTTACCTTTAATACGAAATATACCGATCAAATTCAGGAAACATTTTCTTTTGAACAATTAGGGATTAATGAGCAATTACCTAGCGATGAAATAAAAAAACAAATTGATCATCTATTTAAAAATTGGGTATGTGATCGTCTCAACCTATCCTATAGCATCGTTGTAGAAGAGAATGAATGACCGTTGTATCACCTTTTCCTTTAGAATATCTTTACTTGTTCTCGCAAAGTGGTAATGAACACGCGAATTTGTTCCATCGTCACAATAATACATAATGCAGGCCCACATTCTCTTGCACCATAATGATTCTTTTCATAAGCATCTAGTACAAACATTAATTTATAACGTTGCTCTGCTTCCTCCCTCTCCTCTTCAGGAATTTGAAAGAGACCGTATCCAGGAAAAAAATATTCGCCATAATGAGGGATATGATAGATGCATAGGCCAGGATCATGCGGCTCCAGCATACTTAAATAAGCAAGCTCCAATTGTGTTATGTCTTCTAATAATTGAAGGAAATCTCTTTTTAAACAGGAAATCTCAGTATTTATCGCTGGGAAAGCTGGCCCAAAGCGAAATTCAATACGAAACTTTACACTTTCCTCATTCACCATTAAAATATCTAACTCTACCTCACAACTCGGCTGACTCGAATCATCTTTTAAAATTGCCACTATACCGCCCCTTACACTTGCTTAATTGTCGTTCTCTCTACAATATACTACGAAACTATTATTTTACCAAATAAATGAAATTATTCACATTTATGTATGGTATAATAGATTTTATTCATTTTTGGGAGGTGAAGGTGTTGAAAAGATATTTGGTGACAAGCATTTTAGTAGGAGCCATCTTCCTGACAGGCTGTGAAAAGAATGACAAAGCAGCCTCAACACTATCTACATCAGTAGATGAACAAATAATCACTGCGGAATCTGTCAGGGCACCTGTTCCATTAGTTTTAACGCTAGCGCAGAAAGAATACTACTATAAAGAATATTCGGCAATTGTCAATAAACTAAATGAAGAGTATGGGACAGGCTTTAAGCTAGATCCCATCACATCATTCTCAGCAAATTATTGGCTTGAATTGAAAGATTTTGAAGACATGTTAAAAGGTAGAATAGACACTTCTTATGTCGTAGTCGATAATAAGGAAGTTTTTTCTCCAGTTAAAGTACCGAAATTCGTTGAATTACATATGGGGGCACATCGAACAATGATTCGAGTGGATGGTTCATTTGACACCCAACTAAGCATGGACATTCCTGGTGGAAGACAGTTATTTTCGGTTATGCATTCCTTGTCTTCTACAATTGAACAGGGTAAAGGCTACTGGACGCAAACGGGCTATGACCCTTCCATTAAAGATCAAGGCAGTGCTTACAATATTGCGATCGGTGGCTACTATTCATATAATGGTGTATCCTCACCTCATATTATTGAGATCGAGTATTATTGTAATATACATGGTGGCATTACTTAATAACTAGCAATAGGCTTGTCTGTAATCTTTTTCACAGACAAGCGCTATTCTTTTATAGGGTAGCCTCTATTCCTTTCATCATATCAAAAGCTCCCTTAGATTTATTGGAACATACGACAACTTTGATGGAGGAGGCAGGATAATAGGCTGAATGGAAGCACACGCCAGGATCATACCCCATCACATGGTATTTCAGTATTGCTTGTTCACTATTCTTCTTAATCCATACACCATAGCCATAACTATCATTTTCATTGAGTTCAACATGTGGCATTAATAGCTGATTTGTTAAATCTTCATTTAAAAGTTCAAAATTCATCAGTGCACTCCAGAACTTTGCCATATCCTTCCCCGTTACGAATGCCCCCCCATCAGAACCCCCCTTTACAGGTAAAGAATAGATATTTGTTTTCCAGGTTCCATCTGGGTTGTCTATGTACCCTAATGCTGTATTAGCTGGCAAAGAATCTAACGAAAAATAGCCTGATTCCGTCATATGCACCCGATCGAACAGATGTTGTTGAATGTAATCGGAAAAATCCATACCCGTTGCATGCTCTACAATTAACCCTAATACAATATATCCTGCATTATTATAGTGAAATCGCTCACCGACTTTATATTTCATTGGACGATTCTGAAATAATGATAAGAAATCCCGCAATGTTCGAAGCTGGTACATCGGATTTTCAACCCATAACGCTTCAAAATTCTCCATTTCTTCCTCATCAAAATAATCGGGTATTCCTGACGTATGTGTTAGCAGATGAGCGATGGTTACGTGCTCATCGAAATACTTAAAATGTTCAGGCAGACAATCGCATAATTTCGTGTCAAATGCAAGCTTCCCTTTTTCAATAAGCTGACAAATAGCGACTGCAGTAAAAATTTTACAGCCAGAGGCAATGCCAAAACGAGTTTTGGCATGATTGTCGATTTGCTCTGAGCGATTCGCATAGCCAAAACTTTGGCTAACTAAGGCAACCTTCTCCTGATTTTCCACTAGCACCGTTCCTGAAAAATTAACCTTCTCTTGTATGTCGATTAAAATATTTTGTAATTTTGTTCGCATAGGTATTCTCCTGATTTTCTTAAAATTACTAAATAATAGCTTTTTTATTTTAACCATATCGTTTTGAACATATTTTTACAAGTCTATTTCGTTTCAATCCTGAAGATCCGCATAATCATGTAACGGAAGGAAACAATAAGAAAAAAAGAGGATGCGTCGCTGTGGAATTTTTTCATAGTCAAGAATCACTTCCTGCTATTCAATGGATTCTCCGAGCCATTGTCGCTTTTTTCTTCCTACTTTTCGCAACAAAAATTATGGGACAACGCTCTATTTCTCAGTTAAGAATGCTGGATTTTGCAATGGCTATCACACTTGGGAATATGATCGCACATCCCTTCTCTGATGAAGGTTTAGGAATGAAGGGTTCCATGATTACCATGACCGTTTTAGTTGCGCTCTACCTCGTCGGTGTTTTTTTGAGCCTAAAATGGGTTGCCTTTCGTCATTTGATAGACTCCCCGCCGATTCCCCTGATTAAAAATGGGCAAATTATTAGCGCCAACTTACAAAAGGCTAGAATATCAGTAGATTTACTTTTATCAGAGTTAAGAAAAAATTGAAGAAGTTCAAAATGTAACACTCACATTATGGGAACCAGACGGATCGATTTCAAGTTTTTTGCACACACCCTACCAAACACCAACACGAGCAGATATAACTTTACAGCCCGAACCCTTTTTTTTCCCACTGTTCTTATTAAAGAGGGAAAAATTGATTACCATGAGCTTAGCAAAATCAAGCATTCTGAGCAATGGTTGATGAGTCAACTAAAATTCTATAACCTAGAAATAAAAGATGTCCTTCTTGCCACAATGGACCAAAAGGACAATTTGCATGTTTTTAGATACTAATTAAAAATAATTGCCAACATTGAAAGCATTAGGCTCTGTTTAATCCCAATGCTTGAAGAATAAATTCAAGTCAAGTCGTCTTTGTAACATATCCTTTGTCTTTAGACGCAATGAGCTTACGCTGGATATACCATTCCATCACGATTAAATTTGGCACCCAACATAGCCAAGCGATAGAGGCATAACTATACTGAAAATTATTAAAGCCAAATAATACCGTAAACAAAGGTAGCCAGATTCGCAATGTCACAGCTGCAAAGGTTAAGGCATAATTTCTTAGCATCCATTTCTGATGGCCTTGGATATTTCTTTGTTTAATATGAACCAACGCCTGCAACATGGTGAAGAGCCACCCTATGGATAATAAAGTAAAGCCTAGTTGTGCTACCCATCCTCCTGTAGCGTTCAGTGCTAAATAAAGTCCTGCCAAGCCACCAAACAAAATACTTACCATATAGATATTGCCTAGTAGTCTATGGCGTTTCACATTTTGCTCTCGTAACTTTGATGACAACGTAAAAGGACCGATGACGAGAGCTAATACACCGAATACAATATGTATATAGAGCACAATATACCAAAATGAATGCAATGTAGCATTAAGCATAAGCTTTAATTGTACAAATCCAGCCTTTTGTGCATCGAATAGTAAATATTGAACAATTGAATAGCCTGCTATGAATAATGCCAAGCCACATATTATCCACCACAATTTTTGTTTCATTTTTATAGCTCCTTTCTATGTTAGCGTACCATTCAAATCTCCTATCTTTTAACACAGACAAATAAGAGGGCGGAAAAAGCACATAAGTGGACGTTTTTCGACAGTACAACGAATTAACCATTAGGTAGTGTAGGTTAATAGACAGCCAAAACGTTCCACTCCAGGGTATTTTTCTCCTAAACTTGTAATATGAAAGCCGTTATTTTTATAAAATATCACTGCGTCCTGATCTGTTTCTGCGTAAATAGAAGAAAATACATGATGTTCTTCCACATACCGAATCATCTCACGTCCAATACCTTTTCCCCGATAAGCGGGCGATACGGCTATATGTTTAATTTCACACTGATTTGCCTCTCTTTTAACAATTCCTATACAACCAACAATGTCTTGTTCAAAGGTATAGCCATACAATAATCTTTCTGGACATGCAATGTACAATGAATATTCCTTCTCCACTTTCTTTTCGGAAGTGGCATAGGCTAATAATGTTTTCACTTGGGGATGAGTCTTGCTTGATTGAATCAATTTCATGGAATTCTACCTTTCTGAGCGTCGTTTTCACTTACTTAAAATCCCTTAAATTACTATAATTATAAATAGCAAATTCATATCATCATTTAAAATTCCCATAATATACCTGAAAATTATCTTTTATGTTATGATGGTTTAAAAATTGAGGAGGGAGTACCTTGCTGGTTAAAGGCTATAAATTTAGTTTACCTCGCTTTTATTGGCTATTGTTCATACCTATCTTTTTGGGGACGAGTTACAAAGCATTATTTTTTGATTGGCATATACAAAAATATACTTTTCTTGAGCTAGAAGATTTCGGTCGTTATGTAATAATACTAGCTACAAGCTTCATTGAGGCCTTTTTCTATCTACTTATCTTTCGATTGATTGTCTATTTGCTTCAACTCGTTTTTCAAAAGTTTACTAGGGATCATAGCGAATGAGCTGGAGAAAGAATTGTGTTTGCGCCGTTGAAAGTATCCATTGAAGCTAATAGAAGGTATGTTGCTGGCATACTCTATTATGAAGCAGAAGAAAGATGGATTATTTTTCCATGTCATTCAATTTGCTACAAAAAAGGGTAGCCAGCAACTCGGCAAACCCTATTTCTCTCCCCACCTCAATTAGTGCTCATACTAGGATTATGTTGATTCCACGAAATGATTTCCACATCGCCTACGTTGACATTGCCTAAGCTTAAGAGGTGCGGAATATACGCAAAAAGCCCAAAGTTCTTCCCTTTTTCGTTCTCCGTTTGGAAATAGTCTACAGTTGCTGATGGTAGCTCTTCTAGTTCTCTGTAATCAGGTAATGACAGTAGTTTTATATCCTCTGCAGCAATGGCCCCTGCTGGCCCTTTATAGTGTTCCTTAGAATACAGGTACATCGCATTACGATTAGCCGCTAGTTTTTGGATTGGAATTTGATAAAACATTAGGCTTTCTTTCGTTGCAATACCTAGCTCTGTTAATGTCTTATATAGATGACTAGGATGGATTGGTAGGAAATGAACAACATCATTCCACAAGCAATTTAATTGAGGAATTTCTTTCATGAATAATTTCGGCCTCTCTGGATGATCAAAATATTTTTTCGAATATCGTTCATATAAATGTGGATACATTGCCCCTAACCTATTTAAAGGCATGAGCTCAAGACCCACCATTTCCTTTGGAACCATATGATAAACATATCTCTGCATGACAAGCACCTCCACCTAACTAATTCTTCATACATTTGGAAATTCCTGTTACAATCATTGTATAAATAGAAAGTAGGTGCAAGATGGAATTATTAGTTATCATTCTTATTTTTGCGGGAATTTTTGCTATATATGATTCCATTAGACGAGTTAACAAAACTATTTTGGAGCAAACGGAGGAACTAAAGACATTACGAGAAGAGCTGAAAGGCAAGGATAAAAATTAGAAGGGCTAATACTTTTGCTTTGGATAATCCATCGAATTAGCAATAACAATCAGGACTTCAGCCGTCACTTGATCTGCCACATCTCGATCAATACTAAAGACATATTGCCAATTGTCTCTTTCAAACACGAGTAAATGAAAACCAATTCGTGGATTTTCAATATAGGCTGCCTCACTACCATTTTTCAGCTTAAATACATCCGTTTTATATTTTTCAAATGACAGTTTATGTTGAACTGGTCGAACCTTGATTTTGAAATGATTTTGTGGCAATTGATCACTGATCATTACCACCTCCAGCTGATCATTCATTTCTCCTTCTAAATCACTAAACCTTCCAAAATGATGCGTAAAGCTGATTGGCGGTACTCTTATGGGTAGCTTCAGCTCTTTATCATAGTGGTGTTCGAACTCTTTTACGGCTACCTCTACTGTTTTATAGCCGATTTCAGGAAGAAATTCTTCAAGAGGTTGCGGCGAATCACTGTCCTTTGCAGAAACCAAATAAAAAGGGGAAACATACGCAAATAAAGATAGTCCAATAAGAATACGCTTGTTCATATTAACGCTCCTCTATCCTGTTTGAGTATAGATTAACCTACTGAATCACAATTATGCTGGCACTGATCGCTATCATGGCATAGTCTTATCGTTAAAAATGGACGTAAAGTAGCGAAGTGTCGGTACTACTTTATTCGCGCGAAGCATCTTTTCAAGCTCTAGCTTTGTGACCCATTGAACCGCTGTCACTTCCTCCTCTTGAAGCATGGTGTCACAAATTTCAATGCTTTGTTCAAATAACCAAACATCGTAAAAATCATTGAAACAATCACGACGCTCACTCTTGACTAATTGTCCATTAGTCCTCAATAATGATATCCCGATTTCCTCTTCCACCTCACGAATAGCCCCGTCCAAACTACTTTCACCCGCCATTATAGAGCCTCCCGGACATTCCCATAAATGAGGATAATGTTTATTGGGATGTCTTTTTGTTAGAAGGAATTTTCCCTTGTTATTGCAAATCCATACGTGCACAACGATATGGTAATCTTCAGCTGCTAATTTTGTCCCACGCACATGACGCTTATTTATTTTTTTGCGATTTTTATCATAGAGATCCCAGACTTCCATTGAGCACCTCATTTCTGAATGTGAACAAGCACATACTGCTTTGTCCACATTTCCGTCGTCACAATAGAACGTTCATCATTTTTTTCGAAAAATAGCCCGCTCCCCTCTTTTTCAAGAAATGCCCATCCTTCATTAGCCATCATTTGCTGAATGTCATCGTCTACCTTCTGTATGCCCCTAGCTGAGAGGGCTGTGAGGTACCAAGTTGCCTTCTTATCATTGGAGAGAACCACTAAATCAAAGGAGGATGCATTTAATTTTTGTATGGCTTCCTTTGGTGTAAGGGAATCGATTGGCAAAGGAGGATATAATAATTTATTGCTATCAATAAAGACCCAACTTACTACGAAAAGAGCTACTATTAGTAAACCTATTTTTTTCAAGGTTCACCCTCCTCCTTGTCTGGTTCGGCTGCTAAAATTTATCTGTAAAAGAGAGCTTCTATTTTGAAGCGGTCATACGTTTATTTTTTCATTGCTATTCAAGCTTTTAATAATGAAGAAAAGTTATAGAAAGCATTTAAAACATCTTCCCCTAATGGATCAGCAAATGCATGATTTTCCAATGGGAAGATGCCTTCATTCTCTAACTGCTCCAAATATTTCTTGAAGCCTTGATCTATAGCCTCCAGATACCCCTTAAGAGTAAATTGATAATTAAAGATTCTTTCGATAGGATAATGACTTTTATGTTCAATTAATATGTATTCACCATCGCTGGAAAAAATATAGTAATCATAGTTTCCGTGACAATCTATTTTTACTTCATTTGTATTACCTTGATAAAAACTGATGAGCGTGGAGAAAAATTGTGGGATGGCTATAAAGGCTAAACCAGATCTAAAACTAAATAGTTGTTCATCATTTGACACATTAAATTGAATATCTCCGCCCTCTAAATTAATTTTAATCGTACACATATACTTATTTTTCAAAAATATACCCCCTCTATAAACCTTACATTTCATATTTTACCTTATTAAGTAAATAAACTATAGAAGATGTTATCATGCTGTTTATAAAGATTTAATAGGAGGTGATAAATTTCATCATTAGAAAGGCAACTATACAGATGCGAAAGGTATTGGAAAAGTACATGTTGATAGTTGGTGAACAACCTATAAGCATATTGTGCCAGCAAACTATTAAAGTAAATTATCCTACGAACAAAAAACGCAATGTTGGACACAACAAATTGCCGACAAAACGAAGTATGTCCTAGTAGCTGAAAATGAATTAGGCGACATTATTGGCTTCACATCTGCAAGTAAAAGAGACTCAATCCCTACCCTATTCCAATTATGTAGAAACGCTCTATCTTTTAGAAGACATCACGAAAAAGGGATAGGAAAACAATTGCTGAAGGAAATCTTTCATTACTTTCATCAAAAAAACTACCAATATATTTGTTGAAGTCTTAGCTATAGAATAAAACACGTTATTTTTATGAACATTATGGGGCGTAGCTTAGAAATTACAATTGGTGGGAAAGTGTTAAAAGAGTTAGTGTACGAATGGAAAGATATCGAAGAAGCTATAGAAAAACTAGTAAAATAAAATTGATTTTTCTCTTCAAATCAGGAAAATGTTATCAAAGATTCCTGATAACGTAGATCTTATTCATAAATATATGTAGTTATCTTACAACAACAAAGGCCACTCATCATAAGTGACCTTTAAGATTTATTTTATTAATCGACTTCATATTTAGGTAACAGCCTGTTAAATCGCTTGATCATGTGTCGCAAAACTGATATCGATACTCTTTCTTTCATAAATCGTATCAAGCAACTCATGCAATAGCAAATGGAACTTAGGAGTGGATTTACCTTTTGTGTTTGCTGAAACTGCTCTAACAAATTTTTCAGCAGTCCTCATGCATATCGAGGAAATTCCATAACCTGTCCATGTCCTGGCAAATGGGCTGTATCAGCCACATAGAGCCGCGTGTCTTGCTCATCCATGAATAATTCCACTGCTTTACAACAAACCGCATAGCCTCGCAAAACTTTGCTAAAGGGCTGCTTCGGTTTGTTGTAAGTTCCTTCGTAGTTGAAAGAATTGAGCTTATCTTGCAGCCTACTGTAGCTGAAGTAAACCTCATTCCCTTATTTACCATTTTACTTCCAATTAATACTTTGCTATGTTATGATTTCTTTATAGAGGGTTATTTGGAGGTTATTATATGCGACATTATTTAGTTTACGCTCTATTACTAATGATGATTTTTATTGCAACGCTTAACTCTTGGGGTGATACATCTAAAACAGTATGGTATATAATTGCATCTATAAGCATTACCTGTTTAATGCTAATGAAAACAATTGAGCGAAAAAAACACTAATTAATAGGCTTATTATTGCCTGCGGTATTAGTAAATCTCAACTTTTATCTACTTACTATCTCTGTACTAACTCATACACCTTACTATGTTACGATAGAGTTTTCAGCTAACCAGGAAAAAAGGTAGTTCTTTTAAGAGAGGATACTTCATGATGAATAGATTAAAAGCAGTAGGATTTGTTTTATGAATACTTATAATTCAGGAGATATTTTAATTAGTGCTTTCTCGATTTTCTGGTTACTATTTTCTCTAGTTCCAATTGTTTTTTCCTTTGGTTTGCTATCCGTACAACTAAGCAATAAAAAAGGCAATCCAGATTATTAGAGGAAATCAATAAAAAATTAAAACGTACATAAGAGATTTCATCAACCATTCGACACTTGAAACAATTTCCCGTCATGCATCAAACTAGGTACTTGTGCTTAAAATTACACACAAGTCCATTTGTAAATGCCACGTCAATCACTTCGAAAACCTCTAGCATGTCTCTCACAACGTTCCATTTAATCATTCATTAAATTCATATGGCTTGTTTATGAAAGTTTGACGGGACACTAAAAAAGCCCATTAGGCTCTGATTTACTCAGTCACCTAACAGGCAATTCGTGTAAAGGTTTGTCCTTTGATGTTAAATCCAAGCCATAAATCCTTGATACGCTTAGTCTTGAATCGCTGCGTCTAATGCTACCACGATCATATCATTGAATGTTGTTTGACGTTCTTCAGCTGTCGTTACTTCACCTGTAATGATGTGGTCACTTACTGTTAGTACAGCAAGTGCTTTACGACCGAATTTTGCCGCTAATGTGTAAAGAGCTGCTGATTCCATTTCTACAGCTAGTACGCCGTATTGAGCTAATTTTTCGTTTTGGTGCTCATCTGAGTAGAATAAATCTGCTGTGAAGATATTCCCTACTTGTAAGTTAAGACCTGCATCCTTACCTGCATTGTATGCTTTTAATAAAAGATCAAAGTCAGCGATTGGTGCGAAATCAATAGCACCACCCCAAATGATTTGGTTCATACGTGTATCAGATGTTGCTCCTTGCGCTAAAATCACGTCACGTACTTTCACATCTTTTTGAATTGCACCACAAGTACCTACACGGATTAATTTTTGAACATCATATTCTTGCATTAATTCTGTTGCATAGATCGAAATAGATGGCACACCCATACCAGTTCCTTGTACAGAAATACGTTTCCCTTTATACGTACCAGTATATCCGAACATATTACGTACTTCGTTGTAGCAAGTTACATCTTCTAAAAATGTTTCCGCAATGTATTTTGCACGTAATGGATCTCCTGGAAGTAAAATTGTGTCAGCGATTTCACCTTTTTTTGCATTAATATGAATACTCATACTGCAATCCCTCTTTTCTGTCAGTTATCACTATAAATAATACTGTGTTTCTGTCATTTACGCAATGCTAGACGTCTAGCAACTACAAAATTATTTATAGTTTTCGTACAATTATGCTTGTTCCTCATAAAGTGTCCACAAAGTATCAAAGGTCTGGATTGTTAAGTTTTCCGTTGCATAGGTTTCTATATAGTCGGACAACTCATTAAAGTCTGTGCTCTGCTTTGGAAAATTATGCTCATGAAACACTTCCTCTGCAAAGCGTACTACAGGGTCAGACCAATCGCCACCTCGATAGGTTAGGACATATAAATAAAAACTTTTCTTCATCGAACAAATTCCCCTTTTTACGCATTTGCTTTTCGCTAGTGTATCAAAAAAAATTGCATTCGTCATAAATTCCACTACTACTATATTTTACCCACTTATGATTTTAGAACTATTTTCATGGTCAATCCTGACTTTTGTCATAGTTATTTTATCTGAAAAATTTTAATTTTTAGAAATAAAGATAGAAAAATCTAGCAAAATAAGATAAAATTGAAATCGATTATTTAAAAAATAGGAAGGTGATGGCGATGAAAAAGACTAAAAAAACCCATGGTACAGCGAAAAAACGCCCGTCTCTCTTTACTTTTAGCTTTTTTAAGAAGAGGAAAGCTTCTACACAAGGGGAAACTGGGAAAAATCCCCCTCCTATTAAAGAAAAACGACAACGTTTTTACCATTTAATTCGGGGTAAAGTGCTTATTATGTTTGCACTTCTTATTGTAATTAACGGTGTTATGGGTATATTATCCTATGTCAATATACAAAACTTGCAGCACCAAATGGAAGATTTCACAAAGAAAAATGTGCAGGAGCAACTAACGGTGAATCAACTTGCCTATGAGATTGCTAGACTGACCAATTTAGAGCAATCGTATTTAATTACGGGTAACGGCATTTATTCTACTTCTTATCATTTAAAAATAGATACCATTAATAAAAAGCTAGCCGCTTTGAAAGATCAATTTCAGGATCGACAAGCGGAACTCGGTCATATGCAGGCAATCGAGCAATATTATAAAAATTACCTTGATTATTCAGATAAAGTCATGACAATGCGTGATGAGCTCGGTCTTGAGCAGGCTCGTAAACTGATGATGGGTGCTACTGGGGAAACAATGAAAACACATATCGATCAAAACATTGAGACCATTAATACTGTCATGGACGATTCCAATAAAACAAAATTAGACAAGCTTAACCAGCAGGTAAATATTTCTATCACTACATTCTTTCTCGTTTCAATCGTTGGCTTTTTAGCGATTGTAATTTTTGGCTTTATGCTATTTAAATCATTAAAACGTAATACCCAAGCGATTAATGACTCTATCCTTGATATTGCGCAAGCAGGAGGCGATTTGACAAGACGTGTAAATGTGCGTAATCGTGATGAATTTTCGATTATTGCAGCCTCGACAAATACGTTAATTGAGTCGATTTCTAACTTAATTCGACGCGTAAGTGAGTTGGCGGATCATGTATCAAGCAGCAGTCAGGAGCTAATGTCCTTAGCAGATGAAAATGCACGTACCATTCAGGATATTGCGGATGCGACAGCAGATATTGCGAGTGATAGTGACAATACAATTTCCAGTATGAATAGTGCGCAGCAAAAAATGAGCGACTTAGAGCATTCCATGCATCAATTAAATGAGCAAGCGAGTGCTGTCCATCGTGCCTCTATCGCCATGCAGCAAGCAGCCGATGAGGGTAGCCGCTCTGTGGAGCAATCATCACTCGTCATGCAATCCATTGAAGAAACAATGGCTTCTACAACATCTACTGTGGAAGCGTTAGGTCGTAAATCTGCGGATATTACGTCTATTATTGGTACGATCACGGCCATTTCTGAGCAAACGAATCTCCTCGCTTTAAATGCGGCGATTGAAGCGGCAAGAGCTGGCGAGCATGGACGAGGCTTTGCTGTCGTAGCCGATGAAGTTCGCAAACTAGCAGAGCAATCCCAAAGTGCAGCGAAAGAGGTCACATCGATTGTCACATCTATCCAAGATGAGGTCACATCCATCATTGCTCAAAATCACGAGGGTGTGACAACGGTCATCCGAGGCGTTGAAGTAACAAACGAAACAAATCAATCCTTAGCCAACATTTTATCGCACACCGAGGAAACAACATCCATCATTGCAGCCATGGTGAATAAAATTGCAACAACGCTTGAAAATAGCAATGCGGTGGCAAGTGACTTCATTCATGTCAATGCCTACGCAGAACAATCCGCGGCCAACACCGTGACATCTGCGGCAGCAGCTACACAAGGCTCCGCCTCCATGCAGGAAATCAACGCCGCAGCCACTGAGCTTGCCCAACAAGCAGATAGCCTACGCAACCTCGTGAGCGAGTTTAAAGTTTAAGCGAACTGACTGAAAGAGAGAGGGAGAACCAATTTTTTATTGGTCCTCCCTTAACTTTGCGGGGCTATCCTTCACTTTGAGCAATCTATCCGCTACTTTTTCAGGTTTATCCTCCACTTTCAGATTTCTATCCTTCTAATCTGCTGTGTCTCATGACCATAAAAAAACCTAGCAAGGAGCTACCTTGCCAGGTTTTTTACTATTTAAATAGTGCTAGGTATTCGCCATAGCCTTCTTTTTCTAAATCTTCTTTTGCGATAAATCGAAGCGCTGCTGAGTTAATGCAGTAGCGTAAGCCGCCTCGCTCACTTGGACCGTCTGGGAAAACATGTCCTAGATGCGAATCCGCTTCTTTACTGCGTACCTCCACACGACGCATACCGTGAGATGTATCGAAATGTTCGGTTACCTGTTCTTTTTCAATCGGCTTTGTGAAAGCTGGCCAGCCACAGCCTGAGTTGTATTTATCGAGTGAGCTGAATAAAGGCTTGCCAGACACAATGTCTACGTAGATGCCTTCTGCAAAATGGTCATCAAACTCATTACGGAATGGTGGCTCTGTGCCATTTTCCTGTGTTACATAGTATTGCATCTCTGTTAATTCTTTTAAACGTTGTTCCTTATTCATGTTTGTTCCCCCAGTGTTGCTCCTGAAACGCTCGACGACCTGATCCAATCGAATAGCGCTCATAGTGCATTGGATTTTTCTTATAATACTGTTGATGATAATCCTCAGCCGGATAAAACGTAGTGGCAGGTAAGATTTTTACCATAATTGGTTTATCAAACTTGCCAGACGCTTGTAAATCCGACTTTGAACGTTCAGCTAGCTCACGCTGTTCTTCGTTATGATAAAAAATAGCCGTTGTGTAGGATTCTCCACGGTCGTAAAATTGACCACCTGCATCTGTTGGGTCAATTAAAGTCCAATAAATCGCAAGTAGCTGCTCGTAGCTATATAACTCATCATCAAATGTGATTTGTACAGCTTCCACATGCCCTGTTGTTTCCGAGCAAACCTGTTCATAGGTAGGATTTACAACATGTCCACCTGTATAGCCTGAAATTACGGAATCAATCCCAGGTGTTTCGTCAAAGGGCTTGACCATACACCAAAAACAGCCTCCCGCAAATGTTGCATATTGCTTTGCCATTCATTTCACTCCTTATTCACCAGGAACAATAATTTCCAATAAGATTTTATCCTTTGGTAAGTCCAACTCTTTAGCGCGTACACGTGAACCAGAGGCAATGTTAATACGCGATAAATCAATATATATTTCTGCTTTATTCGGATTCACGGTAATCCAAGAGGGAAATTCCACCGAATCACGCATGATTTTCATTGTCGTTTCTGGTGGAATGTTTAATAACCCTACATTCATGCCTGTCTGTTTTAAAATAATATTCCCCTTGTCATCCACAATGGGGTCAAAATTCATGGAGATAGGGATTTCCGTATAAAATACCGTCAGTGTGCTACGTAATTGAATATCATCCCCAATTGTGAAATCCAGTGGTAAAGGAGAGCCTTTCGCTGCATCCTTTAGGTATTTTTTTGATATCGATTCTAATTCCTTTGTTGTGGTTTGCACCACGAGTACATTCCCTTTGCTTTCACTTTCACCTGCTGAACTCTTCGCAACATGGACATCATCCACTGGTCTAGTTGCTAAAAAAACGACGAGGAGGATTGCAAAAAGCACTGTGCCCGCTAAGGCGAAAAACGCGACTTTCCATTTATTCATTTTGTCACTCCTCGAAGCCTATTGCCTTGTTAATCTTTTTTTCCATACCACACTGCTCCATTGCTGCTAGTATACGCTCTGTCATTTTTTCATACCCCTTTGCATTCGGGTGGAAAAAGTCTGTATGATAGACGAGCTCTTCATTTGAATCAAACAAATCTTCTACTGATACGTAACAAGCATTGGAATCCTTGCTGGCTACTTCCTCAATCACATTATTCCATTCTGTGATAATCGTATCAAATTCATTCGCCTCATTGGTTACAATCGAAAAAGGATTGTAAAAACCAATGAGTAATAAGGGCACTGTCGGATTTTTAGCACGAATGCCTTCTACGATTTTGCTGTAACGTTCCTTGTATGCCAATAATTCCTTATCAAAAGCATCACGTTTCAGGTTAAATAAATCCTGCCTGACGACCTTCATGACATCATTGCCACCCATTGTTAAGGAAATTAGCTGGGCTTCTTGCAGCTCTTCATCATAATGCCCTTTTTTCACTAACTTTAGTAGCTGATCACTGCGTCTACCACGTTTGCCCCGATTATCAACCTCTACATCCGAAATCGAAGGCCATGCGAGCAATGAATCTGCTAATCTTCCAACATAACCGTCTTGACTATACTCATCACCGACACCATCTGTCAACGAATCTCCCAGTGCCAAGTAATGTAGTTGCTTTGCTTGTTCTTCATCAATTTGCGATAAATCCTCTGCTGATGGCTCAAAAAAATGTTCAAAAATTTGCGTCAACATATTCTTAGATGTTTTTTCCTCATCTTCTGTTTGTTGCTCATCCTGCGGTATATCTTGCTCCGTTCCTGCTTGCTCACCTTCAGGTTCTGCTTGCGGATTCGGTTCATCGATTGATATTGCACAACCACTTAGTACTAAGACGGTCAAACATGACAACATAAATCGCCAAATGTCCATTTGACCACCTTCCATCCCTTTCTATTACTTCTATTATAGAATAGTTCATGTCGCAATGAAAAGTGACTTCCCCTTAGTTCTCCATAATTTTGTGCTCTTGCCAAATTTCCTCACTCAATAATGATAAATAATTAGGAAGATTTCTGATTATTTTTGGTGGCACCATGATCACTGTTTGATTGAAGCTACTCTTCTTTGGTCGAAAAACGCTCACAATTTGATTGGAGCCGCTCTTTTTTGTTAGCAAAGTGATCACATTTTGATTGAGGACGCTCATAGTTAGTCGAAAACTGCTCATCCCTCTGTCAAAGTTGCTAGGAGATCCAAGCATAAAAAAAGCCACTACATTTACTTATGTAGTAGCTCCTTCTTATTATTCTGCAAAATAAATAAAACCAATTGCTCCTGGACCTGTATGTGTCGAGATGATTGGAGATGTAAAGGCAATTTCAACATCGTTAAAGCCAGTTTCTTCGATCAGCGCTTTTAATGGGTTGCCCATCGTTACGAGGCCATCTGCATGGGAAATGCCGACTGCCTTCACTGTTTTTCCAGCTGTATCTGCTTGGAATTGTTTAAATAAAAAATTGACTACTTGTTTATGACTACGTACCTTTGACACAGGATTGTATACGCCACCTTCAAGGTTGGCAATGACTTTGATGTTTAGGAGAGAACCGATAAAGCCTTTTCCTTTACCAATCCGACCGCCTTTGATTAAGTTTTCGAGCGTGTCTACAATAACGTATAAATGTGTATTGTCTCGCACCTTTTCTAAACGTGCCACGATATCCTCCACAGTGGCGCCTTCATCTCGCATACGGATGGCCTCTCGTAGTTGGATAGCTAAACCAATCGCGATAAAGCGTGAGTCAATGACTGTCACATCAGCATCTGTCATTTGTGCTGCTTGACGGGCTGATTCTACCGTTCCACTCATACCGCCAGTCATATGGATGGAGATAATTTGATCGCCCTCTTTACCGAGCTCATCATATAATTCTTTAAACTTACCTGGTGCTGGTTGTGAACTTTTCGGTAAATTTTTTGCATTTTTCATTAAGCCTAAAAAAGATTGTGGCTCTAAGTCCACTCCATCTGTATATGTTTGACCATCAATTTGAATCGTTAAAGGCACGATATGTATGCCATGTTGTGCTACTTCTTCTTTTGTTAAATCACAAGTTGAGTCCGTTACTATATGAATTCGTCTCACTTCGACACATCCTTTTACTTCATTAAAATTTATTATATAGACTAATGAATCATTATGTAAACATGACATTTGTCATTAGGCAAAGCTCTGTCCTAGCTCGCATGTAAACGCTACCTTGGATACTATAGCGTTTTCACCTACCTCTTGTCTATCAATGCCCCTCAAAGAATATGACAGGCTTATGACATTTTTGATATGAACTATATGACAAATGTAAATGTTCATCTATAAATTATTGGGGTATAGTAAATGTATGAACGAAAGGAGTGTTTCAAATGGTTGATTCATTTGACTATAAATCATGGAGGGAAGAGCTATGGAATGCCATAACACACGGTATTGGTTTCATTGCTAGTATTCCAGCACTGGTTGTTCTACTGTTAGCAGCCGTACAAACAGGAAATGCCCTACATATTACAACCTTCAGCATTTTCGGAGCGTCTGTCATCATTCTGTTTTTAATGTCTACATTACTACACAGTATGCCAGAAAAATATAAAAACTTTTTCGCTATTTTGGACCATTCGTCCATTTATATTTTAATTGCCGGCACCTATACGCCGTTTTTATTAATTGCCGTTGGTGGTACACTTGGATTGACGCTACTATGTATTATTTGGTCATTGGCTGTGCTTGGTGTATTGTTTAAATGTTTCTTTATTAATCGCTTTGAAGTACTTTCATTAATTTTTTATATTGGCATGGGCTGGTTAATTATATTTGCCATTAAGCCCGTTTATCTGTATTTAGGTTTACATGGCTTTGCTTTTCTACTAGCAGGCGGGCTATTTTATACGATTGGAGCCATCTTTTATGCATGGCGCTCTCTGCCCTTTAATCATGCGATATGGCATCTCTTTGTACTAGCGGGCTGTGCGTCTATGTACGCGTGTGTGTACTTCTATTTATAAAAAAATCGCTCCCATCATATGGAGCGATTTTTTATGTATTCTCTTAAAAACATAATGCCTTCCCTTACCTCTTTTTCATTCTCTTCATGATTCAATTGATTTCGAGCATGAAGTAAAACTGGCCTTAAGGATTCCACGGATCGCCCAAATGCATGCATCCACTCATAGCGTGGCACCATCCAAGTATGGAAGTGATGGGTCGTATCTTCATTGTAAAAATAATAAACGTATTCTATGTCCAATACTTCCCTTTGAGCCTTTCTGATTGTTGTTAAGAGGTTGATATAGTCCAGTTTTTCATCATCGCTTAATTCATCAAAGCAATGAATGTGACGCTTGGAGGCTAAAATGACTAATCCCTTGATAGGATACGCTACATCTTGGTGAGCGTAAAAATAATCTGTTTCAATCACTACTCCTCCATTGGGTGCTACCTGTCCACTAGTGATGGCACAGCTCAAACAATCAACATGTGCAATTTCTCCACTCGATAAGGTTATTTTACGCATCAATATTCCCCCTACTTACAGAAGAAGGACGGTCCTACAAAACCGTACTTCTCTCGCTGTTATTTTCGTTCAAATATTTGATATTGGAATGTATAGCCTTCTGGGGCTGTTTCAGGCTCCTCTGAAGAGACTTGAACAAAATCTTGCTCATAGCTCGGGAAATAGGTGTCTCCCTGAAAGGCATGATTAATTTTTGTGATATACAAGCGATCAGCTATCTCCATCACTAAACGGAAAATTTGCTCGCCGCCAATAATCATCACCTCAGGTACATCTCCAGCTAGCGCTAAAGCTTCTTCCAAGCTAGTCACAGTTTCAATGCCTTCTGCCTGATAGTTTTCATCACGTGTAATGACGATGTTGCGTCGCCCTGGAAGTGGTCGACCGATGGATTCAAATGTTTTACGTCCCATGATCATAGGCTTGCCCATTGTTTTTTGTTTAAAATACTGCAGATCCCCAGGTAAATGCCAGGGCATCCCATTGTTATATCCGATGACGTGATTGTCATCATGTGCCACAATTAAAGAAATCATACTGTCCCTCCAAATACTTTCGTCCCTTTTATTATAAACATAATGCGCTTATTTCACCTATTTTTAAATAAATAAACATTTGTTACACCTAAATCCTAGTAAAATTATATGAATAGTTTATAATAGGAATAACAAACCTCACAATAAAGGAATGATGAAGATGATAACTTTAAGAAAAGAAGCTGTTCAATATCTAGAAGCTCAGCGTACTGGTACACCTTATTACAAAGTTTCACCGCAGGAAGCGAGAGCCATGCGGACGGTTACACAATGGCAATCTGCACACAAACCGAAGCTAGCATCCATTGAGGATCACAAAATTACAGTGCGAGATGGCGAACAAATTTCAGTTCGGCTTTATACGCCCGTTCTCGGTAAAACATTACCTGTTATTGTTTATTATCATGGTGGAGGCTGGGTCTATGGCAATCTAGAATCTGTCGATGCAGGCTGCCAGCTATTAGCAGACCAGGCACAGGCGATTGTGGTATCAGTGGATTACCGCTTAGCACCTGAATATCCTTTCCCAACACCCTTACATGATGCCTACGATAGCTTAGTATGGGTGTACGATCATATGGAAGCCTTAGGTGGCGATGCAAGTCGATTATCAGTTGCTGGGGACAGTGCTGGCGGAAATTTGGCTACTGTGGTTGCATACTTAGCTACTGCACTAGAGGGACCATCGTTACACGCTCAAACACTCATCTATCCTGTCACAAATGTCGATTTTTCAACAATATCTTATGTGGCATATGGTGAAGATTACGGCTTAGATACACAAGCCATGCAGTGGTTCTCTCATCACTATACAGAGGAAGCAAACTTCACAAATCCACTTGTGTCCCCGCTTCAACTAGAGGAAGTCCGTAACATGCCCAAAACATTCATTATTGCTGCAGAGGCAGATGTTCTCTTTGATGAGGGTCTTAGCTATGCACAAAAGTTAAAGGCTGCTGGTGTGGTAGTGGAACATATTACAATGCCAGGTTTAATCCATAGTTATTTCAGTAAAATGAATTATTTTGAAGAAGTAACGATTGAAACCGTGACAAAAATTGCGCAATTCCTGAAATAAGTTTGGCTATCCCGTGCAAACAGTGCGATAATAGAGCAAAACGTTTTTTAAAGGATGACACTATGACACAAACAATAGCTCTACAAATACAACAGCCCTTTTCTGATCAATTAAGAAAAGGCTTCCCCCTTATTTCAAAAGATGCGGTTGATGCACGACGTTTACCTGCTGAGCAAGGAACACTCCTCAAGCTCATGGATCACCATAACCGTTTTATTGGAACAGGTTACTACGGCATCCAAAATAAAGGCATTGGCTGGGTGCTAACGACCGATGCGAATGAAACAATCGATAAAGCTTTTTTTATAAAAAAATTCAAAAAAGCCATCGACAATCGTGCCGCATTTTTTAGCAATGAAAACACAACAGCCTTTCGTGTGTTTAATGGTGAAGGAGATGGCATTGGCGGTCTTACGATTGATTTTTTTACCAGCTACTATATGGTAAGCTGGTATAGTGAGGGCATTTACTCATTTAAAGAAGTGGTGTATGAGGCGCTTGCTGAGACAGTGGACTACCAAGCGATTTATGAGAAAAAACGCTTTGATAGCAAAGGACAATATATCGAGCAAGATGATTTTGTGATGGGCACGCCAGGAGAATTTCCTATCATGGTGAAGGAAAATGGTATGACCTATGCGGTGCATTTAAACGATGGCGCCATGACAGGGATTTTCCTCGATCAACGTGAGGTACGATTGGCTATTCGTGAGCGTTATGCCCACAATACAGACATGCTGAATACATTTTCCTATACAGGAGCATTTTCTGTGGCAGCCGCTCTAGGAGGAGCCATCAAGACAACGAGTGTAGATGTGGCAAAGCGCAGTCTAGCCAAAACGATTGAGCAATTTAGTGTCAATCATATTGATTATGAGGCACAGGATATAAAAGTCATGGATGTCTTCCATTATTTTAAATACGCACAGCGTCATGCTTTACAGTTTGACCTTGTCGTATTAGACCCACCTAGCTTTGCACGTACGAAGCAAATGACCTTTTCAACGGCAAAGGACTACCCTAAATTACTAAAGGACACGATTGCCATTACCGCTAAAAACGGCATCATTGTGGCTTCCACAAATAATGCCAGCTTTGGCATGAAAAAGTTCAAAGGCTTTATTGACCAAGCATTTAAAGAGACGCGTACACGCTATAAAATTGTCGAGGAATACGGTTTACCGAAGGATTTCCGTGTACCACGTGAATACCCTGAATTTAATTATCTGAAGGTCGTGTTCATCCAGAAAATCGACTAACCAATCGAGAATCACACCATGTTGTGATTCTTTTTTTATGTGAGAAAAAGTTGATTCTACCTAAGTAAAGTCTTGAAAAAGTTTTTAATTATCGTAAGTTTGTTAGTATTAGTTGCATGTTCAAATGATGAAGCACCTTTCAAATTTTGATGCAGTTATAATAACAACTGTAATGTTTGAAGAAAAAGTCCCTATTATTTTTTAGATTCAACAACACGTCATATTCCATCTACAAGAGAAGGGACTACATTAGAAACGGTTCATTGGGAATCATTAAATAACGGTCCTTATACAACAATTTATTTATATGATGATAAAGCAAGTAGAGAAGATATTTGGACCTTTATCATAAAGGTGAACAAATCCTTTACCATGAGATTTTTTTTAAAATTGAATCGTTTATAAACCATCATACAGGTCTTCTCTATTAAAAGTAGCCTAAGAAGATACTCTCTTCTTAGGCCACCCTATTATAGATATTTCACAAACCAATCACGAATATATTCAAGTCGATTAATTCGCAATGTGGGCTTTCCACTTCTTGACAGTTCATGATTCGCCTCAGGGAAACGCACGAATTTTGTTTGTTTTTTACGATACTTTAAGGCGATAAACAATTGCTCTGCCTGCTCAATTGGACAACGATAGTCTTTTTCACCATGTAAAATCAATAATGGTGTCTCCACTTTGTCTACATACTTCAGCGGCGAATGATGCCATAGCTTCTCTATATCATCGAGCCCTGCTTGAATTTGCCAGTCTGTAAAGTAATAGCCGATATCACTGACACCAGCAAAGCTAATCCAGTTCGAAATGGAGCGCTGCGTCACAGCTGCTTTAAAGCGATTTGTATGGCCCACAATCCAGTTAGTCATAAAACCACCGTAGCTTCCGCCAGTTACTCCTAGACGATCCTGATCAATAAAATCATAGTGCTCCAGAGCGTAGTCTACCGCTGCCATTAAGTCCGCATAATCATTACCACCATAATCGCCACGTACTGCATCAACAAATTTTTGGCCATAGCCATGACTACCACGCGGATTAGTGTAAAGCACTGCAAAGCCTTGTGCAGCAAGGATTTGGAATTCATTAAAATAGGTATTGCCATACATTGCATGTGGACCACCGTGGATTTCAAGAATGAGAGGATACTTCTTCCCTGCTTCATAGCCAATTGGCTTCATAATCCAGCCATTGACCTTCCAGCCTTCTGCACCTTCAAATTCTATACTCTCTGGAACAGCTAATGTTTTGGTCTTTAAAAATTCTTCATTAATGGACGTCAACTGTTCTTTGGCACCCGTTTTTAGGTTCACATAAAACAGATCGCCTGGATTGGTCGTTGTGCTAATAGCCACAATAGCCTGATCGTTTTGCGCATCAAGTGAGAAGCCATAAACATATTGATCATCATGGATAGCTGGGTAAATTTCGCCATCTACATTTCCGTAATAGATCGCCGCATTGCCGTGATCTGTGACTTGGAAGTAGAAGCTATGATTATCATTCATCCATTGAACACGTGGTGACGCTACACCTTGCAGGAAATCACCGATGACAAAATCACCGACAGGCGCATCAAATTCACTTGTTACACAGTTTAGTAGTTTTTGCTCCATGTCATAAATCCAAAGCTTCGCTTGTGTGGCATTTTCAAATTCACGTTCTCCACCTACAAAAGAAAGATAACGACTATTCGGTGACCAAGCCGTTTGGTAATATGCACCCGAACCTTCTGTTAGCTTGTGACTCTGTTTCGTTTCTAACTCCAATAAATAGATATCCACATTGAATGAGAAATCTAAATCCTCCGCTTTATCTGCTAAATACGTAAGGTATTTGCCATCTGGCGACCAAGTACCCAGATGGAAGTACTCTTTGCCTTCTGTCACTTGTTCTAGCTCTCCTGATTCCACATTGACCATGGCAATATGGGTAAACTGCTCCATATCAATAAATCCACCAGCATCCGATTTGTGTTTCATTTTCTCGATTTCTAGTGGTTTTAGTTCTTTATCCTTTTTCTTCTCATCCTCCGCTTTATCTAGGATGGTTTCATCTTTCCCTAGCACGACTGAAAAAGCAATTTTCTTGCCACATGGTGACCAGACAGGGGATGTCGCTCCATTTTTACAATGTGTCACCTGTTTTGCCTCTCCACCTGCTTTCGAAAGAACATATATTTGTGACTTACCTGTTCTCGTTGACAAAAATGCAATTTGACTACCATCTGGTGACCAAACAGGGGAACTCGTTCTATCTTCACCAAATGTCCATTGCTGTGGTGTTTTGTCCTTCAAGTTTATGTAAAACAAATTCGATATATAGTCATTTTTCTTCTCGTCCATACGAGTCTCTATATAAACTACCTCTGTCCCATCTGGTGAAAGCTGTGGATCTGCTACTGATTTTAAGTGATAAAGATCTTCTGGTTGAATCCCTTGTTTCGATGTCATGTTCTTGCTCCTTTGTATTGTAATTTTCTGTGCCTTACTACAATACTTCGACACCCTAAGTAATATCCCTGCTATTTAATTGAATTTTTTACTAGTTCCCAATATTCTGCGTACTTCGTTCTTCGATAAAATTTGTAAAAGGGCTCATTTGGGCGAGCATGCTCCTTATATAGGTTGATCAGAAGCAGTAAAAAATCTTCAATTTGTGTGACGTCTACCCTCTTAGCGAATAACGTGCCAGCCTGTGCCTTTGCTCCCATCGGTACTGCCCCTAAATAGACATCAAAGCTTTCTTGTTGGTAAACGAGTCCAATATCATCATAGACTGCATTGTAGCAAGCTGATGCACAGCCATTAATATTGACACGCACTCTTGCAGGTACCTTCATCCCCGCTAGGGCATGATAGAGCTGTTCGGTTATTGGAGCAGCATCCATTTTCTCCCCATCACAAAAATCGCAGGCCTTCATGGCTATGATTGGACCAGAGGGAGCAACATAGAGACCCGCTTCCTGTAAGGCTTGCACCGCTTCTGTGGCATCACACGTTGGTATGGACAAGAGTATACTATAGGAAGCAGAATACTTTATCGCCCCCTTTTCGCCAGCAATTTCGGCTATTTTTTGGAATTGTGCAGGGGTATAATGCTTATTAATAATGCCAGGGCTAACGGCTAGACGGGTAAACTCACCATGACGGTTCAGTGTTTCAAATGTTTGATCTGGTACATTTTTTTGAAATGCGTTCATTTTTATCGCTCCTTATAAAAAAGGAGCTAGCAAAACGCTAGCTCGAATGGATTAAAAGTTTTCAGGATAGAAGCCCGTGGCTAAAATTTCAATGGCCTCTGCCGCACGAACCCCTTCAGACGCTGCTGAAAGTGGCAGGATGACAAAGCGCTCATTTTTGACCGCTTCCATCTCCTTCAATGCTGGATCATTTTTTAAGAATTGGATCTTTTGGTCTGCCGTTGTTTCACCGTAATCAATCACGACAACTACCTCTGGGTTGCGGTCTACTGCATCTTCCTTCGATACAGTTGTCCAACCTGATTCCACATCACCAAAGATATTTTGACCACCTGCGATTGTCACAAGCTCATTCATAAAGTTTTGACCAGCTGTAAATACATCCTTTTCACCGCTATCAAACACAAGAACACGTAATTTTTCGCTATCTTTTGGTAATTTAGCTTGTACTGCCTCTACATCTTTCGTCATTTGATCAATTAAAGCTTCGCCACGATCCTCAATACGGAAAATCTTTGCGATATGGCGAATATCAGTGAAAATATCCTCTAATGTTGGCTTTGTCATGTTGGAAGCCGTATGTAAATACGTATGGATGCCTAATTCTTCAAGTTCTTCTGGTGTGCCTACCCCCTTTTCGCCAAAGCCACTTTTCCAGCCTGCATATAGGAAATCTGCCTCGGCATCAATGACTTGCTCCTTCGTTGGGTATTGATCAGAAAGCACAGGGACTTTATCGTATGCCTCTTGCAATGGCTCATAGATTTTATCATCTAAGTAAGCTGTCCCTACCATAGAATCCTCTAAGCCAAGTGCTAGCATGATTTCTGTCACATGCTGATTTAAGCTAATCGCTTTTGTTGGTGCTTCCGTATATGTTTGACTTGTGTCATTGTTTTCAATGGTTACTTCGGCTGCCGCCTCAGATGGCTCAACCTTTTCACCTTGTACTGCTGATTCCGTTTTGTCTTTTGCATTACAAGCCCCTAAAACAGCGATCAAGGCAATGATCATCATTAGCCATATACTTTTCCATTTCTTCATGTCCTTTTCTCCTTTGTTGTTAAAATATAGAAAGAAATCAGGGATTTCTTTACTACCTAGGTGGTTGGAAGGGCATAAAAAAACCCTCTTGTCGCCAAGAGAGTAGCATAGTGAAATAACGGTATATTACCTGTATCACTATCACCATCCTCGTGGTTCTTAGTCAAAAAATACATACTGGCAGGTATCCTGGCTTAGGTTCATCATCTATACGCCTTCCCATAGTTTCCCTACAGTGGCATGCTGTATAGACTCCCCATTTACAGTTGCGGGACAGCATCGGAATTGCACCGATTTCCCTTTTAAGCAAATGACAAATGCCATTTGCACCAATACGTTCTATAATGGTCAATACTATTGATAGACTAGCAGAAGAAAATTTATCGCGCAATCAGTAGGATGACACTAAAAGTATAATCATCACTATATTAGCACTATTTCGACATAAAGACGAACTATTTTACAAGAAATATAGAAGCTAGTATTCTGTTACAATAAAAAGATAGCATTCTATAGAAACGAGGATTTCTTATGTACAAAACAATTGGTGTACTTGCGCACGTGGATGCAGGGAAAACGACCTTTTCTGAGCAAGTACTTTTTCATACAAATAGTATCCAAGCCCGTGGTCGAGTTGATCATCAGGATACCTTTCTTGATAATCACGAGCTGGAGCGCAGACGAGGCATTACGATATTTGCCGAGCAGGGGCGTATGAGCATTGGCAATGATACATACACATTGATTGATACACCAGGGCATGTCGATTTCTCCCCTGAGATGGAGCGTGCCATTCGTGTGATGGATTATGCCATTATGATCATTAGCGCTGTTGAAGGGATACAAGGCCACACAGAAACAGTATGGCAACTTTTACGTCAATACCATGTCCCTACCTTCTTCTTTATCAACAAAATAGATCGTGAGGGTGCCAATGTGGAGGCTGTCATCAGCCAGCTTCGCAAAGATTGCTCACAGCATATATTGTTCATCGATGAGCCATTGCGAGCAGACTATGTATCAAATAGCATCATGGAATGGCTAGCGGAGCGCGACGAAGAATTGCTTGATGCCTTTCTGAATGAGTCATTGGAGCATGAACAGTGTCTTGCTCAATTACAGGGAATGATTAAAAATGAATGTGCCTTCCCTTGCTTTGCTGGCTCTGCCTTAAAAGATGAGGGCATTCAGGAATTTCTTGACCAGCTCCCACTGTTAACGTGTACCGATTTTGACAAGGATGCCCCGTTTGAGGGAGAGGTTTTTAAAATTCGTCATGATGGTCACCAACGTTTAACCTTTATGAAGGCGGTCAAGGGTTCATTGCATGTGCGGGATGAATTTTCATTTGGCGAAGTAACAGAAAAAGTAACCGAAATTCGCCTTTATAACGGCAGTCGCTATGAGACCGTTCAACAGATAGAGGCAGGAGAAATTTTCGCTGTCAAAGGACTGAGCCAGGCAAACATTGGGGATCGAATCGGTACAACGATGCTATCCCAGCCCTATGAGCTTGTCCCAACCTTACAGGCAAAGGTTCAATATGAGGGCGATCAGCATATCAAGGAAGTGCTCCAGTTTTTCCGTTTACTCGAAGCTGAAGAGCCGTCCTTGCGTGTGGTCTGGCAGGAAAAATTTCAGGAAATCCATGTGCATATTATGGGTGTCATTCAATTGGAGGTCCTGACAGAGGTATTCATGACGCGTTTTTCAATAGCTGTCTCCTTTGGTGAGCCGCAAATTTTATATATGGAAACCATTGCGACCCCCGTAACAGGCTATGGTCATTTCGAGCCCCTCAAGCATTATGCCGAAGTTCATTTATTAATGGAGCCAAATCCACGTGGAACAGGTAATACCTTCAGCAATGCCTGTCATGCCGATCATTTATCTGTAGGCAATCAGCGCCTTGTTGAAAAGCACCTGTTTGAGCGTGATCATCATGGGCTACTGACAGGCTTCCCTGTAACAGATATTCATTTTACACTTCTAACAGGTCGCGGGCATAATGAGCATACATCGGGGGGAGATTTCCGTGAAGCCAGTTTCCGTGCCCTACGTCAGGGGCTGGAGCAGGCACAAAATGTTCTACTTGAACCCTATTATCGCTTTAAAATGAAGGCTTCAAACGACTTTATCGGTCGTATGATGACTGATATTCAGCAAGCAGCAGGCATATTCGATGACCCGATTTTATCCGAAACGAATGTTATCCTAACAGGTCGTGCGCCTGTTGCCACTTTAATGAGCTACAGTACAACCTTTGCCGCCTATACAAATGGGAAAGGTGCACTCACACTCCAATTTGATGGCTATGATGTGTGCCATAATACAGAGGATGTGATTGCACAGATTGGCTACGATAAAAATGCAGACCCTGAGTATAGCTCCTCTAGTATCTTTTGTGCAAAGGGCAAAGGGTATACGGTTCCATGGCAAGAAGCACAGGCAGCCATGCATTGCCTGTAGGATGGGGTGATTTTGTTCGCGTGAAGGCATTACTTGCTTTCGCGGGTATTCGTCGCACTAGCGCGGGTATTTCACTTGCTTCCGCGGGTATTTTTCCTGCTTTCGCGGATATTCATAGCGCAAGATCAAAACAAGCCCTCCGAATAATGGAGGGCTTGTTTTTATAGTGCACCTACAGCCTTCTTTGTTGGTTTGTCCATCAAATAAGCGGGTTCAACTATCACGTAGTCATGCTTGTTTGTAAAATCAATTAGTACCTTACCTGGCTGACTTTTTAAAAGTTGTAGATGATTAATTAATTGCAGTAAAAGCTCGTGACCGTTGCCACGTGGATGCCAGTTGAAATGATAATCATTTAACGCTTGCACTGCTTCAATAAACTGGGCATATTCCTGCTGTACAAATGCGATGAGTTTGTCATGGTGAGGCGCTAAATCGTGTAAATACGTTTCGTAAAAGCGCATAACAATCGAGCATAATAAGTCATTGACACGAGCGGCACTTAAAACAGGCTTTGGCTCCAATGAGAGACGGTCAAGGTTGGGCTTTGCGCGTGTAGAATCAATGCGCGTAATTAAGTGATACGCTTCTCCATTGACCTCATAGACAATCGGATTGGTCGGCATGTACATCATAAAACTATTCGTCTTTGTTTTCAGTTCATCTGCTATGGCTGCTTTCGCTAAAAGATGACCGTCCACATCCCCATATTGTATCCAAATAATTTCTTTATTATATAAAATTTGCTCAAAGAAGCGATCATTGCGAATCAGCTTCGTTGCTAATAATTGATCGATCAGAGACTCGACCACCATTCTTGTTTTCGCTTTCTTGGCAACTTCTGTGCGTGGTTGCTTACAAATGTTCAGATCTTCAAAAGGCGTTTCCAACATTGTCGTTACATGAATATTTGTCATACGTGCTTCCCCTTTGCGTACATATTTTCAAAACAAAAAGGACTCCCTACTTTTGAGGAAATCCTTCATTTTATCTTCTTTCATCACACAATGCCAAACAAACCCTAAGTATATGTGAATGAGTTCGATTGTGAACCCTTTCATTTACTATGGGCGTTTGACGTACTGTGACGAACAGAGCATTCTGTTTTGTCAATATGCCACCTCCTATTCCTCGTAGGTTTATGGTGTGTACTCGTAACAGGCAGGTATCCTGACTCATGATCATCGCTTCTTTTCTCCTTCCCGTCCAAAGACAGTGGATACTGAAAAGTCGCTCACATTTACAGTTGCGGGACAGTGTCGGATTCACACCGACTTCCCTTTTAAGCGTTATCAAGAGATAAACGCACCTATTATTTATTAATATTAAATTGTAATTTAACACACTAATACATGTAGAGTAGATATTCTTTTTGTATTTCTGGTTTAAATTGTAATATGTATTCTAGTATTTGTCAAAAGACAAAAAAAGGGCTATCCCAAATTAATGAGATAACCCTATTAATTATACTAATTTACGCAAACCTGACCTCCATAATTGGTCGGTGAGGTCAATTTGCAAGGTTATCATTTGGACAAACTGTAAGGCAAAAATTAACCCTTGTGGGAATCTGCGTACTCGATTTGAGTACGGAGTTTATCTATGCGATTGTTTAGGTTTGAATGAAATATTGTGTCCATCAGATTTTAAGGATATATACACTGGATAGATTGGATGAGAAAAATAAAGGCTGTATTCTCAAAGATTGTTTTTTATTTAGTATATCGAAATTTAACTAAAGCACTCAATTAGTCTAAGTATAATTCTTCACAAAGTTCGTTCCTTCCATCCATCAAGAATTAAAGGTAATATAACTCATCAAAATTATGAAGAAAAGTAACGTTTCAAGATTAACTAGAAAATTATTGGCTTTTACCTTTGAAAATAACTTGACTCGCTTTACTAAACTTGTATCCAGTACTATAAATAAATAATAAAAAATTAGTAAACTGGATAAAAACATAATACTTGCCATTAATATTTCTCCACCATTCCAGAAAGTAATTCCTAAAAATAATGCCCAAATACTTTTGAAAACATTTGCCAATCCTTCGAAAGGATTAGATAATGTTGCCATCATATACTCTCCTTGTTTATCTGTAATTGATTTATTACCATTATGTTTTACTATATATGTAATATGACCTGTTTGAAGTGTCATAGTAATCACTAGCAAAATTAAATAAACTAAGCCAAATATTGTCCCCACTTGTAGAAGTTCCGAATTTAATAATTGATACAAAGTCAATGGTAAAGGAAACCACATTGCATACATCAAAGCCATTAAGTTATGTATCAAAGCAAACTCGTTATTTTTAACCAACTTTTGAAATGTAAAAACAATAATTAAAAAAATCACTATTCCTATCCAACCCAAAATTATTGTAGAAATTAACATAAGTTCCCCCTAGACTTAGTTGATTTTTAATGTTTTTGTTAACTTGTTTCTTTACTTTAATACTTAAAAATAAGATATACCAATTTTAAATAAATTTTACATTTAAAACGAACAAAAATCCATTTTGCTTGTTCTACTAAACTGCGACGTTAGCTCAATAACAACAACCTTTACGAAAACAACCAAAATAAAATGGACTACTCAATTAAGAGCAGTCCTAGTTTATTCTTATTTATTTATTCTTTTAACTTCTTCGTATAGGTCATGTTTAAACTTAGCATCTTTCATATCTCGCTTATATTGCTCCCAATCATCTACCTCTTGTTTATTACCATGATTGCGGTAACACATTTCCTCGTCATACAGCAGCCCATCTCGGGATAATTCCTTACAATTAGTCACTTGGATATACTGTTTTGCTGTAAAGTAACCTACAAAGATAAAACCGATTAGACAAACAATAATAGTTACTTTCATTTGATTAGATACTTTCAGTTTCTCCACACCTTTCTCTATAATATATTATATATGGAAACATAATCCTATAATAGAAGAAAATAACCATATTTAATCACCTGATAAGTAGAGTACACATTCTACTATTTTTCACGAGATTGCATTTCGCAATTGAGAAAGAGTCTATACATTGTATATATACTTTTCTCCACCTGAGTGTGAGATGTTTCAATTCCTACTCAGTCAAACAATTGATAAGCAAAAGCCCGTAGTCTTACAGGCATCAGAGGATGGAAAGAATATATATAAACGCTTCGGGTTTAAAGAAGTCGGAGAAATGATTGTCTTTGAATAAGAATTCGGCAAGGCGCTCTTATTTACGCTTATCAGTATTTTCGAGCCTACCGTAATCATGAAGCCGACTTAAAATCCTTTACACCGTCCGCTTCTGGCACGACAAAAAAGCCTCGCATTATTGCGGGCTTTTGGTTGTGCACATGGACTATTAGCACCTTCATTACGTCCCTAACACATACTGTGCTAAGACGCTTTGTACCTTATAAATATTTGTCGCCTTATTGAAGTTTTTTTGAATCGGTAATGAACTGCCAGACACCCATATTTTGAGCTCTGCATCTAAATCAAATGTTCCAGCTGTTTCTACTGAAAAATGAACGATATTTTTATAGGGAATGGAATGATACTCTGTTTTCTTGCCAGTCACTCCTTGCTTATCAATGAGGATCAATCGTTTATTGGTAAAAATAAATGTGTCTCTAATAATTTTATAGGCGTTCTTGACTTTCTCGTTTGGAATTAATAAATTATGGACCTCCTCCTGTAGTTTTTCTAAATTCACCTCGCTTGCATTGCCGATCAATCCATCAAATAAGCCCACTATCTGTCCCCTTTCGCTCTCGTTTATTTAATGTATTACAAAGAAGTGAGAACTACGACAGGAAATGGTGGTATTATTTAGCCTATAGAGGGGGTGAGTGGTTGCGAATAATGATAGTTGCCTTAGTGTCTCTACTAGCCGTTGTTTTACTAGGATGTAATGAAAAACCAGATGATGAATTAGCTAAGGTCAGCATTTCTAACGGTGCTGAATTTGGCAAGATAAACCGTGATTTTATTAAAAAATATGAGGATGAAGAATCACTTACACTATTCCAACAAGCCATTGCAACTGCTGTCAAAAACGAGGGTGTTGTCAATATGGCTTCGCCAGAATATGATGTACAAATAGTGGACAAGGCAGGAAACAAATATGGCTATCATCTTTGGTTAGGTGATAAAGGGCAAAACAGTAGTTTGATGCATGTCGAGGATACGCATACGATCTACACACTATCTGAGGAGATCACTGGGAAACTAATTGCGCTGGTTCGACCATAAAAACACTTTCCATGTATTCTAGGAAAGTGTTTTTATGGTCCATCATTTCTACTTTGTGGCTTTTCGTAGTATTGGTGAAGATGCTTATTTAGGGCTTAAAAACCCAGAAAAATACCTTTTCATTGCCTAAACCTGAAACTGGTTAGTTAACTTTTGTAAGTTATCCGCTTGGACACTTAAATCCTGTGTGACATGATTAACTGCTTGCATTGAGGCTGTTTGCTCATCCATTGAATGTAAAACAGCTTCTGTATAATTCGATAGCTTGCCCATGCCAGCTGCGATGGTTGTCACAGTGGATGCCACTTCATTGGCGCTACTTGAAAGCTGCTCAGCTGTCGTCGAAATATCCTCCAGTTGACTTGTCATCTGACTAACATGCTGTGAAATCGTGCCAAATGATTTGGTCGCTTCGTCGATGACATACACTCCTTGTTGAACATTTTTCAAATCATCTTCTACTGATGAGGCTACTTGTTTTGTATCACTTTCTATTCCTACAACTAAATCCACAATTTGCGTAGCAGAATGCTTGGATTGTTCTGCTAATTGACGCACTTCCTCAGCTACAACGGCGAAGCCTTTACCATGCTCTCCAGCGCGCGCTGCTTCTATGGCCGCATTTAATGCTAGTAGATTTGTTTGATCTGTAATGGTCGTAATCATATCTGTCATTGATTTAATATCTGACATTTTAAGGGATAATTGCTGCATCAATCCACTTGTTTTTTCTGTTGAAGAGGAAATAAATTGCATTTGTTCTTTTGCCACATGTAAAATATTTGCACCATTTCCTGCTATCTCGCTAGCATCTTTCGCATGCACAAACACATCTTGTGTGGCTACTGTAATTCGCTCAATGCCATCAACGGTTTCTTGCATAGATTCAGCACTATCATTAGCCGATTGTGCTGCTTGCTTCAAGCCCTCTGATGTCTTCTCCATTTGTTGATCTACTTCTTCCACAGCAAGCGTAATTTCATTCGTACTCGCAGATAATTCCTCGATGCTTGCCGATAAATCTGTAGAGCTGTGCGCAATTTTTTGTGTCATTGTTCGTAATTGTTCCTGCATCTCTAAAAAGGATTTTGCTAGTTGAGAAATTTCACTATTGTCACGAACTTCAATGACCACTGTATCTAATTGGCCTGCCATAATTCCTTGTGCAGCCTCTGTAATTTGTTTGATAGGCAGTATCACTTTGTAGTGGACATACACGGTGTAAGATAGTGTAATAGCGATTCCGACAATTGTTAACACGGTAGAAAACCAATCTAATGTCGTTACATTGGCTAAATCAATAAATAAAATAACGATCATTAAAACATTTAAAGCGGAAAAGCCAAGTAAACTCTTTTTTCGTAAACTCATTCCAAATTCCTCCAACTAAAATATGTATTCCATACCATTATTATAGTTGAATAATCCTAAAACGCATAAGGATACGCTCTATTTTTATATGAGGAAAGGTCTACAAAAAAAGACTATAGACAGCTTTTTAGGGCATGTCTACAGTCCATCATTGCTCGTTTTATTTTAATTTCATGATACTTGAACCCGCAATACCTGGGTGTGTCATTTCATATGGATCTAAAATTAAGTCTAATTGTTCTTTTGTTAGGACGCCTTCTTCAATGCAAAGCTCACGAATTGAACGACCTGTTAGAATGGCTTCACGTGCTAGACGAGCAGCTACTTCATAACCGATGTGAGGGTTTACTGCTGTTAGCACCCCTACGCTTTTTTCTACATATTCTTTCATGCGCTCTTCATTTGCTTCAATATCTTTTAAGCAGTTTTCTGTAAACGCACGGAAAACATTATTCATAATGCTAATGGATTGGATTAGGTTGAATACTAATACAGGCTCCATTACGTTTAATTCTAATTGGCCAGCTTCCGATGCAAGAGAAATCGTATGGTCATTCCCAATTACTTGGAAGGCTACTTGGTTCAGCACCTCAGGCATAACTGGGTTGACCTTACCTGGCATAATTGAAGAACCTGGTTGACGAGCTGGTAACAGGATTTCTCCTAAGCCTGCGCGAGGACCTGAAGCCATTAAACGCAAGTCATTAGCAATTTTAGACATATTAATCATACAGATTTTTAAAGCGCCTGATACTTCTGTATAGGCATCTGTATTTTGTGTGGCATCCACTAAATGCGTTGCACCTTTTAATGGTAAACCAGAAATTTCAGCAAGATGCTCATCAACAGATTTAATGTAGTCTGGGAAGGCATTTAAGCCTGTTCCGACAGCCGTTGCACCCATGTTCACATCATATAAATTTGGACGTGTTTGACGAATGCGTACGATGTCACGATTGATCACGCGGCAATAAGCTTCAAACTCTTGTCCTAAGCGGATTGGCACGGCATCCTGTAAATGCGTACGACCCATTTTAATGACATGAGCAAATTGCTCTGCTTTTTGATGGAAAACGGATTGCATATAATCCATCGTTACTAATAATTCATCTATTAAATTTAACACAGCGATATGAATAGCTGTTGGGAAAGCATCATTTGTTGATTGTGACATATTGACATGACTGTTTGGGCTTACTGTGTGATAGTCACCTTTTTCTTTCCCTAAAATTTCTAGGGCACGGTTAGCGATGACTTCATTGGCATTCATATTAATGGAAGTACCTGCTCCACCTTGAATTGGGTCTACGATAAATTCAGCATCCCATTTGCCATCAATCACTTCTTGTGCTGCTTCGACAATTGCCTCACCAATTTCTTTTGATAATAGGTGTACTTCCATATTACTTAATGCAGCTGCCTTCTTCACAATCCCCATTGCTTTAATAAGTGAAGAGTGAATTGTGTAGCCTGTAATCGGGAAGTTTTCCGTAGCACGTAGTGTTTGAATTCCGTAATACGCCTCTGCTGGTAATACGCGCTCACCTAAAAAATCTTTTTCTATTCGTTGTGTTGACATTATTGTCGTCTCCTTTTATGTAATACTCACACTTGATAGTAGCTAATAAAAGTCGTATTGTAAACAGTCATTTTTCTGTAAACGAAAAAAATCCTTCAAAAAAGCAAAAAAATCACAAAAAACCGAGCGCATTTCCTACGCTCGGTTGCATTTATTATTTATTTGACGTTACTGTGAAACGGCTATTAACGTGCTGTGGGTTTTCTAATTCATCGACGACAGCCACTGCGTAATCGGCATAGCTGACATAGCTTTCCCCCGCGTCATTTACTAATAAGTGGTCGACTCCTGCTGTATAGTGACCTGTACGTGGTCCTTCTGGATCAAAAAATGCAGGACTAATAAATGTCCAAGTAATGGATGATTGTTGTAAATCCTGTAGGTTTTGTCCTTGATTTTGCGCTGTTGCTAAATACATAGCTGGGAAATCCGGTGTATCCATCACACGCACTTTTTTCTCTGTGTCCACAAATAGACTGCCCGCTCCCCCTACAACCACTAATTTTGTAGGAATACCTTGGAAAATAGAGATCAAATGACGACCCGCTTTGACATGTAAATCTTCTTGTCCAGCTGGAGCACCGAATGCATTGACAACGACATCGAAGCCTTTTACATCACCTTGCGTCACATCAAACACATCTTTTTCAATTACTGGAATAGCAGCTGTCACTTTTGCTGCTGAACGAACGATGGCTGTGACCTCATGACCACGTTGTACAGCTTCCTCTACTATTTTTTGTCCTGCTTTCCCTGTTGCACCAATTACGGCAATTTTCATGACTTATTCCTCCTAAGATTTAGTTGTAACTATTTTAGTTACAGGTTAGATACAAGAAGACCATCTCCGTCTAAGTACGAAGCTGATCTAGCACATCCTGTAGCGTCTGTGCTTGTAATTGCTCTTTCATTGCCAGCCAAACAGATGTATAAACCCCCTCCAATGTATGCTGGATTTTTTGACCTACTGCACACGCTGGATTTGGCTCATCATGAATGGCAAATAGCTGCTCTGGCCCATCAATTGCCTGATAAATAGCTAAGAGTGTTAAATCCTTAGGCTCTACTAATAACTCATAGCCAGCCATGCCAGAATGAGAAGAAAGTAAGCCTGCTTTTTTTAGTACACCAATCATTCTTCTTACGACTACTGGATTGGTATTCACACTTCCAGCTATAAAATCGGACGTAAGGAGACTTTTATCAGATGTTGTAGCAATGAGCGAAAGAATATGGATCGCCACCGAAAATCGACTGTTCACCATATGTATCACCACCCGTTGTAACTATTATAGTTACAGGTGCAGAAAAAAGTCAAGTACTGTCACCTGTATATATTGTTCCCCGATATGCTGTTGCTAATGTATCGCTTATATTTTTTTTACGTAAATGACTAATTCCTGTCGTATTTGACCGTTTTCCTCATAAAAATCTAAATTATGAAATTCATATTTAAAGTGACCTACAGGAAATGTCACACTTTCTCCTTGTGATGCTGCCAAAATGCCTGCTACATCTTGTGACACCATATGTAGCAGCTCTTCCCCAGATAAAGAATCGATAAAAATAACGTTCATAAAAAACACCTCCATAGTCATTATAGCTTAGGAGGCGCTTACATTTATAGTGTATCTTTATAGCCTTTCAAGCGAATCTCTTCAATGATTTGCATCATTTCTTGAATTTGCTGCTGCGACAATTCGATCTTGTTACAAGAATAAGCATGTTGCATAGAATCCATGCTTTGTTCTGGCTCACTTTGCTGTCGATCATATTCATCTACTAGAAGTACCATTGTATTTTTCACAACTATCACCCCTACAATATAATGGACTATTCCCATCATACCAAATAATGCTAATTATACCATAATAACTATAATCAATTTCTTTTCATCCAGTCATCCAACTACTTGCCTATTTCGTAAAACAAATAGTTAGACCTAGCTATTCGTTTGAAAAAACAGCAACCAAAATGGCTGCTGTTAGCATTATACGGCAATCGGTGCTTTAATCGCAGGATGTGGATCATATCCTTCAATCGATAAATCCTCAAGCTCTATATCAAAGATGGATGCTTTATTTGGATTGATGTGCAATGTTGGTAGGTTTCTTGGCTCGCGTGATAGCTGTTCTTTCACTTGCTCCACATGATTCGCATAAATATGCGCATCTCCAATGCTATGAATAAATTCGCCAACCTCTAGGCCACACTCATGTGCGATCAAATGTGTTAATAAGGCGTAAGACGCAATATTGAATGGACAGCCTAATAATGTATCAAGGCTTCTTTGCATTAACTGACAGCTTAATTTACCATTTGCTACATAAAATTGGAACATCACATGGCACGGTGGTAATGCAGCTTTACTGCCCTTTGCGCCCGCATTAATGACATCCTCAGGATTCCATGCATTGACAATGATACGGCGTGAATCAGGTTGATGCTTAATCTGATGAATGACATCCTGTAGCTGATCAAGGCTTTCGCCATCAGAAGTTGTCCAATGGCGCCATTGTTTGCCATAGACATTTCCGAGATCTCCATATTGCTGTGCAAAGTCATCATCTGTTAAGACACGTTCACAAAATGAGGCAAGCTCCTTTTGATACAATGCGTTAAATGACTCGTCTACTAAACAGCGTCGACCAAAATCTGTCATATCAGGGCCTGTATACTCATCAGATTCCACCCATTTTTTAAATGCCCATTCATCCCAGATGTGGTTGTTATGCTGCAATAGGTAACGGATATTGGTATCCCCTTTAATGAACCATAATAATTCACTTGCTACAAGCTTAAAGGGCACACGCTTTGTCGTTAGAAGAGGAAAACCTTTGCTTAAATCAAAACGCATTTGATACCCAAAGACACTATATGTACCTGTCCCCGTTCGATCCTCTTTCTTTGTGCCATTTTCTAATATATGTTGTAGTAAATTTAAGTACGCGAATTCTGGATGCGTCATTTTTCTTCAACAGCTCCTTCAAGTTTGCTGTTGATCATTATACCATTTCACAACGAATTATTGTTGAGCTCCCTTGAAATTTCACTCTCTGTTGTGACGAAAAAAGTGGGCAGCAGGATGATATTTAATAAAACAGGTCCAACAATCACTAATAAATCAATGCCAGGACTAAAGTATAATCCAAATGCTGTAATCAGACCCGATAATACAAGGAACACGATTTGTGCGACAATAATCAAGATCGGCACCAATTGATACAGGTAATTGAGTTTACGGAACTGATGCATATTGTCTGGATTTTCAATGATTTTCCTTTTTAACCGTCTGGATAAAATAAGACAAGCAAGCAGTTGGATGGCCATAAAGCAAAAATAAATGACACTGTATACAAGCAACTGACTTTTTTGAATGGTGCCATCAAAATGGCCTACTCTTTGGTTTAATAACTCTTGGACTGCTCCCTCATAGACATATTCACGTTCACTCAAAAAAGTAAAGGGCTCCATAAAGCCAAGCGCTGTCCAATCCTTTGTATTGACAGTCCACTTGGATAATTTACTTGCTAAAATACGCAATTGAATAGGATCTTGCTCGCCAAACATCCCTACTAGATGACGATAGGGTATAGCTACTTTTAGCTGACCATCCTGCTTTTCTTGAAATAAATCCTGAATATAAAAGGTATAGGCAACATCGGATTTGTTGGCCTCATAACGAGTCTCTCCAATTTTCCAATGATTAGCTAAGGAAGCTTGAATGCCATTTTTCATTTCTGCATAGGGCATATCCTTATGTAAATGCTTCGGAATCTTATAGACAAAATGATGATCACTACCTATGAGACCAATTTCTACCTCGACTTTATCCTGATTCACCGTTTTGGCCTTCGTGGTCAATGGAATGGTGATCATAGCGATGAGAAAAAAAAGTAAAAGTGTTAAAATGCCTTTTTTCACGCAGAAGTCCCCCTATTCGTCACTAATGATTAAATTTACCCTATCATAGCCATGTCCGAAAACACTATTTCGTTATTCCGAAAAAACAATAGTGGTTTTCCGAAACTCGTTATTTCGGTATTCCAAATTTATCAATAATTAGCGATAATATATAGGAGATTATGATCATAAGCAAATTAGAGGTTTAACAATGAAAAAATGTACTTATTGTATTTTTCTTACATACTTAATACTCGGTATTTATGTGTTAGGTATTACCATCAAAACACCCTTTGTAAGTCTCACTCTCGATACGACAAACGGTCAGCCTGTTTTTGTGGATAGCTATTACCCTCTATGGGCAGCGCAAAAAAATATTGAAAAAGGGGATATTATTGTGGCTATCGATGGGCAGCCAGCCATGGAGAATCGCTACGTTCAACAGCAAATGATCGTTAGAAGCGCCAATGCATTAACGATCCAAAAGGCTGATAAGAGTATTCAAACCATTGCTGTCAAACATCGAGACATACCAGAAGAATTATATTTACAAATTTTGTTCCCCATCTTTTATTTTTTCCTAGCTTTTGGAGTCGCTCTTTATGTTTGGCGACGCAATCAAAATAATCTTTCAACGTTTTTATTGATCCTATTTTTATTAACTTGTTCAACCGCCTATATCAGTACTGGCGCATCAGCTAGAGGAAATATGATTGGGATGTTTGTCATTAGTAGCTGTATTATTTTATGCATGGTTCTCTTTATTCACTTTTTACAACACTTTTTCAAATACCTGCAAATCAAGTGGACCTATCCTCACAGCAAATGGCTGTACGTTTTAATACTTATCATTTTACTGGAGGAAGTGGTGCCAACATTACGTGCGATCACACCTATCTTGAACTTGAGCTTATTTGCTGTCCTAGTGCTCTATGCAATTTTTATTTTAGTAACGAGTTACTTACGTACAAAATTGGCCAAAATTCGTTTAATTGCGCTTGCCTTTATCGTGCCGTTTTTACCCTTTTTATTATTCTTCGTTACACCTGAAATATTAGGACATAAGCCGATATTACACGCTGAAATTGCCGCATTGTTTTTATTATTTATTCCGTTCTCTTTTCTGTTCATTCAGGTGAACGAACGATTATTCGATATTGAATACCAATTATCACGATTACGCTATTATTCAACGCTAGCCTTTTTCAGCGCGCTTCTGTTGACAGCAGGGATTGCCCTGTTATTTATGGGGGAGCTATCCATCGTGCATGTCACAAGTATTTTTTTACTTGTCTTTATGGTGATCATTGCGAGCTTTTATATAAAAGAACGCATTGATTTTAAGTATCGGAAAATTATCTTCTCTTCTACTGGAAATTATGTACATAATTTATATGCAGCCGTTCAGCGCATGGGCAAAGCAAAAAATCAACAAGAATTATTGGATCGTTTTAAATATGAAATCACCGAGAAGCTTGGAACAACAGCGTTTCATATCTGTACCATAACAGACGATTCTCCACAGCATGTAAGCTACTATCCGCAATTACTGTTACATGATGCTGGTGAGGAAAAGATTATGTTAGAAATACGCCATGCTCTGCAAAAGGAAGAGCTGCTTTGGTTAGAATTGCTTGCACTGTATGTGTCGATGTTTATCAATAACTTACAGCAAATAGAGGATTTAGTGCGTGAAATTCAGCATATAAAAAATACCAGTGATACACCGCTTCCTTGGCTCGATAAATTGCTATGGAATATTATTGAGAAGGAAAAGAGTATTTTAGCACAGGAATTACATGACACCATTTTGCAGGAGCAGCTTCATTTAGCCAGAGAGCTTGATGTCCTAGCTGGCTCCCCTACTATTCAAAAGGAGACCGTGCTAGCTATACGCGAGCAGCTATTAAATGCAACGAAGGACTTACGAGAATATTGCGAGAACTTGAGTCCTCCACTATTGGATACCTTTGGTTTACAAATGGCATTAAAAAAACTCATTCAAAAGGTAAAAATAAGGGCTGATTTTTTATTAAGCGCACAGATTGATCGTGTAGAATTTCAGGATGTCACCCTGCATCTCGTAGTCTATCGTCTCGTGCAGGAGCTGTTAAATAATGCAATCAAGCATGCCGAAGCAACAGAGGTTTCGCTTCAATTACAAGCTATTCCTCAAGGCTTTATCCTTCGATACGATGATAATGGTATAGGCTGCGACATTGACGATTTAATACAGTCCTCTGCATCAATGGGCATTAATGGCATTCGTGAACGTGTCCGTGCTTTTAATGGTGACATTACGATTCAATCGAGCCTTAACGAGGGCATGCATATTTATATACAAATACAAGAGGAAGGGGATTCATATGATGAACATACTTATTATAGATGACCATCCTGTCGTTTTAGATGGTACGAAAACATTGTTGCAGGATTTAGCCAATGTTCAAATCGAAACAGAACAGGATTGCGCAGCCGTTTTATCAAGAATGGATACAGATACCTTTCAGTTGTTTCTCATTGATATCAATATGAAGCCAATCAACGGTATTCAATTATCAGAGATGATTAAGAAAAAACAAGCTGATGCTTTGATTATACTTTACACAGGCTACGAACTTTCCGATTATTATGAGCTATTGATTGAGAAAAAAATTGATGGTCTTTTATCAAAGCTGGCGACAAAGGAGCAAGTGATTCAAACCATTCAAGCAGCCATAAGAGGTGAGATTTTACTTGCAGCCGATTTCTTAGACTTTGTTCAACAACGCACCAACCTACCGAATTTGCAGCAGGAGGTTCTACTGAGCGACAAGGAACAGGAAATACTTCAGCTTGTGGCCCAGGGCTGTACAAATAAAGCCATCGCCTCTGCAATAGGTGTCACCCAGCGTACAGTGGAGAACTATTTATCCAAGCTATTCGTCAAGCTGAATGTAGAGTCGCGGGCAGAGGCTGTCATCGTTGCGAAGGAAAAAGCATGGATTAAATAATGAGGAAATAGCGTTTCTTTACTATAAGATTACAAATGTAAATTTTTCCTTACTAAAAACGGAATTTACTGGATATACAAACAATTCTGTACTATAATAAGGGTAATAATTACATTACTTCATTGCGATGATTAAAAACACGTATTCAAAAGTAATATGAGCTTTTGAATAGGTTTTTTATATGTGATAGAAGCAATTGATTGTTGAATTTTTTTGGGAGGGTGTTTACATGACACAAGGTACAGTAAAATGGTTTAACGCAGAAAAAGGTTTTGGCTTCATCGCAGTTGAAGGTGGCAACGATGTATTCGTACATTTCTCAGCTATCCAATCTGATGGCTTCAAAACTTTAGAAGAGGGCCAAAAAGTTGAATTCGGCGTAGAAGAAGGCAGCCGCGGACCTCAAGCAACGAATGTAGTGAAACTATAATCTTCACTTAACATAGACGTGCATATAAAAAGAGACATTCGTAAATGGATGTCTCTTTTTCCCTTTCAGGATTTATAAATCCGAGTTACTCCCCCGCTATACCTTTACGATCATCTTATCAACTTGCGAAGGTAGCCATTCCATCCTGACTAATATAAATGAATTTGATAATACTTTTTTGGTCGTCCACGCGTGGTGGATATGTTGCTTGGTAATTCGTGTGCTAATTTTTTTTCATGGAGCTGCTTTAAAATGCGGTTGGCAGAGCGTACCGTAATGCCGAGATGAGTGCTGAGGAGTTCCCCACTGACGATCGTTGTCGTTAGTTTTTCCAGCATCGCTTCTATTTTTTGTAATTGTAATAAGGGAATATCATATGTCGTACTTAAATTTTTTAGATGCTGTTGTTTTTCATCGTCAAACTGTAGCATCGTTCCATATAGTAAAGGCCCGATTTCTCGTGTATTTTCAATAATGTATCCCTGCGTTTCCTTTGAGGAGCATAGGGTTGCGGCTTTTTTAGCAAACTCCTGACTTTCAATTAGAGAGTCACCAATACCCCACCCGATTCTAACAGGAAACGATAGCTTCTCATTTAAAAAATCAACTAGATGACAATGTGAATAACGATTCGTTGTACTTAAAAATTGCTTATACGTCGTGATAATTGCAATAAAGGATGCCTCACGATGGACGATAAATGAGCTAGCATACAGTTGTTTGAAATCTAATATCGTTTTATATAGGGCAATTTGCCGATATTCTAGGTCTTCTATATTCGATTTATCAATCGGAATTAAAATATGCACTACCACTACTTTATTTTGGTTAAGCTGTCGAATTTGCAGTTGATTGAGAAAATGATCTAATGTTAATTGCATTGCATATGGAGACGGGTAAAAAGCGATAAATGGTATATTTTGATCTGCTAAGCGCTCACGTATTTCTGCAATGCGGGTAAAGCTCAAATCAACCTTGTTTTCCTTATGCAATTGTATGTGCCATTCAGCAGCTTTATCGACAATATCGCTACTTGCGTACTCGCTCATCGTTTGGCTAAAAAGATAAGGTTTTTTTCCTATCGACCATTCATGAATGCCCAAATAGCCATTTTCTTCATAGCAAAAGTCGATGGCAATGCGATTCATAGCAATCTTTTTTTCATAAAAAAGCTCCGTAACGGTACGGTAAAAATCACGCTCCGAAATATCAAAATAATGCATGGGTACCGTTGCTTCTTGAAAATGTGTTTGAGCATAAAAATATGGTATTTGCCCGCTAAAAAGCGCTCCATCTCCCCCTTCCAAATACTTTTCTAAAAGCTCATTCAAATGTTCAAAATCAGTATAAGCATAGTAATGAAATTGACAAAAAGAGGGTTTAATTTTTTCAAGCTGTTGAACCCATGAAAGCGAGCGTTTTGCGGTAAAAACATTAATTTTATACATACATATAGCTCCTTAATAAAAAATAAATATTGAAAATAGTCAGAAAATATGGTTTCTTTGTATAAAGGACATAGAATTTCAATGTCTTAAAATAGAGACATTGGTTTTTTAAAGGTTAAGTCTAATAAAGTATAAAAGGAGATGAAAATTATGCAAGGGAATTCACAAACAATTAAGAAAAAATCTTGGGTTGACAACATGTTAGATAATATCGAGCGTGCAGGTAATAAGCTACCAGACCCGATCACATTATTTATTATTCTAGCAGGTGTAGTACTAGTTTTATCATGGGTTTTATCCATGCTCGGTATTTCAGCAATTCAACCTGGGACCGAAGATGTCATTCAAGTAAAAAATCTGCTAAGTCAAGAAGGGCTTATCTTAATTTTAACGCAAATGGTTTCAACATTTACAGGCTTCGCTCCATTAGGGCTAGTAATCGTGACAATGATTGGTATTGGTTTAGCTGAGCAAACAGGCTTGATTTCAGCTGTCATGAAGAAAATTGTGATGTCAGCACCTACAAAATTAATAGTACCTTTTATCATTTTTACAGGTTTAGTTGGTAATTTAGCGGCTGACGCGGCATTTATCATTTTACCACCAATTGCTGCCATGATTTTTATGAGTATTGGTCGAAATCCATTAGCAGGCTTAATTATTACATATGCGGCTGTAGCTGGAGGATTTAGTGCGAACATATTAATTAGCTCTCTAGATGTATTATTATTAGGGATATCAGAATCAGCAGCACAAATAGCAGACCCCGCGTACACTGGTCGCGCAACGATGAACTACTATTTCTTAATTGCTTCGACGTTTTTATTAGTCATTATTGGTACGTGGGTTGCAAAGAAGTTTACAGAGCCTCGCTTTGGTTCGTTCCATGGTGATATTGAAAAGCTAGAGCCATTGACAGCTTTAGAAAAGAGAGGTTTGAAATGGGCTGGAATCGTCACGCTAGTTTATATTTTAGTCATTGCTTTTACAGTCATCCCATCGAATGGACTTTTACGTGATCCTGCAACAGGTGGCTTTTTAAACTCACCTTTCATGGCAGGCATTGTCCCTATCATGTTATTCTTCTTCCTATTACCTGGCCTTGCCTATGGGATTGCAGCGAAGGAGGTTAAAAACGATAAGGAAGTTGCAGAGAAAATCTTTAAATCCATTGCAGATATGGCGCCATTTATAGTATTGGCATTTGCCGCTTCACAAATGATTGCCTTTTTCAATTGGAGCAATATTGGTTCTATTTTAGCCATTAAAGGTGCAGAGCTTTTACAGGCATTGAATTTTACAGGTTTACCAATGATGATAGGTTTTGTTTTAATTTGTGCCTTTGTCAACTTATTAATCGCCAGTGCTTCTGCAAAATGGGCTTTACTTGCACCAATTTTCGTACCAATGTTCTTATACTTAGGCTATTCTCCAGCGGTTACACAAATGGCCTATCGTGTAGGTGATTCGATTACAAATCCAATTACCCCTATGTTACCGTATTTCGCGATTTTACTATCATTTGCAAAGCGCTATGATAAAAATATCGGAATTGGTACGCTTATCTCTTCTTTATTGCCGTTCTCGGTGTTTTTTGCAATCGGTTGGATTATCCTCTTCGCCATTTGGTTCCTATTCGGTTTACCGCTTGGTCCTGGAGATTATATTTACTTAAAATAAGGAGTGTTAGTGAATGACAACTTTACAACAACAGTTAGCAGATTTATTAAAACATTATGAAGAAGAGACAATACAGCTTCGTCGTCATTTTCATGAAAATCCTGAGCTTTCCTTTGAGGAAGTAGAAACACCGAAAACCATTGCTGCCTTTCATCGCGCGTTAGGTCATGAGGTTCGTGAAGGTGTAGGTGGCAATGGAGTTGTGGCAAAGCTAATTGGTGGGAAACCAGGGAAAACAGTTGCGTTGCGTGCAGACTTTGATGCTTTAGCCATTACGGAAGAAACCGGCTTACCTTTCCAATCAAAAATTAAAGGGCGTATGCATGCTTGTGGCCATGATGGACACACAGCTTCCCTTTTAATCTTAGCGAAGGCGTTTAACCAAATGAAGAATGATTTAGAAGGCACAATCGTCTTTATTCATCAACATGCTGAGGAACTTGCGCCAGGTGGAGCTATTTCGATGATTAGAGATGGCTGCTTAGAAGGTGTAGATGTTATTTTTGGGACACATTTATGGGCACCAACTGATCTTGGCAAAGTGCAAACAGCTAAAGGACCATTAATGGCTGCAGCAGATGGTATTTATATAACGATAAAAGGCAAGGGCGGCCATGGTTCAAACCCAAGTGACACCAAGGATTCCATTGTCCTTGCAGCTCAGTTTATTACAAATTTACAGCAGCTTGTGGCACGTCGCATCAACCCATTACGTCCAGCAGTAGTATCAATTGGGCATATTGAGGCATTAAATCCATTCAACGTCATTGCCGATCAAGTGTACATGAAGGGTACGGTGCGCACTTTTCACGAGGAGGAGCGTAGTTTGTTAGAGCATGAAATCGAAGAGCTACTAAAGGCAACTTGTTATTTAACAAAAGCCGATTACGAGTATGAGTATGTGCGAGGCTATCCGCCTGTTGTGAACCATGAAGCAGAGACTGAGCATATAATGGCCTCCGCAGAGAAAATTGCAGATGTAGAGACGGTTGAAATAGTTGATCCGAATATGGGTGGTGAGGACTTTGCCTATTTCTTAGAGGAAATCCCTGGTGCGTTTTTCTTCACAGGGGCGAAAAACCCTGATTGGGAGGAAGTCTATCCACACCATCATCCGAAATTCGATATCGACGAGCGCTCATTACGAATTGCCGCCAACGTTTTAGGTCAAGCAACGCTAGACTACTTCGCAAAAAATAATTAATAAAAAGCATTACGAAGTGCTCAATGCATTTCGTAATGCTTTTTTCGGTTGAATATTTTAAGGTTGAATATTTTAATAAGAAGAAAAGGATGGCCAAAGCTAAGAGGTTCACTCTTCCGTTTGAGCGCTTTCCTCTCACTTTGGGTCAAGCCCCCTACCTCCAGCTAGGCATAGGAATGTAAGCCGGCAATGACTAGATTGACAAATACTTGGTTGAACACAATAATGCCGAAGCCGATAATGGCCAACCAGGCTGTTTTTTCTCCTTCCCAGCCTTTGGATAGGCGGAAATGGAGGAAGGCTGCGTAGAATAAAAAGGTAATTAATGCCCATACCTCTTTCGGGTCCCAGCCCCAATAGCGACTCCAGGCAATTTGCGCCCAAATCATGGCGAATAGCAGGCCACCTAATGCAAATAATGGGAAGCCGATAACAACAGCCCGATAGGAAATTTCATCCATTAATTGTGGCTGTACGCGGCTTGTCCATGGCTTTAGCAAGGCACTCACTGATTTTCTTGTGATGAATCGAATGACACCATATAAAATAGTCCCTACGATAAATGCCCAGACAATCGAGTTTAATTTCTTGGCATCTATTTTATTTGTGATTTCGACACCACCGATTGCTTCGCCCTTTTCGGTGACGGCTCCTTTACTTACAATCAGGGGCATCATGGAGTAAGTGGCTTTTTCTTGCTGTCCCTGTGCATTTTCGAATTGTACCTGCACCTCTTCTGTGGCAAGGCTGAAAAACGTCGATACGCCAATAAAGCCAATGACAACCACCAAACAATACAGCACAAACTCAAGACCGTATGTACTGATAGATTTTTTGGAAACATCTAGCGTTCTTAATAAGTAAATTAAACCTGTAGCAAAGGATACAGATAAAATGGCACTAGAAAAGGCCACAGTCATGACATGAATCGTTAACCAGTGACTTTGTAATGATGGAACAAGCGGCGATACTTCCTTTGCGAAAACGCTTCCATAACCAAGGATGATTAAGGATACAGGAATCGTGAATAAGCCTACCACGATTTGCTTATATAAGAAATGGATAATTAAGTAACTTCCTGTAAGCATGATGCCAAAGAACGTCATAAATTCATACATATTACTGACAGGTGCATGGTCAACCGCCACCCATCTGACAACAAAGTACACGAGCTGTAGGGCAAAGGCTATATAAGTGAGCAATAGGCCTAGCTTACCGAATGTTTTTCTCTTTGATTTGACTGCTAGCCCTAATGGCACAATAGCAATGAGTAGTAGAATAAAGGCAATAAATAAGGCATTGCTACTAATGGATAATAAACTTTCTTGATTCAATAGAATCCCTCCAACGTCTCTTTTTCGGAATATGCTTCCAAATAGTAAGAACGTTATAGCGTGTAAGAAGTGCCATGTTTTCCCTTTAAATATTTTTATTTTTTCAAATTGTTACATTTTTATGACATGGAGATGGGGATGTGCTTGGTAGGATCAATCATTATGTAGAGGGAACGATAAAATATCCCATTAAATGGAAGATGACTGTATCAAAAAATGGTATGCCTCTATCTACATCTTACAAAAAATTGTAATAAAAGTCTATTTCTTTTTCTATCTACATGGGACAATAAGGATGCGCACAAATAACATAACGTTATGTTTCATAAACTGGAGGCTTTTAATGAAACAAAATATTTATGATAATCCGATATTTTTTCATCAATACAAGACATTGAGACAAAAAGCATCTAATTATAACCGTCTTTTGGAGCAGCCCACGATGAAGTCTTTACTTCCACCGTTGACAAATTTACAGGTACTCGATATTGGCTGTGGTATGGGGGATTTCGCCAAGTATTGTATCGACCATCAAGCCAAGCACGTAACCGCATTAGATGTTTCGAGCAATATGCTGTCCGTCGCTAAACAGGAGCATGCCCACCCACAAATTGACTATCGGCTACAGGCAATAGAGGATTATGAAGCTCCTTCGGCTAGCTTTGATTGTATAACCAGCTCCCTATCTCTTCATTATGTCAAAGATTTCGATGCGGTCATTGGTCAAATTGCTCACATGCTACGTCCTAACGGTGTATTTATTTTCTCTGTAGAGCATCCTATTGCTACAGCTCGTCATACAACAGATGATAATTGGGTATATGATGACAATCATCAACGTTCACACTATGCTGTGGATCATTACCAGGAAGAAGGCATGCGTGAGCAAACATGGTTGGTGGATGGTGTTGTCAAATATCATCGCACTATAGCGACACTGGTCAATACATTGATTACCCATGGGTTAACCATTGATAAAATCGTAGAACCAATTCCAAGCACAGCAGCCATTCAACAGCTTCCTTCTATTGAAAAGGAGCTACGCAGACCATCCTTTTTATTCATCAAAGCAAAAAAATAAACGAAAGCCTCACCCTATGTTTGTGGTGAGGCTTGTTTCATATAAATAATTTCTGGGTCTCCCTCATCCAAGTTGTCGATAAAACCGCTTTTGACAAAGCCTAGATTATGAAAAAGCTGGTGCATACGCCTATTGGACTGATTTGTAGAGGAGAAAACCTTTGCTGTTTTAGCCATTTGGATATAAGCGGTCATTAAGGCAGATGCGATTCCCTTTCTGCGCTCGGACGGCTTGACAATGACTAAGGAAATAAAGCTATAGCCAAAAAAGTCATTGCTAAATAGCAAAAATCCCCCAATGGTATCAGCGGATTGGTATAGCAAACAGCGTTTCTCTTTGATAGCTTGCTGAATTTCTTCCGCTCTGGATGAATCTCCAATTACTTCTTGATCGATTGTACAAAGTGCCTGTAAATGCTCCATTCTTGCTTCAATTATATTGTGGCTCAATTTTCAGCCTCCTTCATATAATAGCTCATCACCTTTAGCTCATCTCGAATTCCCATTGCCTGTCTGCCTTCATCGACAAAGCCACATCGCTTATAAAGTTCTTGAGCAGCTCGATTTGGCACATTGACCCCAAGCACCAGCTCATTGATGTATGGGAAATGCTTGCGAACAAAGTCAGGCAATAATTGAAGTGCTGTCTTGGCATAGCCTTTGCCCTGCTCATAAAAATCAGTGGAAAAGGAACGGATTAATAGCGCCTGTTCATTAGAGGAGTAAGGCGTCACCCCCTCTTTTTCATGTAAGACAAAGAACGTGACTAGCTTGTTACCGTCCATTGCTAAAATGGCATGTCGACTATTATCCTGCTTAGCAAGTGCAATGCTATCTTTTGGAGACTTTGTATAGCGTAGCTGCTCTTCTGTTAGGGTATATTGTTCTACTAAATTTTTTGCTTTGTCCTCATAGAACATGAGCTGCATAGTCACTCGAATTCCTCCTCGTAAATAGCGGTGAATTCATAGTCTCCCTCTATAAGTTGCTGTAAATAATCCTCAAACGAAGCTGCAATCACCTCAAAGCTATCAGGATCATGGACATAACGAACCACCTGGCCAACTTGTCCCGCTTCATTTGGCGTAAAATCAATATATAGGCTTGATGTGCCCCCATTATTCATACAATCAGCAAAGCAGAGCCGTTCATTTAACGGGACATGCATATTAATCTTTTCATCTACTTCCACATACGCTAAAAATTCCTGGTAGCGCTCATAAATTGTTTCACGCTTGTCATGATAATCTTTCACGATTTGCTCTACCGATTTTAAATAATACGGATAATCCCCTAAATCAGAGCCAAGCACTAGAACACAAATAGTCTCTTGCCCATGCTGACAATAATATGTACCATTGACATCCCGTAATAGCTCCATCAAAGCTTGCGGGCAGTTCGGAAATACTTCTAACAGGGCCTGAATTTGTGCATCTGAAGCACCAAAAGCCTGTTGTAATTGTTGCTGCTCTTCTTGTGGTAAGTATTGTAATAAATTCGTAAAATATGTTGTGCGCATCTTTATCCCTCTCTCTCTTTAACTAGGACATATTTTAGCATAATTTCTTCCATTCTCTTAGTCCCTCATGCTACTATGTAAGTATTCACAAAAAAGGGGTGGGTTTATGAGTGTGAAAGATGCAGTAGACGTGAAAGTATTTCGAACAATCGTAGGGTTGTAACGCTACTTGCAGCCCTTATACAAGGGAGAATATAATAATGGAAAACTATTTGACAACATTTTTAACAGGGCAATCGATCACTTTACAGCAAATGACTGCTGCTGACCTAGAGGCTTTTATAGCAATTGAAAGCGAAATCACCTCTTTGCTACTTGCTAATGATGAGATTCCCTTTCCACAAACTGTAGAGGATCACACCGCTTTCTTTAACAGTATCAGTGGGAAGAAGGAGGAATACTTTTTCGGCATCTATGAAAAAGCGTCCCATCAGCTGATCGGCTCCTGTGGCGTTTATGCAGTGAATTGGCAAAATAGTACTTGCGCTGTGGGCATTTCAATCGGAAAAGAGTGGCACGGCAAGGGCTATGGCACGGATGCAATGAACACGCTCATTGATTTTATCTTCCAATATATAGCTGTTCAGAAAATCAAGCTTCAGGTTTTTAGCTTTAACCCAGCAGCGATTCGCTCCTATGAAAAATGTGGCTTCACAAAAGAAGGCATTTTACGCCAAGAAATCTTCCGCTTCGGTACATTCCATGACGTAGTTTTATTTGGCCTCTTACGCTCGGAATGGGAGAGGAATTAACTAAATAGCACAACAGAGATACTATGATCGCTGTAGTATCTCTTTTTTGTTCAGTCCTCTTGCCACACGCGTGTTACTTCCTGTAAGGATAGACCTTGAAAGGCTAATCGATAGATATCTGGCATACTTAACGTTTGCCAAAATGCATAATCGTACTGGGCATCAAAATATTGCATCATCAATGCCATGATATTGCCATGTGTACCGATAACAACAGACTCCTCTGGATGAGTAAGAAGGATGCGCTGCAAACTTGGAGTAGCACGAGCCATCGCCTCTTGATTGGACTCTCCACCTGCCCATGCAAAGCTTGGCTCCTCCCACACCCGTTGCACTGCTGCATGAAAATCCTCCAGCTTCCCAGTAGCAAGCTGTCTTTCTTTTAAAGCATCTATCGTTTGGATGGGTAAATGACGAGCATGTGCAATCCCCTCCACTGTTTGAATGGCTCTTCGATAAGGACTAGCATAAACTGCATCGATTGGATGATGCTTCAAAAGATTTGTGACACGCTCTGCATCCCTTTGTCCCTGATCAGATAGTGGACGATGATATTCATCCTCTGAATAATGGGCATGTGCGTGTCTAACAAAAAAAATTTCGGTCATCTGTTTCTCCTCTTTCATCTTTCCAAAGCCCCTCTTGCTGTTGCAGGGTATATGTTTTGATGTAGCGCTGACTCCCAACGGAAATTTCCAGTTGAACGACCTGTAAATCAGGGGTGCTCGATTCATTAACCGCTATTCGATCATAAAATCTATACATGAATTCGGTAACAAGCAAATCACCTGCAAGTGAATCCGTATAGTATTGCTCAAACAATTCTTTTGTGGGGAATGCATCATTGCTGTAAGTAATCGCATACAATGCATCCATACGAGGTTCCTCCACTAAATCAAACATAATTAGCAGCATTTCCTCTGGCGAAAAGGTCTGCAAATGACGAATTTCTCCATCGTTTAAAAATGCTTGATAGGCCTCTCTTTTTTCCAAAGATAAATCCGCTACATAGCTAAATTCAGTGGATGTCGATGTCGTATCCATGTCATACACAATGGTCGATTCCTGTAAGGGCTCCCCCTTTCACATGCCGTTAGTAAACTTAAAAAAGCAATGATGGAAACCAGTTTTTTCATCATGTGCTTCATCACCTCAGCTTCCATCTATTATTCCATTAATTTCAAAAATTCTCAACATTTCACCATAGACAATGAAATGTCCCCATTTCTAAACAACAAAAAAGGGAATTTGCTAAAATGTGACAAGATATGAATTCTGCGCTTAATTATCGGAAAATTCAATCTCTAATCACAACTTTTTTCTTAGTATAAAAGACTTAATACTCCTCTATTTTCCCCTTAATATTTTCTAAAACAAAGAACGTGAATAACCCTATCCAGCACATGAATAGGGTTTTAAGTCATGTATTAAATTCTATAAAAGGGGAAATTCACAGTATTATTTATCTATAATACATAAAAATTTTCAATCGAGCTAAATAGGATGAAGTTCCTTATCTATGACTAAATTACGAATTTGAGAAACGATACACAATGTGACATTTTTTTTAATATAAGTGATATACAATGAAAAAGTTGAATCGAGGTCATAGAAATTTATTTCAAGAATATGGATAAAAAATTAGGAGGAAAATATCTTGGTTAACTTATTACTTAAACAATTCTTGAAGGCGGAAATTGAGATTAAACGAAGAATTATGTATAAAAAAGCAAAGGATCTTGGTTTCACCCACCCTATTGTAGTAGATTACAGTCAAGAATTGGATGTCTTACTTAATAGATATTTAAAACAAGCACAAGCTTCCTAATCATAACGAGGCATATAATAGAAGAAAGTATAGATATGATAAAGCCAGGCCATGTTTTATTGGCTGGTTTTATCGGGGATGATACATGCATTCACCTAGCCATTTCTCAGAATGTATAGAGAATGAAAAAGTAGGCGATGTTTTTGATAAGAAAACATTTGGAGGTTGAATGATGCACGTATTCATCTTAACTTTTATGGTTGTTTCCAAAATATTATTGCCACCTCAACATTCAGTAGACAATACATCACCCACACTTTGCACACCAACTGAAATAAATACACTATATCAATACCCAAACAACCAATTTCAATCGTTTCGTGATGAGGACAAATTTTATCAGCAGCTTAATCGTGCGATTTATGAGGAATATACCAATGCTTCATTGAATATTCGTCAAAAGATGGCTTTTAAAGATGTAGCAAATGCGACAAAACGTTTTTATTTACAAACAGATGGTAAACAGGAAACAATAGACCTCTCTCAACATACTTTTATTCATCCCAATCGACAAGTTTATTTTTTAGCATCCTTTCAGCACAATACCGATGAATCCTATCGCAAATTTCTTGTCATCGACGCTGAAACACAAGAAGTAATACTGGGACATTCGCATTTTCAAGAAAGTTCCAAGCACCTTTAATTCATTGTATGCACACCATGTAGATTCTAGTAGTCATTTCAAAAAAATAGAAGTAAAAATTTCTTAACAATTGAAAAGCTTGCGATGAGTGACGAACATGCATCGCAAGCTTTCTTAACTTGAATTAAGCTAAACTTTTTTGTTGAATGGCTGCTGTGACTTCTTCTATTAATTGCTGTAGTGACTTATCATTGGCATTTTGCTGACCATGTCTGCGAACAGCTACAGTTTGGTTAGCAACCTCACGATCGCCGATAACCACAATATATGGTATTTTTTGCAATTGGGCTTCTCGTATCTTTTTGCCGAGCTTTTCTTGGCGATCATCTAATTGCACACGGATTTCTGCCTGTTGTAAAGCTTCAACAACTTGCTTGGCATAGCCTTGATGTGCCTCTGCCACCCCAATAACTTGCACTTGCTGTGGTGCCAGCCAAGTTGGGAATGCTCCGCCAAAATGCTCGATTAAAATACCTAAGAAGCGATCAATTGAGCCAAACACTGCACGATGGATAACAACAGGTCTCACCCTTTCGTTGTGTTCATTAATATATGTTAAATCAAATTTCTCTGGTAGCTGGAAATCAAGCTGAACCGTTGCACATTGATGACTGCGTTGAATTGCATCTTTAATATGGATGTCAATTTTCGGTCCATAGAAAGCCCCGTCCCCTGCATTAATTGTATAGGCAATGCCTAAATTGTTTAGGACATTTTCAAGTGCTGCTTCTGCTTGATCCCACAGTGCCAAATCACCCATATAATCATCTGGACGTGTCGATAATTCAATCGTATACGCAAATCCAAAGACGTTGTACACTTCATCTATAATCTTTAAGGCCAGTGCAATTTCATCCTCAATTTGCTGTGGTGTGGCAAAAATATGGGCATCATCCTGACAAAAAGTTCGTACACGTAACAGACCATTCAAGGCGCCACTAAACTCATGTCGGTGCACTTGCCCAAATTCTGCCATACGTATAGGTAAATCCCGATAGGAATGTAAGGCATTTTTGAAAATCAGCATATGCCCAGGACAGTTCATCGGCTTTAAGGCAAAGCTTTGGTCATCCACCTGCGTAAAATACATATTGTCCTTATAATGATCCCAGTGACCTGACTGCTCCCATAAGCGTTGGTTCATCATCAGCGGTGTTCGTACTTCCCTATAATCATATTTTGCTTGTAAATGTCGCAAATACGATTCTAGTTCATTGCGTAAAATTTGACCATTGGCTAAATAGAAGGGCATGCCAGGTGCTTCCTCTGAAAACATAAATAACGATAGCTCTTTACCTAGCTTGCGATGATTTCGCTTTTCTGCTTCCTCCAAGAAGATAAAATGATCCCGCAGTTCCTCTTTTGTAGCAAAGGCAACGCCATAAATACGCTGAAGCATTTGATTCTTGCTATCGCCTCGCCAGTAAGCGCCTGACACATGCATTAATTTAAAATGCTGTAATTTGCCTGTAGACTGGACATGTGGACCACGACATAAATCATAAAACTCTCCCTGCTCATAGATCGTAACTAGCTCATCTGCAGGAATTGCCTCCAACAGCTCGAGCTTTAACACATCATGGGCGAATAATTGCTTCGCTTCTTCACGTGACACCTCGCGTCTATGAACAGGTATATTTTCCTGAACAATTTGTTTCATTTTCTTTTCAATTTGCTGCAAATCACTCGGTGTCAGTGTATCAGCAATATCTATATCATAATAAAAGCCATTTTCAATGACTGGTCCTACCCCAAATTGTGCATGTGGGTAAAGTCGTTTAATTGCCTGAGCGAATAAATGGGCCGTAGAATGGCGAATGACCTCGATCCCTTCCTTTGAGCTTGCATCGTACAATGTAATTTGTGCATCTTCCATAATCGGGCGCGTCAAATCAATGATGGTTCCGTTAACACTCCCGGCGACTGCCTTTTTGCGAAGCTCTGGACGAATCGCTTGTGCAATATCGGTTAGTGTCACACCTTTTGTAAATGCTTGTTGTTGACCATCTGGAAATTGAATGTGAATACGTTGATTTGACATGTTTCTCTACTCCTTTTAGTAATAAAATCAATTACACCTTGGCATAATTGTGTAGATAAAAAAAACACATATCCGTCCCTACTAAGGGACGAGTATGTGTTGTTTACCCGTGGTTCCACCCAAATTCCCACTAGTTTATAAGCTAGTGGCTCATTGATTTTGCAGTAACGCCGCAAAAAACGGTGCAAGTTTCCAAGCACGGCTCCAAGGTAGTAAGATGGGAGTACGACATTAGGAAGCTTGCAGCCAAGGCCTCCCTCTCTAAAAATGGTTAATCGCATCTCTTGTCCTTATCATTGCCCATTTCATTTTGTATGAAATTGTTAATTACTATAACGAATAGTAAATTCTTTGTCAAACCCTAAAAAAGAAAAAAATTTAGCGACGGACTTGCAATGGGCGTTCTGGACGTTGTACACAATAGTGACAATGCGGGTCATCACATGCCTCCTCTTGCCACTCATTACACATCGCACAAAAATAACTATCAAACGTGTCATCATAGATGATGGAATTTTGACAACTCGGGCATTGTTGATTTTTTTGAATCGTACCGCTGATTTCTAGCCCATCAATAATCACTATATCTTCGCGCTGTTCAATTCGCATTTTATTATTACCCCCTAATGATTTTTCACTTCTAAGGTCTCATCTTCAGATTGCCATTCTACATGGATTATTGGCTTTGTTTCTCGTTTAAAGATTTTCTCACTTTCTTTTTTGGTGAAGGAATAATAGCCATCTTTATTTAACTGAACATCACTTAAATTTTGGAATTCTTTTGTCCCCTCAATCGTAATTTCTAAAGGCCCCAAATCATCATCATCTCCCAGATAAAATAAGCGTAAGCCCACCTCACCATTACTATGATAGATGGCTTTCCAATGCTCACTTTTGGCGATATAATGTATCTCCTGCTTGGGGCTTTGACAAGCTGTCAATAGGATGATGAGGGCAAGTGGAAACATCCATTTTTTCATTAAATATCCCCCTAACCTTGTATGGTGATAGCCCACCCTGTCGGCTTTTCTTCAAAGGCATCCTCGTATTCTGTAAAAACAAAATGAAGCCCCCTTAAATCATCTGGCAAGGGTGGTGTCACCACATACGTACTGCTTTCATGTCCATTTGAGCCACCTGTACCTTTACTTCGGCATTCATAGGACGCATCAATGTATAGACCAAAATGTTTTCGTTGTAATTTTTGCTGAATCGTTAGCTGAGGTTCTTGCTGCTCATCCCAATCGATTAATAATTGCACCACACTTGCATTGTCATATTGACGAACATAAGAAACCGTATACAAACGTTCTCCCTTTGCTACCGTTTTCAATACAGGGATATAGTGACGGAAGCCTGATGGTTCTACCTTTGAAGTATAGTATTTTTCTGATTTAATCAACTGGAAGAACAACGCTAAAAAAGTATCATCGAAACCATATTGCTGTGCCCATTTCGAAATGGTATCATCCGAAGGCAAGCCTGGATTATGAGCAGCTTGCTCTTTTCGTTGCTGCAAAAGTGCACATATTTCCTCATCTATGGTAACAAGCCTTGAATCATTGTATTTGCTATGTTGTTCGGACATCTATATCCTCCTTCCTCCTGCAAGTCCTTCTTCTTTCTATACGTTATTTTCCGCAATTGGTTCCATAAACAGCCTATTTTTACTTGTAAATACCAAAAAAGCTATCCAATACATTGGATAGCTAGTTCGCTAGCATATCATTGTGCCAGCTAGCGGAGTCTGATAATTGATATGTAACCATATTGGCTGTCACAGCGAGAATAACACCCGCTCGGGACATATGAGAGGTATTTGGCTTTTCTAATACAAGGACCACGTAGCCCTCTCCACGTCCTTGCTCATCAAGCGCATTCGTCGCATTGATTTCAAAGGTGGAATACGTTTGCTCATTCGTCGCATACAGAAGTCGTTCTTCATGATACACGCCATGTTCTTTTAAATTATAGCTGACAGGCATCCACCCTTCAGACCATTCAATACTGCCTATCATTTCTCGTTTCCTTCTGGCAAGACGTCCAATGGAATACCTAAAATATATCTTCATAATCGCTTGATTGTCTTCATTTTTCCCTTCACAAGTGGCTGTCACTTCAAGCATAATATCATTTTTTAATAGCTTTTTCATAAACACTAAAGCCACAGTGATAACACAGATAAATAGTACTATACCCAAGATGATAAATGCCATTAGGTCCCTCCTAGTATCACAATTGCTGTTAATGCAATATTACCATGTTCTAGGAGGGATAGGAGCTTTTCACCAAACAATCTTAGAAATTGACACAGGCATAAAGGATAAGACAAAAAGTGATTATTTGTTGGCTTGAAGCTCAACTGTAAGCGTAAAAGGTATTTTTAAGTATTCATAGTGTATCGTTACTTTCTGGTTGTTAGATGCTAGAACTTGTACTGCATAATGCTGTGGCTGCTCGCCAATAGCTTGTTGATTTATGTATCTTTGAGGTACGATCGTTCGCTGTGCTAATTTATGAAAAGATAGTTGATCATTTCCCTCTAGCTTTGTTTCCGCCTCAAAAGGTTCTGACTTACTTATTACAAGCTTCGCGTTATCAGGACGCTGATCATTCACCAGTATTTGCTTTAGCTTAATTTCACGCAGCCCTGTATTTTCAAGTGCGATGATTTTGATTGCTTCATTGCCTTGTTTGCTGGTATAGCTTTGAATAATAAGTGGTGGATTGCTCTTGAGATAAATCATAAAGATTGCTCCTACCACAAGCACACTCAGTACTAAAATAAATAGTATTTTTTTCATACTTTCCCTCTCTTTCCTCCTCACCAGTATAACAAAAAACAACCTGACTTATTGACAGTCAAGTTGTTTTTGTAAACGTATTTCATCTCGTATTGGAATACCATCATTACCAATGAGTGGGATAGAAGGCTTATAGGCTCTTGCCTTTTCCACTGCATTACGCAGTATTTCTATTAAACAATAGCCTCGTTTTTGATAGAATTTCAATGCATGTAAATTATCGTTTGTTGTAATAAGTGATATGCTTGTACAGCCCTGCTCCATTGCTGCTTGTTCTACCGCTTTCACAAGAGCAGAACCAATACCTTTCCCCTCAACCGTACTATCTAACGAAATGATTTCACAGTCCTCTTCCCGCACGATATAGGTGATTAAACCGATCATCATTTGTTGCTCATTCATAAAAGCAAAGCCCGCTAAATCACTACAGTCATAAATGCCACTGGAAATGACCATCTCCGTTGAACCCCAATGCTCCTGAAAAAATTCGCTTACAGTTTGTTTTGGTACTTCATGTATGGCAATAATCGTCATGTTATAAACTCCTTCTTAAATGGAAATATGAAAAACCCCTGCAATCGCTTTTTGTATGCCTAAAAATACAGCCCAGGATAGCACACCAAGTCCAATAGCTAGTACAATATGTACGGAGGATTTCATCGCCATGTAAATCACAAATAGCATGCACATCGTTGCAGGCAAGCCAACGATAACGCCTACCGTAAAGCGTTGAATATGCTCACTCGACTCACTTTGCACGGTCAGCCAAATAATGCTTAAAATACTCACCAATGGTAACGCAGCAATAATTCCTCCATAGGTAGGGAATCGTCGTGCAACCTCCGTCACAACGCCAATGATGGCTGCTGAACTCAAAATTTTAAAGAATGTATACATTATTTTGCCACCTCACTTAGACGTCGAAACGCCTGTAGAATGGCTTGCTGTTCCTGCTCAGTTAGCTGATTAAGAGCATGCTGTAGCTTATCATCATCTAGCTCCGAGTTTTTCTTCAGCACTTGTAGCCCTTCTGCTGTCAAATGTAGCATGACCTTACGCTGGTCGTCACTTGCACGCTCCTTCATCACCCAGCCATGACGCTCTAGCTTTTTCACATGCTCTGATGCCGTATTAGGAGAAATATTTAGTAACCCTGCTATATCACGCACCGTCACTTCCTCTTCCTTTTGTATCATTTGCAAAATACGCACACTCTGATGGGAAATAACATCTTCATGGGTTGTATGTAGATGATAGAATATCGTTGTAAAATAATCATTTATATCTTTAATCATTGTAATAACTCCTTTAATATATCGTTCAAAACGATTATATCGTATACAACGATACATTAAAAGCGACCTCGTTAAAGTTTTTATTTTCAGATATTTTTCTTCAGTAAGCTTAGCATCTGATAGCCATCTGAGGGTAAACCTGTGTTGCAAGAAATTGAAAAGTATTCAAATAAAAAAGGCTATTGAAAAAATAGTGTATCCCTGCATAAGCAGCAAATAACGGGCAAGATAGCTGGCAAAAAGTAATACGGCTAAAGTCATGATAGGACCACCCGCTATAAATCCGAGCGACTGCTTGCGCGTTAAGCTACTCCCGTTTTGTGGGGTACAGAAGCCAAAAAATCCCCATCGAATATGGAAATGTATACGACCTACACGAAAGCTATCAGGAAGAATTTTTGCACCTAAATAAACATGGGCTCGTTCCTTTGAACATAGTATAACACCCAATGCATGCCCAATTTCATGCAACAGCGTGGAGATTGGTATGCCTACTACATATAAAAGCATAAAGGATAGAATAGACATCACAACTCACCCCCCTCCCAAATATTCTATCTATTTTTCATAAACATCTATCTTTCTGCATTTCTTGCTAAATAGGATCAATGAGTACTTGTGAACACTTACCTTCTACAGTATTATCACTCTATTCTGAATTTAATTTTGGGTATCCTATGTTATACTTTCTCTACTTTTTTAGTAGGTGGCACAATCATGGTACTAGCGCTACTACTTAGCCAATCAAAGTATTTATTTTTATCAGGTATCATTACGGCTTTACCGATATTGACGCTCATTAATATGGGCATGCAAATGAAAAATATGAAAGAAGATACCTTTCATATTGTTCTTCAAAACACGGTATTTGGAGCGGTTGGCATGCTATTATTTACTGTGCTCACCTTCCTCCTAACAAGCTGGTTTAAACCAGGCATTTCTGTTATGAGCGCGCTCGCTACGTATGCCCTATTTATGCTTTCTGGCAAATATCATTTATCCATGTTGGCCTAAAGAAAAGGAGCTGCCCTATGACAGCTCCTCCTTGATTATTTTCACATAAACACCCTGCTCAAACCTTTCCAAAGCAGAGATATTCATTGCTTTGACATGGTTAGATACCTCGCTCGCCTTCCATAGTCGCTGTTGATGATAGATAGCTGGATCGATGAGTCGCACTTTATTACGAAAATGAATGTCATGATTCTCTTGTTCTTCTCTTACCTCTACATTTTCATGTAATTGTTGTAAAAGAGCTTGAACGTCTTGATCATGTGAAGCCTTCATCTGCTGCAATACCTCATGATCAGTCTTGAGGAAATCTTCAAGCGTTAGAATTTGTTTTGCTAGCGACAGTTTTAATACTTTCGCTAACGAACTAGTCGCATAGATATTTAAAGGGTGCAAGAAAAAATCTAACACTTCCTGATAATAAATTTTCACAAACCATTCTGCACGCTCAATCGTTTTAACACACAATTCCCCCTGAAAAACGAATAAGTCCTGTAAAAATTTTTGGATATCTTCCAAAGTTAAATTTCCATAAAAATACATATCCCTTAATGTATAATCTATACGATCCGCACACAATGCTGGAGCAGGTTGTTCAAGTAACGACCACCTTGATGTATCGAGTATGTTCTCTACCTGGTAGCCATATTTTTTAAGAATCGCAGGTATCGAAGACTGTTTGATAACATCCATGAATATTGCTTCATGATAATCTTCCGCCTCATTTTCAAGGACAACATCCACCACATGGGAAAAAGCGGTATGGGAGACATCATGTAATAAGCCTGCCACCTGCTCCTGCAATGAACCGCCAAACTGTCTAATAAGCAGCATGACACCTACAGAATGCTCAAATCTTGAAATAGTCCACCTGCTATTTACTAGAAAGCCTGCCCCAGCCTGATGAATACCCTTTAAGCGTTGAACTGGCTTACTTACAATCAAATCCTCTAACAAACCATTGATTTCGAACTCCCCATATAAGGGGTCACTAATCAGCATTTATATTCTTCCGACTAATCACAAAGACTCCACCACAATGCGATAGTGGGTAAAAGGTTAACTCACAAATTTCCTTTAAGGAGACCTTTAGCTCCTCATGGACAAAGTAAAATTCATCCTCATCCCAGTATCCCTTGCTATCTTGACGACATTGCTCCAGCTGCTCCCTTGTCTGGAAAGCTACATCGCCAATTAAAATTTTCCCTGTTGGTGATAGGTGCTGTAATAATTGTGTGATATACAAAGCCTTTAGCTCATCTGTAAAATGATGGAGCGCATACGTACTAATAATCGCATCATAGGGCTGCTGTAATAGCTCCTGTGGCAAGCCATTCATTAAATCCCACTCCATTAGGTGAGCCTCTGGCATTTTTTCCTTGGCAATGGCAATCATGTTCGCAGAAAAATCAAAGCCATAAATCGAATGCCCCTGTTCATAAAGCTTCGCCGTTAATACCCCTGTTCCAAAGCCAATATCTAAAACAGTGGAAGCGGGAACAGCCATCACTTCATTGAAAATTTTATTTAAAATCGCCTTATAGCCTGCAAATGGGTATTGATCCTTTTCCTCACTGTGTTGTACCGTTTGGTCGTATCCATCGGCCCATAAATCAAAACCTTGTTTATTTAATAGCATAGTGCCTCCTACAATGTATAAATTCTCCAAGCATTCATTAATTTACGTTCAGTCATCTGTTTCATCATAAATCCCCCTTCATTAACCAATTCAGTCCATTATACCAATTTATTACCTTTTCAACAATTCAGAAAATAAACAGTGCTTTATCATTTATCAAATTGTCAAAAGCTGTTTTAATAACGATATTTATTTAAATTACAATAAACATTCTGGATAATGTTTCAATAAAAATTCCCAAAATATTACCACATTCCACTTTCTACGATATAATAATTATATTGGGTAGTTAAAATATAAAAAGGAGATGACTTTATGCAAGGTACAAACAAAAAGTCGTTGTTATGGATTAGCATTATAATGAGTGTATTGTCCATCTTCATTGCATCTTATGGTTCTAACATATTTGGAGCCCCATTCCCCTTTATAAGTTACATCGGTGAGAATGAGTTATCATCCGCATTTGCTTTATTTACTAAAAATGGCATTACTCAAATTCACTTTAATACACTTTATTTCTTTATAAATGTTACACTAATTTACTTTATCCTTTTTTACGGTAGAAAAATAATTAGTTCATTAAAATTAATTAAACAATCCTAATTTCAAAACAATTCAAGAGCAATTAGGACATTCACATGTTAATATGTCTATAGGCACTTATGGTCACCTGACTGACTTGAAAATTTTAACAAATTAATCTAAATTGGTCGCCTGTTTAATTCAACCTATTATAAAACCTCATATAAAACCCATATAAATCAATGTTTCCTTTAAAGGAGGGATCTAAATGATCGCATTCACTTGTAATGCATGCTCTAGAACGACTTCTTTAGGTCAAAGAGGTCAAGTTTAAGTTATAAACTAACAGAAATTGAATGATCTCTTTAGGCCAAAATGTAATCAAATAGCCTAATAAACAGGAGAGATTTCAAATGGAACTACAAACAATTCAGCCGTTTTTAACGGTTGCCAACTATCATTTACTAGAACAGCAATTAAATAAAATTCTACATGCACTGACAACAACAAAGGATAAAAACGTTATCCTAGCAGTACGTGGCCTTGTTGATACGGAGGTATCGACAAAATTAGCATTATCAGCAGCAGAAACAATGCTGATTGAACAGCTTTTTGCTGTCACGGATCGTGCACAAGGTGATGCATTTTTAGAGCAATTAAAACCATATGTCATCCCGTTCAAGCCGGTGACCGCTAGTACGCTTAAAGCCTTATTTAAAAAGGAAAAGAAGCTCAAGCTACCAAATCTAGAAGCACTCGATTTTCAGCAAATTTGTTATCTTGCTTGGGATGATGCTGGCACACATCGGAAATATGTTGTCCTTGAGCAAAATGGGCAGCTAAAAGGGATCAAAGGGATATTTGCTCATAACACGGTTCGTGGCATTTGCGCTATCTGTAATCGCCATTCAGATGTAGGCTTATTTACTACGTCCATTAAAGGACAGGTGGTAGGCACGTTTACCAACCACAGTAATTACATTTGTGCAGATAGTCAAACATGCAATGAACATGTTACGGATATGAACAGAACAGTGGAATTTTTCGAGCGTATCACACAAAAATAAATGAAAGAAGGCAGAAATGTTGTGCAAGCAACATTTCTGCCTTTAAACTTTATAAAGATCAACTTTTAGGGTAAAGAGAAATATTATCGGTTAGGATTACGATCAATAAATTTCTCTATTTCATCCGCTAATCCGTAGACAAGATGGAAATAGTGTTTTTCCGTCATGACACCCTTTTTTCGCCATTTTTGCATTTCTTCTTAATGAAATTGATAAAAGTAGCCTTCTACATCCCTTCTAGCAATTCCTTTTTTCTCCGCCATCTCTGCAATAGAAAGACCTTTCACCACTCTTGGTCGTATTCCTGCACTGTCATGCCCCCAAATTTACTTATAGCTTCATAATCATATTTGACATGGTATACAAGAATACCTTCCTTATTTTCTTCAGCATATACGGTTGTAGAAAATAAGAAAACTACGATAAATAAAAGCATATACACTTTATTGCCATTTTTCATTTTGGAACCCCCATATTTTTTGAGGTTACTGTGTGTGGTTCTCGTCATTACTATATGAATGAAAACGTGGAAGTCATGAAGCTTTTATGCCAAGGAATACTGTAATACCAGGGCTTGTCGTTAGTTATGTAATACAAAATGGAGCATGATACTATTCACGCAAATTTTCAATTCTACGTTCTTATCCATCGATAACGCTTGTCTAAAATCAATTAAGTCCTTTTCCTCTACATGAATCATTTTCGCGACACTATCCGTGGAAAACATGTATTCCTTGATGAGATCATTCAAAAGCAATGCGGCTCTTTCCCTTGCATCAAAGCCTTCAAAGCCAGCATATAACATAGCTATTTTTCGTTCAATCTTATCCAGCTGCTCCTTCGTAATGCTTCCCTTGTTATTCAATAAACTATCTAGCTCCTTCATTGGTAAATCAAATATTTTCGCAAGCTGCTGATGATTGAAACTAAATTTTTCAGCCACTTCTTGAATTTGCTGTTTCAGATAATCGTATCGGGAAATATTCGTGACAAAAGATACTTCTGCCCTATCCTTCAATTTTTTCACAGTCGTAACCCTCTTTTCACAATTAATTATTCAAAATGAAACGAGATTAAAAACCAGGACGCCATAAAAGTGGCAGTATTAATAAAAAAACGGAAATCGTAATAACAGTGGTAGTGCTTTTAGGGGATAAAGACTTACTACCCCTCCCTAGAATTGTTAGCCAACGAATTCAAAAGAAAAAACCAACTTTATGCTAATAAGCTGGTCTAGTCATTCAATCATTCATTTATGCCTTGCTGTTTTTCATCTTCATATAGAGCCAGAAAAGATTGGCTATTTCTTCAGCTTCATATTTATAAATTGTTTCAGCGAAAGAAGCACGAAATGGCTGTAGCATGATCTCTAAAACACTCATGCGGGGTGTTTCTCTCTTCATTTCATCCAAAAGCAAGCTAGAAAGTTCGAGTGATTTTTGTGGAAGTTCGATTGTCGAGATTTTTTTACAAAATTTCTCTAATCTCTCTTGTATTTGTTCACTGGTGATGGACTTATAGGCTAAATCCTTTTCTAACAAAAACATTTCCTGTGGTTCTAATAAAATTTCTCCACTCTTAATCATTTCTGGGAGAAAACTTTCTACATATTTCAATGACCGAGTAACCACTTTTTTTAGATCTATCGTCATATTAGTAGCCAAATTCCAATAAAAAGATAAATATTGGAATGTGCCAAAAAAGACGACCGCACACTCATAATAATAGTGCTTTCCTTCTTCTCCATAAATATCATAGAATCTGTTTTTTAACCAGGTAATTTCATGAAAGCGATGTTCCGCAAGAATTTCTTGCAACTCTTCATCATGCAAAAAGGAGATTTCTCGAAATAAAGGCATTAAATTATATTTTTCTTTAATTTTTAATGTGGCGATTAATTGTTCAATTAAAACGTCAACATCATCTTTTTTCTTACCAACTAAAATTTCCTCTTTTAAAACATTTCGTTCTTGGCGATTTTGCTCTAATACAGCTTTCAGGCATTCATTTTTAGATGAAAAATAGTTATAAAATGTACCTTTTGAAATATTTGCTTTATCTAAAATATCCTGAACCGATGTATGCTGATACCCTTTTTCGGTAAATAATTGTAATGTTGATTCGATAACGATTTGTTTACGATCTTTCATACATTTCTCCAATCTCTAAACACAATAACGAACTGACTACAATTATACTAGGAAAACTAGATTTCTTAAACTATGTAAATTTGATGCAAGAGGTCCTCATTCTGTAGTGCCAGTCCAAATCGGTTAGATTTTTCTAAAATGTATGGATAGTAAAAAACCTTCTGCACAGACTATTTTTCAGGAGGTGATATTTAATGGCGAATAATAACAACAACCAAAATTTCAACTCAAAAATTCCTAATGCAGCTCCAAACGCAATGAATTCAATGAATGTTGAATTCGGGAACGAGACTGATGTTAATCAAATCAAACAGCAAATTCAACAAGCTGAAGCTAAAAAGCAACAGGCTTCTGGTTCTATGAATGCAATGAATTCAATGAACGTTGAATTTGGGAATGAAACTGATGTTAACCAAATCAGACAACAAATTCAACAAGCTGAAGCAAACAAAAAATTTGCTTCTGGTAAATTTGCAAACGAAAATAATTCAAAATAGCTTTCATTCAACATCCGCAGCCGGCATCCTTGCCGGTTTTTTGTTTCTCAGAAAATTTTGGTTGATTCCTTCAAGATGAAATTCTCGCTTAAGATTTTCATTCAGGTAAACCGAATTTACATACATCTAAAATGATTCGATGAAGTTCTATCAATTTGTTTTTTTAAAAAAATTTTTTGCTTCTTCTATTTGCTCCTTTGGTAGAGTCCGCAGTAATTCTTGTTCTAACCACGCTATCGTTTTGCTTCTTAAATAATTTCGCATGTGTTCTTCCGCTTCCAGCATGACACTATTGATTGTACAGTTCGATTGACTTGAACAAGATTCGCACTTTTGTTTTTTATTTAGATAAGCAAAATTCGCTTTAATATTCTTACACTGAAATATCGGCTCTTCACCTTCAACCGCTCGCACAACATCCCAAAATGTAATATCTTCAGGTTTTCTATTGAGTCGATAACCCCCTTTTACGCCAGATACCGAGCTAACGATGCCTTCCTTGGACAATTTCCCTAAAACTTTTGAAAGATAGGTCTCCGATAATCCTTGAAATTCTGATAAATCCTTTATTCCTATACTTTCATTTTTTGGAACATCAATTAAATAAACAAGACTGTGTAGGGCATATTCAACCATCACACTATATTTCATTATTCCACCCTCTTAAAACATTTTGCTTACCATGATAGTAACACATTTAGCCATACATAAATGAATCAGTTTGACAAACAAGCATGAAAAGCGTATATTGTAGACAAAGTTAATCAACGATTAAGTAAATCAACGATTAATAAAATCTTTATTTAACTGGAGTATTTTTATGCGTAAACTACTTGTGATAAATGCACACCCTGAAGTGGACTCAAAGACATCTTTGAGCCTTCAGGTATTGGACCTTTTTCTAGGAACATACAAAGAAAATAAACAGCATGATGAAGTTATTGAGCAAAATAATCTTTATGAAGACGTTATTCCGATGATAGATAAAATTGTTTTAAGTGGCTGGGAACATTCACGAAATGGAGATCCTTTAACACACGAAGAAAATGGAACGCATGAATGAAATTTTTACCTTAAATCAATGTTTGCCTTTCTTGGCATAGAAGATGTTAATATTCTTCGTGTTCAAGGAACAGCCTTATTGAATACAGAAGATGTCTTACAAAATGCACTTTATCTAGCGGATCAATTATCAGTTGAATTAGCTAATAAATAATGGAGGGAATCACCATGACACAACGTATGAATTATTATGAAATTGCACCAGATGCTATGAAGGTAATGATGGAAATGGAAAAATACACTAAAAAGAGTTGTATTGAGAGAAAACTTCGTGAGCTCATTAAAATTAGAGCTTCTCAAATTAATGGCTGTGCCTATTGCATCAACATGCACTCTGCTGATGCTAAGAAAATGGGAGAGACTGAACAGCGCTTATACTGCATTAGCGCTTGGAGAGAATGTACTTTTTATTCAGAAACTGAAAAAGTAGCATTAGAATTAACGGAACATATTACGCTTATTCCAGAAAAACGCGTTCCTGATGAATTATATGAGCGTGTTCGCAAGCATTTTGATGAAAAGGCTTATGTCGATTTGGTTATCTTGATTAATCAAATTAACAGTTGGAATCGAATTTCTATTGCTATGGGGAATGTTGCGGAATAATAAATGGCTGCCTTAACAGGTAGCTATTTTTCTTATAGTAGTTTGATATTAATTGGAGTCGTACTTTCATTTGTCAGTCCCCCCTATCTCCCTTTAACAAAATGTAACTTTAGGAAATAAAAAAATTTCCCGGGTAAGCGCAAGAAAAGACAAATTCAATCCCACATTCCTCCATCAAGCGACTGTTTTCTTCATTTTCTTGCTTTTAAAAATACTAACAGAAGGAATTTTGGGGTAGTTTCTGTTCAATAATTATTTCCTTTGAACAGGTTCATCTTGAATACCTTCAATACCAAGTAATCCGTGATATTCCACATCATCTCAAAATTCCGGGATACATACTTTTCCATACCTTTCCCTATCAGTATTGCGTTTTCACCCAAACTCCTTTAAAAAAGTCTTAACACTTACTCCAAATGAAACAGAATTTGTTCACTAAAATAGTATCACTATTTCCAACCCTTTCACCGAATCAATATATGTTAGGGCTATCATTTATCATTCAGCCCTGTTAAATGAAAGAAACATTGAATATTACCCCTATCCCAAATATTGGGTTTATGATAACATATATCTGAGTCTTTTAACTTGGGAAAATATGAAAGGAAGTGTAATAACTAGAGATGAAAAAGATATTGAAACCCTTGATTAGTGGTATTGTCATTGGTGCCCTCTCTCTAACTATAAATATAGATGAAAATGTATTAGCTAATGATATTGCAAAAACATGTAAGTATGATTCGGCATCGAAGGTCAACCCTGATTATTCCACAATGAACTGTTTGTTAACCGAAACAGCGCTGAGTTATAATGTTCCTCCTGAAATTGTGAAGGCAATAGCGGAAGGTGAAAGTGGAAATTGGCGTCATTTCGATAGGAATGGTAAAGCGATTGTGACAGCTGATAATGGAATTGGCATTATGCAAATTACAAATCAAGCTGGCTACAATCAGGATAGACTAAAAAGCGATATTGTTTATAATATTCGAGCTGGTGTTGAGACTCTGGATGATATGTTTAAGCGGAAGGATTTGCCTAGCATCAACGGAGGGGAAAAAGATGTATTAGAACATTGGTACTTCGCTATCATGGCTTATAACGGTACTAAGCCAGTAAATAGTCCTTTTGTCCAAGCAACTGGTGAAAGAAATGCAAATGCCTATCAAGAAAGAATTCTCCAAATTATCGAGAAATTAGAATTAATAGACTTAGCAGAGCTGCCTTTTACACGCGAACATTTTCAATATGACTCTAACAGCAGGGAAAATATTAAATTTTCAGCGATGAACTATGATTTTGATTTACCATTAACAAAATCAAAGTACTTTTTTAAAACAAATCAAAAAGTTAGTGCAACAACTAATGTAACAGTTAGAACAAGACCTACGACGGATAGTCCTTCTATGGGTACTTTACGTAAAGGTGAAATTGTTACCATTACGGGCCCTTTTGAATATGAAGCAGTATCAACGAAGAAAAACCATTTTGTTTGGTATCCTGTGAAAAGAAATGATGGGACAGAGGGTTATGTAGCATCAAGTTATTTAAACTACTCAGCTTCAACGCCAACACCTACAACTCCAGTAGGTAGTATAGATATATCAAAGTTCGCTGATTATAAGGCAGACCAGTACTGGGCAGAGGATTTTCAATGGGCAGTCAACAAAGGGCTTATCAGCGGTTATCAAAACGTATACAACCCTGCCACAAAGAAATATGAAAACTTACTGAAACCAAACACAAATTTAACAGAAAATCAGATGTTATCTGTACTTTTCCGGTACTTTAAGTCAGAGGAATTAGCTTCAACAAAACCTAGTTCTTCATGGAGTGCAGATGTAAACTATCAACTAGCGAGTAAGTATGCTCTACCAACGCTTGGTGGTAATTCAGCGTCTAAACAGGTATATGCAGCCAAAGACATCACACGTGGTAATTTTGCTCGTATCCTAGCATCTATGCATTATGGAAAAACAGTATCTCAACCAGAAGCCATCCAGTTTCTACGTGAATTCGACTTAACAACTACTAAAACGGATGCAGAGTTTAAACCAAATGATTCTCTCACAAGAGCGCACGCAGTGGCATTCTTCCACCGTTATGAGCAAATATTCAATAAATAAATTGCTATATAAGTGAAAAGGTGACTATAAAAGTCACCTTTCTTTTATATGTTTGACTAAATGGTGCTATAAAGCCATATGTAGATTTACGGGAGAGGCTGTGAAAGCATAACAAAGGGACTTGCATATCGGGTAATCAATCCTAAACACAAGTTCTGTTCATATTGAAGGAAAGCACCCGTTAGCTTAAGTTCACATACTCCCATGAAAGACCTCCCCCTTTCTATCGAAACGGCTCTTTAGAAATTATTTATTTCTTCAAACGATTTAGTTTCTCAGAATGATTAAACCTTCTCATTAATATGACTACTTGAGTGGTAGTGCTTGGTTGGCATATCGAAGCACGACATCATTGCCAGCAGTTGCTATTTGTACATCACTGAAATATTCATCTACATTAGTCCATCCTATGATCCGTATCTTTTGCTGAACAAGCTGTCTTTTGAGATCGAAATACTCTTGGCGCAAATCTTTTAAAAGGGCATCCATCAGCGGAGTTATAACTAAATGACTTTTTACAAACGCTGATATATCAATGTTATCGCACAAAAAAACACTCGTCATGTAAACGAGTGTTTTATAATTATCATGACAACCACTTAGGTGGTGTGTTTTTTTCCCAATATATATCGCCAAGGTTGTTGTGTGCCATGAAGTTGTCCTCGACACTGTGGTAATGGAAGTTGTAGTAGTAGCCTTCCTGCGGTCTTTTTTCTGTACGCACATGGAAACGAATTAAATCTGTGCCTGTTTCATTATTGATGACATTGAAAATTTTCTCACCGTAATTACCACTTGGCCTTTCAGAGATGGTTAAAGATGCAGCAGTTTGATCATCAAGATTAGCGACTGTCATTGCGATGGCTTCCTCCATTTTCGGGAAGATGATGCTGTCGAATTCATTGCTAATTTTTGGACCAATTTTTGTGCCAAATTTTATGTACGATTGTTCTCTAGCTGCATCCACAAGTAAGGCATTATAATCAATCGCTTCCTCTTGTATCTGTAGCTGCTCGTCACTGCTATCATCATGCTCACCAGCTAAAGCAGTGCTTGTCCCTGATGAAGGGCCGATGGATGCACGGTTCGAAGGATTTTGATCAAATGCTTCCCAAATCTCATGTGTAGGCGTTATTAAACCAAATGTTAAAAACGCAACCATGATGACTATACTTTTCTTAACCCACGTTTTCATTTATTGTCACCTACTCTTTATGTACAAATTGGTAATTCTCCTATTATTATATACGTTCTCGCCATTAAAAGGTTTCATATTTCTATAATTCATTGTACAATATTTATGAATAATGTGTCGTTTTTTTAAAGGAGGTACAAAGCATGAGCATCGCAATGGGTATTGGTCTTTTATTAATGTTAGGTTACTTATCATCTTTATGTTTCACGGACTAATTTTTTTATTTTGTAATATGTACCCTACAAAGCCCTAAAAGCCTGTTATATGCAGTCTTTTGGGGTTTTTCATTTTTCCTTTACATTGCATAGTAACGCAAAATAATGCACACAGTTGGGGCTCATTTTGGGACTATGTTGGGGCTTGTTGGGGCTAATATAATATTAATAATTCTTGGCAGCGTGTAAGCAAAATTTCAAATTTAGTAATCGGATTTTGTATAATGTCCAGCTTTAGACCTCTTTCGAGAAGCTGGAATACGTTTACTAAAACAAATTCTATTACCAAAATCTTTTAAATTCAAAAATATAAAAACTAGTAGTAAAATTTAACAATTTTATTGAAAATGAAAAAAAGTAAGGGTATAATGACTTTTAAATATTAAAAAAACGAAGAACAGACAAAGTATGTCATTCCCTTTAACGAAAGAGAGCAATCGGTAGCTGAAAAGATTGTGTTAAATAATGATTGAAAGACACCTGTGAGTGTTATCCTGAAAAAAGTAAGGATAGACGGTTTGCAACCGTTAAAAAGCTTTGAGTTGGCTGTGAATGCAGCAATTAGGGTGGTACCGCGAGATAGGCTCTCGTCCCTGACAAATTGTCAGGGGCGGGAGCTTTTTATATTTAAAGGAGGTGAGTGTCCGTGGATGATGACGATGATGATAAAAGAAAAAAGTTAAAAAATTTAGGAGGAAAAATCATGCATACAAATCTAAAACGTACACTTACCAAAGAGTGTATTAATAAAGTGGGAGAAATGGTAAAAGTCCAAGGTTGGGTAAAAAAAATAAGACATCTTGGAAATATCAGTTTTATAGTACTAAGAGAGCGAACTGGTGAACTGCAATGTGTTTTAGAAGGAAAACTTGCTGGCGTCATTATAGAAACAGAAAGTGTTATAGAAGTTATCGGAAAAATCGTTCCAACAAATAACACAGTACTTGGCGTTGAACTGCTAATAAAATCAGTGAAAGTGATAAACAAAAATGATTTACTACCTTTTGAGGTAAATAAAAAAGAAGTAAACACAGGACTTGAGAACCTTTTAAACCATCGAGTATTATCACTCCGTCATGAAAAAATAGCTTCAATTTTTAAAATAAAAGCAACTCTTGAAGAGGCATTTCGTGAATATCTAACAAATAAGGATTTTATCAGAATTTTTACACCAAAAATTGTTTCTCAAGGTGCGGAGGGTGGCGCCAATGTTTTTAATTTAAATTATTTTGGGAAAGACGCATTCCTTGCACAATCTCCTCAATTCTATAAACAAATGATGGTGGCTTCAGGTCTTGAGTATGTATTTGAAATTGGACCAGTTTTCCGTGCAGAAGAGCACAACTCATCAAGACATTTAAATGAATATATCTCTCTGGATCTTGAAATGGCTTTTATTGAAGAGTATGAGGAATTAATGGAGCTAGAAACTCAAATTATAAAATATATGTTTGAGAAAGTAAAAGAAAAAAATGAAAACGAGTTAAAGCTTTTGAATATTGAGATTCCAACTATTACTGATATTCCAAAACTAAAATTACATGAAGCAAGAGAAATTTTAAAGAATCGTTTTAAAAAAGAAATGCCAGATGGTGACCTAAATACCGAAGGAGAAAAACTGATTGCAAAATATATAAAAGATACGACGGGGAGTGAGTTTGTCTTTATTACAGAGTATCCGAAAGAAAATAGACCCATGTATACAATGCCTGCGGAAAACGGATTAACCAAGTCATTTGACCTCTTATTTAAAGGTCTAGAAATCACATCTGGAGGCCAACGAATTCATGAATATGAAATGCTTGTAGCATCATTCAGAGAAAAAGGACTTAACGAGGAAAACTTCCAAAATTATTTAAACACATTTAAATATGGTGTTCCACCGCATGGAGGTTTTGCTATTGGACTAGAACGTTTAACAGCCAAACTTCTTGGATTAACAAACGTTCGGGAGGCAAGTGCTTTTCCACGAGACATCAATCGATTAACACCTTGAGTAGTCTATTAAGCTTTATTGTTGGATCTTAATTCAGCCCACTTCAAATAGTGGGCTTTTTGGTTTTTATAATGAATACTACTATCCTGCCTCGTTGGTTTACGTACATTTGTTCACAATCTCCTTGGTATATAATCTAATCAGTTATTCATGAATATGGCCCTTTTCATGAATAACGTCGCTCTCCTTATTTCAGAACAGTGCCCGATTGGAATACATTATTCCAACTGTGCAACATTAAAATTAATAGGTAATAAATCGATGTATCAGCTCAATATACATATAATGGTGGACTAGCTTGGTTACTCCATACACTTATATCCTGATTGGAAACTCTAAAGTATTCTAACAACTGATAATTAACATTCTCTCGTCTCCTTCGATTCATCATTTATTCAGTTAACTCAAATTAAAAGGACTCACCAAATCTGGTGAATCCGTAAAATAAATTATTTAAATTCAAATGTCACTTTGTCACCAGTTACTTTCAGTTTTGCATCAAATAATTTATCAGCTTTCGACTTAAAACCTTTTATGACTGACGCAATACCTTTATTTAATAAATCATTTATATTTTTTTCCGTAAGCTTTTTAGTTGCGATAATTTTATTAATTGAAAACTTACAACCATTTCTATATTCGCTACAACCATAAAAAGTTTTACGATCTATCATTTGACCTTTCTTACAACAAGGACAGTTACCTTTGTTATTGTTTGCTTGTTCTATCTTTATTGTTTGCTCTATATTACTAACTTGTCCTATTTTTTTCGGTGCTTCCTGAATTAAATTCATGATAAAAGCTTTAATATTAGAAATAAAATTCTCAGGTGAACTGTTTCCAGTTCCGATTTCTTTTAGCTTTCCTTCCCATTTAGCAGTCATTACAGGACTTGCAAGTAAAGTACCCTCTATTGCTTCACATAAAATCTTGGCTTTATTCGTCACAGAAACAATATTTTTCGTTACTGTAATATACCCATTTTTCTTAATGGTTTCGATGATACTAGAACGTGTGGCCTCAGTCCCCAATCCCTCCACCTTGTTTAAGATTTCCTTATCACTTTCATCATCTACTGTTTTCCCAGCGTTTTTCATTACTTTAACTAGATCACCTTCTGTATAGGGCTTTGGAGCCGTTGTACGCCCTTCTTTACTTTGGAGTACACTTATCACTTTTCCATTTTTTGAAACTCTAGGAAGTACCTTATCGGCTTCTATTTTATTATTCTCATCGTTACTTGATTGCATAAATAAAGATTTCCAACCCTTGTTTAGCTCGATTTTTCCAACTGTTTCAAATTCAATATCATGTACAGCTGTTACAATTTTCATTTCCTCATAAATATAGTCGTTATGGAACATAGCCAGCGTATTTCGCAGCACTTCATCATAAATATTTTTTTCTTCAGCAGTTAAAGCATTTATTGTACTTTCATTTGGTATTGTCTTAGTTGGTATTATGGCATAATGCTCCTGGACCTTAGAACCGTCTACATAACGTTTATTAGCTTCTTTATTAGGTGAAAAGTCAACATTGATTAATTTCATGTATTGCTCTACGTTATTTGACAAGTATAAAAATTCATTTTCAGTGATAAAGTTTGTATCGGTACGTGGATAAGTGCAGATTTTTTTTTCGTATAGTGACTGCATTATTTTTAAGACATTTGCAGGACTATACTCCCACTTTTTATTCGCAACCTCCTGTAAAGTCGATAAGGAGTGTAATTTGGGTGATTTTGTACGTTTTTCTTTTTTATCTAAATCCAGAACAACACCTTCGTTTTCTTCTTCAAGTGCAAGGCTATGTCCTAGTAAAAGTGAAGTTAATTCTTCTAATGTATCGGTCTTAACCTTTGCCTTTCCTGAATATGTTCCATTTACTGTTTTGAAATGGCCAACTAATTCAAAGAAGGGCTTAGATACAAAATTTTCAATCTCTTTTTGGTGTTGATAAATCATATAAACCAACGGGGATTGTACACGACCAACACTTAAACTGGTATTAAGACCTTTTCCTTGTATGAGCAAACTATACAACGGACTAGCATTCATGCCGACCAACCAATCAGAAATCTGACGAGTTTTTGCTTCGCTGTACATTAATAAATCCTTCTCATTTGATTGTAAGGATTGAAAGCCTTTGACAATTTCATCTACTTCAAGTGAGTTAATCCAGAGCCGTTTAATCGTTTTATTTTTTGCACCTGTCATGTTGAAAGTAGAATAGAATATATTGCTACCTTCACGATCAATGTCACATGCGTTGATTACTACATCAGCGTTATTAATTAGCTTCTTTACAGCATTAAATTGAACTTTTTTATCCTCAGAAACCTTATACTCAAATTGTGCTGGAATGATAGGTAAATTTTTAATATCCCAGTTTTTCCATTCTTTTCGATATTCCCCTGGCATTTTCAAGCCAACAAGATGTCCAATTCCCCATGTGATGACTGCTCCATCTGGAAATGTGCTACAAGGTTTTAGTTCAATGTGTGTTTTTTCTCTTTTTGCTACTTCAAAAGCTTCGGCATAAGCTTTTGCTTGTGAAGGTTTTTCGGCTAATATGACTGTATTCATTCTAATAACCACCTTTTATATATTTTTGACTTTAATAAACAGGCTACATATTCAAGTTAGATAACCTTGCAAATAGTTCACTTTCTTCTATATTTTTAGATGATTCTAAGTTTCTATAAAGTTCTTCATTTTGAAACTGAAGCTTATCTAGTAACTGGTTCAGTTCATCATAAGGTAAATATATTTCTAACTCAGATATATCGAAAATGCTATTGAATTTTATAGTGAGTGCGGTATAGCTAACACCCCATCCTGAACAAGTTTGAAACCAAAATTCCCACTCAGTTAAAGCTAACAAAGTTATAAGTTCGTGCTTGTGAATAGATTTCCTGATATAAGGTAATGAAACAAATGCACTTGATGACAGAATAAGTGAGTTTAATATATTCATCTTTTCGCTGTTAAGGACTGGTTCAGAAAGGCTTTTTATTTCTTCTAATCGTTCCTTAATCAAGGGAAGAAATTCATTTTGATAGGGCAACTCTAATGTTGTTAAATCTACAGCTTGAATAATTTCATCATATGAAATTTCATTTTTAAAAAATTCATTTAAGATTTCTTTATTGAAGAGTCGTCCATATCCACCCCAGTACATAGGCATATAGAGATTTTCAAAGTGAGATTCTTTAAATAACAAAAAATGTATAGGATTTGCAGTGATTGTTTGATCAATGTTTATTTGGTTCAATAATTTAATTAAATTCATTTTTTCACTACCTCCTCAAGTAAGCAATTCCCATGAAAAATCAATTCTTTATGTTCTTCAATCCATTTATTCACATAACTTTGTAAATCTTTTACTAAAACAGTCATCGTATTAAAAACAAAGAATACATTTTCCCCTGTATCTCCAACGTACTTTATGGTATTATCATCAAGCTCAAAAACCGCAACCTCAATCATATTTCCTATATCAAGTACAACCTCAACTAAATATTTTTCACCGTTGTATTCATAGCGATATTTTGAAACAGTTTCTTCTTTACCAAGCCCATAATTTACAGGAACGTTTTTTAATTTGTAATCGTGCAACATGATTATTTCTTGTGTAAAAAACGAAGTTGTTTGAGCTGGGTAGTTATCACGAATATCAAATAATTCCATATTATTTTTCATCAGTTCCATAAACTCAACTTCTGAAACATCTTCAGGATTTAGAACACCATTAATCAAAATATCTTTTGTATATGACGTTTTCTCCCATTGCAAAGTATAAGAGCATCCAAATTCTCTTAAAAGTTTTATATTGGGTTCAAAATTCAAAACATTTTCTGTATCAATAAAACATCTAATAAATTCAAATAAATAACATGAATTTCCATTACCAAAATCAATTTTTTGTTCATTTAATTCATTTTCTGACTCAAATAATTTTTCGTTTCCTTTAGTATCAAACACTTTAAACAACACATTTACGCTTGTGGCCCCAATATTAACGCCTTTGTACATAAATGGCGTATCTGCTAAAAATACATAATCATAACCTAATCTATATTTTTTCATTTGTTATACCTCTCTTCAATTAAGTGCCAAATGGCAAAACTTATCCCGCAACTTTCACATTTATGCGATGTACAGCCTACTGTTTGCTCTTGTTCATATATTTTTTGCTCCCTCTCACACCAGGGACATTCTACAGAAAATGGTTGAATAATATCTTCATTTGTTTCTTCTGACATTTCAAACTCCTCCTTTATCATTAACAATTAAATTATGTTGTTTCTGCTTTTTATGAATAATTATTTTCTGAACTAAAAATAGAACCGCATTTAAAACAAGATAAATTACAATTATTAATGTTGTACTTTCCTGGTTTCCTAAAAACGATAAGCCTAACAATGTACATAAAGATAAACAAAGCAAAAAGGATTCTAATATGGTTTTTGACGTCCGAAATGTAAATTTCAAGCTTAGTGACAATGCGAAGGAAGTCGTAATTAAAAAAACCATAAGCCCCTCGATACCTTCACGTACATTGTCACTACTGATAAAGGTTGTTAATACACACACTCCATCGATACTTAAATAAAGCATTGTTAATATCAAGAAACACTCACTCAACCTCTTTAAAGGCTTTAAAATTGCCATATTACACACTCCTTCCGTTCTAAATAATTAAATTTGATCTACAAAGCCTGAAAAACTCCCTTTGATAAGAAAAAGGACTCACCAATTTTGATGAATCCTTAGCCTTTGAATATTTGTTAGATTTTAAAAATCTTTTCACTAACGTTCATAAAATCCTTTGTCTTGTTTTCTAATTGTTTTTTTCTCTTTCATTAGTTTATTTTCTTGCTGCAGATCATTTATATCAAAATCAGGAGGAACATTCACAAGATTTCTTAAAAATATACCACTATCAACTAGCCATTTGAATTCCTCTTCAATGTTGTAATTGTGATCTTTCGCTATATTTTCATCAACTTCTATTACCGCAATCATTTTTATTTTTTCAGCCATAGACACATCTCCCTCAATGATAATAACAATAGTTGTTTAACTGCTAAGACTCGCCAATTTTGATGAGTCCTGATCTCTTTAAAATTAAATATTACTTTTCACTTTTTTAAGGACAAAATTTCAACTGGTTTTAAACCTAACTTTTGTCTATTTTCGTTTACTCGTTCTCTCCCCCCTTCACAGTATTCTGAATCCAACTCAAAACCAATCCAGGAACGTTTTGTATTGTCACATGCTACAGCTGTAGTAAAGGCTCCCATACAGTTATCTAACACTGTGTCACCTGGATTTGTATAAGTTAGGATAAGATACTCTTGTCTGGTATGTACTGCATACCCTCTAGGCAATCCATGTTATAAATAGTATTTTTGTTAATGTTCATAGCTTTTTTCCTCCCGACATATTATAATTAAATCAGGAGAACAAGCGTTCTTTTACATACTTTTTAAGAGGCTTGAAGGGACAAGCCTCTTTAATTTTTCAATAAAAATAACGCTAGTCAAATTGACTGCGCTTCCTTAACGTTCATATGCAATACATCTTCGCTTGTGTTTGGTACCCACTTCATTTTTCAATACTTCATCATGAGCACCAGGTATTTTTTGTTGCAACTCTTTCTCTACCTGGACTGACTCAGTTAATTGGCCACCACGCTGCTTTTCATCAGCATACAAAGTGAGTTCCTTTAAAATTTCCTGATGTTGCGGATCAGTTAGCTTATTTTCTGCAATGAGTTGATCAAATGGACTCTTGTACTCTCCATCACCAATATCCAATCGATCTGGATTAACTAGATCGACTGTATCTCCGTTTGGAATTAATACATGGTATCGAGTTTTGAGATAACTATATGCTTTTTCTTTATCAGAAAACACTTCCTTTTCAAGCAGCGCCATGCGTTCATTTCCTTCAGCAAACCCCATTAATTCATTAGACATTAGTTCACTTTCAGACCATTGGATTAGGATCTTCGGATTAGTCACTTCTTGCTGATTAATGAGGGCAAAATTATCTTTAAACGTATTATTAAACACCTGGATAAAATCTGCATTTACTTGCTCAAAGGTAAGTAAATCATCACTGACACTTCTAAGTTGATCCAATTCCTGTTTAAATGCTGGATGTTGTAATTGCTCAACCTTATTAGTGATTATGTCATGAATAATTTCTTTTAAGTCCTCAGCTTCAATTGCACGCAAGCTGGCATTCGATAAAGCCCCGTACTCGATTAATAGCAGCTGCACAGGCTTCATTAATTCGTTCTCTTTTGCACGTCGTATTTCTAAAAAATGATTATCGATGGTTTCTATAAATTCACTCGCTGCTGTTCTCACACCATTTAATAACATCTCTTTATCTTTTAATTCTTTACCTTGTTGTGTCCAGCTGGCCAAATAAGAAAGACTAAAATTTTCAGTATCAATTCCATATCGACTGGCCACGACATAGGACACCATTTCTGCTTGAAATTCACGTTCTGCTGTAGTAAAGCTATCTCGAACATCAGGAGTGTGCAGCCTAGCATGTGCTAACTCATGAAGTAACGTAGTAACATTTTCGTAAGCTGTATTTCGTGGGTTTAAGGCAATTATTTTTTCATATGGATAAGCAACTCCTTTCGCTACTCCTAATTCACGTGGAGGTACTGGTAATATTTCAAACCCAATATTTTTAGATACTTTATGCAAGGCTGCTAACATTTCACCTTCATTTTCTATCACTCCATCCTGGTGATACTGGCCAAAGATTTCAGAGACAGGCATCCCTTTCTCTCTTGCATCTGTTTGGGTATATTCAAATACATGGCCAATTTTAAAAAACAACTTTTTTTCAGTTTCTAGCACGCCATTTTTAATTTGTGCTTTCTCTCTTGAATTAGCGAATTGCATCTGTATCCATTCATCATCCCGTTTAAAATATGTGACAGGTGTAGGGACAAATATTTGAATCCCCTTCTCACCTTTTTTAACAGATACACCCTTGTCCTGCCAAAACTTAAATGAACCTACTGCTTTTGCACCCATGAACTGATTTTGAATCAAAGCCATGTTACGCAAGGAATAGTTATAAAATATCGACATAAAAGCTAAATGCTCTTTTAAAGCATCCTCAGTTATAAAATAGGAGCTTAGTTGATTGGTCATTTTCTCTGATAATTCTTCGATCTCTTTTTGCTTTTCCTCTGCTGTTTTTGCTGTATATTTTTTACGTGTCATCACCATAATCTCTACTCCTTTAAAGTTCTTCAGGTATCAAATGGGCATCTGCTAATTCATGACGTTCTGTTTCAGGAAAATATTCAAGTAATGAGGTATCCATAATTATTTCATGGCTTTCTTGATTGAATGGCACAATAAATGTACCTTGTTGAATTGCCCCAAAGATAAACTGTCGATTATCCTCTGTTAGATCTATTTTTAGATCTACACTATTTACTCGAAGCGTAACAAGCTGTTCTTCTAACTCTTTAATAAATGCATATACAATGTTGTTCATTTTTCCCCATCCTTTTTATCTAGGTTATTTTCAATGCATGACATACACTTTGCCCCTTGATAGGGTTCTTTTACTACATCAAGAACTTTATTGCATAGTTCACATTTGACTTGATAGAACATTTAACAACCTCCTCTAACGCTCATACCCTTCTAACATGCGGTCAAATTCTTCCATGTTTCGTTCTTTTTTAAAGTCGTGATACGTTTTTCGTAACCGATAATTCAAATTATTTAGTGCCTGATTTAACCCTTTAGAAACCTGTAAATTTTGACGATACATAGGAGCTTGATACTTCCTTTGAGATTTAGATAGTTCATACAATCGTTGATCACTTTCTTTTTGATAGGCACGCATTTCAGTTAAAACCGCATTACCCATACGTTTTTTTAAATCATCTAATTTTGTTTGTTTATAGTTTTGATACTTGCTGCCCTCACCGTACTTTTCCCTCATGACTTCGACTTCTTCATCTAGTAGGCGATGAAGATCTTTCATTTCATTTTTATAATAACGATCTAAATAAATATCAACGATCTGATCAATGTATGGTCTTGCCTCATTAATAGACTGATAGCCGTACCTCCATTGAGATCGATCTGGAGGTAATCGTTGAAGTGCTTTTCGAAATATTTTTTTTGTTTGGCGGTGTGTAGATAAGTCGATTTCTTTTTCTTTTTTTAAATTCACACTTCCCCGAATCAAATCGGTAATAAGATTGCGTTCCTTTGTGCGGTCCATTATAAGGTTGGCCACTTTCGACTTCATTTTATCAAGGGAACCTTGTTTTCGTTTGGCACGTAGTTGTTCTTCCCATTTACCTGTTTCAAAATTCTTTGTCCACTTTTTAACCCGTGTAGGTATCGGCTCAACTGTCGCTATATGAACATGAAGGTTGTCTGTGTTGTAGTGAATAGCTGCAGACCATACCGCACTATCGATCATATTCTCTCCTTTTAACATTTCGTTTACTGCAGCGCGCACAATATTTTTCATTTTCACTTCATTAACCTGTCCACCCTCATCCATTAATCCATACTTTTGTAGCCAAGTGTTATCAAAACTAATCACATCTTGCCATAGTGGAGAACCATTTTCTTGAGCCTGCTTGAACAAATCTTTTAATGAATTTTTTTGATCCATATTGATAATATCTTCAGTAGATGAAAACAATGCACCTTGCTTGTTTTCATCTCCCATATAGTCCATATACTGATAAAAAACAGAAAAGGAATCATTTTCATCAGTAATAATTTTCTCCTTCACTTTCGCAGCATCACGATCAATATAACTAATAAAATCCTGATACTCCTCGCTGGATGGCATAACAAAGCGACTTTTTAAAACAACGCCAGGAGAATTATTCATCTTTATCTCCCTCTATCCATTAAGAACCTTGATTATCTGGCAAAGCTCTTTTGGTTTCCTGATCGATTTTCTTTTGACGATTATGTGCAATACGATTTTTTATTAATTCCTCAGCTTGAGTAAAAGGCACTGTTTTTAATCGATCAGTAGAACCTAACTGTTTTGCATCTGTCATAATGAAATAGTGATTCCAAAATTCAAGCATCATCTGAGTATTACGATCAATAACATTCCCTGTTATACGTACTCGTTTTAAGTCTTCTGTAATTGGCTCCAATATACTGTGTAAATGTTTGTGCATCATTGCTTCTACTTCTGCTAAAAGGGCTTGATTTTGAGAAGTTTCATGAGCATAAAGAGTCTCAATTAGGTACTCTATAACACCACCAAGAGTTAAATTTTTTTCAGTTGCTAACTGTTCGAGCTTTAGTATTGTAGAATCCGTTAACCAGAAATTTTTTTTATTTTTCGTTACTGTCACTTAACTTCACTTCCTTTCCTACTAATTCTGTCAGTTGTTGATTTATTTCTTCTGCATCACTATCTAATAATAAGTACAGCATGGATTCAATTCGCAATACACTTTCATATAGTTCACTTTGCTGTAGTAAGTATTGTTCCATTTGTTTCTGTGAAGACATTACAACCTTTTCAAAGCGATCTCGTTCTTCAATGAACACATCAAAATATGCAATTCGTTCAAGCAAGGATTTTAAATAAACCTGGCGTGACACCTTTGCTTTTTTAGCAGCTTTATCAATTTTATCTATTGCTAATTCATCGACATCTCGAATTAATATGTCACTCATTATTCGTTCACCTCTTGCTCAAAAACCTTTTGAACTTCTTGGTTTAAAATGCCCTCAATTGAAATCAGTTTCTTCAGCAACTCTTCATTCGATTTTGCAAATGTTGCAAACACTTCTATATGCATCCCCAGCATTTCTTCGAAGCGATTTTTTTCTTCTTGAAATAAATTTGGAGTCGTTATTCGTTTCAAATGAAGATTAATAAAATCATTTTGTGTCATCTTCTTTTTTTTGGCCATGCTTGTTATTTTTTTCTTTAATGCTGGATCAACCCGTGCCTTTATTTCGGCCATTGTGCAATCTCTCCTTTACTTCAAAGTCGCTAGGGCGTTGAGCGTTTCGTCTCTAAAAGAGGCGAAACTGAAAATAGCCTGCGAGCGCAGGCTATTGAGTGAAAGAGCATAAGGGAAATCTGCTATCACCTGGGGTGATAGACTAGGCAGAGCCTAGTATTTCGGTGTCCCCATAAAAAAGAGCAATTCTTCCTGTTTTCTTCCTGAAATTTCTTACGTTCTTCCTGTTTTCTTCCTAGCTTTTTTTCTAAAATCAATCCATTTACTACTAGTATTATTCGACTTCAACTACATTCTTTTTCATTTCATCGGACCCAATCATGTCAATTTTTTCTTGCAACTTCTTTCGTTTATTTTGTAATTCTATTAGTCGATTTTGATAGTCTTTTTTCTTCTCATTGACGTTTTCAATGGCTGTTTTTTTCTTTACAAGTTGTAGACGTACTTCTTGTTTTTCGTCTTCCGTCTTATAGGCAAGCTCACTTTCTAGATGCTTCATTTCGTTTTGTATTGAAGCAATAATGTCATCTTGTAAGGGAATCTGTTCTCCTTCCAACGTACGAATCTTCTTATCAATTTGGTCAATTTCAAGCGCAATAAATTCTTCTTGATAGGCGAACTGTGTCTTTTCTTTCAAGGTTTTATCCTCACTTATTTTTCGATAATCGCCAACAATAATTTTTTCTTTTGGCTGTGGTAAATCTAAAACAGCTGATGGATCGACAGCGCCTTTTTCAGCCAACAGTTTGTCCCTTGCCTCACTTTCAAGTATTTTTTGATCACGAATTTCCTTAACAAATAAACCAATAACAGAATACTCTTCAGGCACTTTTGAAATATGAAGAACGTACTGATTATCTTTTTGATAGATAATTTTCACAGGGTATGACTCCAATGATTTCGACGCTTTGGCCGCAAATGCAAATGTAGGTTTTACGTTATCTGAACCTGTGTGTCGTGTTTCCAGCAATACTTCCATGAACCCTTTTTCGGGATTATAGTGCCATTTTTTTAAGATTAATGTCGTTTGTTCTAAACCTACTATGTCTTTATTAAAAGGTGTTTGTTTAATTGGATTATCATCATACATCCACAACTTGGATGTGAAGATAATCAAAAAACTAATGATGAGAAACGACATCACACTTACATAAAATTTATTTTCTAAGCCTTTATTTATTTTTAATTTCACAAGTTAACGCCCTCCTTTATTCAGAGAAATCGGCCACTCTTCCATAACCCACAATGACAGATCCCCAATAACCTGTTAACGCGTCATCATAACGCACGCCATCGTTTTGCGAGTTAAACATTTTTCCGTTTCCTACATACATACCAACATGTGTAACTGGTGCGTAATTAGCACTTTTAAAGAAAATTAAATCGCCTGGTTGCAATTGATCCCGTGTTATTGGTTGAGCAAATTTGTATTGTGTATAGGCTGTACGTGGAAGTTGGATGCCTGCTTTTGCGTAAGACCATTGCATTAATCCTGAACAATCAAAGCCCATATTTGGATTGTAGCCACCCCAAACATAGGACCAGCCTTCGTACTTTAACATCTCGTTTAAAATCGTTTTAAAAGCTTCATTTCCAACAATTTGAGAACCCATAGGCGAACAATTCATCGTTAATCCACCCAACTCACTAGCAAATTTCGTGACCGTTGGTACCCAATGTGCATTTAATCCGTTCGGATCATTTGCTGCCCCGATGGGTGCATAAACGCTCCCTAATGACTCAATTGTTGAGAGTCCGTCATCAATAATTCGACGCTTTAAATTCGCCATTGTGTATGACAACCCTTCCTCTAATGAGGAAAAATGCATCAACTTGGACCAACCTGTAGCTGGGTCCATGATGCCTCCTGGATTGTTTTTATTTACAACCGCATTGGATGTACCTCGCCCTGTTTCATGAAAAGCAATCGCTGCAGCCAATACAGGATCAATGCCATTTAATCGTGCAAGTTCAATAAATAAATCTCCTTTTCCAGTGAAAGCCCCTGCATTTGAAAAGGCTGCATTCCAGCTTACTTCATCGATTTCTCCTGTCACAGAACAAGCTGATAAACCATTTCCTCCAATAGAATGACTGTTTGTTGAGCCTCCTACTGCACCTATTATCATGATGATGGCCAACAAAATGACAGCTACAATCGCAAAGAACGAAAACCCTAACGACCCTGCAATCCATACCAAAATCTTTTTACTAATCTGCTGTCCAATAAAATTAATGAGTTGCTTCATACACGACTCAACTCTTTTACAAACCATTCTCCCGACTCAGAAAGTGTCAAAGATATTTTATACATGTTGGATTGTTCTCTAACTTTTTTACCTGCAGACAGCACATCCCATGTGGCATAGACCATGAATTGTATATCTTGATCTCCTGAAGCCTTTGTAGGAGAAACATCAAGTGACTGGACTTTCCTTGTTAGTTGATCCTTTGGAGCCATTACTTCATTTTGCACAACAATTAAAAAAGGAGCTGTAGAAATTTCCTTCCACATCTCCATATCTGTATTATTTTCTAACCAAGCTTGCATAACTTTTTCCGCTAATTTCTCTGCTGCCTGTACCTTATCTTCACCGAATTTAGCCCCATACTCAGCGTCATAATCAATTTCAGTATTCCCTACAGGTATTTGTTGATCTTTATCGGTTTCCGTCTCTGAGTCTGTTCTTTCTTCCTCTACTGGTTCTGTGTAGCTGTATTCATTTTCTCCCTCAAAGCCTGTATCATCTTTATTTTTACCATCATAGAAGAACATTTTTATCATGAAACCTAACATGACCAAACCAATGAATAGTACCAAGATTAATTTTGACATGGTAGATCGTTGCATACTACATACCCCCTCTAAAGATAGCTAATTCTTCCTCAGATGCTTCTACAGAAAACATCAGGTTTCCAACACCACTTATGGACAATAAACAATCTCCTTGTTGCAATTGAGGTATTTCAGCCAACTCGCTATCGCTAATTTGTCCTTCAAAAATAGTTCGCATAGCATCTAACGTATTGGCATCTTGCTGCATAATAAATTTGTATTGTGTTAGTTCAAATAAGGTACGAATCTTCGATACAACTTCTGAATCCGCATGCTCTGGTACAACATCGCGAATGGATTGTGTTGCGAATACCAATCCACCAAGATATTTCCGAGCTTCCCTTTCGAATTCTATTAAGTAATCAACTGCCAGCACATTTTCCGCATTGACTATGCGGTGAGACTCGTCAATAAAGACCAAAAATCGAATAGCGTCTTCTACATTAAAATTAGGATCTTCATAGATAGCTTTCAATTGAGGCGCACCAATTTGAATGAGGTTATCCCAAATAAGTGAAAGTGCGCTAAACATTTGTGCATTAAAAATATTCTTTGATAATCTTGTGAGATTTCTAATAGAGAACATAATGATTTGTTCGTTCGTAAATGCTGGTAACGTTGTATGACCATTAAATAAATGGCCATATGTGTTTACCAAGTTATCGATGACCAATTCAATTTTTTCTAATCGATTAGCCCGTGCAATAGATAATTCAGGTCGGATGATACGTCTTGCAGCATTTTCATATAACTCATCACGTACATACACTAGGAAATCACTGAAAATCGGGTACTCTTCATTTTTTAACTGTGTCACGCCTGTTGTTTCAATACGCTCTTCAAACCCTAAAGAATGATAAAATTCTCGCGTTACTTTCTTAAATTCTTCCATTTCTTCTGTCGTAGGGTTGACTGCTAAAAATTGATAAAACGTAGCTAATTTTGAAAGGTGTTGCATAAAACTTAATTTTTCACTTTTTTGATCTGAACCATCTCTTACTCGATAGATGTGTAAAGGATTGATAATTCCATGTGAACCGTCAAGACTAATTAATTGGCCATTTAGAGTTTTAACAGTTGTTTCAAATTCGCCTGTTACATCAAATCCTCGAATAAAGTTCCCTCGACAACCATTGTCTGTAAAGAGCTTTTTTAGCAGTGTTGACTTACCAGCTCCCATCGTCCCAACCGCAACCGCATTATAGTATCGACGCTTTTTATCCCGATGGAACAAATCGTATATGACATTACCACCACTAAATGTTGTACCTAGATAACTTCCTGTGGGATCGTTAAGCTCAGAAAAATGAAAAGGCAAACCTGCAGCTAATGAAAGCGCTGGTATGCCTTTACTTTCTCTTTTATTTGGAAACGTCTGTTGCTCTTCATAAGGAACAAAAAGGGACTGCCATTCCCAACTACTTTCATTAAGGAATGTCGTCCCCTTAAATCCGTACGAAACTAAATCCGTTTCAACTGCTTGTACTTTTTGTTCCAGTTCATGCATTGTTTTGGCATGTACAAATAAACGAATATCAACAAGCTTTACCACCTCACCCATTTGTGAAATTTCCTGATAAAGTCTTTCTAACTCATGATAACTATTTTGAGCATCCATTTTTTCAGATTGATGTTTACCACTTGAATAACGTACGGTCTGCTCTAACATACTTTTATTAATGGCACTTACAGTTTCATCTTTAGGCATTGTGGCAATATCCATCGTAACAATGACATCACGCATGGAAAATATTTTTTCTAACCATAATTTTGATACACCCGTTGGATAGTCCCATATGTGAATACAGGCCTCATAACCGTCTCCTTTTTGGATGTACTTATCTTTAAATTGAATGCCACCTTGTGGCTGTATGGCAGCTAAAAAAGTAGGATTATACTCTTTGTCTTGCTTCATTTCATCGGGCTGCTTCATCTTCTTAAAAGAGTCTAATAGCTTCATCGTTAAACATCCCCTTCTCAACTTATAATTTAGAATTTTGATTAGACATCATAAATAAAATGTCTTGCTTTTTTTCATTTGATAAGGTTTGCAAAGGGAATGATTGTCGCATCCCTCTCACTACTTGTTTTTTCTCGTCTTCTAAAATCTGATTTGACTCGGCATAGATAAACAAGAAATATTCACGGTTTGTCCGTTCGCGTTCTAAAAACTGTAACTCAAATATCTTTCTGTTGATAATACGTAAACGTAATGGATCTGTCGTTTTTTCTTTTTTTCTTTCCCAATAGAGCCTCTGCTTTTCTGTATTGGCTGGAAAGTTTAAACCGACAACTTTATGTTGAGAAGCCGAACTACGATAAAAGCGTGCTTTTTCTAAAAGTTTTATTGTTATATCGTTATCCGTTAGTGAGTGTAAATCATGAGGCATAATTTGAAAGATCTCCATAAAATAGCCTTTTTTCATCACAATGTACTCGTCAGTTATATCGATAAATGGCATAATCATGGGGGTCTTCCGTAAAACATGAGATTTTCTTTCAATCTTCTTTTTTGCCTTTTTATTCTTTAGAAAAAAAGGATACTTTTTAAGGAAGTTTTTTTTAGACACTTTTTCCTCGGTATAAGAAGGGACAATAATTGGCTTGATTTCCTCTTTATTCACGATGATCCCCCTCTCCATATAAATAATCATTCATAATTTTTTTGACATCTACTGCATGGTAAGTGTATTTATTACGCTTGAAATATAAATACAATGACATGTAGTTTTTGAGTCGCGGGTTATTCCTGGAAGGTAACACCATCCAAAACAAGGTACCACTTGCCATCAATATATAAGGAATAAACAAAATACCATGTACTAAATCTTTTAATACGGTGAAAAAAAGAAAGAAGCTAACCAATAAAATGATTAACTCCTTTACTTCTAAACCAACAATTTTAGGCTTTGCCTTAATTTCTTTTGGAATATCATACATTATTCTTGGTCACTCCCTTGTCTTTTTCTTTTTCCTATATTATTGGTCATACGACGAATATTTTGACCAAGTGTAAAACCACTATTACCGGCACGTGTCACGCTTTCTTTCAATTGTTGGACAGATGGATTACCACCAAGAATTGTATTTGTATGCACCACCTGTTTATGTCCATATGTTTTAGGATCAATGGTAGTTGACTTTTGATTAGGCTGAACAGTACCACCTTGTCCTCCTACAGTCGAAACAACTGGTCCTTGCTGTACAACGTTTGATCCTCCTGTTGGTTGACTAACTACTTGTGCCTGTGTTGAATTTTGCGGTGCAACATGTTGGACATTTCCTGATGAACCTTGTTGAATTACCCCACTAGTAACAGTTTGATGCCCATTTCCTATAACCGTTGGAGCTGTCACTCCTGGTGTATTTGGCTGTGGTCCAACTCCTACAGATGGGATTGTTTCATTTGTTTGACGTTTGTTTGAACCTGTCGACACATTTCCTGTACTCGATGGTGTTATTACTCCTGATGTGCCTGCCTGTTGTGTAACCCTTCCAGGTGGGATTACTTCACTCGTTTGTCGGACGTTCGACCTCATTGGAACATTTCCTGAACTTGTCGAACTTGGTGTACTTGGCTGTGGTGAGATTCCTTCAGACGGGATTGCTTCACTTGTTTGACGAACGTTTGGACCTCCTGTTGGAATAGTTGCTGCTGTATCTACTTGTCTTGTCACACCTGGTGTACTTGGCTGTGGTGAGATCCCTTCAGACGGGATTGCCTCACTTGTTTGACGAACGTTTGGACCTCCTGTTGGAATAGTTGCTGCTGTATCTACTTGTCTTGTCACGCCTGGTGTACTTGGCTGTAGTGAGATCCCTTCAGACGAGATTGCTTCACTAGATGGAATTGGCTCATGTTCTTGTCGCTGAATTGGTCCCTGATGAATGTTGCCATCTTGACCAGTTACACTTTGTATTGAAGAATCAACACTAGGACTTCCTGATATAGATTGACTTTCTTGACGTTGCATAGCACCCCTTTGTGAAACATTACTTGTGCTTGTATTTGTTGGTGGTTTAGCTGGTGTTGTTACTGTCTTTGGTTGGATTGATGGACTTCCTTTTTCCTTTCCACCTTGACTTGGTATTTGACCAGGTTGAACACTTCCTATACTTCCTGACATACCCACCTGGTTACTGTTATTACTAGACGGAATTGGCTCATAATCTTGTGAAGTTGCAGCTATCTGATCATATGCATTCAATCCATCACTTTCACCTGATGACGGGATAGAATCTGAAGCTGAAGTACCTCCCATAGTAGAATTTGAATGATGTTCATTTGATTTTGGCATGGTTTTTACATCGCCACTACCAGGTATCGCTGGCACAGAAGTACGTTTTCCTACCTCTGACGGTGTTTCTGTACGCATTCCTTCGACAGTTCTCTTCGCCATATTTGCTCCACCTGCTACAGTAGCAGCACCTTTTTGAGCTACGTTTTTAAGCGCCTGTGCGCCAGCTGTCAATGCTTTACCTCCTGCATAAGCTCCCATCATCGCTTGCCATCCATTGCGTAAACCTGCATCAATACCAAGCATACGTTGAACAATATCAGGAGCATCAATCAATGCCCAAGCACCAGCAATCATGAGTATGACGACACCGAACATCCCAATATCCGTCTTTAATCCGTTTGCCCAATTCACAAACAAAACGAATAGTTGGAGGAGGCCCGTCATTATAAAGATCACGACAAAAGTATTGACCATTTCCACCAATACTTTTTTTGTCCGTTGTCCACCTGTAAGGTCACTAGCTGCAATGAACATACCAAAAATTTGATGGAACGCTAGATCAAAAATAGCACGGCCAATTTTTAAAACTGTGATACCTAACGCAATAGACGTTACCAGTAAGGACACTATTAAAGACAGCCAATTGACATGATAACGATAATAAGTTTCTCGACCTATTTTCGTCATAGGGACGGCATTATCTTGTAATTCTTCGACTTGATAACTGTCGCCAACACCTGTCGGAACTGATTTCGTTTTTAAAACCTCTTTAGACTCATCACTTAATTGCTTTACCCAATCTTCTTTAAAAAGCCAGCCATCATCTTCGTGCAAGTCAAGCTTTTGTAAAAAGGGGATGTGCAACGCTGATGAATCCGAAAAACGATTTGCATAGGTATAATCTGTAGTTCCTATGGAACTATTTTCTTTACTTGCAGGTCTTGGAGGTGAACTTTCATCCCCACGTGTACTACTGGCAAATTGAAAATCATGTTCGGCATAATACAAAACGTCAGCCACATTACTTTTGATCATATTACTAGCAAGCGTCTCATTTTCAGGATTCATTTGTTCAATTCCGACACCAATAATCTTCTGCATATTAGACATTAAATCTGGAATGATGACGATAAAACATACGGCCATCACAATATTCAGTAGAATTTCATTACGTTTTTCCACTTTATTTAACATAAATTGAAAGCCCAGAACCACAAGAGCTATAAAGAATACAATCCATATTAATGGTCTTGCTTTATCCATAAACTCTCCCATTGCGCCCGTAGCATAAAAATCATTGAGTGTAATAATTTTGGTCACTATGTCTTCTAATAATTGATTCAACCAGCTTAATGTGTAGATAATGCCACTTCCAAGCGCCCTAAACACATCTTGCCAAAGAAAGCCATCACTCACATGCAAAATGGATTCCAGTATCTTATGTTTCTCGATAATTTCATTATCTTCCATGAACGAATCCTCCCTTCTTATTTTCTACATTCAAAGAAAAAGGACTCACCATTTTTGGTGAATCCTTATCTATTTGACTAATTATCTTAAAAATTGGCCATACGACATATCTTGCACAAAAATATGAAATAACAAAGACTAGGATAGGAGTGATTATCAAATAAATCATAGTCATTTTATCGCGCGCCCCTGATTTCTCTCACTTTATCAGGGAAAGTTCGATCCACAAATCGGAAGTTATGAATTTTGTTATTAGAGTGTTGTCTTTCAGCTTTAGCAAGTTTTTTCACTTGATCATGCGTTAACTCCACCGTCTCAAATTCAGTCACAGGCACTCTTGATTCTGGCTGCTCAATAATCCAGGCATCATCATACCCCGAACCAAATAAGAAATGTTCAAAGCTAAAGGATTGATCAAATGTAAAGCTCAGATCGCTTAATCCCATATCCACTAACTCTAATTGATTTTTGTACGTTTCATTCGGCATTAATTGAGAATACGGTGTAATTGGTAAAGAATAACGTTGTAAGTGAGGAAGATCCTCTTCTGAACTTGTAAAGACCCATTCATCCTCAAATGGCACGTTTGTGTATTGAACAAAGTCTGCTTCCCCTTTAGCTGCACCCTCTTGTATTACTTGCGCGAAACTCGGTAGTGCTTGATCATTATTAATCGCTTGCTTCACTTTTTCAGCATATTTATAGCCTGACATAAAGCCAGTTCCTGAAGCCGTGAAAAACAAATCAGAAACAAATTCTCCTTCGAACTGACGTTGATCGCCTTTCATCCCCATATCTTTCAATACTTTTTGTTGAAGCTGTACGCCATCCTCAAACTCAGCTTGTAGGCTTTCGTCTAATTCAGCTGCTTTATAAGTACCCGAACTTTGTGTTTTCATAAGTGGATAAAACTCACCGTCTTTATGTTTACCTGAAGGTAACTCTACGCTATACAATAATTTCCCTGGTGTCATAGGCAAAGTAGTTTGTGTCTTTAACTTTATCTCATCCTGCCATACATTCCCTTCAGCACGATGATATTGTTCATAATAAGCTTTTGACTCTTTCGATGGACCATACTTATCTTCTCTACCCACGACCCATTTTTTCACTAAAACACCATCTAATTTATCCGATTTTTCGGCTTTCTTTTGTTGATGATCTACTGGTATAGAACCGTTCAATTCAAATTTTTGGACAGCTCGCCAATCGGGACGATCATCCCAATGACATTCTTGATCCTCCCCTGCTCCTGTACATACCCAACCAATTTCTTTGTTGGTATATTCATATTCAAAGCCATACTGCATGTCCTTGTTTTGTACTTGTTTCGCGTTAATCGTAAATTCAATCGGTCCTTCTTGTTCAACATGTTTTGTATCAAGATCTACTATATGTTTAATGTTTCGGACAGCAACATGTTTATCATATTCTCCCTGGAAGCTACTGTAGACAGCAACTTCACTTGGTCCATTTTTATCGGTTCTTTCTAATTCCCAATATGCTCTCCCTAAACCTGTTCCTTGCTTATCTTCTGGCTCCTTCCACACAACATCAAAAGTTGTTGTGACAAAGAAATCATTATTTCGATAAAAATAAGCCTTTTCTCCATTCTGGCAATGACTATCAGTATAGGTAGTGTCTTTATAATAAATCGAATAGCGACCTGTTGTACCGTTTACTCGTCGGTTATAGTCCCCTATATCTCCTGTAAGGAAACGAGCAGGAATGGGTGTTGTGTCGTCATAATAGAATACAGCGCCTGCAGCTTCTGCTAGTTCGTACATCTCTTGTCCATACTTTTCAACGATCTCTTTTTTAACTTCGGAAGGTTGATGGGGAACATGGCTATCTTCTGTGCTGTAGTCTCTCCCTTGTCTCCAACCTGATACCGTATGAACATCCCATATAGGATTTCCATAGCTATCATACCCAGCAATATATTCAGTATCAGTACGTACACAAGAATACTGAATAGCCCCCCATCCTGTACGGTGGGGGTGACTTCGCCCTTGACTATCTACCATCATGTGAATATCTTCTGGATTAGTCGGTTCCACACCAAAACCTTCCCCTACAGTATCAGGAAACTTCACCGTAAGAGTAATGGTATCTTTAATAGGCACAGTAGTAGCTGCTTCTACTTTAATTGTCGTACTATTATCAAAGCTAAAAGTTGATAATAATAATACAACCAAGCAAAGTAAAGAAAATGCCTTTTTCAACATGAAAATTCTCCCTTTCCTCATACAAAAAAGACCTTTCAAATTGAAAAGGTCTTTTTAATATTATTATTTATACATTAGTTGTTACGAACACCAGACTGATATATCCTTCCGTTCTGGTAATTAAAGTACATAGCAAACGTATCACTACTATAGACTTCTCCTGTTTCAATCACTCGATTAATAATCTTGACATATTCCTCATAAGTCACACCGACTTGTTCAGCACTGTAACGCAGTTCATCTTCAAAACCTTTAAAAAATGTAGAAGAAGTCCTTGTTGGAGAATTTGCTTCTATATCAAAACTAGTCCTGAAACCATGCCCATTCTCGTTCACAATTTCTGACAAAGATTCAGCATTCTTCTTCTCATGTTCACCTGCTACATAGCCAGCTGGACGTGGGATTTTTGTTTTAATATCCTGATAGCTCCAATCGCTGTACTTAACTGGACTCTTAGTTGTTGGTTTAGGATCAGGTTTTGGTTCTGGCGTTGGTTTCGGTGTTGGTGTTGGAATTGGCTCTGCTACAAAATCAGCATCTATATTCATAGCACGGTGCATGAAAAGGACATAGTGAACACGCGTTAAAGAACCATTCAATTTAAACGTATAGTCCTCATAACCTGTCGTTACGCCATTTGAATATAATGCTTTCACATATTCCTCATATTTTGAACCTTTTACATCCCCAAACACATAATCTGCCTTCACTTCAAGATTGAAAGCTACAGCAATAATTTTCGCCATTTCCCCACGTGTCAAAGGCTTATTCGGGTTTACATTGCCCTGGCTGTCTAATTCTAAAAGCCCTGCCTCTACTAAGTCCTTGATGTCATTGTAAAAAGGACTATCTGTACGTAGATCCTTTGGCTGCTTAAATTCCTTTGTTTTTTCAAGTGTTAAATCATTGATTTTCAGCGCACGGCTAACTAATGCAGCAGCATGTTGACGGCTGATTGTTGTATCTGGACGGAAAGTACCGTCTTCATAGCCTTGAATGATCCCAGCATCTCGCATTTCATGAATAATTTTATAGTATGGAGAATTTACTTTTACATCTTTGAAAGGATTATTGGCCAATACTACAGTTCCTTTTGTTCCTGCAGCCTCAGCATAATGAGTTGGAATAGGTGCCACCATCACTGGAACAGCAATAGCAGCTGCTAATGTCGCCATAAATAATTTGTTTCTCATTTCATTTTCCTCCTTCAACAAATGGTATTTTTTTGCTCAATCTATATTTCAAACCAATAACTATTAAATAGGAAGTTTCTATAACTACATTATACCATATCTGTTAAAATAATCAATTTATTTCCATGAAAAAAGACTCACCATTTTTGGCGAATCCTCTTTTTTTATGTGTACTTTTCTCATAGTTTTAGGCTACCTTAGACTTGTGGCTTCAGAGGTATTTTTGGCTTTTTCTTTAAATCTTTCTCCACTACGTCTTCGAACCACTGGTCAATCGTTTCTTTTTTCCAACCTTTCGTACTCCCTATTCGTACATCGTGTGGAGGAAATTGATTTCTGCCTATTAGAACAGCAATTTTCCGACGATCTCCCCATCCAACCTTCTCAGTCATCTTCCCTATATCGGTTTGACTTAAATATACTTTCTCCAATGCCATCGCTTCCTTAACGTTCAAAAACCTTATTTTTATTTACTTTATTAAATACTTTGTCTTGTTTCTTCTCATTGTCTTGGAAAGGAGAAATAGATTGTCGTATCAGTTCTTTTCGCCAATTTAACAAATCTGGCACTTGATGATTGTTGTGTTTAGTCAAATGGATAATATGATCAATTTTATTAATCAACACATCTTTGGGTATTTCTTGATTTAAAGCTTCATAAATAATCTGTTTTGGACTAATTGAAGGCGTATCAACACTAGAATATACTTTGGTTCCTTCTCTTGTGAAAAGACTAATTTCAGCGAAGTAACCACTATTAAAAAGCATATCGAGGTTATCAGGCAAATTTGAAACTATTGTGTCATGGATAACCTTATCAGTTGATCTTGCTGTTTGTGGATCGATTAAATACATTGATTCATATCTCTCTATTGTACCTAGATAAGACAAATCTTTTGATACTGCCATTGCATAAAGGTTGACTTCATAGCCTTTTTCTTTTAAAGATGTAGCAGTCTGCATAGGCGTTTCAATTGTTCGTAAAGTGCCTTCAATAGTTAAATTGAAACCCTGGCTACTAAAATGTTCAATCAAGGCTTCAGTCATTTTGTTAGAAAAGGGCGTTACATGTGCCACATAATCTTTACCGTATTTTTCAACCAGTAAATCAAAATTAGGATGCATTTGTTTAAAGGTATCATTATCGATGGTTATAACATCGTTGTTCAATTTATCCTTTATAATAGCATGTAATGTAGTTTTCCCTGCACCTGCTTGTCCCCCTAAAAGATAAGCAACTGGCTTTTGAAAAGGCTTCTTTTTTTTACTTAATCTATCTATGGTAAATTGCAAACGTTCCTGGAACTCATCTTCTGAAAAATAAGCGAGATCAAACTTATTCATGCTGATTTTTCCTTTGTGATTCCTTTAATGTAATCGTTCATATTCTCCCAATAAGACTTAACATTATCTAATTCGACATTTGACATTTTAAATAAGTCTACATTAAGCATTTCTGAGAACTGTTGTAACAGACTAACATAAAAGTTATTACTATCGTTTTTATCAACACCATTTTTCAAGATAAAATTTAGTAATCGTGCATAGACACCATTAGAAAATTCGTTTAATACTTCAATTTTAAAAGTTTGTTCGTAATTTAAAGATTTCTCCATCGTTTTACACCCCTTACCCTTTACTTGATAGTATTATTATAACCTAAAGTGTTGCTAATTACAACAAAATTAAGAACTTATAGAAACAATCAAAAATAACCTTCCTTTCTGTATTTACATTGCTCTACAAATTTAACAATCTGAAGACATTGGAAAATAACCAAACATAACAAAAACAAAAAACCAGTAATAGCTGTAGTCTTTGCTCCATGCAAATAATAACTCAAACTTAAATACAATAATCCTGCATGTCCAACGTTTATTATCAAATTAAAAATTACTAAAGAGGTTTTTTCCAAAACACTCATTTTGTCACCTCAATATCTCAATAGGATTCGCCATTTTTGGCGAATCCTTTAGTACTGAACAAATTAGTAGCGAATCGATATATCCATACTTCTTTTCTGTAAAAAGTATAGGTTCAAAAGGGCGAATACTTGTGTTATTAATAACACACCTATACCAGCAAAGCCAACGCTTAAAAAAGTGTCCCATAGTTCCCCTACAATAAAACGCAGCATTAATGAGATCCCCATTACCATGCCTAGCAACATGTACACAGCCATCGCGAAACCTCTACGTTTACGGTATAATTCATCACGTTTCTTTAGCTCAAATATCATGTTTTTATGTATTTGGCTAAATAAGTCACCTGGATTACCGCCATGCTCATATTGAATCTTTAAATTTTGATGAAACTGATCTAAGGTTGGAAAATCATACTTTTCAAACTGTTTTGTATTTAATTGAGCCTCTTTTTCTAACTGTTGAATACTGATTTCAATTGCTTTTTGTATGTCTGGATGGACAGTTGCTTTCGTTTCCTTGAATGCATGAAGAACATTTTCACCCGTTTGTAGAAAGAAAATCATGTTTGTGACATACTTCAATAACTCACTTAAATGCATTTGATACTTTTTTAATTGACGATTTTGTACCGTAAAGACAAAAAAGAAAAAGAGAGCACCTATGCAGCCAACAATAATACTAATGGTGCGCTCTTTTGAAATGAGATAGAAAAACTGATAGTTGGCCAAGAACCATATTAGTAAATAAAACGCGATTTCCCAGCCATAGAACAACACACGAGCTTCTTTTAATAATTGTTTCATGACTGTTTACTGCCTCCTTTTGGCAAAAATTCGTCTGGAACTAAATGAATTAATTCTTTATCTTCTAGTTCTGCCAATGTCTTTTCTGATAAAGGTTGATAGCGTTGTTCAATACGATATTTACCTGTCTCTTGGTCCCTTACTTTCACTTCTCTATACACATAATTCCCTACTGTTCCTTTCGAAGTAAACTCCGTATACTCGGCCAATTCTTTGATTCTTCGAACAGTTTTTCCTTCTTTGGTCCTTGTCCCTTGTAAATAGCAACCCCAACGCAAAAATTCTACGATTTCATTCCCAATTAACTGATCATCAATAATCGCATAAGCAGGGGATTGTCGAATCATCGGAATCAAACGAGATGGAATATTCATTGCACCTTTAGCGTGTAAAGTAGTGATAATGGCATGATCGGTTTTCGCACTATCAAGTACATCCGCAGATACCGCACCTCGGGTTTCAGCGATAATGGTCCAATCTGGATTATTTCGAAGTGCTGCTTTCACACCATCGCTCATTTCAAACACACCTGGTATCGTTTTCCAACTTGTAATATCCTTTTCAGGATATAATGTTTTTATATGACTATCCCTTGTATCTTCAATTAATACAATGTTTGCATCTTCAGCTGTATATCCAACTAACAATTTTTGAAATTCTGTTTTTCCTGAACCTGTTCGTCCACAAATAATAAGATTACTTTCTGCTAGCATTAATACTTTAAACAATCGCTCTAGAGGTTCATGATCTCCCGTCACTAAAGCAGCTATTGAACTAATCGCTAAATGAGGGCGAGAAACACGAATGGCAAGATTAACACCGTCAATACTAATACGTTGATGTGTACCACTGATTCGTAGAATACCGATTTCTGTATCCAATTGTGGCTCAGCGTGCGAAAAGTTTCCTTTTTGAATATCAGATATTTGTTTCACGAGCTTTTGGACTTCTTCTTTACTTGGCTGGTCTGGCGGAAAATATCGGCCTTTCTCATTATCTTGTATCCTCAATTGTGTACCATTAAATCTAATATCTGTGATAGTTAATTGTTTCAAATAAGGCCCTAAAAAACTTTGCTCCAATATTTCATTAATTCTTTCTTCTAGACGTTCCTGATCGCTCATTACGTTCATTTTTTATACCTCCATTTGTTCAATAGACAAACATTTTTGCAATCCTTCCAACAATAGTTGGGCTTCTTCCATCGTAAGTGATACGCCTTTTCCTGCTTTTTCTTTTTGAGGAGACCACCACCGTATATCAATAGTAGTTGGTTTATGATACCAACTTACTTTTGACAATTCCCTTGTCCATCCCGTATCAGCAGTTCGCAAAAGGGCAACATTTTCAATAATTTCAAACGTTTCCTTAGACATTCACCACCATCCTCCTTTGTCATAATGTTTAAAATCTATTTAGGCATGGTATTTAATGCATCTGTCACATTCGTCATGTAGTGCAAGAAAATGACACCAGCAAATCCACCCACTAAAAAAAGCGATATTAGAATTGGAAATAAACCAAATTTATCGCTCGCATTCATCTTATGTTGTATCAATTCATCAACCTTATTTTCCTGAAGGTTTTGGATATATCGCTCTAATTCCTGTATAGATTCCTTTTCTACACCTTGTTCACTAAATTGGTAAATCATATTCATAACCATGTAAGCCTCACTAGAACCTATATAATCCGCAAATTCTAAATAGGCATTTCGATCATTTCCATTCTCGATTTTCTGAATAAGTTTGATCAATTCTTTATCCAATGGATCAGGCGTATATTTCAACGCTACTTTCAATGTTTGATAGACATTTCCTGAACTCGGTAGTAATGCTATGAAGCTCTGCAAAAATTGCGGAAATAAAAAGGAATTTTTTACATCAATATTTTTCTTGGTTGCCAGCAATTTTATATAAGCAAATTTCCATCCTAGATAAAAGCCAGCTGGTAAACCAATTAACAATATTGGTTTTTTAATCACCATAATAATCATTGTATACAGCATGGTTACAACCACAGCGTATAAAATACGATGGATTAGAAATTTCTTTTTATCTTTTCCGAAAAACTCCAAATGAGCGTCAAGCAACCGTTCCTTTAACAACTCGTTAAACATCTTATTGACTCCCTTCCATAATCAATTTTTGAATAGTTGTTATCTTTTCATCTTGAGCTGAAGACATTTTATTTTGCATCGTTTTTTCACGTTGTTCTCGTAAAATACTTGTCCATTCCCTCAAAACTTTATCTGGTAAGTATTTTTTTAACTCCTTGAAAATTCTACGTTCAATAGGTATTGATTCAATCGTTGATCCATAAGTAAGATAACTAAAGAGCTGTAAAAATGACCAGGTAGGAATTTCATCTAAATAATCATCCGTTGATTGTAATAGCTGATACAAGGTACTTGTCAAATTAGAAAACTCTGCTGTACTCATTGCTGAAGACATACATACAAAAAGGTCTCTTTCACTTTTTGAAGTGAAGACCATTTCAGACATCTTTAAATTGTGATACTTAGTGGACATAATGGGTAGAGATAATATGGACTTACTATTATCAAAGTCCTCTGCTAGATACTCCCAACGGAACTTAGCAGCTGTAACGCCCGTATTAAAAATAGGCTTAGGCACAATTTTTCTACGCTCATTATCTTGACGCTTATTAGCACGAACGACTACAGATTCCCCTTCTTTTAACTGCATTAATTCATCTGGCATAAGTAAAGCACGTTCTTTCACGGATTCACTATGCGACTTATCTGTAGACAGTAATTTTCCACTACGACTCACATCTGTAATTGTTTTTGTACCAATGAGCGCGGAGAACTGTTCTGCTGTCGCTTTATCTTTCGTTAAAATATATATTTGGTTAGAGCAGTTACCAATGATTGTATCTGCGTCATCACCATACAGGGATTTCATTTGAGAATAAGCTTGTATAATTAAATGGAACCTAAACCCTCGGCCAGCCCCTACAGTAACCATACCGTCCATACCATCCACTACTGGCATATTCCCAAACTCATCAAGTAAAGCATGTACCTGGCGTTTCATTTTTCCGCTAGGACTCATCGTAGCCTTCTCAGCATTTACTCGGTATAATTGACTCACAAAAATACTGGCCAAAACGTGGTTCGATTTATCATAGTCAGGCGTTACCATAAAAATCGCAATTGGCTTGTCGCCAAATCCAACTTCTGTTAAATCTAAACTGTTGTAACTTGTAAGTTTTGCATTGGGTTCTAATGTGAAAATTTGCAATTTATCCATCGCTGATGAGAAAATTCCTGCACGTGTATTACCAGCAGCAAAGTTACTTGTTGCATACATCATACGAGCTGGATTAACCTCATCTCTGGCTTGGAAAAATAAATCTAATGCGTTTTCACCTGTTTCCGCGTTAGTATCACTTCCAAGTGTAGACAGGAAATTAGCCACCGAATATAAGTTAATCGTATCTTCTTTACCAGTCAGTAACGCATCCTCAGTCAAAGCTAAAATGATTGCTGTCACCAAAGATTGAGCTGAGTTGGACCAAAACTTATCTTTTGCTGATGGATCATTGTATAGCATAAACCCTACGCTATTCGCATACTGTTGCGCTAAACTCGTATTTCCTGATTTCCACGCATCGATAACTACTTGTAATGGATTAAATCCCATTCCCATGTATTGTTGTATTAAATTAAATACATGCACTTCGTAACCACGAGCAATTAGCGTGTCATAACTAGCAGCTGCAAGTTCCCCTTTTGGATCGTTGACAACTAAGGAGGGCTTATTTTTGGCTCGACTCAGTACATCTATCTGAGGAAATACAAAAGTTTCCCCTTTACCCGATCTCGTAATCCCAATAACCATCGTATGAATAGGTCCTTCATCGATTAATAGACGGTACGGACGCCCTTTTTCCTGTAAAGCTGAAATAATGACGCCACCATCACCGTCATATTCTTTTTCTGCAGCAGGTATAATTTTGTATTGCTTTTTTAATTCACGCACCTGTTCAAATTCACTAGTGCCGTGCTGCCCTTTATTCAAATCCACAAAATTCAAGCGAATTTTATAGATAAATTTCACAAATCCTATCGTGCTTAGAATTGCAAACCCTATATAAAACGGAATCCAAGTTGACTGAAAATCTAAAAAGCTTCGCCAATCAATCGAAAAAGATACACTCTTGGGATCTGCCTGGAATTGATGGAACGATGCCAGTATAGATTGAAGGAATGCAAGCACAAAATTCGAAACAAAAAACATGAGTGACCAAAAAACTATAGAGAAAACAAGAAGTCCTTTAGGTTGTGCTAAACGTTGTAAATATTTTGTTTCATTCATAGACCTTACTCCTTTCTTTCAAATTCCAACAAAAAACACGCTCTGGATGTAGTAGTTACATCTGAACGTGTTTGATTTCTTGTTGCTCTCTTTGAGGGGCAATATTCCCATAGTCCGTATTTATATAAGCTATAGCAGCTACAAATGTAAAAAACAAAAACCAAATTGTCTTTTTGAGAAATTTTTTCATATATCTCACCTTATTTGTATTGGAAATTCAATTCATACTGGTAATAATCCTCATAAGTACGCGTATCAGAGGCTGGTCTTACAACGGTTCCTCGGTACTTATAAATACGTGAATCCATTTCAGGTCTTGTAACTGTACCAGTGTAATTTTGGACGTACTCATAAATACGTGTATCTGTAGCTGGTTTTGTTACTGTCCCCTTATAAGCATATACGCGTGTATCAACTGCAGGCTTTGTGACCATTCCTTTATACTTATCTACCAAAATATATCCACTGTAAAAGCAAGTTGTAGTATCCCCATCAATCGTGCGATCTACTAAAGTTAAAGATTGTCCATTCATATAATAAAAATGAGAACAACCACCCGTCCCCAAGTTAGGATAAACCTCGCTTATTGTAGTGAATTCTTCAACTTGATAACGTTCTAAATATCCAAAGTAACCATCTTGATGATAATTGGCTGAATTTTGGTCTTGAACATACTTAGTATCGCTTGGAATATACGTTCCACTTACAAGATACTTTTCAAGCTTGCCTGTATAACCATTTTCATTGTATTCTTCAGCTGTAGCACCCTCTATCCATTTTGTATCTGAAGGTGTGTATTCACCACTAAAAATCGTTTTAACTGGATCTCCACTCTTCAACAAATTACCTCTATACCCGTCCGATCCATAGTCTATAGAACCTGGGAAAACGCTAGTAAATAAGGATGTTTTAGTTGTCGTGATCACCTTACTATCAGCTGGCATAAGTTTCCCACTATAAAGATAGCGTTCTAGGGTGCCAGTATAACCATTTTGGTTATACGCAGCTGTATCTTCACCTGTCACATATTTTTCGTCTGCCAGCGTATTTGTTCCACCTGTTTGTACTGTTTTTACTACTTTTCCACCTGATACTTTAACGGTCACTTTCTCCCCTTCAACACGTACAACTTCTACTTTCCCCATATCTGCAGATACACCCAGTAGATTTTTTAATCCTGGTACCGTAAATGTGTACTCTTTATCTGGCTGCAATGACTCAGGTGTTTTTGTAGAGTATGACTTTGCAATTTCAGTTGGCAGATTAGGTTCATTAGAATTACCACCATTTTTACCAGTGGGACGCTTCATAATCACGATTTTATCTTGACCATCTAGCGTTTTCTTACCACGCACATTTTGATAGTTGTATTCATACCCAATAACAATATCTTCTCCAAATTTAACAAGTCCTGGCTTAGAGAAAGTCACCGTTAAATCCTTTTTCTTTAATCTTTCAGCTACTTGTGAAACATGTTCAGATACACCGCCTTCTTCTTTGACAAGCTCTGTAACCTCTTCTGTCATCTTTAAAAAGGCATGTTGATGGAAAGCATCGATAGACATCATGAGAAGAAAAGGAAAAACCACAGCTGCAAACAACGCTGTGGCCAGAATAGCACCTTTTAGGTTAGACATATGAAATCTCTCACTCCCTTCTTGTGAAATGACTCACCATTCTGCTAAACCTTTCGGTTCAAGCACTTAAAGGTAGAAAGTTTTATCGTCCTCAATTACTCATATACTCAAATTGTAGTTGATATTGATAGTAGTTGGCGTAAGTACGTGTATCTGATTCTGGTCTTGTGACGTATCCTTCGTAATCCCAACTTGGATTACCTTTAGAATTGTCATAAACTATACCAGTAAATTTACGAATACCCTTAGTAGCTAAAATTTCAAGGGTATCTCCATTTTTAGGATTAGGGACAATGGAATTAAGATCAGGTTTATTTGGATATTCGACACCGTTTAATAATTCTAGTGATGATTCTCCAGATCTATAAACATACTTAGGTTCATCAAAGAAGGTATCCACATAATCAATTAAATCACCTACCCAAGTTACACCATTTGAATCTGTTTCTTTGTACTTGAAAACAGTGTTACTACACGCTGTTGTTCCGCTAGTACGAGTCCAATCCCCATCTTTATAAACATAAAATGAAAAGCTTCCAGCTACCAAATGTATACATAAATTATCACCTGTTACTTGTTTACTTGGTGCTGTTCCTGAATATCCAACGTATTGTAACTTACCTACATACCCATCTTGGTTATAATTCAAGTATTTCGCTACTCTAGGACTACTTCGTTTTTCTGTAACTCGAACAAATTTCGTATCAGCTGGAATAAATGCTCCACCTGTTTGAACTTTCTTTGAGATGGCTCCATTAGAAACTCTCGCTGTTACTTCTTCACCGTTAACACGCACAATTTCAACATTTCCAGTATTTGAAGTTACATTTAGTATATTTTTTAATCCTGGTATGTTAAACGTAAATTCACCATTGGCATTTAACGATTCAGGCGTTGTCACAGAATATGTTTGAGGTTCCTTTGGCGTGGTAGGATTACCGCCACCTGCGACTATACGTTTGTCTATTACCACTTTATTTTGTGTAGCTAACTTTTGTTTACCACGTACATTTTGATACTCATATTGATAATTAATAACAATTTCTTCTCCAAACTGAACTAAACTAGGTTTAGAAAAGGTCACTATGTAGCCTTTGCCCTTTAAATTATTCGCTACCTGTTGTACTTGTTCGGAAACGCCACCTTCTTGTTTAAGAAGCTCTGCTATTTTTTCTGTTGTACTGAGATAAGCACGTTGTTGCAAAGAGTCGATTCCAAAACTTAATAAGAAAGGAAACACTACACCAACCCATAGTGCCATCGCCAAAATTGCACCTTTTAGATTTGACATGCCTGTGCTTCACCACCCTCCCCTTAAAGTAAAAGGCACTCACCAAATTTGGTGAGTACCTACTCTAATTCATTCAGTGTTAAGTGTCGTTCAGCAGTACCCTTCACTTTACCCTTTTCATCAATATATCGAATACGGTATTGGATACCGCGAATATCTTTATCAATGGATGTTACTTTACCTCCTGCATCTACAAATGCATAATTTACTTGGAGCTTGTAGGTAAGATTTTTTTGAGTTGCTGCAATTTCAGTCAACAAATTTTCTACTAATTCCTTTTTGTCTATATACAAAGCGTCCTTCTCTGATCGTCCCTGCTCATTTAAGCCTGTTCGAATGGCTCCTACATGAGCAGTTTCCAAAACCACTTCAGTTTCGGCCATTGTACGTGTCGTTATATTCTGAACTGATGCCCCGTAGGCAATAAACCCTATAAAAGCTACGAACGCTAGTAGTGGTACAAACCATTTCAAAAAAGTCGTCATAATATCTCCTTCCTTGTGTCTTATCGTTCATATTGAAGTTTCCGCACTTGATTTTCTTTTTTGAAAAGTTGTTGATTAACACATTTCTCAAAAGACTTATGATCATCCAGAGAAAATTTTATTGGCGATAAGGCATCATCAGGATATTCAAAAACTTTGTACTCTAAATTCATTTTCTCAAAAAATCCAATCAACTCATGTGTTTTGTTCTGACCTTCAGCTGTATGTGGCATAGCTAAAATAAATGTTTTATGCTGTAAATCCCTGTTTAACATTAGTTTCTGGATAGGTTCTTTAAAATCAACATTGTCCTCTCCCTGTATAACTAATACGCCACATTCTGCATCAACACTTCGGAACGATAAAGCATCCATTCTCGAATTGCATATTACTACATGTTGCATGGACTTTTTAATATCAATATAATTTCTGCTGTTTGACTCAAATTTCTTATCAAAAAACTGAACATATCGCTGAAATTTTTCCTTTTCCTTTACTAAAAAGTCATTTCCATCTTTACACGTTTCAGGGTATATAAAAATTTGATAATCAGCATGTATTTCTTCCAGACAACTAGCGATTTCTTTGGAAGCTTTATAGCCAGCAACATCATCGTCCATAGCAATAAGAAATCGCTTATTTTGAAATTTTTCTGGATTTTCTTTTATATAGTTGCAGAGAGTTCGGTATTTCCGAGAACCTGTTAATGCCATAATTCCAAGCGTTTTATCGATTTCACGAAATGATAAACTGTCCAAAATAGCTTCACCAATAACAACGGTTTTTGCCTCTTCAGGAATATCAACAAAAAAATCCCTCGCTTCATTTGAGGGATTCACAACTAGTTGTATTTCTTTAGGCTCAATATTTGGATTAATGGATGAACGTAACAAAATTCGATCTATACGACCATCCTCACTAAATAACGGAAAGACAAGGTTTCTTTGACACATCCAATGATTATCCGCATAATTCTTCGGTAATAATCCATTCGCATATTCAAACATAAATTTCACGCCTTCTGGATTAGAAAAATCAGCAATGAACGGGGAAGTAGTTGCACGTGAAAGTCCTCGATAACCCTTGTCTAAGGTGTCACTTTCGATATTTTGTAGGACATGATTCATTAATTTTGTAAAGTCGGCCAGCTGCTTAGACTCCTTAACGCTAAGTCCCTTTCTTTTATCTTGATCAGTAGAGTAAGAGATTTCAGCCTCTTTTTCTTCGTAGGATAAAATAAAACGCTCACCACAACTATTTTCTCGATTGCATTGAATGAAATTCATATTGTTTTTATAGATAAACGCTTCCTGTTGCTGGCACTCTGGACACGTACAAATGAAATATCTGCCTCGATCCTTTGCATTTAATTCGGCCAACATCTCATTTATATCTTGATAAAGTAATTTATTGTGGCTCATCCTCCTTCACCTCATCTCTCTGTAATTGCTTTTCAATATCCAACTTAAATTGTTGTAAAATTGGACTTAAAACAAGAGATTCAATCATTTCATCATTAGCAAGCGAGAAGCCTTGCGATAAAATAGCATCATATTTTTCTTTTAAAGCCGTAACCAGTGTTAAATGAATTTCGTAAGCTTCAGCAAAACTATATTGTTCTACAAAAGTTGAAAAAAGGATCAGCTGAACAGCCTGATATAGTTTGAAATTGGGACATAAAGCCTCAATACGATGTTTTCCTACAGACTGAAAACTTGCACCAGCATATTGAGAAAATTGTTTGAAAGCTGTATCCTCTTGCAATATCAAATTTACCTTCTCCTCTAACAGTTTCTGCTGTTGAAGAAAGTCTGTTTGCTCACCTTGCAAAGTCTTTTGAGCATCGAGGACTAACTTTTCTAAAGCAGTTTTTATAGCTGCCATCATTTGCTCAAGTTCTGCATAAAAGCCTGTTCTAACAAGTGGTTACATGGTCCCATATACTTGATTTAGTTGTGAACCATCTAAATAAATAGGGAACGGTTCAAAAGCAGAAACACCGAATAGTTGATCAAAGCGAATCGCAAATGTCGCAAACTCTTTATTAATAAACAGCTGCTTTTCCTCCTCAACATACTCCTTTAGGGTGTTGACATACTTATGTCGTATATCTTCTTCCCAACTATCAAATGTTAGAATTGTATGCTCAAGCTGTTTTTGGAGGCTATCTTTTTTGTCAAAATGAACTTGGCTGATAACTAAACATTGGCCATCAATCCAAAACTCAAAAGACTTGGTAGAGGCTGCCCTTTTTTCTTTTGCAATTCTGTCACGAATCCTATCAATAATTCCTTCTGCTTCGGTAAAAAAATAATTCCGTTCTTCATCAATTTCTCGAAAGTAATCACCGTCATCCTTGAAACGAATCAATAATTTTCGTAACACATTGTTTTCTCCTTCCCTTGCTTTCCCTCAGTACAATATTAGATCAGAATCCAGATACTTTTCCTGTCATCCAAGCAACGAAAGATGCAGCTAGATAAACAATGGCGAATCCGATAAATACGTTCATCATCCAAGACTGCGCACTTTCTTTCTTTTGAGGATCTTTTGCAAACATCCAAACAAGACCAATGATAATTAAAACCAAACCAGCTACTGCAGGAGCAAACTTTTGTACATCATTGGCAATCTCATTAATCAGCGTAATGGCATTATCCATACGTTATACCTCCCTTTCTTTAGCTAGAGAAGCTATTATTCCTTTGTTTTCTAAATTAAATTTGATTATTTGGGCTTGGTGCTGCTGATGAAGCCAATCAAAATAAGACTGTTCTTGTGCTTCAAATATTTGTTTTACCAGGGCCTCCATATCAGCAAATCCTTCTGGCTTTACTTTGCTTTGACGCTTTCTTTCTGATGGTGTCAATTTGTAATTCTCCTTTCGATAAAATAAAAAAGCAGAAGATCGTTATCTTCTGCTCCTCATGACTGCCCTACAGGGCTGAATTAAGCCTTTCTCATACGCCAATTCCACTAAATACGTTGTCTACCATTTTCGTCCATCCAGCACCGATTTTCGCCATTAAAGGATCGATTACGCCAGTGGCAAAGGCTACCATTCCACCGAATAAAACTAAAACGATGATGGCTAATGTGATCTCTGCTTTGTAGTTATTCAATTCCTATACCTCCCTTCAATTGAGTTAGAGCAATAAAAAAAGAAGAGTCCCTCACGATCTCTTCTAAAAGGCTGTCTTTTTAAACGCCAATTCCGCCAAATACGTTGTCTACCATTTTCGTCCATCCAGCACCGATTTTCGCCATTAGAGGATCGACTACACCAGTAGCAAAGGCTACCATCCCACCAAATAAAACTAAAACGATAATAGCTAGAGTGATCTCTGCTTTGTAGTTATTCAAAATTCTCCACCTCCCTTCAAGGGCAATAAAAAAAGAGTGGCCAACGCCCCCTCTCTTGAATGCATTAATATTTAGTTCCAGCCCCAAGCTGCCTGTCGAACATTAATAAACTATCAAACACATTATTTTTTAAATGGATTAGAACCATCTTTAAAGATACCTTTTGCCATAACATCAGGATGATTATATTTACTGTCAAAGTAATCTTTTGCTACTTCAGCAACACCATTTTCTTTCGCCAAAGTTACAGTGTGATTAAGTCCAATTACGTAAGGAACGATTCCAGGAGCTTCATTAAAAATAGCAGCCTGCTTTTTAATGTAGGCTTTCATTTCAGCCTCAATTACAGCGCGCTTTTCAAGGTCATTCCAGTTATCGGCCAATTTTGTTTTAAAATTTGTAAGATCATGTTCAATTAAATTTCCCCAGAAAATTTTATTGTACTCGTATTTACCATCGACAAGTTCAAAGTACGCTGGTGTTTTTTCAGCTTCAAATGCACGATATGGTTGCCAGTCATTTTCTCGAATGCCGTATTGAATTAACTCTTGGCGATTTGCATTTGTTGCATAAACTTTTAATGCTTTAAGTGCTTCGTGTGGTGTATACTCATGCTTATTTCCATACATATCATAAGTATACTCACCTGCTTTATCTGCCCAAATATCTGTGTCAGAAAGCTTCACGTTAAACGTTTCTTCTAATGCTTGTCGACGCTCACTATCATTGTTTGATTGTAGTTTTTGCTGCGTTGTTGCTTTTACTGGTGCTACTTCTACAATTGGATCTACCTGGTTAACTGGTTTTGTTTCTGTTTCTGCAGCAAATGCTGATGTCATTAGCATCATAGATGCCATAGCAGCGAATGGCACAGCCATCATTTTACGTTTAAGGTTTTTTGTCATTTTCACTATAATCCCATCCTTTTTTAGTATCTTAGTTTTTAAAAATAGAAAGGACTCCCCAAATTTGGGGAATCCCTATCGTTCATGAGCTTGTGCAGCCATAGCTTTGTTTTGCTTTCGATCAAGTTGTACTGGTTCATGCTCGTACAGTTTTTGATCGATAACAGTTGTAAAGTCCTTTAAACGTTCATTCATATAAAGAATGCTTTGCATCAACTTTGATTTAGCTGAATCTTTTACTTCGGAAATACTATCGCGAACACCATTCCGTAGCCCAATTACCTTGTCATCCATTTTTTGTTTGGATGTTAATGTACGTTCAATAATAGAATCTTTGAAATGCTGGCGACATTCCTTTAGAAGATTTTTCATTTCATCACGATAGTCAGCGAATGTCTTCCTCTTTGATTGTGGATCCACAGAATTGAGCATTTGTTCGATACCTATTTCAATACGATTAAATTGCTCACTTATTAAATGTTCCACCTCTTTCTTCGTTAAGAAAGATTGGTCATTTTCTTCACCAACTGCCTGTGTTTCGACAACCTTCATTAATTCAGTACCATGTTGTTCGATTTCATTTTGCATGTCTTTTGTGAATGTATCCTTTACATGCTTTCGTTTCTGATACTGTAAGAACATTTCTGTATTAGTTAATGAAGGATTAAGTCCTTCATTTGAAAAGCCATATTCTTCAGCAATTTCCTTCGCATATTTTTCCGCACGCCACAGTTGTTTATAGGATTTTAATAAGAAAGGTTGAAACTCATCCTTTCCTTCACGACCTTTGTAGCGTACAGCTGCGTCAACATGCCATTTTCCATCATCTCCGTACATGCTCAAAGTAACTTTTGGTTTATTGCCGTGTACTTCCTGCCTACTTTCTACAAAAGACAACATATCTGAAATATCCACTGGCTCAAGTTCATACCCATAGATTTGTTGCTTTGGACGTTCTTCCATTTTCTCTTTTCCCTCCCATCAAAAATATTAATATTTCAAAAGCGAAAAGGATCTCTCCTATAAATAGGAAAGACCCTTTATGTATCCTGTCAAAATTTTTTCTTTCTTCAGGACATAATCTTCTGATACTAATACTTTAGCACAGATTTTCCGAAAAAAAGTCCGCATTTTGTACGTGATTTGTACGCATTTTGTACGCGATTTGTACGCATTTTGTACGCGATTTGTACGAAGTATCGCTTGCCCTTGTTTTATCAACTGCATCCTTGTTGTTAGAGATGGTTTACTCATCCAATTCTAATTGCCTTTTAATTGAATAAATAGTGTTCCTAGCAAGACCTGTTTCTCGATGAATATTCACTACTGATTCATTTTGTTTTAATAATTGGACCACTACATTATAGATAAGACGATCCTTTCCCTTTGCTTCAGCATGATATTTTCTAGGCTTGCCTTTGAAAGCTCCACGCTCTTTAGCAATAGCGATACCTTCTGACTGTGCTGTTTTAATTCGATTTCGTTCTTCTTCAACCATCCACGAAAGAAGTGTCAAAACGAGATCGGACACCAGCTGGCCAACACCTCCTGCTAGTTCTTTATATTTTCGTGTATCAAGGATTGGCATATTTAAAACAACAATATCAATTTCATCTTCTGTTATTTGCTTCCATTCATTAAGGATTTCTTGTTTGTTCCGCCCGAAACGACTTAAATCATGAATGACCAGCACATCACCAAACCGCATTTTCGATCTCATTTCACGATAAACAGAACGAGCAAAATCTTTTCCTGACTTTTTTTCACTGTAAATTTTTTCACATCCGAAAGCTTCAAGCTCCTTCAGCTGGCGATCTAAATTTTGATCAACAGAACTAACCCGTGCATAACCAAAAATCATTATGTATCGACTCCTTTAATTGAACAACTTATAATGAACAATCTAATACATTGATATTACTACATTCTATTTTGTTCAGCTAGAGTCTACTTATAATGAACAGAAAATAGATTTAAATATACATACTATATAATTTTTTATATTAAGAGGATATTTTACAATATTATAGAATTAAATTAATAGCAATTAAAAAATTGGAAAAGGAGTAGTTTTATTATGAATAAATTATTTAGATTTAAAATTCTGTTATTAGTTTTTATGATTTCTTTAGCAACTACTTTTGCAATTCCTTTTTATACTTATGCAACAGAAATTGATAGTGATTCAAAGGTAAATCCTTTGGGGGCTGGAGAATGGGATTTTAAAGGACAACAAAATCCAACACTTGGAGCAGGAGTAGCATGGTTGACTAATGAATATGTTGCGACTGATGGTGGGAATTTTAAAATAGATATGCAAAGCACTTTTTATAGTTCAAATTATGTCCATACTACTTATTTTGTTAATGGGGTTAAAAAGTTTACTTTACTTAATTCAATAGATGACTATAAAGGAACTGTTCAAATTGGTAATCTTAATGCAGGTGATAGAGTACAATTCTCTATTTTAGTTGATAAGGGTGACAAGTTTACATTAAGCTTTTATGATTAAAGAAAAAAAACATCTTTTTATAAAGATATTTCAGAGTGTCGACAAACTAAATTCGTAACAAAAAGTTATCATAAGTCGGCATTTAACTTTAGTTTTCTATGTTCAAATATTTTTCTGAATCCTAGAAAATAAAGGGTTTGGAAAATCTGAAAAAATTGTACTTATAGCCGTTTAATTTAAAAATAATAGACAAAGTCGAAAAAATCGACTTTGTCTACAGTCTGAAACATCTTTTTATAAAGATGTTTTTATTTTTTCTTTATTCTTATTATAAATGTATATTTTCACGGTACTTTCTTTTAAAAGTTTATTAGAGGCTAACTTTTTCTCTAATGTAGTATATATTGTCCTTTCTATTTCCTTACCAATATCTACTTGTTTTTCCCCATCTAACAATGTACTTACTTCCACAATTAGTTCTTGGGGATCTTCCGGTGGAGGAATTCTCATATCTACTCCTCCATCAATTTTGTTTGGATAAGCATTAGATAATTCATTATTAATTTTTTTTGCGATCTCAACCAATAAATTATTTCTTTCTAACTCTTCTTCTGTTATCATTTGACGAATTTCACCTTTTTTTACATTAACATTATATTTTTCAAATTTAGTTGACCTAATCAAATTTCTCACAACATCTTTGATTTCATGTTTTACTGAATCATAATACTCTTGGCTTCCAAGAACATCAATATCTATATCCTTCGAATTGTTATCAACATGAGTATTAATACTATAGGTACCTATTTTATATTTCCCCACTAATTTTACTTCTATCTTTTCCAACATTTGAATTTCAGCACTTTTTGGTGGTGGACTAATGTTATTTTCAGCAGAACCATTTAAAGAAGCTAATCCGAAGCTTAATAATAGTACCCCCATGATGCTTAAGACTACAATAAGGAATTTCTTTTTAATAAATCCCACCTCCTCTCATTTTACGATATGAGCAGATATCATAATGTATTCGACCTTTTTCGTCTTATTCAACTTTTTAATGTAAAATCATGAAACACTAAAATTTTAAGAATAAAGCCACCTTTAATGCGGCTAGTTATTAAGCCTCTTTGCTTTGGCCAGATGACCTGCTCATCACTGGGGCAATCAATCCAAACATATTCAGCTGCAGGACCTGGTTAATCGGTTGACCATAAAAATACACTTGTAGGACCTAGTTCATCTTTGGTCCATTTAAATAGGGCAATACTTATTAAATCCAAAATCATTAGCCATAATATGACTAATTGCTACCGCGCTATGTTGACCGTTCAATACAAGTAATTATGTTACTTCATCGAAAGAAGCATTATAGCCGAGCTGTACTTTTACTGATTCAATTAGTTTGTCTTCTATCATCTATTTTCTTGTGCTGCTGTCTTTTGATTTCAGTTTCGCGTTGAGCCTTCCTTCCAGCCTCTAAAGTGGCCACAATTTCTTTCTTTTCCTTAAGTAATTCTTCAATTCATCTTCTTTCTTTCTGGCGTTCTTCTAGGTAAATAGAAATCGAAGAGACCTTTTCATAAAAATTTTAATTAATGGAAGGTATTTGAAATTATATGTATAAATTACTCTTATACCAACTAAAATTAATTTTCTTTGGAGGGAGGAATTAATGAAGAAATTTTTTTTACTTCTTTTCATTTGTGTATTTTTAGCAAGTTGTCAACAAAGTACAGACCACGATACAACGTTAGATTCGAGCAAAAAATCTGAAGTTGCTTTTTCTCCTGACATGGAAATGGGTTTAACGTTAAAAGAAGCAATTGAGATTGCCCAAAAAGAGGCTCTTCAGTGGAACAAAGAAGCAATGTTATATAGTGGAAATAGTGTTGACAAAGATAAAACGCCAACAGGAATGGAAGGCAGAAGAAAGTACTGGAGCATTGAATTTGGCATACCAAATAAAAAAGACTATTATTTAATAACTATTCAAAACGGAAAGGTACTAGATAAAGTACATGTTCCTAATGAATTAAACGCTATGCCTAAAAGTCACTTTATTTCTAGTGTTGAAGAATTTAAGTATGATACACCTGAATTACTAAAAAGGGCTCAAAAAATCACCAAAATTTATCCCGGAGACACTTTTGCTAAGGGATATAATTTTAGTTTTACTAAAGACTCGCAAAAAAACATTCCAATTGTGATGGTTATCGGATGGGACCAGTCCAAGGAAAATATGATTTATTTATTGTTCAATGCAGAAACGGGTGAGCTAGAAGAAGAATTTGAAAGAGAACAATATAAAAACTAAAAGGGGTTGTATTCATGAAGAAAAATGCAGTTATCTCGATACTTACTTGTTTTATATTTATTTTTACATTTTCACCGAAAACACAGGCCATCGAAACACCGGACATCGAAACACAAGCGCTCTCTGAACATATTGCAGGTGTAGTAACTGGTTATACAGGAAATAAAATAGGGCATGGTGGAGCAAGTTATCCAAAAACAGTATATGACTGTTGCTGTTCATCAAAAATCAACATCAAACCATGATACTATATTTCCTTTTGGTTCTACTATACTCATAAAAAATGCTTTATATGTAGAAGGTTATAGTAATAAAACTATTTTTAAAGTAACGGACACAGGTGATTTAAATAGAAAAAGAGATTTATATTGGTTTGATGTGTATTTTGGACTCAAAAATGCTACTAATGATAAAAACGCAAATGAATTTGGAGAAAAAAATAAAAATATTGCTTACACAGCATATTAATGCATGAAAATAAAAATCACACAACCTAGACTTGTCTGATGTGTGTGATTTTTTTGTTTTGAGTGCTTTTATAATCAATTCTTTTAATGTAAATTAACTATAAGCTGCTATTTATTTCAATTACTTCTACTGGAACTTGTTTCGGTTTAATATTTTCTTATGTTTGTTTTCCTCAAACTTTACATCTAGACCACAAAACTCTAATATTTCATTTACACTTTTTTGATATTTCAAGGCGCTATTATCATGAACAGGAGGGCATAACCAAAGTTCCCTACCATGCTGATCTCTTAATATTACTTGGTAAACCTTATCATTACCAAAAAAATCTTTTGTGAAATATCCATGCTCAATAGCAGACTCTCTATTATTAAACAGGATAATATCACTAGGATTGGGAACAATCGATGAATATTCATATAAGAACTTTGTTTTATCATCCATATAAGACACGTAATTCTCTTCAACTTGCAAACAAACTATTTTTCCCTTGTGATAATATAAAGTTGCTTTACATTCTGATTTTCTCGTAATTGCACTTTCAATAGGATAAACTTCAAACTCCCCTTTTTCATTTTTAAAATACTTAACTATGTCATAACTACTATCTTTTACACATTTGGACTTGTCTGATGGTATACCAAGTTTCTCAAGTACTTTTTGTGAGTAAGATGGTCCTATACCGCCATAACCGCAATTCAAATTATTAAACCAAGCTTCGTTGCCGTTTATATCTCTTATTATAAATCTTGCTGATTTCAAACTTTTTAAATCGGACAAATCATTTTCTGAAACTAAGTAAAATCCATCAAGTATTGCATCAAAATCATTAAAATAAACAAAAATATGAGTTATCTCATCCAAATTATTTACCATTAAAAAAGTGAAAAAGTTTGTTGTTGCAACTCCTCGGATTCATTACTTCTATCTTCCTCACGGTAAGGATTCACATAGAAAATACAATCCACTATATTTGATGATTCATCCATAATAAGATATCCTTTATCCACTTGTTTCTTCAAAGCCAGTAATACATCAAAATAAATGAAGGGACGATGCATAATGCCTACAGAAAAATGCTTATTAAAGCCAAAATCATTAGCCATAATATGACTAATTGCTACCGCGCTATGTTGACCGTTCAATACAAGTGAATATGCTACTTCATCGAAAGCAGCATTATAGCCGAGCTGTGCTTTTACTGATTCAATTAGTTTGTCTTCTATCATCTTTTTTTCTTGTGACAATTTTTCTATACGTTCGTTTTCCTGCTGTTGTCTTTTGATTTCAATTTCGCGTTGAGCCTTTCTTACAACCTCTAAAGTGGCCTCAATATTTTTCTTTTCCTGAAGTAATTCTTCAATTCGTCTTCTTTCTTTCTGGCGCTCTTCAAGGTCAACTTCACGCTGAATTTTACGTTGTTCTTCCTCTAATGCTTCCATTTGTTTTTGAAAATATTTATTTAACCTATTGATTTGTCGATCTAAAAATGGAATATTCATTTCAAAATGCCTTTTAATGCTTTCAGAAACTACTGTTTTATCAGGGATTCTATTGTAGTATTCGTGGTAGTACACATTATTATTTAATTTCCATAAAAGTTCATCTAGTTCATAATCAATCTTATCTAACTCATTTATAACGCCATCTATTTCATTCACTTCAATATTTAAAAATGCACTCAAATGATCCTTCCCATATTGAATTTTTGTCCGAGTCACTTGATGTTCAACGGTAAACATATATCGTAGTCGTCGACCACAGGCGCATCGCCCATCTAGATTACCTGGACCAAAATCATTGTAATCGGAAATCAACCAATCTACGACATTCATCTCATCTTCTTGAAGAGTTATATCTATGGACTTGAGTGCTGTGATTTTTTCCTCTCTCATAACGTTTTCTAATACTGTCCGTCTACCACGTTTCATTTCGTTTTCCAAAAAATTCCGTTGTTTTATAGTTAATGCTGATAGCTGTTGCTCTCTTTCATCCGCAGAAAGCTTTTTATACATAAACATCCCTACTCTCTTTAGCTTAAATGTGGAACGAATTAGTTCTTGAATGTCACTTGACTATGTAGAATCAGTTAATTATCCATATTATTACTTATTTTATATATATCACTTAAATTATAACAAATAAAATTATGCTTTGTTCTATCGCTACTAGTTAGTGGAGAAACTGTAGCTTTGAATTAAAGTTTGAGTAAAATTACCTTGCAAACCCTTATTTTATGTTAAATTAAGAAGAATCCCTTTTGAAAAAAGATTGATCAAAAGGGGTTTTTCTTTAGCAGTTATAAGTTAGGTTTTAATAAAAAAGTTTGATTATTTTCTACCTGTGTTGCTCCACAATCGCGCCCGATTGTTGAAGATCGTTATCTAGCACTCCGTTAGTACAATAAGAAGGCTAGTCAGATTTATGCGGATCTACAAACGATAAGACTTCAATTTTATACTCTATTATATTCACCAAAGAAGATGGTGCAACATTACTTCAAATACTTCAAGACCTTTGCCATGACTAACTTTTACCAAAAGTGCATAAAACAACGCATAAATAATGTTCATACCAAAAGCCAAGAACGTTGATTTAACAACATTCTTGGCCTTGAAGTCCGTTTCCAAACTTTCATTTGGGACCGTTATTTTGTATAGAATTGTATGAATTACGCTAGCTGCTGTAAGGTTTAACTCATTGCTATTTGTTTTAAGCCCTCTGTAAGTAAATTAGCTACCTTTAATTCCAGACTGGTTAGCTTTATAATCCGAGTCTGGCACCTACTTCTGCATACTCTATATCTTTTCTTTCTGCATTCCAATTATCCCCTGTTTGTCCGTCCCATATCGCTCCTGTTTCAACGAAACCGACAGACGCAAACAACTTCCGAGCGACTTCGTTTACCATCCAATATGATGTAGCAACTGCATCGGCTTTCCCTTGTGGAAACGACTTTATGTAATCAATAACTTTCATCATTGCTTGTTTGCCAAATCCTTTGCCTTGATGCTTTTTATCAATCATAAAGCGATTAAGTCCATAAGTAGATTTATCTCCATATTTTTCACATAAAAATGCACTTTCCGCCAGTTCGAAAAATCCAATATCGACATATCCTATGACTTCATCATTGTTGTATATAGCGAAAATCATAGGAGGTTTTTCGTCGTTGATTATCTTTACATAGGCTTTAGCCAAACAGTATATACTGGAATCCACATTTCCTTTCTGCTCGTCTGTTATGCTTAACTTCAACACTGCCTCAAAATTATCGTGAGTAATTTTTCTTAATTCAATCATTTTTCTTCCCTACTTCCGAAAATATAAATTCGCCCCTCTACAATTCAACTTTCTTTACTATTTCGCCATTATCCCCAGTACACCTTTTAAACGAACCGATTTCTCCCATCAACTGATGATAAATGCACCCAAAGCGTCCTTAGGGAACATTTCATTGAGATTCTATTTATATGTTACTGACATTCAGAACAAGTGATTCGAACAATCCTCTTTAAAACAATTTTCCAGAGCATTATTTTCTAATAAAAACAGCTAAAAACACTAATTTAACACTGCATGTCGCTGATTAAAATGTTTTCATGCTTGCGTTTGGGGACATTTCATAAAAGAATGTTACTCAACAATCTGGCCCTTTAATGGCAACGAGCGCTGAATCTTTGTTACAGAATTGCGCCCGAGTGTTGAATATTGAATGAAATGATAACCAACCTTCAGTCATCTTTCTCTATATATTTTATTTCGCATCAGAATTGAATCGTATTAACGTTAAAATTGAGAACAATGGGAAAATCAAATATATAGACATAAAACCACCAAGAGTAAAGAACCAAATATCAATGCAACCCACCAAAATTAAACCGATAACATTTGTTAGAACAAAAGAAAGTATTTTGTTTTTTATTCTATTAGTTAAATAAATTTCAATAGGGACTACAAGGATAATAGTAAATAAATAGATTCCTAAATAGAGCAGTACAGAAAACAGTATTTTCTCAGCCGTCGAAGGAGGCATTATATCCGATTGGAATATTCTCTCGATAAACACGATACTTAATGTGGTAACTAATGCTACTATTATCGGGAAAAAAAGTATCTTTGCTATAGAAATCTCAGTCACCTCTTTTGTTTATTATAATCCAGTCTTTAAGATGACGGCTAACCTAAATTTCTTTAGAGGCGTTATTCCACAATCTGGCCCGATTGTCGAATAAGTAAAGATCCCGCATATCAACACAGGATCTTTAATCAATATTTATTTTAAATAATCGAACTTTGTTATAAATGATCAATCTTTTTTATAAAACTACAGTCGCCTTTTTAATTCGTCTTTCCTTACTCTTACTTCCTACATTACTACAATTTTTCCCTTTATAGTCTAATGCTCCTATTGATTAAAAAATCAAATATTCATTTTTAATTTTCTAGCTGTAACCAACCCTCAAATAATGAATCATCTTTTAAATCAAAATAGTATCTTGTAAATCTCATAAACTCATTAGAATCAATCTCTTTATTTTTATAAAATTGATAATAAGTTTTTAAAAATTCTTCAGCTTCTTTTAACTCTCCTTTTTCTTTAAATAATGCCCATAACATTATGGCGGATTTTCCGTAAACATATGAACTCATATTAGATTCATCGTATTGATCAAGAGGTAGATTTACTGGAAGTTCGCGTTCTGGGTCAATTCTGAACATCGAATTATAAGTTTCACTTTGTTTCAATTTCGCATACTTGAATAGACTAGTAGCAAATTCTGCGAAACCTTCATCTAACCAAGCATTATTATATGGATCATTACTAATTATCCCATAAAACCACTGATGAGCAATCTCATGAACTACCATACTTTTAAGTTGCTGTGAATTGCTTGGACCACTATTATAAATCGAATGAGCTGTTACAATTCCTGGATACTCCATACCCATTCCATCTATTACAATATCTAATTGTTTAAAAGGATAAGGCCCCATAATTTCTTCGAAATACTTTAATGCAATGGTAGCCTCGTCTACTATTTCTTGATATAGTTCTTCTTTTTTCTCCTCAAATCCAAATAATCTAATGGAAATGCCCTCATCTTTTTCTACTAGTAATGGGTCTTTTAATATAGCAAGAAATATCTCCTTCACATTCTCAACTTCAAGTAAACCTTTGTTTGGACTTGGAAATACTTCTTGATCAAATGAAGAAACCAAGGTGTACTCTTTAGGAATGTCATACGTTAATTTGAAATTGCTAAATGCAGTATGATATGTCTCTCCTCTATCGCGGTACGCTTCCTTGTTCCATTTATGATTTCTATATGTGGCAAGCATTGGATAAAACTGAGCTAAATGATAATTACTATTACTTTTCGTGAATCTTAATCCTTTTTCAGGAATGGTTAGTTCATATGAAAAATTAACTTTAATTTCTTGATTAGGTTTCAACTTTTCCAGAAGCATCATGCTTAATGTATCTTTTTCTAGTGTGTAATTCACCTTTTTTCCATCAATCGAAATGTTATGAAAATCAACTTTCGAGGGATGTTCCAGCTCAGATGACACACTTTTTGTAAACATATTAGGTATAAAGTAGAAAATTAATTGTTCCCAATCATCCGTAGATAGATTTTTGATCAATACAGTTGTTTCTAATTGGAACTTACCGTCATTTTCCATCCTCAGTGATATATCGTACTTGCTAAAATTTCCAGGACTGATCCCTTCTGGTACGAACGCTTTTCTATTCATTTTGTTAGAAATCGTTGATTCGCTATTACTAACTGGTTTATTTAACTTCCAAGTAACGAACATTACACATAATATAAGTAAACATATAAAAAATAATTTCTTTTTTATAATTTTCACCTCAAATCTTTAATTTTTATTAATTTACAATACAAATATTGTATTTTTATATTATATATTAATAAAAATTTCAATTTATACCTTATTTATACATTATTTTTAATCTAACAATAGGAATAAAGTGTTTTAAAAGTGAGTGAATATGGCAAAATGAGTTCCAAGCATAGGCGACGTTCCTAATCTGCCATTCTTATATAGAAAGACAATTGATTAATGAAAAACTTTATAATATTTTGGAGGTGTGTTTTTGCAAATTAAATGTGAGCCACTAAAAATTATTCTTTTCTATCCATTCCTTCGTTTGTAAATGAGTTAAGAGCCACTTATTATGTAGATAATGTGTGTACGGTGTGTGAGTCAATCTGTTAATGCTGTCTTTAAAAAATGAAAAACGCTCAAACGATAGAATATTCATAATAATAGTTATTTAAAGTAAGGACTATTTTGATATAAAGTGGCTCTCATTTCAATTGCAGTGGTAGCCGGTTTTAGCTTAACAAAAATAATACAGAAGTGTGATGGACTATTGTAGTTGTGGACTTAAACAAACTTACAATCAACTTCTATATATTTGTAATATATCCAATTTTATCACATATATTGTTAAGAATTTCAAAAAAGAAAGGTGGATGTTTATTATGGATGAACTTATTATGGATGAATTCCAACCAATGGGAAGCGATTGCGACAAGATTGTATGTTCTACTGTCCCTTGTGGAGTTGGAGGACAAGCAACAGTAGAATACTGTTATACTCCTCTTGCATCGGAACCTCCTAGAACACACTGCGGATGTGGGTATTTTTAATAAAATGTAATTAAGGGTACAAAAGACAAGGTAATACTCTTGTCTTTTGTACTATTAGAAAGGTGTGTAAGCTTATTGCAGAATTAGTGTTATTTACTAAAATTTTAATAAGTACTATCTTCCTTTTTTCATTTATTTCTAAATTATTTACCTTCAAACAATTTCAAAATGTTTTCTTTTCCTTTGGTTTTAATAATAACTTTTCTTTTATCGCTGCTATATTTATTCTTGCCCTAGAAATACTCGTTTCATCGCTTATTATTTTTAAAAGGACAAGTATTTTTGGAGAGGTTATATTGTTTTTCTTAATTCTCTCTTTTTTTATTTCGGCTTTATATAGTCAGATAAAAAGACTACAAATAAGTTGTAATTGTTTTGGAGAGCTGTCTGATGAAAAATTAGGGAAATCTACATACCCTAGAATAATATTTCTTTTCATTTTATTAAGTTTTATTTTCTTGTGCAAAATAGAGATTGGCATTACAACTTACTCATTCGAGAAGAAATTCATGTTGTGGTTTTCTAGTATTAACATTATGGTTTTTTATTATTTATCTAAAAACTATAAAAAATTAATTACAATAAGGCGGATACTAAAAACATGATCAACTTAATATTTTTTCTTACAATTAACTTATTGCTTCTTATCTTATCTGTAATGATACTGTATTTATATAGAATATTGATTGACTCATCTACAAAAAGAAAACTTCCTAAAAGTGAAGATGGATTAAGAAAAGGTGAGCTCTATCCATTGAATCTACTAAAAAACATTGAAGGTAATCCGATTACAAAACCTAAAATTAAAGAAGCCACTGTTTTAATTATTACTTCATATGGTTGTGAAGTTTGTAAAGGAGTTTATCCTTATCTAGATGAATTGAGGAAAGAATACAAAGATTTGCAGTTCAATATACTGATGTTAGCAACCCATGAACAGGCACAAGAATGTATTCAAATTAATTAAACATGAACAACTTCATAACCTTGGAATTACTGGTTTCCCTTTTGCTTACCTACTTTCCAGAGACGATGAAGTGCTGGAGAAAGGTCTAGTTAATCATAAAAAAGATTTTGAATTATTAATATCCTATTTACGATTTTATAAATCTTCATAAGACATAAAATTGTTTTTTGATAAAAGTATAGACTCTGGCAGTCTATTACCTGACCTTTAATTTTAGGAGAAATTATGATGATCTCATATTTAATTAGATCCTTTAAGTTAATCTATCACATAAAAAAATCATGGTTATTTGCTTCTGTATTTTTCAGAATTATGAATGGATTACTGCCATTTGCAGAGTTATGGATACTACAAGCACTAATTAATGAAATTGCATTTTTTGCAAAAGGTGATAATAGTAGTATGTTTTTAATTATTAAATTAATAATACTTCAATTAGTTGTTGCAATACTTAAATCAGGAATCACTAATTTTTTGAATGTTTTAGATACAAATATGGAACAACTACTACATCACGAATTGGGTAAAATGATAATGAATAAACTAACTAGTGTTCCTTATACATGTTTTGAATTACCTACGTTTTATAATCATCATTTTCGCATAAAAAATAATTATGGGACAAGGTTTTTAAGACCAGTTAAAAATATATTTGAATCTTTACAAAATGTTATTAGTATCTTATCTTTTATAAGTTTTTTATTTTTTATTCATTGGATACTAGTAATTATGGCAGTTGTAGTAGGAATTCCAACCTTTATAATTCAGTATAAATATGGACAAGCAAAATTTAACTTACTTATTAGACAATCAAGCGAATTAAGAGAAGCAAATTATATACATGGACTACTGAGTGACAAACAAAGCACGAAAGAGATCAGATTGTTTAATTTAGGAAATATATTTTTGGAAAAATGGAGTAAGATAATATTAACCAATAATACTAGGTTAATACATATTCTTAAGAAACAAAGAAATACAAATATTGGACTGGATACACTCTCGGCTATCTTATACGCATTAGCTACAATTGTTACTGTTAAAATAATAAATACAAAGAATTTAAGCATTGGTAGTTTCATTACAATAATACAATCCATGAAAGAATTGCAACAAAGAATTAATCACATTTCATTATTATTGGCTGTTATATTAGAAAGTAGCCTATATGTCAAAGATTTTTTTGATTTTATAGATTTTGAAAATAGTAAAATAGAAAATAATCTAGATATGGTAAGGAAAACAGTTAATATAACAGATGTTAAAAATATAAGAATTAGCAATTTGTTTTATAAATATCCTATGAATCAAGATTACACTTTAAAAAATATTTCCTTAGATATAAAAGAAAATGAAAAAATTGCTATTGTAGGTGACAACGGATCGGGAAAAAGTACTTTAATAAAAATCTTAGTTGGTTTATATCAACCTACAAGGGGAGATATATTATTTGATGAAAATGAAATTAGACAAATAGAAGAAAAAAGTCTAAGGAACAATATAACAGTAATATTTCAAGATTTCGTAAAATTTTCATACTCAGTAAGGGAAAATATAGCTTTTAGCAATATCTCAGAATTAAACAATGAGAAAAAATTGAATGAAGTAGTAAATGAAATAGGAATTGATAGTTTGATTTCAAAATTACCTAATGGAATTAAAACTAATCTAGGAAAAATCCTTCCTGACAGTGTTGATATATCTGGCGGCGAATGGCAAAAAATCGCCTTATCAAGAGCGTTATTTAAAGACTCTAACATAATTGTATTAGATGAACCCACAGCTTCTTTAGATCCCAAAACAGAAATTTATATTTTTGAAAAATTCATTGATTTAGTTAAGGATAAAACAGCAATTTTTATATCGCATAGAATGGCATCTGCTAGAATTGCAAATAGAATTATAGTTATGAAAAAAGGTGAAATTGTTGAAACTGGAAATCACGAAGATTTAATAATGAAGAAAGGCGTTTATTATGATATGTATAATTCTCAAGCTGTTTGGTACCAATAAAATTAAAACAGCTTCTTAAAAAAAGTTTTTTGACCAACCCCCTGTTCTTCATAATTCAAAAAAGTAGAGCATAAAAACCCAATTGGATATTTTATGCTCTACTTTTTATAAGGCTCCCCTCTTGATAAAATAGTTTTAGAGAGAGTTGAGGCCAACTGGATAGATAACGTTATATGTTGTTTTACAATTCCTTTGATTTCCTGATTGATTAATAAATGGTGATGGTACAGAAGACCATCTATGTTACTCAACAATTGCGCCCGTTTGTTGAAGATCGTTTCACCTAAACCACCAGCAATTGTAATATAGGATTGAGAAGAATACAGATTTAGAAAGTCTCCATATATAGGTTTTTATTCATATAACACCCCTACAATGTTTTCTGCAATATTTTGAAAAGTCTTATTGTAAACTCTCTTTATATACCTTTGTATAAACAATATCCAATGAAAAAGCCAAGTAACGTTTGTTTTACAGCGTTTCTTGGCTTTTGTGTCTACCCAAACTTTTATTTGGGAACGTTATTTTGAATGGGTTTGTATAAAAAATAATTACTTAATTTTAAATTTTTAACCTATTTTTAACCTTTGTATGTTATTTTTTATTTTTGTATGTTCTGAATGCTAGAGAAGTTGACGTTATTCGTACATAGAAATCACAAGAAAGAGAGGGACTTACTATATGAAAAAACTAGCTAGTCTATTCCTAATCGTGTTACTCCTCAATTTACAATGGGGAAATATACCGGTCTATGGTGCTGCGAATAGTGAATCCGATTTTTTAACAAATCCAAATGGTACAGGCGTTACCATTAAAAGTTACAAAGGAACAACAAAAGACGTCACTATTCCACCTACTATTGATGGTCAAGCGGTGACCAGTATTGGGGATTCTGCCTTTGCGTCTAACCAGCTAACGAATGTGACCATTCCTTCTAGCGTGACCAGTATTGGGGATTCTGCCTTTCGATATAACCAGCTAACGAATGTGACCATTCCTTCTAGCGTGACCAGTATTGGGGATTCTGCCTTTGCGTATAACCAGCTAACGAATGTGACCATTCCTTCTAGCGTGACCAATATTGGGGAGTTTGCCTTTGCGTCTAACCAGCTAACGAATGTGACCATTCCTTCTAGCGTGACCAGCATTGGGGCTTCTGCCTTTGCGTCTAACAAGCTAACGAATGTGACCATTCCTTCTAGCGTGACCAATATTGGGGAGTTTGCCTTTTATAATAACCAGCTAACGAATGTGACCATTCCTTCTAGCGTGACTAGCATTGGGGATTCTGCCTTTTATTATAACCAGCTACCGAATGTGACCATTCCTTCTAGCGTGACTAATATTGGGGCTTCTGCCTTTGCGTCTAACAAGCTAACGAATGTGACCATTCCTTCTAGCGTGACCAATATTGGGGAGTTTGCCTTTCAATCTAACAAGCTAACGAATGTGACCATTCCTTCTAGCGTGACCAGTATTGGGGATTCTGCCTTTGCGTCTAACCAGCTAACGAATGTGACCATTCCTTCTAGCGTGACCAGTATTGGGGATTCTGCCTTTGCGTCTAACCAGCTAACGAATGTGACCATTCCTTCTAGCGTGACCAGTATTGGGGCTTCTGCCTTTCGATATAACCAGCTACCGAATGTGACCATTCCTTCTAGCGTGACCAGTATTGGGGATTCTGTCTTTTATAGTAACCAGCTAACGGATGTGACCATTCCTTCTAGCGTGACCAGTATTGGGGAGTATGCCTTTTATAATAACAAGCTAACGAATGTGACCATTCCTTCTAGCGTGACCAGTATTGGGGCTTTTGCCTTTCGATCTAACCAGCTACCGAATGTGACCATTCCTTCTAGCGTGACCAGTATTGGGGAGTTTGCCTTTTATAATAACCAGCTAACGAATGTGACCATTCCTTCTAGCGTGACCAGTATTGGGGCTTCTGCCTTTGCGTCTAACCAGCTAACGAATGTGACCATTCCTTCTAGCGTGACCAGTATTGGGGATTATGTCTTTTATAGTAACCAGCTAACGGATGTGACCATTCCTTCTAGCGTGACCAGTATTGGGGGTTTTGCCTTTGCGTCTAACCAGCTACCGAATGTGACCATTCCTTCTAGTGTGACTAGTATTGGGACTTTTGCCTTTTATAATAACCAGCTAAATCAAGTTGAATTTAAAGGACAAATTTCAAGACTTAGTCAGACAGCATTTAATCACCAAGCCAAGCCAGGAGCTACTTTTCACGGATGGTTCGAGGACCAATCGTATACTACTTCATGGACATATACGGTTACAGCACCTATGATAATTTATGCAAAGTGGCCCACTTACTCAACAGGCATAGTTCTATCACCCAAAACAGGGCAACTAACTGTTGGAGGCACACAAAACTTCCAACTAATAGAAAACCTTTCGGATGGCACAACCCAAGATCAAACTGGGAATGCCCAATTTACAGTAGATGATTCAGCCATCGCCACGATGCAAGATAATGTCTTAACAGCGATTGCTCCTGGGACGGTGACCGTCAAGGCTACTTACGGCAGCACATCTGATACAGCAACCATTACGGTGAATTCAGCTCCTGTCACAACAACAGGCATTAGTCTTTCACCTAAAACAGGGCAACTAACTGTTGGAGGCACACAAAACTTCCAACTAATAGAAAACCTTTCGGATGGCACAACCCAAGATCAAACTGGGAATGCCCAATTTACAGTAGATAATTCAGCCATCGCCACGATGCAAGATAATGTCTTAACAGCGATTGCTCCTGGGACGGTGACCGTCAGGGCTACTTACGGCAGCACATCTGATACAGCAACCATTACGGTGAATTCAGCTCCTGTCACAACAACAGGCATTAGTCTTTCACCTAAAACAGGGCAACTAACTGTTGGAGGCACACAAAACTTCCAACTAATAGAAAACCTTTCGGATGGCACAACCCAAGATCAAACTGGGAATGCCCAATTTACAGTAGATAATTCAGCCATCGCCACGATGCAAGATAATGTCTTAACAGCGATTGCTCCTGGGACGGTGGCCGTCAGGGCTACTTACGGCAGCACATCTGATACAGCAACCATTACGGTGAATTCAGCTCCTGTCACAACAACAGGCATTAGTCTTTCACCTAAAACAGGGCAACTAACTGTTGGAGGCACACAAAACTTCCAACTAATAGAAAACCTTTCGGATGGCACAACCCAAGATCAAACTGGGAATGCCCAATTTACAGTAGATAATTCAGCCATCGCCACGATGCAAGATAATGTCTTAACAGCGATTGCTCCTGGGACGGTGACCGTCAGGGCTGCTTACGGCAGCACATCTGATACAGCAACCATTACGGTGAATTCAGCTCCTGTCACAACAACAGGCATTAGTCTTTCACCTAAAACAGGGCAACTAACTGTTGGAGGCACACAAAACTTCCAACTAATAGAAAACCTTTCGGATGGCACTACGCAAGATCAAACGGCGAAAACCGGATTTACAGTAAGCGATCCAACGGTTGCGACGATCCAAGGAAGTACCTTAACTGCAATCGCACCCGGTACGGTGACTGTTACGGCTACTTACGGCAGTTCATTTGATACGGCTACCATTACGGTGAAGGCACCAACAACCGTACCAGAGACGACACCGGTACCACAACCAGACGACTCAGTGGAACCGATGCCTTCAGGTGTCATCCCTATTATTCGTACGGTTGAACAAGGAATCGTGCGTTATCATGCAAACGTTTTATTGGAACCTGTTCAAGTACAAGTACAACAAATGTCGAATCAAGAGGAACGAACAATTCGTCTCGTATACCCAGCAGAAACGGCGACAGTAGAAGCGATTTTACATCTCCCACGAACGGCTGGGCTCTATTTAAACAAGCAACAAACGAATCTTTTTATGCAAACAGCATTAGCACACTTGATGATGCCATCTACCGCATTTAATGGGATCACTGAGGATATATTCTTCCGCATTATGCCTGTAAAGGCACAACAACAGGAAATGATTCAGGCGAATGTGCGACAAAATGAACACATTCAACAGGCGATGCCAAATAGAGCAACCCTTTCATTGTTAGGGACACCGGTAACGATTGAAACGAATCTACAAAATCGTCCGATAACGATTACGTTACCAATTTCGGCTGCATTAACAGCAGAACAAATGGCCTCACTGGTTGTTTATATTGAGCATAGTGACGCAACAACTGAAGTAAAACGTGGTCGTATAGTAGAATTTGAACCAGGTGTGAAAGGATTCCAATTTGAAGTCGATCATTTCTCCACATTTAGCTTAGTGTATGCTTCAGAAGTGCAAGAAGAAGAGAAAGAGGAAGTAGAAACAAACCGATTAGTGCCCTACATTCAAGGGTACCCAGATGGCACATTTAAACCAAATGCTTCGGTAACACGTGCTCAAATGGCAACAATGTTAGCCCGTTTCTTAACAAATGGGAAAATTCCAACAGCCGAAGTAACTTTTGAAGATACGGAAAAGAATACTTCGAAGTATGCGATTGAGTTTGTGAAACAAGCTGGTTTATTTAATGGCACAACCCAAACCAAATTTGACCCGAATGGGACAATTACCCGTGCCCAAATGGCGGGTGTCATCGCACGCTGGGTAGATACAGTGTGTGCACAAGATGACACGAAAACGTATTGTCAAACCGCTAAGCCCGGAAAAGTCTTTTCCGATGTTGCAGCAAGCCATTGGGCTGCCTCATCGATTGAAAGAGTAAGTGCCCTCGGCATTATGACTGGAAACAGTGCGACAACGTTTAATCCGAATGGTGCGTTAACACGTGCACAAGCGGTAAAAGTCCTGAACCAATTATTTGAACGACCAACAGTAGAAAACATCACCGAATCAACATTCCGTGATGTACCGGCTAGTCATTGGGCAATCGGAGTCATTGAAGCAGCTGCAACAGAAATGACGATGAAAAAATAAGACAAAAAAGACACCTGTCTGATTGGGATTCAACTCCCATCAGATAGGTGTCTTTTTTGTAGGATAGAACGTTAGCGTCGTTTGGTAATATATCTTTAAAAATTGTTATTCAATAATATGGCCCGTTTGTGGAATACTACCTTTTTATAAAAATCCTTTGGTCTCAGTGATCCAAAGGGGTATAACTTCGCAACTTTTTTATAACTATCGCGACTTTGTTTTAAACATCGTGTCTTTTTTATAAACTTCGCAACTTTATTTCAAACCACACATTTATTAATAGGCTTTAAATTTAATATTTAATAGATGAATCCAATCACATACCACTTTTATTCCCATAGATATTTAAAGTGTTTCGCTATAAAACAAAAAACCCCGAATAGTTTTCACTTTTAAGTGTCTACAATTCGGGGCTTCAAGATGTATTCAAGGAGTAAGTTTTAAATAAGTGTAATCAATTCTAAGCAGATATTACCCAGACTTTATATCTTGTTTCCTTATCTATTGAAATCTCAGTAATTACTCTGAATTCTTTCATTTCAGCAAGTCTAAAAGCTAAGGAATAAGCTATTTTATAATCTGGTGTATCATAACCATCATATAGTCTTGCATAAATCTCATTTCCTATTGAGTCGGCCCATACATCTGCTTCATGTAAGCTATCGAAAATAATATTTTCCTTATTCCATCTAAGAGCCATCTATTTAACCCCCTATATGGAAAGTTTATGATACTCTACATTTCAGGTCAACCGAAGTAGCACTACTATTTGCACCGTTAGATGAATGTGCTCTAAAGAATAGAGTTACAATATCGTTGGCTTTAAGAGGTTGGCTTTTGCCTGTTAACATAATTTGATAATTTTTCAAACTACCATGGAAATTATAATCTGGTGCTGCTGTGTGATTTGAATACGGCGAATTAATCATAACACCATTTACAGTTGCAGTACCGATACCAACCGTTGTTGTAGGACTATATTTAGAATAAGCTGATGATCTTATGTGAAAACCCCACTGTATTGAACGATCAGCTGATTGGGTATTTGTCTGTATTGTTACATAAGAATCATCATTATTAAAACTAGTAAAGGTTTGGTTGCAATAAGGAATCCCATCCCCTGGACCATCGATACCAAGAGGTTCTATATTTATATCTTCCGTTTCCTGTTCCAACTCAGTAGCTGAAACATTTTCTTGCTTAAGAGGCGCAAGTGAGAATATTAATACGAGTGAAAAAATAGAAAATAAAAGTTTTTTCATATAATTACCTCCTTTTTTTAACATTATATCATTTTTTTAGTATATTTATATAAAAATTCAAAATTTCGCACTAAGTGATTATCATTTTTACTTTTATTAACAATTATGTGTGTAAAATTTCTGCCAAAATAAAGCACCGATACTTTATTTGTTCTATCGTTTCAGATGAAGAATCTGAATTTTTTTTGTTTAGTTTTTTTGAATATCTTATAAGATATTATGGTCATTATTTATAACTTAAAGGTTTCATTCTTTCTTTGATAGAAAGAAAAACATAACCAACTTCAACCTCGTCATCGATGAGGAAAGTGTAATAGAATAAATAATAGAGAAAAAACAGCACATAGTAATCAATATAGTATTCATATATTAATAGAGAGCAATTACTAAGCTGGCAAAGCCAATGATAGCAAGGCCTTGACGACTTATTAATTTTTGGAAATGGTTTATCCTCTAAAAATGACGAAAAGGAATGGTTTATTCATACAATCACTTCAATTATCCACGAAATGAGCAATCTTCAAGATAAGTCATCCACATAACTAAATGGATTTAATTTTCAAAAGTGGACTATTCCACAGCTCGAATTGGATTGAAATGCCATCAAAAAAGGTAGGCTCCTGGATATTCTCCTGGTCCTACCAACAAATTTTCTATTCTTCTATTTTTTTAAGATATACATGGTAAAGATACATGTATGCCTGCATGACAAATAGCCCTTTCTGAATACTTTTTTCAGAAAAGGCTCTTATTGAAACTGCTCGGGTACATCCCAATTTGCATCTTTGTACGAGCTGGCGATGAGATAGCGTAACGGCTGCTCCTCTTGGAAAATACGTTTTGTCTGAAGCCGTAGAGTCTTGCGGAAGTACGCCCCTAGAACTTGAATATTATCAGTTTGACGTTCAAGCTCTCGCACACTTGCGCTTAATATGTCGGCCATGACAGCTTTCACTGTAGACATTGCGTTTTCATTCGCTTCCACCGCATAATACATTGGCGTAATGATTTCTTGCTTGCAAGCATACTGCATATCCTGTAACTCATCGCTCGTATAACGTACACTGCTGGATCTTAATAAAGAAGATAATGTATTGTGTGCAGATGCCTGGAATTGGTCGAACTTGGCATCGTGCTTCCTTTCTCTGTAGACGTTTTCTACAAACGCCAATTCAAATAGACCTTCTATTTCTTGTTTAACCTGGATCAAACTATTCTTGCCATAGAATACACGTTTTAACCACTTATTAAAAACATGCTTAGACTGTTTTAATTTATTGAATAACGTGATTTTCTTACGTTTTAACCATTGTTTACTCTTACGTTTAGATTCCCTATACAGGCCATTTATAAGGTCCAATAAGCCTAATAAACCACGTACATCACGGCCTTTAATAAAACCTCTTAAAAAGCCACTTCTAAAAATTGCTTTGGGTACAAGAAAATACCCAGGTATCTTAGTATTTGTTGCAGTTGGCACATAAGCAGCTACTACTGGTAATTGAATATATGTACGACCATTTATACGGTCAATATGTAATAAACCAATGTCAAAAAGACGGTGATAACCATTATGTATTGAACTATACGGAAGATTATGTTTTTCGCATTCTTCCTTTAAATTGAAATCTTGCTCCAAGATAAGCCCTACCTCATCACAAAGCGAGCGTAGTAATATGTAAGTAACTAAAGAAGAAGCAGTCAGTTTTTTTTCTGAGCCATATACATACTCAAGTTCATAACGTTTTAAATACTTTAATTCTTCATCGAAAAACTGCATTCCATCTACTATTCTTTCACTCATCTTCCTGCTCCTCCTTCCATTCTTAATCTTCATGCTAAAACAGCTATTTAGTATCGAATTGCTCTCTAAATTTAGTTCCCCAGTCTTCCAACCCATAACTATTCATGAAGTCTTTAGCAACTTGATTATACTGGTTACTGTACTCTTCTATTGCCTCTTTATACTCGTTGTATATTTCTTTAATTTCAGGAATAAAAATAGAATGTTGATGTTGGTAATAGCCTAATCCTGATACAGTCACTTTGATAAATATGGCTGCTACTGTCTGAACCAATTCAGAATTTCTTTTATGTAATAATTCAAGGAACTCAAACATTTTGTCATAAGCTCGATTACCAAACCAGCCATCGATCCCATTATTCATAACTTGATAATCCATATACTCTAATAATTCAATATCCTTTTCTGTTAACATACCGTCCTTCTCCCCCTCTAGTTACGATTTTCTTTTAATAATGTACTAAGATTGTCATCAGTAATAACAAATCTTTTATCAGGTCTTGTAAAGACGTATTCTTTTTCATTCCATTTAACAATAGAGCTATCGGCATATCTTGTTTCCCATATATTACTGACATTTTGATTATTCATATCTGTGATCATTTCGTTATAACAAAATATGTCAAATCGTTCGGATTCCATCGTATATTTTATTATTAATGAATGGTCCTCTTCTAAAATGGCACCATTTCTTTCTTTGATACATTTATTTCCTTATAAAGATGCTACCTCTATATCATTTTTTAGTGGTGTATTACTTATAAAGAATAGTCCACCAAAACTAGCAAGACTTAATATTGCCAAGAATTTTAGAGTACCTTCTTTATCTTTAAACATATTTACCACGCCCTTTTAAATTCAAATATCTTTTCTATTTGCATTAAAGTTTAAATAATGGATTTGAAAGCCCTCCTTGACGTTAAGTTGAGTAACTATTCAAAAAACCATTTAGCGAAGATTTCGAAATAATCTATTAAATAATTAAAACCAAATACTAAAATAAATACAGATAAAATTGAAGAAGTTACAACTAGAGCTACAGATAAATAATATCTCCGAAGAATACAATTCATAAGGTAAATATCAACGCAGAAACTGAAAGTACCACTGTAATAGCCCTCACTTAATGCCCTCCTTTCCATACAAAATGCTATTTATAAATAGTAAGCCAATGCTTCATAACTATCATTAGCCCATTTTTTTAGTCATTCTTACAAATTTCTCAAGCCTAGTTAGTCTTAGTTGCTTAAAAAATTTACTCATTAAATTAGGAGAATAACCTATGGTTAGGAGCATAGTTATTTCAATACACGCACTCAAAATAACCACTAAAAATAATAGCTTTACTAATAAAAGCACTATAAAAATAAAAGCTAAAACTAGCACAAAATCACTACTCCTTCCTTTGGTCAAAGTGTTCAGTATCACTTGCTCCATTCATCATGGATTTTTTGAAACTTTTCTTCTAATTCAACTAAAGCTACTCCAATTGGACGGTGTACTGAATCATCAACTTTAGAAACCAATGATTGAATTCGTTGTAGTTCAAGAATTGCTTTTAAATGCAAATCAGCTGCTTCCCGAATTTCCTTTTGTTGTTGTAAATACAGCGCTTCATAATTAGCTGCCTCACAATTAGGGCATGTGTATAAGCCTTTTCTATCCGATTGCTCATGTATAACGCCAAATTCAAATGCACAATCCGGACATTCTATAACTTCAGCCATTTTTACGTTAGCCGTTTCTTTAGTAAAGATACTTTCTCCATTAACTTGAATTGTCATATCCTCTTCTCCTTTATTCTTCATTTATTTTCCTATTGCACAATATCTTTCTATTGTGCTGTTATCCTTCTTTATGTTCCGCCTCATATGCCTCTATCGAGATAGGTTGTATATGACATTCAGATGTCATTGCTTGTTCTGCTACAAAAGGTATTAGTCTAAGTTGTGCTTCATTATATTTTGTCGTTGCATATTCTTCAGCAACGTCTATCTTGATTTTCACAAATGCAGGTGCAGCATTTCCTTCTGCATCATGGGCTAATTTGGCTGCTGGAGATACTTTATAAGCAAATTCTGTATTCATCAGTATTCCATCCTTTTGAACCTTTAAAGGGTTATAATAGGTTGTTGTGGCAGAGGAAAGATCTATAGTGGCCACTTTGTTAAAAAAATTGATAAAAATTTGTTTGTATGTTTCTATTTTAAAGTCGTTTTCTTCTTTAATTTCTTGCCACTCAGAATATTCCCCAACGGCATCTGTAACAGATTCAGCCACCATATATTCATCTGTTCCAAATAAAAACTCATATGCTGCTATGAACCCTAATTTTTTTAAATGTTTCTTCACTTAACATCAATAGAACCTCCTTTAAATTCATTAGTTAAAAACTCAATGAGGAACACTAAATAATCTAATGTTCCCTGTTCAGCTTTTAATCTTAATTCTTGTATTGGACTACGAAAAAATCGTTGAAACATAGCTACGCTCCTTTTGTTGCTGCATCACCGAAGTTTTACTTTTAACCATTTAGAAAAAATAACAATAATAATCGGTAACAGTAAGCAAATGAGAATCGATAAACCATTAATAATGAGATCATGTAAATTAGGGAAATAATGTCCTAATATTAGTGACATAGACAAGCTTCCCACAAACAGATAAATTATTAATCCCATGCATGGCACCACCTATTTGAGCTACCTCACTTCGACATATCTTCTTCCTCAAAATAATCAAATTCATCAATTGGATACCAGTTATCACCGATTTCAATTTTTTTTATTGTCATTGATTCAGGGAAAGGTCCAATAAAAGATAAGGCTGATTTTTCTTTTACAGCAAGATTTTCTAACAGCGTATTTTCCTCTATGTTCCAATGGTTATATTCATAGGAGGAAATCGTCATTTTGTAATAAACCTTATTGGTATCGTCTGCAAGAATTGCATATGCTCCATCATCTTGTTTTTCCAATTGGAGAAACGTTGCTGATATTTTTTCTTCTTTTTCTTCTTCCTCTTCACATCCACTAAGAAAAAATAGCGATGATAACCCCAAGATCATTAGGCTTGCTTTTATTTTCATATATTCCACCCTTTATAAATGTTTACTTGTCGTCAATACTCACTTCGGATAATCGAATCATCAGCAAGTTGAAGTCCTAACCAATAAAGTGCATCCTTTTTTAAACGATAATAAGCAGTACGACCTAAATTCAGTTCTGTGTATACTAAGTCGTCACTTAGATATTTACCATCTGAGCTTTTCGACAAATATTTAAGCTGAATCAGCTTACGATGTAACTCTGGCAGAGACTCTAAATTGGAATGAAAGGCTCCCACCCATTCAGCTGCCGAAGCTTTTTTAATTGCTGCCGTTTCTGTAGAGCTATGAAAACCATTCGAGTGCATTGGTGTATCAGTCCATCGACTAGTCATGCTAGGTAAATGGCTAGCATTAGCCTGTAACTCCATTTCAAAATACTTTTGCAAACATTTGTCCATTACCCATTTGATTAACTCTTCTTTATCTTCTCTTTTAGCCATTTCAACAGTGACAGCCCTCCTTGAAAAATAAAAGTAAGTGAAAAACTAAACATTGTACGCTAGTTCTTCACTCTTATATGTAGTGCTTGGCTATTACCAACCCTTAAAACATGCATCAAAAAGGGATTGTCCATATCTCGATAAACTACTCTTCTTGATTGCTGCTGTTTGTTGCACAACTGTTGTCAAATCCCCATGTTTTCTAAGCTTAGATACAACAAAACCCACTTTATGGACCATTCCATCTGAAAATGACATAGTCATTAATGAAACAAGAGTACCTTTTTTTGATTCAGGCATATTTTTAACTCTCCCAACTTTTTATTTTTTATATTAGATATAAATAAAAACAACAAATTAAAATAATGAGAAAACATATTACATCTAACATCTCCCTCACACCTTTGGCGATTTCCAACTATTAATAACTGCTAGTGCTTCAGCAAATGAACTTCTTGGAATATCTTTATAAGACAACACTTGAAATTGTTGCTTTAGTTCCTTATATAAAGTAGTAAAATATTTTCTCTTAGCATAAGGTGATAGATTTGGATAAATAATAGATAATCTCTCTTTTACCGCACGACTTATAGCTTGCTGCTCACTGAAGATTAAAGTATTTTGTCGATCAGCTAGTAATTGATGTGTATGGTTAAATGCAGCTATGTAAAGTTCTTTAAATTGCATTGCCTTTTCACCTGTATAACCCATAGCCAAAATAACAAATCCATCAAATGTTAAGACATACATTGGCATTTTTCGCCCTTGTCCATTTAGATAATCCGCCTCGCCAATATTGGCGAGACGAAAAGCTTCTGAACATTTCAAGTTACGTATATCGCGTAAAACCTTGTCATGTCCTTTTTGAAAAACATCTGCAATAATCCGACTATCTGTAAAAGCTTTATTATCATTCACGAAAACAATTTCTTGATGACCTTCCAGCAATTGTTGTAGTGTCAAAACTAATGCCCCTTTCTATAATTAAACTGTTTCTCTTTGTCTACTATCTACGCTCCGCATTTCTATCCCATCGATTGTGACTTTATAGTGTTCAATTAGCCAATTTTCATTTGCCATATCTTTAAACCAGGGCTGTTGTTGGTCTTTAGTGGTAATGGCCAAAAAAGCTTCTTTTGTTAGCAATACATTGCCAATTTTATTATTTTGATCTTTAGAAATACTGATAATGCCTAGTTTCAGAGCTTCCGTCTGAAGATCCTGTTGTATTCTCACAAAACGCGGATTGAGGTTGAAAAAATAGACATCTTGATAGGTCTTAAAATGATCCTCGAAATCTTGCTGTACTTGTAAAACCATATTGATAAATGATTTAATTTGATCTAACCTTTGCATCAATATTCCTCCCTTTTAAATTCAATAGCACTAAACGATCATAGGGTACATTCTGTCCTTCACTTGGACCCTCACTCGTATTTATGCCGTATGAGATGAAAGTCCAAATAAATAGCAATAATATGATTTTCTACTCTTACGCGCTGCCAAGCTTATAATTTAAAATGCCATCAACTATTACCAGTGACTTGTAATTTCCTTCATTACCTCACGTGCCTCTTTTGCAGGCCACCAACGCTTTTTTACTTTTCTAACTTCGATCGCTCGCATCCGTACATCACAAAAAATTTCATCCTCCAACCATCTTTTTGACATACATGTAAGTGCAGACAGTTTATCTGCATCGACATACCATAGCTCCCACAATGCTTCAAGCAGTGCTTCATCCAACTTTTTTTTTACATACTTCTGAGATGATTGTTTATCAAATGGTGGTTCAGCGATTGTTGGTTGCATATTCTAGACTCCTCTCTCCAACGTAATTATTAAAGGCTATACCCATAGTCCACACCCACTACAAATATGTTTCTTGCAATATCACTAAACTAAAATCTGATTTTCATTTAATTCATTTTTCTGAGCTTTACTAATACGAATACCAGCCTGAATACCCGATTCATAACCTTTGATGTAATTTTCAATTGAACGTTGTTGTTCTTCTGTTAAAGTCCCCAACAAATGCACCATACGTTCAAATGAAGGTTTATCTTTAATGTTTAAAATAATATCCATCTACTATCTAACTCCTTTCGTCAATATCGGATTAACTATATATTATTATAGATAATCTATTTAATCAATACGTTTTTCTATTTTATTTTATAGACTATCCGATTTTTTACTGATATGATGAGAATAATCTATATAGGAGGGAGGAAAGAATTTGAATAGTAATTTAGATATTCATGAGCGAATAAAATATCTAAGAGAAAAAGTACTCAAGCTTAAACAAAGTGAAATGTCCTTAAAAATTGGATTAAAACAAGGTTCTTTATCAGACATAGAAAGAAAAAAAACTAAAACTGTAACGGATCGTATTATTAAAGACATTTCTCGAGAATTTAACATTAGCGAAAACTGGTTAAGGACTGGTAAAGGGGAAATGTTTATTACATCAGAAACATTTTCCCTAGATGAGCAAGCTAAAAAGAATAAACTCACAGATTTAGAAATTGCAATCATGCGAAGCTATATGAATTTGGATCGTGAAATACGTGAGAAATTAATGGATGAACTTGAAGCGATTTTTAAGATTTCTAATGAAACAGCAGCTACTACTGAAGATAAGAGTATAGATGCTGAAATTGAAGCTGAACTAGAGGCTTATCGGAAGGAATTAGAAGCTGGGAAAAAGGGGAAAACATTATCAGCATTACCAAAGTCAAAAAGAAAAGAATCCAGTTAAAAACTAAGAATAAGAAATAAAGGGATTCGCCAAAGTTGGCGAATCCCTCAGACTGTAGACAAAAGCCCTCGAGAAGTCACTCTCGAGGGCTTTTATCATTTTTCTTCCTATGTCGTCTTGATATTTGGTAATAGATTACCAAATCCAACATACTCTTCGAGCATAGTTGCTCTCTTAAGCTACTTGCCACGTCCAAGTAGCCAGTTTCTTTAAATTCATGGCAGCAAAAGTAAGCATCGCCTGCATGGACAATTTTTTTAGACCTCTTAAGGTTGTCCATCGCATACCATGCTTTTCTTTTGCATCGGCAAAGACACGCTCAATCGTTTCTTTGCGCTTTGCATAGATTTGTTTGATGTCATAGGAATGGCGTAAATGTTCAGCTTCCTCCACATACGACTCCCAGATATGGCGTTGAATGAGTTTTTGATGATGCTTACTTTCTGTACACTGGGAAAGGCTTGGACACTTCGCACAAATCAAAGGATTCGATTTATATTGCCGATATCCTTCTTTCGTCGTTGTTGCATACTTCAATATCTGCCCTTGTGGGCAAAGATAACAATTATAGTGCTCGTCATATATATACTCATGCTTTCGGAAGAATCCATCTTTCGTTTTAGGACGTGTATACGGAAGAACAGGCAACATTTGATTCTCTAATAAAAAGTTCGTAATCGCTGGTGTTTTATAGGCTGCATCTGCCGCAACAGCGATTGGTTTTTGAACGTTTTGAATGACTCTTTCAACAAGTGGCTGCAATACATGGCTATCGTGCACATTTCCCGGAGTCACAATGGCACCTAAGACAAAGCCCTTTTCATCTGTCGCTGCATGAAAAGAATACGCAAACTGTTTCGTACGTTCATCCTTCACGTAATACCCACTTTCAGGATCTGTCGTGCTTTCCTTTATTTCTTTTTCTTCTTTTTCAAATTTCTTCGGGGAAAAGGGCTTTTTTCCGTGTTCCTCACGATCAATATTTAACTCTAATTGAAGTTTCTCTTCATAAGCCCGTGTTTCTTTTCGCACAACTTTTTTATCATACTTTCGTTTATTCGCACTCGCTTTCACATGCGTAGAATCGATAAATAAATGGTCTGCATGGAGGAGTCCTTGATGCATAATCTCTTTTAATATACGATAGAATATCTACTCAAATATATCAGTGTCTTGAAAGCGACGGACATAATTTTTACCGAAGGTAGAGAAATGCGGGACTTCTGTCTGGAAGCCAAGTCCTAAAAACCAACGATACGCCATATTCGTTTCAATTTCTTTGATGGTTTGACGTATGGACCGTATACCAAAAACGTACTGAATAAACGTCATTTTAAAGAGAACAACAGGATCAATACTAGGGCGTCCTTTGGCAGAGTAGAGGTTTTCTACTAAAGGATAGATAAATGAAAAATCAATAGCCGCCTCTAGTTTTCGTACTAAATGATCTTGGGGAACTAATTGATCAATCGTTAGCATTTCTAATTGTTCACGTTCATTGATTTGATTTTTCGTCATCATGGTTGATCACCTCGAAAGTGTACTTTTTATCAATAGATGAATAAGGAATTCTTTATGTAGAAGTTGATTGGAACGAAGGGTGGCGACTCCTGCGGGAAAAGCGGGAAAGTCGAGATCCTGGACTGAGCGAAGCGAGGGAAGCAGCTCGACCCCGCCCGCGGAAAGCGTCCGCCCGTAGTGGAAATCAACGGCTTTACTTTATTTTATTGTAAAAGAAAAAAGACTGTAGGCAAACTCAAAATTCATTGAGTTTGTCTACAGTCTGAGGGATTCGCCAAAGTTGGCGAATCCCTAAATACAGCTCTTAACTAAAAATGCTGTGGTAAAATTTTTCCGATTTATATCCTTTTTTCTAATAACCTTTTTTCTTTCTCGATATTCTCGTTTCTAGAAGGAGTGTCTTTTGTATACATATTTAAATACTGAACAATTTTAATATAATAATTTTTCTTACTAAATCTTTTTTTATCACCAACAATATAAAATTTCTGTTTCGCTCTTGTCACAGCAACATTTAATAAATTCAGCTTCGAACATATCCAATCAGCTGCACTTTCTGTTTTTCATCTGTTCCTATTACAAAATAGTCAATATCAGCTTCCCTACTCTGGATTGTCTGAAGTTTACCAATAAAAAGCTTTCTATCCATTTATCCAAACGTGGAATGTATAAAGGAATCAGTATTTGTCACTTTACAAATTGTTAGCTATCTCCACAATAATATTTCGCGACTGCATTCGATAGGCAGTTCATCCCAACCCGATCAACATACCCTTCCGTTTTAAAGAATTAATAATTATTTAAGGATTTTTGATTTTTCAACCCAACCAGTGTATGTTGATTCGCCAACCAATACCATTATTTTCACCCAACTCCCTTTTCTACTGTTCACAATTACAAACTGGCCAGTCTTTAACTTTTGTGGAAGAACTATAGGAGCGGTTTTTGAATTTCCTTGACGCAAGTAAGTTTCGTTACGAATAGTGGCATTATATTCACCAGTTAAATCAATTTCAAATGCATCTTCCCATACTTCAGTTATGGACTCCTGTAGATCCTCTGAAACTACGTTTGACAGAGGAGAAAAGATACAAAGTAATATTGAGAATAATATCTGGCCAGGTATACTATTTGAGAGCTTAACAAAAAATTCTTGGTAGGTCGTAGCTGTCGGCTCTTCTTCCTCATTAATAGCACTTAGTTGCGTCTGAATTTCTTGTTGAATATAAGCTTTATATTCTTCCGTAAGTTCCACATCATCTTCAACACTATCCATTTCATCAATATAACCAAAATCGATTGCTGCAAGCTCTTCAAAAGGAATACTATTACGAATTTCATTGGCTAAATATCCAAATGAAGTTGCTAATTCCATAGATCTTTTAAGTGTATTAGATGCCTCTAAAGATAATTTTTGTTGAGTCTGCAGTGCTTTTATCAAACTTGAATTCATCGAGTTATTAAATTCTTGCCATTTCATTAATGGCTCTGTAAGCATTGTACTAGCCTTTCTTGCTAGGTCATTGTACATTAATCCCGTTTTAACTATATCTGATTGAAATGAATTCATCATTGTCTGTATTTTTCTAATAGCTTCAAAAAATTCTCTAGATGAATTGTCCATTTATTTCTCCTTTTAAATAAAATTAGAATTGAGTTTGAAATGATTTAAGTAGCAATATCCATCCATTTTGTACCTTGGATAGAATAAGGTGAGGATTTTCTTTTTTAAATAGCTTAATTTGGCTTTTTCCTTCAGTATTTCCTTGGGAAGTAACGCTTCCCAAGCAACCAGACATACTGATCAATTTTTTAGGTTAAATTGATCCAAGCCATAGAATATACAGAACTAAAAGGAATAAAGATTCTTCTTTTTCTCTCCGAAAGTTACAGATTGGATATCCCCAACCAGGGTAACATCACCGGCTTTAAGTCTCTCATCAATTCTAGGTAACATATGTGCTTAGCCACTGGATAGATCGAGAAAATGTTTGTACTATAAAAATCATTAAGTGTTGAGGTCTTCAAAAGAATGTCAATAATATCTTTATTGCTCGGACATAGTTCAAGGAACAATTTATTAAGTGCGTCCTCCTGCAGATGGTAGTTCTCAAGCTGATCCCATTTTTCAAGATAAAATTCAACCTGCTCGATTGAAGGATAAGGAACATCTATGTCTAATTTCTTTCTACGAGTATATGAACTCATAACTGTCTTTTCCTGCTTAGGGGCAACGGACTCGGTAGTTAAATAAACGGAACCTTCTTAGATGTGACAAGTAACCATTTACAAGTGAATTAACGTTACCAGTCGAGTTCTCAGATAAAGACTTTATTAATGCTCCCCTTGCTTCATTCTCAAAATCTGTAGCGCTCACTGCATTCCAAACAGCTCCTGGCTTCCTTTCCTCCAGAGATAGAAAGTATCCGTAAAAGCTGTATTGATAGTAGTTTTTGAAATGCCTTGGCTATGTAGGAAGATCTTATATTAAGCTCGTAGTTCATCATACGACAGAACTTTCATTTTATTTAAATCCAAAGTCGAACCTCCTATACCTAATACTATTCAAATTTTTTAGTAACTTCAATATTATCCACATTTACGGAAATCTAATATTATCATAAATATCTGTTGCTTTGAAATTAAGTTTGATAAAAAACCCCACAAACTTTTTATGATAAATAAAATGAATTCATTTTGAAAAAAATATTGATCAAAATGGATTCGTTTCTAGCAGATTTAAGATTGGTTCTTATAAAAAAGATTGTTCATTTTCTACCTATGTTGTTCCACAAACGCGCCCGATAGTTGAATAAAAAAGTATCCAAAGCGTCCTTAATTAACATTTCATTGAGATTCTATTTATATGTTACCGCCGTTCAGAACAAGTGGATCGAACAGTCTTCTTTAAAATTATTTTTCGCAGCGTCTCAGAGCGTTATTTTCTAATAAAAACAGCGACAAGCACTGATAAATCAGTGTTTGTCGCTGTTTGAATGTTTCCAAGCTTTAATTTGGGAACGTGTATTAAATTTATTTTGTATACTTTATTAATCCTTAAAGAAAGTCTTCAAAATTTCAAATACCAAAACACAGCTTTTTCTTTAAAATATTTTGAGTTAGCATAAAGCATATTGTCTACCGAACCAATAGAGAATCCATTTTTAGAATAAAAACGACAAGCTAGCAAATTAGTATCTTGTGTTTCAAGCGTAAAACCTTTCATTTCTTTTTCTAAAGCCCACTCTCTAGCTCTATTTAATAATGCAGTACCTATGCCTTTTCCTCTATGACTTTTAGAGATAATAAGCCTATCGATAGAAGCATACTGGGTGACACTTTTTGATAAAGTGATTTGCCCTAAACATTCTTCTCCCAAATAGTATAAAAAAGCAATACTATCTTCATTTCCAATATAATCTTCAAGACCATTTTCTTCTTGATATTTTGATTCAAAAGATTTTTCATAAATTTCTTCTTGAAATGACCAACAATCATTTCGATATGTTGGAATTAATCTACCTATAACTTCAAATGTTTGATTTTTATCATCATAGTCACTTATATTTTCAAGAGTCATTTCTACAATTTTCACATTATTTCTCATATGTTGCTCCATATCTTTAAGCAAACGTAGTTTATAGAGGTATGATACGCTTGCTTAAATTATGTTTACCTCGAATTTCATTTTCTTTTGTTTAAACATCGAACATTATTCCTTTCAAATGACATACCAATTTTAATTCATTACTATGTCTCAATTAAAAAAGCCACTTAAAGAATAACCAAAAACAAGTTTTTTATCAACTTAGATTCTCCTTCCTCTTTGAATAAAAAAGTCCGCAAAACGTCGTTTGGCAGATTTCTTTGCTTACCTTTGTAAAATCCGCATAAATCTGACTAGACCCCTTATTCCACAATATGGCCCGATTGTTGAATAAGGGAAAATCCTGTATATAATATATTTTTTTATCAAATTTTATAAATTATCATTCTAAGATCTAAAAAAACAGTTCATTTTTTTATAAACAGTATTCACCACAGTACAACTTTCTTACAAACGGTTAAACTTTGCTTTAAAGATACAACTCACACTTCACAATAAAAATGAGCACATCTAATTTAATTCCAACAACACTTATTTATCTTTGTCAGGATTTAACATACTAATCAAAAACCTCAATTTGCAAATTTGTAATAACACCAATTATAATAATTATGTAGTTATCAAAAAAAGATTACTACATGACTTCTTTTATATTCTTTCAGACTTACGTGCTGCCAAGCTTGAAAGGGCTGAAGTGAATGAAGTTATATAAATCAAAAAAAGAACCAGAAATATACTACTATTTCAATGCCAAAGGCGAAAAACTATGGATGTATCGTCACAAATTTTATAACGCAGCTGGAATTAGAAAAGAGAAGAAAAAAAGCAGCTTTAAAACAGAAAAAGCAGCATTGAAAGCACTACTAGAAGTAAAAGCTGCAACACTACAAGGCGAAACAAAGCATATAGAATATGATAATTTAACTGTTGGGCAATGGCTAGATACTTGGCTTGAAATGAATAAAAACAAGTGGAAAGTTACTACGATGAAACAACGTAAATTAGCGGTTAAAAACCATTTTAAGCCACTACTTGGCCACTATAAACTACAAAAGTTAGATCGTTTAACGTATCAAAGGGTTTTTATTGATATATTGGAGCAAAAATTTAAACCTGGTACAGTTAATTTATTTCATTCAATCTTTAAAATTGCTATTAATGCAGCTGTCGAAGAAGAATTACTTATTCGCAATCGTTTTACCAAAGTTGTTATAAAAAACGAATTTGAATTAACAAAACAAACCTACAACTATTTAACAATCGAAGAATTAAATATATTTCTCCACACAGCAAAAAAGTATGAAGATATTACGGGTTATACTTTTTTGTTGGTAGCCGTCTATACAGGTATGCGCAAAGGTGAAATTTGTGGCTTACAGTGGCAAAATATAGATTTCAAAAATAATATAATTACAATTGAACGTACACGTGATGATATTGGTACTCGTACCCCTAAAACTAAAAATAGTTATCGAAGAATTTTGGTGGATGATCTTGTCATTGATCAATTAAAAAAATACCAAGTATGGTGTAAACAAATTTTATTAAAACATGGCAAACAATTAGACGATCAGTTATTTGTATTTATTAATACTTTCAATAACCTATTGCATGGTGCTGCCATTCATAAAATGTTTAGAGATACAATTTTAAAAGCTGGTATATTAAACAATGACGGAGAACCAAAAATTACTTTTCATGGTTTACGTCATACCCATGCAACAATTTTATTAAATAGCGGACAGAACGTAAAAGCAATTGCTCAGCGCTTAGGAAATACTCCAGCAATGATTTATGAAATTTACGGCCACGTAATGAAAGAGTTAGAAGAACAATCAGTGGAGGTTTTCAGTAGAAGTTTAAATTGCGGTTCTGGGGCTAGCAGTGGGGCTAATTAATGTAATAGTCCGTGTAAACGTTGATAAATCAATATTTTTGTCATTTATTTAATGTTTCACGGACTAATTTTTTTATTTTGCATTATGCACCCTACAAAGCCCCCAAAAGCCTGTTACATACAGCTTTTAGGGGCTCTTTATTTTTCTTTCTCCTGCATAGTAACGCAAAACAATGCATAGAGTTGGGGCTAAAAAATATTACTTGGCAGAATTTATCATAATGAAAGGTAGACATACTATTGCTAATATAAACGGCTTTGAAATCAATGAAATGATTCCCATTTTCCTCTATATCTTGTTACAAAGAAAGTCTCGGCATTAGCCGATCATAGCCTTGGAATTAAATTTTAAAAAACCTCTTCTTCAGTTGCTACTTTAGTTGGCGATATTCCAGAGACAATTTATAAAGTTAATACAAATTCATTCGAAAAAGCACGCATCTAATCTTATGCATGCTGAGGACCGATCATATCTTACTGTTTTTTTATGCTACCTATCCTATTTGGTTCATCGAAACAATTAATTCTTCAAATATTGTTGATTATATTCTAAATCTCCATATTATCTATTTACATAATTATCGATCCACTCTGGAGGTATTTCTTTTTCATATTTACCTTTAAATATTGCTAACCAGTTTTTGTAAAGGTAAACGGTTGAGAGATGATGATACCTGTGAAGTGAACGACTAGTACAAATTGAATGAAGAGTGAATTAGGACAAATGATAATCAAGAATATCATGTTCTTGAGCATCAGGGCCTAATCAAATAGTAGTATCAATTAAAATACTTTTATGTATGGATTTCCAAACGATGATTGTAAGTTTTTTCATAATTTGAATTAATGTTATTTTTATACAAAATTCGCGTTTATTCTACAAAATCTGTATTGACTTTATTTTTCCCTTATATAATACTATTTTTAAGTTTGATAAAACTACCAAAGTTTTTAATAAGTTATCAAGTAGTTAAGCCTATATTTATTATATATCGATTAACTCTATTCCAGATTTTCAAACTGGCTTGAATTTATTAGAAACTTTATTTTGATTACTACGCATTAATATCTACTAAGAGAGACTAAACCATAAAAACTTTGATATTGGAGGAAAATATATGAAGAGCATTAAAAAGCGGTTACTTTTTTTCACATTAGGATTACTATTAGTAGCCTCCATTCTTAATGCGGGCTTAGCTGTATGGATTGTTAATAAAAAGAGCCAAGAAGTTCTAATAGAAAAGGCTCAAGAGCAAGTTTTTGAAATGGCAAAACAAGCCGAGACCATTTTAAATTCTGAAACAGATCCAATCCCTAAACTACAAAAATTAGTGGATACAAAAGTGCAACAGGACAATGTAACATACGCAATTATTATCGATAAAAATGTCCAAGCTGTTGCACATAGTGACTCAAATAAGTTGAACAAAGTATATGAGGATGACTACACAATAGAAGGAGCCACTAAAGGGGTAAAACAATTTACGAGATGGTATGCAGAAGTTCAAGGTATATGGACTTATGATATTATGGAGCCTATTTACCGTAATGGCGAACTTTATGGTGTTATGGACATTGGAGTTCCTGAAAGTGGAATCAAATCAATTATTGAACCTGTTTTAATGTTTCAAATCATTATTGGTATTGCTAGTTTTTTAATTATTGGTAGCTTAATGTGGTGGATTATTGATCGTATCGTTAGAGCACTAAAAAGTTTAGAAAATACGCTCCAACAAACCGCAAATTTAGATTTCCATGAAAGTGTGGAATTAGTAAAACTATCTAATCATAAAGATGAAATTGGACAAATGGCTCGAGGCATCATAGCAATGCGGTCAGCACTGAGAGATATAACAATCAGTATTCAAACTACAAGTAATGAGTTAGTAGAATCATCTACAACACTTTTACAAATTGCAGATGATACTGTACAAACAACGGATGAAATTGGTATAGCGATTAGCGAAATTGCTAAATCCACTGAGGAGCAGGCATATGATACAGAAAAAGGAGCCGAACAATTAGAACAGCTTTCAAGCAATATTGACCTTCTATTTGAGCATACTGAAAAAATTGCAAAAATGACAGCTCAAATTGATAATTTAAGCAATCAAGGTGTAGATACTGTTCAGCAGCTTTCCATATGGTCCGAAAAAAATCGTGATTCATCACAGCAAGTTAGTACAATTGTTCAAGAAGTTGATAAAACATCTTCTGACATTTCGAGTATTGTTAATACAATTACAGAAATTGCTTCGCAAACAAATTTACTTGCTCTTAACGCTTCGATTGAATCTGCTCGGGTTGGCGAGGCTGGTAAAGGCTTTGCAGTTGTGGCTGATGAAATTCGAAAACTATCTGAGCAAACATCTAACGCAACAGAAATTATTAAAAATAAAATTACAGCCATTCAAGTAATTTCGAAAAGTGCTGTAACGGAAATCAAAACTAGCATTGAAATCGTTGAACAAAATGCAAAGGCAGCTACAGACACTAGCAATATTTTCAATACAATTAAAGAGGCATTAGATGAAACAATTGAAGTTGCTCGTGATGTTCAGCAGCTTTCATCTGAAATGAATCAGAGCAAGGAGAAAATTATTAGCTCAATTCACAATATTTCTGGTTCTGCAGTTGAAACATCCGCTGGAACAGAGCAAGTCTCCGCATCTGCACAAGAACAATTAAAGAGCATCAACATCGTATCAGAAAAAGCTCATGACTTGAACATATTCGCGGAACAACTAAGAAAAGAGATAGATAAGTTTTCACTGTAAAACATTTTTAAAAGGTACGGTAGCTTGAACAATTGCGCAAGGCACTTGGTGAAGTGTCTTGCCAATGTTCAATCATTATTTTGCTTACCTCACTTAAATTAGGTTATGTGTATTAAAATTTCTAAAAGCTCTTGTCGCTTTTGCTTTAAGTATGCTAACGGTGAGATTTCCCACCCCTTACACTACCGAAAAATTAATTGCTTAGTGAACAATCTTTAATAAACTACAATTTCTTAATCTTTTCTTTTTTATCGGTTGTGTTCCCTATAATTCCTGTAATATAAATTTAATCTTTGCTCAACCTAACAAACCTCTAGTCCCTAACCCTTTTGTATTAAGAAAAAAACTCTTCATCCACTACAGGATAGTGATCGCCATTGGTTTTCAACAAATGTTCAATACTATTCTAAGTTCTTTTCTCATATAAGTTCTACAGTATTTTTTAAATAGTTTACCCATTAAAAACTACACCTAAATGATAGCTAGAATCGAAAATGACCTATTTAGAAAATTCAAATGTCAATAGAACTTATCTCTTTTATTTATCCGTCCATAGCACTTTGTAAAAAAATGCAAGTTCAGCTCCTTCAATGCCCGGAGGTAGTTCCCCATTTCTGCCTCTACCAGAATGTAGTTCGTTTTTAGTAGTGCCTAGCCACGCTGTTAAATAAATAGGTTTATTTTTTTCTAAAGTCATTTTTTCGTCCATTAGTAAGCTGAAAGATGAAGTTGTCATGTTATTCGAATAAAATGTTGTCGCAAGCCCAGAAGGTATACCATTTAACAGTTTTAAAGAATGGTCTTCGTCCCTACTGTCACTTATTCCAAAAGAAATAAGGCTATCATTATATTTTGTCTCGAGTTCACCCCAAGTCTTTAGTAACTCCTCTTTAAACTTCCCGTTTTCAAACACTTCCACTGAAAATTGCAAATCATCATCTTCTTTCAAAGTGCCATTCAACTTGAAAAAATTAATTTGCTCTACACCTGTTTTACTGATGAGTAAAGTTTCTTTTTCACTCATGTTGTAGGGCTCAATGGTTATTTTAGTATTTGATGGGGATTTTTCCTTTTCAACTCCTGCACATCCAATTAACAACAACAAGGTGAACATTATTAACAAGCTGTAACCTGTAAAGTACCGCATTTTCGCCCTCCCATTTATGAGTGTTTCATTAAATTATTTCAAATTATACCCATTTTCACAATAAGCATTACTACCTTCAATGGCCCTATAGCAAAAAACAACCACTCTCTACATGAGTGTTTTAATTGAAATTAAAGTTGTCCTTTCCAAGCTTTCGCTTAGCTGAGCGTATATCGATGGTAGGTAATATCTTGACGAATATTTCCATCAAAAATTATATCATTTAATCTTTTTAACGCATTGAACAATAATACTTTTTCTAACAGTTACAGATGCATCAAGCATTTATTTATAAAGAACAGTATCCAAATACCATTGCTTTGGCTTCTGCTTATATCTTTGATAAAGCTCCTGATATGTAGGATAGGGTGACAAGTTTACATTAAGTTTTTATGATTAACTAACATCTTACGCATTCTGTAGGGATTCCTTTAAAAAAATAAACTAATAAGTGCTAAAATAGCAGGTCCACCTTGTTTTAATAGAATCGATTTAGAGCTTGTTAAGCTTCCATACAAAGCGACAATGATTACAAAAATTAAGAAAATGGCAACCATTTCCGTTTGCTGATGTGACAAAAATAATCCATACAATAAGGCGATCGCAATCAGACCATTATAAACGCCTTGATTTTTGAAAAGAACTTGAACATTTCCATTTTCTAACGCTTCTTCAGACAGATTAAATGTTTTTGCTGTTCGTTTAGAAGTAGTTGCAAACGTTTCTAAATACATAATATACAAATGCTCAGCTGCTACGACTAAGCTTAACATAAAAGTTAATGAAGACATCCTATTCCCTCCTAAAAAATCTTAAAAAAAGCAATGTCCTCACGTGTATCAAGGACATTGCTTGAAACTATTTATTAAACCGAACAATGCGGTCTATTGGTAGGCGTGAAGAACCATATGCTGGGGCTGCCGCTTCACCAATGGCTAATAATAAAATAGGAATTTCATTTGCTGGTAATTCCATGTATTCAGCGAATTTTGCTTTATCAAACCCACCCATCGGAACGGTATCATAGCCCATTTCTTTCGCTAATAGCATGATTTGCATCGATACTAAGCCAGCATCAAAGTGTACGATATTTTCTAATGTTTTTGTTGGTGCTGAACCATACATTGTCAGCGCATCTTGTGCAAGCTTATTGGCAATTGGTTCTGGCATATAGCCCAGCTCCACATTTTTTGCATAGATTTCCTCAGCATTTACATACATCTCTATATCACCAATGACAGCAATAATGGCCGAGGCTGTTTCGATTTGCTCTTGATTAAATGAAAAGAAGTTAATATTCTTCTGAATTTCCTTATCATCAATCACAAGAAAGCGCCATGGCTGCATATTACTTGAAGAAGGTGCTGAAGTAGCATCCTGCAACAGCTGCATGATTGTTTCACGCGGAATTTTAGTCTCTGCATTGTATTTACGAACAGATTTACGCATTTGCATCATTTGTTTTAATGGTGTTGTTGATAACATGTCGTTTCCCTCTTTTCACAATTTAAACTGCTTTTATTGTTACATTAATATTGCCCATTGTGGCTTTTGAATATGGGCACACCGTATGTGTGACCTCTAATAATTCCTGTGCTTCTTCCACTGCTAGTCCTTCAATATGCCCTTCGATTTCCACAGCAAGTACATAGTCAAAAGAAGCTTGCTCCATTAATTTCACTGTTACTTTAATGGTTGATGCATTTTTTAGTTTCTTTTGGCGTTTGATTAAATCTAATGCACTATTAAAGCAAGCACTATAGCCAGCTGCAAATAATTGTTCTGGGTTTGTCACATCGGCTAATTTTGAGCCTGGTGGTGCAATTTTTAACGATAAAGATTGATCTTCTGCATAGGATGTGCCGCTACGGCCACCTTCATTAATCATTGTAGTTGCGTATAATTCTTTCATTACTGAAAACCCCTTATCTTTTGTTATTAATTAAATTGTGTACAATCTAATTTTTACAAATTGAATTGTACACAATTTAATTGCGTTTGACAAGTAGGAACTTTATTTTTAATATAAATGGTAGTAGAAGAACTTTAAGAGGGGATTTTTATGCCTAATCATTTAGATAATCAGCTGTGCTTTCTTTTGTATGCAACATCAAAGGAAATCACTCGACAATATACATTATTATTGAAGCCTTACGATCTTACTTATACAGGCTATATCACTTTATTAGCTTTAGAGGAAAACGAACAGATAACGGTGAAAGAATTGGGCCAACGTTTATTTTTAGATTCAGGAACATTAACACCGTTGTTAAAAAAATTAGAGTCAAAGAATTACATTTGTCGTGAGCGTTCTAAGGAGGACGAACGATTAATGAAAATATATTTAACCAAGGAAGGCTTAGATGTAAGAAGGAAGCTACCTGAAGTGTCCCGCCAAGTGATGAAGCAATCTAATATCTCAGAGCAGCAATTTGTACAACTGAAAAATGTACTTCAAGATATCGTTTACAACGACTGGAAAATAAAAGATGAAAACTAACGCATAGCTGTTCCATTAATAGGATTAGTCTCCCCATCAGCAAACCTAATAAAGTAGACCTGTCAGTGCAAATAAGAAGGTTGGAGCTACATCGGCTTCAATCTTTTTTGTTTTTCTCTCCCTCATCTCTTCAAATTGTTAATAATCATGTGACTATAGTTGAGGTGTTTGGATGAAAACATGGACAAATAAACATAAATGCCCCCATCAAAAACGTTTGGAAATTACTTGATGGCTCTTTATCTGATATGCAGAAGATTATGCCACAGGTACTTGAAAACAAGCCTGTAAAAGTAACAGAAGAAGTGGTTGGCAGTATTTATCGCCAAAAATATAAAGAAGGAAAACGTATTGAAGCGTAAGAATTCGAATGCACCTGATAAAAAAATATTGAAAGTAGGCTTTGTACTCGCTAATATGTTTGAAATTACGGCTTACTATGACTTAAACAAAATAAATGAAACAGTGACTTCCTTTACTTATACCGTAACAAATAATGCGTTAAAATGGTTCGTCAAATTATTTTTATTGTTTGCATCGGACAAAGTAGTCGTACAATTTTTAGAACGGGTCAAAACAGTTGCTGAAGCGCAAGACTAGCACCTAAAAAATAAACCGTAGAACTCCCCTTGAGGTGAGCTTCTACGGTTTATTTATTACTAAAAGTCTGAACCTGTAATTTCTTTTAACTTACCGTTTTCTTTAATCTTTTTAAGGCCTTCATTTAACTTATCTAAAAGCTCTTTGTTCCCCTTTTGAACCATGAAACCATAGTATTCTTTTTCGAAGGAATCATCTTTAATTACTTTGATTTTGTCATTTGGATGTGCCTTGATATATTCATAAACAACTGAATTATCTCCAATTGCCGCTTCTACGTTGCCATTCAGCATCTCTTGAATAGCAATTGGTTGATTTTCGAAAGCAAGAATGTTGGGACTAGATTCACCCTGTAGCTTCTTGGCAGCCATATGACCAGTAGCATTAATTTGTACAGAAATCTTTTTATCTTTTAATTCATCCAATGATTGGATCTTTGAATCTTCTTTCACCACGATTAATAATTGAGATTCGTAATACGGCTCAGTAAAATCAAATGTTTCCTTACGCTCGTCCGTAATGGTAATTCCTGCACCACCAATATCTGTTTCACCATTTTTAATTGTTTGGAATACAGGCTCCCAACCAATACTTTCCCACTTCACTTCAAAATCCATTTCATCCGCGATTGCTTGTAGCACATCCACATCAATCCCTACAATATTCCCTTTATCATCAAGAGATACGATAGGTGCAAATGTAGCCTCAGTACCTACCTTATAAACTTTTTTACTATCTCCATCACCTGATGATGTATTGTCTTTCGAGCCGCAACCCGCTAAAACTAGCGTGAAAGCTGCCATAATTGTAAGCAACACCATTAAATTTCTTTTCATAGCCCATCCCCCTAGTATGATATTTTTTCCATAATGCGTATTATTTTTCGCAATTCGGAAATGTAAGACTATTACGTAAATTATAGTGACAATATTCTCTTTAGACAATACTTTTTTGTATAAAAATAATCATTTCTTTATAAATAGTATTATTCAATCTCGTTTTTAGGATAAAAAGGAATAAATAGTTAATAGAAAGATATAAAAAAAGAATCTCCCATAGGAAATTCTTTTTGCGCATCTAAATCTTTATCGTATTGGATGTTCAAAATTCCAATTTGTATAAATGGCAGCAGCCTGAACTGGGTGTGATGAGGTATCTTCTGTATAGCCACCAATTAAATTACCTACTCTAAAAGTAGGCTCAAATAGCTGTTCCTCCTTAGGTGGTGCTGTCGGTCCATCTATTCCTATTTTGGTTTTATCTGTCACGACTACTTCCATACCGTTATCCAATGTAAAGCTCAGCCCATCTTCTCCGACTTCTGTAATGGTCCCTTCGATATTTACTAGCGCACTTGCCGCAGGAGCTGAATGGTCCGCAACAATTCTCTCCGTCAAATCAATTGGTGTATCATGATTTATATTTACCATAGCAAGGACAGCAATCACTGCACAGGCTACTAAGCTTCCAACACTAATTCTTACTTTTTTCATAAAGGACCTCTTTTCATATTCCATCATCTCTTCCTGCATCTTACGCTTAAATTCCTCAGAAGCATGAATCTGCTTCATCACATTCTTATAAGCATTCATCATACTTTGCTCCCCTCTTCTAGAATCGTTTTCAGCTTCATTCGTGCCCTTCTGAGCTTTGAGCCTACTGTATTTACGTTGATCTCTAATAAATCAGCCATTTCTGCGGTTGTATAGCCCTCGTAATAATGTAAATAAACAATGACTCTCTCTTCTGAAGGAAGCTCAAAAATTTCAGTAAGAACCATCTGCTCCTCTTTTGCAATAAAGGCCATTTCATCTGTAATGGGTACTGTCTTTTTCACACGTGAGGATTTAAAATAATCCTTGCACTTATTAAATGTCACCTTTATGAGCCAAGCCTTTAAATGTGCTTCATGAGCAAAGGGCTTGTTTTGCCTCATCAGTGTCATATAAACCTCCTGCACAATGTCCTCCGCCTCAGCCATATTTTTGGTCTGTTGCACAGCAATTCGTATAAGGGTGTCACTATATGTTTGAACAATTTCTTGCACACTTAAGCCAGCAAACTTTATCATATTTTTCACCTAACCTCCTTCATGACATAATACGATTCAACTTTATCTATTCGTGCAACAGCTACACTTTAGCTTACATTTTAATAAAAGAAGAGACCCTTCATGGGACATACAAATGTATTCCCCTCATAAATTACTGAATAATAGCCATGCAAAAACCCGCAAACCGTAGATGATTTGCGGGTCCCTCTCCTCATTGCCAAACTCGATTGTTCCATTGCTTGAAAAATTCGTCCTCAGCCAAGATAGCTTCATAAATAGGGATAAAGAATTGTTTCAGAATCCCTGACATCTCGAGTGTAGAAGTTAGCTCGATTGTAAAATGATGTCGATCAAATAAGTCCACAATATATGCCTGCAATCTTCGTCCTTCAATAGTTTGAGTTTGTAGCAATTGTTGTACTTCATTTATTGTTTTTTCAGTCTTTTCTAATGCTGGGTACTGGTAAATTTCGATAAATTTTTGTGCAAGCACGAATTCTGTTGGATATGTATAAACCACCGCAGCCTTATTGTCTAGCAAGCTCGGAAAAATAATAGTCTGTGGTGTTATTCGCAATCTTTCTTTAAAGGTAATCCTTACTTCTATGTATACAGTCATTTTGCCCAATGTAGCTGGTATGCTTAGTTGAATATTGTCACTCGATACAGACGATCTGATCTGCTGCGCATTCCATTCAATACCATCCGCTGGTATTGATAGTGAGCAAATTTCATTAAAGGCCTGTTTCACTATATCGTGTTGATGAACGCTTGCTTGCGCTGTCAGCGTGACTTCTTGGGAAGGCTTCACCAATCCATTTGTTAAAGCAAATAATAGTAGATCCCCATTTAGATAAAATTGATCATCATAGGAGGAGACAGATAGACGATAAAGCAGTCTTTCTTGGCAATAGCGTGATACTAGCTGATCCATATTGTCCTGCCGTGTAACCATTTCTTCTAATTGTGTCACGACATTCGTCGATAGTGTGTCGATATTTCCCATTGATATCCCTCACCTTTTTGATTTTTCTGATTTTTTTATGCAGAATTTAGATTTTTACTAAAATTCATGCTTTTATTATCACTTATTTATGGAAGAGAGTAAACGGTAATGTATACCAAAAAGGCCTGTCATGGTTGAACATGACAGGCTTTAAAATTAGACAAGGGGCAGCCTCGCTGTTGCGAAACTACCCCTTTAGTATTTATAGGTAACATTCTCGTAAATTGTAAAAGTCTCAACCCAATCGTCTGGGGAATATTATCTTGAAACCAGATTCGTTTCATCACCGCGGTAAAATTCCACTGTGTGCCTTCTAACTTAAGCAACGCAAACCCTACCATCTTTTGCGTCCTTGCAGCCCCAAAGCATGCGCCAGTGTGAATAAGTATCTACAAAAACAAAAAGCAGAATGCCAGATTACGGAAATATGCTACCTAAAATAGCACGTGTTCTATTATAGCACAACAAATTTAATATGTAAAATTAAATATATGGAACATAATTTTATATATATTTTTCTACTTCAATTATATAGCTTAATATGCTTATAAAGCTTCGCTGAAGATTAGTTCGTAATTTAGATCCCAAATGTTTAACTTTGAATAATACCAATTTACTACAAGACTAAAGTTGTGTTTTTTTACAATATATAGTATATTTAAAATATTGCATAATATACTAATATTTGGGGGTTAAAAACTTGCTACATATCATACCAAATGATCTTCCTACCTTAACTAAGGGTGAGCGCAGTATGCTCAATAAAATTAAAAATCTATATAAAGCACAAAAAAGCGATGCCTACCTCTACATTCAACCCAAAATTAAAAATCTTATTCCAGATTTTATTTTGATTGATTGTTTAAGAGGCGTAAGTATTTTGGAAATGAAGGATTGGAGTATTGAATACCTAGCATCTTGGACTCGTCTAGAATTTAAAAATATCCACGGTGAGAAATTAGAAAATCCTGTATTTAAAGCTGGTCAATACTATAAGTCGCTAGAAGGTTTATTCTCAATGGATGATAGATTATACAACGCGCAAGGTGAACTCGATGTGAAGTTCTCTTCCTATGCTATTTTACCTCATCTAAAAAGAGCTGCCTTTGAAGAAAATCACTTAGCAGATGTTTTTGATCAAAAACATGCCAACTATCTACTTTCAGAGGATTTTAACATTTTAGAAATATCAGACCTATTTTCAGAAATTAAGCCTGTGAGTCCTCAATTTTTAAAGATAATTAGAACTATTATTTTCCCAGAAATCCAAATATTATCTACAAACGAAAATTACACTCAGGAATTAATTACTGCATTAGATGCCGAGCAAGAACGGTTTGCCAAAAATATCTCATATGGTCATTACATGGTAACAGGTGTTCCTGGCAGTGGAAAAACAGTTATGCTTTTAGCAAGAGCTATTCATTTACTTAGAGAAAATCCCGATTGGAATATTCGTATTCTGACTTACAATAGAAGCTTAGCCACAAAACTAGAGCAAAAAGTTAAAAGCTTAGCAGAAAATTTATCATTTTTAGATATACATGTTGAAAATATGGAAATTAGTACCTTTCATAAATTTGCACTAGATGTAGCTCATGTCCCTATTCCCAAATTATCTGGTGATGAACAGCAAAAATGGTGGGACTATGATTTACCAAGTTTGTCCTTGGAAAAAGCAAAACCAAAATATGATGCAATTTTAATTGATGAATACCAAGATTTTTTAGACGATTGGATCCGTTTAGCCGTTCAAAGCTGTAAGCCTTTTAAAACTTTTGATAGTAAAAAAGAAGAAAAAAACAGCATTAATTTATTTTTAGCTGGTGATCGCTTACAAAGTCTCTACCGTTCAACAGATACACCTTGGACAGAAATTGACCCTATTTTAGACATGCGCGGCAGAAGTAAATTACTAAAAAAAGCCTATCGTTCTGCCAATGAACACATTGATTTAGCTCTGCAATTTTTAAGTGTAGATGATAAATTAAAGGCTGAGGTAGAGAAGTTTTATTGCCCCATGAAGGAAATTGAGTATGAGAACTCGGTCGAAAATGGAATTGGTACGATTGAAGGAGAACTTGAAGAAGTAGCTATAAAGATTGAGGAATTGATTTATAAAGTTGGCTACACTCCAAACGATATAATGGTACTCTGTAAAGATTGGTATAGAGCCCAGGCTTTTATCAAAGCACTTCCAAAAGTACTGCAAGCAAAAGCCGAACTAATAAAGAAAAAAGCATCGACTGAGCAGAAAATTATTGTGACTACTTATCAATCAGCTAAAGGATTAGAAGCTCCAATTGTATTTTTATTAGATACAGATAGATTCATCTCTACTTCTGTAAAGGAAGAGGCATTGAAATACCGAAAAACCATGTATGTAGGTATTACAAGAGCCTCTGAGCAATTGTACATTCACGCTGAAAATTTCCATAAAGAATCCTATGCAAAGGAAATGAAGGTATTGCTTCAACAAACAATATCTGTTCTTTAAATTGAGCAATCTTAAAAAACTAGAATTTTCAAGAAAAAATTATATATAAATGAATATTAAAATTTTATTTACAAAAGCTCCAGGAATTATGAATAGCAAAATCAGTATGTTAGTATATTTCTCCTAACATACTGTTCTATTTTTCGTACTAGCCATTTATTAGATTTTGTTCAGACCTCTAGGATTCCATAATGAAATTTTGCAGTTATCCGTTCATGCTGCTGAAAGCCATAGGTCACAAACCACTCTGAGCGAAAATGTGCCTTTAACACCACACGCTTTTTCGCTACACGCTTGGCTTCATAAACCCATTCCTCGGTTAATGTGACATGCTCCCCTGCTAGCCGTAATGCCTGAAAATTATTGGCCTCTTCTATAACCTTCTCAAACATCGGGTCCATATAAACCACATCAAATGCGTTGTCTGGTAGGGTTTTTAAATAGCGAACAGCCTCAGACTGTATTACCTCGATGTGTCGCATACAGGCAGTTAACGGTAGCTCGGATGTATCATAGGCTTGCATCCCCTGTCTAACAATAAACGCTACATTTGGATTTGCTTCCAGTCCGACAACACGACCTGCTTCACCCACTGTATAAGCCGCTAACATGGCATCTGCCGCTAAACCTAACGTACAATCCAACACCGAATCCCCCAGTTGAAGCTGTGCCGCTTCCAAAAAAGGCTCTGCCTCACCACGGGCCACACGCTTTAATCGAAACGCCGCAGAATTGGGGTGAAAGAAAAACGGCTCCTGCGCCCCATAGGCATAATACTCGAAGCGATTCTTCCCAGCGACCATCACATGTGCCTGCAACTCCTGCGAAATTTTGCGAACAGAGCGCTTGTTCCGTGGCTCAAACGCAGCACCTAATTCTTGACACGCAAAAGCAGCGAGCGCCATCGATACATCGTCTGGTCTGCCCGCTGTCGTCACAATCGTTTTTAGTTCTCGCATGTTTGCTCTAACACGCCAGTTAAATGAGAGACAATCTGCTCCACAGGGAATCCCTCAATTTGTTCACGTGGGATAAAGTAAGCCAACTCCCCATCCTTTAAAATCGCCATAGATGGTGAGCTAGGTGGCACATCCTCAAAATAACCACGCATCGCCGCAGTCGCCTCTGGATCCTGCCCCGCAAACACCGTCACAAGATGATCTGGCTTCACCGCTGCAATTGCCTCACGCGCCGCTGGACGAGCAAGCCCTGCAGCACAACCACAAACCGAGTTAATCACCACTAACGATGTTCCCTTCGTCTCCGCCATAAATTCATTCACCGCATCCGCAGTCGTTAGCTCCGTAAAACCAGCCTCCACAAGCTCCTCACGCATCGGCTTCACAACCTGCTTCATATATTCATCATAAGCGTTCATGCTTTTACCCTCTTTCCTATGTATTCGCAAACCTTATTATAGCAAGGTTTCGTGTGAATGTACAAAGACATGCTTTTTGCCTGATTTCGTGGGTTTTCGGGGGAAATGTGACTTTTTCGTGATTTTGGTGACTTTTTTTGTGTAACGGATAGTGGTTTTGTATTTTATCAAGTATTAGTTTATGGAAATAATTACATAGATGAAATAGAACAATACATTGTTAAGATTTTATAGGTCTAACATTCTAAGGGGAAATTTTCAGAATTGAAATTGAGGTGAGTTAAATGACGTTCGCATCGTTCGGATTATTATGTATACCCATTTTATATCTTTATCATTACCTGCGTGGCCAATTTCTTGATTTTTTGTGCGACTGCTTTTCATCGGTGTTATGGCAACTGATAGCGAAGAAATCACTATGATTTCATTCATTTTAGGGTTTTTATTCATCACTGTTTTACCATTACTTTTCTTCATTTGGTCACTAAAAGATTTTCTAATTTTATGTAAAAAGTAAGAGAGACAGTAAATAAAAACATAAAAAAGCCCCGGCTTAAAATTAATTGAGTACCTGGGCTTTGGAAATGATACATGTTTAGTCCTTCTTTTTATCTCTGTTTTTATCAAGAAATTCAAATACTACGAAAATTATACCCATAAGAATTGTAAATTTAAGTGCCTTCATAAATGATTCATCAAAAATAAAGTAAGAACTTATTAACAAAACAAAAATAGCAGCGATATATCTTAATAAAGCTCTATACATCTGTTCCTCCTTTATCCAAGCTCTAAAACTAGTAAGTAAACACTTAATTTTTATGCCTTATTAATATTATTAAAAAATCGGTTCAATAACAGTCGATTTCGCATAACGTGTATTTCTATCGACAATATCCCCTGCAGCATTTGTTATTTTTTCATATCTCATTATTTCATAGTCACCTAAGAATTGCCCATTAGTTGGACTGAATGAACCAGGGCCTAACTCTCTCCAAGCATGTGTTGAAGTATAGTATACTTTATCCGTTGTCCCACCATTTACAAAGAAGAAAGTTCCAACTGCTGCTACTACAGATCTTACAAATTTATTGTAGATACTTGTAACGTTAATTAAATAATACGATACTGCTGCGGCGACAGTTACTTTACCAGCTTTTTCAATTGTAGTACTACCATATGTGTCGTAAAGTGGATTATGTACCCAATTTGTAGGATACGTAGCAGCAAATGGAGAAATTTGATTAATGGTATTTTCTTGTGAGTTTACTTCATTTAAAAAGCTTTTTTCTACTAAACCGTTTGCTTCTTCCACCAATTCAGGAGAAGGATTTTTGAGGATAATATTATTTTCTTCTATAGTATATTCTATTCCATTTTCATCTAAGGTATTAATTACCCTTTCATTAACACTAGAACTTTCTTGAAAAACAATGTTTTCAATTGTGTGATCTTCATTACTACTAGCAAAAGCCGGAGTTAGATTAAATGCAAAAAATAAACAACTTATTAGCACGTAAGAAATTGTTTTTTTCATTGTATAAATCTCCTTTTCCTTATAGTTAAACTAGTTGCTATAGCAATTTAGTAATCCTCGAGTTAAACTCATCCTACCATTTCTCAAAATAGAAATTCAACATTATTTTTACGCCACTTTCTGACGCCTACACCGCCATTTTTTGGCGGTGTTAAATTAATTATTTTGAAAGTACGCCAAATCACGCCACTTATACCGTCATTATTTGGCGCATTTTTTATTATTTTATATTATAAAAGCAACATTTTTAGTGAAATTCAAACTAAAAGACTTGACATTGTTATTTAGTTTCATTCTTAAATTCAACAATATTTTTAACAGAATTGCCACTTTTTATTATGTTTTAAGTTCAGCTCGCCTAAAATATCTTTGCCGGTCTTATGGTTTTTAGTATGTTTGTTGCGTAATGATAATTTCTTATCCCTTTAAATCACCGTTAGTCAGTGTACCAGCATTAAATTTATCTAGATGTGATATATCAATAAGCTTTTTGTCTACTGCTTGCATAAGGTAATTACGAAATACAGCTTTGAGTGTTTCTTTTGTAAAAAACAGTCTCTGAAATGGCTGTAATTTGAGCATTATAAATCGTAATATCAACATTAAAATGCCCGCTATTTGATTAGCAAGCACAAGTAATAATGCGATTAATGATAATCAAAATTGTTTGTGTTGTAGACGCACTTTCCAGTCGATTTTCATATTACATCAATCCTCCTTTAATAATAAAAGGCAATATTGCACTTACAAGACCGCCAATAAGTAATCTCAATATCCAAGTTGTATTATCTTTAATTCTGCCTATATCCTCGCGAATTTCCTTAATATTTGATTCAGCAACAGCAAGCTGTGTTTTCACATCGGTCATGTCATTTTCTAATTTTCCAACTCGTTGCTCCATGTGAATCGCCTCCTCAATAAAAATAGCACTGCTCGGTACAGTGCATTTCTTAGGTCTTGTTGTTTAAAAATAGCACTCCACAATTATCTGTGGAAGGCTCTCTTAATTACTGATGTTTTAATTTTTATCAATTCAAAATCACTGATAAATTTTTCTACTTCATCTATATATCAACTAGCTAATGCAATAAGAGTTTTATCTCTATATTCAGGCGTATCAAACTGCCCTTCAAATTCAGTAATTTTACCGAAACAAGCATCTTACATTTAGATTTCAGTTCATCCCTAAAGTTAGATAAAATAGCCATCTATACGAACTATCTGATAGATGGCTATTTGCTGTGTGGACGAAACGATGTGCATATTTTCAAATTTTTAACTTACTTATTACCATACATGTGTAATAGACGCGTCATCTGCTTTACTTTCTTTTGCTGCCAATCCTAATGAAATATCTCAGTAGTAATTGTTACCGAACCAGTAAATCTAATTGTCATATGTGTATAATGACCAAATATATTTGATCTAATATCACTAGAAATCGATCTATTTGCTTCGACTGATAAATAGCCTGTATGAGAGTAGCCTGGTTCGCCTTTTATATCAAATAATGTTGCTACTCCATTATTATTTTTTTCGTTTGATCCTGTATAATATCTGTCTGATCCGTGAATATCTCTAAATATATAACGGAAATTAATAGTATTGTCATATCTTACAACGTTTGCAGAGTGTGTAATCGCAAATGCATCTTTAAAGAATACCTGTGGCCCTTTTTTCCACATAAATTCATTTTTCAGCAATACTCGTCCGTTTGAAAACTTTGTAGAAGATAGAGTCATTGCTAACCAGGTACTATTATTGGTACCAACAGCAAACTGTTCTGGTTTATTCATTTCTCTAAAAGCTTCTTCCGCAGAATATTTAGTTACTTCCAAAGTCCCTTCAGGTAGAAATTTATTGGAAACAAAGTTGTAATAATTCGTAACATTCTGTGGTTCCTCTGCAGCAGTTAAATCTTGATAATATTCAACATATTCTTCTTTTGTCACACTTGGAGCAATATCTTCCGTGAAGCCTAATTCATCCTTTCTACATTTTCTTAATTAAAATCAGTTTCAAATGCCTCAACCAGTTGTTCCCATTGTTTTACAACTGAACTCCAACTTTGCTCAGGGAAGCTGTTAGCAGTATAGTTAGACAAACTTAATGCTTCTCCAACCCTTAAAATGTATTCTGTATCCGCTTCTTCCCATTTTTCTACCTCAAATAAATCACTTTTTGGCAAAGGTTCTAAAAAATTGGATATGCTCCGTAGCATCTTTTTCTCTTTTTCATTCAACACACTACTGGCAAAATTATTAGTTATTACCGAATCAACTAAAAAACCTTCTACCTTCTCTAGCTGATTCATTACAATTTGAGGATCCTACCAATCGTTTTCTTTTTGATTGTTTATTGCTAAATTTAATTCATATAATTTGAAGTTTAGGTTGTAAATGAAGTATTCTTGTTTCCTCGAATTATTTTCTGTAAACTTCACTACAAAAAATAAATTCAATAGTAAGCTAATGGGTAACAAAATTAATAACGCTTTATAAATCTTTGATTTATTAATCGTATCAACTCCTATAACTTATTTATTTTTAAATTACATAATTGACAAATACGACAAATATTATCAATTATCTAAACTAACACTAAAATTTTTGGAAAAAATGTCAACAATTACAATATTTCAGTAAAATTTTAAGGGGTAGGCACAACATCTGTTGTTTTTTCACCGATGCAAAGAATTAACTTTTGTTCTCTGAGCCGACCACTCGAAATGGGATATAACAAATAACTTTACTTATCTTTTTAATTAGTACAAGAATAACTAATAAAATTTCAATTCTATCTCTTTTTCGTGTGAACATAAAATTATAGCTAAAGAAACCAACCATAATAATAATAGATATGCCAAAAAAATAATCGTATTGTCAAAATCTATTTCAAATTTATTACCATTGTAGTTATAGCTGATGTAAGAATTGTTGAAAAGGCTGTTTTTATAAAATTTCCCATCATTGTTTCTATTTCAAGCTTGATTTTTAACTTTAGGATTAAATATTTTGCATTTAAAATTTGGATAAGCTCTCTCAGCACGCTTTTATTATTGGCTAGAAGAAATGAAGCTTTTTATAAGCTATTAATAATTTTCTCTAGTACTATTCCTGCCGTTGATAATTCATATTTTTCGTTTATGTGTGTTTGTGGAGGATTATGAAGATTGGCTACCTCCCAATAACTTTCTCTTTCAACTCTCACCTCAGTTTTACCAAAATCTGTATTTGCTTCATAAATTTTAAATATGATTCCGTTACTTAATAGTTTTTCAATTGTTAAATACATACTTCCTTGACTTTGATTAATATAATTTAAATACGAAAAGGTTGTTCGTATATCTACCACAGGAAGCGATCTCTCAGAATAAGCTTCTTCATCAAAAAAATCTAGCAATATTTTTAAATTCTCTATATCTTTATCAAAGAGATATGTTAGTGTATTAAAAGCAATTAACTCCTCATGTGATATTATCTCTCCCTTTTCAATTACAGAAGATAATATCTTCCCCATAATATAACAAGCTGAATTAGAATTTGATTGAAATACTTTACTAAATGCATTTGCTATATACTCAGCTTTTTCCTCATTATCTATGTAATCAGTTAGTTTGCTAATTTCAGACTCTGTTAATTGTTCATTAATTGACAGCCCATTTAAAAACGACATCATCCTTTTATTAGATATATAGCGTGTGGCGCTGTTAACAAATTTAACCACATTCACACTATCACCAACAACTTGAGTAATTTCATTTTCAGTAATGAAATCTTTTAAATCAATGTATTTACTAACTGCTTCATTCAATTTTTTAACTATGAATTCTGGTTTCACTTAAACTCACTCCATTCTCAAACATTATATAATATTTTCCATATTTTTCAATATAATAGATTACCGTAAACCACTTTCAAACGAATGAAAGGCACTAGAAAAGGACACGTCGCTAGACGCATCCTTTAGCTTGTAAAATTTGTTCTATTGGAAATTAAAAATCCATGTCATCGACCCAGTATTATTGTTAATATCTGTGTAATCAAATGTTATCTGCGCTTCCCCAATACCATTCTTCTGCACATTTAAAGAAACATGTCCTGAGGGATTTGGACCTGTGATCGTTGCAGTAGCAATATTGTCATCATTGCTTCTCGGATTGCTGAAAATGACAGTAGAATTATTTTCTCCTGTTATGGCTACCGTCAAATTTACATTAGTTGACATCATATAAGGTCCATAAATTGTCCCACCATCAACAAATGGTGGTGAAATATTAACTCTTGGTGTATCTGGAATAGTAACCGTTACGGGTGCTGACTTGTAAGCTACTACTCTAGTATTATTATCCACTATTTTATAGTTTACCTTTACATCACCAGCTGTAACACCTCTTATAGCCCCTGTACTTTGCTGAATTGTTGCAGCTCCTGTACCATTTGTTACAGTCCAGATGATGGATTGTCCGACTCCTAGAGGCGTGAAATTAGTTGCTGCTGAGCCCCAGCCAATAACTGAATAAGGTGCTGGCACCATGGGTATTGCAGCTACTGCTGCTTGTGGATGAACTGTCACAGTTGCCGTACCTTTTTCAATTACTACGCCATTAGCATTCATTCCTACATACGCAATAACGGAGCTACCTGCACTTATAGCTGTTACTTGGCCAGTTGTAGCATTCACTGTCGCTACACTTGTGGGTTCAGCTACAAAACTTTTGTTTGTTGCTGTTGCAGATAAGCCTGCTCCTACTGAAGCTGTTATCACTTCGTCCATTTGCAGTACTTGCGAATATGTTGGGCTTTTTTCTGTTGCCTCATCATATACAGTGAGACTCACAGAATTCATTTTACCATTACTACTAGTATACGAAATGGTTGTTGTGCCCGGTGTGTGAGCAGTAATTTCACCTGTACTAGAATGAACTGTTGCAACACTAGTATTGCTTGATGACCAGGTTATGGTGCCTGATTCGGTTGTTTCTGCTGTTCTACTAGTAGTCTCTCCCAGTTGTAAAACAGATGATGACGTTCCTACGCCAGTAATCGCTGCACCATTGCTATGAGTCACTGTGAAAGTAACTGAAGCCGTTTTTAGTCCATCTACTGTTGTTGCTGTTATGGTCACAGTCCCTATACCAGTCGCTATTACTTTCCCCTGTCCGTTAACAGTTGCAACGTTCAAATCTGATGAAGACCATCTCACAAGTTTATTTGTCGCATTTGCAGGTACAACCGTTACTGTTAGTGTCTTTGTTTCACCAATTTGAAGATTTTCTATTACCTCATTCAATGTAATCCCGACTACAGGAATTACACTTGGGGTTGGTGTAGAATCTGGGGTTGGGGTTGGCTCTGGTTTTGGTTCTGGCTTTGGTTCTGGCTTTGGTTCTGGCTTTGGTTCTGGCTTTGGTTCTGGCTTTGGTTCTGGCTTTGGTTCTGGCTTTGGTTCTGGTTCTGGTTCTGGTTCTGGTGTTACTTTATCAATCTGCTTTAAAAACCGAGACGCAACAAGGGCAACTTGTTGTCTTTCAGCTATTGCTTGTGGATTGAAACGATTTAATGTATCGCCTGTCATTAGGTTTGATGCTACTGCAAAACCTACCGCATCCCTTGCCCAAGCAGAAATTTTATGTTGGTCATCAAAAGTAAGCTGCTCCCCAAGGACCATAGATTCGCCACCTAATGCTCTAGCAAATAGAGTAGCCATTTCTTGACGTGTTAAACCTGAGCCAACCCCGAACTTCCTATCACCTGTCCCATTTATTAATCCAGCTTTAACTGCTGCTTCGACAGCTGGATAAGCATAATGAGTTGTTGGAATATCGGTAAATGTTGGAGTACTTGGAGAGTTAGTTAGATTCAAATCCAGTGCTTTCGCTAAAATTATAGCAAAATCTTGTCTTGTAATTGCTGATGTTGGTCTAAATTCACCATCTGGATAACCATTTATAATGCCTTTTTCCACTAACTCGTTGATAGCATTTTTTGCATAGGAATTCTCAATATCAGAGAAATCAACTGCAGCAAAGGTGACTGTATTTACTGAAAGAAATGAAACGACAAAACTTGATAAAAATACTATACTAATTATAATATTTTTCAAAATAACACTCCTTAGTTTAGTTTGGAATAAGTATCTTTCATCTTCAATTATTAATTTTATAGCCATTTAATGTCGTTTCTATTAACAAACGTTAATAGTACTGTTAATTATTAACAGCATAGAATTATTCGTTGCTTGTGCAGCGACTTCTCATTTTACTTAGAGCTTTATCATCACAAATTACTTGTTAAATTGTATCCCTCCTATCAACAAACTCATCTAGTTTTAACAGGTCTTCTACAATAAGTATTCTTTACCTATTACTTTTTTTCCTTCTGTAATTCAATCCATCCGTTAAATATATATTAATGGCAAAACAAACAGTAATTAACGCTTACTTTCATATTCAATATATGCTTCTTCGGCAGTGGTAGATATGATAGTTTATATCCTACTGACTTAATACTGTGTTCTTGCTAGTGTGTCTCAACGTTTTTTCAATGCTTACAGGTGCCATCATCTGGTCTGTTTAACCCTGAAAATCAATTACTAAAAAAAGTAAATATACTAAATCTTTTCAAGTTCAGTACGATAACAACTATGGAACTAAAAATGTGAATGGGAAGGTGACAATTTATCATGATGACGACAAAATTTTTTAACATGCAATATTTAATGTCACGTAGATCCTCGTCTAAGTATTATGGGTTGACGCGACAAATGAGCAAGGAAGTTAAAGCTACATCAAAAGAGGATCAAGAAAAAATAAATAATGTAAATAAAATTCTTGAAGAAAGTAAAACTTCTAAACTATCTAGCAAACAAATTGAAACGTTAAAAAGCGCAGTAAAGCAAGGGTTATTAGGATCTAGTTCTAATCATTTAAGCCCATTAGGTATGTATAACTATAAAAAATCAATCGCAAGTTCGAATTCAAACTTACATTCAACTTTGAGAGCTTATCGAAATTCTATCTAGTTTTTATACACCCTTTAACCTATTAGAGGGTGTTTTGTCTTGTAAGGCTGATTTCATATCATGGTATTCAATTAACCAAAGTCGAACATCATGGATGTTTTTAAATCCTTATCCCCTTTTAAACGTCCACTATATAAAAAGGATCACTTTCCTATCAGTGACCCTTTCAACGATTATTTAAAATTCTGTGGTTTTACCACTTTAAATGAAGCAACTTCCCCGCAGTTTTTACAAAAAGTCATTTGGAGTGGTGACCCTACCGCCATTATTGCTCCTATAGGCCTTATATTGCCCTGGCTTGTAGTACCTCCCACCTGTCCAGTCGTAAATTTATCTCGACCACAAGCCTTGCACACTAATTTTTCATTCTCCATCTTATCACCTCATTATGTAATTTATGTAAATTATAGCATAAAAACCTTTAGTATGAGCGACGAGCGGTCTGCCCCATCAAATGATTAGCATTAAGTCATATTCTTATTATTCATTTTGTTAATTCTTGTAGAGTGTAAATGAAACGGTTAAAACGGAGGAAAAAACGTTTGAATTTCCTGATGAAATTCAAAAAGTAATTGTGATGGGACAAGGGGCAAATCGTGAGATAAAGAGACGGACTATTGAACATGCCGATGACATCGACAGAATAAAAAATGCCCTGCAAATTTCAACTGAATCCCATACCAATATAGGGCCATTATATAAGTTGAAAGTGATTGATGAAAATGGCTGGAAGGACTTGATCGATGTATGGTATTACGAAAATTAACAGTGGCTGCTTCCTTTAAATCAAGACAAAGCTTTGAACGGACACATAGATTGAAAATATAGATACCCCCATTAGGAACCAACCATAAACTGTTCGCTGTTTTTGGAATTCTTGAATGCCTAGAGTGAACATGAAAAGGCCTAAGAACAATATCATGAGGTAATTCAATTGGAAATCTTGTGTGATTAGTCCGTAAACGGCGAGAGATATGCCTGTGATGGAAAAAATAATTTTTAAACAATTTAACATAATTCTCCACCTCCCCTTTTAGTTTATCATACACTAAATAAAGCTTATAGCTAACTAGAAAGACATTGGCATAACTATATTTCCATAGAAAAAGGCATATGCTCATCCGCAGATCGGCATATGCCTTTATTTTTCAAACTCTTAACGATCCACGGAAGCCTCTTGCTGCGTAGTAGGATTCTGCCCCATTGTGGTACATAAAGACCATGTCATAGCGACGGTCGCAGAAGATGGCACCGCCGAGTTTGCGAATGTTGTCAGGTGTTTGTACCCAGCTTGATGTTTTTAAATCGAACTTGCCAAGCTCCTGTAGTTGGCGATATTGCTCCTCTGTTAACAGCTCAATGCCCATGTCCTTGGCAACGTCCATAGCCGTATTTTCAGGCTTATGATTTTTTCTAGATTCCCATGCTTCACGGTCATAACATAAACTTCTGCGACCTTTAGGACTTTCCGCAGAACAATCATAGAAAATGAACTCGTCCGTGTTTGCATCATAGCCTACTACATCTGGTTCACCACCTGTTGCTTCCATTTCGTGGAGCGACCATAGTTTCTCCCTGTTAGCCTCTAGCTTAGCTTGGACATTTGCCCAATCAAGCCCTACATGACGAGATGTATTTTTCTCGAAGCGAACTTGCAAAGTATTGATCAGTTCCTCGGTTTGCTCTTGTGATAATTCCTTCGTTGACATTGTTGTCTTCCCCCTCACTTATTTAAATGACAAGCCTACTTCTTTCAATGATGATCGCATAAACGGTAAGGAGGCTGGTCCAATACCATGCATTTTTAAGATATCCTTTTCCGTGTACATAGATAGTTTTTCCAACGTATCAACACCTGCGTGTACGAATGCATTTCTTGCAGGTGAACTCAGCTTGGAAAGGAAGCCACTGCTAGGTTTATTTTCCTGATCACAGGTAGGACAGCTTGGACAATCTGTGCTTTTGTAAAATGGATGTCCTTTTTCACAAATTTTTAACCTTTTTTCTGCCAACGTCATCCCTCCAAACCTTATGCTTTTGTCCATTTTACCATATATCAATCTAGGGGATTGCTAGGGAAACTTAGAATGCCTCTATTTGTTGATCTGTTAAGTTTTGTGCACCGAGGTATTGAACTTTCGGTACCCCATCCATATATTTCACCACAGCATATCTTTGTATCCCTGGTTTTAGCCAAATTCGTGCTTCCTTAGGCCAACTTGCAAAATCCTGCGCAAACATTTCCTCTGATGTAATATTTGTATCCTTTGAGAGCGAGTATTCAGTATGATTAAATTCATTATCTAAGATGGTCACATAGAATAAATCGTCTCTGACTTTATAGACATCTTGAAAATGGCGGTCAATCGCATCGAAATAAAAACCAGTTGGATAGATATAAAACTTCCCTGCTTCATAAGACATAATGGACTGGCTCTCTCTGGAAGGGAAATTCATCTTCTCGATAGCTAAGTCAACGCCAAATGTTTCTTTGTATTTTGCTTTGACGGAGGCCCCATCAAACACCATTTCACTCATGTCTGAATACTCATGGTCGAGATTGGACTTTTGAATAACATCTAACACTAAAGATTGGACGACTTTTTTGTCTTGATGATGGATGCGTCTCTCTGTATGAAATTCCCCTAAGGCACTGACGATTTCTTCCCTTTTCTTCTTTTCTAGCAATGCTTCTTGCCCAACAATACTATTTACGCTCGGTGCAAGGGCAGCAAGGACTGTGCCAACATTGCTAGCTGGACTAGTATAATCGAAACCATATTTTTTCTCAGAAAAATTACTAATTAATATGGAACGTTCCTCTCCAGTATATGGGGCAAAAGCTGTGTCATATGTGGCTTGATCTGTTACTTCACCATTTAAAAAATAGTCGATACCCTCAACATTGTTATTATCCATTGTATAGCCAGTAATAACTAACTCCATTGCTGAGTTAGTTGGCTCCTTGGCATAAATCCAGATCTTGTCAACCGTAGTACCTTGACTTGTTTGATTGGAGAACATTTTGATGAACGTTCGACCATCCTGACCTTTGACTAAAGACACATTCATATCACAGGCTGAGCAGACCAATTGATCAACTTCACTTGAAAAAGATAGAATAGCGCTTTCACCGTTCGTATTTCCCGTCCAAACTTCTTGGATATAATTATCCTTATTTCGATGTGTATATGCAGATAATGGGTAGTCTACTCCCTTCATGAAGGCATAAACCTCCTGAACCCCATCATTATCAAAATCGATTAATTCTGAATATAAAACGCCCTGATTATACTCATTTTCAGCAAATGTTTGCATATCGTATGTATAGCCTATTGTCTCAACAGCCTCAGATAATTTCTCATATAATTGACGATCTACCAACTGCTTTTCCTGTGCCAACTTAGATGCCGCTTCTTGTTCGGCGCTAGCCTCGACCCCAGGCTCCTCCTTGGATTGATTTGAACATCCGCACATCAATACCATGAGGCATAATAACAACCAACTTTTTTTCATATTAACATTCAACCTTTCAACACTATGTAATATCTATGTAATTTTTCTACATTTACTACTTTATACCAACATAAGGGTGCTGTAAGTAATAAAGTTTTGATATACCCCTTTGCTAAAAATGATTTAATCCAAACTCTCTATATAGAATTGCTGATCCTTTCCTTCTAAATAAGAAGAACCCCGTTCCAAGTTAGGACGGGGTAACAGTAATATGCTTTCTTGTTTCATCAATAGCACTCGCTGAGATTAATCATTTCCCTCTAATTTTCTGCGTTTTAGCACATAGAAAGGTCTCGTGAATTCCGTCATTTATATTTATTTAAAATTTCTGCTGGAATATGACAGTAATCATTTGGACATCTGGTTAATCTATCCTGATGCTCCTCTGCACTTCTGACATAGTTTGTAAGGGGCAATACTTCAACCATTATAAGCTCGTAATCATTTCGCTCTCTTAGAAATGCCCTCGCCTCTTTTAAATGCTCAGGATTTTCACTATATACGCCTGTTCTATATTTTTCGCCAACATCCTGTCCTTGTCTATTCAAACTGTAAGGATCAATGATTTCGAATAAATAGCCCATTAAATCTCGAATGGATACAACTGTTGGATCAAACCTCGTTTTTACACATTCAGCGTATCCATCATAATCGCCCTCAAGCGTACGACTTGTTCCATTCGCTCTTCCCGCTTCTGTAAACATAACTCCTGGTAGCGTTTTGATAAAAGCTTGTACGCCCCATAAACATCCACCTGCCAAATATACTACTTCCATCATGACTCTCCTTTTTTTCTACTATATATCAAAATACTAATTTTATTAGGATCCTATTCATAAAGAAAGGCACTCATCACATTCTTTACTAATGGATAAAAATTATTAAACCTTAGATAAATGTAACGAATCGAGTATACCAAAAGAATTTTTTTACAATATGTCTGCGCTGTAGAAGTATCAATATGAAAAGATGTAACTACTTCTTAACATGTATTACTTTGTAGCCAATAAATAAGATGAAAAACCAAATTGGTGCGACATATAGGGCAACACGCATATCGGGAATAAACGCCATTAGCACAATCACCATTAATAAAAATGCAATAGCAATATACGTAGAAAGTGGGTAAAGTGGAATTTTGAATTTCAGTTTGGCTACTTCCTCTTTCGTTTTTGACTTCCTAAATTTCAATTGTGCAAATAAAATAATCATCCAGCTTGTAATAACTGCAACCGTCGCAACAGCAGAAATATAGATGAACACTTTTTCAGGTACTACATAGTTTAAGACAACCGCGATTAATAACACAGCTGAAGAAAATAAAATCCCTCGACTTGGACTACCATTTTTGCTTACTATTCTAAAATACTCTGGACCATTTTTTTGTACTGATAAATTGTGTAGCATACGTCCTGAACCGTATAAGCCACTATTAAATGCAGACATTGCTGCTGTAATGACAACAAAGTTAATAATGTGAGCTGCAGCAGGGATACCAACGTAATCGAAAATTTGAACGAATGGGCTACCTTCTGAGCCAACTTCGTTCCAAGGATAAATAACCATCATAACGCCTAGCGCCCCAATGTAGAAAATTAAAATACGCCAAACGATGTTGTTAATCGCTGATGGAATGGCCTTGCTAGGATTTTTTGCTTCTCCTGCAGAAATACCCACTAATTCAACCCCACCGAATGAGAACATAACTAATACGAGTGACATTAAAATACCATGAAAACCGTTTGGCATGAAGCCACCATGTGCCCATAAATTATCAAAGCCAATTGCTTCACCGTGGTTGCCGACACCAAAGAAAATAATGGCTAATCCTAGAACGATCATACCGATAATTGCCACAACTTTAATCATCGCAAACCAGAATTCGAATTCTCCATATGCTTTTACATTTGCTAAATTTACAAGCGTCATCATCACAAGGACGACAAAAGCAGTTACCCATTGTGGAATATCTGGAAACCAGTAGTTAATATATACACCGACTACTGTTAGTTCTGCCATGCCCACGACAATCCACATGAACCAATATGTCCATCCAGATAAGAACCCAGCAAAGCGCCCTAAATATTTATTCGCATACATACTGAACGAGCCTGATACAGGTTCTGCTACTGCCATTTCGCCTAATGCACGCATAATGGTGAAAATAACTAACCCGCCAATTAAATAAGCTAGTAAAATAGATGGTCCAGCCATTTGAATGGTTGAACTAGAGCCATAAAATAAACCGACCCCAATGGACCCGCCAAGTGCAATTAATTGCATATGACGCGTGCTTAATTCCCGCTTTAGTTGTGAATCTTGATGATTATCTTTCATAATGCTTACTCCCCATGCGTTTAGATTTTCAAATACTTGCTCAAAAAAGGAATAAAAAAAACGCCCCTTTGGATTAACCAAAAGGACGATTCAACTCGTGTTACCACCTTTAATTTATAAGCAATTCACATTACTTACCTTAAGAAGTACGGTCATTTGACGATACTCTCGCACATGATTACGGGTGCTTACCGGCGTAGCCTACTTAGAATAATCCTTTCGGTACACAGCTCCAAGATGAATTCTCAATTGTTTTACATGCACCTCTCATCGACCGGTAACTTTCTGTTCGTAAAAATAATTGATACTACTTCTTTTCATAGCCTTTGTTCTATACAAATATTTTTGAATTGTTTTTCATTTTACAGAAAAAAAATAGTTTGTCAATATAATTTTAAAAAATTCTTCATAAACCGCATACATTACAAATGACAATAATAGCTAATTTCTAAACAGCCCTATGTTCTTCAAGTAATACCCCTGTTAGTTTAAGAAAAATATGACGTTCATTTAATAAGCGAGCCTGATAACTCTGTGTTATTCTTCCCCACTAAACTCCCATATATTTAAACCCTCAGAAGCTTCTGGTGCTTCAAAAAATTTAGTAACTTCAATAAACATCGCTTCCGTGTCAAAAGCTGCTCTTTCGGGTTGTTCATTATGCCTTTGCGCAATTTGAACCAAGCATTGCTGGTTATTTAAATTAAGGAAAATTAGTTGATGGTTTGCATTAACCTCAGACGCTATATCCAAAAACCATTTTCGCTGTTTTTGAGTATTACCTGGAAAATCCATTACTACATCCGTACCAACACTCAATATGTTTTGGACATGCTTTTTCACCATCGGCTTGAGCTGTGCTGATAATTTTAGATAGTCCTCAAATGATGTGATCTGATTGGGATAAAGAGAGGAAAGCCATTCATCCTCAGATAAAAGGACCGCATTTTTTTCTTTAGCCAATTGTTTTGATTTTGTTGATTTTCCTGCCCCCATTTTTCCACAGAAAAAGTATAGAGTCCCCACTTGTTTCATATTTTTATTCCTCCGCGCTTTTTTATTACCCTTGTAAAACTATAATTTTTGCAACAAGAAAAACGGATTCTACAATCAAAATCCGTTCTTTGTCATTTCTTATAGTAACTCTAACACAATATTTAAAAATACATTAGCTGATATGTTTTTGCTAAGATCCTATTCCAAGTGTTATGACGTCATCAAAAGCGTTCCATCGTTAAATCAGTATTTACTGAAACAGCAGCTTTATTACCTTTAGCAGCTGAAATCATTAAAGTGGATGGTTTAGATCTTTCGGTTTCCCCTGCAATATAGACATTTTTTTGAGTTGTTCTACCAACACCATCTGTTATCACTTTTCCATCTTCATCAATATCACAGCCAAGCTTCTGAGCAAACTGATTGGGGCGATAATAAGATGGGGCAACAAATCCACCCGACCTTATAATGGTTGCTCCTGATTCAAACTCTATTTTTTGTAAGTACCCATCATGACCTATGAGATCTTTTATCTTCTCTGATATAACTTTGATCTTGTGTTTTTGTAACTCCATTTTACCTTCTCTAGATAAGTGAGCTCCATTCGTTAAGACAACCAAATCCTGTGACCAATTATAAATTAACTTGGTCAAATGCAGTACATGCTCTTCTTGTTCTGCCAACACCACTAATGGCTTATCCTTTTGCTCCCAGCCATCACAATACGGACAACTAAATAGACTTTTCCCATAAAACTTTCTTATACTTGGCATAGTAAATATTTCTTGAACACCGGTGGCGAGTATGATTTTTTCTGAAACAAATTTCTGACTCGTAGATGTTTTGACAGTAAAACGCTCATTATCTATACCCTTTATTATTTCAGTAACTGTCGCATTAAGATAGGACACAGACGGGTAATTCTCCAACTCTTTTAACGCAATATCTTTAAACGCTTGTGGTTTTATCCCATCACGCGTAATAAATCCATGTGACGCCTGTGTCACTCTATTCCTATTTGTCCCATCATCCATTAATGCAATATTTCTCCTAGCTCTTCCTAAAGTTAAGCCAGCACTTAACCCAGAAGGACCTCCGCCTATAATGATACAATCAAGAACAGTCATTTTTACCTCCGCAATGATTTGCTTTTCTTTTGAATTGTAATTTGCATTTGAGAACTACATTATTTCCTACATCATGGATTTCCATTCTTTACACACTAATAACGCGGAGTTTTTGTTTATTTTACATTAAAAAAACGCATTCCTTTTTAAAGAAATGCGCACAATTAGATAGCCATCAACGAAGGGCGAAATTAGCATGTCTCTATAGACAATGGAAGATGATTAAGTCCCTTCATGGGAGTTTAATTTCGTTATTTGTGAGTTAAAGGTGTTTCTGGTCTATTAGAGCAATATTTGCAAGTAGGGTCACTACATTTTGATTCAGTCCAACTATTACAATTGGGACAAAAATAAGAATCAAAATCATCGTAATATACTAAATTATAGTTACATTTAGAACATTTATCTTGTTTAATTTCACCATAAAATTCAAAATCATCTATCATCACTTTGCCGTAGCCTTCGGTTATTTTCATAAACAACCTCCTTGAAACTATTTAATCGATAATTGTGTAATTAATAACCATTCTAACATATATTATCCAAACATTTTTTAAATATATTACATTTATTTTCAACACTCTACTTCGTTATGTGAATAAAAAAACGTGCAAAAATTTTTGAATTATTGATAAAATTAAACCATTAATCTATTGGAGGGCATAATGAACACGAAACAATTAAATGAGCAATTTTATGCAAAGAGAGAACTTGTTGGTACTGTCGATCATTGCATATGTGAGGATTGTATTTTTTATGCGGAGCAAATTATGAAAAATAATACGCTTGTCGCGTTTTTACATACTAAAGGCCTTGATCCACGAAAAGCTAATGAAGTTTGGTGTTACATGGAGAAAGATGGATATAAACATTACACGATTGATTTTTTTGAAGTATATGCAGATAAAGAAGAAACGCATACTGTTGGCAACGCAAAAATCATATTTTATGTCAACATCTACGCTGAAAAAGAGCAGCTTCCATATGGATGCACAATAGATGCTGTTTTTAAAATGTAGTGTAACTTTAAAAATCTCCAAAGCATCGTTTTTGAACCTTTCGTTATCTGGCCCGTTTGTTGGACGCAAGTCAAACACTACCACTGGTCTTCAAGTTAAGACTTTGTTAGTTGAAGCGTATTCAAAACATGGCATTATTTTATTAATTTTTCTCCTATTAAAATTTCATAGAGATTTTCTGAATCTTGCTTTGTTAATTTCACATAATTATCACTATCCGTAACCATTTCTAAATTTTCACCATTTTGGCTAACTCAAAGCGAATAAGAGGCTATTTTGTTTTCGCTACTGATCTTAAATGGAAATTGAAATTGGTAGTCCGCATAGCGTGCCATTTCTACTTTTTTATTTATCCAATTAGCATTTTTCACTATATCAATCGCTTTTTCCACTTGTTTTTTTGATTGACTTCTTTAAAGTCTTCAAAAATACTTTCTTCACCAGTTCGTTTTTGTACAGTTATTTTTTGTCCAACCATTCAAACAACCCGAAGTAACTAACAAAACAGCTAGTAGAGAAAAAAATAATATTATTTTTTTCAACATGTGGACTCCCCATATATTATAGTACTAAACTACTCGGTTAGTTTAATAAAGAAAAAAAGAGCTGCATTTGCAACTCAATAGTAGTTAATTAATGCGCCTATTACATAATCGCTAGTAACGATGCAAATTTTCTATAAACGCCTCTGATTCATCAGCTATTCGCTTATAGTCAATACTGTGAACATAATGTGAAGAATCTAACTCAATTAATTTACCTTTATCAATTCTATTAATAAAGTCATTTTGAATTCCATTCCACTTTTGATTGTCAAAACCAGTCCCCTCACCATTCGATGAAAACAAAAGTATAGGAATGTTCGGCATTCCAGCTTTTTTGACTTTTTGTGCATTTGCTTTTATGTGATCTATTTCATTTACCATATCTTTAGTCAATGTTTTTCGATAAAAAATTACTTTATACAACTCTTTCTCTTCGTCTGTTAAATTCCCATATTTTATTGCGTCACTTTCTGATAGTTTTGGAATCCATCTGATCAAACCAGTCTTAGCAGTAAAAGCACCTAATCGAACGAGGAACATATTGATAGATATTTCTTCATATACAGCAGGAACAGCCATATCTAATCCAATAATAGCTTTTATTTCATCAGGGTAGTCTTGCGCCCATTTCAAGGCTTCAATGCCAGACATCGAATGAGGGAATAAAATATATGGACCTTCAATTTCTGATTTAAAAAGTGCCTCTTTTGTTTCAGCTAGAATTGTATCAATATCTCGGTCAATATCTGTGACTTCGCTAAATCCATAACCTGCCTTTTCAACAACAACAATTTTATATTTATCGCTTAACAAAGTATAAAGAGATTTAAAATCTAATGCAGGTGAGCTCGTACCACCACCAGACATAAAAACAAGGGTATCTTCTCCTTTTCCTTCTGTATAAACGTGCATTTGATGACCATTAACTTCTACAAGTTGCCCAGTTGGAACAAATCGTCCCTCTTCTTTTGATAATTGTATTTTATGATTAATAAAGCTCAAAGTAAGAATCAACACCAATAATGAAATAATAATTGTAAATATAATTAACATAATGCGTTTAAATCCTCTTTTCATATTTCTCACCTATATTTTGACTATTTCACTGCCATCAATCGTTCCTGCATTTTATACACAATCAAGTTTCGGTCCTTTTACACACGTAATATTTCATAACTGCCTGAATGGTTAAAATGAAACTAATCAAAGTCGATAATAAAAGCTCCATTGCTTCATGCTGATTCCATAGAAGCCCATATCGCATGAACAAATAAAAACCGCTTGCCAATGCATGGCAGGCAAATAGACTTCCCCAGATCACTGCCTTTGACTTTTTATAAGCATTACTGCCCCATAAATATTTCATATACAAAAAACAAACAACACCTATACCTATAATAAACAGTGATGTCTGCGCAAAGGATGTTGTCACAGCCATCGCTTCTTCATGCGGCATATCCACATAGAGAAGGTTTCCAAGGTGAATTATGTTAAAGCTCAATAGACAAATTAACACATATAAAAACAATAGCCATTCGGCGATTATCATGAACCATTTCATTATTGCCTCAACCATCCTCGTCTAATAACCTTGTATTCTCTTTATTTGCTAAATATCTACAAAAGGGACAATAATGATCTCTCGCTATGAAAATCGCACGGTACATTTCTGACCAGGGAATGGTCTCTTCACAGCCACCACATTCTACATAAAGATCAGGTAGTAAACCCTTATCTAACAAGACATCCCACTGCGTGTTGGTTAATTGATCAGGTCCATTTGTTATAACATCTATCATGATTGCCAATACTTCCCCATCATAAATTCGATTTGACTTCACTAATTCTGTTAAATAAGCCATACATTCAGTTGGTTCACTTATGATTTTTTGCTTTAGCTTTTCCCTTAGCATGTAACGCCCGCTTTCTTTTCTAACTTTACTTGCAAACCTAAAACACCACTCTCTAATTATGTAAAAAAATAAAAATTAAGTAAATAAAAACCTTCTTCTATAAAAATAATTTACAAGTATGTTTTCAGCATTTTTTAGAACCATAGGGTAAATACCATTTCTCCTTTCTGCCAGCACACATATTATAGGTTGTAGAAAGGAGGGATTTTCAGTGGGATACAACGGAAACGTAGGTAACATGAACAACAGCTGCTATTATGGCGGCGACTCTGGCGGTGGCGGCTATTACGGTTCAACATTCGTATTAATCGTCGTTCTATTCATTCTTTTAATTATTGTTGGCGCTTCTTTCATGTACTAATCATCCCAATTAGCACCTAACCTTTTACAGACTCCTAAAGTTTGTAAGGTCATACTAGCTATTTTATAAGGGTCACTTTACCAGCCTAGTGACCCTTTTCATTTTCAGACAATCGTGCGATAATCAAATCTGAAATGGTAAAATTGAGGTGAATTCTACATGTTGAGAGTAATTAAAGCATTGCTAGGCATCGCATTGATTATGGTTGGCCCTTTGTTGATTGTCATTACGGTTGACGACACTGTATTTCTCAAAAATATATTATTAAGAAGCATTGGTGGTCTGTGCGTTTTACTGGGCGTTCATTTATTACATAGACAGTTTCATCCGAATTCATACACAAGTAAACCCACGAGCTCCAAATAAAGAGCACTTGGGTTTACTTAAATATTTAGAAAAATATTATTCCTTTGCAAAATATTTTGGGTCTATTTGAAGAAGAATTGTATTCATATCATAAAAATTTCCTGATTTAAATTTTTCCTCATGCGTAAACCCTTGTTGTTGTTGAATAAATGCTAACCATTCCTTTTCTAACTCACTACCACTCTTTCCGTAAACTTCCTCTAATTTTTGCGCTAGTTCTTTCTCGTTGTATATATGTTCAAACTTTTCGAGTCCGTAGGTATCAATTAAGTATTTAACAAATGATGCCGCATGCGTGTAGCTCATCTCCATCATGACTCGATTCTGTTCTTCACTTGAAAGTGCTGGGCGAAAATAGACATCATCTTGATTTGGATCAATTAACTTACTAATGGGAATTAACTTATCTGAATCCAAATAATGCTTCATGTATTTTTCAAAGTATAATTTATTTTTTCCATATTGATCCTCCATATAACTCGCAAAACCCTCTTGTGTAAAATAGCCATGGTCTGATCCGAAATTGTTGCCATAGCCCAGTAAAGAATGGGTCATTTCATGGACAAGTGGATAGGAATCTTCTTGAACACCAGTTAGTTCGATTTTCGATGCAAACCCCCAGGATAGACCGTCTTCCTTAAACCATACGTTAATGTGCTCAGATGGCGTGTAGGAAGTATGTATAGAATCCTTTATGTGGTCGTATGCTGTCACAATTTCATCCTTTATAGCCTCTACTTTTTCTTGTGGAACACCAATCTCATTCTTAATCTCAAAGGTTATCTTGCCATCCTTTGTTACGACCATATTTTCATCGTTTTGCTCTTCCTGTATTTGTTCTTTAGGTTGAACGGTTTCTGCTGTACAGGCTGTTAGTAGCAATGTACAAAGAAGGATTGTGCCTCTCCATTTAGCCATAACTACCTCCCAAAAAAGTAAAAAAGTATTTTCCAGTTTATACGAAACATAAATCCAAAAGTTTCATTTTTAAAAGAAAAATCAGGAAAATTAGACAAAATTATTTATAATGGTAGTAGACATGGGAAAAAGGAGGTCGCAATGAACAAAAGTACATGTATTCATTACAACCCACGCTATGGCTGGGATCTAAATAGTGATGCAAATTTAGAAATGCGGTTATTCGCCAAAGCACAACGTAGACAAGTAACTATTCTGAGCTATGGATGTGACTTAGATCATCACACCATTAAAAAAATTGCACGGCACTACCTCACTAGGAAAAAATCTAACGAAGCAGAAACAACAATCGAAATAAGGTACGATACATATGATGCTAATTCAAGTAAACATTTAGAAAGTCAATACTATTGGAAAACCTATTTCATTAGTGAAAGAACATTAGCTGCTTTCCTACAAGCGCTATATCGATTACCTGGTACACATATTCGCTGTGAATTTAATGTGCGGGGACATTTTGAAGTAAACCTAAATGGTGTGGAATTTTCTACACGTGTATTAAAAGCCCTTGATTATCCATCTATGTATAAGGAAGATTTAATCGGACGCTATCTTTTATTTATTGATACAGAATCACCTGACAATGAAATAATACGTCATAAAATACACTTGCTCCCTAAAGAGCTGCAAAGTCTCTCTCTTCCCTTAGACAGTTCACAGCTACAATGGGAACTATTAGTAAAGGACTGGATAATAGCCATTCTTCGCTATGACGTGTAAATTTTAACATATGCAAGATGATGGTCTATAAAACCAAGTAATCTTATCATATAAATAGAAGTAGTGTTAAGCGTATTCGTTTAACACGGCACCTCCCGATTTGTTACTAAGGGGCACTTCCAACCGTGTCCCTTCTATTTTTTTGCCTATTGCACACTTCCTCGCCATCCAATACATAATGATGGGACGTAGATTTATGTTAGAAGTTATTTTAAATTTTTTATCGAATACCTATGTTGATCAAAATATACAAGGCAAAATGATTGGTTCCACACCATTTAATATGATGAACCGTATCGCAGCTTATTTTTGCCAATCGACATGTCAGAAAATATCTTCAATTGTTTGTATAACCTATACTCGAACACCTTTACTTCGATCATACATACTTCATTCCAGAAAGGTAACAATACAATGCATTAGGGAAAGATCACAAAGAGGTGTTTGGAAGAAAATGAAAAAGATTTTACTGTTTTTTATATTCTCCCTTGTGCTAATTACTTCATCTCAAACAATACCCGCTTCAACAGCTGAACCAACACAGGATTCTGACGTGCTGAGATTGCAGGATTTGCTCATGCTTTTGCTTACTCCTTATATTAAAGAAGATTTGACCAATTATTATTCAACGATTAGAAAGGATGTTTCCCCTCATATTACGCCTTGGAAAATTGAAGTGATTGATACAAAAAGAAACCATTTCCGAGGCTTTCAAATGCAAATTACATTTGAAATTGAACCTACCGATGGCGGACAATGGATTCCTATTGGAAAGGATCGAATGACCTATGAAATTTCTTCAGGACCAGATGTTAAATTGATTCATCACACACATCTCAAAACGTATAAATATCTGCCTGAATAATACCTTCCCATTAAAATCATAGACTTGTCCCTTTATTGAATGTCGTGCGTTTTTTTTCATCTATGGTAGATGTAATCATAAAAGCACCCCGTCAAAGCTAGATTTTGTGTCTTACTTTGATGGGTATTTCATCGTTATACTAAACTTCGCTGTTCGTAGACGACTCTATTTATTTCCTATCTCTTATTTCTTCTAGTATTTCTATTATGCGATTGTTTTGCCTTTCAATCGATTTTAACTTTCTCTCTATTATGCTTGAAGAGAAAAACACAATTAGTACAATTGCTATTCCAATTAGTAAATCCATTTTAATTCCCCCACTGTTTATTTATGTCATTTCACTTCATCCTACATAGATTTCAAAAGAAAAAGATGGCTCTATATGGAGGCCATCTTTAAGTAAAGTATCCATGGTTGCGTGCTAATTGAATGCTAAACAACGATGAATTAACGAATTCGAGCCTTGCGGAAGCCGTCGAATATACTGATTGCCGCAGATACAATAAATATAATGATTATGCCGCCAATTAGCCATATTTCAAATTGCTTAGTAGATGTGGTAAATAAATTACTCATGTATGCGATACTTTCTTGGTTCATTAAATTCGGATTACTTACTATCACAATGAATACAACGGTTGCGAAAAGCTCCACAATTGTATTAAAGATTGCCACCTTTTTCGTCCATTGCCCTTTCAGTAGTTTGTAGAGAGCTAACCCAATTTCGAGAGCAATGACAACGATCACAATGGGCCAATAACGAAGTAAAACATCCTGATTTAAAGCTGGGGTTACGAACTTGAGACCCTCTCCACCACCTTCATATATACCTAAAAGATGATTTGCATAAAAATATAGTGTTGCCCAAATGGCCGTCCACATTAAATAGCCAAATACTTCAAGCTTGGGAATTGCTTTTTTCTTCGGAATATAAATGACGGTTTTCAAATCCTCAGGAGTCCATTTTTTAAGACTTGCTGATAATGGATGCTGCTCTTTTCCTTTATCTGTTCGTTCCAAAATGACGAATACAAGTGTTAGCCAGAAAAAGACATGTATGCCTACTTCAATGATTCTCCATATTCCTGCACCCATCATATTGAGGACAACATTCATAACTGCTTCTTCCCCACCAAATCCAATAAAATATTCAGCAATCAGGGAGATGACCGCAATAACAGCGGCAATGGGCATAATCATTTTTAGTAGCGAGAGGTATACATCAAAATAGCGAGGGCCAATTAAATGCATTGGTTGATCACGATAACCACTCGCTAACGCCGCTGGATTCCCTAACTTTTCCAGCACTTCCTTTACATCATGCTCATTGTAATCATCAGGCAGCATATCCTCAATGGTTGATTGTAACTCAAGTGCAATATCCTCACGATTTTTTTCAGGCAGCCTCCGCGTGACTTCTTGAATATAAATTTCAGTCAGATTCATCTCTATCCTCATCTCCTTTTAGTAGCTCATAAAGTTCTTTTGAATTATTAATCCATTCTCGTTTCAATTGCAAAAAGACGTCTAATCCATATTCACTTAATACATAATACTTGCGGGGTCTACTCTCAGAGGTATCCCAGCTACTTGTCACTAACTCTTGTTTTTCTAAACGGCGAAGCAATGGATATAAGGTACTTTGATCGATGTTAATGCCCGAATCTTCTAATAATTGAACAAGTGAATATCCATACTGCGGTGTTCGTAATTGGCTTAAAACTGCTAATGTCAGTGTTCCTCTCCTAAGTTCTGTCATTAATGAATTCAGTAACGTACTCATTTACTCACCTCAATTTCACTTACTATATGACATACACTGTATAACTTATACTATGTATCGTACACTATTGTTGTTACAACAACAAGCAATTTTATTTTCCTTTATAGAAAAAAAGCTGTTTTTCAACACAGGAGTCTTTGTCTCTTTTACAGATACTTGCTTTCTACCAATTAAAAAGAAAGGGCAAAATTGATAGCAACCACGTTCCGTTAATTAAAGGTCCAATCACTGTATTATCGTCAAATTTCCAATACATAACATTTCAGACATTAGTCTGAAGACAATCATTGATGTTAGACGTTATATTGTATTTATACTTTTTAACGATAAAAGTATGAGGAAAAATCCTAGACAACCATTACGTATAGAAAAAAATTACTACTAAAACGTTCAAGTATCTTAATTTATAAAAACTATACGTAATGTGTTTGTTAGATTTGTACTTGAAAAATTACCAACAGGTAGAACATCTTGTACAACGTAGCGTACAGTGATGTTTTTTTATGCGTTTTGCTATGAGCAAAAACTGTATGTTCAGACCGATTAACTATTTATTAATAAGGAAATACAAATGTGTCGAGGTGACTTCTATGAAAGAGAAAATGCATTTTACAATTTTAAGTAACGATTCAACTGACGGAGATGGAGGTTACGGAGTAGGTACCCTTGATCTAAATAATGTAACGTCAATTATTATAGATTGTGAAAAAGAGCACGTGTTTATAGATTTAGAAGCCTTACACGGACGAAGTAAAATTGAAAAAAAAGTTCGTTTTTCACCTGATCTAGCTCATGCTAGTAGCGATTATTATCGTTATTGGATAGTTTGGGTAGCGATTCAGGTTAATCAAAATGGCCCCTATTATGCGGGATGTACCGCAAGTGAAGTACGGGTATCAAAAGAAGAACGTCGTATTAAGCTTGGCTATAAATCTTTGCCAGAGCAGGTAAATTTTTTAGATAAGGCACTGAAAGGGAAATTTCTCTTGCAGCATATGGATAGTCATTCAAAAAAGCTACTTTTTCAGTTTTTATCTGAATTTAATGAAGCGTATTGGAAACACTCACCCGAAGAATTAAAACACCAGTTGTCTGTATAGGAGGATTTATAATGGCATTTGTAATTACAGAATTATGCAGGGATGAAAAAGCGGCTATCTGTTTGGATGTTTGTCCAGTAAATTGCATTGTTATGACAGATACCCAATATGTAATTGATCCAGACCTTTGCATTGATTGTGGAGCTTGTGAATTAGTTTGTCCAGTAGAAGCGATTTATTTTGAGGACGAGTTGCCTTCTGAATATCAGTCAGCTACCCTGCTAGCACGAAATCATTTTCGAAATTAGCATTGTCTTTATCTCTATAAATTGAATAGAAGGAAGAACAAGTCGATTTCCTATACAATAAGAAATCGACTTGTTCGTATGGCTTATTTGATAATGACGAATTTAGCCTAACTGGCGTTTAAATTGTTTAATGGCGAAAAAATATGCGATGACTATGATGCCGATGCACCACATAAGAGCGGGCCAGATATCATTACTCACAGAGCCTTCATATAAGAGGGCGCGAATTGCATTGACGATTGAGGTAACGGGCTGGTTCTCAGCAAACGCACGGATAATTTTAGGCATGGTTTCCGTGGGAACAAAGGCCGAACTGATAAAGGGTAGGAAAATCAGCGGGTACGAATAGGCTGTTGCCCCCTCCATAGACCCTGCTGCTAATCCAGGAATGACTGCCAACCATGTCAGTGCTAGCGTAAACAGCCCTAGTATGCCAGCTACCGCAAACCAATCCAAGAGATCCGTACTAGAACGGAAACCCATCAAGAACGCAACAAGGATAACGACTACAACAGTAAGCGCGTTGGAAATAAGCGAGGCCAACACGTTAGCCCACAATACAGACGACCGCTTGATGGGCATGGCGATAAAACGTGCCATCAGCCCACTCTTTCTATCTGTAAACAGCCGCGCGGAAGTGTAAGCGCAGCCCGATGCAATGGCCATCAATAAGATTCCTGGCAATAAATAATTAACGTAGTTGGCTGTACCTGTGTCTATTGCGCCACCAAATACGTAGACAAATAGTAGCATCATGATAATTGGCGTAATCGCCACCGTGATTATTGTATCAGGGCTGCGCATAATGTTACGCATTAAACGCCCTAGCAATACCCCTGTTTTACTCTTCATTTAAATCTCCTCCTTTTTGCCAATGATGGCGAGGAAAATGTCCTCCAATGTTGGCTGCTTCTCAATGTACTCTACTTTTGCTGGCGGGAACATCTCTTTAAGTTCTATCAGAGTACCAGTCGTTATCATTTTTCCTTCATGTAGGATGGCAATACGATCCGCCAGTTGTTCGGCTTCCTCCAGGTATTGGGTCGTTAGCAAAATGGTCGTGCCACCATCTGCAAGCTCCTTGACTGTTTCCCAGACTTCCATGCGTGCTTCAGGGTCAAGCCCTGTCGTTGGTTCGTCTAGAAAAATAACTGCTGGCGTCCCAATTATGCTCATGGCGATGTCAAGTCGGCGCCGCATCCCGCCAGAAAAATTGTCTGCTCGACGATTGCCCGCATCTGTCAGGCTGAATCTTGCGAGTAGATTGTCTGCGGTTTGAGCGGGATTGGAAACCCCTCGCAACTTGGCAATCATAATCAGGTTTTCCCGCCCTGTGAGCATACCGTCTAAAGTGGCGAACTGCCCTGTCAGGCTGATGCTCTGACGAACATGATCTGGTTGGTGCTGGACATCAAAACCGCAAATCGCTACTTTGCCACCATCAGCCTTCATCAGTGTGGAGAGAATATTGATTATCGTCGTTTTTCCTGCTCCATTTGAGCCTAACAATGCGAAAATTTCGCCACGCCGCACCTCAAAATCCACTCCCTTTAAAACTTCCTTTTCTTTAAAAGATTTTTTTAACCCTTTTACAGAAATCGCATTTTTGCTCATCCTTTTTCCTCCCTTTTTAAAAATCTCTTTGCAGAGTAGATTGCCCTTTCTTAACTACTAAGTCTAACTGATAACCTGTATAACTTAGTACCGTATGAAATTAAAACTGAATAGCGAAGGCAACAATGAAAGTAGCTATTCAGTCGGTATTACTGATCCATTTATTTTTTTCCTAATCGATTCAAAATGCTTTGGTTTAAATCTTCACGGTACTTGGCGATATAGGTTTTTGCGTTTGCCACTAGCTCATCAGCAAAAGACGCTACATCTTCGCCAGTGATTGCCAGCACTTGTCTGCCTTCCGCTGCCCCAGCTTCGAACAACTCGATCAATTCATATTGCATGTGCAGCATATCCATCCCATTGCCCACTGTGAAATTCCACATGTAGTTTTGAATTTTTTTAAATACAAACTGGTAATCCTCTGGCAGCTGTTCGACCCGTGCCATCATCATCTTGTACTCTTTTTTATCACCCATCATTTTTTTGAACAATTCGATCACGTTATTTTCCTCCTTTGTATTATCAAGCTAAAGATCAGACGCATTATCATATGAAACTAAAAAGACTTAAGCGCATTGATTTTTGACGAGATAAAATCCCATTTTTCCCAAAATAATTTTAGTTCGTCACGTCCAGCCTCATTAAGTGAGTAAAACTTGCGGGGCGGTCCCATATCTGATGGTTTCTTTTGAATATTCACCAGTTTTTTTTTCTCTAAACGCACGAGGATGGTGTAGACCGTCCCTTCCACGACTTCAGTGAACCCTAACTCGTTCAGGCGTCGGGTAATTTCGTATCCATAGGTTTCATGACGGCTAATGATTTCCAGTACGCAGCCTTCCAAAGACCCCTTCAGCATCTCCGTTAAATTTTCCATATGCAGAACCACCTCTTTTTTGCTTCACTATTCTGTATAACTTAGTACTTAGGTAAATTTTTTTCGCTTTTGAGAGCTATCAAGTAATACTTATTACAACTACATAGTAGCACCGAGTAGTTCGAGTGTCAATTATTTTTCTTATAAATTTTTTGATGCCACTACTCAAGAAAGAAAAAAAGAGCTGCCTACGCAACTCCATGTTCTTTCATTAAGTTTTCACATTCTTATGAAGCGACTGTACTTATCCATATCAGGTGAGCCATTTATTTACGTTCAATATCTTATCCCATGTGATTGTAGATATTGGGAATTTAACTGTCTTAACCTTTTTAACTATTTACCTTCCTCATAGGCAAAGATGGTGTGAAATATAGGACACCATCTTCTATTTTTCATGCTACTTAACGATTGCTAAAATATCCTTTGGCTCATAAAAAACGTAATCTGCCTCCTCAAAGCCAATGGTGGATTTAGCTCCCCAATGGGCAAGGGCAAATTTGGCGCCTGCTTGCTTTGCGCATTGGAAATCATAGATAGAATCACCAATATAGATGGCCTCTTCTGGTGCTACCTGTAATGCGTCCAGACATTTTAACAGCGGCTCTGGGTGTGGTTTATGCTTTTCCGTATCACTGGCACTTACAATATGCTGGAAATACTCACTTAACCCAAACGGCTCAAACTCATCCACTACCTCTTGCGCTGTTTTAGAAGTGACAATCCCTAATTGTAGTGGCTTTGTTGCAAGGTGCTGAATAACTTCCTCTAGACTTTTGAAAACAGCCACTTCATGTGAAAAATCCAGCACAGCCGCAGACCATTTCTGATGCACAGCCTCTATGTCATCCACGTTGAGCCTCTGCAATGCATCTTTTCCTGGGATGCCTAAAGCAAATCGTAATGCTTCAAACGGATAATCCTTTTGTGTTTCTTTTCGTAAGGTTCTTTGCAATGACTGTAAAATCGCTTGCTCTGTATCCAAAATCGTTCCATCTACATCAAATATAATCGCTCTTAACATGTATACCCCTCCTAGTTAAAGCACGTTATTTATATATGCGCATAATTGCTGATACATTTCCTCTTCATAATCCTTCTGGCCTCTTATAAATTTCTCCTTTAAATTATAAAAACATATTTCAAGATATTCCTGATTATGATGCTGTTGAAAGGGTCTCCTATCCTTTACTGGGCCTAAACCCTTAAAGTAGTTATTCTTTTTTTCGAAGGTTCGAATTTGGTAACCCCGCTTCTTCATTTCATCCATGACTTTTTCGGTATACAAATACAAGTCTTCTTTCGGGTATTCGTATATATAATTAATCAGTATATGCTGATCCTCTTTCGCAAATATGCTATTTAGCTCTCTCCACTGCGACAATAGTTGTCCCTTTGGTAGATACGCAATTAAATCTATATGCCATAACCTCATGTGCCTTCCCCTTTCTATTAATCAACCATTAATGTAAAATATTACTTACTATGATGCTAAAACTGACGGAGGGATAGTATGGAAATAAAAACTGCAACGCTCGATGAAATTCCGCAAATTGAACGTTTATACCAAGAGCTTTTTTTTGAGATGTCGATTCTTCAACCTAAATATATCAAACCTGCCAAACAAGATGCCAACTTTATCAGGTTTACGATCATTGAAGATGATTCAGATATTTTAATCGCAACATTCGAGAACGAAGTAGTAGGCTTTTTGCTAATTCAAGAAACAACGACCCCACCCTATACTTGCTTGGTTGAACACAAATATGCTTTTATTGTGGATGTGATTGTTGGCAAGCATTACCAAAACAAAGGAATTGGGTCTGCTTTATTAGATGAAGCGAAAAAATGGGCAGCCTATCGTCACTTGGACTATCTGGAGTTAAATGTATTGACTGAAAATAAAGGCGCTAAATCCTTATATGAAAAACACGGGTTCAAGGATACGAACCAGACGATGCGCTTAGAATTTTAAGTATGTGATGAGAAAGAAGGGATTTCAATGGAAGAAATGAAAACCGTACACAAGAAAGCCAACCTCGTCGTGCCTGTCTTTATTGGCATGGGGTTAGGTGCGTTGATCGGTTTACTTGCCTATGTAAAAGACTGGCTATAAAAAAAAGAGACAAAGCCCCTCAAACTGCTTTGTCTCTTTTTCAACACTATATTAGTTTACTTTCTTTCAGTAAATCATAAATGATTGTATCCTTTGTTTTATGAATACCCAATTTACCGATTTGCTTTAAGATAAATGGTGCTTCAATATCTGTTAGTTTTTTACCATCCAGCAAACGAGCCGTTGATGCTAATAATGTGCGAACATCAAAGGCAGACGCAAACACCTCTGGCACACCTCGGTCAATCGTTAATAGTTGATAGACTGCCTCCATCGCCGTTCTTACGGAATATTCAGTAGTAAAGACTGTATCTCTTGCGGTTTCGCTGAAGTTGCCAATAAAGGCTAAATTAGCTGATCCTTCTGGCACAACAAGTGGACGATCACCCATTGCTCTTGGCATGAAATAAGAAGTGATGTAAGGCATATAGCATGGAATCGTATTGCAAGAATTTTGTGCAATGTCTGGAATTTCATCCACTGGTACACCCATATGGTATAACCACTCTTGTGCAATCTCAATGCCTGTACATTCCGTAATACTTTTTTTAATAAAATCACCTGGCTTGTTTGATAGTAAGCCATAAATCCAAACAACTAATTGGTCCTTTGGTTGATTTTTAAAGTGAGGTTGTCGGTTCAATGTATAGCTTAGCATCCAATTAGAATCAGTAGCTGTAACAATCCCTCCTGTTACGACCTTACCAGCGTATGGGTCCCTTTTACTAATTTTTTCAATATATGGAGCCACACGATCATCTAATGTTGTCAGGGTAGCGGAAACAAACCAGCTTTCCTCTGGTAGATTATCGCAGAACTTTTCTGGTCGACCAAACTCTTCACCTTGGGCAGCGATATTTTTCCACAGGGACCAGCTGCCACCTAAATCTTTATTGATAGGGGCTGGCGTATTATTATCCCCGTATGTTGTACTTTCTGTAATACTACCATTTGTCACAAACACTAACTCATTTTCTGTTAGTTCAATATTCTTTTTCACACCATCTTTTCGTAACACCAATGTATGAGCTACTTTTTTGTCTCCTACCTTATCAACTAAAACATTTTCTACAACCGTATTATATTGGAAATCAACATCATGACTTTCTAAGTATTTAATCATTGGCAGCACGAGCGATTCATACTGATTATACTTTGTAAATTTTAAGGCCGATAAATCTGGTAATCCGCCAATATGATGAATGAAACGCATAATATAACGACGCATTTCCATCGCAGAATGCCATTTTTCAAACGCAAACATTGTGGACCAATAGAGCCAAAAATTCGATTCAAAAAATTCATCTGAGAAAACATCTGTGATTTTTTTGTCCTCTAATTTTTCCTCAGGCGTAAAGAATAATTTAATCATTTCTTCTGAGGATTTGTCTGATAAAGTGAACTTGCCATCATCCTCAAGTCTTTGGCCTCTATCCTTCATTAATCGACATTTTGAATAATTAGGATCCTCTTTATTAAGCCAATAAAATTCATCTAAAACGGAAGCATTTTCTACTTCTAACGAGGGAATGGAACGGAATAAATCCCATAAGCATTCAAAATGATCTTCCATTTCTCGTCCACCGCGAATAATAAACCCTCTCGTCGGATTAAGTATGCCATCTAGACTTCCTCCTGAAATATCTAACTCTTCAAGAATATGAATGTTCTCACCTTTCATTTGGCCATCACGAATTAAAAAACATGCTGCTGACAGTGAGGCTAGACCTGAGCCAATCAGATAAGCAGATTTTTCATCGACTCCCTCAGGTTTTTTAGGACGTGCGAAAGCTTCATAGTTACCATTACTGTAATACATATTACCGCCTCCAAATTTATTATTCTAATATAGAATATCATAGGTTATCGGCTAAATGGTAAAATGAGCTAATAATTAACAAAAAATTCAAATCCGCTAATTGTGCGTTAATTTATCTCCCCTTCTCATTGGACAAAGCAAGTGCTTGTATTTTTATAAAAGAGAACCGTACAGTAAATAATCGTACTAACCCCCTTAACGCCTGCCTTAAAAAGGAAAAACCAATTCAATATGTTACTATTCGCTTTGCATAATTATTATCTCAATAAATCTTTTTTAACCTTCATTCCCTTTTTGATGTTTAGCCAATTTCTCGTTACCTCGTTTAAAATTCCCCGTAATTTTAGCTAACAATAGCGCTCAGCCTCTTTCTACTTGACGATTTTAATTTGCTTTCCTTCATAACGTGAATGGCTCCTCGTTTAGTCTATTACGTTTATCGATTTCACTAACAGTTTCATACCCGATTTCTTAATAATTAGATTCAATAATAAAAGAATCTTAGCTTACAACTTTTTCTAATATGTTATTATTAACATATATTATATAAATATGGTATTTTTAGTAACACTTCCAGCATAGTGATAAGGAGAGAGGTATTCATATGGAATGGTTGAATGTACAAACACTAATTTGGTTGTTTCCTATTTTATTTATTATCCACGATTTTGAAGAAATTATTATGGTAGAGAAATGGTTTCAAAATAATCGTCATAAGCTGTATGAAAGATTACCCCAAAAAATAGCCGATAAAGTGGTAAAACAATTTTCAATGAGTACCGCACAATTTGCTGTTGCTGTATTATTTATCTTTTTGTTTGTCAGTCTCTCTACCATTCTGGCTAACTACTATTTTCTAAACGGAATCGCTTTTACTATTTATTTATTCACAGCTGTCACACTTGTTTTCTTTATCCATGCTTTTACCCATATTGGACAATCGCTATTATTTCGCTCTATCACACCAGGAGCGATAACATCAGCCATCATTATTATTCCTTATAGCATTATTTTATTTAAATCTTTGTTTACTAGTGGCATCCTTACTTGGCATATCGTTTTGCTAAGCCTGCCTTTTGGCATACTATTTTTCCCTATTGTCTTTACTGCGCATTGGATAGGAAAAAGAGTGATATAGATACATGTTCATGAAAAGACAGAAAGGAGGCAGTAGAATGGCAAAAACTCCGATTTATTTAAAATGGATGATTGGTATTGGGATGCTTATTATCCTAGCCTCGTTGTACTTTTTAAAAGACCATCCTTATTACTTATGGGTTAGGTGGACAGGTAATATTTTATTGATCGTAGGCATCGTATGGATGCCGTTTACTAAAGAAACCGATAAAAAACATGTAAATTCTTAGCAGGAGTAAATCTTCTGCTTTTTTTTACGGTAAATTTACCTACGATTATAATAAAATGATAAAATCAGATAAAAAAAGAAGGTCTTTGTATGTTAGAAAAACTGAATGTATTTCTCCAAAAATACATTGCGATCCTGACCCCATTAAGCTTAATTGTAGGTGTATTCTTAGAAAGCATTGGACATCATTTATTATTCCTTGTCTCCTGGCTATTTGCCTTTATGACATTCTCAGGAAGCTTACATATGAAATTTAAAGATGTAAAAATTTTCATGAAGCATCCAATACTCATTTTATTCTCCATCCTTTTTCTTCATCTCTTGATGCCTTTATGGGCATATTTCTTATCCACCGTTTTGTTTGATGACCATTTGTTGACTGTTGGTTTTGTCTTAGCGGTTGCACTCCCAACAGGCGTAACGAGTGTTATTTGGATCAATATTTGCAAAGGCAACTTACCGTTAGGCTTATCGATTATGTTTATAAATTGCGGCCCTTAATACGCCAATACTTTGTGCAAGCAAGCTCATTGTAAACCCTTGATATCCAACAGATAGCAAAAGCTGATGTGTATGATGCCAAAGGTCTTGTTCAGAAAATTTTTTATCTCGTCCCATATAATACCTCCAATATTCTACAATGCTAACATTGAGACACAAAAAAAGCGAGTAACCTTTAAACATGCTTGATGATTGGGTAGATGGCCTTTTTGTTAATGGTAAAAACTATTCTATAGATAGAAGGTGACGACCATTTCATTTTCCAATTCCAAAATCAATATGGTCAAATCTCCATAGGTATTTATAACGTAAGAAAGATGAAAGAAATGATTTTCTTTCACTAATCAACAAATTTAATAATCATCTTGGTCTTCTTCATCGCAATCTTTACAAAAAAATCCATTTAAAATCATCTGTGGTAAAAATAGAAATATACTGGTATATTATAGGTTATATTCTATTTATTTTATGAAGGATGGTGCGTTGATGGATAAAACACTGGAAGATTTACAAAAGGAAATGATTGGTGAAGTAAAGAAGGGTTTTCCCATTTTACTTTCTGGTGCGGTTGTCTTTTTACTTTTTACTCTAATGCCCTTATTTTTACCAATTGAAGCTGTACGTTTAATTTGGATATTTGGCTTAGGTGCCATTTTCCCTATCGGTTTTGGCATTAGTAAAATTCTTGGGATTAATTTAAACGCTACTGGCAATCCTTTAGGGACGTTAGGAGGAATTGTTGCCGCTCCTCAAGCTTTTTACATACCTGTATTTATCATTGTGTATATGAACATACCTGAATACCTTCCCTTTACAATAGGTTTACTTGCAGGCTCTCATTTTCTGCCATACATATGGATTTATAAAAGTAAGGCTTATTTATTTGTGACTTTAGGCGTTTGCTTTTCTGCTTTGATTTTAGGTGGCTTCTTTGTCGATCAAGCCTTCACACTTGTACCTTTAGCCATTTCTATTGTGTATGGAATGGGCGTGCTTTTAATTCTAAGAGAACTTAAAGTCAATCCGATTTAATCACCTTCCTCTAGGTGATTTTTTTAATATTCCAGACCTCCTTCAACTTGAGAAATAAAGTATTCATTTCCTATCCCATACTTGTTCCTTTACAACAAACCTATTAATAAATGAAAGGATGTATAGATGTGCTATTTCCATATCGTAATGATCTTAGGAAAACGTTAATCCCTTACCTAAGCACACTTGATGAGGCATTTTGGTTTAAGACATCTGATTTTTATCCAAATAATGTCGCATGGATTATATCTCATTTATCAAGTAGCGAAGACTATTGGGTGAATGAAATTGGACTTAGGAAACCTTGTATGTTAAACCTTCACGATAATTGTTCGCCCAAGGAAATACTAGATTCCTATATTCAAATTAGAAATTATACGGATGACATTCTACATACATTAGACGAATCGCAGCTCAATGAATTAGTCGAGGTGCCGAAGTTTTCTGATAGTTGGACGCCACCTTCCGTCTCTACACTTAATTGGTTGTTTCATCATGTTTACTCACATGAAGCTTACCATGTTGGGCAAATCTCCGTTATCGCGCATCTTAATGGATTGCCAAAGCCATTATTTTAATAAAGGGCAAAGTAATGAAAGGAATAGCTTTTTAAATGGAGGAACAGTAGTGGGAAAAGGCGTTATTTCCGTACATTATGGTTTGAAGATACGAAGAGAGCACATATAGACCTGTATAACTGTTTATCACATAAGCTCTCGACATTCAGAAAACCATATCAATTATGGATGGAGTTTGTAGTGGAGGATGCTGGTTTGGATTCAGTTCATATACTTACAGCTACATTTCCCACTAACAATAGTAAATGTAGATTGGAATTGCCCTGTCCCCAAATTCCTTAAGGATTTAATCAACCTGAATGAGTGGAATATAGGGCACTATAAGCAGGTATCAACTAACAGCTATTTCATCCAGTCTAAAAATAATGGCGTGAAATCGTAAGGTCGGAAACCATTTGTGGGTTTCCGACCATTTCCTTTAATCCAAATATTCTTGAGCTAGTTGTTGATTTTTATAGATGGCCATACCCGTTTTCAATTTTCTAAAGCCCATTTTTGCATAAAACGGTTCATTCCCTGTTGTGGCAATTAACTGAATGCAGGATACCTCCCTTAACTGTACGATCATATCCTCTAGCAGTAAACGAGCAATCCCTGTACCTTGATAGGCTTGATGCACAACCACATCGTAAATGGCGGCATTAAATACGCCATCTGACAAAGCTCTAGCAAAGCCCACTATTTTTCCATCTACCACGGCGAATACTTGATGTGTGCTTGCATCGAAAACTTGTTTGATAATCTGTTCATCATGTTTCCTCCACCCAACAGATTGATAGACTTCCTTTAATACTGGCAAATCCTTCTCTTCCATCTTGTATTGAATTATTACCATTTTCATCCTCCTCTATTTGCTTTCATGAAATCTCTCTATGAAAACGATGTTTACTCTATTATACTAATAAAAAATGATTTGAGGATGGTGGGATAATTATGATGTTTGCTCCATTATTTGAACAGGACGTACCAGCAATTCTTCTTCCTTAACGGTAGAAGCGCTTTTTCTCCGTTAAGGGCATAGGTATCTATGAAAACGGAGGAAAAAAACATGAGAAATCTAATAATCGGTGCCATCTGTTTATCGCTTGCTGCGAGTATTTGGGGTGCCATGTATGTAGTTGTTAAAGTAGTGGTGGAGGTTGTGCCACCATTAGAGCTTGTTTGGATGCGCTATCTGATTGCGGTGATTGCACTCGGGATCATTGGGATCATGATGAGGCAATCCTGGAAAATAGCTAAAAAAGATTGGCTGATCATTTTTCTTGTTGGCCTTATTGGGAACACGATTTCAATTGTGACACAGGAAATGGGCACAATGCTATCCACCGCGCAGATGGGAGCAATTATTACTGCTACAACCCCTGCTTTTATGGTTGTCTTCGCCCGTTTGATTTTAAAAGAAAGTATTACGCTGAAAAAATGCTTGTCCATCGCTCTTGCCACGATTGGTGTTGGAATCGTTGTAGGCAATGGTCAAATCGATGTGACACAGCAATTAGGCGGACTCTATTTACTGCTTGCTGCCTTAACGTGGGCATTGATGTCGGTATTCGTCAAAAAGGTACCAAGCGATTACTCACAAATTGTTGTCACAACCTATACATCTATGATTGCCGTGATGCTATTGACCCCTTTTGTCCTTCCAAGGCTAAACAATTTAGATCTGGCAAGTGTTTTACAGCCGACCATTTCAGGTGGCTTGCTTTACTTAGGCATTATCTCAACAGCCGGTGGGTTTTTATTGTGGAATAAAGGGCTTCAACTAATGAATGCGTCTAGTGGCGGCTTATTTTTCTTCTTTCAACCGATTGTTGGCACCTTTTTAGGCTGGCTCTTATTGGGAGAGACGATTGGGCTTTCCTTTTGGATAGGCTCCCTATTAATTTTTAGTGGCGTTTTTATTGTCATTCGAGACGAATAAATCGAAGAGGCTGGGACATAACTAGCTTCAATAAATGAGAAATCCTAATTTGAATGAATTCAAATTAGGATTTCTCTATTTTTTATGCCGTCTCCATACTTACTGGCTGTGAACTTTCTTAAATTCACGGCCAGTAATGCGAGCCCCATTTCATTTCCTACCCTCGATTTCCCTCGTACAGAAAATCGAGTGAAACCCAAATTAGCCTTCAAGAATCCAAAAACTGGTTCCACGTCAATTTTGCGTTGACGATAAATGGTACTCGTTTTTTCTTCTGAAAGCGTTGTTCTTACATATTCTTTTTGCTGTTCCCACTTCTCATTCACTAGTAACTTACGATTATTTCCTTCTTTTGCTTTTGTACATAATGAACGGAATGGGCATCCGGAACAGTCTTCACATTCGTATACCTTAAACTCTCGCGTAAATTCATATTGATCCGTTTTCATGGTACGATATTTAAATACAAGGTGTTGTTGGTTCGGACAAGTGTATTGATCATTTTCTTCATCATAATCCCAGTAGGCTGTATTGAATTCGTTTTGTTTATACTTTTTCTTTTGTTCTTTTAAATACAAGTTATACGTAATTAAGGCTTCTCGTTTACGATTCAAAAGAATATCATCATAATTTTGTTCGCTGCCATATCCAGCATCTGCGACGATGTGTTTTGGTAAATCAAAATAATGTTGTTCGATTTCATCTAAAAACGGGATTAAGGTACGTGTATCCGTTGGATTCGAATAGATACTGTAGGCAAGCACATATTGACCTTCTGTTGCGACTTGGATGTTATAACCTGCTTTCAATTGACCATTGTTCATATAGTCATCCTTCATTCGCATAAATGTGGCATCTGAGTCCGTCTTGGAATAACTATTTCGCATGCCAAAGATTTCAAAGTCTTTTTGATATTTTAGTTTACGTACAATATAGTCGATTAATTGTTTGCGAGCGTGCTTTGGGAATTTCCGTTCGGCTCTTAAAGCTTTTCGCTCAGCTACATCCGATGAATCCTCTATTTTTTGATCATACTCAGAAATCACTTCGTCTACTTTCTCTACCATCTGGGCGAGTTCTTCTACTGCTAATTCTTCTACATTTTCGCGTTCAATTTCGGGTATGATTTCTTTCTCGAGTAGCTCATCATATAACTGGTTTGATTTTTCAATTAATCCGTTATGATATTTCTCGATGGATTTTTTCCACACGAAAGTAAATTTGTTCGCATTGGCTTCGATCTTTGTTCCATCAATAAAAATAGCTTCCTGATCAATTAATTCTTCTTGGACCAACTGGCAACGGAATTGGACGAAACATTGGCGGATCAACTCTTTCATTTCTGGTTGAACACGGAAACGGTTGATCGTGCGATAGCTTGGTTCATACCCTTGAGCTAGCCACATCATCCGAAGACTATCTTTTAATAGGGCTTCAATTTTACGCCCTGAGAAGACAGATTGTGTATAAGCACATAAGATAATTTTAAGCATCATGCGTGGATGGTAGGCGGGACAGCCCTCATTTCGAAGAAATGGTTCAAACGCTTCTGACGGGATACTTTCAACTAAATGGTGGACATGGAAGGAGATATCACTTTTTTGTATTGTTACTTCTAAATCTAAAGGCAAAACTAATTGATTCATGTTATAATTTTTAAACATAAGGATCCTTCTTTCTGTATAATTTTGTTGTGGTGACTTAATTTTATCAGAAGTGATCCTTATTTTTTATGAAAAAATTTAAAGCCTGTGAAATTTTACTGATTGTAAAATTTCACAGGCTTTTTAATTTAGAGGTGGGTTTTGTCCCAGCCTCTTTTTATGTTGGCTCAGCTTATGGTCATTGAACGTCTTGTTGACACATATATTGCCAATGCCTAAAGGAGTTGATATTCTGAACATCTTTTTAGATAACTTAAAGGATTTTACTTTATTAATTTTTTTACTTGCTAGTATGATTTATTGTCGACAGCTAAAATTAACGAGGTGGCAACGAAAATTATCGATTGGTGAATGGAGCATGTACATCCTGCTCTCTATTGCCCTTCCCCTTTATGCAGTGCTTTATCTTGCTTTTCTTTTAGGAGCATAGGAAAATAATACATCATAGGCTATTTTTGGAGGGATTTCATGTTTCAAACAATCGATCATTTTTTACAGTCTTGGGCATTTGAAGCCGCTGCTACGCAAAAATTACTTAATCACCTTACAGATGAATCGCTACATCAGGCAATCACTCCCGAAAACTGGACTTTAGGACGCATTGCTTGGCACACGGTTACTGCAATTCGAATTATTACCTCGAATTCGAATTTAGCGTTTGAAGCCCCAGCAAAGGATTCTCCAGTTCCTACTTCTGCTCAGTTCATTGCAGATGGCTATCACCAAGCGAGTGAAGCCTTTGTGGAAGCGATACAATCGCAATGGACTGACAAGACAATGACTGAAACGATTGAATTTATTGGTCAACAAATGCCCAATGGTTCCCTGTTATTATTTTTACTACAGCATCAAGGTCATCATCGCGGTCAAATGACGGTTCTGATGCGTCAGGCTGGTTTAACTGTTCCAGGTATTTATGGTCCAGCGAAAGAGGAATGGGCTCAGTTTGGGTTGGAAGCTCCTCAAATGTAGCTAAGCTTGTGCCAAATAATAAAGAGGTTGTCTATTTTTTAAGACAACCTCTTTTATTTATTAACTATAAAGATGCTAGCCAGTTATTAGTATCAGCAATGGTTGGGTTAGCGAGGTAATGTCCGCCTTCAATTTGCAGTGTTTGGCCCGTCATAAATTTTGATTCGTCAGAGGCTAAAAATACAACTGCATGGCCAATATCATCCGCTTCTCCATGATATGGTAGCGCATTAAATTTCGCATAAATTGCCAGCATTTCTTCTGGCATATTGTTTTTCGCGGCAGGTGTTAAAATAAGACCTGGTGCAACCGCATTACAACGGATATGATCCTTCCCAAATTGTGTGGCAATGTTTCTTGTCATATTCACCACACCTGCTTTTGTTGCCCCATAGGCTGTACGAATTTGGTCACTGGCGAACGCAGCCATAGAAGCCGTATTAATAATTGAGCCCCCACCAGCTTTTTGCATATATGGAATGGCAAAACGACTTCCTAGTAATATAGATTTTAAATTCACATTGACTAAGCGGTCCCACTCATCTAAATCAATATTTAATACATCTAAATCTTTCTTCAGGTTAGTTAGACCAACATTATTAAAGAGCACCGTTAAGGAGCCATATCGTTCTACAGTGAAGTTCACGGCCGCTTCAATGGAGGAAGCATCCCCTGCATCAAGGAAAACGGCTGCCGCCTCATACCCATCATTGACTAAATTTGCTGCTGCTTCTTTAGCACCCTCTACATTAAAATCAGCAATGACTACTTTTGCGCCCTCTTTTGCTAACAAGCTAGCTGCTGATAAACCAATACCAGAAGCTCCACCTGTCACTAATGCCACTTTATTTTTTACTCGATTCATTTTCAATTCCTCCTTCAACTCACACGAAAAAGAGCAAATCAGCTCTCCTAACGTAAAATAGTTTAACATTAAACTATTTATTTTTAAACTAATATCTCTAAATGTAAACACGTATATTTTCATCCTGAATCGAAATACTTCTATAAAGTGCTATTTAAATAAGGACGTGCAAGCAAATGCTAAAGAAAATTACTTTTTCACTATGTATTTTTTTATTTTACCAAACCACGGAACATGCAAGTGCGCATCCTCAGCCACCCACTTTTGAGGGAAAATTTGATGAAGCTGGCTCTCAATCAGTTGAAGCGGCTGTGAAGGAATTTGAACAGCATTATAGTAAGGTTAAACTCCCAACTGTTTTACCCCCGTTTTCCATCACACATAAGTTTGGTCGATTTTACAAAGATCATCACTATGGCATGTATGATTCACTTAACATTCTCTATGTTCATAACGAAATGAAACAGCATATTTTTAAAATGTTCGACCTATTCAAACCGAAAGTGAGCTTTTCAGGAAAAGCATATATACTGCAAGATGGTCGTCAGGGAATTTATTTTGAGCAGCTGCTTTTTAACTTCTTTGTCTTTGAAGAAAGCAATTTACATTATCTTCTCGGCATTTATAAAGATAGCACGAATCAGGAAACACCCAATCTTTTCGTTCAAATAGCCAATTCGATAAAGTCAAACGAAGTCGCAACATCTATATATTTTCCTTCATCTATACAATGAATATGTTGTTATGCTATAATACTTTAGAAAACCTCAAAGGGTATTAACCAATTCTGAGCTACAGTGATGCATATCGCTGTAGTTTTTTCTATGCTATCATTTCCTTAAACTTACATTACGAGGTGAGAATATGGAAACAAATACTTATAGTTGTAAAGCCTGTGAGGGTCAATCTTTTTCTGAAGGGAAATTAGATGGCTATGCTGCTTTAAGACCCGTGAATACCATCTTTTCCACAGGTTCACCCCTTATTTTCACTGTCTGTACGCAATGTGGAGAAATTGCCTCTATTAAAGCTACAAAACCTGAAAAGTTCAAGTAAAAAACAAGAGAGCATCATTTCAATAATGAAATTTGCTCTCTTGCTTTATGTTTCTTTCTTATTCTTCTTTCCCCATTGATACGGCTTTTTGGACCAATTCCACATCCAAACAAAGAAATAGATGAAGACCATTGTGATGACAATCATCGTTATATTTTCTCCCCATGCAATCGGCTCATGCTTCCTCCATTGATTCACCGTTCTAACAATGAAGTACAAAAAAGGATAAATAAAATAACCTACTTGATCCCGTCTCATCTAAACATGCCTCCTTTTAGAAAAAATGATTTTCCCTACTCATCAATCATCGTCTTAAGCTTCATCATCGTTTTCCAATTGCGAACTGTAGCAGGCACCTCTAGCTTATGCAGTTGTTGACTAAGTTTGGCATTGCGAATGCTATCGTAAAATAAAAGATAGACATCTCTCCCCTTGATAATGCAGCGCTCTTTTTCACTTACATACTGTAATAACTTAGCACCGTTCTCTTCAGTTGGAACTGTTGAAAGCAGTGCAACATGGAGACTTTCCCCTGTAGCTGTAGCACTTGCATCTGCTAAGTCTTGTTCTGAGAAAGGACAATTGTTCACAATAGAGCGGAATTCTTCAGCTGTACGGATAATTACTGTATTCGTGATAGTGAAGGTACTTTGGATGGTCTCTTGAATTTGCCGTTGCAAAAATTCTTCTGATTCATTCGATTCAAACAGGATATTGCCACTTTGAATATATGTCCGAATGTTTTGGAGCCCCAGTGGTTGCAGCGCGTCTCTCAATTCAGCCATTTTTAATTTATTGTGCCCACCTACATTAATACCTCTTAAAAGTGCTACGTATTTAGTCATTCGCTTCCACCTTTCCTGTTATCTATAGTATAGCAATAATTAGGGAATAATAGGAAAAAACTGCACCCTTTCATGCAGGGCGCAGCTTGATTAGCTATACTAATTGATGGATATCTTCTATTAAGCGATCCACATTTTCTTTGGTCGTAGCCCAGCTTGTGCAAAAGCGCACAACCGTATGAGTATCATCGTATGCTTCCCAAATGGAGAAGGAATATTTTTCTTCTAACGTTGGAAGTAGATGGTTTGGTAAAATTGGAAATTGCTGATTCGTTTTTGAATCATAGCGCATTGCGAAGCCTTTATCGAGAAATGCCTGTCGTATCAGCATGGCCATATCTACCGCATGATGGGAGATATCCATATAGAGCGTATCTTCAAATAGCATTTCGAACTGAATGCCTAATAATCGACCTTTGGCAAGCAGCCCCCCTCTTTGCTTGATCATGTAGCGGAAATCCTTTTGATAAGCAGGATTCACGATGATGACTGCTTCTCCAAACAATGCACCCATTTTAGTGCCACCAATATAAAATACATCGCAAAGCTTAGCGATATCAGCGAGAGATAAATCACTGTCTTGTGCCACTAGTCCATAGCCTAAACGAGCACCATCGATAAACAGCGGTAGGTCACAGTCTTGACAAACTTCTCGTAAGGCTGTTAATTCTGCTTTACTATAGGTCGTGCCATTTTCCGTAGGATGAGATATGTACACTAAGCCTGGCTGCACCATATGCTCATGTGTGCGATCTAGCCAGTGCGCATCATAGCAGGCTTTCACCTGTGCCGCAGTTAGTTTGCCATCATCGCTAGGCAATGTCAGCACCTTATGACCCGTTGCCTCAATAGCTCCTGTTTCATGCACTGCAATATGCCCTGTACTCGCAGCAATGACGCCCTGATGAGGACGCAAAATAGACGCTATCACGGTCATATTCGTTTGTGTACCACCAACTAAAAAGTGAATGTCTGCCTGCTCCGCTGCAATCGCTTTTTTAATAAACGCTCTTGCTTTTTCGGAATGCTCATCCATACCATACCCTGGAGATTGTTCTTCATTTGTTGCCACTAACCGCTGCAAAATTTGTGGATGGGCACCTTCTGCATAATCATTCTCGAATCGAATCATATCAACTACTACCTCCAAATTCTCTCTATCTATTCCTCATTTTCATTTACAACCTTATTAACATAATATTTTATGATTTGTTGGTCTGGTGGACTCATTTTCTCAGGTAAATGGTGCAGTGGAAAGAATTTTATAGCAGTTGCCTCGTCTTGATCATAGTTTATCAAACCTGTAAAACTACGACATTCATAGGCAGCAATAACATTAAATACCTCATCCCCATGAGGATATTGATAATAAAATTCTTGACCAGAAAACATTTTTAGAAACATTAAGGATTCAGGCATCAATCCACTTTCCTCATACATTTCACGCAAGGCCACCTCTTCCAGAGACTCTCCTAATTCCATCGAACCACCGATCAGCCCCCAACAGTTATTATCCTTTCGTAGCTGAAGGAGTAGCTCATTGTTTTCATTGATAATAAGTATACTCGCACCCACCATAATGAGGGGCTGAGTTCCAATTTTTTGTCGTAAATCCATTATATAACCCATCTTTCTCCTCCCAAATTATCCATTTCTTAATTTCTTGTATTCATATATTACGGTATTTTGTCCCTTTTACGCTATTTGTTTATCTAAAAATACTGTCATTGCCTTTTATCTAAAATAACAGTTCATCTCTCCTCATACAATATGCTGAAATTGTTCTTCAAAAGTAAGAGGCATCATAGTTTAGTCGAGGATGCTTTATTAAAGCTGTTGGGTTTTCTCTACAATGGAAGAGATCAGAGAGAAGCTGATCTCCTATTCTTTAGTAACGCTATAAAAATTTCCTCTTAGTTCGATTACTTTGAAGTCTCTTTAGGGGTGGTTCTTCTACAGGTGTATCGCTTGAAGCTTACTATGGAGCGGCTTCTCCTTAGTTTGGATCACCTCAATCAATCTCTCAATATTTCAGAAGGGTCACTTTCATTCCCCGCCGGAGCCACAGGATGAGTCACTCGAAGTGGCACTAGAATCAGCACATTGTTGACTGTCCTGGGAGGAAAGATATGCATCATTTGTTGAAAATTCGTTAGTGGAATGGATATGGTGATTGTGCTCATGTGATTTGCTGTGATTTTTATTTGCATTACTGACGATGCCTATAACAACGACAACTCCAACAAATACGATAAATAAAATCATTTATTCCAGCTCCTTTCATTCATTCTATAAATTGTAACATTAATTCAACGATTGTTAGTAGAGATCTATGTAAAAGTGGCAATAGATAAAATAACACCACAATCGGAATTGATTGTGGTGTTTACGTTATGATTGCGATTTGCGTGTGGCAGATTTTTTTGAATGATTTCCTTCGCTCGAATTTTTCTTTTGCTCTTGTGTTAAAGCATTTTCTTCGCGCACATCTAAATCATCTGGACTTAAATCTGTCGCTAATTCCGCCAACTCTGACTGACGTTTATATTGCTTGCCCTTTGTCAAAATGATCACCTCCAAGTAGTATTACATTGCCCTATTTGGTTTGATCTATTCCCGCGACGGTATGAAATGATTATTTCTAGCTAAACTAATTGCACCAGCTGCTGGTTCAAAAGATGGTGATAAACTTGTAAATCTTGCTCATATAAACGCTGATAGGTCGCTAGGCTATGCTGTTTGATATTGTCAAAGTCCTTTTCAGGAACTAAGCGATGTGTACGGTTAAGCATCCATGCATTTTCCCAAGCTGTTTGCTCAAATTGAATATTCATTTTATGTTCTTCAATCAGCATGGCTAGTAGTTGTTCCTGACGATATATTTCTTTTAAGGCATGTTGCTTTTTCATTGTAAAGATTTCTATTGTACGTGGAAGTGATGCTTGTAATGCTTCTCGATCCACTGCATGACCTAGCTCATGTAGGGTCATTGTTTTGACATAAATTTCAAGTGAAGTTGGAAACATTAGTTCATTTCTTGCCTCTACTAATCGTTTCGCATCAAATCCTACATAATCCCCAATAAAGTTATAACTCATATTAATACCTGAATCGTCTTGTTTTATCTTAACCGTCATGTTCACAGTCTGCACGACGGATTGAATTACCTGAAATAGTACTTTTTCTTTAAGTTGTGTCATTCTCTCGATCCTCATTTCCGCTAAAAACAAGTAGAAGCGGATTAAATATATACTACAATTAGGAGAAATTCAACAAATTTATCCTGTGGATTGAGAGGAACTTAACAACCAAAAAGGCGCCTGTAGTTTAAAACTACAAACGCCCTGTGTGTGACGGGTTTCAAGCTATTTAAAAGTGATTAGTTATTGTTGTTATTTCGACGATTTTGGTTGCCGTTGGAGTTGTTACTACGCTGTTTACTGCGTGCTTCTCCACCTTTACGTCCTATTTCTTCATAAAAATCGTCGTCGTGCTTTTCAGAGGTAGCTTCTCCGCCTTTGCGGCCAATTTCTTCATAAAATTCTTCGCCGTGGTTTTCAGCCGTAGCTTCTCCACCTTTGCGACCAATTTCTTGATAAAATTCATGTCCATGATTTTTAGACGTAGCCTCGCCGCCTTTACGTCCTATTTCTTCATAAAAATCACGGTCATGATTTCTGGAGGTAGCTTCTCCGCCTTTACGTCCCGCTTCTTCGACAGACATGTTTTCATTGTTGTTTCTGTTGCGATTGTTTTGCTTGTTAGCCATTTCTATTCCTCCTAAATATTTTTTGAGCTTTTTACTAGCTCGCTATTTATATTCCCAGTCAAAACACATCTAAACATATTTTTTTAAAAAATTGATTTTCTTATTGGAATAGAACGCTGTTAGGAGCGGATTGTTAACAAACCCATCAATCATATACATGTACCCTTTCCAATATAATACTAATCTATAGTATGTCATCGATGATGAAAGAAGGGTGATGGAAAAATGACGACGCTCACAAAGCCATCTATTGGTTTAACACAATTTACAGACTTCACAATGAAGGGAAGCGCAGCAAAAACAAAGTTTGTGAAGGATATAAAATATCAGGGAGAATACCATCCAATAAAAGATTATTGGAAAGCCTTGCGTGATGGATTAAAAAAATACCATGAACATCGTTTTAATGATACCTATTTACTCGACCTCGTGGATAATGCCCTACCTGCACGCCAGAAAAATTACCAAGAAGCCGTTAAAGCCTATATAAAATTTGTAAAAAATAAAAACGTTCAGTGGTTTGAACCAGGTAAGGCGAATTGGTATTGCGACGATTTAATTGTGCGTTCCAATCCTGAACTCGGTTTAATCATTGACGATGTACCCTATTTAATTAAGCTGTATTTTAAAGGAAAAAATGAGCGCATCGATAAGCATAAATGTCGATCTGCCCTCACTCTTCTAAAGGACTCCCACTATGCGGTCGAACACCCTGATTCTGTTAAACACGCCATTTTAAACGTACAAAAAGGTCGCTTGATCACAGATGATGATTCAACGGACTATCATCAAATTGCCCTCGAATCGGATGCAGCTCAATTTATGTTTATTTGGAATAGGCTCTAGCTACTTGTAATTTGGTACTTCCATCTCTATAAAATGACTGACAAAAATATATTCAGATATGATATTTTATATTCCAATATGATATGCTTTTATTCCATTACAAAAAGACATTCTTTATAGGATAATAAAAATAATCGAGAAAACAGAAAAAAAGGAAGTGCTACTTTGAATGCTGAATTGGTGATGCAGGAGCTAGAGGCTCTTGGCAAGGAACGGACGAAAAAAATGTATATATCAAATGGCGCCCATGAGCCGTTATTTGGTGTGGCAACAGGTGCCATGAAGCCTATTGCGAAGAAAATTAAAATCGATCAAACTCTAGCAGAAGAGCTTTATGCCACTGGTAACTATGATGCAATGTACTTTGCTGGCGTCATTGCAGATCCAAAAGCCATGACTGTGGAAGATTTTAATCGATGGATCGATGCAGCTTATTTTTATATGCTGTCGGATTATGTAGTAGCGGTTACTTTAGCAGAGGCACCGATTGCTCAGGAAGTGGCGGATGCGTGGATTGCCAGTGGTGAGGAATTGAAAATGTCTGCAGGCTGGAGCTGCTATTGCTGGCTATTAGGGAATCGCAAGGACAGCGAATTTTCCGAGAGCAAGCTAGCTCATATGCTGGAAATCGTAAAAAATACCATTCACGATGCACCTGAACGCACAAAATCGGCCATGAATAATTTTTTATACACAGTAGCTATTTCCTATGTGCCGCTCCACGAACAAGCAGTAGCAACCGCACAGGCGATTGGTCCTGTAGAGATGAAGCGAGACAACAAAAAAAGCACGCAGCTAAATGCTTATGAAACAATTCAAAAGGAAATAGAACGAGGCAGAATTGGCTTTAAACGTAAATATGTGAGATGTTAATCATCGCATTTTAAAGGCATCTATCCCATAAGGATGGATGTCTTTTTAAATGAAAAATCAATGAATGATAATATATTTTTATTGAAAAACGATAAATTTTATTTTAAAATCAATATATCATTACCAGTGAGGTGATTTGTATGAAACATAAAAAGGGGTCAACCCTTTTCCTAAAGAGTGTGATCATACTGCTAGGTATCCCTGTATTAGCTTTAGGACTATTATGGCTACCTGGGATGGCAAGTAGAGATGCAGTGGCACATCCCGCATCCTCCTATTTGTCTTATCTTTTTTTACTCTATGTGTATGTACTATGTATTCCCTATTACACAGCGTTGTATCAGACCTATCGCCTCTTAACGAACATCGACCAGCATAAAGCTTTCTCCAAATCTTCTGTACGAGCTTTGAGAACGATCAAAAATTGTGCTCTCACGATTATAGCCGGCCTTGTGCTAGGTATTGCAACAATTATGATGATGTTTACTGGCAAGGAAGATATTACAGGAATTATTACACTGACACTCATCAGCATCTTTGTAACAAGTACGATTGCAACCTTCGCAGCCGTTCTGCATCGACTACTTCAAAAAGCCATTGATCTCCAAAACGAAAATCAATTAACCATATAACAAAATGGCACTAACCATTCTTGACTGGTAGTGCCTTTTCATGTTTCGAAAGTATTTAAAACTAATTTCCTATAAAAACATATCAAAATTCTCTTTTCAATAGTATAATAATTACATATTTTGATAATTGGAGGATTTATATGAAGAAATTGGTTTTGTTGATGGCGATGCTTACATTATTTTTCACCACAGCCTCTATTGCGAGCGCACATCCAGGGCGTTTAGATAGCAATGGCGGTCACAACTGTTCTGACAAATCAAAGGCTAAAGGGCTTTGTTCTGGCTATCATTATCATAATGGCAGTAGTGGCAATAATACAGGGTCTTCTTCAGGCGGTCAAAGTTATTCTACACCAGCACCTAAAGCAACGGTAGCACCTGTATTAACGAAGGTTGCTGTCTATTTAAATGACGTGAAGCAAAATTATACGCCTAGCGCTTATATGAAAAATGGCACAACCTTAGTGCCAATGAAGGCAATTTTTGAATCTCTTGGGGCATCGGTTAGCTATGATAATGCAACGAAAAAAGTAACAGCAACAAAGGACAGTAAAAAAATTGTGATTGGTGTGGGGAATAAAACGGCTTATGTTGATACAAATGGTTCTGCATCAACAATCACACTCAGCCATCCTGCTGAAATATATCAAGGTACAACAATGGTGCCTTTACGCTTTGTCAGTCAAGCACTTGGCGCAAATGTAACATTTGATGAGGCAGCACTTGTTGTTTATATCTCAACTAAATAATGGACAAGTCTTAAGCAGTATGCTCCTACAAGGTGCTGCTTTTTTATTGTTTCCTAAAGTTAAAATCATACTTCTTGTTGATTTTACCAGCAATCGTTTCTAGAAATAAAGCCACTGTCATATTCTCGACTTCATTTGTATACCATGCTAGCTTTGCACCATAGTTCTTTTTATTATAATTCACTTCTAATGGCCAGAAATTTTTTGTTTTATACGTATAATCAAATTTTACATAGAGTTGCTTACCATCGGGACATTCCATCACCACCTGGTATAATGGATTTTTTCTTTCTTGTTCAAATTTTACTTTTCTTATTTTGGTTAACATCAAAACCCCTCCTCTCTTCTACTACATTCGACAAAATTTTGAAAAAACCTTTATTTAATGAAAAAGGATAAAGCTCGCGATGACTAGGAGCTTTATCCTGCACAATTAGTTGGCTATAAATTTGTCGTAATAGCGTTTCAGCATGGTCGCCATTTGCTCTCTTGTTAAGGCGCCTGCTGGATTCATGTTTTTACTTCCATCGCCTCGGATAATGCCTTGGCTAATTGCCCACTCCCAAGCCTCTTTATGGGCTGCCCCCACTTCTCTGCTTGTTTGTAAACTAGCTTTTTCAGCTAGTATGCTTTTCAACGTCTCTATTTCTTGTTTTAGCTCATTATATTGTGACACTGTTAATCCCTCCTCAAGCCCATTTTTAATATCTTGCTGGAACTGTGCTTCTGTAATCCCCATACTTTTTAAATAGTCAAAAGGATCTTTGTGCGTAGTGCCTCCTAGATTTTCCGCAATCCATCGATGTGACTTAATGCCGTTGCCGCTACCATCTAAAACAGTGGGAACCCCTGCCTCTATAGCAAGTTTACGTAACAGCCAAATATAAGCTGCATAGTCCTTTTTAAATTGTTCCTTGTCAGCAGTCCGTGCCAGTTCCACCTGGGCATAGCTATACGGATTTCCCTTTGGTCCACAGCCATATTGCACGCGATTGACTGGGGCTACTTGCACGATTCTTCCACCACCACCTACCCAGTGAGAAACAAAGGCATTGGCTTTATTTCGATTCATATAGGCGATTTCGTTTTCCAATGCATTTGGACCTGTATTGCTGCCATTACCTGATTCATGCGCCACAATGTATTTGACTGCCGTTAGCGTCTGATTCGGTAGCCCTGACATCATCTGTTTTTCAATAACATAACTCATGTTGCACCATCCTTTCCTATTATTTTTTAGTGACTGACGCTATGTTATTTTTGTCTTTTTGGGTTTTTTTAGGGTAAACAACAAATAATTAGAGGTTCCTTTTGAGGCTTATTAGCTTCTTTTCGCGCTTAAGGCTACTGCGATCGTTTCACCTCTCTTTCCTCGAAGCTATGAAGAGTGAATGTCACAAGGACATCCACTTACTATTAGTAAATGCGCGCACAAAAGTGTTTTCTAGTTAGTTGTGCTCTTTTACTATTTTTTCATTATGATTTTATAACCTCTTTTCTCGCTTCCAAGCATTGACAAAGTATTGTTTTCTGTAGTATTTTAGTTCTTCTAAAATATTGAAAGCGAGGAAAGAAAGTGTGCAGGCAGTAGAGATTATTCGTCAATTACCAAGCTTACACGGCTTTACACAGCTAGTGAAAATTAACAAAGGCTATTCACCTGATAGCAAGTATCTGGTAACAGTAGGTGAAACGCGCTATTTGGTGCGCTTGTCAGATCTAGCACATCATGACAAACGTGCAGTAGAGTTTTCCTTGCTCCAAGAGTTAGCAAAGCAAGGTGTAAGAACACATAAAGCCCTTGACTATACCTTGTTTCAGGAAGCCAGCGTATCCGCAATGGTCGTTAGCTTTTTAGAAGAAACACCAGCAGATGAAATTATTCAGGAACTTTCTGACTCTGAGCAATTCCACCTTGGTCTTGCGGCAGGGAAAGAATTGAAAAAAATACATCAAGTGAGCCCTCCGCAAATAATTCATTGGGAGACAACACAGCTCAAAAAGTTTTCTAGCTATTTGAAGGCATACCAACAAGATGCCTATCAACTTCCACAAGAAGCTAAACTATTGCGCTTTATTGAAACGCACTTACCACTGTTAAAGCAACGCCCCATCACCCTGCTTCATGATGATTTTCATCTCGGTCACATTATTTGTAAAGGACATACTTACAATGGGGTGATAGATTTTAATGGCTATGATGTGGGTGATCCTTATCATGACTTTTATAATCTTGCCTTATTTAGTAGACGACAAAGTATCCCCTATTGTATTGGGCAGATTGATGGCTATTTTTCATCTGCACCAGACGATATGTTTTGGCGGTTATATGCTCTCTATGCAGCCATGACTGTCTTTTCAACCATTGTTTGGACTCGTCACTATGACCCACGCTCCTTTGACGATGCGTTGGAAAGAATTCACATGATTTTACAGGACCATGATGACTTTTCATCGATTAAACCTTTATGGTATGTGGAGAATTTATTCACTCCGTAAGAGGGCTAATATTTTTTGTCGTTCTGCTGCAAAATCAATTGTTGGCTGAGATTTTGGTTCCTGATCGCCACGCTGCTGAAACCACTGCGGAATGATTTCCCGTCGTCTGGCTTTAGAATGTGATGACACTTGCTGCTTGCGGGCTTGAAAACGTTGCTGCTCGATAGCAATATCTGCAAGATTCTTTATATTCTGATCGCACCAATTTTGTAAGATGCTCTCTACATACCGCCAGCGTAAAACATTATGCTCCACCGCTAGCTTCATCGCATAGATGACCATGTCCTCTGAAAAAATAGTGAGCCAATGACGAATTTTACTAGCAATGTAGGTTGTTTGTTTGCCAAAGCCTTGTTGCACATAAAAGTGATGGGCAGTGCTAGTAGACTCCTTATCATCTTTATCTTTTAGTAATTGATTATTTAGTAAATTATTATTTAGTAGTGTGGGCTTTTCCGTCGATGGTACAACCGTTGACGAATTTCCCGTTGACGGTATAGCAGCACGTTTTGATGCTTCATAGACGAAAAATTCTACCCTACCGAACTTGCCGTCTTTTCCTCGTTCCTGTACTTTTTGAAGATAGCCCGCCTCTATGAGTTCATCCAAAATTTTGGCTGTCGCTTCCCGCCCACATTTACTACGAATTGCTAAATCTGCAAGACTAAATGACCAATCATCTGGCAAAGACAGCATATAGGCAAGCAGACCCTTTGCTTTCCAGCTTAATTGCTCATCATTTAAGAATGCTTTATCCAAAACCACAAAATTCTCCTTTTTAGCTACTCGATAAATCATGACGCTCCCTCTTTCCATCTAATGTCCTTTCTAACTATATAAAGAAAATTTTTAAAAATGGGACATAAAAAAAAAGAACATGCCATGAAGCATGCCCTTTTAAGCAGATGAAATGAATTTTTTAGCGAATTCCTATTAAGACAAAGGCATTCCAATTCATGCTATAGAACGTTTTGATGACTTTGCCTACTTCAAGATTTAGATGGAAATATAATCATGATCTGTAAGTATAATGAAAGCAACAGAAGCAAACAATTGCTTCTGCTTTTTTATTCATAAAGCTCTTTATAGACGATGACTTTTAAAGCGGCAATCTCTTCATCGGATAATTTGCCTTCCACCATTTGCAGTGCTTCTTCCTGCGTCATCGAGCCGTCCTGCAATTTTACACGCATGTCGTTCAAATCGGTAATGCCCACTTTTTGAATTAGGACTTTCGTTGCCTCTTCTTTTGTCGTAAACGGTAATGTACTGCTATCGACCGTTTTCGCCTCTTCCATATAGGCTTTTAATTGTGGGTCATTTTCAATGGTACTTTTGATGTCTTCCTTTTGTCCGCTATTTTCTAATTCTGTCGACAAGGTATCTACAATTTTTTCAGAGGCAAATTTTGTGCCGAAATGCAGCACACCATACCCCACTACACCAACGAATAGAGCAATTACCACTAGAAATTTAATCAATCTCAACTACGCTCACTCCTTTATACACGTTCATCATACTATATGGAGCGGGTGTTGAGAAACAATTCTCCCTAGAAATTATGTAAAAAAACCCCATCTATGAAGATGAGGCTTATTTAACGTATTTCAAATACTTCCGCACAAATTCTACAATGTAGAGAACTTCCTCTTCTGTCATCGTTAGCAGCTTGCAAACACGCTGTAGTCTAGCAGGTAATGCTAATTGCTGACGCACCTGATGAATATACATATATTTACATTTTCGCGGATTTACTTTGTCTCGTATTTGCTTATATCGTAGATAAGCATAGCGGGCAAAGGCGTTGAGCATCTCCCGCTCCTGCTCATCACGCTCCCTCTTTTTAGCAGCCTCATCAATGATATCCGTGTCAAATATCTGTGTACCATCTGTTAATTGCATAGTACCACCTCTCTATTGCAAATGTACTCCTCTCTATTAAATGCAACGAAAAAAGCCACACCTAGGGTAGATGTGACATTTTTTATGATTTTTATATGTAAAGATTGATGGATAGCCTGTAAAATGTGGTGGATAGAATGCTAAATGTGACGGATACAACGCTCTTTTTGATGGATAGAATCGCTTAGATTGGATTGCTCCTTCAAATCGGTGGTTTGAATGCTAAATGTGATGAATACAATGCTTTTTCTGATTGTTGGCCACTATTAGCTTCATAGATAATATGCAAAGATTGCTACAATAATGTTTGGTATGGCTAATAGTAAAGCGTTATTCATGAGGAGATTTCGTTCACTTCTGTCTTCATTTGTTTCTGTTGCGAAATTGGCGCGCATTCTATCTCCGCTTGCAATGGCTCCAGACAATAACATGGCAGAAACGATGAAAATTCCACCGAGTAGCCCTGAAAGCAAATGGGCTTCCTCTGTACCCCATATGAGAATGGAGCATATCACACCTAGAATGGACAAGATGGTGCCAATGCCTATATACTTCATTTTCAGCCCTCCTTCGTTTATTATACGGCTAACCGCTCTTTTTCGTTTCAATAAACCCCTATTTTCCTATACGAAATTTTTCCTTTTCCAGTAAAATAACTATAAGGAGGGAGGCTATGCAAATGAAAGACAAAATAAGAGCGTTAACGAAAATGACCTTAGATGATTTAGTACATAATAGATATGAGAAACTTCAACAGGCGAAGATATTAACAGAGGATACTGCTATTTTTCTGCAGGAGGTTTTCGCCTTGCAAGGTACCTTAACATGGCCGCTGGATGAAGCTTCCGTAGCTATTGATGTGTATGAAATGGATGACCAAAGTTGCTTTACAACAGAAATTCGTTATTTATGGTTTGATGATGAAGAAAGTGCTGTGGTTCTTTTTTGCAAGGCCTATACAAATGCAGATCAAACGGAGATTACTGCTTTTATGATTGATACGGTTGATGCCTAGTATAGTATCCTCGCCAAACGTTCATAGTAAGTATGGTGTGAAACTCACGCCGAATCATACGACGGAGGGATCAATTTATGAATGGAATTCGTGAAGGTTTAATCCCCACTATACTTGGGTCAGCTGTTACGGCGGCAGGCTATGCAATGAAGCAAAAACATGGCTCTAACAAAATGGTGGCCAATACGATTTTTGGCTTTGGCTTAGCGCACATTGTGTTAGGTGCGATTGACCTGGTAGAGCATCGTCGTTAACGAGAGAAGGGCACGCTATGTGCTCTTCTTTTTTGTATTTTTTTCTATTAAATGCTAACATTGTCATAAAACTTAAGGAGTACAGTGATGGCGACAATAGAAGATTTTATAGCACTTGATATACGAATCGGCACGGTATTAGAGGCAGAGGAACTACCAAAGGCTCGGGTTCCTGCGATTAAAATGAAAATTGATTTTGGTGAAGAGCTGGGCATTAAACAGTCTTCTGCACAAATTACGAAGCGTTATACACCCGAAGTCATTATTGGGAAGCAAGTAGTAGCGATTGTTAATTTCCCACCACGTCGCGTTGCGGGTTTTAAGTCAGAGGTATTAGTCATTGGTGGTGTACCTGTGGAGGGAGATGTAATTCTGTTAACGCCTGATCAGCAGCTACCCAATGGAACGAAAATACAGTAAAAGCCTCTCGCATTATGCAAGAGGCTTCTTTTTCTGAAGAGGTATCCAAATTTCACTTGTAAAGGTTGGTGAGGAAAAATCCGTGCTTGTATGACGCACGATTTCTGGACCAGCAACCTGTTCATAGCCAGATGATGGGAACCACTCCGCATAAATGCGCCCCCATGTTTCCTGCAGTGTTTGTGGGAATGGTCCAACTGCTTCAAAGACAGCCCATGTACAAGCGGGTACATCCAACTGTGAAAAATAGTGAGACGTTTCGGTTGTGGCTACGCCGATATAATGATCAAGTTCGCCCTTTTCCTCCATTCTGCTCTCGGAAAAGTTAGTGGAGGCTTGGATAATTCCCATTGGTTCTACATTCGATAGCTTTTTTAGGTGCCCAATATCCTCCAATGTTAATGAACGTGCCATTTCAGTTATCGCTTGATTTTCTCCTTGAAAAACGATAGGTACTCTTTTCATGAGACCAACGATGTGAAACGCTTCTTTTTGTTGGAGTCGGTAATTCATTTCACAACCTCCTTGTATGGTAAGTTGGAAGGTCATTCGTGGAAACGCTTTTAGGTGCTGACCATTTTGCCTCGCCTCCGATGGTGTGATGCCATGCATTTGCTGAAAGGCTCTTGTAAATGCATCTGCAGAGCGATAGCCATAACGAATCGCGATATCGAGAATTCTCATAGATGAATCTGATAATTCCAGTGCGGCAAGCGTTAGACGCCTACGACGAATATACTCAGACAGCGAGATGCCTGCCAGAAAGGAAAACATACGTTTAAAATGATATTCCGAGCAATAAGCTAATCTCGCAGCTTCTTGCACATCAATTTCCTCTGTTAGATTGGCCTCGATATACGCAATCGCCTCATTCAACCTTGTTAAAGAATCCACTTCTATCACCTTCCTTATCATTACTTTAGCAGGAATAGTAGCCCTCCATCCGACAATTGGTGCCCCATTTAGTCGCCTTCCAAAAAATAATCTATCGAACAGGCAGATAACTAGCTTTTAAAGCTACTTTCACATACATATAATAGTGTAAAGCTAATTTTAGCCTTACACCTCCTGACTTGATACTTAGGGTCACTGGTCGCACAGTGGCCCTATGAAAATAAAAGATCATTGTGTCGCATCATAATTTCCGTTACAATATTTGTAAAAATTGTCTATTGAGCTGGAGGCAGTAACATGAATCGTCTTTTCCAGTGGTACAAGCATTTGCATACTCATTCCTATAATTATTTTAAAATCCTTTCATGATGAGGATGTTTTTCGCCATTCGTAAAAAAGCAAAATTTCTACTGCGTCTCATCCTATTGATTATTTTACTGTTTTTAGCTATAACTGCCATTGTGTATCAAGCGATAATGTCTATTATTTTTTTCAATCCTACTACTAGGCATGTTAGGTATGGCACTTTTTTTACATAGAAAAGATGAAGGAGAACAATAAATGGTGAATAGTAAGCTATTACTTCTAATATTAGGTTGGGTCAATGTGGTAGCTGCCCTTCTCCTATTCCAAGCTTTTTGTGGGCTTATGGCAATTTGTATGGGCATCGTACTTAAAAAGGATTATCAAGCACCGACCCATGGGCTGGTCTTGATAGTAGTTGGTATCTTGAGTACTGTTATAGGTTGGTTGCTCAATCACTTCTATATGTAAAAATGACCAAGAACCTCGATTCTTGGTCATTTTATAATTAGCGATAACTATTGTGTGTGGGTTCAAATAATGCTTCGTCGGCGTTTCGTACAAGTGAGAAATGATCCACATTATAATGGCCATGTAGGATGTCGTTATGGTGTGCAACCGTATCTTCTGGTGATAAGTAGTCGGAACCATTTGTTGAATGGCCATCTCCCACCAAAGTGACATCAAAGCCCTGTATAGTTGCTGCTCTAACTGCTGTATCCACACAATGCTCGGTTTTGCAGCCCATTATCACCAAATGCTCTACCTTATTGGCCTGTAAATAATCGAGTAAGCCTGTCTTATAAAAAGCGTTGGTAGCCAGTTTATCAAAATAAACAGCGGTAGTCGGTACTTGGATCGCTTGATGTACCTGAAAGCCTTCCCCTTCTCCACCAGCTACATCCTGATCACGCACAAAGATAATATGTGCCTCTGCCTCAATAGCTTTTTGAATAACGGCATCGATGGTTTTAAGCAATTCATCCTTGCGATAGACGGCTTGTTCATCCTGATTTCCCTCGATTAATTCTTGCTGTGCATCAATGACCACTAGTGCTTGCTTCAAAAGCATCTCTCCCTTATCGTTTGCTAACAATATTTTACCATTAATAGTTAATTTCTGATATGCATTATTTTATAACTTTTGAAACCGTCATGCCATCCCCAATGGCACTTGGGTGTTGCCATTTTTCATAGTTATCCTTATCAGCATCAATGAAAAAGAAATCAAAACACTGTCCTGTTGCCATAAGCTTTTCAGGCTTTCCAATGCAGGATCTGTTATACGTTACCTGCTCAGCAAAGCCTGCCTTGGCAAAAATTCTTGGCTGCCAGCTGTGCATATTTATCCTCTAACTCTAGGGATGTCAGTTTGCCTTTCCCTTCCATTCCTCTCGCTAGACAAATTTCTAAAATAGCCTTTAACCTAGTAATCAATACAAGCATCGTCAACAGCTTTCCTGATGATCGAGACACAGAAATAGCAGGCATACCATTTTCGTCAATGGAGGACAGGACATCCTCTAATAGGGCATCGTACTGATAAAATACCTCATCTATATAATTTCATGTGCGTTATCTTCCTCTTGTAGACTGTCGTTTGTTTCATTTTCTTATCGGTGGCTTTTAATTCACCGACTAAAATTTGCTGAATGGATTGAAATTCTGGCTGTTCTAATTGCTGTTTAATGGTTGCTCGCTTCACATGCAGCATCACATCTCTAAAAATGAAATCGCTTTGCCTTTTGCTCCTCACTGTAACGCGCCTTCCATGCCTCTGCGGCACCCTCCACGGTGATGTACCTCTCTCATATGCTCTCTAAATCCAGATCCTTCATTTCTAAAACACCCCTTTTATGTACAAACGTATACAAATTGCCAATTAAACATAATGCTTTCATGCTCCAACATATGTTAGACAATAGTAAACGTATCGGAATGGAGGTAAGATGAGTGAAAAGGGTTATAAAATATGTGTTGGGCATCGGTACATTATTGATACTGTCAGGCATATTTTTAATTGGGGTACAATCTCACTATAATCAGAAGGAAATTAAAATTGCCAGTAAGCTATGTCTCGAAAATGGCGGACAGCCTACTATCATACGCGATTATTTGGCCTTGAATTACTCCTTTTCCTGTCAGAAGAACTGAGGTAGTACATATATGGATGGTGAACTGCGATGCTAGAAAATCGAGTAAATTTCATCTATCTTTCAGGCAAATGGCTAGCTAACAAGATTACTTTTACATACAAATAGTAGTGTAAAGCAAATCTAGCCTTTCCACAGCTCTCCTGTTTTGAGGTCACTTTCCTTGGAAGGTGGCCTTTTTGGCATGAAAAAAGACGTCATGTCGACGTCTTTAATGTTTGATCGATATCCTCAATCAACCTATCCACTTGTTCCTTTGTTATCTTGATGACATATAATTCTGTCGTTTCGATTCCATCAAGGCTTGTTAGGTGTTTAGGATATTGATAGTTATTTGTTATCTCCTTGTCCATACAATCACCTCTTCAATAGATATATTCGACATAAAGTATAGCAAACCTTCTATAAAAAGGAAAATAACAGTATATTTTTTCACTAAAATAGCTATCATTTGGACGTTTTAGGATGAAAAAAGGTTAAAACGATAAGTCCATTTAGACTATCCTTGTGTAAAAGTGATTATTGCTTACCAAATTTCGCAATTTTTTTGAGGTAGAATGACCCGGTGAAAACAATGATACCTCCATAGACTTGCAGCATCACATTACAGGCACTTCTTCAATGGTTATACTGAGAAAGGTACACCCAACGACAATGATTACCATCTCGATGATGACAAGAATATATTTCACCGTATTTCCTCTTTTCTAGTAGGCTAGTCCGACACGTGTTTTCATGAATTCCTCGCTAAAGATTTGTTGGTAGGCAAAATCTGCTGTATCCGCTACAGAAATTTCGCTACCTCCCTCTGGCAAGAAGTTGCGTTCTGCTCGATAGTTTCCTGTCCAGGGTCCATCAGGTAAATAAGTAGGACAAACAATTGTCCAATCCATAGCAGATTGCTCTAATTGTTCGAATACACGCTGGTGCTCCTGTGCAGCAAAGGTCGATTTTCGTTTCGATTCCGTTGATTGGTAACGAAGAAGAGTTGGCGTTACACGACTTTGTAAGATCCCAGCTGTTCCAATCGTAATGATTCTTGTCAACTGTTGCTTTGTCATCGCTTCAAGAATCAATGGTAAGCTAGCCGATAATGTAGTGCCTCCATCTGTATTTAATGCACTCACCACCACATCTACATGATGCATTGCCTGCTCGATATCCTGCTTGTTTAAAACATCACCTTTCATTACACACAGCTGTTGGTGATGGTGCGGTAATTTATCAGGATTTCGAACTAAAAGGGTGACCTCATGCTGATCCTTTATTGCTAGTTCCACCAACTGGCTGCCGACACGTCCACTCGCGCCTAATATTAATATTTTCATTTTTTCACCTCTTTTATTATTATATTACAATTCCCTTTATATGTAAAAAGGCACAAATCACAGTGCCTTCCCTCGACTATTCACGCTCTAGTAGTTGAACATCGACCATAAATAAATGCATATTATTCTTTTGGGCCAGCTCATCGATAATCGATTGAATTTCACTTTCTGTACTGACATCAATTTCTTCCCCATCGTGTAATTGAATAGTGATGACTTGATGCGCTGGAGAGTCTATTAGATAACCGACTGTACTATCAGGTGAGTAGCCTGCCGCTCGTATGGCCTGTAACACTTGTTTTGTAAAATTCGTAGCTTGTAATTTTTCGCCAAGCTCCTCTGCATAGGGAGTTGCTCTTTCAGGGCTCGGGGCTATAATAGAAGGCTCCCTTTGTGCCTTCCACAATGAAATCACAACCAGTAAGCACATGAATAAAAAGAAGATTTGCAGAACACTTTTCATACATTCGCTCCATTTCTCCATGAAATTTACAGGCGGAAGTCTAGCAATCTTTTGCCCTGAAATTGTTATTATTCTCACAGCTATGTATGGCTATTTCTCTCTTTAATTATTAAAAAATAATTTTCTTCTTGTACAGAGGGCAAATTACCAAGAAGTTTTGTTTGTGGCTTCATAGATTAGAAATGTAAAGGTTAGCGCTACCATTACTAAAAAACTAACAAAAAGGGAGATTAAAAGATGCAGGATAGTAGATTTAGTCAATATATGAATTGGAATCATAAAAAAGAAAAGTGCTGTGAACAATATGTAAAATGCTATTGTCATTTAGAAAAAAAATGTGAACACAAACAAGAAGAATGCAAATGCAAACAGAAGCATGAGCATTGCAAATGGGAACAGAAACACCAGCGATGTAAGTGTCATGAAAAGGATGACCATTGTAAATGGGAACATAAGGAGGATTCTTGCTCCTGCAAAAAAGAGGAGGAAGAGTACTACTACGAGATGGATTATTCCAAAGATCACAAGTGTAAAGGCTGTATTTGCCATCAATTAAGATGCTTATCTCCTGGCACTTTGGTAGATGTTATTTTAGCAGGTGGCGGTAGCTTTGTAGGAATTTTCTTCATCAGCTTAGATCCTAAAACTTGCTGTGCTACATTCTTAGAGGTAGATGCAGCAGCAGCAACACCACTTATCATTGATTGCCAGCAAATTATTGCCATTAGAAACGCGTAACTGTTCCATTATCCTATTTGACACCAATTCATATACCATAATCCTACCACTATAAGCACATTTAATCTTCTGCCAGGTTCGCGAAAACCATACCTGGCAGAATTCATATTTTTCAGCTATTCATTGACAATGACTTTGACAATGGGCTCTAATTTTCCTCTATTCACATCGCCAAGATAATCAACATCCACTACGACAGCTCGTGGCTCAAAACGTTGGATACATTCAATGAGGCGTTTTGTGTTTATTTTCTTCATACGCTGGAAGGGTTTACGAATATCAGTCCTTGTCACATATTCGCGAAGCGGACAAGGAATCGTAAACGTCGATAAAATAAATGCTACATTTTGTAATATACCTTCCACGCCTGTAGCATTACCATTAACATTACTTAAAGCCGTTACTTGATGTGTCATTCTATCAACCTTTCTTCTACGTTCATACGATTGGTACGTTGGAAAAAGAGCACTTTGTTATTTATGCTTGCTCATTAAAAATTATGAACGCTTTGTTTTTATGTACCCAATGTTATTTTTATTCAAACAACATTCTAGTTGATAGGTTGACCTACAGGCTTAGCGCATGATGGCATAGTAAATAACATACAGCCAGCTAAAACAGCCGTGGATAATTGCCCAGATGATGGAGTGATGCACACTCCATGAGATCGTAATTGCTAAAACCGAACCAAAGCCAATGCCATTTTTGACCACCGTTTTATGCTCCACTTTTCTCACCTTCCTTGTGCTTTTTAACTCTCCTTCTTGCCATCGCAATCGGTTTCCCTCCTATCTTTTTCTATGTTTATGCATGAACGAACAAGGGCAATCTGAAAGAAAGGATGTGATATTATGATATTTTTCATGCTGACTGCCACGATTGGCATCCCAAGCCTTATGGTGTATCTTCAGCACAAATGGGTTAGCTTTCGCTTTCTTTTCAACATACTAGGCGTCATTGCTGCGATTCTGTTTAGCACGATTGCCGCTACAGCTATAACGAACATTATTCTTGAGGATGTGGTCTTTATGACAACGATTCATGCTGTGTTCTTAAACCCAGTCTTTCTGATTACAGGGGCGTACGCTGGCTTATATCTGATTTACCGGTTCATCATGATAACAATTCATGAAAGAGACAAGCCCCCATCCCTTTAGTAGAAGTCACAATAGACGTGCCAAGTCTGGATGGTTGGATTGTAGAAAAAATAAAAATTGCCATGATCCACAATGTTCAAACGTGCTTTTGCATCGGAGGCAATTTGAAGGACAAATGGCGCATCGTCACCAAAATCAACGCCACTTTGACAAAAGCTCGGATAGCCACCAATTTTATGGAACGGATAGAGGTTTTCAACGATATCCTCAAAATAGTCGAGCTGTTCTTCCTGCTCCAATGTCAGAATCTCTTCCTCCAATTGAGCAGGAATACCACCCCCATCCCATGTTGGATAGTCATTTGTCATATGTTGCGGTAGGAGTGGAAATGCACGAATTTGTTTATGCTGCCATTCGCGCTTCACTAAGCCTTCCAAAGTGGTGTACGTTCTAATATCAAAATAAGAACAAAGATCATCCTCCATGAGATGATCTAATAGACGTTCATCAACAAAGACTGTGACTAATTGAAAAGGCTTTAATGCCATCGGTACGTAGGGTAGGTCTTTTAGAAAGAACGTAGCGAGCGGCTGATAGCCAGATGGTGGCTGCTCTTCTGGCAAGGACCAGCCAACATAGCCAATCCAGCTTTCCAATAAATCATGTGTAGGTCGAATACCACCCGTTTGAAAAATCGTGGCCTGCTTGGCTAATTGAGCCCGAATTTGTTCAATGGCCATCCGCTAGCTCCTTTTGTCGACAGCAGCAATCCGTTGTATGGTCGTTTACCATGCCCACTGCCTGCATAAAGGAATAACATATTGTACTACCGATAAATTTAAAGCCATCTTTCTTCAATTGCTTGCTCATACGATCACTAACTTCTGTCGTCACAGGCACCTCTTTGATGGATGCCCACTCATTCATAACTGGTTTGTGATCTACAAAGCCCCAAATATAATCTGAGAATGAGCCATGCTTTTCCTGTATTTGGAGATATGCTTTAGCATTTGTCACCACACTAGCTATTTTTAATTTATTGCGAACAATCCGTGTGTCTTGCTGCAATTCCTCTAGCTTGTCTGCTGTATAATGGATAATTTTTTCCACATCGAATTGATCAAATGCCTCACGATAGCCTTCACGCTTTTGGAGAATCGTCCACCAGCTCAAGCCAGCCTGTGCCCCCTCCAAGCAAAGCATCTCGAATAAATACTGGTCATCATAGACCGGTACACCCCACTCCTTGTCATGGTATTCCACATACAAAGGCTCATCTAGCTTGACCCAATCACATCTTTTCATTTTTATACCCTCCATTTTATGTATCCTTTACTTAATAGCTGTAATGCAAAGCCATCCTTTACTTGATTTTTCCGTGACATAAACGGTTTGAAAACCGATACGTTCTAATAATTGCTTCGTTGCCTCAGGTGTTTGATAGGCTTTCATATGATAGTTCATCTTGTAGAGCTCTGCTATGATAATAAATTTCCCACCGTTTTTCAGAACCCGCCATACTTCCTCTACATTCTGCTCCAAGGATGGCCAAAAATAGTGCGTTTGAAAGGCCGTAATCGCATCAAAAAACTGATCATCGTATGGAATGTTTGAAACGCTTGCTTCTTTCACAAAGACCCTACCACTGGCAACATTTGCTTTATTCAATTTGATCGATTCCTTCACTGCCTGTGTGGAAAAATCTATCCCATATATTATACCATTTGGATTCAATTTGGATAAAATTTGGAGCGTTTTCCCACCACCACAACCTATGTCTAATACACGATCACCGTCATTGATAGCTCCTTGCCTGATGAACCATGCATTCATACCACGATGGGCAAAATTCATGATTTGTAGCATCGTTGAGCCAATCCATCCATTTGGCTTTTTCGCTTGTTCAATTAACGTTTGCAAGAGTGACATGATTGGACTCCCCCCTTCAAGTAAAATTGTTAAAATAGAAATTAGAGCTTTAAAATAAAAACGCTTACTAGTTTGTACGTACTTCAAAACAATTTGTTTCATTTTTTACAAAGGAGGAAGATTTCATGATACAACAAGCAAAGCAGAAGGACGCTCATGCTGCAGCCTCATTAGCCCTACTACTCTGGCCCAATCATACACTAGAGGAATTTACCGAAGAGATGACACAGCTGCTAAAGGAAGAAAACGCAGCTATTTTCCTTGCCTGTGACGATGACGAAGCCGTTGGATTTGCCCAATGCCAGTTAAGAACAGATTATGTAGAAGGCACCGACTCGAGTCCAGTGGGCTATTTAGAAGGCCTTTTCGTGAGGGAGGACTATCGCCAGCAGGGCTATGCAAGACTGCTTGTGAAGAAATGTGAGCAATGGGCAAAGCATAGGGGCTGTCTAGAGTTTGCCAGTGACTGTGAATGGGGCAATGACGAAAGCCTAAGGGTTCATCTTCAGCTCGGTTTTACAGAAGCCAATCGCATCATTTGCTTCACAAAAAAATTATAAAAATGGCTGACAAAAAAATCACAGGCGTTGCAAACATAACACCTGTGATTTTTCGACATTTTTTAGTTTAGATATGTATTGTTGGAAATATTTCGTTCGCGCTCATCTATGATTAAATGGATCATTAATGCGAGTTGTTGTTCGATTCGCATATTATTTAGATGTAAGATATCAGCAATTACATTCTTTTGCTTCTCTGCTAATTCCATCTCCTCTAGCATTAACATAATTTCTTCTTTTGTCAGCCCAAACATACTCATATCACCCCAATACTCTCTCTATTTATTATTTTAAAATCATTACTCCCATTTCATAATTAACGAAAATTTATCTTATTGCATGAACCATTTTTACTAATTATAGGTTTAAACATGGAAAATAATCAATCTATTATCCATATTTATTTAATATTTTTTTTACATTAAGTAAAAACTTTTATTATGTTGGTTATAACTTATACAAAGATTGTATAAGTTTTCCTGTGGAATATTTCAAAATATTGCAGTAATTGCAACAAGACATCTATACCATTATAAAAATATTCTTGCATTTTGTCGAATTATAGATTTTTTTGCACAAATTAAAATTAATTTACAGCTTAAATGTATTCCTTTACCCATTTTTCACATATATAAAACATCAATACACGAATCCATAAAAACGTAATTTCAAAATTGAAACTACTTGTCTTATTTGTATAATCGGCTTTTATATTATTTTTTTAATATCATGTTTCACTATTTCTATTTTCATGTCCTCAATTTGGGAAACCTTTGATACTGTATCCTTCTGCCATGTCGCTGACTGTACATGTCCTTGCACAAATAATTGGCTGTTTTCCTGGACCACCGCTGGAGCCTTTACTGCAGCTATATCTGTATGACGCATTTCCAATAAGGATTTATTGGACAACGCTAAAAATGGTCTAGCCGCCTTATCCACCCTACAATTTTCAATACGCCCCATTGATTGATCTGACCAAATCATGGCATAAGAGCTTTCTTGACCATCTTTAAAATAGCTATTAGCAATCTCAAAAATTGCATCAATGCACGTGATTCCGTTTCCTTCCATTTGTTCAAAGGTGCAATAGTGTGTAAATAATCGGGCATTGTTGATATAGATATGGTGGCTTTGCAGCTCTCGAATCGTTGTATGATGCATCATGATTTTGGCATGTTCATTACCATAAACACCCCCTGATTGCCCAAATTGAATAATCGATTGCTGTAACTTTAATCCACTAGCATCAACAATAATATGAAATTGCTGATGGTTTTGAATTTTACATTGGTTCATCGAAACATTTGCTTCATCCACAATGGTAAGCCCGACAGCCATGCCATTGCGAACATGACATGTATGAAATTCCACCTTGCTATTTTCAATCAACACCTGCGCCTTGACATGCCGAGAAACTTGACAATCATAGAACTTAGCTTCGGTTTTTTCTCCAAGATACAGCCCATGACTTTGACCATCTGAAAAAATAGAATCAGATACCATTAGTTCACTGCGATGAACCACCATATTGGTATCAAGATGCTCTTTTATTTCACAGCCATCCATCCTGAAAGTCGTGCTATCAAACAATTGAATGCCTACCCCTTGCCCTTGGTGAACTAGACAATTGGTCATCGCAATCTCACTCGACGCAGCCATTACTTGTGCCTTGTCATGACCATGAATTTCACAGTCCTCCATTGTCAGCTTGACATGGCGAATCGCAAAAATACCATGCTTCTTCCCTTCCAACAGCATACAATTCGTCAAGGTCAGCTCACAGTTTTGAGCGATAATCTGTGCCTTCCGATGATGCTCAAATGTCGTGTCGACTAGAATAACACTGGAACCATTCGCCACACGCAAACCAAAATGATTCAGTGGCGTAGCAAGCACTGCACAATTTTTCATCAGCAAACTACCATAGCTCACCATCATCTGCGTTCGAATCAATTGCTCCTCAATCACACAATTCTCAAGCTGTAAATCGCCTTTCACATACAGCCCCTGCCCTTGCCGGAACCGTAAATTACGCATCGCGACAGGTGTTTGATAGCGAATAAATACGCCACCCTTGATGGTCACATTGCCAACCCCATACAACGTCAGCCGCTTGGCAATATCCAAGCTTTCCTCATAAATCCCATCCCGAATTTCAATCATATCCCCAGGCGCCGCCTCTTCAATCGCCTGCCCGATACTTTGATAACGATGCATAATACTCCTCTTCACCACAAGTACAGCCATTTACACACTCCTAACCAAAAAATGTTCGTACCCTATTTATATACCGAACATGCTTGTGCTTATTCAATTTTGTGTAAAATTGCTGGAATATGCAGGCGTTTATTTGGAATGTTTGACGGTTTAATGAAAGTGGGGTGGTTTTAGGCTTAAATATGAACAGCGGTTAAGGGTCTGCTGTTCGTTTTTTTGGTTGGTATCGGGGTTTTAGAGTCTATTTATATTCCACTTAGTTAATGTAAAACTTATTATCTAAAATTCGAATTAGTTTATTAGCATAATTTATATTCTACTTAGTTAATGTAAAACGACCTGAGTCACATGATGCTAGCTTCACAGATTACAATTTATATTCCACTTAGTTAATGTAAAACATTAACCCCTGTTTTAACGTCATGTGTCGCCATGCTCTATTTATATTCCACTTAGTTAATGTAAAACTAAATATCGATCTATCGTGAGAACCATTCCGTAATATTTATATTCCACTTAGTTAATGTAAAACCTGATACGATTACTTATAGTTATAAATTTATTAATATTTATATTCCACTTAGTTAATGTAAAACTGACAACGAGTTGGATGATCTTACACAAATTCTAACATTTATATTCCACTTAGTTAATGTAAAACAAACAGCCTGCCAACTACTCTTTCAAGAATGCTACAATTTATATTCCACTTAGTTAATGTAAAACCTATAGTTACTCCTGGTGATTGACCAACATTATTAATTTATATTCCACTTAGTTAATGTAAAACCTGTATCACTATCATTAAAAACATTGACCACATTGTTATTTATATTCCACTTAGTTAATGTAAAACGTATTGCTTTAGCTTTCCAACTCAATCTTGAATCTATTTATATTCCACTTAGTTAATGTAAAACATTAACCCTCACCCTTTCGTTTGATGACAATCTCGATATTTATATTCCACTTAGTTAATGTAAAACGATTACTGTTAATTTGCATAAGCCACGATTAAACCATTTATATTCCACTTAGTTAATGTAAAACTTGTTACTTTACGAGCTTTTGTGGCATCAGTGTTATTTATATTCCACTTAGTTAATGTAAAACTATGATCAAATGCGCGAAGAGTTAAAAACATTTGATATTTATATTCCACTTAGTTAATGTAAAACGGAAACCCCATCATCCACTCCACGAATGCCGGGTTCATTTATATTCCACTTAGTTAATGTAAAACGAATCACACAGAAAATTTTGCATCAGCGCTGTTATTATTTATATTCCACTTAGTTAATGTAAAACTGTTTGATCCACTTTGGAAAGGCAAGTATCGAAAAAATTTATATTCCACTTAGTTAATGTAAAACGTTATTGTTTTTATATCTGTAAATAATGGTGTGTCATTTATATTCCACTTAGTTAATGTAAAACTTTTTGATTGATTTCTGTTAAATCTGCATCTTTTCCATTTATATTCCACTTAGTTAATGTAAAACTAGAACCTATTGTTTTTTCAAGTAAACCTTGTAAATTTATATTCCACTTAGTTAATGTAAAACCTGATACTCTTGTAATGGTTTAACATTCGCAATGCTATTTATATTCCACTTAGTTAATGTAAAACGGAGGCGTTTATCCGAATGTTTATCCGTTAGCTCCATTTATATTCCACTTAGTTAATGTAAAACCGTTCATTTATTTGTTAAATAGAATGATAAACTTTGATTTATATTCCACTTAGTTAATGTAAAACTTCAAAATGTCCCCAAGAAATGAATGCACTTTTTAATTTATATTCCACTTAGTTAATGTAAAACTGGGAGACTGTCTTTTTAATTTCATCAAAATTATTATTTATATTCCACTTAGTTAATGTAAAACCGAAAACCACGTTGAACGTGTGCTATCAATATTTGATATTTATATTCCACTTAGTTAATGTAAAACTCGCTTCCATAACAGCGTTTGTATCCCAACCTGCAATTTATATTCCACTTAGTTAATGTAAAACATTTTTAGATTTTGCCTTTAAAACAGATGCAACTAAATTTATATTCCACTTAGTTAATGTAAAACGTTAAAAGCGTATTTGCTCAATTTGATCAATTAATATTTATATTCCACTTAGTTAATGTAAAACTGGTGGAATTGTTACTGGTGTCATTACTGGAGCAATATTTATATTCCACTTAGTTAATGTAAAACTTTGTTGGTCTAAGCACTACTACGCAATCTACGGAATTTATATTCCACTTAGTTAATGTAAAACCTATGGATAAGATTTAAAATCGTTGATTTACCAATATTTATATTCCACTTAGTTAATGTAAAACTTTGTTGGTCTAAGCACTACTACGCAATCTACGGAATTTATATTCCACTTAGTTAATGTAAAACCTATGGATAAGATTTAAAATCGTTGATTTACCAATATTTATATTCCACTTAGTTAATGTAAAACATATTTATATTCGCCATCTTGGTGCTTGCCTGTTATATTTATATTCCACTTAGTTAATGTAAAACGACTATGATTAGCACAGTACAAACAAATCAGCTGAAGGATTTATATTCCACTTAGTTAATGTAAAACTAGTGTAGAAAGTGATTTAGGTCTTGCTTCATTCGAATTTATATTCCACTTAGTTAATGTAAAACGGTTCAGCATACGACTTCACTTTCCTTGTGGATGACATTTATATTCCACTTAGTTAATGTAAAACTCTTGGCGCTTTGCTTTTGCTGTAGCTGGTGTTAAATTTATATTCCACTTAGTTAATGTAAAACTCAGCTCTGATACATCATCCACGCTGTAATTATTTTTATTTATATTCCACTTAGTTAATGTAAAACGCTACTGTTCGAGGTGTTGCTTTAGCACATTCGCCATTTATATTCCACTTAGTTAATGTAAAACTCTTTTTACACCTGACTTTTCTTTTAGTTCAATTAAATTTATATTCCACTTAGTTAATGTAAAACACATAGCACTTAAAGTTGAAACATCATCAGCCACTATTTATATTCCACTTAGTTAATGTAAAACGTAACGGCTTTACCAATAAATTCGATATTTATTTCATTTATATTCCACTTAGTTAATGTAAAACTAAATCAACCTCTTTCATTTTCGTTTTAGCATTGTTATTTATATTCCACTTAGTTAATGTAAAACTTATTACCGTTATATACAGCAAAACTTCCGTACAACAATTTATATTCCACTTAGTTAATGTAAAACGTTTTACCAGTACCTAAACCGCCCATGAATAATATAATTTATATTCCACTTAGTTAATGTAAAACGCGAACATGCGTGTCTAATAATTACTCTATCAAAATTTATATTCCACTTAGTTAATGTAAAACAGCTACCAGTGCATTTACCACTGTTAAATTGAGATCATTTATATTCCACTTAGTTAATGTAAAACAGCGCAGATCTCCACGCATTTTTGTTACATACCATATTTATATTCCACTTAGTTAATGTAAAACTCAAGAGTGCAATATAACGATTAATAAAAATCAATATTTATATTCCACTTAGTTAATGTAAAACAGTGGTGTTTGAAGTATTTCTCTTTTATCTGCTGTTATTTATATTCCACTTAGTTAATGTAAAACCTTCCGTACTCGGCAATAATATCTAATTGTTCTGGATTTATATTCCACTTAGTTAATGTAAAACTAATTCGTTTAGTACTTCATTCGAAAAGCGTTCATCATTTATATTCCACTTAGTTAATGTAAAACAAGACTTTCTTAAGTCATTAACTAGTTGGTTCATAGATTTATATTCCACTTAGTTAATGTAAAACGACATAATCAGTGCCTCCTACCCTGCAAAGACATCATTTATATTCCACTTAGTTAATGTAAAACGGGATCTAAAAACTTTAAATCTATCGTGAAATCCAAATTTATATTCCACTTAGTTAATGTAAAACCCCACCTTAAGCATAATCAAAAAACCCTTATTTTTCAACGCTTTGACGGCTTGTAATTTACGACAAATATGATTATTTGCAGTCAATCGGTAGTCCAGAAATTTGCCTTTGCAATCAAAGTGCCCTCAAAGCTAGGTATGATATGCCTGGAAGGAATATTATGTTGTAAAATGATTCACTGCAATTCTACTAAAAGAGAATTTGAATACGATCGATACTCACTTTTCTAGTCTTTACTAATAGAATAGATGACTATAAAAACATGCTCTCAAAATCTTTCTCGACCCCATACACAGTTTTTTTCATATTTTCAGGATTGGCAATTCGGTAAACATAAATTGAATCAATATTCGGATTAGCCTTTGTTGCTAATTCAGCTAGGCATTGTTTTAAAAGTCCTTCAGTAATTTCTCCTTCAAATAAAGAATTTTGTGTCCACGTTAAATATTTTTTCAATACTTTATGGACTTTTCCCACCCGTTTCACATCCACATCATACGCAATCAGTACATACACGCTACCACCACGCTTTCAATGCTTTATAATCTTCATCACCAATCAGATGTTTAATTAATTTATAACATTCTAGACGAATTAAAAATCGGTAAGAGGTTTGTCTGTTTAATTTTCGATGTTTAATGGTCGTGCTCATTCGTTTTTCGAATTCAGCAATAAAAATTTTACGTCCTGTTTCGTTTAATAAGCAAATATGTTCTTCGATATATTCGAAATGTTCCGCACGAATCATCTTTTTGTTTATTAACATAAAAATTAAATTATCCATTAACAACGGTTTGAAGATTTCTGCAATATCCAGAGATAGGGAAAATCTTCGAGAACCTGGTTCATGTAAATAGCTAATTGTTGGGTTTAATTGCGTTTTGTACATTTCAGATAATACAGCTGTATACATTAAACTATTGCCAAATGAAATAAGTGCATTAATTGGATTTGTAGGCGGACGTTTTTCTCTCTTTGTAAATTGAAAATCAGGATTTTTAATAATCGCATTAAAGCATTGATAGTAAGTAAAGCGAATTTTCCCCTCTATGCCCATTAAGGTTTGTATATCCGTAGCATCTGCAACTTGTTTCTTTAGTTGCGTTATTTCATTGATGAATGGCTCTACCTCATCTTTGTAGCGACGAATATTGCGTAACATATGATGAATAGCACTATAGACAAATTGTTGTGCAATATACAACCTTTTATTCAAGTCCATTACATGGGCTGCTTGCTGGACATCAACGAAGCCCGCCACTTTTTTTCGTCTAGGTGTGTAACTACCTGAATAGTAGCCGTAGTAATTATAAAAATGTATATTTACATCTTTTTGATTCATCAAATTAAAAAAAGAGGTGTTAAAGTCCATTTCCGCAAATACATGTAGATTTTCTGTATTTTCTATTGGTAATGTTTTTTTCGTACCATCTTCGAATACTAAATAAATAGTAGAATCTTTTCTTTGAATCCTTCCGTTATTAAATAAATATACATTTTTCATTCCTCTTCACCTACCCAGCAAAATGAATAATAAGCACATTTTGTACAATATCTTAATTTTTTCTTCTTAGGAGGCTTGTCTAGCTGAATAATTTGTTGGATTTGGGCTAACCATTTAGGAATGGCCTCTCTATCCTCTTCCGTTAATTCAATATCATCAACACGTTTTTCTTTTGGATAATGTATTTTGCCTTTTCGATATATCCCCATTTGCTCAAGTACGAATAAATAATATAGAAGCTGCGCCTTATCAGCCTGTTCCATTCTACTACTAGATTTAACTTCTCCTACATAATGCTTGTCCATCATATCAATCCGAATTAAATTTTCTATCCATACTTCTTTTGACTTTTGGCGTTGATAGGACGTATCGTGCAATACCTTCCCTTGCTGTACTTTATCGTCCTCATCCTCAAAGCCAAGTTGATGTGAATGTAACCATAGCTTGCGCTCGCATACTTTCAAATATTGGACTTGCAAACCGGTTGCCTTTAAATCATCCCATTGCAAATGCTTTCACTCCTTGTATGGTATTTTCCATAATTATTGAAAGAAGGCATCTACATCATTTACAAAAATTAAGCCGAGTTCCTCTGTATATTGATAGGTCACAACTGGATATTCTGTATAGCGATCAACTCTAATTGTTGAAGTAACCTCTCCATTTTTTCGTTTTCTTGCATTATCATATGCCCAAGTTGCGATAGGCACTGTGAATTTTTGCAATTCAATTAACAAATTAATCTTCGCCTGCCATGCTAATCTTTTAGATAATTCATTCTTTATATTCTCTATTTCTAATTCATTTTCCCTATAAACACCATATGGTATCACCAATTGATTTTGAATATCTCTTAAGGTCGGCTTATTCTCCTCTTGATAAGGTAATAAATCCTCATACCAAGCTAATGTTTCATCGAATGTTTGAATATATTCGCACTCTGCTCCTAAAGCTTCTCTACTATACACTTGCTCCACAATTTCCATTTTAATTTTCTCATCCATTAGCTGATTGTTATATTGCAGTAGCACTTCCTTGGATTTAGAAAAAATTGTAAAATCAACAACAGATTTTTTGTTGTTCGCAATACCTGATGGCAATGGCTCGCCTGTAAAAACGTAAATATTTGGTATGTTTTTTACATAATCTCGCGTTCGATAAATACGTCCCATACGTTGAAATAAACCTGATGCCTCTGAAAGCTCAGTAAATAAAATATCAAAATCAATATCAACGCTTGCCTCTACTAACTGTGTAGTAATCCATATTCCCGTGTTTAGGCAATCTTTGTTTCCTAATGCTAAAATTGCATCTTCCTTTTCTTGACGGTGCTTGGTGATAAAACGACTGTGTAAAAGAGAAGCCTTTACCCCTGTTTCTTCAAATTCTTTATATAATTGCTGTGCTTTCGTCACCGTATTCACAATGATTAATACCTTTTTTTCCATTGGATGCTTTAAAATTTCTTCTATCGTCAAATCCTTTTCAACAATTTGCATAAAATGACGCTTAATTGGCTGATTATTGGCAGCGAATTTTAAAAATGGGTCTTCTCGTTTTTCAAATGGCACTTCCAATCGTTTCAACGCTTCTATGAAAAGTGGTGGTAATGTGGCAGTCATAATTAAAAACTTACCGCCTATATCCGTAACATACTTCAACCCTAATACGATAAAGGCAGCTAATCTTGCGCTGTACATTTGAATTTCATCAATGATAATTTTGCTATAGGCTAATGTGGCAAGTTTCATTTCAAAGCCTGGATATAACCCGACAAAATCAATAATTTGATCGATTGTCGTCACTGTAAGCGGCATAGATAAATTTTTCGCATGTGTAATCGTTTTTAAATCAAGGTCTTGCTCATCTGCACGTTTGACATATTCAGCATGCATACCACTATGTAGCAATCCTGTATTCTTTTTGCTGCAACCAATTTCATTAATCAATCTGTCATAAATCGCATTGATGGACACTTTTAATGGCAGCGTGAAAATGCCCTTGTCATTACCAAGCCACCAAAGAGCTGCTTCTGTTTTCCCAATCCCCGTTGACGCAATGACTATATGATTCTCTTGTTGGAGAGTATATAAATAGTCTTGCAACTCATTCCTAGTGCGCTTTTTATTATCAAAATACTTTTTCATTTTTTGCGGTAAATCTTCAGGAGGAATTTCAACTTCATAATCTCCACTTGCCGCATAATCCAACTTGTTTAAAAAGCCCTTTATGCGAACGAAACGATACAGTTGCTCACGGTTTTTAAGAAATGTTCGATCGGTAAATTTTCGATAATCAAATTTAGGTTCTTCACGAATATTAAAATCATCATTTAATAGTGACACATATTTTTGTAAATCCTTTTTAATCTCATCACCACTCTCGTACATATTTTGCTCTGCTCGTTCGTGGTGATAATAAACAGCTAAAATTAATAACGTAGCATCCTCTTTACCATAGTGAGTGATTAGATTTTTAATCGGCATAAAAGCACAGCTTAAGTAATTGTGAGGAATTTCATCTATTTCAGGAAATAAATCCTCTATACGCTCTTCTATTGTGCGTACTTTATTCTGAAATTTGGTATTTGCCTTTCCTAAATCATGGTACTTCACCGCTTGTAATAAAATGTCCCAATCTTTCTTTGACAGTGCATTTGGATAAATCTTACGAAATATTTCCCATTTTTTAATTAAATGGTTTGTATGCTCAATAATCGTTTGTGCGGCGGATGTTTTTGTTGCTGATTTTGCTAGTAGCTTTTCAAACATCTACAAACCTCCTTATAAAAAAAGAATGGAGAACATTCCCCCACTCTTATACTAAAAATACGGTATAGCCATCCTTATCGAAAAGCACGTTTTCATATGCAGCAAGATAGTTAGTTGAAGAAGCCGGTACATGGGAAACAATCACCTTTTCCCACTGACGAATGTGCTTTCCTTTAGCAATTTCTAATAATTTATATGTTTTATTTAAACGATAGGATGTACCGACTTTTCCATAAATATCATTCTTGGTCATCGCTTGCGGAATAAAAATATCAAAATCAACTCTCTTGTCTTCATCCATTTTTTGAATTTCTAACTCCACTTCCGTCACTACATTAATCTGCAATAAATCCTCGCGTCTACCTAGTGATAAATATTCAGCAGGTGATTTTAGTGCGTCAATAATGATTGGAATGTATTGCTTGTCCTCTGGTACAATATGCAATACTAGTTCGACATCTACTAATAGCTCTGTTGTGGAAACACCGCGTGTAATCCCCTGTGCTTTCCCATCTGATAACTCCACTTTCAACTGATGGCGACCTTGCTCATACGAACTACCAGCAAACTCATAGCGCGTCCATAAATCATTGACCTTTGCATGATATTTCCCCTGAATACTCACCTGCATTGGCACATAACTGGTAAAGCCACATGCCGCATGCACCATGCCAATAACAGTTGAGTACGGGGGCAATGGATATGATTCCTTTAATTGAAAACTCGTAGGCTTTTTGTAGTTCACTAGGTTCTGATAAGCCTCAATCCGAATCCCCTTCATATGTTCACCTGCTTACTTATAATAATCTGATACAGACTGCTCTAGCTGCGCGAAGAAGTCTGCCATTGGTTTTGCTTGTAAACTTTGCTCAATTTCCTCGTCGTTTGCTAATAATCCTTTGACTAAGCCAACATGTGTATGTTGTTGAATATGTGAATCCAATGCTAAAATTCCCTCAACCGTTGCAACGGCAAGCTTATTATTTTGAAGCTTTAACCGATTTTCGAAAAATGGATTTTTTAAATCATAGACACCACCGATCGCAAAAATTGGAGCTAAATTCTCTCGACGCCCTTTTATATCACGATATAAAAATTTTAATGTACGTAATAAAGAAATAACACGTTTAGCACGTTCCTCTAATGGAATTTCAATTTGATCGTTTGTATCAATCCCAATCTTATCTAAATCCACCGTTAGTGTGTATGCATAAAAGGATTTATGAATTTCACTTTGTGCAATATTTCCACCTCTTAATTCCTCATTAGCTGTTGCACTTTTATGGCGGTCAAACAACCCTTTATTCGTTAAAAATTCTAAATCTGTATTATAACTTTCCAATGCGACAGCATTGGATAAGCGTACCACGGCAGCACGAGTTCTCGGTGGTTTTACCGTTTTCATATAGCCGAACAAATCAATTTCAGGATAATCTGCGATTGTTGCATCTGGGTGAAATTGAATAACGGAGCCATCCATACCCAATGGCGTGTGATTGATATCCATTTGTTCGACAATGTTATAACGCAATGCTTGACGTGAAATATACGTGTACACTTCATGATCTCCACGGGAAATTTTTTTCAAAGAAGCAACGTTGCCAACACCCTCACCATAGTTGGCACTTTCTGCTTCAACTATCATACTGACTGTTAATCCTTTTTTATTCATTTACTTGCTCCTCCTTTGCCATATCCTCTTTTTTGAAATCTTTTCCATTTAATCCTATTAAAAATGCGTAGCCAATTGTTTGGAATTTTTCAATATCACTGAGTGTTGTTGTGAAAAATAGGGGGATACCTAATTTTTCATGGCGTTTATAGCTATATGCCTGTACAATTGTTTCCATAAATTTATTAGGATTTTTTACTTTTAAAGCATTTAACAAACGGTGTGAAATAGCATTTAATTTTGTTTCTTGACCTCGATATACTTTTCTTAATTCGTAGCCGCTAATCCGAATACTTCTTAACTCTTTATCTGTCATATAATGTGAACCTCCACTTAATACATAATTTGAAATTTTCAGAATTTTATAGATAGAAAAAGTATCCGTATATTTATCATCGATTACTAAACGTATTAAACGATAGAGTAAATCACTAAAGCGTTGTCCATTATAAAAACGTCGAATAACTTCTTGATAGAGGCTTATATAGTCTCCGTTTTCCTTAACAAATTTCCCCGTCAAGTAATGGAAGTCATTCCGGTTATCATAAAGCTGCTGTGCTTTGTCACGGGATAACATATTGAATGTATAAGGTCTGGATTCATTATTTTTGTCATATTTAACAATCTGGATATTGTCAATTTCTACATTCTTCTTGTTTTCTGCGTGTTGATACATTTCATTGATAATTTTTGAATATGCCATTTCCTCCAGCTTATCGCGTGTATATTCTTCTCCTCTATCGTTGCGTAACTGAATTTTATTGTAAGCTAGTAACTCGACAATGGATTGATTGCTATTGATAAAGAGACCTATCCCATTTTTCAATGTGAAGCCTAATGGCAGACAACTATACACAATATTACAGATTGGACAAATAAATAGATTGCGCTGATGGTTCCAATAATGCGAGGATTTTCTTGCCCCATCAACCCCTAAATTTTGTACCCAAGTAAGATCAAATGCCTCTGAGATAGACTTCATTTTATTGTCACAGCACGCACATGTTAATTTATTTTTTCCATACTTTTTTTCATCTTTCTTTGACGTTAGAAAATCTTGAGCAGGTTTGATGAAGTAATTAAAATATTCTTCATAGAGATCCTTTTTACTTGCATTGCTATTTAGGAAGGAGACATTGGACCAAAAACCTTGAATAACTTGATATGTAAGGACACGTGGGATGATAAATCGCTTTGCATCCTTATGCTTTAAATGCTCGACAATTTGTAGTAATGCGTCCACAGCGTCTCCAATTTGAGGCTGAATTTTTTCCAAGGTTTCTTTTTTCCTCTGTGTTACCTTTTTTAAACTTTTTGCAGCCTCTAAAAAATCAAATGGAATCGCAGACAGAAATGGATAGACATTCTTATAACTATTCGATGACAGCCAGTATTTCACTTTTTCAATATGGGCATTGAGCCGTTCTAAGTTTTTTTCATCTCCAATGTCAGTTTTCGCTCTTAATAAAAACTCTACAATAGTAGGATTAGTCATTTTATAGTAATTTGTTTCATGTCCATATTGAGCAGATAAATAGGCAAAATAATGTTCTTCAAAGTTCGCTAAATTGCTTTCTGGAAAACTAATAGTCTGATAATCGCTCTTACTATACTCTAGCTTTGCATAGTCAAATACACGGCAAAGTCCCAAAATACTGGCATTGTAAATTGTTTCATCTAACTGTAGTTCAATCATTCACTTCACCTCCTACTCATTCACCATTTCAATGCAGCCTAGCATTTGTGATCTTCTAAAACCAATACCCGTCTGCGTTAATAAAGCTAAATCTTCTGGATGTCCTCCTAGTACAAAGCTTCCTTCAAAACCATTCAAATAAAGAATTCCTTTTTCATTTAAATTTTTAAGCTTGTCATGCTTTAACTGCACAACTTTTTTATGCATCATTACTGATGTAAAAACTAGTGGCTGATGCAATGTCCGCCCAGCAACAGATTTTAGGCATTCATTTGCTGCATAATTCAATTCCTTCTCATAATCAGGATCATCAATATTTAAATATTGATTGTTTTTATCTTTAATAACGATGGTGCTGTTTGTTTTAAATAGAGCTTGAGATTTTGTAGGTAATTTTTCAGATAAAAATTTAACATGCTTAATGTGTAGGGTGTATGACTTATATTGCATTTGCTGATGCTCAAGTAAGCCATTATACAGAGTTATCATAAAATTTATATCAGAAGAAGAAATGGTCATACGAATGTCTTGATGGATGATAAATTCATCACCTTCTAGCGTATAACCATTTAAATAAATCGCTCCTGTAAAAGGACGCATCGCCTTGTTAGCTTGATGTTCCTCAAAGCTATACAAACTTTCCTTTAATTCTGGATTGACAGAAGATAGTCCGGCTTTAACTACACTCCCAGCTAAAAAATGATAATGCTTAGGTATTTTCTCCGCTTCCATAATGATCTGCAACCTCATTTGGCTTCACCTCCTTTTTATTTCATAGACTACTCCTAGATATAGTAAGGATATTTTTAGGAGTTAATTTACATTTATAGTAATTTATTTTTCACAATTAGTCAATATTTTCTAAAAATTAAATTATTATTAAAACTATATAGGATAACTATTTATTTTGTGATTTTATTCTCATTTATTTTCTTAGCTTTTATTGATAAGATAGGAAAATCATGTTTAACTAAGTGGAATTTAAATATATATTTTTAAATAATGTTTAATTTTTTAGAAAACTATCTCATTTTTTATTAACTATGTGGAAATTTACTTACTTCAAGTTCTTACTTTCTTAAAAAAAACTACAAAAGAGCCTACTTGAGACTATTTCGAGTAGGTTTTTTACATAGCTGATTACTTTTAGTAATTCTAACAAACTTCATTTAATTTCCTTTACCCTCTTCACTAAACGCCGATTACACATGATGAGGATGTAACACAAGTAAGGCAAATTTATAAAGCATGAAAATATTTAACATAGATACAAAACTCCCTATGAGAATGTGCTCGACATGAACTATTACTTGAATAAAATGGATTTTCTCCTCTTTATAAAAATTGCAGTGAATCATTTTACAACATTAAATCCCTTCAATGCTTTCCATGCCAAGCATTGAGGCACTTGAATAACAAAGGGAAATTTTCAAACTACAGATTGACTGCAAAAAAATGATATTAGTCTCAAAGTACAACCTGATAAAGCGTTGAAAAATAAGGTTTTTTTGATTATGCTTAAGGTGGGTTTTCATTAACTAAGTGGAATTTAAATGAAATAGCAGTAAATTCATTCAAAAGAGTTTGTATGTTTTCATTAACTAAGTGGAATTTAAATTGAATACGTGTCTTTTTTCTTCTAGTGGTAATAAGGTTTTCATTAACTAAGTGGAATTTAAATTTTACAAAGTATATCGAGTTGTTTATGACAGTCGATGTTTTCATTAACTAAGTGGAATTTAAATATCATATTTGCAATATACATCCATTAGCAATGGATGGGTTTTCATTAACTAAGTGGAATTTAAATGCTGTGAAGTTTGTAATTGAAACTGTGTGGAATGCCAGTTTTCATTAACTAAGTGGAATTTAAATCCTTAAAATCTTGTCATAGTGTCATTCATGCAAAGGGTTTTCATTAACTAAGTGGAATTTAAATTATTGAAGCGGGCTTTAGGTTACGAATACATGGAGGTTTTCATTAACTAAGTGGAATTTAAATGAAACAACGGTAGATGTTGAAAAAATGCGTGCTCAGGTTTTCATTAACTAAGTGGAATTTAAATTATCAAGTCTTAATGAAATTCGGAAAAGGGGCAAAGGGTTTTCATTAACTAAGTGGAATTTAAATAACGTTACATCTACGTCATAACGTAGAACGCCTTCAGGTTTTCATTAACTAAGTGGAATTTAAATTCTTGTTTCTTGATTGTGATATACGTGTATGGCTATGGTTTTCATTAACTAAGTGGAATTTAAATGTATCAACTTTTGTTTGCATTGTAGTTCCAGTTGCAGGTTTTCATTAACTAAGTGGAATTTAAATGAATTGTTGGAGGCAACAGCATGAACCAGACACAAGGTTTTCATTAACTAAGTGGAATTTAAATCCAAAATTAACTGATTTACTACCCCAACCTGATGTGGTTTTCATTAACTAAGTGGAATTTAAATGATTGCGGTTTTATCCTACTAGACAAATTGGAACAGGGTTTTCATTAACTAAGTGGAATTTAAATAAGAGAGAAAGGGGAGCACCTCTTGGTAACACAAACGGTTTTCATTAACTAAGTGGAATTTAAATGTGAAAAAGGAAGGTGTAAAACGTGTGGAAGCCGAGGTTTTCATTAACTAAGTGGAATTTAAATGGACTTAATGGTAATACTGGTGGATCTGGAACATTCGGTTTTCATTAACTAAGTGGAATTTAAATTTCACCATTACAGCACCATTCATATTGATACGTTGGGGTTTTCATTAACTAAGTGGAATTTAAATATTTCATTATATAAGTATGCAAAAGCTTCACATACAGGTTTTCATTAACTAAGTGGAATTTAAATTCATTTATTTCAGTTAAGGAACTTAAAATTTGTTCCCGGTTTTCATTAACTAAGTGGATTTTAAATTCCGAAGATGACAGCTTTGATATTGTGGTAAATTGTGGTTTTCATTAACTAAGTGGAATTTAAATTAAACCATCAGCATATCTTCAAACGTCATTTTCTGTGGTTTTCATTAACTAAGTGGAATTTAAATTTTATCGCGCGATTAAGGATGGTAAAGAACTAAAGGGTTTTCATTAACTAAGTGGAATTTAAATGGACTTGTTTAACATCACTTATGTGTTGTACTTCTGGGTTTTCATTAACTAAGTGGAATTTAAATGTTTCACCAGAGCGTGATGCTGAATTAAAGTCTGAGGTTTTCATTAACTAAGTGGAATTTAAATACCACCATCGATTTTTGAATAGGTTAAGAGAATCAAGGTTTTCATTAACTAAGTGGAATTTAAATATTAAAGAGACTCTTATAGGCGTTGGAACAGCTGTTGGGTTTTCATTAACTAAGTGGAATTTAAATAAGGTAACTTAATCAATATGATGAAAACAGCAGGGGGTTTTCATTAACTAAGTGGAATTTAAATTTTGTGAAGAAATCGACAGCTGATAAAGATATTTCGTTTTTCATTAACTAAGTGGATTTATAATAAGTAAATAGGTTAGGAAGATATTGTCCAACTGAAGGCATTTTTATTAGCAAGTGGCATTTAAACCCTTGCAATCTATTATTCGCTAAAAAAACCAACAACAACCCAATCCCCTCGGTCATTGCTGGTTCTTTTCATTTACATTATTTCTTGCGTTTCACAAATACAATAACAAAAATAGCGGCTAGTGCTGCTAGGATGGCGATCATCCATACTGTGTTTGAGTTGGATGTTGTGTCATCTGCTGCGGCTGCTTGTTGCTCTTCTTTTGGAGTAGCGTTCGAAGACTCCATTTCTTTGGCATCCTCTTTCACCACTTGTGCAGTGCTAATTTGCACATATTGTAGTGTTGCTTCATTCGAGGCGGTTGCTTCATGCTCGTGGCTGTCGCCATGGCCTTCTGCATGATCCCCATGGCTTTCCTCTTGCCCACCGTCATGTCCATGATGGTGATCCGCTCCTGTTGTAAAAATAGAACGTTCTAGCTGTTGCCCTACCCAGCTTTTGGCATCTGTTGAATCGGCAAAGATGCGAGGGTGTCCTGACAGCATGTATGTTTTACCGTCGATGATGATTCCTGTTTGGTCACCTGTGACTACGTCTTCAATCGTACCCGTTGGTCCTTCTGCAAAGCCGCCCATCTGAATAAGCGTATGTCCGCCCATATCAAATGTAAGGTGCTCTGTTAAGAATGCAATGTACTCTTCTTTCGTCATGGTTGCGTCAGGATTGGCTAGCTCAAGTTTATGATGAAAAAGTGCTGTATTTATTTCCTTGTACGTTATATCTCCCTCTAGCGAAGACACGTAATCCTCTTTTTGAGCTGCTTGTGCTAGCTCATCCACTGTGGCTCCCTCAAGGCCGAAAAAGCCACCTACCCAGCCTGCAAAGTCCTTGCGTGAAAGATTGTCTGTTGGTTTTAAGGCCATATCCTTGCCATTGTACCCAAGAAGCCCAATACTGTGTAGTACCATAATGTCCTGAATATTGGCGGCTGTTTCAGGGACATCCGTGAATAGTGTACTTTTATCCATCGTATGGGCGTAGGCAACGGGTGCCATGAATAAAGTACTCATCAATAATAAAAGTAAATATTTTCTCAAAATGATTCCACCTTCCAATCCCTTAGTATACAGATGAAATGTGAGGGAAGTTTGAAATCCACAGGTAATTTTTATAGCTTAAACTGACAAATCAGGGCGTTTAGTTGTTCAGCCATTTCTGCTAAATGCTCGGCACTATGTTTAATTTCCGCCATGGAGCTTGCCGTTTGCTCAATGGTAGCCGATGTTTCCTGAATGCCTGCCGCTGATTGTTCGGAGACAGCAGCAATTTCATCGACTGCTTTATTAATCGTGACCGTATTGTGAACAACCTCTGCTAGCTCCACTGACATACCTTCAATGCCTGTCCCAATGGCCTCTATAGCATCCGCAATTCGATAGAATGTCGTATTGGTTGCGGCCATTTGCGTTGTGCCCTTTTCTACTTCCTCATAGCCTTGCTCTAGCGAGGTGGCTACTGTATCGGAATCATCCTGGATTTTTCTAACAATCGCTGTAATATCATCGACGGAAAAGGCGACCTGTTCGGCTAACGTTCGAACCTCGTCAGCCACCACGGCAAAGCCTTTCCCCTGTTCCCCAGCTCTAGCTGCTTCAATCGCTGCGTTCAATGCGAGTAAATTGGTTTGGGCAGCTATCGTTTGAATGACCGCCACAAGCTTAGAAATCTCCTGTGTTTGCTTACTTAAGCCATTTACCTGATTCACCGCGTCCTTTACTGTATGCTGGATGGCTTCCATTTGTTTTGTGGAAGTGGTCATTAAGCTTCTACCTTCTTGCGTTAAAGCTTTTACGTTCTGCGAATACTGTAGAACATCTTTACTGCCGTGATGAACCGTAGTGACTTTGCTTGCAAAATCACTCATGGAGGAAGCGACATCAGAGGCGTGACCTGCCTGTAATTCTGTCCCACTTGCCATTTCTGTAACCGTATGAACAATTTGCTCTGTTCCTGTTTTAACCTCTGAGGTCGACTGAAGAAGCTCCTCACCATGTGCCGCCACATCATTGGACACCGTTTGAATATGCTTTAATAGACGATTTAATATAGCTGACATCGTATTAGTCGCTTCCATCAGTTGTCCCACTTCGTCCTTCGATTGAACCTTCAAAGGCGGCTCACTTAAATCGCCATTGGTCATTTGTTGCATACGCTTGGTTAACGTCACGAGTGGTCTTGAAATACCACGAGCACTTAATAGCTCAATTATCACTGCTAGAAGAACAATCACCACACCTACGATAATGGCAATTCGCTGTTTCTGTTCCCCAGCGGCAACACTGTCTTTCCCTACTTCATTAATGGCTAGTTTTCGTTGCTCAGCTAAGCCTTCGTAGCCTTCACGAATAGTTGTAGCTGTGTCATCCATTTTTGTGAGGTTTTGAGTAGCCAGATTGGTGTTCCCTTGTTCATATACCGAAAATACCTCTTGTTCAATATAATGGTTCCATTCCTTAGACATCTCCGCAAATTGTCCGAATTCGCCTGAGGAAGAGAATGCTGATCGTTTTTCTTCATTGCTTAGTTCCTTTGCAACATTATCCTGAAATATCTCTTTATACTTTTCTCTCCCAGAAAGCACATAGCCTCTAGCTGCCGCTATTCTTAAATCAATGGACTGTGCCTGCTCGTAATCGATGATTAATAGTTGTAATTCTTGCTGTACTATTTGCTCTGTCGCATCATTGCTTTGCTTGATGGCAAAGTAATTGTAAACAATATATCCCATCACGATTGCAATCACAATGCTAAAGGAAAAAACAATGCGTCTACTGATTGTTTTGAACTTCATTTGCAAAAACCCCTTATTTTCCTAATCTATTCCATCATTAAAAATCTACCATTTAATAAGGGCGATTAGCGGTTTTAGGAATTTTTGCTATATTTCCAGAAATAACTTGGTCAATATAATGTTTTTTATAGCATCTTTTATCGTACGCCTTTAGTACTATTCTTAATCCCAGCCATTGAACATTACATCGCCAATGGTTTGGCTATTAAAATAAGAGACGTATTTCCATTCTGTAGTAGATAGGCTATGGAACGCCTCATCCTTTATTAGTAATGTTGTAAGTGTCTCCGCTTCCAAGCATTTTCGCATAGGAAAATATTTATGCAGGTGAGGCTTGGATAAAAAGGTAAAGCTACTCTCCTCCTGCCTGGCAAAGGCGATGTACGGCATCAAACGATGATGAAGGATCGTCAGTGTTTCTCCATCGATTTCGATCAATGCCTGCATATAAACAAAGGGCGCTTGATCGATAAATTGCCGCACCTTCGCTCGTTGTTCGCTTGTCACTAAATGGTACACCATCGACTGAAACATGCGCATGTCCTGCTCAATTAAATGCGCTGCATCGAAACCAGAAATTCCTTTTGTTAAACGCAAGTCATCCATCACTCCTTGTTCTTTGTCTCTATATAGGACCTTCTCGTTTGGATGAGGCATTTCCTGCCAATCTATGCATTTCTTTTAATGTGATAATCAATTTGTAAAAACGGAATACCAAATAACGTCATCTGATGAAGTGCTGACAATGTCTTGTCATCTACCGCAGAAATTTGAAAATGCTCCTGTAAGGGTAGCCTCATCACATTTTTTCCTATCGCCAAATAAATTCCTGCTTCTCCAGCATGGCGACTTGTTAGGTGTAGTTGACCATTTTCTTCGTAGGCATACAAAATACCAACCATTGTTGAGAACGGGAGTGGTAAGGCTATATTCATATAGGTCGTTTCGTTGCTTGTGTGCTTCGAATAAATCGCGACAAAAACGGTTTGCTGATGAATTGTCCGAATCCATGCACGTGGAGACGGACGGCTATCTTGTGCAGAATCAACCTGAACAATGCTACCCGTCATTTCAATTTGCTTACTGGAAAAGGGTAAATTGAGCTGTTGGAGAAAACGACCCATGCCTTGATAAAGAAAGGCAAAAGGTCGAAACCAAGTCTTCCAATGCACCCTCGAAAACAGACGATAGGTCGTTGTATGCTCATAAAAATGTGGAATGACAGGCGGTAGCTTTGCTGTATTGACAAAATCCTGTAAGGCATCGACCAAGCCAGGGTGTGGTATATTCTCATGATGGAGCTTCCCGCGAATTTGGCTTACAGGGAACTCAAACGGACGCTGTGTTGTTGGGGGGACAGCCATTAGCCAGGCGATGACCCCTAAAGCCCCAAAGAAAACACCATTGATCACACCATGGAATTGAAGCATTTCTGGAATGCCGATGGAAAAGTTTCCGCTGACACGACTGTAAACATACAGACAAGACCCAAGAATCGTCAGACAAAGCGCTCCATAGGAAATCCTCAGCAATAGCCCCTGTTCAAACGGAAGCTTTGTTTTGAGCGCTACGAAAAACAAGCCGTAAATGGCGAAAATATAAAGAGCAACGGCAATGATTTCGATGAGAACGGAAAAGGCAATACCTATCGCAACAAGGATTGGTCCTGCTAGCAATATCATCACCATGACACGATACCCATTACTATCATGTAATCGACCTAAAAGTCCTACGGAAATGGGTAATAAACAAGCTGAATAATGAAAGTGAATCGCTGTTAACCACGTTATTAATGGTGAAAAACCCGTATCCATGTTAGCGACATAGGCGAAAAACCACAAACCACCAAGAGCTAGGTAGAAAAGCCCCATGTCGATAGCAAACTCCGCAATATTCGTAAAGCCTCGTTGTAAAAATCTTTTCACGCCTTGTATGGCAATATAGAAGGTATACAGTACATACATGCCTGCCAAAACATTAGCCAATAAGCCATCCGTCGACCAATGCAGCAGTGTAACGGCTAGCATCATCCCAATAATGATGGCTTTGCCCGCTTTTGTAACATCGACAACCATTGAAACCATGGTGGGAACAAAAATCAGTTGAGCAACTGTTAGTAACCATAAGTAATTGGGTTGTCCACTTCGCACAAAGCAAATCACCGTGAACAAAATCCCTAGTAAAAAAATAAAATTACTTCGATTGTTGCGTAAATTCACCAGCATACAACATGAGCCTCCCTATGAATGGATTATGAATGGAGACATGAATGGTAAAGACATTTTTCGATTCATCAAAGCCTTCCTCTACAATGACTCGGCCCTCTAACAGTCTAGGCATCGGGCATTCGAAACGCGAGAGGACTAACCGCTGCTTACCTGACCGAATGACTAGTGTCCCCGCTCGTGTCACCGTAAAGTGCAAATCAGAATAAAAAAGAGCGGGTGTGCCTAAATAATCTCTCACAATTTTTTGGATTGGATCAATGGTCATCCTTGCATCAAAATGTCTTGTTTTCTGCGGGAAATAAAAGGTGCGCTCCCATAGTACCTCTAGTTCCCCACTTGGCAGGACTCTGCATGTATTCGAAATAGTAAAGGGGATATCCTCCCCTGACTCTGGGAACAGAAATCGCGTTTTCGCAGCCAGTGTATAGAAGGGACGCATCCATTTAGCACCAGATTTTATTTGATGCATCACGCCCTGAGCAAAAAATGGTTCATCTATTGGTAACGCATAACGTTGCTGTAGCATCGGATGAAGTCTCGCAAAATCATCCCCTAATATTGTTTGATAGATCGTCATCCTTGTTATCCTCGCTTTCTTTTGCAACTTTGAGCACTCGGTACATCCTTACTTAAGCTAAAGCCGACAATCGACAACACCCATAAAGCGCTATTAAAGGTAAGTGGATTAAAGGGTGCTTGTACACTTGTCGGGTCCGCAACAGTAGCAGCTATCGTCAAGAGCGGAAAAATGATAATTTGCATACCAAAGAGCCAGCGTTTTCCTCGCGGGTAAAGCCAACATAAAGCAAAGAGAATTTCCGCAACCCCTATCCAAATAACCAGATAATCTGCATGATTTAGTAATGAAGCCGTCATCTTTAATTCCTGCGGATGTAAATGGATAATCTTCGGTACAAGACCATGATAGAACCAGACAAAGCAAAAGAATAGACGCATGAGCATCGTTAAAAAGAATCGTCTATACTGTGCAGCAGGATTTTCTCCTTTTTCTAGCCATCTTTTTAAAACATCAAAGCTGAGTGCCGTCGCCCACCCCATTAATGGACGAAAAAGTAAATCAAAGAATACGCCAAGCTTGCCGTAGCGTGTGTCATAATCATATTGGGTCAGGAATGTCAGCCCCTGTTGATGCGGGATATATTGCCAATAGCCCTTTCCCTCCGCTATAGGTGAGCGCTTTTGAGGCGTACCAAAATGCAGTGAGGATGTTCGCGTGCCATTTTCTTTATGATGCTCCCCCTTGCTTTCTCCCCAGCCGCTTACCTGTAAGCCTGGCATGACCTTCGTTTCATAGGTAAAACGCTGTGGCTCCTCAGTTGCTTTTTTCGGACTATATGTAATCGATGTAAAACGTAAATCCCATTGCTCATGCAGCTGAGGATTTTGTGTATAATCCCACGCTTTCTCTATAGGAGCCTGAATGTCTATCTCGACATAAATAGGCTTTCTGCTCATAAACTCACTCCTTTTTTGATGAAGCCACTATCATTATAGCAGTAAATTGATAACCTTCTATTAAATGGGTATGCAAATTACGTTTCTCAATAAAAATAAAAAACTTGAATCGAAAAGATGACTTGAGTCTAATGGTATCGTTTGTACTATGTTTTTAAATAGTTTTAACGAGAATACTAGGCTTTATTGATAATGGTATACCCATGTCCGATTACTTCTTCACATCAGGCATCAAGAGCATGCCTTTATGTTCTTACACTCATTCACTCTCCAGAGTCTATGGGATGAGCCGACAAAGCTAGAAATTTAAATAACAACAGCCCCTCTATTAATAGAAGGGCTGTTGTTTCAGACTGTAGACAAAGTCGATTTTTTCGACTTTGTCTATTATTTTTAAATTAAACGGCTATAAGTACAATTTTTTCAGATTTTCCAAACCCTTTATTTTCTAGGATTCAGAAAAATATTTGAACATAGAAAACTAAAGTTAAATGCCGACTTATGATAACTTTTTGTTACGAATTTAGTTTGTCGACACTCTGTAACAACAGCCCCTCTATTAATAGAAGGGCTGTTGTTTTTCCTGTTCAAAATTATGGTCTTGAAGGGTCCTTTACAAAATGTTATGGTTTTTGACACGCAAAATTATATCCACCAATTTTTCTAGCCTCAGTAGCATTGGTTTGTCCATTTAAACCAGCATCATCTCGGGAGTCAATGATTGGATTCCCTCCCTGTGCAAAGCATTTGTTCATATAATTCATTTTTTCTTTATGTGTCAAGTATCGGTCCCAGAAGAAATAGCCTATGAAAGAAACCAAACCAATTCCTGCAAGCCATGCTATGACAGCATATGGTGTTACTTCTCCATCTTCATTTTCTTTATAAATAATTGTGCCTTCATAATTGTTCATGTCTAGCCCAAAGGTTAAAAGTTTATGATGAACCTCATTAGGAGATAGTGATTCAAGAGATTCGTAATAATTTAATTCTTCATCTGTGAAATGATATAATTTCTGAGCTGCTTCTTCATCAAACGCTAATGTTTGCGTAGCCAAGTTATAGTAGATGGATTCGGCTAAAACACTTTCTTTACGTCCATATTCATCAGCATTCGCAAAATTCGGAAAAATTGTAGCAACAATTAACGTAACAATCAAACTGCAAATAAAAAATTGAAGCTTCTTCATCACAGTAAACCTCCTTGTTTTATTTATGTTAAAATATTACATTTATGGATAATGTAACATTATCTTTATTATACATATAATCCAGATAAATGTATAATATATAAAGAAAGTGAGGTGTTTTTTTGTATTTCTCAAATATACAATTATTAATGCTTGTATTTGCTTTTGTTATTGCGATTTTGAGTGTGATTAAAGTGTATCAAATAAAAAAAGAATATTTGATTAAACACAGAGAATTAGAGGTGGAATACGAAAGAATCCAACTGGAGAAACAAAAACAAAAGATTCTTTAATTTAGTATGAAACTTACTATATAAAAAGTGCACCTCGTCATTAGATTTTCCCTAACGATTGGGTGCACCTATTTTTTTCTAAATTGCTCTAGCTACTTACCCATTGATTGGGTAAGCTTTAATGTCAAAATGTTTCGCTGGATAAAACACTGACCGAAATTATCGGATAGCCTTCAATCATTCACGACATCTTGCCACCAGTCGTCTACCTGATCGTGTAATAACTGTTCTGGATGAGTGCCATGTCCACGATATAACGGTGCATAGCAAGTATAGCCTTGGTTATGTAGTGCAGTGGCTACTTTCTTCATATCTCTTGTATGACTTGTAAAGGAATGTAAAAGCAATAGGGCATGCTCATTTCCCTCTAAATAAATCTCTTTTGCTGGTAATATGTTTAGCACTTCATCAAGCCCTTTCTTCCATCTACCTTTATTTAAGCCCCAACAAACAGCACTGCCTGTCCGATGGCAATAAAAAAGGCTTCCTGCTGAATGGGGCTGCTGTCTTCAATTTGCAGCGTAATGTCAAAATGTGTCTCGCAGAAAGTCGCTTGCCAGCGTGCGATAGGCTGTTCATTCACAGTAAAAACAGACCAGTCCTCCATTTCTTTGTTAAGCTTGATTTGCTGTTCGCCATCGGTAATGACTAAATCGGGAATCATGATTTGCCAGCCATCGTAAGCAATCATATAGTCTTTACCTGTTACTAAATCCTTGCCACGGAAATGGACGCGCCCACGACGGGATACTTTTTTACACGTAAAAAGTGGCTGACCATTGCGATCGTGGACATCAAAACGAACGAAATAACGATAGTCCATCGTTTTATCGAATGCTTTTTTTAGTGCATTGGCATACACGCGTTGAACGGTGGACGATTCCTCCCCCGCTTCATTTAAAATCGTAACGGTCTCTGTTGACTCAATGGCCGCTGGTTGCTTGTATGTATAGGTCTTCAATCTATTCGCTCCTTTGAAACAATTGCTTTTCTTAAAGCTACCATAAAATAAGCGTCAAATACAAAGGATGTATTTGACGCTCCTATTGCGGCTATTTCAATAAAGTGGCCTACTCCATTTTCTATCGATCTAACTTAAAGGTAATTTCCCCGATGCCCAATTCCGAATTGACCTCTAGCACGACATCTGCCTTGTCGTAAGCTTCGTTGACATAGACACCATTCCCTTTTGACATAAGACCCTCCACATTAGACGAGCCAATGCCTTTTTCCGTCGTTAGTTTCACGCCAACCTTTGAAGGTAAAATAACTGTTGTTTGACCGACACCTGTTTCAATAGTTGTTGTAAAGCTCTTCTTCCAGTCGCCACCTAGATTAACCGTTAGATCACCGACACCCGATTCAATATCGAGTTTTTCCAGCTGAAGACCCTGTAAATCGAGGTTGGCAAGAGAGGCACCTGTTTCCACAGTCAGATCCATCGGGATGCTGTCGTTCAGTTGAATCGCCCATGTGTTTTTAATATTGGAGAGCCCCAGCTTTGTTGAGCCCTTATGCTTGATTTCTACTTCTCCTGTATCGCCATGTACATCATAGTCTACCTGAGGGGCTAGCTTTTTTACATTATATTCTGCGTTGCCCTCCACCCATTCCTTTGCACCACTCGATACATTCATTTCGCCAACACCTAAATCAATATCTACCTCTAATGCTTTCGCTTTATCCTTTTCCACCAAAATGGCTTCCTCTCGCATTTTATTTGGAATAAAGGAAAAGCACCCCGATAATACCAATGCTGACGTGCCTATCACGACACCTAAACCCACTAATTTTTTCACTATTATTTCCTCCCACCGTATAATCTACCAATAATTTCATTATATAGGAGAAGGGAAATTAAAATACGACCCTACGCTTGAATTTCATCTAAGACCTAAGACGTAGAGAGGCTTACTGATAAGGAATGTTATGCCCCTCAAGCAATGCCTTTAAATTCGCTAGAGAGGCAGCATAGCCTGGCGAATTAAAGCTCACTGTAGTGCCATTACCCTGTTCGGCTAGCGTAATAGCAATTAATGTTTCAGGCACTTCTAGATAGAAGGAAAATTCCTTATTTTTCTTCACTTGCTGAATCGTTAGCTCCATCGGCAGTTTTTCAGAAAGCTGATTATGTGCATTTGGCATTAAAGTACATGTCATTTTTTCTCCAGCTGCTAGAATAGGGATGTCCCATGTGGAGCCTGTTGCGTACCATTGGGAGAGGGATTGCTCCTCTGTAATCGCTTGCCATACTTTATCAATCTTTGCCTCAATCCAAATCGAACTGGTCATTCGCAGCAACCTCCATTTCCTCTTTTCCATTATTTTACCGAACTTTCAGTAGTTATACTACTTTGGGATGTTCTGTATAAGTGAAATGCCCCCAGTATGACCATCACAGCGATGACATCCAAAGCGAGCTGATAGCTGGAAAAAACAGCAACCAATAATCCATAAACTGTTGGTGCCAAAACAATAAAGAACTGGTTAATCGTTAACGCTGCACTAACTGTCAGTCCTACTGCTTGCGAATCGGATTGTTCCGTGACACAAGTGATATATATGGAATACCAGCCAAGCGCTAAAAACCCAAATACACTGCAAAAAATAATCATGAGGCCCTTGCTATGTATGACAAAGGGCAAACAGCCCACCATCAGAAATGTAGCGACCATGACGAGCACTAATAAAGGCTCTCGTTTTTGAGCGAAATATTGATCACTCATCCAAGCAAGTACAATTCGCCCAAGCATCCCACCAAGTAAAATCAGACTTAAATAGCGCCCTGCCTCGGTTAATGTATACCCACCTTCATGATGTAAATAGCTCATAAAGTGAGCAATGATAATCATTTGGAGGGACATCATGACCATGCCCACAAAAAATAAAGGATAGAGCGCTCGATTGTGCCGAATAGCACGCATCTTCTCTTTAAAAGGAATGAGAGGTGCCGTAGCGGTGGCATGCTGTTTTGGCTCTTTGTACAGCAATAAAAATAATAGTCCCCCACCAACCGCCATCAAGCCCTGTGCTAAATGGACAGAGGATAGATGATGATGTTGATACAAATAGGTCAGCAAAGTGGAAGCCAATGCACCTCCAATCGGAATACCTGTTTGGCGAATCCCAATAGCCAGTCCTCGATGCTTGTTAGGAAACCATTTCACAATAGCAGTACTGCCACCTGTTTGCGCACTGCCATACCATATCCCCACAACTATTAATACGAGAAGCAATGTCGTATAATGATTCACGGGTATTAGCAATAAGGCTGACAGGCCCAGTAGTATCGAGCCCCATCCAATAATCTGCTTTTCTCCCTTTTTATCCATGAGATAGCCGAATAGTAGCATGGAGAAAATTGGCCCTATATTGACGGCTGAAACAATTAGCCCTGTTTGGAAGGACGTTAAGTGCCATTCCATTTGATAAAAAGAGGCAACTGGCCCCATTCCGTAGGTCACAAAGGTTGCGGCTGTCTGCGAAAGTGTAGCCACAAGCAATACGACCCATCGATAATATGTATGCATCATAACCCTCCATCAGGTTACTGCTTTTGCAGTCTACCTTTTCATTATCTAGAGTGTACGTGGACAGCTAGCGTACGTAAAATGGAGGAAAATGATAGCGGCTATTAAAAAAATCTATAGGTATGTGAGGAACAACATGAACATTGAAGAAATTGCCTTAAAAATGGAGCTTTTAGAGAGGCAAAACTTGAGTAAATCGGCTGAAATTACCAATTATACACAATCTGCCTTAACAGCAAAGGTGAAAAAAATGGAGCGTGAAATTGGGCAGGACGTCTTTAAACGAACACCCCAAGGCTTAAAGCTGACAGAGGTAGGTCAACATTATTTACAGTTTTTAAAGAAAGTTACCGAGCAATATGAAGACTTTTTACATACCATCGGCCCTACACAAACGAGCATTTTGGTTGGTACATCTCATACAACCATAAAAATATATGGTCCATCCATCATGAACGCACTGCAAACTAGTCGAAGTCCGATAGATATTGATTTCACTGTGGAATCAAGTACAGCCTTAAATCACAAAGTTCATTTGGCGGAAATAGATTGCGCATTAACAAGTAATCCAATCAAGCATTATAGCGATCTACACTATGATGTACTAGCCACAGAGACATTTGAAGTTATCTCAAGCTCCGCTCCTATCATCGACTTTGAACAACGAACACCTGTCACATTGCTTGTGTTAAGTAAGGGCTGCATGTATACCCATGCATTAGCACAATGGCTCACTGACAAACAGGTACCTTTTACGATGAAGGAGATTAAATCGGTTAGTAGTATTTTAGATTTTCTTGAAATCGAGCACACATTGGCTGTATTAAATACCAAATTACTAGCACTTTATCCTTGTCCTGACCTGCATTTTTATGATTTAGACGGGCTTCACAATGCGATCGAAACAGTTTATATCTATAAAAAAGATGACAGTAAGCAGCCCTTCATCCTGCAATTAAAACAGGTCATTGAATCCTTGCTTGAGCAGAATTAGCTCCATAAACCTATTTGGTGCTAATATTCTAAAAACCCTATATTATTCACACGGACTACACTATAATAGGTTTGTCATTATTAATCTTGTAAATGCTTAGGAGTACATCATGTTTTATTACATCTCGTTATTTTTTGCAGTATTTGCATTATCTACCTCAGCAATCTTTGTTAAGCTAGCTGATGCGCCACCAGCGATTACGGCCTTTTATCGACTATTCTTTGCGATGCTAGTGCTTCTTCCATTTTTATTGGCAAAGAAGGACTTGCGGCAGGAGCTTGCTAGCCTATCGAAAAAGCAGTGGGGACTTGGCATTTTATCAGGCTTATTTTTGTCCTGTCATTATGTGTTATGGTTTGAATCATTAAACTACACCTCTGTGGCTAGTTCAACCGTCATTGTGACACTACAGCCACTATTTTCTTTAGTAGGTAGCTATTTTTTATTTAAAGAGCGATTTTCGAAAGGAGCGATTGTTGGCTGCTTCGTAGCGATCATCGGCTGCTTCATTATTGGCTGGCAAGATTTCCAGATTAGTGGACAAGCCCTTTATGGCGATATTCTTGCCTTTATTGCGGCAGGTATTATTACAGCCTACTTTTTTATTGGGCAATCAGTGCGCAAGGATTTATCGCTCATTCCCTATTCCATTATCGGCTATGGCAGTAGCTCGATCTTTTTAGCCGTTTATGCCCTCTTTATGAAAGAATCATTTTTCGATTATTCAGCCTCCACCTGGTGGTCCCTTGTAGGGCTGGCTGTCATTGCAACGATTTTTGGGCAAACTATTTTTAATTGGCTGTTGAAATGGTTAAGTACAACGGTGATTTCCATGAGTATTTTAGGCGAAACAATCGGCACCTGTATATTAGCTTATTTTATTTTAGATGAGATGATTTCCGTTCAACAGGGGATCGGTATTTTGGTCATTTTACTAGGACTTGCCCTGTTCTTACTGCAGCAACGAAAATCAGTGTAAAAGAAAAAACAACGGCAAAGGCTGCCGTTGTTTTTTATTGGTGTGTAAAGTAGAAGGTCGTGCCTTGCTTGTTTGATTGTAAGAGAGCTTCGATATTCAGTGTTTTAGCAATATCCTGAATGATTTTAAGCCCAAGTCCGCCATGCTCATCTTCAGGCGTAAAGCCAATACCATCATCACACATGACAACTTGCCCGTCCTTGATCGTTACCTCTAGCTTGGATGCTTGGGCATGCTTTAATGTATTTTGAAAGACATTATCGAATAAACGCTGTAGCCACAATTCATTGCTAAGCCAAGTTGCTTGTAAATCATCATGCTGAAAATGCAGCGTAATATTCTGCATACGATATAGATACTGCCACTTCTTTATCATCATTTGTAACAATGGGACAAGTTGAACCTCCTCCTGCATGACATAGGACTGTTCACTCGTATCAAAGGACTGTAACTGAAATGCATTTGTTAAATTCGTGATATATTGAATTTGTGCATGTAAGGATTCCACTAATTTGGGCTGCCCCTGTAGTTGATCCTCTAGATAAAACAGCTGCAAGCGGATAGCCGTTAACGGCGTATGGATGTCATGTCGCAACTTTTGTAGCAGCTCTTTTTGAAGCTCCTGTTGCTGGGCAAGCTCTAATTCTCGGTAAGTTGTACGCTCAATTAAGAGATTGACAGATTGGCTAAGCCGCCCGATTTCATCCTCACTTTTTATCGTTAACGTGTCAGGTATTCGCTCATTACTCGCTAGTTCTCGTATTGTTTTATTAAGTAGTGTGATTTTGGATAGTAACGAATGAATCGATGTGGAAAATAGCCATGCGAGCATTCCTAACGCTAGCACAAACGCAATCAGCATCACAGGATAGGCATAAGACTCATGAAACGGAATACCGTCATTTTTCATTTTAAAGGCCTTGTCATACAAAATTGACATGGCCACACTAATGCCTAATAGTACAACCGGCACACTCCCAATGGCTACAAATAATAAAGTACGGTATTTTGTTTTTAAGGTCATTTTTTATTATAGGTATTTAAACGATACCCTTCTCCATAAATGTTTTGCACAATAGTGCCTGCTGGGTCCTGTAGCTTTGTTCGAATTTTTTTAATATGGACATTCAAAATATTATGATTGCGTTCATCGAGCGGCCAAAGATAATCAAAAAAATGTTCCTTTGTTAACACTCTGTCTCGATTGTCAAATAAATAAAAGAAAATTTTTCGCTCGATCGCTGTCAGGGCGATTTCATCATGGATACTACGATGAAATACTTGACGGCGCTCCCCATCAATCAATAAATGCTGAATTTGCGTAAATGTACCATACTGTTGTGCTAGCATTTTTTGCATTCTTAGCAACAGCTCTCGCGGATCAAATGGCTTTGTTAGGTAATCCTCGCCGACCATCAACCCCTCTAGCTTACTTTCAATATCGTTACGTGCCGATAGAAAAATGATTGGAATATTTAAGCCTAATCGTTTAATATTTTTGCTTAATTGATAGCCATCCTCTCCTGGCAGCATAATATCCATTATGACTAAATCCACCTGCTGAATCAGCGCCATCATATCCTTGCCATCTGTTTTCCAGATTGCCTCATAGCCCTCACGCTTCACTATTTTTTGTAGTAGATCACCAATCATGTGATCGTCTTCTATAATTAAGATTCTAAATCCTTTCATACTTATCGACCTTTCTCATCACCCGTTGTTTTCATAAATTCCATTGCCAGTTGATAGATTGCATCTGGCTGATAGAGATAAATACTATGTGTCCCACTGACCTCCTTCACCTGTGCATTAGTGAATTGCTTTGCAAAGTCAGCATAATCCTGTCGGTTTTGCTTCGTATATTTCGAATGTTTATTTTCTTCCGCAATCGCATCAATCAGTAAGATAGGCGTGTCTTGCGGCTTTTTGAGCTGTTCTGATTGTAAACTATTTTCGTAGACCTGTAACAGCTCATTTTGCATATCCTCATTAAAAAATTGCTTAAAGGACAATGCCTGATAGATTTCCTTTTCCTGTGCTGTTAAAAAGGACATGTTCAATACTTGCGGATTATGGACCTGAGATGGCATAAGTCGATGTAAGCCCAGCTTAGTAGCGAGATGCATTCCCCTTACCATCCAACGATCGACCGTCCCCATTTTATGCTTTACATATTGACTAGGTAAGCCAATGTCCAGAGCGATGATGCTCTTTACTTCCTCTGGGTATTTTTGCGCCCAGTAAATGGCCTCTAGTCCAGAAATGGAATGTGGCACAAGAACATAGGGCGGTTCAAGCCCACTTTGCAGAAGTGCCTGTCGTGTTTGCGCTACAATCGTATCGATTCCTCTATCATCATGGGCTACGTCGCTATAGCCATAGCCAGCTCGATCCACTACTGCAATTTGATGATGCTGTGAAAACTTACGATACAGCCCTTTTAGCTCATATACGGGTGCTGCGATACCTGAGCCAGCCATAAAAATATATGTATCCTCGCCAGCCCCCTCCTGATAAACATGGATGTTTTGTCCATCTACATTGTTTAATGTGCCGTTAGGTTGTAAAATAGTTGACTCCTTCTGTATTAAGCTATAGTGATAAATACAAATTATCACCATTCCGAGCACAATCAATGCCCCCATATAGACAATCATTTTCTTTGCTTTCTTTTTCATACGTATCTCCTCTTTTCGTTGATACTTGCAAGGATACACGGTAAAAATAAATTTCTACTAAACTTTTGGAGAAAATAGATAAATTTCATACAAAAAAGCTACCTAACTAATAGGCAGCTCTCTTGATTAAGCATCTGGATAGGTTTTTCGTAAAAAATCGATCGTTTGTTGTATAAGGGCTTTTAAGATGTCTTCATTCACATCAGCTAGCTTATTAATATAAACGCAGGCTTTTCCTGTTGTGTGTTTACCAAATTGTTGTAATAATTGCTCACGTTCATCCCCTGGAGCAAAATATAAGCTAATTTTCGCTTTGCGAGGGGAATAGGCAGCTAGTGGGGCATCTCCTTCATGGCCTGTTTGATATTTGTAATGATATTTACCAAAACCTATAATGCTCGGTCCCCACATTTTGGCTTCATAGCCTGTGACCTCTGTAAAGATGTCCAATAATCGATAGGCGTCTTCTCGCTTTTTTGGATGGTCTACACTTTCAATAAATTCAATGACACTTACATCGGTTTCTTTGGTCTTTAATTCATACATGTCAATCCCTCGCCTTCTGGAAGATGTACCTTTATTATTCCCTATTCTACCTGCTCTAACAATAGTTTTTGTTGAAGATGACGATAGATCCCCTGCTGCTGCATCAGCTCTTGGTGATTGCCCTGCTCGACAATTTCTCCCTGCTGAATCACGAGGATTTGATCGGCATTTTCGATTGTTTTGAGTCGATGGGCAATGACAAAGCTTGTGCGTCCCTGCATTAAATGCTGTAAGCCTTTTTGAATATCCACCTCTGTTTGGGTATCCACACTTGATGTCGCTTCATCCAAAATTAAAATATCTGCATTTTCTAATATCGCACGCGCGATCGCAATAAGCTGACGCTGCCCCTGACTTAAATTGGCTCCCCCTGCCTGTACGGGCGTTTCGTATTGGGCTGGTAAATATTTTATAAAATGATGGGCATTCGCAATTTTTGCCGCTTCCACAACCTCTTCATCTGTCGCATCTAGCTTCCCAAAGCGAATATTTTCACGAATCGTTCCCGAGAACAAATAGGTGTCCTGTAAAACCACACCGACTCTTTGGCGAATCGTCGCCATCTGATAGTGTTCAATATTATGCCCATCAATCAAAATCTCACCTTGATCGACGTCATAAAAACGTGTTAATAAATTGATAATCGTTGTTTTGCCTGAGCCTGTTGGGCCAACAAGAGCAAATGTCTCTCCTGCCTTGGCATGGAAGTCAATGTTTTTTAACACAGGCTTATTTGGCTCATAGCTAAATGATACTTGCTTGAAAACAACATCCCCCTTGAGCGATGCCGTCTTGATAGCATTAGGCTTGTCGGCTACCTCTGAGGGTTCATCTAGTATCTCAAAAACACGCTCTGCCCCAGCAATAGCAGACTGGAAGGTGTTTAATAGATTAGATAGCTGGTTAAGCGGACGGAAAAATTGCCGTGTATAGGTCACAAAGGCGGCAATAATCCCCACTGTAACAATACTCTTTACTGCTAAAAAGGCACCTGTTCCGATGACGACAGCAAGGCCTAAATTATTCATAAAGTTATTAATCGGACCTAGTAAGCCAGAGGTAATTTCTGCTCGTTGGGCAGAGTTTCGTAGATTTTCGTTTTGCTGATGGAACGTATCAATCGTTTGCTGTTCCTTACCAAAAAGCGTAAGTACCTCCGAACCTGTAATCATTTCCTCAATATAGCCGTTTAGCTTCCCAAGATCCCGTTGCCGTGCAGCATAATTTTTACTGCTGCGTTTAATGATTTGCTTGGTTGTGAAAACGATCAGCGGAATAATAATCAATGTCACGATTGCTAATTGCCAGCTTAATGTAAACATGGCGATACTGACACCAATTACAGTTAAAATGGACGACACGATTTGCGTAACACTTTGCGCAAGTGCAGTATTTAAATTATCAATATCGTTGGTCACACGGCTCATTAGATCCCCAAGTGCCCGCTGATCAAAGAAACGTAATGTCAGCGTCTGAAGCTTTTGAAATAGTTCCAATCGCAATGTCCGAATGGTTTTCATCGCCACATGAATCATGACATAGGTTTGCAGCCATGTCAGAATAGAGGCTACTGTAAAAATAACGGCCAACAGGATGCCTAAACGAATCGTTCCGTCGATATCCTTTTTCATAATATAATCATCTATAATATGTCCAATCATATAGGGCCCCGCAAGGCTTAAAAAGGTCGAGGCAATGACAAAAAGGATAGAGAAAAACAGCCCTACTTTTTGTTGCTTGACATAGTGCCATACACGTGACAATGTCTCCCTTTGATTTTTCGCCTTCTCAGCTGGTCTCCCCATACGCGGTCCACGTCCAAAATTCATTTGCTTTGGTTGACTTTGGCTCATTCTTGTTCACCAGCCTTTTGCTGTGACGCATAAATTGCTTGATAATGCGCATTGGATTGTAGAAGCTGCTGATGGGTTCCTTGCCCAACAACGTCGCCATCCTCTAGTACCAAAATAACATCTGCCTGCTGAATGGAGGCAATTTTCGACGCTACGATGAAGGTCGTTGTGTCTTGATAATAGGTGGCAATAGCTCGTTGCACATGTTGTTCCGATGCACTATCGAGCGCTGACGTTGTATCATCCAGCACCAAAATGGCAGGCTTTCGAATAAACGCACGACTTAATGCAAGTCGCTGCTTCTGTCCACCCGAAAGATTCGTAGCACCCTGTAACAATTCATGCGCTATGCCCTTATCAAGTCGCTCTACAAATTCACTGGCACAGGCGGCCTCTAATGCCTGCTGTATGTCCTCAGCTGTGGCATCATCCTTACCGAGACGAATATTTTTTTCAATCGGCCCAGAAAACAATAATGCTTTCTGAGAGGTAAATCCGATATGCTCACGTAGGGTTGCGAGTGAGTAGGATTTTAGCGGTTTTCCGTCTATGAGGATTTCGCCACCAGAGGGATCAAATAAGCGAGGTAATAGCTTCACCAGCGTCGATTTACCACTACCTGTTTTCCCAATAATGCCGACCGTTTGCCCTGGTTTGACCGAAAATGAAATCTTTTTAAGGACATCCTCAGCTGTTTCATAGTAACGATAGCTCACCTGATCAAAGTCAATGGCCCCTTTTATTGGATCTGTCAGCGTATGTTCAGCTTCCTTAACAGCAATCTCTTTGTTTAATACGTCCACAATGCGTTCTCCTGAAGGCAAGGCTCGCGCTATTTGCATCAGCACCATACTAGAGGACATCAGTCCATTTAAAATAATCGTTAAATAGTTGATAAACGCAAGAATAACGCCCACTTGAAGCGTACCCGCATCTACCTTAATGGCTCCAAGCCAAAGCGCCGCTACAATCCCTAGATTGACAACAAACATCGTAAAGGGTACAAGCACGCCGACAATTTGCTCAGCTGTAATAAAACGTTTCGTCAACGCCTCATTTAATTCTCCAAACTGTGCTACCTGCTGTTTTTCACGGCGAAAGGCTTTAACTACACGAATACCCGCCAAATTTTCCTGTAACTTCGTATTGACGGCATCAATCGCCTCCTGAACACGACGATACAATACACCCGAATACTTTGTGAAAAAGTACATTGCGATAATCAACAATGGCACGATAATGAGCAATATGGAAAAAAGCTCACGCGCTGTGACAAACACAATAATCACTGCGCCGATAAAGAGCAATGGCCCACGCACAAAAATACGCAGCGTCATCATAAAAGCACGCTGAATACTTTCCACATCACTCGTTAAAATCGTAATCAGCTTCCCTGTTGTAAAAGCATCTCGCTCCTTGGCTGAGTAAGTCATCATTTTCTCATAAAGAGCCTGACGAACATCCGACGCAAAATGAATCGCCGCCTTTGAGCTATAATACGAGCAACCAACCCCACCAATAAGTCCGAGCCCTGCACTGCCAAGCATCCACACAAACATAGTCAATACGTAGCGATTATCCCCATTGGCAATCCCCGTATCAATCATATGCTGCATGATAGTCGGCTGAATTAAATCCATCGTCACCTCCAGTACCATCAATAGCGGTGCAATCAAGGTGAAAAATTTATAAGGCCCTAAATACTGCCCTAATTGTTTAATTGCCTGCATACATTCGTCTCCGTTCTATTTAAATCCCATTCGTTCCTCATTATAACTGAAAATCATTCCCATTTGATAAATAATTTTTCGGGTCTCGTAATATTATTGGAGTGGTTTAATTGAGTTGAAGAGTCTCATAAGGAGAAAAAATCTGATTTCTATGCAGATTTTGGAGAGGGGTGACTTTTTAGAGCGAATTTCCACTTCTATAGGAGCGGCTTTCTTCCACTTTGGAGTGTGGTTACCATGCTCAGGAGCGACTTCCTCACCTTTCAGAGCGGGCATTTTCCTTTACAAGCAGCAGCCAGCTACTTTAGATTCAGCGTCATCCTGTTAATTAAGTAAGGAACCACCCAGAGCAAGGATTAGATCGAAGTAAAATAACACTCGCTCTGGATTATCTGGACCTGTCCCAAGAAACAATCATTTGCTCAAACCAAGCCCCATCACTTTTCAGAAATGTGTAGTTTCTCAAAATTTCGCAGGAAAATTTTTTGTGCCTGTGACTCATTGTCTGCAGCAATTCCTAGCAAAATGACCGTACAGGGGCCTGCTGATTTTGCACCATCAAGGGCGCATTCCACATGTCGCTCCCCAAACAGACGGGCAAATTCTCCTTGTAGCCCCCTTGATCCGACTGGCCATATTTGCTGAACAATTTCTGCCTGCCATGCCTTGTATATAGGCAGCAACTGCGCCACATCTTCAGGTTGTGCCAACACCTCTTCCCCTACAAGCGGCAGGCCATAGGTGTACCAGCTAAGCTGATCGTGGTCAAATGCTCGACGCTGCTGGATTTCTCCAAGCATTGTAACAGCTAAGCCTGACTGCAATGTGGGCATATTGGATTCCGTACTCCCCGCAATGGCTGGACATGTAAGATCTGCCTCTGCAAACACTTGCTGTATACCTTTTTCATAGCGAGACCATGCGGCATCTCCAGAAAAATTCGCAAGTAGAACTTGAACAGGTAGTGCCTGTGCCGCTAGCTGTTCTAAAAAGGTCACACGTGCTGTCATATAGGCCGTCAGTTGATCGGGTGCTGACACAACATCTTGCGGTTTTTGTCCAATGGCTGCAGCATTATCCATTGTTGCAATGAACGTGCCAACTTTCATCGCATTTCTCACTGTACACGACCTTCCTTACGCACAAAAACCTTTGATAGAATGGGCATAACTACCGCGACAATAATTAAATTGATCACCGTTGCCATCAGAATACTGCCTAAAGCACCCCAGAAAAATGCTGGACTAATAATAAAGTAGAATGGGAGTGGCGCTACAATACCGTTTAATACTAAGGCAACAGGCCATTTCCAAAAGTGTAAGCCTTTTTTATGCATCACCCCAAAGACCCATACGACAATCCACATTTCTACCGCGATAATAATATGTAATGGTCCTAATGGGAAGCCAGATGTTAATGCCGTAATAAAATGCCCGATCAATCCAGCAACCCCTGCTAAGATGGGGGATAGAAAGACAACACCTAAAAAGGCAGGAGCCGAATCCAGTGCAGCCGTTGAAATAAACGTTGGTACCTTAATCATTGCCCCTACTGCACAGATGGCCGCTACCATTGCTGTCAAAACCATTTTTCTTAATTTTTGTCGTTCCATTTCATTCCCTCTTTTCTGTTGAATGTCTACTTTACTTCAATGGCTCAGCTATTCCATACCAAATCCGTACAACTTGCTCTGCTTCCTTGAACAAAGCTTGGTATAGACGACCACAGGTATCGCGTAGCTGTCGGGCTTGTTTTTCCATTGGCACAACTCCACGCCCCATATCCGTCACAATAAGTGCGAGTGTGCAATGCTGCTCAATCTCTTGTAAGGTTGCTAGCACCTTTTGAACGATTAGTTCATCTTCCTCCAAATTTTGTGTCACAAGCCATTTTTCTAAGTTCTTTAGGACAAGGACATCACAGGCGGGCGCTACCTCAGGTAGTTCGCCAGCAATCATAACCATCTGTTGCTGTTCATACAAGCGCCTCACATAGTCGGTTTTGCCGTTATAGGCACCTCCGATAAAGACATGCATCGTGCTCCCTCCTCCCAAGCCTTTCTTGTAAATGTTAAAGCAAATTGTTTATCATGTGGCACCTGATAGGACCAAAAAGGCTGTTCTGTTGGCGCAAAGGCAACAAGTAAGGCACGAATAACCCCACCATGAACCACTAAATAATAGCTATCCTCATTTTTAGGTAAATAATGAAATCCATCTACAACACGTTTCATAAAATCATCGAATGCCTCCCCCTGTGGAGGGGGTGTACGGATTGGATCATCTATCCATGCCCGATAGTGAGCATCCATTTTTAGCTCCTCATAGGTTTTCCCTTCGAATGCACCAAAGTTCGTCTCTCGAAGGGATGCCTCTGCCTGGTAGCTAGCATTGGGAAAATAATGAGCAGCCGTTTGTCGACAGCGCTGTAGATCACTGCCATATACTTTTTTAACAAATGCATCCACAACAGCAAGCTTGGCTGTATCTGCTAATGGTGCGTCCGTCCAACCAAGGTAACGCTTTTCAAGATTCTCTTTTGTAGGCGCATGCCGCATTAAGCACACAGTAACAATGTCACCCATAGTACAACCTCCATTCCTTCAATGGAGGCACCCAGTAAATCGCCAGATACTCCACCAAAATTACGCAACGTAAATTGTCGAAAAATAAAAAGTGCAATAGCTAAAACGACGACTAGGACAACGGGAAGAAGTAAGAGCTGCGTGCTGATAAAAACAACCGTCATCGCCAATACGAGCGATAACAGCATGATCACTTTTAATCGATTAGCCTTCATATGAGACTTAAAAAAATAAGCAAGACCTTTTTCCTTTGAGCAATGGAGTGACATAAAATAAAAGCTCATGCCCACTCTTGTTAGAAATGGGACGAATAGTACCATCCACAAGGCGAACCTCTGCTGCACAAAAAGCTCATGTAGAATAACAAATTTCCCCATTAATAAAAACACCACAGCCAATACTCCGAACGCTCCCACACGAGGGTCATCTAAAATCTCCAATCGTTTTTCTCGATCTCGATAGGAAAAATAGGCATCGCCCATATCAATAAAGCCGTCTAAGTGCAAACCACCTGTCCATAAAGCAAATAGCCCTATCACAGTGAAAGCTAGCATCACTTCACTGCTTGCTGTCCACTGCATAAGACTATAAAGTACGGCTGCCACCGTTGTTCCCATTAAAGCACCTATCCATGGTAAGCAAGCAAACATGCCTGTGATGGTGGACCTCGTTAACGGAAGCTCTTTATGTACTGGCAATACCGTAAAAAATTGAAATGCCAGTAGGAGGCTATGCCAAAAATTTTTCATCCTCTTGCCTTCCTTCTTGATTATTTCCATCTCTTTACAATGCCATAGTTCATTTCATAGGCCTCCTGTGCCATAGAAACCAACCATTGATGGAACTGTCCGAGCGTTTGTCGGTATAATTCTACTTCATCACTAGCATAAGGAGGTTCATCAAACAGTTCATTGGATACCACAAAAAAAGTCAAATCCTTCTTCAGTAGTGACAAGATCGCCTGCTTGACGGCCTGTAGCTTATTAGCTAAACACCCAGGCTGTTGTAAACAGGGTGTCCCCTTGTCATAGCCTTCGTAAAAAGCATTGGTCAGCCACGTTGTCACGCAATCCCACAGCACCACATCTCCCTCCTGAAGTGTCTCAAATACTTCAGAAATTGCATAGGGAGCCTCCACCGTCAGCCACTGAATAGGCTGGGCCTGGCGATCTGCCTGATGCCGTAAGATTCTTTTTTCCATTTCATGATCTAAGGCAATACCCGAAGCCAGATAGAGCAAGCGTTTCGCTGTACTTGCCTGCGCCTCATAATGCTGAAGCGCTGCTTGCTCTGCAAAATGGGATTTACCACTACGTACACCACCTGTAATAAAAATAAGCGGCATGTAGGACACCTCCTATTGTAAATGCTGTAGATTACCAATATCCTTCACAAGCCATTGTTGACCTTGCCGTTCAATCACTGTCACACTTGTCCCATGAATGTACGGGGCTGCCCATAGCTCACTAATGCTGCGCTGTAAAATAGCATTGATGATGCATTTAATCGTTACAGCGTGGGAGACAATGAGGATAATTTCATTGCGATGTTGGGCTGCTATTTTTTTTAATGTAAACATCGCTCTTTCTGTTACGGCTCCAAAGCTTTCTGTATGACTCGCAACAAACTGCGCAGGGTAGTTCGTATATAGCTCATAATCAAGCTTATATGTCGCCAGTATATCGTCGATTGTCTGCCCCTGCCATTTCCCTAAATAGATCTCCCGTAAATCATCTTCATAGGCAATAGGCAGCTTGCGATTGGCCATCAAAATAGCCATTGTCTCTCTTGCACGACCACTTGAACTACAATATGCAGCGGTAAAAGGAATCTGTTGCAGTTGCTTGTGAAGTTTTTCAGCCGCTGCTCTACCGTTTTCCGTTAATGGAGAATCCAGCCACCCCTGTAGTCGATGCTCCTGATTCCATTTCGTTTCCCCATGTCTTACTAGATAAAAAGTTGTCACTTTTCTCTCCCCTTATTTACGTTAAACCACGCTTGTAGACAATTATGTAAAGATGTCATGGCTGCAATGTCTTTTATGCCAATACGGAACCACTCACCCTGCAAACCTTGAAAGTTTTTTGTGTGACGCAGCACAACACCCTGTGCAAGACAATAGGTGAAAAAGGCATCGGCTTGCTGTGTTTTCGGTAAGGAGAAGCACACATAATTCGTCACACTATTCGTTACTTGGCAGCCATTGTCTTGTAAGTAACGATGCAGCCATTCCCTTTGCGCTGTGGCATAGGAAATTGCCTGCTGACAATAGTGCTGCTCGTCTAAACAGCTTGCCCCAATTACAAGCGCAAAGGCATTTAAATTCCAATGCGGCAGCAGATCTTTTAAGGAGCTCACAATAGTAGGTTGTGCAACCAAATACCCAAGTCGTAAACCTGGGATCGCATACATTTTAGTCATCGAACGAACAACAATAACATGTGGGTTTTGTGCACTAAACGGAATCAGCGAATGCGCCTCATCTACCCAATCCATAAATGCCTCATCGATCACAAGCTCACAGTTAACGATTGCTCCGTGTGCCATTAAGGCGAGTAAATCTTTCTTATTTGGCAGTACGCCAGTCGGATTATTAGGTGTACAAAGATAAACAGCATCTGCCGTCATCATTTCCTGCTGTAGCTGCTCTAATGGCAATGTGTAATCGATAAAATCCGTCACGACAATAGGAACAATCGTAGCACCTGCTGCACGCAATGTTCGCTCATACTCTGAAAAAGTCGGATGCACAATGATGACACGCTTATTGGCATAGCGTCTTGCTAGTACACTAAAAAGCTCTGAAGCCCCATTGCCTAGTAAAATCGTATTCTTCGCTACTTGATGAAAAGCAGCGACCTTTGTTAAAAAAGGTTCTCCATCTGGATCTGGATAGCGCTGAATTAGTGGATAAAAAGTACGCCAACGTGCCTCCACAAAGGCTGGTGGTCCTGCCGCATTGACATTTTCGCTGAAATCATACACCACCTCAGGCATCATTAAACCTAATTGCTGATAAACATTTTGCGGATTTGCACCATGATTAGGTAACTGCATAAATTAACACCTCCACCGCTAACATAACAAGCGCAAACAGCACTGTGGCAATACGCATATGAATAATGGACGTTGCAATATGTTCTTTCGTTAATGGCACTAATTTTTCCCCCATAATTGCTCGATGAGAGACAACGCCCTGATACGTATTTTTTCCTCCTAGCTGTACACCAAGCTGCACTGCAGTCGCTGCCTCTAAATAGCCACTATTTGGACTAGGATGCTTCTTTGCGTCCTGTACCCAACGCTTTAAGCGCTTGCCAAGCGAACGATCTGTTTCATTTTTCGTACCAAGCACGATCAGTAAGCCTGTAATGCGACTTGGAATAAAATTCAGTACATCATCAAGCTTGGCTGAAAACATACCAAAGTCTTTATATTTTTCATTTTTATAGCCCACCATCGAATCCAATGTATTGACAGCCTTATAGCCCCATAAACCAATTGCCCCAAATAAAAAGGCATAAAAGAGTGGAGCTGTCACACCATCACTTGTATTCTCAGAAACCGTTTCTACCACACCACGCACGATTTCATCCTCGCCTAGTTTATCGGTATCACGTCCGACAATCCAAGACAGCTTAACACGTGCTTCGGCAAAATCCCCTTTGACAAGTGGCACATAGACAGCCATCGCCGCCTCCTTCAAGCTCCGCTGTGCCAGTCCGATACCAATCAGAAGACCCTCTACAAGGATGCCAAAAATGATACTCACCTGATAGCTTAATAATAGAACCAGCGTCACTACAAACATGGTCGTGCCAACAACAGCAAGTGCCATCACTGTCCCACGTAGCTTGCGCCATTTACCCTTATTCCATAAAGCTGTTTGCGATTGAATCAAGTGTCCAATCCAGCGTACAGGATGAGGAAGCTTCGGAGGGTCCCCTACTACTAAATCAAAAATAAGCCCTATGATGCAGGCAATCACGATAGCAATCATTTAGACCTCTCCTCTTTATCTTTTTTGTATTTCCTAACCGCCTCACACATCGTTTCATAAACACCATAGCCAATGACCTTGCCCAGCATGGTGATGGGACCTGCATATTGATGGAAGTCCCCTTCTTCTGTCGAGGCAATAAGTAAGCTATCAGTAGATGTACCTGTAGCTAGTGTGCCTGTCGTTGGATCTGTAATACCTTCATCTACTAAAGCCTTGACCTTGGCTTCCGTAGTTGAAATCATTGCCTGAAAAAGTGCCTCATCAGACAGCTTGCCATTGATCAGCACCCAAGTATTAATGGTGCCTGCATGGTACTGCTCCTCTCGTTGAAAAGCACGGGTAATATCCACCGCATTGCCAAGCCCTGCGGTAATCATAATGACAAGGTGGATTCCCTCATATGTAAAGTCACGAATAGTCGCAAACTTAGCTTGGACAGCCGTCATCATAGCCACTGTCTTGTCATGCGGGAAATGCTGTGCCTGCAAAAACTGCAGCAATTCCTGATGTGGCTGTCGTTCATCATAGGTAATAGGCACCGTTCGATTCATCAGATACGTATAATAACCAAAGCCTGGGTTATGCATGGCTGAGGATACAACCTTCATGGCTGAAGCTGTTTGAAGGGCAACATAATCGTCAAAAATATGAATGCAGTCCTTAGTAAGTATAGGCAATCAATCGCCTCCTCCCGATAAAGTTATGACGGAACATAAAAAAACAAATTCTTACAAAGAAGAATTTGTACGGTCGATTCTTTATTAAAATTTGAACCTTCTGAACATTTGTACAGCATAACAACTTCATAATACTCAAATTATTTATTTTCTTTGAAATTGTATCACAACTTTGGCGATTGTCACAATTCCATTTTCAAAGTGTTATTGCTGCTTTTGTTTGAGATTCTTAAAGCGGATAACAGAGCCAACGATAATAAAGACCCACCCAATGCCTATGTAAACAATTTTCATTGTTTTTGTCGATGACGGTAAAATATCCATAATCGTTAAACAGACAAAAAGTATTCCAATGACTGAAAAAAGCATACCAATTGTTAAATTTTTCACGAATAACCCTCCCAACTATGTACGCCCTCGATTTTACCGTATTCTCAGCAAAAAGAAAACACTAATCCAAGCAAGAAACACTTGGATTAGTGATGATTGTGTCATTATGCTTTTGCATGGGCAAAAAACTCTTCATATAACGCTTGTAAAATGCGGTTTTCATATTCCTGAAGGACACCAAACACGAGGCTCACTTCAGAAGAACCTTGATTAATCATTTCAATATTTGCGCCAGTTTTTGAAATCGCTGTGGCAGCACGGGCAGCTAATCCTGTGTTATGACGCATCCCTTCGCCCACAATCACGATCATGGAAAAACCGTGACGCATTTCTACATACTCTGCATGTAGCTCTTCTTTCACACGACTAAGAATGCGTGCTTCATTTTCTGGTGTTAGTTGATTCGAACGCATGATGACAGAAATATCGTCTAAACCAGATGGTGTGTGTTCATAAGAAATATTCTCATCTTCTAAAATTTGGAGTAGCTTACGTCCAAAGCCTACCTCACGATTCATCAAATATTTAGAGACATATAAAGTTGAAAAGCCACTGTCTGCCGAAATCCCTGTAACTGGACGACCTGTTGCAGGACGGCTTGGTACAATACGTGTACCTGGGGCTGTTGGATTATTTGTATTTTTTATGTTAACGGGCACCCCAATCTTGTAGACAGGCATTAACGCTTCATCATGGAACACTGAAAAGCCTGCATATGATAATTCGCGCATTTCGCGATACGTAATTTCTTTAATTTCCACTGGATCGTTGACGACTTTCGGATTCGCGGAGAACACACAATCCACATCCGTAAAGTTTTCATACAGCTCCGCTTCAACGGCTGCTGCTAAAATGGAGCCTGTAATATCAGAGCCACCGCGGTCAAATGTTCGCAATACGCCCGCTTTAGTGTAACCGAAGAACCCTGGGAACACAATAATTTCTTTTGTGTCTTTTAAAGGGGCTAAATTAGCATACGCTTCAGGTAATGCAAAGGTTCTTTCTGGTAAATCATTGACCACTAAACCTTCTTTAGGACTGACATAGCGTGCGGGCATACCAACGGCATTAAAGTAAGCGGCAATAAGCTTGGCGTTATTATCTTCACCTGCTGCTTTAATACTATCGATGAATAATTCCACATTTGTTTTGTCACCTTGTACACGTTCACGTAAATCTTCTGTGATTACGTCACAAATGGCATTATCTAGCCCCAAACCGTCCGCAATCGCTCTAAAACGATCCACAACAGTCTGCAATTTTTCCTCTGTATTCTCTTGTTGTAACGCTGCATTTGCTAATTGTATTAATAGGTCTGTTACTTTTATATCGTCACCAGAACGTTTCCCTGGTGCTGAAACGGCAACAATCTTACGCGCCGGATTAGATTTTACAATGGTTGCTACTTTTTGTATTTGTTCTGCACTTGCTACAGATGTTCCACCAAATTTACACACGATCATATCTATCAAATCCTAACTTTTTCAAATTAATTGTATTCCTCCACAAAACAATTGACTGTACACAGTGTACAAATTATCGTTTCCTACGTCAATACAATTTAAAAAATTCACGCAATTTTTCGAGAAATATGGACAATTTTCGTACTGTTTGATTTATTATACGGATTTCACATGAAATAGTTAAGGTTTTTGTGAATTTTTTTTCGTGACGTTGACATAATCGTGAAATTTCTCGTTTTGACTTTCTTCTATATAATGAAGAAAACGCTTTCTCCATTTATGATATGCACAAATATCCACTATGTTTGTGCTATTTTTATATGTATCGTTGATTCCTTCAGCAAGGCTTTTTCTTTTATTTATGAGGGTTCTCTCTCGTATCGAGGGGTTATTGATCAATCGCGGGTATTTGCCTCTCTACCGCGTGTTTTTCCCTTCGATTCGCGGGTATTCATTTCTCTACCGCGTGTATCTTCACTCGATTCGCGGGTATTCTCCCTCATCTGCATAAAAAAACTAGGCTCACGTTGAGTGATGCCTAGTTTTGATTTTGCTATTGGATTAAATGGCTGTCCAGCCGCCGTCGATTACGAGCTCTGCGCCTGTCATAAAGCGGGATTCGTCTGACGCTAAGAACACTACGCCATAAGCTACATCTTCAGGTTCACCGAAGTATGGTAATTGCGTGTAAGCTTGATAGTATGGCAATGCACCGCCCTCTTCCATCGTAGGCGCTGTCATTGGTGTTACAATAATGCCTGGATGAACAGAATTCACACGAATTTTATCTTTACCATATTCAATCGCAGCCGATTTAGAAAGCACACGAAGCGCTCCTTTTGCTGCTGTATAAGGGCTTGTACCAGCCATTCCCACGATTCCACCGATCGAAGAAATATTGATAATTGAACCACCGCCAGCTTTTTGCATTTCAGGAATCACATATTTCATGCCAATGATACAACCATTCAGGTTAATATCCATAATTTTATTCCATTCAGCCATTTCCATGTTGGCAATTGTTTTAGGTGATGAAACGCCCGCATTGTTGACGAGGATATCCACTTTGCCATATGCCTTTACAGCCTCGGCAATCACTGCTTTCCACTCATCCTCAGAAGTAACATTATGTTGAAGACCAATAATGTCGCCACCATTTTCTTTAATTTCTTTTACTAAATTATTCAAGGGCTCGATTTGTACATCGGTTGCAATGACCTTTGCGCCTTCTTGTGCAAATAGTTTTGCCTCAGAAGCGCCCATTCCCATTGCTGCTCCTGTAATAATTGCTACTTTCCCATTTAAACGACCCATCATAAAACTCCCTTTCTTCTATATAAATGAACAATTCGTGAATACGTTAACAACTAGTTGTATTATCGACACGGTGTCGTTAATATAATTATAACGCGCAATTGAAAAAGGGCAAACAACACCAAAGCCCATCATGATGCTTTCACAACACTTGCAATCGGACTGTTGTTTAAATAGAAAATTTAATACAAGGAGCTTTAACATGTCGAAAAAAATGGACCCTCGCGTCATCAGAACGCGCCAATTATTAAGAGATGCACTAGTGGCATTAATTGATGAACAAGGCTATGAAAAGATTACGGTACAAGATATTACACAACGGGCTACATTAAACCGTGCCACTTTTTATTTACATTACCGTGATAAATTAGACCTTCTCTATCAAAGCTCAGAAGAAGCCTTGCATGAGCTTGTAAGTAGTATTCATCCACCCTTCGAAGAGAAGAAGGATTTTGATTTATTACCAAATTATGACCAACCACATGAGACATTTATGCATTTATTTGAACAAATAGCGCTGAATAGTAAGCTATACAAGGTCTATCTCACGGAAAAAAATATCCCTTATTTCTCCGATGGCCTTAAAGACATTATTATCAATTTTGTCTCGAGCGGCATTCAAATGATGGAGCCTGACGACCAAAAGCTGACCGTGCCGCGCGAAATGGCCGTCCGTTTTTATGCAGCCGCCTTTCTTGAAGTAATCGTCTGGTGGTTAGAAAATGATATGCCCTATACCCCCAAATTTATGGCGACCCAGTTAATGCGTATTACCATTAAAGGCCCTTATATTGACAACCCTTTTGAAAAATAAAGCAGAACACCAAATTCCAATTAACAACAAAAGGTAATCACAACGCATATGTGATTACCTTTCTCTATTTGTCTCGAAAGTTATACGATTTTCATGTTTAATTCTCTAGTAGGGTTATAGAATTGTAACCATTTCTCAGCTTCACTGACCATCCACGTTCCAAATTCATTTAAAAACAATAACAAAACGTTCGTATCGATTATGGGTGTTATTGCATATTCAAGTGCCCTTCTCATGTCGCTTTCCTTGTCAGGGAAATATTCCGAGAACCGTTTGTAGGCGGGGTATAAATCCCTTGTATAGGTGTTTTCCTTCGTTATGACAAGTGCAAGCCCTGCTCTTACAATAATTTTCATAATCCACTTGCAACAATCTTTAATATCCTCTGTATCCGCATTATCTTGAAGATCATCACAGGCATTTTTTATTTGCCCCTGCAAATGAATAAGGTGGTCATTCGCTAAAGCCTCGTCCGCTTTATATCTTGATAATCGAGGTATTAAATCCTCTCCAAAGACACATATACTATGGGTTTGGAGGATGAAACTAATGATTGAAAAAGATGTCGTATTTAAAATATCTTCTTTGCCGAATACACTTAGCTCAATCCCATCTACACAAGGATGGTTTTGAGTTAACGCTTGTTCTACTTCTTTTATCCGCTTTACCTGCTGTTTTTTAGGCTTTTGCTTCGTAACCGCTATGGTGTCTAAGTCAGCTACCCCTTCAATACCTATCCCCTTTGGAATTGATCCCCTTATATATAGGCTATGTAAGTCATCTTGGAGAAGGGTGCGATAGGTATGAACCACATCGTTGATGACAGGAAGAAAAATAGGGTTGATTTTATTCCAATCTGCTTGATTAATAATGTATCCATCACTATCTGTCAGACATAAGCTGCCAATTTCTTTTATAGTCGTCATTACATCGCTCCTTTTAGGTGACTGATTTACTTAAAAATAGGATAGCATGTCCTATACAAACACACTAACCTACTTTCATGTTGGAAGTCCTTTGAAACTATCAGCATTTACTTTTCTTTAAATTCAAATTCAATTTTTCCTTCTACCAAACGTAGGGCTGCATTAAATGGTTTGCCACTCTGTGATTTAAAGCCTTTCATCAAAGCAGTTTTACCACTCTTACATAAATCATGAATGTTTTTTTCCGTTAGTTTTTTTCCTAATAGCCTTTGTGGGAACGTTTGCTTACAACCATTTTTATAATTCGAACAACCGTAAAAGCTTTTACGCAAGCCTATTTTCCCTTCCTTGCATGCTGGACAGATGGCAATATCTTTTACCACGGCTGGTTTAAACTGCTCAGCTTCAATTGTCAGAGACTCTAACTGTTTAGGCACCTCTGCTATTAATTGATGAATAAACTTGCCTATGCTTTCAATAAAATGCTTGGCAGAGCCTTCCCCCTTACCAATTTTATGTAAGTAAATTTCCCATTTAGCCGTCATGGAAGGGCTTGACAGTAATGTCCCTTCAATTGCCTGACATAAAAGCTCCCCTTTAGGTGTAATGCTCACGATATTTTTTCGTACTTCAATAAATCCATGCTTCTTAATCGTCTCGATAATGCCACTCCGAGTTGCTTCCGTCCCAATCCCTTCAATCGATTTCAGCACCTCGATTTCCTCTTCATCCTCAACCGATTTACCACAGGTTTTCATCATCGTAATGAGTTGACCTTCTGTATAGGGCTTCGGAGGTGTTGTCGTGCCTTCTAGTATAGCAATCTTACTTTGTACCAGCTCATCTTGGAACACAACAGGTAAAGACTCCTCACGCGCCTGCACCTCTGTCTCATTTGAAAATAATTCTTTCCAACCTTTGACAAGCTCTGTTTTCCCTACGGTTTTAAACTCTACATTTTTGACATTCGTGATAATCGTTTTTTCATCGTATTCATAATCCTGATGAAACATAGCGAGTGTCGTATTGAGGATTTCAAAATAAATATTTCGTTCATCCGCATTCATGGATTGCAACGCTTTGGCCGTCGGTATTTTTTTCGTTGGAATAATCGCATAGTGCTCCCCAACATTGGCACTGTCGACATAGCGCTTGTTCTTCCCTCGATTGATTGGCTGAAATGCTTTTCCCACGAGCTGCTGATAGTTTCCTAATGATTCATTTAAATAGAGAAACTCATTATGCGTAATGAGCTGTGAATCGGTACGTGGGTAAGAAACGAGCTTTTTCTCATAAAGTGATTGCGTAAGTTTCAACACATGTGATGGACTGTATTTCCAACGTTTATTGGCAGCCGCTTGTAAAGTTGATAGCGCATGTAGTTTAGGTGGTGCCATCCGCTTCGTTTTGTTCGTGACACTTGTAATGAGACCTGTATCATGCGGTTCAATCCCATGCTGTTGCAATAACTGCACTGCCTCAGCCCGCTCTTTTGTCTTTAGCTTTGCCTTCCCTTTATACACACCATGTTGAGCTTTAAATACCCCTTCGATTTCATAAAATTTCTCAGGCTTGAACTGTTCAATTTCCTGCTGTCTTTTATAAATTAAATAGACGGTTGGCGATTGTACTCGTCCGATGGAGATACTGCCCTTGAAGCCCTTTTTCTGCAACAGCAGCGTATAGAGGCGACTACAGTTCATACCCACTAACCAATCGCTAATTTGACGCGTTTTAGCTTCTTGGTACATCAGCAAGTCCCGCTCATTACCTTGCATATGATTAAAACCTTTTCGGATTTCCTCCACTTCTAATGAATTGATCCATAAACGTTTAACTGGCTTATTGACTTTTGTCATTTTCAAAAGGGAGTAGAAAATATTTGAACCCTCCCGTTCACTATCACAGCAGTTGTAAATCATTGTTACTTGGGGATCACTAAAGATTTTTTTGACTGCATTGAATTGTGGATACATTTTAGAGACCACTTTATCTTCAAATTTTTGCGGAATGATCGGTAATGAAGCAAGCGACCACTTCTCCCATTCCTTGTGATATTCTTTCGGCTCCTTTAATTCAACAAGATGACCAACCGCCCAGGTAATAACTGCACCATGAGGAAAAGTAGAACAAGGTTCCAGTTCAATAAAGGTTTTCTCTTTTTGCTTCACTTTAAAGGCGTCTGCATATGCTCTTGCTTGAGATGGTTTCTCTGCTAATATAGCAATTTTCCCCATTAATCATCACATCTTCTTTACAATATTTTAGTAGCTTTTCTATAAAAACATAAAACTCAACTAATCAGATTAGTTGAGTTGATGGTGAAATACCTTCCTACTATTTTACTTTAAACCATATAAAATAGCACTTACTAAAATCTTTGAGCTCTTTTAAAGCGAATTATAAAGAAGCAAAAATTTTCTTTACCCATTCAAGATACGCTCGCATATAGTATTCCTGCTTAAAGCCATGATTCTGGTCCTCTGCTACTATCACAGTCACATCCGCGTCTGCGTTTCGTGCAGATTGGATATATTCCTGTGGACCTTTTACCCCGATTGCTAAATCCTTTGTCCCATAAGCTATAAACTGAGGTATATGAGCTGTTCTGAAATGCGTAGATAAATCTGTCTGCTGCAAGAGCTCTTCACGTTTTTCTGGATTTCTGACATCTTCATCATTAAAAGAAGCAAAGAGCATGGGCACATTATAGCGATACGTCAATGCAGGATAAATCATAGCAGCTGATGCTACTTGATCATCAACAGCATCAATGGCATCAGGCTGATAACTAGCAGGAAACAGATTTTCTCCCTGAATAAGGTTAATAAAGCTACCCGTTTGATAGCCTCCAGCACTAAAACCTATTAAACCAATTCGATCTGGATGGAGACCATAATCATTGGCATGATAACGTAGAAATCGGACGGCACGCTGAACATCTAGCTGTGGAATAGGCCACTCATAGGGATTGGAACGATAGTGGAGAACGAATGCATTAATACCTGCTTTATTTAATGATGCAGCTACTTCCTTTCCTTCCGCTGTTCCTCCATCCATTTCCTTAAAGCCATAACCACCACCTGGCATAATAATGACGGCACTGTCACTGTTCGCGACCGTATAAGGAATCAGATAGGGCTCATCTTCATAGGTTGATTTTTCATAGCCCCCTTCAATTTCATGGACATAGGTAAAGGTATCAATGGCCGCTTCATTGTCTTTATAGTCTTCTCCCACAATGCCAGTGGAAAATTTGAATGTCGCCAAAAGTCTGTTAGGATTGCCCTTAATATTCATATCATCAAGCTTACTTCCCGAATGATTACCTGCCACTTCTTCTCCCCAAATCTCCACCTTGTCTTCAATATCCGCAACTGGCTTGCCTGGTTTATTTCCTAACGGATTAATCACAAGAATAGCGTATCCAATCCCCATAAACAAAGTTAGTATAACTAGAAGGATTCCTGCTATCTTGGCTATTTTCTTCGCTACCCTCATCATCATAACCCCCATTAAATTTACTTATGTATCGTTTACTATTTATTATCTCGGGTAAAGGATTATTAACCTTTAGCTCATTCTTTAGCAAATAACGATTGAAGATCTTGTATAGCATTACAAAATTTTTATTCTTCCATTTTCTAAAGGATTAAAATGACCTTACTAAAGAAATGTCTGAAGACCACAAATTTTTTAAAAAAACTGCATACGTACCTTGCGTAAACTATATTATTAAAACACAACAATAATTTTTTCTAAAGATGGGGTAGGTATTGTAAAAAAAGGAGGGATACGATGTTTGATGAAGCTGCATATTTTATTTTTAGAGCGCTGTTAATTTTAACGGTTTTGGTTGTTGTGGTTGGAATCCCACTTGGTGAAATATTGATTAGAAAAAAATAAAACTGCATCTAAATGGATGCAGTTTTTGATTTTTATCCTACTTTGTGTCGGTAATAGATTTTGGGATTGTTGAAATAATGAACTATAATAGAAGTCTTAAAATGGATTTTCACCTTTTATAAAAGGAATAAAAACTACATAAATTGAACCAATAAAAATGAGCCAAAAGATTACGGATGTACGTCGCTGTTTAAAGATATTACTTTCCTGAAAAATAAAAATACCGACAATCAACGAGTATAAGACGAATAAAATATACGATAATCCAAACCAGTTTACCCATACGTCACCTGTAAATTGAATTCCAAAATTCTCGTATATAGGTCTTAAAATATAAGTTGTAAAAAGTAAACCAATCGATAGAATTACAATGATTTCGAGTAAACTAAGTACAACTTTCTTCCATTCATCCAAATAAATTACCTCATTTCTTCTGACAACATGAAAATATAAACCTGCGTAATGGTACAAACAAAGTTGCAATTTTGTTTAAGTAGAAAAAGGCTCTACTCCTTATTAAAGTAATTCCGTTAAAACAATAGTAAAACACTATTATCCACCTTATGGAACTGTATTACTCATAACCGTCACAAAGCCGTTCATCGAGGCATTATCAATTAATTGAAGTATGCCTAGTCTTGCGGTATCACTGTATGCATACCAATGATTTGCAGTAGTATCATGCACCAATACTCCGCCTAAGTCCCCTGTTGAAAAATAAATATCAAACCGTTTGATACTGTTCGAGTCTTGGTCTAAAAAATCAAATTGCGCATTTTTATCATAGTCCCCTACTGGAATGGGATGAGCATCCCAAGGATTATAAGTAGGTGCTTCGACTTTACTTCTATTATTTTTTATAAAAGTATTATAAATAGCTTCGTTATAACCATTCCCATTAATTTGCTGTATGACTCCGCCTAATGTCATATGATATTCGTATTGCAATGCTTTTACTTTTATACCATCAATAAAGAGAGGCTGTGTCTCAACTGTTACTGTACCGTTATTGTAAGTGACATTGCTGCCAAATGTTTCGGCAAGAAAACGCATCGGAACAAAAGTACGATTATTCTTCATATATGGCTTTACATCAAGCGTTTCTGTTTTACCGTTTTTCACCACTTGATTACGATTAAGTTTTAGTGTTACCTGTATATCGTTTTTAGTAAGGGTGATTTGGGCATCCGTCCATACAACATTTACCCCTAAATTTTCACTAATTACACGTAAAGGAACCATTGTCCGATTACTTTTAACTTCTGGATTTACATCAGATGCAATGGTAACACCGTCAACTTTTATTTGAAAATCGGCTGCATATGTAGGTGATGAAGTCATGATTAGAATCAACACAAGAAAAATTCCTGAGAACACTTTTTTCAACTTTGAACACTCCTTTTCTTAAAACTCACTATTCTCCCCAAAAATACATTTCACTAAATATTTTACCATAAAAATCCACATATATCGTTAAACTATTCTATTCTTTATTCAATCTACATGACCTATTAAAAGAAGACGCGTTTCGAAATAAACGCGTCCAATTGTTAGATAAGGATACTGATGAAAATTATCAACTAGAATTGATATACTTTCTCTAATAAATTCCTCTACTAAAGGCTGGCTGCCAAATTCCTTGGGCATTTTTTTCCATACTTAGCTCTATTGGTCCTTCAAGTGAAATAAATTTTATAACCCCTGTTGTATCTGTTTGCTGCTCAAACTTTGCATGTTCTAACCCCGCGAAGAGATGTGCGATAATAAGGCGATTTATTTCCTTTGTAAACAACTCCTGTCGTACGATTTTCGATTTCTCATAATATCTTCGAACACTTTCAGTTTCATCGTTCCTATTTGTTGTGAACAATGCTTCATATGTTTCAAAATCTTTTTCCATATCACTCATTAAAAACATTTTAGTAATCGCTTGGGGTGTCATATTTTTTAACTTTTCAATATTATAATCCGCTTTAAAGGCATCAAAAACTTGCTGCTCCTGTTCAGTCAATTCAAATGTTAGCTCAAAATTTTGAAAGCCTACGACCTTACCGACTAATTGCCCCTCACTAATTTTCATAATGGTATGACCCTCGTCACTGTCATAAACAACCATTTCTTTTTCTTTCGCAGAAATCGATTTGTCATTGAATGGCGCTGGTCTTGTTCCAAAATTATGAAAAAAGTAAGGATTTTTCATTGGGTCATTCATTTCCTCTTTTTTTATTTGCTCATTTAATCCATGAACTTTTAACGGGGTATCATCTACTAAAATTTGCCCTTGCTTCATTGTTACACGATCATTCCCTAATCCTAATACAGTTGAAACGACAAGCCCATCCGTTCCATAAAAAGCAATGTAATCTCCATACGTAATGGGGGCTTCCTTATCGATAATCATTGGCAAAAAATGCAGCATCCATTGTTCCCCAAGTAGATGGGCATATTGCGGTTGAATGATGTCTAACGAAGAAACATCATCGACAATCGGTAGTAGCTCAGTTTGCTGACTTGCAGTTTGTAGGTTATTCTTTTGAGAAAATTCGACGAATAGCATTAACCCAATAATGAAACAGGCTGCAATAGATACAGAGACTACCTGCCAGTTAAACTTTCTTTTTATGGGTTTCTTTTGCAATATTCGTTGCTTTATGTCGTTTGTAAATGGGGCATCTTGTCGCAATTCTTCTTTTAGCTTGTCTTTAAATTCCTTCATAAAATATTGCCTCCAGTTCCGGATTTGTTTTCAACAATTCTCTCGCTCGACGAATCCTTGTACGAACAGTGTTTTGTGAGACGTTTAATAAACTAGCAATTTCAGAAACATCAAATTCTTCATAATAAAACAGTACAATAACTTCCCTATAATGAAGTGGTAATGCAAAGACAATTTGCTGTAAAGTTGCAAAATCTTCAGTTGCTATATATGTTTGCTCTACGGAGGGTTCCGTTCTACCTAGTGGTAAAAGCTTTGAAATAAATGATTTTCTCTTTTGTTTACGTAGTTCATCGTGACAGCAATTAATAGCGATACGGGTTAAATACGTTTTCAATGAAGCATCTTTTCTAAAATCGTCTTTACGTAATAAGTACTTCATGAGTACGTCCTGTGTAATCTCCTCTGCAAGCTGAAAATCCTTCATATATAAATAGCTAAGATGATACAAATATTCACCATATTGTTCTACGATTTGTTCCAACAACAACTCACCTCGTTTCAATCCTACTACTTAGACGCTCGTTTTCTAAAAAATTGTTCAATCTCCTGGAAATATTTTAGAGTAGCCTTTTTATCAAGATTGCAGTAGTATGCAATGCACTTCTAGATGATGCAACAGTACCTATGTATTAGATGGGCTTACTGATAGTGGCCCTTTTCATGAAGAAAGACGCTTTTCTATTATTTCAGAAAAGCGTCCCAGAAGATCGTTATTCAACTTTACCTATAGTTCTTTCAAGAAGGACTGTTCTTTTTTCGATTTGTTAAATAAATCTATTCTTTCTTTTATACTTTCGTTCTTACTAGTATCCCACCATTCAACGACCACATAAATCTCATGTATATCTTTCAGTGTAATAAAGTCACCATTTTTATTGATGTATGGCCCTGCAATAGCACCAGTTGTATATTCTGCTATATTCGTCTCACCAGTAACTGAACCAGTATGAACTACCGAATCATCACTCTCGATAACCACATGCGTTTCAAAGTGGAAGAAATCTGTCATATACGTATTGACGTTTTTCATTTTTAAGGTCCCAAATCCTGCTTTAAAGTCTTCTGGTGTGATAACAATTTCATACCCAGTTAGATTCCAGCTTTCACTTTCACCCATCAATAATAAATAATAAGTATTACCACTTTTTTGAGCATTGCAGCCAGATAGTACAAAGAACGACAACATCAAATAAACGCAAGGTACTAAACCTTTTATATGCTTCTTCATTCCATCCCCCTTTGACAAATTTTCGCATAAATATTAAATTCCCAAAAAGAATGCTATTCAACTCTATAAAAGAAAAAGACACGTTCCTATATAAACGCGCTCTTTTCTGGAATAAAAAATGAGTTACTCCATATTCATATATTTTTGTAGGCAACTTGAACGATTTGTTGTTCACCATTCTTCTCAAAAATCTTATAATTTTCCATCCCGATTTTTTCCGCAACTTTTTGGGATGGGATATTTTTTAAGGTCGTGTATGAAAATAGTTCAGAATAACCCAGAACATGCCATGCATATTCCTTACAAGCAGATGCCGCTTCTGTCGCATACCCTTTATTCCAATACGCTTTAATAATGTGAAACCCGATTTCAGGTAACCATACACCGTCAATGTTCTGCATGGTTATTCCACAATCACCGATAAATTTATGCCCATCTTTTAAAATAACTGCCCATAGTCCGTGATTATATTGCTTATAATTTTTCTCATTCCATCTGATCCAATTTTTAACCTCTTCTTGATTAAAGGGATGAGGATAATATTGCATAGACTCTGGATCGGAAAGCACTTTTGATAATTCATGATGATCGTCCATTTTTAACGCTCTAAGATATAATCGTTCCGTCTCGATTATCTGCAAAATGCCCACCCTTTGCTTTTAATTTATTTTGCTACAATATTTCATTTAGCAATGTGCAGTACCTGTTTTTACCCATTTGAAGCAAAAAGTTACCCAAAGTAATGATGAAAACACCAAACAACAAGAAACAGACTTACGATCCCCCAAGCAGTGGTACTCCATATCCACCAAACTACAGATTTGGCTTTTGATGAATTTTCCTCTTCTTCCATATTCAATTTTAAAAAAGCGACCTTACTTTCCATATCTTTTTTCATAGAAGCGAGCACAACAAATCCAATTATTATGAAACCAATTGTTACCCAAAGTAGTAGGTCCACCTTTACACTCCCTTTATAGAATTGAATTTCACCGCAATTTATTATAATAATTAGATACTACAAAGATCACAATAAACCCATCTTATTAGCGAAATGTGCTCCCTCTTAAAACACTGGAAACTACTATCCTACTTTTTGTTCTGTCGGTATACAATAAAAGTAAGTCCATTTAATATAAATGTAAAAATGAGAAGAACTGCTGTGGCTATCACGACTGCACGTGTCGTGTCCATGAGTGCCGTCCAATCCTCAATTTTTACTAAATGATAATTATAGAACATCTGAAAACTAATTGAAATAGCACAGGCACTGATGCTGAGAACGGAAAGGACGCCCCAATTAGAATGTTCATGTTTTTTATTTCCCATTAGATAGATAACTGGAAGAATCCAAGCGATTAGGCCTAGTAAGAGACTGCCAATAGTAAGCCAACCAATCATAACGAATCCCTCTTTCTATTTTGTATTGCTGTTTAACAATACTTAACGGTAAATTGCAGGAAAGGTTTCAAATAACTGTATTATTCAACAATATTGCCCTTTAAAAGAAAAAGACACGTTGATTTATAAACGCGCCCCATTGCCGAAAACTATTATTCAATTAAAACTACCATTATAAACTTTATCTTTTCGCTTCATTTGTATTTGCGTACATATTTTCACTATTAATATACCAACTATTCCACCAAGCATATTACATAGTAAGAAGATACCATCTACAGAACCAATGTTCCTAGGAACTAAACTAAACGACCCTAATAGTAGACGTAAAAGCTCTATACCTAAACAACACAATATCACTAGAAAAAAGGCTTTATTTCGATTTTTAAAATGGAAAAGAACGAATAAAAATATCCCTAAAGGAAGTAATAATAAAAAATTATAAACTATAGCTGAATAGCTCCACAAATACATACTGAAGTGGATACCATCAAAAATTCCAAACCAATCATTAGCTGTAATAAAACTCCTACTTTTGTCTGCTGGATTTAGAGGTAAAAGTGTTATTCCCCCTACTTTAATTTGAAGTAAACATAGTAAATAGAAGAGAAAGCTATATAAAGTAACGCGTCTTTTATTAGGCTTGATTTCCTTTCTAAAGTAATCAAGAAATACATCTATAAAAATATAGACCAACAACACTAAAAATCCGAAAGGAACAATATTATATAGAACATAATTTGTATGCAAGTAAACACCTCCTAAATTTTGTAACAACTATCATTTTACTTATTTTAACAATGTTAGTCAAAACCATTTTTCCATTTAGATGCTTTTAATGTCATATATAAAAAAATACCCCTATAGACCACCATATCTATAGGAGAAAAAACGGTACGATATTCGTATGAAGTTTAGTAGGTTACCTCGGAATCTTTTCGCTTCGGAATAAGTGCCGTAAAAAGTGCAATTAAATTAGGTGGAATGCTAAATAATAAAAACAGCCAGTTTGTCGTCAGGATCGAGATGATCGTGAATACAATAATGGACGTCATGAAGACGAATAGGCCCACCTTCACACGCGTAGGCTGTAACGGGGCTGCACTGGACATATTGATGGTCAAAATAATCCCAATGATTCCCCAACTCGCTACGTGTGTTAATAAAAGGATACCTAAAACCATAGCAGTGCTTAATTCAATCCCAAAATTGAGTAACGTAAAGAAAACATACAGCGCTCCTAATGTCACATACCAAGAATAGGATCTGGCCTTTTGCCAAATATGATAGTACAGCTCGTCTAAACCACTGTTTTTTCTAGCTTTCTTTCGTCCTAGCCACCATCCAAGGAGTCCACCAATCACTCCCCCATACAAACCAATCATACCCCAGATATTAATCTCCATCACTCATTCTCCTCCTCTTCAAATATAAACACTTCTTCAATTGTGCTATTGAACGCTTTGGATATGTTGTAGGCAAGCTCTAAGGATGGATTGAATTTGCCTGATTCAATAGCAATGATTGATTGCCGTGAAACGCCAACTTGTTTCGACAACTCTTCCTGCGTAATCTTGTTCAATTTTCGTAATTCTCGAATTCTGTTTTTCATAATGCCTCCTTTATAAATGTAAAGCAAACTATACATTTAATGTTAAGTAAAGTTTACTTTACATCACTACGTATGTCAAGCAAACTTTACAATTTGATTTTTAGTTAGATGAAATGGCAATGTCGAGTAAAGAACAACAAAATTCTATTACTATGTACTACTTTCGGAAAATTTGATAAATTAATAGTAAGGAATGTTTTGAGCGTTACAAAAAGGAGGTTATCCAAATGAGTAAAAAAGAGCTCTTGCAAAATGGAGTCAATCAGGTGTTTTACGAAGAGGAATGGTACCCACCGTTATCAGACGCATTAAAGAATCTCACTGCTGCGCAAGCTAGTTGGCAACCAGAAGGTAATGCTGCTAATACGATTTGGGAAAATGTAAACCATTTATTAATCTTTAAAGAGCGCTTACTTTCTCGCTTACATAAAGAGGAGACATTTGTTGCTCCACAAAATAATGATGAAACGTTTGTCCAAGGAGAAGCCCATGATGAAGATGCTTGGCAAGAAACAGTGAAACGAACACTTCACGTACATGATGCCTTAAAATCTTCATTAGCATCCCTTCAAGAAGAGGCATTAGATCAACCTAGTCCCGCTCTTCCAGTTTGGCAACAATATCTAAATATCCTTTTGCACGACGCTTACCATACAGGACAAATTGTTCAACTTCGTAAACTACAAGGTTCATGGCCTGCTAAGCGCTCCTACTTATAATCGATGATTCCAATTGGTGATGGAAATGCAGATGCCCCCTCAAGTTAGAGACAAACTACTAACTATAGGGGGCATATCATTTAATTCGTTTTCATTATCCATTTTAAGCTGTTTCTCTACCATAATCAGTGGAACATCACTAATGTCAAAAGTGGTTTTAGTAAGTTTACAAGTCTATCGGCTTACCACCTGTCACTCCATAAATCTGACCCGTGATATAACTTCCTTCATCGGAGGCAAGCAGAACATACACTGGTGCAAGCTCTACTGGCTGTCCCGCACGGCCGAGAGGAGTATTTTGACCAAACTCAGGTATTTCTCCTTCTAATTTCCCGTTATCCAGCTGAAGCGGCGTCCAGATCGGGCCAGGTGCAACACCATTGACACGGACACCTTTAGAAGCAAAGTACGAGGATAGGGATACCATAAAGTTGCTTATAGCACCTTTTGTCGCGGCATAATCCATTAAAGATGAGGATGGATCGAAAGATTGAACCGATGTGGTGGTGATAATTGCACTTCCTGGTTCCAAATGTTCTTCAGCAGCTTTTACGCTCTCGAACATGCTGATGATGTTTACTTTGAAAGTGTCTTGCACTTGTTTAATTGTTAAGTCACTTAGGGATGGCTGTGCGATCTGTTGCGCAGCATTTAATACAAGAATGTCCAATCCGCCAAAGGCTCCCACGGTTTTTGTAACAATCTCTGTCGCTGCGTTATCTTCTCGCAAGTCATACGGTAGCAGTAATGCTTTTCTTCCTGCTTTTTCAATTAATTCTTTAACGACGTTGGCATCTTCCTCTTCACCAGGGAAGAATTGGATGGCTACATTGGCTCCTTCACGTGCATAGGCAATAGCAGCAGCACGGCCAATCCCAGAATCGCCTCCTGTAATTAAGGCATTGCGCCCTTCTAGACGATTGTATCCTTTATATGATTCTTCTCCGCAGTCAGGTTTGGGGATCATTCCATGCTGTAGTGCTGGCGTGTTCTGTTCTTGATTTGGGAATTTTTCGGTATGAAATTTTTTACGTGGATCGGTTAGATGTGGGTTTCCCATCAACTATCATCTCCTATTTTGAATAGTTAGTGACAAACACTTTGCGTGCTTGCACTCTTTAAATCCTGTTACATTTTGTTGAATACCCTTTGAACATTTACTTTAAACAGCATCAGAACCAATGATTGAGTCATTTACTCTTCTTACAAAAGAAAAAACACCCTATATAAGCGAGCAGACTAGTCCAATGTTGAAATGGATAGTTTGAACACTTACATTGAGTGTTTTAAGAACCTTTATAAACTAGGTTATGAAAGATATTTAATAACGCTTTGTTTGTTTAAATTAACGCCTCAATTGCTTGAGCTACTTGCTCTTCTGTTAAATTGTGACGCACGATGTAGCGATTGCGCGCATGCTTTGTACATTCGATTGTACAGCCACCTAAATGCTTTGCTTCATTTTCTTCGGATGCGATGATTTGCTTGTTACATTCAGGATTTGCACAGTTAATGTAACGTTCACAAGGTTCACCGTCATAGTGATCACGACCGACAATCACATGCTCTACTTGATTGATTGGCACTGTTAAACGCTCATCGAAAACGTACATTTGCCCATCCCATAATTGACCTTTTGCAACCGGATCTTTTCCATATGTTGCCACACCACCATGTAATTGACCAACATTGCCAAAGCCTTCACGTTTCATCCAACCTGAAAACTTCTCACAACGAATACCACCCGTGCAATAGGTTAAAACATTTTTCCCTTCGAATAGCTCACGGTTTGCACGGACCCATTCTGGTGTATCACGGAAATTTTTTACCTCTGGTCGAATCGCGCCACGAAAATGGCCGACATCGTATTCATACGTGTTACGCACATCTAATACTACTGTATTTTCATCTTGCATTTCAGCAAGGAATTGTTCTGGTGACAGGTAGCGACCTGTTAATTCATGTGGGTTAACGTCTTCTTCTAAGCCTAAGTTGACTAACTCCGGTCGTGGGCGTACGTGCATTTTTTTGAATGCATGACCATCTGCCGCATCCATTTTAAAGACAATGCCTTCGAATAATGGGTCTGCTTGCATGTTTGCCATGTATTGCTCTGTTTGCTCAATCGTCCCCGAAACAGTCCCGTTAATGCCCTCATTGGCTACTAAAATACGACCTTTTAAACCGATTTCTTTACACATTGCTAAGTGCGTTGCTGAAAACGTCTCTGGGTCTTCAATCTTCGTGTAATGGTAATATAATAAAACTTGATAATTCATTGTTTTCCACCTATCATTTCAATATTTGCAGGATATTCCTGATAGTGTCTTTTACGACCTATTAACCATAAAGGATAATCCGTTAATATGCTATCGGTAATTAGACTGAAATGAGTAGAAATATTTTTCCATATTCCGCTAGATGAAAAAAGACACATTTATTCGTTAAACAAATTTTATATTTTTCTTCACCGCATTTTCTACTAAAGCGTAGAGTAAACCCGCAATCCCAAAAATAAGCATGGAATTAACAATACTTACATTATATTCTTCTATAAATCGCGAATCATAGATGATTGTTAAAGAAAAAGCCCCTATTGCCCCACCAAATAAAGTAAAGGGAACCACTTTGAACAGCCCATTTTTCATAAAACGACCCACAATAAATGTTAGCGGTAAAAACGAAATCGGATAGAGAATAAAAGCAAAAGAACCCATTAAGAACATATAACCAACGCCTAAATCACGAAATCCCATCATATATTCTGATGTTCTGATTTTTCTTCCTTCTAAAACCTCTAAGCCAAATCCTGCTAAGGCAAACAGCACTAAAAAAGGTATCCACATGAGTAAACAATGATAGAAAGTTCTCATTCTAATCCATCCTCTTCTGAATCTTATACTATTGGTACAATTAAACCTCATACTATATCAAACGAAAATTGTGGAAGAAAGTTACAATGCTTTTCACCCGTCAAAAGATCAATAAAAAGCCTATTTTAGGGATTAATACGCCTAAAATATGCTCTTCTAATTTCTTCTATTTACACTTACAAGTGAGGCACCGTATAGCAATTTTAATCCAAAGCGTGCCACCACATTGCCCTGCTTTTCATTTAACCCTTTTACGGCATCTACGATAGTACCAATCGAGCCAACGTTAGCAAAGGATATGAGGAAAACAGAGACAATCGCTGCTGTACGCTCACTGAAGCTATCTTGGATTTTAACGAAGTCCAGCATGGCAACGAATTCATATTTGAATTCCTTATCCCCATTCTCACCCTATCCATCATTCACAAAAAGGAACATACACTGGTAGCTGTATGTCCCTTTTAGCGTTTATTTCATATACGTATTCAAAACTTTTTCGATGTCCGTATTAAGCTTGTTGATATCGACTGCTGGCACGGGCTGATTGACAAGCTGATATTTTTCTTTTAGTTTTAGGATTCTTTGGACACTTTCATTTATGCGTTCCTCTGTTATTTCCCCATTGCTGACAGCTACCTTCACCGCTTCTATCGCTGCTGTCATATTGGCATATTCATGCGCGATTAAAATAATATCACTACCAGCCTTGATTGAATCAACAGCTGCTTGCCCGATCGCATAATGATTCGTGATGGCTTTCATCGTCATATCATCAGTCATCACAACACCATCAAAGCCCAGTTGCTTTCTTAGCATACCCGTGATAATTTCCTTCGACATTGAGGAAGGATACTGGGGATCAATCTTTGGCAATAAAATATGTGCGACCATGACGACATCTGCACCACTGTTAATGGCCTCTTTAAATGGGACAAGCTCTAGCTGATTCAAATCGTTCAAGCTTTTTGTCACCTTTGGCAATTCTAAGTGGGAGTCCACAGATGTGTCACCATGCCCTGGGAAATGCTTCACGACAGGAATAACATGCTCCGACTCCAGACCCTTCATTGTTTGAATGCCCAATTGGCTGACGATAGCTGGATCATTGGAAAACGAACGATCCCCGATAATTGGATTATTCGGATTGCTATTGACATCTAATACAGGCGCAAAGTCCAGATTGAAGCCAAATGCCCTTAATTGCTCCCCTAATAATTGGCCTATTTGAAATGAAAACTTGGATTGGTTAATGTCCCCAATTTTTCGGTTCGTTGGGAAATTGTTTAAAGCGCCTGGTAATCTGACTACTTTTCCACCCTCTTGGTCGGTGCCAAGGAAAAGTGGTAGCTGATTCTTCGAATTGGCAGCCATTATGTCATTCATCAATGTGACCGTTTGCTGGGGTGTTTCAAGATTATTGCCATAAAGAATCAAGCCACCTACTTTAGCCTTTTGAATAAGACTTGTTGTCTCCGGCTGAAGCGTCGTGCCTGAAACACCTGCAAACATCATTTGACCGATTTTCTCGTCCAATGTCATTTGTTCCACCATATCTGGCGCTTGTGGCTTCAGTTCCGTATAGACCGAAATATGATGAACGGTAGGATTGGCATCACTGTCAGTCGGTTTCGGTAAGATCCACTTTAGTTGATAACTGGCATTTACATGGTAGACAAGAATAATTTGATTGGTTGATGGATCCTGATAGTAACGAACTTCATCAGCTTCACCCAACTTATTTTTAATATCTGCTAAATGAATGCTTTTGATAGTCTCTTTCGATGAACGGATATCGAAGGCCTGTGAACCTCGATAACCAATCGTCACATCCTCATAATCTTCATATTGTCCATTGGCAATTTCAGTAACTTGCTGCGGTTCTCCCCATTGCTCACGAACCACTTGTTGTTCTGTATCTCCTGCTGCAAATGGCACATCAGGTACTTTTCCTTCTCGTGCGAATTGAGCAATATCCTGTATGAGAACCTCTCTATTCTCTGAACCACCTTCCTGTTGGGATGCATCCTCTTGAACGGGCGTTGTCTCAGGATTTCTAGTCGGTTGTGTGACTGGTCTCATTTTCATGCCGATAAAAAAGGCTAGACCCATTAACATCAGCACAAGAATTAGCAACACACCACGTCTTCTTTTATGCATGTAAAAACCTCCTTCACCAAGCCATTTGGCGACATCGAAACAAATCTATCAACTAACGTTATCATAACTGCCACCTGAATTCAAAGCGCACGCTGTTTTACAGAATCGCAGCCTTCAATAGAAAATATTATCGTAAGCTAGCAAAAATGCAAAAGAAGATGTTAAAATATTCACATAAAGGGGGATATAACATATGGGGAAATTAAGTAAAAGAAATATATTGTGGATTGTGCCAATCGGTATCTTAGCGGTATTTTGGTACTTCTATGGTCCACAAAAAGATATTACAGACAATGAATATATTACATACGTAAAAAACTATTCCTATGAAAATAGCACAAAAACTTTGGAGAGTGCCTTTGCCTCTGCCTGTGAAAATCCATATTGGGTCTATTTTGAAACACAAAAGGGACAGGATGTTGTAGAGTTTGAGGGTGATTGCACGGTTAACAATGAAGTAGCCAAGGTCAATGTACAGTTTCTTGTAGACAACGACATCACAAGTGTTCAATCAGGTGCAATGCTTGTCGATAGTAAAATGCAGGAAGAAGCAGACCGCGATGAATTTTTGCTAGCACTTGCTAAATAATGAGGGTTTGCTCTGGGAAAGCGGATAAAATGTGTAAAGTAGTGGATAGCAATCCTAAAGTGACGGATAAATCCTGTAAATTGACGGATAGCTCTGTGAAAGCGGAGGAAGATTTTGTTGCTGCAATCGAATAAAAATGGAGAGGGTTGATCCTCTCCAGAAGGTGGTTATTATTTTTTCTTAGCGATCCAAATCGTCCATCGATCCTTTTCCATGATGGAACCTTCTGTTGTGATCGCATTCCTTATATCCTCAAGAAGGGTCGATAATTGGTTGTCATTCAATTCATGTAATAGACTACGCCCCACCCTGCCCTGTAAATCAGCCAATAATTGCTCCTTATTGGCATAGACCTGTCTCGTCTCCCATAGTTTTAACTCACTCATTTCTTGAAAGCCTACTTCTTGTAAGCTTTCTGTCACCAACTGACTAGTGTGTCTGCGCTCTACTTCCTTTTGAATAAGCGAAGGAAAACTTTCAAAGAAATAGCCCCTTATATGATGAGCATCCCCTGGAAGTAAACAATCCTCTGGGGTGCGATCCTGTACGATAAAATAACCGCCTTGCTGTAAAAGCCGAAAAGCCTCTTGAAAGCATGCTTTGACATCTTGTATATGATGAATTAAGGCTCGTTCAAGCACGATATCAAAAGTATCCCCTGCAAGCCCTGTATTGAAAGCATTTCCTTGGACAAATGTGATTTGCGGATATGCTCGACAATTTTCTTTCGCTCCGTCTAGCATGGCTAGTGAAAAGTCTACACCTGTTACAGATGCCACCCCCATGTCGACAAGTGCCTTGGCATAAATTCCTCCGCCACAGCCGATATCTACGGCCTTTCCCATACGATGAAAAGGAATATGTTTCGCTAACGCTGCCTTCCATAAGCTATCTGCCTGTCTTGTTGTATAAGACGTACGATGTTGCTGATTGTGGAAATCAATCCCCATTCTCTTCACACTCCCCTTTATTTTAGTGTACTAGTAGATCACCCATAAGAAAAATCTATAATTATTATAAAAATTCATAAGATTACCTTATCAAATGAAAAACCCCATGCAAGGTTATGCATGGGTTGAGCTACCATTAACTATTTCTAGTAGGATGGGAGGACTTTAATATGGTCCGTTCAATTATTCTAATTTCGTTATTTAGTTTTGTAATCGCCGCTTCAATTTGTTGATACCGCTCCATTCGCTTGACCTTCTCTGTTGGAATGGAATCCTTTAAAGCAGCCTGTCCTGCGTATAAGCTTGACAGTAAATCTAGCTTTTGAAAATAAGCTGTGCTATATTGCTCCATAACACCCAGCCCCTCATCTGTTACTTTTTTACACGAACTTATGAATTGTTGTTCATATAAGAACTATAACCGAAAAAAGCAGCCTCAAAACTCGATCTAAATTATTATTTATTATCCATTTCCAAGTAAATGATTATTCTATAAAAGCGCTAAAGCTACGTTAATCATCTTTTTTTAACAAAGAATAGATAAATGTATCATGTGCTTGTCCCTTTTGAAACATATAGTCCCTCAATATACCTTCCTGTTGGAATCCAAGCTGAATTAAAAGCTTGGAAGATGCCTCATTCTCTAAAAAAACAACGGCTCCAATCCTGTTTAAGTTCATATCCCCAAAAGCATAAGCAATTACTTTCTGCACAGCTTCTTTTGTATAACCCTGCCGCCAGTAATCAGGATGAATTTCATAGCCAATTTCTGCTCGCTGATGTGCCGCTGACCATAAATGGAAGCCAACTGTACCAATCACTTCATTCGAGTCTTTTCGTTCAATTCCCCAACGAATCCCGCGCTTTTCCTCAAAGGTTTTGGCAAATTGCTTGATTAATTGCTCGGCCTGCTTTAAGTCGGCAAAAGGCTCCTGCCCATAATAGCGTGTTAAAGCCTCATTGGAAAAGCAACGAAAAATTGCTGGAACATCCTCCTCTGTGAGTTCTCTTAATCTCAGTCTTGCTGTCTCTAATTCTGGAAACATGCTGTTCCCCTCCTCTACCATCCATATCATTCTCTACTCTTCCTTCAAAATCCTTTTTTAGCAACATAAACGTGCAAACCTCAAAGTAGGCTTGCACGTTTGATTAACCAAAGGCTTGTGCTGCTAGAGCAAATAATGTTTGATTTCTTGTAGGTATTTTTTTGGCATTACGGATCATGACAGGTGGTGTTGCAGCCATCGTAAAACCACTCTGTTGTAAAATTGGACCAAGCTCCATTTGAACAGATGGACAGTCGATACGTAATTTCCCCTGATAGCCCTTAGCCAATTCATTGATAATATCATGCGCTATTTCTTTACTTGGCGCGACGATTGGTCCTAAAAGAAGATAAATCGGCCCCGCGATCGTTAAGCCATAGCCAATCATTTGATTGTCTTGATTTTTCACAACAACACAGCGCTGTGCCTGCTGTATTCTTTTACGCAGAAAGATTCTTCTACTATCCCCAAATGCTGCTGCATCAAGTTTGGCAAGCTGTTCAAAATCCTGTTCTTGAAATTCTTTGATGGTGCCTAAAAAATCGGATTCTCTTGTCGTCTCAACAAATTTGTCTGCCAAATATTTATGTACATGCTCAACCGTCGTGAAGCCCATCTTTTGATATAAAGGTTGTCCTTCTTTTGTAGCTACGAGCATAATCGCTGTTTCTACTGAAACACTATCGATACAGGCTTGTATAACAATTCTACCTAAGCCAAAACCTCTGCATTGCTCATGCACAATCACCATGCCAATGGAAGCTACATTTGTATCGTAGGGAATAATGGCTGCACAGGAAACTATTTTTCCTTCCCTATTTTTATGTCCTACTATTCTACCTGCTGCCATAATCGTTTCAATTTCGTAGGCATCGTAATCCCATCCAACCGAAGCTGATAGCTCGATTAATCCCTGAATATCGGTAGAAGTAAATAAAGTTAGCTCAAAATTCAATTAGATACACCCTCTGTCATCCAAATTTAAAAGAACGTTTGTTCCATTTTACAAAATCCCCCTTCCATATACAAGCAATATCTCTTAGCTTTAGCAATTATTACTATATAATTATTGTAAAATAGCCTATAATAGTTGCTAGACTATGCACTCCTACTTCAAGCATATAAAGGTGATTTCAACATGACATCCTATGAACGTATTCTTATAATGGTCCCGCCGTTTCCCTAGCTACGCAATCTACTTGTATCTAACAAAGTAGAATTTTGCTTGTAGGAGGGCAATATGTTGAACAAACAGGCAGTACCATCTTTATTATTAATGATTGTTCTTGTGGCTTTTCCACAGATTAGTGAAACGATATACACACCATCACTTCCGGACATTGCCTCTGCACTTGGTGTAGCCAATAGCTCTGTCCAATTAACATTAAGTATCTATTTTATTGGCTTTGCATTCGGCGTTTTCTGCTGGGGATGGATTTCTGATTTGATTGGCCGTAAACCTGCCATGCTAGGCGGTTTAATTTTTTATGGAATAGGTAGCCTACTCTGCTTTTATGCAGAGACAATTCCTTTTCTATTAGCAAGTCGATTGCTACAAGCATTCGGCGCTGCCACTGGCTCCATTATTACGCAAACCATTTTGCGTGAAAGTGTGACGGGAAGTCAACGCCATGCAATGTTTGCTCAAATTTCAGCCGTCATTGCCTTTACCCCAGCGGTAGGGCCGTTGATTGGTGGTTGGGTGGATCAAGCACTGGGCTTTCGAGCCGTGTTTTTTGTCCTTGTCATCATGAGTATTTTGTTATTTATCTATGCTTATTGCAGACTTCCAGAAACAACCAATCCTGCAACAAGACAAAGAACTGCGATTTTGCCTGTCGTCAAACGCATTTTCGCTTCACCCATCGTGCTTGTCTATGGTCTACTAATTGGAGGCATCAATGGTATTCTATTTAGCTACTATGCCGAAGCACCCTTTATATTCATTGAGCATTTCCGACTGTCACCTGGCCTGTACGGATTTCTTGGCATTATCGTTGCCCTTGCTTCCATAATAGGGGCTATGATTTCAAAGCGACTCGTCATCAGCCATCCGCCTCAAAAAATCATCCATGTTGGCTGTTTGGTAATGCTTGGTGGCACTTTGCTTTTGACCATCGTCTGTACGCTACCTTTACACGCGAGCATGATGGCCATCGGTATGCTGATTACTATTTTTATCACACTGCTAGGCTCAGGCATTGCACTTCCTAATTGCTTAAGTTTAGCGTTAGTAGATTTTCAGGATGTGATTGGCACAGCAGGCGCTATTTTTAGTCTCGGCTATTACTTACTCGTCAGTGCCATCACATCTGGCATGAGCTTACTGCACAACGGTTCTTTACTAACAATGCCACTTTATTTCTTAGGTCTATCCTTGATGATGTGGCTTGGCGGGAGAAAGTTTATTCGATAATGGAAGAAAGCGGGCTTCCAATCCTATAAAATAGATGAGCCACCCTAAAATTTTAGGGTGGCTTCTCCTATCCTTGAAAATAATAATCCAACACTTCCTGAGGGGTATGAAAAACTTTGTTGCTTTGCGTATTATAAAGAAATTTGGGATTCGTACAGGCTTTCTCTAGACTTTTTGCTTGCTTTAGCTTATCCGTCATTTGCTCAATAATATCTGTGTAGCCATCGAGCTGGTTTGAAATTTTCGGTAGCATCGTTGGTGAGATATCGAGTACAATAGAGACTTGATCCTCAGCATAACTATTTAAATTGATAAAAAAGCATTCTTCCAAATGCTTTGAATGTTTGTCTACATTAATGACAGCCTCTTGATAATTGGCGATTAGCCCTGTTGATGTATTCGTAACTGTAAAACCTTGCTGTGTCAAATGCTGTTCAACCAGCTTTAAAAACTGCTCGACCTCTGCATCTAGCTTTGGTGTAACATTGGATTGAATTAAATCATTACATTTCTGATAAATGGTATCTATTTCAGTCTGTTTTTCGACAAGTAATTTAAAATTAGACATTGAATACACGCTTCATCTCCCCTTTTTACTAAGGTAGACATTCATGAAGCGTTTTAGTCATGATCACGAAAAATAACAATTAAAAGGAGAAGTCGATGATTAGAAATTCTGTCAAAGCCATCATCATCATGGATGGGAAACTATTGCTAACAAAAAATCAAGATGTCGAGGGCTACTTTTACCTTTGCCCAGGTGGTGGACAGGAGCATGGAGAGACCTTTCACAAGACATTGCAAAGGGAATGCCTGGAGGAAATTGGCTCCTCCGTTCACATTGGAGAGCTGTTATTTATCCGTGAATACATCGGACAAAATCATGAGCATGCCGCCTTTGACGCTGATGTACATCAGGTAGAATATTATTTCCTCTGTCAGGTAAATACGCAAACTTGTCAACCAACCAATCCAGATAGTCTTCAAATTGGGACACAATGGATACCGATTGAAAAGCTTCATACATATAGACTTTACCCCAAAGCGCTTACCCAACCATTACAGAAATTTATACGAGGACAGCAAACAACAATCTATTTGGGCGATGTCAATTAAAACAGGCTGTCTATTTCCTTAGACAGCCTATTCTTAAAGAAGCACTTTCACCATCGTATAATAGCTACTGCCTGGTGGATAATCTTTAATTTCTCCCACTACTTGATAGCCATGTGCCTCATAAAAGGTACGCGCTTGAAACTCGTAGGTTGTCAGTAGGGCTTTTGTTGCGCCCATGTCCTTGGCTACTAACTCTGCCTGTGCTAAGAGCTTTGTGCCCATTCCCTTTCCACGATATTCTTCACTAAACCAAAATTTATGTATTTCTATCCATCCCCAGTAGACTTCAGCTGTTATACCACCTATCCATTGCTGATGTTGATCTGTGACGATTAACTGTAAAGGAAGAACCGCACCCTTCTTTCTACTTTCGCGATGATAAGGAGATTGCTCATTATTATAGGCACGAATTTTTTCGCTTAAAAAATTTGTAAAATCCTCATGCTGTCCCCGTAAAACCTCTACTTGATATTGCATCTCGCTCCTCCTATTCCTGATAACGCTTTAACAGCTTGTCTTGATGAGCTGCAAATATTTTTTCTAATGGAATATCGTACTGATTAGCAATCACGATTAGATTTCCTAGGACATCCCCTAGCTCTTCAATTAGCTCCTGTTTATTTTCTTCAAAGGATTGTGTTTTTTCATCTGGTCGATCTCTACCAATCTCGATTGCTCGAATCGCCCTTGCTACCTCACCTGTTTCTTCTGCCAAGAAGCCAATACGTGTAAAAATATTAAGCTCTGACCAGCCACGTGCTTCATAGTAATCCTTTACCCAGCGTTGAAAGTCATTTAGTTCCAATTCTACTTCCTCCATTTCCTTCCTCTTCAAAATAAATTATACTATAAAAGAATTCGATCAGATATGGAGGAAATCAGCTATGAAAAGTATTGCCGTATTTTGTGGATCCAGTCTAGGGGCTTCCGACGCTTATCGTCAAGGAGCGATTTTACTAGGAAAAGAATTAGCTAAAAGACAAATTACGCTTATTTATGGTGGTGCTTCTGTAGGCATCATGGCAACAGTAGCGAATACAGTGCTAGAAGAAGGCGGCAAGGTCATTGGGGTGATTCCGACATTATTAGAAGAACGTGAAATTGCGCATCAACAGCTGACAGAGCTGATTGTTGTAAAGACGATGCATGAACGCAAAAGTAAAATGATGGAATTAGCAGATGGCTTTATTGCCCTTCCTGGTGGACCTGGAACATTAGAGGAATTTTTTGAAGTATTTACGTGGAATCAAATCGGTCTGCTTCAAAAACCTTGTGCTATTTTCAATATGGAACGCTATTTTGATTTATTAATATCATTCTTTGACCATATGCAAAATGAACAATTTTTAAAAGCACAATATCGTGAGGCACTTATTGTTGATGAGGACGCAGCAGCCCTATTAGATAAATGCGAAAGCTTTGTTCCTCCAGCTGTGAAAACCTATGAATTAAGCAAATAATAACGTGGTGAGGTTGGACCTAATTGGACGAACCTCACCTCTTTATTGACCTAATCTCCACTACTATCCTACATGACAACGCGAAAAAAATGATGGTTCTAGTCGTTCAGATTACTAGCGATTTGGCTACTATGATTTCATAAGTCCGCCTTCTTTTCCCTCTTTTTCACTGCTACCACAGCAATCAATACCGTTCCAAGCTTCACCACCCCAATAATGGCATACAGACTAAACGAAAGAATCGCTGGTAATAATACCAGCCACCACGACCATGTAATGACATCTGTTAGCTTTAATACGACAAAGACAATGGTCAACACTTCTGCAATGCCCATCATTTCACCACCTTACAGCCCATCCTTGACTATATAGTAACTATATATCTTACGATAAGGAACATCACAGGAAAAATTTTCATTACTTTTTCTAAATCATACAACAGGAGGCAGTAAGATGACGAATATTTTTGTAAAAAGTGAGTTTGCTCCTTTAAAACGAGTTGTCATGGCGCAATCGGAATTTGCTTTTCCAGCTAAGGAGGCTCCAACAGATGATGAATTTTTAACAGAAGAAACACTAGCACTTTATGCAAGCGTAGATACACTCGGTAAAAATTTTAAAGATGTCTTTCCAGAAAGACAGCAGCAATGGGAATTGGAACGAGCAAATTTAAAAAAAGTATTAGAAAAATACGGGGTAGAAGTACAAGTACCAAGACGTTTAACAGACTATGAAAAAGAAGTAGGAAAAGAAGATGGCTATAGCAATTTCTTCGTTCGCGATCCCTTTTTCACTATCGGCCATTTCTTAATCGAGGGCTCCCTTCGATTCCCACATAGACGCAACGAAATTTTGCCAGTACGTAATCTTTTAGCACAGGAAGCAAATGAAAATCAATGTTTCTATGTCTCCATTCCAAAGCCTGATATGGCAGATGGTTTAGATTCTGAAGCTGGCCCGTTCTTAGAGGGCGGCGATGTGTTAGTGTTAGATAAAACAGTTTTCGTCGGGAATTCAGGACTAGCCTCCAATAAAAATGGTGTGCAGTGGCTGCGTAATTTAGCAAGTAACTTTGATTATACGGTGGTCGAAGTGTCGCTTCATCCAACCATTCTTCATCTCGACTGTGCGCTTAGCCTCGTTAGAGAGGGTCTAATGATTGTCTGCGAGGAAGCACTCATTGATGGTATTCCCGAACAGCTAAGAGATTGGGATAAAATTAACGTTTCCCTAGAGGATGCCGCAAAACTTGCTACTAACGGCTTACCTATTAATGAAGAAGTCTATATGACAGACAAAGAATTTACATGGATGGGCGAGCAACTAGCGAAGAGAGGTGTCACCGTAGAATATGTTGATTTTACGATTTCTCGAAGCTTTGGCGGTTCTTTTAAATGTAGTACACAACCCCTATTACGCACGGATCTCTAGCAATTATCTCTCCCCACTAAAAAATAGTATGAATAATGAGCAACCTGAAATGGCACATTACTTGTAGGAGGTGGACAAGAAATGTCTAGAATTATTGGTGTGGAACAATCATTAACGAATATCGAGGATGCTTTAAAAGCACAAGGCTATGAAGTCATCCAGCTTCGCAATGAAGAGGATGCGAAAAAATGTGATGCTTGTATCATTACAGGTCAGGATCGTGATGTCATGGGAATTAGTGATCCAGTTATGGAAGGTCCTGTGATAGATGCGGATGGACTATCGGCAAACGAGGTCGTTGAACGCGTCCAAAAATATTTCCACTAAAATCATTAGTGCTGTCTTTACGTCATTTTGACGAGAGCAGCACTTCCTACATACTAAATGGTCGCTACTTATAATACCTTGCGTTCTTGTACAAACTAATATACACGAACTTCAAAAAGTAGGGAGATATATGAGCCAAAAACAGATTGCACTTGTTATTTTAATGCTGACGACTACACTACTGCTATCCGGCTGTTGGGATGTAACAGAGCCACAACGAATGTATTACGTACAAGGTGTGGGGGTTGACTATAAGGATAATGAATATACAGCATACTTACAAATTATCAACTTTGCTAACGTAGCGAAAACAGAATCAGCTAACCCTAATGCAGCGCCTACCGAAATTGGTCAAGCGAAGGGTAAGACAATAGAAGAAGCCATTTACAAATTGTATCGTTCAATGGATCAAGAAGTATTTTGGGGACATATGACCTTTCTTCTCTTCTCAGAGAGTGCTATGAAAGATGAACATGCGATTGCGGTTATTGATACTTTTCTACGCTTTCGAGAGACAAGATATCATATTTGGGTTTACTGTACCCAAGATCCTATTGAGGATGTTTTATTAGTTTCTCCATTGTTAGAGAAATCACCAACTGCCACCAAATTAAGTAATCCTAAAAACACAGCGAAGCAGGAGTCATTTGTAGAGCCTGTTAATTTAAGACAGCTCGTCATTGGCTTAAATGAGCCCAATCACGAAATGAAAATTCCTTACGTAACCGTCAACGAAAACTGGGAAACAATGGATGGCTCCAAAACAGAAACCGTTTTTGCTGGTGTCGGTATTCTTTCAAAGGATAGTTTTAAAGGCTATATTAAAGGCAAATCGGCACGTGGAATCGAGTGGATGAATGATGAAACAAAGCAAGGAGAAATTACCGTCGAATTAGAAAATAATGAAAAAAGTGATTACTTAACCGTCGATATTAAAAAGCTAGATGTCAAAGTCAAGCCAATTGTGAATGGTAATGACGTAAAGTTTGAGGTAAATTTAAAATTCGATACGATTTTAAATGGTTTTAAAGGAAAGCTGACACCCAATCAGGTAAGAAAAAAAGTAGAAAAAGCCGTCAAGGAAGAAATCCTAACTACCTTTGAGGAAGGACTAAAAATGGATGCGGATGTCTTTCGTCTATCCGAATATCTCTATCGTAGTAATGTAAAGGCTTGGAAGAGATTAGAGAAGGATGGCAAAATTCCTTTAAGCAAAGATTCCATTAGCAAAATCGATATTCATATTAATAAAGTAAGCCCTGGCCGTAAAACATTTGCAGAAACAATTACTGAATAATAGGTAGAGACCATCCAAATGGCATGGTCTCTTTCTTATGGCCATCTTGTCATGCTCTATTAATGGAAAAGATTTAGGAAACTTTTAACAGACAGGAGATCAAGACGATGATATAAAGGTTTGGAGGAATAGTTTGGCGAACAAAGAAGCTATTATGTAAAATAACCGTAGATCGAAACCTTGATGCTAGAATTAAACGATTGGAGTGGGACAATCTTTAAACCTCAAAACCTCTAGAGAGTATCAAATTTGGCAAGTTTATTAGGACTAAAGATCCAATACGTTTTTATAGTTCAAAGGAAAATGGACCAGTACTTGAGACTGGTCCTTCTTCCTATATTAATGGTTTGTTTTCTTATTAAGAATGTAATCCCGATAGACTAACAGAGCGACAAGAAGGAAGCTAAGGCTAACAAGACGGAAAATCATTTCTATACTTATCCATTCAGCTAAAATTCCTAAGATAAATGCGCTCACACCTACCCCAACATCGAAGCTGGAAAGAAAAATGGCGTTGGCTGCACCATTTTTGGCTTCACTTACTTTTTGAACAGCCCAGGTTTGTAGGCACGGCATAACGGTGCCATAGCCTGCACCAAATAAAATCGCGGCGATCATCAATGTGAAATTATTTGTAGTATAGGATAACACGATTAATGATAGAAAACCGAAAATCGCTGACACAATAATGATCGACCATGGTCCATGCTTATCAAACCATTTTCCTGTAAATGGGCGTATTAAAGTGGAAACAATTGCGTTGATAAGAAAGAATAGAAAAATATGCTTTAATCCCTTTTGTTCACCAAAAAGAACTAAGAATGTAATAATCGCGCCAAAACCAAGCGTCGTCACAACAGTCAATACTGCCTGAAACCTTACTTCTTTTTCAAATACCGCTTCCATAAATCGAAATGGCTGCTTATCATTTTGAGTAGGGGCCGTGGAATGCACAAAGGAAAGCATTATGATCGCAAATAGGCTTAGGAGGGCTGACGACCAAATCAGCGTGTGAAAAGAAAAGGTACTGTAAATAAGGATACCGAGACTTGGTGCAACAATCGCTCCCACGGTTGTGGATACCGAGAAATAGCCCATTCCCTCGCCTAATCGAGCTTTAGGGATACTATCTACAGCCATTGTACTATTGGCTGTCGTGGATACACCCCACGCTGTTCCATGGAAAAGTCGGAGTAATAGGAAAATCCAAATCGTGTGAAGCAATGGATACAGCATTGTAATTATGAGTAAGGCTATACTTGCCACAATCGCTAGTTTTTTCCGCTTATGATCCATTAAATAGTACCCTATAAAAGGTCTTATCGTAATGGCACCTATTGTAAATACCGTCGTCACCAAGCCTACCTGCATTGGATTGGCGTTTATGCTTAATAAATAGGCTGGTAAAATAGGCAATAGCATTTCAAATCCTATAAAAATGAAAAAATTACTTATGAATAGAAAAAGAAATGATGAAGTAAAAATTGGTTGTTTTTTCATAGTAAATTCCTCGCTTCTAATTATTTTTCTAAATTAGAAGCGCTTGGAACACTGCAACATTCCTTAATTGTCTTAGTTTTTTTAGCAATTCACTCACCCTCTCTCCGTTTTATCACAACAAAAAAGACGCCATAAAACCGGCGTCTACCAATTACTTTGTATGGTTCAAAAGTCATTTTTCACACATGACTAACAAAGGCAAAAAGCTTCCGGTTACTACCTTCACTATGCTGTTTTCTTAAAAAACCACAGACTGGTCCCTTTGAGCCTAAATCATCTAATTGTAAAAATGCCTTTACCTCAATTGCCGTTCTTCTGAAAATCGTTTCCATGACTTTTTGCCTCCTCTCTCAAGATCAATTCATAGCTTACTATAATTTAATACAAATTTACCACAAAAGCAAATGCAACGTTGAAACTATGTATAAGACGCAAAATATTTTCCACGCATGGACTATTTATAAAGTTCTTTCCTTGTCACCGTCTATTAATTGAACATGCACCTCGGAGGAGCCACCTCCCTCTATATGATTAGGAACATTTGTTAAATTGAGTAATTCCTTTAGATGAATAGCTTTTTCACGATTGGCCTCGATGGTCACATGATATGGCCCTGCTATATTCATAAGTGAATCCATCCGCTTATCGCCTTTAAAAAAATTCGTATCGATAAATTGTAAATCAAAGGACACAGCTTCATTGCTTCGATTATGTAAGACAATGGTACATTCCCCATTCATTAAGTCTTTTTCCACCATATCAAAACGACATTCTCCATCCCCTTTGTATGAAATGGCCATAATGCCACTAGCAAAGGTTTCTTGATACGCCACGATAAGCAAATGAGGTAAAAATGAATAAATTAATACTACAATAACAAATGTTCGAAAATGATATTTGTTGATGCTCCTAAGTAGTAAAATCATAGCAATTATAAATAAAATCGAGCCAAAGATGCCAAGTAACACGTATCCATCTTGTGTTTCGATAGGAATTGACATGAATGTAGTATGTGCCATACTTGCTTCATTGTAAGGATATGGAAAAAACAGACACATACAAATACCCAACATAACGATTGACCCGATAAACGCCTTTTTATTGTTAACCATATGCTGCCTCCTTTCTAAGGTAATATATAAGAATCACATACCAAATTTAACATATATAACCTAAAAAAGGAATGAAACCTATAAAAAAGCCTCGATTTAAAAATAGTCAATCCGTCTGTAGGCTGAGATGTAGCACCGTCTATAGGAAATATTAGTTTCAATGGAATTATCAACTCCTATTTAGGTACTTCATAAATAAACGTGCTTCCATCATCTGTTCTTCCACTTAGCTTTTTCATCAGATTTAACCTTTACTCCATTTAAAGCCCAAAAGCGATAGGTTTCACCCTTCATAAATTCATTTTTTGATGTACCTGTTGGGGATGTTATATGAAACTGTTCAACTTTATTTTTATCTACAACTAAGTTTGAAGCAAAGTGCATGTCAGAACCATTGCTAACACTTAGAAGCCTCACGTCTTTACTTGGCTTGAATGTGTATTCATAGTAGATAGCGTAAATTCCTTTATTCAGTAAAGCTTCATCGTTGCTCTGTTCATTAAAGAACATATCTTTAAAAATATCTTTTGGTTTAGAGCCAGTTGTATCCACAATGGCATGTTCTATTGTAGCAACCCCAGTGTTATTTTATGGGGTTTTCCAAGAACATCTTCATATCCACCGTATTTCGTTTTCTCGAAACTAGACATAGTTAAGATATTCGTTCCAGTACTAGCAACCTCACGAAGTTCTTTTACCCCTGTGAAATCGGCTGGTGCTTTCTTCATTGCATCCATGAAGCGGATAAGGATAGTTGCTACTTCGGCACGTGTTGTATTGCCATTTGGCTTGAATGTGAAATCTTCATAGCCTGACAGTAATCCAGTACCAAGTGCCACCCCGATATAAGGTAAATCCTTCTTGTTTACACCACCACTATAAAACTCAGGAATCGGAATAATTGTAAGGCTTGAATTCGCCATTTCCTCAATTGCTTTGCCATAATCAGCATTCGCATGTGCTAAACCATTCGCTAGCCAGCGAGACATTTCACCACGAGTCATTGCTTTATTTGGCTCAAATCTGTTATTCGAGAAATCACTAGCTTTAATGAATCCAACAACTAATCCCTCTTGAATAGCTTCATTTGCCCAATGTGAAGCCCTGACATCGGAAAATTCAGATGGTATGGTGTACGATCGTTTCCATCGAATACACGTGATAGGAATGTCGCAAATTCTGCACGTGTTACCTGTACTGATGGATTATATGTACCATCACTGTAGCCTGCCACAAGCCCTTTTTCTGCTACTTGTTTAATTGACTCATACGCCCAATGTGATTTTGGTACATCTTTAAACGTTGATTTGGTAACTGGTGCAGCTTGTACAGTTTTGTTGCTGGAATTACCAAAGCGGATGTCATTACGCTCACAGCTAACGCATTTAACATAATATTTTTACGAGTTTTGCTAAAGTGTTTCTTTTCATAAGTATCCCTCTTTCTGATATTTTCTTTTAGCTAACGAATAACCCATTTCTTATTACTTATAAATATACCGTTTTATTCCATGACCTTTTAATATGAAATAAAATTAGGTAACTATATTTCTAAACCTTATAAAAGCTGTGCAATAAAAAAAAGGAAAATCTCGCAATAGAAACAATAGTGTAAAGACTACAAAATAGAGTCCTTTTACACCTTGAATTATCTAAAGCGGGGTTTTCCCGTTAGTCTTATATGTAATTTGATACTTGTATTTTATCATTTACGTTTGAGCTAGGCAAAGGTATAATTAATGGTATTATGTAATTATATGTTATATTTACAAAATATAATATATTTTATATTAGAGTAATATATTTTTAGTTGAAGGGAGGACATTGGCAAGTATTTTTAGCTTTTCACATCCTAGTTAAACTTTAAATCTTCTTTATTAGTATTAAAAATTTAATTTAAAGGGAAATGAAAAAATATTTTAAAATTTTGATTGCATTAAGTGTTATTTTTATTATAGGAAAATCCTTTTTTAATATGAGCCATGCTCAAGCGGAAGATAAAATTTCAGAAAATACTGATAACACTTTCGAAATGTATGAAGCAAAGAAAATGGAAGAAGACAACAATGTCATTACACCGTTCGGTACTTTTTGGGGTTCGGATGGAACAGCGACATTTAATTATATGCCAACTGCAAGATCCTTCTCTTGGACTCTAAATATCCCTGCTGCATCAGGAGCATTTTTATATTATGTAAGCCCTCAAGCATATGATAACGGGATACCTTTCATGTACTAGTAATAACTGTTTGAACTATAAATAATTATTATTATGACGTTTGAAAAAAAGGTATTTAATTATAAATACTATACCTAATCTAATCCAATAAAGTTTTATAAAAGAGTGAGGTGCAAATTCATGTTTGATTTAAATAATGCTAAAAATAATCAACTCAATTTAGAAGTTACAGCTCCATACTCTTTAAATTATCTAATATTTATACAAAACTTATTTTTAAATAATAGTAGTAATAATAATCCGCAGTCTCCATTCCCTAATTTTAACAGCTCCGGTTGGGGTATCTTACCTCAAGAAAAATTTAATATTAAATTTAAAGAGATATGGAATGAAGTTATAAATAATACTGTGCAAAATCAATATTACGATAGTAATGGGGTTTTGGAAAATGAAAGTACATTCTACCGACAACTATTTGATAGAAACGAAAATGGGGAGTTTGGATTTTCAGAAAGTGTTAAATTATTTTTATCTTGGTGGAATGGATTCCATGGGAAAATAGCTATAGAAAAATTATTTGAAAGTGTAGGCGGACAAGTAATATATAATGAGTTATCACAGTCGCAAATATTATATGATCTTAATATAAAACAATTTAAGATCAATATTATTTACGATAAACAACGATTATTTCCTACAACTTCATCCTTATCTTTTGCAGTTTTACCTATTCAAGAACTTTTTTTAAATAGTACAGATATTGTATCGAATTTATTAGGTATTGAGGAAAATTCGAACTGACCCCTTCGGGTTAGACAAAACAAAAAAGCATCTTCAATTGAATTTAGGGTAATGTATCCTGAAATCTATTGGAGGTGCTTATTTTCATGAGAACGAGAGTGAGTTATCCACAAGAAGTAAAATTAAAGGCAGTTGAAGTGAAGATACAAGGTATTCCTACAAAGCTTATATTGGAAGAGCTGAACATTCGTAATGACACTCAAATTGAAACATGGACACGTTGGTATGAAGCAAGCGACCATTTCGATGACTTTTTGGTCACTTGCTCAATTTTTCATCATATTTCTGCACACATAGCTCCCTAAAATTACAGCCACGACAATGCCATTTTTCTTGTGTTTGTTCAAAGTCCTCGATGTCCACGGGCTCGTTGGAAAAAATATCAGCCTGATAGTTGACTATAACTTTCATAAAGTTTCAGTGTAAATCAAAAGCTGTATTTATTAAACGAACTTCAATCATTGTGTTTTCATTATTAATCACCGACTGTTATTAAAAGTTTGAGTGTAGTGAACCTCAAAAGTTAGACTTATTTCGGAGAGGAGTTACTCCTCTTCGTTATTTTAATTTAAAAGTTCAATTTTTGAGTCAAACCATTGTTCCATGAAATTTATTTGTTCTCTAATTTGCTCTTTTGTGTAATTTTCATCCTCTGAAGTAACGACCCATTTTTCTTCAATATCATCATTTCTATGGACAATTGCGATAAGTTTACCTGTAAATTCATCTATTGGCCCCTTTAGCTTATTTGAAAGGATATAGACATCCTGTTCCTCTCCATCGCCACCAATGATTCCAGGTACGTAGCCATAATTTATCGGATAGATATTATCAAAACCATCCTTATAGCCCATTGGCCGATCTACTATTATTTTCAACTTTTGTAGTTTATGAAGTTCCATAACGACTTTTGTCCTTTCTATGCAGCCAATCTTACACGATAGGTGCCAAATTTACTCTTTATTCGCTTGTAATTATAATAGTAGATATACTTATCATTCGCTTGTTTTATTTCTTCAAGACTAGTATAGATAGTCCCATAATACATTTCTTGTTTCAGTAGGCCAAAGGAATTTTCTTTTGGCGAATTGTCTAAGCAGTTTCCTTTTCGAGACATGGTTTGAAATATTTTATTGTTTTCCAGTAGAATTGCGTATTGTTTCATATGATACGCCCATCCCCGATCTGAATGAAAGGTTCGTCGGAAAAGGCAATCTGATGTTCGTTCAATTGCCTCTAGTTGAGCGTCGTGAATTGCTTGTACGTTCGGTCGTTCAGATAATCGATAGGAAATTATTTCACCATTAAACATATCTAGAAATGCATCTAAATAAGCTTTTTTAATGGTTACTTTTCCACCTTCTCCAGTAACGACATACTGAAATTCAGAGGTATCCGTTGTCAATTTTTGATGGGGGATGGATGTATGGAAACGGCGGTGAATACGATTCTTCTCAACCGTTCCAACATTGCCTTTGTATGTACTATATTTGCAAGATTCCCGTTCTAATTCTTGTTCACGCGATAATTACTTTTCTTCCTTCGTTTTCTTCTGTTTGTCTGACATGGATGGACGTCCTTTAAAACCATCGAGTCATTTGGCAGATTGAATTTATGAGCGACATCTCGGATAGATTCCCCACTATTTAAATAATAGTTTATTACATCAAGTTTAAATTGAATAGTGTAATCCGAACGTCTTTTCTGTTTTCTAAGAGAATCAAATCCTAATGCAGTTACTTGCTTCAACCACCTTCTCACCACTCCATGGCCTGAGGAAATACCAAATAGAAGAGCTATTTGTCTATAACTTCCATGCCCTTGAAAGTAGGCTTCAACGACTTTTTTCTTAAACTCATAATCGTATTTTGCCAAAATAAATACACCCCAAAAGTTAGATTTTTGGTCTAACTTTCGGGGTGCTGTACATTTGAATTTGGTTTTGGTATTTATTCATCAAAAAAATCACCTTTGAAAAAAGGTTTAATTCCAACTTCTCTAAATAAATATTTTATTGGATGACAATCATCGACCAAATTTTTGTTGGGAATTAAAATTTTCTCCCTAAGTTCTTGAAATATTTCCGGATTAATTTCTGGAAACCATTCTTCATAAATCATATGTTTATCCTTTTCTATCAAAATTAAATACACAACAATAATCTCAAACATATAAGGAAATTCTTGTTTAATATTTTGATAGTTATCTAATAATGAAGTTATATAATCCTCAAAATTAAAAAATTTTGTTCCTTTTTCATTGTTGTATTTTAAACGTTCCTTTTCAGGTTTAAAGACAAAAGTAGACTTATTAAACCAGTTGCCTAACATGCATGTAAAAATTAATAATGCATATTTTTTAGTTTCTTTATCATCATCATTAAAATATTTAAAATACTCATCATAAATATAATTTTTGGCAGTGGTAAAATACCCAATTTCAATCCCAGAAATAGTTTGTTTCACATTTTGTATAATTTTATTATTTTCCATACCATAGTCACTTTCTTTTAAAATTTCCATAATATAGATTATAACACACGTTTAGAATACAGGGAACATTGATACAATAATCCAATCATACTTTGAATATGACCCTGACCATGAACTCCCTTTTTGAATTGCAACCCTAACTCTTTGTCCTTCTTTAAACGAAATAAATTCTTTTGTATAACGATCTTTAACTGTAGGATCTTTTATCAGTTCGTCTGTTCCATTTATTACTTCCATTGCGATATCCATAGATTTTGCTGGATAATAAGCATATTTGAATTGTGATTTCCATTCATTGTTTACTTGAGTTTCATATTTTATTTTCCCCTTAGAAAACTTCATATGATACTCATAAATATGACAATAACCGTAATTTCTAGTTTTAGCTGCTGGCATTACAATCTTTGAACCAGAGGATGATGTTGCCACCTGATCTTTCATCGGTGACGCTGCTTTCATTGCCTCGTTCTCTTCAACAAAGTTTATTTCATCAGTTGGAATTTCGCTTTCAGGCACTTCTATAGGTTCAAAACCGTCCATTGGACTTAGAGTGTAAACACCACAGTAATCTTGTGCCTCTTTTTTTACTAACTCCGATAATATATCATCATTAGCTTTTGCTGTTACAGGAATTACTAATATAGTCATAAATAAAACTATTAATAATCCGCTAAATTTCTTCATTTTTTCCACTCCTTTATTTTTTCGGGTACACCGCAATTGTATAATTTTACAAATTAAACTTAAATAGTATTTAATTACCTTTTATTAAATGACAAATAGTTACAATTTATAAAGTGTTAAATCACCAATCCATTGCCAAAGAACCTCCATTCTTTAATGATGAAGGTTCTTATATTGTCATCTACTTTTTCAAATCAAGATTCTTCTATAATAATATTTAATTTATAATCAAACATGACTTTAGTAGTGTTAAAAAATACAAATGAAATGAAATAAATTTTAAACCCAACTAATACTTTCTGCTGTTTTATCTATTAAAATGTTACGTTTACACAATACATTATGAAATATAAGCTTTTCGGCTATGTCTTCCCATTCATAACAGTCATCTGTATCCAGTAACGCATATCTACAATGGTATGCTTATCCTCACCAAACTCGTTGTATAAACTTCCACAGTCTTGATGATACGTTTTAGGTTTTGGTAGTAGTCATCATTGAATAGAAGCATTAAGTCACAAATCACCAAGGCTTTTTTATGTTGTAATTTATAAAAAAATACATATTAAGGTGATTCTAGTGACATTTATCAGAAAATACTTAAATATTGTTTACTTCGTTATACTTTTTTTACTTTTGTCTGTTTCGGATTATTTCAAAAAAGGTAATTGGGATTTTCTTAATAATCTCTTCTTTTCTTTATGGGCAGTACTTGTTTATGCTTTTTTAAATTGGGCATGGAATAGTAAAAAATATGAAAAGAAATAGCATACTGTTCATTAACTCTAAGGATAATCTGCAACTCTTTCCCAACGGTTTATCCCATTCTTAATGTTTGGAGATCCTATCTAACACAATCGCTAGTTCTTGTCGCTCTCCAATGTTTAAATACTTTTCAACATCAAGCTCATTAATTATTGTATAATGTCTTTCTTTTCCTTCTAAAACTGTATCTTCAAATGTGGGCTCTCCTTGTGATTGTTTAAAAATAGCTGCAACTTCCTCCTTAATTCGTGGATAACTGTGTTGTGCATTTCCATTCTCCCTTCTGTACAAAATTTATCAAATATTCACTGCGTATCTACTGCTAGTTGCACACATCTCAGGTAAATTTGCTCATACAAATGCTTCAGCAAATGGTGGAGGAACAGAGTTTCCACAAGAGTTGAGAGCACGTGGATTGGCATACATGATACTTGTTCCCTTTTCAAAAATAATACAAGCTCATAAATTGCAAGTAGTGAATATGTATCTATTGATAATTTCACTATATATTTTGAGACATTAGGGGTATTAGAATTAATTAATTGGTTTGAAACACCTTTTAATCGTTATGGAACATAAAAATTTTTCACCCTTAACAGAACGTACACTCCCTTAAAGGTGGTGGTTATTATTTAAATTTAACAGCAACTATAAGAAATTAAGAAAGGAGAATAATTATGGCAAGTTATACAGTTTTACCACCTACCAAGAAAGGAGAACTTCGAATAAATGTTACTGTTAAACATGGGTATGATGAAGAGACGGGTGAACGACTTATACTAAAACCATACGTATGAAATCCATGTCTGATCGTGCAATAAAGGAAGCTATTACAGATTTCGAAATCGAAGTATCAAATAAGAAGATGAAAAGTTAAAAAAGTGGAATTAAAAAATAAAATGGGTGACGCTTGGAATCCGATAAAAGATGATGATGGAACTCCATTAAATTTAATCTTTACAAAATCAGATGGTTATCCATCAAAACCTGCTGCTATAGATCTAGCTTGGAGAAGAATTATTGAAAAGTACAGTTTACCAAAGTTGAATTTTCACGCATTACGACATTCATATGCCTCATTTATGGTCAGTCGGAATGCAAATTTTAAGATCATACAGGAGCAACTAGGTCACTCTGATATAAAAATGACAATCAATACATATAGTCATCTAACCCAAAAGAATAAAAATGAAGCAAGCGACCATTTCGATGACTTTTTGGTCACTTGCTCAATTTTTCATCATATTTCTGCACACATAGCTCCCTAAAATTACAGCCACGACAATGCCATTTTTCTTGTGTTTGTTCAAAGTCCTCGATGTCCACGGGCTCGTTGGAAAAAATATCAGCCTGATACTTTTTCATTTCTAAAACACTGCGCTGAAACGTATACAAAATGTTCTCCATATCGATGTCTGTAAAACTATATTTCTTGCGCTTGCCTGTTAATAAATATTCATTATAGACCTCGATTTGCGCTAGAGACACACGGTATTTTTGCTGAACATAGTAAGCGTAGAGGGCTAATTGCTGACGGTCATCATCAGATTCTCCACCGGTCTTCCAGTCAACAATAATCCATTTATCTCTCAGTTCATCATAATAATGAAAGTCCATAACAACAAATACCTGGACATCTTCTATTTTCATGGAGCGGAATTGCTCTGGCTCCCCGATACGGAGAGAGCCTTTTTGTGAGTTGATTTGCTGGAATGTTTCACTCATTAAAAAATGATTAAAGACAAGTTGTAAACGTTCTTTATAGTCTTGCACTAGCTCAGGAGAAAGGGTGCCATGATAATAGATTTCCTGCATCATATAATACTTATTTGGTTTTTGCCTCCAAAATTCAAGACGACGAGTGGAGTCAATAAAGGCTGCATTCAGCTGCCCGCGACCCAATTGAATTAGCTCCTCTACAGTGGGAGCTTTTCCTGTTTGTAAATAATCATTAATGGCCTGCTCAATGTATCGATGGACAATTTGCCCAAATAAAATAGGCATCGATTGCAGCTTTTTTAAGCGATACACCTGTTGATGATATGGCTCCACATTGTAACTGAGCCACCCGTTATGTGAAAAGTAATATTCATAGCCGTATTTGCGGGCGCAGCTTGTCAATGTTTTATGACGCGATAGCGACCACGAAAAGGTTGGATAGGGTGAAATTTCAAACAGGGCAATCACCTCCTAAAGCTGATGGATGAAATCATAAACAAGCTGTATAATCAGCACAATCGTTACAATACGCAGTAAAAGCTTTACCTGATGTGCTTTCACTTTTCTGGCTAGCACAAGCCCAATTTGTGCACCAATCGTCGAGCCAATCATTAAAATAAGCGTTAACGGCCATTCGATTTTCCCTGTAGCAATATAGGTAATCGCTGCTCCTGAGCACATTGCAAATACCCCTACCCGTGATAGCCCCACGGCTTTAATATAGGAAATCTTCTCATGTGCATATGTATAAAGCGCCAATGTACTACTGCCCGGACCAAACATACCGTCATAAAAGCCAACTCCAAGAAGGATAGGACCGTTTTTTCGATTCATCGTAAAACGTTCCTTGTCGCCAAAATCAGCTCCACCCATAAAGGACATGACAAGCGCAAAGCCAAGTAAAATAATAGCAATAAACGTTAATGATTGACTACTCATGAATGAAGCGAAAAGTCCCCCCAATGTACCTCCGATTAAAGAGACAAGTAACACCGAACGCATTTCGTTCCATGCTAATTCCTTACGTTGATAAATTGTATAAAAGCTTGAAAAAGCACTCACCATATTGGACACTTTATTTGCGCCAATAGCCGAATGGACGGGTACACCCATTAGCATCATCGTTGGCAAGGTAATTAAGCCACCACCCCCAACTAACGTCCCAATGACATTCCCAATGATGCCAATAAGTAAAAACAACAAGTATTCCATAATATCCTTCTTTCCCTAACACAAAAAGCAATCATTCTATGATACAGTATAACAGATTGTTATTATCAATGATGATGGAAATGAGGAGCAAGGATGCATATACAACAAAAAACACCCACACCACGCTTTTGTCACCAGCTAACGGTTATTGTGGCGACTATTTTTCTAGCCGGCATTACAGCGACACTCATTCAATACGGCAAGCTCCCTGCCATGATTCCTGTCTTGCAAAGCTTCACGAGTGACCATGCCCAATTTGGTCCGAAAATTGCTATTTTTTATTTACCCTTTGTCGCTCTTATGCTCTTTCTACTCTTACACTATTTAGAGATAAAGGCAGCTTATCCTGTGATGCGTAAAAATAAAGCACCGCTCTCCCATAAACAGCGACAAAATGGCATCCTTACGTTTTGTCTCATCAAAAATAGTATTCTATTGTATTTTACCTACTCCCTATTCAATGACCTGACGGTAGCTCTAGGAAGTGAACGTATTTTACAACAATGGCATGCTTACTTATTTTTACTGCTGTTATTTGGCATCTTCATGATAGGGATTGTGCGAGGCATTTTGTTGGCTAAAAAAAGTTAATGTAAAAAAAGAGAGCATGTTTTAACAATGAACATGCTCTTCTTAGACTAATTATTATTCAATGGATGTCATTAATTCATAAAAATATTTTTTCTCCTGCGTCTCATAAAGCTTATACCAAGCATGTAATGTTTCAGGTGTAAAAACATCGAGCAGCCTCAAAACATGGTAGGCAAAATCCAACGGTGCAATGCCAGATGCCGTTACTAAATTCCCTTCAGTTACGGCTGGCTTCTGTTTAAAATATTCATCCCCAATATAATGTGGACAAAGCATCTTCAAGTATTCGAGATCGTTGCTCGTATGTTGTCTTCTATCAAGCAAACCAACCTTTGCGAGACCAAATGTTGCACCACAAATTGCAGCTACGAAAACATCTTCATTCAACGCTTTGGAGACTTTATTCAATACAGGCTCATGAATAGATTCTAGCCATGTATTGCCTCCTGGAAGAATCAAGATATCCATGCTATTCAAGTGACATTCAGCAACGGTCATCGTTGGAAGTATGGTGATGCCACCCATCGTCGTAACAGGACTTCTATCAATCCCTACTGTCATCACCTCTAAAGGCTCTAGCCCCTTTTTAAAATATCTACCTGTATTTAATTCGGCCATTAAATACCCTATCTCCCAATCTGCCATCGTATCAAATACATAAAGATAGACTTTTCTTGTCTGCATAATAAACACTCCTTTTATTGAAACTATGCTTAGTATAAAAAAACTTTACTGACATTCTCCGTCAGTAAAGTTTTCATTTTCATAAAAATGGATGAGCTCATATAGAACGTCAATTATCTTTTGCTTTAGACTTATGGGTTCTACTACTTGGATTGATTTTCCATAGGGAAAAAGTAAATAAGGTACATATGTATGTAGTGCTTCCTCATCTACTAAAAATATTGCGTTCTTACTGGTGCGTTCTTGGAGGTGATACTTTAAAAACCAATGCTGACTGATTGCATCCACAGCACTTGTCTTTCCACAAATGATGAAGGGCACAAGGTTCTGTTTATGTTCCTCTTGGGGAAAAAGGCTTTCCATAAAAAAATCACTGGCAGAGAAAGATTGTGGTCGTTGGAAGGGAATGACGGTTTGATGCAGACTGCTAATTCGGCCTACTTTAAAAGTACGGATTTCATTTCTTACATGACAAAAGGCAACGACATACCAGTTTTGATTCCAATAAACCAAACCATATGGATTAACCAACCTAGACTTAGATTGCTCTTCATTATTAGTATGGTATTCCATTTCTATAGAGGTTTCCTTTACTATACTCTCTTCTAATTTTTTTAATAGTGGCTCCAATGAGGATTCTGTTGGACCGATTATCTCGAAACCTTGTAAATGCTGTTGAATCATTTTTTCTTGCTCCTGATTTGAATACATTGTAAGCTTTGCTTTTGCACTATTTAATGCCTCATCTAAAAAATAACCAGCTTCTTTTGCAAAAATAGAAGCATGAAGTAATGCCGCTTTCTCATCAACATCAAAAATAAGAGGACTTTTAATAAAATTATTTAACAGGGTATATCCTCCATGATGACCTGTTTCAGCTATAATCGGCACACCGCTGGCAGAAAGTGAGTTAATATAGCGGTAAACGGATCTGATATTAATCTCTAATTTTTCAGCGATTTCTTTCGCGGTAATTTTCCTACCTGAATTCAACAACCATAAAATCTGCATCATTTGATCCATTTTAGACAAACATTTTCACCTCATTGAATTAATTTATGATTTCTGACACAAAATCAGGCTACCTGATACTGTTATCAAGTAGCCCTTCCATTATGCCTTTACCAATTCATCTTCCATTTGCTTAAAATTATGTATTAAACCGTATTTCTGTATGCCACGTGCTTGTTGGATGCTGGCATCCGCGAATTGGCGGAAATTAGCCTGATCCTTTATTGTACAGGCATAGACCGCTTCAATTGCAGGTTGCATCCACGGCTGTGTTAGTTTATCACTTCTCATATCGGCCGCTCGACCTTCCAGCGCAGCAATATAGCATAGTGCATAGCTAGTTAAAGGCTCCTTATCAATTTGTCTTGCGGCTACTTTAGCAGCACCAAGATTCTCCTCCATAATGGCCTTAATAAAGAGGTAATTGTACTTAATGGCTGGCTGCTTATAATGATGGATGATGACATCGATTGCCTGAATCTGTTCCTCTTTTGTCCCGTAAGCTGATGCATAGAGAGCAGCAAATATAGGCTCTTTTCGGTGATTTTTAACCCATTTATCCACCTGTTCCATATTGTTTGTGCGATATAAAATATGTATATGGCGATAAATCATCCCTATCGCAATTACTGCAAATATCCCAAGAGAGATGGATAGACGAACACCCGCTAAGGACAGCGTCAATGCCAATAAAATAATAGCTAAATAAAAGAATGTTAATTTAACAATTTTCATATTACCTCCTACTGTAATTTCCTACGCATTTTACGAGAAAAGATATAGCCTGCCCCTAAAAAAAAGATAAGAGCCATCACTTTCATAATAGGAATAATAAACAGCTTGCTAATAACGACTACAACGAGGATATAATAGACAACCATCGCCAGTAAAAACAATGTCAGCTTATTCACGAAGTTCCCTACTTTCCTTTAGTGCCGCCTCAATCGCTGCTAAAGCTTTTGGACCCATTCCATGAAGATGAGCTAATGTAGAAAGCTCAACTCTTTCTAGCTGCTTCAATTCTGTATAACCCGCTTGATGTAATGCGCGAATTGCTGGTTTTGCTACTCCCTTAGGCCACTCTGTCATGCTTGCACGTCCCTTCACGAAAAAATCCTCTCTGCCCTATTATGCAAGTGACAGCAAAGAAATGCAAATAAGTCAAAATTTAAACATATACAAGCACGCCGCTATGAAATTTACGATACTATGGATACTCCAGCTAGTGACAATGGAACCTCCAGCAATTCGTTCGTTCACCCAGCCCATCACATAGCCAGCAAGCGCTGTAGTAAGCACAACTAATAAGATTACATGAAGCGGAAGCACCGACCATAGCATGGCCCCATGAACACAGCCAAAAACAATACTTTGCAAGAGATTTGCTACTTGAAAATCAAAAATCTTCATCAATCTCTTTAATAAAAAGCCGCGAAATAATAGCTCCTCTGATAAACCTGTTTGAATAATAGCGTAGAAAAGTGCTGGAATGACGGCAGCAGCTCCAAGTCCCGCGAATTGATTCGCCGCTAGCAAGGAGCGATCAATATAGAAAAAGACTAGTGCAAAGCTCGGTATTAACATCGTGAAAGTAGAAAGTACAATGTACATAGCATACCTTCCCTTGTGCACAATAATAGGCTTTTGCAATCCTATCCACGTTAAAAAGGGCTGTTTTTTTCTCGCTGTACAAAGCCACCAAATAAACGGAATCACTGAAAATAACATCACTTGCAAAATGGCACTGATTAAACTATTCATCATCTTATTTCCCCTCCTGTTTACTACAAGCATAGAAGAAAGTGCCATTTTTTTCAATAGTTATTTAACGATAAACGTTAAATTATTTATCTTTATTGTTAATTATTAAATGTTTTACAATAAAAAACGATGTCAAAGGGCTTCTCCTTTGTCTTTTCAGTTATTTTCATTTATACTCTATTACAGATATTAAGGGTCTGTAATAGAGATGATAAAACACTGGAGGCTATCACAATGCGTACATTATCTACACATTTATTAGAAAAGGCACGAACATATGAGCACAGCACAAGAATTTCAGTGCCTGCCTATGACACATTATTTGCCGTGACACAAGCCTATTTCCGCATGCATTTAGGAGAACAAGAAGCATCCCTGCTTGTTGTAGGAGCTGGTGGAGGCAACGAGCTTTCTGCATGGGGACCAACAAACCCTAAATGGATGTTCACTGGGATTGATCCATCTGAGGAAATGCTCCAAATCGCACAACATAAAGCCGTGCAACTGGATATTGAAAGTCGCGTTCAGCTACTACAAGGAACAATTGAGCGCTTACCCCAATCAACACCGAAATTCGATGCGGCAAGCTGTATCCTCGTTCTTCATTTTATTGAAGATCGACAGGAGAAACTCCATCTACTGCAAAATATTCACAAGCAATTAAAACCTGGAAAGCCCTTTGTCCTCGCTTGTGCCTACGGAGAACGAGAAAGTGACGAGCTACAAAATCGCATCAAAATATGGCAAAGCTACTTTTTAGATGCCGGCTATACAAAAGAAAAGGTAGATAGCATGGGCAAGGGCATCATGAATATTTCCTTCCTCTCCGATCAAGAAATCCAACAGCTATTAAGTGAAGCGGGCTTTCAAAATATTACCCGCTTTTTCTCATCAGGTCTCTTCGCAGGATGGATGAGCCACGCCTAACCACAAAGCCCCCTCCATTACACAATCAATGGTGGGGGCTGAAACTTAGATTTATAGTGGTATTGAGCGGGCTCTCCACCAACATCCATCACATCGAAAAAAATTACCAATAAATACTGTAATAATAAACAGTTTCATCAATCGTCATGCCCATTTTTTCATAGAGCTTCTGTGCTTGGACATTATCTCTGGCAGTTTCTAGCATCATGTAACGAGCATCTTCCTGCTGACAATAGCTATAGCATTGCTCCATCAACGCCTGTGCTACACCTTGTTTTCTGGCTTGTTTCGCCACAAATAAATCATTTAAGAGAAACGCTCGTTTCATAGCTACGGATGAAAAGACTGGAAACAATTGTGCAAATCCAACTGGCTCCTCCTCCAAATATGCCAGGAAAATAATAGACTCTGCTCCCATTACTCGCTCCTGTATAAACTGCTCAGCTTGCTGTAAATCAGATGATTGTCCATAAAATTCACGATAGGCATTAAATAATGGGACTACGTCTCCCATCGTTTGCTGTGTCACCATACAAATTTTCATATTTTAATCTCCATTTCCTTTTGATTGTCCTTCTAGTATGATGGTAGTAAATAATCTGACATTTCAAAAGAAACAGTTCCAAACATTTTAACATGTCAAGGTGGTGCCTTATGGACGATTTTATCTTTCTATTAACAGAAAAAGAGGCAAAATATAAGCAAGTGTACCAGCAAATTAAAGCACTTATTATGCAAGGTTCACTTCAAACAGATGATTCCCTGCCCTCTATACGAAAACTTGCAGAAACTTTACAGGTCAGTCGTAATACTACATTAACCGCTTATGAACAGCTTGTAGCAGAAGGATACATACGTGGGGAGGGACGAAAAGGCTATTTCGTCAATGCACTAGAGCAGGTTTTTCTAAAGGAGCAGGAACAGGCCCCTATGACACAGCCAAAAAAGAAGGCTGCATCCTATCTTGTAGATTTTCGCGCTGGGGCTGTCGATCAGCAACATTTTCCCATGAAAACATGGCGCCAAATTGCCAATCAAGTATTACAGGAATCAACCTGTTACGAATATGGAGAACTGTTTGGAGAATCAGTGCTAAAGGAGCAGCTTGTGCAATATTTACTGCAAGCAAGAGGGGTTTATACAACGAGCGACACTATCATTATCGGTAGTAGCACACAGCAAATGCTCTTGTATCTTGGCTTTTTGCTAAAAGAATCTTTCCCAAGCATTCTTTTGGAAGACCCTGGCTATGATGGTGCACGGGAAGCCTTCCAGTTACATCACTTCGAAATAGAGCCACTACCTGTAATGGAAACAGGAGCTCAACTTGACATACTCCAAAACTGTCAATCACGCTTAATGTATGTCACCCCGTCACATCATTTCCCATACGGTGTGTCCATGTCTATTCAGCAGCGACAGACCTTAATACAATGGGCTCAACAAGTTGATGGTTATATTCTAGAGGATGATTATGATGGAGAGTTTCGCTATACACAACAGCCATTTCCTGCCCTTGCTTCCATCGACTCATCAAGGGTAATCTATCTCGGCACCTTCTCCAAATCATTTTTACCAGGTGTGCGTTTAAGCTATATGGTGCTACCAAATGCACTTGTTCAGCCCTATAAAGAGCGTTTTGCTCATTTTGAACAAAATGCTTCGTCCCTCCATCAACGCACAATGGCCCAATTTATGGCGCAGGGAGAATGGTCACGCCATATTAAACGAATGCGTTTGACCTATAAACAAAAAATGCAGCACCTTGTACAGGAGCTACAACGACATTTTGGGCAGCAAATATCCGTGTTAGGCGAGCAATCAGGACTCTATGTATTAGTGAAGATAAAGTCTCCGCTTTCCGAGCAGCAGCTAATCCAACGAGCGGCGACTTACGGTGTGAAGGTTTATCCGACAAGCCCCTTTTTTATCCATCAAAAAAATGAGGAACCCATGCTGCAATTAGGCTTTAGTAAATTAGCGTTGGAAGAAATCAAGCTGGGGATTGAGCTGTTAAAAGAGGCGTGGCAGCCATAACCATCAACGTTATGGCTCTTACCCCATACCACTTAAAAGTAATCAATAAATGTTGGGATACCTACTGGTAAAACCGCCTCCAGCAATGCAATTTCCTCTGCACGTCCCTGTAATCGTTCAATTTTTTCTAAATAGGTTGGACGTTTGTAGCCTAACAGCATGGTAGCCAGTGTTTGCACTGTTAAATGCACAGCATTCGCGTTCAACGTCTCACTTACCTTCTGCACAGCAAGGTTTCCATCTTTCATTTTGATGATGTAGGTACCATTATTCCACGCCACAGTGCGATCACTGACAGCTAGCTGAAGCTCGAAATCCTGACCGTTAAATGGATAGCGCAGTAAAAATTCTTTGACATCGACGATTCTTGCCATGAAATAAGGTGATACCTTTTGAATGATCTCGCTGTCCTCTAATAAAAAGGCTACCGCTTCATTTCCGGTTGTTTTCCCATAGACATTGTAGACCATCGAGCTGTGAGCCGAGACGAAATTCCATAAACCTTTCCGAGCCTCTTCCTGCATATAGACGATTTCATCAATGTAATAATTTTCCTCCATAATACGATAGAACATATAGCCCTGCGCCACATCTTCTTCATCATAGTAGACCGCTGCCTGAAGGTTCACATCACTATCTATAAATTTCTCCTCCCAGAAATCCTCCTGAAATTTCTCGTTCCAGGCAATACTATTGCGCACCATTACGCCATGCGTTTTCTGTGCATAGCGTGCGTAGATATCCACCACATCCTCATGCTTCGGATCAACTCGGCGAATTTTCCCATTAAGCCCAGCATAATGAGGAAGCTGTGTATCCTTCACTTGAAATTCCACAATATCACTCATAATTTCCCATCCCTTTTTGCGGTAATAAGGAATAGAATATGGAAACAAATAGGATATATATTGTCCTTCATTTCGCATACTTTGCAGACTCTCAATGATCAAGCTCTCCATTAAGCCATGTCCTGAATATTCAGGGTATGTCCCAACTGCTGTGATGCCACCCATTTCATAAATCTTACCATGCACATTCACCTCAAAAGGCAAACTTAATATTTGCGATACAAGCTGTGAGCCATCAAACCACCCGATAGCATGCCCTTCATTAAATTGCCTACTCTTAGCATTCACAAAGCGACGATCCTTGTGAATGGACATTGACATTTGAAAGACATAATTCAGTAAATCAATGGACTGTGCCATTTCATCTAATCGGATTTCTCGCATGATTAAGCCTTTTCGTTGATTCATGATTCTCTCTCCTCATCAAATAACTCTCTTAATATGGACTGTGGCGCATCTAAAAAACGTTTGGTCACGATGTAATGAATGGTATCCTCATAGCGAATGGATTCAATTTCTCCTTGATCAAAACTATAAATCGTTGCATTGGGATAGCCAAGCAAAATGGGTGAGTGTGTAGCAATAATAAATTGTGCCTCATGCTCGAGGTCCTTCATGATTTTCAGCAAGCTCAGCTGCCTCGTTGGAGACAATGCCGCCTCAGGCTCATCCAATAAATAAATGGCTTTACCCTTAAAGCGGTTCATAAATAACGCAAGAAAGGATTCACCATGAGATTGATGGTGTAAAGATTTCCCACCAAAAGCGTTGTATCTCCTTGGATCTTCTATCAAATCAATATGGCTGGCAAATTGATAAAATGTTTCTGATCGAAGAAAAAACCCATTCGATATTTTCGGCAGCCACGACAAACGGATATATTCCCCCAATGAAGATTCCGCCTTATGTACTTCATATAAATTTTGACGACCACCACCAGCCGTATTGAAATCGCAACGATCAGCAATCGCCTCCAGTAATGTTGATTTCCCCGAACCATTTTCCCCAACAAAGAACGTCACATTCGTTGGGAACTCCAGTTCATGCAAATCCTGCAAGCTTGGAATATTAAAAGGATACTCCTGTTTATTGGGAATCGTATCCTGTAACACCTTACATGACTTTAAATACATTTCATTTCCTCCTTACTCTTATTATAGCGAACATCCCTCAAGCTGAAACGTAATCCACCTACCTGTTTGATTGAAATGTTACCTTTTTATGTATCCACCCAAGCCAGCCCAACATAAATAGCCTAAAACAGCTGACGAAGTCCCTACCATTTTCACAACTCGCTATGAGATATTTCCCGAGAAATAAATAAAAAACATGTCGAAAGTTGCAATTCCTACCTGTAGTATCATGTCATATTTTTGATTTTTTTATAAAAAAAGTGGACATTGACCTCCTCTCTAACTGATTAAGTGAATGATTTCTCTGCAACATGCAGTAGTGTTTTCCATTGCAATTTTATTTCGCTGTGGCTTGCTAAATGATTGTTTCTAATAAGTGGGGTACCTCTCTTTTTGATCACCTAGACTTCCTTTCTGAGCGGATATTTTGGATCACTTTCATTACCTAAATTGATCCGATTCAAAAAAAGGCTCAATACCCATTTCTTTTAACAATAATTCCCAATTACTTCTTTTATCTGCCAAATGTTGTTTAGGTATTAAAATTTCTTCTCTTAATCGCTGAAACAAATTCGGGTTATGCTCTGGAAACCATTCCTCATATCTGATCCCTTGATTTATTTCTATTTTTATTAAAAATAAAACAATATCTTCATACATATAGGGGAATTCTTTCTCTATCTGCTCATGATGTGCTAACAGTGCATAAAGATAATCTTTAAAACGATAAAATCGCTTCTGGTCTAATGGATTGGAGCTCCATTTTTTATTTTCCTCCCACTCTTGTATGGGCTGAAATATCTGAAGAGAACCCGTTTCCCAAGTACCCAGCATACAAGTAAATGCAGCTATAGCGTACTTTCTCGTTTCATCATCTGGATCTCCAAAATATTTATAGTAATCCTCCCGATACTTACTAAAATTTCCACTAGTATGATAACCTCCAATAGCAAAACCTTCCAACCCTCGTTTTGCTTGTTCAATGATATTATTTGTCATTCTTCTTACTCGCCTCCTTTTCTTTACTATCTAATCATGTTAATCTAACGTGATATTAACATAATTAACCAACCGGCAATGTAAAATATATTTATTCCATTCACCCACAATATGACTATTAAGTATTGTATGGGATTCTACGCCTCTTTCCCCTCACTAAGTTATAAACTTCTATAGGAAACTAATTACTAGTTTTCCTCTGTGCTTGGCTCTCTCATTTTATGATTACCTTCAGTAACTCGATGAGCGGGTTTCCTCTCTATATGATCACCTCTAACAGCTTTTCGAGCGGTTCCATTCATTCTTTGCTCACCATCTCCAAAGTTCTAACTATTATCCCTCGCTCATAAATTGAGTAACAATCAAAAGTCAGAAGGAGAATCGCAATGTTTGTGACGCATTATTACGAAAACAAGACGTCCGTTTTAAGTCAATTGCTCGTCAAGCTACCTACTGTGGAAGAAGATATTCGCATTAAAGGGCGTAAGGCAAAGGTGTTGGAGGTACTACAAGTTGATGACAACCATTTTCATGTGAAGATATTGTTTGAAAAAATCCCTAAAAAACAGCCTCTTAAAGAGCTTGGAAAGAAAAAGAGATAATCGACTAAAACATGGTTTATTCCCTTAAATTTCGGGAATAAAATAGGTAATGATTACGAATCATTCACTTTAAATTTCTTCAAGCAAAACCGTTGACTTTTTAATTGATAACAATTATCATTATCAATAGATTATTTCTTTCTCCAAATTGCTTTATTCAGAATCCCCCTCTTTTTTGAATAAGCATGTATCAAACGGATATTCTTACATCAGACTAAGAGTATCCGTTTTTATCTGTACATGAGGAGAACTTTACATACTAAAGGAGCTGTTTTGACATGGATTATCGTATCGAAAAAGACACTATGGGTGAAATTAAAGTACCTGCTAATAAAATTTGGGGCGCGCAAACACAGCGCAGTAAAGAAAATTTCCAAATTGGTACGGAACAAATGCCAATTGAGCTTGTGCAAGCTATGACGATCCTAAAGAAAAGTGCGGCGATTGCGAATAATAAACTAGGCAAACTTTCTGATATTAAAGCAAATGCCATCGTGCAGGCTGCAGATGAAATTTTAAATGGTCAATGGGACGATCAATTCCCTCTTGTGGTTTGGCAAACTGGTAGTGGTACACAATCCAATATGAATGTGAACGAAGTCATTGCTCACCGTGCGAATCAACTATTAGAGGATGCTGGTGAAGCGGACCGTATTCATCCAAATGATGATGTCAATAAATCACAAAGCTCAAATGATACATTCCCAACAGCATTGCATATTGCGGCTGTTTTAAAAGTGGAAGATTATTTATTACCAAGACTACGTTTACTAAAAGCAACTTTGGAAGATAAAGCAGCTCAATTTAAGGACATTATTAAAATTGGTCGTACGCATTTACAGGATGCGACACCTCTTACATTAGGTCAAGAAATTAGCGGCTGGGCAGCCATGCTCGCAAAATCAGAGCATATGATTATCCATAATATTGACTATATGAAGGAGCTTGCAATTGGTGGAACAGCGGTCGGTACAGGAATCAATGCTCACCCTGAATTTGGTGATCGTGTGGCTGAGGAAATTAGTGTGCTAACAGGCAAACAATTCACATCGGCTGCAAATAAATTCCATGCCTTAACAAGTCATGATGAAGCTGTTGTAGCACATGGTGCATTAAAGGCTTTAGCGGCTGATTTAATGAAAATTGCCAATGACGTGCGCTGGCTAGCAAGTGGCCCTCGTTCAGGTATTGGGGAAATTACGATCCCAGAAAACGAACCAGGCTCTTCCATTATGCCAGGTAAAGTAAACCCTACCCAAAGTGAAGCAATGACAATGGTCGTCACGCAAGTAGTTGGAAATGACGCAACGATTGCCTTCGCCGCTTCTCAAGGTAACTTTGAATTAAACGTCTTTAAACCAGTCATCATTTACAACTTCTTACAATCAACTCGCCTATTAGCGGATACAATGAAATCATTTAACGACCATTGTGCAGTAGGCATTGAGCCAAACAAAGAGGTACTTAATCATAATTTACAAAATTCATTAATGCTTGTAACAGCGTTAAACCCATATATTGGCTATGAAAACGCAGCAAAAATCGCAAAACAGGCCCACAAAGAAGGCACGACCTTAAAGGCAGCAGCCATCGCAAGTGGCTTACTTACAGAAGAACAGTTCGATGAATATGTAGACCCAGCAACAATGATTTATCCGAACGTAAAATAGAAGCAATGCATGTTGACTACACAATGCCTTTAAAACATTGATATATCAACGCCTCTGATAATATCACCCATTTTGAGCAACGAATGTTAATGTATTTTACGGCATGTTAGTGGGGCTAATAAAATACGGCTAGCGTATGCGTGAGTAAAAAAGATTGAGGCTAATCGCTTCAATCTTTTTTTCTTTATAACCCAGAACCCCTTTGAAGCTCTTTAGTCTTTAGTGTTATTTGCCTTTTCCTATAAACAAACAGACCAATAATAGAAAAAAGTAAAAGTACACTACTAGCAATTAAAAAGAATAAAGATAAACCTCTCTTTTCTCCCCAGTTGTTAAATGCTTGTGAAAAACCTATAAAAACCATTAAAAAAGATAGTACTAATTGAGGTTTTGAAACTTCTTTAAACAATAAGATACCTCCCTTTTTATTCACTTGATAATTTGAGGTGTTAAATGTAAATTAGGGCTGATTAAAACTGCAACGTGCGTAAAATAACGCGTGAGTAAGGCTATTTAATTTATCTAGTTTCTATAAAAGTAAAAACGCTAGAATTTTGATATAACCTTCTGGCGTATATGTATGATTTTTACGTTAGGTCAATGTTAGCTTAGTTTGAATAGCAACCTAAACGAACGTTACACCTCAAAAAAGCATATCATAATTTGGAATATGCCTTCATATTTAAATTCAAACTCTTTTTAAGAAATTTATGATTGGATATGTGACTTTTAATAAATCAATCATACATAAACAAATTAAGACCCCCCATCATGGATTGGCTTTTTTAAAAACGCCTCAGTTTACGATAAAAGATTATTTTTATTACTTATAAAGGAAATTTGTTCAGCTGATATAATAAAATCAATTAAATCCATCGTTTCATTTAGTAGCAAAACGTGAAATTCATATTTGTCATTCACTTTATATATTTCCTCATACAGCCACCATGCATCTTCTAACAAATCATCCTGTTTGATCATATTAAAATTTTCAAATATGACCTCATCTATATTTGTATAACTCCCGTTGTTATCAAGGAGTAAAATTAAGGATTGATCATTCTTGATTGACTTTATAATTTTGCAATCATGGAAACTAAAATCCCCATCAATTTCTATATCCAGTAATGTTGCGTTTTCTTTTATATATCTTTTATAATCTTCAATTACTGTAGTTACAATTCTTTTATTTTCCTCGCAAAGTTGAGTTACAGCATTTATTACATTACGAGTTGCCTTATCTAAAGCAAACACCCTTATATCTGCAATCTGTTGTACTATTGTTTTTGGTAATTGCTTTTTTAAATACATAAGATTATGTATGAAAATATCATGGAATTGTTCTATTCCCTTCTCTTTATTAAAAGGTTCATAGTGATTATCTTCACCTTTGTTTGCTGTTTCATTAGATTTTAATATTAAATTAGCTTCTTCCTGTAAAGTAAGCCAACTATTTAATTCAAAGTCGTAAAGCTGTTGAAAATATTCTTCTGAGAATGTTTCAGCTTGCTTTTCTTCCTCTAAATGCAGATGGAGATTATTTTTTTGACACAGTTCATGCCATTCTTTAGTAAAATATTTCATTTTATTACCCTCGTCTTTCTAATAGATGAATTTTTCACTAACCTACCTCGCTAGCTTAATAATCTAATTAAACCCTAACTTGGCGATCCTGTAGTAAAAAACCACATGGTCAATAAAATCAACCAACTTATTACAATCCCAATAATTAAACGCTTCATACACATGCCCTCTCAGATCTTACTTCCACTAATCTGCTTTGTAATGTAATAATACCTCTTAACTCTTTCATTTGGATAACTATTTCCATTCACCACTTCAGCCAAATAGCATGGATGAAAGCAAAATTAAAAGACATGAATCCCTATAGGATATCGAATCCATGCCAAACAGCTTCCTAATGAAAATAATTGTATCTATCCTATTCAGTCACTTCATCGGAGAGTGGTTTATTCATCCTCCTATGTAATCCATCCTCCATTACAGATGCTTATAACAAATTAAAATTCTCTCCGCTTATCTCATCCAGCTTTACATTAAAAGACAATTCATCGTCAATTAGATTAAATGTATCACTTTTTTCTTGTTTAGATAATTTTGAAATATAATAATAGTAGCTTGGTAATATTTCAAATTCATCATTTAAATGATCTCGTATTAATTGGTCATCTAGAAATTTTGAAACATCTCCTTTTAACAAATCATGTTTTATTAATTCTTTAGTATTGTTAGTAAAATCAGATACTACGTATGATAGAATATTGTTCTCATATAGCAATTTTTCAGAAGCACCTGAATAATTTAATAAAGATATCAATGTTGCATTATTAAAATTTTGTTGATCAATTAAAGATGAAACCTTCATTAAATAAATAGATTCAAGGTGGTCATGATAAGGATTTTCAATATCTACATTTTTATACATTGATTGCTTTTCAAAGGGTCTAATTCTCCCGGTTTTTAACAGTAATAAGTGATTATGATTGCTTAGATAGATGTTTTTGGAGGTATCTAATCTAAGTAAATTATCTCCGTTTGGAAGTAAAGGACTTAATCGTTTTATCTCTCCTGTTGAAGTGTTTACTAAAAAAATACATTGATAAAAAGGATGTCCATAGTTCATTTCTCTTTTCGAAATAAAATACAACAAATATTGATGATTAAGGTAAATTAACTTGGAATAATAGCTTTCATCCTTGAGTTCTTCAGAGGAAAAATAATTGTATAAATTTAATGTTACCGCATTTATTTGACTGAATGTTTGAAGATTAATTCTATGAAAATTTATGCTATTTTTATCTTTTAGACTAAAACAAAATTCATTATTCACAGTATCCAAAGCAAACTCGTCATAGCGGGTGTTTAGTTGTTGTTTGTTTTTGATCGTGCCGTTTTTTAAATGAATCTCACAATGCGCAATACTATCATTTTCTACTAAAATAGCCTCAAACTCTTCATTAATTTCATTTGTAGGGATTAGTGTTTATTATTCAAAAATATTCCCCCTGATATTTTTCTTTATAGTAAATAAATCTATTTTACTTTTATTCCTTACCAGCCTCTGAATAAAGAAGTTTTTCGAGTTCGTCCACCTTGCTCCCGTCTAATTGGTGTGTGAGCCCATATGTTTCACCCTTGCCATCGTTATTGATGATTACGTTGAGATCGTGAAGTAATTCAGTGAAATACGTAAAACACTTAGTTAATTCTCCATAGAACTCAGCTGTATCTAGACCTTGCTGTTTCTCTACCGATATCACATAATCCAGATGTCCCATCAAAATCTGCAGTACATTTAAATTTTCAAAATCCTTTTGAAGGTCTTCCCCTTGAACCCTAAAATAAATCATTTCCTTCGTGAGACGATCTGCCCTTGGGTAATATTCGTCTACGTCTGTTGTTTTGTTAATATCTTGGGCATGATAGGCAATCCATGCTTCCAACGTTGGTTCAATCCCATAGTTATTGAAGCCTTCAGGGGTTGAAACATCCTTCCAGATTTTCGAAGGGTTTACTGCTGCTACTTGTTTGATTGTCGTTACCTCAGTTTTTACCTGTACACCTTTCGTTTCTTCTTCCTCGATACAACCTGTTAACAATCCACTAATCAATAGTCCTGTCAATACAACTTTTATGAGCTTCATCTCTCTCACTCCTTAGAAGGTTAGCCATTACTTATAATAATACCTTACATTAGTTAATTTTATAATATTTTCCATTTAATAAATACGTGAAATATGGCTGATTTTCTATGTATCTCGCAGTAAAAAAAGCCACCCCTCATAATGAGTGCGACTTTTCTAACCACCTAAAATTCACTTTTCAATAGGGAAAAGATAGCGAGATCCACATACTTCCCTTTTTCAAATTCATGTTGCCTCAAAAGGCCCTCTTGAGAAAAGTTTAATTTTTCCAATAGTTTGATAGATGCTGTGTTTTCTGGCTCTATTTTTGCTTCGATTTTATTGATTCCCATGGATGTAAAGGCAAAGTGGATGATCGCGCTTAAAGCCTCTTGCATCACACCCTTCCCCCAATAGTCAGGGTTTAAATCATAGCCAATTTCTATACGATGATGCTCTTTTTCATAATTCAAATAGCCACATGTGCCAATCACCTTGTTGGTCTGAATTTCCTCGATTACCCATCTTAAGCCTTTTTGTTCTTTGAAAATTTTCTCATACCAATTGATTTCATCAATAGCATCTTCAACTGAAGCAAACAATGGTAATGGCAGGTACTTCACTACATTTTCATTAGAATAAAGACTTAAAATATCTTGGGCATCATCCATTATCCCTTTTCGTAAAATAAAACGTTTTGTTTCCAATTGAGGAAAAACCGTAAATTCGAATTGTGTATGCATACTACTCCCCTTTTTCACCATTTATTAGCATTTTACTATTGAATAATAACATAAAAACCTCTCATACTCTCTTTTACTGCTATTACAAATCACTCGTTATTATAGTAAATTGATTACAACCAAATAGCACCAACTCCGTCTAATAATTGAAAGGGTGTGGAGGATGCTTGAACATGTGAGAACATCAATAGAAGTTAGCAGTGAATGTAGTAAGGAGGAGAGGCTTGAATGGTTGATGAAGGCATACGGAGATGACATAGCACGTCTTGCCTTTACGTATATAAAGCACAAGCAGCTTTCGGAAGATATTGCGCAAGAAGTGTTTATAAAGTGCTATGAGCATTTAGATAATTTCAGGAATGAATCTTCCTATAAAACATGGTTATATCGAATTACTGTCAATCTATGTAAAGATAAATTAAAAAGCTGGTCTTATAGAAATATTGTTCTGACAGAATTTTTCTCAAAAATTAAGAGTACTAGTCAATCCCCTGAGTTGGAATTAGTCGGACAGGAGGATAAACGATTACTTTCTGAAAAGATTCTTGCTCTACCAATACGGTACAGAGAACTTATTATTTTATATTATTATGAAGAGCTGTCCTATAACCAAATAGCTGATTTGTTAGATTTGCGTTTACAAACCATTAAGTCTCGACTTCATAGGGCTCGCCTTTTGCTCAAAAAATCAATGGAAGGGTGCAAGATAAATGAATGATATGTTTAAAAATATAGGCAAGGCATTGGATGACACGGCATTCAAGGACATTCATTTTAATGAGAAACATAAAGAAAAAGTAAGGCAGAGGCTTCGAAAAGGTCACAAGAAACAGCCCCAATTTCAATCCATTTTCAATCATTTGTTACCTATAGCTGTCATTGTTTTTTTTCTTATAGGGGCTAGCTATTTTATGGTCACGGAGCTGACAGAACAACCAGTTGCTAAGGGAGACCGTTCACACGAACCTACAATGGAAACTTCTCTTTATCATCCCCCGATCCAAGAAGAATTTTATGGGGATATGACGAAAGAGGAAGTCGTGAGTAAATTATTAAATTCGATCGATTATTTTCACTCTGCAGCTGGAAAATTTGAAGAACATAAAATTTCTCAAGACGGTTCCACTAGAACATTAGGTGTTACTTATAAAATAAGTACCAAAAAAGAAATTGGAGGCTATGAAAAAATAATCGCTTTAGATGATAACACGACGGGAATCAAGAACGATACACAGGAGTATTATTATAACAACAGAAAGAGCTGGTTAAAATATACAGCACTTAATGGACAAAAAGTTTCTACAGTTAGTGAAACGAAACAGAAATCAAAACGAGACATAGTTACTCCTGAGCAAGCTTTTAGTATAGACTTGAAATATCCGCCTATTTCATCTAATAAATTGAGAGAAAGACCTTCATTTGGAAGTTCAAGTATATCGTTGTTCGCTTATGAGAAAGCAGCTAGTTATTTAAGAAATATGGAACATTGGGAGATTGAAAAACAAAATGAAGCGTTGTTAGGTCATAATACAATCGTATTAGCTGGGAAAATGGATGAAACGGTGACAAATAGTGAAAATTTAAAAGGCACGACAGAAGCGTTTCGTTTTTGGGTGGATAAAGATACTGGCATTCTCGTTAAAAGTGAAACATATGACCAAAATGGTGAGCTGACAAGCTATGTTCATCCAGAAAGGCTTGAAGTGAATGTGCCGATTGATCCACAAGAATTTATTCCAGACTTAGAGGGCTATCAGCTTCCTAGCAAACAGAAAAAAGATTGAGGCTTATTGCTTCAATCTTTTTTCTGTTTGAAGGTTTTAGTTTCTCAACATCATCAAACATTTCTCATCGATTTCTACCTCATCTACTGGCAGTTGGTCTAACGAAAGTTCGAATTTTTTCTCATGGTCCTCCCCTTCTTCTCCTATCCAGCAAATGTAGATTTCGCAATAATCTCCTTTGGGAAGGAATTTTTTTAGAAAGTCACATACATGGTGAAAAGTTCTTTTGGCTTTTTCATAGTTATGGGGGGAATACACTTTATTTTCGTTATGCATTTGCAAAATGGGCTCTCCCTTTGTTTCGATTTCATATACATAGGGTGTTGTAAAATGCTTTGCCTGTACAATTTGGCGATTCTCTTTTACTGAGAAAAAATAATTTATGTCAACTTCATTTTCTGTATAGTCATCCTGTATTTCAACTGGAAAATTGAAGCCTATATAGGTTGCCATACTCATATTTTGCTCCTCCTATTAAAAAAACCCTGTAAATGTACAGGGTGTCAGCAACGTAGCTGTTGATCGTGTAAATAGACACGCTTTGGAGTTCGTGCTTCTACGAATTTTTCTTGCATCACCAATTCCTGGACCACGCTTTGAAGAAATTGCTTGAAGCAAAAAGGCTTCAAACGACGGGTTGTCCGCTTCCTTTTATGAGGCTTGCTACCGTAGTTGGTCTACCGTGATGGCTGTTGCTTTGATGGTTTGGTGTTGCGGCGGTGTTTTTGGTTCAATATAGAGCGTTGTGTAATACGCATCCGCAATGACAATCACGTAAATAATGAATAGTAATCGTTTTGTTCAATGGTTCAAAAAAATCATTTCTCCCTTTTTTTATAGCTAACAATGAAAACTTATCTACTTATCATACGAGCAATTGATCAAAAGGTTTCAAAAATATTTAAAGGGAGACAAATTTCTGTCTCCCTTACGCCTCTAGGCTTCTGCCACCATCATTTTCCCAGCGATCAATGTCCCAGTGATCCTCATCTTTTTCTCTCAAAATACCCATTGCATTCAATGGAACGAATGACATTTTGTCCCTCACCCTTTTCAATCGTTCTTCTCTAGTTTATGAAGGGAAAGGGGTTTTCGTTCATCGTAAAATAGGCTTAATTTTAAAGCCTAAGGCAATCGCAGCTCCAATACAGCTAAAAAGACAGCCTAAGATTAAATAAATACTGAGTGTTGATTCGCCGATGACAACAGACGCAATACCACCAATCACGGGGAATAATGCAACCATATAGCCACTTTTTGCCCCTCCAATTCGTTCGACTAGTTTTAAGTAAAATAACCATGCGAAAAAGGATGCAATAAGCGTTAAATACAAGAGCGCTGATAAGTAGGTAAAGGATTTGGGTATTACGACTGTTTGTCCCTGTAGCCAAACAATGGCACACATGACTGCACTACCCACTGCAAAACCAATGGCATTCGCATAAATCGGGTTGATTTGATGCTTGGCATTTCTGGCAGAGCTTGCATCCCCAATGGCTGTCAGGACAGTCCCTACGAAGGCAATTAACACGCCTTTTAACTCCATATTATGTAAAGATGGATAAATCAGCACCCCCACGCCGATGACACCTAAAATACCGCCAATTAAAACACGACGATGCAATGGCTCCTTGAGAAATATCCGTAGGGCGATGGGTGTTAGTATGACTTTTAATGAAAAAATTAATGTGACAATCGCAGCCGAGCTCCATATCGTCGCATAATACAGCGCTAAATAGCTGAATGCAAAATTACAAACGCCAAAAACGATGATAAAAGGCACGTCACCCTGTTGTGGTTTACCCTGTGGTTTCAAGAACCAAGCAACGATGAAAAATAAAAGGGCTGTCATGACTAAACGATAGGTTAAAGATAATTCTAAACTGACTGGCGTTCCTTGAATTTTGACTGCAATAAAATTAAGACCCCAGACAATCAAACAAAAGATATACATATAATTTGTCATGCTGTTTTAAATTCCTTCTCCGATGCTATTCCTGCCATCTTCCCATAATGATCGTATGATAGAACCTGCCATCTGCAAGACATTTATCATTTTTCAGAATGCCTTCCACTAAAAAGCCCATTTTTTTATAGAGCTGTATCGCTTTCTCATTGGTTTCTAACACTTCTAGTGCTATTTTGCGAATACCATTGGCATCTGCCCAATCAATGGATTCTTGCAGCAAGGCTTTTCCTATGCCATAGCCCCAAAACTCTTTACTGACTCCAACACCAAAGGTTACTTTATGGGCAAGCCTTTTGAGTGGAGAGCCCTCACATCTTGAGAACCCAACGATCCGATCACCGACAACCGCTACTAAACATAAATTTTTTGAGCTTTCGCTATCCTGTTGAATAAGCTGCTCAAAGCCTGCTCGATCAATCAATGCCTCGCCCTGTTCACGATCGAAGTTTTCCGTTTCACCGTCTAATTGCAAGCGTAAATCTGATAAGGCTTGGGCATCTTCGCGTCGGGCACAGCGAATTGTATAGGATAGCTCTTTTATCTGGAGCTCTTTCTGATCAATCAGCATGTTGGAATCCTCCAATTGACTGAATCCGCACAAAACGATTATGCCAAATGGATTCGTGATGTTGAATAATATGTGGTGCTGCCAGTACATTACTATCTAAGGTGCTATGTGCATCTTCTATTAAAATATTATGATGGTAGCCATGACTAAAAGCACTACGGATTGTTGTATCAAGACAAAACTCTGTTTGAGCACCCGCGAAAATCAATTGCTCGATGTGATGCGCTTGTAAATAAGCTGCAAGCTCCGTTTGATAGAAAGCGTCCCACGTTGTTTTTTGAATCACTTGATCCTCCGCCTGTCTAAGTAATCCATGATACAGTTCCCAGCCTAGTTGACCTAATGCAAATCCACATCATCTGCGTCTGTATGCTGAATAAAAATAACGGGTACTTCGTTGCGCCGTGCCCATGTAATGGAGGCATTAATATTTTTGATAATAGCTTCACTGTTCCAAAGATTTTGCTGGCCATCTAGAAAGAAAGCCTCCTGTATATCGATAATGATGAGTGCTTGTTTCATCGTATCCTCCTTTGTACATCAGTAGTAACTTTTTTAATTGTACAGAAAACGATCTTCCATTAAAAGAAAATTTTGCACAACAAAAAGCACCTTTACAACATCGTAAGGTGCCTCAACTATGTAAAGTACCATCTAATACATGCCACTATTAGATGGTGTCATGCGCTTGCATCATTTGATATAGGCTAATGTTTGATAAACTTGGTGAACCGAATGATTAAATGCTTGCTGTTCCTCTTCGTTTAAATGCAATTCAATTACACTTTCAATACCAGCTCCCCCTAAAACAACAGGGACACCAATGCAGGCATTGTCTACTTGATATTCGCCCTGTAAATACGTAATGATGGGCATTACTTTCCGTTGATCCTTCACAATCGCTTCAATCATTTGGACAATGGCGGCAGCTGGGGCATAGTAAGCACTGCCATTGCCAAGTAGGGCGACAATTTCGCCTCCACCTTTTCGCGTTCGCTCCACTAATTGCTCAATCTGTGCTTGTGGCATTAATTTTTCTAATGGTATTCCTCCGACATACGTATAGCGAACGAGTGGCACCATTTCATCGCCATGTCCACCCAAAACGAAGCTCGATATATCCTCGACAGCAAGCTGAAGAGCCTGTGCGATAAAGGTATTAAAGCGCGCTGTATCTAAAACACCTGATTGTCCCATGACACGATTTTTGGGAAAACCCGTTGTTTCCAGACAAACATAGGTCATGGCATCGACAGGGTTACTTAAGACGATAATATAGCTAGTTGGCGCATAACGTTTGATTTGTTCGCTTACCGTGCGGATGATTGCCGCATTTGTATGAATTAAATCCTGCCGTGTCATGCCAGGCTTTCTTGCAATACCTGCCGTGATAACCACAATATCAGCATGAGCTATTTCCTCATACTTTGAAGTAGCCGTCACCTGTACGTTAAATCTTTCTATGGGTCCAGTTTGGAGAATATCTAGTGCCTTCCCTTTCGCAGCATTTTCGAAATCTGGTAAATCGATAAGCACAATATCCCCGATCTGTTTCTGTGCGACCATTAACGCTACGGTTGCACCTGTATGTCCAGCGCCAATGATGGCGATTTTCGGTCGCCTAAAGCTCATCTGCCTCTCCCTCCTAACGACATAGATTCATTGCTAAAGATCGCCGATTACTTATCTGCCTGCTCATCCTCGACAAGTTTTGTTTGCTGAGGCTTCTGGCGAGTGCTTGTTTTTTTGGCTGCTGCCTCCGTCGCTTTTATCGGCTGTGTTTCATCAATAATCGCTGTGAATACTTCATTGGCTGCTCGTGGAATTACATGTGCGCTTAGTAGCTTGCTCGTTCGCGTTGCAGCCGCTTTACCAGCATCAACCGCAGCCTGTACTGCACCAACATCTCCCTCCACAATAATGGTTACGATACCACCGTCTACTAGCTCCTGTTTCACTAATTGGACATTGGCTGCCTTTAGCATGGCGTCCGCAGCTTCAATGGAGCCAATCAAGCCATACGTTTCGATCATTCCTATCGCTTCTGTCACTGTGTTCACCTCACGATTCATCTGTGCCATCTATAATGCCAACAACAATGGCATCAATTGGACAAATACTGGTCGTAGAAAAACTTCGTACGGCAGCACTGCCCATTGTTAAAATGACATTATCCCCAACACCTGCACCTATACGATCTGCAGCAACAATTTGTTCATCACTCAGTTGACCATCCAACTTTATTGGCTGGATAATGAGTAATTTCAATCCCTGTAGCCCTTCCTCTTTACGTGTTGCCCAGATATTTCCGACCACTGTTCCTATCCGCATGCATCCTCATCCTTTTTCGTGAAACTGAAGTTCAATTTCTAATTTTTCCACGGCCTCCTTCGCCAGTGCCGTCAACCTTGCCTCTTTGGGGACTATCACTGTCTCACCTTGATAACGGCTTACATCATTTGCCGTTATAATCTTTTGTTTAATTTCAATTGGAGGACTGACGAAGTTATTGTAAGGCTCTCCTGCCATCTTACCTGTTATAATTGTACCTGTTTCGCCCTGTTGGATGAAGCCTGCGTTTGCTTCATCGGTATCTATATGCATTTCTAATTGATAGTGATCAGCCACACGAATTTTCACTTGCTCAAAGGTAATGGGACGTCGCCCTTGCACCTTAACGGAGACGTATTGACCGTTCTGAACACCTAACTGCTGTGCATCAGCAGGTGCCATATGAATATGTGCTTGTGCGATAATGACCCCTTCTTGTAAAATCAAACGTCCCCTGGGTCCTACCAGGATACAGCTAGCTGAGCCAGCAATTTCGCCCGATTCACGCAAAGGTGGTTGAATTCCTAGGGCAATCGCATCTGTATGACTAATTTCAATTTGTGTGAAGGTGCGAGCTGGACCTAATACACGTACATTTTGAATGCTTCCTTTTGGTCCCACCACCTGTAGCGTTTCATGTGCTGCAAACTGGCCGGGTTGAGCTAACATTTTTTTCACATTTAACGTAGCACCTTTCCCAAATAGCTGCTCGACATGCTCTTGTTGTAAATGAATATGCCTTGCAGAGATACCTATAGGAATTTCATTTGATGTAGGAGCTGCTTCTTTTTTAGGTAGTAATTCGGCTATGACATCATTAACAATTTGCATTATTGCTTGTTCATTCATATAGCCACCTCACTCATTATTACACTTTTAAAATCGCTTCCAATTCTGCATGTGGTCGCGGAATGACATGTACAGATAATAACTCTCCAACACGTTGTGCAGCTGCTGCTCCTGCATCTGTTGCGGCTTTCACAGCCCCTACATCCCCACGAACAAGTACCGTGACAATACCGCCACCCACATGGACTTTACCAACAATATTCACATTGGCAGCCTTGACCATTGCATCGGCCGCTTCAATAGAGCCCACTAAGCCCTTTGTTTCAATCATTCCTAATGCGCCTAAATTCATTTCGTATCCCTCCTTCATTTAAAATGCCTCTGCATCCTCAGGTAATGTTTGGCCACCATCAATAATGATCGATTGACCCGTAATAAAGCCTGCCTCCCTACTACTAAGGAACAATGCAGCATACGCTATATCCTCCACACGACCCAGGCTGCCAAATGGAATCGCCTTCGCCATCTTTTGTAGATAGGATTCTCCAAGACCATCTAAGCCTTCTGTTGCAATATTTCCTGGTAACACGGCATTGACCGTAATATTATAAGGGGCTAATTCAAGAGCCGCAGTCCGCATAAACCCTAATTGAGCTGCCTTACTTGCGGCATAATGTGTCCATCCAGCATAGCCAGTCACCGGACCCGTTATCGATGAGGTAATAATGACCCTGCCAGCATTCGCTTTCTTTAAATGGGGCACGCAAGCTTTGACAGCAAACATCGTTCCTCTGGCATTGACATTTAATACCTGATCCCAATGGGCAGTCGTCATGTCCTCTAGTTTCATGGAGGGAAAAATACCAGCATTGGCACATAAAATATCGATGGAACCAAAGGAGCTAGCAACCTCCGTAGCCATGCTTTCAACAGATTCATAGTTTTCAACATCAACAGTAGCAGCAGAAGCTGAGTATCCTTGCGCTTGTAATTGATTTGCTACATCTGTGGCAGCTTCCATACCTCTTGCCGCAATCACCACATGAGCGCCCTGTTCCGCAAATACGGTAGCAATCCCCTTCCCAATTCCTTTACTACCACCAGTAACTATGACAACCTTCCCCGTTAAATCGACCTTCAACTCGTTCCTCCACCTTTCCTTTTCTTCATTTTAAGTACTTGGCTTTTTCGCAATTTCTGTTACTAATCCATTCACCGCAATATCTGGCCTTAAAATAGTCGAAGAGGCAATCCATTGGTTGGCTGCTTTAGCTAGTTGCGTACCAATGGCTATCGCTTCCTGAATGGCCGCTGTGTCCCCTTCAATGGCAATGGTTACTAGAGCCAAATCGATGGTTTCTTGTCGAAGTATTCGAATATCTGCTGCTTTGAGCATAGCATCTGCGATTTGTATTGAAATCGCAAGCCCTCTTGTCTCCACAATACCAATCGATTTCATCATGTAACAACACTCCTGCTAATATCTTTGTATCGTCATCCCTTTTTCCTGAATCATTTCTTGTGCTAGTGGCGTAAGTTTTGTGTGGGCAGGCAGTGTCAGCTGTTGTCCCTTGTATGATTGAAGCATCTCTGCTGTCAAATAGTTTGCCACTATAGTCGAACGAGCCGGTTCCTCTTGCTGCTTTAAAAATCGAATAAGCTGTGCAAATAACTGAATGTCACAGCCAAACTCCTTTAAGCGCTCTATATGATGCAGCAACATTTTCATGTAAGGATTCGGTTCCTTTGCTGTGACAACAGCAGATAATTTTTCATTTGGAATTAAAATTGCTGTTTGATTGCTAACCAGCAACTCAGACAGGTACAAGGCTGCCGGTGTAGTAGGCAAGCCTTGGGCACTGCTGACGATAAATGCTTGATCCACTTCGAGAAAAACAATAGCATCGTAGAATAGCTGAGTGGGACTTGTGGTTTCATTTGCCTGCCACTCCTCAACATGGCAATAGCTTTGTAATACGTCCACCTGTTTCTTAGAAATGGTCGTATGAGAATGGACAAGCAAAAGTCTTTTATGCTTTTTATCCATCATCGATATGACTACTTCTTCGATGATTCTCTGTAATTCTTTTATATCCATACCTGTCACTCCATTTTGATAAGCTTGCCAATTGAATGCTGTTGAACAGCGGCGGCATTCGCTTCATCTGTATCTACATGCATCTCAAGGACGAATGCTGAGGAGACACGCACAACCACATTCATTAATCGGAGCTGACGTCCATCCCCACAGATTTCAACCGTCACGATTTCCTTATCTTGGACATTGAAGGCAGCAGCATCGGATACAGCCATGTGAATATGTGCTTGTGCAATAATCAATCCTTGTGTTTTATGGCGAGTTCCATGAGGTCCAATCAATGTGATTGATTCAGATTTTTCTAAGTCGCCTGACATACGAATCGGTGGTGTTACACCCAGCTTGATGGCATCCGTTTGACTGATTTCGATTTGGGTTGCAGTGCGAAATGGGCCTAAAACCCGAACCTTGTCAATTCGGCCTTTGGGTCCCTTAATCGTTAGAACATGCTGTGAAGCAAATTGACCTGGCTGGGAAAGTTCCTTCCATTTCTGTAACGCTGCGTCTCTACCAAATAAATAATAGAAATCCTCCTCATTAACATGACAATGACGGGCAGAAATCGCAATCGGGATACTTTGATTCGTAACAACAGCAGCATGTACTTGCTTGTTTGTCATCACACTCCCTCACTTTTCACTTAGGTAAAATTGCGTATAATTCCGAATGAGGGCGTGGAATAACATGTACCGATAATAGCTCACCTACTCGACGTGCGGCCTCAGAGCCTGCATCCGTCGCTGCCTTGACTGCCCCGACATCACCTGTCACCAGCACCGTCACAATACCGCCACCAACATGGACTTTCCCTACAATATTGACGTTTGCTGCCTTTACCATGGCATCTGCCGCCTCAATTGATCCGATTAATCCTCTTGTTTCAATCATGCCTAAAGCTCCATTTATCTCTACGCTCATTTCCTTTTCCTCCTCTAATTACTTAGCTTTGTGAGTACTTCCTCTACAACCTTTTCAATGGTCAGCCTGTCAATAGATACCCCTTCAATTGCTTGCATCGGTAGAGGCTGTATATTTTGTGGATGCCGTGGGGGAGGAATCGTTAGTGCCTTCACACCATAGGCCACTCTTTTTTTATTTAATAAATGATGTGCAGAAATATTATCACTCGTAATATTTCCCCCATAGGCCCCACAGCCCAATGTAAAGGAAGGCGTTAAACTTGTCGTACCGCCTGCAGCTCCAACAGATGCTAAAGTATTGACTACTATTCTGGACACGGGCATTTGAGCGGCAAACTGCTTAACAAAATGTTCATCCTGTGCATGAATAGCCAGGCTATGTCCTCTCCCTCCAACATCAAGCAAGCGACGGCAAATCTTTACGGCTTCTTCCTGCGAATGAGCCGTATAAAGACCTAGGATGGGAGAAAGCTTTTCCATGGAAAATGGATACTCCTTCCCAATCCCCTGTTCCTCCGCCACTAATACGCGTGTATGTCGAGGGACATCAATATTGGCCATTTGGGCAATTACGGTTGCTGGCTTCCCAACAATTTGGCTATTTAATGTACGAGCTACTGGTGAAATCACCTTTGCTAATTTTTCCTTGTCCTGCCCGCTAAGAAGGATGGCCCCATTTTCTGCTAACGCGGCCATCACCTGCGCTTTTACCTCCTGATGCACGACAATAGCTTGCTCTGTGGCACAGATCGTACTATTATCAAATGATTTACTATCGATAATTTGCTTCATTGCCTCGTTCACATGTGCTGTGCGATCAATATAGACAGGAACATTCCCAGGGCCAACACCATAGGCTGGTTTCCCTGAGCTATAGGCAGCTTTGACAAGCCCTGCTCCACCAGTTGCTAGAATGAGCTGTACATCACGATGATGCATTAATTCCTCTGTTCCTTTTATTGTTGGATGGCTAATCCATTGAATAAGTCCCTCTGGTGCTCCTGCATGAACCGCTGCCTGCTGACAAATTTTCAATGCCTCGATGGTGCAGTTGACTGCTGTTGGATGAGGACTAAAGACAATGGCATTTTGCGCCTTTAAGGCAATTAGCGTTTTAAAAATGGCTGTAGCAGTCGGGTTCGTGACAGGTGTAACTGCCGCAATAACACCGAATGGATAAGCAATTTCCACCTGCCTTGCTACCCTATCCTCGTGTATAACGCCAATTGTCTTTTCATGCCGAATGGCTTCATAGACACCTTGAGAAGCCAACTCATTTTTTATTTTTTTATGTTCAATAATGCCCATCTTTGTTTCTGTAACAGCTAATACAGCAAGATTTTCTGCCTGTTTATACGCAGCTTGGGCAATGGCCTCGACAATTCGATCGACCTGCTCTTGCGTAAAGCTGGCATACATTTTTTGCGCAATCGAAGCTGCTGCTATTCCGTCTCTTGCCTCTTGTATCGAAACCAAATCTTGGTCTCTCACCATATGACGAACCTCCCGTCAGGTAAATTTTTTTAGGGCAATTAAGTCGCTCGAATTAGCTACTGAGACAGTGCCTGATGATTGCTGGTGCAGACTTTGCCAATGCTGTAATTCATGCGTAGATAATGCTTCATAAGCAGGTTCAGTTGTTTGCAGCGTCTGATGTTGGTTTTCTTTTATTAATCGAAATGATTGCCATTCCTGTAATTCATCATTTGATAACGTTTTAGAAGCTTGTTCAGGCTGAGAGCCTTGCGTTAGTTTTTCCAATACCAATTCAGTAATCTTGGCAATTAGCTGATTGTCCATATGCTCACTCCTTTTCGATTAGCATGGTGAGAACAGATTCGTCATACGCTTCAATAATTGCGGTTGCATCAGGTAAATAATCCTTTGGGTATGTGGCACTAGGAATGATGCCAATTGAAAAGCACATGCCAGCATTTTTAGCAAAGAGCATATCTGCATTCGAATCGCCAATCATCACGGCTTTCTTAAGCGATACTTGAAATTGTTCCTCTGCCACATATGCTAAGTCTGGGAAGGGCTTACTGGATGTAGCTTGGTCACTTCCTAGAACGAAATCAAACAAAGCTAATAACTCTAGCTGTTGTAAATGTGATTTGGCTCGTGCCGTTTGATCAGCTGTAATCACCCCTAATTTCATCCCTTTATTTTTTAAGGTTATTAAGAGATTACGAATACCTGGTAATGCCTGTACCTTGCTATTTTCCTGCTGCGATGTGGCTAAGTTGGAAGCTGCTCTTGCCAGTGTTACCCCTTTGCTCCATGGGATTCCCTGCTGATAGAGTAAAAATGCCACGATCGTCTCAGCTTCTTGTATACTTCCAATGGCTAGAGGACTCGTTGGGTCAATCGTTGCTCCATTGTCGTTAACCCCTATGTTTCTTAAAAAAGTTTGTAAGGAAAAACAGATTTTTAAGTCTGAATTTTCAGTTAAATTAACATATAAATTTTTTGCCCAGGCAATCCATAAAGAATCCATTTCAATAATTGTTCCATCCTTATCAAAAATGACCCATTCCACTTTTGTCATAGGAAAACCCATCCCTTTATTTATTCTCGTATAGCCTCTATTGGCGATACCGGTACTTGCACCTCTAGCTGCACCGTAGTGTCCTTGGCAAAGCGTTCCTCTGGTGCATCTTCATTAATATGGTGTCTTGCCCACACCCAATAATAGATCGTTGCCACAGCAAAAACAGCCAAACAAACGATGAAAAAAGTCAAATTCGCAAAGAAGCTCGCAAAGATAGCAATGACGGCTAGCACAAGTGAGAGAATAGGCGTAAATGGATACAGTGGTGTCTTAAAGGTACGCACTAAATGAGGTTCTTTTTTACGCAAAATCAACACCGATAAATTCATCGTAATATACGATACTAATGCCCCAAATGTAGAAATTAAAATTAAATCATCTGGATTAAATAAAATGACTAACACTAACCCGATAAAGCCTGGCAAAATAATAGCCATATATGGTGTCTGACGCTTTTTATGCATCTTCGATAACATGCTTGGCAAATAGCCTGCACGTGATAAAGCATAGACTTGACGAGAGTAAGCCAAAATCACACCCGAAAAGCTTGCGATTAGTCCTACTAAGCCAACAGATGCTAAAATCTGCGCCAACCAATACGTATTTCCAAACACAGCGGCAATCGCTGCTGGCAATGGATCTTCAGCAACCGTCATAACATCGATGCCAGCTAGCCCAATGGCAACAGTTGTTGTCAAAATGGATAAAATCAGCAAGGTCACCATACCTGAAATTAACCCCTTCGGCATGTCCTTCTGTACATCTCTCGTCTCCTCCGATAACATAGGCAACATCTCGATTGCTAGGAATAGCCACATCGCATAGGGCAATGCTGACCAGATACCTTTAAATCCACCTGGTATAAGATCGCCATTCTCAGGGAATAAATGCCCTACATTAATTTGCGGCAATCCAACGAAATACATTAATACTAATAACCCTAACGCGATAAAGACAAGCACCATTTCAATTGTGGCATATTCTTTAATGCCCATAATGTGAACACCCATGAACAGAGCATACATAAAGGCAGCTGCCACAACTGTCGGTACGGCTGGAAATAAAAAGCTAATATAACCTCCAATACCAATCGCGATAATTGGTGCGGCAATGACATATTGCAGCACGACACCAACCCCTGTAATAAAACCGATATAACGACCCATCGCCCGTCGAGCAAAGGAGTAAGGGCCTCCTGCATAAGGTAACATCGTCGATAATTCAGAAATACCTAAGGTCATCGTTAAATACATAATCGCCATAAATAGTGTCGCAATGAGCATTCCTAAAAAACCAGATTGACTTAAACCAAAATTCCAGCCAAAGTAGTTACCAGAAATCACAATGCCGACGCCAATTGTCCATAAATGGATGGGTGTAAGGGCTTTCTTTAATACGATGATTTCATCCTTTTTCGAAGACATGTTATTCGCCACCTTTTATCGTTATTTAGTTGTTACAGTCTTGATACTTTTCTACATAGGCTTTCACTAAATCATCACTCTGAAGCGTGTAATTTTCACCAAGTAAGCGCGTTGTCTCATTATCTCGACTTCCAATCCACGAAATAAGCTGTAGTCTTCTCATTAATATAAAAGTTGGGATCATCTCTTTTTCTTCGTCTGTTAATAATCGAATTTTGCAGTAGCCCTTAACCCATGAAGCAATCAACTCATCAAGATAAGGCATATGCTCAATAAAGCTCACTGATGTGGCTAAATCATATAAAAACCAACCAAAACCACAATCATCAAAATCAATCACTTTAATTTCATCCCCATAGATGAGTAAATTAGCTAAGCGTAGATCCGCATGGATAAGGCCAAATTTTGTTTTATCTTTCCCAAATACCTCAAGCTTCTTTTGAATGATATGTGATGCTTCCTCATATAAAGCGATTCGTGCAGGGGTCATTCCAAGTCCATCCTGCCATCTCGCCCATTTCGGAGATTGACCTAGAATCGTATCATAATCCCATGTCATGCGCTGAAAGGCTTGGTAATAATCATGCTGCTCGATTGTATGTTTATGAAACATGGCTGTTATTTCGCCTAATGTTTCAAATTGCTGAATTAAATCATCTTCATTATTCTCATCAGGAGCAGTACCCTCCAAAAATGTAAATAATGTGCTATAATAGATCGTGTCATGATACGAATGAGCATGTACGTAGTCACCGTCATCTGCTCGCATCGGTAATGATACATCAATGGGAGATTGCTCATGGAGCGAGTTTAACCAGGCAATCTCCGCTTCGATTTCCTCCTTTTTATGGTAATTTGGTCGGCTGATCCTCAGAATATATTTTTTGCCCTGCCCATCTTCTACGAGATACGTTGCATTTTCGGAATAATCAATCATTTTACATGATGCTTCTAGTAAACAACTAAACTCCTTTAATGCATTATTTGCTGCTTGATGAAAGTTGGAAAGGACCAATTCTAAATCTATGAAATCCATTTGACCCATCTAGAAAACCCCCTGTTTACTAAATTGACAAGCTTTCTTTCCTTTAATAGCGTGCAAATTTTACAAGCTGCGCTGCTTCTTTAATGCCCGCCTCACATTTTTCAAGCAATTCATCACAGTACGCTTTATCACATAATAGTCCTGGCTTAAATTGCAACACACGTGTATCCAGCATTGAATAAATAGCCCATACCCCATGTTTGTACAAGGAGCTCATCACATATTTAGCCCCTTCAGGATGATTAAACTCTAGGCCCATAACAACGCCAAGCTGACGAATGCCCACAAAGAAATCTGGATATTGTTGTTGAATACGCTCTAAGCCACTTCGTAGATAACGAGCAACATATTCTACATTCTTTACTACTTCAGGACGTTGGGAGATTTCTAATACTTTCATCGCCACTACACAACCAAGTTCTGCTCCACCAAATGTAGAAATATGGGCTAGTCCATCTTCTTCCATCCAGCCGCCTGCTCGTTCATTGACTACTGTAGCTGCAATTGGATAAATACCGCCACTTAGCCCCTTTGCTGTTACCAGAATATCCGGTTTCACCCCATAATGCTCAATTCCCCACAGCTTACCTGTTCTCATTAAGCCCGTTTGCACCTCATCTGCAATATATAATGCCCCGTATCGTTCACAAAGTGATTTGACATCAGCCAAGTAATTAGCAGTGGGCAAGGGGAACCCGTATGTCGCAGGGATGGTCTCGATAATTACGCTTGCTACATCCCCTCTAGCAAGTTCACGTTCCATTGCCGCCAGATCATTGAATGGCACGTGCACAAATTCATGTGGACTGCCCTCACTTAAAAACGGTTTTGAATAGCGTTCATTGCCAAGCGAAACCGCAAGACCTGTGTGCCCATGATATCCATTTTTAATGGAAATCGTTTTTTTACGTTTTGTAGCATAACGCGCACACTTTAGAGCAACATCAATTGCTTCACTTCCACCACTAGAGAAAATAGAATATGTTAAGCCTTCTGGTGTGCAGGCTGCTAATTTTTCAGCTAACTGTGCACGTGCAGTAGATGGAAAATGATGATTACCAATGTCAAAATAATTGGTTCCTTCCACTAATGCAGCAATGACTTCTGGATTACGATGGCCAAGGTTATATGTTCCGCCATTGAGATGCGCATTCATTAATTTTTTGCCATCCACATCGTAGAAATAATAGCCCTCTCGTTTCCCGATAACGACATCGACACCATCGATTTGCCACTGTTTCGTTTTTCCTGGATTCCACCAGTCAATTGATTTTTGTAAGGTTGCCTGTTTATTTGCAAAATAGTCCATAGTTTCCACCTTCCTATACATTGACGTCATCCAACATTTCACCTGCAATGAATAATTCCACTTTTTTCTGCTGTAATCGTTCCTGCCATTGTGTGGAGCTCTTTTGATCTGTAATCACCATCGAAACGTCCTCTAAATGACAAATATGCGCAAATGTAGAGACACCAAATTTCGTATGGTCTGCTAAAATAATCGTATTTTCTGCCCGCTCTATTAATTTCTTTGAAATCGCTGCGCCCGTAATATCATAGTCGGTAATACCATCTGCTAACGAAATTCCGCCTGCAGCAACAAAGGCTTTATTTGCCTTTAGTTGATTAAAAAATAAATCAGCTAATGGACCTCCCATAAATTTTTGTCGATGTTCATATTCTCCTCCCGCAAAGAGCACCTTCCCTTGAAAGCATTCTGCGGCTAATGATAAAACTGGGAGTGAATTTGTGACGACAATGACGTTGGGCTTATCACCTAAATAACGAACGATTTCATAGGCTGTTGTACCATGACCGATAAAGATAACATCACCGTCTTCCACAATACTTGCAGCAGCCTTACAAATCCTTCTCTTCTCTATATTGTTAAGTGACGTTTTCTGTTCAAAGGTCCTCTCATACTTTTCCTTTGCCTTCACAGCCCCCCCATAGACTTTGTGTAGAAGCCCTTCCTTCTCCAATCGATCCATATCTCTACGTATAGTCTCGCCTGATACATTTAATAGCTGCTCTGCATCACTTACCTTCACTTTTCCTTCTAAATCTAAAATATCTAAAATCACTTTTTTACGTTCCTCAAACGAAAGAGACATACATCATCACTCCAAACACAAAGTTAAATCCAACAAAATCCACAAATCCAACAATTTATTTCTGTATTTATGTGGATTTGTTTTGAATTTTAAATAATAGTTTAATAATTGTCAATACTCTGAATCTTATTTTCTGTATGATTTTTTCTCTCTAAAGCCACTTATTTCTTTTAAGCGTAAAATGAAAACGCCACAAAAAACCAATTTCAGTTGTCTCATAATGCTCTCTAAACCTTTTTCAAAATATTTTTCTACAACTATTTTTTCTCATAAAAAATCCCCCTTCATGGTAGAAACCATAAAGGGGGATGACGAGATTATTTTGTTAATTCCTCTACAAATTCAACAGGTACATATGTTTTGCCAGATTCTAATAAAGCAGGGGCTACTTTAAATTGGCGAAGCGCTTTATTATAACCATATTCTTTTTGACCTCGCGTAATTGTATACGAAAGGGCTCCTTTTGAAACAATGGCACCTTTTGGCGTTACTTCTACTTTAAAGCCTAGCTTTTCAGCGATTAAGCGTAGCGGCACCATTTTTGTCCCATCTACTTCGTAAAAGTCTTTATTGATAATTTCTTGAACTGCTGAATCAACTGGAGCTGGTTCGGGTGTTGGAACTGGATCCACTTCAACAGGTTCTTCCTTCTCAATCGTATCTAATACGATCACCTTTGATGGCGGTGTTTGAGCAGGGATGCTCATCGTTGCGATTGTGTAGAACACCACTAAATGCTGCTCTTTTAAATCGTCCACTTTCACAGCTTTGCCAGAAGCACTTGCTAGCTTCGTGTCTTCCCCAACATTTAACTTGAGGTTATTTTCAGTATCCACTAAATCTTTATTGAAGAAATCCACTTCCACGCTACCCATTTCTTCTGTTTCTACAATGATTACTTCTGGGTTGTATTGTGGTGGATAAATCGCAAGCATCGGCTTCTTGGCATATGAGTAAGCTGACACCTTATTTCCTTTTTGAAGCTTGGCTTCTTTTCCCATATTGTCAAAAACTAATGAGTCTTTATTGGCAATCACAATATTTGTATTGTCACCATCCACCACTGTATAGTATGTGGCATTTTCACGTACTTCTACGTTTTCAACAGTACCTGTCACTTTAATAAAAATAGGCTGCACTTGTTGCTCCGAAGTTTCTGCGTTAATCACAGTAGCCTCCCCTTCGTTCGCTGATGCAGTTGGAGCTCCAATCGCGCCCCCTAATAATAATGCTGACATAGCAAATGGTACGACCTTCGTCATTTTCATACAAAAAGCATCTCCTTCATTTTCCCGAATTCAATAAAGTAGTCGTATACAAAAGAAAAAGGTTACAAACTGTCTCCATCTTTATGGCTAGAGCTTTGCTTTCGCGGGTATCTACCTTCTCTTCGCGGATATTCGCTTCTTTGCGATTTTATTCTTCCCCCATCAAAAGATAAATCTCAGCCGATTCAGGATGCGTTGTAAGAAATATTGGTTTTCGCCTTGCTGAGTTCTTAGTTCGCGGGCGACGTCAGGATGGTCGGTGATGACGCCGCTGACATTCTTTTCGATGAAGGTTTGTAGGGAGCGATCGTCATTGAGTGTCCAAACAAATAAATCGGTCGGATGTTGCTTCAATTCTTCGATAAGCTGCTCCGTTACCCAGGATTCCTCCAGTGCGATAAAATCAACATTTTCCTCCATTGGTCCAATATTGAGTGCATAGACAATACCGACGCGCAAATTCGGCACCAATTTTTTTAATTGTGTCATTTTTTGTCCATCAGCGGATTGCACATAGTAGGAATCTAGCACCTTGTATTTTCGTAGCTTCTCTACTAATTTAGGTAAAACATCTTCTGTTTCCTGACCATGCACCTTTAATTCGATTAGTAGCGCCACATCTAACGCTTTGGCAATTTCAATACAATCATCTAATGAAGCAATTTTATCGCTAAAGCCATTTTGATGAATGGTTAACGTTTTTAGTTCGCTCAGGGTCATATTCGCAATGACACCATTTTTACCTGCTAACCTTCGTAATGTTCGATCATGGAAGACAACGAATTCCCCATCCACAGTTTGTTGAATATCGATTTCAATTAAATCTGCCCCCGCATTGGCTGCACTCACCAATCCACTAATTGTATTTTCTACATTACCTGCTACATAGCCTCGGTGGGCAATAATTTTGGTATCTGGGGCATAGACACTTTTCTCTAAGGAATTGATATTCATCATACTTAATACGAGAAACACAATGCCACTGATCAACAGCAATGGCTTATAGCGCCGCTTCCGATGTGTAGTAGCGCTGATTTTGCCCATCACTGGCGTATTATACGTAATGGCGACCATAACTTGTGAAAACATCGCCTGCAATAAACTAAATAGCACCACAAAGACTATTTCTAAAAAGGCTAGTGTCAACCCAGCCGTAATCAAGGCTGCACTTGGTATTAAACGTTCAATTAAATAGAGTGGAAACGTAGCGACCACTGTTATACCAAGCATCATCAACAGATGACCTGTTAAAAGCATAGCTAATAGCACGACTAGTTCAAATAATCCACGCTTGGAAAATCGCCAGCTTTGCTTAAAAGAACGCAAAATAGAGATGTGCGGCTGGATTGTAAAGATAGGTAACGTTAAGATACTTCGAATGCCTATCATCACAATGCTGCTTGCCACCACAGCATATGCTAGCCTACCCGCTCGACTACTCATGATTTCTTCAGTTAGAAAATGTGGTAGGGAGATGGATTGAGTCAATGTAAGGGGTAGCATAAAGGAAGCTAGTGGCATTAATAGCGCTAGATAGACGATGAGAAATAAAACTTGCACACTAAAAAAATAAACAACCTTGCGATTTAATTGTTGCCATAAAGGAAGAAATCGGTAGCGAAGTCCTCGTTGCTGATGAAAGGCCATGAGAAATAGAAAGCCCATCTCATAATATACAAATAATAAAAACAGCAAAATTAATAGACAAATCATTATCATCACAAAGGGATGCGTCACAAAGCTTTGCCAATTTTGCTCAGTAATATGTGTAAACCCAGTTACTCGTAGCATGAGCTTCAAGACGATAGAGGTTACAGGGATCATTAATAAAAACTGAAAGATTCTAATTAATGCGAAAACCTGTACATAATCGAATCGATAAACATAAATATTATGGACAGCCTGTCGCATTACTTGTCCTGCCTTGTGCACATACTCACCCCTATCATGCTGTTAAAATCGCTCACTACTAACGTATGTTTTGACTGCTATGGCCCATTCCTCAAAGCCAATAAAATAGCACTCCTCTACACCAAAGTAGGTGTCAATTTTTGTATTAATCGTGACATTCACCATTTTTTTGAAACTTTTTAACATGTCACCCTGTATATAACTAGATACCCACTACAGAAAGGAGCGCAAACATGAAATTCAACCTTGGTGATATCATTAGTACAACCGTTCTTTTATGTATGTTTCTAGCAATCTTTTTCGTGATGATCCATATGATCAAAAAAATGAAATCCACTGCCCCTGTGTCTCCTCCACCAACCATGCAACAGCAAGTAGAGGACTTATCAAAACGTGTGTCGACCTTAGAACAACAAGTAAAACAACTAGCTGACAAACAATAGTCCCATAAAAAAAATCGCTGTGAAGGATAACCTTCTCAGCGATTTTCATATACTATCTGACCATTCACAACCGTGCATGCGACTTGAATGTGTGGAAGCTGCTCCATCTCTACTGTAAAAACGTCCTCTTGTAAAATCGTAAAGTCTGCTGCAAAGCCTTCTGCAATTTTGCCACGCATAAATTGCTGTCCAATGATTTCAGCCGCCCCTACTGTGTACAAACGGACTGCCTCATATCGGGAAATTTTCTCATGAGGGTTATAGCCATCATGTGTCTCCCCAAAATTTCTTCTAGTGACAGCCGCATAAATACCATACAACGGGTTTGGCACTTCAATCGGAGCATCACTGCCGCCTGCGACAATCAGCCCTCTGTCAAGAAGAGACTTTAAAGGATGTAAGCCCTGTGCGCGCTCCTCCCCAAGTCTCGATAGCTCTGCTTGGTATTCTCCCTGTACAAACTGCGGCTGCATATCTACTGCCACTGGTAATGCAGCTAGCTTGGCTAAAAGTTCCTCATCGACTAAGCTACAGTGAATCACGCGATCAAGCTGACCTTCCTGAGGAGGATATGCCGCAAAAACGTCTAAAATCTTGTCTATTGCTAAATCGCCAATGACATGCACGGCAACGGTTTGTCCATATTGACGTGCCAGCTGAACATAGCTTGTTAATTGCTCAGTTGTATGAATAAGCATCCCTGCATTGTCCGGATCATCACAGTAAGGCTGACGTAGTGCAGCCGTACGACCTCCAAAGGCTCCATCAATAAAAATTTTCATCGCACCAAACTCCAAAAATGGTGAGGAAGCTAAATCCATCTTCGCAACCTCTTCAAAGACTGTATGATGCTGTAATAAATGCACCTTAAAGGATTGCTGTACCTCTACTATTTTGCGATAAGCCTGAATCGGCTGGCCTGGCGGTCCATAATAGCTTAAATCCTCTGAATGTCCCCCTACTAAACCATAGGATTGCAATGAGGTCACCGCCTTTGTCAGTGCATCCTCAATATACGCAGGTGTAATATGTGGCATCTGGTTAACAATTAAATACAATGCTGCATCCTTTAGTATCCCTGTGAGCTGACCATCTACTTTGTCAATGACACCCCCCTCTGGCGAAGGAGTCCTATTTGTAATTCCTGCAAAAGCGAGTGCCTTGGAATTGGCTAGAATCAAATGATGACAGCTCCGTTTAATGATTAAATGAGCATCTCCAAGGGCATCTAGCTCTGCTAAGGTCGGAAAAACGGGCTCCTCAAATTGGTTTTCATTTAGTCCAATCGCAATGACCCATTCATGTGCTGACGCCTCAGCCATTCGCTCCTGAAGCTTCACAAGTAACGCCTCTTTACTCGTAACCGCCGACACATCAAGATGCTTGAGTTTTTCTCCGTAGCCAATAATATGTAAATGGCTGTCGACAAAGCCTGGATACATGATATTGCCCTCTAAATGTTGGATAGAAGCAGCTAGTGGCGACAAGCTCTCCACTGAGCCTGTCGCCACAATTTTTCCATCTTCAACAAGGACTGCATCCACTGTTTCACCAACCTGAGCCATCGTGTAAATCTTACCACCTGTCCATAATGTTGCCAAAACAATTCCTCCCATGTCCTATGCTATTGCTTCAATTAAGTGCGCTCTTTCTAAGCGACGACGAACAATTACACCAATCCATGCTGCAAGTACCGCTTTGACAATACCCACCACGATAAATGGTGCAACACCACCCATAAAGGCAGCTGTCCATGTATAATCTGCTACAATTTTTAACCACACTGTCCCAAACGCTAATGTAACAATCATCCCAATGATATTCGCAATAATAGCTTGAGTAAATGTAATACCAAATTTATCTAAGTATAAGCCCATAATAATAGCTGTGGCAAGGAAGCCTACAATATATCCACCTGTTGGACCAACTAAAATTCCTAGTCCACCTGACATACCGCTAAATACAGGTAAACCTGCTGCCCCTAGTAAAATATATAATAGAACAGATAACGTGCCTAATCTTGTCCCTAAAATCGTCACGATAATTCCAACCGCTAACGTTTGACCTGTAATCGGGATAAGTGGTAGTGGGATTGTTACCTGTGCTAAAACTGCGATTATTGCTGCCCCAAATGCTGCTAACACATATTGATATGTACTTCCTTTTTTCAATGTAAAAAGCCTCCCCTTGTGCGTTAACTAATAATAAAAATAAGTTAACACAAAGATAAAGCAAATGAAAACCATTGTCAATCTATTTTAGAATAAAAAAGGGAAATTGCTAGATTAGCCTAGCAATTTCTTGCCAAAATCATTACCATAAAGGTTCATTCATCGGGTCTTTCTCTTGTAGCTTAAACACATATGGCGCAATTTGATAATGGTAGAAGAACATGCCCACTAAAAAGAAAATGAGACCGATAACAAAATGATGGAAAACATGCTGTAGCATAATCAGCAGTGGCACTGGCATCGTCATTACACCACTGATTTGCATGGATTTTTTTGTGCGATATTGTTTTTGTCCACAATGAGGGCACACAATTTCACTATTTTTGCGATATAATTTACGTGCATCCTTCTCAGACCAACTCTCCCCACATTCAATACAAACAGGTAAACCATACCCCTTTTTCAATAGATAACGTTTGACAATAAATGTAGCGCCTATAAAAATGCTCAGTAAAATCATTCCTCTTACATAATCCGAAGCAAATAGTGACCACCAATGCCAATTATCGGACTGTAGGCTAGCCGCCTGATGGCCTGAACTCTGTTGCCCCTTCTGCTGTGTCAAGATATAGCTAAAACCGATAACAAAAATAGTAAAGGTTGCGAATACGATACGATACGTCCATTGACTACCTGCTTTGCGTTGAACTTTTCGTTGTGCTTTCTCCGCGATTATTTGTTTGCGCTGCTGTGAGAGCTTGACATCTTGTAGCTCCTTTAATAGTTCCTCTTTAAATTGATTCATGGCGTAGCACCTCCCAATCAAAGTCACCCATTGCTGTTGCTAATTGTTTACGAGCTCGCTGTAATCTTGTGCGAATCGTTGCTTCTGGACAGTGTACAAGCTGTGCAATTTCCACTGTCGACATCTCCTCAAAATAATACAAAATCAAGACCTCTCGATAGGCAACTGATAATGTAAACAGTGCCTCCACCAGCTCTTTTTTTACAGTTTTCTCTAGCATCTCCTTTTCAGGTGTCATAGCTGTTGTGCGCCCCGTGATCTTTTCAAACAATGTCAGTCGTTTACTTTTCCAACTTCGTAAATAATCGTGACTTCGATTAACCGTCATTTTCACTAAATATGTACGTAAGGATGCTTCCTGACGAAACTGTCCCTGCTTTTGATAAAAGGCGATGAACACATCCTGCACGATGTCCTCCGCCGTTGCCTTATTTTTTACATATAGATAGGCGACCTTTAATAAGTAATCACCGTGCTCCTCGATTATCTGTTCAATAGCCATCATTGCCATCACCTACTTTCTACACTACTGACGGTCACCATAATGAATGCGATTCATTTTATCAAAAAAAAATCCGTAATTTTTAAATCATTACGGATTTCTTCAAGCTAAATACCTATTTTTTGCATAGTAGAGACAACTTTGACCATTCGATCATCTAAATCGGTGCCTGTGAATCGAGGCAATCTCAGTTCATTCACGATAGCGCCATCAGACATAAAAAGGATACGCTCTGTTCTTGCGGCAATTTTTGGGTCATGGGTCACAAGCATCACCGTTGTGCCTTCACTATTGATGGAGGCTAATAAATCCATGATTTCCTGAGCAGACGTTGAATTCAATGCGCCTGTAGGTTCATCTCCAAAGATCACTTGCGGGTTGCTAATCAAGGCGCGGCAAATGCCTGCCCGTTGAAGCTGCCCACCAGAAACCTGTGTAATATCTCGCTTTGCCAAGTCTGCAATCCCCATTTTGTTCATAATCTGTAGTGCCCTTTCTGTCAAGGCCCTCACATTTTTTCGCTCATCACGCATCGCAGGTAACAGAATATTATCAAGGATATTTAAGCTTTTTAGAAAGGTCGGCTGCTGAAAGACAAAGCCCATTTTCGTTCTTCGCAAATCAGCCAGTTCTTTGTCACTTAATGTCGTTAAGTCCATTCCATCAAAGATGACCTGACCTTGATCAATACTGTCCATCCCGCTAAGGGCATACAACAGTGTCGATTTACCACAGCCTGATGGGCCCATAATGGAAATAAACTCCCCTTGATTGATGGCAACTGATACATCCAGTAAAACGGGATGTTGTTCTTTGCCTACCTGAAACGTCTTTGCTATTTGCTCACCACTTACGATATTCATAGGTTCTACTCCTTTATATGCTCAATAATTTTTACCTGCCCTGCCCTTGACGTACCAAATAGCGTAGCTAGCAGAACAACGCTTGTAAGCGCTAGTGGGCAAAAAACATACGCTGCTAGTGGATTAATCATAAAATCAAAGGAAGCCGCCCCGAATGAGGCAATGACCGTACTAGTTAAATATTCACCTAACGTGTTTGCGAGCAACGTCCCCATCGAGATAGCAAGCAGTAATACAAAAATCGAACGTGCAGCATATTGTGTAGCTATATCGACATTCGTGAATCCCAATGCCTTCATGATAGCGATGGGCGCTTGATCCTTCGCAATCAGCATATTCATAAATAATAATGTCACGAGCACACACAGCAATAAGGCAATGACGAGTGCTGCACGAGCTGCCTTTTCGATGGCATGAATCGTCGTACCAAAAGTTTGATGAATATAATCATCAATACCTGACACCTTGGCAAACGAGAAGGTTTTTGCATATTCCGCCCGTTTATCTGCAACAAGTGATGGATTAGCCATCGTACTATAGATGACACTCCACATGCTATCTGTAGACTGGTCAGAGAAAGCTGCCTTAGCAGTCTTACCGCCATTGGTAATATCTGAATAAATACCGCTGACCCTCAAATTTTTCTTCTCTCTATTAATGACCACTGCTAAACTATCGCCAACCTTTTTTTGAAGCTCCTCTGCATTGAGTACCGAAAGTGCCACTTCATTAGGAGCAACTGGAGCCTCTCCGTGTGCATATTCTAAGGGGAAAATCGTATGGTCACCCAGCTCTATTTTTAGGTTTTGCGCTGTTCCGTCCTTGGCAATCGTTGTGAATTTTTTTGTTGTCAAAACAGTGTAATTCTTAATGGCTGTGTCATGCTCAAGCCTATCCATCACCGCTGCCACCTGTTGTTCATTTTGCTTGCCTTGTGGGATATCAATTCGGATGTCACTGTTCCCAATACCCATATACGTAATAAAGCTTTTAGCTGCAATTGTGTTGTGTAAGTTTTGAGGGACGATAATAATAAATGTTGCCAATACTAATACTGCGAGCATTGTCGCATAAAGTGTTTTTCGTGATAATACATCCTTCATGCCAAGAAAAAGATTGATCGGTAGCCTTTTATTGGCGCTGAGGTTCAATAATTTTGCATGCTGCCCTTTTCCTTGTGTTGTGCCAAAACGCATAGCCTGCGTGGCTGATAGCTTGCGAAACTGTTTGAGTACTGATCGTACATAGCTCATAATCACGAAAAATACGAGCAACAATCCCAGACCCGTGAACAACCAAATGAGTGAAACTTTGTCCGTTTCTCCCATGAACAGACGGATATTTTCTAATAGAATATCTCGAAGGAAAAAGGAACAGGCAAAACCGAGCATACAACCAATCACAGCTATAACGCCATATTTGGCTAGATACATTTTCTGAATATCTGCCACTCGTAGGCCAATTGCTTTCATCACACCGATTTCTCGAGTATCCTCTTCAATTTTAGTGAGCAATGTAAATCGAATACACATAAACGCAATAGCGACTACAAGGACACTGATGAGCAAGATCACAGCAATCATAAGCCCATCTGATATGGCATTCAGCATTTGAAAAAGCTTATAGGTAATGGTTGGTCCATTTGCTTCTAACCCTGCACTTGTATAGGCTTCTTCAAAATTCTTTAAATCCGCCAAATTTTTCAAACGAAACTCAATTAAATATTCAACTGTTCCCGCTTCCTGGATTGCTGCATAATCTTGTTCACTGACAAGAAAGCGTTTGGAGGAAGCCAGCATTGAGTTCATCTGAGAATCCCTTAGAAATCCAGCTATTGTAAAGGTTTGATCTTGAACGATGACAGTATCCCCCAAGTCGGCAATACCGTCCTTCCAATAGCTTACAGGTACATAAATATCACCATTTGCCACTTCAATCACATGACCATCAAGATCAAGTAAATAATCAAATTTCTCACTTTGTGTGCTGAAACCATTGTCCTGCACACTATGTGCCAATGTGGTCCCCGCAATATGGATCTTCGAGCCCTCCACATTTAGAAATTCATTCATTTGATATTCATCTACATATTTATTTTGCTCTGCAAATTCAGTAAGCCGCACTTGATCGATTTCCCCTGCATGCATCTGAAGAAAATGAGACGTTTCTGCTTGTTTCATCAGTGTGTCAATTGCGCTTGTCAAATGGACCATAAGTACTGCTGATAGTGTGACAAGTAAAGCTGCTACCGCCACAAATAGCATGGTCATACCTGTAATTAGCTTGCTATTTGCCATATCATTTCGCACAATTTTCCAATACATAAGTCACCTCTTTGTATATTGTTAATCGCCATCAAATCTAACAAGACCTAAAATATTTAGTTCGGACTGCCTTCTCCTTTATTTCCAAACATTCGCATCATATACAATAAGCTACCACTTTCCACCCCTAGCATTCGTTCAATATTAAAAATTAATGCCGGAATACGAGCAGCTCTTTCCTCATCTGTCATCAACACGAGATCATCATCGAATACCGTATTGGTATAAGCGATAATCATTTCCATACACTCATAGGGATAAGGCGTTTGGTAAATACCTTGCTCAATGCCCTCCCGAATAATGGCAGTAAGGATTGGTGGCACTTGATTGATGACCACTTGCTGTATTTTACGGTGCATCAAGGCATTTTGCGGTCTATGAACATGCTCCATCATTTCCTGTCCACCCTGTTCATTTTGCATATTCAATGCCATGACAACGCGCAATATCCGCTCATTTACAGCTATAGTCTTGTCTGCTGCAACGTTTTTTGCCTTTGCGAGCATTGTGCTTGTATAACGCTCAATGAGCGCATCCATAATGTCTTCCTTAGATTTAAAGTGATAATAGAGGGTGCCTCGAGCAATGCCTACTTTTTCCAAAATATTACTCGTACTAGTGCCATCAAATCCCTTCTGTGCAAATAATTCATCCGCTGCATCTAATATTTCATTTCTGCGTTCTTCCGCTTTTTTTATTTCTCTCATAAGACAACTCCTTACAATTGACCGACTGCCTGTCGATATATCTTTTCTTTATCCTAGCATAGGACTACTTCTGTTGGCAATAATTTCTACAAAAAAAAAGAATCTGCTTTACGCAGATCCTTATTTTTGTAGTTCCTCGTTCTTCCGATATTCCAAAATATCGCCAGGCTGGCAATCCAATGCCTCACAAATAGCCTCTAATGTTGAAAAGCGGATGGCTTTGGCCTTGCCGTTTTTTAAAATCGAAAGGTTCGCCATCGTGATGCCAACTTTTTCTGAAAGCTCTGTAACACTCATTTTTCGTTTCGCCAGCATTACATCAATGTTAATGATCATTGCCATAGTATTCACCTCAAACCGTTAGATCATTTTCTGATTTGATATCGATGGCATTTTTTAGAAGCTTTTGCAGCACAGCAGCAAAGACTGCCACGACAAAGGAAGCAAAAATAATGACCATTCCAATAAGTATAAGACCTGGGGCATCGTCTACTTCCGCAGCATAGTATATCAGTGGCATGCCAACCACGTAAACACTACTAATAAGAATTGCACAATATTTGATCTTAATTAAAGCTTTCACTGACAGCTCTGAAAATGCAATGTTTTGGTCAATATAGCTTAATAGCTTGATCGTCGTAAATAGCGCAACAAAATAAGCAATAGCCGTTGCATAGACGCCAATTAAAGCAACAATGGTTAGAATGGGAGAATGCTCCACTGTATTCAAAGCAACACGAGGCACCACCCATACACATAAGGCAAGAACGGGTATACCTATTAGAAAAACAGCTATCTTTAAAAAGAGCGTTTCTCGTTTCATCTTACGCACCTCTTTTATTTATTCTCCTGTTTAATTTACCACATAATTTATCGTTTTTCAATAAATTTTTATTCCAATTCAAGATATAATAAGATATCCATTATTTGGTTTACTTTGCTTTTTATTGTGCTATAATCAATCCAACCATTGAAAAGGGGGTATTCGATGATTTATTCGCCAACCGAAAAGACGATAGAAACGACACGTTTAATACTTCGACTTTTTACGCAAGCAGATGCCCAAGAAGTAAGTGTTTTATGTAACAATTATGCGATCTATAAAAGCACATTGAGTTTACCATATCCTTATACATTAGAATGTGCATTATCGTGGATTTCCACGCATCAACAAAACTTTGAGGAAAATCGAAGTTACGAATTCGCGATAACAGACAAACAAAGTGGACAATTATATGGAGCGATAGGACTGTCAAATCAATCCCAACATCAAAGAGGAGAAATCGCTTATTGGATTGGAGAGCCCTATTGGGGTAATGGCTACGGAACAGAAGCTGCTCAAGCGATGATTGAATTTGCCTTTCAGGAGAAACAGTATCATCGTATTTATGCACGGTATTTCCATTCCAATCCCGCCTCTGGGAAAATTATGGAGAAATGTGGCATGCGCTATGAGGGAACATTAAAGGATCATATTTATAAAAACGGTACTTTTGAAGATATTGTGTTTTATGGCTTGCTTAATCCATCACACTAGCAACACGTTTACGAAAGAGGCACTTCCCGCGTAGATATGCCTCTCTCTCTTTTAAATACCATTTCCCACATCGCAATAATGATTATAGTGCGTAATTTGATTGCGGCCGTTACGCTTTGACTTATAGAGCGCTTCATCCGCATGCTGGATAAGCTCTTCTACTTTCTGAATTTTGCCATGATCATTCGTACTGACACCTATACTAAATTCCAACTGAACAGTTTGATTATTCACTGTTAGTGACAGTGCCGTTAAGGTTTGATACAGGTTGTCAGCCAATGTTTGCACTGATTCACCTTCCTTTACTTGACTCAACACAATGAATTCATCCCCACCAAAACGGGCAACAATGGACTCAAAGGGCTGAAAATAGTCCTGTAAAGTTTTGGCTGTATTCGTCAAAGCATCATCGCCAAATAAATGGCCATTCATGTCATTGATTTCTTTAAAATGGTCTAAATCCACCATCATCAAGGCCAATTGCTGATGATTTTCAGCCGCCTTTTCGACCATCTTTTTGGCCTGTTCATCAAAATAGCGACGATTGTAAATATTGGTCAGAGGATCAATATAGGCATTTTTTTCAAACTGCTTCTTATGATCGTTATATTCCATTTCAAACAATACATGTGAATAGTTTTCACGCTGGATTTCTAACAAAATATTTATATATTCCTTTTGTATCGCACATAATACAATTTTATTGCCTTGCTCCTCAATGAGCTTCACTAAAGAATTATAAATTAGTTGAAGTAGAGAAAGGTCATTGTTTTGTAAAGCATAATGCTTTGTCTTTTGATATAAATCGATGGCCTCACTTATACGTCCCTGTCTTTCACACAGGAAGGCATAGGCATTGAGTACCTCAAGTTGTACTTTCGAATAGGGTGGATGATGAATCGTTGCCATTAATTCTTGTAATATCGTATTGGCTTCCTCAAATTCTTCAAGCCAAATAAGTGCAACAGCTAGGTTTGTCTTCGGATGGATAATCCCTGTATAAGGCTCTTTATGCTTCATTTCAAACGCATTCGCATAATATAAACTCTTTAAGGCAAATTCCTTAGCTGTCCGATAGCTTCCCATGGATATTTCTAAGTCGCTCAGATTGTTATAGATTTTCCCCATGCTCTCCACGTGCTGGATTGCTTCAGCAATTTTTAAGCCTTTCAGCATCAACTCTTCTGATTTCTTTAAATGACCAAATGTTCCCCAATAAATGGCTGCTAAATTGTAATATTGAATTAAATCAATATCGTTGCCATGTTGAAAGGTTAACTCACGATATTGTTCAAGGACACTTATAGAAAGCTGTAAATCACCCGTTTGAAAATAACTGGCACAGCTATAACGTAATAGAAGGATAGCCTTATCATACATTTCAAGCTTAATGGCACTTTCAATTGCGGCACTACTTATTTCTATATATTCTAAAAAACGATCCGCATTATATAACTCATTAAGCGTAATCCATAGTTCTTCAAATTCTTGTGCGTTCATACCGCCCCTCCTTTTCTTCATCCTTACTTCTTTAATACTACCTTCGCCCTTAAAATATTACAATTCTTTGGACTCATTTATTTTTTTGGCATTAAGTAATTCAGCCTAATAAAGAAAATCACTGTGTATTTTTTCCTACATTCAATTAAAGGTTATTTTAACATGGTACTTTCACTATAATTTTCCCCTAAATAAAAAACAAGCCTCTTGCAAGAGACTTGTTAAGATTCTTCTATGCCTAGGATGGCTATTAATTCCTTCGCTCTATTGGCACTAAGGTGAATTTCTCCGCTACCAGCCTTTTGGAGATAAATTGAACCGCCATAGCCCTTCCACATTTCAATACGCACGCCTTCTACTTCAAATGAATATTCGGGTGGTCTTTTCATATAATTTGCGGGCTGCCAAGGGATATCCTGTAAAAACTGAGCAACCTCTTTGTTATTTTCTAGCTCAAGCATTTTTGTATTGATTGGCTCTAGTTTTTCCAGTTTAGATAATAAACCATATTTTCTGACGACCCCGTTTTCCTCCATACTGCCTGTTCCCATAGAAGTTAAAGTAATATAATCCCCCTGCTTGACAGGAAAATCATCCAGCACAGGATACCAATTGGCCTGTTCATATTTTTCAGCAAGTTGTTCTTCTGCCATATGATCAAGGTCCTCAGGAATCACCCCTTCAATAAATAAGAAAACATTCGATTCAACCTTTGCAACTGTTCCGACCATTGAAGAGCCATGTGAACTAGCCTGTAATACGATGTTATGCTCATTTTGAAAGGCTGTTGCCTGCTCAGTATAATGCGCTTGGAAATATCGTTTGGCATCAATATTGGCTACTTCTTGGTAAGCATAAAAAGTTGGATATTTTTCTTTATAGAAGGCATATAGCTTTGTTCTTGTTGTATACATTGGTAAAAGGGGTTCAAGATATGTTTCAACATACTGTTTCGGTGCTAATCCCTGAAATAGTGATTCGTATTCAGATGCTTGATAAAGCATTTCCAACTGTTCTACTTGCTTCTTGCTCTCCACCTCTAGCTCGGCCTTTGAATAATCAATCCCTAATGATTTTGCAAAATAGTAGGCGGCAACGAGCTTCTCATACGATAGATAGGCTTCCTCTTTATAAAATTCCTGCTCTTTTCCTGGCCACATTAGCCGATTAATACGTTCGAAATGCTCAAGCTGTCTTTCATGAAATAATGAGGATGTTTGCTCTGTTTCGTTTGTAAGAAGCTGCACCATCATAAACCCAACCATACAAAGTGTCAGTACAACGGTTAATAGGGTGAAACGAAAAGGCTTCCTTCTATTGATAGACTGTTGTAGTACATGTTTTTTGACTTGTTCTTTGCTTGCTGTCATATCACCAGCGACTTTGAGTAATTCCTTCTGTATTTCATTCATGTCTTAGCACCTCCCATTCCTCCTGCTTCAGATGAGGCTTTAATGCTTCTCTTGCCCGCTTCAGTCTTGTTTTCACCGTATTCTCTGCAATGCCAAGTAGCTGGGCAATATCACGAATCTTCATTTCTTCAAAATAATAAAGGATAATGGGCTCCCGATAGGTAAGTGAAAGCTTTAAAATAGCTGCCCCAATGTGAGACCGTTCCTCTGCTGCCACGAGCGCATCTCGTTGTCTATTCCCCTGAACAGGAAATATTTTTTCTTGTAATAGTAATTTCTTATAATGCCAGCTTTTTAAATAATCCTTGCTTTGATTAATCGTTAGAGTGGATAAATACGCACGCAACTGCCCACGTTCTTCATAGCCACGCTGGGAAAATTTAATAAAGACCTCTTGCACAATATCCTCAGCGGTTTGTCTGTTTTTCACATAAAAATAGGCGAGACGTAATAAATGTGCTGCATGTTCTTCGATTATTTCCTCAAGTATGCCGTCCACCTCCCCTTCTTACACTATAAACGACTGCCACTGAATGACCGTTTCATTTTTTCAACTTTTTCCTCAAGTATCTTGACCTTGGAGCATACTCCAATGTTAGGATGAATTTAGGAGGTACTTACATGAAAATTAAACAATTCGCTGAGAAATTTCAATTAACAACGGATACCGTTCGCTATTATGAAAAAGAAGGACTCTTACAGCCGCAAAAACAAGACAATGGCTACCGTGTGTATAATGCCATGTGTGAACATACAATGAAATTTATTATCGTTTTACGTCAGCTAGGCTTTACGCTCCAAGAAATTAAACATTTACTGACTCTCGAACAAAAGCCTATTTCAACAGCATGTAATGAGGAAACGGTACAGCTATTTTCAACAAAGATTGCCCAGATTGAGCAGCAACTACAATTCTACCAGCATGCGCTTCATTCGTTACAACTGACAAAAACGTTAATGGCTGACGGACAATACGAAGAAAACCAAGAAAAAATTTCCTTACTCATAGAGGATATGTATCAAAATTTACTGGAAGGTCGTGGTTAAATGTCACTACGTAAAATCATCTCAATAGAATATATCCTTGCTTTCATCATCACTGTTTCTTTCTATGGTCATCTAAATTTTCCATGGCTTTATTTTATTGTGTATTTATTGCTACCAGACATCACAATGGTTGGCTATCTCCTCAATACAAAAATAGGCGCTCTTTTCTATAATATGGGACATAGCTTTGTGCTACCTGCCATGTTGATGGTGATTGGTTTACTAACGACTACACCCATACTCCTGATGGCTGCCCTGATTTGGCTCGCACATATTTTCTTAGATCGTGCACTTGGCTATGGTTTAAAATATGAGGATGCTTTTAAGAAGACACATTTACAGCAGATTGCTTAATGAGGAGGAAAGTATGGCTAGCCATTTAACACTGCGATTTTTAGTAGAAATGGGTTAGAAAAATCTCCTAATTAAATGCTCTCTTGGGGTGGGATTACCATTATTCATCATCGGAATATGGAGTTGCTCTCTTTAAGCTAGCTGTTCTTGTTTTATATAAAACAGGCAGAACACTAATTACAAGCATGGTCATTTTCAGTCAACTAGTCTACTTTCTCTTGCATCAAAAAACCAGCCGCCCTGCACAAACAGGTGGCTGGTTTTAGCGAATTAAACTTATAATAGTATGCGGTTCATGTTTTATATCGTCATATTTATTGACCATATCCAACACGATAGCACCATCCTGTGTTATAGCATACACCCAGACGGCATGAGGATTTTGTTCTACATAATCCTTCCATGTAAATACTTCTGTAATTTTCGTCTGACGAAGTTGTGCCCCTTGCTCTATCAGTTCATTGAGCTGATGAATATCATGCTGAGCATCGACAAGAAGCTGTCCCCCGTATTTCCGTGAGTAATTTTTGGGGTCTGTAGTATGTAAAGCTGTTTGAAAAATATTGAGACGCCCTAATTCTGGAACAAAGTCTGCACAAACAAGGACATTATAGGCGTCCTGCTTTGTCGCTACAATTAGTTGATCATAGGGAGTTAAATCAACATAAAACTCTGTATGCTCGCTTAGAATATCACCTGTTTCTGTCTTAATACCATTTTGTCGAGCAGCAGATAAATCTTCCCATGCACGATCCATCATCAACACATCAATCCCGTTATTTTGCAGGGACGTTGCGAGCTGTGTTGTAAATGGAGAAGCGCCTACAATCACAATACCTCTCCCATTGGAAGCTTGTAGATCTAATTTTTTAGCAAGCCAGCCAATGCTAAAGCCATGGGCAACCACTGTCGCAAAAACAAGTGCTAATGTGAGCGCTGTTAATAATTGTGCACTTTGAAAACCTACGTCTTGTAGTGCCGTTGTAAAGTAACCTGAAACGGTTAATGCCACAATCCCTCTCGGTGCAATCCACCCAATTAAGGCCCGTTCTTCCAATGTTAAGCCCGTATTAATGGTCGCAATCCAAATCGATAACGGTCGAACAATAAACATCATCGCTAGCACGAATAGAAGCATACGCCAATCAACGATTTGCCATAACGTATCGATGGTTAAGGACGACGTCAGCATGATAAAGACACTTGAAATTAAAATAACCGAAATATTTTCTTTAAAATGCAACAGCTCATGATGACTTGTTAAATGCATATTGGCCATCACAAGCCCCATCACTGTCACAGCCAATAAGCCCGTTTCGTGCATGATGGCATCGCTTAGGGCAAAAACAAGTAAAATAGTAGCGAGTAACAAAGGTGATTTCAAAAACTCTGGAATCAAACCACGCTCCAAGCATTGCCCCATTACATAACCGACGCCCCCTCCTAACAGGGCGGCTAAAAAGGCGGAAACAAAGAAAACGGTAAGAGATGTCCCACCTTCTAAATGATATATGCCCAAAACGACCTGATACGCAAATAGTGCTAACAATGCGCCAAAAGGATCTACAACGATGCCTTCCCATTTTAAGATAGCTGCTGGTCGCTCCTTCAATTTTGCCTGTCTCAATAAAGGCAAAATAACGGTTGGACCTGTCACAATAAATAATCCACCAATGACAAAAGAGACTGGCCATGATAGCCCAGCAACAAAATGCGCGGCAGTAGAGCCTGCAATCCAAGCGATGCCTGCCCCTACTGTGGAAATACGCAATATAGACTTCTTAAAACCACGTATTTCTCGAAAATCAAGGCTTAAACTTCCTTCAAATAATATAACGGCAACTGCCAGAGAAATAATGGTATGAAAAATAGGGCCAAATGTCTCTTTTGGAGACACTAACCCAGTAAACGGACCAATAATCAGCCCAGCGATACTCATAATGACAATGGCAGGCATGCGAAAACGCCATGCTAACCACTGTGAAAATAAACCGATAAAAATAATAAAAGGTAACTGAAATAGTAAATTGTCAAACATATGTACCACCTACAATATCCTAGTATAAGTGTATATTCCCTCATTTTAGAAGGACTAAACCTGTTACCTTACATTATGTACGTATTGTACCAAAATTATCACTTTACCTTATCATGATCATGAACGTAATCACATTATAAAGCGCTGGTGCAACCAAAGCGAAAGCTAAACACACCACTGCAGCCCATTTTGTGTTCTTAATATCACGGTCATCGCCTGTCTTTAGATGATGAAAATAAGTTAATGTGAAATAAAAGCATAAAATCATAAACATGGGGAAAATGAGTTGTTGAGCAAAGCCATGTAGAAATGTAGCCACGGTTGAAACCTCCTATTAATATTCTCTTTATATAAATATTGTAATATACTAACTCTAGTTCTACCATAAAAAAAAGCAGGATCCTCCACGCTGATCCTGCTCCTAATTATTTAGATGAATCTTTTTAACAATGATTCATATAGACCCACCATTAATAATCCAATCAATATAGGAATGAGGGATGTAAAACTGAAATAAAAGCCTACATCCTGATATTGTCCCGTAAAGTTAAATTGTAGCCAAGACACCTCATATGTTTCCCCTACCCCATATAAGAAAATAGTGGTAAATAAAAATAATGCCAGACATTTTAGTCCTTGCGCTTTTTTCATAGTATCACCTCATTGTACAACGGTCATTTGTTGCGCATAGCTTAAAAGATCCTCAACTGTTATTTCTGGATTTTGCCCAACCATACTATATTGGTAGCCGTTTTCTTGCCAAGCAAGGGAACGGAAATTTTCACCATCCATAACTGTCCCTTTTTGTCCACGAATATCTATTTCTTTTTCATTTAGAATGGGACCAATATCTGTAACGCTAGCATCTGCTTTAAAAATCGTGACAAAAAAGGCTAACTCTCCATCTAAAACATAATCGAAAGAGTATTCTGGTCGTTCCTCTATCCCTTTAACCATGGTTATGTTATCTAACGCTAGACCATTTACTTCTGGCACTAATAAAAACTTTTCAAGCTGCTGCTTTACGTCGTCCAAAGAAATGGATGCTGAAGTGTCCTGTCCGCTAATTTCCTGAATCGTTACATCCTTTGGAAGATCTAGTGTAAATTGTTGAGCATCTATTTTTTCACCAAAATTAATCTTAGAATACTCCGTGATCATATGAGTACCTGCACTATCTGTCTTCATTTTTAATGTCAGCCAAGTTTTTTTGTCAATCCATGCTTCGATATCGCCAAATAACGATTCCGATTTCTTCGTTTTTGCGACGATTTTATACGTATCTCTACCTGCAACCTTCTCTTCTCCTGCTATCTTAATATCATGCGTATCTTTAACCATATTAAAAATAAGCTGTACCTGATCTTTAGGTGATTGCAAGCTGTCTAATTCATGTTGTGAATAATCCATTGTGTAGGCTGTCTTTTCAGTGACATCATAGCTAATCACTTTAGCGTCATTTTTGACTGTGATAACATGTTCTCCATTATCACCTGTCATTTCTATCCGTCTATTGCTATCCTTTACCCATTCCTTCACTTGAGCTTTACCACCTAGCTCTCCCATATCTAACGTGTATTCGCCATAGTAAGTGAGTGGCTCTTTCGATTCTTGAAGGGCTTGGTCGATAATTTCCTGAGGTGTATAAGATGGCTCTGAATTACAGCCCACTAAACTAAATGTCATCACAGCAATTAAGCCTGCTGCTTGGCAAGATTTTTTCCAATTCATCATTCATTTACTCCTTTATAAGGTGGTAGCCAGCAAATTACCGCTGTTCCAATGTTCTCTTTAGAAAGCAGTTCGACAGTGCCACCATGTTTTTCAATAATTTGTTTTGTAATATTTAAGCCTAGTCCTGTTCCTCGTTCACCAGCCTTTGATCTCGCATAATCTGCTTGATACATAGGCTCGAATAATTTTACAATGTCCTGCTGTGGTATACCTCTTCCGTGATTTTGTACAATGATATACATACCCTCTTGCTTGTTTAAAGCCGACTTCAAGAAGTCAAAGCCCCATTTGGGATCATTTCCAGCATTGACTGCCGCTAAGCCGATTGTTGTCCCCTTTTCCCCATAACGCCATGCATTGCTTAATAAATTATCAATGACACGCTGAAGTTGTTTAGGATGCACAGCATAGAGCCCATCCACGGCACAGCAGACTTTTAATGTAAATCCTTCTTCCTCACATAAAGGTTCATAGTCAGACAAGGCCATGTCAAAAAATTCTTCTCCATCCACAGCAATGAGCTCTAATGTATAGTTCGTTGATTGAAGTAATGTAAACATCATTAAATCCTCTAGCATATGCTTCATCCGATCTGCCTTCGTAACGATGACCTGCTGATATTCTGCTTCCTGCTGTTCTGACAAGCCTTTATTTTGTAAAGATTCCGCATAGGCTTGGATGGCTGTAAGGGGTGTTTTCAAATCATGGGAAATACTTGCAATCATCATTTCTTTTTGCTGTTGTTCCGCTTTTAAAGAAGCCCGAGTCTTTTCAATTTCATCCTGCATCGCCTCAAATGTTTTGGCGAGTGCCCCAATCTCATCTTTTCTTACGCTTAGATTTGATTTAACATGCTGACCTTTCGCAAAATTACGCATTTGCTGCATCAGTTCACGTAATGGCCGATTCAATTTCCGATGAAGCAACAAGATGACAGTTAAATAAATGATAAGAAACAACAGAATCGTGCTTGCGATGACAAGCCACGAACGCTTTTCTACACCCTTTACCCAATCTGTTCGTAGTAATTGAATTTCATAGATGCCAAGCAAATCACCTTTTAGATATACAGGCTCCTTGTATGTAAAGGCGTTATATGCTTGCTGTAAATCATATAAACCATTTAACATACGCTCTTTCCCTACATAGCCCGTTAGCAAGGGGTTGGAGGAATATAAAACATAGCCAGATTTCGTATAGAGGGTTATCGCCAGCTGCTCATTGCTAAGTTCCTCTATCTCCTCAAAATCGGCATTTTTTTGATAAAGCACTGGATTGTCAACGACATCTTTTACCTGATTTAGCTCTGTCCACTTGTCAAAGTACTCCGCCACATTTTTATCTTGGTAATAAGCATTAATCCACACATAAAGGCTATAAGCTCCTACTATGGGTAATACCATTACAATAAAAAACATAATTAGTAACCACGCTTTTATTTTCATAATGGTTCACCAATAAAACGGTAGCCCTTACCCCACACAGTTTGAATGAAATTTGGGTTTTTCACAGAATCCTTGAGCTTTTCTCGCAGTGCCTTAATATGCACTGTGACAGTATGAGTGTCCTCTAACGTTGCTTGCTGCCAAATATGCTGATACAGTTCTTCTTTTGTAAAGGTTTGACTCGGATTTTTAGCTAGCAGCCTAACAAGAGCAAACTCCTTTTGAGTTAATGCAATTTCTTGTTGATAAACACATACTATTTGTCGTTGCCAATCTATTGTTAATCCATTCGCATAGGCAGTATGCTCTTCTATCACGTCTTGCTTGTGGTAGCGTCGCCATCGTCTAAGATGAGAGGCAACTCGTGCCTTTAATTCTTCTAAGCTAAATGGTTTAGCTATATAATCGTCTGCCCCCTGCAAGCCCTCCACCTTATCCGCATCTTCCTTGCGGGCACTCATCATTAGGATCGGCACATCACTCTCCCAACGGATATTTTGACAAACCGTTAACCCATCCATTTCTGGCAGCATCCAATCCACTAGCACTAAATCGAAAGGTTGCGTTTGAAAATCTGCCAGTCCCTCAAGGCCCGTAGTAGACCATGTCACATAATAGCCTTCCTGCTCTAGCGTATCCTTCACAATGCGTCCAATTGCTGTATCATCCTCAATCAGTAGTAACTTTTCCTTCATCATTTTCCTCCTGTATTCACCTTACTACGGAAAAAACGATTTTCTCCGAACTTTACACTTTCTTTATAATTACCTTAGAGCGTATCCGCACTTTACACAAGTGGAGGAGGCTACCGATTTCACCGAAGCAGTTTTTCTTCCTGCCCGGGCTATCCGCCACTTTTGTGGGGCTATCCTTCACTTTGCCGGTTCTATCCGCTACATCCTTCATTTTTATCCTATCACCTGCTTCCATTTTCCAGCACAAAAAAAGGAATGCACTGTGATTGTGCATTCCTTAGCGAACTAGAAAAATAAACTTAAAATATAGTAAATCAATGCTGCCATGACAGCAGAGATTGGCATCGTGATGACCCATGTTGTAACGATTTTACGTGCCATCCCCCATTTAACTCCTTTAACACGGTGTGCTGTTCCGACACCCATGATGGATGAAGAAATAACATGTGTTGTAGAAACTGGTAAATGGATTAAAGTGGCTCCAAAGATAATCGATGCAGAAGCTAAGTCTGCCGCTACCCCATTTACTGGGCGGATTTTCATGATTTTACCGCCAACGGTTTTGATAATTTTATAACCTCCGACAGATGTACCAAGACCCATCGCAGTTGCTGCAGCAAAACGTACCCAGAAAGGAATATCATCTCCTTGGTGTAGACCGCCCGCGATTAGCGCAAGGGTAATAATCCCCATCGCCTTCTGCGCATCATTTGTCCCGTGTGTAAAGGATTGTAAGGCTGCTGTCCCAATTTGCATTGTACGGAAGCCTTTATTCGTGCGATATAAATTCATATCTTTGAAGATGACCTTTAATAATGTCATCATCAGGAAACCAGCTGCGAATGCTAGTAATGGTGAAAAAATAAGTGCTTGAAGAATTTTAATAAACCCAGCATAGTTCAAAATATCAAATCCTGCTGCGGCAATAGCTGCCCCTGCAACAGAACCAATCAATGTATGAGAAGAACTTGATGGAATCCCAAAATACCATGTTAATAAATTCCATGTAATGGCAGATAATAGGGCTGCTAAAATAACAACAGAACCTGTAATATCGCCATCATAGGCATTTAAAGAAAATGGGTCCACAATATCTTTTGTTAAGGCTTTGGCTACCCCAACGAATGTAATCGCTCCGACGAAGTTCATTACCGCTGCCATATAAACCGCAGTACGTGGCTTTAAGGCACGGGTAGATACAGAAGTAGCAATCGCATTGGCTGTATCATGGAAGCCGTTAATAAAGTCGAACACAAGTGCGAAAATAACGACTAATATGGTGATTAATAAGATCGTATCCATTTCGTACACTCCATCTTATGCATTACGCATAATTATTGTTTCAATTGTGTTTGCTACTGTTTGACAGCTGTCCGCAATGTCTTCAAATTGCTCATAAATATCCTTGAAAACAATCAAACGCATTGGATCTTTTTCTTGGATGAATAATTGCTTCATTGAGGAACGGAAAATTTCATCACATTCACGTTCATTGTCCTTAATTTGAATAGCATGTTTACGCATTTCCACAAGCTTTTTACTATTTAACAGTTCCATGGCTTGTACCATTTCATCTGTACTCTTCGCAATATATGTGAGGAATTGGCGCATTGGCTCTGTTACTTCTGTTAGATTGTACATATTGAAGTGCGCAATACAGCCTTCCATTCCATCAATTACATCATCTAATTTATTGGCTAAAGCTAAAATATCTTCACGCTCAATTGGCGTCATAAAAGATTTATTCAGCATAACAATTAGCTCATGGATTAATTTATCGCCACTTGTTTCATATTGCTTCATTGTATCTGCGATTTCTTTTAATGCATCTATATCTTGAATACGTGCATTATGAGCATAGTAAATACCCTCATTCACGTTTTTCGCGATTTTTAATAGTGACTGAAAAAATGGATCTTGCTTGTTTGAGTTGAACATCCTGTTCCTCCTGTTGAAAAAATATTGTCGATTTCTGAACCATCATAACAAAACATTTACACAATTCAACAAAATTTTAAACACTTAGCTGTTGATTTTACAAAACTGTAATATAAAATTTGCCACATTTATTTTAATGCTATTTTCCAAGTTGCAAACGTTGGAAATCAAATATTAAAAATCACGATTTTTTCTTTAAAAATGACTATTTTTTCTTTTATTTTTATAAAAATACTTGAAATAAACTTTTTTCTGCTTATTTGTTTACCTTGTGAAATGTTAAGGAATTGTAAACAAAATTTACATGAAAATGTTGGAATTTCATTGTGATTTTTTGACTTTCGCAGTACGCTATGTTAAAACGCGATGAAGAAAGATGGGAGCATATTTATGGATATTGATTTACTTTCACTCACAATATTATTACTACTTGCTTTTATCGCCTCTTTTTTAAATGCGATTGTTGGAGGTGGTGGGCTCATCTCCTTACCTGCATTAATGGCTGTTGGTTTACCTCCAAGTACAGCTATTGCCACAAATAAACTGGCCAATACCATTAGTAATGGTACAAGTATGCTAACTTTTTTACGTGCAGGTAAAGTAGACTTCAAGAAAATTGGAAAAATCCTCCCCTTTATCTTTGTAGGATCTTTACTCGGTGCCTTTACTGTCCATCTTGTATCCCCCGCTATTTTAAAACCACTTATGCTTGTTATGCTCGTCCTTGTAGCTGCTTATACAATGTTTAAAAAAGATTGGGGACAGCAATATCAAGAACGTGTACTTAGCACAGCTAAAAATTTAGCCTTTATAGGTGCATTTGCAGCTATTGGCTTTTACGATGGCTTTTTTGGACCAGGTACGGGTTCATTTTTTATTTTTATTTTATTAATGATGGGCTATGATTTCCTCCAAGCTGCTGGTAATGCGAAGGCTTTTAATTTTACCTCAAATTTAGCGGCATTAATCATGTTTTTAGTTTTAGGAGAAGTTCATTTTCTCTATGGTTTTTCAATGGGCTTTGTCATGATCTTTGGGGCAATTCTTGGATCCAAATTTGCGCTGAAGCGTGGAACGAGCATGATGCGTGTCATTTTTATTGTCATGACATGTTTATTGATTTTGAAAAATGCCTGGGATTATCTCTTCTGAGACCACCAATTTTCAGTCAATTGACAAAAAATATTAGCGTGCTATAATACTTTTGGGCTTCACCGCATTGAAGCGCAGAAGTATGTATTAGGAGGATTCACATGTTTCGAATAGAAGCAAAGAGTAACCCTCGATTTCTTGAGGCAAGCTTTATCACTATTTTAATTATTGCCATAATGGCTTATAGTATTGGCTATTTAAAGGCTACGCCACATATCCCAATTTTTCTTGTGATTGCCATTTTACTCGCTTATGGACTACTGAAAAAAATACCCTTTCGCGATCTTGAAGGTGGTATGATTGCGGGTGCTAGCGCTGGACTTGGCGCCGTTTTTATTTTCTTTTTTATCGGCATTTTAATTTCAAGCTGGATTATGGGAGGAACGATCCCAACCCTTATCTATTATGGCTTTTTAACTGTTTCGCCAAATTTTTTCTTTGCCATCGTGTTTTTAATTTGTAGTATCGTTGGTATTTCTATTGGAAGCTCCCTGACAACTGTCGCGACGGTTGGTGTGGCATTTATGGGCATTGCCGGTGCCATGGATATCTCACTAACCATTACTGCTGGAGCGATTGTTTCTGGGGCCTTCTTTGGTGATAAAATGTCACCCTTATCCGATACAACCAATCTTGCTTCTGGTACAGTTGGTGTAGACCTTTTTGAGCATATTAAAAATATGGGCTGGACAACCATTCCTGCTTTTCTTATCTCCTTTGTAATCTATGCTATTATCTCGCCAACAGGAGCTGCTACATCCTTTGAGACTGTGGAACAATTCAAAGAAGGTTTATTGTCTACAGAACTTATTCATTGGTATACATTATTGCCAATTGTTGTTCTTGTTATCATGACTTTTTATAAGGCACCAGCAATCATTACATTGGCTGTTGTATCCATTATTGGAGTAGGCCTTGGCTCTCTACTTGACCCAGTTCCCGCTTCAGATATCTTCAAGATTCTGTTTGATGGCTATGTCTCTCAAACTGGTAATAAAGATGTAGACGCCTTGCTCACTCGTGGTGGGATGAATAGTATGCTATTTACAATCGCGCTTGTTCTACTTGCTTTAACAATGGGTGGCCTTTTATTCACATTAGGCATTATTCAAAGCATTTTAGCGAAGGTACAAAGTTTATTTAAAAGTGCTGGATCGGTTATTACCGGTGCTGCGATCACTGGCATCGGTGTCAATACATTGATCGGTGAACAGTACCTATCCATTCTATTAACTGGTGAGGCCTTTAAGGCTCAATTTGCAAAGGTTGGTCTTGCACCAAAAAACCTTTCACGCGTCATGGAGGATGCAGGTACGGTCGTCAACCCACTTGTGCCTTGGAGTGTTTGTGGTATTTTTATCGCAAGTGTCCTCGGTATTTCCACATTGGATTACCTACCGTTCACCTTCTTCTGTTTACTTGGGCCAATTCTTACGATCATGTTTGGCTGGAGTGGCAAAACATTAACAAAGCTTTAACCATAACAAAAGGTAGCTGAAAAAACATCAGCTACCATTTTATTTTACTCAAAAATTTTATGGACTTCATTTTTCATCGATTGGAAATTTGATAGCGTGTAAAGCTAGCTGTTGTAGAAAAAGCTATCATTCCAATTTGGAATCAAAATTCATGATCTTTCGCATTTCTGATGGTTGTCCTCCTTTGCTATGCTCTACTAAAGGAGATGAAATAGGATGACAACAAAAACAAAATGGAATGCTCATTTATATGATGAAAAGCATGATTTCGTGTCAAAATTGGGTACAAGCTTAGTCGATCTACTAGCGCCGCAAAAAAATGAACATATTTTAGATGTGGGTTGTGGTACAGGAGATTTGGCTAATGACATATCAGCACTTGGAGCTTCTGTGCTCGGAGTAGATGCGTCGGCTACAATGATTTTAGCTGCTCAGCAAAAATATCCTGCCATTAACTTTCAAACGATGGAAGCTACAGCGATGCACTTTTCTCAGCAATTTGATGCCGTTTTCTCCAATGCCGCACTTCATTGGATGAAGGAACCTGATGTAGTTATCGAAAATGTCTATGGTGCACTGAAGAACGGTGGACGCTTTGTTGCTGAAATGGGTGGACAAGGCAATATTGCATCTATCATTTGGGCTCTGCAAAAAAGTATGGAATCTTTACAATTTCCCTATATCGACCACTATTTCCCTTGGTATTTTCCAAGCGTCGAGGAATATCAATCAAAATTAGAAAAGGCAGGCTTTCAGGTCGAGAATATCACACTCTATAAACGCCCTACACCACTTCAAGGGCAGGATGGGCTTAGCAACTGGTTGGTCATGTTTAGTGAAAATCTTCTACAGCACTTAAAGGCTGATGAGAAAGAGCAGGTTTATGCGACATGTGAGGAATTATTAAAGCCAACTTGTTTCCAACAGAATGAATGGGTCATTGATTATTATCGTCTGCGCTTTATTGCTCGTAAAAAATAGATTACAAAAGGTTACTATTCTGTTGTAGTAACCTTTTTTCAATGCTAAGAGCGAGGCAGCAATATTACAATGACGCCTATTAAGCATATCCCTGCGCCAATAAAGTCTAAATGATCGGGCTTTTTGCCATCAATGCCCCACCCCCATAAAATAGACAACACGATGAATACCCCACCATAGGCTGCATAAACTCTGCCAAAGGTAGGGAAGGACTGGAATGTTGCAACAACGCCGTACAGAGCAAGTGCAATACCGCCAATAATGCCCCAATAAAAAGGTTTACCCTCTCGTAACCAAAGCCAAATTAAATAGCCCCCACCTATTTCACCAATTCCCGCAAGAATAAATAATAATATAGCGATCATACTGTATCTCTCTTTCTCATTTTCACTCTATTATACATGTCTTACATACTCCAATATGTAATGGTGTCCGTTATTCCGATTAAAATTAATAGGATACCTGCTGTCATTTGAATAGCTCTTCCCATTTTCGTACTTTTTCGTAGGATAATACGCTTGGCATCAAAGACATAGATCAACAGAAGCATGATGATAAGCGGTACAGCGGTCGCTACGCCAAAAATACTAGGTAGAAGCAACCCATAGGAAGTGCTCGCCACAAGGGGCATTAACCATACAAAAAATAGAACAAACATAGTGGGACAAAAGGCAATAGAAAAACTAGCACCCATTAAGAACGAGCCAAATTTCCCCTCTTTTACTACAGGCGGCAGCAGCGATGTTAAACGTTGTAGAAAGGTTAATTTGAATAAACCGATTAGCACCAGCCCTGTTAGCAGCATCATCGGCCCAATAGCCTGACGAAAGATTGGAAAATAACCGGTCATCTTTGTTTCAAATGATTGCCCAAAAAGCCAAGCACAAAAGCCAAGCACACTAAAAACAACCACTTTCCCCACTATAAAAAACATAATTTCTTGCCAATTACTGCTCTTTTGAAGTGTTCGATTGCCGTAAAATGTAATGGCACTCATATTTCCTGTTAACTGACATGGAGCAAAGGCACCTATCAAGCCAAGAAGAATGGCCATCATCAGGGCAGAATGCTCATAGCCCTGTACAAATTGCGTAAGCGGTTCACTAATAAACTGACTAATGGTGGACAATATACTATACATCTATACACCCTCTATCTATTATTTATACTAAAATAGTATAAAGGTACATTATGAATAAACCGTGCAGAAAACGGCTTTACCCATACACGCTATTACACGCTACTAAAAAATCATCATAATCAGCCGAGACATACTTTGTAAGCAAGTAAGTATCCGATACAATATGAGAAAATTCTTTTACTGAATAGCTATGCAGAAGATTTTGCTGACAATCTGGTTCAATTACACTCTTAGGCAGCAAGGCAATACCAAGACCATGCTTGACGAAATGCTTGATTACCTCTGTTTGATTAATATGCATTGTTTGATGGCTAGTAAATTGCTGTAGCACCTGTTGTACTTCCTGCCAATAGGGCGCATATTCATGTGTGAAAAGCGTTTCCTGCTGTAAAAGGGTGAAAGCATCATATTCCTTTTTAGCAATAGGAGCAATTAAATGCAATGGTTCTTGTGCAAGCATTACCGTGTGAAGCTCACGAGTTGAGGTTAATTTGGATAAGCCCATATCGATTACACCAGTAAATACCGCTTCCCCAATTTCATTGGATTTTAAAAGTTCTATCACTACCTGAGTAGAGGGCTTTCGATGCTGGAATGCTGTAATAATAGCTGGTAATGTTGAATTCGCTATTTGCGGAGCAACGCCAATCGTAAGCTTAGCGGTGTAGCCTTTTACGAAGGAATCCATTTGTTGTAGCCCTTCATCTAAAGCGGACAGGATTTTTTGTGCCTGCAGACGAAAATAAGCACCCTGCTGATTTAACGTCACCTGTTTGCTCTGTCGATCAAATAACGGGGTTTGCAATGCCCTTTCTAAATGCTGGATATGCTTCGTGACAGTCGATTGTGTAATAAATCGTTTTTCAGCCGTTTCTCGAAAGTTTTCAGTTTGTGCTGCCACTATAAATGTACGTAGCCACTCTGTTTCCATCGCCATCCCTCTTTCGTTTTCAACTAGTATAACGAAAAATTTATAAGTCTTGAAACCTTTTTTCATCATAAGCGTATGTATAGCTAACGATGTCAGTAGGAGGAATGAAAAATGTCTTTTTTTCATAAAGCATTAGCAAGTATTGGTATAGGTTCTGCAACAGTGGATACAAGATTGGAGAAGGATACTTATCGTGCTGGAGAGGTCATGCAGGGGGAAATTATTGTGCGAGGCGGTCAAGTTGAGCAACAGGTCGACACGATTTACCTATCCGTCAATACGACCTATATCCGTGAGTCGAATGATCACAAACATACAGAGATTGCCACACTGCAGAAGGTCAAAGTAACAGAGCCTTTCACACTGGGCGCAGGCGAGGAAAAAGTCTTCCCAATTTCATTAACATTGCCATTTGAAACACCGATTAGTGCAGGTAAAACACAGGTATGGATTCAAACGGGCCTTGATATTAAAAATGCGGTCGATCCGAGTGATAAGGATTATATTCGTGTCGAGCCAACAGCACTAGCAGGTCATATATTAGATGCAATTCGTGGATTAGGCTTCCATTTACGTGAAGCTGAATGTGAACAAGCTCCTTCACGCTTCCGAGGCTACTATCCATTTGTCCAAGAATTTGAATTTGTACCCACTGGACAATATAGAAGTCATTTAGATGAGCTTGAATTAGTTTTCCTTTCTCAATCCAACCATTCTGCAGAGATTTTCATGCAAATTGATCGCAAAGTAAAAGGCATTGGTAGCTTTTTTGCTGAAGCCTTAGATATGGATGAAAGCTATGTTCGCACAACAGTTACGATGCATGACCTACCGACACTGCAAGCAAAGCTTCAGCAAATCATTTCAAAACATGCCTAATGGACTAAAACTTCAGACGTTCACTTTTGAAGCATAAAAATTTAATTTCAACATCAATAGGGTACGAAATCATAATGATTTTCGTACCCTATTTAATAGAATGAGTTTATAGAATCACATAGCATTTGTCGTACCTTTTTTAGAACGGGCATGTATACCGAATGAAGTAATACTAAACAATTTTTCGTTATCAAGACTTAAATAAAAATAAGATAAAAAAATTAAAGGATTCTACATATTAGATATGACTATACTATAGCCCTATTAATGGAATACGAAGGTATAAATTTGAAATAAAGTAGACCTGATTATAAAAGAGAAGAATCAGAATTTCCTTTCTTTATAAAGTGAACACTTTGTTTTTCTTGTGGATTAGTAGCCTACTAGTGGGAAACGATATTCTATTAAATATTGAATACCATTATTTTCCGAAAGATTACCAAACAGGGTTTGTAAAACTTCTTCATACGTAATATTTGTAATAAATGTAATAATATAATCTTTTTACCCTTAAGTAGCTCTTCTTTAAATGATTTATAAGCCATGTTTATCTATCACCATATGTTACTATCTCCTAATCGTTTTATTTAGATAGGATGAATTCTAGACGTGTTTAATACCATTATTGAGGCACTTTCCACTTCGGAAGATTTGGTATTTAATCTTATTTTAAACATAGTGTAACAATACAAAACTCCTTTGATATTACAATTGAATTACATAAGGAGGGTGTTAGATGTTAGTTAAAAATAATGAAGATTTATATGAATTACTAGATTCTTTGTTAAGAGAGCCAACAGAATTTTGGGATACATTTTATAAAGATAAAAAAAGAAATGTCCCATTTTTTTGTGATAAACCCGATGAACATTTAGTAAAATATATTGAAAAAGAAACTATAAAGCCTCGTAACGTACTTGAAATTGGCTGTGGGAATGGACGAAACGCTATTTATCTAGCTCAAAAAGGTTTTAATGTAACCGCTGTGGATTTATCACAACAAGCTATCGATTGGGCAAAGGAGCAAGCTGATGTCCAAAATGTAAACATTCAGTTAATTCGTGAAAATATCTTTAATTTAAAGCTGCAATCACAAAAGTTTGATTACATATACGATTCTGGTTGTTTTCACCACTTATCACCTCATCGAAGAGTATCCTACATTCAATTTATCAACAAATATTTAAAGAATAATGGTTATTTTTCAATCAGTGCTTTCAAAGAAAATGGAAAGTACGGCGGATCATCGCTGTCCGATAAACAATATTATATGGATCGAAGTTTACATGGTGGTATAGGATATTCCAAAGAAAAATTACAAATACTTTTTTCAAATTTCCAAGAAATTGAGATACGTGAAATGCAGCACGATAATTTAAGTCAAAATGAATTTGGTCTCGAAGATTTTATTGTTTGTCTGTTTAGAAAAATATAATTCTAGGTAAATAAAAATGTATCTTTATATTGTCAATTTGACGCTTTAAACCTGCATTTTTTAATTGTTCCTATACTACAATAACAGGGGCTTTAGTTGAATAACACAGGTATAAAATGATTAATATTTTTAATAAATTATATACATATTAGACTAATGATTAGCCCCCCTTAAATTAGTCATTGTAAATGTTTAACCTTTTAACAAATGTAGATGAGAAAGATAGTCAAAATAAAAAGCACATCACTAAAATTTGCATTTAGTAATGTGCTTTTTCATTTAATGTGTAACATTATAAAAGAAACACTATTGAATAAGACAAAATGTACAATTACTTGTACTTCATATGACAGAGTGGTATATGGGTTTTTGTTCTAGTTTATTTCACAGCTTGCTTTACTTTTTCCAGCACTTCTTCAGCTGTTGCTAGCTGTAATGCCTCTGTTGCTAAAGACTGCATCTCTGGGACAGATAATTGCTTTAGCAAAGCCCTCGTTTTTAGAATAGACGTAGCGCTCATGGAGAACTCATCTAAGCCTAAGCCTAGCAAGAGTGGAACAGCATGCTCATCGCCAGCCATTTCTCCACACATTCCTACCCATTTCTGTTCTTGGTGGGCAGCTTTAATGACCATTTGAATTAAACGTAAAATGGCTGGATTATAGGGTTGATATAAATAGGAAACTTTTTCATTCATCCGATCTGCCGCCATTGTATATTGAATTAAATCATTTGTGCCGATGGAGAAGAAATCCACTTCTTTTGCAAAAATATCTGCCATTACGGCTGTCGAAGGAATTTCAACCATCATCCCGACCTCTATGGAAGAGCCTACTGCAATACCTCCTGCTATCAGCTTTTCCTTTTCCTCAAGCAAAATGGCTTTAGCCGCACGGAATTCTTGAATGGTCGCTATCATGGGAAACATAATTTTTAAGTTTCCGCAGACAGATGCTCGCAGTAGTGCACGCAATTGTGTGCGGAATAACTCCTGTTGGTCAAGACATAGACGAATGGCACGGTGACCAAGGAATGGATTCATTTCTTCTTGCAAAGGTAAATACGGCAGGTGCTTGTCGCCACCGATATCCAGTGTTCGAATAACAACTGGCTTGCCCTTCATACCTTCCAAGACTGTTTTATACGCTGTAAATTGTTCTTCCTCAGATGGCAAATTTTCTCGGCCCATATATAAAAACTCTGTTCGATATAAGCCAATTCCCTCTGCTCCATGACGCAATACACCATCCAAATCACTTGGCGATCCAATATTAGCCGCTAGCTCAACTTGCACGCCATCTTTAGATACGGTTTGCTCATTCACTAAAGTAGACCATTCCGCCTGCTGTACTCGATAATTTTGTGCCTTTTCCTGATAGTCTGCAATCACATCGGCACTTGGATTCACTAGGACTTGACCCGTCAAACCGTCAACAATTAAATAATCGCCATCCTGAATTGTTGTCGTAGCAATCCCTGCTCCTACGACTGCTGGGATTTCTAAGCTACGAGCCATGATGGCCGAATGGGATGTTCGCCCTCCAATATCGGTAATAAAACCGAGAACAAAGTTGCGATCTAATTGGGCTGTCTCTGAAGGAGTCAAATCATTCGCTACGATAATTACCTGTTCGTTCATATTGCTTGGATTTGGAATATGTACACCGAGTAAGTGTGCTAATATGCGATTTGTCACATCTTTAATATCTGATGCACGGGCACTCATGTATTCGTCATCCATACCTTCAAATAATGCCACAAACATAGAGGATACTTCATGCAATGCATACTCCGCATTCACCGCTTCGTCTGCAATTTTTTGATTGATGGGCCCAATTAATTCGGGATCATGAACCACTAATAAATGTGCCTCAAAAATTGCAGCTTCTTCTGCACTAAATTTTTCGAATGTTTGCTGTCGAATAATAACTAGTTCTTGTTCTGCTTTGGCAAGAGCAGCTGCTAAACGTTGCTGCTCTGCCTCGATATCATGAACAGTTGTTTTAGCGAATGTTAAATCTGGTTGGACGAAACGATATGCTTTTGCAATGGCAATGCCGTCTGAAGCGGCAATACCAGTGAGTTGTGTCATTGTGCAAGCCCCATTTCCGTGATGAGTGTCGTTAGTGCTGCTAATGCTTGCTCTTCGTCTTCCCCCTCTACAACAAGTGTAAATTGTGAACCTTGCTTTAAGGCTAATCCCATCACACCTAAGATTGATTTCAAATTAGCGGCTTTTTCTTCTGTACGTATTTCTATAGATGAAGCAAACGGTGTTGCTTTTGCCACAAGCTGGCTCGCTGGTCGTGCATGAATACCTAAAGGATCGACTACTGTAAATTGTTGTGTTTTCATAATTTATTCTCCTCTTCTTGTAAGTCTGTTAAAACCATTACATTTGGATGTTTCGATAAAGCAGTTGCTGGTACGTCTTCTGTATAATCAGATGCCACTAAACGCTCTAACACCTCACGCTTAGCTTCTCCCACTGCGAGTAACAAAATGCATTTTGCCCGCATAATCGATTGAATACCCATCGTGTATGCCTGTGTTGGCACTTCATCAATGGTTGAAAAGAAACGCGCATTAGCTTGACGTGTAGATTCTTCGAGTGTTACAAGATGTGTTAAAGAAGCAAATGACGTACCAGGCTCATTGAAGCCGATATGACCATTTTGACCGATACCAAGCAGTTGGAAATCTAAGGGATATTGTTGCAATAATCCTTCATAGCGAGCTGTTTCCACTAGAGGATCTACTGCTAATCCATCTGGTAAATACGATGCTAAAAATGGTTTTTGATTAAATAAATGTTTGTTCATATAATAGGCGTAGCTTTGCTTATGAGTTGCCTCAAGCCCAACATACTCATCCAAATTAAAGCTAATACATTGTGAAAAATCAATATCTGTTTTACAAATTTTAGCATATAGCGGTTCCATTGTTCCACCAGTAGCTAATCCGAACGTTGTGGCGCCATTATTTTTGGCTTCCGAAATAGTTGCTACTGCATATGAATATAAATCATCCATTGAGGAAAATCTTTTTACTTTCACCACATATCCTCCTTTGTACCCTAGAAATGAATACGCTGACCATACTGATCAATGAGCGCTTCGTTATTATTTTCCCCTAAATTACTGCTACCAAACACTGGTACACGAGCGCCCTGTGCATGCATAAGCTCAATGATTTGAGCGAATAAAGCATTTAATAAAGTCGCACCTAACACCGTTGATACAGGGGCATATTGCAATTGGTCAACGCTTAACACACCATCACCTAATGGCACATGCGTATTCAATACTTCATCTACTACTTGCTCTAAACGCTTTCCTGACGGATGGCGCGATGGCTGGTGCTGATATTCCAGTGATTGCAGTGAAATGGTCAAAGCGCCCGCTTCCTTTGCATAGATAGCCATATCAATGGGCGCTGGATTATTGGCAGAGGTCGAAATGATGATACAAACATCTCGGTCATCAAATTGCAGCTGATCCTTATAGGAGACTAAAAAAGCCTGTTTTTTTTCATTTTGTGAGGATTGCCGTGCACCCTGATGTAGCATTAACGATTCTATGTGTATCGGTTTGACAGGCACTAAGCCACCTGCTCTGTAGTAACATTCCTGTGCTAATAGCATGGAATGACCAGAGCCAAAGAGCTGAATAATGCCCCCCTTTGTAAGACGGTTAACAATTTGCTTGGCAATATGCATAAGCTGATTGCTTTCCTGCTGAGCCATCCTTGTTAAATATCGATTTACTTGTTGAAAATAGGTATTCATGTTCTATCACCTTTTCATTTCCTTCGTTTCATGCCGGATGTTTGTATACCTGCTGCATATTAGTGACTATTGTCCGCTTGAATTTACATCATATAAGACCTTGCCCGCCTTAATCGTTTGATGGAGCCTTAAATGGTTATCTAAAATCACCGCGTCCGCATCATAGCCTTGTACAAGCTGACCCTTATTACCTAGCTTCAATTGCTCGGCAGCATTAAAGCTGGACATTTTCACAAGCTCCTCCAGCGTACAATTCGTAATGTGATGCATATTCCGTACAGCCTGATCCATTTTTAAAATACTGCCTGCTAACGATCCATTTGACAAATGGGCGCCTGCTTCTGTCACATGAACTGTTTGACCGCCTAAATCATATGCTCCGTAGGGCATTCCCTTTGCACGCATCGCATCTGTAATTAAAATAAGCCCGTCTGCTCCCTTTAAGCGATAGGCCATTTCCACCGCGCCTTCATGCATATGGATAAAATCAACAATCAGTTCTGCCTTAATCGCATCTAGCAGCAGGACACCGCCAACTACACCTGGATCTCGATGGTGGAATGGACGCATCTGGTTGTATAAGTGTGTCCCCTGTGTGGCACCTAATTGAGCCGCTTGTTGCATTTGCTCAAAGGTAGCATCCGAGTGACCAATTGAAACAATGACACCGCTAGCAGAAATACTTTGCACAGCTGCCATGCCATTCGGTTCTTCTGGTGCTAGCGTAATTTGCTTAATTTTATGGCCACTTAGTTGCTGCCATTTTGTCCATATTTCCAAATCTAGCTCAACAATATATTCAAGAGGCTGTGCCCCTGCTCGCTGCTTCGAGACAAATGGCCCTTCAATATGAATACCTAGTACCTCTGCTTCATCTGGCTGTGGCTGGAACTGTGCCACATTTTCAATAGCTCGTTCAATGTTGTCATAGCTTTGTGTCATCGTTGTAGCTAAAAAGCTTGTCGTTCCTTCTTTTAAAAGGGATTGAGCCATCATATGAAGCCCTTTATCAGAAGCATCCATCGTATCCATTTGAGCGGATCCATGAATGTGCATATCAATAAATCCTGGCAATAAAAATTTCCCTGAACCATCAAGCTGTTCGACATCGTGGATATCAAGCTGAGGAGCAATTTGCGCAATTTTACCATCCTGCATCCATACATCTACCTGTTCATCTCGTCCATTGCCATTCACTACTGTGATATTTCGAATGAGTAAACTCAAGAAAAACATCTCCTTCTTGAACAAGGGCTGTCGAAAAGGCATCCATGTGCAATAGCTCATTGCCTCTGTATACCTTCGCTAACAGCCCCATTAGTTGTTACTTCTTCATTGTAATAATATTCGTTGAGCCTGCTCGTTGATAGCCAGTCTTTTCAAGTGTAATCGCTTGCCCCATTAAGCTTGTGAAGACAACTGGTGTGATGACAGAAGGTACTTGCCCTTCAATCTGTACAAGGTCTGCTTTTAATAACGCATCCCCACGCTTAACTTGTTGACCATCTGTAACGAACAGATCAAAACCATCACCATTTAGTTTGACCGTATCTAAGCCAACATGAATTAATACTTCAATGCCCGTATCAGATTTTAAGCCGATTGCATGCTTTGTTGGGAACACCATCACTACTTGACCATCGAATGGTGCATAGACTGTTCCATCTGTTGGCCGAATCCCGAAACCTGGGCCCATCAAGCCTGCTGAAAATGCCTCATCAGGCACTTCTGTTAAAGGTAATAAATCGCCCGTCATTGGCATTTCGAAATCATGGAATGTCATCGTGTCTGTCTCCACTGTTTCTTCTAGGACAGGCTGTGCTGTTGGAAGTCCTGCATTGGTTGGTGCTGGATTGCCTTTTTTCAAACGTTCTTTTATGGCTTCAGCTAAAAACTCAACAGATGTCCCAATGATTACTTGGACATTGGTTTTACTGATACGCATAACACCTCTTGCACCTGTTTGCTTCAATGTTTTTTCATCGACGCTAGCAGAATCCTGTACTAATAATCGTAGGCGAGTTGTACAATAATCCACTTGCTTAATATTGTCTTTTCCACCTAATGCTTCAATTGTATAATATGCACGTAAATCGACATCATCAGCAATAGCATTTACTTCGCCATCCTCATCCTCATCGTCTTCACGTCCAGGTGTTTTTAAGTCTAATTTTTTGATTAAGAAATAGAATACTACAAAGTAAATCGCCCCAAAGCCTAAACCTAAAGGTAATAAGAGCCATGGTTTATCTGCCAGACCAAGGTTGAGTAAGTAGTCAATTAAGCCTGCGGAGAAGCCAAAGCCGTCACGGAATCCAACAAGATAGGCCACAGCCAACGAAATACCTGTTAATACAGCATGGATACCATAAAGAACTGGAGATAAGAACATAAAGGAAAATTCAATAGGCTCTGTAACACCCGTTAAAAAGGCTGTTAAAGCGATGGAAACGAACATCCCTCCAACGATTGGACGCTTTTCCTTTTTCGCTGCAAAATACATTGCTAGACAGGCTGCTGGTAAGCCAAACATCATGATTGGGAAGAAACCAGCTTGGAAATGTCCAGCTGATGTGTCTCCTGCTAGGAAGCGGTTGATATCCCCTTTCACGATTTCGCCTGCTGCATTTGTAAATTCACCGAAATCAAACCAAATAATTGTATTGATTACATGGTGGAGACCCACTGGAATTAATAGACGGTTGAAGAAGCCATACATCCCTACGCCAAGTGATCCTGCACCAATCATCCAATTGCCGACAGCATCAATGCCACCCTGAATTGGTCCCCAAACGATCGCTAAAATACTACCTAAAATTGCCATGGTAATGGACGTAATAATTGGTACAAAACGCCGTCCACCGAAGAATGATAACCATTCTGGAAATTTCACATTATAATATTTGTTATATAATAAGCCTGCCGTAATACCGGCAATAATACCACCAAACACACCCATATTTAATTCTTCGTTAACAGTCCCTAAAACGGCGACTAACACAAGATGCGCAATCGCACCTGCTAGAGCTGCGCCGCCACTACTATCATGTGCAAACCCCATCGCAATACCGATCGCAAAAATAATTGGTAAATTCCCTAGTATGGCATTACCAGAAGCGGCCATAATACTAGCAATGTACTGGATGGCTTCATTCGGTACGGCCCCAAGCATATCCGCTGAACCTAAACGCAATAGTAATGCTGCTGCTGGTAAAGTTGCGATTGGAAACATGAGCGACTTACCGATTTTTTGTAAGAAAGCAAACATTCATTATCCCCCTTTGGTATAGTTGTCTAGACCACTTTAGTAAAAAAAAAGCGTTTTCACTAAGTTGCTATTATTATAGGCGCAATTCAAAAAAAAATAAATACTTTTTTAATATTTCGTGATGTTAAACAAAAAAACCGCACCCTAATCCGAAATTAGGGCACAGTTCTTCTCTAGCTTATGCCGTGACATCACGTTTCATAAAGGTTGAATAACTAATGACAAGGAAAACTACTGCATAAATAGCAAGTACTGTTAAAGAGAAGGGCAACGTCACATCGGCAATCATGGAGCCACCACCATGCTCATACTGTGTTAAATCAGAATGTGTGAGCCAAATATATTTGACGATGTCGTAGCGGCTTAAGAACATAACTATCATGCCGCCTGTAAAAGAAAGGAACATCGTTAAACCGATTGCTAATGAGCTTGAACGGAATACTGAGCCAATCAAAAAGGCAAATAATGTAGACATCACAAAATCGCCACCAGATAATAGGTAATGATAAGCTAAATCGCTCCATACAGCCTTTTCAACGACCTGTCCATTGACCATTTCTAATTCCACACCTGTTCCCATGCCGAACAAGACTAAGCCGATAAGGGCACTTACCACAACATTGACCACATACAATAACAAACCAAAAAGGAATGTTGTCAGTAATTTAGACGTTAACACTTTGGCACGGGACATTGGACGCGTTAACAGCATTTTAATCGTCCCTGTTGAAAATTCGCTCGATACAATACTAGCTGCGGTAATGACTGTAAATAAAGTGACAAGCGTTAGCATACCGCTTGTAAAGGACATAAAGCTTGCAAGACTACTATCTTTTTGACTTGGTGCATCATTCGCTAAACGATATTCAGAAATAGCCATCTGCTCTTGAAAGTAAGCTTTATCTTCCTCCGTTAAATCTTCACCTGCTAGCGTCTCTTTATAGGATTGAATGGCCTCCTGCTCTATGTCTTTCCAGGAGCCTTCCGTCGGGGATTTTACTTCATAATATTTGGTGATTCCAGCAGGAACAAGAATGACAAGAATCAGCATGGCCACCATTGCCCATGTTCCTTTTTTATGCCATAATTTCATCCACTCATTTTGAATTAGCTTCAGCAATTTGTCCGCCTCCAGTCATTTCTAAGAATTGATCCTCTAATGTTTTTTGATGTGGCTGTACGGCAAATAATTGAATACCTGCTTGGACTAGTTGTGTAGTCATAGCCGGGACATCCTCTTTCTTCATTTCCACCACATAGCCTTGATTCTCTGCTACAAAGTTAAAGTTACGCTGTTCCAGATAAGCAGACACCTGCTCTTTTGGCTCTGCCTCCACATAATAAAACGATGAGCTTTCATTGTGAATATCGCGCAGATCAATCAGCTGCCCATTTTGAATTACGGCCACTCGATCACACATCAATTCAATTTCTGATAGTAAGTGACTTGAGACAAAGACGGATACGCCCTCTTCTGAAGCAATCTTACGCAGGTACATACGAAACTCACGAATACCAGCAGGGTCTAAGCCATTCGTCGGCTCATCTAAAATTAAAAATTTCGGTCTGTGCAATAACGCCTGGGCTAATCCTAGTCGCTGTCTCATACCAAGTGAATACGTAGAGACCTTTTCATGTATACGATTTTCGAGCCCAACTTGTTGAATGACCTCCTGAATTCGTTCCTTCGTTACATTTTTATGCATACGTGCAAAATGTAGTAAATTTTTATAGCCTGACATAAATTTATACATTTCTGGATTTTCAACAATCACACCCACTTTACTAATGGCTTCCTCATAATGCTCCTTCAGTGAAAGCCCGTCGATGATGACATTGCCCTCTGTTGGATGCATAAGCCCTGTCATCATTCGGATCGTTGTCGTTTTCCCCGCTCCATTCGGTCCTAAAAACCCTGTAATTTGACCTGGATATAAATCAATGTTTAACTGTTGAATTAATTGCTTTCCTCGAATAGTTTTCGATAAATTTTGCAATTGTACAATTGGTTCTGTCATATTTTTCACCCTTTCTAATCTATTTCGCCTGAGCATTATGCAGTCTGGCACGACAACATTGCTTTATTGACGATTCATTCTTCACCTTTAGCTGTCAATATTTTTTACTGAAGGCCGATAAAATCCTTTCATCCACTCAACTGCATCCTTATTAGCCACATCGCGTAATGTTTCCACGTTCTCATAGGCCATGATTGATCCTGCCTGCAATAAAATAATTTGATCTAAAATAGGCTCTACCTCATATAATTCATGTGTGGATAGCAAGATCGTTTGATTTTCGATGTCCGTAAATTGAATTAAGCCTTTAATCAGCTGCTCTCTCACAATAGGGTCTAGCCCAGCAAATGGTTCATCCATGATATAATAAGGAACCTCTCGCCCAAGGGTTGCAGCCATTTTCATACGACCACGATTCCCCTTTGATAATTGGCGTAGCTTTGTGCGTGTATCTACTTGTAAAAATTGTGCGACGATACAGGCCTTATCATAGGAAAAATCTTCAAACTGCGAAGCATAATGCTGGAAAAGCTGTTCACCCGTGTAGTACTCAAAAAATAAATCTGTATCTGGTAAATAAGCAATTTTGTCAGCACTTCTACGTGTGAGTGGCTCACCCTCTAATGTGATTTCACCAGCAGTGGGTCGCAGTAAACCAGCTAAAACTTTCATAAGCGTAGATTTACCACTACCATTTTCCCCAACTAGTCCAATGATTTGTCCAATTGGAAAGGAAAAGGATAGATCCTGTAAAACTGGCTTTTTCTTATATTGAAAAGATACATTTAATAGCTGTAACATCCCTTCACCTCACGCTTTATTTTTCAAAACCACCAGCATCTCTTCCTTTGAAAAGCCTAATGCCTCAATTGATGTTAAAAAATTTTCAGCCAGCTGATTTTTCATCTCTTCCCGCAATAACTCAATGCGCTCCTCATTGCTCGTAATAAATGTACCCTGTCCTCGTTTGGTTTCCGTTATATTCATTGCCTCTAACTCCTTGTATACACGTTGCACCGTATTGACATTGACACCTGTTTCTACTGCATATTCTCGAACGGAGGGAAGTCGATCACCTAGCTGCAACTTCCCCTTCAAAATGTCTCCACAAATTCGATCGACAAGCTGGCTATAAATGGGTTTGTCACGCGAAAAATCCATCGTCATCGTAAAACCACCCTTTCAAGCCACTTCGATGCTGCTAAAAATAGCAGTAGTAGTAATAACGTAATGGCTACTTCCTCAACGACATAAATCGAGCCAAGCATCCATTCCATCGTCATTTCTTTCCCTGTTGGTAGATATTGTTCGATGCTTTGAAGCGAAATCTCTCCATGGAGGAAGATCGTTCGATACAGCTGACTCTCCGTTACCCGCACCCAACTAGCTGTGGTTACATAAAACGCAATCATTGTCAGCACAATCGAAAAACGTCCTATTATGCGCTTTAATTGCAAATAAAAAGCTAAAAAGAATAAAAGAACGATAAATAGCATTAATTGTAAAATTGTCAATATAATAACAACTATTACCAAAACCAATAAAATTTGTCCAGCGCTGGCAATCAACTCATCCTTAATATTGAAAATGGCTATACTCGTAAAAAGGATCGTGAAGAGGACATAACCTACTAGTGAGCAAACCAATTTTGCGCCGATAAGCTTTGTGATGGAGCTTGTTGAATGGAGCCAGCTCTCCTTTGCTTTAATGTCCAATCGCATCGATGCCAAAAATTGCAAAACAGAATAAAATCCGCCTAGAAAAAGGACGAGCATCGTAAATACAAACTCTAGCTGATTTTCCTGTGCAAAAAGATCAACAAACCGATGTAACACATAGGGAACGATCCAAGATAGCATAAGTCCCATAAATATCCCTACTAGAAACCATGAGCGATAAAGTACCCACTCTTTTTTTAAAAGTCCCGTAAAGCTTTTCAATCACAACACCTCGTGTCATAGTGTACTAGTCACATATTACACTATGACTTTTTTGTTGGCAAGTGGCAAATACAAGAAAAGGGAAATTTAGTTTGCTCAACAATTATGCTTATTCTCAAAGAAGGTATTCACCTATTAAATACAGAATATATGGATAGCACGTTAACACTAAGCGTAAGGTGGTACTTGAATGGATAAAAGAGTTGTCTTTGATTTTGAAATTGAATTTACCAATGGTGGTGGCATACAAGGGCAGGATTTTCGCCTTGATATTGATGGAGATGACATATCGGACGAAGAGCTAGCTAAGTATATTGTGGAAGATATGAGGTTGCTTATGGTTGGTAAGGTAACGATCCTAAATAAGAAAATTATGAATGAAAAACATAAACGAAATCCTCTTGATGAAGGAGAAAGGACATGAAGCTCGTTGGAAGCGATACTATTTGATTTAGATGATACCTTACTTAATCGAGATCATGCTGTCGATAACCTGTTTTATATTATTTTGGAAAAATACTATGGTGCTATTCAGGATACGCTGAAAATGGACATGCTGCAAAAATTTAAGGAGTACGATAAAAGAGACTATGGGTTTGCGGATAAAACCAATGTATTATCATCGTTTTTTGATGCGTTTCCATCAACCTTTCAATTGCCTCGCCATAACATGCAAGAATTTTGGGATCAGCAGTTTCCTTATTGCTTTTCTATCGATCAACATACGTTGAAGGTTCTCCAATTGATAAAGAAGCAAGTACAAGTTGGCATCATCACAAACGGCTCTACACAGCGACAAAGGGCTAAAATCACACATACAGGTTTAGCTAGCTATTTTGATGTTATCCTTATTTCTGAGGAAGTAGGATTAACTAAGCCTGACAAACGCATATTTGAATTAGCTCTACATCAGCTCCAAGTTCAGCCAAATGAAGCTTTATTCGTTGGGGATGACTTAGCAAAAGATATCGCTGGTTGTCAGCAAGCAAGGATGAAAGGCATATGGTTCAATCCTCATCGCCTCATGAATCCTACTGACATTACACCGGATGCCGTGATTCATTCATTTGATCAATTAATAAAAGGAAGAGCCCTGTTAAACTAGGACTCTTCCTTTGACTGTTACACCATTTTCCCTACTACTTTTACCTTTAATCTTGTTGCATTTTCTGGATGATAAGCGAGAGGTGTTTCTTCTACTTCCACTAGCTCAATCGTATCCTCAAGAGCACCTGCTAATACGGCTTGTTTCACAGCCTTGTTTTGTGCATCTTTTAATGATTCCTCACGCGATTCTTTGGAATAAATATAAATCTGCTCATATTGACCACTAATTTGTGCAATCGAGGCACCGATGGCATTCGCTACACCACCGTACTCAGATTTTACAATTGTGGAAACGCCTCGAATCTTGTCTGGCACAATGATTCCACCACCTCCTACTAAGACTAGTGACACATCCTCTGTGGAAGTTTTCATCTTATCAATCGCCTGCTCCAGTAATGAAGAAATTTCTTCTTGAACAGATTTGGCAAATGCTTCATCAATATGTGCAACTAACGTGCAATCGCCTACCTCTGCTAAGCCTAAACGGACAGCGATATCTGTTGTCGTTAAGGTCGAGCCACCGAAAACAAGGGCCTCCTCACTGATTTTATAGCCTACACTATCCGGCCCAACTGTAATTTTGTCACCATTCACTCGAACAATACTCCCCCCGCCAAGTCCGACTGAAATAATATCTGGCATCCTAAAGTTTGTCCGAATGTCTCCCACTTCAACTGCGACCGAGGATTCTCGCGGGAAACCATCCTGTAATACACCGATATCTGAAGTGGTACCCCCAACATCCAATACCATTGTGTTTTGAATTTGGGATAAATACGATGCTCCACGGATACTATTGGTTGGTCCACAGGCAATTGTTAAAATTGGAAATTGCTTGGCGTAATCGATAGACATTAATGTACCGTCATTCTGGCATAGATAAACCTCTACATCAAAAATGCCTTCTGCTTGTAACGCCTGTATAAAGCCCTGTGTTGTTGTCTCAATCACCTTACATAATGCAGCATTCAGAATCGTAGCATTTTCACGTTCAATTAACCCGACGGAACCTATTAATGAGGAGCAGGAAATTGGGAATTCCTCGCCATAGACTTCTTGAATCCATTCACGAACCTGCAATTCTTGATCATTTTTAATAGAGGAAAAGACACCAACAATTGCAATGGATTCCACTTGACCACGCCATTCCTCTAGTAGTTTTGTAATTTCCTGTTGATCGAGCGCACTTAATAATTGGCCGTCATATTCATAACCACCACGGGCAATGGCATAATGACCAGATAATTCATCAACCATATCCGCTGGCCAAGCTGTATAAGGGAGTACGGAAGCCGTCGCTGGATAACCTAGTCGAATGACGCCCACCTTTGCAAGCTTTTTACGTTCCACAATGGCATTGGTACATTGTGTTGTCCCTAACATCGCATGGGTAATTTTTGCTTTATCGATATTTGCACCCTCTAGTAATTGTTGTAAAGACTTTTCAATTCCCGTTTTAATATCTAAGCTTGTTGGTGATTTCACACTGTAAATAAGCTGACTATTATGGTCTAAAAGGATGGCATCTGTGTTTGTTCCACCTACATCAATTCCAATTTTATACATGCTCTGCTACCTCCTTTTTCACCAATTCCTCAATTGGCGTATACTCATATTCATAGCCAAAGTATTTGGGCCCAGCTGTTTCAATACCCTTTGCTGTACGCCATTTTTCATGTGCTGGTAAGCCAATCACACGCACACGTTTACCATATTTTAAGCTCTCTGTTGTAACAGGCAATAAGGTTTCATAATCTACTAAACAAATTAAGTCTGGTGTCATGGCTATAACTTGCTCGTTTTTCTCAGCTAATAAGTTTTCATTTTGGAAATGAACCTTCATTTGATCATTTTTATAAGATTCAATACCTTCAAGATTCATTTTACCTAGGTTAAAGCCACCTTTCGTTTCACGAATAACATCCACTATTTTTCCTTGGAAAAGCTCATATCCTTCCACAAGCTTTAAAAGGCTTTGTAGCTTATCATTCACCTCTTGATCTTTCGAGGCAATAATTTCACCGATTTTTTCAGAAAGTGTCACTATATGATGAACACCGCTTTGTTTAATTTGTGCACCCGTTGTTGGGTAGAGGCTCACTAATGAACTAGCGCCCATTTCTACTGTTGCTGTTCGGGCAATACGCTCGGTCCATTTATTATCAATCGTTTCAAAAATACCTATATTCCCTTTTTCATCGGTGATGGCCATTGGCGTTGCTGAAATCCCATCTAAGTGGAATGTCACCATTTGTAATTCTGGAAATGCACGCCCCATGCCATCACAATCAATCAATGGTAAGCCAAGCTGTGCAGCTACTACAATAGGAATCATCGAATTGACCCCACCTGCTTCCATTGGATAGGTGCCTGCAATTTTTTCTTTACCCAAATATTGCGTGAGCTTTTGGAAAACCTTAACAAACTCATCGCCACGTGGGAATTTTTCTACTAAAACCGATGGCGCCCCCATCATTGCGGCTGGAATGAAAAATTCATCATCTGCAATTTCATCCACTGAATACAACTTTACAGGGCCATTTTTTTCGATGGCAGAAAGCGCCATTAATTTTCCAATATAGGGATCTCCTCCTCCACCTGTTCCTAGAAATGCTGCCCCAATGGCAATATGTTCAATAGCTACTTGATCTAAATATCTCATCTATGTTCCTCCAATATGACCGTTTTTCGTACAGATACACGATACCCAACATAATAAATCACGAATGAAATAATGATGCCAATCATCGGTTGGTTTGGTAGTGCTGGCAATGCAGGGAATAAGGAGAATACCACTGGCATACAGGCAATGACAGCTCCTACTAGCCAAGAAAATACACCTAATCGATTAACCCCTTCCACTTCATGCCAGCTATCTGCTTTGCCTTTAAGAATGACCCAGTAGGAAGCAATCATCACCCCTGCAACAGGCGGAATCATCGCCGATAAAATTGACATGATGGGTGTAAAATAATTTAAAATCCCTACAACGGCTAGGATTGTGCCAATTGTACCCGCCACACCTATGGCTAATCGTTCTTTGTTTTTCGCAACATCAAATACATTAATTAAGGCAATTCCACCTGAAATTGCATTGACCAAGTTGGTTTTCCATGTTGCTAAAATCAGACCCACTCCACCAATAAAGGGTGTTGCGATATGCAGAAAGACTGCTGTAATATCACTTGTTTGATAGGCAATCGTTAAGACAGCTCCCACAGCTATCATTAGCACTCCTGCGGGAATAATCCCTAATGTAGCGGCTTTGAAAACGTCTGAACGTTTTTTGGAAAATTGCGAATAATCGCCCGCTATAACAGCCCCTAATGCAAAGGACCCAATCGTTACAGCTAAACCATCCATAAAGCTCATATTGCCCTGTGGCTGATAATCCCGAACAAGCTGTAGTTGCTCACCAGTTAATATTTGACCTAAACCATACAGGCAAATGATGACGAGCAATGGTACGGCGATATAGCTTAAAATACGCAACACCTTCATCCCATAAAGTGCGGATACGACCATGACCATACCACTAATGAAGGAAGCGACTGGAATGGGTATAATCAAATGATAGATTGCTAATAAGTTTGCTAAGGCTACGCCACACACATTGGCCTGAATGCCAAACCACCCTAAGCAAGCAATAGCTAAGATAATGGATAATATTGTACGAGAGCCCTTTTTACCAAACACCTGTCCTGCTATATGGACAGTGGGCTTTCCTAAATCACTGCTTTGCATGCCTTGCAAGATCATGATGATCACGACAATAGCATAGCCTACAAAAGCAACAGCCAGTGCCTTTGATAAACTCATATTGGTAATCAGTGCGTTACCTACTAATAAACTGGGAATACAAATCATGGCACCCGCCCAAATAATGCCTAAGCTATACCAAGATTGACCTTTATTTTCATTTTGCATGTGACTCCCTCCCTATTTGGTGATGGATTAATGTTTTTAATTATAGAAGATAGGTAAGAGTCGAGTCTTTTGCGCAAATGAAAAAAATAATCTGAAATTTTGTTCAAAATGACAAAATTTCAGATTATTCTAATCATTAATCAATCGATATAGCATGCAAGCCATATAGGCATCATAAAATTCCGAATACACGGTAACATCTGTACCAATCAGCTCACTAATTTTTTTGATGCGGTATTTCACCGTGTTTTTATGGATATAGAGGAGCTCTGCACAGCGCTCCACACTAGCATTTGCATCTAATAAAAAGGTTATCAATGTCTGCAAGGAATCATGGTCACGTAAAATGGGTTCAATTACAGACAAATATTCTTCAATCATTTCTTCTCCCTGCTTACTGACATCAATTGCCCTTTTCATGGAGCGCACTTCCGCTGCAGTAAACAATTTCCGCATCGGATAAATCGTATGGGCTTTGTCCCCCACCTGATTGACCAATTGATACATTTGACGAACAGACTTTGTATTTCTCATTTTAGGTGCATAAACAATTTCTGCGATTTGGGCATCATACTGAGTCGTTTCACTATATTCAATGGCAATTTCAAACTCATGATGCTTATAAAAGCAATTGCCTACCAATACAATCATACAATGGTCAATACATTGGATGACTCTTGTTTGATAATATTTGGACAGTTGCTCTTCTAATTCATCGCGAATTCTTCTTTCTTCTGCTAACTCATGGATGTAGACAAGCCACATCATTTGAATCGCGGAAACATCAATATGAAGGAGATTGGCTAATCTTCTCATTTTCTCCCCCTCATCATTGATAATAGCTTTAACTAAGGCATATTCACTAACCTCATCATGCTTGTCTCCCCATAAATTTAGAGCTACTTGCACAACCTCACTTACTTTTTCAATTGTCTTAGCAGGTAATTTTGTATTTTCTTTAATCAGAAATAAAAATAGCGGCTCACCATTTTTTTGGTGTACTCTTTTATAGTCTACGACACAGGCGACATCACTTCTTAGTAGCTCAAGCTTGCCTGCTTCACTCTGAAAATTGGATCGGGAGCATTGTTCAATGACATTCGCTACATCTAATGATGAATTTCGTGGCCACATCACTTGGTTCACAATCTCAAAATGACTATTGGTGAGCACAATATTCGCCTTCAAACGATCTGAAAGCATTTTTAGTGTAATTTCAACACTTCTTAAATGCTCAGGTAGTAACGATACCTTTTCTAATGTCTCTTTGACAAAATGATCATTAACGCCCTGATTACTAACAATCGCTTCCATAACCTCATAAATAACCTCGTTATAGCGCAGTGAATAATCATTTCGCGGCATACAAATGATAATAAAGCCTTGTGCCTCCGCTAACGTAAGCACTTCCTGTGGAATATCAGGCAATACAATGCCGACATAATATAAAATAAGCCCCAGCTCTCCTAAATCATGTAAATGCTGAATCGTTTCACATTGCTGCTCCACACTATCTCGAATGGAGTAAAAGGAGCTAATGACAAGCTCCTCTGCATACCATTCCTCCTGTACACGGTTAATAATTTTCGAATAAAAATCAACATTCGATACCTCTAATACAGATAGAGATGATACGGTACGATGCAGATTATCTCGCCCTGTTAACACCTCTGCCCCTCGAAAAGATGGCAATTGTAATAATTCATTGACCGTTACCCCATGTTCCACCACCACTTTTCTTTACAACTCTTTTGAAGAAGAATACCATATCCCCTACTATCTTTCAAAATACAGTTTCTCTCTATTTTAACTGGTAGCTTGTTAGTGTTAAAATAGTAATTAAATGGATAAGATGAGAGAGGAAAATGAGGATGTCTAATCAGACAAAAAAAGAGACAACCGTTGGTACAAAAATCCGACATAGTCTACAGGCAGATTGTCAAAGCTGTTTTGGCTTGTGCTGTACCGCTTTAAATATTTTGGCTTCTAGTGATTTTGCGATCAATAAACCAGCAGGCACGCCATGTCCTAATTTGCAGGATAACTATAGCTGTCACATACATAGTCAGCTACGAGAGACTGGTTTTAAGGGCTGTACCGTTTTTGATTGCCTAGGCGCAGGTCAACAAGTTTCGCAGGTGACATTTCATGGACAGGATTGGCGACAATCTCGTGAGCATGCTGACAAGATGTTTCGTGTTTTTCCCATTATGGAACAGCTTTACGAAATGATTGCGTATGTGGCGGAGGCTTTGTCCTATCAGGTGGATCATATGCTTTATGAACAGCTTCTTGCTCAATTGAAACACTTACAGCAGACCATAGCTCAGGATGCAGATACCTTATTAGCCTTGGATATGGTAGCTATTCGTATGCCGATCAATGCCCTATTGCTCCAAACTAGCGAACAAATTCGCCAGCACAGTGTGAAGGGAAAGGCTTCTAGAAACTTGAATCAGCGTGGGGCTGATTGGATGGGCAAAAATTTAAAAGGCAAGGATTTACGAGCGACTGATCTAAGGGGGAGTTATTTAATCGCAGCTAATCTTCAAGATGCGAATTTACAGGGAGTAGATTTCATCGGGGCTGATTTGCGAGATGCCAATTTACGCGGTGCTGATCTTTCAACAAGTCTGTTTCTAACCCAAATGCAAATCAATGCCGCACAAGGAGATCGTTCGACTAAATTACCTTCTTATATAAAACGACCTGCTCATTGGCAATAAAAAAGGTAGATGGCGTTCTACGCTCATCTACCTTTTTCTTTAGGCTTGTTTCTTTTTATATAGCACAGTAGCCGCCACTAACACAAGTAAAATAGACTGCCCTATGATTGTTTCCACTGTTGGATAGAAGCCAATCAAGCTAATAACAGGTAAGCCATCAACAATCGTTGTGGACAGATTATCTGTCAGCTGCAAAGTATGCAAACTGACCCCAATAATTTTAAAGGCTAGCACGTAAATTAAAATGGTTGCTACTGCAAAAAATTTGTGAATTGGAATTTTACCACTTGCTTTAAATAACACGACTGCAACTACAGCAAGAATGAGTAGTGCTACCACAATCCCAAGAATAAACTGTGACGTTTCCATTTTTGGTGCAATCCCTGCATAAAAGACAAGTGTTTCTGCACCTTCACGGAAGACCGATAAAAAGCTAATCATAGCCATCGCAAAAATAGAGCCATTCGAAATGGCATTACCCATTTGTTTGGAAATATAGCGATTCCAGCTGACCACGCTTGATTTGCTATGTAGCCAGATACCAACACCGATCATCATCGCTGCAGCAACTAGCCCTACATACCCTTCCATTAACTCGCGATTCGTATCAATCGTTGCCGAATTTAAAATCGTCGACATAAGAATGGCTGCAATAGCAGACAATAGAACACCGACAAACGCGCCGACATAAATCCATTTGCGCATCTTGATCTGCCCTGACTTATTGAGGAATGACACTAAGGCTAAAATAATCAGTAATGCCTCTAGCCCTTCGCGTAATAAAATTAACGCAGCGTCCCAAATTGTGTAATCGGAATCCCCTTGAATCAGTTCAATCTCAGTGCGGAATGTATTTAGTTGTTTGGTAATTGCTTGCTGATCGACGTTGGATTTTAATAAATCACTCGCGATCATCGGCATATCACTTTCAATTTTCGTATAAAGACTACCATTACGCGTGGAGATTTCAATTTCTACACTTGGCCAAATGGTAATAAACTCACGTATTTTATCTGAAGCTGCCTGGTAATCACCTGCATCCAAAAAATCATTGGCCTCATCTATATAGGCAATTAATGTAGCTAAAGAATACTCTCCCTCTACCACGTCGGCTGTTTCTTTGCCAGCTACAAAATCCTCAATCGTTTGCTTTAAATCAGCAAATTGAGATTGCATAAGCGCTACATCAGGCTCCTCAGCAGAAATAGAGATACGAAGAAATGCCATTTGTGTTTCGATTTGCCCATACATTGCGATACTTTGTTCACGCACAGGTCGCTCATTTTTATTCCATTTACTATTAAAATCTTTGTAGGCTTCATCAATGGCCTGAATATCACCACTTGCTAAAGCTTTTTCAAAGTCTGCCATTATCGGCTTAAATTTTTGCCCAAATTCTGCTCGCTGTGCCGCTTCATCCACTGGATTTTCAAGCTTTTCTAATGCACGCAATGCATTTGATAGTGCTGATAGCGCCTCTAAACGCTCATTCTTGGACGTTGCCTCAGTAGCCTGTGCAAGGATTTCATCCACCTTTGCTTTTGCCTCTTTCTGCTCTGAAGATACTTTAGCCCAATCAACAGAAAATTGTTCAAGTGCCTGCTTGGCCTCCGCCTCTTTATCCTGCTTTGTATTCATCAGTGCATCACTAATCGCAATATAGAGATGACTATAGGATTGCGCAGCTTGCACAGGTAAAGCTAAAGTCAGCATAAGGACAATCACGATACTACAGCGCGTTAAAAAGTGCTTCACCTAAATAACTCCCCTTTTGTACACCAGGGAAGCAAGCAAACACGGCACTGCCTCGATGGGTAATGTACTCATTCATTTTATCCATACGCCCTAAGCTATTTTGGATGGTTGTAAATTGGGCTGGGTCCTTTTGAAAAGAGATAAAGATTAGCCCTGCATCATGTGTCCCTGTATTAGACATCACGCCTGATGCATAGGAATAAGAGCGTCGCAAAATACGCGCACCTGATTTCCGCGCCAAATGGACATGTGATGTATCAGGCATAATATAATTGCCCTTATCATCCTTTGCCTCTACATCAAAATCCTCGAATTCCTTTGTTTTGCCAAAAGGTGCCCCACTGTCACGGTAACGGCCAAATGTTGCCTCTTGATCTTTCAATGATGTGCGATCCCACGTTTCAAGATGCATTTGAACCTTACGCGCAATTAAATAAGAGCCACCCTTTAGCCAGCCTTTATCCACCCACACGACCTCCTTTAAGTCTTTTTCATCGGTAATAGATGGGTTTACCGTACCATCCTTGAAGGCGAAGAGGTTTCGTGGTGTCCCTCCACTAGCTGGAAACGAGTTAAAGCCCGCCTGTGACCATTTTATTTCTACTTTACCTGAAGCAGCTCGTACTAAATTACGAACAGCATGGAAGGCCACCTGCGGATCATCTGCACAAGCCTGAATACACAAATCACCACCTGTGTATTCTTTCTGTAGCTGATCTTTAGGGAAATGTGGTAAATCCTTTAGCTCCGCTGGTTTTAAATGCTGGATGCCCAGTTTATCGAATAATGAAGGCCCGACACCAATGGTAATGGATAGATTAGATGCATCTAAGCCCTCTGCCTCTCCAGTATCGCCAGTTGGCACTCTTGTATTTGTCGATACATCGACCATGACTTCACCGTTCATTAAACGCACAACAAGGGGTGTCCATTGCTGGAACAGCGCTTGTAGTTCCTTCTTTGATGTCACTAATACATCTAAAGAAGCAAAATAAATATTCGTCTGTACAGGTGTCACAATACCTGACTGATGCTTGCCATAGAAATTGACCTTATTGCTAGCCGTCGTGCTATCTGCTACTGGCTCAAAGACATTATAGCCCATTGCTTTCATGACACCACCCAAGCCAGAGGCACCGATGGCAACACCTGCCACACCGATACCTGTTAGCTTTAACATATCACGTCTAGAAATTTTTTTATTTATAAATTTTTCCTCGTTTGACGTTGTCATTGTTTATGTTCACTCCAAAATGATACCCATTTGACTTAATGGTTCTCCAAGCTGATTCACCGCTGCTGCAAGTGCTTTTGTGTTTTCCTCTGTTAATTCTTCGTAAGATATATAGCCACCATCAGCCGTTGCATGCTGTGCTAATAAATCGTCCACTGCTTTGAATTTTTCATCAAGTGTTGCCACTAATGTGGCATCTTTTGCTTCTAATTTTGAGCGTAAAATCTCAAAGATTTTTTCTGCGCCTTCAATATTCGCTTTAAAATCATAAAGGTCTGTATGAGAGTAAATTTCTTCCTCACCTGTAATTTTTGATGTTGATACTTCATTTAATAAATCTACTGCACCTGTAATCATTAAGTCAGGTGTCACTTCCACTGTTTGCACAAGTGCATGCAATTCCTTCGCATCTGCAAGAAGCTGATCTGCTACAGCCTCATAACCTTTTGTTGTATTTTCTTCCCAAAGTGCATGCTCAAGCTTATGGTAGCCTGACCATTCTTCCTCACCTTTACCTTCTTCTTGAATATCTGCTAAACGTCCATCGATGCGAGGGTCAAGATCACCGAAGCTTTCCGCAATTGGCTCAGAACGTTCAAAATACATACGTGCTGGCGCATACGCTGCCTTTGCTCCTTCAATATCGCCCGCTTTGAATAGGTTCACAAATTTCTCTGTGTCTAGTAAAAATTGATCCATTTGCTCTAACGCAAATTGTTGATAGGCTGATAATTCAGAAGATAAATCCACCTCTTTTGTAGCTTGCTCCGCCTGTTCTGTTGCTGGCTTATCTTCTTTTTTTACTTCTTCTGTATTGCCACAGCCAGCCATTAAAATGCCTCCTGCTACCAATACCGACAAAAATGATTTGTTTTTCATACTTCGTACCTACTTCCGAATTTGTTTTATATTGTGATGATAATGATTATCATCATCTATTGCAACAACTATTTTTGTAAATAGAAAAAAACGTCATTTTTCAGTTATTCTTTACGAACAACTAGAAAAAAGACGTTTTTTCTACAATATAATGATTCTAATCTACAAAATTTTTGCTTGTTTCAAATTTTCATATTTTCCATGTAAAAGGTAATAAAGCACAATCGACACTAAAATAACAAAGACCATCGAGAAGAAAATCGAGCTGTAGCCCATAGATGGTACAAATAAGCCTAAGAAATAAGGCCCGACACCTAAGCCTAAATCATAAAAAATAAAATACGTAGATGTCGCAAGGCCTAAACGCTCATTTGGTGTTACTTTGATGGCAATTCCCTGTGCCACCGAGTTGAAGTTTCCATAGCCAATCCCGATACAAGCGGCAGCGATTAAAAAGGCAATCGTAGTGGTTGCTGAGCTAAAGGCATACATACCTATTGCAAACAACACTAAGCATGGATAGATAATGATATTCGCCCCTCTTGTATCAAGCAATTTCCCCGTAAATGGACGTGTAGCCAAAATGACAATGGCATAGATAATAAAGAAGTAGCTACCTGCTGATACTAAATCTAGCTCCTTTGCATAAAACGTCATAAACGACATCACACCTGAATAAGCAAAGCCAATCACAAGTGCCACAAAGGCAATCGGTACTGCGCGCATTTCAATAAAGTTCGTCACTTTAAAGCCAGCCCTTACAGCTGTATCCTTCGCTTTTTTCGGTGCATCTGGCACGGTCACAATATAATACATAAAGAAACAAATAATCGCTAACACAGAATCAACTGCAAAAATCATACGATAATCTGCAAATAGCTGTGTTAATAATATGCCAACAAATGGGCCAATGGCTGTGGCTAAAATGGCGCTTAAGCTATAATAACCAATCCCTTCCCCACGACGCTCAGCTGGTAAAATTTGTGCGATAATGGTACCTGTTGCCGTACTGGCAATCCCTAGTGCAATCCCCTGTACTAAACGATTGATCATCAGCAGCGGTAAATTGCCTGCTATAAAATAAGACATTGTTGATAACATAAATAATAACAGTCCACAAAATAATGTTTTTTTGCTACCCCAGTCTCCAATAATACGCCCTGTCCCAAGACGACCTAATAGTGTCCCGATAATAAAAATACTCGATACAAGCCCCGCTGTACTTGTAGAGGCATTAAAATGCTCCACCGCATATGCTGCAATCGTAACCATTAATAAATAAAAGATTAACGTAATGGTAAAATTAATAAGTGAGACAATTAAAAAATCTTTTGTCCATAGTTTCTTTCTGGTTGCTTCCACGTTACTCTCTCCTATTGATTGATATTCATACAAATTCTTGCTAAAACCTGAGTCGCAATGTCAATATCCTGCTTTGGCACGCCTGCCAAAGCCTGCTCAAAAAATGGATTTAGATGCAACTTTATTTCCAGCACAAGCTTTTCCCCATGCTTTGATAGGTGTACCAGCTTTTCACGCTTATCCTTGCCCGTCATCGTTTCCACATAGCCTAGCTCCACAAGCTTATGTACAAGCTTCGTGACACTTGGCTTCTCTATAGACATGAAATTCGCGATATCTACAAATGAATGTGGACCCTTATCATTCAAGAAACGAAGCACTGCCCACTGCGAGCTATATAACTGATAGGGTTCAAGCTGCACATTCAGCTGATTAATAAACGGCCGATACATTAAGCGGTACTGATTAAAAAATTCTTGTTCAATTGTCACACTATCACTTCCTTTTATATTAGTTAGCCTAGCTAACCATATACCTAAAAACTCTATTTGTCTAGTAGGAAATAAGCGAAACACCGCTCTTGGGGGGGTGTGCTGCTAGAGTGGAATCCATCACTTTGCGCATTCTATCCACCTACACGAAGCGTATCCTCCACTTTCTCTGTTCGATCCAGCACTTCTCGCACCCTATCCGCTACTTTCTCCATCTTATCCGTCACTTTCAGCACTACTATCCACTACTTCAAGCGCCCTTTCCCTCTACAACACTAAAAGCTACAATTCAGACCGCTTGAGCTGAAGAAATGGATCCGTCATGCCTTCGACCGTATCATCTGCGATCGTACGTATTAATTGAGCGAACGAAGCATCGTATGAAAGTTTGCCTGTAATATTTTTGATTTCTAGGATGAGTAAAAAGTGAGGACAGAGAAAGATGGTGTCCATTTGATGGGTAGAACCGAAGTCATTCATTGTTTGAAAGTCATGAAGAAAATAGTGGGGGAATGGTAAGTCAAGTTCAAGCCATTTTGCATCAACGAACTGTTCACCAGCGCATCCTGCTTGTAGGCACCTTAAATGCTCACAAGATAATGTGTATTTACTATGGGATATAGGAAGTCTTTGTACAAGTGCCTCTAGCATCTTTTGCGTCTCTAATGTTTGACGTTCTAATAAAATCATCTTATCGCCTCCATCCATGATTATATAAAAAAAGAACCTCAATGAATGAGGTTCCTAAAAACTTGTCATATAGAATGCCTAAAATAAAAATTCCCCTATTTTCGCTAAAACAAAAGTCTTTTCTTTCGAGCATCACTCAATTTTGATTGGTACTTTTCTAGACACTCTTCCGCAATAAATACAGAAAATAAGGTGCGCCAATAAATGCAACAACAATCCCAGCAGGAACCGTTGCACTTGCAATAGCAACACGTCCAATGGTATCAGCGAGCATTAGCAAGCTTGCGCCAATGAATAGCGTCAGTGGTAAAAAGAATTGGTAGCGTGGACCAACGAGCTGCTTTGCAATATGGGGAGCCATCAAACCAATAAAGGCTACGCCCCCTGTTACGGATACAGCGGCAGCCGCTAATGCAACCGCAACAATTAATAATCGGAAACGTTCTCGCCCAATGTTCATACCAAGACCGACTGCTGTTTGTTCCGTCATGGCCAAGACATTTAACACATTGGCTTTATAGAAAATGTAAGGGATGCCCAGTACAAGCCACGGCATTAGCGCCCAGAAAAATGGCCAATCTGTGCCCCACACATTTCCGGCTAGCCATTGTGCAATAAATTGTACATCGCTCCGTTCAGCAGAGGAGATTAATACCATCATGACCCCGGATAAGGCTGACGCAACGCCTACCCCTACTAAAATGAACTGCACAGGATGGACACCCTTATTACGTTGATAAGAGAAAAAGTAAATACCCAGTGCTGTCACTAAGGCACTACAAAAGCCAACAATCGGTAAAATATAGGCAAAGTGAGGTAGGTCGCCATCTACTAGCAAATAAAAGACAGTTATCCCAACACCAGCGCCAGCACTGATACCTATAATTCCTGGGTCTGCTAAATCATTGCGGGTTACGCCCTGCAATACGGCCCCTGCCAGTGCTAACGCCATACCCGCAGCCGCTAGCACAAACATTCTAGGTAAACGGACTGAAAAGAGCACAAAGGACTCTTTAAAACTACCATCGCCCAGTAAGGTTGGAAGAATTCGGTCAATGGAAACCGAGGCAGCACCTAATGAAATCCCTAAAATAAAAATGAGCACGGTTACCACAAGCCATATGAGTAACCATTTACGTTGTTTTTTGCGACCTTCTTTAAACAAATTGACGTCCTCCCTTCCGCACTAATAGGAGGAAGAATGGAAGACCTAAAATCGAAATAATAGCGACAACTGGCGTTTCATAAGGTGCGTTAATCATGCGCCCTGCAAAATCAGCCAACACCATAAACCAGCCACCAACAATGGCGCTCATCGGTAAGACAAAACGATAGTCTGTCCCAACAAACGTGCGGACAATATGCGGTACCATTAAGCCAACGAAAGCTAGATTTCCGACGAGGGCCACAGCAGAGCCTGCCAGAATAACCACAACGAACATCATTACACCCTTTACGAGCGTAGTATTTTGTCCGACACCCACTGCTACTTCCTCATTTAAGCTTAAAATCGTTAATTGACGACTAAAAGCAAATGAAAGCAGTAAGCCAATAATAATAACGGGTACGATCAATAATGCCTGCCAGGTTGTGCCAATAAAACCGCCACTTGTCCACATGGATACATCCTTGGAAATTTGAAATAAAATGCCTGTCCCTTCAGCGATTGCCTGTAATAATGCTGTGACAGCTGCACCAGCTAAAACAAGCTTTAAAGGGGAAAAGCCTTTTTTAGTAGAGGCACCAATCCCATAAACTAACATCATACCGATTCCCGCTCCAACAAAGCAGGCTAAAATTAACGTATAATACGAGAATTTAGGGATGAATGCCATTGTTAAAGCAAGGGCAGCATTTGCCCCTGCCGTTAAACCAAGCAGCCCTGGATCAGCTAATGGATTTCGTGTAACCCCTTGCATAATCGCCCCAGCGACAGCGAGGGCACTCCCAACAAAAATAGCTGCAATGATACGAGGAAATCGAATTTCACGTAAAATCGTGTAATGTTTACCTCCACTTTGTCCGACAATTGCTTGAAAGACATCTTGAATGCTTGTATTCGCTGCCCCTAAGCACAGCGAGATACTAGCAGTACCAATTAATACAAACAATGCAAGCAATACCTGAAGCCAAAATGGAAGCTTTCGAAACTTTGTCATTCGCCTTCGCTACTCTCTACTAATTATTGTAAAAATTTCTCTTCAAAGAACTTCAGTTGATGTTCTAATGTGATAGGGTCATTGAAATAAAAGGCATTTGCATTCACTTCAAATAAATGACCATTTTTCACTGCTTCTAAATCTTTAAACCATGCTGCATCTGTAAAGGAATTATCTTGATCTTGGAACATACTAAAAATCACGTAGTCACCTGCGTATTCCCCTAAAACTTCTTGAGAAATGGCATAGTAGCCAGGCTCTAACGCTGTTTCTTTTACTTTCTCAGGCATTTTCAAACCCATTTCTTGATATAAAATCTCTGTTCCACGACCCCAGTTATCGCCATAAATATAGAACTGTTTATTAAAGTTCTCTGCTACTGTTACAGTCGCATCTTCACCGATTTTTTCTTTAATCTTTTTACCAGCTTCTGCTGCACGTGTTTTAAAATCTTCTACCCAAGCAGTTGCTTCTTTTTCTTTATTCACCACTTTACCGATTTCGATGAACTGCTGTAAATAGTCTACTTTACCATACGTAAATAATACAGTTGGCGCGATTTCTGCTAATTTATCAGCATTTTCAATACCATTTAAGCCAATAATTAAATCTGGTTCTAGCTCAAGAATTTTTTCAATATCTGTATTTTCAACTACAACAGCATCTTTAATTGCATCTTCAAAGTTGGGATTTTTTGCTGCCCATGCATCCACACCAACAACATTTACATCAAGCTGTAATAAGCTTCCTACAAAAGAAGATAGTACAACAACACGTTTCGGATTTGCTGGTACTTCTACAGGACCTGACTCTGATTGATATGTGATTGTTTCTGATGAAGCTTCCTCTTTTGAGCCCTCATCAGCCTTCTCTGTTTTTTCTTCCTTACTGCCACATGCTGCAAGTACTAGTACAAGCATCATAAACATTGGTAATAGCCACTTTTTCATTGTTATTCTCCTTTTAAATGGTTTGTAATAAGTCATATGTAATGCACATTGGTTTGTTTGTTCGTGGATCTTTGCCAATAACTGCATCTATATTAAATACTTTTTTCAATACTTCTGGAACCATCACTTCTTCAGCCGTTCCGAATTTTACAAGCTCACCTTGTGAAAGCGCTACAATATAATCTGAAAAACGTGCCGCTTGATTTAAATCATGGAGGACCATGACAATTGTGCGCCCCTGTTCTTCATTCAGCTTGTAAAGTAGCTCTAAAACTTCTAGCTGATGAGCCATATCTAAATAAGTTGTCGGTTCATCTAAAAAGATAATGTCGGTTTCTTGGGCCAATGCCATCGCAATCCATACGCGCTGACGTTGTCCACCAGACAAGGCATCTACAGATTGTAAACGGAATTCTTCTGTTTTGGTTACCTGTAAAGCCCAGCCAATAACATCTTTATCTTTTTGTGATAAATTCCCGAAGCCCTTTTGATAAGGAAATCGACCGTAGGATACAAGCTCTTCCACTGTTAAACCATGTGCACTTTCTGGACTCTGTGGTAAGATTGCCAGCTCTTTTGCTAATTCTTTTGTTTTCATCTTGGAGATATTTTGACCATCTAATATGACCTGTCCACTCTCATGCTTTAAAATCCGTGTGATAGCCTTTAACAAGGTTGATTTTCCACAACCATTTGAACCAATGATTGTCGTGATTTTGCCATCAGGAATTTGCAGCGATAAGTCATGCACAATCGTTTTATTCTCATAACCAACACGAATCGATTCAACTTCTAAACGCAAATCGGACCCTCACTTTCTTTTTACTTCTTTCCATGCTATGATATTCAAAGTTAAAAATGATAATCATTATCACTAGAATTAGTCTAGTTATCTGATAAGATTTTGTCAATTACTTTTTTACTATTTGTTAAGGATGTGGCAATAAAAATGCAGCATGTGTATGATGTAACAATTATTGGCGGCGGTCCAGCTGGCTTATATAGTGCTTTTTATAGTGGTTTACGGGGTTTAAAAACAAAATTATTAGAAAGTCAACCACAGCTTGGCGGTAAAGTATTACTTTATCCTGAAAAGCTGATATGGGATATTGGGGGTCATCCTCCCGTTTTAGGCGAACAATTTGTTAAACAATTAATCGAGCAAGCCAAAACATTTGATCCTACAATTTTGACAGGTACAAAAGTAGATTTAATTGAACGTCACGATGATATTTTTATAATACATACAGCAGCTGGTGAAAAGCATTATTCTAAAACGGTGCTGTTAGCTGTAGGTGGCGGCATTATTAGCCCTCAAAAGCTAACACTTGAGGGCGCTGAAAAATATGAAATGTCCAATCTACATTACACTGTGCAATCGTATAAACGTTTTGTCGATAAGGATATCATGATCTCAGGCGGTGGTAATGCAGCCATCGATTGGGCTGTTGAATTAAGTCCGATTGCCAAAAGCGTAACGGTTGTTTACCGCAAAGAGAATCTATCAGCTCACGAAGCCACTGTACAGGAAGCACTGGATGCAGGTGTGCGCATTGAGTGTAATACAACGATTACAAAGCTTTCCGCAAATACTGATAAAACGGCTATTCAATTAGTCACATGTGAGAATATGATCACGAAGCAAAGTTATACGCGTCAAATCGATGAGGTAATCGTCAGTCATGGCTATAATCGTGAGGCGTCTCTTGCATTTGATGAGGCCATTGCCATTCCGAAAAAGGATGATTATTATGTTGAAGGAAAAGCAACAGGTGAAACAGCACAGCCAGGTATTTTTGCAGCAGGTGATATTTTATCATTTGATGGAAAAATTAATTTGTTACTTGGCACTTTCCAAGATGCAGCCAATGCAGTCAATTCTATTAAAACGTATTTAGAACCAACTGCCTATCGTCATGGCATGGTGTCCTCACATAATGAGCTATTTAAAGAGAAAAATCGCTCTATTATCGAAAAGCAATTTGCACCAGCCCACTAAACCTAAATATACCCCTCTTAAGATCCTGATCTTAAGAGGGTTTCTAGTTTTTATCTAAATAAACTTAATAACGCTCCCATCTGTCTCAACATATTTACTCCATTTGTAATCGTCCCAGCATGCCCCATAATTGTATTTAAATGATCTGGTAAATTTCCTAATCTAGGACCTTGCTGTTGCTGATTGGGAGAATAGTATGGTTGCACCATCCTACCTCGAAAAGGTGGGCCAAAATATTGCCTATTGTTTGGCGGATATGGACCTCTTCTAGCATTCGGCTGAAAATATGGCATTTATACACCCCCTATCTGAAAGCTTCTCACTAGTATATGTAAAAATTTTTATAGCGAATTAGACTTTTGGAGAAGAGGTTAAAAATAATAAGGGAACCATACTAGTTTCTCTGTCATACTATAAGAAAAAAGAAGGTGGTACTATTCAAGGCTCTCATTATCTTACCTTTTTAGCTAAGTTTGGGGTCGGAGGCGCACATCCTGGGGGCATTAATCTATCAAAGGCTGTCTTGCAAGCAGAGAATATCGAGCAAAACGCACATATTTTAGATGTGGGATGTGGTACAGGGCAAACGGCTGCTTATTTAGCATCTTCCTATCAAGCAAAGGTCACAGGTCTCGATATTCAGCCCATCATGATAGAAAAGGCTCGTCAGCGTATGCATAAAGCGCGTCTACCTGTTAAACTTCTGCAAGGCTCTATTGAACAAACCTCGTTAGCGAACGAGACATTTGACTTGATTCTAGCTGAGTCGGTTCTGGCTTTTGTTAATTTGCAGCAGGCTTTGCAGGAAATTTATCGTTTATTGAAAAAAGGTGGCCGCTTTATTGCTATCGAATTTACCATTCCTCAAACACTTCGTACCGAACTTGCAGACGACCTCCAACAATTTTATGGCTTTCAGTCTCTCCTCAGGAAAAAGGATTGGGTAAGACTACTGCAACACGCTGGCTTTTATGATATCCATATACAAAAAAACAAATCCATCTCATCCAAGCCTGAATTTCAAGTTTCCACAGATCTAGAATCCGAATTCTATGAAATCATGGATCAGCATATTGCCATGAATGAAAAATACGAAGACATTTTAGACTATCGCATCTATACTTGTACAAAATAATGAGCCGGCAGCAAAAGCGTTGCTGGTTTTTTTGTGCTGTCACAGCATACTTTATGACACCTGTCATCAAGATTCTTTGACTGGTGTGAATAGGTTTTTTTTGGAGATTTTCTTATCCTTAATGTAAGAAAACAAAGAAAGAGTGATCGAACTTATGCAAACACAACAAAGACTTCCCTTTATCGATATGTTAAGAGGCTTTGCCGTCTTAGGAACGCTTGGTACAAATATTTGGATATTTGCTTATCTTGGTGATTTATCGTATATCACCACAAGTGATTATTCTGGTTGGTGGTCCTTCAATGATTTTTTACGTATGGTCGTATTATTTTTTGTTAATGGCAAGCTGCTTGGATTGTTAACAATAATGTTTGGTGTAGGTCTACAATTAAAATATCAGCAAGCCTTACGTAGAGGTACAGCGTGGCCAGGAGTATACCTGTGGACTATCGTTTTTTTAGGGTTAGAGGGGCTACTGCACTACACGCTTGTGATGGAGTATGATATTTTAATGAGTTATGCTGTTACAGCATTCATCGTCGCTTTTATTGTACGTTTGGGTGATAAGGTCATGACAGGAGCCTTTTATTTTTTTGGTGGCTTTCACATCCTATTGATTCTGCTTATTTTTATCAGTACCTTACAAGGAGCGGGTGTTTCCTTAAATGGCATGGCGTCCGTTACTGAGCTCTATGAACATGGTACATGGTTTGCGCAGGTGCAGCATCGTCTCACAAACTTTTTATTTTATCGCTCAGAAGCTTTATTTATTATCCCAATGAATGTCTTTTTATTTTTACTTGGCGTGAGGTTCATGCGGAATGGGGTATTTTCACCAACAGACAAAGGACGTCAAACTCGACAAAAGCTCTTTAAAATCGGTGTATTCATTGGCTTTCCTATCAATCTGCTTATTTTTATTCCTGGGGGGCTTTTTGATTTACCTGTTCGCTATCTTTGTGCCCCTCTTCTATCCATTGGCTATATTGGAATTTTAGGTAAACTGGTAGAATATAAGAGGCTAGACTGGCTTTGGCAGCGCTTTGCTCATGTCGGTAAAATGTCTTTAAGCTGCTATGTCCTCCAAAACGTGCTTGCGTCGATTATTTTTTATGGCTGGGGGCTTGGCTTAGGTGGGCAAGTCAATAGCTTCACTGTCATTGGTATTTGGCTATCTCTATCAATCTTACAACTTGTTATAGCGTTTGCTTGGTTACAGCAATTTCAAACGGGCCCTATGGAATGGATTCGTAAAAAAGCCCTTCAAGCGATGACCAAGTAATCAGCAACAAAGGATGGTGCTAGTAATAAAAATATATCCTAGAGAACAAATTAAGCATTATTTAATCATTGATGCAGCTTCTGTCATTTTCCTATTCGCACTAGTACTAGGGTCTCATTCCCTTCCCTTAGCTATGAAAATAACAGTGCTCCTTTTATACCTAATAGCCTTCTACATTGCTTTATGGCATCGAGATTGGAGGCTACTTGCCGCATCTCTAGTAGCCTTTGTCCTGATCACCTTACTTAGCATAATTGTCGATCCTTTTATGCTTATTTTTGGCTTTACCTTTGCCGATTTACTAGGACGGGCAAAATCAAAATGGTATATTGCCTGTGGAATTGTAGCCATCGCTGTCATGTTTTTGACGGTTATGTACACGACAACCGATTCTCTTTTACCGAAGGAATCACAGGTACTAGTACCGATTATGATGTTTCAACTAGTGCTCCCGATTCTCATTTATTTTGTGGAAAAGTCCAAAAATCTGCAGGCTGAGCTGGCAGACGTAAATACACAGCTTGTTCAGCAAGAAGAACGACAACGGATCGCTAGAGACCTTCATGATACAATTGGCCATACGCTCACAATGATTAAAGTAAAAACCGAACTAACGACCAAACTGATTGACCGAGATCCTTCAAGCGTGAAGCCTGAGCTACATGACATATTAGCCACTACCCGTACCGCCTTAAAACAAGTACGTGAGCTTGTGTCTGATATGAATTTTATTTCTTTGCAAACGGAGCTTATCCATTGCCAACAGCTTTTACAAAGCGCGAATATTACGACAACCCTTGACAATCAATGTCCTCAAATCGTACTTTCTAGTGTGGAGGAAACGATGCTTGCTCTATGTGTACGAGAGACGACTACGAATATTCTCAAGCATAGTCAGGCAAAAAAATGTCATTTCACCATTCAATGTTGTGCTGGACACTATACACTTGTGATGAAAGACGATGGCATCGGTTTACAGTCGCAAGGACGTGGGAATGGCATCCACTCCATAAAAGAAAGAATGCATATGCTGCAAGGCTTTGCCCTGATTGAAAGTGACACACCAGTAGGCACCAGCGTCACCCTCACTCTACCAATTCAAGATGGAAAGGAGCCTCTAACATGATACGTGTATTACTAGCAGAAGACCAACAAATGTTACGTGGTGCCCTAACTTCGCTACTAGCGTTTGAGCCTGATATTGAGGTCATAGCTGAGGTGGCGGATGGACAACAAGCATGGGAATTGATCCAGCAGGAGCCACCAGATATTTGCCTAGTCGATATTGAAATGCCCCATCTATCAGGGCTTGAGCTTGCTGAAAAAATTAAACAGGCCAACCTCCCTTGCAAGGTAATGATTGTGACAACCTTTGCACGCCCTGGCTATTTGCAGAAGGCAATGGATTGCGAGGTACACGGCTATCTATTGAAAGATGAACCCATTGATTATTTAATTGCTACTATTCGTAAAATCATGCAAGGAGAAAAGGTGGTCAGCAAGGATTTAGCCGCCTCCTTATTTATGAAGGAGCAAAACCCTTTAAATGAAAGAGAAATTGCGGTGCTACAGCTAGTCAAAAAAGGCTTGACCACAAACGAAATCAGTAAGCAATTATTTTTAACGAAGGGCACGATTCGCAATTATTTATCCACCTCTATTCAAAAGCTACAAGTTGAATCTAGACAGCAAGCCGCTCAGGTAGCAGGCGAAAAAGGCTGGCTATAAAAAAAATCTCGCCACAGCTGTGACGAGATTTTTACAATGGTGGCATAAAACACGTTCCATTTATTAGGTTTCAAAAGACAGATTCATTATTAAGCAAAAGAACGTTTATTTTCCTTGTAGAACTAAATCTGTTGCTGTAGCCCAGTTGTTTAATGGGGTTACGGTATAGCTGACATTTGTTTTCAACGTACCACCATTCGTTAGATCAAAATGCCCACAGCACCTTTACGTGATGAATAACGATATTGTGCTTGCAATGTACTCCCATCACTGCCTTTTAACCCTACACTTCGGCCAGCAAGTAAATCAGATTGCGGATCGTTTCTTATTTGTAATTCAAAAGATTTTTCATCCATGGCTTTCGCTGATTGCAGGCTGAATGGCGCGATTTCGCTCGCCACAAAGCGCTTTACATCTATTTCCGCCCATTGAGCGTACACACGGTAAGTCACACCTGGTTTTAAAACCTTGCCAGCAGGGAGTCTAAATTGAGGAGCCTGTCTGCCATCAGCTGCTTGTGTAAATGGTACATAATTAGCAACAAACTCTTCTCCCTCACTTGTTCTCACCGTCACATAGCGATCACGTAAGGAAGAAATAACATCAAAGCGTTTGCCGCTAGCATCTCGATTATGACCATCTAAGCTAAATGCTAAATCTCCACGGCCTGCGCGATAGGCTTCAATAATATTAGCATAATCTACTACGCCATCCTCCTGAAAGGATTCCAATGTAAATGTATCATTTGTGACTTGCTTCACATTGCGTACATATACCTTTTCATCTGTGCCCTCAAAAACTTTATTGCGTTGCTCTTTATAGCTCAATGTATAGATAAAATCATCTTCTTGGAATGTTGTTGGTACAATATATGTACTCTTAGAGCCTGTCATTAAGCGTGGCACATTGACAATCTCTAAATCTCCATTAAACGTAAAATGTTTTTTTATAGCATCTAAATGATTTAGGTCTACATCAGCTGCTGCTAATGGCTGATTAAATGTAATTTGTAGTGTCATTGTATTTAATGGCTTGATGTTTGTAATTTTAGCTACTTGCTCGTTTTCCGCTACTACTGCTTTATTGCTTGTCGCATCTGCATTTAATGGCTCGCCTATGGTTACTAGACCTGCTGATACTACGGATAAAGCCAATGCTGCTGGGACAATACGTTTTCTTAATTTCATTTGTTGAACTCTCCTTTATGGTGTAATTTGGTTTACAAAATTTATCATAAAGTCCATATCTAAACTGCTAATAAATAAACTATTAAAAAAGAATTAAAAAATAGGAAAAATAATTTAAGAACAAAAAACTGTAGAGAGCCGTCTCTACAGTTTGCAAGTTGTTGAAAAAAGATGATGTCAACGCCATAAAAAGCAACTTTGCAAGTCAAGGGGGTGATTTCCGTTACGCCAGCGTCCTTTCCAGGGGGCGTCCGATGAGCCGCTTCACTCACTTACGTTCGCTCCAGGGTCTCCTCTGTGACGCTAAATCCCCTAGGAGTGACGCTGGCTCCACTCCAATCAACCATTCTGCAAAGTGTCTTTACTTTTTTATAGTAACAAATCGTCCATTAACTGTATTCTTAGAGGGGATAAGTTCTTATTTTCAATGTGGAGAAGTGATGCATGACAACACCTCTTCATAAAGAGTAGTGAACACCTTCACTTTATTTGAAAACCTTTGCTAATAAGTTAGTGGGTTGGAGTGGAAGGCTGCTTGACTCCCGTGGGATAGCAAGACAGGCGAAACTCTAAATGGAGCGGTAGCGGAGGAAGTGATTCGGCGCTCGCTCACAGGAAAGCAAGTAGCCTGCAACGGAAATCCATTTCTACCTTTCAATTGACTGTTTTGTTTTTCAACACTAAGAAAACGGTAGAGAGCCGTCTCTACAGTTTGGGTTACTTTGCGCCTGCTGCAAGTAGAATTTGTTCAATCTCTTTAAAGCCTCGTTGTTTTGCATGTTGCAGAGGTGTCACGTTATTTTGATCGGGAATATTTACATCAGCACCATGTTCAATTAGTCGTTGTATTACGGTTTGCTGTGTTGGATTGCCGTTATTTAAGACAATCGCCTCCATCAGGGCTGTCCAGCCTAAATGATTCACATGATTGACGTCAATATCGGTATTGCTCAATAGCTCCTCGATGACCTCCACATGGCCATGCTCTGCTGCTGGTATGAGTGCTGTTCCCCCATATCGATTTAAAATAGTCGGATCAGCACCAGCTTGAATGGTCATCTTTAAAATAGCCAGATAGCCCTCCGCACCTGCATAGAGAAATGGCGTATTTTGCTGATTATCCTGAATATTAACATCTGCTCCTGCATCTATTAATAATTTAACTGCCTCTATATCCTGATTATAGGTAGCTATCATCAAAGCTGTTCGATTATTTGAATCTTGTACATTGATGTCCCCTTTTTGTTTCAAAGCATGTTGAAGCCCATCGATATCTCCCCTTTCAGCTGCATTGAGCAACTCACTCGCCCATTCTGTTCCCACCACTTCACTCCCACCTTTATCATGCTGTATTGTTTCTGTATCAATTGAGGCACACCCTTGAAGTAAAAATGTTAATGCAATGATTACTGCCTGCCTTTTTTTCAATTTTAATACACCGCCTTTCCTTCCTCAGTGTAAGCGGTAATGCTAAATTGCCCATTAACGAATTCTTAAAAAAGTCTAAAAAAACTACCCCGTCACAAGGACGAGGTAGTTTTACTTAAACATTGAAGCGATAGCCTGCACCCCATACTGTTTCCAAAAACTTGGGATGCGCTGGCTCTCGTTCAATTTTTTCACGTAGCTTTCGTATATGAACAGTGACAGTCGAAACGTCTGCAGCTGATTCATAGCCCCAGTTTCGCTCATATAGCTGTTCCTTACTTAATACTTGATTGGGGTGTCTAACAAAAAAGACAAGTAAATCAAATTCCTTCGTTGTAAAGGCAATCTCCTCACCATTAACAAACACCTTTCTAGCCGAAGTATCGATTGTAATACCATGAATGGACATCATATGATTTGTTTGTTGATGGGTCGCCAGACGCTCATATCTCGACAAATGGGCCTTGACCCTTGCCACTAATTCACTCGGACTAAATGGTTTTGTAATATAATCATCCGCCCCTAGTCCAAGACCACGAATTTTATCAATATCCTCCTTTTTAGCTGAAACAAATAAAATGGGCATATTGTGTACCGCTCGAATCTGTTTACAAATGTCAAAGCCACTTATCCCTGGTAGCATAATATCCAAAATGATTAAATCATAATTACCTTTAAGTGCCTGCTGTAGCCCATCCTCTCCATGGTGTTGGATATCTACTGTAAAGCCATTAATCTCTAAATAATCTCGTTGAAGCTCTGCTATGCTCACTTCGTCTTCAATTAACAGAATTTTTTTCATGATGATTCACCTTCTCCTCAGCCTTTTTCAATGAAATGAATATGCTCGTCCCCTTTGCTAATTCACTCTTTGCCCAAATATCGCCGCCCATTTCAACAACGATTTGTTTTGCAATGGCTAACCCTAAGCCACTGCCTCCTGTTTGCGAATTACGTGAAGGCTCCGCACGGTAAAATCGATCAAAAATATAGGGCAATGCGACAGGATCAATGCCTGCACCATTATCTGTTACCTGAATAATCGCATCCTCTGCTCGCTCATGCAAGGAAATAATGATTTGCTTATACGGCTTATCCATATATTTTTCGCTATTACTTAAAAGGTTCGTCAGGACACGTCTTAATTTATCTCGGTCCACCATCGCCAAAAGCGGCGAGCCTGCTGATAGATATTGTAAATGAATGTCTCGTGCAATAAAATCAAAGCTTGTATCCTCTACATAATCATGCATATATTGCTGGAGATTGATGCTTTCCAATTGGAAGGGAATCTTTTTTAAATCCAATTTAGAAAATAAGAACAGCTCATCAATTAATACATCCATATCCTTTGCCTTTGTATAGATAGTGGTTAAATATTTATCCATTTTTTCCTCTGTATTTGCCACACCATCTTTAATGCCCTCCACATAGCCGATAATGGAAGTCATCGGCGTTTTTAAATCATGCGAGATATTGGAGATGAGCTCCTTTCGATTTTCCTCGTATTGAAGCTGAAGCTGAATGGATTCTTTTAATTTGACTCTCATTTCCTCGAATGACCGATTCAGCTGACCAATTTCATCCTTTGAGTGGGTCGCAATCTCAAAATCCAAGTCGCCCGATTTAATTCGTTCTGCCCCTTCCTTTAATGCCGAAATCGGTTTAATAATACTTCTTGAGACTAAATAATTTAAAAAGCCAATAATCATCATAAACAGGACAAATAAAATACCCAAAAGAATTGGTAACAATTCCCTCGTTACCTCTGCATGGGAACTAACCTCTCTTAATACGAAAATACTGCCCTCTGTTTGATCTGGAAAATAAAAATCAAATTTGACATACGTATAAAAGGCTCGATTTATCATGATGGTGTCACGAGAATTAATATTGGTTGCTTCAAAGCCAGGTAAGCTTTGAAGCAATAATTGTTTATGCTCTTTCTGTGTTGAATAAACAATTTGATGATCTTTTCGTACCACAATCTCTATCGAAGGCGCATTGATTTGTTCAAGCTGTTCGAGATCTAAAAGCTGCAGGGGATTTTTTTTAGCTAGTAATTTTAAATCTAGAAACGCATTTTCCTCTACTGTCGTCAAAGGCTTTTGGACGTAAGATTTTTTATAAAAATGCTCAATTGCTTTGACATCGCCTGTAATGGCAAAGGAAAAAAGAAAAACCGCTGCTAATAATAGCGTGATGGCAATGATGATGACACCCACATATGATAGCAAAAACCTTGTTTTTATTGACATCTACATACCCCCATAAGCTGAAACTACTAGCAATGTACCATACAAATCTTAAAACTTTATAAAATCATGCTGAAAAATCTATAAACATTTTTGCCGCTTCAGTATAGTATTGCGTTCCTATAAATGAAATAAACAAAAAAAGATACGGCACAAACCCGCTGTGCCGTATCATCTTTGCTTTATTTAGTTTCTTGTGCTCTTAGCTTCTTCTTTGTTTGCCAACCTAAAAGGATAAATTCAATTACTACCACAGCGATTAATGACGCACCAAATAGCGGCATCATAATCCCTAATATGACAAGGAAAATGATGAATGGCATGGATATTTTATGAGAAATTTGCGGTGGTGCAGACAGCTCCCCTTTTTTTCTACGTAAAATCCAAGTGCGAATGCCCCACACGATTACGGCTAAAAAGGCTAGACAAACCACTAAGTTTAAAAGCTTATTCGGCCAGCCGAATAAATGCCCTTCATGTAATGGTATTCCCCATGTAAAGAATTTAGCTAATGGGCCATAATCGTCATAATTCACTTGATCGATAAACTTGCCACTATACTGATCAAAATACATTGTGGCTTCTGCTGTAGGTTTTACATCTAGCCCTGTTACACCAGAATTACTAGCCTTCGCCACTGTATAGACGCCCTCACCGTTTGACGGATAAATTATAGAGTAAGGCTTAGCAACGTTCATCGAATTGATCTCTTTTTCAAGCTGAGCAATCGGCATTTGGCTGTCGTTCGTATAACGGACAGCACTACCACCATGATGCTGTGCATGTTCTCCTTCTGATGTCGGTGCCTCTAATTGACGAGTGGCCCATGGAATTTCAGAGACATCAGATGTTGGTGGCTTTTGTTGGAGTAATGGATAGCCAAAAGTAGGATTTTCTGACGCTATATCTGCTAGCATGGAACCCTGAAAAGCAGACCATAATAGCCCAGTCGAAATGAACATCACCATTGGAATCGTAATGATTGTCCCAACAAGTGCATGCAATCTCTTACTTTTTTGCCTCTTATTCTCCGACTTGCCCTTCTTTAGGAGATTTCCTTTGAATGTCATATAAAGACCTGACAGTAATAAAAAAATCGTCCAGCAAGCTGCCAGCTCTACTAAATAGTTTACAAAAGTCCCACCAATAAAGAGAGAGCTATGCGTATTTCTCATAATATTTGAAAATGTATAATCGGCATCCTGACTACCAACCATTTGATTGTGATCATCTAAAAATACGTACTTTTGTTTAGCGCCATTTGATAAAGTTAAACGCGTATTATAAGGTTCCTCCAACATAATCACTTTTGTAGTAGAGTATCCTGCAAATGCCGCCTCCGCTTTTTCCACGGCCTCATCAATTGTTAAGACCTCTTCCTTATGGCTTTCACCAAAAAAATAATCGTCATATAATCGATTTTCTACATCTGTAAAAAACAAATAACCAATCCCACTTAATGTGAGAGACAGCAATAAAGGTGTAATAAAAAGTGCTGCGAAAAAATGCAAGCGCCAAAACCTAGAATAAAGCAAATTTTTCATATTTGATCTCCAATCTCTCTATTTATAGCAGATTAATTATATAAATAAAAAGTGAAATATGAATGAAGTCCTAAAGGCAGTTTTATGACAAACAAATGTATTCCAATTGGTATTATGTTATTTACTCAGAAAAATGGCTACTTCATTTTTCGAAGTAGCCAAACATATTCTATCCTCTTAATTCTTTCAAAACATTGGCGTACGCTGCTAAAATAGATTGCTCATGTGAAGCATCATGCCCAACATAATGTTCAACAAGCTCCTTTAAGGGTTTAGGCTCTTGCATAATTTCAAATTTGAATAAGCTTTCATAGTACTCAACAACTTGTGGATTCATGTGGACCGCTCCTTTAATTTTTTACATAAAAAAACATCTTTCCCTCATCAGAAAGATGTCTACTATGACAAATACACGACATAATACGGTGATTGCCAGATGGAAAGAAGCTTTCTATTAAACATAGAAGCACCCTTTTTAGCAATCATCGTACTATGAGCATGCAGGAGAAATTCTCTAGTCACACTCAACACCCCCTATCCGCGTAGGTTTTTTGGCTGTACTAGATAAAGGCAGGTCTCCTGGCTTATGTTCATCACACCTTTCACCTTCCCATTACGACTCGTAACAGTGGTCTTTTGAAATGTGCTCCCATTTACAGTTGCGGGACAGCGTCGGATTCACACCGATCTTCCCTTTTAAACAAATTAAAAAATCTAATTTGTACCTCTATCCTATTATTCCGTTTTTATTATTATACCATAGTATTAAATCTTAACAGAATAGAAATGTTGGGCTTTTAAAGTTCTAAAGATTAGATTTAGAACTCTATCCCTCTCTTTTGAGGTTTTATCCACTTAATTTGAAGCGCTATCCACCAGTTTTAGAATCCTATCCTCCTCTTTTGAAGTTCTATCCGCTAGTTTAAAGTCTATCCTCTCATCCATTTCAAATATCTAGAAATTAATCTATAATTAAGGAAAAAGGGGGCGGTCTGAGATGATTATGGGTTTACATCATGTGCAAATTACAATTCCGAAAGGCTGTGAGGAGCAAGGGAAGGATTTTTATTGTCATGTCTTAGGACTTCCAGAATTGGAGAAGCCTGACTCTCTCAAAGGACGTGGGGGATTTTGGTTACAGCTTGGTCAACAGGAGGTCCATGTAGGGACAGAGGATGGCTTCGATCGTTTGACCACAAAGGCGCATATTGCGTATCAAGTAGTGGATATTCAGTATTGGCGGAAGAAGCTCGCAGCACATCAAATCAAGATACTCGATTCTGTGCCTATTCCTCATTACGAGCGTTTTGAATTCCGTGATCCTTTTGGTAATCGTGTAGAAATGATACAGAAAATCGTGTAGGCTGCCTCGTTTTGGGGCAGCTTTTTTCATGGAATTGTTCCATATTACATCTTACTGAAACATTTGTAATAAAACTGTAAATTCTCTTGATAAAGCCTTTTATAGCAAGTGTTGAAGCCCTCCCTTCAGTTACCCTGGTAACATTTACCGCCCAGAAGCCCTACTTTTTCATGCTACGATTATTTCCATGGCAAAGGTATACAGGAGAAATCCTACTAGATGCTTTAGGAGGTTACACAACATGAATAAACGATTTTTATCTACAACACTTGCATTAACCATTGGATTTAGTTCATTTGGAATGGTGCAAACAGCGGTCCAGCCGATACAAGTAGAGGCTGCGACAACAAATGCTCAGAACAACGCACAGGCGGTAGCTGCAAAAGCAGACCAATTAATTCAGACTGGTAAAAGCTTAATGGGGCAAGCAACATACAGCAATTCGGTTTACAAGCCTACATACCCATACAAATTTTCTTGTGCTTCATTTTTAATGTACATCTTCGAGAAAAACGGGGTAGACCTTGGTACGTATAATGAAAATTATATGATTCAGCAAGGGACTTATGTAGCGCGAAACCAATTACAAAAAGGCGATTTAGTGTTCTTTAAAAGTAAAAAAACAGGAACTGATCCCGATCATGTCGGTATGTATATTGGCGACAATAAAATCATCCATATGGCTGATACCAAACAAAATATAGTTATCTCTGATTTAAATAGTAAGCCATATTATACGGAAAACTATGTATCTGCACGTAGAGTATTACCTACTCTACTATCTGCCAACCCTGCTACAAAAGGCGATAAAATTGTAGAGAATGCTCTATCCTATAAAAACAAAGTAACGATTAGTTCCACAACAAATGAGGCTAGCTTACGCTTTACAGCTCCAACTTTCGTTGATTTTATCTATCGTAAAAGTGGTGTGACACTTGGCGCAACTTCATTAAACCAATTAATGAACCAAGGATCCACTGTGGCACGTGCTAACTTAAAGAAAGGTGACCTAGTTTTCTTTAATAGTGTCAAAGGCTCTAAAACACCTTCACTTGTCGGGATTTATGCAGGAGATCACCGTATCATCATCCCTAATTCAGATGGTGTAATGACAAGAGTATTATTTGTAGATTACTATACTGAACATTATATTACAGCGAAGCGCGTTTTCTCTGGTAGCACCTCTACGCCCAGCGTAAGTGCACCTTCAGCAAGTACATCTGCCGATAAAATTATTGCCACTGCTACTGGCTTAGCAAGCAAAGCAAAATTCGGCTATACGTACAATGAGAGTGCACTGACTTTTACAAGTGCGGGTTTTACTTATTATGTCTTTAAAAAGCATGGTATTGATTTAAAAGATAAACTAGCAAGTAAACAGGCTTTAGTAGGGACACGTATTCAAAAATCACAACTACAAAAAGGGGATCTACTGTTCTTCTCTACGAATAATGGTGGACAAGAAATCACACAAACGGGTATTTATATAGGCAATAACCAATATATTAGTATGACAACGAATAATATTGTAAAACAAAACATGTCTTCGACGTGGGCACAAAAGAATTTTGTAGCCGCTCGACGCGTCTTAAAATAAATGAGGAAAGGGGTGTCTCAATCATGTTGAGACACCCTTTTTCTATGCGTTTTTTAGTTTATTGGCAAATTCGATCATGGATCTACTAGACATCGGTCCCTTAATTAAAACTATCGTGTCTGCATCAAGCTTTGGCTTCAATAATTCTAAAACGCCTGCTACCTCTTTAAACGTATGAACCTCTGCGCTGGTTCCATCCTTTTGCGCTTGATCGGCAATCTTCTCTGCCCTTTTGCCGATAGTAATCAATGTATCGATCTTTCTTACTGCTACCATGGAGCCGATTTCGCGATGATATTTTTCTTCAAAATTGCCTAATCGCTTTATATCCCCTAAAACAAGAATGACCTTTTTGTCTTTTCCCACCGTATCTATAACTTTTAAGGCTGCCTCTACAGATGTTGGGTTATTTGTCCATGTATCATCAATAATCGTACTGTCACCAAGTCCTGTCGTAAATTCTAAATGTCTTGCCATCTGTTTAAATGTTCTGAGTCCTGCGATTGCCTGACGAATGGTCAGCCCCATTTCATGACTAGCTGCAATTGCGGCTAAGGCATTATAGACCTGATGCTCACCATAGCCTGGGACAAACACATTGTATCTTTCATCCGCCACCTCTAAAACAAACTTCATGCCCGTATTGGCAAACTCCACTTTCGAAGCCTTGTAATCTGCCGTATCCTGTAAGCCAAACTTGATAATCTTCCCTTTAAATCTTTTCAATGAGATTTTTTTAGTATTGGCATCATCAGCATTGATGATTAACGTGCCATCTTCTTTAATGCCTTCCACAATTTCTGCCTTGGCCTTAATATAGCCCTCCAAATTGAGACAGCCATCTAGATGATGTACACCAATGTTTGTAATGATGCCAATAGTTGGTTGATAGATCATACATTGATGTTTAATATTCCCCGTATTCCCTAAGCCTAGTTCAAAGATAGCGGCTTGTGTTTTATCGTCAATGCCCGTTAAATAAGGTAATGATTGCCTTGGCTCGTTTTTACTGCTGACGGATGCTTGCACTTGCCAATGCTTACTAGCAATATGTTTTAACATCTCTTTTGTTGTTGTTTTCCCACAAGTTCCTGTTAAAGCCACAACGGGAATTTCAAAGAGCCCACGATAATACTCGATAAATGCCCAGTATGCCTGTGCAACACTTTTCACTTGTAAAACGGTTGTATTCTCCAGTGCATTTTTTAACTCTGTAGACGGTTTATCGGATATGATAAGAGACGGACCTTTCCGATCAATCTCTTGCCAGTTGATGTGATCGTTTCGACTAACAAACAGGAGCGAATGGCTCTTTGTTAAATCATGCCGATTATAGTAGATCGCCTGCTTAACAGACCATTGTTCAGATCCGTGAATGAGCTTTCCCTGTAGGACATTCCTAAGTTTCTGCACACTAATGGATTGCAAGTGTACTACGCCTCCTCTCTTTATCAATCTTGTAGATAACTTATTTCTTCTCTTGATCTAGGCTGCTTTTTGATCAATTACTATACCTTATTAGAAAGCTCCTCTATGTGGCACAGTCAATATCCTATATTGAAAGAAGCTAATCAGCAGGTGGTGGAGGCTTTAGCTTTAGCTCCGTTGCTAGTTTAGAGACCTGTTTGCTATACATATCTCCCTTTATGAGAATGATGGTATTTTCATCCACAATCTTCTGCAATAACGGATAGACTAGCGTACTATTTTTAAATGTGTAAACAGGCGCGCTAAATCCTAGCTTTACTGCGTGATCAGCCATAATCCTTGCGTGTTCTCCAATGGTAATCAGGACATCCACGCCAATACGTTGAATTAATTCACCCGCTTGTTCGTGAATAATGTAGCCCCAAGAACCTAAATCGGTAATCGTACCAATAACCGCAATCTTTTTCTTGCCGTCACCTAACTCATTCAACACCTTTAAGGCAGCCTCTAAGGAAGTGGTTGTAATACTCCAGGTATCATCCAATAACATGGAATGATTAATGCCCTCAAAGAGTTGCAGCTGTTTTTTCAATAGACGGAATGATTGAAGCTGTTTTGCTGCGACTGGAATAGGCATCCCCATATCATGGACCGCGGCAATAGCAGCAAGAGCATTATAAACCTGATGCTCGCCAAACCCTGGTACAAGAATGTCATAGCTTTTTCTATCATGATGCAGGATAAATTTCATCCCTTTTTGATAGTAGTGGATATGGCTTGCTCGAAAATCACAGGAGTCATGCTTTCCTACCTTAATCAAACGCCCACGAAATCTCGAAACATCTATTTTTTTCGTATTCATATCTTCAGCATTGATAATTAATGTACCTTTTGGATGAATGATATCTACCATTTCTCCCTTTGCTTGAATATAGCCTTCTAATGTTTTGCAATAATTTAAATGATGGGCTCCGATATTCGTAATAATACCGATTGTCGGTTTGAAATATCTCCCTGCATTCGTAACGTCTCCAGGTGAGCCTACTGCTGTTTCAAAAACGGCAGCCTCGGTATCATCCTCAATGCCCAGTAAATATTGCAAAGAAGCCGTTCTAGAATTGCTGCTCAATGTCGTCGCAGTCACTTTCCGATCAGCCGAAAGAATATGTTTAATCATCTCTTTTGTCGTTGTTTTGCCTGATGTACCTGTAATCGCGACAATCGGAATATGAAACTGGCTGCGATAAAAATGAACAAATTTCCAATAGGCCTCTTCTGCATTCGCTACCTGTATCAGCATGACATGATCGGGAATGTCAGAAGGCCGATAAACTCTATCGGTCACTAGCACTAGAGGAGAAAGTGGCTCAAGACTTTTCCAATTAACAATACGTTTACTTGTAAAAAGGGCCGTATTGGATTTTTTCACTTGCTTTAATCGATAAGCCCCATGCTGAATCAGTGTATCCTCTGACCCGTGCACTAGATAGCCTGCCGTAATCATTGCTAAATTTTTCACCGAAAGAGGCTTCATATCTTTTCTCCCTCCTTTCTTTTCTAGTATATGTAACCTTTTAAAAGTTGCTTGGATGTAGACAAGATACATAACTAGAGGAAATCTATTTCATTGCATATATATAAAGGTGATTAAGTATCTAAGTACCAATAGAAGGAGTGATATACCTGAAAGCCATTGTATTTATCGGTACAAACAAATCTGGGTCTAGTCGTGAAGCAACAAGGGCAGCAGAAAAATTAGGCTACTTCACAGTACTTTTCACAAATAATGAAAAACAACTTGAACAGCGCAGAGCCTACCCCGACATCCATAAAATGATACTCATTGATACTTTTGATATCGAGAGCATGAAAGATGAAATTGAGAAACTAGGAAAAACTGGATTAAATATTAAAAGTATCGTTAGTTTTGTTGATCCATTTGTTCATATTGCTTCAACACTGTGTGATGAATTTTGTCAGAACTATACATCCTCCAGTGCGATTGAAACTATGGAGGATAAAGAAAAAACAAGAAAGTTTTTACAAGATCAACCATACTCGCCAAAATTTTTGCTCATGAAACCGAACGAACCCATAGCTAAAAATTTGACCTTTCCATTAATCGTAAAATCTCCTAAATCAACAGGCTCAAAAGATGTCTTACTAGCAACGGATGCCGATCAGCTCAATAACCACCTCAAAGCACTTCGCAGTAAAAATCCCTATGAAACCATCATGATTGAAGAATATTTAGATGGCCCTCAATATTTAGTAGAGGCGGTTGTTTATCAACGTCAACCACATGTCATTGGTATAATTGAGCAAGAAATTACGCAAGGAAAACGATTTATTATTACGGGCTATGGTGTTCTAGTGAAAGCCCCTAAAGACATCCAATCGGGCATCGAGGAGGTACTCCATTCCATCGTGAAAGCCTTTGATATTGAGAATGGGGCGCTTCATTTAGAACTTCGATTAACCCAAAATGGTTGGAAGCTTATCGAGATCAATCCTCGAATTTCAGGTGGCGCTATGAATAATATGCTACAAGCAGCTCTAGGTTTTAGTTTAGTAGAAGAAACATTGAAGATATTGCTAGGAGAACAGCCTAATCTGCAACCAAGACACAAAAAATTTGTTTATACAAAATATGTCATTGTGGAAAGTAGAGGAATATTAGAAAAGGTTATTGGCAAGGCAAGAGCGACAAGATCAACTGGCGTCGTTGAAGTATATGTCAAACCGAGAAGAGGTACCCTCCTCACCCCACCTTTATCAATGGGTCACCGTTATGCCTATGTCATTGCAGAGGGAGCAACCTTGAAGGAAGCAAGAAATCACGCAATCAATGCAGCGAAGGAAATAAAATTCATTTTGAGAGTTTGAAAAAAATATCCCGAATAATTGCCGCTTGCCAGTGGACAGTTACTCGGGCTTTTTTAATTTCATAAGTCGTAATCCATTATTCTTCTTTAAACGTTTGATCTAAAAACTTCACGGTTTCGAACATATTGGTTTTACTTGCACCCTTCACAAGAATGGTATCATGAGGCTTAATGAGCTTTTCAAGGAGGACATGCAATTGATCTTTATTAATAAAATGATGGACTCTGGATGGGTCCATGCCCTTCGCGATGGCTGCATTACTCATTTCATCTGTCCTAAAGCCATAGGTAATAAATTCATCGATGCCTATGTCATATACGTATTCCCCAACCTTACGATACTCCTCTTCCCTCAAGACACCAAGTTCTCGCATTTGCCCAATAATGGCTACTTTTCGATTTGTTGCGATATTCGTCAGTACATCGAGCGCAGCACGAACCCCCTGCGGATGAGAGTGTACCGTATCATCAATAACCGTTATATCATCTCGGCAATTATAAATCGTTAAGCGTCTTGGTGGTTTTTTAAAGTTGAGCCCAGACTGAATATCAAGTGGACTAAACCCTAAAAGATCAGCCACTGCCACTGCATTCAATGCATTATATACATGATGTTCTCCTAAAATAGGAATATATAATTCTATTTCTTGCCCATGTAGCTTCATTTTAAAGGACATGCCGACATCTTTATATTGCAAATCATATGCACGGTAATCCGCTTCTTTTTTTATGCCTACCGTGATGATTTTCCCTTTAAATTGCTGTGTCTCTAAGTATCTTGAATTGTCATCATCTTGATTGACAATGAGTAAGCCCTGTTGATCCATGCCATGAATCAATTCCGATTTTGCCTTGGCAACACCCCTTACATCTCCATCAAAGTTCCCAACATGGGCTAAGCCTATATTCGTTACAATACTAATATTCGGCTGGATGATGCTACAGTGATTGGTAATAATGCCTGGGTAAGCCATCCCATACTCTAATACAACGGCCTGATGTGAATCATTGATTTCTTCCTTATGCTTTTTCGTATGCTCTGTCGTATTCCAGTAATCCTTTGATTCAAATACATTCCATTTTTTCGATAAGATGGAACCAATAAATGCCTTTGTTGTGGTTTTCCCTGCACTTCCTGTAATCGCAATAATAGGCAGGGTTTTCTTTGCCTCCACTTGCTTACTTTTTTGTTGGACAATGTTCTTTTTCAGCGGTTTTTGATTTTTGGCAAGATACATCGCATAACGGATGGAATGGATGACCACATCTAATTCCAAGTAAAAGGCAGGGGGACAGCCTGGGCGCCAATTGACCTCATACATCCAAATTTTTTGATGTTGATCTAAGCCCACATCAATGCCAATTTCATCAATAACCTCCCCAAATTTCGCCATTTGAATTTCATCCAGATGATGTGCCAGCGCCAGTGAAAAATGCTCAAGCATTCGTCGGATATTATAGGCCTCTTCCTTAAACTCCTGCTCCAAAAAAGGATCTAAATAATTGGTATAGCCACCATTATTAATATTCGGTATGATGGAGCCATTTGGTGCAATGCGTGGATATACCGTTGTCACTACCCATTTACCTTCTCCATTTTTTTGAACATGCAGGCGGAAATCATAGACCTGACCAGATTTTGTAACAGATTGAATATACGGCTGCATAATAAAGGTGCCAGACGCAAGTTGCTCCTTTATCAATGAATCCAATTGTGGCTTTGTATAGGTTGTCGTGGTGCTATCCTTTCGCACCTCAAAATACTTGGCTCCCGCCTTCGTTATAAAATAAATGCCCTTCCCTTTTCGTCCATCAATTGGCTTAAACACCACTCGTTTATAATAATTAACGAACTTATGAAATAAATCGGCATCCTTTACAATTTCAGAGGGAATCAAATACTGTTCAAATTCCTTCGCTTCCTTTAATCGTTTCATCACATTCCATTTGTTCCCGATTGAATGGGTGGTAAATGGAATCTCCTCTTTTAAACGGTCAATAATCTCCTTGGAGACAGATAATTTCTCAGGGCTTCCTGCATTATAGATAACATCAGGAAAGGGCATTGTTTTTTCCTGCCATTGTCCATTCTCATAGACCTTTGCTCGAATAGAACGTTTGGCAAAGTCCACACTTTTAGGTGTGAAGTAAAAAAATGTTGCGCCTTCAGCTTTCGCAACTGCTGCAAAGGCATAGGACTTGAGCACTGTTGTCGGATCAAGTCGATGATGCAGCATACCAATAATCGTCATAGCTAAACTTCCTTTCATTAGATTCTCTCTCTATTACATTCACTTAGTATCCCTAGCATATAGACAGATGCTCTAGCTTTAGTAGTTTAATATGGCACTACCATTTCGGCTCTATGATAAATTTCCCCTTCAACATGTCTGGCTTTAAGAGCTGAATGGCCGATATACCGCTGAGTTCAATAGATTTCTTTGTACTTGTTTTTTCTAACCTCACCACATCTGCAATCGAATTTGTATCGTTTCCTTCATAATCATAAGCACGCAACAACGATACTGTGCCACGGCAACGCTCTCTATCAACAGCCTCAATGCGGAAAAACTCGGTCTCAAATTGTTTCACTGTATCCAATAAGCGTAAATGAGCACCACTATGTGTAATTAAGAAAAATGGAATCGTATCACTCCCGACAATTTTAATAAGTAGCTGACCAAAATATTTAGAATGAAAATTCATCATAATATCCTGAAGATCCTTTAAATCACTTAAAGCTTCACATAAAAAGTGATTTCTTTTCTTATCACTATTCAATTCGTAGCCCCCTCTCTTAGTTTGACTATACGATTTGATCCCTGTAAGTTGCCCTCTCGTTATCATATGTTGTGACAAAAAATATGGCGACTTCTTCCTAAAGAAACTAAAAAAACCTCCACCAATGAGGGGAGGCTTTTGCAAAAGTTTATGTTGCAAAACATGCGAGGAGATCATGTATCGTATAGTGTTCTAATGCAGTTACAGTATGATGTTTTGTATTGAATGGTAATTGTTTGGTAATCTCGTTCGGAATGACCACTGTAAAAAGACCCGCTGCTACTGCGGCTTGTGCGCCATTCGGTGAATCCTCAATTGCCATGGCCTCATCAGCCTCTACACCTAATTGTTCAAGCGCCTGCAAGTAAAGCTCTGGATCAGGCTTAACATTTGTCACCGTGTCAGCACTACAAAAGCAATCAAAGTATTGTCGGATACCCAGCCGATCCACATACAAATCAATCCATTGACGACTGGAGCTACTAGCAAGTCCAATTTTCAAACCCGCTTCCTTTGCCTGCTGTAGCAATGTTAAAATACCAGGTCTTAGCGTTTCCGTTTCCATCCATTGTGCATGGCGTTGCTGAATGGCTGTTTGAAAAGCCTCCACATCCAGTTGTATGTGATGATGTGTAACAAGATATGTATAGGGATTAAAAGTTTGAAGATTGGTCCCAAGGCACTTAGCATAGGTCGCTAACGATAATTCAACACCATATTGTGCATAGGCATCCTTAAAAACGTTATACCATGCTGTTTCCGTATCAATGATAGTACCGTCAAAATCAAAAATTAGAGCTTTTATCATCAAATTCTCTCCATTCAATTGTTTTGCGCTGAATCAAGCCCAGGTTTTGGCAGAGTTATCCGTCAATTTCCTAATCCTATCCATCAATTTAGACCCGCTATCCGCTACTTTCGCATTTCTATCTGCTTTTGCTATCCACCACTTCTTCACCTTTATCCCCCTGATTCAACAAGCTAACGCCTCCTATAATGAGGGCAATACCGATCGCAGAATAAACAGTAAAAATATCGTGCCAAATGACAATACCTACCAGAACGGTTAAGGCTGTGCCGACACCTGACCAGATAGCGTAGGCCAAGCTTAATGCCATGGTTTTTAAGCAGAGAGATAGGCTATAAAACGAAATACCATAGCCAATTGCTACCGCCAAGGATGGAACGAGGACAGTAAAGCCGTCTGAGAACTTCAACATGGTTGTTGCAAAGACCTCGCTTATAATCGATAGTGTTAAAAATAAATAGCCTTTCATCATGTTCAACTCCTAATGACCACCAGCAAGATTGAGTACCACGACACCCAAGATAATGCATAGAATCCCTAATATCTTTTTGCGATTAAATCGTTCCTTATAGAGGACAACCCCCACAATAGCGGTTAACGCTGTCCCTAAACCTGCCCAAATTGCATAGGCTGTGCCAATAGGAATCACTTTTAATGTTAAGGCTAAACAATAAAATGCCGTTCCATAGCCTACTACTACGCCGATTGATGGCCCAATTCGTGTGAAGCCCTCAGTACGTTTGAGCATGGAACTAGCAAAAACCTCTGCTATGATAGCGAGAGTTAAAAAACTAAAAGCCGTCATTCAAAAAATCCTTTCTGCTTTGCTTTTAGATGTCATCCTCTTCCTCTACATATTCCAATATGTCTCCTGGCTGGCAGCCCAAAGCTTTACAAATGGCATTTAATGTAGAAAAACGTACGGCTCTTACCTTGCCTGTTTTTAAATTAGAGAGATTGACAATCGATACATCCACCCTCTCTGCAAGTTCACTCAGCTGCATTTTACGATCCGCTAGCATACGATCTAATCGAATAATTATGGTCATGTTTTCACTTCCTAAGCTGTTGCATCATATTCATCCTGAAGGAATGCACCGTATCGGAAAATACGTGCAAAGGTCCAAATCACCACACCACATAGTAAAAGAGTCCAGTGAATGCCTGTAAAATGATAGCTAATCCCCTTGATCAAACCCGTCTCGACAAATCGGGACTCCAATTGAAATTGTTGCATAATCAGATAGACGGTATATGTACGAAATGCATTCACTGTCAAGCTCAATACAATCACACAGTAGGCAATTCTCTCCATTTTTTTACTATTTGCGAGTGAAAATACAATACCTTTTGATAAATTACTTAATATATTCCTCACTTGTACAATAATCATTAATAAAATAGCTATGTATATTGTAGCAGTAAATAGAAAGGTCATGACATCTTTTTTTGAATAGTGAATGTCCCTTGTCACATGGTCTGCCAGCTCCATTTCCAATCCCTCTAACTGAACGGCAGCGGTCACACTGCCCTTTGCTAATAAATGATTCACTTGTTGCTCTGATACCACCATTGCTCCCACCATAAAAATCGCGAGCATCGTCAAGGCAAAAATCATCATCACCATGATGATGGTAAAAGCGGTACGAAGCCCCTTTGTCATCCATCGAAATTCTTTACTTTGAATTGCTTGCCCCATTATCAACCTCTCCCTCCTTTCTCTCTATTATACATCCCCTTTTATCTCTATCAATAATTTCTTAATGTTTATCATTAATAAATTATTGATAAAAATAAACCCTCTAAAGTTTAGAGGGTTTTATTTTAGTAATCCTATCTTTACTAAATATTCTTTTGCTACTTCTGCTGCAAGCTTTCCTTCTACATTCACCTGATAATTCATTTCTCGCATTTCATCATCTGTAATGTGATCAGCTAGTTGATTTAACGCTTCTCCAATCTCTGGATAGGCAGATAGCGTTTCTTTCCTTAGTAAAGGCGCTCCCTGGTATGGTGGGAATAATGCTTGATCGTCCTCCAATACACGTAGCTTGTATTGACGAATTTCACTATCCGTTGAATAAGCATCGAGCAAATTAATATCACCTGATTGTATTGCCTGATAGCGAAGCTTGGGCTCCATCGTTGCAAGTGTCGTAAAGGCTATTCCATAGCGTTTTTGTATGCCCACATAACCATCCTCACGGTCATTAAATTCTAATGTAAAGCCTGCTTTCACCTTCTGCTCTATTGGTTTAAGGTCAGAGATTTTTTGCAGTTGATAGCTCTCAGCCAGCTCCTCTGATACAGCGAGTGCATACGTATTGTTATAGCGCATAGGACTCAGCATGACCATATCGAATTGCTTCTGCATCCCCTCTTTTGCCTGAAGATAGACGTCCTCTTGGTTATTATTAATGGCTTCTTCCTTTAAAAACTCCGAAATGGCGGTGCCTGTAAATTCAGGATAAATATCAATACTGCCCGATTTCAATGCATTGAATACAAATGAAGTTTTACCAAGCCCTGGCTTTAATGTCACCGTTAAATCGGTCTCCTGCTCAATTAATAATTTATACATATTGATGAGAATCTCAGGCTCCGCACCAAGCTTTCCTGCAATGACAATTTCATCTTGCTGTTTACTGCTTAGAAGCGGGAAGAAAATCATTCCCAGTGCCACTAAACTTATGAGACTTAATGTCGTTATTGTTTTTTTAAAGGACAGAGATTCTAATTTTTTAAGCGCCACATCAAAAATCAGGGCTAAAATAGCGGCGGGAATGGCTCCTATAAGAATGAGTGCCGTGTTATTTCGGTCAATCCCGAGTAATATAATATCTCCTAAGCCTCCTGCACCAATTAAAGCGGCTAATGTTGCCGTCCCCACAATCAGCACCATTGCTGTGCGAATACCAGCCATCATAACAGGCATAGCAAGTGGTAGCTCTACCTTTACTAAACGCTTTGATCGATTCATTCCCATAGCTAATGCCGCTTCTTTCAGTGATGGGTCAACCTCATTGATGCCTGTGTAGGTGTTTCGTAGAATAGGCAACAGCGCATAGACGACTAACGCAATAATTGCGGGAACTTTCCCAATACCGAATAAAGGAATTAATAAGCCGAGCAACGCTAAGGAAGGAATCGTTTGCAGCACAGCACTAATCCCAATAATACTCTCGGCTACTTTCTTTTTATTGGTTAAATAGATACCTAGGGGAATAGCGATGAGGACAGCAAAAAATAGCGCAATAAAAGAGATTTGGATATGCTCTAGTAATGCAGCCAGCAGCTGTGCCTTCCGTTCCTGAAATACATCTATCACATTAGCCACCATGCCCATGCCCTCTTTTCTTAGAATCCGCTGCTAAATAACGAAGCGTGGAAGCTCTTGTCACCATACCAATGAGCTTGCCATTCTCTTCGACACCTAACAAGTCATGCTCGGCTAATTTTTCAAGAATCATCGGAAATGGGGCATCAACAGGAATGGTATGCCCAAAGTCGTTTGTCACTGTGATTGGCTGTAACACATCATGGATCGTAAACAATTGATCCAACTGCTTACCTCCAATAAACTGTTGGACAAAATCATTTACAGGATTTTGTAGCAATTGCTGTGGAGTGCCTATCTGAACAATTTCGCCATCTTTCATAATACAGAGACGATCTCCTAATTTCAGTGCTTCCTGCATATCATGTGATACAAATACAATGGTTTTCTGGATGGTACGCTGCATCTCTAGTAAATCATCCTGTAGTTTGGTGCGACTAATAGGGTCTAGCGCACTAAAGGGCTCATCCATTAAAATAATTTCTGGGTCTGCTGCCAAGGCACGAACAACGCCAACCCTTTGCTGTTCGCCTCCTGACAGCTCCTTTGGCTTACGCTGACGATATTTCGCTGGCTCCAGCCCCACCAACGCTAATAGTTCGTCTACACGCTGATGGATTCTCGTTTTACTCCATTTCTTCAGTTCTGGTACAACCGCAATATTTTCCTCTATCGTCATATGCGGAAATAGGGCGATTTGCTGTAGTACATAGCCAATACTCCAACGTAGCTCATGGATATTATAATCGCTAATTCTTTTATCATTGATCCAGATGGTGCCTGCTGTTAGGGGGATTAATCGATTAATCATCTTCAACAAAGTAGTTTTGCCGCATCCACTAGGGCCAATAATAACAAAGAATTCACCCTTTTTAATTTCTACATTTAGCGCTTTGACAGCTATTTGGTTGTTATCATATTGTTTTGAGACATTGTCAAATGTAATCATCTGTCATCTCCTTTAAAATGTGCTCAATAAATGCGTTCACTTTTTATATTTCACCAACAAAAATTATTTCAAACATTTGTAGATAGATGAAACTATTTCATTCTAAATACTTCGCCTTTAGGCACAAACGGTAGCTTGGCCCCCTGTGGTAGTACGAAGGCATGCTGTCTTTTAATGGCTAAACGATCACATTGTCCATCTGTAATAATTAGGATAGGACCATCTTTGGGAAAATCCTGTGCTGCTTCAAGTAGCTGTATACCAGGCTGTAAAACTGTGCCTCCTCTACCTCTTACTTTCACTTTCGTTAATAGTTCTTCAGGTGCTAGATAGCCCGCATCATAGGCAACAGCATCACAAAATATAACGCGAACAAAGGGGACATCTCTAGCGATGCTATAGCTCACTATTGTGCCGAGTGCTTTTCCTAGTAAGATACGGTCCATGGAGCCTGATGTATCAATAAGGACTGCGAAAGTTCGTCCATCTTCCTCACCGCTTTGATGAATCCATCTTGGTCTTGCTATATCGGGTGTCGATGCTTGTCTTCTACTGGGGCGGGTATACGTTCTAACTTTCTCTATCGGTTGAAACATCCGATCAAACCATTTGGCTAATGCCACATCCCAAGCAATAGGAGGCTGTGCTAGGCTACGAATTTCCTCAATGAGCCCTTGTGGCAGATATCCTCTCTCTTGGGTCATATGATAGCTTAACCCTTGACTCAATGCCCTTCTATAAAAAGCATCTAAATCCACACCTACCTTGCCTTCCCAAAAATTTGGTGGATTCGTTTCAATCATATCGCCTATGCCCTGCCCTCGAAAGGTTCTTAATTTGCGATACATCCTAATATCTGTAACAATACGATCATAAATAGATTCTGCTGAAAATCCTTTTAATGTTGGATCATATAGCCCACCAAATGCTGGCATCTCGCCGATTTGCATATCGATGAGCCAGCCATTGATAACATAATCACAAGCAACATTCCATAAGTAGGGATCACGTCCTTGTCTGCGGGTAGCATGGCTTAAACCCGCATGCAGCAATTCATGTGCCATTAGAAATCGCATTTCCTCATCGGTCATTCCCACAGCCGTATTCAAATAAATCTCCTTTGTTTCCACTGCAATGGCTGCGACCGAGATATCCATTCTTGTACAAATAAGTGGGTCTTCAATGATCGTAAAATCTGCTGCCAAAGCACCAAATAAGGGATAGGAGCTCATAAACCAAGCCTTTGCGCGTTGTGCTTGTGTTACCCTCGTTGTGCCTCCCAATGTGTTTTCTACCCCACCTGCTACTCGAATGGCACTTTGCACGGCTTTCGATAAACCTTCTGCAAATAATGCAGCGAAATCACTATTCCCTCTATAAAGATAGCCTGTTTGATTTTGTGAAATCACAAAGTCCACTTGGCCTGGCATTGTACTATAGCCTTTCAAATCATCTGGTACACCTTCTCGTAATAATCTTTCATATAATTTTTCCTCAGAGCTAATGGCCTCAAAAAGAGGATTACTCATTTCCTTTGGTGCTTGACCAAATTTTAGCTCTGCTAAAAATTTTGTTATATAGCAGTCACAGGCAATATTCCAAAGCTCCTGCTGCTCTTTTGATTGATGATGATGTAAGCCAAGGTGTAGCAAGCAATGCGCTATCACATAAGCCCATTCATTTGGCTGACCTTTTTTATCCTGATTCACATAAATAACACCTGCGCTTGTAACGTAAGCCCAATCCTTTTGGGGCATACTTTCGTATTGCATGTAAACAGCATGACATAACGCCTCGAACAGGGGATGTGTAGAGACGATGTCATGCCCACGTGCGATGGCTTTCTCATTTTTATGCTCCTGCTGTGATGCTTTCTTTTTTTTGGCCATAAGCTACCCTTCCTTTTTGGCTACTAAACGAGGTAAATCTCGGATAACCTCCAGCATAAACCAGGCAGGCAATGCTTCACCCTTTTGCTCTGATACAACCATCTGTGCAATTTCTAAGCTGATGGATGATAAGTCCTTGATCAAGTCTTTGGCTCGAAAGGCTAATTGCCGTTGATTGCCCTTCAATGTCGTATGCTCGTTCGGAAGTTCCTTCAGTAACTGAGCACGGAAGGATTGTGCCATGAAATAAAGCAAATCTCTTTCATCAGGTTGATCGGGCCAACGTAATTCTCCTTGAATAATTTTAGCAAGATCATATTTACTCTGCACTTGCTTGATAAAGGCTTTAAATTGACTGGCAGTATGCGCGGATAGGCAGCTACTTGCTAATAGATCAATTGTTTGTTCTTGTAAGCTATTGCCATATGCATACAAACAATCACTTAACATATGCCATGAACGAGGCGTGGAGAAGGGTTCTTCTGTTTTCGGAGGTTCGCTCCATAAATGATCGGGACGCATTTGAATATACTCAATCACATATGGATGTATTTCATGTGTATAGGCCCATTCAAGCCAATCTTTATGCGATGCCCTAAGCTGAACATGGACCATCCGATTGATTAATGCGGAGGACATCGGCTTCACAATGGCGTTATCCTGAGCCCGATTGCCTGCACCAATAACAATCGTACCCTCTGGCAATGTAAACTCTCCAATCCTGCGTTCATGAATAAGACTATAAAACGCTTTTTGTACTTCCTGTGAGCAAGCATTTAATTCATCTAAAAAAAGGCAATAAGGTTCATCGCGTGCAATCATTTTGGGTGGACAAAAAACACTGTAGCCATCCTTAATCTGCGGAACACCAATAATATCCTCAGGTGCTAGCTGACTGCCCAATAACGATACACAATGTAGCCCTAATTCACTAGCAAAGTTTTCAACAATCGCTGATTTCCCAATGCCAGGTGCTCCCCAAATAAAAACTGGTCTTACTGTCGCTACATTCAGTAGAAAATCATATAGTTGTTTTTGTGTCACATTAAAAATCGTATTCAATCAAAACGCCCTTTCAACTCATTGTTTTTAAAGGTTAATAATACCATTTTCTATGAAATTAATCTTGTCTCTACCATTCTATGAAATTGACTGCCAATTACTAGCTGTGAGAAAATAATAAAAATTGTAGTAGAGAGGTCGTGACCTATGCATAATGGCTTTCAGTTTTTGGCGATTTCACAACTAGCAAAAAGGTTTCCAGCAGACTCTTGGTGGGCAAAGTTTTACAAGGATTTTAGTGAGGATGATCTAGTAGCGTACTATGAGGGGGATTTAACACTTCCCTCTCTTGATTTGGACTGGGATATGCCATTCCCACAACAGGACAAGACCATTCTCATCTTCATCAATGGACATTTAACCGTAGACACCCTCTATAATTTAGAGACAGATGGGGCAATTGGGCTGATAGTGATGGGCAATGTACTTTCTAAAAATATAGCTGTAGGTGGTCAGGAAATCTATGTGCACGGGCATCTGACAGTCGAGAATATATTATGTGGCTCCTACAATCATGGCGAAACGATCGTTAATGGCAATCTTCAGGCAGCAATTTTGGTTCAAGATGATGAGTATCGCATCAACGTAAAGGGTCAGAAGTCGATTCCTTGTATCGTAAATATATGGCACGGAGATGGCGTTTTTCAGGAACTCCCTATCCGTATTGAAGATGTATTAGTAGACGAGATATTTTTACCTGAGGATGAGGATGACATCGGCTTTTCCTTCACTTCACTCGTGGAAATTCTAAAACAAGGGCGTTCTGCACTCACTCAATTTACAAGCGTTCCTCAAAGGACAATAGCAGCTCCTATTTATTTCACGCACCATTCGATCAATGCGGAAAACATACTGAAACTGACTTCATGTATTCTGATGACACCTGACAAACCTTCTTTCGATTTGACGGAACAGGAAGTTTATTTTATGATCCAACGCGCACATACCAATGCTGATGGAGATGTACGCAATGATAGTATTTATATATTGACCTCGCAGTGTCATTATTTTATTTGGCTTAATGAGGATCAATCCGTCTCTCTCTTGACAAAAACACTAGATGAAGAAGCTGAATGGTGGGATATTACAGCATCCCCCCAGGAGGATTTAGTGGATTTACAACAGCACTGGCTGATGTTGTTAACCTGCATCAATGTAGCAGAACTTTACTTGGATAGTATCGAGGTGCGAGATGTACAACAAATTCTCCAGCATCCTACGATTCTGGATTTAGACGATGAACATGATGGATTGTGGGATGGTTCCAAATGCTATAGCTTCCGTCAAACCTATTTGGATGATGAAGGCGATAGGATACATGCTCGCATTGAAATTATGACGCCTGATGAAGCGTATTATTTTTATACGCTCGAAAATCAATCCTATGTTGCTCGCCACTATCAGCCTCCTAACGTTTTTGGTCGACAAGAGCTATCTTATTTAAACACGATTCAATGGGAAGCGTCCGAGCGATATTTTGAGAGATTCAAACAATTTATGTCTCAGAATTTTAAGATAGATTTAGGAACTAATTAAGGCAAGAAACGTTCTATTAATGATGAAGTCTATTCAACTATACATCTCTTTCACTCTCTGTAATAATGAGAGATAACTAAACTTTTAATAGAAGGGAGGGAGATGTGGTCACGACCAACATCCAGCTACAATGAAATACGTGCTAAACTTTTTTAAAGGACTTATGATTGTCGTTGTTGTTATTTGTATTTCGTTTTATATGGTGACACAGTTATTTAATACGACTGAAAGAGAAGAGTCTGTGGTTATTGATGATCGTCCAAGTGTGGAAGAGTTTATCGGTGAGATTGCAGAGACCGCACGAGATCTTGGTGCTGACAATGACTTATATGCATCCGTGATGATAGCTCAGGCGATTCTAGAAAGTGAGCATGGGCAAAGTGGACTTGGCTCTGCCCCTAATTATAATCTTTTTGGAATGAAAGGTAGCTACCAAAATAATTCCGTCACACTCGAAACCACAGAGGATGATGGGTCAGGCAACCTTTCTACCATCATGGCTGACTTCCGCAAATACCCTTCCTATGAAGCATCCATGCAGGATTATGTAAAATTAATGCGTAATGGCGTTTCATGGAATAAAGATTTTTACGCAGGCGTTTTCAAAAGCAACACAACTACCTATACAGATGCGACCAAGTTTTTAACAGGCTCCTATGCAACTGATTCGGCTTACAATGAAAAATTAAATACATTGATCGCAAAATATGACCTTCAACAATATGATAGTCCTGTAAAAGATAAGAAAACCATCACGGTGGCTGATGGCGATTCACTTATGAAGATTGCCGAAGCCTATAATGTGAAAGTGACATCACTTAAGCAATGGAATCAGCTTCGAACAGAACGACTTGAAGCAGGTCAGCAACTCAATATTTATCATTATTAACACAAAACGTCCATGACTCATCAAGGAGTATGGACGTTTTTTCTCATGAAACTAATTCGTTTGTCAAAACGTCTTAATGTAAAAATACGGAAAGGATAGGAACACAGTGAAGCGTACACAATTGCTCAGTCTTCTCGCCGTTAACCTTGTGCTATTGCCATTGATTCAGCTTAGCTACCACCTATATTTCATAACAAAAATAGCAGAGGGTTCCTTTTATCTTATTATTTTGCCCACTCTTATTATTTTATCGAACCTCTTACTATGTTGTAGTTGGCAAAGAGTAGCAGCCTCTATCCATTGGACTTTTATCTATGTGGGACAAGGCACTTCTATAGCCTGTTATTTTGTGTGGCATTATGGGCAACTAGAGCCCTATCCAGATATGCCTCCAGGTGAAGCAGTCTTTGATTTATGCATGAGTACATTTTTAATTGGGCTATGGCAGTTCATCGTGTTAGTACTGATCCATCTCAGTACGTTGATCATCCTCAAAATGGGACTGACCTTTAAAAAAGCTTAACTAGTCTTTCTGTGAGTTATATAAAGTACCTACTGCTAGTATGGTCGTGGCTAAATCCTGTCGATAGAGGGGATGTTTGGCATCTAGACTATTAATGGTTACTTCATTACCACCTAACGATGAATGGACATACAAATCATCACCCATATATAAAGCAATATGACCTGGAAAATAGATTAAATCACCCTTCTGCATTTGGTCTTGGTCTATGTTAACGATAGGGAAGCCCTCTACTATTCGGGCATCACGATAAATATAGACACCGTTTAACATATAGGCCATCGAACATAGACCAGAGCAATCAATACCTAATGGCGATTTGCCACCCCATCGATAAGGGGCCGTTAAATAGCTGAGCGCTGTGTCCACCACATTTTCTCGGAACTGCTGCTCTGATAATGACTGTACTGTTATTTTAGGCTGTAGCCATTTTGTTCGAACGTACCCTATTTGCCCTGCCACTAGCTGTACGGCTGACCATTCTTCAGGTACTGCATCGTCTGACATAACACGAATGGAAGAGCCTCTAACAAGCGTTAGCAGCTTTGTACTTTGAATACGTGGCTGCTGCAAAACATCTGCAAAGCTTTGACAGATTACATACTGTGCCTCTTGTTGCCATGTAGACGCAAGAGCCTCCTCTTGTAGTAAATCTGCCTTCTGACAATACCCCTCGTAACGATAGGCCGTTCGAATAGAAACCCAAGCGTCATTGACATCACTGATGATCTCGACGGTCATCCCATAAAGCACTTCATCGACTAATTCAGAAGCTTTATCTGGCATGGCATGCAAGCTAGCAATCATGGCTGTAACGATAGCCTTCATCCTTCTCCCCCTTCCGCTTCACTAGCTGGTCATAGACAACTTTCGATAGACGACCAATGAGTTGGCGCGCCTGATCATTGTCCGTTACATTTGTTATAAAAACACCCATACTATAATCGACTGCATTCGTGTAAAATATCCCTACATCATGATCGATGGTATCTAGTCCGCCTGTTTTATGTGCCAGCCTCACATCTTCTATTAGATAGCGCTTTAGGGAGTCATGCACACGCTGACGGCTTAAAATATCAATGACTAGCTTATTGTAAGGAGGCGATAAAAGCTCTTGCTGATAGATACACGTATAAAGATGCGCCATATCCCTTGCTGATGTGCGATTATCTATGCCCTTTGCTAGCCGATCCACATCCATCATTTTTCGCTGTAGCAGTGTGTCCTGTAAACCGATATGCTGAAAATAGTCATTCAAATATGCCATGCCAACTACATCGATTAAGACGTTCGTAGCTGTATTATCGCTAGTAATAATCATCCACACTAGCAGCTCATAGAAAGTGCTTTGTGTAAGTCTTTGTTCACTAATCACACTAAAATCCACCCAATCAGTTGGTGAAATCGTAAGCGTAGAATCAAGTGATAATTTGTTTTTCTCTATATATGAGAGCAAGGCTAACAGAATCGGCACTTTGATTAAACTTGCACTTGAAAATGAAGCCTCTAGCTGATGACTGATGAGCAACTGATTTGTTGTTAGATTTTTAATAAACAAATGTACGTTGTAGGGCGATTCTTGAATAAGTGTCGTAATTCTCTGCTCCATAGACCACCTATCCAACTACATGGATACGCTGATTGTCCGCATCCATTTTGACGCTTCTTCCTAAAGGAAGCGACATCGTTGGTAAACAATGACCACATGCCAAATCTGCAATCATAGGCTTCCCTAAAGGCACTAGAATTTCTTGAAAAATAGTTTTTAATGATAAGCTGTGTGCTGGCTGCTCGGGATTTTCAGGTTCGCAATTTGTCCAAGCGCCTAATAAAATGCCTGCCAGGTCATCTAGCTTTCCTGCCAGTTTTAATTGTGTCAGCATACGATCCACCCGTTGCTCTGTTTCATCGATATCTTCTAAAAACAGAATCTTACCTCGTGTATCAATTTCATAGGGTGTGCCAAGTGAAGCTGTCACTAATGTTAAATTGCCACCGATGAGTTGACCTGAAGCGCTCCCAGGAACCAGTGTAGACATGGGCTGGTGAGAGGGATTTTTTAAGTAGTACGCCTTTCTTTCATTCTCCATAATCAGCTGAATGAACGACTGCCAAGTATAGTCATCCATCTCCTGTCTAATAAATTCTGTGGATGGCATCGGCGTATGATAGGTTACAAAGCCGCATAGCTGATTAAAAGCTATATGTAGAGCGGTCACATCACTATAGCCAGCAAATACTTTGGCATTGGCACTTATCAAGTCAAAGTCTAATTGAGCTAAAATTTTCGTCGCACCATAGCCCCCACGTATACAAAAGATGCCATCAATCATTGGATCACCAAACATACGATGAACATCTGCTACCCGTAAATCATCTGTGCCTGCTAAATAGCCATGTCTTGCGTGACAGGTCTCCCCAACGACCACATTGAGCCCTAGCTTTTCGATACTAGCAATAGCAGGTTGCAGCTTTTCAGGTGGCGTTGCTCCAGAAGCACTAATAAGACCAATTGTGTCACCCTTTTTCAATGCCTTTGGACAAATCATATCTTTTCCTCCCTTTTCAGTGAAGTACGATAATGGGCAAGTTCCTCTTCATTGGCTAAAATAAAATGACCTTCCTCTATTTCAACAAATGAGGGGGGATTCTCATCATAACGATGCTGTGACGGATCATACACTTCTACAACTTTCTCCCGCTCCTTATAGGGATTTGGCTCTGGTACTGCTGATAACAAAGCCCTTGTATAAGGATGCAGCGGATGAGCAAAAAGCTTTTCTGTTTCCGCTAGCTCCACAATTTTCCCCTTATAAATGACCGCCGTACGATCCGTAATAAAACGGACAATCGATAAATCATGGGCAATGAATAAATATGTTAAATGATTTCGCTGTTGAAGGCTTGCTAATAAATTTAATACTTGCGCTCGAATGGATACGTCCAAAGCAGATATAGGCTCATCTGCAATGATAAATTCAGGCTCCATCACTAACGCTCGAGCAATGCCAATACGTTGGCGTTGACCTCCTGAAAACTCATGCGGAAAGCGGCTTGAGAACTCTGGAAGTAGCCCAACGTTCAGTAAAGCATCGCGCACCTTTTGTTGCCGATCTGCCTCATCTTTATATTTTTTCGAAGGGTATAAGCCCTCTGAGACAATATAATCTACTTTTGCTCGTTCATTCAGAGATGCCATAGGGTCCTGGAAAATCATTTGGATTTTTTGTGTAATTTCTCTATCCCAATCTTTAGGTATTTTCCCCTGAATACTTTTGCCATGGTACAAAATTTGTCCCTCTGTAACCTCATTGATGCGCATAATCGCTCGACCAATCGTTGTCTTCCCTGAGCCTGATTCACCTACAATGCCAAATGTTTCACCTTTAAAAATTTGAAAGCTGACATCATCAATGGCTGTAAACTTATTTTTTCCTTTGCCAAAAACAACAGATAAATTTTTTATCTCTACGAGCACCTCTTTATCACTCATTCGCATACTGCCTCCCCTCGGCAAAAAATGCCTGTAAGGCTGCTGGAGGCTCTACCTTTGGCGCCAGTGGATCTAACAACCATGTTCGCGCATAATGCGTATCACTGACCTGAAAAAAGGGAGGTCGCTCGATAAAGTCAATTTTTAGTGCATATGGATTGCGTGGCGCAAAAGCATCACCTTTGATTTCTTGAAATAGATTAGGAGGCGTGCCCTTAATGGAATACAATTGTTCTCCCTTTGAGCCAAGCTGTGGTAAGGAGGAAATAAGCGCCCACGTATATGGATGCCTGCTATGAAAGAAAATTTCATGTGTTTCCCCAACCTCTATGACATCGCCTGCGTACATTACGGCAATACGGTCAGCCACTTTTGCGACTACACCTAAATCATGCGTAATATAGACGATTGTTAAGTCGTATTTTTGCTGAAGACTTTTTAAGAGCTGTAAAATTTGTGCCTGAATGGTTACATCCAAGGCTGTCGTGGGTTCATCACATATTAAAATATTCGGCTTACAGGCAATCGCAATCGCAATAACGATGCGTTGGCGCATCCCTCCTGAAAATTCATGCGGGTATTGCTTATAGCGCTTTTGTACATCGGTAATGCCGACATCTGTTAACAGCTTTAGTGTTTCCGCATAGGCTTCCTTGCCTCTTAAGCCCTGATGCATAACCACACATTCTTCAATTTGCTTTCCAATGGTTTTGAGCGGGTTTAACGATGTCATCGGATCCTGTGTCACCATCGCTATTTCCTTGCCACGAATCCCTAGCCATTCTTGCTCTGTTGTGAACTTGCCTAAATCCTGTGCATTGTAAATAATTTGTCCCTGCTTAATGCGACCATTTTTATCAAGCAAGCCCATAATGGATTTCATCAGCACGGATTTACCCGAACCTGATTCGCCCACAATGGCAAAACTTTCTCCCTTGTAAAGGTCGAGTGAAATATCGCGAATCGCTGTTAAAACTCGCCCACGTAGCGTAAACTGAATCACTAAATTTTGAATGCCTAATATGCGTGATTTTTTCAATGTCACTCGCTTCCTCTCCTTAAACATGGTTTTTCGGATCTGCTGCATCTGCAAAGGAATTACCAATAATATAAAATGCGATCGTAATAACGCTTAGCACAATACTTGGGAAAATAAGCTGATAACGTAGATCTGGTGACATCATAAGGACACGTCCTTCATTGATTAAATTTCCTAAGGATGGCTCACTGATCGGAAGCCCTAAGCCGATATACGTTAAAAAGACTTCTGCCCCAATTGCAAAGGGTATCGCTAAGCTCATGCGTAGCATAATGACAGAAATTAAATAAGGTAATAGATTTTTTAGAATAATACGATAATCAGGTGTGCCTAAGCACTTTGAGGCTAGATTGTATTCGCGGTCCCGCAAAATAACAATTTGATTGCGGATAAACCTCGCCATTTCCACCCACCCCGTAATACACATGGCAATAATAATGGTTGAAATACTTGGCCGTAAGATATAGGACATTAAAATGAGCACAATAGTTGTGGGGATATTATCGATAACATTATAAAGCTGTGTTATAGGCGCTTCTAATTTCCTTGAAAAGCCCCACAGCGTACCGATTGTAATCCCCACAACTGCCTCCACTAAAGCCACAACACAGCCGATAAAGAGGGATGTCCGTGTGCCTGCCCAAATACGAGACCATAAATCCTGACCAATTGAATTCGTACCAAACCAAAATTCTGCATTAGGTACCATATTACGTGCCTGCATCCCCGTTTGTTCATCCAAATAAATTTCAGTTGGTGATTTTTGCGCGGGTAAATAGGGCTGTAGAATCGTAAAGCCAACAATGATGATCACCCCAACTAATAAAAAAACGGCCAGTCGATTTTTCAAAAAGGATTGCCATGTAGACCGCCAATAAGAATAATTTGAATAGCCCGTTTCCTCCGCCTGCCTTGCATCTACTTCAGCAAATTCAAACAAGGTTTCACGCGATTTATTGGAAATATTATTGATTTCATCTGTATACATCCCCATTAACGCACACCCCCTCCCTTGCCTAATTTAATACGAGGGTCGACAAGTGCCATGGCAATATCCCCCAAAATAAGTCCAATGATACCCAGGGAAGAGAACACTAACACTAGGCCTTGCACAATTGTATTATCCTGTCGCTGAATAGCATCCACAAGCAAGCCCCCCATCCCTGGAATGGAATACAACGACTCTATATAAATCGAGCCTGTAATCGTAAACAGAATCGTTGCAGGTAAATATTGTGCCATGGGAATAAAGGCATTACGTAATACATGCTTGAACATCAATGTCCGCTCCTTTACGCCCTTTGCCCTAGCTAGCTTAATATAGTCCTTGTTCAGTTCATCCACCATATAACGTCGCATCCACATCGCGTAGGAGGCAGTTGGAGCCAATGCCATTGACGTAAGTGGAAGAATCCAAGTAATCGGCCTGTATTCATCAAACAGCATCGGTAATTGAAAGAGTTCTGTAATATACATTTGAATAACTAAGTAATAAACGGCTGCAGGGACTGCAACAACAAATACGATATAGCCTGTCCCAAGTCGATCCAGCCAACGTCCCTTACGATAGGCCATCATTATTCCTAACGGTACACCAATCAGGAGTGATAAAGCGACGGCTCCTAAACCAAAGAGCAGAGAATACGTGATTTTATCTGCAATAATCGTCACTACTGAGACATCGGTACGATAAGTTACTGATTTGCCCAAATCTCCCTGCAGTAAATTCTTGTAAAAATTCCCCAGTTGGACAAGCATTGGGTCTCGCAAGCCGAGATTTGTTAAGTAAATTTCCTGCTGAGCAGGTGACATTTTATCAGCAGCCGCTCCTAAATAGCCTTCCTCTGGCATTAGCCGTAATAATGAAAAGACAATGGTGATGATAATAAAAAGGGTTAAAACGGATTGTAAGAGTCGTTTTCCTATATACTGCAACATCGCGCCATCCTCCTTTGTCAAAAAGACGAAAGGAGATGCCGACTATTCTTTTCGGTATCTCCTTTTCATCTACGAAATTCTACTACTTTTCAGCATTGGCTAGTGCTTCCGCACGTTCTTGCTCCCACTCAGCAAGCGCTTTTTTAAATTCTTCATTACTCATTGGCTTTTCTAGCACTTGCTGGCCTTTAAATTTCTCTGCCGTTACACCAAATGGCGAATATTGCGCCTCGAATGGATTTAATTTAGATGCCATATAGCCACTACCACCAACTGAATATGGAATAACAAAGGCTTCCTCAATTAAAAACGCTTCTGCCTTCGCAAATAGCTCATAGCGTTTGGCTGTGTCAATTGTTTCTTTCGCTTGATCTACAAGATTTTGATATGTTATTTTACCATTCGCCTCTTTATAGCCTTCTGCTAATTCTGGTTTATTGTAAGTTCCATCTACTGTGAAAGGATCTGTATACGTAGATGGATCTGCAAAGTCAGGACCCCAGTTCGCCTCTAAGAGTGCAAATTTACCTGGACGACGTACCTCTGATAAGAAGCCTGTGGATGGACCAGCCTCTACAATAATGTCGACATAATCTGTCCCTAGTAGTTTTTCCATTTGCTGCTCGACTACTTGAGAGCGATTAGCCCAATCCGGCATACCAGCGTTATAAGGCATTAAGACTTTCACAGGGAATGTCGCCTTACCCGCTAATGCCGTTTTTGCTTTTTCTTTATACTCAAGGGCCAGCTCTTTATTGAAGGAATCCTCATTGGAAATGGATGTAAGTGGTGCTAGTTGTGTATAATCCACGCCTTCCACATCAACAAAGTTTTTTGGTGTAATGGTATTGCTCAACAAATCTGCTGGATTATAGGGCTCAACCGTTAGCATCGCGGACACACGATCAAGCGCATGGAACAAGGATTTGCGGAAATCTTTATTATTGACGGCGATTTTCCAGTTATCAGGCTCGTATTGTGCGTCAAATTGTGGGTTGAAGTTGAGTGCATAAAAGTAGGTATAGAAGTTATTTTGTGTTTGACGAACCTGAGATTTTTTCTTTTCATCTTTAAACCATTCATCAATGATAGAGGTAGGGATACTAGCCGAATCGATTTCGCCACGTAAAAACAGCTCAGGCGCCACAGTTGCCGCTTCTTTATTGTATTTATAGCGAATACGATCAATCAGCACCTTGTCTTTATCCCAGTACGTTTCATTTTTCACAAGAACGCGTTCATTTTGTGGCTCAAATTTATCTAAAATATAGGCACCGTTATAGAGGAAGTTTTCACGTGTTGTGCCAAAATCCGCTCCTTTTTCCGCAATGAACTTGCCATTTACAGGGAAGAAACAAACATAATTCAACATAGAAAGAAAATAGGGTGTCGGCGCCTCTAAAGTATATTCTACTGTATGTTCATCTAGCGCCTTTATGCCTACTTCCTTGAAATCGTTCATCTCGCCATTATAGAAAGCTTCCCCATTTTTCACCACCGTCGCAATCCATGCTGTCGATGATTCATTTTTAGCATCAAGCACATAGTGTAAGCCATCCACAAAGTCTTGTGCCACAACAGCTGCATATTCCTTGCCCTCATGTGTTACCCATTTTGCGTCATCACGCAATTTGAATGTCCACACCGTAGCATCCTCATTCGAGGACCACTCTTTCGCTAATCCTGGCTGGACCACCCCATAGTTGTCATATTCAATGAGCCCATCCACCATATTCGCAGCCACCGCAAATTCATTTGTTTCTGACGTCTTTAAATAATTTAACGTTTTAATTTCCCCTGAATACACCACTCGATATTCCGATGCTTTTTCACTCGCTGACTTGTCATTACAGGCTACACAAAATAATACGACCAGACATACGAACAGCAACCAATATTTTCTCACAAGCATCCCCCTAGTCATCTTTTTATAATGAAAATCCTATTGGTAGGATGGATTGCACCTTCCCTAGGATCATTCAAACATAAGCTAGGTCTGTCTAAATCGACCATCTATCGATGAAATGAACAACGGTACATACTCGTTGTCACGGTTATGAGATTAAATTGTCGGTTCTATCAAACCACTCAGACAGCGTGTCCCACTGCTTTTTGAGCGGGTCTATCTACCTTTTGATCACTTCTCACACCCTTGTGAGCGGGTCCCTCACCAAATGGATCACTTCTCACCTTTCAAGAAATAGAATCCTCACTTGATGTAAAAGCTCCCACTAGACCTTTCCATCATGTTAAAAATTGCAGGACACGCAGCACCTCATAAAAATCATGGGTCAAGAACTCCACGGTATTATGTGGTTTGAATTTGGCATTTGGATAAAATGAATTGCGATAGGCTCTTGTATGGTCACGATAAATAATCTCAACCATAAAGTGTTCTGGCAACGTTACCTGTAATGCGGCACGAGGGATCTTCATAGAAGACTCTACCAGTCGCTTGGTTTCCATTATGGTTAGTTGTGGACTGACACTAATCGTCGCATTGCCGATGCCTTCCTTTGTAGCAAACGTGACAATGTGTTCATTTATCGCCTGAATCTCTTCTGTCAACCCCACATCACCACTTACGAAGGACACGGGCACATCGTGTAACGCTGCTGCATACGTATTGATTAGAAATTCGCTCGCATATTCGCCATTGATTTTGACATCTGCGTATGTGCAAAGTGTGTGGGCTAGTGGGTTACGCTCACTGCCACCCTTGCTGTGATAACCGATAAAAATAGCACGGTCAAAGCTTTGATCGAGACCTGCTACCATACACATAGGATCATATGTCCAGCCACGGATGACTTTACAGTTGATTGGTAAATTGGAAATGTCTAGATTGCGGGCTGAATCATGTGCGTCCTTTAATAAAATTTCAGTTGCTCCCCCTGCTATCGCTCCTTCAATGGCAGCTTCTACTTCTCGCGTCATTTGTCTTTGAAAAAACTGATAGTCAGGTGCGTTTAACTCGGTCTCACTCCACGAGGTTGTACCTGTAATCCCTTCAATATCTGCACTAATATAAACTTTCATAGAAATCGAAACTCCTTTACATTGTGATGTTGAATTGTTGCGTGTACTGCTCCGTAATGAGCTACCTGTGCATAAACACGTCTAGCCCATGCCACATTGCCATAATCGTAATGCCACCATTCCTCCGCATAGTTCGTAAATCCAGCAAGTGTCATACAGTTATACAGCAAACGTCGGTGCTGACAGGCAAGCGGATTTTCTTGCGTATGCTGTTCAAAATAACGGGTCGCTGATTTTTCATTCATTTCATCAAACGCTGTCCCAAGATCGAGGGCTTTACCATGAACATTAGCCAGTGTTACATCGATGGCACCCCCTGTTAAATGGGGGGCTAAATGGGCTGCATCTTTACTTGGAAATGCTACATATTTTTTGGTCGCCTGCATAATCTCTTGTGGTGTTAACTGCGGCAGCCTTTTTGCTAATTGCCGAGAAAAATGGCTGAACAAATACTGCTGTACTTGAAATGGGCGATAGCCATCATAAAGTAATAAGCCATACTCTTGAGGTAATAATGTTAATACCTGTTGCAAACGCTCATAGACACCTTCTCTTACATAAATAACGCGTAAACTATTAGAAATCTGTTGCTGATAGTAGATTGGCTTCATAAATACCCTAGGATGAGCACCTGTAAGCTGGATAAGCGGCTCATTGTTTTCACATACAACTGGTGATGGCGAAGGGCTTCCATTTAGAGAAGGTGCTATCGGTTGAAAAAGGTTAATAATAACGGAACCCCCCTTCAAATAGTTAGATAATTCAGTTTTTTAAGTTGAATATTATCAGATCTCCCTACCATTGACTAGATAAAAAAAGAATAATTACAAAATAATGGATATACTCTTATAATGATACATATTCCAGCAATTGACGGGTCGAAAAACCACTTATATCCTCTAATTAAGGATTTTATTCATCTTATAGCTCGCTCATGCTAAAAAATTAACGAATCCTGTTTGGTTACCTAAAAAAAGCCATTGAAACACTGAACTGCCCCGTAAAAGTTAGATTGATGTCTAACTTTTACGGGGCAGTTCATTTGCTGTTTCAATGGCTTTTTCTTTTATGCCTGATGAAAGGAGTAAGCTTGTACAGTATGACCATTGCGGCCAGTTGTTGTCTGTGCCTGCGATAACGAATTCAGTATCGCTTCCTCAGTCGCTTCCGCTGCGGCTGTAAACAATTGATTCATGATGGGATGATCCTCACGAAGCTGAATTCTTGTCTCTATAAGCTGATCAGCGGTATGAGGAATACAATATGCCGTCGTGAAGCCAATCACAATGTCACCACTACCATGTGAAAAATGACTGCCTGTCCGTCCTAAACCGATACCACAGCGTTTAATGACACGTGTCAATTGTCGACTACTTAGCGGGGCATCTGTCGCAAGGACAATGATAATGGAGCCATCTGTTGGTGATAGAGTAGATTGGTTTTGCATAGTTGAGACTTTGTAATGCTTAGCTAAAAACTCCCCACCTTGTCCAAAGTTACTAAGAACTAGGCAGCCTACTGTATAGTTCACTTCATTTGATTCTACTTTGACGATGCGAGAGGAAGAACCAATTCCTCCTTTATAGCCGAAACACATCATCCCCTTTCCTGCACCAACAGCGCCTTCCTGTGCCGTCTTTGTAGAGGCTTGGCGAATGGCTTCTATAGCATGACCAGGTGTCACTGGACAAGCTCGAATCGAATTAAGATAACTATCATTACACTCGCCTACAACGAGATTAATGGTTCCTGTTGTCAGTCCAATGTCTTCATTCCTATCAAGCATATAGCTTAATGTACCTTGTGTCACAGCTGGTACGCCAAAAGTATTGGTTAACATAATGGGCGATTCCAGTACACCTAGTTCATTCACTTGCACAAGTCCCGTTGTTTTCCCAAAGCCATTTAGTACATAGCTTGCCGCTGTTACCTTTTCCTGAAATACATTGCCTCCATGCGGTAAAATAGCTGTAACGCCTGTACACGCATAGGCACCATTCTGATCTAATGGCTCATCTAATGTCACATGTCCCACTTGGACTCCTTCTACATCCGTGATGCAGTTTTTCTGCCCAACTGGTAACATGCCAATTTCAATGCCCAATTGTCTTACTTTTCCCTGCATATTATGCCTCCTCCTGAACCGCCATTAATACAGCAGCCTGTGCATGGATCGCCGTTGTATCAAACACCGGAATGCTGACATCCTCCTGCTGAATCAATAAGCCGATTTCTGTGCAGCCCAAAATTACCCCTTGTGCCCCCGCATGTACAAGCTCCTCGATCACTTGGCTATAGTACGTTTTAGATGCTGGTACAATGGTGCCAAGACACAATTCATCGTAAATAATTCGGTTTACTTCCATTCGGTCGTTGCTGTCAGGCACGATCACCTCTATGCCAAAGCTTTCTACCCTTGCCTTATAAAACGCTTGCTCCATTGTGTATTTTGTGCCAAGAAGCGCTATTTTCTGTAGCCCCGCTTCTTTGATTTGCTTAGCTGTGGCATCCGCAATATGTAAAATAGGAATGGTTATAGCAGGCTCGATAACATCAATGACCTTATGCATTGTATTGGTACAAATGATGATTAGTTCTGCACCTGCCCGCTCCAGTGCTTGTGCAGCTTGAGCTAGCACCTCACCTGCTTTGTCCCACTCAGCGTTAGCTTGAAAATGCTCAATTTGCTGGAAATCTACACTAAACAAAATACATTTCGCAGAGTGTAAGCCCCCTAGTCTATGTTTAACCTGTTCATTGATAAGTCTGTAATATTCAGCAGATGACTCCCAGCTCATCCCACCAATTAAGCCGATTGTTTTCATGTCTACACCACTCCCTTTTTTCTATTATTATACGCCTCTCTCACACAAAAATAAGAGAATTTTCCAAAAGCAATAGATGACGATTGGAAAATAATACATAAAGGGAATTTTCGCAATTAATAAATTTAAAATATCAAAATCTTAGCATAATTCATTATATTAAAAAAAGTTGATTTTATATAAAAAAACAGTGTAGACTAAAGCGTATTGTGAAAGGAGGACAACTTATGGAATGGATCTCAACGATAGTTGATAGCGGAAATAATATTTTATGGACATATATCCTCATTATCTTACTTTTAGTAGCAGGATTATATTTTTCATTCGGTACGAAGTTTGTACAAATTCGTCTTTTTCCTGAAATGTTTCGTTTAATTGTAGAAAAAAGAGAGGGCGATTCGGGGGTTTCTCCGTTCCAGGCCTTTACCATTAGTGCTGCTTCACGTGTCGGCACAGGAAATATTACAGGGGTAGCTTTAGCCATTGGTGTAGGCGGACCTGGTGCAGTATTTTGGATGTGGATAATCGCAATTTTAGGGATGGCCACTGCCTTCATTGAAAGTACCTTAGCGCAGGTCTATAAAGTGAAGGATGGCGATACATTCCGTGGTGGACCGGCCTACTATATGGAGAAAGCGTTAGGTCAACGAAAGCTTGGCATTATTTTTAGTATTTTATTAACATTAAGCTTTGGCTTTATTTTTAATGCTGTGCAATCCAACACAATTGCCACTTCAGTCGGCGAAGCCTTCAATGTAAATCCAAAGATTATCGGGGCTATACTTGTCATGTTAACTGGATTAATTATTTTTGGTGGTGTCCATCGAATTGTAAAGGTGACACAAGTTCTTGTTCCAGTTATGGCCATCTTCTATTTACTTGTAGCTCTTTTGGTCGTGGTGACCAATTTATCGGAAATCCCACATGTTTTTTCATTAATTTTCACTCATGCGTTTGGCCTACAGGAAGCTGCTGGTGGCGCAATTGGGGCAGCAATCATGCAGGGCGTACGTCGCGGTTTATTTTCCAATGAAGCAGGGATGGGGAGTGTACCGAATGCTGCTGCGACTGCTAATACTTCGCATCCTGCTAAGCAAGGACTTGTACAAAGCTTAGGTGTCTTTTTTGATACGATTATGATTTGTACAGCCACTGCGTTTATCATTATTTTAGCGGGCTTATATGATAAAGGTGAGAGTAATGGTATTATCTTGACGCAAAACTCTTTAGCTGTTCATGTTGGTGATTGGGCTCCTTATTTTATTGCCATCTCCATCATTTTCTTTGCTTTTAGTTCAATTATTGGTAATTATTATTATGGTGAATCCAATATTGAATTTATGGATGCCCATAAAGCTTGGATGTTTTGCTATCGAATTTTAGTGTTAGTTATGGTTATGTTCGGCTCTATCGCACAGGTACAGCTTGTATGGAATCTTGCTGACCTCTTTATGGGGCTGATGGCGCTTATCAATATCGCCATTATTATGATGCTCGGTAAAGTTGCCTTCCTTGTGCTAGACGACTTTACTGAGCAACGTAGAGCAGGCAAAAATCCTGTCTTCTATGCAAAATCAATCCCAACCTTAAAAAATACTGACTGTTGGGAAGAAGAAGATCGATAAAATACTGAACGCCACTTCTAAGATTGGAGTGGCGTTTTTTGATAAAAACGGTTGCTTTGCTCTACTAGTACGGCATTTATTAACACTTAACGCCACCCCAAATTTGGAGTGGCGTTGTGCTTTAATATTTAAACTGACTAATCAGTAGCTTTAATTCATCCGCCATATGCGCGAGTGCTTGCGCAGAGGCATTGATTTCCTCCATTGAGGCTAATTGCTCCTCTGTTGATGCCGCTACATCCTCAGACGCCGCTGCATTGCCTTTCGCGGAGAATGCCAAATCTTCTGTTACTGCTGCTACCTCTTGAACACCTGCAGACATCTGTTCAGAGGCTGAAGAGACCTCCTCCATTTTAGGGGTAATTTCATTCATACTTGTCATAATGACTTGGAATTTTGCAATGGCTTCATCGGAAATATGCAATCCACTTTGCACATCCTCTGTAACCTTCGCCATAATACTGACAGATTGCTCCGTTTCTTGCTGAATCCCTCGGATAAGCTCAAATATTTGTTTAGCTGATTCCTGTGATTGCTCTGCAAGCTTCCGCACTTCGTCTGCCACAACTGCAAAGCCTTTCCCATGCTCTCCTGCTCTCGCTGCTTCGATAGCGGCATTTAAAGCAAGTAAATTTGTTTGATCTGCAATGCTTGTAATCACATCTAAAATGGATGTAATTTGCTGAGAGCGTTCATGCAATGTCTGGATTTTCGCATTGGAGTCTGCTACAGATAAATGAATGGATTGCATTTGATCCTTTGTATTTTGAACAGCTTGTCCACCCTCATCTGCCTGTAATGTCGCGTGCTGTGAAAGGTCCGTCACAGCGGAGGAGATTTCTGCAATATGCAGAATAGCAGTAGAAAGCTCATGTAAAGAAGCTGCATTTTTATTGGCACTTATCGTTTGAGAATCAGCGCTTGTTGCAACATCCTGAATGGAAATCGCCACTTTTTCCGTTGCAATGCTTGTCTGATTGGCATTGGCAGTTAGTTCTTCTGCTGAAGAAGCAACCTCCTCTGCATTTTGTTCAATTTTTTGAATTAGTGTCCGCAAGCTTTCTTGCATATCATTAAAGGCTTGTCCTAATTGACCAATCTCATCTTTTGACGTAATCGTTACTATTTCCGTGAGATCCCCTTTGCTGATTGTAACAGCACTATCCTTTAAGGCTTTAATTGGTTTAATGACAGCCCTCATTACAAAATAAAAAATGATGGAACTGATGATTATTGCTGCTATAAGGACTAGAATCGTATGGTATAAAATTGAGGAAGCAGACTCATCAATTTCTTTAGCAAAAATTGTTCCTGTTATTTTCCAATTTGTCAGCTCATTTGTCGTATAGAATAATAGACGATCATCACCATTAAAGACATATTCATACGTACCTGATGGACTTTCGTACATTTTATCAAGGAAGCTTTCTTTCAGCTCCCCACCCGCTTCCAGTGTAGGATGTGAAATGACCATCTTGTCCTCTCCAAAAATAGAAGGATACCCATTTTTTCCGATTCGAATTGAATCAGCAATTTTTTGAAGATCGGTTAATTTAATATCAATGGCCACAACTCCAGCCTGATCCTTCGTCTGCTTAGCAACTGTTACCACCATATCACCCGTCCCCGCATCCTTGTAAGGGTTGGTAATTAAGGTTTCTCCTTTTAAAGCTGTTGCATCTTTATACCAATCTCGATCTAATGGATTATAGTCTGCACCATTCAATTTTGGCTCCTGTGTAAATCGACCGTCATTCATGCCAATATAAACACTCAATACATCTGCATTAAGCTTTGTATATTGCTGAAATTTAGCCACAATCGAAGCTTGTGCTTCTTCATATTGGCGCACATCTATTTCACTACTAAATACATTGATATCACTCATTTTCTCACTAATCGTTTTGTCAATGAGCTTATTTAAAATGCCTACACTTTCATTGGCACTAAATAAAATTTCTTCTTCAATCGAGTCTTTTGCAGATAAATAAGACAAACTCCCAACAGATATGACAGGGATAAGTAATACTAGTGCAAATAGCGTATAAAGCTTGCCCTTAAAACTGCTAAATAGTTTCTTCATATATCAATCTCCTTTTGATTTTTTCTAAACCTCTCCCTCTCTTTATCTGCTTAACATTTCTCCCAAAGCTTTTATCGGACGAAAAAAATTTTTTCTAACATTTTTACGATTTTCATATTATTCAGGCTTTACCGACAAATAAAACCCCTGTAACTAGACAGGGGTCAATTGAATTTAGTATTTAAACGATTGAATGGATTCTTGCAGGTCTATTGCCATCTTTGCTAGATGGGTAGAGGCTGCTGCTACCTCCTCCATAGCTGCATTTTGTTCCTCTGAAGAGGCTGCAACACTTTGCACATGATGGCTTGATTTTATCGACACTTCACTCATATAGTCCATTTCCTGCACTAACTTTTCAATATCTTGATGAATTGCTTGAATGGCTGCCGTTACTAGCTCGGTCTGTGCTTGTACATCATTAATGGCATCATCAATTTGTATAAAGTTATCCCTTGCCACATTAACCTTTTCACGACCTACATGGACAGAATCATTACTATTAACCATATCTTCCTCGATAATCCTCGTGCTATCTGTAATTTGGGCCACTACTTTTTCAATATCGACTGCAGCAAGATTTGACTCATCTGCTAGCTTGCGGACTTCCTCTGCCACTACCGCAAAGCCTTTCCCATGCTCCCCGCTCCTTGCGGCTTCAATAGAGGCATTGATTGCTAGTAAATTGGTCTGTGTCGCTATACTCTTAATGACATTTACTGCTGATACAATCGCCGCTGTATTGTCATCTAAATCTTGCACACGTGTATTTAGCTCACTTGTGTTAGTAGAAATTTCATTCATTTGCGCTGTAACATCATGCACAGAAGAACGACCTGTTTGTGCCATATTTTTCGTGTTGACTGTTGCTTGATTCACGCTTTGAATGCTTGTTGAAATATCATTCATTTTCTTCAAAATATGCGCAGATAAATTTCGTACATCACCTGTTAATGTATCCTGCTGATCAATACCTTGTGCAATATCATGAATAGATTCTGTTACCACCTCTGTCGCCTGTGTAACCTCCATGCTACTTGCTGTTAGCTGTTCGGATGTTGCGGCAACTTGCTCAGAGGAGTTTCCGACTTGTTTCATCATGAGTCGAAGCTTTTCTGACATACTATTGAAGGAATCGGCTAAGTGCGCAAACTCATCCTTGGTTTTAAATTGTAAATGCGTATGCAAATTCCCTTCCGAAAACTTATCCATTTCAACTACTGTTTGTTGAATATTTTTTGCGATCCGTCTACCAAATAGTGTTGCAATGATAATGCTTATAAGTAGAGAAATAGCCACTAGAATCATAATTTCCAGGCCACTTCTTTCTCCTTTTTGCTTGGTAGCCTCAATATGAGCCTGCATATCTTCTTGCTGAGCTGTAGCCATCGTTTTTCCAAAGACAACCAATTTCTGAGAGCCCTCACCTAAAATCGGTAAAGCCATTTGTTGTGCTTGCTGATGATCCCCTCGCTGATAAAGAGGCACAATCTGCCCATCTATAGCCTTTTCCCAGTCGTCAAGCTGCGATAAAAATTGATCAAAATCTTGATTACTATCGCCTACTTCTTGAAGTCGATTAATCGACGTATGTAAGGTATTTCGGATTTCATGATGATTGTTGAGCATTTCTTCCTTGCCATATAACATATACCCACGAATAGCCGCATTCGCTCGTACGGTTTGGAACGAGATATCTTGATATAAATGGATTAATTCCGTATTGTCTTCGATTTCTGCTAATGTCTGATTATTATTATTCAAGTAGTACATAGCAATCCCTGAAATAAGCAGTAAAAAGATGAGGACAATACCAAAAGCAAATTGCAATTTCCGTTCCACAGTTAGTCTCATATGATTCCCTCTATTCTTCTATAATCCACTTGAGTATAGCCTACCTAAACCTATTAGCCTATAAAATCTATGCTCCTCCTCCTAAACTATCGCTAAAATTTAACAATAATGAGAATTTCGCATCTAAGCTATTGACAATAATATCCACTATTATACTAGTTGAAATAGGAAGTAATCATTTGGAAACCATAGAGATAACACCAAAAGAGCGGAAGAAGTAGAAGCATTTTCAGAAAATGACCTCTTTTTTCTAAAAACTCTCGCATGCCTGAAGTTAGCATCATCGCACTCAGTAATAGTAAGCTATGTTGAGCCCCATAAATCTGCATAGAGAATGTGATGACCAAGGGCAGGATGGCTGGATAAATAGAATCTGCTAGTGATCTTTTTTCCCTCGTATCGGAGGGAATGCTTTCTTTCTCTGTGGATTTAGCGGCTATTAGTTTCTTTACAAGCATATAGACAAGACCAAAAAATAAAATTGTATAAACAATAAATAATAGCCACGACATTTTGCTTTTCTCATTTAACAAATGAAAATAATCCTCAGCTTCTTGTGCTTGCAGTACATAATACAATCCTGTTTTTTGATCCATTAGGAAGAATCGTTCATCCTCGACTATTACTTTCAAGGCCGTTTCCTTGCCATTATGGAAGTGTATGTATAAATCACTTACTGCTTCATGGTCTGCTGGTCGACTGCTAAGGTCCTTTTTAGTTTGTAAAACTTGCTGAAGGCGATCTGTATCTTTCACCTCATAGCGGTCGACGTAGAATACTTGCTTTAATGGATATAAATAGTGCTCTTTGCCATTACTTCCAGACAAATACCAAGCCTCTTTAATTGATTGAATGGGAGTATGCAGCGGCACTAGCTCCTCCCGCTGCCTTTCATTGTAAATGAAGAGTAGTAGTGTGCTTATACTCAGAACCATGCCCAGAATAAGTGTATAAATATAACCACCCTTGTGCACTTTATCACCTCCTTTACCACTTTACATTTATAGTAATTATTGTCATATACGATTTACTACGCTAATAAGTTTCAGCTATACTTAAATAGAGGTGATGATGTATGAGTAGACCAGAATTATATGTACATTTAGTAGTCGGTCCTGATTGTGATTTTGAATCCATGGCCATTCGAGCGGCACTGGAATCCTTTGGTGCAGGAGTGACACTTGATTTAATTGGTAGACCAAATGATTTAATTGATATTTTATCTGGAAATGATCTTCCTCACAAAATGGATTATTTGCTATTAAACTTTCACGGCGATGAGGGGCGATTTTGTCTGCCTGAGCTAGGAGAAGAGGTATATGAAGAAAATGAACCAAGGAGTATCTATTTTGACCCTCAAGATGTCTTAACCTATTGTCAGCTACAGGGTGTCAAGGTCATTGCGGCAGGCTGTACATTAGGCTGGCAGCAGCTAGCGACAGCCTTTTTAGAGAGTGGCTGTCATTCCTACCTAGCTCCTGATGATTATATTGAGGGTAATGCTAATCTCATGTTTCTAATTCACTTTTTCTATGAGATAATCACAAATCATAGAAGTCAGCAGGAGGCATTTGAACTCGCTCAAGCGACCGACCTAGAAACAGCCTTATACAAGCTCTATTTAGCAGAAAAAAGATCGTAGCACCTACTACTTGGCTACGATTTTTCTTCTTTAGCGTTGATGTTTATCTAGCATGGCTTCAGTAAAAGCTTGTGACTGTCCTTTAGGAATACTGAGTGTTTGCCAATCAGAGCCCTTTACCAATTTGGCGATATAAATGATTTGACCGACGTGCTGTGCATAGTGCGCCATTTGTCTTTCAATAGCATCAATGACTGCTAGCCGCTCCCCTCTAATCGTAACATGTCCCTGTAAATCGGATTCTGTCAAACTCGCCAAGGCCTCTAAAAACACTTGCCACCCCTTGTCCCAAGCTGAGATGATTGCTTCTTTGGTGTGAAGACTATCCTCAAACTCATCATCTCGATTTCTCGTTGGCTTTTCTCCATCTGTCGTTAAAAAATCTGTCCAGCGGGAAATCATATTACCACTTACATGCTTTACAATCACTGCAATACTATTGGATTCTTCATTGTATGCCCAGTGCAATTGTGCCTCTTCCATTTGGGCAAGCGTTTTATCCCCTAGCTCTTTCACACTTTGAAATCTTTTCTGAACAACCTGTAAATAGGTTTGTGCTATTGTCATAGTCGAACCTCCATCCCCTCTTTTCTATCATTCTATTATAGCTCAATTGAAATGTCTCATGACTTATTCGCCAAGAATAAAATCTCTTGCAAGGATCGCCATTTTTTCTTGCACCTCCTGTGGGTCTCCCTCAAGTTGATACCCGATGTGATAGACATAGCCGTTATAGTAAGAATAAAACTCATTGGCTCTAGTAGTCATTTGAAAGATTCGCTTATCCGTCTCATCATAATTATAATAAGTATATACATAACCTCGTTCTGGTGACATCTCCCGATAAAACAGGGGATTCATAAAATTTAAGCCTATATTCGAAACTTTCATCCCTAAAGTTTCTTCCATATTTTTCGACTTCACATAGCTCGCTAAGGGATTATACTTTACATTTGTCACGGTAAAATTAATAAATTGTAAATCCACCCCAGTGGAGGATTTTTCTTTATAGCTAAATTGAAATTGCGTTTGTTTGCTACCATCCTCCATTTTTGCTGAAAGTGCATAGACCTCCTGTATATTTGGTTGAAATGGTAAATTTTCAGGATCAGTGAGATGAACGACATCCTCCAGTGATGTTGCTACTGATTGCATTGCCTCTAAACCTTGAAGTGGTGCATAATATTGGATATGTTTTGCCTGACTTAAATAATTAGCAAGTGGAAAAAAATTACTGAATGCTGTGTCTTTGCCCTCCACTTCTGTTTGAAATAAATCTGTGAATGTAGGTGTTACCCCTTCATCCTGTGTCGCCAGCTCATCCATCGGTTTGGCGGCTTGCCAGGCAATAAATAGTAAAATAGAGCAGGTAATCATCATCGTAACGACACGATATGCCCACCTTGGCTTGGGCATAATAGGCTCTTGCTGAATTTGTTGTCGAACCTTTTGAATAATGGCTTCCTTATGTGCTGAAACATCTTGTAGTATCTGCATTGTATGTTTATCCATGGAAAAGCACCTCCCACTCAATATGTTGTAACTCTACTTTTAATAGCTCCTTTCCTTTCTTTAAACGCGATTTCACAGTACCTTCAGGAATCGCAAGTAGCTCCGCAATCTCTTTAATCGTCATCTCCTCCAAGTAAAAATAGACAATCGCTTCTCGTGGCTTGAGTGGTAAGCTTAAAATGGCATCATCTAACAGCGTTTGTTCATCTTGACGAATCAGTGTGTCCGGCAATGTTGATTTTTGTTTGGTAAAAAATTTATGCTGAAATGTTATTTTTCTGTATGCCCAGCTTTTTAAATAATCCTTGCATTTATTGATTGTCATGCGAGCTAAATATGCCTTCATCTCTCCTCGTTCCTCATAGTGTTTTTGATGATAGAACTTAATAAACACATCCTGTACAATATCCTCGGCTATTTGTAAATCCTTTGTATAGTAATAAGCAATTCGAAACAATTGCTCCGTATGTATAGCCATTAACTGCTCGAATTTTTCATGATCAGACACGCCATCACCCTCCTTCTACACTATAAACGACTCCCAACCAGAAAAAGATTATTTTTCCAGATAGAAAAACATATAAAAAACCGCCTCAACCATTTGAGACGGTTTATTGTTACTTTATAAATTTTCATCAATATATGTTTCGATATCAGAAGCTATCGTATCTATCGGTACATCTTCAATGTTTTCAGCATAGCCATTATACATTTTGACGAGGACACCATCTTTATCGACTAAGAAAAATTGATTACCATGAATGACTTGGTCACTGTTAGGGTCGTTTTTCACTAAAATCTTTGTATTTTTCACCGCAAATTGTTCGATATATTTCTGTGAATACCCTGTAAGAAGGTTCCATTTAGATTCATCTGGAACATTGTATTTACTAAGATAATTCGCTAACACATCTGGCTGATCAACATCAGGATCTACTGAAAAGGCAACAATGTTATAGTCCTCTACGCCTTTTTTCTGAAGCTTTTCTTGGACTTGTGCCATGTTTAATGACATGGGCGGGCAGATGGACACACAGTTTGTGAAAATATACATGCCAATCCAAGGCTTACCTTTTAAGCTTTCAAGCGAAACCGTTTCACCACGTTGATTAACATGTTCGAAATCGGGTATTTCTAGACTATAATCTGCTTTAAATTTTGAATTTCCGCATGCGCCTAAAACAGATGCACAGGCTAACAGCAGCACTAGCCCTATTAATTTACGTTTCATGTCAACACTCTCCCTAACCTACACTATCCCCATCCTAACGTAGGTTGTAAGCGTTGACAAGAACTTCTAAGTGACAGCTTTCGTACATCTTTGTGAAATCCATTTCATTTTAATGAAACAAGTGCAGCATGTATCGCATCGAGCTTTACTTCGACGCGGTGCAATAAATAAAATGACACTAGAATCGGAAAACCGATATCGGATATCATGTTCAACCACTGTTCCACCCTTCTCCTCCTCTCTTCCGTTAAAAATGGTCTTTGCACTTCTCGTAGCAAAGACCATTGTTGAATTATTCTGTTACTACTTCAAATTCTGTTACTTGACGATCTACAATACGAGCTCCCTTGATGGCTGACAGTGCACCACCTTGCCCAGTAAAGACATTTTTAGCCATAATCGTTGCCATTGCCTGCTGAATGTCAGTCACCGTGATATTCGGCTTCGGTGCATCAATCGAAAGAGTTGTCGTTTTCCCATCAGTTGTTGCAAAGTGTAATTCTAGAACTTGTGTCATTTTGTGATCCCTCCTTAAGATAAATCATGTGTTTCCTGTTTCGCAATGCCAGCCAGTGACTGTGATGAAAGACTAGCAATCGCATAAGCAACAGCTAACAAATCGTCCGCGCTATGTGTGTTGTTAATATTTCGATATGATTTCGTGGTGAACGTTGGTTCATTGTTCTCATCATAGCCATCCACATACTTGAGACGTAGTGTAGCATTTACAAAGTTAACATTAGCCATGTAGCTTCACCTCCCTTCTGCACACTATATAAAGGCGAATTGCTAAAAAAGGGACATTAAGGATGAATTTTTTTTCAGAAGCTTTTATAATAGAGTGAGAGAAGGCAAAGAGGTGAACGATTTGTTACAAGGTTGGTTTTTATGGTTTATTTTATTTTGGGTTGTCGTCCTCATTTCATTGATGGCTATTGGCGGATTCTTCATGTTCCGCAAATTTTTAAAGGCTCTCCCAAAGCAGGATGGAAAATCAGATTTAGATTGGCAAGAATATTATTTAGATAAAACCGTTCACTTGTGGGGACAAGCTGAAAAAGAATTACTCTATGAACTCGTAAGCCCCGTCCCTGAGCTTTTTAGACAAGTGGCGAAGGAAAAAATTGCAGGAAAAATTGGCGAGCTCGCATTAGAAGAAAAAGCAGCAGCCATTAACAATGACCTCATTATTCGCGGCTATATCCAAGCAACACCAAAACGCGATCACAAATTTTTACGCAAAAAATTAGAGCAAATGCAAATTGACATCTCCCCCTACGAACATCTATTCGAATGAGTAAACGCTGCACAAATCTTTGTGCAGCGTTTTTACTTAGCTATGGGATATTGTCTTAACCTGTGTTTTTAAGAAGCTATCCTGCACTTTGCTAGCTTTATCCTCTTCATTTGGACCTCTATCCATGCTTTGCTGCTCTATCCTCTACTTTTTTGAGGCTATCCAGTTCCTCCCACGCTTAAAAGCATAAAAAAACTACACTAGCTTCAGTACTAGTGTAGTTTTGGAATTGTTTTTTTGACGCGTTTAAACTGGATGAGCATTGCAATACGCCAAGGTACTAACATGGCAAAGGCTAATATCCAGAACATACCTGCTAATTCACCGACATCAATGGAGCTACTTAAAATCATTTTCGCCACCACTCGGAATATTAACAATCCGATTAATATAAAAGCGAATGCTTTTGAACGTTTTAAATAAATATCTCGACCCTTTACTTCGAATTTAGAAGTAGCAATTAATATTGTCGAGAACACCATTCCTACAGCTGCCGCCTCTAAGATTTGCATTGGTGGTACACGGAATTGCTCAAATAAAAACATCAGTGCACCTGAGGACATCGCTATTGGTGGAATAATAATTTTCTTCTCATTTGTCGGCATTTTGGAAGCTCTCATTCGTATGACCATCACAAAGCTTCCCATAAGAATGGCCATAATGGTCGACCCTATAACATAATAGTGAGAAGGGATGCTGCTTAACATAAAAAAATCCTCCTCTAATGTCTAATTAACAATTTTGTCCAAGTAATTGATCAGCAACAGCCTTTAATCGTTCTGGCTCGAAAGGCTTTGTAATAAAATCCTTTGCCCCACTCTCAATCGCTTCTACGATTAATTTTTGCTGACCTAATGCTGTTACCATAATGATTTTTGCATCTGGAAATTCTGGGATGATTTTTTTTACGGCTGCAATACCTGTCATAACGGGCATCGTTACATCCATTGTGACTAAATCTGGTTGTAACTCTCGATACATCGCCACAGCTTCCTTACCATTTACTGCCTTACCGACTACCTCATAACCCCATTCTGTAAACATATTACTGATTGCAACACGCATAAATAGCGTATCATCTACTACTAAAACTGTAGGCACATGTTCATCTCCCTCCACGTTAAAGTTCGGTATGCCTCTTTAGTTTAACAAATTAAAACCCTGTAAATCCACCGAAAATAGGCTGTAAAACACGTGTAATATACGTTAAGCCATCAAAGAATAATAAAATCCCAACGGCAATCATGATGTACCCGCCGACTTTTACAATTTTCTGGCTGTGTGTACGAATCCAAGTCATTCGTGAAATGAAGAAAGATAGCACGAAGAATGGAATGGCAAATCCTAAATAATACGCAAACATATAGCTAAAGCCCGCACCTGGGTTAGTACTTGCTAACATGATAATCGATGCAAGGATTGGTCCTGTACATGGTGTCCAGCCTGCCGCAAAGGCAATACCAATTAAGACAGACCCAAAATAGCCAGATGGTCTATTTTTAAATTGGAACTTTCGATCCTTCATTAAGAAGTCTATCTGCAATAATCCCACAATCATTAAACCGAATACGACGATTAAAATAGCCCCAACCTGTCGTAATAATGTTTGATAATTCAGGAAGAATTCTGCTGCATATGAAGCACTTAGTCCAATAATAATAAAGATAATGGAAAAGCCTAGTAAAAAGAATAGTGTGTGGAAAATGGCACGTTTTTGTAGCATGCCTTTTTCTGATTTTAGCTCATCTAATGTCATACCCGTTATGTACGATAAAAATGCTGGATATAGTGGAAGAGTACATGGTGAAATAAAACTTAAGAACCCTGCACCAAAAGCTAAAAATACGTTAATATCAGATCCCATATTTTTTATTCGCTCCTTACAGTTACTGCATCCATCGTACCAAAAAACAAAATAAAAAGCGCCCTTCTAGTTTGTGAACGTTTCATGGCAAAATGATGAGATTTTTGAGAAGTCCCATCAAGCTACTTCTGCATTATGCGCTCCTGTTGATTTTCTGTCAACAAAATCCGCCAATCTTCCCCCTTTTGCAAAAAGAGTATAGCTAATTTTTCTACCTTTTTCTTGACAGTGTCGATTACTTGTCATTAATGTTGAAAGAAGCTTCTGTTTTTCATAGACACTATCACGCCCATGTTATAGTAAGAAACTATTTATTTTAGACTCATCTTTTAAATCATCTGGATATACAGTCATCAGATGACCTTATTATATGTTTATATGTTTATATGTTTCATTATTATTTCTTTAAATTTCGACAGTCCTCTACTCTACACAACGTGTTCATGGTAAACCATGAGTAAATGACTTATTTTCATGTATAATGGTGATAGCAAATGAGCGAAAAAAGAGGTGTAGCCCTTGGAATTAAGAAAGATTAGACCAAAAAAGATCTATGAAGAAGTATCCGAAATCTTGCATGAAAAAATTCGAGCTGGTGTCCTAAAGCCTGGTGATCGGCTTGACTCAGTTGAGCAGCTTGCCGAGCAATTACAAGTGAGTCGTTCCGCTGTACGGGAGGCATTATCTGCATTAAAAGCAATGGGATTGATTGAAATCAAACAAGGCTCTGGAACGTTTGTCAAAAGTGTGCCAGCCCATCAGCTTGACTTTCCTTTATCCACCGCTATGTTAACGAATAGACAGGATATTGCTCATTTACTAGAAGTGCGCAAAATTATTGAGGTGGGAGCAGCAGGACGTGCAGCCCTCCAACGTACAGATCAGGATATTCAGGCAATGGTACAAATTTTAGAGGATATGAAGCAGGCACATGGTGATGGCGAGCTTGGTGAAAAAGCAGATTATCAATTTCATGCAGCTATTTCCAATGCCTCTCAAAATCCACTACTCACTACAATTTTAGATCAAATTTCTGGTTTAATGATCGAAACGATGAAAGAGACACGGCGAATTTGGTTGTACTCACAACAAACAACGAGCGAACAATTATATGATGAACATATGCAGATTTTCCTCGCGATTAAACAGCAAAATGAAGAGCTAGCCAAACATGCAATGGCATCTCATCTAAGCAATGTTGAAAAAGTGCTATTACAATATTTCGAAACAACAGAATCCAATTCACACTAAAAACTACCTAGTACACGCTAGGTAGTTTTTCTTTTCTGAAAATTCATTAAAAAACGTTTTCACTCTTTCAAATTTGTTGTATGATTAATTTATTAATAAGTCATCTGATGACCAGTTGTTTATAAAAGGAGCGATGAATATGAAAGTCACACTATTCGCCACTTGCTTAGTGGATATGTTTCAAGGGGATGTGGGAAAAGCAGTTGTTGAAGTATTAGAAAGACTTGGCTGTGACATCGACTTTCCAGAGGATCAAATTTGCTGTGGACAGCCTGCTTACAATAGCGGCTATGTCGAAGAATCGAAAAATGCGATGAAAAAAATGATCACAGCCTTTGAGCATGCTGAATATGTAGTCTCTCCCTCTGGTTCCTGCGCTTATATGTTGAAGGAATATCCAGAAGTTTTTAAAGGAGACCCCATATGGGAGCCAAAAGCGCAAGCATTAGCAGCTAAAACCTATGAATTCACAGAGTTTATTGTCAACGTATTAAAGATAGAAGATGTGGGAGCGCATCTAAAAGGTAAAGCTACTTATCATACGTCATGCCATATGACAAGATTACTTGGTGTAACAGAGGCACCCTTCCAATTATTAAAGAACGTCAAGGGCTTGCATTATGTGGATCTCCCTGGTAAGGATCGATGCTGCGGATTTGGTGGTACATTTTCAGTTAAAATGGGCAATATTTCTGGAGAAATGGTCAATGAAAAAGTACTGAATGTGGAAGACACAGGCGCTGACATTTTAATAGGAGCTGACGCAGGCTGCTTATTGAATATCGGTGGCCGCATTCAACGTCAGGGTAAGCCAATTAAAGTGATGCATATTGCAGAAGTGTTAAATTGTCGATAAAAGGGGGAAATAAACATGGCCATGAAAACAAGTGATGATCGGTTTCAACAACGTGTCACGAAAGAGCTAGATAATCCGTTTATGCGTCGTGCGGTTTCGAGTGCGCAAGAACGTTTTCAAACACGTCGCCTTCAACAAGCAGAGGAATTAGGACATTGGGAAGAATGGCGTTCTCATGGAGAGGAAATTCGCAAGCATGTTTTAGCAAATCTTGATTATTACCTTTATCAATTAAGTGAAAATGTTGCCAAACGAGGTGGGCATGTGTTCTTTGCGCAAACTGCACAGGAAGCAACCGACTATATTCAAAGCATTGCTAAAAAGAAAAATGCAGCAAAAATTGTGAAATCCAAATCAATGGTGACAGAAGAAATTAACTTAAATACGGCTTTAGAAGCGCTTGGTTGTGAAGTGATTGAGACAGACCTAGGTGAATATATTTTGCAGGTGGCAGATCACGAGCCCCCTTCGCATATTGTGGCGCCAGCCTTGCATAAAAATAAGGAGCAAATTCGAGATGTTTTTAAGGAAAAACAAGGCTACAGTCAAACAGAAAAACCAGAGGAACTTGCCCTTTATGTACGTGAAAAATTAAGACAGGAATATTTAACAGCCGATATTGGTATTACAGGCTGTAATTTTGCTATTGCTGAAAGTGGATCGATTACACTCGTTACGAATGAGGGCAATGCTGATTTAGTAACAGCGCTACCAAAAACACAAATCACAGTTATGGGAATGGAAAGAATAGTTCCTACATTTGAAGAAATGGAGGTCCTTGTTAGTTTATTAACAAGAAGTGCTGTCGGTCAAAAGCTAACGAGCTATATTACAACGTTAACAGGCGTAAAGGACGAAGAGGATACGGATGGACCAGAGGAATTTCATTTAGTTATTGTTGATAATGGACGCTCGGCTATTTTAGGTAGTGAATTCCAGCCTATTTTACAATGCATTCGCTGTGCTGCCTGTGTTAATGCTTGCCCTGTCTATCGTCATGTTGGTGGGCATACGTATGGCTCTATCTACTCTGGACCTGTAGGTGTTGTGCTCTCTCCACTTTTAGGAGGCTACGATGATTTTAAAGAACTGCCCTATGCTTCTACATTGTGCGGTGCTTGTACAGATGCTTGCCCTGTTAAAATTCCATTACATCAGCTCATTCATCGCCATCGTCAGGTCATTGTTGAAAATGAGGGCAAGGCACCTATCCCTGAAAAGCTTTTAATGAAGGCATTTGGTCTAGGGGCTTCCTCCCCTACCCTTTATAAAATGGCGACAAAAATGGCTGCACCTGCCATGTCTCCATTTATCAAAAACAAGACTATTTCTAAAGGGCCAGGCCCATTAAAAGCATGGACTGAGGCAAGGGATTTCCCTGCACCAAATAAAGACAGCTTTAGAGACTGGATGAAGCATCGTACAAAAGGAGGCGGGCAATAATGACTGGTATGATTCAGCGTCGAGAAACCTTTTTAGCAAATATTGCGAAGCAGCTCGGACGCTCGCCTAAGACAGAACTACCACGACCAACTTGGCAGTATCAGCCACAAGATCGTGTGCTCAAAGATGCGACAAAGGATGAATTGGTGGAAATATTAATCAAGCAGTGTGCCAACATCCATACCAATATTGTCATTTCTAATACTGCCACACTTCCAGAGGATTTACAGGACGTTGTTGACAAGTATGGAGGTCAGTCTGTTATTACATGGAAGGATAAACGGTTCCAGGACTACGGATTATCCGCACTTATGAACGAACAATGGCCACAAGCCAATATTCAGCTTTATGAATGGAATTCACAGCACCCTGAGGAAAATATTCGTCAAGCTGAAAAAGCAAATATCGGGATAACCATTAGTGAAATGACGTTAGCAGAATCAGGAACTGCCGTGCTCTTTAGTAGCAAAGATAGAGGGAGATGTATTAGCTTTTTACCCGAAAAGTCGATCATTATCATACCTAAAAGTACAATTGTGCCTCGTATGACACAGGCAGCTCGTTGGATTAGTGAAAAAATCCGTCAGGGTGAAAAAATTGCTTCCTGTATCAACTTTGTTACGGGACCAAGTAACTCAGCCGATATCGAAATGATTCTTATCGTTGGAGTTCATGGCCCTATTCAAGCAACCTATATTGTCATTGAGGATCAGTAAAAGAACAGGCATGCATTTCACTGCATGCCTGTTCATGTTGTTGAAAAAGCTGATGTCAACAGCAGAAAAAGCAACTTTGCAAGGTGAGGGGTTGATTTCCGTTCCGCCAGCGTCCTTTCCAGGGGGCGTCCGATGAGCCGCTTCACTCACTTCCGTTCGCTCCAGGGTCTCCTCTGTGACGCTCAATCCCCTAGGAGTGACGCTGGCTCCACTCCAATCAACCATTCTGCAAAAGGGGCTTTTCCTTATCTTTCATACTAGCTAGCCATAGTAATCAAATTAGCCTATTATTTGTATGATTAGAGAAAGGATAGACTCTTAATTTCATTGCGAAGAAGTAATGAGTGTCAAAAGCCCTCCATAAAATGGGTAGTGAAGACATTCACTTTATTTGAAAACCTTTGCTAAAAAGTTAGTGGGTTGAAGTGGAAGGCTACTTGACTCCCATGAGATAGCGAGACAGGCGAAACTCTAAACGGAGCGGTAGCGGAGGAAGCGATTCGGCGCTCGCCCACAGGAAAGCAAGTAGCCTACAACGGAAATCCATTTCTACCTTTCAATTGACTGTTTTGTTTTTCAACACTAAGAACGAGGCTGGGACAAAAAGAAAAAATGTTAGACCAAGATATAATTAGTCTAACATTTTTTTGATTTAGGAAGGCATATTTAACTTCTTAAAGTGAAAAAGCTAATATCCATTTTTATTGTTTTTCAATATAATCGAGTTCTGTCCCAGCCTCGTTATTTTAAGTTGTTGTGTTCGCGACCCCTTCTGGTAGAGCTGCTTTTTCGTAATACTCTGGATGTGCCTCTTTTAAAATAGATGAGCGCAGCATCACAAGTGAAATGATAATAATAATGACACTCGTTACTGGTAAAATAATAGTTGCTGGTAATGTATCATATAACATGCCATAGACTACCATACCAATTGGCATCATAGACATCGCCATCGTTTCCATTAGCCCAAAAACACGTCCACGATACTCTTCCGCAATGATTTTTTGCATATACACCCCGATGGGCATATTTATTCCCATTTCGAAAGTTGCGAAAATAAAGTAAATGATGAGATAGAAGATCACGATGGCTATATAAGAAAAATCAGTGACTAATGGGATGACTGCTAAGCCGACACTTCCCGCCAATAGTAATAAGCTGATTTTCGAAAAGCGTAAAGGTACCTTCACTTCAGGTCTTGTTGCGAAATAAAGGGATGCTAAGAGCATGCCTAATGCACCAGATGCTTCAATAAAGCCAAAATGTGTGGATTCTACTTTTAGCAATTCAATAATGATGTACGTTCCTCCAACAGCGATGGCAGAAAAGAATAGGTTAATCCACAATGCTACCCACATAATGGTCTTTATGACGTTACGTTGCTTGATATAATGAAAACCACTTTTCAGCCCTTCCCACATCTTTTCTTTTTTCGTATCTTCCCCTCTTGTACTATAAAGGTTAAAATCCATTGTTGCCTCTAAACAAAAGGCAATCGCATAGGCCACCATATTCACCATTAAAAATACATCCATACTAAAAAATCCATACATCATACCACCAATGACTGGTCCTCCAATTGCAGCTACGGACATTGACATTTGGTTAAATGACATCGCACGTTGTAATCGCTCTGGATTGACAAGTGTGGCAATAGCAGATGAAAACGTTACACCAGAAAAGGCCGAGCAAATAGTATTAAAAACAGTAGCTATGTATATAGCATAAACAGATATTCCTACTGTTTCTGTATAAAGCAGTAATCCCCCTACTGTCAAAATGGTTCCTGCCTGTGCTAGTAATATCGTGCGTTTTTTTGAAAAATTATCTGCGACATAGCCTGCTAAGGGTGCTACAAGTGCGCGTGGTAATACTGAACAAATCATATTGGTAGCGAAGCTCATTGCCGAACCAGTCATCGCTAAAATATACAAGCTAATACCGAATGCCATGACATTTGCACCCAACATGGCAATCATTTTACTTGCCGTGAATGTCCATAAGTGATAGGTTGCCTTTTTCAATTTTTCCGCTTCATGCATCTAAACCCCTCCATTATTTAACTAAATTAAAAAGTTTAATTATGTTAAACAAAATATACCACAGCTCCCTCTTTTCACGCAAGCAAAAGTTTAATATAATTAAACAAAAGGAGGCGAGGCAGTGGACTCTTTAGGCACACGAATTCGCAAATTAAGGAAAGATCAAAAATTAACATTAGAGGCACTTGCCGGTGATCGTCTAACTAAAGGAATGTTAAGCCAAATAGAAAATGATAAGGCCAAGCCTTCCATGGAAAGCCTTGACTATATTGCTGAACGTTTAGGTGTAAAAGCTAGTGCATTACTGGAAGAAGTAACCCCATCCTCCATTCGCCAGCTATTAGAGCAGGTGGAAAGTTTATTTGCAGAAGTAAAACGTGGTGATGCTGATCATCATCAAGAAATTGTCGATTTAATTAAGCCGTCTGTGGAGAGCCTGCCTCAAAGTTATGAAGCTGGCCGTTTATTGTATATTTACGCAGATGCCCAGTATGAAGCTGGATTAACAACATGGGAAGGCCCACTTCAGCAAGCCCGCACTATTTTTAAGGAAATTAATTTACTCAGCCATTGGTTCAAAACCTTTATCCTAGAGATAGCTATTTTAGCAGCAAAACGTCAATATACAGTGGCGTACGATCGTATCTTACAGGCAAAGGAAATTATTGAACATGAGAACTATCAGCTCGATTCTCGTGATGCCTTATTAATGACTTATTATACAAGTATTTTCCAACTTGCAATTGGTGAGCATGAGGAAGGGAAAAAACTAATTCAAGAGACGATTGCTAATGCTCATAAAAACCAACTGTTCTATCAGATTGATAATATGTACAGAATTGGTGCCTATTGTGCCATGATTGATCGTGATTTCGAACAAACCAATCATATGTTTATGAAACTGGAGCAATATCAGGCATTTGCTGAACGTGTTGAGGTTGATGCTTTTATCTTTGTATTGAAGGCACATTATTATAATAATTACAGCAATAATTATGACCAGGCTCTGATTGAAATAGAACGTTTTTATCAGCTTAGACACGATGATTATTTAGACAAGCTAGATCCAAACTTTTACTATGCTGAAAAAGGAAAATCCTTATATTTACTTGGACAATATGAGGAGGCGAAGGCTGCATTCGAACAGTATAAACACAGACCGCTCTATATTAATCATCCATATGATATTTTAAGCTTGAATGAATGCTTTTCCTATAAAGCCCTTTGCTATGCCCATTTTGGTGAGCTAACAACAGCCTATGAAATTGCAAAAATGGCCTATATAGATTCACTGGATTTAGTGGATTTGCCCTATAAACGAAAAATTGAGGAAGTCTACCGAACGATTAAGGCACAGATTGATTCCATAACTTAATTAGGAAAGGGATTGCACGAGGCTGTGCAATCCCTTGTTTTTATTGCTGACGATCACTCTTTATTTGTTTATGGATCTTACGTAACGCTTTTTTCGACCCACGTTCGATATCGTGCTGAAGCTTCCGATCCTGATAGTCTACAAATAATGTCTCTAAATCATATCCTTCAGGGTATAACTCTGATGCAGGTAATTCAAGGGCAAGCCGCTTTACATTCACCTCTAGTATTTGCCCCTGATAGAATACGCTGACATTATTGTACGGATTCATTTCTTCATACACCAATCCCACATCATCATAGTCCAATAATTTCACACGATCCCCTTTGGCAAATGTATACGCTGCTGCCAAGCTTTTTTTCTCTTCTTTAGGCTTTCGAATTTTACTGTCCTGAATGAGCGTCAGCTGATATTCTTTATTATTTATATAATCCTTTGCTCTTTGTAAAACAGTTTCGCGGACATTCATTTTTTTAGAAATCCATAAGGCATTGCTTTCTCCAGAGGTGCCGATGAGTAATTGGTACAAAGGCTCTAATGTTTCAGCATGGAAGCGCATTGCCGCATTCATAAAATCAGGATGCATTTCAGAAAATCGTTTAATTTCACCATAATGTGTAGTTGCCACAGTTATACAGCCCATTTGATAAAATTCTTCTAATATCGCAATGGCTAGTGCAGCTCCTTCATTTGGTTCTGTTCCACTGCCAATTTCATCAAACAGTAAGAGTGTATGATTATTAGCAGCTCTCATAATATCTGAAAGATTTTTCATATGAGAAGAAAACGTACTAAGTGCATTCTCTATACTTTGATTATCGCCAATATCAACAAATATATGATCAAATACAGCCATTTCCGTTCCTTCGTCCGCTACAATATGGAAGCCCGACATCGTAGCTAATGTTAAAAGACCAATGGTTTTCAACACAACTGTTTTCCCACCAGCGTTTGGACCTGTAATAATTAAGCTACGGTAGTCTTTTGCAATGGAAAATTGAAGGGGTACCGCATTTTCTGGTAGTAATGGATGCTTACCATTGATCAGTTGAATATAACCGTAATCATTTATACGCGGCTCCCTACCACCAATTTGTCTACTGAACTTTGCTTTGGCAAAAACCATATCGTATTGACTAATCAACTCCATGTTAATGGTGATGGCATGAAGATGTTCCATCAGTAGCCCTGATAAAGACGCTAAAATCTGATATTCCTCTACGGCTTCCTCAGCCTTTAAGGTAGCTAATTCTACATTTAATTTAGCGATAACACTTGGCTCCATAAAAACGGTTGCCCCTTTTGAGGAGATTTCAACGACCGTTCCCTGTACATGATTTTTATAGGTCGCCTTAATCGGAATCGTATAGCGATCATCCTTTTGACTAATAAAAAATTCCTGAATATACGGTTTATTGGCACTGTTATTTAAAAATTTCGTTAAACGTTCTTTAATTTTATCCTCAGTCGTTTCCATATGATGTCGGATGCGTTTTAATTCACGACTAGCAGCGGAATCTACACGATTGGCTTTGATCGCAAAATTAATCTCCTCCTCCACGTTTTTAAATTCAGCCATAGAATGAGCGTAAGAGGAAAGAACAGGCGCAAAAAATGTCTTATCTAACATAAATTTTTTGATGTTGCGGCAGCCCCGTAAAAAATCGGAGATACTCACTAGCTCACTGGGATCGAGAAGCATCCCCTTTTCAAGCTTCGTCATGATATGCTCAATATTTGATACCCCTAAAAACGGAACATGCCCCTCTGCATCCAATATTGCACGAGCTTCTGTTGTTTCATTCAACCGATTTTTTACCACTACTAAGTTTGAGCTTGGCATTAATTTATCTAAAAGCTGTTTTCCTAACCCGCTGACACAATAGGATTTAACGATGTCCTTTAATTCATGATATTGTAATTTTTCAAGTGTAGTATTATTCATTTCTTTTTGCTCCTCATTGTAATGTTTTATCATACATGAAGATACCTACCCAATAATAGATAGCAATGATGGTTTAAACAACATAAAAAAGCTGCGAGGAATCCCCACAGCTCTATCTTTAAAAGGCGCGTTTTCCTGGCATCACAAATAAAACTTCAGCTAATTGAAGTTTCATCTTACATGCCACGCTTAATAAAGTATTGTAGGTATCTACATAGGTTGTTGAAATAGGTCCATGACAAAATAAGGGGTGTTCATAACATGTATCCCCTGCTGTCGTCATCGCCACTATTTCATTCAATTTTTACCTAGTTAGAACCTACCGCACTCACAAAAAGCACCTCTCATTAATTATCATTGTTATCTAATTATTGACATTTTACTATATGCTAACAGGAAAGTAAAGGTACCCACCTTCAAAAGGTTTTCTCCTATTTTTGTCGAATCTATCAAAAAGACTCTATTGTTAGCCTCACTCTACTCAGTCTACTATTCTTTAAGATACGATTAAATAAAATAGCAGGCAATCCAGCAGCCCAATCCGATAAGGAATAAAAAAGTTTTGGGCATTACAAAGCGAAGTGGTAAAAGTTACATAAAAAAGACCTGTAGAAAAATCTACAAGTCTTTTACGAAACTGATTTATGATGGGCTTTTCTTGTTTCTATAATTTTCGAACCAGAAAATAAAAGTAAAGCTGCCCAAATAATGCTGAATGCAAGGAGCTCAATTTGACTAAATGGCTCTTTGTATAGCACAATGCCTAAAATCAAGACAATAGTTGGCGATACATATTGGATAAATCCTAGTAAATATAAAGGAATATTTTGTGCCCCCTTCGCAAATAAAATAAGCGGGACGGCTGTTACTAAACCACTAAAGATCATCAAAATATCTGTTTTAACATCGACATGTAAAAACGAGGCTTGATGTGTAGCGAAAAGATAGACATAATAGCCTAATGCAAAGGGTAAAATCAATAACGTTTCAATGGCTAGCCCTCTTGTAGCATCCAGTGTAATTTTCTTTTTTAGCACACCATAAATAGCGAAAGATAGCGCAATCAATAAAGCAACCCAAGGTACAGAGCCGTAATTGATCGTTAAAATAATCACCGCAATAAAAGCAATTCCTGTTGCTACCCATTGTGAACGACTCAGCGATTCTTTAAAGAAAATCACCCCAAAAATGACAGACAAAAGCGGATTAATGTAATAGCCTAAGCTCGTTTCAATGAGATGATTATGCGTCACTGCCCAAATATATAAATACCAGTTCATTGAAATGACAAAGGACGCGCCTGCAAGCTGCCAGAAATGCTTTTGATGTGACCATAAATATTTTAAATCTGCTACGAGATCCTGACGCATTCGAAATACAATCACTGCCAGCACCGTAAAGACAAAGGACCAAATGACACGGGATAATAAAATCTCCATACTTGGTACATGCTCAAGTAATTTCCAATATAGGGGGAATGCTCCCCAAAAGGCATAGGCAAAAAAGGCAGCTAAAACTCCTTTTTTCTCATTTGACATGATATGAACGCTCCTACTCTTACTGAAATCGGTTAATGATTTCCTATAATCTTAAACTAGTTAAAGAATAGACTCATTATAGGACTTTGAGTAGCTGCTGTAAATGCCAAATTTCTAGTTCCTTTTAAAAGCTGTTAACCTTTCTGTTCCGACTCTAGCTCAGAAATATACTTGCGTACAGTACTATAGCTAATCTCTGGATTGATTTGGCGCTTGATGCGAATATGGATTTCTTTAATTCCAACCCCTTGCTCACGCATATCTCGAATCATCGACTTCAAGGGCCCCGTCAATGACTCTCTTGACATCGCTGTATATTTACTTAGTTCAATGAGAAGATCTGTATTTTGTTGACGGAGCACCTTCATCTCCTCCACCACACAATTATATTCAGTGACCTTTTTCTGCAAGACCGTGTTTTGCTGCTTTAACTTTTGTAGATCCTCTGTTAGCTGTGCATTTTGTTTTTTTAGCATTTTTCGTTCTCGTTCTAAACCATTTTGCTTGTTATCTAAATCCTTATACATAGCATTATATAACTCTTCCATATGCAAAAGCTCTAGATAGCGACTTTGCTGTACAATCATTAAGCTATCTGTCGTGTATAGAGCAAGCGTTCCATCTTTAAACGGCTCATACGACAATGTAGAGGGATTTATTTTATTTGCCATTTATTTTTCTCTCCTCCACGAAAAAATACATGATATCGAATTGCTTTGTTTCGCATCTTTCCGCTTCCTTTTTCATTTGATAATCATTCTCATTTAATTTTATCATAATCACTATTTTGCTTTTTGTCAAAGAACATTTCCATCTTAGCGAATATTATGGCAAACCCTTGGAAGGAGCCTCTCTACCTGACTACACATTCCATATAAAAAGCCTCTTGCAACAATAGCTGCAAGAGGCTTGGGCCTTACATTTTTTTCAGTTTTTCATACTCCAATTGCAAACGCTCAATACGTTTACGACCTTCTTCACGGTTTCTTGCTGTTTCTGCTTGAATTTGCTTTGTTTCTTGAATACCAGCCATAATTGTTTGCCATGTTGTTTCAATGGTTTCGATTTTAATGCTTGGGCTACCAGCTTGACGAGCGATATTCACACTGTTCTTACTAATATTTTCTGCATTACGCACAAGCATTTCATTCGTACGGCGATCTAGTTCCACCATAGAATCAGAAATCAACTTTTGACGCTTCAATGTCACTGCGTGAATAAGCCCCTGCTTAAAGATCGGAATCGTTGTGACAAAGGCAGAATTAATCTTGGCAATTAGATGATTGTTCCCTTGCTGCATTAAGCGAATTTGTGGTGCTGATTGGAATGATACTTGTTGTGCCATTTCTAAATCATAGCGACGTTGCTCTAATAATTCCACAGCGCGAAGCATTGTTTCATATTCCATAGCTGCCAATTGATCACCACTTTGAGCCTTTTGTTCAAGTGCTGGTAAAGACGCACGAACCTCTTCTGTTTTCACTTCAATAGCTGCAACAAATTTACTTAATGATTGGAAGTAGTTTAAGTTTTGATCATACAAATTTTCAAGGTCAATGGTATTACGCTTCATTTCCCCTTCATATTTTTGGATTTCACGGTAAATGACATCCACTTCTTTATTCATGCTGTCATACTTAGATAAGAACCTTTCCAATTGTTCTTTTCCTTTGTTAAAGAGCTTGGAGATGAAACCGCCCTTTTTCTCTTCCGCAAAATCCTGTGGATCAAATTTATCCATAATTTTATTCAGGTTATTTAAAAGCACACTCGATTCTTCCAGCTTACTAGCTTTCATCGTTGCGAGCATTTTATCAGAAAAGGTTGAAATGCCACTTGCCGTTTCTTTACCGAGCTCTAGCATGGCAATTTGATCTTTGACATCAATTTTTTGTGCAAGTGTATGAACCTCTGGATCTTGCTTTAACATTAGCTGATTTTGAGCGATTTGTGATAGCTCCTGCTCAGATACAAGTACCGGCTTTTGCTCAGGCGCCTGCTGTAAAAGTGGATTTGGCTGTAATAAAGGATTTTCTGAAGCGAATGGGTCCTTGGATTTTAAAAGATCATTGTTGAATTCAGACATACGTTTTACCCCCTGCAATTTATCTCTACTAATTACTTACGATTACCATGTAAAAAAGTTTCATTTTCTATAGGATGAAAAAATATGAGTCTGCTATACGATAGCCATTCTGGTGAAGCTTATATTGCACGCTATATTGGTTAGGGTGAGTATTATCAACAAAAATGTCCATCTCAGTACAATGGTGGAGAATTTCTTCTATTTCATTATTCATGGGACAAAGCTGCTGAAGTTTTTGAAAGAACTGCGCTTTTTCCTCAGGTGTTGCTAAACGTTGATTTGGTGGATGGGCAAGGAGCGCTTCCACCTCTGATTTAGCTAACATGGTCTCACCCCTTTGTTAAATTATAGCTTCTTTCTATGCAAAATTCGACTAATTCCGTAAATTCCTTTACATTGTTTGCTAACTATGGCTACTTGTGACCAAAAAAGCAGCTACATCATGATGTAGCTGCCCTAGTGTTATGTTGTTACCTTTAATACCGTTTTAATTTTTTGAATGACGCCGCCAGAGCTATATGTCAATACACTACGTTTATAGAACGATAAACTGAATAGGTATACGACAACAATCGTTACGACTAAAATTCCTAAAGAAAGTAATGGTACAATGCCACCGATATCTGTAGCGCCAATACGCATTGGCATGATCATGCCAGAAGTTAGTGGGATATAAGAGAATATTTTAATGATAATTGTATCTGGATTCCCCATGCCTGTCAGCATAACATAGAAGCCAATAATGGTAATAATCATCGCAGGCATTAATACTTGACCCGCCTCTTCTACTTTCGATACTAAAGAGCCAAATAATGCACCGATAATAAGATAAAGGATAACTGTTAACAGTAGGAATACGATTGCATAGATGACATAGCCAATGGACAATTCCTTGACAATGCTAGCAGCTGCATCCCAAACCATCCCACCTTTGATAAACTTCGCATAGATAAGGAACACAATCGCAATAATACCCATCTGTGTTAAAGCAAGCAATAAAACTCCAGCGATTTTCGCTTTAAAATGTGTCCCAGGTTTGACACTTACTAAAAGCATTTCCATTGCGCGTGAGCCTTTTTCAGAGGCTATTTCAGTCGTAATCATCGATAGGAATGTAGAAATGAAGAAATAGATTAAAATTCCTACCGCATAGGAAACTACTAGCCCTGATTGCTTTTCTTCTTCACTTTTTCCACCTGTTGATGCCTCATTTAAGTTTTTCGTGGAAATTGTTGTTTGAGCTGCCATGATTTGTGCCGCTTGCTCAGGTGAAAGCGATAATTGTTGTACGGCATAGTGCTGTCCTGCATATTGTAATAAGGATGATAATGTAGATTGATCGTTTAATTTCAGTGGTGTAAACGTAGCAATTTCCGCATGTAATTGACCATTTTGGTCGTTAATCGTCACAATCGCATCCAGCTTGCCGTCCTTTACTCTTTTTTCAAGGGTCGATACATCTTGCTCATCCTGAATAAAATTCATATCTCCATTCGAGACAAAAATACCACTTAGATCAGCAGAGGTTTCATTAATAATCGCGATTTGCTGTGCTTCATCATCACCTGTGAATAATTCCTTAATTTCTGACCAGAAGACAGCCACTGACATGACAATTACATATAAACAAGTCATTAAGATAAAGGATTTTGATTTAATTTTAGCTTTATATAATTGCTTCATTAATAAACTAAACTTCGACAATATGGCCACCTACCTTATCTTTAAAGATTTCATCTAACGATAAATAATCTAAGCTGAATTTTTCAATATACTTCCCATTGGATAGCTGTTCAAAGATACCTTGAGCAAAGCTTTCGTCCACTAATGTAAGCACTGTTTGCTCCTTCTCTACACGCACATCCTTGACACCCTCAAGTGCCAATAATTGTGTTGTTGACCAATCCGTACGGACAGCAAGCTTTGTTTTACCATATTGTTTCTTTAAATCTAGTAAGCTTCCAGAAAATAAAGAAACACCTCGTTTTAATAAACACAAATGATCACAAAGCTCCTCGACATTGTCCATTTGGTGACTGGAGAACAAAATCGTCGTGCCTTGCTCTTTCAATAGTAAAATAGCATCCTTTAGTAAATCTTTATTGACGGGATCTAGCCCACTGAACGGCTCATCTAAAATTAAAAACGCAGGTTTATGGATAAAGCTTGCAATTAACTGTACCTTTTGCTGATTCCCCTTTGACAGTGTTTCTGCCTTATCCTTGCGTTTTTCCTCCAGTTCAAAACGTTGAATCCAAAAATCTATTTCCTTTTTCAGCTCTGCTCGTTTCATGCCACGTAGCTCACCAAAAAAGTAAAGCTGCTCCTCTACCTTCATTGTTGGGAAAATACCACGCTCCTCTGGTAAATAACCAAGGACATCTCGGTTAATGGCATTAACTGGCTTGCCATCCCAAGTAATTGTCCCCGCCGTCGTCTCCTGTAAATCTAAAATCATTCGGAATGTCGTCGTTTTCCCTGCACCATTTTGACCAATTAGACCGAAAATTTCACCCTTTTCAATGGTAAAATTCAAATCATCCACAGCTGTAAAATCCTTATACTTCTTTGTAACATGCTGTAACTGTAACGTCATGTTATCATCCTCCTTATCCTTCAAATATATGTAAGTCTTGTTTCAAGCCCTTTTTACGATTTCCATTTTTCACTATAGGCACTACCATAAGGAGGGCTACTAAAAAACTAATGCACCCTGTCCTAATACTCAAAAGTCCTGCAGCAGGCTCCAATAACCCTAGCACGACATTATAAATTCCAATCATTACATTGAACAATAATACTAGTATAAAAAAGCGATTCATTGACTTTAGATAACTGATTTTAGATGTAGCATCTGAGAATAATTCAAAGTTCCCCTCCGATTTTGGTTTTCGATAATAGGCCCACCCACCAAACTTAGACACACACTCGATATTCATTTCGTCTAAAAATTCAAAATAATCCTTTGACTTTCTATTGACAAATTCATTTCGATAAATATATTGACCTGGTGTCCCTTTTTCAAAAACAAAGTAGCCTACCACTGTCTTTTTAAGATTCCACCCCCGATCTGCCATGTCATTGACCCATCGTTCTTCCTTTTCGTAATCAATAAAAAAACGATACATTCTTTTTTTCATTTTGCATCACCCCTACTATAAAATCATGCTTCCTTTTTCATTATTTTCTGATTTCCCGGAAAATAATAGACGCATCGTTAATCCGAAAATACATTTAATTCTCTCTTTAATCGATTACGTATACGCATAAGCTGATAGAATGGGAGGGCAAATAATACAACAACCACAAGATTCTGCGTATTTAACGCAAAACCAACCCAGTCTGTTGTTTGCTCCGAAAAATCGCCAATTAAACCGATCAGTCCAATGAACAAATTAAGTAGAATAAGAGAAAGCAGGATCCTCATCTTTTTTGACAGGTTACCAATTTTCGTTTTTTTATCTGTATACAGCTCAAATGGACCTTCCTGTGCTGCTTTTCTAAAAAATACAAAATTTCCAGAGCGGTCTACTTGTTCAATGTCAGAGGATTTGAGAAATTCGAGAAATTCCTCTTCATAGTGCGTACCGAATCGCTCTAATTCATCATGGCGATAAATATCGCTATTTGGTTCTCCACGCTCAAACGTAAAGCGAATCCATGTAAATTTTTTTAAGTGCCAGCCCTGACTAGCCATGTCATTGACCCACTTCTCTATTGCATAGGGATTAATCATCAATCGATATTTATGCATATTATTCAACTCCTCTCGTTATACGGATACCATTGTCAAAAAGTTCCCTTAATCTTAAAATTTCATATTCCACCACTGTTTTTCCAGTTTCAGTAATAATATATTCTTTCTTTCTGCCATCTCCATCAAGTGCCTCTATCCATCCTCGTTCCAACAATGTTTTAATCGCACCATATATGGTTCCGGCCCCTAAGCGCACTCTTCCATTGCTCATTTCTTCCACCAATTGCATAATGCCATAGCCATGCCTCGCCTCATATAATGCTAATAAAATATAATAAACGCCCTCTGTTAATGGCGGATGCTCCTGTGTCATACAAATCCTCCTTTATATCGACCATCAATATATCGTCAGTCGATATACTCAAAATATATCAGCAGTCGATATAATTGTCAACGCTCATTCATAGTGTTGCAGATCCTCGTACACTATGCTAGGATGTAAGTAATTACTTGCATGGAAGGAAGTATGTTTTTGACAACGAAAGGAACTGCACAACGAATTATCGAAGCTGCTCTACAATTGATTAGTGAAAAAGGCTATACAGCTGCAACTACCAAAACCATTGCAGAATTAGCAGGTGTCAATGAGGTCACTCTTTTCCGTCACTTTGGCAACAAACGTGGTTTATTAAAAGCCATTATTGAGCAATTTTCTTATTATCCGCTTCTACAGCAGGAGATCAATCAAAATGTAACGTGGGAATTAGAAAAGGATTTATTAAATTTCTCATTGAAGCATTTTCATTTTTTAATGTCGATAAAAGATTTTGTCATGATCGGCTTTAAGGAATCTATTCAATTTCCTGAAATTAGTGAGGAAATCGCCAATATCCCGCTCCTCATCAAAAAGGAGCTCATTCACTATTTTCAAGAGATGCATCATCAGGGGAAAATAAGAGAAGTTGATTTTGAAGCAGCAGCATTATCGCTTATCGCTTTGAATTTTGGTCATTTTATGTCACGTGCTCAACTTGGAACAATCGTGTCTGACTTACCAACGGAAGAACTTTTACAAACTAGTGTTGCTATTTTTTCTAGGGGACTCGTTTCCTAGAAAAAATTTTTCCAATCAATGCAAGTAAGTACTTACTTAATTTTAGGAGGAATAAAAAATGACAGGTTTACAAGCATTTTTACGAGTTCGCGAAACCTATATTGGCATTGTTGCAACCATTGCCTTTCAATTAATCTTCTTTACAATCTGGATGACTGCCTATGATGGTGTCAATGAAAGAGCAGAACAGTTAAGCATTGGCATTGTTGTGGAAGATTCCGTAATGGGGCAACAGGTAGCACAAAACATCAAAGGCTCCATCCCCTTTGCAATGGAGGACTATTCTTCGATGAAGAAAGCTGAGAGCGCATTAAACGAACGAAAAATTAATATGATTATGCAGATTCCAGCTGATTTTACAAATCAAATCCAAGCAGGGAAAGAGGCTGAAATTATTTATGCGATTAATCAAGCCAATGCAAGTGTAGCGAAAAATATGATGGAGGGTGTAGCAAAGCAATTAACAGAAGAAATCAATCAAGCCCTTTATCCAATGCAGCAAAATCAAGCGGTTGCAGTCTTTGCTCAACAATTTGCTCAGCTTCCATTCGAGCAAGACACTGCCCAACAAATTACCACTTCTGTCAAAACGACTGTAATGAATGTCAAAGACCATCCCGTCGATGGTACAATTGTAAAAACCAATGATGTAAAGGGATTTGCTGCAAACTTCGTCCCATTTATGGTCATCATTTCCTCCTTTGTGGGAGCGATGGTCATGATTATGCAACACCAAGAAGCAGCACAGCTCGTTCAAGCAAGCCTATCAAAATGGCAATTGTTTCTCGCACGACAGCTACTCAATGTGGGCGTAGCCTTTACATTGCCATTCATAACAATTGGCTTGATGCACCTTTTTAATATCGATAGTCAAGAAAGCCTGTTGTCGATTTATCTCTTCCAAGCTGTAATGTATCTTGCTTTCCTTAGCTTGGCCCAAGTATTTGTGATTGCCTTTGGAAATATGGGGATGATATTTAATATTTGTGCTCTTTCACTCCAATTAGTAACATCAGGTGTACTTGTTCCAAAAACCATGCTATCTGAAGGATACAAGCAGGTCGCTGCTATGCTACCTGCCACGTATGGAGCAGATGGCTACTACACAATCATCTTTGGTGGTAGTTCTGATAATCTCCTGCAAAACAGTAGCTCCTTAGGCATCATCATCTTCGTGACACTAGCCGTTGCTACGTTGATCGTCACATTTAAGCCTGCTCCAGTCCGATGATTTAATAGAAAAGAGAAGGTCTACAAGTTGATGTAGACCTTCTCTTTGAGTGGTTATCCGCTACTTTTTCTCTTCTATCCTTCACTTTGAGCTTGCTATCCGCTACTTTTCCTATACTATCCTTCCATTCTGGCATTCTATCCGTCACTTCTCTCTCTATCCTTCAAATTGAGCGTTCTATCCGCTACTTTTCCTACTCTATCCCCCACTCCTCACATTCTTTAAAATAGCTGCTAGCTGTTGATTTAACATGGTCACGCTATCGCTGAAATCGCCGCGATACCATTGGATGATAAGTCCGATGATGGCGTTTGCTTGATAGGCGCTATAATAGTCGATCGATATATGATCCTCCATTTGATGTATGTGGTGTGTGGTAATGTCTCGTTTTAGCAGAGAATAAATGCCATCAAAAAGCATGTAATAATAGGTCAGCGGGACATTTTTAGAAAAGACGATACGGTAAAACATTTTAAAGCGTTCAATATGATGAAAAATACGGATGGTGTTGGGATCTAATTGATTTGTGTCCAATGTCGTGACTGCACGATAGGGTTCTTCATAGGATTGATATAAATCCTCCATGATCTCCTGAAAGTATTCTTCAAAGAGCCCCTCTTTTTGCTCGTAGTGTAAATAGAACGTTCCTCTATTGACCTTTGCTTCTCTACAAATTTCAGCAATGGAGATTTGCTCCAATGGCTTTTGGCTAAGCAAGGTCAATAAAGCATCGTGGAGAGCTTGCTTGGTTTTAATAATCCGTAAATCCGTTGTACGCAATTTTTTCAGCTCCTTAATAAACAATTTGTCCAAATGTGTTGATTACTCAACACATTCTGTTTTTTTGCATATTGAAATCGCTTTCATCTTTATTATATGATTTTAATGAATAATGAACAGATGTTCAATAAATAAAGAAATTACGATGAGGAGGTTTTTGAGATGAGATTAGAAGGTAAAGTAGCCATTGTGACAGGTGCAGCTTCAGGTATGGGGAAAGCCATTGCAGAAGGATATGCAAAAGAAGGCGCTAAGGTTGCCGTTTCAGACTTAAATTTAGAGGGTGCCCAAGCGGTTGTGGAAGGTATTCAGGCGGCTGGAGGAACAGCATTTGCCATTCAAACCAATGTCGCATCAGCAGAAGACTTGCAACGTTTATTTGATGAAACAAAAACAAACTATGGTCAATTAGATATATTAGTCAACAATGCAGGCATTATGGATGGTATGGAGCCAGTTGGAGAAATTTCTGATGAACGATGGGAAAAAGTATTTGCAGTGAACACAACAGCTGTTATGCGCTCTATGCGTATGGCTACCGAAATTTTCCTTGCACAAGGTCACGGTGTCTTTGTCAATAATATTTCTGCTGGTGGCTTATATGGTGCACGGGCTGGGGCTGCTTATACAGCTTCAAAACATGCGGTAGTTGGTTTAACAAAAAATACAGCCTTTATGTATGCTGATAAAAATATTCGCTGTAATGGTATCGCGCCAGGAGCAGTGATGACCAATATCGCCACTTCTATGACAAATATGAGCCAAACTGGAGCTGCACGACAAGCACTAGGACTATCCATCAATCCGCGGGCTGGTCAGCCAGAAGAAATCGCTCAATTAGCGATCTTCCTAGGCTCGGATGAGGCTAGCTTTGTAAATGGACAAGTTATTGCAGTTGACGGTGGCTGGACAGCTTACTAATTCATAAAGAAACACGCACAGAGACATTTTTTGTGCGTGTTTCTTTCATTATATAACTTTTCGAGACGGAATCAGGCTTCCAATTACTGCCCCTATTAACGCTGGCAGTATCCATCCTAAGCCAATATCATAAAAAGGTAGCATCGCAGAATAGTATTTTTCTACTGCGTCCAACACACCTAACTTCGCATCTGGCACACTTTCTACCAGGGCTTTATAGCCATCAATCAGGCTAATGAAAAATGTAAAAATCATCGCTATGGCATACACTGTTTGCTTATTCTTAAAGAAGGATGAGCTTAGAGCAAGCAAGATTAAGACGATCGCTAATGGATATAAGAACATTAAAACTGGAATAGCATATTTGATAATATTGTTTAAACCAAAATTCGCAATCGTAAAGGATACAGCGCACAACAGGAACACAAACCATTTGTAACTGATTTTCGGAAATACCTCATGGAAAAACTCACTACAAGATGTAATTAAGCCGATACTTGTTTTTAAGCACGCTAGCACAATGATGACCGCCAATAAAATAGCTCCAAATGAGCCGAAATAATGATCGGCCACTGCCGCAAAGATTAAACCACCATTATCAAAAGTCCCGACAGCATTAATACTGGAAGCGCCCATATAGGTTATGAGACCATAAATCAGCGTCATTAAAGCCATCGCAAAAATACCTGATGTCCATGTAGCCTTGGCAATTTCCTTACGATCTGTAATCCCTGCACTTTTAATTGCATTAATGACAACAATCCCGAAGGCTAGTGAGGCAAGGGCGTCCATCGTATTATAGCCCTCTTTAAAGCCTGTCATAAAGGCAGCATCCATATATTCACCAATTGGCTGCTGGAAATGGCCCATTGGCTTTGTAATACTTGTAATAATTAAAATAAATAAAACAACTAAAAATGCAGGCGTTAAATATTTACCGATGTAATCCATTATTTTTGCTGGATTTAAAGAAAAATAGTAAACAATGGCAAAAAATATAAAGCTAAATACAGCTAGTAGTAGCGTTGCATGTTGTGCTTGAATATATGGCTCAAACCCTACTACAAAAGGTACAGTTGCTGTACGTGGGATGGCAAAGAATGGGCCGATTGTTAAGTACAGTGCCAATGAAAAAATAATACCAAATATAGGATGAACACGATTGGCTAGATCACGTAAACCATTACTACCTGATAAGCCAATTGCCAAAATTCCGAGGAATGGTAAGCCGATAGCAGTCACTAAAAATCCGATTAATCCAAACCAAAAATTAGTCCCAGCAAATTGACCCATTTGAATAGGAAAAATTAGGTTCCCTGCTCCAAAATACAGTCCAAATAACATGGTACCAATGACTGCGTAAGTTGAAAAAGGTATTTTTTGTTGCATAATTGATGTGCTCCTTAGAAGTTTTAGACTATAGCAAATTATTTTAATCGAATGATTTTTCACTACAATTTCATCATGTTATCAAGCATTTATTATAATTACAATAGTTTTTTCGTTTATCCAGTGAGATTCAACAAAAAAAGAGCTGTCTACTGACAGCCCCTTCTTAGTTTGCAACTGACCATTCAATATGATCTAAAAATTTATAAACATCTTCATACACTTTATCGCGTTCTTTGTCCAATGTAATAATGTGGCCAGAGTTTTCATACCAAATGATTTCTTTGTCGTCTGTTTCCACAGTATTTAAAATAAAAGGTGCGCTTTCTTGATATAGGTCATCATCTAGTGAGCCTTGTAACACAAGAGTTGGTGCTTTGATCGTTGATAATTCTTCACGTGTTTCTGTTGTTAAACGTGTGACGCCGTCCAATGAATCCTTCGGTGAAATACGTAATTCATGTAATTCTGAAATAATTTGATCTTTTGATTTATTTTCAAAGTGTTTATATAAACGAGCATAGTGGTACAAACGTGTAAATAAGCCTTTTGAATTATCACGTGTAATCGGTGCACACATCGCTACACATGCTTTCACTGGGAATGTCTCTGCCACTTTTAATGAAAAGACGCCTCCAAGTGAAATCCCAACAACAGCGATTTCTTCATAGCCTTTCTCTTGTAGGAAGTTATAACCTTCTACTACATCGTTCCACCAATCTTCTGGTTTTGTTTCTAATAATGCTTCTGGTTCTACGCCATGGCCACTATAGATAGGTGCATGCACAGTATAACCTCGTTGAGATAAAAATTCTCCTAGCTTTTTCACATCTTTTGTGCTACCTGTGAACCCATGCAGTAATAGTACGGCTTTATTGCCTCCCTCAATTGTTAGAGGTTGCGGCTTTGTTAACTTCATTTTATGATATCCCCTTCACGGAAATTGATAATTGTGTATTTTATGTGTCTATCTTACCACCCTTTATTCATAATGTACAATTTATAGTTTTTATCAAATCAATGTGTATTGTGCATGAATGATGTCAACTTAACGGCTGTACTATCACACTTTCTGCTACTTAACTTTTTCATTCTGCTAAATAATTGCAGCGTCCTTTTAAAAATATTTTGCTCCCTATACTTCCCGTCTGTTTCCCGTTATAATGCAGATAACTCAAAGTTCACAAGAAAAGAGGTGAAAAAAATGGAGTGGCAACAATTAGAATATTTTGTAACCGTTGCAAAGTTAGAGCATATGACACGGGCTGCCGAAGCATTAGCGATTTCACAGCCAGCACTTAGTCGTTCAATTTCAAAGCTGGAGGAAGAATTAGGTGTACCGCTTTTCGACAGACAAGGGCGCTCGATTATGCTAAACCGATATGGAGAGCTATTTTTATATCGTGTCCAGCGCATGCGTAAGGAATATGAAAAGGCTGTTTTAGAATTACAGGAACTTAATAATCCAGAACTCGGAGATGTATCACTCGGTTTTTTACATACACTTGGAACGAGTATTGTACCCGACTTGATTCGTGCCTTCCGTCAAAAACATCCCCATATTCGTTTTCATTTCACACAAAACTACTCCCATTCACAGTTAAAACAATTACTGGCGGGTGAGTTAGACTTGTGCCTACTAGCTGCGATCGATACAGAGCCGCCAGTTTGTTGGAAGGAATTATGGCGAGATGAGCTCTTTATAATGGTCCCAATTGATCATCCATTAGCCCATCGTAAAAGCATTAAAATGAAAGAATTGGAGCATGAAAGTTTTGTCTTAATGAAAAAGGGCTATGCATTACGTCGCTCAGCTGATCGCTTATTAAATGCTGCGGGCATTAAGCCTAAAATTTCTTATGAAGGTGATGAAGTATCGACAATCGCTGGATTTGTTGGTGCGGGGCTTGGCGTTTCCTTACTACCCGATGATGAGGATTTAAACCCGAAAAAAATCGTTAAAATCCATGTTGAAGATATGGTATGTGAACGAATTATTGGCATGGCTTGGATCGAAAATCGTTATTTATCGCCATCTGCACGTCAGTTTAAACAATTTGTCTTCGATTTTTATGACAAAAAATAGAAAGAGCGAGTAACACCATCATCTAGATGTCCATGTTACTCGCTTTATTTTTTAAAAGGCACTGTTTCACCATACTAGGGAGGTAATAATTTGAATTTATTACTTAATACATTAGGTTTCTTTGTATTTTTATTTACCTTGATCGTATTGTTCATTTTTGTAATCAAATTAATGATTTTCTTTTTTAAACAGAAAAACTTCCCTAAAAAAACATTAACAGCACTATTGACAGGTATAGTCCTGTTTTTGGGAATATTGATAGATATCCAATATTTTTTTACGTTTAGTACTTTAGATAAAAAAAATACGCAAAAGGTGCCCGAATCTGTCTCATCTCCTACAGGGGAATATACAGCGCACGCTTATTATGAACCATATGGTGGTGCAGGTCCAAGTGGTGGTGTTCATGTATGGATAGAAATTTTAAATAATAAAGCTCACACAAACAAAATCGTCTATTATGCAGAGGCTAAAAGTCAATTCTCGATGAAATGGCTAGACGAAGAAAAATTATCCATTGTTAATAAAGAGCCTAATTATACCAATTCAAATAGAAGTATAGTATTACGTATTGATAAAGAGATTTATCATGAAAATGGCTTGGCTTGTCAAAGTTTGTTGATGAAAGATGAATATGAAAAGTGTTATCAAAATTAAAACGGTTAAGTTACTGTGCTGAATCATTATTGTTGAAACGACTGATTTGGAGTACTACTCAAACAGCTTCATGCATTTGTTAACAATAAAAAATCAGGCTTTGCTCGCCTGATTTTTTACTGTTCATTTACTTATAATTAAAGTAATTTAACCTGATAGGAAAAAATATCATTTGTATCGCCTTTCATGGCAAATACGCCCTGTTCGACGAGCGTCAGTAAGCGATACTCTACAAAATCATTTCCTACATAATGGACAAAAGTTTCAAATATCTGTGCCAAAATATGCGTAGGCATTAGCCACTCTTCATTTTGCTGTAAATGCAATTTTTTTGCACTGGCGATAATGTATGCATCCATTGCATCTTCCTCTACATGCAATAGTTCACTTTTCCATAACCGCAATGTACTTGGCTGTTCTTTGATGTTTTCCCATTCCTTAGCGAGTTGCTGACATTCTTGCACAGAGAATCGCTTCGCACTAGGGCGTAGCTTCATGAGCATTTCCGAGGAAAGCTCGCCTGTATGGCGAATATCTAGATTGGGGTGGATACTCTTCAGATTCTCCGTTGCATCAATACCATACACCATACTGCATTTATGAATTAACTCACTCATCACATAGCGCAGTCCTATCTGTTCATGTGTGTTGTGACTATACCAAATCCACACATCCACATCACAAGGTAAATTAGCGATTTTTTTCCTCCAGTTTTCATACATCTCATCATACAATTGCTGGTCATCATCATCTAAAATATGCGTGGCTAACCAAGTTTTACGGTCTTCAAAGTTTTGAAGAGGTCCAATTGAGAGATCATCATGGACACTTAGAACTGATTCATTTCGCTGCAAACGATGTTGACGTATTGCAAGTTTCATAGAACCCTGCGTTGCTAAGCTAAAGGTAATATGTAAAATAGCCATGTCCATTCCTCCCTACTGTTTGCTGATGGCAATCTGTATCCCGATAAATGTGAATAGAATACCTTGAACTGTATTTAGTCGTTTAGCAATCGCAGGTTTACCAATAATGACTTGTCTAACTTTCCCTGCAAATATACTAAACAATGAAAATAATACAAGCGCTTGTATTAAAAATACAATACCCAAAATAAGCATTTGAAACGCCACATGTCCTTGCGATGGATTAACAAACTGTGGTAACAGCGCTAGGAAAAATAACGATACTTTAGGATTTAAAATATTCATTAATATTCCCTTTTTATATAATTCAATATAAGCTTGCGTATTTTGCTGTTGCAACGTAAAAGGGTCTCCTTTAGCACGAAATGATTGCCAAGCTAGATATAATAAATACGCTGCTCCTGCAAATTTGACGATGGTAAAAATAATGGTCGATTGATAAATTATCGCAGAAATACCAAGTACTGCTGCACTAATATGAACAAGTAGTCCTGTACACAATCCAAGTGATGTGGCAATACCCGCTTTTTTATCTTGTGTAATACTTTGGGCAAGCACAAATAGATTATCGGGCCCTGGCATAATGGTTAAAATCATCGCAGCCCCTAAAAACGCAAATAACGTTGAAATGTCCAAAACTTTCCCTTCCTTCAACTTCTTTTAAAAAACTATATACATTATACTACATGACGTTGTTCTCACTAGATGTAAGTTTATGACTTTATCCAAAACTTTTTTAAAATTTTGGTTTCACAATTTATGCTCGCTCAAGCGATACTTTTCTTCCCTAATCCATTATAATAGTAGAAACTCATGATAAAACAGATAACTTCCATAAGAGGTGATTGATAATGGCAGTAAGTGATATTGTCACGCAATATGAGGATGAGCATGGACAGGTTTACTATAAAATGAAATCCCATGACATTGAGGTAAAGGCCACACAAAACGCAGGCTTAGCACCTGTCATCACGTATTGGATGGCTGACAAAGAGATTACAGATTCCATTCGAAATTTACGCTTCAGTCCACGTGCCCCATCTAGCTATATACAAGATTACGAAGAATTTCAAGCAATGCTTTATGCGAAAGAGCAACGGGCCATTAACCAGCTGTATGAACAAATGAGCATTAAACCCAAAAATATGTCTTCGGGGAAACAATTCATTTGGAGTTTCTTTGTCATTGTACTGGCTATGCTTCCCCTTTTCATTGCGATTTGGTGGTTTAAATAATTGAATAAGCGACCTCTTTAGCGTTTTAGCGCATCCCTTTCTTAATTTATCAAAACTTTCAAGTAATTTACCCATTCAGCTTGACAGACTTATAGAAGTAGTGCATCCTTTAGTCAATAGATGAGAAAACGAACGAAGACCAGTAGTTAGCCACTGCTTGAAAAGAGAGCGATGCCCATCGGCTGGAAGGCATTGTACAAGAAAGACTAATGAAACCTACTTCGTGAAACGTCCTAGCCAAACTAGGCGCAGTCTCGAGCGTTATGAGAAAAGTGGAATGTCGCATGATATTCAATGTAGGTGGTACCACGGAAGGCAAGTCTTTTCGTCCTAATTTTTAGGATGAAAAGGCTTTTTTTATCTTGATTTAGCAATGATGGAGGTAGTGAGATGGAGAGAAAAAGAATTGTTGTTAAGATTGGTAGTAGCTCTTTAACGAATGCGAAGGGTGAAATCGATAAAGTTCGCTTAATGGACCATGTGCAGGCAATCGCCGAGTTGAAGAAATTGGGACATGAAGTGTTGCTTGTCTCGTCAGGTGCTGTAGCGGCGGGTTTTAAACAACTTGGCTACCCTGCTCGCCCTGTGACAGTGAAAGGAAAGCAGGCAGCTGCTGCTGTAGGACAGAGCCTACTTATTCAAACGTACAGTGCTTTGTTTAGTATTTACGATATCGTGCCTGCACAGATATTATTGACACGAACAGATTTTTCTAAAAAAGAATGCTATAAAAATGCCTATGCGACTTTCGAGGAATTGTTAGAACGATCCATGCTACCGATTATTAATGAGAACGATACAGTGTCTATTAGTGAATTAACCTTTGGAGATAACGATATGCTTTCAGCACTCGTCAGTGGACTTGTCCACGCGGATCAGCTCATCATTCTAACAGATATCAATGGCCTTTATAATGCCAATCCCAATAAAAACCCACAGGCAGAGCGCATTGATCGATTAGCTGCTATTACAGATGACCTGCTAAGCTTTGCGGATGGTACAGGTTCAAAGGTTGGCACAGGTGGCATGGCCTCTAAGCTTCTGGCTGCACGAACAGCGTTACGTGCAGGGGTGAAGGTATTTATCGGTACAGGTCATGGCGCACAGAAGCTCGTCGATATTTTAGCAGGGCATGGTGATGGCACTTATGTGGAGCATGATGAGCTTGCTGTATTAACAAATCATAAACAGTGGATTGCACTAACGGAAATTTCTGGTAAAATTTTTATAGATAGTGGTGCTGAACAGGCTTTAATGAATAATGGGAAAAGTCTATTACCTGCTGGCGTCTATCGTGTAGAAGGGGATTTCGTAAAAGGTGATGTTGTAGAAGTCTATAGTGAAAAGGACTTACTAGGACGTGGCGAAGTGCTGTACTCTTCTCAAGAGCTTATCTCTGCCATGGGAAAACGGACTGATACATTGCTGAAAAGCCCTATTGAGGTAATTCACAGAGATAAATGGCTGAAAATTCAAACGAATTAAGGAGGAATGACAAATGACAAGTGAAATTCAAGAAAAAGGACAACGCGCAAAAGCCGCAAGCTACATGTTAAATATTAAAACGACCTGCGAGAAAAATGAGGCACTGAAAAAAATTGCAGAACAGCTATTAATCGATCGACATGACATTATGGCTGAAAATGCAAAGGATTTGGCACAGGGTGAGCAGCAAGGTATACCTGCATCTACGTTAGATCGCATCATGCTCAATGAAGAACGGATTGCGGCAATGGCCGATGCCATTCATTTACTCGTCTCCTTAAACGATCCAGTAGGTACAATTGTTGAACGTATTGAAAAAGACAATGGGCTTCGCATTGAAAAACGAATTGTGCCACTTGGTGTTATTGGTATGATCTATGAAGCTCGACCAAATGTCACAATCGATGCAGCAACACTCTCTCTAAAAACAGGCAATGCCGTTATTTTGCGCGGAAGCTCTACTGCCAAGTTTTCTAATATGGCTCTTGTCGCAAGTATTCATCGCGCGCTTGCTAAAACATCTATCCCTACCGATGCTGTTCAATTAATTGAAGATACAAGCCGCGAAACAGCCAAAGAACTATTCCATTTAAAAGAGTACTTAGATGTGCTGATTCCACGCGGTGGCAAAGCCCTGATTGATTTAGTTGTCAATGAAGCGACTGTTCCTGTACTGGAAACAGGTGCAGGCAACTGCCACATTTACGTGGATCAAATGGCGGATTACATAAAAGCAGAAAAAATCTGTCTGAATGCTAAAACACAGCGTCCTTCTGTTTGTAATGCAGCAGAAAGCTTACTCATTCACCCTACTTGGTTTAAAGAACATGGCGTCCAGCTTTTAACGTCTCTTCATCATGCAGGTGTAACCATCATCGGGGATGAGCAAGTATGTCAGCAGTTTGAAGCTGCCCTTCCAGCTACGGCGGATGATTATGCGACAGAGTACCTTGATTTAAAAATAAGCGTTAAATTAGTGGAAAATGTCTATGAAGCGATTGAGCATATTCAATACTTTGGCACAAATCATTCTGAGGCCATCATTACAGAAGATCAATTAACCGCCGAGACGTTCTTAAACAATGTCGATGCAGCAGCAGTGTATCATAATGCCTCCACCCGCTTCACAGACGGCTTTGAATTTGGCTATGGTGCAGAAATCGGTATTAGTACGCAAAAGCTACATGCCCGTGGACCAATGGGCTTGCCCGCACTAACATCAACAAAATATGTTATTCATGGCAACGGCCAAATTCGTGAATAGTTCTTATAGTTTCATAAAATAATAGAAGGAAGGTTTCGTATGAACATCTCAGCAATCATTAAACTAACAGTCTCCATGGCACTGTTTGGTTCCATCGGCTTTTTTACCGTTCACACTGGTGTTCCCGCTACAGAGCTTGTCTTTGTTAGATGCATTTGCGCAACCCTCTTTCTAGGTGGTATGTGGCTCATTACGGGTGGACATAAAACAGAGGTATGGGATAAGAAAGAAATTTTTCAAACGCTTATTTGCGGTGTCTTTATTGTATTAAATTGGGTATTTTTATTTAAAGCCTTTGAGGAAATGTCCATTTCGATTGCCATTTCCATCTATAATTTAGCCCCTATATTTGTGTTAATTTTAGGCGCTATCTTTTTGAAGGAAAAAATGACCATTCAGGCACTTGTCGCAACAATCACTTGCTTTATCGGTAGTATTTTTATCATCGGTCTCAATAATTTTGTATCGTTCTCAGAATTTATGCAATCTGGCTTTATCTGGGCATTACTGTCAGCGGTATTTTATGCTCTTACGATGCTAACAAGCAAAACCATCACGAAGCTTAGCTCGTATGCGTTAACCTATATTCAAACAACAGTTGGAATCGTGATACTACTGCCTTTTATCGACTTCTCGCTGTTCGATGGATTAACGTCAACCAATTGGTTTTATATACTCGGCACAGGCTTTATTCATACAGGATTTGTGTACTATTTATTTTTTGATAGTATTCGTAGCCTGTCTACGATTCTTGTCTCCGTATTGGTTTTTGTCGACCCTGTTGTCGCCATTTTGCTGGATATGCTATTGCTTGATTTTATGCCAAGCTTTACGCAAACGATGGGGATCCTTCTCATTTTCGCTGGTATTTTTTATACGATTTATGTTCCAAAGAAAAAGCGACTACCACAGGAGGTCTCATAATGGGCAAGCTCTTCACAATTGGAGAATTATTAATTGACTTTACACCAACACAGCAGCACGGCTCCCTAGCCAACATTGAGCATTTTACTAAACATGCAGGAGGGGCACCTGCCAATGTAGCCACAGTCTGTGCAAAGCTAGGACAGCAGGCGGCCCTCCTCACACAAGTAGGTCAGGATGCCTTTGGTGACTTCCTAATCAAAACGTTGCAGCAAGCAGGTGTAGATACACAGTTTATTCGTCAAACAACGGATGGCGAAACAAGTCTTGCCTTTGTTTCATTAAATGAACTTGGCGATCGAGATTTTCAGTTTTATCGCCGACATGCTGCAGATCTCTTATACAAACAGGAATACCTCCCCTCGCAGCTATTAACAGCGCACGATATCGTTCACTTTTGCTCTGTTAATCTTGTAGAGAGTCCTATGATACAAGCACATCTTGCCCTTATTGAACAGGCACATCAAGCAGGGAGCCTTATATCCTTTGATCCGAATGTGCGCCTTCCTTTATGGCAGGATAAGACGGCGTGTTGTGAAACCATTTTAGCCTTTTTACCAAAAGCCCATATTGTCAAGCTTTCAGAGGAAGAACTGTTGTTTTTAACTACTCTAGAAGATGAACAGGAAGCTGTTCAAACGTTATTCAAGGGATATGTAGAAGTTATCATCATTACACATGGTGCTGCTGGGGCTACCCTATATACGAAAAAGCATCATGTGAAGGCTCCTGCTAATGAGGTACAAACCGTTGATACAACCGGGGCTGGGGATGCTTTTATCGGCGCGATTTTAAGTCAATTTCTTCATCATCAACTAACAGTAGCTCAAGTGGTAGCTCATTGTGAACAGTATGCGATGTCTCTGCTTTCTTTTGCAAACGGATATGCAGGCATTTCAACAACAAAGCATGGGGCGATTCCATCCTATCCTGTACTTTCATTAGATATGCATTTAGGATAAATCGAAACTTTTTATCCTTATTGTTCGTATGTACTAGTGACAGGTCATTAAAGGAGGGCTTATATGGAATCGATGACAAAAAAACGCACAGCTGCATTTTTAATCGATACAGCTGTTTCAACAGCTGTCACGTTGGGGGTTGAATACTTCCTACGAAAAAAAGTAAAAAACGAGGCTGTTCATGCACTTGTTACGCCAACTGTAGTATTGTGGGCACTAGAATATGCACAACTCCGTAAAAACGGACAAACGATTGGCTACAAAGCAATGGGATTGACACTCGAAAATGAAGATGGTCGTCCATTATCAGAAGGTCAAATTATTAAACGCATGGCATATCGAGACACTATCAGTACGTTCGATTATCTAAAAGATCGCCAAGCCTTCGAGCAACAGCAGGGGCAACGTCTTCCTCATGATTGCTTTGCAGGTACGGTTGTAAAGCAAAAATAAAGGAAAGCTGCCTTATGTTTAGGCAGCTTTCTTAAATTGGCGCATTTTGCTAAAGTGATAATCCGACTGAACCATTATAGAAGGTAGCATGGCATTATCCTTCAATATAAGCCTCTTTCGAGAAGTACGCTAATCTTTGGAAATAAACTGCTGTAGATCATTCGATAAAATCGCGTTTTCTGACGGAAACCAAAAATAAGTAGTACCATCAAATTGTATGCCATATTGAAAAGCAATGGCATCGTCTGTATAAAAGAGTACATCATAACGGTTCGTATCTCCATTTGGCTCAAAGGATGGGGCTAGTTTACTATTGGTTAAAATCGCCTTTATAGCTTCCATGTCAGACTGGTCTGTAAAGCTAGCCGTTTTCTGATTGCCTTCTTCCATAGATGTGTAAAATTCTATTTTCTTCACTTCTTGTAATGGAACCTGATCAAAATTCCGTCGCAGCGGAGCTTCATCTCTTATCATATAAATTCGATAGCCATTAATAACCGACTGATCCTCTACCGCAATGGCATCGTCAAGACCCTTTATCGCATAAAGCTTTGTCCCCTTCTCATGGAAAGCTGCATCGCCATCCTTAAAACGATAAGAAGCTCTTTTGATATGATCAGCCACTTTAAAATCAACTTCTCCTATTTCCTTATCAATGAATGAACGATCGGCTAACGCGACTTCATATACAGCTTCATATTGCTTACCATCCCATTTGATTAAATCAACCCATTCGATGATGACTTGACTACCGCAAGCAGTCAGTAACAACAAACACATGATACAAAGGCATATCCATTTCTTCAACAACATCCCCCCCTTTTAAGCAGTAGACCCAAGCAACGATTAAAAAGTTACAAAGTATGACGCTAAGTCTGGCATGTTCTATAATCGTGTGAATTTTGTCTGCTACCAGTATTTCTTCATTAAAATATGGGGGATGCCACAATCCATAAATTCTTCGCCTTCACGCTGATAGCCTAATTTTTCATAAAAGCCTTCTGCATAGGACTGAGCATTTAATTTTGCTTTTGTTAGCCCTTTATCTCGAGCAATTTGCTCTAAGCCCACAATAACTTCCTTACCAAGGCCATATTTGCGGTATTCTTCTAATATACAAATACGCTCCAATTTGCCATAGTCCTCTACAACACGAAGTCTCCCTGTTCCAACGGGTTGCTCATTGTAATACACCAAAATATGATCGCATGGAGCATCCAGTGTATCAAATTCATCATATTCTTCTTCCTCAGGGACTTGCTGCTCTTCAATAAAAACGCTTCGTCTAAAATCAAACGCTGTTTGTAATTCTGCTTCAGTTGTCACTTTTTTTATAGTCATTACTATTCCTCCTAGTTTCTCCTGCCCTATCATCTTCTCTAGGTGCAATTTCACTTTGAAGATGATAGTATTAGTATAGAATAATTTTTATTGCAATTACAACAAAAATCTCAGGAGGATCGCACATGAAAGAAATCTTACGTGAAATAGGTGCCATTGCACGGGCATTAGACTCAATAAGCAATATTGAATTCAAGGAATTGGATTTGACAAAGGGGCAATATTTATATGTCATCCGTATTTGTGAACATCCAGGTATTATTCAAGAGAAAGTCGCAGAGCTATTGAAGGTAGACCGTACAACGGCTTCACGAGCTATTCAAAAATTGGAGACCAAAGGCTTTATTGAAAAACGAATTGAACAAGGGAATAAGAAAAATAAATTACTTTTTCCTACAGCTAAAAGCATGGACATCTACCCTTTTTTAAAACGGGAGGGCGAATATTCCAATGCTCGTGCGCTTGAGGGGTTTTCTAATGAGGAGATTAACTGCATTCACAGTCTTCTAACACGTGTGTTGCATAACATCGAAATTGACTGGGAAGAGGTGAAGAAAGGGCATAAACGACAGTATTAAAGGCGATTCCTCGTGTTTTTCGCACATTTGGAATCGCCTTAGGCTAGACATTGGCTGCAAATACTCGTTTTAATACAGCAACCATAAAATCAAAGTCCTCGTCTGTACAGCACAGCGGTGGACTTAACGTAATGATATTATTGAAGCCTTCAACTGTATCACCATTTCTTCCAATAATTAAGCCATTTGCTTGACAATCAGCCATGATTTTCGCGATTAGCTCAGGCTTAGCAGGTGTTTGAGATTGTTTATCTTCGACCAGCTCGATGCCAATGAGTAACCCAAGCCCACGAATATCGCCAACGAAAGGCAGCTCTAATAGGTCTTGCAAATCATGTAGGAATTGAATACCCAAATCTCTTGCTCGCTGCACAAGTCCTTCCTCCTCCATGATTTTTATATTTTCTAAGGCCACTGCACAAGCTGCTGGATTGCCCCCAAACGTATTGATATGGCGAAAATGACTATAGCCGTCCGTCTCTTTAAATTTTTCATAAATGTCTTTCCGTATAGCTGTAATGGATAGTGGTAGGTAGGCACTCGTTAATCCTTTCGCCATGGTAATGACATCTGGTCGAATATCAAAATGCTGATGGCCAAATAGCTTACCTGTCCGTCCGAAGCCACAAATGACTTCATCCATGATGAGTAATACTCCATGCTTTCTACAAATGCGCTCGACTTCTTTGACATAAGTTGGATGTGGAATAAGCACTCCACCACCCGTGATGAGTGGCTCCATAATGACAGCCGCAATGGTTTCTTTTTGCTCCCAAATAATTTTTTCTTCCATTTCTCGGGCAAGTGCTAGACTGTATGCCTCAATTGACTGCCCTTTTGGACGACGATAGTGATCAGGTGGAGCAACATGTAAGAAGCCCGGTGTCAGCGGCTCGTACTTAAATTTACGTAATGCCTGACCTGTAGCTGCTAATGCCCCAAGTGAACTGCCATGATAGCCCCGATAACGAGCAATGATTTTGTAGCGGTTCCCTTCCCCATTTTGTTGATGGTATTGACGTATTAACTTAAACGCTACTTCATTCGCATCTGAGCCACTAGTGGAATAAAACATCATATAGTCATCATCAAGTAAGCTGTTTATTTTTTCAGCGAGCCTGATGGCAGGTTCATGGCTTTGTGTTAAAGGAGCATAGCAAAGCTTTTTTAGCTGCTCATACGCAACCCTAGCAAGACGCTCACGCCCATACCCTACATTCACTGCCCATAAGCCTGACATGCCATCTAAAAAGCGATTGCCTAAACTATCTGTAATCCATGCCCCTTCTCCCTGCTCAATAATGGGAGGTGCTTTGTCGTTATAGATAGACATGTGATGCCAAATGTTTTCATGATCTTTTTGCTGTAAAGTATGTGTAAACTGATCGTTTCGCTCCATATCATGACCTCCAATCGTGTATCATCGGTGTCTTTTTGTCTATCACCATTTTCCCTATTAAGCTAGTTAATATTGAAATTTTCTGATTTCTCTAACATAATGAAATAGACATTGTACATTCGAAGGGCAGGTGCTAATTGATGTCGAAACATCCTCTACTCGTACGTGATGTCCTCAAGCGCAAGCATTTTGAATCGGCGAAGCTTATTGCAGGGCAGCACGGCCTAGATCGCCAAGTATTGTGGACACATATATTAGAAATTAAAGATTTTGAAACCTTAATCAATGGTGGTGAATTAATTTTAACCACGGGTGTCGGTTTACAGCTAGAACGAGAAACACAAATAGCCTACTTACAAAACCTTATTCGTAATGAGGCAGCTGGTCTTTGTATAGAAATTGGCGACTATTTTGACCATGTTCCCGTAGAATTGATTGCCATGGCAAATGCCCATCATTTCCCTATCATCATCTTTGAGGAAATTGTACGATTTATTGATATTACGCAAGATTTGCACACGTACATAATTAATCAACACCAGCAGGCACTTACACAGCTAGATACACTATCCAAAACTTTTATGGAATTATCATTAATGCCAAATGGTATTTTAAAAATATTACAAGTGCTCCATCAAGATACAAATGCTCCCTTTCTATTTGTTTCAGAAGATACAAAAAGCTTTTATTATCCTATGGAGGCTAAAAAATATTTACGTGTCATGGAGGAGCATTGTCAGCAGTTAGAACTACAAGAGCCCTTGCACCTTCTATCCTTGGGTAAAGACCATTTTGTCATTATTCCTGTTAATGGACTTGGACAAGTGTGGGGCTATTTATGTATGCATTCTGAACTGCCAAAGCAGAGTGATTACACCTTGTTAAATCTTGAACGAGCAACTATGTCGATTGCCCATATTTTAATGCGTAACCGCATGCTTCAGGAGCGACAGCAAAGCCGGGAAGATGAATTCATACTAGCCTTAATTCAAGGTCAGCCAGTAGATATTCAATACTACCAAAGCTATTTACCAATCGAAAGTCGTAATTTATTTTACCGAGTCGTCGTGTTCAATCTACATGATGAAGCCAATACTGTACCTGAAGAAGAATGGCAGGAAATCCAGCTACAAAATGCCATGTATGTTCGTTCGATTCTGAAAAAGCTTGGATTTTTCCCTACTGTTTCAGTAAGACAGCACGAGATAATTATTTTAGCCTTTTTCATTGCCGCAGATTATATGAAAGACAATCGCGACGCTTTTGATCAAGCAATTTCACAAATCATTGCAAGAAAAGCAGCACAATTTTTTGAGCAACTTACCCTTAGCTGTGGTATTAGCAATGTCTATCAAACGATCGAAAGTGTTCATCTGGGCTATAAGGAAGCCAAATCAGCCATCCAAATGCAGCATCATCAATTGACGAGCTCCATCTATTATAAGGATTTAGGTGTTTATCGATTGTTATTACAGCAGGATCAAACAGCTCTCTTACAATTTGTAAAAGATTATTTACAGGAAATTTTAGTATTAGATCAAAAAAGTAGCCATGATTTATTTCAAACATTAGCTGTTTATCTGTCCTATAATGGAGCTAAAAATGATACAGCAGAACAGCTGTTTATTGTCCGTCAAACACTTTACAAACGAATAGAACGATTAGAAAGTATACTAGGTGCTGATTTTTTACAAGCTCCCCATCGCCTCAATATTGAGATGGCTGTTAAGGCATATGAACTATTGCAAAAAACAGCACCTGATCTATTACGATTTTGAACGAGGGTCCATAAAATCTCGTAAAGCATTACTGAGCATATATAAGCCTAAAACAAGAATCGTAATGGCTCCTCCAGGGGCATACGTATACCAAGGGGCACCGATTAAATAGGCTTGTGAATCTTTTAACATTCTACCCCAGCTAGGGTTTGGTGGCTGTACCCCAAGCCCTAAATAGCTCAGTGCGGCCTCGGCTAACATGGCTGTCGCAAAAGTCACGGTTGCTGCCACAATAATTTGCGACGAAATGTTTGGCAAAATATGACGAAACATGATGCTATAAGGCTTAACACCAATTAATTTCGCTGCCAGCACATATTCCGAGTCACGTTGTTGCACAAAGCCACTGCGGGCAATCCTCGCAATAGCAGGTATCGCGATAATCCCCAGCGCTATCGCAGTATTCGTTATTCCTGGGCCGAATACTGCTACAAGCATTAATGCTAAGATGATTCCTGGAAAGGCCATTAAAGCGTCCATCGTACGCATAAATATTTCATCGACCCAGCCACCAACATAGCCTGCAATTCCGCCTATGAGAATACCAAATATCGTTCCAATCGCAACCGTTAATAGACCCACGGCAAAGGCTGTTTGTGTCCCCTTCATAATGCGACTAAAAATATCTCGCCCAAATTCATCTGTTCCAAACATATAGGCACCACCTGGACCACGCAATTTTTCAGGTATATTCATCGCGTTGACATCATGGGGTGTATAAAAAAAGCTAACAATCATGACGAGCAGAAAGCCAACAATGACGAGGAGACCAATGACTAAATTGATTTTTTTAGTATAGCGCTGTAATTGTTTCATGGTAGTCACCTCTTAACGTAATCGAATTCTAGGGTCCAACACAGAATATAAAACATCGACGATAAAATTAATCATGACGACAGCTACTGTAATATACATAACGATCCCTTGTACGAGTGGAAAATCACGATTACTGATAGCCGTAATCAATAACTGACCAATCCCTGGCAATGAAAACACCTGCTCCACAATAATCGTTCCTGCCACAACCTCCGCCATAATCAACCCAAAAACCGTCAATATCGGAATCATGGAATTTTTCAAAACATGCTTATACATTACATTTTGTTCAGACATCCCTTTACTGCGTATCGTACGGACATAATCGAGCTGGACCTGCTCCAAAATGGCTGTACGAACATAACGAAAATTCACCGCAATTTGCGGAATCGCAATCGTTAAGGCTGGGAGTATTAGCGTACTGAGCGCCCCTGCTACACTTTGTGTCCAAGGTATATAGCCACTAATTTTAAAGAAGCTGAACTGTAGGCCAATGTAAAGAATAAGCATCATTCCTAGCCAAAAGGAGGGCACTGCCATACCGATCTGGGTTACAGTCGATAATGACACATCACTTAATTTATTTTGTCTTCTTGCTGCAAACATCCCTAAAGGTAATGAGATGATTAAGACAATGATAAGGGTGAGTCCTGCTAATGACATGGTGACAGGAAGTCGATCAAATAGTAATTCTTTTACTGGCATGGAAAATCGAATGGAATTCCCTAATTGCCCTGTCAATAAGCCCTTCATCCAATCCACATATTGTTCATAAAGAGGACGATCCAAGCCAAGCTCAGATCGTAAATTTTCAATTTGAGTGGGATCCGCCTCTGTTCCTAGCATTGTGCGAACTGGATCACCAGGTAAAATTTGAAAAACACCAAATGTAATAATGGATACTAGAAGGATGGTTGTTATTAACAGGATGATTCGACGTAGGATATACATCATAAGCACTCATCCCTTTCTAGTTTGAAAACTTGACCTCTGACATATCGTGGAACCAGAATGGATAGCTCTTGAGCCCCGTCACCTGTTTGTCAGATCCCCAAACGATTTGATAATCCGCAATATACACTGCTGTTGCCTGCTCAGCTAATATTTCCTGTGCACGATGATAGAACTCTATTTGCTTGGCTTGGTCGGTTTCCTTTAAAACATCAGCCATAATTTTGTCGTATTCTTCATTTTTAAATAAGAAGAAGTTTTCACTATCGTTTGTAGAAATGTAATCATTCAACACTTCAAAAGCAGATGCACGACCTGTTAAGTCAATCGTTGTCATTGCATAGTCACGACCAAAGTAAACGCGATCTAGCCAAATTCCCCATTCCACTACTTCAATTTCTACATCAATTCCAATTTCTTGCAAATTAGCCACGACAATTTGTGCAATATTGGAGTAAATATCATTGTGTGAAGACACTGTAATTTTTGTTTTAAAGCCATCCGGATAGCCTGCTTCTGCTAATAACGCCTTCGCTTTTTCCACATCTCGCTCATACATGCTTTCTAAGCCCTTCTTTTGGAAATCGCCCATCGCTGGACTCATATTAGAGCCAAGTGGCACAGCATAGCCTGCAAACACAGAGTCAATAATATCGGCTTTACTAATGGCGTAATTGATTGCTTGACGAACCTTCACATTGTCAAATGGTGCCTTTGTTTCGTTAAATGTAACAATAAGAGAAGAGTTATTATTTTGGTGTGATAAATTATAGCTTCCCTCTACCTCGCTCACACGGTGCCAAGGAACACTTGTTAAATCAACTTCGTTTGCCATTAAGCTCATAATGGCTGCCTGATCATCTGATTGGAAGGCAAAGGTTACTTTATTCAAATAAGGTAATCCTTCTTGCCAGTACTGTTCATTTTTCTTAAGCTCTAAATTTGTACCTGGTGCATATTTCACAAAGGCAAATGGACCTGTACCAATTGGATTTTCATTATGCTTCCCATCATTGCTCTTTGGAATAATAGCTGATTGTCTGCCTGTTAATGAATACAAGAAATTTGAATTTGGCTCTTTTAGCTTGATCACAAATGTACTTGCATCAGACGCCTCTGTAGATGCTACATTATCAAAGCTATTGGACATTTTTTCCCCACCATTTTTCCCCATTAAACGGTCAAAGGAATATTGAATATCCTCCATCGTTAAATCATCACCATTATGAAACTTCACACCTTGGCGAATCTTAAACGTATAGGTTAAGCCATCCTCAGAGATTTCATAGCTTTCAGCAAGTCCCTCTTTTAAGGAGCCATCCGTTTCAGGAGCCATTAGCCCCTCAAAGATATTTAGAATCATTTGATACGAAATGGATGCTGTCGCTTTATGTGGATCTAAAAAATCTGGATCATCATTCACACGTACAACAATTTCCTGTGGAGCATCTGTTGCCGCTTGACCATCTGTAGTACCTGAAGTAGTCGTCGTTTTCTCTCCATCACTTGAACACGCTGCCATAACGATTGCCATTAACACTGTTAGTAGTATTAATCCGCTTTTTTTCCATTGCATGGCTGTTCCCCCTTTTTCTAAGTGCTTGTCTTTTGAATGCTTGTATAACTCTCAACATCCGCCAATCGTTCAGCGGCTTTAATGCCAGCCAGAATTGCTTCCTCCATCACCTTTGTCGCTAGCTGGCCTAAATAATCAAGTGCATAGGATTGATCCCCTGTACCAAGCACAAAAATCGTATCGCCATCCAGCATCGTATGAACAGGATAAATCGTGCGTGCTAAGGCATTTTGCGTAAGCTGCGCAATCTTTTTAGCCTCCGCCTTCGTTAGCTTGGCATTCATTGCCACAACACCAATGGTTGTATTAGTTCCCGTTAAAGCCTCTGATTGTGCATGTTGCTCTAAATAGGCACAGCAATCCACCCATTGACCAGAATGCGTATCTCTTGCTCCAGCTAAAATTTGTCTTGTTGTAGGATCCTTTACATCTCCAACTGCATTGACGGCCACGATAGCACCTGCTACAAGACCATCTTTCCCCGCATAGGAAGCACTACCAAGCCCACCCTTCATTGCAAATTCTGGACCAGCTAATTTGCCTACAGTTGCTCCGTAGCCTGCGCCTACATTGCCGTTTGGAAATGAACCGACTTGTGCCGCTTGTGCCGCTTCATAGCCCATAAGTGCAGTAGGTCGTGCATATGGATCACCGATAAACAAGTCAAAGAGGACAGCACCTGGTACAACCGGTATTTTCGCTACTCCTGCATCTAACCCAATCCCTTGCTCCTCTAAAAATTGCATGACGCCTGTAGCAGCATCTAACCCAAAAGCACTACCCCCAGCTAAACAAATGGCATGGACTCGGTCAATTTCATTGATGGGATCTAACGCATCTGTTTCGCGAGTACCTGGTGCAGAACCCCGAACATCCACTCCACACACCGCTCCGTTTTCCACTAATAGCGCCGTACAGCCTGTGATGCCCTCTTTATTCTCGCGATGTCCTACCTTAACACCTGGCACATCCGTTATATTGCCAAACATCCTTCACACCTCACTTGTTGAATAATTGAAATTTTCTGATTTTTCTTCATATAAAAAACAGGCTACTCGTTGATGATCATTTTCATCGTGAAGCTTCGGTCTCTCCTGATGGCATCTTTCCATCACATACGGGCAACGTGTATGAAAGACACAGCCAACAGGTGGATTCATCGGACTTGGTAACTCACCCTGTAAAAGTATTTCTTGCTTAGGCTCATCAAAATTCACAACTGGTATTGCAGATAGTAATGCTTGTGTATAGGGATGTAACGGATTGGCATATAGCTCCTTCTTTGTCCCAATCTCCACTACTCTACCTAAATACAGCACTGCCACACGGTCACTAATATGCTTCACAACGCTTAAATCATGTGAGATAAATAAATAAGTTAATTGAAATTCATCCTGTAAATCCATCATGAGATTGAGCACTTGTGATTGCACCGACACATCCAGTGCTGAAACGGGTTCATCGGCAATAATGAATTCTGGATGAATCGCTAATGCCCGTGCAATCCCAATACGCTGCCGCTGCCCACCAGAAAATTCATGTGGAAACTTATGCATGGCATCCTCAGGTAGCCCTACCTTTTGTAATAGCTCCTTCACACGCTCTTTGCGTTGCTCCTTCGTCAATGTTAATTGCAACTTCATCGGTTCTTCGATAATAGAGCCGATTCGCATCCGTGGATTGAGTGAGGCAAAGGGATCCTGAAAAATCATTTGCATTTGATTGCGGTAACTTTGCAGCTTATTCCCCTTTAAATGCTGGATGGGCTGTCCTTTATACAACACTTCTCCTGCTGTTGGTTCAACGAGCTTCAAAATTGTTCGCCCAAAGGTGGATTTTCCTGAGCCTGATTCGCCAACAATACCAAGCGTTTCCCCTCTATAAATCTCAATCGAAATATCATCCACCGCTTTAATGACCTTTTTCTCTTCCTTCATCGACTTACGTTTCACAGGAAAGTAGGCTTTTAAATGATTAATTTCCAGCAAAACTTCTTTCTCCGTCATGAGCCAGCTCTCCTTTCTCCGTGAATAAATGACAGCGTACCTTATGTGCCTCTTGAATGTGATGAACAGCAGGTTGCTCCTGATGACAATGTGCCAGAGCATGGGGACAACGTGGCGCAAAGCGACAGCCGTCAGGTAATGCATACGCAGGTGGCACAGTACCAGGAATCGATGGTAACCTTTTGACATCTGTTTCAAGGCTTGGCATCGTCTTTAAAAGCGCTGTTGTATAAGGATGCTGTGGATTTAAAAAGAGCTCTCTTACTGGGGCCTCCTCGACAATCTGTCCCGCATACATCACCATAACGCGGTCAGCTGTCTCTGCAACAACGCTCATATCATGGGTAATGAATAAAATGGCTGATCGATGCTCTTCCTTCATTTTTAGCATCAGCTTTAAAATCTGTGCCTGAACCGTGACATCAAGTGCAGTAGTTGGCTCATCCGCAATCAATAGCTGCGGATTATTCGACATTGCGATGGCAATCATAACTCGTTGTCGCATCCCGCCTGAGAGTTGGTGAGGATATTCAGCGATGACCTTTTCTGCATTCGCAATCCCGACTTCTTTTAAAAGCTGTAGCGCTTTATTCCATGCCTCTTTTTTCGATACCTTTTGGTGTCTTCGTATGCCTTCAATCATTTGATTGCCAATCGTAAAAACGGGATCTAAAGAGGTCATGGGCTCTTGAAAAATCATACTAATTTCATTGCCTCGTATACGGCTCATTTCTTTATTTTTATAGGTAAGTAGATTTTTACCGTTTAAAGTGATAGAACCTGACGTAATTTCTCCTGGAGGTATAGGCAGCAACCGCATAATGGCTAAGGATGTAATACTTTTGCCACTTCCCGATTCACCAACCAGTGCAACGGTTTCTCCTTTATGAATAGTAAAATTCACATCTTCCACAACTTTTGCCTCTTTGCCATTTTTTAAATGGAATTTAATTGATAAGTGATTGACCTCTAAAAGCACATCTTTTTCTTTTGGCTGTTCCATATGCGTCCCTCCATCTCAGTGTGGATTAGGTGGTGCATAGCGTATAGCGATATTTTTCATTTGCGTATAGTTTCGCAGTGCAACAAAGCCCTTCTCTCGACCAATTCCACTTTTTTTATAGCCGCCAAACGGCATTTGAATGCCTCCAGCAGCCCCATAATTATTGACAAATACTTGGCCAGCCTGCACACGGCTTGCCACATAATGAGCCGTATCGATATTTTGTGACCAAATGCCCGCCACTAGGCCATAGTCCGTACTATTGGCTAATGCGATGGCCTCCTCTACAGTTGAAAATGTCAAGACGGTTAACACTGGACCGAAAATTTCCTCCTGAGCTAATGGATCATTTGGATCAACACCATCAAGTATAGTTGGCTGAACATAAAAACCATTCTCATAGCCTGCCAATGTCAATGGTTCCCCACCCGTCACAACATAGCCATCTACCTGTGCTTGCTGTAATAATGCAGTGATTTTTGTATATTGTTGTTCATTCAGTAACGGTCCCATCTCCATATCTGCCTCACCTGGTCCTACTTGGATCGCTTGGAATCTTTGCGCTAATCGGGAAATAAAGGACTCTTTTATACGTTCCTCAATGAGTAAACGTGCCCCTGCTGAACAAGTTTGACCAGCATTTTGGATAATCGCACGTACGACTCCCTCTAATGCCTGCTCCATGTTAGCATCCGCAAAAACAATATTAGGAGATTTACCACCAAGCTCTAATGTCACAGGCACAACATTTTCTGCAGCCGCCTTCATCACCGCAATTCCTGTCGGAACAGAACCTGTAAACGTAATATGATTAATATCGGGATGTGAAGTTAAATAAGGACCAACTTCTCGTCCCAAACCCGTAATATGCTGGAAAATCCCTTTTGGCAACTTATCGGCGAACCATTGTGCAATGGCATGTGTTGTTAGCGGTGTATCCTCCGCACTTTTCACAATGACTGCATTACCAGTTGCGATAGCGGCTGCTACACTTCTTGCCGTAATTTGAATCGGATAATTCCATGGCACAATATGTACCGTAATGCCCACTGGCTCTAGCACTACTGCATTTAATAGCCCATCCTCAATTGGAATGGTATCTCCCATCACCTTATCCGCTGCACCACCATAAAATTCAAAATAGCGAGCCGCTGCTTCAATATCTGCTCTTGCCTGTGATAAGGGCTTTCCTACATCCCGACATTCTAGTAAACTCCATTCCTCTGCATGCTTACGAATATAATGAGCAAATTCGATCAATAACTGCCCACGTTCATAGGCTTTCCATTGACGCCAGTCCTCTCGTTCAAAGGCTACTCGTGCTGCACGCACTGCCTCTTCTACATGTTCTTTACTTGCGTTGCCAATTTGTGCAATCACTTCACCTGTTGAGGGATTCTTAACATCGAGGTATGTCTGTGCATCACCGTGAACCCACTCACCATCTATCAACATAGGAATTTTTTTCATTATACCCCTCCTATAATCCACGGCCACCATCTACATGTAATGTCGTTCCTGTGACCATACTTGCTGCATCTGATAGTAAATAACTAACAGCTCCTGCTATATCTGCTGGCTTCACTAATCGTCCTAATGGCACAGATTGCACAAAGACACTTTGCTTCGTCTGCTCTACGTCTGCACCCTGTGCGGCAAATTGACCAAGCATTTGTGTGTCTGCTGGTCCTGGATGAATCGTATTAACACGAATTTGACTAGATGCTAGTTCAATTGCTAGTCCTCTCGTAAAGCTCTCTGCTGCACCCTTCGATGCAATATAAGCCTGTAAGCCCGGTCTTGGTCGCACTGCTGAAATCGAGGCAATTGTAATAATAGAACCCCTTTGCTGTTTTTTCATAAAAGGGACAACTGCCTTTGTCGTGATAAATAAACTTTTCACATTAACATCCATTAAACGATTCCATTCATCCATTGTGACCTCTTCAATCGGCGTAGCTGACTGGGCAATTCCCAGTGCATTAACAAGACCATCTATTCTGCCATACTTATCAAAAACCTGCTGGCAGATGTCTTGCACACGTTCCTCCTGTAACACATTGACTTCAAAGCATTGAAGGGCATCCTGTGTAATATCTGATAAGGCATCTATGGATAGATCAAGTCCAATAACTCGATTGCCCAGCTTTAATTGCTCGTGAATAATGGCCTTTCCCATACCGCCTCCCGCACCAGTAACCACAATCACCTTTTGCTCAACTGCCATGCTAAACACCTCCTGCTGTTAAAGTTCTATTAATAATTTCCTGACAAATCGCATCGCCCATTTGTGCTGTTGTCGCTTGTCCACCAATATCTGCTGTTTTCACAACGCCTTCTTGCAGCACAGCTGTAATGGCTTTAACAATGAGCTGTTCTAAATCTGGTCTGCCTTGATGGCCAAGCAGTAAGGCAAGCGACCAAATTTGAGCGATTGGATTGGCAATACCCTTGCCTGCAATATCTGGTGCTGAGCCATGAACAGGCTCAAACATCGATGGAAAATCCTTTTCGGGGTTCAGGTTGGCTGATGGAGATAGACCAAGTCCTCCTACAATAGCAGAGCCTAAATCGGATAAAATATCGCCAAACAAATTGGACGCTACCACCACTTCAAAATTCTGTGGTCGTTCTACGAAATAGGCGACGAGTGCATCGATATAAATGGATTCGAGCTGTAGTGCTGGTGAACTTTGCTTCACCGCTTTGCTTGTATGCTCGTCCCAGAATTTCATCGAATGAATAATGGCATTCGATTTTGTCGCACTTGTTATTTTGGTTTTACCGTGTTGCTTCGCATATTCACAGGCAGCATGGACAATCTTTTCAATCCCAATGCGCGTCATGATTGTATTTTGAATCGTCATTTCCTGCGGCTGCTGTTGGTACAGTCGACCACCACTGTCAGAATATTCACCCTCTGCATTTTCACGGAAGATCACAAAATCAATTTCTTTGCCGTTAGCCAAGGGCGACGCTATCCCAGGTAGTGATTTAATAGGACGGAAATTCACATATTGCTGGAAATGCTTTCGAATGGGCATAATTAATTCCCAAACGGTAACATCATCAGGCACACGAGCATCGCCAATAGCCCCAAATAAAATCGCATCATATGTTTGAAGTGTTGCCAGTGCATCATTAGGCATCATACAGCCATGCTGTACGTAGTAATCGGAGCTCCAAGGAAAGATGGTTGTTTCAATTTGTAAGGAGCTATGTTGTTCTTGCAAACAATTTAAAACTTTTAACGCTTCCTGCATAACCTCTTTTCCTATGCCATCTCCTGGTATTACTGCTATTTTGATAGCTGTCATTGTGCATCACCCGCCAAAAATTTTAATGCTGCTAAACGGTAAATGGCCGTTGTTTCTGCCAATTCTTCAATGTCCACATACTCATTGATTTGATGAGGAATTTCTCGATCTCCTGCTCCAACCGTTACAATTGGAATACCATGCACATGAAGAAACGTCCCATCTGTCGCGCCTGGAACACCATTATATTTTGGTTCCTTCTCTGTTACCTCTGCCACAGCCTCATATATTGCCTGTACAACAGGGTCTTCCTTCGCTGTTGCTGTTGCAGGTCGGTTATCAAGAACCGTCAGTTCTACTTTGAAATCAGGATCATCTGCTTGTAATCGTTTAATAATTGCTTCAATCTTGCCCAGTAGTTCATCATGGTCCTGCGCAGGCACCGTGCGAATATCGAGTGTTGTCATACAGTGATCGGGAATGACATTGATTTGTGCATCTCCCTTTACAGGCGCTCGTAAAATCGTTGGTGTAATAGATGGCCAATTCAGCATTGGATCACGCCCTAATCGTGCTTGCTCCTCTTTTTCCAATTTTTCAAGCTCTACGATGAAACGTGCCATACGCCAGTTAGGATTAATGCCACTCCACGAAATCGCACCATGCGCCATTTTACCGAAAATATCTACCTGTAAACGAATAGCCCCGCGTTGTGCAATACACACATTATTTTCCTGTGGCTCACAGATAATCGCACCATCCACACCATCGGCCCAGCCATTTTTAATAAAATGCTTAATGCCTAGCATAAGCCCTTCTTCATCACATGGAATACATAAAATAATTTTGCCCGTAAACGCCTCTTGATCTAGTAGCAATGACTGACAAGCTGTAATCATACAAGCCAGATTCCCTTTTGTATCATTCGTTCCCCTGCCATACATACGCCCATCTACAATTTCTGCTCCAAATGGATCATAGGCCCAAGCCTCTCGATTGCCCTCTGTCACCACATCCGTATGTCCTTCGAAAAGTAATGTTTTCCCAGGCTTGCCCGAATCAATAATACCAATGACATTTGGTCGCCCTGGCACAACCTCCTCGATATGTGTCTCGATGCCAATATCTCGTAAATACGCTGCTACAAAAGTTGCCACCTCTTGCTCATTGCCCTTCGGATCGTTCTCACGGTAAACGCTTTCAATGCGCACGAGCTTCTGTGTTAAGGCGATGACCGTCTCACGATCTCGCACATACGATGTTGTTGTCTTTAAACTAGTTACTGTCATGCAAAGGACCTCCTATTTTTAAAGAATATTCTGAATTTATGTTATTTTAACATTGTCCTTTCTCTATGAAACTAGACAATATGTTAATGATTCAAAGAACGCCTTTAACTTTTTGTTTAGCAATAAATCACTAGAAAAAAACATTTTTTTCTGTTTTACGCAGTTTTTCGATTAATCCATCAAATGAAAGAGAGTATTGATTTTGATTTTGACGTGGTTAGAGATTTTTAGTTTGGAAGAGAGCAACACTTTTTTTGAGCGGGATTTCTTTAATTTGGAGAAAGAGTTTTTGGTTCTTTGGAGCGGTTCGCTCACTCTTGGAGAGGACCTATCACCATTCAGAAGCACCTTACCCATTTATTAGGGCGAATGCCAACCATTACAAAATAGAAAAAAACCAGCATTTGCCGGTTTTTCCTGATTATTGTTGACGGGATTCGGTCATTTGCTTCCAAACCGAGCCTTTTGCTTCCTCGCCTTGTTCGATACGGGCAATGGCCATTTTCACTTGTAGCTTCACTTCGAATTCTTTGTCATCTTCGGCAGCCTTCAATGCTGGTAAGGATTGTTCTGTGCCGACCTCATATAAATACATGGCTGCGCGCCAGCGAACCAATTTGTTTTTGTCCTGTAAGGCTTGCAGCATGGCTTCTTCAAATTCTACAAAGCCCAGGTCACTCATGCAGTCACCTGCTGTTCGACGTACTGCTGCACTTTTATCTTGTAGGGCTCTTTCTAAATAAGGGACAACTGCCACATCCTCAATCATGCCTAAGTACACCGTCGCTAGTCGACGGATAGACATTTGTTCATCCTGTAAGGCTAAATCTAATAGCGGTAGATCGTCTAGCTCAGGATCAGCCATTTGATCAAGCAGTTGGAAGCGTTTCTCCCATTCAGGTTGCTTGAACTGTTCTACTGTCACTTTGAGTTTGTCCGTTTTCACAGCGGCTTTTTCACCATCATTATTGATAGCTGTGACAATTTCTGCTAAACGGTCAGCAGAATAAGTGACATCAATCTCCTGTTTGATTGTTTCAGCAATTTCCTCCAGCTCACCGTAGCGAACCCCATAATCAATCCACTTACGTTGGAAAATATAGTTTTCATCTACTGCTGACTCAATAATTTGATTAAAAGCATCGACAAAACGGTCTCCGCAGCTAATACGATATTCACGTTGGTTATCAAAAACTTTTACTTGTAAAGGCACCTGCTTGTAAAATTGTACATGGACATAAACCTCTCCATAAAATTCATTGGCCACAACCGTTTCTTCTTGTGTTTGGACATCTTCCCCTAACACTTGACGAATACTTGCTAGAATGCCTTCCCATGCATATTTAGCATTACGCTCAACAGCAAAGAAATCGGCTACATGGTAAACGCCCTTTACTCCCTCAATCGCTAAAATAGCAGCTGCCTCGCCTGTTGCTTCGTCTTTATTATCCTTTGTAAAATTATAGCTCTTCCCGAATGGTAGCTCTGTATCAACAACAATCTTCATAGAATTGGGACTTGGCGTCGGTTCAATGGTAATAATCTTCATGTCTATCGCTCCTTATCCGTTAACTATTTCATCTAAATACGACCATCTTTCAATTAGATGCTCATACTGTGCATTTAGCTCATCCAACTTAGCTGTTAATTCCTGTAGCTTGGTAAAATCTGAGCCTGCATTGGCGATTCCTTCTTCGGTCTCCATAATAGCAGTTTCTGTTTTCTCTATCTCGTCTGCAATCGTTTCCCATTCTTTTTGCTCTTTAAACGATAGCTTTTTTTTGTCTGATTTTGGCTTTTCTGATTTGGCCTTTTCTACTTTTGGCGTTTCTACTTTGACAGTAGCTGTCTGCTCACGTTTCTCCAGATACTCACTGTATAGATCCAGTGTTTCCTCTACTTGTCCCTGACCATCTAGTATCCATAGCTTTTTCGCAATACGGTCGAGGAAGAAGCGATCATGGGAAATCGTGATAACCACGCCTGGGAAATGCTCGATGAAATCCTCTAGCACACCTAATGTTTCAATATCTAAATCATTCGTTGGCTCGTCCAATAATAAGACGTTTGGTTGCTCCATCAATAAACGTAATAAATGAAGACGCTTGCGCTCACCGCCCGATAATTTTCCAATTGGAGTACCATGAGCATGCAACGGGAATAAAAAGCGCTCCAGCATTTGAGCAGCTGAGTAACGGACACCCTCTGCATCGGTAATATCATTTGAAGCCTCACGTATATATTCAATCATGCGCTCATTTTCATTCATTTTCGGCAATGTTTGCTTGAAATGTGCCAGCTTGACCGTTGACCCAACAAGAATTTCACCTTGATCGGGTGTCAGCTCTCCTGCTAGCATGTTCAACAAAGTTGATTTTCCTACACCGTTCGCGCCGATAATGCCAATTCGATCACCTTGCTGTAGTAGAAACGAGAAGTTTTCAAGGATTTTTTGCTGGCCAAAGGCTTTCGAAATTTTCTCAGCCTCCAGCACTTTACGTCCAAGACGTGTTGTCGCAAGTCCCATATCCAAGGAAACATCTTCTGTTTTGCGTTCTAGGTTTTCTTCTAGCTTTTCAAAGCGTTGAATACGAGCCTTTTGCTTGGTTGAACGCGCCTTCGCACCACGACGTATCCATTTTAATTCTGAACGATAACGATTGCGATCCTTCTGTGCAGAAGCAGCTTGCATCTCCTCACGAATAGCTCGAGCCTCTAAATAATCACCGTAATTCCCTGTATGACGATACAAGGTTTGATTTGCTAACTCGTAAATATGTGTTGATAATTCATCTAAGAAATAACGATCGTGGGTGATGAAAATCACTGCACCCTTTAATCGTAAGACCATCTCTTGAAGCCATTCTGTAGATTGTACATCTAAATGGTTGGTGGGCTCATCCAATAAGTAAAGATCCGCTGGTTCAATTAACACCTTCGCTAATGCAACACGTTTTTGCTGACCGCCTGATAGCGTTAGTACCTCTTTTTCAAAAGTTTCAATCCCAAGCTTTGTTAAGGCCGTCTTTGCAAGGGCATTGACATCCCATGCCTGTTCTTCATCCATGCGCTGTTGCAGACTAAATAACGTCTTTTGTAAACTTTCGGATGTTGGGTTACTTGCTAGAGCAGCAACCGTTTCCTCATATTGACGATTCAGCTGTAAAATGGGCGAATCGCCTGAAAAGACAGCTTGTAAAACTGTTTCGCCTGCCTTAAAAGTAGGCTCCTGTGGTAAATAAGCGACACGGTATTTATTCGGGCGATCTACTGTCATCGAATCCGCTTCCATGTCCCCAGCTAAAATGGATAACAGGGTTGATTTTCCCGTTCCATTTATACCGATTAAGCCTGCCCGCTCTCCCTCATAAATGGTAAATTCAATATTTTGAAAAAGCGTTTTATCGCCCACTGTTTTGGTTAAATTTTGTACAATTAAATGACTCATTCCACTATTCCATCTCTTTCATGTTAGGTATTGTTCATGCCCACACGATTTTTATGTAGACGATTATTGATATCCACTATTCATCATAACATCAAACCGTAGGTAAACAAAGAACAACAAACTAGCAACGAACTGGTGGCATGTCCTGTAAATAGGATTCCATAAGCTGACAAAGCTTGATGATTCCTTGTGTTAAGTCTTGCGGTTCAGGATAAGAATAACTAATTCTCAGATGGTGATATTGTGGCTCTCCTGGATAACAAGCTGAGCTTGGTAAAAAGGTAATTTGGGCTTGTTGGGCCTTCCATAACAGCTCATCCGTATTGCCATTACTAGGTAAAGACACCCAAATATTAAGCCCACCTTTTGGTTCGATCCAAGTAACGCCTTTTGGTGCATACTTATTCAACAATGCCATCGTCTGATCCCTTCTTATCTCAAGCGCAATGCGCAGTTTTTCTAAATGGGTATGCATTCGGTCTGAACGTAAAAATGGAATCAGTGCCTTTTGTGTCAATAGTGGATTGCCCGAATCGGCAAATGATTTCGCTGATAAGAGCCGTTGATGGACAGTACCATTCGAGATGATGGCTCCAATTCTACAACTAGGGGCTAACGATTTGCTAAATCCTTTTAAATAAATAACATGACCACTTTCATCTAATGCTTTAAGAGTAGGTGGTGGTGGATTATTGTCAAAATAAATTTCATTCCATGAATCATCCTCTACAATAAGAAAGCCGTATTGTTGGGCAAGGTCTAGTAACTCTCTTCTTCTAGCTTCGCTTAAAACAGTTCCTGTAGGATTCTGAAATGTTGGGTTTGTATAGATCAGCTTTGGTTGTTTGCTTAAACATAATGTCGCTAGAATAGTTGTCTGCATACCTTCTTCATCTACTGGAATGGGAATAATATGGGCTCCGCGATTTCTAAAGACATCGATTGCTGCTGTATAGGTAGGAGCTTCGGTAATGACAATGTCTCCTGGTCCAATAAATGTTCTAGCCACTACATCAATACCTTGTTGCACACCATTTGTCACAATAATTTCTTGAGGCGTTGTTTCAATGTCACCATATTGTTGTACATAATCCCGAATTGCCTTTCGTACATCTTCATCACCTTGTACAGTCCCATAGCGCGTAACAATCTGAGGATCCGCGAGTAAAGTTGCCACGATTTCATTCGTCAAATAAACTGAGGGCAATAACCCCGGATGGATGGTCGCACTTGAAAATTTCATCGCATACTCTGTTCCTTTATTTAATATGGATTGTGAACGTTGAATGTAGTCGGGGATCGCTAATTGCCAATTATAATTACGTTGGCTCATATGCATGCTACCCTGTTCATTTTTTCGCACGAATGCCCCCTTGCCATGCATCACTTGAATATACCCATTTCTTTCTAATAATGCATAAGCCTTACTGATCGTTACGGGGCTCACTTGATTTTCTTTAGAAAAGCTCCGTATAGAAGGTAATTGACTTCCCTCCTGTAAAAAGCCTGATCGTATTTTTTCTGCCATAATATTTGAAATCTGATGGATTAAGGTTTGATCTGATTGACGATTTAGCTTTATTTTCATTTACCCTCCAACTGTTATAGTCCTAATTTGACTGTTATATATATCACTTTATAGTGTAGAGGCAGAAATAGCTAAATATAAAATGAAGGGGAATGATGATACATGACGAACATGAAGCAAGATCAGGAAAATATTGAAACGATTTTAACGGATGTAGTGCACCATGCAGCCAAGTTTTTTAGCAGTCTTGAAGAAAGAGCCGTAACAAGTCAAGCTTATAACGTACCTGCTTCAACACTTTCTGAAGTAGGACAGGGCGCTCAGTCGACACTTCAATACTTTTCACAGCATTATGCTGAAGGCTTAAGCGGCAGTGCAGGTTCAAGATATTTAGGGTTTGTTACAGGTGGAGCTACGCCTGCTTCGATTGTTGGAGATTGGTTAGTCAGTATTTACGATCAAAATCTATCCAATACGCAGGATTCTGTAGCAGGCTCAATGGAATTAACGACGATTGATATGTTAAAAGATTTATTGCTATTGAGTGAGGATTATCAGGGAACATTTGTCAGCGGGGCTACGATGGCTAATTTCGTAGGACTTGCTCAAGCAAGAGAGTGGGTGGCGCAATACTATGGGAAAAGCACTGCGATGGATGGGTTATTTGATATCCCACCGATAAAAATCGTCAGTGGTACGCCGCATTCGAGTATTGTCAAAGCAACTTCTATGCTTGGCCTTGGTCGAAAGTCTATTCATCTTATTCCATGTCAAGAACAGCGTGAAGCGATCGATATTACAAAATTACAACAGTTTCTCGAAGACAATCAACAAGAACCTTGTGTTGTCGTAGCAAATGCGGGAACCGTCAATACGGTTGATTTTGATGATTTACTAGCAATTGGCAAGCTAAAAAAGCGCTATAATTTCTGGCTTCATGTAGATGCAGCTTTCGGAGGCTTTGCTGCGTGTTCACCCAAGTACTATCACTTAGTCGAGGGCATTAACTATGCTGATTCGATTACGATTGATGCACATAAATGGCTGAATGTCCCTTATGATGCGGCTATGCAATTTACCCGACATCAATCGTTACAAATAGCCGTATTTCAAAACAATGCTGCCTACCTTGATAGCTCGCTTGAAAATCCGAATTTTAGTGATCTTACTCCTGAAAATTCACGACGATTCCGTGCGTTGCCAGCTTGGTTTTCACTTCAAGCTTATGGTAAACAGGGCTATCAACAGTTAATCGAACAAAATGTACTGCTAGCTCAGCAGCTTGGACAAAAAATAGAGCAAAGTGACCAATTTACTTTGCTAGCACCTGTTCGTTTAAATGTTGTGTGCTTTGCCATCAATCATGAAGCACTGACAGTCGAAATGAACAAACAATTTTTGAAGACATTAAATCAACAAGGCAAAGTGTTCATGACACCAACTCTTTACCAAGGTGTGCCAGCTATGCGTGCGGCTTTCAGCAATTGGCGTACAACCACAGAAGATCTAACTATTATTTGGGAAGCACTAACGACAGCTATACAATCCTTTTTCCACGAGTCCCTTTAATCTATGATAAAAGCTATCAGTGTACCTTAAATGGCCACTTAATTTACTTGTCCAAATTTAATAAATGAGTCTATTGTGATTGAAAGGGTTTGATGCGCGCCACCTTTTCGTTCAACAGTAATTTTTAAATAAAATACTGCTGCGAAATACTTGCAGAAACCAAAAAAATGCTCGGTGCTCAATTAAAAAAACACCTAGCATTTTTTATCTTTAGTGAAAGTTATATGAAAATGAAGCTACATATGCTCTTATTTCAGTTGTTGATGTCTGGAGTTATGCTAAGAACACAGAAGAATCTACTGATATAACTACAATACCTGAAATGTGATTATCCATATTAAAATTGAACATTCTCAGTTCCTGAAAGACTAGTTTTTACATCTAAAAATTGAGTATCTGTACTTACATTAAACTGATTTGCTTTGGTTATCCAAATTAGAGTCTGATTTTATATACCAATATAGTCATATATAGTAAAATGATATTATATGCCATAGTTAGTTTTGGGGGAATCAAAATTGCAGAAAAACAAAGTTAACGTTTTGAAAATGAATAATTTGTACAAACGGTTTATAATGTCAACATTATGCTTACTAACACTTACTGGTTGTACTAATCAAGAGACTACAAATAAGTTAAACGGAAATGAAGAAATACATGATACTAAGGAAATGAAAGAATTATCTGCTGAAGATCAAAAGCGTCAAGAAAAAGCTGAAAACATTGAGAAAAATATAATTGAACTTATCGAACAGGAAAACTATTTAGATACAATCACCCATTATAAAAATTCATTTATTAAAAATGTCGATAAAAAATTAAAACCAACAGAAAAAACGATTGAACTTTATAATATTGCTGTTGAAAAATATATAGAAAAGGCTGAAACCTTTAATTACTATGATTATAATCTTTTATCGCTAGATATGGAAAACTTAAATGAAAATGTTCTATCTCTTATAAATAAAAAATTTCCAACAAACATTGAAGAAATTGAAGCATTTATAAAAAATAACGAAGAAGAAGCACGTGAAAGTTATGCAAATTTGAAAGCTGAAAATGAAGCAAAGGAAAAAGCTAGAATAATTGAGGAAGCCAAAAATCGAGTATACATAGGAATGACAAAAGAACAAGTTCTCGCTACTAATTGGGGCAAACCTAATGATATTAACCGAACGATTACTACTGATCATATATCAGAACAATGGGTGTATTCCGCATATGATAAATATCTTTATTTTGAAGATGGAATATTGGTAGCAATACAAGATTAATGTCCATAAGTATCTGAATAGCGAAACAGTCCTCTGGTATATCACGATTAATCATCAATGTTTCAAAGAACAAGGTGATGCGACAAAAGCCGAGGAAAAGGTGATGAACCCCAAAAGTTAGAGTAGAAAATCTAACCTTTGGGGTGTTTTTATATGACAAAATATTAAGATGAATTTATATTTTTAAAAACTGTTAAAGAATAGAAGTCAATTTTAAATTATTATTACTATTTAATAAGATGATTCTTCTGATTCTATACTAATTCAATTGTTCCATTATGAAATAAAATTTTTATCATTGCCTTGATAATAAAAAAAGAATTGTAAATAAAGTAAGTTATTAGAGAATGTTAAAATTGACACACCCGAAGATGAAGTTAGGACGCTTTTTAAAGGGTTATGCGGTGTAAAAACAAAATCAGATTTTAAAAAACCCGTCACAAAAGGATATTGTTTAATACATTCTTTTACGTTTTTGCGATAACAGCACTATGCGAGTGCTACAGATTTCATCCAATAAAACTGCAGCTTACAATAAAATGATTATGTCAAACAAATATGCTAATGAAGCGCACGAACCGCCCTTCAATTGAAAGGCGGTTCGTGTTGTTTTATTGACCAATTTCGTGTTGTAATTGCTTTAAAAAACTTTCCATAAATTGATGACGTTCAAGTGCCATTTGCTTGCCCTTTTCCGTCACCATTAAATCTTTTAGCAGTAATAATTTCTCATAAAAATGAGTAACAGACGCGGTATTTTTTTGACGATATTCTGACTCTGACATATTTGTGCGTGCTTCTTCTTCCTTATCATAAAGCTTGCGACCTTTTGCTCCACCGTAAGCAAATGTTCTGGCAATGCCAATAGCACCAATCGCATCTAAACGATCTGCATCTCGGACGATTTTTGCTTCCAATGATGTTGCTTCTAGCTCATTCCCACCATTAAATGACACTTGAGCGATGCAATTTCGAATATGTTGCTTTTTTCCCTCGCTAACAGGTAATTCCGCAATAAGCTGTTCTTCCTTTTCCTTGCTATCGGTATACTTTTTGTCACTGACATCATGTAAAAGTACAGCTATTTTCACAACTTCTTCATCTGCTGCTGGCTCTGTATGTAAGATCGCTAGCGCATTTTGATAGACACGCTCAATATGTTGGAAATCATGGCTAGCGTCAAACTGTTCATAAATTTCACGTACTTTACTCATTAAATAATCCATAGTTCAAACTCATTCCCTTCCTACACGATTATACTGTATTTATAGCCCTCACGAAAAATAAAAAATCAAAGCCTTTTCAATTGACTAATTTTTCAGAATATTATAAGATAAACGTACAGAACAAACAATTTGTTCTGTACCTCATATTTTTCAGCTACGTACAAACAGCTATGTGTTTAACAGTATTAATATCAACTTCAGCGGGCTTACAATTGAATAGTATGTTTGCAAGATGACATAAGTAAAGAAAACCAATCATCAAACAAATAAAAGTGAACACTTTCCCTTAGAAATTCTTTGTTTAACCCGCATAGCATGATGTACAGCCGAAAATTGTGAACAACAAGTTAGTTGTTTTTGCGACCAATAGGTTTTCATTAAATGGAAGCCACGTGTAATTGTTTTTTGTTATTGGTTGTTACCTTCTTCTAGTTGTACGAACGTAGCTCCTCCCTTTAATGAAAATCGTACACGATGATGGCTGACAGTTTATGAAACCACGTGAATGAGTCGTACAAACACAATGAAGATTTCTATAAACCAAAATTGTAAGAAGTTATAAAGGAAGTAGGAACGATTGTGATAAAATGTATTACCATCCCGCTGAAGGACAAATAAAAGCTGCCCATCTTACATTCAAGTAGATGATGGCAGCTTTTACTGTTTTGTTTTCTTATTTCATAGAACGCCTTTGATCACTTCATCAATTTCCCGCAATAGAGCCTCGTTTTGCATGGTTGTACTTAATTTTAAGTTAGATTGGTCTACATGTATCACTGTGACATGCATTCCCTCTTTAATACTTGCACTTGGAACTGGCATCATTTTCTCTGTATCGAACGTCATGATGAGGTCTGGGAATTTGGATTGTACCTGCCCTTCCTTCGATAATGTCATATATTCATTCCAGAACGTCAGATGGTAATCCCCCACTGATAATTTCCCTACATCGAAGCCATTTTCCTTTGTTAACGAATAATTTGTGACGGCACCTGATACGATGTGCACCCCATTCAAATACTGCAACACATGGGCTAGCTTTTCTTCAAAGGTTTGCCCATTTAAGAAGCGATAGCCAAGTTCTATGGCCATAGTGATCGCATTTGGTGCGCCATGTTTTTGTAAATAGTCAATCGTCACAGGATTTCGAGTGACCCCTACTAGTCCGCCTGCTAATATAGAAGCTTGGCGTGCTGTCTTTGCGGTGCTGTGTAAATTTCCTTCCACAAAGCCTTGGACCGCGAAGTCATCTTTTCCTCCTGCATAAAATTGTACGGATTGATATTCTTCTTGTTCATGGAGATTTAAAGAACCCATGATTCCCGTTGGATGTGCTCGCCCATTACAGGGAGCATCCACAACAGGTACATTTAATAAAACTGACTGCAACCAGCCATTGATCGTCGTGATGGCACCATTTTCATTGGTAATGATGCCCTTTAGACGTTGATTGATATGGTTGTTCATACTACGATAGCTCCAACAAAGCTGTTCATTTGAAATATATTGATCGACCGCTGATGGCGCACCTACCATTGCCACACAGGCAACTAAATCTTCTTGATCTAATTCGGTAATATCCACGATTTGAGGTTCGCCTGCTGCAAAGATTTCCTCTACTAGCTTGAGTCCTTCCTCTAGGAGACCACCGCCGCCTCCGCCAAGGATTGCTCCTCCATAAACGGCCGCAATCCCATCCTCATAGGACAATACTTTTGTCATCCTTTATTACCCCTTTCTATTTCCCTATTTTGATAATAGAAGTGAAGAAGCTATATAAAGCATCTCCGGCAATAACACCTGCTGCAAATACTGTCATTTCAGATTCTCTCTTACCTTTCGTCACATATGTGAAAATTACACGTAGTAAGATACCAACTAGAACAGCCCAACCAGCAATTGGATTGACAAGTAATAGACCTGTTGCAAATAAGATACCCATTTGACGTTTTGAACCACCGATGAGCTGAATTAATGCACCTGGAATCGCCCATATCATTAATTGTTTTGCTACATCGCCTGTAACACCTGATTGAATTGTGGCTGCATACACATGGTTAACAGGTGCTACTAAATCCTGTGCAAAATAAGATTTATAGGATAGCAGAACTACAACTGCCGAAATTGCAAAAGCTAACATACCAGCAATCAATTGTTGCTTGCGACCTTCTTTTTCTAATGCAACATCACTACCATTACCACGTAAAATGAAACCAGTTTTTAAGTCATAACCCATATCCGCAAACGCTACCCCTGTAGCTGCACTATACCCTGCTAGTAATGCCAGTGCTGGCGCTGGGAAACCAATTAAAATACCCACAATCAGTGTAATAAATGCCACTGCAAATGCTGGGAACCAACCCGCATGCATTGCTGCGATACCCACAATTAGCTCATGGACAAATGCAGCAATCGTTGCAAAGATGATGAATCCTATTAACATACCGAAAGACATGTGTGAAATAATACCGCCTAAAATAGCGATTAACAGAGCAATGGCCAAATAAGCTATAAAACCAACACCAAATGCTTGGCGAATTTCTTTTGCATCTTTTGAATAGCTTAACTCTTCTGACTTTTTAGCTGACTTTTTATTCAATAAGGCAAAAGCTACTTGGAAAAGTGCTACAATCCCAGCACCAATCATAACGCCATGAGGAATATAGTAAGCATTTAAGTCAACATTAAATAATTGAACAGAATAGCCTCTTAATAAAAGCCCAATCCCAAACATCGTCAGTGCCCAAATATTACCGATGAACGCTACCCCAAAAGCTGACATTGGAATTTTCAAAACAGATCCCACGATACCAATTAACACGCCACCAATTAATACCTTTGCATTCTTACCGCCTTTATCGCCCGCTTTAATGGCTTCAGCTGTTGCAATTCCCGGTGGCCAAGTACCTGCTGCTGGGAAAATCTTTGTATCGAAAAATTTATATAATAATAAAGCATCAACAAACATCGCTAAAATAACACCGATAAACAATGGTAATACTAAATTTTCATAGCCTAATACATATGGAATACCGATTGGCAACATTAAACTACTTGCTGCACTAAATGTTGCTGCCGAAATGGCTGTTTGAATAATATTTTGTCTGTGTACAGATTTAAAGGCAATTAGCTTGCCAATCGGTATTCTTCCAAGAATCATCGCAAATATTGCCCCAACGATTGATGTATTGGCAGAAATCCCTAAAGTCGTAATCAGCTGTATCCCAATAATGGCCCCCACAACAGATGTTAAGACGATCATTAGTAGAGTTACAGGCTCTAAAGCCCTTGGATGTAATACTTTATTATTCATAGTGTCAGCTCCCCTATTGTTGTTATAATTTTGAAATGTGTGATTGTATTTGCTGAGCTACTTTCACTAACTGTTCAAGCATATTTTTCTCCCTTTGATCATCTAAATCATATACTAACCCAGAAATTGTAAGAGATGCAGTGATTTCCTTTTTATAGTTAAATAACGGTACACTGATGCCAAATGCATGTTCATTATACTCTCCGACGGTAACACACCAGTTGTTTTGACGAATTTGTTGCAGCTCTTCCTTTAATGACGCTAGGAAAGAAACCTGCTCTTCCTTCGATTGTTCCTCATGAAAGAAGGCCATTAACTCTAGCTGTCTGTCCTCCTCTAAATAAGCAAACATGACCTTACAGGAAGCACCGATGTAAAGGGGTGTCTTTGTTCCTAAAGACACCGCATACTTTACATTTTTATTGCTTTCGGCTATTTTCGTTGTGACACCGTATTCATTGTCCATATAAGTAAGAAATACTGATTCATTGATTTCACTGGCAAGATTTTGCATCAATTCATAAATGGTCGAGTGAGGGTCTTTTGAATTCGATAACACATCATAAAAAAGGTACATTTTATAACCTAATTTATATTTTTTCGTGTGTTCATCCTGTATTAAATAACCCGCTTCTGTAAATGTATTAATGGTTCTTTGCACGACACTTGTCGGCAGTTTCATCATGCGTGAAATTTCACGAACACCTAATGCATTTTCTGTCGTTGCAAAGCATTCTAGTATATCCAATGAGTTTTTTAATGTCTTGACAGTCATTTATTTCTCCCTTTAAGCGTTTTGATAACCGTATCGCTCTTTTGCTACATCTACAGAAATATATTCATTTAATAGATCACGTTCAATGGCCTCTAAGCTTCGATCATGTGGAGGACCATAACCACCGCCAGTAGCTGTCACAAGCTCAATACGGTCGCCTTTTTGCAATTCATAATTGGCAAGTACGCCCACTGGTCCAATTTTCGTTCCATCCTTTTTATGAATGATTAAATAGTTGTGAGAGCCTTCTCCACCACCATTTAAGCCGAATGGCGCGAATTGATGTCTACCTAAGTTCACAGAAACCTTTTGACCATCATGATTGACTGTATAAACGCGACGAACACCTAAGCCACCTCTAAATTGACCAGCACCAGCACCGTCACAATTTAAGCTATATTCATCAATTTGAATACCGTATTTTGTTTCTGCAATTTCAACTGGAAGATTATATGTTTCACCATCTCCCATACAGTATTGCCCGCTTTGCCCATCCTCATCATTCGCCGCTCCCCAGCCACCAACAGATGGCTCAACAATTAGGAATGACTCATCATTTTCAGGATTTTTCCCAGTGAGAATAAACGTACAAACAGATTGTAAATGCCCTGCCGATAAGCGTTCTGGTAAATGCGGCGCAAGCGCTTTCCAAATGAGATCAGCTGCCCCAATACGTGCCTCAAAATTCATAGACACAGGATGTGGGCGTTTAGCTGAAACAATGGAATTGTCATCTGTGATAATCGTTAAGCGTTTAAAGACACCTTCGTTAATTACGTCAATATCGCCAAGTAATGCTAGGAACATAACGCGCACACTTGCCATTAAACCAAATTGAGAACAGTTCATTGGCACATTGACCGCAGGATGTGAGCCTCTGAAGTCACAAATAAACGCCTCATCACTGATTGTGACTTTCACTTTTATTGGATAAGGTCCACCCTTTAATGGGTCCCCTTCAATAAAGTCCTCCGCATAAAATTCACCTTTAGGTAGGTGTTGAAGCTCATACTCTACAATTTTCTCACCCTTGTCCAATAATTTTTGAATGGACAATTTCACCGATTCCGCACCAAACTTCTGACAAAGCTCTGCGATTCGTTTTTCACCTGTTTTTAAGGCGGCTACTTGTGCAAACATATCACCGATTGAAAGCTCTGGTAAACGAACATTCGTAGAAATAATTTCATAGACTGCATCGTTCAACTCACCTTGATGATAAAGTTTGACACCTGGTAGCTGTAAACCTTCCTGATAGATTTCATTAGAATTACTTGTAAACGAACCCGGGTCCATGCCCCCTACCTCTGTCCAGTGTGCTTTATTGGCAGAGTACGCAATAATTTCACCGTTATAGAAAATTGGGAGAACTAAGCCCACATCCGATAAATGTGAGCCGCCTCCAACATAAGGGTCATTGATAATAATGACATCACCTTCGTGTAGTTTTTTCCCATTATCAAACTTTTCAATTACACGCTGTACCATTGGACTTAACATCCCAATAAAACTCGTTACACCGTTTCCTTGACTAATTAAATTACCCTTGGCATCTGTTAAACCACAAGCATAGTCTAATACCTCATAGATAACTGGGCTCATAGAAGAGCGTGCTAGAGCAACAAACATCTCATCTCCTATAGCTAGCAATGAATCTTGAATAATTTCTACTGCAAAAACATCTTTTTTCATGTTTTATTTCCCCTCCATCTCTACAATCAAATTGCCGTATTGATCAATTTCTATCGATTGCTTGTCATTGATTACGACCGTAGATGTTGGATTTTCCACAATGGCAGGACCTGTAATGACATAGCCAGGTACTAATTTTTGTTGGTCATAGACATTGACCGTTACCCAACCTGTTCCCTTCACATATAAATTGCGTTGTGCCTTGATACATGTGGAATTGTCAATATGAGAGAAGTCTAGCTCTTTGAATTGAACCGCCTCATCTTTCCCGTAGATTGTAAGATGTAAGTTCACTAACTCAATTGGTGTAGCTGGTAAATCAAAAGAAAACTCTTGTTTATGTTTGATGTGGAAGGCTTCAGCTAATGCAAGTAACCCCTCTTCATCAAGCAAAATAGCTGATGCATTTAATTTAACGGCATGCTCTTGACCTTTGTAGCGTAAATCATAATTAATTTCAAAATAATAATGATCCTTTGATAATGGTGCATCTGCATAGGCAGTGGCAATCACTTGATCAATATTTTCTTGAATAACCGCAAGATGATCTTTGTCAAAGTTCATTAAACTTGTTTGAATGTAATCTTGTCGATATTCGGTCATCATCATTCCTAATGCTGAGAAGACGGATGAGCCATAAGGAATAATGACTTTTTTCATACCAAGTTCTTCTGCTAAATTCATCGCATGTAGTGGACCACCACCACCAAATGCCACCATTGTAAAGTCTTCAGGGTCGTAGCCTTTACGAATAGAGATCAGCTTCAGTGCATTTAACATATTAGAGTTTGCAATATCTAAAATACCTTGTGCTGCTTCTTCTGCTGACACATTAAATGGTTTCGCAATGCCTTCAATAAGAGCCTCCTCCACTTTGTCAATGGATACTGGGTTATCAAAGTTTTCTAAGGATAATCTTCCTAAATAAACATTGGCATCTGTAATTGTTGGCTGTGTATTCCCTAAGCCATATGCTACAGGCCCTGGATTTGCCCCAGCAGAATCTGGTCCAACCTTTAATGAGCCAAACTGATCTACACGTGCGATGGAGCCACCACCATTTCCGATTTCCACAATATCCACTACAGGTGTTTTAATTGGATAGCCCGCAAATTTTTCATTTCTTTCAATATAGTAATCTGTTGTGACATTGACTTTGCCATCTGTAATAAGCGAACATTTTGCTGTCGTCCCACCAACATCAAAAGCTATGATATTCGATTCATTTAAAAGTTGGCCTAATTTAGCTGCCCCAAACATCCCTGCTACAGGTCCAGATTCAACGAGGTTGATTGGTAGCTCCATTGCTTTATCAAAGCTTGTAGTCCCGCCATTCGATTGCATAATTTTTAAATGGTCTGTAATGCCAATTGTGCTTAATTTCTCTTTTAGACTTTTTAAGTAGGCATGTGCAATTGGCTTTACATAAGAATTAAGGACTGTTGTGTTTGTTCTTTCATACTCACGGTATTCTTTAATCGTTTCACTTGAAAGTGTGATATATACTTCAGGCCAAATTTTTAAAATGGCTTCTTTTAACTGTTGTTCATGAATTGGATTTTTATAGCCGTGTATTAAGGAAATGGCAATCGCCTCAACACCTAACTCCTTAAATTTATAAACGATCTCGTCAACTTCCTCGGTATTAAGCGCTTTCATAATATTTCCTTTAAAATCAATTCGCTCATCGATTTCTTGACGTAAATAACGCTCTACAAATGGTTCTGGCTTTTTATATTTAAAGTTATATAAGTCTGGCCGATTTCCACGAGCAATTTCTATAACATCACGGAAACCCTTTGTTGTAATTAACCCAACTACGCCCCCTTTTCTTTCCGTTAATGTATTGATGATAACCGTCGATCCGTGAATAAATGATTCAATGAAAGAATCTTCCGTTACATGTCGTCCTAATACATTTAATATGCCATCCTCAAAGTGACCAGGTGTCGTATGTCCCTTATCAAAATGAAGATTTCCTTTTTCATCTGTGAAAACTAGGTCAGTAAAAGTACCGCCAATATCTGTTGCGATTTTCAAGACTTCATCCCTCCGTGTTCCTATTATCGGTACAGTGTTCCGAATTAGAATTAAATAAATTATATTTAAAAGAAAAAGAAAATTCAATGTATTTTTTAAATAAAAATTCATTTGACAATTGTCCTTCCTTGTAAAAATCAGCTCTATCTTTCCAATATCAGATAAATATAGATAAAAAATACCAAACACATTTCTATAAGGAAAGTTCTCATGATTTTTGTGAACATAAAAAAGATCCTAGTTTTCACTAGAATCTTAAAAAAATTAATTTTTTCGAATTTTTACTCAAGGGGTGGATAAAGTAATCACCCTAAATTTTACTTTTATACCATATTTGCATTGTAAACAATTGATGATTCTAGAACGATACTTACCAAAATTATCAAAAAAAGCTGCCCATTTAAGTTAGGCAGCTTTAATATCGTTTAGAACAATCCTACCGCATGTCCTTCATTATCGACATTCATGCGTAGAGCAGCTGGTGCTTTTGGAAGTCCTGGCATTGTCATAATATCGCCAGTTAGACAAACTAAGAAGCCTGCACCAAGCTTTGGAATCACTTCACGAATTGTAATGGTGAAGCCTTCTGGTCGACCAAGTAAACTTGGTTGGTCTGATAAAGAATACTGGGTTTTCGCCATACAAATTGGAAGAGAGTCCCAGCCGAATTTTTCGATTTGGGCAATTTGTTTTTTGGCTTGGTCTGTAAATTGTACATCTTTCCCGCCATACACCTTTTGCACAATCGTACGTACCTTTTCTTCAATCGACTCTGTGACATCATATAAAGGAGAGAAGTTGTTTTCTTCCTCTAGCACAGCTAGTACTTGCTCAGCTAAGGCTAGACCACCTTTACCGCCCTCTTCCCAGACATTCGTACGGGCAATGCGAACATGATTTTCTTGACACCAGTTCAGAACGGCTTCTAGTTCAGCCTCTGTGTCCGTGATAAAACGATTTAAGGCAATAATTGGTTCAACGCCAAATGTACGAACTGTATCTACATGTTTAGCTAAGTTTTCAATTCCTTGTAGGAGTGCTTCCACATTTTCACCTACAAGAGCTGTTTTCGGAACACCACCATGCATTTTTAATGCACGAATTGTCGCTACAATGACAACTGCGCTTGGTTTAAAGCCTCCCTTACGAGCTTTAATGTTCATGAATTTTTCAGCACCTAAATCAGAGCCGAAGCCCGCTTCTGTCACCACAATATCAGCTAGCTTACGAGCGGTTTGTGTCGCCATAATAGAATTACAGCCGTGGGCAATATTCGCAAATGGACCACCATGGATAATAGCAGGTGTTCCCTCTAATGTTTGAACTAGGTTTGGCTTAAAGGCATCTTTTAATAATAGTGTTAAGGCACCCTCTACCTGTAAATCACGCACAAAGACAGGCTCACGCTCGAAAGTATAGCCAATCACAATACTAGCGATGCGCTCACGTAAATCCTCAATGCTTGTTGCTAAACAGAATACTGCCATAATTTCAGAGGCAACCGTTATATCAAAGCCGTCCTCACGCGGCATGCCTTGAACAGGACCACCTAATCCCACCACTACTTTACGAAGGGCACGATCATTTAAGTCCATGACACGCTTCCAAATAATGCGTCGTGGATCAATGTTAAGTGTATTTCCTTGGTGGATATGATTATCAATAAATGCGGATAAAGCATTGTTAGCTGTTGTAATCGCATGAAGGTCGCCAGTAAAATGTAAATTAATATCCTCCATTGGTATAACTTGTGCGTAACCTCCGCCAGTTGCGCCACCTTTTACGCCCATGACTGGACCTAATGATGGTTCACGTAATGCGACCATCACCTTCTTATCTAATTGATGAAGGGCATCTGCTAGTCCAACAGTCACAGTCGACTTTCCTTCACCAGCAGGGGTTGGACTTATAGCTGATACTAATACTACCTTTGCATCCTCACCCTGAGCAATAATTTTTAATGGGTCGATCTTTGCTTTGTAGCGTCCATACTGCTCAAGAGCATCCTCTGGAATACCCGCAGCATTGGCAATTTCCGTAATAGGTTTGATCACTGCTTGACTAGCGATTTCTAAATCTGATAATGGTTGATTTTTCGTTGTCATTTGGCATCCTACTTTCTATGTTGTTCATTTCCATTATAGTCTTAATTGTGAAAAAAAAGAAAGCCAGATATACAAGCATTTCGTCAATCAATTGACATCTTTGCTCAATTCCTGTATGTTCTAAGAGAAAATGCATTTTTTTCACATTTTCACAATGAGAGCACCATTTATTTAACTTTATTTTACATTCAAGCGCATTGGAGGCGAATGCTTATGCAACAGGGGATCGTAAAGTGGTTCAATAATGAAAAAGGTTATGGCTTTATTGAATGTGATGATGGCGAAGATGTATTTGTTCATTTTACGGGCATCCAGGAGGAAGGCTTCCGTACACTTGAAGAAGGTCAAAAGGTTTCATTTGATGTTGTGGAAGGCAATCGTGGACCCCAAGCATCAAATGTTGTAAAACTATAAGCATAATGGGGCTATCCATGTAGTTCCAGATTAGCAGCGGATTAGGAAATGCATCGTTTTCCTCATCTGCTTTTTGTGTTGTTTTATAAGCTGAATGCCTCCTCCATGTTATAATAGAAGTAATTATACGTAAGGAGGGATTTCGATGCATAAACAAAATAAACCCATGACTGAAGTTATTTTGAAGCATAAAGAACGACAAAGTGTAGCAGAATTTGCGGCAACACTGGAAACGATTGCAAAAAAGCTTAAAGAAAATGGTGAATTCACTTTTGTTCAAGGCACAGAGCCAACAGTTGTCAGCCCAAGTGAACAGCTCAAAATCGAATACTCCTATACCAAAAAGGGCGACAAGCATTCATTTGAAATTGAGTTTGATTGGTATACAGGTACAGAAACACCGAAAAAAATGACCATCGAATAACAATTGGCAACGAAAATCCACTTCTCAGATGAAGTGGATTTTTCCATACTGTTGAATAAAGATCATGTCACTAGCTAAAACCTTTTAGCAAGGTGAAGGATTGTTTTCGCTCCAGAGCCTCCTCTGTAACGCTAAATCCCCTAGGAATGACGCTGCACTCCAATCAACCATTCTAAAAAAGTGGCTTTTGTTTTTTCATAGTAGAAAAGTGATGAGTGACAACACCTCTCGATAAATGAGTAGTGAACACCTTTGCTAAAAGTTAGTGGATTGTAGCGATAGCGGAGGAAGCGGCCCGCTAACAGGAAAGCAAGTAGCCTGCATCAGAAATTCTATGGATGTTCTTGTTTTCGACACTATGTAAAGTGGCTGGGCAAAAGTGTTTCAGCCAACAAAAATACCGAACTATCCACTGAAATGCTCACGAAGTGTTTTGGAATAGTTCGGTTTTTCTAGTTATCATGTTTTGTTAATTTAAAGATTATTCGGCTTAATGAAGGTCCCAGTTAGTTATGGCCCAGCCTTTTCTCCTTATCGATTTATCCAATAAAAAGCACCAGGGCAAACTAATGTTTCTTTTGTTCGTTTAGGATCCTTTAATGTCACACCAAATGGTCCCTCTTTGACATGACCGAGTGTCATTGTCATCGCACTCTCTTCCTTATAGAAATCTAAACGCATATTCGGTAGCTGTAGTGACATATACTGCTCATATTGCGTAGGCTCTGGTAGCTGTAACACATCTTGCCACAGCTGTACTGTTGCCTGCATGTCCTTGACGTAGAATTGGACGGATTCCATCGTTATAGCCTGTTTGACATCAATGGCACCACTTGCTTTTAATTGAACAAAGCGTTCTTCATCTTCCTCCGCCCATTCAATCAAAAATGGAAAATCAATTGGCAGATCTGGCTTACCAAAATGCAGTAGCTTCCATTCTACCACCGTGCCATCTGGTCTTGTTCTGCTACATGCATCAGGTCCATATACTTCATAGCCCAATGCTCGCAATCGTCGAGCCTCTTCCTCAATATTTTTTGTGCGCAGAGCAATTCGAGAAAATCCCTGGCGCTCTTGATCACGTTTAAACGTATAATGTAGGGAATATGGGTATTGTGCCGCTTGCTCAAATAAATCACGATCATAGATAGCAATTTGTTCAATATAGCTTAAGCCAAAGTAGCTTAACGTATTATAAGTCCCCCACATCGTGTGCTGCCCACCATTCACTGTATGGACATTTCGTTTATTGAAGAAAACCTTTATATTTTCTGGTGATTCCACTTGATGAACCAGATGATCAAAATATAAAGTCATGGCCATTCCCCTTTCTTTCCCCATTACCTTTACCTGTATGTTTGATTAGTTTAAAATTTACTCAAGAAAAGGAGTTACTAGTAGGATATGAAAAAAAGTTTCGTTTACCTACAAACTCCGTTCACTAATTTCATAAAGAGGTGATTTGAATGACAGATTTAGTAGCTGCTTTTAAATTGGCATTAGGTAATTACCCTACAGGCGTAACAGTTGTCACGACATGTTATGACACAAAACCGATTGGCTTAACCGTCAATTCCTTTGCATCTGTTTCAATCGACCCGCTCCTTATTTTGTGGTCACTCGATAAAAAATCTCAGCTCCATCCCTATTTCACGACTGCGCCAAATTTTGTGGTCAATATTTTAGCGAGTGATCAAGAGCATTTATGTACACTATTTGCTAGTAAAATCCCTGATCGCTTTGCACAAGCAACATGGTCCACTTCCTCTTTAGGACTACCGATTTTACATGATACAGCAGCTAATTTACAATGTAAAACATTTCAGCAAATCGATGCTGGTGACCATACCATTTTTATAGGGCAGGTCGTAGATATTACAAATGCTCAAAAAGAGCCCTTGCTGTATCATCGCCGTCATATCGGTCCCATACCAAAAAGCTTTTATAGCTAGCCTTTACACAAAAAAAGGGCCACTTGTAAGCACAGGAAATCCTTCATGCTTATAGGTGGCCGTTTGACATAAGTTCTACTGAAATCATGGTTATTTTTTCTGCGGAAATCTCTGCTTTTCAAGCCTATTAATTTGCACAATCACACCATCTTGAATCGTAATATGCACTTCACCAAATTCAAGATTTTGAATCGCCTTCGCAATTGCCTCTAATTTCTTATCATCTACTTTTACTGACTGAGCCATACGATACACCCCTTCTTTTTTATCCTTATTGTTCATAAAGAGGCCAACGCATCAAACTGATTGATAGCCCCTCCTATCTCTCAGACACCATCTGTTGGATTTGGCACCTGTTTTTCGGTTGCCGAGGCTTCATTGGGCCAAGTCCCTCCACCTCTCTTGATAAGAGTACTGCGTTTCTTGAAAATAATTCTATAATTCTGCTATAGGAATGTCAATACAAAATATTAGAAAACCTAGTTGAATACTATGCAATATGTCGTTTAGATTAAAAGACTCCCTATACCTAAAGTATTTTATGCCTAGTCAGTGAGAAATAGATGGCACTCCATTAATTTATTACAAGCTCCATTTCCTCATCATGAATTCAAGTGGGCCTCGATGATGTTTAGCCCTCCACCATACTGAAACAAAGACACATCCTAAAAAATAACAGCAGGCATACAGCATGGAAAAAGCAAGTGTTTGGTTCTCCAGCTTTTGGCAAATAATTAGTATTCCAATGCCTATAACAACATGGCCAACATAATGCGTTAAAGACATTTGTCCTGTTAATATGAAAGATTGAATAACTTTATTTTTACATGTCTCTACAAGATAGATGGAGCCCACAATGATGACAATAGCCGAAGCCGAATTAGATAGGACATACATCATATTCGGTGGAATCGGTCCTGTATCAAATAAATACAATGCACTCTCTACATCTAATAAATGAATGGTTGTCATCTTAATGAATAACGTTGAACAAGTCTCAGTCATGATGACTAGCAATAAACCTGTCACCAGTAAGTTTTTTTTTAATGTATGATTTGTTAAATCTAATGTGCCTATCACCATACCTATCAGAAAGAAGCAAATCCAGGGGAATAGAGGGTGATAGCCATTAAACATCAAATTTCTTATAAATCCAGCTGGTGTCCAAAAATCAAGATACTCTAGTAACACATATGTTGGATGCCAACCAGCAAGGTAATTAAATTGAATTTGGAGCCATTGTGAAAGGATAAGGATGGCACCGATTATGAAGATCATCATTTTCTTGGATTGGGCAATCAACCAAGCAGCAACAAACATATACACGCCATAATAATGTAATATATCTCCTGTCCAGCCGATCGCATATAATAGTATCCCTATCGTAAATAACAAAAGCGCCCTCTTCCACAAAGTAAGTCGATTTTGACGAAGAAGGATTGGGTCCTTACTCTCTCTAGCCTGACGAGTCATGAAGGCTGTCCCTATTCCTGCTAGCATGACAAATACGGCTGAAGCACGTCCCTCGAAAAGATGTTGGAAGGCAATTAACCATGTTGAACCATTCGTTGTAGAACCTGTTATAACGCCAAAATTGACAATGAACATGCCAAGCATGGCGAGAGCTCTTGCAAAATCAAGACCTTCAATGCGCCGATCATCATTTCTTTTTGTCATCTTTGCCCCCTTGAATAACGCTATGTACAGCCTCCTTCCAAATAGCCCTATAGTTCAATTGGTTGCCTGTTAACATGAAATTACCGATATTATCATAGACCAGGGCTAGCATCTGTGCCTTCGCTTCTATATGGGGAGTATCCTCTAACACGCCTAGCTGTACGCCATATCGTAGGATAGTAACAAAGCTTGTTAAAAAGCTGGTTTCTAGCTCTACTAATTGTCTTTTATAGTTTTCATCGCGAGCCGCTAATAGTACATATTGATTAAATATTTTATTAAAATAAGGGTCCTTGTCCTGTGCCTCAATAGATTGATAGCCTAGCTTAAGTAATTCCTCCTTAAAATTAGCGGAAGAAAGCTCTTTATAATCCACAGCGACATCATGTTGAATTTCTTTATACAATTCATCAAATATGAAAGCGATTAATTGATCTTTTGATTGAAAATAATAGTAAATGGCTGGTTTTGAAATACCGACCTCTGTAGCAATCATTGCTAAGCTTGTTTTTTCAAAACCATTTTCCGCAAACATCCCATAAGCAATTTCTATAATCTTTCGAAAAGTTTGTTCTTTATTTCCCATTATTACCCTCCTTTTTTACCGAACGTTAAGTAAATATTATAGGATGCTAACCTTTTAGGCAAGAAAAAACTGCGTAGAACTATTTCTCTACACAGTTCACATTTATTGATTTTGTAAATACATCATTAAAGCTTCTGCTGTTTTTTGCTTGCCCATTACTTTAAGAGGCTGTCCATCAGCAGGTACAATCCAATGAGGTTCATCCCCCCCATATAAAGACTGAGAGCTATTTGCTACCATAAATTGTGCATTGGCTGTTTCCATACGCAGTCTGGCACGAGCTAACAAGAATTCCTCATCATTCGTTGCTTCGAGCTTAAAGCCTACTAACGTTACATTCGGTTGCCATCCCTTAATTTGACCTAATACTTTTGGTGCTTTTTTAAAATGAATAATAGGTGGTTCGTCAGAAGGCATTTTCCCCGTTTCCTCCATTAAATTACCTGATTGATCATATACTTTGTCAATGACCCAATCAGAGCCCGCAGCCGCCATAATAACGATATCGACATGTTGTTGTTGAACTGCATGACGCACCTTTTGTCCTAAATCCTCTATGCCTTCAAATTGTATCAATGTCATATCATTTTGGTTTTCTGGGAGCTGTGCAAAGTAACCATGCATGTATACTACGTTAGCGCCAGTAGCCAGCGCCGCCTCTGCTAAATAACACCCCATTGTGCCTTTTGATAAATTCGTATGACCTCGTACACGATCCCATTTTTCAAGTGTTCCCCCACTTGTAATGAGTACGGTTTTGCCCTGTAATGTCCCCATACACTCACCTATTTTCTGAAATATATACAAATACTATTTTAACGTAATGTAAGGATAGGCTTCAATAGCCACTATTTTAGGGAGCTGTTTTGTTCTTTTAGCCAAGCACTTAATATCTCTGCAAATTTCTTTGTGACGGGCGAAGCATGGTGTTTCATGGCAATACCAATCGTTCGGTAGCCACCTTGCTTTAATGGAATCGCTCTCAATGTTGGCGGTAAATTTTGAATAACCAACTGAGGTAAAATACTGATCCCTAAATGATGAGAAATCATGGAAAGAATCCCTACCTCCTCAGAAAGCTCAAAGCGGATATTCGGCTTGACATGATATTGCTCTAATAGCACCTTGACATCATTTGTCCCTTTATAGGAAGTCATAATAAATGGCATATCCTCTAAATCTACGATATCAATTTCTGTCTTATCAAACAATGGACTTTTATCCGAAACAATACATAATAATGGGTCTTGTTGGAGCTCAGTGAACTGATATTGCGCTGACTTTTGACCATTCAAAAATCCTGCTTCTACTTCACCACTTAAAAGCCATTGTTCAATTTCATAGTAATCTCCCTCTCGTAACTCCACCTGTATCCCTGGAAATTGATTATCCATAATTCGAACAATTTCTGGCATCCAATTGGAAGAAATACTCGATATCACACCAATTCGAACCTTACCCCGTGTCACGCCATGAATGTGAGCTGCTTCCTGTTGCAATAATTCCTGAGCATCCAAAACCTGACGCATTGCCCTTAGCATTGTTTGTCCCTCACTCGTTAATGTCACACCCACACGACTTCGATGAATGAGCGCAAAGCCAAACTCTTTTTCTAAACTCGACACGGCATGACTCACAGCAGATTGTGTTAACCCTAGCGCATCAGCTGCTTTTGTAAAGCTTGCCACCTCTGCCACCTTTGTAAGAATCTCATATTTAACTAAGCTCATCCGCAATCCCTCTATATACATGAATTTTTTTAATCCTATTCATTATAAACATTCGTTTTACTAATCACAACACAAGATATATAGTAATTTTTAGTATAAAACTGTTTTAGTACACAGATGGTAGGTGAACATAATGAGTATCCAAGGAAAAGCAAATGTATTGATGGTTATTGTCACAATGTTTTGGGGGCTCTCTTATACCTTTATGGTCATGGGGCTAGAAACGTTGGCAGTTTATAATGTGGTGGCATTACGTTGTATCATCGCATTTTTCGTAGCAGGACTTATTTTTTACAAACGGATGATCAAAGTAAATGGTAAAACATTAAAATATGCGGCTATTCAAGGATTTTTATTATTCATTGTGTTCGCGTTAAGTTTATTTGGTTTACAATCTACTTCTGTTTCAAATGCAGGCTTTATCTTGAGCCTAACAGTCGTGTTAGTGCCGATTTTTAGCAGCTTTATTGAAAAAAAATTACCTTCACGAGCAGTTAGCTTTGCGATCATTTGTACCATGATTGGTATTACCGTCTTAACAGCACACGGCTCATTCACTTTCCATAAAGGTGATTTATTAGTAGCAATTGCTGCGTTATGTTATTCAATTTATTTACTTTTAAATAGCTCATTCACACGAAATGTAGAGTCCATTTCATATGGAATTTATCAGCTTGGCTTTGCTGGTATTTATGCACTTGTGTTAACGTTTCTATTCGAAACACCAACAATGCCAAATTCAGCAATATCCTGGATTGCTATTTTAGGGCTTGGCATCATCTGTAGTGCGTTTTGCTTTGTTGGTCAAACTGTTGCACAACAGTATACTTCTGCTACACATACAGGTCTTATATTCTCCTTAGAACCAATTTTTGCCGCTATGTTTGCCATGATGTTTATCGGAGAAGGCATAACAATGAAATTAATGATTGGTGGTAGCTTCATTCTTATAGGGAATTTAGTAGCACAATTAGAGCATTTCCATGTATTACGTTTTATGAAAAAGGATGCACAGGAAAAAGTCATACAATAATATAGTGTATTGAGTCACTTTGTTATATGAATAAAAGAGGAAGCTGAGCGTTATTTCTCAAGCTTCCTTTTCTATGGCACGATTACATGTAAAATAGTATAATTTTTACAGGTACGAAAATAAAGGAGATTCATACATGCAAATTCAAACCTTACATACGTCATATTATTCACCAACCAAGGACAATCAACCGATTCAAACACAAAACCTACTGGATTTAATAAGACATGTGGATGACCGTGAAGTGGAAGACGAAAAAAAGAGCAAATCGAAAATTGAGGTCAGACACGAAAATGGCTATGTACGTCAATACCTTGTCAAACCAACAGGACAAAGGGTTCTCCTCATGGAAACCAAACAAAGCCTTGACATTAGAGAATCTACTAATTTACAAGACCTGCTTTCGCAACCTTTTAAAAAGAAAACAAGTGATCCAATTCTCTCAATACTAAATGCGAAAAATAACATTTCTAAATATAAAGGTGGCATTTAAAAAATAGCCCTTCTTTTCAAGAAACGCTAGATAAAATAATAGACAAAGTCGAAACAATCGACTTTGTCTATATTCAAACGATCGAGAAATAGTCATACCTCGTTAGTTTGACTCATTATAAAAATCTTCTATATTGCTCTGCTTCTGCCATACGCTGTTGATTTCTTAAACGCTCCTCTTGCTCTTTAGCAGTCTCTGGATATGTTTGGAGTGTATCAACATCATCCTCATGTTCTGCATATAAGACAATACTTCCTTGTTCTACAAGATGCGCATAGTAAGCGATTTGTCCCTCTGACAGATTAAATCGTTTTAAACCCTCTGTAACGGCTGAGTCGCCTGTAAACCAAGATTTAAATTGGTCTACCCAATTTCCAGCCTCATGCGTTTGCACATCGGCATCCCACTTTACATCCTCAAACTGTTGGGGATCTCTCGCAATAATATGAATATCGTCTTGGTGATAACCTTCCATTCGCATATTCTCTAAAATGTGAAGCATTTCATCCCTTGTATGGGCCACCTCAATTTTTGGATTTTGTTCATTCATCATGTTCAATTCCTCCTATGTTGTATGGCTTACTAGGTAATTACCCGCGCTACACACAAACAAACCCATTTTACTAAACTGTAATAATTGTTAAATTGCCTTAAACTACGTTGCTGATTTGACATAATATGTTGGGCAGAAAAAAAGCATGCTGGAGAGAATGTCTTCTCCAGCATGCAAATTGTCAATGTTTACTTGTCAGAAAGGCTTTTAACATCCATGTATGCTTTTCAAGAGACTGATACATGGCATTGAGTAAATCCTCTGTACGGTCGTCTCCTTCTTCTGCGGCTAGCTCCATTGTAGAATTTAAAGCTTTCATCAGCTTTTGGAAATCTGAGATTGTTGTTGCAACCATGTCCTCTGTCGTCTCTTCACCTGTTGCTTCCTCTACATAGGATAGCTCTAGATGCTCTTTTAATGTTGCCACTGGCTTGCCATCCTTTGATAAAATACGCTCTGCTATTTCATCTAAATTCAATGTTGTTTCATTATATAGCTCTTCAAATTTTGCATGCAGTGTAAAGAAGGCTGGACCTGTGACATACCAATGATAATTGTGTAGCTTTGTATAAAGCACAGACCATGTCGCCACTAGCTTATTTAATTGTTTGTTTAAGTTTTGTGCCATAATCAATTTCTCCTCCAATATGTCTTGTTCTAGCCATTAGTATGAGTCATAAAAGATGTTGGCTATACACTCATTGTTCCCGACCGACAATATTTCAAACATCCTTCATGAGAAACGATTTAGAGTAAGAATATTTCAACTATTCTATGAAATTATTTCACTTTCCGAAATAGTTTCGTTATAATGAAATCACTTATATGTAAAGGGGTGTCCATAAATGAAAGTTTTACCATTACGAAAAGATGTTGCAGTAGAGCAAACTTGGGATTTAACAGATTTATTGAGCAATGAGGCTGATTTTGAACCTACCTTAGCCCAATTAGTGGAAGATGCACTTAGCTTCGAGCAGCAATACAAAGGTACGATTACAAATGCACAAAAAGTAATCGACGTGTTAACAGCCTTTGAAGAGCTACAAATAAAGTTTGTTCCGATTGGCACATATGCAAGCTTAAATCTAGAGACAGATCGCACAAATGATGTAGCACAAATGCGTGCTGCAAAGTTTGGTACAGCTATCGGAAAAGTCAGCAGTGCACTATCCTTCGTGCGCAGCGAGTTACTAGCATTGGATGAAGCTGTTTTACAAGAAGCAGCGACATTAAGCCCTCTTTACAAACGATATCTAGAGGAATTATTAAAGCGAAAACCACACCAGCTCCATCCTGAAGTGGAAAAAGCGCTGGCAGCCTTCAGTGCCACATTTGACGCGCCATATAAAACGTACAATACGACGAAATTAGTGGACATGGATTTTGGCGAATTTGAAGCCAATGGTGAAAAGCATCCCCTTAGCTTCGTGCTTTACGAAAATGACTGGGAGTTTGAAGCAAATACAGATGTACGCCGTGCTGCCTTTCAAGCTTTTTCAAGCAAGCTACGCGATTACCAGCATACAACAGCACAAGTATATAACACACATATTCAACAAGAAAAAACAATGGCTGACCTAAGAGGCTATAATTCTGTCATTGACTATTTACTATTTGATCAAGATGTCGATCGTTCACTTTATAATCGTCAAATTGATTTAATTACAAAAGAACTTGCCCCACATATGCGTCGCTATGCAACGTTAATTCAAAAAGCCAACGGAATCGACCAAATGACATTTGCAGATTTAAAAATTGCACTTGACCCTGATTATGATCCAAGATTATCGATGGCTGAGGCAAAAGAATATGTTGAAAAGGCTTTAGCCGTTATGGGTAATGACTATAATCAATTAATGGAGAGAGCCTTTAATGAACGTTGGATAGACTATGCGCCAAACAAAGGAAAATCTACAGGGGCATTTTGTTCAAGCCCGTATGGTAGCCATCCTTATATTTTAATGTCATGGAATGAACAAATGAATGAAGTCTTTACACTTATTCATGAGCTTGGTCATGCTGGGCATTTTGCAAGTACGTATGAACATCAATCTTATCTTAATAGTCGACCATCTCTATACTTTATTGAAGCGCCATCGACAATGAATGAAATGCTGTTAGCGAATTATTTACTAACACATAATGAAGATCTACGCTTTAAACGTTGGGTAATTTCCAATATTGTAGCGAAAACATATTATCATAACTTTGTTACACATTTACTAGAAGCTGCCTATCAACGCAAAGTATATGAATTAATTGATGCTGGAGAAGCAGTTAATGCAACCATCCTCAATCAATTAAAACGTTCCGTGCTGGAAGACTTCTGGGGAGATACAGTCGTTATTTCTGAAGGCGCTGAACTCACATGGATGCGTCAGCCGCACTATTATATGGGCCTTTATCCATACACATATAGTGCAGGGTTAACCATCTCCACACAAGTGTCTCAACGTATTTTAAAAGAGGGCGCTCCAGCTGTTGAAGATTGGCTAGCAGTTCTTCGGGCTGGCGGTACAAAATCACCAGTGGAGTTAGCGCAAATGGCTGGTGTTGATATTACGACTGACCAACCACTTCGTGATACAATTGCCTACATTGGCCATTTAATTGATGAGCTTGAACGTCTAACAGTGGAAATCGAAGCGGTTCAGCAATAATTTAACTAGAAAACGGTCCTACCTATTCAAGGTATAGATCGTTTTCTTTTTTTAGTTCTAAGTAGAAAAATACGTACATATACTAGAATCAGGGCGTCCCTCTATATTTTTTAGATATTTCAAAATAGACAATCATTTTTCTTCATACAAAAGTACCGTTATTATTAAGAGTACGCAAATTATTTAGCAATATACGATTAACAATGATTAAAGGAAGTGTTCTAATTATGGTAAAACGTAATGATCCATGCCCATGCGGTAGCGGCAAAAAATATAAAAAATGTTGTGAAGGCAAACAACAAGTAACAGTGGAAGCAGTACAAATCGAAGAATTAGAGCGTGTGCTACAAACATTTTACTTAGAGTATCCTGAACGTAAAGATGTTCGTGCCTATATTGAGCATGTGGGCACATGGCAGCCTAAATTAGAGAGCGTTTTACAGCGAGAGCTTATTGAAGCCATCGCTTTAGACGACTTTTTCTTCCACCAAGAGCCATCTATTTGGAAAAATTATTTGAAGAAAACGAAGAAAAAGGCGGTAAGACCTTCTACAGTCAAAGTACTTGAAGATTGGTCTCAGCCGACTTTATTTATTGGTACGGTGTCTGTTGTTGAGGAAAAATATTTCAAGGCTAATCATATACTTACAAATGATGAGCTTTATATTCGACGTGAAAATAACAAACCGATTCCTGAAGGTATGCATGTATTTGCCTTCATTTTACCAGATGGAACGAAGAAATCGGCTCATTATTTAGCTGTGTCTACACTGATTTTCTTCCCAGAAGATCATGCGAAGGTCTTTGAAGAATTCAAGAAGCGCTTTGAGGCTTCAGAGAAGAAGGTTGGCTCCTTCTTAAAAGAAGAGCACCTAGCATTTTGGGAGTTATTAGTATCAAATGGCTATAAAGGTGAGGAATTTTCAAACTTTGAGAGCAATGTCCTGACACAAGTAAAAGACTTCCTAGAGCAAAATGAGCGTGAAACAGCACCGATGCTAGAGCTTCTAGAGGACTATTTAATTGAAGGTCAACCGACTGCGCGTAAAGAAGCGGCCATTGCAGCTGGTGCGATTCGTTATGGCCAGGAAAAGGAGCTGTTTGAGTCCCTTTCTATGACGGTAAAAGAAATCGCTGCGACATTTGATATTTCGGCTTCCTCTCTTACAAAGTATTACCAAGATCTAAGCAGCTATGCTGAAACAAAATAATGATGACAATAAAGAAGCTACATGTATTTGCTAATACATGTAGCTTTTTCTCATGTGTTTATTTACTATAAACTTTTAAAAGTTCTTCCCCTAGGAACTGTAGCTTTTCTCCAACTGAACAGGCTTCAATGCAGAAACGATGAGCCCCTGGTTTACCACGTTCTTTACGTAATTGCTTAATCACTAAGCAATCCGAACAATACGTATCATGCAGTTCATCAATATCCTTCATAACCGTCACTTTATCCATGTTGAACTCTCGCTCCTTTCACGTCCAAAATTCACTTCATACTATTATGAAGCGTTCAATTTCAACAAGCAACTATTTTGTTTACTTCCTACGTATTTTTTTCAAACACGAATTGCCCACAAGGATGCTTTAAACCATAGCCTTGTTGTACAATTATAATGAAGTCAAAACGCAAAGTAGGGATAATATGTTAGAAGTTTATATAGATGCTGCCAGTGCAGGAAATCCTGGGCCAAGTGGGATAGGAGTATTTATTAAAGGTGAAGGTCACCATATCCAAATCAGCGAGTATATTGGTGAAACAAACAACCATATTGCTGAATTTTCGGCATTGGTTCGTGGTCTTGAAGAAGCACAAAAGCTAGGCTCCCCTCTTGTCTCGGTGCGTTCAGATTCCAAAATCGTTGTTGCTTCTATGGAAAAAGAATATGTGAAAAATGAGGAATTTAAACCTTATTTAGAAAAAGCTTTAGCGCTTGCCACTAGCTTTGATTTATTCTTTATCAAATGGGTGCCCGACTCACAAAACAAAGCGGCTGATGCCTTGGCACGAAAAGCAATCCAAAGCAAAAATGCCTAGCTTCATTTCACAGGACTGTTCTATTGGAGCAGTCCCTTTTTCTTATCCCTATTCTTCAGTTATTTACTATCCCCCAATCTCATTATTTTATGATATTCAAAAAAATGCTAGAAAACGCCACTCATTTTCTGATTAATCCAAAACGATATTGACATTGTTAGAGGACGATGTTATCCTTTAACACATTAGTAGTTTAGCAAGCGAAAGCGATAGATTATAGGGGGAAACAAAAATGAAACGTGTAGTGACTTTATTTATGATGCTGACAGCTGTCATCGTTTTAGCAGCGTGCGGCTCTTCAAAAGAAAAGACAGCAGAAAAAGACGAAACAGCAGCAGATCAAGAAAAAATGATTATTGGAATCGACGATAAATTTGCACCAATGGGCTTCCGCGATGATAAAAATGACATCGTTGGATTCGATATTGATTTAGCTCGTGCTGCAGCAGAGCATATGGGCGTTGAAGCAGAATTCCAGCCAATCGATTGGAAAACAAAAGAGGCTGAATTATTAAGTGGACGTATTGATTTAATATGGAACGGTTATACCATTACAGATGAACGTAAGGAAAAAGTTTTATTTACAAAGCCTTATCTTGAAAACTCTCAAGTTGTGATAACAAAGGCAGATTCAAAGATTACGAAGCTAAGTGATTTAGCTGGACAAGAAGTAGGTATTCAATCCCTTTCTTCTGCGGCAGATGCATTAAACGGTAACCCAATTCACAAAGAAGTGAAAAAAATGACAGAATTTGCGGATAATGTTTTAGCATTATCAGACTTAAAAACAGGCCGTGTTGATGCTGTGGTAATCGATGCTGTAGTTGCAGAATATTACATGACACAAGAGCCTAACACATTCAAATTATTAGAGGAATCACTCGCACCTGAGCAATACGGTATTGGTGTGAAACCAGGAAATGAAGCCTTATTAGAAAAACTACAAGCCGCGTTAGACAAAATGAATGAAGACGGTACTGCGGCTGATATTTCAACAAAATGGTTCGGTGAAGATAAAGTATTAAAATAATGACAGGATACATCAACTGTAAGAGTTTCCTTAGCGGAACTCTTACTCTTTTTGGAGGGACATCGTTATGGCGGATTACTGGCAAACTATGATATTACCGATGCTAGAAGGGGCAAAAATGACAGTTTTACTGTTTTTCATCGCCATTCTGGTATCGATTCCATTCGGCTTTTTACTAACACTTGCCGTAAAAAGTCGGATAAAACCACTCGCTTGGCTTGCACATACGTATATTTATATCATGCGTGGTACACCACTATTACTACAATTATTATTAATTTGCTTTGGTTTACCTATGCTGCCAGTAATCGGTGAATATTTAGTACTCGATCGTTTTGTGGCCGCTTGTCTTGGCTTTATTTTAAATTATGCTGCCTACTTTGCAGAAATATTCCGTGGTGGTCTTCTTGCCATCGACAAAGGACAATATGAGGCAGCCCAGGTACTCGGTTTATCCAAATGGCAAACGACGACACGTGTTATTTTGCCACAAATGTTTCGTGTCGCCTTACCTGCTTTATCAAATGAATCCGTTACACTAATCAAGGATACAGCCCTACTTTATGCAGTTGCTGTTCCAGAATTACTACATTTTGCGCAAACAGCTGTCAATCGTGACTTCACAATTACACCGTTCTTTATTGCTGGTGCAATTTACTTAGTCATGACCCTTGTATTGACCGTGTTCTTTAAATGGCTAGAAAAACGCTTTAAATTCGAATAGAGGTGACACATATGGCATTAATGGAAGTAACCAATTTGAAGAAATCTTTCGATCAGGTGGAGGTTCTGAAACAAATCACATTTTCAGTAGAGAAGAATGATGTCATTGCAGTTATCGGTCCCTCTGGATCTGGGAAAAGTACAATGCTTCGAAGCTTAATACATTTAGAAGAAATCGATGGTGGCAGTATTGTAGTAGATGGCGATTATTTAGTGCAAGATGGTCGATATACAAAGCCACAAGACATCAAAGCAATCACAGCTAAAATGGGAATGGTCTTTCAACACTTTAACCTGTTCCCCCACTTAACCGTTCAGCAAAACCTTGAAATGGCACCAAGCTTATTAAAAGCAGAATCGGCAGAAGCCATTACAAAACGCTGTCAAGATCTACTACAAAAAATTGGTCTTGCCGACAAGGCCAAGGCTTATCCAGCCAATCTTTCTGGTGGCCAAAAACAGCGTGTAGCAATTGCACGTGCTCTAATGATGAATCCTCAAATTTTATTATTTGATGAACCTACCTCTGCCTTAGATCCTGAGCTGACAGGTGAAGTATTAAAGGTTATGAAAAGCCTAGCAGAGGACCACATGACGATGATTGTTGTGACACACGAAATGGGCTTTGCACGAGAGGTAGCAAATAAGGTAGTCTTTATGGATGGTGGTCAAATTATCGAATCTGATCATCCAGACAACTTCTTTACAAACCCACAAAACGACCGTACAAAAGCGTTTTTACGAAAGAATCTTAACTAATTTGAAGGAGAGCTGGCTCATGTCGCTCTCTTTTTTATACAGTTCTTTACTTACACAAAAGGAATAGGACATGCATGGATCCTATTCCTTTTAAAGTGTTGAAAAACAAAACAATCAATAGAATTTTTGTGAAAGGTGAAAATGGATTTCCGTTGCAGGCTACTTGCTTTCCTATGGGCGAGCGCCGAGCCGCTTCGTTTAGAGGCTATCCTACGGGAGTCAAGCCTTCCACGCAAACCTACAAAAGTGTTACCTTTTTAGAAAAGGTTTTCAAATAAAGTGAAGTTATTCACTACTCTTTATGAAGAGGTGTTGTCACGCATCACTTCTCCACCTTAAAAATAATAAGAGCTTATCCCCTCTAAGAATACAGATAATGGGCTATTTGATCGCTATGCTAGTATGAAAAAAGTAAAGACATTTTGCAGAATGGTTGATTGGAGTGGAGCCAGCGTCACTCCTAGGGGTTTTAGCGTCACTGAGGAGACCCTGGAGCGAACGGAAGTGAGTGAAGCGGCTCATCGGACGCCCCTTGGAAAGGACGCTGGCGGAACGGAAATCAACCCCTCACCTTGCTAAAAGGTCTTTTTCTAGTAACATGATCTTCTTTCAACAACAGAAAAGGAATAGGACACGCATGTATCCTATTCCTTTATTACATTATTCATTTGGGAATTTCGGTAGATAAATCATGACCTTAAATAAATCACCATCTACTTGAACTAAGAATTTGCCATTCTGGATGTGAATAAGGCTTTCAGCAATCGACAACCCTAATCCGCTACCTTGACTTGACCTTGATTCGTCGCCTCGTTTAAAGCGTTCCATTAACTCATCTACTGAAATATTTAATTCATATGCTGAAATATTTTTAAATGTCACAAGTATTTCATTCCCTAAATCTTCAACACCAATATATACCCTTGAGGTAGGGAGTGCGTATTTAAAAATATTCGAGAATAAGTTTTCGATGGAACGCCATAGGAGTTTACCATCAGCCTTCACATACACTTTTTCTGTTGGATGGGCTAACTTAAAATCTAATGACGAGGCTTCAATTTTTTCATCCATTTCTCCAATTCCTTGCGTTAGTAATGATACGATATCAATCCGTTCTAACTGAACAGGTATACTACCACTTGATGCTTTAGCCGCTTCAAATAAATCATCCGTTAAAAGCTTGAGTCTTTTCGATTTTTGATCTAACACCTCTACATATTCTGCAATCATTTTAGGATCGTTTTCTAATTTCAATAAATCAACATACGTAATAATTGACGTTAAAGGGGTTCTAATATCATGCGAAACATTCGTAATAAGTTCTGTTTTTAAACGCTCACTCTTGATTTCACTATCCACTGCCTTTTTTAACCCATCTGTAATACGATTAATATTTTCTGCAAGTTGATTAAACTCCCCATTTCCATCAACTTCAATTCGATGATGAAGATCTCCATTTTTAATTTGCTCTACGCCCTCTTTAATGCGGTTAAACGACTTCACCTTTCTCATTGCCAACCAGGCAGCTATCCCCATCGTAATGGGAAACATGAAAAACGTAGCCGCTACTACTAATGGATAACCAATTACTAGTAGCACAATTTTCACGCCTGTACTGCCACTGTCAAAAACATGTTTCACTAAAATAAATAGCTTTTTAAAAAGTTGATAGAGGAGTGTATGCTGAAAGAACGTTCTATTTTTAATATGCTTTACGAGTGATAAAATCAATAGTAAGCCAATGATAAAAATAGGCACGGTGAAGAACATGTACATATCACGGAAGACTTCAACAATCATGGCGATCCACATCGCTGTTAAGCAACCGATAAGCACAATATTAAGGTCATTATAAAGTTTATCAATGACATGGAAATGAATTTCTTCTTTATCAAATGGCGTTCTTCCAATAACTATAATTAAATATACAAAACAAAAAATAAATCCTGCTAGAAATACCATCCATTCATTCAGAAAACCTTGGGCAGCCGCTTTATCTTTTTCCCATTCCGATATTTTTTGCTGTAGGTAAGAGTCTTTAAAAGCCACATAAATAACATCTGTCTGTGGGTTCAACATGTTAACTTCGTGTGTAAAGTAATCCAAGTATTGACTTTCTTTCACTTCATTAGGGTAAAGCTTTTGTTGATAATCTTTAAATAACATATAGGCATCAAAGGATTCAAATTGCTCTTTCTTAGTGAGATCACTATTGGAGAACTCATGTTCACCGTCACTTGCATAAAACACAATTCCTTCATAGGCTTCGAGCGAACTGCGTAATTGATAAAAATTTCTTACCTGTTCTTTCATACTTTCATCTTTTGTTCTAGCAATGTCTTTTGCATAGTTTTCTTGATAGATGTGCTTATTTTCCTCTTCACTCACATTAGGATTATATCTGTAAGAATTACGGAAATCATAATATAATTCCTCTTCGATTCTTCTATTATCCTCTTCTGTTAGTGTCTTTCCACTTAAAATATATTCTTCACTTTTATATTTTCCGATTAATTGCGCTAAAGGAGCAATAATGCTGTAACTTTCATCTGCGAATGCTCGGCTTTCAAAATAGGTATCTTGATTTATACTACTAAGATGAATCTCATTAAATTCCATGTTAATCATTACTCTCGCTATACCAGTTAAACAAGCAACAGCAATTAGAAACATAACTACTTTCGTAATAAGTGCATGACTAATACTTCTCAACTTTCTCAACCTTATACCCAACTCCCCATACAACTTTTAAATACTTCGGCTCTTTTGGATTAATTTCAATTTTTTCTCGAATCTTTCGAATATGAACCGAAACCGTATTTTCAGGATTAATAGCCCTGACATTCCATACCTTTTCATAAATTTCTTCAATCGTGAATACTCTTCCAGCATTGGCAGTCAGAAGTTTTAAGATTTTATATTGCACTGGTGTCAAATGAACCTCTTGTTTATCAACAGTAATGACTTTTTGTTCATCATCAATCACAAGACCACCCGTTTGAAATACAGCACTACTTCTCTCGAGACTTCCAAAGGTCGTATACCTTCTGAGCTGCGATTTCACTCTAGCCACAAGTTCTAATGGATTAAACGGCTTAGCCATATAATCATCTGCTCCGATATTTAATCCCAGTATTTTGTCATAATCCTCCGATTTAGCAGAAAGCATAATTAACGGAATCATATTATCTTGCCGAATCTTCATCGTCGCCGTAATCCCATCCATTTTGGGCATCATAATATCCATAATAATAAGATGAATAACGTGATCCCGAATAAGATCGATTGCCTCTATCCCATTGTAAGCTTTGAATACTTGATAGCCCTCATTTTCTAAATAAATGCTAATCGCCCTAACAATTTCTTTATCATCATCACAAATCAAAATGTTCAACTACATTCACTCCTCCAGCGCTTTAGGTTCATGTCAATCACCCCTATAGGATTCGTATAAGGATATAATACTAATTAAATCTTAACAAACTCAGACATCAATTCTTAAGATTTTCTTAGTGTTTTCCTTTATGCACACTTGATGTCAAATACAAATTCAAGGAAAACAATAAAAAAGGAAAGCAGGTTTGAGCGGCTCTCCTTTAATCGTCAAATATACAATTCATATTATTCAGCTTGAGATATCAATCAAAATAGGTAGGTAAATGTAGATTATTTAAATGACGAAAAGCTAACTTTAGTTGTGACTTGTATTTCTAGCCATTGATAGAGAGGGCATTTCATTTTCTGCAAAGAACGCAACAGCGTTAGTTTCCATACCTTCTTCTGCACGTCCTCCAATGATTTCACATTGGATAAACATTTTATAGGCATGGTAGAGAGATGGTGGATGAGGGAGGCACTTCTTATCAAATACACTTATGAGTTTGATTGCTTTTATATCAAATCCCGATTCTTCTTTCTTTTCTTTGATGGCTACTTCACTAGGTGTAAAGCCGATGTCGCCCCAGCCACCTGGTAATGACCAATCACCATCCATTTTTCTTTAACCATTCATATTTTATTGTCCTTAAAAACCAACGCCCGAATATCTATTTTTGGGGTCGCATAACCCGTCTCATTAGCAAATAAATCACGTATAACTGTCTTTTCGATATCTGTATGGTGTGCTATAATGCCAACGCTTATTCCTCTTAATGATTCAAACCCTTTCCAAGTCATAAATATCCTTCGAATAAGTTAGTCCTGCCTGCGCAATTGATTGTGGCTGTTTTGCCCACTCAAGCCATTTAGGTTCCATATATTTTGTTTCCCAAAAATCATTGTAGTCAATGACAATTAAATTTACATTAATTGAAAAAAACTGTTTATCCATGTTATAATTCTTAGTGAAGATGTATATAAGTAAATAAGACCATTGGTGCTGGAACACCAATGGTCCTAGTAACAAGACGAATCGCTTCAAAGGCGATTTGCAAAGTGATGAAAGTAAACCATCTCACATGCTGGCGAGGCAGGGGCGGTTTACTTTTTTTGTGTAAAAGTAAATGACAATGCAAGTACAGAAACAATAAGTGTAGAAAGACTTATTGCAATCATCATTGCTTCAAAAATAGTCAAAGGCATCAACTCCTTTCTCTTCCATAAGTTGAATGAGATAGGTTAAAATTGTGCCAACCGCCCATGAAACCTCTATCTAGTTACTCTCTTATTATACCATATTTTGGTCAAAAACGGCCACGCTACAGGATTGCCTATAATCATAAAAACAGTTGGGACAGGCTCAACTGTTTTACTATATATTCACTACCTTTTTCGGTTTCATTTTTGCAAGTCGTAATAGATAAATAACAAAGACAACCCCTAGTAAGCCTGCACCTGACAAGTAGACTGAAGCATAGCCAGCCTGCACGGCTACCATTCCTAAAATATAGGAACCTAGTGCGATCCCAAGGTCAAACATCGTAAAATAGGTTGCTGTAGCATAGCCACTTCGCTGGATGGCTGTGGATTGAACGGCTAATGCTTGCAAGCTTGTCGTCACAGCACCATAGCCGAAGCCTACAAAAATAGCAGCACTCAAAAATAATACAGGCCCTTCTACAAAAGCGAGCATAACAAGCCCGATGGCGAAGGAGATAATGCCGGGAATAATAACAAATTGTGGCCCCTTCGTATCATAAAGTTTACCTGTGTACGGACGCGTAATTAACATGGATGCAGCAAACACGGCATAAAAAAGACTGGCCACAGCCATTAAACCCTTTTGCTGTGCATAGACCGATAAAAAGGATAAAACGCTGGCATACGAAAAGGCTACTAAACTAGCAATCGCAGCAACAGGTAACGCCTTTCGCTCAAACAAATCATCAAATTTAAAGGTAAGTTTCCCTTCATGTGCAGGTTTCGGTAAATCATCGGTATTGACCGTTAACGCTAGAATTCCTCCTGCTAGAATACAGATACTCATAACGATGAACAATACGTTAAAGGTACTGTATTGTATTAATAATAGTCCGATAAATGGACCAATAACGACAGCTAGATTTGTAGACATCGTGAAATAGCCAAGGCCTGCCCCTTTTCGTTTAGCTGGAACGATATCAGCCGCTAAAGATCCTGCAGCTGTTGTAATAATACTAAAGAAAATCCCTTGTATAAAACGTAGACCAAGTAAAAGGCCGAATGGATGAATAAATAAATATAAGACAGTACATATAAAATAGCCCACGATTGAGAGGACTAACAGTTTTTTCTTACCGAATACATCCAACAGTTTTCCTGAAAACGGACGTACAATGATTGCTGACAATAAAAAACCAGACAATAGAAGCCCTGCCTCCTTATCTGTCTGATGTAGCTCCCCTATTGCGTAAAGCGGTAAAGTCGTTACAAGTCCATAAAATACAAAAAAAACTGAGATATTCGTTAAAAATAGACTAATGAAACGCTTCGTCCATATTTGTGTATTCTCTTCTCGCTGCATGTCCATCAACCCTTCATTTTTTCCAATAGCTTCAGAAATTGCTCTTGTTCCTCAGCAGTTAAAGATCCTACCATTTCCTCCTCAAACGCTCGAATAGTCGCTGTAATGGCTGGTAGGCGCTCCTCTGCTTGTGTGGATAAAGTCACTATCTTTTCTCGTTTATCCTCACCATCTAATCGTTGTACCCAGCCCAATGCCTCAAGCCTTGTAATCGCCCTGGTGATACTTGGCGCTTCCACATTTAAATATTTCCAAATTTGCGTCAGTGTCATCGGTCCATTTTTATGTAAGCAATATAAAATGGTCCACTGAGAACTATATAAATGATGCTGCTTCAGCACTTCATTTAAGCAATTAGTTAAATAGCGATTTTTTTGGAATAAAGCATGGAAAATTGGATTCATCACTATCTACCTCCTAAAATTATTTACCTAGCTAAACAAATACTATACGCTTCATTTTTTTCTTTGTAAAGGAAGTAATTTGCCAAGATGGCTTGACCAGGAGCAGGAAATTTTTTGCATGTGTCGAATAAAAGTTAATAAACTTTCAATGTAAAGGAGATGGAATCATGGGGAAAAAAGTTTTAATACTTGCAGGAGATGCCGTAGAGGCTTTAGAGATTTTTTATCCTTATTATCGTTGTCTTGAGGCAGGCTATGATGTCACAATTGCAGCACCATCAGCTAAGAAATTACAAACTGTACTACACGATTTTGTAGATGGCGTCGATACATACATCGAGCGACCTGCCTATGGTTTAGAGGCACATGCTTCTTTTGCTGATGTTGATCCAACCCATTTTGATGGATTGATTATTCCTGGTGGTCGTGCGCCAGAATACATTCGTTTGAATGAGCATGTGCCATCACTCGTATCCCACTTTTTCGAAACGAATAAACCGATTGCAGCCGTTTGTCATGCGGCACAAATTTTCGCAACGATTCCTGAAGTGCTAAAAGGACGTGAGCTGACATCCTATATTGCTTGCAAGCCAGAGGTGCAAGTGGCTGGCGCTACTTATATTGATGCCAATCTTCATACAGATGGCAATTTAGTAAGTGGACATGCATGGCCTGATTTGCCAGGCTTGATGCGTGCGTTTATTCAAAAGCTTGAAAATTAAATGAATGAGGATGCCTTTTCTGGGCATCCTTTTTTTTATGACGTGCTTTCTTGTAATTCAATTTTTTCTACCTTTTGTGTTGCACTTTGATAACTAATTCTTACATAGACACCAAATTCCTTATCGGGTTGCTTGAGCCAAAGCTTAAACTTTTCGATTGTTGACGCCCCATGTACTTCTTTACCCTCATGCAAATAATCGATAATTTTGGCTGAAGGATATTTTGCCTTTACCTCTTTGATGGCCAGTTGTCCCCATTTGGCATAGGCTGGTGTTTCTTGTTGTGCATTTGCGACCATTGCTGTTTGTATGAACACAGTAAGACAAACAAGCATAATCCCAAGTAAATACAACTTCCTCACTCGAATCACTCCTTTAAAAAAATAAGCGCTCCAAAAAGCTTTGGAGCAGCTTGTCTTTATTGCTTTGGCTGTTGAGGGTTATTATGAATGACTTGGTTAAACTCTGCTGAGTACTCCTCACGATCATTCTTTTTATGAGTATCTTCCTTCTTTTTCTTTTTAAAGCTTGTTTTTCTCTTTTTTGCCATGATTTGTACCTCCGCTATTTCGTTTTATTGGACTGCTGGTTTTTATCATGATTCGTTTTATTGTTTTTATTTTTAGCTTTCGCATCAAATTCTGCTGCGAATTCTTCGTTTAAGTTGTCATTTGGATTGTTATTATTGCTATTACTTCGATCAAGATCTTTGCTTTTGTAGGTCCCAAAAGGATTATGTGTTCGCATATTCATGGTTTTACTGTTATTTCGATTATTACGTTTGCCCACGTAACATCACCTCCTGCACATAATTTGTTCAAATAGAGGCGTTACTATGTAGATCAGTTTCTTCGCAAATTGTAAAAAAATGAACATGACTAATGTGTATTAGTCATGTTCATTCCTATCTATCCCTAGACAATTGTATATTCTGTAATGTTCAGCAATGCTCCAACAGCACCTGAAAAACCATGATCGTTAATAAAAACAGGTGTATGCTTCTTTGTGCGTGTATAATTTGCAATCACACGGGCAAGATGAGCATTATTACTGAGCGTTGATCCAATATAAACAATATGTTGTGCTTTTTTTTCTTCCGCATATTGAATGCTAAGCGTTGTAATTACTTCGCCTACTAGACCCTGAACCGTCGCTATAATATCCTCTGCTGGATGTTTCATGGACCGTGTAATGCCCACTTTCCCAAAATTACTTGCAGTTAAATGACCGTCAATAGGTGTATCCATTCCCTGATAAATGTCCTTAACTAATAAATCAATGCGCTCACGATGGCCATTGTCAGCCATTTCTCGTATTTCATTGTAATCTGTAACCCCTGTTGTAAGCGCTGACAATCCAATTAATGTCCCTCCACCAACGCCTGTCCCGCCAACGCGAATATGGGTATTGCCCTCCATGTAATGAATGGAAGTGCCTGTCCCAATATTGGTAATCATACTACGCTCAAAAAAGTAGCCTTCTTTATTTAATAAAAATCGGACACCCTTTAATGTTGCTTCAAATTCCACTATATAATGAATCGATTTCATTGTTTTAATGACATCAAGTAATTGCTCTGTACGTCCCCCCGTAACACCAATATCCTCAATATCTGGATGATCAATAATCCATTTTTTTACAGACTGTAAATCATTAGACGGAAAGGTTGTTAAAACAAGTTCATTGTGTTGATCTAAATAAGCAACCTTTGTCAATGTGCCGCCTGCATCAATACCTATAGCCTTTGGCATACAATTCTCCTTTGTTTTTATTACGCAACTTTGTCATGTAATGATTGCAGTTTACGCGATGATTAAGGCAACTATTAAAGTACATGCCCTCTTTGGTACGAAGGATTTTGCAAGGAGTTTTTTTGTGTGCCAAAATCCTGACCAATTAATTTGTTCGTACAAAAGCAAAACGCTTAGTACAATCCCCCAAATTGTGTAATGACATTTTCGCCCTTTCTAAACTTTAACGCTGTTGAAATGATTGTGCAATAACTTCGTAAACTTTCATTAAAAAATCATGGAAAATATCAAATTTTTTCTATTGGATAGCTGAATGTTATATTGCATTTAGAAAGCTTTATCATCATTCTACTAAAAAAATAAAGCTTTGTTAAAGCATAATGCTGTTTTTGAAATTTAACGAAAATTTATATAGGCAGATTCCAGAAGAACGCTTAATAGTGCTTGAAATGAGGAGTTTAACTAGGCACGATGCCTATCATATTGGGAAAATTGTATTCCTAAGTAAAATGCAAGGCGTTTGGGGTGGCTCGTGAAATAATGCAAAAAAAGTGAAAATGCACTGCTTGAACAGGCACTTTCACTTTCCTAAAACGATTAATTAGCGTGCTGAATAGCCACCATCAATGACAAGCTCAGCACCTGTAATGTAAGAAGCTTCATCAGATGCTAAAAATAAAATAGCATTCGCTACTTCTTCTGGTTGACCAAGGCGTCCCATTGGTGTCGCTCTTACTAACATATCCATTGCTTCTTTTGCTTCTGATAATTTAGCAGTCATTGGTGTTTCAATGACACCAGGGAATACTGTATTGACACGAACATTGAAAGCACCAAGCTCTGATGCCGCTGCACGAGCAATCGCACGTAATGATCCTTTAGAAGCTGTATAAGCATTAAAGCCTGCACCAATAATCGCCGTGTAAGAGGATGTATTAACGATAGAGCCTTTTCCAGCTTCTTTCATATAGTTAGAGGCATGTTTAATGCCCAAGAAAGGTCCAAAAGCATTGATATTATGCATGATTGACCAATCCGCTTGTGTAATTTGATCTGGTCCTTTTTCTGATGAAATACCAGCATTGTTAATTAAAATATCAATGCGACCATATTTCTCCACAATGGCTTTCGTCACTTCTGCCCAGTTTTCGTCAGAGGAAACATCTAATTTCATCCCCTCTACATGGTCAAGCTCAGAAATTTTTGCTAGGTTATCTTCATTAATATCAGCTGCAATTACCGTAGCACCCTCTTGGGCAAACAATTTCGCCATTGCTGCACCCATACCAGATGCGCCACCAGTAATCATCGCAATTTTGTTATCTAAACGTCCCATTTTTCTAAACTTCCTCTCTTCTGTAATGTGGTTTAACTTATACTTTCGTCCACAATGAAAGTATAAGTTTAAATAGTTTACCGTTAAACTATATCACTTTTAGGAAACGTTTTCAAAGAATATCTCTTTAAATATGAACAATCTGTTTTATCTTTCCCTATTTTTACGATACGATATACTATAGATGTGGAACCATTTGAACGGAGGAATACAAGTGAACGAGCAAAAAAGACTTTACAAAGAAGCGATGCAGGTTTTGAAAGATACAAGCCGCACGTTTTATATACCTATTACATTTTTAAAAAATGATTTAAAGATATCAGTGGCTGCAGCCTATTTAGCAATGCGTGCCATTGATGAAATTGAAGACCATGAAGAACTTTCTAATGATGTCAAAATTGATTTACTGTCAGCAACGAGTGAATTACTAAAGGACAATTTCAATAACGAAGCCTATCAGTCATTACTCGCACCTTATGCAGAGCAATTACCTGAAGTATCCCTTCGTTTAGCAGATTGGCTGACATTTTGTCCTGAGGAATCCAGAAAAATTGTACAGGCTTCCACAAGTGAAATGGCTTTTGGGATGGCAAAATGGGCAAAGGCGAATTGGCAGGTCCGCACACGTGAGGATTTAGACGATTATACATACTACGTGGCTGGGCTTGTAGGGACGATGCTGTCTGAGCTTTGGGCATGGGGTGCAGGCGTTCAAACGGATCGCGAGCTAGCAATAGGCTACGGCCGTGGATTGCAGGCTGTCAACATCTTACGTAATCAGCATGAGGATTTAGATGAACGTGGTGTAAGTTTCGTACCAGAGGGATGGACACGTGCGGATTTATTTGCGTATGCAGAAGAAAATTTAGCCAAAGCAGATTTATATATGAAGGATATCAATAAACGTACTATTCTGCTGTTCTGTCGCCTACCACTTGCCTTAGCGCACAAAACATTAAAGGCAATGCAAGAAGGACGAGAAAAAATGACTCGTGCCGAGGTAGAGCAAACTGTTGAAGAGGTACAGGTAGACTAACATGAAAAGCCCCAGTAAACGATTACTGGGGCTTTTCTTATTTATATCGCATCAATAAATCTTACAATTAATTCATAGCTGAAATAGATAGATAGCATCGATAACAACATCAGTACGACACCTTCTACCTTGCTACCCGTTTTCGTTGTAAGTGGAAAACGAATGGAGACAGTCGCAGGGAAAAATAGTTTGACCCCTTTTTTTGTACACATATCAAGTATGATATGACTAGCCATTCCGATAATTATTCCAATAGATATCGCTCGATAAGGAATCAACATATGTAATAACACCATCATGCTTATTAAAAATAACAAACTATGTGTAAAGGAACGATGTCCAAATACTGTATTCACTAGCTTCGCGATGAGGGGAAATGTCCGACCTATTTTACTACCTCTATGACAAATATCTGGAAGTAACGCACCAATAACCCCCGCACCAACTAAGACAAGTGGGTTATCATTTGAAAACTGTGCAAAGGCAAGACTTGCTGTAATGCCCCCAACGATATGGGTATTCCCTTGCATAAATTACTTCCACTCCTTTTCTCTTATTTTTCCTTCTTAATGTAACATAATTCGACACAAAAGGGAACATACATTCCGAACGTACGCTCGAAACTTTTTTCCTCTCTGATTGTATAGCTAATTAAATTATGGATAAACATAGTGATGGAGGTTAAATATGAGAGCGTATAAAGGGATACTTTTTATTTTCAGCATTTTGTGTGGTAGTGCTTTGCTTTGGTATTTTAGCAAACCGATGGCACCGATCCATCCGTTGAACACACTAAGTCATGTCATTGGAGGCTTAGCCATAACTTGTTTATTTCTTGTATTCTTATTAGCTACAAGAATAAAAATGTTGGAGCATTGGTTTAGTGGTCTTGAGCATGTCTATTTTTATCATAAATTACTAGCAATCCTTTCACTTGTATTGATTCTTATTCACGGGCAATTACAAAAAATGATTCCTGATGAAGAGCTAACACAACAAACGCCACTCAACGAATTCGCAAAAGATCTTGGCGAGCTTGCTCAATATGGCTTTATCTTTCTAATCATTCTTGCCTTTATTGCAAAATTCCTGAAGTACGAACATTGGCGCTGGCTTCATCGTTTATTACTTGTGCCCTATGCATTGGGTATTTACCATGCTTATTTTTCTAGCCACTATGATTTATTACAGCCCTCAGCTTTAGGGATTTTTACAGCATTAACAACTACGATTGGATTTATGTCAGCTCTTTATATGCTGACAATGTATCAGGATATGTTCTTTCCATATAAAGGTCAGATTTCATCCATTCAAAGGCTGACCCCTGAGATATTGGAAATTAAGTTGAAGCTTACAAAACAGCTGGATTATCGACCAGGACAATTTCTTTTTCTGAAAGTCTTTCAAGAGGGTATCGAAAAAGCACCACATCCCTTCTCTATTTCTGGGGGGTGTGGACAACAAATTAATCTTACGATAAAAGCTATTGGAGATTATACTAAAGAGGTCTACAACCTTATTCAGGTCCATACAGAGGTTGCTGTAGATGGCCCCTATGGTCATTTTGACTTCGGCAACGGGAATGCACAGCAGCTATGGATTGCAGGTGGTATGGGCATCACCCCATTTCTTGCCTATTTACACACGAAGCCTGATAAAAAAATTGACTTATATTATTCTTTTCACGGGCAAGACAATGTCATCTACAAAGATTTTTTAGAGGATTATGCACTGGCAAACGACCATTTTACTGTCACGTTTATAGATACAACACAGCGCAATAGACTCTCTGTTGATGAGTTATCCATCTCTCCACAAACTAGTATTTATATATGTGGACCTGAAAAAATGATCAAGCATTTCAAATCGGCTGCACCTAAGAAAAATGTACAGTGGGAAGCTTTTTCATTTAGATCTTAAAAAGGTGTACACCTAAATCTAGATGTACACCTTACCATTAAATCGTGAATTTAGTTGCTTCTTCTTGCAAATTTTGAGCAAGTTGTGCTAACTGCTCAGAGGCTATGGACATCTCATTCATCGTTGATGCCTGCTCTTCCGTTATGGCTGATACATTTAATGTATGATCATTTGTTGCAAGTGCCTGTTTGCTAATTGCCTGTACTTTTTCAGTTACTGCCTGCAACTTTTCAAAAGCATCAGATGTCGTTTTGCTTGTCTTTTGCATGGTGTTTTGGAGGCCTTCAATTGCACTGGCAATTGTATCGAAGGTCATGCCTGCTTGTTGAACAGAACCAATGCCTTGATGGGCTATTTTTCGACTTTGCTCCATCATCTCTACCGCGTCATTCATTTGTTCCTGAATCGTCTGCACAACCTTTGCAATATCTAACGAAGCACGGCTAGTTTGTTCAGCTAGTGCTTTGACCTCTCCTGCAACAACAGCAAAGCCTTTCCCTGCTTCCCCTGCTCGTGCTGCCTCAATGGCAGCATTAAGTGACAGTAAATTAGTTTGGTCGGTAATAGCCGAAATGAGCTGACTCATCTGCTCTATTTGAAGCGAATGCTCCTTCAAGCCATTCACAAGATTGGCACTACTGTCAACCTGTGCATGTAGGTGGACAATATCATTCACGAAACCATGTATTTTTTGTGATCCGCCAGTAGCAAGTTCAGAGGTTTTTTGCGATTGTTGGACTGCTTCATGTAAATCGTCCATGGCGGTCTTCATATCCCCACCTAGTTGTGTTGTTACACCCTCTAACTCCCCACTCACTTGTTGTTGTGAACTCGTATTTTCTGCCACCTCTTGCATAGAAATCGCAACTTCTGTGACAGTTTTATTAACCTCTTGCACACTTGCCGTTAATTCCTCTGCAGTAGAAGCAACTGTCTCGGTTTCAGCTACAATGCGCTGCATCATCGAACCTAATGCTTCCACAGAGTCATTATAATACTGCGCCATTTCACCAAATTCATCCTTTGTATGAACGGCCATTTGTTGCGTTAAATCACCCGTAGCAAGATAGCCTAAATGCGTATTCATCGTTTTCACTTCCCCACGGATGTAACGAGCAAGGAAATAAATACTAATTGCGATTAGTAAAATTAGAACGACACTGATCACGATTTGCTGTTGGAGCATGGCCTGTATTTCGCCGTAAAGCTCAGTTGTCGGAACCAGTAAAACTAATTTCCACGGCATATCTTGTATTTGCATAAATTGTAAGGTAAAATCACTACCCTCACTGCTTGTATGTATTAACTTTTTTTGATCAGAAATCTGCTCCACAGGCATGTTCAACAACTGCTGGATCGTTTCTTTATTCACTTTATTTACATCAGGGTGCGTTAAAATTTTTCCACTATCATCAATTAAAAATGCATAACCACTCTCACGAATTTTCACGTCAGAAACAATGGATTGAATTGAATCTAATACATAATCCCCTGTAATAACGCCAATGGGCTTAGAATCTTTGACAATTTGTGTACCAAATGAGATAAACATTTCCCCAAGAGCTTCATCAAAATAAGGTGCTGTATGAACTACCTTATTCGATTGGATACTATTGCGATACCATTCTTGCTCGTGAAAATGATAGGCAGGATCTTCATAAGCATCCGTGGAGACAATTTTTTCTTCTTCCTTATAGGCATAAGGCCCAAAAATTTGTCCATTTGCCATATCCTCCTCTAACCATAATCCCATACCATACGTTTCCTTATTGAAAGGCAATAGCTGCTGTACGTAGCGAATAAATTGCTCTCTGGTCATCATACTGTCAGCTGATTCTATTGTTGTCTTTGCACTATTTATGAGCTGAATGTGTGCATGCAGTTTGCCCTCAACGGAACCTGCAACGTCATCCGCTAGTATAGACATTTCATTTTCAATAGAGCTTTCAAGTTCATTGGATACGTTCAAATAGTTAAGGAAGGTCATACCACCTAAAAAAACAGTAATGACAGGAATAAGCATTGCGATTTTTGCCATAATATTTAAATTTCCTAATAGCTTTTTCATTCACCTTCACTCCATATCTATTATTATTGCTCTATTCAATCTCTAGTATAAATGGATTATACCAACAAAAATATGTTTTTTTTGTAACTTTTAAATCCTAGATTCAAGACTCTTTAATTCGAGCAATTTACTTGGAAAATGAATTCATTTATCGTATAGTAAAAAACGCATCATACCATGAAGGAGACAAAATAATGACAATGACAAAAAGTTCTTTAACTAAAGTTATACATGAGCGTAAATCCGTTCGTAAATACGATGAAAACTTTAAAATCCCGCAGCAACAATTAGAAGAATTACTTGTAGAAGCAACGTCTGCTCCGTCGTCTAGTAACCTACAGCCTTGGCGCTTCTTAGTAATTCAGGATGAAGCGGTCAAAAAAGAGCTACGTGCTATTGCCAATAACCAAGAACAAGTAGAAACTTCCTCAGCGATTATTGCTGTTTTAGGTGATACAAAAATGTACGAAAATGCCGAGGCTGTCTATACAAAGAACTTCGATCTTGGCTACATCAATGAGTCAACAAAAGAGTTAATGATTAACAACTCGATCAATCTATATTCTCAACTTCCCCAAGAAGTGTTGAAAAATATCGTTACATTTGATGCTGGTCTAATTTCCATGCAAATCATGCTACTAGCTAAAGACATGGGCTATGATACAGTGCCGATGGGTGGATTTAATAAAGAAGCCTTTGCTCAACGATTTGAATTAGCTGACCATATCGTCCCAGTTATTTTAATTGCGATTGGTAAGGCAGCCGCACCTGCTTACAATTCTTCCCGCATTGAACTTGAGCACATCGCCAAATTCATTTAATACACGTGAAAATAGTCATCTTATAATGTAGTTAAGATGGCTATTTTTATTTTTTGTGGCATTTCTTGGGCATCTACCATCATAGGATAGTAATGTTTTTGTACGTACTTTTTGAAATGAATAAAACGGAAAATGATTCTCAAAAACTAGCATAATCATGTTCCCAAGGATATTTTTTGCATTTTTATCATAAGGCACTCAAAAAATCATCATTAAAGTCTTAAATAATCAACTTCATTCTAGTACATTTGTGTGATTTCTACTAAATATTACATCTAATTTGTTGTAGCTTAAACACTTGAGGATTGTTATGATTAGGAGGTATTTTCATATGAAGGGAGGTTTTTCTGATGAATTATGACTATAATGATTCTTATTATTACTCAGATTTAGATGCAGCCATGGGTGGTTTATTTTTTATCTTTATACTAGCCGCTCTTGCTATTGGTTTAATTGCCTACATTATTAGTGCACTTATTTATTTTATGACATCTAAAACAAATGGTTTTGGAGATGTAGCCTATATTGCTTGGATTCCCATTATTAATGTATATAGTCTCTTCCTGCTGACAGCTGGTGGGGATACTCGAGAAACAATACGTGCAACAGCTTTAAAAAATACGCTTATTTATGCAGGCTTGATCATTGTTTCGTTTATTCCATTTATCGGTATTCTGGCTTCTTTAGGAGCGGCAGGCTTTACACTGTATTTCACGTATCGCCTATTCTACCGCTGGTGTGGCGAAACAGGTAAGGCAGTATTATACACAATCTTAATGGTAATAACAGGTGGATTGTTTTTTGCCATCTACGGCTTAATGCGCATGAACAGACCTTTCGTTGCTTAATTGTTTAAAACCTCTTTATGCCCTTAGGCTAAAGAGGTTTTTTACGTAATTTCACAGAGTAATGATGCATGGATTTAGGAATTCCCTTTAATTCAAAAACCCCGCTATATACTAAATAGCGAATTCTATATTCTAAAAAGAAGACATTTGGGGGAGCATCCATGCTTGTTAATAGCTCTGAGATAAATACACCTGTTTGTATAAAATCACTATCCCCTTGCTCCTTATGAAGTTGTCCAATCGTTGACATAATCAAATTATCATAATAACTCTCTTGGACTGCTTGAATTTGTTGATGTAGCCATAGACGACAAATATCCTTTGTCTGTGCTAAACTTTCCCACTGTTGCTGAAAAAATAGACGCTCCTTCGCGGACAATCGCTTTACTTCATACATTTCCATGTTCCATTGGTGGTTTGTAGCCCGTTGTTCACCTGTGTTGATAAGAACAACTTCATTGGTTTTATCACGTAATAAATAAAGAAGAAATCTAAGGCCACACTGTTCTTCTGCATTGGACCCACACCAAATGTAAATCGGCAGGTTGCTTGGAATATCCTGTATCTCTCTGATTGTGTTCATCAATTTATTCCGAATTACAAAATCATCCATTCCATCATTCATATTTTCTCTTAGCCACTCATCACGGAATGCCTGTCCTCTTTTTTCATCGAGTTTCCACAATGGTCCAATCGACAAATCCTCTGGAAACCCGATCACATATTTCGGTGGAGCAAGTGCCGCTCGTAATGAGCCTGCTGCAGATTCCGAGCAAACAATATGTACCACTTGTGCTGAAGTAGTGGTTATGACCTGTTGAATATAATCATTAATAATTTCTACCAAATGATAGAGCTCTTCTTGCCCCATAAAGAGAGACCACCCCTGCTGAGGTGTCCTTCGTTCATGATGAAATGCTGTAACAGATTCAGATGGCTCAAGCTCATACCCCTGCCATTCCCCCTTCTTCATCACATCTGCTACTGTGATATACTCTAACGCTTGAATTCTATACACTAGCACCTGGTTTGTGTCGTAGAAGAAATAGATAAATGGATAATGTATGGATGTCTCCATTAACACTGCCTCCTTTTTTAAAAAAATTGTACCACAATGACAATCTCTTCCATCATTTTTCAAAAAAGTAGTTAGCTAGCACCATAAATATGCTATTATTATAGTTAGAAAATTTTGAATTTCTAACAAAGGGGATTGATGAATATGCATGAAAATATTTTAAGACATCCGGGGCCAACACCCATTCCAAAAAAGGTACAGCTTGCGATGAATCAGAATATTTTTAGTCATCGTAGTCAGGAATTTGTAGAATTATACCGAGAAACAATTGAATTAGTAAAGCCTGTTTTTGGTACGACACAGGACATCTTACTATTACCTTCAGGTGGGACAGCTGCTCTTGAGGCTGCGGCTGTTAATACGGTATCTGCTGGTGAAGAGGTTGTCGTCATCACAGTTGGAGCTTTTGGCGACTATTTCGTTTCGATCTGTGAGCAATATGGCTTCCATGTACATAAGCTTGAAAAAGAATGGGGACAAGCTTGCACAGCTGAAGAACTACGAGCATTTTTACAGCCATTACAAAATATTAAAGCCGTTTTTGTGACGTACAATGAAACATCCACAGGTATTTTAAACCCTGTTGCTGAACTAGCAAAAGTCATCCGTGAAGAAACCGATGCCCTCGTTATCGTTGATGGTGTAAGCTGTATTGGTGGCGCTCCTGCTGAAATGGATGCTTGGGGCATTGATATTCTCGTGACAGGCTCTCAAAAAGCGATGATGCTCCCACCTGGACTCTCTCTTGTTAGCGTAAGTGAAAGAGCTTGGGGAGTCATTGAAGAAAATCAAACACCTGCTTATTATTTAAATCTTCAAAGCTATCGTAGCTGGGCGGAAAAGGGCATGACACCTAATACCCCTGCTATCACACTGATTTACGGACTGCATGAGGTGTGTAAGTTAATTGAACAGGAAGGTGGCTTTACGCAAACAGTTGCCCGCCATGACCTGATGAAAAACATGGTGCGAAATGCAATGCAAGCATTACACATTGAGCTATTAACTGAAGATCAATACGCTTCTCCAACTATTACAGCAATTAAAACACCTCAAGGAATTGATCTTGGTGAATTTTTGGCGCACCTTAAGCAACACTATCATTTAGATTTCGCAGGCGGACTAGGTCCTCTACAGGGTAAAATTTTTAGATTCGGCCATATGGGCTATTGTTTCCCAAGTGACATTTTACAAGCCGTTTCCCTACTTGAGGCTGCCCTACAAGACTTCTCCTATGATTTCGAACCAGGAGCAGGCGTCCTTGCAGCACAAGCAGTATACTTAGCCGCACAACGTAAAGCACTACAACGTTAAACAGCAAAAACAGGTGGAGAAAAATGACTCCACCTGTTTTTTAATTTGATTTTGTTTCTACTAAACTTGAAGTTGCGTTATGCGTTTATGGACGCTAATTTGAGCGAGATACCTCACTTTTTGAACGCTTCATACACCTATTCGAGCGGGTCCATACATTTAACGGGGCATCTCACTCACTATTCGAATGCTTTACTCCATGCTCAAGTGGGATATAACTAATAGAGGTCAAGCTTCCATCCAAACATAGCTTCACACCGTCTTTAATTAAATTCCTTGGCCTTTGCTAAATAAGCAGCTCGCATTGTAGGTGGGACCATGCTACCGCCAGTTGCCCATACGAGATGTGTGGCTTGTGGTAGATGGTTTTCTAATGCGTGCTTTTCTAGATAGGATTGACCTTGTTGCAATAAACGAATGGCTCCATACATTCCTGCGTGTGCAGATGGCTCTAAAAATAAACCTTCACTTTCCATCGCTAATCCTAGAGATGTAAACAGCTCTTCATCTGATACTGTATAGCAACCACTTATATACGTCTCCATCACTTTTCCTACAAATTTGGAGGCACGACCAACAGCTAACCCATCCGCTTCTGTTCGATTGTCAAGGCCAATATCTTCTACACTAATTGCGTCATGTAAGCCTGTCATCAGCCCGATCGTCATACAAGGAGAAGCGACAGGTTCTGCAAAGAAAATATGCACATGCTCACCGTAAATTTCTTTTAATCCATAGGCAACCCCACCTGGTCCTCCACCTACGCCACATGGTAAATAGACGAACAATGGATGTGCTTCATCCACTGAAATATTCGTCCTTTCTAGCTGTTGCTTTAAACGCTTGGCAGCTACGGCATAGCCAGCAAATAAATCTTTTGAATTTTCATCATCAATAAAATGACACTTTGGATCTCGCTCAGCTTCTTGTCGCCCCTGCTCAACAGCTACACTGTAATCAGCTGCATATTCAATCACTGTAGCACCCTTTTCACGGAGTAAGGCTTTTTTCCACTCCTTGGCATCACTCGACATATGTACAACGACATTAAAGCCGAGCTTCTTGCCCATAATGCCGATACTTAATCCTAAATTCCCAGTAGAACCTACTGCAATCGTATATTGTTGGAAGAACGACTGAAATTCCTCTGTTGCTAAAATTGCATAATCATCCACTTCTTTAAGTCTTCCACTTGCCAAAGCAAGCCTTTCCGCATGTTTTAATACCTCATAAATTCCTCCACGTGCTTTGATCGAGCCAGAGATTGGTAATGCATGATCACATTTTAAAAGCAATTGGCCGGGAATCGCCACACCATATGCTTGTTCAATAGCACTTTTCATCGAAGGAATTTCCTTGATCGTTGATTCAATTAAACCATCACTTTCTAGAAGCTCTGGAAATGCTACTTTTAAATAAGAAGAAAAACGTTGTAATGTTGCTTCCGCATCATCCACTTCAGCCATAGTAAAGAGCGTTGTTTCAGGATTTTTCATCCGATTTGTATTTTCCCACAATACAGTAGCCTTTTTTGCTAGTTCGTTCAACTGCGGATATTGTTCGAATAGTTCGTGTTTATGTTCATTTTTCACCTGTAGATTCCTCCAGTTTATGGGCTAAAATTGCTCGTTCACAAATTTGTCGAAATTTCATTTCAAACGAAATATTGTTTTCTTGTGTTCTTTTTTTAGGTCCCTTTGTTCGTCCACCTGCCCTTCTAATTTTTTGACCAACATGGCGCATATCGAGCAAACGTTCGATGTTTTCATTAGACATTTCTCGTCCATTTTGATCAATCGGATACCCTCCTCGTGCTAAAACCATGGCTGCTAATCCGTAATCCTGTGTAATAACAATATCGTGTTTTGAAAGCGCGTTCACTAGCGTAAAATCAACCGAATCTGGACCTTTGGGTACAATAATTGTTATTACATTATCACGTTCAACACGATGTGATGTATCGCAAAACAAGATAGTTTCTATCTCAAACTCAGATGATATAGATAGCGCTAAATCCACTACTGGACAGGCATCAGCGTCTATAAGAACCTTCACAATAAGGCATCATTCCTTTCTCGTAATTAGATGAATCACTTAGAACTAAATTATTTTAATATAATTTTAAAACAACCTCTCTTGCTCAATTTTTCACAAACTTTAAAAGTATTTTATTGAATAGTTTGAAAAATAGATATACGATACATCTATCAACTAAATGGGGGTTTTATTTATGACAATTACAACTGTTAGCAATGAACAATTAGCAAAAGAATACGTAGATGGCGTATTTGAGCAACTTAAACAACAGAATAGTCATCAAGCGGAATTTTTACAAGCAGCTGAAGAAATTTTCATCTCATTAGTACCTGTATTCGCGCAACATCCTGAATATATTAAGGCCAATATTTTATCTCGTATTGTGGAGCCAGATCGTATTATTTCTTTCCGTGTAGCATGGCAAGATGATAACAATCAAGTGCAAGTGAATCGTGGCTATCGTGTACAATACAGCAATGTCATGGGCCCATATAAAGGCGGTCTTCGCTTCCATCCTTCCGTAAATGAATCCATCATTAAGTTCCTAGGCTTTGAGCAAATCTTTAAAAATGCTTTAACAGGGCAACCTATCGGTGGTGGTAAAGGTGGTTCAAACTTTGATCCGAAAGGTAAATCAGATTCAGAAATTATGCGTTTCTGCCAAGCATTCATGACTGAATTATACCGTCATATTGGTCCAGATGTCGATGTTCCTGCTGGTGATATTGGTGTAGGTGCTCGTGAAGTAGGTTATTTATGGGGTCAATATAAGCGTTTAACAAAAGCAAATGAATCAGGTGTATTAACTGGTAAGACTCCTGGCTACGGTGGCTCTTTAGCACGTAAAGAAGCAACTGGTTACGGTACTGTTTACTTTGTGAACGAAATGCTAAAGGATGCAAATGACTCATTCGAAGGAAAAACAGTAGTTGTTTCTGGATCTGGTAATGTGTCTACGTATGCGATTGAAAAAGCGCAACAGTATGGTGCCAAAGTGGTTGCTTGCTCGGACTCTTCAGGCTATATCTATGATCCAGAGGGCTTAGATTTAGATGCTATCAAAGAAATTAAAGAAGTAAAAGGTGACCGTATCTCAACTTACGTTAATTACCGACCAAATGCTACTTTTACAGAAGGTTGTACAGGAATTTGGACGATTCCTTGTGATATTGCCCTACCATGTGCTACGCAAAATGAAATTAACGGTGAGTCAGCTCGTACATTAATTTCGAATGGTGTGAAAGCAATCGGTGAAGGTGCTAATATGCCATCAGACCTTGAAGCAATCAATGAATTCCTAGAGGCAGGCGTATTATTTGGTCCAGCAAAAGCAGCGAATGCTGGTGGAGTTGCGGTATCTGCTCTTGAAATGGCACAAGATTCTAGTCGCGTATTTTGGTCATTTGAAGAAGTAGATGCGAAACTTCATCAAATTATGAAAAATATTTATACAGACAGCAAAGCGGCAGCAGAAAAATATGGCTTCCCAGGTAACCTAGTAGTTGGTGCAAACATTGCTGGCTTTATCAAAGTAGCAGATGGAATGCTTACTGAAGGCGTCTATTAATAACCTTCTATTTTCAATGTTTCCTAGGATTTGATTTCGGAATATTCTTAATTTCAACCAAGGTGGTAACGAACATTCGTTATCACCTTATTTTTTATCTGCAATTCCGTTATAAAACATCAAAATAAACGTTTTAAACGAACATTTTTATCATTAAATATTTTGAACATTCGTGTTATAATTTTAGAGTACTATGAAAAATATTGGAGGGTTTTTTGTGGAATTATTGTATACAGGTAAAACAAAAAATGTGTTCAAATTAGAAGATGGTCATTATTTATTAAAATTTAAAGACGATGTTACAGGAGAAAACGGCGTGTTTGATCCAGGTGCAAATACTGTTGGTTTAACAATTGATGGGGCTGGCTTGGCTGGTTTACGTTTAACTTCTTATTTTTATTCAAAATTAAACGAACAAGGGGTTCCTACTCATTTCGTTGATGCTAACTTTGAAGATGCAACAATGACAGTAAAACCGGCAACTGTTTTCGGTAACGGTTTAGAAGTGATTTGCCGCTTTAAGGCAGTTGGTTCATTCCTACGCCGTTATGGTGCCTATGTAAAGGAAGGACAAGATTTAGACTCCTTTGTAGAAGTAACAATCAAAGATGATGATCGTTTAGATCCTCCAATTTCTGAAGATGCTTTAGCGATGTTAAACCTGTTAACTCATGAAGAATACGCCATTTTAAAACAACGTACAATTGAAATTTCCAAATTTGTAGCGGCAGAGCTTGCTAAAAAAGGCTTAACGCTTTATGACATTAAATTAGAATTCGGCCGCGATGCGAAAACGAATGAAATTTTATTAATCGATGAAATTTCAGGCGGTAATATGCGTGCTTACAAAGGTGATCAGTATATTGAGCCGTTAGAACTTGAGAAAATTATGTTAGCTGAATAATAGAAACAACCCTAAAAAGAGTCGACAATTACGACTCTTTTTTTATGTGTGGGCTTATTTTTATTTTCCATGAAACTTTTCTTTACTTCACTCGTATATTAACTATATGTAACAAGCAATTATTCTATTATTTTGGAGGTAGTTTGATGGAAAACTTGAATGAGACATCAAAAGAAGAAAGGTCAAAACTAAATCCATTTTTATCGGTTTGGATGCATCCAAAGCAAACGACTCGTTATATGATTAATGAAAAATCTATCGGCTTTGCAATTTTGGTTTTGTCTATTGGTTATATTGGCTCCCTTATGTCTGGATTAATTGATTCAGAATTTCTTCCTGATTTTTCGCCATGGCTTTTAGTCCTATTATGTGTCATTTTGGCTCCGATCGCAGGTGTGATTGGCACAGCTATTTCTGCACTCATCTCTTGGCTATTCGGGAAATTATTTAAAGGTACTGGGACTTACTCGGACTTATTTAAGGGGTTAAGCTTAACAGCAATCCCATATATCGTGCTGGTTCCACTTTATATTATTTGGTTAATGACTTCACCCGATTCATTATTGGATCCTAATTTTATGGGTTCATTACCGTGGATTTTTTGGCCGACTATTTTAATAAGCATCATTGTGACGATTTGGTCATTTGTTATTTCTGTAGGTGTAGTCGCTGAAGCACACCAAATTTCGAACTGGATGGCTTTCTTCACCATCTTTATTCCAGCCATTATTATCTTCATCGTATTATTTGTTCTTTTCTTTGTCATACTCATCGGAATTATTGGTGTTGGCATGGTCTAAAAACTTGAGATAAGGCCTTTGTTAACTTGATACAGCATAACAATAAAAGCAGATAGAGAAAAAGCCTGAAACTTTTTGAACTGACCCAAAAAAGTTAGACATATTTAGTTAAGCAACTGCTAAGACCTGAGTTCGGTACTCCACCGGGCTTAGGTCTTTTAATTTTTCTTTCATTCGTTTGTGATTGTAGTAGTAAATATAGTCGTTGAGTTCCTGTTCAAAATGTGCCATGGATTCAAATTCTTGTAGATACAGGAGTTCAGATTTTAATAAGCCAAAGAAATTTTCGATGACTGCGTTGTCCAAACAATTACCCTTACGGGACATACTCTGCGTAATTCCATGTTGCTTTAATGTTTGTTGATACTTTTTCATTTGATAATGCCAACCTTGATCTGAATGAAGAATGACTTGATCACTTGATTCGAGGCGCTCCAATGCTTGTTCTAACATATTATGGACTAGTTTATACACTGGACGCTTCATTACCGTGTATGCAATGATTTCGCCATTACATAGATCAAGGACGGGTGATAAATAGCGTTTCTCACCAAATAGATGGAACTCTGTCACGTCTGTTACCCATTTCTCGTTCATTTTTTCCGCTGTAAAATCGCGTTGTAATATGTTTGGGGCAATTTTTCCGACGTTACCTTTATACGAACGATATTTCTTCATGCGGACTTCACACTTTATGCCAATGGCATTCATCAAGCAGTTAATCGTTTTTGGATCGTGATGAATACCAAATTTTTTTAGTTCTTTGGTGATCCGACGATAACCATAACGTCCCTTATGTTCATGATAAATGGACTGAATTGCGACTTTCACATCAGCGTATTTATCATGACGATTCAAACGCTTTTCCCAGTAATAATACGTACTACGTGGAATATCAGCGACTTTGATTAATTCCACTACTTCATAGATTTCCTTTAGTTCATAAATTACTTGCGCTTTGATTTGATTGGTAATTTTTCTTGCATTTGAACTAAAGTATTCAACTTTTTTAAGTACGCATTCTCCATTTCTAATTGTTTAATTCGTGCTTCTAACGCCTCAACAGATCCTTCAGCTGGTGTTGATTTCGTTGTTCTTTTTGTCTCTTTTTTCATAGATGGATGCCCCTTTTTCTTAGAAACAAGGGCATCATAACCACCAACTTCAAACTTCAACTTCCAATTCCGAATCATGCCAGGAGATGAAATATTGAATAGTGCAGCTGTGTCTCTCGAAGATGTACCTGTCTCGTTCATATAATTAAGTACATTCATTTTATAGTCAGCTGAATAGTTTGTATAGGACTTTAAGAAAGTCTCTACGCCATTTTTTTGATAACGGCGAACCCATTCACTGACAATCTGAGCTGTCACACCGATATCTTTCGCAATTTCGATCAAAGTTTCATTTCCATTTAAATATCGTTGAACTGCTTGAATACGTTGTTCAACATTTACTTTTGCCATAAAAAAACCCCCGTAAAAGTTAGATTGATGTCTAACTTTTACGGGGCAGTTCATTTCTCTATCTGCTTTTTTAATTTTATTAGACAGAAAGTGCTGTACTTTGCTGGAATAGCTCAGATACGCCAGATTCAACAGCTGCCCCACTTACTGCGCGTGAGACGATAGCCACAACGCGTTCGTCCAAAGATTTAGGCACAATATATTCTTCCTTTAGTTCCTTATCACTCACAAGGGAGGCAATTGCTTCTACAGCAGCTAGCTTCATTGACTCATTAATATCCGTAGCACGTACATCTAAAGCTCCGCGGAAAATACCAGGGAATGCGAGAACATTATTAATTTGATTTGGATAATCTGAACGGCCCGTTCCCATCACACGTACCCCCCATGCTTTGGCATTTTCATACGTAATTTCTGGATTTGGATTGGCTAAGGCAAAGACAACTGGGTTTTCATTCATGGACGCAATATGTGCCTCCGTTAATAGATTGGCTACAGAAACTCCAATAAAGACATCTGCACCTGTTAGTGCATCCTCTAGTGTACCATGTTGCTTCTCTGGATTCGTCAAATGAGCAACAGCTTCTTTAATCGGGTTCATCCCCTCTGTACGACCCTCATAAATAATACCTTTTGTATCGCACATATAAATATTCTTATAGCCCATTTGCACAAGTATACGTAAGATTGCAATGCCTGCAGCACCAGCACCATTAATCACAACCTTCATCGTTGCTACATCCTTTTTCACAATACGATTGGCATTAATCATCGCTGCTCCTACAACAATCGCTGTTCCATGCTGATCATCATGAAAAACTGGAATATCACATTCTTGACGTAGGCGATCTTCAATTTCAAAGCATCTTGGTGCTGAAATATCCTCTAAGTTTACCGCACCAAATGTCGGGGCAAGCGCCTTCACAATGCTGACGATTTCATCCGTATTTTTTGTATCTAAGCATATTGGAAAAGCATCAACATTGGCAAAACGCTTTAGTAAAATCGCCTTCCCTTCCATTACAGGTAAGGCAGCTTTCGGTCCGATATCTCCTAACCCTAAAACTGCTGTCCCATCAGATACAACAGCTACCATATTCCCCTTCATTGTATAGTCGTACACAAGCGAAGGATTTTTCTCAATTTCCACACATGGCGCTGCTACCCCTGGTGAATAAGCTAAGCTAAGATCATAGGAATCTTGTACAGGTACCTTTGAGCTCACCTCTAATTTCCCACTATAGTGTGCATGCATTTCTAATGCCTTTTTCATTACGTCCATTCCATCCCATCCTTTTCCCTTTGGTTTTTTATTATATTTCAGAATCATAATACTTTGTGAAAATATAGTCAACGAATTTTCTGTCAATTTATTTTAAACTTCAAAAATTCAATGTTTAATGACTTTCATTACATTTTTCTGTCAAATTAAACATTTCACAATCAATTATTTTAAGATAATTAATGCGATTATTGACACATTATAAAGTGTACACATAGAGCCATTTAGCCTGTTCAACTTTTCACATAGTATTTTTCTTATGTAAATGAGATTTTTTTCACAAACTTTTGTAAGCGCATCCATTGTCCTGATTGACTTCGTCACAATTTATTCACATTTTTTTCACAAAGTTTTTTATTATACAGATCAAAGTATTTGTGAAATTCTTAACAAGACAAAAAAGAGCCCTATATAAAGGACTCTTCGGTAAAATGATTAATAAAGGCCGTGATGATATGCTTGGAAGACCATTGCTCTCCCGAAACTTTTGTAATCGGATAATCACGAGGAAAAATTGTTTTGGTGATTTCTTCAACAGAATAACCTTGCATAAATAATTGTTTCACTTTTCCTTGCATGTCTTCCAAATAAGCAATTTTTTCTTGTATTTTCGTTCGACCATCCTCTATAAAGCCTGCATGACAGCAATAGACGACATCGAAATCATAGTTTACTATTTTCCTCAAAGACGCCAGGGTATGGACAATATTTTCTTCATCAAGCACAACCTTCGTCTTTGGCTGGATAAACAAATCTCCTGTAAACATAGCGCCTGTTTCTCGATTGTAAAAAGAAAGATGATCTGCTGTATGTCCAGGTGTTTCAATGACATCCCATGTTGCTGCGTTCGTTTGTAAAGTTTGACCAAATGGTTGGGCAACAAACGCTGGTCGTTCCCCCCACAATGCCTGACGATAGAGTGGATAATCTCCATCTTTAGCACAAAGATTGACTGAATCACGATGAATATAAATAGGTACATTCATATGATGTTGAATCCACGCTGCATTTCCTGCATGATCCTCATGTGAATGTGTTAATGCCAATTGCTCTATCGGTATATCCTTAAAAAAGGATTGAAATTCCTGCGATAGTGAGTAGGAACCTGTATCAATCAGTAACCCATCCACAAAAAAGCTGTACACACTCATACCAACCCCCTGAACCGCAACTTTCCCATGCGCACATTGTACACCCCGATGCTGCTGAATCTCGATACTTTTCTCCCGTTTAAACATCCTGCTCCCCCTTTGCCCCTTGTACAAAAAGTGTAGCATAAAATGAATGGTGAGTCATTTTTGTAAGTAGGTAACAACAAAGGATTTGTTTTTTACATGTTTACGAAGTGCTAACACATGAAGAAATAACCGTAAATTTACAGCCAATAAAAGCAATGCGCCCAGAAACAATAATCCCATCTGCCAATCACTTGTAACATTCATCAATAGTGTCCAACTAATAATGACGGCAAAGGATATCGCTATATATTTTTTCATCACTCTTGTAGTGGAACTCTGTACATCGTGTTTTTGCTCAATGCTTAATAAAATTTTTCCAAATTCCATTATCATCAGCAATTCAATTCCTTGAATTAAAACCGTACTCCAATAAAAGAGAAGATGGAAAGAAAAGATGGTACTCATCAAGGTTATCATCATAGCGCAGGCCATATATGTTTTGATAGGTGCCTTTTCTTTATAGAACGAAAGACTTTTTAAATAGGCCCCATAAACAAGGATATCTTGTACAAGATTAGCGTATTTAAAAACATTTAAATAGATCAATTGAAAAAAGAGCGCCACTGCTAACCATTGTAAAAGTTTTACCTGTTGTTTAGATTCACTCATTGTTTTCACGCACCTTTTTCACCAAATTTGTCGTAAAATACGCTTGTGAATATAATCTTTTAGTTAAATAACCATCCAGGCCACTAAAACCTATGGATGTATTGATATCTAAGGGTGCTTCCTTCAATTGAATAGTCATCTCCAAGCGTTGACCTTTCGTCACTGAAAAAGGAAAATCACTTGCTGTGTAACGCTGATCGTTTAATCGCCATTCTTTCAATAGTATCTTACCCTCTAATGCAGCGGGAACATAAAATGCCTCAAAAATAGCATCCTGTTGAAGGATAAATGATATGATTTGTTCCGAATCATGTTGTGACTGACTATAGCTATTATTCATGATCTGTTTTTCATCAATGAAAGTTTCCCTCGTAAAATGAATAGGGGCAGGCAATTTCATCCCGTCATTTAATACAAGATAAACAGTTTTACTTGCCATCACTTTTTTCATCGTGTTTAAATCAAGCTGAAAAAAAGCTAATCGAACATTTTGATAGCGTAAATCTTGCGAAGTATCGAATGGATAATAAAAACCATTTACTAAATTTTCTTGCTCCATTTGTCATATACTATTGGTAATTGCACGTCTTCTGCCTGTAAATATTTCACATATCGATGGTCATCTTTGTTTGTAATATAGCGTACCTCTAAAGCATTCTGTAAGCTATCTGTAACTTCAATTATTGTAGGCACCACAACTGGTTTTCTTAATTGATGTTGTAAAAAAATCGTACTGTTACCAATCAGTAGAATCAAAACTATGGCAACACCAATTGTCTTTTTCTGATTAAGCTTTTTTTAGAGATGTATAGTATTATGACTACGCATAAAATAGCCAAAATCCAGTACATTGGCGGAGATAAATTATCTAATTGTGACATTAACGCATTAGCTCGAGCATTATCTAAGTGCTGTTCCCCCCTCATTAATGCCACAAATCCACCCGCCGCAAGTGTTACAGCAATCTTGGGCACCCAGCTCTTAGTTTTGTACTGCTCTTTTTTTGCTTGTTCAATGCCTTGTTGACTACGCTGATGTAACGATTCTGGAATGTCTATTAGATCCATCTGCTTTTTTAGATCGTTCACCCTTGCCCCTCCTGTTCAGTGCCAGCTTTAATTTATAAAATGGTTTTGGTCGTCCCTAATTTCCGCTGCAATACTTAAGCCACCTGAGGCAATGTATAATCATGATAGAATCTCAATAAAGCTTCATTATCATATCTTCCAACATCCACCTCTCAGGAAGTTCTTCATGCGATTCCTGCACTCCCTCATCCCCCTTTATCTATTAGACTCTTAAACTATGCATTTTAGCTTTGCAACCTTGCATGCTCTCTCCACTTTGATGGATTTTTTGATCAGGTATTAAATTCTATCCACTACTTTCAAAGGGCTATCCTTCATTTTTTCATTCTTATCCACCACTTTGAGCAGGTTATCCGCTACATTAAATTCTAACCTCTACTTTACGCTCTATCCACCGCACTATAAAAAAAACGCCCACCGAAGTGAGCGTTTCTTTTTATTCGTTTGTGCCTTTTTCCACGTCATATTCTGTTATCCAATCACTGAAGCTACCTACATATAATTGGATGTTTTCATAGCCTTCATCTGCTAACACAGCATAAAGTGGAGAGGCGGTTACGCCGCTGCCACAGTAAACAACAACCTGCTCATCAGGTGAAACTTTTTGACGTAATGCATCGTTTGCCTTTAGTTGACCATTTGACTTCAATTGCTCCCAGTCAAAGTTTTTCGCAGTTGGGATATGACCTGCTACTTTATCCAATGGCTCTACTTCTCCTCGGTACCTTGCAGCAGCGCGGGCATCGAGTAAAGTAGCTTTTACCTCTCCATCCACAATGGCTTTTACGGCTTGGCGTGGTGCATAAAGCTCATCTTTCCAATCAAACTCAATGATGGTTGGGGGATATTTAATAATATCCTTGGTAAAAGGAATTTTTGCCTCTAGCGCAGGGGCACCTCCGTTGACAATCACTACATTTGGGAAACCAGCATAGGTTAGCATCCACCAGGCGCGTGGGGCAAATGGAGCTGCTCCTTGGTCATAAACTACAATCTGATCTTCATAGCGTAATCCTAGTTCTTGAAAAACGGATGCCAATTTTTCTTTGCTTGGCATCGGATGACGACCGTCTTTGCTGTCCATATCCGATAACTGCTGTTCTAAATCAATATAGATAGCACCAGTAGCATGACCTTCTTCGAATGCCTTTTTGCCAGCCTCTTTGTCCTGAAGATCGTAACGAGCATCGATAAAACGGACACCATCAAATTGAATTTCATCCACTGATTTGAATACTTTTCCCATTGGAATCACCTCATGCGTATTGTAATTGTGCGTAAATCGCTTTCCAAGAAGCTAAACGGCTCTCTTCTTGTAAGGCTAATCTTTCTGTGTCAATTTGTTCAAGCGCTTGATGATAAATATAGTAACGTAATTTTTCGGCTTCCTCTGCAATAAACGTAATCGCCCATGTCATGAGGGAAACTTTCTGTGCATCTAAATAATCTTGTGCATCGGGTTTTGTTATAGCTTCTAGTGCCTCACTTAGCTTCACTTTTTCGTTCTTTTCAAAGAAAGCTTTTTGATTGCGGAAATGAGATTTTACGCTAGCATATTTGGAAATATCCGCAAACGGTCCTTCAAAATCTAATAAATTTGGCTCAGAAGATTCAAAAGCTAGGAATGAGAAGCTTCGATTTAACTCTTTCAATTCGCGTACTTCATCTTTAAAACGTTGTTGCATCTTTTTGCTAATGAACTGCGATAAACGGAAGTTTGTTACACGCATTTCTTGAGTAAAATCAAAACGCAAGCTTTGCATCACTTCTTTTAATGCATGCTCCAATGCTTGTTGTGCTGGCATTGCAGCAAAGGTAGAAGGATTGTAGCCTTCTTTAAAGAACTCAGGGTAACGATAATAAACACGTTGAAGAACATAATAAAGTAGCTCATCAAGCTCCTGTTTTGTTTCACTCTCTAACATGCTCGTATTCAGTACACTGTACTTCGATTGAATATGTTGTTCAAGTGTTGTTAATTCCTCTAGTCGCTCATCTTTACGTTTTAAGTTTTCCTCTGTTTGGGCAATTAAATCCGCCAAACGTTGCTCTGTTTTATCAACTTCCTCTGCAAGAGCTTGAACGGCTAATGCACTCAATTCATCATTTAAGAATGTATGGAAGTCTTTTTCAAACGGTGGCATACCTGATGTTAAATCGGCACCTTCTACCTTTTCTTCCAACGCTAAAAGACTAGATACCCCATATAGTCTCGGGAAGCGAATGCCAAAGCGTTGTAACTCTGAGCGTACATAGCCTTTTACATCTTCCTGTTCTTCATCCGTTGTTGCCAAATCAATTGCATTGACAATAAAGAACATTTTATCTAGCTCAAATGCATCCTTCACACGACCAAGTTGTATTAAAAACTCTCGGTCAGCTTTGGCAAAGGCATGATTATAGTACGTAATAAATAGGATGGCATCAGCATTACGAATATATTCAAATGCTACGCCTGTATGGCGGGCATTAATAGAGTCCGCTCCTGGCGTGTCAACAAGTGTCACGCCCATACGTGTTAATGGACTATCATAATAGAAGTCGATATTGTCAACAAAGCAAGATTTATTTTCTTGTGCTACAAATTTTTCAAACTCTTCACGGTCTACGCGGAGGATAGAACCAAACTCAGACTTAAAGGTTGGATAGCCTTCTTTATAGGCACGAATAAATGATTTATGAACATTTAAGCGTTCGTCCGTTAACTGCACTGCAAGCCCTTCATCAGCACGATTATAGGCTTCCTCCAATGTCGATACAGACAAACCAATCGCCGCATAGGAGCCTTGAATATCCTCTAGCATTTGTTCCGCAGTTTTAAGCTGTACATCCGCTGTTTCATGTGGGTGTTCAGGTGTAACTGGACGAATTTTATTGATGGCCGCAGTTGTTGGGTTTGGTGATACAGGTAACACCTTGGCTCCCATTAAAGCGTTTGAGAAGGAAGATTTCCCAGCACTAAATGCGCCAAACAATGCAATGGTAAAATCCTTTTTCTGTAGTCGTTCTACTTTATTTTCAAGGTATTGGGCTACTTCAGCAAAGCCTTGCACCTCTTTGACTGCATTGGCAGTATGGAGTGCACGATTAATCACACCATCGATTGGTAGAGTCGTTGCACTAGTAGCTTGCTGAGCTTCCTCTTGTTGGATGATTTGCTCTTTTGGCTGCAACATGGACTCGTCAAATAGACGAATTTCTGCTAAATCTTGCTTAAATGATTGTTCCCAATTTGTAAGCTGTTGATTGGCAACTTTACGAATTTCATTGCTCGCTTGATGCATAGTGCTTGCACTATATTGCTGATAGCCTTCAATTTCAAGGACCGCATTAATGGCATCTACTTTGTCCTGCATACCCGCCATTTTTAATTTTGATGGTGCGGCAGTTTCTGTTGCTACAGCTTCAAGAGTTGTCGCTTGCGCATTTTTCCAGCTATCTGTCTCCTGAATGAAGTAGCGCTTTGTTGCTTCTGCGATACGGTTAGCGAAGTTTAACACAGCATCACCTGTTAAAATAGCGCCTGTTTGAACTTGCTGCTCAATCAATGAAAAAGGTAAGTCAAATACATAGGCATCAATAGCAGAGGCACGTTCCTCATTTAATGCACCAACGTCCTTCAATGCCTTTTTCATAAGACCTTTTAAATGCCCCGTGATTTGTGCATGGACCACATTCTGATAGGCACTATACGCATTTTCTTTACGTCTGTTTCGCTCTTCCTCTGTTTTTTTCTTTGCAGTAAAGAGCCCTCCAACTTTAAAGCCTTCCTGCATGCTTTCTAAATAAAGGCGTAAGTGATCGCGTAAATCAGCTGGCATAATTGCAGCATTCGCGAGTAAATCCTTACGTTGCTCCTCAAACGTTTCGTTCCAAGCTTCTACTGAAAATAATTCAACCTGACGATTTAATTTATTGTATTGCTCTAATATATCTTGATGGTGTGCCCAGTCATCCGCACTTAAAATTTCTTCATCAATTGCTAAACGATCCTGTCTTTCTTCCATTAAATAATTGTCATGCTCGCTTTGCAATAAACGCAATGTATTCGTAGCTGTTTGTACAAGCTGCTCCTGCCAGTCATTCATACTGTCCATCACGATTTTCTTTACTGCCTCAAAATCATTATGTGGATGCTCTGGCTCTCTTAATGATGTAAAGAAAACACCCTTCGGTACAACACCCCATGCTGCAAAGGACTGATGAACAGTTGCTTTAAATTCCTCGAAGCTCAATTCATTATCCTTATGCTTATCAATCATATTGACAATTAAATAAACATTTGGATTATATTTCATTAATTGCTTTGTGAATTGGAAATTTAATTCCGACTGCACATGGTTGTAGTCCATTGTATAAAATACGATATCGGCAATATGTAATGCTGATTCCGTTGACATGCGATGTGCATCATCTGTGGAGTCTACCCCTGGCGTATCCATAACAGTAACACCTAGTGGTAGTGTAGAGGCACTGTGTCCAATCTCAATCTGTGACACTAAATCCCCATTTTTACTTAGCTCTTTTACTGTTTTAAAATCATAGCCAGCCTCAAATTTTACGGGCTTTTCATTGTGCATATAAACAATTGCATAGTCTTCCTCTGATTTATGAACTTTGACGATGTTCGCACTTGTTGGAATTGGACTAGATGCTAGTAGATTTTCACCAGACAGCGCATTAATCATACTTGACTTCCCTGCAGAGAAATGGCCTGCAAAGCCAATCACATACTCTTTTTGCTGAATTTTTCGAGCAAAAAGTGATGTTTTATCCATGCGCTCTGTATCACCATTATGCTGATAAATTATGTATTGCAAAGAGGCTTGCTTTAATAGCCCCTCCAATTGTTGTTCAAAATCTTTCATGAAACCAGTAACCCCTTTTTCATTAATTATTCATAATTAGTATTCTACCTTATTCAACTAGCAAAGTATAACACTAATTTAAAGCATATATGCCAACGTTTCCATCCTTACAAAAACATGTTTATACAAAAAATCTATGCCAAATGATAGATGGTCAACTAGTTCTTTTTATATTTACTTCATATTTTATAGTAAGCATATTCGGGGCAAAGTTATATTTTTTATGAAGGGAGTGTGATGCCATATGATAAATCCTAAGTCTCATCAAATCATTTAAAAATATTGTTCATGTAACTGTGAGGATCGATTTATCTGGCCCCGTATAAAAGCAACAAACGGAATACCCATGGATCCTCCTGAAGTAGTCCCTGAAGGTATGATTATACCAACGATCCAGCGATATTTTTATATCGTTACAGCTGATCTTGATCTATCGAATGGGGCAACTCTTCCAGCCAATCTCTTTTGGAATGATGAAGCAAATGCCGTTACTGAGTTTACAATTTTTTCACCCAACGGTTACGTTAACCTTTATATTAATGCAGTGATGCAGGAAGGCGGTATTTATACGGTAACCCCAGCCTCCCTGACAATCGTACCTTATAATGCGACATTGTATAGAGGAACACCCATTATTATTGAATCGCTAGGCTTTACAACAAAATAAAGGAAATGAAAGGAGGTGAATTGGGTGGCACTTTCCATTATTAATATTCACGTCAATGTAACAGGTAGTTCTACAAGGTTTTTTAACGTCTTAGCTGCACCCCTTGTCATTGCAGATGGCACGACAGTCGCTGCAACAACGTTTTTAAATGATAGCGGTACAGCAGCAACAGTATTCCCAGAAGTCGCAAATGGTTACTATAACTTATATATCAATGGTGTTCTACAGGAGGGTGGTGCCTATACAGTTTCTACAACTGAAATAACGTTCAATACTGTCACAGGTACACTTTCTGCTGGTACGCCAATTGTGCTCGAAGCTGTGGAGCTAGTGACAACAATCTAAATAAAATGGATGCCTTGTTTAGGGCATCCATTTTATTGTAATTGCTTTCTGAGACCTGCAATTTTTTTTGCGTAATCTATCGCATGTGGGCCATCTCCGTGAATACATAAGGTTTGGACTGCAACTTTAATTTTTTTGGACTCGACCGACAACACTTCATTAGCAGTCAAAATACCTTTTACATGCACTAGCATTTCTTCTTCCGATTGTATTAAGGCATTTGGTTCCTGTCTGTTCACTAAAGTACCGTCATTGTTATAGCGTCGATCCGAAAAAACCTCCTCATATACTTGAAGCCCTTTGTCTCTAGCAATCTCTACGATGAGGCTACCAGATAAGGCATATAAAATAAGCTGTGGATTAAGATCATACACTGCATGGACTACAGCCAACGCTTTTTCATGGTCATTCGCGCATTGATTATAAAGTGCGCCATGTGGTTTAACATGATGAAGCGTACCATTTTCAATCTGCACAAATGCTTGTAAGGCACCAATTTGATAAACCATCATATCGTAAATTTCACCTGAGCTACATTCCATGTTACGGCGACCAAACCCCTCTCGATCTGGATAGCCTGGATGCGCACCAATGTGAACGTTTTTACGAATGGCGCTACGTACAATTTGATGCATGATTGAATGATGTCCCGCATGATAGCCGCATGCAATGTTGATGGACGTTACATAGTCTAATAGTTCTTCATCCTTACCCGTGATAAAAGCATCGTGGCTTTCACCTAGATCACAATTGATATCAATTGACATCATGTTTCCTCCAGTACAAAGTGAATTGTGTTAAACATACGCATTTGCGCTACTTTATGTAAATCTTCTTCATGAACTGTAGCAATAATAGGATAGCCTCCTACTGTTTGAGCATCAGCCATTAGGATAATGGGATCACCACTTTGCGGCACTTGGATTGTTCCGAACTGTGTAGCTTCTGACAGAATATCCTTCATCTTCTGAAGTTGTAAGGCAGGTCCTTTGATGTAGTAGCCCATACGATTGCCGCCAATAAATTGAAAAGGATTTTGTAAAAATTGTTGCTGACTTTTTTCTGTAAATAAATGAAAATGAGGTCCTTTAAACAGTCGAGCCGTTATGGAACTGTCAAAACGCGGACGATAGGGTGCATATAGCCCTCTATTATTTTTTAGAGATGGTGATACTTGCCCATATAAAATACTTCCTTTTGTAATGCATGTTCCCAAATTCCCAAGCGGAAGGTAGGATTGGCTACCAAGCTCATCGTTTGTACGAAAACCTCCTAATGGAGTTAAGTAAACAATAGAGCCTTGATGGACACTCTTGATAGATAATCTATCTCCCCTCGTTAAATGGAATGTTTTCCACATTTCGATTGGTACTTGATTAACCAAGCATGTACCATGTCCTCCTGTTAATACATAAACACCATCAGCAAGCGCCTCAAATTCAAAACCACCTACAAACATTTCAAAAGACGTTTCATCATGATGGTGATGTAAGATTCTTTGAGCTGCATTAAACGATCGGTGATCCATTGGTCCAGATAACGGAATACCAAATGCCCGATAGCCGAACCTTCCTTTATCTTGTAAGCTTCCAAAAACCCCTTGTTTTGTTACAAGCAGAAGTGGCTTCAATTGCTACACTCCTTTGCTTTTCATTTCCCAAAATTGCTGTTGGGTTATTTCATAAAACTGAACTTCATCACCAAGTTCAAATAAAAATGGCTCTTTACCATGAACATCAAATAAATCAAACGGTGTTTTCCCTATAATATTCCAGCCTCCAGGTGAATCAACAGGATAGATTCCCGTTTGTCCACCCCCAATCCCAACTGAACTCGCTGATACAGATGCCCTTGGTTTCTGTAAGCGTGGCACAAACAACTTAGGATCAAGCTCACCTAAGTAAGGGAAACCTGGTAAAAAGCCGATTAAATAAACATAATAGCTTTTGGAAACATGCAGTGTTTTAATGTCCTCAAAAGATAGCCCTGTGAAATCCATTACACGCTTGCGATCTAAGGCAAATTCCTCATCATAGCAGACGGGTACTTTTAAAAGACGATTCGTTCCTTTATCAATTGTTGTGGAGGCTTGCATCTCAAGCCACTGCATGCCTAAACGTTCAACATCTATTTTTTGTTTAATATAAGCTGTTACTGTATGGTAGCTTGCAACACTTTCGACTAGGTTATGCCGTAGCTGCTGTTTCAGAAATCGATTAAACGTTTGGACCGCGTGAAAATTTGAGTGGGATATTTCCTCCTTGAATGCAAAACGAATAGTATGTTGACTAATCCACATCGAATGAGGAAAATCAATGATTGGTTGCACGTACCGTCTCCTCAATACAAAGCGTTACCGCAGCTATTAAATCTCCGATATTCCAGCCGGGAATTTTGCCATGTTGGATTGCCAGCTCAAATGATGCTGGAATATGAATAAAGCCAGCACGAATCCCTTCATATTGCTGTGCATAAGCGAGCCCCTCATACATAATGTTATTACATAAGTATGTACCCGCTGTATTGGAGATTTCCGCTGGATATCCTTCTGCCTGCAAACGATTTACCATACTGCGAATTGGTAAGTTTGTTAGATAAGCATCTGCCCCCTCCTCATGGATACGCTCATCAACTGGTGTATAGCCATTATTATCAGGCTCTCCGTCTTTCACATTAATGGCAAGGCGCTCTGGTGTTACTTTAAAACGACCTCCTGCTAACCCTAATGAAATGATGATTTGTGGTTTCACTTCTTCTATCTGTTGTTTTAATTGCTCCGCTGATTGCTGAAAATCTACAGATAGAATTCGTCCGACGATATCATAGCGATCTATCTTCTTTCCATTTAATGCTTCCACAATTTGCATTGTTGGATTTATTTTATAATCAAGAAATGGTTCAAACCCTGTTACTAATATTTTTGTCATATTTGTCACCTGATTTCTATCGGACGTTTTTTAATGTAGCGTCCAGATTGATTAATTTTATTTACTTTAGTAGAAATTGTAGCTTCAATAATAGCTTGATTAAATAATTTATGTGCTTCAATACAAGAAATTAATTCTTCATCATAAACAATTTCATCGGACACTTCAGAAATGATATCTAGAGCCACCCACTGCGGGTAGCGTAATATACTAACAGATGAGTAAGTTGGTGTAACTTCCATACTCCGATAAAAATTAATATTCCCCATTTCCTCAATTGGGTACTTTTGCGGATCCCATTTTGTGCCATATTTATAGTAGCGTTCACGCCAATAAGCATTTTCTTGGGCAAATGTTGAGCCCTCAAAAAACATATTCACTTTTTCAGCTACTAGTTCTAGATTTTGAGCCTGGACTTCCCTCGTATCATAATCCGCGTAACGACCAATTCCATAAATCTTGGCACTCGGAAGCGTGTAAGAAACAGGGAAAATAGGTGGACATGCATATCCTGCGAATGGTTGAACCCATTCACGAGCAGGGATTCCATGATCATCAATTACTATATCAGGTGCCCATTTTTTTAAGATGAGTGGTAAAACATTTGCTTCACCAAATACGCTTTCTTGAAATTTGACATGGGCAAACTCTAAACCTACTGCATTAAATCTTGCAGCATGATGTTTCCATTTTGGATGTTCTTTTGTCAAGCTCTCCATTATTTCATAACCATCTGGATTTGATAACGGAATAATGATCATATTAATCTTTTTCAAGATTTCAGGATGGTGACAAATAATATCTTCCATTAGCTCTAATATAGCAGGTGTACTAGATACTTCATTTGGATGATGGCCAGCTTCAAAGACAATCGTATGCTTTTCATCCGATTTTTTAAGTCCTGAATAAAAGTCACTAGTAATAGGCTCAGTCACTTCAAAAAATGGAATGACATTCCCTTTGTAAGATATATCCCCATAATTCAGTTTGACCTCAGAATAATTTTGATACCGGGTTGATAATTGATAAACATTTTTAATTTTGTATTTTAAATAATCATTCACTTTCATTACTTTGAGAAAATTACCTAAATACATTTCTACCGTTTCAAATTGCCCTTCTGGATTAAATAAAATTCTTTTTGTAACTGGAACTAGATTGGGTTTTTCATGCCATTGGTATGCCCGTATTACACTTTTAATAGGCTTATAAATATTTTCCTCTATATGAATAGAGGGAATAATGCCACCAGGAGCTTTATAAGGTTGATTAACTAATCGTCGACCGAGCTCATTAAAATAATCTAGCGTGTTAAAATATAGATCTTCGTATAACGCTTCGAAGGATGAGTTTGCTTCTTGCTTAACATTTAATTCTTCTTCAATTCCAGATGAAGTAAAGTCAATTTCGATTCGATCAAATAAAGGAAACAATTGTCCTTGATCGCGATTCGTTACATCAATATTTAATTTTCCCACTATCTGAGGAAGAAACTCATTGATGTACGTTTTATAGAAACGCTCACGATCTGACAATATTGCATTTTCTTGAACTAGTTTCCCACTTTCAAATAATCTATACCCAGCTGTAGTTGGATAGACTTTTTTCTGACCGTCAACATAATCCAATTCACTAATTAACGGATTTAGTTCAGCAATTAATACATCATCAACATAGACACCGTAAATGTGCTGCTGTGTGCTTGAAAGCTCAAATTGTACATGTTCTTTCGGTACACCATATTGCCTTTCAATCAATTCATCCACTGGATAAAGCTCCATAATCCAGCGATTATGTTGTTCTAAACCGTTTTCACTAATCCCATCCTTACATACTATTTTTACTTGTTCAAAATGGCCTGAAACAGATGGAAGTACTTCCTCTAATATCCAGTATAACCCTGTTTTAAATGCAGAGCGAACTGTAATTGTCTTTAAATTTGAAAATTTCTTATACAATTCTAAACAATAATCATCTCGATTTTTTTTAGAAGCTGTAAGATAGATTTCAGCATCAAGCATTTTATTTGGTTCATCTTGCAAAGCATTTATAATATATGACGCTTCCGATTCATCTTCCCATGTTGTTTCATACAATAAATCCGCTACATTCACTTGTTTTTCATTTAGCTCCCAAACACCAAATAAGCCACCTTCAGACACATGCTTTTCTTTTGCTATTGAATGTAGAACAGTCGGTAAGCTATCTTTTGTACCACAAATTTGAATATCGTTTCTAGAACTTAGCTCCATTAAATTTGCAGTTCCTTGCTTGATGTCAATTGAAAAATGTCGATGATCTTTTGTGATAACTGGTAAAGAAACAGAGGTAGCATACAATCCTAAACGTAATGCAAGATAGCAAACTTCTTTTATAATGGCATTGGACTTTATTTCTTGTTGTAAATTAATTTTCACACTTAAATGCTGTTGTGGATGTGCCTCGTCCTTCTCACCAGTTCCATAGGCTGACCAAAGGTGACTTAAACTTTCATAATAAGATGATGGAATGTCTGTATACGTTTCGGCCATTCCTTCACTTGCTATCGTACTTAACAACGTTGATAGCGAAGACTCGGTCTCATAATAGACTATAAAGTTGGACCCATTCTGTGAAATAAATGTACTACTATGTTGTAAAAATTCCATTGAGTACTGCTGATTTGACGCTTGAAATAAATCAAAATCTATTTCATTTGACTCTAAGCCTAACCTCGCACAAAAATCAATTAATCCTATGGGAGCAAGATTTGTAGGTAAGTTTATAAATAAAGAGGGCTTTTTTATCGTTTCATTCTTATGAAATAAAATTGAAAATATTTTAGAGTTCACAGTATCACCTAAACTTTCATATTTGGATCTAAGCGATCTCGTAACCAATCTCCTAGTAAATTAAAGCCTAGTACAGTTAACATAATTGCAATACCTGGAAATACAGAAATCCACCAAGCTGACGTCATATAATTCCGACTATCTGCCAACATGCCGCCCCACGACGGTATTGTCGGTTCAACACCTAACCCTAAAAATGTTAGGGAAGCCTCTAATAAGATAAACTCTGCGATACACATTGTTGCTAACACTAAAATCGAAGAAGCAACATTTGGTAATATGTGCTTAAGGATAATTTTAAAATGTGTTCCTCCGATTGCCTTTGCAGCCTGGATATATTCTTGTTCCTTTAGAGCTAAAATCTCCCCTCGAATTAGTCTTGCAAAACTAACCCAATATGTAAGCCCAAGAATAATGATGATTTTTTCAATCCCTGTTCCAAATACACTCATAATGACAATTGCTAGTAAAATAAATGGCAGACCCAATTGAACTTCAGCTAACCTCATAATTAAATCGTCCATCCATTTTCCAAAATACCCTGACACAATGCCTAGAAACGTTCCAAGGACTAACGATATGAGCACACCACAAATACCTACCAATAGTGAAATACGAGCACCGTATATAATCCTACTGAGCAAATCTCGTCCAACTTGGTCTCCCCCAAGTAAATATTGAGACTTACCAGTATCGTCTAACCATTTGGGCAAATCTAAACGATGTCCTAAGCTAGCTGCTCCTGGATCATATGGCGCAATATATGGGGCAAATATCGCACAAAGAACAGTCGTGACAACTAATAATAGACCGATGATTCCAGTTGGATTATTTTTAATAAACTTTAAAACACTTACTATTCTGCTAACCTTTTTTATTTCGACTGTTTCTGCTTCCATTATCTGTGTCATTAATTGTCACCTCTTCCAGTGCGTATTTTTGGGTTAATTAATGAATAACATAAATCCACAATTAGATTTACGACAATCATGATAAGAGCTAAGAGAATTACTCCACCCTGTACAACTGGATAATCTCGTTGATTAATAGAATCAACAATTAATCTTCCGATTCCTGGCCAAGAAAATACTTGCTCTACAATAACAGCCCCTCCTAGGAGTCCACCAAACTGTAACCCAACAAACGTCACAGTTGGCAATAAGGCATTTCGAAAGGCGTGTCGAATAATGACAAGCCATTCTCGAATTCCTTTTGCTCGAGCAGTTGTCACATATTGCATTTTAAGTACCTCAAGCATAGAGGTACGAATTAATCGAACTAAAATACCAGATAAAATCAGACCCAATGCAATGGATGGAAGGATCAATGAGCTAAACCCCTCAAAGCCCGATACGGGTAACCATTTTAACTGAACAGCAAAGATCAAGATTAGCATAAACGCTAACCAAAAATTAGGAAAAGAGATACCTAATAAAGAAAAAATACGCCCAAAAATATCAATAGACTTGCCTTTATAAACTGCAGAAAGGATACCGATAGGAATAGCGATTAACAATGCTACAGTCATTCCCCCTAAAGCAAGTGCGAGTGTTGGCCATGCTCGTTCTAACAACATTTCCAAAACTGGACTATTCGAACGATACGATGTGCCAAAATCAAGCGTTACTAAATCTTTCATGAATATGATATATTGCTCCCAAACAGGTCTATCTAAACCTAACTTTGCTGTCAGTTCCTCTACCGCTTGTTGTGATGGTTCCCCTGCACCGAACATGATGCTTACAGGATCACCCGTTAAACGAATGGCGAAAAATATAATTAATGAGACAGCAATTATTACCAACACGGTATGCGATAATCGTCGTAGTATATAGGAAAGCATAACTCCATCCTCCTAATTTGAAATGAAAGAGATAGTATGACAAGCATACTATCTCATAATTTTTTACTTACTCGACAGTGACACCTTCAAATCTAAAGCGGCCATCATGAGGTGGTTGGAAATCTTTTATTCGTTTATTCACTGCGTATATTTCAACCTCAGAATATAAATTAACTTCTGCAGCATCTTCATATAACACTTCTGTCAGCTCTTTAAAGATTTTTTGACGCTCCTCATTATTAATCGTTGCTCGCTCTGCCGCTAATAATTGTTCTACTTTTTCATTTTTATAGGATGGATTCCAGAATTCCCCTTCGTGATACATTAAATAAGCTGTATTATCAAAATCTAAAGTCCAACCACCCCAGCCATTTTTATACATATGGCCAGCTTTCCCTTGTGGTATTAACTCTGATTGGAATGTAGTATTTTCCACACTATTAATTGAAACTTTTAATCCCACTTCTTCTAAATAAAACGCTACTGCTTGCGCAATTTCTTTAAATGTCCCATCGGTACCTGGAATAAAGAATTCAAGTGTAGTACCTTCAGGAACCTTAGCTTCCGCAAGTAGTTTTTTTGCTTTTTCTGGATCATATGGATATGGTTCTAAATCTTTGTTATAACCAAAAGATAGATTACTTTGGAAAGAGCTAATGAGGTTACCATAGCCACCTAAAATTTCCTTCACTATTGTTTCCTTATCAATGGCATAGTTAATAGCTTGACGAACACGTACATCATCAACTGGCTTTTGTGCTGTATCAAAGCGAATTGAATACGCTGTAGGAGTGGACACATCCTTTAATTCAATGAAATCAGTTCCTTCTGCTGTTGCCGCTTGCGAAACTTCTAAACGTGTCATAATATCAATATTTCCTGTTTGTAATTCTGCTAGTGCCGTCGCTGTTTCTGGAATCACTTTAAATGTTACTTTATCTAGTTTAATAGCGTCTTTATTCCAATAATCATCGTATCGCTCAATAACTACTTGTTTATCACGTTGATAATCAGTCATTTTAAATGGACCAGTACCAACAGGCTTCATGTCAAAATTCTCTGCACCCTGTTCTTGGATATATTTAGGTGGTACGATGACAGCACCATATCCTGAAAGCTTAGTCAGTAATACTGGGTCAATGGCATTTAAGTGCATAGTAACTTCATAGTCACCTGTTACTTCAACATTATCAATTGACGTATAGTTTGAATATTGCGGACCTTTTTGACCTTCTTCTCCTAGTAAACGATCAAATGTAAATTTAACTGCTTCCGCATTAAACGGTTCGCCATTATGGAAGGTAACACCTTGTCGTAGTTTAAACACAATTGTTTTATCATCTATATATTCCCAAGATTCCGCTAACCCTGGTTGAATTTCTAAATCTAGAGAACGACTTACTAATCCTTCAAATACCGATGTTGCTACTGTACTCCAAGCAAGTAAAAACGTATCAATTGGGTCCCAGTTTTGTGGATCTCCAGCCACACGAATAACTAATTCATTTCCACGTGTTGCTGCTGGGTTTTCACCAGATGATTTGCTACCATTTTTACTTTCGTCTTTTGATGATGTGCCACCACTACATGCTGTTAAAACAATCATTATACAAACAAGTAATAGCGCAATCCATTTTTGTTTCTTCATACATTGTTCATCCCCTTTTGTATTTGTGCTATCTATACGCCATATGGATATGGCATCGAATAACCTAGTTCAGCAGATATTGAAGCTGCCGTTTCCCACAGACCTTCTAAAAATGCATTTATTTTTTCTTTTGGTATTAGCGTCTCTATGCCTGCTAAACTAATCGAGTATTCTACTTTGCGTTCGCTATTGAAAATCGGTACTGCTATTGATACAGTGCCTTCTTCCAATTCTGATACGCTGTAGGCATAGCCATTTTTTTTCCCAAATTCAATGAGTTCAAATATCTCTTCATCAGTAACAGGTGTTCCACTAGCATATTTTTTACGAGGTTTTTGAAGTACCTCATTAATTTTCTCCTCTGATTGAAAGGATAAAAGTACCCTTGAACAAGCGCCTGCATAAAGTGGTGCTCTTCTTCCCACTCGTGTATAAAGTAAAACCGGTTTTAAACTTTCAATTTTTTCAATATAAAGACCATCTGTTTCATCCAGTACGCTTAGTTGAACAGCCAAGTCAAACTTCTGTTGCAACATCTTCATATACGGTATAGCCAAAGAGCGAATTTCAATTGAATTTGCTGCAATTGCACCTAATTCAATGAGTTTATTCCCAAGTAGATAATGATCACTCAATACTAACTGTCCACCACTTTGAATATAAGGACGTTTTAATACGCCTAAATCTGTAAATGTTTTTAAAAACCTATGTAAAGTCGGTTTAGGAATATCTGTTTCGATTGCTAGCTCGTCTAACCGCCAAGAAGGTTTCTCTTCAGTAAATAACGTTAAAATATTAATACCTTTTTCCAATGTTTTGCTCATGTTAATCGCTCCATTTGCTCTTCATAAAGTAAACAGGAAACTTCATGCTTATCGCCAATTTTTTTTAATTTTGGAGGTGTCACCTTGCATATTTCCATGCAGTTTGGGCATCGTGTATGGAATGTGCAGCCCGATGGTGGATTAGCAGGATTGGGAACATCTCCACTTAGCACAATACGCTCCTTTACTTTTAAAGGATGAGATTTTGGTAATGCGGATAGTAAAGCTTTTGTATATGGATGTTTAGGATTATTAAATAATTCGTGTTTATCTGCCATTTCCACTAACTTACCTAAGTACATTACCCCTATGCGGTCACAAAAGTGATGCACTACACTTAAATCATGAGATATGAAAATGTAGGTAAGGTTCATTTCCTTTTTTAAATCTTTCATAATATTTAATACTTGAGATTGAATCGAAACATCAAGAGCAGATACTGGTTCATCTGCAACAATCAATTTTGGATTGGACACTAATGCTCTAGCAATTCCAATTCGTTGTCTTTGACCACCTGAAAATTCATGTGGAAAACGTTCTAACTGCTTTTGTGTAAGTCCAACCTGTTTGGCTACTTCATAGACACGTTGCTTTCTCTCTCCCCTTGTACCTATTCCAAAATTCACCAAAGGTTCTTCGATTATTTTAAACACCTTCATACGAGGATTAAGGGAAGAAAAAGGGTCTTGAAAGATGATTTGCATATCACGACGTTTTTGACGTACCTCTTTTGGGCTAAGAGTGGCAATATTTTCTCCATTCAGTAAAATTTCGCCTTCAGTAGGTGTAAGAAGTTGGATTAATGTTTTACCCATAGTCGACTTTCCGCACCCTGACTCTCCGACAATTCCTAAAACCTCACCCTCATTTACAAAAAATGAAACATCATCTACTGCTTTTAAATGCCCTGAACGTGATCCTTTAACTGAAAAATATTTCTTTAAGTGTTTAACTTCTAACAATGGACTGCCCATTGACAATTCCCCCTCCCACTTCGTTCTCTTCATACAGCCAACATCTTACCTTGGTATCATTAGACGTTGTAAATAGATCAGGCTTCTTTTTACATTGATCTGTTGCAAATTCGCATCGATCGAAAAATCTACAACCTGAAGGCATATCGGATGGTGATGGCACCACCCCTTCAATTGATGGAAGGTACTCTTGTTCTGATTCAATGTCAGGCAATGAATTTAATAACCCTTTGGTATATGGATGAAGCGGCTGATTAAACAAATCTAGCACTGTAGCCTCTTCAACAATTTCACCAGCATACATCACGATTACTCTCTCACATATTTCCGCTACTACACCAAGATCATGGGTAATTAAAATGATGGACATATCTAGTTTTTCTTGTATGTCTTTCATTAAATCTAAAATCTGAGCCTGAATTGTCACATCTAATGCTGTAGTAGGTTCGTCTGCAATTAATATTTCTGGTCCACAAGCCAATGCCATGGCAATCATAACCCTTTGTCGCATTCCTCCTGATAATTGATGAGGATATTCATTCACTACTTTATCGGGACGAGGAATACCTACGAGACGAAGCATGTCAATGGCACGTTCATGAGCTTCTTTCCTTGAAATTTTTTCATGACTATGAATCATTTCCATAATTTGCGAACCAACTTTATACACTGGATTGAGCGAACTCATTGGTTCCTGAAATATCATAGAAACTTTTTTCCCACGAATCTTTCGCCATTCCTTCTTCGACTTTTTATTAATTTGCTTTTGATCTATGTAAACTTCTCCACCTTGCCAGTTAACCCCAGCAGGTAACAATCCCATAAGTGAAAGTGATGTCATGCTTTTTCCACAACCTGATTCCCCTACAATCCCCAAAGTTTTGCCTTTTTCAAGTTGAAATGATACTCCATTCACAATAGCAATATCTTTTTTATTTTGTTGAATACCTATTTTCAAATCGCTTACTTCTAAAATATTCAAACTCATTTCCCCCCTCCGTTCCAAAATATGAAACGCGATTCCATTTTTTAAATCTTAACAGAAAAAACCGGGTTATTTCAATAGTTTTCAGAAAAAAATAAAAATTCATTTTAATTAAATTATTCCAAAAAAACGTTTAATTCATTTATTCACGATCTTCATTCCTAGAAATACAAAAAACATGGCCCGAATATTCGGACCATGCCTAAAAATGTATATCAAGTATTATCTCTTATTTCAAATGTGCAGTTGCCTGGTTTATGACGTATTTTCCAACTCCAATATAGATCACGACAGCTGCTCCAATCAATACGAAAGTCATTGCGAACCGCTCCTTCTTCGTTATTTTTCGTTAAGTTTTCAGACGTTTACGTTGAATTTGAAAATCATTCTCATTAATATATTATAAATTTCACGTGAATTCGTCAAGACATACTTTCATCTTACCCTTTTTACATGGTAAGATGTAGAAAAGTCGGAAAAAGGATGCGGTAATGATGAGTAATTCGAAGTACTTTCAAACTATTTTAAACGGGACAATCCACGCTTTAAAAACCATTCTTCCTATGGATATAGAAGTAAAGTCGCCTAGTATTATTTCTGAACCCTTTCAACAGCAACAAATGGGCGTATTAATTGGCTTAATCGGAGATTTAAAGGGACGCGTCATCATTGATTCCTCTCCCGAAGTGTTCAGTGGGATCGGTAGTACCATGTTCGGTATGCCGCTTGAAGGAGAAATGCTAGAATCCTTTACAGGGGAATTTGGTAACATGATTGCAGGAAATTTATGTACAGCTGTTGGGCAAGAAAGCTTAGAAATTGATATCACTCCGCCAACGGTGATGGTGGGCAATACAAAATTATATGGCTTTGAAAAGGCATTTGCACTCCCAGTTTCGGTCCCAAGCGTCGGTGCCCTAACAGTTCTATTAACAATTGAAGAAGAAGCAGAATAGAGCTTAGTAGGTTTTAAGTCTGTTCCAAATAAGACATTGTATGCAAGACATTCAGCATTTATTTGTAAGACTTGCCGTTTGCCCAAAAGGACTAAGAAGGACAGTTCTCCCTTCCTTACAATCTTTTATTTTTATTAAAAAAAGTTAATTATAATCATTAAACAAGCCATCTCAATGACTTTTGAGATGGCTTGTTTTTTTCTCTCTTAAATTCTTCACACTTTTTTCACATAATTCCTCTAGAAGTGTGATTTTTTTCACATCAAAATGCAGGGGATTTTTATATGATGGCTGTAAGAAACACAACAATAAAAAGCGTAGGAGGAGCAAAAATGGCAAATAAAAAGAAGTCAGATGAAAATTTAAAAGGTTCACTCTATGCAGTTTTTGGAGTAGGTATTATCATCATTTTACTTTGGGTGTACTGCTTCGATTTGTTCATTGGACGGTTTTAATCTACGAAGAAGGGACAGAAACATATGCACATACATAAGTATGAGAAATACTGGCTTGTTTTTGGAGTTACCACTTTAGTGGCATTCCTGATCATTCTCGGTATCGGAGCATTTCATCAAGGCTCCCATCCAAACAATGGTAAAAAAACACTAGATTACGAGAAAGTGAAAGAGACAGCACCTTTTGATAATCCAGGTGTCCATAAGGTTGAAGGTAAAGATTGGGATTACGAAGTGGTAGTAGTTGCTTCTGCATTCAATTATAATCCTCCACAAATTGAGGTTCCACTTGGTGCAAAAGTGAAATTTATCGCGACAAGCGAGGATGTTATGCATGGTTTTGAGGTTGCAGGTACGAATATCAATATGATGCTTGAGCCTGGCTATATTTCGGAATATGTGACAGAAGTCAATAAAGTTGGCGAGTTTTTAATCGTATGTAATGAGTATTGTGGTACAGGACATACGATGATGCACTCTATGCTAAAGGTGGTGGATTCAAATGAGTCACACTAATTCAATGACAAAAGTGGATCGTCGAGATGCAAAGCTAGCAATGGCACATATTTACGTGGCATTTATCGCATTGTTATTAGGTGGTCTTGCAGGTTTATTACAGGTTTTTGTACGTTCTGGTCAATTTACATTACCAGCAGGCATTGGTTATTATCAAGTATTAACAGTTCATGGTGTATTACTCGGTCTTATATTAACTACATTCTTTATTTACGGCTTCCAAATCGCAAGTGTAAGTCGAACATCTGGTACATTCACTGACACTCAGAGAAGACTTGGCTGGATTGGTTTCTGGTTAATGACGATCGGGACAGCTGCTGCCGCAACGATGGTGTTATTGAATAAAGCAACTGTTCTTTATACATTCTATGCACCATTAAAGGCACATTGGATTTTCTATTTAGGTCTTACATTAGTCGTTGTTGGTTCTTGGGTTGGCGGCGCAGGTCAAATATTACGTTATGTACAGTGGCGCAAAGAAAATAAAGCGAGTGGACAACGTAGCCCCTTACTATCATTTATGGTAGTTGTTAATAATTTAATGTGGTTCGTGGCAACGCTTGGTGTGGCAGCTTCTGTTTTAATTCAATTATTACCATGGTCATTAGGTTTAATTGAGCGTGTCGATGTGGCATTATCACGTACCCTTTTCTGGTATTTTGGTCATGCACTCGTATACTTCTGGTTATTACCTGCCTATATGGTTTGGTACGTGATTATTCCAAAAGTAATTGGCGGAAAAATTTTCTCCGATTCTTTAGCAAGACTTTCGTTTATGCTATTCTTACTCTTCTCTATTCCTGTTGGGATTCACCATCAGTTAACAGAGCCTGGTATTGATGGTACATGGAAGTTCATTCAAGTTGTTTTAACATTTGCTGTTATCGTACCTTCTCTCATGACAGCCTTCTCGATGTTTGCCATGTTCGAGTTACGCGGACGTGAATTAGGTGGCAAAGGACTATTTGGTTGGTTTAAAAAATTACCTTGGAAGGATGCTCGTTTCTTCGTACCATTTATCGGTATGGTGTCATTTATTCCAGGGGGTGCAGGCGGTATTGTCAATGCCTCTTATCAAATGAACCAATTAATTCATAATACCATTTGGGTTACAGGGCATTTCCATTTAACGATTGCAACAGCTGTTGTTTTAACTTACTTCGGTGCGGCATTCTGGTTAATTCCACATTTAACAGGTCGTACACTTTCGAAGTCTTTAAATAATCTTAGTAATTTCGCTGGTATCTTATGGGCTACTGGTATGACGATTATGTCTTCAGCAATGCATATTGCTGGTCTAATTGGTGCGCCTCGTCGCTCAGATTACTCAGAATATGGTGGCGCTCAGCAGGCTTACGATTGGATTCCTTATCAAATCGCGCAAGCTGTGGGTGGAACAATCCTCTTTATCGCCATCCTAGTGATCATTTATATCGTCGTGAAATTAGCTTGGTTCGCACCTAAAGGCGAAGAGGAATTCCCAGTAGGTGATGTACATGAGCTTAGCGGTCCGACACCAGCTATTTTAGAAAACTTTAAAATATGGCTTGTTATTTTAGTAGCCTTAATTTTATTCGCTTACACAGTACCAATTATCGATATTATTTCAAACTCACCAGCCGGCTCTAAAGGCTATCAATTGTGGTAAGCATCCAAACGCATCTTCCTATAAAAAAGCGATTTCTCTGTAACGAGAAATCGCTTTTTTCACTTTATAATTGATAGAGTTTCGTATATTTTTCTTGTAAGTAGTCTGCCAGATACTTGGCATTTAAGCCTTCCCCTGTCGCTTCTTTCAGCAATTCAAACGGCTTTTTCAATGCTCCATATTGATGAACTTTATCAGTTAGCCACTCTCGAATTGGCAGTAGCTCTCCCTTTTCTAGTAATTCATCAAAATTAGGAATATCCTTGTCCATTGCATGTTTCCACTGCGCTGCATAAATCATCCCCAATGCATAGGATGGGAAATAGCCAAACATGCCGCCTGACCAATGCATGTCTTGTAGCACTCCTTGTGCATCTGTCTCAGGACGAATACCTAAATATTCCTCATATTTATCATTCCATACCTGTGGTAGATCCTTCGCCTGTAAATCCCCATTGAACAAGTCACGTTCAATCTCATAGCGAATCATGATATGTAATGGATATGTTAGTTCATCTGCTTCAATGCGAATCAAAGATGGTTCTACCATATTGATGGCACGTAAAAAATCTGCTAATGCCACATCACCAAATTGAGCTGGTGAAAAGTGCTGAAGACGTCCGTAGTTATGCTCCCAGAACTTTTCATTTCTGCCGACAAAGTTTTCATAAAATAATGATTGGGATTCATGAATCCCCATCGATGTACCAGTCGCTAATGGCAGACCAGCAAGTTTTTCATCAATGTTTTGCTCATACATCGCATGTCCGCATTCATGAATTGTGCCAAAAATAGCTGAACGGAAATCATTTTCATCATATTTCGTTGTAATGCGAGCGTCACCATAGTTTAAGCCAATCATGAATGGATGGACACTTTCATCCAAGCGACCAGCATCGAAGTCATAGCCGAGCTGAGCAAGCAATTCTAACGATAATTCACGCTGTGCCTCACGCGGGAAATGCTTAAATAACATGGTAGTATCGGGTTTATTCGATGAATGAGCAATTTTTTGAACAAGCGTCACAATAGACTCTCGTAATTCACCAAATACTTGATCTACGACATCTGTCGTCATATCTGGCTCATACAAATCTAATAATGTATTGTATGGAGATCCATTTTTAATGCCCCAATATTGAATGAATTTTTTCTGCCATTGTATGATTTCTTCTAGGTATGGTAGGAATAGAGCAAAATTATTCGTCGCCTTCGCTTCTTCCCAAGCCGTTTCTGCCTTCGATTGAAGAATGACGAATTCTTTATATTCATTCGCAGGGATTTTTTTATTTTGATCGTAATTCTTTCTTACTTCTTCTACTAAACGTAGTGTTACATAGTCAAGATCAGCTTTTTGTGCCTCTAATGCTGCTAAAAGCTCTCCTAGTTCTTCACTCGTCTGCATATCAAATAAGGAGGCTGATAATGTACCAATTACCTCAGAACGTTGTGCTAACCCCTTTTTCGGTGCACCCGTCCGCATATCCCAATAAATCACATTGAGCGCTTCCTCATAATGCTGCATTTTCTTCACATAGTCTGTAAATTGTTGAACAGTCATGCATTCATCCTCCTTTTCACGTTATAAGTTTATCATATTTTCGAAAATTTTGTATATTGCGGACTTTCCAGGGTAATTATTCAGAATATTCTTTTTTTATCTTCCCTATTATTTTGATATATTGTCTATCCCCTAATCCATAGTGTGGAAATAGGGAAAACAATTGCTTTAACAGGTCATTTTGAGATAGATTGAGGTGTTTTTTTATAAACGTAGTGATCTCATTCTCTTCATTTAAATAACTGAAAAATAATTGAATGCCCTGATACATGACAGGTATAAGCGTTGTCTTGGGCAAACGATGGTGCAACAATACCTCTTGATAGACCTCCCCATACGGTCCAAGTTCTATCTCTGTTTCTTCCACATCATAGGTCATTTCCTTGACCATATAATAATAGACTTTGCCTTGATACCTTTGTTGCTCTAAGAAAGCAAGGACGGTCAATAAATTCATCTGACAAAACATATCATCTCCAAACCATAAAACAATACATTTATAGTCATTTGTTAACAATGGCTTCAACGGCTTCAATGTCACCTGCTCATATTGCTGTAAAGACACCTCATGCCCTATAGCACGCAGTTTATTAAATTCTTCACTGAAAATCGGACTAATCGTTGGATTCGTACACATCGCTTCATTGAAAGGAACGTAATCACTGTTGCCCATTAATTGTTGTTTTGCGAACTCCTCATACATCATTTGACCATTTAATACATTCAGTAGCTCTTGATCATATTGTGCATTCATCTTCTCTTGTAATGCCTCAATTTTTAATTTTTGAGAAATATCCATCGTCAACCATCCTCCATCATCCTGTAATCTTAACTTTACAAAGGTTTGTAAAGGTTGAGGAGATTTTCTGTAATCATTCGGACTTATACCAAAGTACCTTTTAAAAGCTCTAGAAAAGGATTCCTGTGATGAAAAGCCGTAGTGAAAGGCGATATCGATTATTTTCTTTTGGGGATCTTTTAATGCAATAGTAGAAAGATAAATTTTACGTAGTGATCTATATTTTTTAATCGTCATCCCGGTCGTCTGATGGAATTTAAAAGAACAGTAATAAGGAGAATAACCCATATCCTTTCCTAATTGCTCTAATGAAAACCCTTCTGATAGGTGACGCTCAATCCAATCAATCATCTCCTGTACAATGTTGTTCATCCACATCCCTCCTAATTTCATTATAGTAGAAGCGATTATGATTTTTATGATATAAGTTGTGAATGAAAAAACTGCAGCAAACTTTAAAGTCTGCTACAGTTTCTGCTCTCATAAATAGTGAAGAGCTTTCTATATAATTGGGGATTTATACTAGCCTTCAAGTCATGTTCGGTTTCCAATCAAACATTTTTTGAGCTATCATGAAGTTTTATTGGAAAGAAAGTTGGGGATCCTTTCGATCCATTGAAAAATAGAGTCTGTTTACTCTATTCAATGTTTTGGCAAATAGCAATTACCTGTTTCACAGCCTCTGCAGAGTGCTGAAGGGCTGCTTGTTCTTCATTTGTTAGGTGCAATTCGATGACAGATTCGATGCCATTGCCACCTAAAATAGTTGGTACCCCTAAAAAGAGATCATGGTACCCATATTCTCCTTCTAATAGGGCAATAGAAGGGATAATTTTTCGTTGATCTTTGATAATAATTTCAACCATTTGGGCACACGCTGCGGCCGGTGCATAGTAGGCACTACCATTACCTAGTAAGCCAACAATTTCACCACCGCCTTTACGCGTACGCTCCACGATTTGCTGTAGTCGTTCCTGAGGAATTAGTTTCTCTAATGGAATACCGCCTGCATAGGAATAACGGATTAATGGTACCATTTCATCGCCATGTCCTCCTAGGACGAAGCCTGATACATCCTCTGGTGCAATGTGAAGCTCCTGCGCCACAAACGTGTTGAAGCGAGCTGTATCTAACACACCAGATTGACCAATGATACGATTTTTGGCAAATCCTGTTTCCTTATGACATACATACGTCATGGCATCAACAGGATTACTCAAAACAACAACAATACTATTTGGAGCATAGTGTTTAATTTGTCTTGAAACCTGTTGAATGATTTTAGCATTTGTTGTGACTAAGTCATCACGACTCATCCCTGGTTTACGTGGAATACCTGCTGTAATGACAACAATATCCGCGCCAGCGATATCTTCATATTGACTCGTGCCTTTAATGGACACATTGAATTTTTCGATGGGACCTGTTTGTAGCAAATCCAAAGCTTTTCCTTTTGTCGGGTTCTCAGCTTCTGGAATATCAACAAGCACTACATCGCCTAATTCTTTCTGTGCTAAAAATAAACTCAGTGTAGAACCAGTATGTCCTGCTCCAATAACAGCGATTTTATTTTTACGAAATGCCATTATACCTCACCTCGATTATCTGTCGCCGATGTTGTTTCTGTTGTTTTTTTAGCACGAGTTGCTGTTGGTGCAGAGACTGCCTTTTTCTTTGGTGCCTCTGGTCCTTTAATCATATTAAAGACATCTTCATCAGGTCTCGGAATGACGTGAGCGCCTAATAATTCACCAACACGCATAGCTGCTGCTTTTCCAGCCTCTACTGCAGCTTGTACAGAACCTACGTCACCCTTCACGACAATCGTCACGATGCCACCATCCACAAATTCTTGTTTGACGATTGTGACATCTGACGCTTTAATCATCGCATCAGCAGCTTCATAAGAACCAACTAATCCTTTTGTTTCGATCATTCCAATTGCGCTACTCATTGTCCTCACCTCTCATTACTTCTGTAGAATCAATAATACCAATGACAACTGCATCAATCGGTAACGGATTATCTTTCATAATATAGCGAGATGACCCACCACTTGTAATCAGGACATCATCACCAATACCCGCTCCTATACGATCAGCTGCAACCATTTCTGTGCGAATCGGCTGTTGATTGGAATCAATAGGTTGAATGATTAGTAGCTTTAAACCATTCAGCCCCTCCTCCTTGCGTGTTGCCCATACACTGCCTATCACTCTTCCCATTTGCATGAACTTCACCCTCTTTATGCGACACACATTGTCTAACTACTCTGAACGAATCGTTAATGTTTTATTTAACTCTCGCAGCTTATCATAAGCCAATGCTGTCACAATGGTTTTCTTTGGAACGACAATTTCTTGTGCATCGATATCGAGCACTTCTATTTGTGAAAGTAGCTTTTTGTCATAATGATAGACGGATGGTTGCTCTACTTTCTGTACGACTGGCGACTGCTCTTTCACAGTGATCATAGGTTCACTTACTTGATGATGCACGATTTCTGCAAGCGTTCCTTGCTGAATTAACCCTGCATTTGCTTCATCTGTATCAATATGCATTTCTAAGCGATAGCGCTCTGAAACACGGATAACCACATTCGATAAAATAATTGGGCGAATACCTTCTACCTTAATTTGGACAGATTGCCCATCTACGACTTGGAATCTCGCACTATCCGCTGGGGACATATGAATATGTGCCTGTGCAATAATGAGGCCTTCATTTAACACAACACTTCCCTTTGGACCAATTAATGTAACAGGACTGGAACCTTGAATATCACCAGAAATTCTTAATGGTGGCTTCAGACCTAATTTCATAGCATCTGTCCAGCTTACTTCCACTTGCGATAAGGAACGAGCGGGACCAAGAATACGCACGCGCTCAATTGACCCTTTTGGACCTGCAATTACTACAGTTTCCTCCGCAGCAAATTGCCCTGGCTGTGAAAGCTCGAATTTCGGTGTGAGCTGATAATTTTCACCAAAGAGCTGTTCCACTTCTGCTTGTGCAAGATGGACATGACGGGCAGATACACCAATCGGTATTTTACCGTCATGTGGAGGGGAAGATTGATTTTTTAAGACTTGTTGCAGAACTTCTTCCACAATTTTTTGCACTAAATTTTCTTGCATCTTGCCTCCTCCTTACGATGATACTTTTATTAATTTACCCTGTGCCTGCTGTTCGATAAAACCAGCATTTGCTTCATCCGTATCAATGTGCATTTCCAGACTAAAATCATTGGAAACACGTACAACGACACCTCGGAAAGTGACAGGTCGATCACTTACAACTTCTACTGAAACTAATTCATTATTGCGTACTTCCAATGCTTTGGCATCTTCCTCAGTCATATGAATATGCGCTTGCGCAATGATGACTCCCTGCTGGATCTCTATTTCTTTGTCTTGAGAAAGTATTTTAATACCCGCAGAATTGTCAATATCACCTGATTGACGTAAAGGTGGTGTCACTCCTAGCTTCATGGCATCAGTGCGGCTTACCTCTACTTGGGTTGCTGGTCTTACAGGTCCAAGGACACGGACATTATGAATAACGCCTTTAGGTCCCTCAATAGAGACGCGCTCTTTTGCAGCAAATTGCCCTGGCTGTGATAAGTCGAAATCTTTCGTTAGGGCTGCATTTGGACCAAAAAGTGCTTGTAAATCCGCTTCACTTAGATGGATATGACGAGCCGAAATGGCCACTGGAAAAGTTTTTGTTGCTGTTGTCATGTTAGCCACCTCTTTATTTTGTTGATGATTTTATCTGGACAAGGTGAGAGCTGTTCTAAAGTTAGATCCAGCTCTCCTCTATAAATGGTAGTTATTTTTCCATCTATAGCGTTTGAAAGAACATGAAATTATGCTTCAGCTTTTGGTAAAATCATTTCTAATTCGTGGTGTGGACGTGGAATTACATGGACAGATAATAGCTCTCCTACACGTTGTGCTGCTGCTGCCCCTGCATCTGTTGCTGCTTTTACTGCACCTACATCACCACGTACAAGAACTGTTACAATCCCGCCACCTACATGTACTTTGCCTACTAAATTAACGCTTGCTGCCTTTACCATTGCGTCTGCTGCTTCAATTGCCCCTACTAAACCTTTTGTTTCTACCATTCCTAATGCTGTACTCATTTGTCATTCCTCCAAATAATTTATTTTTTTTGTAATGTGATTTGTTTTAATACTTGATCGACAATTTGTTGAACCATCGTTGTATCAAGAGTAGGTTCTTGTGAAACTACCGATTCAACAACGGACTGTACTTCGAATTCTGGTTTTGGCACTTCGACATCTTTAATGCCATACGCCATACGTTTGATATTTAATAAATGTCTTGCTGTAATGTTATCTGACGTAATATTGCCGCCAAATGTCCCACAGCCTAATGTAAAGGATGGCGCCAAGCCTGTTGTGCCACCTACTGCACCAATTGAGGATAATGTATTAACCACAATTCGTGATACTGGTAATTCGACAGAAAATTGCTCTGCTAATGCTGCATTTTCAGTGTGAATGGAGCATGTATGTCCGCGTCCTCCAATATTTAGCAGGTCAATCATCACCTGCTTGGCTTCTGTACTGTTTTCAACAACATAAAGCGCAAAGATCGGTGATAGTTTTTCAAGAGAAAACGGAATATTTTTACCAATCATTGTTTCGAAGCCCACAAGAACTTTTGTATCGTCTGGTACCGTGATACCAACAGAATCTGCTAGGCAAGTAGCTGATTTACCGACAATCTGAGGATTTACTTTCCCAGGAACTGGCGAGATCAATTTTTCCATTTTAGCTTTTTCTTCGGCATTTAATAGATAAGCACCATTTTTCTTTAATTCTGTTTGCACTTGCTCTGCAATCACCTTATCCACAATAATAGCTTGCTCTGTTGCACAGATTGTGCCATTATCGAACGATTTACTTTGCACCAATTGGCGTACAGACTTTTGAATATTAGCTGATTTTTCAATGTAAGCTGGGACATTTCCTGGGCCAACCCCATAGGCAGGTTTGCCAGAGCTATAGGCTGCCTTGACTAATGCACCACCACCCGTAGCTAAAATTAAATGGATGTTTGGATGCTTCATTAGCTGCTGTGTTGCTTCCATGGAGGACATTGTTAAACATTGTAGTAATCCTTCTGGCGCACCTGCTTTCTCAGCAGCTACTCGACAAATATCTAAAGCCTCTTTTGTACATTTCACTGCATATGGGTGTGGACTAAGTACTAAACCATTTCTCGTTTTTAAAGAAATAAGTGTCTTAAAGATCGCTGTAGAGGTTGGATTTGTTGTTGGTACGATACCAGCAATGACACCGAAAGGACTTGCAATTTCGGCTACTTTTTTCATCCGATCATAGCCCACAATACCAACTGTTTTTAATTCTTTAATATCTTCATAGACATCTCGTGAAGCAACTTCATTTTTCATCTTTTTATGGTTAGGAATACCCATTCCTGTTTCTTGCACAGCCATTTTTGCTAAACGCTCTGCTTCCTTAAAGGCAGCATCCGCGACAGCCTTTACAATGTTGTCTACTTGTTGCTGAGAAAATTGCATATAGGCAGCCTGTGCTGTATTAGCATGTTTAACGGCATCTCTCATTTCCTGAATCGCTAATAAGTCTTTGTCTAATGTGGCCATAAAGCCGCCTCCCTTCTAGATCACTGGGTTTCTAGCTATATTTTCAATAGCTTCTCTGAATGCATGTGCCGCAGCCTCGCATGAAGATTGACTGCCAGTTAATAAGCCGCCCCCAAAATTGGTTTCAGATGGAGGACCAAAGAAAACCTTTAGCTCAACATCTGCAGCCTTTAATGCTGCATCTAATCCTACAACTGCTTCAAGCGGCGGTGCGATTAAATAAGCAAGTGGGGTGCCAACCTTTACATCTGCAAGCTCAGCAAGATACGTCCCACAGCTTGCTACGGTATGGGCAAACAAGGCATGATTGTCATTATTATTAATGGCTTCAAAATACGTATCAAATTCAATTTTTTGTTGAATGGCATCAAGACCACTACGAATTTCATCAGGTGAGCTTCCAGCAATAATGCCAATCACTTCACCTGACAATGGACCAGACGAATGTGCCGCTCCCGCATAAAAGCTTTTTGCATAGACAACATCGACATCTGCCTTTTTCGTCGCCTCATCTAAGGCTACATAGCCCACATCGTCGATTGTCAGAGTGACAAGTCCAATGCTATGATGATGTGGCTTTAAATCTAACTGCTCTGCTAGTTCACTATTGACTCTTGGAATGGTTTGCATCGCCAAGATTTGAGCCATAATTTTTTGAGGATACATATTTCAGCCTCCTAACCTTCTTTTGCGACAAGCTCTACGCCACTTGCCTGATAATGCAGAATTTTTTCTACGACTGTGCCAAGATAAGCTCCCGCTTCTAATGGTGGGATACCACCCTTATGGATATTTGAAATTACCATGCGTTCCGCTTCCACTGTCCCAATTCTTGGCTTGTAGCATAAATATGCACTCATCGATTCTGCCGATACGAGCCCTGGCCGCTCACCAATTAGATAAACAATGACCTCTGCCTGTAGCAGCTCACCAATCTCATCCATTAAGGCAACACGTCCTTTATCGATATAGAACGTAGTACCGATGTCAATATTTAAATTGCTAAGACTTTGCTGAAGGGCTAAGTAAACATCTTGAACATTCTCCTCAATCGCACTTGCGCTCAAGCCATTCGAGATAATAATCTGTACCTTTGGGTGTGGTTTACATTTTTGCTGAATCAATGCCTTTGATTCTTCTGATAAACGACGCCCTAAGTCAGGTCTTGTAATGTATTCCTCTTTATCTGTGACCTTCGTTGTGACCTGAAAGACATCAAGCTTTTGTAAAAGTTCTTCTGTCACTTCGCCATATACAGCATCTACTGCAGCAGCATGATCGAGTCGGAATTTTAACCAGGTTTTCGTTTTCGGTCTTGTCCCCGCTCTCCCTACACCAATACGAGCAGGTGTATGTTTCTTAGCAGCCTGCACACTTTCACTTAAGGATCCTGCTTCAAACTGAAAGGGCTTGATCGGCACAGCGTCATTTACTGATTGGTCGAAAGTAGCAGAAGTAACCGTTGTTACTCGCTGTGGAGCTCCATGCTGATACAGCTGAATTAATGGCTCCTGTGATGTTGCGATAGCTTCTATTGTTTCTGAAGAACGATTTTCTACTGTATCATAAAATTTAATAAGTGGTTGTTCTGTTGGAGTAGCTGCTATTTCAGGTGTTTGGCTACCTGTACTTTTCTCCATCTTCTCCATGACAAGCTGTGTAATCATAGAAACTAATTGATCATTCACTTGACTCACCTACCTTTCAAAAATGGATAAATCGCCAGCTCTTGCTGACAGTCGACCATTTTCATAAATGCCCATTTTCTCTAACCAGGCTAAATACTCTGGTGCTGGTTTTTTACCAAATGTTTGGAGTAATGTAGCCACATCATGGAAGCTCATCGATTGATAGTTGAGCATCACATCATCACCCATTGGCGCAGCAATAATAAAGTTAACGCCAGCAGCTGTTAGCAATACACTTAAATCTTCCACATCATTTTGGTCTGCTTTAATATGGTTGGTATAGCAAATATCTACCCCCATAGGAATACCATGCATCTTGCCCATGAAGTGATCCTCCAGACCTGCTCGAATTACTTGTTTATTGTTGTATAAATACTCTGGGCCAATAAAGCCAACTACTGTGTTCACAATATAAGGATTAAAATGTCTTGCAAATCCATAATTGCGTGATTCCAGAGTTACTTGGTCAATGCCCATATGTGCCTCTGCCGATAGCTCTGACCCTTGACCTGTTTCAAAGTAGAATAAATTTGGACCAGTACCTGTTCCTTGCTTTTTAATGAGCTCCTCTGCTTCTCTTATTAAATCAGCAGAAATACCGAACGAACGGTTAGCAATTTCTGTCCCTGCGATACTTTGGAAAATCATATCTGCTGGGGCGCCTTGTTTAATCGCCTTCATCTGTGTTGTAATATGTGCTAATACACAGTTTTGCGTAGGAATCGACCAATCATTGATGAATTCCTTTGTAGCCGTAAGTACTTTTTTGACACTTTCAACTGAATCATCTACAGGATTAATGCCGATAACAGCATCCCCAATACCATAGGACAGTCCTTCTTTTAGAGAAGCGATGATGCCATCAATATTATCTGTCGGATGATTTGGCTGTAGACGAGATGACAGCGTCCCTTTTTGACCAATCGTAATATTACACGTTGAAAGTATTTCAACTTTATTGGCTGCATGTACAAGATCTAAATTGGACATTAGCTTTGTAACAGCGGCAATAATCTCGGAATTCATCCCTTTACTTAAACGCTTTAATTCACGATCACCCGTGTCATTTGATAGAATGTATTCACGCAGCTGCTCGATGCTCCAGTTTTTGATTTCTCCATATATTTGCTCATTAATATCGCCCTCAATAATGCGTGAAACCTCATCATTTTCTTGTGGCACTAATGGATTTTCGCGGATATCTTTAACTAAAAGCTCACTTAATACAGCCTTTGCTGCGATTCGTTGTTGAACCGTCTCAGCGGCAATACCTGCTAGCTGATCACCTGATTTTTCTTCATTGGCCTTAGCCATAACATCTTTTAATGATTTAAAATTATATTTTTCTCCACCAAATATCACCGATAAGTTCACATTCATCCTCCTTACTTTGAATGGAAGGCAAGGGTCTTCACCACAACAGGAACAACGCCAGATGGCAGAACCTCTCCAATGTCGATGTAATCGCCCGTTTCCACTTTAATTTGATCGATGCAAATAATTGGTACTGTCGCATTTATGGCTTGTATGGTCTGTCCAATAATCTTTGCATAATCTGATTGAATGACTATGATAATTGGTATGTCTTTAGAGCATCTTGTTGCCAAATGTAGCAAAATGGCCTGACACAATGCATGTACATCCTGAAAGCTTAAATATGGCAATTCACTAAAATAGAGTGCAAATGGTGAACGATTGTCCTGTATAGAAAATAAATCATTTGCTCTCTCTACTGCTGTCCTCACCGTCGAGTTAAAGTCTGTTGAAGAATCTAGATGACAATTGAAGACAGGTACATTCTTTAGTGGTAACACTTGTGCATCCACCTGAATGGTTGCCCCACTGATTTCAGTGGTTTGTGTACCAGCACCAGTCACTGTTGCACGTGCTGTTTCCTCTGGTCGTAACCATAAAAATGATTGTAGCTGTTCATGCTGTTGTAGCATTTTCGCTAATTTTTCACCAATATCATCATATTGACGTTGTGTACAATCATTTTCATAAATACAAGAGGCCACACCACCCGTAAAAACGATAGCATCCACAGGTTTATGCCAGTTTGGTAAATGCCCTAGTAATAACGGATGCTTCTCATCTCTGCATTGTCCATGAAGAATCATGGCAAGTGTTTGCACCATTTCTTCAATACAATGTGTCACTCGAATATCTTCGGCCGCATCACCGACCGCTAACGGATTAGCCCATCGTTCCATCAATCGCATGAGTGGCGGAGAAATTGATTGAATCTTGCCATCCTTAAACTCAATCAATCTACCACCAACATGTAAGGTACATGTACCAATGACCTCTCCAAATTGCATAACAGCAATATTCGCTGTCCCTCCACCAATGTCGATATTGGCGATGACTTTGGATGAATTCTTTGATTGCTGTAAAGTACCTGCCCCTTTGGCAGCAATGATGCCCTCTAAATCAGGACCTGCGGTAGCAACTAAAAAATGACCTGCGCCATCTGCAATGGTATGGACAACCTCACTTGCATTTTCCTTCGTAGCTGATTCACCTGTTATGATAATGGCCCCTGTTGCAATGTCAGATGGAGCAATTTGTGCCAATTGATACTGTTGAGAAATAAATTCCTCTATTTTTTTCATATCAATGATGTCTTTATTGATAAAAGGGGTTCTGATAATTGGACTTTGATGCAACACCGTTTTCTCAATAATTTCAATCCTTGGCACATGTGTTACGCCAGCCACATTCTTTAACAGAAAACTACTGACAACCATTTTTGTGGTACTTGTCCCAATATCAATGCCTGCACTAAATATTTTTTCAGTTTTCACCCTACACCTCCCTCTCGCTACTGTGAGCAATACATGAGATACGGACTATCGCTTTCCTTAACAAATTGTCGAATTTCTTCATTTGTCTTGAGTTGAATCAATGGTTCAATCAATTCAATGCCAAGCTTTTGCCATGAAGAGGTTTTCACGATAGGGCCCTGCGTCATAACATTTTTTAATAAGGCAGTAGCCCTTTCTACATCTGCATCTGGGGCATCGATCTTGGTAATAACCCCTATTTGTATTTTGGGAATCCCTAAGCTGAATTGCGGAGGGAATACACTCCTTGCTGATGTGGCATCCTGCAAGTAAATCACATGAGTTACTTCCAAAGATGTTGCCATAATATTTCTGTAATACATTGGATTTTCAACATATTCACCTGGTGTATCAACAATCCAGTCATCATAAACGAGTGCTTGTGTTTTGTTGGCACTGCTTTCTTTGCCCAACAATGTATTCATCAATGTTGACTTTCCTGCTTGCACACCGCCTATTATCATTACTCGATTTTTCATATGACACATCCTATGATTTTGTTATTTTTGATGGTGTATAGCCTAATACCTCGGATAAAAAACGATTGATTTCTAACATCGCCATTTCTACCTCTGACACACTACCAACAATAACGAGACTACCTGTAAAACGATCTAAAAATCCTAGTTTGACATTGGCAGCCTTGGTCGCTAAGTCTCCTGCAATAATTACCGTTTCACTTGGCGTACAAGTCATAATGCCAAGGGCACCTGCTTCTTGGATACCTAGCTTTTGAAACATTTCTGGATCAGGATTGGCAATAAGGTGACTCAATGTTAGCTGTTTACCCGGCACAAACTCCTGAATAAATCGTTTTTTCTCTTCACTCACACGTCATCACCTCACTTTTTCATTGATTATGATTTTGATCTGTTAAATACTCGCCTTCTTTAATAATGCCAGCCTTGCGATCCTCAATTTCTAGCCTTAATGCAGTTGGTACTGAAAGCTTATAGGCTAAAATAATCGCAATCACACCCGCTAAAAACTTTCCAGCGATAACAGGCAGGATAATCGTTGGCTGGAAGTTCGCCGTGAAGGATAAGTGATCACCTAATAAGAATGCCGAACATACACCAAATGCAATGTTAATAACTTTATCCTTTGGTGGCATATGGCGAACTAGTGTGAACATCGCCAAAATATTAGCAATCGTTGCTAATAACCCCGCACTTCCTACAGAGGATAAGCCTAATTTTTTACCACCTGCTTCAAGTGGCTTGGAAGCATATTTTCGAATTAGATACACCATTGGGAAGGCACCCGCTAGCATAATCCCGATATAACCGGCTGTTTCTAATGCTCGGAACTGATCGATTTCATCAGCCATGATTGGATCGAAGCCCCACGCGCCAAAAATCTTTGTAAAAATACCTGTAAAAATCTCAACAATAGAGAACACTAACACCAGTTTAATTCCGGCATCCATTACACGACCGAATACCATGAAGCCAGTAATCATGCCGTTTGGAATAAGCTTTAAGCCTAGTGCGATTAAGATAACGAAAATGAATAAAGGTAGTAAGTTAATTAATATTTGTAAAACAGAAATGGCAAATACATATGTAGGAGCCTCTGTTGTACTAATGACTTCACGTACTTCTGTGTTGAATAGCACAATCATGATAGAAGAAATAAATGCACCAATCGGAATTGTTAAAACGCCAGCCATAATCCCTAGCGCCATGTATTTATGATCACGTTTATCCAACATCGCAAGGCCCATTGGAATCGAGAATACGATAGTAGCACCTGACATAAAACCAACAACAAGAGCCATTACCCATCCCTCATAAGACTCCTTTAATGCATTGGCTAATTGGTAACCACCCATGTCCGATGCTAAAATCGTCGTCGCTGCAATTGCAGGATCTGCACCAATTAACTCAAAAATCGGACTAATAAAATGACTAATAAACCATGTTAAGTAAGGTATAGCTGCCATGATCCCTGCTGCTGGGACAAAAATATGACCAACTGTATGGATCCCATTCATAAATTCTTTCCCAATCCCATACTCAGCATCTCGGATAGCTCCGATTGCCCCTAAAACGGCACAAATCATAATAATATAAACGATAATCGTTCCTATCATTGCCATCTTACTCATCACCCCTTTTTTATTTATAAATTTATATAAAAAAAGGCACTTTAAAGAAGAAATCTCTTTAAAGCGCCTTTGCTTCAACTATTGACTTGTAGGTTGTTAATAATTTGTTGGGCAATATGCACCATTTCCTGTTGTGTTTGCATGCTTTCATTACGAATCTTACGGTAAGCCTCGTCCTCGCTTATATTTTCAGCCTGCATCAGCAAGCCCTTTGCTCGTTCAATGACTTTTCGCTTATCTAATTGTGTTTGCTTATGTAAGATCTCCCCATTGAGACGGTTGAATTTATCAATTTGATGAAAAGCAACCTCTAGCACAGGCAACACATTTTTTTCAGAAAACGGTTTCATTACATATCCTAATATATTATCCTGCTTCATGTATAGCAACAATTCTTTTTCACTATAGGCCGAGATGAAAAGAACGGGTATACCAAGCTGTTGTTCAATAATTTTACTTGCCTTTAAACCGTCAAGTTTAGGCATTTTAATGTCCATTAAGATTAACTGTGGTTTATGTAAAAAGGCTAATTCAATGGCTGTTTCCCCATTGTTCGCTTGAGCTACAACTTCGTAGCCGTTATCTTCTAACATAAACTTCAAATCAATCGCAATCAGTGATTCATCTTCGACAATCATTACTTTCCTAGTCATTTACGATAAATACCTCCTCACTTACAGGGAACTGAATTTGAGTGTGTGTACCTTCATTACTAGGGATAATTGAAAATGAGCCAGCTAAATCATATTCTACAAGCCTTGTGATAATCTCCATACCAAAAGATGCCTTCACCTCTTGCATTCCAACGCCGTTGTCAGAAATATGAAGCGAAATTGTAGAATCTTCCTGAATGAATTGAATATCAATGACTCCTTCATCACGTCCGATAAACGCATACTTTAATGCATTTTGCAGTAGCTCACAAATAATGAGTGCTAAAGAGACTGCCTTTTTTGAATGGCAGAACAGCTGCAATTTTTCATGATGAAAGGCAAGTTGAATAGTTGCTGTATTAGACGTACCAATCATTTTATGACCAATTTTTTTAGCTAATGCGATAACGTCCACTCTTTCTTCAGCGTTATCTTCATTTTCTAAAATCAGCTCATACACCGATGAAATACTATAGATTCGATTTAATGCCTCTTGAAAAGCACTTGCATTTGAAGCAGAGAGATCATTTCGCATTTGCAAACGTAATAGACTTGTCACTGTCTGAAGATTGTTTTTCACGCGGTGGTGAATTTCTCGTATCGCAAATGTTTTCATCATTAGCTCATTTTCTTTCAGCTTAAGCTCTGTTAGATCATGAATAATGAGTAGTGTGACTTTCTCGTTATGACTGCGAATAGGAATCTTCTTCACAATAAAGGATTTACGATCAATCGTAATTTCTAGGAAAAAGACATCGTCGCCTTTATCATAGACCTCCTGTAAAAAAGGTAAGATTTTATCCAACGCTATATTGTCAAAATTTTCTAATCCAGATAGCTCCGAAATAAAATGATAGCCTGCTGGATTACTATAAATCACTTTATTTTCGTGATTTGTGAGAATAATCGACTCTACGAGTAAATCAGAAACAACTGGAATTGGTTGAGAATTAGGTTCAACAATATGCTCTATTAATGCAAAGGGCATATTTTGAAAATCATCCTTCGGTGTCGTTTGCATTTTCACCATTTTTTCCTGAATCAACACAGCAATTACTTGCTGTTGCTCATTAAAAATTGGAATGACATTTTGCTCCACCGTTATGCCTTCTTGCGTAATTGCTCTGGAAATGGATGATTTTTCTTTATGTTTAAACGCAGCAAATACGGCTGGTTCAAAACTTTCAAATACGAATTTTCCGATAACTGATTTTTCGTATAAACCAATCTCTTTCTTCGGGAATGCCTCTGCCACAACAATTGCATGCGGTAAATTCTCCAACAGGCAATCTATGAACATGTAACAATCAGTCAACTCAGCATAATACGTTAGCGTAGCCTCTATTTCTATTAACTTGTCAATATCAGTTGCCGATAGATTTGTATATTTTCTACACAATGATTGAATGTTCGACAGGTTTAAGCCCCCTATCAAGGAATAGTCAACAATCAATTTGACTATTCTTAAAAATCTTTGTCATTATTATAAACCTTTTGTGAAATTATTTTCAATATAAAAAATATATTCTTTCACAAGATTTCGTTGCATTACAAAGAACTATATAGCTTAAAAGAGAAATATTCAACAGTTTTTTAAATATCCATAATTTAACTACATACATAATGTTATTTCAATATAATAAAAAACGAGCTTACCGTTGGGGTAAACTCGCTTCTTTCTATTTTATTTCTGGTACAACTGCTACTATATTTTCAAAGGCTGCACGCTGTGTTTGTTCATCTTCATTTAATAAAATGTGAATATCACCATGGTCATTCGATGTACGAATTAAGCGCCCCATCCCTTGCTGCAAGCGTAATTGCATGAAAGGTAATTCCACTTCCTCAAATGGGTTTTCTGCAAATGTACGTTTCGCATCAAATAATGGATCCTGTGGAGGAAACGGTAAATCATAAATAATCACACGCGTTAATGCTTCCTCAGGCAAATCTAACCCTTCCCATAAATGATATGAACATAATGTTTTAACTGTTCCTTGCTGGAAGTCTCGAACAATGGCTGATAGCTCGCGATCTCCCTCAAATGCTACATACATTCGCTCCATTAGCGGTAATTCTGCCTTGAAGTTTAGCATGGCTTGCTTCGATTTAAATAAAATCAACGTTTGCTCGCCATCACGCAACAACTGCTGAACACGCGCTGTTTTGTCTCGTTGTGTAAGCTCATGTAAATAGATTTTCATAACCTCTTCATAGTCGAATGGGGATGGCACAGAAAATGATTGGTAATCTCGAATTCCTAAACTATAGGCAATATAAGAAAAGTCTTTATTGACCGATAGCGTGGCAGAAGAAAAGACGATTGGAAGCTTTTTAGAGAATAATTTTTCTGCTAAAACTTCTGTGATTAAACGAGGCATAATGACGAGCGTTTCTTCACCATCTGTTTCCTCTAACCAATCTACTGCATCTCCCTGTGCGATGAAAATACGCAACGAAGCCTCATATTGTTCTAAATATTCTTCCGCCATATTTAGCTCATATTCAGGAATCATGTACATTTCTGATTCAAAAACAAATTCTTCCATCAATGTTTCTACATCATCTATTAACTGCTTCCCGTAAGTAAGCAATGTTTTTGATTTGTTTATGCGTTTGCGATCTTCATTAGAAGCGACGATATCATCGCGAAGTTGATCAAAAAATAGTTCATGATCATCCTGTAATTTCTCCATTGCATACAGTGTGCGCTCCCGTACACCATCTACCATCAAGCGCTCCAGTAATTGCACAATAGTCGTCGCCTGTACTTTATAGGTCATCGCTTTTTGCGCAGCATACTCCAATAAATGTCCTTCATCCAGCACCATCATTGATACCTCAGGCAGTAATGCTAGCTGACCTTCACGCTCACGAGATTCCTTTGTAGCCAAATGTTCCATTAGAAAATCTTGTGAACAAATAACAAGATCGGTTGATTTTCGATAATGAGAGCGATGCAACGTTTGCCCACAGCGATTACGAAGATCACAAACCGAACATTGCATAATCGAATTGTAATTAACCTTTTGCCAATCCTCATCACTGACTGTTGGATAATCACTGCGTTCCCCATATGGATGGACAGCAATCATCGAACCTTGTGCATAAACACCATCAGGGATAGAAAAGGAAATATCGTCAATCCATTCATCCGACTCCACTTTCTCTGCTTCCTCAAAGCGTTTTAAGCATAAATACTGATCTCTCGATTTTGCTAGACGAACATCAATATCAAGTCCTAACGTTTTTTGGAGTTTATAAATATCGCCCCCCTCTTTTACAAGTTGGTCGATTAATGTTTCATCTGCACAAGCAATCAAGGCAGGTTTCCCTGTGTAACGTGCATAGGAAATGGCTGGAAGCAAATAAGCGATCGTTTTGCCAGTTCCCACCCCTGCCTCCGCAAAGAGAACATTTTTTTCTTTTAGTGCTTGTTCTATTTGATAAGCCATAAAGATTTGCTCATCACGGCATTCAAAGCCCTTTTCTGGTAATTCATCATAAAGAACATCGCCCATCCAGTCACCTAATGAATCGAAAAATGAACGGTCCTTTGATAATGCAAATGGTAAAGATTTACGCAATTAATGTTCCCCCTCTAACTATCTGTTGCTATTATACGCGACGAAACGGAAGATAAGAAAAAATCTTATCTTCCGTTACTATTCGTTAATCTCTTTTAGACTTTTGACCCCAGAACTGATAATAATTTGTTTCAATAAAACCATTAAATAATTTACGTTTTTTCGTCGCTTGGCGTCCATATAATTCTTCAAAATTCTTCATGGAGGATAGCATATAAACAGACCAAGTTGGATAGTTTTTCATGACCTTCCCAACATCACGGATCACCTGTTCCACGACTTCCACATCACCAATACGCTCTCCGTACGGCGGGTTCCCAATCATGACACCATCCATTAACTGTGTTGTAAAATCACGTGCTTGCATTTGCTTAAACGTGATTAACTCTCCAAAGCCTGCTTCAATTGCGTTTTCTTGCGCAATGCTGACCATGCGGTGATCAATATCGGAACCAATAATTTCTAACGGCTGATCATAGTTCGCTAAACTATCTGCTTCATCACGAACCGTATCCCAGACTGCAGCTTTCATCCACGGCCATTCCTCAGAAATGAATTCACGGTTATAGCCTGGAGCTATATTTTGTCCAAACATCGCTGCTTCCAATGCAATAGTACCAGAGCCACAGAATGGGTCAACAAACGGACGATTTGGATTCCATTTTGAAATTTGTACAAGTGCAGCTGCTAATGTTTCTTTTAATGGTGCCTCACCTTGTGCCTGACGATAGCCACGCTTATGTAGGCCAGCACCAGATGTATCAATTGTTAGTGTCGCCACATCTTTTAAAATTGAAACCTCAACTTTGTAAGTCGCTCCCGATTCATCCAAAAAGCCAAGTCGCTTATAATGCTGTTTCATTCGCTCAACGATTGCCTTTTTGGTAATGGCTTGACAATCTGGTACACTAAATAATTTCGATTTTACGGACTTTCCTGAAACAGGAAAAGCAGCGTCCACTGGTAAATACTTCTCCCAAGGGAGTGCCTTCACACTTTCAAATAATTGTTCAAACGATTTTGCTGGGAATTGCCCAACGACAATCTTTACACGATCCGCTACACGTAGCCATAAATTGGTACGCGCAATCGCCGTTTCATCGCCTTCAAAATATACTTTGCCATTGTCAACGGTTGTTTCATAGCCAAGTGCTTTTACTTCTTGTGCCACAATAGCTTCTAAGCCCATTGCTGACGTAGCTACTAATTGATAGTTTGCCATAGATTATTTCCTTCCTTGATGCTCAATTTCCCAATACTCCATAAACTCCATCAATTCGTTTAATGGGAGTGGTTTGCTGTAATAATAGCCTTGGATTATATCACAGTTCATTTTACGTAGTATATCCACTTGTTGTGCTTGTTCTACACCTTCTGCAACAACTTTCATTTTTAAGCGATGGGACATTTGAATAATCGCATCTACAACCGCCTGTTTTTCATCGAGTGATCCAATATGCTGGATAAAGCTACGATCAATTTTTAAACAATCTAATGGGAAGCGAACTAAATAGCTTAAGGATGAATAGCCAGTCCCAAAATCATCGATTGAGATTTTAAAGCCTAATTGTTTTAAACGAACCAATTTACTAACTGTCTCATTGGCATTGTTCATCACCGTTCGCTCTGTCACTTCTATTTCAAAATTGTTAGCTGGCATATTGTAGCGCTCTAATATTGTTTGGATCGACTCCAAAAAATTCTGCTGTTTAAAGTGAATGCTCGAGATATTAATGGCGACAGGTGTTTTCCAACCATATTGTCGCATTTGAATGACTGCCTCACATGCTTTTTCGATAATAAGCTCACTTAATGGAATGATTAGACCTGTATCCTCCGCATAAGTGATAAACTCAGCAGGCGAAACAAAGCCTAGCCTCTCGCTATTCCAGCGGACTAGTGCTTCTAAACCTTGAATTTGCTCATTTTCCATAGAAATCTTTGGCTGAAAATGTAGCTCAAATTCACGGTTTTCTATTGCTCTTCTTAACTCAGAATCTAGCAATAGCACTCGTTGTGCGTCTGTTTGCAGTTCATCAAAATAGAAGGAATAGCCGTTTAATTCATTCTTTTTTGAATAAGTCATCGCTCTATCTGCACAATTGATCAGTTCTTCTGTGTTTTTACTATCAACTGGATAAACGCTAATACCAATACTCGTTGAAATAAAAACTTCCTGATCATTTATCATCATTGGCTGTTCAATACTACTAATAATTTGTTCAGCAAATTTTGCAGCCTCTTTCACATTTTTCACATTCGTTAGTGTAATGACGAATTCATCTCCGCCATATCTTGCAATAATATCTTTATTTTTCAGTAATTTTTTTAGTCGATTTGCTACTTCTATTAAAATTGAATCTCCAACAGCATGGCCTAATGTATCATTAATTTGCTTAAACCGATCCAAATCTAAGAAATAGATCGCATGCTGCACTGAATGAGAAATAGCAGAAGTCGATTCCAAAAGATTATCCATTCTTTCGATATAGGCAAAACGATTGGATACATCTGTTAATGAATCCGTGAGCAAACGCTTTTCTAATTCATTTTCTACTATTTTTCTTTCAGACAAATCTGTGAAAATACCACAGTAATTTGTAACCTCACCCTCATCGTTGGTTACACAAACAATTGTTAACCATTCAGGATATACGTCTCCAGTTTTACGACGATTCCATATCTCACCTTGCCAAATGCCTTCTTGTCGTATCTGCTCCCACATCTCTAAATAGAACGGCAATTCATGTACACCAGATTGTAAAACGGCTGGCGTTTTTCCAACCACATCATCACATGTATAGCCTGTCACAAATTCAAAGGCAGGATTAACCATTACTATTTTTTTGTATTTATCAGTAATCATGATACCTTCAGATACATTTTCGAAGATTTTAAGTATTAAGGTAGTCGGATATTTAGATATCAGTTTCAGTTTATCCGTACTTTCCCAATTATTTACTCCGTTCATGTTTCCGCTCCATCCTATCTCTCTATACTCCCTCTCAGAAGGGCATTTACGTCAGGCCAACCACTATGTAATCTATTACGCTCGGTGTAATTGTCACTGACGCTTCTCTTTCGTGCAAAGAATGCGTCCAGATTTTTCGAACTTGCTCGAAAAGCGCCTCAAGTAAGTCTATGACAATCGCCAAGGCATTCTCTTGATAAACAGGTAACCATACACCTTCAACTGATAAACCATTTAAAGAGGTGGTTGTTGTTCCTGGCGTTTGCTTACATTACAAAATATGTGAGCAGTCAAGATCAATACATCACATTGATGCGAAAACCGTTTTCAGATGTTGTGACTTAGAAGCGGTAGCGATACTTCTCAAACATATAGCGCATACCAAGACTTGATTAACAAGGTTACTTTTTCCTCATGAATTCAAAATAAAAGCTCTCCACCGAATTGGAGAGCGCTTGTTATTTCGTAGATAAGCATCAAAAAATTCCATAAGCCATGTTTTGTTCCTGAGTACTCAAACAGCTTGCGCCTCGTACGATCAGGTGGTAATCATCTATCTACAGAGCAAACTCTGTCCCTCTATCCGTTCAATTCCTTCTAGAGAGTGCCCCTACCATAATTTGGGTTTCTCACTCGTGGGGTTTACCTCGTTCCACCTTGCAAGTTTCCAAGCAAGCTTCGTCACTGTGGCACTTTCAGGAAGTGTCAACCATATCCAGAGGACTTAGGTTTTCCTTCCGCCGTCAGCCTTAATAGCTGCCTTACCTTATTTTTTCAGTAAGCACGAACACTACGGTCATCTCAGAACCGTGCGAGCATGGACTTTCCTCTACGACGTCTAGCGCCGCAGCGATTACCAGAATTTCGTGATGATACGAAAGATTATACTAGAGTTTTATGTTAAATACAATATAAATGACTAAATTTATTCGTACAGCTTGCTACCAAATACATGTTTTTCTAAATTAGAAAGACGTTTTAAAATATCAAAATTCGTTGTACCAGCTGCCGCTGAAGCAACCGGTTGTCTCTTAGGTGTGCTTTCAATTTCTTCTTTTAGCTGTCTATTTTCTTCACGTAGTTGGGCCACCACTTTTTCAAACGTTTCATAGTCTTGAATAATTTCATCAAGAAAAGAATCTACTTCTTCTACATTGTAGCCTTTAAAGTTCTTTTTAAATTCCTTTTCAAGGATCATTTTTGACGTTAATTTAATATCCATTCACATCGCCCTTCCTCACACTACATACACGAATACATTATAGCATACTTCATCACATTATATCGTCTGAAAATACTAATTGTAAGGCTAAACTTGTCGTTTCACGCGCTTACCCACGAATTTATTTCTTATTTCCTAATCTTCGCAGTCTCTTTTCCCAAGAAATTTCCCATTTTTGTTTTTGTTCTGCTCTCCATTGCCCATTATTTCGAATGAGACGTATGCCTTCTTGCGTATAATAAAGGGCCTGCTCATAATCCTTCATTTGGTGCTCATAAAGTATGGCTAGCTGCTCAAGGGCATGTAACTTTGTTCTTGCTTCAACAAAATGAAGGGAGGCCACGAATGAGTCAATAGCTTCACTATAGCGTTTATTCTTCTTGTGCTGTAAAGCTAAATAATATTGAGCATGGCCCGCTTCTAGCGCATCAAATTTGGATGTTACCTTTTCTAAAATCCTCACACTTTGTGTGCTTTCTCTTAAATCACCATACCATTTCCCAATGTTGGTGAAAGTTTTTGCCGATTCTTCATGGTCCTGCTCGAACAATAAAAACGTAGAATGACTATACAGTGTAATAAGTGATAGTAAATCCCACTCATTATGATGCAAAACCTTTATAAGTGCATCTGGAATGCCACTTTTTACTGCATCCAAATAAATAATAGGTGCGAGATGGCCTGGAATATCCCCTTTACGCGAAAAACCAAGCTTTTCTTCCTCTACAGATTTTAATTTTAAGCGCTCCATATCATTTTTCCATAAACGCTTCGAACTATGCAACAAATCGATCTGTCGCTGAGAGCGTAATTTTGGTAAGGTTTTTTGATGCAATGTCCATCGTGTTTCAAGCTGTGGCCAATCAAAGCTTTTCCCATTATAGGTAATCACAGTAGCTGACTTTTGCCAAAGCTTGGATTCAAATAAGAAGGCTGCTTCATGTGCAGGATCTGCCATAATATATTGTGTGAGGATAAAGGATTCTTCAGCTACTTCTAAAAATCCAAGCAAAAAAATATGGGTCCCAACACCCTTTAAACCTGTTGTTTCCGTGTCAAAAAATAAGACGGACTCTTCCATATCGAGCGCATAAGGATGATCAAATTCAGCATCTTGCCATTTTTTCAGGGCTTCAAAGAATGATTGCAGTTGATAATGTCCATGCCGATAGCTAAACGGATAGCTTACCTGTCGCTTAAATACGATGCCGAAATCATTTTCAACAACCGTTAATCCCGCCTGTTTCCATTGCTCTGTGTAGCTTGGCCTAGCAGGTTTCTGGAACGCTGGTTCTTCAACTTTTTTGGCGGACATCGGTTTTTTTCCCAGCATTTTTTTCATTTGTAATATTTTATTTTCGTAAGACATGAATTTCACTCATTTTCTGCTTATTGTATAAGACATCTCTCTTGCAAGAGTATCATGATTGTTAACCTCATTCAAAATATTCTTCGTTAAAAATCGATTTACCATGAATACAAACAAGAGGGTGAAAGAACAAATTGGCGTTCCTCACCCTCAGTTTACTATGCCATTAATTGTTGCAGTAATTTAGCTACCTTTCCTTTTGTTTGAAGCAATGATTCTTGTGCCCCAATACAGGAAGGACAGCCCGATTCACATGCACAATTTGTAACATGCTCATATGTTTTCATGATTAGCTCTTCCCATAGTTCATATACCTTTTCACTTAAGCCGATGCCACCAGGATACTTATCATAGACAAAAAATGTTGGCCGCTCATTATGTGTGGCCTTCACCTGCGGTACAACGGCTACATCACTACTATCACACTGAATAAACAAAGGAATGAAGGCATTCATCGCGTAAGCTACTCCAGTCATAGCATCTGTTAGCTCTTCCTCTGTCCATTTATCTGGTGCTGTAAACGATAGCCACGAAGCACTTGTATGCATTTCATCTGGCGGTAGATGTATAGGTCCTGAGCCAATATTGTCATGTGTGCCGAAGCGTATTTTCTTGAAAATCGTTGCTTGTGCTACTAAGCCAACATCGCCAAAGCAGATTGTACCACCTGCATATGAACGGTTACGATCTTCCTCTAAAACTTTCATTTCAACTGCTAGATTGGCATCTGTATAGTAATCTACATCTACTTCACGCACATAGGCTTTCTTTTCCTCCCAGTCAAGCTTCTCTACTTGGAACTGAATACCTTGGTGCAAGTAAATGGCTTCTTCATGCAAGAGTGTCATGGCACTATGTCGATCCATTTCACCAATAACCTTTGTCTGTGCAGGAATGGTAAGATCAATAATGACTACATTTTCTTGTGACGCTGAACGTAAGCTAATATCATGCGCCGGGAAACGATCACTCATCCAATGCCATTTATCACTCGTCTTAAAAACTACCCCTTCCTCTGCTAAATACGCCAACAATTCCTGTATGTCATATTCTCCATACGTATCGCCTGTTGAAAAAGGTAGCTCGAAGGCAGCACATTTCAAATGATCCATTAAAATCAGCATATTTTCTGGATAAATACGTGCTTCCTCTGGTGTACTGCCTAGTAAAAATAGTGGATGATTGACCACATACTGGTCCAACGCGGAAGATTGCGCAACATAAATAATCAATGCTTCATCCTGACGTCTCCCTGCACGTCCTGCTTGCTGCCAAGCACTCGCAATATTTCCTGGGTAACCTGTCATAATACATGCTTGTAATTGACCGATATCGACACCTAATTCTAATGCATTGGTGCTAACTACTGTTTGGATGGTCCCATCACGCAAGCCTTTTTCGATGACACGTCGCTCAGATGGCAGATACCCGCCTCGATAGCCACGTACAGATTCATCGAGCAGCTTATTACGTGTAAGTTCCTTTAAATAGGTTACAATCATTTCTACTCGTACCCGGCTTTTGGCAAAAATAATGGATTGAATGCCAGCCGTGTACAACCTTTTAGCTAAATCACTTACTTCTAATACAGCACTTCTACGTACGCCAAATGTTTTATGAATAATCGGCGGATTGTAAAAAAGAAAGGTTTTCTTACCAACTGGAGCACCCGAATCAGCAATGAGCATGTGTGATTCATTCGTAAGCAGCTCAGCAAGCTCTTGGGGATTTTTAATGGTAGCCGATGTACAAATAAATACAGGTTTACTCCCATAAAACTCACAAATTCTTTTTAATCTCCGAATAACATGTGCCACATGGGAACCAAACACACCTTTGTATGTATGCAATTCATCAATCACAATATATTGTAGATTTTCAAAAAGTGAAACCCATTTTGTATGATGTGGCAAAATCCCCGAATGAAGCATATCAGGATTCGTCATCACGATATGCCCTGCCTTACGAACCTTTTGCCTAATGCCAGGAGCTGTATCTCCATCATAGGTATAGCTTAGAATCTCCTCACCGCTTTGCTCAATGAGTTCATTCAAATCATTTTTCTGGTCCTGTGCCAGTGCCTTTGTTGGAAATAAATAAATGGCACGTGCATTTTTATCTTCCATTATTTTTTGTAGCACTGGCAGATGATAGCAATAGGATTTACCTGAAGCAGTTGGCGTAACTGCTGTAAAAGACGTACCACGCTGTGCCAAATCAAATGCCTCTCGCTGATGTGTATAGAGCTGCTCAATACCTCTTGCCTGTAGGGCTTTCATTAAAGAAGGATGTAAATTCCTAGGAAATGGTGCATAGTTAGCTGGACGCCCCTCTAATGTTTGCCAATGTAAGATTCGCTCTTTAAGTTCTTCATCATATCTCCACTCATGTAAAAGCTCACTAATCGTTCGTTTCTTCGATAGCATCCTTTTCTCCCTCCTTAACTAATCGTTCAAATATTTTCAATGTATAGGAAGTAGAATGAATGGCATCTAAAAAACGTTTTTTACTTGTTTCTTTATAAAAAGATTGCACAACAAATTGCTCCATCGATTCAACGGCTGAAGCAATTTGTTGCGTATGCATGTATTTCGGTCGATTTTTTTGAATCCATTTATTGGCTTCTTGCTGCCATTCCTTCAAAAGTTGATGGATTACATCTGCATGTGGCTTTACCTCTTGAAAAAAATCAGGTGTTCGATCTTCCTCACGCATTTGCCAAAAACGTGAAACGCACTGATCACATTCATCTATTAATTTGGATGTTTGCTGGATAACTAACAATTTTGCACCTCATCTCTCAACAATTACACATAGCAAATATATTTCGTAGTGACGGCATATACATGGAAAGTATGTCTTGTCCAGCACGCCAGCTATGGAAATATCACTGTTTATGACACCTATTTACCACACCTTTGTGGATAATAATGTATCAATCTTCATGCTATTGCGTTAGTTCAATTGCTTATGAGATAAGTGTACCAAAGTCTATGATTTTTCACTACTAATAGGCGAACAAGCATTCTTTACTTGCCAGTTCTTTTCTGCTAAGCTTACTTTCTGGCTAACCGCTTTAAGTTGCATAAAAAAATGCAAACTATGAGCATTGTTTTCCAGTGACACTCTCGTGAAAAGTAATTGATTGACCAGATCTAACTGCGCAACTAATTGTTCTAACTTGTTCAAAATAACGCCTCCTTTGCTTTAACTTTAGTATTCCTCGTATGTATAGAATTACCTTCAGGCGTGACAAAATAAGCGTAAGTTAGCTGAAAGAAGAAGATTTTCGATAAATTTTTAATAGTGAACCTCTGACAAAAAAAATCGTCAGGAATGAAAGGTCACTGTGTGAGTATATTTTCATCCCAATGACCTACTTAAATTTATCAGTTATTTTGACGATTCTAGTAAGAATAAAGCTGGCGATTTTTCGACGCAAATTATTCCTACTTACCATTTGTTTTCTACTATTCTAGTAACAATTTCATGAATGATGGAGGTAGAGAACAGCTATGAAAACATGGTAAACTAGTGGATAGAAAAGCAGTAAGGTAAAGGGTGAGTTTAATGACAATTCGTTATCCAAACGGGAAATTGTATACCCCAAATGCTTCTGTACAGAAAACAGAAAAAAAGAGCAAAAACAAAGATTTATCTTTTAGTAATCGAGGGAAGACGCTAGAAGATGAAATTAATGAAGCAAACGACTATTATATAAAAAGGCGACTTGCTATCATTCATAAGAAACCTGTTCCTGTGCAAATCGTCAAAGTAGAGTACCCTTCACGAAGTGCTGCTGTCATTCGTGAAGCTTATTTTCGAACACCCTCTACAACCGACTACAATGGTGTTTGGAAAGGGCATTATATCGATTTTGATGCAAAGGAAACTGCTTCCAAAACAAGTTTCCCCTTAAAAAATATTCATGAGCATCAAATGACACATATGCAGCAAGTGACGGAACAAAATGGTGTGGCTTTTATTATCGTTCGTTTTTCGGCTTTTGAACGATATTTTATTGTGCCATATAAAGTTTTACAAAAGGCCTGGCAAGCAATGGAAAATGGCAATCGTAAATCGATACCCTTTTCGATCATCGAAGAAGAGGCATATGAAATTCCTACGAGCTATTATCCGCGTATCGATTATTTACCCATTATCCAACAATTGATTGATGCAAAATGCTACGGGTCTGAAAGTGAGGAGAAATAAGAATGACTGAACGTCGTCGAACACGTGGAGAGCATCAAAAAGCTCTCGCTGAAAAAAATAAAAATAAAAATAAAAAAACGAAACCAGCCTCATCCGCTAAGTCATGGTTTAAACGCATTTTTTTAACAGTCTTAGCAATCGGTGTAGCAGGTTTAATTGGAGGAGCTGCATTATTTGCCTTCTATGCAAGCACGGCTCCAGAGCTCGATGAAGAATTACTGAAAGATCCTGTTTCTTCAGAGTTCTACGATAAAAACGGTGAATTATTTGCAACAATCGGTGCTGAAAACCGTAAATATATAAAATATGAAGATATACCTGAAGATATGATCAATGCGATTCTGGCTACAGAAGATGTACGCTTTTTTGAGCATCATGGTATGGATTTTTATCGTCTAGGCGGTGCAATCCTTGCAAACTTCCGTGATGGCTTTGGTGCGCAAGGTGCATCAACTTTAACACAACAAGTAGTCAAAAACTCATTTTTACAAAACGAGAAGAAATTAAAGCGTAAAGCACAGGAAGCATGGCTTGCCTTCCAATTAGAGCGTAAGTATACAAAAGAAGAAATTTTTGAAATGTACTTCAACAAAATGCTTATGTCAGGTCGTATCTATGGCTTCGGCACAGCCGCACAATACTTCTATGGTAAAGAATTAAAAGATTTAACATTAGATGAAGAAGCATTATTAGCAGGGCTAGTGCAACGACCAAATGCGTATAATCCATTAAAAAACCCTGAGCTTGCAAAAAAACGACGTAATACCGTTTTAGGATTAATGTATCAACACGGAAAAATTTCTAAAGCCGAAATGGAAGAAGCAAAAAAAGCAGAAGTTCAATCAGGTTTAGCGGATGATGCAACACGTCAATCATTTGCAGGTTCCAAATATGATGCCTTCTTGGATATTGTTATTAATGAATTAGAAAATAATGGTGACGGTTCGGCAATGGCAGAAGGAATCAAAGTCTATACGACACTTGATCCAAATGCTCAACAAGTTGTAGAAAATGTCATGAATGATGATAGTAATTTCCCAACTGAAGAAATTCAGTCAGGTGTGGCGGTCGTTGATACAAAAACTGGTGCCATTCAAGCCGTTGGTGGCGGTCGTAAATATGGTGCAGAACGTGGCTGGAATTATGCCGAGGACTTAACAAATAATCAACCAGGTTCCACAATGAAACCGTTAGTCGACTATGGGCCAGCAATTGAATATTTAAAATGGTCTACAGGTCAAACACTTGTCGACGAACCAATGAACTATACAAACACAAAGCAAACAATCACAAACTGGGATGGCAGATATATGGGTGCTATGACTGCACGTAAAGCATTATATGCTTCACGAAACGTTCCAGCTGTTAAAGCATTACAGGAGGTTGGCACAGAAAAAGCCAAGGAATTTGTTGGACGTTTAGGGATAGAAACAGAAAACCTCTATGAGTCCGATGCAATTGGTGGTGGTGCTATTACTATCTCTCCTATTCAAATGGCAGCTTCCTATGCTGCTTTCGGTAATAACGGGGTCTATACAGATCCGCATTCGATTACAAAAATTGTTTATCGTGATGGTAAAACGTCTAAAAACTATACACCTGAGTCTAAAGTGGCTATGAATGATTATACGGCTTACATGGTAACAGACATGCTACGTGATGTAGTCGGCAATAAGCCTGATGCCTCAGGAACTGCAGCCAATGTGCCTGGCTTAGATATCGCAGGTAAAACAGGTACAACTAACTATTCAGCAGAAGACTTTAACAAATATAATTTACCGAATACAAGTGTGCCAGATTCATGGTTTGCTGGTTACACAACTAACTATTCCATCGCTATATGGAGTGGCTATGAAAAACACTTTGATCCAATTACAACCTGGGAAGAACGTCGATTACCACAAAACCTATTTAAGACAATTATGCAAGAGATTTCAGCAAATGTTGAGACAGCTAGCTTCAAAAAGCCAAGTACTGTTGTAGAAGCAACGGTGGAAGTAGGCTCTAATCCTTTAAGATTGGCAAGTGACTATACACCTAGCGAACTACGTCAAACAGAGTTATTCGTTCGCGGAACTGAACCAACAGAGGTTTCTGAGGTCTATGAGGCCCCAGAGCTATCTACACCTTATAATGTTTCAGCAAGCTTAGATTTAGGAGCACAGTCGATCAATATTTCTTGGGAACATGATGCCATCCTAAATCCAGAAACCGATGAACCATTACCAACTTCATTTGAAGTTTCTGCCACACGTGAAGGTGGAGAAACGGTTATCCTTGGCACAGCAGACACGAAAGGCTTAACTGTTGCTAACACGCTTGAAGATGGTAACTATACAATCTCTGTCGTAGCCATTGTAGACGGCACACGCAGTGAGCCTGGGACAACAACCTTCCAGATTACAAGTACCCCTGAGGAAGATTTGGAAACGGAAGATCCAGATAAACCAGACATCGATTTACCGATTGATCCTGGTCAAGAGGACAATGATCAAGGTAATAACAATAATGGCAATGGCGACAACGGCAATAACAACAATAATAATGGTAATAACGGAAATGGCAATGGGCATGGAAATAACGGCAATGGTGGAAACAATGGCAATAATGATGGAAATCAGCAGCCAACACCTCCTACCGAGCCTACCAACCCAAATGAAGAAGACCAAAGCTCAGAATAAAGAAAAAAACCGAGAAGCAGTGAATGAACTGCTTCTCGGTTTTTTTATTGATGAAGGCTCTGAGGCTATCCGTCAGTTTTGACGATCTATCCACCACTCTACACGATCTATCCGCCACTTTTCGCGTCCTATCCTTTATCTTATACTTATCCATCCACTTTAGCTTTTACTAGCTTGAATTCGCAGTCGTGCTGTGCGCTTTTTCGTTTCTTTAAATAGCTCATCTAGTTGACGATAGCATGCATATTGACCTGGCTTAGCTTTAATAAAGGCTAGTCGCTCAACACCATTAATCGGTAGCACTTCATCGCCTGCAGCTTGCACAAGTTGTTCAAATAGCTCGATGGCATCTTCCATTAGCCCTTTTGCCAGTCCATTTCTTGCATCATGTGCTTTATGGATAGCGGCTTGTAGAGAAGTCCATTGGGCAAACCATGCATCTACTTTTTCTTTTGCAATGGCTTCACTATTCACGCTTCCTTCACCAGGCCTTTCTTTAAACGCTTTTGCCCTTCACGACAATCGTTGAGTAAAGGGCAAGTACGGCATCCAGGATTTTGGGCCTTACAATGATAACGTCCAAAGAAAATTAATTGGTGATGCGTTTTTGACCATTTCTCCATTGGCGTTTTCTTCATAATCGTTTCTTCCACTTCAAGCACCGAATCTTTCCATCGACAGAGCCCTAGGCGTTTGGATACCCGCTCCACATGGGTATCCACTGCAAGTGCTGGAATATCGAAGGCTACTGAAAGCACAACATTGGCCGTTTTTCGTCCTACACCTGGTAATGTCACCAAGGCTTCACGTGTTGCAGGGATTTCACCACCATACTCATCTAGTAAACGTTGACATAGAGCCTGAATGTTCTTCGCCTTATTGCGATAAAGACCAATAGAACGAATATCCTGTTGCAATTCCTCTAAAGAAACAGCTAAATAATCTTCTGGTGTTTTATATTTTTGAAATAAGGTTTTCGTTACTTTATTGACTAGTACATCTGTACATTGTGCAGATAATAATGTGGCAATCGTTAGCTCAAAAGCATTGTCATGGACGAGCTCACAATGTGCATCGGGAAACATTCGATCCATTTCTTCTAGACAATGCCCCCACTGTTTTTTCGTTAACAAACTGGATGCCCCCTATTCTCTTTCTTCCAACCAATTATAAAAAGGAACTCTTCCCGTTGATTGCGTTTCTTGTTGAACTGTTCGAGCTGGTGCTCTGTTAAATGTCTGTTTCTCACGGAACTGTTCACTTTGCTTTTGTGCGGCTTGTGGTGTCGTAATATTTTTCTTTTTCCATTCTAATAAAATACGATCAATATAACGAATACTCAGTTTCCCAGCAAAGACAGCCTCCTTTAGCGCCTCTTTGATGAGTGCGGGACTATGCTTGTCCTCATCAAGCCAGCATCCAATTTTTTCAAGTTCTAAAGGAGATAAAAGACGCCCCATTTCCTCTTCAAAAAGACGGAATATCTCCCCTTCTTCTTGTTGAAGTGTCACTGCCGTTTGTTGCTGCTCTTTCATATCGATCATTTGTAAAATGCGCTCCCATAGCGGGTATACGGAATACTTTTCATATAGTTTGCCGCCCGCGTCGACATCTCGTGTAATTTCAAGAAAACCCTTTTGCATTAATCGCTGTAAACGGGATGTGATGTCATTATCAGACATTGTGAGACGATTCTTTAGATCGTTAGGTGTTGGGAAGTCATTCTCCTCCATCTGAAAGGCCAATAAGTGCATGACAATCAGTGCCTCTTCATCCTCCATATTTAACTCCTTATAAAACTGAAAAAAAAGCTGAGGAATGGGAATCATTCTCTGCTCAGTCCATGTACGGAGTCGATGATTATTTACATTCATTATTCTCCAGACTCCTTCTTTAAGTAAGTAGAAAAGCCGCGTAGATAGTTCACTACGCGACTTTTGAATTGATTAGCTTATGGATATAAGCGGTTTAGTAAACGTGGGAATGGAATTGTTTCACGGATATGCTCTGTGCCTGAAATCCATGCTACAGTTCTCTCTAACCCTAGACCAAAACCTGAATGTGGGACAGAGCCATGCTTGCGAAGCTCTAAATACCAAGCATAGGCATCTAAAGATAGGTTATGCTCTTCCAGACGTGATTTTAATAAATCGTAGTCATGGATTCGCTCAGAACCACCAATAATTTCTCCATAACCCTCTGGTGCAATTAAATCAGCACATAATACAACATCATCACGATCTGGGTGTGGTTGCATATAGAACGGTTTAATGCCTACTGGGTAACAAGTAATAAATACTGGTTTGTCAAATGAATTCGCAATCGCTGTTTCATGTGGCGCACCAAAATCATCGCCCCACTCAATATCGTCGAAGCCTTGTTCATGTAAAAGCTTAATCGCATCATCATAAGAAATTCGAGGGAATGGCGCTTTAATGTTTTCAAGTGTTGATGTATCACGGCCAAGTCGCTCAAGATCTAATTTGCAGTTTGCAAGTACAGATTGTACGATGTGCGCTACATATTGCTCTTGTACTTCTAAATTTTCTTCAAATTCTACGAACGCCATTTCAGGCTCAATCATCCAAAACTCGATTAAATGGCGACGAGTCTTAGATTTTTCAGCACGGAAAGTTGGACCGAATGAGAATACTTTTCCTAAAGCCATCGCAGCAGCTTCCATGTAAAGCTGACCAGATTGAGATAGATAAGCATCTTCATCAAAATATTTTGTATGGAACAGCTCTGAAGTACCTTCAGGCGCAGAACCTGTTAAAATTGGTGGGTCCATTTTTGTAAAACCGTTGTTGTTGAAAAATTCGTATGTAGCGCGAATAATTTCATTACGAATTTTCATAATGGCATGTTGTTTACGGGAGCGCAGCCATAAATGACGGTTATCCATTAAGAATTCTGGACCATGTTCTTTTGGTGTGATTGGGAAATCTGTTGCTGCATGTAGTACCTCGATACCAGTAATAGCAAGCTCACAGCCAAAGCTTGAACGTTCGTCAGCTTTCACCTCACCAATCACATACATAGAAGTTTCTTGTGTCATCCCTTTTGCCGTAGCAAAAATTTCTTCGCCTACTTCTTCTTTCACTACAACGCCCTGTACAAAGCCAGAGCCATCACGAAGCTGTAGGAACGCGATTTTTCCGCTTGAACGTTTATTGGCTAACCAAGCGCCAATTTTGACTGTTTCACCGATATGCTGTGGCATATCTTTAATCATAATTTTTTTCATAGAAATCCTCCAAAGTTGACTAGAAGGATTAGTCTTGCCATTTTGATTTTACGAATGTATCAATACGACGGACTGCCTCTTCTAATAAGTCTAAAGATGTAGCATAAGATAATCGCATAGTAGTTGGTGTACCGAAACCAGAGCCTGGAATCACTGCTACGTTTGCTTCTGTTAAAATATCCGCAGCAAATGCATCTACTGAATCATAGCCAGTGTGAGCCATCGCTTCTGCTACGTCTGGTAATAGGTAGAATGCACCCTGTGGCTTTAATACATGGAAGCCAGGAATAGCACTTAACTGTGGGTAAATTTTTTCAAGACGAGATTCAAATGCCTGACGCATTTCCTCTACCGCATCCTGAGAGCCATTATACGCCTCCACAGTTGCATATTGTGCTGTTGTTGTCGCATTAGATGTTGAGTGTGACGCAAGGTCAGTCATTGCTTTAATAATGTCTGCGTCACCTGCAGCATATCCAATACGCCAGCCTGTCATAGAGTGAGATTTTGCCACACCATTCACAACGATTGTACGTGCTTTCACTGCATCAGAAAGTTGTGCAATTGAAAAATGCTCAATACCATTGTATACAAGCTTCTCATAAATTTCATCTGACACGATTAAAATATCTTTTTCTTCTGCAACAGCAGCAAGTTCTGCAAGCTCTTCACGAGAATAAATCATCCCTGATGGGTTACTAGGAGAATTAATAATCACTGCTTTTGTCTTGTCTGTCACAGCTGCTCTCAGTTGATCCGCTGTAATTTTATAGCTTTGTTCACGTGTACCTTCAACATAAACTGGTACGCCGCCAGCTAATTTCACTTGTTCTGGATAAGACACCCAATAAGGAATAGGAATAATAACCTCGTCGCCTTCATTTAAAATCACTTGGAATAGCGTGTATAAAATATGCTTTGCCCCTACACCAACAATGATTTCATTTGGCTGATAAGTAAGGTTATTGTCGCGTTGAAGCTTATCAATAATGGCTTTTTTCAGAACTGGAAGTCCGCCAGCAGGTGTATATTTTGTATACCCTTTTTCCATTGAATCAATGGCAGCATTTAAAATATTTTGAGGTGTATTAAAGTCTGGTTCACCAGCTCCAAGACCAATCACATCAATACCTTGCTCTTTCAATGCTTTTGCTTTTGCAGTAATCGCTAATGTTGAAGATGGTGTTAAAGTTTTTACACGTGTTGCTAATAAATTTTTCATTCGGGATCTACTCCTCTTATAAATTCGTAATGCGCTTCCACCAGTCGCCATCCTTAAACAGAATATAGACATAGTTGAGCTGGTCGTGGTCGTTCAGATACGTAATTTCCCAAACTGCGCCAGGCTCCTCATAGCCTAATTTCATGTGGAGGACTTTTTGTACATTTCCTTCATTTTTAAAAACCGATAATGCTTGCTTTTCCGTAATACCATCTGCTAATAACACTTCCTGAATGGAATCCTCGTCTAGATTCGTCGGAACAAAGACAGCTTTTTTATCACCGTATTCGTCTACCCCGAACACAGTAACATACGAATGTTTGCCATTATATGTGTAGGACTCCGATACAATTGCGAGGGCTTTGGCATCGAGTGCCAACTGTTCAGCCTGCTCTTCAATTGAACGGAACGGAGCCTCGGCTTTCCAGAGTACTAAAATACTAATGACAAGTGACAACGAAACAATAAAGACAGAAATGAAAATTAACCAGTTTTTCATCTATTCACCTTATGTTTCACATCGAGCTGTTTTGGCATAACACATAGCTGATGCATGTGTGTGTCTATAACTGTGTAACCATTCATTTTGCTTTCCATTTTGTCAACCTGCTTTCTTTCCTCATACCACAACATTATACAACAATTTTGTGCTGTCGTGTTTCTTAATTTCATATATTGTACGTTGCTAGAACAACGTTTTCAAATGATGACTATAGTAAATTTCATTCCACCTCATAGAAGCCTCGTTTTGGGCATAAAAAACATGGTCCAATCACAAGAAAAATTCCTATTTAACTATGTAAATAGGAACCTGTCATTATGATAATTCGTATAGCACACAGCTAGCACGGCCATTCGCTTTTGCTTGGTATAAACAGCTATCTGCTTGCTCAAATAGCTCCTTGTATTGATAGTTTTTCTGATTATTCACACAAGCACCCATACTAACCCTTAAAGGATAACTTTGCTGTTCTTGTTCGAGCTTTAATGAGAGCAAATAGGCATGTGTGTTATGGACCAATGTTTGGATATAGTCCTTTTGCGAATGCCTGAAACAAAGGATAAATTCATCTCCGCCATAGCGAATAATTTTCACATCTTGATCCAGTAAAAAATCCTTCAAGCTGTTAGCTAAAAGCTGTAAAATCATATCTCCAAATAAATGACCATGCGTGTCGTTAAATAGTTTAAAATAATCGATATCCAAAACCGTAATACATACATAGGATTGCGTTGTTTCGGCTGCATTGAGCCATTCCTGTAGCTCATAGTCTAAAAAATGTCGATTTAAAACACCAGTTAATGGATCATAATGTGCTTTTTTCTCAAGCTTTTCCTTTTGACGCTTAAATTCCAAGTTCATTACTTGTTGTAATAAATTTGCAACACTCATTTTTTCTGTGAGATCAATATATTCACGCTGTACATCAAAAATTTCATCTCGCCAATCCAATTGATACAATACATTTAACAGTAAGCGCATCACTTTTTTTGTTATCGGCTTATCTCCATAAGATTGGGCAAGACCTATGGCTTGTTTATAATAGAATACGGCTTCCTCAAGCTTTTGCTGTTTTTCAAATAAAAAACCGTAGCCAAACAATGCCGCTACTTTTTCTCGTTTATGATGATGAATAATTGCAGAGGATAACGTACTGTCCAGCAATGCCTTCCCCTTTTTAAAATCCCCTTCTAAAATATACACATCTGCTAAATTATTATTAATACGAATATCATGTAATTTTGCTAGCTCAGGCATTGTTCTAGCAAGAAATTTATTATATTCTCTAGCTAATAGCCCTGCTTGAAGTGCTTCCTTTGTACAACCCTTCTCTACCTCTAAATAGCACAGATTATTATGACAGCGAACAAGCATGACAGGATCTTGTAGCTCCTGTGCATAGGCGATAGATTTCTTCGTCATTTCCACCGTTTTTTCACGGATGCCCACTAAATCATAGATTAATGACATCACTAAATGATAATGCATTAAATCTTTTGTCGTACCATAATTTTGACAAATGGCCTCATAATCATGAATAAGATTGACCATGCTTAATGTGTCACCTAAAGAATGATGAACTAATATTTTTTGATAGTACAAATCCATGACATATGCATAGTTATTGCTCTCTAATGCGACTAAAAGACCTTGATCAGCAAGCTTTAGTGCTTTCGTTAAATACCCCTTTGTGCGCATCTCCATTATCGTTTTATTTAATTCTTCTAATGTTAATTCCACCGTTTCATCACTTCTCCATGCCCCATATCATCCAGTTTACTTTGTGCTTTCTCAATTATAAGACATATTTATCCACTTCGTCCCCTTTTTCGTAAGATACCAACTATTACCTACAACGCAAAAATCTCTTGTGATGATTGTTTTAAAATCTTACATCTGTTTGCTTGAAAGTGAATATCATATCCCATCATAATATGTAGTTAAATTTTTTATGTCTTTACACATTTTTCTCCATCTTTGTCCTCGTTACCTGTTGTTTTTACCCATATGATGAGTTTATTAGCTATTTTAGTATCGAAAAGGGACGTGATGTTGTGAGTATGCAAATTAACCCTTCTGATCCAGCAACGATTCCAAAATTTGTAGATGAACTTCCAAAACCAATGATCGCCAAACCAAAATATAGCAGAGGGCAACAGAAGAATGATTATTACGAATTGGTCATGATGGAAGGCCAGCATCGTTTTCATAAGCATTTTCCAAACTCATTAATTTGGGGCTATAATGGGCTTTACCCAGGGCCAACCATAGAAGCTTCAAAAGATAAAACGATCTATGTGAAATACAAAAATCAGCTGCCCTTACAGCACTTTTTGCCAGTAGATTTTACGCTTCATGCTGCAAACGATTCACAAGAAGTAAGAACAGTTACTCACCTACATGGTGCCAATGTGGATTGGCAGAGTGATGGTCATCCTGAAGCATGGTACACAAAAGACTATCGGCATACTGGTCCAAAATTTAATAAGGAAATACATGAATATACGAATCATCAGCCTGGCACTACCATGTGGTATCATGACCATGCCATGGCTTTAACACGTTTAAATGTTTATGCAGGATTAGCAGGCTTTTATTTACTAAGGGATGCCCTTGAGGAACGCTCTAATTTACCATGTGGAGACTATGAATATCCGATTTTGATACAAGATAAATCGTTTAATGAGGATGGCTCATTGTTTTATCCTGACGAACCACCATTTCCTGTGCCTGTTCACCCCTCTATCACACCAGGCTTTGTTGGCAATACGATCGTGGTTAACGGAAAACTATGGCCTTTTTTAGATGTTGAACCACGTAAATATAGATTTCGTTTACTAAATGGCTCTAATCGACGAGGCTATGTCATCAGTCTTTCCAATGATCAACCAATGTTTCAAATTGGTACAGATGGCGGTTTCTTATCAGCACCACAACTTATCCAATCTGTCGAGTTGCTGCCAGCTGAACGCACGGATGTCATTATCGATTTTTCAAGCTGTGCTGGACAGGAGATTACCTTACTTAATACTGATACCGATTTCAGTGATGAACATACAAACGTGATTATGCAGTTTCGAGTAATTTTACCTTTGAAATGTGAAGATACAAGTGAAATCCCAGAAAGACTTGCCGTTTCTATGGATCTACATCCACACCATGCACATATTGAAAGACAACTGCCATTGACGGCGACTACCGATGAATTTGGGCGACCAATGTTACTATTAAATGATCGTATGTACCATGATCCAGCAACGGAAAAACCTTCTTTAGATAGTGTTGAAATCTGGAACTTTATTAATGCTACACCCTTTATCCACCCTATTCACCTACATCTCATTCAATTTAAAATTTTGGAACGAAGGCCGTTTGATTTAGATATCTATCAAAATGAAGGCATCGTACAATTTACAGGGCCGCCTGAAGAACCAAGAGACTATGAGCGAGGTTGGAAGGACACGGTGAAGGCTGACGCTGGAAAGGTTACAAAAATTATTATGCATTGGAAAGATCATGTTGGGAATTATATGTGGCATTGTCATTTCCTTGAGCATGAGGATCATGATATGATGCGACCCATTCTCGTTATGAAAGACGTCCATGCTGTTCAGCAGCCTCATGCAGCAGTAGAACATCCAGTAACACATCAAGAATCAACAGCTCCTACAAGTACTACAAGTACTACCCATCATAGCGAATCTTCAGCACCACTATTAAATGAGGTAGAACACTCAGTACTCGAGGAAGAAAAGGAAGCCTTACCTAATGAAGAGGAATCCATTACTATTCATATAGGAGATAATACACGACATATGCCAACGCTACTGTTGCCAACCCTTGCTACCAATACTCCTACCAACAGGCAAAGACCTCGTCGTAGAACCAGAAGATTTTAGCTAGATATCGCTTTACAAAGAAAACTACCAATGAAAAGGTGGTTTTCTTTGTTCTAGCAATTTACTTGGCCTCCAATCGCCATATTCTTTTCGTTACGAAAGCTAATAATAATACACACACAGAGATCATAAGGACTGGTATATAGATGTTGGCTTGAAAGTACTCAAATAGCAACCCATACCCCATCTGTCCAAGTGGTGCCATACACTGTGATACTGCCATCATAATCGCCATGACCTTCCCCAACTGTTCATTTGGTGTTTCTTTTTGGACAAGGGTCATTACGTAAATGGAAATGATCGTCATCATCATGGCAATGATAAGAGTACAGCCAATAAATAAGCTATACGAGGGATAATAGCCAATTTGAAGGGCGCGAGGGAGCACAGCCATAGCCATGGGAATCACCAGAAAGGCTGACACCAAGACCCAAATATAGAGGGTGTGAATACGCAGCTTTTTTGCAAAGTACCCCATCGTTAACGCGCCTAAAATTGTCGCAAAATCAATAATCCCCATTCCTATTCCATACAATGTATCACTACTGTTCATCGTGACACGGAGAATAATAGGTACACCAACGATAAAAAGTGGGGTCAATAGTAAATTCAATAAAGCAGCAAGTAGCGTACATTTTAAAATAAATGTTTGCTTCATCACATAAGTAAAACCCTCTTTCATGTCTTTGATTAAAGTCGGTACCAAATGACCATCATAGCTACGTTTCACAAATGGGATTGTCATAAACATTTCTACAATAGCCGTAAAGAAAAATAATAAACCACTTACAATGACGAGAAGTTTGAGGCCAATCATTCCATATAAAATCCCCCCTAGCACAGGTGCTGTCACCCCCGCTAATGCCTGGACCCCATTGACGATCCCATTAGCCTGCTCAAGCTTTTGCTCACTAACCAATAGCGGAATACTAGCCATTACAGCTGGCGTGTACATCGCACTAATGAATGAAAGAAGCACCATAACCAACCCAATCCATAGCACAGACTGATTGTCTGTTAGTAATACAATAAAAAAAATCAATACAATGCCACTACTGACAAAATCAAATAGGACCATTAAATTTCGCCGATTAAAACGATCTGCTATTGCGCCACCAAATGGTGTAAGTAAAACAGGTAGGCTTGAAATAGCAAAAAGCACAGCAAAAAGATCTGCCCGTCCTGTTATATCTAAAACAAAAAGTGAAAGAGCAAACCTTAAAAGTGCAGAGCCTAAAATAGAAATAATTTGCCCCACTACCATAATGATAAAATCTTTCGAAAAGCCTTTTTCTTTGACTAGCATTTCCATATGAAAAACACCCCTTATTATCTTTAGACCGACAGTCGGTCATTTAATATGTTAAAAAATTGTAGGCACAAGTTGAGGTTTTACAGCTTCTTGAACTTGCCCTACAAATTAGACTGACTGTCGGTTTATAAATAGTATATGTGAACTCTCCAAAAAAAGGAACATATTTTTATATCTTCCTTTTTGTTCATCCTATTTTCTTTTAAAGTAATGTTTAATTTGCTCAATCATAGCCGTTGTTGTCAGACTAACATAGCAATCTACACTGAAAATAATGGTTAGGCTTCAGCTTGGAGCATCATTTGAAAATCATCACCTGATTTGGCATGTATCATATGTACACTCTCTTTATGTGTAGGAGTACTACTATTTCGCGCCTGCTTCTAGTAGAATTTTTTCAATTTCAGTAAATCCTTTTTCTTTAGCCATTGTTAATGGTGTCACACCATATTGATCCACTAATTGTGTATCTGCTCCATGTTCTACTAATAGACGAACTATTTCTTGTTGCTTTTCTCTCCCATCATTGAGGAGAATGGCTTCAATCAATGGTGTCCAGCCACAAATATTTGTATGGTTGACATTGATGTCTGTAGTTGTTACAAGTTCACGAACTACCTCAACAAAGCCCTTCTCACTTGCTGGATGAATCCCTACACCGCCAAAGCGTGTTAAACGCTCTAAATCTGTGTTTGCTTGTAGCATTATTTTCACAAGCTCTAACTTTCCATTTAAACATCCATACAAAAATGGGTTCAAACAAATTTGATCTTGAAGGTCAAAATCTGCCCCTTCCTGAATCAAAAATTTTACTGTTTCTAATTGATCACTCATTGCAGCAAGTAAAATTGCTGTACGTTTGCGCTTATTTTGAGAATTAATATCCACACCTTGTTGTAAATAACCTTTCAGAGCATTAATATCACCTGCTTCAGCTGCAGTTAAAAATTCTGAGACCACATTTATATCTACCAATTTCATTCCTCCATTTCTCTGACCTATTGTTCATTTCGACTAAAAAGTAATAAACCGCGAGAATGTTACTACTTTCACATTTCCGTCTTACAAGCTTTATTTTATTCTTTTATCCCGTAGATATCATTGTTTAGCAAAACCAAAAAGAATGTAGATCATTTAGGCAATATGTACAATTTTTTGTGATAAGATGATGGCGAAGGAGTGAAATCATTTGCTAACAATTAAAGATATATTAGAGATAAAAGCACTGGAAGGAATTAAAATTGTTGCTGGAGAGCAAGGGATTCACAATGAAATTGCACTTGTGAATATTATCGAAAATCCCGATGCATTTGATTGGCTGACGCCGAATGAATTACTGTTAACGACTGGTTACATCTTCCAAGATGATGAAGTATTACAAAATAAAATTATCCAAGAAATCTCTAAAATCAATTGTGCAGGCCTTGTTATCAAAATGAGGCGCTATTTACAAAAGACGCCTCAAAACATGATCGATATTGCCAATCAGCATGGATTGCCGTTATTAGAGTTACCTTATAATTACACCCTTTCCAAGGTCATCTCGATTATCAATGAAAAGGCATCTGGCCGTTATGATCTATTAAATAGAAAATCTCTGGACATGCACAATACGCTATTTAAGGTGGCACTTGAAGGAGGAGGCATCGAATCTATTTCCTCTAAATTAGCTGAAACAATTAATAACCCGATTATTTTTTTAGATAATGACTGGAATTTACTGCATTATACAGATCTTGATACGAATCCTGTGCCACTTGCCTATGGGATCAACCTAAAGAAGAATCGTCCAACATTTTCAAAGGATTTTATTGATACCATTCCAAATGATCTCAATGAAATGCAAAAATCCATTACACGAATCTATCAATTAGAAGATCTAGCAGTAACCTGTAGAATTCTCCCTGTCGCAGTGGCCAACTATATTTATGGCTATATTGTCATTTGGCAAACTGTACGGGATCTGAATGAGTTTGATTTCATCGTTTTAGAGCAAGCCTCCACGATTGTGGCACTAGAAAGGATAAAACAGAAGGAAATTGAGGGTGTACGTTTAAAGATTAAACAAGAGTTTTTTGATGATTTATTGACTGGAAAAATCACTTCGCTTGAAACGCTACAAACACTATGTGATCTCCACGGCTTAAAGATCAACCATAAATATTATTGCATCGTCATCTCGATTAGCCATGAAAATTTTCAAAACCACCATGATGTAATCTCTAGAAAATACGAAACCGATAATATTGCAAAAAAATGTATGAATTTAATTTATGAGCACTCTAGCACAATTAATGCGGAATTTGCATGCCTTTATCGCAATAACCAAATCATTATATTAGTTGGACAGCAAGACGACAAACAAGATTTCACGATCAATGAAACTAAGCAATACGCAGAAAACATTTTCCAATTATTAGTACAACAACATACGCAAACCTCCTTCTTAATTGGAATTGGCAAAGAATATAAACATATACGTTTTGTCCATAAAAGCTTTGCAGAGGCACATGAAGCTCTTCGTCTTATGCACCGCTTCGAAGAGCGTGGAGCAGTGGCTCATTATGCAGATCACTCCATTTATCATTTTTTAGATTCAAATATTAATGAAGTGCAGCTAAAGGACTTTTTCTTAGAAAGCTTGGGTTCTGTCTTTGAGCACGATCTATTACATGGGACAAGCTATCTACTAACATTAGAAAATTACTTTATCAATCATATGAATATAAGTGAAACAGCCAAGGAAATGTTTATCCATCGCAACACGTTAATTTATCGGATTGAAAAGATTAAAGAAATCTTAAAAACCGATTTAAAAAGCTATGAGGAGCTGTTACAAATCCAGCTAGCCTTAAGAATCTATCGCTTGCTTGGTAAGTCTTTATACCACGATGAATTTGCAAACTAGTATCAAAAGGTGGTGATCGCATCACCTTTCTTGATGACCATTCATTTCATATTCAGTTCATAAACGCATGCTATAGTAAAGCCATAGAAACAAAATACATTGTTTTCAGACAATGAAGGAGGCTTATTTCTTTGCAAGAAACATCAAATGATATGTCTAAACAAAAAGATTGGCGCCGTTTTATACAATTAGTAAAACGTGCCGAACCACCGATTTGGCTACTTGTCATCGCTTTAGTGATGAGTTTAGCAACGACAGGTGTAGGGTTTATTGTTCCATTATTTACAAAACAATTAGTGGATGGCTTTTCGTTAGAATCGCTTAATTATTGGCAAATCATTATACTGGGTATTGCCTTTATCGCACAGGCTATTGCCAATGGATTATCCATCTATTATTTAAATCGAGTTGGACATCATGTTGTGGCGAAATTACGCGACCAGCTATGGCGAAAGCTTTTGCATTTACCAATCCCCTATTATGATGAACATGATACAGGCGAAACATTGAGCCGTGTTACGAATGACACAGGGGTGGTTAAAGAGCTGATAACAGAGCATTTAGCAAACTGTTTATCTGGCGTTATCTCCATAATAGGTTCTATCATCATTCTTCTATTTTTAGATTGGAAAATGACATTAGTCATGCTGATTGCCGTACCATTGGCAATGGTGATCTTAATGCTGCTAGGGCGACGCATGTTTGTGATTTCAAAAGGGATGCAAGATGAAACAGCGAAATTTACGTCTGTATTAAATCAAGTATTACCTGAAACGCGCCTAGTCAAGGCTTCAAATGCTGAGCAAATTGAATATGAGCGTGGAAAAAAGGGCATTACGAATCTCTTTACATTCGGCTTAAAAGAAGCAAAAATCCACGCACTGATTTCCCCGCTGATTTCATTCGTTCTGATGTCCGTGCTTGTAGCTATTATTGGCTATGGTGGTGTTCGTGTTTCCTCTGGAGAGCTGACGGCTGGCGATATGGTGGCATTTATTTTATATTTAATCCAAATCATTATGCCAATGACGCAATTAACGATGTTCTTTACCCAGCTCCAAAAAGCCATGGGTGCTACAGAACGAATTAGTGCATTGCTTGAATACGAGGAAGAACATATTGAAGAAGGCTTAACTGTAGAAAAAGTAGATCAACCCATTTATGTTAAAAATGTTGATTTTTCTTATGGTGAGGAGCCCATTTTATCCGATATTAATTTCACAATTGAGCCAGGCAAAGTAACAGCCATCGTGGGTCCAAGTGGTGGCGGTAAAACAACTACATTTTCTCTGCTCGAACGATATTATCAGCCAACAAACGGTAGTATCATGCTAGGAGATACACCTATCGAAACATTCTCACTCCACTCTTGGCGCAGTCAAATCGGCTATGTAGCGCAGGAAAGTGCCCTGCTATCAGGAACGATTCGAGAAAATATTTGCTATGGTATTGACCGTGAAGTGCAAGATGATGAGCTAGAAAAAGTGGCTAAAATGGCCTATGCGGATCAATTTATTAACGAACTTCCAGACAAGTTTGACACTGAAGTTGGAGAACGAGGCATCAAGCTTTCAGGAGGACAACGTCAGCGTATCTCTATCGCAAGAGCGCTATTACGTAATCCGCAAATATTAATGCTGGATGAAGCAACATCAAGCTTAGATAGTAAATCAGAAATTTATGTACAAAAAGCATTAGACAACTTAATGCAAGGACGCACAACACTAGTCATTGCGCACCGTTTATCGACAGTGGTAGATGCCGATCAAATATTGTTTATTGAGAAAGGGCATATTACAGGCTGTGGTACACACGAAACACTCTTTGAAACACATGCTATGTATCGTGAGTTTGCCATGCAGCAATTACGCATTAAAGACGTTGAATAAAGGGGTTTGTTGAGATGACAAAACTATTAGTCGTGGATGATGATGCACATATTCGAGAATTGGTAAAAGTGTTTCTGCAAAATGAGGGCTTAGAAGTGATAGAGGCTATCGATGGTGTCGATGCATTGTCTAAATTAGACACTGAGAAAATCGATATGGTCGTGATGGATATTATGATGCCCAACATGGATGGCTGGGCATTGTGCGAGGAAATACGTTCATTCAATACAGATCTACCAATCCTTATGCTAACAGCTAAAGGAGAAACCTCTCAAAAAATCAAGGGCTTTCATTTAGGGACAGATGATTACCTTGTAAAGCCATTCGAGCCTGCCGAGCTAATCGTACGTGTTAAGTCTATTTTAAAAAGATATCGTATCTCCCTTTCTCAAGTTGTAGAGGCTGGTCATGTCAAATTAAATCGCCATACACATGAAGTGGAAATGAACGGCGAGATGATTCTACTTCGTCTGAAGGAGTTCGAGCTATTATTTACACTTGCAAGCTATGTTGGCAAAACCTTTTCCCGTGAACAATTAATCGAAGAAATCTGGGGATACGACTATGAGGGAGATGAACGAACAGTTGATGTCCATATCAAAAGAATACGAGAACGCTTTCCACAGGAGGCGAGCGGCATTGCCATTCGCACCATTCGTGGTCTAGGTTACCGCCTGGAACTAGGCACATGAGAAAACGAAGATTCTTGTTAAGATTAGTGATGGTCTTTTGCCTGTTTCTTGTAGCAAACACCGTTTTCGCTTTTATTTCCTATCATGTAACTACGTGGCTATATGGTCGGTTAGGGGTAGAGCCTCAGGGATTTTGGCTACAACTAGCAACAGTGATTGGTGTATTTGCACTCTTTGCCTGTTCAGCAGCCATTATCTTTTTCATCGGACTAAATCGACAACGCAACTATTGGGACACGATTGTAGATGCATTAAGCCGTATGGCAAAGGGTGATTTTGATGTTCAGCTGGATTTAAGAGCAGATGAGGAGGATCAATTTGGTCAATTGATTCATGGTATTAATCATATGGCCGTTGAGTTAGGTGAGCTGGAAAGAATGCGTCAGGAGTTCATTTCCAACGTCTCCCATGAGATTCAATCCCCTTTAACGTCTATTAATGGCTTTGCAAAAGCGCTGAAAAATATTAATCTACCTGAAGAAAAACGTCAGCATTATTTAGCAATAATCGAATTAGAAAGTAATCGTTTATCAAAAATTAGCGACAATTTGCTCAAGCTAACTTCCTTAGAATCGCAGCATCATCCATTTGAACCTATAACTTATCGACTCGATAAACAATTACGTAATGTAGTGTTGGCACTGGAACCGAATTGGTTAGCCAAACAGATTGACTTTGATCTCGATCTTGATAACCTGAGCATCACTGCAGATGAGGATTTGATGAATCAAGTCTGGATGAATTTGCTGACAAACAGTATTAAGTTTACACCTACCAATGGAACCATCACATTATCTATGAAAAAGCAATTCCACACGATAATGGTGAAGGTTCAAGACACTGGTATTGGCTTAACAGAAGAACAACAAAAGCATATTTTCGAAAGATTTTATAAGGCCGATCACTCGCGAACTGCTGGAAATGGCGGTAGCGGATTAGGGCTAGCCATCGTCAAAAAAATAATTGAGATGCATCATGGAACCATTGCTGTAGAAAGCAAAAAAGCAGAATATACAAGATTTTTGATTACTGTCCCCATCAACAGTACGCCAACTCGTGCAAACGACTAACACCGTCTGCATGAGTTATTTTTTCTAGTAAGCTACTTTGCTAAAGTATCGATATACTTTATTTAGTTTTTGCTGTTGCTTCCCCTTTTTACTTTCCATATTACCAAACTCAAAAAACTTCACTTTTTTCATTCCAACAAACTTAAACAACGCCCTTTTCATTAAAATTTTATGTGCATTGTTCAACCATAAAAATGGATAATTGGTTGGCCCCTTCATCGTGGACACACAGACTACAGACTTCCCTTTTAAAAGACCCTCTGGAAATAACCCCTTTGTATCTCGATAAGCAAAATTTGCTGCAAATAATTGGTCGATATACCCTAACAGCATGGCTGGCGGTCTCCCCCACCAGATTGGATAAACAAATACAATTTGATCAGCCCAAGAGAGCTGTTGGCGATATTTTTCCATTTTCGGATCCCGATACATATCACGACGTCGTTTATGTTCATGGAAAATTAAGCGTGGATCAAACTCTTCTTCATATAAATCGAGTATCTGAATCTCCTCAATGGCAGGATTTTCTCGACACCCCTTTATCACTTCTTGTAAAAAAGCATAATTTAAACTTTTATGGTTGGGATATGTATAAACAATTAACGTTTTCATTGTGTGCCTCCTCATTACTTATCATTTGATAACAAAATAATAGTTCATTTCATTTTAGTTGTCAAATGATAATTGTTTTAAGACAAGTTATTTGTTATCTTGACAGTAAGAGGTGATCCCATTGAATAAAAGTGCTTTATTTCATCAGTTTGTAGCATTTACAGCCACAATCCATCAAGTGACACATGATCTCACACAAAATGTTACCGCTGCGAATATCACACCGCTACACTATAAAATTCTTGAATATATTAAAGTAAGCCAACCTGTCACACCAACCGAAATCAGTGAATGTCAGCATATGTCCTTACCCAACACTAGCCGTGAACTTCGGAAATTGCAGGAACGGCAGCTAATCGAAAAATTTAGCGACACAGCCGATCGTAGAAAACAGTATGTCCGTTTGTCCAAAGAAGGTGAAAAAATGATGGAGGAGGCGTTTGCCTGTATAGAAGAACGCTTTTTACAGCTTATTCACCACGCAACACAGGATGATCTAAAGGACATCCAGCATGCTCTAACCATTTTAGAGGAAAAGGTTTTTCATCAAAACGACTAAGACTATACTTCTTTGATCACTATTGGCGTAGCAGGGGACGAGATCTTTTTTTGACTGAATTGCTCTTTCTTTGGTTTGAAGTGATCATTTTTTATTCAAAACTGCTCTTTCTCTGGCTAGAGTGCTCACTTTTGAACCGCTACCGCTCTTAAAGTGCTCGCTTCTTATTCAAAGCCGCTCTTTTCTTGGCTTGTAGCTCTCTCTTTTAAATTGCTCATCTCCTTGCTCGAAGTGACCACTTCTAAACCAAAAACTGCTCATTCTTCTTCATGGAATTATTTTTCTTTTCACGCAAAAAGGTTAGCCATAATTTGACTTGAATCATTAAAAATCTTTAGTGTCACGCACCACAGATTGGTAACCACTTTGTCTTTTCTTTAATAGTATAAAGGTGAGTAGAAGGAGGAGTCTCAAGTGGAAGTAGTAGTATTTGATCGGGAGTGGATTGAAGAACAGTTTGAAACACTTCCATTATGGCAACAGTCTGCCTATACAGATTTTGCTGCCACGATTGCGGATGAAGCGAATACGTTTCCGTGTATACCAGCAAGAATGGGCTTTTTATCAAACCATTTGCGCTATAGTTTTATCGGGGATCCACGGGAAGAGCAATCGGTTAAAATGTTAGCACAATGCTTAAAGGACTATACGAAAGCGTCACGAACTTTCGGGAAGTATACAACTCTTACTGTGTTCTTTCATACCCCTCACGATATGCAAGATAGCTTTGAGGTGGCAGATTATCAGCAGTTATTTTGGTCCATATTAAATAATTTAACCAATTTGGATGAGATGAATTGGCCTGAGGGAATACCAATGGAGCCTACTCACCATGAATGGGAGTTTTGCTTTCATGGTGAACCCTATTTTATCTCTTGTGCAACACCAGCCCATAAATTGCGGAAGAGTCGTCATTTTTCCACTTTATTAATGGCCATTCAACCACGTTGGATCTTCGATGATATAAACGACACAACAGCCTTTGGGCGAAAAATCAAAAAGCTCATTCGTCAGCGGATTGCAGACTACGACACAGTCCCAGGACATCCAGATTTAAAATGGTATGGGCAAGAAGATAGTTATGAATGGAAACAATACTTCTTAAGTGATGATAACCATAGTCCATCCAAATGTCCTTTTTTAAGGATGTCTCAGGCAAATGGTTCATTACGTAATGTTTTTTTGCCTTTTCACAACAAGCCAGGTCGCCACACTGATTAAGACTATAAAGAGCAGGCTCACGTAAAAACCGAGTCTGCTTGTTTTTTCACCTAAAGTTCCAGATACCGTCACAGCAATGAGCAACATCCCCATACCATTCTTTACATGCCCCCACTTTGTTAACTCCATGAGCTTCCAGTAGGTCACTAAAATAAAAAGCCAATTATAGATCAACATTAAACCCGCCGCTGTAATCAAATATTCAAAGATTTTTTCTGGCATCAAAAAACCAATTACAATTGTGATTACTAGTCCACTCGTTAAAAATAAAAGGGCTGGAAAAGGAACTTTCATTTTTCCTTTCTTTGCAAGTACTGCCGGTGCATCATGATCCTCTGCAAGTGTAGTGAGAATGGTGATCACCGCATAAAGCGAGGCCACCATTGTTGAAAAACCAGCAATGATTAGCACACCATTAAATATATCTGCCACATAAGGGATATGGTATCCTTGAAGCGCTGTAATCAAAGGACTTTCATCGATCGAAAAGTCTTTCCACGAAACGAGTGCTAATGCAAGGGCGATGGCCATGATGAAAATAACGGTAATCACGATCAGCATAATTCTCCCCGCTTTTGGCGCCTCTTTTGGATTTTTCAAATCGATGACCATTAAACCCATCACTTCAATTCCTCCGTAGGCATAAAAGGCATAAAGTAATCCGAGCCAAATACCTTTTAGTCCTTGTGAAAAAAATGCTTCATAATTAGCCTGAAGTGAAGCCATTGTAGTAGATGGTGTACCTCTCATGATGATGACAACTGCTACAATAATGAACATAACGATGGCAGCTGCCTTTAAGGCACCGAAGATATTTTGGAAATTTTCAAAGCCCTTCATGCCTGTGAGAATAACTACTAAACCAATAGCAGCATAAATCGAGGCAGCAACCCACAGGGGCAGCGCCGGAAACCAAAATTTCGTAAAAATGCCGAGCGCCATCAGCTGGCTTCCCATGATTAATAGCTCAGAAATTAAGTACACCCAGCCATTGCTAAATCCTGCCCAGCGTCCAAAGGCTTGCTTGGCATAGGTACGAAATGAGCCTTTATCTGGGTTTTCCACAGACATTTTAACAAGTGCATCATACACGATATACGTACAAATGGCTGCTAATAAAAAAGGAATTAATACCGCAGGCCCACTTTTATGAATGGCCATACTTGTCCCAAGAAAAAAACCCGTTCCCAAAGTACAACCGATACCAAGAAGCGAAAGCTGCCACCAGGCCATACTTCCTTTAGTTGATTTTGAAGTCATTGTTCTCAACCCTTCGTTACGTTCTTACCAATGGCAATGTCATACATCGAATGCCACCACCGCCTTTTTCAAGCTCAGTGACATCAACTTCAAGCAAGTTTTTATTCTTCAGTAGTGGATGCGCCAATAATTGTTGTGGCTTTGCCTGCTTACTTATTATGATTGTTTCTGGATTCAGGTTAATAAAGTTGATGTCTGGAATGGTCTTATACGAGTCAAGCCAGTAAACATCCAAACCATGATGCTTTAAAAATGACTCTACCATATCAAAACGATAGCTTTGAACTGTTAATACCTGAACAGGATAATGGCGTACAAAGCTTTTAGCAACAACCAGATTCGCGTTTACAACATTACAATTCATATCTAAATGCAGCGTATCATTGCTTTTCGGTAAATCAATTACGGCAATTTCAGAAAACCCCTCCTGAAAAATGCTTTCCTTTAAGCTTTCGATAGCTTCTATCGATGTTCTCATTCCAAGATTAATAAGCACAGCATCTTTATTTAAAATTAACAAATCTCCGCATTCGAAGGAATGAAGCGGTTGCAAATTAGTTTGCCATTGTTGTGGAAACCATTTTTCTAATAGTGAATGTGCAAGAGGGTACTCTGGTTTTCTAAGTGAGCTTCCAGCATTTCCAAGTAAAAGTCGATTCCCAATGACACAGGCTAGGTCACGCACAAAATAACGATTAAGCAGCTGTTCACTTAATAGCTGCTGATCATGAGCTAGTTCCCTTGCATAATCAAGTACATGTACCCCTGCGTTTTCGAATGTTGTCTTGAATGCCATGAAATTATCCATTGCCTTCTGATGGTTGACTGCATCACTCCAACCAACCTGCTCTGCTATTGTTAAATCCGTTACATCTACGACGGAAGGTGCACATAGCATCACCACTTTCAGTTCTCCATGTTCTGACCAACAATTTAGTTGAAATGAATCCATTCAAGTATTCTCTCCTTCTTCACAACAATCTCTGTTAGCGTTACCATTGACTTTCAGATTATACAAGGACCATAATCAAGAAAATTTCTCCAATTAAATGTAGGTATTAAACAATCGTTTTACCTGGTTTGATGGTTTATTACTGTAAAAAGAATGGAAGGGAGGATGTGAACTTCCTGGTAGTTTGATAAGAATACTGTTAAAAGGACTAGCCATTACGGATTTACAGTTACTAGGTGGTTTTTCACGTACTAATTGTTACCTTAAAGTCAACAGTACGCCGTTACCGCAATTTTTCTATACAAGAGATGGACTCGATCATTTAGTGATTGATTACAATGAATCAGAGACACGGCAATATTTATGTCTTCTCCATTTACCAAACGATTTAAAAGACCTTCGATATATCACATAATTAATTTAGAGAGAAAACAAGCCGTTCTCTCTCTAATTGTCATGTAAAATATTCTAATTTTGCTTGAGGGAAAAATTTCTGCATATAACCATACAAATGCTCTTTTATATCTTCCTCTTCCTCTTTTTGATAGATATATTTACCAATGCCGTATTTACCCCATTTATATCGTCTTACCGTCTCGTCGAGCTCTAGCTTTGTCATTGGATAATTTTTTTCAATCACTCGTTTTGCAGGTTTTGTAAAGCGATGTTGAATAAATTCAAAGGTGATGTCATCGCGCACATCCTTTGGCAATTCAGCATCCAATCGCTCAAACATACGATAATAGCCCTCCTGCCAGCCATCATGAAGATAGATTGGCGCAACAATAAATCCGAGTGGGTATCCAGCTCTTGCCACTTTCCCCGCTGCCTCAATGCGCTTTTCCAATGGTGATGTACCTGGCTCAAAGTGCTTAATCACATAATCAGCATTGACACTAAAACGAAACCTTGTACGACCATTATGCTTGGCATCTAATAAATGATCCACATGATGGAATTTTGTTACAAATCGTAACTGACCTAGCTCACTTTGTCCAAAATGCTCAATGGCTCGCTTTAAGGTATGTGTAAGATGATCAATCCCTACAATGTCAGAAGTACAGGATGCCTCAAAGCGAGTGATGTCAGGTGCTCGTTCTGCCATATAGTGGTCGGCCTGTTCTAGGATTTCATCGACATTGACATACGTCCGAATATAAGGTTTGCTACCCATAGTTGTTTGTAAATAGCAATAATGACAATGTCCCATACAGCCAGTCGCAAATGGGATGGCATATTCCGCTGAGGGCTTAGATGTATCAAACTTTAATGTTTTTCGAATACCCACTACTAAGGTCGATTTTGCTACCCGATACTTTTGAAAATCATTGTCTCCAGGAAGGTTTCTCACTTGATTATGGGAAGTTGTATAGCGAATTTCAATTCCCATCTGCTCAAACTTCTCTTTTAGCTCCTGACCTAATGGATACTGGAGGGCATCTGGCTCAAAATAAACAAGCTGAGGGGTAAATGGCTTCATCATGTGAGTCCTCCCTTAGTGAAAATACTGGTGATAGGCCTGTTCAGCCGCCATCTCGCTTGCAAAAATTACCATGTCATTTGTGATTGGATAATATGTTTCAAATAAAAATAGAGCTAGCTCCTCTGGTTTTTCTGGATGATAAACGACTGCCGCTTCCTGTATATTCGTTACATCTTGAATATGTGGATTGCGGTAAAAAATATAAACAATATCACCCACATCAAATGGTTGTTGCATCTCTTCACCTTCCTCTGCCTTTCCATTAGTTTGGTGAAAGTGTACAAAAAATATGTCATAAAAAATTTAGTTGGTAAAATCCAATATATTTTCGGTTATTTTTTAATAAAATAGCAAGCTAGTGATGGTATAAACAATTATGAACAAGAAAATTGCCACTGCCTAAGCATTGTAACGTCGTCCTTCAATTTAACCTGCTTTATTCAACTCTCCTGCGTTGAATGGTGGGACGATATCCACTCAGAATCCCCTAACTCTTTTCAGTCCAGTTATAAGGAAAATAAGCCAGAAAAAGTATCCATACTGCGTGTGGTTAAATTTCCCTCAAAAGGCAAAAGGGTGAAACTTTTATGTTGCTCATACGTTAAATTAGGTGTCATGCTAAGTCAATCAAATGGCATGCAGAAGGGTGGAATTTATGAAAAAAATATGGACTTTACTTTTTGCTGCGATACTAATTGTACCGTTATTATTGCAGCCGGCAACCGCACAAGCGGCAAAAGCCATCACAATTAATGTGGATGGGGTTCAATTAAAAACCGATCAGCCACCAGCGATGATTCAAGGACGTGTTATGTTGCCACTTAGAGCGATCTTTGAAGCATTGAATGCAAGCGTAAACTGGGACCAAAAGACTCAAACAGTCACAGGGATAAAAGGTGATACAACGGTAGTTCTCAAGATTAAATCAAAGACAGCTACTATTAATAACCAGACCGTAACGCTTGATGTACCAGCACAGGTATTAAAAGGTAGAACAATGGTGCCAGTTCGCTTCGTCAGTGAAGCACTTGGTCAGGATGTTGATTGGAACTCGGAAAAGCAGCAAGTATCTATTAAAACTGACAAAGACACTCCAAGTAATAATAGTATTGCTCCAGTGAGCAATGTGTCAGTTCGAGATGTGAATGATCAGGGAGATGGGCGTGATCTTGAGGTTAACTTCACTAAATCGTCTACAGAATCATACGTAGATCATTATCGGGTTATGGTTGTGAAGGCTTCTAAAAGTTTTAATGTTTCATCAGCTCTGAAAGTCTCCTCTTCTAATTATTCGGTGGTATCGACTTCAAATTCGAATCGTGCCGTAACTTTATCGCAAAGCTCACGAGATGTGGACGGAGACTACATAAAAAATGATCAGTCTTATGTGGTTTATATACTTGCCATTGGCAAAGGTTCTTATTCTAGCGTATTATCAACTTCTTCTCCGAAGATTACACTAACAAACATGTCTACTGTTACTGCGGTAACAAATGTGAAGATTAGCGATATTAACGATTTTGGCGATGGACGTGATGTCTCAGTTAGCTTTACTCGTCCACAAAATGATAGCAATACTTCCAATTACCGTGTGTTTATAGTAAAGACCAAGGATGCTAACAATTTTAGTCTTACCACTGCGAATAATTTATCCAGCAATTATTATACAACAGTGGAAAAATCAGGAAGCAATGACAGTACGTTGATAGCAACTCTGTCCTCCTCAACACGAGATACTTCAGGTGACTTTATAAAGCATAACGAATCCTACACAGCGTTCGTTATGTCTGTAAGTAATACGAATTCGGGCATGAATAAACTCTCGCCTGCTTCATTATCAGTAACGCTTACTGTATCTACTCCGACTATTACACAAGTTGATGATGTTAATGATTTTGGTGATGGACGCGATTTGAGAGTTAGCTTCAACAAAGTGTCTGATGAATCTAATGTTAACTCTTACCGAATTTTTGTTGTAAGAGCTAACAACTATACGAACTTTACATTGACAAAAGCCAACAGTTTATCTAACACTTATTACACACAAGTGAACAAAACAGGCAACAATATTACTCAGGTACTCTCTGCAGGGGCAAAAGATACTGACGGTTATACCATTCAAAATGGCGTTAGCTATCGTGTATTTATTATGGCAGTAAATAACAACTCTGCAAATAATATGCTATCTTCAGCCTCCAATACGATTTCGCTGCTTAGCAACAATGTGGGTGCAGTGTCGAATATTATTGCCAGCGATGTGAGCGATTATGGTACCGGTCGCGACCTCTTTGTGTCATTCAATAAAGCTGTTGATGAGACACCTATTAATCACTATCGAATTATGGTGGTACCAACAGCAAATTACAATAGTTTTAGTCTGACGGATGCTAATAGCGTATCCAGCAGCAATTACACGACTATTAACAAAACTGGGAAATCCACATATGAGCAAGCGTTATCTGAAAATACTCGGGATGTACGCGGAAATTCTATTAAAGAAGGTACGAACTACCGTATCTATGTATTGACGGTTGCCAATGGAAATACCATAGGAAACAATGCGCTAACTGCCGCAACATCTACGATTACACTAACTAAAAACTTCACTGTGCAAGCTGTAACTAATCTAAATGTTGCAGATATAGATGATAAAGGGGATGGCCGTGATGTGCAAGTAACATTCACGAAGCCTACGGATGAATCGAATGTTAATCATTATCGGATTCTAATGGTACCAACTGCATATTACAGTAGCTTTAATCTTTCACAAGCCAATAGTAGCTCTTATTACATCACAGAAGGCAAAGGTGGAAATTTAGTAGCAAATAGAACATTGGATGGGATTAGGGATGTACGAGGGAATTTTATTACAGAAGGAACTAGCTATCGCGTCTATGTACTGACTGTTGCAAATGGTAACTCTTCAAATGCCTATGCACTGTCCTCTCCTTCATCTGTGATTACAATTAGTAAAAGCAAAGCTGTTCAGGCAGTAAGCAATATTAATGTAAGCGATGTTGGTGATTCTGGAGATGGTCGAGATCTACAGATATCGTTTACAAAACCTTCTGATGAATCAAATATAGATAGTTACCGTATTCTAGTTGTACCCGCATCAAAGGCAAATGACTTTGATCTGAACACGGCTATTAGAGCAACTAATTATACAGCTTGGGGTAAAGGCCAGTATAGTATGAAATTGGGAGCTACTAGTAAAGATACAGACGGTAGACTTATAACGAATGGCGAAGAATATCGCGTATATATATTGTCTGTAGGTAGTGGAAATTCTAAGGAAATGTATAGCTTATCCTACCCATCTTCCTACATTGCTTTGGAAGACCTTTCAGCCTCTGGATCAGTGGAGAAAGTGACACTTAGTATTTTGAATAAGGGATATAAATATAACGATATAAACATTAGCTTTGATGTCAAAAATAGTCAAAGCGTAACGGAGTATAGGGTGTTTATGTTACCTAAGGATAAAGCAGATAGTTTCAAATTGGAGGATGCTATTAAAAGTACACATAGTACTAGAATTTTTCCGAATAGCCTTCCCAACGTTAGCCAAGCGCTAAGCACACCTTTAGATGCATTTGGTAATCAACTTGATTCATCTACAGAATATGTTGCTAAGGTTCTGATTTTGGCGAAAGGAACTTATTCGCTATCAAACATATCCAATAATTCCGTGCAACTCCAGAAATCTCCTGATAATATCAATAATGAGGCGTCCCAAGACCCTCAAATTAATTAATTGGTCCATTATTTTTTATAGCAGGTACTCCCTATGGCGTATACATCACCATAGGGAGTACTTTCTTGTTTTGTAATAATGGATTACTTTTTATGGCTCGTATACTGAACGACAACTTCCTATAGTTCCTTTGTCATCTGTACCTGCTCTGTTGTCACCTTTAATCCTTGCTTCAATAAATAGCTCGTTGCTGGATTGCTCGCTAAGAAATTCACTGTCGTCAAATGGACTTTATCTGTTGTAATACTTGCTAAAAACTGCGGGAGTAAATCTACATTACTATCTTCTAGTATTACCAATTGGTAAAGTAGAATATGTTCCACCTCACCACATTCATTCCACAAGGTTTTGTATAGCATATAGCCCAGTGGTTCATTGCTATCATTATAAAACACCCTTGCTTCTCCCTGCTTTACGCTCTGCCAGCTACACTGCCATGGAACATTTTCCTGATAGAAAGATCGATGTGCTAGCTGCTCTGGGCGAATGGCCTCTATTTGAAGGGCTACTGTAGGTATCGCCTTCGCTTCATACTCGCCGCTTAAAAATAGTAATTGATTGGCAACCACATAGCCATATTTTTTATACAAAGCAATGGCTACTTGATTTTCCTTAATCGCTTCTTACGTGCCCAATTCAACATTTTCTCGCTTATAGATAGCTAGGGTTTCCTCCATTAGTAGGCGCGAGACTCCCTTACCACGATACGCTGGAGAAATACCAGTCCCCCCATTCCAAGCTGTTTTTTGGCCGTCGATGGTACGAAAGCCATTCATCACAATGGCAATTGGTTCCTCTTGATCAAAAACAACGATAGAATGCTCAGGAGATAACCCCTCCCCCACTAGTCGCTGTAAAAACATTTCTGCTGTCATATTAATTTCAATAAAATAACCTTCAAAGCCTTTGTTCCATGCTTTCAATACTTCATCTAATGTGCATTGTGCAACTGTTTTAATCTTCATACTCTCCCTCTTTTCAAATGGAATCTAATGCTGCTAAATTTTCTAAGGTTAGTTTTCTCAAAATCTCATAACCTTGTCCTTGACCTTTAGGCTTTATGACAACCGTCCCCATATTCGAAATGATACCCAGCCCCACATCTTTTGGAAAGCTATGACCAATAATTATGTTGTTTATCCCCTCGGGTGGGATGATTTCCAGCATTGTAGTAGAAATCGTTAATATACTGCTTTGCACTACTGTAGGAAGACTGCCACCTAGCATAAAGATTTCAAACAAGAAGGGGTCAATTTGGATATTGCTGTTTGGAAATGCCAAACGTGCTGTTTCAATGGTCCGACAAAAAGGACTGGTAGTGATGGTGGAAAGGATGGGAATTTGCCAATAGCGTAGCATTTGACCATAATAAATTGCCTCCCTACGACCTTGTTCTGATAAATTCCGTTGATTTTGACAACTTTGAAATGTACCATATGCTTGATCTACACCAATAGTTGCTGTCCCGTGTCTTGCATATAAAGTGAGCCCACCCCTTCTCAATAACGCTAGGAGACCCTTTTCCATTTTCTTCATCTCCTTCATCATATCACTTTCTACTTTGTAATGTATGTGCTATACATAGAAAAAACTCCCCACAACTTTTTGTAGGAAGCTTTTTTTGTTATTTTATTGGAATTCTGACAATAGCAGTCGTTTCTGAATGTTTTGATGAATCAATTGAAATATGACCATTATATTTAGTAACAATTTCTTTGACAATAAATAAGCCTTGTCCTCTTAGTCTACCATTCTCATGTTTTTTCGTTGAAAATCCTTGTTTAAATATTTGATCAGGATTCGCAATATTTGGCCCTGTATTGGTAATTTTAAATTCATACTGTGATTCATCTGCAGTACAGCAAATCTTAATTTTACGTTGTTCCTCAGGTAAGTCAACAGCAGCATCAATCGCATTATCAATTAAATTGGATAGAATCTTGATTAAATCTGTCGTTTTAATCCTATTAAAGTCATTTTGAGAAATCGTAAAATCCATATCAATATGATGATTTTGAGCCGTTAATTTCTTCGTTTGCAATAAGATGGACAAACCTGGATGATCAATATTTAATTTTAATGACTTAATCGCTTGCACTTCTTTCGATAGTGAGGATAAATATTGTTTCGCCTGATCTGTTTTTTCTAATTGTAATAAACCATGTAACACTTGAATATGGTTTGTAAAATCATGACGTAGGGACGACACCGAAGTAATCAATGTTTTGATTTCTGCTAGATACGTGTCTTCTGTAGCGCCAACTTCCTTCGCCACCTCTTTTTGATACCATCTTTGTAAAAATAAAAAAGAACCGATGACAATTAAAATAAGTACACCATTAAAAATAAAATTAAATAGGTTGTCTTCAATGACTTTACCCTTAATACCATTTAGCGTATCTGCACTAATGTCAATGCCTAAATACCCGATAATTGTTCCATTATCATCTTTGATGGGTGCACCAACAGATAAATAAGACCCATGTTTAGAATCATGAATTACCTCTGTAACATAGGTTTCACCATTATAGGCCTTTTCTACATGCTTTGCAGGAACAGTACAAACCACGCCAATACCGAAGCCCTCTTTCATTTCTTTTGGCATGCCTGTAATCATGGCTATAGATACTTCAGGATTATCCACCTTTAAAGTGTAAACAAATAGTGCACCTAATTTGATCCTAGCATCGTTTAAATAATTTCTTACTTTCCAATAATAATCATTTTCCTGTGGATTATTTAAAAATTGCTGATAGGCATCCGTATCAATGGATGCAGCAATAGAATGGGCTGCCTCTAAACTTTGATTGGCAATCGACTCTTCAACGGTCTTTTTTATTTTTACATAGGATGTAAAGACGTTTAAACTTGTAAACAAACATAATAAAATCGTTGATAGAATTAATATTAGTTTTATTTTTCTATTTTTCATAAAAAACGGTACTTCCTCATCTATAAATATTCTAGAATATTATTATATTATAATTAACTCTATTTTTTTGTTTGTAAAGCAAACATTGCTTGTATATCCTACATAAATTAAAACACAAAATCAATTTTTATTTTATTCATACCCAAAATTACACACTGTAACAAATAGTTTAATAATCCCTGACAAGAAAGTAAACTAAAAAGGTAAGCAATAATCTTTTATGTCTCATTTCCTAATTTAAATGGAAAATTAAAAGACTAACAAAAAGATCAGGTATCCACTATACCTGATCTTTAATAAAATTACTTATTTTTTTTTCCCGATGTACGTGTTCGATCCTGGGGCTTTAAAAAGGCTGGCCGTTTACTGTAGCCCTTTGGAGAAGGCCGTAGTAATGACCTAGCAACATCCTCCTTTTCGAAATCGGCACTAAAGTTAATATATGGCACTCCCAAGACTCTCATATTTGCAGTGTATAAAAGAATGAAAAACACGGATATAAAAAAACCAAATAAACCAAAAAACGCCGAAGCCATAATAATGATTAATCGAAAAATACTCATAGCCGTCACAAAGGATTGATTGACCAATGTAAATGCAGCGATACTAGAAATGGCAATTACAACAATCATTGAGGGGCTTGTAACACCTGCTTTAATAGCAGCATCTCCAATAATTAGCCCCCCTACCACACTAACTGAGCCACTGACTGCACTTGGAAGACGTAAGTTGGCTTCACGAAACAATTCAAACATAAATAGCATCATTAAAATTTCTAGAATAGTTGGGAAAGGCAATCCCGTTCTCGATTCGACAACTGTTGCAAGTAGTAGAAATGGAAGCTGTTCTTGATGATAAGTCGTCAATGCAAGCCAAAAACCTGGCAGTAGCATACTTATTAATATCCCGACAATTCTGAGTAATCGTTCCATCGAGCTAACAATGATTGGGTACTCATTATCCTCTGCTGATTTAAAGAGTAACATAATATTCGTAGGTGTAATCATGGCATAGGACACACCATCAATCATTAAGAGTATTCTTCCTCTAATTAACGCCTGCATAGCAAAATCAGGTCTACCTGTATAATCATGTCTTGGAAGAATGGTCGCAGTCTTTTCAACTGTTTCCATTAATAAGTCGCCATTGATAACAATATCCGTATCAATTTTTTGTAATTGAAGTCGAATTTGTTCCAGCATATCTAAATTTACGATGTCTTCCATATATAATATGGCTACGGTTGTTTTAGAACGCTTGCCAATTTCTAATGTCTCTACACTAAAAGAATTAGTGGGTAATCGTTTTCTTAATAAAGCAATATTAATAAAAACGTCTTCAATAAAGTCATCTCTAGGTCCCTTTACTACTAGTTCTAATGTTGTTTCCCCGGGCTCTCGATTGGGTCTTTTTGAAATATCACTAGAATAAAGTAATTGATTTTCTTCAAAATACAATAAGACATGTCCTTTATAGACCCTAGTTACCGCATCCTCTTTCGATAAAATCTTTTGTAAATAGGGTATGTGTAAATGCTGTTCGATTTCTTCCTCTAGCATGTCCTCAGTGACATTGCTTAACAAAGATTGAACACGTTGAACAACCACAGTTTGAAGAATTTGCTCATTGACCATTGCATCACAAGTTATCAAATGTACTGTATATTGCTGAAAATTATATTGTTGGAAAATCACATCAGCAGAGCGTTGAAATAGTGATTTCAACATTTTCAAATTAATTTGTTCCATTGATGAAATACTTCTCATCTCCTACTGAGCCAGCTCAAGATTAGTACATTTATGAAAACAATCACATTCAATAAATACACTTAAGCATATTTTTCCCATGGTTGTTCAAAATATTCAAAGAAACAAATGTTGTGACGACTATTCAAATTGTCCTGAACCAATCATTTTCTTTAGATTTGCCATCTCAATTGCAGACATTGCCGCATCATAGCCTTTATTACCAGATTTCGTTCCTGCACGTTCAATTGCCTGTTCAATATTTTCGGTAGTAACAATTCCAAAAATAACAGGTACATTCGTTGACAATGACACATTGGCAATGCCTTTTGCAGATTCATTACAAACATAGTCATAGTGTGTTGTAGAGCCACGAATAACAGTACCTAAACCAATAATGGCATCATATTTCTTTGTTTCTGCCAGTTGTTTTGCCATAAAAGGAACTTCAAAAGCCCCTGGTACCCATGCAACATCAATAAATGCAGGATCAACCCCATGACGAGTTAAACCATCCATTGCCCCATCCAATAATTTGCTAGTAATGAACTCATTAAAACGACCCACTACTACTGCAATTTTCAAATCCGTTCCAATTAATTGTGCTTCAAATGTTTGACCCATTGTTTTTTCTCCTTTTTACATAGAAATTTTAGATTTATTAGTGGATAATTGTTTACGATATGCAACCAATGCTTCTATCGATATCATTTTTAAGCCATGATGTGCAGCGAACTTTGTCAGTTCTTCAAACCGAAGCATGTGCCCATCATCCCCCATAATTTCGCAAATAACACCTGCTGGTACACTATCACAAAGCTTCGCTAGATCAATCGTCGCCTCTGTGTGCCCTCTCCGTTGCAGCACTCCTTGCTCTTTCGCAATCAACGGAAAAATATGGCCTGGTCGACGAAAATCAGTCGGCTTAGCTTGCTTTTCTATCATCCTTTGTATCGTTAGCGCACGCTCAAAGGCGCTAATCCCTGTCGTTGTTTCTACATGGTCGATGCTTATCGTAAATGCGGTTTGATGGTTATCCGTATTGTGCTGAACCATTGGATATAAATCTAGCTTTTGTGCAAGCTGCTGCGAAATCGGCGTACAAATTAAACCTCTACCATTGGTTGCCATAAAGTTGATTGTTGCTGGTGTGATGAATTCAGCGAGTGCCAGAAGATCTCCTTCATTTTCTCGATCCTCATCATCAACCACCACAATCATATTGCCGTGCCTTAAATCCTCTATGGCTTCTTCAATTGAATGTAGCATGATGATCAACTCCTATTCTATGATTTAAAAACCATGTTGTGCTAAATAATCTCTTGTAATAGCTGGCGTTGTTTGCCCTTTTTTTAATTGCCCTATAATGTATTTTCCGACTAAATCGGTTTCAATATTAACGATTGCTCCAACCCTCTTCAAACCTAAAACGGTTTCTTTGTAAGTATGAGGAATGAGCGAAATCGTGACACTATTGGCTTCAACATGAAAAAGGGTTAAGCTTGTGCCATCAATTGTTATGGAACCCTTTGGAATACAAAAGTTGGTTAGTTCCTCAGACATTTCGATATCAATATAAACGGCGTTTGCCACTGGACGTTTTCGCAAAATTTTGCCGACTCCATCAACATGACCAGCAACAAAATGACCTCCAAATCGTCCATTAGCAGGCATGGCCCGCTCCAAATTAACAGAATCACCTATTGCCAGCTGCTGTAAATTTGTTGCTTTGACTGTTTCAGGCATAACATCCATCGTAAGCTGCTGTTGTGTGAAATGTGTCACCGTTAAACAAACTCCATTGACCGCTATACTGTCACCAAGCTTGACATCCTCCGTTATCTTGGCTGATTGAATCGTAATTTTCATACTGTTCCGATCGCTTTGCACGGCTTTTATGATACCAATATCCTCTACAAGTCCAGTAAACATTCCATCACCTACTCTACTTTATTAGCACTTCTATTCTTTACTTTTAAAGTTGATCCACCTTTTTTTGTGCCTTATCCTTCTCCCTTCTCTCGTTAACAATATAAAAATAAAAACCCCTTTACATCAAAGGGGTTTTGGGAGTATAAGACATCAACAAATAAGCCTATTTGAAAACAATTTTTTCATAGACTGTTATCTCATTCGTTCTTCTCCCATCCAGACTATCACTGTCGGTTTTGGATTTGCACCAAATCAGCTTGCGCTCACGGACTTTGAATTGCTTCATCACCGCCGATTGGGAATTTCACCCTACCCCGAAGAACATCTTCTATTCGATTGTAGCTAAATAAAAAAACTTCCCACAAGGTGATTGGGAAGTTTTGTAATAAATGCATAGTCAAATAAACCTTCTAAATTAGAATCAATTTAAAAAGTTCGCATTTTTACCCTTCTCCCATCCAGACTGTAACTGTCGGTTTTGGATTTGCACCAAATCAGCTTGCGCTCACGGACTTTGAATTGCTTCATCACCGCCGATCGGGAATTTCACCCTACCCCGAAGAATATTTTTATTTAGCTAGTCTTACGATAACACTATTTTATTATATTATCCATCCTTCTTTTTAAATTTTTTTGGAAGCATAAATTTTAAACAGCTCTGACGAGACTTAAAAAATGTAAAAGATGTTATTAAAATGATGACATTTAACCTGTTAATGGAACTTCTTAATCAAAAAAACGTTCCTTTACAAGTGACTATTCAGTGTAGCCGTTTGGAGGTCATTTACTTGACATTTTTAAAAAATATACCTTTTAAACAAGCTATTTTCTATGCCCTATTAGCATTCTGTTGTGGGGTTTCGATTGTTTTCGTACATCATAATGAACAATTTTATGATCGACCGATAGCGAAAATAACGCAAGTGGATGTAACAAAATCAGAACCAATGACAGACATGTATGAAAATAGGGATTTTTTATTTACACAGGAAATTATGGCCATTATCAAAAATGGTCAGCATAAGGGGCAATCCATTCATTTGACGAATGACTATTCTTCGTCTGGTGCTTTTGATCAAGAATACCATGTAGGCAATGAAATCTTTGTCACGCTAGATGGTCGCACAGCACAATCAGTTTTAACAGGAACCATTGTCGATTTAAAACGTGATCAAACCATGGTAATGATTGCATGGATTTTTATTTTTGCCCTACTTATTATAGGTAAAAGACAAGGCTTATTTTCTATCATTAGCCTGGTGGTCAATGCTGTGATTTTATCATTCGCATTAGATCTTTATGTGAAGCATGGGGGCGTAAGCCTATTAGTAGTCAGCGGCATTTGTGCGGTGCTATTTACAATTATCTCGCTACTACTTATTAGTGGATTAAATACAAAAACATATGTAGCCATCGTGTCCACACTTTTAGGCACTATTCTAGCGCTTATCATAAGCTCTATTGTAATGTGGTTGACAGGTGAAAATGGTCTTCGTTATGAAGAAATGCAATTTTTAACGCGTCCCTATCGTACCGTCTTTATGGCAGGTTTATTTATTGGCTCACTCGGGGCAGTAATGGATGTTTCTATTACAATGGCTTCCTCGATTTTTGCTTTATACGAGCAAGATCCTACGATCCCTGTCAAAGCACTTAAATCTTCGGGACATGAAATCGGTAAAGATATCATGGGTACTATTACAAGTATTTTATTCTTTGCCTACCTTTGCGGCTCCATACCTATGATTATTCTCTATTTAAAAAATTCTTCCACATTAGGGCTTACATTGTCCTTAAATCTTTCTTTAGAATTAGACCGTGCCTTAGCAGGGGGTATTGGTGTTGTCCTTACGATTCCTATTAGTCTGTATACCGCTATATTTTTCATTAATCGAAAGAGGGTTCGAGAATGAATGTTGTCGTCTTATTAGCAGTTATATTGTGCGTGTTAATGGTTCTAGTCGGCGGTAGACAGGGGATACGCTCATTTCTTTCTTTATTCCTAAACTTTGGTGTACTCTTTGTCACCATTTTTTTAATGACAAACCCTAAAAATAGCCCTATCATCTTGACGTTTATTGCCTGTACGATCATTAGCTGTATTAGCCTTTTCTATATCAATAAAACAAATAGTAAAACCATTACAGCCTTTATCTCGACGATGGTGACGATAGTTGTGTTACTACTCTTTATTACCTTTGTAACGGAAAAGTCGATGATCCAAGGGTTTGGCGAAGAATCAACTGAAGAAATCAGCATCTTTTCTCTCTACATTGGTGTTAATTTTGTGCAGATTGGTGCATCAGTCATCATTATGAGTACGATAGGTGCCATTATGGATGTAGCTATTTCTATCGCTACCTCCATGCATGAGATTTTTTATCGTAATCCTTCGATTAGTAGAAAAAACCTATTTGCAGCTGGCTTAAGTATAGGAAGAGATATATTAGGAACCGATACCAATACGTTATTTTTTGCTTTCTTTGGTGGCTATTTAAGCTTGTTAATCTGGTTCAAGGACCTCTCCTATTCGATTGGAGAAATTGTTAACTCCAAAGTTTTTAGTGCAGAAATGACAACCATTTTTTGTGCAGGTATCGGCATTGCACTGATTATTCCGATTGCCTCCTGCATCAATGCCTATTATTTAATTCGTACACGCGAAAAAGCAGAAAAACTTTTATAAAAATTACCAGCACCTATCATAAAACAAAATAATGCCGAGGTGTCTCAATGGACTTTTGAGACACCTCTTTTCGTTGTAGCATTTCCATTGCAATCGCCTCATTTTCTGATAATATTTACCATAAGATGTTTACGTACGCTCAAAATGGTGGTTATTTCAAGATTACTAGATCGCCCATTCCATGTAACATTTTTTAGCATAGAACGTCAATACAACGAGATGAAAAAGGAGAAAGTTTGCAATGAAGCATATTATCTTTGATTTTGATGGGACGCTGGCAGATTCTACTGCTGTGTTTGCATCAGCATGGAATACTTTAGCCCAAAAATATAAATTTAAAGGCATTGAATTGAAGGAAATTGATACATTAAAAAAATTATCAATTTCAGAACGCAGTAAGTTATTCGACTTTCCAATGTATAAGTTGCCTATGATTTTACCGCAATTTTATAAATTATATCGCCAATCATTAAATGATGTTCATCTGTTCGAGGGAATGAAGGAAGTATTAATAGAGATTAATAAAAGAGGCTATAAAATCCTGATTATTTCCTCAAACTCTAAAGAGAATATTTTAGAATTTCTTAAAATGAATGGTATTCATTGTGTAGCAGATGTACTTTGCTCCAACCGCATTTTTGGTAAGGACAAAGTAATGAAAAAGTTTTTAAAGGAAGCGAATGTTGACTCATCTGACGTCGTATACATTGGTGACGAGCAAAGGGATATTGTTGCGTGTAAGAAAGCCGGAGTACCAATTATTTGGGTGGAATGGGGCTATGATGCCAAAGAGGTCGTGCAAAATGAAGAACCTGAATACAGTGTCACAACACCACAGGAAATTTTAGAGATCATTTAATCATGAAAAAGGATAATAGCACTTGTCTATTATCCTTTTTATATAACTATCCTTTGATGTCACTAATTTGCATAAGCTTTTCTGCTGTACTATTAACCCCTTTGTAGGCATCTGTTAATTCATGCATACTCGCAGCAAACTGCTGTGTAAACGCAGCAATTTGATTCGATGATGCATTGACCTGATCGATGGATTGTTTAATGTTTTCTAGTTGCACAGTTATGCTATCAGCACTTTCTGTACTACTCTGAGACATTTTTTGTATTTCAGAAGCGACCACCGCAAAGCCACGCCCATGCTCACCTGAACGTGCCGCTTCTATGGATGCGTTTAGACCAAGAATTCTCGATTTCATAGCTAAATCTTTTACTAAATGGACAATCACATTAATTTGTTCTATATCGCCTGTCATCGATTCTGAGAAATTAGACAACTCTTCCAAACGATTGGATACATCCTTACTGGCAGTGGCTAATCCTTCATTTGTAGCTGTCATTTCTTCTACAGCACTTGAAAGCTCGGTTGCCAGTAGGCGCATACTATCCATTTTTTCATTGGAAATAATGGCACTTACTACGCCAATAACACGTCCTCCTTCAAAAATAGGCTGGGCAGAGGCAATATAGGCCATACCAAAACCTTCTGCACCACGCTCCTCTTTTACAAATTCCCCTGAACTTAACGCTATTTCTGTTGCTGTACCTCGATATTTATGTACTGGATCACCAACCCCAACTTTTAAGTCAACCTTTTTTCCTGGTTTGTAGGCAAGCACTCTTTCCGTATCTGCCACGATGACACAAGCATCCTCTGGGTAAGTTGCTTGGTATAAATCAATCGAATCAATAGTTGCTTGTAGTTTAGGATGCATTGTCATTTCCTCCCTAAAATTTTCTGAACTGTATCAATTTAACTATATCATGCGATCCGAAAAAAGACACCAACGTCTAGTGGTGTCTCATTACAAGATTATGATTTTTTCAATAATTCTACATATTTTTCTGCCGTTCGAATTTCAATTGTTAGAGAATTCGCTCCATAGCTTGCCTTAATTAAAAATGGTACATCATTTGAGTTTTGAAACCTAAAATCTAACGTATCATAAGATACCGTAGCATCTCTTCCTTTTGGGACATATCCTACATCTAACGAATGATGATGGCGCTCAACATATTTGATAGGAATTTGGTCTACTGCATTAAACAAGGTTGAAGAAGTTTGACAGATTCCACCGCCAATTCCCATGACCACCTTCTTATTAATAATTTCAGGTGCGGGTTGATAGCCATTTGCCTCATCTCTGGGGCCTACAATTGTATTAAAAGAAAAATAATCGCCACTGCCTACAATCACATTATGAATGGCTCTGGCAGACAGCTCAATATTTTTATTTCTTCCTAAATCAGCACGATTGAAATAAGTTGTATAAGATGCAACAACCACTTCCTCTAATAAAGGAAGATCCTCAAGATAATAGCCACTTTCTGTTATATAGAGCGGCATTTCTACCTGACCACCAGTCGCAGAAGCTTCGATAATACGCTCCACTAGCTCACTTTCCTTTAAAATAATTTGCGGCTTCCCCTTAATGACTTGCCCGTTTTCATCCAATCGATCAAGCAGCATACGCTGATCATAGCCATTTGATGTGTCCGTTCCTCTCGCCCATTCCCTTGCTAATTGTTCTAGATGTTTTTGATAGGCCTGTGGATCCGTATCGAAGCCAAATTCCTTTGGAGATATTGTTTTAAGTACCTTACTCGTAGTTGGATCAACAACCTCTACAATAGGATCAATCATTTGTTCATATGTAACAGGTTGCTGTACTTCCTCACGTTGTTGAATTTCTTGTTCTAGCTTGTTATGATGGACTGCTTCTTTTTCACAACCTACTAGACCTATCATACAGATAACGCAGCATGTAGTTAACCACTTCTTTTTCAACCATAACACCACCTCTATCTTCATACTACAGAGACATCTTATTCGTCTATTGCTAATAGTGTGTTGTTTTTTGGTTATTTTTATTTGTCAAGACAGCAAAAACACGCTACATTATCCTTACGCCTGACATATCTCCAATTTGATGTTTCAAAAGATGAGCATCAACCTGTAAAGTTGTTTTTACTGCTCGATTTAGGAGAATTTAAAAAGTAATATACGCTTCCAATCCGGTATACTTTAGAATTTAACGCGAAAAAGAGCATCTACTAGCTATCCCAAAAGCCAATAGATACTCTTTCTTTTTTATTTTTGAATAAACATTTGTGTCCAGTAATTACCTTCCCGTACATAGCCTACACCAATATGTGTGTAGCTTTTATTAAGGATATTGGCACGGTGTCCTTCACTGTTCATCCGAGCCGTTACAACTTCCTGTGCGGAACGTTGGCCCTTCGCGATATTTTCACCAGCAGATTTATACGTAATACCGAAGTTTTTCATCGTAGTAAAAGGTGTACCATACGTTGGACTTGTGTGGTCAAAGTAATTTTTATCGTGCATATCTTGCGACTTATATTTAGCTACCCTTGATAGCTCCCAATCTTCTTGCAATGCTGGTAGACCTGCTTTTGCCCGTTCTGCATTGACAAGTTTAACAACCTCTTGTTCAACTGTTGCCTGTTCTTTTACAGGGACGTTAATTTTTTGTCCCGGAGAAATTTGATTTGGGTTGGCAAGTTGTGGGTTGGCATCGATTAATTCCTGTACACCCGTTTCTGTTTTTAATGCTATTTTCCATAGAGTATCACCAGATGTCACCGTATAGGATTCGGCGGCCATTGCCGCAACTGGCATTAATAATGAAGTTGCTACTACTGAAGCTAGTGTTGCTTTTTTTAATTTTTTAAACATGTTAATCACCCTTCCTAATTGCTCTACCATTATCCTAAATAGTTTCTGAGCCATAATCATCACAAAATATTTGGAAGGATTTTTACAATTGTATGACAAGCTCGCCATATGTTTGGTTAAAGTCCTTTATCTCGCTATTCTTTCCCATCGGAATTGTCATCAAGTTGCAATATGTTTGTAATTGGCATACATTACTAATAGATTCAGTAATCAATAGCTGCACAATATATCCTATTTTGCTAATTGTTTACGCTGTAATCGATAAATTAAGAGAATATAAAGCCAATCATAAAAGAGCGTTGCTACAGAAATAATGGTAATTAATGGTGTGCGGAAGTATAGATAAAAGCCCACCGCTGCAAATAATGTACCCACCATCTTACAAACTGCTATCCCCATTGATTGACCAGCTAAATTCCCTCTTTGCAATAATAAAGCAATAAATAGTCCTGACATCATAAGATTTTGGAAGAATGCTACGTACTTTCCTTCGAAATCTTGAAAGTCATAGACTATACCTAAAATGATCAGCATGCTAAAAATTAATGTGATCAAAAAGGAGAAATACAATAGCTTTTTTGATAGCATCTTTCGATATTCATTTGGAGCATACCGTAAAAATTGCATCAAAATAAAGACATCCAATACAAACCAAATGAGCGTAATATAGCGTTGCAGGTCATTTTGTGGATAGAAAAAGGCAAAGATAAATTCCCATGAAATATTGGCACAAATAGCGACCATAGGCATACCATAGGTTTTATCTTGCCATCCTTTGTAAATAACAAGTATATATGTAAAAATCCAAAAAAGACCCATTCCTACTTGGCAAATTAGTAATATGTCTTGTTCACTCAACATTCACGCTCTCCCCCCTCTCTAGCATTCCTTCTACTATATGAGGAAATCGATTCTTTATGTCTAAAAGTTTGATAGACGGGTAAAGGAGTAGCTAAATAGTAAAAAACGGCAACCTATACATTCCATAAGCAATCCTATATAGTAAAATGAGGTGATTAAATGAAAATAAAAATGTATATAGATAATGAGCAATTTATCGCAGGAACGACCTTAAAAGATCAGATGGAAGTAGAACACAATAATATGGCTTTGCATAGTTGCCATGATGTTCAAGCTATCATTAACAATCGTCAGCATTTAGCTGCGACATTGAACTGTGATTTGCAAAACTTTATTTGTACAGAGCAAACACATAGTGCGAACTTTCATAAAGTCACATTAGCGGATCAAGGACGAGGAGCTGCGCAAATGGATACAGCGGTGAAGAATATAGACGCGCTTTATACGGTAGAGCCTAACTTACTTTTATGTAGTTTTACGGCAGATTGCGTGCCCGTTATTTTTTATAATGCTGTGAATGGACTTGTCGGTGTGATTCATTCGGGATGGCAAGGAACAGTCAAAGAAATAACACCCAAACTGTTTCAGCATCTTATGAATGAAGAACAGTGTCGACCTGAGGACTTCCATGTTCAAATCGGTATGGCACTGAGTCAGCAGAAATTTGAGGTAGACACAGACGTTTATGAAAAATTTCACAGTCTTGGTTATGCAGAAGAATTTATGTATTACAATGCAGAAACGAAAAAATACCATATTAATAATCAACAGACAGTCAAAAAGCAATGTGAGCTTGCGGGTATTCCCGCGAATCAAATACAAATTGATGAAACCTGTACATTCCTTAGTCCCGATGGCTTTTCTTATCGTCAAGACAAACAAGCTGGAAGACATTTAAGCTTTATTATGCGAAAAACACACTAACAGCAAAGACCCTTCTTATCGAATGGGTCTTTGCTGTTATTTTAAAGTACCTGTACTAATAATGGACGTTTCTACATGGACATTCACGTCTAATTTTCTAATAAGCTCTCTTGTTTTTTTCGATGTCCATTTTCCATGATAATACATTCTAAATTCTTCACTTAAGCCAGCTGGGTCTACTTCTGTTTTATTTAATCGCGCTAAAAATTCACTAATATCCTGTTCCAGCTGTTTATTCACATCTTTTTCCAGATCACTAATCCTTTCAACTGTAAATAAATGTGATTCTCTTTCTCCCTTATATTCGCTTAATGTACCCTTTATTTTTAAGAAAATCGTTAATTTGGGTGATTCCATATTTTTATTACTCTCTTTTTTCACACTGCTCTCGATTAAATCAATCATTACCTTTTCTTCTCCATGTCCTGCATTTAAATCAAGGTGCAAAGGAGCAAGGTTTTTCTGTCCACTTAAAGCTTGAATAACTAGTGCTTCCTCAGGTTTAATTAATTCGTGCATCTGATTCCCTTTAAATATGGCAACACCTTTAATCTCTAATTTCTCCCCTCGTTTTTCTACATAGGGTAATACTGTATCCACTACAGGATTTGTAATCGAGTACATAAAATCATGAATATTGGTATTGGGGTTAAAAGCAGTATTAATACTCGGCTCTAATAGATTGTTCAAATAAAAATTAATACTTGGCTTATCAGGATAATCCCCTTTTAAAATCGCTTCCGCATTATCCTTCACAACAGCTATCAATACTTTATTACCTACTTCCGCATTGCGATACAAGTGCTGAACGATTTTTCGAACATTCCCTTTCCGCGCAAAATCTTCGTTTACTAAGACAACGCGCAATTGATTGAAGACTATTTTCTTATCGGATTGCTTTTCTATTTCCACGATGCCGCTTGATACTAAATCCGTTGTGATAGAAAAAGTTTGTGTGTCTTTTTCTGCGTCTGGAGAATATTGGGGGATCGCTACTGTGAGTCTCATCTGGTTCTCATCGATATAGTCAAAAGCCATCGAGTCTACCATCCCAACATCCTCTAGAGGAACTTTTATTTCTTTTTTAGAACAGCCTGCAAGTAAAATTAAAATCAAAAAAGAAATGATGCATAGATGTTTATTTTTCATACCTGCACCTGCTTTTTTCGAATAACATATATCAGGATTAAAAACACTGGCCAACTTACCAGCACATAGCCTACATAGTTACTTGCCATAAATAATTTTTCTTGGAATTCACGCGAAAAGGGCATTTTTACAATAAAGAAAATGATACAGGCGATGATATACAACTGATAACTTTGCTTTTTCTTTTTAAGGAAGGTATCCATACCCCTTTTTGCACACCATACATAGGCTGTAATCGAGGATAAGATTAGAAAAACCCAAAGCGTAATGCCAATGATATCGATTCGCTCAATAAAGGTAAATTCTCCTGCCTTAAATAGGTTTAATACTGAAAACTCTACATTTTTTAATTGCCACTCTGAATAATACATGACGCTAATAGCTGTTGTGATAAAGCATAAAAATATACTAATCCAAATACCGATTAAGGAATGACGAAATGCCTTTTTTTGATCGATGATATATGGAAAATAAAATAGAATTAATTCGTAACCAAGGATAGAAAAATATCCTTGCTTTAACGCTTCATAAAATTCCTTAGGCGTAAAATTAAAGAGAGGCAAAAAATGACTTGTATCACCTTTTTCGATGGCCCAGCGGGTAAAATAGAATAATCCAATGGTAATAAAAAATGTCATTATACAAAATCGTGCAATAGATTTAATACCCCCACTTACAATATAAATAAGTAGCAGTAAAAAGCAAAGGACAGGCATGGTGATGGTTTGTTCCTGCAATGCTGTACTTTGAATTAAGTGCATATAATTACTAATAATCCCTGCACTAAAAACAATAAATTGAATAATGACGAGTAGATTTATAAACTTTCCGAGCCATTTTCCCAATAATATTTCATTCATTCGAAATAAATCATCATTGGGAAACTTCGAACAAAGCCATACCATCGCAAATAGTGTCAGGCTAGCAATCACACCAAAGAGAAGAGGCATAAATGATTGTGTATAGCCCATAGGACTTAATTTCTGAGGGAGCGAAAGGATACCGGTACCAATCATAATACTTTGCGCTAAGAAGATGACATGATAACGATTTAACACCTTTCCTTTTGTTGTATTCAAAGTTAACCACCTCATTCTCATTCTGACACTATTTTTTCTGTGCTTTTGAAATACCAGTCTTACTTCTTATATATTTAGTTGGAAATCGAATGACACTATCCAATAAATCGCTTGGCTTTCTTGGAATAGCAGGTGTCATATAATGCGTTCCTAAGGATTTGAGACTTAATAAATGGTGGATTAACCACGCAAAGGCGAGCATCTGTCCAAACAAGCCAAATAATCCTGCTGATAAGATAAAAATATAGCGGATGAAGCGGCTAGTATTACTCATTAAGAAAATGGGCGGTAAGAAGGAAAGTAGTGCTGAGGTAGCGACTAATACAATGAGTATATTACTAAGTAATCCAGCTTCTACGGCAGCTGTACCAATTACAATACCTCCTACGATACCAATTGTTTGTCCGACTTTGGCAGGCATTCGGGAGCCCGCTTCTCGCAACACTTCAATAATAAGCTCGATAAATAATACCTCAATCAGTGGAGGAAACGGCACCTTACTTCTTGATTCCTGAAGATTTAGTAATAATTCGTATGGCAAAATTTCTGGATGGAAGGTTAAGGCTGATATATACATGGGTGTAATCATGATCGTTAAGAAAAAACCAAAAAAGCGCAGCATCCTTAATAAAGATGCTGTTGTCCAACGGTTGTAGTAATCCTCAATCGACACGAACATTTCAAAAAAAGATGTGGGACAGACAATGGCTAGTTGACTATTATCCATAAAAATGACGATTCTCCCATCCAGAAGATAACGGCAAATACTATCTGGACGGACTGTCATGTAGTATTGTGGAAAGGGCGATAATGGATTATCCTCGATTAATTGCTTCAACACGGATATATCCGTAAATAACGGATAATCTACCTGGTCAATACGGTTTCTTAAATCATCTAAATTTTCATGGCTCACGATATTATCCATATACATAATCGATATTTTAATATTGGCTTCTGACCCAACAATTCGATTTTCATTTTTTAGCATGGAGCTTTGAATCCGTCTTCTCACTAACGATATATTCGTTTCTAATGATTCTGTAAATGCATCCTGTGGACCAATTACAGTCGACTCTGTTTCCGTATCCGTAATGGCCCTTGTAGGTGCGCTATACGTATCGACGCTTAATAGGGCGTTGGTTTCGTGAAAAAAAAGAAGGGTTTGCCCAGCATTCAATTTTTTAACGACACCTTTCACATCCTTCGGGTCCACATATTGAGCCATTTGATGAATTTGTTTCAAATTATTAGCTAGCGGAATCGTCACCATGGTTTGTAAGGTCATTTTTTCGATGAGTGAGGAGAAATAAATGACCGTCACATCCCCTTCTTCTGTAGCGATCATTTTCAGTTTTACGTCATCGACTTCGTTAATCTCCTGCTTTAATTTAGCGACAATCTGCTCGGGTATCTCGTTCATTTTCGCTCCACCCCTTTTGTTCCGATAAATACCAGCCCATATCATTCAGTTTTTAGTAGTTTGTCTTTTTTTCATCTAATTATGTAAAAATTGTGCTAGCAAAAATAGCCATACAAAAAGGATGCATCCCATTTAGAGATGCATCCTTTTACGCTATTCTATAGAATCTTTGCTGTATCGGTTTTTACCAATACCAAATACGTAGTAGCTGATTGTTACAAGAACTAAGAAAATAATACCCACTATTAATGACACGCGTGTATCATCATTGAACCACATGCCGACTAGTACCATGATTAAAAAGATGATTGTTACATAGTTTGTAATCGGTGCGAACGGCATTTTGAAAGGATGCTTTGCTAGCTGCGCTCCCTTTTCTTTTCTAAAACGAATTTGACTTATTAAAATGATAAACCACGGAATCATCCCTGGTAAAACACTTGCACTATACACATAAACAAATAAGTTTTCAGGGGCAATATAACTTAAAATAACACCAACGACTAAGCCAACTAATACGCCGGCTGTTCCAAATAAAGGCACGCCATTACTAGAAAGCTTTGCGAAAAATTTTGGTGCTTGTCCATTCATAGCCAGTGTATATAACATACGTCCAGCACTATAGATTCCACTGTTACAGCCTGACATTGCAGCAGTGATGACGACGAAATTAATAATACCTGCAGCAGCTGTGATACCTACCTTAGCAAATGTCGCAACGAAAGGACTACCAATTGTGCCAAGCTCGTCCCAAGGATACACTGTAACAATGACAAAGATTGCACCGATATAGAAAATTAAAATACGCCAAATGATACTTTGAATCGCATTGGTAATTGTTTTCTGCGGATTTTTTGCTTCTCCCGCCGTAATTCCAATGAGCTCCACCCCTTGATAGGCCGCAACAACTAAAGATAAGGCAAAGAAAAATCCTGTCCAGCCACCTGTAAAGAAGCCACCGTGACTCCACAGATTGGATAAGCCGATTGCTATCCCATCATTGCCAAAGCCAAAGAAGATAAGTCCGACCCCTGCAATAATCATTAAAATAATCGTAACAATTTTAATCATCGCAAACCAGAATTCAAATTCTCCAAATGATTTGACAGAAATGAAGTTCGCCACACCTAAAATCACCATTGCAATTAGACCAGGTATCCAAGCCGGTAATTCTGGATACCAATATTGCATATACGTTCCTACTGCTATAATTTCAGACATCCCAACAATAACCCATTGGAACCAGTTACTCCACGCTGTTAAATACCCTGCTAAAGGATGAATATATTTATAGCCAAATGTGGCAAAAGAGCCTGTACTTGGCTCCATATAAAGCATCTCACCCATTGCCCTCATAATGAAAAAAATAAAAATACCTGCAATACCATAGGCAAGGAGTACAGAAGGTCCTGTCCATTGAATAGCACTTGCTGAGCCCATAAATAGCCCAACACCAATCGTACCGCCAAGTGCAATCATTTGAATATGACGTGCTTCTAATCCTCTTTTCAATTCCTTATTGGCCACTCCATAACGCCTCTTTCCCTGTTGTTCTTTCTACGATGTTTTTACTTTAAAATAATAATCAATTTTTCTAAAAAAGACAAATGTATTTTTAGGAAAAACAAAAAGTATTGCTATTTTAATAGAATAACGAAAAATAGGTAATAATGAGGATTTAATTGGTGTTTGTACGAAATATGATGTTACTTCAACAATATTTAAATCAGAAAATTCAAAAAACTCTATTCCGTTCAAGTCGAAAGGAATAGAGTTTGCTTCGTTATTGTAATAAAGTTTGTTCGTGTAATTTAGCAGAGAAGTATTTACGTGCATCTGCTGTTAGAATTTGTAGCAAAGTCACTTCTTCTTGACGTGCAAATTCTACAAACATCCCACTTAAATTTTCGTAGACATATTTGATTTTAAAGCCACTATCTAAATAATGATCTACTTTTTGAATTTCCTCTGTGCTTTGTTGGAATTCAGACATGCCATCACCTCACCTTCTTTTGAAAATGTCTTGATGTTGTCTCACTTACTCGGCACCCTTCATCTCTAACAGAGGATCTGGTTGCTCCACCAGTTCATCTTCATTTGGGACCGCCGTTGGAGCTGCTGGTTGGCCAAATATTTCATCTAAATTATGTCCAACTGTAATACCTAAATATTTGACATCACTTGGATCATCTAGCTCAGCTTGTGGATACTTTTTAAACCACCAATACTTCGCTAATACATAATATACAATCGCGCCTACAGCGAACCCTACTAAAGAAGAGTAAGTTGAAAATATATTGGCAACTGCACCACCGATTACCCAGGCGATTAACCCAGCCATATTAAAGCCCTTAAAATATTTAAATTGCCCATCTAATTCATAAAGCTCTTTTACATGTACGCGCCGTTTACGAATTAGGTAGTAATCAGCAAATAAAATACCTACAATCGCTGTTAAAATACCGCCAATGATTAATAGGACATTGACCATGACATCAAATAGACTCCAAGGCTGTGCAAGAATACCAATAATTCCTGCAATAACTACCCCTACCCAGAATGGCACTTTTGGTCCCCCAATATTAGAGAAAATAGTAGCTGCTGGTACAACGTTGGCAGAGGTATTTGTCGACCATTGTGCTAATACAATCATCAGCAATAGAATCCCAAGAATAAAGCCGCTTGCACTTTGCTGTAAGGCATTAATTGGGTCTGCCGAGGCAACTGCCATATAGCAAACTGCACCAATCGTAACAATGAATGTGTTTGTAATGGGCATGACAATTAAAGAGCCTACAAGCTGTGTTTTATTACGCTTGAACCAATTACGCTCATTTTTAGGTGCTTTAAAGAAACGGGATAAGGATGGCATATCAGCTGCTAATGTTGCCCAAAAGCCCATATTTGCCATCACCACTACCATAAAGGCGGTAAAAGCAGCGAAGCCTGTTGTTGGGGTTTCCACCCACGTCCAAATATTTTTTCCCTGAGATGTTGCATTATCTGCCAATGTGTAATACATCCAACAAGAAATTAAAATAATGACAGGGGCTGCTAAATCAGCAAAGCGCTCAATGGATTTAATACCAAGTGATGTATTAAAGAGTTGAAGCGCTGCAAACACAAGGAAGCAGATAAACCAATTATCAAAGTCAAACAATAAATTTAAAATTCCGTTTATCGCTAAGGCACCAAAGTACGTATTCAAACCAAACCAACAGGCAGCTGTAATACCACGTACAAGGGAAGGTAGATGAGTACCGAATGTGCCAAATGGTGCACGCATATAAACAGGGAAAGATAATCCATGCTCTATTCCGATATCACCAATTAACGTCATAAAGACGCCAATTAAACAAGAACCTACCAATGTTGCCACAATCACCATGGGTAAGGACAAACTCATAATAGCCGAACCACCAATGGCAAAGGCCGCTAATACAATTGCCATTCCTATCCAAATTACCGCAAAACCAAATGTTCCAATATTTCTTTGTTGATGTGTCACTGGAAGTAAATCTGGGGATTTTAAATAATTCCCTTCACGTTCCATAATGTTTCTCTCCTTTTTTTCTAATTTCCGTGACAACCTACTTGAAGTGCCTTCCTTCACCCAAAATGCTGAAGGAAGGTGGAATTTCGATTTTAATCTTTATTCAAAATTGAACAACGGTCCTTTATTTTGATAGACTGCTAAGAAGTGATTGGCGTTCATTCCATGTCATTGGCGGAATTGTGGATGGACGTTCAACCATTGAAATGGCTCCATCGACAGGACAAACAATTGAGCATAAATTACAGCCTACGCAGTCTTCCTCACGAACCTTTAACATCGGGCGACCATTCTCCGTATAAAGGTCAATACATTGATGAGATGTATCCTCGCAAGCAATATGACACTTATTGCAATTAATACAAACATCATTATTAATTTCTGCGACAATTTTATAATTTAAATCTAAATCACCCCAGTTTGAATACCTTTGCACAGAGCGACCAACTAATTCCATGACGGAAGCTAGACCTTTATCATCTAAGTAGTTATTCAGCCCATCAATCATATCCTCTACAATACTAAAGCCATGGTGCATCGCTGCTGTACATACCTGCACGCCTGTCGCACCCATTAAAATAAATTCTGCTGCATCCTGCCAATTCGAGATGCCACCAATACCTGATATCGGTACATTGACTAATGGATTACGAGCACATTCTGCAACCATGTTTAGTGCAATTGGTTTAACTGCTGGACCACAATAGCCCCCATGAGCTCCTTTTCCAGCCACATGTGGTACGGTATTCCAAGAATCTAAATCAACACCAGCTAAACTGTTAATCGTATTAATCATACTCACAGCATCTGCTCCACCTCGTGTTGCCGCTTCCGCCGTCACGGTAATATCCGTAATGTTGGGCGTTAGTTTAACAATGACAGGTGTACGCGCCGCTTCCTTTACCCAGTACGTTTGTTTTTCCACCAATTCAGGGACTTGACCAGAGGCAGAACCCATGCCTCGTTCTGCCATCCCATGTGGACAACCAAAGTTAAGCTCAAGACCATCAACCCCCACATCTTCTACTCGTTTCACAATTTCATGCCATTTTTCTTGCTTTGGTTCCACCATTAACGAGGCAATAATTGCGTGATTAGGAAACTTCTTTTTCGTTTCATAGATTTCTTGTAAATTCACTTCTAATGGTCGATCCGTAATTAATTCAATATTGTTAAAGCCTGCCACACGTTGGCCATTATAGCTAACTGCTGCAAAACGGGAAGACACATTTAAAATAGGTTCTCCTAACGTTTTCCAAACTGCGCCACCCCAGCCCGCTTCAAATGCACGTTGTACTTGATAGCCTGAATTCGTTGGTGGAGCAGATGCTAGCCAAAATGGATTCGGCGATTTGATGCCCGCTAAATTAATGCGTAAGTCTGCCATATAAGTTCCCCCTCTATCCGTACTAACAATCTTTTGTCAACTGAAAGCATAGTGTCAGATACAGGCTGTATGACCACCATTTCAGAACATAGGATACTGTATAATCATTCAGAAGAGGGTTAACAGCCTGTAAAAACCCGATTGGTGAATCTAACAATCAGTGGAGGAAGAGCCTCCACTGATTGAAGGTTCACTTTATCCCGTATTAACAGGCTGTATGACCACCATTTCAGAACATAGGATACTGTATAATCATTCAGAAGAGGGTTAACAGCCTGTAAAAGCCCGATTGGTGAATCTAACAATCAGTGGAGGAAGAACCTCCACTGATTGAAGGTTCACTTTATGCAATCTCACTTGGTTTTCTTAAACGTTCATGAATCTTATATGCTGCATCTTTTCCTTGCTGTACAGCGGTCACTACCATCGCTTCACCCTGTCCATTACCAAAGACAACATCTCCACATGCAAATACTTTGTCATTGGACGTTTGCATTGTTGTCTCATCAATGTCTACGACACCATTTGTATGAGCTAAACCAAAGGCTTCAATTAACGATACAAAACGAGTTTGCCCGATGGCTTTAATAACAGCATCCACTTCAATAATAAAATTGGAGCCCTTTACTTCTTCAGGGCGTTGTCGACCATCAGGACCTGCCTCACCAAGCTTCATTTTCACACATTCAATGCCTGTCACCTTTCCTGCTTCATTGCCAATAATTTTTTTAGGTGCAGTTAGCCATTTAAATTCCACACCATCCTGCTTGGCAAATTCATATTCAAATTTGTATGCTGTCATTTCTTTTTCTGTTCTACGATAGAGAATTTGTACATTGTCTGCACCTAAACGCACCGCACTTGTAGCACCGTCTATCGCCGTGTTTCCAGCACCGATTACAGCTACTCGTTTTCCTAAAATATCATTTGTAAGCGGTCCCATTTTTGTTTTTCGAATAAACTCAATGGCATCATGTACCCCTTCTAAATCTTCTCCATCAATGCCCAAATTTGGGACAGCACCCATACCAACAGCTAAAATCACACTGTCATAGTGCGCCAAAATTTCATCTGCAGAAATATCTACACCTACAGCTGTATTCGTTTGAATGTCCACACCGAGCTGTTCAATCTGCTCTACTTCCCAATCTACGACATCATTTGGTAATCGGAATGCTACAATTCCATAGCTTCCTAAGCCCCCAGCCTTCGCTTCAGCTTCATAAATAGTAACTTGATAGCCTAAGCGACTGAGCTCACGAGCTGCCGACAAACCAGCAGGACCTGCCCCTACAATGGCTATTTTCTGTCCATTATGTGGACCTGCCTTAAATAGCTGAGCATTGGTTTCCATTGCCCAATCCGTTGCATAACGTTGTAACTCACCAATTTTAATTGGCTTTGTTGAAGAATTTAAGACACACGCCCCTTCACACAGTTCTTCCGTTGGACAAACTCTTGCACAGCTCGCACCAATTGGGTTTGCTTCTAATATAGTCGTAGCAGAACCCTTCATATTACCGGATGCAATTTTTTTTATGAAATTGGGTATTTGAATACTTGTTGGACATGCTTTAATACATGGTGCGTCATAGCAATACAGACAACGATTGGCTTCCTCAATTGCCTCATTCTTTGTCATCTTACCTTTTAATTCCACAAAATTACGTCTAAGCTGCACGGTCATTGCATTTTCTTGAATCGGAACCATTTCCACATCCCCCTCATGTGTTCATTTTTTCCGTACACTAATTACGTAGACCGATTGCTTTGCTCTCCAGTCAAAACAATCGGTCCTATCCTGCAGGAAGCTAAATGTTTAATGCTTCCGCAGCTACTGTTTTTAATGGACGTTTAATGTATCGTCCACTGCCAAGTACACCTACAAATTCTTTATTTTTAATGACATATTCCCCACGTACGAGTACACTAACAGGCTCACCTGTTACCTCCCAGCCTTCATATGGGTTATAGTCCACATTCATATGATGTGTTTTAGCTGAAATTTGGCGCTGTGCCTCTGGGTCAAAAATGACGATATCCGCATCTGAACCAATTGCAATCGTTCCTTTTTGTGGGAATAAGCCAAATATTTTTGCGGCACTAGTAGAGATCATATCAACAAATTCATGGATGGAAATTCTACCTTTTGCCACGCCCTCTGAGTATAAAATGCTGAAGCGGTCTTCAATGAATGGTCCGCCATTTGGAATTTTCGAGAAATCATTTAAGCCTAACTGCTTTTTACCTTTAAAGCTAAAGGAGCATTGGTCTGAGCCAATCGTCTGTAGCTGTTTTGCCTTTAAGGCATTCCATAAATGTTCTTGATGATATTTAGGACGAAGTGGTGGTGACCAAACATATTTGGCTCCTTCAAAGCCTGGCTGCGCCAATGCGGATTGATCGAGCGTTAAATATGGTGGACAAGTTTCACCATAAACATCATAGCCCTTTTCACGAGCAGCAATAATTTCATCTACCGCTTCTTTACATGTCACATGCACCACATAGAGCTTCGCACCAGCTATATGAGCTAATTCGATAGCACGTTTTGTTGCCTCTCCCTCCAATTCCGCTGGACGAGTTAGTGCATGATAGATCGGTTCCTTATGTCCAGCACGTCTTGCCTCCTCTACTAGCTCATCTATAACAGAGCCATTTTCACAATGAACCATCACTATCGCACCAAGATCCTTAGCGATTTTAAAGGCTTTAAATAGTGTACGATCTGTCGCTTGGAATTCTTTTGCATAAGCCATGAAGACCTTGACAGAAGTAATGCCCTCTTGCTCCAATAATTGTGGTAATTCAGCTTCGGTTTCAGGTGTTAGATCACCAATCATCAAGTGGAAGCCATAGTCAATAGCAGACTTTCCTTTTGCCTTGTCATGCCATTTCTCTACGGCTGTCGATAACTTTTCTTCTCCTGCTGTTAAACAGAAATCTAAAATAGTAGTTGTCCCACCAAAAGCCGCTGCAATGGTGCCTGATTTCCAATCATCATCCGTCACTGTATTATTGAATGGCATGTCTAAATGCGTATGGGGATCAATGCCACCAGGCAATACATACTTGCCTGTAGCATCAATAATTTCAGCGCCAGCATCCGTTAAATTTTGTCCAATCTGAACAATTTTACCGTTCTCAATTAAAATATCTGCCTCAAATACATCAGCAGCTGTTGCTACTCGTCCACCTTTAATGATTTTTTTCACTATGCCTCTCACCCTTCATCGCAAAATTAGAGAATGCTTGATAGTTAATGCAGTGTATATGTTTCGCCCATACTAAACTTCGTTTGTAGCGTTAACACCGTCTCCAATAAAATATCTGCGCCCTTTGCACAATCTTCAAAGGCTGTTTCCTCTTCTTCACAATGACTCTTCCCTTGAATACTTGGAACAAAAATCATCGCGGAAGGAACCATACTTGCCATATACTGTGCATCATGTCCAGCGCCACTAAACATACGATGAGATGAATAGCCAAAGCTTTGACAAGCTCTTTCTACTTCATTGCAAATCGCACTATCAAAATGCACGGTATCTCTGCCCCATAACTTGACAGGCTGAATATGGCATCCGCCCGCTGTCTCAGGAAGCGCGTTGAGAATATCCTCAACCTGTTGCATGACCTCTGGCTTTTGATGACGTGAATCAATTGTAAATGTCACCTTATTTGGGATAACGGTATGAATATTCGGGGAAACATTCATACGACCAAAGGTAAAAACAAGTTGTTCGTCAATTTTTCCTAATTGTTCATATAGCTCTTTAATGATGGTTGATGCCACAATCATTGGGTCTTTACGCATTGACATTGGGGTTGTACCTGCATGGTTTGATTGCCCACTAATTGTAATTTCATAGCAGACCATGCCTAGCACACCTTCAACCACACCAATTTCCTGCTGTTTTGCTTCTAATACTGGCCCTTGTTCAATATGCAATTCGATATAAGCAAGTGCCTCCTTCAGACGATTGGCTTGCTCTCCCTCATAGCCACTTGCTTGTAAAGCTTGTTGAAAACGAATGCCGTTTTTATCCGTAGATTGGAGCATTTTTTCTTTGTCGAATTTCGAAGTAATGACGCCTGAACTCATCATGGCTGGATCAAAACGCGCCCCTTCTTCATTCGTGAAGTTGACAATCGTAAGAGGAATGTCCACTTCGATATCATTTTCCTTTATTGTTCGAATGGCCTCGATCGCTGTTAGTACACCTAGCACACCATCAAATCTCCCACCCTTTTCTACTGAATCTAGATGGGAACCCATGACAATGGGTGGCACATTCTTTTTACCAGGAAGAGTGGCGTAAATGTTGCCCATATCGTCCACCTGAATATCCATTCCTAACGTTTTACAACACTCACAAAAATAGTTTCTTGCTAATACATCCTCATTCGAAAGAGACAAACGTGTGACGCCACCATTTTCCGTGGCCCCAAATTGACTAAATTGTTCAATTAACTCTTGCAATCGTCTACTATTACATTTATACATATGCAAGTCCTCTCTTTCCCAGTAGTTAATAAACATTCTAAAATAGATAAAATTTGTGAGATATGGATAGTAAACTAAAAAAATATGTGCAACTGCACATCATATATGGTAAGTTATGTTCATAATTAAGGGGGGAACATATGGGGACGATTCGTAAAATTGTAGAGGGAGTTCATTTCCCAATGCTCACATTAGTCGCTGGACATAGTGGTACGTATCGCAGAGTTACTGGTATTAATGTTGTGGAAAGCAGTGATTTAATCATGTTTTGTAGACCCAATGAATTGGTCGTCACAACAGGCATTCATTTAGATGCACAGCAAGACTCCTTGGAACATCTTGTCAAACAGGCATACACGAAAAAAGTAGCTGGCTTTATCATTAATACAGGACCATTCATTCCTAGCATTCCAGAAGCTGTCATCTCTTTTGCCAATCAACATGATTTCCCTATTTTTAAAATGCCATGGAATTATCGCATTGCTGATCTATTAAAAACTACCTTTCAATTTATTGCCAATCACCATCAAGAGCTTTCTATCGAAGAAAAGGTTCTTTTCAATCTACTATTTCATTACAAACAAAACACTAACACAATGAAAGATCAACTAGCACAGCTAGGATTTCCTCAAGGAAGAGAATTAGCGATCATAACTTGTACAACCATTGGCTCCAAAGCAGCTATTGACCGTTATGAGGTCATGATCCAATTCGCTTTTCAAAATCGCTATCAACGCTTCTTAAAATTAAAGCATAAAAATCACCTCATCTTTTTAATTGATAAAGCACAAATCAATACACCTAATATACCCTTCTCAAAAGTTGTGGAAGAAATCTATGAAAAAATCACACTAAAAAATGGTTACTTGGATATTATTATCGGCAAAGGTAATTTTCATAAAGAGCTAGAAAATGTTCGCCAAAGCTATGATGAGTCCTTAACTGTCATCCATTTAGCACAGCTTCATAACAATCGTTATTTGTATAAGTATAAAGAAATCGGTGCCTATAAAATATTGATGGCTGTGAAAAATCAGCCCCTAATGAAATCGTTCAGTCAGGATATTTTAGGACAGCTTTATCGCTACGATGAATTACATGGGACAGACTATGTACCTTTTTTACGTATTTTCGTTGAGGAAAATGGCAGTACAAGCAGGATTAGTGAACGTCAATTTATACATCGAAACACGGTCCTCTATAAAATGAAGAAAATTGAAATGCTATTAGATATGGACTTAGGCAATCCCTTTACGAAGACTAATTTGTATATTGCCTTTTTAATTGAGGATGTCTTAATGCATCAATAGCCTGTCACAACTTTAAATTAACTGAATTATCTTTCTCCTTAAATACTCCTTCTAAAATTCTGGAAGCATACATATAAAGTACAAATAGGGGCGACTGTGCATTTTTGTTGTCCATATCTGAGGAAGACATATGCATGCTAATCAACTACCTGTTTAGAAGGAGTGAAGCTTCGTGACCAATGTAACAAGTCCCAATTGGCAAGTAAAAGATGAACAATTTGTATGGCATTCTATGAAGCCCTACAATCCAAATGCAACAATGATCGTCCAATCCTCTAAAGGAGCATGGATTACTGACATTGAAGGTAAGCGCTATTTAGATGCAATGGCAGGTTTATGGTGTGTGAACGTTGGCTATGGACGTGAGGAGATTGCCAAAGTTGCCTATGAGCAATTGCTAGAAAATACGTATACCCCATTATCTATTGGGCACATCCCTGCTATTCAATTAAGTGAAAAAATTAATGAGCTTTTAGGGGATGATTATGTCGTCTTCTTCTCTAATAGTGGCTCTGAGGCAAATGAGGCAGCCTTCAAAATAGCTAGACAATATCATCAACAAAAAGGTCACGTCAATCGAACGAAAATTATTTCCCGTTACCGTGCCTATCATGGTAGCTCGATGGGTGCTCTTGCAGCAACTGGACAAGCTCAAAGAAAATATAAATATGAGCCACTGGCACCAGGTTTTTTACATGTCACACCACCTGACGCTTATCGTGCCAATGAGGACCATATTCAAAGTAAGGACCCTTGTGCATTACCATCCGTCCAAGCAATCGATCATGTTATGACTTGGGAAATGTCAGATTCCGTAGCAGCAGTCATTATGGAGCCTATTATTACTGGCGGTGGTGTAATTATGCCCCACGACAGCTACTTACAGGGAGTTAAAGCTGTTTGTGAGAAGCATGGCGCACTACTCATTGTCGATGAAGTCATTTGTGGTTTTGGTCGTACAGGCAAAGCTTTTGGATTCCAAAACTACGGCATCCAGCCTGATATTGTGACTATGGCGAAAGGCTTAACAAGCGCTTATATGCCACTGTCTGCTACAGCTGTTCGTCGTGAAATTTATGAGGCGTTTGCTGGAACTGAGGAATATGACTTTTTCCGTCATGTCAACACATTCGGTGGATCACCAGCAGCATGTGCCGTCGCATTAAAAAATATTGAAATAATGGAAAAGGAAAATTTATTTGCCCACTCGGCTGCACTAGGTGCTACATTACTCACTGCATTACAAGAGCAATTAAAGGAGCACCCGAATGTTGGGGATATTCGTGGGAAAGGCTTATTAATTGGCGTAGAGCTAGTACAAGATAAAGACAGCAAAACACCGCTCGACATTACGCTAGTGAACAAAGTAATCACACAATGTAAGGAACAAGGGTTAATCATTGGGAAAAACGGGGTAACCGTGGCAGGTTTCAATAATGTGTTAACCTTATCTCCTCCTCTGAATATTTCCTCAGATGAGAAGAATTTCATTGTTGAAAAATTTGTACAAGCCTTACATTCTATTAAACTGTAGGAGGAATAACTAGATGGTAACGAATACAGACATACAGGATTTAGGTCATTTTATCAATGGACAAACAGTTCTAGGGAAAAGCGGTCAGTTTTCAGATGTATTCAACCCAAGCACTGGTACTGTCATTGCTCGCGTACCTTTGGCAACAAAACAAGAGGTACAGGAGGCGATTGCTGCTGCCCAAGCGGCTTTTCCTGCTTGGCGTGCCTTATCAGTTGGTAAACGAGCTGAAATTATCCTTAAATTCCGCCAACTCATAACAGAAAATATTGATGAACTAATTGATATGATTTGTACAGAGAGTGGCAAAACGATTGAGGATGCCAGGGGCGAAATTACACGCGGGTTAGAATCTGTTGATTTAGCTATCAATGCTCCACATTTACTTAAAGGAGAGTATTCGGTGAACGTTGGTGGTCATATCAATGCCTATTCTCTGAAAGAACCATTAGGCATTGTAGCGGCTATTTCACCATTTAATTTCCCTGTCATGGTACCGCTTGCAATTACAAGCATGGCGGTGGCTGTAGGAAACTGTGTGATTCTGAAGCCATCAGAGCGGGTTCCTTGCTCCGCATTATTTTTATCAGAGCTGTGGAAAGAGGCAGGCTTACCAGATGGGGTTTGGACTGTTATGAATGGGGACAAAGATGCTGTGAATGAGCTGTTATGCCATCCAGCCATTGAAGCGATTTCCTTTGTAGGCTCTACGCCAGTTGCAGAAGCCATTTATGCTACAGCCTCTAAACATGGGAAGCGTGTCACAGCACTAGGGGGAGGTAAAAATAATATGGTGGTTATGCCAGATGCTGATTTAGAGCATGTAGCAAATGCCTTTTTAGGGGCTGCCTATGGAGCGGCCTCCCAGCGTTGTATGGCACTGTCAACCATTATTCCTGTTGGTGAGGATACAGCCAATAAATTAGTGGGTATTCTTGCCGATAAAATTGCCAAATTAAAAGTGGGCCCCTATACAGATGCCGAAGTTGATTTTGGACCAGTCATTACTCAGCAATCAAAGGATGCCATCATTGGCTATATCGATCGTAGCCTAGAAGAAGGCGCAACACTGGTCTGCGATGGGCGAAATCCGGAAATTGCCAAACAATCGAACGGTTTCTATCTTGGACCTACATTACTTGATCATGTAAAGCCTGGAATGGAAATTTATGAACAAGAAGTTTTTGGACCTGCACGGAATGTTGTCCGCGTGGCAACATTAGAGGAAGCTATAGCCCTTATTAATGCCCATGAATTAGGAAATGGTGTAACCATCTTTACAAACAATGGTGCAGCAGCTCGAAAGTTTACCACTGAAATTGAAGTAGGTATGGTAGGTGTCAATATACCGATTCCTATTCCAGTAGGCTATCATAACTTTGGTGGCTGGAAACGTTCAAGATTTGGTGAGGGGCATATGTTTGGACCTGACCAAGTACGTTTCTTTACAAAAGCGAAAACCATTTCAGAAAAATGGATAGAACAAGGGAATGACGTTACCTCTTCCTTTGCATTTCCAAGTAATCAGGACTAATCCTAAAAAATAAATATTCGCGTAGTCAATAGCTACGCGAATATTTTGAAAAAACTGAAGCGCCAACATGGTCACTAGTTTTTACAGTTTAACTATTTGTTCTCTTTTTTCTCTTCCGTTTTTCTTACTTCTGAGAAATCTGTTTCTTCTCCAGCCTCCATGCCATAGCTAGGATTTCTATCCATACGAGTGAATGTATCCACATCATCCTCGTCTTCAAATCGCTTTACAAGAATTGGAATCGAAACTAGCCCAGCAAGACCAACGAGTGCATAAATCCAACGTGATAAGACCGCCGTTTGTCCACCAAATAAATAAGCCACTAAATCAAATCTAAAGAATCCAATGAGTCCCCAGTTGATTGCACCTATAATAACTAGTACTAAGGCGATTCTATAAAGCACGCTCATGTGTACACCTCCTTTATTTTCAATACTCCAAGCTATATTTCTTAGCAGGGAGGTGTCATAAGAAGCGATAAAATGACAAAGACTAGTCATTACAACCGCCGTTTTGACGGTCTTATTTTTTGCAATAACCTCTTTTTTATACTGTGTACAAATGGCGAAATAACGTACGTTGATGAATGGAGTTACTTGGATGGATTTTTATGTGTCTGCTCATGCTGAAGCAGCCATTCTTTGCGCCACATCCCGCCTCCATAACCTGTCAGCGTTCCATTGGAGCCGATAATTCGATGACATGGCACAACTATGCTGATATTATTTTTACCATTCGCACTACCAACAGCCCTTACAGCTTTTTCATTGTTAATAGCAATGGCGATATCCTTATATGAGGCTGTTTCACCAAATCCTACACTCGGTAAAACATGCCAAACAGCTTGCTGAAAATCTGTACCTTGAAAAACATAAGGAAATGAGAACTCCTGACGATCACCTAGAAAATACTCATGCAATTGCTTAACACATTCTAGTAAAACTTCAGGTGTGTCTTTCTGAGGAGCATTGACGACTTGCTCTCGCTCTGCAAAGTTAATGGCATCAATTGCTGTATCACTTCCCTCAACTTCTATAATCCCAATTGGTGATAGATAATCTAATTTATACCGTTTCATACAGTGACCTCCATAAATAAAAGGTGGCATAAGCTTGCCAGCCTTGCCAATGTTCCGCATAGTTCTTTAATTCTTCAATTGTTGGCTTTCGTTCTAAGGCTAATTGTATTTTTAAAGCAGTATGCAGACCAACATCTGCTATAGGAAAGGCTGTCGGTTGTTGCAGACACTTCATCAGCACATAATCTGCTGTCCATGCTCCAATTCCTCGAATGTCCATTAATCTTTTTTTCATGGCTTCGTAGTCCTCTTGTTGACACAACAAATCTTTTGTCAATTGACCGCTTGTGATCATTTTGGCAATATTAATAATGTATTCTGATTTCCGCCGTGTAAATTGGAGGTTGATCAAATTATCTACCTCAATAGCAGCTATTCTCTCTGGCGTTGGAAACAGCCAGTAGCTTTGCCCCTCAAAGTAAATATATTCTCCAAAATGCTCAACAAATCTCTTTTTTAACATATAGGCAAAAGATAAATTTATTTGTTGACCAATAATTGCCCAAACTAATGCTTCAAATAAATCAGGAATCCCGATTAACCGTAATCCGCTATATTTTTTCACAAGTGAACTTAAGATTTGATCGTTTTCAGCCATCTGGTAATACCCCTGCAAATCCTTTGTTATATCAAACCACTCTGCGACATATTGAGCGATGATTGCCTGTTCATGGCTAGCTGGCTGTTTCATTGGGAATGTTACTATTATTTTATGGGCTTGCTCAGTTATTTCACATAAAATAAATTGTTCATCAATCTTCAATAATTTGTAGAGCACATTATCCTTTATATGGTGAAGAATTTCGTGATGTGAGCGCTTTAAGAACTGCAAACACTCTCTATAATTAAATGCTTGTGGTAACTCGATCACTAAAGAACCAACATCGTTTGTCCATTTCATATCATGTCTCCCTGTTACGATAGGTTACGGTATTCTGTAGGCGAACAATTTTTCAGCCGTCGAAAAACTTTATAAAAATTAGATGGGCTTTGAAAGCCAGCTTCATAACATATTTCTAAATTTGTAAAGTCGGTATGTTTTAATAGATGGGCAGCCTTATCAATTCTGATTTTCTCTAAATACGTTCGAGGCGTCTCAGCAGTCTCTTGTTTAAATAGTCGTTCAAGGTGAAAGGGACTGAGGCCAACATGCTCCGCCATATCCTGTAAAGTCACTCTTTGTTTATATGCGTTCATCATAAAAGTCGTGACATTTTTAATCAATTGCGTGTGTGGGGAATGTTCGATTTCAGGCTGACATCGTTTACATGCCCGATAGCCAGCCGCCTCTACCTCTTGGATATCTTCATAAAATTCAACATTCATCTTTTTCGGCTTTCTGGATTTACAGGAAGGACGGCAATAAATCTTAGTAGTTTTAACCGCTGTATAAAAAAGCCCATCATAGGTTTGATCACACGCTATAATCTTTTCCCATTTTTCCTCAAATGATAAATTGATGGCATTGTCCATGATTATTTCACCTCATTCCCATCGACTATATATATAACGCAGAAGTATCTTGGTCTTTTAATAATTGTGCAGCATGCTGTGTTAAATGCGCAATTATTTTATCTGAAAGTGCATTTCCAAAGCTAAAGCGTTTCACCCCTAATTCTTTTAGTAGCTTGACATTCGTTAAACTAGGTAATGAAAGAAGATTAATAGGCGCATTTATATTACGAGTCATCGCGCTTATTTCATTGGCATCTGTTAAGCCTGGGATAAATATACCACTTGCTCCGCTCTCAATATAAGCTTTTGCTCTTGTTATTGTTTCTTCAAATGGTTGCTCTAATTGAAAATACGTATCTGTTCGAGCATTAATAAAGAAATCTTTATAGCCATGATTATCTAATTCTTTCCTCATGTTTGTTAATAAATAACAGTGATCAATTATGCTTCTTAAGCCTGTTTGATGTTTAAAGGAATCTTCAATGTTAATCCCTGCTACTCCCACATCTGCCGTTCTCAAAACATTGTCGATAATACTTTGTTCATCATGGCCATACCCCGCTTCTATATCTGCTGATACGGGTATGTTGACTTGCTCTGTAATGGATTGAATAATTGTTAGATGTCGTTGAAAATCGATTTGTTCACCGTCTGCATAGCCAAGTGAGTTCGCTATGCCCCAGCTTGTTGTGCCGATTGCTTGAAAGCCTGCCTTTTCTAATGATAATGCTGATAAAACATCCCAAGCATTCCCAATAAATAATAGCTCTTGTGAAAAATGTAAATCATAGAATTGCTGAATTTTTGACATAATATAAGCCTCCATGCTGTTTGTTAGACCTTATATTATCAGGAACTATCCTTTTATTTCGTCCTCAATCTTGCTGTTATGATCTATAATAATGTTGTGGCAAATATCTTGTAATAGGCTATTCAATTGTTTACATATAATCTAGTAACTGTAGAATAGGAGCTATGACCCTTACATGGAAAATAAAATTGTCAGAAGAATAAATTTATTCACACTTATTATCCTAGTTATGTTCGCTCTCATCCCCCCTGTTAGTGCAATCAGCCCAACAGATAAGCTGCTAGATCCTCTTGTGTTAGGACAGAATTTAATTCCAAAATGGTCTCCATCGAAGATATATTGAGTGATGTCCATGATCATTCTTTTGTGGCTAGTAATCAATCGTATCCATTCTTCTGGCATACGAGAAATACTATTTGGTTACGTTTATCCATGGATAATATTTGAATAGATAAAAATGAATCCCATTGGCTAGAGGTAACAGATAAACTAGATAGCATTGATATGTATATCATTATTGGAGTGACTTGCTTTGTGAGGGGCGATACAATTCATTCCTTATTATCTAGATGTGACAAGGCTTTATATCAGGCCAAACACCATGGTGGAAATCGTGTGGAATTTTTACTGGATCATACAAAACCGGAGACAAAAACAGAGGCGTCATTACCTTGACGCCTCTGTTTCCCTGTTTACATATTGATTTGTGAATAATCAACTTGTATAAATAGTAAAAAACTATTCGCAGTCTTTTTAGCTATTCATCATTATGTTTAAAAAAGCTGGCTTTGGAAGAAACCAATATTAGTTCTAAACTAAATTAAGTAAGTGCCTGTTCCTTGGAAAGCTTTCGTTGTAAAGCAATTTCTCGGCGTTTTTCTTTCGTCACACGCTGCCAAATGACTACTGTAATAAATCCAATAATAGCTAAGCCTAATAAAATACCAAAGAATACTTTATAGCCCGCTGTGCCACCCCAGTAATCTAAACAGGCTCCTGCAATAATTGGCATAAAGATCTCACCACTATAACCAATTATCATCAGTGGCATGGACACAGTTCCTGTTGATTCTACTGGATAATCGCCTTCTACTAGAATTGCAAAATGCATCGCTTGCAAAGCATACATAGATGTATAGATAATCCCAATGAACACTAAAAGCATAAGAATAAAAGAAGCTTTTCCTGGTAATAAAATGAGCCCTACTAAACCAAATGCTAATAAAATATAGCCGATTAACACCATATTCGACACACCAATCCGGTCTCCTATGATTCCTGCACTAAAACTACCAATAGGACGACAATATTGCGAGAAGTAGCCCAAAGCCGCAGCAATTAACGTAGACGCACCAAATGCGGCCGTTGCATAAGGTGTAATGTAATAATAGCTAATAATCATCGCATAGGACGTAAAGATAAGGATAGTCGCAAGCCAGGTAGTTGGCATCTTCAACACTTTCCAAAGGACTGCCCAATCAAACGTTTTACTGCTCTCTCTATCTTCTGGACTGACAGTTGCTTGATCTGGATCTTTATACAGCATCATAATCATGAGGCCCAACAAAAGACAAATCACAGAATACACCGTAATAACTGCTGAAAGAGCCATTTTATCACTCATATGTTTTGCAAAAAAAGCAAAGATCCCTAAAATCACAGCAGATTGAATAATGTTGGTTACACCACGTCCGCCTTCAAAAAATCCAAACGCTTTTCCTTGTTCATTTTCAGAGCCTAAAGAACGAACCGCTTTTACTAATGCTCCCCAGAACGTCATAATGGACGTGATTCCCCAAGCAGCATGAATCAGTAGAAGTACTGGATAGGGTGGATACAATAATAATGTAAACCCTAATAATCCTGTGGCTACTAAAGAAATGGTTAATAAATATTTCGTTTTCCAACGATCTGCACAAAAGCCTCCAAAAATATAGGAAATTAAACAACAAACACCATACGCACTACCAAGTGTCCCCATTTGTGTATTGGTTAAATGAAATGCATCCAGAAAGACATCATAATAGTAGTTTCTAAAATAAGGCAATGCGTAAATTAATGCACCTGAAACAGCTAAAATAACTAAAGTAGCTGTATTCTTTTTTAACTTAGCCTCCATATGTTTACCCCTTATATGTTATTTACAAGCCATGACGTTTAATTTTTTGATTCCATTCCTTATGGAAGACTTGTTTGTCATTTTCTTTGATGGCCATTTCCCCAACAATTTGGAAGTTTTCCTGATCGGATGTTTTGGTAACCGTTATATCAGCGTCAATCCACCAGCCTTCACGACCAATTTTCATCTTTTGATAGATTGTATACTGAGCTGATAGTGGATCAGCATTCGTTAAGGTTAATTCTCGTTTCAAATTATGTTCTACAGTGACATCAATATCATCAAAGCGATAAATGCCTTCACCAAATACGCCTCCAACTCCATCTGTAATACATGTCCATGTATCTGTTAAAATATCATAGGCTATCGAACGATCGACTCTTCCTTCTTGTAGCGTTGTGATTGGCGTTAATGGTGCACTTTCAGCATTCATATTAGGCCCTACTACTTGCTGACCATGGAAGGTTGGCAATGATAAGGTAGCTGTTTCTAGATTTAATGTCAATGTAGCGTCTTCTGGCATTGGCCAAAACATCGGCCAAAACGTTGTAGCTAGGGATAGACGTAAACGATGTCCCGCTTTAAATTGATGGCCACAACAGTCTAACTGAACAAAGGCCTTCACTTTTTCACCAGGTGTTAACAGGTCTACACGATCATGCCCATTTAAGTGTGTTAGGTTCATCACGCCATAGGATACACGTGTGACAGCTCCATCAGGTGCTACGTCTGAAAGCTGTGCAAACAGCATTGCATGTTGTTTGTCACTTTTTAATTCCACTTCAAATTTTGGATAGCCCACAATATCTAATGCATTCTCTAGCCTATCCGTTTCAAAAACCATTGCCATTCCATCGTCTAATCGTTGGTCTGCTGGACTTTCGCCTAGTACGCCAGCACCCATCCATTCACCAGATAAAAGACCATGATTTTGAGGAGTTTTTAGTAGGACTTGCTCTTGTTGCTCACTGCGATTTTCTACTAGTTTTCCATGTGTCAGCTGATACACCTTAGTTTGTATTGATTCCGCTGCTGGCCACGATTCTAAACCAACCCAATAGCCTTTACTGATTGGTTTCTTAACGGATGGCTCCATGCTCTCTTCAACCCAGACATTCACCATTGGGCCATCCATTACATCGTTGTCTATTCCTTTTAACCAATGATCCCACCATTTCACAGCTTCTTGTAAAAAGCCTATTGCAGGACCTGGCACTCCATCATGTGGATAAACATGTGCCCACGGGCCAATGATGCCTTTTCTCGGAACAGAAAGCCCTTCCATTAAGCTTAAGACTGTGTTTGTATAGGAATCTTCCCAGCCATCTAGCGCAAAAACTGGGATTTCTATGTCTTGAAAATTCTCACAAACTGAACCATGTTTCCAATAATCGTCTCTTGTTTGATGCTCCATCCACTGTGCCATCCATAAAGGCATATTTTCTAAGCGCTCCATCCATTTCTCCCGCCAGCTATCGCCAACAATGTGAGGATCAATCGGACGTAACTGGTAGGCTAACATAATAGCACCCCACCAGAAGTTATCGTTTAACAAGCAACCGCCCTTATAGTGAATATCATTGTTATAACGATCATCTGTAAAGCCTACGGTAATAATCGCCTTTAACGCCTTTGGTCGACGAGCTGCTACTTGTAGAGAATTAAATCCGCCCCACGATTTCCCCATCATCCCGATATTGCCATCACACCAGCTTTGGTTAGCAATCCATTCAATGACTTCAAGGGCATCATCCTGCTCTTGCTTTAGATATTCGTCCTTTAATAAACCATCTGACTCACCTGAACCTCGCATATCCACTCGCACAACAGCATAACCATGTCCTGCAAAATAACCGTGCATCGGCTCATCTCTTGCTCTTGTCCCATCTGTTTTACGATAAGGAATATACTCTAAAATGGCTGGTACTTTCTCTCCCAATTTTACATTTGGTAGCCAAATACGACTTGAAAGCCTTGTGCCGTCTGCTAACTCGATCCATGTGTTTTCAATCGTTTCATATGTACACTCAAATTGTGTCACAATTTTTTTACTCATTGCATAATCCTCCCCTTGTGTCTAAGTGCAAGACTCCTAGTTATAACATCCTATTCGTCTAATTATTCAGAATCTTGATTATTTAGTAATCATGATTATAAAATAATTGTGATTAGTATATCACCTGAAATTCTAATGCACAACTCTGAAAATGACAAAAGCTAATGCTATAATGAAAGAAGATAATTAAAATTGCTATGCTATAATAAGTTTAAATCAGCTACAAGAAGGTAAATATATGCATTTAATTAATGATTTTACAGTAATTAATTGTTTGTTAGGGGGATATTACTTTGAAGAAAAAGGAAATACAAAGGAGTCGTATGTGGAAATACTTTGTAGATGCCACTGCGGAAATCATCGAAGAAGAAGGGCTGGAAAATGTCACGATCCGAAAGGTTGCTGATAAGGCAGGTTACAACAGCGCTACTATCTACAATTATTTTTCAGAAATCTCGCATCTTCTATTTTTTGCATCGATGAGATGCATGCAAGACTATACCAACGAAGTCGCTCGCTACATAGAAAGAGGCAAAGATCCTATTGAGAAATACTTATTGGCTTGGGAGTGCTTTTGCCAATATTCCTTCAAACAACCTCAGATTTTTCACGCAGTCTTTATCATGGATTTAGGGGAAACACCAGAGGCACTATTGGAGAATTATTATAATTTTTACCCCAATGATTTAATCAATATTCCTGAGGATTTAAAAACCATTTTATTTCAACACAGTCTAACGAAACGAGGGCGTTCTATGTTAGAGATCGCTTTAAAAGAAGGCTACTTAACTGAAGGCAATGTTGATGCCATCAATGAAATTACACTATTAATTTGGCAAGGTATGTTTACAAACCTATTGAATAATCGCAAAAGTTATGATGCCAACCAAGCAACGGCAATCACTATGAAATATATTACAGAAATCGTTCGTAATGCTAAACTTTTTGAAGAGCAAACTAAAAACAAGCAATGAGAATCATACTAGCAATTGCCTTTCTTTAAACGCTTCTACATTACGTAAAAACCCCTTCTAGCAATGCTAAAAGGGGTTTCTGCTATTTTTGCCAATGATTTAGTTCCTTTAACAATTCGGGTAGCTGTAATTTCTTGACATCGATAGGTGGCAATGCCTTAATAAACTCTTTCCCATATGACTTACTAGTAATTCGTCGGTCTAGGACAATAAAAGCTCCTTTATCCTGCGAAGAACGTATTAATCGACCAAAGCCTTGCTTAAACCTCATGATCGCTTCTGGTAGGGAAAGCTCAGTAAAGGAATTGCGGCCTTGAGTAGTTAGGTGCTTTGCCCTCGCCTTAAAAACAGGCTCCTCTGGTGAAGAAAATGGTAATCGTACGACAATGACAGAGGCCAGTGCATCTCCTGGAACATCTACACCCTCCCAAAAACTGTTTGTACCAAATAGAACGGCATGACTAAATTTTTGAAATGATTTTAGAATGCGCATACGGCTACCACCTGTTACACCTTGTGCAAATAGCATGTAATCATCTAATAGTTCACTATCTTGGATAAGCTCGACTGTTTTTCGTAGCATATCCTGTGCTGTAAAGAGTACAAAGCAACGCCCTTCTGTCATTCGAACAGTCCTCGTAATTGCATGGGCAACAGCCTCAATGTATTCTTCTTGGCTGACATGCTGAATATCTGGCATATCGGTGACGATAAATGCCTTAGCTCCAGCATAATAGGCTGGCGGAGCTTGTAGTTTCAAGACTTCAACATCATCAGAAATGCCCAACTGGCGTGTAACGAAGCGCTCATTGCCTGGTACTGTTAATGTACCTGATGTCCAAACAATACTTGCTTGCTGACGTAATGGTGCTAATACTTGTTCAATTATCGGCGTTACATTGACAGGCTTCTTAAAGACATGGAGACTGCCTGGGACACTTCGTACATCAAATTCTAACCAAATAGAACTGCCTTCCTGTGGTGACAGAAAAATATCGTCCCATTCTGCAATTTTTATCTTCACTTGGCGAATCCAATATTGCCATTCAGATAATACATATTGATCGTTTTTATCTAGCTGCTCAATCGCATTGTCGAACGACTGTGTAATGGTAGTAGCGAGATCCAGCCATTGCTGGGTTAGTTTGCTTACTTGTGCAAACGATTCTTTCGCAAGTGAAACATCCTCTAAAAACAAGGTACATTTACTACCTGCTTGTTTCCCTTTCATTTGCTGTTGCAATTTTTGAATAGTTCTCTGGATTGTTTCATCAAATGTCCGCTGCAAACGTATAAATTGTGCATCAAGATGCTGTAAATTCCGCATGGCTACTCGCTGTTTTTTCTTCGCTGCCTGGCAAAACTGCTGAAATAAAGCCGTATCTTCCATCGTACCAATTTGTCCAAAAATATACTTCCATTGTGTATAGGAGAAGACTACTTCATCCTGCTGCATAGCAGCCTGAATAAATTGATGCGCCTCGTCAATAATCCAGCCATCTATTTCTGTAAAGAGTGGTGTTTGACGCACTAAATCACTTAAAACCATGGCATGATTCGTTACAATACAGTCAGCAACTGCACTGTTCTTTAAAGCTTGCTCATAGAAATCAAAGCCCTTTGAAGGTTTGTCATTCGGTATTTTTCGGATTTTTTCTAAAAACAGTTGTCCGCCACCAGAAACATTGAGCTCGCTCAACACACCTGTCTCTGTTTTGGTCAACCACACAAGTATTTGTAAAATAGTAAATGTATCATCATAGGATTCATCAGCATATGCCATACATTGCTCAAAGCGATCGAGATCAATATAATGCTGCATTCCCTTCAGCACACACAAATTCACTTTTGTTCCAAGGATTTTTTCGATCTTTGGTAGTTCTTCTTCTACAAGCTGTTCTTGTAAATAGGAAGTATACGTACTGATGGCAATCTTTTTATTGACAGCACGGGCAAATAAGATGGCTGGAAGTAAATAGCCAGCAGTTTTACCAATACCTGTAGAAGCTTCAATCACGCACTCCTGTTGTTCATGTAATGCCCGCCAAATCGTGTCCATCATGTCAAATTGTGCAGGACGTTCCTCAAAATTTGGCAGTGCCTTTGCCATTAAAGCTATTTTCTCATCTACTGATTGAGGGTAGACAATCGTTTCTGTCACATGTTCATGCTTATTTCGGCCATTGCCAATGGCAAAATTACGGTAATAATGTACATTTTCGCGGCCCGTCGTATGCTGGCGCTTAATTTGCAACGCCTCAAAAAAAAGCTGAGAAATATTTGATTTCAAGCGAAATGAACGCTTATGCATCTGTTCAAGTGTAAGCTGCGGTAAACTTAGTAGCTCCTTCCAGCAATGTTTGAATAGCTCAGCTGTCGCGCGTGCATCGTCATCCGCTCGATGTGCATTTGCTAACTCAATATTTAAATCGGCCGCTAAATCCCCTAGCTTAAAACCAAGGGACATAGGGAACAAAATTTTAGCTAGCTCCACCGTATCCATTTTTTTACCTTGCCATTTCGGTAATCCAGCACGTTTAAACTCTGCTTGTAAAAAGGATAAGTCAAAATCTGCATTATGTGCAACAAATACACAGTCAGCCAGTAGCTCATATATGTAATCCGCATGCGCTTCAAATGGGAAGGCATCCTTTACATCCTCATTCGTTATATGCGTTAAATCTTGAATGAAAGTTGGAATAGCTTTCCCTGGATTAATGAACTTCGTATAGGTACGCTCAATTTCCCAATCCTTCATAATAACAATGGCAATTTGAATCATCCGGTCCCCATTGGCTGGTGAATGACCAGTTGTCTCCAAATCTACAATTGCATATTTTTGACTTTCCATCATACATCTCAACTCACAGTTCACATTAGATAAGTTGAATTTTATCATATTATTGGCTCTGCGGCATCCTTTCTCCTCTTTATTGAATCGCCGCATCCATACAAAAACGCAACCTTGGAGAAATCAATCCCCTAAGGTTGCGTTGTGGAATCATTATAGAGTACTTACTCAAACAACGTTAAGCTTATTGTTTTTTTGCTACATCAACAATACGGCCTTCAGTTGTTGTTTTCACTTCTTTTAATGATAATAAGTGTTCTTGGAAGTTTTCCCAGTCAGATAAACCTAAATCTGTTACACGGCCTTCTTCATAAATTTTTCTAAATACGTCATAGCCATCCCCACCTTGCTTAGCAGTAAAGGCGTTTGTTGCTACTGTATATGTTTTATTATCTTCAAATGCTACATACTTACCTGTTGCTTGATCTAAATATTCAAACGATACAATGCGAGATCCTACTTCTTTTGAAGAATCATATTGTAATTTTGCACCTGCGATTTGTAGGAAGCCACCAAATTGATTTGGTGCTTGTCCCACAGATAGTTCAAATGCTTCTTTTAATTGTGCACCCGTTATATCCATAAGTGCTAATGTGTTACCAAAAGGTAGTACTGTCATAACATGACCTACAGTAATTTCACCTGCTGGAATCGTCTCGCGAATACCACCACCATTTGTAAATGCCATCACAACTTTTTTATCTGTATATTGTTGTGATTTTGCTAACATACCATCTGTAATGATATTACCTAATGCCGCTTCTTGTGTACGTACTAATTCACGTGATCCATCTAATGCTTCATTAAGTTTTACACCAATCTCTTGTTTCATGATTGCATCTACTTTTTCTTTAAATGGTGCAAGTTTTTCTAATGCCGCTTTGTCCTCCGCTACTTTACCAAGGTCGATTAATTCTCCATCATATTCAGTCACAACACCATTTCCATCAAATGTTACATCTAGTGTACCTAGATACTTTACATACTCATTAGCTTGTACAATTAATGTAGCCTCTTTAGCTTCTCCAGCTGTATTTGTATCTACGATAAATGGTTTGTCTAGTTTTGTATGATCGTGTGCGCCTACAATAATATCAATACCATCTACATTTTTTGCTAATAATTGGTCATTATCAATATTGGCATTATCTTCAAATCCAATATGTGTTAAGGCGATAATTTTGTTAACACCCATACCTTCAAAAGCCGCTACTGCTTTTTTGGCCTCTTCAATGTAGTTTGAGAATGTTACTTTATCTGGAGATGCTACAGCTTTTGTTTCTTCTGTTGTTAAACCAAAAATACCTACTTTTTCTCCATCAATTTCTTTCACAATACCAGAGTAAATTTTACCATTTTCAGGTTCACTTGAAATTAAGTCTGTAAATAAACCAGTGAATTTATCATCTGCTGAGAAATCTGTATTGGCATCCACAAATGGGAATTTAGCACCTTTAACAAAATCCGCTAATGCTTGATGACCTTCAGGAGAGGCACCTAAATCAAATTCATGGTTACCAAATACCATTGCATCAAAGCCAATTTCATTTAATAGCGCTAGATCTGCTTGTCCATGGAATTCATTGAAATATAATGTACCATTAAATGCATCGCCAGCATGTAATGTTAATGTATTTTTCTTAACAGCACGCTGTTCCTTTACTGCTGTAGCTAATTTAGGTAAATTATCTGCATGAGCATGTGTATCATTCACATGTAAAATCGATAATGAGAAGGCATCTTCTGGTTTTTCTGGAGTCTCTGGAGTCTCCGGTGTTTCTGGGTTTGATTTTGTTAGAGCCTCTGCAATGAATGTCGCCAGTTGTCCACGTGTAACTTTTTCACTAGCCTCATGATTTTTTGCACTTTCTAGCTCTGGTAATGTTGGGATAGATGCTAAAATTTTTGCTAAATCACCATGAGTAATTGTTTGGTTTGGACGGAAAGTATTATCTCCATAGCCTGTAATGACATTTAATCCTACTAGAGCTGCAATCGAGCCATAATAAGGATTTGATGCACTAATATCCGTAAATTTTGGATTCTCTACTTCTTTTGTATCCAATTTTAATGCGCCTGCAATCATTTTTGCCGCTTGTCCACGTGTGACATTTGTATCTGGTTTGAATGTACCATCTGGGTAACCACTAATAATCCCTGCTGCATAAAGTGTAGAAATGCCTTCAAAATCTGCATGACTTTCCTTTACATCCGAAAAAGGACTTGCTGCTGATGCTGGTACTACCGCTACCGCTGTTACAGCCAATGCTGCTGCAGTTACTGTTAAAAATTTGTTACGTTTATTTTCCATGACAAATGATACCTCCACTAGTAAAATGATGTACTAACAACTAAATTCTACATAAATATGACGCAAAATACTAGAACATTTGTAAAATTATAATTTTATAAACTAGTTTAATAGTAATAAAAGCAAAATTTTACCAGTTACTTTTATAACAAATTCAATCATAAAAAAGGAGGATTGGCTATGCTTTGCCATCCTCCTCTCTAGTATTAAGTTATACTATTGCTGAATTACATCACAGTTGCCTCTGGCTCGTGTGCGATCATTTCCTTAATTGTATTGCCCTCTCCCATGATGGCTACAGTTGGTTGATGGTCTTTTGCCTCATGATTATCCACATACACATAGGAAATAATAATGACAATATCACCACGCTGCACAAGTCTTGCTGCTGCGCCATTAACACAAATGACACCTGATCCTCGTTCACCAGCTATAATATATGTTTCAAAACGAGCGCCATTATTGTTATTCACAACATGTACTTTTTCGTTTGCCAGCATACCTACTGCATCTAAAATATCTTCATCTATTGTTATGGAGCCTACATAGTTTAAATCTGCCTGTGTCACAGTTGCACGGTGAATTTTACTATTCATCATCATACGTAACATACTATATTCCCTCTTTCACGGTAAAAATACAATTATCGATTAAACGTGTCTTACCTATATAAACAGCTGCTGCCAACAGTACTTGCTGAGTTGTAGCTGTCACTGGTGTTAAATCTGGGTATGCTAATAATTCAATATAATCAATGCGGCCATGTGTTCTTGCATGAATATGAGCTTTTGCTTTAGCAAGTGCGCTATCAGCATCACCATTCGCTAAAAAGCTATCGCGAGCCAACTGTAATGCTTCATTGATCGCTGGAGCCTCTTGTCGCTCTGACTTACTTAAATAGACATTACGAGAAGATTTCGCCAAACCGTCCTCCTCGCGTACAATTGGGACAACACGCATTTCTAAAGGGAAATTAAAATCACGTACCATTGTCGCAATAATCGCAACCTGCTGTGCATCTTTTTGACCGAAATAAGCTCTTGTTGGCTGTGTTAAATGAAATAATTTAGAGACAACCTGTAAAACACCATCAAAATGACCAGGACGACTCGCACCACAAAGAATGGAAGCCTGCTCGCCTGCATGTAGACGAATGCCTCCATCTTGAGGATACATTTCCTCCACACTTGGTGCGAACACAATATCAACGCCCACAGATTCAGCTAATGCAGTATCTCTAGGCAAATCACGAGGATAACTTTCAAAATCCTCATTTGGCCCAAATTGTGTTGGGTTGACAAATATACTCATCACAACGACATCATTTTCTACACGAGCTGTTTGTGCTAATGTTAAATGACCTTCATGTAAATAGCCCATTGTCGGCACTAGTCCAATCGTTTTTTGAGCATGCTTAGCTGCTTGAATTTCTGTGGCTAATGCCTGTATGGTTGTGATGACTTTCATCATTTAACGCCTCCATATAGCTGATCTAATGCTTCCTCTTTCATTGTGAAAAAATGCTTTGGAGCTGGGAAAGTACCCGCTTTCACTGCTTCTACGTAACCCATCATCCCCACGCTTGCTTCTTTGCCCATATCAGCAAATTGTTGAACAAATTTCGGTACATGGTGCAAACCGTAGCTTAGCATGTCATGATACACCAGCACTTGTCCATCAGCCTCAACTCCAGCGCCTATGCCAATGGTTGGAATAACAAGACTAGCTGAAACAATTTCTGTCAGCTGATGAGGGATACATTCCAACACGACTGCGCATGCTCCAGCCGCTTCGCATTGTTTTGCTTCTTCAAGCAGTGTAGTAGCCTGTTCAGCTGTTTTTCCTTGTACCTTATAACCACCAAGCACTCCAGCTGATTGAGGCAACAAGCCTAAGTGAGCTACTACTGGAATACCAGCTGACGTTAATTTACGAATGACAGGTATAACTTCACCTGCCCCCTCAACCTTTAAAGCATCTGCTCCTGTTTGTTGCATCATCGCAATGGCTGTTTTGAGTGTCTCATTGACATCGCCATGATAAGAACCAAAGGGCATATCAACGACTATAAACGTATCCTTTGCCCCTCGTCTTACTGCTTTTGCATGATGAACCATATCCGCTACAGTTACAGGCATTGTAGAATCATAGCCAAGCACGACCATTCCAAGTGAATCCCCGACTAGGATCATCTCAACACCAGCTTCTTCCGCGAATTTAGCAGCTGGATAATCATAGGCCGTTACCATCACGATCTTCTCGCCTGCCGCTTTCATCTTTAAAAAATCTGTTGTCGTTTTCATTTTGTAGTCCTCCTTTTTAAAGGAAGAAAACAGAAAAACCCTTCTAGCCGAAAATAGACAGAAGGGTAGTGTGTCGTTCAATGATAAAAAGACCCCTGAAAGAGGCAATAGCTTACAAAATGAAAGCTATATTTGAACGTATCGTTTTCTTCCGTCCCTGTCTAAAAGATCAAGGCAGATATTTGGTAGTATAGTGTATTGCGTTTTTAAAGGTGCCGTTCACAATGGATACTGCCCTTCGCACATACTATAACAGATTTTCCTAGTAATCTTCAAATATTATTTTCTTACAATATCTTCGTCTAACAACATTGGAAAAAATTTTCTTTTAGAATTGACAATCAATGTTATACGTCATATACTATCCGTATACTATATGCCATATAATATAAAATGAAGTATAGGTATTACATGTGAGGTGAAAAGATGACATTTCAGCTTGGTTCAGCTTTACTTGATGCTTGTGTACTGGCTATTGTCGAGAAAGAGGACGCCTACGGTTATTCTTTAACACAGCAGGTACAATCAGTCATGGAGATTTCAGAGTCTACACTGTATCCTGTATTACGCCGCTTACAAAAAGCGCATTACTTAACAACGTACGATCAGCCTTATCAAGGTAGAAATAGACGCTATTATCAAATTACAGAGCAAGGACGTATACGATTATTAGAGCTATTAAAAGAATGGCAAATGTATAAGGAAAAGGTTGATTGTGTACTTTTAGGAGGGAATTTAGATGGATAGAGCAAGCTATTTGAAACAGCTACGAGGAAAATTACGTCGGCTTCCTGCGCATGAGTTAGACGCTGCGCTTGCCTATTATGAAGAATACTTTGAGGAAGCTGGAGAGGAAAATGAACATCAGGTTATTTCACAACTTGGCTCTCCTTCACATGTCGCCTCACAAATATTAGCTGATTTCGCATTAAAGGATTTAGAAACCTCCTCGGCAAAATCAACAAAAAAGAATATGTCTGCCATTTGGCTCATTATTCTAGCTATACTGTCTGCGCCCCTTTCATTGCCATTACTTGCAACAGCCATTGCACTTATTTTTTCATTTGGCGCAGTCATTATCAGCTTAATCTTTGCTATTGTCGCAACTGTTATTAGTATTTTTGCCGGTGGCGTTGTGGCAATCATATCAGGTTTGTTAATTTTAACAGAGCATTGGCCGACTGCCCTGCTCTTTATGGGTGTCGGGTTAATCGTAACGGGCTTAGGAGTCCTACTGTTCCCAGTTGTTGCTCGTATTATCAAGAAAACCGTTGTTGTCTCTGTTGAAACATTAGGCAGACTATTCCACAAAATGACAAAGAAGCAAAAAAAGGGGGACTTCTAAATGACGTCAAAAAATACCCTTATTGCCATGACAATGATTGCATTAGGCATTCTACTCGCATTGATTGGCTATTTTTCAGGGGGGCGCTGGCTAATTCTAAAAGATTCAGAGGGTCTTTATGTCCCAAGTAATACTAAATTAATAAGTCAGTCTCATGCTTTAGATGCATTCACAAGCATTAATATCGTAAATGATTATGGAGATGTGGAGATTGTTGCAAGTGATCGTGACTATAAATTAGACACAAAGGTCCATGAGCAAGAAGATGTAACATATCATATTGATAACGGAACTTTAACCATCGAAACAATGGCAAAGAAAAAGGATGGTTTTCAATTTGGGTTCGGGAACCTCTCTTCCCCTTCAATCAAACTCTATGTCCCAAAAGATACAAAAATAGAGGCGATTGTGATAGACAGTAATTTTGGCGATACAGCCATTCATGGGCTACAGTATCAGCAGCTGAATCTCATTCAGGATTATGGAGATATTACTTTCAACAACACGACTGGTGACAGAACAGAGATTAGGCAGTCCTTTGGTGATTTGACGCTTCAGCAACTTACTAGTAACGGCTTCACTATTGAGAGCGAGCATGGAGATATCGATATAGATGGCACATTAAATGGCCAATCAACCATTACCTCTAGTTTTGGCGATACAACGCTCCACTTACAAAACAAACAAAGTGATGTAGGCTATGCTCTCAAAACAGACTTCGGTGATGTGACCATTAATGATGAAGAACAAAGTGGCACCGTGACACAAGTAACGAAGGGTGAGCACCAACTGAATGTTTCCTTATCGCATGGTGATATAGATGTGTCATTAAAATAATCAATAGAAAATAAAAGAAGCCGCAAGTACAGGACGTTACTTGCAGCTTCTCATATTGTAGAAAAACAAAACCATTAATAGATTTTGTGAAAGGTGAAAATGGTTTCCGTTGCAGGCTACTTCCTTTCCTGTGGGCGAGCGCCGATCCCACGGGAGTCAAGTAGCCTTCCACTTCAACCTACAAAAGTGTTACCTTTTAGCAAAGGTTTTCAAATAAAGTGAAGGTGTTCACGACTCTTTATGAAGAGGTGCTGATACGCATGACTTCCCCACATTGAAAATAAAAGTCTATCGATTCTCTAATAATACAAATAATGGATTATTTTGTTCGCTACGGCCAGTATGAAAGATAAAGCAAAGACACTTTTGCAGAATAGTTGATTGGAGTGAAGCGGCTCATCGGACGCCCCCTGGAAAGGACACTGGCGGAACGGAAATCAACCCCTCACCTTGCAAAGTTGCTTTTTCTGCCATTGACATCATCTTTTTGCAACAACATGAGAAGCCGCAAGTATAGGACATTACTTGCAGCTTCTTTTTTATAATATTTTGATGTCTCCTGCATAGATCGTTCGAACCGTTCCATCGTCCTGCGTCAGCTGGAGAACACCATCGTCTGTAATGCCACTGGCAACCCCTTCAAAACGTTCGCGTATCGTCGTTACCTCTATACGTTGACCAATTGTACAGGACAATTGCTGCCATAGTGTCTTTAGACTCGCAAAACCCTCTTTGACGTATAGTTCTGTAAATTGTTCTAAATAGTGTAAGATAGAGGCAACAAGTGCTGCGCGATTGATTTCTTCCCCTGCTTCTAATCGTAATGAAGTGGCAATATCCGCAATATCAGGTGAAAAGTCAGCTACTGCTTGGTTCGCATTTATGCCAATTCCAACAAGTAAAGCTTGCACAAGATCCGCCTCTGCCTGCATTTCCGTTAAAATCCCTGTACATTTTTTGCCATTAATCAATAAATCATTGGGCCATTTAATGGCTGGCTCTACATGTTTATATAATGTTTTAATGGCCATTGTGACAGCTACTGCCACCACAAGTGTATAGGATGAGGCCTGCTGGGGCGTAACATCTGGCCGAACGATAACGGTCATCCAAATACCTGTCCCATGGGCAGACTCCCAAGGACGAGCCATACGACCACGCCCCGCTGTTTGCTCCTCACCAATAATAATTGTACCGTGTGGAGCTCCTTCCTGTGCAAGCTTATGCGCAATCGTTTGTGTTGAATCAACTACATCGTAATAATGGATCTCACGTCCAAAATGCTCTGTCTTTAAAAAAAGCTTAATCTGTGTGGGGCTCAAGCTATTTGGTACGCCTGTCAATACATACCCCTTTTTCTTAATTGTATCAAATGTATACCCTTCCTCTTGTAATGTTTGCATATGCTTCCAAACAGCGGTTCTTGAGACACCAAGAGAATCTGCTAATTCCTGACCTGAAACCGCTTCTCCATCAGCAGCCAATATTCTTTTTAAAATTTCGTCCTTCATGGAAATTGTCATCTTCACATCAATCCTTTAGTTAACTGTACTCTTGTTATGTAACTTATTTTGTCTTAATCATACTGTAAATTAACGTAAATGACCACCAACGATGGAATTTAATGAAGCCGTCCCCCTTTTCGGGAGACAGCTTTTACCTATCATGTATTCAGCTTTAAGTAAGATCCTGTTGCTCCAGCCAGCTTTTAATCTGTTCTCGATCATTTTGAAGTTCATAATGAAGAATAGCTGTCAGCAGATCCTCCAATGCGGCTTTTACCCACGGCCCACCCTTTTTGCCAGACCATTTCAGTAAATCAGCCCCATTCACCACTAATTCTTGCCTATGTTGAATCGGTAGCTTTGCCTGTAATTCTCGAATAGATTGTTGAGGTATCGAAGCGTCTAATTGGCGAAGTTGGGCAAAATATTGTGCAGCCTCTAGTTCTTGCTCTGTGTAGTAAAAATAATGGCGATTTGTCCAACCATCTTTTAAAGCGTCATAAGCGGTTAAAACGGAATTAATAAACGCCATTTCCTTATTCGATAATCGATAATCGCGCACTACCTCACGCCATGCTGTTCCTTGTAGTAAGGCAAAGTATGCCCAGCCAAGAAGGGCATCTTTTGTTTGGAAATTATGCCATTGTGCAGTTTGAAAATCACCTGTTAAATAGGCCGTTAATCCACTGTCCTCTAGTTTTTGTATACCCCCAAAAACTGTTTGTCCTACCCAAAGCTTATCAAGCTCTGCTTTAATGCGTTCTTTTGCAATAAAGCTCAGATCAGCAGCTCTTTGCTGGATGGCTGCTAATGTATTCGCCTCGATCGTAAAATCAAGCTGTGCAGAGAAGCGAATCGCTCGCAGCATCCTTAAAGCATCTTCTGCAAACCGTTTTTCTGCCTCTCCTACCGCTCGTATAACGCGCTTTTCAATATCTTGTTGTCCACCATAATAATCTACAAAAGAGCCATCACGCCGCATGGCAATGGCGTTCATCGTAAAATCTCGGCGTTGTAAATCCTCTTTTAGAGATCGAACGAAATGGACATTCTGTGGTCTTCGATGATCTGTATATTCCCCATCTGTCCGATAGGTAGTTACTTCCACAGGTCCAGCGGGTACGATAACAAGTACCGTCCCATGCTGAATCCCAATATCTACAGTCTTTTGAAACACAGTTTTTACTTGTTCAGGCAAGGCATTTGTAGCCACATCTACATCATGGGCAGGACGATCGAGTAAAGCATCTCTTACAGCTCCACCAACAATAACTGCTTCAAATCCCGCCTGTTCTAATTGTTCAATGACTAAATAGGCTGCTTGCCATTCTTTATTGTTTTGCATGATTTCTTTCCGCAACCTTCTCGTACAGATTTTCATATTGTTCCACAATTTTGGATGAGTGGAATTTTTCACTTACTGCACGGATGGCCGCTTCTCGGAAGCGCAGTAATTGTTCCTCATCTTGCAATAAATGGGTTGCATACGCCGCAACTGCCTCTGTATCACCTAATTCCACGATATAACCGTCTACACCATGCTCAATGACTTCTGGAATACCACCTACATTTGTCCCAATACAAGGTACACCACAAGCCATTGCCTCTAATAACACCAGGCCAAACGATTCTTGCTGTGATAATAATAGCTTAAGGTCACTAATCGCATACAGTTCAGCTAAGTTTTCTTGTTTCCCTAAAAATAAAACATCCTTCATATACGGACTTCCTTTTACTTGATCCATGACACGATGCTTTTCTGGGCCATCACCTACTAATAAGAGCTTTGCTTTCATGTTGGCACGGATTTTCATAAAGGCGTCTACAATGTGTGGAAGGTTCTTTATTTTACGGAAGTTTGATACATGAATGAGGACTTTTTCATCTTCTTGTATACCAAATTGCTCTTTTAAGTTTCCTGAATTTCGTGGGAAGTATTCGCGTTCGTCCACAAAGTTATAAATCGTTTCAATTGGTTTTACTGTATCAATCAGTTCATAGGTTTGTTCTTTTAATGCCTGTGACACGGTTGTCACAATATCAGATTTATCAATCCCATACTTAATGGCCTGTGAGAGCGTAGAATCTTGCCCAAGCACCGATATATCTGTGCCATGAAGGGTTGTCACGATGCCAATGTCTCGGCCGCTCATTTCACGTGCTAGCACCGCACATACAGCATGTGGGATGGCATAATGCACATGTAGCACATCCAACTCTTCATCCTTGATGACGTCTGCCATTTTACTCGCTAATGCAATATCGTAGGGAGAATATTGAAATACTGAATAATTATTAACTTCGACTTCATGGAAAAAGACGGTTGGATAAATTTTATTCAATCGAAATGGTACGCTTGAGGTGATGAAATGAATTTCATGTCCTCTTTCTGCAAGCATTTTGCCTAATTCTGTTGCAATGACACCAGAGCCACCAACTGTAGGATAACAGGTAATGCCTATTTTTAGCTTTTTCATTCGATGATCATCCTTTCTGAATCACGTCTTTTGTTAATTGCGTCTTTCTTGTATCAGTCTCCAATCCACAAAGCCTTCCTGTAGGCCTTTTAGTAATATTTCTGCTGTTCCCATATTTGTTGCCAGTGGCACTTGGTAAACATCACAAAGACGGATTAGTGCAGAAACATCTGGCTCATGTGGTTGTGCTGTTAAAGGATCACGGAAAAATATCACCATGTCCATATCATTATTGGCAATCATTGCGCCAATTTGTTGGTCGCCACCAAGTGGTCCTGAACGAAAACGTGTAACTTCCAAACCAGTAGCTTCGATGACATGTTGTCCTGTTGTGCCGGTAGCATATAGTGTGTGTTCTTGTAAAATATTTTGGTAAGCAATAGCAAACTGTACTAAATTATCTTTTTTACGATCATGTGCAATCAATGCGATTTTCATATAGCTTCCATCCCAATCTTTAGATGATGTTTTCTAAACCATAAACAAGCTGATCCATTTTCATAACCTCTTCTATGCAAAATGCAACACCCGACATAAAAGAATTACGGTTTAATGAATCATGGCGAATCGTTAGTAGCTGCCCATCCCCTCCAAATAATACTTGCTGGTGTGCCACTAAACCAGGTAAACGTACGGAGTGAATGCGCATACCGTCAAAGTCTCCACCTCTTGCACCTTTAATGGTTTCTTTCTCTTCTAGATGTCCTTGTGTCTTTGGCGTACGGACCTCTTGTATTAACTGTGCCGTTTTCACCGCTGTCCCAGATGGTGCATCAAGCTTCTGATCATGGTGCATTTCTATAATCTCTACATCTGGTAAGTATTTGGCTGCTTCTTTTGCAAACTTCATCATTAGGATAGCACCAATCGCAAAGTTTGGTGCAATAATGCAACCTAACTCTTTTTCTTTGGCCATGGCTGATAATTCCTCTAGTTGTGCATCTGTAAATCCGGTTGTACCAATTACTGGTCGTACATTTAAATTCAGTGCTTCCTTTGTATGTTTGTAGACTGCATGTGGATTAGTTAAATCCACTAGTACATCTGGTGCAGTTGCTTCTACAAGATCATGCATTTCTGTAAATATAGGCACTGTATAGCTTGCTGGAAACATATCTAAATCAGCTAAAGTTTTTCCTACTTCCTTATAATCTAGTACAGCTACTAATTCCATTTTGTCATGTTTCATGACCGTATGTACAGCCTCAGCTCCCATTTTTCCTCTTGCTCCCGCAATAGCTACACGAATCGACATCATTCTTCATCCTTTCTAGTCCAACGATCCTTATCTCTAGTTTCAAATTTATGTATGACGCGTAAAAGTGCTTCATCTAGTTTAATACCTTGGGCATTTGCAAAACAGACTAGTACAAAGAAAAAGTCTCCTAGTTCCTCTTCAATACTGTTTGTATCCTCTGTACTCTTTTTCTTTTTCTGTCCATAGACATCCTGAACTTCCCGTGATAGTTCACCTAATTCTTCTGTTAGACGTGCAAGTAACTCAAATGGTGGAAAATAGCCTTCTTTAAATTGTCCTATATAGTCATCGACACGCTGTTGTAAAGCTTGCATTGTTAGTTGATCTGTCATAAAAATCACACTCCTATTTACCATCGTATAAAATTTACACCATTGTTGTCAAAACCAATAAAATGTCAGATAATAGATAACATTACTTCATTTGTTTGGAACTACAGGAGGTCAAATGCTAAAACAGATTAAAATTCGTAATATTATCGCAATTATGCTCGGAGCAGCAGTTTTCAGCTTCGGCTTTGTTCACTTCAACATCCAAAATCAACTGGGTGAAGGTGGACTAAGTGGGATTACCCTCATACTATATTTTACATTAGGATGGGACCCCGCCTTAATGAACCTGTTATTAAATATTCCCATGTTTATTATAGGTTATCGATTACTTGGAAAAAAATCATTTGTCTATACGCTTGTCGGCACTTTATCTGTATCTCTTTTTCTAAAAATTTTCCAAAAATATCAATTTACCATCCATTTAGAGGATGACATGTTGCTTGTGGCACTTTTTGCTGGTGTCTTTGTTGGATTGGGACTTGGGATTGTCTTTCGTTTCGGTGGCACTACAGGTGGTGTCGATATTTTGGCCCGACTCGGACATAAATATTTTGGCTGGAGTATGGGGAAAACCATGTTTGTCTTCGATGCCATCGTCATCATCCTTTCTTGGCTGACGTTCTTGGATGCTCGTTCGATGATGTATACATTAGTAGCCGTATTTGTTGGAGCCCGTGTCATTGACTTTGTACAAGAAGGTGCTTATGCGGCTCGTGGTGCGCTTATCATATCGGAAAAGTCTGGAGCCATTGCTGAAACAATCGCTCTTCGAATGGAGCGTGGTATCACCATTTTAGAAGGACATGGTCATTTTACGAAACAACCTAAAGAGGTGATTTATTGTGTGATTGGCCGCAATGAAGTTGTACGGTTAAAATCTATTGTGCATGAAGTTGATCCGCACGCATTTGTTTCCATCATTGAAGTACGAGATGTGGCAGGAGAAGGCTTCACACTAGACGATCAAAAGCAACCCCTTCATTAAAGCATACGAAGATAAAAAACTTGCTATAGTGGTGTACCACTATAACAAGTTTTTTCTTAGTCGTCGCTACGCATATTAGTAAAAATTAAAATTAAACGTAATAACTCTAGTACAGCTACCGCTGCCGCTGCTACATATGTTAATGCTGCAGCACTTAATACTTTTCGTGCTGGTCGTTCTTCTTCATTTGTAATAATGCCAAGTGAATTCATTTGAACTAATGCTCGCTTTGAGGCATCAAACTCCACCGGAAGTGTCACTAATTGGAAAACAACACCTGCTGCTAATAATATGATACCTAACAGCAATAAATTCGACATACTTGTAAAAATACCAATCATTACAAAAAGCCAAGACATATTGGAAGAAATGTTTGCTACTGGAACGAGCTTACTACGTAATGTAAGCATAGAATAAGCTTCTTTATGTTGGATGGCGTGACCTACCTCATGGGCAGCTACCGCAGCACCTGCAACACTCGCTTCATAAAAGTTACTTTCTGATAAAGCCACTGTTTTGGTTGCCGGATTATAATGATCAGACAACACACCTTGTGTTGGCACAACTCGTACATCATATAAGCCGTTCGCGTCTAAAATCGCACGCGCTACCTCAGCACCAGTCTGCCCCTTCATTGTACGTTGCTTTGCAAATTTTTTATACGTACCCTTTACCTTCATTTGAGCATAAAGTGGAAGCAGCATAATAATCGCAAAATAAACAATATACATGCTCATTGACAATTTTCTAACCCCTTTCTACCTCGATACTATAATTCTATAATTTATACCCTAATTCGGCAAATATTTGCGCCACCTAATTGAGAAAATGGCAAGTAAAATACATGCAATTGATAACCAGAATGTAAAGTAACCAATATAGCTTGTGTAATTGGCTAAATCTCGATACATGGGCATTTGCCCAAATACATAGTCAATGACATCATTATGCAGTGTCCAAACAGCTGCTATCACTACATGCCAATAAGTGAAGACATATTTCTTCATATATAGTACAGCTTGTACAGCCATGGCAAAATGTGAACCAACTAACATCCACCCCTGCCAGCCAATAGAACCTGTTTCAATTAATGTCCAAATATTCATCACATCTGCCCATAAGCCATACTTCACCAACGTAACAAGGGCAAGTACTTCCATCAGTGGCCAGCTTTTCCCCATAATCCAAGCAATCAACACAAAACAAAAGAATAAACTAGCTGTCGGACTATCTGGAACAAAAATATAAAAAATAGGCTCTGTGATGGCAAGCTGCCACCCATACCAATAATAGCCATAAATTGTACCTAGTAGATTAACAATTAGCAGCGCAATCAAGAATGATTTATGGGTCAGAAGGTACCAAATATTTGCTCTTGTTAGTTGCATGATGTTAACTCCTTCCGATATAAACAATCCATTATTTATGTATAGTTCTGAAATTCTAGAGCTTTACTCTACCTTTCAATTGTAGCTCACCATCAATATGTGTTATTTTATTGTTTTAATTCGCTTACTTGTTTCAGGAATATATGTTTTTTCGACATCTTTCGCTAAAATCCTTTATACAAGGGAACCTTTTTGTATGGCTTCCAGTCCCAATAGTATAACAAGGTAGAAAAAAAAGAGCCAGTTTCCTGACTCTTTTACTATTACTCTGCTTTTAAGCTTTCGATGAATTCAGCAAGTTTTTGAAGATCTTCATCTGAACCTGTCCATAATCCTGCTGGCATTTTACCACTCTCTGTACCGTTATGAGCAATATCCTTAATTTGATCAGCTGTTAATCCAGTGTTCATTAGAGATGGCGCACCAGCTCCACCCTCTAAGCCTTCACCATGACATGTAATACAAGCCGAACCAGCGTAGATTTTATAACCTTCTGATTCTTTATCAAATTCAACTGTTTCTACGATTGCACCCATAGCTTTTTGAGCTTCCCAGTCGTGGTTAACAACTGACTCCCAAGTTAGGTAGAACATAGCAGCTAAAGTTAATAACATAAACGCTGTTGGTAATGGACGTTTAGATGGACGACGTTCTGGACCCTTGTCTAAAAATGGCATTAATAATAGCGCTCCAAATGCAAGACCTGGAATTACAATAGCTCCGATTACATTGTATGGACCAGAAGCAAATGAGTATTTTAAAAGTTGATACATAAATAAGAAGTACCAGTCCGGTAGTGGTGTATATGCTCTAGTTGGATCTGCCGGCCCTTCAAGTGGTGACGGGTGAGCGACAGTTAATAATAAGTATCCAATTAAAAATACAGCACCTACCATCCATTCCTTCAGTAAGAAGTTCGGCCAGAAAGCTTCCGTCTTACCTGGATATTCGGAATAATCCTTTGGAACGTTCGGCATTCTGTGATTCGCTTTAATACGAGAATCGCCGACAAATTTCATTCCTTTTCCGCGATGCATAGTGTCCCCTCCTTTTAAAGATCATCGAACCGTCAAGACAATCACAACGGTCCTGAAATTCCTTGACGACGAATCATGATAAAGTGCGCTGCAAGTAACCCAAACAATACTGCAGGTAAGAAGAATACATGAATCGCAAAGAATCGAGTTAACGTTTGAGCACCGAGAATCGTTGTGTCACCCGCTAATAATACTTTAATCATCCCACCGATAAACGGTACAGATGCTGCAATTTCGATACCTACTTTAGTAGCGAATAATGCTTTCATATCCCATGGTAATAAGTATCCTGTAAATCCAAGACCCATCATTACACCAAAAATACCTACACCAACCATCCAGTTTAATTCACGAGGTTTTTTATAAGAACCTGTGAAGAATACACGAAGTGTATGTAAGAACATCATTACGATAACTAATGAAGCTCCCCAGTGGTGCATACCGCGTACGATTTCACCAAATGCTACTTCGTTTTGTAAATAATAAACTGATTTCCATGCATTCACAACGTCTGGTACATAGTACATTGTTAGGAACATACCAGATAGAATTTGAATTACTGTGATGAAGAATGTTAATCCACCAAAGCAGTAAACGAATGCTGAAAAATGATGTGCAGGGTTAACGTGCTCTGGCACTTCGTGGTCGGCAATATCACGCCAAATCGGTGTAATATCTAGGCGTTCATCGACCCAATCATAAATTTTATTTAGCACTGTTGTCGTACCCCCTTACTTATTTAACTAGAGAATTTGCTTTAGCTGGACCAATCATTAAATAGCCATCTTGTTCTTGTACTTCAAATTCATCCAACGGACCTAGAGGCGGTGTACCTGCAATGTTTTTCCCGTTTTTCTCATAACGTCCTGCGTGGCATGGACAGAAGAATTGACCTGGGTGTGCAGAATCTCCATTCCAGTCAACCATACATCCTAAATGCTTACAAACAGGTGAAAGGGCAATGATTTGATCGCCACTTTTATAAACCCAAGCTACATCTGTAACCTGTGATTTATACCATGCATCCACTTGTTCATATGAAAAGTCCACTTTTACAGGCTCTTCAGTCAAGTCAGCGATTTTATGCTCTGTTTTTACAAAATCTCCACCCTCATGCTTTTGTAGCACAGGATCAATTGCAAAGCGAAGCATTGGCATTAGCATACCTGCCGCCATAAATCCACCTACACCAGTAAGAGTATAACTTAGAAATTGACGACGTGAAACTCGATTATTACTCATTATTTTCCCCCCTCTAACTTAAAGGTCAGTCCAACGGACATACTTTTACAAATAGTAATACTAGGACATATATATGATATATCAAGTCCATAGCTTGGTCAATATAGCATTCTGTGGAAAGCTGGAGAATGTGAACATTTATTGAAACTAATTGTTAAATCTGTGCCCATTTAGTCGAAAGCATTGGAATCACTTGTCGCAACTGATCTTCTAGAATGGATTTTTTCACACTAGCATCCATACTTTCTAATGGAATCGCTGGTAACCAAATCATATTGACTATCTCTCCACTCTTTGTCCAATAATGGTCACAAGTAATGAAGAACACATGCCTAAATCCAGCATTATGTAATTGTGCTTCTAATTGCTGTGGTAAATCATCGTTTTTTAAAGTTGTCATATAAGAAAATGGTGGCATGACTAGTAGACGACCTTTAAACTGTTGCTCTATAAAAGAAGTTAAAGACATGACAAAATCTACCTCAGCGCCACTTTGTTTCATTTTTTCAGAAGAGAGATCAATGGATACAAGTGGAACTATCGCGGTATCAATAAAATCTTTTTGTGCCATAAACGATGTTACATCGTTTGCATTAAAATACATTCAACAAACCTCCTTTTATCGCAAAATAAAAATGTCCTTTTCCACTCTTCGATAGGATACCCAATTAAAAGTGAAAACAATCATTCACTAGTAATGTTACCATATTGAAATGGATAAAGGACATTCAATTTTTACCTATAATTAACGTAAATTAGCCGTTTCCTTCAATGCTTGTAACAAATTAGACAATTCATAAAATCGCGCTTCATCTCCCTGGTCGAGGGCTTCATCAATTTGTGCGAGTAATTTCTCTTCCTGGAATACGAGTAAGCTATTGGAAAGCAGCTCTTCTGCCAGTATACGATCTTTTTCACTGACGAGCAGTGTTTCTGGCATATAAGGGTTTTCTTCAAGAACTGCTAAGTACTGTGCACTTGGTGGTATATTAGGAAAATTCAATTGTATATACATATCTTCTTGTTCATGTAAGCGTAAATCATGGAAAGACTTCTCAGCATCTGCCGTCATCACATTGCCTTTATAGAAACGAAAAGGCACACCTGTTGAGTCTACTGTCGACATCACCATTGCCCTAGGACAATAGTGAGCTTCTTCCACAAAACGGATTCTTTTTAACAAGTCATCATTACTTAATAGGTAATTTAAAATCCATACACACTCACGACGTTTCAATTGATAATTTTTTAAAAACCATCGAACAAATGCTTTTTTATCAACAACTGATACAGAAGCAGTCATACCCACTCCCTCCTTTACTCAAATTCTAAGGTTTCTAACTTCTCCTGCCACTCTGGTTCACCCGGTTGAATGTTGATTAATTGTCCAAGAACCTCTTTTGCCTCTGAACGCTTTCCTTCTTCTAATAAGAAGTAAACATATTTTTCTAAAAATGTTGCGTCTTCCTTAAAATCATTATATGCCAAACGGTAAAATTCGTATGCACGGTCGTACAATTCTAAATTTTCATATGCCTCTGCCGCAAATGGATATAAAGTGCTCCATTCAAAATCATTTTGCTGTAATGTCTCAAATAACTCGATCACATCCTCATGGCGCTCCTGTTGTCCAAACACTGAAATAAGCGCCAGTACCGCTTCCATATATTCAGGATCGAGCGCTATAGCTTCTCTCAGATGTTGCTCAGCTTCTTCTGGCAAACCATTCTTCAATGCCATTTTACCAGCAAATAAATAAAGCGATTTATCATATTCATCACGCTTTAACCCCTCTTGAATGGCAGCATAAGCTTTTTGATTATCCTCTGTCATTGCATAGCTTTCCGCAAGCAATAAATAGGCTGAAAAGTAATCAGGATCTAATTCTTTCAATTCCTCTAGTTGTTTAATAGCCATCTCGTATTTTTGTGACTGGAAGGCTGAATAAGCAGCTCCAAATAAAATATCGGGCTTTACTTCATCTTCAAGTGCTTTGACATAATAATCGAATGCCGTCTCATAGGCTGCACCTGCACGATAAACCTCTGCTAGTCGTTCGACAAGTTGAATACCAGCAAATTCATTTTGCTGCTCATATAAGTCCTCATACAGTCTTGCTGCCTCTAAAAAACGACCTGTTTCAAATAAAAGTTCTGCTTTCGCAAAATGTAATAATGGCTCGTCTGGTAAAATCGCTAATGCTTCATTTATACGCTTTTCTGCAACCTCAAATAACCCTTGCATTTGATAATAATCAGCTAAAACCAATAGCGCTTGTGGATATTCTGGTGAGGTTTCTTCAATTTCTAATAATAAATCTAATGCTTCATCTTCATTTCCAAGCTCCATTAGGACATTGGCACGATCTATTTTTAACTGTGCTTCTTCTGGGAATAAAAATTGTAAATGCTCCAGCACTCGGTCAGCTTCCTTCATGTACCCATACTGCATAAAAATTTCAGCAAGTGCGTAGATCTCCTCGGGTAACTCCTTCATTAAAAATGATTCTAGTAGCTGATCGATTAATGCTAAATCCCCTTGTTCAAGTGCTTGCATCATTTCAGTCATCGCATTGTTCACAGTCATTCACCTATTCTTTCGTTGATACCTTTATGCTACAAAACATTTACCTCTGAAACAAGAAAAAACTCCCCAAAAGCTTGGAGAGCCTCTCTTTAATTGTTACTTCACTGCCTCAATATGCTCAAAGAACGATGGGTAGGATACAGCAATACATTGTGCATCATCTAGTGTAACAGCTCCGTCTGTTAGTAAAGCTGCAACAGCACCCATCATGCCGATACGATGATCGCCATAAGTTTGAAGGTTTGCTCCTTTTAAAGGCGTTGGTCCCTCAATAATCATACCATCATCTGTTGCTTCGATCTGGGCACCAAGTTTCTTCAATTCAGTCACAACAGCCGTGATACGGTCAGTCTCCTTCACCTTTAGCTCCTCGGCATCTTTAATGATCGTTTGGCCATGTGCTTGCGTAGCAAGTAATGCAAGAATTGGAATTTCATCAATTAAACGAGGAATAATGTCTCCCTCAATTATTGTACCAGTTAAAGAAGATGTCGCGATTTGGATTGTTGCTGTCGGTTCAGCTTGATTATCATCATTCGGCGTTACTGTCATCGTGGCACCCATTTTTTGCAGCACCTCAATAATGCCATCACGTGTTGGATTAATGCCAACATTATTTAGTGTTAGCTGACTATTTTTGCAAATGGCTCCTGCCACTAAGAAAAAGGCAGCGGATGATATATCTCCTGGCACAGAAACATGCGTCCCATTGAGCGCTTGTCCTCCTTCAATGGATACTACGCCATTATCTACTTCTACCTGTGCACCAAATTGACGCAGCATTCGCTCTGTATGATCTCTCGAAACATCCATTTCTCTAACAATAGTTGTTCCTTCAGCACGCAAGCCCGCTAGTAAAATAGCAGATTTCACCTGTGCACTTGCTACAGGCATCTTGTAATCAATGGCTTGTAATTTTGTACCTTGAATGGCTAGCGGTGTATATTGCCCGTCTGCACGCCCTGTAATTTGTGCCCCCATCTGACGAAGTGGATCTATAACACGGCGCATTGGTCGTTTTCCAATGGAGGCATCTCCTGTCATGACAGAATGGACAGTAGAACCAGCTAAAATGCCTAGCATTAAGCGTGTTGTTGTACCAGAGTTACCCGTATATAACACTTCTGTCGGCTCCTGCCAGCCACCCATCCCTGGACTATGAATGGTTACATTTGTTCCTTCCACCTCAATCTGAACGCCAAGTTTCTGGAAGCAATCAATTGTACTTAAACAATCTTCACCTAGTAAAAAGCCCTCTACGGTTGTTGTTCCACTAGCAATGGCGCCAAACATCACAGAGCGATGAGATACAGACTTATCGCCTGGAACAGTTAAAGAGCCCTGTAAAGAAGGCTTGTTGTATTGCAATACTTTTTCACTCATGAACTTTTTTCCCTCCAATATGAAGATAGAAAGCGCCGAAATGCCGACGCTTTCTTATGCTAAGAAATATACGTTTCGAAATTTGCTCGTTTTTGAATACAGGCTGCAGCACGTTCGCGATCATTTTCACTTTGGAAGCTAATGACTAGAATACCGAAAACATCTTCTCGTGATTCAACAATGCGTAGATTTGTAATACTAATTGCTTCATCTGCTAAAAAGCCCGTCACTTCCGAAATAACACCTGGATAGTCAGGAACATCAACATATAGGTCGAATGGTGTATACATAGCCCCTGCACTAATCGGTAATTCATCTCTCAGTTCTTTGGCAACAGCAAAATAGTTTTCAATTTCCTGTGAAGAACCCTCCATCAGCAGTTCCTTAATGCGCGTCATTTCTTTTTCCCAGCCATCTAACTGTGTGAGGAGCTCCTCGCGATTTTGCAGCGTAATATCTCGCCATAAGATGGGATTCGAAGAGGCGATTCGTGTCACATCACGAAACCCTCCTGCTGCAAGAGAACGTGTCATTGGGTATTCCCCATTTTCGCCACCTAATTGATGGACAAGTGAGGCTGCAATAACATGTGGAAAATGACTCACCACCGCTGTCATGTGATCATGCTCACTGGCAGATACACTGACTACTTTTGCATGCGTAAATTTCAGCAAACTTTCAAGCTGTGCCATATGAACAATTTCTTCCCCAGCAAGTGGCGTAAGCATGTAATATGCGTTTTCAAAAAGATGGGCCTTAGCAGCCAGCACACCACTTTTATGAGACCCCGCCATTGGATGTCCACCAATAAACGTTATGCCAAGTTCCCGTAATTCGCTGGCTTTTTGCATAATTAGTTTCTTTGTACTCCCTGTATCTGTTACGATAACTTTATTTTTCAATGGCCATGATTTTAATTGTTCCATCCAATCCAGTGTTGCATTAACGGGTGTACCGAAGATAATAACATCAACCTCAGCCGCAACAGCCTGTGGATCTGGAACAATATCATGCACAATATTTAATGTTTTCGCATGCTCACGTGTTTGTGCGTCCATGTCATAGCCAATAATTTTTGTTTCAGGTGCTTTTTGCAAAGCAAGGGCAATAGAACCACCGATCAATCCCAGCCCTATAACAAGTACCTTACGTGTCATGCAAATACCCCTTGTTGTTTTAACACCTCATCAAGTTGGCTAAGCAATGTTGCATTTTGAGCCTCTGTTCCAATTGTCACACGGATAAATCCTGGTAATCCTAATGCATTACCACTGCGCACAATAAAGCCTCTTTTCATCAGCTCTTGGAAAACAACATCACTATCAGCATGGGTATCAAAGAAAATAAAGTTTGTATCAGATGGGAAGTATTTCAAATTATGCTTTTCACAAAATTCTACATATTGTTTTTTGCCTTTTTCATTGGCTTCACGGCAGGCTTCAATATAATCTTGGTCACTAAGTGCAATGGCAGCAACAGCTTGACTTAAGATTGTATTATTGAATGGTGCACGCACAGGATCAAGCTTAGCAATAACATCAGGTTGGCCAATAGCATAGCCAACGCGGAACGAAGCTAAGCCATATGCTTTAGAGAATGTACGCAGTAAAAGAACATTCGGATATTCTTCAATGATTGGTAACGTATCCTTGTGGTCTGGATGTGTAACATATTCAATGTATGCCTCATCAAGCACGACAAGGACATCGCTTGGAACCTTTGCAAGAAAGGCACGCAATGCAGCATCAGGAATGACAACTCCTGTAGGATTATTTGGACTACATACCCAAACAATAGAAGTTTGGTCATCAATTGCAGCCAACATTGCCTCTAGATCATGTGCTCCCTCTTGACAAGGCACTTTACGTACTTCAGCACCTTCAATTTCAGCATTGTGCCAGTATTGAGAGAAGGAAGGGTCGGCCATAACCGTGTTTACCCCTGGATACAACAGAGCACGAGTAATAATCGCAATGATGTCATCAGAGCCGTTACCAAAAAGAAGCTGTGTCTCTTTCACACCTAGATGATTTGCCACAGCAGTACGTAGGTTTTGTGCATAGCCATCTGGATAAAGTGCATGATTCACTGCATTATTTTGTAAATAAGCTGTTACCTTAGGTGAGCACCCGAATGGATTTTCATTCGATGCCAATTTAATAACTTCCTTTAAGCCATATTCACGTTGTACTTCTTCAATTGGTTTACCTGGCTTATATGCTTGCATACCGTCCAATTGTTGTTTCCACTTCATCTAAAACATCTCCTCTACTTATTTAGCCTGAGCCAAATCTGGTCTTAATTTCACTGCATCATTGAGATACAAGTGCTTTACATCTTTTTGGGCTACCTCTACGTTTGCATGTATTAATACACGAATACATAATGGTAACGCTTCTGGCACATCCATTTCATGTGTACACATAACAGGGACATACTGCCAGCCATCCATCAAGCGTACTGCACGAGCAGGAAATGCTGAGGTAATATCTGGCGTTGTTGAAATGAGGATCGATGCGATATCATCAATGTCCACATTATTTGCTGCCACAACCTCACGCACTAATCTTGCTGTCTCATCCCATACAAGCTCTGGCTTGTCAGATTCAATTGTTATTGCTCCTCTAAGTCCACGAATCATACAAGCACCTCCGCTAATAACTGTCTATATTCAGCATCTATTTCTTGACATTCTTCTATATCAATAGCTTTGACGAAAGGATTCCCAATTTTCTCCAAAAGGATAAACTGTAAAATGCCATATTCCGCTTTTTTATCTTTCATTAGGTAGCTAGATAATTGTTCAAATGAATAATCACCCACAGCCTCAAAAGGATAGCCGTTTTTTATCGCAAACTGTAAAAAGGATCGGGTGAACGTTCGATCAAGTTCTCCATATCGTTCACTCAATAGAAGACAATAGACGAGTCCAATCATAACTGCCTCACCATGAGCCACTTTGCCATAACCCGCAGCTGCTTCAATGGCATGTCCATATGTATGGCCTAGGTTTAAAAATTTTCGAACGGATTGCTCTGTTTCGTCCTCAGCAACAATTTGTGCTTTCACTTCAATCCCTTTTTTTAGTTGCTTTGCTAGTTCATTTTGATTAAAATGGATCACCGAATCTCCTGCCATTAATTCCTCCAGCCAGTTCGGGTCAGAAATCATGGCATGCTTAATTAACTCTGCTGTTCCTGAACGTACCTCACGCTCTGATAAACTTTCTAAAAGAGCTGTATCATATATCACGCCTTCTGGCTGATAAAATGCACCAATCATATTTTTTCCTAGTGGATGATTAATGGCAGTTTTTCCTCCAACTGCGGAATCATGCGCTAGAATAGTCGTTGGAATTTGAATAAACGGAATCCCTCGCATATAGGTTGCCGCAACAAAACCTGTTAAATCGCCAACTGCTCCTCCTCCAAAAGCAAAAATGAAGGATTTTCGGGAGCATTTTTGCTCTAATAAAAATGTTTGAGCAGCGTTGTATTGATCAAAGGTTTTGCATGCTTCTCCACCTGGCAAAATAAAGGCCTCAAAATGGTACGGGAAATTTGCTTTGAAATACTCTCCCTGTGCTGCCCAAACATTGACATCTGTAAACACAAAGAGCTTATCCGCTTTTTGAAGTTTATCAGCAAATGCCTCCACAGCTTCAGTTAGAAATTGATGCCCAAGAACAACTTCATATTGATGCGATTTTGTTGCTACTGGTACACGCATAACTTAGAACCCCTTTGTATATTGACGATGCTCGTCAATTTGAGCTTGTAATTGTGGTAGTTGATCACTATGGAATTGCTCTAAAATTGCATTCGCTATTTCCCAGGCAATAACATGTTCTGCAACTACAGACGCTGCTGGTACTGCACAGCTATCAGAGCGCTCAACACTCGCTTTAAACGGCTCTTTTGTTTCAATATCTACACTTTGTAATGGTTTATATAAAGTAGGAATTGGCTTCATCACACCACGTACAACAATTGGCATACCTGTTGACATACCGCCTTCTAAGCCACCAAGTCGATTGGTTGCACGAGTATAACCTTCTTCTTCAGACCAGATGATTTCATCGTGTACTTCAGAACCTTTTCGACGTGCCATTTCAAAGCCAAGTCCAAATTCTACTCCTTTAAATGCATTAATGGATAGCATAGCAGCAGCAAGTTTCGCATCCAACTTGCGATCATAATGTACATAAGACCCTACACCTGCTGGCATGCCTTCTACAATGACTTCTACAACACCACCGATCGAATCACCGGCTTTTTTCGCTTCATCAATTGCCTCAACCATTTTCGCAGAGGCGATTGGATCTACACAGTAGCAAGGATCCGCTTCGACAATTGCACGAATTTCTTCCGTTGTTTTTCCTTCTATTAAAGATGTATCAGCTTTAATTCCCACTATCTCTGTAACATGCGCAACAATGGAAATGCCTAGTTCATTAAGTAACGCCTTTGCTACAGACCCAACTGCTACACGAACAGTTGTTTCACGCGCAGAGGAGCGCTCTAATACATTCCTTAAATCTCGGTGACCATATTTCATGCCTCCGACTAAATCTGCATGACCTGGTCGAGGACGTGAGATTTGACGCTTAATATCTTCAGGGTTGATATCATCAGCTAATGGCTCTGCTCCCATAATTTTAGTCCAGTGCTTCCAGTCATCATTTGTGACAACGAGTGCAACAGGAGATCCAAGTGTCTGACCATGACGAACACCAGCTACAATCTCCACAGTATCTGTTTCGATTTGCATGCGGCGCCCACGTCCATGACCTCCTTGGCGACGTTTTAAATCGTGATTAATTTTTTCTGCTGTAATGGGTAAGAGTGACGGTAAACCCTCAATAATTGTCGTTAATTGAGGTCCGTGTGACTCACCTGCTGTTAAGTAACGCATAAACACTTTCTCCCTTCAACTCGCTAAAGTATGTATTTTTCACTATAACATATATTCTTTAAAAAAACAGTCCTTTTACGAATGTCTTTTAAGTAGTTACCATTTTCATAGATCTAAATGTGAATATTCTGAATGAAAGTCATAAAAAACACCTCGCTAAATTTTATAAAAAATACGCCTTTGCTTATGATAAGCGAAAAGCGTATGAATTATCTATGTTTAATGCTTGGTCAACTTTATGTACAATTGTATCATTTGTACAAAGCTTTTCATCCATATTATTAATTATTTTTACGATAGAAGAATGTGTCTTCTACATCAAATTCATAACGTGCTGGATTAAAAATTTGCTCTGTCGATCCAACAAATAAAACGCCATCCTTACGCAGTGCTTTACTAAAATTATTATAAATTTGATCTTTCGCTTCTTCTGTAAAATAAATCATGACATTGCGACAAACAATTAAATCATAATTGCTGTCATAAGAGTCATTCAATAAATTATGTTTCTTAAAGGTTACACAACGCTTAATCTCATCCTTCACGCGATAGAAGGAGCCTTCTTGTTCAAAATACTTTGCTTTAATATCACTTGGCACCTCTGCTAAAGAGCGTTCAGGGTAGACACCTAACTTCGCCTTTTGTATTACATTCTCATCTAAATCAGTGGCAATAATTTGAATTTGAGATAAAGGCACCAATTGAGATAATACCATTACTAATGAATATGGTTCTTCTCCTGTCGAACAAGCAGCACTCCAAATTTTTAAGCGCTTATTAGTTTGTAAAAGTTTCGGAAATATTTTCTTTTGTAATACTTCCCAGCGCTTTCCGTTGCGATAAAATTCAGAAACATTGATCGTCATACGATCTAAGAATTCATTCATTAAATCTCGATCTTGTTCGAGTGCCTTTAGAAAGTCTACAAAATTACGATAGCCCTTTTTCTCATAAAGAGAGGTTAATCGTCTTTTCATTTGCGCTTCTTTATATAACGCTAAATCTATTCCTGTTTTGCGCTTAATACCTTCTATAAACTGTTCATAATCAGACATATGGTCATCTTCCCCTCTAGCGTCGTATTACCATTATAGCGGAAAAGTCCCAATCCTGAAATAGTCTTTCTCCTGTATGCAAATCTACTTGCTTGCGTTTTGTTTTTCCTCTAAAAGTAATACTTTCGACTGTTCTAATTCAAGTCTCATTTTTTCTGTTTCAATCGTATAAGTTTCTAACCTAAGCTTTTCTAATTCTACTTCTTTTTCAACAGCTTTCAGTTTTATTTTTTGTTGTCTAGTATGAGCGTCTGTAAAAATTCCAGCTAGAGAAATAATGACGCCTCCAATTATCGCTACAATGGCAATTGACAATCCGTTCACTTCCTTTCGTTATTACGATTATACGGCAAAATGGAAAAAATAGTTTCATTTTTCAGGAATTTATTCCAATAAAAAATGAAGGTAGTTTTCACCACCCTCATTCTATCCATTATCGTTAGACTTGTATGCGATACTCTTTTAAATCTTCTCGTAATTTAGCCTTTAAGAATTTACCTACAGACGTTTTTGGTACTTCGTTAATGAAGACAATATCATCAGGAACCCATGTTTTATGGAATTGGTGCTGTAGACTCTCTAGTAACTCTTCTTTAGTAATCGAATCCTTAAACTCTGGCTTTGCTACGACACAAGCTAATGGTCGCTCCAACCACTTTTCATGTGGAATGGCAATAACAGCTGCCTCAAAGACCTTTGGATGGGACATTAATGCATTTTCAAGCTCTACTGAAGAAATCCATTCGCCACCACTCTTAATTAAATCCTTTGTACGGTCGGTGATTTTTATATAGCCATCTGTTGTCATCACAGCAATATCGCCTGTATAGAGCCAGCCGTCTTTAAAGGCCTCTTCCGTTCGTTCATCCTGATAATACTCGTTGGCAATCCATGGGCCTCTAATGGTAAGCTCTCCCATCGTTTTGCCATCCCAAGGTACTTCACCATTTTCATTGACAATCCTTGTATCAATAAGAGGCATTGTCATACCTTGTGTAATCCGAACATTCATTTTTTCATCAGCCGTATAGTCCTGCATATGTGTTAAATACGTGGATAGGCTTACAAGAGGTGAGGTTTCTGTCATACCGTAACCTGTCATGTATGGGATATTAAGTTCTTGCTCAAAGCCTCGAACAAGACCAATTGGTGAAGCAGAACCTCCACAAACAATTAATCGCATAGACGATAGGTCACGAGGGTTTTGACGCTGTTCCTGTAGAACGCCTAGCCATATAGTCGGTACCCCTGCTGTCAATGTAACTTTATATACATCAAATAATTCAAGCAATAGCTGTGGTGTAAACATAGGTCCCGGTAAGACCTGTGTAGAACCAAATGCGACACTGGCAAATGGTAATCCCCATGCATTCGCATGGAACATTGGTACAACAGGTAACACCACATCCGACTCACAAATCGCAATACTGTCAGCGAGACCAGCTGTTAAACTATGAAGTACAATACTGCGATGTGTATAGACTACTCCCTTTGGCATGCCCGTGGTTGCACTTGTATAGCACATGCCTGCGGGTGTATTTTCATCTAGATCTTCTGGGAATGTGAAATGTTCATCTGCCTCCGCAAGTAGCAATTCATAGGAAAGAGCATTTGGAATCGGTAAAGTTTCTACTGCAACAGCATCACCCATAATGATATAATGCTTTACCGTTTTCAGCTGAGAGACGATCGGTGCAATTAATGGCACCAGATTATCATCTATTAATAATATTTCATCCTCGGCATGATTGATGACATAGGCAATATGCTCGGGGGATAATCGAATATTAATCATATGCAATACTGCTCCTGCACATGGTACAGCAAAATAGGCTTCCAAATGGCGATGGTGATTCCAAGCAAATGTGCCCACCTTCATTCCCCGATCCATCCCTAGTTTCGTCAAAGCATCGGCTAATTGGCGAGTCCGTTTCACATATTCTTTATACGTAAATTCGTGAATAGTAGTGGGACTTGTTCGAGAATAGATTTTCTTTGAGTGAAAAAATCGTTCTGCACGATACAAAAAACTTGTTAATAATAAAGGTGTATCCATCATATGCATGATACCGCTTCCCTTCATCTACGATTTTAGAAACAATCAAAACAAAAACTATTTGAACTAGATTTTGCCTTTACCTCGGTTGCATGCGAATGGCACCATCTAGTCGAATGACCTCTCCATTTAACAAGCCATTGTGGATAATACTTTCAACCAAAAGAGCATATTCCGAAGGTTTACCAAGTCGTTTAGGGAATGGTGTCATTTGAGCAAGAGCTGTTCGTGCAGGCTCAGGTAACGAAGCAAACATTGGTGTTTCAATTAATCCTGGCGCTATGGTCATCACTCGGACACCGATTTCCGCAAGCTCCCTTGCAATGGGCAACGTCATTGCTGCTACGCCACCTTTTGACGCGCTATAAGCAGCTTGTCCGATTTGCCCATCAAATGCAGCCACAGACGCGGTATTAATAATGACACCACGCTGTCCATCCTCATTTGGCTCATTATGTTGCATTTTTTCTGCCACTAGACGGATGACATTAAACGTGCCAACTAAATTAACAGCAATCACTTTTTCAAATAACGCAAGGGCATGTATACCACGCTTCGAAATAACTTTACTCGCATCTGCTATCCCAGCACAGTTCACTGCGACATTGATCTTGCCAAAAGCTGCAATAGCCTGCTCAAGGCCCGTCGCCACGTCCTCTTCCTTTGTGACGTCCACTCGTGCATAAAGGACATTTTGACCTAATTCCTCCACTAGAGCTTGTCCACGCTCATCATTGACATCAAAAATAATTGCTTTGCCACCCTGTCCTATTAATTTCCGAACGGTTGCCTCTCCTAAACCAGAGGCACCCCCTGTTACGACTGCCACCACTTCATGTTCTTTCATCAGACATATCCCCTTTTACATTTTTTCAATGATCGTGGCATTGGCCATTCCCATTCCCTCACAAATCGCCAACAAGCCGTAACGATAATTCTCTCTCTCCATTCGATAGAGCATAGTCGTTAACAATTTCGTACCTGTTGCCCCTAATGGATGTCCCAGCGCAATTGCTCCTCCATCAGGATTGAGCTTCTGTGGGTCTCCTCCTATTTCATGCAGCCATACAAGCGGCACAGGTGCAAAGGCTTCATTTACCTCATATGTGTCGATATCCTCTATGTTGAGACCTGACCGTTCTAATGCTTTTCTAGTAGCTTCGATTGGCCCTGTCAGCATTAATGTCGGATCAGAACCCACGACCACTCTTGTCACAATTTTAGCGAGTGGTTGAATGCCTAGTTCTCTTGCTTTATCCAATGCCATCACGACTACAGCTGAGGCCCCATCGCTCATTTGGCTCGCATTGCCTGCAGTAATCGCGCCATTCTCTTGAAAGACGGTTTTTAATCCATTTAAAATATCAACGGTAGTTTCTGCACGAGGACCCTCATCAACCGCAAATGTTGTCACTGAGCCATCCTCTTGCGGAACTTGAATAGGTAGTATTTCAGCTTGGAAATGACCCGCTCTAATGGCGGAAATTGCTCGTTGATGGCTTTGATAAGCATAGCTATTTAGCTGTTCTTTCGATAAAGACCATTGGGAAGCGATTTTCTCTGCTGATAATCCTTGATGGATAATATCATAATTTTCCTGTAAGCGGTTACTAGTATGTGCATGTTGCATGTTTGAGCCCATTGGTACTCTTGACATGCTTTCTACCCCACCAGCAATGACAATGTCCATATCCCCCGCTAAAATGGCCTGTGCTGCAAAGTGCACGGCTTGTTGGCTTGAACCACACTGACGATCAATGGTTACTCCTGGCACACTCTCTGGGAAACCAGCCATTAATAATGAGGTCCTCGCAATATTTGCCCCTTGTTCAGCTGTTTGGGTCACACACCCCAAAATGACATCGTCTACTTGTTCCTTACCAATGCCTGCACGCTTTACAACCTCCTGTAATACATCCGCTGCTAAATCATCTGCTCGAACTTGACTTAACGCGCCCTTACTTCTACCTACAGCAGTTCTCACAGCTGCTACAATCACCACTTCTCTCATGTCCATAACCCCTTTTTCACGTCATCCTCATAGTTTATTGACGAGTCTACTAAACTATTCCTAACTTAATTATCAGAATATTACATTATTTATTGTACATGAGTAAGAAGTTTTTAACAATTCTATATGTATCTAGTAAGAAATTATTCGTCAGAATGATCCCTCCCTTTTTTTTGCGCAATAAAAAAGCAATCTCAAAAATTGAGATTGCTTGATCTATTCGAAATTAAACTAAATCTTCACCGAAGAATAAGCCGATTTCGCGCTCTGCAGAAGCAAGAGAGTCAGAACCGTGGATGATGTTGTGAGAAACAGTTGTTGCATAGTCACCACGGATTGTACCTGGGTTACTACCAAGAAAATAGACTTTAACTATTGTCTCTGAAATCAATAATATCATGGGTTCTCTGAAATAAACGAAAAAAACTAAATTAGAACTGAGCTTTTACCTTCTATTAATCTGTAACTATACATTACTTTTAGCAATGTTAGCAAGTAGAAGTAGGAAAATTCCCCCTATAATAAAGTCATCTTTTTGCAAGTAAACTTCTATTTTAAAATCCAATGTCATACTCTAATTTAGGTTTCCACTTTGCTCTACTTAGGGTCTCCGCAAGTCTATACATTAGTTTTAAAAAATCTGCTCTTTGCTGTGGATTTTTCCCTGTTCGCATAATAATCGTTTCTTTTAGCGGATGATTGCTTTCAATTAGATACTCATTACGCTTATACAATCGTTGTAAAAGAGGGTCTTCAGGTAGTCTAGCAAACTTCCCATTAGCTTCACCTCTATTGCAGTCCTGACAGCTTAGAACTAGATTCCAAATACTATTTAAGTCTAAATCATGTGTACTGTTGAACTGTGTTGATAGCGGTAAGAAATGGTCAATGTCACAAGTATTTAATTGGTTACTTTCAATTGAAATCGGTCTATAGCAATAAAAACATTTTCCCTTTTGATATCCGTTTAATGGCTTTCTAGCAGAAGTTAGATTTATTCTTTCATGAGACAACATGAATTGCTGTGGTGTCATAGGCTTTATAAAGAAAAACTGCTCAAGATCTGTATCAAACTGAACTTCTAGTTTTGGATTTCGTTCAGTCCATGCGTTTTCAACTAAGTTCCATCTACCTTCAATTTCATTAAATATATTTACTTTTTGGGCGCTTCCGTTCAACAAAAATATACTATCAGTCAACGTAATTCCTAAAGTCTTTCCTTGTATGGACTTCTCATAAAAATTTTTATCAAGTTCACCATTAGGAATGTTATGAAAGGCATCTATCACATTGTTAAACCCTACTTTTTCAGTAACTTCAAGTAATTGTTCCCACTTAATTTGGTTTTGATGAAATAAATTCAAGGCACTAATAAACTTAGATGACTGACTTGTTATTTGTCGTTTCCCGTTCCTAATATGCTCTAACATGTACTTTGCAAATATAGGGGATAATTCTTCTAAGCTAACAAAACTTTTATTACTCTCACCTAATTCAAGTAATGTTTTAGCAAACGCAAATTTATAAGTTGCAACATTTCTACCAAATAAGTATATCGAGCGAAAATTCGATTCCAAAGTATTATCATTGTCTAAGTAATTATTCATCTAAACACTCCATTGAAAATAGGTTACTTATCCTCTACATCAATTAAATAAATCGCCTTTTCAAATCCTCCACGTTTAGCCTTCTTCTGTCCTCTAATCGCTTCCAGTTCATCATAACTTACATCTAATGCATTAATAGCTGTATGTACTAATTCTAAAATATCTGCTAATTCTTCAATACTTTCTTGTACATTATCTGTTCCATGAAACTCTTTAGCTTCTTCAATCATTTTTGCTTTTACTTCCACTAGAAGTTCCTTCGGTTCTAAAATTCTTGCATTATACTGTAAACCATCCGCTTCAATAATCTCTAAAATCTTATCTCGTACTAATTTATTATATACAGGCATTGTCATTCTCCTTTATGTGATATATTAACTTACTCTCATTGTACTAAATTACAAACTAAATTCATAACTCAAAAGTTACCCATCAAAAAGGTACTTATTTGAACCTCTCAGTAAGCACCTAGCTTCTTACTATCTACTCACTTGAAATAATGATTTTATCTAACAAAATAATATTTATTGATTTGAAATTTTAGTTAATTTTCTTCTAGACACTATACGTTACTTACATAAAAAGTGATAAATTAAGTGGCTATTATTTAATTTGAAGTTCTAATTTTGTTCGAATTGGAAATGGTAGGTTTTTACCATACAATTCACAATTTACTAATACACTTTCCCCAATTAAATTACCATCTATAAACACTCTAATATCTTCATCAAAAAATTGTACAGTCTTCTTATGAGGTAAATCTCCATAATTCCATTCAACAATAAAATGAGTTTCATTTTCTTCTACTATCGGATAATTATGATTACAAAAACTATTGAATTTATTAAATATATTATTTGGTTCTTCAGGAATCTCTTCAAAAACCATTAAATTCCCATCATATTTAGGTAATTTCAATATCATATTCGCATCTTCGATATACTTCTCAGAATTGTTTTTTATAAATACATTTAAATTTATACTTAATGACTCACTAATATAGTACATATCTTCCTCTTGATAATAACTCTCTATATCAGCTAGCATTTGCTCTAATTCCTCAGTTGTTCTCTTTGATAAAGGTTTTTTATTAGAACTCAATAATGCATTATTAATATCAAACCCTATATCCCATTCAACTACTAAACCATATTTTCTTCTTTCTAAAATATCTTCAATTTCTCTTTTAGCTTTACTTGATGGAAGCTCATAATCTTTCTCTATAACTGTATTTAACTTTTCAGCCATATCTTTAGATAAACCCATACTAACTTTGTTATTAAATAAGCGTTTTTGTTTAAATGTAAGTATTTCATCTAAATCGCTACGAGTAATTTTATCTTGCTGACTTCCTTTTCTAATAAACATATCACCTTTTTTTAATTTATCACCAAAGTTTTTCTTTAACATATATGGTGGGTTATCGCATTTATCAATTTCAATAATCCCTAGTAAATTTCCATCTAAATTAAACGAATAGTAATCAATTTCAATGTATGGCTCTATATTCTCTCTGATAATTTGTTGATACGTAGCTTTATCAACAAATTCTTTTTTATTAATTGGAAAACACTCTTTACAACCACTTGAAGTTTCTTTAATACCAATAACAATATACTTCTTTTTTCCAATAGGTGTATTTGCCATTGAAATTACATCTTTTATTAAATCAGAATACTTTGGTTTCAAATATTGTTCCCTTTTAAAATCTAAAGTTGTATTCTCTGTTTCATTTTTTATTAGCCACTCTAGTTCCAACTTCAATCTCCCTCTTTTCAATTAATTAATAATAGCTAAATCATGCCTACTATCACCAATATCTATTAATCATCGCTTAAACATATTATACCTTTTATTAAACTACCTTGATAAAACAAAAAACGAGATAAACATAGAGTTTATCCCACTTCTTCGCTCATATTATCTAATCGCTTCCCTAGCACTTGAGCTGTCTATATGCTATTTGGAACTCACTTGTCCAAATTGTTTAGTTAGCTCCATAGTGAATTACTCACATGACACTTTATAACCTTACATTAGTCTTCTACTATAATTTCATCTGCCCCCATAACATAATGTTTATTTTAGAACAAAATAAGAAAGGCATCATTGTTCTCATTAAAAAGTTAATATCATAGTTTATCATCTATATCAGATGTATCTACATCTTCTCCAAACCAATCGTTTAACTTATCTTTTGCTTGTTTTTTTATATCTTCATCAATATACATAGCCACTTGAAATAATGCTACCATAACGATAGATAAATCATCGATATAACCTACCCCTATAGCAACATCTGGAATTAAATCTAATGGAAGAATAAAGTACCCTAATGCCCCAGCAATAGTAGCTTTTACTTTCAAAGGTACCTCAGGTTTCTGCAATGTAAAATATAGGAGTAGAACAACATATATAACTGAGGAACCAGCTTTTTTAGAGAATTTTCGGATTTTTTTCCACAGCTTTTCATCAGAATAATATTTTTCATGATTTTTTATAGCTTCGTCTTCCATGTTATCTGCTTCGAACTTTAATTTTTCTATTTCTTTTTCTTCAAAATTTACCCCCTCTATTATTTCTTTATGCATCTCTTCAAATTTATCATCAAGTTTCTTTTTCCTAAACATTTCAAACAATTCATGTTCCTCCAACTATATTCAATTATTTAATAAAAATATAAATTTTCCTTAAATAAATATACCCTATTACCTAAATAGATAATGTTGATTTCAATTTTTTCTTTTCTACTCATTTAAGACGAATTGTTTAAATGGTCTTCAATGAGATTATATGTTAAATTCGCATGCTTCTGCTTTTTTTATTTTCTTGACATTTAGTTAGAATATTCTTTTTTATATTCTTCTAAGCGTTTATGAATTTTATTCCAATGCCTTTTAACTTGCTTACGAATTACTACTTCCACTGGTAATTCTTCCATAATTTTTTGTGCTTTGTATGCATAGCTTATGAAATTTCCTTTTCCCTTATAATTCCTACCAAGATGAGAGTATAAACCATAAAAATTACGCATATACGCATTTCTTCCATATATTAGATTGTATTTTGCCAATACTTTAGTTTTTTTATATGCACGATTGTAAAATTTAAACAAGCTTTTCTCTCTGACTTTGATTACTTGGCCATCAAATATAAAACCTAAATAATCTAACTTTGAATCATAGCCATGTAAATCAAGCATTTTATTTCCATTATAATTCAAAATAATAGTCTTTTCCTTCTGTAAATGTAAGTCATCATACTTTTCAATGATAGAATATATTTCTTCTACAATTGATGCCATTTCATCGTCATTCACGTTTGGAATTATCCATATTAAATCATCACAATATCTTCTATATAAAGCATTCTTTTTATCCGACCAGCATTTCATTTCAATATCAAATTTAGTTAACCTAATATTTGAGCATACAGCACTCATTCCAGACCCTTGTGGAATACCGTATGGATTTCTATTTGCTTTTATGTTCAATTTTTTTTCTTTCACAAGTTGCCTAAACACTTTTAAATCCATATAGCTATTAATTTTTCTATATTTGAGCATATCTTTCAACTCATCTTCACTATACTGACTTTTTAAATGATTATCTAAATCCGATTTTTCTATATAATGAAACTTAGTTATAGATTTGAAAACATTATAATTATCTTCTGAAAGCTCATCTACATGTAGCAATTCTTTTATAGAGGTCTTTAAATGCTTATGTGATATTTTATCAAAAAATGACGAAAAATCTAATGCGATTATTAATGATTTTTCTGTTCTAATAATAAAATCAAATACATCTCTTGCGAAATGAATATTATTCTTGCCCTTTTTATTATTTCTGTACGCAAGTACATTCTCATCAATACCATTTTTTATTGCATATTCGTTATATGTATTATTTAGTTCATCTCCATAATATTTGTAAATAAAACTATCAATATGAGAGGCATAGTTAATTTCTCTCTTTTTAGGTTTTTTATATTTTATATGTCTTTGATTAAAATTTTTATTAAGTTTTAATTTCTTATAAGACCTGTTACTATGTCCTTCTTTAAAAGTATATTTTTTCAAATCAATACTATAATGAATAAACGGTAAAAAAGCGTGTTTACTAACCCATTTCTCATCTTGGATAAGTTTGTAAACACGCTTTATAGGAATCCTTTTATCTATATGTAAGTAGTTTTTAGATTTATAATTTTCGAAATAACTAATATCCTTCATTTATTTTCTCCTTTGCAGAGCTGGGGAGGTAGTAACCTGGGTCTATTAACAGTGACCTCCCTAGCATACAAAATACTCATCTGACTTTTGTCTAATACAAAGACAGAAGGACCCATAAATAAACAATTATTATATAATCATCTTATAATGATTAGCGTAGGAGTTGATTGTAGAATGCCTAACGATATCGACATGAGAATTGTAATCTTACTATTTAGCATAGTAATCGAACAATCGTGCGACTATCTGCTTGACAACATCAAACCTTGCACTCGTATTCCCAATTAAATACGATAATCAAATTTTACAGGATTTTATTATAATTTTGAATAGTAAAATTTTGACACAATAAATTTAAACAACAAAATATAATTATCTTTTATTCTTTGCTGTAACTATTAAATTCGTTGTGAATATAGAAGTAGTAGAACTAACCTTCTTTCCATCTCATCCATGGATAAGCTTACAATTCCTTACTATTTTCTATTTTAGTAAATTAGTTTGACTTTGTGTAAAAAAATTCTTTTTCTTATCTGACATATTTTTGACCTTCACTGACCAATATATTAATTCGACCTCTAAAAGCGAACTACAAATCCTGTGGCTCTATATTACCCAAAAATAAAAGCATATCAATTACGATATGCCCTCAATTCACTAGAAAAAAGAAATACTTTTAATGCTATTTTCAATTGATTCCTCCTTAATACCGATGTATCGAAATGTAGTTTTTTGTGACGAATGGGTGAATATCTCCATTAATGTTGCTAAATCCTTTGTAGCTTGATAGTATGTGTAACCAAACGTCTTACGATTATATGTGTACCAATTGAATTGTTTCCTATCATATCACCAGTTAGAAATAATACGATAAGCTGTGTTGTTGTAATATGACCACTACCCTTAAGACTAGGAAATAGGTATACCGCTTCTTTTGGTAATGTTTCTATGTAATCAACAATATCAGCCATTTAGCTATTTAAATAAACCGTTCTTTCCTTCTATGTCTTGCCTTCACGAATTTTAAAACTAGATTTGCCTTTCATTCGCTCAACTTCTAAAGCAATCACCACAACGTAATCCTGTTGACCTAGTTATCAACTCTATCAACATACAAAAGAGCATGTACGAAATATGACGCTTTCTCAGTGAACGAATCAACTTCCCTCATATAGGCGTTCCGACAACTCCTTAGATAATTTATGCGATTTACATGACCTACAACTTAAAACCTTTACTCAATCTTGCCCCAACTCATCTCAAAATAAAAACGAGATATACATTTAGTTTATCCTGCTTTTTGTTGCTTTTATTTCATCGCTTCCATAACAATTGAGCTTGTTCAGTACACTCATCGGAAAACACTTTGCAGTTGGCTTTTCGGAAACACTAACAAGTCATACTATAACCTTGCACTAGCCCTTCTACATACTAACCTGCTCACTTAAAATAATGATTTTATACTCTTATCGCAACAAAAAAGAGATACAGTACAAGCCCATTTTTCTATAACATTATGCGGTTAATTTGAACGATATTCTTCACTAGTGTGTACTACTTATTTACGAACCTTTTTCAAATATTTTTATCATTTATTATGTAATATTACCTTTATTTGAATTAAATAGTATATAATTGGAACAAAGGGGGATTTAAGATGGATGAAATTTTAGATAACTTTTTTAACCAACTTTATTTAAATAAATACATTTGTATAGAAGATTGGTTAAAAAAAAATAACGATATTCCTCATGGGGAATTTTGGTCATTTATAAAAGATAATTTTGAACCTGAGAAGTATCTTTCTGATAAGAATGCTGAGAATAAATATCTAATACTATTATATAATGAATATGCTCTTTTAAAAAAGGACATAGATTTGTTATCTGGAAAAATAACTAAAATTATAGATTTAACTTTCCAATTAAAACCATTTATCAAAAAAATAGAAAAAGATGTGAAGGTAAAATTAAACGATGAAGTTAAAGAAATTCTTAATAAAAGTATAAAAAATGGTGATACAGTTGAATCTATAAAACTACAATTTAATATCGATGAATTAACTTCTAATATATTAAAAAATATTTTCGAAGATTCTTTCAAAGAACAAATCAGACTTCCTGAAAACGTTAGCTTTAATCATTTAATTGATACATCCACATTAGATACACTACTATCTGAATATAACGAAAAAACTACCTTAAAGGATGCTTACTTTAAGAAAATCTATTGTTTATTAATATTCTCCAAAACTCAAATAGATATTCAAGGAGAGAAACGTACATATATTTATTATAGTAATTCTGAAAAGATTTTTATCGCTTCTGAATTTATAACATTTCAAAAGTTAATAAAATATTTTTCTGATTTAAAGGATGATTTCCAAACACCTCGGGCTAACCAATATCTAAAGACATTAAATAGAAAAATCGGTAAAATAGATAAATATTCTACTACACTTTTAAAAGACCAGACACTATCTGAAAATATATTTAAAACTAATTTTGAACCACCTGAATTAAAAAGTTTAATTAGAGAAATCATAGAACTAATAAATTTCCGTCCTTCACAATTTTCTAAAGAAAATACTCTATATTATCGTGGACATTCAGATAGTAACTATACTCTTACTCCGAGTATAGCCCGTAATCCTAAACTAATTGAGAATGAAAATAGACTTTATCACGAAACAATTATTAGATGTAACGATTTCTTTCAAACCTCTAAACATAGTTTGGAAATTTTAACCTTAATGCAACACTACTCTATTCCTACACGCTTATTAGATGTTAGTGCCAATCCATTATCTGCTCTATATTTTACTGTTTGTGATAATAAAGATAATGATGGCGAAGTTATAATTTTTTGCGCCAAAGAAAACGAAGTAAAGTATTATCATAGTGACACAGTTGAAATTCTTTCTACTTTATCTATATTAAATTATTCAGAAAAAAGAGAATTAGAATACGCAATCTTAAATATTGCTAAGCAGTTAGTTTCTAAACTATTAGAAATAATCAATAGTAATAATTCTATTGACAATGACACTTTAAATAAAGAAATACAAATATGTATAGAGTCATTCAATGACTTATATGTAACTAAAAAATTAGTTCATGAAATTGGTAAAAGAAATTCTCATTTCCAAAATGTAATTAATCCCTTTCATTTATACAATTCCTATTTTGTCTTGCCTATAATGAATAATTCAAGAATAACAAGGCAAAGCGGAGCTTTTATAATTACAGGGTTGCATAATAAAGAAGATTCTCAGCAAAACCTTTATAATAACAAATATCATTTACCTTCATCCTTCAAAAATTATATTGATTATTTTAAAGATGAACTCGAAAAAAAGCAGTTACAAATTATAGAAAGTAATTTAACTTCTGATAGGAAATATAAGAATTATATAAAAAATAATTTCCCATTATTTTCTTCTGTTTTTAATAATGAATTAAATTTTTCTAATAACCCAAAAAAATTAAAAAAACTTAGAATTATTATACCTTCAACAAATAATAAAAAAGATTTTTCCGACTGGTTAAGTATTTTCGATATTAATCAAGCTACAATATATCCAGAAATAGAAAAAGTCGGAGAATACCTTAATACAAAGTACAATAAATAGAATAAATTTAACAGGAGTGAACCTAATTAATTCACTCCTGTTTCTTTTAAAAGCTTTTAATTATTTTTTTTAATCAAAACATCGTCTTTCATTCTATGTATCATCAAACTTTTTTGGACGTGTATGTAAAAGGTTTAATTTACAAGATTTCTAATAAGCAAATAGAGACGGTCAGTAGTTGTAATTTATAAGTCAAAAGGTTACTTTTTGCACCTACTTTTATTCCTGTACCTTCCTCTTCTTCATGGCTCTAATTAATGTACTCTTACTGATTCCTATTTTTTCTAACACTTGGTTGTATGAATGGCTTTCTAGCATACTTAAAGCATTTTCTAGTTGTACCTTTATATAAATGTAGGTTTTCTACCTTTTCGATAATTATGATTTTGTTTAGTAATCTCTTTACCTTCCTCTGTTTGCTGAAATGGTGATGTGGGATACTTCTTCCTTCCCAACATCTATTAATGTGAACAATTCACTGTTTAATAAAACTTCCCCAGATTGTCTACCTAAAGACTACCTTTTGAGAGTGCCAACAATCCTTTCTCATAACTTCCTACGACTTTAAAGAATGACTTCTTTTTTGCTCTAGCAAGGTCATAAATTCATTGCATCTAAACTCTACACCCTTTAGATTTGTGATAATAAAGCCCCCACCAAATAAAAATTGATTTTACTTATACATAGTTATTAAATCCACTAGTTCTATACTTATTTCGCACTTATCTAGCCTATTTCTTCTTTCTAAAAATAAACTTTCCAGAATTGGTTTCTTTTCTTCCATTGTTGAGTGATGTACTTTTTTGTGGCATAAAGCACATAAAGAAATGATATTTGCTTCAACATCTAAACTTTTTTTGAATTGCTTTTGAAATTCCATTGGTATTAAATGATGTGCTTCCACATAATTTTCACCTGTTGTAGATGATTTGAAAAACATATGGGAATTGTCATACTCACACTTAAAACCAGCTAAAACAATAGCCTTTTTAGAGGTAACGTGGTTCCTCTTCCATTTGGTTGTTAGAGATTGATTGTATTCACCTTCTATTGGTTCTCTAGGTAAATCTTCAACTACAATAGAGGAATCAATTTCCACTCTCTCAATTTCTTCTTGGAAATATTCTTCATCTTGATTTTCTTCAAGAACATATCTAAATTTTTTGTTCAATAAAAGTCTACAAAAAGAATTGAACTGATTAACATCTAACTTTTGGGAAGATTGATTAAATCCTTTAAATTTACCCCAAACACTTTTTAGTTCATTAGATTTAATTGGTGTAAATACAGCAATGGATGAAGGAACAAAATTGTATGCTCCACTATATCCACCCTCTTTTCTCTCTCCATATAATACTTTTTCTTCAAGAATAGCTGAAGCTATTACACACCCTTTGTACTGGAATAACACTAAAGTTCCTGAAGGAGTTAACATTCCCTTTTTGAAATTATATACTCTATATGGAAGTTCATCATTAAACCATTCTTGCAAGTCCTCTATTGATTTCTCACTAAACTCGGGGTCATCTTCAGACATCGGTAAAAGTCTAATCGCTGGTATTCCCTTATTATTTTTTAATGCTAGTTCATATTCGATTTGTTCAATTTCCTCTTTCAATATATGTATCTCGGAATTTATTTTAACTTTTCCATATCCATTCATTTTCTCTTGCAATTCTTCTAATAGTTCTGGTATATCCTTTTTCTCAAACCATTTTCCCAATATAGATTCAGTTTTTCTACCATCTGCACCAGTACCATCCTTATTGTTATATTTTAAAGCATTCATATTTTTATACCCAATATATTTACTGGGAGCAAACATATCTAACTCTTTAATGTAATACCATTGTCTAAAATGAGAAATGAATCTTCTCCTCAATTCTTCATTTTCTTTTATATCTTTATTAAATTGAATCATATTTTCCTTTATTTCTTTAAGGTCTTCTACAAGTAAAAATTCACCCATGCTTATCCCCACTTCCAAATGTTATAATTTAACTATAACTATAAGTTAATTATATTATACTGTTTCTCATTTGGTAGCACACAACAGAGATGAATGGAAATATTACAAAGTAGAAATTTTAAAGAGCAAACACCCAATTTTTGAATGGGGTTTCTTTACTTTATGTTTGAAATGCTTGATTTGCATTATATGTATGTTTTTGTGTTTTATATAAGGCTAATCAAAAATTCCAAAACCCTTATATTTAGATATAGGTATCTTACCTAATCCGTGTTTTCAATAATCATCTAAGAAGGCTGTAAAATCTTCATCACTTTTATCTTTTTTTATGTATGAAGTTACAAACTCTAATGTTTCATCCATAACACTTGTATTCCCATCCATCGCTTCCAATTCTTCCAAATGTTTTTGCGACATATGTTCTAGTACATCCTGTTGACTTTTTTTACGTTCAATATATTCTAGATATTCCGTTTCTAAACGCGCTACTACTTTGCCCGCATAACCATCTTTCGTTTTGCTCGCTAACATCCTATCAATTTTCTTTTGACCTTCTCTTTTAACATACTCGCAATTTGTTTCCTTCCATGCTCTATAACCTTCAAATTCTATATATGTTTTCCTATCAAAAATTTGCATAAAAATTTTATTATCATTTCTTATATCATTGTCTGTGACTGTTTCTCGCATCTTATCAAGGTAATTTTCAACTTTATATTTTTCGACTGTTTCTTCAAGTTTAGTAGAAGATTTGTCTTTATCCATCACTGCATAAGAATTTGTTTCTTGTCTGATTTCACCTTGCTCATTTTGGTAATACTCACCTTTTACAATATGTAAAAATCTTTTTTCATAGTCTTTAAATGCGGTTTCTAAAGTTGATTTAGCAATACCTAATAATTTAACCCATTCGGATTTAGGTACATCGTATTTGATTCTCTTCCTCCACTCTATAAAAGCTATCACCATTAAAGCTCTACCATCATTGTTTGCAAGATTATAAAGTTTACCAGATAATTTTGTAAATCCTTTAAATATACGTTTTTTTCCTTCCTCATATATTTCAACAATAAATTCAGCCGACAATAACTCCTGTACTTGTTTTACTGTGAAAAAGGCTTTTTTAATATCCCCATCACAATCTATTTCTATATAACCCTTTTCTTCTAAACTCCTAAGGTTTGTAATAACTTGTGCTTTATCACGTTGTTTATTCTTTGTCTGTAAGCATAAATTTTGGATTAACATATCAATAGCAGTCATTGTTTGATTCCATTGTCCTACCTGTCTCATAAATTGTAGATGGACATACAGTATAAATTCATCTGTGGTCAAATGATACTTTGTTCCCCACGCAAATGCCACATTTGGTAGTACAATTTCAGATTGTTCATTCATTTTCATCTTGCCTATTTCCTTTCTTTCGCTTAACCAATATCATAATTTATTTGTCTGTAGTTATCTAAAGCTTTACTTAATTCTGATGTCCTCACAAACATCCAATATTTTTGTAACGAAGTTTCATGATAAGCACATAATAAAAATTTAAACCCTTTTCTTTTCAAATACATCATAACTGCTCTGTTATAACAAAAGAAAAAATCTTTCACAGTCAATCGTTTAACCTCCCTTCTTCCGATTTTTGATGTGGAAAGTTATTGAGTTTTTTAATAGAACGGAACGGCTGTCACCATAACCAATTTCATTAAAAAACATTTATATAACATATTATATCACAAAAGTCAAACTTTTTCAAATTTTATACTATCACCTTATTGACTTTCGCAAAAAAATATGTTATTCAATTTATTCCTTATTGAATAAAGGGGCGAAGCCCCACGTTGCGAAGCAACGTAATAGATTGCGCAAGCAATTAGATAGCATAGAGCGAAGCGACCAATATTCTCTTTATCTATTTATTATATTTATTTTTATTATGTCTATACTGCCCGTTTACAGTATATATTTCATACTTAAATCAAAACTTTAATCTGTTTTTATGTATGCTTTATGTACATTTTTTAGGTAAAATGTTCTTAATTTGTGTATGGAAAGCATACATTTTCCGACACTATAGAAATGAAAAAATATATTTTATGATAAAAACTCAATTTTATCCATTAGACACTAACAGCATAAAAACTAAAAGAAGCGTCAAATACACGAAATTGCATTTTGACGCTTTAATATCGCTAACTATGTGCAGGAGCGGAAGTGCTATCATGTCTTTGACTATTAACATCAACCTATTTGGTCTTTAATACCCCCGTACTACTCACACGTAGAAATCATCTCTATTAACATTATTTTATTCAATATCGCACGTGACGTATTTTTCATACATTTGCGTGGCTGACAGACTCTTTTTTCAGCTTACAGATGAGCTTAAACTTTGTTTATTTGAAAAGCACAGAGTAGCATATCGCTTTATAATTTAATTGAATTACAACTAGATTATAAAAGTTATTACTTAGAAACTCTAACTAGTTCGTTGGACGCTTCATTATAGAGTTTTATAGCTATAACAAAGTTTTCTAAGGATTCACCAACTAGTTCTGATTTACCATTTAAGATACCATCCTCAAACAGCTTTGCACCTTTACTATATTCTTCTAGTGAGCCTAACATTAGTGAATGATAGGTTTTAAACGCATCTGGAGGTGTAGTTTCTACTACAATCAAATGAACCTTGTTCATTACATCCACTAATTCACTAACAGTAGTTCTAAATTTATTGTCGTTGATAATTTGTGGGTTTTCATTAATACTCTTACTCATATTAGTTATTGTTTCTTCATTAACAAGAATAGATTCTGTTACTTCTTTCATAAAATCTATATAACTTAATGTATAATCGACACTATTATAATCTATAGCTGTTTGTGTTATTGTATCAATGGTTTCAGTATTCGCCTTATCTTCTCTTTCACCTTCTGGCACAACCGTAGAATCATTTTCTTTCTCGGCAACCTCGATAATATTACTGTCTTCATCAATAGTCGCACCTTCACACCCTGTTAATGTCGCACCTAGTAATAATAGAACTCCTAATTTTTTTAACATTATTCCCCTCCTGTAATTTTCATTATCGAAAACCCTATGTCCCGCTTCAATTAAGATAAACACTCATATAGCTGTATATGTACCATCAATCTTCTTTCTCGCCATCTTTTTTCTTAGGCTTGGTTACACCCAAAACTTGATTTGATTGGGCAAATTCTAGTGCCTGTAAAATACCAAGTATATAACGCTTTCCTTCTTCATCTAACCTTCTGAAGCTGGACTCTAATTGCTTGTATTGGTCCTCGTTTTCCATGAAACTCCTCCTTTTTCACACCTTATGAGAGTATTATATAATTACATAGAGAGTAATTCAACTGCATTTTAATTATATTTACTTTCAATGTGAGTGAATATATGATATTTTGAATACTAACGAGGTGATATCTATTGTCTACTACTATCAATCAACGTGTTAAACAAGTACGAACTGAACTGAATTTATCGCAAGCCAAATTTGCTAAAGCTATTTCAATATCCAATAGTCATATAGCAGGCATTGAATTAGAGCATCGAAAGGTAAATGACCGCATCATCAGATTGATTTGTATCACTTTCAATGTGAATGAAAATTGGCTAAATACTGGTGAAGGTGAGATGTTTAAAAGCCCTGCTGATACTAAATTTGAAATGGCTATGACAATTTTCAAAGAGTTAAATCCTGATTATCAAGAGTTTGTGTTAAAACAAATTGATGAGCTACTGAAAATCCAAAATAATAGGAAAAATAAAAAAACCAAGGAATAGGGCTATCATTAGTAGCCCTATTTTTTTCTCGTTTAGACACATATATAAGTAGTTTTAGAAGCGGGCTTTGTAAACATAAACTTTTCGCTATTATTGGCTTGTATATGACTTTTAACTAACTCTGAGAAGAAGTATGGTTATAAAAAATCACGTAAATTTTTTGCTACTGTATCAACATCTAACCCCAAATATCTCGTAGTTGTCGATAAGTCAGAATGCGCTAAAGCATGAGATACTAAGTTTATATCCGCCCCACGTTTCACCAAATTCTGAGCATACAACCTTCTAATAGAATGAGGATTAATGTTCTTTAAATTCCACTTTTTACTGTATACCCATAAATTTTTTGCAATTAAATTGGACGGTGAAACTGTATTTGAGATTGGTACGCCTATGTTTGAAAGAAAAATATAATCATTCTTTTCTCTATGTTCTTTCCTAACATCATCATTTATTGAAATTAGTTCTCTTATTAAAGTACACATTTCATCATCTAAAGGGAGAATCAATGGTCTATGCGATTTCATTATCTCTCCCTGTAACTTCAAAAGCATATTTTCAAAATCAATATTCTGTTCTCTCAATGCACCTAATGTTTTAATTCGAATACCTGTTTTGTATAAAAGTAAAATCGCTATGCTATCACGTAATCCCGAATACGTTGATTTATCCAAAAGTGATAACAAGAGTGCCAGTTCACTTTCCGTAGTAGCTTCCTTAACGCTTGTATTTACTTTTATTTTGATGTTTGTCCAAAACTTTGAGTTATACCAACCATTATCGTGACACTTGCTTAAAACGGCTTTAATTTGCTTTAAACGACCATGTAGAGATGTGTCCTTTGCATTTTTGAAACTTGATAAATATTGATAAATTTTTTCATTGTTGATTTCGTGGAGATATTCAACTTTAGTAACTTCAACAAATCGCTTAAAATTATAGTTGTAACTATCAATTGTCCTTGGTCTTAATCCGTTTAGTCGCCATTGTTGATTTAAAATTTGTATGGCGTGTTTAATGGTTATATTTCTGTTATCCAATTCATCAAACGTATCCATTTTAACTATTGAGTTATTGATTTTTGTCACCATTTCTTTCTTTGGTTCTTTTTCAGTTTTGATAGTCAATAAGCTTAAATCAATGTTTGTGTTAACTTTATTGAATGATTTTAACAAATAAAAAACCCCCTAACATTTTTTGTTAGAAGGTAAAAGTTACATCGGAAAAATAGATGATTTTTTTATTAAGTTCTATTCGTAGTTATTTTCGCTACGCTTCTTAGATTCGAAATTAAACTAAATCTTCACCGAAGAATAAGCCGATTTCGCGCTCTGCAGAAGCAAGAGAGTCAGAACCGTGGATGATGTTGTGAGAAACAGTTGTTGCATAGTCACCACGGATTGTACCTGGGTTAGATTCTTCAGGTTTTGTTGCACCCATCATTGTACGAGCAAGCTTGATTACGTTCTCGCCTTCCCATACCATAGCGAATACAGGACCAGAAGTGATGAAATCAACTAATTCACCAAAGAATGGACGCTCAGCATGCTCAGCATAGTGCTTTTCTGCTAATTCTTTAGGAATTACCATTAATTTAGCACCTTTCATTACAAAACCGCGACGTTCGAAACGATCAACGATGTCTCCAATTACTTGACGTTCAACGCCGTCAGGCTTAACCATTAAAAAAGTTTGTTCAATTGCCATGTTTAAAACACTCCTTAAATTCGTCTAACAGGTTTTACACCTACCGATAAATATTAACAAAAAATGAGCTTTTGTACAACAAAAAGCTAGAATTTGCGCTTACCCATGAACAATGCTACATCACGTAATTTTTTCTTAACGGGATGTTTTGGTAAAGCATCAATTTCCTGTAAGGCTTTTTTCAAATATTTATCACTCATACGATTAGCTTGCTCAATTGCATGAGATTTACGCACATATTGCAACATATTTTGACGTTCCGATTCTGTTAACGTGCCTGCAAACACTTTAACTAAGTATGGTTGCATCTCGGGATCATCTTTCAATAATAAAATCGGTAAAGTAATATTCCCCTGTAGTAAGTCACTACCTGCTGGCTTCCCTAGTTCTTTATCGGTTGCCATAATATCTAAAACATCATCGATAATTTGGAAGCTCATGCCTACAAAGTAGCCGAAGCGCTTTAAATGCCGAACTGTTTTAGTATCAACCCCCGCTGCCACAGCTCCAAGCTCACAGCTTGAGGAAATAAGTAATGCTGTTTTGCGTTTGATTCTTCTAAAATAATCTTTTAAACCTTGATCTAATCTAAATTTATCTTCAATTTGAATGACTTCACCGTTACAAATCTCCACCATCGTACGGGCTAAAATTTGATGTACAAGTGGGTCTTCTAACTTTGTTATATATTCCAGCGCACGTGCGAAAATAAAATCGCCTGTGTACATTGCTACCCTGTTATTCCACTGTGATTTGACAGTCGGGCGCCCTCTTCGCATATTGGAGTCGTCAATGACATCATCATGTACAAGCGATGCCATATGAATGAGTTCTAAAGGTACTGCTACATCCTTCATCTTCTCAATGTCATAATCACCAAATTTTGCGCCTAGTAACACAAAAATTGGTCTTATCCGTTTGCCACCAGCTTGTAATAAATGGAGAGAAGCATCGTTGATCAAATATGAAGACGAGTCCACCGCTTTTTCTAACTCTTGTTCAATGATTTCGATATCTGATTTCAAATCGGAATAGAGTAGTTTTAACTTCATCTTTTCCACGTGTGAAAACCTTCCCCCATTAACGTATCTTTTTAAAGCCCATATGCATTGCCGCAGCCCCGCCACTGTATGCTTTGTACGTTACTTTTTCTAATCCTGCCTGCTCAAACAATGCCGCTAACCTTTTCATACCTGGGAAATCATTCGCAGATTCCTGAAGCCAAGAATACTCCTTATAGCTTTTCGCAAATATTTTACCAAATATCGGCATTATATATTTAAAATAAAAACGGAACAGCTGACGATAACCAGGAATTTCAGATTGAGATGTTTCTAAACAAACAACCATTCCGCCTGGTTTAACAACGCGATGCATTTCCTTCAAAACTTGTAAATAATCAGGTACATTGCGAAGACCAAAGCCGATTGTCACATAATCAAACGTATCATCTGGAAAAGGCAACTCCATCGCATTTCCATGAACTAGTTCAATTTGTGGGTATGGCTCTACCTTTTTTTCGCCAACTTTCAGCATGTTTTGACTAAAGTCTAGTCCTTTTACTTCTCCACTTTCACCAACAGCCTCTGCCAGTGCGATTGTCCAGTCTGCGGTGCCACAGCATACATCAAGTGCTTTTGATCCAGGTTTTACAGCCATGTGCTTCATTGTATCGTTACGCCAGCCAACATGCATCTGGAAACTAATTACACCATTCATTTTATCGTAGTTTTCCGAAATACTTTCAAATACTTCGTGAACGTGTTCTTCTTTCGTTTTAGCCATTTTGAAAAACCTCTCTTATCCGTTAGTAGAAGCAATGGATGCCTCTACATGTGCATGTAAAGCTTGTTTGATATCACTTTGTAAAAAGGATGCCTGATTAATGATCTGTGATAGTTCTGTTTTTAAATGCACAATTTTCCCTTGGATGACGCTATTAAAGGTTGCGCCATTACGTCTGACACTTTCTTCTAGTGCCTTACCCATTAAAGATATTTGCCCACGTTGATAAGCTGTCCATTCTTTTTCTAAACGCAAGATTAATAAGCTTTTTTCTATAAGTGGTATATATTCACTGAAAGAATAAAGATCAAAAAATTGAGCAATTAACCCAGATTCTATCGTACTCATCGACGTATACCACTGTTCCATTGTTCGTTGTTTATTTTCATAAACTTTAATTTGGTTTTCACATCGTGCCACAATACCTTGTGACAAGTTTCGAATCAATGCGACATTCCCTGACATTGCTAAAATTTCATAATAACGACCACTATAAAAATCCCCAGCTAAAACGGTAAGCTGCTGTTCTTTTGATGTTGCGTCTAATTCTTTTATATGATCGTGAGCCGCTAATGCTGCGTACACTATGCCAACAGAAATTGCAGCCTCTTGTTGCTCTTGTTGCCACTCTTCACCATTCAAAAACGGGATTAACAAATAAAACAGTTGATTTTCATCTAGCACAGGTACACCTGTGTATTTTTGCAAAGTTCTATGACGAACATCCATGAAAATCTCTGTTTTTAACTGTGCAATTGAATTTTGAATGTATGTTGCATTCATAGACCTTACTCCATTTCACTTTCAGATACGTTAGCCCTGTACAAGGCTAAACGCTTGCTTACTGAGTCATTATAGCATACGCAACGATGCGGAATAAAAAAAATTTGCTTTCTTCATAGCACAGGCAGTAAAGCTCTCCCAAAATTAAATGTTGGAATGCTAACTGCCCATAGACCTTATACTAAGTTTTTCACATCTAGTGTTTTTATATGTGCTGTAGAACGTTGAACAGCATTAAAACTTATCGTAAGAAACAAAATCTCTTATTTTTTCGCTTCGCTATTGATCACGCCATGTGCTGTATGAATTTGCGCTTTACCGCGTATTTTCATGGCAGACGTATGTTCTGTAAATTGAGCAATCATTACTTCGCCGGCATCTAATTTCTCTGAATGATGGAATTTCGTATCTGTTCCACGTGTTAATCCAATGACATGTACACCATCTTCTTCTGCTTGAATAACAATATAATCTTGTGACATCTTTGTACACTCCTTAAATCCGACAAATTCTTAGTTCATCATAACATAATTAGACACGCAATTTAAGACATTTGAATAAATGACAGCACTTCTCTACGTTTCACTTCATCTTCCTCATAAATACCGCGTGCAACAGATGTCACCGTTTTGGAACCAGGTTTTTTCAATCCACGCATTGTCATACACATATGCTCTGCCTCGATCACAACATAAACACCTTTTGGCGAAAGCATCTCCATAATTGTGTCCGCTACTGAAGAGGTAATACGCTCTTGTAGTTGTGGTCTGCGGGCAATCGTCTCCACTGCACGTCCTAACTTACTCAGTCCTGCAACAACGCCGTCATTTGGTATGTATGCAACATGTGCTTTGCCATAGAAAGGTACCAGATGATGCTCACACATCGAATAAAAAGGTATATCTTTGACAAGCACTAGTTCTTCATGATCCTCATGAAACACCGTTTTAAAATAATCTTTAGCATCCTCATGCAAGCCGCTGAACATTTCTGCATACATTTTTGCTACACGCTTCGGCGTATCCAATAAACCTTCACGATTAACATCTTCACCTACCGCTTCTAAAATCATTTTTACCGCTTCCTCTATTTTCAATAAATCAATATTCGACATCAAAAAACCTCCTGCATATCAAAACATTACACATTTCCCTATGCATCGTAGCACATCCAAAAGGTAAGCGCAAAATGACTTACCTGATTCATCAGAAATTCGCTTCTAGATAAGCAAATCACTGTATATTATTATGTAAAATACAGAATTTGAAGCTGAAAAGAGCAGCCTTCATGTTCGTTAACATGAAGACTGCTCTATGTAACTACTAGACGTGTATTATTTTACCGCGTCTTTAAGCGCTTTACCTGGTTTGAAAGCAGGCACCTTGCTAGCAGCGATTTCGATTTCTTTACCAGTTTGTGGGTTACGACCTTTACGAGCCGCACGTTCACGTACTTCAAAGTTACCAAAACCAATTAATTGTACTTTGTCACCCTTTGCAAGAGCATCTTGAATTGTATCAAATACAGCTTCAACTGCTTTAGAAGCGTCTTTCTTAGAAAGACCTGCAGCTTCAGCAACAGAGTTTACTAATTCTGTTTTATTCACACCATTCACCTCCTCTCAAAGGGTCATGAACCAATTCTGTAAAAAGAGTAACACATAGAAAACCGCTACGCAACTGTATTCATACATGATTATAACCAAAAAATCAGTTTTTCACCCAAAAAACAAAAATAAAAGGACTTTTCGCATAAAAACGAAAAGCCCTGCGTATATTTTTTGCATTTTTTCTGAATTTTATCACTATAAAATAAATGTTACTAAACCACGATCCCCTTCATTAACCATACGTTCAATCGTCTGACGCATACGTTTTTTAGCAGTATGTGGAACTGCATCCATTTTGTAGCGAATCCCCTCTTTTAATACTTCGTGCAATGGTGTGCCAAATAATTGTGTATTCCATAATGCATCACGATCATGTAAATAAGCATGATTTAAATCTTTTAAAAGTTGCTGACTATGGAACTCTGAGCCAATTAACGGTGCAAATTCTGACTCCATATCAACTCGGATAATATGATAGGATGGTGCTTTTGCCTTCATTCGTACACCAAAGAAATTATTCTGTTTAATAAGCTCTGGGGCTGTTGGCTCAAATTCCTGCATCATTGGCAATGTCACCCCATAGCCTGTCGTATCAGCATCGTGAATAGCACTTTTAAAGCGTTTTTGGGCCTCTTTTGCCTCTGCCGCCTCTTTGATAAAGAGTAACCAATCTTTTTTCGTTTCAATTGGTTCTTCTAGCCATTCATTACAAACTGATTTATACAATTCACCCTGTAGGGACACCCGGATTACAGCTGTTCCTACACCTGCATCTACATGAACAACCTCACTTTGGTCAATAAAGTCAATCGCTTTGAAGGCATCTGATGCCTGTTGCACATCTCGAATTTTCATCACAGAAGAAAGGACTTCCTCCATCGAATCAATTAATGCAACGTTTAATGGATGTGTAGCATCTAATACATCCAGCCAGTCTGGTTTTTCCACTTCAATGGTACGAATTGGGAATTCAAATAACGCCTCTTGTAAAATATATTGAATATCCGCTTCTCTCATTTGATCAATGGACATCGCAATAACAGGTACATTGTAACGTTCAAACAATTCATTGCGAAGCTGAACTGTTTCTTCTCTCGCAGGCATTTGGCAATTGAGTAAGATGACAAATGGTTTGCCGATTTCTTTTAATTGCTCTACAATTTCCTCTTCTGCCTTCTCTGCTGCTCTTCGACTGATTCCGTTCACTGTACCATCAGTCGTTACGACAATACCAATATTCGCATGATCGCGAATCACCTTATCTGTGCCAATTTTAGCGGCTTCCTGAAACGGAATTGGCTCCGTATGCCAAGGAGTATGAACAAATTTAGGTCCATTTTCATCTTCATAGCCTTTTGTCCCATCGATAATATAACCCACACAATCTGCTAATCGAATTTGAAATGGCATTTCATCGTCACCGACCACAATACGGGTTGCTTGGGCAGGCACAAACTTCGGCTCAGCAGTCATAATGACTGGCCCCGGAGAACTTTGTGGCAACTCATCTTGTGCTCGCATTCTTTCCGTTTCATCCACAATGTTTGGTAACACGACTGATTCCATTACCTTTTTTACAAATGTTGATTTACCTACACGTACTGGACCGACAACACCAATATAAACATCGCCATTTGTGCGCTCTGCAATTTCTCTAAATACTGCTTCACTCAAGGTTTCTGCCTCCTTTATCTACGCTTTTTCACTATATGCGAGCCTGTAGACAAATATGAAAAAGCCCCTCACAAATGTAAGGAGCTTGTTTGCTAGTTTTCTTTTTTCTCGGCGGCTTCTGCCTCTTGTTTTTGTTGTTCTTTCGCCTTTTTAACATCCGCATTATATGTTTTCATATCATAGATAGGCTCTCCATTCTCGTCCACTGTATAGGGAATAGAATAGGCAGGGACCACTGGAAATTTGTCGACAAGCAGTTGGCGAATATCATCGCCTGGCTTTACATTTGGCTTATCTTCTTTTAATAGTTGTCCTAAATCCACAGCATAGTCTACATGTAATTCACCATCACCAGTCATGAAAAGCGGTAACTCGACGCCAGAATAGGGACTTTTTACAGTTACCTCTGTTTTATAACCCAAATCTTTATAGTTGATCTGATAAACATTATCTGATATTGACCCTTTTATTGGTAAATATTGTGTAGATAGTTTACGAATACCTATTTCACGTATACGCTCTGCCGCATTTAAATCTACTAATTTGACGGATGCCTCATTTTCAGGGTCCCAAATGATATATTGATATATACCACCTTTTTCATAGGCATTTCCAGGGATTGTCGCCAAATACTTCGGCATAAGTTTTTCAAAATCGATTAAATATTTGATATAGATATCCGTATCTAGCTCGCTATTTTTAATTGGTACTAGTCCACCTGTTGCTTCACGATATTCATCCACGGCACGTTGAACTGCAGCTAGTTGATCGACATCAGGCGTAACCTTAGCCCTTTTTTCGTCTTCTGGGTACGCACATCCTACTAACAGTATGGCGGTTGCAAATACCAACAGCAAAGCACTTAGTTTTTTCATGTTACTGACACCTCATTATTTTTTATGCTGGCCAAGTGGCAACTACAAGTACCATTAAAAATGTGCCAAGTCCAAACAGTATGTATGCACATAAATTTACGACTGTTCGTAAAAATACATTTGAAATCTTATTTCGCGCTAAATAAATTAAGCCGACTGATATAATCATAAATGCGATGCAATAAAACGACACCCACATTACATCAAGCGCAGGCATATGAGCTAACGGGCCCATTTCAAAAAACCACCTTTCTTTGAATGTCAAGACACAATCAAAGTATATTATACTATGTGCTTTTGCTAAAAAGAAATAGTTGTCCTATAACTATCAAGAAATGGACAACTCTTTTAGCATGTATTTCTATTCAACTAGTGGCACACAATAAGGCGTCTCAACAGATTCGCTGAGACACCTTATTTATGTCCATTTTATGACAAGTCTAATCAAAAAATTAATATTAATGCTTCATATCGTCTATTTCTCGTTTTTTCATACGCATCATTAAGGCATCTACTGCTACTTTCGGTTCAACATCATTAAATAGCACACTATAGAGCTCTGTGGAAATCGGCATGGCGACACCATATTTCTCTGCTAATTGATAGGCTGCCTTCGTGGTACGGACACCTTCAACGACCATGCCCATTTGATCCAGCACTTCTTGTAGCTTCATACCTTGCCCTAACATATTTCCTGCACGCCAGTTCCGCGAGTGAACACTTGTACAGGTTACAATTAAATCCCCCATACCTGTAAGCCCTGAGAACGTAAATGGATTACCGCCCATTTTTACTCCTAACCGTGAAATTTCTGCAAGACCTCGCGTGATAAGTGCCGCTTTCGCATTGTCTCCATAATTTAAGCCATCAGTAATACCTGCTGCTAAAGCGATAACGTTTTTCAACGCTCCTCCTATTTCCACACCAATGATATCTTCATTTGTATAGACGCGGAAGAACTGATTCATAAATAAATCCTGTACCTTTTCAGCAGCATCAATATTGGCACAAGCTGCAGTAACCGTTGTAGGATGATGCAGCACCACTTCTTCTGCATGACTTGGCCCAGAAAGAACAACAATTTCTTCCACATACATAGCTGGTAAGCTCTCTGCTAAAATTTCAGATATTCGTTTTAATGAGTCAGGCTCAATTCCTTTCGAAACATGGACAAACAACACTTTTTTTGTTAATTCAGCCGTTAGTTTCTCGCATACTTCACGAATCGCTTTTGTTGGAACAGCCACAACAATGGTTTCTGCATGAGTAGCTACCTTCGCCATATCACTCGTCGCATGTAAATTTTCAGGTAGAATGGTTTCTGGTAAATATTTTTTATTTGTATGCAGTTGATTGATTTCTTCTGCCTGTTCAGCTCTATGTGTCCATACAAGCGTATCATGTCCATTTTCCGCTAGTACCATTGCCAGTGCAGTACCCCATGAGCCTGCCCCTAACACACAAACTTTTTCCATAACAAAATCCTCCCTTTGCTGGGTTGTCTATTAAGTAAGTTCTTTTTTGTAAAAAGACGCCACCCAACAATAATGTCGGGTTGGCGTATTGTATGTGTATAGCTATTGCCTTAAGCACGCGCACGTGTAATTAAACGAATTGGCGTCCCTTCAAAGTCAAATGTTTCACGAATACGATTTTCTAAGAAGCGTTCGTATGAGAAATGCATAAGCTCAGGTTCATTCACAAAAATAACGAATGTTGGTGGCTTAATCGCTACCTGAGTAGCATAGTAAATACGTAAGCGACGACCTTTATCTGTCGGTGCAGGATTACGAGCCACTGAGTCCTCAATCACTTCATTTAAAATAGAGGATTGAATACGCATCGCATGATTCTCGCTGACACGTTGGATAATCGGTAAAATCTGATGCACACGCTGTTTTGTATTCGCCGACACAAATATGATTGGGGCATAATCTAAAAATAGGAAATGCTCACGAATTTGCTGTGTAAAGACATTCATTGTTTTTTCATCTTTTTCAATGGCATCCCATTTATTCACAACAATGATCACAGCTTTTCCAGCTTCATGTGCATAGCCAGCGATTTTTTTATCTTGCTCTTGAATACCTTCTTCTGCATTCAGCACTACTAAAACAACGTCTGAGCGTTCAATAGCACGTAGCGCACGTAACACAGAATATTTCTCGGTTGTTTCATAGATCTTTCCTTTTTTACGCATACCTGCCGTATCAATAATGACATATTCCTGTCCATCATATGCATAAGGCGTATCAATCGCATCACGTGTTGTCCCTGCAATATTACTAACAATAACACGTTCTTGCCCTAGGAAAGCATTCACTAAAGAGGATTTCCCAACATTCGGACGACCAATTAAAGAGAATTTAATGACATCATCACCATATTGTTCTTCATCTTCTTTCGGGAAATGTTTTGCACATTCGTCCAATAAATCCCCTAAACCTAAACCGTGGGAACCTGAGATTGGCCAAGGTTCACCGAAGCCAAGTGCATAAAAATCATAAATCATTTCACGCATATCAGGATTATCAATTTTATTAACCGCTAATACGACTGGTTTTTTTGTTTTGTATAGAATTTTAGCAACTTGCTCATCTGCTGCCGTTACCCCTTCACGACCATTTGTCATGAAAATAATAACGTCCGCTTCATCAATGGCAATTTCAGCTTGTTGACGAATCTGTTCTAAAAACGGCTCGTCCCCTATTTCAATGCCACCTGTATCAATAATATTAAAATCGTGTGTTAACCACTCTGCCGAACTATAAATACGGTCCCGTGTTACGCCTGGGATATCCTCCACAATCGAAACGCGTTCTCCAACGATACGATTAAAAATCGTCGACTTACCTACGTTCGGACGACCTACGATGGCTACTACTGGTTTCGTCATCTGTACTTCATCCTTCCAACTTCTTGTCTTTCGCTATTATACACGAAAAATGCCATTATATCATATCATATCCATAATGTAGAATGCTATGTATGGTGATAAACGGTGTTACCTCATTTTTTAAGCGTGCTATCAGATGTCATAAAGGTTTTATCGCCTTTTTAATTAACTATCCTTTATTTTAAGAATCTTACCCGCTGCTGCTAAAATCTTATCCTTTAATTCAAAGATTTTACATTCTTTAGTTGCTATCCTTCACTTTAGGATTCTTATCCGCTACTTTTAGAGTTTTATCCTTCATTTCAAAGATTTTATCCATTTCTTAATTGTTATCCTTCACTTTCATAATCCTATCAACCACAAAAATAGCGAGGATACATTTATGCATCCTCGCTGTATACATTATTTAAAGTTTTTTAGTTTATCGCCAATGACATCACCGAATGAGAAGCCTGTATTCTCTTCAGGTAATTCATAGTCGATTACTTCTTCTGCTTCTGGATTTTCTAGTAATTCTTTAATACTTAGGGCTAGACGGCCTTCGTCAGCATTGACATCAAGGACCTTCACCTGTACTTCTTGTCCCTCTTTCAATGCTTCATGAGGCGTGTTAATGTGCTTATGCGCAATTTGCGATATATGCACTAAACCCTCCACGCCCGGGAATACTTCCACAAATGCACCGAATGAAGTAAGTCGCTTCACTCTACCGTCTAAAATAGTGCCTTTTGCGGCACGTTCTTCAATATTAGACCATGGTCCAGGAATAGTTTCCTTAATAGATAAAGAAATACGTTCATTTTCTGGGTCCACTGATAGTACTTTTACTTTTACATCTTGTCCTTCAGCTAAAACCTCACTCACATCACTCACATGCTCATGTGATACTTGCGAGATGTGTACAAGACCATCAATACCACCTAGGTCGATAAATGCACCAAATGACGCGAGACGCTGTACTTTACCATCCAATACATCGCCAGCTTTTATTTGATTAATCACATTTTTCTTTTGTGAAGCTTTCTCTGCTTCAACCACTGCTCGATGAGATAAAATAAGGCGATTCTTACCCTTATCAAGCTCAACAATTTTAAAGCTTAATATTTGCCCTTTATAGCCTTCAAAATCATCAACGAAATAGTCCTCTACAAGCGATGCTGGTACAAAGCCACGTACACCTAAATCTACGACAAGACCACCTTTAACAATATCCTTTACTTCCGCTTCAAAAATTTCCTCAGCGGCAAATTGCTGCTCCAGTGTATCCCATGCTTTTAAAGCATCCACTTTACGTTTTGATAGGACAAAGTTTTCTTCTTCAACCTTTGTAATCATCAACTCTAATTCATCTCCAACTGAGATGACATCAGACGCTTTCTCAATGTGTAAGCTTGATAATTCACTAATCGGTACAATACCATCAAACGGTGCACCTGGAATTGATACAGATACTGCCTTTTCATCAACTTGCGCGGCAATGCCTTTGACGATATCACCCTCGTTAAACGTTTGTTCTGCATAGTTCATTTCTTCAGACATATGTAACCCTCCTTCGCATCTTCCCTTACTATTTTATTCGATATTGAAGACAAAGACAAAAATAAATCCTTTAAATTCAAAAAATGTCTGAAACTTTAGGATTTATAGCATTTTTTCTTCTGCTAATTTTAAAATAGCTTGTGCTGCATCATCAATGGACAATGCTGTTGTATCTAAAAAGATCGCATCTTCAGCTTGAATCAGTGGCGATGCTTCACGCTCACTATCCTTTTTATCACGTAGTGCAATTTCTTCCTGAAGTTTTTCAAGAGAGGAGTCAATTCCTCTTTTTTGATTATCAATCAAGCGACGTCTAGCACGTTCCTCTACTGTTGCAGACATGAAAATCTTTAGTTCTGCATCCTTTAAGACGTGTGTAGCAATATCGCGGCCATCCATGACAACACCACCATTAGCTGCAAGTTTTTGCTGTTGGGCAACTAATAGTTCACGAACCTTCGCATGGGCAGCTACTTGTGAGACTGATGAAGTGACCTCATTAGAGCGAATTTCCGCTGACACATTGTGACCATCTAAAAAAACAAGCTGTCCCTGAGGTGATGGTTTTAATTCAATTGTGCTTACTTCAAGCATCTCTGCTAATTTTGCTTCATCATCTAAATGTATGTTTTGTTGCATCGCTTTATACGTAACTGCTCGATACATTGCGCCTGTGTCAATGTATGTAAAGCCCAGTGCTTCAGCAACAATTTTCGCGATTGTACTTTTGCCAGCACCAGCAGGCCCATCTATCGCAATTTGAATGTTTTTCTTCATATTCTTCCCTACTTTCTGCACCTCTTATTGTATCATATAACCTCAAAAAAGCCCTCTACTAGGAGAGGGCTTCATCAAAATATTCATAAAGGAAATTAAACATTAAAAGGGTTCATTTCTTTACGACGATTGACTAATTGACGTTCAAAGCAAAAACGGACGATATGCTGTTGATCGACATCATCTGTATCTGTTAGTTGGATTGTTGCAATGCGTTTATCCTCTTTTTCGAAAATACGGACGATCAGCGCTTCTGTAATGACATACTTGACATCTCCATTGGCAAATGGCAATACAATGGTTAGTTTTACTTCATCACCCTCAGTGAAAGCTACTTGACCTTTCAACATGACAGCTAGGCCTCCTGCACTAACATCAACAGTTACAAGTTGATATTTATAGTCTTTCAACTGAACAGCAACGTCTACTTGTGTCTCTACACGAACGTATTCTCGTCGCTGAATTTTTATAAACTCCTCTGGTGTTGGACAATGCAACATAATCATTGGTATATTACCTGCTTTACGGCCAACTACCTCTGTATTAAAGGCAAAGGATTGCTTATCCTCAGTACGAAAAGTTGCTCTAAATTCTGAGCCATCTATTAAAAATGCCGTTTTCTTTGTTACCATATTAACCGGATAATCAATATATAGAATATTATCTTTTTGCTCTACAACTTTACAGCGGAATTTCTCCAACCGTTCTGTATAAGTTGGTTCAAGTTGTAATTGTGTACCAATTTTTATTTCCATGAGCATCTCCCCGTGCGAAAAATATAGTTTAATTATCTCATGAGAAGCTTATTTTGGCTATAAAAATTGGTAGTATTTTCATGTCAAGTTCATACAGAGCGGAGGCATCATTGATTAAGTTAGATATTCCACTTTTAATACATTATGGTTTTCCGCATCAATTACAATTCTAAATGTTTCCTGCGTATTACCATCACGCAATGCAATGACCTCATAGCAAAGACGTTGCTCAAATTGTCCATTATCTGTATAGATATTTTTTACCTCTTGTACTTGAATATCGTCTTGGAAGAACGTTTTCCAATCAATCGGCTTAGCTGTTTGCTTTTTAATATTTTCTTCTTGAATATATTCCATTGCATTTGCACCTAACAGCTCACCTGTATCTTTCGCTACTTTCAATTGAACACCATCAGCGTAGATTAACGCATTATCTCCAGGATGCACACGAGCAAATGTCACATGCCAAGCTTGATGATTTTCGCGTGATTCCACATAGGCTACATCTTTCATGCCTAATTTCTTCACATATTCCTGCGCTTTTTTCATAACTTCCTCTTGTGATAACTTGGCTTCATCCACAGGACGTTCTACTAAATAGGATAATAAATGTCCACCCTTTTCTGTTAGATCAACATAGCCTAATCGAATCCCTTGGTGAAATTGGATATGATAAAAAGGATATGGTGCTGTATCACTACTTTTTGTAACTGTAAATGTAGCATCTTTAATGACTGGGAATAAGTATTTCACTTTTTCTAGTGCTTCTTTTTCGGTAATAACCGCATCCTGTAATGCCTTTAACTCAATTTTTTTCTGCCAATCAGATTCAGATAAAGTTAACGGGAAATCCTTTTCTCCGTAGCCCTTTAATGTATCTTTTACAGTATCAAATTGGCTATTTGGATTTTTATTGTCCACTTGCTGTAGCCAAACATCCATTTTTCCATCATGCTTATAGAAATCGACGGTTGCAGCTGTCCATTCATCGGAAAGAGATTGTAAATTTGTTGAAACCTGGGGCATTTTTTCACGCCAAGCTTCATAATCCCCTGTTTTCGCTGTCCTTTTTGCTTCATCGCCAAGTCGACCTAGATAGTTCATCCATTCGCTTGATAGCTCTTGTCCTATTGGAATATTCGCAATAGAAGAACGAACTTCTGAGCTTAAACGCCAAACCGAATCTAGTTCATTGTGTATCGCCTGCTCATCTTGAAACAACAGGGATTGTGATACCGAGCGTTGAAGATGGGAAAGTTTTTCAGATGCATCCGTTAACTTATCTGTATATTGTGCTAGTACGGTACGTTGTAAATCTTCTTTATCTCCATGCAAATCAATGCTGTAAGCCCCTAACCCAATAACGGCAATCGTTAAAACCACGAGCCAAGTTTTCATCTAGGTTCCTCCTTTCTATGAACAGAAAATATGCTCTCCAATTTGTTTGATTTGTGGACGTGACCAAATCCATTTGCTCGTTGCAGTTTTTGGATTGAAATAATACAATGCATTTTCTGAAGGGTCCCAGCCGTTCATGGCATCAATAACCGCTTCTTTTGCTCGCTCATTTGGCTCAAGCCAAATTTGTCCATCTGCAACGGCCGTAAATGCTAACGGTTGGAAAATGATACCCGAAATAGTATTCGGGAAATCTGGGCTTTCCAAACGATTCAAAATAACTGCAGCAACTGCTACTTGTCCTTCATATGGTTCTCCCCTTGCCTCTCCATATACCGCATTCGCCATTAGTTGTAAATCACGTTCTGTATATTTGGGAGGGACTTGTGTCTGTGTTCCATTATTATTACTACTTCCACTACTATTGCTAGTGCCACCACTAGTATTCTTTTTCACTTGCTGATCAAGAGGCTTCCCCCCATAATAAGTAAATTGATTCCCTGCATTTAATTGAGCTTTCACCCATTTTTCATCATAATCTGAATTGCCCGTTAATGCTTTCTTTGTCTTAGCGCCTGCAATTCCGTCTACTGGTAACCCATAATTTTCTTGGAAATTACGTAAAGCCCAGTATGTGTTGTAGCCAAATTTGCCATCAATTTTACTCTTATAAAAACCTAAGTATTGTAGCCTCGCTTGCAATTCAACGACATCATCTCCATAGGCACCCCGAGTAATTTGCTGATCGCTAAATGCATTCGCATCATTTTGAGGAATCGCAATTATACTAATTCCTAATATCAAAGCAAAAAGTATGCTTACTAAACGCACTTTTATCACTCCTTTTTTTTATAGCTTGAAACAAAAGGAGTAATTTATACATGATAAAAATGAAATAAAGCGTAGAAATCTTTGACGATTTCTACGCTTTATATTTTCTTTTGCATATGCAAATGCTGCACCAGATGATAATGTGCAAGCTTCACTTTGCGCAAGCCAAACCACCATAAAAACAACATAAAAGGAATCATTAAATAAACCCAGTGACCTTTGAATGATAATATTGTATTGTATAGAATGTGAAGTACGACTGGTGCACAAAGCGCCATAGCAATCATTTCTTTTGTCTTAACAAGTTTCGAAAACTTAGCCCGTCCATAATAATAGCCCATTACGACACCGAACAAAGCATGACTTGATACTGGTAATAAGGCTCGCATAAATGCCGTGTCTAAGCCAAATGAAAGTAGATAAAGAACATTTTCAATTGTAGCAAAGCCGAGCGAAATGCTTGCCCCATACAATATACCATCGTAAGGGTCATCAAATTCTATATGATTATAGATGGCAATTAATAGCACAAACCATTTAAAAAATTCTTCAATGACACTTGAAAATAGTACGTCTTGAAGATAAAGATATCGAAAAACCCCTTCCTCTGTTAATACATACTGTAAAAACATGATTGGGAACGTTAAAAATGCGCCGTATAAAAACGTTTGTAGTAAAGTTCTTCTTGGCTCCGTAGCCATCTGATTGCGCAAATAGAAATAACTAAAAAGCGCTAGACCGGGAGCAATGGCAGCAGATAATAAAATGATCATGATGCCGGCTCCTTTCAACAATAGACTGCTATTATTATACCATGTAATGACAAAAAAACTTTTTAAAAGGAGATTTATTTTTTATGAAAAAAACAATTTTATTAATTCATACTGGCGGCACAATCTCCATGGCAATGAGTGCTGAAGGAGCGGTCATGCCAAATAAGGAAAATCCTCTAATGAAGGAAAGTAATAAACTGGCTTCACTAGCAAGCATTATAGAAATAGAAGCTTTTAATCTTCCTTCTCCACATATTACACCGAAAGAGATGCTTTTATTGCGTAACTTGATTTTGGAACAAATTGACGCACAGCCAATTGACGGTGTGGTCATCACACACGGTACAGATACATTGGAAGAAACCGCCTATTTCTTAGAGCTAACAACGAATTTAGCCATTCCTATTGTGCTAACAGGAGCTATGCGTTCATCTAACGAACTTGGAGCAGATGGGATTTATAATTTAGTGGAGGCAGTCCGAGTAGCTGTTGATGAAGAAGCCCGTGATAAAGGTGTGCTTGTTGTGATGAATGATGAGGTTCATCTTGCTGTAAATACAACAAAAACAAGCACAAGTTCAGTAAATACTTTCCAATCTCCACAATATGGACCGATTGGACTTATTACTAAATCCCGAATCTTATTCCATCACGCACCAATTCGTCGACAATATGTAGATGTTAACAATTTATCCAAGCGTGTCGCAATGCTAAAAGTGTATGCCGGTATGGAAGAAGATTTATTGGATGTCGTGCTTGCATGTAAATATGATGGTGTTGTGCTAGAAGGACTAGGTCAAGGGAATGTCCCACCATCTGTTGTAAAGGGAATTGAAAGCCTTATACAGCGAGACATCCCAGTTGTACTTGTTTCCCGCTGCTTTAATGGAATCGCAGAAGGTGTTTATGGCTATGTGGGTGGTGGTAAAATGCTAGAAGATTTAGGCGTCATATTCGCCACAGGTATTAATGGCCAAAAGGCACGCTTAAAATTATTAATAGGCCTAAACACAACTGGCTCGCCTTTAAATTTAAAGGACTTTTTCCTGTAATATTTTTCCTCACATCTCGATCACCTGTTTATAATAGCTCAGTATCTCGCTAAGTCGAGCACAAGCTTCATCAAAATCTGGTTGTATTACAGAAAATTGAATGAAATTCTTTTGGCGTAAATACTGGCTTTCACCATGAACGAATAGTCCGTTTAATGCTAAATCAATAAGTAGGTTAGCATAAGTATTAGGCAATTGAACCGTTATCAGCATCGGATATTGAATTGTTGGATATTGAAATTGCATGATTGGTAGCTGTAGCAGTGATTGAAAGCGCTGCTGTAGCTGCTCATAACGTGCTGGATAGGCTTGCAATGCCTTCTCCACATTACTTAATAATACAGCAGGTAATGTAAATGGTACGGTACCTTGCTGATAATTTGCTAAATCAAGATAAGCAGGTAGAGCGGCAGATGAGGGTACAAGTGATTGCGAAAATACAAATGCTAACCCACTTAACGCACCAATGGCCTTACCACTCACAGCCGTAGCTAAATAGCAGTCCTGTAAAGAAAACGGCATGGCACCGAACGAACTAATACAATCTATACATAACTTTACATTGTATTGTATAGCAAGCTTTTTAAGAATATCTAAGTTATTACAAGTTCCCGTGGAAGTCTCACCATGCACTGCCAACATCCACTGATAAGACCCCGTATCAAGCTTTGAAGCCAGTTCTTTGTCATCAAATACCGTTCCCCACTCTTTTTCTACCACCTCAAACTGTAATGACCAACGAGCGGCTTGCTTCCGTAAACGCTCACCGAATTCTCCATTTGTTAGAATAAGCCCTTTTCCTAATTGCTGTGCCTTTAGTTGTGCAAGCATTACTTCATTTGCTAGCGTTCCCGTCCCTACAATTACACCAACATGATTTGCCTTCGATAAATGCAGCAACTTCTTCTGCACGCGTTCATAAAGTGCATAAAAAGCTAATGAACGATGTGATACATCTGAATAAGCAATTGTCTCTAATTGCTTCACTGGTCCAGGATAAAATGTAGAGGGTTCCGTCGTTAGTCTATGTTGTAATGATTGTTCAAATTCATGCCTAGTGAGCACCATCGGTAAAAACATCGCACCCTCTTCCCCGACAGCTGGCGCAAACTGCTTAAAACCCATCTGCTTATATAGTTTTTCCTCTCTCGTTGTACCTGAAATCACTGCCGCAGAATAGCCTTTTTCGTAGGCAAATGTAGTTAAGGCCTGAGTAAGCTTCAATAAAACTCGACCCGTTCGATAACCTTTCTTCACGGAAAGCAAACGAATTTCACAAAGCTTCTCACAATTTTCCTTTGATAAATACTGCTCGACCTTACCAATCTTTTCATCAATAGAAAATGGTCGTTGATCTCTGAACGCCACCATGCCAATTAATTCTGTTTGCTTATAAACAACGACATAGGTATTCTCTTGATGAAATCGGTCAACTTTTTTTCGCGATGCATTCACCTCATGCTGAGGAATTTCTTCAACAAATGTTTCATAATTCAATCGAGCAATCGCCTCAAATTCCTCATTTGTCTTGGCAATTTTACACCAATACATTTCCTTCACTTCCCTCTTTTCAATGATTCCTGAATATTAGACATATGCTTAATAAGCATACACACGATTGCCATGATTAAAAGTCCATATGGCTCTAATTTCCCTGCTTGTATAATTGCGGCTATATAAAAAACAAAGCCACCAACCATGCCAAGTGTCAGACTTCTAGTAAATGCAGATATAAGTGCTGTACCAATGATCATCCATAAAAAAAGACTTGGCGATAAGGCAAGACCCACACCAATAAAAGTAGCTACACCTTTTCCTCCGTTCCATTTCAGCCAGATCGGAAATAGATGCCCTATTATCACCCATGCAGCTCCGCCAATAACGACCCATTCTTCCAATTGCCACATGCGTCCTAATCCGACAACAAGTACACCTTTTAATGAATCGCCAAGAAGCGTCAAAATAAATGCTGTTTTCCCAATCACACTTCCTGCATTACGTGCGCCTAAATTTTTACTCCGCTCTTCCTGCAAATTGACACCGTATATCTTACCAACGAAATAAGCCGTCAAGATGTTGCCTATTAAATAACTCAAGAGCCAATACAAGCCAATCATTGAGTTGCCTCCTTGCTAAAAAGGCTGTATAAGCTACATGCCTATACAGCCTCGATCGTTATTTTTTTCTCTGCTCAATAGTTCGGGCGATACATTCGCCATGGAAACGACCATTTTCAATAAAAATTTCATTGGCATTATTTCCTGCTGCAATAACACCTGCAATGAATAGTCCTTCAACATTGGTTTCCATTGTTTCAGGCGTAACATATGGACGACCCGTTTCTTCCTCTATCTCCACTCCCATCGCTTTGATAAAGGAGTGATCAGGATGATAGCCAGTCATAGCAAAAACGAAATCATTTTTTACTACTTTCTCTTGGCCCTCTACTTCTAAAACTACTTCGTGCTCTCGTATTTCCAATACATTTGTATTAAAAAGCATGTCAACTTCTCCAGTTTTGACTACCCCTTCAAATTCGGGTAATACCCATGGCTTGATGCTTGAAGAGTATTCGCTACCACGATAGGCTACGGTTACACGAGCACCGGCTTTATTTAATTCTAACGCGGCATCTATCGCTGAATTTTTGCCACCTATAACTAGAACATCCGTATCAAAAAATTCATGGCCCTCTTTAAAATAATGGAAAACTTTAGGTAACTGCTCACCATGGATATTTAAATAATTCGGATGATCATAATAACCTGTTGCAATGACAACATAGGGCGTTTCATATATTTCCTTATCGGAGGTAACCGTGAACAAATCATTATTTTTTACAACATTTTGTACTTTTTCGAAGCGATTAACTTGTATATTTTTTAAACGGACGACCTCGCGGTAGTAGACAAGGGCTTGATTGCGTTTTGGCTTACGTCCTTCAATAATAAATGGTACATCACCAATGGCTAACCGTTCACTCGTACTAAAAAATGTTTGATGTGTAGGGTAATGATAGATGGCATTGACGATATTTCCTTTTTCAATCACAATAGGTTGTAAACCAATATTTTGCAAAGCTATTGCTGCTGCTAAGCCACATGGGCCTCCTCCAACAATAATTGCATCTGCTTGCTGCATTTCTTGACACTCCAATCGAATTTGAACAGCAAAAATTGCTGTTCCATGCTTTCACATTATCATAGAATAAACGATACCTTTTTATTATACGCCTTCTCACACGTTTTGGTTGTTTATTTACTCGAAATATCAATGTCAATTATATGACATTGGGGCTTTGCACCAAATCGAAAAGGTACTAATGTCGTCCCATAGCCATTGCTTACTAATGTCATGACACCATCACGCTGACGGTAGGAACCATTTGGATGGACACCATATGGGCCGAATCGGATTTGCCCTCCGTGTAAATGTCCCCCCATCATTAAATCCGCACGGAACTTAGCCCGAACTTTCGCAAAAACCTCTGGATTATGAGCGATGAAAACAACGAAATCCTGCTCTCCTATCTTTGCAAAAGCTTTTTCAAAACTATATTCTTTTACGGTTGTATCCTCAATGGCGCTTAACCAAAAGCAATTTTTAAGCGGCAGTTGTACGGCATCATTGACAATAATTTGAACATGGTATGCCTGTAAAATGTCCTTCAGTCTTTCTTCCCCAATTTCTCTGTCATTATTGCCCCAAATAAAATAGGTTGGCCCAAGGGACGTTAATAATGATAAATTTTCATGAATACGATCAATCGGTGTACGGCTATCCGCAAAATCACCGCCAATAATTACTGCATCAAAATGATGTCCCTGTATCTGTGCAATCATTTTCTTACTTATTTTACGTAAATGAACATCTGAAATAAAAAATAATCGTACCTTCTCCTGTTCACCCTGTAATGAAAGCTGGTGAGACAATACATTATTTTCATGTGCCACCTTCCACATATAAAGTAGAAGGGCGGTGACTACCAAAAGAAATAGCCCTAAATATAGCATTTTCTCACTTCTCCTTACGACAGCAAAAAGGCGATTCTTCTAAAAAAACGAATCGCCTTTTTGCTAAATCAGACGTACGTTTTGGTGTGAACGTTTGTCTGTAATTTTATACTAGAAAAACTATATAACGAAAAAAATTCTATTAAGGTAACTTAATGACTTGCCCCACCATTACAGTATTAGAGGACATCCCATTAGCAGCACGAATTTTAGCTAAAGTCGCTTCACTGCCATCGCCATAGTGATTTAATGCAATTCGGTATAAGTTCTCATTTGCTTTTACAGTATGTGTCGTTGCTTTAGCATTTTGTTTTGCTTCTTCCGCTTTTCTAGCTTCTTCCGCTTTTCTAGCCTCTTCTGCTTTTCTTGCTGCCTCTGCTTGTTGTTGAGCTATTCTTGCTTCTTCAGCTTTTCGAGCTTCTTCGGCTTTTTTTGCTTCCTCTGCCTTTTTCGCCTCTTGAACCTTTTTCGCTTCTTCAGCAGCTTTTTGCTCAGCTGCTAATTTATCAGCATCTTTTTGAGATTGCTCTTGAGCCTTCTTATCCCCCTGAGCGTCTTGACCCTTATCATCTTTATCCTTATCTTTATCCTTATCTGACGCAGATGCTTCTGAAGGATCTAATTCGACAACCTGTTCAGCTGTATCCTTTTCGGCTTGTTCAATTGTTTTTCCAGGTTCATAAAATTTCCAAAAATAAATAAGAATTGTTAATGGTATCAAGATAAAAATAACAAAAAGAATCGTCATTAATGGTGTCTTACGTTTCGAATTTTTGGGCTTTTTGTTTTTATTACCGTTTTTATTCATTCTGGAAACTCTTGATAAGGATTGCTGTTCTTTTTGCTCATCTTCAAATGATTGACGATGCTCTTCTATTTTATCGCGATAATCTTCTTTATTCATTCGCCTTTCCCCCAACCTTACTACGCTTTCTATCATCTCTATTATGACGAATTTTACGAAAAAAGTAAATGACCGTCAGTTCTAGTCTAATTACCCATTAATAGTTGTTGCAATCGACTTTCCCACGTTGCCATTTCTACTTTCTTTTTCTCTTTTAAGCGTACTTTCTTGATTACATCATAATGGATTCCACAATTTTCACAACAGTTTTCCGGCTTTTTCTGCAATTTTTGCCCAAAATACCCGACTAAATGTTCACGAATACAGTCTTTTGTCTGTATGATTTGAAGCATTTCATTCACTGCATTGTATTTCTCTAGTGCTAAATGATTTAATCGGACCTTCACTTGTTCCGAAGACTCTCGCTGCAGCCAATAGTCTAACACACGGAAGGCTGTCTCACTTAACTCCCCATTTTTCAGCATTTGGATTGGCTGTATTTGCTGAGATAGCAGCTCCTGATAGCGGTCAACATGATGTAAAGTTGGTAAATCGCCTGTCACAACAAATTTAGCCAGCTCCTCATCACCTTCAGCATACAGTAATATAGCAAGTGCAGAGTGACCATCCCGCCCTGCACGTCCAATCTCCTGCATATAATTCGCTATATTGGCAGGCATGGATTCATGAATGACCTGCCGTATATCAAGCTTATTAATGCCCATGCCAAAAGCATTTGTTGCAACAATCCAATCAAGTTCACCAGCTATAAATTGCTGTTGAATAAATTGACGGTCCTCCACCCCATAGCCAGCATGATACGCAGCAACACGAACGCCCGCTTGTAATAAGGCTTCGCTATATTGTTGCGCTCGTTTACGTGAGGAAACATATAAAATACCAGGTCCTGCCGTTTCCGTAACATGGCGCATGAGCCATCTAGCTTTATCAGCCTTATCCTCCACTACTACACGACCTAGATGAATATTTGGGCGGTCAACATTATACATAAACTCGAATGGAGCTTTGAGAGATAAAGTTTCCCGTATATCTCGAACAACCTTCTTTGTTGCTGTAGCAGATAATGCCAAAATTGGCGGACGATTCTCTCTCGATAGCCAGTCACCTATTCGTAAATAATCTGGTCGAAAATCAAAGCCCCATTGTGAGATACAATGTGCCTCATCTACTACGATTAAACCTAGCTTCATCTGCGTCAGTTTCTCTTGTACCTGTTGCTGGAGCAGCATCTCTGGGGAAGTAAAAATAAAACGATATTGCTCTAAATAATGTAATACATAACGTTTCTCTGTTAGCGATAAAAAGGAATTTAAAGCTACCACCCTCTTTTCCCCAAAACGCTTCAGCTCTTCTACTTGATCCTGCATTAATGAGAGTAATGGTGAAACAATTAGTACAGGCTTCTCTAGTGTATAGGCTGGTAGCTGATAGCAGAGTGATTTTCCCATTCCCGTTGGCAATAACGCAATAACATCTTGTTCTTGCAGTAAGGCCTCAATGACTTCTTTCTGTCCTGGTCGAAATGATGAATAACCAAAATGCTTATACAATAATTGTTCAAGTTCCATTTATACTTCTCCTTTCGCAAGGACAAGCCTTAATTGAAAATAGCTCATATCGTTTAAAGCTTCATGTAATATTTTCAATTTTTTTGTTTGATACTGCTTCGATGCCTGCCACACTTTTTGAGCTTCATCATAGGAGACGAATGGGCCAATAGAAAAGTTCGGTTCATACATAGCTAATTCCACAAAATGATCCTCAATTGTACTTTGCTTTAGTTTTCTCACATGAACAATTTGCTCCATCGAATAACCTTGTTCATATAATTGTGCGGTTTGTTGTGCAGAATCTGTTAGCAATATTTTAACTTTTAATCCTTCTGCCACATGCCCTAGTAATGGGTAATCATCGATTTTTGCATGCACTTCATTTAATAATATATGTAGGGTTTCAATAAAAGCTAATTGACTATCCAATACAGTTTCCTTCCGTTCATCTGCAAGTTGTTGCCACGTCCATCCTGGTAATTGATAACCACTTAAACGATACAGAACAAGCTGTTTGCTTGCATCTGACACAGGAAGAATAGTTAGCAAATGATTACATTCTGTCAATAATTGCTGCTGTAAATGACCTTCCTTATAATGATATGCCTGTAAAAAAGTTCGCACCCACGCTTGAATCATTGTATCTCTACTAATCGGTGAAAAGGTACGAACGGCTGCGGCTTGATATGACAAACTTTGTACAATGAGAGAGAGCCTCGAAAAAAACACATGCTCATTTCCCCGATAGTGCCAACCATCAAAGAAAAAGGTTGGCGTTTGTTGTGCACGTTGTAATCCTAGCGTTTCCATGTAAAAATGACCAGATTCCTGCACATTTAACCAACTATTCTGCACAAATAAGTTTACAGCCTCATCAAATGTAGTACGAGAGAGTTTTGGCAACAGGCCAAAATATTGATGCAGTTGAAAAAGACCAATATCTTGAATCGTCTGGCCTGAACGCTTCCCTCTTAGGACATGATAGGCAGCCGAAATCGTCCGCTCTTTATTGAGTTTTTGAAAGATTTGCAATAAAATTTGATGAAACATTGACGCAAATTCCTCCAATTTAATAGTATTTAAGTTGAAATGTAAGATAAACATCTTTAAAATGAGTATGAAGCTTTATAGGAACATCTAAAGGAGAGAATAAAATGGCTAAATACACAATAGTTGATAAAGATACATGCATCGCTTGTGGCGCATGTGGAGCCGCAGCGCCAGACATTTATGATTATGATGATGAAGGCATTGCCTTCGTTATTTTAGATGATAACATGGGAACTGCTGAAGTTCCAGAGGATCTATTGGAAGATATGCAAGACGCTTTTGAAGGTTGTCCAACAGACTCTATCAAAGTAGCAGATGAAACATTCGATGGTGACTCATTAAAATTTGAATAGTCTTCAGTTGATGTATATCTTAAAAGGCATCCTTTAGGGGATGCCTTCTATTGATTAAAAAATTGCTATCTTTTGCATCAAGATAATAGGCATATGGTCCATTGCTATACATATCAATCTATTGGAGGAATGTGAATGTTTGAGCAGTTACAAGTTGAGCATAGTTTATTTTATATTGATCAAGACCATATGAATAGATTTAAAAATCTAGCTGCAAAGTGGCAATCAATATTTCCAGATGTTTGTGCGAAATGTTTGAATTCTGTGGACGCATGGGCAAACGTGTTAAATAACTGGGTTTTCTTAAAATCGCAACAGACCGATGAGCTCATTTTCAATCCCTCTAAAGCCATCTATTATTCCATCAATACATTCTTATTGGATGAGCTTCAAAAAATTCAGATAATTCAAAAAATAAAAGAATGTGAGAATGATGATTTTCAGTATTTTGCGGCCTTCCACTTAGGAAATGCCATCGATTTATGGGTGTACAATACACTTGAAAAAAGTGCAGAATCTGATTTGTTAAAACCACAAAACCGAATACCTTATTATCTTGCCTTTTTAGACGATGATTTTCAAACTGACAATGCTTTATTCCATAAAAATCAAACAAGAGCAATCAAAATATTGGCACAGGTCATTCGGTCAAAAAATTGCTTTCGAATCACTGTCAGTAGTGCTGTTAATCGAGCAGTAGATATGTATAATCATTATGTAACAAAATAAAATAGCATACTTTTCAATTCGTCTCTACTGTAAAGAGATGAATTTTTTTTGCTCCCTAAACTACTTCTCTTTTCATCTTGTTATTGCAACGATATTTTATGTATGATAAGATTTTAGTAGTTGGTACTAATAACAGATATTATCTCACAAAGGAGTTCTTCATAATGATGGATAATTTATTACAATTAAAAGATAAGAACATTGTTGTCATGGGCGTAGCAAATGATCGCAGTATTGCTTGGGGCATTGCAAAACGTTTATTTGACGTTGGTGCAAATGTCATCTTTACGTATCGTCAAGAACGTTCATTAAAAAAATTGCAAAAACAACTAGAAAATATCGGACAATCCGATTCTCTTGTTGTTCAATGTGATGTGAATAGTGACGACAGCACAAAAGCAGCTTTTGAAGAAATCGGCTCAAAGGTTGGCGTTATTCATGGGATTGTCCATTCAGTGGCTTTTGCGCATGCAGAAGATTTACACAACCGCTTCCTTGAAACAACTCGAGAAGGTTATGCATTCGCACAAGATACAAGCGCCTATTCACTTATTTCCACAGCAAAAGCAGCTCATCCATACATGACAGAGGGTGGCTCTATCGTTACAATGAGTTACTTAGGTGCAGAACGCGTACTTGATGGCTACAATGTGATGGGCGTTGCAAAAGCTGCATTAGAGGCTTCTATGCGCTACCTTGCTGCTGATATTGGCCAAGATAATATTCGCGTCAATGCTATCTCAGCTGGTGCTATTCGTACACTTGCTGCAAAAGGTGTTCCTTCCTTTAACACAATTTTACACAAAATTGAAGAAACAGCTCCTTTAAAACGTAATGTTCAACAAGATGAAGTAGCAGATATGACGATTGTTATGCTATCTCACCTATCACGTGGTGTGACTGGTGAGACGATCTACATCGACGCTGGCTACAATATTATGGGTTAACAATCAAGAAGTATGGGAGGATGTTTCATCCTTCCATACTTCTTTTTGTTGTTTATAGCATTGACCATAAACTTTGGATCAACAAAATTAAGCCTGCTGCTACTAATAGAAAATAAATTAAGATTTTAAACAATTTTTGATTTAATCGAGTAAATAGCATTTGGCCAAAAATAAGTCCTAAGAAAACAATTGGTAAAGCATACATACTATATACCCAAACCATTTTACTTGTACCCTCAAAAATGACTTGAGAAAGTAAGCTAATAAGATAGATAAATATATAGTAGGCTAGTGAAACAGCTCTAATGGTTTCTTTATTTCTATGTGTGCTCGCAAAATAGAGCAACAGTGGTGGTCCAGCCATCCCAATACTTGTTGTGAACATACCTGATATAAAACCAACGCCATAATCTCTACTCCTTGTTTGTTGAATAGAGAGATTTTTAATCAACAGAAACGTAAGCCCTATAAGAAGGATGGCGATGAGCAGCTTAAATGTCGTCACATCGACTAAGGCAAAGAGTATACTACCAAAAGGAGCACCTGCAACACTACCGATCATCACCTTTTTAAGCAACGCTACATCAATATCATGTCTCACCTTCCATATGAGAGAAAACGAAATAACAAGGGACAGCATTATATTTATTTGCATCGCCTCTTGTGGTGTAAAAAGCAACAATAAAAAAGGCGTAGCCATAACGGAAAAACCAAATCCTGTACTGGTTTGTAAAATAGAAGCTGCTAGGATAATGAAAAAATATAAAAGTAATTCCTGCAAAACGACACCTCACATCATGTTGTGATACGTTGTCTAACAATCAATCTTTTTAACAAAAATGATAGGATACAAGCAATGAATAAAAACAGAGCAATCATCACGATAACACCCATCCACCCATATTTCATCCAAAAAACGCCTCCTACTGTTCCTCCAACACTTGAACCAAAATAATAGAAAAATAAATAGAGAGAAGATGCTTGTGCTTTATCATGGGATGCACGCTTGCTCACCCAGCCACTTGCGATTGAATGAGCTGCAAAAAAGCCAAAGGTAAAAACTGTTATTCCTATAATCTTTAAGGTAAGAAGCCCGTTAAGCGTTACTATAGCTCCAGCTAACATAATGGCAATAGCCAGTAAGAGCATTCGTTGGCGACCATAACGATCAGCTAAACTGCCAAACCATGCTGAACTAAATGTTCCAACTAAATAAATGACAAATATCCAACCTACAATTGTAGCACTTAAATTATAGGGAGGCGCCATTAGTTTAAAGCCAATATAATTATAAAGTGTGACAAAGCTTCCCATTAAAAGAAACCCCATCCCATAAAGACACAGCATAGAAGGATCTCTTAAATGTTGCAGTAGGGTTTTGGTCAATGCTTTTAATTGTAAAGGTCGCGCGCTGAAATGTTTGGAGCTTGGTAACATCCAGACAAACAATAAACTAACTAGCAGGCTGATTCCTCCTAGCACCATCATGCCTGTATGCCAGTTATAATGGTCCGTTAAGGTACCAATAATAACTCGTCCACTAAGTCCCCCTACTGAATTACCGCTAATATATAAGCCCATGGCAACCCCTAAGCTCGCTGGTTCCATTTCTTCTCCCAAATAAGCCATAGCGATGGCAGGTAAACCCGCAAAAACGATGCCTTGTACAACACGCAAAACTAAAATTGTTTCAAAGTTAGGTGAAAATGCAAGAGCTAGTGTCAGGACAGAAGCTGCAAAAATAGAAATCGTCATCAATGATTTTCTTCCCCATGCTTCTGATAACGAACTGACAATGATTAAACTCACCGCTAATGCAAAGGTAGTTACTGAAAGAGATAAACTTGCTACAGCTGGTGAGACGTGAAATGCTTCTGAAAATGTTGGTAGTAATGGCTGCGTTACATATAGGTTTGCAAACGTAATAAAGCCTGCTAAAAATAAGGCCCAATTCGCTTTATGAAACGCTCTCGTGCCCTTTTGTATATAGTCCATGAAACTCTCTCCTTCACTTCTTCCACATGCTACTATTATTCTAATACAATATTTCGCAAAACACACTTCTCCTTGTCAAAATTTAGACAAAAAAACCTACTTTTCCACCTATGAATCACAAAAAATAATTGACAAATAAAAGCATATCAAATTTATTTAAACGTCTTTTAATAAAAAATAAATAGTTATTTTGACTTGGCAAATATTGTGCTACAGTAAAAGTAATCATCTAGAACCATTGTCACAATGAAGACAGATGACACAACCATTTTCATTGACGAGACTTGGAGGAATTTTTATGAAAATTATTGAAGCTTTAGCCCTCGCAACACCTTATATTCATCTAGCATTAAAGCAAGAAGCCATTGTAGCTGTTGTTGAAAAGGAAAGTGAAACAGTCGTTAAATATTTAGCAGGTAAACGTGTAGATTCCGGCTACCATGATGGACAAAAAGTTAACGCTAATGACCAAAATGTTTTCATCGCCTTTAATGGACAAAATGCAGATGTGGTGATACCAGAGGATGTTTACGGTGTAGCAATCAATGCTTTTTCATTCCCCATTCGTGAAAATGGTCAAGTAGTAGGTGCATTAGCTTTTGGCTTACCAATAGATAATGAGCTCAAACTTGAAGATTATATGGCTACGATGGATAAAATCGTCAACAGTCTACAGGATAAAGTACATACCATCGCTTCTCATTCTGAGGAATTAGCGGCCACTAGTGAGGAAATTAATAAGCAGGCACAGCATGCCCTAGAGGACTCTGAAAAAACAAATGCCGTGACAGATTTAATTAAAAGTATATCTCGCCAAACTAATTTACTAGGTTTAAATGCATCCATCGAGGCTGCACGTGCTGGACAGCATGGCGCTGGCTTTAATATTGTGGCACAGGAAGTTCGAAAACTGTCCTTTGAGACATCTAGTGCTACCGAAAATATAGAATCATCATTACGAAATATCAATAGAAATCTTGATAATCTCAAGCAAAATATGGGACAAATCAATGATGCAACAAATGAGCAAGCACAGCTCGTACAGGATTTCAGCGAAATTATAGAAGAATTAACTTTACTTAGCCGAGAAATGAAAGGCTTTATGCACAATGCATTAAAATAAAAATGAGGTGAACAATAATGCAGATTACCATGAACCAAGATTTAGTTTTACGGATGATCACACCTGAGGATGCAGAGAAGGTTTTTGCATTAACGGATGCCTCGAGGGAATATCTGAAAGAATGGCTACCATGGCTGGATTTCACGAAAGAACTGGCGGATACAAAAGCCTATATTGATGGCTGTATTAAGGGGCATGAAGCGAACAGTAGCCTCTCCCTGGTCATTCTCTTTAAAAATGAAATTGTTGGCATTGCAGGCTTTAACGCGATTAACCCGAGCAATAAAATAGGCACTATTGGCTATTGGTTGAGCGAAGGAGCACAAGGGCATGGCATCATGACGAAAACGGTAAAAGCTTTATTACAATATGCCTTTCAAACATTGAAGCTTCATAAGGTTGAAATTCGTGTTGCCGAAGCCAACCACAAAAGTCGCGCAATCCCAGAACGTCTTGGGTTCATGCAAGAAGGAACCATTCGAGCTGCAGAATGGCTCTACGATCATTATGTAAATCACGTTATTTATGGCATGCTTGTAAGTGAATGGCAGCAACAACAATAAAAAAACGACCTGATGATCTCATCAGGTCGTTTTTTGTTAGGATTGTTCTACCGCTTCTTTTGTTTCTTCAGGTGCTTGCTTTTTTTCAAGTCCTAAAGCAATCTGCTCTAATTCTGGACGTAATGTGTGCTTCCCAGCATAGCTTTCGATCAGCTCTTTTACATCAAGACCAGAAGTTTCCTTTAATGTTTCTTGAAGTGTAGACATTAAATTGGTTGCATAAGACGTCACCTTATTTGCTCCGCTACCTTCTCCACCACCAGTATCGACCACTGTAATCTTATCGATATTGCCAAGTGGGCTTGCAAGCTCTTTTGCATACTCTGGCATCATGCGCACAACCATATCCAGCACAGCTGCTTGACCATAGTATTCAAAGGCTTCGGCAATCTTACGTTTAGCTTCAGCTTCTGCCAGACCGCGTAAACGAATGATATCTGCCTCCGTTTCCCCTTGTGCTCGCTCTGCATCTGCTTTGGCAAGACCATCCAAACGAATTTTCTCTGCCTCTGCTTTTGCTAATGATTCAATACGATATTTCTCCGCATCAGCCTGTGCAAGCTCGCGCATCTTTTCAGCTGCGGCATTTTGCTCCACTGCATAGCGGTCTGCATCTGCTTTCTTTTTAACCTCAGAATCATATTGCTTTTCTCTACGCAAAATCTCTTTTTCTTCTAATTCAATTTGCTTTTGACGCTCGATAATGCGAATTTGCATTTCTTGCTCTGTTACTTCCTGCTTGGCACGAGCAGTTTCAAGCTCATACGCTTGGTCAGCACGGGCTTTCGCAATATCCTGCTCACGTCGGAACTCAGCTACTTTTAACTGATTTTCTTTTTCTGCTTCTGCAATTTCCGTCGCACGCTCAAGTTCTGCCTTTTGTGCTTCCTTAGACGCTTCTGCACGTTTAATACGTGTTTCTTTTTCTGCATCTGCTGTCGCAATATCAGCATCTCGCTTTACCTGTGCGATTCTCGGTTTCCCTAGTGAGTCTAAGTAGCCATTTTTATCTCGTACATCCTTGATCGTGAAGGATACAATGACAAGACCCATCTTTGCTAAATCTTGTGAAGCAACACGTTGAACTTCCTGTGAGAATTTATCGCGGTTTTTGTAGATTTCTTCAACCGTCATAGACCCTAAAATGGAACGTAAATGACCTTCTAATACTTCACGTGCTTCCCCTTCGCGCTCCGCTTTTTGCTTTCCTAAAAACTGCTCTGCTGCTGTCGCAATTTCTGAAATGGAACCGCCAATTTTAATAATGGCTGTACCATCTGCCATAACAGGAACACCTTGCTCTGTATATACCTCAGGCGTTGTCACTTCTAGTTTACTAGAAAGTAAGCTTAACGGCTGTGCTTGTTGGAAAATAGGGAATACAAATGTACCGCCCCCACGTATGATTTTAATGCGATTTCCCGACTCATCCTTATGTACATTTTTAGAGCCGAGATAGCTACCTGTCACAATCAGTGCTTCATCAGGACCCGCCGTACGATACTTTGTCACATATAAGCCGACTAGGGCAATTAATACAAATGCTACAATTCCTAAAACAATTAAGATATCGGTTGACATAGACATATCTCTCCTTTAAACAAATTTTTTCTCATACGTTCTAACAAAAAGTGTTCCGTCCTTCACATCCACAACAAGAACCGTTTCATCATAGTCAATGGCTTCATTATCATAGCCCGTTGCCCGTTTTGAAATCATGCCACTTGTCGTTTCGATAACAACCTCGCCAAAACCATCTACTGGAATTGGCACAATAACTCTTCCTAATTGCCCGCCTAGCGATTCCTCTGTGTAAGCTAAAGAAACATCAGCGGAGCGTAGCGGAACGAGAACAAATAAATAAAAGATGGAACTTAAAATAGCACCGATGATACATGCAGCAATAATGTTCCAAACGCTAGAGAACCAGGCTAGTTTTTCTAAAATAAAACCTGCTGCTGACATCAACGTAATGAAAGATAGAATGACACTCGGATTAAAAATGGGTAGTCCTTCCCCAATACCTTCGACTGCATCACCAAAAAACATAACCAATACTGTGGCAAGGCCAGCGAAAATCAAAACCACCAAAAAGATCTGCTCGAGTGAATAGCCAAATAGCGTCAAGTTGCTCACCCCTTTTCATCATATTACCTACTATACGGATGTACCTCAGGAAAAGTTTCAAAATTTTTCAAACTCTTCTTTAAAGTATTATTTTTTGCTTTCATTAGAACCATGTTACAATAGAAAAGTATTCTGACAACTAAGGAGAAACGGCATGAAGCTTTCGACAATCTTAAATTTTGTAATTCTAGTATTTTTCACGTTATTATTCGTTAATGATTTCTTCCCTGATACAGCTATTGCTGCGATGCTGACTAAAAAAATAATATTGCTTATATTAGTTGTGCTTGTCATCATTCAGCTAGCCTTCGACAAGGGTAGATATAAAAGATTATCCAAAAAGGCTTATATTGGATTAACATTGTATACAGTTGGATTATGGATTGTTTTAACATTACTTGGCGGTCAATCACAAATTGGCCTATCGTTCACAAGTCCTCTATTCTATATCATTGTTGTGCTTCTTGGATTGGATTTAATCCGTCTTTCACGCCAAACTAAGCGGGATCAAACAGAGGAGAAAGCGAAGTAAAGCACAGCTATCCACCACTTTCGCACTGTTAACCGTCACTTTTGTCCTTCTATCCGACAACAACATAAAAAGCATGTCTCCGATTTTGACAGAGACATGCTTTTTTTATGATTCTAATACATTTAAAATGGCATCCAGTTCATGGACAGCTAGATCTAAGCGTTCCTTCGCTTCGATATTTTGCTGTTTTAAGTGACTAAACTCTAGTAAATTTTTCTCATGCTTTAGCTTAATAGAAGATAAACGTTCGATTCGAGCTTCTACTTTTTCTATTGCTTGCTCACAGACTGTTGTCCAGAGCTTTTCTGATTGTTGCATTTCCGTAGTAGATGGGTTGTGTTGACGCATAATTCGCGCGTAAACCATTTCAATTTGTTCAATTAGCTCCGAATAAAAATGGCGCTCCACGCGTGTTGTTTGGAATGTTGGATGCTCTACCTCTTTGGCATATGGCGTTATTTGACGAAGTAGCTTGCCAGCATTTTCTCCAAAAGCATGGGATAAATTCAAGACATTCATTAATTGCAATAATAAGCGTATTTCTTCTAGATTAATAAGTTGTGAATCAATGCTTTCCTTTAACTTTAATGACTCCATATAGCGTCGATCAAAATGTTCAATTTCACCGTTGCGCTGCTCTACTAAATGGACACTTGCATTGTCTTTCAAGCTTTTAATATAGCGAATGGCATGGCTTTTTAGCTCCTCTTTTGACAGCAAGTTATCATTGTCTTGTTGTGGTTTTCCTCGTTGAACATACGCAAATGCATCCATTTTTTTGGGCCATTGTGCTGCTGGGGTTTCATCTAAGACATTATAGCGTATATAAATTCCGTGCATTTCATATCCTCCAAGTCCATTAAACAAGTATCTCTAAAGACAATAAATCGAATACGGCATTTTTTCAAGTAAAAAACTTTTAATAATTGAAAATCCTTCTTTTTAACAATAAAACAAAAATCCCGAATAGTCGATACTATTCAGGATTTTACTAGTTTTCATTTATTCCTACTTATCCTTTAACACCTATCCACCTGCTCCAACGAAGCCATGTATAATTGCATCTCGCAAATTCATATCAAAGCGATAGATGACAATGGATAAACAATGCTGTTAACTGAGACCTGAGGAATTTGATGTCGTAATGAGCAGCTATCATGCTACAGGAGCAGGAAATAATTTTTTGCTCATTATATTTTAAAGCATCCCTTCATCAAAGCAACTTGTACTCAAAATTGGCAAGTACAGTTCTAAAAAATCTTGGTGATCTTTTATGTGTAGCTAGTTAAGCCTGTTGGCGGATATCTTGAATACTCTTTCCTTCAGTAAACGCATGAATCGATGCAATGGAGCCCACCGATTTAAAATTTGCCTTCTCATAGACTTTGGCAACCTGTTCACTAATTGGTAATATCCAAAGATCATCCAATCCCAGCTTGACTGATTGCTGTTGGATATGTTGCAGCATATAGCCGATTAAACCACGACCACGATAGCTTTCAGTTGTTGCAACACTTTCAATCCTACCTTGATTTTCTGACACAAAAATAGTTGCTGAGCAGCACGCCACCCCATCTAGTCTTAGTAGATAATACGTAAAATGTGAAGAATGATAGGTTTGTTCAAATGCCTTTTTTATTAATGAAGGCTCCCCAAATGCAGAAATGCTCATTTCTACTGCTAATGCTTCCTCCATATTTGCATCCGTTACACGCTCAATATGAATGGCAGGATTAGGCGGAAGTATCGCATATTCACCATCCCAGTACTGAATTTCATTAACAAAATGCTCATATTGAAAGCCGTGCGTCTCTAATGCCTCTATACATAGCTGATTTTGTTCTAGATTATATAAATAAATCCGCGGAATAAGGGACTTTGATTGGTAGAAATCTTTGATTTCTTGTAAAAATAAATCCGGTTGCTCAATCTTTCTCCAAATCTGTGCATGATTTGCATCGTAATAGGTCGGGATAGCCTGATTGTAAAATAAGACCCCCTCCTTACAAACCTCCACTTCACTGAAACTCTTCACATACTCTATATCAAGCTGCATAATGCGTTCTAAATTAAACATGCTCTGTGCCCCCCTCTAACCATCTTTCATATAAATTTTCTAATTGAAGTTCAAGCTTCTGCCGTTGTTCTTTAGCAAGCGATGGTTGTTGTAGTTTTGTCTCTAATTTTTCAATTTGCTGTTCAATCGGTAATTCTTTTTTAGGTGGCTGCGTTTTATTTACTGGTTGTTTTTCAACCATTTTCATTGCAAGTTCCTGTCGTTTTTCTCTAGCCCACTCATAATCTCCCTCAAAAACTTGAATAGTCTGGTTTTCAATCCACGCCGTTTTCGTAAAAATTTTCTGTAAGAAATAGCGGTCATGTGACACCCCAATAATCGTGCCTTCAAAGGATTCCAGTGTCTCTTCCAATACTTCTCTTGCTTCAATATCTAAATGATTCGTTGGCTCATCTAAGATTAAGACATTGATATCCTCATGCATTAATTGTGCTAAACGAAGACGCATTTTTTCTCCACCACTTAAGTCCTTCACTTTTTTAAAGACATCATAGCCATAGAACAAAAATCGTGCGAGTATATGGCGAGCTTCCGCCTCTGACACGGCGACACTTTCACGAAAGGCATCAATTAATCGTATAGCAGGATTTGGATGTTCAAATTGCTGGGAAAGGTATCCAAATTTCACATTACTTCCAATCTGACACACTCCCTGATTAGGAATGATTTCCCCTAACATCATTTTTAATAATGTAGATTTTCCACTACCATTGCTCCCAACAATCGCTAATCTTTCGCCAAAATAAATAGCTAGATTGCTGTCCTTTAATAAAGGCTTATCAAAGCCATGATCAACGGCTTGCAAAAGCACGACCTCTTTACCACTGCGTTCAGCCATCGTTAAAGCTAAATTCATTTTCTTTTTAGTGAGGGGCTTCTTTACTCGCTCGATACGTGCTAATGCTTTTTCCATACTCTTTGCACGTCGATGCATGGATGCGTTTGGTGGATTCGCCTCATTTGCCCACTGCTTTAATCGTTTAATTGTTTCTTGCATCTTTTTAATTTTCTTTTGTTGCTCTTCATAATTTGCAAACTGTTGCTCAATTTTTGCTTCTTTTTGTGCTATAAAGGCATCATAATGGCCGTTATACGTAAAAGCCTCCCCATCCTCAATTTCAATAATCTTCTGGGCTACTTGATTCATGAATTGACGATCATGGGATACGACAATGACAATCCCCTCAAAGTTTCGCACATAATGTTCAAGCCACTCAATAGCTTGCATATCCAGATGGTTCGTTGGTTCATCCAATAACAAAATAGAGGGCTTTTTCAATAAAATTTGTCCAAGCATAACCTTTGTTTTTTCCCCACCACTTAAACTACTAAATGGCTGCTCTAGCATATCTGAAATACCTAGTCCATTTGCAATCATTGCTAGCTGTGCATCTACTTCATAGCCCCCTAATAGCATAAATTGCTCCTGCAATTGGCCATATTGTAGTAATATTTTATCCGTGACCGTCGACTGCATCTCTTGCTCAAGTGCTGTCATTTTTGCCTTAATTGCATAAATATCCGCAAATGCTTCCTCCAGCACTTCTTTCACAGCATGGAGTGGATAATGTGGAATCTGATGTAAATAGCCAATCGTCGCTTCTTTACTTTTAATTATTCGTCCCTTGTCAGGTATCTCTACCCCTGCAAGCAGTTGTAATAAAGTCGTTTTTCCACTGCCATTTACACCAACAATCGCCACATGTTCACCACTATTTACCTCTAGCTGTAGGTTCTCGAATAATATATTGCCACCCATAATTTTTTGAATTTGTTCAGCTTTCATTTGCATCGTTTTTTCCTCCAATGAAACGTGCGAAAACATCTTTAGAACACAAAAAAGACTGCTCATTAACAAGCAGTCCTCTTCTCAATTAAATGTGTGAAAAAGAATGGTTAATTCGCTACGTTTGTTATTTGATTTTGCTTAAAAATGGACAGACCTATCCCGTTGTTCGCAAAATCGAAAGTAATCACACGTGCAAAATACATAGCCGTATCCACTTTTACACATGTTTTCGTAGCGTTTTTATTCATTCCTTCTCACCTCCGTTCATAGTAGTTATGGCTATCATAACATTATTCGGATTATTTGGAAAGGGAAAATTTAACGTTCATTTATCATTATTCAAAAGTTCTATTTGATCGAAATTCGCACAAAGAAAAACATGAGAGGTTGATTCATAGCCCCATCATGTTTTCACTTTTCTTACAAATACTTTTACCACAGGCACCAGAAAAATCGAGACAACTAGTACACGAAAAAGCTGAAAGGCCGTGACAATCGTGACATTTGCATGGACCGAAGCGGCAATAATCCCCATTTGATCAAGACCACCAGGAACAATACTTAAAAAGCTTGTCCTAAAATCAAGGCTGTACAACGCTGCCATCACAAATGTTAAACCATAGGCTGCCCCAATAAAAATGCCCGCTGAAACAAACGCATAAAAGATATGCTTTTTCGATAAATGTAAATCCTCTTTTTTCAACAATAATCCGATATAAATTCCTAGCATGAGTTGGGCAATATGCAGAAGTGATAATGGTAATTTTGGTACTTCTATCCCTGCCATATTAACGCCCATTAGTAAAAACACTGGGCCTAGCATATAGCCTGTTGGAATTTTCAGCTTTTGTGCTAGCCACCCTGCGCCACCACATACCACAAGTATGCCAACAAGGTTCCATGTATATGTGCCATCAATCATAGAACTATTGCCCCCTGCTCCTGCTACCATTAAAGGAACAAAGCCAACGATTAAAAGAATGCGGAGGATTTGAAAGAATGTGATGACTACCATATCCATCTCTTGTTGCTCTTCCGCAAATGCCACAACCTGCGACATGCCCCCAGGAACACAACACGTTAAGGCAGTCGCAAAATCCAAATCTGTACGCTTAGCAACAAGGAAACTTACCGCAAAAAATAACAAAATAAATATGATATTTAACACGACCATGCTTCCTAAAAAAAGCTTGATGTCCTGTACAGCTTCTGGTGTAAAGGCATAGCCGATAGAATAACCCGCTACGACTAAACCAAAATTGCGGAGAGAATAATGCCATTTTAATTGGACATTGGTGGATAGCTGCACGATGAGCACCGCTGTAATCGCTCCTAACAGCCAAGGCATCGGTATATGGAAAAATTGAAAAACTACAGCACCTATTAAACCAATGCATAATGTGATGAACATATGCTTATCAAAAACAAACATGGTAGCAACCCCTTCAACTCGATAAGCCTATTATGACCTTTATAAACCGCTTTTTCTACTGGACCGACTTTTGAGCTGTTTGCTATCGCTGAAAAAGAACCTGTTATCCAACAAATAAAACCTCTCATCGAACAATTTATCCTTGCTAAAATTTTCTATGCTACATTAGTAATACCTGATTCAGCGTTTTTAAAGGAGGCCTCCTATGAAAATTCATTTAACCATCAATCATGAGCTCGAGGAAACTGAGGTTCATATTCATGCCAAAGAATATAATGAGCAAATTGAAAGATTGATGAGACAGCTTCAAGCGTCCCAAACTACGATGCTAGATGGGTATGACCAACAAGAAATTCATCTCTTAAAAATTTCCGATATTTATTCCATTTACGCAGAGGATGCCAAAGTATTTTTACAGACAGATGAGCAAGAGTTTGAGTCCAAGCGAAAATTATATGAGCTTGAGGCTCAGCTAGCCAAAGATTTTGTGCGTGTGAGTAAGTCTACACTCGTCAATATCCATAAAATATCCTCTATTCAAATGGGCAAAATCGGCACTACACAGCTATTACTTGAAAATGGCGTAGCCATTCATGTCAGCCGAAAATATTTAAAAGAATTAAAGAGACACTTAGGTATAGGGAGGGATTCATAGCATGAAGTATTTACGTATGATGATTATCGGTCTACTCATTTCCCTTAGCTCTTCTTATGTCTTAGTGACACTTAGCCTCCTATCAAATAATGCGGTGGCGTCAGGAACAGAATTATTGGAGCAAATTGTGATCGCGGCCATTCTTGGTATTGCCATCGGTTTGCTATCCGTCATTTTTGATATGGAGCAATTGCCTTTTACAGTTCAGCTTCTTCTACACTTAGTAGCGGTGACAGCATGTGTATTAACAGCAGGCTATTTTGGTAGTTGGTTTGATTCAGGTGTATGGTATGTACTTATTGCGGAAGCCATTATTTACTGGATTGTTTGGTGTATTCTATATGTTTTTCAATTAAATGATATTGAAAAAATCAATAAAGAAATTCAAAAGAGAAGGGATTAAACACTTATGACGTTTGCAATAAAAGTTGAAAATTTATGTAAACAATATGGAAAACAGCAAGCTGTCAAAGGCATTTCTTTTACAGTCGAACAAGGCACCCTATTCGCTTTTTTAGGTGAAAACGGTGCAGGTAAATCTACAACGATTGAAATACTTTGTACTTTACTAAAAAAATCGAGTGGTCAAGTAACTATTAATGGTTTCACACTCGACGCAAGCAATGATAACGCGGATATCCGTAAATCTATTGGTGTCGTTTTCCAGCAAAGTCTATTAGATGAGCGCTTAACTGTACGTGAAAATATCCTCCATCGAGGGAAAACATATGGTTTATCGAAAACACAGCTTACCGATAACTATCAATTTGTTTCCACCTATTTGCATTTAGAGGATATTGAAAAGAAAAAATATGGAACATTATCAGGGGGACAAAAAAGGCGAGCAGATATTGCTCGGGCACTGATTCATCGTCCAAGTATTTTATTTCTGGATGAACCTACAACGGGTTTAGATCCACAAACACGTCAATTTGTTTGGCAGGCAATTAAGCAGCTTCAACTGGAAACCAATATGACTGTTTTTTTAACGACCCATTATATGGAGGAAGCGGCAGTCGCTCACCAAGTCACTGTCATAAAGCAAGGAAACATTGTCGCACAGGGATCGCCCGATGCACTAAAAACAAAATATGCCTATGATTCAATGGCTCTCGTTTTTCAAAATGCACAGGAGGGGGTAAAGTTTCTTGAGGAAAATGCGATCTCCTACACAGAGAAACAAGGGATATACACCATCCGTTTATCTTCTACCTTACAAGCACTCCCCCTTTTAAAAAAAGCTGAACCACTTATCGCCTCCTTTGAAGTCATTAAAGGATCAATGGACGATGTCTTTCTTCATATTATGGCAGAGGAGGAGGTTGCATAGTGGAAGCATTAATTAGTTTAGTTCTGCGTAATAACAAAATATTTAGACGGGATAAAACACAGGTGTTCTTCTCCCTACTGTCAGTCATTATTGTCATTGTGCTGTACTCTGTTTTCCTCCAAAAAATGCAGGTAGATGCCATTGAACAACTAACAGAAGCTACACCTGGATTGATCACCATGGTCAATGAATGGCTAGTAGCAGGCTTACTCTCCATGATTGCTGTTTCGACTACTCTTGGTGCCTATGGTATCGCTGTTAAAGACCAAGAATCCAAGGTACAAGCCGACTTTTTAACAGCTCCCCTTTCTCGTGCAACCATTCAGTTGAGCTATGTGCTCAATGCATTTATTATCGGCTGTATTTTTTCCTTAATCGCGCTCATTGGCTGTGAAATCTTTATTGTCACAACGGGAGGTAAGCTTCTAAGTTTCGGAGATTTTGTTCTTGTATTGAGCATATTGTTTTTATCTGTCTTGCTTGCGAGTGTTTTTAATTTATTTCTTTCGTTATTTGTGTCGACCCAAAATGCTTTCTCAACACTCGGCACAATTGTTGGTACATTGCTTGGATTTTTATGTGGTGTTTATGTACCTCTTGGAGCTTTACCAAGCTTTGCACAACATGTAATCATGTACTTCCCAATTAGCCATACAACACTATTATTACGCAATGCATTTATGGAGAGCTCTATTGCAAATGTTTTTGATGGTGTGCCCGTTTCTTATGTGGAAGATTATAAAATGAATTATGGTATTGTTTATGAACTAAATGGATATATACTTAGCTCCACAACAAGTCTAATTGTGATTGCCTGCACAATTGTAGCTCTTTCTCTAGCATCTCTGATCTTATTTAAGAGAAAATATAACTAAATATGAGCCAACCATTTTACACATCGTTTAGAATACGATGTGTTTTTTATTGCATTAAAACAAACAATTTGTTATTTTAAATATTAAATAGCAAACAAATTTAAAATTCGTTTGTTTTATCAAGGAGGGGTTGCAATGGATGTAAATGAATTATTTTGGCAAGCTCCTATCGATGATCTAAAAAAGGGATATATCGATCAAGCGGTACACTTCACCTGCCTACTATGCGGTGAAAAAGTAGAAAAAGGCATTATTTATCCTCAAGAGGGCTTATTATATGAAGCAGAGAAAATGATGCAACACCATATTACATTGGCTCACCATTCTGTTTTTCATTATTTAAACGGTCTCAATAAAAAAATGACAGGCTTAACAGAACATCAAAGTCATATTTTACGCTTATTTTATGAGGGAAAATCAGATCAGGAGATAAAAGAAGAATTAGAGATTGGCAGCGCCACAACGATTCGCCATCACCGTTTTGCTTTAAAAGAAAAGGAACGCCAAGCCAAAACATTGATGGTGATGATGGAGTTACTAAAAGAACAAGATCAGAAGGAGGAACCATTTGTGCCTATCCATAAAACAGCTACTATGGTCGACGATCGCTATAACGTAACCCTCACGGAAGAACAGCAATTATTAGAGAAGCTATTTCCAAACGGTGTTGGCAAGGAACTGGTACGCTTTCCAAAGCGCGAAAAACAGAAAATTGTAGTACTGCGTGCCATTGCAAATCTTTTTGACGAGGAAAAGCATTATACTGAAAAAGAATTAAATGAAGTGATTAAACCGATGTATGAAGACTATGTTCATATACGTCGTTACTTAATTGAATACGGTTTTCTTGACCGGAAAGCAGATGGCAGTGCCTATTGGGTAAAAAAATAAGAAAGTAGGTTATAAAAATGGATCATAAAAAAGAGTTAAAAGAAATGTATAAGGAGATGCAAATTGAAGCGGGCGTTTTTACAATGACCAATACACAAACAGGCAAATTATTTGTGGGGAGCTTTAATAATTTAAAGCGTTTAAATGGCTTTCAGTTTATGCTCAAAACGAATACACATACGAACAAGGTGCTTCAGGCAGATTACAATTTATATGGTCAAGAAGCTTTTGAGGTGGAAATCGTTGAGTATTTAAAGAAAAAAGAAGAAGGCTATTTCGATGAAAAAAAAGAGCTCGAAAAGCTGGAGCAAAAATGGCTTGAGACACTAAAGCCTTATGGTGAGCGTGGTTATAATTAGCCATTAGCGCATTTGCCAAAAAGGTAAATGCGCTATTCATTACTTGTTTTATGCATTGCTAATCAATTGAATTTCCTGCTGTGCTTTCTTCGTTAGTTTATTGAAAACAAGCTCATAGGAATGTTGGATAAGATGCTCTACCAAATCCATCGGGACATCCTCAGCATCCATATAAATGGAATTCCAATGGGTTTTATTCATATAGTAACCAGGTATAATGCTTGCATAGGCTTCTCGTAATTCTTCCGCTCGAGAAGGCTCACATTTCAATGTAAGAACAGGCTTACCTGTTCTATTTCCTCCAAGCATGGCATACATTTTTCCACCGATATGATAGCGATCTGCTTGCCACTCCTCTTGATAGTCATACGTTGTTCCATGAAGCTGTATACAGTAAGCATGAATTATTTCTTTTTCCATCTTTACAATCCCCGTCCCCTCAAATAAAAACACACGTTCGATTATGGTAAGTATAACCTAAAACGTGTGTAGAGAATAGCATTATTTAGTTGTACCACGGTCAAACATTCCGATTACTTCCGTCGTCTGTAAAATATTCACAAACGACTTTGGATCAGTCTCCTTAATCGTGCTTTTCACATCAGCTAGTTGGTAACGCGTAATAACAGTAATTAATACTTTCCGACCCTCGCCTGAATACGCTCCCTTTGCATCGATAATCGTTACTCCACGATGTAGCTTTTCTAATAGTTGCTGTTTGACCTCGTCCCCTTTACTCGTAATAATCATCAACGTTAATTTAATATGGCTTGTATGAATTGTATCCACTACTTTTCCAGTTGCATAAATGGACACAAGGGTTAACAACGCCGCATCCCAGCTAAAGACAAAGCCAGAAGCAGCCACTACGATTCCATTCATAGCGGCAATTAACGTACCGAGCGGAAAATCACGTTTCCGGCTAAGTAGCATAGCAATTATATCAAAGCCCCCTGAGGAGCCAGCAGCTCGGAAAATCATGCCCATTGCAAACCCTACAATAACACCACCAAATAAGGACGCGAGGATTGGCTCTTGTGTCGCTTTGTGTATTGGAATAATATATAAACTCACTGACAACACAGCCACCGAAAGAATGGTGTAGCTAATAAATCGCTTGCCGAGCTTCATCACACCTAAAATCAGTAAAGGCAGGTTAAGCAGTAAATTTAACACGCCTGTATTTAAAGGGGTAATAATCCCAAGCATGATGGCAATACCACTCAACCCACCACTCAAGATTTCATGGGGAATCAATAAATAATTATAGGCAAAGGCCACTAAAATGGAAGAAAGTGTAATTATAATCACATTTCGCATAATGCTATCCCCTATCAATCAACGACCAAATTTTGATACATCTTTGTCATAGACTACCCATTTTACTCTCCTAAAAAACCTATCCTCTTACTTTTTCTTCTGTTCTTCCTTTAAAGGCATATTTTGTTTATATTCCCCAGTATCCGCAACTTTATAGATTCGCTCAAGCATCGGTGGATGTGTATAACGGAACCACTTCACTAAGAGTGGCGGATTCACTTCACTTAAGCCTGAAATCGTTAGCTTTTGAAATGCTGTTACAGCCGCTTCTCGATCATTCATAAGGTTAATCGCATATTGATCGGCTCTTGTTTCCTGATATCTCGATATAAAATTGGATACTGGATTGGAAGCAAATAGTAAAATAGAAGTAATGAGTAAAAATAATGGATAGGAACGAATACTACTGATTTTATTAATTTTTAAAACCTGTCCATATCGTAAAATCAAGCGACGCATAATTTTCGCTGTTAGCCATAGCCCTATTAACATGAAGAATAAATAGCCTGCAATGCCAAAATAAATATGCTTTTCTACATAATGTCCCATTTCATGTGCCATGATAAATAAAATTTCATTGTCCGTTAGTCTATTTAATGTAGTATCCCATAGCACAATTCTCGAATTGCTCCCAATTCCTGTCACATAAGCATTTAAGGCATTGGTCTTTTCTGCCATGTTGACCTCATAAACATGCTCTGCTGGAATATTCGCCTGTGTAGCAAGTGTAAGTATCTTTGTTTCCAGCTCTTTATTTTTTAGTGGATAAAAATCATTGTACAAAGGATCAATGACAACAGGCTGAATGAACATCACAAAGATTGTAAAAGGGATAGTTAAAAGCCAAGCATAGAGCCACCATCTTTTTTCGCTCTTTTTAATGAGCCAATAAATCACTGTAACAATAATCAAGCTAGTGCCAAAATTCACCCAAAAATCAATGACACCATCCTTCATCCAAGATGCAAATGCTTGTGTACTAATGCCATAGCTTTTGCTAAGATGATAGCGATAATAATCAAGCGGGAATAGCACAATATACAGCAATAAAGATAATAAAAATAAGTAACCTGCATTTTGCAACAGCTTCCACTTCGTTTGGGAGGTCGTCACTTTTTCGAAATAACGAGATATGCCCAATAGTAAAATCAAGAAGTAGATCAGCCATTCTAAAGGTGTGGCTACAAAGAATACAAAGTTCCGTATTTTTGAATATTCACCACTTAAAAAAAGCTCCTTGCCAGACATAAACATCACGGGATCTGCCGCCGTTCCTTGTAAGGCACTTGGTATTTTACCACCACCGCTGTGGAATATATACCAGTACATACAAAGCACGTAAACACCGAAAAGTAATAGTGTAACAATGCCCATTTTTTTCGCTATGTTATTTCCCCCTCATATCACCCAAAGTTCGTCCTATAGTAAGTGTAAGCGAAATTATCAAAGTTAGAACAAACATGACCTACTTTTTTAATCTCTCTGTTGCCAAAGAAAAATTTCGCCTCATTTCTATATGAGGCGAAATCATTGTCTTCCTATTCATTTATCCATAACAAATGCCGTTTTACCTCGTTGATCCGCGCTTAAATAGCCAGTGGATAATAGTTGCTCATACCATTGCTTTTCTATAGTAGCTACTTGAGCCGCATCATCTACCTTCGTAGAAAGTTCAACCATAATGTCTCCTTTGTACTGCCATACCTCTATATCCGCTTCATGTCCTAAAAAGCTTCCTTTATAGGTCATAGTATTAGCAGGCCCATATACAACAACTTGAGACAACGTATTTTTATACCATGCTTCGGAATTCCAATTTACAATTTTCTTTGGCGCATTTTCAAGAATGAGTTTTTTCGCAACATTTGTAGCAACTGAATCATAAGAGACCTCAGCAGAAGTCTTCAAAGATTCCTTCCGGCTTATCGTAAATGTACGATGATCTCCCTTAATATCTAGCTCAAACTTATAATTTGACTCAGAACCAGTAAAACCATGATTCATTGTTTCTGCCATTGCTTCACTTAAAGGTGTGTTTAAAAAACGCTTTTTGTAGGTTATATCCATTTTATTACTACCCTTATATACACGTAAGCGGTGTATATAGTCATGACGTAGAAACAATTGGTCAAGCGTATCATAAAAATAAACTTTTACGTCATCCTTTTTAGTTGCTTGAAAAGCCTGGACAATAGTTGATTCATTAAAAATCTCAGGTTTAATATTGAATTTAATTTCATGGCCTGGCTCAATGGCTGCTTTCGCTTGTGTTGTATTCACACCCATCATACTAATCATTATCAAGCCCAAAACACACAGATAAAATGCCCATTTTTTTAGTTTAGTCACGCTTTAATTCCTCCTTCGGAAATGTTGTTGTTAAATTTGTATGTGTACTGTGAAAATAGATCGTTTGTCGTGCACGAAGTCTCTGTGACAGTGCCACTAAATCCCAATAGTCTGGATGTGTTTTATAGAAGAACTCCTCAGAGATATGCTTTAAGCTAGCTGGATTGTAAGCATGACGAGAATAGCCTGTATGAACAAAAATTGCCGTCGGATCATCCTTTGCAAGCTCCTCCACTTGAGCCACATCCTGCTCTGAGACAAAATACAGTACATGGTGACTGTCCTGTTTTTGCTTGAGTCGTTCTAAAAGCATCACTTTATTTGGCCAAATATTTTCATGTTCTTCATCATAATGCGCCAATAAAGGTTGTAGCTTGGCATCTACCCTAATCGCTCGAGTTGTATGTTCAGAAAGATACGTCATAATATCGACTGTTTTGCCCGAAAAAGAGGAGGGGAATATAAATGAATGATTGGGATGAGCCTTTACATACATAGCCATTTGCTGTAACACCTCAAGATTTCGAATGCATTTTTCCGCATGTCCACTATCAATAAACGCTACATCATAAACCGTTCCATCCTCCTCTGGCAAGGTCGCCTTTAATAAATACGAATCGACTACATAATCACCAGAGAAAAAAATCATTTCATCAAAGAAACGAATTTTGTACCACACGCTTCCAATTAAATGCCCGCTATATCCCCATTGAAAGGCAAGATATTCATTGACCTCTATCCATTTTCCAATCGTATCTGGATAGAAAGTTCGGACTTGTGGGATAAGCAGTGGAAGCTGCTGAGCCGTTGTATGACTCATTAGTATCGGTCCCGTATAGCCCATGTTCTGTAGTATTGGCAATGCCCCTACATGATCAATATGCGAATGAGAAATAAAGACAGCAGCTAGCTTTTCAATATGATTAAATGTAATATTTGGTGGCGTTTTTTGTGTATTTTTCATAATACCACAATCCAATAAAATGGCCTGCCTCTGATTTTCTATATAAAAACAATTGCGCCCATATTCGCCTACACCACCTAAAATTTCAACACTAAGCATTGGCCTGCCCTCCTCGTTTTTGCAGCCAACCCAATAGGAACATAAAAATAACAGTCATAAGGACGGTTATAACAGCTACTGCCATTCCAACCCCTACATTACCTTGCTCAAATTGGCTATAGATAAAGGTTGCCCCTGTCTCTACGGATGGTGGCAAAATTAAAAGGCCAGCTACAAGCTCTCGCATTGAAATAATAAAAGTCATCATCATTCCTGTTAAAATACCCTGCATCAAAAGTGGTAGGATAATGCGACGATAAACCGCAATGTTACTACGACCAAAAATAGCAGCTGATTGAAAAATAGAGGCATCCAATTGTGAAAAAGAAGACTTTATATACTGCACCGAATAAGGTAAAAACAGTACACAGTATGTGACTATTACCATTGCCTTTGTGTTATAAATTGTTGCGGGAAGCCAAGGAGCATTCCAAAACATAATTAAACCTACAACAAAGACAATTCCCGGAATAATATTAGGCATTAAACTAAAGAAGTCTAATATTTGCTGCTTTCTGGTTTCTCCTTTTTTAATATAAAGAGCGATGAATAAACCTATTATGGCGGTTATCAAGGCCGTCATGATAGAAAAAACGATGCTATTTAAGAATGCTGTCAATCCTGCACTTCCACTAGTGAAGACCTCTTGATAAGAAGCCAAACTGAAATTCCCAGCCTGTAAACCATCTCCCCGTACCTTTTGCAAAGAGGTCACGATAATAGAGAAATAGGGAATACCGATCGATAATAATAGGACAAGCCCTACAAAAGTCCACGAAGCTGTTCTTATATACCACTTGTCCTTGATCTCACGTCTAGCAGGTGTTTTTCCTGATAGCACACCATATGTATATTTGCGTCCAATGAGATTTTGGAAATACCAAATGACTAAGCAAACTGACAATAAGAATAAGGATAGCGAGGTTGCCATGCGAATATCAACTGGCCATCTTGATAAATAGGCATGAATTTCGGTTGTAAACACTTGAAACCCAATCCGACTGCCGAATGTAGCTGGCGTTCCAAATTCAGCAAGCGTCTTAATAAAAATAAGGAGACTTCCCAAAACATAGCTTGAAAGTAAAAGAGGTAACACAACCTTTAGCCAATTTTGCAAAGAATTTCGCCCAAAAATCAGCGCTGCATCTAAAAATGAGCCATTTATGCGAAGCAATGTATTTTTCAGCATTAAATACAAAAATGGAAACAGGTGTAGACTCATGATCACTACCATGCCAAATAAGGAAAAGAAGGAATCTGTCATCCAAGCAGCACTTGGAATAAGCTGCTGTAAAAAACCATTGTGCTGCATAAACAAAATCCAGCCCATTGAACCAATATAGGGAGGTGTCATAAATGGAATCGTTAACACTATATCGAGCCATTCATATTGATATAAACTTGTTTTCGTGCGAATGAAAGCCATAGGTAATGCGATAATTGTTGTCCCAATAATCACGAAAATCCCTAAAACCATCGAATTTCCAAGCGTTTTCCATATCCTATCGTGTGCAAACATTCGACTAAACTGTGATATATCAACATGTCCCTCTTTTATAAAGGTATAAAATAAAATGGCCATCAACGGAGCGATAGCAAATATGATGACAATTGTCAGTAAAAATCCAAAAGCTCGTCTTCCTTCCATTATCATGACGATGTCAACCCTTCTCTCTGAAAACTAAAAGGAGGTATATCAACCTCCCTTTATTTAACGAAATAAATCCGTAAACTTTGTTAGTACTTCCAGCTGTTTCGCTTCCGCACCCATCCAATCAACTGTTAACTGTGGAATCTCATCTAAAGCTGCACGATTTTTCACAGCAATATCTTTATTCCCTGGTAATAAGTAAGCATCTGCTACTAGCTTTTGCCCTTCATCTGACAATAAAAAATCAATATAGGCTTGTGCAGATTCTACATGTTGTGCATCCTTTAAAATACCTACTGCTCTTGGACTAACCACTGTCCCACTCGTCGGATAGATAATTTCCACTGGCTCACCGTCTGCTTTTGCTTTATAAGCCATATAATCTACACCTGCAATCGTGGCATTTTTCTCGCCTGTAATAACCGCATCCAAGGCTTCTTTATTCGCACCATTGACTTGTAAGCCATTTTTCTTCCAACTATCAATTGTGCTCCAAGCTGTTTTTTCTGCTGCTGTGTAGCCATATAAGAAATCGACAGCAGAGCCTGACAAACTTGGATCGGGAATATTAATTTTATTTTGCCAATCAGCTGTTGCTAAATCAGACCAATCCGTAGGCGCCTGTGTCGTATTCTTCGTATTATAGGCAATCCCTAAAGCAGAGGCACTGTAGCCATAAAAATATCCATCTTGATCCGACCAATCACTGTTGATTCTTTCCTTATTTTTAGCAGCTTCGTAGCTTTGCAATTGATCTGTTGCTTTTAACCCATCCATTGAGGCAACAGAGGCAAGTACAACAATGTCAGCTACAGGATTATTTTTTTCCGCTTCTAAACGAGAGAGAATTTTACCCGTAGTTCCTTGAAACATTTCCACTTTAATCCCTGTTTTTTCTTCAAATGCTTGTTGAATATTTGCAGCTAAACCATCTGGCCCAGCAGAATACACTGTCAGAACTTTCTCCTCCTGTGTCTTTGCACTTGCTTCATTCGTCTCTTTTGCCTCTTTATTACCACAGCCAGCTAATGCTAAGGCCAATAAAATGCCAGCAGTTGCCCATAATTTAAAATGTCGTTTCTTCAATGTAAACCCTCCAATTGATAGATTTGTTTTTCATCAATAAAAACTTGCAATCTTTTTCCATGCTCTAATGGCTGCTTCTCATAAAAGCTCCAATACTGTCCTTCTACCTGTGCTTGTACTAAATAACGATCGCCAACAAATGTACTTTTCACAATCTGCGCTTGTTTGGCAATCGTCCCAGGACGCGATATTCTCGAAACACCCTCAGGTCGCACAATTGATTGTCGATTGTGAAGCCAATTCACTTTGCCAATAAAATCTGCCACATAGGGCGTTGCTGGTGCACGATAAATTTCCTCAGGCGAGCCAATTTGAGCAATTCTTCCTGCCTCCATAACGATAATTTGATCAGACATTGTCATGGCCTCTGTTTGATCATGTGTTACGAAAATGGCTTGGCAATTAAGCTCATGAATGAGGTGCATGATTTCATCTTGCATTTGCTCTCTTAGAACAGCATCAAGAGCAGATAAAGGCTCATCAAATAAAATTAATTGCGGTTTGGTCGCTAAAGCTCTAGCTAATGCCACTCGCTGCTGTTGTCCACCCGATAATTCACCTGGCTTTCGTTGCTCATAGCCTTGCATTTTTACCAATCGCATCACATGCTCGACTCGTTCAGGAATAGCTGATTTAGGAATAATGCCCTTTAAGCCAAAGGCAATATTTTGGAAGATGGTCATATGTGGCCATAGAGCAAAATCTTGAAAAACCATGGCAATATTACGCTTATTTGGTTTGACATTTTTACGAGACACCGAAGAATAAATGACGGTGTCATCAAATCGTATTTCTCCTTTTGATGGCTGTTCAAGGCCAGCTATCAACTTTAATAAGGTTGTTTTGCCACAGCCTGATTGTCCGAGAATCGTAATAAATTGCTGATCTAACTCCACATCAATCGGCCACAATGCTTGAGACTGCCCATATTTTTTCTCGATATTTTTTAATGAGATTTTCATAAGTATCCTCCTCGTTACTTACAACTATAAATTCCAGATATTTAGAAAATATTAATCTACTATTAATAACACGTTAAAAAAAATCTAATAAACTAAAGCAAATACAAGATTTTTTCTAATTTCCTTTAGGAGGATAAAATGAACAATAGTAAATTACAGGCATTTTGCTTACTTGTAGAATTAAAAAAATTAGCCCCTGTCGCCAAAGCACTTGGCATTACAGCCCCCACAGTATCATTTCATATTCGCTCTATAGAGGAGGAATACGGTATTCGTTTATTCCGAACAAATGCTGGAGGATACCGTTTAACAGAAGCGGGCGAAGGTGTGTATCATTACGCTCGTCAAATGGTTCAACTTCAAAAGGATATGGATCGTTTTATTGAAAATCTTTTAGCAGGCCATATCGGTTCATTACGACTAGGGGCGAGTGGCTTACCTGCCCATATTTTTATGCCAGATTTAATTCATCAAGTTTCAACGACCTATCCTGAGATTCGCATTTCATTAGAAGTAAAAACAGCACCTGAAATTGAAAAAAAGGTAGCACTACAGGAATTAGATTTTGGGCTCATCATGGAGACTAAGCAGGAAAATCCTTTACTTCAGTACGAAACAATCGGTGAAGATGCACTTGTATTGGCATTCAGCCCATCTCACGAGCTAGCAGCACAAAAAGACATCACCAAAGAAGATATTCTTAAATACAAGCTATTGTTGCATACATCCTCTAGCTCCACGAATCACTTCATTGAAAAGTGGATGGAGCCATTTCAGCCTTCTATTTACACAATTGAGCTGGATTCTGTGAGCACGATTAAAAAGATGCTGACCTTTGGCAAAAACTTGGCGTTTCTATCTGTTTCCTTAATAGAAGAAGAATTAAAATCAGGTGTACTGCTGAAGAAAGATCTACATGATGTAACACTAAATAGAAAAATTCAATTGATTTATCCGAAAACGCGCTTAGATCATAAAATGGATGAATTTGTCAAAACGTCGGTTTATGAAATAGCAAAGCAATTAAAAATATCTTCTACGATGACATAATTCCACATACAGTCGTAATAACATGGAATGGGAAGATATTTTTATGAAAGGAGGGTTGTCCTTGCTAACCAAGCTGTTGACAAAAGATTGTATACAGCTTGCAAACTTTGTCCGATCATGGCAAGAAGCAATTCATTTAGCGGCTAGCCCATTAGTACAGCAACACAAAATTGAACAGCGCTATGTCAAAGCCATGATTCGATCTATTGAACACTATGGTCCTTACGTTGTCATCACACCCAAAGTAGCCATTCCTCATGCACGGCCATCTGATGGGGTTCTTGAACTAGCCATAAGCTTGCTACGATTACAAAAGCCTGTTTTTTTTAGCCCTAATCAGCCTGTCTACCTACTGATTGTGCTAGCTGCCATTGACAATGCTTCACATCTACAGGTGTTGGCTGATTTGGCATTAGTCTTACAAGAAACCGATCAGATTGATGACCTAATCGCCTGTCAACATGCGGACATGATATGGGAGAAAATCAAACAATATACGACAAAGGAGTCAACAGAATGAAAATTTTAGTCGTGTGTGGAAGCGGTTTAGGAAGTAGCTTTATTTTAGAATTGAATGTTAAAAAAGCATTAGAAGTTTTGGGGAAAGATGCAGAGGTAACGCATACAGATTTAGCGTCTGCCAAGGCGGAGAAAGCAGATATTTATTTAGGGGCAGCAGATATCGTGAATGAATTAGCGAAAGACAAAGGAATCATTGTGAGCATCGTAAATATGATGAGTATTTCAGAAATAAAAGAAAAGCTTGAACCGTTGCTTTAAGCATTAAAAATTTGGATAGGATGAGGTGTTGGTATGTTAGATGTTATCATGCATGACATTTTAGGAACACCAGCTATATTAGTCGGCCTATTCGCTTTTATTGGTTTACTTATTCAAAAAAAATCAAGTTCCACTGTTCTGTCAGGTACATTAAAAACGATAATGGGCTTTGTCATCCTCGGAGCTGGTGCCACTGTCTTGATTAGCTCTTTAGATCATTTTAGTAAAATGTTCGATCATGCCTTTCAAGTACAGGGAGTCATTCCCAACAATGAGGCCATCGTGGCAGCTGCTCAGACTAATTTTGGTACAGCTACTGCACTAATCATGGTATTTGGTATGATTATGAATCTACTATTTGCGCGATTTACGCCATTAAAATATATCTTTTTAACTGGACATCATACATTATTTATGGCTTGTTTAATCGCCGCTTCATTATCAGTTGGAGGGATGAGTGGTACACCTCTTATTCTTGTTGGGTCTATCATTCTTGGACTTTGTATGGTCGTGTTCCCTGCCATTTTACAGCCGACAGTTCGACAAATAACAGGGAGTGATGACTTTGCTGTTGGTCACTTTGGCAGTGTTGGCTATTATGTTTCTGCAAAGATTGGTAAGCTCTTTGGTAATAAAATGAAATCCACAGAGGATATACAGGTTCCGAAATCATTAGGCTTTTTACGAGATACCTCCGTTGCTATTTCTTTAACAATGAGTGTGTTCTTTGTGATTGTTGCTCTTTTTGCTGGCCCTTCCTATATTGAGACACAATTATCTGCGGGCTCTAATTTTATTATTTTCGCTATTATGCAAGCGATTACATTCGCAGCGGGTGTTTATATTATTTTAGCAGGTGTACGGATGTTAATTGCTGAAATTATTCCAGCCTTCAAAGGCATTGCAGATAAGCTTGTACCAAACACAAAACCAGCACTTGATTGTCCAACCATCTTCCCTTTTGCACCAAATGCCGTTATTATTGGTTTCATTTTTAGTTTTATAGCAGGACTGGTTTCCATGTTTATTCTCCCCTTCATCGGACTAAAAGTCATCGTGCCAGGTCTTGTTCCACATTTCTTCACAGGTGCTGCAGCGGGTGTCTTTGGAAATGCTACTGGTGGTAGAATTGGTGCGATGTCCGGAGCCTTTGCCAATGGTTTATTAATTAGCTTTATTCCAGCCTTACTCCTTATTTTTATGGGAGACATTGGTTATGAAGGGACTACCTTCGGTGATTCAGACTTTGGGGTAATTGGCATTATTATTATTAATTTATTAAAATTATTCGGCGCTGTTTAGAACATGTAGTAAAGCCTAACGCTATTTGCGTTAGGCTTTTATAGTGCTGTACATACAAGAAGTGCGACGGAAACCTTTTAATAGTAATCTTGCTTTATATTATTAACTTATTATGTATATAGAAATGAATCATTATTCTTAGACATGCTAAAAAAAATATTTTCGTGGATGTCTGACATCAGACTAAAAATATTAAGTTTTTGCCGATATATATTTTATACACAACAGGAGGTACACATAATTTGAAGAAATTAATCACTAGCTTTCTTTTGATCACTCTGTTGATAGCAGGCTGTTCCTCAGCACTGACAGAAACATCAACTGAAGGATATAGGATAGGTATTTTACTATCAGATGCAGGACTAGGCGATGAATCATTTAATGATTCTGCTTTTAAAGGCTTAGAAAAGGCGCGCGATGAGCTAGGCATTTTGTTTGATTACAAAGAGGCTCCTGATGGTAAATACGAGGAAAAGCTGAATGAGCTTGTAGCAGAAAAATATGATATCATCATTGGTCTCGGGTTCTCTGTACAAGAAGCACTAGAAAAGACTGCAAAACAAAATCCCTCTCAGCAATTTATACTGATTGACGGACAATCTGAAATTGACAACATCATATCAATTACCTTTAAAGAACAAGAAGGTAGTTTTTTAGTTGGGATGATTGCCGCTATGACAAGCAAAACAGGAAAAGTTGGCTTCATTGGTGGAGCAGATGCTCCTGTTATCCACCATTTTGAAAATGGTTTTATCGAAGGAGCTCGTTATGTAGAGCCATCGATTGAAATTATGAGAGATTATGCTGGTACCTTTGACGATACCCAGGCTGGTGCAGCGATAGCAGAAAGGTATATCAAAAATAACGTTGATTTTATCTACCATGCAGCAGGCTTTACTGGCTTTGGGGCGATAAAAAAGGCCGAGGAAATGGGGATCTATGCAGCGGGTGTTGATATCGATCAGTTTTTTGTTGCCGAAAAAACGGTTGTCACATCCATGCTTAAAAATGTTGACCTTGCCGTCTATCAACTTGCAAAGACATTAGTTGAAAATGGGAAAATTAAGGAAAAATCCTTTACATTAGGTTTAGCGGATCAAGGTGTGGGACTAGCAGATATTCGTGTAATCCAACTGACAGCTGAGCAACAGACAACCATCGAAAAAGCCAAAGAAGCCATTATTTCAGGTACGATAAAAGTTACTGCGGAAAAGGGGAATGACCAGTGACACTACGTAAGAAATTATTTATGAACACCTTGATTCCAATCGTACTGGCTATGGCTATGATTGGCTTTATTATCCTACAAACATTTACGATCCAAACAACAGCACAGGATGATACGAAACTTTTACTTGCAGTAAAAGAACTAGAGCAAAGCTTAGTTGTTGCCAGTCAATCTTTAAATAATTTTACCTACTTAGATAGTGAAGCCAATAAAAATGAAGCGCTCGCTATTTTACATGAAACAAAAAGTAATTTAGAGGCATTAGCCTCTCTAACGAGATTACCTGAACATCAGACAATCGTCGAAAAAATAGCTAGTAAATTTGAAAATCTAGAAAAGGCGACTGAAAGCGGGTTTCAAGAAAACAATCGCTCAGAAATTAAAAAGCAGTCCATCCGAATTAAAGGAATTTTAAACGATATGTATTTGCTCAAAAAAGAAACAAACGAATGGTATCAAGAAATGATCCAAGTAACGAAGCAAAAAATAGGTTTCATTACAACCTCTACCATCATAGGTAGTGTGCTATTAATTATTGCTACGATACTTTATTCCTATGTAGCTGCGAAAAGAATTACCAAACCCATTAATCAGATTGTAAATTGCGCACAGGCCGCAGCAACAGGAAACTTAACAATGGATACTTCTACCCTTTCCTATCAAGCAAACAGTCGATATGAGATTGATCAATTAACAAAAAGCTTTGCAGACATGATGAATAATTTAAAAAGTACTGTACAATCCATTGATACTATTGGAAAGGATGTTAATTTGTTTACACAAGAAGTGACGAGCCATATGAACAATATTCATGAAAGTAGTAATCAAGTCGCTACCTCAACCGACGAATTAGCAAAAGGCAGCTATACGATGTCAGAAGACATTCAATCAGTGGCACTCCAAATGAATACTATGGCAGATCAATTTAGGGATGTAATGCGTACAAGTGAGCAATCGGCTGACACTGGTAAACAAGCTCTGGAGGCTGTTCAAAATGGTCAATATTCATTAGAAAAACAATCTTCCATTGCAAAGGATATTTCAACCACATCACTTGATATTAAGGAAGCTGTAACTCAATTCTCTCAATTCACTTCGGAAATTGAAGGCGCAGCCAATGCTGTCCATACGATTGCCAGCCAAACAAATTTATTAGCACTAAATGCTGCTATCGAGGCTGCAAGAGCTGGAGAAGCAGGCAAAGGGTTTGCCATTGTTGCCGAGGAGGTTAAAAAGCTCTCTTCTGAAACGGAGAATGCTACGAATTTAATCACCTCAATGGTCGTGCATATTCAAGGTGGCATTACGCACATCCTTACTACGGCTGAACGAGGTTATCTGCTATCAAATGAGCAATCTCAATCCATGGTAGAAACAGAACAATCATTCTCAGCTATTACCATGCACATAACAAATATCCATCGCGATTTACAAAATCTCACAAAAGAAATGGCGCAAACGAATGAAATGAGCCAGCAAGTAAATAGTACTATTGAAAATATTTCTTCTATAACAGAAGAAACGGCTGCTGGCACAGAAGAAATATCAGCATCAACGCAAGAACAACTACTTTCCTTCCAAAAAATTAGTGCTAAGATAGACGATCTTGAAGCTATGACTAATACTTTGATGAATGAGCTTAAAAAATTCACCCTATAGCATATTAATTCATTACCTAAATCCAGTGAAAATGTTTCACTGGACTTCTTCATGTTGTTAAAAAAGCTCATGTCTCTAACAGAAAAAACCTTTAGCAAGGTGAGAGGTTCCGCCAGCGTCCTTTCCAGGAGGCGTCCGTTGAACCGCCTCACTCCAATCAACAATTCTGCAAAAGTGTCTTTTCTTATCTTTCGCACTAGCTGTAGAAAACAAAATAGCCATGATTTGTATAATCAGAGTAAGAATAGGCTCTTATTCAATTTGGAGAAGTGATGAATTTCATAAAAAGAACAGGAAAAATCTTTGCTAAAAAGATACATTTTTATAGGATTACCCCTAAACAATATAGAACTAAGTATTCTCATAAATAATTCGATATAGAGGGAAAGTAAAAAGATGGTAGGTATCAATTTTTACTTTCTCTTTCCTTTTTTGAAGTGCTAACAATGTCATCTATGTCATATCTTAAATTAAAACGTAACCATTACACTTTAAGGAGGTCTATGTGGAACGTCTCCATTTTTCCAAATATGTATTGAATTTTTGGTTGCTCTTCATTCTATTCATAGGCATGCTACCACTAGTGTTATTCAACTTCTCAGCACTAAACGATCTTAGTTCCTCATTATTCAATTTAAATACGATATTTTTAAGTATTTTAATTGAAGCATTACCATTTGTCTTAATTGGAATAATGATTGCTGGCTTTATTCAGATTTTTATAACAGAGGAATATATCCAAAGGTGGATTCCTCGAAACCCTGTGATGGCCGTTATTATGAGTTGTCTTGTAGGTGCATTATTTCCAGCCTGTGAATGTGGGATTGTTCCGATTGTTAAAAGATTGATTGTCAAAGGCGTACCTATACATGCAGCTATAGGCTTTATGTTAACTGGTCCACTTATTAATCCCGTTGTTATTCTTTCTACTTATATGGCATTTGGAAATGATTTAAAAATAGCGAGCCTGCGAATGCTCGTAGGCTTTGTCATCGCTATTGTAGTAGCATTACTTACCAGCTTATTTTTTAAAGGATCCCAATTTAAGAGCTCTTTACAGCCCTACTCATTAACAACCTCTAATCAACAGGTATCCTTCTTCACCAAATTATTAAATATGGTCAAACATGCCATCGATGAATTTTTTGATATGGGTAAATATTTAATTATCGGGGCATTTTTAGCTGCCTTTGTACAAACCTATGTATCTACCAAAACACTTGTAGCCATTGGAGAAGGTGAACCCTCCTCCATTCTAGTTATGATGGGCTTAGCCTTCATTCTGTCACTTTGCTCTGAGGCAGATGCCTTTATTGGTGCATCCTTTAGTGCCATTTTCTCCACCCCATCTATTCTGGCCTTTCTTATTTTTGGCCCTATGATCGATTTGAAAAATACCATTATGTTGATGAGCGTATTTCGTTTAAAATTTGTTTTTTGGTTAATCGCCTTAGTGGCTACAGTTGTCTACATTAGTATATGGATTCTTTCAGCGTATCTCTAAGGGGGAAAACCATGAAATTTCACGTTCAACAAGCGTTAAGAGCCTTAATGTTACTCGCCTTTTCGGCTATGATTGCCAACTTGCATTGGACCGGAGAACTAACAAAATTTATCAACCCTAAATATGAAGGGCTAAGTAAAACAGCCGCCATTATATTTTTTATACTATTTCTTGTTCAAGTGACAAGAGTTATATCTTTTTCAAAGGCTCTCCATTCATGTGATCAAACGGGACAAGCATGCTGCTCCCATCACGATCATGGTCACACAACCTTTACCCGAAAAAAAATAATAGCCTACCTCATTATTATGACACCAATAATGACAGGCTTCTTCGTGCCAGCAAAAATTTTAGATGCATCCATCGCTGATAAAAAGGGTGGTGCATTTATTCTCACCCAGCAAAATCAATCATCTAAAATTGAGGATTACCTCACTTCAAATGAAACGATTGATGAAAACATCTATGATGAGCATGATGCTGATCCCAGACTGATGGAAGAAAAACAGGAAATGACAAAAAAGCAATATGACAAATTAAAGCAACAGTTATCCCAACAATCTATGCTGAAAATGACCGATGAGGACTATACGATCTATTACGAGGAAATTAATCAAAATTTGGCTAACTATTTAGGGAAGAAAATACAGTTGAAGGGCTTTGTTTTAAAAGAAGAAAGTTTTACAGAAAAGCAACTAGTGATTTCAAGGTTTCTTATTACGCATTGTGTCGCCGATGCCAGTATCGTCGGCTTTCTGACAGAGTTTTCGGACGCTCCTTCACTCACAGAAGATACATGGATTGAAGCGGTCGGTACAATTAGTCAATCAACATATGAGGGTGCTAGCTTACCTGTTATCCATATTGATGATTGGGTAACAATCGAACAACCCGAATCACCTTATCTTTATCCTATTAATATTCGAATGAGTTTCTAGCAACAAAAGGGCAAAGCTTATGGCTTGCCCTTTCTCAGCTATTAATGGGAGAGCGCACATCTAAGCCTAAATGGGAACGTAATGTGCTACCTTCATATTCAGCTCTGAATAACCCCCGCTCCACTAACATGGGAATAACGTTGCTAAAGAACAAATCCAAAGATTTCGCAGGTCCACCTGGTATGGCAATAAAGCCATCCAATGCACCCTCTTCATAAAAAGTAACAATTTGATCGACAATATCCTGTGGTGTACCAATTGCTACAAGGTGGGCTGAGCCAATTACCTCTGGACGTGCTAACAATACTGCGACAGTTGGTTCATTGTTTATAATATAACGACGTACCAAATCTGCATGTGTTTTACTACGTACTTGTTGATCTTTTGATGGCAGCATATCAACCGTTACCTGATCTTCAAGTGCCAAATGACGAACATCCAGATCAATCAGAGATTCTAAAGCTCTGTAGCGTCGCTCAAGTGTTAAATGTGCATGTGCTTGTCGGTGCATTTCGAGTGCTTCTTCATATGTATCCCCTATAAAGAAATAGAGTCCAGGTAATAAGCGAATATCGTCAGCTGAACGACCTACTTCTATAGCCTGCTGACGCAAATCATTACGCATCTCAATACCCACCTCCATAGTTGGTGTAGCCGCAAAAATCGCATTGGAAACAGTAGCCGCAAATTGCCGCCCAACATCCGACGCGCCTGCTTGGAAGAGCGGAATCTCTCCTGCTGGATGCATAGGGAGATTGAGGGGACCTCTTATATGGAAAAATTCGCCCTCATGCTCAATTGGCTTAACAAGCTCTTTTATTTTCTCTAAATTTCCATCCATTACTAATATTTCATAGGGATGACTATGCCATAGTTGCTTGACCACCCCTGTACACTCTGCAGCTTTAGCATAACGCTCCTCGGAAGAAGGCATGGGCTCATTGCTGAAATTATAGGCGCCATCTATAGAGGTTACGATATTCCATCCAACTCGTCCTTCGCTAATCCAATTTAAGGATTGCAATTGACGCGCAATCAGATAAGGTGGCGTAAAGGATGTGGAAATCGTTGTTACTAAGCCAATCTGTTTCGTTTCTCTTGCCACCATCGCCATTAAAAAGCTAGGGTCTAAGCCAACTGTGCCTTTCATTTTAGCCATTAATTCTGGATGAGCTATTAAATAATCCGCTTTAAATACAAAATCTAATTTCGCTACCTCAGCACGCTGCGCAAATGCAATATGTTCGTCTATCAAGGCGCCCTGTTTGCCATGATTCCCGTAAACAGCTAAATGCATTCCAATAATAAGGTGTCTTTTCATTGCTATTCTCCCCCCTTTAATTGAAAATGATTATCATTTTCATAATAATCATTCATGGCAGAAATTGCAATGAAATGCTTTTTAGTTTTTGAAGGTCCTTTACAAATGAAAAATGCGCATACAAAATAATATTTACTTCAAAGTTAAATAAAGGTATTATTGTTATAATTTAATAAAATTTAAGCGGAGGAATCATGAGAAAATTTGCCTCTTTATTTATAGTTACTCTTTTAATATTTCCAATTGGTGGAGCATCTTTTATAGAAGATCCTATACACAAATCATCTATTCCGCCGAACCTTGGTGCTTCCGCTGAGGAATCTCATTCTACCCCCACAGCTGAAAAAAGTGATGATTCCCTTCTTACAACGTCTTCTACCTTTCCAACTGGTCAGGGTTCGATGAGCTTTAATTTTAAAGCACCTAGTAATGGCACTGCTACAATTCAAATTTATGTGAAAAATAACAGCTCACAATCTATTAGGTTTATATTAACTGCACCTAATGGAACGGTTTGGATAGACGGAGAGATCATTAAATCTGGACAATCATTGACTTCAACTTACGAGTTGGATGCAAGCCAAGCTGGTCAATGGTTCATGAAATTTGATAATAATGATGGTTCTTCAATTACAGTCGATATAAATACAAGTTACGAAATTTAAAATATTCAAATAGGTGATGCAAAAATTTGTTTTTCCGTTGGGTCCCAGAGAACAATTCCAACATCCTGCTTCTGATCGATTACCCGAATGGTAATGGGGATATAGTCAAATAAAATTGTATTTATTTTTGTACTAGTGAGCTGTAACAAGCCAATTAATTCAATATCGTTAACCAGTGGTACATGTATTTCCAGATCAATATCTGTTAATTTACCATCTTCATAACGAAGTTTTCCCATGATTTTAGGATTTAAATGTTTAAATCCACCTTGAATATCCTCTTTAAAAATTAATAATTTATTATACATATTTTGGTCCAAACTATATAAAGCTTCTGATGGGAATACATAATGCTTTTTATCTATATCAAACCATTTTGTTATGGTATCTGCATCTTTAGGAATAAAGGTTTCAGCTAAAAATATGCCTGGAATAATATCGTTTATATTAGATTCTTGATATAAAGTTAAATAAATAGGAACTCTAGGATATTTTTCATTTTTTCTAATATCCTCAAGAATCCTTTTAGCTACTTCCTTACCGTAATTTTTAACATCGTTGATATCATCATCATTTTGATCTACTTTCACTTGGCCTGTGTAAATTAAACCATTGGCATCGGAAACTCGTATATCATAAAATTCATTTAACGAGATGGCAACCGATAGTCCCTCTACTTTGTTATTTTCTTTATTAATAAAGTTTTGTTCTAACACATGTGAGAGAATCAAAGGATACTTTTTTTCATCCTCTAATACATTGTCACTTCTAGTTTCAATGGCTGGATTTAACCCAATACCTTCCTCTGTCTTTCTACTTAACCATTGGTTGATCGTTTTCTCTTCTAAATATTGGCCTTGCTGCATATAAAACTTGTCTGTTGAGAAATGATTCACCGATAAATTCATGAGTCCTCTTTCAATTTCATTAATATTTAAAGCATTATTCATATTTTTGATAATTGAACCTCTAGCAATATTGACTTTGGCAGGCTGTTGAATCTCATAGACTTCCTTTTTCTGAATCGATGAAATATACTTTTTCTCATTAGCAGTAACACTTTCGTCCTCAATACTACAAGATGCTAAAATCAATATTGGTGCGAATAAAAATAACATAAGCCTTCTTTTTTTCATTGCTATTTCTCCTTGCATACTATGTATCATTTGATAACTTACCTCATTTAACGATACCAAATTTACCAAAATAAAACATTACATATTTACAAATCTCCACATTTACCTATCGGATGATCAAAAAAGACCTATGCTCGTTTTCTCGAAACATAGGTCTTTCTGCTTTATAGTTTTTCAACTGCTTATGAGTGGGTTTTTCACAATTTTGGAGCAGCTCTCACCTCTTTAGAAGCGGATTCCCTCCTTCTTAGAGCGATATCACCCCTTCATTACTATTTGGCATTTTTATCGGGCTGGTGAATACCAAATACATTGCCTTCCGTATCAATATAATAGCCTTGCCATGCCATTCCTGGTAATGCGTACTTTGGCATGGCTACTTTGCCCCCATTTTCAAGAATTTTTGCTTCCGTTACATCATAACTTTCAACACCCATTGTACAAGCAAAGCCATTCAACGCTTGGTTTGTTTCTGGTGAAGGACCTTGACGTTGCATTAAAGCACCGTTAATCCCAAGTTCATCATCTTCACCTGTCACAGCACCGAAGTAAGGCATTCCTGCATATTCACTCCAGTCCTGAAATGACCATCCAAAAACTTCCCCATAAAAATCCTTTGCCCGCTCCATATCACTTACATGAATTTCAAAATGAACTAATCTCCCCATAGTATCCTCCTTAAAGATGAATGTATTTGATCATATTTACTATATATCATTTTTCTGAAGATTAAAATTAATAAATTATCTATCAATTAATGTACCTTCCGATTCGAATGATTCCACAATAAATCAGATACTACTTCTTTAAACGACTGTCAGAGGCATCTTTATTTCTACAATACCAACAACAAGCTGATTTATAGAGAATTATTATAACTACAAAAAAATGAGTGATTAGAAAATGAAATATTCTCCAATCACACACTATTAGGGGCTAGCAATTTAGTAATGAAGTTATAATTGACTATATACCGAAATGGCATCGGTAATATTATATTGCTCCGTTCTAGGGCGACCGTCCGCTCCTACTGTCACTAGCACATATTCTTGTCCATTTATAAGAGCTAAGCTTGCTAAACATAAGCCTGCATCTTCTGTATAGCCAGTTTTTCCACCTAAAATTTCCCCTCCTGGCAATGCACTTGATGTCATATGTTGAAACATGCGGCTGGTAAAAGTAATGCCTTCAGGATGAAGGTTTGTTGATTTTATAGAATATCTTTCTGCTGTATAAACATTTCGAAAATCATCGTTTGTTAAGGCATATTGTAAAAGTAAAGACATATCCTTTACAGTTGTATAATGATCTGAATGGTGCAGTCCAGTTGTATTTACAAAGTGCGTATTTTTCATGCCTAGCTGCTGCGCCTTTTCGTTCATTAGTTTCACGAATCCACGTTCTGAACCTGCAACATATTCAGCTAAGCCTAATGATGCCTCTGCACCAGATGGCAACATAGAGCCATACAACAAATCTTCTACTGTCACCTTTTCATTTGGAAGAAAGCCTGCCACTGACGCATTTTCCTCTAATAAATCCCGAAAGATATGTTTAGGTAAAATAATTTCTTCTTGTAAATTGGAGATCTGCTCAATTGCGACTAGAACCGTCATCATTTTTGTCAAAGAAGCAGGATAAATCTTTTCCTCACTTTTTTTATCTAAGACAATTTGATTTTCATCCAAATTCACTAAAATTGCATTCGAACTGTACATATCAAGATCGAGCATATGCTGACTGGCTGTTTGAACTACTTTCGATGCATGATCTATTTCCTGACGTAAAGTCATTGGCGATTCTTTCAATTGTAAATAAATAAATATCAACATGAATAAGAACAATAAACTCAATATACCTTTTCTCTTGAACATAAAAACAACTCCTTCTCTTTATGCTTTTATTCAACCATAAAAAAAGGAGCTTATTTTTAATTTACTATTAGTGAATTCTTAAGGTTTCTTAAGAATTGGTTGGAATCATCACGGTGAATACGGTTGTATCATTACTAGAAGTTGCGGTAATCGTTCCGCCATGGGCCTGTACAATTTCATTAGAAATGGCTAAACCAAGCCCAGCACCTCCTGTTTGTGTAGACCTTGCACTATCTAAGCGGTAAAACTTTTCAAATATCATTTTTAATTTTTCAGGAGGGATCGTCTTCCCTGTATTCGTAAACGAAATAAACGTCTGATTATTTTCGCTTTGCGCACTAATTTCAATTGTACTATTTGGTTCACTGTAGGCAATTGCATTTTTTAAAATATTATTAAATACCCTTGCTAATTTATTTCCGTCTGCATAGATAGTAATAGCTTCATCTAATTTGACGATGGCTTTTTGACCCTTTGGTGCGAGCAATGGATAAAACTCGTCGGCCACTTGCATTAACATATGATGTAAAGGAATAGAATCTTTCTCTAAAATGATGGATTGTAAATTAAATCTGGTTATTTCAAAAAATTCATTGATTAGTTGTTCCAGTCTATAAGATTTATCTAATGTAATCGCCACATATTTTTCTTTTTGCTCTACAGGCATATCCCTCGCTTCATCTAAAAGACTTAAGTAGCCAATAATGGATGTTAAGGGTGTTTTAATATCATGCGCTAAATAGACAACTAAATCATTCTTTCGTTGCTCAGCTTCTTGCGCATCCCTTGCACGCTTTTCTAATTTATATTTCACGCTATTTAATTTTTTCTCCAAAAAATCGAGTTCAGCTGGGAGCTCAATTTCCTTCCCTGACTCATCTGCAAGCATGGTAATACTTGAACTAATTTGATGAAAATATCGGGTAAATCGAGACAAGGCGATATAAAAAATAATCAATAATAATAAAATAAATCCTGTCGCAAGCCAAAACGATTTATTTTGTCGAAACAACACATGATAGGCATTGCTTGCAGCATAAAAATCAAGCTGCAGGACATTTTCACAAAAAGCAATAAAAGCATCTGCAAAGGGAGCTTGTAAGACCCCATCAATAAATGCAAAATTAATAAAAAAGCCTATGATGCTAGCGATGACAAGTATCGAAATAATTTGTAAAACCATTTTCCTTTTCAGTTTGCTAAACTCATTTTTCAATGGTATACCCCACTCCCCAAACCGTTTTAATATACTTTGGGTTCTCCGCAGCATCCTTCATTTTTTCCCGTAAATGTCGAATGTGAACCATTACCGTATTATTGCTGCTAAAGTACTTTTCCCCCCAAATTTCTTGGAATAATTGCTCTGAGCTAATAACTGTCCCTCTATTCGCACATAAATACCAAAGAATAGCGAATTCCGTAGGTGTAAGGGATATGGGTCTTTCATTTAAAAAGACTTGTCGAGTGTTTTTATTAATCACCAAGCCAGCAAAATCAATGATATCTTCCTGTTGCTTCGAACTTAGGTTGTACAGAGTAAATCTTCGTATTTGCGCCTTTACACGGGCAACCAACTCTAATGGACGAAATGGCTTTGTTATATAATCATCTGCTCCCAGAGAAAATCCATTTATTTTATCGATTTCTTCTTCCTTTGCCGTAAGCATTATCACCGGAAAATTCAGTGTTTCCCGGATTTTTCGTAAAATAGTAAACCCATCTATATCAGGTATCATAATATCCAGAACAGCTAAATCTACTTTTTCATGCTCAATACATGCTAAAGCCTCTTGAGCCGTATAAAACTTAAATACATGATAGTTTTCATTTTTTAAGTAAAGTTCTATTAAATCTGCAATTTCCTTTTCATCGTCAACAACTAATATATTCAACTGTATTGCCCTCTCCTTCTCCCCACTTGTTTTCCAATGATTTTTCACAGGCATTATAGCACTTACGCTTGACTATATCTATTATTAAGGTAGTTAGATAAAAACATCTTTCTAACTCTTCTTTTGATGTTAGCAAACTCATAGATAGTTTCATAATGAACTATAACTATATCAAAAATAGGCTTAGGTAAAATCCCAAGCCTTACATTTTTTCCGATAATTAATTTGTTGGATTGTTTACTGTAGCAGTAGATTTTTGACTCATATCCTGTGTTACCACTCTACCTGCGTAATATTGCATTTGTTTATTTAATTTATTCTCCTTTGCAGTTATACTGCTCGGTTTCACTTTCAGAACAAGGGTTGCACTCCCTAAAGAGGATTGATATTTTTCGATATGCTTTTTTGATAAAGGTACTTGGTAATAATCTGGTACATATTTATCAAGCATTGCCTGCATAGCAGCAGTAGCTTCATTTAAATCCGTAACAAATTCCACTAAACCATTTGCTACTACACTTATATAAGCCGTATCAGTCAAAGCAGGAATAGGGTCTACCATTGTTCCATAATTTTCACTTATTGTGATACATGCATTCTGATTAGTTGTTAGAATGTCTATTTTTCTTCCCTCGTTGGCTCCATGGAAATAAAAACTTCCGTCTTTGTAGACATAATTTAGCGGAATAACATATGGCATATGTTGATCTACCAAACCAAGAAATGCAGTTTGTGCACCTTCTAAAAATTGTTTTATTTGTTTTCCATCTGTACAAGCTCTATTTATCATTCGAATATCTGTCACCATTATCATTCCCCCTATCCTCTTCTAAAAAGGAGTCTACAGCAGTATTGCACGCTAAAAAAGGGACAGTTTAATGAAAGGACATGGGTACAAGGTAAAAATACTAGTTTATCAAAAGCCCATACTATTTTCTTAGAAGTTCTCTGGTTCTATAAATGAATGTCATATATTGAATGATTTCTTCTCCAAATTTTCACCTACATCACGATAGAACAATTTAAGTTGTGCAACAATCATAATGCTAATGACTACAAGTAAAAACCATGAACTGATTTTACCAAAATGAACAATCGACCAAGACGCCTCTTGATTCGGATAGGACCATGCTCCAAAGAACGTTGCAATATTTTCAGCAATCCAAATGAAAAAGCCAATCAAAAAGAACGATACAACGATGGGCATTTTAAAGACTTTGTTCCGTACTGTAAATTTTACAACAGTACGATAAAACACAATAAATAGTAGTGCCATTAACAGCCATCTAAAATCATAAATAAAATGGTGTGTGAAAAAATTCAAGTAGATAATGGCTCCAAGTGGAATAGCTACATAACTTTTTGGCCAGCTTACAATTTTTAAATCAAACCTACGCCAAGCTTGGCAAATATAACTTGCTACACTCGCATACATAAATCCGCTATATAAAGGCACACCCCCTATTTTTGTCCACGCCTCTTCAGGATATGACCATGAATTGAAATTCACTTTATATAGTTCGAGCACGAGCCCAATAATGTGAAACAAGCAAATGACTTTTATTTCATCCTTTGTTTCTAAACCAAATTTATACATCAAGTACTGAGTCAATAGACAGATTGCCAGAATAAAGTCATATCTTCCTACCCCAGGTATTTGAATGGCTTTAGAGAGTGCAAGTGTAGCAAATATTACAACGGGAAAAATACAAGATAATGATTGATGATACGTAAAGACTCCTAAGTCTTTAATAAAATTCTTCAACATGAATCCACCTCAAATGAACTTGTTCATAATTAAATTGCTTCTTGTATGAAGAATAAATGATAAATTATCTTATTTCAATATTTATTTATCGAAAAACAATAAAATTTTTCTCTTATTATTGGAACTATTCTTTGTTAAATACGTCTTTGCTATTGCTTATCTATTAAGAAAAGAGTAGCCATATAGGTAGCTACTCTTTGATATTAAAGATATACTTTTTGATTTAATTTTAATTGGACTTCTTGTTGGTTTATTTCTAAGTTCGTCACTTTTTTCACTTTTAAATAATAAACGATATAACAACCAATGAAGAATGCTCCACCACAGTAGAGTGCTAAACGTTGAGCTGGATCAAAAGCTAAGCTTGCCATAACAATACAGTTCGCTAATAAACCTAAAATAGGGATCACTGGATACAATGGCGCTTTGAATTTTAAATCCTCTACTTTTCCTCCTTGACGTATATAGGAGCGTCTAAATGCAATTTGAGATGCTGTAATCGCAATCCAACCAATTTGCGCACCTAAACCTGCTAGAGATAATAGCCACACAAAAACTGTATTAGCAGCAAATACACTTGACAGTAATGATAGACCTGCTACAGCGAGTGTGATTAGTAACGCATTCATTGGGATACCTCTTTTATTAACTTTCCCTAAAACAGGACTTGCCATCTTTTCGACAGATAGTGAGAACAGCATACGTGTTGCAGCATAAAGACCAGAATTTGCGACAGATAATAAAGCTGTTAGGATAACAAAATTCATAATATCTGCTGCATATGGAATACCTATGCTATCTAATACGACTACAAATGGACTTTCCACCACCCCTGCTTTATCCATTGGTATCATAGCTGCAAGTACAAATACGGATAACACGAAGAAGAACAACGTACGCCAAACAGTTTGCTTAATAGATTTAGGAATAGTCTTTTCAGGATTTTCACTCTCCCCAGCAGCAATACCAATCAATTCTGTACCTTGGAATGAAAAATTCACGGTAATCATTGTAATAAGCAGTGCTGTTACACCATTAGGAAATAATCCACCCTCATAAAAATGGGTAAGGAATGGGGCATTTGTTCCATCTTTCATATCAATTAGCCCAAACATAGCTGCTCCACCAACCGCTAGGAACATAATAATTGCCAATATCTTTATGCTAGAGAAAACAAATTCTGCTTCACCAAATGCTTTAGCTGATAAACCATTCAATACAAAGAGTAGTGCAGCAAATATTAAGCACCACATCCATACTGGTGAATCAGGAAACCATCTTTGCATAAGTTGCCCAGCCCCTAAAAACTCAAGAGCAACAGTTACTGCCCAACCTAGCCAGTATAACCATCCAACGGCAAAACCAGTAGCAGGACCGATAAATTTTGTTGTGTACGTTTGGAATGAGCCTGATACCGGCATAGCAACAGACAATTCACCCAAACATAGCATTGTTAAATACATAACTGCTCCGCCTACTAAGTAAGCTAGGATGGCACCAGTTGGTCCTGCTTGGTTAATCGTGTAGCCTGATCCAAGAAAGAAACCAGTTCCAATACATCCACCAAGTGAAATCATAAATAAGTGTCTTGCTTTCATACTTCTTTTTAATTCATATTGTTCTGCTGCCATAAAAAACTCCTTACATTCATTATCTGTGTAAGCACTTTCTTTTTTTCGTACAAAACAGATAACAATCTAAAATTTAAATGTTAATAGATAAACTGTTTTATATATTTTATAAACTGTCAATTTTCTGACAAAATAAAGGCTATTGAATAGCTAAATTGTATTGTAAACTTACTATAGGGAGAGCTACTTTCTTATAGTTGGTTGTCGCGACCTAATTTTTTAAGAAAAGTTCTTCCTTCTGGGATACAAAATGACTTCTATTCATGGCTTAAAGTAATGTATCGCCAAATAGTGAGCTGATTAAAGCTACCGCAGCAATAGCCGTTTTATTGTATTGATCTAAAACAGGGTTTGTCTCAACAAATTCTGCTGAAGTAATAATATTTGCTTCTGACAGCATTTCCATAGCCAAATGACTTTCACGATAGCTAATACCACCTGCTACTGGCGTACCTACACCTGGTGCATCATTTGGATCCAGTCCATCTAAATCTAATGATAGGTGAACACCGTCTGTGCGCTCCTTTAAATAGGCAATCGTTTCTGACATTACTTTCGTCATTCCTAAACGATCAATTTCATGCATCGTGTATACTTTAATACCAATTTCCTTAATAAGCTTTTTTTCTCCAGGATCTAAATCACGCGCACCAATGATAACAACGTTTTCAGGCTTTACCTTTGGAGCATAGCCTCCGATATTTGTAAGTGCTGGATGTCCAAGGCCCAAGCTTACAGCTAAAGACATGCCATGGATATTTCCTGAAGGAGATGTTTCACCAGTATTTAAATCGCCATGGGCATCATACCAAATGACACCTAGATTCTCATAATGCTTGGAAACTCCTGCTAATGTTCCAATAGCAATACTATGATCTCCACCTAATACTAAAGGAAAACGGTTTAAAGAAATTTCATGGTCTACTTTTTGGCCTAGCTTCTCGTTACTTTCTGTGACAGTTTTTAAATTTTTTAAGTTTGTCTTTCCTTCTGCGTCTTTATCTTCGTGTACGAAGTCAATAGTTAAATCCCCTTCGTCATAAATCAAATAACCAAGGCTCTCAAGTCGTTCAGTTACCCCTGCATATCTGATAGCACTTGGTCCCATGTCTACGCCTCTTCTTGTTTGACCTAAATCCATGGGCACCCCAATAATTGTCACTTCTTTATTCATGATGTTTTCTCCTCTCCAATAATTACTTTCACAGTATAAAGAAATTGCAACATTGACTCAACTCGACATTATTTTAAATTTTTATACAGTTTAAATTATTAAAAACATAGATTTTTTCTTGTATAAACGAATGCATAAACGCTATTTCACTGCATAACAAAACATTTTTTCCCTTTTTAATGCGTTTTTTTGTAAGAAATTACTAAACAAAATATTAAAACTGTTCTTTTTTTATAGTTTTTTCCGAAAATTTTGACGGTAATTTTATCTATAAATGCAATATGTTCATAAATATTTTCCAAAATCATTCAATTATTCTTCTTTTTAACGGCAAAAAAAGCCTTACTACAATGAACTGCCCCGTAAAAGTTAGACATCAATCTAACTTTTACGGGGGTTTTTTTATGGCAAAAGTAAATGTTGAACAACGTATTCAAGCAGTTCAACGATATTTAAATGGAAATGAAACTTTGATCGAAATTGCGAAAGATATCGGTGTGACAGCTCAGATTGTCAGTGAATGGGTTCGCCGTTATCAAAAAAATGGCGTAGAGACTTTCTTAAAGTCCTATACAAACTATTCAGCTGACTATAAAATGAATGTACTTAATTATATGAACGAGACAGGTACATCTTCGAGAGACACAGCTGCACTATTCAATATTTCATCTCCTGGCATGATTCGGAATTGGAAGTTGAAGTTTGAAGTTGGTGGTTATGATGCCCTTGTTTCTAAGAAAAAGGGGCATCCATCTATGAAAAAAGAGACAAAAAGAACAACGAAATCAACACCAGCTGAAGGATCTGTTGAGGCGTTAGAAGCACGAATTAAACAATTAGAAATGGAGAATGCGTACTTAAAAAAGTTGAATACTTTAGTTCAAATGCAAGAAAAATTACCAATCAAATCAAAGCGCAAGTAATTTATGAACTAAAGGAAATCTATGAAGTAGTGGAATTAATCAAAGTCGCTGATATTCCACGTAGTACGTATTATTACTGGGAAAAGCGTTTGAATCGTCATGATAAATACGCTGATGTGAAAGTCGCAATTCAGTCCATTTATCATGAACATAAGGGACGTTATGGTTATCGTCGGATCACCAAAGAACTAAAAAAATTTGGTATTCATCACGATCCAAAAACGATTAACTGCTTGATGAATGCCATTGGCATAAAGTGTGAAGTCCGCATGAAGAAATATCGTTCGTATAAAGGTAACGTCGGAAAAATTGCCCCAAACATATTACAACGCGATTTTACAGCGGAAAAAATGAACGAGAAATGGGTAACAGACGTGACAGAGTTCCATCTATTTGGTGAGAAACGCTATTTATCACCCGTCCTTGATCTATGTAATGGCGAAATCATTGCATACACGGTAATGAAGCGTCCAGTGTATAAACTAGTCCATAATATGTTAGAACAAGCATTGGAGCGCCTCGAATCAAGTGATCAAGTCATTCTTCATTCAGATCAAGGTTGGCATTATCAAATGAAAAAGTATCAACAAACATTAAAGCAACATGGAATTACGCAGAGTATGTCCCGTAAGGGTAATTGTTTGGACAACGCAGTCATCGAAAATTTCTTTGGCTTATTAAAATCTGAACTCCTGTATCTACAAGAATTTGAATCCATGGCACATTTTGAACAGGAACTCAACGACTATATTTACTACTACAATCACAAACGAATGAAAGAAAAATTAAAAGACCTAAGCCCGGTGGAGTACCGAACTCAGGTCTTAGCAGTTGCTTAACTAAATATGTCTAACTTTTTTGGGTCAGTTCACAATAGTAATAAGGCTTTTGTCATTTTTCTTCCTATTTCTTTTTTAGATTTGGTTATATACAACCAAATCTAGCATACTCTTCGAGCATAGTTGCTGTCTTAAGCTACTTGCCACGTCCAAGTAGCCAGTTTCCAATAGCCGCGTCTAGTTTTCGTACTAAATGATCTTGGGGAACTAATTGATCAATCGTTAGCATTTCTAATTGTTCACGTTCATTGATTTGATTTTTCGTCATCATGGTTGATCACCTCGAAAGTGTACTTTTTATCAATAGATGAATAAGGAATTCTTTATGTAGAAGTTGATTGGAACGAAGGGTGGCGACTCCTGCGGGAAAAGCGGGAAAGTCGAGATCCTGGACTGAGTGGAGCGAGGGAAGCAGCTCGACCCCGCCCGCGGAAAGCATCCGCTCGTAGTGGAAATCAACGGCTTTACTTTATTTTATTGTAAAAGAAAAAAGACTGTAGGCAAACTCAAAATTCATTGAGTTTGTCTACAGTCTGAAGCCTTACTACAATAGTAATAAGGCTGTTCAATTACCTATTTTAATAATCGCACAATACTATTCAAACAGGTTTCTTTATAAAATTTATGTTGTTCTTCTAAATCGCATGTTAACCACTGAATTAATGAACCGTCTATCATTGCCCGCATCATTTTTGCATAGGTTAAGGAATCAATGTCTGAACTAAAGACCCCTTCTCTTTTTCCTAATTCAATAATTTCTTGTCCAATTCCCCAGCAATTCTCATAAAATTTTAAGTTAATTCTTTTGTACTCTTCATTACTATTTGCCTGAGCTAAAAAATCTAAATAAACGCTATAAAATTTTTTATTTTCTATAGGGGATACAAATACAGCATTTAAGTAGGCATGAAGCTTGTCTATAGCTGTTTGATGCTTGCCTATTTCTTGTATTTCATAGCTGTAGATTTTGTTCGTAGTGGATTCAAGTAATTCTAATAAAATGTTTTGTTTGCTTGTAAAGTAGTAGTGAACTACCCCTTTTGACACACTGGCATGATTGGCTATGTCTTGTAGTGTAACCTTATCATAACCTAATTGTGAAACAGCGTTAAAGGCTGCTTTCATAATCTGTTTTTTGCGTTCTTCCTCTTTCTTTTTCATAGGAGCCTCCGATAACTTGATAGAAGTTATTATACATGAAGAGTAGCAACAATCCAATTTTATATTGACCGGTCAGAATAATTTTGATACTGTTTAATGGAATATAATTGTAGGAGGACTTTTACGATGAAGGCAGAACATTTTAGTGCATTAGTAGTCAATAAAGATGATACATTTACAGTGAAAGTGAGCACATTAACTTTAGAAGATCTACCAAAGGGTGAGGTATTAATTAAAGTTAGTTATTCAGGTATTAATTATAAAGATAGTCTTGCCTCTATTCCTGATGGTAAAATCGTTACATCTTATCCTTTTGTTCCTGGCATTGATTTAGCTGGGACTGTTGTTTCTTCTGAGGATCCTCGCTTCAAAATGGGGGACGAGGTCATTGCGACTAGCTATGAAATAGGTGTTTCCCATTTTGGTGGCTTTAGTGAATATGCCCGCATCCCAGCACAATGGATTGTACCGCTTCCAAAAGGACTTTCCCTTAAAGAGGCTATGGTAATTGGTACTGCAGGATTTACAGCTGCATTATCTGTTCAAAAGTTAGAGGAAAATGGTATTCATCCTGAAAAGGGAAAAATTCTTGTGACAGGGGCTACAGGTGGTGTAGGTAGCTTTGCCGTCTCTATTCTTTCAACACTGGGTTATCAAGTTGAAGCGAGCACAGGAAAAGAATCTGAACATGAATATTTACAATCACTCGGAGCTACTACAATCGTAAATCGTGAAGAGGTTTATGATGGAAAGATTAGAGCATTAGGAAAACAAAAATGGGCTGCTGCTGTTGATTCTGTTGGTGGAGAGCCACTTGCCTCTTTATTAAGCCAAATTCAATATGGTGGGGCTGTTGCAAGTAGCGGTTTAACAGCAGGTACACAGCTTCCTACAAGTGTATTTCCCTTTATTTTAAGAGGCGTAAATTTACTTGGAGTTGATTCTGTTTATTGCCCAATGGACATTCGATTGAACATTTGGCATCGTTTAGCGACTGATTTCAAACCAGCAAACCTTAATGATTTCATTCAGCAAGAGGTAACACTACAACAACTTCCTGATGTTTTACCTATTTTACTGAAGGGTCAAGCAAGAGGTAGAATCCTTGTTGCATTATCAGAAGTTTAATCAAGCTTCCTTCTTCATTCTATTTCCCAGAAAATAATTCTAGTTGTCCCAATAACAACATAAAGCTACTACGCATAGCGAGCGTAGTAGCTTTTTTATTGTTGACATCTCTCTGACATATAAGCGCTTTATAGTAATTCATGAACGACCCACCTGTTTCCTTTAGACAAATTTAGGCAACAAAGCTTGTCTAAATTAGTACTAACAAGCATACCAATACAGTATGTAAACAGTATTCTGGGAATTCAATACTATAATTACTATTTTGGAGATGATCGTATGAAGCGAGCACATATTAATGAATTAGCTATTACACGGGCTTTAGCTATTCTAGCTGTCCTTCTTATTCATTCTACTAGTACACCTGTAACGGCTTTATCTAGTGACTCAAAATTATATCCACTTTATGTATTTTTCAATATCGCCCCTAAATTCGCTGTCCCTGCTTTTATTTTCTTAAGTGGATTTGTATTATTTTACAATTATATGCAAAAGGATTTAACAAAGGAGCTTATCATTCATTTTTATAAAAAAAGAGTGACCCAAATACTCATTCCTTATCTCTTTTTTTCTATTTTTTATTATGCAGCTATGCAATTTTATGGAACACATGATTTAGCAGACACTTGGCGCTCCCTATTTAGTGTCCAATTTCTTGAAAAACTATTGCTAGGTAAAGCATATACCCATCTATACTATATATTTATAATCGTCCAATTCTATCTTATGTTTCCATTATTCCTATATATTTTAAAGAAAAAACCAGCCCTATCTCCTTATTTAATTTGGATTGGGTTTGTTCTTCAATGGGTCTTTATTCTATTAAACGCAGAGTTTTGGCAGTATCCCTATAGAGGGAGTATCGCTTTCTCGTATCTCTTATATTTTTTAGCAGGGGCATTTTTAGGAATTTATTTTGAAAAATACAAAGGATGGCTTCAGCTAAAAAGGGAAAATTCCCCTATCACGACACTTTTTCTGTGGTGTATATGGCTAATTTCTACTATATATAATGTGTATTTATATTACTTTGTTTATTCAGCCCAATCCTATTTAGTGAACAGCAACGTATTTGAATTAGTTTTTCAGCTACAATCTTTTACAGCCTGTATTGTCTTATTACAGCTTTCTTTCTGGATCTATGATAAATGGAACCAAGCTGTTGTAAATGGCTTAATCAATCTAGGAACAGTATCATTTGGCATCTATCTACTACATCCATTTTTCCTTTTCCTTTATAGACAATTAAGTACTAGTGGTAATAGTATTCTGTATCATCTTTGGAGCATTGGGGGCTTTATTTTTGCCCTCTTTGTTCCATGGATGGTCGTGCTATTGATGGGCAGATTCTTTAAGTACCATTGGATTGCCTTTGGTCCTATCCCGAGCAAATTCCCTTACAAATAGCCGTTCAATATGCACAGCCAGTCGTCGATTAGTTTCGGTCAACTGGCTGTGTATTTAGTTGAAAACCTGTTATTTTGTGCTTACCGTTACAGAAATACTAGTGTTTCTTCTGTAGTGCATTATTAAATAAGAAGAAACTAATTAAAAAGGCCCTGTGGAAATCTCCCAAGGGGTTTCATATTTTGTAAAAAGTAAAAATGAATTTCCGTTGCAGGCTACTTACTTTCCTGTGGGCAAGCGCCGAATCGCTTCCTCCGCTACCACTCCGTTTAGCGTTTTGCCTGTCTTGTTATCCCACGGGAGTCAAGTAGCCCTCCACTCCACTCCACAAAAGTGTTATCTTTTTAGCAAAGGTTTTCAAATAAAGTGAAGGTTTATGAAGAGGTGTTGTCACGCATCACTTTTCTACATTAAAAATAAAAACCTTTCCTTTTTCTAATCATGCAAATCATGGGCTATTTTGATCGCTACCGCTAGTATGAAAAATAAGGAAAAAACACTTTTGCAGAATGGGTGATTGGAGTGGAGCCAGCGTCACTCCTAGGGGATTTAGCGTCACAGAGGAGACCCTAAAGCGAACAGAATTGAGTGAAGCGGCTCATCGGACGCCCCCTGGAAAGGACGCTGGCGGAACGGAAATCAACCTCTTGCCTTGCCTAAAGGTCTTTCTCTCCTATTAGCATGATCTTGTTTAAACACTAAAAAAGCCCTGTGGAAATCTCCACAGGGCTTTTCAATGAGCGATTTAATTATTTTGTAATAGAACCGTCTTTTACTTTGTTGTTATTAGCATCAACTAGGTTTGTTGATTTGAATTCAACTACAATGCTGTCTGTTAATGCATAGTCAGCTTTAGTTGTCGCAGTAAGTTTACCACCAGCTACTGTAATAGACGCAAGTTCTACAGTTGATCCTGCAATTTTAACAGTAACACCAGTTGGTGCAGCTTGATCAGCAATATTTTCAGAGAAATCTACTGTAAATGTTTTGCTATCTACTGCAGTTACTTTAGTAGCAACAGGAACAATATTTTCTTTAAGTGCTACTTGAGCTGTCACTTTTCCACCTTTAAGCGTGTTACCTTTTGTATCTACTACATTGCTCGCTTCAAGTACATAATTACCATTAGCCGTGATAGAACCTTCTGGTAAAGTGAATCTTACTTTCTTAGTACCATCTACAAACTGAAGTTGCGTACCTGCAGGAAGTTCTTTTCCTCCAAGTGTGTAGTTAGCAGCATTTGTAGCTGTTGCAGTCACATCTTTAGCATACTCAACTGTGAATACGTTATTGTCAGTTACAACAACTGGAGTAGCGCCGAATACTAATGAATCTGTTGGTGTTTCAGGTGTAGCTTCAAATACGCCTGTTGTTACATTGAACGTAACAGTATCAGCAGTTACATTGCCAGCTAAATCTGTTACTGCTTTAGCAGATAACTCGAAAGTGTATGTTGAATTGCTATCTAGATCCATGTCAACTTTTACAGTGTTTTTCTCTGCACCCTCGATTTTACCGTTACCATCTACATCGAAACCAGCATCTGCTTTTACTGCTGTTTCTTTTCCAGTAGTGTAAGCAATACCATTTTGTGTTTTAACAGTTAATTTTCCTTCTACTTTTACTGGCTCACTAAAAGTAAGGTATAATGCATCAACGTCTGTAGTAGCATTTACATCATCAGCTACTAACATTTTAGTAGCAGTAGAAACAAGTGTAGCAGGTGTTAAATCTTTTGAAAGAATAGCATTGAACTCAAATGCATCACCTGCATTACCAGCTAAATCTTTTTGTCCTTCAACTTTAATGTTTGTATTAATGAATGTAGCTGTACCTAAAGCAGATTTAGCATCAATCGTGAATACAGTTTTATCCTCAGTATCTTTAATATCAGCATCTGTTAAATAGAATACAGTTGATCCTACTGTTACTTTTGCATATTCTTTAGTCTCTGCATCTGCATTAAGATTTTGTTTCATTAATTCTTCAGAGAAATCAAACGTAATTTCTGTACCATTCACTGCTGTAGAAACAGTTGGTTTTGAATTATCAACGTCTGCTTTCAAAACTGTGAAGTTAACTGCGATAGGATTTGCGATATTATTAGCAAAGTCAGTTGCACCAACAATGTCTACTTTGTAAGATTGTTCTGCTGTTAATCCAGTAATTGTTAATTTCTTACCAGTTAAAGTATAGCGATCTTTTGAAAGTTCAGTACCATTTAAGCTGATTGTTCCTTCACTTTGTACAGGCTCGTCGAAAGTGATAACAGCTGTAGTGCCTTTCGCTTCTACAGAATTAACGCTTACAGGAGTCGTATCTGCAAATGTGATTAATTTGTTAAACTCTTCAGTTAGAACTTTAGCATCCGCTTTTGTTTTAATTGGTTTTACAGTTACTTTACCATTTGTTAATTTTACTTCTTTATCTGTTGTTAAAATAACAGTCATACCGTCTTCAGATACTACTGCGTTCGTGATTGCTACACCTTCAACAGCATATTTTGTTGTGATTGCTGCATCTTTTGCATCAACAGCTGTGTTGAATTTCACTTCAAGTTCTTTTGCATTAAGCCCTTTTACAGCTTCTACAGCTGGTGTTACTTCTTGAACTGCATCAATCGTACGTTTTACCATTGTAGCGAATTCTTCGCGGCTAATTTTATCTTGTGGTGCTAATAAAGAGCCTTTTCCATTGATTACACCATTTTCTACAGCTGTTTCTAAGTAAGATACAGCCCATTTAGAAGCTTTAGAAGCATCTGCAAATTGGCTAAGATCTGCTTTACCTGTTAATTGGTAGCCTTGAACGATAACTTTAGCAGCTTGTTCTCTTGTTAATTGAGCTTTAGGCTCAAATTTGCCATTGCCCATACCATCAAATAATTCTGGTGAAGTTGCAAGTACTGCATTATAGAACCAATCATTTTCACTAACATCAGAAAAATCTTCAGTGCCAGTAGCTTTTAAATCTAATGCTTTTGATAAAATTTCAGCCGCTTCTGCACGTGTAAGTGTACCAGCTGGGTTGAAGTTTCCTTTTTCATCGCCTTGAATGTAGCCTTTATCAGTTAAAAACTGTACAGCTTCTTTTGCCCAAGATGAAATACTAGCTGCATCTTGAAATTCAGCAGCTGATGCTACTGGTACGATTGCTGATGCTACAAGTGCTGCTGTAGCTGTAGTTGCGAAAAATTTACGACCTTTGTTTTGTTTTGTCATAGTATATTCCTCCAGAATTTTAATAAATTATATTATTCTGTGAGAACAATATTATCGCGCTATTTAATTATAAGATTATAAAAATATGTATAAATCGTTCCCACAAATAATAATCCAACCAATTATATGTAAAGCAATCTTCTAAATTTTTCATGATTAAATATCCCAATCAAACTGTAATTTGCTTTACAAGACAATAATATAACTTCATTACCAATAAATAAACGCTAAAAATAAGGTAATTTTAATACTGCATTGGTTATATAGGGAATCTTTTCATAAAAAAATTCTAAAATAAGGAAATAATATTTCAAAGTCCGACAAAACTACCCCTTTGGATGAATTTTACAAACAACTACATTTTTATTCAATTTTGTTCTATTGTTTTTCTGATATAATAATAAGTTTTCTTTCAAACACTCATTTTTATACCTCTAAAATTTCACTCTAATAAAGCAATTACTTGATAGTCGAACTACATCTTATAGTGAAATTAGATTAAATAAAATGACATAGAAGAAAATACTAATGCATGAATAGCTGAGGTACCAGTTTAGGAACAACAAAAGCAGATCGTTTACATAACCTAAACGATCTCCTTTGTTTTATTATGTTGGAAAAACAAAATATCAGTAGCTTCTGCCGTTGGTTATTCAGGCTCAATATCAGTTACCTTTTGCAACATTAGGCTCCACAAGCATAATATGGCATTCCTTTTCAGCAAAGGGCATGTGTTCCGCTCCTCCAGGAACAATAAACATCTCACCTTTGGATATTTTCACCTGGCCATCTCGAAAAGCAATGAACATCTCCCCTTCGAGCACAATAAATACCTTATCAGCCCCTTGATGTTCATGCCATATAAAATCCCCAGCAATCTTCACCACTTTGAATTGAAAATCGTGTATTTCGCCAATAATTTTCGGTGACCAAAGCTCTTTTAATTCGGATAATTTCTCATTTATATGGATAACTTGATCTTGCATATTTATCTCTCCTTATTTTCTTTTGGAAAAGATTTTTCCTATTATTCGTCCTTTTGCAAGGCTTCTGTTATATTTTGTAAAGCGTACTCGATAGCTAATGGACCTCCTGTAATAGCAGAAGTATCCATTAAATGAATATTACCTTTTTTTACGGCATTCATATTATTCCAGACATTGCTTTGATTTAACTCACTCATTAATGCTTCCTTTTTTGTAATATCACCAATAAGGAAAATATGGTCTGCTTGAATAGTTGAAATGCCTTCAAATGCAGCAAATTGATTATGATTCCCCTTAAATGTATGATCTGGTGTTAGACCCAAGCCCTTTTCTTTATCAAAAGCAAGTGTATAAACAGGGTTATCTTCACCAATAACATTAAACGTTTTTCCATCCCAAGACAAAATAAGTGCTACAGACTCTCCTTGAATTGACTTTAATGCTTCACGTCCTGTTGAGATAGCTTTCATCATTTTATCAATTACTTTTTCCGCCTCATCGTCTTTTCCGATAATCTCGGCTACTGTACGAAGTCCGTATTGCCAGTCTTCGTAGATGTCCTGTGATTGCAACGTAATGACTGGGGCGATTTTTTCTAGGGATTCATACAATTTTTCATGATGTTCTGTTGCTAAAATATAATCAGGACCAATCGATAGCGTTTTTTCAATACTAGGAGACAATTTATCACCTAATTCCTCTGTTGAATCTAGCTTACCGTTTAAATAAGACAAAGTGGATAGATATTCTTTATCAGTAGAAGCTGCAGGTGGCTCACCTAATGCAACTAAAATTTCAGGGTAAAAATACCATAATGAAACAATTTTTTCTGGTTCTTTCTCGATGACAAATTCCTTACCTAGGGCATCTTTAATTGTTCTAGGCCAAGCAGTTTCTTCTACATTAACTGCTGATGAAGATATGTCTTCTGTAGTAAACGCTTTATCTTCAGCAGGCGATTTATGACAACCTCCCAATATACCTGCTAGTAGTAGCATTAAAAATAACAGTCCTTTAATCTTTTGCATTAAAATTCCTCCAACATAAAATCTCTGATATACACTTAGTATAGTAAAGTCATGTTTGGTGGAGAATGGATGCTTGGTGAACTTAGCATGGATTATTGATGAACTTATCTCGATATTCAGTAGGAGAGATGCCAAATTGCTTCTTGAATACTCTACTAAAATAAAAGGGGTCAGTAATTCCCACCGTTTCTGCAATTTGTTGTACAGGCACATCACTTGTAAATAACATTTTTTGAGCCATGTTTATACGATAGTTTAATAAATATTCTGCTGGACCCATCCCTGCATGCTTTCTAAATATATAAGATAGTCGATTTCGATTAACATTATATTGTTCGGCAAGGGAGGTAATGGAAAGGCTTTGATAATAGTTTGCATGAATATAAGTAGTTATTCGTTCGAATAGAGTGTGTGATTCACAGCTATTTTGTCGATTAGCTACACATAATATGGCTTCATTCAATACATCACGAAATAGCATTTCGGTCTGAAACATTGATATACCTCCACGCTGATTATATACATGCCATAGACGCATAATTAACTCGATAAGACGGGGAGAATGTCCTATCGGTAATTCAAAATGCTGATGTGAATAGCTTGTCTCTGCTAATTTCTCCGTACATATCCTGTACAAAACCAGAATATATTCCCAATTTGTATCATCAAAATTTTTTTGATTTAGTTTCATCTTCGCTCCCCCGTGCACAACTTTTCCTGGTGAAAAGATATAAGGGGTACCATTAAATTGAAATTCTATTTTTCCAGAAAGGGGAAAAACAAATCCTGGAAAAGAATCTGTATAATCAGCGTAAGGTACACCTGTATAGCTAGAATATCGATAGATTCCTTTTACTTGGAAAGGCGTGTTTGCTAAATGCTCTGCAAGCTGATTTACGTCGATTTTCATACTTATATACCTCATTTCAATAATAGTTTGCTTGGAAAACCAAGATTTGTCATACGGCAAACAGCAAATAACATAATAAGTTACTTTTTTTCAAGGTGTAGTCCTCGGTAGTTGGGTTCAATTATAGTTTTCATCATATTCATTACTAAAAATATGAAAAGGTAGGGATGAAAGCTCTTGCCTATCCCTACCTTATCGATAACGATTATCATTGTCAATTAAGTTAGAGCCTCCCTCTTATACCTGAACGATCCATCAACCTCACTCATTTCATTTCTCTATCTTTTGTCCTCTTCCTAAAAGCCATTCCTTGCAAATCTTCTCTATTTCTTGTGAAAAAGATTTTATGGGGAAGGCTTCTGTAAACCTTTGATTCCCAGATAAAGCTACTATTTATAACAATTTTGCTTCATAAATTTCTACAAAATGATCAAGCGTCGAACTCAGGACTTTTGCAATATGGAGACTTTAAATTTCTTTGCACAATATTATTAGTTTGAAGTACTAATTCTGTAATCAACACTTCGATGAACGTCGAAATATTTATATTTTACAATGAGTCTGACAGTGAAAACATTGATGGGAGGAACTAAAAATGAAAATAATGAAACAAATGCCAAATACAAAAATAATAAATCCTAAAATTTTATATTATGGATTTCCTGTCATTTTACTAAGTACGTTAAATGAGGATGGAACAGTAAATATTAGCCCTTTATCTTCTTCTTGGGTATTAGGAGACTGTATTGTATTAGGGATTGGTCTTGGAGGAAAGGCGATTGAAAACTTAGAACATCATCCTGAATGTGTCATAAATATCCCAGACCCCTCTCTATGGGAAAACGTGGAACAGTTAGCTCCTTACACAGGTAAAAATCCAGTTCCAGATTTTAAGAAACAGATCGGTTTTACATTTAGAAAAGAGAAATGTGATATTAGTTGCTTAACACCTATTGGGTCTACAACGGTTATTCCTACTCGAATTATGGAGTGTCCTATTCAAATCGAAGCAAAGGTAAAACATATACGTATTCCAGATTATTCTCCTAATTTTGCTATCGTCGAGACCCAAACGACACAAGTACATGCCCACGAAGAAATAATTATGGACCAAAATCATATTGATCCAAATAAATGGAGTCCACTCATTTATAATTTTCGTCATTACTTTGGTTTGGGTAGCAACCTTGGTAATAACTTCCGTTCTGAGAGCTAAAGATGAGGCTTAAAGCATATTGGTTCACAAACAGTAAAAAAGACCAGGCGCTCATTTGAGCGCCTGGTTATTTGTTAAAACTTCCTATAATTAAGTGCAGAATAATATGCTTGCTGCACATACAATAGTTAAATCTGTTTTTTTCCATTTAGAAATGAAAAATCTTTCTTAGAACATTCACTTTATCTCTTTCATAAATTCTCTAAAGTTTTCAACGATGTCTTTTGCTTTTGTACGATATAAGAAATGATCCCCTTCAAATGTCATCACTTTCCCATGGACAGAATTAGCTATTTGTTTTTTATGCTCTGGTACCCATCTGTCCGTTACTGGATGCTTCTCTTGTATAAAGAAAATAACTGGAAGATTTTTAGGGAATATTAAACTTTCAGCCGCTTTAAAGTTAGCATACATCATTTCAGCTTCATTTAACTGGCTGAGATTATACATATTTTTGTGCTTAAGAATTTTCTGTTGTTCTTTTGTTTTCTCATCATAGGGTAGTTCGACATATGGGTCATCACTAAGCTTCACCTGCAATCTAGCTAAACCTGATTTTTTTAGTAGTTTTAAAGTAGTTATTACTGAAGGTTCAATCTTTCTTTCACTTATTGTCGGAACACTACTATCCAGCCCGACAAATGCACTTACTTCGTTTGGATATTTGTTCACATAATCCAATCCGTAAAGGCCTGAAATGGAGTGACCCATTAGAATATAACGCTCAATTTGAAGGCGCTGTAATGCTTCATGGATTTCACTAACAATATTCTCAGTGCTTCTTTCTTTTTCGGTAAGAGCACTTAATCCATAACCAAAAGGCTCAATGACCACAACCTTGTAAAATGGAGATAATTCATCTACTAGTAGTTGAAAATCAAGTGCTGGTGCTGCTGTTCCATAACCAGGTAAGAGTACGACGGTTTCTTCTCCTTCTCCCTGGATAAAGACATTCATTTTTTTCCCATCTACGGTGACAGACTGACCATAAGTTTCTAGTTTTCCTTGCTCCATTTTGCTACAAACAATATCAACAACGAAAACAACCGCTAATAAAAGTAATATGGCTATAATTAAACCTACTACTATTCTACTTATAAAGGTTATCGTTTTTTTCATTATTTTGGCACGAGGGTATAGAACAGCAAGCGATAACTGTGTTTTCCTTTCTTCTCGTGCCACACCTCCCTTTCATACTCTCTTCTCCCTATCAATTTATCTCGGCTACTTTCATAAACCGCTAAGGATAGCTTATACAATGAAGGTGTACTGCCTATGACAACAATATGAACAGCTTATGAACAAAAAAATAGTACGTCATTCAATAAATACAGAAAGTACCTAATGATTCTTTTGCTATGACATTGCTTAATTGACATGAAAAAAGGATCTTCAAATCGAAGATCCTTTTGCGACTTTGTCGGATTTTTTATATTTAGTTTTGACGTTTCTTAACAATCCATCTTTATCAAGCAAAGTTGGTAAACTGATACCGATAACAATTGTTACAATACCTACTATTTGCAAAGTTGTAACCGTTTCGCTTAAGAGGATAACTGATACCATCACCGCTATTGGCAATTCAACAGCACTCAATATGGATGACATACCTAATCCAACTTTAGGCACTGCAATTGTGAATAAGAAAACCGGTATAATCATGCCAAATAACCCTAATGCTAAACCATAAATCCACAGTCCTTCGTTAAACAAAGTGCCATTCCAAATAATTTCTGGAGACTGAAAAGCCGCAGTCGTCATGAAAGCAAAGAAAGAAACCAATACTAAGCGATTAGAGGTTGTCATACTTGCTGTTGTCTTTCCGTTTACATATAAAAATAAGGAGTAACAAAGAGCAGCTGCTAAACCCCATAACCACCCTTGAAAAGGTATTTGAGACAAATCAACATCAATTATGCCTGCAGCTGGTATCGTTCCAGCTACTAATATAATTAAAGAGATGAATTCAATTCTACTTGGAACTTGCCGTTTTATAATACAAGAAATCAGCATACCAATCCATGTAAATTGGAACAGTAATACTACTGCCAAGGAAGCAGACAAAAAGTTTAAAGAATGACCATATAAAATATTTGTTAACCCTGTTAGCATACCTGCAAATAGAAGAATTTTAACGCCTTTAAAGCTAAAATTTGATCGATTTGTAACTAAGGAAATACATACTGCTATACAAAAGCCGATAAAAAACTGACTTGTAACTGCCTCAGATACAGAAAAGCCACTACGCATTGCCAGTTTTATAATAGTTGAAACGATACCAAAACTACTAGCTGCAATCACTACTAATAGGGGATAAAGATACATCTTGATTATTCACTTCCCTCTCAAAACTGTCTTGATGAAATTTTGTTTATGATTTTGAGATGTCGAAAAAAATCATAATCTCCAATATATATCACTGATTGTTATTTTACAATCTTTTTTTCGTTAATAATGAATCCTCCAGTAGAGAAAAGTCTAATTTTAGAAATGATAAAAAAGCCAAAACCCGCATGTATCAAGGGCTTGGCTTTTATCTTTGTATTTCATTAATAAAGAATGTTAAATTGAATATTTTTTCTCAATTTTCTTCAGCATGATCAATCTTATTCTGATAATCCAATCAAAAAAACATTCCCCTCTATAAAGAATATAGAAGTGAGATGTTTTTAATGTTCACTACTATTATTAGAACGGTCGCAAACGTTTAGCGTGACTCTTTTGGCGGTTGGCATACATCACATTTTCGTTGGTTTTTATTTTTAAATTTCGTAAATGTTTTTTCAAAGTTACTACCACATGCACATTTAAATAGTAGCTTTTGAGAAAAACCATGGTATTCAGTCGTTAGCAACTTACTTTCTGAATTGTTCGCAACAAATTTCTGAATTTCATCAATCGTCCAACGTTTATTCATTTCCTTACACCTCCATATTTGATCGTTCTGCGGAGGCTTTTCTTGGCATCCGTTATAAAAAAGTGCTTAAGTATCTTAAGTGCCTCATTATAACATGACCTGACTCACATTAAAATAGATGTTTGACAAGCCCTTGACTAGTGCTAGGGGTGGTACTCTTGCATGTTACGATTCGAGCTAGCCTCCCAGCACTTGGCATTCTATGGAACCTTCATCTTTAATCAATATTTTTAAGATTCAAAGCTTTTGAATCTGCTCTTTAATATCCACCTTGCATAATCCTCCGTGGTAACAAATCACCGATTCAATGTCTAGGTCTGCATATTTCTTTAAAGATTGTTGAGCAACCTCTATATCCAAAGTGGTTGGAACATGAATCCCTCCCAATATACCATTTACACTATACATCGAATCGCCTGCAACAAGCGTTTTGCTTTGCTTCAAATATAAACTAATATGGCCAGGCGTATGCCCTGGTGTATGGATAACTCGTATTCCTCCACAATATGGTAGTTCTTGACCGTCTTTCAAGGTCTCATCCACTTTCCCCTTGGGTGGATTCTCTATGTGCCCGTCTTTCAAAAGCGGTAAATCTCCCTGAATATAAGGCTTATCTAGTTCGTGCGCATAAATTTTTATATGACTACCGCAATTTTGCAATATGTCAGGAAGACTGCCTATATGATCGATATCCTGATGTGTCAAAATCACAACTTTGAGTTGATTGAACGACACGCCTACCTTTTCCATTGCTATACGTAAATCTTCCATTTGACCTGAACATCCAGTATCAATTAAAACAGCCATCTCCTGATCCCATAAAAGCGTTGGAAAAATGAAGGCTCCGTTAAATTTAAGCTCCAGAATCTCTACTCCCCTAGAAATTTTCATCATTTCTTCCCCTTTATGATTAGATTTTATTATTCTTTTACATCCTGAAGAACAGTCCTCTTCCGCCAAAGCAACTCTCTCAATGTGTCAAAATTGACTAGAATCGTTCCAACAATAATCGTCAGCGTACCTATTCCTGTTAACCACGAAATATATTCATGATAGAAGGTAACACCTAATATAACGGCAATTACTGGTGAAATATACAGCCATGTGGACGGAAAAACAGGATTTGTTCGTGACACAAGCCAATAATAAATGCTGTGACCAATCATTGAACCAAAAATAATCAAATAAAAAAGAGAACCAATTGAAGCTGGACTTAAAAGATAATGAAGCTGAATGTTCTCAGTAAAAAGTGACAAAATGATTAATAAAATCCCTCCATGCATCATTTGTGCTGCATTTAAAGCAATTGGAGATGTTGTTCCAAATTTTTGGATGACATGCTTCGTATAAATTGTTCCAGATGCATAGAAAACTTCACCTAAAATAATAGCGAAACAACCAACCATCCAGAAGGGACTAATCTCAATTGCAAAACTAGGTAAGATTAAGAAGGTAACACCAATGACTCCGACAACACAACCAATAAATGATTTTCGGTCTCCTTTTTGCTTCAATATAAATGTCTGAATAACAATAATCATCATTGGACCTGTAGCAGATAAGACAGCTGCGATTCCAGATGTCACATACTGTTCTGCCCAATATAATGTGGCAAACGTTCCAAAGGTTAAGGCCACTCCTGTAAAAAACATTTCTTTTCGAAATAATAACCGGATTGTCGTTTTTTCGCACCAAACCATAAAACTAAATAGGAGTAAACCGGCAATGAAAAAACGAAGACCAGCTGATAAAAACGGAGGAACTCCTGCATCAACACCAACTTTAATTGCTAAAAATGTTGTCCCAAAAATCAAACACATAAATAAATAATTAATCATTACCATATCAAACTCCTCCTCTTTTTCTATCATAAAAGAAGTAGGATAGAACAGATTAAAAAGGATAGAACAGATCAATTTGGTTCGTGGTACAATCGGTTTGAATAGGAGGAATCGATGTGGGCAAAGCAAATCAAAATGAAGATTATCTTTTTAAGAAAGTCTATGATGATGTACTGCACCGAATAGAGCGTAAAGAATGGAAAGAACATGAAAAGCTTCCCTCCGTCCGGCAATTAGCATCTGAAATGAATGTCCATCGGCTAACGGTATTAAAAGCTTATCAACTATTAAAACAGCATGACAAAGTTTATGTAAAAGATAAATCAGGCTATTTTGTCCAATCAACTGTAACAAAATATATTGAATATCTAGATCAGGACAATCCCATAGTTTCAGCATATGTAAAAAAAAATCATTTATCCGAAATCCATCAGCCATCTGTTTCCTATCATTTTTCTCAGGCATTGATTGATCCCAATCTTTTGCCTAATCACTATTTTTCAAATTACGTGAAGGAAGTGTTTGACCTATATCCGAAAGTACTGGCAACCTACTCAACGGTGCAGGGTGATTTAGAGCTACGTGAGACACTGACCCAATATTTTATCAACCACTATAAAACACATTTGAGTCCAGATGAACTGTTAATAACATCTGGCTCACAGCAAGCCATTCACTTAATTGCTCAAGCTTTTATTAAGCCAAGAGACGTCGTTTTATTTGAACGTCCAAGCTATAGTGCTGCGATTGATATTTTTAAAGCACAAGGAGCACAGATTGTTACGGTGGATATCCACCCTGAGGGCTACGATTTAGAACAGGTCGAATACTATATTAAAAAATACAAGCCACGCCTATTTTATCTCAACCCTACCTTCCATAATCCAACTGGTTATACGGTTTCTGTTGAGCAGCGCAAAAGATTAGTGGAATTAGCTGAGCACTATCGGTTTCTAATAATAGAAGACGATGCCTATCACGACATTTATTTTGACCAAGCCCCACCACCTCCAATTTACACATTTGATAGTGTTGGGACAGTCATTTATATCCGAAGCTTTTGCAAATACATCTCTCCTGGTTTGAGAATTGCAACTGTTATTTGTCCATCATCATTAATGAAATCACTATTAACAGAAAAATCGCTAGCTGATAATGGCTCACCACTTCTCAATCAAAAAATTTTTCTCCATTACTTCTCCTCACTAAGATTGCAACAACATTTGGAGAAAATCCGGATTGCCCTACAGATTCGAAAGGAAATTATGGAGGAAGAGCTAGCTGTAACAGGCTGGCGATGGAACAGTCCAAAAGGCGGTCTAAATTTATGGGTACAGCTCCCAGACGATCTTCCAACTGAATTATTATTATCTAGAAGCATCGAACAATCGATCTCCTTTGTGCCAGGTCAAGTTTGTGATCCATTAAAACAACTATCCTCTTGGATACGTTTAAGCTATTCCTATGCAAACGAAAAACAGCTAAGAGAAGGAGTAAAAAAGTTGGTTACAGTGGCGCAATCACTTTCTAAGTGATCGGATTAGCGATTTAATTTCATCTAAAAACGGTGGTATTCACAGCTTTATCAACCATTTCACTTTTTTTTCATCGTTGGCACAAATCGTAATAAGCGGTGGACACAGCAACAACAGGCAGACATATACACCTAACATATTTAGCTGTCTATTTGAATAATATGAAAAAAAGTTAGACACGTAGCTCTTATTTGTACAAAATAATTGCAGCAAAAAGGTTCTCGGTGTAGGACACAATTTTATCAAGGAATGATAAGGGAGCCTTCACATTTGATGAAGCCATATTGACTCTTATCCAGCAAAATAAAAGCCAAATTAAAGCAGCCTCCTTTAAGGAGAATATTGAAGAACGAGAATTAGAGAAATTTCTATTCTCATAACCTCCCTGTAGAATGATAGAATGTTTTTATACAGTGATAGAAGGAGGAGAAAGATATTGTCTAATCAAAATGATTCTTCATTAGATAAGGAAAAACAGCCTGATCCGAAAATTAAAGTAGAAAGAAAAGAGGGAGAACCAACTGCTGCTTTCAAGGGGGCTTCCTGGGCAGCATTGTTAGTAGGTGTTACGGCATATTTTATAGGCTTGTTTAATGCAACGATGCAACTAAACGAAAAAGGATATTACATAGCTGTTTTAGTATTTGGACTCTATTCAGCAATATCCTTACAAAAAGCAGTAAGAGATAAAGAAGAGGGAATACCAGTTACTAGTATTTATTATGGTATTAGCTGGGTTGCACTTATTGTATCTATTTCATTAATGGGCATTGGGTTATATAATGCTGGAAGTATTGTTTTAAGCGAAAAAGGGTTCTATGGTATGTCATTTGTTCTAAGTTTATTTGCATCCATCACGGTTCAAAAGAATATTAGAGACACACAGAGAGCTAGAGAAAGAGATTAAGTTACTGAAAGAGTCGAGAAGTTCATTCTCGATTCCTTTTGTCATTTTTTCTTAAGCTCCAGACTCTTCGAGGCTATAAAAAAAGAGCATGGCTGTCATCAGCCATACTCCTCTTAATTTTATTAATTTTCCCCGCTTATTTCGACTAAAATTTTAGATTGTGTTTTGTCATTTGTTAACGTTTTGAATCCTTTTTCAACAATCTCATCTAGGTCAATTTGACTTGTGATGATCCCTTGCGGATTTAGTTGACCAGCGCTCATTGCATCAATTGTTCTTTGGAAAATTGACGGTGTATAAACAATGGATGATAATACATTAACACCTGTGTTTGTAAGTTGCATTGGATTCCATTCGATTGGTCTTGCAAAAATCGAAACAATCATCATGTTACCACGGGGTTTTGTTACATCAATTGCTTGTTTAAAGGTAGGAGCAACTCCTGCCACCTCAAAAGATACATCAACCCCATCTGCAACAATCGCCCGAACTGCTTGTACAGGATTTTCTTTACCTGAATTAATAGCATGGGTTGCACCTAATTCTTTTGCCTTTTCTAATCGATCATCGGATAAATCTAATACGATAACTTTACTAGCACCTGATGCTTTTGCAGCGATTACTGTTAACAATCCAATTGGTCCAGCTCCAAATACAGCAACAGAATCACCTAATGTAACCCCAGCATCTTTAACAGCTTGTACAGCAACTGCCATTGGTTCTACCAGTGCACCATCTTGTAATGTTAAGTTATCTGCTAAACGATGTATATTCGTTACAGGGACATTAACATATTCCGCAAATCCACCGTTTCCATGTAAACCGATAAAGTTAAATCCATCATAACGATCGACTTCTTCATGTTTATTTCTATATGTTAATGTAGGATTGATGACCACTCGGTCCCCAGCCTTAAAGTCAGTAACCTTAGAGCCAACTTCTTCGATGATACCAGCAAATTCATGTCCCATTGTAAGTGGGGCCACTTCACCTGTTAAATCAGCTTTTTCATTAACTGGTACGAAAACTGGACCTTCTTCGTATTCATGCAAATCACTTCCACAAATACCAGCCCACGCTACTTTTACTTTCACTTCTTCTTCTCTTAAAGCACGTAATTCAACCTCTTCAACTCTAATATCTTTCACACCATGCCAAACTGCAGCTTTCATTTATGTTACCCCCATAAAATTATTTAAATTGGTACCATAAAATAACATCCTTAATAGCTACTCGTGCATGATCAAAATCCGACACTTCTATACACTTGATAAAAGTATTGATGGACATATGATAGGATTCAACTAGATTCATCTTCCATTTGGTTTGTGCAGCTACATTTGTAACAAATATTGTTTCTTTAAAGAATCGTAGCATAGCAATATTTCCTGTAACATCAAAAAACAATTGTAACAAGTGGGCAAACGAAACAACATATTCATAAATATTTTCAGCAGACTTTCTTTGTTTCATAGCTTCAAATCGAAATAATAGTTCATTTTGCAAATCGGCAGTCCATTTAGATTCACACTTGGTTAGTGCAATATCCAATAGATGATAAAGCGCTTCCAAATAATCCTTTAATTCCTGATCCGTTATAATCTTCACTCTTACACCTTTATGTTGTACTTTTTCAACTACACCATCTTTTTGTAAAAGATATAGAGCCTCACGGACAGGTGCATGACTTACTTGTAACTCCTTTGCAATTTCTGCCTCTATTAAGCGCTGACCTTGTTCATAGTAACCAGAAAATATGCGAAATAATAATCGTTCAGCTATTTGCTCAGAAATTGTTTTTTTTGAAATTGAATTTTCATCAAACCCCATTAAACCACTCCAATAAATTTATATCCTTTTATTTTAACATAGTTCAGTGTATAGGGTGATTAGCTAAAAGCGTTATATATTATGGATTATAGATTATCGATAATCTATAAAAGTATTTTAATCTATAAACTCATTTCTTTCAAATATCTTGTTTTGGGTATAACTTTAAATACCTTTTTGGTGTTGTTTAGCTTTCGCCTAAGTTAAATTTTTTAAAATCAGCACCATCTTTTTTTCTCTTCATATTCTATAGAATCAGAATATTGAGGGGGAAACGTATGGGGATTGAATTCACAGCTCTCCATTGGATTTACGTGGTTTTTATTGTGCTCATCATCGGATTTATGGTTAAACGTCGCGATACCACCCTCATTTGTGTAGTAGGCATCTTTATGCTAGCGATAGTTGCAACTGGTGATTTTACTTCGTCCATAAGTGGTGTGTTTAACAGCTTTATTTATGCCATAACTGAGCTGCTATCAACGATTCTTATTATTTCGATTATCGTGGCGATGAGTCGGGTCATGATGTCTTCAGGTATTAATGAGGTTATGGTGGCCCCTTTCACAAAGATCATTAAAACACCCGCACTCGCTTATTGGACGATTGGACTATTAATGATGTTTATTTCTTGGTTTTTCTGGCCATCACCTGCAGTAGCGCTATTAGGAGCCGTGCTCTTGCCTGTTGCGATTCGGGCGGGCCTCCCAGCACTGGGGGTTGCCATGGCGATGAACTTATTTGGGCATGGTATTGCATTATCGAGTGATTTTGTCATTCAAGGGGCTCCAAAATTAACGGCCGATGCTGCTGGTATCCCTGTTGGAGATGTTGTTTCAGCCAGTATTCCGCTTGTGATCACAATGGGCGTTGTAACGACAATTGGTGCTTATATTTTTTTAAGACGTGATATGAAACGAGGAACGCTACTTGTAAATACTGGCAACAATGAGGAGGAGGATGGTGAACAAGAAACTGCGGAAAACTTACTGTCAATTGGGCAAAAACGATTCTTCGCCGTCCTTATTCCTATTGCCTTTATCTTAGACGTTATCGCTATGTCAGTATTCAATTTAACGGGCGGCGATGCAACGGCTTTAATCGGGGGAACCTCTGTTTTTATTTTATTGTTGCTTAGTATGGTTGCTCATAAATCAGCGGGATTAGAAAAGACAACAAGTTATTTGATTCAAGGATTTCAATTCGGCTTTAAAGTCTTCGGACCTGTAATTCCAATTGCTGCTTTCTTCTATCTTGGAGATGCTGGCTTTACACAAATTCTTGGAGATCACCTCCCCGCTACTTCACACGGTATTGTCAATGATCTGGGTGTCGGTCTTGCAGCAATAGTTCCGTTAACAAAGGAAATTGCTGTTGTCACACTAGCAGTTGTTGGCGCTATTACAGGATTAGATGGTTCTGGCTTTTCAGGTATTTCTTTAGCAGGTTCGGTTGGTAGTCTATTCGGGAATGCCATTGGTGGGGGAACAGCCACTTTAACTGCTTTAGGACAAATCACAGCTATATGGGTTGGTGGTGGCACACTGATTCCTTGGGCTTTAATCCCAGCAGCTGCTATTTGTAATGTCAGCCCATTTGAGCTAGCAAGACGAAATTTAATTCCTGTAGTCATTGGTCTGATTGTGACAACGATAGTTGCTGTATTTTTGATTTAATTCGATAAAATTGTAAAGAGATGGTCACTAGATTATCAGTAGCCATCTCTTTCACTCTCCGTATAATACTTTTGTAAAATGTCATAAAACATTTCTTTTAGTTGAGATTTTTTCATGCCTAAAATATAAGCCTCTAACAATAATTGCTCCACATTCATAGCTATTTGGTGAAATGAAACAGTCGTAGCTTTATTAGGATCTACGATAACAAATGCTCTAGAATGAGGTTTAATGGTGATGATCCCTTTTTTTTGAAGCTCTTTGTAGCTTTTATGAACTGTATGCAGATTGAGGTTTGTTTGTGCCGCTAGCTGGCGAATAGAAGGCAAATGGTCCCCCTTTTTTAAGCTTCCAGTCGCTATGGATAAAAGCAGCTGCTGTGCGAGTTGTTGATAATATGGAATTTTGCTTCTTCGATTTACTTTTACATTCATTTGTCGAGGATTTCCTCCATATTAAAATTTCTTTTTGGCAATCAAATGATGCATGATAGCCATCATGCATAGGACAAGTAATAGTGTGACAACAATATGAAAGCTATACCATGTTTCTATGTCACCTGTCATTATTATCGTTGTAGCATACAAACTATTACTAGCTGGATTTATGACATCTAAGAATGGATGTAAGCCAGCACAAAAACGACAAATAAATAAGACCCCAATACTGATTAAAGCAATAAATGGAGTACTATTAAAAAATGTACTCATCATGACAACAAATGTAATGACAAACAACAGCCAAATACAATAAAATGCTAAAGCTATCAATGCGCGTGTTATCGGTACAGAGGTAAATAAATACGACGTATAGCCAAGGGACATTACATAGCCAAGCGTAATACATAGGACAGCTAAAACATAATGAGTAAGCAGTTTACTGTTTAAGTAGGATGTGATTGATACTGGCCTTGTTAAAATAAATGCCATCATCCCATTGGCTTTTTCTCCTTGAATAATTCCCATCGTTGCAATAACAAGTATGATTATACCTAATTGATCAAATTGCGAATTAAGGGTTGAAGCAAGCACTTCTTCTCCTCTTGGCTTTGCCATTGTTGGATCAATTATAATCCCTTCTATACCACCCATTGATTGTAAAATAGCAGGCAAGAAATACATCATAATCGGCTGAGTTAAACCTAGGAGGATATAGACGATTGGTAGCCAAACGACTTTATATTCCTTTGTCATTTGATTCATTTCTTTTTTACTTAGTGCGATAAACGTATTCACTTAATATTACACCACCAATTCTAAAAATATTTCTTCTAAGCTTTCTTGAAGGCCAAGATCAAACTTTGTAAATAGTACATTTGAATCCAATCCGTACTGTAGCAATCGATGGGCATCTGCTTCCAAGTGATTGACATATACTTTAAAACCATCCCCACAATTTTCGATTCTCTTTACATAAGGTAAATGTTCAATCGTTGTTAGCCACTTAACATCTTTCTTTTGAACCGCCAAAAAGATAGCTGAATCTTGATAGCGATTAAGTAACTCTAATTTTGTTGCATCTTCTATTTTGTAACCATTTTTAATGACCACAAAGCGCTCACAAACTTCTTCCGCATCGCCTAAAATATGTGTAGAAAGTAGTATGGTCGTTTCTTTTTTTATGTCTTTTAATAGATTCAGCACTTCACGTCTACCGATTGGATCTAGGGCTGATACGGGTTCATCCATAATGATGAAAGCTGGCTTGTGTAATAAAGCTTGTGCGATACCAAGACGCTGTTTCATACCTCCTGAAAATGTTCCAACATGAGCATGTGCTTCTTTTCCTAAGCCCACCTTTTCCAGAAGAATTGGAATATCTTTTTGTAATTGATTTTTCGAAATACCAGAAAGTGTCCCCATAAAGGCTAAAGTTTCAGATGCTGTCATCCACGAAAAGAAATTAGGATACTGTGGTAAATAACCAATATGATTTTTCATCTTTGAAATTTTTTGTCCATCAAGTACAATGCCCCCTTCATCTGCATGAAGAATATCAGCAATAATCTGAATTAATGTGGATTTCCCTGCCCCGTTTGGTCCAATAAGCCCTACACATTCATTCGAATCTATAACCATTGAAAAACTACTTACTGCCGTTTTCTGTTTAAATTTTTTCGTTATATTATTAATTTCTAAGCGCACGTTTATTGACATCCTTTCTACCTATCACGAAATATAGAACAGAACCAATTGTATTAAAGAACAAAATAATAATGGCCCACATTAGTATGTTTTCTCTGCTGTCTCTATGTTTATATAAATCTATGAGTGCAACAGTGATAAGTAAAAAACCTACGAGTACAAATGGTAAAAGGATTGGTAGTATGCTTGCCCAATCAATTTGATTTAAGTCTTCAAAACCATAGTGTAATTTCATTTTTATAACCCCTTTCATTATCATTATCAATAATGATAACAAAAGAATGAAAAAATTTCATTACCTTTTTACTGTACATCTTTTAAAAAACGCTATAGTATATTTTTTGATAATGTTCTCAAATTGATAACATTTGAATGCTTCCCTTGATACTATCTCATTTTCTGGTAGGAGGATCGGTTTATGCGTAATAAAGCAGAGGTATTAATGCACCCTGTGAGAATGAAAATTTTACAAGCTCTGATGCACAATAAAGAAGAGGGTTTAAGCACATTGGAGATGATTTCTATTATTAAAGATGTACCACAAGCCACTCTATATCGTCATATCCAAATTTTAGTCGATGAAAATATTATTAAAATTGTGAAAGAGCGAAAAGTTCGTTCTGTTACAGAGAAGTTTTATGCATTAAATGAAGGAGCAGCAAAACTTAGTAAGGAGGATTGGACGCAACTCACAACCAAGCAAAAATTAAATTATATTTCCTACTATCAATTGGCTTTACTATCACAATATCAAAATTATTTACATTCACTTGATGAAAAAGAAAGCACAACAGATTTAGCAACTTTTTCTTTAATCGACTTAACGTTAACGGACGATCAATTCAAAAACTTTGAAATTGAATTAAACGATTTATTAACTAAATACTATAATATGACCGACTCAGATAAAGGTTTTGAAACTAAAACTATTGCTTTAAATATTATTCCAAAACCATAGGTACTATTGACGTAAAGAAATGGAGAAGATTTATGAAAAAAGGAAAGTCACTAGAAAATATACGAAAATTAATTATGATCATTATTGGGGCAGTTATAGCCGCTTATGGACTAGAGGCCGTGTTAATTCCGAATGCTGTCATTGATGGCGGTGTAACAGGTCTTAGTATTATGGGCGCGCACCTCTTTGGTATCCCATTAGGCGTACTGCTCTTTGTATTAAATATCCCGTTCATTTATATTGGCTACAAGCAAGTTGGAAAAACCTTTGCCTTAATGAGTAGTGCTGGTATTGCAGCTTTATCGATTTCTACAGTGCTTTTACATGACGTCAAAACCATTTTAGGCCCAAATGACCCCCTCCTAATTGTTTTATCTGGTGGTATGCTTCTTGGTGTGGGGATTGGGATTGTCCTACGAAATGGTGGCGCTTTAGATGGCTCAGAGGTTTTAGCTGTACTATTGTCACGTAAGATTCCATTTTCAGTCGGCGATATTATATTATTTATCAATGCCTTTATTTTCATAGGGGCAAGCTTTATCTTTGGCTTAGAGAGTGCTCTTTACTCAGCGTTAACTTACTATATTGCCAAAAATGTTATCGATATAATCCAAGTTGGTTTAGAAAAATCAAAAGAAGTTCGTGTGGTTAGTGGAAAATCCGAGGAGATTGGAGACGCTATTCAAGCCCGTTTAGGCCGTGGTGTTACCTATACACATGGACGTGGTGGTTTCTCCAATGAACCAACAGAAATCTTAAACTGTGTCATTAACCGTATGGAAGAAAATAAATTAGTTTCGATTATTAAAGACATCGACGAAGGCGCTTTTGTTGTCATTTCTGATGTGTCAGAAGTTCGTGGTGGTAACTTTAAGAAACGAGATATCCATTAATTTCAAAGTAAGTAAGGCGCAACATACCTTACTTACTTTTTTTAGTTGCTTCTATCATATTTTATGCCACCTATTAAACATAATCCTCCCAGCATTACAACGAAGGAAGCCCCAACTAAGGCGTACTGATAGCTATTTGTGTAGCTTGCAAGTGTTCCTGCAATGGATGGACCAATCATTTGTCCGAGCGCATAGCCAGCGGTTAAATAGCCTATCATTTGATGACTATTAACTGGTGCAAGTTTCCTCGCTAATGTTGTACAAACAGTTGTAATTCCCATAAAGGTTGCCCCGAAAATAAAGGCACTAGCATAAAGGGTCATCGAATTTGTAGCTAGCGCAGGTAAAATAATACCAATCGCTTGCAGTAGCATAGAGATGAGCAAAATTTTCACATAGCCATAACGCTGTGCTAGCTTAGACCAGACGATACATGAGGGAATTGCTGCAACACCCACAACAAACCATACAAAGGCTGCATCTCCATGAAAGCTTGTCGACTCCTGTGCAATTGATACAATAAATGTGCCTGTGACAATATAGCCAAGTCCCTCTAAGCTATAAGCGATGATTAACCATTTCATCCAAGACTGAGGAGGCGTTTTCTGTGAAATTATCTGGCTTTCCACTAGTTGTTTACTTGGTGTAATAGGCTTGATGAATAGCACAATCAAGACAAACAATACAATACTAAATAAAGCTAATACGATCCAAGTTCCATTCCAACGGAAAACTGCTTGGATTGGTGAAACAATCACCGCACTTAATGCAATCCCTACTCCCACCCCACTATAGAACAGCCCCGATAGATGCATATGACTACTGCTAGCTAACTGGTCTAGTATTAGGCTTGTTATAACAACAAAAATAAAAGCACTCACAACCCCCGAGATAAATCGTAATAAATACCAAATGATGATTGCATTTGTAAAGCCCATGAAGGCTGTTGTTAAAATGCTGATAACAAGGGTAATTTGCAAAAAGAGGATTCGTTTATTCCCTATTGGTAAACGGCCTGCCACCCAAGCTCCAACCAAATAGCCTAAGTAATTACTCGTTGCTAAGTAACCTGCTGTTGCTCGACTAAATTCAAAAGCTTCTTGCATATAAGGTAAAATAACCGTATACGAAAAACGGCCGATCCCCATAGCGATTACTAAAGCAAAAATGCCCCCGATTAAATAACGTACAGTTTGCTTGTGCATATCATCACTCCTTCTATTTCACTATATCGAATATCTAGGTATCAAAAATAGATCCAATTCTTTATAATAAGTATCAATAAAATTGATAGCTGGAGGACATATGAATATTAATGATTTAACAATTTTTCGAACAGTCGTCCAAACAGGTAGCTTTTCTAAAGCTGCCACGGCACTTAATTACACGCAATCCAACATCTCTATGAAAATACAAAGTCTTGAGGCACTCTACGAAACAACCTTTTTTTATCGTGGACATCGAGGGATACAGCTAACACCAAAAGGAGAACAATTCTACGAGTTAGTCCTAAAAATGCTTCATCTCTATGAAAAAACCTTTGAGATCATACATGATACGGAGGAACAACGAGGCGTTTTACGAATTGGTTCAATGGAAACAACTGCTGCATTACATTTACCAACTTTGTTAAGCACATTTCATCAAGCGTATGAACAAGTGGATATCACCATATTAACAAGCCCTTCTCAGCACAATATTGAACGGGTTGAGAACTATGAACTAGATGGCGCATTTGTTACTGGACCTATTTATAGAGAAAATATAATGATGAAAGAGTTTGTCTGTGAAGAGCTTGTTATTCTCACTTCTAGCAAGCATAAGCCTATTAAGCATCTCCAAGATTTAGAGGGAAGCACCGTGATTACATTCCGCCATGGCTGTTCCTATCGAGCCATCCTGGAACATTGGTTACATGAAGAAGGAGTTCAACCACAAAATCGAATGGAGCTTGGTACGCTTGACGGTATTATTGGCTGTGTTACTGCTGGGTTAGGTATTACCTTACTACCACGTGCCATTGCAGAAAAACATATGGCAATACAAGCATTAACATTGCACAAGATAAAGAACAAGCAGGCACATATTCCTACATGGTTTATTTATCGTAAGGACGAAGTACAATCCCCCATCCTAATGTATTTTTTAGAAGCTATAGAAGCTTATAACTATCCGACAGTTTGAGGGTTCTATCCGTCAATTTTAGGAATTTATTCCGTCCGTTTAATAATTCTATCCTTCCCCGAATAAAAAAGCTGTTCAGCAGATTATCTCCTCTGAACAGCTTTATATTAGGCAATAACGGTTTCCGCTATGTTAGAAGCATGATCACCGATTCTTTCTAAATTACTCACAATATCCGCAAATACAATACCTGCTGAACCTGAGCAAACTCCTTCATTTAATCGCTTAATATGCAATTTACGTAAACGTCTCTCCATATTATCAATTTCATTTTCTTTTTCTATCACTTGCTGTGCTAATGAAAGATCACGCTTATCAAGGGATTCGATAGACATTTTCACAGTATCTAATGTAAAAACAAACATATCTTCTAATTCCTTCATCGCTTGTTCACTTAACCGAACGCGATTACTATCCTTGTATTGCAGAAGCTCAATTATATTTTCTACATGATCACCAATTCGTTCGATATCACGAATATTTTCAAATAAGGCATGGTGCACTTGGGAATCATGGGTTGATAAAGATTGTTTTGATAACTCCACTAAATATTCCGTTGATTTGCGATCTAAATTATTAATGGCTTCTTCCAATTGGCCGACCTTACCTATTAACTTAGCATCATCCGTCTTCAAAATCTTTAACGTTTCTTCTAGACCTTGAATACTATACTCACCCATGCGAACTACTTCCATCTTTGCTTGTCCTAATGCCACTGATGGTGATTTGATAATCAAATTTTTATCCAAAAATTTTGGTTTGTATTCAATAACTGAATCTTCGCCTGGAATTAGTTTTGTGACGACATAAGCCCAAACACCTATGAATGGTAATTGAATGATTGTATTAAGGATATTAAACGTTCCATGTGCAAAGGCAATTTGCATTTTCGGCTCTAAATTCAGCACCCCTGCAATCCATTCCACATAGTTTGTAAATAACCCTAATATGAGCATAAAGATAATTGTACCCACTACATTAAATAGCAAATGAGTGGCAGCTGCTCGTTTTGCTGCAATAGAAGCACCTAAAGCGGCTAGAATTGCTGTAATCGTTGTCCCAATATTATCTCCAAACAAGACAGGTAATGCCCCGTGTAAAGTTATTAAATCTTCAGCATAAAGCCCTTGTAATATCCCTACTGTAGCCGAAGAAGATTGAACAATCAGGGTGAATATTGTTCCTACTAATACGCCTAAGATCGGCACATCAGACATTTGTACTGTCAAATCTAAAAATGGTTGCCAATCTCTAAGCGGCTTCATTCCACCACTCATCAGCTCTAAACCAATAAATAAACCTGCAAAGCCAAATAATACTTGCCCCATATTTTGAATGAAACTTTTCTTAAAGAAAAATAAACATATTGCGCCCACTGCCATAATTGGATATGCATAAGCACCCACATCTATTCCTATAATAAATGCTGTAATGGTTGTCCCAATATTAGCACCCATAATCACGCCAATTGCTTGGCGCAGTTTCATAAGTCCTGCGCTCACTAGTCCAACGGTAATAACAGTCGTACCTGAACTTGATTGTATGAGAACTGTAACTACAATACCAACTAGTACACCCATTAATGGGTTTGTTGTAAATTTATCTAAAATATCTCTTAGTCGATCACCTGCAGCCTTCTGCAAGCCATCGCCCATAAATTTAATAGCGAAAAGAAATAAGCCTAACCCTCCAAGAAATTGGAAAATCATCTCCTGTATATTGATAGCCAATCCATTCAACCCTTTCCTTGTTGTCAGACTTTATTATTAATAGTTTTAAGCTAGCTGTACATATCATTTACAATGGATTAATTTAATGTTTACACGCCCTTTACAATTAGTCCAAAAAACGGACATATTCAAATCAAATTCAACAAAAAACAAACAAAAAAAACACGAGAAAATCTTTCATAAGATTTTCTCATGTTTTTTTTGACGGCTGAATACATTTCCTTTAGGCTATAATTAGACAGTAGAAAGGAGTTTTCTATGGATATTTTTATCGCCAGTAATTGCCAATTACCTATCCGCTACTATGTGCAGGAAGCAATTTGGATTCGACGTGGCGGTAGTATTAAGCTACCAGATTTAACACTGCCATTTTTCGTCGAAGTAGAGATTAAAAATCAATATAATTTACATATTATTGCAGATTATATTCTGGACTTTCAACGACAATACAAGCAGACAGAAATCCAATTATTAATCAGAAACACAGCTACCCTAGCTACCCTACAAGATATGCTTTCACAACATAAACAAATACAACATGCCATTACTATTCTTCCATTGTAGTCAGTTATGAAGCTGCTAATGGCAATGTGATAATAAAGTACAGTGTCTCGTTTTTGTATTTTGCGTGAATCGTTCCTCCGTGAAGCTCCACTATGCTCTTGGCAATCGCTAGTCCAAGCCCTGAGCCCTCGGTTACATTTGTTCTCGATTGATCTTTTTTATAAAATCTCTCAAATAAACTAGCAAGCTCAACCGATGTAAAGGCATCACTTTGGTTCGCTACACAAATACGCACATGGTTTGCTTGTCCTTCAAGGGAAACCATAATTTTTCCTTCAGCTGTACTATAATTGATGGCATTGATGAGTAGATTATCAAATACTCGTACAATTTTTTCCGAATCCAGGGCAGCAAAAATTCGTTTCTCTGGAAAATGTTTTATAAAAATACGTTGTTTCTCCTCTGCTAATGGTACTAATTCCTCTATTAGTTGTTCGAGCAGCTCATTTACACAAACTTGTTGTCGCATTAAAGTATTTTTGTCATTCGTGAGCTTAGTATACTCAAATAAATCGTCTATTAAATTTTTTAATTGCTCGGATTTAGAAAAGGCTATTTTCAAATATTCGTCATATTGCTCTTTCGTCTCATACTTCTCTTCTCTTAATAAACGCAAATAACCCATGATTGAGGTAAGAGGCGTTCTAAGGTCATGTGAAACATTTGAAATGAGCACGTTTTTTTGTTGTTCAATTTTCCTCTCCATCTCGATACTTGTCATAATTTCTTCTGCCATTTGATTAACATTATCCGTGAGTAAAGCAATTTCATCCTGGCCTTTTTTCTCAATACGAAAGGCTAAATTACCTTTTGCGATTTCCATAACCCCCTCCGCTAATGTCTCAATTTGATTCATTTTGCGTTTTGTTATTGAGAAAAATGATACGATAAACAACATAACACCAATGAAAAAAGGTATGGGGCCTTCATTCGTACTTGTGATGGCTTCTCCTTGTGGAAGCCCACTAACAAAGAAATAATAATTTTTATCTTGTAAAGTTAGTGGCACTATTGTTGTAAACTCCTCACGAGACGTTTCGATCACATGATAGGCATTTTCAAAAGGTTGATTCATTGTAAAGTCCATGACATGCCTTATTTCTTCGTGCAAATCGATTTGTTGCTCCTTTACCTGCTTTGTTTTATATAAGACCTTCCCTGTCTCATCTGTGACAACTATTTTTAATGCATTATCCTCATTTTCTATTTTTCCATTTTCTTGATCGATCAATTCTCTTAATGCTTTAACACTATTTTCTTGAGTTGCCATTGCTGCTGTATCCTGTGCATGATAATACATCATCTTCATACTACCACTATAATCCACAATCACTGTCTCATTGATATTCTCAAAAAATGGCACTATTGCACGTGCCACTAAAAAACTGCCAAGTGCACATAATAAAAACGTTGTAAATAGTTGGATACGAATGCTACGTTGAATATTATTTTTTATTTTCACACCAATATGCTTTAGAAACCTTGGCCTAAAGAACTTTTTCAACTTTATACCCTACTCCCCATACGGTTTTAATATATTGTGGATTCCTTGAATTTGTCTCAATTCGCTCTCGAATTTTTCGAATATGTACCATTACAGTATTTTCCGATTGAAATGCTTCCTCTTTCCAAACTTTTTCATAGATTTGCTCTGCACTCATGACAATGCCAGGATTACTAACAAGCAATTCCAAAATAGCAAACTCTCTAGGTGTCAGCTTTACTCTTTCATTGTTAACAAAAACTTCATGTGTCGCTGTATTGATACGTAAATCACCAACTTCCAGCTCCTCTTTATTGCTGCTATGTAAGCCACTCATTTTCAGATAGCGACGAAGCTGTGATTTAATGCGGGCAATCAGCTCTAACGGATTAAAGGGCTTCGTCACATAATCATCAGCACCTATTGTTAAACCACCAATCTTATCCATATCTTGAGATTTGGCAGTTAGCATAATAATAGGCATTTCTGCTACTTCTCTTACCTTCATACACATTTTAATGCCATCTACTTTAGGCATCATTAAATCCAATACAATTAAATGTACTTTATGCTTCTTTACTAACTGTAAACCCTCTTCTCCATCACATGCCTCTAACACCTGAAACCCCTCATTTTTCAAATAAATTGAAATCAGATTTCTTATCTCTTTTTCATCATCTACAATTAAAATTGTTTCATTACTCATCTAATCCCACCATTAATCAAATATTTTCCATTCATAATGTTCCTCCATTTTAGCTATTTTTTAAATTTCCGTATATAAAAATAATAAATACAGCTAACAGTCACGATGAATAACCCAAAGTAAATACCATATTTCGTAGCAATCACAGAAATATATTCAATTTGACTGCCGAACAATAAACCTAGTGTAAAATAAATCAATGTCCAGACAAAGCCTGTTGTATAGGAAAATAAGGCATATGTTTTAAAAGGCATATTATTCATTCCCACCAAGTAAGGGAGGATATGTCGAACAATTGGAATAAAGTAACTAAGGACTAATGCAAAACGTCCATATTGATCTAACAATTTTTTTGATTTAGATAAGTACTTTGCCTTTTTCTTTTTCACAAGTTTATCGAGTACACGATGACCAAACAGTTTTCCAAGTATAAATCCTAGAGAAAGCCCTGAAACAACGCCTAAATAAGTAAGTAAGAAAGATCTCCATATGACCAATTTTCCTAGCGACGATAGCAAACCACCACTCATGACAATCATTTCATCTGGTAGCGGCATGCCTATGATCCCTAGCCATAAACTAAAAAACAAAGCAAAATAGCCATATTGTTCTATAAATAATAAAAGATCCTGTAGCTCCATTAGCTGACCCTCGTATTTCCTAACCTACAGCTCAATACATACGCTGGTGGCATATTGATCCATACTTTCTCATGTGAAATATCCTGAAAATAGGTTTGAAAAAATGATTTTTTCACAAGTGAATATTGGAAAGTAATGAATTTTCCATTATACAAACAATCCCTCACATTTCTTAAAATACAACACGATACTTCCGCCTTTAACGATGTAAATGGCAGTCCAGAAATAACATAATCTATATTTTCGATATTTAAGTTCGTCAAATATTGCTTCAAATTTTCTGCTGAACCATGGATCACTACAACATTAGCTACATGAGCAAATTGCCTACGCAGTTTCTCACAAAAAATCGCATTATGTTCAATGAGAACAAGCAATGTAGCTGGCTTTTTTCTTTTCACAAGCTCCTTTGTAAAGGCCCCCATCCCTGGGCCAAGCTCTATAATGCATTGAGCCGTTTCAAAGCAAATAGGTTGCACCATTTTATGCGCTAATTTCTTAGAACTAGGTGATATGGCGCCTATTGTTTTTGGATGCTTTATAAATTCAGTAAGGAAGGTGATAAGCTGCATTTCGTTGTCTCCTCGCTTTGCTTTATTGATGGTTTTAACTATAAAGAGACTTTCTTAAAGATTTGCAAGGAGAATTCTTAACTTTTTCTTAATAATTGACATTATTTAGTTAGTAGATTAACACGATACCATATGGTGAAAACAAAAAAAGTCGCTCACTTTCATTCATGAGTGACTTAAATGCCTAATTTCTATATTCATCTTCATTTTTCGCTCATCATTGACACTCTATTAAAGAATGGAATGAAGGTGCACATTCAATACCAACGACAGCAAAGCCTATAATTTAAACATCTGTATCACAGATTCAACATTTTTAAAAACTGTTGGCCCTTTCATAGCTTGTTCTTCGTGCTCTTCTCCTCACAAGATGATTGAACGCAATATAATCTTCATTTTTAGGTGTATCCTCTTTTCTTAACAGCAGTATAAAGACATGATCCTTTCTTATATAACAAATTGTTATTTTAATCATTTTTATTTCCATTGAATCCGTTACTAATCCCTCTTATAATTAATTGCCCTAAAACATAAAAAAATGACACAAAGATAATGGCTACATCTCTTCCAAAAGGCTTAAACCAACTTCCATCATCATTTAAAAAAATAGCCTAACATTAAAGACAAAGCAGTCATTAAAAAATTTAGGACAATGAACAAAGGTAGATAATCATTTCTGGATACTATGCCTACTCCAATGATGAAAAAAAGAAATAATGGCAATAAGAAGCTAGCCTCTTGATTTGAGAGGTGGCTATTATACTCATAAAAATGAAATAAAAACGGAAATGGAGATAGCGACAACATACGTTGAATAAATCTTTTCATTTCAGCTACACCTCCACAAAAATATAATATGATTATTTAAGTGTAATTTTACACTAAAAATAATCTTTTATCTATAAAAAATAAAATGTATAGGACGGTAATTCTTCTGTATTAACTTCCTCCTGAACATCAGTACAATTTCACTTAAGATTCATAAAAGATTAAAAGGTACTTCGTTCTAATGACTATTTCCTACATGAAATAGGCATACAATTGCTGCCAATCGAATAGAAACCTATATAGAGAACATTTAGTCACGGGAAAAATAAAGTGGGGTGTGTAAGGATGCTTAAAGTAAATGATGCAAAAGAAATGGTACTTGAAATTGTGCAAGATGACCCATTGTTTGTGGCACTGCAACATACGCCTTTAGAGGAAAACCTCTATAATGATGGGTATTTAGCAGAGATCGATGAATCGAAACACTATACAATTGCAGAAGTCGCGGGCTGGTTTGATATTACGGACGCCATGCTTCGCTACTATTTAAAGCCATTTGAACAGTATATTTTTGACAATGCTTCGCCCAATACAAATAGTAATATTCGTTTAAACCTACCTGCTATATTGAGATTGCGCATGATTTTATTATTGAAGGATGAGTATCGTGTCAGGGGGATTAAATTATTGCTAGGTATTGATGATAACGGACAGCTGCTGAAGCACCAAATTACCGCAACAACCATGGATTCTGAGGATTTATCACATAAAATTGATTTGCTTGGAAACGTGCTACAGCAGATGATTCAAACAGGTCTTTTTCAGATTTTGCCGAATGAAGAGCAAGGGACGTTACAAGTTAACATTAATCAGGACTTTCTTGACAAAAACATTCAACGTTTTTCGACCGATTCTGCCCTTCAAGTGGCAGAAATTCAAAAAGAAACGTTGGAACTAAAGCAGGAAAATGAACATCTTCAAAAGCAAATTACCGAGCTGCAAGAAAATAGCGTGAAAGACATTGTACAAAAGATTAGAGAGCGTCATATAGAAAATGAAATCGTTTCTACATTACGAACAGAAGCATTACAGCAATATTCCCAAAATCATAAAGTCGGTTTTTTCACCAAATTTTTTAAGTCCGCACAAATTGAAATGGACAAAGAGCAATTCGTTCTAAGCTATATTTCAAAGCATTTAGAAGAACGTTTAGAAATTGCATTGAACGATTATTATGATAAGTAAACTGGAACAATGGAGAGCATGAGTGAGACTATTGGAAATGGTCACAATCATGTTCTTTTTTATTTTCCCAAATCACATTGACCACAGTAGTCAATTTCTATATAATGGCATAAAATATGACGGAAAGGAGTAAAAAATTGTATCAAGCTTTTATGAATTTAACCGAAGAAAAGCGCCAAGCAATTATTAATGCTGCCTTAAAGGAGTTTTCAATCAATCACTATGCTACCGCTTCAACAAATAGAATAGTGAGCAATGCCAGTATTTCAAAGGGCATTTTATTTCACTATTTTGGTAGCAAAAAAAATTTATATCTTTTCTTATATGACTATACAACTACTATATTCTCCGAGGCTCTTAATCGCCAAATTGATTTAGCAGAGCCTGATATTTTTAAGCGTTATGAACAGATTATGAAAATTAAAGTTGATCTTACGAAGCAATATCATGCGCTGTTTGATTTTTTGAAAAAGACCTATGCTGAAACAAGCTCTGAGGTACGAGATGAACTAAATCATTATAATGCCACTATTCAAAAAAGCTCCTATGCGATGGTATTTGAAGGAATTGACACTGGTTTATTCCATAAAAATTAAAATTAGTTATACCCTCATTTATTTCTTCTATAGGTGATACACCATCATTTTCTTCTGCTTCCTCCTTTACAGAATCTACACTTTCAGCACTAACAAAAGTATTTGCTGAAACTACAAATAAAGCAGATAGTGATAAATTTTTTACAATATTCTTCATGTTATCAAATCTTCTTCATAAAATTTTAAACAATTAATCCATAATCAACTTTTAGCTACTTCTGAAATACTAATCAAAGTTGAAATACAAACATATTTGTATTAATGATATTTAAAAAAGACTATTTTATAAGCAATGCTGAAAATCCTCCATTAAGATAAAACCCTATCAGGTATAGAATGACAATATGTATAGGGTAAAAAAGATAGAAGAAGTATTTCAGTCCAGCTCCTTTTTTATTGTTATATAGTAATATGAATGGGACGGCTGCTAACATCATCCATTGATAATCTGTAAATGGAAATAACAGCTTGTTCCAAATATTCATGAGATGCCCCCATTTATAAGATACATAGAAACAACATAAAGAAAAGAAAGTATATACCATCACAATATGTGCCTTGTTATTTCGAACTAGGTAAAGAGATACTCCCATAATGATGAATAGAGGTCCACCTTCCGCTAAAAAAATATTTCCAAGTATAGCACCCCAAATAAGACCATTAGCTCCAGTTGACTGGAAATTAGGGAATTGAATTATATCAGCTAAAAAAACACAAAGAAATAGCGAGATAATTTGCCATACACCAAAAAGAACTAGGTATTTTGGCTGTTTTTTTTCAAGTATGGATAAGATAAAAGCAGTAAGAAATAATGGTACAAAAAAGTTATTACTTAAATCCTCAACTGCATAATTTCTAAAAATATAATTTACCAACATATTCATTAAGGACATTCCAAAACTAAATAAATACAATCGTGTTAAATATTTTTTTCGATTAGAGGTATATTGAAAGCCCATTACGAGTGTATAAATAAAAATAGGGACAGTAATTCGCCCAATCCATCCAAACCATTCAGGAGTATTTGGTATAAAGTGATAAATGTGGTCAATCACCATTGCAAATAGTGCAATTACTTTTAATGTAGTTGTACTCATTTTATCAAAATCTCCTTAAGTAAATTAAAAAGGGTATGAACAAACCATACCCTTTTGTAAACAATTATTCGATGTATCCACTAAAGTTACTTGGTCCTTTAAATAAAAGGTAATACTTTTCGCTACTACTGATTGTAGGAGGGTATGCAGTTAAAGTAGCACCTGGGGTTACAGTATAGTTCTTGATTGTAGTGTCCAAAAAAGTGTTAAGCTGCATGAACGATACTTCTAAATTATTTTTACTACTATGATTTGTTATTACTATTTTCACAGAACTTTTTCCAGTTAAGTAATAATTCGTGTATAAATCAGAACCAGTTGCGTTTCCGCTAAAATCATATCTACCTTGAGTATAAAGGTTCCAAACAGAAGATGAACTTGGCTTTAATACACCATAAGGAGTAACTTCAACTGTTTCTTCTAGGGCAGATACACCTACATTTTCTTGAGTTTCAAAGTCTTGAGCTTCAAAGGACACCACATCTATTTCTTCTACTATGGAATCTACACTTTCAGCACTAGCAAAAACACTTGCAGAAAATGTAAATAAAGCTGATAAGAAAATAATTTCTATAAATTTTTTTGTGGAAATTTCTCCTTTTTTTATAAATTTTAGAAATTGCGCATTTTCTTGGTTAAGATATTAACATAATGAATTTAGAAAAGTAAATACTTTTTTCATTACAAATTTCGACATATTTTTTTAAAATTTTAATTAAAAGTTTTAAAAGAAATACATGAACGTCATTATTACTAAGTATGATTGTAATCACCTTCTTAAGGTGGTTAGTTACTTTAGATATATCTAATTCAACATCATACAATGACAATAACTGCAAGTATATAGTAACATTCACTACAACAATATAGTGTGAGAATAGCAAATATATAATTTTAGAAAGTAGGTGAATAATTTTCCTGAACTCCACAAATTAACAGATACTGAAATGGAAGTTATGCAAGTTATTTAGAACTTGAATCGTTCGGTTACATCAAGTGAATTATTAGAAATCTTTTCAGAGAAGGCTTGGCAAGGACAAACAATCAATACTTTTTATCTAAATTAGTTGATAAAAGATTATTGAATGTTACAAGAGGAAAATGGCGTGTGAATCATTATAACCCTTGTGTAACATTTAAAGAATGATAAATAAAGAGAAGCGAAAAGATTATTAGATACGATGTATCAAGGGTCTGTGAAAATTTTTTTAGCAACACTCTACGATGAGAAAGTAACGGATGATGAATTAGATGAATTGAAACACTGGCTTTCAGAGAAGTAGGTGAGTAAATGGATGAATGGTTGAATATAGTAGTGACCTTATCAATCACTGGCAGTAGTATTTTCATTCTTTCATATAGTATTACTACTCTATCAAGAGAGGTACTTACTGCTAAATGGTATTACTGGAATAGAAAGTTAGCCCTTTTCTTTTTTCTAGTACCTGTATTTCTTATATTGAGTGTACCTCTACTGCTCGAAAAAGAGCAGGATTTTTTATCATTTCAACAATTACCTATTGTTGAACAAAACACTATGTCCTTATCAGAAATTTTTGTACATTATATTTGTGATTTGGTTAATTGGCGCTGTTAGAATAAGCTTATGGTTTTTGTATGTATACCGAGGTATATCAAAAAATACACAGAAATTGTGTAGTAGTGCCTAAAGAGGATAGAATGTGGTCTATTTTAGCGAAACAACTAAAAGATGTGAACCTGAAAAGTAATGTTAATCTTATCTATTTTCAGGCGAATATTAGTCCAATTTTAGTGGGAATATTTAAACCAACAATTATTTTACCTATGACAAATTACAATACTTCACAATCTATTCATTGTTCGATTTCGTTCAATTAATCCAACAAAATAGCTCCTGCTGGTGGATGCTCGGTACACTTTTCCTCATTGGCTTGCTTTGCTATAGTTTAGCAATTCGTTTTTTTGTAAAACGAGATTTACATCTATAATTCCTAACCGCTACAGAGCAAGTGCTGTAGCGGTTTTCCATTAAATAGTACCTACTACATTTCCTAAAAAACGTATTAATCGAAAATGTAGAGCGACCATTTCTTCTACCGTTAAGTTCTCGTTCCCCTTGTCCAACCACTCCTGAATGACCCCTAAAATGGCGGATGCTATAAAGGCTTGTAAATATTGCTGAAACTCGGGATCTTGTGCTTCCTTGCGTATAAGCGATAATCTGTCCAAAATATGACTCCCAAAGATCATTTTCACCTTTTGTGTAAAGCTAGGGCTCCCCTGCTCTCCTAATAACATACGAAAAGCTGGTGCATGCACTTTTATACACGTTATCACCTTGATAAATGGCTGATAGAGTTGCCCCATTTTTAGCGTTTGAAAAGCATCCAACGGCTGAACATGTTTGACATAGCGCTCTAACTCCATTAATAGCTCTTGCTGCAAATCCTCCATCACATCATATTTATCTGAATAATGTAAATAAAACGTGCCACGATTAATTTCAGCTACTAACGCTAAATTCTTTACAGTCACACGCTCAAAGCCTACCTCCTCTACTTGTTGGATAAAAGCATTTTTAATGGCTTGCTTCGTTTCAAAATTCATTTTTTCATGTACAGACATATATTCCCCTCCATTTACTTAACACTTGCTGGCAAACTGTTGATTGTATTTGCTCACATGCTACCGTAAAATTTTTATCAAATCAACATTGTGTTCAGTGAAGGAGTGAGGACCATATGGGCAACCAGGCAATCTCTATTCAATCTCTCGAAAAACGATTTCAACATAAGCAAGTTATTGCTCCCCTATCTTTGGATGTTCCTAGAGGACAGTTAATGGGCTTACTCGGTCCGTCAGGCTGTGGGAAAACAACACTAATCAAAATGATTATGGGCATGCTGAAACCTGATGGTGGTACTATTCAAGTGTTAGATTTGAATGTTCCTCATAAACAATTATTAAATGACATTGGCTATATGGCACAATCAGATGCACTTTATACAGATTTAACTGGAGAAGAAAATCTACATTTTTTTGCAAAGCTTTATTCCTTAGCAAAGGCGGAACGAATAGAAAGAGTAGCCTATGCGGCAAGCCTCGTTCGTCTAACAGATGACTTACGACTAAAAGTGGAAAATTATTCGGGAGGAATGAAACGTCGATTATCTCTTGCTATTGCCCTTATTCAAAATCCTAAATTACTCATTTTGGATGAACCAACGGTGGGGATAGATCCTGTCTTAAAAAAGGAAATTTGGCAAGAACTTATTCGTTTAAAAGATCAAGAACAAAAAACCATTTTAGTGACGACACATGCGATGGATGAAGCGGAAAGATGTGATCAATTGGCCATGCTAAGAAGTGGGCATATTATTGCACAGGGTACCCCACAAGAGTTAAAAGATCATTATCAAGCAAAAGACTTTGATGAGGTGTTTGTAAAAGCTGGAGGTGACGTTCAATGAGAATAGGTGCTATCATCACAAGAATCATCCAACAAATGAAAAGAGATAGACGGACACTTGCTCTATTATTTTTAGCTCCACTTCTTGTCTTGTCCTTAATGTATTTTATTTTTAATAGTAACGAGGTTTCCGTCACACTTGTTGTCTCTAATGCGCCCGCCCCATTAATCGACAAATTAAAAGAGGCTGATCTTACCATTATCGTGGACAATGGTTTTTCAAAAAAACAGCTACAAGATAAAGAGTATAGTGGTTGGCTAGCTGTAGAGCAAAATACTAGTAAGTTAACTTTATTAAATGATGATCCTTCTCGTGCAAAGGCTTTAACGATGCAACTTGCTCAAATCTTACAGCCTACACAAGCCTCTATAGGTAGTATGAAAACGGACTATGTTTATGGAGATCAGGATACGGCTATTTTTGATATATTTAGTCCTATGCTCATTGGCTTCTTTGTTTTTTTCTTTGTTTTTTTAATTACTGGCATTGCCTTATTAAAGGAGCGTACTTCTGGAACATTGGAGCGTTTACTAGCGACACCGATTAAACGTTCAGAAATTGTAGCAGGCTATATGGTTGGCTATGGTTTATTTGCGTTCCTGCAAACAATTATTATCGTCCTGTTTGGTATTTATGTGCTCGATATTGTTCATGTAGGCTCCATCTGGCTTGTCCTACTCATCAATATGATGGTCGCTCTTGTCTCGTTATCCTTAGGTGCGTTGCTATCTAGCTTTGCCGCTTCAGAATTTCAAATGATGCAATTTATTCCGCTTGTTATTGTTCCTCAAGTGTTCTTTTCGGGTATTTTCCCGCTGGATAGTATGGCGGAATGGCTTCAAAATATTGGGCGTATCATGCCTCTATACTATGCTGCGGACGCATTGAATGGTGTGATGTATAAAGGTTATTCACTTCCTGATATTATAGTGAATCTCAGCATTCTTACTTGTTTTGCCATTGTTTTCATTACATTAAATATTATCAGTTTAAAAAAATATCGTTCGTTGTAATCAATCCTTAAAAGTTCTGCTATTTGAAAGGCAGAGCTTTTTTATGTAATTGAAATAACTAAAAACAGGAAATATAACCAATTTAATTGAAGTGAATGGCCGATTTTCATTATAATTATTTTATGGAGAAGAATTATCCAAAAATAAAGGTGTGTGAAGATGACTACTATTTTGGAAGTACAAAACATCTGTAAACAATACAATGGGAAAAAAATTTTAGAGAATGTATCGTTTTCAATTGCGTCCAATCAAATCATTGCTCTAGTAGGGAAAAATGGTTCTGGAAAAAGCACTTTACTCAAGATGATTGCAGCATTCATTAAACCAGACAGTGGTTCTATTGTGAAGCGTAAAACATCATTAAAAGTTGGCTATGTACCAGAAATAACTCCTACTCATATTTTATTTACGCCTCAAGAATATCTTTATCACATGGGCTGTATACGAGGTATGGCTAAAAAGCAGCTTTTGCAGAAGATAGAAGAATTACTTGAGATGTTTCAACTAAAAGAGGAAAAAGATACAAGGATTGTCCATTTCTCTAAAGGGATGAAGCAAAAGGTGATGATTATGCAGGCGATGCTAGAAGAAACTGATCTACTGATAATGGATGAACCATTGTCAGGACTTGATGCCAAGGCACAAAATGATTTCGAACAAATCTTAGCTAGAGTAAGAAGCAAAGGACTCAGTATCCTCTTAACCTGTCATGAAACCAAATTACTCGAAAACCTTGTAGACTCCGTTTTACTTATTCAAGAGAATACGATCATTCAGATAGAGGATTTCGATCGCAATCCAACACATCGATTAATTTTTGAGATTGCTAGCCTATCATTACTCGATGAAATCATACCTTCGATAGAGATTCAACAACAACAACTTTTAGTGAATGGACATTATGAAATAGTGACGATTGTTCCAGCAAAGGATTCAGATCAAATTTTACTGAAATTATTACAACAAAATGCTTCAATTAAATATTTAGCTACTGTCCACTACAAAAAAGAACAATTCTCTTCTCATTTTTGAAAGGAGGAATCGAAAAAGATGAGCAGTTTAGTACGTTATCAATTGATAAATTATTTAAGAACCTATCAATACGTTCCACCTTTTACAATCTTCATTCTATGCCTTATCGTTAATTATACTTTTGTCCCTAATCCAATATTAGATAGTTATTCATTTACATCTCTTGTGCTCTTTTTTTTAATGGGCTGGTTTACTGTTACATTATTTCATGCTGAAGATGAAGGACAAAAAATGATTACTACCCTTCATACGAAAAAAACATTAGACTACAATTTAGGGATATTCATCATTTGTGGGCTGCTTGCCTTTAGCCTAAGCTGTGTTTCTGTCATCTATCCAATCCTAATAGAGGCATTTTTTGAGAAGCCCAAACTATTACATATTTTACTTGGTTTCTTGTCTCATTTTAGTTTATCGTTACTTGCCATTGCACTCACTGCTTTATTTACTAGGGAACTCGTGAAAAATAGAAGAAATACGTGGTGGGGTGTAATAGGCATCCTTATTATTTCTGTCGTTATCGCTACTTTAAAAGATTCTATTCTAACTGGACTTCTTTGGTTACTTCCTCCTCTTCATTTTTCATTAGAAATGATGAGTGTGGGCGATCAAATTGAAGTAATACCCAATGTTTTTTATTGGCAATACACATGGATTATAATGTATGCATTCCTTATCATTGTTTTGTTTTTTTTCCTAGTCAACCGAAGAAAATGATTTAGACATCTTACTAAGGAGAGATAGTATGTATGCGCAACAGGAACATCACAGTACTAATTGTTGAAGACGAAAATGATATAGCTAATATTATAAGGGACTACTTAAGTGTTAATCAGTTCGATTCACATATTGTTCGAACAGGTCATGAAGCAATCCATTATTTGCAAGAATCTAAACCTGATTTCATTATCCTTGATCTTTCTCTACCAGATTGTGATGGCATTGAAATATGTCGTAAAATCCGTGAAAATAGCAATGTTGCCATTCTTATTTTAAGTGCTCGAGGAAGTGATACAGATAAAGTACTGGGATTAGGTTTTGGAGCAGATGATTATATGACAAAACCATTCTCTTTAAGTGAACTTGTCGCGAGAATAAACGCTCATTTACGAAGACAGGATAGATGGCTTCAGCATAATGATGGTCAAATGGGAGTAGATGTCATTCACATAGATAATATGGTCATAAATAAACAGGAATATATTTTTTTACGTGATAGCAAGCCAATACCACTGTCAGCAAAAGAGTTTGAACTGCTATTTTTCCTAGCTAAAAATAGAAATCAAGTTTTCTCTAAAGGTCAGTTACTTGATGCCGTTTGGGGTTATGAGACCTATGGAGATGAAAATACAATTACGGTTTATATTAGAAGGCTTCGAGAAAAAATTGAAGTCAGCCCTTCTCATCCTGTTTATCTTCAAACGGTTTGGGGAGTCGGTTATAAATTCAGTACAGCCAATCACTCATAGGAGAATCAAATGTACCTAAAAAATTGGATGAGTAAGTGGATATGGGCCCTATTAATTTGTGTTGTACTATTGTTTGTTGTTGTCCTTTCACTATTTTTTGCAGCAGAGCCTTCTCAAGAAGAATCACAAGATAAATATGTTATTAATCAAATTCGTTTATCAGTAAATCCATTATTATTGTACATAGAAGATCATTTTCCAAATTTAGCTTTAGATTCAGCTATACGTAGCACACTACAACAAATGAGTGATGACAAGAATATTGATATTACAGTAGTTCAACTAGATGGAACAGTAAGTTACACTTCAATTAAAAATGATGTTTCAACTATTCATATTAAAAATGATATACATTATGATTTATTCACCTCACAACAAGAGCCAGGAAAGATTAATATAGCCTTTCCGATTATGAATGGAGAAAGCAATAAACAAATAGGTAATGCTATTTTTTCCCTGAGCAAAGACATTCTCTTTCCTTTAAAACAGTCGGATTCCAGCTCGATTATTTTATTAATCTTTATTAGCTTCTTGAGTCTTTTGATCATTTGCCTTGCCCTATTCATAGTAAGGAAAGTTCATCAAGATATTTTAAAGCCTTTACATGAGCTGAAGGACAATACAGAGGAAATTGTAAAAGGAAATTACGATCAAATCACCATCCACTCGAAAATGGATGAGGTTGGTGAATTGTATGCGGTATTTGATCAAATGCGATTAGAGATTAAACAGTTAGCCATCCAGCACAATGAACAAGAGCAAACTCAAAAGAAGCTCATATCTAATATATCTCATGAAGTGAGAACTCCCTTAACCACAATCAAAGCATATTTAGACGCTATTTCAGAGGGTATTTGTCGAGATGAAGATTCGCTTATGGCCTATATTCAAATCATGCAGTCTAATACGGATAAGATGTCGAGGCTAGTTGATGATTTATTTATTCATACCTTAAAGGAGCTTGGTCATATCCCGATCCATTTAAAAGAACAATATAGCCAAGACGTTCTTACAAACATTCTGAAACCAATTCAATATTATGTCCAAACAGCCAATATTCATTTTATAAGACCTACTAGGATTCCTAATGTCCTTATTCTAGTAGATGCGGATCGACTAGAGCAGGTGATCTCCAACCTTATTACCAATGCGTTAAAACATTCTTCTCATGAAGATACCATCACCATTACTACCTATATCGAAAATCAATCACTCTATATCCAAGTAATAGATACTGGAAATGGGATGCTTCCCGAAGATATGCCTTTTATTTTTGAACGTTACTTTAGAGGTCGGCAGCCTGGAAGTGAATCAGTCATTAAAAATGAAGGAGCAGGACTTGGCCTATCCATTTGTCAGCATATTATGGAAGCGCACCATGGGTCCATTTCATTTCATAGTAAGCCTAATGAAGGCACTACCTTTACACTTATACTCCCCATCTCGTAAAAAGACTCCCGTTTTAGGAAGTCTTTTTTTCTTTCAACGTTCTTTTCTTATATGCTAAAAACAAAGAAAGGGTAAGTATACTACCAAAAAATGAATCGATAATACGGACAACCCATATTCCATAATTTCTTAAAGGAATGCCGTTAATAAGCTGCCATAGACATACATATCCGAGCGTTAAAACAGCTAGTAAACTCCAAAAGATGATTTTTTTCCGTGAAGATATAGCTGGTGTTTTTTTATCTTTGCTTAAAGTTGCTCTGTAATATACATATCCAAAGATTAACACAATGCCAAACAAGGTACTCCCGTGTTGTAGAAATTTATAAATCGGTATTTGATAGCCAAAGAAAGTATATGTTTGAGTAAGAACTCGAAGTTTTGTCACCATAAGCCCATTTTGATGTGTAAATGAATCCCATATGACATGTGTTAACATGCCCAGCAATGCAGAGTAGCCAAAAACAAAGGTTTTCCATATGTTATTTCCTGCAATTTGATGGCTTTCTGTAGCTTGTAAAAACTGTGGTAAATGGCTCATGATTGGCTGTTGGATAAACCTTTGATAAATCAAGTAGATGAAAAGAACGAGCGGAAGATTGAATAAAAAGAACCCTGCAAAGGTATGACCAATTTCCCCTATCGGCCGACCTCTTAAAAAATATTCAAAATCTGGAGCCATACTTCCTAAAACCAATGCAGAAAAATGGATATATTTACTTTTTCGAGAAAAAGGTAAGACTGCCGCTGGATGAGCAAATGTTAAGGGCATATCTCTAACCTCCTTATTTATTACATCTATTAAATCGCATATTATAACGTTTACTATTAAGAAAGGTTACTCTTCTGTAAGAATTTATTAATAATTTCATAAGGACTTACTAATAATTACATATTACACTAAAGAAAATGAGTCAAGGAGGCCTTATTATGGAAAAAGAGATACTGATTCGAGCCCAAAATTTATGTAAAACCTATTCAACTGGCAGCGAACAATTCCATGCTATTAAGAATATGAATGTCGACATTTATAAAGGGGATTTCACCGTTATTATGGGGAATTCTGGTTCTGGTAAATCAACGCTTCTTTATCTTTTAAGTGGGCTTGATGCCCTTACAGCAGGTGAAGTTTATTTTCAAGGAGAAAAACTTGATTCCTTTTCTGAACGAAAGTTAGCTACCTTTCGTTCACAGAAGGTTGGCTATATCTATCAAAGTAGCAATCTCATTCCAGATATGACGTTACTAGAGAATATTGCTCTTCCTGGATACATCGCGAAAAAAAATAAAAAGGAAGTCATACAAAAAGCGGAGCAACTACTAAGTTTAATGGGACTTGAAAAGCAAAGAAATCGATTACCCTCTCAAACATCAGGTGGACAGCAACAAAGAGCTGCCATTGCTAGAGCATTGGTCAACAATCCTAAAGTGTTATTTGCAGATGAACCTACTGGTAGTTTAAATTTTGATCAAGGTGTAGCAGTGTTAGATACCTTAACGAATTTAAATAGAAATGGGCAATCCATTGTCATGATTACACATGATATGAAGGCAGCTTGTCGTGCGAATCGCCTAATCATCATTCAGGATGGAAAGATAGATGGGATCTTAAACTTCGAAAAATATGATCATACCAACATACAAGAACGGGAACACATTATCTTTTCTTATGTTGCTGGGAAGGAGTAAAAAATGTACGCGATTATTACCCTTTGCTCTTCCTATATAAGAAAACGGAAAATACAAAATGGACTGATGGTTGTCCTTATTTTTCTATCAACACTTTTACTGGCGACTTCTGTCACTATACTGACCAATACAAACAATATTTTTGAAAAAGCCCATCATGATTCAAATGGTGCCCATCAAATTTTAACAATGGGTAACAATATTCATAACCCGATCGCTGTAAACGATTGGTGGCAGGGGCAACCAGGCGTGACTACCTCCAGTCTCATACCCTATAGAAATTTATCTAGATTTACCCTCAATGGGAAAGAAATATCCAATATCTATTTATTTATGATGAATACGCCAAATACACCGTTTATGATTGATCAATTACTATTTTCTGAGGGTGAAAAGCAACTCTCTCCTCCTGAGGGTACGATTTGGATTCCCACATCATTGGCATCAAGCGCTACCATTTCGCTCGGTGATGCAATTGAATTTCATACAGGTGAGAGCACGTTTCATTTAACAGTGTCAGGTATTGTGGTTGATATGCCATACGGAGGCCCTTTTACAACAAATGCTCGTATCTGGATGAACAATACTGACTATCAACAACATTTAGCAACCATAACAGGTTCTGATCAGTACATGATGGCATTACGCTTTAATGACTATCAGCAAAACACCAATTATTGGGCTGATTTTGAAAAATATCTGCAGGGACCTTATCTTGAATCTAAAATGGAATATGAAGAAATAGCTTCTTTTTATCTGATTATTAATAAAATCATTGGCTTTATTATGATTGCCTTTGGTATAGCTATGCTTTTGGTTTCCTTGTTTGTTATTGGTTTTAGCATTTCCGATGCCATTTTAACAAATTACAGAACAATAGGCGTTATAAAATCTTTGGGTCTTTCTTCTCGAGAGATAAGTATCACTTATGTATTACAATTCGGTTTGTTATCTGCTGTCGCGATTATACCTGGCATCATCATTAGTAAATTCCTTTCCAGAATAATTATAGAAAGCTCCTTATCCTATATGAAGGCAGGAAATCATTTAACCATACATCAAGATACTCTGCTCAACATGGTGATTGCTCTCATCTTATTTGGCATTGTGCTACTCACCGCCTATTTCTACTCACACAAGGCGCGAAATGTAGAGCCTGTCCAAGCCATCAAATATGGGATGTCAGAAAGTGCAAATAGTAAAATGAATCAGCGCAGAAACAGCTCGAATAGATTATTTCGATTAAGTAGTCTACCGATTCAACTTCAAATTGGTCTTAAAAGTATCACCAAAAACATTAAAAGTTCTATTCTTGTTATTACACTTACTTCGATTACGTCTGCCATACTAGTCTTTAGTGTAGTCATATTAAATAGTTTTATTTCGATCAAAGAAACATCTCCTTCATGGGGATATGATGCCTCACATGTAGTCGTAACTGTATCTAATAAAGAAACCTTTACAAAACAAAAATTTGAAGATTTTTTAATGGCTGATGAACGGGTTAAAGATCATGTATGGCTTGATCAATTCACAGGCGTACTCCCTAATGACAGCCATCCCCCATTAAATATTAATGTCAATGTGATTGAGGGTAGTTTTGATGTCGCTGGCTATGTGACTATGTCTGGTCGTAATCCAATCAGTAAGAACGAAATCGCGATTGGGCTCAATGTCGCTCGCGCTTTAAATAAAAATATAGGCGATATGGTAGAAGTTTATCTTGAAGGGAAACAGCATTTTCTTATTGTGACGGGAATCTATCAATCTATAGCAAATATGTCGAATTCAGCAAGGATTACAGCAGATGTTATTAAAGTTTATCATACTACCTACACTACTTCAGAAGTAAGTATGATTAATCTTTTAGATGAAACAGTCGCTACGCCATTCGTTGAGGATTTAAATACGCACTTTAAAAGTTCTGTATCAGCTGTCACACAACAGCGATTATTAGATGCTGTCTTTAAAGAAGTCGTGGCCGTTTTAGTCATTCCCCTTTCAATCGTTGGTATTTTATTTATCATCGTAACCTGCATTATTATTTTTAGTGTATCGCGAATTAATGTTAGAAAAGAAAGTAGCACGTATGGCATTTATAAATCCATTGGAATGACCTCTACAAATATTAGATGGTCGATTACAATAGGTATTTTAATTCTATCCATAATAGGTGCATTAGCAGGAATCTTTATCGGGATAAAATTAATTCCTCTTGCTCTTCAGTCGATTATTTTAGATTATGGCTTACTCGAACTACCGCTTGTTATCACCTGGCCAACAAGTATCGGTATAAGCTTTGTAAGTGTGATAGCTGCCATTTTTGGCGGCTGGATTTCGACCAAAGTAATTGCTAAAACGTCGCCTCGCATATTAATTGTTGAATAAATCATTTTGGCCCCTACTAGTTTAGGGGCCTCTCCTTTAATCATTCAAAAAAATTCTCTTCAGATAGCACGATAATATTGTTTCTTCGCAGCAATGCCGTAGTTACTCCTTCACCAGCTAGTTTTGTTCCATTAAACCTACCATTATAAATCTTTGCACTGCCACAGGATGGGCTATATTCCTTTAAAATGACATGAGTTGCCCCCACCTCAAGCGCTTTTTGTAAGGTTGCATAGGCTCCCTTCAGATATAAATCTGTGACATCTTGTCCAGAACTTTCAACCACTGTTGCGTTGCCATCAAGTACATCTTGTCCATTGCCTCCCACAATTTCAGCGGGCTCACGGGGCGTTGAAAAACCTCCCATCAGCTCTGGACAAACCGTGACAGCTTTATTTTCTAACACAAGCTTTTGTATTTTTTCATCTAGACTGTTTGTGCCATTATAACGAACATTTAAACCTGCTAAGCAAGCACTTATTAAAATCATCGTTTTCTCACTCCCTCTACTATCTTTATTCCACTATAACACGCGTGCTACAATAATTTTATGAGGACTACGGGAGGAGATAAAATGCCTGATCCTATTTTGATTTTACCTTATACAGATGAATGGGCTAAGTAATTTCATAGCATAGGCTGTCAATTGCGGAAGGCCTTAGGAATCATATTGGCTCAACCGCTGTAGCAGGGGTAGCAGCAAAACCTGTAATTGATATACAAATATCCGCCGCATCGTTTACACCATTGGCAGCATTTAAAATTCCATTAGAATCTCTAGGTTTTAGTTATCGAGCAGAAAATCCAGACAAGTCTAAACGCTATTTTCGAGAGGCTCCAAGAGATAAACGAGTACATATTCATGTTCGACAAGCTGGTAGTTGGGCAGAGCAGCTAGCCTTATTAGTTCGAGATTTTTTGCGCTGTCATCCAGATTACTGTCATCGCTATGAGCAGGTAAAATATGAATTGGCTAAGAAATACAAACTTAATCGTCAACACTATACAAAATCGAAAGAATCAATTATATGGGAAATTTTAAAACAAGCAAATCGTTGGCGTCAGCAGACTGGCTGGTCTCCTGCCAATTCAGATAACTAAAAAGGAGGAACAAACTTGGCTGAATTTACAATTTGTTTTCTGAAGAAGGGTGATGATATCCTTTTACTAAATAGAGACAAGCCACAATGGATGGGAGCATGGAATGGTGTAGGCGGCAAAATTGAACAGAATGAAACGCCATTAGCTGGAGCCTTACGAGAAATTAAGGAAGAAACAGGCATTACGGTTGAGGATATTACCTATAAGGGTAAAATAACCTGGACAGATGGCGTTGTTAATTATGGCTGTATGTATGCGTTTATAGCGGAACTACCTGAATCTTTTCCATATGTAACACCGATAAAGGTGGCAGAGGGCATTCTTGATTGGAAGGAGCTTACTTGGATTTTCCACCCTGAAAATGTAGGGATTGCGGACTTAAAATATTATTTACCTAAGATGCTCAATGAAACAACTAACTATGATTATATTTTTACCTATCAAGACAAGAAATTAGTCAATATCTCTTCAGCACCAATTGAACAAACATCGACTGTCTAATAAAAAATAAGCCTCGTCCATGCAATAGGTGCATAACGAGGCTTGTTTTTAGAATCTTGGTTGTGCAAAGCGCATTCTGCACATCGACCAATTTAAGCTTGTATTTTGGATTTCATCATGTATTTCCCATAAGCTATCTACGATTCGCAATTCAACATTCCGTTCTCTTAATGCTTTTGTTGTATTGTTGACCTCAGAGACATTGATGGGCATTTGTGTTATTTCACTCGTATAATAGCCCGCAATATCATCCTGTAAAGTGAATCCATTACTATCAAACTCATATAGATAAAGACTTGTAGTTTTCAATACTTCCAACCACTTGTTTTCTATGACTACTACATGTGAAGCTTGAGATAGATATTGCTGTCTGTCCTGCTCTGTTGTTTGATTTCCTGCATGAAAGCAGACACGCGGACAATCTCTTGGCGTTAAATAGTTTGGCAGGCATCTTTCGTTGATTGCCCATACTAGCCCTTTTTTGGCATCTAAATCTCGTCGCTCAGGTAGTCGAGGATGGAAAATCATAATAGTAGGGTCTTCACTGACATGAAATAAACGCATGGTTACTTCTCCTTTATTTCCTTAATTTAAAAACAATAAAATCTGCACAATGCAAATCTTCCACAAATTGAGGATACTTCTCTAGCATGTCTTGTGATGGCTTAGGCTCTACAATAGCCTCAATAGTAAATCCAGCTTGCCTAATTGCTTGCACATAGCTTGTTAATGTTCGATGGTATAGAACGATCGGTGGGTCAGCATCTAGCTGGTGATACTCCCCTTCATAAAAATAACGTTGGACTTTCCAATATTGTTGATCCAGCTGCTCATGTCTCATCCATCCACTATTTGGTGTCACAAAGCATGGGTGTAAAATCGAAAAAATAAAAGTACGATTAGGTTTTAATAATCGATACATCTCACATAGAACAGCCTGATAATCCTCTAAATCTTGAAGAACCATATTTGAAACAATACCATCAAATTGTTCATCAGCTAGAAATGATATATTTTCACAATTCCCGTGTAAAAATTGAATAGCTTCCTGCTGTTGTGTTCTTTCCATAGCAATGTCTAGCATTTTTTGTGAAAAATCAACGGCTGTTACTCTTGCACCCTTCTTTACCAGTAATCTGCTTAAATAGCCTTCTCCACATCCTGCATCTAATAGATGCCTTCCATCTACCTCTCCTAGCAAAGAAAAGATAGAGGGATTCAACAGTACGACACGATGAATATCACCCTGCTCATCGTAGTTTGCTGTATACCTTTCCGCAAATCGATTCCAGCGTTGAATAGCTTGTTCTGTGTTCATATAAAGACCCCATTTCAAAGTAAAATCGTAACGTTACGTCCTTTGTGCACTTGTCTATTTTTCCATATAAAGAAAAAAATATATAGACTTTTATTTTATTTTTTAATATCATGTAGATAGAGGCACGGCTTCTTTAAGTAAATGATAAAGCCAGAAATCCTATTTGGATTTCTGGCTTTTATGCGTTATATAGAAACTGTATGTTCAGCAACAGCTTCTTTTTTTACAGTTAACCATCTACCAATTACCATAACGAGCAATGCAAGAAACACAATGACACCAGCAAATATAAGTGCTGCTTTATAGCTACTATAAACTTCAACCAGTTTTCCTGCGATGATCGGTCCGATAATTTGTCCAAAAGCATAAAAGGTTGTTAATAAGGAAACAACGAATCCGCTCTTTGTCGGGAAAAGCTGTCGTGCATAGGAAGTAGTTAGCGTGACAATCCCTACAAAGGTTAATCCGAATAAAAACGATGCTAGTAAAACGCTCCATACCGTTTGTGCAAAAACAGGTAAAAGGATACCAACCACTTGCAGTATATACGCCACAAACAAAATTTTTATAGCTGAAAACTTTTCTAATAAGACCGTCCAAACAGGAGCTGATGGGATAGCCGCTAGCCCCACAATAACCCAGCTATAGGAAGAGTAAGCTTGAAGAGAAGGAATATTATGAATAATATCGACTAAAAAAGTACCTGTAATAATATAGCCTAACCCCTCTAAGCCATAGGATAAAATCAGCCATGGCATAAAACCCTTTGTCATTTTTGTATCAAGAGATTTCGTAACTTTTGTGCTGTCCTGCACCACTAAACTTCTCCATAAATAAGAGGTAATAAATAAAAAAATTGCTGATAAAATCCCTAAGCCCAACCATGCACCCTGCCAAGCAAATCTTGCTTCTATAGCAGGTACACATAAACCTGAAATAGCAATCCCTAAGCCTATACCACTAAATACATAGCCAGACCATCGTGATAATGAATGCTTTGCCAAGTAGTCCATAATAATACTCGATGTTAACACAAAAATAAGGCCCCCTGTAATGCCAGCAATTAAACGCAGAACTAGCCAGACACTATACACTTCTATTAAGCCCATTAATATAACAGATAGGACATTGGTAACAACACTTGCCATTAAAACATTTTTACGTTGACGATAAATGAACCCTGCCCATAATGCGCCAATGAAATAACCAATATAATTGCTTGAAGCTAAAAACCCAGCCACTTCCAATGAAAATCCTACATCATGACGCATAAAGGGAAGAATCGGTGTAAAGGCAAATCGACTAATCCCCATTGCGACAACCAATAACAAAATTCCTCCAAAGACAATTCCTACATGTTGTCGATTCATGATGAACCCCCCCCTCATATTATTCTACTGTAATTAAAAGGATACAGAGCGTAAATTAATAAATCTAATATATAATGTATATAAAAGCATAAAAAAAATTTATGAAAGGTGTAACGACATGAATTTACATGCTCTCCGTTTATTTACAAAGGTGGCTGAGCTCAATAGTGTTTCCAAAGCGGCACAGACACTTATGATTAGTCAGCCTGCTGTAACCATTCAAATTCGAAATTTAGAGAAAGAACTAGGCTTGACACTGCTAGAAGCCAAAGGTAGGGGCATTTCGCTAACACAAAATGGTACTTTTTTATACAAACAGGCACAGCGCTTATTTGATCTAGAAACTGATATTGAAAATAAAGTTGAACAGCTTAAAAATACGGGCTATGAAGAACTGCAAATTGCCTCCACACATGTTCCCTCCCATTTTTTACTACCTAAATGGTTAGCTCGATTTAAACAAGTTTATCCAGCAACACATATTCATTTAAAGACCGCCAATTCCCAGCAAGTGATTGAGGATTTACTTCATTATAAAGCGGATTTAGCTTTTATCGTCAAAGAAGATGGACATCATGCTGATATTAATTATCAATTTCTAATGAATTTGGATTATTGGTTTATTGTGCCGTACAATCATCATCTGGCAGGTCAAACAGTGTCCCTTGCCGAACTTATGCAGCAGCCCTTCGTCACAAGGGAGGATGGTAGTTCCACAAAAGAATACTTAAATGCCCTATGTAAAGTGCATAAAATTCCTCCACCGAAAGTAGGTTTACAACTAGACGGGATTAATGAATCCATACATGCCATTGCAGCAGGTTTTGGTACGATGCTAGCACCATCCATAGCAGCTTCTAGCTTTATACTACAGCAGCAAGTTGCCCGCGTTTTTATTAAGGACATTGATATCCAACGACCGATCTACCTTTGTACAAGAAAAAATGAATTGCATCACTCCACATCCTTTAATAACTTTCTTCACATCATCAATGAATCCATCATGTAGTAAGAAGGCACTCTCAAAAAGGTGCCTTCTTTTGTTATCTATCAACGCTTGTCAAAGCTGTAAAAATGTAGTTAAAAAGGTGCATGTATTTCTTTAGTCACCCTACTAATATTCGTTTTTTTGTAGACTTAATAGTTTTTATAGCCTATAATAATCCGTGTTATTATCAATAAACGAACATTAAGGTGGTTTTTATGTCTGAATATACGCATATTTTCAAAGGAACAGCTTTTACTAGTAAATCTGCTACTGACGTTCACATTTTAAAGGATTATTTATTTTTCATTAATGCTGACGGCATGATTGTTAAAACTGTCGCTCCTGAACAAGCTGATTACCAACAACTATTAATTACATATCAAGATCAAAATAACTTCCACGCATTAGCTGAAGGGCAATATTTCCTACCAGGATTTGTCGATTTGCATGTACATGCACCTCAATGGGCACAATCTGGGACAGCTTTAGACATTCCCCTTTACGATTGGTTAAACACATATACTTTCCCTATCGAATCAAAATTCTCCGATTTAGCATTTGCTCAAGAAGTTTATGAGGATTTAGTAAGCACACTACTTGCCAATGGTACAACTACCTCATTATATTTCGCGACAGTTCATAAGGAGGCCAGTGTACTTTTAGCGAAAATCTGTGCTGAAAAGGGGCAGCGAGGATTAGTCGGAAAAGTAGTCATGGACGATCCGGAACAGAATCCAGATTTTTATCGAGATGAAAACACAAAAACCGCATTACAGGATACGGAGGAATTTATTTTAGCTGTAAAAAATTTAGCCAAAACGACTAAACAGGGTGTTTATCCTGTTGTCACTCCTCGCTTTATTCCAAGCTGTACAGACGGTGCCTTAAAGGGTTTGGGTGAATTAGCTGCGAAATACGATACACATATTCAATCACACTGTAGTGAAAGTGACTGGGAGCACAGCTACGTCAAAGAACGATTCAACAAAAATGATGCCGTTGCCTTACATGACTTTGGTTTGTTAGGTGATAAATCTGTCATGGCTCATTGTAATTTCTTAAGCGATGAGGATGCCAGATTATTTGCTGAAACTGGCACGGCCATAGGCCATTGTCCAATCTCTAATGCCTATTTTGCTAACAGCGTGATTCCAATCGCCCGCTTTCATGCAATGGGCGTTGATATTGGACTAGGTTCAGATGTTTCAGGCGGATTTTCTCCAAGTCTTTTTGATAATGCAAGACAAGCTGTTATGTCATCGAGAATGCTAGAGGATGGTGTAGATACAACTATTTCCGCCGAAAAGCGTGGTGTCCCAAATTCACGCATTACAATAAATGAGGCCTTCTATCTTGCGACAGCTGGTGGTGGAGAAAGCTTAAGTCTTCCAATTGGCCGTTTACAGGAAAACTATACATGGGATGTACAAATTATCGATACAAAAATTCCTACTGCTAGGCTTCCGATTTTTGATCAAAATGAAGATTTACACGATATATTCCAAAAAATCATGTATCTTGTACGCCCAGAAAATATCCGCGAGGTATGGGTGCAAGGAAATAAAGTTCATACGAGAGGCTAATCATTCTCTTAATCTCTAATAAAAATCTATCATTTTGAGGTGTACAACATCGTGGAAACACAACATAGAAAACTAACTAATCAAACAAAACAAACACAATTAACCGTATTACCAGATGAAAAAATTTCGCTCGGTCAGTCTGCTCTTCTCGGTTTACAGCATGTTATGGCTATGGATGTTTATGTGGTGCCTTTTTTAATTGCCATGCTAATCGGTCTACAAACTGGTCAGGCAAGCGCATTGATTCAATCAACCTTTATTGCTGCTGGGATCGCGACAATTGTGCAAACACATTTTTGTATGAAATTACCGATGGCACAAGGTCCATCTTATGTTCCACTTGGTGCCATTGTTGGGATCTATGCAGCAAGTGGTAGTGGTGATTTAGGCTGGAATACGGTGCTAGGTGCTAGTTTAATTGGAGCCATTTTGGTTATTATTTTAGGTTATACAGGAATCTTCAATAAAATTGTCCAAACATTTATTCCACCAATTGTTGGTGGAACGATTATCTTTGTAGTAGGACTGTCCTTAATGCCTGTTGGTTTAAGTGATAATATTTTTAATGGAGCAGGTGCATCCATAAATCAAAACATTTATTTAGCGCTGATCACAGCATTCGTGTTAATTATTTGTGTCATGTTAGGCACAGTCTTCCATCAAAAAGGACGTCTATTCCGAATTGCTTCTGTCATCATTGCCTTAATTGCTGGTAGTATTGCAGCAAATATCATGGGTGTTTTAGATTTATCTCCTGTATCGCAAGCCAAATGGTTTAGCATGCCACAAATTCCATTTGCAGATTTTAGTTTTAGCTTTAATTTTTCCGCTATTATCACAATGGTCATTATATATATTGTCTTAATGGCAGAAACAACAGGAACATGGTTTGCTATCAGCAATGTCATCGACCAACCTTTGACAAATAAACAAATTAATCGTGGTGTGATTGGTGAAGGAATTGGCTGCTTTATTGCTTCTTTATTTGGTTCCACTCCTGTTACGGGTTACTCAACAAATGCAGGTGTTATCTCTATTACTGGGATTGCGAGCCGTCGTGTCTTTATAGCAGCAGGTATTTGGTTTATCGTTTTCGGCTTCTCTGGTAAACTAGCAGCACTCATCTCAGCCATTCCTTCAGCTGTTATCGGTGGTGTATTTGTGATCGTCTGCGGCATAATAGCCATTAGTGGTTTACAGGTCATGAAAAATGAACATATTGGTGAAAAGGAAATGTATGTCATCGCGATTCCTGTTATTTTAACGTTAGCATTGACATTATTGCCTGATGATTTCCTGTATTCCTTACCTACAACTGTGCAGTATTTATTTGGTTCGCCTATTGCAACCGCTGCGCTCGTAGCGATTTTCCTTAATAAAATTTTACCAAGCTCAAAATAGTAGCTATCTACAACACACAGCATCTTTAGTCCATTCGGATTGCAGGTGCTGTGTCTATTTACTTTCTAAAATTTCTGTTTCCTTTTCTATAAATCTGTTATACTAGAGCAAAAAAAGTAGGGATTAGAATGGACTATGATGTCATAATAGTTGGTGCTGGCTCCATGGGGATGGCGGCTGGTTACTATTTAGCAAAGGAAGGGAAAAATGTACTTATGCTAGATGCCTTTACGCCACCACATGAAGAAGGTAGTCATCATGGGGATACAAGAATCATTCGCTTTGCTTATGGTGAAGGAGCTAGCTATGTACCTTTTGTAAAAAGAGCTGGCGAGCTTTGGCAAGAGCTAGAGTCATTAGCAAATGAAAGCTTATTTTTACAAACTGGTGTAGTTAATATTGGTGCGCCAACATGTGCCTTTATTCAAAATGTGAAGGCTAGTGCTGCGCTCTATAATTTAGCACTTGAACACTATTCACCTGCTGAGGCGATGAACAAATGGCCAGGGTTATTCTTACCAAAAAATTTAGTTGCTTGCTTTGAACCAACTGCTGGTGTCCTTCGTGTTGAAGCATGTATCCAAGCCTATAAAAAATTAGCCTTAGAAGCGGGTGCAAGCCTCCGAACAAATGAAAAAGTATTGGCTATCCAAGCTAGTGATATTGTACAGGTACAAACAGTACATAATAGCTATAAAGCAAAGCAATTAATAGTAACGGCGGGTGCATGGGCAACAGAGCTACTACAAACAGTGGACGTGAGCATACCCGTTACACCAACGCGGAAAACCTTTGCATGGTTTGAGGCAGATGAGCAGCTGTATCGTGATGAAGTTTTTCCAGCCTATTGCTTTGAATTTGCCGATTCAACCTACTACGGTTTTCCAAGTATTGATGGAGCGGGGTTAAAACTTGGACGACACGATGGTGGTGATGTGGTGAATCCAAACGACCCTCTACGTCCGTTTGATGCGTCTGATGCTGTTGACTTACAAAACTTCATTGATCAGTTTATGCCTCAGCATGGAACGCTTAAATACGGAAAAACATGTAAGTATTCGATGACACCAGATGAAGATTTCATTATCGACTTTTTACCTGAACATCAGAATATTGTGATTGCTGCAGGTTTTTCTGGTCATGGTTTTAAATTTAGTAGTGCCGTTGGGGAAGCTCTTGCAGATTTAATTGTAGAAGGCAAAAGTAAACAAGATTTATCTCCCTTTAAACTTAGTCGATTTTAGCAAAAAAGGATTGGTACAACGGTTAGACGTTGCACCAATCCTTTATTTTGTTAACATTGTTTGAAACTGTTGCCAATCATATAAACGTGGAAAATTTACATGCTGGTTATAATATTGATTCTTTAAGATTACCTTAGTTGTCACATCATGAAGTGTCTCAAGTACTGCTGGTTTATCATCTACATAAATATCTAAAGCAAGCTCTTTTATAATGGCTACTTTTTCTTTATCTTGCATGCCACAGAAAAAATGACCGTCTGTTATTGGAAAGCCCTGTGCTTCCATCCAAGCTTTTGTTTGCGCACAATATTGTTTTGGACGAGATGTAATATAGTAAATGTCATGTCCCTGCTCTGCTAAAGCTTGGAGGGTTTTTAATGCACCATCAAAAGATGGACAGTCCGTAAAATAGATTTCTTCCAATGCGCTATTCCACATGGCTGAACCTTCCTCATCCGTTAATCCAAATGGTTCATGAATTTCTACTCGTTGTATCGCTTGAAAGGTTTCAAAGGAAACATTTTTGCCAAGCTTTTTATTATAAAGTGAAAAGGCATGTGCTCGTAAATCAATTAATGTATCATCTATATCAAAGCCAAACTTCATCTAGTTGTTCGTCCTTTCACGAAGCCTTGTTTATAAAGTTAGAAGCAAATGTCTGCTCTTTTTCAATTTGTTTTGCTAATACTTCCTCAATGGCTTGCTCACGCATTTGTTGAAAATATTGTACGTTAAATTGTGCTAGTGTGTCTTTATTTAGCAAGGATGCAAGACAATCTGCATCTTTTAGTGCACTATTCAGCCCAAAAGCGCCTGTTGGTGTCATTGTGTGAACGGCGTCCCCTAGCAAGACAAGGCCCTTTGTCCCCCAACTATTACAATGGCTACTAAAGACATCAAGCAAAACAAAATCCTGCCAGGAGGTTATTTGTTCCTGTACTGTCTTCGTTAATGCTGGAAATGCCTCCACAAGCTGCTGGATAAAGGGTGTAAATGCTAGTTTTCGAAGCTGAGGGAAACTACCTTGCTCAATATTCCAGCCTATTTGAAGATAACCACCAACTTGTGTAAACAATGACAGCTGCTTATCATCGATGAGTGCCATTTTTATAGATGGTTCCCAATCAGCTGGTGCAGGGATTTTAGCCCACAGTAAATCAAAGCCATGCTTCTGTTTCTGAACATCAATATGTGCTTGCTTACGAATAGTAGAATAACGACCATCCGCACCGATAATTAACTGACTATCGATTTTTATAGGGTCTCCGCTTTTTATCGCCATAACGCCTCTATAATGACCTGTAGCATCCGCAATTAGCTTTGTAACCTTTGTATGTAGCAGGCATGTAAAGTTAGGGAACAGCTGTGCTTTTTGTAAAATTCCTTTTAATAAATTTGTCTGTGGTACATGAATGCCTAAATGTCCTATTGCTTCATCTGGATGAATTGTTTTAAATGCTCTGCCACCAGCATAATACTCGAGCTTCTCCATTCGTAATATCCCGAGTGCCTCGACTGCTTCAAAAAGATGGTGGCTTTTTAAAACAGCCTCCCCCTCCTCATTTAAATGCTCGCCACGAAATGCCTGACCAAGTGCTACATTTTGCTCTAATAAAATCACTGACAGCCCTTTTTTAGCAAGTAGGTAGGATAACAATGCACCAGCAGGCCCTGCCCCTACTATACAGACATCTGCTTGATAGTTCACTTTTCTTCACCCTGCTTTGGATAAGCAATAATACGCAAATCCTCGCCTATTTTATCAAATGAGGCAAACTCAACATTCCATGCCTCATCCATGAGAGAGGGATTATAGCCAGCAAACGGCGTTAACGATAGTTTTCCACCCAAAACTTTAGGAGCTATATATACTACATATTTATCGATTGCACCTTGCTGTAAAAAGGAAGCATTTATTTTACTTCCACCTTCTAGCAAAATATCTGTTATACCGTGCATATAAAGTTTTTCAAGCATCTCATCAATCTGTAGTCCATATTCATTTTTTTGTACAGGTAAAACTGTAACACCTTTTTCTGTAAATAAATGAATCTTTTCTTGGCTTACGTCGTCACTACAAACAAGAATCGTTGGTGCATCCTCTGTATTTAAGACATTTGCATTGTCAGGTGTACGTAGAGAACTATCCATAATAATACGTGTTGGATTTTTTCCATATCCTTGTTTTAGTCTTGTTGTTAAAGAAGGATTATCAGCAATGACTGTACCTACGCCAACTAAAATTCCATCTATTTCATGACGAATATTGTGAACATCCTCACGTGCAGCCTCTCCAGTTACCCATTTTGAATGTCCTGTATGCGTAGCAATTTTCCCATCTAATGTCATAGCAAATTTTGAAATAACAAATGGACGGTGTGTAAGCATATTGTGAATAAAACGCTCATTTAAACGGCGCGCTTGTTGCTCTAAAACCCCTACTTCGACCACTATTCCAGCATCTTGTAGCAATTGGATGCCACGACCTGCTACAGCTGGATTTGGATCTTGCATAGCAACTACCACTCGACTGACACCAGATTCCTTCACTAAATTGGCACAAGGTGGTGTCTTACCATAATGTGAACAAGGCTCTAATGTTACATATAATGTAGCACCCATTGCATGCTCTCCAGCCATTCGAAAAGCATGCACTTCAGCATGTGGTTCCCCTGCTTTTCTGTGTAAACCTGTGCCTACAATCACACCGTTCTTCACGATTACAGCTCCAACAAGTGGATTAGGGTTCGTATTTCCTTTAGCACTAGCTGCTAAATCCAAAGCCAGTTGCATATACTTTTCATCTACATTCATCATCATCGCAACCTCCACCTATTGCTTTTCACGTATATGTCCAGATTTTTCAACTTTCGTTTCTAAATAAAAACGATTCGTCTCTGTCAAACCGCCCCATAAAGGAACATGCCCTTCCGCAGCCATGCCACGAGCCTGTAATGCAGCCAATTTCTTCGGATTATTTGTAATGAGTGTTACTGGTTTGGTACGCAGTGTAGCTAATACCGCAAGTGCTTCGTCATAGGATCGTGTATCATCTGGAAAGCCAAGTGCATGGTTTGCTTCAACTGTATCGAGCCCTTCCTCTTGCAATAAATAAGCAAGAGATTTAGAGAATAGTCCAATACCACGACCTTCATGATCAGCTAAATAAAATATAGCTCCACAGCCATGCTCAACTATCATTTTCATAGATTCATGCAACTGGTATCCACAATCACAACGCTGGCTACCAAATATGTCGCCTGTGTGACAAATACTATGCATTCGGATTAAAGCACCTTCTGAATGGGTAAAATCACCATATACAAGCACAGAGGATTGTTGTAAAAATGCTAAATTGGCAGCGGCTAATCCATCAATGATTTCTTCTTTAGTTAAATCCGCATCAATTTTAAGCCAGTTATACCATTGAAAAGTTGCAGAAAAATCACCTTGTTTTACAGGTAATTTCACTGGCCCAACTAGGCAAATATTCTCTGTATTTGTATGCTTTACTAATGTCATTTTATCTTTCACTAAGTCCATCACTTTAGTCGTAATTGTCATATTAATCTCCAACCTTCTATAGAAACAGTTGGCTAAATTCACCAACTGAGCACATGTATTTTCACACCACTTACATAACGTAACTTAGTTTATAATAATAACTAAAAAGTGTCAATCAACAGCTATTACTCTTTCATTATAATTATTAAAGATGAGAATTTTATTATTACTTTTTCATCATATACTACTAGCTTATGGAGATGCTATTTTTTCTGTGCAGGCTAGTCTATAATAAGCTTTGGTACAGTAATGACGAAAGGAAGTTTAACATGAACTTAGAAAAAAATGTTCAACTAAAGCAACCAAAATATCAACAAATAGCCATTGATCTCGCCTCCAAGATTGTTGAAAGAAAATACAGCATTGGCGATAAAATATATGCAAGATCCTCTCTTGCCAGTCAATATAATGTTTCCGCTGAGACTGCAAGAAGAGCTATTGCCGTTTTGCAAGACTTAGAAATTGTTGAAGCTTCAAAAGGTAGCGGTGTAATTATAAAATCGTATGAAAAAGCGGCTCATTTCGTCAGACAGTTTCATGATGTACAATCGATTCATGAAATACAAAATGAGCTTTTGACAAGTATTCAAAAGCAACATCATGAATTGATTAATTTACAAGACAAGGCAAAGCAACTCATTAGCCGCACAGAGCATTACCGATCAGTCAATCCGTTCATTCCTTATCAATTAGAAATGACAGCTGATAGTCCATGCATTCATCAAACTGTACAAGCTTTAAATTTTTGGCAAAATACTTCTAGTACGATCGTAGGTATTCGCCGTGGCAATGAATTATTACTATCCCCCGGTCCTTATGTCTCATTTGAAGAGGGGGACATTATTTATTTTGTTGGAAATGATGAAAGTTTCGCTAGAGTTCAAAGCTTTTTATACCCAAATTAAAATCCGTTTAAGCGCTGATATAACAGCGTTTAAGCGGATTTTTTCTTATTTGTCGATTTGACAAAAGTAACAACCCTTTGCTACAGTAAGGTTGTTACTTGTTTATTTTTGGGTATCATTATCCTCACATAGTAATAATCTACGAAAGGAGTGCTTCTATGGAAAAAATTAAAATAGAACACGTATCAAAAGTGTTTGGCAAACATATTCCCCAAGCACTAGAACTCGTTAAGCAACAAAAAAGTAAGACTGATATCTTAAAAGAAACAGGTGCAACTGTTGGTGTATACGATGCAAGCTTTACTGTCAACGAAGGAGAAATCTTCGTTATTATGGGATTGTCAGGAAGTGGCAAATCCACGCTTATACGGCTTTTAAACCGCCTAATTGAACCAACGAGCGGAAACATATATATCGATGGAGAAAATATTTCTACCATGGGAAAAGAAAGTCTACGGTCTGTAAGAAGAAACAAAATGAGCATGGTTTTCCAAAACTTCGGTTTATTCCCCCATCGTACATTACTTCAAAATACCGAATATGGCCTTGAAATTCGGGGTATTTCAAAAGAAGAACGGCAAGCAAAAGCTGAACAGGCTTTAGAAAATGCCGGATTACTCGCTTATAAAGACCAGTATCCAAATCAGTTATCAGGTGGTATGCAACAGCGTGTAGGTTTAGCACGAGCCCTTGCTAATGATCCTGAAATATTACTAATGGATGAAGCATTTTCAGCCCTTGATCCATTGATTCGCAAGGAAATGCAAGATGAGCTACTCGATCTACAACAAACATTGAAAAAAACAATTTTATTTATCACACATGATTTAAATGAAGCATTACGCATCGGGGATCGCATTGCCATTATGAAGGATGGCTCTATCATTCAGATTGGTACGGGAGAAGAAATATTAACTAACCCAGCAAATGATTATGTTAAAACATTCGTGGAAGATGTGGATCGTTCTAAAGTATTGACAGCTGAAAATGTCATGGTACGTCCAGTTTATGTCAATACAGACTTAGATGGCCCTAAAGTGGCACTAAAGCGTATGCGTCAAGAGGCTGTTAGTTTATTAATGGCTGTTGATAAAAATAGACATTTAAAAGGCTATATCACTGCAGACGATGCACTGGCTGCAGCGAAGAAACAAGAGCAAACCGTCCATTCTATTGTGCAATCGGAAGTGTTAACCGTTCCACCAGATATGCTACTACAGGATATTTTAGGGATGATTTATAATTCTCCTACTCCTATTGCCGTTGTGAAAGATGGTCGCTTGCTTGGTGTACTAATTAGGGGCGTTGTCATCCAAGCACTGTCAACTAGCGATGAGGAGGCCGAAGCACATGAATAACTTTTTAGATAATATTCCAACATTGCCACTAGCTCAGTGGGTAGAATCAGCTATGGACTGGTTGACGAGTAATTTTTCAGCGTTCTTTAACTCTATTCAGCAATTCGGAAAACTACTCATGAATCAGGTCACTGATTTATTAATTAGTATCCCAGCCATTATTCTTATACTTCTTGTCGTGATATTTGCCTTCTTCGTTTCAGGCAAAAAGTTAGGGCTTGCTGCATTCTCATTAATCGGCTTGTTGTTTATTTATAACCAAGGATTATGGACTCATCTTATGGAAACAACCACGCTTGTGATCTTTTCCAGTATTATATCCATCATCATCGGTATTCCACTAGGTATCTTAATGTCAAAATCAACGGTAGCTGAAAACATTATTAAACCAATACTAGATTTCATGCAAACAATGCCTGGCTTTGTCTATTTAATTCCGGCTGTTGCCTTTTTTGGTATTGGTATTGTACCTGGAGTCTTTGCATCCGTTATCTTTGCTTTACCCCCTACTGTACGTATGACAAACCTCGGTATTCGTCAAGTACCAAAAGAATTAGTGGAAGCTGCAGACTCCTATGGTAGTACAGCTAGCCAAAAATTATTTAAAGTAGAAATTCCACTTGCTAAATCAACCATTATGGCAGGGATTAACCAAACCGTTATGCTGTCACTTTCTATGGTAGTTATTGCCTCTATGATCGGAGCTCCTGGTCTAGGACGTGAAGTATTAACAGCCCTACAACGTACCCAAGTTGGGAATGGCTTCGTTGCAGGATTAGGTTTAGTTATTTTCGCGATCATTATTGACCGTTTAACACAAAGCTTCAATAAAAAGAAAGCATTATAGAAATGGCATCTTTCTTGCTACCATCCATCCTCCGATGGATGTCGGCAGTTTGATACAAAATGATGAAGAGAAAGGGAGATTCGATGAAACTGAAAACACTATCAAAGTTAGGAATGGCTCTAGGTCTAGGCTTCATGCTTGCTGCATGTAGTGGAGGCGACTCAGGCTCAAGTTCTGGAAAAAACAGTGATTCTAAGGAGGTAAACCTAGCCTATGTTGAGTGGGATACAGAAATTGCCTCAACAAATGTTGTTGGGCAGGTACTCGAAGATTTAGGTTATGATGTAACATTAACTCCTTTGGATAATGCGATCATGTGGGAGGCTGTCTCCAAAGGAGAGGCTGATGGAATGGTTGCTGCTTGGCTACCACATACACATGCTTCACAATATGAAAAATATAAAGCTGATTTAGATGAGCTAGGTGAAAACCTTGCTGGTGCAAAAATCGGTTTAGTTGTACCAAGCTATATGAATGTCAATTCAATTGAAGATTTATCTAATGAAGCAGATCATACAATCACTGGTATTGAGCCAGGTGCGGGCATTACTGCTGCTACAGAAAAAGCATTAGAAGAATATGATAATTTAGCAGATTGGAACTTTATTACTTCTTCTTCTGGCGCGATGACAACAGCATTATCAAAAGCACTGAAAGATAAGGAAGAGATTATTGTCACAGGCTGGTCACCACACTGGAAATTTGCGAAATATGATCTTAAATACTTAGAAGATCCAAAAGGTGTATATGGTGGAGAAGAAACGATTAATACATTCGTACGTAAAGGCTTAAAAGAAGATTTACCAGCTGTATATTCAGTACTCGATAACTTCCACTGGACAGCAGAAGATTTAGAAAGTGTTATGTTAGAAGTAATGGATGGTAAGGATCCAAAAGATGCTGCGAAAGAATGGGTTGATGCTAATCCTGATAAAGTGGCTGAATGGACAAAAGACGTAAAAAAATAATATAAAAACAGGCACTCCTGCATAAGAGGAGTGCCTGTTTAATTATGATAGCAATTTCAACATGATTGCTGCTCCTAATACAAGGACAATACAAACGATGCGTCGCCAGTCCTTAGATTCATTAAAAAACAGCATACCTAGCAGTGCTCCTCCAGCTGCACCAATCCCTGTCCAGATCGCATAGGCAGTACCCATTGGTAATGTTTCCATCGCATAGGCAAGGCCTGCAAAACTTAAGGTGAATGCACCAATCAACAGTCCTAAATTTTTCATACTCTTCGTCTTATTATATTTACTAATCATATATACGCCCAACATCTCACATACCCCTGCAACAACTAATGCCATCCATGCCATTATTCACTCACCTCTTGTTCCTTAGGCTCTCCTGTTACTAGCTTTAAGCCTACAACTCCTGCAAGTAACACAACAATACATATGATTTTTGCTAATTTCCACGGCTCTCCAAATAGCAAGCTATCCGCACATACAGTACCAGCTGTTCCTAATCCGACAAAGATTGCATAAACGGTCCCAACTGGTAGATGCTCACCTGCTTTAATGAGCAAATAAAAACTAATAAAAATGGCAATTGCTGTACCAATCCATTCTAGTACACTTGTTGCATGCTTTAACCCAATGACCCAGCCAACTTCAAAGCAAGCCGCTATAATGACGCTGATCCATTGTTTATTCATCATAAATCCCTCCGTTTTATAAGACACGGCCGACTAATTGGATGATCCAACTACTTTTTCAGCATTCGTCAAATGACTTGATTTTAGCCAAACAAAAAAGCCTGAAGAAACTGTCTTTAAACAGTATCTCCCAGGCTTTTATCCTTCCGTGTCACAAAATCAATTTGTGGTTTTCTCTCGGACCAGACTAGCAAGCGCTACGGAACCCTAGAAAACTTTTATTCGATTATTACTCTTAGTATAGCAAACTATTCAATGATTTTCCACTGGTACATAGCCAACCTTTTCTACCATTGCCTGCCCCTCCTCAGAAAGTATCCAATCAATCAGTTTCTGTACATTTTGATTTTCCGTTCCTGCTGTGATGGCATAAAATTCAGACACTAAAGGATATGTACCATTTTGAATATTCTCTTTTGTTGGTGCTACTCCGTCAATGGATAGTAATTTGATCTTTTTGTTACCAACCATCTCTGTAGAATAATATCGAAACGTAAAGCCCAAGGCATTTTTATAATTTCGATATTGCGACACTTCACGAATGATTCCGCCCATTCCTGATGCAACATCTTCAGTGGGTGCCTCCATGATTGGCGTATTGCCCATCAGCTTTTCTAGTGTCGTTTGGCTTCCACTATCTGCTGGGCGTTGGAAAGCACGAATGGCCTCATCCTCCCCACCCACTTCACGCCAATTAGTTATTTCTCCAGCATATATTTTTTTGACCTGCTCAAGTGTTAAATTATCGATTTTATTTTTACGATGCACAAAAAAGACAAATGCCTCTCGACCAATTGGCGTCATATCAAATGTAAGTCCTTCCTTTTCTGCTTGCCATTCTTGTGAGGTGGACGGGGCTGCCACAAAGATCAAATCAACATCTCCAGCTATTAAATTTTGATAGGCCTCTGGTGTACGACTTACTTGAACTCTACTATTATATGGAGGATATTCCCCTTTGGGATAAGTAGCCTCCACAAAAGCCGCATATAAAGGGTACATGGCTGTTGCACCATCTAGTCGTGGTAATGACTCTGTCAATTGTAAGGAAGCTTTATTTTTCACTATTTCATTGCCAGGGACAAATGGCTGATAGACTGTTACATCAATTTCCGCATCAACAGTGGGAATACTCATTTTATAATAATGTTGAATCGGTTTAATGGCTGCAATCAACAGGGCGATTCCCATGACACCAAATAGCAAGCCCCTTCGTTTTTTTGTGTTGGTCCATTTAAACATGCTACAAACAATCCAGACAAATAAACAAACGGGTATAGTAAAGACCAAATTAATTAAATGCAGCCCACCACTTAATGTGATAATGAATGCAACCATTAATGTCACAACGGATAAACCAATTAGTATCGATACTATTTGTATAAACTTAAGCATACAAAGACCTCCCTAGTGTAATTTTACACTCCTTACACCAATGGTACCCGAAAGCTAAAGCATTCACAACTATATATTCTGAAAATTATGGTAAAATTAATTTTGTCTTGATTTTAATGAATGCTTTTTGTACGAATGTGGTATATCAAATATAGAAAACGCTCTTTATAGAAAAAGAAGCTTTTCGAATAATCTCAAAAATCTTGACAACTATGCTAAGGCATAATTGATATAAGTAGGAGGATGTACATATGGCAATCGAAAAAGTACGTCGCCATTTAGCACAATGGCATGTAGAACACAAAATACAAGAATTAGAAGAAAGCTCCGCAACAGTTGAATTAGCAGCACAGGCACTTGGCTGTGAGCCAGAGCGCATAGCAAAATCTTTATCTTTTCTTGTAAACGATGGAGCGATCTTAATTGTGGCAGCTGGTGATGCTAAGATCGATAATGCAAAATATAAAGCCGTATTTGGTACGAAGGCAAAGATGTTATCCAAAGATGATGTAGAGACGATGATTGGCCATGATGTCGGAGGTGTATGTCCTTTTGGTGTGAACGAGGGCGTAGCCATTTATTTAGACGAATCTTTAAAACGTTTTACTACAGTATTTCCAGCGTGCGGTAGTAGTAATTCAGCCATTGAGGTAACCATTTCAGAACTTGAAACATATGCTCCCTATAAAGAATGGATTGATGTCTGTAAAGGCTGGAATGAATAAGGACCAAACGATTGGCGATACTTTTAAAAGTCTCGCCAATTCATGTTGTTGAAAAAAGATAATATCGCTAGGAGAAATAATACCTTTTGGCAAGGTAAGGGTTGATTTCCGTTCTGCCAGCGTCCTTTCCAGGGCGCGTCCAATGAGCCGCTTCTCTCACTTCCGTTCGCTCCAGGGTTTCATCAGTGACGCTAAATCCCCTAGGAGTGACGCTGGCTCCTCTCCAATCAACCATTCTGCAAAGTGTCTTTACTTTTTTCATAGTAGCATAGTAATAAAATCGCCCATTATCTGTATTCATAGAGGGGATAAGCTCTTATTTTCAATGTGGAGAAGTGATGAGTGACAAGAAGTGAACACCTTCACTTTATTTGAAAACCTTTGCTAAAAAGATAACACCTTTGTAGGTTGGAGTGGAAGGCTACTTGACTCCCGTGGGATAGCGAGTCAGGCGAAACCCTGCACGGAGCGGAGCGAAGGAAGCGGTTCGGCGCTCGCCCACAGGAAAGCAAGTAGCCTGCAACGGCAATCCATTTTCACCTTCTAAAAAAATTTTATGGGTGGTTTTGTTTTTCAGCACTATAGATTTGTTATTCCTTGTAACCAACGGCTAACCAATGTGAATCCCATTCTGTAATTTGATTGCCTACCCGACAGCTTAAACCACATGCTCGATTATCAGCAACAAATGAGCCAATTAGCCACTTCTTAGCGTTATATCCTTCTTTTAACTGCACTGTTATGCTAGGCATCTCCACATATTGTTGATAAATAAACAAATTATCATCATAATGTTTGGATGTGGAAGCATTTACTCTCCGCCCACTTCCTTCGTAAATTTCTACTGTATTTCCCTCACGTGAATAAACAGGCTTCTTGACATAAGGTACATCATCTCGAATAAATGGTTCTGCTGTAAGGTATGTAGGAAGCATATATTGCAAAATAGCTGCTCGTTCCTCGGAAGTAAAGAGCAATGGATCATTTCTCCGCTCCCATATTAACCATAATAAGATTTTCGATTGTAATACATAGGCAGCAGGTGGATTAATAATTGCCAGCTGTCGTTTTTTGACAAGCTCTAAAAGATGCAATCCAATGCGATCACCATCCGCTGCGACATCATCTATTAAAAACTCTACAGGGTGTGCGGGTCTAAATAAAATATCAATTTTCTCCATTGTAGGTGTATAAAGACCTTGTGCTACCTCAGACGTGTCACTAGAAAAGATGATAAGTTCTTGAATGGGCACATACTCAATGTCAAAAGGAATACAGGACTTGATAAACTGTACCTGGCAATACTCTTCGTAGTCCTCTTTCGCTGTTTTTCCTGTGATGACAATCTTTGGTTTTTTGACATTATGTAAGTATTGGATGGCAGCAAAAAGAGCGCCCGACAATGCTTTTTGTAAGGCTGTTACATCATTTGGATTTTTATAGCCAAAATGCTGACATAGTGCGCCATTCATCTTGAAGGTTTCTTGTACAAGAAAAGGTGTTTCTCCATTTAACTCTAAACATTTAATGTAGCCCTCCTCTGTACAAATAAAATCAAAGCGTGCCAGAATTGATTGCTGCTGCAAATAATCTAATTGAATATATGGGATCATTTCCGGTCGAATACCTAAGGCTAAGAGCTGATCGACCGATAAATGTTTGAATTGTTTCCCAACTTTTAAAAAGATGTGCCAAAGTATTTGTGTTGCATAATGAAGTTGATCAATTTGTTGCTTTGGCAATTCTATAACATCATATAATGCATACTCTAAATCCTCAAAGTCAGGAAAGAAGTCAGGGAAATTTGAGTAAAATACTTGTCGTCGCTGTGTGTGATTCATCATGTTCTTCACTCCCTATCCAAACCTTACGAGGAGGACGAGCCCCCACGAGATGCCCCACCAGAACCAAAGCCCGATTTCCCTGTGCTTGAGGAAGAGCTATTGGAATAGGAATTGGAACTCTTAGATGAACTATCTGTCGAATAGGAGCGTTGTCCACTCGAATAAGAATTTGATCCACTTGAAGTTGAGCTACCTGAGGTTGAGCTAGCCTTATTTTGCGTACTGTTTGTTATACCATTTGTTGATTTACTTTCATCCTTAGCGTTTGATGACGATCGTGGCACTGCTGAGCCGCCACCATTGCTTTGCTCATATCGATCTGTACCATTTTTTAAATTGCGACTTTTGTATATCGCACTTCCTATCATGGCTCCAGCCGTTGCATACATCAAACCATTAAAGAAATGCTGTGCATAGTAAGGTGAATTTTCATCGATACATTCAAAGGAACCATCTTCACCTTCTTGCCATTCATCACAGGCATCAGCCATTTCACTATTGTAAACACTTTCTATTTCATCACTTGTATTTGCTTGATTTTGATCTTCAGTTATCTGATTAGAAGTAGTTAAAGGGTATTCTTCTGCTGTTTGAGTTTCACTATTTCCACATGCTGCTAGCTGTACAGCCATCAAAGATGCTGTTGTCACAGCCATATATTTTTTTATTTGCTTTACCATATTATAAACGCTCCTTTATTTCGAGTACCTAGTTTACGATTATCTCCTATTTTAGGTTTCATTTTTTACAAAAACATACAATTTATTTTAGCAGAAAAAATCCCAAACAGTAGGATTGTTTGGGATTTACAGTATTTTATGATTGTTTGGACACGACTTTTTTTCCATAAGTCATATATCGCCATAATTTTTCAAATGGTCCTATTGTAAAGAACTTAAACCAAATCACGCTAAAAATTATTTGAATGATAAACGTAATACTCGCTATCACTACAATATCTGATGGTGAAACTACTTCTAGCCCCATTAATGAAATGATGGCAGTTCCAATAAAGCTTTGCGCTAAATAATTTGTAAAGGCCATTTGCCCCACACGTCCAATTGGCTGAAGTAGCTTCGCTATTGTTTTATGTTCTAATAGAATAAACAAACAACTTAGATAAAAATACGTTGTTGGAACAACCCCTAAGCCAATGATAGATTGAAGCTGTTGGTCATCTGCTTGTGAGGCAAACCAAATCCATAATGAAAATCCAATAAAGAATGGGAAAGTACTGTAAAGCAGCCGTTTTATTTTTTGACTATGCGCTCCAATATGCCCAATCCAATCAGCTTTTGCTACTAAAAATCCACTTAAAAACATAATAAAGATGGCTACGGCATCATTGCCTAAAAAGCCAAATATAGCTGACGAAACCGCATTAGACGGCATATACATTTGTCCTAATAATGCCAGAATATGCAGTGTGATAATCGTAAACAACCATTTAGAAATGGTTGAAACCTTCGCAGAGTAAAATGGTAGCAATAAAAACCCAATCACTGCGTAAATGGCTAGGATAGAGCCCCAGAAAATAAAAATATGAATAATACCTATAACCAATAAAGCCAATAAGCGTCTTGCAAAGCGCATTCTCGGTCTATCGCCTCGCGCTTCTGCACGTGTAGCAAAAATATAAAAGCCAACCCCAAATAGGAATGAAAAGATTGAGAAAAATTTCTTTTCTATAAAAATATTAATAAGTGAATCAATAACCCCATTGATTCCACTCATATCAGGCATTGGTGCACCCTCTATTATGAGCTGATAGGCACCTACATTAATAAATAAAATACCAAATAACGCTAATCCTCGTATAATATCTAAGGAAACGATTCGTTCTTTTTGTGTAACGGATGGCTTGATGTTGAAAAACTCCTTATCTTTTATGCTATAGCTAGCATAACTCCCCATCCTTACAACTAATTATTTTTAAGCTTACAGGAACCTTACAAATCAAAAAGAATAGTCTTATAGTTTTTTATCCTCTTCTACGATGAAATATTACATATTTTATAGTAAAAACATCGAAAAGAGAGGTTTAGGAGATGAATAGAAATCGCAAGCTTGGTTTTTGTTATCCCGGCTACCGATACTGTGGTCCTGGCTGCTCAGGACCAGGTACGCCTACAAATGCAGTGGATGCTTGCTGTAAACTGCATGATGAATGCTATGAACGCCACGGTAGCACAAAATACTGTGATGAATTGTTTCAACAATGCCTCCGTCCCCATATGAACACTCCAAATAAAATGGCTAGAGACGCTAGACTATTCTATCGAGTTTTTGAATTACGCAATCGTTTCTTTTAAAAGCAGATAAAGCTCACGATGTTTTTAATAACCGCGTGGGCTAGCTTTTTGTATAGATAGTATATTTTTGTGGTGTCGTAAAACCAAGCTTTGTGCCTAGGTGAATGGATCCTGTATTCGAAATATCACAATCCCAACAAGGCTTTAGCTGGTTGACAAGACAATGGTCTATAAATGCTTCTGCAATGCTACTTGCTAATCCTTGTCCTCTAAATTTCGAATCTGTCATAATATCAATTTCTGCATACTCATTTGATTTAAATATAGAGACTGCTTCACTAATGATTTGTTCTTTATGTACGAAACAAAAGCCAAAGCCATTTTTGAGGAAATTAGAGGTAGAATCCCAATATTCCTCATAATATGTCTGATCAAATTCCAGTGAATTTTTAATCAAGGGTTCAGTAATAGATTTGACTTCGTAATCACGTTTCCCATGCTTCTCTCTATGATTATAAATATTTTCATGAAATGTAAATGTATAGCGTTCTAGCTTTCTCAGCTGATCATTTAACAATTGTTCGATTTTAATATTCCACTGTTCAGAATAAGAAAATAAGGTAAACCGTTTATGTTGTTCCATAGCCTGTTGAAAACAATAGGCAAGCTGATGATCAATCGAAGTCTTACTTTCATCACCATATACATAATATATACCTGATTTCGTGTGGAATAATAACGTTTGGTAAGCAACTGTATCCGTATAGACAGTTCCTTCTATCATTCGATCTAGTATACTATGAACAAATGTTGGAGCTGTTTTTATTGTTTGTTTTATAAGTGGGTAATGTTCTTCCGTGACAGTCTTCATGTAAATTCCTCCAGTATTTTGCAGTATGTATCATTTCTATTATAATAAACTTAATTTATATGAAGGGACTGAATTATGCACAGATAGCAATATTTTTCATCCAACATCAACATAATTTTGGAGGTAAAAGTATTGATTGAAAATATCGACACGGAAAGATTGCAGTTACGAAAAATGGAGAAAGCTGATGCTAAAAGCTTATTTGCCATTTGGTCTGATCCTGATGTAACAAAGTATATGAATATTGCCCAGTTTACACAAGAAGAGCAGGCCTTGGAAATGATTGAACTTCTAGAACAATTAGCTAAGCAACACAAGGCAATCCGCTTCTCTATTTTTGAAAAGGCATCCGACCATATCATTGGCTCATGTGGATTTAATCTGCTTGATTATGACAATGCTCTAACAGAGATTGGCTATGATTTGAGCAAGGAATATTGGGGAAAAGGCTATGCAACAGAAGCTATAACTGCTTTAATTGATTATGCCTTTAAGCACTTAAAAATGGAAACAATTGTGGCAAAAGTTGAGGCTGCCAATATCAATTCAATCAAGGTTTTAAAAAAATTGAACTTCATTTACCAAGAGAAGCACAATACTGAAGATACTCTACAACTTTACACTTTAACAAAATCGTAATAAGAAAAGGCTAAGCATGGTAGAATTCAACCAATACTTAGCCTTTTTAATTAATGATACATGCCGTGATTAATTTTCCCTGTCAGCTTTTCTATTTGTACTTCAAATAGTTCAATTTTTGGCATAATCGGATAGCCTTCTCTTTCAAATGTCCATTCAGGATTGCCATACTTCTCCAGTAACGCATCAAAGAACCATTCTTTTTTAGATTCCTCTTCAATCCTTACAATATGCCCAATAACATAAGGAAAACCTTCCTCATCAACTGTTGCAACATGCGCCACTTTTCCCAATTTTAAGTATTGCTGTGCTTCCTCTTGTGAAATTTCTACACGCTTGTTTTGAATCGTACCTCTCATCATTTCTTAACCCCCTCATGAAATTATGTAACGATTAAATAAATGCTACTGTTCCTAAAATATGAATTTGGCTAAGAGGCATATTCGAATGAGATTATTCATGTTAAAATCAATCGCCATATATAGGTTGTTTAATACAGCTAACTTGAATTGTATAAACTCGCTTTGTCCGATTTATATGTAGTTTTTATAGGTAATAATGGATAGCCTAAAGTAGCTTCTAAATATTCTTTCACAATATTTCATTTCTCTATTTCCACATAAAAACACCCCAAAAGTTAGATTTTAACTCTAACTTTTTGGGGTGTGGTACCTATACAGGAAGTTGTTTTTAGCTCTGTTAATTTCCTAAGCGTGGAAGCTGATTCCAATATATCCTCTATATCAGTTGATGTGTCTTATGTTATTAAAAACTTTATTACTTCTAATTATCCCACTCTTTGAGCTTTGCTAATGAGGTTTTATAATAACCGGCCAGCACTTGAAGATAGTCTTCTCCTTTAACGGCTGTAAAAGGATTTGGTCCCTCTGCCATCATCTCCATAATAATCGGCCCTGTATAGTTGATTTCATGTAAAGCTTTGATTTGTCCCTTTAGATCAGCATGACCATTTCCAATTGCTTGACGATTAGAATCTGCTATATGATACATACCTAACTTGCTTCCTACTTTTTTTAAGACCTCGATAGGATTAGCTTCTTCAATATTCATATGGTATGCATCTAATAAAACATATAAATGAGGACTATTTACTGCATCAATTAATGCTAAAGCTTCTTGTCCTGTTACAATTTGGTGGTTTTCATAACGATTTAGCACTTCAAATACAACGTCAATATTTAAAGTGTCTGCCTTCTCCATCACTTTTTTGGAGCTATCAATAAGGAGCTGCCAATCTTTCTCTACCTCTCCACATCCCGCTATTTTTCCTACATCACCATGCAAACAAATACGGCTTGCTCCTAACTCTTTTGCCCAGCTTAATAAATCTAAAAAGTATTGCACTGCCTTTAAACGTATCTCTTCATCTTCACTAGAAATATCTACATTATCAGGTGTAACTGACAATACTTTCAAGTCATATTTAGCTAAAATAGTCGCCAATTCTCCCGGGTGTTGTGTTAAATCTCCTTGAACTTCTACGCCACTTACACCAATTTCCTTTGCTAATTTACATTTTTCCTCAAGCGAAATATCTCCAAATGACCATAAACATAAACCATAATCTCTGCTCATTTCTTTCTCCCCTATACTAAACTTTCTTACCTGTAGACCTTTTACTAGATTTTGCTACACTTCAACAAATATCATAGAACTATTCTTATAACCCTGTTAATTCCCCAATATAGATGCGAGCCATTTTTGCATATTGGAATGGGTTTGCCTTTGCAGGGTCTTGTTCAGCCTCTACAACAAACCAGCCTTTATAATCAATCTCCTTTAACACTTGAAAAATTTGCTCAAAATCAATATTCCCATCGCCAGGTACAGTATACACCCCTGCCTTTACTGCCTCTAAAAAGCTTAAGTCATTCTCTTTTACCGTCTGAAGAACTTCAGCTCGTACATCCTTTAAATGCACATGATGAATACGTTCTCCATGCTTTTGTAATACTTCTAAGTAATTCTGTTCTGCAAAATATAAATGACCGCAGTCAAATAATAGTGATACCAGGTCTGGATCTGTCTCTGCCATTAAGCGATCAATTTCTGATACATTTTGAATACCTGTCCCCATATGATGGTGATAAACAATTCGCATGCCTTTTTTCTTGGCAATTTTACCAAGTTGCTCTAACCCTTTAGTAAGCAATCCCCATTCCTCTTCATTAAATACAGGCTTATTACGAATAACACCTACATCCAGCTTGCCTTGAATGCTCTTACCTTGCTCAGATACAACGATAACCTTTGCGTCCATAGCATGTAGAAAATCACAATGCTTTAAAAATGCCTGCTCTGTTTCCTCATATGGTGCAGTCGTTAAATATGCACTAAACCAAGCAGATGCTACTTGTAAACCGCGTATATCTAAATATGAATGTAAAATTTCTGGATTTTTCGGAAATTTATTACCTATTTCACAGCCGGTATATCCCGCTAAAGCCATTTCACTAATACATTGTTCAAATGTCACTTCTTTCCCTAAATCTGGTAAATCATCATTAGTCCAGCCAATTGGAGCGATACCTAATTTAATATTTTCTTTACTTAACATAAAATGAACCTCCTCCATGTATATAAGCGATTTGAAAATTTATATGTATCTCTTTATTACTAGAAAAAATAGGAGTAGCCTTTCAATTCACTTGAAAAACCTCTCCTAAATAACTTTTAGAGGCCCTTTATTTCCAGCAAATATATGACTTACTTGTGAAATAAGAAGAACCCATTTCAAATATTGTTAATAAAAATGGACAATCAACATATCTGAACCTATTTTACACTTCTAATAAAGAAGCAATTTTTACTGACTGACCTGTTTCCATTGATTTTTTTGCAGCTTCAGCAATCAGTTCTGCTTGTAATCCATCATTTCCTGAGCAGACTACTTCTGTATCATTGACAATGGCCGCTACAAATTGCTCTATTTCAGAAATATAAGCTTGTGTATAACGTTCTAAGAAAAAGTGATATGGTTTGTCTGTCATGATACCGTCTTCACTGAAATAGGTAACATTTGATGGACGGTTATTTTCAGTAACTAGCGCACCTTTATCGCCAAATACTTCTAATCTTTGATCATACCCATAAATGGCTTTACGACTATTTTCAATTGTTCCGATGCTTCCATTGGCGAATGTTAATAACACAATAGCTGTATCAATATCGCCAGCTTCACCAATCTTTTCATCGATTAGTACAGCACCCTTAGCATGTACTTCCACAACATTTGACTGCATGATATAACGAGCCATATCAAAATCATGGATCATCATATCGATAAATAGGCCGCCAGAAGTTTTAATATAATCAATTGGTGGTGGCTGAGGGTCACGTGACGTAATGCGTAACGTATGCGTAGAACCAATCGCCCCGTTTGCAACTTGATTTTGAATTGTACGGAAGTTGGTGTCAAAGCGACGATTAAATCCTACTTGTAGCTTAACGCCTTCTTCTTTAACAACCTCTAATGCTTCTCGCGTTGTTTCAGTTGAAAAGCTAATAGGCTTTTCACAGAAAATATGCTTTTTAGCACGTGCAGCAGCTTTAATTAACTCACTATGTGTAGTCGTTGGGCTACAAATAAATACGGCATCAATTTCTGGATTTTGAATAATATCCATTGGTTCATTTGTAATATATTCAATATTTCTTTGCTCTGCCCATTCGCGAACATTATCAATATATACGTCTGCAACTGCCTTTACCCTAATCGTTGGCATTGTAACTAAATTATCAATATGGAGTTGTCCAATACGGCCAGCTCCAATAACTCCAATATTAATCATCATTTTTCTCTCCTTTTTAGGTAACCGCTTAACTCAAACAACTTTTTAAAGGACTTATATGAAATATTGCACCTCAATATAAATCCTTCAATCTTGGTTATATGATTTTACACTTTGTCTTTCAATTAATTTCGGCGCTAAAACGATCTGTTCAAACGGTGCACATTTCTCTTCTTCAATAATTTTTAATAATTGATAGATCGCAAGCTGCGCCATTTCTTCGACAGGCTGCTCAATGGTTGTAAGCTGTGGCTGACATAGCTGCGCATAAATGGTATTATCAAAGCCAATAACCGATAAATCCTCTGGCACTTTTAGACCTTTCTCTAACGCTGCATTAATTGCAACGATAGCGAAGAAGTCCGTTGTCGCAAACAACGCGGTTGGATGCGGCTCGAAAGCCAACAATTGCTCAGCTGCCATCTTTGCTTCAGCTAACTCAGAATTACATGAAATAATCTTGGACTGTTGAACAGCAGATTGATGTACCTCAAAATAGTTACAAAAGCCTTGAATACGCTTTTGTTCACTATCCCTTGATAAATCACCTATGATTCCCACATGATGATGGCCCTTTTCTAATAAATAACGAGCTGCAATATACCCACCTTCGTAATTATTAGTTGTCACACTGGCAGTTTCATTCGGATCTGCATATACAGAGAACTTTAACACTGGTGTATTACGCTTATTAATTTTTTTTAATACATCACTATCAAGCTGCTCTGTTGCAATAATAATACCGTCTACCTGTTTCTTTAACAGTAAATTAATATATTCCTCTTCTCTTTCTGACTGATTATACGTACTACAAATAATAATGGCATATTCAATTTCACGCGCTTTATTTTCTAAAGCGCGCGTAATTTCTCCAAAAAAGGGATTTGCTATATTCGGTACTATTACACCAAGCGTTTTCGTTTTTTTTCCTGACAATGCTTTAGCAATAATGCTCGGCTCATAATCCATTTCTTCCATTACTTCCTTAATATGATTACGGGTTTTTTCGCTGATTTGACCTTTGTTGTTTACTACCTTTGAAACAGTAGCAATCGATACATTCGCTTTTTTTGCCACATCATAAATAGTTGATTTTTTCATTGAATACTCCTTTTATTTAATGATGCCCTTATAACCTATAATCGCAATCATATTATAATATCTATTTATTTACTAATAGATTTTAAGAAATCTAAATGCTCTTGCGCATTTTCTTTTGTAATAATAGTAATGCCACTATCTATACGGCTATCGATAGATTCGCCGGATATTGCTTTGACAGCTGTTTCTACACCTTGATAACCCATATTGTAAGGATTTTGTGCAACTGTTCCTGTTAAACCATTATCAAGAATTGATTTTACAGCTTCTTCTGTACCATCTGTACCAAATATTTTAATATCTAAATTTTTTGCTTGTACAGCACGTAATACGCCCAGTGCCATATCATCATTTGCTGAAAATACACCTTTAATATCTTGGTCTTTTTCTAAGATATTTTCCATAACAGACATCGCTTTTGTTTTATCACTATCTGCAGGTTGCTCCGATACAATAACCATTCCAGCTTCCTCTAACGCTGCTTTAGCACCTTTAATTCGCTCATCTGTTGCTGGATTCCCTAGCGCGCCTGAAATAAGAACTACCTTATCACCTTTTTGAAGCATGTTTGCTAATTGTTTGCCGCCTTCTTGTCCTGCACTAAAGTTCTCTGTTCCGATAAATGTAGTTTTACCGTTAAATGTTGCATCTGAATCAATTAATACCACTGGAATATCTTTTGCTGCTCTTTCCAATGCAGGAATTACTGTATCTGGCTGCGTTGGGGAAATTAAAATCGCATCAGGCGATTGACTAATTTGATCTTCTAGCATATTTACTTGCTGAATAACCTCAGACTCAGCTGAAGGCCCAACAATTGTCACATTGATACCTAGATCCTCACCTGCTTTTTTAGCACCCGCCTCTACATATTTCCAATAGGGACTTGATGTCGTTTTTAATACAACTGAAACATTTTTATCAGCATCCGTATTTGAGCCTGAAGATGATGATTGATCATCATTACATGCTGCTAAAAATAACAAACTCACTAAGGCAAAAGATAGAAATGGCGTTAAAACTTTCTTCATAATTAATAGCCTCCATATTCTTTTCTATTTATTTTTTCATACACACATTAATTAGCTTTAGATTTACGTTGACGTAAAACATCTACGAAAACTGCGGCAATAATTACTACACCAATTACGGTCATTTGGAAATCTGCCGAAACATTCAGTAAATTCAGCCCATTACGAAGGACCGCTATAATCAATGCTCCGATTAACGTCCCCCATACAGTTCCTACTCCACCGAAGAAACTAGCACCACCAATAATAACAGCGGCAATTGCATCTAATTCATAAGAAAGTCCTGCTAATGGGAAAGCGGAGTTTACACGTCCTACCATTACTAAACCCGCTAAAGCTGCCATAAAACCACTAATTGTATAAACAATAATTAAAACACGATCTACATTAATCCCTGATAAGCGCGCTGCTTCTTTATTGCCGCCAATCGCATAAATATAACGTCCTGTTTGAGTACGTGTCAGGAAAATATGGAAGATAATATACACACCAATAACTAATAAGAAGCTTACTGGAATTGGCCCTACAAATTCACTACCTAAAAATTGAACTAAGTACGGAAAGCCCGCAATTGGTGCAGCTGCCGTAATAATTAATGCGATACCTCGCGCAATATTCATCGTTCCTAATGTTGAAATAAATGGATGCGGTAAGCGTAGTTTTGTTAATAGTAAACCATTTAATAAACCAAATCCTGCGCCAATCAATAAACAAACGGCAATACCAGCGACTGCACCCATTTGCATGTTAACTGACACAATCCCCATAACCATAATCGAAACCGCTAAAATCGAACCTACAGATAAGTCAATACCAGCTGTTAAAATTGGTAGTAACATCCCAATTGCTAGTAGAGCATTTATAGATGATTGTCTAGCAATATTCATGAGGTTGCTGACAGTAAGGAATTTATCAGTCGTCATTGTCAAAACAGCCATTAAAATAATTAATGCTAAAAGCGAACCAAATTTACTTAATAGCTTCTTCCAGCCTTGTTCTTTTTTTTCTACTTTCAAAGTTTCAATTAATTCACTCATCTTATTCCTCCTTTAAACGCTATGCCCCTATTGTTGCTGCTTTCATGATGGTTTCTTGTGTTGCTTCAGCAATTGGTAAATTCGCTGTAATATCCCCTTGATTCATTACTAAAACTCGATCACACATTCCTAAAATTTCTGGAAGATCTGATGAAATCATTAGTACAAGCGCACCTTCATCCACTAAATGATTCATTAAGCGATATACTTCAACTTTTGCCCCAATATCGATTCCTCTTGTTGGCTCATCAAAGATGAAAATTTTAGCTTTCGTACAAAGCCATTTAGCAATGACTACTTTTTGCTGATTTCCGCCACTAAAGTTGCGTGCATTTAACTCAATGCTGCCAGGCCGAATTTGCAATTCCTTCACATATTTTGCTGCCTCTTTGCGCATTTTAGCTGGGTTTAATAGCTTTCTAGATCCTTTAAATGCCTTCATATTGGCTAAGCAGACATTAAAGTCAAGTGGTAAATCTAACAATAGCCCCTCTGATTTTCTATCCTCGGTAATAAACGCAATGCCTGCTTCAATTGCTTGGCGAGGGTTAGTAATTTTTTGCTTCACACCATCAATGTAGATTTCTCCCGAATGTCGTTTATCAGCAGCAAAAATTGCTCTCGCTAATTCTGTTCGGCCCGCTCCTACTAAACCAGAAACACCCAAAATTTCTCCATAATGAACTTCCATGTTTAAAGCAGGTGAATTGGCAGTCACTTTAAAATTCTCAATTTTAAAACCTATTTCGCCTCGCACAAATTCTTTTTTCGGGAATTTCTCATCAAGAGAACGGCCAACCATTAACTCAATCCAATAATCTTGATGAGTTGTAGCTACTTCTACAGTTTCCACACCTTGTCCATCACGTAAAATAGTAATACGATTTCCTAAACGTTGAATTTCTTCAAAGCGATGTGAAATGAATACAATGGCCATTCCCTCTCCTCTTAGCTGTTCAACAATTTTATAGAGCTGTTCTACCTCTACACCACTTAAACTCGATGTCGGCTCATCCATAATTAACACTTTAGCGTCTAAAATAAGTGCTTTTGCAATTTCAACAAGCTGTTGCTGACCAATACCTAATTTATTTAGCTGAACTGTCGCTAATTTTGGATCTTGTCCTAAACGTACTAATAACTCCTCTGCTTGCTTAATCATTGTCGATCGATCAAGCATTCCGAACTTACCACCTTTTTTTAGCTCTCGCCCTAAAAAGATATTTTCGTATACGGCTAACTCTGGAATAACGTTTAGCTCTTGATAAATGGTTGCAATACCAAGCTCCATGGATGCTATTGGTCCAGTAACACGAACAGGCTTCCCCTCCCAAATCATTTCACCTTTATCCATTGCATAGGCACCTGTAATAATTTTTATCAGTGTAGACTTTCCAGCACCGTTTTCACCTAATAACACGTGTACTTCTCCGCGTCGAACACCTAAGTTCACCCCTTTTAATACATGGTTACTTTGAAAGCTTTTATAAACATCTTTCATTACAAGTATTTCTTCAGGCATCGTCAACACTCTCCCCTTCTAGTGCTCGATTGTTATTATTTTTCCTTGGTCTTTAAATGAAGCCGTTGCTGTGTAAGCAATCTGTAGGGCCTTAATACTATCTTCAACAGTTACAGGTGACAATGCCCCATTCATAACCGCCTCAGCGAAAGCGCTTAACTCATTGACATAAGCAGACTCGAAACGCTGTGGGAATGCAGGAATAATTTCATGCAGATTTCCTTTAGGTGTTAAAATATTGACATTTGATTTTTTTGTACTTCCGATAAGAAGTGTACCTTCTGAACCAATAATTTCAGTTCGAATATCATAGCCATAATACGCACAACGGCTTCCTTCTATATCGCCCGCAGCACCATTTGCAAATTGTAGATGTGTAAAGCCTTGGTCTACATCATCATATTGTGCAAACTCAGGATATTTGATATTACAACCAAAGGCAGAAACGGCTTGCACTTCTGCTCCCATTAAAAAGCGTGCTAAATCATAGTCATGAATACATAAATCGATATATAAACCGCCACTACCTGGAATAAAGCTTAAATCTGGTGCAACTGGATCTCGACTAATCCCTTTAAAATAAAGTGGCTTGCCAATTGCTCCTTCCTCAATCATTCTCTTGGCTTCAACATAATCCTGATCAAAGCGTCTCATAAAGCCTACTTGACAAAATACGCCACTCTTGTCGATCTCCTGTTGAATTAACAAAGATTCTTTCATGTCAATTGTTAATGGTTTCTCTACAAAAATAGCTTTTTTAGCTGCAATCGCTTTTAAGATTATTTCATAGTGTGTACTTGTAGGAGTAACAATTACTACCGCTTGAACTTGCTCATTGTTCATAATTTCGTCTACATTGTTCGTAAAAAGTGGAATGCCAGATTCTGTTGCAACAGCTTGTGCAACTTCTAAAGAATAATCACAAACTGAAATTATATTAATATACTCAATTTTCTGTAAATTAAGCACATGCCAACGACCTAATCTTCCTAATCCAATAACAGCTACATTAAGCATAATAAATATTCTCCACTCTGATAAATTCTCCATTTTTATAAGCTGATTTATAGGCTTGCTCTAAATAATGCGACATTTCAAGTGATTGCTGCAAATTTTTTTCAGAGGACACTTTACTATCCACTTGCTGTTCAAAGTGTTCAATTTGTCTCAAATATTGATCATCCTGAATTTTGTGCTGTTCTAACAAATCTCCTGCATTATTGTAGCGTTCTACAATTCCGACGCCACTTTTCGAAACATCAGGACGGAAACTATGTGAAACTTTTAACAAGCCTTGTTCTCCAATAATTTCATAGTAATCAAGAAATGGCATTTCCATCGAACAAGTAAAGGTTGCCATTTTCCCATGTTTATCAAACATTGTACAAACACTAGTACGATCAACATCTGTTTCAGAAAGAGTATTGCTTACCATGCTAATGACTGCGGGCTTAAAGCCAATTAACTGTGTAATTGCATGCATACAATAGCAGCCAACATCATACATCGCTCCTCCTCCTAATGCTGAATTTAATCGAATATCCTGCTCATTTTCTAATAACCATGAAAAATGGGATTTAATATGTACAATATCTCCAATTAGAGGCAATAATTCACGCATCTTTTTATGCTGCTTATGATATTGGTACATAAAACCTTCTAAAAAATAATGACCTGTTTCTTGTATAGTTGCTGCAATTTGTTTCATTTCTTCTAATGAAATCGTAGCTGGCTTCTCCACTAACACATTCTTATAAGATTTTAATGATTTGATTACCATATCATGATGTAATGCATTTGGTAGGGGGATATATACGGATGTTACATGTTCATCAGCTAATAGGTCTCCGTATGTGGCATAGACATTATCAATTTGAAAACGTTGTGCTTTTTCTTTTGTTTTGGTAGCAAGTGCATATGGTTTAGAATTAGCCGAGCGGCGAATTGCTGGAACAACCTCATCAAATGCAATATTAGCAGCACTAATAATTCCCCAATTCATGTTTATCACCTCTTTATAATAATAGGAAAATAAATCTAGTTAAGCGCTTACTTAAATTGAATATTACAAAATTGCGAAAAATAAATCAATATATAATTTTCTCGTAAATAGCAAAATTTTCTCTTTTAAACCATTTTTAACTTTACCGAAATAGTAAAAATAATTAGTGGTAACTACTATAAACTTTCTAAATACCTAGTATTTTCAATACAAGGTCGTATTTCTAAGAAATAACCAGACTACTATAATTATTACACTAATAAAATTTAATTCTCATTAAACTTTTTTAAAAAACCATAACTTTATCAATTTATACTAACAAATTAACCGTAATCGGATATAAATTAACCATAATTGCAATCAATATCTCCAAAAAAAATAACTATTATTCATTCAATTTCACAATAAGATAATCATTTTTTAACAAATTATTTATCAACACTCTTATGTAAATTGTTGAATTCACGTGCAGAAAAAATATATATCTTTATCTGCAAGCATCCCACTAACGATCATTCTTTCTTATCCTTCTATTAAACGACTAATATGATCATATATTCTTTTGACAATTGGGAATGATTTATCAAAAGGAGCAGAATTTATATCCTGCTCCACAACCGCCCAATCGTTATAATCTATGTCTTTTAACACCTAAACAAATGCTCCAAATCGAAGACACTTTTTCTGGCTCACACGTAATATCCTCTATTACTACTTTTGCAAAGACCAATTTTCAGCATTCATTTTTTCACGAACAGATAAATCACAGCTTTAGCTTTAAACATGCAAATATAGAACACACTCATGGTGCAAATAAATAAACTCGATAGGATCTACACGCAGTAAAAAATTATAAAAAAGGACAATGCAACCATTTGATATCGATATTTATTCAACGTCAAATAGTTGCAATTCTCAGAGCATTCCTCCTATATTTTCCACAGATTAAATAATCAACATATGATATATTAACTATTTTTCGGGTTATATACATCTCTCTTAACATAGCTGATTATTTACTTGTTAAAAATCGTATCTATAACTTGAATTTCTTTATCTGTTAATGGTACATTGAAAGTTTCCAAATTCATTAAAAGTTGCCTGTTCATTAAATTTACCTGTTAGCAAGCCTGATGCTAGAGGGAAATATGGCACAAATGAAATTTGCTGTTCTTTTAAATATGGGAATAGCTCATGTTCCGCGTCACGCGACAGTAAATTATATTCACCTTGTACAACATCTACATAGCCATCTTTATTTGCCTCTTGCAATTGCTGTAATGAAAAATTTGATACACCAATTGCACGAATTTTCCCAGCATCCTTTAACTCTTTTAGTGCACCAACCGCTTCATCTTTTGGTGTATCCTTATCCGAAAAATGTATATAAAACAGATCAATATAATCAGGTTTGAAGTCGTCCAAGAGCCTCATCCACAGCCGTTTTTAAAAAGGTAGGATGATTATTAAATTGTTCCCCTTCATGATTTAATCTATGGGCAGCTTTTGTCGCAATAATCGTTTCTGTTCGATTCCCCTGCTCCTTTACTACTTCACCAATCAGCTCCTCGGAATGCTTTGGACCATAGATAAAGGCAGTATCAATAAAATTGACCCCTTGTTGAAGCACTGTATGTACCAATTCACGTCCCTCTGCCTCATCTAAATTTGGATATAAATTATGCCCTCCTACTGCATTCGCCCCAAAACCAATTGGATTCACATAAAGCGTTGTACTTTTTTTACCATAGTTAACACTCCTTATTCCATCGTAATTGGTTTTATCTCTCTAGACCATATAAGGCTACATATAAATCCTAATATGCTGATACAGCCTGAAAAATAAAAGCTTGCTTCTGAGCCAAATGAAGTATTGAGCAATCCTGCTACAAACAGCCCTACAAACATTCCTATTGCATAAATAGCTTGATAAGCCCCCATCGCTGTTGCTCGCTTGGCATGCGGTATTTTCTCTACCGCCATTCCTAAAAATAATGGGAATAGCAAACCTAAGGCAAAGCCATTCATCATTTGTAAAAATAAGAATAGTATTTTCGTTTCGATAAGAGCCATCAGCATCGTAAATATAGCTGTTGTTAAAAAGGCTAGCTGCAATATACGCCACTTACCAGTTTCAAGATAAATGGTTTCCCACTCATTAATGTAGCGATGGCATGGGGAATCATAAAGGCAAATACAACAAGACTGATTTCAGCTGGTCGTAATCCTTTAGATAATGCATATGCTGTCGTAAATCCAAACATTGTTGTAAAAATAATACTATGAGCAAATATAGAAAGTAGAGAAACTTTCAATAACATCGGTTCTCTTACAACCGTGCCCAATTCACGCAACTTAATAGGCTTATTTACTGGTTTTTTATTCTCTTCTGAGATAAAGAAAGAAAGCAATAGCCCAATACCCCCTAATATTGTACCAATCCAAAATGGCGCATCCCATCCTAACTCCTCAACAAGCCAAGCACTAAGCGCCATTCCTAGCAATTGTGCAAACACAAATGCAAATGATAGATTTCCCATTGCGCTATGTAGCTTGTCATCTGTAGCATAATTAGAAAATAAAATCGTAAAAGCAACCCATGTTGCTGCAGCAATTCCAGCTAGTGCACGGGAAATTAATACCCATTCTAAGCTTTCTGTTAAAGCAAAGGCTAAACAACTTGCTGTACTAATAGCCATTCCGATTATTTAATAAATCCGAGCTAATACCCGTCGGCACACGAAATAAAAATTGCATCAAGCCATAACTAGCTAACACAATACCAGTAAAGGTAAATGTTCCTCCCAGATGCTCAATGTACGGAGATAACATCGGAATATATAAAAAATGAGCAAACCAAAAGATAAAAGCAATAACTAAAAATAGCAATTGATCCCATCTCTTCACCTTATCACTCCGTATACTTTTAATCATTCATTATAAATAAATGATTATTTTTCAGGATATAAAATTTTGTAATTATATTCTTTACTATGATGCAAATATATGTTGTCTGGTTTTCGGTCAGTCACTAAGTAATCAATTTGATTAAAATCACAATAAGTAGTTAATGAATATTTCCCAAATTTACTATGATCCACTAGCACAAAAACTTGTTCACTTCTCTCAATGACTTTCGCTTTGATAGGTGTTTCTAATGGAGCGGAATTTGTAATTCCCTTTGGCAATGAAATACCTGTCGATGCCATAAAAGCTTTATTAAAATTATATTTACAAAGGTTTTCTACCCCCTCTGTACCTACATAAGATCGAGTAGAACGTTCAAACATTCCACCCATTGAATAAATACTTAAATTCGGATAGTATGTTGCATCCAACGTAAAATCAAGATTATTTGTGATAATGGTAATTCTTTTATCTTTAATAAACTCAAGCATTTCCAGTGTTGTTGTACCAGAATCAATAAAAATAATATCGTTATCCTCCACAAATTGTGCTGCCAGCTGAGCTAATTGTTTCTTTTCATGAAGCTTTTTCACCTTACGATCTTGATAAGGCACCGTTTGAGAATTAGAAATCGATACACCTCCATGTATTTTGGTAATTTTTTCAGTTGCAGCTAACTCTTGAATATCGCGTCGAATGGTATTTTTGGAAACATTAAATACTTCCACAAGCTCATCGATTGATGCAGATTCTTGTTGCCTAACATAGTCTAAAATCGCCTTTATCCTTTGTGACTTCATCATAGGGCATTCTCCTCTTTTATATATTATTTACTACCAAAATGCACTCATTTGTTTACCAATTTCTAATACCTTTAGTAGCTTTTATTATTTTACATACTATATCATAGAATAAAATTGACAATCATCTATATTTTTATTTCTTTTCTCCAAGTAGCCTATTATTATGCAATTATGTTCTAGATGCACTTTCTGTATCTATTAATTTTTTTACAACTCACTGCTATCAAATATATCCAAAACATATCCAAATCGTTCAATTACCTCCCCTTTAAAAATCTCTAATCCTCTATTAATTATTAAAATTCACCACAATATAATCAAACTTAACCCAAAATATATCATTAAGTAATCATTTTATTGTTAACTTTTTGAATTTTATATGCTATACTCGTCTCAAGAAACAAGAAAACTGAATTTAAAGTCAATAATAAATATTCTGTTTTATCTTGATTCGCTAGATGCAATGATTATTGTTTGCCTATTAGAATGTAGTAAGGGAGTGGGGAAATACCTTTAGTTAAAACAAAGGGCGAACTTAAGTAGCGTTAAGACAACTTTGAGATGTAACAATCACGTTAGTTTAAAAGCATTTCAAAATCATAGAACATTCAATATCAAATTGTTACACAACACGATCCTACAAATGGTTATTGAGGATATGGACTTGAATTTAAACGAAATGATAAAGTCGTTATCTTTACCATCTTCGTACACATAAAATAGGGGAGAATTCCATCTATTATTTATTAACATCAGCACTCAAGGTTAATAGTGTCATTTACTCAAAAATGTAATGGTAAGTTTTGTTACTACTGGTGCAGGTAAATGGCACATTGATTTTGAAAAAGTGCTGTTTTTAAATGATGTACGATGATTGAAATATTTTTAAAACATTCTATATACAAAATACTAATTTTTTTGAATAAGAGGAGGTCCTTATCATGTCAAGAAAACTGAAAAACTTTATTAATGGTGAATGGATAGAAAGTAGAACAGATAAATATGAAAATGTATATAATCCAGCAACGAAAGAAGTATTAGCACAAGTACCACTTTCCACTCCAGAAGATTTTGAAGAAGCTGTTCAAAAAGCACAAGAAGCACAAAAAAATTGGGGGAAAACACCTGTTGTACGTCGTGCGCGTATTTTGTTCAAATACCATAACTTATTACAAGAACATCAAGAAGAACTTGCTACTTTAATCACAAAAGAAAATGGTAAAAGTTATACAGAAGCGCTTGGTGAAGTTGGTCGTGGTATTGAAAATGTAGAATTTGCAGCAGGTGCTCCTACTTTAATGATGGGTGATTCTCTTGCAACAATTGCTTCTGATATCGAGGCAACAAATTTTCGTTACCCTATCGGTGTAGTTGGCGGTATTGCACCATTTAACTTCCCAATGATGGTTCCATGTTGGATGTTCCCAATGGCAATCGCACTTGGTAATGCATTTATTTTAAAACCATCTGAAAAAACGCCATTACTTGCTGAAAGATTAGCACAACTATTAGATGAGGCTGGTTTACCAAAAGGTGTATTTAGCATTGTTCATGGTGCTCATGATGTTGTAAATGGTATTTTAGATCATCCAGTTGTGAAAGCTGTATCATTTGTTGGTTCTAAGCCAGTTGGTGAATATGTTTATAAACGTGCAAGCCAAAACTTAAAGCGTGTACAAGCTTTAACAGGTGCAAAAAATCATACAACTGTACTAGCTGACGCAGATTTAGATTTAACTACAAAAGAAATTATTAGTGCTGCATTCGGTTCTGCTGGTGAACGTTGTATGGCTTGTGCAGTTGTTACTGTAGAAGAATCAGTTGCTGACGAGCTAATAGCTAGACTAAAAAAAGCAGCTGATGAAATTACAATGGGTAATGGTTTAGATGATGGTATCTTCCTAGGTCCTGTTATCCGAGAAGAAGCGAAGCAACGTACATTAAATTACATTGAAAAAGGTATTGCTGAAGGAGCAAAGCTTCTACGTGATGGACGTGGTGAACAAAATGAAGACGGCTACTTCTTAGGTCCTACAATATTCGAAAATGTGACACAAGATATGACGATTTGGAAAGAGGAAATTTTCGCACCAGTGCTATCAATCGTACGTGTGAAAAACTTAAAAGAAGCCGTTGAATATGCTAACCAATCAGAATTCGCTAACGGAGCATGTCTATTTACGACAAGTGCATTATCTGTTCGTTACTTCCGTGAAAATATTGATGCAGGTATGTTGGGTATCAACCTAGGCGTACCGGCGCCAATGGCATTTTTCCCGTTCTCCGGTTGGAAGTCTTCATTCTACGGAACTTTACATGCAAACGGAAAAGACGGAGTAGATTTCTATACGCGTAAAAAAGTAGTAACTGCTCGTTACAACGAACCCGATTTTTCATAATTGAAACAAAAAAAGAAGGGAAGTCTCCCCCACTTCCCTTCTTTTTTCTACAGGTTAATTGGAAACCCTTTCTAAATAGGAGGAAGACGATAAATGAGTCAATTACTTAGAAAACCTGACAATAAAATAATTGCTGAAGGTGTAACTTTAGTGCATGAGGTAACAAAAGAAAACTCTGAATTAGTCTATGTTGGTTTTAAAATACTAGATTTAGAGCCACACGCAGTTTACAAAGAAACATTAACGGATTTAGAACTATGTATTGTAGCTTTAACTGGAAAAATCACTGTAACAGATGGCCAAGAAAGCTATAAAGAAATTGGAACACGTCATTCTGTTTTCGAAAGAATACCAACAGATAGTGTTTATATTTCACATAATAAATCATTGAAAATCACAGCGAACACAAAAGCACGCGTCGCTCTTTGCTATGCCCCATCTGATCAAGAATTACCTACAAAATTCATTAAAGCATCTGATAATGGCATTGAAAATCGCGGTAAATACAATAATAAACGTTTAGTTCATAATATTTTACCTGATTCAAATCCATCAGCAAATAGCTTGCTTGTTGTAGAAGTAATTACAGAAACAGCTAATTGGTCAAGCTACCCTCCCCATAAACATGATCAAGACAATTTGCCAGAAGAATCATTTTTAGAAGAAAGCTATTACCACGAAATCAATCCACAGCAAGGTTTTATTTTTCAACGTGTTTACACTGATGACCGTTCATTAGATGAAACAATGGCTGTGGAAAACGGGGATATGGTTCTTGTGCCAAAAGGTTATCACCCTGTAGGAGTTCCTGATGGTTATACTTCTTATTACTTAAATGTTATGGCTGGTCCAACTCGTATTTGGAAATTCAATAATGATAAAGATCATGAATGGATTATTCACCGTCCATAAAACTGTATTATTTATTTCATCTAATAAAAGGAGAGACCCCAATGGTACTGATATTTAATCAAAATAGAGAATTTGATATTATTGCAATTGGCCGTGCCTGTATCGACTTAAATGCAAACGAATACAATCGCCCAATGGAAGAAACGATGACTTTTACAAAATACGTTGGCGGTTCACCCGCCAATATCGCAATTGGTAGTAGTAAACTTGGCTTGAAGGCTGGATTTATTGGTAAAATCCCGCAAGATCAACATGGTCGTTTTATTAAACAATATATGAGTGAAAAAGGTGTGGACACTTCCAATATGGTGTTTGACACAGAGGGCCGTAAAGCAGGCTTAGCTTTCACAGAAATTCTTAGCCCTAGTGAATGTAGCATATTAATGTATCGTGATCATGTAGCGGACTTATATTTAGAGCCTTCTGAAGTAAACGAAGATTACATTAAAAATACCAAAATTTTACTCGTTTCAGGTACAGCTCTTGCACTTAGCCCTTCTCGTGAAGCGGTATTCAAAGCAATTAGCTTAGCTAAAAAACATGCTGTTAAAGTTGTTTTCGAATTAGATTATCGTCCTTACACTTGGCATTCACAAGTAGAAACTTCCATTTACTATTCCTTAGTAGCGCAGCTTTCAAATGTTGTGATTGGTACTCGTGATGAGTACGATGTAATGGAGAATTTAGCTACACCAGGTAACAATGATGACACCGTAAAACATTTATTTGCACATGATGCAGAATTAGTTGTCATTAAACATGGTGTTGATGGCTCTTACGCTTACGAACCAAACGGAGCCACATATCATGGTCAAGCTTATAAAACCCAAGTATTAAAAACATTCGGTGCTGGTGATTCATATGCATCTGCTTTCTTATATGCCATCGTTAACGGAAAAGATTATGAAACCGCCCTAAAGTATGGTAGTGCTTCCGCTTCAATAGTCGTTAGTAAGCATAGTTCATCTGAAGCCATGCCAACAGTACAAGACATTGAAGATCTTATTAAAGATCGTTCTTAATTAAACTAGTATGCCTCAGAATAGTAGATTGTCATCTTTATTTGCTTATTAATTTTAGAAAGAAGGTTTTAATATATGAAAAAAAAGATTCGTCTAACAACAGGGCAAGCACTAGTAAAGTTTTTGAAACAGCAATATATCCATATTGATGGAAAAGAATTTCGATTCGTAGATGGGATCTTTAACATTTTTGGGCATGGCAATGTTTTAGGAATCGGACAAGCATTAGAACAATATGGGGAGGATTTAAAAATTTATCAAGGAAAAAATGAGCAGGGCATGGCACATGCAGCTATTGCCTTCAGTAAACAAAAGCTGCGTCAACAAATTTACGCAGTGACTACTTCTGTAGGCCCTGGTTCTGCAAACCTTGCAGCAGCAGCTGGAACAGCGTTAGCAAATAATATCCCTGTACTCTTTCTTCCTGGTGATGTTTTCTCCAGTAGACAGCCAAATCCTGTTTTACAACAAATAGAACATGAGCACAGTGCAGATATTTCTACTAATGATGCATTACGCGCTGTTTCCCGCTATTGGGATCGTGTTACACGACCAGAACAATTGATGTCTAGCTTAATTCGTGCATTTGAAGTAATGACAAATCCAGCAACTGCAGGCCCAGCAACTATTTGTATTGGACAGGACGTAGAAGGTGAAGCATTCGATTACGATGAAGCATTCTTTAAAAAGCGAGTCCATTATTTAGATCGTAAAGCACCAGTAGCACGTGAAAAACAAGGTGCCCTCGAACTTATTAAAAAAAGTAAACGACCAGTCTTTGTAATTGGAGGCGGCGCTAAATATTCCGAAGCTCAAGAAGTATTAGCGCGTATATCCGAAAAATGCCATATCCCCTTAGTTGAAACACAGGCTGGTAAATCGACTATTGCTGCAAATTTCGCTAATAACCTAGGTGGCTTAGGTGTTACAGGTACTCTAGCAGCAAACAAAGCTGCCAAAGAAGCTGATCTAATTATTGGCCTAGGGACCCGTTACACAGATTTTACGACAGCATCAAAAACGGCATTTGATTTTGATAACGCTAAGTTTTTAAACATTAACATTAATCGTTTTCAAGCTTATAAATTAGATGCCTTCCAAGTTGTAGCAGATGTTCGCGCAACACTTGAACTGTTAGAGGCAGAATTACATGATTACCAATCCACTTTCGGCACACGAATTGTGGAATTAAAAGAAGAATGGACGAAAGAACGCAATCGCTTAAGTAATGTGACATATACACGTGAAGGTTTTGATCCAGAAATTAAAAACCATTTCTCACAATCTACTATTAATGAGTATGCTGATGCATTAAATACGACATTCGCTCAAACCACTGCATTATGCACGATCAACGATGCGATTGATGATGCTGCCATCGTGGTGACAGCAGCCGGCTCTTTACCAGGTGACATGCAACGCATTTGGAATCCTAAGTCAGCAAATACTTATAACGTGGAATATGGGTACTCTTGCATGGGCTATGAAATTGCAGGTGCATTAGGTGCTAAACTAGCAGAACCTACCAAAGAAGTTTATGCAATGGTTGGTGATGGCAGTTTCCTTTTACTCCATTCAGAACTTGTAACCGCTTTGCAATACAATAAAAAAATTAATGTAATGTTATTCGATAACTCCGGCTTTGGCTGCATTAATAACTTACAAATGGGCCATGGTAGCGGTAGCTTCTTTACTGAATTCCGTACAGCTAATAATCAAATATTAAATATTGATTATGCAAAGGTCGCAGAAGGATATGGCGCAAAGGTTTATCGTGCTAACACGGTAGAAGAATTGAAATTCGCAATTGAAGATGCTAAAGAGCAAACTGTTTCCACGTTAATTGAAATGAAGGTATTACCAAAAACAATGACAGATGGCTACGAATCTTGGTGGAATGTTGGTGTAGCTGAAGTATCAAACAATGAAAAGATTCAAAAAGCTTATGAAGAAAACCAACATCATCGTGAAGCAGCACAACAATACTAATTTTAAAAATAAATAATAGTTTTTTAGAAGACGAGGTGAATGTTATGGGATTTGTCACATTAAAGGATTTATTGCCACAGGCAAAAAAAAACCATTATGCTATTGGACAATTTAACATTAATAGTTTCCAATGGATAGAAGCCATATTACGTGCTGCTGAACAACAGAAATCACCTGTAATTTTAGCATCATCAGATCGAATCGTTGATTATCTCGGTGGATTTAAATTAATCTCTGCTACAGCCGATAGAATGATAAAAGAGATGAACATTACAGTACCCGTAGCCCTCCATCTAGATCATGGTTTTACAGTTGAACGATGCATGGAAGCCATTGATGCAGGCTATAGTTCTGTTATGTATGATGGCTCTAAGCTTCCCTTAAAGGATAATATTACTACAACTCGTGAAGTTGTCGATTATGCCAAAAGGTATAACGTTTCAGTAGAGGCAGAAATCGGTTCTGTCGGTGGAACAGAAGATGGTGTTACTTCAGGTATTAAGTATGCAGATCCAAACGAATGCTATCAGTTAGTTGAATCGACAAATATCGATGTACTAGCAGCTGCATTAGGCTCAGTTCACGGACCTTATCAAGGCGAACCACAGCTTGCCTTTGATTTAATGAAAGAAATTTCTGAACATCTAAACGATATTCCTTTATCTTTACATGGCGGCTCCGGTATTCCTGAGCATCAAATTATTCAAACGATTGAATATGGCCATGCTAAAATAAACGTAAATACTGAATGTAATCAAGCATGGGCTCAAGCTATTCGTGAAATACTTACAAATAATCAAAATTTATATAACCCACCAGATATTTTAAAGACAGGTATGGATGCTATCGAAAGAGTTGTGTTTGAAAAGATACAATTATTTAATTCATTTAATAAAGCTTAGCATCTTGTATTGAACTATATTCCATAAAGCATCATTACAACAAAAATGGATTTGGTCAACTATTCGTTGACTAAATCCATTTCATCTTTACTTTATTGGAATCCAAATTTCTGAATACGAATCAGGGCTATAAGCATCCTCTTCAGGATAAACCTCCAACTCCGCTGTTCCTGCTGGTTCATATGGGTTGGATGGGAACCACTCTGAATAAATTTGTTTCCACGTATTTTGCATTGCATCAGGCATAGGTCCATGTACTTCAAAGATAACCCATTTGGATGCAGGTACTTCCATTGTTAAGAGATCTTCTCCTACTTCTCCTACATGATCAGTAGCAATCCAATAATCAATGAAGCCCTTTTTTTCCTGTTCAGTATTTGGTACACAAACACCTAATACGCCATTGACTGTGCCATTATTTAATTGATATAGCTGATGATCAAAGCCACTTTGGTTTATCTCTTGCCAAAATAGAGGTATTTCCGTTGTGTTCTCTCCATTTTGACAGTTGTATGTTCTTTTTACACCCACAATTTGAAACTTGTCTTTTTCAATAATTTTATATTTCATTGGTTCTGCTCCCTTCAAGCTTACCTGTATGACCAGGCGATTATATGATTGTAATGGTCCTTGCTTCTTTCTTGCTTCACTAGGCGTTACATGGTGCTGTTTTCGAAACGCTTTAGTAAAGGCTTCAGGAGTTTCATAGCCGTATTTGTAGGCGAGATCGATTATTTTTTGTTCAGTACCCAGCAATTCTTGTGCAGCTAACGTTAATCTTCTTCGCCGTAGATAATCAGCAATAGACATATCTGTCAAAATGGCAAATGTTCGCTGAAAATGAAAGACAGAGGAATTAACCTCCTGTGCAATCTGTTCAATCGTAATATCCTCTAATAAATGTTCCTCCATATAATTAATGGCCTTCTGTATCGACTCAACCCAACTCATTGCTCTCACTCCTTGATTCCATCTTAAAATAGATATTGCTGCATAACCTGTCTTTTTATGCTAACTTCGGACAGGTTAAATGGAAAGCATTTTTTGACTAGCTCCCCACTTTTAATTTCTTATCACACTCACTATTTTTTCTTAAAATTCCATTGTAGTAAAAATCAAAAAAACATCCAAAATATTTCTAAAATATATTTACAATAGTTTCTATTAAATGGTAAAACGGGATAAGAGAAGATATAGGGGGACTTTGCGATGAAATGGCTAGGTGCTGCTGCTATTTGTTTGAATGAAAGTAATCAGTTATTAATGGTTTTACAAGGAACTGTTGATGAAGAGAAAACTTGGACTGTGCCATCAGGTGGAAAAGAGGCCACGGAAGATTTTAAGACTTGCTGTATACGAGAAGTTTATGAAGAAACAGGCTATACAGTAGATATTATTAAGGAAATTTATTATAAGGACAATGAAGTAGTGGAAGTTCGCTATTTTCAAACCATCTTAACAGGTGGACAAATGATGATACATGATCCCGATGAATTAATATATGACATAGCATGGAAATCTAAAGAGGAAGTAGCACTTTTACCCCTAACATTTCCAGAAGATCGGGTATTTCTCTTATCGTTATTTAAATAAAAAAAAGTCACGTCTCATCGACATGACCCTCTTGTTAAATGGTGTAATCGTTTTGCTGATAAATAATTAAAGCGGAATGGATGACCGTCTGCTCTCCAATAAAGAGCGTATTGTATTTGATATCAAGTATGAAAAAGCCTTTTAAATCTACTAAAGCTCGGTTAATATCAAGTTCAAATTGCACAATATCATTGTTTTGAATTGTCACAACTTGAGTTATCTGTGTCATTGTCCACACTCCTTTAATCTTATGATAGAGCAAAAAGAAGTACATGTCACACAAAAAAGTTGGAGCTAAAAAAGCCCCAACACCTTTAGTACATCGTTAAATATTCCTCACGCTCCCAGTTATGGACACGTGTGCGATATTTATTCCATTCAATTTCTTTGGCAGCTGTAAATTTATCGTAAATATGGTCACCCAATGCATCACGAACAATGGCATCCATCTCTAATTCGATAAGCGCAAATTCTAATGAGGATGGTAAACTATCAATCCCGTTCAACTCCCGATCTGCTGCTGTCATTTTATAAATATTACGGTCTACCGCAGCTGGTGGCGTTAAATCTTTTCGTATGCCATCCAGCCCAGATGCTAGAATAACAGCCATTGCTAAATAAGGGTTTGCTGCTGGATCAACTGAACGCAATTCAATTCGTGTAGATAGTCCACGTGCTGCTGGAATACGAATTAATGGTGAGCGGTTTTGAGCAGACCACGCTACATAGCAAGGGGCTTCATAGCCAGGTACTAATCGTTTATAGGAATTGACAAGTGGATTCGTGATAGCCGTAAAGCCATGCACATGCTTCATAATTCCTGCCATAAAGCTACGTGCGGTTGCACTTAATTGCAAGTCTGCATGTTCATCGTAGAAGGCATTATTATCACCTTCAAATAATGAGAGATTAAAATGCATTCCTGATCCATTGACACCAAATAGTGGCTTTGGCATAAATGTTGCGTGGAGACCATGCTGTGCAGCAATCGTTTTTACCACCAGTTTAAATGTTTGGATATTGTCACATGCCTCAATAGCACTCGCATACTTAAAGTCGATTTCATGCTGGCCTGGTGCTACCTCATGATGAGACGCTTCAATTTCAAAGCCCATTCCCTCTAGCTCTAAAACAATATCACGACGACAGTTCTCTCCCAAATCAGTTGGCGCTAAATCAAAATAGCCCCCACTATCATTTAATTCCAGTGTCGGATACCCCTTTTCATCCAACTTGAATAGGAAAAATTCAGGCTCTGGCCCTAAATTAAACGACGTAAAGCCCAGCTCCTCCATTTCCTTCAATACGCGTTTTAAATTGGAGCGCGGATCTCCTTCAAACGGTGTGCCATCTGGTCTTGCAATATCACATATAAAACGAGCTACCTTCCCCTTTTCAGCAGTCCAAGGAAAAATCACGAAGGTATTGATATCAGGCTTTAAATACATATCTGATTCTTCAATACGCACAAAGCCTTCGATTGAAGAGCCGTCAAACATAACTTTATTATCTAGCGCTTTTTCTAATTGGCTGACAGGAACTTCCACATTTTTGATTGTCCCTAAAATATCCGTAAATTGTAGGCGAATAAATTTCACATTTTCTTCCTTCACTCGGCGTATAATATCTTCTTTGGTATAATGTTTCATTCTTCACCACTCCAATGTAATTTTAATTAACACGTATTTTTGTAACTGATCTTAAAATACATTATTTTTTTAGAATAAGCAATATGTATGTAAGGTTTTATAACATGCATTTTATCGAATACATTAATCCCTATTTTAGATTAATTTTTCTAACCACATTCCATCACAAATAGCGATTTTTCATCTTTAAATAAGGGCAAAATTACTACTTTTTATAAAAGGCCTTTAGTCTTACAAATTTCTCCGTGCCTCTAAAAACAAACAGTCTAGTATCATGACTAGAGAGGAGGGATTCATTTCTTCCGCATACATCAAATATAGGTATATCAAGAACATCGTTAAAAAGATAACCCGTGAACACGATCCAAGAACCAAGATGTCAAAAATCCTATTGATTAAGTTTTACTTTATATCACAAAAGCCTTGTATAATGTGATATTTATTGGTAAATTTATAGCAAATTAGAATTTTATTTTATTCATATTATAAGTAAATACGGAGTATATAATTATGGTTAGAAAACATTATGTTGGCTTCCAGGAAATACTTAGTTATAGATACATAAGGCGGTGAATTTAGTAGGCATGTCAGTATTAATTATTGGCAGCGTAAGTAATGATGTGCTACGTCTGCAAAAGTATTTTCATCGTATAAGCATCCCAAATATTCATTGCTTTTCAACAACGGAAGCAGCAATGAACTATTTAGTAGATTCATCTTTGAAAGATGAGCTGGAATTAATCGTACTTGACACTAAAATGACACTCAGCAATTGCGAGGAAATTTGTCAGCACATTCATGTACTTAAAAATTGGATAGATGTCCCTATCCTACTATCTACTACCTACGAAAAAAACATAACAATCGATAGGGTTTTTGAAGCAGGAATTTTCGATTTTATTTTAAAGCCGTTTGATTTTACTCATTTTAAGACTCGAATTCAAGTAGCCTTAAAATATCAGAGGGAAGCCAAGCTTCGAAAGCAGCAAGAAAGTATGATTCAAAAAGATTTGTTTGTTGCAAAAAAATTCCAAAAGAACGCACTATCTCCTCCATTAAATCTTGAGCAACTTCAGGTTGATGGTCTTTATGTAACATCCAATACACTAGGAGGTGACATGTACTGTTGGTTTAAGATTAATGACCATTTAACCGCCATTCTTCTGTACGATGCAATGGGGCATGGCATAGCTGCATCACTCGTTACTATGTCCATCAGATCATTACTAAAAGGAATGATTACTAAGTTAATTGATCCAGTAGCAGTAATCCAAGAACTTAACCGCCAAATATACGAGCTATTTTCTGATGAAGATATGGACCGTTTTTTAATGACAGCAATCTACATACTTCTAGATACAAAAAACGGAACTTTGCACTATGTGAATGCGGCTCATCCTTCTGGTTTTTTATTTGGAAAATATGGAGAAACAGTCTTTCTCCCAGCGAATACGCCTATCCTCGGACTATTCCCTACTATTCAAATAAATAAAAAAACAATACCTTTATCAGGCTGGCATCGTATTATTCTTTATACGGATGGACTATTAACATTGAACGAGCAAAACTCAATTGATATGGACTTTTTCTACGCTTATGCTTCACAGGATAACAGCTATGCACTACAAAAGTTTTCTCAAAAGTACAATTTATTTGATAATGATTACAGCGATGACATCACAGTCGTTTCAATAACAATTACATTAAAGGGTAGGTGATTGAAGATGGAATTCACACTCAATGTAAATCCTGATACACAAGCTATAGCCTTTATTGATCAAGTTATGGAGAATTATACAGATTTATATAATCTACCTTATAAACGAGAATTAAGATTTGTTGTTCATGAACTAGTCATCAATGCCATAGAGGCTATGGGAAAAATTAATACACCCGTTCAAAAGGAGATTCAAATACATGTAGCCCAATCAAACGAAGAAATAAAAATAACAGTCACTGACGAAGCAAAAGGCATTGACGAAAAGGACTGGGACAAAGTTCTTCAATTCGATTTAGACAAACTTGATTATGCTGATCGTGGACGCGGTTTATTTTTTGTCAAAAATATGGTCGACCATATTTGGTTCGAAAATATTTCTAAAACAAAATTTTTAGTTGGTATTTCCAAAAAGATTCATCTATAAAGTAAACGTAAAATTGGGGGCGTTTTAATGAAGTTATCTATACGAAAGAAAATGAATCTGCTTATATTTGGGTGTATTATTTTACTTACCTCCCTTTTAGCAGGAGTCAATTTTTTTGTTGCCAAGAACAATCTATTAGAAAGTGCTGATACAAAGCTTTTATCAGATATACAGTTAAGCTATGAATATTTAGACGCTAAATATCCTGGAGAATGGTCCATTAAAAACAACCAACTCTATAAGGGCGATATCAATATGGTAGAAAACTTTGAGGTAGCTGATAAAGTTGGAGAACTCACAAATGGGAATGCTGTCTCCATCTTTCAAAACGATACGCGTATAAGTACCAATATAGTGGATAATGGTCAACGCGCTTTAAATACCAAGGTTTCTGACGAGGTTGCTACTGTTGTGCTAGGAGAAAAAAAGCGCTTTATCGGTTCTGCAAATGTCTTAGGAAGTTTGCATCAAGCAGCCTATGATCCGATTGTAAATAGTCAAGGCGAGGTTATCGGTGTATGGGCAACCGCTGTTCCTACTGCTCCCTATATAAGCATTGCCACAAAATCAGCACTGGAGAATGTAGCGATTTCCTTAGTAATCGCCATTGTAATGATCGGAGGAATTAGTTGGTTCTTACAAAAGCAAATTGTTAATCCTATTAACATTCTAAGTACCAATGCCAAGGAACTAGCAGAACTAAATTTAAATGTTAAACTGTTAAACCCTAAAGGCAAAGATGAAATCGCTGAATTAGCACGCGCATTTAGTAGTATGAAAAATCATTTAACAGAGACGATAAAGATTGTGGCTGGTAGTGCACATCAAATTGCAAAGTCGTCACACACTTTGGCAGAATCATCACACCAAACAAGTGAAGCATCTAATCAGATCGCACTAACAATGAATGAAATCGCCGTGGGTACTACCACTCAATCTGATCAGGCTGAGCGAATAGTTTCAATGATGCAAAAAACGATTGAAGAAGTATCAAAGAGCTTACAAAAGGCCGAAATCACTTTAAACAGTGCTATCGAATCCACACATATCGCGCGTAAAGGAGAAGAAGCCATCAATGAAGCGATTATGCATCTAAGTGATGTTACGAAAACAGTGTCTTATGCAACTGATTCTATCCAAAAATTAGGCAAGCGCTCTGAAGAAATTGGTGGTATTATTACCGTTATCACTGGCATCGCAGAACAAACGAATCTGTTAGCACTCAATGCGGCCATCGAGGCAGCACGAGCAGGTGATCAAGGAAAAGGTTTTGCTGTCGTTGCATCAGAGGTTCGTCAGTTAGCTGAACAGTCAAGTTTAGCAGCTGGACAAATTACTAATCTTATTAATGATATCCAAGCGGAAACATCTGTGACCGTACGGACAATGGAAAGTAATTTACTAGCTGTCGAGGAGCAAGTAACAATCATCAATAAAGGCGGAAGTGCCTTAAAAGAAATTGTGGAGAAAGTTGTCGAAACTGAAGAAGGTGTGGAACAAATGAAAGTGGCATTTACACATGTTAACGACAACTCCTTAGGTGTGCAACAGGCTATCCAAGATATTTCTCGCATCATCGAGGATGCTGCAGCAGCTACAGAAGAGATTGCCGCAACCTCAGAAGAACAATATGCGACTGTTGCAGAAATTACACAAAGCTCAGATGAGTTATCATCAATTGCTGATAAATTACAAAATGAAGTGAATAAATTTAAGTTTGAATAACTCCCCAAACAAGAAAAGAAAAATGGAGGCGCTATAGGATGAATCAGAAGAAAATTGCAATGAATATTGACACAAAGGCTGATTATATAGTGATTGCGTTTACAGGCGATTTAGAATACGGGATGATTGAAGAAATAAAGTCAGAGCTTCAAACACTTAGCTTAGACACAAAACACGGATACATTATCAATATGCAAAAGGTAACAAATATTGATAGTACTGGATTCGGTATGATCGTTAATTTCGCTAAGAAGGTGTCTGTAAAAGATAAGAAAATCGCCATTATTGTCGTCGATGATTTCATTCGCAACTTATTCGCTATTTCACAGGTTGATAAAGTATTCCCTATTGCCGAAAGTGAAGAACAAGCAAGGAAGATTATTAAAGAAGATTGGCTAGGTGAGCTATCACTTAACGATTATTAATCTCTATAATCATAATAAAAGGTGTATTCCTATTAGACGGAATACACCTTTTTATGTTGTTAAAAAAAGAAGAAGTCAACGGTAGAAATAGCAACTTTGCAAGGCGAGAGGTTGATTTCCGTTCCGCCAGCGTCCTTTCCAGGGGGGCGTCCGATGAGCCGCTAAATCCCATAGGAGTGACGCTATCAACCATTCTCCAAAGTGTCTTTACCTCATAGTAGCATAGTGATCAAATCACCCATTATCTGGATTCTTAGAGGGGATAGGCTCTTATTTTCAATGCGGTGAAGTGCTGAGTGACAACACCTCTTCATAAAGAGTAATGAACTCCTTTACTTTATTTGAAAACCTTTACTAAAAAGATTGAGATTTTTTGGGTTGGTGTGGAAGGCTTCTTGACTCCCGTGGGTTAACGAGACAGGTGAGCCCCTACACGGAGGAAGCTGCTAGCACTCGCCCACAGGAAAGCAAGTAGCCTTCAATAGAAATCCATTTCTACCTTTCTATTGACTGTTATGTTTTTAACACTAAGAGAAGGTATTTTTCCTATGGCAGAATATACCTTTTCTTTAATACTGCAGTAGCATATTAACAAACACAACTAGAATGATAATCGGTACAACAACTAGCATTAACATACGATATGTCGAATAATAGCCTTGTCCCATTTGACTACCCGTTAGCAATTCTCTCTTCACAAATTCTTTATCTACTACATAGGCAATAAAAATAGCAATGAATAAATTCCCTAGTGGAAGCATGATATTTGACACTAAAAAATCGGTTGCATCAAAGATACTTTTCTCGAAAATCATTATATCCGATAAAACACTCGAAGAAAGTGCTGCTGGAATAGCTGCAATAAATACGACTATACCAAGTATAAGCGTCCACATTGGACGGGATTTCTGACTATGCTCCATAAATGCCGCGACGATAATCTCATATAAACTAAATGATGACGTTAATGTAGCAAATAAAAATAGCAATAAAAACATAGCTAAAAACACTTCACCGAATGGCATTTGACTAAAAGCTGTTGGTAGCACCATAAATAGCAAACCCGGACCCGCTGCTGGCTCTAAATCAAAGGCGAACACAACAGGGAAAATTGCTAAACCTGCTAAAAATGAAACAAGCACGGTTAACAGCACTACAGAACCTGCTGAATTCGGAAGACTGACATCTTTTTTTAGATAAGAGCTATATGTAACTAGACAAGAAAAGCCAACTGCTAACCCAAAGAACGATTGCCCGAGGGCTTCTAATAATGCCTTACCCGTAATATTCGAGAAATCAGGCCATAAGAAGAATTTTACCCCTTCCATTGCCCCATCTAATGTAACAGCACGCACAACAAGGACAATGAACATTATGAAAAGTAACGGCATCATCCATTTATTGGCCTTTTCAATCCCATTTTGTACACCTAATGAAATCACAAGTACGTTGACCAATGTAAACAACACTAGACCAACTAGCGTAATCCATGGCGTGCCTATAATTTTTCCAAATAATTCAGCTGGATCTACTGCTGGATCAATTACCGCGCCAGCTACACCTAGCCCGCTATAAATAAAGATCCAACCTCCGACTACGCTATAAAAAGTTAATAATAAAAAACAGCCTAGCACGCCCATTCGACCAATCCAAGCCCAGCCTGGCTTAGTTGGAGCAATTTTTTTATACGCTGTTACAGCCTCGGATTGTGTACCACGTCCTAACACATACTCGGACAATAACATTGGTAGTCCTATTAACAAGGTAAATAACACAAAGATAAGGAAAAATGCTCCTCCACCACTTTGTCCTGTTACATAGGGAAGTTTCCAAATTGCCCCTAGTCCGATCGCCGCACCAGCTGATGCTAAAATAAAACCTAATTTACTAGACCATTGTCCTTTTTTTCCACTCATCTCTTCAAACTCCTCAAACATTCTAAACTCTTCTCTATTTTACATGAAAATGTAGCTTTCGACTAGGTTATAATTATAAAGTACTAGTTAACTATTTTACCCTATTACTTTTTTCTGTATTTATCCGTTAGTTTTGTTCTTCTATTCTTCACACTTTTTCCTATCTATTGTTCCTTCCAACAAAAAAACCTCAGGTATATTGACCCGAGGTTAGTAAAAATTATTTTGTTATATAGATAGAACGCTGGCGGTCGATCCATTTGCGCATTGTGGTAAATAAAAACGCCATAATAGCCGTTAATAAAATACCTTTCACAATGTTAAATGGTAAAATCCCAGCGATAATCATTTTATAAAGTGAGTCACCTACAACAGGTTCCATTCCTAAGAAGTATGTGTACATCGGTAAAAATACTGCGTAGTTTAAAATACTCATCCCTACTGCCATTACGACTGTTCCTGTCGCTAAACCTCCAACAAGACCAGCAATTGTTTTAAAGCGATTAAAAATAAGGCTTACTGGTAAAATAAATAAAATACCTGTTGCAAAGTTGGCCATATGACCTACTGGCACACCTGTTGGCGTTCCAGAGAAAATCCAATCCAATACATTTTTAAATAATTCTACTAAAATACCAGCTACAGGCCCCATTGTGATGGCTGCTATTAATGCAGGCATATCACTAAAGTCCACTTCCAAAAATGCTGGGAATGGTGGAATTGGGAAATTAAAAAGCATTAATAAAAACGAAATACTGCTCAGCATACCAATCGTAATAAACGATTGGAGTTTAACATTTTTCTTCATAGAAAACTCTCTCCTCTTTGCTGATTCAATCTCGCAAGAAGAAAGGTGACGATCTTTCAATTGTTAGCACGAAAAAACCCTTATGCATGAAGAGCACAAGGGAGAAAGGCATGACGAATAAGCGTCAATTTAAACTATTTTTGAGCACCGTTTAAAAAGCCATACAAAAAAAGCGCTCGGTCATAGTTTATTTCATAACAATGAATGACGATCGTACCTCCATCTTCTCCCATCCAGACTTTAACTGTCGGCCTCGGAATTACACCAAGTCAGCCATGCAAATAAATTTGCACAGGTCGCGGGCTGAAGAGCGAAGCATAAACCATTCGAGTTAATGGAAACATTAACGGTTCACCACTCTATTACCGCCGGTCGGGATTTTCACCCTGCCCCGAAGATGAATCATATTATTTTATACTACAACCTTACTATAATTAATTATTAAGAAAAAGTAAATAGTTCTGCTTAAAAAATTCCGATTAGATTTGTAAGTATTGTAAAAATGGAGCATTCCATGTTACAGGAATGCTCCATTTTTGATTTTGACTAAGGCATATATTGTTTATTTGGCCCCACAGGCTTGGGCAAATACGTTTTTAAATCGAATCCTTCCCAGCTTTCTTGGACCACATTATCCAATCGTAATTGTTGGTCAAAGCTAGCAGCAGTTAACATCATAGCTTCAATCAATTGGGTAGCGCGAATTGGCTCCATTGATGCTAAATCTAAGGGAATATCGAATGTTACGACTACACCTTCTGCTTCCTCTTTCACGGTATATGTTACATTTTCAGGAACCACTGTTACATAAACATCATCATTTTTGTTTTTCATTAGTGTAAGTGCTTCTGTAACATTAGCAAATGTTTGACGGAAATCTGGTGACAGGTATTCTGCCCCATTACCATCTTGGTATAAATAATAATTAAAATGCTTGGCGTTTGTTAATGACATGGCTTGACTTGGCTCACCCTCCTGAGAAAACTCATAAGGTGTGCCATCTTCATTTTGAATCTCAACTTCCGTATATTCAGAATCCGAGAAGGTATCCTCTAAAGTCCCTTTGTATTCATTAACGGTAGCTGATGCAACATCATAGTCATTGTCCTTTGGTAATACGTGGACAAGCTTGTCTTCCTTCTCCTTCAGTTCACCTTTAAAAGGATGATAATCCGTAAACCCTTTGGCTTCTTCATCTATTTGAGGAGCATATTTTTCATACATCTGTAGGGTAGAAGGCTTTTCTGTTCCAAAATCAGTTGCTACACGCTCATTTGGTATCACATATGTCATTGGAACACTTTCTGCATCGCGTCCTGCCAAACCAATACGGAAAACGACAGCATCTTTCACATCTTCCTCATAGACAGACGACCGTAAAGATAGCATACGCTCATGCTCCGATACAATACTGGATTGAAGTGCCTCATCCTGGGTAGCTGCCTCTTTAGCAGAACGATCTTCCTGTAACGTAGCGTAATTAGCCGTTTCTGGCGTACTAGCTAGATCTTTTTGGCTAGCGTCATTATTCATGAACATGAAGCCAACGAGTACCGTTATCGCGAAAACTGCTGCTACACTCGTAAAAATCGGCATTTTTCGGAACTTAAATCGTGATGGTCGTTCATCTTGTATTAAAGATTTACTTGCTTGTTGTGCTTCTTCATTCTCTATAGGTTGTTGTATCGCTTCTTGTAGGTGACTATTATCCTGCAAGCGAGCATCTGCCATTAACCGATTTAATATTTCTTCTTTTGAACGGCGGTCAGAAAGCTTAGGGGCATTGTTCAAGACATGTTCAAGCTGTTCATCATCAAATGGCTTATGCGTCATTGCCGTTTCGCCTCCTGTTCTCTAATCGGCTGTAGCTGTTGCCTTAAAAATTTAATGGCTCGATGCTGGGTCGTTTTTACCTTAGCTTCTGTCCAATCTAGTATTTGCGCTGTTTCTGCAATCGATAAATCTTGAAAATAGCGCATAATAATGACCATTTTTTGGTCGCCTGTACAGTTTTCAAGTGCTGATTCTACCTGCATAAATTCATCACTGGCCTGTAGCATATCTTCCGGTGATGGCGTGGTTGAATGGAGCTGTTCCGTTTCCCAGTCAAAGAAATCATGTGAATGCTTTTGACGTACAGCTTGCTTTCTAAAATGATCAATTGCTACATTTTTAGCAATAGCAAATAGCCAAGTTTTCTCACTACTATTGCCTGCAAATTGATCGTATGAGCGCAACACTCGTACATAAACTTCATGTGCTAAATCTTCGGCAAGTGTACGGTTTTTTACTAAATATATTAAAAACTGAAACACGTCTTGGTGATATGCATCGTATAGTCGATGGAACACGGAGTCATTCAAAGCACTCCACCCCCGTTCTATAATATTTGTCGTCTTACATTCATAGAAGTTACAGCCAATTAATAGCAATACTTGTTATTAATCGAACGGTAAATAAAACGTGAAGGTCGTACCCTCTTTCAACACACTGTCTACCATAATATTACCTGAGTGTGCCTTGACAATATTTCTAGCAATGGCTAAGCCGAGACCAGTTCCACCCTTGGAACGAGTACGTGCCTTATCTGCTTTATAAAAACGTTCAAAGACATAGGGTAAGTCCTCTTGAGGGATGCCATGTCCTGTATCTTGAACAGATATTTTAGCAAATGTCGGCTCCTGCTCTACTTTTACAGTCACAGACCCTTCATCTGTATGTCTCAGGGCATTGTCAACTAAATTTGTAAGCACTTGTTCAATGCGATCCTCATCTATATTAATCATGGCCTCGTCATTAAATTCACTCTCAAACAGCAGACGAACGTGCTTTTCTTTTGCTACCTGTGCAAATTTTTGTGTAATACGTTCAAAAGTAGAATTAATTGGTAATTCATCTTTATAAAGCGTCATATGCCCTGATTCCATACGTGCCAAATCTAATAAATCTGTCACAAGGCGACCCATTCGCTTCGATTCATCATAAATAATTTTGGTAATCTCATTTCGCTCTTCCTGATCCTGAATAAAATCGTCATCCATTAATGCTTCTGAGTAACCTTGAAGCATGGCAATCGGTGTTCGGAGCTCATGGGAGACATTGGCAATAAAATCGGATCTTAGTTTTTCCAAGCGATGCTGTTCTGTCATATCACGAATTACAGCCACAGCGCCACGTATCATTTCACCACTATAAAGGGGACTAATAGTAAATGTATAATAGCTGCCATCCATTTCAATTTCCTCTTCTAGTTTATCCTCAAACATCAGTACATGATCAAGCATATGATAAAGCTCTGGCGGGATAGGTTTTGCACTTTGTGAACCTTTATTCACAAACCACTTTTGCATTAGACGTTCAGCTGGTGGATTACTTAATAATATTGTACGATCTCTATTAAACGTAATCACTGCATCTGTCATAGATGTCAAAATATTAGAAAGCTGTTCGTTTTCTTGATTGATAACCTCTAAATTATGCTTTAATTGACGGCCCATTTGGTTGAAGGCAACGGCAAGCTGACCAATTTCGTCATTTTGGGTAGTAGGCATTTTCGCTTCAAAATTCCCTTTTGCAATTTCAAAAGCTAATTCACGCATTTTTCTTAATGGCGAAGTTATACGTGAAGAAAGGAAGAATGCGAAGAATGTCGTCAACACAAATGCTATGAAGGCTGCTAAAAAGACAATTTTCGTAGTTTCCTTAGACGTTTTATGTAGCGCATCTGGGCTTTGGTAGATGAAGACAGCTCCATGTACTGCATTTTCAACATTTAGGGGAAAACCAAGTACGACATAAGATTCCATCTTTTCTTGATCAGTTGAAGAAGGCATCATCATTTCTTTAATAATCGGCTCATCTGATTGAAACACTTCATGAAAAGATTTATTGGCTAATATAGTATCTTGTATTTCTTTTTTATTGACACCCTCTTGCATCGCAAAGGACACTTCAACATGACTGATAGCGATCAATGCATTCGTCCCTGTAGGTAAAATATCTTTTAATAATTCAGAGGTAGATTCGGCTGTTTCATTGTCATCTACTATACTTGCTACCGTTGCTGCTGTTTGTCGCAATGAAATTTCTGCTTGCTGCATATGGTAATTTTGAAGAAATTCAAGCATTAATACCGTGAAAACAAATAATACAAATGAAACGAGAAGCAATATGGTTACCCATAGCTTCCCGACAACACTATTCCATATTCTATTCATTGACAACCTCAAATTTGTATCCAACGCCCCAAACCGTCACAATCATTTTAGCAGCGTTTTCAGAAACTCGGTTGAGCTTTTCACGTAAACGTTTTACATGTGTGTCCACTGTACGTAAATCACCAAAGAAGTCATAATGCCATACCTCTTTTAGTAGTTGTTCACGGTCAAATACTTTGTCTGGCGATTTCGCTAAAAAGTACAGCAATTCATACTCTTTCGGTGTTAAATTAACCTCAATGCCTTCTGCAGTCACACGATGTGCATCATGGTCAATCATTAAGTGTTGGAACACCACTAAATCTTTTGAAGAAGATGCATTAGTCGTTGGTGAGAAAGCCTGTGAACGACGTAAAATAGCCTTCACACGTAACACAACCTCACGAGGACTAAATGGTTTTACGATATAGTCATCTGCACCAAGCTCAAAGCCTTGTACACGGTTCGCTTCTTCGCCTTTGGCAGTTAATAAAATAATTGGTGTTGCTGCGCGCTCTCGAATTTCTGCACACACTTCTAGCCCATCTTTTTCAGGCATCATAATATCAAGTAAAATACAGTGATACTCTTTTTCTAAAGATTTCTCGATCGCTTGTTCTCCATTTTCGGCCTCGTCAACAAGGTATCCTTCTCGCTCAAGATACATTTTTAATAAGCGGCGAATACGATCCTCGTCATCTACTACTAATACTGAAATATTTTCTGACACTTTCACGATCCCTCTCTTCCATCTTTCTCTAACTTCTATTGTACATGGTGTGACACATATTGAAAAGAAAAGAAAGCCTCTTCGCTACAGCGAAAAGGCTTGTTGCTTCACAGGTTACGCGTAGGAGTGTAAACCTGCAAGAATTAAGTTAACAGCAATTAGGTTGAATAAAATAATCCCAAAACCAATTAGTGCTAACCAAGCAGATTTTCGACCTTCCCAGCCTTTTGATAGACGTAAATGCAGGAATGCTGCATAGAATAACCATGTAATAAGAGCCCATACTTCTTTTGGATCCCAACCCCAGAAACGACTCCAAGCAATTTGTGCCCAAATCATCGCAAAGATTAAAGCACCAAGGGAGAATACAGGGAAACCAATCAGCACTGAACGATAACCAATTTCATCAAGTAATTGTAAATTGACACGTTTAACAAGTGGTTGGAAAATGGCACTAATTCGACGGCGAGCAATTAAACGAATTAATAAATACAACACAGATCCTACCAATAATGACCAAACAACGGTTGTTAATTTTTTAGCATTAATTAACGCTGGCATTTCTACTAATGGCGACATGCCATGTTCTTCTATCACTTCATATTCATTCATACCGAATACTGGAGGTAAATTGTAAATAATTTTACGAGTAGTACCTTCTTTATCCACATAATTATAGCTAGACTCATAATCCATAGCACTAAATGTAGATGTTACCGCGACAAATCCAACAACTACTACAAGACAGTACATAACGGCTTCTAACCAAAAACGTTGTTTAGAGGGCTTTGTTAAATCTACTACTTTTAATAAGTAAATAAGTCCTGCCACAGCACTAATGGCTAAAATAGATTGCCCTAATGCTGCTGTAATAACGTGAATTGTTAACCAATGACTTTGTAATGAAGGCACTAATGGACTTACTTCTTTCGGGAACATTGCTGCATAAGCAATAATCAAAAGCGCAACAGGCAGTGCCACTAATCCAAGTGCAGTCAAACGATAAATAAAATAAATTAAGATAAACGCGCCGACAATGAACATACCAAAGGCAGTTGTAAATTCAAACATATTACTTACTGGCGCATGTCCTGTATAAATCCAACGCGTAATAAAATAGCCAAGCTGTGATAGGAAACCAATAATAGTAACCACAATGGCAAACTTGCCCCATTTGCCAGTATTTTTACCAGTAGCATTACCTTGCTTAATTGAACCACCAAATAATAATGTCGCAACTAGATAAGCAATAAACGCAACAAATAGTAAGTTTCCACTTAAGTCAATCAAACTCATAAGGTGTTGTCACCTTCCTTTTCTTTAATGCCACCAGTAGTGGACTCTTCGCCAGCCTCATCTTTCTCTAACTGATCTTTATACGGAGGCAATGCAGCAAAGGTTGTAACAGCATCTAAATCCTTTTTCATGCTGAACATATTTTTGTTGACATGGGCAGCCATTAACACACGGCCGTCTGGTTCCACTTGAAGCCATAAACGACGATGATTCCAGTAAGAGCCAATGGCAACACCGATCATAAAGATGACCCCACCAACAAACAGAATAGGGATGGTGCTATCTTTTCGCACCGTAATACCTGACATATCCCGCATCTCTGCACTAGCAAATTTCATTCTGTATTTATTTTCACCCAGTGGTTCTAAAGGAGGCTGCATAATTTCAACAAAGCTTACTTCTCCTTCAGGAGTTTCTGGTGTAGTCATTTTAAATAAAAATGCAGGATTATTTGGAATAGACGTTTTAGTCTGAGGTTCTCCATTTTCAAATCCATCAAAATCAGGTGTATAGACAAGAATTTGAACGGATGAACCATTCCCTAAATCATATTCTTTTTTAGGATTTGTTAAATCAATCTCTACCTTACCTAATGATTTCTCTGTCGTCTTATTAATTAATTCAAAGTTCATCTGTTTTAATTCATTTAGACGATAATCCATCTGGTAAAGAGCAAAGCCATCTTCTTTCAAAGGATGGTTTACACGAATGGAATAGTCTTTTACTTTTTCTAGATTTTCCGTATCCCCAGGCAATGCGTCTTCAGGTTGCTTGTATAGTGTAATATCGGTTTGGAAGTTTTTAGCCACTACATTCACACCCTGTTTAACTTGCTCACCTTGAGGTGTATTATCATGTGTTTCTAAAACAAAATCACGGTTTTCAATGAAATAGCCTTCCATTCCAGTAATAGCACGTGTTTCACCTTCACGCACCCATATCGATTCATCAACATAGAAACCTGGGACTAGACGTAGCATGACCCCACCTAAAAAAATGATGAGACCTACATGGTTTATGTACGGACCATAACGAGAAAAGCGTCCTTTTTCAGCTAAGAGAGCGCTACCATCTCGACGAACAGAATACTTCATCTCAGTCATTTTTTGAGCCACTTTATCAAGCGTTTCCTCCGCACTCGCTGACACTTGTCCTTCTGCAACAATGCGCTGACGCTTCATGAAGCTTTCATGTCTTTTAACTCGTTGATTCTTTAATGATTTGTAAAGTGGAATGCCTCGGTCAAGACTTGCCACTATAATCGATACTGCTAGCATACCAACCAAAATCTGGAACCACCATGAGCTATATAAATCCGAAAGCCCCAACGTATAATAGATTTTACCGAATGTACCATATACGTCTGCGTAGTAAGCCCCCTTCTCCATATCAGAAGCTTTTACGTAAAACTCTTGCGGTAGTAATGTTCCGACTGAAGCAGCAATTAATGTGATAATAATTAAGGATATACCCACTTTAACACTTGAGAAGAAATTCCATATTTTATCAACAAATGATTTGTTATATGTTTTGGAGCGAATGGCCATACCATCATAGCGCATATCAACAACCTTATTTTGTTTTTCTTCTTCGGTTAAAGGACGACCACATTTCTCACAAAGCTTCGTGCCGTATGGATTACTATGACCACAAGCACAAATGATTTTTTCCATCGTCATTTACTCCTTATTTGGCTTCACTAATTCCATGTACGAAGCAATATCTTTCTCCGTCATTTCACCTGTAATAATTTTGGCCACTTTGCCTTCTGGATCAATTAGCACTGTTGCAGGTAATTGTCCTACATTATAAGCAGTCATAACACTTTTTGTTTTGTCGATAACTACTGGAAATGACAACCCATATCGATCGACAAAATTCTGTACTTCAAAATCTGTTTGAGCAATATTGACAGCTAATGTTTGTACACCGTGATCTTTAAATTCTTGATACTGATTGTCCATTGCGGGCATTTCCTTCTCACAAGGCTTACACCAAGTTCCCCAGAAATTTAAAAATACCCCTTGCCCTTTATAATCCGACAATTTATGTTTTTCACCGTTTAAATCTACTAACGTGAAGTCAGGTGCCTCAGAGCCTACTGCTACTAACTCTACTTTTTCCTTTGTTGCTGTTCCATATACTGTGTACCCGATTGCCAACGCTAACACAGCTAAAATGACAGTTCGCAGTACAAGACGTTTTTTCTTTTTCTCCAAGTTAATAAACCCCCTATCAATTACGGCTTGCGTTGCTTTTACATATTGAAGAAACAAATAGAACTTTTTCACTCTCTATACGTCTATAAATATGTAAAAGCTTCTTTCACATTGACGTCAACAATACCGGATTAAATGTGTTACAGCTTTTTTGAACAAACTGCTACTAGGTGTACTATTCTCACCTATTATAGCAAAATGATACAAAAACACTTAGCTATTAATTATGAATGATTTATGAACGATTTCACCACAAAGAAAGTGTAAACATCCAAATACCTCTATTGGTATCCACACTTTCTTCTGGCAACATTGCATTAATCAAGCTTTCCTGTTTCTGCTAACACACGTAGTTGCTTTACTTCATGCTTTGATAATTCACGATATTCTCCTGGAGCAAGACCAAATAAATCTAAGAAAGCAAAGCGTTCGCGTTTTAATTTAACAACGGGTGTTCCAATCGCTTCAAACATACGACGAACTTGACGATTGCGCCCTTCATGAATCGTGATTTCACAAATAGCTTTGCCCGCTTTTTCATCGAAAGATGTCATACTTACCTTAGCAGGTGCTGTCTTACCATCCTCTAATTTGATCCCTCGTTGAAGCTTTTTTAACCCTTCAATTGTCGGCACACCTTTGACACGAGCGATATATGTTTTGTCAATTTTAAATTTCGGATGTGTCAACATATAGGAAAATTCTCCATCATTTGTCAATAGCAATAATCCAGATGTATCATAATCAAGACGACCAACTGGGAAAATACGTTGCGGAATATGATGAAATAAATCTGTGACAGTTTTGCGTCCTTTATCATCTGTAACTGCAGAAATTGTTCCACGTGGTTTGTAAAGTAAGAAATATACCTTATCTTCTTTTTCTAGTTTTACACCTTCTACTTCAATTGTATCGGAATTAGATACCTTTGTTCCTAACTCACGAACCACTACACCATTTACTTTAACTTTACCTTCTAAAATCAATTGCTCTGCCTTGCGCCTTGACGCAACGCCTGCATAGGCAATGACCTTTTGTAATCTTTCCATTTTTTCACCTCTAGTTTTCTTTCACATTGACACGTTCGTCATCATTCGATTTCGATCCAATGAATAGGGTTATTTTTCCCGCTAATCTGTGAAAATTATGTCATACTTTTAGACATTATTAAAGAAAAACAAATTTCACATTTTTTAATTAAGTATTCCGACTAATTTCTCATTCGTTAATTTCTTAACATTTGAACCGAGATTTTGTTTTGTTTACTAGCAGTATACTCATTTGATAATCATGCGAATCGATTGTAAAATGTTTATTTTGACAGAAAAAAGCTACCATTCGGCAGCTTTTATTTGTAAAAATTTAGACCGCGTTGGTTTAACTCATTGGCGATATAGTTTTTAGCCAGTAGCATGTTGCCTGCCAAAGGTTCTTCAATTGTGGAACCATCTTGAAATGTAAAAACCCAGATGATCAGGCTTTGTCATACCACTTTTTTCTTGATTAACTTGCTCAACTTTCACTATTTCTTTCCACTCGACAAAATTTACTTTTAAACTAAAAAATGGATTCATATGAATACCTCTTGAATCTATCCATTTATAAGCATTAAAGCTTAATGCGATGAAACCTAAGGCAATTAATAAGGAAGCAGACACCAGACCACGTTGAATATTCTTGCTTTTTTTCGTTTTAGGTATGATCAAATAATTGATTCGTAGTACGAGGGCCATGACAAATAAAGAGACCATAAAGATAATATAAGCATTCAAATAAGGTGCAAAATAATAAAATTCTATTGGTCGAATTGGATATAGTTGAATGACATGGACAATTAAACTTGATAAGAATACGATAATGATTAGCCCAAATTGAATTTGTCTACCATTACTTTCCATAGAAGCATCCCTCCATTCCCTCACCATTTTTCCAAATTTAACACCAATTAATCAAATAATGTAAAAAATCAGCCAATCGTTTTTAACGATCCGCTGATTCCACTTTAACTGGCGTTGCATAAATACGTTCTTCTCCAATAAAGATCGACAAGACTGCTTCTTGGCGTTTCCTTGAAACATGTAATACTTGCCTCACCTGTTCTTTTTCCTCTTTATTTAACTGTAGTCGAACGGGCTCTTGTAAACGAATAGCCAACTTTTTATTGACATTGTATTTACCCTTTTTCACTACTGTTTCAAGACTATAATCTTGCCATACTTTATTGGATAAGCCTCGGTGTACATTCCAATCATCTGATTCATTTAATGTAACGACAATGCATATTTGCCCGTCCTTTTGAAAGGCCGTTGCAAGTGTTCGTCCAGCAACCTTAGTAAAGCCCGTTTTTCCAGCGAAAGCAGTACCAGTGGCTGACTTTAAGGAACTAACAGGCTGTTCTGTCTCATCATCTATATCTGCCGCCATTCCTGAACCTTCTCTTAATAGACGGTGTTTATTTTCCCATAGCATACCGTTTACTGTATTTGCCCGATAAAGTACCGTTGAAGCAATTTTCTCAAATGTTTTATTTTGCAACGCAAGTCTTAACATCTCAGCAGTATCCCTTGCAGACGATAAATGCTCATCATGATGAAGACCAGAAGGATTCATGAAGACGGTATTGGTAAGACCTGCAATAACAGCTCTTTCATTCATTAATTTGACAAATCCCTCTACAGACCCTCCTACATGCTCGGCTAAAGCTGTTGCAGCATCATTGCCGGAACGTAGCATTAAGCCATACAATAACGTTTCAACTGTCACCTTTTCACCAGCCTGTAAGTAAATAGAACTCCCCTCAGCCATAGCAGCCTTCGGAGAGATGACAACTTCTTCCTGCAAGTCACTATTTTCAATTGCCACAAGTGCTGTCCAAATTTTCGTTAGACTAGCAATAGGTAATCGTTCATCGCTATTGGACCCTATTAAAATCCGTCCAGTCTCGCCATCTAAGACAGCATAGCCGCTTCCTCCTCTTGCTAAACTAGTCTGAGGAAGCATTACCATTAACACAATGATCATAAACAGTGTTAAACGAAATAACCGAAGCAAGGAGCCACTCCTTATTCAATGTGATAGGAAATTATAGATTTATATTTATGTTGAAGACAACGCATTATAACCATTATTTTGTCACACTAAATGTTTCTTGGAATTTGGTCATAAATAAATCTGTTTCTTGTTCTGACTCAACAAGATCCTCTTCAGGTAGAGGAGGCATTTCTTCTATACTATTTAAGCCAAAATAATGTAAAAATTCTTTTGTTGTTCCATATAAGATGGCACGTCCAGTCCCTTCTGACCGACCTACCTCTTTAATTAATCCTCGCGAAACTAACGTCTGGATTGGACGCTCACACTTGACACCGCGCAAATCTTCTATCGCTACACGTGTAATGGGCTGTTTGTATGCCACTATTGCCAACACTTCGAGGGAGGCCTGAGATAAGGATTGTGCAGTTGGATTTTCTACTAATCTTTGAATCGTATCGGCAAACTCAGATTTTGTAATAAGCTGATAGACGCCTGCAATTTCTTTCACCGTAATTCCTCTTGCTAAATCTTCATCATACGCTTCCCTTAATGTATTCATTGTTTGAAGGATCAACTCTTCCTGTTCTCCTAAAAGTTGTGCGAGTTGTTTAATCGTTAAGCCATCATCTCCCACAACAAACAATAAGGCTTCAATTCTACTCTGTAACATTGATGTTTTCGTCATCTTCCCATTCCTCCTTCTGTAAGGTAACCGTTAATTCTTCAAAGTTACCATCTTGCTCTACGATGACGACCTGACGTTTCATCAGTTCAAGAAGAGATACAAACGTCAGAATAAGTGTTGGCTTATCTTCATAGGGAAAAAGCTCGAAAAATGATGCACGTCCACCTGTTAATCGTAACGAATCCACAACAGAGCGCATTTGATCTCTTACTGATCGCTCCTGCCTTGCTACAGTGGTTTTTAATGGTTTTTTTAATTTTTTGCGACGCATCAATTTTTGAAATGCGCCAAGCATATCATAGATATTCACATTCAAATCAAATAAAGCCATCTGTTCTTCTGAGGCTAATCCTGTTAAATCAGCAGGTGGCCTCGTAAATACCTGTGCTCGGTCTGTTTCAAGCTCCTGCAAATTACTAGCTGCTTCCTTGTATTTTTTATATTCAATTAAGCGTTGCACCAGTTCTTCACGAGGGTCAGGGCCGTCCACTTCTAATTCTGCGTCCTCCATCTCTCCTTCGTGAATTGGCAATAACATGCGGCTTTTAATTGCCAGTAACGTTGCTGCCATCACTAAATATTCACTTGCTTCATTTAACTCTAGTACTTGCATTGCGTGTATATGGTCGATATATTGTTGTGTAATTTCAGCCATTGGGATATCATAGATATCAATTTCCAATCTGTGAATTAAATGCAATAATAAATCAAGAGGTCCTGAAAAGGCTTCTAATTTTACTTCATAAGACATTATTTTACCACCCTGAGATTCTATGTTCTTTTAGTATAGTGGAAAGGAGTCCAAAATGCATCCACAGCATCATACTTTATTTATCGATTACTGTGCCTATTTTAATGGCAATCAAGATTTTTTTGAATGCCATGAAGTGCTAGAGGAATATTGGAAGGAAATTGCACCTGGCGATAAAATGCATCCACTTGTCGGCTATGTGCAGCTGGCAACAGGTTTCTATCATTGGCGACGTGGTAACAATACTGGTGCTAAACGAATTTTAGAAAAAGCACTTCATAACTTTCAAGAAAATGAAGGGCATGTTTTTTTCCAAGAAATTGATTATCTTGAACTCCTAACACAAATAACAAAAGCTATCACTTCGATTAAAACGGGCAAGTCCTTTCAAACTTTCCAGCTCCCTCTTTCACCTCACTTGCTGGATTTAGCCCTAGCACGTATAAAGCTTTTGCCATCAAATAGCTCAAATTATCTTCTTCATAAACATATGCTTCGAGATCGCTCACATATTCTTGCAGAGCGACAAGAAAGCAAACAAAGAAAAAGCAGACGTTGTTAATCGTCTGCTTTTTCATCGATACAATGAATACATTTTTGAACAAAACTACGTGTTTCATCTGTAGCACGCATACTTTCATATTGGCCAAGTTCCGCCACTTCTTGAAGCATCTCCGTTGCTACGCCCTCTCCTCTATAGGAAGGGATCACCGACACGTGCTGGATTGTGGCTATATTATGCTCATCAACAACAAGCCCTACAATGCCAACATATTCATCATTCTTTTTCCATAAGTATAAAACCCAATTATCGTCATTTTCATAGGAGTGGATGGTTTCTGTCAGCTTTTTTACGTCTTTTTCGTTAGGCATAAATGAAAGTAGCCCCATTGCTATTTTCTCTAAAGCTTTTTTATATCGAATTAACATATTTGTCTATTCCCTCTTTTTCTAGCTGTACATAATCTTTGACTATCCTACACGATTTGTACTTTTACCGCAAGCCAATTTCTGTCTTACGAACCAGGTCCGAGAATACCTTTTGACGCCAACACCCAATAGACTACGCCCCATAATAAAATAAATGTTGTAATGGACGCTAGTAATACCCACTTATTTTTCCTCAAATTTACTCACCCTTTTTTAAAGTTAGCGGGAGATCGTTTTGCACAATATCTTCATAACTTTCGCGGCGAATAGCTAGTTGATGCTGTCCATCCTCTACAAATACAACTGCAGGTCTTGGTACACGATTATAGTTACTAGCCATCGAATAACCATACGCACCTGTACAGAAGATGGCTAACACATCACCTGAAGCAGCATCTTGTAGTTTAGCATCAATAATTAATTTATCGCCTGATTCACATAATTTACCAGCAACTGTATAGAGCTCATCTTTCGGCTCGTTCGCCTTACTTGCGATGACTGCCTCATACTTAGCGTCGTATAATGCGGGACGGATATTATCGCTCATACCTCCATCGACAGCAATATATTTTCGCACATCTGGCACAGTTTTTTGTGAACCGATTGTATAAAGAGATGTTCCTGCATCACCTACAAGTGATCGACCTGGTTCAATCCAAATTTCCGGCATCTTCAGTCCAAGAACAGTTGCTTTATTTTTGACAACTGTAATCATATCCTCTACATATACTTGTGGTTCAAGCGGTGCATCTTCTTCAGTATAACGAATACCAAAGCCCCCACCTAAGTTTAACACAGTACATGTAAATCCGTGAGTCTTGTTCCAATCAGAAATTTTGTCAATCAATTTTTCTCCAGCCAATCCAAAACCGGCAGTGTCAAAAATTTGTGAGCCAATATGGCAATGTAAACCAAGTAGCTCTAGGAATTCATGGTTAAATGTTTGTTGGAATGCTTCATCTGCTTGACCATTGTTTAAGTCAAAGCCGAATTTTGAATCTGCTTGACCTGTCGTGATGAAATCATGCGTATGTGCTTCAACACCTGGTGTAACACGTAATAATATACGCATTTTTTGCTGACGGCGCTCCGAAATATCTTTTAAAAGCTGTATTTCATAGAAATTATCTACAACAATACATCCAATCTTGGAGTCAAAAGCTAGCTCTATTTCAGCAATGCTTTTATTGTTACCATGAAAATGAATGCGCTCTGCAGGGAAACCAGCCTTTAAGGCCGTAAATAATTCTCCACCAGATACAACATCCAATGATAAATTTTCTTCTGCTGCTAATTGATACACCGCTACACATGCAAATGCTTTTGAAGCATAAGCTACTTCTGCTTTTACACCTAGTTTTTTAAACGTATCGATAAAGCTGCGCGCACGCTTACGAATAAGTGCCGTATCATACACGAAAAGTGGTGTACCATACTCTTTTGCTAGCTCTAATGTGTCTACCTGTCCAATTGTTAAATGACCATCTTCAGAAATCGCTTGTGTTCCATATAAATGCATGTGCATCTCTCCCTTTTCACATCGTTCCATCTTGTTATTTTTACGGTTTGAAAGTGGAAGGGTTCTTTACTATATTAGAACCATTCCATCAAAAAAATTATTTCCTTCACATATAAAAAACAAATGTATAGTACTTGCTTTTTCTTGAATGAAAATAATTTTTGCAAAAATCACAAAATACTATATGTGAACTTTATCACATGAAAAAAACGAGTGCAACGGCTCCTATGATCTTTTTCGCTGTTTGGAAGCGACTACATAAGGTCTGAGTGCATCCGCAGTCATTGGGAAGCGTATAATGACGCGAAGCATTGCGGTGGGAAAGAATGGAACAAGCGGCCATAAATAAGGTGCCTGCATTGGTCGCAATGAACATAAATACGTAAACAATAAAAATAAACCAATAAATAACCCATTGACACCCCAGAGACCCGTCATCAGAAGTAGCAGTAACCTAAAAATTTTAATGGAGATACTAAGCTCATAGGATGGAATAATGAAAATAAGAATGGCTGCAACTGCTGTATAGAGAACCACCTCAGAAGAGAATAATCCAACATCAATCGCAATTTGACCAATGATTACCCCCGCAACCAATCCCATCGCTGTGGACAATGGTGACGGAGTATGAATGGCGGCCATCCTCAAAAACTCTATTCCAATATCTGCAATCAAAATTTGTAGTAATAAAGGTACATGCGATTTCTCCTCCGTACCTAAAAAGGAGAGGGCATCTGGAAGTAGGGATTCATTCGTTGCAAATACATACCACAATGGCAATAAAAGTAAACCCATTACAGAGCCAAAATATCGCATAAAACGTACAAACGTCCCTACTGTGGGTGCCTGACGATATTCCTCTGCATGCTGCAATAAATGAAACACTGTAACAGGTACTAAAATAACGGATGGAGAAGTATCGACTAATATAGCTATATGCCCTTCAAGTAGATGAGCTGCAGCAATATCAGGTCTCTCCGTATAACGTACAAATGGAACTGGGTGGAACTTTTGTTTAAAGAGCCATTCTTCTAATGATTTATCGGCCATCGTCAAGCCATCATGATTTATTTGTCCAAGACGCTGTCGTAAACTTTCGAGCATATCTTCATTGGCAACATCCTTCATAAACGCGATCGCCACGTCGGTTTGACCGATTTTGGATATTTTATGTAGCTCGAAACGTAGATTACTATTACGAATTCGCCTACGTATTAAGGCTGTGTTTTGAGAAATCCCTTCTGTAAAGCCATCCCTTGATCCACGGATAACTTTTTCATTATCTGGCTCTTCTGGAGAGCGTCCTGGATAGTTTCTAAGCTCTGCAACATAGCAATAGCCACTTTTAGTAATAAAGGTGACTTGTCCACTTAAAATGGCTAGTAAATAGGCTTTACGCTCTGTTTCTTCTGAACGTCCATGGAAATTAAAGTAAGACTCAAAATATTCCTTCTCATCCTCTACATCAATTTCAATGTCCTCATCTGGCAGCATGCTAGACAGCAACTGTGTTAAAGCTTCTCCATCTACAAGCCCGCTAATATATGCACAAAGGACCGGCAAATCTTTGACAAATAAGTGTTTAATACCAACGTCAAACGATTCGCCGTCACCAAATTGTTCTATAAGAAAATCTTCGGCTTCTTCTAAGCTGTTAAATAATTTATTTGTCATGCTGTCACCATTTTCTTAGATGTCTTTTTTTATTACTTCCTGCTCCACTGTTGCACTAGTTGCCATCCAACTTTTCAGCTGGGCAAGGATTTTTTTCTCTAATCGGGAAACCTGTACCTGCGATATACCTAATCTATTTGCAATTTCAGTTTGCGTGCAATCTGAAAAATAGCGAAGATATATGATAGACTGCTCTCTTGGCTCAAGTCTCGTTAGAACTTCTTTTAATGGGATGTAATCAAAGGGTTGCTCCGATTTTTCATCCTTCATTTGATCCATTAGTGTAATGGAATCCCCCTCACTCTCATACAATTGCTCATGAAGAGAGGCAGGGTCTCTCAATGCATCGGATGCGGTAACAATTTCCTCTGTTGTCACACCAAGCACCTGAGCAAGCTCTTGAATGGTTGGTGGATGTTCGTTCTTTTTAATAAATTCATCTGTAGCATGACGGATTTTAAAATTGAGCTCACGAATAGAGCGGCTCACCTTCACCATGCCATCATCCCTTAAAAAGCGCTGAATTTCTCCAATGATCATCGGCACAGCATAGGTTGAAAATTTCACATCATAGGTTAAATCAAATTTATCCACAGATTTCATAAGCCCTATGCAGCCAATCTGGAATAAATCCTCAAGCTCAACACCTCTCGTTGTAAAACGTTGAACAATGGACCACACTAGTCTCGTATTGCCTTCTACCATTCGTTTACGAGCCTCGTGATCGCCCTGCTGTGCGCGTGCAATTAAATCACGCATTTCCTCCTGAGACAATAGCTTATCGGACGACTGTTCTAACGGCTTCACGGGTTTAACCTCACATTACCGCTGTGCGAACTGTGTAAAATTTCTTCGTGAATGTTACAGTTGTTCCTTCTTGCCATTTTGATATAACTGTCAGCTGATCTGAGAAGCTATCCATAATCGTGAAGCCCATACCCGAACGCTCCATCATACTTTTTGTTGTAAATAATGGTTCCATCGCTCGACTAACGTCTTCAATTCCTATCCCTTTATCCATGACAGATACTGTCACAATATCATCCTCACGTTTAGCATGAACTGTCACAACACCCTTACCATCTTCTTCATAGCCATGAATAATAGCATTGGAAACTGCTTCTGAGACAACTGTTTTAAATTCTGATAGCTCATCAATAGTTGGGTCTAATTGTGCAATAAAGCCTGTAACAGCTACACGCGCTAAAGCTTCATTTTCACTAAGTGCCAAAAAAGTTAATGTCATTTCGTTATCCATTTACAATCCCCCTTACGCGATCAATCGCTTGTTCCTCTGTTGCATCCATCATCCACGGTCCTAATCCTGAAAATTGAAATACTTTTCGCATTGTTGGCGATGGATTCAATAATATAGTTCGCCCAGCAACTGCCTCTAACTCACGCATACGACCAAGCACTAAACCAACTCCCGAACTATCCATAAAAGATAGTCCTTCCAAGTTCCAAATGATGGTCGTCACAGTGCCTTGAAAAATTGCTGCAGAAATTTTCGCTCGAATTTGTTCAACGGCATGATGATCGAGCTCCCCAAACAAACGTATAACGACTGTCTCTCTTGTGACCATTTCTAATTGATAATGCATGAACATCGCCTCCTCCTCGTGCAATTCCACATTCAATAGATTGAATCCTTGTGGCTGACAGAACTAGTGCAAAGTCTTCCGAAATAGTGTCTAATCGACATACTTATAGCTTTTTAGGTTAAGTGCAGTATGGGATAAATCTACAATTTCTAAACGCCATCGAGCTCTAAATTTTGGCGATTCATCGAACACACAAAAAAAGCGAGAACCCTCATAAGTAAGGGCTCTCGCTAATAATCTTTATGCAATTGTATAAGCTTGCTGAATTTTATTAATTGTCTCTTCGTCAATTGGCTGATTGGAATACAAATAAGCAATCGTATCGCCATTATTAACATGATCACCTTTTTTGGCGATTAGCTGAATTCCTGCATCATAATCAAGCTGTGACTCCTTCGTTAAACGTCCAGCGCCTAGACTAACACTTGCTTCTCCAACTAATAAAGCATTAATCGTCTCCACCGTGCCCTCTGAAACCGCTGTCACTGCTACTTTATGAGCTGTGTCATTTTGAACAATATCAGAGACTACTCCTCCTTGCGCCACAATAAACTCCTCGAATTTTGCAGCTGCAGAGCCATCTGCTAGCACTCGCTTAACAGCAGCTGTCGCTTCCGATTCATTCACACCTGCCGCAATTTGGTACATCAAGGAAGAGATGACAACACATTCATCAACCAAATCTTCATGCGTTTCTTCCATACGTCCACTTAATAGGGCATAAGCCTCCACTACCTCAAGCTTATTACCAATCATTTTCCCTAAAGGATTATCCATATCACTGATGTGTGCGATGACTTTACGGCCAAGTTTTTCTCCAATAGCCGTCATTGTATCTGCTAAACGCTGTGCTTCTTCCTGCGTCTTCATAAACGCACCTGAGCCACATTTTACATCGAGGACTATACCATCGGCACCACTTGCAATTTTTTTACTCATAATCGACGCTGCGATTAGTGGAATAGAATCGACAGTACCTGTCACATCACGCAAAGCATATAATTTTTTGTCGGCTGGTACTAGATTACCTGTTTGTCCAGCAACCGCAATTTTATGCTGATTGACATTATCAATGAACTCCTGTGATGAAAGCTCTGTTTTAAAGCCCTGAATGGATTCAAGTTTATCAATTGTCCCCCCAGTAATCCCTAAGCCTTTACCACTAAATTTCGCAACAGGAATTCCTAGAGCAGCAATAATTGGCGTAACCACAAGTGTAACCTTGTCACCAACCCCTCCAGTTGAGTGTTTATCAATTTTAAAGCCTTCAATAGATGTTAAATCAATGACATCGCCTGATTCGATCATTGCCTTTGTTAAATAAAATGTCTCATCATCAGACATGCCTAGTAAACGTATCGCCATTAATAAAGAACTTGCTTGATAATCTGGGATAGAGCCAGTCGTATAGCCTTCAACAAAATACTGAATTTCAGCTTGAGAAAGCTCTAATCCTTGTTTTTTCTTTTCAAACAATTGAACCATATTCATACAAAAAACCCCCTTATTTCAAATCATGTAAGAAACTTTTACCGAATGGCGGTGCGTCTACATGAAAGTTTTCTGCAACTGTTGCTGCAATATCTGCAAAGGTTTCACGAAGCGCAAGTTCCGCACCACCTTTGAAACGTGGTGAATAGACAATTAGTGGTACATATTCGCGTGTATGATCTGTCCCTGGGAAGGTTGGATCATTGCCGTGATCAGCTGTAATGATTAATAGATCGTCTTCTGACATTGCCTCTAGAATTTCTGGTAGACGTGCATCAAATTCTTGTAATGCCTGTCCATAGCCTAAAGGGTCACGTCGATGGCCGAAATTGGCATCAAAGTCGACTAAATTTAAGAAGCTTAGACCACGAAAGTCACGACGTACAACTTCTGCAAATTGATCCATACCATCCATATTATTTTTTGTACGTACAGCATCTGTCACACCTTCACCATTGAAAATATCTGAGATTTTTCCAATTGCAATCACATCTAATCCCGCATCCTTCAAAACATTCATTGTTGTACGACCAAATGGCTTTAACGCATAATCATGACGATTGGATGTACGAGTAAAGTTTCCAGGCGTACCCACAAATGGTCGTGCGATGACGCGACCTACTAAATATTCAGGCTGTAATGTTAATTCACGAGCAATTTCGCAAATTTTATATAACTCTTCTAGTGGAATGATTTCCTCATGAGCAGCAATTTGTAAAACAGGATCGGCTGATGTATAGACAATAATCGCACCTGTTTCCATATGCTCCTTCCCGAAATCTTCAATTACTTGTGTACCACTTGCTGGCTGATTGCATAGCACTTTCCGACCTGTACGTTTCTCTAGCTCATCAATTAGCTCTGCTGGAAACCCATCTGGATACACTTTAAATGGTTTATCAATATTTAACCCCATGATTTCCCAATGGCCAGTCATCGTATCTTTACCAACTGATGCTTCTTGCATTTTACCGTAGTATGCTTTAGGGTCAGTAGTTGCATGCATTCCATGCAATGGTTCAATATTCGCTAAACCAAATGACTCCATTACTGGCATTGTAAGCCCATTCATTTTTTCAGCGATATGTCCTAGTGTATGTGCGCCAACATCCCCAAAATTTGCAGCGTCTGGCGCTTCACCAATACCTACGGAATCCATGACAACAACATGGATTTTGTTAAATGGTTTATTCATAATGGTTGCCTCCTAATCTCATGACTCTATTTTACCAAAAAAATGCGAAAAATAAAGGTCAGACATCCGACTGAAATATAATTTTTTCCTATTAACTTTTAAGCACGTGGATGGAATTGCTTATAGACCTCAGATAATCTTGTTTTGCTAATATGTGTATAAATCTGCGTAGTAGAAATATCTGCATGGCCAAGCATCTCCTGCACCGCTCGTAAATCGGCTCCATTTTCAACCAAATGAGTGGCAAAGGAATGACGCAATGTATGTGGTGTTAATTCATGTTGGATGCCTGCCTTTAACGCATGCTCCTTCATTAATTTCCAACAACCCTGCCTTGTTAAACGTTTCCCTCTTTGATTAATAAAAAACGCATCTGTCTTGGGGTACTTTCCCTGTAATTGACTACGAGCACCATTTAAATAGGCATTTATTGCCGAAAGTGCGCTTTTGCCGAGTGGAATGATTCGCTCCTTACCACCCTTCCCAAATACACGTACAAAGCCCATGGTTAAATGAATATCAGCTAAATCCAGTGCAATAAGTTCACTGATGCGCATACCAGACCCATATAGTAACTCCAGCATGGCAAGATCACGTATACCTTGTGGCTTACTTTTATTTGGAGCTGTTAGTAAAGCTTCAATCTCTTGGATAGATAAAATATTAGGCAACTTTTGCTCAATTGTCGGCATCTCCAAATGGACTGTCGGATCATTTTCTGCGCGCTTTTCTCGTAGTAAAAATTGGTGGAAACTCCGAATCGATGAAATATGACGGGCAACGGTACGACTTGTCTTTCCCTGTGCCCGCAATTGCTCTAAATGGCGTAATATAGTTGTCCGTTCCACCACACTAAAATCAGACATACCTTCTGCTTCCTTTAAAAAATGTACATAGCTTTCTAAATCTCGGCGATAGGATGCTAATGTATTAACAGATAACTGCCTTTCCACCTGAATAAAATGGATATAGTCCTCTACTGCATATTGAAATTCATTCATCACAACGCCCCCTCACTGTCAATTATTCTCTATTTTAGCATGGCCTTAAGAAATGTGCTAAAGGACCCTCCATTCGACATAAACCACCAACCCTAATGGTGTCTATACTTCAATAAAAAAAACAAAAAACTGCCCGATTCAATCTATACCAAAGATTAAAACAGACAGTTTTTCGTTATTTTTCTTCATTCGATTCGTCGTTTTTATCATGACAGCGCCAGCATATGCCGTGGAAAGTTAGTCGGTGATCTTTTATAATAAAGTTCCAACGTTTTTCAACAACGGCTTCCACATCTTCAAGTAAATCTTCTTGAATTTCATCAACAGCACCACATTCGATACAAACAAGATGATGGTGGAAATGGGCAGCTCCCTCTTGGCGTAAATCATAGCGCGATACGCCATCGCCAAAGTTGATTTTGTCGACAATTTTGAGCTCAGTTAATAATTCTAACGTTCTATAAACAGTAGCTAGACCAATCTCAGGTGCTTTTTCTTTTACTAAAAGATAAACATCTTCAGCACTTAGGTGGTCCTCTTCGTGCTCAAGCAAAACAGCAACTGTCGCTTCTCGCTGCGGCGTCAGCTTGTAACTAGCACTATGCAACTGTTTTTTTATACGATCAATTCGGCTCTCCATGTGACGCCCCCCTAAACTCTTTCCATTATACCAAAGGAGTAAATCCTATTACAAGATAGTGAATAGATTTCTAACATGCTTCTACTTTTTTATCTGATCACAATTTTGGTCTATTCAATCCATCATTTTAACACATAAGAAATAACAATAAACTCAGCAACTATTATGATGAAAAATGCGATAAAATTCAACAAAATTGTCCGACCAGATACTTGTTTCCCGATTTTTCGCTTTGACCAAGCGGGTACAAGTAAATTGCATAGGACTAGCAACAATATACAATAGATGAGCTGAAATGGAAACCACCAAATCGTATAAAGCCAAAAAGCTTCAAGTTTTTGTAATAAAAAAACCGAACTAAAGCCAAAAAAAGTGGCACGCATGGCTACAGTCACACGCACTAACACCTTTAAGACGCTATGTGTTGCTAGTAATAATATAAGACCTATGGAAATAGCAACAGGCAGTACTAAACGAAAAATGGATTGCCTGTCCCCATCTGCTAAACGAGGCTCTATAAATAATATAAAGGGTTCCGCTTTCGGTCCACCAATAATATGAAAGAAAATAACGCCACAAACAAAACTTACTGCAATGATGGAAGCGTGATAAAAAATAGACACCGTACGAGACATAAACATGCTCCTTTTCTATCAAGGTTTGTACAGCTTATGCTCGTCCGTCTCTATTATGCTAAAAGATTATTTTCTAAATTTGCAGCTAGCCATAGTACTGCGAATGCTGTTTTAGCATCATATATACGCTGGTCAGCCACCATTACTTGTGCTTCTTCCAACGAAACTTCTAATAGTTCGACAAATTCATCCTCATCTAAATCTGCTTTATTATCTATTGTATATAATCCCTTCGCCACAAACAAATGAATAACTTCATCCGCAAAGCCTGGTGATGTTGCAAATGTTTGTAAAAAAGTAAGTTGATGCGCGCCATAACCTGTCTCTTCCTCTAATTCTCGACGTGCTGTCATCACTGGCTCCTCACCTGGCTCAAGCTTTCCAGCCGGAATTTCAATAATAGAACGCTCCAGCGCTTTGCGATATTGCTCTACTAACACTAGTTTACCCTCGTCCGTAACAGCAATCACTGCTACGGCACCTGGATGCTTAATGATTTCACGTTTTGCAACCTGTCCATTTGGTAAAGTGACATCATCAATTTGTAGTTTTATTATTCTACCGTCATAGATCGGTGTCGTTTTCGTTGTTTTTTCCTCAAACTTTTTCATTGACGATAACCTCGCTTGTTCTTCAGATATGTTCATTGTACCATTACAAGTAGAGAAATCGAAGGAGGTCGTTCATATGAAAAAAAGACAGCTTGGTACAAGTGAATTGTTTATTTCAGAGATTAGTTTAGGAGGCATGTCTCTTTCGACAGATAAAACACAAGCAGCTGCCATTGTCGATATGGCATTAGATGCTGGCATTAACTATATTGATACAGCTGATTTATATGATTATGGTGCAAATGAAGAGATTATCGGCGCAACGTTAGGTAAACGTCGTCACGATGTCATCCTAGCAACAAAGGTAGGTAATCGGTGGGCAGAAGGGGTAGATGGCTGGCATTGGGATGCATCACCATCCTATATAAAAGAAGCTGTCCATGCTAGCTTACGACGTTTAGGAACAGACTACATTGATGTATATCAATTACACGGTGGCACAATCGAAGATGATTGGGACGGGATAATTGACACATTTGAAGGACTGAAAAAAGAAGGGCTCATTCGTGAATATGGTATATCCTCCATTCGTCCTAATGTATTGCAGCGATTTTTACCTGCAAGCTCGGCTAGAAGCGTCATGATGCAATACAGTGCCCTCGATCGCCGCCCTGAAGAATGGTTTAACTTTATTGCGAAACAGGGTGCTTCTGTTGTCACACGTGGCACAGTGGCAAAGGGCTTATTAACAAATAGCTGGCAACAACGTCTACAACATGTTAATGGTTTTAACACCTATACCGCTGAGGAGTTAACATCAACGTTAACAGACTTAGCTTTACACTATGATGATTTGCATGCTTTGGCTATCGCTTTTAATCTGAAAGAGCCAACAATCGCTTCTACGGTCATTGGTGCAAGCTCACAACAACAACTAGCACAAACGCTTGCTTCCTACGAGAAAATTAATTCAATAACAGATTTCAAGATAGCTAATGAGCTAACAAAAAATGAGTACTATCAAGAACATCGATGAAAAAATGGCTACTTTTACTCATTTGTCTAGTTGTACTAGTAATCTCCTCTAGTTTGACCTATGAGCAACAGAGTATACTACCAGAATTAGAAGATTTGCTCGCCAATAAACCTTTTGAAAAACAACTATCTATTTTAAAAATTCCCTATTGGGGAACCATCGTTTCAGTGGAAGAGCGAGGTTATTTTCCATTTGTAGAATTTTTAATTCGTAAATTGACACACTTCATGGGATTTGGATGCATCGCACTTGGCCTTTACATCGCCTGGGGAAAAAGACGTTTTGCAGCAAGTATTGCTATCGGTGGAACAGCTATAATTGCGGTGCTTGATGAATTTCGTCAAGGCTTTACGCCAGGTCGTACTATGAGTGCTCAAGATGTGCTTGTCGATACAGCTGGAGCCATTGTTTTTGTTAGTCTCGTTGTTGCAGCAAGAAAAATACTCAAAAACAAAAGACAAAAGGCTCAATTATAGCCTTTTGTCTTTTATTTTAAAGGTGGAACCGCCAAAAATAGAGAGACTTCGTTTCTTTAAACAAGACAGCCCCTGCTTTTTCCAAAACTCGATGGGAAGCCATATTTTCTTTTTCCGTGTCCGCGATAACGTATTTTGCATTTGGCTGATGGAGTAACCAGTCTTTAAGAGCTATGATTGATTCTGTCATATAGCCCTGCCCCCAATAAGGAGGCAAAGTATAATACCCGATCACAACTTCCTCTTGCTCATTTGGCGTACCTTTTAGCATGATGCCACCAACAGCACAATTTTTTTCTTTTAATACAAGTAACCAATTCGTGTGCCACAGATAATTTTGCTCATCTTCTAATACTTTGGAAAGTCTAAAATACAACGCTTGTTTAAGCTCGCAATCTAAACCCCCTACACCTTTACTCAATGACAACTCCGCCGCCATTTGCTCCTCATGCTCTATTAGTAACTTTAGATACTTGGCGTTTAAAGGAATTAATCTTATTCTTTCTGTCTGTAATTCTACCATGTTGTTCTCCTAACATAATTTAATTGATACTAAACTACAATTAGGTATATGTTATTGGCAGCGTCTCCCGTTCCCTTAATTTCAAAAATCACTCCCTATATATCGACCACAACCATATAGATTTTATGCTGTAAAATATAAAACAGTGAACCCACCTATGTGAATTCACTGTTCTCTCTTAATATTTAGTACCTTTATCGCCGTATTCGTTCAAAAGTTCTTCAAACGATTTGTTTTTTTCTCGTTGTTTACGTTCAAAAGCTAATTTTGCCTGACGCTCTTCTTCTGCCGCCTGCTCTTTAGCAGTTAAATCTTGCTTCGCTGCTTTTAATTTTGCTAGCACATCCCCACCTAGCTGATCTGCTAATGTAACGGCCTCTTGCTTAGGTAGGCTAGCTGTTACGCTATTGTCAGTATGTTGTTGCTGCTGTTTTCGTTTCTTTCCCATTTCTATTCACCTTCTTATTGACATCAAGGGCGCTTCACAACTGTTGCTACGCCTTGTCCACCACCGATACATAATGTGGCTAAGCCCGTTTTCACATCACGCTTTTCCATCTCATGTAATAGCGTTACCAAAATCCGAGCACCACTAGCACCGATTGGGTGACCAAGAGCAATGGCACCCCCGTTAACATTTAGTTTATCATGATTAAAGCTTAATTCACGATCTACAGCAATTGATTGTGCTGCAAATGCTTCATTTGCTTCAATTAAATCGATATCGTTTAAAGTAATCTCAGCCTTTGTCAGCGCTTTTTGTACTGCTTTTACAGGACCTGTACCCATAATTGCAGGATCTACACCAGCACTAGCATTCGCTGTAATGATCGCCATTGGTTGAATGCCTAGCTCTTGTGCTTTTTCCTTTGACATCACCACTACCGCTGCCGCACCATCATTAATTCCAGACGCGTTCGCTGCTGTGACAGAGCCATCCTTTTTAAATGCTGGTCGTAGCTTACCTAATGATTCAGCTGTCACACCTGCTCGTGGAAATTCATCTTTATTAAAAAGCAGTGGCTCTCCCTTGCGCTGTGGAATCTCAACAGCAACGATTTCATTTTCAAACTTGCCCGCTGCAATCGCTGCCTCTGCACGTTGCTGAGAACGAGCTGCAAAAGCATCCTGCTCTTCTCGAGAGATTTGATACATATCACATAAATTTTCAGCTGTAATGCCCATATGATAATCGTTGAAAGCACACCATAGGCCATCCTGAATCATTGTATCTACTACCTTTTGGTCGCCCATTCGGAAGCCTTCTCGTGCATTTTTTAAGACGTATGGAGCCTGGCTCATATTTTCAAATCCACCTGCAACAACAATCTCTGCATCTCCCGCTATAATCGCCTGTGTTGCTAAATGAACAGCCTTTAAACCTGATCCACATACTTTATTAATTGTTAAAGCTGATACCTCTTGAGGTAACCCCGCTTTAATTGCCGCTTGACGAGCTGGATTTTGTCCAAGTCCAGCCGATAAAACATTCCCCATAATGACCTCATCGACCTGTTCTCCTGCTACGCCAGCACGCGCTAATGCTTCTTTAATGACAATGCTACCTAACGTTGTCGCTGGTACGTCTTTTAATGTCCCCTGAAATGAGCCGATTGCTGTACGCACCGCACTCACGATTACTACCTCGTTTGTCATAATCATTCTCCCCTTTTCCCCGTTCAAGAATCAACACTGCATGCATATGCTACTAGCAGATATGTATATTTTAACAAATATTATGACGATTTTCGATAATAGAAATAATCGCAGTTTTGCCAAAGATATTGTAAAATGTTGACGTGTTTTAAACAATCTTAGTTGGGAACATTACAAATAAGAAACAGCATGTGGAGGTGTTTTATGATGAAAAAGAAGATGCTTTTATTCTCTGGTATTACAACAACGCTAGCCGCCGCTGCAACAGGTCTGTTCGGCTTCGCGCTTTCCAATAAATTAATGTATATCCAACAAAAAGACCCTGAATTTATACGGGAACGAGAAACGACCGCAAAGCGCTTTGATGAGGCTTGGTACAATAAAAACTTGAAATGTGAACTGAATATTGATTCTCCAAATGGCTATACAATTCGAGGCATTATGTTTCAGCCATTGCAAACAAATAACACGATCATCATTTGCCACGGTGTTACCGAAAATAAAATAAATTCCGTGAAATATGCTCGCCTTTTTGAAAGACTTGGCTATAATTCTGTTATATTTGACCACCGCCGTCATGGGGAATCTGGAGGTAAGACAACAAGCTATGGCTACTATGAGAAAAACGATCTTGATGCTGTAGTGAAAACAGTAAAAGCCATGATTGGGGAGGATGCTATTCTTGGTATTCATGGGGAATCGATGGGTGCTGCAACCATGCTCCTCTATGCAGGAACAGTCGAGGATGGCGCTGATTTTTATATCTCAGATTGTGCGTTCTCCGACTTTTCTATGTTACTCAAACAAATTGCAAAAACTGAATTTAAATATGGCTCCATTATTCCTATTCGTTTTGCTGACTTTTTTGTTCGTCTTAGAGATGGTTACTCATTTAAAAGTGTAACACCTGCAGAAGCTGTCACACATATTGAAAAACCTGTGCTCTTTATCCATAGTATTCCCGATACGTTTATTCCAGCTTCCATGTCACTTGATCTCTACAATAAAAAATCTGGTCCAAAAAAATTAAAACTTTTTGATACGGGAGCACATGCACAGTCCTTTAATGAAAATATGGATGAATATGAGGATTTAATTCATGATTTTTTAGACAATTTTATTTATCAAAAAATCAATCGAGATTCTTCTTCTTCCAATGTCATTCCATTCCATTTTTAGGGCATTGAAAAACCTTGCGTCATTTTACTCGCAAGGTTTTTATTTTATTTAATCTTCAAAAATAATATGCCATTCATCACGTTTCGCCAAAAACTCTTTTGCTAATGCTTGAGCCCCTTCTAAACTATGGCTAGCAGCCCAGCCACATTGCACTTCATTGCAGGCAGGCACTGCGGTTGCCTTTGTCACATCTGTAAATGTGTTCTCTAAAATAGCTAATAAATCCTCATAATCATTATGATTGATCAAGGACACATAGAAGCCTGTTTGACAACCCATTGGACTGAAATCAACAATATTATCAGAGTAATTACGGATAATGTCAGCAGATAAATGCTCCAAAGAATGTAATGCAGGCATTTCCATATGCTCCTTATTTGGCTGTTTAAAGCGAATATCGTATTTATATACTTCATCGCCATTTTTGCCAGTTTTCACACCTGCTAAACGAACATAAGGTGCCTTCACTTTTGTATGATCTAGATCAAAACTTTCTACATTTGTTTTTTCTTTTTGCAAAATACACAACTCCCTTCCATATAGTAACTCCATTATACATAGTTTCCCGATAGAGTTGTATGATTTTTAAGAATTATTCAAATACTATTAAAAATAAAAAAACAACTAGTTAAGCTTGAACTAGTTGCTCTGATCATTCCAAATTACTTCTGGAATTTATTCATTTGCGCCATCATTTGACGTACTTGCTTTTCAGACGGCGTACGACCCATTTGCGCCATCATCATACGAATCATTTGCTCATTAATAGGTGGGTTTTCTTTCAAATATTTCATCATAGCTTGACGAGCGAAATAGAAACCAAGTGCTGCGCCCGCTGCTAATGCGATAATTACGATAATAATCCAGCCCCATGTAGGCATACAACCAACCTCCTCCACTACAATATACCGAGAAAAAACTCTCCACGCTCCATTATACACCAAATAATAGCGTGTTACTATATATTGTAGTGAATTTTCCTAGTGCATTGTATACTTCATCGGCTTTAACCACCCACACTCATTATCCTGTTTATTAAAAGCAATAAAACGTTCACTCATTTTAGCAAGCATTTGAAATAAATCTAAATCTAGCATTCGCGAACCTTCACAATAAACACAAATTTTACGATCTACTAAATAAATAGCCATTTTACCTTTTATCGGATGTTCTAAAAACAAAGCATTACGAGCTCTTTCTAGGTGTGCATATTTGGAATCAAGTTGATGCTCTAACATGGCTGCAATCTCCTCAAAACGAACGGATTCACATATATATGCAAGCTCTTTTAAGGATTTCTCATTGGCATCTTCACAACCTTGCATCATCTCTAACAACTTACGCTCTCTGCCAAAAATAAACGTTAAATGCTCTTCTTTTATCTTATATATAGAATAGGTTCTCACCAGAAATCCTCCTTCGCTTAGTTTCTTTTTCATAAGTATAGCTCATTCAATCTTGTTTATTTGTCAAACGAAGGAGGGATCTCTCTTCTATTTTTGTCGAAAAAATTCTAGTTTCGGGTCTATAAATGACTTTATGACAAATGGTATTTTCAACCAAAAATAATTAATATTTTTCCAAAAACAAGAAAAAAAGCTTGTTAAACACGGCCAAAAACCTTTTATTGCGGTTGCTTAGATGACTCTCAGCCTCAAGACCTAGTTCAAAATCAATTTCGAGTCCGTTTTAGACAATCTTGTAAATAGGTAACATAAAGGTACAAACGAAAGGAGCTAAAACAAATGAAAAAATTTCTTTTATTAACTGGAGGCGTCATTGCAGCATGTGTTGCACTAGCGTTAATTGGACCACTGGCAGGGCTATTATTCTCTGGATTATTTGTAGCACTGGGCATGCACTTCTACATTGCTAGTAAGTCATCTTTCGGTAAAATTTTCTGGTTTACAGTTGGTCTAATCGGTGTCCTATCAGCAGTGTCTAACATTCCAGCAATGGTTGGTCTTGCTGCGATCGCCATTATCTATGTTATCTATAAAAAATGGAATGGCGAAGATGTAAAAATTCCAACAATTGAAGGAACAAAAGAAGAAGATCCGTTTACAAACTTCGAAAAAGAATGGTCAAATTTAACAAAATAAAAGGAGCGATTTTAAATGAACTTATTTCAACGTTTTAGATATACAGTAGAGGCAGACTTACATCAATTATTTGATAAGAAGGAACAAAAAAATCCGATTGCGATGTTAAATCAATACATTCGTGAAGCAGAAAAACAAACAGAACAAACAGGCAAATTATTAGAGCGACAAGGGCAATTAAAAGAAAAGCTAGAGCAAGAATATAAAGAAAACGCTGATTTACTAGCGAAACGTGAATCTCAATTAGCATTAGCAAAATCTAGCGGAGAGCAGGATTTAATTGATTTCGCTACGGATGAAGTAACAGCTTATTCAGCTCGTAACCTTACATTACAAGCGAGCATTGAAGCAAGTACTCGTGAATACTTCGAGCTCGAGCGTAAATTTGAAACAATGAAGCATAAAATTAAAGATATGAAAGTACGTCAATTACAGCTGATGGGGAAAGAAAATGTAACTCGTGCCCATCATCAAATGGATGGAATGATTGCCAAAAATAATAAAACAAACTTTGAAGATTTAGAAGCATATATCGATAAATTAGCTTATCAAATCGATAAAGACCATGAGCTTACAACTTTTGAGGCAAGACTGGCAGAATTAGAAAAAAAAGCAGTAGAAGAAAGCTCACCACTGCTAATTGAAAATAAATAACATGGTATAATGAAAGCAATGCGCCAACATTAAAAGGCGCATTCTTTCACGTTTAAGAATAGAGGGTCCCATTCCCTCTCTTATACTATTAGTAGAAGGAAGGGTGACCCTCATGCAAAATTTCACAACAAATAAGCTCACATTTTGGGTACTTTGCTTCTTTTTACTCGTCTTTGTGGAGCTAACTATATTTAATAATGGTGGTGCCTTCTGTTTATTGATTGGGGCTGTACTTCTTTATTTAAGTTTTTCCAAAAAAGTTCGATTTTTTAAATGGACAGGAATTTTCTTTATTGCCATTGCTTTGTTCACGATGTGGAGCTTACGTTTATTTATCGTCATCATGCTCTTATATATGCTCTATCAATACTTGCAAAGAGAAAACGAGCCAAAAGTAGTTGGTGCAGAGCTTTTTGAAAAGCTTCCTGCAATTAAAAATGACTTAATTGGCACAATGCCAGCGCCTACAGAAGCTTATAAATGGCAAGATGTACAAATTCAGCGCCTCGCTGGAGATATTACCATTGATACAACGCAAACGATTTTACCAGCTGGCACTAGTCTTATTACAATTCGACAAGGTATCGGTAAAGTTCAAATCTATGTTCCTTATGAAATTCCATTCCGTTTACAGTATACGACGTTATTTGGTGAGCTCTCCTGCTTACACGTAGGGCCGCAACGTATAGTAAATGAAAGTATTACTTTCTCAGACGGCAACCCTGAAGATGCTAAACGTGTACTAATTATTCATGTCGCAACCTGGCTTGGAGATTTGGAGGTGCTACGAAAATGATAGCCTTTATCTCAAGATTATTTACATTATTTTTTATTTTAATGAGTGCTGTTTTCGGTCTTCTTGTTGCACTATGGGGCAATCCTGATGAAAAAACATGGCAGCCCTTATGGCAGCAGAATTACGATAATATCCCTCTAGGTGGCATCATCATAGTTAGCCTGTTTATACTTAGCTTCCTGTTTGCCAGCTGGATCAGTATGACTGCAAGGGCACGAGAAGCGCAGGCAACACGAATAGTGAAACAATTGATCGAGCCTGATTTTGTTTTTCCTAAAAAACAAGCTCTTCCGAAATCGTTAAAAAAGGCAATTGTCCAAACGAGTGAATTAATCGATACGCAACGTAAAAGTCTACAGCGCTTGTCCAATGAACGGGCTGAGGCCAATGATAAAATTATTCAGGAGCGTATTATTGCTGAACGCCAACGACTAGCTAGAGAACTCCATGATTCTGTGTCACAGCAACTATTTGCTGCCTCTATGTTACTCTCCGCGTTAACTGAAAATGACGAACATGCTACTAGCTTAAAACAGGTGGAGAAAATTGTTCAGCAGGCACAGCTAGAAATGCGTGCATTACTGCTACACTTACGACCTGTAGCTTTACACAATAAAACATTGGCACAAGGCTTAGAGGAATTGATTATTGAACTTCAGCAAAAAGTTTATTTCCATATAGAATATGAATTAGAAGAAATGGCCTTAACTAAAGCAGAGGAAGATCATTTATTTCGTATTGCACAGGAGGCTCTCTCCAATACGCTGCGTCATGCCAAAGCAAGTGAGGTGGAATTACTTCTTGTGGCACGAGACGACTTAGCTATTTTACGAATTCAGGATAATGGTTTAGGCTTTAATGTGGAGGAAGATAAATCCACATCATACGGTTTACAAAATATAGCTGAACGAGCAGTTGAAATTGGCTGCACCTATAAAATTGTATCAGTGCCTGGTGAAGGAACAATTGTAGAGGTTAAAATTCCTTTACATAAGGAGGAGGTCAATGTCGATGATTCAAGTGCTCATAGTGGATGATCATGAAATGGTACGGATTGGTGTATCAGCCTATCTTTCAGCACAGCCAGATATTACGGTTGTAGGTGAGGCTGAGAACGGTAAAGAGGCTGTGGAACGTGCCCTAGCGCTAAGGCCAGATATTATTTTAATGGATAATGTGATGCCTGTTATGACAGGGGCAGAGGCAACAGTGGAAATATTAGCAGCATGGCCTGAGGCAAAAATCATGATGGTGACTAGCTTTTTAGATGATGACAAAGTATATCCTGCCTTAGAGGCTGGCGCGGTAAGCTATATTTTAAAAACATCTAATGCCAAACAAATTGCAGATGCTATTCGAAAAACGATGGGTGGCGAAACGGTATTAGAGCCAGAGGTCACTTCCAAAATGATGCACCGCATGCGCCACGGCAATAGTACGCCACTATACGAACAATTGACTGAACGTGAAATGGAAGTATTATTGCTAATGGCCCAGGGTAAAGCCAATCAGGAAATCGCTGATGAGCTATATATTGCCTTGAAAACGGTAAAAACACATGTTAGTAATATTCTAGCAAAGCTAGAAGTTCAAGATCGTACACAAGCCGTCGTCTACGCATTCCAAAATGGACTTGCTAAATAACCCTACATAAAAAAACTGCATGCTGACATGCAGTTTTTCGTGTTTTTAGAGGTATTTTAGGAGATCATTTACATGGTCCACAATATATGTAGGCTCTTCATTTTTTAACTCTTCTAGTGATCCAAAACCATATGTCACACCGATGGCATCGATTTGATTTTCCCGAGCGCCCATTAAATCATATTTTCGATCCCCAACCATAATAAATCGCTCTTTTGGATAGGAGTCAAACTGTTGAAGCACCTCTTCAATAATCTCACTTTTGTCAGACCGGGAACCATCTAAGTGGCTGCCTACGACAAGATCGAAATAGGACTCTAGCTGAAAATACTTTACGATTTGTTCTGCAAAGACAGTTGGTTTTGATGTGGCAATAGTCAGAATATATCCTCGTTGCTTTAAATGAGCTAACAAAGCTGGAATATCTTCATAGAGTTTATTTTCAAACATTCCCCTTTCCGTAAATCGTTCTCGGTAATCTCTAATTGCTTGCGTTATTTGTGTATCATTGAAGCCATAGATTTCTTGAAAAGATACCTGTAATGGTGGTCCGATGAATGGTTCCAGTTCATTCAAATCATTCACCATGACGCCCGCTTTCTGTAAAGCATACTGCACTGATTTAGTGATTCCTATTTTAGGATCAGATAATGTTCCATCTAAGTCAAATAACACAACTTTATAGTTCTTCATTCGCTCACCCTTTTTATGGAGTTTTTACATACTGTGTTTGCCGCTAAAAAAAGTACCACAACACTCAGTTGATGTTTTTTTCACTGAGTGTTGTGGTATTTGTTATAAATTATAGTGCTTTCACTTTTGCTACTACGTTTTCAACAGTGAAGCCGTATTTTTCCATTACTAATTCACCCGGAGCAGATGCACCGAACTTATCAATTGCTAGAACATCGCCTTCAAAGCCAGTATATTTATGCCAGCCGAATGATGCCCCCATTTCAATTGCAAGACGTTTTGTAACAGCTTTTGGTAGAACAGATTCTTTGTAAGCGGCGTCTTGTTTTTCGAAGCGATCCATAGATGGCATAGAAACCACTGCTACATCTACACCGTCTGCTTTTAATGCTTTTTGTGCTTCGACAGCAAGGGAAACCTCAGAGCCTGTTGCAATTAAAATAGCATCTGCCACTTCTTTTGTAGCTGGAGACACTGTGTAAGCACCCTTTGCTACGCCCTCACGTACGGTTTCAATAGAAGCGTCAAGAACAGGTAAGTTTTGACGAGATAATACAAGAACAGTTGGTGTTTTTTCTGCTGCTACTGCAAGCTCCCACGCAACTGCTGATTCATTTGCATCCGCAGGGCGAATAACAGAGAGGTTTGGCATTGCACGTAATGATGCAAGGTGTTCGATTGGTTCATGTGTTGGGCCATCTTCCCCTACTGCAATCGAATCATGTGTGAATACATATGTTACAGGAAGACCCATTAATGCAGATAGACGAATTGCTGGACGAACGTAATCAGAGAATACGAAGAATGTACCACCGAATACATTTAAACCACCGTGAAGAGCCATTCCGTTCATAGCAGCACCCATTGCAAATTCACGAACACCGAACCAGATGTTACGTCCAGCATAGTTGTCTGCTGAGAAATCTCCTGCACCCTTCATCGTTGTTTTATTGGAGCCAGCAAGGTCAGCTGAACCACCAAAGAATGAAGGTGTTTTCTTCGCAATAGCATTAATTGCATCGCCTGAAGAAGAACGAGTTGCTACAGATTTACCTGCTTCATATACTGGTAACTCAGAAGCAAAGTCTTCTGGTAATTCACCATTCATCGCTTTCTCGAATTGAGCTGCTAACGCTGGGAATTCTTCTTTGTATGCAGCAAATTTTGCATTCCAAGCTTCCTCTGGCTGTGCGCCTTGCACTTCAGCAGCCGCATTAAATGTATCGTAAACTTCTGCAGGAATTTGGAACGGTTCATGTGCCCACTCATAAGCAGCCTTCGTTAAGACAACTTCATCTGTACCAAGAGGTGCACCGTGAGAATCTGCTTTACCAGATTTATTTGGAGAACCAAAACCAATCACTGTTTTCACTTCAATTAATGTTGGCTTGCCAGTAGATTTTTTGGCTTCTTCAATGGCTGCATTAATAGCATCTACATCTGTACCATCTGCCACTTTTAAATAATTCCAACCATAAGATGCAAAGCGTTTTTGAACGTTTTCTGAAAATGACTTTTCTAAGTCACCATCTAAAGAAATATCATTAGAATCGTAAAGCACGATTAATTTTTCAAGTTTTAAGTGACCAGCTAATGAAATCGCCTCTGCTGCTACACCTTCCATTAAGTCCCCATCGCCACATAACGCAAATGTGTAGTGGTCAACAATGTCATGACCTGGTTTATTGTAAGTAGCCGCTAAATGGCGCTCAGCCATTGCCATACCAACAGTCATAGCGATTCCTTGTCCAAGAGGACCAGTTGTTGCCTCTACCCCTACTGTATGACCATATTCAGGATGTCCTGGTGTTAATGAATCCCATTGGCGGAAGTTTTGAATTTCTTCCATTGGTAAACCATAGCCTCCAAGGTGAAGTAAGCTGTATAAAAGCATTGAACCATGGCCTGCTGACAGTACAAAACGATCACGGTTAAACCATTTTGGATTTGCTGGATTATGGCGTAATTGTTTTGTCCAAAGCGTATAAGCCATTGGCGCTGCTCCCATTGGTAAACCTGGGTGACCAGAATTTGCTTTTTCAATAGCATCGATTGACAAAGTTCGGATAGCATTAATTGCTAAAAGATCCGCGTGTTGAGTCATTATATTGTGACATCCTTTCTCGTCCTATATATTGTTCTTTTACAGTTTAGTCAACATTGCTTTAGAAAACAATGCTTTTTGTTATACTATTTGCGTTTTCATACATACTTTATTGAATTGTGTCACATTAATTTAGAAATTTATTTTTTTGTGCTTGTTTTACCTTCTCAGGCGTTACATCATTTCCTTCGGCATCGACCACTTTAACGTTTTCAATCGTATCTCGCATCGTTGCTCTAAACGTATCTAAATACTCCTTGCGAAGCGCTGTGCGCTCCTTTGCTTCTTCCTCTGTTAATTGTCCGCTTTTCGCTTTAGCAGATAATTCATTAATTCGGTTAATTTTTTCCTTTGATAACATGGTTACACACCTTTCAGTACCTAGCTTAATGACCTCAGTATGCAAAGTATAGCATGGTTTCCCTTAAAATGCAGTTATACCAACCCTTAAAAACACTTCTTAGCCATTATTTACATGACTTCCAGAAGTTAGAGGTGTATAACTAATAATAATAGGAAAAATTTGATAGATAATAGGAGGAGCTACCATGAACATCACAACACCTAGACTACTTATTCGAACATTTGAAGCCCAAGATTGGCAGGCTGTTTATAGCTATATGTCCGACAAAACGGTCATGCACTATATGCCAGAAGGTGTGTTGAATGAAGATCAGGTTCAACATTTCATAACAGAGAATAGCAACGAGCAAGCAAAACATTTCGCCATTGTTTTATGTGAACAACAGCGAGTCATTGGTCATCTTGTTTTCCACAAATACTTTGGCGACCATACGTATGAAATTGGATGGGTTATGAATCCTGCCTATCACAATCATGGTTATGCTTCTGAAGCTGCTCAGGCCCTATTAGATCACGGTTTTAATAAAATGAAACTTCATCGAATTATTGCCACATGCCAGCCAGAGAATATTGCTTCTTACCGAGTCATGGAGAAAATCGGGATGCGCCAAGAAGGATTTTTTAAAAAATGCATACCTCATGGAGAGACTTGGTGGGATGAATACTATTACGCTATTTTAGAGGAAGAATGGAACGATCTAAAGCTAAGAGGTGTGTGAAATGAAGAAAACTGCGGTGTTATTATACCCACAATTTAGTGAATATGAATTGAGTGTTGCTTTGTCCATATTAATGCAAGGCGGTAAACCCATCATCACACTAGGATCGAATACCAAACCTATCAGAGGAGAATCTGGTTTAAATTGTATAGCTGATTTATCCGTGAATGAAATAGAGCTTGACGATATTGATAGTCTACTATTACCAGGCTGTATGAATATTTCTACATTACAACTTGAAGAGAGCTTACTAGATTTCATTCGTTATCTATCTGCAAAAGGAGGAATGATTGCCAGTATTTCTAGCTCCCCTTACCTCTTGGCAAAAGCAGGTGTCTAAAAAAACAAGAAATATACAGTAGGACTACCTTTTGATGGTATGAAGCAGTTAGGGTGCTTTGAGCTTCATAACTATTCAGATGAACTAGTGGTACAAGATGGAAATATCATTACAGCAAGAGGAAGAGGTTTTATTCCTTTCGGTATTTGTTTCGGGCATGCGTTAAAGCTAAATTTTGATGAAAATTGGTATTAAGTGATGATTTAAAACCCAAATGTCCAATTAATCGGGCATTTCATGTTGTTGAAAAATGATGTCATTAGTAGAATGAGACCTTTTAACAAGGCTGTGGGGTGATTTCCGTTCCGCCAGCGTGCCACAGGAAAGCAAGTAGCCTGCAACGGAAATCCATTCTACCCTTCAATTGACTGTTTTGTTTTTCACACTGAAAAATGTCCAATCAGTTGGACATTTTTCGATTCTTATCTTATGATATATGTCTAATACTTTAGACAAAATGGAGGGATAATTCTGAAGAACATTATCAAAATTTTAAGAAAAAAATTAGGCATAACACAAGCTGCTCTTGCAAAAGAATGTGGAGTTGTGAGACAGACCATTAATAGTATTGAAAATGATAAATATGATCCGACCCTAGAATTAGCTTTTAAGATTGCTAAGGTTCTCAATAGCCGTATTGATGAGGTATTTATCTATGACTAAATTTCACCCAAATTATATGATTACAATGAAGGACTTCGTGAAAGAACACTCGACAATTTTAAGAAAACAAACTCAAGAAGTGCCGATACCCGTGACCACTGTGGACCGTAATACCCTCCTAGCCATGCTACAATATCTGAAAAATAGCCAAAATCCAACGCTAGCAAAAAAATATAAACTTCGCCCTGGAAGTGGACTCTCTGCTAATCAAATTGGCGTAAATAAACGCATGTTTGCTGTACTCTTTGATGACCAAGAAATGATGCTGATTAACCCTAAAATAATCAGTCATTCCCTTAATATGATTTATCTACCGGAGGGAGAAGGCTGTCTATCTGTAAATCGACCTGTCCCTGGTTTTGTACCGAGATATGAGAGAATTAAAGTCAAAGCTTACGACATCGATGGACATGAAAGCATTGTACAGTTACAGGGCTATGGGGCCATCGTTGTACAGCATGAAATCGATCATTTAAATGGCATCATGTTTTATGACCGAATAAATAAAGAGCACCCTTTCCAACTGCCTAATCATGTTATTATCGAAAGCTTTTCTTCCATTCAGTAGTTTTTTACAGAAAAAAATTAGCAGGAATATTACTTTCCTGCTAATCTTTCTTGGTGCTCTTGGAAACGACGATGTACAGTCGCCTTACTTACCTCAAAGCCTAACCCTCTAAGCGTTATAGAAATTTCTTCAAAGGTAAATCCACGTTTGCGTAGCTTCACAATTTCCTCTACAGGTAGATCTTTTCGCTCCTGCCCCTGCGGATTACCTCGGTTCGATAAATTATTTTCTGGACGATAACCATTTTCTACAGCACGTCGCATACCTCGTCGAATTTTAGCATTATGGATTCTACGCTGATATTCCTCTACGATTGCTAAAATTTCAAGCAGCATCGTATCCATTTCATTTAATTGGACTGGGCCTGCATCACGCATAGAAAAAACATCAGTTGCTGACTTTTGTAATAAATGTAATACAGCCATCCTTGCATTGCCTCGTCCTAAACGAGTTTCATCTTGGACAAAAAGAGCATTAATGTTCTTGTCTTTTATAAAATCAAGCATTTCTAGTAAGCCTTCACGTTCTACATCATAGCCACTATGTTGATCTTTAAACACGCCCTTCACCGCATAGCCTTGCTCTTTAGCATAGCGCAGCAACTCTTCCTGCTGGCGCTCTAATGAGGAGCTTTGTGTTTCTTTTTCAGTGCTTACGCGACAATAGACAACAGCCGATAGTTGATTATTTATCATTGTTCATTTCTCGCAATTTCGATAGTATTGATGGGACTGGCTTGATCACTCACTACAGGAATAACTAGAGATTTTCCCGCTACAATTTTAATATCTGCTAGTTCATTTTCAGTTTTTACAAGCTTTATCCAATCATCAGTACTCATTTTACCACGATATTGCTCGGCTAACGACCACAAGCTATCCCCATGTTCAATTTCAATTTCTGCGTAACTAACTTTTCCTGGATCTGTAATGTAAAGGTATGCTGCAAATAATAAACAAGCTCCTATTAAAATTGAGATATGTGTGTTTTTCTTAAACCATGTCATAATCATTACCCCTTTTTAAGAATGTTTGTTCGGAATGTATGTTCCCATAATAAAGCGAACAAACGTTTTTGTCAAACACTTTTCGAACCTATGTTTGCATACGTGTTCGCATTCTGTTATACTATCAAATAAGAAGATGATTTTAGAAAAAAAAGAGGTGAGCACTCATGAAAAAAGTTTCGAAAAGACAAGAGGACATTTTAGCTTTCATTAAGGAAGAGGTACGAGCTAAAGGATATCCACCATCAGTACGCGAAATTGGTGAAGCAGTTGGACTTGCTTCCAGTTCAACTGTTCATGGACATTTAGCTCGATTAGAACAAAAAGGCTTTATTCGTCGAGATCCAACAAAGCCACGTGCAATTGAAATTTTAGAGCCTGAAGAATCCATCCAAAAGCAACAGGTGATCCATGTTCCACTTGTCGGGAAGGTTACAGCTGGTTCTCCAATTACAGCAATTGAAAACATTGAAGAATACTTCCCATTACCCGATACGTACGGCACAAGTGAAGATCAATTGTTCATGCTAGAAATTATGGGAGAATCAATGATTGAAGCTGGGATTTTAGATGGAGATTTAGTCATTGTAAAACAAAAGGCAACAGCTAATAATGGGGATATTGTTGTAGCTATGACAGCTGAAGATGAAGCAACTGTAAAACGTTTCTTTAAAGAGAAAAACCATTTCCGTTTACAGCCTGAAAATTCTTCTATGGAACCTATTATAGTGGATCAAGTTTCTATTTTAGGACAAGTTGTAGGTCTTTACAGACGTGTACATTAACGATTAAAGCAGGTTTTGAGGATTATGTTCCTTTTAAGAGCATGTATCCTCTTTTTTACGCAAAAAAGAATCCACCTCCGATTGGATTCTTTGTACAATGCCTCTTCTAAGCTTCCTTCTTAAATTTTATGCTCGCTTCCACAAAGGCTGAAAATAGCTTTTGGGCACTCTCATCTCCTGCTATGGCTAGTTCCTCAGGATGCCACTGAACAGCCAAGCAAAATGGCATCTCCTCATGAACTACCGCTTCGATAATACCGTCGCTGGATTTTGCTGCTACTTTTAATTTTTCTGCTAACACATTCACCGCTTGATGATGAAATGAATTCACTGCTATCTTCTCTTGTTCAACGATAGTCGCTAATAGATTGTCAGCAATAATCTGTACAGAATGGGTAGCTACAGCTCGACCTGATTGTTGCATATGTTGAAGTAATTTAGTGCTAAAATGATCACTATCAATATCCTGATATAAGGTACCACCTAAAGCAACATTTAGCATTTGAATTCCTCGACAGATCCCGAAAATAGGCATCTTCCGTTGGAATGCGGCTTCAATTAATGCTAACTCGACCGTATCTCGCGCGGGGTGAATTTTCCCAAGCTTTAATGAAGGCTCAGCCCCGAATAGAAATGGGTGCACATCATAACCACCAGATAATAATAAACCGTCTGTAAGGGCTAAAATCTGTGCTGCCTCTTCTTCTACCCCAATTGGAATAATCAATGGAATTCCACCAGCTTCAATGATGCTTTTGCTGTAAGCCACATTTAATCGAGAGGATAAATCATCCTCAACAAAGGCTGTAATACCAATAATCGGTTTCACTTGCTTCCCTCCATATTCCTGAAAATTGAACAATTACCAAAAGCCTAGATACCAATTGATTAATCGATCGCCATAGAAAAAAACAATAACTGCGGCCAATGCAATAGATGGCCCAAACGGAATGGGTGTTTTTCTCCCCTGTTTGTTTTTCGATAACATGGTAATCCCGACAATCATACCAATCACTGCAGCTAAAAATAGCGTTAACAGTGTATCAATCGTACCCAGAACGAGACCAATTAAAAAGAATAATTTAATATCGCCTCCACCCATGCCACCGTTCGATAGCACAGCAATGATATATAATATGCCAAAACCAACCACAGCACCCACAAGAGAGTCCCACCACGGTGTTAATGGTGACAGCACTCGTCCAATAACTAGCACAGGTAAAAAGAATACTAACACCTTATCAGGAATTAGCATATAGGCCAAATCTGACACAACGATAATAACTAATAAGGAGATAAAAAGGAACGCTACTATCAATTCTATGCCCCAGCCTAGTTGCCAATAAGCAAAGGCAAATAATACACCTGTCATTAATTCTATGACTGGGTAAACCCAAGAAATTTTATTGCCACACCCCCGACATTTTCCTCCTAAAAATACATAAGACAAAACTGGTACTAAATCAAGCGCCGTCAGTCGTCTCTGACATTTTGGACAATGTGAAGGAGGATGTACAATCGACTCCTTCTGTGGTACACGTAAGCCAACTACATTATAAAAAGAGCCAAAGACAAGTCCAAATAAAAAAATAAAGATCGTATAAGCCATTTCCAATTTCATGTCCTCCTAAACCAATAGGCGCCCATACAATTGAAGTATGGTGCGCCTATAAAATAAAGTTATTGTTGTTCTTCGTAATAGAACGTCGTCACTTGCACTGTTGCCTTTAACGTAAGATCTGCATCTTTCTCAAGCTGTGCCTGCTCTCCAGGCAATTTAAATTCAATCTTATCGGTTTTCATGACACGCTCTAATTGTTCAACCTCCTGTAAAAAGCTTTCAAGAGAATTAAAATCAAGCGCACCCACCTCTAATATAAACGTAATAAGCTTTAGATTAGTTGGTAAAGAGTCCTCCGAAAGAGAGGCAATCGGTGTAATACTCTCTTTGTTCTGCTGATCACCATTGACCTCTGCCTCAGCCTGCTCCAACATGTTGAGATCATTCGATACCTCAGAAGGTGTCACAGTGCCGCCCTCACCTTGAACCGTTAAAGACAGTATACGAGTTCCTGTCACCTCTTCAATCTCAGCTAAATCAAGAATAATCTTTTCAACGGCTCTTGTGGCAGGTAGCTTTTGTCTTAAGGCTAATATATTGATAGTAGGCTGTCCCTGCTCCTTGTCTAATTGTGCTAGTTGTTCTTTGACATTAGCTAATTCTTGCTGCACCTGCAATACATGATTCTTTTTTTCATTCACCTCATCCAATTTTGGTGACAGTAAATAATAATACAGCGCAAATAAAATAGCAGCTATCAGCGCCAGTAACAAGATCATAGATGAATTTTTACTACTTGTTATTTTATTCATGAGCGTCGTCCTCCAGCTAAATACATAAAATCGATTGTTGCTGTGATGGACACTGAATATCGCGGTACTTCTTTAAATTTTTGTTGTGGTGTTAACGCCCTTTGTTCACCTAGCTCTATTTCAAAGTTTGAGACCGTGTTAATTTGAGCATCTGTAAAATAGCTACTCATTAAAAGTCGCTCAACATATTTCGATATATCTGTCATCGTTTCAAAATCCACTTCAATATTCACCGAGTTCTCTCCGAAAACATAGCTACGTAAATAGGAATGAGTTGGTAATAAAGTTTTTGTTTCATCAATTAACGGTGTTACAGGATAAGAAACGCTTTGAATAAAAGTCACAGACTCCTCCAACGAACCCTGATCGACACTTTGTCGTGCGTCTAGCTCCTGCTGCAATTGATCAAGCTGTGTTGTTAATGCCTGTTCCTCTGCAGTCAATCGTGATAATTCACCTTTTGATGTAAAAAATAAAAAAAGTAAATAAGCTACAATAAGTCCCACAATGACAATCACCAAGCTATAAAAAAGCTTGGGAGAGGTGGTTCTTTTTTCAAGTTGTGGTAAGAGGTTTATATCTGGAACCATTAACGAACCTCCTTCAAAGCTAAGCCAAGCAACGTTGAAAATTCTCGCTTAAAGCGAGGAAACGATTTCTCAATTTTTTTCCCATCGACAACCCTCAGTGGTGGTTCTAAATTAGAAGCGAGTAAGTTCCCAATTGCTTTCAATAGGGGGTTATCGCCAAGCATGATAATTTCATCCACTGTTTTTTCACCTTTATGTAAAGAAAACTTAAAGAAATTCATCATCCGATCAATCTCTAGAACCTGATCCATTACAACCATTTGATAATTCTCTGATTCGCCATTATAAATAAATTGATAGCTAAATTCATTCTCTTTCTTCCCCTGCCATTGCGTCATATCTACTTCAATGGTTTGATAGCGCAAAAACTCCACTTGGCCATTGGAAAAAATACTGATCGAGAGTTCATTAATCGACCATTCTGCTATTAAATATGTTTTATTTGGCATTAATAAGGACATGTGCTCTAATAAGCGTATATTACAAAGCGCACGTATATCGGCAGCTTCGGGTTCTAATGAAACATCTAACAGCATCCCTACCAGTTTCGTAATCTCTTCAGAAGGCGCAGCAAATAAGATAGCCTTGCCATCCTCGGCCTCTGCATCATACACATCAATTAAAGGGTCCTGAAATGGTAAATGAATGGAATGTCCCAATTCCATTTCAGCATAGCCTCGTAATTCCTGAGGCTTTACATCTTTAGGGTGCTCAAAGTTTTTTAATAGAACCGTCGTATCAGGGACAAACATGCGAACAGCCTGTTTTTTCCCTGTCCATTTCATTACTTGCTCTTTAATCACCTCAAAAAGAGCTACCTCATCGATAATCGTTCCATTTTCAACGATTCCAGCTGCTAAAGGGTATTCATAGCCCTGCCACTGATTAGGCTCTGGTCCTTTCGCCACAATCGCACGGAGCACATAATCCTTCAGTTCAATCGAAACATGCGACTTTCTTTTTCTCTTAAACATGTGAAAAGACCTCCTTATCCTATTCAGTATAATTGTTTTTTTCAATTAGTCATCCATTTCCCAGCCAGAAACGCAAATTTTCTTACGCTTCTGAGTGGGTTGGGAGGACTAATTATTGATTTGTTGTAACGCCAGCCTTTGTCAAGTTTTTATTTAAATTAGCTTCCGTTATAAGATTTGAAGAGATATTTTCCTTAAACTCTTGTAACTTTACATCGCCTAACCTTTTGTAAGTTATTTTCCACACTTTGTTAGCCTCATCATATTCTACTTTATCACCAGACTGTAGCTCTATACCATCCACAAAATCTTTTAACTCAGTATTACTACAAGAATTATCCACACATGCCCCATCAATATAAGCAATTTTAGCTCCCGCTAGAATATTTGAGGCCTCTGCTAAAATCGCACGGTCCTTCGACTTATTAATAATATTACCAATTGCAGGTACAGCGATTGCTGCGATAATTGCTAGGATAACAATTACAGCTAATAGTTCAACTAATGTTAAACCTTTCTCATTTTTCAATAGTTTTTTATTTTTCCATTTTTTTAACATAATGAAATCCTCCTTAGTAGTTATATATGAAGTGTGTGTACACGCGCTTCTGAACATTATGGCGAAGCTGCACAATCTCGCCCAATACATTTGCCACCTGTTCCCTTGCTGCCCTTGCGAATATCATCTGCAATATGCTGTAAGGTGGCATTATCAAAATTTATATATTTTCCGTTGCTGTAATAAATCGCATGCGCATTGAAGTAGTAGGTGCCCTCGATAAATTGGACATTGGCACTCTGACCTTCTTTATCTGCCTCTAATATTTTGCCTGCACTGTCTAAATACCCGTCGGATACTAATTTTTCCACTTCGACGATTTGCCATTGATCAGCGGTTGGATGCTCCATAAAATAAAACTGCGCGGCATGAATAACATTGATGGCATCTGCCTTTAATGCCTTATAACGTGAATTATCAATGACATTACCTATAGCTGGAATTGCAATAGCAGCAACGATAGCTAGAATAACAATGACTGCCAATAACTCGACTAATGTCAAGCCCTTTTCGTTCTTTACCCTAATTTCCATGTCCAGTCTCTCCTTTAATACTTAACCATGAAGATACCTACTTGCCGCTTCCTTTTGTTAGCAAATCTAAGTAGATATTTTCCATTAAGCGGAACAAAAGGGCATCCATATAAATATTGTAAACATTACATATTTTCATATAGTCGGAACATTGGTAAGAATATAGCCGCAACGATGACTCCTACAACTAGAGCCAGTACCACAATCATTAAAGGCTCGATGAGTGACTTCATGGTATCGACGGCACGGTTTACTTCCTCTTCATAAAAATCAGCGATCTTTTCGAGCATGTAATCCAAGGAGCCTGTTTTCTCGCCAATTGAGGTCATTTGTGTAACGAGTGGTGGAAATAGCCAGCTTTTTTCAAGTGGCTCTGATAATGTGCCACCCTTTTCTAAATTATCGCGCGCTTCCAGTACCACTTTACCCATTACCGGATTACCACCAACCTTTTCGACTATTGTTAAGGCTTGTAAGATTGGTACGGAGCTGCTAAAGAGTGTTGACAAGGTTCTTGTCATTCTCGCGATAATATCCTTTTGCAAAAGCTGTCCAAAGATTGGCATACGCAGTAAAAATACATTGACAGCATAATGAAACTCTTTATTATTTTTATAGAAATAGTGTAGGCCCACTACTAATATCAATAGCCCTAAAATCACAAAGTACCAAAACTGAATGAGCCAATCACTAATACCCACTACAATGACCGTTATTAACGGCATTTCCAAATTCATTTCCTTAAATGCATCCATAAAGGTTGGCACAATGAACACCATTAAAAACATACCAACCACTAGTGTTAAAAGCGATAAAATCGCTGGATAGGTCATCGCAGATTGAATTTTTTTCTTAATGTTGTATTGCTTCTCAAGTGTGCTTGCAAGACGATCTAATGTATCGTCGACGTTCCCTGTAGCCTCACCAGCACGCATCATATTGACAAATAGCAATGGGAACACTTTGGGGTGTTTGCCTGCTGCATCTGAAAATGCCATACCATTTCGAATATCTTCTTCAACCTGCATCAATGCTCGCTTTAGTGGTTTACTCCGTGTTTGCTCACCCAAAATATGGGTCGCTTCAACAACGGGAACGCCAGCACGAATTAATGTCGCATATTGTCGACAATAAATAACAAATTCCTGGTGCTTTACTTTTGTCCCAAAAGCAATATCTTTATGTAAAATGCTATTTGACTCCTGAAGTTCTCGTGCGTTAATTCCTTGTGCTCGAAGCTTTTCCATGGCTACCTTTTTATTCGGTGCCTCGATCATGCCCTTTTTAGGTGCTCCTGTTTTGGTACGACCACTATAACGGAATATCGTCAACTATAATCACCAGCGTTCATATATGGTCTTGCATCCTCTAGTGAAATCTTACCTGTCGTAATTAGGTGCTGCATGGAATACTCCAATGTGTGCATACCCAAAGCTTTACTTGTCTGCATCACACTTGGAATTTGGTGAATTTTTTCGTTACGAATTAAATTTGAAATAGCAGGTGCCTGTACTAAAATTTCTGTCGCAGCAATACGCCCTTTTACATCCTTACGTACAAATAAACGCTGAGAAACAATACCTTGTAGTACATTCGCAAGCTGCACACGAATTTGACTCTGCTGATGTGGTGGAAATACGTCGATAATACGGTCGATCGTCGTCGGTGCACTACTTGTATGCAGTGTAGCCATGACTAAATGCCCTGTTTCAGCAGCTGTAATAGCCGTTGAAATGGTTTCATAATCTCGCATCTCCCCAACTAAAATAATATCTGGATCCTGACGTAATGATGCACGTAAACCATTGGCAAAGCTCATTGTATCGACACCAATCTCACGTTGATTGATGACAGACTTCTTATGTGTATGCAAATATTCAATCGGATCCTCTAACGTAATAATATGTTTAGATCTTGTTTCATTGATATGATCTATCATTGCTGCCAAGGTAGTTGATTTCCCTGAGCCTGTTGGGCCAGTTACTAAAATTAAGCCTTGTGGTTTTTCCGCAAGCTTATATAACACCTGTGGCATATTGAGTGCTTCAATAGAAGGAATTTTAGCCTCAATTAAACGAGCCGCAATCGTCACTTCATTTCGCTGATGGTATGCATTGACACGGAAACGACATTTCCCAGGCAATGAAAAGTTAAAGTCCGTTTCTCCCTTATCTTCAAATTCCTGTTGTTTATGGACAGGAAGAATGACCTTTACCATTGCCTTCAAATCCTCTGTTTCAAGTGGGTCTGTGCCATAATGCTCCAGTTGCCCATGGACACGATATACAGGTGGAATACCTTTTGTTAAATGAAGATCAGATGCTTTTTCTTCAAATGCACGTGTTAATAATTCAACGATTGAATATGCTGTCATTTTTTTCACCCCTAGTCTGCACTTGCAACACGTAATATTTCTGATGTGGTTGTTTGGCCTGCTACAACCTTTTGTAATCCATCCACTAATAGGGTATGGTAGCCTTTTTCTTTCATATAATCACGGAGGCCGCGATCACCAACACGATTTAAAATCATATCCTTTATTTGGCGATCAACAGGGAGGATTTCATGAATCGCCATCCGTCCTCTGTAGCCTGTTTGATTGCAGGCAGGACATCCACGCCCTTTTTTACCATGTGTTACGCCTTCCAGCCCATTCTCCTCAAGTATTTCAAGCTCACGAGAAGTGAATATATATGGTTCCGCACAATCACGACAAACTTTTCGGACAAGACGTTGGGCCATGATTCCTACAAGAGAAGAGGATAATAAAAATGGCTCGATCCCCATATCATGGAGCCGTGAGATAGATTCGATAGCACTATTAGTATGCAGTGTACTTAATACTAAATGGCCTGTTAGTGAAGCACGGATAGCAATTTGAGCTGTTTCAAGATCACGAATTTCCCCTACCATTACAATGTCGGGGTCCTGTCGTAAAATTGAGCGTAACCCTACCGCAAATGTTAAGCCGACTTCCTCTTTTACTTGAATCTGATTGATACCATCTAACTGATATTCCACTGGATCCTCAACCGTAATAATATTGACGCCTTCTTCATTTAAATGAGAAAGTGCTGCATATAACGTAGAGGACTTACCTGAGCCTGTTGGTCCAGTAATCAGCATCATACTGTTTGGATGGGCTATCATTTTCCTGAAAAGTGCTTCATTACTTGCACTAAAGCCTAATTTATCAATATCATTGGCTGAATTGGTTAAATCTAAAATACGCATAACTACCTTTTCACCATAAACTGTTGGTAGTGTCGCTAAACGGATATCGACAGGTCTAAAATTAACATTGGTTTTAATACGTCCGTCTTGTGGAATACGATTTTCTGTAATATTTAAATTCCCTATAATTTTAATACGAGCCAATACGACATTTTGCATGTGCTTTGGCAAGGATCGCTCAGTACGTAGCACACCATCTACTCGATAGCGGACACGAAGCTCTGTTTCTTGTGGATCAAAATGGATATCGCTAGCGCGCTGTGCGACACCATTGGCTATAATTTGATTCACTAAACGAACAATAGGTGAATCCTCATTCTCGATTTCTTCTTGTGTTTCCGTACTAGTCGCAGCCAAATCCAACATGGCCGCATCCATTGATTCCTGTAAATCATAGTACTTTGTTATCGTCCGATATAAATCATCTTTAGCCGCAATACTTGTCTCGATTTGACAGCCTGTTGTCATACGAACTTCCTCAATGGCGAAATAATCCATCGGGTCTTCCATTGCAATAAATAATTTATTTTTTTCTTTGCGAATCGGCATAATATTTGTCCGCTTTGCAAGCTCCGCTGGAATTAGCTGTAATAATTCGGGACTAATTGAAAACTGATTCAGGCTGATATGAGGGATACCCAGCTGGAATTCTAAGACTTCAATAAGCTGCTGCTCTGTTAGGAAATTTTCTTTGATAAGGAAATCTCCAAGCTTCTCATTTTTCATCTTAGTAGTTAATGCGTACTCTAGCTGGTCAGCTGTGATAACACCTGATTCCACCAGTAAATCCCCTAAACGTTTACGCCCTGGCTTCATTGCCATAAACATACCTCCCATCGTTATGGACTTGTTTGTACAAAATTACCACCCTTATCATAGTAACCATAGACAATTTCTGGTCCATCTTCTTGCTTTGTTTCCTCTGGTTTTGAAGGTTCCACATCAGGCAAGCCATTGCCATCTAAATCCACTTCTAAATCCGGATCTGATGCACCAGCCCCAACGTTCTGAGTAGGCGTTGTGATGATAACAGGCGCCTGCGAAGAACGCGTAACAATTCGATTTTGAGGCGCATAATAATCTCTACTAATGAATTGTTCCTCTGTTGCTCCATTCTCTACAATGGAACGATAAACTTCGACTCTTGACCCCTCTTTACCCTCTTGCTCTACTCGTTCCTGTCCAGCCTTTAAATCCTCCGAATAGCGGTAAATAATGCGTGGTTTTACAATTTTATCCTTACTAACACGTACTGTGATGTCCTTGTCTTTCGCGGCTGCAAAAACTTCTATCTTTAATTGATTACCCTCTATAGATGCTTTCAGTTTACCGAGCTGCTCAGACCGATTAATAAATTGTAAGTCTTTTGCTAATGCTGCATTGATATCTGCCTCAATTCCCTGCTGCAAATAGCTTGGATTTATTTCCTGAGAGTGTCTTTCTAAAATTTCGTAATCCGTTTGAAGAATTACACTATATAGCATTGAGGCCACAAAATCTAAACCTGCATCATTGACAACCCCAGCCTGTTCACCTAAAAGTGTAAGCAACGAGATGGATTGATTTGGAACTAGATTTACATTATTTAATGACGGAATGATTTTTGCTACTCCTTGACTATTTGCTGGTAGCTCGGCAATCTGAAAGGCAATCCTTTCCCCGGTTTGCATGGAATCTTCATTGATAACAGCTTCAACCTTATGCTCCTTCAAATAGCTGGCTTGTAAGATTAGTTTTTGTAGTGTTTTATCTGTATCCCAAACACCTGCTTCATCTATTTGCTGCGTAATTGCTTCATTGACGGTAACAGGAATGGGAATATGAACTACTTTTTCTTTTTGCCAAAAAGCATACCAAGGCTTTTTTGTCAGCATTTCGTACTGAGCAATAGCTGCTGATGGATCAAAAGCAACTTGTTTCGAGTCAATGGTTTTGACTATACCCTCACTAACAATTTCCATTTCGGTACCTTGCCATTCTGAAATTGCATTTTGTAGCGTAGTTGCTAAATCTGCGGTTTTCACATCATTGATCTCAATACCTCCAATGGTTGAAGATTTAGGACCTTCTTTAGCAAAAACTGTGTCATTTAGCACAAATGATGGAACAAAAAATCCCACAATTAGAACAATTACCAAAAACAAGCTAATTATTTTTATGTATGTTTTCATCCACATCATCCTTTATTTAACTTAGTGGTTTTCTATTTATATACAAATCATACTACAACTATGGTATTCTGGCACTACTAAAATGCAACTTTGTTCCGATTTTGACTAGATATTTTACACGAAAATTAAAAAATAATTCAATGATTAGTCACAAAGAACTACAAATAACCTTAAATTCTATTCGATACATATTTACAATTTGTTATAATAGCCTTAATCGACTATTATCATTCATTATCTTTTTGAATTTACTTACATATTTAAGAAATTTTTATTTTATAATAAATTGAAGCCAACTATATCTTTAGCATTAAAAATATTTATAATATTTAGGAGGTTTTACATACCTTATATGAAATCTATGTTTATGAACATCAAATGATGAAAGATTTGTTAGTGGTAAATTTATTGATAAAGCGTAGCTCCATGAAGTCCACATTAACCTTGAAGTGGACAAAGACATTGTAAAATAAATTAATACAACAAAATAAAGCTAAATATAGACGTACAAAATATTTTTCGGTTACTCAACATAACCCAAGCTATTGATATATCAATAGTAATATAGGGAGGGAATTGATTTTGATAAAATATCTTAAAAATAATCAAGGCATGACTTTGATCGAAGTTGTTGCCGCCCTTTTAATAATAGGCATTGTGTTAATTTCATTTTTTGGCTTGCTTGTTCAATCAAATAAGACAACACACAAATCAAATGATATTATGGATGCTACTTATGCCGCACAAGTAAAGATGGAGGAGATTTATAATACGTCTGGTGGAGCTGTTACTTATGAAGATTTAGCAGGTGGCTATGAATTAGATGAAGAGAATGCTAAAACGACCTCATCTTCTCTACCCACTAACCAAGTGTATAAATATCTACCACACGAAGAAGATCGTTTTACTTACTATTTAATATTAGAAACATTTCCTGCAGATACCGCTTATAAAAATGCGGTTTATGTACATCTAGAAGTTATTGAAAACAGTACAAATAGTAAAGCAACAATGGAAAATGTGTATATACTTGGGGGGGCAAAATAAGATGAAATGGCTCCGAAATAGCAAAGGTCTTACATTATTTGAAGTACTCACAGTCGTTGTTATTCTTGCCATCGTATCCATGCTGAGTATTAGTATCGTAACATCTGCTACAAAGCAACAACTCGAGCAAAGTACTCATAATCGTGATATTAAGGATTTATCCTTTGCATTAAAAGTAATTACGAAGGATTTTCGAAAAAGTGATAACCTGATAACAGAATCTGATGATACAACAGACCCTCCGACAGAATTACACACCTTACTGTTAGGTGAGGAAGTTGTATCAACTTATAGATTAGAAAATAATCAAATTATTCGCAATTCAAATGGTAGAGAAGAAGCCATTGCATATAAAATATCTTCATTTACGATCAGTGGAGGGACTATTGAAATTAGAAGTGAAGATGGTCAAACAGCAGCAACAGATATTACTCAAAGGAGAGGAAAATAATGAGTAAACAAATGAAAAATCAACGAGGTTCAGCACTTGCCCTTGCATTATTTTTAGTTGTGATTATCTCCATTCTTGGTATTTCTTTACTCAGTGTCTCTTCTAACAGTCTAAAACAAGTAGACTACGAGAGAAAAGATCAGGCTGTCTTTTATATTGCTGAGGCGGGGATGAGTTTAGCGAAATTAGAAGTAAAAAAAGAATTAACAGAAATTCAAAGTAGGTCCTATCAGCAAATTACGCAATGGATTGATAGGGAAAATACAAGAAGAAAAAGCGCTCGACCTCAGCTTCCACGTTTAAAAAAGGCTGAGGCTGAGGCTGAATACAGAAGAATTTTAAATAGTGAATTTAAAGCTCTTAAAAATGCCCCTTCTATACTAGAATCACATGCCATTTCGACAGGAAAAGTGGCTTCCATTACATTAGATACTGAATTACCAGCAGATGGAACACGATTGCCGTATCGAATTAATATTGTATCAAAGGGCAGCATTGATGGCGCCAAAGAACGTGAGGTAACGCAAGAAATCGAAATTGAACCTCGTCTTCCGTTTTCGGAGGACGATGACAGTGGTGATGGCACTGGTGAAAATAATAATGAACAACCACCTGGTAGCTTCCCTGATGGCTATGCCTCCATTGTTTCAGGAAATATCTCCATTACAGAGGGTGGTTCTGTTACAGGAAATGTAAGTTTACAAAACGGTACATTTACCCTTAAAGGTGGAGCAAAAGTTAATGGAGACATAAGTTTAGAAAATCCAAATAATATAATTGCGGATCACTGGCTTTCGTATACTACCGTCCCGAAGCTGAATATTGATCCGAAAAGTTATCTACCCGCAACATTTTTTCCAGATGATAAGTTTTTAGCTGCAAACAATATATCTTATGCATCTAAACAAACAATAGGAGATCAATGGAATCCGTATGATGTTATTGACAATCAAGGAAACTATAACGCTCCCCATACATGGAGAGATCCAAAATATACGTTAAACCTTTCTACAGGATCTTCAAGTATTAAGTTTAGAAATTTCACTGTGGCTACAGGGAATGATTTCACAATTGATGTAGGAGATAAAGAGGTTGATATTTATATAGATAATTTAAATATTAAAAACGGGAAAATTTTTATTAAAGGGAACGGGAAGCTAAATATATATGCAAAAAATATAAGTAATTTCATTGGCCCCTTCAACCAAAATGGGAATCCATCTCAATTAAATATTTATCATCAAGGATCATCTACAATAAATCTTAATGCTAACTCAAAAATCGCTGGATCTATTATAAATAAAAGCTCAAACATGGTTTTAACATCAGGAGCTGCTATCTACGGAAATATTATTTCAGGAGGTAGAAGCATAGAAATTAGTGGAGGCATGCAAACTAATGGGCAATATATAATTGCACCGAATGCCACTATTAATTTGAAAGGAGGGGGAAATATTACAGGTATTGTAGTTGCAAATAATATATCCTCAAGTGGAGGTACTAGTATCACTTATGGAGGACCTGCTACCCCTCTACCTCCAGGTGTTGTACCTGAAACAGAAACATCAGATTACCCTACTCCAAACGTAAAAGATAATCTTTTCTGGACTGAGGAAACAAGTATGATTGAAAATTAATGCGACATACAAAACAGCCATGAGAATTTTTTGCATGGCTGTTTTTCGTCTTACTTAATTTCATAAGCAAAACTTTTTTGTTAGTAATTGCTTAGACGATACTTGTTAATTGTTCTGAGCTGAGGAACTAATAGCAAAAATGTCAAAGCGCTGTTTAAACTACGCTTTGACATTTTTATTGTTACCATTTACTGATACCTATACACACTAACTTTATTCATTTTTCCTCAACAATCTACCCGACAACAGCATCCCAATACCACCAATGGTAATAAATAGAACAGCTCGAATTAATAAATCAAGGGCAGATAAGTCAAAGAAAATTAGCTTAATAAATGCGATAACTAAAATAATAAAGCCTGTTGTGCGCAATGTTTTTAAATGTTGTGTGGAACTAATCCATAGTGAAACACTAGCTGTTAAGAATAATGTAATAGTTGTAAGGGCGATACTTAACTTCCAATCAAGGGCGTTGTTAAACGTGAACTGATGGATCAGCCCCCATATCGAAACCATCGTGAGCACGATCCCCGTACTTACAATGGCGTCCACATATTTCCCCAGACGGTCCTCATACAATCGATAAATAATTCCTTTTACAAGCACATCAGCGACAACCGCTACAATCACTGCTATATAAATTAATCTAGTGATACTGTTTAAGCTTTCCAACATTGTCACTTTAGTGCTAATCATCAAGGAGACTAGTAGGAAAAATGCGCCAAGTACTGGCGTTAAAGCACGTCCTTTGTAAGTTTCCTCTACAAATAAAGAACCAGTAAATAAGGCAGCTAATACGATACACACCATATATGGAATGCCATTTGTGGCTGTAAAGTATACGGCATCTAGCTTGCTAATATAGGCTAAGAAATAGCCAGCTGTGACTACTGCTAAAATATCGATTACGTACAAATCCTTCATGACCTTTTCAAAAGGTGAAAGTGTCTCTTTTGGACGTCTTGCATATAAATAAATAATGATGAAATAGATGATTGGCATAAATAAGCTTAAATGATCGATGCTGAAAAATGGATTGGGTTCATGGAAAACAAAGTTTAGTGTAAATGTCATCACAAGGGAAAGTGAAGTAACGACCTTCATCATACTTGCACGTATTCGTAAGCTCATCATCACGCCTGCAAATGCAATCAACGGATACAATAAATCATCCACTTTATTCGGAATATTCAATAGAAGTATCATATTACAGAAGGTGATAAAGACGAGTGTCACAGCACTATCCAGTACCTCCTGCCATTTTTGACGATAGCTATAAAACGCTACAGCGCCAAATAAAGCCATTAAAATGAGGAGTAGCATTTCTCCATTTTCTAGAGTACGAATGATTAGGTTCAACAGTAATAAACTAAATGAGCCTAAAGAAAATTGGAGTCCAATGTGAAGTGGCTTCCATTTGGATTGTGCGTTATACAGTAAACACCATATTGCATAAAAGATTGCTAGAATCACAAGTAAGCCAAGTGCAAAAACTATTTGCTGATCACTATTCATAAATGCTACAACACTCACTGCTAGCACTGAAAAGAATGTGGCAATATAAAGGGCTAGTTTTTGCTTGTGCTGATAAATAACTAATTGCAATGCAGCAAACAATACGACCACAAATAATAAGATAATGACAGCACTAAAATCCATATATTCTAGTAAGTAAGGTAGTAATAATGATGTAAAGGCAACAAAAACAGTTAGTGCTTCATTTTTCTTCAAATAGCTAATGGCAATACCATAACCAATATAAAGCAGCGTAATGCCTAGTGCTGGGATAAGACCAATGATTTCATACAATATGGCACTCGCTGCGGTTGTTAAAATACCAACAATAAATGCCCCACCATATAAAGAAATCGTTATAGCCGATGAACCTACTTTCCTACGCTCTAGTACATAGGCAATAACCGCCAATCCCACCGATAGTACATAGGCAAGGATGATTTTCACGCCATCCGATAAATAGCCATAGTCACTGACAAGTTTTAGACCCCAAAGTACGCCCATTACTAAAATAACCATGAATACTTTTGGAAGTGCCCACATAACACGTTCCTCCATCGATGGCTGTGGTTGCACTTCTTTTTCCGCTACTTTAGTCGGGATAGGCTTCGGCTCCCGTACTGGTTTTGGTTTAATTGGTTCTGATTGCTTGATCATCGACTGTCTGGCATCAAGAGTATTAATTTTTTCAATGCTTTGCGAACCTTTTAATACTGACAACTCCTGACGTAAATCTGCCATTTCCTCCTCGAGCTTCGCAATTCTGCGCTCCAATTCAAGGGACATTCAATCATCCTCCCCACTTTATCAATTTTCTAACATTATAACATATTTATCCTTATTGTAAAATTACACTTTTCGTTTATTTTATCTCGGTCTCCGATACATTAAGGCACGTTCACTATCACTAGTACCCCGTGTGGTTGGATCGACAATGACCCCCATTAACACAAGAATGGATAAGACTGTATTTAAAATAGCTGATATTTGCTCACTCATCACACCTGTAAAATCATAGCCAAAAATTGCAGCCATTTGTTGTGCGAGTAAGAGCAACAATGAAAATAGCCCTAGTAGAAATGGAATATGTTGAAGACGAACCTTCCAATTAATTCTCATAAAAGCTCACCTCCCCCCCTCTTGCCACAGTATATGCATAGTGGTTATGTGACACATATGCAAAAATGGAATTCTCGCCAAGTTACTAGTATTTTTTAATAATATTTTGTGATGCAAACTATTTTCAAACATACAAAGTGAAGGAAGCTTTTTCCTTCCATGATTTCTTTATAAAAAATGATGTTTAAGATTCCTCTAAAATTTTTATGGAAGGAGGAATCTTGAATGAAACAATATGGTTATACCCGTGTTTCCAGCAGGAATCAAAATATTGACCGACTGGGAAGAAATTATGAGGAGATTTTAGCACAATGGCGTTATTTAACCACCGTGAAACAAATTGATGAATTTTACGTGATTGGCTACCCATCAGCCGGTACAGGGGATTAAAGGAAAGTTTTTAGCTGATTTGGTCTTGCAGGTGTTATCCTAGGTGGCACAGATTGAAAGGGAACAGATTTCCCAAAGACAAATGCAGGGCATACAGGAAGCTAAGAAAAAAGGCATCTGTTATGGCAGACTGCCCAAGCAATATCCCGAAAACTTTTTACAAGTGGCAAGGTTATGGGAGCAGGAAAGCATTAGTCTTCGGGAAGGGGTTGAGAAATTGCATGTCAGCCATTCAACGTTTTCAAGATGGTTGACACAACATCATTTTAAGTAAGGTCGTTACGGCGCAAAAAAAGAACAAGAGAGGCATTTTCTTGTTCTTTTTTGTACGTGATTCCTTTGTCTGGAAGTTGAAGCATTGTTCTATTTTTGTTCATGAATCCGATCCTTTGTTCTCTTCTTCCCTTCCCTTGTGATCCTGGGGATAGGGATGTGTTTTTTGAAATTGAAGAGGTGTAAGTCCCGTATGTTTTTTGAAGGCTTTTGTAAAATGAGAGAGATCATAAAAGTGTAATTCTTTCGCAACGGTACAAGGCGGTATTTGAATCATCAGTAAATATTTCGCCATAATCATTTTTTGTTTTTTAATATATTCTCCAATACTGATACCAACTTCCTTTTTGAAACAACGTCGTAATTGAGCGTTGGATATAAATAAATGTTTTTCGATATCCGCAAGCTGTAAAGGATCGTAGATATGCATGTTGATATACTGGATCACCCGACGGATAAGCAAAGAATAAGAGTTCATCGATATTTCGTGTAGCAGTTCCGTAAAATAGACGATTGCACCATCTCGTATGGTCAATACACTCATCACCTGCGTTTGTTTTTCGATTTCTTGTATATAGTAATCTCTCAAGGATAAACATTTCATAATGTCCACACCCATTTGAATCGCAAACCAGGAGATTTTTTCCATAAGAATAATACAGTAGTTTTTTTCATTGCGGATGTCATTGGTTTCTGGAATAGGAAGAATACCTAAAGGTGTTTGACGGACTAATTTATGTAATTGTGCAGGATCTCCTTTTGCCATTGTTTCCATAAGCTGGTGTTCTAAATGGAATAATGTTGTATAGGATGTTAAAACGTCTTTTGATAAAGGATGATTGAATTTCTCTAATTTCTGTTTTTGAACTTTTGTGAGAAGCTGAATGTATTTTACATAATATTTTTCTAACTGCAAGGAAAATAAATGATCAATGATAACAAGCAAATCTCTGAACTGCTCCGAAGAAAATACGGGAAGCTGTTCGAGATAGCCTTGCATGGAAGAAGGACTGATTTCTATTGCATTTTTCGGAATACTCTGACTATTCAGTATAGGCCCCATGGAAACAAACAGCTCCTGTAACGGAAAGATGAAAAACACCTCATTGAATTTTCCATACTGTATGGAGAGTTTGTGTTTTTTATTGAATGTCAAAGACAAAGGATAAGGGGGCAGTTTCGGAGGTTTTAATTCCTCAAAGAATAAAACGGTTCCATTCTTTTCATAGATGGTAATAGAAAAAATAAAGCGATTATTTACACTTTTTAATTTTTGTATGTTTTCCATAGAAAGTGCCACACTTTCTTCCCCCTCCCTTTCTTTTATGACATCACGGTCATTTTCTGTTTCCATTCTTTAATAGAATTATAGTATAAAAGATTTTTCTGGTTTGTCAAATGCTCACAAGACTAAAAATCAAGACCCAATTTAGAGCATTCATCAAAGTATATAGCGATATATTGTTGTATAATTAGTTCTTTTTCATCATATTTTGTCATGAAACGTAAATTTCTATATTAAAATAAAAAATATCCTGATTATATTGTATAAAACCTCTAACTAGAAAGGAGGTTTTTGAGTTTTTTATATTGAGTAAATTGTTGTAACAAAAAGTATACGTTGCATTGCAGAATTTTACAGTTTATTGAGGTTATATGCAATACAATGGGGATATCAAGCAAATATATAATAGGAGAGAAGCTTAGAGATGAATTACAAGTATAGAGGGAAAAAGAATACACTTCTTTATGAAGAAGATCGAAAACCAAAGTACGGTTTGAAAAAATTGAGTATTGGTATTGTGTCTTGCTTCTTAGGATGTGCCATTTACTTTGGAGCAGGTATTACGGTTAATGCCCAAGAACCTACTTCATCAGTTCCAACAGAAGTCTCTAGTACAGCTGATACCACAAATGTTAGTGAGGAAACGCCAACGAATGACGAAGAATTAACGGTTAATGAAACTCTGAATAATGGAGAAAATCAGCCACAGCCTAATAGTGAAACTGTAGAAAAAAATGATTCTACTGAGGTGAGTGAAGAAAATGCACCGTCTGACACAGTTGTGCCAGAAAACAATTCAGAAGTAAATGAAGAACCTTCAACAAATGTTGTGGAAGAACCTTCAACGAATGTTGTAGAAGAACCTTCAACAAATGTTGTGGAAGAACCTTCAACGAATGTTGTGGAAGAACCTTCAACGAATGTTGTGGAAGAACCTTCAACGAATGTTGTGGAAGAACCTTCAACGAATGTTGTGGAAGAACCTTCAACGAATGTTGTGGAAGAACGTAGTGATGAAACTGTTACTCAGCCTACAGAAGAAGCGGAAACCGCTGCAGAACATAACATTGGACGTAACGATAACTCCGGAACCTATGCTTGTCAAATCCACTGGGTTGACTTTAGCGGTTTTACAAACCTTGATGCAAACGGTAGTTTAACAACTGACTCAGTCTTGGTAACTACACTTAAGGACGGTTATGAATTGACCATTAAGGTCAAACAATTGGCACCATTTGTCACTTCAAAGTCCTATGCTGAAATGCTTGCAAAATACAATGCTGCTAATGGCACCTCTTACACGCTTCCTGAAGGTATTGAGAACACTGTCAATGTGACTGGAAATGGTTCTGGTGTTGGACCATCACAATTTGACATGAGAAACAAATCAACAAAGGTTCCTCAAGTAAATGAAGATGGAACTGTTACTTATGTTAATGCTAGTATTCCGCTCGGCTATAACGTTTTACAGGCGGCTGACTATGCTATTGAGGATAGCGATGGTAAATATGTTATTGCTAAAACACCAAATTCTGACGTAATTAACGCTGGTATAACCCTAGAGTTAAGTGCGACTTATGGGGGTAAACCTGCTCCAGTTAACCTCATTGCAGCTGACGGGGAAGAAGTTCGTTTTCGTGAATTTATCGCTATGGTCACAGACGGTACACCTTGGAGTTTATTGGATATTTCAGGTGCTACAGAATTTACCAACGTTGATGGAGAGCTGCTTGATATTTCTGGACAACTTGTCCATGACCGAACAACCGATCCCAAGAAGTTCGCTCTTTGGGGAAATAGAAACAAAGAAGAAAATACCTCTTTGCCTTATCTCAATGCAACCAATGCTGATGGGGACATCATTGCCAACTATAAGGAAATGGGTTACTGGGATGTCCTAGACAACACCACCTTCGGTAATGAAGACATTGTAGCCTACTATGCAGAAAAAATTGCAGAAACGGAAGCAGCAATTGCGAATCCTAATAGTGTAGGAGAACTCGATGAGTTGAACGCAGTATTGGCTGCGTATAAAAAACTTCATTCTGCTGCTGTCGTCGGAGCTGGTACTCAAACCGTTGGTAACTATTCAGAAGTACATCAATATGGAAACCCACTCTGGCTATCTAATAATGTCCGTGAGTTCTCCTTCTACTGGAACTCACCTGCCCAACAAAATATGCGTTTTGGTTTTATCTTCCACGATGACGGTGATGCACCGATATCATACGGTACAGCATCCCACGTTATTCCAGCTTCAAAGACGGCTGCTAAACCTTACTTAGGAACAGTTGAGCCAGACCTCAATATGATTGAAAATAGCGAAGCTGATCCATATGCTGGAGATGATTTAGAGAATCATGCTGACGAGGGCGAAGAGCAATTAGTGGGTGTTGGCAATACGTATGTTATCCATGATGGTTCTACAATAAGTTACTCCTTAGATATTATTGCCAATAACGACAATAAAGATTCCACAGCAACAGCCTATGTCTATGGTTGGATTGACTTTAACAACGACGGGGTCTTCTCTGATGATGAAAAATCTAGCCTCGGGGTTGTTACAGGACAAAACCAAAACATCACCTTGACTTGGTCTGGTGATAATGTCAGAGTCACGGATACAGACATTAGCAAGCTGGCTACTCGTATCCGTATTTCAACCGACTCCCTATCTATTTTGGAAGCAACAGGTGCTGCACCTGACGGTGAGGTCGAAGACTTCCAAATTGACGTTGTTCATCCACCAAAAGGTTCTAAAGAAATCACTGTTGGTTACAGGGGTGAAACCCAAACAGCAACAGTTAGCTTTGAAGCTTTTGGTCAGGTAGCTAGAACTGAGACAACTAACGTCATTGATACTGCTGAGGCTTCCTATATCGTTGATAGCAACGGGCAACCCGTTACCCTGGATGCAGAAGGCTATTATGTTGTCCCTAGTGAGGGTAAATATAAGATTACTGACAATGGTACTGATGTTGCTGTTGAATTTGTTCCAGAGGCTGACTTTGTTGGTAAGGCAGAAGGTATCACGATCCGTCGTGCTGACCTGAATGGTAAGACAACTGGTTGGACTGATGAGACAGATGGAAATGTTTCAGAACAAACCAATACAATGGACGGACGCTATATCCCAGTTGTTAAGACTAAAGGTGAAGTCCTTGTTCATTATGTCAATGAAAAAGACGAACCTATCAAAGAGGATTATACCGACACTAACTTAGTTGATCTTATTGATGATAATGGTGATCCTGTTACAGTTCAATACGATACAGCTCAAGATGACACAGAAAAACCACAAACAATCATCAAGGACGGTAAAACTTATGCTTTTGCACAAGTGAAGGAAGGTGATGTAGAGTCAGGTAAAGTTGTAGAAGGCACAACAAACGTGACTTACATCTATCGTCTTGTAACAGGTAATGTCGTCGTTAACTACTTTGCTCTCGATGCCGATGGTAAAGAGATTTTAGATGTTAATGGCAATAAACTGACGATCAAACCAACAAATCCTGTTGTCGAAAATGGTGATGTTGATGATCCTTATGATACAACAACTGAAGATATCAAGGTTCCAGAAATCGAGTACAATGGTGTGACCTACCGTCTGGTTAAAAATGATGGTGATGATGAAAAAGGTAAAGTGGAAGGTGATCAGCAGAAAGCTGTTAACTACTACTACGCCCCAGTTGTTGGTGAAGTTATCGTTCATTACAAAGATGAAAATGGTAACCCAATCGCTCCTGATAAGATTGACACTCCAGCGAAAACACCAGTTGGTACAGCGTACGACACATCTGATAACAAACCAACCCATATCGTAACTGAAGAGGGTCGCACTTATGAGCTTGTTCCAACTAAGACAGTTGGAGACGAAACAGGTAAAGTTGTAGAAGGCACAACAAACGTGACATATGTTTATCGTGAGGTTAAGGATGATAAGCCAGTTGTACCAACTATTCCAACTTCACCAGAAACACCAAACAATATTGACACTCCAGCGAAAACACCAGTTGGTACAGCCGACACACCTGTTAACAAACCAACCCGTATCGTAACTGAAGATGTTCGCACTTATGAGCTTGTTCCAACTAAGACAGTTGGAGACGAAACAGGTGAAGTTGTAGAAGGCACAACAAACGTGACATACGTTTATCATGAGGTTAAGAGTGATAAGCCAAAGGATGATAAGCCAGTTGTACCAACTATTCCAACTTCACCAGAAACACCAAACAAATCTGGTTCACCAACAACTCACACAGCGCAAGGAACACCAGATGTTTCTAGAGTACTTCCACAAACAAGTGGTGATACAACTAATATGACAAGTATACTCGGTGGTTTGGCATTAAGCCTTGGCTCATTATTAGCTTTATTTAAAGAGAAACGTAGAAAACAGAAGCATTCATGCTGATTTAAAGATCTCAAAGAAATCCAAATAGTTAAATATATGAAAAATGCCAAGTCCATTTAAGACTTGGCATTTTAGTTAGAAGAGTAGGTGACCAACCAATGCAGCGATTGGAAGAGAAATAAGCGTACGTAGTATAAATAAGACGACTAAATCCAAAAACTTCAATGGAATTTTTGTACCTAAAATAAGTCCACCTACCTCAGACATATAGATCAGCTGTGACACAGAAACAACTGCAATAACAAATCTAGTAACATCCGATTCAATCCCTGCACCTAAAATAGAAGGTAGAAACATATCGGCAAAGCCAACGACCATTGTTTGCGCTGCTTCAGCCGCTTCAGGCAAGCCAAGGACAGTTAAAATTGGCTCAAACGGTTTTCCTAAAATCACAAAAATACTTGTAAATTCAGCAAGCATTAAGGCAATTGTCCCAAAAGCCATAACGATAGGGGCCACACCCACCCATAAATCAATTACATTTCTAGAGCCATCTTTGAAAAATTGTCGAGGATCACGATTTGCATGCGCAATAGCAAGTGCATTCGCTAAGCCATGTGAGACAGAATTATAGCCCTCTGGTAATTTCTCACGTGAATAATCTACTGGTGTCCCATCTATATACGTATCTTCTTTTTTCGCAAGTGGATAGATTCGAGGCATAATAATGGCTAATACAATTCCACAAAGGACTACTGTCAAATAATAAGGAATAAAATAGCGTGCCAAATGCACAGTATCCAACACAACGATACAGAATGTGATGGACACTACGGAGAAACTTGTGGCAATAATCGCAGCTTCTTTTTTTGTATAGTTCCCCATCTCATATTGTTTACTGGTCATTAACACACCTATTGTGCCATCACCAACCCATGACGTAAGAGCATCAATTGAAGAACGCCCTGGACTTTTAAACAGTGGCCGCATAATTTTCACCATCATTGTCCCGAAAAATTCAAGTAAACCGAAGTTTGTTAAAAATGGTAAAAGGAAACCAGCAAACAAAAAAATGGTAAATAAAAACGTCACAAGTCCCTCATTTGGATCCATGAGGAGTCCACCCGTATTTTCATTATTGATGGCAGAAGGTCCAAAATTGAAGACCACCATTGAAGCAAAGGCTAAACCGATAAAACGAGTGATTGTCCAAAACCAATTAACATAAAACAATGAATCTAAAATACTAGGTTCTTTAGCATTTTTACGAGGGATAAATTTCGCTATCAGTGCACCAATCGCAGAGATGGCAAACATTCCAATTGTAAAATAGCTTATGATTGGAGCCACAATCCCCGCTAAAACATTGGCTAGTATGGCAATGGGCACTTTCCAGCCCTCTTCTGTTAAAAGGGGGGTCATAAATAGAAAGATACCAATTAAAGAAGGAATAATGAAGTAAAAATAGGTAGCAACAGAATACTTTTTCATTTTTTCTAAAACCTCATCTCTTTTTATCTCAATAATTTATGTATTTTGCATTACAACAATTAAAATAGTGTTTATAAGAAACATTTATTTATCCATCGTTGTACTACTATACAAGCAAGCAAATATGTTGTGTTCATTCACTATCTCATCCCTCCTTCTGTTATAGGACTATTTTAAAAGCTTTGAAGTATTGAGCATTAAATAGAATAACACTCACATTATTCATGTTTTTATACCATAAACGTGTTATAAAACTATTGTAAACGCTACAACATATTTGGTTCAACCTCACAATATTCTGAATATTTATTCATTCTTAAATATAGAAAAGCCTAACTTCTTAATTCGAAATTAGACTCCTTTGATTTAGCTAGCAATTCTACTATGCATCAGCTTTTTTTAATTGTTTTACTGGACCCTTCGTGACTTCAGTCAGTTTTGAATTGATAGCAAAGATTTTTGCGTTGATAGTAGTCATTCCAAATTCAGCTAGCCTTTTGGAATGCATTTCTATATATTGTTCAGCTGTGCGTTTCGATTCAAATAGATAGATGCCGCCTGCTTCGTTTGTTTCCGGGCTCTCTGTCCAAATTTTCCACAAAAGTCCTTCCTCTTCATAAATACTTTTTGCTAAATCAGAAAACGCTTCTGCCATCTCATCACCAAATGGTCCATCCAATTTAAAATCTACCTGTAATACGTATGTCATAGCCATTCCCCTCATTATTTAGTAGTAATATAACATTCACCGAGCATTTCCTTCATTTCATATTGATCTGATGAAAGCTCTTTTTTCACATAGGCTATAGCCTCTGACTTTTCCAAATCATACATGACTTCAATCTCTTTGGAAAATAGAAGCTTTTCTTTTTCAAGTAAGCTTAAAAGAGATGGCTGTTGTTTTGGTTGCAACTCTTCCAAATGGAGAACCTGTTTGAGTCCTTCCACATAGTTTACAAATGGACGTCCACCAACAATTTTCAAGCCTTTCTTATCCTCATTCATCATAATAATAGTGGGAAATCCTCTTACGCCTAGATTTCTTGCAAGATCAAAATCTTCATTTAATAACTGTTGCCCGCTTGTTTGTTCTGATTCATGTACAATAGCCCCTCCATCAAGCCCCAGCTTATTTACAATGTCAATCATAACGGATTCCTCTGCAATATTTTGATTAAACATGAATAACGCTTCTCTTGCTCTGCGCAAATATTCAAATGCTATAGCATTATGTTGGTTTTTTTGAATCACTTTAAAAACACGAGATGGCGGATAGGATGATTGCACTGGATTATTCATCATGACTGTTCCATCTATTGGCATGCGATAATATGCTCCAACTTCTCTCCAGTGTCCTACAACGTCCGCAGGTCCTGATATTCCATTTGCAGGGTCTACTGGACCATCACCCCATTTTTCTAGTAATCCCCCCATAATCGTATGAAAGTTAAAATAGTGTCCGTACTGCTCGATAAAACGTCGAAGAACGGGTTCGAGTGCCCAACAATGAGAACATATTGGATCCGTTACATAATATACTTCAACGGATTTCTTTGGTTGATTAAAATCAATCATCCCCCATTCATCCTCACTAGCTACTCCACATACACCTGTCTCTAAATCACAAACCATTGGATGATTCTTCAATTGACTATCCCCTTTTCTTACTTTCGTTAAGAATAAATATATAACGCTCTTATTTGCCTTACAGTTGTATTTTATTCATAATAAAATCATCATTAAACCAATAATTTATTTGAATTGTTGTTTATGCAACACTTTGAAGAATTTGTTTAAAAAGGAGTGCTAAGTAATGACCTCATCTAAGACAGATCTTCGTGTTATACGGACTCGTAAATTAATCATGGATTCTTTCATTGCACTGTCTAGTAAAAAAGAGTTCAAGGATATAACGGTTAAGGATATTACGACAGAGGCCATGATTAATCGTGCGACTTTTTATTATCACTTTGAAGATATATATGATTTGTTAGAGAAGGTCCTATCAGAAGTATTATTAATTAATTTGAATGATGACTTTCTACAACATAACGAACTTAATGAAGAAGCTTTTATTATTCTCTTTAAAGCGATAACTAATTTTCAAAAGTCATTGTCTAATCGTTGTCATAGAGGCTATGAGGAGACAATTGCTCGAATTATTAGAGAGCAGCTTGAAATTATCTTTTACAAAATGTTATTGAAACAAAATGTCGCGACAGAGAACGAAGCGCTAAAAATGACTGCTGTAATATTAAGCTGGGGAATCTATGGCGCTTCCATAGAATGGAGAACTAGCAATCAGGTGATACAGCCTGAAGAATTTATCAAACCTGCAATTCCTTATTTATTGGCAGGTATTGATGGTCAAAAATAAAAGTGAATAAACACTTGTGAAATGATAGAAGTGTTTACTCACTTTTGGTGGTTAGAAATTTTGTTGCTACGATCATCTTTTTATTTTTGGACAGGAGATACAAAAATCATTTGCTTCATCAGAGGTATGATAATAGAAACAACATGTTTTTCTCAAGCGTACAGGTTGCTCCGATTCCATAATTGTCACTTTAGGACCACAATAGTTCGTCAAAGGATTTTTTCTTTCTCCAAAAATAGAGCCTGGTGCTAGGTTTACAATATAGTGATAATCCTCTTTTATACGAGCCTTTTCTTGCTCGCTGGCTCCTTCCACTATTTTCGTTTCATAGAGCCAATTCACATAAATAGCTGTGTTTTCCCATAAGATTGTTTTTGGGATTTTACTTATTTTCGCTAATGACTGCCACACCTTCGCTAAATTATTCGCAAAGATTTCTCTAAGAACCTCATCACGCCATTTTTCTCGGTCTTCAGTAGGTATTGACACTGTGCGATTGATTAGCCGAATTTTAGGAAGCCAAGGCTTTGTATATTCCGCTTCTACCCACATATTTTCAATTCTGCAATGTAGTCCTTTATCGTATCTGGACATAGCATAGAATGCTGAAGCTATCGTTAAGACGCTATAGCGCTTCGCAAATAACGATGCCGTCACTAGGATAGAGGGTGATTGAAAGAAATGGGCAATTTTCTGTAAATAATTTAGAGCTTGTTCATTGTCCAATAAATTTTTGGCATATAAAGAGTAGGTAGCATCTACTGCAGGCTCTATCGCCAATCGATAGTCTCTTAGTAACACGGATGTTTCTTCAGCTGACAGTGTGAGGCTCAACAGATCCCTACCTCCTCTAATTTCACTGTTTGAACTGTTCGCCCCTTGCCATGTGGCACACATAAAGGTGTACCAAAGAGCGGGTCTTTAATAATGGTACAATCCATACAAAAAACAGCCTGAACCATCTCTTCTGTCACCACTTCCTCTGGCTTTCCTTGGGCATAAACCTGTTTATTACGTACAGCCACAATATGATGGGCATAGCGACAGGCTAAGTTTAAATCGTGTAATACCATAACGACGGTACGCCCTTCATTTTCATTTAAATCAAATAGTAAATCTAAAATTTCTACTTGATGAGCCATATCTAAATAAGTTGTAGGTTCATCTAGTAAAATAAGATCTGTTTTTTGAGCCAATGTCATAGCTATCCATACACGCTGCCGCTGACCACCTGATAATGCATCTACAGGGCGATCAGCAAATTCAGTCATCTGCGTTACTGCAAGCGCATTGTTTACAATTTCTTCATCCTCCGTAGACCATTGCTTTAACCAACTTTGGTGTGGATAACGACCTTGCTTAATCAATTGCTGAACAGTTAATCCTTCTGGTGCAACAGGGCCCTGCGGCAGAATAGCTAAACGTTTCGCCACCTCTTTCGTTGAAATGGCGTCTAGTTTATTCTGATCTAAAAAAATCTCACCCGACTTCGCTTTTTGTAGTCGTGCAAATGTCCGAAGTAGTGTAGATTTTCCACAACCGTTGGCCCCCACTAGTACTGTAATTTTTCCTTTTGGTATTTGAAGATTCAAATCCTCTAAAATAAGATTTTCTCCATAGCTTACATGTAAACTTTGTGCTTCTAAGACATTTTTCAAAATCCTGTCACCTTCTTCTCCTGCTTTTAACTTTTATCATCATGAAACTTTATTGATTGCGCGTTCTAAATAATAAATAAATAAAGAATGGTGCGCCAATAGCAGCAGTAAATACACCTGTTGGTAAATCTTTTGGTAAAAAGGCTGTGCGTGCCACAATATCAGCTACAATGACTATGATTCCACCTATAATAGCTGTCACAGGAATTAATCCTGCAAAGGAACGCCCTACAAGCATTCTGCTCATATGAGGAGCCACTAATCCAACAAAGGCAATGCCACCAGCAAAAGCTACTGCTGAACCAGCTAGCATGACACTAATGAGTAGAAATAGTACACGATACACTTGTACTTTAACACCTAGCCCTATCGCTATTTCATCGCCTAATTCCTTCACATTCACCGTTCTTGCTAAAATAAATGTTAGAGGCACTAAAATGACTAGCCATGGTAATAGCAAATAGACATCCTGCATATTAGCCCCATACAAACTACCTGTCAGCCATAAATAAGCCTTCGTTGTAGCAGCTACATTACTGATCACAAGCAGCATCGTCACAACCGCCTTTGCTAAGGCTGAGATGCCAATTCCAATTAGTACCATGCGAATGGGTGTGACACCTTTTCTCCATGACAGTAGATAAATGATGAACGAGACAATACCAGCACCTAATATAGCAGCTAACGGTAAAAATTGAATGCTGACTGATCCCATAAAGTACACGATAAAAATAATTGCACCCATCGATGCTCCGCTCGTTACACCAATAATATCGGGGGCAGCAAGAGGATTACGGATAATTCCTTGTAAAATTAAACCGGCAACTCCCAGCGCAGCACCAACTAATAAGGCCATTAAGACACGCGGGAGCCTTAATGTATGTAAGACAAAATCATACTCTCCATTCCCATAGCCCAACAATTCTTTCACCACTGTCACTGGATGAATAAACTCACTACCAGCAGATAAACCCAGAACCGTTATGATGACTAATAATAAGCTTAATAGTAATAGTATCCAACCCGTTCTTTTAGCAATTTGAAAAGATATACGATTAGTTTTAGTTCGAACCGACACATAATTAGGCATTTTTTGCTAACCCCTTTCGTGCAATATAAATGAAGAAAGGAGCTCCGATTAAGGCTGTCATGACACCAATCGGCATTTCCAATGGCATAATCACATATCTTGCCGCAATATCTGCCAACAGTAGCAATATTGCTCCCAACACGGCACTGTAGGGAATAATCCAGCGATAATCTGTGCCAACAAGATGGATCGCCATATGAGGGACAATCAAGCCAATAAAGCCTATTGAACCTGCAACAGCTACTGAACTACCTGCAAGTATGATAATAATTATGCCTAGCGCGATTTTCGTGAGCATTGTTCGTTGTCCTAATCCTTTGGCAATATCATCTCCTGATTGTAAAATATTGATTGAACGCCCCATAAATATTGCCACCACTGTCACTCCTAAAACAAACGGTAGGACAGGCACAAGCATTTCAATACTACGCCCCGATACAGAGCCTGCTAACCAAAACAGGACACTTTGTAAACCTTGTTCATCGATGACTAAAAGCCCCTGCGTAAACGAGACAAATAGAGCTGTAATCGCTGCACCAGCTAATACTATTTTAATCGGTGTTAACCCATCTCTTCCTAATGAGCCTAGGAAAAAAACCATTGCACCCGCTGCACCTGCCCCTAAAAAGGCAATCCACATATAGCTCATTAAAGATTGAACGGAAAAAAGAGTAATGGCACTGACAATAAAAAATATGGCCCCTGCATTAATACCTAAAATATCAGGAGCTGCTAAAGGATTTCTTGTTAATGCTCGCATTAATGCGCCCGCAATGGCAAGGCTTGCGCCAACTACTGTAGCGATCACAGCTCTTGTAAATCTAGATGTTCGAATAATGACATGCTCCTTATTAGCAGCATCAAAATGAAAAATAGCATCATAGATTGACGAGAAAGGTATGGACGTTTGACCAATAGCTATGCTGATTATAAATGCCAGCAAAAGAATCAAACAGCTGATGAGTAAACCTATTTGTTTCATCGGTCTACTGGAAAGAATAATTCTCATGTTATGCCAACTTTCTTGATCCACAATTTATCTGATGTAGGTTTTAATTATGCTCAAACACTACAATGAGAGGGCTGTTATTCAAGTATTCTCTAACACTTTTAACAGCCCATCCTTCATTCACTATTTTTCTAATTCAAACTTGTCATAAATATCATCCAGCATTAAATTAGCACTAGTAATACCACCTGCTAGATTCCAATTGATTTCATCTACCTGATAAACTTGATTCGCTTTCACTGCGTCAAGCTCTTTCCAAAGTGGATGGTTTGTCCAATCTTCATAAGTTTTTTTCACTGTCTCATCATTTTCCATAAACATATAAATAACATCAGCATTCATTTGTGTAATACTTTCCTTGTCCGTTAGCTTCACAATTTCTAAAGAATCATCTGTTAAATTTTTAGGACCTTGGAATCCAAGCTCAGATAAAATAGAACCCGCATAACCTGTCACATAAATACGAGCATGGTCTGCTCTGAAGTTGACAACAGAAACATGGAATGGCCATTTATCGCCAAGCTTCTCTTTAATTTTTGTTTGGAAATCAGCTACTCGCGTATCCCAATCGCCAAGTAATTCTTTCACCTTATCTTCTTGATTCATTGCTTGACCCATCATTTCCGCTGTTCCTTTGAAATCAAAAACTGTTTCATGAGCAACTGTTGGGGCAATCTGCGATAACTGATCATAAATTTCTTCATGACGTACTTTAGAAGCAATAATTAAATCTGGTTTAAGCTTTGCAATTTCTTCAAGGTTTGGTTGTGTTTCTTGTCCTACAATTGCAACGCCATCAAGCTCATTCTTCATATAATTATAAACAGGCGCTTCAGCCCAAGATTCTACTACCCCAACTGGCTTAATGCCCATAGCTACTGCAACATCTGTTGCGCCTTGATATAGTGTAACGATTTTTGTAGGTGTGCCTTCAATCGTTGTAGTACCCATTGCATGTGTAATCTCACGACTAGAAGATGCTGATTCTGTGTTACTTTCTTCTGCTTTGTCGTTCTCTTGTGAACTACTGGAGTTCGATGTTTTCTCCCCACACCCAACTAATAATAATGCGAAGGTTAATAGTAGTGTGAAAAGTACAAAAAAGTTCTTTTTCTGAAGTGATAATTTTGGCATACATTTCCTCCTAAGAAATAATCGACAACGATAATCATTATCAATTAAAGAGTATACTGTACGATTGTTTAATTGACAATATCTATTTTTTCAAAAAACATACTTTTTTAATAAAAATTTATTTTACATTATGCCGCTAGGAAGAACGTTATTTAAAAAACCTATTCATCGCGTTGAAAAAAAGCAAGTGGATGGTTGTTAGATTCTTTTTCTTCTTCACTTCGAAAATATGTGCTATTTTGTTCACTACTGTTAGTATGAAAGAAGTGTTGCAGTATGATTGAGGGGAGGATCATCGCCCTTTGGAAAGGACAATGATGGAGCGGAAAACGCCTCGCCCGCAAAATTGCTTTTCCCGCCGTTGACATCATCTTTTTTCAACAATATGTCATGCTTTCATTTCACTCAAAGACGTAGGCAAATTGATTATAGATTTTCTACTATTTTAGTTACTTGTTAGATTTACCTATGCATTAATAGGCAAATAAATAGACCCTATCGACGTATATCTCATATCTTAATAATGAACTACAACTTATCAAAACAGGAGGTAATAACATGTTTCAACGAAGACGCCATCCGGCAAAAGGTCCACACTGCTGTCCGCCACAAATGATGCCAATGCAATATGATCCACCACAATTTTTGCCACCAGAGCAATATGTACGCACAAATTATATTCATACGGTTGTTCCACACGTACAACCTGCACATGTTACAACAGTCAACAAACATATGATTGATCATCAGTACTATTTCCCATGCACGGAATCTGTCGTGAATGAATGCTGTGAAACACATACAATGTGTGGTATGCCACCTAACCCTTGCCATATGCCTATGCCACACCATCATAAACATATGCGCTAATACTAAAATAACGATGGGGTTGTCATATGACCCCACCGTTCCTAATATATGTTCAGAAAAAAACCGAGTCACCTTTATCAGGGACTCGGTATCTTTATGATTAATACATTTTTAAATATTGATCGCGTTCCCACTGATGAACAGTTGTACGGTACATATCGAACTCGATTTCTTTTGCTTCTTTAAAGTTTGCATAAATATGCTCACCTAGTGCTTCCTGTGCTACTTGATCTTTAGCAAGTAATGTTAGTGCATCATCAAGTGCTGCAGGTAGGTTTTCAATACCATTTGCTTGACGCTCTTCTTCCGACATCACATAGATGTTGCGGTTAATAGCAGCAGGTGGAGTTAGGCTTTGACGAATACCTTCAAGACCTGCTTCTAAAATAACCGCCATCGCTAAATATGGGTTTGCAGAAGGGTCTACAGAACGTACTTCAACACGAGTTGAAAGGCCACGCGCAGATGGAATACGAATTAATGGTGAACGGTTTTGTGCAGACCATGCTACATAACATGGTGCTTCATAACCTGGTACTAGACGTTTATAAGAGTTAACTGTTGGGTTTGTTACAGCTGTGAAACCTTGTACGTGTGCAAGAACACCCGCCATGAATTGCATAGCTGTTTCAGAAAGACCTAATTCTGTAGATTCATCATAGAACGCATTTTCTTTACCTTTAAATAGCGACACGTTAAAGTGCATACCAGAGCCCGCTTCACCAAATAGTGGTTTTGGCATAAATGTAGCGTGTAAGCCATGTTTACGAGCGATTGTTTTAACCACTAATTTGAATGTTTGAATGTTATCACATGCAGTAACAGCATCCGCATATTTAAAGTCGATTTCGTGTTGTCCTGGAGCTACCTCATGGTGTGATGCTTCAATTTCAAAGCCCATTTCTTCTAGCTCTAGCACAATATCACGACGGCAATTTTCACCAAGATCTGTTGGCGCTAAATCGAAATAACCACCATGGTCATTTACTTCTAATGTTGGTTCGCCTTTTGCATCTAATTTGAATAAGAAGAATTCTGGCTCAGGCCCTAAATTGAAGCTTGAGAAGCCCATTTCTTCCATTTTTTTAAGAATTCGTTTTAGGTTGTTACGTGGGTCACCAGCAAACGGTTCGCCTTTCGCAGTGTATACATCACAGATAAAACGTGCTACTTTCCCTTTTTCAGAAGTCCAAGGGAATACTACGAAAGTATCAAGATCAGGATATAAATACATATCAGATTCTTCGATTCGAACGAAACCTTCAATAGATGAGCCATCAAACATCATTTTATTTTCAAGTGCTTTGTCTAATTGACTTACAGGAATCTCAACATTCTTGATAGTGCCAAGAATATCCGTAAATTGTAAACGAATAAAGCTTACGTTTTTTTCTTCGATGAGACGTTTAATGTCCTCTTTTGTGTATTTACCCACAGTTTTCCACACTCCTATAATTTGTCTAGCTTTTATGTTTACCCTACCCTATTTATTAATAGAATCGAGATAAATCCCCTCTTCGGATGGACGATTTTTGCATGCGCTGTGCTTGACGCATTTCTTCGCGCATAATTTGGCGTAATTCTGAATCACTTAAATCTTGCTCATCAGTTGTTGCAACAGGATTTTGCTTTTTAGCAAATATTTTTTTAATCTTCGCCATATTCATACCCTGTTCTAAGTAATCTTTAACCTCAAGCAATGTGTCGACGTCATTTAGTGAAAACATACGTCGATTGCCTTCTGTTCGGTGCGGCTCAATTAAATGGTGTTCTTCATAATAACGAATTTGTCTTGCCGAAAGCTCTGTTAATTGCATCACGATACTCATCGATAATAACGGCATAGTTCGTCTAATTTCACGACTCATTTAAGTCCTCCTCCAATACCCGCTTATCATATAATGAAATTTTTTTACTGTCAACCAACCATGTAAGGTTATCTAACATGGTTGGCACTATTTTTTTCAATTCGATTAAAAATTGTAAAAAACTATTCATATTTAGGCTTTATCTATTGTCTTGTTATGCTTTTTGAATGGCTTGAACCGCACTGCAAATAGCAAATTTAACGTGTTCATATGTTAGTCCCCCCTGGATAAATGCTGTATATGGAGGTCGTATTGGGCCATCCGCTGTTAGCTCAATGCTGGACCCCTGAATAAATGTTCCAGCTGCCATAATGACATCATCTTCATAGCCTGGCATATAGGCTGGTTCAGGAGCATAATGGGCATTTATCGGTGAGTTCGCTTGTATTTCACGACAAAAATCAATCATTTGCTGAGCCGTTTGGAACGATACTGATTGAATTAAATCTGTACGCTTCGCGTGATAGCTCGGAGAAGTGCTCATGCCGATTTCCTCAAGCATTGCAGCTGTAAATATTGCCCCTTTTAGTGCTTGCGATACAACATGTGGTGCTAGGAAAAACCCTTGATAAAAATCACCTAGTGTATTTAATGTGGCCCCCGCTTCTGCTCCAATACCTGGAGATGTCATACGATAGGCACATTTCTCCACTAAATCTGCTCGGCCAGCAATATAGCCACCAATTTTAGCCAAGCCTCCACCTGGATTTTTAATGAGCGAGCCTGCCATTAAGTCAGCCCCAACCTCTGTAGGTTCCTGGGCCTCTACAAACTCGCCATAGCAGTTATCTACAAAAATAATAGCTTTCGGAGCTAATTTACGTACCTTTACACACATTTCTGCAATTTCTTCAATTGTAAAGGATGGACGTGTGGCATAGCCTTTTGAACGCTGAATCGCAATCATTTTGGTTTGTGCTGTAATGGCCTCTTCTACACCTGCCCAATCAATAACCTGATTATCTAGTAAATCCACATGTCGATAACCGATTTTATAATCTTTCAGTGAACCTGTATCTTTATCACCACCATCGACAATGGATTGCAATGTATCATATGGCTGACCAGAAATATAAAGCAGCTCATCACCAGGACGCAAAACACCGAATAGACTAAGCGTGATTGCATGTGTGCCTGAAATAATTTGTGGTCGGACTATGGCTGCCTCTGCACCAAATACCTCCGCATAAACACGCTCTAGATTATCGCGCCCCTCATCATCATAGCCATAGCCGTTTGATGGGTGTAAATGATAATCACTTACTTGATGCTTTCTGAAAGCTGCTAGCACCTTCTGCTGATTGTAGAACGCCATTTCTTCTACATTGGCATGATAAGACCGAACTTGCTCCTCTACTTTTGCCACTAACGATAGCGTTTCTGTTGATAAATTTGATGTAAACGTCATTCTTTCTTCTCCATTTCACAATGTCTCGCATTTCAATCAGTAAGATTTATTGACTATCTAAATTGACTTCAATCACTCTAGAATTCCCTAACCAACTACTGGTATATGAACGCATTTGACGAATGTTTTTCTTTATTTTAATCACATTTTATCAATTTGTATGTGCACCTGTAAAACTTGCCTATTGTTTCTAAGAGGATTTTACGCTAAGCTAATGTGCGGACTCAATTCAAGAAGCGTATTTAATGACCGATTTTGGCTATTAAATTCATAGATTCTGTTACGTAAAACGTCTTTTAACTTTTAAAAAGTTTATTTATTGATAGAAGGGGTGAACGGGATGGCTTGGGAGGTTTTTAGTATCATAGGAACAATTGCCTTTGCTATTTCTGGGGCAATTATTGCCATGGAAGAAGAATACGATTTATTCGGTGTATATATACTTGGTATTGTGACTGCTTTTGGTGGAGGAGCTATTCGAAATTTACTCATTGGACTACCTGTCACAACACTTTGGGGACAGGATATGATGTTTCAAATAGCGCTTGCTGCGATTACGATATTCTTTATTTTTCCACATCATCTGATTCAACATTGGCATCGTTGGGGTAACTTCACAGATGCGATTGGCTTATCAGCATTTGCTATTCAAGGCGCACTCTATGCTGTCAAGCTTGATATGCCAGTGAGCGCAGTCATTGTAGCTGCTGTTTTGACAGGTTCAGGTGGTGGTATTGTACGAGATTTATTAGCTAGAAGAAAACCATTAGTTCTCCGTGATGAAGTTTATGGCGTTTGGGCAGCTCTTGCTGGACTGTTAATCGGCTTCGAGGTTTTTACAGGGGACATTTTCCTTTATATTTTATTCGCAGTGATTACAGCTTTACGTATTCTTTCCTATATGATGAAGTGGCGCTTGCCATTACGTAAATTAAATCGAGCATAAACACCATTCAGCCAATGACCAAAAATTAAGTCATTGGCTGTTTTATTGTTTTAGCTAATGTTTCATTCCTTATATGATTAAAAAAAGACATTTAACTTACCTTTTTAACAACTGCATGGATTCTTCTAAAGTCACCATGTTTTTCATCATCGAGCAAGCTGCATCTAAAATAGGAAAGGCTAAGGCTGCTCCAGAACCTTCGCCTAAACGCATATTCATATGCAACATCGGTTCAATGCCTAGTAACGCAGCGGCAATTTTTGCCCCTGGCTCCTCTGAAGCATGGGAAGGAATAATATAATCAATTACTTTTGGTTCGAGCTTATAAGCAATGAGGGCAGCTATAGTCGAAATAAATCCATCAATGACAACGGGTTTACGATGGGCAGCAGCGCCAAGAATAATACCTGTCATCGCCCCTATCTCTAATCCTCCAACCTTAGCCAGAACATCAATAACATCATTTGGATTAGGCTTATTTAAGGTAATTGCTTTTTCAATAACTGCTGCTTTATAGGCAATGCCTCCTTGGCCTACTCCTGCACCAAACCCCGTTACTTCGATAGGGTCGTATCCCGTCAAAACTGCTAATATTGCAGCACTTGGTGTTGTATTGCCGATGCCCATTTCTCCAGTCCCAAGTACATCAGCACCTTTTATGATTTCCTCAGTGGCCACACGGATTCCTACTTCTATCGATTGAATGGCTTCTTGTTTGGACATAGCTGGACCTTGTGCCATGTTATCGGTACCATATTTAATTTTATGAATAAGGACTCCTGCATCAAGTGGAATATCTTCTTTTACCCCAACATCTACTGTGACCACCTTTGCATTGGTAATGCCCGCAATCGCACAAACGCCTGTACCACCCTTAGGAAAATTTAATGTTTGAAAGAGCGTAACATCTTGTGGATTCGTGGTTACACCTTCCTCGCAAACACCATGATCTGCAGCACAGACAATCATCACTTTTTTGTCGACTGTCGGATATAATTGTCCGGTTATACCAGAGAGCTGTACGGCAATTGATTCTAGTTTACCCAAGCTACCCGGGGGCTTACAAAGCGCATCAATCCGCTTTCTGGCTTGTTCCATACTTTTCATATCAACCCCTGGAATGTTTTGAATCGTGTCTTGTAATAATTGCATGATTATTTCTCCTCTCGTTCTCATTAAGACAAAATAAAAAGTCTGTAGTTTATTGTCATGACAAATAAACTACAGACTTTTCCATCATCTATATCTTCTAAAGCATGTAGGCAGGTCTCCTGGCTCAAGTTCAACACCTCATAGTACCTTCCCAGCAATTTGCTAGTGGCATACACTATGAAATTCCCTTATACAGTGGCGGGTCCGCTAAAGCTTTTCACTTTATTCCCTATTCTCCCTAATGGGCACCTATTGCTTTTATGTAATTATGATAAATCTACTTTACAACTTTTTTATTGTCAAGAGGAAAAATTTTTTTGAGTGTTAACTTAGTACAACCAGCTATTCAAACAATTTAGGAGCTTATCAAGAGCTTATAACAATAAAGGAATCCTTCACTTGGATTCCAAGTCTTCCTTAATTAGTGCTTTTTAGAATTCTCTATGCCTAAAACTCGGCTTGTTACAAAAACTATCGGCTACATCAATTGTCCTAACAAATAAATCACAAATTAACTCCATTTCCACCTTCCAAAACTTGTATTTTTCCAGTTCTCTAAGAAATGTTAAACATAAAATTGAAAAGCCCTTATAATCTGTTCAATGTAAACATAAATTATTTCTGAAACTTCAGTATTGAATTGATTGAAGATTGGGTAAGTATCAAAAGTAATAAAACGTTAAAAAGTTAGGGGAAGATATAATGAATGCAGAAGAATTAAGAAATGCTATTGCTGAAACCTGTGAAACACACGATAGCCTCTATGCCCAACTCGTAAAACCGATTAATCAGTTGTTAATCAATGTCGACGCTTCGATCAGTGAAGAGACAGCAAATAAAATACTGGAAAATTTAAAGTTATTTCATAGTGGTGATAAATACTTGACGGAATGTCATTTGGAGGAGAGCCAAAATTTCTTGAAAGATGGCATTGAGCTTCTCCAAAAGGGGGATTTGGCGAATGGAGCACTACAAATTTATGGAGCTGGTCTAAACTTTGCTAGTTATGCTTCAAAAGTGCAGGGACAAAAAAACGTTAATATCTACAAAAACTTTGAAGAAAATTTTAATTTTATCATGGACGCCCTGAAAAATAAACCATGAAAAAAGAAAGAGTATACACTCTTTCTTTTTCCATGGTTTATTTAAATTCTAATTCTCCATCATAAGCCAGCATGCCGCCTTCAAGGTTTGTTACATCAAATCCTTGTGCCTCTAAGTAAGCACATGCATTGGCAGAACGAGCTCCAGCCTTACATACAATAATATATGGCTTTTCTACATCTAAATCCTCTAAACGTTCAGGGATAGTTCCGAGTGCAATATGTTGAGCACCTGGGATCATGCCATGTGCTACTTCATCCTCTTCACGAACATCGATAATATATAGGTCCTCATTTGCATCTAACAGATCTAATAATTGTGTTGTTTCCATTGTTTTCATAAACTTTGTCCTCCAAAATATAAAATTCCACTATCATTATAGCTTGTAGCAAAAAAAACAGCCAGTGTGAGTACACTAACTGTTTAACAAACTTATTATACTTCTGTCTCTAAAAACTCAATTTGTTTTGCTGGTACGAATGTAGAAATGGCGTGCTTGTAAATTAGGTGCTGCTTATTTTCAGCATCAAGTAGTAATACTGTAAAATTATCATATGATTTCACAGTCCCTTTTAACTGAAATCCGTTTAACAGAAATACAGTTACAAAAACACTGTTTTTACGTAGTTGGTTCAAGAACGTATCTTGCAAATTGATTGATTTCATCAAATAGCCTCCCTACTAACTTTCTACCTCTTCATTCCTATAGTAGCATGTTCTACCAATTTATCAATTAGTAATTTTTAGAAATTTTTCTTTATTCTTATAATCGATCATCAGGCGTAATAAAATGGACATCCATTTTATTACGGAAATAAGTAAGCTGTCTTTTTGCATAGCGACGGGAATTTTGTTTTAGGCTATCAATGGCTTCTTCTAGGGTACATTTACCATCTAAATAATCATATAATTCTTTATACCCGATGGCTTGTATAGACTGCACACCGCGGATATTTCGCTGCCATAATCCCTTCACTTCTTGCAGAAGACCATTTTCCATCATTAAATCAACACGACGATTAATACGGTCATATAGCACGTCTCGAGACATGTTTTGACCTAACCCTAAAATAACATGGTTGTAAAGGGGGACTTCTCCTCGATTTTGCGCTTCAGCTGCTTTTGATACACCGCTTAATTCCAGCATCTCTAATGCACGAATAACACGACGTGTATTGTTAGGATGGATTGTCTCCGCTGTTTGAGGGTCTAGTTTTTTTAATTTGTCATGCATTGCTTCAGGGCCAAGCTTTTCTAATTCCTCATAGTAGGCTTTTCGTGCTTCTACATCTACTTTTTCATCAGTAAATTGGAAATCATAGAGGACAGCTTGTACATATAAGCCAGAGCCCCCTACTATTATAGGTAATTTTTGACGAGATTGAATTTCCGCGATCTTCGCACGTACTAATTTTTGATAATCTGCTACCGAAAAAGATTCTGTAGGCTCTAAAAAGCTTAGTAAATGATGAGGAACGCCCTCCATCTCTTCTTCGGTAATTTTAGCTGTCCCAATATCGAGCCCTTTATAAACTTGCATGGAATCACCATTAATGACTTCACCGTTATATTTTTTTGCCAGTTCAATGCTTAATGCCGTTTTACCAGAGGCAGTCGGCCCCACTATTGCTACGACCTCTGCCTGCTGCAATTTAGTTTCTATCATATTTTTCTAACCACCGTAATAAAACTTGAAAGACCGCTTCTTGATTGTCTTCATTTAAAATTTCATGTCGTTTTTCCTCGAATAAATAAACCGTTACATCCTCTACACCCACTGCTGCTAACTGTTCAGCAACTTTGTAAACGCCTAGCCCCTGTTCACCAACTGGATCTTTGCTGCCACTAATTAAGAGAATAGGGAGGTCTTTTCTTACTTTTGCTAATTCTCTTTTACGATTTAGTGTGGCAAAGCCAGTTGTCAAATCCACGAAAAATTGATTCGTTGGAATAAAGCCACAATAGGGATCATCGATATACTTTTCCACCTCTTGTTGTACTGAACATAACCAATCATAGGCAGTCTTCGGATTGGGAAATTGCTTATTAAAGCTACCAAAGCTCAATTGATTTAACAGCTTACTTTCAGTTTCTTTTCCTAGTCCCTTAGCTAAAGCCTTGGCTACTAGATTTCCTACAGCATGCAAGGCTGTCACATTTCCAGTGCCACAGAGAATAACATTATCTACTTGCTCTCCATATAATTGAATATAGCGTCTAGTAATGAAGGAACCCATACTATGGCCAAAGAGAATTAATGGTACATTAGCGTATGGTACGTGAAGTTGTGTAATCACTTCATGAGCATCTTTTACAACACGCTCAAAGCCGTTTTCTTCAGCAAAAAAGCCCAATGTCCCATTATATGCTGCCGTTTCACCATGCCCACGGTGATCGTGCATCGTCACAACATAGCCTGCTGCGTTGAGAGTTTTCGCAAATGTTAAATAGCGACCGCTGTGCTCGGCCATGCCATGCAAAATGTGAATATGTCCAATACATGGCGTTGAAGGCTCCGATGTTCGAGTGAAGACAAATTGTTCATCCGACATTTGAATATAACGCTCCATCCCTTACTCCCCTTCTTTCACAAAATTTGTTGCATCGTTAATGGCTTGCTCTAATTCAGCAATATAGCTATTTTTTTGTTCCTCCGTATAATTTAAGCGTTGTTGCATCACTTGCATCACTTGCTGTTTATAAAGCTTTACTGCTTCAATATCGAAGTATAATAAACCAGTCCGACGGATAAAGAAGTCGCTTGGTGTATAGACCATTTCGGCTTCAATGCCATACAGTAGCATCGCATGTAAGGCAAGAGGCATTGTACTGCCATGTTCATGTAAAAATTTCACGCGATCAAATAAGGCATCTACATTCGTGCCATACTTTTGTACGAGATGCTTGGCTTCATCATAATTTAAGCCATACTGTACGCCTTCCCGTGCTTTATAGGCAATATAGTCAGGGAAATTAATAGCGTTAATTCCCTTTGCACCAGAAAGTGCTAGCTCACGTGTTAAACAGCCACTTGCATGCTTGTAGCGACGGGCCTTCACAATTTTATCCACAATCGTTTCAGCCATTTGGCGATAGCCCGTAAGCTTACCACCCGCAATCGTCATTAAACCACTTGGCGCTGTCCAAATTTCATCTTTCCTTGAAATTTCTGATGGATCCTTGCCTTTTTCATAAATCAGAGGTCGGACCCCTGCCCAAGAGGATTCAATTGTGTCTCTTGTGATAGTAGCAGTTGGAAAGATCTTTTTTGCAGCTTCCATTAGATAATCCACATCTTGCTGTGATGCCACTGGATGTATAGGATTACCTTCATAGACAGTATCCGTAGTCCCTACATAGGTTTTACCATCTCGTGGAATGGCAAAGGCCATACGACCATCAGCAATATCAAAATAAACAGCTTGCTTTAGCGGGAAATCCTTTTGTTTGAAGACAATATGAACGCCCTTTGTTAGACGTAATTGCTTGTTATCTGCTACCTTATCTTTTTGTCGTACGTCATCAACCCAGGGACCTGTTGCATTCACAATTTGGGCGGCATGAACATTGAGCATTTTCCCCGTCACATGATCCCTCACTTTAATGCCAACAAGCTTTTTCTTTTCATAAATAAATTCCGTCATTTCAGCATAGTTGAGGCAAAGCGCTCCATATTCTACTGCCTTTTTTAATACTTCAATTGTTAGACGGGCATCATCTGTACGGTATTCTACATAATAGCCACCGCCGACTAAGCCATCTGGATTGAGTAAAGGCTCTAATGCCAGGGTTTCCTGAGCATTTAACATCGTTCTACGTTCATGTTTTTTGACGCCCGCCAAGCGGTCATAGACCTTTAATGCCATAGATGTTGTGAAGGGACCGAGTGAACCCTTTTTATATAAAGGTAATAGCATTTTTTCAGGCGTTGTGACATGTACAGCATTATCATAAACAATTTCACGCTCTCGCCCTACCTCGGCTACAACTCCTACATCAAATTGCTTTAAATAACGTAGACCACCGTGAATCAATTTGGTTGAACGGCTCGACGTACCAGCTGAAAAATCCTGCATATCAATTAATGCGACAGAAAGGCCTCTTGATGCGGCATCTAATGCAATTCCTGCACCTGTAATACCACCACCAATGACTAATACGTCAAAGCTATAGTGCTCTAGATAATATAAAATTTTTGGTCGCTGCTCAAATGAAAACATACCTTTCTCCCCCAATAGCTATGATTTAAAAATTCGTGTTGCCTCTACAGCCTTCTGCCATCCTGTATACAGAGCTGTGGCTTGTTCTTCATCCATGTGAGGGTGATAGGTTTCCCCACTCACCCATAATGCCGATAAAGCCTCTTGGTTTGGCCAGAAGCTTGTCGCCAGCCCCGCTAAATAGGCTGCACCGAGTGCTGTTGACTCATTCAGTTTTGCTAGCTCTACTTGTAGCTGTAAAACATCACTTTGGAACTGCATTAAAAATTGATTTTTGACAGCTCCACCATCTACACGGAGTACTTCAATCGGAGTACCTGCTGCTTCTTCCATTGCATCTAGTACATCTTTCGTTTGATAGGCTAATGATTCTAGTGTTGCTCGAATAAAATGTTCTTTTGATGTTCCACGGGTTAACCCAAAAATGGCGCCACGTGCATCTGTATCCCAGTAAGGTGTACCTAGACCAACAAAGGCAGGGACAACATAAACCCCATCAGTATGATCTACTTTTCTAGCATAGGATTCAGAATCCTCTGCTGTACGAATCATCCTTAGTCCATCGCGTAGCCATTGAATAGCTGATCCTGCTACAAATACACTACCTTCCAATGCATAGGTCACTGTCCCATCTATTCCCCACGCAATGGTTGTCAATAAACCATTTTCTGATGTCACTGCTTGCTCTCCTGTATTTAATAACATAAAGCAGCCAGTGCCATACGTGTTTTTAGCCATTCCTTTGCTAAAACAAGTTTGTCCAAAAAGTGCGGCTTGCTGATCACCCGCAATCCCAGCTATCGGAATTTTTTCTCCAAAAAATATACTTGGAGCCGTTTCTGTGTATATTTCTGATGAATTTCTCACTTCTGGAAGCATGGACATTGGGATAGCTAAAAGCTCGCAAAGTTCCTCATCCCACTTCAATTCATGAATATTGTAGAGCATTGTTCGAGCTGCATTTGAGTAATCGGTCACATGAGCCTTTCCCTTTGATAATCGCCAAACAAGCCATGTATCAATCGTTCCAAATAATAAATCCCCATTGTCTGCCTTTTCACGAGCGCCTTCAACATTATCTAAAATCCATTTAATTTTTGTCGCTGAAAAATAAGCATCTAAGCGAAGCCCTGTCTTTTGCTGAAAATGTTCTTCATGTCCTTGTTCTTTTAAGGTATTCACAATGTCCTGTGTTTGGCGTGATTGCCAGACAATCGCATTGTAAATTGGCTGACCTGTGTGTTTATCCCACACCACTGTTGTTTCGCGCTGATTGGTAATGCCGATCGCATGAACCTCACTTGCTTCATGGCCACTTTCGGTTAATACCGCCGCAATAACGGACAAGATAGAACCCCATATTTCATTGGCATTATGCTCTACCCAGCCAGCATTTGGAAAGATTTGTTGAAATTCTTTTTGTGCTACATGAACAATTTGACCTTTTTTATCAAATAAAATGGCTCTTGAACTTGTCGTTCCTTGATCAATCGCTAAAATAAATTCACCCATCTATTTTCCCCCTCTCCCTTACATAACCCGTTTGAACATTTTTTCCACTTCATATGATGTAAAGTGAATAAGCACCGGACGTCCGTGTGGGCATGTAAATGGATTATCTGCATTGCGTAAATCTCGCAGCAATGTTTCCATTTGCTCTTTTGTTAAATAATAATTGGCTTTGATTGACTTTTTACAGCTCATCATAATCGCGGCTGCCTCACGTAGTTTTTTGATATCAGCCTTTTTAGTTGTCAGCACCTGTTCAATTAAATCCTCAATGATTTCCTGTTCCTCCCCTTGTGGGAACCAACTCGGATGCTCACGTACAACAAAAGATGACTGTCCAAATTCCTCTAAAAATACGCCTACAGCTTCTAATTCATGCCTGTGTTCTCGTAAGATCAGTGCTTCATCGGCTGCATAATGGAATGTTAGTGGTAACAATAATGCCTGACGTTCATGAGGATTAACTTGACCGACTTTTTCACGGAAGAATTCGTATTTAATGCGTTCCTGAGCAGCATGCTGATCAATTAAATAAAAACCATCCTCCATTTGTGCGACAATGTATGTGCCATGGATTTGCCCCACTACTTCGAGTTCAGGAAAGGGTTCCTTCGTAGGCATTTCTTCCAATATTTCCGACTGTTCAGCTATTGTTACTTCATCAATTGTTTCAGCCTCTATTTGTGGTGTAAGCTGCCAACTTTCCTCTCGAACCGTAGAAATTGGCTTAGGCTCATCTATCTGTTCAAGATTGTTTTCTTGAATGGTTTGGACATCATATAATTTTTCTACGATGGCATTCATTTTCTCCACATCAATCTTCGGAGCAGGCTTCCAAATGTTTAATTGCTCAGTAGCTGGTTTAACTATTTTTTCTTTCTTTTCCATTTGTGGGACTCGAATAATGTTGCGTATTGTTTCACGAATGGTTTCCTCTATTAACTTCAAAAGATCAGCCTCTTTACTTAAACGAATTTGATGTTTTGCAGGATGCACATTCACGTCTGTTAAGTAAGGATCACCCTCTATATATAGAACAACTATTGGGAAGCGCTCGATAGGTAAATACGTATGGTAAGCATCTACAATAGCCTTTTGTACTAAATAATGCTTGACCCAACGACCATTGACAAATAGAGTCATATAATTTTTAGAAGCACGTGTTACCTCTGGTAAGGATACAAAGCCAGAAATTCGATAATCATGTGACTCGCCTTGGAATGACACCATTTTCTTGGCATTATGTATTCCATAAATAGCTGCAAGCACTTGTTGTACATCTCCTCGGCCATTTGTTTGCAGTAATTGTTGACCATTATGCAATAATCTGAATGCTATTTGTGGGTTACCAAGTGCGAGGCGATTCATCAGGTCTATTGTATGCCCAAGCTCGGTTTGAATGGTTTTCATATATTTTAAACGGGCGGGTGTATTAAAGAATAGCTGGGAGACTGTTAAATCAGTTCCTTTACGCAATGGACCAGGTTTATGAGTGAGGATATGTCCACCTTCAAGTTCTAAATGTGTTCCGGATTCACCATTTGATGTAATCAATGTCATTTTAGAAACAGAGGCAATGGATGCTAAAGCCTCACCACGGAAGCCAAGTGTTCGAATACGAAATAAATCATGTTCCTGATGAATTTTACTAGTAGCATGACGAGAGAATGACATTAGTGCATCCTCTTCATCCATACCGCTACCATTATCTATTACTTGAATGGAAGTGAGACCTGCTTCTAGTAAAAAAACATCAATGGACGTACTCCCAGCATCAATAGCATTTTCCACTAGCTCTTTTACAACAGAAGCTGGCCTTTCTACTACCTCTCCTGCCGCGATTTTATTGGATAGCCATTCGTCCATAATTTGTATGTTTCCCACTAACGTATCACTCCTTTATTTTTTAACGTTCACTAGTTCTTGCTGTAGCTCATATAAAATATTCATTGCCTGCATTGGTGAAGTACCTAGAATATTTACCTTTTCTAATTTCTTTAGCACCTGTGTCTCGGCTGGGGAAATCGGTTCGTCCTCTGCAAATAAAGACATCTGTATTGGTTGTTCAGCTATCACCTGTGTTTCGGCAACTACTTCTTTCCCTGCCTCAAAGTTCTCAAGTAATACACGTGCTCTAGCTAAAATTTCCTCAGGTAATTGAGCAAGCTGTGCCACATGTATACCATAGGATTTATCAGCCGCTCCTTTTTTCACCTTATGCAGGAAAACGACCGTACCATTTTTTTCAGTGGCTGAAACATGCACATTTTGTAAGCGTGGCAAATCCTTTTCAAGTGCTGTCAATTCATGATAGTGCGTAGAAAATAACGTATTGGCCCCAATTTTGTCATGAATATATTCCATCATCGATTGTGCCAAACTCATTCCATCATAGGTCGATGTTCCACGTCCAATTTCATCAAATAGCATCAAGCTATTTTTTGTTGCATGCGTAATTGCATGTTGCGATTCAAGCATCTCCACCATAAATGTAGATTGCCCTGCCGCTAAATCATCGGCCGCCCCAATCCGAGTAAAAATTTGATCAGTAATAGGCAGCTTCGCTTTTTCAGCGGGTACATAGCAGCCCATTTGTGCCATAACAACAATTAATGCAACTTGGCGCATATAAGTACTTTTACCTGACATATTCGGCCCTGTAATAAGCATCATATTGTTCTGCTCTTCTAGCACACAATCGTTTGGTACATACATTTGCTTATTCAGCATTTTTTCAACGACAGGATGGCGTCCTTCTATAATTTCTAGGGCACGTCCACCATGAAATTGCGGTTTCGTAAAGCGATATTTTTCTGAGACACTTGCAAAGCTTAGTAAAACATCCAATTCACTAATATTTGCTGCCAGTGCTTGGACACGCGGAATATAAGCTTTTAATACATCACGGATTTCTACAAATAGGTTGTACTCCAATGTTAAGCTTTCTTCTTCTGCATTTAAAATCAATGCTTCTTTTTCTTTTAGTTCCTGTGTAATATAGCGCTCCGCATTCGCCAGTGTTTGTTTGCGCTCATAGCGTGTTAAATCCGCTAAATGAATATTTGATTTTGTTATTTCAATATAGTAACCAAAAATGCGATTATAGCCTATTTTTAAATTTTTAATACCCGTTTTCACACGCTCTTCTTGTTCCAGTTGGGCAATCCAATCCTTACCATTACGAGCGGCATAGCGAAGTTCGTCTAAGCGTTCATTATAGCCGTCACGGATAACATCCCCTTCTTTAATGGTAATAGGGGGATTATCTGTAATCGCTTTTGCTAATAATGCCTCGACATCTGAGCATGTATCAAGTTCCGCACCTAATTGCTGTAATGTTTCTTTATTTGACCCCATCAACTGCTGTTGAATAGTCGGCACTTGGCGTAAAGAATCACGCAATTGGGCTAAATCTCGTCCACCCACATTGCCAAAAGCAACACGACCAGCCAAACGCTCTAAATCATATACTTGTTTTAAGGATGCTTGAAGCTCTGTTCGTACAAAATATTCTTCCAACAAATCCGTAACAATCGCTAGTCTAGCCTCTATTGCTGAACGTGTGGCAAGCGGTTGGTGTAGCCATTGCTTTAATTTCCGTCCACCCATCGCTGTCACGGTGTCATCTAATAGCCATAAGAGTGTACCTTTTTGATCGCCACCACGAATCGATTGAATCAGCTCTAAATTGCGCTTTGAGCTAGAATCAATGCGTAAATAATTTTTAATTTCATTAAACGTGAATGCCTGAATATGTGATAAAGATCTCATTTGCGTTTGGTCAATATAAGCTAACAATCGAAGACACGCAATTTGTAACGGTTTTGGTACAGCTTCTAGATAACTTGCTGCTTTGTCCATAGGCATTTCATTCACTTCAATTGAAAGTACGATCCCAGCATTGACGGCATGCTCTGCTAATAATAGCTGCAAACTATCCGTTACAATCAGCTCTCGAATTCCGTAAGCCTGCATTTGCATTAATAAGGCTTTGCCATCGCCTTCAATAGAAGATGCTACTGCCTCACCTGTGGATAAATCTAAATAAGCATAGCCAAATGTTGTGTCATCTAATTGCTCTGCCGCTCCAATAAAATGATTCGATTTACCATCAAGAGCCTTTCCTTCCATAATTGTTCCTGGTGTGATAAGCTGAACCACTTCACGTTTGACCACACCTTTTGCTTGCTTTGGATCTTCTGTTTGTTCACAAATAGCCACTTTATAGCCTTTTTGCACAAGTGTTTCAATATAATTTTTAGCCGAATGATGCGGCACACCGCACATTGGTATTCGCTCTTTTGCGCCTGCATCTCGGCTTGTTAATGTAATTTCTAAAATTTGTGAGGCATTGATTGCGTCCTCAAAAAACATTTCATAAAAGTCACCTAATCTAAAAAATAAAAAGGCATCTTTGTAATCTTCCTTTACCTGTAGATACTGTTGCATCATTGGTGTATATGTTGTCATATCACTATTTACCTCGCTCTTGCCTTATAGATATATTTATTATAACAAAAGATACATGCGAAACGCTTCATTCACCTTTTTTAAGATGCTAGCATTTCGCATGTATCAAAAAATGATGTTTTTTAGACTTATCTTGGTCGTTCATCAGGAAACGATGAAGACTCTAACACATACCTGCCTTCTCCTTCAGGACTTGAAGAGGAGCTAGAACTAGAGCTTGATGAGGATGAAGATGAACTTTCATCATTAAGGCTCCAATCTTCTTCATAGTCTAGTGGATGGACACTAATACAAATTGTTGTTTCACCCATTACCTCAACAACTACTTCACGTTCCACTACAATTTCAAACTTTGTACCACATGGAGAGATAATCGCTTCAATACAATTTGGTTCTTGTATCACACGTACACGAACATCATCACCAACGCTAATTTCACCGTCTCGATAGTGAAGCTTCACTTTGTCTTTATAGTGAATCGTTTCAGAAAACACAGCTGTTTTCGAATGATTACTATAGGCATACCAAACATTGACATCAAATTTCCCTGTTACTTCTACAAATTTCCCGACTCTTTTTGCAGAGCAAGTGTGATTGATTACCCAGCATCCTAAAATACTTGTCGGTTTATTTGTTGGTGATAATGTTACACGTTCTTCCGTTCTCTTCTTCCCTTTGGCAACTACTGCTTTCGTCACGATTTGTCGTAAACGTTTCAGCGCAATTCCTCCTTCGACTCTTTTCACTCCATCATATGCAGATAGCGCCCATTGGGTGAACATATATTTTTAGAGAATGAAATGGATCATTTAAAACTTTTCGATGAGAGGTCTATTATAGCAGCTGAATGCTTCAATAGAAGAAGACGTAAAAAAAGCTCGAATGACAGCATTCGAGCTTTGATTTCTATAATCTGTTAAGAGCAGCTACCTGGTTGAGTATTTTCTACGTATGAACCCGTTTCACCACGAAGAACATCGCCACCAGTTGAGCGAATAATTTCATTTGTAACATTATTTGCGATCGTATTTGAAACAAGTTGCAATAAATCATTTACATCGCCTTGTGATTCTTTAAATTGTTGCACAACTGGGATGGCATTAATTTCTTCCTCGATTTTAGCAATTTTATCTTCAATCATTTTTAATGCTTTTTCTTTCCCTAAGTGCTGGAAATTAACCGCTTGTTTTTGTAAGCTTTTTAAGCTTGCAATACGTTCACGTACTTGTTGATTTTCGTTAATTTGCGCTTCTGCCTTTTTGAAAAATTCAACCTCTGGCGTATTTGCAATCATATGTGCAATTTCATGTGATTTTTTAATTAAATCTTCTTTTGTATATAAGACTTGTGTCATTTATGCTTCCACCTTTTCATTTTTTACGACTTCCACAAATTCACCAGTAAGTGAATAGGATGTAGTCTCTGTTATTTTTACTTTCACTAATTGACCAATTACTTCTGCTGGTGCTTTGAAGTTAACTAAACGATTTTTCCTCGTATAGCCCGCTAACACATCGTCGCGTCGTTTACTTGTGCCTTCAACTAAAACTTCGACAACCTGACCATTTAAACGCTCCAATGCTTTGCGAGAGTATTCACCTACCACTTCATTTAAACGTTGAAGACGCTCTTTTTTCACCTCTTCAGGTACATTGTCAATCATTTTTGCAGCTGGTGTACCTTCACGTGGCGAATAAATATACGTAAACGCTGCGTCAAAGCCAACTTCACGGTATAAGGACAATGTTTCCTCAAACTGCTCCTCTGTTTCATTTGGATAGCCAACGATAATATCTGTTGTTAAGGTTACTTCAGGTATTGCCGCTTTAATTCTATCCACTAAACCAAGGAAATGCTCGCGTGTGTATTTACGCGCCATAATTTTTAGCACGTCATTCGAGCCAGATTGTACTGGTAAATGAATATGCTCCACTAAGTTGCCACGCTTTGCAAGAACTTCGATTAAATGATCATCAAAGTCACGTGGATGACTCGTTGTAAATCGAATACGTGGAATATCGATCTTTCTTAATTCATCCATTAAATCGCCAAGACGATAATCAATATCCTCAAAATCTTTGCCGTAAGCGTTGACATTTTGTCCCAATAACATAATTTCTTTGTAGCCCGCTGCCGCTAGCTCACGAACTTCAGCAATGATTTCCTCTGGTCGGCGACTGCGCTCTTTACCACGTGTATATGGAACGATACAATACGTACAGAATTTATCGCAGCCATACATAATATTAACCCAAGCCTTAATGGAGCCAAGACGTTTCTTCGGCAGATTTTCAATAACATCGCCTTCTTTAGACCAAACCTCTATGACCATTTCTTTAGACATGTAGGCTTCTTTTAAAATGTTTGGCAGACGATGAATATTGTGTGTACCAAACACCATATCAACATGTGGATAGCTTCTTAAAATTTTATTAACCACAGATTCCTCTTGCGACATACAGCCACAAACCCCTATTAGCATCTCAGGGTTTTTTCGTTTATATTTCAGCAGGAAACCAAGTTCTCCAAATACTTTGTTTTCTGCATTTTCACGAATAGCACATGTATTTAGCAAGACAACGTCAGCCTCTTCAATCACCTCTGTTGGTGTGTAGCCTAGCTGCATAAAAATCCCAGCCATTACTTCTGTGTCATGCTCATTCATTTGGCAGCCATAAGTCATGATATGATAACTTTTTCCCTCACCTATTCCACGGAAACCGTTTTCTAAAGCATATTGAATATGTTCAGCTACTGTTTTACGTTTTTTTCCATCGATCATTGATGGCCCTTGAAAATATGTTGAATAATCTTTTTCTGATTCTTTATTTTTATTTTTCGGTAATGTTTTTAGTTGTTCTTGCTCTAATTCAAAAACACTCTTACCTGTTCTCATTTCTTCACTCACTAAACGGACGCTCCTTCCTCACAAATGAATTATACAATTATTTTTATGTTTTATCATTAATAAGCAAAAAGTAATTGTTACAAAACTAAAACGTCACATTTCCTGTCCATACAAATAATTTTTACTAATCCTTTATAATAGATGAAACTTCACCTTTCTCAATAGTTATAACAATAATTAGAATAGTTTATAAATAATTCCAAACCTTTGTTATTATTGATTTATATAAAACAAAGTAGTTTAGGCGTTATAGGCTTTACTGTTGTAGCTGACAAATCAGTGGAATTACAAACGATCTTGAAGGAAAACCCGACATAAGTAATTTTGAGTACAAACCAGGGTATTTTTGAGTAGATAATGATATTACTTCAATTTATGACTTACATTCAACTGCAAAAGATGAATTGTTAGTTGTAAATGGAGGCACAGCTTTAGACAGATTGCATTGTTATCAAAGGTTACAAGTGAAGAATTTAAACCCCTTTTAGCTAAAGAAGGTGGCGGTTCAAAATATATAATGGCTTTAGCTCAAACTGTTATTGTTGATGGTAAAACTGTGTCGAACAATTTGTCTTCAGATTATTTGTTCTACAATCAAAACAGGCTATACTAATATAATTTTGGAAGCAACACCCTCAAAGTTATAAAACTAAAGCTAATGAATACGACTATTCTTACAAGTGTATTAGAATTAGATAAAGAATTTGATAAAACAATAGGTTTCGATGGAGACTATATTGCTATAGATACTAATTTAGCAAAAAAACAAGGTGCAACAGATTCTGATATCAAGCTTGCAATATCAAAAGTAAATGAACATAATCAAATAATAAACGATACATTGGCTATACAGCCATTTGTAACATATGATGAAAATGGTTTTTATTTTGATGAAGAGTCAACTAGAAAAGAAAATGTATCTGAAGACTTAATTGAGTCTACTACAAAAGACTTTGAATTAATGATTTCTGTCCAGCCGTTAGCTGCATGTAACGGTAAAAGTAAGTATGAAAAGACTTCAGTTGGATTCTATACTTACTTTGATAGTTGTCAAGCTTCCAAGATAATAACTTATATTCAAATTGGAGCAGGAATAGCTACACTTGGAGCTGCTATCGCTGCCTTTATTGCTCCTCCTCTTGGATTAGCTACTATTATTGCAATAGGATTAATTGATATTGGGGCAACTGCCTTAAACTTATCAAGCGTTAAGGACTGTGGATTATGGATTAAATGGACAGGTACAGTAAATCCAGATCCTTTCTGGATAGGTTCTCAATGTTAATTATTAAAAAAGGGGGATAGTTGTGTTATCTATAGTTCCTATTATTCTTTTTGGTATTTCACTCACCCTTTGTATTGTACTATTTCTTAGAATGAATCGAATCAAAGAACGTAAAGAGAAATTACCTCTAATAATTCTATTTAGTTTCACTCTACTTAGTTTTTTAGTGCTATTGTATTCTGCACTATTTCATTAAATAACATTGTTATTTTTTGAAGTGAGGGAATGAGCAGAACCTCTGAATCAGACTACTATTCAGAACGATGAAAGCTGAAAAAACACTCATTTGTTTTAGAGTTAAAAACAAATGAGTGTTCTTTTTTATGCTATTCTAGGTCACGTGCGCACACGCCTTTTCTTATACTACACTATATTTACAATGTCATAAAATTACCATAAAATACACACTCATTTTCACTTATATATTTTGTCATTTAAACATAAATTGATATGATAATAGTGGGGATTAAAGAATAACTTAAAATAACAAATATACCTTTTTAAGAGGTGATAAGAGATTGAGCTATAAGTATGATTTGTCGATTCGGCAAATATAAATCGGTAAAATTTAAATATTCTCATCAAAATATGTTTGAATATTCCGAAACTGTTATTGCAATAAATAACCAAAAGAAAAAGCACAGTCTGTAAAGATAAGATTAGATTAGATTCTATCATTTCATTTTTAAAAATTATTTCTTTAAAAGACCAATAATTCTACTAATTTTATAGGAAACTAAATAATTCTCTACATTTCTCTCTATCTCCACTTCCTTCTAAAAGCGAATATATTTGAAGTAATTCAAAATAACCTTAGTGCCCCACTATTTTTATTTGATATCTAAGTGACTTTTTTTAAAAGCCGCAGCAACTATATAATGTATTGTATCAGATACATAATTGTTATATCTGTAATCTGAATAGCTACTTTCTCTTAGATAATCAATTAAGCGAATTAAGTCTCCATCAAGAACTAGTAATTTTTCAATAAGTACTTTACTATTATTTGCATTAAAAATAAAGGGAGCTTTACCTTAGTTATCGAAAAAACCTTTGAGATGTTTTCGTTGATATCATTTCAATATTAATAAGATTATTGGTTAAATCTTTTCCTACTGTTGGTTTAGTTTTTCTTCTAAAGTCAACAAATCAATCTTTATATCTTTAAATTCATTAGATAAACTTTAAATAATTTGATTTCTGATTTATACAATTTATGAAAATACTCTATAGCTTTTAATTGTTCGATATTATCCACAGCGCTCTCAAAAGGGTCTTTCCTAACCCTATTGTCATACACATGTGAACTCGCTATTAAAAGATTTTATAAGCATAATCAATATTATATTCACTAATTATTTTTAACAAATTGAAATACCCATCATTTTCAATTTTATTTTTGCGCAATTCATCCGTTATTTCCAATAAAGTACTACAATATTTTTTACTATATTTGAAGGTACCAATTTTTATTTATCAGCTATTCAAAGCTTTCTAAAACAATTTCATCTAAAAGATAATCCTTTCTTTGATTCATTCTTATTAAAGCATTTTTTATACCTAAATTTAATGTCTCATAACGCTTTTCAATATCTAAATCACTTAACAAAAATGAAATAATAAATACGAATCTTAAAGCCCTATCCTTCATTTCACATATGCTAACCATTGCTTTTGTTAAAATACTTGCTGTATTTTACCCGTAAATATGAATGATACAATTTCAGCTTTATCCAGCGTTTTATATTCATATCTTCTTTATATAGTAATGCATCCGTGTATTGCCCTTCTTTCATTAATCGCTTGGCTTCTATTTTTAATTTTTCATTCTTCATGTATTTAAATAGTGTTTTTGAAGGAAGTAGTGACCATACATGCTTCGTCTGGACATATGTTCGTTCATGATTAACCTGGTATAAATAATCATCCACCACATATTGCATTAAATTATACCCGCTTGCGGTCACATAGTAGCTTGAAGCCCCTGCTCGCAAATTCATTTCAAATAGCTTGTATTTCCCGTCCCTTGCATCATATTTCATATCAAAATTAGCAAAGCCCGTATAGCCGATGTCCTCTAAAAAATGCCGAATGGATTCCATTAGCTGTTCATCATAATCGATCATAACAGCTAAAGAAATACCTTTGTTTTGTGGAGATGGATCTTCGAGTAGCTTGTTGCTAAGACACATTAATTTTACTTTTCGATCTCTTCCTACATATACATCTAGAACACGGATATAGGAATCGTCGCCTGGAATAAATTCTTGAACGATTAAGGTGTCTTGATAGCTAGAACGATAAATACAGCGAATAATGTGCTGCATCTCATCTGCATCATGCACTAGATATATTTTTTTCTTTTCAGGAAAGGAACAGTTCGTATAGGCAACGGTATTGGAGGGTTTAATAATAATGGGATACTGGATTGGAATTTCTCTATTTGGATGATGTTCCTTTGTTATAATGATGGTTTTGGGGTATTTTAACTGATATTTATCACAAAGCCTGTAGAACTTCTCCTTTGTTTGCACCCTATTTAGTAAAGCCTGATCAATGTAAGGTAAAATAAAGTACTTTTCAAGCTGCTCTTTATTTTCAATGATAAGCTCTGCATAGTAGCAGTCACAAACTAATAAAATCAATTTCTTTTGTTGGCACTGCATGGCCAATCCCACTAGCGCTTGTACAAAACGGGTAGGATCATCTAAATGTTCAACGTATTGAAAATCCAGAATACCGCTATTCTGCGTGGCAATTCCCTGTGAGCCTTTCAAAAGGAGTGAGCGCATCGTCCTCCCTTTTTTTGCTGGCTCAATGACAAGACTTTTCATGCGGTAGGCTGCATAAAATGAGCGTGCTACCCCGTACGCATGCTGACCCGATTGTATAATAATAGGTAAAAAGGGTTGTTCTTTAATAGATGTCAATTTGATTCGCCTCACATTATAAATATGAATTTAATCATTTGTATGCGAGTAAAATTGTACTTATGTAATACGAATAAAAGGCACTACATTGAAGCTTTAGTGCCCTTTACTCAACCTATAACGTCATCATTTTTTTCACTCTCTGTTCAAAGGAGGCAATAGCTTGAACGCCATAACCCTTTAGCAGCTCTGTATTGGCAAATGTATATTTACCTAAATCATCTGGGAAATGTGCATCAGAGGATACAGTAAAAGCAACTCCATGCTCAAGTAAGGTTTGTAAAAAACGAGGACCCGGGCACATTTCCTGTACAGGGTAACGATAATACAGCCCGGCATTGATTTCAGTGGCGGTTTCAGTAGACGTTAGTGCCTTTGCAATACGTTTATACCAAACTTCAAGAAACGCACGATCCTCCACCTGATAATTAAATACTTTAAAATTATCTAAATGGGCAACAAAATCAAACATATTGGAAAGAATCATTTTCTCTACTACTTTAAAAAAACGCTCATAATTTTGTTGTAAAGAGGGTTGATCCATTTGCTCAAAAAGATACTTTGTTTGTGGATTATCAAAGCCCCACCCATCAACAAAATGAACAGAACCAATTACATAATCCCAAGGATAACCTGCTAGCAAAGCAGTTAATTCCTCCTCACCACCAACAAAATAATCTGCCTCTATACCAAGTCTCAGTGTAATGCCATGTTGACGCCATTTTTCCTTTGCCTGCTGAATGGTCGTCACAAAAGCATCCATATTTTCTGTCATCACACGATCCAGCCAATAGCGCTGAATTTGTCCAATTTTACTTTCATCCAGCCTCATAAATCGCTCAAAATAGGCACGCGTTTCTTGAAAACGATATAAGTGATCGACAATCCCCACCTCACGTAAGCCGAGCTGCTTTGCCTGTTCAAGATATAAATCCAACCATTCCTCACTATAACAGCCATTTTTCACACGCCTTGCTAGACGCTGTAAATGACAAGTTATTTGTTGTTTGGAGCCTTTTTCCGTTTCATCATCCGGATAAAAAAACTCCAGTGCCTGCGATGTACGCTCTAGCCAGCGAAATGAATAAGGTCCCTCTTCTAAATGTACGTGATAATCTATTGTCATCCACTCTTCCCTCCATTACATATCGTCCATTTTTCCTCATAAGCCTGCCATTCTAATGGACAAGTGCTTTCGCAAAGAATTTCTGTACATTCATCAAGATGACAGATTTGAAAAAATGATTTGCCATTAATTTTAGATGCATCGGCTAATAAATAACTCACTTTGCTATGCTTGAGCATTTTCTTTGAAATAAGAGATTCATCCAAATCGTAATCATAAACAATGCCCTCACTCATGCCACCACACGATAAAAAGGCCTTATCAAAATTCATATTATCTAGCATTTCTAACGTCATAGCACCTGCAACAGAAGATTGTTTTGGATTCGCCGTACCTCCTAGTAATATGACCTTGCCTGTCATGCGTCGTTCTTCTATGGCTAAATTAAATTGAATAGCTGCTGCAATTGAATTCGTTACAACTGTTATATCTTCCACAGCTAGTAAAAAATCGGCTATATGTACTGTTGTAGTACCTGTATCTACTGCAATAGTATCGCCGTCGCAAATGCGTTTTGCAGCAATACGAGCAATTTGTCTCTTTGCGTCCTTGTGCATTTGTAGCTTGCGTAAAAATACCGGTTCATTACGTACATTCGTATATTTAATAGCCCCACCATGAACTCTTGATAATAAATGCTGTTGCTCTAATTCATCAAAGTCTCGGCGAATTGTTTCTGGTGCTACCTGAAGGGCATCAGCAATATTGGCAACAATAATTTTCCCTTCAGAATCTAATTGTTTTAAAATAAAATCAAATCTTTCCAGTTTAGCGTAAGTCATGATAGCGCAATCACATCTTCTTGTGCGACATAGCATTTATAGGATTTTCCCATTTCAATCGAATACCCTTGTTGATGCAGTTGTTCCATTGCAAACGCCATTTCTCCTTCAAATGTAGTACGAATAATATTGCCGCTCATTAATGATTGTTTGGCAACCCCAGAGAGACATAAGTCTCCATCTCGTTGCTCGAGATGTAATGCCTCAGGGCGTATTGCAAATTTCGTGGCTTGCTCTATTAAAGATGCTCCAAGCATTTTTTCTAAAGTTTGGCGTGGAAAAACATTATAATGACCGATAAAATTAGCAATAAATTCATTATTTGGTCTCATATAGATTTCCGTTGGCGTACCGTTTTGGGCAATGCTGCCATTATTCATGACAAATATTCTATCCGAAACAGCCATTGCCTCCTCCTGATCATGCGTAACTAGAATCATTGTCATATTTAATTTTCGTTGAATTGCTCGTAAATCTGCTTGTAGTTTTTTGCGAATTTGAGCATCAAGCGCACTAAGTGGTTCATCTAATAGCAGTACTTTAGGACGGACAATTAATGCACGAGCTAGAGCAACACGCTGCTGTTGACCTCCCGATAATTCTTTCGGGTACGCATTAGCTTTCTCACTTAGATGAACAAGCGCTAGCATTTCATGAACACGCTGCTCTATATCTGCCTTATTAACTTTTTGCATACGCAAACCAAAAGCAACATTTTCAAGCACCGTCATATTAGGAAAAAGTGCATAGGATTGAAAGACCATACCCACTTGACGATCCTTCGGTTGTACGCCACTCATATTTTTTCCTTCAATCAAAATCTTACCTGCCGATGCATCTGTTAAACCTGCAACAATACGCAAAATCGTACTCTTTCCACAGCCACTAGGACCTAATAGTGTGATAAATTCGCCTTTTTGAATTTCCATGTGAATATTGGTTAAAACAGATACTTGTCCATATTTTTTATGAAGCCCTTCAATAACAAGATAACTCATAGAATTGTAGCACCTTTCGATCGTTTCGTTACGATAGCAATGACGAATGTTAAAAGACCCATTAGTACGAGATAGATGAAAACAACAGCACTAGCAATATGTCCACTTGTGCTAAGCTTTTTCATTAAATAAATTTGAACGGTTTCAAAGCGAGAACCTACAACAAGATTAATTAAGACAAACTCACCAAATAAGACCGAGAAGGATAACAATGCCCCCGCAAATAAGCCTGGATAAACGGTAGGCAGTAAAATTTTTGTGAATGCCTGCCTTTTTGATGCGCCTAGCAATTGAGCCGCATCAAGCAGTTGCCTCGCATCTATATTTCTTAAACTATTTCGTGTACCTTGATAGATATAAGGAAGAATCCCCACAACATAAGCACCTAAAACAACAAATATCATCGGTATACCTATTTGGCTATAAACGCGTATAAGCCCTACAGCTAAAATAATTCCTGGAAAAGAATACACCATCACCACTGCCATCTGTATCCATTTTTCGTATCTTGGAAAGTATAGGACGATGACGAAAATGGCTGGCACAATGACAAGGAGCGCGATACTAACGGCACCCCCTGCCAAAAGAACTGAACGGCCGAATGCTTGAATAAAATCAGTATCACGAAACAATGTGGAAAGCCATTTTAATGTGAGTCCTTCTGGCAATATCGTTTTATTCCATTTTGTTGCAAACGCATAGAGCATTGTTGCTAACACTGGTAATAGTAAATATCCCACGAGCAGAAGGAAAAAGAAATCAGCCAAACCACGCTTTTTCATTTTACTTTCCTCCTTGTTTTAGAGATGCTCCACTCACTGATCAGCATGGCCGTTACCATTGTCACTGCTAATATAACTGCAATGGCACTGGCTAGCTCTGGCTGAGCAAAAATATCACCTTTTATTAAGGAGCCTATACGAATCGCCACTAAATTATAATTACTACTTGTTAATGCATAAGCAGAGGCATACGCGCCCATTGCATTGGCGAACAATACACTAAAGGTTCCCACAATTCCTGGGAGCATAACAGGGAGACCAATTTTCATCCAAAACTGCCAGCTAGATGCACCAAGAAGAGCTGCCGCCTCCTTCCACTGTTGCTGAATTCCATCATAAATGGGATATAGAAGCATTAGTGATAATGGCAGCTGAAAGTAAATGTAAATAAGTAACAAACCGCTCCAACTGTATAATGAAAAGGATGTCAACGCCTCAATATCCCATTTGTCAAATAACAGTGTAAATAAACCACTATTGCCAAGTAAAACGATAAAAGCAAATGCTAGCGGAATACCTGAAAAATTGGAGGTTAAGTTCGTAAGTATTAAAATCTTCTCCCGTACTGGCTCTGAAAACTTCATCATGGCATAAACTGCAAACAAGGTGATAAGTAACGCAATCATAGCTGAGATAACAGATAAAGTAATACTATTTTTAAAACCTTGAAGAATGTAGTCGTTCGTAAAAATTGATTCATACTGCTTCAGAGTAAAGCCCTCACTATTTTGAAAGCTTGTAATGAGCATATATAGGAGCGGTACTAAGAAAAACAGTAATAGTAATACAAGAAAAGGCGAAAGCCAAGCAATGGATTGCCGCTTCGATATCAACACACTCACTTCTTTCTATAAATGACTTGCGGCTCATGGGGATAATAGCCGCTCCTTATAATAAGAGCGACTACTATTATTTAAACCTCTTTTGCTGTAAAGACACCTTCTAACAGGAGTGGTACCATATCTTCAGCAGGCTTGATATTTAATAAATGACAGCACAGTGGTGCAACTTGTAATTGAGAAATAATGCCTTCTTTTATGCCAGCCTTTACAGCATCTGAAATGACAAATAGCGGGACATGACGATCCTCATGTGTGGTACCGCCATGATTACCATCTCTTGTCATGCCATGATCAGCCGTAACGATAACCTCATAGCCCAGCGCCATACACTTTGGAATAAACAAGGATAGTAAAGCATCCATCGCTAAAACTCGATTGCGATATTGAGCAGAATCTGCCGTAAATTTGTGACCATCATCATCAACATTCATTGGATGAATATACAGGAAATCAGGCTGCTTTTGAGCCATTAACCATGCTGCATCGGCAAATACATGACTATCTGGATAATGATCCTCAAAATAGAACATACCATTGTCAATTGGTAAATGTGTATCGAGTTGTAGCCTGTCCTCCATATGATTAAATGGCGCTCTATTATAAAGCTCACTCACCCAATAATAGGCGGAGGCTGCTGTAGTTAAACCATGCTCCTTTGCGATATGAAAGACACTTTGCCCTTTCGATAAACGCACTGTCATATTGCTGGTAACGCCATGTACAATAGGGGGTGTACCTGTTAAAATCGTCTCATACAATGGTCTTGATAAAGAAGGCACCTCTGAGCAAACCTTATAGCGAGCAGCTACCTGACGCTCGACTAAATGGTGCAAGAACCCCATATGTGTGCAGGCTGTGTCAAAGCGCAAGGCATCGATAACAATGAGAACCACTTTGTTATTTTGCATGGATTAACACCTGCTCTTGATAGAGTTGAGGGATTTGCTTTGTTGTATCTTCCCATTTCTTTTGGTCTTTAACAGGTTGTGCATTCGTATACATATCAGCAGGTAATAGTAAATCTTTTACATCCTGTGGTAATTTCACTCCGTCCCGAATTGGACGCGCATAGCCTTTTGCTAAATTTTCTTGACCTGCATCAGATAAAATATATTCACGTGCTAGCATGGCAGCATGTGGGTTTTTGGCATATTTATTAATTACCGTTGCATAACCAGAAGTGACAGATCCCTCCTTAGGTATCACTACATCAAAGCGGTCCTCATCAATTTGATGACGATAACCTAATGCATTAAAGTCCCATAAGATCGCAACATCTATTTCACCTTTTTCTAGGTTTGCTACTGATGGATCTCCCTGTAGACGTCCTTGCTTCGCTAATTCAGCAAAGAAATCTATACCTGGCTGGATGTTGGACTCATCTCCACCAAATGCCATAGCCGCTGCTAAGATGGCAAACTGTGCTTGGTTAGCTGTTAATGCATCCCCAATACTTACTGTGTAATCTCCATTTTTTAGGTCTTCCCATGATGTTGGAGCATTCTTCACATTATTTTTATCTGTCAAAAAAGAAATGGTTCCTGTATAGCCAACAATCCAGTGTCCTTCATCATCTTTAGCCCAATCAGGTATTTCATCCCAATAAGACGTTTTGTATGGTAATGTTAAGCCCTTGTCCTTAGCGATTGGTCCAAAAGCAATCCCGACATCTCCAATATCTGCCGTAGCATCATCCTTCTCTGCTTCAAACTTCGCTAACTCCTCAGCACTCGACATGTCTGTATCCTTGTGTTTGATACTATATTCGGTCCCAAGTTCATCCCATGTTTCCACCCAGTTCGCCCATGTATCTGGCATACCGACAGAATTAACAATGCCTTCTTCCTTTGCTTTTTCTGTAATGTCCTCAAGCGATAAGTCCTTTTTTACCTCATTTGCACTAGATGAACTGTCAGAACAAGCTGCCAACATGGAAATAGCTAATGCACCAATTAGACCTTTTTTCCACAGTTTTTGAATTGTCATGTGTTGGACCCTCCATTTGTTTTGCTTTATTTTTATTTGCTTACAAACGTAATGTTATAAAACAAACATTAAGCAAGTATGGAGGTGTTAAGAATATTTAGTAAAAATTATTGAGGAATTATAAAAATCTATGAATTTAATGAATAAATATAGTAGGCTTGTAAAGCTAGCGAGGGTAGATACGGAAAAACCTAAGTATGTGTACATTTGCTTTACAGACGTACACATACTTAGGTTATTTGGAGAGACCTAAAAAATCAGCATAGGTATGCGGCTCATTTTCCTTGAGAATTGTTAAAAATGTAAATGCCAATTGCACAACTGACCACCATCTCATATTGTAGGTCATTTCAAAACGAGGGGGCTCTAATGAAAAGACATCTTGAAAAATATCTAACGGTTCTATTTGCTCATCCTTTAAAATAGATAGAAAGCCAAGAAATAACGTATGATCTTTAACCTCAATCAATTTGTCCTCTACAAGAGCATCAATATTTTCAGGGTGTTGAAAATTACATTGTGTAGCTACATAACGTTCTAAATCCTGAGCACGCTTTCGGTCTTCACGCTCCTTTTTTTTTGCAATAAAATCAATGACGTTATTCACGTACATCGCCTCTTTTTTTCTTTTATTGTAGCATTTTTTATAGAAACATTGCCTGAAATAGCCCTTTATCCATTCTGTTTAAATGGTTTGTTTTTTATTAAATTCCTCTAAAAAAGTAGTCAATTTGTGAAATTCTACAGAGAAGACATCTTGCATTCCAAAATATCCTTCTTTTTCATCTATAATAGTGGCAAACTTTTTATATAGACGGTGAATATAGCCATGATGGCGATAAGCATAAAATTGGACTTCCTTCACTTCTGGATGTTCTTCTAAAATATGTTTTAGCATTTGTAGAAAACCCTTAACAAAGGATCGACTATTTTGATATTCTTTCTTTAATAGTGCGCAATCAATAAAAACGATATGTTTATTTTTAAATTGATCTTCTCTTACACCCAATGTATAGCTTGCTGCAGCAAATACTTCCTGCTGTGTATTTTGAAAGAGGAGCAGATTTGTTTCCTCTATCATGACATATAAACTACCAAGTGTATCTAAAATCGGATACATATCATCAAATATATTTCTATTTTGCAAAAAGAAAACAGCGAATTTTTCATAATCCTTATCAGTCTTACACTGCACTATTTCCATTCATCTTCCCCCTTATTTAATTACCCATTTACCATTCACTAAAATTGCTTCGGCAGTACCGTCCTCTCGTATTCCATTCACCTGTAATTTTTGTGAGCCTATCATAAAATCAATATGGATCATACTATTATTTATGTTTTCTAGGTTTGCACCATCTTCTTTCAAGCCTGAAGCATAGGCTTGCCCAATGGCTAAATGACTGGATGCATTCTCATCAAATAAATTATGATAAAATAGTAGATTGCTCGCAGAGATTGCAGAATCATGAGGAACCAATGCAACCTCACCTATATATCTAGCACCCTCGTCTTTTTGAAGAATACTTTGTAATGCATCCATCCCTTTTTCTGCAAAGAAATCAGTAATTTCACCATCTTTAAATGTAAGTGTAAATTGATCAATGATCTGCCCTTCATAAACTAATGGCTTTGTATTTTTGACTATGCCATTTACTCCTTTTTTGAGTGGTGTTGTATAAATTTCTTCAGTCGGCATATTACAAATAAATGAGCTTCCCATGTCATTCGTTTCCAAGCCATTAACCCAACGATGATTTTGTGGTAGCTCTATTTTTAAATTTGTTTCTTCGCTAATGAAATGTAAATAACGGAAATACTTTTCATTCAATAATGTGGCCCTTTTATTTAATGTATCAACATGCTCTTCCCAGGCTTGTAGTGGGCTCTCTTCACTTAATTTTAGTATTTCAAAAAACTTTTCCCATAATTCCTCAAGAGCATTTTTGGGCTCTAAGTCAGGGAAAATAGATGCTGCCCATTGCTCCGTCGGATAAACAATAACAGTCCAACTAACTTGCATTTTAATCAATTTTTCGGTAAAAGAACGAAAAGCAAGTGCAGAAGCATACTCTGCTTTTTCTACCTTAACAAGGTCTATTCCCTCCATATTTTGCAGGTGGGGTGAAATAATATAAAGAAAAGCGGCACCACTACTCGCCATTTCTTCATACCCCTTCACAAGCCAATCTGGTGTATAGGCTAAGCCTTGCTCTGTCATATATTCATATTCAATTCGAGCAAGCTCTTCATCAATCCACTTTATATAAACATAATGTGCACCATTGAGATAGGCATGTCGGCAAACCCTTCGAACAAAATCGGCAGCAGCCATTGAGGCAGAAATCACTAAAGTCTGTCCTTGTTGAATATTAATCCCTACTTTTATGACCAATTCCGCGTACTGCTCTAACTTAGTTTCAAAAGTTTTCATTTTAAATTTAACTCCCTATTCAAATAATTTATTGAACACGCCAATGTATTTTTTTACTGATTAATAGATAAGAAAAACAGGAAAAAATGAGTAAGATTAGAACATCTATGACTGTAGAATTGGTCCATCCAACCGTTAGCATACCGTGTAATACATTCGCTACATATGTTGTTGGTAACACGTAGGAAATCCACTGCAGAACGATGGGAAGGTCTTTCAGCTCAATCATAACTGGTGTTAAGAAAGTAACAAACATCAACAAAAATTGCGCTACAATATTTGTAAATTGAGGATTTGGAGATAAAAACCCCATTAATACACCAATGCCTACTACACTAAAAATCGCCAATAAAGCGACTGGTAGTAGAAGCCACTCAAAATGAAGATTGACCCCGTAAATTTGCTGACCAAACGTAAATACAATAATAAACGAAGGTAAGGAAGTTAAAATACCATAAAACAACAAAGATAAAATAAAATTAACCTTTCGAATGGGAAGGGAGGAGTAATATGTAAAATAGCCCCCAAATTTTTGATACGAGATATCCTGCCCTAGAATATTCATCCCCATTAATAGAATACTAAAAATCATATTACCGATAATTAATCGTGCCAATTGTTCAGAGCTAGATTCACCCAGTAAAAATTCGAGAAACACTAAAGTAACTATTGGAAAAATGGAAGACATTGCAATAATCCATAATAATTGATGCCTTACGATGGCTATTTGTATACGAAATAAAATAAGTAATTCAACAAAGAATTGACTAAAGGCATGCATTAACTATTCACTCCTTTGCTGTTCTTGAAGTAGTGAATAGACATCTTCTAGACTTGGTGGAAACAGAGAGTATTGGTTAATGTTCAATGTCTCATCCTGTATTATTTCAACAATAGTACGAACCATATTTTTCTCGATTAACATCGTGAGTTTTGTATCCTCTACTAATTCTGCTTGTCCAAAATCTTTCAGTCTGTCTTTGATATTGTGAATAGAGGCCTCCTGCGCATAAATTTCTAAACGCATTCTTTGGTCTACTCTTCTCTTTAGCTTTTCGACATGGTCAATGGCTAAAAGCTTTCCGTTATCTATAACAGCTACACGATGAACAACTTTTTCAGCTTCCAAAATATTGTGAGTGACTAAAATAATTGTTGTACCCTTTTGGTTAAGCTCACGAATGATGTCCCATACTAATTTCCGTTTTAATGGATCCAGCTCATTTGTAGGCTCATCCAAAATCATAACAGATGCCTGACCAATCAAAGTTGCTCCTAAACTAATGAGTCTTCTTTGACCACCCGAAAGCTTTGACAGTAGCTTATCTCGATAAGCTTCCATGTCTAACCTCAGCAAAATATTATCTGTCTGTTGCTTCGACTCTTTTTTGGAAAGCCCCTTTAATCTACCCGTAAAATAAATGGCTTCCCATGTTTTTAAAAATGATAAAGCAAAAGTCTCCTGTGAATAATAAGCAGTCTGTTTCAATACATACTTCGGATTCTTAGATACTTCTTGTTGATGAAATTTCACGGATCCCTCTGTTGGTGCTAGCTGTCCTATCATTTGCTTTATCAATGTCGTTTTTCCTGCACCATTCGGGCCTAATAACCCAATTATTTCACCTTTATATATAGTCAATGAAATGCCATTATTTGCTTTAAATTTACCTTTTTTATAGTAGAAAGTTACATTTTCTAATTCATATATTGGTTCAAGCATGGTAAACAGCCTTCCCTGATTAAATTTCAAAAGATGAGGTCTGACTAAAAAGTCAGACCTTGAGGTAATAATTATTTACCGAATGGCTTTGTATCGCCTTTTGGGAAACCCATTGGAGGAAACATCATTACTTTTCACCTCACTTTCTTTTCTCTATTGAGTGAACAACCATCAGATAAGCTAATGATAATCACTGCTTATTTTTGATTCTATATTACTTTAAAGTAATATACAACTAGAAAAATAGAAAAATCAGTTTTTTCTACTTCTAATAATAGACTAATTTAACTTATAATTTCTTCTATCTATTGGACTATTTACAAATAGAAAATATTTTTACCCTTTGTTGCTATACGTAATATCCATTACTTTTCTTCTTTAAATTAATGAGCTTTCAAATGTGATTATAAAAATATCTATTCATCGCTAATCTATATTACTTAAAGTAATATTCGACTTTACAGTGTTCATAACGATGTGAAGCTGTTAGATTACACAAAAGATAGTTAAAATTGGAGTGCCCTGAATAAAAAGGTCGTTAGCTCGGCACGTGTTACTGGCGTTTTGGGATAAAATTCACCATTACTCCCCAATGCAATCTCAACCTGTTCTAGTGCTGCAATATAATCCGTGCTCCAATGATTACTAGAAACATCACTAAATGAACTTGTACCCTCAGAAGTTAGTTGTAATGTTTTTGCTAAAATTTTTGCTACTTGTGCACATGTAATAGCTTCTAATGGTCGGAATGTGTCACCCCACCCATCAATAATTCCCACTTGCTGTAGCGTGTTGATCTCTTCATAGTAGATAGGTTTTGGTGCTATATCAGAAAAGACTTTTGCTGAGCGAATTGATTCAAACTCGAAGGTGCGTGCAAATAATACTGCTACATGCATTCGACTAATTGGTTCATTCGGACGGAAAGTGCCATGTTCATAACCTTGGATAATCTCTAGTGTCGCTAGTTCCTCGACTATCTCTTTTGCCCAATGGCTATCCATATCATCGAACCTTACCAGTGCTGCGGTGTGTCTGATTCGTACACTGGCAAAGGTATCCACTTTGCATATATTACCAAATTCTCTCGAATAACTGTATCTTCATCCCACTTAATTTTAAATGCTGCATCCTCATACCAGCCTCCAAAGCGAAAACCATCTTTGGTAGGCAAAGGTAAATCACTTATTTTTGTATTATAAGCAACCTCTAATGGCGGAAGTATTGTACCACCATTTGTATTTATTGTCACCTGATGATGGATTCTGTTGTAATTGTAAAATGAAGTGTCTCATTTATATTTGCAAATACGGTCACATTACCACACACAGGTTGTATAAGTAACAACCAGATGACAAATAACGAAACCACTTGTTGCCATGTTCTTCTCATAACATCCCCTTTATCCCATAATCACACATGTTGATTAACAAAATTATACAAATATGAACCATGTTGGATTTTATTATTGTTGTAAGGCTCTGTATAAAAATGCTACAAATTGGGCACGTGTTACTGAAGATTCTGGTTTAAAGTAACCGTTATCCCCTAACGCAATATCATTTGCCGCCAGAGCGATAATATAGTCATGTGCCCAATGTGTTGATGGAATATCTTTAAATGTATGTGTGCTCGTTGGTGATAAGTTTAATGCTATAGCTAATACTTTCGCTATTTGAGCACGTGTCATATTTTCATCTGGCTTAAAGTATCCGTTAATACCTTGATACAGACCAGCTTGTTGCACCAACTTGATGGTTTCATAATACCGATGATTTAGTGGAATATCCTTAAATGTTTGTGCTTCCTGTATGGGATTTAGTTTAAAAATACGGGAAAATATTAACGCAACATGCTGACGAGAAATCGGATCATTTGGTTTAAAAGTACCATCCACATACCCTGTAATATATCCACGTTTAGCAAAATCACCAATCATTGTGTAAGCCCAATGATGCACGGGCACGTCTGAAAAGATAATATCTGTAATGGGCTCTTGCGGTTGCTTAGGATCAGTCGGTACCAGCTGAGGAAGCTCTATTGGTGCTGGTGCTGCTGGCTCTACAGGCGCTGAGTTTCCTGGAATTTGTGGTGAATCTACGGGTGCTGGTAGCTGCTCACGATATATTTCAACTTTGTATTTCTTTTTCGTAACCCCGTCTGGTGCTGTTATTTCTAGTAAAATAGTATTTGCCCCGAAGTTTAGTGACACTGTCATTTTCTTTCCACTGCTGCTTGGTATTCCATTAATCATCAGCGTTGCATCATGGTCATCCAGTATTGGTGTTAAATCTATACTATTCACATTTACATCAACATTAACTGAATATTTTTCAATTTGAGAATCAAATGACGGCTTCAAATTTCCATAATTCAACGTTAGACTTTTTAAATTTGCGTTACTTGATGGGAATCTCGTTACCGTTACTGTATAGGTCTGCGTTGTGTTATCTTCTGCTGTTACTTCGATTGTTACCGTATTCTGTCCTACATTCAGCGGAATCGGATCTGATGCTGTGCCACTACTCACCGCATGCCCGTCCACCTTTATTTTAGCTGTGGCATCTGCTGCTGTTGGTGTTACTGTTAAACTAGTAATAGCATTCTCTACGCTTGCTGTATAGGTGAAATCTCCCCCATTAAATACAGGAAGGAATGACCCCGTGCTTAGAGTGAGATCACTCAGGTTAGCATTATTCGATGGGAATCTCGTTATCGTAATTGTATAGGTCCTCTGCGTTGTGTTATCTTCTGCTGTTACTTCGATTGTTACCGTATTCTGTCCTACATTCAGCGGAATCGGATTTGATGCTATGCCACTACTCACCGCATGCCCGTCCACCTTTATTTTAGCTGTAGCATCTGCTGTTGTTGGTGTTATTGTTAAACTAGTAATGGCATTCTCTACGCTTGCTGTATAATTGCTATCTCCTGAGCTAATTTCAGGAGATAGTATTCCTGAGCTTAAAGTAAGACTAATTAGATTAGCATTACTTGATAGCGCCCGCGTTACTTTCACTTGGTATGTCTTTTTTGTGCTATTTAAAGCTGTTACTTCTATTAATATTGTATTACTTCCAACATTAAGGGGAATTGTAGCTGATGTTGCACCACTACTGACTAGATTCCCATTAACCTTAACTGTTGCAGTTGAATCTATAGCATTTGGTATCACTGTAACGGTTGAAACTGTGTTCATTACATTGACATCATAAGAAAGTATTTCTTTAGAAAATTGTGGAGAAAGCGTTCCTTCATTTAAATGTAAGCCCTCTAAATCCGCTGAATATAAATGCACGGTGGAGATTGACTTATTTCCTGCATGATCTTCCGCAAACAATGTATATGTCCCAAAATTATCCACAACAATTTTATTCTCAGTGAACGGATTTCCTCCCGTCAAAAAATAAGATTCATTTTGATTTCCAAATGCCCATTTCTTCGTTTTCACTCCACTTTTACTATCAGTAATGGTAATTGGAACTTCTAATTTCTGATTGGTAATTATGGTCATATTGCCACTTGTAATGATTGGTGCATCTTTATCGATATTATCAATAGTAATCGTTTGAACAGTTGAATTTAATAAAATATCCCTTGCATACCACGTAATCGTTCGATTTTGATCTATACTAACAAAAGAATCTACTAATGAGTTTCCAGCTGTATTAAAATATGATTCATTTTGAATGCCATAATCCCACTTTTGAATCTTCAAATCACTTTCACTACTAATATTTGCCGTAACTGTAACATCACCATTTGTCCATCCTGTAGGGGACTTTGTTAAATTGATCACTGGTGGTGTTGGATTTAATTTTAATGTGTAATTCACTTTTTCATACCTTAAACGTTTATGTGTTCCATTAGAAATGGTTTCATAGTAGCTTAAATTAGCCCATAAAGCATTAGCAGGAACGGTAGCACTTTCCACAACATTTACACCATCTACACTATAGCGGTATTTTTGATTCGTTATTGGGTTTTTCCCACCCCCAATATCACCATCAAAATTACTTACTGTTATCCACTTAACATCAGAAGGAATATCAGTCCAATTGTGAACATACTGCTTTTCTACAGATTTTCCATCACGACTAAACATGTATTCTATACCATTATCTAATGGCAGAGTAATTGGAAAAAATGTTATCCATTTCGCATCTGTCGGTAAACTATCTCTATCGGTAAAATTTTTTGTTAAATAATCTCCACTATATATATGAAGAATCCCTGCAGAATCTCCTTCTAGGTATTGGATATAGGATAGAACCTCTCCATTAACTGTAATTTCTGCTGCCTTTGTTGCATCTGGTAACAAGCCCAAACTACATAAAATAATAACAACACTAGTGACTAACAATAGCTTCCACTTTTTTAACGGTTGTTGCATCGAATCCCTCCTTCTTCTTTATTTAGTGATTCATCAGAATTACCCTCACTATCTATTCACTACTTTATATTACTCAAAAGTAATATTCAACAAAAATATTACTCTTTCATAGTATAATGGCGCGAAGCTGTTAGATAGCCTCACGCCTAAAAAATCATTTTTATTGCTGCATTGCTCGGTATATAAAAACCGCCAATTGGGCTCTTGTCACAGAAGCTTCAGGGTGGAACTTGCCATTATCCCCTAATGTAATCTCTGCTCGCTCTAATGCCGCAATATAGCCAACACTCCAATGATTGCTATCTACATCCTTAAAAGAACTCTTACCTTCTGATTTCAGTTGTAGTGTATTTGCTAAAATTTTAGCTAATTGTGCCCGTGTAATATTGTCTGTTGGACGAAATGCTCCATCCGCTCCATCAATAATGCCTGCCTGCTGTAAGGTCATAATCGCATCATAGTACATATGGTTTGGTGCTACATCCGAAAAGGCTGCTGTTGGGCGGATCACCTCGAATTCAAAAGCACGTGTGAATAATGAGGCAACATGCTGGCGGCTAATTGATTCATTCGGTCGGAAAGTACCATCTTCATATCCTTTAATAATGCCCTGCGTTGCTAATGCCTCAATCATATCCTGTGCCCAATGGTTTTCGATATCTTCGAAAGTCACCACGGAAGGCTTTGACTGTGGGGATTGCTGTGGTTCTTTCGGTTCTTCTGTTGGCAATATTATCCATTTTGCATAGAGCGTTAAATTCTCCCTCATAAGCGTATCTTCAGCCCATTGTATCGTTAGCGCTTTATCTATATACCAACCGTCAAAACGAAAACCTTCCTTTGTTGGTACAGGTAAATCACTGACTCTTGTATTATAGGTAATCTCCATGTCCTCTAAAGATAGGCCACCATTTGTCTCGAAGGATATTTGAATAGACGTTGATGGATGAGAAGCACTACCTCCATCCGGCATTGAAGGACCATTGGCATTACCTCCACCAGGTGTTGAAGAATTCGCTATCCATTGAGCATACAAAATTATATCTGCCTCACCTATTGTTAAAGGCGTATTTGCTATATAGGCTATACCCTTACCATCCTGTGCTGTATTCCAGCCCGCAAAAGTATAGCCTGTTCTTACTAGATTTCCACTATTTCCTTGTACCATTACTGTTTCATTTTCTTCATATAATGTACTATCCTTTGGCACTGTCCCACTTGTTGCACCATTTGCATTATATATGACTGTATAAGTTGGGTTCGCTGTCCACTGGGCATACAAGATGACATCGGCTTTTCCCATTTGAAAGGTTGCATTTTCGGCATAGGATATTCCCTTACCATCTGCTTGTGTATTCCAGCCTTTGAATGTGTAGCCTGTTCTTACTAGATTTCCACTATTTCCTTGTACCATCACTTTTTCATTTTCCTCATATAATGGACTATCCTGTGGCACTATACCACTTGTTGCGCCATTTGCATCATATTTGACTGTATATGTTTGGTTAGCTACCCACTCCGCATACAATATAATATTATCTGTACCCATTGGGAAGGTATCATCCACTGCATATGCTGTGCCTTTACCATCTGCTTGTGTATTCCAGCCTTTAAAGGTATAGCCTGTTTTCACAAGATTATCGCTATTAACCTTCACTGTCACAAGGGCATTTTCTTCATATTTCTGATCATCTTGTGGCACACTGCCTCCCGTTGCTCCATTTGCATCGTAGATAATGTTATAATAATTTGGCACTTCATACGCGCCTAAATCAATCGCCGCTCCTTGCACACGTTTTTTCCCAGCAAGGTCTGTCGTTATATCTGCTAATTCAGGATAACTAGCATTCCCTTGATCTATTACTGGAGAATCTGCTTTTAAACGATAATCTTTCTTGCTTGAATCCATAAACACATCTGTTGGCAGATAAGTGGGCGTATCAACAGCCGTCCCAGTCGTATCAAATAGTTTCCCTCTTATGTTCTTTCCTACTTCCACATCGAGCAAGCTATTTTCAACTTTACCTTTATAATTATAAAAGGCAATTTTCTTGTTATTTCCGATAATAATACTATTTTGAATTTTACTAGCTGAGCCACCTCCAGAAATAGCACCCACTCCATATTTCGGAATATCGCCAATGATGGTCACATTCGTTAAGATGATATTACTAGTTGGAGAGTCAGTACTTATAGTAGCACCATCAAAATCTGCCTTGTTGCCAGTAAATAACGTATTTCTTAAATTGGGGCTGCTACTGCCATCATTGAACATACCGCCCCCAATATACGCTTCATTTCCAATGAATAGCATATTCGTTAAAATTGGATTACTGACACCATCATTAGACATAGCCCCTCCACCATAACCGGCCTTATTTTCACGAAATGTTACAGTTGTCATCATCGGGCTACTATTGGTATTGTGCATGCCGCCCCCATTGATTGCATTGTTTTGATCAAACGTTACATCAGTTAAGCTTGGGATACTATAGTTCGTATTAAACATCCCTCCTCCTAACTGACTTGCCTGATTTTTATTGAATAGCACATTTTTCAATAGTGGACTACTATTGCTACCAGTATTAAACATCCCTCCTCCATACTCCGCCTTATTCTCGCTAAATGTTACCTCCATTAAGTTGGGACTGCTAGCATCATTGTATAGAGCACCTCCATAAAAAGTAGCTTCATTTTCATTAAAGGTTACGTTTGTTAAAGTTGGATTATTGGCATAATTGTACATGCCACCACCATGTTGAGTTGCCTTATTTCTATTAAATTCAACTTCCGTTAAGATGGGATTACTCACGTTACCGTTGTATATACCACCTCCGTATACTGCTTCATTGCTAGTAAATGTTATATTTGTTAAAGTCGGACTACTGCTACCACCATTATAGATAGCGCCTCCATAGCCAGTCGCTTTATTTCCATCAAATTTGACACCACTTAATCTTGGACTACTACTAGCATTGTAGATAGCGCCACCTAGGTACGCTTCATTTCCGCTAAATCGAACATTTGTTAAAATCGGGTTACTTCCTCTAGTATTATACATAGCACCTCCATAGCCTCCACCATCTCCCTGTGCCTTATTCCCGGTAAATAGGACATTTCTTAAGAGTGGGTTATTGCCATCGCTATTGTACATCCCACCACCATACATATGCGTCCCCTTATTAGCAAAACCTCCCGTAATGGTGACACCATCGAGAATGGCTGTTTCATTTAATACACTTACATCAGGGTCATATCGATGATAAAATACATGATAGGCATTTTCTCCACTAGGAAGTGCTCCACTTAGTATAGTTTTGTATGTGTTAAAATCTCGCTGCGCTAATGTCTCTTCATCACCTTTAAAACCGCCATAAATTTCCACACCATTTCTCATTCGGAATGCTACGCTGCGTGAATCATTTACATCCATTTTTCTAGTTGGTGTGTATGTTCCTTGGGCAATCCAGATTTGCTGTCCACTTAGTGCGCTATGTAAAGCGGATTGTAAATCTTGAAATGCATTGTCCCAACTTGTACCATCATTATTCCCAACAGTAGCAGTTGCGTCCACATAAATAATAGAGTTACCTGCTGACAATAACGATGGCTTTTGTTCTGCGATGCGAATTACGTGCTTACTAATGGCGGATTGCCCAATGATTCTAAACCAAATATGATAGTCCCCTGCATCTTTTAAAACAAGTGGCGTTAAAGTATTGAATACTGTCCATGTATTTCCTTTGTCGTTAGAAGTCTCTATCTGTAGACTAGCACTATCAACTGTAGTTGTTGTCGCTTGAATAGTAACAGGACTTGAAGCAATGTCACCATCTATATAAGGCTCTCCATCTGTTGTGAGTGTGACAGTTAGTATGGGCTGTTCATGATCATTCGTTTCAGCATACACTGGGAAACTACCAACTACAATCTGTGCCATTAACAAATAGATGACAAATACCGATACTGCCTGCTGCCATTTTCTCATAGCATTCTCCTCTTTCTATACATTTTACTTCTACCAATATGTGATTGAAAAAGAATAGGAGCACTCTCTTACATCAATCATGTTCTAATGCATATACGAATAACAAACATATACGATAATTATATTATTTAAAAATTTTAAATTGCTATAAAAGCAAAATGCGACTCTATTTTGGATTAATTTTACATATTAAACATTAAACATCAATCCCATGTACAATCTCCCTTCTTCTTAATGGTGTCACTCATTCACTATGTCTATTTAAAGCCCCATCGATTTTTACAGTAGTTTAGAAGGTTTGATTTGATCCTAAAAAATCTGGATGAACGTTAACAGAGATGTTATTTTGGTACTCATAGATCCTTCTTTCTACATCTTGATATAAAATAACAATAAGCAATTTTATATTACTTAAAAGTAATATCCAACTATATAAAAGAAAAATCATTTTCTTTTATATAGTTATTTCCTCTATTTTCTCTAGTAAATATCCTTTCTATTACTAAAGTTACAATTATCTATCTCTTGGCTTTTTACTTTGGCAACAATTGAATGAATGCTAATCATTCAATCAATTCACTAAAACACTCTGAAACCCATATGTGTAACTAAATCTTTCCAAAAACACCCCTTGTCCCCTGAAATTTCACTAATCCATCTACAGTTGCTAATTGACCAATCAATTGCTTTATACCTTCTTTTCTGTAGTAGAAAGTTACATTTTCTAACTTACTCTGTTCAAGCATATTAAACAGTCTCTCCATTTAAAAGATAAAGGTCTGACTAAATAAGCCAGACCCTTAAGTAATAATTACTTAACAGTAATACGGCCACCTTTATCTCCTACATATGGCATTGGTGGATACATCATTCCATTCACCTCCTCTTTTCTTCTTTAATTGAGTGAACCATTTGAAATACTAATGGTAATCACTACATATTCCTAATATTATATTACTCAAAAGTAATATTCAACTTTAAAAAAAGAAAAAATCAGTATTTTCTTTTTTTAAAATTATGAAGTGGTTGATTATTAGTCATGACTTCCCCTATCCAACATACCATCTATTAATAAATTCACAATATCAGTGGCTATCTCTTCTGGCTTTTTTTGCTTTGGCAGTAATTGAACAAATGTTAATCGCTCAATAATACCTATTAAGCTCTCTGCAACTATATGTGTATCTAAATCTTTCCGAAAATAGCCAGCATCTACTTCATAATCCAGATTCTCTTTAATTTGCTTGACGATTTGTGCCTTTATTTCATCAGCCTTTGTCGATAAATATAATCCAATCCTTGTTAAATTTGGGTTTTTAGCAAAAAACGCTAATAATTCCTTAACATTATGGATAATACGTGATTTTACTGTTGCTTGCTCTAATGCAGGCTGTAAGCGGCTTTTTTTGGCTAAATCCATCATTCGTAAACGAAAAAGATTCTCTAATTCTTCAAAAATGGACTCTTTATTTTTAAAATACAGGTAAAAAGTAGGCTGACTTAATGATGCACTTTTTACTATCGTACTCACCTTCGTTTCATGATATCCATGCTGCGCAAACTCTTTCGCTGCAATTTCAAGTAATAATGCGCGACTTTCTTCTCCACTTGCGCCTTTTGGTCTACCTCTTTCTGCCATAAAAAAAACTCCTCCATTTAAGTACCCTTAAAACTTTTTTCTATAAAAAAAGCCCTTTATAAGGATAGTTAGTTGTAAAACCTTACTTCCAATAAAAAGGACTAAATTTATTACTAGGGTAACATGAAGGACTTCATTAGAGCAATGACTTTGATTTCTACCCGCAGTAAATTGGAAAAAATAAACTGTTACTCCATCCTCATAACAGGAATAGTGACTGTCACTTTTCCTCCACCCGTTATCGAATCATTAGCGAGTGTTATTACCCCATCATGCTTTTTAATAACTGACTCTGCAATATAAAGGCCCATACCATGATGATCTGTTGTATTTCTACTTGGGTCTCCACGATAAAATTGTTTGGTAGCCTCTTTTAAATCTTTTGCTGAAAAACCAGTACCACTATCTTTCACAGTAAAATGAATAACATCCCCCTTTCCTTCAACAGATAAAGTGACTTTGCCGTTATTTGGTGTGTGCTCAACTGCATTGACAATCACATTTAATAGAGCCCGATAAAAAAGCTCTTCCTCTATCATAATGGAAGTAGGTAGCCTGACCATTTCTACACTAACTTCAAGATTTTTTTCTAAAGCAAGAGCTTTCATTTGTTGTTCGACCTGTTGAATAAAAGAATGCATGGCGACATTTGATTTTGAGGTGACAATACCTTGCTCCACATTCGAAAGATCCATTAATTGCTTTGTGAACTTTTCAATTTCAACCGTATTTTTTAATATATAATGGTTAAATTCTTTTTGCATTTCATCTTGGGCGGTGTCCAATAAAAGTTCGGCATTTCCCCGAATAATCGTCAATGGTGTTTTCAGGTCATGTGCCAGTGCTGATATTTGTTCTCTGCGCAATCTTTCTGCCCGCCATTGCTGTGTCAAAGAAGTATTTAATGCTTCCTTCATTTGTTCAAAAGAAAGAGCAATATCATCAATTTCTTGGATTCCAGACGGTTGTAAATGAAATGCCAAATTTTGATGTTGTATTTTTTCAATAGCTTCTTGTAAGCCCATCATTTTTTGTTTTAGTCTTCTGCCAAAATGAACAGCAAGTACCGCTGCTTGTACAACAACTCCAATAATAAAAACTAATAAAACTGTTAATTGCGGATTAGGTAAATAATTTCTTATGATAGCAGAGCGATACTCAGGTACTAAACTATAGCGTAAAATACATACTTCCTGTTCGCGCTCAATAAATGCATAAAATCGAGAACTTCCCTGCTTTTCTCCTTTTTGTTTTAACTGCCATGCATAGGAAGCCTCTTCTTTAGTTAAATTGCCTGAAATAAACTCTCCCTGGTTTGAAACCACTGCATATTCTACAAGGTCAGGGATCATCTCATCCGTTACCGAGCTGCTTGTAGCAATTCGATCTTTTGCTAACGTGATTTGTGCCTCTGCATAATTTGCAGGTAAAATAATATTAGCTGAAAAGGCAAACATAAATAGACCTATTAATAGTGCCACTAAAAGAATGATGCCAATGCACAGAAAAAATAAATATCTCAGAAAAAATGTATGCAGACGTGTTCCTTTCCTCGGTTTTACGGTTTCCACTTATAGCCAATCCCCCAAACCGTATCAATGACTTCTATATCAAATGCATGCAGCTTTGAACGAATATTTTTAATATGCTCTGTTATCGCTGTACTGTCACTTTTGCCATCAAATCCAAAAATCGTTTCGTATATTTGTTCTTTAGAAAAAACTTGCCCGCGATGACGTGCTAAAAATTCACATATTTCATACTCACTTTTGGTTAACGGAATCCTCTCATTTTGAACAAATAGTTCTTTACCAGAAAGATTAAAATGAACTTTACCATGATAAAGAACATTCCGTTTCTCTCTATTTTCACGTCGAATATGAGCATTTACCCTTGCCCGTAGTTCGCCAATACTAAAAGGTTTGATTAAATAGTCATCTGCACCTAAGCCAAGACCAAACATAATATCTTCCTCTAAGGTTTTAGCGGTAAGAAAAAGAATCGGACAATCTACAGCATGGCGAATTTGCCTACATAGCGTAAAGCCATCAATAGCAGGCATCATCACATCAAGTAAGATTAGATCAAAGAAGCCTAGATCCATCTTCTCTACCTCTGTCGAATTAAACACAATATTTACTAAATGATTATCTTTATGTAGTGCATTTTTAACCAGCATTAAAATATCAATTTCATCATCAACTACTAATATATTTGCCATAATTTATCCTCAACCATCCATTCCTACTATTCAGCTGCTCTACCTTCCCATCTCCAAAACCATAGGCAAGATAATGCAAAAGCTAGTATGCTTCCAGCTAAGTACCATATTATACTAGTTTGGATACTTCCTTCGAGCAATGTTAAATTTGTGCCCGCCGAAGTTAAAATCCATAAAGAAACAAAGTGACCGCTCCATCCATACGGTAAAAAGGGCCAAATAGCATCACCTAAACCAGTAAGCAACAAAGCGACCAGCAGGGCTTCTACAATGCCTAAACCAATCGAAGCACCTTTTCCAAATTGGAAGCTTACAAATAAATGTAAAATATAAAAAATAATATGACTGCTGAATAAAATACAGGTAGCAACACTATAAAATAAATAGTCAAAATCTACTTCATGTAATAATTCTCTAAAGCCCATACTAAAAATAGCTACAGACATAAAGATGGCTCCAAAGCTATACATCAATAATAATATAAGCTTACTCAAGTATGCCTTTATTTTTATTTTTGTTGAGACTAGCATGCTTTGATAATGACCTGCCTTCGCCTCCTGATCGGATGCCATTGCACATACTAATCCTATAATCATAGGTAGTCCACACGCTAGGCCTTGAAAATAGGCAGTTACTTTTCCGTGAAAATCCCATGGTGAATAGGAATAGTAAGCTAAAAACAATCCAGAAATAGCAATGGGGACAAGTAGATGTGTAAGTAGTAATGGAGTTCGTCTTGTTTTAAGACTTTCTGCTCTCAATAATCGTAACATGTCCATTTGCTATTTGGCCTCCCTTTTTTGAAACCACTTTGTCGTGAGTGAAGTGATTATGATAAACCAAGTGATCGTTATCAATAATCCAGGAAATATAACATCGTTATTGAGTAAAGAACTACCCTCAGGTACTGGTAGACCATTTGGTAATATACCGAGAGTTGAGCATAATAGACGTGCACCTATTGCAAAAGGATAGCAATACCATAGCTCTCCATCAGCAAATACTACAATCCCTACGATATTGGCAACTACATTGAGCAAAATAGCCAAATAGGTTCCTAATTTAGCTGCCAGAAAAAGACATAAGGGAATTTGCCACAAAAACGTTACGAAAATAATTAGAGAACTTAATAAGCTGCTTGTTATTGGTAAGCTATGATCAAATAGCCAGCCCCCTACTGTAATTCCTCCAAAGAACATACTAGTGATAATGAAAAGCCATACACCTGATGAAAGTATTTTTCCCAACCAAACCTTTTTGAGGCCAAGTGGTAGTGCAAGTATACTATGGTATTTCAACTTCTTATCTTTTTCGATCACTAAGGCACAGCAAATCGTCAGTGCACCTGGCAGAAGCATCGTATACCACCAGTTATAAGCTCCTGTTTGAAAATATTCACCTCCCATCAGTACAGCGCCTATAAGTAAGGTTATAAGTGGCGTAAGCCACAGTAGTTTGGGAATAAAAGTTCGCTTCCATTTTAATTGTTCTGCTTTCATGATGGCTAACATACTAATGACCTACCTTTCTGTTGGCAGTGACAACCTGCATGAAGAGTGACTCTAATTCATGACCTTGTGGAGCTGGTCCCTGATAGCCAAGCTTGCCACCAGCAATAATGCCAATATCATCCACGACTTGTTCTACCTCATGCAAAATATGACTAGACAATATAACAGTGATACCTTGTTCTGGCAAGGAGCGAATGAGCTTACGAAGCTCTTGTATACCGATTGGATCCAAACCATTTGTCGGCTCATCTAAAATTAACAGTTTCGGTTTGTTTAACAGCGCAATTGCTATACCTAATCGTTGCTTCATCCCTAAAGAAAACTGACCTGCTCGTTTTTTCCCCGTATTCGTTAAATCTACAATCTCCAATACTTCGTCAATCCGACTTTGTGGTATGCCTAACGCTATCGTTCGAACTTTTAGATTCTCTTTAGCTGTTAAATTATCATACAAGGGTGGTGTTTCAATTAAGACCCCGATATCCTGCAAATCTTTTCTTGACCATAGATGTCCATTAAAAATGATCTCTCCAGCATTAGGTCGTAGCATGCCCGTTATCATCTTTAAGGTTGTAGATTTTCCCGCTCCGTTAGGTCCAAGTAAGCCATAAACTGAATTACGTTTAATTTCTAACGATAAATTAGCTACAATGTTTTGTCCTTTAAACGCTTTATTCAGATTGTTTGTTTTCAATATCAAATCTTTCATAATTAGGCATCATCCTTTCGATGACCTTAGTGTAAAAAATAAATATAAGGATTTTATAAGGATTCCATAACAATTACTTACTTGCGATCGATTACTAAAGCATAAAAAAAGCATTTGGAATGACTTCATTCCAAATGCTTCGATCCTATCAATTTTACATAAATTCTTTTACTAAATCATTAAAATCATTTTCGCTCATTTTGATATCGATATCTGTTAATGGTAACTCAGAGTAGCCAGGTACTTTTTCTTGATACGACGTTGTTTCAGTATCATGATAAATAATGCCTGTTACTAAGCCCTCGTGTTCCATCACTGTACGCATTGCCATACCACGATCTGAGTGATCATAACCTTCAACATCTGCTAATTTTGTTAAATTTTCTTTAAACCAATCATATGTGTTCACTTTGTTATACGTTACACAAGGTGAAAAGACATTGATAAATGAGAAACCTTTATGGTTAATACCAGCTTCAATTAGTGCTGTTAATTCTTTAATATCTGTAGAGAAGCCCTGCGCCACAAATGTTGCACCACTTGTTAACGCTACCTCTAATGGTTTCAATGATGGCTCAATCGCTCCACCTGGTGTAGATTTTGTAATAAATCCAGCAGCTGAACGTGGAGATGTTTGACCTTTTGTTAAACCATAAATTTGGTTATCCATTACAATATAAGTTATATCAATATTACGGCGGATGGCATGAATTGTATGCCCCATACCAATAGCAAATCCATCACCATCACCACCAGAAGCGATAACATGTAAATCACGATTAGCCATTTTTAATCCCTGTGCAATCGGAAGTGCACGGCCATGAATACCATGGAATCCATAAGAATTGATATATCCTGAAATTCGACCTGAACAACCAATTCCTGAAATGACAGCAAGTTCATTTGGTTCAATGCCGACATTTGCAGCAGCACGTTGGATAGCTGCTTGTACTGAGAAGTCTCCACAGCCTGGGCACCAGTTTGGTTTCACTGTATTACGAAAATCCTTAAATGTTGCCATTAGCGAGTCAACTCCTTCACACGATTTTCTAATTCACCTGGCAAGAATGGTGTACCGTTATATTTAGTGATTGTCACGATTTTATCGTGACCACCAACATTCATTTTCATAATATTAGCTAATTGACCTGTATAGTTATTTTCTACAACGATCACCTTTTTCGCTTGTGCAACAAGAGGTGCTATTTCTGCAGATGGGAATGGGTGAATTAATCGAATATGTGCATGATTCACTTTCATTCCTTGCGCATTCAGTCGCTCTTGCACTTCTTCAATAGCACCTCTTGTTGAGTTAAAGCCTACTAATAAAATATCGGCTTCCTCATGTGGTGCATTGACAAAGACTGGGTTATCAAATTTCAAACTCTCTAATTTACGGAAGCGTTTATCCATTTGAGTTTGGCGATTACCTGTTGCCTCAGATGGCTTCCCTGTTTCATCATGTTCAACACCTGTAACGTGGTGAATACCATGTAATGTACCCGGTAATACACGAGGTGAAATGCCATCTTCTGTATCTTCATAACGCTTGAAGTAGGCTTTATCTGCCGCTTCCTCAAGATCATCCATCACAATTTTACCGCGACGAATTTCAATTTTCTTATAATCAAATGGCTCTACAGATTGTTTTCCTAAAGATAATTGTAGATCTGTCATTAAGATTACTGGTAATTGTAATTCCTCTGCAATGTTAAATGCTTGGATCGTATCAAAGAAAGCTTCCTCCATTGTAGAAGGTGCAATGACTACCTTAGGAATTTCTCCATGTGTACCGTAAAGCATAGCCATCAAGTCAGATTGTTCTTGCTTAGTTGGTAACCCAGTTGAAGGGCCGCCACGTTGTGTATCCACTACTACTAAAGGTTGCTCTGTCATACCTGAAAGACCGATTGCTTCCATCATCAATGAAAGACCAGGACCAGCTGAAGCGGTAAAGGAACGTACGCCACCAAAGTTAGCGCCAATAGCCATTGTTGCTGCTGCAATCTCATCTTCCGTTTGGATTACCGTACCACCGAATTTCGGTAATTTTTTAATCAAGTATTCCATGATTTCAGAAGCAGGTGTAATTGGGTATGCTGCCATAAAGCGTGTCCCAGCAGCTATTGCGCCAAGTGCTATTGCGTCGTTCCCAATCATAAACATACGACGTTTTCCATCCGCAGGTGCAAGCTCCCATTCGCCTATACGATCAACTAAAAGCTCATTCATAATTTGACGACCACGTGTAATGGCTTCCATATTTTTTTGAACGACTTCTTCGCCCTTTTTACCAAAAATATCATCGACAACATTTTGGAATACTGCATCTTCTAGATTTAGCAATGACGCAGTTGCTCCGATAGCCACCATGTTTTTCATTAACGAAGTACCAAGCTCTGCTGCTACTTCTGTGAACGGTACTGCAAATAATGGTGCTTTTGAATCCTCTGGTTTAACAGGATCAAATTTTGCATCAGCTAAAATAATACCCTTTTCTGTAAGCTCTTTATAATTGACATCAATTGTTTCTTGATCGAATGCCACTAAAATATCTAAATCATCCGCAATTGAACGTACTTCTGTTGGACGAACTGTAATTTTATTATTCGTATGGCCACCTTTAATTCGAGAAGAGAAGTGACGATAACCGTATAGGAAATAACCTAGACGATTCATTGCCATTGAGAAAATCTCACCTGTACTCTCAATCCCTTCACCCTGTTGCCCACCGACTTTCCATGAAAGCTGATGTAACATGTCAACAACTCCTTAAATCCAATGTGTACTATTATTTTTCCTTCATAAGTTTAACACGAAGAAACCGTCTGGACTATTGTTTCTCCACGATTTAGGCGAAAATCAGACCTTTGACTGAAAATCCTGTTCATAAAGTTGTAATTTTCAAATCTAAGCAAAATCACGCCCCTATTTCAAGTGACATCTATCATATGTAAAACAGGAAAACGAAAAAATGCTCCGTCACAATAGTATGTGACAGAGCATTTTACTTCATTACTTTTTTATCGAATACGTTTTTCCACTAACAGCTTTAATGCTGTTCGTTCTTCTCCAGCAATCAAAATATCGGCAAACGCCGGCGCGCAAATTAAATCTGTGCCACTTGGCGCTACAAATCCGCGTGCAATGGCCACTGCTTTCACGGCTTGGTTAAGTGCACCTGCCCCAACTGCTTGCATTTCTGCCTGCCCTTTTTCTCTGATTACCGCGACTAATGCACCTGCAACTGAATTTGGATTAGAGCGTGATGATACTTTTAATGAATCCACAATTATTCCTCCCCGTTTCGCGAATAGTGTTTACGCTCAACAACTTATGTCCCCCTTTTGGACCTCAAGTTATTGTCCGTAGCACATTTTATGCTCCGCAAAACGGAAATAGACTAGTTTGACAAAGAAACCTATATCCCCGTAAAAGAAACGTAAAAAAACATTCTTCGACTTATCTACCCTTGAAATGGATAGTCTTCATTTATATAAATGCGTTCACAGGCTATAGCCTTTCCTGTTCGATCATCCATCTCTACAAAGAAACCACTTAAAACCTCTCGCCCTTTTTTCGGAACTTCAAAACGAGATGGCATGTTTGTTTGGAATTTATAGATGACACTTTCCTTCGTCATACCTAAAATTTCATCATACGGCCCTGTCATACCAACATCCGTGATATAAGCTGTACCTTGCGGGTAAATTCTTGCATCTGCTGTTTGCACATGTGTATGTGTCCCAACAACCGCTGAAGCCTTTCCATCTAAATGCCAACCAAGGGCGATTTTTTCACTAGTCGCTTCAGCATGAAAATCCACGAAGACAAGTGGAGATATTTGTCGAGCCTCTGCAATCAATTGATCTGCCATGGCAAACGGATCCTCATGTGGTGGTAAAAATACGCGACCATGTAAATTAATGACAGATAATGTCACGCCATTTTTAGAAATCTGGACCATACCTTTACCAGGTGCTTCACTTGAAAAGTTTGCCGGACGGATTAAGTAATCCGCGTCATCAATAAAATCAAAAATATCTTTATTATCCCATGTATGATTACCCATTGTAATAACATCTACACCGATTTGTAGCAAGCTATTATAAATATTACGAGTAATCCCTCGGCCTGCCGCAGCATTTTCCCCATTTGCAATCACAACATCTGGATTATACTTCTTTTTTAAGCGAGGTAAATATTTTTCCACCGCATCTCGACCAATTGAACCAACAATATCACCAATAAATAGAACTTTCATTATGCAAGACCACACTTTCTCTAAATAACATCTTTTAGTTTACCATCTTTGCTTTGGCAATCGCAAAGTAAAAACGCAAGCCTTACTCAATTTACACGTTTAAATACTATTATCATCTTATTGATTAGTACCAGTTTATCTAGGATTGCTGGATGGGAAATTGTGCATCTTTTTTATTAGAGGAGTCCCCATTGGGATTGAGTTGCCCTATAAAAAACGCGCCGAATTTCCATTTACTCATTATATATGTTATACAAATGGAGCAACTGAGACTGACAATAAATGAAATGGCAATAACAGAAAATACACTTAATGTTTCGATAAAATTCGTTAAAAAAATTTTAAATAGGCTATTAACTAGGGGATGTAATAAATATATACCGAAGGAATAACGACTAATAAAAATGATAAATTTCGGCATTTTTCTTCTATTACTCGCGATGAAAAATAACAGAAAAGCTACACTGAATGTATAAAGGATAACGTCTATTCTCTTTGAATGAACTTCCGCAATAATACCTGATAATTGAGAGGTTAGCAAAATGCTTACTGTGATTAGTAATACTGCTAGTAACAAATAACGAAAACGCTGTAACCACGATAGAAATTTATTATAATTTTTTCCACAGTAATAAGCTACTACAAAATAAGCAATCCACGCAGGAAATGGCATCTTATTAAAAAAATCCCATTGTAAACTAGTATACGCTAAATCAGGAAAATACTTAAATGGATCTAAAAAATTAAAAAAGGCTAAGTAACTAAAATTAATGAAAAACGCAGTCATTATTACTTTATAGGCAGGGTATCTCGATACAATAAATTTAACAAAAAATGGATGTATGATATAAAATTGAAAAATGATCACGATAAAATAACCATGGAAATCACCTTCCAAATAATTTAATAGTAGTTTTTTGGCAAATTCCATAGAAGGCGATTCGATGGATTTAAGAACGGCATCAAGTAGTCCAATAAAAAGAAATGGCGTTAACATATATTTATAACGTTTTACATAAAACTTTTTCGGCAAACGATCTGAATAGGAATAGGCAATGACAAACTCTGAGATAAATATAAAAAGAGGTGTCCCGAACATAAAGATCAGCTGAATAGATGTCAGGATTACGAATAGTGGACCTTCTTCTAAGTCATACATGTTCAATGCCAACGTAACACTATGCATTAACACAATCCCTAAGCAAGCAACGAATCGTAGTAAATATATTTCTTTGATTTCTCGCTTCATCACCCTCACCTGCCATTTCAAAGGAATCAATTTGCCTTTCAATTATGCTACTTATCTTACTAAATGCAGGGATAAAATTATTTACTATCGGTAATTGTTCGCTTTAATTGCACCAAAATATCTCGCATTGTTTGAGGCTCAATAATAAAATTACCTACTAATAAAATAAACATCGTCCACAAGGAAATACATATAGCGGCTACAAGCCATGAACCTGCAGATGTAATATGGAGCTCGATAAAAAATATAAATGGTGTCGCTGCAGTAAGGGCAAAGATACTATTTTGCACAATTTTTTTGACAGTATCTTTAGGTGAATTGTGTAAAATCTTTTTTGAAGAATAAATGATTAAATCATAAGTACGATAGCCGTATGAACAAATTCCGCCCAGTAATATTCCTTCTGCGCCAAAATACTGTACAAAAACAAGAGAAACTACTAGGTTAATTAATGCTTCCATAATGGCATGTTTTTTCGTCTCTCTAAAATGTCCTGCAGCGTTCACTAACGTATTTGCAGGAATCCGAATTGTGTTCGCTACTCCTACAATGACAAACAATATTGCCAACCAGGGCCTTATGTAATTGGCATCTTCAATACCTGCTGTATAAATCGTTATAAATGGCAATATTAAAATAGCTGTACATGTGTAACTAAAAGCAATGATGCCATAAAAAATATATTCAAAATAATGAAAATACTTTCGAAGAACGTCCTTATCCTCTTTGACAAGAATGTCGCCAAAAGCTGCTAATATCGCCCCTGAAAAAGTGGATATAAACAATGTGACTGCATTAAACACCATACTATAAACTGTAAATACACTGACTTCTGTTAAGCCCAGAAAAATCGTTATTAAAATAAACGGTGTGTTAAATACCACTAACGAGGCAATTTGATGAATTAAAGCATCCCATTTATCTTTAATTGCTAACGGATTAGCTTGTTTTTTACAATTGAAATATGGATATTTCTTTTTAACATACAACCTTAAAAAAAGAACATCCAGTAATAATAAGGCACTTGAACTAGCAACAACAATGACGATGGAAAAACCAAATGCTATCAAAGTAACTGACAATAATGCACTCGCAAAAAGCAACATTGTTTGAATGCGAAAAATAACATAGCTTTTTTGATCTGCCGACAGTAAAACTAAATATTTTCCTATAAAAAAATACTCCCACACGCCACTAATTCCCAAAATAAGTACCATGTAAAGAGCCGTACGCGTATTCACTTCATCTCCTACTAATAACGGATAACAAATAGCCAAAATGGCGACTAATCCAACAAAGACATAACCCGAACGTCTATAAAAACGATTAGTCGCTGAAAGAATTCCATTTATTTGGTCTTTATCACCCTTGGCTAGTGGCTTATAAAGTGCCACTATAGATGCATTACCAACCCCAGCTTCTACTATTTTTAAGTAACTTAAAAATTGCTTAATCGACGAAACAAGCCCGTTTGTAGCAGAGCCGTATGTTGTCATAAATAGTCGAGGTAAAATGAAATTAATAACCGCTGCAACAACTTGTAGTAATACATTAGACATTAAATTTAAAACTACTCTCTTAGTTCTCATGCTGGTAAGCACCTTTTCTTTTAGTAAAAGTAGGAATTAAACCTTTGCAATCACTGATCCGCCGATTAAGCCTATTCAACATAAAAAGTAAAAGAATTTGTTTTTTCTTTAATAGCCAAGTATAGACCTTTAATTTGAGCGGCATATTTGTCACTCGAATCGCATGCAACGATCCATGAATCGCTTCATGAATCAACATTTTCTTAATAAAGGTACGCTTTTCATGTAAACGCTTATGGTTGAATCTATTCAATTCATTATTCACCGCTGCCATCACTAAATAAGTAAAATAATACTGAAGTTGTTCAGCAAAATTAGGAACCTGGTCTGCTTTTCTGTACTTTAAAACTTTCAAATGTTCATATAACACAAGTATTTTTTTAAAAAACAACTGATCATAACTAGTTGTCATGGAAGAAGAATGCTGACGGTAATGATAGAGATACTGATTTTCTAATATATAAATACTTTCTGCATCAAGTAAGCTAGGATATGTACAAGCAGCATCGTCCCCCATGCAAATTTGATCATCCACATCAAATAGATTTTTCTCTAATAGGTCTCTTTTAAATATTTTATTAGATAAAGATGGATATAATCCAAAACGGTAATACTCGCCCGAATATAGCATAATTGGATATACTTCTTTTTCCATCCTATCCTTCCTGTACAAACCGGGCGCGACAAGCTGTGATCTCTTCACTTCTTGGAATGGATAATTTTCTACAATGTCACAAATAACAATATCTACATCAAAAATACGTGCAGTATTACATAATGATTTATACATATCAACTTCTATCCAATCATCACTATCTACATAACCAACATACTGTCCTTTGGCGACCCTTAGCCCTGCTTTACGGGCACTGACAGCACCACTATTTGCTTTATGAATGACGGTAATTCTTGGATCAGATTCGGCATATTCATCGCAGATTACCGAGCAGTTATCAGTCGAGCCATCATTTACTAATATCAACTCAAAATCTACGAAATTCTGTCTCAAAATACTATCAAGACACATTTTTAAGTAAGGTTCTGTATTATAGACGGGGACAATAATGCTTAAAAATGGCACTCACCTCACCTCTCATTCATAGTAGTTCCCTTACTTTTACTCATAGTCAGTGCAAACATAATTAATAAAATATGATATGGAAAATAATCCATGACAAATGAATCAAGTCCTATATTCGCTATTAACACGATATAGAGAGGAATAGCGTTAATTGAGAGGATTTGAAAGCCTGGTGTATTCATAATTCCAACATTCTCTCTAAGTACTTTATAGAGGCTAGAAATGTATAATACTGACAAGGCCACGCCAATTAAACCTATATAATAAGGGGTTGATAAGTACATTGTATGTGCCATTTTCACCTTCGCAAAGCTTGTGCCAAATCCTGCTCCCAAAACAAATACTTTCGTGTTTTGAAAGATTTCATTTATAAATAGGCCCCAACTACTCACTCGACCAGTGGTAATGGCATCTGTCGATATTCCTGACCCAAAAAACCGAATCCAATAAATTTCCAATAACTTCTCGTAAAAAAAGTAGAGAGCAACCCCACAAATAATCACGATAAAAGACGAAAATTTAATAGCTGTCTTCACATTATTTTTAATGAAGACAATAAATGTCATCATAATAAAAACGACTAATGTAATAATAAACATTTTGGAATATGTCAGTATGCCAAAAAAAGCTAATATTAAGAGTAATACAATTGACTTTTTTTCCTTTTTTCCATCCAGATTAAAAAGTACTAATAAACAAGCCATAGCTATTAATATTTGCAAACTAAAGTAATTTGGATCTAAATCTAAACCCGTAAATCTTGTACTAATCGAGTTCATTGTCTTCACTGTATTCACAATGGTCATTGATTCTATAAAATGATCGATTTCTGGAACGGAATAACTGATCAAGCGCACGATTGAAGCAGCTAGTAAACCCGATGTATAGATATACGTATACCTTCTGAAATATGCCTTATCATTGAGGGTCAATATTGCACAAAAGAGCACACTATAATTCAACACAAAGCCTAAAACTGCCATAAGATTACCACCACTAACTAACGTTACGGCCACCGTATAAAATGCAAATAAAAAATAGGTCAATAACAGTCGTTTTGAAATACCTTGCTTTTGTAAAAAGAGCGTCAGAATACTTAACAAAATATAGAAAGAACTAAGTACAACAAGTAGTGAATATCCTGATATATCGAATTTAATGACATAAACCCACGAAATAAAAAACAATAAATAGTCAATTCGATGCTGCTGCTTATCTAGCAGCATCGCTATACTGGTTAAAAGGAAGAAGAGCCAGAGAAATAGATTATGACCTGTATATATTTTGATTACGACAAAGATACTTGAAATTATACAAGTGAGCACACTAAATTTCTTAGATTCCACTATCATGTAGCATCAAACTCCAATACAAGTTGCTCTTGAGCTTTTTCGTTTGTGTAGTGATTTTCTTCTATGTAATTTTTCATATTGTGTAGTAATTCTGTATTTTTCATAACACTAGAAATGACGTGAAAGATGTCTTTCATGTTAAAGCCTGTTATCAATCCATTATGACCATGACAAATTTGTTCACCTGCTGCGGCAAAGTCTGTTGTAATAACAGGCGTTTGTACAATTAATGCCTCCCCTATGACCATTGGATAGCCTTCGTAGGCTGATGTTAAAATGAATACATCACTACATTTTATAAATGGATAGGGATTTTTCATTTCCCCTACAAATTCAACTACATCCTCTACACCTAGTTGCAAAGCTAATTGCTGATTCGAAAGTAGATCTGGTCCATCACCTAAAATGCGCCAGCGAAAATTATTTATAGAAGCTTCCTTTAACAACTTACACAGATGTGGAATAAGGTCGAACCTTTTTGTACTATTTTCAATTCGCCCAACAGATATTAAATCCAACTCGCATTTAAGAAACGGTGTATATTGACATGCCAGTTCTTTAATCTCTTCGATTGGAAAAAAATTATAAACCACTTGAATTTTATGTTGATATTCTGGAAGGAAACTTATTAAATTTTCCTTACATGCTTCTGAAACACATAACAATCGATCAAAATTTTTATAGGTTTTGACACAAGCTTCATAATTAAAATTCGCTTTAATGGGATCTGTATGAATCCATGCGAACTTACGATCTGCTATCACAAATTGATCTACAAATAAATTGGTCCCTTTATTGAAATATTGATTGGGTACATCATTAAAATAAGAAATGGCAATATCATAATGACAATTATTGCGATGTTTTTTTAAAAGCATCGAATAGAAATTGTGGGAACCTATTAATCGAACAACTATCATACACACAATACGTAAAATAATATGCCATATGTTATTTCTTTTTTTCACTTCAGCAAAAGGTGTAGCAATTAGTTGTAACAGTAAGTTCCCTGTATTTACCTTCACATTGGAAGGAATATCGTTCATTAATTCCCCTCCACTAAATGTGAAAACATCTATCTCATATTTCTCGTAGAGGTATATTTCTTTTAGCATATTAATTAGCGCCTTTTGGATACCACCCATTTGAAAATTTTGTGCAACAAATAATATTTTCATATTAGTCCCCCTAAAAATACTACTGTAAATTTTCATATTGCTCTTACGTTTGTGGATAAAAAACGGATCGATAGCCGCTACGAGCCATTCCCTTTGCTGCTCACGCTCCGCATAGCTTTTATAAATTACTGTATAAATCTGTTATCCGTTTCTCCATTTTCGCCCAGCTATAACCTTCTTCGTATAGCGCCTTCATTTCACGAGAAATTTCTGGCCATTCTTTCCTACGCTTTACCAAATTCTCAATTCCGTTTTGTAAACTCTCTCTATTGTAATCAATAAGTTCTCCAAAATTATTTGTTGCAACTACTTCTGACATTCCCGTATTTTTCACCATAATCAAAGGCTTACCAAGCATTAATGCTTCATAGAATTTATTGGGTGCAGCATAATAATGGTTAGAAATAGTAGGGTCATAAATAGCCGTCATAATGTCACAACTATTTTCTAACTCTATTGTTTTTTCATAGGGTAACTTACCATAAAAGTGTATATTGTCATGCATTTTCGAAGTTTCCAGCAAAGTATCAGCAAACTTACCAAATCCGCCAATATGCAGCTCATAACTTGGCGTATTCTTTACAACTTCAACCAATTCACTAATCAATCGATTTTCAGTAAGTATACCGACATAAACTATTTTTACTTTTTTCGGATTCAAATCTAAGCAATTATTTGAATCTATATCACGTGGAGTATTGTATATGACCTCTATTTTTTTAGGTGAAGCTTTAGCAATCTGTTCTTTGCGCTTTTCTGTACATATAATGACTGCATCCACACTATTCATAAGACATATATCTATACTAGCAATGACCTTTCCAATACTCTGTGGTCCATAAAATGGTGATGTATACGAATCAAATACGTCGTAGATTACTTTTTTCCGAAGTAATTTCCCACATATTGTACCTACTAGCGCTGTATCAAAATCACAAGCGTGAATCATATCATACGTATTTTTATGGCGAAGTAACCATTGAAAAAGTTTAAGTTGAAATTTTATAAATGGGACTAAGTTCTTTTTCAAACCTTCTCCAAATGTTGCCGGAATACCAAACCTTGTAATACGAATTGCATGTTCACCTTCTAACAGTTGGTCCTTTATTTTATATTTTTTATCTCTATCCCAAGCTAAAATGTGTACATTCCAATTATTTTTTGCAAGGCAATGTGCCTCCTTTTCAACCCTTGGATCTGGAGAAACAGGGTTACTCCTCATAAAAACAACTCGCATCTCATATGACCCCCTTAAACACTGAATGTCTCTAGCGCTTCAGCTACTTTTTGCTACCTTTTATGTCCTTACAACTTAAAGATGCTTTCCCATTTTAAAAAAACTTCCACCATTTTTTTGTGAAAGTATCATCTGGTTCATATACAATTAATGGCTGATTATTAATAATTCGTTCGTTATTTTCAAGCAAAAAATCTACTACATCCAAATCTTTTTGTTTTTCTAAAAATCTAAGTCCCTTTTCAAATAAGAAAGGACGTGTACTTAAATTATGCACATCCGAGCCATATGTATGGACAAGATTCGAGCGCACTAAATTTAGTGAAAGCTTTTGGATCGTTTTTCCAAACAATCCTGCTAAACTTCCTGATGTAATTTGTGCAAGTGCCCCCACACGTATAATTTGTTCCAAATGTCTTGGATTTTCTGAAATGACTCTATTTCGCTCTGGGTGTGCAATAATTGGTGTTATGCCTGCTGTTAATAACGAGTAAATGATATCCTTTGTAAATTTTGGGATATGATTAGAGGGAAGTTCCAACAGCAAATAATTGGAGTTTGCTAATGTATGTATTTGTTTTTTTTCATACAATTCTAGAATGTTACCTGCCAAGCGTATCTCTTGTCCCGTGTAAAGTTTTAACGGCATGTTACGTTGGTCAATTGTCATTTGCAACTGTACAATTTGCTCATTCACGACATCAAAGGGGACATTATACAATGGATGTAAAGCATGCGAAGTGGAAACAATCGTTGAAATCCCCTCCAAAATGGCCTGCTCAAATAAACAAAGTGTCTCTTCAAGCGTTTTCGGACCATCATCGACATCAAATAATATATGACTGTGCATATCAATCACTGTACTTCACTTCCCTGTCTAGATACTTGAATTAACGATAATATTGCTCATAATATTGATGGAGTGGCATTTTATAGTTATTTAATACTACGCCTAAAATATTTGCTTTTGAGGCTTCAAGGTATGACTTTGCTTTTAATACATTTTCATTTTCTGCAACTCCACTGTTCACAATTAATAATGTACCATCACATTTATTGGACAAAATTTGAGCATCTGTTACAGATAGCAATGGTGGCGCATCAAAAATAATGATGTCAAACTCTTTCTTTAGTTCCTCCATTACACTCCCCATTAAGGTAGAAGCTAGTAACTCTGCTGGATTGGGGGGGATAGGCCCACTTGTCAAGACATATAGATTAGCAATATCTGTATTATTGACGACTTCAGAAATTGTAAAATGCCTTGTTAGTAAATTTGATAGTCCTCTAGCATTTTGCAATAGAAACGTATAATGCATTGTTGGTTTTCGCAAATCTGCATCTACGATGACGACTCGTTTTCCTTCTTGTGCGAAAACAACTCCTATATTGGCTGCATTGGTTGACTTTCCTTCACCTGGTGTTGCAGATGTCACTAATATTGTTTTAATCTCTCTATCGGGCATTGAAAAAGTAATATTTGTTCGGATTGTTCGAAATTGTTCTGAAATAAAAGAATGACCATTGGCAATCGTCACAAGTTTTCGTGCCATTTTCACTAACTTCTTCTTTTTCTTTTTTTTCCAAAACATTATGATCCTCTCCTCATTTTACGAGATTTTACCCTAGTGCTTTTATGGTGAGCATCACTAATTTGACTAATCAAGCCAATAATTGGTAACCCTACTAGCTCTTCGATATCTTGCTCCGTCTTGATTGTAGTATCTAAGCTCTCTAGTATGATTATGAGAGCAGCACTTATAACAAAACCAATAAACGAGGCTGCTACTATATAAAGGGTTTTATTTGGCGCAATCGGTACAGGTTCCTTATCTAATTGTGCAACTGACAAAATATTAACATTATCAACTGTCATTAAAACTTGAATCTCCTCTTGAAACACATCTGCTATTGTATTGGCAATATCGACAGCCAACTCTGCTTGCTTGTCTACAACATTAATATTGACAACTTGTGAGTTATTGGCACTGGATACAGTAATTTGATCCATTAAAACTTCAGGTGTGACATCCAAATCTAGCTTATTTATAACTTTAGATAAAATAGCAGAACTTGTTATGATAATGTTATACGTATTAATAAGTCGGAGATCTGTTTCAACCTGTTGTACACCTAAATGTGGTTGCTCTATATTTTTTTGATTAACTAAAATTTGCGTTTCTGCCTCATAGGTAGGTTTTAACACAAAGATGCTAATAAAGGCCGTAACCAACGCTGCAAAAAGTGTAAAACTTATGATAAAAAGAAAGTTTTCTCGGACTATTTTCAACATATCTTGTAATGTGATTGTTTCTTTCAAAGCTCTTCACTCCTTGTCAAAACATAAACCAGTTGTAAAAATGGAGTATAACTAGGCTGATTAATTTTTAAAAGGGTATTCATGCTGAGGCTAGTTCACTATGCTTTATTCCATACTATATTGTTGGAATCATCCATTTATTCTTACTCGGTAGATCACATCGAATTTTCTTCACATACAAAAAGGCATCCCCTGATTTTTTTCAAGGGATGCCTATTATTTTATTATTTATTTCGCGTATTCCACAGCACGTGTTTCGCGAATAACTGTTACTTTAATATGACCTGGGTAATCGAGTTCTTCCTCAATACGTTTGCGAATATCACGAGCAAGACGATGAGATGCTAAATCATCAATTTTCTCAGGTTGTACAATAATACGAATTTCACGTCCAGCTTGAATCGCATAAGATTTTTCTACGCCATCATAGCTTTCTGAAATTTCCTCTAACTTTTCAAGTCTGCGGATATAGTTTTCAAGTGTTTCACTACGTGCACCTGGACGAGCTGCTGATAATGCATCAGCTGCAGCGACTAATACCGCAATAACAGATGTTGCTTCAGTATCACCATGATGCGAAGCAATACTATTAATGACAACTGGGTGTTCCTTATACTTTGTTGCTAATTCCACACCAATTTCAACGTGGCTTCCTTCAACTTCATGATCGATTGCTTTTCCAATATCATGTAATAAGCCTGCACGACGAGCCAATGCCACATCTTCACCAAGTTCAGCAGCAAGTAATCCTGCTAAATGAGCGACTTCAATTGAATGTTTTAGAACATTTTGTCCATAGCTTGTACGATATTTCATGCGGCCTAAAATTTTCATTAAATCTGGATGTAAGTTATGAATACCAATTTCAAATGTAGTTTGCTCACCTGTTTCGCGGATTTGTTCATCCACTTCACGTCGAGCTTTTTCCACCATTTCCTCAATACGAGCTGGGTGAATACGACCATCCTGTACAAGTTTTTCAAGTGCAAGTCGAGCTGTTTCACGGCGAATTGGATCAAAGCCTGATAATATAACCGCTTCTGGCGTATCATCAATAATTAAATCAATTCCTGTTAACGTTTCCAATGTACGGATATTACGGCCTTCACGACCAATAATACGTCCCTTCATTTCATCATTTGGCAAGTTCACAACAGATACAGTTGTTTCTGCTACGTGATCTGCAGCAAAGCGTTGTAGTGCTAATGATAAAATTTCACGTGCTTTTTTATCCGAGTCTTCTTTCGCACGTGTTTCAGCTTCTTTCGTCATCACAGCAATATCAGTTGATAACTCTTTTTCTACTTCATTAAGGATAATTGATTTAGCTTCATCCCTAGTTAAAGCAGAAATACGTTCTAGCTCTGTTTTTTGTGATGCCATGAGCTCGTCCACTTTGCTCTCCATCTGTTCAATATGCTGTTGTCTTTCAGCTAGAGCTTGTTCTTTGCGCTCTAAGCCAGCTTCTCTCTTATTTAGAGCATCATCTTTGCGATCAAGATTCTCTTCTCTTTGCAATAAACGGTTCTCTTGTTTTTGAAGTTCTAAACGACGTTCACGAATGTCATTTTCAGCTTCAGTACGAAATTTGTGAGTTTCATCTTTGGCTTCAAGTAGTGCTTCTTTCTTCATTGCCTCCGCTTCTCGTTTTCCTTCTTCAACGATTGTTTCAGCGACATGTTTAGCACCAGTGATTTTTGAGTCATTCACTTTTTTCATGTAGATATAGCTAACAGCGGCACCAACGATGAGTCCAAGCAAAGCGGAGATGATAGTAATTCCATCCATATGAACACCTCCTCTTGCTATTTGGGTATTACAGTTTCAGTCGGCGCATACATCTATGTCGCCTTAGCTAAAATGCACCAGATTTTGGGAGAATTTATGCAAAACCCGTTTCATTGGCCAAAGGCATTATCTTCATCCAGTAGGCGTTTAGACATCCATTTTAAAGGATATTTCACTATAAAACATTTGCTAAATGAGGATAAAATGTACTGCCTATTTAAAGTCATAATTCAGAAATTATACATATTTAATTGTATAGCTAGCCTCAAGCTCTGTCAAGGATAGTCAGGCGTCTGTTCGCCATCTAAGCCAAAAAAAGTAAGTCCTATCCATTCAGTGAATTTTTTCCCTATTACTATTTCACTAGAAACTTTTTCATGTTCAATACAATTAATAAAAAAACAGTACATAAGAAATAAACACATAGCCTCTCTCTTATTATGTGTAAAAATTTAAGAATATAGACAAAAAAATGCATTGCCCCCTCAATAAAGTGGGAACAATGCAATCATTAATTATTCTTCTTCCAGAAGTAACATTAATTCTTCATCCATCTCTTCTTCATCATCATGGGCAGCAATTGTATAAGAAGAAGCCGCAATACCATAAGAAGCTCGGATTTTATTTGCTATGTCTTCTAGGACAGCAGTATTTTCTTTTAAATACTGTTTAGCATTTTCTCGTCCTTGACCTAAGCGCTCATCGCCATATGCATACCAAGAACCGCTTTTTTGCACAATGTCTAATTCCACGCCTAAATCGACTGTCTCGCCTTCTTTAGAAATCCCTTCTCCATACATAATATCTACTTCAGCTGTACGGAAAGGTGGTGCTACTTTATTTTTTACAATTTTAATTTTAGTACGGTTACCAACAATATCATTACCTTGCTTAATAGCTTCTGCACGACGCACTTCTAAACGGACAGAGCTGTAGAATTTAAGCGCACGTCCACCTGGTGTTGTTTCTGGATTACCAAACATGACACCAATTTTTTCACGAATTTGGTTAATGAAAATAGCAATCGTTTTTGATTTATTAATCGCACCTGAAAGTTTACGTAAAGCTTGAGACATTAGACGAGCTTGTAAGCCGACATGAGAGTCACCCATATCCCCTTCAATTTCTGCTTTTGGCACTAAGGCAGCAACCGAGTCAATAACGATAATATCAATAGCTCCACTACGCACTAATGCTTCTGCAATTTCAAGTGCTTGCTCACCTGTGTCGGGCTGTGATAATAATAGCTCATCAATATTCACACCTAATTTTTGAGCATAGATTGGATCTAATGCATGCTCCGCATCGATAAATGCTGCTTGTCCACCTGATGCCTGTACTTCAGCAATGGCATGTAGAGCAACTGTTGTTTTACCAGACGATTCGGGACCGTATACTTCAATAATACGTCCACGTGGATATCCACCCACTCCTAATGCAGCATCAAGTGCTAGTGACCCACTTGAAGATGTTGCAATTTCTAAATCGGTTTTTTCACCAAGTTTCATGATGGAACCTTTACCAAAATTCTTCTCAATTTGTTTTAGAGCCTGTTCTAAGGCTGCTTTACGATCACTCATTCATTTTCCTCCTTCGAAAACTGTTCACTGTTTTTATCTATCTCTACTATACTTGTTTTTGAGAAAACGCGCAAGAAAAAAGCGAACATTTATTCGTTTTTTCTTCAAAATAAAAATTTGGATAGTTTTCCTCTACCCAAATTCCTATGTTTTACTCTATTTTAATAACGTTTTGTGTAGCCACGTTCTTCTAAAAGCTGCATTAAATAATGGCATGTAAATTTCACCGCACGGAGTCGATTCGTATTACGCATGCCTGATAAATGAAGTAAATATGTAAGCGGCTCCTCATCATTTATGGCAATACCAATCCAAACCGTACCTACTGGCTGATGATCATGCGCAGTGGGACCTGCTTCTCCTGTAAGGCCAATCCCAATATTTGTAGCAAATTTCTCACGAACAGCACTTGCCATTGCCGCTGCACATTCAGCACTCACAACACCATGTGTATCAATTAATTCTTGTGAAATGCCTAGCTGTTTTACTTTCGCATCTGCTGCATAGGTAACAACGCCTCCTATAAGCGCATTGCCTACCCCAGGAATTTCCGCAAGCTCAGATTGAAATAAACCAGCAGTTAAACTTTCTGCAGCCGCAATTGTTAGCTCATTATCCAGTAGCATTTCTACCGTTTTTGAGGCAAGGGAATCATCATCTATACCATATTGATAATCACCAACAAGGGCTTGGATTTCTGCAACCTTTGCCTTAATAAGCTGCCTAGCTTGCTGCTCTGTTGCTGCTTTAGCTGTTACGCGTAACGTTACCTCACCATCAGAAGCAAGTGGAGCAACTGTTGGATTGGTTTGTGCATCTAAAATATTTTGAACTTGTACTTCAAGCTCGGCCTCACCAATTCCATAAAATCGCATAACATGTGATGCAATGATCCCTCCATCATTAAGCATCGCAGCAAGTTTAGGTTTAGCCTCAAATTGAAACATTGGTTCTAACTCTTTTGGAGGTCCTGGTAATAACATATAAGTGCGATCATTTTTTGTGAAGATCATACCTGGAGCCATTCCATGGTGATTAGCTAATACTTCACTCCCAGCTAAAATTAATGCCTGTTTACGGTTATTTTCCGTCATTGGACGTCCTCGTTTAGCAAAAAATTGCTCAATATACGTCAATGCTACTTCATCAAACTCAAGAGAAACACCAAGATGACGTGCAATCGTTTCCTTCGTTAAATCATCTTTTGTTGGACCAAGTCCTCCCGAAAAAATAATGAGATCTGCACGAGACTCTGCCACTTCGATCGCTTGTTCTAATCGCTTTGCATTATCGCCTACTACGGTATGATAAAAAACGTTGATGCCAAGCTCGGATAGCTGGCTTGAGATAAATCTCGCATTTGTATTTGTAATTTGACCTAATAATAGTTCTGAGCCAACCGCAAGAATTTCAGCATTCATGAACCCCAAGACCTTTCTTATTTAGACTCAAGTAATACACGTCGATTTAGATAGAAATAATCCCACCCTGACCAAAGTGTAAAGAACAATGCAACATAGAGCATGATTGTATCAAATGGAATACCAACCAATGTAAAGATTGTATTGTGTAAAAGAGCAGCAGCAATCGCTACAATTTGTGCCCAAGTTTTAATTTTACCAAGCTGATTGGCAGCTACGACTTCTCCTCCACCTGCCAAAATCAAACGTAAACCCGTTACAGCAAATTCACGACTAATAATAATGATAATTACCCAGGCAGGTGCCATCTTAAGCTCGACCATTAAAATAAAGGCTGCTGAGACAAGTAACTTGTCAGCTAAGGGATCTAAAAATTTCCCAAATGTCGTTACAAGATTATACTTACGTGCGTAATAACCATCCACCCAATCGGTTGTTGAAGCAAAGATAAAAATAAGTGCACCTATAAAATGATGGATTGGCATCTCTGCACCAAAAAGTGATAATGTTCCCCAGCCAAAATCAAACATCATAACAATGACAAAGAATGGAATAAGCAAGATTCGAGAGATGGTAATTTTATTTGGAATGTTCATTTTTCTAACACCTTTCATGATGAAAGAAAGTAGTCATCATGTGATGACTACTGTTCTTTATTGAAATTGATGACGATATTTTGCGTTACAATTTGTTGTGCATACGTTAAAAGTTCGTCATTAATATAGATTTTAGCTTGCGTTGAATTACCGAGACGAATACGAACATAGTTTTGTGTTGAAGCGTCAAATTCAACTACTTCCCCAGCATTGTAGACGCGTGTATCTGTTAATATTTCTTGTTGCTGTTGATTGCGAATACCAACAAATGTTGGGCCTGATACTTCGATTTTCAGTTTCATTGTATCCGTACCTGTTAACGTATAAGATGTTGTCGCACCATCTGCTTCAACAGCACCTGCGGAAATTGTTTGCTTCATCTCTTCTGTTTGATCCGTGTCATCTTCATCAGTTGGTGTTGTAGAATTTTTATCTTCTTTATCATTTTTCTGTGCATCTTTATTTTCTTGTTCCTTTTTATCCTTCTCACTATCAATTGGATTGACATTTGTGTCATATTCAATTTCAGGAGTAGAATTGTTTTCCTCGCTTGTCCCTGGACTGTTTTTTGATTGCCATAGCACCCATATAACCACAATAATCACTACAATAAATAAAGCAACAATGATTTTGGGCATAGCCTCCATCATTTTATTCGAAGGGCCTTTCGTTACTTTTCTTCTGCTAGGGCTATTCGTTATTGATTGACTTACTTGATCGTTTGGAGTGCTCGGTAGTTCATTTTTATATGTCTCTAAAATTTCTTCCGCGTCCAAACCAACAGCTTCTGCATATTGTTTAATAAAAGCTCGTACATAAAACGAACCAGGCATAATGGAATAATTGCCCTCTTCAATTCCTATTAAATAACGTTTTTGGATTTTCGTTATTTCTTGTAAATCGTCTAAACTGTAGCCTTTAGACAGTCTCGCCTCTTTCAGTCGAGTCCCTAATTCTGCCACTAATAACACCTACTTTAACATCAAATTAAAAATTAAATCCTCCAAAAGAATCGGATTCGGACATATGATTTTTCTCCATTATTTCATAAGTAATTTCTTCATCAGTGTGATGACGTAGTTCAATAATATAGTCAAAATCCTCTATTTTATATTCGGAATGCTGAACAAACATATCTGGATGCTCTACAACTTTGATACAAGGCATATTCATCATTTCACGCACTAATTGCAAATGTTTCTCATCGGATGAACGTCGAGTCACAATACCATCTAGAATAAAAATATTGTTCCGACTAAATTCATCTCCCACAAGCTTATTACGAACCGTTTGCTTAATCATTGTAGATGATAAAAAGATCCATTTTTTATTGGCACAGACACTGGCGGCTACTATGGATTCAGTTTTTCCAACACGTGGCATGCCACGAATACCAATCAGCTTATGACCCTCTTTCTTAAAGAGCTCTGCCATAAAGTCGACTAAAATACCTAGTTCATCTCTTACGAAATGGAATGTGTTTTTTTCATCTGCATCTCGAGGAATATAACGACCATGCCTAATGGCTAAACGGTCACGAAGTTTTGGTTGTCGAAATTTGGTTACGTTAATATGTTCCATTGTCGAAACAATTGTACGAAAACGCTCAATTGCCTCATCATTGTCTGTATGCACTAACATACCACGTCGATCCTCATCTACACCATTTATTGATATAATATTGACACGAAGCATCCCTAAAAGTGAAGCAATATCTCCTAATAATCCAGGGCGATTCACCTGAATTTCATATTCAAAGTACCAATCGCTCAACACACTCGTTCCCTTCCTATTAGTTAACGTAAAAAATCCTTTATAAGTTCCATCATAGCTGATTTTTTATGTAATGGAAAGTTAGAATACATGGAATTACAGCGTTATTTACTAATTTTTTTTGATGACTGTTAAATAGGCTTACATACGTTCCCGTTTTCACAGATAAAAAGTTTATAGTATAGCAAAAAGAGGAGATTGGCTCTCCTCTTTTATTTACTGCACATGCTTATTTTGTACGAGCTTAATGACACAATTCGCTAATGCATGTTTTTCATCTTCAGAGGCAACGCCCCATAAATCCGACAGCACTCGCTCTTGTTCGTTTTTAGGATCGACATTAGTCGCCAAATATTCCCCAATTTGGACAGCAGCCGTTTGAATCATTTTCTTCGGCATACCGCTTGATTCAGCTTGCATGACGTTTTGTCCTAAAAACGATGTCCATTTTTGCCAGTTTTCTAAAATGGTCATATTCTTCCTCCTCCTTTACACAAGTAGTATGTGCAAAAGAGATTATTATATGTACCAACCGCCATTTAATCGTACGATTTGTCCTGTCACATAATCAGCTTTACCAGACAAATAAAAACGTACCATTTCAGCCACATCCTTTGTTTGTCCAATGGAGCCTAGTGGGATATCGTCCAAAATGTATTGAAGCTCTTCTTGATTTAGATGGCTGTTCATTGAGGTATTTATAAAGCCAGGAGCAATAGCATTTACTCTAATCCGAGATAATGCCGCTTCTTTTGCATAGGATTTGACAAAAGCATGTTGCGCACCCTTAACAGTTGCATAAAGTGCCTCTCCAGCTGAGCCAGCCTCTCCCCAAATGGAACCTATAAATAGTACATAGCTTACTTCATGCTTGCGAAGTTTACCAGAAAGTAAAGCTGTCAATCTCATAGGATTTTGAACATGAACCCGCCATAAAGCATCCATATCCTCCACTGTCGTATCTTCAAGCAATGAATAATGGGCTTGTCCATTGGCAAAAACAATAGCCTGCACATTAAAAATTTGTGCGGCTACCATTTCTGCTCCATTAACGATTGAAAAATCGCCCTGTACAAGCATAAATTCTTGTGCAGGGAAATTTTCGGAAAGCCTTTCACATAACCTCTGTGCCGCATTTTGATTGTTTGAATAATGGACATAGATGGACCAGCCGTCCTCAGCTAAGAGTTGACAAATGGCATGACCGATATCACCTGATGCACCTAAAACAAGGGCAAATTTTTTCACTGTGCATCCTGCTTACTTGGCAGAATTTTAAAGACTGTTTGCTGCGTTTCACCTTGGATAGAAGCAAATGCTTTTTGTAAATCCTCCACGGTTAATGTCTCAAGTACTGGTACTACATCAAATAAATTCATGTCATTAAAGGAATATCGTGTAAATTGGTTTGCGATAAACTCGATTGAATTTAGTGCACGTAGGAAGAACCCAATTTTTTTGCGTTTTATACGATCCAAACCAGCACGATCAAATTGACTATTTCCTTCATATTTTGCTAGTTCATCCATAATTGTTTTTGCCAATTTATCAGGCTCTGCTGAATCTGATCCGATCATGGCAAACCCAAAGCCATTTTCTAAAGTAAAATCAAAAGCATATGTCTCATCAATTAAACCTTCCTCGTAAACACGTTCATAAAAATCAGAGGTACGTCCAAAAATAAGTTCAAGTGCAATTTGAACCGACAACTCATGCTTTAACATGTCCTGACCTGATAAATTAGTGTCTTTCGCTTTTAAACCTACATAAATTTTTGGTTTTTGAACATCCATATTTAATGTACGTTCTTTAATGGCTACCTCTGTTGGTTCTATATCAAAGAAACGTTGAATTGGCGTTGGTTCTGGGAATTCTTTTTTACCCTGATTCTCACGAATAAACGTCATCATTTCTTCTGGTTCAACAGCACCAATCACAAATAACAACATATTCGAAGGGTGATAAAACGTATTGTAGCACGTATATAAATGCTCCGCTGTAATGCCATCAATCGATTCTATTGTACCAGCGATATCAATTTTTACAGGATGATGATGATACATATTTTCGATTGTGCCAAAGTATAGACGCCAGTCTGGTTGATCATCATACATTGTAATTTCTTGCCCAATAATTCCTTTTTCTTTATTGACAGTAGCTTCTGTAAAGTATGGTTCTTGGACAAAATTCAATAAAGTTTCTGTACTTTTATAAATATTGTCAGTAGATGAAAATAAATAAGCTGTACGCGTAAACGATGTAAATGCATTCGCAGAAGCACCATATTCGCTAAATTTTTGGAAAACATCTCCATCCTCTTTTTCGAACATTTTATGCTCTAAAAAGTGTGCAATACCATCTGGTACAGTAATACTTTCTGTTTCACCAATTGGCACGAACGTACGATCGACAGAGCCGTACTTTGTTGTAAATGTAACAAATGTTTTGGAAAAGCCTTTTTTCGGCAATATATAAACATCTAAGCCATTGTCTAGTTTTTCATAATAAAGTATTTCATCTAATTGTTTAAATTCTATTGTTTTCATTGTGCGGCTTGCTCCTTTCCACATAAGAAATAGACCGCTTCAAGCTGCACTTGCTTTGCCATTGCAACAACATCTTCTTTTGTCACAGCTTTCCACTTATTTGCCCAGGCTTGAACTGAGAATTCCTCAGGTAAATCCTTATATTGATCAAAAATTTCAATTTGACCTCGTGCCGAATCTAAGGATTCTTTTAGCTGATTCGTCAGCATAGCCTTTGTTTGCTCCAGCTCTAAATCTGTAATGTCTCCAGCCTGCATGACAGCAAGTTGTTCTTTAATTAAAGATAGCGCTTTTGCTTCATTTTTAGCTTCAATCCCAGATACAACAAATAAAAGTCCGTAATGCGAAGCGTAGGAACTAGAAGCATAATAAGCAAGACTCTCTTTTTCGCGAACATTCATAAACAACTTGGCATGTGGATATCCACCAAAAATGCCATTAAAAATTTGCATCTTAGAGAAATCTGCATCACCAAATCTAACAGGTGTACTAAAGCCAATATGAAGTTTACCTTGTTTCATTTCATGCTGTTCTCTTACATAATCATTGTCTGGATGTTGTTGTGGGAGTACTGCTGGTACTTTCTCAGGAGTACGATCATTAAATGGTAGCGCTTTTTTTAATTTCTCAACCATTTCCTCTTCATTAATGTCTCCAGCTACATAAATATCGATTTTGTCGTTAGCTAGCATCGATTGATAAGCCTCAAATAATGAGGAAGGGGTAATCTTTTGAATTTCTTCGACACTACCATTCGCTGAAATTGATGCTGGCTCATTTGGTCTCAGGATTTGTTGTAGACGGAATTGAGCAAAGCGAGATTTATCATCAAAAATAGATTCAATACGTTGAATAACTGTCTTTTTCTCACGCTCAACAACGGATTCCTTAAAGACACCATTTTCTAGATTAGGCTCAAAAATAGCTGTATGCAATAAACCAAGGACTTCGTTTAAGACACTCGTATTCGCTAGATAATGATCATTAACAGTCTCTACATTCATAAGAACTGTATGCTCATTTCCACGCTTCGATGTATCAAAATACAAAACTGTACCATACAAGTCATCTAAAAAGCTTCGAAAAGCAGCAGTTGTCTTATATTTAGCATTACTGTGCTGCAGTACATTTGTTAACACTGTACGCTCTGATGCACTTTTAGCCGTTAATGCTCTTCTCCATTTAATTGAAAAATTTACGGTTTTAAATTGGGTCGTTTGTCGGATATGCAAATTGACACCTTTTGCAAAAGGTATTGTTTTAAACATATGAAACCCTCCTATCCTTCTTAATATAACGATGTACTACACATACTATACATGTCTATTGTCTATAATTGCAAAAGGAATCCAAAGTATGTATGGGAAAAATTAAAAATTACGCCAATTATATAGAAAAAGGACTGAGCATAGCTTGCCCAGTCCTTAAAATGCTTTTCTTAGCGTTTACCTTTAATATAAGGCTGTCCACTCGCTTTTGGTGCATTTGCTTTACCAATAAAGCCTGCTAAAGCAAGAATTGTTAACACATACGGTAAAATTTGTAGATAAACTGCTGGAACATTCTCGATTAGCGGAATTTGATTTCCTGCAATACTTAATGTTTGTGCTAAACCGAAGAATAGGGCTGCACCTAGTGCTCCAATTGGATGCCACTTCCCGAAAATCATTGCGGCAATAGCCATGAAACCTTGACCAGCAATTGTTGCGTGTGAGAAGTCGTGTGTAATTGTTTGTGCATACACTGCACCACCAAGACCACCTAATGCCCCAGAAATCATCACAGCAATATAGCGCATTTTATTTACATTTATACCCATTGTATCTGCTGCCATTGGATGTTCACCCACAGCACGCAAACGCAAGCCGAATGGCGTTTTATAAATGATAAACCATGCTCCGAATGCTATAGCAAAAGCTAAAATTGATGTACTGTAAACATCATGGAACAGTAAACGACCGAAGAACGGAATATCCTCTAAGTAAGGGACACCAAAACGACGAATTGGTTGGTCAATCATATCTGTTTGACCTTTATCATAAATCATTTTTACTAAGAATACGGTTGCAGCTAAACCAAGTAAATTAATAGCTACCCCTGATACCGTTTGATCGGCACGGAAAGAAATAGAAGCTACAGCATGGAAAAGTGAGAACACAGCACCAATCACAACAGCTGCTAGCATTGCCACCCAAACTGTTGCTGCCCCTAATGATGAAGCGAATTCTAAATTGACAAAAATACCAACAAAAGCACCGACAATCATTAAGCCTTCTAGCCCGATGTTGACAACACCAGAGCGTTCAGAGAATACCCCACCGATGGCCGTAAAAATCAAAGGTGTTGCATAAAGAATCGCTGAAGGGATGATGAAATATAACATTTCTAAAAAGCTCATGTTATTGTCCCTCCTTTTTCTTGCTCAGCTTTTGTAAGCCTACTCGAATAATATAGCCTGATGCAACGAAGAAGATAATCAACGCAATAATAATGGATACAATTTCTTCTGGAATACCCGCAGCATTTGGCATATTTAATGCACCATATTTTAAAGAACCAAAAAGGGATGCTCCAAACACTACCCCAAGTGGTGTATTGGCACCAAGTAGCGCAACGGCGATACCGTCAAAACCAATTCCCGTAAAGCCAGGTTTAATGGATGCGTTTTGGAATGTCCCTAAAGCTTCCATCGCACCACCAAGGCCTGCGAACATACCAGAAATCGTCATAGCTAAAATAATATTTTTATTGACACTCATACCTGCATAGTCAGCAGCATTTTTGTTAAAACCTACTGCTTTTAGCTCGTAGCCACGTGTTGTTTTTTCTAAAATGAACCACATCACAACTACCATTAAAAGTGCAACAATGATCCCATAGTGAAGACTTGAATTGTCTGTAAGCTCTCTTAAAAACGGAGAACGTAAAGAAGCTGACTCGTGGATACGTTCTGTTTTAAAGCTGCCATCGGACAATTTTTTAATCACTGCATTTGCAATATAAAGTGCAGTGTAATTCAGCATAATTGTCGCAATAACTTCGTGAACTTTAAATTTCGCTTTTAAGAAACCTGCAATAAAGGCCCAAAATGCACCTGCAGCAGCTGCCGCAAGCAATGCTAATGGTAAGTGAATGATTTTAGGAAGTTCAAACGCATAACCTACCCAAGCAGCGGCTAACCAACCTAAAATTAGCTGACCTTCCACACCGATATTGAAGAGCCCTGTACGGAATGCAAATGCTACCGCAAGACCTGCTAAAATATATGGTGTAATTTGACGAATTGTGTTCCCGATTGAATATGAATCTCCAAAAATACCTGTCCAAAGAGCGATATAACCTTGCACTGGGTCATAGCCACTGACTACCATCACGATAGCCCCTACAATTAAACCGATAATGATAGAGATGATAGGAACGAGGATATTAATGACACGATTTGACATTAGTCGTTCCCCTCCTTCGCATCACGCTTTATATTTTTTTTTCTTTGTCCTGCCATTAGTAAGCCTAGCTCTTGTTCAGTCGTTTCTTTCGGATTTAACTCATCGACAATTTGTCCATCATAGATAACAGCAATTCGATCCGAAACATTCATCACCTCATCTAATTCAAATGAGATTAACAAAACGGCTTTCCCTTTATCACGTTGCTCAATTATACGAGAATGAATGAATTCAATAGCTCCTACGTCAAGTCCACGTGTTGGTAGAGCAGCAATTAATAGATCAGGGTTACGGTCAATTTCACGACCAATAATTGCTTTTTGTTGGTTACCACCAGATAATGCACGAGCTGGTGTCATCTCCCCATTACCAGTACGCACATCATACTCTTTAATGATTTGGCGAGCTTTCTCTGACACCTTTTTATAGTCCATCACAAAGCCCTTCGCTATTGGAGATTGGTAATAAGTTTGTAATGCAATATTATGCCCAATTGGGAAATCTAAAACTAATCCATGCTTATGACGGTCTTGTGGAATATGTCCTACGCCTTCCTCTGTAATTTTACGAGGCTTCATGTTAGTAATATCTTTACCATTCAGCTTGACTTTACCACTTTTAATTTTGCGTAGACCTGTAATGGCTTCTATTAACTCGGATTGACCATTACCATCAATACCAGCAATACCTACGATTTCACCTTTACGAACATTTAAATTAAGACCTTTAACTTTATCAATATTTCGATAGTCTGTAACAAACAAGTTCTCAATCGAAAGCACTTCTTCAGTCGGTGTCGCCTCCGTTTTTTCCGTTTTAAATTCAACTTGACGTCCAACCATCATTTCAGCAAGCTGATCAGGATTTGTGGCAGCGGTTACAACAGTGCCAATCCCTTCTCCCTTACGGATAATCGTCACTCGGTCTGACACTTCCATAATTTCTTTTAGCTTATGCGTAATTAAAATAATGGATTTACCCTCTGCGATAAGACGGCGCATTATTTGAATTAATTCGGTAATTTCTTGCGGTGTTAATGATGCAGTTGGTTCATCAAAAATTAAAATTTCGGCACCACGATACAATGTTTTTAATATTTCTACACGCTGTTGCATACCAACCGTGATATCCTCGATTTTGGCGTTCGGATCAACATCTAATCCATACTTTTCAGAAAGTGCTTGTACTTTCTTAGCCGCATCTTTTATATTCACAATTCCCATTTTAGTAGGCTCAGTGCCTAAAATGATATTTTCTGTTACCGTAAAGTTTTCTACCAACATAAAATGTTGATGCACCATGCCAATCCCTAAATCATTGGCAATATTCGGGTTTGTAATTTTTACAGCCTTCCCACGTACAAGAATTTCGCCACCCTCTGGTTGATACAAACCAAAAAGGACGTTCATCAAAGTCGATTTACCTGCACCATTTTCACCTAGCAATGCATGAATCTCGCCTTGTTTCAGTTGGAGGGTGATATTATTATTCGCCACGAAATTACCGAATTCTTTACGGATTCCTAGCATTTCAATCACATAATCCAAATTTGTCACTCCCTTAATAGGCACTATTATTAAGTATTTTCATCTTAGCGTATAGTATCTGCTGCTACATGATGGATGGTACAGATAAGCCATACGTCCAGTAATAAATTTTCTACTAGAGGCTATATTTTATTACCGATTTAATATCCCACCTATAGAGGTAGATGTTTTGCTAAATTAATACAGGAAAGGTCATCGTTAGAAACCTTTCTTCTATTAACTTGTTACCATCATTATTCAAATCATAATTACTACCTCTATAAGGTTCCTATAAATCTAGCTAAATAGAGTATTGCGAATAATCTAAATATAACGATAGATTGAAAAATCATCATAAGGTCCTTCTAAGAGTCCCTTATGATGATCAAAAGATGAATTATTTTTCCACTTTTTCTGGAACTTTGATTTCACCCTTAGCAATTTTTTCTTTATATTCGTCGATTACTTTTTGTACATCTTCTGGAATCGCACCGCGAGAATCCGCAAGTTTAACGCCATCTTCAGCTAAACCGTAAACAAGTGTTTCTCCACCTGGGAAATCACCATTTTTCGCTCTATTTGAAATATCTACTACTGCTGTATTAACACCTTTTAACATAGAAGTTAATGTAACGTTTGTTTTATCGTCTACTTTACCTTCTTCGTATTGGTCAGCATCTACACCGATAACCCATACATCAGCATTTGGATCTTTCGCTTTACGCTCTTTTGCTTCAGAGAATACACCGTTACCAGTTGCTCCAGCAGCGTGGAAGATTACATCTACACCTGAAGAATACATGCTGTTCGCTGTAATTTTACCAAGATCTGCTTTATCAAACGCACCAGTATATTTTACTTGAATATCGATATCCGGGTTTACTGCTTTAGCCCCTTCAACGAAACCAGCGTGGAAACGGTTAATAACTGGAATATCAACGCCGCCTACGAAGCCGATTTTACCTGTTTTAGATGTTTTCGCTGCAGCAACACCTGCTAAGAAAGCACCTTCTTGCTCTTTGAACAGTACGTTTACTACGTTGTCTGCTTCTACTTCAGCGTCGATTAATGCAAAGTGGTTATCTGGATTTTCAGAAGCAACTGCATCAATTGCATCAGCCATCATGAATCCGATACCAAATACTAAGTTAAAGTCACGACGAATTAAGTTGTTTAAGTTTGTTTCATAGTCAGCATCTGAAGCTGATTGTAGGTAGTCAAAACCACCATCACCCTTTGATAAATCGTGCTCTTTACCGTAAGCTTGTACACCTTCCCATGCAGATTGGTTGAATGATTTGTCATCAACGCCACCTACGTCAGTAACCATCGCTACTGAGAAAGCTTCTTCTGTGCTTTCGCCACCTGAAGCATTGTCATTTTCTTTCGCTGGCTTTTCGTCGTCTTTCGTACCACAAGCACCTAAAATAGCACTTGCCGCTAATACTGATGTTAATACTAAACCAAATTTACGTTTTTTCATTTAATTAACCCCCCAAAGGTATTGTAATTAGCAGGAAAAAATTTAGAAATGTTCTACACCCGTTTACGAACTACATGGAAGCTGAATTTATCAGCTCGGAAATAATTTTTTGAATAGAGCACTACTTGATCATGATCATCATAATGCAATTGCTTTAACACTAAAAGAGCTGTCTCACGTCCACAATTTAAAATCGGTGAGGCTTGTTCATGATACCCAATTGGATCAATATAGGTTACAGCATAAGCTACATGAATTTTGCCAGATTGCTCAAGTGCAGAGAACAGTGAAACTTCTTTTTTTTCGACAAAGTCAGTAGGCAGGAAGCTTGCAGGTAGCCTGTCTATGCAGTATACTACTGGCTCACCATCCGCTGTTCTGACACGTTCAATCGTGAGTATTTTATCGTCGCCATCACTTTGGAAGCGTTTTAAATCTTCCTCAGAAGGCACGTGCTCAGTCGCTTTTAAAAATCGCGAACCTGGCTCCATACCTGCTGCCTCGATCATAGAAGAAATACTAGATAAATGCTCGATGCCTGATGTAAACAACGGCTTCGGGTTAACAAAAGTCCCAACCCCATGTCGGCGCACAATCACATTTTCCTCTTCCAACAGTCGAAGTGCTTCTCTAAGTGTTGCTCGACTGACTCCTAGTGATTTCGATAATTCAAATTCTGAAGGCAGCTTTTCATTTTCTTTAAAAATGCCAGCCTCAATGTCAGATTTTAAACGATCGATTACTTGAAGATAGAGATGACGATGATCTGCTTTAATAGTCACATATATCACCACCAAAACTAGAGATCAGACATCTGATGTACAACATTCCTACTAATCGTTCATAAATATAACATTTTTGCAGAATGAAATAAACAGTTTTGAGTAAAATCTGTTATAGAATTCATTCTTTCTTTATTTTTTCTGCAAATTTTTGGACAAAAATACAATTGCTCTCACCATTTTCATCTTCATTTTTTGCTTAGTTATCGTATTGGTGAACAAGTACTTGACGAGGTTTACTACCCTCTGGAGGCCCAACAATACCGCGTTGCTCCATCTGATCAACAATACGTGCAGCTCTTGAATAACCAATACGGAAGCGACGTTGAAGCATAGAGACAGATGCTGTTTGCATATTGACAACTAATTGGACTGCTTCATCGTATAAATCATCTGTTTCCTCTAATATGGTTTCTTCTTCAGTAGGAATCATCTCCTCCTGATACTGAGCTTTTTGCTGTTCTATAACAAAATGAACGACTGCTTCCACTTCTTGATCAGATAAAAAGGCACCCTGCACCCTTTTCGGTTTAGAAGCTCCAGCAGGTAAAAATAACATATCGCCTCGTCCTAATAATCGTTCAGCTCCACCCATGTCTAAAATTGTTCTTGAGTCAATCGCGGAAGAAACGGCAAAAGCAATTCGGGATGGAATATTTGCTTTAATGACACCTGTTAAAACATCTACACTTGGTCGTTGTGTGGCAATAATCAAATGAATGCCAGCCGCCCTTGCCATTTGTGCTAAACGTGTAATCGAATCCTCTACATCACTTGATGCGACCATCATCAAGTCCGCTAACTCATCTACAATAACCACAATATAAGGTAGCTTTGGATGCTTTTCCTCTGTTTGATCATTAACCTTTTGGACATGTGCATTATAGCCCTCAATATTTCTTGTACCTGTATGAGAAAACAAATCATAGCGACGTTCCATTTCAGATACCACTTTTTTCAGTGCTTGAGAAGCTTTACGTGCATCCGTTACGACAGGCGCTAATAAATGTGGAATCCCATTATAAACGTTTAATTCAACCATTTTTGGGTCTATCATCATGAGCTTCACTTCATGCGGTTTTGTACGCATTAGTATGGAAACAACAATGCCATTTATACACACACTTTTCCCACTTCCTGTAGAACCAGCTACAAGTAAATGTGGCATTTTATTGAGCTCTGCTAATACAGCTTGTCCTGTAATATCACGACCAAATGCTACTTGTAATAATGCTTCAGGCTTAGCACCATCTTTCGATTCTAATACCTCACGAAGTGTTACAATGGCTACCTCACTATTAGGTACTTCTATACCAATCGCAGATTTCCCAGGAATTGGCGCTTCCATACGAATATCTTTAGCTGCCAATGCTAATGCAAGATCATCTTGCAAATTGACAATTTTGCTTACTTTCACTCCGATATCTGGTAAAATCTCGTATTTCGTAACAGCAGGACCTAAATGCACCTGTGTGACCTTTGCCTTTACGCCAAAGCTTTGTAATGTTTGTTCAAGCTTTTTGGCATTTGCTTGAATCACTGAATATTCACCACTTTGATCATGTTGTGGTGGTAATTGTAATAAATTATATGATGGGAGCTGATAATCTGCATTTTCTACTGCATCTGTCCCCTGAATCTGGACATCATCCGTTGCTTCTTCTAGTTCATTTTCCACCAAGTGAGTTGTATCCAACACTTCTCTTTCCTGTGAAACATTCTGTGTAAAAGCAGAAATAATCGGTTCATGTGGTATTTCTTCTTCTTGTTCAGGCATATCTATAGATTGATTAACGGCTGCTACTTCATCCCCACTCTCTACTCTAGAACGACGATTATTTGGTTTCTTCGGTGTATTTTTTTTCTTATCTCGGTGCTTTTTTTTCCATTTACCAAATATATCTGGCGTTTTTTCTGCTAAATAAGGCACTAATGCTTTACCAGTGACAAGAATTAAACCAATAAAGAAAATAACCCAAGCAACAACTTTTGCCCCTGAGGCCTCAAACAGCACATGAAGCCCGCTAAAGAGTAGGGCACCAATCATGCCCCCTCCCAAAGCATTACTACGATGAATGATACCATCTGTATTAATCAAAATTCGCCATGATTCACGTAGCACAGAATCAGATAGTAGACCACCTGATTTGGATAGTTGTTCAAATAATATGCCATGGCTAAAAATCGTTAAGCTCATAACAATGAGGAACATGCCAAGTATTAATCGATCCTTTATCCCAACTTTTTTACGACCAATCATCATTAACAATGCAACAAATATAAGCATAAATGGAACAGCAAAATGTAAATTACCAAAAAGGAACATGGCGATTGTTTGTAGAATCCGCCCGATCATGCCGTATTCAAAAATCATAATGACTGCTAATGCAATTAAGAGCAACCCTAATATTTCGTACATAAGCGGATGCATGTCTTTTTTTTCTGTTGTCGCTTTACTTTTAGTAACTTTTTTTCTCTTACTAACTGCCATCTAATTCACCTTCTTCTGCAATCCATTCTATATATGTAGCGAATCATCACATGTAGAACTTGAATATTTCAAAAAAAGGATTTTCCACCGCAATTGGGAGAAAATCCTTTTTCATTTATTTTTTCCTCAAAGCATATACGATGAGCTTGTTCAATTAATATTCCATAATAATAGGAATAATCATTGGGCGACGTTTTGTTTTTTGGAATAAATACGTATTTAGCGTATCTCTAATTTCTTGTTTAATATTCGTCCATTCAAAGGTTTCTTTCCCAACGTACTTTTCAATCACATTCTTCGCTATGTCAGAAGCCTCAATCATTAATTCCTCTGATTCTCGTACATAGACAAAGCCTCGTGATAAAATTTCTGGCCCAGAGGCAATTTTCTTTTGTGCTCGATTTAATGTTACCACCACAATGAAAATACCATCCTGCGATAATAATTTACGGTCACGAAGTACAATATTACCTACATCGCCTACACCAATACCGTCAATTAAGACATTACCAGCTTGTACACGACCACTCATGCGCATTTTATTATTTTTATATTCTACGATATCCCCTTTATCAGCGATAAAAATTTGGGATTTTTGCATACCTAGCTGTTGTGCTAATTTAGAGTGCGCAATTAGCATACGGTATTCTCCTTGTACAGGAATAAAATACTTTGGCTGCATTAAGTTTAACATCAGCTTTAAATCTTCTTGGCTACCATGTCCTGAAACATGGACATTTTTGCTAGAAGTCAAAATTTCAGCGCCTGCTTTTGACATTGAGTTCATTGTATTCGCCATTTGAACTTCCATGCCAGGAGAAGGTGTAAACGTGATTAGTACCGTATCACCTTGTTTAATTTTAATATCACGATGGTGCTTACGGACAATTTTTTCTAAAGCATCAAGAGGTTCGCCTCTGTTGCCAGTTGCAATAATAATAATTTCATCATCTTGATATTTTTGCATTTCCGAGATCGGAATAATTGTATCTTCTTCAACTGTTAAATAACCAAGCTGTACGCCTAAATCAACCGCTTTTTCCAATGGCTTGCCTACAATTACAACCTTACGGAATGATTTCTGAGCTTGAGCAAATACTTGTTGAATTCGAATAAAATTCGATGCGTAAACAGCTACTAAAATACGACCCGGTGCTGAGTGGAATGTTTTGGATAATTGTTCTTCAATGACAATCTCTGATGTCGTATATCCTGGTCGCTCAGCCTCGCAAGACTCAGATAATAGAATGAAAACGCCGTCTTCACCTAGCTGTGCCATTTTTGCTAAATCAGGTTTAAATTTACCTGTCGCTGACTGATCAAATTTAAACTCTCCTGTATGAACAATCGCGCCTTCAGATGTATGGAACACTACCCCTAACGAATCGGGAATACTATGTGTTGTGTGGAAGAATGTTACATACGTTGAGTTAAAATTCATACGACTACGGTTTGTTACTTCAAAAAACTTTACTTGATGTGGTGCAGGTAATTCTTTTAAATGTTCCTTTGCTAATGCAATAGTTAATTTCGAACCGTACACAGGTGCCTTTATTTTTTGTAATACATAGGCAATAGAACCAATTGCATCTTCATGACCATGTGTTAAGAAAATACCTTTCACACGTTCTTTATTTTCTTCTAAGTAAGTAATGTCAGGAATCACGATATCTATACCTAGCATTTCATCTTCTGGGAACATTAAGCCGCTATCCACCACAAATAGCTCTTCATCAATTTCTACTACGTACATGGCTTTCCCAATTTCGCCTACACCACCAAGAGGGATGATGCGGATTAATTCATTTTTCTTTTTTGTCAATTTATTTCCTCCTAAAAAATATCCCGAACAGCAACCACTTAACATTTATTATACGGTTTGCAAAGCTTTTGCACAAATTAAAAATACATGTTTCACGTTGGAAATAGATTTTCCTGCTATTTGCTTATTACTAGCAGATGGAAAACAAAAATTGGCTATCCTGTATAAATAGAGCTAAATAAGTATTTGTAAGGACGACAAGTTACAAATTTGGTAAATACTTTTTATTTTATAAAATATAAAAAACGAGGCTGAAATGCTATCAGCCTCGCTGCTATTTATCTAAAACTTTTCGCTTTTTCTTGATACGTATCCCAAATTCGGTCAAAATTAGCTTTCTCTTCATCTGTCATTTCCATCATCGGCAAACGAACATTGAGTGTATCAAATCCTAATTTTGTCATCGCATATTTAATCGGTGAAGGGTTGGGTTGAGCGAACAGCGCACGTACTAAAGGTAATAAGGCTCTGTGAATTTGGGCTGCTAGCTGATGATTTCCTTCTTCAAACGCTTTAATCATTAATTGCATATCATTGCCTACCACATGGGCAGCTACAGAAATAACACCTGCTCCGCCAATGGCCATTAGTGGGAGTGTTAAACCATCGTCCCCACTATACACTAAGAAATCATCAGCTGGATCAACATTCTCAATAACATCACCCATCTGATCTAAGTTACCGCTCGCTTCTTTAATCCAAGCAATATTAGGAATCTTGCTTAAGGCAACAGAAGTTTCATAGGCAACATTGACCCCAGTACGCCCTGGAACATTATAAAGCATAACAGGGAGATTCGTTTGTTTAGCTATGGTTTCAAAGTGAGCATAAATCCCACGTTGATTTGGCTTATTATAGTAGGGAGCTACAAGCATAATGCCGTCTGCTCCGTTTTCTTCTGCCTTATGTGTCATTGCGATAGAGTAAGCTGTTTCATTATCCCCAGTACCTGCAATAACTGGTACGCGACCTGCTACCTTCTCAACTGTAAAGCGTACAACTTCAATTTTCTCTTCTGTAGACATAGTTGGGTTTTCAGACGTCGTTCCACAAGCAACAATACAATCAGTACCATTGTCTATTAAATGATTAATAATACGTTCTAGTTCTGGATAATTAATCGTGCCATCATTTTTGAACGGCGTAATCATTGCCGTTCCAATTCGACCTAAATTCATCCTTACACCCCTCTTATAGTAAGTTATCCTCAAGCATTGCTTCTGCAATTTGGATAGAGTTTAATGCGGCGCCTTTTAATAAATTGTCAGAAACGATCCATAGATGGAACCCTTTGCTGTTGTCTAAATCTTGACGGATACGTCCTACAAAAGTAGCGTCTTCCCCTTCTGCATAAATAGGCATTGGGTAAGTTTGTGTTGCAATATCATCTTGTAATACCACACCTGGTGCATTGCGTAATACTTCGAAAATCTCTTGGATTGACGCTTCTTTCTCTACCTCAATATAAACAGATTCAGAGTGACCTGAAACGACTGGCACACGAACACAAGTAGCAGCTACTTTTAGCTCTGGTGCATGCATGATTTTTTTCGTCTCATTAATCATTTTCATTTCTTCGTATGTAAATCCATTATCTGTGAATTTATCGATTTGTGGAATGACATTACGAGCAATTGGGTAATGACGTTTATCACTACCAGACGGTAAAATATTTGCTTCTACATCTTTACCTGCATCCCAGTTTTCGCTTTGTGCCTTTAATTCTTGAATCGCAGAAATCCCCGCACCTGATACTGCCTGATAAGTTGAAACGATTACCTTTGTTAAACCAAATGCATGACGAATTGGTTCAAGTGCAGCTACCATTTGAATTGTCGAGCAGTTTGGATTCGCAATAATTCCCTTATGCTTCGCTAAGTCGCCTCGATTTACTTCAGGCACGACAAGCGGTACCTCTGGATCCATACGAAAATGGCTCGTATTATCAATAACTACTGCACCACGCTTAGCTGCTTCTGGTGCAAGCACAGCTGATACTGAACCACCAGCTGAGAATAAAGCGACATTGACGCCTTCGAAAGCCTCAGGTGTCGCTTCTTCAATTGTATATGTTTCCCCATTAAATTCGATTGATTTTCCTGCTGAACGAGCAGAAGCTAAAAATTTAATATGTCCAATCGGAAATTTACGTTTAATCAACTGCTCCATCATTTTCGATCCTACTGCACCTGTTGCCCCAACAACCGCAACTGTTAACTGCTTTGTCATCTGTCATCTCTCCTTGAATACATGTTCCATAATGTGTGCTATTGTATCACAAAAATACTGAAAATTGTGTGTAATCTCTTATTTATTTGAAATATTGTATCAACAGCGGTTGTAATTGCTTTTTCTGCGTAATTGCTGCATGAACAGTATCCACCATTTGCTCAAAATCAGCAATTAAAGAATTTGGTTTGGAGTGAGGGGCATCCTGACCAAAGGGAATAAAATATATATTTTTGGCATTTAACAGTTTCATAATATTTATGCCATTTAAGCCTAGTGCATCGTTTGTGGAAATACCTAAAACTACAGGCGAACCATTACGCAAAGTTGCCTTTGCTGCCATTAACACAGGACTATCTGTTGCTGCATTAGCAAATTTACTTATGCTATTGCCTGTCATGGGGGCTATGACCATTGCATCTAATGGATTGGATGGGCCAAATGGCTCCGCCTCTTTTATAGAAGAAATAACTTTTTCTCCTGTCAAAGCTTCTATTTTGGCAATCCACTCTTCACCTGTACCAAAGCGTGTAGCTGCATGTAAAACGGAATGGGTAATGATTGGAATAACTGTTGCTCCGACATCAATAAAATTTTGGATTTTAGGTACTACATCTTCATACGTACAATGAGAAGCAGTAATACCTAAGCCAATTCGTTTCCCCGTTAACAATTTTCTTCCTCCTCTATTGCCTTGCACAATATTGTAGCAGCATCATGTGCAAAGTATTTCCCAGGCAATGATGGCAATAGTACATATGTTTGTAATTGATCAGAATCTATATCTAAACATCCTGGCTCTGATGCCAAGTCATATAAAACAGTTGGAACATGCTCTATAAATGACTCTGTAATCCATTTAGCAGGAATTGTATTAATAAAAATGCCATCTGTAATAGACCATTGGCGATCATCTAAATTCGTGGCTTTATAACCATATGCTTTTGCTTCACTCACTTGTACAACTGAACGTGCAACAATATGAACATTCGCTCCCATCTTAACTAGTAAAGAGGCGAGCATTTTTGCAATGCGACCAAAACCTGCGATTGTGAAATTTTGTCCGTAAATACATTTTTGCTCGAGTCCGTAAAACGTGGCGATAAATCCCTCCGCTGTTAATCGAGCATTTTGCCAAATAAATGATTCTTGTTGTAAATAGCAAATAGATTCATTTTTCTCTAGTAATTGCTTCCAATGCATTGTTAATCGACCCGTATAAAATTTCACTTGTGATATACCATAGAGCTGCTCAACTTCTATTTTTAATGGAAGAATAGGTAATACGATTTTATTAGGCTGGAATTCTAAAACAAGTTTATTTAACTCTTCGTTCCATACGGTCGTTCTTTTATAAAATACTGTTCTCGATGGACTTCTTAGCATTGTAGCTAGTTCCTTTAATCGGGAGTCCTCACCGATAACAAGCCATTTTTCGTTTTCCAAAAGCTCACCTCACTGTAAATATTCTGACTGTACTGTTGATGTCTTATTAAATAAAATACGATCTTCACCAATTAAAATAATTTCGTGCCAAGGTATCATTTCACTAACTTTCATTTTCTTTTTTTGGAATGGTAGTTTATCTTTCACAATTTCAAAACCATGTATTTTCCCTGTTTGCACATCTAATAGGCATTCTGTATGTGCCAGGATGCCAAAATGTACGCCACCCTCAATTTGAATTAACTCCTTATCCACCATCTCAGATAGTAGCATGCCTCATCTCCCTCCTTGAGCCGTTACCTCAATATATGCGGACTTTTTGCAAATCGTGACCCCTACCTAAAGTACGAATATGTTGCATTTTCACCGCCTTCTGTATATAGTGTATATATACAGTTATAAGAGGTGATGATTTGTGCATATCCATTTAAGTAATGCGAGTGAAAAACCTATTTATGAGCAAATCACCATACAGCTCAAAGAGGCTATTTTAGCTAATAAATTACAGGCAGGTGATGCACTACCTTCTATCCGCGCTTTAGCAAAGGATTTAAAAATAAGTGTGATGACCACTAAACGTGCCTATGCTGATTTAGAGCGAGATGGTTTCATTGAAACAGTCGCTGGGAAAGGGAGCTTTGTCACAGAACGAAATCAAGACTTTCTACGTGAGGAGCTATTACGGCAGGTAGAGGGGCACTTGCAAAAGGCAGCAAAAATAGCGAAAACCGCTGGACTTTCTAGTGAAGAATTACAAGAACTACTATCTTTAATGTTAGAGGAGGATAAGTAATATGAATGCCATTGAAATTCATGATCTACATAAGGGCTTTGAAGGCTTTTTTCTAAAAGATATAAGTTTTTCCGTCCCTCAAGGCACTGTAATGGGTTTTGTTGGAGAAAACGGGGCTGGCAAATCAACAACGATAAAATGCATGCTGAATTTAATAAAAAAAGAATATGGCGAAATTTTGCTATTTGGCAAAGATCATGTCGAACACGAACTATCGATAAAAAACGACATCGGCGTTGTATTTGACGATTTACATGTACCCGAAACGCTAAATGCGACGCAACTCGACAAAATTATGAGAAAAGTATTTCAAACATGGGATTCAGACTATTATTTTGAAAGATTAGCTCAATTTAAGGTGCCAAAGAGGAAGAAGATTAAGGAACTATCACGAGGAATGAGGATGAAGCTATCAATTGCCTTAGCATTGGCACATCATCCAAAATTATTGATTTTAGATGAGCCAACAAGTGGATTAGACCCTATTATTCGGGATGAAATTCTGGATTTATTTTTAGCATTTATGCAGGACGAAACGCACAGCATTTTATTTTCTTCGCATATTACAAGCGATTTAGAAAAAATTGCTGACTATATTACGTTAATTCATAATGGTGAGATTTTATTGAGCGAGAGTAAAGATGCTCTATTATATGAATATGGTATTTTCAAAGGTAACAGTGAGGAAGTAAACGACTTGCCAGAGCATGCGATTCTAAGAACCCGTCCTGGCGCGTTTGGAATAGAAGCATTAGTTCTGAAAAATGAAGTAAATGAGGCTTTCAGACTTGAAAGACCTTCTATAGAAGATATCATGCTATTTTTCGTGAAAGGTAGTGTTTAAATATGGTAGGACTTATCCTAAAAGATTTAATGACCATTCAACGACAAATGAAAGCACAAGCATTTGTTCTTATATTTCTTCTTGTGATGGCGATTTTTATGCAGCAAAGCGCAATGCTTCTAGCTGTTATTGTTTTTATTGTTACAATACAAGCGATAACTGCCCTTAGCTACGATGAACAAAGTAAGTGGGATAAATACGCTAATACTTTACCAATTGCTAAAGCGGATATCGTTTTTAGTAAATATATACTCAGTGTAATGTTAATGATTTTCGGACTTGTTATGGCATTACCTATCCTATTTTTCATCAATTTTTTTACCAATAACGACATTACTTCAGAATTTTTCCTAACGTTTAATTTGATCGTAACATCGGCGCTCTGTTTATTAGCCGTATTACTACCTATCTATATTAAATTTGGCTCTATTAAAGGAAGAATAGTCCTCATAGCGTTTTGTTTTATCCCTGGCTTCTTAACGGGGATGTTTAAAGAATATATCCCTGATATGACTCAAAAGTTTTTATATTTAAAGCAATATGTCTATTTAGCACCTTTGGGCGGGCTAATACTGCTCTGCCTCTCCTCTCTAGTTTCTACTGCTATTTATAAAAGAAAAGAGTTTTAGGAGGGATCTCATGCGAGCACTGTTGTTACAAAGAATTGTCGTACAAAAATGGACTATTCTTTTTACAATGACGATATGTGTACTTCTTCATTTTGTACATTTACCTTTTGTAGATAGTCCTTCTATCGGATTATTTGTTGTCGTTATTTCAGCCAACATCGTAGATAATCTATATAGAGGCGACCGTCAAGTAAAATGGACAATGTATGTCAATACGTTACCTCTATCAAAGAAAACACAATTGCAATCCGATTTTTTATTTTGCTATGGCCTTATTGCATTGCTCTTTATTATCCTTGCGCCTATGTATTTCTCACAACCTGATGCATCTGAAAATTTTATCGAGCATCTTGCTATGTACTTTGCTTATATAAGTAGCGCCTCTTTCCTCATCTGTAGTCAATTTTATATTCAGTATCTTGATGAAACAGAGGGAATGCGAACGGTTAGAATGCTTACAGCTATTGTGCTTATCATTCTGCTGAATTTTGTTATTCATTACTATTTATCACTAGTAGCTGCAAATTTAATTATCTTACTCATACCAACACTGGTTAGTATCCTCATCACTTTTCTTGTGTTTCACAAATGTCTTTATTTATATATGGCAAAGGAAATTTGCTAAACATTCATCAAAAAATAGGCTGCCTTATTTGGCAGCCTATTTTTAATCGTGTTGAATAACAAAACAAAAGGAATGGCTTTCCGTTGCAGGCTACTTGCTTTCCTACGTGCATGCAGAGCCGCTTCCTTCGCTACCTCTCCGTTTAGAGGCTGACATGTCTCGCTATCCCACGGGAGTCAAGTACCTTCCGCGCACCCCGTAAAGTGTTACCTTTTATAGCTGGAACAAATGCTATCTTATTAAAATATCTTTATTCGCTAGGACCTATGATTGAGATAGCTGGTTCTGCTTTTAAAATTTTAGCGATCAGCCGATCCACCGACTCCATCGATACGGCATCGATCGATTTAAGAACCTCGTCTACTGTTCGATGCTTGCGATGGACAAGTTCACTTGTTCCATTACGATTCATACGAGCCCCAGTACCTTCTAGCCCAAGGACAAAGCTGCCTTTAAGCTGCTCTTTCGCATTATCAAGCTCCTCCTCTGTCACACCACCCGCTACAATATCTAATAAAGTAGCATCGATCGTGTGCTGAAGCTGTGCTAATTGCTGTCGACTAGTACTACCATAAATCGTAAAAGCACCTACATCGGCATAACATGATTGATAGGAAAAAATAGAATAGGCTAGCCCACGTTCTTCTCGTACTTCCTGAAACAATCGAGAACTCATATTCCCGCCAATAATATTGTTAAGCGCAATAAAGCTATACATATCTGGATCTTTTACACCGATTGCTGGATAGGAAATCGCGACGTGTGCCTGCTCTGTATCGCGTATTTTTGTAATTTCTCCTGGATAAAATGAAGGGTTTGTCAGCACAGGTGCCATAGCATGTGGTGAAGGTTGATAGTGACCAAATAAATCTTCAATCGTTTGCATAAGCTGAGATGAAATATTACCTGCAATAGAAATTACAACGGATTCTGGCCCATAATGTTTATCCATGTATTGTCGTATAGCAGCTGCTGTAAATGTCTTTAATGTAGCAGCAGTGCCTAGTATTGGACGACCGAGTGCATCATTCGGATACATGACACCCCACAGCTTCTCATGAACATCGTCATCAGGAGCATCTTCGCTCATTAAAATTTCTTCTAATACTACTTGTCGCTCTTTTTCTAATTCTTCTTCCGCAAATGTAGAATTGAAAAACATATCTGCTAGTATAGTGACCGCAAGCTCCGCATGATGATCTAAAACTTTAGCATAGTAACATGTATTTTCTTTCGATGTGAAGGCATTTAGCTCTCCACCGATTCGATCAAATTCTTCAGCAATTTGACGAGCTGAACGAGTTGTTGTCCCTTTAAACAACATATGCTCAATAAAATGTGTAATACCATTCTCTTCAGGTAGCTCGTAGCGAGAGCCCGCATTCACAAAAATGCCTAATGCCACTGATCTTACATGATCAATTTGCTCTGATACAATACGAACACCATTCTGACATGTATGTACTTGAACCAAACTATCTCCCCCAATTATAAAAATCCTCTACTTTTCTTCTTGCTACTATCGAAAAAGGCTGCGCAATTTACGCAGCCTTTTAATCGATATTATTTTTCTTGTTCAGCGCGCTCTTTTTCCTCTTGAATTACTACTTTGCGAGATAAATTCACACGACCTTGCTTGTCGATTTCAATCACTTTCACAAGTAATTGATCGCCAAGTTTTAAGACGTCCTCCACTTGCTTTGTACGTTCCTCTTGAATTTCAGAAATGTGAAGCAAGCCATCTTTCCCTGGGAAGATTTCGCAAAAGGCGCCGAATTTTTCAATACGTTTCACTGTTGATAAGTAGTATTCCCCTACTTTTGCTTCACGTACGATATCTTCAATAATTTGTTTTGCACGTGCATTCATAGCTTCGTCAGCAGAAGAAATATAGATTGTACCATCTTGCTCTGTATCAATCTTAACGCCCGTTTCTTCAATAATTTTATTAATTTGTTTACCACCTGGTCCAATTACATCGCGAATTTTATCAGGATTAATTTTTACAATAACAATTTTTGGTGCAAACGCAGATAATTGTTTACGAGGCTCTGGCAGTGTAGCAAGCATTGATTCTAGAATATGCATACGTCCAACTTTTGCTTGTGTCAGTGCTTCTTCTAAAATATTGCGAGATAAACCGTCAATTTTTATGTCCATTTGTAGAGCTGTTACACCTTTAGCTGTACCAGCAACTTTAAAGTCCATATCGCCTAAATGGTCTTCCATTCCTTGAATATCCGTTAAAATAGAATAATGTTCACCTTTTTTAATAAGACCCATTGCAATACCTGCAACTGGTGCTTTTAATGGGACACCTGCATCCATCATGGCTAATGTAGACGCACAAATAGAAGCTTGAGATGTTGAACCATTTGATTCAAGTACTTCTGATACACAACGAATTGTATAAGGGAAGATCGATTCATCAGGAATTACTGCTTCAAGTGCACGCTCACCTAACGCACCATGACCAATTTCACGACGACCTGGCCCACGGATTGGACCCGTTTCCCCTACAGAAAATTGAGGGAAGTTATAATGGTGCATAAAGCGTTTTGACTCTTCCACACCCAAACCGTCAATAATTTGTACATCACCAAGCGCACCTAATGTACAAATAGAAAGTGCTTGTGTTTGTCCACGTGTAAATAAACCTGAACCATGTGTACGTTGTAATAAGCCTGTTTCAGAAGAAAGTGGTCGGATTTCGTCGAGCTTACGACCATCTGGACGAATCTTATCTTCCGTGATTTGACGGCGTACTTCTTCTTTTACCATCTTGTCAAGAATTGTGTACACTTGTTTCATTGTTTCGTCATCTGCTTCTTGCTCTTCGTAGGAAGCGATAACACGCTCTTTAACAGCTTGAATTGCCTCATCACGAGCATGTTTCTCTGCCGTTTGAATTGCGTCATGCATATCAGTCTCACAAGCTGCTTTTATATCGGCTTGAATTGCTTCGTCAATTTCAAATAGTGTCACTGGTAACTTTTCTTTACCAACCTCTGCCACAATTTGCTCTTGGAAAGCAATGATTTTTTTGATTTCTTCATGACCGAACATAATTGCTTCTAACATGATTTCCTCTGGTACTTCAAGTGCACCCGCTTCAACCATATTGATAGCATCTTTGTTCCCTGCTACAGATAAATGAATTGTTGAGCGATTCGATTGCTCTACTGTAGGGTTTACAATGAATTCTCCATCAATATAACCAACTTGTACACCTGCTATTGGCCCATCAAATGGAATATCAGAGATCGCTAATGCTAATGATGAACCAACCATTGCTGCCATTTCAGATGTACAGTCAGGATCATTTGACATAACCATAGAAATAACTTGTACTTCATTACGGAAACCATCCGGGAACATCGGACGAATCGGACGGTCGATTAAACGGCTTGCTAAAATCGCCTTTTCAGATGGACGTCCTTCACGCTTAATAAAGCCGCCAGGAATTTTACCTGCAGCATATAGACGCTCTTCATAGTTGACTGTTAATGGGAAGAAATCAAGTGGTTTAGGTGATTTTGACATTGTTGCTGTAGCAAGTACAGAAGTATCGCCATAGCGTACTAATGCGGCTCCGTTTGCTTGTTTTGCTAACTGTCCTACTTCAATTACAAGTGGACGGCCAGCCCATTCATAGGAATAGACTTTCTTTTCGTTCATTCAATGAACCCCTCTCTATTATAAAAACACTTACTTCGTCTGTATGTACTAATAGTAAGTGTACCAAAAATGCTTGTTCTATGCTAAATAATATTTCATGAAATAATCATACATTTAAATTCAGTTATTGCCAATTTATTTAAGATTTATTTCTTTATTTTATTGAAAAAGCATTTTTGGTATATGGATTTTTTTATATTGATTCCTTCTTGACGAAAAGTAATGTATGTAAATGGAAATAACTGCTTCGCTAACATTAGTTTTTCACGTACAAGTTTAAACAATAGACTTATTATAACATGGAGCTTATCATACAACATCCTATAAGGTAAAAGAAAGTCGGATCATCATGGAAAGTTAGTAAGTCAGGCAAATAATAGTCGGATATACATAGTGTTGAAGAACAAAATCATCAATAAAATTTTTGTGAAAGTTGCGTAAGCGAGTATCGGACGCCCAGTGGAATGGAAATCACCCCATCACCTTGCAAGAAGGGCTTTTCTGCTAGTAACATTTCTTTTCTCAACAACATGAATGAGGCTGGGACAAAAGTGTTTTAGCCAACAAAAAAACCGAACTATCCACTGAAATGCTCACGAAGTGTTTCGGAATAGTTCGGTTTTTCTAGTTATCATGTTTTGTTAATTTAGAGACTATTCGGCTTTAAGAAGGTCCCACTTAGTTATGTCCCAGCCTCATATTCAGCTAATGAGTAGTCTCCTAATATAATATAAGATATGTAAAACGTTTATTATGTAATTTTAGAAACAGGTTGAACAACTTCTTTTTTCTTATTTCTCGCCATCTTTTCACCTATGATAGGCATAATGAAGCGGTCAAGCCCGAATTTTCCAGCATTGTAACCAGCAATGGCTATAAAGATTGCAAGTAAAATATCCCAAGGGTTGCTAGATATAGTACCTGCCATTAAGAAGGCAAAATTCATGACCATACCGAAAAATGCAGCATATGTCGTTAAGCATCCCAAAATTAATCCTAGCCCTACTAAAAACTCTCCCCAAGGCACCAGAATATTAATTAGCTCAGCATTTGGCAAAGCAAATGATTCAATAAACTTTACATACAGTGGGTATGCGAGCTCTTCTCCACTTGTCACTGGATTTGCAATAGCATTGGCTAAAAAGCCAGATGCATCAAAGCCATTAAACAGTTTTCCCCAACCTGCTGTAAGCCAATGCCAGCCTAAATAAACACGAATAACTGTTAAAATACCTGCAACAATATTATTCTCTCTTAATAATTGGTTAAACATCCTACTCACCCTTCTAAATGATTTAGTTTACATTTCACCAACTATTATTTTCTAACCCATAGCCATCGTTTACGAGTATCCAATGATAGCATTTAGATTGTATGATTGACGCTTATGTACCAATTGTCTTGTTGAGCCTCTACCCTATAATTTGCTGGATTGTATTTCATGAAATATAATAGCAATCTAGCCTTCAATTTATCTACTTCAATTACACTTGCAAATGATGAACGCAATGACTATAAATGGGCTGTGAAATGTGATTAGAATATATCACCCTTTTATCAAGTATCAAATCATTTTTATCTATCGTTCATCGTAGTGTAAAAAAGTTATGGCTTATTGTTGAACAAAATTAACAAGATTATCTCAAAAAAAAGACTGTAGACAAACATCAGTTTGTCTACAGTCTAATATAGGATTACTTTTGCTATTAATTAGCGACGTAAGCCTAAACGGTTGATTAATTCACGGTAACGTTGTACGTCTGTTTCACGAAGGTATTTTAATAAGTGACGACGACGACCTACCATTTTAAGAAGACCACGCTCAGAGTGGAAATCTTTTTTGTGAGTACGTAAGTGAGTATTTAGAGCATTGATTTCCTCTGTTAATACTGCAACTTGTACTTCTGGTGAACCAGTGTCACTTTCGTGAGTACGGTACTCAGCGATAATTTCGTTTTTACGTTCTTTTGTAATAGCCATTTGTATGGACCTCCTAAATTATAATTAATCCCCATTAGCACAGTAAACGTTGGAGTCATCGATATACCGAGCTAAGGTTAAGCATTTATGCACTTATGAATATTACCATAAATCACATAGTCAAGCAAGTAAAACGTCGACTTGGCTAATGTGACTACAGTAATGAAGTACTTCTTATAGCTGGTTAAAGTAACGGATTGCTTCTTGTTTATCCTTTTCAATTTGTGTTTTCAAGGCCTCAATACCATCGAATTTCCGTTCACTTCGTATACGTTTATACCATGCCACATGTACTTCTTCACCGTAGATATTTTTATCAAAGTTTAAAATATGGACTTCAATCGATAATTGCTTATCATTTGGATCTTTGAAAGTTGGCTTATAGCCCACGTTGCAAACACCATCATACCAGTTATTTTGTACAAGCAGACGAACAGCATAAACACCACTAGCTGGAATAAACGTTCCTTCTAATGCTTGGACATTTGCAGTAGGGAAACCAATAGTACGACCACGTTTATCACCATGGACAACAATCCCATTGATTTCAAACGGTCTCCCTAATAAAACTGTTGCTTCTTCCATATCGCCTTCTTGTAATAGCTTGCGTATACGGGTAGAGCTGATTTTCTCAACATCATCTGTTTTCTTCTCAACAATTGTAACGCCATAATCACCATTACTTAATAAACGCATATCTTCCATTGTTCCCTTACCAAATGCTCCAAACGAATAATCGAAGCCAGCTGTCACATGCTGAATATTTAACCCACGGATAAATGTATCAATAAATGCCGCTGGTGAAAGTTTGGCAAAATCTGAAGTGAAGTGGACAACGAATACCGTATCCACACCCTGTTCTTCAAACAGCTGTAATTTCTGTTGTAAGAGTGTAATATAAAAAACCTTTTCGTTACGTCCACCAAGGACTAATGAAGGATGTGGATCGAATGTCATCACTGCAGTTGGAATTTGTCGCTTGTTGCCCTCTTCCTTAGCTGCCTTGATAACTGCTTGATGCCCTCTATGTACACCATCGAAAAAGCCAAGAGCTAATGAATACGGCTGCATGCTTTCTCGTTGCTGTAATTGATGTGGGTATTTTAAATGAATGACCTCCATTGAAAAATCCTCCTACTCTATCGTCGGAAACATCTTATGTGGCTTCATCAAACCATCCTTTGTTGGGTGAGCTTGATAAACCGCAACTGCCTTTCCATTGATTCCATACACAATTTTATCATGACTATTTAATAATGCATCTGCTGGAAGCACTTGTCCATTGAAAATTTCTTTTTCATTGGCATTCGTAATCTCAATATATGGATAGTCTGCTAATGCATACTCGACAGGTAAAATACAGGTAGCTACTTGCTCAGCCTCCATTAGTTCAGCAACCTGCCCTAACGTAAAACAGTTTTCCCGTGTAAAAGTACCCGAAGCAGTTCGTACAAGCTCTTTCATATGCGCTGGATAGCCAAGAGCCTCACCAATTTGCACAGCTAATGTTCGAATATATGTCCCTTTACTACAAGCGATACGTACTGGAAATGTGATTTCTTGCCCCTCATAATGTGCTAGCTCATCAAGTAGCTCTAAATCATAAATTGTTACTTGGCGAGTTGGTCTTTCAACACTTTCACCTTTTCGCGCATATTCATAGAGGCGCTTCCCATTAACTTTTACTGCTGAAAACATGGGTGGTGTTTGTTCAATAACTCCAGTCAATGAAGCTAAAACCTCTAACAACTGTTCACGAGAAAATTTTTTTATCGTAAGATCTTCTTCAACGGTTTCACCTTCTGCATCCTCGGTTGTCGTGGTACGACCGATTGAAATGATTGCTTCATAGGTTTTCCCTGCGTCAGTTAAATATTCTGCTATTCGAGTTGCTTGGCCAATACAAATTGGTAGTACGCCCTCAACACCTGGATCCAGTGTACCTGTATGCCCAACTTTTTTTGTCCGCAAAATTTTGCGTAATTTAAAGACACAATCATGGCTTGTCATGCCTCTTTCTTTCCAAAGCGGTAAAATACCGTTCATATAGCTCCTCCCAAATTGCCTACTCTATAATTTATTTACTCATCGGCAATATAACCTTTTCCATAGATAAAAAGTCTGCCTGCATAAACATGCATGTGGCAGACTTTTTTAGCTTATTCTTTGTGTAAATCTCTAAGCAATGAATCAATACGGTTCCCATATTCAATCGATGAATCAAATTCAAAGATTAATTCTGGTGTACGTCGTAAACGAATGCGTGATCCGATTTCAGAGCGAATGAAGCCCGAAGCTTTTACTAAAGCTTTAAGCGTTTCCTCTCGTTCACGTTCATTGCCTAAAGATGTAATATAAATTGTCGCTTGCTGTAAATCACCCGTTACTTCAACACCTGTAACAGTCACAAAACCAACACGCGGATCTTTTATTTTACGGCCAAGTATATCACCAAGCTCCTTTTTCATTTGCTCGGCAACACGGTTTGAACGTAGAGACATAATTTGTCACCTCTATTTCGATGTACAGATAGTTGCTATTTTATTGCGGTGCATGCTTCTCAACTATCTACTGTTACTTATAAATAATCTCGCCACACATTAAGCTGTTCCCATGACGGATTTGACTGTAAATAATGGAGCGCGTGATTAATTTCCCGTTCAGCTGCTTCTTTTGATGATGAAACAGCAACAAGTGCTAATTTCGTTCGCTGCCATACATTTTGATGGTCAATTTCCGCAATTGAAACGTTAAATTTCTGCTTTGTGCGGGTAATCATACGCTGTAAGACAGCACGTTTTTCCTTTAACGAATGGGCAGTTTGAATGATAAATTCAACCTCTGCATACACGATCATTAGGCGCGTTTAATCTCTTCCATAATATAGGCTTCAATAATATCGCCTTCTTTAATATCGTTGAAGTTTGTAATTGTAATACCACATTCGTATCCTTTTGCCACTTCTTTTACTTCATCCTTGAAGCGTTTAAGCGTATCTAACTCACCTTCGAAAATAACGACATTATCGCGGATCACACGTACACCTGAATCACGTGTTACTTTTCCTTCAGTTACATATGAACCAGCAATTGTACCAACTTTTGATACTTTAATTGTTTGACGAACTTCTGCTTGACCAATAATTTTTTCTTCAAATTCAGGATCAAGCATACCTTTCATTGCTTGTTCAATCTCTTCAATTACTTTATAGATAATGCGGTGTAATCGAATATCTACGCCCTCTTCTTCTGCAGCACGTTTTGCGTTAACATCCGGACGGACGTTAAATCCAATAACAATCGCATTAGAAGCTGCTGCAAGAGAAATATCAGATTCGGTAATAGCTCCAGCACCTGTGTGAATAATTTTCACATTTACGCCTTCCACATCAATTTTCATTAGGGAGGCTGCCATTGCTTCAACAGTACCTTGAACGTCAGCTTTCACAATTAAGTTAAGCTCTTTCATTTCGCCTTGGCTCATTTGTTCAAATAAGTTATCAAGCGTTACACGTTGTTTTTCTGAACGTTGTGCTTGAATCGCTGACATTGCTCTTGTTTCCCCAACTTGGCGCGCTGTTTTTTCGTCTTCAAAGACAACGAAACGGTCACCTGCTTGAGGTACATCATTTAAACCTGTAATTTCAACTGGAGTTGATGGACCAGCTTCTTTTACACGACGACCTTTATCATTTACCATCGCACGTACACGACCATACGTATGACCTACAACGATTGGGTCACCTACTTTTAATGTTCCATCTTGTACTAAAAGCGTAGCAACCGAGCCACGACCTTTATCAAGCTGCGCTTCGATTACTGTTCCAAGTGCTAAACGTTCTGGGTTTGCTTTAAGCTCTCCAACTTCAGCTACAAGTAAAATCATTTCTAACAATGTATCAATGCCTTCACCTTTTAACGCTGAAATTGGAACGAAAATTGTATCTCCACCCCATGCTTCAGGAACTAAGCCATGTTCTGTTAATTCTTGCATCACACGATCTGGATTTGCCGATGGTTTATCCATTTTATTCACAGCCACAATAATTGGTACTTCAGCTGCCTTGGCGTGATTAATCGCTTCTACTGTTTGTGGCATAACACCATCATCAGCAGCTACAACTAAAATTGTTAAATCCGTTACTTTTGCACCACGTGCACGCATTGTTGTGAAAGCCGCATGTCCTGGTGTATCAAGGAATGTAATTTTCTTGTCGCCTTCTGTAACTTGGTATGCACCAATATGTTGTGTAATACCACCAGCTTCTCCTGCTGTTACTTTTGTATGACGAATAGAGTCTAATAAAGTTGTTTTACCATGGTCAACGTGACCCATAATTGTTACAACTGGCGGACGTTCTGATAAATCTGCCTCGTTTACTTCTTCTGTTTGCTCGAAGTGTGTTTCTAAATCCGTAATATCTACACGAATTTCCTCTTCCACTTCTACACCATAGTCTGCGCAAATTAATTCAATTGCATCCTTATCTAATTCTTGGTTAATTGTTGCCATTACGCCAAGCATGAATAATTTTTTAATGATTTCAGATGGCTCACGGTGTAATTTTTTTGCTAATTCTGCAACTGATAATGATTCAACAAAAGTAATTTTTTCTGGAAGTTCCTTTTGTTTCACTGGAATTGATGGTTGATGCGTTTTTGGATGGCGACGTTTGCCTCCGTGAATCCCTGGTTTTGGACGTTGGTTGTAACCACCGCCACCTCTACGATTATTATTGTTATTATTATTATTTTGTGTCATATTTCTATTTTGATTACCTTTTGTATTCTTAGATTTTTCGTTAGACGAATTTGAGTTTTGCTGTGCATGTTGCTGATTGTTTGCTTTTGGCTTAGAAGTAGCAGATTGCTGCCTTTGTCCTTCTTGCTTTTTCACCGAATGCTGTGGTTTTTGCTGGCCATTTGATTGAGGTTTTTGTGCCATATTTTGAGTTGATTGTTTTGCTACATTTTTTTCAGGTGTTGCTTTAAATGTTTGATTTAACTTTGCCACAGCGTCTTTTTCCAACATAGACATATGGTTTGTTACACTCACATTTAATTTACTTAGTGCTTCAATAACCTCTTTACTCGTTTTATTCACTTGCTTCGCATATTCATGAACTCTGATTTTGGTCATCTGCTCACCCCCGATTAGTTTTCGTTGAGTAGACTAGACAATTTACTTGCAAAACCTTTATCGGTAATCGCTAAAGCCACTCGGGCCTCCTTACCTGTAGCATGTCCTAGATCATATCGATCTCCAATTACATGATACTCAACGTTGTAGTACGTGCACTTATCTTGAATTTTTTTACTAGAGTTTTTAGAAGCATCGTTTGCAAGCAGTACTAGTTTAGCATTGCCATTGCGGACTTCCTTTACTACTAACTCTTCTCCTGAAATCACCTTACGTGCTCTTGCTGCGATTCCAAGCAAATTAAATATTGCTTGATTTATCATAAAATTGACTCCCTACGAATCAGCAAAATAAGTTCCTCGTATATTTCTTCAGGAATTTTCACATCAAGTTGGTGCCCTAATACATTTTTCTTACGCGCAAGGTCAACTGCCTGCTCTGATTTAGAGACATAGGCACCACGCCCAGGCTTTTTCCCGGAGACATCTACACTTACTTCGCCCTCTTTCGAACGAACAACACGTATCATCTCTTTCTTTGGTAGCATTTCTCCAGTTGCTACACATTTACGAAGAGGTACTTTTTTGTTTACAGCCATAAGAATCACCATTCCTCTCTGAAGCTTGTCGTAAGAGGTGGACAAGTCATGCTCTACTTGACGCTCTGACAGTATTCAGTCGGCGTAGGGGGCCCACTGAATACTGTCAGCTAACTTGTCACACGGGCTTTCTTACTTATTCTTCGTCGTCTTGATATAAGTCAACTGCTACATCATCAAAATCACTTTCTTCATCATCAGCAGGGATGAAAGTGCTTGTAGCCGAAGGATAAATACCTAATTCACGAGCATCAGTCTCACTCTTAATATCAATTTTCCAGCCAGTAAGCTTCGCTGCTAGGCGAGCATTTTGCCCACGTTTACCGATAGCTAGAGATAATTGATAGTCTGGTACAACGACTGTTGTCGACTTTTCTTCTTCATTCACTTGTACATCTAATACTTTTGATGGGCTTAATGCATTAGCTACAAATATAACTGGGTCTTCAGACCATTCTACGATATCAATTTTTTCACCATTTAGTTCATTGACAATCGTTTGTACACGAGCTCCCTTTGCCCCAACACATGAACCAACTGGATCCACTTCCTCATTATGAGCGAAAACAGAAATTTTAGAGCGATCTCCAGCTTCACGTGCGATTGATTTAATCTCTACAATACCCTCATAAATTTCAGGTACTTCCATCTCAAATAATCGACGTAATAAACCAGGATGTGTACGAGACACAATCACTTGAGGTCCACGAGTTGTACGTTCCACTTTTGTAATATACACTTTAATACGATCATGTGGATGGTAAGATTCACCTTGGATTTGTTCATTAACAGGCAATGCTGCTTCTACTTTCCCTAAACCTACATAGATATTACGAGCATCTAAACGTTCAACAACGCCAGTTACGATATCATCTTCACGATCTACGTACTGCTCATAAATTAAACCTCGTTCCGCTTCACGTACACGTTGTGTAACTACTTGCTTTGCTGTTTGTGCAGCAATGCGTCCAAAGTTACGCGGTGTTACTTCCTGTTCCACGATGTCCTCTAGCTGATAGGCTGGATTAATGACTTTTGCATCTTCTAAAGAGATTTGCAAACGATCATCTTCTACCTCTTCCACAACATCTTTACGTGAAAATACACGAATTGAGCCCTTATCTAAATTTAAGTCTACTCGAACATTTTGTGCTTGGTTAAAGTTGCGTTTGTAAGCTGTAACTAATGCCGCTTCAATGGCTTCGATTAACACATCTCTTGAAATTCCTTTTTGTTCTTCTAGCGCATTCAGCGCATCTAACAAATCACTACTCATTTTGTTTTCACTCCTAAATATGCTTTATGCTGAAAAATCAATGGCAAGTCGTGCCAATGCGATTTTTTCTTGTTCAATTGTTACTGTTATTTTACGTGTTTTAATACGCACTTCCATCACTAATGTATGTTCATCGTATGACGTTAAGTAGCCTTGGAATTCCTTCATGTCCTTGATGGGCTCATAGGTTTTTACATAAATAAACTTGCCAACTGCTTTGACAAAATCTGTATCTTTTTTTAATGGACGTTCCGCTCCAGGCGAAGAAACTTCTAAATAATAGTTTTGTGTAATTGGATCTTTTTCATCCAATAACAAGCTTAGTCGTTCACTCACTTGAGCACATTGATCGATGTCAATTCCACCCTCAGGTGTATCAACATAGACACGTAAAAACCAGTTTCGTCCTTCTTTTACGAACTCAATATCCACTAGCTCAAGATTTAACTCATCCACAATTGGTTTAGCGAGCTCTTCAATTAAAGATGGTACTTTGCTCATTATTTCCTCCTGTATTTATCAAATTCTAGCGTATGAATTGTTCATCACTATCAAGATAACGCAGTGATGCACCATAATAAAACAGAAATTCCACCAGTTGCTTTGGTGAAATTTTACGGTCTTACCTGCTGTTAGTCAAAATTTGTTTTGCTACGGTTAAACAACAGAAAAGAGCGGGTATGCCCCACTCTTTTGCTGGAAAAATATCAACAAATTATTACCATAAGAATAGCACAGTTCTCGACACAATGCAAATTTCCTTCATTATAGATAACCATATTGTGTCAGGAATTTGAATTTACATTGTGACCTTTCAATGCAAAACAATTGCAATACTAGAATAGCGATAACTGATTAGCATCAGGCATGCCTTCTAAACAACCAAGCTGGTCCATGTATTCAATAAGTGTTTTGGAAACACGACCACGTTGTTGTAAATCTTCCTTGGATAAAAACTCTCCCTCTTCACGAGCAGCTACGATCGTTTTCGCCACGTTGGTTCCAAGACCCGGAATTGCATCGAACGGAGGGATGAGTGAATTCCCATCAATGACAAACTCACTAGCTTGGGAACGATATAGGTCAACCTTTTGGAAACTCATACCTCGCTCACACATTTCCAATGCAAGCTCCAGCACCGTTAATAAGTTTTTCTCTTTAGTGGAGGCATCTAAGCCCTTCATATTGATTTCATCAATCCGTGCTCGAATCATTTGCGATCCTTGCACCATTGCAATTAAATCAAAATCATCTGCTCGAACTGTGAAATACGCTGCATAATAAAGGATTGGAAAATGTACCTTGAACCAGGCAATTCTTACTGCCATTAGCACGTATGCTGCGGCATGGGCTTTCGGGAACATGTACTTTATCTTTTTACAAGATTCAATATACCAACCTGGTACTTTATTGGCGAGCATCTCGGCTTCAAATTCTTCTGATAATCCCTTCCCTTTACGAACAGATTCCATAATTTTAAAGGCTAGTGACGGCTCTAGACCTTGATAAATTAAATACACCATAATGTCATCACGACAACCAATTACTTCTTTTAGCACACATGTACCGTTTTGAATTAGTTCTTGTGCATTCCCTAGCCATACGTCTGTTCCATGGGAAAGTCCAGAAATTTGTACAAGCTCCGAGAATGTCGAAGGTTTCGTATCTTCTAGCATTTGACGTACAAAACGCGTACCGAATTCTGGTATACCTAATGTCCCTGTCTTACAGCCAATTTGCTTTTCCGTAACGCCTAAAGATTCAGGAGAACTAAAAATTTTCATGACGACAGGATCATCGGTCGGGATTGTTTTAGGATCGATTCCCGATAAATCCTGTAACATTCTGATCACCGTTGGATCATCGTGTCCAAGTATATCTAGCTTTAAAATATTGTCATGAATAGAGTGGAAATCAAAATGGGTTGTACGCCATTCTGCATCCTGCGCATCTGCAGGGAATTGCACTGGAGAAAAATCATAAATGTCCATATAATCTGGAACAACAATAATTCCTCCAGGGTGTTGCCCAGTTGTACGTTTTACTCCTGTACAGCCTTGAACTAAACGATCAACTTCTGCTCCTCGAAAATGTAAATTATGATCACTTGCATAGCCTTTCACATAGCCATATGCTGTTTTCTCGGCCACGGTACCAATTGTTCCAGCACGGAATACATAATCCTCACCAAATAGCACCTTTGTATAATTGTGTGCTTGAGGCTGATATTCACCCGAAAAATTCAAGTCGATATCTGGTACCTTATCACCTTTGAAACCAAGGAAGGTTTCAAATGGTATGTCTTGTCCATCTTTTTTATAAGGTGTTCCACATTCCGTACAGTCTTTATTTGGTAAATCGAAGCCTGAGCTGACAGATCCATCATCAAAAAACTCGGAATGTTTACAACTAGGACAAATATAGTGAGGAGGTAATGGGTTAACCTCTGTGATTTCCATAAAAGTGGCTACTAATGAGGAACCGACCGAACCACGTGACCCTACCAAATAGCCATCAGCTAATGATTTTTTCACTAGCTTGGCAGAAATTAAATAAATTACACCAAAACCGTGTCCCAAAATCGATTTTAACTCTTTTTCAATTCGAGCTTTCACAATTTCCGGTAACTCCTCACCATAAATACGATGGGCCATTTCATAAGTTAAATTGGTTACTTCATCATCAGAACCCTCAATTTTTGGTGTATATAGGTCATCCTTAATCGGTTTAACGTCCCCAATACTTGCAGCTACTTTTTGAGCATTCGTCACAACCACTTCTTTCGCAAGATCCGGTCCTAAAAAATCAAATTCTTTCAGCATTTCATCAGTTGTTCTAAAATGGACTTCTGGTAGCTTAGAACGATTTAAAATATTTGCTCCACCTTGTGAACCAATAAGTATTTGCCTAAACATCCCATCTGTCGGATCTAAATAATGAACATTTCCAGTTGCAACAACAGGTTTATCTAGCTTCTTCCCGAGTTTAACAAGTTTACGGATAATATCTTCTAATGTCCATTCATCACGTACAACATTGCGTTCGATTAATGGTGCATATACAGCCTTCGGTTGCACCTCAATATAATCATAAAAACGAGCGACTTTCTCTGCTTCCTCTGGAGACTTATTCATCATTGTTTCGAATACTTCACCATTACTGCAACCTGATCCAACTAATAAACCCTCACGATATTGTTCAAGCACAGCGCGTGTCACCCGGGGAACACGATAGAATGTTTTTGTATGAGAGTGTGAAACGATTTTAAATAAGTTTTTTAAACCTGCATTATCTACCGCTAAAATTGTACAATGCATAGGTCTACCTTTTTTATAAGCATCCCCACCACCAATATGCTTGTTGAAGTCATCATGGTATTTAATAGCTAGCTCATCAGCATCCTTTAATAGCTGCAGCAGTAGATATCCTGTCGCCTCTGTATCATAAATTGCTCGGTGATGCTGTGTTAATTCAATATTGAATTTTTTACACAGTGTATTCAAGCGATGGTTTTTCATTGTAGGATAAAGCAATCTTGCTAGCTCTAATGTATCAATGACAGGATGGACTGTGTCTTCAAGACCAAATTTTTTATAGCCTGTATATAGGAAGCCTATATCAAATGATGCGTTATGAGCGACAACGATTGCATCTCCAATAAAGGCATGAAATTCTTTAATGACCTGCTCTACCTCTGGTGCATTTCGAACCATATCATCCGTAATACCTGTTAATTCAATGGTAGTAGCCGAAAGTGGATGATGTGGATTTGCAAAACTTTCATATTTATCAATCACTTGTCCATCTTTAATTTTAACTGCAGCCAATTCAATAATGGTATCATATGCCGTTGATAGCCCTGTCGTTTCTACGTCAAAAACTACATACGTTGTGTCTGCCAATAAACGATGCTCTGGAGCATAGGCAATTGGTACACCATCATCCACTAAATTTGCTTCCAGACCATAAATAATCTTAATGCCATGTTTTTTGCCCGCTGCATATGCTTCAGGGAAAGATTGCACCACCGCATGATCTGTAATAGCTATTGCTGGATGCCCCCACTTTGCAGCTTGAGCAACAAGCCGATCAACAGGTGTAACAGCGTCCATTTGGCTCATTGGTGTATGCAAATGTAACTCAACACGCTTTTCACCCTCTGGTGCTAAATCTTGTCGTGTTTCTTTTTTGATTTCATTAATATCATTCGCCATGACGATTAAATCACGAATAAACGTATCGGTTTGAACAGAGCCTCGAACTTTAACCCACATGCCCTTTTTCAGATGTTGCATTAACTCAGCATCATCATTGTCACGAGAAAACATTTTAACAATGATGGAATCTGTATAGTCGGTAATTTTGATTTGTAATAAGGAGCGTCCACTTTTTAATTCTTTTATTTCCGTATCAAAAACAAATCCTTCAATAATAACACGGCGTTCTTCTTCAACAATCCGTTTAATTTCCATGATTTCATCATCTTTAATATGCATCCCAAGTTGGAATGGACGGTCGCCAAGGTTGGCCAGTGCCGGATTGTCTTTCTTCTCTTGCTCACGCTTTTGGAAATCTTGCATCGCTTGCTGTGCCAGAGCCACTTCTTCCAGACGTTTCTGCTCCATAAATGCTTCTTGTGCCGCGATCATTTCTTCCGTTTCTTCTTGTAGCACAAAGTCGATTGCCATACGAGGGAAACCAAATTGACCATAGCTTTCTGCTAGTTTGTCCGCATACTTCGTTTTGAGCATCATAAATTCCATTTCCTGCATACAGGATAAAGTCATTTTTTGGCCGTTCCACGTTGGTATTTGGGTGATGAGACAATTTTTAAGCGTTGGAGCCATCTCATCAATTTGTTCCACAACATTTAGCCAGTACGCCTGCACCAGTTCCTCTGTGACATTTTTTTCTAATGTTTCAAATGTTGTATTAACTTGTGCAATCGCTGAAAATTTCTCTGTCAAATGCGTACGGAAAAGCTGATATAACGGAAACGGTAATATATCCTTTAACTTAATTGTGAAATGCCAAAGTCTATCCTTTTTATGAACTGTCAGGCGTGATAGTTCACCTTCCTCAAAAAATGACATATATACATCATCTGTTAACTCTAGTTGTTGCAAGAGCATTCGAAGTCTCATTCTTGCCTCTTGTTGCTGTTCCAATCTAATGACACCTACTTTCAGAAAGAGGCAATTTCTTTAGCCTCATGTTCTAATTCGTCTCAAACGCATGATGAATTCAAGAAAAAAATTCGCTCCCACACTGCGGGCGCTCTTCAAGTTTAACAGATATTTTACCATCTGTTGTTGCTTGCTTGGCTCACTGTCCCGCAGAAGTGTCGCGAATTATTTATATCTATCTTATCAAAATTATACGAAAGCCTCTATTAAAAGCATCCAATTCTAATGATCACCAATTTTTAGCTCGTCATTAATTTTTACGGAAAAATTCATTCAGGCGATCAATTACTTCTTCTTTTTTCCATTCAAATGTTTCACCCGTTTGACGGAATTTCACTTCTACAATACCTTCTGTTGCTTTTTTACCAACAGTTACTCGAACAGGTAAACCAATTAAATCAGCATCAGCAAATTTTACACCCGCACGTTCAGGACGATCATCTAGTAACACATCATAACGGTATGATTTTAATAAGCCATAAAGCTCCTCTGCTAATGCCACTTGTGCCTCATCTTTTGTGTTAACTGGCACAACATGAATATCATACGGCGCTAATTGTGTTGGCCATGTAAAGCCATTGTCATCTTGGAAGTGCTCCGCTACAGCAGCTAGAATACGAGAAACACCAATACCATAGCACCCCATAATAAATGGTTGAGCCTTACCTTGCTCATCTAAGAAAGTACCATTCATTTTAGCAGAGTATGTAGTACCTAATTTGAAAATATGACCAACCTCGATACCTTCTGCAAACTTAATGTTACCTTGTCCATCAGGAGAAGGATCTCCCTCTTGAATAAAACGAATATCTAAATAGTCATTAACTGCAAAATCACGCTCTGGGTTAACATTGACTAAATGGAATCCATCTTCGTTGGCACCTGCAATACCATTACGGATAGATTTAATAGCATGGTCTGCTACTACTTTTACGTCTACTGGTAATTTCACTGGACCAATTGAGCCAATGCCACATCCTAATAATTCTTGAATCGCTGCTTCACTTGCAAGTTCCACAGATCCTGCATCAAGTGCATTTTTCAATTTGATATCATTAATTTCATGATCCCCACGAGCAAGGACTACAACAAGCTCTCCATCTACATCAAAAACTAGAGATTTGATGACATTAGCAGGTTCTACATTTAAGAATGCTGAAACATCTTCAATTGTTTTTTGCTCTGGTGTTGCTACTTTTTCTACATCTTTTAAAGCTTCATCAGATGGTTGATAGTCAACAATTACTTCAGCCATTTCGATATTTGCTGCATAATCAGAAGTATCTGAGTACGCAATTGTATCTTCCCCAATTTCAGAAAGGACCATAAATTCATGTGTTCCTTTACCGCCAATCGAACCTGCATCTGCAATAACAGCACGGTAGTTTAAGCCGAGACGGGAGAAAATATTAGAATAAGCACGATACATATCTTCATATGTTTCATCTAAACTTTCACGTGATGCATGGAAAGAATAAGCATCCTTCATGATAAATTCTCTTCCTCGCAGTAAGCCAAAGCGAGGACGTTTTTCATCACGGAATTTCGTTTGAATTTGATACAATGTTAGCGGTAATTTTTTATATGATTTAATTTCATCACGGACTAAAGTTGTAATGACTTCTTCATGTGTTGGCCCTAATGCAAAATCACGGTCATGTCGGTCTTTTAAGCGCATTAATTCAGGTCCGTATTTTTCCCAGCGACCTGATTCCTGCCATAGCTCAGCAGATTGTAGAGATGGCATTAGTAGCTCAATGGAGTTAATAGCTTCCATTTCTTCTCGAATAATTGTTTCAATTTTTGTTAGCACACGTTTTGCAAGCGGTAAATACGAGTATACCCCACTTGTATTTTGACGAATAAACCCTGCACGTAGTAATTGCTTATGCGATTTTACCTCAGCATCAGCAGGTACTTCACGTAACGTTGGGATAAATGTTTTACTTTGCTTCATTCAGTGTTCCACCTTTTTCAATAGATAAGTTTATACTCTCAATAGCATAAACAAATTTAGCTTTGAGCGCAATGTTTCATCGAAATTGCGCTCAAAGCTAGGAAATCAAATTTCATTTAACTGTAAATGAATTAAAAGAAAAATCGTTGTATATCGTTCCATGTAACAACCACCATTAGAATCATGAGTAGGACGATTCCTACAAAATGTACAATACCTTCTTTTTGACGGTCAATTGGTTTACCCCGTAAAGCTTCAAAGCCAAAGAATAATAAACGGCCTCCGTCAAGTGCTGGTAATGGAAGTAGGTTCATAATTCCTAAGTTAATACTTAGCATTGCGGCCCAATTCATTAAGTTCATAATACCATATTGGGCAACTTGCTCTGTTGCTTTATAAATACCTACAGGACCTGAAAGTGCGTCTATTGTGAACTTACCGGTAATTAGCATACCTAATAGTTCAAATATTTTCACAGTCATATTATAGGTTTCCTGAGCTCCATATACAACTGCCTTTAATGGGTTAAATTCTCTTGGACTTTCATAGCGTACACCTATTTGACCATATTTCTCGCCATCCTGCTGGATTTCCTTAACAGTCATATTTAAGTTCACTGATTGTCCATTTCGTTCAACTGTCACGGCAATATCTTCGTTTGGATGATCTTGCACGATTGCAGCTAAATCTTGCCATTTTTCAACTGCTTGTCCGTTAATAGCTGTTACTCTATCTCCTGCCTGCATCCCTGCCTGTGCAGCTGGATCATTCTCTACTACTTCCGTGATAATTGGCTCGTATGTTGGTACACCATGGATCAATCCAATCACTAAATAAATCACAAACGCGAGAATAAAGTTAAACAAAGGGCCTGCAAAGATAGTCATTGCTCGCTGGCCGACTGTTTTTGCATTAAATTGACGATCCTGTGGCGCAATGACAAGTTCACGACCATTTTCCATAAGCACACAGTCTCTAGCAACTTGATAACGAACTAGACGTTCTTCTTCATCGTAACCCTCTACAAATAATTCCTTCTCTAAATCAGCGCGTTCAACTTCTAAAAATAATAAATCTGGTAACTGCTTATTATTTTGATTGAAAATAATTTTTTTAACAACATTATCCTCATTCACAATAAGCCCTATTCGGTAGCCTGGCTGTAATTCCGTACCATCCATATCCTCGCCGGCCATCCGTACGTATCCCCCGATTGGTAATAATCGAATAGTATACATTGTTTCTCCATGCGTTTTTCCATAAATTTTGGGACCCATTCCGATCGCAAATTCACGTACTAAGATACCTGCACGTTTGGCGAATAAGAAATGTCCAAGTTCATGGAAGAAGACGAGCATACCAAATATTAATATAAATGCAATGGCTGTTTGCATAATACCCCACCTTTAATAGCGATTAGTTAACGATACAGTGCTTTCGTTATTTTACCATGTCTAACACTATTTTTCTTGTCTCACTATCCACATGTAATATGGTTTGTAAATCTGGTACTGCAATGTTTTGGTGTGCCTGCATCACACGTTCAATCGTCTCATCAATTTCAAGGAATGTGATTTTCCCTTGTAAAAAGGCTGCAACTGCCGCTTCGTTGGCTGCATTCATCGCTGTCAGAATCGTACCACCCATACGACCAGCCTCATACGCTAAACGCAAAGCAGGGTATCGCTCAAAGTCCATCTCTTGAAAATGTAGTTGACCAATTTGCGCTAAATTTAGTCGCTGACCATTTTGTAATGGTATACGGTCTGGGTAGCTTAGAGCATATTGGATGGGCACACGCATATCTGGTGTACCTAGCTGAGCAATAACACTAGTATCATGATACTCAACTAGAGAGTGAATAATACTTTCTCTATGCAAAAGTACATCTATTTTATCATAAGGCATATCAAATAAAACATGTGCTTCAATGACTTCTAATCCCTTATTCATCATTGTAGCGGAATCTATCGTAATCTTTGCACCCATAGACCAGTTCGGATGATTCAGTGCATCTGCAACCGTCACATGTTTTAATTGTTCTCGTGTTTTATCACGGAAGCTACCACCAGAAGCGGTAATAATCAAACGTTCAATATTTTTCGGATTCTCACCATTCATCGATTGGAAGATTGCAGAGTGCTCACTATCTACAGGCAAGATGGCTACTTTGTATTTTTTGGCCTCTGCCATCACTAAATGACCAGCAGTTACAAGCGTTTCTTTATTAGCAATAGCAATCGTTTTACCCATACGAATGGCTGCTAATGTTGATTCAAGGCCTACACTTCCAAGCACAGCATTGACAAGTACAGTTGAATCTGGATGTGTTGCTACCTCTACAAGTCCTTTTGCTCCAAACGTAAATTGGATATTTGGAAACTCTTTAGCTAGTGTTAGTGCGTCTTCTTCTAATTGCACAGAAACTAATTCGGGCTTTAATGTTTCAATCATTTCTCGCGTTTTCTCTAAGTTCTTTCCTGATGAAAAAGCTACTAATTGAAAAGCATCACGTTGTTCTTTTAAGATATCGTAGGTTTGCCAACCAATTGAACCAGTTGCACCTAATAAACTAATTTTTTTCACAACAAATTGTCCCCTTTTTCTATCTAAGCAAATGATTTAGCAAAATGTCTTTTCCTATACAATTAATTACCAAATAAATGTAAAAAATGAAGTAGAGGCACGACAAATAATAGACTATCAAAGCGATCTAAAATTCCCCCATGCCCTGGTAAAATATTGCCTGAATCTTTTACATCAAAGTGACGTTTAATAGCAGATTCTACTAAATCGCCCATTTGACCAATAATTGAGGCAAAAATCGTTACAAAAACAAGTGATATATAACCATTTGCGAATGGGTAAATGAGTTGCATACCTACTGCAAAAATAACAGCGATGAGTATTCCACCTATAAAGCCTTCGATCGTTTTCTTAGGCGAAATTTCTGGCCATAACTTATTTTTCCCTAATTTTCTACCTACAAAATATGCACCTGAATCCGTTGTCCAAACAACTAATAAGCAATAGACAACATACTCTAATCCAACATTTCTAGTTTCAATTAGATAATGGAATCCTAATCCCACATAAAATGCGCCTAATAAAATAAAGCCAACTTCGTCAAAAGTAATTTTATTTTTTACTAAAACCACGTAAATAAGAAGTAGCATCATTAGACCATAGACTACCATTAGATTAGACGAATAGCCTATTAATTCTACAACCCTTTCACTCCAGTCCTTCGGGATAACCAGTAAAATTAAAGTGATCAGTCCTAAGAAGCCAGGCACAGAAAAGATGGAAATACCTTTCATCTTAAGTATTTCATAAAAACCGACAATAGCCATTGCTAGCACAAGTATGGCAAATGGTACTTTTCCATAAATAACGAATGGAATGAAAAGTGTTGCTGCAATTATTGCGGTAATAATTCGTTGTTTCAAGTTGTTTCTTCTCCCTTCAACCCACCGTAACGGCGATTACGTTTTTGATAGTTTTCCACCGCTTCGAGTAAGTTTTCCTCACTAAAATCTGGCCACAATGTATCTGTAAACCAAAATTCTGTATAGGCGAGCTGCCATAGCATAAAGTTACTTAATCGCACTTCACCACTTGTACGAATTAAAAGATCTGGCTCAGGTAAATGGGCCGTCATTAAATGAGAAGTTAAGCAATCTTCTGTTATGTCTTGCATTGTTAATTGACCATCCTGCACTTTTTGAAGCATCATTTTCATGGCATTGACCATTTCAGAGCGACTACCATAATTCAGCGCAAAATTTAAAATAAGCCCTGTATTATGCTTCGTTTCTTCCATTGCCTCATACAACGCTTTTTGTGTATGGGCAGGTAATAAAGATGGGTCTCCAATCATTTCGACACGTACATTACGCTCCATCATTTCTGGTAAAAAGGAACCTAAAAATTCAACAGGTAGCCGCATAAGAAAATCTACCTCAGGTTTTGGTCTCTTCCAATTTTCAGTGGAAAATGCATAGACAGTTAAGACTTTAATACCCAGGTCTGACGCAAATCTCGTCACCTTACGCACCGTCTTCATTCCTTCATGATGACCAGCCACACGTGGCATAGCTCTTTTCTTGGCCCAACGTCCATTTCCGTCCATAATAATCGCTACATGGGCAGGAATCGGCTCGCTTTTAGCTAGGGCCACACGCTCCTCCAATGATAGTGTATCCATATTTATTTGTTTACCTAATAGCTTTTTAAACATGCTAACTCCCCCACTACAACTAATCGGACGTATACTAACCTATCATATCAAACAAAAGCGCCTTTTGTCTTTTTTTTCCCTCTAAATTGACTATGTATGTACTAGCTTATTTTAGAACTATACACATATTAAAGAATGAGTTTGTTAAATAATAATTGATTGTATCATTAATGACCTTTTCACATTCATGCATGCTCTCTATTTGAGTAAGCAATTTGGCTATGAATAATAAAGAGAAAAGACGTCCTGTTAAGTATAGGACGCCTTCATCTCATCAAAAAGTTCCATCATAGACGTGTAAAAAGTTTATTTACACCTCTAAAATTTCTTTTTCTTTATCTTTCGCTACTTGATCTACTTTCACAATGAATTCATCTGTTAACTTTTGAATATCTTCTCCATAGCCACGTAGATCGTCTTCTGTGATTTCGCCAGCTTTTTCAAGTTTTTTCAAATCATCATTTGCATCACGACGAACATTACGTACAGCAATTTTTGCATCTTCCGCTTCTTTTTTCACTTGTTTTACTAGATCTTTACGACGCTCTTCTGTTAAAGCAGGAATCATAAGACGAATGACAGAACCATCATTTGTTGGTGTGATACCAATATCTGATTTCATAATTGCTTTTTCAATATCACCTAAAATTGATTTATCGTAAGGTGTAATTACTAATAAACGAGCTTCAGGTATAGAAACACCCGCAAGTTGGTTAATTGGTGTTGCTGCTCCATAGTAATCAACCGAAATACGATCTAATAGAGATGCGTTCGCACGACCTGCACGAATAGATGCTAGTTCGCGTGAGAAAGCTGCGATTGTTTTGTTCATTTTTTCTTTAGCTTGTTCTAATACTTGTTTAGCCATTATACATTCCTCCTAACAACTGTTCCGATTTTTTCGCCTTGTACAGCACGTTTAATGTTACCCGGCTCCGTAATTGAGAAAACAATTAGCGGGATATCGTTATCCATACATAAAGTTGAAGCCGTTGAATCCATTACTTGTAAGCCTTGTTGGATAACGTCTAAGTATGTGAGTGTATCATATTTAATGGCTGTCTCATCCACTTTAGGATCCGCTGAATAAACGCCATCGACATTGTTTTTAGCCATTAAAATTGCATCAGCATCAATTTCTGCTGCTCGTAATGCGGCAGTCGTATCAGTAGAGAAGAACGGATTACCTGTCCCTGCTGCAAAGATAACGACACGCTTTTTCTCAAGATGTCTAACTGCTTTACGACGAATGTATGGCTCCGCTACTTGAGTCATCACAATAGAAGATTGAACACGTGTTTCAATGCCTAATTTTTCAAGTGCATCTTGTAAAGCTAGGGAGTTCATTACGGTTGCCAGCATGCCCATATAGTCCGCAGCAGCACGATCCATTCCCATCTCACTACCTATTTTTCCACGCCATATATTACCGCCACCTACAACAACAGCAACTTCTACATCAAGATCTACTACTTCTTTTACTTCTTCTGCAACAGACTTGATTATTTTTGGTGATAAACCGAAGCCCGCTTCTCCAGCTAACGCTTCACCACTTAGTTTAATAACTACTCGTTTATATTGCGGTACACTCATTGTAAACCTCCGTAAGACTTTATTTAAAACATCCCTATTCCCTTTTCCATTATAGTATATCTAACAATAATTGCTAGTTGTGAATAAGGCAGAATAGAAAATTATCTTCACTTTTTCATTCACTTCGGAAAAAGAGGGAACACGCTATGTTGTGTTCCCCATTTTTTTGTCTAGATAATCTAGATATTATTTGATTAGAATCAAATGCAAGCTAAATTAGTTACCTTTAACTTGGCTCATTACTTCTTCTGCAAAGTTATCTTCACGTTTTTCGATACCTTCACCAACAGCGTAACGTACAAAGCCGTTTACAGAACCACCAGTTGAAGCTACAAAATCACGTACTTTTTGATCTGAGTTTTTAACGAAAGTTTGGTCAAGTAAGCAAACATCTTCGAAATATTTACCAAGACGGCCTTCAACCATTTTTGCAACGATATTTTCTGGTTTACCTTCGTTAAGAGCTTGTTCAGTTAATACTTTACGCTCACGTTCAACTTCCTCAGCAGAAACTTCATCGCGAGAAACATAAGTTGGGTTAATTGCTGCAATGTGCATAGCAACATCTTTAGCAGCTGCTGCATCAGTAGAACCTTCTAAAGTTACTAACACACCGATACGACCGCCCATGTGTAAGTATGAACCGAATGCATCTGCATCAGATTTTGTTTTAATTTCGAAACGACGAAGTGTAATTTTTTCTCCAATTGTTGCAATAGCAGATGAGATTTGATCTACAATTTTTACGCCTTCAGCATTTACAAGCTCTAAAGCAGCTTCAACTGAAGCAGGTTTAGCAGCAAGTAATTGCTCAGCTAAAGATGAAACTAATACTTGGAATTTGTCGTTTTTCGCAACAAAGTCAGTTTCAGCATTTACTTCAAGGATGATTGCTTCGTTACCTTGTTCTAAAATGTAAGTTGTACCTTCTGCAGCGATACGGTCAGCTTTTTTAGCAGCTGAAGAAAGACCTTTTTCACGTAGGAAGTCGATAGCTGCTTCTAAGTCGCCATCAGTTTGTACTAACGCTTTTTTACAATCCATCATACCAGCGCCAGTTTTTTCACGTAATTCTTTTACTAATTGTGCAGTAATGTTTGCCATTTAGTGTTTCCTCCTCAATTGGTTGAACATAATTTAATGATAGGTTCTAAAAAAGGTGATAAGGGTTTTGAGCCACTTATCACCTTTTTGTAAACGTGAATTACTCAGCAGCAGCTTCTACAGCTGGAGCTTCTTCTTCACCTTGTTTTGACTCGATTAACGCGTCAGCCATTTTAGCAGTTAAAAGTTTAACAGCGCGAATAGCATCATCATTAGCAGGGATTACGTAGTCGATTTCATCTGGATCACAGTTAGTATCAACAATACCTACTAGAGGGATGTTTAATTTACGAGCTTCTGCAACCGCAATACGTTCTTTACGTGGGTCAACCACGAACATTACGTCTGGAAGATCGTGCATATCACGGATACCGCCTAAGAATTTGATTAGACGTTCGTGTTCTTTTTTAAGTTGGATTACTTCTTTTTTAGGAAGAACTTCGAAAGTTCCTTCTTCTTCCATTTTTTCGATTTGTTTCATACGTGCAACACGTTTTTGAATTGTACCGAAGTTTGTAAGAGTACCACCTAACCAACGTTGGTTGATGTAGTAGTTGCCTGAACGTTCAGCTTCATCTTTGATCGCTTCTTGTGCTTGTTTTTTCGTACCAACGAAAAGAACTTTACCACCATCTTGACCAACTTGACGCATGAAGTCATAAGCTTCCTCTAATTTTTTAACAGTTTTTTGTAAGTCGATGATGTAGATCCCGTTACGTTCAACGAAGATATATTTCTTCATTTTTGGGTTCCAACGACGAGTTTGGTGACCAAAATGTACACCAGCTTCAAGTAATTGTTTCATAGAAATTACTGACATGTGAATTTCCTCCTAATATTTTGGTTTTTATCCTCCGCATTTATCATCTACAACAAGCTACCCTAAGCTTAGAGCACCACTTACTGCATCAAAATGCGTGTGTAGTAATAACACCATTTGCAACTATATCATAGCTTTGAACGATTCGCAACAATTTAGTGATGGAATTTCAGTAAAAGCTCGATTTCTGTTTTACCCTTTTGCAGTTGTTTCGCTATTTCCTCTGGTGATTTTCCCTGCTTTGCTAATTCTAGAACCTGTTGTTCCACTGTCAGCAATTTTTCAGCTTCTTTTTGCTCCTCTACTTTTAGAGTTGGAGCTGTTTTCACCATTTTCGAGCCTGTATGTTGCTGACGTGAATAAGCATTTGCGACTATATTTTTAGGAACATAGATACGAGCATCCTTCTCTAAAGATAGAGAACTATCACTTTTCACCTCGTGTGCTACTGGCAAAGATGGTTGCTCCTGAGGTGTCATATATTGTTCCGTTTGCTGCAAGCTACTAGCAGCTATTTCTGACTGAGAGACATTTTGTAGCTCTTTAATAAGACGGTCATTTTCATCTTTCAATTCCGTTAAATACACACTAATGGTGTCGTCCATTTCCCTCATTAATCGTTCTTGCTTCTTTTCCAAATCTTTAAACTTTGCTAATTTTGTATTTAAAATGATAAGAAAGTAAAATGAAATTAGCTGTAAAAAGAATAGCACCGCTATTAGAATGGTTGTCATTGTAAACTCCTATCCACTAAAATCCACGAAATTCCCTTTAAACGGATGTTGTGCCTGTTTTTCCTGTTGATCCTTTTTTTTCTTTTTATGAATCCCTGTTAAATACTCACCACCGGCATCTTCATCCTCACTAATTTCATCCATACCTTCTGATGTGTTGACAATTTTTTGCTTGCGCTCTACTTCTTTTTTTAATGCTTCATTTGCATGTGCTTGCTGAGCCAATACTTGCTGCTGTGCCTGATCCGCCATTTTTCCTGCTTCAAATGTTTTTGGAATAGCAATCTGTAACTCGACACCTTTTAAACTCATTGGAATCTCTCCCTCAAGGATATTTACGCATTAATCATTTCACTAGATAATAGCTTTCGTAGCTTTAATAGCGCTTTTGAATGAATTTGTGAAATACGAGAGGTTGATAGTTCAAGCATTTCACCAATTTCTGTCAAAGTTAACTCCTCCGTGTAAAATAAACTAAGGACAAGCTGTTCTTTTTCATTGAGTTTCTGAATATTTTCCGCAAGATCATCTAACAACTCTGATTTAATGATAGCTTGCTCAGGTGTTTTTGTTGTATCGTCTCGTATGACAAAAGTCTTGCCATCTGTTTCTTCTTGGTCTTGTTGTTCATTAATAGAAAGAACATTTGAAAAAAAATGCTCTTGCACAGTTTGATAGACATCTTCAACAGATACTTCCATATGCTCCGCAAGTTCCTCAGGTGTTACATGACGCATATATTTTTGTTCTAGTTGTTCAATTTGTGCATCTAATTTTTTGGCTTTTTCACGCGCTGACCGTGGTAACCAGTCTTCTTTTCGTAAACCATCAATGATAGCTCCTCTTACTCTAAACGAAGCATATGTATCAAATTTTAAATCTCTGTTAATGTCAAATTTATTTAATGCATCAAAAAGTCCTACCATCCCTAAGCTCGTTAAATCGTCTCGTGATACGCTTTTTGGCAGACCTGCACCAATACGTTGGACATGATAGGATACTAAAGAAATGTATTTTTTTATAAGTAAATCGCCAGCATCTGGATCACGCTCATGTATCCAGCGATTCCACAGTTTTTGCTCATCGTTCAGAATTGGTTGTGTCATGAAATCCACCTCTCTAAAAAACGCTTTTTCACGCCTGTTTACTAACGACTACTTGCGCTCTTAAAATTTTTCATTCAACAGGATTTCTCAGTTTTTTTTATAAAAATCCACATTTAAGCTAATCTAGACGTGAACCCTGAGTAGTTAAAGCCCGATAAGCAGTTGCCATCTTTCCTATATTATAACAAGAATCGACTATAATTTCATTTGTTTCTCTTAGTCTCTAATATATTCCTTTGTTTTTGAAAGACATAGAAAAACTGTATCCTGATTGTGTAATGACACTTGGATACAGTTGGATATGATTAAGCTTTGAGTTAAAGAGATTTGAACACCTTTTTGATCTAATAACGGAATAGGAATGGTATGATCCAATGGAACAGACGAAGTAATGTCAATACCATGATGAGCTAGTAACGCTGCCACTTCACTTGTTTCTTCTACAAGACCAGTAAATGGTGCCATAATTAATATCTTTTCTGTTGATAGATTCCCAGAACAAGCTACATTTTTATAATTTGGAGCTTTTAGATTTAAAGCTTTTTCCTTTGTATAAATATGCTAACATGAGGACTATATATGAATAAAATAAAAATAATTAATTTCACTTAAGTTTTTCGTATACTACAAACTCCACAGCCACAATAAAAAAGAGTCGTTATTCACGACTCTTACTTTTACGCATTTACTTGTTGATCTTCTTCTCGATTCATCATCGTTCTTACTACTTGTGCAATTTCCTCGGAATTTTCATCTTGAAATTCAACCGTAGAATTAGCTATTGGCACTTCTTGTATTACGCCTTCTATTGATTCAAGTTCCTTTTCTTCTATATCGCCTTCAACCGCTTCCTCATCTTCCTCTGGTGTAAACAAGATGTAAGCAATTAGAAAACGTACAATAAACATTACAAAAAATGCGATGATTGCTACAATAAAAGAGCCAACCAGGATTCGCAGAGGCGTAAATGGTTTTTGAAATGTACTAAAAAAATAAATAGAAAAGGCAATTAATGCTCCCCATAGGTTGTAAAATATAGAACCAAACATTAGATTTCACTCACTCCCTGGTTAACTGTTCGGATGTGTAATATCGACGTTGCAGGATTAAATTCAATCGTTCTACCACTATTTCCACCAGTATCCTCGGCCACTAAAGGGATGCCCTGCCTCTTTAATTCATTTTTGACAGCTTCTACATTGCGGGGACCAATACGCATTGTATCTTTGTCAGAAGTAAATTGGAACATCTGCGCACCCCCTGCAATTTTTGCCTTGAGTTTAAATTTTTGAACGCCTTCTAACTTTAGTAAATCAATCATTGCAGCAATCCCTGAATCTGCAAATTTCGCGACATTGATTGACTCAGCTCTTCCTAAACTTGAATCTGGTAACATCACATGGATTAAACCAGCAATTTTTTTTGACTCATCATACAAAATAACACCAACACATGAACCAAGACCAGAAGTTCGAATCGTGTTAGGTAGCTTTACTACATCCATTTGTGCAATTCCCACTTTAATCACTTGTCCACTACTATTGGTTAACATATCACGAAACCCCTAATGCTTTAAAAATGGCATCAAATGAGTCAGGATCTGGTAGTAGGAAGAAATGACCCCTCACCGTTTCATGGTCTTCCACACCTTCTTCAAAAATGGATGTATTTATAACAATAACATTATCGCTGACATGAGATAATTCTATTAAACCAATGCTTATTATAGCTCCAAACATATCAACACTTAGACCTGGCACAGTTGGATAAATTTTTAAATTAGTAAAATCCGATAAGGCAGATAAATAGGAGCCCGATAAAATATTACCCATTTCTTGCATAGCTGATAAACCTAACTCTGAAACAGGTCGTTTTTTAAAGTCAAAAGAGTCATCGAAAATAAGTCGACGTATAAAGCGGTTTGCTTGTTCGATAGGTAAAATAAAGAACATACTTCCCTCTGCATCACCTTCAATACGAAGGTAAATGCCAACAACTACGTTTTCTGATCCCCCAGCCAACTCCATCATATCGTTAAAGGACACCATCTCTACCTTTGGAACACGCATATCAATTTTTTTCCCAAGTAAATTGGAAAGTGCTGTCGCGGCATGCGCAGCACCGATGTTTCCAATCTCCTTTAATACATCTAAATGTAGTGATGTAATTTTTTGATTAAATGTCATTATCGATCCCTACTTTAGTGGATTTAATACTTTTTCTAAATGTAATAAGATTAATAATCGCTTCTCTACTTTCGCAACGCCTGAAATAAATTCTTCTTCAAGTGAGCCAACGACTTCTGGTTGCGGTTCAATAGCACTTGCAGGAATATCAATAACGTCGTTAGCGGAATCCACTACAAAGCCTACTTCCATATCTTCTAATGAAATAATAATAATGCGTGTTGTTTCCTCATGTTCAGAAATAGGTAATTCAAAACGTTCACGTAAATCCACAATTGGTGTGACAACACCTCGTAGATTGATTACACCTTTTACATATTTCGCTGTTTTCGGTACACGTGTGATATGCATTAATTTCTCAATTCCTTGAACATGGGACACAGGAATTGCATATTCTTTATCTGCTAATTGAAAAACTATTACTTTAATACTTTCTTGCTCCACTGCATTTGTCATACTTTACACCTCTCTTATTCATTCACCTTATTTAATTAGTGCGTTGCAATCTACAATTAAGGCTACTTTACCATTGCCTAAGATTGTTGCTCCTGAAATGGCAAAGATATTTGTTAAGTAATTTCCTAAAGACTTCAAGACAATTTCTTGTTGGCCAATGAATGAATCCACCACTAAACCAGCAAGTTTTTCACCCTTACGGACGATCACTACTGAGTGGAATTCTTCATCTTGTTGCTCTTGACGAGGCACCTCAAAGATTTCCTCTAAGAATACCAACGGCACAACTTTGCCACGGAAGTCGATTACTTTTTGATTATGCGCATTCATAATCTCTGATGAACGGATAATAGATGTTTCAATAATAGAAGATAGTGGAATTGCATAAATTTCCTTTTCAATCTCCACAAGCATAACTGAAATAATTGATAATGTCAGTGGTAATTGAATTGAGAAGATGGATCCAACATCTTGTGTTGATTCAATTGAAATATTGCCACCTAGTGATTCAATCGTTGTTTTTACAACATCTAAACCTACTCCACGACCAGATACATCGGAAATAACATCTGCAGTTGAGAAGCCTGAAGCTAGAATAAGTTCATTAATTTGTTTATCAGACATTGAATAGGATTGTTCTTGTGTAACAATACCTTTTGAAATAGCTTTCGCTAACACTTTTTCTCGATTTATGCCCGCGCCATCGTCTTCAATTTCAATAAAGACGTAGTTTCCACTATGGTAGGCACGCAATACGACAGTTCCTTCTTCAGGCTTGCCTTTTGCACGACGAGCAGTTGGATTTTCAATGCCATGATCCACAGAATTACGAATCAAGTGAACAAGCGGATCTCCAATTTCATCAATTACTGTACGATCTAGTTCGGTTTCAGCACCAATAATTTCAAGGTTGATTTTCTTATTTAAATCACGTGATAGCTGACGAATCATTTTCGGGAAACGATTGAACACTGTTTCTACAGGTACCATTCGCATTGTTAAAATAATAGTTTGCAAATCACCCATCACACGACTCATACGCTCTACTGTTTCATTTAGTTCGCCATGATTTACTTCCGTAGAGATAGACTGCAATCGACCACGATCAATGACAAGCTCTTCAAACAAGTTCATTAAAATATCTAGACGTTCAATATTTACACGAATTGTTTTATTACCTACAGGTCCATGATTTTTGTCAGCCTTGGAAGGTGCAGCTTCTTTAGCAGGCTTTGCAACAGGCTCGGCTTTTGCAGCAGGCGTATTTGTTGGTATAGCGGCTACCTCAGTCACTGCAGTTGCAGTTGCTGCTACTTCTTGCTGCGCTTCAAATACTTTTTCACTAAATTTCCTTTGGTCAATTGTAGTCACAATAACCTCATCAACTTCAGAAACTTTCATTAGCTTTTTCTGCATATCCTCAGCTGTTGTTTTTGTGACAAAAGCTACATAAAATTGTTGATCAAACTGCTCATCTTCTAGCTTTTCAACAGATGGACTTGATTTAATGACATCCCCATCTTTTTCTAAAATCTCAAACACCATAAATACACGCGCTGCCTTAAGAAGGCAATCCTCACGTAATGTTACTGAAATTTCAAAAGCATTAAAGCCTTGTTCAGCCGATTGTGTAATGACTGTTTGTTCAAACGAATCATATTCTAATACACTTTCAACAACCGGTGCAGCAACCGTTGCTACCACCTCTGGTACTGCTTCCTCACCTAGTTCTATACGCTTTAGTTGTGCGACAGTTGAGGAAACATCACGCTTACCATCTCCACCGTTAGCAATATCCATCACCATTTCTTCTAAATGATCAACAGATTCAAATACAACATCTAAAATTTCAGGTGTAACATGAATCTTCTCATTACGGATGGCATCTAAAACATTCTCCATTTTATGGGTTAAATCTGCTAAATCTTCGAAGCCCATTGTGGCAGACATACCTTTTAATGTGTGTGCAGAGCGGAATATTTCCCCAACAATTGCCAAATCATCTGGATTTTTTTCTAATTCTAATAAATGTTCACTACACGCTTGTAAATGCTCTTTACTTTCTTCAATAAACATCTCTAAATATTGATTGACTTCCATAAGAGGACACCCCTTTTAAGGCAAATATTTCATTATTGTTTGTGCAATATCATCTACATCTGCAACTTCATCAACAAGTTGCGTTTCTACTGCTGCTTTTGGCATACCATATACAATGCAAGTTTCTGCTGATTCTGCAATAGCAATGACATTGCCAGTATTTTTTAATGCTTTTAGACCATTAGAGCCATCATGGCCCATACCTGTCATAATCACTGCTACTTTATCAAAATCTTTATATTGACTAACATCTTCGAACATTACATCTACAGAAGGTCGGTGGCCAGATCTTGGTGCTTCTTGATTATCAAGAACAATGCCAAAGGTTGTTCCTACTTTTCTAAGTTTTAAATGATATCCACCGGGTGCAATATAAGCTACTCCATTTTGCAAAATATCGCCCTGTTCAGCTTCTTTAACAGAAATTTCACTTAGCTGATCAAGTCGATTAGCAAGCGATTTAGTAAATCCAGCAGGCATATGCTGAACAATTAATATAGGAGCTTGAATAGACTTAGGAATTTTAGTAATAACCTCCTGAAGTGCACGAGGTCCTCCTGTTGATGTGCCAATTAACACAAGCTTCTTTCCTATTTTACTCCATTCTACCATTGGTTTAGTTACGGCTACCTTAGTAGAAACAACATTAGTAGACGTATTTGTTCGTCCATACTGTTGTGGTTCCTTTATTACGGTACTCACCCTTGTCACTTGTTCTTGTTGTCGTTTACTACCAGAAGGTTTTTTCAATTTGGAAATTGGCACCGTTGCAGCTTGTTCCACTTTGTGCACAAGTTCATTTTGAATTTTATGTAAATCAAGGGAGATGGTACCGCTCGGCTTGGCAACAAAATCGACTGCCCCACCCTCAATTGCTGCAATTGCATTTTCTGTCCCACGTTGAGTGGTACTTGAGAGCATTACTACAGGAACTGGACATTGTCTCATAATTTCTTTTAAAGCATCGAGCCCATTCATTTCAGGCATCTCAATATCCATTGTCACAACGTTTGGCTTCAACGATTGTATCTTTTTGATCGCATCTTTTCCATTTCGAGCTGTTCCAACTACTTCCACCTTCGAGTTGCCAACAAAAAAGTCACTAATTAGCTTTCTCATAAAAGCAGAATCATCCACAACTAAAAGCTTGCTTTTATGCAAAAAGTCCAATTAATCACGCCCTTTCGAGAAAATACTTCTAAGTTTCGATAAAAATTTTTTCGTTGTTTGATCATGTGCATGTATTTCCCCCGCACGTTGCTCCATAAAACGAACGACTATAAGTTGCAATGTCTTTGATATTAATGCGTCTGGATAAGCAAGTGAGAATGGCACTTGCTCGCGCACTGCCTTACGCACAACAGGGTCTTCAGGTAATGAACCAAGAATGATCGTTTCTTTGTCTAAAAAACGTTTCATTGTTAACTGTAAACGTTCATTCGTTTCTAATCCTTCTTCTTTACTGAGAGCGCGGTTACAGAGAATATAAAACTGCTTATCTGGATCTCGAACATGAATATATTTCATCATGGAGTACGCATCTGTAATAGAAGTAGGTTCCGCTGTTGAAATGACGATAATTTCATCAATGGACTTGAGTAAATCTAACGACCAATTAGTAGCACCAGCGCCCATATCAAATAAAATATAATCATAGTTTTTTTGAAGTTCTTCAAATGCTTGAATAAGTCGTTCAAACATACTATGAGACCAATCAAGCACACTCGTCATACCTGACCCACCTGAAATATACCTTAAATCGTAAGGTCCTTCAAATATTACCTCATCTAGTAGCTTATTTCCTTCTAAGTAATCTTTTAAACTATAAGAAGCATTTTTCCCAATTAAGATATGGATATTCCCCATCCCAATATCCATGTCTACAATGACAACTCTTTTTCCCTTTTGGGCTAAAGTCATGGCAAAGTTCATTGTGAAGTTACTTTTACCTACTCCACCTTTGCCACTTACAACTGCAATCGCTCTACCTAGTTCGCCTTGCTGTTTCATCATTTTTAAGCGTAATGCTTCAGCTTGGTCTCTCATTTTTCTTCACCTTGAAAAAACAAATTAAGTACTGCTTCTAAATCAGCTTCTTCAATATCTTCTGGTACTTCTTGACCATTCGTATAGTAAGCAAGTCCTTTATTATATTTAATCATTAAATTGATCATTGTGCCAATAGAATTTGTTTCATCAATTTTTGTAAAAATAAATTTTTGAATTGGTAATTGCTTAAATTGATCTACAATATTCTCCATATCCCTTTCTTTCGTTGTCATTGCAAGCACTAAATAAGATTCTGCATGATCATCGAATTTTATGAGGCGTTGGAGATCATCAACATACTTGACTTCTTTATAATTTCGACCAGCTGTATCAATAAAAACCAAATCTAAATGTGATAATCTCTGGATCGCTTGTTCAAAATCTGTTGCATTGTAAGCAATTTCTACAGGAGCTTGTAAAAGACCAGCATATGTTTTAAGCTGCTCTATTGCCGCAATCCGATAAGTATCTGTCGTAATAAAGCCAATCTTTTTCTTTTTTTCTAACACAGCTCTAGCAGCCATTTTGGCAATGGTTGTAGTCTTACCAACCCCTGTTGGCCCTAAAATGTTTATATATTTTCTTTCGTAGGATAATCCTCCGACTGGAAGAACTTCCAGCTTCTTACGTAGTAAATTTTTTGCTATCAATTTACATTGTGAAAAATTTATTTCGGATGCTTCTTTAAAATGCATAAAAAGCTCATCACCTATCGTTGTGATGAGCTCTTCACTTAGCTCTTGCTGTCTTAAGTATTCAATGAAGGGTAAGAGTTCATCGGGATATTGAGCTTGGGTAGTCTTTTTATGCATCGATTGCATTAATGATTTTAAATCAGCAATTTCTTTTCTTAATTCTTCTGACATGCTAGCATCCTCATGTACTGCTGCTACATCAAGGGGTGGTTCCTGATGTATTTTTGCTTGAATAGCATTAGTAATCTCTTGCAACTTTGCATTTTCTTTTTTTACTACAGGCAGTACAGCTGGTGTTGGTACTGAAGCCACTTGCTGTGGCTCCATTACATCAATACCCGCAACCACTTCAAAACTCTTCTTTTTTATCATGCCAAAAAATTTCTTTGTGATGACGACTTTTGAATTTAAAATGACTGCGTCTTCACCTAATTCTGCTCGCACTTGCTTCATCGCCTCTGGTATGGATGATGCATAATACTTTTTCATTTTCATTGAACATTCACCACCCCAACACTTTGAATTTCAACCGAAGCATCCAATTCATTATAAGATAGAACCGGAATTTGTGGGAAATAACGTTCCGTTAGTTGTCGTAAATACATTCGAACTGCTGGAGAGCATAATATAATAGCTGATTGCTCCATAAACGAAACACGCTCTACTTCCGCTGCAATAGTTTCTAATACTGTTTGAGAATCTTGTGGGTCCATAGCTAAATAATTTCCGTGATCCGTTTGTTGGATACTATCAGCAATCATTTTTTCTACTTTACCTGAAACCGTAATCACCTTTAATACTGAACTATCCCCAACATACTGCGCTGTAATTTGACGAGCTAATGCTTGACGCACATATTCAGCTAAGATATCTGTATCACTCGTTAATTTTGCATAGTCTGCAAGTGTCTCAAAAATAATTGGTAAGTTACGCACTGATACATTCTCTCGAAGAAGCTTACCCAGTACCTTTTGGATTTCTCCAGTAGATAAAGGTGCAGGTGTTAATTCTTCTACTAAAATTGGATGGGATTCGCGTAAGTGATCGATTAACTGCTTTGTCTCTTGACGGCCTAATAACTCATGAGCATTTGCTCGAATGATTTCAGTTAAATGTGTTGACACCACACTTGGTGGGTCCACAACTGTGTAACCATACATTTCCGCGTCCTCTTTTACTTGCTCTGTAATCCATTTAGCTGGTAATCCAAATGATGGTTCGACAGTATCAATACCTTCAATAGAATCATCGTCGCCAGGACTCATCGCTAAATAATGATCTAGTAAAAGTTCGCCTCGTGCCATTTCGTTCCCCTTTATTTTAATTCGATATTCATTTGGTTGCAGCTGAATATTGTCTCGAATGCGGACTACCGGGATCACGATACCTAACTCCAAGGCAAGCTGTCGACGAATCATGATAACACGGTCTAATAAATCCCCACCTTGAGCGGCATCTACTAAGGGAATTAATCCATAACCAAATTCGAATTCAATTGGATCCACATTTAATAAATTCACAACATTCTCAGGGCTCTTCATGCCATCAGTAGCCACTTCTTCCTCAATCTCCTGTAATTCCTCTTCATCCTCTGGCTTCTTACGTTCCATCATATAAGCTCCAGCAATTAACGAAAGACCTATTGGCAACGTTACCCAGTTTGGTATTGGCGTAAATAACCCTAGTAATACAATGGTACCACCTGCTACATAAAGCAGCTTAGCTTGAGCAAATAATTGACCTGTAATGTCCTGGCCAAGACTTCCTTTAGAAGAGGCACGTGTTACAACAATCCCAGTGGCTGTTGAAATAAGCAAAGCAGGAATTTGGGAGACAATACCATCCCCAACAGTTAGCTTAGAGAAATGTGTTGCCGCTTCTGCAAATGGAAGCCCCATTTGGACAACCCCAATGATGATACCAAATAATAGGTTAATAATAACCATTACCATCGAGGCAATGGCATCCCCTTTTACGAATTTTGTAGCACCGTCCATCGCCCCGTAGAAGTCGGCTTCTCCTGATACTTTTTCACGACGTTCACGTGCTTCCTTTTCGGAAATAATCCCTGCATTTAAGTCAGCATCAATACTCATTTGTTTACCTGGCATCGCATCAAGTGTGAAACGTGCTGCAACTTCAGCTACACGCTCTGCACCTTTTGTAATAACAATAAACTGAATTAACACTAGAATTAAAAAGACAACTAAACCAACAAGAATATTTCCTCCAACTACGAAATCACCAAAAGTTTCAACGACCGAACCTGCATCTCCATTTGCTAAGATGGCACGAGTTGTGGAAACACTTAGTCCTAATCGGAACAAAGTTAATAGTAAAATCACCGAAGGAAAAATAGAAAAATCCAATGCTTCTTTCATACTCATTGCTGTGAGTAGTACAATTAATCCTAATGTAATATTAATGACAATTAAAAAACTTAACATCCACGGAGGAAGAGGGATGATGAGCATCGCAACGATTAAAATAACCGCACCTAAAACCCCAATATCGCGAACTTTCATTTGTGTCCCTCCTACAAAAAGCCTTAAATTTTTCGCTTAATACGGTAAACATAAGCGAGTATCTCTGCTACTGCTTTGAAAAATTCTTCTGGTACCTGATCGCCTATTTCTACCTGGTCATACATAGCACGTGCTAAAGGTCGATTTTCAACCATTATTACATCATGTTCTTTGGCGATCAGTTTAATTTTTTGAGCAATAAAGTCTGTCCCCTTCGCAATAACACGAGGGGCATCCATACTGTCCTCATTATATTTGAGGGCAATTGCATAGTGAGTAGGGTTGGTAATAACTACATCCGCACTCGGAACCTCTGACATCATACGTCTCATCGCCATCTCACGTTGGCGTTGTTTGATTTTTGATTTGATTAGGGGGTCACCCTCACTATTTTTATATTCATCTTTAATATCTTGTTTAGACATTTTAAGATTTTTTTCATACTCATGTTTTTGATACATCCAGTCTAAAACGGATACACAAAGTAATACTAAAGAAGCTGCTATACCCATAATACCAACAAGCTTCCCTACCGTAATGAGAGTCATCCATGGACTTTTAAACGATAACGCCAAAACTTCTGGTAAGTTTGACCAAATAATAATTGTTGTAACACTTCCAATAAAACCAATCTTTAAAACAGACTTTATTAACTCCACAATGGCTTTGACAGAAAATATCTTTTTTAACCCTTTAATAGGGTCCATCTTTTTCAAATCAAACTTCATTGGCTCTAACGTAAAAAGAAAACCAAATTGCATAAAGTTACCTGCAAGTGCTCCGACAAATGCAATTGCCATGATTGGCACAATGATAAAAGCCATTTGAATCAAAGTTTCTGTAAATATGTGCATCACACTATCAATAGTCAGTGATTCGATGCGTATGTTATGAATAAAGGTTTGCCTGAAAAAAGCTAATAGCTCGTCACGCAAAGAGCCTGCAAAGAAAAACAAAAAGATAAATACCATTAACATTACAATGGCACTAGAAATATCTTGACTCTTGACAACTTGCCCTTTTTTTCGAGCATCCTGTCGTTTCTTAGGGGTTGCCTTTTCTGTTTTTTCACCCGCAAAAAATTGTAGCTCTAAATTCAGTAGTAGTCTCATATTATCCACCACCTAAAATGGCCATTAAATCACGCATCCCATAAATCATAATCGTAATAAGCTTTTGAATAACTTGAATCATAACGGCCATCATTGTAAATAACACTAAAAAACTAACACCAATTTTAATAGGAAAGCCGACAACAAATATGTTTAATTGCGGTACTGTTTTTGCAGTGATCCCTAAAGCTAAATCAACCAAGAATAAGGTCGCTACAACAGGAGCAGCCATCTGGAATGCTATGGCAAAGACTGCTGTGAAAGTTGTGATAATAAATTGAGGAAAGTTTTCGTTCATAAAACTAGGGAATTGATCCATCGGGAAAAATTGATAGCTGTAGTAGATTCCATTAAGAATCATATGATGGCCATCAATCGCTAACAATAAAAGTAGTGCTAGCATATTAAAAAACTGACCGATTAATGGACTTTGAGCACCTGTTTGCGGGTCAATTATATTGGCAATGGCAAAACCCATTTGAAAATCGATAAAGCTTCCTGCAATTTGAATTGCGGACATGATGATATAGCCCATTAGACCAAGTAAAAGTCCAACTAGTGCTTCTTTCATCACTAATAATATGTAATCATCATTGAATGCAAATGGCTCAACATCAATTGTATAGTACATCATCCAAGCTAAAACCAGTGCGAGAGTAATTTTGACTTGAGGTGGAATGGTTCTATAGGAAAAAAAAGGAACCGTTGCAAAAAAGGCTGAGACACGTACAAGTACTAATAAGAAAACCGTTAAATGCGGAATTAATTCATTCATGTACTCACCCTATATAACGCGTTAAATTCTCAAATATGTCTCTCGCATAGCTTGTAACTTGAGATAGCATCCAGGGGCCAAAGAATACGATGGCCACTAAGACAGCAATAATTTTTGGTACAAATGCTAACGTTTGCTCTTGTATCGACGTTGTGGCTTGAAAGATACTTACCGCTAAACCCGAGATTAAAGCAACTAATAGTAGCGGACCGCTTGTTAGAAGGATAATCATTATAGCACGCTCTGCAATGGAAATAACCAACTCACCTGTCATACTGTATCATCCCCTAAAAACTTTGTAGTAACGATTTCATAACGAGATACCAGCCATCAACCAGTACAAATAATAATATTTTAAATGGCAATGAAATCATTACTGGCGGTAACATCATCATCCCCATCGACATTAATGTACTCGCGACAATCATATCGATCACAAGGAATGGAATAAAAATCATAAAACCAATTTGAAATGCTGTTTTAATTTCACTTAAAGCAAAGGCAGGTACAAGCATAGTCAGTGGAATTTCCTCCACTGATGCTGGTTTGTCTGCTTGATTATATGTTAAAAACAAATCAAGATCTTTTTGCCTAGTATGTTTACTCATAAACTCTTTAAATGGCACACTAGCACGGTCATAGGCTTCTTCTATACCTATTTCTTCAGCAAACAATGGTTGTAATGCCTCTTTATTGACCTCTTGAAAGGTTGGAGCCATGATAAAAAATGTTAAAAATAGTGCCAGCCCAATGATCACTTGATTTGGGGGCATTTGCTGTGTTGCCAATGCTGTACGCACAAAGGATAAGACTATGACTATACGAGCAAAGGATGTCATTAAAATTAAAATACTAGGTGCAAGTGATAAAACTGTTAGTAAAAGTAAGAGCTTTACAGATGTAGAGACATTCGTTGGATCGCTGTTGGAAAAAATATTGATTAAATCATTCATTTACCATCCTTCTCCTTCTGCTTCCATCTCTCTATCTCATCACTACGCTCCTGTTTTATTTCGGATAGCTTTTTTTCGAATAGATTGCCAAATGAATCTTGCTTTTGCTGCTCATTTTGCACCTTCGCGCTATCTTTTCTCTTAAACTTAGAAAATACTTCTGCAATATACGGTGATGTTGCTGCAAATTCTTGCCTTTCGTTATATAGGGCTAAAAGAGCTTCAACTTCTTCAGGATCTGTAATTTCTCGTAAAAGCTGAACGTCTTCTCCGACCCCAACTAAATACAATGTTTTACCTACCTGTAAAAGCTGAACTGACTTTTGCGCACCTAACGATAAACCGCCTAAATTTTGTACCATTTGATTACGTTGGAAGTTTAAATTTCGTTTATTTAAAAACTTCATCAATCCATAAAATAAAGCTACAACAAAAATAAGCGCCAAAACCATTTTTATGTATTCCCATGCAGATATATCTCCAGCTGCTGTTACAGTTGTTTCTTGTTTAGCAGCTGGATCAGTCGTATCTCCATTACAAGCTTCTGGATCTTTAATGCAATCCGTGACACTATTTGTATCAGCGTCTGCATAGACAGAAGTCGGTGTCGGGTACAAAAACAGGAAGGATACAAGAAATGCGAAAATCATCGTTAAACGAAATGATTTTAACATTTTCATGCAATCATCCTAGCGCTTTTTGAATCGCTTCAATTACACGATCTGCTTGGAAAGGTTTTACGATAAAGTCTTTCGCACCAGCTTGAATCGCATCGATTACCATTGCTTGTTGCCCCATTGCTGAACACATGATTACAGTTGCACTTGGATCTGTTCCCTTAATTGCTTTAAGAGCTGCAATACCGTCCATCTCTGGCATTGTGATATCCATTGTTACTAAATCTGGTTTTAGTTCATTGTACTTTTCGACAGCTTGTAAACCATCTGCTGCCTCTCCAACAACTTCAAATCCATTTTTTGATAAAATATCCTTGATCATCATGCGCATAAATGCAGCGTCGTCTACAATCAAAATTCTTTTAGACATGGTTAACTCCTCCAATTGAAACTATCTTAAATTATTTAAACGCTCTGCTTGACTTAAAACATCTGTAATACGGACACCAAAGTTTTCGTCAATAACAACGACTTCCCCTTTAGCAATTAAACGACTATTGACTAAAATATCAACCGGTTCTCCTGCTAATTTATCCAGTTCAATGATTGAACCACTTGATAGTTCTAAAATCTCTTTAACAGAACGTTTCGTACGTCCTAACTCTACAGTAACTTGCAATGGAATATCAAGTAGCATATTTAAATTTCTAGCTTCAGATTGAGAGATTACATTTGAATCGAAGCTAGCAAACTGGGCTTGTTGCACATTTACAGGTTGTGCAGGTTGTGCAGGTCTTGCCGGTTGTGCAAATTGTTGTGGCTCCTGATAAATCGGTTGCTGCATCGGTGCTGACTGCTGTTGATAAACTGGTTGTTCAGATGGTGGTGCTACAGGTATTTGCTGTTGAACAGGCGGTGGTGTAACTGGTGGAGCCTCAGGTGCAATAGTTGCTGCCACAGGTTCCTCAAACACTCCTGTTTCACCTAATAATGATTTTACAATATTTTGACTAAATTTAAGCGGTAATAATTGCATTAAATTCGAATCAATTAAATTACCAATTCTTAATCTAAATGAAACTTTCACCAGCAAATCGTCTTCTGGAATATTTTCTCGACCTTCATCTTGCGAGATGTTCATTAAATCAATTGTCGGTGGAGAAATATCTACTTTTTTGTTGAAGACTGTCGACATAGATGTAGCAGCTGAGCCCATCATTTGATTCATAGCCTCTTGAACAGCACTTAGCTGAATTTCACCTAAGTCTGGCTTCGGATTTAATCCATCGCCACCTAACATTAAATCTGCGATAATTGCTGCATCAGATTGTTTAATTACAAGTAAATTCATACCTGTCAAACCAATTGTATATTCAACTTGTACAGCTACATATGGATGAGGAAATTCCTCTTCTAATTTATTACGATTAATCATTGAAATACTTGGAGTTGTAATATCTACTTTTTGACCCAATAACGCTGAAAGAGCTGTGGCAGAGCTACCAAAGGATATATTACCTACCTCTCCTAATGCATCTTGTGCAAACGAATCAAGGTAATCCTCCACTCGTATCTCATTTATTTCTTCATTTGTTGAAGCATCAGTGTCGTTGTTTTTATCTCCCAACGTCTCGCCCCTTAATAGCGCTTCAATTTCTTCTTGGGAGAGCATTTCATCACTCATCTTCGTCTCCTCCTTTCAAAGGGTCGATAATCTGGATTGCTAATTTTTCGCCCTTTTTACCTGGTTGAACAGTGAACTTCGGCAATGTACCTACTTTTAGTAGTAATGGCGCTTCAATTTTTTGATCTAACTGTATGACATCTCCAACTTGCATTGTTAGGAAATCTTCAATGGTGATGTCCGTTAATCCTAATTCAACTGAGAGTGGTAATTGGGCTTGTTTCACACGGGTTTCAAGCATTTTTGTTTGCTCTGGTGACATCTCTTTCGTATTGGTTTGCATCCAATAGCGAACCGAAAGATTTGGAACAATTGGCTCCAATACAACATGCGGAATACAAATATTAATCATACCGCTTGTCTCACCAATTATCGTATTTAACGAAATCACGACAACCGTTTCATTAGGTGAAATCATTTGTAAAAATTGTGGATTTACTTCAAGTTCCACTAATATTGGATCTATTTCCGCAACATTTTCCCATGCTTCGCGTAAATTGTCGAATGAGCGTTCAAAAAGGTTTGTCATAATTTTTGTTTCAATTTCCGTAAGGTTATCTACATTACTATGACTTGCCCCACTACCGCCCATTAGGCGATCTAACATCGAATAGGCAATGTTCGGATTAATTTCCATCAATATATTACCATCTAATGGTGGCACTTCAAATACATTAATGAGTGTCATATTTGGAATGGAACGAACAAACTCTTCAAATGGTATTTGGTCTACTGATGCAACCGTAATTTGTACATAGCTTCTAAGCTGTGCAGAGAAAAAGGTTGTCAATAGTCGTGCGAAATTTTCATGTATTCGGGTCAAACTTCGGATTTGATCTTTTGAGAAGCGAAGTGCTCGTTTAAAATCATAAACTTTAACCTTACGTCCCTCGTCCTCTTTTTTTATGTCATCCGCTGACATTTCCCCTGTCGATATAGCGGAAAGCAGCGCATCTATCTCGGATTGAGATAACACATCTCCTGCCATTTGCCCACCTCCAATTCAAGCAGTTTCTGTTTTATTGAGTAATGAAGGAGGTAAAATATACTTCCTGAACTTCTCCCTCTTGCATTAACTCATTTAATCTTGTTTTTAATGATTTTTGGAAAATTTGTTTCCCTTGCTTACCTTCTAAGTCCTTTTGCTCCATTTCAGAAAGCTCTTGAATGGCGATGTTTTGCACTTGGAAAACGCGCTTTGTTAATTCTGCAGCAGCATCTTTGCTTGTCGTTTGAATTTTCAATGACAAGCGCACAACTCTTTTATCTGCAAGATTTGTCGTGATCTCTGGTATCTCCACTGTTGCCTCTACAATCTCATCAATGGACGGCTCAACAGCTCCTGTGGGTTTATTAAATTGCGTAAGCAATACAAACAAAATAACCCCAATCAGAATGACTGCTACTAGTAAAATAATAATCATTGTTAGCATTTTATTATTCTTCATCTTCTTCACCTCGTAGATGCGGGTTGGATAGTATTTGTATATTGTTATAAAAGGCAGTTACCTTTTGTCGCACCTCATCTTCACTCTCTAAAACAATTAATTTTGTTCCAGATGTTAATGTAATAGTCGTATCGGGAAATGATTCGACTGTTTCTATGTATAAAGCATTTAATGTAAATGCTTTGCCATTTAGACGTGTTAGTTCAATCATGAATTAGGGCCGGGTCTAGCATGAGAGCCGGCCCGACCCTCCCTCATATGAAAAATATGTTTGTTAAAATGTCCGTTTTTGAAAGGACTATATTATTATCGTTTTAAGTTTACTAGTTCTTGTAACACTTCATCTGAAGTTGTAATAATACGTGTATTCGCTTGGAAACCACGTTGTGCAACGATCATCTCTGTAAACTCTTCTGATAAATCAACATTGGACATCTCTACTGTCCCAGGTACTACTTTACCCATACCTGCAACAGTGGCTACTTGTGCATAAGCAGCTCCTGAGTTAGCTGTTTGTTGGTAATAGTTTCCTCCTACCTTAGCTAAACCCCCAGCATTCGGGAATTTTGCCATAATCAGCTGTCCTGCCCATTTACGATTACCGTTTAGGTCAACATATTCAATCGTACCGTTTGGTCCTATGCTAATCTCTTTAGCAGTCGTAGGGATACGTATCGGACCTACATCTCCAGCATCAGGGGCTAATACACCATCATCGTCAAATAAATTTGCACCTTCATCACCTGAAGCAATTGGTGCATCCTCTGGATTGATACCATCATCATCAGCTTCCATTACAATTTCATCTCCAGCAGATACACCTACTAGATATTTACCATCAGCATTAACTAAATAGCCATTGCTATCCATATAAAACACACCATTACGAGTAAATAGGGTATTGTTGAAGCCCTCTTCATCTATAAAGCCACTATCTGGGTCTGGAGCTCCATTTGCATCGGCGACCATGAAGAAACCATCTCCTTCAATCCCTAAGTCAAGTCCTCGACCAGTCCCTTGTAATGAGCCACCACCATGTATTGTATCAATTGCTGCTAATTGGGCACCTAAACCAACTTGTTGTGGATTCACTCCTCCTCGCGTAGCTGTTGCTGCGGATGCACCTGCCTGCGTTTGAGACATTAAATCTTTAAAATTTACACGCCCTTTTTTAAAGCCAATTGTATTAACGTTCGCTATGTTATTACCAATTACATCCAACTTTGTTTGGAAGTTTTTAAGACCTGAAATACCTGAGTACATAGAACGTAACATATGTTTTCGTTCTCCCTTCGTTTTATATAGGGTGAGCCTCTATCAGTCAGCTCACCAAGGCTTCCTTACTTAAGAAGGTCCAGCCTTCAAAGCACAATTGTGCCATCAATATTAGTAAATAACTGTTGCTTTGCTTCCGTGCGATCCATTGCTGTAATGACAGTAGCATTTTTAGCACTGACAATTAAAGCTGCTTGATCCATCAAGACTAATGGTTGTTTGACACCTTTTGAGTGTGCTTCAAATACCTTATCCGATACAACCTGCCATTCTTGTTCAGAGATATCAATTTTTCTCTCCATGATACGTTCATGCGCATGTTTGCTCACTTTTAGCTCTTGTCTAGAAGCTTCCTGTAAATGAGCTTTAAACGATTGTTGTGTATTGATTGGCTTAGGCTGTACTGTGCGAATAGATGGATGCAAGGGTACACGATGAATTGAAAACTTATCCATCACGATTCTCCACCTTTATTCACTAATAACTGTAAAATCTTTATCTGTTAGCTTTTTATCATTGTCTAGTACGTAATTAATGACCCCATCTTTATTAGAAACAGAGACAATTCGTCCTGTTAGCTCTTGGTCACCGTCTTTATACGTTACATTCTTTCCAATTAATTGGCTAGCCTTCACTAACGGAGATTCTTGTACATTATTATTGCCATTTGAACTAGGATTGCCAGCTCCACTTAAAATTCCAGATATATTACCAGGTGAGATTTCTTTTCCATCTGCTAATTTAAAAACAACACTACCATCTACAAATTTAAGTGATTCAATTACACCTATGCCTTCATTGACCACAGGATTTTCTTTTTCATCTTTTTCTTCTGTTATTTCATGCCATTTGACTTCCTTGCCAATAAAGGTTGCATAGTTCATCATTTGTGATTGTTGTTGTGATGACAATAATGATTCCATTGCCTTTGTCATATTTTGCATTTGTTCCAAAGAAGAGAACTGCGCCATTTGAGAAATAAACTCCCTGTCGTCCATTGGATTTGTAGGGTCCTGATGCTGTAATTGTGTAATCAACAATTTTAAAAAAGCGTCTTTACCTAGCTCACTATTGCCTGTTTGCTTCGTTGGCTTTTTATAATTTGAGTAATAAAGATCATCCGTTATGGATGTATTTGTCACTTTTGTTGTAGTATCTGCCATTGTTACACCTCCTCACTTATTAAATAGTCACTAAAGGACATTCCTTCATCTTCGTCATCACTTTTTTGATCCTGTTCTTCGTCCTGCTGCTGTTTAAAGAAATTATTGAAGAAGCTTTGATCACGTTGTTGACGATCAGCATCTTGTAATGATTGTGCAATATCAAGGCGATCTACTTGTATATTTTGCTGAGCAAATGCCTGTTTTAGCTGGTGTGCTTGGTTATCAAGCAATTCACGTCCATGGGCTGTAGAAGCCAGTATACGGGCTGTAAGAACTCCATCATTTTGTACAAGTTCAATACGAACTGTCCCTAGATTTTCTGGATACAATTTTATGGTTAAGCGTGTAATACCTTGAGCATTTGAAATCTGCGCTCGATTGATAATGGCTTGCATTTCTTTTAGTAAAGCTTCGGATTGAGCAGGCTTAGCCGTTGGTAACGTTACATGGAATGTGTCTGGTTTCGTTTGTACAGTTTGTGGCGTAACCATGTCATTTGTATTTGTTTCACTTTGTTTCGTCATTTGGACTTGCTGAACAACTTGCTGGAAGCCTTGTAATGGCAATGTAACAGTTGTTTTAGTTGTTGTTACCTGCAAAGTTTCTACCTGCGTTTGTAAAGTCGTTAATAGGCTTCTCACCGTCGTTAATAGGTCTTCTTGGGGTGCTGTTAAGTCTGTCTTTTGCCCTACTAATTGCACTAACTTCAACACTTGAAGAAGTTGTGATGCCTCTTTTGGTGTCACTTGACCTTCTCCTTGTAAAGCAGTGCTTATATTCGCCTGTAGTACCGGCGCTTGGGCATCTACTAATGTTAAGAGCTCCCAAACATCACTTGCTTCCTTTTCTTCTCCTAGTAACTGTTGGATGATTTTTTGAAGCTGCTCTTCATCAATAGCTAATGCATTTAATATATTTTCTAAATGAAGCATTTCATCCATTGCCACTGCCTTACCGTCTTCTCCAAGTTGAAGCATTAATAAGCCATCATCGTGAGAAATCCCCAGTAAATCTAGTACTTCCTCCATTGAGTCAGCATTTAATAACGCTTGTAAATCCGCAAGTTCATTTGATGAAGTCGTTTTTGTTGATTGAGTTGTTTCAGTTGAAGAAGTTAATACTTGCCCAAAAACTGAACCAAACTTTGATAAATTTTCTTTCTTCGGTGTGCTGCCTATTTTTCCTTCAGCGTTACCAACTGTTGTTGACTTTGTTGCTGCAGTTTTAGTAGGTACTGTTTTATTAATCATTTGCATCATCGCTACATCCACTATTTTTTCACCTCCTTTCAATTATCCTACTGTTTAGCCATAAGTTCCGTATATTTTGCTGCATCTTTTGCATCCATTTTCTCTAAAATAGCTGCTAATTTATCTGGCTTTAAATTCGTTAAAATCCGCAGTGCTTCTGTATCACTCATATTGATTAACACAGGTGCCGCAGCTTTCGGCGACATCTTATCAAATGTTGATAAAATATCGTTAAAGTCACGCTTCACATCATCTTGTTCACGATTTAATTTTTCAATTTCAAATTGAAGCTGTTCCTTTTCTGTCAGCAGCTTCTCTTTTTCAGTAATTGTTGAATCTAATTTTTTTTGAAGCTGGGTAATCTCTGCTTCTTTTTCTTGTACCTCTGCCTGTAAACTCACTATTTTAGAGTCGTTATTAACGACAGCATCCTTTGCTTGTTGTTCTTCTGAGGGGATAAAGGGTAAACTACCTATTGCCTTTTTTCCTAAATCAAAGACATTTGTATTCATTAAAGTTGCCACAACAAGCAAAACCGCTACTACAAACATAATCGGCAGTACAATCCAAGTAAAAAACTTAAGAAAGCCCCCAGATTTTTTCTTTGGTTGCTCTTCTACTAATTCTGTTGCTAATCGATTGTCTTTCTTTGCCATGAAATCACCTGATTTCTTTCTTGTTATACGTTTGTAATGAAATTTCATCTAAAAAAAGGCTTTCTATACGATCTTGCTCTTGTTGGAAATGCTTAAAATCCTTTTCTCTCATTTTTTCAAATTTACGTACTTCCAAGTTTTTTTCTAATAGTTTTTCTTCGTGCCAATTCATCTTAGCACGAGCTTGTATCACTTTCTGTTGTACATCTGCAATTGTTTTTTCGAGACTATCAATAAAACGACTATAATGATGAATTTCATCTATGGATGAACCAACCATTAAACGCTCCTGCTGAAATGTAATTAAATCTTCTTTCTTTTTTAGCAAGTCATATAATTTCGTTGCTATTTCTTCAAAAGAACGGACAGATTCCTTATAAGCCATTTCGGTTTCGTTTTTTTCTTGCTCGCGAATAGTTAACACTTTTTCAAAACGATACACATAACTGACCATCTATTTCGCACCACCGTTCGATAATGTTATTAACTCATTGACACTTTCTTCAAGTGTCACTTTATCTAAGTAACCCTGTTTAAGATAAGCAGTAATGAGCGGTTCATAATGAATTGCTTCATCAATCTCTTTAGAGGTTCCTCTTTTATAAGCACCGATATTGATCAAATCCTCTGATTTGTCGTAAGTATAATAGAGTTCTCTTAATCGTTCAGCAGCTTTCTTATGAGTTGGCTCTGCAACATGATTCATCAAACGACTCACACTTTTCAAGACGTTTATGGCTGGATATTGCCCTTTGTTGGCAAGATTTCGATCCAATACAATATGACCATCTAATATCCCTCGCACAGTATCCGCAATGGGTTCATTCATATCGTCACCATCTACTAAAACAGTATAAAATGCTGTTATAGAACCCTTTTCATTGGTGCCTGTACGTTCTAGTAATTTAGGCAATATCGCAAAAACCGAAGGCGTATAACCTTTTTGTGCTGGTGGTTCTCCTGTGGCAAGTCCAATTTCACGTTGTGCCATAGCCACACGTGTCACGGAATCCATCATCAGCATGACATTTAAGCCTCGATTTCTAAAATATTCGGCGATTGCTGTTGCTGTAAATGCCCCTTTAATCCGCATTAATGCTGGTTGATCGGATGTGGCTGCAACAACAATCGATCGACTTAAGCCTTCAGCACCCAAATCACGTTCGATGAATTCCCGAACCTCACGACCACGCTCGCCTATTAGCGCAATGACATTCAAATCTGCTTGTGTATTTCTTGCGATCATACCCAGTAAAGTACTTTTACCTACCCCAGAACCGGCGAAAATACCAACACGTTGTCCATTTCCAACTGTTAGCATACCGTCAATAGCCTTAACTCCCACTTCAAGCCTTTCATTAATCGGTGGACGAGTTAGTGGGTTTGGTGGATCTTGCTCTGTAGGGACTGTCATGAGACCTCTAGGTAATAGAGTGCCATCAATTGGATTCCCCATAGAATCCAATACTTTGCCGATTAACTCAGGACCCACTTTTACTTCCAGTGGGGCTCCCGTCCCTTCGACAAGGCAGCCAATAGATATTTCACGTAAGGAGGTAAAAGGCATCAAGACGACTATTTCATCTTTAAAACCAACGACCTCTGCTAAAATAATCTGGTGACCGTGATTTACAGTTTCCACATGAATTTTACAGACATCACCTATAGAACTATCTGGACCTTGCGACTCAATCATTAAGCCAACAACTCTAGTAACCCTACCGAACTTTTTAAAAGTTGGGATATGCGGAATTTGTTCAATTAATTGAGCCGCTTTCATCAAGATCATTCCTTACTCTCTAATATTTCATGTAACTTTAATCTAAGTGCATTTAATTGCTCATCGATACTAACCATAATTCGCCCATGATTTGTTTCAATATAGCAATCTGTCTCATTATCTAAATCTTCATTTACAAAAATCATAAATGGTACGTCTATTGGGAACATTTCTGCTAATTCATCTCGGTTGGTCGTAATTAAAGCATAATAAGCTGGTGAAACATAAATTTTAATTTCCTTCATTTCTCTTGCTTCTTTCAGCCCTCTACGCACAATCGATAGAAATAGTTCGTTATCCTGTTCTAACGAAGTACCAATAATTCTTTCTGCAGCAGTTAAACCTAACTCTAAAATTACCGCTTCTTGATCCTCAATATATTTTTGAGCATTTTCTTTCGCTAACATCATTATTTCGTTCGCTGTTTGAAGTGACTGAGCCATTGCTTCAGTGGCCTTATTCACGCCATCTTCATAGCCTTGTCCAAATCCTTCATCATAAGCTTCTTGAACACGATTGGGTCTCTCTTCCTCCCAACTTAGCTTTAAATGTTCAATCTCTTGAAAGTGCCTATGTTTTTCCTGTTCAAACATCTCTCGTTCAGCTTGCAAAGCAGTTCTTGCTTCAGTAAGTAAACGATCTCGCTCTGCCACGACTTCATCCAACGTTAATTGATGCTGAGGAGGTCCTTCTTCTTGGTATTCTTCCACCGCTTCAAACATATCACGAATCTGTATTTCTTTGACATTATCGCTATCAGACTTAGTGTAAATAGAACGGATGATTCTAGACAATGACGTCATCTCCTCCACCACGAGCAATAATAATCTCTCCAGCATCCTCTAGACGACGAATAACAGCAACAATACGAGATTGTGCCTCCTCTACGTCACGTAAACGTACAGGTCCCATAATTTCCATTTCTTCTTTAAATGTTTCAGCCATACGTTGTGACATATTACGGAATATAATATCTTTTACCTCTTCACTTGATACCTTCATTGAAAGCAGTAAGTCTTCGTTTTCACAATCACGAATAACACGCTGAATGGAACGATTGTCGAGTGTAACAATATCCTCGAACACAAACATACGTTTTTTGATTTCCTCTGCAAGTTCTGGGTCTTGTATTTCCAGTGCATCGAGTATCGTTTTTTCTGTTTGTCGATCTACTCCATTTAAAACTTCAACGACTGCATCAATACCACCAGTTTCTGTATAATCCTGCGTTACGGTTGAGGATAATTTACGCTCTAACACAGATTCAATTTCGCTAATCACTTCTGGTGAAGTCGATTCCATGACCGCTATACGTTTAGCAATGTCAGCTTGTACTTCCTGTGGTAAAGAAGATAAAATAACCCCTGCTTGCCCTGCCTCTAAATAAGAGAGGATTAGGGCAATTGTTTGAGGATGTTCATTTTGGATAAAGTTAAAAATTTGCGATGGATCAGCTCTTCTAGCAAAATCAAACGGGCGTACTTGTAAAGAAGATGTTAGTCGATTGATGATTGTTTGTGCTTGTTCTACGCCAAGTGCTTTTTCTAATACTGTTTTTGCATAGCCAATACCACCTTGTGTGATATAGTCCTGCGCGAGAGCAATATTGTGAAATTCTTCAATAATTTCTTCTTTTACATTTGATTCTACTTTTTTAACACTTGAAATTTCTAATGTTAAACGTTCAATTTCTTCCTCTGTTAAATGCTTATAGACAGAAGCTGAAACTTCAGGCCCTAATGAAATTAACAAGAGAGCGGCCTTTTGTTTTCCGGTTAATTCTTTTTCTTTCTTGGACACAGCCGAACCTCCTAGTTAGTCTTCAGCAATCCAACTACGCAGTAACTTTGCAAAATCGTCTGGCTTTTCTTTGGCCATTTTTTCTAGCTGCTTACGACGCATTGTAGCTTCCGTTTCAATTTCTTCATTAATATCATCAACCATTAATTCTTCTTGTTCTTCTAGGATACTTAACTCTTCTTCTTCCTTCGCACGTTTACGTGAACGGATAATGAAGAATGCTAGTAATAAGATAACAGCTAACAAGATACCCCCGATAACCCAAACCCACCATGGAATGATTGGTTTTTCATCAGCTACCTCTGTTGCCTTACCGTATAATGGTTGTACAGATACCGCCACTTTTTCATCGATCTGCTCTTGAGTAAGTTCTGCTGCTACGTCTTTGGAAATTGTTGTACGTACAATTGTACTTAAAATTTTCTCAATATCTTCTTGAACACCATCTGGTAATGACGCTGCGTCAGTTGCTGTCGGTGGTTCAACAATTACTTGAATCCCAATATCCTGAATTTTATAAGGAGCTTCTTGAATATCCTTACGTATACGGTTCACGTCATTATTAATTGTCTCTTCCGTACGTTCATAATCACCATTTCCTGCTGCACCTTCATTATAAGTTGTGAAGTTATCAGTAGTTGTTTCAGCTTCAGGGGTTCCAGCAGCGGCAGCTGCTCCTGTACCAGAATATTGCTCTGTAATTCGCTGAGCACTTATGGCAATACCTTCCATATTCTCTTCATCAACAGGTGTCACAAGATTTTCTTCACGATTTTCTTTCTTGAAATCAATATCCGTTGTGACAGAAACCATTACTTTATCTTGTCCCATCAACGTTCCAAGCATATTTTGCACTTGACGTTGTAGATCTCGTTCTACCAATTTCTTCATTTGTAATTGGCCTTCAGCTGTTGTTGTGGAAGTACCATCAGCTGTTGCGGCATTCAGATCAAAGTACTCTGAAAATTGGTTAGAGATCACGATATTTTCAGTCTTTAAATTCGGAATACTTTTTGACACTAAATTGTACATTGTAGTTATTTGCTGTTCTGTAAATTTATAGCCAGGATCAGTATTTAAAACGATAGATGCGGTTGCCTCTCCTTGAACATCCGTTACGAATACACCTTCCTCAGGAACAGTAATCATCACTTTTGCATCTTTTACACCTTCCAAATTTTTGAAAAGTTTAGCAATTTCAGTTTCAGTAGCTGCTTTTTTTAATAGGTTAAATTCATTATCAGTCATACCAAATCCTGAACTATTAGCAAATGAGTAATCGATTGAACCTGTTTGTGGATACCCCTCTGAAGCTAATTGCACTAATAAGGAGTCAACTTGCTCTTCTGGCACTAAAATAGATGTTCCACCTGGAGCAATTTGATAGGTCACACCTTGGGAATCTAGCGCTTCCTTTACTTGTCCAATTTCCCGTGTTGATAAATCTTTATAAAGTGGAACATATGTAGTTTTGGAAGCAAAAAATGTCACAATTGCTGCTAATGCGATTACACCTACTACGGAGCCAATCATAACTATTTTTTGCTTTTTACTTCGACTTGTCCAAAATTGACTGGTGTCGTTTTTTATTTTTGTCAATCGTTCATTCATTATGAATCCTCCGGTTATAGTGAATAACCTAGCCATCAATAATTTGCGAACATAATGAGCCACTCTAAGTGGTGGTTGTTAATCTATATTGAAAAGAGTTTACTTACTCTTTACAATAAAATTAAACACTCATGCGCATTATTTCTTGGTAAGCTTCAATCACCTTATTGCGAACTTCAATTGTTGCATTTAGGGTAATGCTTGCCTTTTGCGAAGCAATCATCACTTCATGCAACTCCACATCTTCACCTTTAATTAGCTTCTGAGTAAACTTATCAGAAGTTATTTGTTGATCATTTACCTTTGCAATTGCTTCTTTTAACGAGTTCGCGAAGCTTTGTTGCGCTTCATAAGGTGTAGCATTCAGCTTATTCGTGTTATTTACAACCTGAGTAGGTGTCATTAGCGAAATGGACGAAATGGCCATGTATGTATCTTCCTTTCTACTTAAATTTATTTACCAATCTCTAAAGCCTTTGTAAGCATGGATTTATTCGCATTAAATACAGTTATATTAGCCTCATAAGAACGAGTAGCCGACATTAAATCAACCATTTCTTTCAATGGGTCGACGTTGGGCATGTTTACATAACCATCTGCATTTGCATCTGGATGAGTTGGGTCATATACAAGTTTGAAAGGTGTTTCTTGATCTTCTGAGATTCGAGTAATTTTTACACCATTACCAACACCACTTTTTGCATTTTTACCTAGTGCTACATTCAAAAAATTTGAAAATTGTCCTTCTTGTGCTGACAGCGTCACGGACTTACGTCGATATGGTTCCCATTCCCCATTTACTTGACGAGCGCGAGTTGTATCCATGTTAGCCATATTAGAAGAAATAACATCCATACGTAAACGCTGCGCTGTTAAAGCGGAGGCAGTGGTATTCATCCCATGAAAAATAGACATCTATTACTTACCTCCTTTAATAACAGTATTCAATGTGTTTAATTTCCCATTAACACGATCGATTAGAGCATTATAATAAATTTGATTCTCTGCTAATTTCGCTTGCTCAGCATCCATATCTACAGCATTCCCATTGTTTCTATATCGCAAGTTCTCAACAATATTGACACCTGGTGTAGCTTGTCGAAACGTGAAATCATAATGTCTATTATCAGTGCGGTATGCAGAAATAGCTATGCTCTTCTGCTCTTCCAACATATCCTTAAAACTAACATTTTTCGCCTTATAATTAGGTGTATCGACATTCGCGATATTATTTGCGATTGTTTTATGATTTAAAGTGGCATAGGAAAGTCCATTTTCCAGGCTACTAATAGTTCCTCCAAATAAATTCAAAACTGCTCACCTCATTTTATTTAAAATCTATGTACTTGTTAATTTATCCAATAATACAATTGTAATTAAGATGATACCTAGTGTCTATTGTCTTTTGTCACTTTTTAATAGTCTATACGCCCTATTTTTTCTACTCCTTAACCATGACAAAACTTCCCCATCCTTTGTGTCTCTAGGCTTCAGTAAGGATTAATAATCATCTAGTTATTTTACACCATTTCGACAGTGTTTACGATTTTATTGTGAAAAATGCCTTTTTATGAGGTTAATCGCCTTTTTTAATCCTTTTAAATAAAGGTCCCTTTTTACTAGTTCGATCACTGTGGGAGTATTTTTTATAGAGTGACCATAAGTTTATTCACCATTATTCCAAAGTAACATACCAGCATTTTTTATATGCTAATCGTCGTGACAAATTATCGAACATTTTTAGGATAAAAGCAACGAAATCCATGTTTTTGTATTAATACTCTAAAAAATAAGTGCCCTAAAATTTCGAAAATACACAAAAAAACGTCTATATTTACCATAGACAGCATCATAGTTTTGAAAAACAATACATTTTACGAAAGATGAAAAAGGCTTTCATTCCACGCTACATACTTGCCACTACACTTCTCTCTCACTCAGTTTAAACTACTTAAGCAGGTGTACAAAACTACCGCTCTGTTTAAAGTCTCCCCTTTCTCACAAGGGAATCAATTAGCCTTCTACTCCACCGTTCTACATTAAAAGCAAAAATTACGATCGCTAGTCTGAAAGGTCACTTTTCCTCATGGTCGACTAACGGATTCATTGTCCACGCCTCTAAAATGGACGATGACGAACCCTAATGCACCCCCTCACCTTTCTAAAAGGTCTTTTTCAAATTATCTTTTTCAACAACATAAAAAGCGTCTATGTTTACCATAGACGCTTCAGACTGTAGACAAAAGCCCTCGAGAAGTTCACTCTCGAGGGCTTTTGTCATTTTTCTTCCTATGTCGTCTTGATATTTGGTCATACATTGCCAAATCCAACATACGCTTCGAGCATAGTTGCTCTCTTAAGCTACTTGCCACGTCCAAGTAGCCAGTTTCTTTAAATTCATGGCAGCAAAAGTAAGCATCGCCTGCATGGACAATTTTTTTAGACCTCTTAAGGTTGTCCATCGCATACCATGCTTTTCCTTTGCATCGGCAAAGACACGCTCAATCGTTTCTTTGCGCTTTGCATAGATTTGTTTGATTTCATTGGAATGACGTAAATGTTCTGCTTCCTCTACATATGATTCCCAAATATGACGTTGAATGAGTTTTTGATGTTGCTTACTTTCTGTACATTGGGATAGGCTCGGACACTTCGCACAAATCAAAGGATTCGATTTATATTGACGATACCCTTCTTTAGTCGTTGTCGTATACTTCAATATCTGTCCTTGTGGACAAAGATAACAATTATAGTGCTCATCATATATATACTCATGCTTTCGGAAGAAACCATCTTTCGTTTTAGGACGTGTATAAGGAAGAACAGGCAACATTTGATTCTCTAATAAAAAGTTTGTAATTGCGGGTGTTTTATAGGCTGCATCTGCCGCAACAGCTAATGGTTTTTGAACGTTTTTAATGACTCTTTCCACAAGTGGCTGTAATACATGACTATCGTGCACATTTCCCGGAGTCACAATGGCACCCAAGACAAAGCCCTTTTCATCTGTCGCTGCATGAAAAGAATACGCAAACTGTTTTGTACGTTCATCCTTCACGTAATAGCCACTTTCAGGATCTGTCGTGCTTTCCTTTATTTCTTTCCATTCTTCTTTTTCAAATTTCTCCGGGGAAAAGGGCTTTTTTCCGTGTTCCTCACGATCAATATTTAACTCTAATTGAAGTTTCTCTTCATAAGCCCGTGTTTCTTTTCGCACAACTTTTTTATCATACTTTCGTTTATTCGCACTCGCTTTCACATGCGTAGAATCGATAAATAAATGGTCTGCATGGAGGAGTCCTTGATGCATAATCTCTTTTAATATACGATAGAATATCTGCTCAAATAGATCAGTATCTTGAAAGCGACGGACATAATTTTTACCAAAGGTAGAGAAATGCGGAACTTCTGTATGGAAGCCAAATCCTAAAAACCAACGATACGCCATATTCGTTTCAATTTCTTTGATGGTTTGACGCATGGACCGTATACCAAAAACGTACTGAATAAACGTCATTTTAAAGAGAACAACAGGATCAATACTAGGACGCCCATTAGGTGAATAGAGATGTTCTACTAAAGGATAGATAAATGAAAAATCAATAGCCGCCTCTAGTTTTCGTACTAAATGATCTTGGGGAACTAATTGATCAATCGTTAGCATTTCTAATTGTTCACGTTCATTGATTTGATTTTTCGTCATCATGGTTGATCACCTCGAAAGTGTACTTTTTATCAATAGATGAATAAGGAATTCTTTATGTAGAAGTTGATTGGAACGAATGGTGGCGACTCCTGCGGGAAAAGCGGGAAAGTCGAGATCCTGGACTGAGTGGAGCGAGGGAAGCAGCTCGACCCCGCCCGCGGAAAGCGTCCGCCCGTAGTGGAAATCAACGGCTTTACTTTATTTTATTGTAAAAGAAAAAAGACTGTAGGCAAACTCAAAATTCATTGAGTTTGTCTACAGTCTGAAGCGTCTATGTTTACCATAGACGCTTTCATTAGCTTCTTAAAAGAAGTATTTATTTCATTTTAATTTCTGCTAAAGCATTTAAGAATTTATCGTTTAGCACTTTAATATAAGTACCTTTCATGCCTAAAGAGCGAGATTCAATGACACCAGCTGATTCAAGTTTACGTAATGCGTTTACGATCACTGAGCGTGTAATACCCACTCGATCAGCAATTTTAGAAGCAACTAGTAAACCTTCATTACCATCAAGTTCTTCGAAAATGTGTTCAATTGCCTCTAACTCACTGTACGAAAGTGAATTAATAGCCATTTGCACGACAGCTTTGCTACGAGCTTCTTCTTCAATTTCTTCAGACTTTTCACGTAAAATTTCCATACCAACTACTGTTGCACCATATTCAGCTAAAATTAGATCATCATCTTCAAATTGTGAAGATAAACGAGCAAGAATTAATGTGCCTAAACGCTCACCACCGCCAACGATTGGTACAATTGTTGTTAAAGCATTTTGGAATAAATCTTTATTTTCTACTGGGAAAGCAGTATGTTCATTATTAATATCTAAATTTGAAGATGTTTCAGAGATCGTAAATAAGCTATGTGTGTATTCTTCTGGGAATTGTCTCTCTTCAAACATTTTTTTCATACGTTCATTTTCAATTTGTTGGTGAATTGAAATACCTAATAATTTACCTTTACGGCTTAAAATATAGACATTACTATCAATGATATCTCCTAGTGTATCTGCCATTTCCTTAAAGTTTACAGGCTTACCAGCAGAAGCTTGAAGCATCGAGTTAATTTTACGTGTTTTTTCTAATAAATTCATTATATGTTCCTCCTATAAATAATCCGAAGAGTATTTACTAAATATTCTAAAGGTTTTTACTATTGAATGATACTAATCAGCTTTATCTTACAGTATAAACTGTGACAAATCTTTGTTTTTTACAATTCCCGCAAGTTTTTGATCCACATACGCCGCATTGATTGGGATACTCGCTGGCGCAATCTCAGATGCCTCAAACGATAGTTCTTCCAGTAAACGTTCTAATATCGTGTGTAAACGACGAGCTCCAATATTGTCTGTTTCCTGATTCACTTCAGTTGCTATCTCAGCAATCCGTTCAATAGCATCTGTCGTGAAATGAATTTCTACGCCTTCTGTCTCTAAAAGCGCTTTATATTGCAGAATTAATGATTGATCTGGTTCTTGTAAAATACGGACAAAATCCTGTTTTGTTAATTTTTCAAGCTCTACCCGAATTGGAAAACGGCCTTGTAACTCGGGAATTAGGTCTGATGGTTTTGACATATGAAATGCCCCAGCAGCAACAAACAGCATATAATCTGTTTTCACTGCACCATACTTCGTAGTGACAGTAGAACCTTCTACAATTGGTAAAATGTCACGTTGAACTCCTTCGCGGGAGACATTCGCCGAAGTATTTCCTTCTTTACTAGCAATTTTATCGATTTCGTCAATAAAAATGATACCCGTTTGCTCAGCTCTATTAATGGCTTCCTGTGCTACTTCATCAGCATCTATCAGCTTATTTGCTTCTTCTATTGTTAAAATACGACGCGCGTCTTTTACTTGCACACGGCGTTTTTTCTGTTTTTTAGGCATTAAACTAGATAGCATATCCTGCATACCACTATTCGCAGACATATCCATTCCTGTTCCTTGTAACGCATCAAAAATGGATGGATTTTGTTCTGTTACCTCTACAGTAACCCACTCATTTTCTAACTTACCATTGCGTAAATCAATGGCAATTTGAGCACGTTTCGAGCGAACTTCTCCATCATCTGCTGATGAATCATCATTTGTTGGTTGTTCTTTCCCACCAAATAGCATTTCAAACGGATTTTGCATCGCCTGTTTTTTACGTAAAGAAGGCACCAAAAGTTTCACGATTGCTTCATTTGCTAATTCTTCTGCTTGTTCCTTCACAGACTCCATCATTTCTTCTTTAACTAGACGGTGAGAAGCTTCTACCAAGTCACGGACCATTGATTCAACATCTCTACCCACATAGCCTACTTCAGTAAACTTTGTCGCTTCAACTTTTACAAAAGGGGCATTGGTAAGCTTTGCAATTCTTCTGGCTATTTCTGTTTTACCGACACCAGTTGGCCCAATCATCAAAATATTTTTCGGAATAACTTCAGCCTTCATATCTTCATTTAACAACGAACGACGATAGCGGTTTCGTAACGCAATAGCTACTGCTCGCTTAGCTTCATTCTGCCCAACAATGTAACGATCTAAATGCTCAGTAATTTGTCTTGGCGTTAAATTTTTTTGTGTCATTAGTTCAGCGCCTCCACGATAATATTATGATTTGTAAATACACAGATTTCAGCAGCTGTTTCTAATGCCGCTTCAGCAATTTCACGAGCAGTCATTGTTTCACCTGCATATTTTTTTAATGCTCTACCTGCAGACAATGCATAATTGCCCCCAGAACCAATGGCCAAAATGCCATCATCAGGTTCAATCACTTCTCCTGTACCCGAAACGAGTAATAAAGTCGTTTTATCCATTACTAGTAGCATCGCTTCTAGCTGGCGCAGCATTTTATCACCACGCCATTGCTTCGCTACCTCAACGGCTGCGCGTTGTAAATTACCGTTATACTCATTTAATTTGCCTTCAAACATTTCAAAAAGTGTAAAGGCATCAGCAACTGAACCTGCAAAACCAGCGAGGACTTGCCCATTAAACAGACGTCTGACCTTCCTTGCTGTACCCTTCATCACAACTGCATTTCCCAATGTTACTTGACCATCACCAGCCATGGCACAGCCTCCGTTATGATGAACCGCAAATATCGTTGTTGCATGAATTTGTCCCATCTACCTTCCTCCTTAGCTCTATTATGCCCTTGGATGAGCATTCATATATGTTTGACGAAGATGCTCTTTTGTTACATGTGTGTAAACTTGTGTAGAAGATAAATGTGAGTGACCTAATAACTCCTGCACCGTCCGCAAATCTGCGCCATTATTCAATAAATGAGTAGCAAAAGTATGGCGAAGCATGTGTGGGTAAATTTTTGTATGGAGTGAGGCCTTGTCAATCATTTCGTTTAAAATATGACGTACCCCTCTAGGAGTAAGTTCCCCACCACGCATATTGACAAACAACTGCAGATGATTCGTTTTTTTCATCAATCGTGGACGAGCTTGCTCTATGTAGTCCTGCATTGCTAAACTCGCAAATTGACCAAATGGAATGATTCGTTCTTTTCGACCTTTGCCCATTACTCGTATAATCGAATAATGAAAATCTACATCCTCTACTTGAATTGATGTCAGTTCACTCACACGAATACCTGTTGCATATAACAGCTCTAATATAGCTATATTTCTTAATGATTTCAAATCATCACCAGTATTCGCATCAAATAACTGTTTCAATTCCTCTTCGTAGAAAAAATTAGGTAAACGTGATTCTTTTTTCGGATGATAAAGCGAACGAAATGCTCCGTCATCTAATCCGTACTGTCTATTTAGAAAGCGAAAAAAGGAGCGTATCGAGGAAATTTTCCTTGAAATAGAAGCCCTTGCCCTTTTCTCATCGTACAACTTTGTTACATAAAGACGTGCATGTATATATTCAACACTTGCTAAATCATCGATTCCCTCCGTTTGTAAAAAGGTTAAAAAATCTAGCAGGTCTGATTCATATTCTCGCACTGTATGAACAGAGAAGTTCTTTTCAACTTGGATGTAAAGCATGAACTGTTCGAGTGCATCTTGGGACGAAACTAACACAGAAAGATTCACCACCAATAATTTATTAATAATTTTCTTAAATGACTGACACTTGTAATATAACGGATATACAATTCTTTGTCATCTCTTACAAGTTTGTATCGTTTTTCTTATCATTAATAAACATACATATTGACACTAAACCTATCTTCATAATATAGCAAGTGTAAATAGTTATATTTTGAGAAAAACTCCATACAAAATAATAAAATACGTCTAATTAAGCATTTTGTCTACAAAAAGAAAAAGCCTCTAAGAGTATAACAACTTTTAGAGGCTTTTGGCAATTAAATTGTTTGTGAATTCACAAAATTTCGAATTGTGCTTATTGCGCGTGCTGCATGCATTTCCGCACGCTCTGGTTTAGAACGACGACCAGGTGGTAAGTCAGGGAAAATACCGAAGTTTACATTCATAGGCTGGAAGTTTTTCGACTGCGCTTCTGTTATATAACGCGCCATGCTTCCTAATGCCGTTTCGAATGGGAAAATAACGGGCTCTTGTCCTAATGCTAAACGAGCTGCATTTATTCCTGCAATTAATCCACTACCTGCTGATTCAACATAGCCTTCTACACCAGTCATCTGACCTGCAAAGAAAATATTCTTTTGCTCACGAAGTTGATATGTTTTTTCTAAAACTTTCGGTGAATTAATGAAGGTGTTTCTATGCATGACGCCATAGCGAACAATTTCTACATTCTCTAACCCAGGAATAAGCTGTAGCACTTCCTTTTGTGGCCCCCATTTTAAATGCGTTTGGAAGCCTACAATGTTGTAAAGCGTGCCTGCTGCATCGTCTTGACGAAGTTGAACAACTGCATATGGACGTTTTCCTGTTTTTGGATCCTCAAGACCTACTGGCTTCATCGGACCAAATAACATAGTTTTCTCTCCACGAGCTGCCATGACTTCTATTGGCATACAACCTTCAAAGTAAATTTCTTTTTCAAATTCCTTCAATGGTACAACTTCAGCTTCGATTAATGCTTGGCGGAAACGATCGAATTCTTCCTTTGTCATAGGACAGTTTAAATAAGCCGCTTCCCCTTTATCATAACGAGATTTTAAATAAACTTTATTCATATCAATACTATCTTTTTCGATAATAGGTGCTGCTGCATCGTAAAAGTATAAATAATCTAAACCTGTTAAACCTTGAATTTTTTCAGCTAAAGCTTTTGAAGTTAAAGGTCCTGTTGCAATAACTGTAATACCTTCTGGAATTTCTGTGACTTCTTCATGAATAACCTCCACAAGTGGATGGTTTTTCACAGTATCAGTTACATACCCTGCAAATTCGTGACGATCTACTGCTAAGGCCCCTCCAGCAGGTACTGAACATTGGTCTGCTGCCTTTAAGATAACAGAATCTAACATACGCATTTCTTCTTTTATAACGCCTACAGCATTTGTTAAACCGTTTGCCCGCAATGAGTTAGAACAAACAAGTTCTGCAAATTTATCAGTATGGTGCGCTGGAGTCTGCTTTACTGGACGCATTTCATAAAGTTTCACTTTTATACCCCGCTTAGCAATTTGCCAAGCTGCCTCACTACCTGCCAGTCCTGCTCCAATAACATTTACTACTTGTTCAGTCATGTTTCTTACCATCTTCCTATCATTGAGTTGGTGCTTCTTCATAGTCACACTTCGTACATTGAATTTGCACACCTTTTTTTATCTTTTTCTCTACTAATAATGCACTACATTTTGGACATGGTCTATTAATTGGCTTGTCCCATGAGACAAATTCACATTCAGGATACTGATTGCAACCATAGAATAGACGCTTTGTTTTACTTTTTCGCTCCACAATCTCGCCAGTTTCACAGGAAGGGCATTTCACACCAATAGGCTTCATAATTGCTTTTGTATTTCTACAATCTGGGAAATTAGAACAAGCCATAAATTTGCCATATCGTCCAAGCTTAAAGACCATTGGAGATCCACAAAGCTCACAGTCTTCCCCTGCAGGTTCATCTTTAATGACAACCTTTTCCATAGCTTCATCTGCATGTTTTACATGGACTTCAAAGTCCTTATAAAATTCTTCCACAACTTTTTTCCATTGTCGATTGCCTTCTTCAATATCATCTAAATCTTGTTCCATTTGTGCGGTGAATTCGATGTTTATGATATCTGGGAAAAATTCTAGTACGAGTTGGTGTACGATCTCTCCTAGCTCTGTTGGCATAAAGCGTTTAGCATCTAATACAACATAGCCACGGCGCTGAATTGTATCGAGGGTCGGTGCATATGTGGACGGGCGCCCAATTCCTAGTTCTTCCATTGTTTTAACAAGTCGCGCCTCAGAATAACGTGGTGGTGGCTGTGTAAAATGTTGTTTAGGCTCGATTTCAAGCGATTTTACTTGATCACCAATTTCCATCTCAGGTAAAAGTTTTGTCGTCTCTTCCGTTTGATCATCAGTACCTTCAATATATAGTTTCATAAAGCCTGCGAATTTAACTTGTGAACCATTTGCACGGAATAAAACATCACCATTTTGAAGATCTACAGCTACAGTATCAAGTACTGCTGGTGCCATTTGACTCGCAATAAAGCGCTCCCAAATTAAGCGATATAAGCGTAGCTGATCACGGCTAAGTACCGCCTTTAATTCATCCGGTGTCCGCATTGTACTTGTTGGACGTATTGCTTCGTGCGCATCCTGTGCATTTGAAGCTTTCTTTGTTTGTTTTATATCTGTTGCAATGTATTCTTTTCCATATTTGCCCTCAATGTACGTAACCGCTTCTGCTTTTGCCGTATCAGAAATACGTGTGGAATCAGTACGCATATAAGTAATTAGCCCGACTGTCCCCTCTTTTTTTCCAATATCTATACCTTCGTATAATTGCTGAGCTAGCATCATGGTCTTCTTAGCACGGAAATTTAATTTTCGTGCTGCTTCTTGCTGTAAAGATGATGTTGTAAAGGCTGGTGCAGCATTACGCTTACGTTCCTTTTTCGTTACATTGACAACATCAAAGTTTGTTCCTTTAACATCTTTTAAAATTGCCTTTACTTGTGCTTCATTTGTTAATTTTATTTTGTCTTTACCATTCCCATAGTAAAGGGCATCAAATGATTTTTTTCCTTTTTCAAACGTTCCTTCGATTGTCCAATATTCTTCAGGTTGGAAGTTTTTAATTTCATTTTCACGATCAATGATCATGCGTAGTGCTACAGATTGTACCCGACCTGCTGATAAACCTTTTTTCACCTTTTTCCATAGAATTGGGCTAATGTTATAGCCAACAAGTCGATCCAATATACGTCTTGTTTGCTGCGCATCTACTAAGTCCATGTTAATTGGACGTGGATTTTTAAAAGACTCTATAATTGCATCTTTAGTAATTTCATTAAATACAACACGACAATCTGAGTGAATATCAATATTTAATGCAGTCGCAAGGTGCCAAGCAATGGCTTCTCCCTCGCGGTCTGGATCGGCCGCTAGATAAACTTTCTTTACTTTTTTAGCTGCAGACTTTAATTCCTGTAACACAGGTCCTTTACCACGTATCGTAATATATTTAGGCTCAAAATTATTTTCCGCGCTAACGCCCATCTGACTACGTGGAAGATCCCGTACGTGTCCAACCGACGCTTTCACCTTATATTTCTTTCCTAAATAACGTTCAATTGTTTTTGCTTTTGCTGGTGATTCTACAATCACTAAATAATCCGCCATCTATGTCTCCCCCTTAGCGAGGTCTATTACTAATTTTTTAAGTTACCTGTTGCAAAATGTATAACAGATTTTAAGATAATGCAACTTTTTTTCAATTTTTGTTAGAAAAGAGGTCTAATGTTTCAATGATTTGATGACCATTCACTATGGGAATTGCTCCTTCAAAAAGCAATTGATTTGTCCCTTTTGATTGAGTTGCGTCTATAGGTCCTGGTACCACAAACACGTCTTTTCCTTGCTCTAATGCAAGCTCTGTTGTAATAAGCGTGCCACTTTTTAATGCCGCTTCTGTCACAACTAATGCTCGAGATAAACCACTAATGATCCGGTTACGCATTGGGAAATGCCATTTTTCAGGCTTCATATAAGGGGGATATTCTGTCATTAATAACTGGTGCTCTGCCATTTGTGTAGCAAGAATGCGGTTTTCTGATGGATAGAGATAATTAAAACCATGTCCAAGCACTGCTATTGTATGACCGCCCATATCGATAGTCGCCCTATGTGCCATTGTATCTGCACCTCTTGCAAGCCCACTAACAACCGTATAATCACGTTGAATAAGCGGCGGGACAATTAAGTCTATCGCTCTTTTTGAATACGCTGTCGCCTTCCTAGAGCCTATAATAGCTATCTGTTTTTTGTTTGTTAACAGGGAATATTGACCTTTCACATACAATACAGTAGGTGGACTTGATATTTCAAATAATTGCGCCGGGAAATAGGGATGATAAAACGGGATGGGAAAAATATTAGCCTGTGCATAGGCCTCTTCAAGTGGTGTTGTCATAATTTGTCGAAAGCGCTGAGAAAGTTGATGTGCTTTATGTGCCGATATTTGTAAAACTTTTGCGATGTCGTCATAATGAATGTCTTCAAAAGAGCTTAAAATATTCACAGGGGACAACAGTTGCTGAAGTTTCTGAAGTGGTAATGGGTATACATAATGTAAGGCTAGTAATCTCTGCGTATCTACTGCGAGAATCATTCAATAAACCTCCTTTTATAATAGAAGAAATTAAATGACCGCATGATAATTTTCAACACAACATTGCATTATTATTTATAAAATCTGCCCCAAAATTGTTGATTTTTTCATAAGTAAGTAGGTAATTGTTGAATGAAGTATGATAAACAGTGTATAAGTAATGAAAAAGATGTAGCCGTAATGGCTACATCTTCCATTTTAATGGGTTTTACACTTTTCGTATAGCCCTTTTTCTTTAATTACTTTAATCAATGTTTCACCAATTACAGAAGGTGTTTCTGCAACTTCAATACCAGCTTCGTTCATTGCTTTAATTTTCTCCGCTGCTGTTCCTTTACCACCAGAAATGATTGCTCCAGCGTGACCCATACGTTTGCCAGGAGGTGCAGTTTGTCCACCAATAAAGCCTACAACAGGTTTTGTCATATTTGCTTTAATCCATGCAGCTGCTTCTTCCTCAGCTGTACCACCGATTTCACCAATCATAACGACTGCGTAAGTTTCTGGATCATTATTAAAGGCTTCAAGCACATCAATGAAGTTTGTACCGTTGACAGGGTCTCCACCAATACCTACTGCAGTTGTTTGACCAATTCCAGCTTGTGTTAATTGATGTACTGCTTCATATGTTAATGTACCAGAACGAGAAACAACTCCTACATGGCCTTTTGTATGAATATAACCAGGCATGATACCAATTTTACATTCATCAGCTGTAATAACACCTGGGCAGTTTGGACCTACTAGGCGAGTGTTTTTGCCTTCCATATAACGTTTAACCTTAACCATATCAAGGACAGGAATATGCTCTGTGATACAGATTGTTAATTCTAATTCAGCATCAACAGCTTCTAAAATTGCATCTGCCGCAAATGGTGCAGGTACATAGATAACTGAAGTTGTAGCACCTGTTGCAGCTACAGCTTCTGCTACTGTATTGAAAACAGGAACTCCCTCGATTTCAAGCCCACCTTTACCTGGTGTTACACCTGCTACGATTTTAGTACCATACTCAAGCATTTGCTTCGTATGGAAAAGAGCTGTTTCGCCCGTAATCCCTTGTACAATTACCTTCGTATCTTTGTTAATAAATACAGCCATTGTTCTCCCTGCCTTCCTTAGCCTACTAGTCCCACAATTTTTTGTGCACCGTCAGCCATTGAATCCGCTGCAACGATGTTTAAACCAGATGCATTTAAAATTTCTTTCCCAAGTTCAACATTTGTACCTTCTAAACGTACAACTAATGGCACAGCTAAACCAATCTCTTTAGCAGCCGTTACAACACCCTCAGCAATAATGTTACACTTCATAATTCCACCAAAGATGTTGACAAAAATGCCTTTTACGTTTGAATCAGAAAGGATAATTTTGAAAGCCTCTGTTACTTTTTCAGCTGTAGCACCGCCCCCTACATCTAGGAAGTTAGCAGGGCTTCCGCCATAATAACTAATTGTATCCATAGTTGCCATGGCAAGACCAGCACCGTTAACCATACAGCCAATATTTCCATCTAATGAAATATAGCTTAGGTCATATTTTGAAGCTTCGATTTCTTTTGCATCTTCTTCGTCAAAATCGCGTAATTCGACAATATCCTTATGTCGATATAATGCATTGGCATCAAAATTGAATTTAGCATCTAATGCTACTACTTCGCCTTGTCCAGTTACCACAAGTGGATTAATTTCTACAATTGATGCATCTTTGTCGATAAATGCTTGATATAAGCCTAACATTAATTTAACAGCTTTCCCTACAAGGTTTGCTGGAATGTTCATATTAAACGCCATACGACGTGCTTGGAAGCTTGTTAATCCAACAACAGGATCTACTACTTCTTTGAAGATTTTTTCCGGATTTGTTTCTGCTACTTCTTCAATATCCATACCGCCTTCTTCAGATCCCATCACTGTTACACGAGATGTAGCACGGTCTAATACTAGACTTAAATAGTATTCTTTTTGGATATCAGAACCCTCTTCAATATACAAACGTTTTACTTCTTTTCCTTCTGGACCTGTTTGATGAGTCACTAAAATTTTTCCTAATAACTCTTTTGCGTATGTGCGCACTTCGTCAAGGTTTTTAGCGATTTTGACACCGCCTGCTTTACCGCGTCCACCTGCATGGATTTGCGCCTTGACTACTGTTACGTTTGAGCCAAGTTCCTTCGCTACTTTTACTGCTTCATCAGGGGAAAAAGCAACTTTTCCGTTTGGTACAGCTACACCATATTTTCTCAGAATCTCTTTCCCTTGATATTCATGGATATTCATAATACATCCTCCCATCAAACATTTGCATAGAATTGTTTTACTAACATAGACTATTCTAACGAAAGATTCTGATAAAGTCTACACTTTGTCTTTAGTTCGAATTTTCTCTCTTATTATGACGCTTTTTTCTATTTTGTGTACTAAAACAGCTTGTAAAAATAATCAGAATAATTCATTTTTTCTATATTTTTGCGCATGTTGTTGGTCCAAACGATAAATAAATGCGAAAACTTCTGCTACTGCCTGATATAATTCTTCCGGAATAGACTCGTTTAAATCTAATTGACCAAGCAACTGCACAAGGTTAGGATCCTCATAAATCGGCACATTATGCTCATTTGCTCTTGCCAAAATGTTCTCGGCAATTTTCCCTTTCCCCTTTGCTACAACAGTGGGACTATCAAATTGACCAAGCTTATACGTAAGCGCAATTGCCTCTTTCCGAGTAAATTTTTCTTCGCTCATACGCGGATATCCACCCCACTCTGCTCCTCTCGCTGTTCTACTACAGGACCTACTTTTTCCGTTTGCCCTTTGTCAAATTGTTTAATAAACACACCTGAAAGTTGATAATTTTTTTCAGCCAGCCCAATTTTTAAAGCAGCCTTCAACGGCTCAGCAAGTGATTGAATTTCCGAATTTTCATTAAAGACCGTTACTGTGACAACTCTATTTTGAACTTGCATATCAATCACTGTTTCTTGCATAGATGCCATTTGTAAATAAAATAATACGCGTGCATAATTAGCATCAATTTTGCCATTATCTTTCATGCGACCATTCCATTGTAAGGTTGCATCCATCTTCTTTCCAAAAAATTCAAGTGGGACTTGCATGATGAGCTGATGTTGATGACCATTTTCTCCTGAAGATAACTGCATTCCATTCATACGCGTCATAAGCATCTCTGCCGCTTCCTTCATTTGAGGTGGTATATTAGTTTCCTGCAATAATGTATGGAGTTGTGGCTTTAGCTGATGCGCAATCATTTGTAAATCAGCCGACCTGTTTCCTAGTGTTGCCTCATAGCTAATTCCTAAATTTTTCAACACCGTTTTAAGTGCATGCTCCATCGCTTTACTATCCATTGAATTTTGTACTTGTGCATCTGCTAGTGTCACAACTTGCTGTATAAATGATTGCGAAGAATTAATACTATTTTTCACCAGATTGCGCATAAGTGCCTCATTCTGTGAAGGAGAATTGGCCTCTTGCTTAAATAGGGATAACAAATGATCTTTCACTGAAAGTGCATGGGCGTCCTGTGTAAATAAACGATCAGCTGTATTTTGAGTAAATGCTTTTAATAACTGATCCTGCATTTGTTTAGCAAAAACCTCTAGCGTTTGTTTTGATACTGGTAACTGATTAAAACGATCCACCAGCTGATTGATATGCTGTTTTTGCTCATTCGTTAATAAATTTTGACTTCCGGTCCATGATTTAAGCTGTTCCACCAGTTGACTAGCATTTTCTGGCTTTGTAGCAAGAATGGTTTGAATAACTTGACCAGCTTGCTGTATTGGCTGAAAGGCTTTTGCTTCTATTTTTGACCAGTTTTGCAATGTAGCCTGCTGAGGAAGAATCCCCGACTCTTTTAGCATTGATAAAGCTTGCATTTTTTCATTCACTGTTGCAGCACTATTCGTTAAACTTTGTAAAAGCCTTGCAAGCACTGCACTACCTGTTTCAACTTCAAAGGGCTTGGCAATCGCTTGTACTTGTTGCAATAAATTTTGCCTCAATGACTCAGATAGAGTTGTATCCTTCGCTAAAAGTTGAGCAAAGTTATCCATGATAGCGGTCATACCAGATGTCTTTTGACCACTCATCAATGCTTGAAACACATCGTTTATCATAGGCATTTTTAGCTCTATCATTTTTTGAATGGTTTGTAGAGCATCTACTTTTGATATACCCTCTGGTAATGCCTTTAACCACATTTCAGCTTGCAGCATTTGTTCTTTAGAAATGGGTAGCTGCGCTTTCATAAAATGCCCTAATAATTGCTGCATCTCTGGTGATTTAGGTAAATTCATGGATTCTAATAACTGATTAATTTGCTGACTTGGTGTAGATGCCTGCGCCATCGGTCCAGTCACTATTTTCAATTCCGTTTGTGGATTTGTCCCTGTTACCTGAAAGAAATGGGCATCCCCAGCTTTTAACGGCACTTCGAGTTTAGCTATAAATTTTTGATTACCTACTTGGATTTCTGCCATTTGATCTGGATATAATTGCTTAATTGTTCCGTGAAATACTTGTCCTTGTTTTAAAGCAAGTGGTTGATTTGTCGAAGTCATTGCATTTTGCTGCAGTTGAATTGGATTAAATGATGTGGCTGTCATATACATACTCCTTTCATCAATTACTCCTTCGTGTAATTGTCTATTGTTTTTTAGCTTTATGAAAACATAGATTTTATTGGTTCAAATGATTTACGATGGTGAATAGTCGGTCCAAATTCCTCTAACGCTTTTAAATGTTGCTTTGTCCCATACCCCGCATGTTGACCAAAGCCATACATTGGAAATTCCTCGTCTAATTGCTCCATATACTCATCCCGTGCCGTTTTAGCTAAAATGGATGCGGCTGCTATCGCTAAGCTCTTTGCATCTCCTTTTATAATCGAATCTTGAGGAATTGTAATAGGTAATGTCATAGCATCTACTAAAACAACATCAGGCTTTGTCGACAATGATTCAACACTTACCTTCATAGATTGTTTTGTTGCTTCATATATATTCAGTTCATCAATTTGTTGGGCAGATTGAAAGTGAATAAAATAGCTTACGGCATGCTCTTTAACTAATGTTGCAAAGCAGTTTCGTTTGTCCTTCGATAATTGCTTTGAGTCGTTCAGACCAACAAGTGCCTCACAATTTGTCGGTAAAATTACTGCTGCCGTTACGACTGGCCCTGCTAGCGGTCCCCGTCCTGCTTCATCTACACCAGCAATAAATGTATCTGTTCTCCCATAGCTTAAATCGAATGCAACTTTTTTTTGATGCTCTTGCAGTAATTGATGTTTTTTATCTTGTCTCTTTTGCCAAGTTAGCCATGCCTTTTGTACACCTGCTCTTTCATCTGCTGTAATTTCTTTCATCCAATCTTGCCATTCCTCAGCAGCTTTCAATGCAGTTGTAATTTCCTTAATGGTTTTCATTGTGTACTCCTTCTTGCTTCTATTCATTCAAACTATAGCATGTTCAGTTCTTATGTAGTCTCTTTAACTTGAAAACTATTTTCCTCTCTATAGTCATTATCGGTTAAAAAATGTATTCCTAAAAGAAAAACTGTCACAAAAGAACGTGTGACAGTTTTAAATACTTATAATTGTTCAGTTTCTTTTTCTAACTGCTCATCCACAAAATCAAAGGTAAGTTTACCTAATTGTAATCCTCGGATATCTCGAACAATTAGTTGAGCTACTTGGTCATAATCTATTTCTCCACCAGGACCAAATACACGACGTAGCTTACCAATATGGTCAAAAGTATCCACTAACTCCTCATGGATAAATTCGAGACCGTAACGCTCATCCATACGCTTTGGATAATGATTAGATAAGAATCGCAACCCATAGACAGCTAGGTCTTCCATATTTGTAATAGTATCCTTAATAGCTCCAGTTAAAGCTAATTTAAAGCCTACTTCTTGATCCTCAAACTTTGGCCATAAAATACCTGGTGTATCCAATAGTTCAAGCTCTTTACCAACTTTGATCCATTGCTGTGCCTTTGTCACACCTGGTGTATTGCCCGTTTTAGCGATATTTTTTTTCGCTAATCGATTAATCAATGTGGATTTTCCCACGTTTGGAATACCCACAATCATGGCACGAATAGCTCTAGGCTTCATTCCTCTTGCTTTCATGCGATCAAATTTTTCTTTTAAAATCTCTTGCGCCGCTTTTGTGACTTGCTGTAAGCCCTTACCCTCAAGTGAATTAATGGCTACAGCTTTATGGCCACGCTTTGCAAAATACTCTACCCATTTCCGTGTTTCTTGTTCATCTGCCATATCCGCTTTATTTAAGATCAAAAGACGCGGTTTCTGGTTAATGACTTCGTCAATCATCGGATTACGTGAGGATAGCGGTAAACGTGCATCTATTAATTCAAAGATAATATCGACAAGCTTTAATTTTTCAGTTACTTCACGTCGGGCTTTAGCCATATGCCCTGGAAACCATTGTATCGTCACAGCTATACCTCCTAAACTAAAAGAAAAGGGAGTGATTATGCTCTCCCTTTCATACATTACTTTACAATTTTTATGTCACTAAATGGCCAGAAAATCAGACTGGTATTACCAATAATTTCTTTTTGGTTCACAAGGCCAATATGTCGACTGTCTTTACTATATCGACGATTATCTCCCATAACAAAGATATACCCCTCAGGAATGGTATTGCTATCCAAGGAAACATCAATGTCATTTAAGGTGAAATCTTCTGTTAAAGTGCCCTCTGTGATTTGCGCTTTATAGGCATCTAAATAGGGTTCATCAATTGGCTCACCATTTATATACAATTGATCATCCTTATACTCTAGTGTATCTCCTGGCAATCCAATTACACGCTTTATGTAATTTTTTTGTTCAGGTGCATGAAATACAACGATATCAAAACGTTTAGGCTCACCTATTTTATAACCAATTTTATTCACAATCATTCGGTCGCCATCTTCAAGGGTTGGCATCATGGACTCTCCATCAACTGCAATGGGTGTAAATAAAAAATATCGAATAACTGCAGCAATCGCAAATGCAATTAATAGTGCTTTTGTCCATTCCCATAATTCATTTTTTTCTTTCACTTGTTTTTCCATTGAGAATTGCCCCCTTGTCTAACACCATTTTAGATGATAGTCAATAAAGATGACAAGCAAAAAGAAAAGAGGCTTGAACACAAGCCCCTCACTTTTAAGTCATAATTATCGAATTTCTTTAATACGAGCAGCTTTACCACGTAGGTTACGTAGGTAGTAAAGTTTAGCACGACGTACTTTACCACGACGTACAACTTCTAAGTTAGCGATTTTTGGTGTGTGTACAGGGAATGTACGCTCAACACCTACACCGTAAGAAATTTTACGAACTGTGAAAGTTTCGCTAATTCCGCCACCACGACGTTTAATTACTACACCTTCGAAAATTTGGATACGTTCACGAGTACCCTCTACTACTTTCACGTGTACCTTAACAGTATCACCAGGACGGAAAGTTGGTAGATCAGAGCGAAGCTGAGATTTTGTAATTTCTGCAATAATGTTTGACATTGTTTTCTCTCCTTAGACAGATGCTCATGCACGCAATCATATGCCACAGCGGAACACCGTAATTCAGTACTCCACATAGAAGTACAGATTAGATGTTATCATAAATAGATTCGGCAATCAAGCATCTAGACGATTGTTTTTTAGTTTTTCTAGATACAATTTTTGCTTGTCTGTTAATGGGTATTGCTCCAGTAAGTCAGGACGGCGCTCAAAAGTTCTCTTCAGCGACTGTTCCTCTCGCCATTGCTCGATTTTAGCATGATTCCCCGATAATAAAACATCAGGTACCTTCATGCCACGGAACTCCGCAGGACGTGTATAATGTGGATGCTCAAGGAGACCTGTTGAAAAAGAATCCTGGATATGAGAATCCTCTTGTCCTAAGACACCTGGTAACAATCTCACTATACTATCAATAACAGTCATAGCGCCTAATTCTCCACCTGTTAAGACAAAATCGCCAATGGAAATCTCGTCTGTCACGAGGTGCTGCCGTATACGCTCATCATAGCCTTCATAATGACCACACAGGAACACTAACTCTGTTTCCTGCGCTAGCTCCTCTGCTTTTTTCTGCGTAAATCGTTCACCCTGGGGACACATTAATATGATACGTGGCTGTTTACCTGCAGTAATAGCCTCTACTGCACTAAACATCGGTTCAGGCTTTAATACCATACCTGCACCACCACCATATGGATAGTCGTCAACCTGATTATGCTTGTTCCCTGAGAATGTACGAATATCCGTTACCTCTAAATTTACAGCTCTCTTTTCTTGGGCCTTCTTTAAAATAGATGCACCAAAAACGCCTGAAAACATATCAGGGAACAGGCTCAATACATGAATATTCATCATAATAAGCCTTCCATAACATGAATGACTATTTTTTTGTCCATAACATCAATATCTTTCACGATATCTTCTATATAAGGGATATAGTGTTCTTTCTTAGTCCCTTTCACTACCCATACATCGTTTGCCCCTGTTTGCAGGATATCTGCTACAACACCGATTGTTTCGCCCTCTTCAGAAATAACTGTGCAGCCTATTATTTCATGGAAAAAGAACTCATTTTCTTCAAGAAGATCATCACTCATTTGATCTTTTGTCACTTTCAGCATGCCTTCTTTAAGTGGCTCAACCAAGTTGATATTGTTCATGCCTTCAAAAGTTAATAAAATAAAGTTTTTATGACGACGCACAGATTCAATCGTTACCCAGGTTGGCTTCTTATCGTCCTTTTTAAAGGCAGCAAGCTTATTTCCTACTGTAAAGCGCTCTTCCTCAAAGTCTGTTGTCGATAATACACGTACCTCACCACGAATACCATGCGTATTGACAATTCGACCTACATTAAACCATTCCATTCTATTTCACCTCGTAAAAACATGCTTATCTTCACAAAGCATCTGGCTCATCCCAATAAGGTTCCGTTCTTGCAGATGTGCTTTGGAAGAATGTAGTTTTAGCTAAGACGCATTTGTCTTGTCAACAATAATATAAGCAATATCCTTTAGCTATACTCCTTATTTAAGCTTTATTTTCCACTTAAACAGATCATAGCGATATGCTGATGCTAAAAAAAGATAAAAAAAGGAAGGAACCTACAAGCTCCCTCCTTTTTCGTCCAGATTTTACGCTTTATACTAAAAGGCCACTTCGAACTCCTAAGCGACATGTAAACACACCTATCAGGACTCACTAGTACTTGTTGCAAGAGCGTGAAAATCTTTTCTATTAATCCAATATATCGACGTAGGTCTTCTTTTGATGGTGACTACCTGCCGCTGAATAAACAATTGTACGAATCGCTTTTGCTACTCGCCCTTGCTTGCCTATGACTTTCCCTCTATCCTCTGGATGAACAAAAAGTTTATAAACAATTCGATTTGCATTTTCATCCGTCTCAATACGAACTTCTTCTGGATAATCGACTAACGGTAAAACGATTGCTTCAATCAGCTGCTTCAAAGACGTCGCCCCCGATTATTTACTGAATTTTTGGTTATGGAATTTTTCCATGATACCTTGTTCTGAGAACAGGTTACGTACTGTATCTGATGGTTTTGCACCGTCAGCTAACCATTTAAGAGCTTTCTCTTCATCAATGTTTACAGTAGCTGGTTGAGTTAGTGGGTTGTAAGTTCCAACTGTTTCGATTTGACGACCGTCACGTGGTGAACGAGCGTCTGCAACTACGATACGATAGAAAGGAGATTTTTTAGCTCCCATACGTTTTAAGCGAATTTTAACTGCCATTTTAATAGCACCTCCGAATAAGTTTCACACAAGATAGTATATTATCAATGTTTAGGTTGTTTGTAAAGTGTTTTTTCTTAACACCTAAAAATTATTATTTAAACAATGAATCAAAGCCTGGTAATTTCATTTTTTTCTTCCCTTTACCACTTGCCATTCCAGTCATTTGTTTCATCATTTTTTTCATTTCATCGAATTGTTTAATGAGACGATTCACTTCTTGAATAGATGTCCCAGAGCCTTTCGCAATACGCTTTTTACGGCTACCATTAATGATTTCTGGGTTGGTCTTTTCAGCAGGCGTCATCGAGTAAATAATGGCCTCTACACGACCCATTTGCTTATCATCAACTTTTACATTATCTAAGCCTTTGATTTTGTTAGCACCTGGTAGCATTTTTAAAATTTCATCAAGAGGGCCCATTTTCTTGACTTGCTGTAATTGCTCGACAAAATCATCAAAAGTGAATGTTTGAGATTTAAACTTTTCTTCTAATTCTTTTGCCTTGGCTTCATCTACATTTGCCTGAGCCTTCTCGATAAGAGACAGAACATCGCCCATACCTAATATACGAGATGCCATACGCTCTGGATGGAATGGTTCAAGCGCATCCATTTTTTCGCCCATCCCGACAAATTTAATTGGTTTTTGTGTCACAGAACGGATAGATAATGCAGCACCACCACGCGTATCACCGTCAAGTTTTGTTAAAACAACCCCAGTAATACCGATTGCTTCATTAAAGCTTTCTGCTACATTGACTGCATCTTGACCCGTCATGGCATCAACAACTAGGAAAACCTCATCTGGCTCTTTTAATGAACGAATATCCTTTAACTCTTGCATTAGGTCTTCATCGATATGAAGTCGACCAGCTGTATCGATAATCACTACATCATGATGCTCTTCCTTTGCCAATTCAATTGCCTGACGTGCAATTTCTACAGGAGATACCTCAGTACCTAACGCAAAAACAGGTAGTGATAACTGTTTTCCTAATGTCTGTAGTTGTTGGACAGCTGCTGGACGATAAACGTCAGCGGCAACTAATAATGGTTTACGATTATATTTTTTTCGTAGAACATTTGCCAATTTACCTGTAGTGGTCGTTTTACCCGCACCTTGTAGACCAACCATCATAATGACAGTGGGTGGCTTCGTATTAAACTTAATGGGACTTTGTTCGCCCCCCATTAATTCTGTTAGTTCATCCTGTACAATTTTAATAACTTGCTGACCTGGTGTTAAACTTTGCATAACATCAACACCGACAGCACGTTCGCTTACCTTTTTCACGAATTCTTTGACTACTTTTAAGTTAACATCCGCCTCAATTAAAGCAAATCGGACTTCTCGCATCATTTCTTTAACGTCTTGCTCTGATACTTTCCCTTTGCCTTTAATCTTTTGGATCGTTCCTTGGAGTCGTTCCGCTAATCCTTCAAAAGCCATTGCTTTCGCCTCCTAATCCCATTCTTTCAGCTGCTCAATAAGTGCTAACTGCTCTTCAGCTGTCATACTTTTTTCTGTAATCCCCTGTGTTAGCTGTAACAGCATTTGGGTACGTTGTTTAAATTTTTCAAGTAAACATAATTTTTCTTCATATTCCTCAAGCATCGCTTCAGTTCGACGAATATTATCGTAAACAGCTTGGCGTGAAACACCATACGATTCAGCGATTTCTCCTAGAGAGTTATCATCCAAATAGTATAGCTCCATATAACTTCTTTGCTTATCTGTTAATAATGCTTGATAAAAGTCGAAGAGAAAGTTCATGCGTGTTGTTTTTTCAAGTAGCATCGAATGTTTCTCCTCCCGCTATTAGTCATTTGTATCATAACGAAAAGCGCCCGTCTGTGTCAAGGTAATCTCCTTGTCTAAAAGCCTAAATTGCACCTTTCAGGCATTTTTTGCCTTTGGCTAGTATTACGCTTTTAAACAAGTCAATTATCCAATACACAATCGAGCGTTTTTATCTATTATGTGTCAGTGTCATTTTATCCAATTTTGTTCAAAAACTGAAGCAAACTAAGCATCCAGCTTTCTCAATAGAAGACATACATGGCAATCAATTTAAAACTATTCAGCCACTGTTAGCTGTTACTCATCATTATTCTGTAGTTCCTTATCCAAACCATCAGCAAATAGTCCATAGACATATCGTTCGGCATCAAATGGCTGTAAATCATCCATTTTCTCACCAAGACCCACAAATTTTACAGGAATGTGCAGCTTGTTACGAATAGCAAGAACAATACCCCCTTTAGCAGTACCGTCTAACTTTGTTAAAACAATCCCTGTCACATTCGTTGCCTCTTTAAATGTTTGTGCTTGAACAAGCGCATTTTGGCCAGTTGTTGCATCTAATGCTAATAATACTTCATGTGGAGCATTTGGAATTTCACGTGAAATAACACGATGAACTTTTTCAAGCTCATTCATTAGGTTCACTTTGTTCTGCAAGCGTCCAGCTGTATCACAAATCAACACATCCGCTTTTCTGTTTTTTGCTGCACGAATCGCATCATACATGACTGCCGCTGGGTCAGAGCCTTCTGATTGTTTAATAACCTCACAACCAACACGATCTCCCCATACTTGTAATTGATCAATAGCACCTGCACGGAACGTATCACCCGCAGCTAATACAACCGTTTTCCCTTGAGATTTTAAACGGTGCGCTAGCTTACCTATCGTTGTTGTTTTCCCAACACCATTTACGCCAACAAATAGAATAACCGTTAGTTCACCATCTGGCTGCATAGTTAGTTCAATTATATCTTCTTCACCTTGCTCATAAATTTCTACAAGCTTCTCAGAAATCACTGCTTGGATGCCATTTGTATCTTTAATATTTTTACGTTGCACCTCATAACGCAGTTTATCCATGAGTTCCATGACAGTTTCAAATCCAACATCAGCCTGTAATAATAAGTCCTCTAATTCTTCAAAGAAATCCTCATCCACTTTACGATAGCGTGCCACAAGGTCATTCACTTTTGATGTAAAGGAATTACGTGTTTTTTCAAGACCAGCCTTGAATTTTTGTGTTATTGACCAAGCAGAAGGCTTTTTCTCTTCCAGTGGTTCATCCTCTACTACTGCTAGCTCCTGAAGATCTAGCTGTGCTTCTTCTATTTCAGGTGAGGGCTCGGCTTCCACGTCGACTTCTTTCACAATCGCCATTTCTGGTGATTCTTCATCTTGTTCAGACACTTTTAGATCAACGGTCTCAATGGCAGCAGGTTCGTTTGATTCTTTAAACTCCGGCTCCGAATGGTCAGATTCCAGTTCGTTGTCGGTTGCGTCTAGCTTCTCTTCCTCTGCTGGATTACCCATTAATTTATCTTTTAAACGTTTAAAAAAACTCATGCTTGTTCGCTCCTTTGCTCCGCAAGTACGGGTTCATCTTCTAGTTTTACTGATACAAGTTTCGACACACCTGATTCTTGCATTGTTATACCATACAAGACATCAGCTCCCTCCATTGTTCCTTTACGATGAGTAATCACAATGAATTGTGTGTCGAGACTAAACTTTTTCAAATATTGGCTATAACGCACAACATTCGCTTCATCTAAAGCCGCCTCTACTTCATCCAGAATACAAAATGGTACAGGTCGAATATTTAAGATGGAGAATAGTAAAGCAATGGCCGTAAGTGCACGCTCACCACCAGAAAGCAAACTTAAATTCTGCAATTTTTTCCCTGGAGGCTGTGCTACAATTTCAATGCCTGTTTCCAATAAATTTTGTGGGTCAATTAAAACCAAATCAGCTTGCCCCCCGCCAAACAATTCACGGAAAACACGTTTAAATTGCTCTCTAATAGCATAAAACGTTTCACTAAAGCGCAACGTCATTTCTTCATCCATTTCTTTGATTGCTTCATGTAATGTTTCCTGTGCAGCAAGCAAGTCCTCTCGTTGTTCAGTTAAGAAAGTATGACGTTCTAGTACTCTATCATATTCCTCAATCGCACTTAAATTAACAGGTCCTAGCTCTTCAATGGATCTTTTTAACAATTTAACACGTCTTCGCACAAACTCTTCATCTTCTATTGCCAGAGCTTCTTTTTCAGCCTCTTCGAATGTTAACTGATAATTTTCTTCGAGTTGTTCGATAAAATTATCCATTTCAAATTCTACACGATTACGTTTTAACTCATTGGCACGAATTGCTTCAAGGTATCCTTTATGAATACGTTGCAGTTCCTTGAGTTGTTCTTCTAATGTAGAGAGTTCTTGTTGTTGTCCTATTTTCTGCTCTTTCTTTTCAGAAATAGTCTCTTGTAAGGCATCTCTTCTTGCTTTCCATGTCACAACCTGTTCCTCGACCTCTTCATCACTTAAATGATTTGTCGATTCATCAGATTGCAGCCACATTATTTCCTGAGAAATATTTTTAACTTTTTGTTGTGCTTTGTTTAATTGTAGTGCCAGTTCAGCAGTCGTAATTTGAACTTGTGACATTTGTTCTTGCATAACCGCTAGCTGTGAACGTTTTTCGGCAAGCTGCTCTCGTAAGACATCTTTCTCTGTCTCCCCCTGTAACTTTACCTTACTTAATTGTTCGACAGTTTCATTGATTTCGACAAGCTCTACAGCAAGGGTATTTAAGCGCTCCTCTGCTGCTTGCTTTTGTGTTAACAATGCTTCCTCACGTGTTTTTACATCTTTTGTTTCAGTTGAAGCAAAGGTTACTCTAGCCGATAAGCTTTTTTCTACGACTTCTAGCTCACGAATACGACTTGACTGTTGCATCTCATCTTTTCGTAATTGCTCTCCTTCAAGCTTTAATTGCTCTACTTGATCTCGCAGTACTGCAAGCTTCTCTTTTTCGGCTGCAACAGCCTGTTCAGCACTATAAATGGAAGCCTGTAACGATTCTAGCTTAATGATTAAATCATCTAACTCTGCTTTTCTTGTAAAGAGTGAGGATTGCTGTTTCAGTGCACCACCTGTTAAGGAACCCCCTGCATTAACAATATCTCCTTCAAGTGTGACAACTCGGTATCGGAAACCACATAATCGGGCAATTTGACTTGCGCCTTCTAAATTTGATGCCACGATGACATTCCCTAATAGATTTTCAACAATTGTTCGATTGTCTTCATTAAAAGTGACAAGTGCATCTGCCATTTGAACAAAGGCAGGATGTTCAGTTGCTAGCTGAATAGTTCCTGGATTAATTTTGCGTGATTTCATGACTGTTTTCGGTAAAAAAGTAGCACGTCCAGCCCGTTTTTGTTTTAACCAGTGAATAGCCTGTTGCGCATGGCGCTCATTGGTTGTGACAATATGTTGAGAGGCAGCACCTAAAGCTGTTTCAATCGCTTGTGAATACTTTCCTTCAACTTGGATTAACTCTGCTACAGCACCCTCAATACCTTGTAAATCACCTTTATCTCGAGCAAGCAAGACTTCTTTAACACCTTGGAAGAACCCAGAAAAATCAGCTTCGAGTTCAGCTAATGTATCTTTTCTAGCCTTTAGTTGTTGTTGGTGTTGATACGCTTTGTACAACATATCCTGCTTTTCAGCAAAGGAAATGTTGACATTTTTCAACTGTATTTGTAAGGTTTCATATTGCTCTACTTTTTTCTGTAAATTATTGGTTGTCAAGGCGTGTTCAACCACTAGCTTTTCTTTTTCAGCAATGATTTGCATAAGCTCTTGTCCAATTTCATCTGTTTGATCGGACATTTTTGCCGCCATTGCCTTTTGTTGAGCTAATTGCTGATCGATATTTTTCAATTCATTCTTGACTGTTGCTTCTTCATTTAATGAATCAATATATCGATTTTTATAGTCTTCTATTTCTTCCTCGATTTCTGTCACAGATCGATTTAATGATTGTTCTAACTGCTTGATGCTCTGCCTTAATACTGATACGGCTTGTTGCTTCTCAGAGAACACTTCTCTTTTCTCCTGTTCTTGAACCAGGAGTAATTCTACTTCTGCCTTAGCCTCTTGTAATGTCGTATTAAGCTGTAGTAGTTGATTCGATGCATTTTGGCGTTTTTCAGCCATTAATGCCTTACGACCATCCCAACGCTCTACCTCCATAGTGGCATTGACTAGCTCAGCCTGCGAAACATCTAAATAATCATCTAGATCTTTTAATAGCTTACGTATATTAGCGGTCTGTTTATCAATCATTGAAATATTTTGAGCTTGTTCTAGCTCTGTTGCAGAAAGCTCCGTAAATTCCTCTTTAAGCGCATGCAAAGATTGTGCACAATTTCTAAAATCATGCACAAGAATTGCAATATCGAAATCCTTTAGCTCAGAAGACATTTGTACATAATCTCTTGCACTAGATGCCTGCATTTCAAGCGGCTCTAATCGGTTGTCTAATTCATGGAGAATGTCTAATACACGATACAAATTTTCATCTGTTTCAACAAGCTTATGCTCAGCTTTTTTCTTTCTTATTTTATACTTTAAAACGCCAGCTGCCTCTTCAAAAATAGAACGACGATCATCAGGTCGACTATTTAATATTTCATCAACACGACCTTGAGAGATAATAGAAAATGCCTCTTTCCCAAGTCCTGAATCCATAAACAAGTCCGTAATATCCTTCAGGCGACACTGTTGGTTATTTAATAAATATTCACTATCACCTGAACGGTATACGCGTCTTGTTACACTGACTTCTGTATAAGAAAAAGCAAGTTGCTCGTCAGTATTATCTAAAATAAGTGTTACCTCTGCAAAGTTGAGTGGCTTACGTGAGTCACTCCCAGCGAAAATAACATCTTCCATCTTTGCTCCACGTAACGACTTTGCCGATTGCTCCCCAAGTACCCAACGAATCGCATCTGTGACATTACTTTTTCCACTGCCATTTGGTCCAACAACGGCTGTAACACCAGGTACAAAATCAATTCCAATGCGTTCCGCAAAAGATTTAAAGCCAATCACTTCTAGTCGTTTTAGGAACATCTATTAAGCCTCCTCTTTTGCAGCTTCTTCACGCATCATCCGCATTGCACATTGTGCAGCTTGCTGCTCGGCTTCTTTTTTTGATTTTCCACGACCAATACCAAGCTCTTGTCCATTTAATAATACGCTTGATACAAAGGTACGATTATGTGCTGGGCCCTTTTCATCGATAATCTCATAATGAAGAAGTCCATTATTCGTTTGCTGTACCATTTCTTGCAATTGACTTTTAAAATCCATCACATGCGAAAAAGCACCGACTTCTACTTTTGGGAACACGACTCGTTCTAAAAATGACACGACCGTCTGTAAATCTTGATCTAAATAGAGTGCACCTACAAATGACTCAAAGACATCTGCAAGCAACGCTGGACGTTCCCGACCACCTGTTAATTCTTCACCTTTTCCAAGTAATACAAAGCGTCCAAAGCCTAGCTCGTTAGCAAAAATCACTAGTGATGGCTCACATACAATGGAAGCTCTTAGCTTTGTTAACTCACCCTCGCTCATATTTGGGTATTTCTCAAAAAGATATTTAGAAACAGACAGTTCAAGTACTGCGTCTCCTAAAAATTCAAGACGCTCATTATCCGTAAATAATTTACGGCGATGCTCATTCACATAAGATGAATGCGTGAATGCTTGATACAATAAATTTTTATTAATAAATGTGATATTTAATTCATGCTGTAACAGCTCAAATTGGTTGCGTACTTTTTCAGGAAGTACGCCAGATTTCTGCATAGTTCCTTTTCTTTTCATAGCCATTGAACAAATCTGCCTTCCTAATAGTTTCTACCGTTTTAGTGTACCTTTTTCAGGGCGTTTATGCAAAAGTATTTCGGCTTAAACACAATGTTTTGGAAATTTTCCCGAAAATTCCTCTTCATACAGCATGCATCTCCCATTAGAGAGAAGTCTGAAGCTGACTGGTCATTAGATTTTTAACATAAAAAAGGGACGTTAATAGATCGAAAACCGATCCATTTCGTCCCCTTTAAATACATCTTCATTCATTGAATCTGCTCCTTCAAAAAAGGGATGCAGAAAAAGTAATTTCTACTTTATTCAAGCTACCATAAAACCATTGTATGATTACGATGACCATTACACCATTAGAGGTGATCTATTTTCACTAAATAAAGTTTTAACGAAATTAGTTTAATTTACTTTCGATGTATGAGATTGCAGTACCTACTGTTGAGATTTTTTCAGCATCTTCATCAGAAATTTCCATATCGAATTCGTCTTCAAGCTCCATTACAAGCTCAACTACGTCTAATGAGTCAGCACCTAAATCATCACGGAAAGAAGCTTCAAGCGTTACTTCGCTTTCTTCCACACCTAAACGGTCCACGATTACTTTTGTTACGCGTTCTAATACTGTAGACAAATGATTCACCTCCCCTCAAATGATTATACAAAAAATCAGCTTATATGCCTAATTGAAATTACATAACCATACCGCCATCAATATGAAGCGTTTGTCCAGTCATATAATTTGCGTCCTCCGATGCTAGGAAAGCTACTGCTTTTGCGATATCCTCTGGCTGACCAAGTTTCGCAAGAGGAATCTGTGTTAGCATACCTTGTTTGATATCCTCTGGCAATTGTTCTGTCATTTCTGTTTCGATAAAACCTGGTGCAATAGCATTAACTAAAATATTACGAGAAGCTAATTCCTTTGCCGTCGTTTTCGTTAGTCCAATAACACCTGCTTTAGCCGCAACATAGTTGGCTTGACCAGCATTACCCGCTACACCAACGATGGAAGAAATGTTAATAATGCGACCTGCACGTTGCTTCATCATTTGACGTGTGACCGCTTTTGTACAAAGGAAAACACCTTTAAGGTTCGTATTTAATACATCGTCCCATTCGTCTTCTTTCATACGCATGATCAAGTTATCTCTTGTAATACCAGCATTATTCACTAAAATATCAAGGGAGCCGTATGTTTTCACAGCAGCATCCATTAATGCTGTCACTTCTTCTGTCTGAGAGACGCTAGCTTGTACAGCAATTGCTTCGCCACCGTTTTCTTGAATCATCGCTACTACTTCTTCTGCTTTTGCCTGAGAGCCGCTATAGTTCACAACAACCTTAGCACCTTCTTCTGCAAGCTTTAAAGCAATAGCACGTCCAATCCCTCTTGAAGCTCCTGTTACAACAGCTACTTTTCCTTCTAATTTACGCATTAATTGACCACTCCTTCGACGCTTCTAAAACTGCTTCTAACGAAGCTTCATCATAAACACAATAAGTTGCAACAGAGCGATCAATTTTTTTCAGGAGACCGCTTAATACTTTACCAGGTCCACATTCGATAAAGACGTCAACACCTTGCGCAAGCATTTCACGCATAGAAGCTTCCCATTGAACAGCACTGTATACCTGTTCAACTAGCTCTTGTTGTATTGCTGCTACATCTTTTAATTCCTTCGCCATCACATTGCCAATTACAGGAATTTCAGGTGCAGATAAAGAAATCTCTGCCAATGCTGCTTGCAGTTTCTCTGAAGATGGACGCATTAAATCAGAGTGGAAGGGACCACTTACAACTAAAGGTATTGCTCGTTTTGCACCAGCTTCTTTGGCAGCAACACTTGCTTTATCCACACCTTCTTTAGTGCCCGAAATAACAATTTGTCCTGGACAATTCACATTAGCCACCTGAACAGAGTCACCTGATGCTGATACCTGCTCTGTTACCTCGTTCAATGCCTCTAGTTCCATTCCTAAAATTGCCGCCATTGCGCCTTGACCTGCTGGCACAGCTTCATTCATATAAAGACCTCGTTTATGCACGATTGACACAGCATCATCAAATGACATAACACCTGCTAACACCAATGCACCATATTCTCCAAGTGAATGACCCGCTGCGTAGTGTGGTTGAATACCTGCTGCGCGTAACTTTTCAGCCACCATTACACCAGTAGTAAGTAGCGCTGGCTGTGCGTGATATGTCAGTGTTAACTCTTCTGCTGGACCTTCTAACATTAATTTAGATAATTCAAATTGAAGAGCTTGATCTGCGCGATCATAAAATGCTTTACTTTCTGCAGCATTTTCAACAAACTCTTGACCCATTCCAACTACTTGTGAACCCTGTCCTGGAAAAATAAATGCTATTTTTGTCATTTGAATAATCCCCTTTGCTTAATCAATTTCTATGTGGCGTACTGTCTCCGTAATCGTCGAAATAACCGTATGCTCCACCATCGTATTGGCTTGTCGAATGGCACTGAAAATCGCTTTCGCATTTGATGATCCATGTGCCTTAATAACAGGTGCTTGTAAGCCAAACAATCCTGCGCCACCATACTCTGTATAGTCCATTTTATTTTTCAAGTCACGTAAATTATTTTTCATGAGCGCTGCTGAAATTTTCGTTTTCGTTGAAGACATAAAGGCCTCTTTTAACATAGAAAATAAAGCACCTGCTGTCCCTTCAATAGACTTCAACACCATATTTCCTGTAAAGCCATCTGTTACAACAACATCAGCTACTCCCTCAAGTAAATCACGTGCTTCTACATTTCCAATAAAATTCAAATCTGCTTCCTTCAATAATTCGAAGGCAGCTTTTGTTAATTCATTCCCTTTTTTATCCTCGGTACCGATATTTAATAAGCCAATTCGTGGTTTTTGCAAACCTCCAACCTTTTTAGCATAAATATCACCCATAATGGCATATTGCACTAAATGCTCTGGGCGAGCATCTGCATTTGCCCCTAAATCAAGCATTAAAAACCCTTTACCGTCTAATGTTGGTAGCGTTGTAGCTAATGCTGGTCTAGCTATTCCCTCAATGCGACCTACTTTAAATAGGCCACCCGCCATCAGGGCCCCTGTGTTCCCTGCAGAAAGGCAAGCATCTGCTTTACCCTCCTCTACTGCATCCATCATACGTGCCATGGAAGAATCCTTTTTTCTACGAACAGCACGGGCAGGATCATCAGTTCCTTCTACTGCTTCCTCACAATGTATAACCTTTAGTCGATCATGTTGTTTTAAAAATGGTTCCAGCTTATCTTGATGACCATATAGTTGAATTTCTAAGTTCGGAATTTGCTCTAATGCTATAAGTGCACCTTCAACAACTGATTTTGGTGCATTGTCTCCACCCATTCCATCAAGCGCTAATTTCATTGTTATTCACCTTTACCTTTCGTGCGGTACATATCAAACTCACCAACAAAAACGGTTTCACCATTAACGGTAGATGTTACCTCAACTTTTGTTCGATGTGTTTGTTCATCTCGTCCGATTACAATCGCTTTTGTAATAACACGATTTCCAGCTCGTACAGGTTTCACAAACGTAATATTGGAATGTACGGTTAATGCTAGTTCGTCATCAATTACTGCAACCGCTAATGAATTTGCTTGCGCAAATAAATGATGCCCACGCGCGATGCCATTACGCTGAAAAACATGCTCTTCTTGTACATCAAAAATCGAGAGTGCTCGATGATCTAATTCAATATCTACTATCTCCCCAATGACCTCATCAATCGGGAGAGATTTTACTTCATTTTCATAGCTTTTTGAAGCAACGTCTTTAATTCGCTCGCGTAATTCTGGTATTGATAATTCCATACGGTCTAAACGAATTGTTTGGACACTTACCTGAAACTGTGTTGCTAGCTGTTCATCTGTGACGAATGGATTTTCAGCTATCGTTTCAGATAGTAGTCGCTGTCGCTCTTTTTTCGTTCGTCTCAACTTCATTCGCCACCTTTTGAGTTGTTATTAGCACTTGGTACTAATATCAGTATATAGAGTATAAAAAAAGAATGCAAGACTTGTTTTGAAATCAAGTACTTACATTCTTTCTTTGCTAACAAGCTTCCCCATTAATCGAAGCGCTCTCCTTGTAAAACACCAGTATCTTCTAACATTTTACGCAAGTATTGATAGTCGTCATCCTGCCAAAATACTTTTGTTTCAAGCATTTCTGAGGCATCTTTTCTAGCGGTCTCCAAAATACGATAATCATGTACTAAATCAGCTACTTTAAAATCAGGTAAACCACTTTGCTTTCTACCAAAAAAGTCTCCTGGCCCCCTTAATTCAAGATCTTTTTCAGCTAAACGGAAACCATCATTTGTTTCTGTCATCGATTGCATACGTTCTTTCCCCTCATCAGACTTAGGATCAGCAAGTAAAATACAGTATGATTGGTGCTCACCACGACCAACGCGACCTCGAAGCTGATGCAACTGTGCTAAGCCAAAGCGTTCAGCATCATAGACAATCATAAAGGTAGCGTTTGGTACATTTACTCCTACCTCTACAACGGTTGTAGAAACTAAAACTTGAATAGTCCCTTCACTAAAAGCACGCATAACCGCATCTTTTTCATCAGCTGATAAACGCCCATGCATTAAACCAACATGATAACGATCTTTAAAATAAGTCGCTAGCTGCTCATAAATTTCCACAGCATTCTGAACATCAAGCTTATCGGATTCCTCGATAAGCGGACAAATCGCATAGGCTTGTCTTCCAGCAGCTAATTCTAATTCTAGCTTAGATAAAACGGAGCCGAATTGTTCTTTCTTCATCCAATGTGTTTCAATCTGCTTACGCCCTGCTGGCATTTCATCAATCATTGATACGTCCATTTCCCCAAATGCAGTAATAGCTAATGTTCGTGGTATCGGGGTAGCTGTCATAAAAAGCACATCGGGATTCTCCCCTTTATCACGCAAAATACGTCGTTGTTCCACACCAAAGCGATGCTGTTCATCCGTGATGACAAAGCCAAGTTTATGAAAAATAACATCTGGCTGGATTAGAGCATGTGTACCAATAACAATATCAAGATCTCCATTTGCCAAATCAGCTAATATCGCACGTCGCTCTTTTGTTTTAGTGGATCCGGATAAGAGTGCAACACGAACGCCAAATGGCTGGAACCATTCTTTCAAATTCTCTAAGTGTTGTTCTGCTAATATTTCAGTTGGTGCCATTAAGGCTCCTTGAAAACCTGCTGTTACGGCCGCATATAGCCCTATTGCTGCTACGACGGTTTTACCTGAACCTACATCCCCTTGTAGCAAGCGATTCATTCGATGAGGCTCCTTCAAATCTTTACAAATTTCATTCACCACGCGCTTTTGAGCATTCGTTAATTCATAGGGTAAGGAAGCGATAAAATCTCGTAACTTATGCACATTAAATTGAATAACTGTACCGTGTTCACTATCCTTCCTTATTTTCCGTAAAGCTTGAATACGCAATTGGAAATTTAATAGCTCCTCATAGGCAAAGCGTCTCCTTGCTTGTTTAGCATGTTCAGCATCCAGTGGAAAATGAATACCCTCCAAGCCCTCTCTTATTGAAACAAGTTTATACGACTCTTGTAAATAATATGGAATGGTCTCTGGCAGTACTTCCCCACAATCGTCTAACACTTGTCGCATATATTTTCGAAATCTTTTTTGGGGAATCAAACCTTTCAGACTATAGACAGGCTCAAAGTCAACTTGATCTGTTTTAGGACCAAATGTAACTGCAGTACCATTGATTACTTGTCTACCACGATCCCATTTACCAGTCACCGTAATAATGGAACCAGGTACAAGCTTTTGCTTTAAATAGCCCTGATTGAAAAATACGACTTTCACTAAATGTCTTCCTGCTAAAACAGTTACTTGGAGTCTTGACTTATTGCGACCTAAAAATAAAATCGTAGGCTCCCGCTCCACCTTACACTCAACTGTAACCCGTTCGTTATGTGGTGTTTGTGCTAAATCTTTTAAACGAAAATCTTCATGTCGATGTGGGAACGTCCATAATAAATCAGCTATTGTATTGATTCCTAGTGATTCAAGATGGGCTGCTGTTTCTTTCCCGACGCCTTTTAATTCATTGACGGGTCCATATAATTCAGTCATCTTATCCCACAACTCCCTTCATTGATTGTTTATGTAGTGGTATACTCTCTCTATCTAATGTACCATAAATTATTTCCCTAACCCTACACATAAGCAAAAACCCTACCAATGATTGATAGGGTTACACTTTTGATTATTTAATTTCACAGGAGAAACATGTAATTTCTTTTACATATTGCTCATCAACCTCTATTCCTAATCCAGCTTTATCGCTTAACTGCAGGATGTCCTTATAGTATGTAACATTTGCCACATCTTTTACAAACATTAATGGTCCGACCATCTCGTTTGTATGGATAATCGACTTACTGATGGCTAGGTGAGCCCCAGCCATTGTTCCGATTGCTGATTCAACCATAGAGCCTACTTGACAAGGCATCTCTGCAGCCTCCGCAAGACTTGCAAGAGCTAGAGCTGGATAGATTCCACCTGATTTCATTAATTTTATATTTAGCATATCCGCAGCACGCATTTCTATGACATCGACTAAATCATAAATACTATGAACACCCTCGTCTACCATAATACTACAAGGTGAAAGGACTCTGATTTCTTTTAACGCTCTTAAATCATGTGCTTTTACTGGTTGCTCGTACCAGTCTACATGACAAGCCGTAGTTTCTCTTATTACTTTTAGTGTCTCCATTCTATTCCAACCTTGATTGGCATCTACTCGCAGTTGCACCTCCTCACCTATTGCTTCTCTTACAGCACGAATACGAGCAATATCTAAATCAGCATTTGTACCAACCTTAATTTTAATATTACGGAAACCCGCTTTTACAAATTCGCTTGCATCTTGAGCCATTTCCTCTGGACTCTTAATACTAATTACTCTTGGCACCTGTAATTCCTCATGTGCTTTTCCACCAATTAATTGATAAACTGGTTGACCAGTCATTTTCCCCATCAAATCGTAGAGTGCAATGTCCAATGCGGCTTTTGCTGAAGGGACTCCATCAATTTTTTCATTAAACTTTTTATGAATACGGTCTACTGCAAATGGATCTTCATCAATCAGTAATGGTGCTAGTTCATGTTTAATAACGTGATACGTGCTCTCCCAAGTTTCACCCGTCACATTTTGATCAGGCACAGCTTCGCCCCAGCCAACTACACCCTCATCCGTCTCGATTCTGGTAAGAATAGTTGGCATATCATCTAAATGAACATAAGAAATAACAAATGGTTCCTTTAATTGTAAACGTGCTGCAAACACTTCAATCTTTTTTATCACGATGTAAAACTCCTTTTCGAATAAATAGTCTGATTATTTATGTTGCAAGATAATATTTATAAATAGTTGAATCGCATCAGGGAAAACATCTTCATCTAGATCAAATCGTGGATGATGGTGTGGATATTGGCTTTTTTCACCACCCATACCTACAAAAACAAATGCTCCAGGCTTATGTTGTAAATAATAAGAAAAATCTTCACCACCCATGACTGGTTCGACTATCTTAAATGCGGTATCTCCAAATTGTTCCCGTACAATCGATTCAATAAATCGCGATTGTGTTGGATCATTGACGAGCGGAGGTGTTCCTAAAATAAAATCGATTTTTCCTTCTGCTCCAAATGCTCTGCAAATTCCTTCTGTTAAACTTACCATTTTCGTTTTAATGATTTTTACAGTGTTCGGTGTCAATGCTCTGATCGTTCCAGTTAATTTTGCTGTATCAGGAATAATATTATAAGTGGTTCCCGCCTGTATATTACCAACTGTAATGACACCCGCATCGATAGGATTGACATTTCTACTTATGATACTTTGAAAAGCTTGCATTAAATGGCTGGCTATATAAATAGGATCAATTGTTTCATGTGGCATTGATCCATGGCCACCATACCCTTGAATTATAATTTCAAAATCATCAATAGAGGCCATCATCGGCCCATGTGTTAAACCTATCTTTCCTTTCTCTAAACCTTGCCATAAGTGAATGCCAAAAATAGCATCTACATCTTCCAACACACCTTTTTGAATTAATAAATCAGCACCACTTGGGGTGATTTCCTCTGCCGATTGAAATATAAGCTTGATATTCGGCTCGATTTTCTCTCTATTTAAGCTTACCCATGTTGCAACTGCTAATAAAATCGCAGTATGACCATCATGGCCACACATATGAGCAACACCTTGCCTATCTGAAATATACGGTTTGTCTCCCTCTTCTTTTATAGGTAAGGCATCTATATCGGCACGTAATGCGATAGTTTTTGTTCCCTTTGTCCCTTTTATAAATGCCACTACACCTGGAGGTTCGTAATCTAGAATTTCTATATCTAACTTCTCTAGTCTTTTGCGAATAAACGCACTTGTTTCATATTCTTCACCTGAAAGCTCTGGGTATTGGTGCAGATGACGGCGATCTTCTATTGCCTTTTCTGTTAATTTTTTTATATTCATTATTTCCATTGTTAAACTCCTTTAGAAAGGTCCGTATTGTATGACTTGTGCAATAATGAGCGATATTACCGCAACTGTTACTTGAATAAGCATAAACGGAAAAATCCACTTTATCCATTTACCCCAAGGAATACCCGCAATTGATAATCCCGCCATTAAAAAACCTACTGTTGGGAAAATAATATTCGACATACCATCTCCAAATTGATAGGCAAGTACGGCTGTTTGTCTTGTAACACCAATCATATCTGATAAAGGTGCCATAATTGGCATCGTTAAGGCAGCCTGTCCACTTCCTGATGGTACTAAAAAATTTAAAAATAACTGGAAAATAAACATCCCTACTGCATTTAGTGCAGGTGGAACTGAATCAAGCAATGCAGATGTGTAAAAGAGAATTGTATCAATCAATCCTGAGTTATTGAAAATCACTAAAATAGACTGAGCTAATCCAATGATAAGAGCGCCACCAACTAAATCCCCTGCACCCTTCATAAATGAATTAGCAATATGCGAAGGTGATAATTTTCCAATAAGCCCCATTAAAATACCAAACAATAAAAATAAACCAGCTATTTCAGTAATGTACCAACCTAGTTTTACAACCCCGTACATCAATACGATAAAATTCAAAAGAAATGTACCCATAACAAGCTTATGTCTGATTTCCATTTTCGCATTCCCCTGTACGAAATCACCCTCATCATTGCGGAAATTCCCATAAAAGCCAAGTTCAGGATTGTTTTTCACTTTTTTTGCATAGCGATAAACATATATTGTTGCTACTGTGTATAAGACAATAAAAATGACAATTCGAAAAGCAATTCCCGAAAATAATGGCAAGCCTGCAACCTCTTGTGCTATTCCTACTGTAAACGGATTCATAACAGCTGCCGAAAATCCGACAGATGCACCTAGAATAACGATAGCAAAACCCGTAATTGCATCAAACCCTAGGGCAACAGCAAGCGGTGCAAGAATCCCTACATATACAATCGTTTCATCAGACATCCCCATTAATGACCCAGCACAGGCGAAAAACAACATTAATACTGGTATTATTAACATTTCGCGTTTAGCCATTTTTACAGATAGCATGGCGATAAAGGATTCTAATGCTCCTGTGGCTGATAGTATTCCAAAGGTACCTCCTACTATCAATACGAAGAAAATAATACTTGCTCCTTGCATCATGCCAGAATGTACACTGCTAAAAATATCTAAAAAGCCAATGGGGTTCATATCTGTAAAACTAAATGTCCCAGGTTGAATCACTTGACGTCCATTAACTTCTTCCCGTTGAAATGAACCAGCTGGAATAAAATACGTTAAAATGGATGATACAACAATAAGGCAAAAGATTAACACATAAACATTAATTCCTTTTTGTTGTTCTATTTCTTTATTAGCTATAAATTTACTCATCCGCCATCCTCCTTAGTTGAATCATTGAATAGAAATAAATTTTATGACCACTATCAATACGTAACATATCTCTCCAACATAAAAAGCCACCCCCTTTTTTTGAAATTTCCGTCTTATTCATTGTAATTGATAAAAAAATAAATAAAAAATTACTATTTTGAATAGTTACTATTGATAAATTTACATATAAATTCATCGGGATACATCCAAAAATGAAAAAGAACGTTACATCCCTGTGGTTTCACCAGGCTGTAACATTCTTTTCATTTTTTCGATATACAAACTAATTAAATTGTTTTCCATGTGTCTTTAACTAAATCAATAAATGTGCTTACATTACTAAATGTTTTAGCATTTTGAGGAAAAATTAAATAAGTAGGTAACTTTTTAGGGAATCGGTACAGAACTTGAAGACTCCCTTTGGTTACCTCTTTTTGAATAATAATATCACTCAACAACGCTAGACCTACTTGTTCCAATACTGCTCTTTTAATTGCTTCCTCGCTTCCAAATTCCACTATTGTTTGTGGCTTACACTTAATTTCTTGCAGGCAACTGACAATACAGTCATCCATTCCATAGGTTATAAAGGGATAGTCATCAAATATTTCCTGCACAGTATGATCCTTTATAATAAGCGGATTTCCAACCAATACTAAATCCTCTTCCTCCAATAAAATCCCCTCTACACCAGCGTAACTAGGGGATCCAGCTACAAAACCTATATCTGCTTGGTTTGAACTCACAAGTTTGGCTGTTTCTTTACTATTGGCACAAAGAAGTTTTAGGTTTACCTGAGGGTACTGTTTTAAAAACGAGCCGATAATATGTGATAAATAATAGCCGCAATAAAACTCTGGTGCAGCGATTGTCAAATGACCAAATGGCTTTTCGAAATTCTTCAAATCCTGTTCCATTTCCTCAATAATCCCAAATAATTGATCTGTATGTTCCTTTACTATTTTTCCTACTTGAGAAAGAAACATTTTCTTACCCATTCGATTAATTAAGATATGCCCTAACTCTTCCTCTAACGCTTTAATCTGTTGGCTAATTGTAGGCTGGCTATAATTAAGAATTTCAGCCGCTTTTGTAAAGTTGAGGTAAGTTGAAACAACATGAAATGTTTTCAAATTACGCAAATCCATCTCTATTCACGTCCCTGCTATATAATTAAGATAAATACATTTCCTTATTAAAATTTAATTATACTTAAATCGACTATGTACGTAAGAGGTTTTTTCTTTCCAGTAAGTTATCAACCAACATAAAAACATGCTACCTATTTAGATAGCATGTTTCTTATTTTTTATTGAAGTGCTTTAATGCTTTGTAAGCCACCATTTTCAAGGATGGCTTTACTGATCGCCTTCCCTGTTGGTGTTGCTGCTAGACCGCCTCGTGCCGTCTCTTTAAGATTAGGACTCATAGATTGTCCAATGCGATACATAGCACCAATTACTTCATCACATGGAATACGACTTGTTACACCAGCAAGTGCCATATCCGCCGCTACTAGGGAGTTAGATGCACCCATTGCATTACGTTTGACACAAGGCACTTCAACCAAGCCTGCCACTGGATCACAAACAAGACCTAGCATGTTTTTTAGTGTAATGGCAAACGCTTCTGAACATTGCTGTGGTGTACCTCCAGCCATTTCGACAATAGCAGCTGCAGCCATACCTGCAGCTGAACCAACCTCTGCCTGACAACCACCAGCAGCCCCAGAAATGGAAGCGTTATTGGCTACCACAAATCCAAATGCTCCTGACGTAAATAAATAACGAATCATTTGCTCACGAGTTGGATTTAGTTTGTTTTTTACTGCAAACAGTGTTCCTGGTACTACACCTGCTGAACCTGCTGTTGGTGTTGCACAGATTGTTCCCATTGCAGCATTTACTTCATTAGTTGCAACCGCTTTACTTACTGCATCTAATAATAAATCACCTGAAAGTGACTTTCCTTGTGCAATATAATTTTGAAGTAATACGGCATCCCCACCAGTTAAACCTGTTACTGATTGCACACCTTGTAATCCACGTTCAATTGCTTCTTCCATCACTGTTAAATTTCGATCCATTTGCTGGATGATTTCTTCACGCGTTCTACCAGTTATCAATATTTCTTGTTCAATCATAATTTCTGATATTAATTTATCTTCTTTCTCTGCTCGTTCAACAAGTTCACGAACATTATGAAATAAAACGTCCATCACGGGACACCTCCTTAGTTATTAATTTTTGAGACCTTTGTAATATATGGAATTAAAGATATTTGCTGTAGCACCTTATCCTCAATGTTTTGATCAACTTCAATCACCATCAAAGCAGTTAAACCACGTTCGATACGTGATACCTCCATATGCCCAATGTTGACTTCATGCATCGCCAAGCAATTGGCTACATTGGCAATACAGCCAGCACGATCGTCATGAACAACAAGAATAGCTGGCATACCACCAGTTAAACGTAACTTAAAGCCATTGACTTCACTGACTTCAATTTTTCCGCCACCAATTGAAATACCGACTACTGACATTTCCCCTTCATCGTCTCCAATGACAAGTCGAGCCGTATTTGGATGCTCGGTATTAGCTGTTTCAGGAATGAATTCGTATTCTAATCCTGCTTTTTTGGCATCTTCAAATGCCGTTTTAATACGATCATCAAATGTATCGTAATTTAATAAGCCTCCTACAATTGCAACATCTGTACCATGCCCTCTATACGTTTCTGCAAATGATCCATATAAATGAATTTTTGCCCATTTAGGTTGTCTACCAAATAAATCCCTTGCAACACGCCCGATGCGAGCTGCTCCTGCCGTATGAGAGGAGGAAGGCCCAATCATGACTGGTCCAATAATATCAAATACTGAAGTAAACTTCATACAAACACCCCTCTATTCTATCCGTATAATAATATTTAATTTTATTTATATCATGCTTGATAGGTACTATAAAAGTAAAGCATTTAATTTATCAACTTTCAGAAAATTACCACTACTATAATTTATAGTAAATATTTATGCTTATTTATTGTCCGCACCATATATACACAACTATGAAAGCTATGCTATTTCAATATTTCCAAATTTTATATCCTGTGGATACGTACATTGAATGATTCATATTTAGTACGTTTTTAATAAATTTAATCCAACATTCTCTTTGTAGCATAAACAAAAGCAGTACACGTTTTGTGCACTGCTTTCTTTACGGAATAGCAAAGTAGCATGTAATTATTCTACTGAAATAATATATGGATATAACCCTTGTTTACCATCAAATAATTCAACTTCTACATCCGGATAGTTCTCTTCTATGAAAGCTACCAACTCAGAGGCAGCTTGTTCAGTTGTATCTTCCCCATAGATCACTGTAACTATCTCAGCATCTTCATCGACTAAATCCTTAATTACTTTTTCAGCTGCATCCTTTAGTGCTGGTGTAGAAAGGACAATTTTTCCTTCTGCCAATGCCATAAAATCATCTTTGTGAATTTCAACACCATCAATAGATGTATCACGCACTGCATAGGTAACTTGACCTGTCTTCACATTTGTAAATGCTTCTGACATTGTTCTTTTATTTACATCAACAGCCGCCTCTGGGTTAAACGCTAAAATCGCTGCCATTCCTTGAGGAATCGTCTTCGTAGGAACTACTGCTGCATCAATTTCTAATAGTTCAACCGCTTGCTCCGCTGCCATCACTATATTTTTATTATTCGGTAAGATTAATACTTTCTCTGCTCCGATTTCTTGTACAGCCTTCACGATATCTTCAGTTGAAGGATTCATTGTTTGACCGCCTTCAATGACATAGGAAGCACCGATAGAGCGCAATAATTCTGCCACACCCTCACCCATAGCAATCGTTACAATAGCATATGGATGTTTTTCTACTTTTTTAGCAGGCGTAGGGGCTTTATGTTCCTCGCCAACGATTGCTGAATGCTGCTCACGCATATTATCAACTTTAATTTTTATAAGACTACCGTATTTTTGGCCAATTGATAGAACAGAACCTGGTTGCTCGGAATGGATATGAACCTTCGCAATTTCCTCATCTGAAATAACAAGTAAAGAATCACCTAAAGGATTTAATTCATTACGGAATTGTTCTTCATTAAAAGGTTCTTTTCCTTCTTCTAAGCGTACCATTATTTCTGTACAGTAACCAAATTCAATATCAGCCGTGTTCATGAAATCTTGGGCTCTATGATGTTCTGCATTGATTAAATCATCTAGCGTCGCATCATTTTTCTCCGGAAGAGCCTCCCCCTTTAAGGAAGCTAAAAATCCCTCATACACAAATAGTAAGCCTTGACCACCACTATCTACCACACCCACTTCTTTTAAAACAGGCAGTAGGTCAGGTGTACGATCCAACGATGCCTTTGCCTCTGCTGTAAAAGCTTCCATTACGGCAATGATATCGTTTTCAGTTTCTGCTACTTCTACACCTTTTTTCGCAGCTTCACGTGCCACTGTTAAAATTGTTCCTTCTACTGGCTTCATAACAGCTTTATATGCCGTATCAACACCCGCTTGGAATGCTCCAGCAAAGCCCTTTGCATCAATTGTTGACTCCTTCTCAATAAACTTCCCAAAACCACGGAATAACTGAGATAGAATAACGCCTGAATTCCCACGCGCTCCCATTAACAAGCCTTTTGATAATGCCTGTGCTGTTTTACCAATATGCTCTGAAGCAGCATGCTCTGTTTCCTTTGCACCAGATGTCATTGATAAGTTCATATTTGTACCTGTATCACCATCTGGAACGGGGAAAACATTTAATGAATCTACATAATTTGCATTTTGGTATAGGTGATGCGCCCCCATTTGTACCATTTCAGCAAACTTTATACCGTCTAAAGACTGCATTCGATTTAGTTCCTCCTCTTAATTCGCTACACGAACGCCCTGTACAAAGATATTGACAGATTTTACGCTCATACCTAATGTTTTATCTACTGTATATTTCACTTTCGATTGTACTTGATAAGCCACTTCCGAAATTTTTGTCCCGTAACTAACAATAATGTACATATCTATATGTAAATCGTCGTCCTGTTGTCGAATTACAACACCTTTTGCGAAGTTTTCTTTACGTAAAATATCAGTTAGACCATCACGAATTTGATGTTTAGATGCCATGCCAACAATACCGTAGCATTCTACAGCAGCTCCACCAGCAATTTGTGCAAGTACATCTGTTGAAATATCAATTTGGCCGAATTCATTGTTTAATTCAATTGACATAGAAATGCCCCCTTGGCTCTTTTTGACTAAACTATATTGTAACACTTTCATTATAATTTAAGCAACCTAAGGGGGTATTGAAGGGCTTCGTAGCAACGTTTTCTGACTTCAAATAGACGCATTTGCTTCTTCATCAAAAATTGCCATTTTGCAGAAATAGTTATTTCGTCCGTTTTGCTTTGCCAAATATAGCGCTTGGTCAGCTAATTCACAACATGTTTGTAAATGCTCATATTTTGCGATTTTAGCTTGACACATTCCAATACTAACAGTAACTTGTTGGGCAATAGTAGATTGTAAATGTGGGATATTAAGTTGTCGAATTTCTTCTAAGATTTCTTCACATACGGGTTCAGCAACCTTATGAGTATGCTGGCTTATCATAACAAATTCCTCGCCACCCCAACGGGCAACAAATGCATTATATTTCCCTGCAATTTCCTCCAATAGAGATGCGACTTTGACAATTGCAGCATCTCCCTGCAAATGACCATAATAATCATTAAATTTTTTAAAGCAATCAATATCAATCATTATGACTGTTAAAGGCTGTGTTTGAGAAAGTTGCTGTCCTATCTTATTCAATTTTTGATTAAATGCACGTCGATTAGGTAGATTCGTTAAAGAATCTTTTAATGCTTGCTCTGCTAATTCATTATTTTTAATTGCCAACAATTTTGATAGTCGCTTCGTTTTGGTCATTTCCTCATTCAATAAAATATGCTGGGTGTGGATTTGTTTACGAACCTTATAGGTCTGATATTGAATCATTACACCAATAGGTATTAATAATGACATGGGTAATATAATTTTTATATTTTCACTCGCTATTCCAGCACTCATATATGCACTCACAATAATGGCTGATGCAGAAAGCAAAATAATCCAAACAATTTTTCGTAAAGGTAACGCGAACACTGTACAAATAATGATTAAAATAACCTCATACAGTGCTGCATGACGGAAAAAGTAAACATCCAGTACCGATATCGCAGTAATCAAAAGCATTATTGCGTAAATATAAACAACAACCAACCGTTCATACTTCTGTATAGTAACAGGAGTAATATGAATTCGCTTTTCTCGGATAAATAATAATACTGCAACATCTATATAAAACAAGGCGATATGAATGGCAATATAGACGGGAACCATGGCTCTTTCCGCCTTCACAAAAAATACCTCTCCATAATGTATTAACGAAATAATGGCTGATACATACATGAGTGTCCAAGCAACTATTCTCATCCCTTTTAAATTCGACTGAACCATTTCTTCGCGAATAGAAAAAGCTAATTTTTCTTGATTTTCCATCATGCTCTCTCCTCATGTCCACTTTCAAATAATTATAATGTCCTATATGTATCGTCATGATAACGAAAAATACAAGTCAATCTAAATTTTTCTGATAAATAAAAAAGTTGATACCTTTATAGCATCAACTTTTTACATTGTATTCAATTAAATATCGAAAAATTTATATGGCTAAAATAGACTTTTAATAAGCGTGTCAATCATAACAGGCATCTCTTTAAACGCACTATCCACATGCAATCGCTCTGTTTTTTGATGGGCATCCTTACCAAATGGTCCGACATTTAATACAGGACCTTGTAATGCTGCCATCTCTTTGAATGGAATATGGTACGTATCGCCCCATACAGGTGTGTTCCGTTCAAATGCTAGCCACTCATTGGATGCATCTGAATAGTTGACATAGCTTAAATCACAAATTCCGTTAAAGTAGTGGATCTGCTCCACCTCAATATCAAATGTTTGAGCTGTTTGCTTCATTAATTCAATCGACTGTTTCACTAATGGGTGATTGGATGAATTAATGGCTGGATAGTAAGGGGGTGCATATAGCAGGACTGTGGCAGGTGCTAATTCCTGACAGCGAATCATGAGCTGATCCACAATACGAATGGATTTTTCACGATCATCCCATACACGATGCTGCTGAACCTGCTGCTTAATCGCTTGTACTTCCTCAGCACCTAATTTACGGATCGCATGCTCCAATAATGCCTCGTAGCGTAAGACCTTTACCTTGCCCACACCCTGCACATTTTCTCTTGTACAAATGTCTTGATAGTGCGCATTGCAAGCAGCCATTGCCTGTAACGCAACTTCCTCAAAAATAGCCATTACCTCTGCCGCTGTCCGTTTTAACAAAAAGACATTGTAAAGTGCCGCCGCACGGTATGGTGTTTGTGTAGAATACTCCATTTTTAAATCTTTTAATTGTAGAGAAACAGGTAGTGGTGTACTTTCACCTAAATCTGTTTCACGGAAAAGGGGATTCCACTCCATATGCTGTGTCATATAGGAAGCGATAAAGGGAGCCGTCATCCCTTTTAATGGCTCACCAACATGTGTCTCTTTTCCGTAGAACAAAGCAGCAGGCATGATTTTACCAATTGTACCTGAATAAATATATTCATTCGTATCCGATGGCCCTTGTGAAAACGATGGCTCACTATTTAAAAATAATTTATAAGTTAAACCGTGCTGTTCCCGCAGTCTCACCAGTTCCACAACAGCCGCTCTCATACCAGCAGAGTTGACTTCCTCATCAGGAACCGTCGTTAAAATCAAATTAATCGGCCATTGCTCTAAGCTTGCCTTTTCGATCAACTGCATGTGTAAGGCAAGACCCATTTTCATATCCATTGTGCCGCGACCAAATAAATAATTACCAGACGCCAAATCAATCCGAGCTGCCTCTGGTAAATCTTTTAGGTATTTAGGTTCCATTAGCTTTTTCGTTAGTTCTTCTGGATAAAAGGCTAACGGCTCTAGTTCACCATATTCCTCCGTATGCACGGTATCGAAGTGACTGATTAACACAACGGTTTCTGTTGCCGTTGGATGCTTATAGAAGGCTGTCACTGCATTTCTGCCAAGCCCTGCATCATGTAATTCAATCAAGTCTGGATGCTTTTCAAAGTATGGAAGCGTTAACAATTTATCTTTTAAGCGAAAGGCAAATTTATTTTCGCCCTCCGTTAATGTCCGGCTTTCCCAGCTCACAAGTTCACATAATAGGGCACGTAGTTTTTCGGGTGTATCCCACATAAAAGTATTCATAAAATTCTCCTTTACTCACATTCGTTAGAGGTACGATTAACGAACTTCTAGTGTTTCTTCATTTTTGCTATCTGTAGCAGCAGTCGCGGCTTTTTTTAATTTCAATTGATAAAAGATCATACAGGCAATAAAGAAGCCAATCCCGTATAGTAAACCAATCCTTTGTGTTGGATCAAACGCTAAAAATACTAAAATTAAAACACAAAAGATTATACAAAATACTGGAATCAACGGGAATAGTGGTGTTTTAAATTTTAGATCAGCCACATTTCCTCCCGACTTCACATAGCGATAACGGAACATTAACTGAGAAGCACATATCCCCATCCATGAAATTGTGACAGATATACCTGCTACTGACATTAGTAATACAAATACAGCATCGGCTTCCATTACACTAGTTAATAAAGATAAGAGTGAGAATACCATCGTAAAAATAAGCGCATTTAATGGTACTTTGTTTTTCGTTAATCGACCAAATAACTTGGGCGCCATCCCCTCTTGTGACATGGAAAATAATAAACGTGTTGATGCATATAAACATGAATTACCGACTGATAAAATAGCTGTCAAAATAACAAAGTTCATGATACCAGCGGCATATGGTACACCAGCTAAATTCATTAACGTGACAAATGGACTTTCCATAAGCCCAAGCTCTGATGCTGGGAATATTGCTGATAATACAATAATGGAAGCAATATAGAAAACGATGATTCTGAATAGAATTGTACGAATCGCTCGTGGAATATTTTTTTCAGGGTTCTCGGTCTCCCCTGCTGCAATACCCACCAGCTCTGATCCCTGATAAGAAAAAATTACATTCATCATTGTTACAAAAATAATCGTAATACCTGCTGGGAATAAACCAGAAGGTGCTAAATTTGTGAGATGTGGAGTAGGACGATCTGCTAATGGAATTAAACCAAAGATTGCCGCTCCACCAATAATGATAAATGCAATCACTGCAACAACTTTTATACTAGCAAACCAGAACTCTGCTTCAGCAAAGCCCTTCGTTGTTAAAGCATTTAAGACAAATAAAAGAACCATAAACACAGCACACCATATCCAAATTGGTACACTAGGAAACCAATGTTGCATTAAAATACCTGCAGCCGTAAATTCAACGCCTGCTGTGGCAGCAGACCCGACAAAATACATCCAACCTAATGAAAAACCAGCTGAAGGACTAATGAAACGTGTTGCATATGTTTGGAAAGAGCCTGTAACAGGCATGTAAACAGCCAATTCCCCAAGACAATTCATGACCATAAACAAAATTAAGCCACCAAATAAGTAACCAATCAGTGCGCCTCCGGGTCCTGCCTGATTAATGGTATAGCCTACATTTAAAAATAAGCCTGTTCCAATAACACCACCAAGTGAAAGCATTAACAAGTGGCGACTTTTCATCGAACGTTTTAATTGATTATCGTGAAGCTGATCCCCTTTATTCAACATCCATCCCTACTTCCCATATAATGTAAAAATATTAAATATTCTGATTTTTCAAGAATGAAAGTACCCAATCAATTTTCTCTTTTAAATTGATTGGGTATTGGTAGATTTACTTAAAAACGTAATGATAAACAGCTTAAACCACCATCATGTTTTCTAAATTCAGACATATCAAGTTCAATTGTTTGATAGCCAAGGTCCAGTAATTTACGATTTGTTTCTGGATAGCCAGCTGGAATAATAATATAATCATTTACTTGAATACAGTTAGCTGAATATTCATCCTCTTTAGGAATCACGATTTTTTCGTAAGATTCAAATGCAGGATGATCGACAAATTCACCAGCTAGCACCATACGATTTTCCCCAACATAGGCAATTCCAGTTTTTAAGTGAAAGAATTCTTTTAATGGAATAATAGTTACTTCATAACCTTCTTGTTCAACAATCTCTTTAAATTGCTGAGCGCCTTCTTCATTTGTGCGCTCTGAGATCCCTACGTAAAACTTTTTCTCTGCTTGTAGTACATCTCCACCATCAAGTGTTCCAGAACCTTTAATATAGTAAATTTTTTCATAGAATTGCTTTACAGCTGGTTCGATTTCTTCAATTTCGCGGTTACGAGCTGCTGCTCCAGGATTCGAGATAATAGCAAATTCAGGCGTTAATACAGCTGTATCCTCTACAAATGTTGAATCTGGAAATGCTTCATTTGCTGGTAATTGTGTAACTTCTACACCGCATTTTTTTAAAGCCTCTACATAGTGTTCATGTTGTTCAAATAATTTTTCTAAAATGGGCTTTCCTAAATCACTAGTTGTTAAACCGTTTACAAAACTATTTCCTGGATTTTTAACAATAACATTTTTAAACATATTCATCTTCTCCTTTATCCTCTTACTACTGGGCAAGTTAGGCAAGTCGGCCCACCTGTTCCTTTAACAGTAATTTCATCGCCTTTATATTCGTACACAGTTGCTCCAGCATCAAGTAGCTGTTGCTTTGTTTTTTTGTTGCCTTGAGGAATCACACATACCCTTGGTGCAAGCGCTAACACATTACAGCCTAACGAATCATATTCACCTTTAGGTACTTCTACTAGCTGGATGCCACGCTCAATTAGCAGTTGTCTGAAAAATACTGGCATTAAACGCGAATGCACAACAGCTAAATCTCGGTCTACCATACTTATGAAAGACATTAAATGTAAACATTCAGCTTCACCAAGATCATGTGGTAGTTGTACAACTATAAATTCATCTACCATATCGGCTGTCATTTCCTTTAACTGACGAATGGCTTCATCGTTTGTTCGATAACCTCTACCCACAACGAGCGTTCGATTATCTAGCCAAACAATATCTCCACCGTCTGAAACTGCCTCTCCAGTAAGTTCACCAATTACTGGAATACCTTTTTGCTGTAAAAAGTCCTTGTATACTGCTGCTTCTGGTTGTCTTAATTTTTTGCCTGACTTCAGTATAATGGCACCATTTGGTGTGAATTTAACTGGATCATGTGCATAGAGAGAATCTAATCCTACTTCATCTGCTATAGGCAGATATTCAATAGTCTCCACATACTTTTCAAGAATCCCAATAAATTCAGCGTATTCCCTTAGAGCTTCTTCATAATTAGGCTCAGATAAGTAGTTAAATGTTTTCCATTCCTCACTAAGATGTGTTTGGCTTTGGAAAGCATCTTTTGGATCTTTTACAATAACGTGTTTCAAAGGCGCATACATTGATGAACAATAATGCATTCCTTTCACCTCATTTCCGTGTAGTGGAAAACGTTTCCGTTAAGAGGAAAGTTTATATGAAGAATATATTCGTTTTATGCTATACTGTCAATATATTTAGAAAACTTTTATTTTTCTTTCAATCTAGATTGCATTCACCCTTGGAAAAAAAGCTGTATTAACATTTATTAAATAGGCCTTAAAGGATCTTTTTGTAGCTTTCGTGTATTAAAAATAAAGCATTTGTTTAGACTTCTGATTTGTACGGGAATATTGGAACTAGACGTAGGTGGAGAATAAAAATAAAATAGGATGAAGGGAGGTGGGACAAATTGCAATTATTAGAGCGGGCAATGACAATTGCCAAGGTTTTAGCTGCTGATGCAAACGACAGTAGCTTGTCCATTTCAGAGCTTTCTACAAAATGCGATTTACCGCTAAGTACTTTACATAGAATTTTAAAAGCCATGATTAAACAAGGGATGATTGAGCAAGATGAACAGACAAAATATTATCGGCTTGGAACCATATGGATGGAACTTGGCTTACAAGTGTATGATACGATGGATTATATTAGCAAAATTAGACCTGAGTTAGAACGATTAGCCAGGGAGGTTGAAGAAAGCGTTTATTTAAGTAAACCAGCTGGATTAGATACGATTATTATAGAACGGATAGACAGTGCAGCAAATCCGATTCGTATTTATGATCAATTGGGTATCCGCATACCTATGCATATCGGAGCGGCCAATAAGGCCATACTTGCCTCAATGTCAGCAATACAATCCAAAGAAATTCTAGAGCAACTAGTAACTAAAGATGAAATGGCCGAATTAGAGGCGCAGCTTCATCAAATTCGGCAACAAGGCTATGCAATAAGTCATGGAGAACGAACTGCAGGTACTTCATCCATTGCTGTCTCTATTTTAGATGGTTTTGGTGAAGTGATAGGAGCAGTTAGTATTGGTTTTGTAAACTTTAATGTCTCTCAAGATCATATTAATACATTAATTGAGCGATTAGTTGATACTGGTAGACGTGTATCGCTAAAACTTGGTTATCGAGGAAAAGGATAAGAGAACTATTCTCCTTTAAACTTCACTACTTTTCATAAACGTTTTATGTCTGTAAAGGTTTTTTTCTTGAAAGGTTATGTGAAAACTGTTGCACTGAACGCCATCGTATGTTAAATTATTATGGTATGTGAAATACCGAACTGAAATAATAATCTTTCAGCATCAACAGTAAGGAGGGAATACAACATGCCAAAACAATGTGTAATCACTGGACGTAAAGCTCGTACTGGTAACAACCGTTCCCACGCTATGAACGCTAACAAACGTACTTGGGGTGCTAACCTTCAAAAAGTTCGTATCTTAGTTGACGGTAAACCAAAACGTGTATGGGTTTCTGCTCGTGCATTAAAATCAGGTAAAATCGAGCGCGTTTAATCGCTGCTTCTAAAAAATCGATTTCGCATTGAGCGCAATCGATTTTTTTCTTGATTAGTATTCTATAAGAAAGTAAAAAATCCGACTAACACTAGTCGGATTTTTTTACTTTCTTATCTTTTTTAAATAGGTTAATACACGTACGCGTGATACTACTCACGAATTTCGGCAATTGGAACGTATATACTTTCAGGACTCTCTCCCCCTTACGCTAATCTATGCTTCTTATCATTAAACATATGCCTTGCGAGAAAGATATAGACCCTGAAGTTCCTATTATTTCATTACTTGTAAATCGAGATGTTCCTAAGGAAATTTCCTCATTCGTTGTTTCATATTTTACTTGTCGTAATGTTACACCTTGAATAGGCTCCTCGTGAGCAAAAAAAGACAAGTAACGGTATCGAGCATCTGCATAAATTGTATGTGTGCCTGGTAGTAAAAATTGCAACATATTAGTATGATTGATTATCTTTAACTCAATTTGAGGATGCTCTTTTTGTAACCGATAAATAGAACGGACAGCTGCCTCGTAATGATCTAAACGCCCACCCGTCACACCTGTCAAAATAATTTCTTGTGGTTCAAACGTATAGGCTTTCAGCAATGCTAAATCCGTGTCTGTTTCATTTTTCTCTTCTTGGAAGCGTTGTTGATTATTGGTTTGTGCCATCACTTGTCGATATTCTTCATCTGTTAAAGAATCAAAATCACCTACAATGGCATCGGGCGTTATTCCGTGCTCAATTAAATATAAGGCGCCACGATCAGCCCCGATAAACACAACATCCTGTTGTTGCTGAAACGATGAAAATGAACAAAGCTCATTTTTTGGACCACCTGCACAAACAACGACTGTCGTCATCCTTTAATCGCTGCCTCGCCAGCTAATAAAATTTCTTGAAGAGCAGCTGTTCGATCTTCTTTACTATAGATGGCTGACCCAGCTACAAAAATTGTCGCTCCAGCCTGTGCACATGGCACAATTGTTTCAGCAGTAATACCACCATCAATTTCAATGGCAATATCTAAGCCCCGCTCCTTAATTATTGTTGATAATGCTTCAATTTTAGATACAACAGAATGGATAAATTTTTGTCCACCGAATCCAGGATTAACAGTCATTAATAATACCATATCAATATCTTCTAAAATGTGTTGAATTGATTCTATCGGTGTATGTGGATTTAATACGACACCCGCTTTTACACCAAAAGAACGGATTAATTGAATTGTTCGATGTAAATGATGGCATGCTTCTACATGTACCGTAATATAGTCTGCTCCAGCTTTTGCGAACTGTTCGATATACTGATCTGGATTTTCTATCATTAAATGCACATCTAATGGTAACTTCGTTAATGGACGGATAGCATCCAATACAATGGAACCAAATGAGATATTCGGTACAAAGTGACCATCCATTACATCAATATGAATAAGTTGTGCACCTGCTTGCTCTACTTCCTTTACTTCTTCACCTAAATTTGCAAAATTTGCTGCTAAAATTGATGGGGCTATTTGTATCATCATTAATACCTCGGCTTTCTATCCATAATTTCTTGCATAAATTGTTCATAATGCTTGTAGCGGTAGTCTCGAATTTCCCCTGCTTCTACCGCTGCCTTTACTGCACATTTTGGCTCTTTCAAGTGTAAGCAACCTCTAAATTTACAATCATCCGCCACTCTTGCCATCTCAGGAAAACATACCCCCAATTCTTCTTTCTCAATTTCGTCAAAATCTAAGGAACTAAACCCAGGCGTATCTGCCAATAAACCATCACAGACCTCTATCAGTTCAACATGACGAGTGGTATGTTTCCCCCGTCCTAAGCTTTGGGATATAATACCCGTTTTTAAATTCAACTCTGGAATGAGCGTATTAAGTAAAGTTGATTTCCCAACGCCCGATTGGCCAGCTAAAACAGTGGTTTTTCCCTTTAAAATAGGACGTAATCGTTCTACTAATTCTTCTTCATCTTTATATGTTTGCAAAACTGTATAGCCCATGCTTTCATAATCTGCTATATAATTTTGTAATTCCTCACGTTCATCATTTTCTAGCAAATCCATTTTTGTTAAACAAATAATCGGGTGTACATGGAAGGATTCTAACACAACTAAAAAACGATCCAGTAAAATGGTATTGAAATTCGGTTCCTTTACAGAAAACACCAAAATACCTTGATCAATATTCGCAATTGGCGGACGTACTAATTCATTTTGACGCTCAAAAATCTTTTGTATTGTCCCATCAGAGCCTTCAGTTTCCATTGTATACTCTACAATATCGCCTACGAGTGGGGATTCGCCACGATTACGAAATACCCCACGTCCTCGACATTGAATCAGTTGATGTCCATCAAATACATAATAATAACCACTTAATGCTTTTCTTATTTGGCCTTGCGCCATCCAATTCCTCCTTAATCGACATCATTATAATTAACTTTGCCTTCTAAAATTATTTCTGAGTCACGAATTATTCTATAACTCGCATCTTTGCCATCTTCAATTGTAAGCTGAATGTTGTATGGCGTATCACTTAAAATTTCAAATACTTCAACAGGTTCAGACAATGTATGATTTTTATCTTGAATTTCAATTCGAATATTTTGAGCTATTCCCTCTTCTGTAGGTTTATACTCAATGACTACAGGTATGAGACGTAGTTTATCGGGCTGTTTTGCTGGCCCTTTACTGATTACAACCGATATCATAGAACCTTCTTCTACCATAGTACCCGCTTTTGTCAATTGCGAAATTACACTGCCAGCTGGGATGGTTTCATGATGTTCTTCACGAGATATACGCCAATTGAGACCTGCTCTTTTCACATAGTCATCCATATCAGCTTTCGTATAATTTACAACATTTTCAACCCTTACCATTCTAACTCCTTGGCTAACTTTAAACGTGATTGTTTCTTCTTTCGCTACTACCTCAGAATTTGGCGGTATGCTTTGTTCAATAATTCTTCCTTCTGGCTCATTAGAAGGGACATCCTCTTTTATTACGTCTTTATACTTTCCTTTTATTAAAGCTTCAACTTGACTATAATTTTGTCCTACATAATTATCAACAGTCGTCATCTCTACACCTAAACTAACGATTAAGTCTACCTCTGAGCCTTTTTCACGTAATGAATTTTTTGATGGGTCCGTTTCAATAACTTTCCCCTTCTCTATTTCCTCATGATTTCGCTCCTGATGCTCTTCACCAACAACAAATCCATCTGCTTCTAATTTTTTTGTCGCTTCCTCTATTGTTAAATTGGCTACATCTGGTATAGCCACTTTTTTCGGGCTAAATAAATCTTTTGCAAAAATAAAGAATAAGAAAATGACAACCGCTGCAATGAATAGTCCTGCAACATATTTGGGCCAATTTTTCTTCTTTGCCTTTACAGGAACTGGCTTTTCTACAGGCTTTTTAGGTTGTGGTTGAGAAGGTGCTTTAGCTTCCATAATCGGTTCAATAACTCTTGTTTTAGTTAGATCTTCGTCTTTTTTATGCATCTGCTCTTTAATGATGGGAATAGCTCTCGTTACATCATTATCCACAGGTATGACAAATTTGGGATCATTGATTCTAGATGGTGTTAGTACGGTTTCCAAATCTTCATACATTTCTTCCACTGTCGTATAACGATGGGATGCATCTTTGGCAGTAGCCTTTAATACTACATTTTCCAAGCTTTGGGGAATCGTTGCATCAAAAGCACGGACAGAAGGCGTTTCAGCTTGTAAATGCTTAAGTGCTATTGAAACAGCAGATTCACCAGAAAATGGAAGTTCACCTGTTAATAATTCATATAATACAATACCGAGAGCGTAAATATCTGATTTGTTTGTAGCTGTACCGCCGCGAGCTTGCTCCGGTGATAAATAATGGACTGTACCAAGCACAGAATTTGTTTGAGTAAATGATGTAGCACTTAACGTCATCGCAATACCAAAATCCGTAATTTTCACATTACCTTCCGCATCCATTAATATATTTTGCGGTTTAATATCACGGTGGATAATATGGTTTTCATGGGCATTAGCAATGGCAGACGTTAATTGCTTCATAATATGCACACTTCTAGCAGGAGAAATTGGTGCAAATTCTTGTATGTACTGCTTTAATGTTTTTCCTTGAACATATTCCATCACAATATAGTGTAGATCTCCATCGTCACCTACATCATAAACACTAACAATATTTGGATGTGTAAGACTTGTAGCAGACAGTGCCTCACGTTGAAAACGTCGATGTAATTCATCCTCATTGGAAAAATCATAGCGTAATATTTTAATGGCTACATCACGATTTAAGATCATATCGTGTGCTAAATAAACATTGGACATACCTCCGCCACCAATGAGTTCTAAAATTTTATAACGGTCACTAATTCTTTTACCTACAAGCATTCTTACACCTCCTCATCCCTTTTTGTTAATAGCACGAGGGAGATATTGTCTTCTCCCCCGCTGGCATTTGCTAATTCTACAAGTTTACGTCCCTTTTCCTTAATGGAGTCTGGATACGTAATTATCGATGCCATTTCATAAACAGTTAGTTTATTGCTTAATCCATCTGAACAAATGAGTAAATACGATTCTGATGCTAAATCTACTTCATAAAAGTCTGGTTCGATTGTGTCCTCTGTCCCAACCGCTTTTAAGATGAAATTTTTCTTTGGATGTGTCAAAGCCTCTTCTTCGCTTATCTCACCATTTTCGACCAAGACGTTCACATATGAATGATCTCTTGTTATTTGTTGTGCACCATCTTCAAAGAAATAATACACACGACTGTCCCCCACATGTGCAATGAAGCAATGTTGTTCTTCGATTAACACTGCAATAAATGTCGTGCCCATTCCTTTACAGTCTTCATGTGATAAAGAATAGTCATATATTGTTTTATTCAATTGCTTAACTGTTTGTAATAACCATTCTTTTTTTGATGTTGTGGATTCAAAATGATGTGTGTCTGCCTGTAAAAAAAAGGATTCCATTTGTTGAATTGCCATATCACTTGCTACATCACCAGCATTATGACCACCCATGCCATCCGCTACAAGTGCTAGTGCAAGCCCATCTGGACGTTTAAAGAATGCAGCACGGTCCTCATTAATGGATCGTTTTAAACCAATATCACTTTCGACTGTGTATTCCAATACTGGTCACCTCGTTTCTTCAGATCTCTCTTGTGCACGTAATTGACCACACGCAGCAGCGATATCTGAACCTTGCTCTCGGCGGATCGTTACGTTAATACCATTTTTCTTTAATGTTTTTTCAAAAGCAAAAATTTGACTACGAGATGTACGAACATAATCACGTTCCGGTACATAGTTTACAGGAATTAAGTTGACATGACATTTAATTCCTTTAATTAAAGCAGATAGTTCCTCTGCTATTTCTACTGAATCATTTTCACCAGACATCAGCCCATACTCAAAACTCACTCGTCTACCTGTTTTTTTTGTATAGTATCGCACAGCATCCATTAATTCTTCCAATTTATAAGCACGGGCAATTGGCATTAGCTTTTGACGTGCTTCTTGGTTTGGCGCATGCAGAGAAACAGCAAAGTTAATTTGTAATTGTTCATCCGCAAATTGGTAAATTTTAGGTACAATACCCGATGTTGAAACCGTGATATGACGTGCTCCGATATTTAAACCTTTTTCATGATTGATCACTTTTAAGAAATTCATCATTGCATCATAGTTATCGAAAGGTTCACCAATACCCATAATGACAATATGAGATACTCGCTCGCCCAATTCATCTAATGTTTGCTGTACTTTGACAACTTGCTCCACAATTTCTCCTGCTAATAAATGTCGCTTCAAACCACCTAAAGTGGATGCACAAAACGTACAGCCAATTCGGCAGCCTACTTGTGTTGTTACACAGACAGAATTTCCATATTCATGGCGCATTAACACAGTTTCTATAGAATAGCCATCTTGTAATTGGAATAAAAATTTAATGGTACCATCTTTAGATTCTTGTTTAATAATGGTTGATAGTGTGGATAATGCAAAATTTGCAGTTAGTTTTTCGCGTAATCCCTTTGAAAGGTTTGACATTTCTTCGAATGTCTTTACACGTTTATTATACAGCCAGTCAAAAATTTGAGCAGCACGGAAAGGCTTTTCGCCATTTTCCGTTAGCCATTCTTCTAATTGATGAGGTTGTAACGAATAAATGGATTCTTTTAAATTTGGCTTTTCTTTTTTTACGCGTCGAACGGGCTTTTCTTCTGCTTCTTCGACTAAATCGTTAATACGTTCATTAAATTTCTCTTGATCCACCATTAGTTGGATTCTCCTTTTTTACGAAAGGCGGCGACAAAGAAACCGTCACTGCCAAAGTCTTGTGGAAAGACTTGAAGCATGCCATTAGCTTGCTTTTCCGCTAATTTTGTTGGTAAAGATTCTAGTTGTATAGCTTCCATTTCTGGATGTGCTGTTAAAAAGGCTTTCACAGTGCCTTCGTTTTCTTGTATGTCTACTGTACACGTACTGTATACAAGCTTACCATCTGTTTTCAAAACTTTCGTTGCTGCATCAAGTAAAGCTAATTGGATTTTTTGAAGACTTTCTAAATCCTCTTCTCGCTTTGTATATTTAATATCTGGCTTACGTCGCATAACGCCTAGTCCACTACATGGTGCATCGACTAAGATAGCATCAAAAGACGCTGCTTGTAAAAATTCTGGTGCTTTCCGTCCATCTATTGGGGCTGTTTCAACAATATCAAGCCCTAGACGCTCTGTATTATGGTCGATTAAATCTAATTTATGTGGATGAAGGTCTGTTGCTAAAATAGATCCTTCATTTTGCATTATTTCGGCAATATGTGTTGTTTTTCCACCAGGTGCCGCGCACATATCCAAGACACGCATACCTGGAGATGGATTTAGCACATTAGCAGGTATCATTGAACTTTCATCCTGAATAGTAATCATACCTTCTTTGAAGGCTTTTGTACGAGCTGGTTGACCGTTTGTAATGTATAAACACTCTGGTATAACATCGCTTTGAATAGCCGTTAATCCTTCTGCCTCTAACTCAGCAATTGCTTGTTTTACAGTTGCTTTTGTTGTATTAACACGCACAGTCTGCACAGGCGGTCTATTATTTTCATGCAACATTTCAGTCGCTACTTCAAGACCGTAGTTATCAACAAATCTTTGAACTAACCACATTGGATGACTTGTTTCTATAGAAAGACGCTCAATTGGATCTGCTATATCATCTGTTGAAGGGACACCACTGCGTAACACGGATCTTAAGATGCCATTGACCATAGAAGCAATTCCACGATGTCCTCGACGCTTGGCAATTTCTACTGCTTCGTTTACTGCAGCGTGAGGAGGGATACGTGTTAAATAATGGATTTGATACAACGAGATTCTTAATAACCAGCGAACCCAATGATCAATTGAACTGCGAATAAATGGCTCTAAGTAATAATCAAGTGTCATTTTATACTGTAAAGTTCCATACGTTATTTCAGTCAATAAAGCACGATCTTTTGCTTCAATTTTATGTCGTTTAATTGTTTCATTTAGCAATAAGTTGCTATAAGCCTGATTTTTATCAACTGCTAATAGAATTGACAATGCGGCATCTCGTACATTGCCATCCCAAATCACTACACTTTTTTTACTCATTTGAATTGGTCCCCAATCTGTAATTTAGAACCTGTCCCACGTAAATATTCCTCTGTGGTCATGCGCTTTTTCCCAGCTGGTTGCACATCATATAATGCTAAAGTTGTCCCGTTGCCAGCTGCTACCTCAAAATGATCTTTATCAATGGCAACAACTGTACCTGGATTCGCCTCATGCTTACTTTTGCCAATCGTTGCCCACCAAATTTTAAAATTACCATCCTCAAAAGTGGTATAAGCAACAGGCCACGGATGAAGACCGCGCACTTGATTGTATAAAGTAATAGCATCATTTGTCCAATCGATCCGTTCTTGTTCCCTTGAAATATTACTTGCAAAGGTAACTTGTTCTTCATCTTGAACTGTACGATTATTTGTACCATTTATAATAGAAGGAAGTGTTTCCTTGAGTAATTCACAGCCAACCATACTTAGCTTATCAAAAAGTCCACCAGTATGATCATCTTCTTCAATAGGGATTGCTTTTTGAGAGATAATATCTCCCGCATCAAGCTTTTCTGCCATATACATGATCGTTACTCCTGTTTCTTTTTCACCATCCATGACGGCTTGGTGAATTGGAGCACCTCCACGATATTTTGGTAATAGTGATGCATGGACATTAATGCAGCCTAGAGCTGGTGCATCTAATAATTCTTTGGGTAGTATCTGTCCAAATGCTGCTGTTATCACTAGATCAGGCTGTAGAGCAAGAATCTGCTGTAACTCCTCGGAGCCACGTAATTTTTCGGGTTGAATAATTGGCAAGCCAAGTTCCAACGCTGTTGCCTTTACTGGCGGCGGTGTTAGTACTCGTTTACGCCCAACTGGACGATCTGGTTGTGTTACAACTGCTTTAATAGCATATCCTTCATCATGTAGCATACGCAAAATAGGTGCGGAGAAGTCAGGTGTCCCCATAAAAACGATAGATGTCATTTTATTCCTCCTCTTCGGCGTACATTTCTTCTAGTTCTTCTGCTGTGACAATACGCTTGATTTTTGAATCGAAAAGCACACCATCTAAATGATCAATTTCATGTAAGATCGCACGTGCATCAAAGCCACCTGCCTCTAATTCATAAACACGTCCTTCACGATCACATGCTTCAATTTTGACATAGCTAGGACGTTCTACTTCTCCATATAAACCTGGAAAGCTCAGGCATCCTTCAATATCTACTTCTGCTCCGTCCGTTTCAACGACAGTTGGATTAATCATTTCTAAAATATCACGTTCTTCACCTAGTTCAACAATTGCTACCCGTAACCCTACGTCTATTTGTGGTGCCGCAATTCCAACACCATCATATTCCACCATTGTGTCATATAAATCATCAAGTAACGTAATTATTTCATCATTTATTTCTGTCACTTCAGCACACGGTGTTGATAGTACCTTTGCAGGGTTTTCAATTACTTTTTTTATAGCCATGATTATTTCCTCATTTCTGCTTTAAAGCTAGTCCACTAGCTAATTGATACTTTTATTAAAAATCGTGCTACTATTACACGCTAACTATATAGTAGATGGATCTAAATCTACCGTCATTAATATTCCTTGCTTAATCCACTCTGCTCTATACATGGCAAGTAGACGTTGTAACACAGGAATTAGATTTGGTTCAATTTTATATTTTATCAAACATTGATAACGATATCTATTTTGGAGACGAGCAATACTCGCAGTTGTTGGTCCTATTATTGCGACTTGATTCGATAAGTTTCCTCGTAACCAATCAGCCACCCGGCCAGCATATTCAGCAGCCATCATGACATCTTCATGGGATAATTGAATAAGAGCTACAAAATAATAAGGTGGATAGTTGGATCTGCGACGTAAAAACATCTCACGTTCATAAAATGGTTCATACTCTTGGGATTTAGCTAATTCAATTGCGTAATGCTCAGGTGTATACGTTTGAATGATGACTTCCCCTAGCTTGTCATGTCTCCCAGCACGTCCACTTACCTGTGTTAATAGCTGAAATGTTCGCTCTGCTGCGCGGTAATCAGGTAAATGTAAGGATGTATCAGCACTAAGTACACCAACTAGCGTAATATTTGGAAAATCTAGACCCTTTGCAATCATTTGAGTACCAAGCAAAATATCTGCTTGCCCTGCCCCAAATATCTCCAATATTTCTTCGTGTGCCCCTTTATGCTTCGTAGTATCTACATCCATACGTAATACTCTTGCCTCAGGAAACAACTTATACAGTTCCTCTTCCACCTTTTGTGTACCTGTACCAAAATAACGGATATGATCACTTTGACATTGCGGACATATTTGTGGAACATGTTCCTCGTAACCACAATAATGACATTTCAATTTTTCAGTTGTTCGATGATAGGTTAATGAAATATCACAATTTGGACATTGGACAACTGTTCCACAATCTCGGCAGAGTACAAATGATGAATAGCCACGACGGTTTAAAAACAGCACCATTTGCTCTTTTTTCTCAAGTCTTAAACGGATTGCTTCTATCAATGATTGGGAAAACATCGAACGATTACCTTGTCTCAGCTCTTCACGCATATCTGCAATAAAAACAGTCGGCAAAGCCTGATGTAAAGCACGGTGTTTTAAGGAGAGTAGCTTATATACTCCCTTTTTAGCTCTTGCAAATGATTCTAATGCTGGTGTTGCACTCCCTAAAATAATAGGACATTTATAAAATTCGCTACGCCAGATGGCTACATCTCTTGCATGATAACGCGGTGAATCTTCTTGCTTATAAGTTGATTCATGTTCCTCATCCAATATAATAAGCCCTATATTCGTAAAGGGAGCAAAAATAGCTGAACGAGCTCCAACTACGACCTTCACTTTGCCTTGTTGAATTTTACGCCATTCATCATATTTCTCACCTACAGATAATCCACTATGCATCACAGCAACCATCTCACCAAAGCGACTGCGGAATCGTTCGGTCATTTGTGGAGTTAAAGAGATTTCAGGTACCAACATAATGGCTTCTTTTCCTTCTTCTAATACCTTTTGAATAGCCTGCAAATAAACCTCTGTTTTGCCACTCCCGGTCACACCATGTAATAAAAAGGTTTGCGCCATTTGCTGATCCATAGCTGTAGTAATAGCTTGGAGAGCAACCTGCTGCTCATCCGTTAATTGTAAGGCTTGTGTACGTGAAACTTCCTTCGTAAATGGATCACGAAATACTTCCTCTTGAATAAATTGAGCAGCTCCTTTGTCAATTACTGCCTCTAATACTGATATAGAGACCCCTGCTTCGTCACAAATTTGTTGGGGAGTAAAAACCTCTCCTAAGTGTTGGCACATCCATTGCAATAATAGCCGTTGTTTAACTGCCCTGGATGACTGCTCTAAGGCACGTTCAATAAGTTGTGGGTCTGCTGTTATTTGAACCATTCGAATTTCTTTCACATTTCCCTGTTGCTTCACAACATTTTCGATTGTAACAATGTTATCTGCAACCAATTGTTTCAATAAGGGTAGTAAACCTGCTCGCTCAAATTCTTTAAAATTTGCTCGTTGACGCTTCCCGAATATAGCCTGTACCTCTAGTGGCAATTGTTGACCTTGTTGTAGCTTAATCATTTTTTCATACTTGGCTCGAAGTGCAGATGGTAACATCACTTGCAAGGCATCTATTTCATAGCAAATCGTATCGTTCTTCAACCACTTCGCCATTCGCAACATCTCTTCTGTCAGGACTGGCTCCATATCTAAAATTTGATTGATTGCCTTTAGTTTATTTAACGGTACATCTGTTTCTTGCTTCAATCCAACAACAAAACCCAGGACATTCCTTGGACCAAATGGCACTTTCACACGACTTCCTAACTCGATAACACTAATCCATTTTACAGGTACTTGATAATCAAATGGACGGTCTACATGGTAAGTAGAGACATCTACAATGACCTCTGCTATCAAGAAGCTCATTGTTCCTCACCCTTTATAATATATGACCATAATGCCTGAGCAAAAAGTTGTGGGTTCATTGTCGCCAAAAACTGTCCGTTAAGCTGCGCTTTTTCGCTAAAATCAATCCATCTCTCAGAAAGTATATTAAGCATTGGTGTTCCTTGCACTTTTTGCCCGAAAGTGATCGCTTTTATGCCTTCTACCGAAATGATCGGCGTTTCCTTTATAGTCGGCACATTTGCTGCATGGATTAATATTGCCTGAGGGTATTGGATTTTATAAGCCTCCAGTTGCTGTATAGCATCAAACAAATTAGAATTTTCTATTTCAATTACATGTGCGCCTAGCATTCTTGCTTCATGTGCTAAAGCTCGGCCTATGGCTCCATTTGCCTGTGGACTAATTACATGCTGTTCATCCAATGGTACATGCAGGGCACCCGCAGTCACTATGACTGTTTTACCTGTTAGTGGTTTTGTTTTTCTCGAAAAAAAATCTTGAACAAGTGCAGTGATTTTCTCTGGCTCCTCTAGACGGCCCTTCCCGACATAGCCACATGCTAAAAAACCTTCGGAAGGCTCAATAAATTTGTAGCCATCAGCTGATAGCCTATCCAAATTACGTTTTACCGCTGGATGGTCGTACATGTGTACATTCATGGCTGGTGCAATCCATACAGGTGCTGTCGTAGCAAGCAGGGTTGTTGTGATCATATCATCTGCTATACCATTGGCCATTTTTCCTATTATATTTGCTGTAGCGGGCGCTACTAAAATTAAATCAGCCCAGTCTGCTAAGTCTATATGAGCAATCACACTTGAATCTTTTTCATCAAACGTGTCAAAATAAACATCATTTTTGGACATCACTTGAAAACTTAATGGATTTACAAACTGTCTAGCAGAGGCTGTCATGATGACTTTTACATTGGCTCCTGCTTGTGATAGCTTGCTTACGAGTGCCACAGCCTTATATACGGCAATCCCGCCTGAAACACAAAGTAAAATATTTTTATTCATGCTAGGTGTCGTCCTTTCAAATGATAAGCTCCCAAAGAAGGATTCCCTGGGAGCTTTCGGCATTCTGTATAATCAAAATCTACTGCTAACTAGACTAGCATGCATGTAAACATAGTAAAGCTCTTTACATGATGTTAGATTTCGTCCTCATACACAGTTGACTCATCCTGTGATACTTTCGTAAGTACACCTGCCGCTACTTCTTCAAGTGCTTTCCCAACATATTTATGGGAAACATACTTGTGTAAGCGTTCTGTGTCTTGCTCTTCTTGCATTTGGCGAGCACGTTTAGAAGCAAGGCTCACTAATGAATATTTTGAATCGATTTCTTTTTTTAAAGCGTCTACTGATGGGTATAGCATTGTTTTATTCTCCTCTCAACATTGACAAATATCTTTTTTCAACACGTTCTCTACGACAATGCTCGGCTTTAATAATCGCATTTATACGATCACAGGCATTCGTCACTTCATCATTTTCCACAACATAATCATACAAGCTCATCATTTCAAGCTCTTCACTTGCAGTAGCGATTCGTTTGGCAATGATATCCTCCGTTTCTGTCCCACGTCCAACTAAACGATCTTTTAATTCCGTTAAACTTGGAGGGGCTAAGAAAATAAATAAGGCATCTGGTGCTTTTTTACGAATTTGTGCTGCACCCTGCACTTCGATTTCTAAAAATACATCACGACCTGCATCAAGTGTTTCATTTACATAAGCTAATGGTGTTCCATAATAGTTACCGACAAATTCAGCGTGCTCTAACAAGCCACCTTGTTCAATTAACACTTCAAATTCATGACGTGTCTTGAAAAAATAGTCTACACCATCTACTTCACCTTCGCGAGGATTTCGTGTTGTCATCGAGATGGAATACTCATAATTCGTATTCGGCTGAGAAAATAATTCTTTTCGCACTGTCCCTTTACCTACACCAGAGGGGCCAGACAGAACAATTAATAATCCACGTTCTTTTATCATTTATTCTCTATATCTCCCTTAATTTATAACAGATACGTGCAAGTTATTCGATGTTTTGCACTTGCTCACGCATCTTTTCTAAAATTGTTTTCGCCTGAACAACAGCAACCGCTGCTTCTGTAGATTGATTTTTTGAACCAATCGTATTAATCTCGCGATGTATTTCCTGCATTAAAAAGTCCAATTTACGCCCAACCGAAATCTTTTCAAGTAATGTTTCCTTCAGTTGATTGAAGTGACTATCTAATCTGTCTAATTCTTCGGAGATGTCTACTCGTTCTGCAAAAATTGCTACTTCCGCTAGTAAACGATCTTCTAGCAATGTGCCATTTGCAACTTCATTAATTCGCTCTATTAATCGTGTACGATATTTTTCAACAGCAAGCGAAGAACACAAACGAATCTGATTGACTTGCTCCATTAACTGTTCTTTATATTGTACAACAACCTCTTGTAATTCTTGCCCTTCACGCTCACGCATTTGAACGAGCTGTTCAATCGCTTGTGAAATCGCTTGTTCAACAGCACTGAGCAAATCCTCTGGTGTAAGCTGGGGTTTTTGCTGTACAAGTGCCTGCTCTAACGATAAAAGCTCTTGCATCGTCCATTTTTCTTCAAGTGGTACTTTACTTGCTAATTGCTCTTTTGCCTTACGATACGCTTCAATTAATGACCAATTAATCTCAATAGATTGCTCTACGTTCTCTAAGTCCTTCACATATACCATCACATCAATTTTGCCGCGTGACAAAGCTTGAGAAATTAGTTTCTTTGCAAATATTTCAGCTTCAAGCCATTCTTTCGGAAATTTTGCATTAATTTCTAAAAAACGATGGTTGACCGAGCGCATTTCCACGGTTAATTGAAAGTCTCTAGTTGTTGTGACACCTCTGCCAAAACCAGTCATACTACGCACCAAGGTTCGTCACACCTTTCTTTGCATACTGGGATTATTATAACATAAGCTTTGTCGATTATGACGACTCTCCAAAAAAATTTGGATAAAGTAAAAGCTAATTCTACCACAATTGAAGCTATATTTTAATATTCACCTAAAAAATGCTATGATAAACATACCAAAAGAGTATTTGCAGAAGCTTAAAAATAGTGAATGCAGATACATTAAGAAAAAAATACGAAAGTACCAAGATGCTTGATATCGTTGGAAAGAGGAATTCATATGGCATTTGATGGCTTATTTACTTATTCAATAACTGCCGACTTACAACAGCTAGTCACTGGTCGGATTACCAAAATACACCAACCTAATGCACAAGAGGTTATTTTACATGTGCGAGCGAACGGAAAGAATCATAAATTACTGTTTTCCATCCACTCTTCTTATGCACGTGTACACCTTACTGAACACGTGATTGAAAATCCAGCAGAGCCGCCAATGTTTTGTATGCTTTTGCGTAAGCATATAGAGGGTGGTTTTATTGCTTCCATAAAACAGCGTGATTTTGATCGCATTATAATAGTAGAAATTGAAAGTAAAAATGAAATTGGAGATCCAATTGTAAGAGAAATACATGCTGAAATTATGGGTAGACATAGTAATCTACTGTTGATTGATCAAGAGCAGGGAAAAATTATTGACAGCCTAAAACATCTACCGCCTTCAGTCAATAGCTTCCGTACTGTACTACCAGGGCAACCGTATATTGCACCACCCTCACAAAACAAATGGAATCCTTTAACAGTGACAGATGAAGAGCTAACAGCATTTTTTGCTGAAGGGAAAACCTCTAAAGAGCTAGTGCAACAATTAGCTGGTTTTTCACCTCTCCACGCGGAAGAATTATTGTATCGAATGAAAAAGACTTCAAATACGCTAGCTTGTTTCAAGGATTTTATGACCTCCTTTGCTAACGGTGGAATGAAGCCAATGTACGTACTCTTCAATCATAAAGTACACTTTTCCCCTATCGAATTAACGCACTTGCACGATGGGGATATAACAATCTATCCTAATGTCCATGAGCTTCTTGATCGTGTATTTTTTGCACGTGCAGAGCGAGATCGTGTAAAACAACAAGCAGGCGATTTAGAGCGCTGGCTACAAAATGAGATTGACAAACTAGCTTTAAAAACAAAAAAGTTAACGAAAGATTATGAACGTGCCTCCAAGCTCGATCAATTCCAACTATATGGTGAGCTATTAATGGCTAATATCTATGCCTTTGAAAAAGGAGTCAAGGAAGTTACTGTCACAAATTACTATAGTGAAACTGGCGAAGAAATAACGATTCCAGTAAGCGAACGTAAAACACCGATTGAAAATGCCCAAAGCTATTATACAAAGTACACAAAGGCAAAAAATGCCTTGGTCATGGTTCAAGAGCAGCTAGAAAAAACGACTGATGAAATTTCTTACTTCGAAATGCTGGCACAGCAAGTTCAGCAGGCTTCTCCTGGAGATATTGAGGAAATTCGTGAAGAGTTAGCAGAGCAAGGTTACTTAAAACTACGTCATGCGAAGAAAAAGAAAAAACAAGCGAAACCTGAACCAGAACGCTATGTTTCTTCTACAGGTGTAATAATCTCTGTTGGAAAAAACAATAAACAAAATGACATGCTGACATTTAAACTAGCAAAGCGGACTGATATTTGGTTACACACAAAAGATATTCCTGGATCTCATGTTGTCATTCATTCAAGTGAACCAGATGAAACGACGTTGCGAGAAGCTGCCACACTAGCCGCCTATTTTTCTAAGGCCAGAGAATCCTCTTCTGTGCCTGTAGATTATACCGAAATAAAACAGGTCAAAAAACCAAATGGTGCCAAACCTGGTTTCGTCATCTATTTTGAACAAAAGACACTGTATATTGACCCTGATGAGACAGTCATTTTACAGTTAAAGAAACAGTCATAAAGGAAGAGGCTGGGACAAAACCCACCTCTAAATTAAAAAGCCTGTGAAATTTTACAATCAGTAAAATTTCACAGGCTTTAAATTTTTTCATAAAAAATAAGGATCACTTCTGATAAAATTAAGTCACCACAACAAAATTATACAGAAAGAAGGATCCTTATGTTTAAAAATTATAACATGAATCAATTAGTTTTGCCTTTAGATTTAGAAGTAACAATACAAAAAAGTGATATCTCCTTCCATGTCCACCATTTAGTTGAAAGTATCCCGTCAGAAGCGTTTGAACCATTTCTTCGAAATGAGGGCTGTCCCGCCTACCATCCACGCATGATGCTTAAAATTATCTTATGTGCTTATACACAATCTGTCTTCTCAGGGCGTAAAATTGAAGCCCTATTAAAAGATAGTCTTCGGATGATGTGGCTAGCTCAAGGGTATGAACCAAGCTATCGCACGATCAACCGTTTCCGTGTTCAACCAGAAATGAAAGAGTTGATCCGCCAATGTTTCGTCCAATTCCGTTGCCAGTTGGTCCAAGAAGAATTAATTGATCAGGAAGCTATTTTTATTGATGGAACAAAGATCGAAGCCAATGCGAACAAATTTACTTTCGTGTGGAAAAAATCCATCGAGAAATATCATAACGGATTAATTGAAAAATCAAACCAGTTATATGATGAGCTACTCGAGAAAGAAATCATACCCGAAATTGAACGCGAAAATGTAGAAGAATTAGCAGTAGAAGAACTCGCCCAGATGGTAGAGAAAGTAGACGAAGTGATTTCTGAGTATGATCAAAAAATAGAGGATTCATCGGATGTAGCTGAGCGAAAAGCTTTAAGAGCCGAACGGAAATTCCCAAAGCACGCTCGCAAACAATTAATCGACTATATTGTACGTAAACTAAAATATCAAAAAGACTTTGAAATCTTTGGCATGCGAAATAGTTATTCCAAGACGGACTCAGATGCCACATTTATGCGAATGAAGGATGACTATATGAACAATGGTCAATTGAAAGCAGGTTATAACATCCAAGTCGCAACAGAAGGTCAATATGTGCTTGCCTACAGTATCTATTCGAATCCAACGGATACACGTACCTTAATCCCGTTTTTAGATGAAATCGAACAACATTATTTTGATTTACCAAAACACATCGTCGCAGATGCTGGATATGGCAGCGAACAAAATTATGATGATATTCTTTTGAATCGTAAACGAGAAGCCTTAATTACGTATAACTTGTATTTAAAAGAACAAAAGAAAAAGTATAAACAAAACGAATTCAATACAGCCTACTGGGATTATGATGAAGAAAATGATCAATACACTTGTCCGAACCAACAACACCTTGTATTTAAATATCGTACCATGAAAACGGATCAATATGAATTTACGCGAGAGTTTAAGGTATACGAATGTGAAGACTGTTCCGGATGCCCATTCCGTTCATTATGTACAAAAGCAAAAGAAGGAAATAATCGTAAGTTACTAGTGAATGAGAAGTGGGAACAGCAAAAAGAATATGTAAGAACAACGCTTTCAGAAGAAAAAACGAGTACCATTTATCGTCAACGCAAAATTGACGTGGAACCAGTTTTTGGATTCTTGAAGGCTAATTTGGGTTTCACTCGATTTTCTGTACGAGGGAAATCGAGGGTAGGAAATGAAATGGGGCTCGCATTACTGGCCGTGAATTTAAGAAAGTTCACAGCCAGTAAGTATGGAGACGGCATAAAAAATAGAGAAATCCTAATTTGAATTCATTCAAATTAGGATTTCTCATTTATTGAAGCTAGTTATGTCCCAGCCTCTTCTTTTTTATAACGCGTACACGTAATCCGTACTATAAAACGATGAAAACAACCTTATCTTGATTGATTTTTACAGACAATCTTCCTTATTATAATAACAATATAAAAGCACATGAATAATCTGCACTGTTTCCTTCAACGAATATTGACTTCTACTACTGAGAAACGCTAAATTAAAGTATAAAAAATTTTATAGAGCATTTAAGGAAAGGGCGTATCTATATGTCTGTAGGTAAAAAATTAAGCTTTGGTTTCTTTGCAATTATTCTCACATTAATCATTTCTTTGTTCATTATGTTTCTGTTATTTTCAAACATTGAAAAAAAGATTGAAAATGCATTAGAAGGACATGTTGCCCTTGTAGAATTAGCAGATGATATTCAATACGAAATGGCTATGCAAGGTCTTTTCATTCGTGCCATCATCATCGAAGACAAACCTGCTAACAAAGAGAGTTTCTCAAAATATGCAAGTATGCTCGACACACATGTGGAAGAAATCATTGAAAAATCAAATTCAGCTGAAATGGAAACATATGCACAGGAATTAAAAGTTCATAATGATACTTTTAACAAGGCAGCAACCGAAGCAATAGCTCTATTTGAAGCTGGTAATCTAGAAGGTGCTTTGCAAAAGGTAAATGGTGAAGTACAACAAACGAATAAAGGTATACAAGATGTATCCGATAAAATTGGAAACTATCAAAAGGAACAACTAGATATTGTGACAAAAGAATCTAAACAGGCTGTATTTAATTCCCAACTTATTTCCATTATCGCAATCATTATTGGTATCGCTCTAGGTATTTTCCTTATTTTCTATATACAACGGACAATCTCACGCCCTTTAAAATCTGTCGTTCTGGCAGCCAGCCATGTAGCTAATGGTGAATTAATTCATCCAGATATCACCCATCAATCAAAAGATGAAATTGGTCAGCTTTCAACAGCTTTTAATGCCATGAAGGGTAATCTGAAAAATTTATTAACGCATATACAGGACAATGCAGAGCATTTAACAGCTTCAGTAGAGGAACTTTCTGCCTCCACTGAAGAAATAACTGCCACTGCTGATGAAATAACAATACGGATTAATGAAACAGCTGATGCTGCAGTGACAGCTACAGTAGCAGCTAACGAAAGCGCACACGCAATGGATGAAACGGCTGTAGGTGTTCAACGAATAGCTGAGGCAACTCAACAACTACATCAGAATGCTATCACAACTTCAGAATTAGCAACAAATGGAAACGAGACGGTAGAAGAAGCTCAGCAACAAATGAATGTTATCCATGAATCAACACAAATGATTAATAATCTTGTTCAAAAATTGAGTAAGCAATCAGATGAGATTAGTCAGATCACAGCTGTCATTACAGCCATTACAGATCAAACAAATTTACTGGCACTCAATGCAGCAATTGAAGCGGCTAGAGCCGGAGAGCATGGTAAAGGATTTGCGGTTGTAGCAGATGAGGTTCGTAAGTTAGCTGAGGAATCCAAACAATCAGCCAACCAAATCGTTGCCTTAACGCTAGATATTCAACAGGATACACATAATGTAGAAAAGGCAGTCTTTGATGGACTTCATTCTGTCACAGAGGGCGTTAAAATCATCGGACATGCTGGACAAGCCTTTGAAGGAATTGTGAAAGCCATTAATACGATGACAGATCAGATTGAAGATATATCAGCTACCTCTGAAGAAATTTCAGCTAGTGCTGAACAGGTTGCAGCGTCAGTTGCAGAAATCGCCCATGGTGCTTCAACGAGCGCGGATAATACAAAAATTGTAGCTTCAGCAACAAGAGAACAATCTATAACAGTACAACAAGTAAACCAAGTTGCCGCAGATTTAAGCGAAAAGTCCTTAGATTTACAGAATCAAATCAATCAATTTAAACTTTAAATAGAAAACAGTGCATTTTATAGATGGGATGCACTGTTTTTTATATTTTTTTCATAGTACACCACTTAAAAAGTGGAAGAATATCCTTCTGAATAGCTATTGATAACGTTTTCATTCGATGAATAAACAGATTTTTAGTAATTATTTGCATGATCAATCCTCTTCAGTAAGACAAATGACATCCTCAAAAAAACAATATGATTAAAACGGTTCTCTTTGGAAGAATATAGGACGAATTGAAGCATTCCTTTTATTTTTTGACTGATGAATAAAACAGTAACCAACTGCATATATGCATGTATATACAACTGGTTCTAAAATTATTTCAAAAAAACTTAATCTCATAAACTAGCTTGTCACTAAATCCAATTTTTTCTTAGTATGGGTACCTTTTTTCATACAAATGCTCATTTTTTTCTTTTCCTTCCCCACAAATGGATAATCTTAGAAAAATACAAAACAAGTTTCTTATATATCATTAATAGATATAAATATTCATGTTTTGCGATAGTAAATTACAAGAAATTACCTGTAAAAGAAACTAATTCACTGAGTTTTACATAGATTTTCTACAAATCTATACAAATTCCTCAAGGTATTACATCCATGACTTTTGATTCATTTTTCAAATATCCATAATATTATCAAAAAAATAGGAATTTTCCGTATAGTAAATCATTTTTTTGTTTTTACTTTATTTTTGATATTCATAATAAGTAAATATCAAATTTTTAATATATATACACTTTCCCTCTTTAGTGTGATAAATCGGAAAAATTTATTATTCTCCTAAATGTCAGATAATACTATATAAATTCGAATCTTTTTTATTTTGTACACAATGATTTTTTTGGTATATTAAATAGGAGCTTCACAAAAGGCTTAAAAATTGTATAAGGGGGATTCACATGAATAAAAACAAAAAGTTTTTATTATTAACAGTTCTTGCAGTATTTTCTTTAGTACTTGCTGCATGTGGCTTCGGTGGAGATTCGTCTGACAAATCAAAAGACGAAGGAAAAGATTCTGGTTCTTCAGAAGAAACAACTTCATCAGGTGGCGAATTAAATGTTGTAGTAGCTTCTGAGCCGCCATCACTTCATCCTGCATTAGCAACAGATACAACTTCTGGTGTTATTCTTACAAATACTTTTGAAGGATTAACAACACTTGATGCAGACGCTCGTCCAGTTGCAGCTGCTGCTGAAAGCTGGGAAGTTAGTGAAGATTTAAAAACATACACGTTCAAATTACGTGATGCTAAATGGTCAAACGGAGATCCAGTAGTAGCTGGTGACTTCGAATACGCTTGGAAATGGGCATTAAACCCAGACAATCTTTCTGAATATGCTTCAATCCTTTACCCAATTAAAGGTGCTGCAGCATATAACAACGGTGAAGGTTCTGCTGATGATGTAGGCGTTAAAGCACAAGACGAAAAAACATTAGTAGTAACTTTAGAAAACCCAACACCTTACTTCTTAGAATTAACAGCATTCAAAACATATGCACCATTAAACCAAAAAGTAGTTGAAGGTAATGATGAGTGGTATGCAGATGCTGGTGAAAACTATGTAACAAACGGTCCTTTCACATTAGCTGAATGGAGACACAATGATACAATCGTATTAAAGAAAAACCCAGAGTACTGGGATGCTGATAAAGTTTCTTTAGAAACTGTTAATATCGGTATGGTTGAGTCTGAAGCAACTGCAGCAACAAGCTTCAAAGCTGGAGAAATTGACTACTTAGGTGCACCATTCCAATCTGTGGCACTTGATTCAATCGATGCATTCAAAGCTGATGGTTCATTAAATATCAATGACCAAGCTTCTGTTTACTGGTACAAGCTTAATACAAAAGATAAAATCACTGGAAACGCTAACATCCGTAAAGCGTTAGCTTTAGCAGTTGATCGTCAAGGTTTAATTGACAACATTACTAAAGGTGAGCAAAAACCTGCATTAGGTATGGTTCCTATCGCCGTTCATGGCTTTGAAGAAGACCGTGGTTACTTCAAAGATAACGATATCGAAGGTGCTAAAGCAGCACTTGAAGCTGGTATGAAAGAACTTGGAATTACAAACCCAGCAGATATCAAAATTAACCTTTCTTACAACACAAGTGAAGCACACGCTGCTATCGCTCAATACGTTCAAGAGGGCTGGACTAAAAACCTTGGTATCACTGTAGGTCTAGATAACTCTGAATGGCAAGTATATTTAGAAAAACTTAACCAATTAGATTACCAAGTTGGCCGTATGGGCTGGGTTGGTGACTACAACGATGCTTATACATTCTTAGAGATGTATGACACTGCTGCAAACGGTAACAACGATACTGGTTGGGAAAGTGCAGAATACAAAAAATTATTAGATCAATCTAACGTTGAAGCAGATCCTGCTAAACGTCTTGAGCTTTTAAAACAAGCTGAAAAAGTTGCTGTGAATGATTTCCCAGTTATTCCAATCTACTACTACACGAACCTATCTGTAGTACAAGATTATGTGAAAAACATGAAGGCAGACATCCTTGGTAACATCTCTCTTAAAGAGGTTAAAGTAGAGAAATAATCAACAATAATTCGCTTATTTAGCTCTACAGCGAAGAGCTGCCTCGTAGCCACTTCGGCGCGAGTCAGCTCTTTTTAAAATACGAAGGCATATATTTGTCTGAAAATTGACAAATAGAAGGAGGAGTTTTATGTGATTAAATATATTTTGAAAAGGCTGATGTATATACTTCTCGCGCTTTTCGTCATCGTAACGGTTACGTTTTTCTTAATGCGTCTCGCTCCTGGTAGTCCTTTCGCGAGTGAACGTAATTTCCCACCTCAAATTGAGGAGAAGTTAAACGAAACGTATGGATTAAATAACCCTTGGTATATTCAATATAAAGATTATTTAATCGATACGGCCACATTCAATTTCGGTGAGTCAATGAAATATAAAGCGCGTTCTACAAATGATATGATTTCTGAAAGTTTCCCTGTTTCATTAACATTAGGGATTGAAGCTATGCTATTAGCAGTTGGATTCGGTGTATTAATTGGCGTAGTTTCCGCGCTATATCATAATAGGTTCCCGGATTATTTGGCAACGTCCTTTGCGGTGCTTGGTATATCAGTACCTTCATTTATCTTAGCAGGTTTAATGCAGTATTTCTTAGCCTTTAAGCTAGGCTGGTTCCCTATTAGTGGGTGGAAGGGCTTTATTTATAGTATTTTACCAGCCCTTGCAATCGCTTTCTCACACATGGGCTTTATCGCAAAATTAACACGTTCAAGTATGCTTGAACAAAACAATAGTGACTATGTAAAAATGGCTCGTGCAAAAGGTATTGGTAAATGGACAATCGTATTCCGTCATACATTACGAAATGCCCTTCTGCCAGTCGTAACATACCTTGGTCCATTAACAGCTGGTGTTGTAACAGGTAGTTTCATTGTTGAGCAAATTTTCGCTATTCCTGGACTTGGGAAGCACTTCGTTCAAAGTATTACAAACCGTGACTATACAGTAATTATGGGTACGACGGTGTTCTATTCCATCATCCTTTTATTTGCGGTATTAATCGTTGATATTCTATACAGTGTGATTGATCCGCGTATTAAACTGAAAGGAGCGAAAAAATAATGACACAGCAACAAATTGAAAAAGATAAGTTTAAAATTGTTGGTGGAAATCATGAAGCAACGGAAAAATTAGCTGATAAATCAGTCTCCTTTTGGAAAGAAGTATTTCTCCGTTTCTCTCATAACAAATTAGCCATCATTGGGATAATCATTTTAATCATTGTTATTTTAATGGCTACATTCGTACCAATGCTTTCTCAATATAAAGCAAGTGATCAGCTAGGTGTTTACAATGCACCACCCTCTGCACAATTTTGGTTTGGAACGGATGACCTTGGTCGTGATATTTTCGTTCGTATATGGGAAGGTGCTCGTATTTCCCTATTTATCGGAATTGCAGCAGCGATTATTGACTTAATTATCGGTGTTTTATGGGGAAGTATTTCAGGCTTAGCAGGCGGTCGCGTTGATAACATCATGATGCGTATTGCTGACGTTTTAACAGCTGTACCTTACCTTTTAGTAGTAATCGTACTTTTAGTTGTTATGCAACCTGGTTTAATTCCTATGATTATTGCCCTGTCCATCACTGGATGGATTAACATGGCACGTATCGTTCGTGGTGAAGTACTATCTATTAAAAATCAAGAGTATGTTCTTGCCGCTCGTACATTAGGTGCTAGTACAGGCCATTTAATTATTAAACACTTAGTTCCGAATGCTCTTGGTGCAATCTTAGTAACGATGACGTTAACAATTCCATCTGCTATTTTCACTGAATCATTCCTAAGCTACCTTGGTCTTGGAGTGCCTGCTCCGACAGCTTCTTGGGGTACAATGGCCTCTGATGGTAATAAAGCTATTGCCAATGCTCCATGGCGCTTGATTTTCCCAGCAGTATTTATCTCACTAACAATCTTTGCGTTTAACGCAGTTGGTGACGGCTTACGTGACGCTCTAGATCCAAAACTACGTAAATAAGGAGGTGGCCGAAATGAGTAAAACAATTCTAGAAGTAAAAGATTTAAGAATTAACTTTAAAACTTATGCAGGACTTGTCCATGCTGTGCGTGGTGTTAACTTTGATTTAAAGGAGGGTGAAACACTCGCTATAGTAGGTGAATCAGGCTCTGGTAAAAGTGTTACGAGTAATGCATTAATGAAACTAATTCCACAGCCACCTGGTATTTATGAGTCAGGACAAATTTTATTTAATGGTCGTGATTTAGTTCCATTAACTGATAAAGAAATGTCTAAAGTACGCGGAAATGAAATTGCAATGATTTTCCAAGACCCTATGACAAGTTTGAACCCAACAATGAAGGTCGGACGTCAAATAACTGAAGTCATTTTGCAACACAAAAAAGTTTCTAAAAATGAAGCGAAAAAACGTGCGATTGAGCTTTTAACACAGGTAGGTATCCCCTTCCCTGAAAAACGCTATAACCAATACCCTCATGAATTTTCAGGTGGTATGCGTCAACGTGTTGTTATTGCCATTGCCCTTGCAGCTGATCCTAAGCTATTAATTGCAGATGAGCCGACAACAGCTCTAGACGTAACCATTCAAGCGCAAATTTTAGAATTAATGAAAGAAATTCAGAAAAACTCGAAAACATCTATCATTTTCATTACACACGATTTAGGTGTAGTGGCGAATATCGCTGACCGTGTAGCAGTAATGTACGCTGGACAAATCGTTGAATATGGTACTGTGAATGATATTTTCTATAATCCAAAGCATCCTTACACATGGGGTTTACTTGGTTCAATGCCAGATTTAGATAATGATACGGATGAGCTATTACGTACGATTCCAGGCTCACCACCAGATCTGACGAATCCACCTAAGGGTGATGCATTTGCAGCTCGTAACGAGTATGCTATGGCGATTGATTATGAACAAGAGCCACCAATGTTCCAAGTAAGTGAAACACATTTTGCAAAGACTTGGTTGTTGCATCCTGATGCACCAAAGATTCCTCTTCCAGATGCGGTTGCTAAACGTATTGAAGGGTATTTAGCAAAGGAGGCACAAGAAAATGACTAAAACTGGTGCGAAAAAAATTCTTGAAATCAAAAATTTACAGCAGCATTTTGGTTCGCCAAGTAATCCTATTAAAGCTGTAGATGGTATCAGCTTCGATGTTTACGAAGGTGAAACACTTGGTCTTGTGGGTGAATCAGGTTGTGGTAAGTCAACAACTGGTCGTTCAATCATTCGATTATATGATATTACAGGTGGCGAGATTGTTTTCGATGGTGAAAATGTCCATGGAAAAAAATCCAAAACTGAGTTGAAGAAATTTAACCGTCAAATGCAAATGATTTTCCAAGATCCTTATGCTTCTTTAAACCCTCGTATGACGGCTGGTGAGATCATTGGTGAAGCCTTTGATATTCATGGCCTTTACAAGGATAAAAAAGAACGTCGTGCAAAAATCCAAGAGTTACTTGAAGCTGTAGGTTTAAACAAAGAGCACGCGAATCGTTACGCACACGAATTCTCTGGTGGTCAACGTCAACGTATTGGGATTGCCCGTGCACTAAGTTTAGATCCTAAGTTTATCATTGCGGATGAGCCGATATCTGCGCTAGACGTATCCATCCAAGCGCAAGTTGTTAACTTACTAAAACAACTACAAAAAGAACGTGGCTTAACATATCTTTTCATTGCCCATGACTTATCTATGGTAAAATACATCAGTGACCGTATTGCTGTAATGTACCGCGGTAAAATCATGGAAATCGGTAAAGCAGATGATATCTACAATCACCCTGTTCATCCGTATACAAAATCTTTATTATCAGCTATCCCACTTCCTGATCCAATGTCAGAGAAGCGCCGTCAACGTATTCAGTACAAGCATACAGAGGTTGACGAAAGTGCAACCTACCATGAAGTAGGTGACCAGCATTATGTTTATGGTACTGCTGATCTAGTAAAAACTTGGGTTGGTAATCGCTAAAAGCTATAACTCCTATCGACAGTATAAAAACTGTGATGGGAGTTTTTTTAATTTATACCCTCATTTAACTGTAGTCTAAACCTGCATAATAAGTAATTCTCTATATAAGGCATCTATACCAGACTTTCATAATTGTTATTGAATGTTTACAGTAAATTTTATTAACTTTTCTTCTTTCATTCACAGCATCCTGAAATAGGTTTTGAAAAAACAGCCTTTCTTCTATCAAGAAAGACTGCTTCTTTGATACCTATTATTTTATTGGAGCATCTGCTGTTAATTCAATATCTTGTAATTGTGTAGGATTTGCATAATCAACATTGTAATTTTTCACGCGCTTATTAACAGGAATAACTTCAGTTCTGAAGAATGTTGGAACTACCATTGCTTTATCACTCATATATTCTTGCCATTCACGGAAAGCTTTAGAGCGTTTTTCTTGATCCATAGCATCTTCTGAGTCGATCGCTGCTAATAATTTTGTTAACTCAGGTGATACATAGCGGCTAAAGTTGAATTCAGCACCTACACTATATAAACCCGCTGGAGATGGATTTGTTCCTGTATTCCAAGCTGCCATAAACATATCGATCTCCGGATCATCTGCTTGTACTTTATCATAAAATGCATTGAACTCGATAAGACGTCCAGTTGTTAACTGTACATCTAAACCAACTTCTTTCCAATTTTGACGGAAGTATTCAACAATTGCTTCATCCGTTTCTGACCCAGCCATAGAAGCTAAACGAATAGAGAATTTTTTACCATCCTTATCTTCACGAATTCCATCACCATCAACATCTTTAAAACCAGCTTTATCTAATAACTCTTTTGCTTTTTCTGGATTGTAATGGTAACCCTCTAATGTTTCATCATAGAATGAGAATACTGGTGGAATTAAAGAGTTGCCACGTACACGCAAGCCTTGATAGAATTTTTCAGCAACTCCCTCAACATCTGTTGCGAAGGCAATTGCTTGGCGTAACTCTACATTGTTCATTTTTGATTTTTCATCAAACACGTTTACTTTTGCTGTTGTATCATACTTTCCTAACTTAAAGCCGATATAAGAATATGACAATTCTGGTCGACCAAGTACAGAAATATTTTCTAAAGATTTAATACTATCAAATTGAGTAGTTGGATAAGATGTTGCTAGGTCATATTTCCCTGTTCTTAACGCCTCACCAATTGAAGTTGGTGGAACAACTTCGATTACAACTTTATCAACTTTCGGCTTTCCTTTAAAGTAATGTTCGTTAGCTACAAGTTGTACAGATTCACCATTAACAACTTTATCAAGTTTAAATGCGCCAAGAGTAACCGGATTCTTTCGTACTGCATCTGAAGCTAGTAAATCTTTTACTGGAATTGACTCTAATTGATGTTTTGGTTCTGCATAACCCCATAAGCCATCCCCACCATAATAAATTGCAGGTGATACTTTTTTAAATTGAATTTTAATTGATTTATCATCTACTTTTGTAATACCTGAGATTGTATCAGCCTTGCCATTATGATATTCTTCTGCCCCTACAATATTTCTGAAGTCATCATCGTAACGTACACCTGTATAATCAGGATGTCCAATAATTTCGTAAGGATATATTAAATCTTCTGCTGTTACTGGTGTACCATCAGACCATTTATAATCACCTTGCAATGTGACTGTTGCTGTTTTAGCATCAGTGTCAACTTCTAATTTTGCAGCGCCCTTATCAGTAATAAGGAAGTCACCATCAACGTCAAATATTGAATTTGTCATATATGCTAAAATATCTGAGTCATAGGCATCTTCATAAAGCTCATAGTTGAAAATCCCTTGGAATGGAGAGCTTGCTACAAGTCCTACACGTAATGTACCACCTTGGATTGCGTCTCCTTCATTTGTTACCTCCATTGGAAGTAATGAATCATTAGTTGCCTCAGATTCACCGGATTTTTCTGTTTCACCCGACTTTTCTGTGTTATCTGTTCCTGAGCCTTTATCAGACCCACTGCCTCCACCACCATTGCAGGCTGCTAAAATTAGCATGAATGCAAAAAGTATAGATAGGAATAACCAATTCTTCTTCATGTGTAAATCCTCCCCTTTTATCCTAATCGTTGTTTTGCGTCAGCCGCACGTCTTAGCGCTTGACCAACATAATTTATACCAAGCATCAAAACTAAAATTAATAATGATGCGGGCAACCAAATCCACCATTTTGTAGATAATACTATCGGGTTTGTTGCATAGCTTACTAATGTCCCTAAGCTAGGTGTAGAAGGGGGTAATCCAAAGCCTAAAAATGATAGACCTGTTTCAATACCCACATTTCCAGCAAAGTTTAACGTTAACTCTACTATTAGCAACGAACTTAAATTTGGTAGTATCCCTTTAAACATAATGGCAAAATCACTAGTCCCCATTGTTTTCGAGGCACTCACATAATCTCTACGCCCTTCGGATAAAGCTTTACTTCGAACGAGGCGCGCAGTGCTTATCCATTGAAAGGCACTTAAAATCAAAATCAACTCTAAAACACCATATTTCGGAATAATTGTAACTAATACAATGATAATCATTAATGTTGGTAATGTCATAAGGAAATCAATGATACGCATAAATAGGTTATCAATAAAGCCACCATAATAGCCCATTATTATTCCTAGTGCAATTCCTAAAGCATTTGCAATAAGCGTGATCGCAATTGCAATTAAAATAGAGTTTTTGGCACCAATAATAAGCTGTCCATACATATCACGCCCAGCTTCATCAGCCCCTAAAATATATCCATTAACACCGGGTTCTGTAAATCGCTCTAATAATTTAATCCGTAATATCTCATCCTGATTCATAAAAGCAGACATAATTAATATCACAACTATAAGTAAAGTTATACCTATAAATGAAAATAATGCTAATTTATCTTTTCTGAATTCACGTATTACAACTTGAATTCCTGTTGGTGGATTACTTTCAACTTTCACTACATCATTTTTTTGCTCCATTTTATTCACCTCTCCTTATGCGTTCAATTTAGCTGCTAGTCTATGCGGATACGTGGATCAACAATGCTCATAATTATATCTGACAATAGACTACCTAATAACGCTAAGAAGCCATAAAGCATGACAAGAGCGGTAATAACACTATAATCGCGACTTGTTACAGAATGGATGAATAATTGCCCCATACCTGGGAAGCCAAAAATTGTCTCTATGAATATTGAGCCACCCAATAATCCTGTTATTGTAAAGCCAAGAAAGGCTGCAATTGGTAATAAGGAGTTACGGAAAATATGTCTTCTATAGATTATTTTCATTGGTACACCTTTACTACGTGCTGTTTTAACATAATCCTGTGTCTTGGCATCAATAATTTCTGAACGTAAGTACTGAATAATTGTAGTTGTAGCTAGTATTGCATATGTCATCGCAGGTAATATTAAATGATACAAGCGATTCCAATAATACTCGAGCGTTCCCGGCTCTACACCTACATCAACAGTTCCACTTGTCGGAAACCACATTAAACGATATCCAAAAATATATAAGAAAATTAAACCCAACACAAAGGTAGGTATTGCATAACTTATGAAGCTATACAAAGTAATCGACTTATCGTACAAAGTATCCTGTTTACGTCCCGCTATCATTCCTAATGGAATAGCTATTAAATAAACAAGAATAGTGCTAAGCAAAGCGAGCCAGAATGTGTTTAATGCACGCTCACCTATCAATGTGGACACTGCAAGTTTATATGTATAGCTTTGTCCAAAGTCCCCCTGAAAGGCATTGATTACCCAATGGTAATATTGAATATACCAAGGGTCATAGTAACCCGCTTGAATCCTTAGTTCTTCGATTCGTGCAGGGTCAGTTTCTGGAGTAATTAACCCTGTAAAAGGATCACCTGGCATTTGTTTTGCTAAAACAAAAATAATTAAACTTAGTACAAACATTTGAGGGATCATTAAAATTACTCTTCTAACAATTGTTTTCCACATTTCACATTCCCCCTGACATTGCAACCATATGTGTGTCTGAAATGGATTTCAGTGGGTAGACTTTTCCATGCTCATCATAATATTTATGTTGCTCTTTTTGATAATTTTCTTCTACTTTTTGTCGAATTAATTTACGTTCATCCCTAGTCTCTGGTTCGATATTTGGAATGGCTGATAAAAGGCGGTTCGTGTAAATATGCTGAGGATTCTTATAAATATCATGTCTTGTACCAGTTTCCACAAAGCGTCCTTTATACATAATAGAAATATAATCACACATATGTTTAACAACACCTAAATCATGAGAAATGAATAAGTAAGTAAGACCGTATTCATTTTGGATATCTTTCATAAAATTTAAGACCTGTGCTTGTACAGATAAATCTAACGCAGAAACAGGTTCATCAGCGATAATCATTTTAGGGTTACATGCAACCGCTCGTGCAATGCCAAGTCGCTGCTTTTGTCCACCTGAAAATTCATGGGGATATTTGAGTAAAACGTCCTCTGACATCCCTACAATTGCAAGCAACTCTTTAATACGTTTGCGCTCCTCTTGATCACTAAGCTTCATAAAATTTCGAATGGGCTCTGCTAGAATATCAAGAACGCGTTTTCTAGGGTTCATACTCGAATGAGAATCTTGAAAAATCATTTGAATATCTCTGTTATAGGCAGAATCGCGTTTTCTCTGTTGATTTGTCACATTTTCGCCCTCATAAACGATTTGCCCAGAGGTAATTTTTTCTAAACCTATAATTGCTTTGCCTGTAGTAGACTTTCCAGATCCTGATTCTCCTACTAGTCCATAGGTTTTCCCTTTTTCAAACTCCATTGTCACACCATCTACTGCATAAACTCGATCAACAATGGTATTAAAAAATCCACCACGTATTGGATAATGAACATTTAAATCCTTAATTTGCATAAAGCTCATACAGTCCCGCCCCCTTCTTCACCTTCAAAATGAAAGTGTTTCCAGCAGGTACATCTCACAAAATGTCCTGGTGCAATTTCATGTAATTGTGGTTTTGTCTCGTGTGAAGATGCATCAATCCATGGGATTCGTCCTGAAAAACGACAACCTTCTCGAGGTAAATTTATTAAAGATGGTACCATCCCTTTAATGACTTCTAGTCTTTCATTTTCGCTATGTGTTTGTGGAATTGAATTTAATAGCGAACGAGTGTAAGGATGTCTTGGATTATTGAATAGTTCCTGAACTGGAGCTTCTTCAACTACTTCCCCTGCATACATAACTACAACTCGATCAGCCATCTCTGCTACAACACCCAAATCATGAGTAATGAGAATAATGCCTGTCTCCGTTTCAGTCTGCAATGTTTTTAATAGATCTAAAATTTGAGCCTGAATCGTAACATCTAAAGCTGTTGTCGGTTCATCTGCAATTAAAATAGTAGGCTTACATGATAAGGCAATAGCAATCATGACCCGCTGACGCATACCACCAGATAACTGATGTGGAAATTGTCTAGCCACACGGTTTGGGTTAGCGATACCAACTTGATTTAATAGTTCTAAAACTCTCTCTTCACGCTGTTGTTTTGTAAGCTTAGTATGATAGATTAATCCTTCTTCAATTTGTTCATTAATCCTCATTAATGGATTAAGTGCTGAAAGTGGGTCTTGAAAGATAAATCCTATGTCATTTCCACGTAAGTTATTAAATTGTTGTTCATTCAATTTAGCTAAATTTTGGTTATTATAAAAAATATCGCCAGATACCTTTGTATTTACTTCATTATGCAAGCCTACAATTGTAGTCGCTAAAGTACTTTTACCACAACCAGATTCTCCAACTATTGCTAATACCTCATTTTTTTTTAGCGAAAGTGAGACATCATCTACAGCAGCGTGGTATGTATCTTTAATTCGAAAACTTGTAGTCAAATTAGATATTGTTAATAAGTCTTTTGCTGTATTCAAACAATCTCTCCTCTATTATTCAATATTCTGAAAATAAAACTTGATACTTATATCAGAATCATATTTAACTTTTCTCTCCTATCCACTCCTTTTCTATTAGATAAGCGTGAATTTAATATTTTTTTTGCTTTAAATCATTAAATCACTGATAGAATTATCTGAAAATTAAACCGTGATATTATTTTAGCTAGAAAACATGTATAAACGCAAGTACCTTTTTCAAATTATTACAAACCAAAATATAAATTTCCACCATACCTCTCTCTCAAAAAAATAGTAATTTTATTATTTCGATTTCAGAAACATTTTACTTTTTATTCTCAAAGTTACATTTCCTTCAAATAAATATTTTATAAATATAATAAATAGAATTTCTTACTATATTTTTTACAGAAATTAAATACCCAAAAATTCAATAAATTCAGTATTTTAAAGCTAAAATTAAAAATTACTTTTTATGAAAAAGTTATATTTTATTCATTTTTGTTTTCAATAAATAATTTTAGGCTTTAAAGTGCTAGTATTTCAAATTACTTTAAAAAAATAATTTAACAATTATAATTTATTGCTATCTTACATACTTCTTAATATCTCAAGTTGTTTACTTTTTTCTTTAATTTCAAATATAGAAATACTATTTAGAATATTATATGAGGCAATTACATGTTTTTATGTTAAAATTTTCAATAAAATAGTATTATCAAATATTGTATCAGTTTACGGATATAGAAAAGGGGGGTGTCAGTTATGGTAAAAATTAATGATGTTTGGTTTACAGTAGAAGAAATAAACAATGAAACATTCGCTATAAGTGAGTATGGACATTGGGAAAAAGTGCATTCCTTTTTATTGTTAGGAGACAACCGTGCGATTCTGATTGATACAGGTTTGGGAATTGATAATATTAATAGAATTATCCTACAATTAACTTCTTTGCCTATTACAGTTATTACAACTCATGTTCATTGGGATCATATTGGTAGTCATGGGCAGTTTGATGATATTTATGTTCATAAAGATGAAGTAGATTGGCTAATTAATGGAATACCTAAACTATCTATCGACCAGATTAGAAGAGATGTTGGCCGTAACATCACGTTACCTACACCAATAACGTTCGATCCATCGACCTACCAACCTTTTCAAGGGCAGCCTTCTGGTGTTCTAGAAGATGGAGATGTTTTGGATATAGGAAACCGAAAGCTTACTGTACTACATACCCCAGGGCATTCTCCAGGACATATTGCGCTTTTGGATTATAAATATGGTTATTTATTCACGGGAGATTTACTATATGATCAAGCGCCTATCTATGCCTTTTTCCCGACAACTAGCCCAGAGGACTTAGTTCAGTCTTTAGAAAGAATCGCTAACTTATCTTCTCTAACAAAAATTTTCGGCTCACATCATACACTAGGAGTTGATCCTTCTATCTTATTAGAAGTAAAAACGGCAGTTAAAATGCTACGTAAAAATAACCTTGTACGATTTGGTACAGGAATTCACCACTTTAATGGCTTTAGTATCCAATTTTAACTTATTTGTTTCCTATTTAATAGGAAGAAAAAACTGTTCCATAGATCATCAACTATGACCTATGGAACAGTTTGCAATTACAGCTCTCCAGCCTTTAACTTTCCATGCCACTCTTTTAAGAATGGAATATCTTCTTCTTTGATAGCGCCTGATTCATTTGCTGCTTCAATCAGATAATCAAAATTTGTTAATGAAATGTATTGGATGCCAGCCTCATCAAATGCTTGTTCAGCGCGTGGAAGATTATAGGTGTAAACACAAACAACTCCAAGCACCTCACAGCCTGCTGCACGCAATGCTTCTACTGCTGTAATGGAAGAACCACCTGTAGAGACGATATCCTCCACAACCACTACTTTTTGTCCTGCTGCGTATTTTCCTTCAATTTGATTACCACGGCCATGCTCCTTCGCTTTAGAGCGTACATAAACCATTGGTAATTCTAAAATATCACTTACCCACGCCGCATGTGGGATACCTGCTGTAGCTGTTCCTGCTACAATTTCTGTCGCTCCGAAGTTTTCTTTGATGACAGAGGCTAAACCATTTGCTAATTGTTTACGAATAACTGGATCGGAAATTGTTAAACGTGTATCACAGTATATAGGTGATTTAATACCAGAAGCCCATGTAAATAGCTCTGTAGGATTTAATTCTACTGCTCCAACCTTTAACATAGCGTGTGCAATTTCATTTTGTAATGTCATAATTTATGCCTCCCATAATTCACTTACGATTTTATATGCTGCTACTGGATCCTGTGCACCTGTTACAGCACGGCCAACGACGATGAGTGATGAACCATCACGCTTTGCCCCATCAGGTGTTGCTATACGTTTTTGATCGTGTGCAGCACCTCCAGCTAAACGAATTCCAGGTGTGACACGTAGAAACCCATCTCCACACACCTCAGCAATCGCCTTGGCCTCATGGACAGAGCAAACAACACCTTGTAAGCCAGCTTCCTTTGACAGCCCTGCGTAGTGTAGGACAGACTCTTGCAATGAAAGAGCAATTTTTTGTTCTGCTTGCATTTGTTCTTCTGTTGTGGATGTTAATTGCGTAACGGCTATTAGTGCAGGACGTTCTTTGCCTGTTGGTGTTCCTGCTTCAAGTCCTTCTAGAGCTGCTTCCATCATAGCACGTCCGCCTGCAGCATGGACATTGACTAAATCTACCCCTAATTTTGCTAGCCCCTTCATCGCAGAGCCTACTGTATTTGGGATATCATGTAATTTTAAATCAAGGAAAATATCATGACCTAAATCCTTTACTTTGCGTACGATATCAGGTCCTTCTTGCATATATAATTCCATTCCAATTTTCACGAAAAGAGGCTCATCGAATTTTTTAAGAAAATCGAATACTTCTTTTTCTCCTGGAAAATCTAGAGCTAGTATAGGTTTCGTATTCATCAACGATGGCTCCTTCCAATAATCTCTGTTATATGTTCTACACCTAATGCATCCAGCTTTGCTGGTAATTCTTCAATAATGTTCGGGCAAACGAAATGGTCAACAAAGTTAGCTGTTCCTACTGCTACAGCTGAAGCACCTGCGGACATAAAATCAATGACATCCTGTGCTTCCGTTACACCGCCCATACCAATTATCGGAATATTGACAGCCTTGTACACCTCATAAACCATTCGTATTGCTACAGGTTTTACAGCAGGACCCGACAGTCCACCTGTACCATTAGCTATGACTGGCTTACCTGTACGCTCATCTAAACGCATACCAACCAATGTATTAATCATGGTAATTCCATCTGCTCCACCTGCTTCAACAGCTAGGGCAATATCAACGATGTTCGTCACGTTGGGTGATAACTTTACATAGACTGGCACTTCTGACACAGCCTTGACAGCCTTGACAAGCTCACGTGCAGTGGCAGGATCTGTTCCAAATTGAATACCACCACATTTCACATTAGGGCACGAAATATTCAGCTCCAACGCTTTAACATTTGAAGCTGTTGAAATACGGCGTGCTACTTCTACATAGTCTGCTGTCTCTGTTCCAGCGACATTGGCGATGATGGGCACATTATAATCCTCTAAAAATTTTAATTCCTCATTCATCACTTTTTCAATGCCTGGATTTTGTAGACCAATGGCATTTAACATCCCCGCTGCTGTTTCGGCAACACGTGGCGTAGGGTTACCTGCACGCGTTTCAACCGTTGTTGCCTTAATCATGATAGCCCCTAGTATAGATAAATCATAAAGCTGTGCATATTCACGACCAAAGCCAAAGCAACCTGAGGCTGGCATAATAGGATTTTTTAAATCTAAGCCTGGTATTTGAATAGTTAAACGACTCATAGTGCCACCGTTCCTTTCGGGAAAACTGGACCATCAGAGCAAACTTTAACATAGTCTTTTTCAACCTGATCAGTTGTTTTGCATACACATGCAAAACAAGCTCCAATACCACAGCCCATACGTTCTTCAAATGATAAATAGCCCTCTTTTTCAGGATAAAAGCCTTCTAATGCTCTTAACATTGGTAAGGGTCCGCAGGAATAAAAAACATCAAATTCAGGAGCATGCGACTCTAAAACCGTTGTTACAAAGCCTTTTGTACCTTTCGAGCCATCCACCGTAACATAATGCGTTTCACCAAGTGCACTAAATTCATCCTCATAAAAGCAAACGTCTTTTGTTTGGAAGCCTAAGACGTGGATTGTTTTCACACCACGTGCATTCAATTGCTTAGCTAGCTCATGTAATGGAGGGACACCAATGCCACCACCAACTAGTAGTGCAGTACCTCCCTCTTGCACCGCTTCTACTGGGAAACCATTCCCAATTGGTCCAAGTACGTTGACCAGCTGACCTTCTCGATTTGTTGCCAGAACTTTCGTACCACGCCCCTCAGCACGATAGATCATTGTAAACTCATTGTTGTCTTTATCAATATTTGCAATACTAATTGGTCGACGTAAAAGCGGCTCCAGTGAATCCGACACCTTTACATGGACAAACTGGCCAGGAGTCATCTCCTGAACCAGTTCACCATGAAGTGTCAGTTCGAAAATGTTTGTCGCAATTTGCTTTTGAGAGACGACCGTCATTTTCTCTTGACGTATCATATTAGTGTACTACCTCCGCTTTTGGCATTTGTTCTGCTGTAAATGTCATAGATTCGATAACACGTACCATTGCTTCTGCTGTATCTAAAGATGTTAGACAAGGTACACCATTTTCTACAGACTCACGACGAATTCGGAAGCCGTCACGAGCTGGTTGCTTGCCTTTTGTTAATGTGTTGACAACAAGCTGAGCTTCTCCATTTTGAATAAGGTCAATCAATGTTTGTCCTTTCGCTCCAATCTTGCCGACAACATCTGTGCGTACGCCTGCTGCTTCAAATGCTTTTGCTGTACCTTCAGTAGCTACAATGCGATACCCTACTGTTGAGAAACGTTTTGCTAATGCGATTGCTTCTTCTTTATCTTTATCAGATACAGTGAATAATACTGTACCTTCAGTTCGAATTTCCATACCTGCTGCAACTAAGCCTTTATAAAGGGCTTTTTCTAATGTTGCATCTTTCCCCATTACCTCACCAGTAGATTTCATTTCAGGTCCTAATGTAATGTCTACACGACGTAATTTAGCGAATGAGAACACTGGTACTTTAACAAATACGCCTTTTTGCTCAGCTGCTAAGCCTGTTGGATAGCCTTGCTCTACAATGGATTTGCCCAGGATTGCTTTTGTTGCAATATTAGCCATTGGGATATTTGTAATTTTACTTAGGAACGGTACTGTTCGTGATGAACGTGGATTCACCTCGATAACAAATACTTCGTTTTGTGAAATCACATATTGGATGTTCATTAAGCCGATGATGCCTAGCCCCTTCGCAAGACGAGTTGTATAGTCAACTAATGTATCTTTTTGTGCTTGTGTTAATTTTTGCGGTGGGTAAACAGAGATCGAGTCACCAGAGTGAACTCCTGCACGCTCGATATGCTCCATAATTCCTGGAATTAACACATTTTCACCGTCACAGATAGCATCTACTTCAATTTCCTGTCCTGTTAAGTAACGGTCTACTAATACTGGATGATCTGGAGATGCCTCTACCGCATTTTCCATATAGTGCTGTAATTCTTCTTGGTTATAAACAATTTCCATTGCACGTCCACCAAGTACATAAGAAGGGCGAACAAGCACTGGGAAGCCTAGACGCTCACCAATGACAAGAGCTTCCTCTGTAGAAACCGCTGTTTCTCCTTGAGGTTGTGGAATATCTAATTCACGTAGCGCCTGCTCAAATTTATCTCGGTTTTCTGCGCGATCTATATCCTCAAGAGACGTACCTAAGATTTTCACGCCATTAGCAGCTAATTTATCAGCAAGGTTAATAGCCGTTTGACCACCGAATTGAACAACTACACCAATTGGTTGTTCTAAGTCGATAATATGCATAACGTCCTCAATTGTTAGTGGTTCAAAGTATAATTTATCGGAAATTGAGAAGTCTGTTGACACTGTTTCTGGATTTGAGTTAATGATGATCGCTTCATAACCCGCTTCTTGAATCGCCCATACTGAGTGTACTGTGGCGTAGTCAAATTCTACCCCTTGGCCAATACGGATTGGACCTGAACCAAGTACCACCACAGAAGGTTTTTCTGACTTAATCGATTCATTTTCGTCTTCATATGTGCCATAGAAATATGGTGTTTCTGATTCAAATTCTGCTGCACATGTATCCACCATTTTATAGACTGGCATAATACTATGCTCTTTACGATAAGCATACAGTTCTTCTGGTGTTGTTTCCCAAAGCTCAGCAATTTTCTTATCTGCAAAGCCTAAACGTTTAGCTGTTCGTAGTACATCTTGGTCATTCTTATTGTCGGCAAGCGTTTGTTCCATATCCACAATATTTTTAAATTTATTTAAGAAGAATAGATCGATTGCTGACCATTCATGAATTTGTTCAATTGTTACACCTCGACGTAAAGCTTCACCGATGAAGAATAGACGTTCATCCCCAGCCTTGCGTATACGTTTTTCAATCCAAGAATCTGAATTTTCTTCAGCATGTTTTAACTCTAAGTGTACTTGACCTGTCTCAAGAGAACGAACCGCTTTTAGCATAGCTTCCTCAAAAGTACGACCTAACGCCATTACTTCACCAGTAGCTTTCATTTGCGTACCAAGATTACGTTTAGCAGATTCGAATTTATCGAATGGCCAGCGAGGAATTTTTGCTACGATATAGTCCAGTGCAGGCTCAAAACAAGCATATGTTGAGCCAGTTACAGGGTTCTTAATTTCATCTAACGTTAAGCCTACTGCAATTTTAGCGGCTAGCTTAGCAATTGGATAACCTGTTGCTTTTGATGCTAAAGCAGATGAACGAGAGACACGTGGATTTACTTCAATCACATAGTAATTAAAGCTATATGGATCAAGTGCAAGCTGTACGTTACAGCCACCTTCAATTTTTAATGCGCGAATAATATCGAGTGAAATATTACGTAGCATTTGGTTTTCGCGATCGGATAGTGTTTGCGTTGGTGCAACAACGATTGAGTCACCTGTATGAATTCCAACTGGGTCAACGTTTTCCATATTACATACAACGATGGCATTGTCAGCTGCATCACGCATTACTTCGTATTCAATTTCTTTATAGCCTGCGATTGATTTCTCTAATAGACATTGCGTTACAGGTGAATATTTTAAACCCGATGTCACAATTTCTTCTAAGTCTTGATCGTTATAGCAAATACCGCCCCCTGTACCGCCAAGTGTAAAGGCAGGTCGAACAATGACAGGATAGCCAATTTTCGCAACAAATCTTTTCGCTTCATCTAAGTTATGAATAATATCAGATTCAGGAACTGGTGCTCCTAACTCATACATTAAATTACGGAATAAATCACGGTCCTCTGCTTTATGGATGGCATCTAATTTAGTACCAAGGATTTCAATCCCAAGCTCATCTAAAATACCTGATTTGTCTAATTCGATCGCCATATTTAGGCCCGTTTGACCACCAAGTGTTGGTAAAATCGCGTCTGGGCGTTCTTTACGTAATATACGCGATACAAAATCAAGAGTAATTGGCTCAATATAGACTTTGTCTGCAATTTCTGTATCTGTCATGATTGTAGCAGGGTTTGAGTTGATTAAAATAACGCGGTAGCCCTCTTCTTTTAATGAAAGACATGCTTGTGTTCCTGCATAGTCAAATTCTGCTGCTTGTCCGATAACAATTGGGCCTGAGCCGATTACTAAAATAGTTTCAATATCTGTACGTTTAGGCATGTTGTTTCCCCTTCCCTGCTTCTACTTCCATCATTTCGATGAATTCGTCAAATAAGTGGTTTGAATCTTCTGGACCTGGTGATGCTTCTGGGTGATATTGCACTGTGAAAATTGGATATTTTTTATGACGCACACCTTCACATGTTCCATCATTTAACGCGATATGTGTTAATTCTAAATCGGTATCTTTTAATGATTCAATATCGATGGCATAGCCATGGTTCTGAGATGTTAAATCTGTACGACCTGTGCGTAAATCTTTTACTGGATGGTTACCACCACGGTGACCAAATGGTAATTTAAAGGCTTTCGCACCACTTGCTAAAGAAAAGATTTGATGGCCTAAACAAATACCGAACATTGGCACTTTTCCAATTAAGTTACGTACTGTTTCAATGCCTTCTTGAACATCTTCAGGATTTCCTGGTCCATTCGACAGCATGATACCATCTGGATGCCAAGCTAAAATTTCCTCAGCTGACGTATTATAAGGTACTACTAGCACATCACAATCACGTTTGTTTAATTCACGTAAAATCCCATGCTTCATTCCATAATCAATTAGGACAACTCGTTTACCACGTCCTGGAGATGGGTAGGCCGCTTTTGGTGATACTTCACGAACATGGTGCGTAATGGCTGGCGTTGCTTGTAATTGTGCCACTATTTCATCTACATTTACTTCTTCATCAGCAGCTGTCAAAATCGCTTTTACTGAACCTTTACTACGAATAATACGTGTTAATTTTCGTGTATCAATCCCTTCAATTCCTGGGATATCCTTTGATGTCAAATAGTCATCTAAAGTTAAATCACAGCGGAAATTTGAAGGATTTTTAGCTAATTCACGTACAACAAATCCACGAATGGCTGGCGTAATCGATTCAAAGTCATCACGGTTAATGCCGTAATTACCAACTAAAGGATAAGTTAAAGTGACAATTTGTCCATAGAATGAAGGATCTGAAATCGTTTCCTGATAACCCGTCATCCCTGTTGTGAATACAACCTCACCTTGTGAAGCGCGCTCACTACCAAATGCTGTACCTGTGAATACTGTGCCATCTTCTAAAACTAGTAAACGTTTTTTCATTACTCTGCCTCCTGATATACGATATTGCCTTCAAAAATCGTTAGTACTGGCCAACCCTTTGCCACCCAGCCGTTGAATGGTGTATTACGACCTTTTGATACAAAGCCTTCTGCATCAATCGTTTGTTCTTTTTGAATATCAATTAAAATCATATCCGCTGAAGCACCCACTTCTAATGTGCCATATGGCAGATCAAAAATCTCAGCTGCTTTCACTGTCATCCAATCAACTAATTGTTTTAACGTCCACTTTCCTGTTTCTACAAACTGTGTATAAAGTAGTGGGAAAGCTGTTTCGAAACCTACAATACCAAATGGTGCGCCAACCATACCGCAGCATTTTTCTTCTATTGTGTGTGGCGCATGATCTGTTGCAATGCAGTCGATTGTGCCATCAAGTAGTGCTGCATGTAGAGAATCTTTATCATCCGCTGCGCGTAATGGTGGGTTCATTTTCCAATTAGCATCATCAGATGGAATATCCATTTCTTCTAGTAATAAATGATGTGGACAAACTTCTGCTGTGACACGGATTCCTGCAGCCTTTGCATCTCTTACCGCACGCACAGATTCCTTCGTTGATACGTGACAAACATGGTAACGAGCGCCTGCTGCTTCTGCAAGTAGGACATCTCGTGCAATTTGTACGGATTCACAAATGGAAGGTATTCCTGGGAGGCCTAGCTCTTTATTACGCGTTCCTTCATGCATCACACCATCATAGATTAATGAGTTGTCCTCACAATGGGCTACAACGACCATATCGTGCTGGGCCGCATCTTTCATTTGCTCATACATCGTTGAGGCTAGCTGGATACCAACACCATCATCTGAGAATGCCACTGCTCCATGTGCTTTTAGTTCTTCAATATTTGTTCGAACCTCACCTGATATATCCTTTGTTAGGGAACCGTATGGGAGTACTCGAATAACCGCGCTGTCCTTAATGAGCCCATTGATGAGTTGCATGTTTTCAACCGAATCAGGTACTGGCTTTGTATTAGGCATTGCGCAAATTGTCGTAAAGCCACCTTTTGCTGCTGAAGCCGAGCCTGTTGCAATGGTTTCCTTATGCTCAAATCCTGGCTCTCGTAAATGTGTATGAACATCGATAAAGCCTGGTGCTACGATTAAACCATGTCCTTCAATCAGTTCTGCACCTGCTACAGTCACGTCTAGACCAATAGCCGTAATCTTTCCGTCTGCCATTGCAATATTGACTGTCTTCAATTCACCTTGTTCATCTAGCATTTGTACATTTTGAAGTACCTTTGTCATGTTATTCTCTCCCCTTTAAAATGGTTTCCATAATAGCCATCCGTGTGTAAACACCGTTCCGCACCTGTTCAAAAATCCGAGAGCGCTCACACTCAACTAATTCAGAGGCAATTTCAACATCACGATTGACGGGTGCTGGATGCATAATAATGGCTGATTCTTTCATTTGCTTTTCTCGTTCAATTGTTAAACCAAACTCTTGATGGTAACCTTCCTTTGAGAAGCTTTTATTTACTTTATGACGTTCATGTTGCACACGTAGTAACATAATGACATCACTTATTTCGATCAGATTATCCCATGAATGATGGGCTTCAAAACCGCCAGACCATTCTTCTGGACAAAGGAAATGAACATTTGCCCCTAAATTTTGTAATGCTGTTGCATTTGATTTCGCTACTCGACTATGGGAGATATCTCCTGCAATAGTGACATTCAACCCTTCGAAATAGCCAAACTCCTTTTTGATGGTATAAAGATCCAATAAGGATTGTGAAGGGTGTTGCCCAGCACCATCCCCTGCATTAATAATCCCTACATTAATACCATCCAGCAGCTCATTGTAATACTCATCTTCTGACGCCCGAATGATGACAGCATCTAAACCAATCATTTCCAATGTTTTGACAGTATCGTACATCGTTTCCCCTTTCGTAACACTCGAAAACCCTGCATCGAAAGGGATAACATGACAGCCAATTTTGTATTCTGCCATTTCAAAGCTTGTTTTTGTGCGAGTACTTGGTTCAAAAAATAAATTGGCCACTTTGTGTGTGCGAGATAACGATGATGTTTCACCATTTTCAAATGCTTGCGCAAGATCTAGGATTTGGTTAATCTCTTCTGTTGTTAAATGTTCCATCGATAATAAGTTCTTCATCATGTGACCTCCATTAGGTTGTGAATCGTGAACGTCTATATATGACGTTCTCTGTATATAAAGTAAAAGCCCCGTTGATGTCATCAACGAGGCATGAGGAGGCGTGACAAACTACAGCAAGACATATATCCTACTTCAGCCTGTCCACAACTTCCCTTTTTTTGCCTCTCTGGACAATTCATTAAAAGGTACTACTATGAATCTTTATTTTGATTGTATTGTACGGGTATATCAGCTTCTTTTTTACCTGGTAGAATCGCATTCAATAGCACACCAATAATCGCCGCTAGTGCCATTCCTTCAACACTCAATGATTCTGAGATAACAAATTTGGCACCGCCAATACCAATGACTAGAATCACCGAAGCAATTACTAGGTTACGACTGTTACCAAAATCAATATGATTATCCACTAGCATACGTAAGCCACTTGCCGCGATAATTCCGAAGAGTAAGATGGAAACTCCACCAAGTACTGCGGTTGGAATCGTTGCAATTACTGCCATTGCTTTCCCGAAGAATGATAGTAAGATAGCAACCACTGCTGCACCTGCAATAACGTAAATACTGTATACTCGCGTAATAGCTAGTACACCAATATTCTCACCATACGTTGTTTTCGGAGGGCCTCCGATTAAAGCACTCACAAATGTGCCAAGTCCGTCACCTAGTAGCGAACGGTGTAGTCCTGGCTCTTTAATATAATCCCGATCTACTACTTTTCCTAATACCAGTTGATGACCAATATGTTCTGAAATTGTTACAATAACGATCGGTACCATGATAAGTAGAATTTTTGTTGTTATTTCAAACTCATAATGCACACCCGGTATTAAGAAATCAGGCAAAGCGAAGAATTTTGCTTTGGCAATCGGTGTATAGTCTACTATGTCAATTATCATGGAGTAAATGTAACCTACAATTAGGCCTATCAAAATTGGCATAGTGCTTAAAATTCCTTTAAAGAAAATCGTAAAGATGATAGCTGTAAAGACCGTAACTAAAGCAGCTGAGAAGTGTAAAAAGCTATACTCTCCATTAATGTTCATTGCCATATTCACAGCCGTACCAGAAAGTCCAAGCCCAATTACCATAATTACTGGACCTACCACAATCGGTGGCAAGATTTTCATAATCCACTTATAACCACTTTTCCAAATGATTAAGGATACAATTCCGTACGTAATGCCGACAGCCATAGCACCGATCATGGCATTGCCTGGGTTTACACTCGAACCGTCTTCATTTAAACCACCTGCAGCAAGTAGGATTGGTGCAATAAAGGCGAAGGATGAGCCTAAATAAGCTGGTACCTGGAATTTCGTAATTAATAGGAAGAATAATGTAGCAATTCCGCTTGTTAAAAGGGCAATCGCTGGACTAAGACCTACTAACTGCGGTACTAAAATCGTTGAACCAAACATCGCAAACATATGCTGGAAGCTTAATGTCACTAGCTGGAGCGGGGTCGGTTTATCCTTAATATCTAAAACTGCATTTGACATACTGTTTCCTCACTTTATTGTTCGTCTTCTTTGTAAATAATGACGCAATCTTCTCCGTCTACTTCTTGTAAATTGACAACAATGCGCTCAGAGCCAGAAGTTGGAACGTTTTTTCCCACATAGTCTGCTCTAATTGGTAGCTCTCGATGTCCTCTATCTACTAGAACAGCTAGCTGAATTTGTGCAGGTCTTCCTAAATCCATTACAGCATCTAGAGCTGCACGTACTGTTCGACCTGTATAAAGTACATCATCCACTAAGATGATTTTTTGATTTTTCACTTGATACTCGATATCAACTTGTTCTACATGTGCTTGTTCGTTTTCATGTTTCGTTGTTAAATCATCTCGGTAAAGTGTAATATCAAGTTCCCCTGTACGAATCGGTTTACCTTCAATTTTTTCAATTCGCTGCGCCAAACGTCTGGCTAGAAAGGCACCTCGTGTTTTAATGCCAACTAAAATACATTCATCGATTCCTTTATTACGTTCAATAATTTCATGGGCAATGCGTGTTAATGCTCGTGTCATTGATGGGCCATCTAATAATTCATTTTGTGCCATATTCGTATCCTCCTCTCTTCAATCTATTATCGGCCATGTGTCCATAAAAAAACCTCTCGAGGCGAATAGCCTGAGAGGGTTGTATACGTGTCGAAAAAGCATGTTGGAAAAATTTGCAGCACAAATTTTCACAACACTATCACATGTCCCTTCTCAGCCTCTCTGGACTGCCATTAAAGGTGAATATTTAGTTATGTTGTTCATTCACTGTCGTTAGTATAGACTTTCTTTTCGTATACGTCAATGCCTATTTCGTAAATCGTTTAATAATTGTTCATAATCAGCTGGAAGTGGTGTTTCAAACTCCAAATATTCTCCAGATGAAGGATGATCGAATCCTAAAGTCGCTGCATGTAAAACTTGTCCCCCAAAGTCGATTGTCTTTTTAGGTCCATATTTTGGATCTCCAACAAGTGGGAAACCAATATAATTCATATGCACACGAATTTGGTGTGTACGTCCCGTTTCTAAACGACATTCCACAAGCGTATAGTCACCAAAACGTTCAACAACTTGGAAGTGTGTGACAGCATGTTTACCATTATCGACAACTGCCTGTTTTTGGCGATCTTTTTGGTCACGTCCAATTGGTGCATCAATTGTCCCCTTATCATGTGCAATATGCCCGTGGACAAGAGCAATATATTTACGAGTAACTGTTTTATTAACTAATTGATTGACTAATGATTCATGAGCCGTATCGTTTTTAGCCACCATCAATAAACCCGATGTATCTTTGTCGATACGATGCACAATCCCTGGTCGTAGTACACCATTAATCCCGGATAAGTCTTTACAATGATACATTAACCCATTTACTAGTGTACCTCCCATATGGCCCGGTGCTGGATGTACCACCATACCCTTTGGTTTATTCACAACAAGAACATCTGCATCCTCATAAACAATATCTAAATCTAAATTTTCCGGGACAACATCCAATTCTTCCACTTCTGGTACATCAATAGCGATGATGTCACCAGCTTTAACCTTATATTTTGCCTTTACAGCATCACCGTTTACTTTAATGACTCCATCACTAATCCAGTTCCCAATTTGCGTACGTGACCACTCAGATTGTAAGCTGGAAAGTGCTTTATCAATGCGCTCTCCTTGCTGCTGTTCTTCGATTGTATATGTTACTTGCGTCATTGTTTCACCTGTTTCTTCTCTTTTTTATCTTCCATAATTAAGCCAATCATCAGCACGACAACTGCTATTGTTAATGCAGCATCTGCCACATTAAAAATAGGGAAATCATAATTAATAATTGGAATTAAAACATCTACAAAATCGACCACTTCTCCTCTAAATAAACGGTCAATAAAGTTTCCTACTGCACCACCAAGCAAGAGCATTAAGCCAACTTGAAAAATAGGCTTTCCCTTTGCTTCTTTATGATAGAAATAGACAATCGCACAGATAACAGCAACTGTGACAATACTAAACAGCCACATTTGCCCCTCTAGCATCCCCCATGCTGCCCCTCTATTTCGATGAGACAAAATACCAAACCAGGGGTCCCATATAGCAATGCGTTCAGCATATTCCATATTTTTCACAATCAGCCATTTTGTCCATTGATCCAGTAAAACGACAAAAGCAGCTAATCCATAATATTTATACACAGACATTCCTCCGTTCACTCAACATCTTACCTATTCTACCATAACAGTACCATTCACAATAACTAATATCATATCTAAATATGGCTGATTCTAAATCTCTCCAAGAAATATAAAAAGGCTATCCCTATTACGTTTAAGCAATAGAAATAGCCATAACTTATTGGTTAGACAGTTTCAGATTCTTTTGAATGTACTCGCTTCATGAAGTCATTAACATCAGCAGGAACTTTGCGATCTATTAATGACACGATAATAACAGATAAAAAGCCCACAGGCACTGTCACAATACCTGGAATTTTAAACTGCAAGAAGCTTGGTAATGTTCCTGGTAAAAAGATCATCCACATAGACACGCCAAGTCCTATTAATAATCCTGCAATGGCTCCTTTCTCTGTCATGCCTCTCCACCAAATACCTAAAATGAATATTGGGGTAAATGTACTTGCAGCGACAGTAAAAGCGAGCGCCACTAAATGACCAATGGATGCATCCTTTACAAGTAAACCCAATGCTCCATATAAAATACCTAATAATACAATAGCCACTTTCCCAGCAATCACTCGTTGTTTTTGTGTAATATCCTTTTTCATGATATTGGCATATAAATCATGAGCTAGTGCACCTGAGCTTGTAATAAACAATCCTGAAAGATTGGAGAAAATAGCTGCAAATGCTCCTGCAATAACTAATCCAAGTAGCCATTTGCCACCTAGTGCAAGGGCTGTAGTAGGAATCACCATATTATTCCCACCCAGCACTAAATCACGCATAACTTCCTCACTAGCTGTCCCAGAAATGAAAATAGATCGACCTACAACACCTAAATAAACAGCTAACAAGAAGAACGCGCTTGCAATCCCAATAGCCATGAGTGCAGATTTCCGGGCTGCTTTAGCACTTGGATTTGTATAAAAGCGCAATAATATATGTGGAAGTCCAATTGTTCCTAGCGCTAGCCCAATCGTCATACTAATTGTTTGCCAGAACGTGGGGAAATAGAAGCCAGTGCCTGTCCAAGCAGCACCATCAAAATTGATATCATTGCCATCTAAAGCATATGGTGAAGTGCCTGTGATTGGACCACTAAATGAATGGATGGCTGCTAAAACTTTATCATAATGTAAACCGCCATAAACTGCTGCAATTAACATCACGATAAACGCACCAAGACGAATCCACAACTCTAGTGCTTGGTTGATAGTTGTTCCTTTCATACCACCAATACCCACATAAAAAATCATAACAACACAAGTAAATATAATGCCGAATTCATAAGAAGTACCGAAAAACATACTTAAAATTTGTGCAGCACCTAATAATTGGGGAGCTGCATAAAATCCAGAAATTGCTAAAACCACCGCTACCGCTACAAGGCGTGCTCGTCTACTATGAAAACGATAGCCTAAAAAATCTGCAACGGTAAATGCACCAAAGCGTCTTAAAGGACCTGCCACAAAAATCGCTAATAATGTTAGCCCAATGGAGAAGCAAAACGCATAATAAGCACCATCATATCCAAGTTGAAATGTTAACCCTGCGATGCCCAGGAATGTTGCTGCACTTAAGTAATCCCCACCAATGGCAGAACCATTTGTAAACCATCCGAAACTTCGGCCACCTACAAAGAAATCCGATGCTGTTGCATTTCTTTTTGTTAAATACGTAATGTATACAATTGTTCCCATTAAAGCAATGGTCATTAACATCTTTGGTTCTAATAGAGCTTCCATCATTCAACATTTCCCCCTTTATTCCAACTACTTATTTGCTATATCGTATTTTTTTAGACGTTTCTCGTACATGGCCGTATGAACATATGCAATAATAAATGCCATAGCCATCATTACAATCGTTGTCACAAACCATGTGACTGTCATACCACCCCACATCTTCTTAAACGCAAATGCTGGCGCAAACCAATTCATAACAGGGATACTAAAAATCAAAATAAAGTAAAATATCGATAAACCTAAACCTGTTGTAAATTCATCTTTCATAATTTTGTTTGTTGTTGCATCTAAAGGTGGTAGATCTTTCACATCAATTGTTCCTGCTTCTACATAGTCATAATCATGACTGCCTACTTCCGCCATAAGCTAACTCCCCCTTTTCTGATAAATGAATAATTGTCTGAAATTTCAAATTATTATTCACTACAATTATTCTATTCTATTTCAACTTCAATATAGATATAAAATATTGCTGTATTAGTACAAAAAATTGCTATTTTAAGTTAAAATATTTTTATCTTTTTATTCGTAGGGGGCTGATAGCATTTTAAAGGTGGTATGGTATATGGAAAGCTCATTTGACAAGCAGCAAATGAGTGAATGGTTAAAAGAGGTTTTACCAAACGCTTTAGAGGAGTGTAAAGTGCCAAAGCCAGAAGATGAGGTCATTATTGTCTATGAAGTCAATCGGTTATTTGATTGGGTAAAGATTAATCGATTAAAAAGAAATTATCCTAATAGTATTATTGTCCCGTTTGTTACAGAACACCTTACCTACTCGACTGGTATAGCAATTGAATTAGCTTTACCTGCACTTCTCATAAAACCATTACAAAAATCAAAATTTTTACGAATCGTAAAAAAGCTGTATACGTTCTATCAGGAAAAAAAGGCGAGTACACTTACAATGCTTGAGCTATCACAACAAGTATCCCAACAACATACCTCTCCATTTAGAGAAGCATTTTTAAAACGCCTGATCCGTGGAGAAATTGACAATGAACAAGAAATAATACAATCTGCTTCATTTTTATCGACAAGCTGTATACCTAATATTGTATTTTTAATTCAAGGCTATATTGATGGGGCTAATAAGAAAGCTGTCCCATACGATGCAAGTAGTAGTATTACAACTGTTTTTCGTCAGCACTTTGCTGAGAAAGCCTCCTTATCCTTTTTACATTTTGAACGCTATTTATTACTTCTTATGCGAATTCCTAGTGAGTACAACTCTTTCAAACATTGGACCGAGGGTGAAGCCAGTTTATTAGAGGTTATCGAGACCCTAAAAAGGGATTGTTCTATTCATCTTTTTATGGGGGTTGGAGGTGTATTTCAGGATGCTATGCAAGTGAAGGAATCCTATAGTCAGGCTAGAAAAGCGCGTAGAAAACCACCTATCCATAATATACACATCAGATATTACGAAGATTTAACAAAGCATGAGCAGCTTCAAAAAGCTATTCAGTATATTGAAGAACATTACGACGAACAACTGACCATTCGTGATGTTGCAAAATATATTAACTTTAGCCCAACTCATTTTAGTAGACTATTTAAAAAAGAAACAGGTCGCAATTTTGTTGACTATGTTGCTTATACACGCATTATCAAAACCTTACCTTTTTTACGTAAGTACGACTACACCATAGAAAAAATCTCCTCCACCTGTGGCTTCAATACACCAAATTACTATAGTTTAACATTTAAAAAATATGTAGGTATCTCTCCAACAGATTATCGCAATACGACAGAAATTTTATTTAAATAATAGAAAAGAATCTGCAAAAAACTTCCATGAAAAAAGCAAGCCTCCATCAAGGAGACTTGCACATCCTCTACATTAAAATGCAGATTCTTGTTATTTATAGATTAAACGTAATACTTTTCTACAACTTCTGCACAGCGAGCACATACTGTAGGTTGTGCTTGATTTGAACCAACTGTTTCAGAAATTGACCAGCAACGCTCACATTTCTCACCTGTAGCCTTCTCAACAACGATGGAAACATGCTCAAGTGTTAAAGCTTCAGCAGGTGCCTCTTCGATGGCAGCTACCTCAAAAGCTGAAACGATGGAAAGTTGTGCAAAGTCAATGTTGGCATCGTTCAATAATGCGACAACATCTTCTTTCGCATAGACAGTGACTTTTGCTTCAAGTGATTTACCAATTGTTTTCGCATTACGTGCTTCCTCTAATGCTTTTAAAATATCATCGCGTACATCAATAATTTTTTCCCATTTTGTACGTAGGCTGTCAAAATTGGCTTGAACATCTACCTCTGGGAAATCTGTTAATTGCACAGAAACTTCTTCTACAATACCTTGAGCATGTAGATAAGACCACATTTCATCCGTTGTATGTGGGATAATTGGTGTCATGATTTTTACCAATGTCATCAATGTATCATAAATAACTGTTTGCATCGCACGACGATCCTTATTGTCATGACCCTCGATATAGACTACATCTTTGGCAATATCAAGATAGAATGAAGATAACTCTACAGCAACAAAATTATTGACTACATGATAGACAGCAGCAAAATCATAGCGATCATAGGCAGCACGCACAGTTTTTAAGACATCCTGTAAGCGCATATATACATATTGATCCATTTCACGAAGCTCAGCATAACTTACACGATCTTTCTTAGGATCGAAATCAGCAATATTGCCGTGTAAGAAACGGAAAGTATTACGAATTTTACGATACACTTCAGATACTTGCTTTAACATATCCATCGAGATGCGCACATCTGCTGTATAGTCAACAGAAGCAACCCATAAACGAAGTATGTCTGCTCCATACTGATCCATTACTTTTTGTGGAATAATCACATTCCCTAAAGATTTACTCATTTTACGTCCTTCACCATCAAGAACAAAACCATGTGTTAAAAGTCCTTTGTATGGTGCATAGCCGTTAATAGCTACAGATGTAATAAGAGATGAATTAAACCAACCACGATGTTGGTCAGAGCCCTCTAAATAGAGATCAGCTGGATATTTCATACCACGCTCTACTAGTACACCTTGGTGTGATGAACCGGAATCAAACCATACATCCATAATATCATTTTCTTTTGTAAATTCGCCGTTCGGGCTACCTGGATGTGTAAAGCCTTCTGGTAATAACTCTTTTGCTGTTTTTTGGAACCAAATATTTGATCCATTCTCACGGAATAATGCTGAGACATGACTAATTGTTTCAGGCGTAATAATAGGTTCACCATTTTCAGCGTAGAAAATCGGAATCGGCACACCCCACGCACGTTGACGTGAAATTACCCAGTCTCCGCGATCACGAATCATATTATAAAGACGAGTTTCTCCCCAAGCTGGTGTAAATGCTGTTGCTTTTACAGCCTCTAATAGCTCCCCACGGAATGCTTCAACAGATGCAAACCATTGTGGCGTCGCACGATAAATAACAGGCTTTTTCGTACGCCAGTCATGTGGATAGGAGTGCGTAAAGAAATCAAGCTTTTCTAACGCTCCTACTTCTTTTAGTTTTTCTGTGACGAGTTTATTCGCATCATTATAAAACACGCCTTCAAAGCCAGGCGCTTCATCTGTATAGCACCCACTATTATCAAGAGGGCTAAGAATACCTAAACCATACTGTTTACCAATATGATAATCGTCTTCACCATGCCCTGGGGCTGTATGAACACAACCTGTACCCGCTTCAGCAGTTACGTGTTCACCTACCATAATAAGCGATTCACGATCGTAGAATGGATGTTGTGCTACAATACGATCTAATGCCTCTCCTTTTACTTCTTGTACAACCTCATAGTCTACCCATCCAAGCGTAGTTGCCACTGACTCTAATAACTCTTTGGCAATGATGAATTTTTTATTAGCCACTGCAACTACTACATAGATAAATTCAGGATTCAAAGAAATCCCTAAGTTTGCTGGTAATGTCCATGGTGTTGTTGTCCAAATGATAAATTTAGCATCTGCTGGAACAACACCCTTCGCATCCTTAATTGCAAAGCTTACATAAATGGATGGAGATTTGATGTCCTTATATTCAATTTCAGCTTCCGCCAAAGCAGATTCAGAAGAAGGAGACCAATAAACCGGCTTTAACCCTTTATAGATATAACCTTTTTCCGCCATTTTACCGAATACTTCAATTTGACGAGCTTCAAACTCAGGCTTTAATGTAATATATGGATTTTCCCAATCACCTCGAATGCCTAGACGGCGGAATTGGGTACGTTGATTGTCAATTTGCTCATAAGCATACTCTTCACAAAGTTGGCGGAATGCTGCTACTGACATTTCTTTACGTTTTACACCTTTGTTAGTCAATGCTTGCTCAATTGGTAAACCATGTGTATCCCAACCTGGAATATAATTGACATGGTAGCCAGTCATGGAGCGATGACGTGTAATCATATCCTTCAATACTTTATTTAAAGCATGGCCGATATGGATATCACCATTTGCATAGGGAGGACCATCATGTAGAACAAATTCTGGTCGACCTTCCGTACGCTCCATCTGTAATTTGTTAATATCCATACCATTCCATTTTTCTTGCATTTTTGGCTCATTTGCCGGTAAATTTCCACGCATTGGGAAATCTGTTTTTGGCATTAATAAAGTATCTTTGTATTCAACCATTAAAATTCCTCCTTTATTTTACACAAACAGGTAGACATTTTTCTCATAAGACAGTTATTGGCAAAATTATCTAAAACGATTCGGAAACAAACAAAAAAAGCCCTCAATCCCACTAAGGGACGAGAAGCTTCTACTCGCGGTACCACCCTAATTGTAGTACAAAAATTTGCACTACCTCTTAAAAGCACGTTTAACGTCGTGCATCACGAAATAACCTACTTTTTTCAGTTATTTAGCTCAGAAGTGATGTTCAATGCTAGTTGTATGTTTGGGCTCTCACTGTCCCCAAATCGCTTAACAACGCCTAACAAATACTGTCTTCGTCTCTGCTTTTATGCATATCTGTTCAAAATAATTACTATTACAAAGTATATGAAATTCAAACAATCGCGTCAAGTTTCATTTGTCAATTACAGCAATTAAAAAGAAAAGTTAAATATCCTCAGAATCCTGTGCTTCTTCAACAGATGCTTGAATTTCTGTTAAATCGATATCATATTGCAGCAAATGATCCCAGTCATCTGCATTAAGTAAATCCAGCTGTGCTTCTACAAGCATCTTGAAACGATTACGAAATACCTTAGATTGCTTTTTAAGCTCATCAATTTCAATCGTCACCTTACGAGCCTTCGTCAACGCTTCATTGACAATGCGATCAGCATTTTTTTCAGCTTCTTTTACAATGAGCTTTGCCTCTTTTTGAGAATTTCTTCTCACTTCATCAGCCGCTTCTTGTGCAACGACAATAGATTTCTGCAAAGTTTCTTCTAAGGTGTTGAAATGTCTCGCTTGTTCTAAAGCCATCTCTAATTGCTTATCAACCTCTTTTTTTTCACGAAGCAGAATTTCATAGTCTTTAATAATCTGATCTAAAAATTCATTTACTTCATCTTCAGCATAACCTCTGAAGGCTTTTGTAAACTCCTTATTATGTATATCAATAGGTGATAATGGCATACAATCCTTCTCTCCTTTACATGTACATTCGTAATTCCTATTATACAATTGTTCCGACAACTTAGCAGTAAAAATTAATGAAATTTACTTCACTTTCAGCTTTTTTGGGCCAATCGACCGACTTGAAGACGGATTTTATCTTTTTTTGTTCGGCCTTCAGTCATAATAATTTTCACCCGACCACTTCCACGTATCGATAAAATATCTCCCTCTTGTAATTCAAAAGCAACTGTATCTCTTTCTGTCCAATTTACACGAACTTTTTTCCCAGTAATTAAAGCTTGAGCTTTTTGGCGTGATACATTTAATACAGTCGCAATAATTACATCTAAGCGCATGGAAGATACTGTATGAGATTCCTCCAACCATTCTTCCTCATTTACAATAAGGGAATCCGCTTCTTTTAAAGACTCAATATGCACCTTAACTTTACCAATACCTGTTAAATGTAACCGAACATATTCTGCTACCTCTTGAGCTACAACAAATTGCACCTGCTGATCATTTACACGAATATCACCAAATTTGCCACGGTTTAAACCTAATGAAAGCAACGCACCTAAAACATCAGGATGTCGTAATTGGACAAATTTCACTGGATATTGAATCGTAAATGCCACTAACTGAAAGTCTTCTTCTATCGCTTCATAGTAAGTTGGAAAAATAAGCATACGCTGCCTCTCCGCCTCTTCAAATAAACCTGTGCATGCAGTTTTTAGGGTATCATTTTGCCCGATAATCGATGTCACAATAAAACGTTGTCTTGGATCAAGAAAATCTGTCAGCTTAGGCGCATAACGATCTTCAACCTCACGCTGCCAGCTTATTACCTGTTCAATAAAGGGCTGTTCATCTTTGCGAAAATGCTGGATTAAGTGTTCCATCTTGTTGTCTCCTCTTTCACTGTTCCTTTTTGCTTTGTTAGTTGGAAACTTAGTATTCCCAATTAATGACGTTTGTACCTCATTGTTTTAAAATTTTTTATTAGTCGCTTTAATAGCGGAGATCATTAAAATAAATAAAAAATCCCCACCAAAACGTGAGGATTTATTTCTAAGCGAACATAAAATATATTTTCTGAATGACTATATAAAGCCCTCTTTCAATAAAATTCAGCATAAAGATGGCCACAATTGGCGAAATATCAATCATACCAAGAGGAGGAATGAACTTCCTAAAAATCCCTAAATATGGCTCACAAACTTTTTCAAGCATGCGACCAATGGCTGAATTTTGAGCGGCAGGCACCCAAGACATTAAGATATATGCAATTAGCATGAATGAGTAAATCTTAAATGCTAATGATACATAACCAAGTATAATAAAAAAAGTCATATAAACTACAATCCTCGCTATTAATTATCGTCTAAAATAAAGTTTGTAATTTCACCAGTCACTTCTACATTATCTGGCGTACAAAGGAAGATATCTTTACCGATACGTTGAATATCTCCAGCAAGAGCATAAACTGTGCCACTTAAAAAATCAATAATGCGTTTACCTTGTTCTCTTTCGATACGTTGCAAATTGACAATTGTTGCACGTTTATTTTTTAAATGCTCTGCGATATCTTGTGCTTCTGCATAAACTCTCGGTTCTATTAAAACAACTTTTGCTCCCTTAGAACTCATAGCTGCCTGTAAACTGACTATGTTATTAGGAGTTGCTGTGCTTTGTGGCATAATTTCATGAATAGGTGCTTTGCGTTCTTTCATCATTTTTTTTGGCTTAACTGAATGAATCGGTTGCTGTTGTTGTATGGGTTGTTGTTGCTGAATAGGAGCTTGCGTGATTTCTTCTTCTAATTCTTCTTCAAGGTAAAAGAAGTTTTTAATCTTATTTTTCATGCTCATCCTGTTCCCCTCTTTCATTTCCAACAAGAGCCGTTCCGACTCGAACAAAAGTAGCCCCTTCCTCTACCGCAATTTCAAAGTCATTAGACATGCCCATTGATAACTCGGTACAAGGTGCGTGTGCGAATCCTTGCTCGGCTATTTGCTGTTGACATTGTTTTAATTGCTTGAAAACAGAGCGAATAATTGCTTCGTTTTCGGTGTTTGGTGCCATAGTCATTAAACCTACAACTTGAATCTTCGTAAAACCTTTTAATGCTTCTACAAAAGGCAAGACTTCTTCGATAGTTAAACCATGTTTTGATTCTTCACCAGAAACATTTACTTGTACAAAACATTTAACAGGTTGTTCGGCTCTTTTTTCAATTTCTTCTGCCAAACTCAAACGATCTAAGGAGTGTAAATAATCAATGCTGTTAATCACTTGCTTTACTTTACGTGTTTGAAGCGACCCAATGTAATGCCAATGAACATTAGCATGAATATCAGTAATTTTACGATGTAAGCCCTCTGGTCTGTTTTCACCTAAATGAATGAGCCCTGCTTCAATTGCTTCTTGTGTTCTTTCAACAGAAACTTCCTTCGTCACGGCAATTATTTGGACTTTTTCGCCCTCACGATTCCCTTTTTTTTCTGCTGCTGTTATTAAATCATTTAGTTTGTTTAAATTTGTTAAGATTTTTGTCACTGTTTTTCCCAACTTTACAACAATAGTTTCTTTTATTGTAACAAGCAATGCTTGATTTATCAATGAATAGCCTGACCTATGTCAGCATACAATTTCACAATTTCAATGAGCCTATGTCTTAGGAAAGGGCTTTGACTAAAATGACATCCTTACCAACAACAAGCACATCCTTCATATACACTTTTCTCACAGACTCTTCACCTTTAAAAAAACCAAGATATTTGCGAGGCTCTGCAATCAAAAATGCTGTCACATAGCCTGTTTCTTTTGATACTTCAGCATCTATTACAAAGCCTATAAATCGTCCATTTCCTGCTTCTATGACTTCTTTTTGTTGTAACATCGAAAAACGCAATGACATACCTCCTCTATTGTTTACTTTCGTATAATCATTTCTACTACCATCAAATTTTGCAGTTACTTTATATTTATGTATCATTTGTTCATTGAATGAAGATAAAATGCGCACCGAATTATACGATGCGCACTTTTTTATTTGTAATCTTTTTGCATTGTTTCAATTGCATTTTTTTCAAGACGTGAAATTTGTGCTTGAGAGATCCCTAGTTCTTTGGCAATTTCAGTTTGGGTCTCTCCATAATAAAATCGTTTGGCAACGATCATTTGCTGACGTTCATCTAGCTTTTGCAAGCTTTCCTTTACCGACACATAGGCAACCCATTGATCCTCTGATACATCATCATCACGTAATTGGTCCATCATATAAACAGCATCTCCGCCATCTGAATAAATGGGTTCCTGTAACGAAACTGGATCTTGAATGGCATCTAAAGCAAATAAAACGTCTTCCTTTTTCATGTCAATCATCTCAGCAATTTCTTCAATCGTTGGCTCTCGCAAATTATCGGTTATCCATTGTTCTTTTGCTTGCATTGCCTTATAAGCTATATCTCTTAAAGAGCGAGATACACGTAATGCATGATGATCACGCAGATGGCGACGAATTTCACCAATAATCATTGGTACAGCATATGTCGAAAATCGTACATTATGCTTTAAATCAAAATGATCAATGGCTTTCATGAGGCCAATACAGCCTACTTGAAATAAATCATCTGCCTGTTCACCTCTATAGGCAAATCTACCGACAATACTAAGCACTAACCTTAAATTGCACATCACAAGCTCTTCTCTAATCTCTGTTTCTCCAGCTTGTAATCGGATGAAGAGTTCCTTCATTTCCTCGTGCTTTAGAATTGGCAAAGTCGATGTATCTAAGCCGCAAAGATCTACTTTTGTTCGCATATTCGATTCCTCCGGATGTTATTCTCTGACTAAACCGTGACATCAGTTTGTCCGAGAGAAACAAGAATATGCACAAAAGCTGCGACCAATTTTAGGTAGGATAAATTTCCCTTTCTAAGAAATTGGTTGATTTAAATTTTCACGTAAATCTTGAATAATTTTCTTTTCTAAACGGGAAATATATGATTGCGATATGCCTAAATGATCTGCAACTTCTTTTTGTGTCATTTCAACTTTTCCATTGAGACCAAAGCGACATTCCATAATATAACGTTCACGCGCACCTAGTAAATTAATAGCGTGGAACATATGCTGACGTTCAATTTTTTTCTCCACATTATCTAAAATAATATGCTCTTCTGTTCCTAAAATATCAGACAGTAGTAATTCATTTCCATCTGCATCAGAATTTAGTGGCTCATCTAAGGATACTTCACCCTTCATACGACTTGTTTTTCGTAAATGCATTAAAATTTCATTTTCAATACAGCGTGATGCGTATGTTGCAAGCTTAATATTTTTATCGGTATTGAACGTCTCAATTGCCTTTATTAAACCAATGGAGCCAATACTAATTAAGTCTTCGATTGGCGTTCCCGTATTATCAAAACGTCTAGCAATATAAACAACAAGACGTAAATTACGTTCAATTAGTGTGTCTCTAGCTCGTAAATCACCATTCATAAAGGATGCAATGACTGTAACTTCTTCTTCTCGACTTAATGGCACTGGCAATGAATCATTTCCCCCTATATAGTACGTTTCACGACTCCGAAACTTACTCCATAATTTTTTCAAGCTAGCAAGTAGCCTAAGAAGCAATAGTTCTCCCCCTCTATGAGTTATTTGAAAGCGCTGAAAAATGTAAAATTGCTGCTGTGCTATGTGGAAAATTTTTAGCTTTTTTGGTTAATACGATATATTCATTTATTTTCACTTGCGAAGGCTCCCCCTTTATATGCCACTCATCAAAGCGAAAACCAAGGACAACGGTTTGCTGCTGTACTGTATTGACATGAATAAATCGTATATAACGCTGATAATCTTCTGAAAACATAGATACATTGTACGGATCTGTTTCTTGCCATTCCATTAATGATTCCCGGAACGCTGAAGGTAAATGTGGTCTCAAAGCAGTATAGGAAACAAAATGAACCGGCTTTCCTGATAATGGCTCAATGGCTTGATTTCCTGTATCTACAAAGGCCGAAAGCGGTATCTTTGCCCCAAAGATTGTTAAAGTTGTATCAAATACAAATTGACCACTTAAGCGTTCTAACTTTACAAAACCCCATTGCTTATAAAATGCAATAAGATTTAAAACTGCAAGCAAAAAGCAAATCATTATGAAATGGGTGGCAGAAAGATTTTTTAAAAAAGGTTGTAGAGCTGTTAACAATCCGCCAATAACGATCGTTGCTGTTAACACAATCGGTCCTTGCTTCTGAAAGCTTCGAATCTTAAAGTGAAACGCTATACCAATTAACAATATAAAACTAAGAATTGTCGTCCACAGCATTTGACCGCCAATGACAGCTACAAAACTACTACAAATAGAACTCATTAATAATCTTGAATTTTTTACAAGGACTCCTGTTACTCTTGCCGTAAACGTGAGTATCGCTAGATTAAAAAGCGTATTAATGAGCACCAGCCATTCTCCATACATAACAGCCGCCTCCTACATACAAAGTTAGCACGTTACTCCCACAAATATTGTCAAACAATCGCATCATTTCCTAAAAATGTTTTGACAAAAAACATGGTTTCCTTACACATTTGAACATTATGGCAGTCAATATAAAAAGCTCGTATTTTACATATGTAAAATACGAGCTTTTTAGAAGTTAATTAACCACGATTTTTGCGATTACGTAAAAATGCCGGAACCTCAAGCATGTCATCCTGTGCATAATTTTGCTGATTTTGACGTGGCTGCTCATGTTGAACATGCATTTCTTGTCGTTGTTCACGAATAGGTGCTTGTTGCTGTGGAGCAGATTGTCTGTTCATATTAAGTGTCGGTTTTGCTGTAGGTCGTTGTTGCTGTAAAGCTTCCTCTGTGAAGCCTGTCGCAATAACTGTAACAATGATTTCATCTTTAAGATTTTCATTAATTACAGAACCGAAAATCATATTTACCTCTTCATCTGATGCCGAAGCTACGATATCTGCTGCTTCTTGTACTTCAAATAAGCTAAGATTTGAACCACCTGTAATGTTCATAAGGACACCTTTAGCACCATCAATGGATGATTCAAGCAATGGACTTGAAATAGCTTTCTTTGCAGCCTCAGAAGCTCTGTTTTCACCTGTTGCAATACCAATTCCCATTAAAGCTGAACCTTTGTTGGACATAATCGTTTTCACGTCTGCAAAGTCTAAGTTAATAAGACCAGGCGTAGCAATTAAATCTGAAATACCTTGTACACCTTGACGTAATACATTATCGGCTTCTCTAAAGGCTTCTAACATAGGTGTTGATTTATCAACTATTTGTAGTAGCTTGTCGTTTGGTATCACAATCAGTGTATCTACTGCTTCTTTCATACCGCCAATGCCACCGATTGCTTGGGTTTGACGTTTACGACCTTCAAAAGTAAATGGGCGTGTAACAACACCTACTGTTAGGGCTCCCAATTCACGCGCAATTTGTGCAATCACTGGAGCTGCACCAGTACCTGTTCCGCCGCCCATACCAGCAGTCACGAATACCATATCGGCGCCTCGTAAAACCTCTTCTAGCTGTTCTCTGCTCTCTTCAGCAGCCTTTTTTCCTACTTCTGGATTTGCACCTGCACCTAATCCACGCGTTAATTTAGCCCCAATTTGTAGCCTTACTTCCGCTTTGGATAAATTTAATGCCTGTGCATCCGTGTTAACTGCGATAAAGTCAACACCCTGTACACCATGTTCTATCATTCGATTGACAGCGTTGTTACCGCCGCCACCAACACCTATGACCTTTATTACTGCAAGTTCATCAACACTTGTATCAAATTCTAACATCTCTTTTTCCTCCCACGGTAACTCGACTCTGTATCATTCATTACGCATTCTAGTTAATCAAAAAACTTATCAAATAATTTTTTTGCTCTCCCAATTACGCTTTCTTTTGGTTCTGAAGGTGCAGAATACTCTTGCTTTTTGCTTATAGCTGGTTGAGCCCCTACAACTGCATATTCAACAGGCTGCGTATTCGTACTTTTACCGTAAAAATCATCTTCTAAATAGGCGTAACGAATAAGTCCAACTGCCGTCGCAAATGAAGGCTCTCTAACACCGATATAATCAGGTGTATAGATTCTAACACGCGTTTGTAGAATTTGACGTGCTAATTGGGCAATCCCCTCAAGCTTTGCAACACCACCAGTTAAAACTACACCGCCTGGTAAATCTCTAACACCTAAACGTGCTAATTCATCTATAACTAACTCTAGTAATTCTTCTAATCTAGCACCGATAATCTCCGATATATAACGTTGGCTGTACTGATCAGTAGAATCTGTACCCACGACAGGCACTTCAAAGAGTTCGTCATCTGATGCGTCATCATAAAAGGCATGTCCAAACTGGTGTTTAATTTGTTCTGCTTGTTCTGTTGGTGTTTTTAAAACGATTGAAATATCTTTCGTTATATGATCACCACCAACTGGTATGACACCCGTATGCGTTAATAATCCCTCTTCAAAAACTGCAATTGTTGTAGATCCGCCACCTAAATCAATAAAGGCAGTTCCTTGGTTTTTTTCATCTTCTGTTAATGCAAAGTAGCCTGATGCTAATGGCTGCAAATATATTTCTCGTATACTTAAACCCGCTCGCTCAACACAGCGAAGAACATTGTGTAAAAGCGTTTTGGATGTCGTTATCATTGTTGCATCCATTTCAAGACGGATGCCAATCATACCACGAGGATCTTTAATTTCATCAAGGTTGTCCACAATAAACTGTCTTGGAATGATGTTAACTAATTCACGTTCAGGAGGTATTGACATGACTTGTGCAGATTCTACCACTCTGTCTAAATCATCATCTGTAATTTCTCTATTTTCACTATTTACAGCGACAACACCTTTAACTAGCTGTAACATCGTCTGGTTAGCTGGAACGCCTAAAACGACTTCATGGATTTGATAACCAGTCATTCGTTCGGCCTGTTCTATTGCTTTTCGAATAGATTGTACTGTTGCATCAATATCAACAATTGCACCTTTTCGAACTCCATTCGACTTTACATTTCCGACGCCAATTACATGTAATTGCCCGTCACTCATTTCACCTATTAATACCTTGACAGAGGAGGATCCAATATCAAGGGAAATGTATAAATCTTGCTGATTCAATTCGCTGCACCTCCTTGAAAAATGCTCTTATTTTCATTCTATTGTAAATTTGGCATAATGTCTAAGCAAATCGAGTATTTTGGTCAATTTTTCTCTCATTCTATGGAAGTTTTTTTCCGCTTGTGACGTTTCTCATCTAACCGAGTTAGTAATATACGCCTAATGATTGCTATATTTTGGAATAAACGTACTCCGAAAGCGAAAATCGCTGCTAAATACAAATCTATCCCCAAATTCACTCCTATAAAAGCTAATCCTGCTGCTAGAACTATATTAAAAAAGAATCCTGATACAAAAACTTTATCATCGTAAACTTGCTGTAATTGAGCACGAATACCTCCAAATAATGTATCTAAAGCTGCTAAAACAGCTATTGACAGATAATTTTCATACATAGAGGGGATTTGTATATTTGTTAACAAGCCAAGGGCAAGTCCAAATATCAAACCTAAAAATGGTAGCCACATATATTAATCTCCTTTTTTTACCTCTGCTAAATAATCATTTGTCAACGGCTGATCAAATGCTGGAAGTTGTAACTGTTCAATTGGTTCTTCGATTACTAAATTAAAATTGTCTAAATAAAATGAGTCTATAAATGTTGAGGCCTGCAAGGAATTATACATTTTTTGCGCTGCTTTATAATCGCTTGTCCCAACAAATATCTCAAATGAAGGCGAAGACAGTGGTATACTGTTTACTGTTGTCTTACCATTGATATCCCGTATGGCTGTTGTTTGTACTACACGGTTACCATCAATTGAGACATTAGTAGCATTGTTCTTAAAAAGGGTATTCAATAATTGAGTTAACAAATCGGGTGAAATCTCTTTAATTTCATAGCCCATTTCTATCAGTTCAGGTGCAGGTTCAACTCGAAGTACAACACCTGGCCCTATAACTTCTGTTAATCCTGCTTGTAGCTTTAAACGATTTAATGTTTCATTTAAGGCTGCTTGCTGATTTACTTTTTCAGATTGCTCATAGCGATCCACTACTTCATGAAGTGAGCGAATTTCTGCCAGTAGTGCGGAATGTCTTTGTTTTTCTTGTGCTAATTCCTCTCTTATTGCCCAAATATCTCGTGTATCTCGCTCAGCTGGTTTTTGTATGGTATTGTATTGTACCGCTATCATCAAACCGATAATAAATAGCACGATCGTTATTCGGGTGTACATATTTCTTTTCAAAATAGCCCCTCCTAGACGTATCGTATGCCCCTCAGAATACGACTTTGAATTGTATAATTTTCTACAATCGACTATATAACTGGAGGCTAAATTAAACATGAAGTTTAAAGTATAGAACTTGTCCTAACTTTCTATTTTTACTTTTGGCATGGTAAGCTTCTGATTTTCTTCAAGTGACACCACAATATTGTCATTTAATAATTGATCTACAACGCCCCCGTTTAAGTTTAAAGAAGCTATTAATGTATCTGAATCACCAACCGCTTCGATCACAAACGGAGCTGGATGTTGTGTACCATCAATTGTTATTACTGGGCCATTACAGCGAATATAAGAACTCGCTAATACACGTTGTCCATTAATAGCAATAGCTTGCGCGCCTGAAATTTTTAGTTCATTTAACAATTTAAATACATGACTTTCATGAACAATATAGTCATTTGGATTTAAGGATTTTGGATCATAGTCTCCATCTTGAAGGGTTATGCGTATGCCCTTCCCCTCACTCTTTAGTTCACCGAGTAAAAACCGTAAATCTTCTGCTTGCTCAACAAGCTTCTTATAGTCCTTTTCGTTTGATGCAAAGGATTTTTCATACTTTCGAATTTGTTCTTGTAAATTATTTACTTCTTCCGTGAGTTCTTTATTACGCTCTTGTTGAGTGATTAACTCCTCACGATAAGAATCTTCTTGCTCAAAAAGCTCAGAATTAATAGTGCCTGCCTCTCGATTATCTTTCGCCTGGTTGTATGAATAGCCGATGATAAATCCTGTTGTTATACAAACAATTAGTAATTCGAATTGTTTTCTAGTAAAAAAACTACCTTTGCTATTCGTCTTCTTGTTGTTCATCTTCTGTCACTTCCTGGTTAACCATTTCACCATCTGCATTTGCTTCCATGTCAATACTAATCTTGTTGTATTCCTCGTTAAAAGGACGATAGTATGAACCAACCTCTAAATCAATCACACCTTTTTCTAAGTTAGCAATTTGTGCGACAATAGAGGGGTAGTAATTTAACTTTTCCGCTAGTGTCTGAATAACAGCACGTACTTCGTAGCCATCATTCATATAAAGCTTGACTGCATTTGGATTTGCTTCATTACTATTCGTGTTAACCTGAGAAATTAAAGCTAATACTTCGGGCTTTAATTGTGCTAGCTGTTCAACAAGCTTATTAATTGTCTTTTCACCGGTTATCCCGATAAAAACAGGTGCATCAATGGGTGTATCATTTCCCTTTTGTTCAAAGCGCTTACCGTTTTCTAGCAAAGGATAATAAGTCCCGTCTCCAGCTAAGTACGCAACTTTTTTCCACTCTTTAATATCAATTGCTACGCCTTGTAACCAGTTACGGTTAACATGTACTTCTTTTACCCATTTATCCTTTAATAAAATCTGCTCAATATCTTCCACTTTGAAACTCCACATTGATTTTCCTGGTGCAAGAGTACTTGCCTCCAAATAATATTGGTCATTCGCTAGCTTAGCACCATTGACAGTGATTTTATTGATGTTACTGTATGGAGATTGAAAATAAAGGAGTACTGCTAACACAATAAAGAAAAGTAATATTAGCACTATAAATTTCCGGTTTGTACGCTTTTTTCGTCGCTTTTTTAGCGTAGGTATGCGTTCTTCTATATCAATTACTTTCTCCATAAAAGTACTCCTCCTTTATATTTATTTCGCTAATTGATAAATAATACCTATTATTAACCACATTGTTACTAAAGATGTTCCACCATAGCTAATAAAAGGTAATGTAACACCCGTTACTGGCACTAAACCTATTACTACAGCTATATTTAGAAAAGCCTGCACCATAAGCATTGTGACTAGCCCGATAATCGCATAATAGGACGTTCGGTTTTTAGCCTGTACAGCAAATCTATAGCCTGCATAGATCGTTAGTATAAAAAGCGCTAAAATAACGAGGCCACCAATCAATCCGACTTCTTCTAAAATAATGGCGTAAATAAAATCATTTTGAGGCTCTGGTAAATACAGAAACTTTTGTCGGCTTTGTCCAAAGCCATGCCCAAAAATCCCTGCTGGACCGATAGCCATTAAAGATTGCACCGCTTGGAACCCACTAACCAAGGGATCAGCCCATGGATCAAGAAATGCTTCTATACGCTTTAGACGATATGGTGCTGTCGCTATGAGACCTACTAATCCAGCGACACCAGCTAGCATAATCATGGCGTATAGTTTTAGAGGATAGCCAGCGACAAAAAACAATAAAAACACAGATACAACGAGAATAAATACTGAGCCAAAATCCGGCTGCAACATGATAAGAACAACAGGAAGTAACAGGATAAAACCATGTCGCCAGTTAACAACAGGAGTGCCCGTTTTATGTTGGGCTAATATATGGCTCAAGTACACAATGACGGTAATTTTCGTTAGCTCTGCTGGCTGTATTGTTAATGGACCTACACCAATCCAGCTTTGCGAACCATTTCGCACCAATCCTATACCAGGAATCAGTACGAGAACGAGTAAAATTAACGAAAATATATAGGCCATTTTCCAAAAGGACTGCTCTCTCAAAATATTTAATCGAATCGTGATTAAAAATACGACAATGGCTACCACAAAGTATACGCTTTGCTTCAAATAAAACGGCATTTTTCCACTATAATGAACGGCACTCCAGTAGGTACCTGCAGAATAGACGAAAATAATGCCGATTATTGATAGCATCAAAGTTGTGACGAGCAATAAGTAGCTTTCTTTACCTCTCAGTAATGCCATCCTTCCAAGTCAAGTATATTCTAAAATAGTTACAGGCTCATTACAGCTTCATTACAGCATCAATAAAAACATCTCCACGTATTTCAAAGCTGTCATATTGATCCCAACTTGCACATGCTGGAGATAGTAAAATAACATCTCCTTCTGCAGACATCGGTGCTGCATATTGAACAGCGTCTTCTACATTTTGAGCAATGACGGTTTGTTGGACACCACACGATTTTGCAAATTCTACAAATCGTAAGCCAGTTTCTCCAAACGCAACAACACCCTTTACATGACTCATACAAGGGCGAAGTTCTTCGAAAGAATGTCCACGATCTAAGCCACCTGCGAGTAAAATGACAGGAGCTTGGAAAGCATCTAAAGCACTCTTTGTCGCTAAACAATTGGTTGCCTTAGAGTCGTTGTAAATCTTTCGACCGTTCCATTCACGTACGAATTGTGTACGGTGTCTAACTCCACCAAATGTCGCTAAAACCTCTTCCATCTTCTCTTTGTCACAGCCAACTAAAATACAGGCTGCCACGGCTGCTAAGATGTTTTCTAAATTATGCTTACCAGGCAAGGCAATGTTCGCGCGATCCATGTATGGTTCCCCTTGCCAATAAATTGTAGTTTCATCTGCACTAATCCCATTTGCAGTACGTCCCTTCGAACTGAATGGAATCTTCTGTGCATGAGATTGTGCTGCATATCCAACCACAATCGGTTGGTCGGCATTATAAATAAAATAATCACTGTCATCTTGATTACGAGTTACGCCAAACTTCGCTTCAGCATAGTTATTAAATGTTCCATGATAGTCTAAATGCGCATCATAAAGATTCGTCAAAATAGCAATTTTAGGCTTAAACGTTTTGATCCCCATCAATTGGAATGAGGACAGTTCTGTTACAATGATGTCATCTTGATTCGCTTCTTTTGCGACGCCACAAGCAACTGTCCCAATATTTCCAGCAATTAACGGATTTTTACTTCCTTTACTTAACATGTCGAATATTAAAGTTGTCGTCGTTGTTTTGCCATTTGAGCCTGTTATACCAATAAATGGTGCATCACTAATTAAAAAAGCTAGCTCAATCTCTGTCCAGACTGGAATCTCTCGACTAAGGGCATCAGCCACAATTCGATTGCTATAAGGTATACCTGGATTTTTTACCACTAACTCAAAGCCTTCATCAAGTAAATCTTCAGGATGGCGACCACAAATTACTGTAATCCCCTTCTGTAATAACCCTTGTGCATCTGGACTTTCATCAAATGGTTTTGAATCATTTACTGTTACAAATGCACCAAGCTCATGTAAAATTTCCGCAGCGGCCACACCACTTTTTGCTAGACCTAACACAAGTACTTTTTTATGTTGTAAATCTGTATAGTTTTTCATTAGAACGCCTCCGATAAGACTGCAATTAATGCTACTGCTAAGGCAGTTGACCAGAAGACAAGCACTACTTTCCATTCTGACCAACCCGATAATTCAAAATGATGATGAATAGGGCTCATTTTAAAAATACGCTTTTTTCGAAGCTTAAAGCTACCTACCTGCAAAATAACGGAAAGTGTTTCTATAACAAACACTAAGCCAACTAGTAAAAGCAAGAATTCTTCTTTTACTAAGACAGATACCATAGCCAATGCTCCACCTAATGCTAATGACCCCGTATCCCCCATAAATACCTTTGCAGGATTTGCATTAAATAATAAGAAGCCTAATAAAGCACCTGTTACAGCAAACGAAAATAGTGCAATATCTGCCTGACTTTGGAATAGCGCAATAACACCAAATGCTGCAAAGGCAATGGAGGCAGTACCTGCCACTAGCCCGTCTAGACCATCTGTCAAATTCACTGCATTGGAGAAGCCTACTAACCAGAAAATTAAAAAGGCTACATAGAATACGTCATGATCAATTGTCCACTCCGTAAATGGAATAGCTAACGTTGTATCAAACGATCCTACATGTAGAAGGAAATACGCAAGAATAGCAATAACAATTTGACCAATCAATTTTTGAAGAGAGGTTAAACCTAAATTTCTTTTAAATACAACCTTTAAACCATCATCTAATAAACCTATTAAGCCGAATCCTGCTAACACTAATAAAAGTACTACGGTATGTGTCGTTAATAAATCTAAAAAGCTACCTACACCAACAGTTGTTAGGAGAATGGATATTAAGAAAATGATTCCTCCCATTGTTGGTGTACCAGCTTTTTTCATATGTGATTTTGGTCCCTCTTCTCGAATACTTTGCCCAAACTTTAGACGACGAAGAAGTGGAATACTAATTGGTGCCAGGATAACTGTTACTATAAAAGCAAGAGCTAAAATGGTAAGTGTTGTTGCGAGTTTCATTGAAAAATCTCCTTTAAATCTTGTTTCACTTTCTTCTTTAAGAAAAAAGCATTAACTTTCATTTTATTATTACTACCCTTCATAATAATAGTGGTTCTTTCCCATTTTTTAAAGGTAAAGTTATTTTAGTTCTCCAAATATAAATGAATGGTACCATCTTGTTTGATAACACTATCCACTTCAGGTAATTGATTGCCAATTTTAGTCCCTTCCCCATGCCATTCAATACGGAATGGATAAAATTGCTTGGCAATATCATCCCTTGTTTGACCAATAAAATTAGGTACCTTCACAGTAATTGGGTCACCATAACGATAATCCTTTTCCAGTTGTTCCTTCGATTTTTCAATACCTACAAAAGGCGCAACATCCTCAATAATTTGCCCCACTATAGGTGCTGCTACAACACCACCAAACTGGGTTGTCTTTTTCGGATTGTCAACAGCTACATAGACAACAATTTGCGGATTGTCTGCTGGTGCAAAGCCAATAAAAGATACGATGTATTCTCCACTTTTATAACGGCCATTTTCAACTTTTTGTGCTGTTCCAGTTTTACCACCAATTCGCAGTCCATCTCGAAAGGCTTGTCGACCTGAACCATTCGCTACTACTGATTCCAAAGCACCTCGAACCTTAGCAGAGGTTTCTTCACGAATTACCTGATTTTTAACAACTGGTTGCGTTTCCTGTATGACTTCTCCTGTATTTGGATTAAATACCTTTTTCACAACATATGGCGTATAAAGCTTGCCTCCATTTATGGCAGCAGCTACTGCTTGAACTTGTTGAATAGGTGTCACGGCTACCCCTTGCCCGAATGAAGTGGTGGCCTGCTCAACAGGACCAAAGGCATCCTTAGAAAATAAAATACCAGATGCTTCACCAGCAATATTAGACCCTGTCTTTTGTCCAAAACCAAAGTCTTTAATATATTGTAGTAGTCGCTCATTGCCTAGACGCTGTCCTAATTCTATAAAGCCTGGGTTACAGGAGTTCTCAACCACCTCTAAAAATGTTTCATGCCCATGTCCTTCACGTTTCCAACAGCGAAGCTTTGCTCCCGCCACCATTGTATAACCTGGATCATAAAAGGTTTCATGCTCCAAATCCACTAGGTTTTCTTCCAACGCAGCACTAAGGGTAATAATTTTAAAAGTAGAACCTGGCTCATACGTCATCCATACAGGTAAATTTCGATTGTAGATGGCTGGCTCTACTAATTGATATTCAGCTGGATGAAAAGTAGGATAAGAGGCTAATGCCAAAATTTCGCCAGTGTTTGGATTCATCGCAATCGCTAGTGCTTGGTCAGCTTCATAGCGCTTCATTGCTTGCGATATTTCACGCTCCACGACTTGCTGTACATCAACGTCAATTGTTAGCTCGATCGTAGCACCATCCTCTCCTGCTTTCCAAGCACTTGAAACATTAGGCAAATTATTACCTTTTGCATCTGTAAAGAGACGGATCGCAGAAGAATTAGCCTGCAGAAATTTATCATATTCATATTCAATTCCAGCTAATCCTTGGGCATCATACCCTGTAAAACCTAAAAATCTAGATAATAGCGTGCCGTAAGGATAATCCCTAGAATAATCAACACCACTATACAACCCTTCAATTTGCATGCCTTGTAATTCTACTGCTTTTTCATAAGGTATATTTTTGCCTTCAGGTGCTAGTTTCACTAAGTAAGCTTTTTTTTGCATTTTCTCTAATAGCTTCGCCTTATCCACTTCGAGAACCTGGGCAATTTTTTCAGCAGCTCCTTCAATATCATTGCTTTGTGAAGGCATGAAATATAATGTAGGCGCTAGCTTATTAGTTACAATACTCTCTCCGTCTCGATCTGTTATATGTCCTCGTTCATTCGCAAATGGAATTTCCCTGTCCCAGTTCTCCTCTGCCTTGGTAGTCAATTCTTTTTGATCTAGCACTTGCAAAAAGAATAACCTAACAACAATTGCCAATGCTACACACATAAACAACACATATAAAATACGTAAACGCTTTTTAGAATGGATAGAAATCCACTTCATTCGACATCACACCTTGTTTTTTACAACGTATGAAATAAAGTGGACTTCTATTCAGTATTATTCATCCTCTACTTCTTCAACTTCACCCTCAGAGGCAGCTTCCACGTCTTGTACAAAGCTTTCGGCAGGTGTTTTAAGCTTAACAACAATCGGGGAACTATCAGTGATGACGGTTCCAGCTGAAACGCTTTGACTTGCTACAAAACCTTCGCCGAATATTTCCATCTCTAGTCCAGTCATAGATTTGAAGACTAGTAAATTACGTAATGACCAATTCGTAAAGTCTGGCAATGTTACCTCGCCATCTGTCTTTAAAAATACAAAACTACCTTTTACCAGTTTTTGAGTGTTCATTGGATATTGTTCAATAATTTTACCACCATTACCAACAACAATTGGTTGTAAGCCATCATTGGCTAATTCTACTTCAACCGCTTCAGCGCTTTGACCTGTAAAGTCCTGAATGCTGACTTTATTGACATGTTGAACATCGTCTGGGTTGATATTAAGGTGCTTTAAGCTATTTAACATAACTGGATTAAAGACTTTTGATACTGGTACCGATCCAAGCTCATTGTTCAGCTTAGGTTTTTTCACTGAGACATATACAATTAGCTGTGGATCATCTACAGGAGCCAAGCCTAAAAATGAATAAAGGTATTGGTTTGAAAGATATCCACCACTAGCTTTTGGAATTTGGGCAGTCCCCGTTTTCCCTGCAACCTCATAATCCTCCAATATAAAATCCTTAGCTGTACCATATTCTGATGTTAACGTTGAAGCTAGGATTTCTCGTACTTGTTTCGCTGTATCAGCTTTAATCGGCTGTCCTTTTTCAACAGGCTCATGATTTTGAATAATTTTCCCTGTAGAAGAATCAACAATACGGTCAATAACATACGGCTGCATCATCTTGCCATCATTCGCGATAGCAGTCATCGCTTGGATTAGCTGAATAGGTGTTACTGTAGAACCTTGACCGTAGGTAGTTGTTACTCGTTGAATAGGGTACTTTGTTAAAATAGTACCTGTTGCTTCATTCGGTAAATCAATACCCGTTTTGTGCCCAAAACCAAAGCGGTCCAGATAATCAATAAATACATCATCGCCAATCTTTGTTAATAAATGGGCCATAGCAGTATTAGCAGAGCGTTGGAACCCTTGTAAATAAGTGATATAACCCCAACCATATCTATTGTGATCTCGAATCGTACGGTCAAATACTGTATATGAACCTGATTTAAATGGGTCATTCGGTGTCCATTTTCCCGTATCTATAGCTGAAGCAAGCGTGAAAGTTTTCATCGTAGAGCCAGGCTCAATTGTCTCCTCAATCACTTCATTCAGCCACTTCATATTTTGACTATCACGTGTTTCTGGGTTAAATGTAGGACGCTGTGACATTGCTAAAATCTTTCCAGTCTTCGGATCTGCTACAACCGCGGTCATGGACTCAGGATTATATTCCTGTTCAACCTTTGTCATTGCTTCCTCTAAGAAGCTTTGGATTGTTTTATCAAGTGTTAAATAAATGTCGTCCCCATTTTTTGCAGGTGTAATCATTTTCTCACTGTTTGGAAGCAAATAGCGGAAAGCATCTGTCTCATATTCCACTTTGCCATTAACGCCTGTTAATTCTTTATCATACGTATATTCTAGACCCATTTCTCCCTTGGTCGTAACCGTGCCATCTTCATTATCTTTTTTGAGAGCATAGCCAATTAAATGAGAAGCAAATACACCATTTGGATAATACCGTTTTAAGTCACTCACAAAGAGAATCCCTGGTAATTTTTCTTCCTTTATTTTACTCATGACCTCGTGACTAATGCCGCGGCCTGCACTACCAAACTCAACTTGATATAAAGGTTCACCATCACTTCTATATCGATTGTTCAATTTTTTAACAATCTCGTCTTCCTTTTCTTTCATCGCTGGAATATATTTCGCTAGTACTTTTGCCGTTTTCTCCGAATCCACTACATGTCGGGGATTCTTAGGATCTGTTGTAGCCTTTTCACTTACAATGGCAATCATGCGATAACTTAATGTATCTTCTGCAATTACTTGTCCATTTTGATCATAAATCTTTCCACGATTAGCTGTAATTACACTTTCCTTACCATACTTAGCTGCTGCTCTCGCTGCAAGCTCTTGTCCTTCCACTTCACCTGTAGCCTGTAATGTCACCATTCTTGTGAATAATAGAAAAAAGAGCCCTCCATAAAAAATTAATAATAGAAAGGCTCCCCATTGGAATCGAAATCTCTTTTTTTTCATTCTCCCGGCACTACCTTTACATTTTTCTCATTTTGAGTTAAACCGAGTTCTTTGGCTTTTTTCCATATGTTTTCGTATGTAGAAAGTTCACTTACACGAACCGTTAAGTCAACATTCTGTTTCGCAATCTCTTCTGCTTCTGATTCGATTTTTTGAATGTCTATACTTGTTGTTTGAATCGCTGCTTGTTTATTTAATACAAGTATTCCTAGTACAGCAATAATGCCAATTAAAACAATTAGCATTGTCTTTTCAAACTTCTGGTTCGTTTTTTTACGACGTATGATAGTGGGTTGTGGACTAGGTGGTGTTATCGGTTGTTGCACTTGTTGATGTTGGTGCTGTTGCCTTACACGAACTGCTGCCATTTACTCACGCCCTTTGTCGTTAATTTTCTCCACCACTCTAAGCTTCGCTGACCGCGCACGATTATTAACTGCCAATTCTTCATCAGAAGGAATAATAGGCTTTCGAGTAATAAGCTTTAAAGTTGGCTTCATGTCATCAGGAATTACAGGTAAATTTGGTGGTAATTCCGGTAATGATGACGCTTCCTTAAAGATTGTCTTGCATAGGCGGTCCTCCAATGAATGGAACGTAATGACACTAATGCGCCCCCCTACGTTAATCATATCAATCGCATCGACTAATGAATCCTCTGCTGCGCCTAGCTCATCATTAACAGCAATTCTTATTGCTTGGAAAATGCGCTTTGCCGGATGTCCACCTTTTCGGCGTGCCGCTGCTGGAATACCCTCTTTAATTAATTCTACAAGTTGACCAGTTGTTTCAATCGGTGCTATTTTTCGAGCCTCTTCAATTTTACGGGCAACTTGTTTAGAAAACTTTTCTTCTCCATAACGGAAAAATATACGAACAAGATCTTCGTATGCCCATTGATTAACAACATCTGATGCTGTCAGAGTTGCAGTTTGATCCATACGCATATCAAGTGGTGCATCGTGGTGATAACTAAAGCCTCTCTCAGGTGTATCTAATTGTGGAGAAGATACGCCTAAGTCATATAAAATACCATCAACCTGCTTAATGCCATGAGCTAATAGTTCTTCTTTTAAGTAACGGAAATTCGAATGGATAAATGTAACACGCTCTATATAAGGTGCTAATCGAATTTTCGCATTTTCAATAGCCGTCATATCTTGATCAAAACAAATTAAACGGCCTTTATCTGATAATTGTTGTACTAGATATTCACTGTGTCCCGCACCGCCAAGTGTACAGTCCACATATACACCATCAGGATCTATGTTCAACCCATCAACAGTTTCTTTTAATAACACGGTTGTATGATCGAACATACCACTCGCTCCTCTCAGGCCTTAACCTCATTCAACTATCACGTTGTAATGCCTATTACAAGTTAAAAATCAAAGCCAATCATATTTTCTGCAATTTCATTAAAAGATTGTTCAGACTCACTAAAGTAAGCTTCCCAAGCATCCTTAGCCCAAATCTCGATTCGATTTGAAACACCCAGCACCACACATTCTTTTACTAGATGCGCATGTTGCATAAGGGTAGCTGGGATATTGATACGCCCCTGCTTGTCTATCTCTACCTCTGTTGCTCCGGAAAAGAAAAACCTCGCAAATGCTCGTGTATCTTTTTTGGTCATTGGTAAACCTTTTAATTTCTCTTCGAGTTTTCGCCATTCATTCATAGGATAGCCAAATAGACAGTTATCGAGACCTCTTGTGACAACAAACGTTTCGCCTAAAGCTTCACGAAATTTTGCCGGTACGATTAATCGCCCTTTCGCATCAACGGAGTGTTGATATTCTCCCATGAACATACTACTCACCCCACTTTATTAAATAATGTACCACATCCCCCCACTTTCCTCCACTTTTTTTAAAAAAAACTTGACATTTTATCGCTTAATATGCAATTAGACCTTTAGGAATTTTTTCGACATATGCTAAATGATATAAAAAAAGAGCCACCCCTAGTAGGATAGCTCTTTAAATACTATTTATGTCGACATTATTCATCAAATTTACAGGATATCAAATTACTACTTAGGTAAAAAGTATCTATTTATTAATTTTATAAATAAAGTAAATAGTGGTGTTTACCGATGCTATAATTTTGCTTCAGCATTTCAGTAATTAACATAGGTCCAAACTCATTGAAATATTGATATGGATTAAAGGATCTCTCTTGGAAACCATCATTAGGATATAATTCATTTTGCAGTGTCATAAATTTACGAATCGTCGTTTCATGCTTACCTAATACAGTTTGTTCAATTTTTTGCTGTAGATAGTCAAATTGTTTCGCATGATTTTCATGATTTTTCTCAAGAATCTTATCTAATTGCAGATGCTGGTTCTCTAAATAGGAGGCTAGCTCTTCATATTTTTCTACTAACAACTGCTGCATAGCTTGGATTTGACGTTTGGCTTCACTGTCCTGAACATCTGCAATAAAACGTTCTTTCAGTTGTAATGCTTTCCCTTCCCATACGTCAGTAACAGTTAGTTGATGCTCACGTAATAATTGCTCTACATGACGAGTGATAATAGTAATATGTAGGCGCGGAGCAAAAATCGGCATTTGCAAATCTAACACTGAAAATGCATTTTTCAGTGTCGCCCAATAAGCTAGCTCTCCTGGACCTCCGACAAACGCTAATACTGGTAATGTCATCTCCTGCATCAAAGGGCGAGTTACTACGTTATTACTTAAACGTTCAGGATGATTATGCGCCACTTCTAATAGCTCTTCTTGTGTAAATTTAAGGTTTGCCGCTAAATTAACAAACAGATCATTTTTTCTTTCTAAAAGATGTCGCTCCCCATCTTCTACGTAAAATAAATTAGCGGCTTCATATGTTGCTAAAATAGGCTTACCATAGCCAGCACGTTCAAGCTCTTGCTCCTTTTCCGTTACTACTCTAGCAATTTCTTCATTGGATTGAATGATTTGAGCAAAATATTTATGTTCAAATTGACGGAATTGAAAGTTGGCGGCATCGATTAATAATAAACCTTCCTCTTTGAACAATTGATTCATTAGACAGGCAAAGAAATCTGTAAATGTTTCACTATTATTCAATGCGTCAACTAACTGCTTAATCAGCGTTTCTGTATACTCTGTTTCTCCAATATCACGAATAATAGTATTAATTAATTGCGTCATCGACTCTTTGTTTAGGGCTGTTGCAGAAGCCATCGTTTTACGTCTAGATCGCTCTCCATAAGCTCTTTTTTTCAGCAATTCCCCATGAACCGTATAGGTGTGATTAATTTCTTCTAAGTCATGATCTTCTCCAGCGATCCAGAAAACAGGAATAACAGGCTGTTGAAGCTTCGTACTTTGCTCTTTCGCTAATGCAATAACTGAAATAGCTTTATGAACGGAGTAAAGAGGGCCTGTTAAGATACCTGCTTGTTGTCCACCAACTATTACCATAGCTCCTTGCTCTAGTTGTTCTAAATGTTCATTCGCTTTTTTTGATAACCCCAGTGGCTCCATAAATTGACGGATGATTGTTGTTAATTCTTTTTGATCACGGGAATTTCGCGCTAAATGCTCCGCTCTTTTCTCAAAAGCTTGATCATTGTATTCATACTCAAAAAATTGATGTATGGCAGTATTTGGCGACCAGTAATCTGCTAGTACATGATTTTTTATAGGTACTTGGATTGACTCCAGTTTCATTTAACATAAACTCCTCTACTCACTAAATCATTTCCTTACTCATAACAAGAAATTGAATTTCATTCATACTATGCACATGAGGCTTTCAATGTCGCCTTGACATTCAAATTGCTCAAAAAAATCTGCGGCATCTATTAGCGGCTTTGAGGCAACAATTTTGCAGCAGACATTTCGATTTAAAAGCCATCGCTCTCCCTCGAGAAGGATTTTCTATACCTAACTTTGCTTTCGGTACAAAAAACATGTGCTGGTTCACTTCCTCATGTCACTGAACTACGCTTCTAGTTACGAAGGTTTATGAATGCAATCAATATTCTCATCCCCATAGAATGATTTTTATAACTATTTTAATGCTATTATTTTAACGCTTAAAGCTTCAACATGAAAAGAAAATGCTTAGACAACCTGTAAATATTCCATAATGGATTGAATAACACCCACGATACATATGACTAGATAAGCTGTACTAAGTACTAAGAATAAAAAACGCCAAATTTTCTTTAATAACGGCTTTACTTCTATTTCCTTTTTAGTTCGCCAATCAATATATGTAAAAATCATGGCCATCATTATCGCGAGTATCACCAAAAGAGCCCCAACATTCACACGCCAAAGTACGCCGACGGCTAACGGAACAGAAAAAAACAAGCACAATGTCGTAACATCAGAGGCTGCACCAAATGCATGTGTGCCACGAATTTTAACTTTCCTGCCAACCAGATAAACAATTATGAAAAGAACAATTGGACAAAAAATAATGATACTAATAACTATATGTAAAAGGTCTTTCAACTTCTTTCACCGCTCTCCTCTATTGCAAGCACTTGATGATATAAAGTACGCAAAGTAGGTAAATTATGACCGTTTGCTAAAGCTTTATTTAGAATGACACCAACAATTGTTTCGATTTCACTTTTTCTCCCCTGCAGACGATCCCCTAGCATAGACGAAGTATTGTTGGCCGTTTTCCTACATAAGTCTATCACATCACTAAAAGATATGGTGAGTTCAAAAGCTTCCGTAAGTTCTCGATAAATACTTTCTAGCAGTAAAAATGCTTGTTGATTAGCCACTAACTCTCCGTTCTTTACTTGCAAAACAGCTGTCAATGGATTAATTAAGCTATTAAGTACCGCTTTTGCAAAAAGCATTTGCTCTGCATTACTAGCCAATTCAATAGGAAATAAGGAATGTTGTAATTGTAATAACTGTTGAAAGGCCCAGTGTTCTCCTCGTTCTATCGCTATTTTACATAGTCCTACTCCTCTATGCTGAACCGTTGATTGGTCCAACAATTGAGCTCCAAAGGTCACTGAACCAAAGGCGATATTTTTTTGTGGCAAAAGTAGCGCCTCCTCAAAATGCGCTAAGCCGTTTTGCATAAAAAGCAACGGCATATCACTTGAGAATAAGGCTAATTGATTGTAGAGCTTTTGCAAATGTCCGTATTTAACAGCAATCACTAATAAATCTTGCTTTGGTAGATTAGTCAAATCTGTCGTAGCAACAATTCTTTGCACAGCTTTAGTTCCATCAACGTTGATACGTGTTAACTTTTTGGCATTTAGTTCATTTACTTGTTCCTGCCTTCTGGCAACCAACGTTACTAATACACCAGACTCCGCTAAAAAACTTGCTGTTAATTGACCAACTGCCCCTGCCCCAATTATTGCTACTTTCATTGTCTACACCCTTTCCAACTTTACTGATCAATGTTACCTCGACGTCATTACATCCAGTTTGTTCCAAAAATACTGGAGACACGCTGTGATACTTCGGAGCAACACGCTATTATTCACACCATCAAAGAGGGTGACGCATTTTTGGCACGCCCCCTAAATCAGCAGACTTTAAAACCCCCATCTGATGCTTCACCTCTGAATAGCATATATTCTTAAAACTATAAGAATAAGGTGCCTTAGAATACATCTAAGGCACCTTCTATGCAGGTTCTTTTATTATACAGGATAGACTGATTATTGACGATATACAGAAAGGGTTTTATGTCCATAAAAGAAAAGCAATGTAATTCATGTTCCAAAAGCCACGTAATCATAATTTTAATCTTTCATTAATGAATAACCTTGCTGAAGCCATTTCACTAGCTTCTCATGCTCATTTTGCAATTCACGATGCTTCATTTCAAGCGTTTGATAAGCCTCCGTTAATTCATCAAAACTTGTCAACGCTAATTTCAAATGACTTCGCATAGATTGTTGGGGCTGATTTCGCACAGCTAATAGTGACTGGCTATATTGACCACGCAATGTTTTATTCCAACGGAAACCACACGCTTGTTTTGTACGACCTAGTTCTATGGCCGCCATTTCAAAGGCCTCTAGCTGTGTTTTGCCATTTTGCACATTATGCAATACGATTTCTGCTAGTCTTTCATCATCTTCCTTTGTCCATTGATCTTTTCTTTTTTTCAATTCCATAATCTATCACCCTCGCATTTTTTACTACTATATGCAAAAGCAAACAAAATAGAATCATTGCATGAAAAAAGACAGAGATGATGTTTTTACTCTCATCACTGTCTTTATACATTACTTATTATTCTTCTTTGTCAAGAAATTATTAACCGCTTGATGGTGTGCTTCACTTTCCCACAACTTTGCACAGGTACGAACTTCTTCCATCACACGCTCATACATATTTCGTTCACGCCACTTTCGCAGCTCAATCTCCTTATAAGCTTTATGAACAGAAGGATGAATTTTTCGCATATGTTCAATAAAATCGTTCAAGGCATCTTCTTTTGAGCCTTCAAAAACACGCATAGCCCATCCTATCTCATATAATAATTGCGCAGGGTAAGGCTTCGCATCCACTAGCATCTTCATTGCACGATCATGACGCAAACCTCGTTCAAATAAATATGTACCACCACCCCAGCCACTTGTAATGGCTAGTGTTCCTTGAATAAATCCACATTTCGCATGGCTAGCTACTAAACGAAAATCACAAGCTGTTGCAATCTCACAGCCCCCTCCAACAGCAGCACCATTTATAAGTGCTATAGTTGGTACTGGAAGCGTAGCAAGGTCATATAATATTTTCCCCATCTTACTTAACATACCAAATGCCTCATCCTCTGTTTCCAGTGAATGAAACTCAGATAAATCCCCTCCTGAGCAAAACGATTTATCGCCAGCACCAGTCACTACTAAGAAACGCACATCTTCATGCCCACGAATATACGTAATGACTTCTTGAAGACCGTTCATCACTTCATCATTGACAGCATTCCGTTTCTCTTCACGGTTAATGGTAAACGTCATAATGCCATCATGATTGCCAATCGTATAAGACATATTACTACCCCCTTTGTCGCAATGAATAAATTGTATCACACAATTATTTCACTATTGTAAAGAACTTCATAATCAACGCAATATTCCGTCTTTTTAAGCAAACAAAAAGGCTAGTAAAGAGCCATGGTCTCTCTACTAGCCTTTTAAGTGAGCAAACACTGTATTATTTGCTTACTACTTCTTTACCTTTGTATTGTCCGCAAGCTTTGCAAACACGGTGTGATAATTTAGCCTCACCACAGTTAGGGCAAGTTACCATACCAGGTACAGATAATTTGAAATGCGTACGACGCTTTCTTTTTGCAGTTTTAGAAGTTCTTCTAAATGGTACAGCCATTGATGGCACCTCCTTACAGATCGTCTATTCGTCTGTTTGATCAAAATACTTAGCTAAAGCAGCTAGTCTTGGATCCACTTTTTGTTCGTCAGCTTTTTTGTGTAGCTCTACGTCTTCATCTGTTGCATAAGACCAATTTTTACCACCATGCACTTGTCCTTCAGAATCTTCCTTGAACACTTGCATTGGTACCTCAAGCAAAACTAATTCCTCAAGAACCGGTTTCATGTCGATGACTTCACCGTCAATATAGTGAATGTCTCCGTCATCGTCTCCTCGTTTATCTTCGTCGATCCAGCTAAAAATTTCAACTGTCTCAACTTCAATTGGAAACTCAACATCCTCCCATGTGCGAGCACATGGTAGTGTTAACGTTGCTGTCACAGTTAACTGACATGTCATTTGCGATGCACCAAAAGTACATAGCCCTTTTACATGAACGGGCGAAATTGCTCGAATATCCTGGTTTCGCTCCATCACTTCGTCCAGCTGGACAAAGGCATCGATTGGCATCCCGTTTTGGCGGTATTTAGATAATTGATGAATTGACCATTTCATTCGTTTAATCACCTCGAGACAACAATGTTGATTATATAATGTGTAAAAATAGATGTCAAGATAATTTCTTGTCACCACTTTAAAACCCACCTATAATTATATACTATGAGAAGTGTATTTACTCCTAACAGTTTAAAATAAAGACACAAATTATAAGGGGGAGAAGCATGCAAGCAGTTGGAATTGTTGTTGAATATAATCCTTTTCACAACGGACATGCTTATCATTTAGAACAGGCTAAAAAAGCAGCACAGGCAGATCTCGTAATTGCTGTTATGAGCGGCACATTTTTACAACGTGGAGAACCTGCCATGGTAGATAAATGGACACGTACTAAAATGGCGCTTTCTGGCGGTGTAGATATTGTTATTGAACTGCCTTATGTCTATAGTACAGCACCTGCTACAGATTTCGCAAAAGGAGCCATTTCCTTATTAAGTGCTGTTGGTTGCAACTCTTTTGCCTTTGGAAGTGAAGACGGCTCTATTCAGCCCTTTCTAAACACTTTCGAGCTGATTGACAGCCACCGTGCAGAATATGACCTGTTCATTAAAGACAGCCTTAAAACAGGTGCAAGCTACCCAAAAAGCCTTCATTACGCCTATGAACAGCTTTCTCAGATGTACCCTGCTCCATACATCGATCTTGCACAACCAAATAATATATTGGGCTTTCATTATCTTGAAGCAGCGAGGGCACTTAACAGCAACATTAAACCACTAACAATTCCTCGCGTTGCAGCAGGATATCATGATGCATTAAAAGAAGATGCATCGATCGCCAGTGCCACTGGCATACGTAAAGCCCTTGCCTCTACAAATTCTTTACAAAGTGTACAAAATGTTGTTCCTACTGCTACTTTTGATTATTTAACTGACTGGCATACAAAGTATAACCAATTTGCAAGCTGGGAAACATTTTGGCCGTTATTACAGTTCACCATTATAAGACATACCCCTTCAGAACTTACTCGTTATGCAGAAGTAACAGAGGGCATAGAAAACGCAATTGTAAAAGCAGCCAAAACCAGTTCTACATTTTATAGCTTTATGGAAAAAATAAAATCTAAGCGTTATACTTGGACCCGCCTTCAACGGATGATAACACATATCTATACAGGGTTTACCAAAAAGCAGCTTCAAAGTTTTAACACGCCCTCTTTTATTCGGCTATTGGGTATGAGTTCGATGGGACAAGCTTATTTAGGTCAGCAAAAAAAGAATATAGAATTACCCTTAATCAGTCGCGTTGCAGCTACAAACGATGCGATGCTAGCTATCGATATACATGCAGCAGAGCTTTATAATCTAAGTATCGAGCAAGGAACAAAGGATCTTACACTGCCGAAGGATTATCAAACACCGCCGATTCGTTGCTAAAGACATCAAAAGGGATGCTAAAGTCCTCTTAGCATCCCTTTATATTATTTTGGTTGAAGTTGCTTTAAATAATTGATAGCATCGTCAACGCTCTTCACTGGAACGATTTTCATTTTTGTTTTAATCTCTTTTGCCGTTTTGACAGCCGTTGCATAATTCGATTCTAGCTCTGGGTACTTCGCTTTCATTTCTCGAGAGATTTCATCATCTGGTGCAAAAAAGATTTCCATGCCGTCACGATCAGCGGCAATAACCTTATAGTCTATTCCACCAATTCTGCCAACGATTCCATCTATTAGCATTTCACCTGTACCAGCAATTGCATAGCCTTTTGTTAAATCTTCATCAAGTAATTGGTCTAATATTTCAAGTGTAAACATCAGTCCAGCAGAAGGTCCCCCGATATCCTCTGTTTTCATCGTCACTTTCGGATTAGTTTCAATCGATTTGCTTTCAGTATAGGAAATACCTAAACCTGCTCTATGTTCTTGGGCATTAGGAATTTCCTTTAGTGTAATAGTCTCCTGATGTTGTTCTTCATTACGTATAAATTGAATGGTTACCTTATCGCCAAGCTGCTTAGGTTTTAATAGATCCACAAGCATTTGCTGGCTAGTTATTCTTTGACCATCAACCTCGACAATTTCATCACCAGCTTTTAAAATACCGTCCGAAGCTCCTCCGTCTAAAACATTTAATATGAATACACCATTAAAAAGAACCTTTGTCTCTAGCCCTGCTCTTTGGAAGGCTACATATTTGGCATTAAATTGTGAATCAGACATTAACTTTAACTGTCGAATATTATATTCCTCATCATCCTCTAAAGGATTTCGTACTTGTTCAATATCCATTAGCTTTTGATATTTTTGGACTTTCGCCCACAAATACGAAAATGGTGTGGCTTGCTGCATAGCAACTGTCATTAAACTTAATGACCCCTCACTATCTGCCTCTTTACTATCCACAGTAACAAATTTACTGACATCATAGGCACTTCCAGGTTTCATAATATACGCGTCTAGTCGGTATAACATCATAAAACAAATCACGACTATCAACACTGCATAAGTACTAATTTTTTTCTTCACTTGAAAACACCTCCTAGGACGCTTGCAAAACCATACGTTCATGTTTTTGCCTTTCTCACATATATTGATTTTAGCATTTGCCTATGTGAATGACAAAAAGTTGAAACGAGATGATAACATGTTTGCTACAATTCAAATAGTGCTCTGCGTGATTCTAATTCTCTTACTCTTGTTATTCCCACAAACCGCTCACAGTGGTACAGATTTAGGCTTAAATCTTTTCATGGAAGCACTTTTCCCGTACTTATTGCCGTATCTTGTGTTAACACAATGGCTTCTGCGTTTAACAGCTCCTATGCGTACCAAAACAAAAAGGGCTTCCTTATACGTACAAGCCTACGTTATTAGTGCCCTTGGAGGCTATCCAACTGGCGCAACCACTATTGTTTATTTGAAAAATAGTGGTCAATTACACCCTAAAGAGGCAAATTTCTTGCTAGCTGTTTGTCATGCACCTAGTCCACTTTTTGTATTAGGTTTTGTAAGCCTTGATTTACTACACAGTAATACGTTTGGATGGTTGTTTTTATGTTTACTACATACGTTTAATATTTGTTGCCTAGTAACTGGCTACTTTTTCTTTCGCAAAACTGATTCACCTACTATCTCCGTACACAACACACCACTCTATAGTGCTCCATTTTCGGAAAGTATTAAAGAAACAGCCCCAACCATTCTGCTAGTTGGTACAACCATCATCTTTTTCACAACGATTCAAACCATTGTACAACAAGGCTTAGATCAGCTGATACCAAAGCTTCCCTATACGATTGAGCTTTCCATAGCAGCTGTTCTGGAGGTAACGAACGGTCTTAAAATGACAGTTACAGCATTTCCAGATCTTCCGTATACCCATTTACTTGTTGTAATTTTGTTAACGATGCAAAGTATAAGTATTCACTTACAAATTTTTGTTATCGCCAAATCTGCAAAACTTTCTGTACGACCTTATATTAAATTCCGCCTCCTTAGCATAATCATTGTACCAACTATTTATGCTTTATTTTTTCTAAAATAACACTCGCTCTAAATATCAAAAAGAGGATGTCATCGTTCTCTTGACATCCTCTTCATCCTTATTGTGTAAAACCATATTTTTCTTTTAAAGCCTTTACGACACATGTAGGGACTAGCTCGTTAACATCACTACCGTATTTCGCAACCTCTTTTACTATACTAGAACTTAGGAATGAATATTGATTTTTCGTCATGATGAAAAATGTTTCGATTGTTTCATCCAGGAAACGGTTCATAGAAGTAATTTGCATCTCATATTCAAAATCTGAAACTGCTCGTAAGCCACGAACAATTGCCTTCGCCTTTTTTTCCTTAGCATAATCAATCAATAAGCCTGAAGAACTCTCTATACGAACATTAGGTAAGGTTTTTGTCACTTCAGCCATCAAAGCCATACGTTCCTCTACAGAAAACAAAGGATTCTTTGCTGAATTGTTTAATACTGCTACATATACGATATCAAACACATCGGCCGCACGTTTAATTATATCTAAATGGCCGAATGTTACAGGGTCAAAACTTCCAGGAACTACAGCAATTTTTTCAGACAATTTATTCTCCCTCTTCCTCTGTACAGCGATAAACAGAAATAATTGTTCCGCCATAGGTTTCTTGTCTTGTTAAAACAAACTCCCCAAAATTTTGAGGTAATCCTATCTCTTTTGCATGTTCACATAAAATAATACCATCTTGTTGTATTTTACTGTTATCGACCAAAATCTGTACGAGGTCATAATATTCCTGCTGATGGTAAGGTGGATCTAAAAATACGAGTTTAAATGTAATATCACGCTTTAATAGCGCTTTCACAGCGCGCTTTGCATCTATACGAAAAAGCTCTGTATATTCTTCATAACGGCATTTTTTTATATTTTCTTGTAGCACCTGGAATGCTTTAGGGTCTTTCTCAATAAAAATAGCACGTTCTGCTCCTCTACTTAATGATTCAATCCCCAAACCACCGCTTCCAGCAAACAAATCTAGCGCCAAACCTCCATCAAAAAATGGTCCGATTATATTAAAAATGGATTCCTTTACTTTGTCAGTTGTAGGCCTTGTCGTATTTCCCGCTATTGCTTTAAGCGGCATTCCTTTGCGCTCTCCTGCTACAACTCTCATATCAATATCTCACCGTACTTTCGTCTATATAAAGTATTTTGCAGCGAAAGGTTGGCCCTCCGCTGCAAAAGTTATTGTTGCTCTTGTTTTAATACTTGAATACGCTCATCCTTTTTTTGCAATTCAACTTGGAATAATCGCTGTAACCAAGCTTCTTCTACATAATAATGATCAGCAATCTTTATGATTGGTTCAGAGATTGATGAATACCTACGCTGATTGAATACATAGAATCCAGGCTCTTTAGGGAAGCGGAATGTACGATGCTCGCTATTAACATAATAGCCATTCTTTCCTTCCTCAGCTGAGTAGCCAAGGTAAGGCAATAATGTATCTGCCGTATACAACACCTGTCCCTCATAGAGAATAACATGAACATCTTCCTTCAATGTATCATCCACATAGACATCACGTGCATCCTCAAATAAAAGTGGATAGGTTCCATTTTGCTGAGCTGCATTTAATGCAAAATAAGATGTCTTGGCATCTAATACCTGTGATAAATACTTGTCCATTGTATCTGGTGAAATTGATTCATCTCCAAGCTTTTTCAATGTTTCCTGCCAAGCTTGTTGTTGAGCATCCGTCATGTAATCATTTAATGTCTTGATGATTTTCTTTGTTTTTTCTCCACCAATTGGATCGCTTATTAAATAGGATGCCACAACCTCAGGCAACCATTCTGGGGAATCTACAAAATTATATTGTGATTTGATTTGTGATAAAATTACTTCTTGCTCTACAGCTTGTGCAGTAAGCGTTGGTAAAAATAACAATCTTTCGTCATGAACTGCTACTGGACTTTTTTCTTGAATAATTGCAATATGCTCATCACTTAGAAGCTGTAAATTTTCTAATGACTTTAGAAAATCATTAGGGACTTTTTGCTGGGCATAAATTGATAACACAGGTGTCTGTTCTTGCGCTTTAAGCTCCCCAGCTTGCCAATATAAATCTTGAACAGTACCGTTTCCTCTAAACATGGTGTAATTGACAAGTACAAGTTGTTGTTGACCTACTAGGGGCAAACCTGTAACCCATTGTCCTTTCACCTTACTGTCTGTAGAAATTGAAACAATTGAATAGGATGCTTCACCATTTATTAGTGTAGCAAAAACATTTTGAAGGAGCATCTTATTTTTTAAGCCACCCTCAATCGGAATTATGTATGACACAGATTGTGATTTTGTCTCCCCTTTTGCAAAGTAAGAAACTTCATCTGATAAACGATCACAGCTTTTTTCATTTTCAATAAAGCAACTAGCATTTGTTGCTTTTTCAGGCCATTTAATTTTCACCTTTTGATTTGGTAGGTTTTTAAAATGTTGACGAATATCTAAGCTATTTTCGCGATAGACAATTTCTATTTCCTGAGAATAATGAAAATCTCCTATGCCTGTTTCTAAATCAGATGAATAAGCATGGTATTGGAAAAATACCGTTCCTGTAATGATTAGTGCTAAAATAGAAAAAAAGCTCAATGCAAATTTCATGTGCTTGACCTCCCGCAGCATGATACTATGAATATTGGAAAGGATGTGCAATTATTATGCCACAACAATTTATAGAATTAGGTGAAGGCTATGGTGATGTATACGAGCTACTCGAAATTATTAAAACCAACCAGGAACGTTTTCATCAAGCCTTTTTACTAACATCTACAAAAGAAGACAAGAAGGTGATTTCTTTAGCTGTCGCCCTTAAACCAGTCGGCGAAAGTAAATTCATGCCTATTTATATTTGTCGAGAAGGCATCCCATACAATGAAGAACAGCCCACACAGCGACAAAAAATGTTTGAAGCACAAATAGAACAACTCGGTCGAAAAGCAGTAGTTGTAGAAATAAAGCACTCATCTATATTTTCGGAATCAAAACTATTTTATCAATACCTAATAGGTATATTAAGACTAAATAACTATATACCTCCATTGGCATAAGTTTATAGACCTACTTTATAGTCATATTCCTTTGCTTTATCTGGTTTTGCATTTTCATATTCAGTTTTTACAAAAGGACGATAAGACGCCACAACGTCTTTCACAAATGGAAGGCGTTGTAGTTTTGTTGTCATCATGTCAATATCCTCACGATCGCAGTAAAGCACTACGTATTTTTGTCTTCTAGAAATATAAAGAACATGACCATATTTCCGAAGTGACTTCGCATGTTTTAATTGATGGACGTAAACGATTAGCCCTTGTCGTTCGTTCATAGTGGATTCCCTCATTTCTTACATAAAAGAATACCATAGACCAGAAAATGATAGCAACAGAGTTTAGCTGACAGAACGCTCAATTTTCCGTTATAATGGAAAAGCATACGACGTTGAACATCGTGAAGATGAATCAGTTGTTTTAATTAAATTCAATTGTAGCATCATTACAGGAACAGAAAAGTGCTGAAAGATGGTCATGCCTCAAATGAACCCGATTGTTTTTCAAATAGGATGGCAAAAATCGGCATAAAAAAATCATCATTCATTTATACTAGTAACTAATTTTAATAGTAGGCCCTGTACTTACTACTATTGATTACACAATGCATTCACTACAACTTTTTATATGAGGATAATTTTTAAGGAGGACGAATATGGGTAAGAAAACAAAAATTGCGCTTGCAATTGCAGCAGCAAGTGCAGCAGCTTGGGCAGGCAGTAAAGCTATTTCAAAACCACAGCAACGTGAAGGTAAACAAGCATTACAATTTGAACGCCCCATAATTCTTGCACATCGTGGCGGAGCTCTTTTAGCACCAGAACATACAATGGTTGCATTTGAAAAAGCTGTACAGCTAGGTGTTGATGGCTTTGAAATCGACATTCGCCTAACGAAAGATGAGGAAATTATTGTTTTCCATGACGAGACAGTTGAACGTACAACGGATGGCTATGGGCTCATTGCAGATATGACGTTGGCAGAAATCAATGCCTTGAACCATGGCTATCAATTTGAAGATTTAGATGGAAATTTCCCATATCGAGAGGATAAATTGAAAGTCGTAACTTTACGAGAGTTGCTTGAAACCTATTCAAACATGTTAATCAATATTGATATCAAAGATGCTCCAGATACTTATGAAGGGAGTCTGATGCCTTCTAAACTTTGGCGCTTAATCGAAGAACTTCAAGCTGAACATCGTGTTGTTGTGACAAGCTTTTATGGTGAGCAAATAGATCGTTTTAATTTATATGCGCAAAATCAAGTAGCCCTTGGTGCAGGTGAATCAGATGTCAGAAAAGCATTTGCTTCCTTCTCAAGTCAGTTTGGACATTTATATCACCCTAAAGTGGATGTTTTTCAAATTCCTCCAAAGTCAGGGGTTATTGCATTAGATTCTCCTAAATTTATTCAGTTTTTAAACAACCTCAATATACCTGTCCACTATTGGACAATCAATGACCTAGAAACGATGAAAAAACTACTCAATAATGGGGCAAAGGGCATTATTACCGATCGTCCGGATATTGCTGTTGAGTTATTACAAGTTCAAGAGTCTAAATAAGACAAGAAATGAAAGGGAAGCACACTGAACGCATGTGCTTCCCTTTCATGTAAATGTTAGCCCCATTATTACTTTCCATTACAGTAATACTTATGTTAAATAATCTAAGATTGCATCAGTTACTTCTTGTAGTGTGGAAACTCCACCCAAATCAGGCGTTTTTATACCCCGCGCTAATGTTTGCTCTATAGCATTCAATATCCTTGTTCCCACATCTTGATAACCCAGGAAATCGAGCATCATCTTACCTGTCCAAATTTGTCCAATAGGATTGGCAATTCCTTGACCAGCTATATCTGGTGCAGAACCATGGACAGGCTCAAACATTGATGGATATTGCCCTTCAATGTTTAAATTTGCTGCAGGTGCAATACCGATGCTTCCCATAATGGCACCGCCTAGATCTGTCAAAATATCCCCAAATAAATTCGATGCTACGATAACATCAAAATTTTCTGGCTTCATCACTAAAAATGCCGCTAGTGCATCAATATGATTAGATGCTTGACCTACCTCTTTATAGTCTTTTCCTACTTGAGTAAACACTTCATCCCAAAAAGGCATGCTATATGTAAGCCCATTTGATTTAGTAGCACTTGTCACATGTCCATTACGTGTTTTGGCTAGTTCAAATGCATAGCGCATTGCGCGTTCCGTACCTTTTCTTGTAAAAACAGCATTTTGGATTGCCACCTCATCTTGACCACTATGTATTCTTCCTCCGCTTTCAGCATACTCCCCTTCAGAATTTTCCCTTACAACAATAAAATCAAAATCATTTGGTTGTCGTAAAGGTGATGGTAATCCTTGAAGTAGCTTTGCAGGTCGTACATTAATAGATTGCTGTAGCTCACGTCGAATTTTAATGAGAAGACCCCATAATGATACATGATCCGGAACCAAGTTAGGCATTCCGACTGCACCTAAGAATATTTGATCATACTGTTTTAACAGCTCAATACCATTATCAGGCATCATTTTCCCTGTCTCTAAATAGTATTCACAGCCCCATGGAAAGGTTGTCCATTCAAATTGAAAGCGTCCATCTAACAACGCTGCCTGGTCAAGAACTTTTATTGCAGCTGGCACAACCTCTTTTCCTATTCCATCTCCAGGTATTACAGCAATTCGATAAGTTTTCATTAATGTTTCCTCCTTCAATTTAATTATAAAAAAGACTGTAAACTAACTCAGTTGCCTTCGAGTTGTCTACAGTCTAGAAGAGATATGTTATATACACATCCTATTTACGCTGAGCAAGAGCATGAACCGCCCGAGCCACATCCACCACCGCAAGATGAACCAGATGCAAAGAATGGATTACTAACAGGAACTTTTACCGCTTCAGAGACCGTTTTTCCTATTAATAGGCTAATCTCATCCAGTAAATCCTGAAAATCGTTTTCAGCAATTTTTAAGGCTGAAACTTTCTCATTTAAGTCAAGTGCCCTTTTCTGTTGGCGAATCGACTTCATAATTGTATGATAGTCCGGATGATATTTTCCGAAACGTTGTACATCTTCGTACTGCTCTTTCATGCGATTAAATGCATATATAGCCTCTACAATTTGTGCATCACTATATACAGCTTCATACGCTTGTTGTAGCGCCATCGCAGGTTCTGAGGAAAGAATCATCTCACAAAGCGCTTCCGCCTCATCCAAAATGATTACCCAGTCAGAGGTCATCATCATCTTTAATTCCCCCAATCTCTTTCCCATCATAACAGATTTTATGGTAATTTTACATTAATGATAATTTTAATGAAAGAGGTTTTCCAAATGATGACAACATCTAAGGATCAGGTTGAACAGTTAGTGGCCGAGATTTTACAAGACAGTACCGAGGAAGATGAAGAAGTTTTATTACATCTTTTAAAGGGCCTACGGGAGAAACAGCAGGGCATTCACCGTCGTTATATTAATGCTACTTTACATATGGTAGGTAAATTTGAGACTGAGGTCAGTGAGGTCCGTATCCCTATTACACCGGTCATCCACAATACGATAAAGGTGCCCCATGGAGGTATTGTTGCAACGATTGCTGATGCCGCTATGGGGGGGCTTGCTTCGCGCTCTGTGCCTGAGGGCTATAATGTAGTAACTACGAATATGAATGTATCGTATATTGCTACCACCACAAATAAAGAATTGATTGCACGTGGTCGTTTTGTTCATAAGGGACGCCAAACGCTTGTCATGGAATGTGATATTGAAGATGAGACTGGTCGCAGGCTTGCTATTGCTACAGGATCTTTCTTCGTTATTCAGCGTCGTCCGTAATTAAACTCGCAAAATAGTCTTTAACACATTGTTGATCGGAAAAAGGGAACTTTTGATTTTTAATTTGCTGTGTTTGTTCATGCCCTTTTCCGGCAACAAGGACAATGTCACCCTTTTCTGCCTTTGCTAATGCTTGATGGATCGCAAGTTTGCGATCTAAATAAATTTCATAATATTGTTGCTCTGTAAAACCAGCAATAATACTTTCATTAATCACAATAGGATCTTCATCACGTGGATTATCTGTCGTTAAATAAATAACATCAGCGTATTTACTTGCTACTGCCCCCATTGCAAAGCGTTTCGCCTTATCTCGATTTCCTCCACAACTAAAGACAAGGTAAATTGTTTTAGAGTGATCAAAGGTTTGCAATACCGCTTGTAAAGCTTCTGCTGTATGGGCATAATCTACATAAACATCAATTCCTAATGGATTTTCAATCTTCTCTAGCCTGCCCTCTGGTAGCCTTAATGACCACATATGTCCAACTATATCTTCCATAGGGACACCTAAGCGCCATACAGCCATTAAGGATGCAACAGCATTTTGCACATGGTATTTACCGACAAAAGGAATTTCTACAATATGCTCACTCGCGGAAGTCTGTAAACAAAGTACGGTTTTGCCTACTGATTCACTGACGATTTGGATATGTAAATCATTGTGATTATCAAAACCAAATGAGCAAGATTTTTTCTTATCATAAATGCCAACAGAACGGCAAAAATTATCATCTCCATTTAATACTAGCTTTTTTGATAAATCTGCTAAACGTTTCTTGGCACGTTTATAAGCTTCTAACCCTCCATGATCTTCTAAATGATCTTCTGATAAATTTAAAAATACACCACAGTCAATGTCACAATGATCGAGCCTATGCTGCTGTAACCCCATTGAAGAAGCCTCTAATACAACATGGGTCACACCTTTCTGCACACATTGCTTAAGAATGGGGTGTAATTCTTTAGCTTGCAATGTTGTTAATTGCTCATAAGCCGTTTGTTGTTTCTCACCATTGATGAAAAAGCCAACTGTTCCAATAACTGCTGCATGTTTATGTAGTGCATTTAGAAGCTGACTGACAAAATGGCTCACTGTCGTCTTTCCATTTGTACCTGTAATGGCGATAACAGTTAAAGCTTCTGCTGGAAAAGCAGCAAGCTTCGCACTTGCATACGATAAAAATAATGCTGTATTCGGAACCCATACAAACGGAATTTCTTTATCTATAATTGGCAAAGAGATACTTTCTTCTGAAACGATGGCAGCAGCCCCACGTGCCAATGCCTCTTTGACAAACCGACTTCCCGATGTTTTTTTTCCTTTTCGCACAATAAATATATCACCAGGTTGTACCGCCTGCGCATAGTCCTCTACACCAGTAATTTCTGTCCGTATAGATCCTCCCGTCACGCTACATGGCCAGTCTTTTAATAATTCTGCTAATTGCAAACCTCATTCCCCCTCTCAGTTCTCTATCATATGACGGCGTTTGTAACGGTGTGACGAAAAATGTAGAGCCCTAAAAGAGGGAGAAACTCCACATAAAAAATGAAGACAAGCCCGTTTGTTGAAAGCTCGTCTTCATCTGAATATTATTCTGTTATGGTAAGGTTTGATTTGATTTATCTGTAGAATCTTCGCTATCTTGTTTTTCATTTTTCGTCTCTTCATTATCTTGTTCTTCTCTATCCAGTTCTTGTGTAGTAGGTTCAAGATATATTTGCGTATAATAATCTACAAAGGCACCAGAACCAACGCGGGTGTATCGATCATTCAAAAGAACTTTTCTGTGTTCAGGAGAATTTGTCCAGCCATGCATGGCTTCAATCGCATCAAAATAAGCAGTTGCTAGGTTTTCATTCGCTTCACTATACTCGATTTTTTGCGTTTGTAATCGTTTTTTTAGATCGCCATAGGTTGGAGATTCATGCGCTAAAAAATTTTGCACTTTCATGTCCTCACTATGCATTCTTGCTACTTCCTCTAAGGATTCATCCATTTCTAAAGGAAGTAAATCATGATGGACTCTTGTTACATTTAGCAAATCGTCTAATTGTTTAGCGCTAGCAACATCAATTTCTTGCTGTAAGAAAGAGGAAGGAGGAGTACGTCTAACAAGCTCCCCTTGATAGCTCATTTCATATGGCTGATGAAGGACAAGTGTTTCACTGTCTGTATATCGAATACCTTGCAACTCACTTGTCTCCCTATCTATGTAAAGTTGTGCGTAAAGACCATCAAATTTGATAAGCAGCCTTGTTTGCATATCTTCTTCACTCATCGAGAAAATGAAAATATTTTCGCCTACAGTGGCGGCTACCTCATAATCAATGATCGTCATTCTGTATATTTCATCACGTTTTTGGCCCACTTTAAAAGGAAATGCATCAATTTCTTTTCCTGCTATGTAAATTTGTGTCACAATATTATTATCAATGCCAATCATAAAAAAAGTTGAAACATCTTCATTGTAGACCCACCATTGATAACCAAATGAAGATGGCTCTTTTCTTGCAGGCTCCCCATATTGTTCTAAAACAGTTTGTGTACCTTTTCCTATCAATGTGGATATACCTGTTTGTGGACGTGTCATTGCGCCTATTGCAGGTTCCTGCTTTAGCTGTGTTTGAGGTATGATATTCGAATTGATATTCGGGCCTTCTAGAGGCTCATTTTCCTTAGGGGTATTAAAAAACATAAAGCCAATTAATGCAACTGCACCACAAACCATTAAAATGCGGAATAAAGCTTTCATACAGGACTCCTTTTCATCACCATTATTGTAAGTTATTATATCAATTGTGATTGGGTTGACACAATGTTGTCATTGCAACAATGTCGAATATGCTCTATTATAAAAATGAGCGTATACTTTGTACGAGAACCTAAAGGAGGACTATACATGTATTTTGAAAATACTAACCTTGAAAATTTAACAGCTGATCAAGAGCTACTTGTCAGCATTATGAAAAAACATGGTTTAGAATGTGATGGCGGCTGGGATTACGAGCGTATGACATTCGATAAACGATTCGATACTCGTGAAGGTCGTTATTACCTACGCGTATTCGCATATGCTATTTCTGGTGACGTAGGTGCACACGATGCCATCCTTACATTAATGAAACCAGTCCTTGGTAAATACTATTATCCACATGGTGTTGAATATGGTGATGACGAGGTTTATCCAGCACACCTTGTAAAAAAATGTGAAGAAATCTTAAAAAAGGTTAAATTAGAGTTAGATCAATTCTCAATCGAGCCTACAAATAAAAATAACTTTGAACCTGTTAACGCACGCTAATCTTTCGTACATTGAAGTGACGGCAAGTAAGCATAAATAGCTTCATGGTTGTAAAAAGACTGGTGGTCCAGTCTTTTTTTATTTTGAGTAAAAAAAAATTTTTTTCTCATACTACCTATATCTATTACAAGATGTAGGTGAGAAAAATGTTATCATTTTTTAATCGTCCTTTTTTTCGTCATCCCATTATTGTTATCGCAATGGGTATACTGATCCTTTGGTCCATCTCCATATCATTACCAATTTTACTTGCCTACTTAACCGCGTTATTGTTAGAACCAATCATCGTTCGAATGAGTAAACGGTTTAGAAAAAAACGGAAAATCGTTGTCTTCTTCTTTTTTTTGTTTTTTCTAAGTATATCTTTATTATTATGTGCTCTTATCCTCTATATAAGCTGGAAACAATTTTCTTCCTTTATCATTGATATACCTGATTATCTTAATCAATTGTCCGCCCTATGGATTCAAATGCAATCTAAGCTCAGCAATTACACCTATCATTTACCTGTAGAGCTAGTGTCACAAATTCAATTTATGATTGCAAAAGCTTTAGCATCCATCGAAAAATTTTCTTTATCCTTAACGAACGTCAATGTTTGGTCAACGTTACTAACTTATATTCCCACACGTCTTTTTGATATATTTGTCTATTGGATTGTGTTGTATATGTTGCTTTTAGAATTACCAACAATTAATCGCAAATTATTAACGCCCGTTCCTTTTCATTACCATCAAAAAATAATCTTTATTGGCCAACGTGTTAAGCTGGCATTATTTGGATTTCTGAAAGCTCAATTACTTGTAGGTATAGGGATCTTTGCTATATCATTCGCTGCATTTTATTTTTTAAAAACACCCTTTCCTATACTGTTAGCACTTCTACTTGTTGTTTTAGACTTTATCCCTTTTCTTGATTCATTTATTTTATTAGTCCCATGGGCAATCTATCAGGTCTTTGCTGGCGATTATTTATATGCTGCTGTCTTAATTTTACTAACCATTGGACAATTTCTAGTCCGACGAATGATTGAGCCAAAAATTATTGGCGATAAAATTGGCCTTTCTTCCTTGAATACCTTTATTGCCATGTTTATTGGTTTTAAAATCTTTGGATTTATTGGAATATTAATTGGTCCATTACTAGTTGTCGTAGTGCTTTCACTATTCCAACCAACTATAAAAAATCTCCCTCCTGCACAGAAATAAGGAGGGAGATTTTTTTAAAATCCTAAAATAGCTTTAATTACTGATGTTGTTTCACCAGGCTCAAATAAAATATACAATAATAAATAAACTAATACACCAGTTATGGCAACAAAGAACCAAATAATACTTGTAATTGGCCCAATTCGTCTGTGTAATTTAATGTTCATTTTCAAACCTGAAATAATACTAATGATACCGAACACAGCTCCAGATGTCGCTAAAATAATATGGAAAATCAAGAAGAACGTATAATATGGTTTTAATTCTTCTCCACCGCCAAAAGCTGTATTTCCAATAAAGATTGTACGGGACGCATAGATGATAAAGAAAATAAGTGCCGCAACACCTGCGGCAAGCATCACTTTCTTATGTCCCTCTACATTTCGTTTTATAATTAAGCCCCACCCTATCGCTACTAGTACAGCACTAATAACGATAAACGATGTACTAATAGTAGGCAAAATTTGCAATTCCATTGTCAAAACCCCTTACACAAAGTAAATTTCTATTCTTCAATTAATGTTGCTGTTGACTTTCCCACTTCTTTTGGTGGGCAGCTAAAGCGTCAGCAGTGATTTTATCTGGATCTTTTTGCTCAGATCGATACCATCTTGTGAAGATTGTACCAATTAGTACACCAAAAATAAGCTCTTGTAGGATTTTCATTAACACGCCACCTAATTGCTGATCTGCAACTGGTTTCATGTCTGTAAATAGCTCAGGTCCAGATAAAGATAATCCTGACAATGTAGAGGCTGGTACACAAAGCTCCATCGCCTTTAACCATGCATCACCGTTTGTGTATGTCTCATACATTGCATTGGGGGCAAAGATGATTAATCCACAAGCAGGTGTAATTAAAACAGCATTAGCAATAATATACGCCAATTTATGCAAAGGCTTCATTTGATTACTATTTGGCATATTTTGAATTAAAGGCCAGTACATAAACACCGCAGATAGAAATAATACAAATGTATAGGTACCATGTAATGTTTCATTTAATTTAATGTAATCCAATATGGACGGTAAATGATAGAAAGAAAATAGACCAATAAATACAAAAACAGCAACAACTGGTAATGTTAGCACTTTAAACAATGTTCTAACTACTGGTGCCTCAATAGCCACCTTCCAAACCCACCAAGGAATCCCTTTAATTAAGAAAATAGGGACCAGCAATAACAGAATAGCCATTTGCACCATATGCATGGTAAACATAATATGAGCCATTAAATCGATAGGAGATCCTTTGATAATATAGATGGTAATCATAGCTAAAACAAAGTAAATAGCTTCACTTTTTTTCAAAGGTTCGCTTACTTTAAAATCCTTACGCCACTTTGTTGTGACTAAAAAATAGATGATTGTTATAAAAACAAGAACCCCTATTAAATACGGGCTCCACAATGCTTGGAAACCAAATATACTAAGTGGCATATAGAACGCACTCCTTTAAACTTCAGTACTCCTATTATAAAACGCTTACAGCTATACTGCAATGAACGAAAGGTGAACAAATGTTAAGTTTAACAGAGTTTGCCTCTTTTGATACCTAAATAACTTCAAAACATAAGAAAAGCACGTTCGTACAAAATAACGAACGTGCTTTTTTGGTGATTACCACCAAATGATTGTTAAAAATGCTAAGAAGAATGTAAATGCGATTAAAATTCCCATCCACATGAAGAAACCAATAACGCCACCAAAGTGAGTTTTTTTATCTTCTAAGTGCATGAAAGAATAAAGTTGAAGTACAACTTGAACGCCAGCCAATAATAATACGAATGGCATAATTAAGTATTTAGAAAAATCAGCTGCAACTACTGCGAATGCGATAAAAGTGAAGAAAATCATAATCGCAAAGTTGATTACTTGTTTACGCATATGAACGGCATTATGATGACGATCATACTCATACTGTGCTTGTGACTTAGCAACTATAGGTGTATCGTGTGAAGACATTATCCGATCACTCCCATCAAGTATACTACTGTGAAGATAAATACCCAAACCACGTCGATAAAGTGCCAATATAAAGCAGCAACGAAGAATTTAGGTGCATTGTACAGGTTTAATCCACGTTTAGCATTACGGATCATTAAAGTACCAATCCATACAAGACCTAAAGTTACGTGGAAACCGTGTGTACCAACTAAAGAATAAAACGCTGTTGCAAATGCAGATTGATTAAATGTAAAACCAAGGTGCACATAGTGGTTGAACTCATAGATTTCAAGTGCTAAGAATCCAAGACCTAAAGCTAATGTAATCGCTAACCAAGTTTGCATACCTTTAAAGTTAAAGTTACGCATATGGTAAATTGCATAAACAGATGTTAGTGATGATGTTAATAATAACATCGTCATAGCAAATGCTAATGGTAATTCAAATAAACCTTGAGTTGTGAACTCCATGCCAGCTGGCCCTTTGTTCTTAAGCGCTAAATAAGTAGCGAATAAACTTGCGAAAAGTACAACTTCACAGGCAAGGAAAATCCAGAAACCAACGACTTTATTTTTACCTTCCATCGTAGCTTGTTCAGGATGATCTGGCCAAGTATGAGGAGTAAATTTAGTATTGAAATCCATTATTTATTTCCTCCTTTGCCGTAAAGATGTTCTTCAATTTCAAGAATTTCTTCTTTGTGTAAATGGAAACCATGATCGTCTTTAACAGAACGAGCAATCATTGCACCAAATGTAATAGCTAAACCAATGATTAATACATAGATAGACCATGGCTTATCTGCGTCTGGATTGTAAAGTGCACCAAATGCTGCAATAAACATACCTAATGAAATAACGAATGGAATCGCTGAGTTATTTGGCATATGGATATCACCTAGTGGCTCAGCAAATGTTACTTCTTTATTACCTTCTTGTTTTTCAATCCACCATGGATCTAAACCACGAACAAGTGGAGTTTGACGGAAATTATAGAATGGAATTGGTTGTGGAATTGACCATTCTAAAGTACGTCCATCGCCCCATGGGTCGCGTCCTGCTGGTTTGCCCTTAATAGACATTAAGCAGTTGATTACCATTAAGATAACCCCTACACCCATCATTAATGCACCGATTGTAGAGATATAGTTGAATTGATCCCAACCTTGACCTTCCATGTAAGTGAATACACGACGTGGCATACCCATCAAACCTAAGAAATGTTGAAGGAAGAATGTTAAATGGAATCCGATAAAGAATACCCAGAAAGTAATTTTACCAAGCGTTTCGTTTAACATACGGTTGAAGAAAATTGGCCAGTAGAAGTGCGCTGAACCAAATAATGCTGTAACGATACCACCAACGATTACGTAGTGGAAGTGAGCAACGATAAAGTAAGAATCATGTAATTGATAGTCAAGAGGTGCAGATGCTTGCATGACCCCTGTAACACCACCCGCAACGAATGACGGGATGAATCCAAGTGCATAAAGCATTGGTGTTGTAACTTTAATAGATCCGCCCCAAATAGTTAGGATCCAGTTGAATACTTTCATACCTGTTGGAACCGCAATTGCCATTGTTGCAACAGCGAAGATTGCGTTTGCTGTTGGCCCAAGACCAACTGTAAACATATGGTGAGCCCAAACCATGAACCCTAAGAAACCAATTAAAATTGTAGCGAATACCATTGAAGAGTATCCGAATAGACGTTTACGAGAGAACGCTGGAATAATCTCAGAGAATAAACCGAATGCTGGTAATACTAAGATATAAACCTCTGGGTGTCCGAAGATCCAGAATAAGTGTTCCCAAATTACTGTGTTACCACCCATTGTATGGTCAAAGAAGTTACCACCGAACATACGGTCAAATAACATCATTAATAAACCAATTGTTAATGGAGGGAATGCGAATAAGATTAAGGCACTTGATACAAGAGCAGTCCAAGTGAATAATGGCATACGCATAAATGTCATACCTGGAGCACGCATTGTAATAATCGTAACGATAAAGTTAAGACCTGAAATTAATGTACCTGCCCCTGAAATTTGTAAACCAAGAACATAGAAATCAATACCATGTCCTGGAGAGTATAAAGATAATGATGCATAAGAAGTCCAGCCCGCATCAGGAGCGCCACCCATAAAGAATGACAGGTGAAGGAATACTGCACCTAGGAAGAATAACCAGAACCCTAATGAGTTAAGGAACGGGAATGCAACGTCACGCGCACCAATTTGTAATGGTACAAGCATGTTCATAAATGCGAATAGTAGTGGCGTAGCAGCTAGGAATAACATTGTTGTTCCGTGCATTGTTAATAATTCATTGAAAAAACCAGCTGATACGAAATCATTATTTGGTTTCATTAATTGAATACGCATTAATAATGCTTCAAAACCAGCGATAGCGAAGAACAATGTACCGGCTAATAAATACATCACTGCTAACTTTTTATGGTCAACAGTAGTGATGTAATCCCAGACAGCTGCTCCAAAGCCCTTTTTCTGTGTGTATGAGCTCACAACTTTTACCTCCCTCAAAATTTGTTACATAGAACGAAAATTATTTTTCTACTGATAAGCCCATGATGTAAGTTGCAAGAGCTTCAATTTCTTCATCAGATAAATCACCGTAGATAGGCGCAGTGCCTTCAGCATTCATCATTAAGTTACCTGGTTTAAATTCCTCAGGGTTTTTAATCCAAGCTTTTAAGCTTTCTTCATTATGCTCTAAGAAACCAGCAACACGGTTACGGTCACCAAACGTAGTTAAGTTTGGACCTGGTGTACCGCCTGCTCCTGAACCAGAGATAGCATGACAGCCTAAGCAGCTATTAGCAAAAGTTGCTTCACCAAGATCAGTGGAAGCTTTGTCAGCAGTTTGTCCTTCAGTTGCTTTCATTGCATCAACCCATGCATCAAATGCATCAGGGCTTAATGTTTTTACTTTAAAGTCCATTAATGCATGTGAAGGTCCACATAATTCAGCACATTTTCCATAAAATACGCCATCTTTAAGATCTTTTGATTCTTTATCGAATACTAAGTAGAATTTGTTTAAGTTTTCCACGTTTGTATCCATTTTACCGCCTACAGCAGGAATCCAGAATGAGTGCTTAACATCGGCAGCTTTTAAATTAAAGTAAACTTTTTCACCTGTTGGTACCACTAGCTCTTGAGCCGTTACGATACCTTGGTTAGGATATTCGAATTCCCACCAGTATAATTTTGCCGTTACATTGATCGTTAGGGCTGTTTTGTTCCCTTCTTCATCTACCTCATCCATTGCAGCAACATCTGCAAATTTATAAGTAGTTGTAACAACTGGTACAGCGATAATTAATAATAAAATAATCGGAATAACTGTCCAAATCACTTCTAAAGTATGACTACCTTCTACTTGCTTAGGTATAACATTTTCACCTACGCGTGCACGACGGTATTTTAGGAATGCAAGTAAATAGATAACGGATACTATTACTACTACTAGCGTCATAATTACAGTAGTTAACAGTAATAAATTTAATTGTTGTTTACCTACTTCTCCAGATGGTTTTAGTGTAGAAAGATAATCTTCACCACAACCTGAAAGGAAAACCATCATCACTGCTAGAAGTGAAAAAAGACGCCATTTTTTAAGCCCTTTCATCATAGCTTAATTAAACCCCTCTTTCTTTGTTGTATTTTCATGTGTACCTAGGACATCAGTTCTGTCTATCTGAATTCTTATAAAAAGAAAGAATCCCTAACTTTAGCTAAACACCGCAAATATTATGATGGCTACAAATAGTATGGTCATATGATTCAACGAATAAATAAACATTTTATTTGCCCATTTCATATCATCTTTTGTTGTAAAGCCTTTCAGAGCTAGTATTAACCAACCCAAGTTCAATGCAGTAGCAAGAGTTAAAAAGCCAATTCCAAGCTCTGTTAAAAGGAAAGGTAACGGTAATAATAAAAGAATCCAGAATAACATTGAGTACTTTGTACGTTTAAATCCCTTTATAACAGGTAGCATTGGTATTTTAGCTGCACGATATTCCTCAGTCCGTTTCATAGCAAGCGCATAGAAATGTGGTGGTTGCCATGCAAACATGATAAGGAATAAAGCTAGTGCTCCTGGACCTAAGGCAGGCTCAATCGCCGCGAATCCAATAACAGGAGGAATAGCCCCAGAAATACTACCTACAACCGTGTTACTAACATGCTTCCTCTTTGACCACATTGAATACAGAACGACATAAGCAAATATTCCTACTAGTCCCCACATGCCGGCTGCAAACGATGCCGCAAATAACAAAATTTCACCTACAATTAAAAATGAGAGGGCAATGGTCAACACAAAGTTTGGCTTAAATCTGCCTGTCACTGTCGGTCTTGCCTTTGTTCTTTTCATGATAGGATCTATATCCTGATCAATGAAGTTATTCATTGCACCTGAGCCACCAATGATTAATGCCGCACCCAGCATGGTGTAAAATATGACATCAAGCTCTTGCAAGAAATGTCTACTAGTAAACTGAAAAGCCAGCCACATCCCTGTAAACGTTGTGACAAGATTCGAGTTAACGATTCCAATTTTTATTAGTGCTAAGAAATCTTTTACAACAGATGTTGTTTCAGGACCAGTATTTCTAGTAGCCGCCAGTGTACGACCGTTTGACATAATACCTCTCCTTTCATTTTTGTAAGCATATTCCGCTAACAATAACTATAGCGAAATTTGCGATTGATTTCTAGACATTAAGTGAAATTTAGATGAAGTTGTAAAAATTAGTTTTGTCTAGAAATATAATTAAAAACAACATATCTATAGTAAAACATTTTCTAAAATGAATTGTGAAGGTTAAAGCACGAAATTATGAACAATTTGTGAAATGGAATCGACATCTAGTAGTCCCTTCTCTTTACAAGTTGTTTTTTATACGTATTTTCGATATTATCTAGTAGCAGAAACATTACGTGCTTGTAATGTTGATAGATAAAGTAGGTGACTCATTTTATGCAACACAACAGGTATTTGAAGTGGTTTGCTGTTGCCGCTACAGTAGGGATGCTCCTTATATTACTAGGTGGGGCTCTCGTTACCAAAACAGATAGTGGCCTAGGCTGTGGTCGAAACTGGCCTGATTGTAATGGATCTCTTATTCCAAAGGAGATTACACCAGAAGTCCTTATCGAATTCTCACATCGTCTCGTAACAGGAGTTGTATCTATTTCAATTCTTGTGTTAACCGTTTGGACATGGCGTAAGCTCGGACATATTCGCGAAGTAAAACTATTAGGTTTCCTAGCAATGTTTTTCTTAATCGCGCAAGCTCTTATTGGAGCAGCTCAAGTATTATGGGGGCAAGGTGATTTCATCTTAGCACTTCATTTTGGGATATCTCTGATTTCCTTTGCCGCGGTTCTTCTTCTCTCTATGATTGTATTTGAAGTCGATCGGAAATTTGATGCCGATAACGTATTTATTGGTAAAAAGTTACGTTGGCATACAATTGCTGTCACAATTTATTCTTATTTAGTCGTTTATACAGGGGCGCTAGTTCGTCATACAGATTCGAGCTTAATTTGTCCTGATTGGCCATTTTGCTATAATGAAACACCATTCGCACCCCCGAATAATATGTATGAATGGGTGCAAATGGGACATCGATTAGCTGTTCTTATTATTTTCATTTGGATTGCATACATAACTTGGCACGCTGTAAAGGAATATAAACATCAACGTGTTATATACTATGGATGGATAATTGCTTTTTCTATAGTAGTTTTACAAGTTATTGCAGGTATGTTAGTAGTCCTTACTAAACTGAATTTAACGGTAGCTTTACTGCATTCATTATTTATTTCCCTTTTATTCGGTTTATTATGCTATATGATCATGCTAGTTGCTAGAAGTAATTATAATGAGAAAAAGAAATAGCCCATTAAAAAAGATTCGCCACCAAAGATGTGTCGAATCTTTTTTCTATGACTATTTTTGTTTCTTCATAGCTTCAGTTCCTATAATTCCAACAATTAAGATAATCATGGATACTAGTGCATAATCTTTAAAAAATGTTGTAAAGGGAATGTCGAAATATCGACAAATTAGTGTTACGAGACGGCCTCCTAATAAAATTAAACCAATGACTAACATCCAGTTGAATAGCGCTCTAAGCATTTTTTGGCCCCTCTACTTTCATTGCTGTCCATATAATATTTGTTACTTCGAGACTGTAATCCACTGCCGCAATAGCAAGCGGTCCCCCTATAAGCATGTATTCACCAATCGCTCCTTGAATTACTTTTGCCATTACATTGACAGAGCGAACACTAAATGTCCCCTGTTTTTTACCAGCTTCTAAAATATTACATAATGCCGTCAATAGTGGGTCTTCCTCTTCATCTGGCAGTTTATAGTAAGGGATGTCTTGTGCAGTCCGAGCGTTGAAGACAATTTCTAATAATGCTGCATTTTCTTTTGGGTGTGTCGCTTGATAAGCAATGCTCGCCTCTATGAAGTTTGCTAATTGTGTGACAGGATCACTGGCAGTATATGTTTTTGTCAAAATGAAAGTTGTGGATTGCTCGGTTAGTGCTTGCAGACTTTGGTTGATTAAATCTTGTCGATCTACAAAGTGATAAGAAATTAATGCTGTGCTAATAGAAGCACGTTTAGGGATTTGTGCTAAACTCGCCTTTACATAGCCTATATCATCAAGTGTCGTTATCGTAGCTTCAATAATTTGCTGCTTTCTTGCTTCCTGAATAAAGGTATTTTTATTGCTATCCATAGAACCCTCCTGATTGATTAGCCAAACATTTTTTTGATTAAGTAATCAAATTGTATATGATTTATCGCTTAACACAATAAAAAAGGTTATATAGATGCAATAAAAGCATCTAATAACCTTTTTTCACGACTATCTATTCAATTTCAATTAATAGATCCCCTGTAGAAATCGCATCTCCTGCACTCGCATATACTTCTTTTACAATGCCGTCTTTAGGTGCTTGGACAGTTGTTTCCATTTTCATGGCTTCTGTAATTAACAGATGATCCCCACGTTTAACAGGACTACCTTTAGAAACAACAACTTTTAACACAGTACCTGGCATTGTAGCACCGATTTGATTTGGATTGCTTGGATCGGCTTTTAACGCTAAATTGCCATCAACCTCAACAGTCATATCTTGAATCACCAATTCACGCGATTGTCCATTGAGCTCAAAGTAAAGGACACGTGTTCCATTGTGTTGTGGTTCCCCGATTGAAACGAGTTTAATAATCAATGTTTTACCTTTTTCAATTTCGACCTCAATAATTTCTCCAAGCTTTAAGCCATATAAGAATGTCGGTGTGTCAAGAACTGAAATATTGCCAAAGGATTCTGCTGTTTTCGCATATTCCTCAAAGACTTTTGGATAAAGTGCATAAGCCAGTACATCTTTTTTCGTAACTGGACGATTTAACTTTTCCTCTAGTACAACCTCTAATTGATCAAACTGAATAGGCTCTAATAATTCTCCTGGACGAACTGTAATTGCTTCACGATCTTTTAACACTACTTGTTGTAATGCCTCTGGGAACCCGCCATGTGGCTGCCCAAGATAACCTTGGAAGAATTCAATCACAGAATCTGGGAAGTCAATCGTTTTCCCTCTTGTTAAGACCGTATTTTCGTCTAGATCATTTTGCACCATAAATAAAGCCATATCACCTACCACTTTTGAGGATGGGGTAACTTTAACAATATCACCAAATAGTAGATTTACACGGGAATACATGCGTTTCACTTCTTCCCATCGATCACCAAGCCCTACAGCTTTTGCTTGTTGCTGTAAGTTACTATACTGACCACCAGGCATCTCATGTACGTAAATCTCAGAATGTGGGCTGATCATGCCACTTTCAAAATCTTTATAGTATTTACGAACATCTTCCCAGTAGTACGATAATTTTTCTAATGCATCGATATCTGCTCGTACCTCACGTTTGCTGCCCTTCATTGCATAGTACAAGGAGTTTGCACTCGGTTGAGATGTTAGGCCTGCCATAGATCCAAGCGCTGTATCAATGATATCAACACCTGCTTCTATCGCTTTAGCATATAAGTAAATTCCATTGCCACTAGTATCATGTGTATGCAAGTGGATTGGCAGACTTGTCGTCTCTTTTAACTCGGAAATTAAACGGTACGCCGCTTCTGGTTTCAATAAACCAGCCATATCTTTAATCGCTAAAATATGGGCACCAGATGCTTCAAGTTCTTTCGCCATATCCTTATAGTATTGCACTGAATATTTCGCACGGCTGTCATCGAGGATATCCCCCGTATAACAGATTGCCGCTTCAGCAATTTTTCCTGATTGACACACAGCATCTATTGCTACTTCCATGCCTTTAATCCAATTCAAGCTATCGAAAATACGGAATACATCAATTCCTGATGAAGCCGATTCAGCGATAAATTCTCGGATTAGATTGTCAGGATAGTTTGTATAACCAACAGCATTAGCTCCACGCAGTAACATCTGGAATAGCACGTTCGGCACTTGCTCACGCAGTTTCGCTAGTCGCTCCCATGGATCTTCTTTTAAGAAGCGATACGCTACATCGAATGTTGCCCCACCCCACATTTCCAGCGAGAATAACTGATGCATCATGCGAGCTGTTGCATCTGCAATTTGATACATATCCTGTGAACGAACACGTGTTGCAAGTAGAGATTGGTGTGCATCACGGAATGTAGTGTCTGTTAGTAGTACGTCTTCCTGTGCTAAAATCCACTGGACTAAGCCATCTGCTCCCTGTGTATCTAAAATCTGCTTCGTACCTGCTGGTGGTACAATTAAAGGATCAATTTTAGGTTGGTTTGGCTGAACAAAGATAGGTTTTGATTTCTTCTCTACACCAGGGAAGCCATTTAAGGTCACATTCCCGATATAGCTTAACAGCTTTGTTCCACGGTCTTTACGGACAGGGAACTCAAAAAGCTCTGGTGTTGTATCAATAAAGCTAGTATCAAAGGCTCCTGATAAAAACTTCTCATGTGTCACCACATTATTTAAAAACGGAATATTCGTTTTAACGCCACGAATACGGAATTCTTTTAAATTACGATCCATTTTCGCAGCAGCTTCTTTAAAGTTCATACCCGAAGTGGAAATTTTAACCAATAAAGAGTCATAGTATGGTGTTACGACAGCACCTTGGAATCCATTCCCGGCATCTAATCGCACGCCAAAACCACCACTTGAGCGGTAAACCATTAACTTTCCTGTATCTGGCATAAAGTCATTTGCAGGGTCTTCTGTTGTCACACGGGCTTGAATGGCATAGCCAATCATTGGCATGTCTTCTTGCTTTGGCATATGAATTTCTTCACTGTGAAGTCCATAGCCTGCCGCTACCTTGATTTGGGCATGGACGATATCAACACCTGTAATCATTTCTGTAATTGTATGTTCTACTTGAATGCGAGGGTTTACCTCGATGAAATAAAAATCTTCTCCTGCGACTAAAAATTCCACTGTCCCTGCATTTATGTACGAGACATTCTTCATTAATTTCACAGCTGCATCGCAAATACGATTTCTTAACTCTTGTGAAATTGAATGAGATGGCGCAATTTCTACCACTTTTTGATGTCGACGCTGAATTGAGCAATCGCGCTCATATAAATGCACAATATTGCCATGTTTATCGCCAATAATTTGTACTTCAATGTGTTTTGGTTTTATGATTGCTTTTTCTATATATACTTCATCGGAACCAAAAGCAGCCTTTGCCTCAGATTTTGCTCTTTCATAGGAGGAAGCAAGATCTTCTGGCGTATGGACTAGACGCATCCCTCGACCACCACCGCCAAGTGCTGCCTTAATCATAACTGGATAGCCATAATTGCTAGCAAACGTCTCTACCTCTGCTAGATCGGCTACTGGGCCATCTGTACCAGGAATAACAGGAATCTCAGCCGCAATGGCTTGAGAACGTGCTTTGACCTTATCTCCAAACATATCTAAATGCTGAGAAGTTGGTCCGATAAAGACAATGCCCTCTTCCTCACAGCGACGTGCAAATTCCACGTTTTCTGATAAAAAACCATACCCTGGATGAATCGCATCAACATCTGCATCTTTTGCGATGGCAATAATACCTTCAATATCTAAATAAGCATCGATTGGTTTCTTGCCAGCTCCCACTAAATAAGCTTCATCTGCTTTAAAGCGATGAAAAGCACCACTATCTTCTCTTGAATAGATGGCAACAGTTTGGATATTCAGCTCCGTACAAGCACGGAAAATACGAATTGCAATTTCTCCTCGATTGGCTACGAGAATTTTGTTGATTGATTCCATAGGTATCCCCCTTTATGATTGTGTTTTTTTCCTCTCTACCTTTTCAAACATAGAAACATTGATCAATATTCCCATCGCTAAAGATAGAATGATTATAGATGTACCGCCATAGCTTATAAAAGGTAACGTTACACCGGTTAACGGGATTAACCCGGTTACACCCCCAAGATTAATAAACGATTGCCAGCCTATCCAGCTCGCAATACCAGCCGCAATCATGCGTGCTAATGGATCTTTTGTTCGCAATGCAATCGAAAAACCTTTATATACAATAAATCCTAAACCACCTAGGACAATTAAAACTCCCCATATTCCTAATTCCTCCATAATAATGGCCATAATAAAATCTGTTTGTGGTTCAGGTAAGTAACCTAATTTTTGAATGGATTGACCTAGACCACGTCCCTCTAAGCCGCCTCCGCCAATGGCATAATAACTATTCACCACTTGGTGACCACTACCATCCTCATATTCAAACGGATTTAAGTAAGACAATATCCGTCCTTTTCGATTTCCTGTTAGTAGCTCTCCCTTAAATAGCCATAGAATACCAAGAATAGCTGTACCAAATGCACCTAATACACCGAAAAATTTCCAAAATGTTTTAAATGGAATACCACTTGAAGCTACAACCGAAACAGCAATACCACATAGAATAATCACTGCTCCTAAGTCTGTTTCAAAGGCTACCCCAGCAACCACTAATATCCACAGAAAAATTGGATAAAAAATTTCAGTAGGTTGTAGCTTTTCAAACGTATATTTTTGTGCTTTTCGATAAAAAGCAGCTGCAAAATATAAAATTATAAATAGTTTCGCATACTCCGAAGGCTGAAAATTCCCTAATCCTGGGATAGCAATCCAACTTTGAGAGCCTACTTCATCTGCCCCATGACCAAATAATTTTAACCATGTGAATAACACCGCCAATACGACCGTTAGTAACAACATAATATTCTTATTCGCATAATGTTTATATGGAAAAAATGCTGTAATGATAAAGCCAAGAAATGCCACCATTAAATTGGTCACTTGCTTTTGATAAAAATAATCAGGTGCCTGTTTTTTCTGTGCAATAGCAACCATCATACTTGAACTGTAAATCATTATTAACCCAAATAAACTTAATAATAGGACCGTAAAAAATAAGGGGTAATCAAAATTTTGTGCATAGCGTTTTAAGTATTGTCTCATCGGAAAACCTCGTTCTAGTAAAAAAACTCAAAGCGCAAAGAAGCGTTTGAGTTTTTCTTTTTATTTGTCTGTATACGCGTCGTGTAGTACAGAAAGTTCCTTCTCGAGTGAATCGAGAATTTCTTTGCCTTTTTCACGTTCAATCAATCCAAGCTTCACAGCAAAATCAATTTCACGCGATAGACCGAACATTTGTGTATCTAATACTTCCTCATATAAAGGGCATTGTGGCATTGTTAAATGATCCATTTGTACTCGAATAAGGCGAGCAATCTTATCTGCATCAGCAACTAATAGCTCCAAAGCCTTCTCTTGAAAAGAAGTTTGTGATTTCGTATCCATGAGGACGCCCCCATTATCTGATATTTCTTCGATTCTATCTTAATAAAGTTTATCTTTTAGTCGATAAAAATGCAAGTGTCTTCATTGGAAAATAGAGAATTCGAATTATATTTCTTTATTATCTCTAGGCATTAGCGTTATACTATGTCATGGATATACAAGATTTGAGGAGGATTTCTATTATGGAAACAATAATTCCTATCACAGGTGCAGTCACATACCAACTAACATTAGATCCTACTGTGTGGATTTTCGATGATCGTAAATTAGATTTAAACACTTACTTCACTACTCAAAATGTTGAGGAAGATGCTGACGTCAAATATATGCGTGAAGTAGGAGCACACTGGTCACGTGAAATTATGGAAGGAGCAACATTCCCACCTACATTAAAATCAGAAAGGAAATTTGACCGTAAAGGAATGGAGACAGGTACATTTGGTATCGAATTAAGTCATTTCTTGAAGAATGCTGAAATTAAACCAGAAGCGACAAAAATCATCTTAACTTGCAAAGATGGTCAAGAATATCCTTTCACAATTGAAGAAGCTTATACACTTATTTTAAAATATAGCCAAGACGGTAAGCCTCTTTTAGAAGACGGTCCCATCCATGTATTACTAAAAGACGGTTCAAATATTGACAATCCTATTAAAAACGTATCAGCCATTCGCGCTGAATAGGAGGGAATGCAATGCGCGTTAAATGCGTTATTTGCGATACGATTCATAATTTAGACGATAATTTACCTTTAGCAAAAAAATTGCGTAATCGACCAATTCATACTTATATGTGCAATATTTGTCATGATCGCATTTCGGAAAATACTGTAGCACGAATGGAAACAGGCAATTTCCGTTTTTATCGCACTTCACCCCAGATGGATAAAGAATTTTAACTAAAGAACAGATTAAAAAGAGGTGCCTCTATTTTGAGACACCTCTTTTTTCTACTATGCATTATTTTTAATAATCGTCTTTTCAACTAATTCTACAACTTGATACATAATGGTAGCAAAAAAGGCAATGATCAGAAGTGACATAAGGACAAGGTTAAAATTAAATACTTGGAAGCCATAGATAATTAAATAACCAAGTCCTTTTGAAGCTACTAAAAATTCCCCTACAATAACCCCTACCCATGATAAACCAACATTCACTTTCAAGGTCGAAATGATCGTAGGAAATGAGGCTGGCAAAATGACCTCACGAAAGATTTGCCATCTTGTCGCTCCAAAGGTTTGTAAAACCTTACTATAATTTGGATCGACACCTTTAAATGCCGTATATACAACAATCGTTGTAATAATGATGGATATTAATGCACCCATAGCTATGATGGAAAAATAACCTGGACCAAGTGCAACAATCAAAATCGGACCAAGCGCAACCTTTGGCATCGCGTTTAAAATTACTAGATAGGGATCGAGTACTTTTGATAGTAACGGAGACCACCACAAGACAACAGCTATCAATGTTCCTAATAAAGTTCCCGCTAAAAAGCCAATTACGGTCTCCATTAATGTAACACTCACATGCAATGTTAAAGAACCATCGCTGACTTTTTCAATAAATGTATGCCATACATGAGTTGGCGAGCTAAAAATTAACCGATCAATCCATTCTAATCTTGAAAGCAGTTCCCATCCTCCAAAGAATAGCAGTAAAATAATAAGCTGATACACTCGAACATAGCGTTTTTCTTTTTTTAACAATTGCTGATATTGTTTAAATAATGTATTATCCAAGGCTCTCCAGCTCCTTCCAAATAGTTTGGAAAATATCTGCATAGGCTGGATGCTGTCTTACATCAAAAGGTGATAGTTCATTAAGGGCTTTAGGTATTTCAAACACCTTGTGAACTGTCCCCGGATTTGCAGAAAATAGAACTACGCGCTCACTCATCGCGATTGCTTCACCAATATCATGTGTCACAAGAATAGCAGTCTTTTTATAAGTTTTTAATGTTTCCACCACTAAATCCTCAAGCTTTAATTTCGACTGATAATCTAATGCAGAAAATGGTTCATCTAATAATAAAATTTTTGGGTTTACAGCTAAGGTACGGGCAAGGGCGACACGTTGCCTCATACCCCCTGATAATTCTCGAGGATAATTATTCCCCACATGCGGTAATCCTACTTCCTGTAATAACGCATTGGCCGTTACTTTATGTGTTTTATGACTTTTCTCCATTATTTTCAAGCCAATTGTGACGTTTTCTTCAATGGTCTTCCAAGGAAATAAATAATCCTGCTGAAGCATATAGCCAATGCTTGATTGATTACTTGCTGATAGCTTTTCACCATCTATATAAACATTGCCTTCAGTGGCAGGGAATAAGCCTGCAATAATTGATAATAATGTGGTTTTACCGCAGCCACTCGGCCCAATAAACGAAACAAACTCTCCTTCATGAATGGCTAAACTGATATCACGTAATACTTCCTTTGCCTGTGTACTTGAAAAATAACTATGGTGAATATTCTCCAGCTGTAAAAATTCCATATTACTCAGCAGCCTTTTTGGCAAAAGTAGTGTTCACAAGTTTTTCATACTCCACTCGTTGAGGAAGTTCACCTGCTTCCTCCATAATTGTTTGCAAGTTATCCCACTCTCCTTCATCAAGGATTGGGTCAGTAGCATAAGAGCCTTGTGCTTTATATCGCTCAATTACCGTTTCAATTATCTCTATATCTACATTTTCAAAATACGGTTGAATAATCTTTGCTACTTCAGCAGCACTCTCATTTTGCACAAAATCCTGTGCTCGTTTCAATGCATTTGTAAAAGCTTGAACAGTTGAAGCTTCATCCTTTAAATAACTACTTTTGGCCATAAAGGACGTGTAAGGAAGATTACCAGACTCCGTTCCAAACGAAGCTACAATATAACCTTTTCCTTCTTTCTCAAAGACACTCGCAGTAGGTTCAAATAATTGAACATAGTCACCAGTACCTGATGCAAAAGCAGTAGCAATGTTGGCAAAATCAATATTTTGAATGAGCGTTAAATCATTTACAGGGTCGATGCCATGTTTTTTCAGCACGAATTCACCTGCCATTTGTGGCATTCCACCTTTACGTTGCCCCAAAAACGTTGAGCCCTTCAATTGATCCCACGAAAAATTATCTATCTTATCTCTTGCCACTAAAAAGGTACCATCCGTTTGTGTTAACTGTGCAAAATTTTGAATAGGATCATTTGCACCTTGTAATGTGACATAAATAGACGTCTCCGACCCAACTAAAGCTATATCAATTCCATCTGACAGTAACGCCGTCATCGTTTTATCGCCACCTGCAATCGTTTGTAGCTCAACCGAAAGACCCTCCTCCTCGAAGAAACCTTTCTCAAGTGCTACATATTGAGGCGCATAGAAAATTGAACGAGTTACTTCTCCTACTTTGACTTTTTCTAGCTCTGCTTTATTACATGCCGTCAAAGAAAGGAGTAACAAAGCAATGACACCTAATAATAAACCTTTTGTAAGCCAACGCATTCCCTTTCCTCCTTGATGTGTTGAAAATAAGCCTATCGACATTAACTTATTCACATAAGAAGATTTCGGTGCCTATCATTTTTTAATTTGTGTAGAGTGTGGGTGTTTTCTTCAGCTTGACTACAGGGGAAACATACAAAAAAACAGCCTTAGCATTAAAACCGCTAAGACTGTTTATAACAAATAAAAAGTTCTTATTATAAAGTACGTAATTGTTATTGATTGGTAGCTTGTTGTTCTTCTCTTTTTTCACGCCATAGTCTTGTTTTATAGACAATTAGAATTAAGGCCGCTACAATCAGACCTTCAATCATTGGCAAGAATAGAGCGAAGAATGTAAGCATGATACAACCTAAAAATAGGAACGCATAAATAATAATATTTTGAGATAACTTTAATTTCTTGGCAAAGCCTAGCTTATAGACAATGGCAGAAAGTACAAATACAAGAAGAAATACAACATAACCTGCTATTTCATAGCTTGGTAAATTTTCATATAAAAATCTAGTGATACCAGCCATTCTCCCATAAACTCGTGTTGTTTCATCTGTACCTGTCTGTGCAGCAACTTGAATAACATTTAGTTCACCCAATAAAGCGGACTTCAGATCCAAGACTCCTCTTCCTTTCGTGGAAGCAAAAAATTATTGTTCAGCGTTTTTTAGTTTTTTCGCTATTCTTTCACGTTCATTTTTATCTAGAATTTGTTTACGAAGGCGAATAGATTCTGGAGTGATTTCTAAATACTCATCATCATTTAAGAACTCTAATGCTTCTTCTAGTGTTAATAGACGTGGCTTTTTAATAACGTTTGTTGCATCTTTTGTCGCAGAACGAACATTCGTTTTTTGCTTCATTTTTGTTATGTTTACAGTGATATCATTATCACGTGTATTTTCACCAACAATCATACCTTCATAAATTTCAGTACCTGGCTCAACAAATAGTGTACCACGGTCCTCTACTTGCATCATACCATAAGTTGTCGATTTACCAGTTTCCATTGATACAAGAACACCTTGGTGACGTCCACCAATACGGCCTGGAATATATGGTTGGTAACAATCGAATGTATGGTTAATGATACCAAAACCTTTCGTCATAGACATGAATTCTGTTGTATATCCAATTAAACCACGAGCAGGAACAAGGAATGTTAAACGTACTTGGCCATTGCCATTGTTCACCATATCCAACATTTCACCTTTACGCGTACCAATCGATTCAATAACCGAACCTACATTTTCTTCTGGAACATCAATTTGTACACGTTCAAATGGTTCACATTTTACACCATCAATTTCACGAATGATAACTTGAGGTTTTGATACTTGTAGTTCAAAGCCTTCACGGCGCATATTTTCAATAAGAATTGATAAATGTAGCTCACCACGACCAGAAACTGTCCATGCATCTGGTGAATCTGTATCTTCTACACGAAGAGATACGTCCGTTTGAAGTTGTGAACGTAAACGCTCTTCTACTTTACGAGCAGTTACCCATTTCCCTTCACGACCTGCAAACGGTGAATTATTCACTAAGAAAGTCATTTGTAATGTTGGTTCGTCAATACGTAATGGTGTTAAAGCTTCTTGATGTTCCACCGGACATACTGTTTCCCCAACATTGATGTCTTCCATCCCTGAAACAGCAATTAAGTCACCAGCTTTTGCTGATTGGATTTCTTCACGTTTTAAACCAAAGAAACCAAATAGTTTCGTAACACGGAATTGTTTCACAGTCCCATCTAACTTCATTAAAGCAACTTGTTGTCCTACTTCAATTGTTCCGCGGAATACGCGTCCAATCCCAATACGACCAACATAATCATTGTAGTCAAGTAATGCCACTTGGAATTGTAATGGATCTGCTGAGTTGTCTACTGGTGCAGGAATTGCTTCAATTACCTTTTCAAATAGACATTGCATATTTTCTTCTTGTTTTGTTGGATCAGCATCAAGAGAAGCTGTACCGTTTACACCTGATGCATACACAACAGGGAAATCTAATTGATCATCATCAGCGCCTAGCTCGATAAATAATTCTAATACTTCATCTACTACTTCTAATGGGCGAGCTGAGTCTTTATCAACTTTGTTTACAACTACAATCGGTGTTAACTTTTGTTCCAACGCTTTTTTCAGTACAAAGCGTGTTTGCGGCATACAACCTTCATACGCATCGACAACTAGTAAAACGCCATCTACCATTTTTAAAATACGTTCTACCTCACCACCGAAGTCGGCGTGTCCAGGCGTATCAAGGATGTTAATACGAGTTCCGTTATAGTTTACTGCAGTATTTTTTGCTAAAATTGTAATACCACGTTCGCGTTCAATATCATTAGAGTCCATTGCACGTTCTTCAACATGTTCGTTTGAACGGAATGTACCTGATTGTTTTAATAGTTGGTCGACTAAAGTAGTTTTACCATGGTCAACGTGGGCGATAATTGCGATATTGCGAAGATCTTGACGTAAGTTTGTCATTATTCCACTCCATATTCTTTTTTCGAATGTTTAACTGTGATATTATAGCACAAGAAGGATAGAAATGTCCTTATTAGAATTTCCATCATTCTAAAAAAATATATTTGATCGACAAATTTTTAATATTGGAGGCTAGGCTATGAATCGTGCAAAAATCGTAATGGCCATCTATGCATTGGCAGCTGTATTAGCAATGTGCTCTATTGGCTACTCTGTTGCAGCTAGTAATGTATTTGGTGTAATAGCTGGTATTGTGGCTACTTGTGTCATTTTCATGACAGCCTTTAAAATGAAGCGTAAACTACGTGCGCAAGGTTTACTTTAAAGAACATAAAAAGGAGCTGTCTAATAAATAGACGGCTCCTTTTTATTCATATGGCACTATATATTTTTCTAATAATTCTTTATGAATAGCGGGATTAGCAATAATAAATGTATCCTGATGAAGGAAATCAAAGCCTTCACCATGTAGATTTGTAGCAACTGCTCCAACTTCCTGAGCAATGATGGTTCCTCCTGCAATATCCCATGGTGCTAAACGCATAGAGACATAGGCATCTAATTTGCCACTTACAACAAATGCAATTTCCATTGCTGCGGAGCCATAGGACCGTGTACCTCGAACTTTACGAACCATATCAATCACTTTTTCATGGTGAATATGTCGGTTAGGTGCGACCCAATGTGCATTTATGCCAATGACTGACTCCTCCATTGTAACAGACTGTAGTTTACGCAATGGTGAATCATTATACCATGCCCCTTGCCCCTCGATGGCACTAAATAAATCCTCCCGCATGACATCAAATATGTAACCTAACTTTCCTACGCCATTGACAAAAATACCGATAGAAATCATAAAATGACGATGCTGTTTAACAAAATTCATCGTTCCATCAATTGGATCAATAATCCAAACTACACCGTCTAGTGATTTAACCTGTTCGCCCATTCCTTCTTCCCCTAGAATTTTGTGGGTTGGATCAAAAGCTTTAATTTGCTCAATAAAGAATAACTCCGTCTCTCGATCAATATTGGTAACGAGGTCATTTGCACCTGATTTTGTCTCAATTACTAGATTATACGAAAAAGCCTCCCGAATACGTCGCCCAGCTTCAAAAATAATATCTTTTGCAAATTTATCAATTTGTTGTAAATCCACTCATAACCCACCCTTCGAATATAAGAAAAGGCCTTCTATATTAATCGCTCCCGTATGTTTATGATACCTTTTCCCACTACTTCACAACTTTTGCTATATAAAACCTAGTACTACCTTATGATATAATTTCTATTTTACCCTTTGTCACAATAAAAATCACCTGCTGTCGGAATATTCAGCAAGTGATTTTTTAAATGGGTATTAGATTTTGATTACGCATAGGCGTGCAAACTTTCAAGTTCCATCTGAATTTCTGCCAGACGTTTTTTACTTTTTTCAATTTCCATATCATTTTTTTCATTCATTGCTGCAAAAAGCGAAGCTAATTCATAATCTAATTCTAATTGTAAAATGTGCTCATATTGCTTTTCAATGTCAACTTTACGTATAATTTTTACGAACGGTTTCATAAACAACACTTCCTTTTTTTAATTTTTCCACAAAAACTTTGCTCATTTGATAAAGTTCTTGTTATAAGATTTTTTCCCAAATTCAGCGTAAAATAAACCTTATAAAACGAAAGGAGTAAAATAAAATTGCCAAAAATAAAGTGGACAAACAAAGACTTTAAGGTTTTTACAATAGACGGTTTAGAACAGAGAATGGATGCTTTAAATTTACATGTACGTCCAAAATTCAATCAGCTAGGTGAAGATTTTTCTGCTTATTTCTCTAGTCAATTAGGTGAAGAATTCTTCCCGCATGTGGCTAAACATGCTCGAAGAACTGTTAACCCTCCAAAAGATAGCTGGGTTGCCTTCGCACCTTATAAAAGAGGTTATAAATCATTGCCTCACTTTCAGATTGGTCTATGGCACACACATTTATTCATCGTCTTAGCTATTATTTATGAAGCGCCTCAAAAAAATGTTATGGCTGAGCGTTTACTAGCTCATAAATCTTTATTTGAACAGCTTCCAGATGATTTTATCGTGTCAGGAGATCATATGTCCCCTGAGGCAGTTTCTCTCGAATTGGCAAAAGAAGGCAAGCTTGAAGAACTTCTTATTCGTCTACGAGATGTCAAAAAGGGTGAATTCTTAATTGGCCGTCATATTGCAAAAGAACAAGCAACCAAATTAACAGCAAGCGAATTACATCAATTAATAGAGGACACATTTAACAGCTTACTTCCTCTTTACAACATTATTGTTGGAAAATAGGCTAACCTTATAAAGTTTTTTATTGATGTAGTTTATGCATTATGTCGTTTTTTAACACAAAAAAATAAAGAGTGGATGTGAGTTGATCTCACATCCACTTTTTTTAACGGCCATTTCTTGGGGTAACTTTTATAATCATTCCATCTTCGGCTTCCTTTGTTTGTTTTACGACTGGATAGCTAATGTAGCCGCTCGCCTCTTCAAATTCGCGAAAAATTGATTTTTCCTCCGCTTGAGAAGGAACAATCTCTTTAAAGCGTCGATATTTAGCGAGCATCACTTCACGCTTGATGCCCTTTTCATAAGCTTTCTCAATTCCCTCAAAGAATTGAATAACATCCACAATCTCCTCTGTGGACCAATCAGTTGAAAACGGATAAGAGTATTCCATTCGACAAAACCACCTTTACGTTATTGCCCCCATTTTAACCGTATACTTTCAGCTTCTGCAACCATTCGCTTAATAAGCTCATCAACGGTTGGGATATCGTGAATCATTCCAGTCACTTGTCCAGCCCAGCCAAAGCCCTGATTCTTATCACCATCGTAAATAAAGCGTTTATTTGCTGAACCACTTATATATTCTTTCAACGCCTCATATGTTGGTGTTTTTTCCTCAATTTCCAAAATCTTTGTAGTAAAGTCATTGCGTAATGCACGAGCTGGTGCACCAATTGAGCGCTTAATAATGGTTGTATCTGCCTCAGTACTTGCAACTAGTGCCTCTTTATAAGCCTGTGAAGCATCAACACACTCTCGTGTTGCTATAAAACGAGTGCCCATTTCAATGCCTTCAGCTCCCAATGCTTGAGCAGCCATCCAGCCGCGCCCATCGCCAATTCCGCCAGAAGCAATGACAGGAATACTTACACTGTCAACCACTTGGGGAACAAGAACCATTGTACCGACATCATCACGCCCCAGATGACCGCCACCCTCTTGACCCACAACCATTACAGCATCTGCTCCGAGCTGTTCAGCCTTTTGAGCTTGTCTACGAGCAGCTACAAGTACTAATTTTTTTATCGCTGTGCCTCCCAGCAAATTAAATATAGGCGCTGGATTTCCCCCCGTCATTGTAACAACTGGAACTTCTTCTTCGATTGCAACGCGCACCATATCCTCATAGCCTGTACCATGCATGCCAATCGCAAAATTTACGCCAAATGGTTTATCTGTTAATTTTCGTACCTTGTGGATCTCTGCTCGTAATAATTCAGGATCTCGTAAACTCATAGCCGTTATTTGCCCTAAACCACCAGCATTCGACACAGCTGCGGCTAAATCAGCATATGCTAAATAGGCTAATCCCCCTTGAATAATTGGGTATTTAACCTGTAAAAGATCCGTCACACGTGTATTCCAATTCATAGTACCTCCCCTTTCGTTCAATACTATTTTCTCGGTACCCAGAAAAAAATCCTTTTATTTTTTAGGAAAAGCCTATTTTTTCGTGTCGTTAGGTGCTATAATTCATTTGTTTTCTTAGATATTATAAAGTGAGGTGGTACCTGCGTTGTCACAATTAGAGACTCCTTTGTTCGACGTATTACTAAAACATCGGAACAGACATCCCATTCAGTTCCATATTCCAGGCCATAAGAAAGGGCAAGGGATGGATCCTGCGTTCCGTGAATTCGTCGGCGACAACGTTTTATCAATTGATTTAATTAATATTGCTCCACTAGACGATTTACATTCACCAAAGGGTGCTATAAAAGAAGCGCAAAACTTAGCAGCTGAAGCCTTTGGTGCTGATCATACATTCTTTTCCGTTCAAGGTACTAGTGGCGCCATCATGACGATGATTCTGACCGTCGTCGGTCCAGGTGATAAAATTCTAGTGCCACGGAATGTTCATAAATCTATTATGTCGGCGATTGTATTCGCTGGTGCCATTCCAATTTTTATTCATCCTGAAGTTGACAGCGAATATGGGATTTCTCATGGCATATCCCCTGAAGCTGTTGAAAAAGCATTAAATGCTTACCCAGATACAAAGGCAGTACTTGTTATTAATCCAACATATTTTGGCTTTACAGCTGATTTAAAGCGTATTGTGGAGATTGCTCATGACCGTAATATTCCTGTAGTAGTAGATGAAGCACATGGTGTACACATAAAATTCCATGATGACCTTCCATATTCAGCTATGGAAGCAGGTGCTGACATGGCAGCAACAAGCGTTCATAAGCTTGGTGGCTCTATGACACAAACATCTATTTTAAACGTACGTGAGGGTCTTGTTTCTGCAAAACGTGTACAAGCTGTATTTTCTATGTTAACGACTACATCGACATCCTATCCATTACTTGCTTCACTTGACACAGCTCGACGTCAGCTAGCCATTCATGGATACGATTTAATTGACGATGCATTACGTTTAGCAAAGGATGCTCGTAAACGCATCAATCAGATACCACATTTAAAGTGTGCTGGCAAGGAAAAGTTACACTCTTCTGCAACTTATGATATGGATCCATTAAAACTTCTGATTAGTGTGAAAGATTTAGGTATTTCTGGTCATCGAGCTGAGGAATGGTTGCGTTATAATGCCAATATTGAAGTAGAATTGTCTGACCTTTATAATATCTTATGTTTAGTGACTTTAGGAGATACAAAAAAGGAAATTAATCTTTTAATAAATGCTTTAACTCGTATGTCAAAAGCATTTGATTCTGAAGCGGCTATAACAGAGGCTTTAGTAAATGTGCCGGAAATTCCAGCTCTTGCCATGTCTCCGCGTGATGCTTTTTATGCAGATACAGAAGTCGTTCCCCTTGCAGAAGCAGATAACTGTATTTGTGCAGAATTTATTATGGTGTATCCTCCTGGGATTCCTATTTTTATTCCCGGGGAAATAATTACTCAAGAAAATATTCATTATATTCAAATGAATATTGAAGCAGGTTTACCCGTTCAAGGACCAGAGGATACAACATTAAAAACAATCCGTGTTATCAAAGAACGTAAGCCAATTTTCTAAAAAATATAAGCTAGCTCTTCAATAAGAAGAGCTGGCTTTTATATTTAAAATGTGAGTATATTCTTTTTGTTGAACACAGCTAGAAAACATTCTCTTCATTTACAAAATAGCTATAATAGAATACTATCTGAAGTGTTTTTAAATTCATTTTCACAATGAATAATTGCTTCTAGAAATAACTATTTTTTTACAACAAAGAATTTGGTTCCATTCGTTTTTGAGACAGCTCCTTTTTCCACGATTCTATTATAAAAATAGATATACAAATAAAGGGCAGAAGAAGGCTCCGATAACAGCCGTTAAGCCCATTGATAATGAACCAACTGATAATTCCTGTTCCCCATATTCTCTTAATTTCACAAGACCTACCCCATGTGAGGCACTTCCTACTGCCACTCCCCTACTCACAGCAGAGTCGATTTTGCCATACTTAATGACTAGCGGTCCGATAATGGCCCCTACAAACCCTGCAATCATAACGAAAACAGCAGTTAAAGGTGGAATGCCTTCAATCGTTTCGCTCACCTGCATCCCAACAGGCGTTGTTAACGATTTAGGTAAGGCTGTCAGCATCCAGCTAGGTTCTACACCAATCCATTTTAGTAACACAAAAATTGTCACTAAGCCTGTTATCATGCCGATTAGAAGTCCTGATAAAATAGAATACTTATATTTCATAATAATTGCCCGTTGATTATAGAGAGGATATGCAAGTGCCACAACAGCAGGTCCAAGCATTTTCTGAAGCCATTCCCCACCTTGCATATAAGTTGAATATGGAATATCAAACACAAGTAAAACCACTGCACTGACAATCGTAGTCGTGACCAAAGGAATCATGATAGGATGGGGAAATCGTTGATAGAGCTTTGTAAATAAAATAAACATAATAATGGTGCTAAGGACAACTGTTACTTCAATCAACAGTTAATTCCCCCTTTCCTTCTTCCACAGGAGTCTTCGAGCTTTCTTTTTTGGCCAATTCTCTTTTCTCGATGAGTTGTGTCAGCAGTCCTGTTACATAAATAGAGATTAATGTACTAGCAATAACTGCTAAAATAATGAGCAGACCAGTGATTGACATGAGCTCTGGATAATCTATAACACCTACCGTTGCTGGAATGAAAAACAACGTTAAAATGCCAATTAAAAAACCTGCTCCATCTTGTATATATTCAACTTTAATAATTTTAAAATTGAGTGAAAGTGCTAATAAAAGTAATCCTATGACGCTTCCCGGAAGAGGTATGTGCAAATAAGAAACAATGCCAACCCCCATGTAATAGAAAATAGTAAGTATACCAATTTGCACAATAATCCGAACAACTCGTAACAACAACGCAGCAAAATTCCCGTTCAACATTTCGCCAGTTTTCACCCCCTATATCGTTCATTCTACATCTGTAGGAATTTTCTGTCTATTATAATTTTAGAAAAATAATAATCAAATACAGAAATACCCAAGCAATTCTATGAAACAGTATTCAAAGTCCTATTCTACAAGAACTTCATGATTTTACTTTTTATGATTATGACTTATCAATTTTTATATTGTGCCTATCCACTTCAAATTACTTTTTTAATGATCATCTAGCAAATTTCAAAATTTTTTTATATAATCGAAAATTACAAAAGATTACTCGTGTTATCAATAACTAAAATTTCCAAAACAAACACAAAGGGGGATTCACTATTATCTTTAAAACATTAACACTCCAAGCACGCTTTACCTATTACAGCAGTTTTTTAATTTTTATTATTGTCATTTTAGCAGGCATCCTCTTTTATATGACCATATCTGATGCATTGCAAACACAAATTGGGAACCGGGCACTATATTTGGCTGAAACAACGGCTAGCAGGGGGGATGTAATTAAAGCGTTTGATACAAATAATCCTTCCGAAAGTCTGCAAAAAATTAGCAAAGAGATTATGCTTGCTGCAAAAGCTACTTATGTTGTAATCGGAGATAAAAATGGCATACGCTACACCCATCCTATCGCTGACCGTATTGGTAAATCGATGGTCGGAGATGATAATGACCGAGCATTAATCAACGGTGAGTCTTATATTTCCATTGCAAATGGTTCAATGGGACAATCCATTCGTGGTAAAGCACCTATCTTAGACTCAAATGGATCGATTATTGGTGTTGTTTCAATTGGTTACTTAACTAGTGAATTAGATCGCTTATATTTTTTATATCTTGATAATATTTTTTATACAATGGTTATTGCCCTAGGCATCGGTATTATCGGCTCTATTTTTTTATCCCGAAACATTAAAAAGCAAATTTTTAATCTGGAGCCAAGTGAAATTGCCAGTCTATTAACAGAAAAAAATACTTTAATTGAATCAGTTCGTGAAGCTATTATTACGGTAAATCAGAAAGGTGAAATTACAACCCTAAATAATGCTGCCGCAAAAATCTTACATTTAACGGATTCAGCTTCTATCATTGGCGATAATATCGAACAGCATATACCAAACACACATCTGCTTAACGTATTAATGAAGGGTGAAAAACAACTTGATAAATTGATGATTGTTAACGGTCATGAAATTATTGTTAACCGTGTACCTATGAAGGTGAATGGTCAAGTTGTCGGCGCAGTTGCAAGTTTCCGATTACAATCAGAAATAGAGCAAATGGCTATCGAATTATCACAAGTAAAACAATATACAGAGGCTTTACGTGCCCAAACACATGAGTTTAATAATGTCCTTTACACAATATCCGGCCTTATTCAATTACATGCATCTGATGAAGCACTGTCTATTATTCATAAAGAGGTACAAGGACATTCTTCTCTAACCCAATTTATAACAAAGCGTGTAAAAGACCCTTTTTTAAATGGTTTAATTATCGGATTTTTTAATCGTGCACGTGAATTAAAGATCAAGTTGGTTTTTGATGAAGATAGTTATTTAGAAACATTTCCTGAGAGCATCGAAAAAAGCTTAATTATTTCTATTATGGGAAATTTATTAACCAATGCTTTTGAAGAGGTTGAAAAAAACAAAGAGCGACAACCAATTATTAGGCTTTTTATATTTGATAATGGAGAGGAAATCATCTTTGAGGTCGAGGACTCTGGACAAGGTTTAGCACAAGAAAAACTAGACGTACTATTTTCAGAAAATATTTCTACGAAAGATAGTAAACATCGAGGCTATGGATTAAGGAAAGTCATTTCCAGTATCCATGATTTAAACGGTACTCTTGCTCTTGAAGAAGGAGATTTAGGAGGTGCCCTATTTATCGTATCTATTAGCAAAAGGGGGACTATGATCCATGAACAATATTGAAGTGCTAGTAATTGAAGATGATGTACGTGTAGCAGATGTACATTGTCGTTTTTTAGAAAAAATTGAAGGCTTTACAGTAATTGCACGGGCAAGCACGGGAGAAGAAGCTTTAGATTGGCTTGAATCATTTTCACCACACCTTATATTACTCGATGTCTTTTTGCCAGATATACTGGGAGTAGATTTAATTGATAAAATCCAAGAAGTGAGCCCAACAAGTAGTATTATTTTGATTACCGCAGCTACAGAGGCACATATAGTACAGAAAGCTTATCGGAAAAATGTTACTGATTACATTTTAAAGCCATTTACATTCGAACAGCTAAAAGAGAGTATAGAAAAATTCCGTTACAAGTATCTATTGCTGAAAAATAATGAGAAATTTACACAAGAAAAAATTCAATATCTTTGGCCAAAAGCAGGTTCATCCACCCCTATAGAAACACCGTTATTATTGCCAAAAGGGATAGATCCAACAACAATGAATCATGTTATCAACCATTTAAGCATAATTGAGAATGGTAGTACAGCTGAGCTATTGGGAAAGAATATCGGTGTCAGCCGTTCCACCGCTCGTCGTTATTTAGAATTTTTAGTTACACAAAAGCAGGTCTATACCGAACTGACTTATGGCACAGTTGGGCGTCCTGAGCGACGATACTTTATTTCCACATAAACTTTATGAACAAAATGCTGTTAATTCACATTATTATCACAATATTCCTAAAATTAAGAGTTAAGTTATAGTATGGGTAGCGCTAAATTGATAGCGCTACCATTTTATTTTTAAGGGGGATTTTTATGTGGAGGAACATTTCTAAAATAATGGCAGCAGGCTTATTATTTACTAGTTTAGTTGGCTGTTCAGCATCAACTGGAGAAAAAACAGAGGGAAAGAATGCCAATGATTATCCGAAAAGTAATATTACCATTGTTGCTCCATCAGGTGCTGGTGGTGGCTGGGATTTAACAGCTCGTGCAGTGGCAAAAACAATGAGTGACACAGGGTTAATTGATAAGGCCATTCAAGTTGAGAACAAGCCAGGTGGTGGTGGTGCTGCCTTCATGGCAACATTTGCTACAAAGGACGCCAATAATGATTATATGTTAATGGTTAAATCACCACCAATCCTTATAAATCATGAAAAGGCTGAAGGAAATAGTAAATTTGGCTATAAGGATACTACACCTTTAGCTCAATTAACACGGGACTATGGCGCGATCGTTGTTAAAAAGGATTCTCCTTTCCAAACGCTTGAAGATGTATTAAATGCTATGAAAACTTCACCAAAAGATGTCACATTAGCAGGTGGTTCTGCACCGGGCTCGATGGATCACCTAGTAGGAATTATTCCGGCTTATAAAGTGGGAATTGACTTAAAAACAATTAAATATGTTTCTTATGATGGTGGTGGTGAGGCGGTTACAGCATTATTAGGTGGCAATGCTGATGTTATTGCAACAGATGCCTCCACAATTGCTACTTATGTTAAATCCGGAGATGTTCGTGTATTAGCTGTCAGTTCCTCTGAACGCTTAGAAGGTGAGCTAGCAGAAGTTCCTACATTTAAAGAGGCTGGTATTGATGAGGAATTTACAATTTGGCGTGGTATCTTTGGTCCAAAAAATATGAGTAAAGATGCGATTGCCTATTGGTCTGAAAAATTACATGCAATGTCTGAATCAAAAGAATGGCAAGCTGAGGTGACCCGTAATGGTTGGCAAGCAGAATATCGTAATGCACAAGATTTTACAGCTTATCTAGACAATCAAAATAAAATAATCATTGAACTACTAACAGCTCTTGGTATGCAAAAATAACGAGTCGTTTTTTAAAAAAGACACAAGTATTTCCATTAAATATAGAACTACTTGTGTAACTTTATTCTATTTTCAATGGAGGTGTAAAACGGTTGAGCTATACATTTGATAAAACATTTAGCATTATCCTCTTAACACTTAGCATTTTGTTTATTTTTCAAGCAACTCAGATTTCTGATAGTGCTTATGGATCTACAGTTGGGCCCAAAATTTTTCCATTAGGTTTAGGTATTATTTTAGGTTTATTAAGTCTTCAATTATTTTATGAATCATGGAAAAAAGCTGTGAGAGAGCGAGTCACAGGAGGACCAACTACTTCTTCTAAAATATCTTCAACAGAACTCAAAAAGTTCTTAATTATTTTAGGTAGCGCTCTTGCGTATGTATTTTTCCTTGAAAAAATTGGCTATATGATAACAACATTTTTATTTTTGTGTATCAGTTTCCAAACAATGGAACGTACTAAACTTATTTATTCAATTATTATTGCAGCTGGATTTTCACTAGGCATCTATTATTTATTTACAAGTTTACTAGGTGGATCATTGCCTAGTTTCCCAATTTTCTAGTACAGGAGTGAATATATGTCGACATTGCAATTTTTAGCTGATGGATTTGCAGTTGCCCTTCAATGGCAAAACCTTTTATTCGCTCTTGTGGGTGTCATAATTGGTACAGCAGTTGGTGTACTTCCAGGTATAGGTCCAATGAGTGGAGTTGCATTATTAATACCCGTTACAGCAACCATTACAGCTGGACTACCTACTGAGGCTGCCGCTACAAGCTCAATTATTTTACTTGCAGGAGTATACTACGGGGCCATGTATGGTGGATCAACAACCTCCATTCTATTAAACACGCCTGGTGAATCGTCATCAGTTGTGACAACATTGGATGGCTATCAAATGGCTAAACAAGGCCGTGCAGGAAGTGCTCTTTCGATCGCGGCCATTGGCTCATTTTGTGCGGGTGTTGTAGCACTACTAGGTCTGATATTATTGGCTAATCCATTGTCAAAATTAGCACTTAAATTTGGACCCGCAGAATACTTTTCTTTGATGTTATTAGGACTTGCAGCAGTTAGTGGCCTAGCAGGACGTTCTATTACCAAAGCTTTAATTATGACTGTTTTAGGGCTTATGCTTGGGACAGTTGGTATTGATGCCGTATCAGGTATCGAACGTTTTACATTTGGTCAGCCAATGTTGTTCTCTGGCATTGAATTTTTAACCATCGCTGTTGGTTTATTTGCATTAGGCGAAGTATTTAAAACCATTCTTGAAAAAGAAGAAGAGGATGGTCAATTAGCCAAAATTAATCGTGTATTCCCAACAAAGCAAGATTTAAAGGATAGTGCTGTTCCTATTGCTCGCGGCTCCTTATTAGGCTTTTTCATCGGCGTATTACCCGGCGCAGGCGCAACACTTGCCTCATTCTTTTCTTATATTACCGAGAAAAAATTCAGTAAAACACCCGAGCAATTCGGAAAAGGTCATATTGCGGGTGTAGCTGGGCCAGAATCAGCGAACAATGCTGCATCAGGCGGTGCAATGATCCCATTACTAACTTTAGGAATTCCTGGCTCAGGTACTACTGCAATTTTAATGGGTGCACTTATTATGTATAATATTCAGCCAGGTCCATTATTATTTGATGAGCATCCTCAAGTTGCTTGGGGATTAATTGCCAGTATGTTCATTGGAAATTTAATGTTACTAGCATTGAATATGCCTTTAGTCCGCATTTTTGCCAAAATCATCGAAACACCTAAAAAATATTTATTGCCTATTATTATTGCCATTTCAATTTTTGGCGTTTATGCTGTACAATTTGCCACGTTTGATTTATTTTTATTAGTAGCTTGTGGGGTACTTGGTTATCTATTTGCTAAATATGATTATCCAGTAGCTCCATTAGTACTTGCTTTAGTACTAGGGCCGATGATTGAAAATAATATGCGCCGTGCATTAACCATTTCGAATGGAGACTTTTCTATTTTTATAACAAAGCCTTTATCATTACTATTTTTAGTGATTGCCATTTCCTGGTTACTTATACCACTGATTATGAAAATACGTGGTAAAAATGTGGTTATTAATGAAGAAGGATAAATATTCTTAAAAATCCACTATACTTCTATTAGTATAGTGGATTTTTACTAGTCTATAATGCGTGACCAGAGCCACCATCAATATTAACAGCTGTTCCTGTAACATAGCTCGCCGCATCAGATACTAGGAAAGTGATAACATTTGCTGCTTCTTGCGTATCACCTACACGACCAAGCGGAATTGCTTGCCCCACTTTACGAGAATATTCTTCCCACGATAAATTAGGTTCTTCCTTTTTCCATTTCTTTTCGATTTGATCACTACGAATAAGTCCTATACATACAGAATTTACACGAATATTGTCCTTCCCTAAATCCTTGCTCATCGCTTTTGTCAAGGCAAGCCCCGCAGCACGGCTTACAGTAGTTGGAAGTGAGCTTGCAGGTGGCGTTTTAGCCATCACGGCAGTCACATTAACGATGGCACCGCCCCCAGCCTTTCGCATATATGGAGCAGCATATTTTGAACAATGAATAGCTCCAAATACCTTTAAATCTAAATCTGCCTGCCACAGCTCACTACTCACCGATTCGAAGGGATTCGCTGAAGCTGTACCTGCATTATTAATAAGAATATCAACACGTCCATAATGTTCGACGGTACGCTCGATTAGATACTTACAATCTTTTTCTTTTGTAATATCAGTTGGAACAATTAAAACATCTACGCCTGTTTCATTTTTTATGCATCCAGCAGCCACTTGCAGTTGTTTTTCACCACGAGCGCAAAGTACAACCTGTGCACCCTCTTTAACAAGCTGCATGGCTGTATAATAGCCAATTCCTTTACTTGACCCTGTTATAATTGCTACTTTCCCCGTTAAATTAAGCTCCATTAATAAATCCTCCCTTACTTTCTACAATGCTATCATTATAGCATTTATCGACTATTCAGAATAATCAAAGGAGCTTGTAAATGATAGAAATACGATTTGAAAGCTATAATGACGGAATATTTTCTGTGAGAAGCTACTTATCATTGTCATTAAAGCCTGTTAGGGGAAAAGGATTATATAAAAATTTAATTGTTCATATAAAATAAAATATTGGCTAAAAAAGAGTGTAGATAAGCGAATGACCCCGCTTTATCTACACTCTTTTATTCAAATTATTTTTTAGCTACAATGTGGATTGGGTTGCCAAGTAATACTTCAGCAGTTTCCATTGTAATTTCACCTAATGTTGGGTGAGCGTGAATTGTTAATGCGATATCCTCAGCAGTCATGCCGCCTTCAATCGCTAAGCCCATTTCAGCGATCATATCAGATGCACCAGCACCTACGATTTGAGCACCAATTAATAAGCCATCCTCTTTACGAGCAACAAGTTTCACGAAACCTTCTGATTGGTTTAATGCAAGAGCACGACCATTTGCTGCGAATGGGAATTTCGCTGCAGTATATTCGATGCCTTCAGCTTTTGCTTGTTCTTCGTTGTAACCAACTGTCGCCATTTCTGGATCTGTGAAACATACCGCTGGAACAGCAAGATAATCAACTACTGATTTTTCACCCGCAATTGCTTCAGCAGCAACTTTACCTTCGTAAGATGCTTTATGTGCAAGTTGTGGACCAGCTACGATATCACCGATTGCATAGATGTTTGGAATATTTGTACGACATTGTTTGTCAACATTGATTAGACCACGTTCACCGAATTCAACTCCGATTTCAGCAAGTCCCATTTCATCTGTATTTGGACGACGTCCTACAGTAACTAACACGTAATCAGCTTCAACTTTTTTCTCTTCTCCGCCAACTTCATAAGTTACTACTACGCCGTTTTCAGTTTCTTCTACGCCTTTTGCAGATGCGTTAACTTCAATTTCAACGCCTTTCTTTTTAAGGCCTTTTTTCACGATTTGTGTCATTTGTTTTTCGAAGCCAGCTAAAATATCTTTTCCGCCTTCGATAATTGTTACTTGAGAGCCAAGGTTTGCATAAGCTGATCCTAGCTCAGTACCAATATAACCGCCACCGATAACAACTAATTTACCAGGTACTTCTTGTAAAGAAAGTGCACCAGTAGAATTTAATACGCGATCAGTGAATTTGAATGTTGGAATTTCAACTGGACGAGAACCTGTTGCAATAATGACATTGTTAAATGTGTAAGTTTGAGCAGATTCACCATTGATGATACGCACTGAATGAGCGTCAACGAAATAAGCTTCACCTTGTACAATTTCAACTTTGTTACCTTTAAGTAAGCCTTCAACACCGCCAGTTAATTTCTTAACAACGCTGTCTTTAAATGCTTGTGCTTTTGAGAAGTCTAATTTCACATCAGAAGCGATGATTCCCATGTCATCTGAATGTTTAGCTTGCTCAAAACGGTGACCTACTGAAATTAATGCTTTTGATGGGATACAACCTACGTTTAAGCACACTCCACCAAGTACATTTTTTTCAACGATTGTTACTTTTTGGCCAGTTTGAGCTGCACGAATTGCTGCTACATATCCTCCAGGACCTGAACCAATGACAAGAGTATCTGTTTCGATTGGGAAATCTCCTACTACCATTTTTGTTACGCCTCCATTAATAATAATTCTGGCTCACTTAACAAACGCTTTAAGTGATTTAAAGCATTTTGCGCAGTGGCTCCATCGATCATACGATGATCAAAGCTCAATGATAATGCTAACACAGGTGCGGCTACAATTTCACCATTTTTTATTACAGGTTTTTCTGAAATTCGACCAATACCTAGAATTGCTACTTCAGGATGGTTAATAACTGGTGTAAACCATTGTCCTCCTGCAGAACCAATATTCGTAATGGACATGGATGCACCTTTCATTTCATGTGGTGCTAGCTTTCCTTCACGGGCTTTTGTCGCTAATTCATTAATTTCATTAGACACTGCAAATACAGATTTACGATCTGCATGCTTAATAACTGGTACTAGTAAGCCTCTTTCAGTATCTGCTGCAATACCAATGTTATAGTAATGCTTTTGGATAATTTCTTGTGTTGCATCATCTAAAGAGCGATTAAATTCTGGGAACTCGCGTAAAGTTGAAATAAGTGCTTTCACTACATATGGTAAGTATGTTAATTTAACACCTTTTTCGGCAGCGATATCTTTGAATTTTTTACGATGTGCTACAAGAGCTGTTACATCGACTTCATCCATTAGTGTAACATGAGGAGCCGTTTGTTTCGAGTGTACCATTGCTTTAGCAATCGCTTTTCGAATACCTGACATTTTTTCACGAGTTTCTGGGAAATCCCCCTCAAGAACTACTGGTGCTGCTGGTGTAGACGTTTCTTGTTGAACTGTTTCTTCTGATGTTTCGATATTTGCAGTTTCAGCCTCTACAGTGCCGCCACCTTCTAAGAAGTTTTCAATATCTTCTTTAAGGATTCGACCGTTTTTGCCTGTACCCTTTACTTCACGAATATTTACATCGTTATCACGTGCAAATTTACGTACAGAAGGCATCGCGATCACACGTTTTGTTTCATCAACTACTGTCTCCACTTTTTCTGGCGCTTTTTCAGGGGCTTTTTCTGGTGCCTTTTCCTCTTTAGCAGGAGCTTTTTCTACGTTCTGACCAGATTCAGCAGTTGCTTGAACTTGTGCCTCTGTTTTCGCTTCGGCATGATCGTCACCTTTTAGCTTTAAGTCTTCATAGCCAGGTGCGTCTAATCGGATTAAAACATCGCCAACTACGGCAACTGTCCCTTCTCCTACTAAAACTTCCTCTACTGTTCCTTCAACTGGTGAAGGGATTTCTACTACTGCTTTATCATTTTGTACTTCACAAAGAATATCGTCTTCTTTTACTGTATCTCCAGCTTTAACGAACCATTTCACAATCTCGCCTTCGTGAATACCCTCGCCAATATCCGGTAATCTGAATTCAAATGCCATGTGTACCCATCCTTTCTATTTACTGTTGTTCAAGTTTAGAAGCTTTATTAGAATGTTAAAACTTTTTTCGCTGTTTCCATTACATCTTTGTAGTTTGGTAACCAAACACCTTCAGCTTGTGGGAATGGGTACACAGTATCTGGTGCAGCCACACGAAGAACAGGAGCCTCTAAGCTTAAAATTGCTCGCTCTGTAATTTCTGCTACTACGTTCGCAGCGATACCTGCTTGTTTTTGAGCTTCTTGGACAACGATTGCACGACCTGTTTTTTCAACTGATGCGATAATTGTTTCCACATCGATTGGTTGAATTGTACGTAAGTCAATTACTTCTACAGAATGTCCTTCTTTTTCAAGTTCTTCTGCAGCCTTTAAGCTTTCATGAACCATTAAACCGTAAGCAACAATTGTTAAATCAGTACCTTCACGTTTTACATCTGCTTTTCCTAGTGGGATTTCGTATGCTTCCTCAGGTACTTCTTCACGGAATGAACGGTATAGTTTTAAATGCTCTAAGAAAATAACTGGGTTGTCATTACGAATAGAAGAAATAAGTAAACCTTTTGCATCATATGGTGTTGATGGTACAACAACAGTTAATCCTGGTTGTGCTGTCATTAAGCTTTCTAAGCTATCTGAGTGCATTTCAGGTGTGTGCACACCACCACCAAACGGTGAACGGATTGTTACTGGAGCATTGTACACGCCACCACTACGGTAGCTCATACGTGCTAGCTGGCCACTGATTGAATCCATAACTTCATAAACGAAACCGAAGAATTGAATTTCAGGAACTGGACGGAATCCTTGAAGAGAAAGGCCAACTGCTAAGCCACCAATACCTGATTCTGCTAATGGTGTATCAAATACGCGGTCAACCCCAAATTCTTTTTGTAGGCCTTCTGTCGCGCGGAATACCCCACCGTTGACACCTACATCTTCCCCGAATACAAGAACGTTTTCATCATTCTTTAATTCTGTGCGAAGTGCATCTGTAATTGCTTGAATCATCGTCATTTGTGCCATAGGTTATTTCGACTCCTTCTCTTTATAGATTTCATACTGTTCTTTTAGATTAGAAGGCATTTCGCCTTTATACATATTTTCCATTAACTCTGTTACTTTTTGTTTTGGAGCAGCATCTGCTTTTTTGATTGCTTCTTTAATTTCTTCTTTCGCTCGCTCAATTACTGCTTCTTCTTTTTTCTCATCCCATATCCCTTTTGCTTCTAGGTATTTACGGAAGCGAACTAGAGGATCTTTTTGAGCCCATTCATTATCTGTATCAGAAGTACGGTAACGAGTTGGGTCATCCCCAGCCATTGTATGAGGACCATAGCGGTAACACATTGTTTCAATTAATGTTGGACCTTCACCATTAACCGCGCGCTCACGAGCATCGCGAGTTGCTACATAAACTGCAAGCGCATCCATTCCATCTACTAAAATACTTGGTAAGCCTGCTGCTACACCTTTTTGTGCAATTGTTTTAGCAGCTGTTTGCAATTCACGAGGTGTTGAGATTGCATATTGGTTATTTTGTACAATGAAGATTGCTGGAGATTTAAATGCACCTGCAAAGTTAATGCCTTCATAGAAGTCTCCCTGAGAAGAACCACCGTCACCTGTATAAGTTACTGCAACAGCTTTTTTCCCGCGTTTTTTAATACCAAGTGCTACCCCAGCAGCTTGAATATATTGTGCACCGATAATAATTTGTGGAGCTAAAACGTTTACACCTTCAGGAACCTGATTCCCCATGAAGTGCCCACGTGAGAATAAAAATGCTTTTTCAAGAGGTAAGCCATGCCATACAATTTGTGGCACATCACGGTAACCTGGTAAAATCCAATCTTCTTGTTCTAATGCAAAGTGAGAAGCAAGTTGTGAAGCTTCTTGACCCGCAGTTGGTGCATAGAAGCCTAAACGTCCTTGACGATTTAATGAGATTGAACGTTGATCTAAAATACGTGTGTAAACCATACGTGTCATTAACTCAACTAGTTCCTCATCTGATAATTTAGGATCTGCCTCTTTATTTATAATTTCGCCTTCTTCATTCAAAATTTGAAACATTTCAAACTTATCTTCGATTTCAGTTAGCGTTTGTTTAGCATCAAAAATATTATTGTTTTTCTTGCTCATTTGTCACATCTCCCTTTCAGCTGTATTAAAATAAATCACCTTTTTAACTAGTACAACTTATTCTTGACACTCAGTATACTGAATAAAATACTGTCGGTCAATCATCTATTACTGCTATATACAAAGATTTTTTCTAGAATAACAATCAAACACCGCTGTCCTATACTGTATTACTAATATTCAAATTCTGTATTACAACACCTTACTCATACCATACAACTCTTACGTTTTCCAACAGGTTTTCCCCTAGTAGAATACCCCATTCTCGAAAATCTAATAGCATTAGAAAAATTTTTTGAGTATATTCAAATAAGGACTTTTTTCATGTGATTGTACGAAAACGTGATGTATACTTATTAGTAAGCACTACAAAGTTGAAAGGAAGATTACTATTATGATTTTAATGGATGATATTATCCGCGAAGGTCATCCGACTTTACGCACAAAAGCAGAGGAAGTTAAATTCCCTTTAACTGAAGAAACAAAAAAGCTTGCTGAGGATATGCTTCAATATTTAATCAACAGCCAAGATCCTGAAATGGCAGAAAAATATAATTTGCGTAGTGGCATAGGTTTGGCTGCCAATCAGGTAAATAGCTTACAGCGCATGTTTGCCCTTCATTTAAAAGATGAGGCTGGTGAACAATTAAGCTTTGTAGCCATAAATCCAAAGATCGTTAGCCATTCTGTTGAAAACACATACCTATCAGCAGGAGAAGGATGTCTTTCTGTTGACCGTAATATTCCTGGGTATGTACCTCGCCATGCACGCATCACAGTAAAATTTAAAACAATTGATGGTGAAGAGAAAAAAATGCGCCTTAAGGGCTTGCCAGCTATCGCCTTTCAGCATGAATTAGATCATCTAAATGGCATTATGTTTTATGACCGTATTAATGAAAAGAATCCATTTGCGGAAATACCAGATTCAATCCCATATGAGCGCGACTAAAAACAACCTCGGCAGTTTATTACTTCTGCCGAGGTTAATTTTTATTTATATTCTAATTGTCTATCCACATTTAACCGAGCACTGATCGTTTCAATTAATGCTGGCAACTCCGCCATTGTTTCAATTGTATAATGAGCGCCAGATTCTTCAAAAACACATTTTGTTTTCGCTATGATTTGTTGCTGTTCTTCTGAAGATAGGGCATTGAATTCTTCTTCGGATAGTCCCATTTCTGAGCTTCCAATAATAACGCCAACAGCCCAAACACCTGCATTCAAGGCTTCCTTTATATCTGATGTTGTATCGCCAACCTTCACAACTTGCTTCGTCGCTTGCGAACCTAATGCCTCCATATTTCTAAAAATCATATATGGATATGGTCGCCCTTTATCACCAACCTGTGTTGGTGTTACAAGAAAATCAGGTTGATAGCCCTTGTCAGCTGCATGTTTTGTCACTACTTCCATCATTGCATCTGTATAGCCAGTTGTAGAGCCTATTCGAATACCTGCATCTCTTAATTGCTGTACTGTTGTTTTCACGTGCTGGATAGGATCTGTATAGTTCGCCAAAGACTCCATTAATTTTGTTTCAAAATGATTATACAATACATGTACATCCTTTTCAGTAAAGGATTGTCCATGTACACGATGCCATTCTGCTTTAATTCTTGGCATTTCTAGCATGGTGCGGATATGATCAATTTTCAGCATCCCCATTGGTTTACGAGCCTCTTCCAGTGTAACTGTCACACCAGCTTCTTCAAAAATTGTTAAAAAAACATTAACAGGGGCAAAACAACCAAAGTCAACTGCTGTGCCTGCCCAGTCCAAAATAACCGTCTCAATTTTCATTGTTTTTCACCACCATATAATTTTCAATGATTTCACACAATGCAAGCATATCTTCCTCATGAATATCACCAATATTGCCAATACGGAATGTATCGACATCCGTCAGCTTACCTGGATAGATAACGAAACCTGCCTTTTTTATTTCCTGATAAAAATGCTCAAAAGAAAACTCTCTATACGGGAATAAAAATGTTGTAATAATTGGAGATTGAAGCTCCTCCGAAATATACGCTTTAAATCCCAGCACTGACAAGCGAGAGCGAAGTAGTTGATTATTATACGCATAGCGTTTGTAGCGGGCATGAATTCCGCCTTCTTCATTTAACTCTTCAATTGCCTTCGCAAAAGCTGCCACTACATGAGTAGGCGATGTGAAACGCCATTTCCCATCTTGCTTCATTACTTCCCACTGACTATACAAATCTAATGCAACGCTTCGAGCTTGTCCCTTGCATTTTTCGAGCGCTATTGTATTCGCGATAACAAAACCAAAGCCTGGGACACCCTGAATACATTTATTGGCACTACTAATACAAAAATCAATGTGCAAGCTTGATAAATCCATTGGTACGCCTCCAAAGCTACTCATGGCATCCACAATAAACGTTTTGTTGAACGAATGAACAACTTCTCCAATTTCTTTAATAGGATTTAAAATACCAGTAGTCGTCTCACAATGTACGATAGCTACATGAGTAATACTTCTATCTCTTTCAAGGAAGGCTTGAACTTCTAACAAGGATGGCTGTTCATCATAAGGAACACTATAAACAACATGCTGTAACTTTAAGGCTTTGGCCATTTCAACAATTCTTTCACCATAAGCACCATTTGTTAGTATCAGCATCTTATCATTTTCACCAATTACAGTTGTTAGTACAGACTCCACTACAAAGCTTCCACTTCCTTGCATTAGTACTGTAGTGTAATCAGCTTCATCAACTTTTGCTAATTTTAAGAGTTGCTTTCGAATCACTTGTGTCACATTTTTATAATCGTCATCCCATGTACAACGATCTTTTAACATTTCTCGTTTCACCGCTTCAGTTGTTGTCAATGGACCTGGCGTCAATAATTTATAGTTACTCATCTGCTATAACTCCTTATCTCTGTGCTTCTTTAAAGAAGGCTTGGTGTTTTTCTAGTAAATCCACGGTTAAGGTTGTATCCCATTTTTTCAAATAGGCAGGAACGTGCTCGTCCTTTACTTGTTCTCCTTCATATAGGGCTACAGGATATTGCTCTAGAAGACCATCACGAGCCTCTGTGGCAATTACCTTTGCAATTTCTTTCGCTAATACTTCCTCACCTTCTTTATCTACAACAGCTACAGATTCTGTTAAAGTGAAGTTTCCTTCTGTCGGGTCAATATAATCAATCGGCAACCCTTCGTTTTTGGCATCAATAGCTTGGATACGTAAACCAAAGCCAGCAGCAACCTCTCCTGTTTTCACCTTTTTAATAGGGCCAGAGCCTGAACTCTCAATATGTGGTCCTGCATTTTTAATTAGCTCTGCTAAAACTTTTTTCCCTTCCTTTTCACCATATTCCTTTATAATAGCTTGTACGAGAAGCCACCCTGTTGAGGAGTCCATAATGTTTGGGAATGACACTAAATCCTTATAAGCAGGGTCTGTCAAATCTTTAATGGATTTCGGGATAGATAGCCCCTTTTGTTGTAATATCTCTGTATTAATAAAGATAGAGCCTACATTGCCTAAAATCGGTAATGCATACGTAACACTCCCATCAAGAGGCTTTAAGTCTGAAGAAATATCCACAAACATGGATTTTGAGGTTTGTGCACTTTCTATAAAATAAGAAGCCATTGACACAACATCTGCTTCAATATCTGTCCCTTCCGCCATCATTTTGCCACCTAACTCAGAAGTACCATACGACTGGATTAAATACTTACCTTTATAGCCCTTGTCATCCAATGTAGTTTCCATCACTTCAATAGCTTCATCATCAGCATTTGAATAAATGATGACTTGCTCTTTGGAATCTGCTGCTACCCCTCCACATGCAGCTAAAACGACTGCTGCTGCACTTACTGTCCCTAACATCATGCCTGTTGACTTCTTCATTTTATAATCTCCTCCGTTTTTTCTTTATGTGCTGCTATATAATCACAACCTAATTTCACAATGAGGTTTGTACATAAAATGAATATCGATAAAACAAAAATATCGGTGTACTTTGCGAAATGCTGTAGCTCTTTTATCCTTGTCGATACAAGCATTGTCTTTGTGCTGACAAGAAAAATAACACCGCTGACCGTAACCATCGCATTTAAAAAATAGTAGCTAAACATTTGATAAATTGTTGGCCTAATATTCGGTAAAATAATTCGTATCACGGTTTTTAACCACGAATCCTTTAACAACTCAGCTGTCACTTCCCACGTAGGATCCATTTTTTGCAACGAATTTTTCGCCATTAAATAAGGTGTCGTAAAAAAATGGACTATATTACATGCGATAATGATAAGAAAAGTACCCTTTAAAGAACTTCCATTAAAGAAAAATAAGTAGGATAATCCAAGCACCATTCCTGGAACTGTATTTGTCATCATAGAAGTTACATCTAAGCTTTTTCTTCCCTTTAATGGTGTCCTTGTATTAAGAAGCGCCGACATAAATGTTATGCCCACACCGAATATGGCTGTTAGAACCGCTACAATGAGAGAATTGATATAAACCTTCGTTAAATCTTTTTCTGCAAGTACATTTTGAACGTGCTCTAATGTAAAGCTGAAATCGTACGGATAGCCTTTGGTAAAAGGCACAATAAACATGGTTGAAAAAATAATACATACAGCTGTTACACAGAGAATTGAATAAATTGTAAATAGCGCATCTCGTAAACGATGCTTTACAAGTTCACTTTGCCCAACCTGTTTATATTGAAAATTGAAGCGCTCTAAAATCGTTAGCATGACAACACCTAATACAGCAGGTACTAGCATTAACACAGAAATGACTGCTCCACGTTCAAAATGTACAATGGAACCTAACATAGCTTGGTAGAGCTCAGTAGCTATCACCCTGTAATTTCCACCAACCGATGCAGGGATTCCAAAGTCTGTGAAGCTTAAAACAAATGTTAAAATAAATGCCCCGCCAATTGTCCCAAGCATAGGACGATATACGGTATGATAAAAACGACGCATGGGCTGATCATGCATTAATATTGAAACAAGTAAAAAACGTTTATCGATATATTGCATGGAATTTTGCATTAATATAAAAGCAACTGGTAATGTGTATAAGACGTAACCGATCACCAAGCCGTTATACCCATAGATTGTAAAAAGAGGCTGCCCTACTAATTTTGTTAGAATTCCTTGATTACCAAATGTATATATCAATACAAAGCCATAGGTGATGGTTGGCAGTAGCATCGGCAACGTAATTCCAATTTGAACTAGTTTTTTTGTATGGCGATGCATCGTAGTAAAATGAACAGCATAGGCCAACCAAAAGGCTAAAATGGTTGTAATCACTGATGCAACAAAAGAAACTTTAAAACTATTCGTAAAAGCTTCACGAATTTCCATATTCCGTAAAGCTTCTATATAATTTTGAGTGGTCACGACATTACCTATTTTGAATGACTGCCAAAGCATATAAAGCAATGGCACAATTAAAAAGAATAGAAAAAATAGTAGAATCGGTAGAAAAATTAATTTCATTACTTTATTCGTTTTAAGCATAGGTTTCTCCAAACAATTGATAGATGTTATGTCGCTTAATATGAAGCTGCCTTAAGATAAAGTCCTCTACAAATTGATTTTTTGGCGCTGTTACAATTTCATGAGGTGTGCCAAATTGAGCAACTGTACCTTCATTAATAATGATGACTTTATCAGACAAGGTAAGGGCTTCTTCTGGATCATGTGTCACGATAATCGTCGTCAAATTAAATTCACTGGCGATGGATTTAATACGTTCCTTTATAGATTCCTTTATAACGCCATCTAGTGCACTTAGTGGTTCGTCTAATAATAGAATTTTAGGTTGCATCACGAGTGTTCTTGCAATGGAAACGCGTTGTTTTTGCCCACCAGACAATTCATGAATATTCTTTTGCAAATGGGGAGTTAGCTCTAAAAAATCAATGTATTCTTGTATCTCCTCTTTGGACATTTTCACGTTTTTATTTTTTAATCCATAAATGATATTGTCGTATGCATTTAAATGAGGAAATAACGCAAAATCCTGAAACACTATATTAAATCCTCTTTCTTGCATTGATTGCTTGGAAATATCTTGTCCATTGTAGACAAGCTGACCAGCAGTTGGATCTACAAGTCCTAAAATGATATTAAGCAAAGTAGTTTTACCGCAGCCACTCGGCCCTAGCAAAGAAATAATCTCACCTGATTCAATGGTTACGTTGATATCTACTAAAACTTTTTTATTTTTATAGCTTTTTGAGATATTTTTTAGCTCTAACAAATTGGTCACCTCACTCAGTTCTTAGCTTCAGTATAGAGACCATTTGTAAAGGAAAATGCTTATTTGTGTAAATGTTGAGTAAATTCTGACCAACTATTGACAAAGTTATGATCATTTTGAGTAAATATCTAGTAGAGGTGATGAAATGTACATGATAGAAAGGCAACAACTAATTTTGCAGTTTATACGTCAACATAAGGTAGTAAAATTAGTAACACTCACAAAAGAGTTTAACGTTTCGATGGAAACGATCCGTCGCGATGTACAACAGTTGATGCAAGACAAAAAAATTGAAAAATTTTATGGGGGCGTTAAATATATTGAGCCAGTAGAAGGACTAATTGATCAGCGACTTCACGAACAGTTAACAGAGAAAATTGCCATTGCCAAAGCATGTGCTTCGCTCGTTCAAGATGGGGAATGTATTTTCATTGATAGTGGAACAACTACCTATCAAATGACACCCTTTTTATTGGACAAGGAAAAACTAACAGTGGTGACAAATTCTCTACCTGTAGCATTTGATTTAATAGGCTCTAACATTGAGGTTATATTGCTTGGGGGTAAAGTACGTCATTCTGAAAAATCAGTGACCTCGAATGAATTTTTATTTCGCTTCGAGCATCTTAATATCAATAAAGCTTTTATTTGCGCTAGTGGGGTTTCAATTGAAAAAGGCATATCCGATTTTAGCTTGGATGAAGCAATCACTAGAAAGCAAATTATTTCCATCTCTCAAAAAGTCTACGTAGCTACAGATTCCTCAAAATTTAATAAAGATGTAGCGATTCAAGTTTGTCCAGTGAATGACGTGGATGTCATTATCACAGATGACGCACTATCCAAAAAGACGATTCAACATTTTTCAGAAAAAGGTGTTCAAATAAAAACCGTCAATACGGCATAGACCATTAATCAAAAAACAACTAGTTGGAAATTTCCAACTAGTTGTTTTTCATTTTTATATAATAGATAGCTTACGCATTATTTTCGAGAGCCCATCCTCGTCTACATGGTCTGCAATATGATGAGCGACTGCCTTCACTCGATCATGGCCATTCCCCATAGCAACACTTGTCCCAACTGCCTGTAGCATTTCGATATCATTTATGCCATCGCCAAAAGCAAAGGCATCTTGTAAAGTGATGCCCATTTTTTCAAGCACCTTTTCAATACCAGCAGCCTTCGAACCTCCTTTTGGCAAAATATCGCAAGAATAACGATGCCAACGTACAAATTGAACATTTGGGAAGGTTTCATTATATAAAGGTTCATCTTTTTCTTCCATAAAAATAAGTGTTTGATATACATTGTTCTGCATATAATAAGATGAGTCTAATTCTGGATACGGATATTTAAGAGTATCTAAGCTTTCAGCTACCATACGATGATCGCCAACTGAGGCAATCATCCGTTTATCATCTAAAAACACTACAGGTTCGTTACGCGCCTCACCAAAGGCAATAATTTTAGTTAGTTCATCTTTCGCAATCCCATTTGTATAGATAACCTCACCTTTATAGACGACATATTGACCATTGAAGGTAACATAGGTATCAATCTCTAATTCTTCTAGTAATGACTCGATCATAAATGGTGCTCGACCAGTAGCAATCGCCAATTCATAACCATTACGTCGTGCTGTCAAAAGTGCCTCTTTTGCAGATGAAGGTAACTTTTTTTCACTGTTATAAAGAGTACCATCGACATCAAAAAATAAAATTTTGTTCATTCTATTAACCCTTTCCATAAATATTATCCTTTCAAGCTAAATTACTTTACATAGATAATAATTTTAATTATAATGATCCTAAGGAGTGATGTGCCATGCTTAAGAAACTCAAACGGAAATTGTTGAAGCAACTTCGTGGCGTACTCGGAAAAAAATCAATTGCCTAACATTTGCCCTTCATTATTTGAAGGGCTTTTCTTTATTTTAGAGGAAGTGCGTGATAATATAAAGGAAATGCATTTATTTGGCTATACGCAACCACTGTCTCACTACTTCCTATACAATTTTATAACATAGTGCACATCTGAAGTATTGAGATACAAGTATTACAAACGTACATTTCTTCAATAAAAGAAATTCGTTGTTTTCTTGTAGCACGTGTGTGGTAGTAGTCAAAGGTGCAAGAAAATTGTACGCAATTAAAGGAGAGCAAACTATGATTTACAAAGTTTATTATCAAGAAAATGCAAATGAGATTCCAGTTCGCGAAAATACTAAAAGTCTATACCTAGAAGCTACTTCAGAACGTGAAGTACGTGAAAAGCTAAAAGACCGAAACTACAACATCGAGTTCATTCAACTGCTTGAGGGTAACTACTTAGAGTACGAACAAGCAAGCCCGAACTTCGTCTTGGAGGAAATTTAACAAACATGAAGTTTGTTAAAAATGACCAAGCAGCTGTTTTCGCGCTCGGCGGACTGGGCGAAATCGGCAAAAACACTTATGGCGTTCAATTTCAAGATGAAATTATCTTAATTGACGCCGGTATTAAATTTCCAGAAGACGACTTACTCGGCATTGACTATGTTATTCCTGATTACACGTACTTAGTACGTAATGTCGATAAAATCAAAGGACTGTTTATTACCCATGGACATGAGGATCATATTGGGGGTATTCCATACCTTTTACGTCAAGTAAATATTCCTGTCTATGGCGGTAAGCTCGCACTTGGCTTATTACGTAATAAATTAGAAGAACATGGCTTGCTACGTACAACAAAACTCATTGAAATTAAGGAAGAGGATGTTATTAAATTCAGAAAAACATCTGTTAGCTTCTTTAGAACAACACATAGTATTCCTGATGCTTATGGAATTGTTGTTAAAACACCACCTGGTAATATTGTTCACACAGGTGACTTTAAATTTGACTTTACACCAGTGGGTGAACCAGCCAACCTAACAAAGATGGCTGAAATTGGACGTGATGGCGTGCTTTGCTTACTATCTGATAGTACTAACGCTGAAAAGCCTAATTTCACAATGTCAGAGCGCACAGTTGGAAAAAGTATTGATGAGATTTTCCGTAAGGTGGATAGCCGTATTATTTTTGCTACCTTTGCATCAAATATTCACCGTTTACAGCAAGCCACAGACGCAGCCGTGAAATATGGAAGAAAGATTGCTGTCTTTGGTCGCTCAATGGACAATGCTATTACGATTGGTCGTGAGCTAGGTTACATTACTGCTCCAAAGGATACATTTATTGATGCTCAAAGCATCAATCGACTTCCTGCAAACGAAGTTATGATTTTATGTACAGGCTCTCAAGGTGAACCAATGGCTGCCTTATCACGTATTGCCAATGGGACACACCGTCAGATTCAAATACAGCCTGGCGATACAGTTATCTTTTCTTCTTCGCCTGTACCAGGCAATACCGTGAGTGTTAATAAAATCATTAATTTATTGTTCCGTGCAGGTGCAGAAGTCATTCATGGCGCATTAAACAATATTCATACATCCGGTCACGGATCTCAAGAAGAACAAAAACTGATGCTTCGCTTAATGAAGCCTAAGTTCTTTATGCCTATCCATGGTGAATTCCGTATGTTAAAAATGCATACACATCTAGCTGAAGATTGCGATGTCCCACTAGACAATACATTTGTTATGGAAAATGGTGATGTTCTAGCACTAAGTGCCAATGAAGCACATGTAGCTGGCCGTATTCCTTCAGGAGATGTTTACATTGATGGCAATGGTATTGGCGATATCGGTAATATCGTGTTACGCGATCGTCGTATTCTTTCTGAAGAAGGTCTTGTAATTGTAGTTGTAAGTGTTGATATGGAAAACCAAAAAATTGTTTCTGGTCCTGACATTATCTCACGTGGATTTGTCTATATGCGTGAATCAGGTACGATGATCAATGAGGCACAAAAAATGCTAAACCGTCATCTGAATGAAACAATTCAAAGCAAAACTCCTCAATGGACAGAATTGAAAAATGAAATTACAGACGTTTTGGGACCTTATCTATTCGAAAAAACAAAACGTCGACCAATGATCTTACCGATTATTATGGAGGTTTAACCTCGTAAAGAAACTATGTAAAATTTACATAGTTTCTTTTTTATTTTTGAAACCTCCTTTTTATTTTTGCGTATATAGTAATAACAACATCAAAAAGGAGCGTTTTTATGCTAGATAAAATTCTTCATTCCTTATTCAATAGTAAATCCAAACGCCATTATTCTTCCTCAAGTAGCCGTAGTAGATATTCAAAACGACATAATTATTATGGTCACAAGCATTATAAGCACAGCTCTCGTAAAAGCTCACGCAGTTTTTTCAGCTCTATGAGTTTTTTTAGTAGCTAATGTGGTGGAAACGACTTTCCGAAAAAAGTTTTGACCAGGCTGTTGAACTTTACATAGCCGAACATCCCAATTTTTCTTTTAAAAAATTTCTTGGCTATGGCTCATATGGTCGTACGTATTTAATTGAAGATTGCTCTTCAGCAAGTCTATTTGTTTTAAAATGCTTGCGACCCAAACATCGTCATCACCAGAAAACCATTCACAAATTTCAACAAGAAATTCACATACTCCAGCAACTTTCACTACCCTATGTTCCTACCATCCATTCAGTAGGAACAATTTCAAACAGCCCATTTTTTATCATGGATTATGTCAATGGGCAAACTTTTGAGCAGCTTATTTTTCAGAATGGTGCCAAATTTACAATCGCTCAATCCCTTGCTATTACAAAGCAGCTATTAGAACAAATTGTACAGTTACACAATTATGGTATTGTACATCGCGATTTACGGATTCCGAATATATTGTTAGTAGGTCAGCAATTGCATATTATTGACTTTGGTCTAGCTACCACTTATCAAAAGCTAATCGATATCTCTACGATTGAAAATCCAAAACGTGCCGAAAATCATATTAGTGATCTTTATTTTGTCGGCCATTTTTTATTATTTTTACTATACTCAGACTACAAGCCAAGCAAGAAAAAAGAGAAAGCTTGGCAGCAGGAATTAAAATTACCAATCAAAGTCCAAGATTTTCTTGAGCGCCTATTATGGATTCAAGAACCCTTTGCAAGTGCGTTAGAGGCCTTGCAATCTATGCCTCCATCCATAGATAAAAACCATTAAAAATAGAATTGTTCACCGCCAAACGTGAACAATTCTATCCTAGAGTTCAAATATTAAAGTATTTTGCAGTTACATATGCAATCCAATGATACGCTGGGTCTAAACGTAGATTTTCAATTAGCCCCTTAATGATTGCTTTACCATAAGTAGGATTTTCTATTTCTTGCTTTAACAACTCAATGGATTCTTTTTCTATAGAATCCTCAGTATGATTTATATTTTGCTCCAATAATTGTAGTAAAGCATCTTTTGACACGTCTTCCTCACACGGCTTTGCAATAAACGGCACAAGATCTGCTGTAATAAATGGAATGGTTGTATGATGGGCAATAATATCTGTCTTTTCTGCTAAAGATTTAGCTAATTGCTCTAGATCAAGTGGCATATCTGAAAAAATAAAAAGCTCAGCATAGCTCTTCATAAATCCTTTTATGCAATACATTACATCATATTTCGTTTCTTGTAATTGATCCTGATAAAGCTGCTCCAGCATATAGAGAATTGATTTCGACATTTCTGCTTCATACGCTGTTATTTTATGAAAGAGCTCTTTTTTTGTTAAAAAGACCTTTTCATTAAAGAATACACGTGCGGATGCAGAATGGTCTTTGAATGCTTGAAAAATACTTTTATAAAATTCAACCAAAACAGTTTCTTTGTTATACGCTCCTCTGACTACTTGGTCAACATCTGTGATAAACTGCTGTAAATAGTAATCAACCATAGATATAACAAGCTCATCTTTGGTTTTGAAGGATAAATAAAATGCACCTTTAGAAATCCCACAGCGTTCTGTAATTTGTTGTACTGACGTAGCTTCAAAACCCTGTTCAGAAAATAGTTCTAACGCTTTCTCCATAATTAATTGCTTTTTTAACATATTTTTAACTCTCTCCTAATGCATTTCGTTGACAAATGACCGATTAGTCATTAGTATAAATAATTGAATTTAGATAGTCAATAAAGGGTAGGTGTGAAGGTGAAAGGTTTAGTTAATTTCGTATTAAAGAACAAATTGGCAGTGTGGTTATTAACAATTATCATCACTGTCTCTGGTATTTATTCGGGTACAAGGATGAAAATGGAATCGATACCCGATATTTCGATTCCGTATTTAATTGTCATGGGTGTATATCCTGGCGCAACGCCTGAACAAGTCATGAATGATCTGTCCATTCCGTTCGAAAAATCCATAGAAAGTTTAGAAGATGTGAAGGCTGTTTACTCAACATCCTCTTCCAACGTAGCACAAGTTCAAGTGGAATACGACTATGGAATTGATATGGATGAGAAAAAACGACAATTAGAAGCAGCTTTAGATAATCTTAAACTACCTGAAGGTGCTCAAGAGCCTACTATTATGGCAATCAGCATGAACATGATGCCTGTAGTCGCTTTATCTGTAAGTAGCTCTAAGGAAGATATTGTTGATTTAACTTCAACAGTTGAAGATGTTTTACTGCCTAAAATCGAAAAAATTGATGGTGTGGCATCCGCTACCATCACAGGTCAGCATATTGAACAAGTATCGTTTAAATATGATGAAGAAAAAATGGCAGCACTTGGTTTAACAGAGGATACTGTTAAACAAATGATTCAGGCAAGTGATATGTCACTGTCACTTGGTTTATATCAATTTACTGTCGGGGAACAAGCAGTTTCAGTAGACGGTAAGGTAAAATCAGTGGATGAACTAAAAGACTTATTAATTCCAGTTACACCTTCAGCTACAAATCCTTCACCTTTCGTTCGTCTAGGTGATATTGCAAAAATTGAAGTAGAAGGTAAAGTGCAATCTGTTTCACGTACAAATGGTCAAGACGCCATTGCTATTCAAATCGTAAAAGGCCAAGATGCTAATACGGTGACAGTTGTTAATGCCGTAAAAGACCTTATGAAGGATGAGGAAAAACGATTAGACGGCTTAAACGTAGAGATCTCTCTTGACCAAGGTGCCCCAATTGAAGATTCTGTATTTACAATGATCGAAAAAGCAGTCTTTGGTGGCGCAATTGCCGTATTAATCATTTTACTATTCTTACGTGATTTCAAATCAACGATTATCTCAATTATTTCTATCCCAGTTTCTATCTTCATGGCATTACTCCTATTAAACTGGATGGATATCACATTAAACATCATGACCCTCGGCGCGATTACCGTCGCAATCGGTCGTGTTATCGATGACTCAATCGTAGTTGTAGAAAATATTTACCGACGAATTCACTTAAAACAAGAAAAACTTACAGGTCGTGCCCTAATTCGTGAAGCAACAATTGAAATGTTCAAACCAATTCTTTCTTCAACATTGGTAACGGTCGCTGTATTCGCTCCTCTTATTTTCGTAGGTGGTATGGTAGGCGAATTATTCATGCCATTTGCCCTTACAATGACATTTGCATTAGGTGCATCATTATTAGTTGCAATCACAATTGTACCTGCTTTATCTCACTTCTTATTCCGTAAAAAGTTATACGGTGAGAAGACTGAAAGCCAACATAAAGAAGTTGGTAAACTTGCTACATGGTACAAAGGTGTCTTAGAAAAAGTATTAAATCACAAAATTATCACATCTGTCCTTGCGATTCTTTTACTTGTTGGTTCTCTTGCATTAACACCACTTATTGGTTTTAGTTTTATGGGCTCACAAGAAGAAAAAGTAATGTACTTAACGTATACGCCTGCAACGGGAGAGCTGGCTGACGAAACGGCAGCTAATGTTGAAAAAGTAGAAAAAGAATTAATGAAACGTAAAGATGTTGATATTTTACAAGTTTCCATTACAGATGCGAAGAATGTCGATCCATCAGCAATGATGATGGGTGGAGGTGCTGGCGGTGCATTAATGTACCTTATCTTTGATCCGGATATGGAAGACTTCCCTAAAGCTCGTGAAGAGGTTGAAGACTATGTATTTAACATCGGGCAATCAGGAGAATGGAAGTCTCAAAACTTCACTTCTATGTCGATGTCATCAAACGAAGTCAGCTATACACTGTATAGTGATGATTTAGATAAACTGCGAGATGCTGTGAAACAAGTAGAGGGCGCTCTAAAAGAAGTGGATGGCTTAGAAGATATTAAATCTGATAATGAAGATCCATATGTTGAGCATGTGCTAAAAGTTGAACAAAAAAATGTCCTTCAATACGGGCTAACAACAGCTCAAATCGTGATGGCATTAAATTCAAATACATCACAAGAAGTATTAACTACCGTGAAAAACGATGGTAAAGATATCGAAGTTATCGTTCAACGCGATGCTAAAGCAGCTGCGACTTCACTTGATGATGTCTTAGCCACTGAAATTAAAACAGCATTGGGTACAACAATGACTATCGGAGAACTAGTAGATGTTGAGGAAGGTACAACACTTAACTCATTATCTCGTTCAAAAGGTGAATATTTCGCAACAGTATCTGGTGCGATTATCGGTGACGATATTTCAAAAGCCACTACTGCTGCTGATAAAAAAATTGATAAATTAGATTTACAAAAAGGTGTAACACTTGGTGTTGCTGGTGTTGCTGCAGATATGCAAGAAACATTCACTAAGCTTGGTATTGCGATGTTAGCAGCCATTGCCATTGTTTACTTCATTCTAGTGGTAACATTCGGAGAAGGTTTAGCTCCATTCGCTATTCTTTTCTCACTACCATTCGCAGTAATTGGTGCATTCATTGGTTTATTCGTTACAGGGCAAACTATTTCTGTATCTGTCATGATGGGTCTATTGATGTTGATTGGTATCGTCGTAACAAATGCCATCGTATTAGTTGACCGTATCATTCATATGGAACATGATGGTCTTGCCATGCGTGAGGCGATCCTTGAAGCAGGAGCAACACGTTTACGTCCTATCCTGATGACAGCCATCGCTACAATTGGTGCTATGATACCAATGGCACTTGGTACTGGCGGTAGTGGATTAATTTCCAAAGACTTAGCTATTACTGTAATTGGCGGTTTATTATCTTCTACCCTATTAACACTCGTTGTTGTACCAATTGTTTATGAAATGCTATCTAAAATGTTAAAGAAAAACCGTAAAGATATTGAAGAAAATTAATAACAAAACAACCACTCATGCAATCTTTGCATGAGTGGTTGTTTTGTTTTCTAAGCTTTTTATTGATTTTCTATTACTACAAAAACTTCCTTGCTTTCCACACCTGTATTTGATACGGCCTTAATGCCATATGTATAGCTATGCTTAGCAAGAGCTGACTTGTCCACAAATTTAGTGAGGCCATCCATATTATAAACAACATCCACTATATTTCGAGGGTCATCATAAGAGCCTTCTTTGTTTCCTGAAAAACGATAAATGACATACTTGCGTGGTTGTCTTTCATTTTCGTCTATAATCTCTATCTTGCGACCTGCCGCTTCCTTTGTCACTTGCACAAAAGTCGGCACGTTCGGCACTGTGTCATCATCCCAAGTTGTTTCTGGTGTCAGTGCTGTGTAATTATATAATTGTTGACTAACAATCGTTGCATAGCCTAGTTTATTGTTTTGAAAGCTTCTTAAGGAGAAATGCATTTGCCCCTCAGCCGCTACCTTTTCCGAACGATTCGCTAGTATTTGACTTGGTAGCTCCATTTTATTTTTCCATGCTGCATCACTATCATTACCAACTTTGTAATCAGCAAGCCCAATGTATAGATGCACAGGGTGTGTTGTTGCGTAGGTTTGCACTTCATGGCTCCACCAATCTAGCAGCGTTCCATATTTCGCAACAGATAATGTTCTTGACCAATAAATTTGTGGTGTAATGTAATCAATTGTGCCATTTTGAATCCATGTTCTGACGTCTGCATATAAATCATCGTAATTATTAACACCAGCCCTTGTATCGCTTCCTGTTTTATCTAGCGATTTATTGCGCCATACACCGAATGGTGAAATACCAAATTGAACATATGGCTTTGTGTCTTTAATGGCCGTATAAAGATTTTCTACAAGACGGTTGACATTATCTCGTCGCCAATCCTCCACCTTTTTAAAGGAAGCACCATAATTTTTAAAAGTTGCTTGATCTGGAAAAACTTCATTAGCAATTTTATATGGATAAAAATAATCATCCATATGCACTGCGTCAATATCATAATTGGCTACTATCTCTCTTACTACTTCAACTAAATAGTCTTGTACTTCTGGTAAACCAGGATTTAAATAATATTGCTTACCGTATTTGATAACCCAGTTTGGATGTGTTCTAGCCACATTATCAGCAGCAAGGTCTGTCAGTTTTTGTCCAGACATTGTTACACGATAAGGATTCATCCATGCATGCAGCTCCATACCCCGTTTATGACTTTCCTCTATCATGATCGCAAGAGGATCGTAGCCTGGATTCGTGCCTTGCTTTTTGCCTGTTATGTAAGATGACCATGGCGCTAGATCAGAGACATACATTGTATCATTTGTTGGTCTTACTTGATAAATAACCGTATTGAATTTATTGGCTTTTAGTTGATCCAAAGTTTGGCGTGTCCAAGCCGTGTACTGCTCCTTCGTCATACCTGCTTTCATATCAAGATTAAGAACGGTTGAAATCCAGACAGCCCTCATCTCCCTTTTTGGCTGTGTCGTGCTTGCCATGGCAGGCTTTGTAGGGATTGTCGATAGGCATAACACAAAAATCATTGCGACTAAAGTTAAGATCTTCCATTTACTATTTTTCTTTCTCATATTTCCTCCATTTGCCATTTTTCTATTTTAGTATATGACAAGTACTCGCTATATGCACGTCTCTGAAGCAACTTTATCGCGATCAATGCAAGTAGATAATAAGTTTCACGTCTAACAAACGTTCACGTTAGTTTCAAAATATGAATACTAACCCTAAAAAACTACTGTCAAGGCGATAAGATGAATAGTACTTTTCCTTTAGATTGATTTTACAATTTCCATATTTTTAAATTCAACCTAATTTTTGCTTAATTCATTCTTTACGCATAGATGAACTTTATGCTACAATCAACACAACTTATATAGAACGGAGGGTATTCCAAATGACAGCTTCAATTAGACTACGATTTCACCTTACTAATTAAATATGTGTACACTTTGCCTGCTGTGCAAGGGAAATGGAATTAGGTCTAGTCTGTTTTAGGAATACTGGAAAAGAGGGGACTTCTACTCCCCTCTTTTTTTGTGTTGTCTTTTACTTTCCACACAGGCACTTCTGTTAGAAAGGGATGACGAAATTGGAACATTGGAAACGGAATACAATACTTTTTTTAAGTAGTCAAACGATTTCACTTTTTGGCTCTGCTCTTGTGCAATATGCCATTACATGGTACATCACACTTACAACACAATCAGGCAGCATGATGACCATCTCGATCATTTGCGGCTTTTTACCAACCTTCTTTTTAGCACCTATTGCTGGTGTGTGGGCAGATCGCTATAACCGTAAATGGCTTATTATTTTAGCAGATGGAATGATTGCCTTATCTACCCTAATTTTAGCTATTTTATTTTTAATCGGCTATGATGAGCTCTGGCTACTATTTGTTATATCAGCCGTACGTGCAGTTGGTGCAGGTATTCAAACACCAGCAGTAGGCGCAATTTTGCCACAATTTGTGCCTGAAGAGCATTTAATGAAGGTCAATGGTGCAAATAGCAGTATTCAAGCTTTCATTATGATTCTTGCACCTATGGCAAGTGGTGCATTATTAACAATGGCTTCTATTGAATCCATTTTCTTTATTGATGTGACAACAGCGGCTATTGCCATCGCTATCTTCTTATTATTTCTGCATATCCCTGCACATGCAAAAGCTAATCAGCCACAAACAACAGGCTATTTTAGTGATATGAAACAAGGCTTCATCTATATTAAAGAGCATGCTTTCTTGAAACAATTATTCTTGTTCTTTGCCTTTTTCATGCTGCTTGCTGCACCTGCTGCCTTTTTAACGCCTTTACAAGTTACACGAACTTTTGGCAATGATGTATGGCGTTTGACTGCCATCGAAATGGCCTTTGCCATTGGGATGTTAATCGGTGGTATCGCAATCGCAACATGGGGTGGCTTTAAAAATAAAGTGCATACGATGACATTATCGGCTTTATTATTTGGTCTTTGTACAATGGCTCTCGGCGTCATTCCTATTTTTTGGCTGTATCTCGGAATCATGGCCATTACTGGCATAGCCATGCCAATCTTTAATACACCTGCAACGGTGTTATTACAAGAAAAAGTGGAAAGTGACTATATGGGAAGAGTATTTGGCATTCTTAGTATGATATCTACCTCTATGATGCCTTTAGGTATGCTAATTTTTGGGCCAATAGCTGATATTATTGCTATTGAGTGGCTACTCATCGGTACAGGATTATTACTCTTCATCCAAGGATTTTTCCTTCTGGGCAGTAAAGTCTTATTAAAAGCTGGTAAACCTACTGCTGAGCCTATGGATGTTGAAACGCTAGAAAAAAGTGAAGACTTCGTATAAGAGATGATTGCTGTTGATAAAAATAATTAAAACTTAGCTTTTATATTTTAGACGCTAAAAAGCCCTGCTTTATGCAGGGCTTTCAGACTGTAGACAAACTCAATGAATTTTGAGTTTGCCCACAGTCTTTTTTCTTTTACAATAAAATAAAGTAAAGCCGTTGATTTCCACTACGGGCGGACGCTTTCCGCGGGCGGGGTCGAGCTGCTTCCCTCGCTTCGCTCAGTCCAGGATCTCGACTTTCCCGCTTTTCCCGCAGGAGTCGCCACCCTTCGTTCCAATCAACTTCTACATAAAGAATTCCTTATTCATCTATTGATAAAAAGTACACTTTCGAGGTGATCAACCATGATGACGAAAAATCAAATCAATGAACGTGAACAATTAGAAATGTTAACGATTGATCAATTAGTTCCCCAAGATCATTTAGTACGAAAACTAGAGGCGGCTATTGATTTTTCATTTATCTATCCTTTAGTAGAAAACCTCTACTCTGCTAAAGGACGCCCTAGTATTGATCCTGTTGTTCTCTTTAAAATGACGTTTATTCAGTACGTTTTTGGTATACGGTCCATGCGTCAAACCATCAAAGAAATTGAAACGAATATGGCGTATCGTTGGTTTTTAGGATTTGGCTTCCATACAGAAGTTCCGCATTTCTCTACCTTTGGTAAAAATTATGTCCGTCGCTTTCAAGACACTGATCTATTTGAGCAGATATTCTATCGTATATTAAAAGAGATTATGCATCAAGGACTCCTCCATGCAGACCATTTATTTATCGATTCTACGCATGTGAAAGCGAGTGCGAATAAACGAAAGTATGATAAAAAAGTTGTGCGAAAAGAAACACGGGCTTATGAAGAGAAACTTCAATTAGAGTTAAATATTGATCGTGAGGAACACGGAAAAAAGCCCTTTTCCCCGGAGAAATTTGAAAAAGAAGAATGGAAAGAAATAAAGGAAAGCACGACAGATCCTGAAAGTGGCTATTACGTGAAGGATGAACGTACGAAACAGTTTGCGTATTCTTTTCATGCAGCGACAGATGAAAAGGGCTTTGTCTTGGGTGCCATTGTGACTCCGGGAAATGTGCACGATAGTCATGTATTACAGCCACTTGTGGAAAGAGTCATTAAAAACGTTCAAAAACCATTAGCTGTTGCGGCAGATGCAGCCTATAAAACACCCGCAATTACAAACTTTTTATTAGAGAATCAAATGTTGCCTGTTCTTCCTTATACACGTCCTAAAACGAAAGATGGTTTCTTCCGAAAGCATGAGTATATATATGATGAGCACTATAATTGTTATCTTTGTCCACAAGGACAGATATTGAAGTATACGACAACGACTAAAGAAGGGTATCGTCAATATAAATCGAATCCTTTGATTTGTGCGAAGTGTCCGAGCCTATCCCAATGTACAGAAAGTAAGCAACATCAAAAACTCATTCAACGTCATATTTGGGAATCATATGTAGAGGAAGCAGAACATTTACGTCATTCCAATGAAATCAAACAAATCTATGCAAAGCGCAAAGAAACGATTGAGCGTGTCTTTGCAGATGCAAAGGAAAAGCATGGTATGCGATGGACAACCTTAAGAGGTATAAAAAAATTGTCCATGCAGGCGATGCTTACTTTTGCTGCCATGAATTTAAAGAAACTGGCTACTTGGACGTGGCAAGTAGCTTAAGAGAGCAACTATGCTCGAAGCGTATGTTGGATTTGGCAATGTATGACCAAATATCAAGACGACATAGGAAGAAAAATGACAAAAGCCCTCGAGAGTGAACTTCGCGAGGGCTTTTGTCTACAGTCTGAAAGCCCTGCTTTATGCAGGGCTTTTTCGTCTCTATCCATTTCTATAGAATAATTCTTTTGTGCTTTACTTGCTTCAATACCGCGCTAAAAAATTATAAAGTTTACATGACTTACTTTTTCCTCTTTTGCCCGATTAACAACGTGATCTGTGCCATTGTGAACGGTAATGAAGATTTTTTCCGATACGCTACGTACTTTGGTACCCAAAAATCTGCATATTTTAATTTGAAGTTTTTTAATCCTTTAAAATGATAGAAATGCTGTCCATGTAGAAAGATTTGTGCAGCTATTTTTTCACTTAAAAAGGAATACCTAGACTGTCCGACATTGGATAAAGGCGACATCCCCATATTAAAGACACGATAGCCTTCTGATTTTGCCCATTCAAATAGTGATAAGAAAATGAAATCCATTGTTCCAGATGGTGAGCCTGGCTTAAAACGTATCAGATCTACTGAAATCCTTTCTCCTTGATCATACATAGGCATAATACTAGCAAAGCCGAACGTTCCTTGCGTGCCACGTAAAACAGCAATATTGGAAGTGCTTAAATAGTGTTCATCAAAAAAACCAAGCGAAAAACCTTTCTCCGCCCTTCCCTGCAACCATTTTGTTGATACCTCTTTCAATTCCTTCATGACTTCCTGAGAATACGGAGGACTCAGTATTTCCACTATATAATTTTCTCTTTCAAACTTATTTTTTATCGCTCGACTCCCCTTCATTTCTTTACCTGTGAATGTAAATTTCTCTAAATCTACAAAGGCTTCCTCACCAAGCTTAAAGAAACTATATCCATATTCGTGTAATGCAGAGAAAATTTTATTGTTAATCTCATAAAAGACAGGTGTATAACCATGCCTATCTGCCAATTCCAAAAATTCTTGGATAGCAGATAAAAAATCGGATTCATTTCCAACTGGATCTCCAAGAACGATAATCTTATCTGCATAAATTTGATAAGAGAATAAAACAGTTCCTTTTTCATTCCAATGTACAAATTTATCATGCAAAAAAATCAGATGTGAATACTCTGTTCCTTTATAGGTCGTCAAATGATTTTTAATGGCTTCCTCATGCTCATTGGATAAAAGTTTTACCATTTTCTTAGGTGTACGTATAAAATAACCTATATAAAAAATAACAATGGCGATAAGAATACCGATGATAGCACTATAAAAAAGGTCTTGATAATCGGTTATAATAAATTCCTGTAAGGCACTAGGAAAATGAATTTTGGCAGAAGGTAAATTGACATAACCAATTACCACATACATAGCTGTAATAACTGTTACTATAGCAAGGTCAAGTATGACAATTCCCCATGTCAAAACATAACTTTCTCGATAAAACTGCTTTTTGGAAACCATTAATAACACTGTGACTATTACCAAAAAAATAGCTTCTTCATAATCAAGGCCTTTAAAAATAGAAAATATCGCCGAACTACTTAGCACTACTATAGCGAGCTGATATGCCCTTTTTACTTTGTATTTTATCCCCCTACATAACCCTAGGAGGATAAAGCCTGCCGCTACCGTCATTTGGTGTGAGACATTCATGATTGGTGAGGATAAAAATTCCTGAGCAATTTTTAGACGACTTAGCACCCCTGGCATTGCTGCAGATAGTAATAAAATAATGCCAGAAATAAACACCAATATTGTTAATAGCATATGGCTTAGTTTCTGAAAAATAATATTTGGTAAGTCATCCCATGATTGATTCCACCGCATCCAATATTCTTTAATAAATAAGAGAGCGGAAACAAAAAATGGTAAAACAAAATAGCCAACACGGTACAGAATTAATAGAAACAACACTTTTTCATCAGCAATTCCTATACTTTGTGTTCCCCACAAAAAAACGAGATCAAAGGAACCAACTCCGCCAGGTATCATACTGACTATTCCTGCACTAGAAGCAATTAAAAATATAGGAATTAATGTGGATAATTCTATTGGAATCTTTAAAATAAGCGTTAAAGCCCAGATTACGAAAAATACAGCAAGCCACTCAGCTATTGAAGTAACCATCAATTGAAGTGATATTTTTGGTTTTAAAGAGCTTTCCTTTTTATATCGAATCATATACATCGCCCAAAAAGCTGGTACATATAGGCTGACAAGAACAACTGCAATCGATAACCATCGTTCTTCTTTTAGCAACGGGAAATCCCAAAAGAATATATACATAATCCACGTTAACAAAGAAATCCCTGTTAAATAGAACAGGGTGACCGAAGCAATATTTCTTATCATACCTTCCTTATCGTCTTTATATTTGGAATAAAAATAATCACGTAAGAATATACCAACTAACCCTCCAAAGCCAATAAGGTTTGAAAAAGTATTTACGATAAATGAATGATTGAGCAAATTACGTTTATTGATGTTGATACCTAATATATTTGCTAAAATAACATCATAAAAAATCATTGGTGTAATCGCGAAAAAGGTGATTAGGAAAATCAATAAAAGTTCCCATAGCTGAAGCTCGCTCACTTCTTCTTTTAGTAAATGAACATCTATTCCACTCACTGACTGTTGGATTTCATAAATAGCTACCACCAAAAGTAATATTGGAAATAGAATCTTTAAAAATTTCAATAATGTCTCTTTTCGGACGTTAAACATATGCCTAACCTACTTCCCATGAGCTAACTTAATACTTCTATTACCTAAATCAGTTTATTTTTTAGGTAACTGACTATTTCCATATTGTAATATATCTTTGCTATATGTATTGTCAAAGTAAAGTACTACTATTCATACTAATCAACAAACAATTTGAACAATTTTCCTCACCTTCCTACTCCTATCCCATCACCCCAAAAAGACATTTTCATTTCCCTTATATATTAGAGAAATAAAAATGTCCATATTCAATAAAAATAATCATTTTAAAGCATACCTTAATAAGGAGGCTCCTTTCTACTCCATGATATTCAAATTTACCTAATGCCTCTTATGTATCGGGATATGGAGCTTCTTGCATTCTCGTAAATAAAGCTTTTAGAACGCCTCCTAAACTTTACTATTTCGGCTAAAAATTTTAGGTAACTAATCATTAAATATAATAACGATGAATAGGACGTCCTACGTTTCCATATTGTATATCTACTTTTAATAGTTTCTGCTTTTCTAAAAAGTCTAGATAGCGTCTAGCTGTAACACGTGCTGTACCTATATATGCTGATACCTCCTCCGCTGATACTGCCTCGCCACTTTTTTTTATATATGCAAGTACCTTATCTAAGGTAGCTCGATTAAACCCTTTTGGGAGTTCTTCCATAAGAATGGCATCCATTCCTGTTGTTTCTACTATAATTTGTTCAGGAAGACGCTGTTGCATTAAATGATCGACATCATGCTGAGTTAAATCTTGCATGCCACTTATTTTCCTTCTATAGCTTTGATAATTTTTTAAAGTCTGCTCAATCCGCTCAAACGTAAAAGGCTTCATAATATAATCATAGACACCTAAGTGTAAAATTCGCTGCACTGTGGGCATATCATTCGCAGCTGTTACAGCAATAACATCAACATGAAGATGCTCTTCTCGGATTTTCCCTAACGTAATAATGCCATCCTGCTCTGGCATAAAAATGTCCATAAAGACAAGCTCTGGGGTTAATTGTTTAATTTTTTGAATTCCCTCAATTCCATTGCTAGCATAGCCAACTAATGAAAAACCTTTGATTTGTTCAATAAATTGTCTGTTCACTTCTCGTACCATTGGATCATCTTCAATCAATAAGACATTTATTACATCCATCTATACTTCTCCTAACTCAAATAAAATTAAGAAACTTGTTCCTTTCATAAATTCACTTGTTACTTCAATATCTCCATTGCCTTTTCTTACAATTTCATAGACTAAATGCAAGCCAATGCCTCGATTTTCACTAGCCTTGGACGAAAATCCATTTTCAAACATACGCTCCTGCACCTCTTTGGTCATGCCAATTCCATTATCGGTAACTGCAATCGCTAAGACGCCATCATGCTCGTCTACAGAGATGGCAACATATTTTTCTTCCTTCGAAAGGACATTTAAAGCCTCAAAAGCATTTTCAATTAAATTGCCAAACAACACAACAAAATCATGATGATCTAATAGAGGTGGAAAGCGTTTAAAATGACTTTTCCGATCAATTTCAACCTCAATGCCCAATTCTTTTCCATAGCTTACTTTACTTAATAACAAACCTGAAATATTTTCATTATGAAAGCGTTCATTTAAAAACTTCGTCAATGAGGCTTCATTTTCAGTAGTAACAGTAACATATTCAAGTGCTTGCTTTGTATGCCCCAATTGCAGTAGTCCCGCAATCGTATGAATCTTATTTTTATGCTCATGGGTTTGTACACGTAATGCTTGAACAAAGGCCTTTACACCTGTTACTTCCTCCGCAAGCTTTTTCACAGCTGTTAAATCCTTAAACATAGCAACTGCACCAACTAGCTCTCCATTCACAATAATAGGTACACGATTACTTAAGATACTATGATGATTAATGTAAAGCTCTTGATCATAAACAGGTGTTGCTGTTTCAACAATTTCAGGCAGACGGGTATCAGGCAAAACGTCATAAATCTTTTGTCCAATACAGTCCTCTATTTTCCTAGTAACCCCTAAAATTTCGGCCGCTTTTTCATTAAAAATGGTGATATTCATTTCCTTATCGACCGCTATTATTCCCTCATGCATGGCATTAAAGGTCTCTGTTCTTTCCACATACATTTTTGCAATTTCATGAGGTTCAAGCCCAAACATTTGTTTTTTTATATGTCGTCCAAGTGTATAGGCACCGAAAATACTGAAAATCAGCGATATAATAATAGTTATCATAATTTCTCGCTCATAACTTTGTAACATTTCCATAAAATCTGGTAAGGAATAGCCAACGACTACAATGCCCACTTGTTCCCTTTTATCATTAATAATTGGCACGAAAGCCCTTATCATAACACCTGATTCTCCACGTGCCTTTGATACATAATAATGTTCACTAAATGCGGCGTTTAAATCCTGCGACTCACTGCGTTTTCCTATTTCTTTACTTACTGGGTGTGATAGTTTAATACGTTCCATATTCATTACAACAATATACTCGGCCTTATGAATCACTCTAATGCCATCTACAATTTTATTAATACTTTTTGCAGATTCTTTTATATTGTCATTTTCCAAATGTACACTAAGCTCTGGTACATTTGATACAGTTCTTGCCACAAGCATTGCCCGCTGTCCAAAATCTCTTTCCTGTTCAGATAATAGGTTACCGAGTAAGAAAATACCACCTAGTAAAAAGGAGAGTGCAATGATTAAAAATGTCACTAACAGTATTTTGCCGTTCACAGGCATTTTCAACATTAAAAAATTCCTTCCTTTCAAATTTGCATTCTCATAATCACTGGCACACATATTTAGTTTTAAGATTATCTGCAAAAAAATCTTTTGACAACACCTTTAGTCTATATAAGTAGCAGAAAATATTGAATTTAATGAACAATATTATAAATTGATAATTTAAAAAGAACTTAATTATCACTCTATGTTTTTGTATTATAACAATCATTAATGAACTATAGCGTACCATAACAGGGATAGTTATTGATATTACTATATTTATATGTAATTGTAAGTAAATGTACTTAATGAACGATATGTTTCTTATTTTCTAAATCTCTTTTTTAAAGAAATATTCGCTATGATACTTTTAGTGAAAGCGATATCAAAGAGAAAATTTAGAAAAGAGGTAGCAAAAAATGAAGTTACTGAAAAATTTGACTGTTCAGGTTATAGTGGCTATCATTCTTGGGATCATTGTTGGAGCCATTTTTCCCGAGTTCGGTGCCAGCTTGAAAATCTTAGCAGACCTATTCATCAAATTAATTAAAATGTTAATTGCCCCTATAATTTTCCTAACAGTCGTTATTGGAATCGGCAGTATGGGAGATATGAAAAAGGTCGGGAAAATCGGAGGAAAGGCATTGCTTTACTTCGAAATAGTTTCCACAATTGCATTAGCAATCGGAATTGCTGTTGCTTTAATCGTAAGTCCTGGTACAGGCTTGGATACATCAGGTGCATCTGATGCTGATATTTCAAAATATACAACTGCTGCAGCTGAATCTGAGCAGGGCTTGGGTGCCTTCATTTCTAGTATTATTCCAGAAAATGTAGTTGGTGCATTGGCAACAGGTCAGTTATTACCAGTCCTATTCTCTGCTGTTTTATTTGGCTTAGCAGCTGCTTCAATAGGCGCACCCGCAAAACCAGTCATCACATTCTTTGAGCAAGTAGCAGAGATATTCTTCAAGATTGTAAGTATGGTTATGAAAATATCACCAATCGGAGCTTTTGGTGCAATGGCCTATACAATTGGGAATTTTGGTTTAAAATCTTTAGGTAATCTAGGTTTATTAATGGCTGCCGTATATATAACAATGTTTTTATTTGTTGTCTTTATTTTAGGTGCCATTGCAAAGTTCTTTGAATTCAACATCTTTAAATTTATCGCTTATATCAAAGATGAGATTTTCTTAGTAATTGGGACTTCCTCTTCTGAATCAGCTCTGCCATCTATGATGCGAAAGCTTGAGAACTATGGTTGCTCGAAGCAGGTTGTAGGTTTAGTCATTCCTACTGGGTACTCCTTCAATCTAGATGGGACTTCCATCTACCTGTCCATGGCTGCATTGTTTATCGCACAAGCATATGGAATGGAGCTAACTTGGATTCAAATCATTACACTGCTCGGAATTTTAATGATTACTTCTAAAGGTGCAGCAGGTGTAACAGGCTCAGGTTTTATTACATTAGCAGCAACTTTGGCTGCCTTCCCAATGATACCAGTGGAAGGAATAGCGCTGTTAATCGGTGTAGATCGCTTTATGTCTGAGGCTCGTGCTGTAACTAATTTAATTGGTAATGGTGTAGCTTGTGTTGTCGTGTCAAAATCTGAAAAAGAGTTTGATATAGCTATGGAAGAACGTGCACTGCAAGGAAAGACCACTATTTCCTCCTAAGAAAAATGGTAGGAATGATAGCCATCTCTGTTTCACTACACTCTTTATCATTCAAGTAAAAGCTATGTACTTATGGTTTGGCGCTAACAACAAACAATTAGCTTACACTATCACTCAAAATAAAATGTTTACACTCTAGTAAAAAAGTGAAAGTTAATAGTAAGAGGTGATAGTGAATGAATGATAAAAAACAGGCGAAAACACGTAATACGAATAACCCTGATGTATTGGATACAGATAAAGAAAGCATTTTTGATAAACACGAGGACATGAAAACAGTAGATCCAATACCTGTCGAAGAATTGAATGAAAAAGTAAAAGATGAAAAACATAAAACCAAAACTAAGGATTCCTCAGCAACAGATAAGCGCTATCCATAATGTGAAGGTGAAATTTTTAATTATCGTGCTACAAAAATGAATAAATAAAAAAGTCGACCTAATTCATTATTATAGGTCGATTTTTTTATATACTATTTGTTAAAGGGGGTAAATCATGAGTAACATACCAATTATGAAAACGGAAAGGTTACTATTAAGACCTATTACACATAAGGATTTAGAAGCAATGTTTCACTACTCTTCCAGTGAAAATGTGGCGCGTTATGTGACATGGCAAGCACACACTAGCTTAGAGGACACAAAGGCTTTTATGGCATTAATATTTGACGGTTATCAGCAAGGCAATCTGATGTTATGGGGTATTGAATATGCAGGCACAATTATTGGAACGATTGATTTTGTCACGATTAATGATACCCATAAATACGCGGAAATTGGCTATGTGCTTTCTGAGGATTTTTGGAATAAGGGGTTTACAACAGAAGCAACGAAAAAACTCATTGACTTCGGTTTTAATGAATTAGATTTAGTACGTATCCAAGCACGATGTTTTGAAGAAAATATTGGATCCCAAAAGGTTATGGAGAAGTCAGGTATGCAGTTTGAAGGGCTATTACGAAAAAGTATGTTTGTTAAGGGCCAATACCAAAATGTAAAAATGTACGCTATAACTGATGAAGATTATAGAAACCTCTAGAAAATAAAGCCTTGCTAAGGTTTGCAAGGCTTTATCATTACAACCATCTTTCTATACAGTATATCTTTTTAGCTGTGGCATCTATCCTTACTCGTTTGCCTATCGCAATTGGATGCATAGGATGTGTATGACAAATATCCACCTCTGCTAATATAGGAATCTTTATTCCATCCAATTGTTCAAGTAGAATATCATATGGCTGTCGACCCGTTCCTAAATCATCATAGCATTCATGTTTCCCCAAAATAATCCCACTAACTTTGTCAAAGACACCATGCAATTTTAGCATTGCAAAATTCTTTTCAACAACAGCAGCATTTTTTAAGCAGTCCTCCACTAATAAAATATCACCTTCCACAATTTTAGGGAAATACGGCGTACCAATAAATCCATACATGGCATTGGCATTCCCACCAATTAACCTTCCTTCAGCAACCCCACCCTGAATCGCTAACCATTCATTCTTTTGGAGTTTTTTATCCACTGTCTTCTCAAGCCAATTAACAGGTTCATCCGACCAATAAGAAGGGATTGGAATTTCGTAAGGTAATGCTTGGGGTTTAAAGAAATAATGCTCAAAAAATTTGAAGGTATCATTTACTAATGGTTCAAACTCACCAAAGGAAGGTACGAGGGCTGGACCATAAAAAGTTGAAATACCTGTCTTTGCATAAAGTGCCAGTAGAACGGCCGTTGCATCCGAATAACCTACGACCATTTTGGGATGTTGATGAAAAGCCTCATAATCAATATAAGGTAGCATGCTATTGGCATTGGTGCCTCCTATTGTAGACATAATCATATCCACATTTGGATTGCGTAATAACTCATTCAATTCTTCTGCTCTTTCTTTTGGCGAACCTGAACGATAATAATCGGATTTACCAGTTAGAGAACCTGTCTCGATTCGAAAATTTTTATTCTCGAGAAATGCTTTAGCACGTTCATATCGTTCCAAAGCCGTCACCGTTGCTGGGGAGGACGGTGAATAAATGCCGATGTTTACTTTTGAAGTCATACGTTAGTTCCTTTCCCAATCAATAGTTTTGACATATAGTATTCATTAATATATTGTCCATCTACATACAACGAAGCCCGCTTCGTTCCCTCGATATCAAAGCCCATTTTCTTATACAAAGCAACACCAGCCTCATTATTTTCCATGACGGTTAATTCTAGACGATGTACACCATTCTCCATTGCCCAATTTTCTACGTGTTGAAATAAAGCCGTTCCAATTTTTCTTCCTCTATAGTCACTATGTATGCCTATGACAAGATAAGCACGGTGAGCAATTCTTTTCGGCTCATTGCCTTGTACAATTAAGTACGCCACAACCTGCTCATCCATTTCAGCTACGAACAAAGCTGAGTGGTGACTATGATATAGCTTGTCTATATACTCCCCAAATGGCTTAGGTGCAAAATTGCGCTCACCTGGTCCAAATAACATAAAATTTGATGCCTCTGCATTTGTCATAACAGTTATAATTCGTTCACTGTCATGTCGGGTTGCTTCTCGTATGATCATGTTGGACACGTTCTCCTTCTAAAATATAGTCACCTGAATCCTCAATTCTTTTGTATTTATATGGACATTGCCACCGATAGGGAATGTAAAAATCGGCTGAGTATGACCAAAATCCACATCATATAATACAGGGATAGCTTTTAATAGTGGATGCTTGTCTAAAATAAAATGTAATTGTTCTTCTGTCATCGCAGAAGCTCGTTGAAATCGACCTATTGCCAATCCTTTAATTGTAGTCGTTGCTTGCAATAATGACGTGAGATCACGTGCAAAAATGGCAGGATTCACAAGCTCATCATCCTCTAAAAATAAAATACAATTCGATAAATCAGGCATGTAAGCTGTTCCTTGCAATAAATTTAACGTACATAAATTACCACCATAAAGCTGTCCACTCACTGCGCCTTCCGAATAGACCTTCCAGCTGGCTGCCTCAAAATGACGATTTTCCTGATCAATATACCATGCATCATCACTCCAAATGCTAGACGCAACTAGAGAAAATGGATTCTTCTCCATTAAACATTTTTGAAAATAGGAAAGCTGATATTCTTGTGCTTGCACCATACGAAAGCTAGAAAAATGTGGCCCTGAATAAGTGATAAAATCGCATTTTGTAGTAATAGCTGTAGCTAAGGCCGTGATATCACTAAACCCACAAAGTATCTTCGGATTTTCAGCAATCATTTGATAATCTAAATAAGGTAAAACTTCATTACAGTTGTATCCCCCAATCACCGTGAGTATCGCCTTCACTTGTGGATCTCGAAAAGCTTCATGTATATCCTCAACACGGTGCATGATGGAGGAAGAGTGCTGCAAATCACATTCAAAAATGTGGGCACCAAATGATACGCGAAACCCTAATCTTTCCAATATGATCTTCGTTTGTTCAACCATCTCTACTTTTAAAACTTGGGCACTTCTACTTGGAGCAATAACACGAATCTCATCACCCAGTGTTAGTTTTGCTGGAATTCTCATACTTTCTTCATCCCTTCTAATAGCTTTGAATTTTAGCTACTAACTTTTCATTCCTAAAATGGAGTGTCTCAGTATCTATGAGTGCGTATTCTTGTAATGTGGGATGATTTTTTATCCAGCGATCAAATGCCCTCCTTCTCTCTTGATCATTATAATGGGGACAATAGGTACCTGATAATAGCCCTAAGCCATTCCATTCCTCAAAATCATCATATGTATTTTCACTATAGCATTTTTCAAACCAGCACATTGCCCCAGCACTGATGCCAGCTAATATAATCCCTTTTTGATAAGCTTCCTTTAACAATTCATCAAAACCATATTCTCGCCACTTTTCAAGAAGATAGCCTGTATTCCCACCACCCACATAGATAATATGCTGCGCTAATAATTTTTCTCCAATGCTTCTATCACGCATATCTTTTTGCAAGATATGGGTTGCATCACAATGATGGAATGCTGCATAAAACTTCTCGATATACCCTTGTGCATCATTACTTGCTGTGGGAATAAAACAAATTTTAACTCGTTCATTTTTCTGAGTTTGTCGTAAAATGTACTCATCGATAAATGAAGGGTTCTGCTGAGAAAACCCACCACCTGATAGGGCAATGATTTGTCTTATCGGTTCATTATTTTTACTTAATTCATAGACAGCTTGTTCCTGCCCAAATCTTTCTAACACCTGTACATTCTTCATTCCTAATTTTTCGAGCAAGCGACATGATGCCTTGTTCGCTGTTTGTGTTTCCGCCACAATAGATTCTATATTCAGATAATTTAAACCATCCTGAATTACCTGCGTTAGCACTTCAAAAGCTAACCCCCTCCCCCAAAACTGAGGTAAAAATTGATAGGAAAGCTCATATAACTCCTTATCATGGTATTCATCGATCGAGACAAGACCTATAAATTCACCTGTCTCCTTTAAGGTGATATATAAATATGTATTAGGGAATGGCGCTTCTAGCATGCCTTTAAAAGATGCTTCTATATAGCTGTTTGATGGAACACCACCGAGATAAGTTCGAACTTGTTTATTAGAGTAGAGTTTTTGTATATCTGTAAAATGCTCTGGTTGTAATTGTTCGATTACACAATTAGTTGACATGATTTTCATAACAACTAGCCCCCTTCTTTATGTCAAAGTTTAATCTAACTCTCACGATGAAATCAAATCTTTTTTCCAATTTTTTCTTAAAAATAGTATAAAAAAGTAGTGACCAGCTTGAATTGCTGTATCACTACCCGCATTATTGCCCGTATTGTTCAAGTAATCGTTGCGTGTTGGTCGATTGTTCGAGTACCTTTTTCTCTTTTGCCCAATAAACCAAATATTGTGCATCATCCACACGAAAAACCATTTGCTGTAACTCTTCATCAAGTTCAGAACTAATAGCCACTTTTAATATTTCTACCTCATAAAGAGGCTTACCCTTCATTTTATAAACGATATGATATACAGGCTTTTCTTCAAAAATAGTTCTTTCCTTTTTGGAAAGCTTCCTTACATGACTTAAAGGATATTTCTCAATAAAGTCTTGTGCTTCATCGCCTGTAGCACGAAATAGTGATTGATCTCCTTGGAATAATTCAATGTGGTCAATTTCTGTGGCATGATCTAGAACAAGAGAAATTGCTTCATCTTCACTTTTTTCTCTGTTTTGCATAATAAAAGCACCGACTAATAAAATACCAGCGAATATAACAAGTCTCCATCTGCGTTTCGTCATTTGCCCTTACCCGTTCAAGGCCTTTTTAACAAAGCGATTTATATCAACATCAGCGCCTATAACAAGCATAATATCTCCTAATAAAATCTTGTCACTAGCCTGTGGAGATACGATAATATCAGCCCCACGTTTAATTCCTACAATGTTGATGCCATATTTAGCGCGAATATCTAAATCCATAATGGAATAGCCAGCAATCGCATCATTAGCCTTTAATTCCATAATGGAGTGTTCATCTGATAGCTCTAAATAATCTAGAACAGTATTCGACAACATATTATTAGCAATACGAATACCCATATCTCGCTCTGGATGGACGACAAAATCTGCGCCAATTTTACGTAAAACCTTTTCATGGTAATCGTTTTGAGCTTTTACTGTAATTTGCTCAACACCAATTTCCTTCAAAATGATTGTTGTTAATATACTTGCTTGTATATCTTCCCCAATTGCTACAATCACGTGCTCAAAATTACGAATACCTAATGAATTCAACACCGATTCATCGGTTGAATCTGCAATAACAGCTTGTGTCGCAATGGAAGCAAACTCATCTACACGCTCTGAAGAATGATCAATTGCCATTACCTGTGCGCCCTGACTCATTAATTCACGAACAATACTACCTCCAAAACGTCCAAGCCCTATGACTGCAAACTCTTTTTTCATCATAAAAATCCCTCCGAAAACTACTATACCACCATTGTAGCCTATTCTCTGCGATATGTATTGTCAAAACAAGAGCCAATTCGTCAATGGTGGACAACAAAAAAGACGAGGATCTCAATCCCCGTCTTCAACATATCGTTATTATTCAGCGTTACGCATCTCATCTAAAACGCGATTTACACGCTTTTCTAGCATTTTCATACCACTACCACCAGCTTGCATATGACGCAGCTGTCCATCTTTATCGAACACAAAATATGCTGGAACATATTGGTTTTCAAAAGCATCTGTTAGCTTCATTTCACTGTCTACAAAGATTGGTTGTACAATATCATGCTCTGCTGCTACTGCTTTAATTGTATCTAAATCAGTATCTGCCTCAGAACGTGGCATATGTACTGCTACAACGTTTAATTCATCTTTATATTGATCGCGGAAATTGTTCACATCTGGCATTGCTTCTTTACATAAATGACAGCTTACTGACCAGAAGTGGATTAATGTTGGTTTTTTGCCTACTAATTCTGCTTTAGTTACTTCACCATTTAACCAAGTCGTTGCGCCAACTAATTCAGGCATTTGTTCACGAAGTTTCATAAAAATCCTCCTCTAAAAGATCGTTTGTCTTCAAATATTTAGATAACGGGGTAAAAAAACTCTTTCCCAAAACAAAAATTCAGTTAAAAGTCCCCACAAGCTTGTCGTGGGGACTTTTAATTTTTCGCATAATCCTCTATTTAAATTATAGAGTTGCTTGGCCTGGACGCCAGTTAGCTGGGCAAAGACCACCAGTTTGTAGTGCTTGAAGTACACGTAGTGTTTCATCAACATCACGGCCGATGTTGTTATCAAATACTGTTTGGTATTTTAATTCGCCTTCTGGGTTGATGATGAATAAACCACGTAATGCGATACCTTCTTCTTCAATTAATACACCATATTCTTTAGATACTTGATGGTTTGTATCAGCAGCTAATGGGTATTTTAATTCACCAAGACCATTTTGCGTACGGTCTGTGTTAATCCATGCTAAGTGTGTATGGATTGTGTCAGTAGAAACACCGATTACTTCTGCATCTAAGTCTTCGAACTCGTCATAACGATCGCTCATTGCAGTGATTTCAGTTGGACATACAAATGTAAAGTCCATTGGATAGAAGAAAAGAACTGTCCATTTATCTTGTGCTTTAATATCTTCTAATGATACTTTACCAAATGATTTGTCTGAAAGTACTGCTTCCATTGTAAAGTCAGGTGCTTGTTTACCTACCATGCGTTCTGCCATAATAAATCCCTCCGAATAAATATGTAGTTTATATATTCCATTCGCACTAGCGAACTCGTCTTCTACGATAGCAGAGTAACCGCAGTTTTTCAAACAAGTAAACTCCGCCCGTTTGGATGATTGAAATGGATTGACAAAAATTCGTCAAATCCATAACTGGAATTATTGCTACTGTCTATCTACAAGCTATCTTTGACAATAATATTCTACACTATTCAAAATTTTTCTCATTTTCATTTATACCCCTTTTCACAACTTTTTATAGCTATTTTTTTCACGAAAAACGATTGCAAATTTTTTATTATTATGTATAATTGTAATGGTTTTAGTAAACTAAAAGTTTCGTTAAAGTAAACTTCATATTTCAAAAGTTTATCATTGCTAAACTTCTCTTAGGAGGGAAAAGATGCAAATAGGAGCAAAAATTAAAGCGCTTCGTTTAAAAAAAGGTCTTACCCAAGAGGAACTTGGAGAACGTACAGATTTAAGCAAAGGTTATATTTCCCAATTAGAACGGGATCTAAACTCACCTTCAATTGAAACATTATTTTCAATATTAGAAGTATTAGGGTCAAGACCCAAAGACTTTTTTGATGATGAATCACCTGAACAAAAGGTTGTTTATACAGAGGAAGATCAATCTACCTATACAGATGAAGAAAAAAAATATGAAATTCAATGGCTGATTCCTACTTCGAATGAAAAAGAGATGGAACCCATTTTCTTAACCTTTGCGGCAGATGGCGAGTTCAAACAGTTTGAGCCTTCACTTTCTGAAACATTTATTTATGTGGTTAAAGGGCGTATTCGTCTCGTTTTAGGGAATGAACAGTATATCGCAAGTGAAGGTAACGCACTTTATTATGACGCGACAGACCATCATCAGATTTTTAATGCACATGATGATGAAACAAAAATTTTACTTGTCGCAACAGATTCTTATTTATAGCTTAAGGAGGCGCATCCATGACAACCAATTCAATTATCCGCTTTGAAAATGTTTCAAAGTCATATAGTGACGGCACCGTCGTTTTAAAAAATATCAATTTGGAGCTTGAAAAAGGGAAATTTTATACACTCCTTGGTCCATCAGGTTGTGGTAAAACAACCATTTTACGAATTATTGCAGGATTTACGGAACCTACAACAGGAAATGTATTTTTCCATGATAAAAAGATTAATGCAGTTCCTGCCAATGAACGTCAAGTTAATACTGTTTTTCAGGATTATGCGCTGTTCCCTCATTTAAATGTGTTTGAAAATGTCGCATTTGGCCTACGTATTAAAAAGCTTCCTGAAAAGGACATAAAAGAGCGTGTAGCTGAAGCCTTAAAGTTTGTCAATTTGGCAGGGTATGGTAACCGCGAAATATCTGAAATGTCTGGTGGACAACGACAACGTGTCGCGATTGCACGTGCCATTGTCAATGACCCTGAAGTAATTTTACTGGATGAGCCACTTTCAGCTTTAGACTTAAAGCTACGTACAGAAATGCAATATGAGCTACGTGAATTACAGCAACGTCTTGGCAAAACATTTGTCTTTGTTACACATGATCAGGAAGAAGCACTTGCCATGAGTGATGAAATTTTTGTCTTAAGTGAAGGCCAAATTCAGCAATCAGGTACACCAGTGGATATTTATGATGAACCGATTAACCGCTTTGTTGCTGATTTTATTGGTGAATCCAATATTGTACCTGGCGTGATGATTGAGGATTTCAAGGTTGAATTTGCTGGCAATGTTTTTGAATGTGTTGACCAAGGGATGAAGCCAAATGAAAAAATAGATATTGTCATTCGACCAGAAGATTTAGAAATGACAACAATTGATAAAGGCAAACTTGTGGTAAAAGTGGATACACAATTATTCCGAGGGGTACATTATGAATTATCCACATATGATAAAGATGGTAATGAGTGGCTAGTCCATTCATTGAAGAAAGCAGAAGTAGGGACTGAGATTGGTTTAGACTTTGATCCTGAAGCGATTCACGTAATGCGCTTAAACGAAACAGAGGAAGAGTTTGATAAACGATTAGAATCGTATGGAGACGATGAAGATGCAAACTAAAACATCGAAATCAGCGTTATTTCCATATGTGTTATGGATTGCCTTTTTCGTTATCGCGCCAATTGCACTCGTTGTTTATTATTCCCTGCTTGATTTACATGGCAACTTTACGCTCGATAACTACAAAGCGTTCTTTTCTTCGGTTTACTTAAAGATGACTTTGAGCTCGTTTTGGTATGCATTTTTAATTACATTCTTTACACTATTAATTTCATACCCAACTGCTTATTTTTTAACGAAGACAAAGCATAAACAACTTTGGCTTCTACTTATTATTATTCCTTCATGGATTAATCTTTTGTTAAAAACATATGCCTTTATCGGCATCTTTGGGTTATACGGGCCTATTAATGCATTTATCGAAGTATTTGGCTTTGATCCAAAGCAAATGCTCTTTACCGATATTAGCTTTGTCTTTGTGTCGGTCTATATCTTTATTCCATTTATGATTTTACCGATCTTCAATTCTTTAGATCGTTTAAACCCAACACTCATTTATGCAGCACGTGATTTAGGTGCTTCGGCTTTTACAACCTTCCGTCGTGTTGTTTTACCATTGACAATGGATGGCGTTAAATCTGGTATTCAAGTCGTCTTTATCCCTGCCCTATCCCTGTTCATGATTACTCGCTTAATTGCAGGGAACCGTGTCATTACTCTAGGCACAGCGATTGAACAGCAATTCCTTGTGACACAAAATTGGGGTATGGGTTCCACTATTGCTGTATTCTTAATTTTATTCATGGTGATTATCATGCTAATTACGGGACAAAAGGATAAAGGGGGTGGCGTACGATGAACAAACTATCTGCTTCAGCCAAAGTCTATTTATCAATTGTTTTTATCGTTCTCTATGCTCCAATTTTCTATTTAATCTTTTACTCGTTTAATAGTGGCGGCTCCATGAATAATTTTGAATCCTTTACTTTGGAGCATTATCAAGCTGTTTTTGAAGATTCACGTCTTCTTGTTATATTAATAAATACGGTCATCGTGGCATTACTTTCTGCTCTCATTTCTACTATTATTGGTACGCTGGGAGCAATTGGGATTGTGACGGTTAAGGATTCTAAAATGCGTAATACTTTATTATCCTTAAACAATGTCTTAATCGTCAGCCCAGACGTTATTATCGGGGCTAGCTTCTTAATTTTATTTACAATGGTAGGCATTAAACTGGGCTTTGCATCTGTTTTATTAGCGCATGTCGCATTTAGTGTACCGATTGTGGTATTAATGGTTTTACCAAAGCTACTAGAAATGAATAACTCATTAATCGATGCAGCATTAGATTTAGGAGCAACGAAAAAGGACGTTATGATGCGTGTCATTCTTCCTTATATTCAGCCAGGTATTTTTGCAGGCTTCTTCCTTGCCCTTACGTATTCATTAGATGATTTTGCCGTGACATTCTTTGTAACAGGTAATGGCTTTAGTACTTTATCCGTAGAAATTTATTCAATGGCCCGCGCAGGAATTTCTCTAACGGTGAATGCAATTTCTGGTTTAGTATTCTTTGTTACGGTTTTAGTTGTTGTTGGTTATTATTTCATTACTAGTCGTACGAGTAAAAGAATGGAGGGTCAACGATGAAGTCACTAATTCAAGCTACCATCGCCATCCTTTTCGTTTCAGCCCTTTTATTCTACGCGGCTGATGCCTTAAGTGCTGGTGGCGGTAAAAGTGGAAAAGACACGTTAACCATCTTTAACTGGGGAGAATATATTGATCCTGATTTGTTAAAAGAATTTGAAAAAGAAACAGGCATTCATGTTATCTATGAAACATTCGATTCCAATGAAGCTATGATGACAAAGATTCAACAAGGCGGAACAGCTTACGATATTGCTGTCCCTTCTGAATATATGATTGAGAAGATGAAGGAAGAAAAATTATTGATTCCTTTAGATAAGAAGAAAATCCCTAATTTAAAAAATATTGATCCTTACTTTTTAGATTTACCATTCGATGATAACAATAAATATTCTGTCCCTTATTTTTGGGGAACAGTAGGTATTGTCTACAATCCAAGCCTTGTTGGAGACTTAGACTTCTCCTCTTGGGACGATCTATGGGACTCTTCTTTAAAGCGAAAAGTCTTTTTAGTAGATGGTGCGCGTGAAGTCATGGGCATGGGCTTAAACAGTCTTGGCTATTCTCTGAATTCACTAGATGATCAGGAACTTCGTGAAGCTACTGACAAATTAATCACACTCGCACCAAATGTAAAAGCGATCATTGGAGATGAAATTACACCGTTAATGATTAATAATGAGGCAACTGTTGCCCTTACATGGTCTGGCCAAGCAGCTGACATGATGTATGAAAATGAAGAGTTAGACTTTGCTGTACCTGAGGAAGGCTCAAACTTATGGTTTGATAATATGGTCATCCCAAAAACATCGAAAAATATTGATGGTGCCCACGCCTTTATTAACTTCATGTTAAGTGCTGAATCAGGTGCTCAAAATGCCGATTTTGTAGGCTACTCTACTCCTAATATTGCAGCCATGGACTTGATGGACGCAGAAGTTGTTTCCGACGAACGCTACTATCCTTCTGAAGAACAACGCGATACATTAGAGGTCTACAAAAATTTGGGACCTGATTATTTAGGGAAATACAACGAATTATTTTTAGAATTTAAAATGAGTATCCGATAATTAAACTAGCGAATTGGTTTTCACACCAATTCGCTAGTTTTTTTCTCTGCCTATCTAACTTCCTATTAAATAAGAACATTTTCAATCGACTATTTGTATTATTATATTTAGAAAATATTTTATCTAAATTTTAATAGATGCTCCCATCATCTGTTATGGGAAACTTTACCTATAGATTTTTTCATCTAATCTGCATAAATTTATATATTCTTTATCCATTGTATTAACAATAAATAAGCCATAAGTGTACTTTTGGTATTCCATAATTTTGATGCCACTACTATAACAGTCGCTACAATTTATAGACCATTACAGACAAACTCACAAATTTTTTAATTCTTCTTTTATAAGAGAAATCCATCGATTGTTGTTGCTCGATTCTATAGTTCTCCTCCCTCAATTTTTATGACTAAAATGTATTATTTCATCATCCTTAGGTACGCAGATGAAAACTTTTGTGGAAAACCATTCTAAATATAGAACCAGTACGATAATCTTAACTATTAGCCAAGCAATAATTCTTTATGATAGACTGTACTAAATTTGATTACAAAAAGGGGGTTCATTCGATGACCCAGCAGAAGTCCAATAAGGCGGCTTTGTATATTTTAATGTTTAATATGTTTATCGCAATGGGGAGTATTGGCATTATTATTCCTGTCATGCCAGAGTATTTAAAAATATTTGGTGCAGCAGGACAAGTTCTAGGTATGCTAATCGCAACGTTCGCCTTAGCTCAATTCGTATTTTCTCCTATTGCTGGGAATCTTTCAGATCAGTACGGTCGAAAAAATTTAATCATTTTCGGTCTTATCGTAACAGGTCTTGCACAAATCGGATTTGGCCTTGCTACAGATGTATGGATGCTCTTTTTAGCACGATTTTTAGGTGGTCTAGGTTCTGCATTTGTTGCTCCTCCTATTATGGCTTTTGTCGCTGACGTCACAACCTATGAAGAACGCGGGAAAGGTATGGGGATGTTGGGTGCCGCTATGTCTCTTGGCTTTATGATTGGACCTGGTATTGGTGGCTTTTTAGCAAAGGTAAGCTTACATTTCCCATTTTTCACAGCTGGAGCTGCAGCCATTGTAGCATCTATTTTATCTTACTTTTTATTACCTTCTACCAAACCAAACACTGCGCAACAGAAACAAAAGCAAGACAATCTGGCGAAGCAAATGGCTCGTTCCATACATATGCCTTATTTTGTTATGCTCATAATTATGCTGGTGTTCTCGTTTGGAATTGCAAATTTCCAAACGACATTGTCATTATTTGTGACAGAAAAGTTTAATTACACACCTGTAGATATAGCGATTATATTAGTTGTTGGTGGTGCTTTTGGAGTAGTAGTACAAATGTTTATTATTACACCACTGTTCAATCGTTATGGTGAAATGAAAGTAGTACTAGTTAATTTGTTTATTGCATCCGTTGCTATTTTCTTAATATTATTTGTTTCTGGCTTTGCCCTTATATTAGTTGTAGCAACAATTTTCTCTACAGCAACGACATTAATTCGTCCAGCTGTTAATACACTTATCTCAAAACTTGCAGAAAAAGAGCAGGGATTCGCTGCGGGCTTGAATAATGCCTATATGAGCCTTGGGAATATGATTGGACCCGCTTTGGCAGGTTTATTATTTGACTGGAATATGAATAGCCCCTATATTTTTGGTTCTATCATATTATTAGCTTGTTTCTTCCTTGCACTCATCTGGACAGTGAAAAAAGCACCTCATTTAATGCAACCCGATACAAAATAGTCTGAAAAATCATTGACTATTTTTAGCAGTATGTTACATTATTGTTGATTCACTAAATTGAATAATCTTAACCACTAGGGGAGTCTTTAAAAGGCTGAGACGTATATGGTAATATACGGACCCTTTGAACCTGATCTAGTTCACACTAGCGGAGGGAAGTGGCGCTACTTGCTGTTGTCACTATATACACGCAAGGCCGCTTCCTATTGTTTAAAGGGGGTGGCCTTTTTATTTTTCCTCACCAACTTTACTAAAAGGAGTGAACTTTATGTCAATTCGTAAATTAACAGTCATGGCTTTATTAGTAGCCATTGCTGTTGCAGGCTCTACTTTCGTATCCATCCCAACAGGCATCGCACGTGCTTACCCCGTTCAGCATGCGATTAATGTGATAGGAGCTATTATACTTGGACCCGTACCAACAGTTATAGTTGCCTTTGTCACTGCTATCATTCGTATTCTTACTGGAACAGGCTCTCTACTAGCCATCCCGGGTAGTATCATCGGCGCGTTCTGTGCTGCCTTTGCCTATAAATATAGTAATAAAATGTGGTTAGCTAGTATCGGAGAAGTTATCGGAACTGGCATTTTGGCTTCACTTATTGCCGTCCCTTACGCAAAATTATTCATGGGAACATCTGTAGCAGCATTCTTCTTCCTACCAGCCTTTTTAACATCTAGTACAATCGGCGCCATTTTAGGTGTAATGGTTGCGAGTAGCTTGCGTAAAACAGAGTTAGTAAAGAGGTTTAATTCTTCTCTTTATTGAGAGGGATTGAATTATGAGCATTCATTGAGCTGGGGTAGTCCAATTTGGAGCGCTTTTCTTCTCTTTATGAGCAAAGAGCCTACTTTTTAGATAATTCTTACCCTCTTTACAAAGGGGATAGCTCTCTATTTCAAGGAATATAAAAAGCAGTGCAAAACTATTCGAGTTTGCACTGCTTCCTCTATTTTAAGATCGTTTTTTCATGCCTTTTAACAACTGTGCTACATTCGTGTCTTCTGGTATAGTTTTTTCCTCAACCAGCGGCTCTTTTTTCTTCGCATTCGTTAGGAAATTCCAACCAAAACGTCTTATGGTAATATCAATAAAGAAAAGAAGCATACTCGCTAAGAGTAGCCATGTGGCAATATTTTGCCGATCTGCTCCTTTTGTCGTAAAGTCACGGAAGACATCTTGTGGTTCCTTTAAAACAGTGCCTCCTGTTCGTTGCGTTAACTCTTCTATCAGTTGGTTATTTACAGGGAGTAGCTCGTATTCAGCACTATAAGGAACACTTAGCCCTGCCTGATAAATGGCCTGCTTTTCATCTGCTACACGGAAGAAAATTAATCCAGGTTCAGCTTGTACTACAGCTCGAACTTGGGATGCGGAAATGGTTTCAAGTTGTGTTTCTAGCTCCTCCCCTGCTTCATTTACTGCAACAATATCTAAAAATGCAGCTTCATTTGTAGGGTCTGTAATCATAAAGGAACCATCTGCTTCCAATCTTACATCATAGGCTACATCATTGTAGCTTGGTAGCATTTGAGAAATAAGTGTTTGCCAAAATACTCCCCAATTTTGCCATCTTGCCCAATCTCCTGTCCATTTACCCGTTGAATCAGATGTAAAGGCAAATGTTTTACCAAGACCATATTGCCACTGCGCTAACACAGGATCTTCCTTTTCGCTTTCTGCTACGACAGTAGCCCCCTGTTTTGCCGTTGTCCCAATGTATGCATTCATTTGTGGGACACCATTAGCAAACAGTGTGTTCCATCCTGCTGCATTATAAATTGCAGGGTAAAATGGATTGTCCTCAATATAGGTACGGGAAATCATAGCAGTTTCACGAGATAAAATAGAAGGAATGGTTTGCTCATCTATGACATCATAGAAACGTCCACTGCCCATGTCACTAAGTGCTTCTAATAAGTTCGCATCGGCATCTTGTCCAATCGCTACTGTCGATAAGGTTATACCATCTTCTTTTCCTTCAGTAATTAAATCCTCATAGTTCCCTGCCTGTGATTGCCCATCTGTTAAGAGAATAATATGCTTACGTTGGAGCTTTAAATCAGCAAGGTTCTCGTAGGCTTTAGCTAATGAACTATAGATTTCTGTTCCCCCACCAGGTGTTACGGATAAAATAGTATCCACAGCCTCTTCTTTACTGCTAAGTGGCCCTGTCTCTATAATCTCCCAAGGACGATCATCAAAGGCGATGAATCCTAATGTATCCTCATCTCGCAACATCTCAACAGAACGTGCCGCAGCTTCCTTAGCAAGCTCTAGCTTCGAGCCTTGCATACTGCCAGAACGGTCAAGTACAATCACTAATCCTAAGGAAGGTAATTGCTCTTTGCCCTTAATTTCCATTTCCACTGGCAATAAGGTTTCAATCGGTGTTTTAAAGTAGCCGCCTAGACCAAAACTATTTTCTCCACCAACCATTGTAAAACCAACTCCAAAGTTTTTGACTGTTTGCTCAATAACACTCATTTTTGCTTCACCCACTAAATGACCTGGTACATTGTCGAAAATAATAGCATTATATTGCAAATAGCTGGATAGTTCATTTGGTAGACTTTTAGGTGCTACAACATCATAGGCAATGGATTGACTACCAAGTGCTGCTGCGATGGGTGAAGCTGTATCATAACCATTAACGATTAATAAATGTGGTTCACTTTGAACCATTGTGACACTAGTTAACTTATTGTTTTCAAAAATAGCATCCTGACCAACTTGAACAACGGCTTCATATTTTACAAGTCCTTCAGCTGTTGCTGCATGTTTATAGGTAAACACATTCGTGCCTTCTGTCAGCTCAACTGCCTCTCGATGAATAAGCTCATCATTTTCATATAATAACAGCTCACCTTGGCCTGTTGAGGTTGCATATATGTCTGTCACTAATTGTTGTTGCTCTCCAACATAAGCCACCTGAGGGGATACAAAGCTTTTTAGTGATACATCATTGACAACGGGTTGACTAAAAGGCTTAATATCCACACTAATATTGGAGCCTTTCAACTTCGTAGCAAATTCTAAAGCATCTCCCTTTGTCTCATTACCATCTGTTAATAGCACAAGACGAGTTGCTTTTTTAGGATCTATAATCCCTGAAGCAAGCTGTAGACTTTGTTCTATATTCGTTTGATCGGTAGCTTTGATTTCAGTTAGTTTTGGTACTTCCTTTAATGTTTTAGACAAAATAGCTTCTGTTTGTAAAGTAGAGGAAAATGAATAAATGCCCCCAAGTTGTGGTTCTTTTTTTGATTGTAGGCTCTCCTGTATAAACTGAACCATCTCATCTTCCGTACCATTCATAGAAGCAGAACGATCTACTAAATAAACAATTTGTTCTTCTTTTATTGGTAATAATAGATATGGACCTGCGAGTGCAAAAACTAAACAGCCTGCTGCCACTATGCGAATAGTAAGTACAACAATATGACTTCTTTTGAGTCGCCGCCGCTCATGAAAGTATGTCCATCCAAAATACAAAAATAATGGAAGGAGTAACAACAATACTAACGGCATATCAATTCGTAAATCCACGACGTCGTTGCACCTCCCACTCTGAAACAAGCAATAGTAAAATAATTACAATTAGCCAAGGCACGAAAGAGGTCATCGAAACTTCTTCCTTTCCGTTGTCTGAGATATCACCTAATGTAAAGCTTGTTCCTTGTTCAATAACACGTTCTTGGGCTTGCAATTGCACAATCAATTGTTTTTCCTCATTATTTGAGCGTACCATATAAATGCCTGGCTGTTTGGGCGCAGTTAGCATACCCTTGGTAACAGACGAAAGAAACTCGTCTTCTTGCGAATAAACATTCCAGTCTCCTTGCGCTAAAGCAACTGCACGTTGTTCATTGGGTGAAAAAATCCCAAGTGACCCAACTGATTCTGTTAGCTGCTGTTCTGTACTCCATAGAAATAGTGGGAATGATGGATGTAAGGGCCAATCTGTATCAGCAATATCCGCTAAAACAACGATATCTCCTTTAGGGGAGCGTTGGATGAATGGCTCTTCTCCAACAGAAGCAATCGTTTCATAGTCCGCAAAGCCAGGATAAACAGCACTAACATAAACATCCTTTAGTTCACTAAAGGCAAATAATGCATCACTGCTAGTGCTTACCGTCCCATTCGCATCTACTTTTTCTGCATCATCACGACCAAATAATACGACGGGGTTGTCCATCTTTTCCAATAAGGCTGATTGGTTTGTGATTATGGTAGCATCTTGATTGTCAGCGACTTGCAAGGAAGGGACGATTTTCACGCCACTACTAACTGTTTGAAAACCTTTTTGTATCAGTTGATGCAAGCCTTGATCAACAATAATTTTGGACGTAGTCGTTTGTAGTAAAACAGTTTGTTGATTGTCTATGTCATAATCATCTTTTGCATCAATAATAGCTGTCATCGATTTTGCTAAAGGCAAATCTTTAAATGTTTTCGTAATGGCTTCATTTGGAGGCACAACGACACTTTCTGCTACCAGCTCCTCCCCCTCTGCATTATTCAATGCGAGTGTTACCTTTTGCTCGGTATTTGTATCATTATGGAGTTGGACAAGTGCCAACGAAGCTTGTCCATCTGTCGTAGCAGCAAAGCGGGTAATAGCGATATTTGTTAAGTCTTTTGTAGCACCTCTTACTAGCCATTTCACAGAATCATTGTCCATCGGTAATTGCTTTTTATCAAGTGTATCTGTAAAAACATAGATAGAAGTTGGTGTATCGCCCACAAATGCCTGTGCTACATCCAGCGCCTTATTCATTTCAGCAGTTTCATAGGTTACTTGTAAATCTTGAATAGCTTTTTTTATTTCACTCGTGTTGGTTTCTTGCTGTAAAACAGCTTTTGGTGTAGCGCCAGTTGTAATTAATGTGACAGGTCGACCATTCAATTCATCCATCAAGTTCAGCATTTCCTGTTTATGAGCGTCAAAGGTTGATTGCTCTTTGCCTGCCAGCATTGTGGCTGAAGTATCTACAATAAATATGGTTTGTGCACCAACAATGGTTGATTTTTTTATATAAGGATTCATTAATGCCAAAACAAGTAGCAGTAAAGCAAGAAGCTGTAAATATAGTAGGGCATTTTTTTGTAAATGCTTTAAATAAGGCGATACACGCGTTTCCTGCATAATCTCCGACCAAAAAAGTGTCGAAGAAACAGTTTGTTCTGTATATTTTTTTCGAAAGAAATAATAAAGTAGGACAATGACCGGGATGATGGCCGTCCAGCTAAATATAATTTGACTAAAGCCCAATACGGCTCACCTCACCTAATCCAATGTGCTTTTAATAATTGCTGGAAAATCGCATGTTGCAATCCATCTTCCACTTTCAATTGTAATTTTCGAACACCAAAGCGACGGCAAATGGCTTCAAATTCTTCTTCATGTAGTATGCGTCTTGCATGGTAGGACTCTAATACTTTAGAGGACATCGTCACATTCACATCATTACCTGTTTCACGATCAAGGAGACGTACATCACCCGAATAATTTGGTGACAGTTCTTCTTGCGTTACAATTTGCAAAATGCGAACATCTCCAGCATAGCGTGGTAGCCTTTTTAATAGCTGTTCCCATTCCTCAATTGGCTCTAATCCATCTGTAACAATGAATAATACGGTACTATCTTTAGGTAAAGCTTTAAGTGCATCCTTGGCAAAACGATTAGAGTAATTAGCTTCCTCTATATCTGTTACTAGTTGTAAAAAAGCTCGGCGATACATGGTACCCTTCCGTCGAAATGGTGGCTTCACTTCATCTTGGACAAAAGAAAAGGATAGACGATCATCTCGACCTAATACCATTAGACCGAGGGAGGCCACAATTTGACGAGCAAATAACCACTTAGCATGTTGCCCCATCGATTTGGTAGCATCTAGTAGAATATGTACACGCATCTCTTGCTCATCTAAGAACCTTTTAATAAAGTATTTATCTGTACGAGCAAAGACGTTCCAATCCACTTGGCGTACATCATCTCCTAAATGGTATTCTCGAAAATCTGAGAAATCAAGGGATGCCCCGAAGCGTTGAGAACGGTGCGAGCCCTTATGTTGTCCGCGTAGTTTGGAGGCCGTCGCTACTTGGAAGCGACTGATTTTCGCTAACCAGTCTTCGGGCAATAAGTATTTTGCTGTCACTTGCTAATACCTTGCTGAACTTTTTCTAAAATAACATCAATCACATCGTCCGCTGTTTTTCCTGAAGCCTCCCCTTCATAATTCAACAGCATGCGATGACGTAAAACAGGCTTAGCAACAGATTTAATATCCGCTACAGAAACATGAAAACGACCATTCATTAAAGCTCTTGCCTTTGCCAATTTGATTAAGCTCTGCAAACCACGTGGTCCACTGCCATACATTGCATATTGTTTAACCTCATCAAGCGCATCGGATCTTTCAGGATGCGTAGCCACCACTAGATCAGTTGCATACTCTAGCATTTCATCAGCAACCATCACTTCCTTTACCATTTGCTGAGCTTGAATGAGAGCATCCGTATCCATCTGTTTCTGTAAACCAATTTCCTGGGCACCTGTCGTTCGCTTCATAATTTCAATAAGTTCGCTTTTTTCAGGATAGGGTACAAGAATTTTACAAAGGAAACGGTCCATCTGTGCTTCTGGTAATGGGTATGTTCCTTCCATTTCAATAGGGTTTTGAGTTGCCAACACGAAAAATGGTCTCGCCATTTTTTTTGTATCCCCTAATATTGTTACGGTTTTTTCTCCCATTGCTTCCAACAAGGCACTTTGGGTTTTGGGTGTTGCCCGATTTATCTCATCAGCCAATACCATTTGACTAAAGATTGGCCCAGGTTGAAAGGTAAATTGCTGCTTTCCATCGGGTGTACGTTCAATCATGCTCGTTCCTGTTATATCTGCTGGCATAAGATCTGGTGTAAATTGAATACGTGAAAACGACAGATCCAGTACCTCTGAAATGGTACGAATTAACATCGTTTTTCCTAAGCCAGGTAAACCTTCTAACAATGCATGACCATCTGCTAATACTGCATACAGGGTATAATCAATTGCTTCTTCCTGTCCAACAATGAAGCGATGAATTTCTTCTTTAACTTGTTGTAATTTCGTACTCATATCTACATACTGTTGCTCTGTAAAGGCCATTTCTTTTCCTCCTACTGCGACTCAATTGACGTGAAATAAGATTGCACGACATTTTGTAAATCCTTCGGTAATTGTAAACGCTCAGAACTCTCTAAATAGCTGTCTTTATAAGAGCCAATTACTTCTTCATAAGGTCGAATAGAACCTTTTGTTATCGGACTATTTCCTTGTTGCTCAGATACATGGGAACCATCTCCTAATGCGCCACCATCTACTGATGTCTCACTTGCCCCACCAATTCGATTCGGTGTCGTTAACAAATTCCGACCGCCTTGGCCACTTCCTGCTCCTTGACCACCTTGACCCTGTCCTTGGCCCTGACCCTGTCCTTGGCCTTGTCCCTGTCCTTGGCCTTGTCCCTGTCCTTGGCCTTGTCCCTGTCCTTGGCCTTGTCCCTGTCCTTGGCCTTGTCCCTGTCCATTGCTCTGGCTACTACCATTTTGCTGTTGAGAACCACTTTGCGCATTATTTTGACTAGACTGGCTTTGTTGATTACTAGGTTGGGAATTACCAGATGACTGTTGACTGTTTTGATTGTTGCTGCTGGCATTATTGGCACTCGCTATTGCATTTTGTAAGGAGTTACTTGCTGGTTTACCGAGTTTACTCATAGCAGTTTGTGTGGCATTTGCATTTTCTGTGAGCCCTTGCTGCATGTGGGCAAGCTCTTTTAGCTGCTCAACCTCTTCCTTCGATAATCCTTTGCCTTCTGTTGTGCCATCTTGACTAGCCGTTTGTTTATCCTTTAATTGCTGCTCCTTTAATGCTAGCTCCTTTTGCTTTTTGACAACTTCTCGTAAAGCTTCTTCTGCTGTTTCAGCCTCTTTTAAAGTATTTTGAAGTTCTTGCAATTGCTCCTTTACTTCTTTTGTTTCCGCCTTCTTCTCTAATTCAGCAACTTCCTTCTTCATATCTTCGATAACTGCTTGCTCCTTTTCAACCTCTATTGCTTCAATTTGCGTAGCTGCTGGGAACATATAAAGAATAGCTAGTACAACTGTTGTAATAAATAATCCGATAAACGCCTTTGGACGAAATAGATTTTTCTTTCGAGCCTTAAAGTCTGCGAAAGCTTTTTCAGCATTTTGGATCGCTTTCGATAATAATGATTGAACAAGAGGATCCTGATCATCTTTAAATGATAAAGCTGTCACTAATTCATTATGTGTGAAATAATGATCCAGTTTATGCAATGCCTCTTTCTCTTTGACCCGCTTCCACCAAATATAAGCAATAGTTGCAATAATAACGGTAATAAAGGCACCTAATGCTATTTGGCGATAATATGGCCAGACAAATAGTCGGGAAATAAGTACGAGAGAAGCACTCGATAGCAATGCCAAAAACAAACCGTATTGTGCAATGGGAATGCTTCGTTCAAGAGTTAATCTCGATTTTGCACGCTGAATATATTTTCGTAATTGCTTACGACGCTCCATACCAATTCCTCCTCATCGGTTACTTTTCATGTTGGCACGTAATTTTTTAATCGCAATCGTTAAACAAAGCACAATGATGAATACATAAGCAATTAAATAAGTAATCCATACAGGTAGTTCTACACCCGAAAGCTCTGCTAATGCATCCCCCATCTCTGGAGAAATAAGTGTCAGCATCAAGGCACCTGGATTAATAGATGCCCAGAAATAGGTCATAAAGGAGGCACCTGTTCCAATGGCATTGCCCATTTGATGAAAGGCCATTGTTAAAAAGAAGAAGAATGCTGTAATACCTCCTAAGAAAATGATTGAGCCGTATGTGGCAATCATGGCAACTATAGTCCTCTTAGTAATCGTAGAAAACATCACGCCTATACTACCTATTGCTACTACAGTGACTAAATAAAATAAAAATATAGAAATAAGCTGTGAAGGCGACACACCACCGAATAGAAACACTAGACTGTAAAGTGGTAATCCCGCTACCAGCATCAATACTAGAAATGCTACGGAGGATAGTAATTTTCCAATAACAATTTGTGTAGAACTTTGTGTCGTTGTTAATAAAATATTTAATGTTTGCTTTTCGCGCTCACTACTGATAGCACCTGCAGTCAAACTTGGTGTAATGAAAAGAACTAATGCCATTTGCAAGATGGTTAGCACAGCAAACATCATAAAGCTTGTCTCTGGTCTAAAGAAGCCTCTGCCAGTAAATTCAGTTGTAAGCAATAAAAACCCTGCAATGAAAATACACAGTACAGCTAAATAAAACATTAAACCTGAAAAGCTTTTAAAAGAACGGAAGCGTAACTTCAATTCTTTAACAAGTACTGGATTATAAAATCTTTCCATCATTGATTGTCCGCTCCCTTCGTAATCGCCATAAAGACATCCTCTAAATCCTTCTCTTCTTCACTTAATGCATAGATTGGCAAATCTGTAAGCATAGCTTTTTTTAGCAATGCCACCTGCTCAGCATCTGTTCCTCGATAGTTAAAGGCTATTTCTAAACGATTTTCAATGACATCAATTGAGGAAATATGCGGATCTTCCTCTAAAAACGCTCGTACTGCATCCAATTGATCTGTCACTTTCAACACAATACGCTTTTCTCCTTGTAGCTGGGCCTGAATCGCAGCTACATTTCCATGTGCAATTAATTTTCCATTATCAATAACACCGATTTCATCACACATCTCAGCAAGTTCAGGTAAAATATGCGACGAAATTAAAATTGTTTTCCCCATAGACTTTAAATTCCGTAAAATATCTCGCATTTCCACGCGAGCACGTGGATCTAGTCCTGATGCGGGTTCATCTAGAATCAGTACCTTTGGATCATGGATAAGTGCACGAGCTAAACATAAGCGTTGCTTCATCCCACGTGATAATAAATCAACATATTCATAGCGTTTACTTGTTAAATTCACTAGTTCTAATAGTTGTGGAATTAACACTTGACGCTCTGCTAATTGGATACCGTAGCTCGCTCCATAAAAATCTAAATATTCATCTACTTTTAACTGATCATAAACACCAAAGAAATCGGGCATATAACCAATTTGCTTTCGAACTTCTTTTGGTTCCTTCACAACACTTTTGCCATTTATCAGAGCATCTCCTGAAGTCGGTGACAATAGTGTAGCTAAAATAGAGAATGTCGTTGATTTCCCTGCTCCATTTGCGCCAACAAATCCAAATACAACGCCCTCTTCTAAAGATAAGTTTAAATGATCTAATGCTGTAAAGGAGCCGTATCGTTTCGTTAAATCACGAATTTCAATCATTATTTTGCCACTCCTTTCAGCTCTATGTCTGGTAACTTCGTTTGTTCTCCTGATGGATCGGGACCATATTTGATTTCAATTCGAAGCTCTCCATCTTGATTAAAGTATGTTGAAACCTTGTCTGTAAACACTTGCTTTGTATCGACTAAAGGCTCATATATATTCGTTTCATTATTCCAAATGGATAGCTGCATACGTGAGACATCCTTATTAGAAATTGTCAGCTCATTAAGTGATTCAACGGCATCCATAAATTGATCTGGCATGGTCATCGTTACTTCGTACAATCCTTCAGATAGGTACCATTTATTCAATTCTTCCTCTATCTTTTCATAATAGCCATTTGCTGATAGTGGCTCTACTGAATACGAGAAGTTATTACGCTTCATTGTAAATGGTCCTGTTAGCTCAACTTTTCCTTTAAATGGTTGAACAAGCATCGTAATTGGTGACATATTGGCACTCGTTTCTAATTCAACACCTACCACAGCTTGATCTGTCCAAGCTGTAAGTATTGGCTGGTTATCCTTTTCGACAAGCGGCAATGCTAAAGTTTTCATTCGTTCAATCCGCATTGGGTCTACCTCATCCTTTTTCGATGGGTAACTATAATTATAATTATTGAAAATAGATGGTTTTTGAAGAACCGTTGTTTTCAGTTCCTTATTTACCTGTAAAGTTCCGTTTGCTTCAATATCACCTAGTTTTACTTCTTTCACACCAGAGATTAATGTGACATCTTTTAATGCAAACGGGAAATTATTTTTTACTGTTCCTGATAGTTGTTCATTTTTCAGTGTTATATCTATATCCATTTTCCCGATATTTTGTGCTGATGTTTTTCCACCAAAGGATTGCACAGACCAGTAGCTTAAATCACGTAATGTTAGTGTTGAACCGCTAGCATTTTCTTTTACATAAGAAGATTCATGTAATGGTCCCATCGTGCCTGTGAAGTTATTATAATTTCTTAATGCAACGGCAGTTGTATTTTGGTCAGCATTGACCACAAAGTCCCCACTGCGATTCGTTAGAATGGACTCTACATAATAGCCATTTACACTATTGTCTTCATTTACTTTATAGAACGCAGATTGTTGAACTTGTGGCTGAACAATACGATCCTTCGCTCCGACAATAAAGAGAACAATGGAAAGAACAACAGAGATGGACGGTATTATCCACCATGCATGCTCACGCTTGTCCGCTTTTTTCAAGACAAAATAAAGAATTGGCCCGATTATTAAAATATAAAGAATAATGACAATTAGCATATAGCTCACTGATACTTCAAATGATGGAAATAGTTCATTAATGTTACGAAGTTCATAAGATATTTGATCGAGAGGAGATTGTCCCTGTCTCATCATTCCTTGCTGTGAAATACTTTGAATATTTATCACTTTGGCTAAAAGTGCTCCGTAGCCGTCCATAGAAGCAAGTGGTTGATCACCTAAAGAGAAGGTTGTTTGAATCACTTCCCCGCTACCCACTTTTTTCTTTGCTGCTAACACTGCATTATTTTCTGTTAATACAGGTAAACTTCCTTCACTACTAGTAGCTGCGTAAACTGAAATCGGCTGTGTAAAAATGCCGCCTCCTGACAATTTAGTTAAAGCTTCTGCAGAAATCGCAGTCATTTCTTGTGATAATGACAAAGGTAAATACTCTTTAAAAATCCCTGCTGTAGCATTGATTTGGTCAGCAGCACCTAGAAGTAAGGTACCACCATCCTGTACCCATTTTAGTAATGCTTCTTGTTGTTTCTGTGTTAAATCAGCAATAGCCACTTCATCTACAACAATGACATTGGCCATCGCAAGTCCCTGCGAATCTTCTGGAAGTGTATACTCTTTTAATTGATTGATATTAAATACTTCCACATTACTTTGAGCTACAAATGTTGATAAACGTAATAGGGCTGAAAGTCGATCACTTTTATCTGTTAATGTATAAATGAATGTTGATGAGGGGTCTAAAAAATTTGATTGCAGACGTTTAGTTCCCTTATAGGCAATCTTTTTTCCTTTTTCAATGTTTCCTTCATAAAAGGCAAATAAATCTGTGTCCGAATAACTATAGTCAGCTAAACCATCAAGATAGAAAGTAAATGTCTTTTCCTCTCCTGCTGCTATATCAATTGGAACGACAAGTGCTGAAGCTGCCTCATAAGAATTTGATGAATTAATCGCCATATCTCCTGAGAAGTCAGCTCCATTATTTTTCACTGTAACTTGGAGTGGTACTACTGATTGATATTTCGCTTTACCAGAAACACCCGCTGTTGCTTTTACCTCTAGCGTAGCAGCAGCACTTGCCTGAGTTGTAGGCAAGATAAAGCTCATTACCAGCATGACTAGTAAGGTCAGTGCCGTCCATTTTGTCTTTTTCAAAAGCTCAACCCCTTTTTATGTAAATAGATGGTTACATAATTATACGATTTATATTGCATTTTGTTCCATTTCTTATGTTATCTTCATTAATATTCATAAACTCTTAAGAATTCTACAATGCAAAAAGGCAACTCCAAAACAACCTGGAGCTGCCTGATTTTCTATTTAGTATAATCAAACAAACACCGTGCATGATCCTGCACTACTTCCACAAACGCCTCTACTTGTCTTAATTCAAAAGAGGATTCATAACCAATTAGCCAAGTATCGCGTGTAAGACCAAACTCTTTTTCATCATTTGATAGAGGGATTTTGTAAATGGCATCGTGGTCATTTAACGTAATAGAAGGCAAGATCGCATAACCGATACCATTTAATGCCATTTGCTTGCAAATTTCAATTTGATCCACTAAAATTTGTTTTCTTGGATTCGAGGCAAAATGCTGCTGCCACCATTGCTGAATTTCTTGATAATAGTTGGAATCACTCTTATATTGAATAAATGGACGGTCTGTCTTTAGCACATCTTCAATTGTTTTAACCTCTTTGTCCACCAAATAAAGAGTATCTCTGAAAAGGTGGATCTTTTCTCCTTTCCAGTCAACTTGGCCTCGTACAATGCCTACATGTGCCTCGCCCTCATAAAGAGCTTTCACAATTTCAGAACTCCAGCCCGTCATCAGGGATATTTTAGCCTCTGGATATTTTGACACAAAATCCTTCAAGATTTTTGGTAGCCAGTTCTGACCAACAATGGATGCACAAGCAATTTTTAATGTCCCATTTACCTTTGTCGTTAAGGATTGAATCGTTTCAAATATTTCTTCCTTTTTGGCTAGCATTTCCTTTGCATAAGCAATAACTTGTTCACCAGCAGGTGTTGCTGTTAAACCTTTTTGTGAACGAATAAATAATTGGGCACCCCAGTCTTTTTCAATCGTTTGTAATCGTTGTGAAAGGGCTGGTTGGGATAAAAATAGACGTTCTGCTGCTTTCCGCATATTGCGTTCTTCAGCTAAGATTTTTAAAATTTCTGCCTCTGTTGCCATCAATCTGTAAACCTCCAATACAAGCAAAGAGGGCCTCATGATTTTCATCTGAGTTCCCTCTTAAGCTACTACTCTTTTTGATAAATATATTTTTTCAATTGCTTTAAAATAACACGTCTTGTTAATATCCCTGCGAATGTACCATCTTCGTCCACTACACATAAAAAGGCGTGGTTAATAACTAAATCCAAAGCACGCTGGAAAGTATCCGTCAGCTTCAATACAGCGATCTCTTTTTCCATAATAGAGTCAACCTTAATATCAGGTAGCTTTTCATATTCAATATGCTCAAGTCCAAGAATCGATTCGGTAATCATTTTCATGCTAAGTAAACCTTGAAGTCGATATTTCAAATCTAATACAGGTATGGACGAGTACCCTGTACGTGTTAGTACAAGGAGTGCATGTTCTGCACTATTTCCACTTTGTACATGTGCAACTTTTTCAGAGGAAATGATAAAATCACTAATTGGCATTGCTAATAAGTCTTTGCTGTTAGTTGAAATCATGAACTTCTTCTCCTTTTCTGTCCTCACTGTGTAGAACAGTCCTTCCCTTTCATCATATCACAACTTTTCTATGTATGACCATGACCAGGCCGAGAAGAGTTTTTCACGAACAATGAATTATTTTAGCCTTTACAGCAAAAACTTAGAATATCTTCATCCAGTCAAGTTTTTCGTGACCGAATGAAGATGGTGTTCTTAACTAATAGCCAGCCTTACTCCAGTAGTAAAAAATCATGATCCCTAAAAAAAGCAAAAAAATTGCATAGACCCAAACAATTGGGTTCAAAATCGTTGAATACTCTTCAACCGTTTCTGAAATCGGAGTATCCTTTTCAGACTTCCGTTCAGAAGTCATCTTTGCAATTTTCAACGTGTATACAAACGAAATTATACAAATAATTATCATGGCAATTAGAGCTGGTATTAACCACATACCCATCGGCAAAACTCCTTTCTTTACCCTTAGTATGCGTCAACCCAGCTATTCGTTATGCAAACATTTTTAGAATGGATATTGATTGAGCCACTGCCCACCATCCAAAGTTACACATTCGCCATTCATATAACTTGCTTTGTTGGACATCATAAATGTAGCTAAATCAGCAATTTCTTCTGGTGTTCCTATACGGCCTAGTGGAACAGAATCTAGTGTACGAGCTGCCGCTGCTTCTGATTCCCAAAGCTTATCGGCTCCACCAGTACGCTCAATTGGACCTGGTGCAATAGCATTAACCCGAATCCCATACTGTTTCCCCCACTCAACAGCTAGCGTTCTCGTCAATGATAGTACCCCTGCTTTTGCTGCAGCAGAATGGACCACACCTGCTCCTGCATTCCAAGCATACGTCGCTACCATATTTAATATAGACCCCTTGATCTTATGTTCAATCCAATACTTGCCTACTACTGAAGAACAGTAGAATGTACCATTTAATACAATATCTACGACAGCCTTCCAGCCATTCGGTGATAAATCCTCTGCACGTACAATAAAATTACCTGCTGCATTATTCACAAGCCCATCCACTTGACCAAATTTTTCAATAGCAAATGCGAGCATAGCCTCAGCATGCTCAGGTACACGTACATCCATTTGGAATGTCTCAATAGAGGGACCAGCCTCCGCTATAAATTTTTTTGCCTCTGCTAATCGTTCTTCATTACGACCTGTTATGACAACATTAGCTCCCTCAGTCACGAACTGCTTTGCCATATACAGCCCCATGCCACTTGATCCACCCGTAATAATAATCGTCTTCCCTTGCAACATTCCATTTCCCCCTTTGTTAAAAATGAATGATGATTCACTAAAAGTTTACTATATATTCTCGAATATGTCATATTAATTCTATAGAATGCGAGTTAATTTTCAAAAAAATATAAAAGAGCCATTCATTCAAATGAATAGCTCTCCAATATCATTAAAACTCATACGTATAGACAATTTTATATAGCTCCATTAACTCTTCTAAAGTTGGTATCTTGGGATTGTTACCAGGACTTCCACTTGCAAGTGCATCCTCAGCCATTTTAGGAATAGACTGATAATAAGCATCCTCCTCTATTCCCCACTGTTTTAAATTGCCAATTTTCATATACTTACATATGTCTTTAATGGACGTAATAGCAAGCTGAGCAAGCTCCTCCTGTGGTAGGCGTTCTTTTGTTTTATTAAAAAATTGTCCTAAATCTGCCAATCGATCTATACAAGCATTTTTTGAATAGTCTAGTACAGCTGGTAAAAGCATCGCATTGGAGATGCCATGTGGTACGTGGAAAAGTGCACCAATGGGACGCGACATTCCATGTACGAGGGCAACAGAAGCATTTGAAAATGACAGCCCTGCCTGCATCGAACCCAATGACATCGCTTCCCTAGCATCAATATCATCTCCACGTTCATAAACCTTTATGATGTTATTCACAATTAATTCCATAGCAGATAAGGCGAGCACATTCGAATAAGGATGAGCTAAACGCGATAAATAGCTCTCAATGGCATGGCTCAATGCATCTATTCCTGTTGCTGCGGTAATTGCTGGAGGTGAAGTAATGGTTAAAATAGGATCAACAACCGCTATAGTTGGCATAAAAGCTGGTTGCTTAATCATCATTTTTACATCACTTTTTGTATTGGTAATAACAGTTGCATCTGTGGCTTCAGAGCCTGTACCTGCTGTTGTTGGTATCGCAATGTGTGGAATTGGTGGAACAGCTGCAACCTTTGCCATTTTCATATAATCTCCTATGTAGCCGCCATTTGTAGCCACTACTGCAATCGCCTTCGCCGTATCAATACAGCTACCCCCACCAACAGATATAATGACATCACAGTTTTCCTTCTGCAAAAGCTGTAATCCCTCTGCTACATACGTATCATCCGGCTCAGTTATCACCCCTATATATGAAACGACTTCTATCCCTTGGGTCTTTAACAGTGTATGGCATTTATTCACAAATCCTAAACTATCCATCATTGGATCACTAATAATTAATGCCTTAGAACCTAGTTTTTTCGCATACTCTCCTACTTCTTCAAATGAATCACGACCATATACAATCGTTCCTGGTGAATGAACAGTAAAAATGGTTTTTGTTTGAATCATATTTTCCCTCCTAAGCTACTGAGCTGTATAGCCACCATCTAATAGAATGGCCTGACCGGTTAACCCCTTTGCTATATCACTTGCTAAATATAATGCGAGTCCTGTAATTTCTGTGACATCAAGTAAACGTTTTTGCGGTACAAGTGGATATAATACTTGTTCAAGTACTTCTTCCACTTGAATACCCCGTGTCTGTGCTAAATCCATAAACTGATTACGTACTAATCCCGTGTCAACATACCCTGGACAAATAGCATTTACCGTAATTCCATCTGTCGCCACCTCTAGTGCCGTTACCTTAGTAAGCCCAATCACACCATGCTTTGCTGCATTATATCCTGCCTTCCCAGCAAACCCAATGACGCCATTGATGGAGGACATATTGATAATACGACCAAATTGATTTTTCTTCATATGTGGTAACGCATACTTCATCGCAACAAAGGGAGCAACGACCATCACTTTTTGCATTGACTCAAAAATTTCTGTCTTAAAATCCTCAATAAGCGACACATGTTGAAATCCTGCATTATTGATTAAAATATCTAATGTTGAGAATTTATTAATCGTAAAATCGATGGCTTCTCTTATGGCTTGTTCTTCTGTCACATCACATATATAGGAAGTTAAAGAAGGGTATTGTGCGACAGCTTCCTCTAGAAGCTGTTCATTTTTATCTGTTATCACAACATTAGCCCCTTGCTCAGCAAATGCTTGTGCCATGGCAAGACCAATACCACGAGCTGCACCTGTAATAAAAACCGTTTTTCCTTGCATACTCCATCCCTCCTACATCCCTAATGAGAATAATATGATTGCAAGTATTGTACCTATGATAGGGATAATAACCGTCAAAGCTCCAAACGGCATATATGCATCCTTATGCTTTTCATTACATACTGAATTAATGGTTGTCACAACATATCCTCCGTGTGGCAATGAATCTAGGGAACCAGATGCTATAGCGATTGTCCGATGCAACGCCTCTGTATCTACACCCATCTCAATATAATGTGGTGCTAGTAAGGGCATTGCAATTGTTTGTCCCCCTGATGCTGAACCTGTTAAACCAGCAATAACCGCAATGGCTAAGGCTCCTCCAATCAGCGGACTGCCAGGGATATTGGTCATTACATCAACAGTTGCAACAAAGGATGGTGTTGCTTTTACTACCCCACCAAAGCCGACAACAGCCGCCGTATTTGCAATGGCAATAATAGCACCCATCGCACCTGCTGCTAATGTTGCGCCAACTGACTTTGCATATTTGTAACTCACTAAATAAGCCACGATACAGCCACTAGTTAAGGCTACAATTAAAGCAGAGGTTCCAAGTGAATCATGGAAAATATAAGAAATGACTAAAACAACTAATAATGGTACGAGACTCAAAAGGGGACTCGGTAGCTTACGTGTTTTATCAGCTATTGGATCAGTGGAGCGCTCAATGAAAATCTCCCCATTGTTTACAGCGCGTTTAATCATCCAATTCAGCCAAAGCGAGCCACCAACGGCCATAAAAATAGCCACGACAATACTAACTTGCCAACCAGCATATGGAGTTGTACCAAGATATGGAATCGGTATCCAATTTTGAATCTCAGGTGAGCCTGCTGATGTCATCGTAAATGTGACAGAACCTAGGCCCAGTGCAGCAGGAATAAAACGTCGTGGAAAGTTTGCTTGTTTAAATAAACTAATAGCCATTGGATAAACAGAAAAGGCTACGATAAAAACTGAAACACCACCATATGTGAGTACTGCAGCAGCTAAGACTACAGCATATGTTGCATATTTCACCCCTATTTTTTCTACGATCCATTTAGAGACACTATCTGCAGCGCCTGTGTCCTCCATGACTTTACCGAAAATAGCGCCCGCCATGAACATTAAATACCATGAACCAACAAATCCTGTGAATCCATCCATATAGCTCGTTAGAAAGTTGGCCTGATCTTTATCAGCTGTTTGAGGAAAAAATGCAAGACCGTTTGTTAAGGCTGCTAAAAGCGCAGTTAACGGTGCTGAAATAAGTAGATTTACACCCTTCATTGTTAAATAAACTAATAATGCTAAACTAACAAAAAGACCAATATACGCTAACATTTACACCCCACCCATCCCCTTTTTTAGAAAAAGAGCTGTATAGCTCTACAGCTCTAGGTTTTATTAGTCGTTATTGCTTGGGAATGCAAATGTGGATGCTGAGGAGGCATTACCAGCCATCCAACGCTCTGAAATTGTCTTAGTTTTTGTAAAGAATCGTGCTTGATCTGGGCCAAACATATGCCCCTCACCAAAACGAGAGCCTTTAAAGCCTGCAAAGTTATGGTAGCCAACAGGAATTGGAATTGGTACATTGACACCAACCATGCCAACATCAATTTCTGTTGTAAATTTTCGAGCTGCTAATCCATCATTCGTAAAGATTGTGACACCATTGCCTAGCTCATGCTTATTTATAAGAGTAATAGCTTCCTCTAAGGAATCTACACGAACAACATTGCGAGCTGGTCCAAATATTTCTTGCTCGTAAACTTCCATTCCTGGTTTTACATGATCTAATAATGTAGGTCCTACATAAAACCCTTTAGACTCTTTGACAATGTCAAGCTCTCGTCCGTCACAAATTACTGAAGCTCCTTCGGCTTCCCCTCGATCAATTGCAGTAAGAATTGCTTCTTTCGATTGTTGAGAAATAACAGGGCCAAAATCTGAATCAGGATTTGTATAAGGGCCAACCTTCAGATTAGCGATTTTATCCTTCAGAATCTCCACTAGACGATCTGCAGTATCCTTTCCTACAGGCATAATGGTAGATATCGCCATACAGCGTTGTGAGGCTGCCCCATACGCTGCTCCAATAAAGGCATTAGCTACCTGTTCAAGATCCGCATCAGGCATTACAACCATATTGTTTTTACCCCCACCAAGTGCCGTAACACGCTTTCCATATTTTGACCCAGTTTCATAAATATACTTTGCAACTGGTGTTGATCCAACAAATGAAATCGCTTGCACAGCTGGGTTTTCTAAAAGTTCATTGACTGCATCTTTATCACCATTGATTACTGTCCAAATACCATCAGGCAATCCCGCCTTCTTCCAAAGCTCACTAACATACAATGCAGTCATTGGCACACGCTCGGATGCTTTTAAAACAACCGCATTTCCTACAGCAATGGCCATACTCGTTTGTGCTAGAGGCACCATGATGGGGAAGTTAAATGGAGAAATTGCTGCCACAACCCCTAATGGATACTTTGCAGAATAAGCATTTATTTGACCTCCAACATTTACAGAGTACTCTCCTTTCATTAAGTGTGGCGCACCAATGGCTAAGTCAACAGATTCAAGTCCTCGTGTAATTTCACCTTTGGCATCTTCAATCGTTTTACCGCTTTCAGTACAAATGATTTGTAATAGCTCTTCCATATTTTCAGTGATAAGGTTACGGAACTTTAGTACAATTTCTGCACGCTTAGCCACTGATGTCTCACGCCAAGCTGGAAATGCTGCTTGAGCTTGCTCGATTGCCTCTTGTGTTTCCTCTACTGTTGCAAGGGGTACCTTAGCAATGACTTCACCTGTTGTTGGGTTAAATACCGAACCGAATCGGCCACTTTTTCCTTCAACCAATTTGCCACCAATAAAATGTGTTAATGTTTTAACCTCTTGTGTCGTTGTCATATCCATTTCCTCCTCTTAAAATTGTTCTAGTTTACATTTTTCTTTTAAACTTAAATAAGCTGCAGACATATCTTTTTCTCCATAGCCCTGCTGAGCAATTTCACTATAAAGATCCACTAACTTTTCGCCGATTCGTAGCGATACGCCTGCTTCATCAGCCATTTCCTTAGCTAACTTCAAATCTTTTAATAGTAGATTTGTCGAAAAGCCCGGCTCATAATTATCATTTTTCATATATTCCAAATAATTACGTTCATAAATACGGCTTTGCCCATAACTATTACTTAATACATCATAGAGCGTGTCTGCCTGAATACCCATTTTTTCACCAAGTACAATCGTTTCAGCGACTGCCTCTGTGTAAAAGCCAATCATTAAGTTATTGAGTAATTTAATTCGCGTTCCTATACTTGAAGATGTGCCTAAGTGATAAATGTTTTTACCGACTATTCTGAATATTTTGTTGGCACTTTTATAATCATCTGTGTCACCACCAACCATAATAGTTAATGTCGCATTGATAGCCCCAATGACACCCCCACTGACAGGAGCTCCCAAATAACGTAATCCCAAAGCTATAGCCTCTGTATGTAACGTATCATTCAATTCGGGATTAACAGTACTAAAATCAATCAGTAGGCATCCTTTCTTTGCATGTTGTAAAATTCCTTGCTCTGACTGATAAACCAATTCTACAACCTGAGGGGTAGGCAAGCTTGTCATAATAACATCACATTGTTTCGCAATATCCATAGCTGTCTCAAGGCCGAAACCACCTGCTGCTGCGAATTGATCCATTGCTTTCGCATTCGTATCGAAACCATATACCTGATAATCTGCTCTTAATAAGTTAATAGCCATCGGTAAACCCATATTCCCTAAGCCAATAAAACCTAATTTTTCCTTCATTGTAACCTCCCCATTCTTTGAAAATACAACGGAAAACTTGATGATATACTAGCCAACTTTCATTTTTTAAAGTAACATTAATAACGAGATAACTTCATTGACCGCAGTCATTGACTTCGGTCATTTAAATCATAATCAATCAAATTCCATCTCGTCAATTAAAAATTTAATATTTTCTGAATATTTTTTACAAAAGATATTTTACAATATTTCAAAAAGGAGGTATTAGCTACCAATGGAAACACTCACAAGCAGACAGAAAAAGGCATTAGAAACACGTGAAAAATTATTAAAAACTTCTTTAGATTTATTTAACAAGCATGGTTATGAACATGTTTCTGTTGAACAAATTACGAAAGCATGTAATGTTTCAAAGGGTACATTTTATACACATTTCCCATCTAAATATGATGTTATTTTAGAAAAATTTAAGGAGCTTGATAATTTTTATCGTACAGTTGAAAAAAATATTGATCCCTCATTACCAGCAAGTGAAAAAATTCTATTAGTGTATCAAGAGCAAATGAAATATTTAACAAATATTGTGGGGAAGGATTTATTACGTACAGTGTATACGGCTGCTATGACAAACCAAGTAGAACAGGATCATTATTTAATCAATCCACAACGTAAGATTTTTCAGATAATGAATACATATATCGAGGAAGGAATTCAACATGGGGAATTTAGACAAGATGTTTCTGCTGCTACCATACAAACACTTATTCAGCGCTGTATGCGTGCCAATGTCTATGATTGGTTGATACATAGTGAAGACTTTGACCTAGCCTCTGAGATGGCGCAATTTACAGCAATTGTCTTAAATGGTCTTAAAAACGGCAAATAAAAAAGTAGCACTTCATCTATTTTATGATGAAAGTGCTACCCGTTTTCTAGCTTACAAAATATTGTTGTACAATCGTTTCAACTGGTAATGGTTTATTATACAAATAGCCTTGCCCTTTTTGACAACGATGGCGTTTGAGAAAATCGACTTGTATTGGTTCTTCAATTCCCTCAGCAATGACCTCTAATCCTAAATTATGAGACATCGAAATAATGGCTTTTATGATGGCTTCATTTTTGTCATCCTTTGCTATATCTGCAATAAATGACTGATCAATTTTAATAATATCAATCGGATAACGCTTGAGATAACTTAATGAGGAATAGCCTGTTCCAAAGTCATCCACAGACACATAAACACCTAATTGCTTCAGTTCTGTAAGAATCGAAAATGTTTCATGTACATTTGTCATGGAACTTTCGGTAATTTCTACTTCTAATAATTCAGGCGGTACACCATATTTCTTTAAAGTTGTTTTAATTTTTCGGGCAAAATTTTCTTTTCTAAACTGTTTTGGGGATATATTGACTGCAATCCGTACAGGACGATATCCTTTCGATTGCCATTCTTTTTGGTAACGACATACCTCATCAATAATCCAATCACCGATTTCAATAATCAACCCTGAGGCTTCCGCAATAGGAATAAATTGTGCTGGTGATACAAAACCAAATTTACGGTTATTCCATCGTAATAATGCTTCAAAGCTATTGATGCTATTATTTGCTAAATCCATTTGCGGTTGTAAATGGAGACTTAGTTCATTAAATTCAATTGCACGACGTAAATGTGCCTCCATCAATGCTTCGTTTGGAAAAATGGCCGTCATATCTTCACGGTAGTAGCGATAATGTGAACGACCATGTTCTTTAACAGAAAATAAAGCTTTATCTGCTTTCCGTACAAGTGTCTCGATATCTTTACCATCTGCTGGGCTAAGTGAAATCCCAATCGATACGCTAATAAAATATTCCTGTCCATCTATCATAAATGGCTGTTTTAATACGTCCATAATCAAGTTTGCAGTTCGTTCAATTTTTTGAATGGTTGCATCTTTTAGCACAAAAATAAACTCATCACTATTATATCGATATAGCGAACACTTTGAGTAGCAAAGCTCCCGTAACCTATGACTAAACATGCGCATCAAATCATCTCCCTTGCTCTCGCCAAGGGATTCATTAAACTTTTTAAAACGGTCAATGTCAACTAAAATAAGAGCGGCTTGCTTATGCACTTGCTTTTTATCATTTAAATGCTGTAGCCAATGCTCCTTAAAAGCTTTTCGATTCCAAATACCTGTTAATTCATCCATTAGTGCTAGGTAATAGAATGCTTCATGATCATTCATAAATGAATTCGCATCTTTAACAAATAGGTGGACACCCACAACTTCACCATTATAATAGGTTGGATGCGTTCTTAAATAAAAGGGCTCTTTGCTTAGTAAATCACCTTTCAATAAGCATTTAGGCATGCCAAACGCTGAACCTTCGATTGTTTTGGTAAATAATAATTTAAATTCATTGAGGTATTTACTTTCTAGTAATGAAAAAATATCTAGTCCAATTAGACTGTGCTGCGCTCTCGATAGTGTAGCAGTAGCAGCAATATTTTGATGAATTATTCGACCTTGTAAATCTGTCGTTAACACTGGACTTATATGTTGTTCAATGAACTGTAAATAGGGATTTTCTTCAAATGTTGTCGCTCGAAGAATAATGGCAACGACTGATTCAGAAATGTGCTGAACATGGAGCACAAAAGTTTTCTCTTGAAACCCGTTACCTAATTTTAGAGTATGCTGTTTATTGATTTCTTCAATTAGAAATCCCGACAATTGCAGCCAGCATTGCTTAGTAAAAAAGTTCTCAGCGTTTTTGGCTGTTATATCCTCCAGCTCAATCATTGACGATAGCTTTTCATTAAATTCAACGACCTCAAACACTGTGTTATCAACTTGTCTCAAACAAATAATTGCATCAAATGGATTTAGTTGCATGAGCTGTTGATATTCTGCAAATGGCGCTACATTTTCTCTACATTTTTTCATTCTATCCCTCACTAAGTAGCGTGTTTGCTCTATTCTTCGTCTAGCGTAGGCTTTAATGCATCCTTCAAGAAAACTTCCTGGCTATTTAATGGATCTTCGCTACGATCAAACTCTTTATAATGATACTTACCATTAGAGTCTTGAATACGAGCTTTCGCAGTATCCATTAATTGTGCATTCATTATGTCAATAATACGAGTTTTTGCTTCACTTGCATATACAGGGAATAAAATTTCTACACGTTTAATCATATTGCGTGTCATCATATCTGCAGAGGATAAATATACTTTATTTTCCCCATTATGATGGAACCAATAAATACGAGAGTGTTCAAGGAAACGACCAACAATACTTGTTACGGTAATGTTTTCACTAATACCTGGGATTCCTGGTCTAATACAGCATATACCACGAATAATAAGCTCGACCTTTACACCCGCAATGGATGCCTCATAAAGCTTCATCATTAAATCTTTGTCTGTCAATGAATTCATTTTTGCACGAATAAAACCATTTCCATATTTTTTATGACAGGCAATTTCCTCATCCATTAAACGAATAAACTCATCTCGTATATCAAATGGTGCAACGACTAAATGATTAAAGGTAGGTTTTTCTGTATAGCCACTTAAGTAGTTAAAGAAATTTGTCGCATCAATGCCAAACTCTTTATCTGTCGTTATTATGCCCATATCCGTATAAATTTTTGCAGTAGCATCATTATAATTTCCGGTACCCAAATGGACAAAACGTTCAATTTTGCCGTTACGACGACTAACGACTAGCGTGATTTTTGAGTGTGTTTTTAAATTATTCATCCCATAAATCACAAGACAACCTGCTTGTTCTAATTGTTTTGCCCAGTGTACATTATTTTCTTCATCGAAACGTGCCTTTAGCTCCACTAATACCGTTACTTGTTTACCGTTTTCAGCGGCAAGCTTTAACGCTTGAATAATAGGGGAATTCCCGCTTACTCGATATAATGTCTGTTTTATAGCCAACACATTCGGGTTGACAGCGGCCTCAGAAATAAAATCAACAATAGGGGCAAAAGATTCATATGGATGATGGAAAAATATATCCTGTTGAAGTGCTTTTTCGAAAATATTTTCGTCAGACTGTAAATCTAAAGGTGGCTGTGGGATAAAGCTTTCATATTCTAAATGCTCACGACCTACTGAAATACCTTTCACAAAAGAGAACATAAACGTTAAATCCAAAGGACCATCAATATGGAATACATCGGATTCTTCTATTTCGAATTCATCTAGTAAGTATTGCAGCACTTCCTCGTTCATTTCTCCCACTCGAACTTCTAAACGGCTTCCTACTCCCCACTTTCGCTTTTTCAGCTCTTTTTCGATCTCCACGAGAAGATCTCGAGCCCCTTCTTCATGGATAGTTAAATCTGCATTTCTTGTTAAGCGGAAGGCTTGTGCTGATTTTACGCTATAGCCATAAAACAGCTTTTCAATATGCGCTACTATCACATCCTCCAATAAAACTACAACTGTCTTTCCTTCTTCGGACGGTACTTTTATATAGCGATCTAGCACAGATGGAACCTGGACAATCGCTACTCTTTCACGACTTTCAAGATCTGACTCATCCTGCTCTAACAGCACTAATAAATTCAAAGTTTTACCAAGCAAGGTTGGGAAAGGACGATATGCATCCACTGCAACAGGGGTTAAAACAGGGAAGATAGTTTCTGCAAACATTTCATTGATAAATGATTTTTGCTTGCTATTTAAATCTTTCATGTCCGCAATATGTACATTATGTTGAGGTAGTAAATCATAGATTAAATGTCTATACACCTCAGTTTGTCGACGCACTAATGCTTGTGTGCGTTCTGCTATTTTGGCCAACTGTTCCTTTGGCGTTAAGCCAGATTTGTTTTCGGGCTTATGAAAACCAGCACGAACCTGGTCCTGTAAGCCTGCAACACGTACCATAAAAAATTCATCTAAATTGGAACTAAATATAGCTAAAAATTTTAAACGCTCAAGCAGAGGATTATTAATATCCTCTGCTTCTTCTAGCACTCGCTCATTAAAGGCAAGCCAGCTTAATTCGCGATTATTATAATATTGAGGCTTTGCAATTTCCTCTAACAATAGATTGTAGTTTTCGGAAAATTCTTCCTCATGTAGCTCGTTTTTCGTTACTTCAGTTGTCATCCATTGTTCCACCCTTCTTCAATAAAATTGATCTTCATTGGGATTTTTAATGCACGTTCTAAATGCTTTCTATGTCGATTGGCTTGATATTTTTCAGCCGCTGCATTCTTTTTTACATATATATTAAGCTGAACATGATCTTCTTCTGTGAGCATTTCAATAGCATGTACTATATTGCGTTTTGAAACATTTAATGCATAGACAAATTTTAATAACGCTCCGAAATCTTTTATTTTACGATGTTCCTCTCGACTCATCCATGTAGCAAATGGAGCAGCAAATCGTTCGAAATAATCTTTATTTTTATAGGAGGCAAGAAGTGCTAGTTTTACTCGTTCTAAATGATTTAAACCATCAATGGACTGATTTGCAATTAAATAAAAAGTATGTTGGCTTGAAGAGCTTAATTCGATATACTCTCCTATATTAAAAACCTTCGCCGCTTTTGCTAATAAATGCAAATCTTCTGGATGATATTGCAAGTAGCCTAAATGACAACATTCACGATACAATTGGTCTGCTAAATGCATTAAATAATCTACTTCCATTTCACTCCGACCATACTGACGTGCTAATCTTCTAGCATTTCCTTCAAATACATTATATTTATCAAACGCCTGTGGATTTGTTTGCAAAATCCGTTGAATAATGAGTCCCTCACGTAAACCTCGCTTGGTCAGTTGGAAGGACTCACTACCAACTACCTCCATCAATACTCTGAATACCTCTAATGCAGGAACAATGATATCTGCGCGGTCAGATGAGAGCCCATCCAATTGTTTCAATTCCTGAAAGCTTAATTGCCCTAAAAATAAGCCTAAATCATCCAAATTTTCCTTTGTCATTTCATAACCGTGAACGCTGGCAATAGGGTAATCATGCTTTTGTTGGTGTATTTGAGCAATATTCCGCGCACTACCACCAATTGCGATAATAGGTAGAGCAACATTTTTTATCCAAGGGAGTGTTTGGAACTGCTCTTTGACAAAGGCAACAAGCTCTTTTTTCTCACTACTATTAATAATTTCACCTTTTACAAAACGTTGCTTTAAAGAAACTGTCCCAAAAGGGAAACTATGTGATTGCTGAATTTCTTTATTTTCAAACAGCGTAATTTCGGTACTACCACCACCGATATCTATCGTTACGGCCGATTTCGTACCCATGGAATAAGCAACAGCAACGTAGCCAAAATAGGCTTCTTCTTCTTCTGATAAAAGCTCTATTTGGATACCAGTCCGTTCTTTCATTTCCTCAATAATTTTGTCTCGATTAGTGGCTTGTCGAATAGCAGCAGTCGCAGCAGCTATTACATCTGTTACTTCAAAATCCTCAAGCATGGCTTTAAATGTCAATAAAGTTTCTGATAACACTTGAATACCTTCGTCAGACATCTCTCCTGAGGGCTGTAAATATGTACGCAATCGTGCTACCGTCTTAATATTTCCAAGCTCACGAAGTCCCTCTTCAATATTATATTGATATAACACTAGTCGGATAGTATTGGAGCCGATATCAATAATAGCTGTTTTTAATTCATTCAAATAATCACATCCTTCAAGCATCTAGCATTTATTTTGTTCATAATATTAGGACATATACAAAAAATCGGACCCTCTTAATTAAGGCATCCGACTTTACTTTCATTTATTTATACTTGCAGGATACCCATTATTAAAATTGAGAAGTATCATGTAAGCCATGGTGATTACAGAATCAGTTGGTCAACACGCAAAATGAGCTCTGCAATCTCTGGCTTACTTATTTGATCCTCAGCCCCTACTTGATCCCCTTTATGACGAAGGTCGTCTGTAATTAGACTTGAAAAAATGATAACAGGAAGCTTTTGAAGATCGGGATGCTCTTTGATTTTTCGTGTCAAATGATGGCCATCCATTTGTGGCATTTCAATATCCGTTACCACCAATTGAATATGCTCCGCTATGTCACTGCCACTCTTCGCAATTCCCTCTAAGTATTCATAAGCATCGCGGCCATTTTCAAAGAATTCTACATTGTCATAACCAGCTTCATTCATTGTATCGAACAGTAATTTACGTAATAACGGTGAATCTTCTGCAATTAAAATTCTCTTTCCAGATCGCTCACGTTTACCGAGCTTTTTCACAGATTCCACACTAATTCCTGACGCAGGATTGATATCCACCATAATTCTTTCAAAATCTAGTAATAGAATCATTTGCTCATTCTGTTTAATCACACCGATTACTTGTGATGTACCTCCCTGATACATATCTGAAGGCTTTTCAATTTGATTCCAAGAAATTCGATGAATTTGTGTTACATTATCTACATGGAAAACGACACGTTGTTTATTAAATTCTGCTACAATATATTTTTGTTGTGGATTACGCTCAGCACCTTGAATCCCTAATACTCGTAGCATATCTACAACAGGTAATACCTCACCTCGTAATTGAATGATTCCTTCTACATGCGGGTGCGCGTGTGGGATAAACGTTACTGGGATCGGTTGAATAATTTCTTTTACTTTAATAACATTGATGCCGAATTTATTGTTAGCTACTTCAAATTCAACAATCTCTAGCTCATTTGTTCCACTTTCTAATAATATTCCTTTATGTTCCAATGCAACCCCGCTCCTTTCTCTACATCTGTTTATAATTCAATTGTATCATAGGCAATACATTTCTCCTACTTGCTATTTCCATTTTTATCATTAACTTTTAGATGTACCAATAGACCAACGACCGTCATAACGATCAACGTCGATAATGCTACACGACTAGCAATAGTACCATAATCCTTCATCCACAATGTAACAGTTCCATATATGACTGGACCAATAATGGAGGATACTTTACCTGAAAAAGCAAACAAACCAAAAAATTGTCCACGTTTTTCGTTCGGTGATAATTCAATAATATATGTCCGAGATGTCACCCACATTGAGCCAAGTGATATACCAAATAGACTACCAGCAAGCCAGAACATCCATTGTGCTGAAGCAAAAACAGCGAATATCAAAGCAACAATCATAATAACTGCAACAATTGTAATGGCACGTTTAGCTCCTATTGATTTCGTAATATACCCAAAGGCAAGTGACCCAATGATTGTTGAGACAGTAGAGACCAAATAAAGAACGATAAATTGTCCAGAACTAAAGCCAACAATTGTTGTCGCATAAACAGCCATCATAGCAATCGTTGTCGCAATGGCATCATTTAGAAAGAAATAAGCAATCATAAAGGTAAAGATTGCTTTATATTGCTTCATATCTTTAAATGTTTGAATGATTTCTTTATAACCATCTAAAAACTTTAAGGACTTCCGTTGCGACTTTGGGATCGGCGTATCTTTATTAATTAAGAATAATGGCAATGAAAAGAATAGATACAGAATGGCTGTTGGAATAAACGCTCGATGAAAATCGCTGTTACCAACATACAAGTAAACAAGTAATCCAAAAAGTGTACCAAGATATCCGATTGCAACACCATACCCTGAAATGAGTGGCATCTCTTCTTTTGTTCCTAGATCACCCATCATAGAATCGTAAAATACTAAACTTGAATTAAAGAAAAATTTTGCTATGACAAAACTTGCAACTACCAAAAATAAACTAAGAGGCACACCAGAGTAATTGACAGTGGTTTGTACATTCGCAAATATTCCCATCATAAACGTAAACAGAATAGATATGGATGCAAACCATACAATAAATCTCTTTTTATAACCTGTGTTATCAATCCACACACCGAAAAGGGGTGAAAAGATAACGAGCAACAAGCTTGCAATGGCATTTGCATAAGATATAAAGGTGCTCGCAACTTGTTGCATCACTTCATTTGTTCCTAAAACCTCATCCATGTAAAAGGGAAAAAATATTGTATTTATATTTGAAGAAAAAATTGTATTCGCAAAATCATAAAATGCCCATGAAAGTATCGGTAATGATAAATAAATGGCTAATTGACTTCGATGTTGTACGTCTATAGCTGTACTCTTCTTCATAATACCCTCCTCTCCATTCTCTATAATAAACAATTAATTTCTCTCTGAAATAAAAAATACCTTTTTTTAAAGAAAATTAATATTATTTACAATATAACAGTAAATTCACTGAAAAATAACTGCCAAATGGTCGATAATTGAACGCTTATTTTCTGTATGAATCCAAAAAAAGGTATTCAAGCCCCTCGCTTGAATACCTTTTTATCATTCTATATTTATGGTTACCCATTCAGAGGACCAGTGCTCAATCGCTTTTAGCACAGGTGCAATAGCATAACCCTTTTCCGTCAATTCATACTCAATGACAACTGGTGTTGAGGGAATTACTGTACGTAGCACTATTTGCTCAGTCTCTAACTCCTTTAAACGTTCTGTTAATACACGACTACTAATATTCAGCTGATTTTTAATGGTCGAATACCTTTGCGGACCATCTAGTAGCTGATAAATAAGTAGCGTATTCCAACGATGATTTAATATCATGAGTGCTTTTTCAAATCGTGGACAAATATTTTTTTGATCCAAATGACTTCCCCCTTTGTATATTAGTTCCTATTTAACAGTATATCACTTTTTTAAAAAACCTGTTCTAAAAACACATTAAGTTACTTGACAAAAGTTGTTTTTAAAAATAAACTAAGTTACGAATTGTAAGCAAAAAGAAAAGGAGTTACTTTATTATGCAAAATATTGGTTCAACAATTTTACGTATCGTTCTAGGCGTTATTTTTGCAGTGCATGGTTTTCAAAAATTTCAAGGCGGTATTAGCTATACAGCTGACTTCTTTGATAGTCTAGGTATACCAGGATTTATGGCGTATATCGTGGCAATTATTGAATTAGTTGGTGGAATCGCAATTATTTTAGGTTTAGCAACAAGAATATTTGGTGCTTTATTAACGATTACAATGATTGTAGCGATCTTTACAGCAAAGCTTAGCATCGGCTTTATCGGGGCAAATGGATTGGCTGGTTATGAATTAGATTTAGCATTAGGTGCAATAGCTCTTTACTTTGCTCTCGCAGGCGCATCCAGCTTCTCACTGGATTCTCAACTTTTCGGGAAAGAGTAAAACAAAAAAACCTGAAGGTCTCCCATTAAGGAGCCTTCAGGTTTCCTATTCATAATCGCATCGCGAATTATTTATAATACTTCAAGAGTGCTTGTGTACCATTATCACCATAGCCTGCTGCGATTAATTTCTCATACATTTCATAGGCTAATGCAAGTCCTGGTAATGTGATGCCCATTTTGTTTGACTCATCTAAAGCTATTTTCATATCCTTTACAAAATGTTTAATATAAAACCCTGGTGCAAAATCTTCTTTTATCATACGTGGGGCTAAATTGCTTAAAGACCATGATCCGGCTGCACCTGAAGAGATCGATTGTAGTACAGTAGGTAAATCTAAACCTGCCTTTAGTCCATAAGCTAATGATTCACACACGCCAATCATACCAGAGGCAATGACAATTTGATTGCACATTTTTGCATGCTGCCCAGCTCCTGCTTCACCTTGATAAATTATATTTTCTCCAAACTGCTTCATAATTGGCAATACCTTGTCGTATGTGACCTGATCACCACCAATCATGATTGACAAAGTGCCATTTTGTGCACCAATATCCCCTCCTGAAACAGGGGCGTCTAAAGCCTCTACTCCGATGGATTGAGCATGCATATAAATTTTCTTTGCTAAAGATGGCTCTGATGTCGTCATATCAATAACAATGTTGCCTTGTTCTGCTGTTTGGAAGAGGCCATTTTCCCCAAAATATACTTCCTCTACATCTGAAGGATAACCAACCATTGTAAAGGCAATTTCATGGTTTCTAAATGCTTCAGCAGGCGAGCTTGCCCATGATGCCCCTAAAGCAACAAGAGATTCTGCTTTTTCTTGCGTACGAGTATAGACAGTAACTTCATGACCATTTTTTAATAAATGCTTAATAATACTAGCACCCATTACTCCAGTTCCAATAAATGCAATTCGTTTCTTTGTCATATGTACATGCTCCTTTGTTCTAGAATGTCTGCACTCTCCATGAGAGTCCAACTCTATATCTTTCAGTTTAGGTGAATGAATGGGATAATTCAAATTCTTCCCACAACTTGTACTAAAATTTATAGGTAGGGCATATATACCGAATAAGCAAAAAAAAAGAGCAAGTGATTGGGGGATCACTGCTCTAAAGGGGGAAATGAGAATGTTGCTGTGTTCATAGTAAGTTATTCCCCATTGAAATGCATTTTAAACATATATGTTAAAATGTTTTTTTACTCTGAATACTGGAACAATCTTTTGTTAGTCTTCTTGGTCTTTTTCTTCTTCAAATGCCATCTGTCTATAATAAGTATTCATTAACTGATCTAATCTGCGACTCAGTTGAATGGTTTTTGCATTTTGTAACCCGTTTTCTACACCTGAGCGAATCATCATCTCACGAGTTTGTTCCATTTGTTTCAAGAGTAGATTGACCATTCATACAACCCTCCACACACAAATAATCATACCATTATTATACATTTATATTTCATTTCTTACAGCATTAACTTACGACAATGTTCGACAAATTAACTTCTTGGTATTTCAGTATAAGTGTAGATAATTCGCCCATTTTGCTTGGCCTCACCTCTAAAATGTTTAAATAATGGGTGTTTTACAAGTATTTCTCTAAATTCATAAAATTCTTCCTTTTGAATTTCAATACTTTCTCTTTCCCCATTTTGTAATTGTTTAAGCATATTTTCGTATTTTTCCATGAAATTTATTCCTCTCTTTTCCTCATTTGTGTAATAAATTATGAATTATTTAAAAAAAGCTTTACGTTTACCAATTTTTCATGCAAACTGTATATTATTAGTCGATGAAGGAGCTGACTGTCTGTGAAAATAGCTGAAGTTGGAAATATTATCGAGTTTAAAAATGGTCTCCAAGGTATTGTAGAAAAGGTAAATGAAAATTCGGTGATCGTTAATTTAACATATATGGAGAATTTTGATTCCCTTGAAATTGAAGAAAAAACGGTCGTCAATCATAAACGATATAAAATCTTATATACTAATGAAGCTTAATAGTCTGAATAGTCCCTATTTGTCTTAATAGATGATAAGGGACTATTTTTTTGATAAGATTAAGGTATGGAGGTCGAATATGCTAACAAATTCGAAACAAACAATACTATTTCTCCTTTCTTTATTATTCGTTTATGGCATGCTTGCTTTTACCTTTGCTAACCAAGCTGTATTTTGGTACATGTATGCATTCACTCTACTAGTATGTATTGCCATTGCCATCTTAGCTGGCTCCATTGAAGATCAATTACCTACATGGCAATTTTTACTCTTTGGTATTGGATACGGTACCATCACATATGGTATTATTCGCTTTGGTTACTGGCTCGCTCCATATATTAATAATAACTTAGTACAATCCGTTCAAAAATTTTTAGCAAGCTACGGACCACAAAATATCTGGCACTATGTTTTACTCGTATTTATCGTTGCTATAGGTGAAGAATTATTTTGGCGTGGTTATATCCAACAACAGTTAAAACGTTTTATGCGCCCACCGCTGGCTGTCATAGTTACCGCAGTATTATGTGCTGTATCAATTGCCCTTAGCGGATTTATGCTTGGTGTCATTGCTGCATTGGTAACAAGCATTATTTGGGGCTTCTTATATGAATGGCGTAAAAGTATGCCACTTGTTATTGTAGCTCATGTCGTTTTTGTACTATTATTATTTTTAGTGTTACCTTTAACATCATAACATTAATATTTGGAAACATTTTATCTTTACTTACGTTTAATTTAGAAAAGGAGGGTTTTTTATGCAAAAAAAATTAGTTTCTATTCTTGCATTATTACTAACAGCCGTATTAGTTGTAGGTTGTAATACATCTGATAAAACAGGGGATTCAGATGCTCAGCAAAATGAGCCATCAAATACTGCTGCCGATCAAAAACCATCTGGAGATGATACAGCAGGTGAATCAAATGAGGAAGAAGATACACCTGCATCAAATGATACAAATACAGAGGATGCTTCTAAACAGCCTCAACAAGATGTAAAATACGTCCAAAATGGTGTAGATAAAACAGAAAAGGCAACTGAATCTGCAAGTGTTGATCAAAGCTATAAACTACAACAACTTCCTGGATTTACACTTACACAAGAAGAGCCTGGTAAAGACATGTTAGTGTCCAATGATGATGACGAAGTGTTTATGCGTATTGAAACAATTGAAGCTTCACAATCGAGCTTTGAAGAAGTAAAAACAACTATGCAAGATTATATGAACGCAGTGGGTGAAACAGTCGCTCTAACTGCTGAGGAATTAGCAGCATTCAAAGATGTTCAAAATATCGAGGGTTATGTTGTGGACTTCGACACTGAGAAAGTAATTGGGGTTGTCCTTGAGAAAGATGGTCTCATTACAAAATTAACTATTCATGATAATGATGAACAAGATTTAACAGATGCTATGCTTAATATGGCAGCAACTATATCTAAAAAATAATAAAATGATAAGGGCGATAGACATAGTCTATCGTCCTTCTATTTGATCATAAAAAAAAGTTGTCTCAAATCAATGAGACAACTTTTTTAATAAGATAGGTCCTTTATAGAAAGACCAATTTTCTTCAATAACGTAATAGCTTGTTCTTTTTCTTCTGGAGATAGTACACTCATTAATTCATGCAAATGCTGTTCGTGTTTTGGGAACAGCTCTCCCATAAAAGCTTCACCTTCAGGGGTGATTTCTGCATACGTAACACGACGATCAGCAGGACAAGATACTCGTAATAAGTAACCTCTCTTCTCCAGCTTATCAATGACATACGTAATAGACCCACTGGCTAACAAAATTTTATTGCCAATTTGCTGTAATGGCTGTCTTCCTTTATGATAGAGAAGTTCTAGAACAGCAAATTCAGTTGGGTTTAAACCATTATCCTGAAATAACTGATGTGTTGTTTCATTAATTGCTTTTAGTGCACGTGATAATACAATATATAATTTTAAAGATTGTTTTAGATCTTCTGACGGCATATTCTTTTCCTCTCACTTCGCTCTTTATACATGACATTATAGCGACATTAGAAAAGCATTGTCAAAAGCAATATATGATTTAGAAGTTTTTGTTGTTCATTATGCAACCATTTTTACTTTCTTTATGTTACTAAATAAGCAGAATCTTTTGTGGATACTTCCATTGTATCCATCTGATTAAACGTGTAAATTGGAAACTGCAGATGGAAGCATGTCCCCTTCTGTAGTTCACTACTAACGCCTATTACTCCTTCATGTTCTTCAATCACTTTTTTCACGAAAGCAAGGCCCAGTCCTGTCCCTGTTGATTTTGTCGTGTAAAAAGGCTGGAATAGGTTTTGAAGTGTCGTGCTGTCCATGCCAACACCTTCATCTTTTATCATAAGTTCGACAATCGCACAGTCGTTTGTTGCCATTTCGACGGTAATCGTACCACCATTATTCATGGATTCCATCGCATTTTTAATTAAATTCATCAGCACTTGCTTTAGTCGATTCTCGTTGCCGCCAATATAGACTTGATTAGAGGTTGAAATATACTGAATCATAATATTTTTCATGAGTGCATCTGGTAGCATAAACTCAATGACTTGCTTTACAATATGATCCAGTTCTAATAATTCCACTTTCATTGTTGTTGGCTTAGACAACACTAATAATTCGGATAAAATTTGCTCCATCCGTTGAAGCTCACTGTCAATAACAGAGAGATACATGCGTGATTCATCATCAGCATTTAATTTTAGTAATTCTGTAAAACCCTTTAAAGAAGTTAATGGGTTACGAATTTCATGAGCAATGCTCGCTGCCATCTGTCCCACAACGTTTAATGCTTGCTGATGCTCAACTTTATGCTGAAGTTGCTTTTTCTCTGTTTCATCATTAATAACAGTGACAATAATATTATTGTATTCATCAAAAATACTTGAAATTTCATAATAGCAAGTTCTGCTCACCTGTGTTTCATCGACTACATGAATGCTTGCATGTTTTTCACCCATTAACTTAGAAAGATAGGTTGTAATTTGCCCTTTTTTCAATGTAAATGAATCAAATATATGCTGATGCGCTTTATGAAGAAGTTGTGAATTTTCAACTTTCAGAAACATTTCGGCATATTTATTTAGCCCAAGAATAATACCACTAGCGTCACTAACAATAACAGCATAAGGTAAGTAATCGTAGGCATTAAATGATTGCGCTCTCTCATGTGCTTGGCTAACATATAACTTATGGGCAACATCATCATTTAATGTTGAAATTTGCGCAACAATTTCCTCTGTGTTGGGATCGTAAAAACATTTGAAAGATAACATTTCGTATTCATTTCCAACTGTGCGAATATTGAAAATTTCCTCTGAACGCAAATCATTTTGTAACTGTTTGACGAACTTAGTCCATTTAAAATTAGATGGCTCGTCCATAGCTAAATAGCCAATATAGGTTAAATTAAGATTGAAAAGATTGATAGCAGCCTCATTGACGTTCAAAATTTTCCCTGCTTTATTGAGTATAAGTGTTGGTGACGAAGTACTTTTCATAAGATTTCCAAAACATTGATTAATATCATTTTGCTTCAACTTTCTCACCGAACCTTTCAAAAGAGTAAAAAACCTCTAAAATCGAATTTTGAGCCTTTACTATACTTTATGACAGCACGATTCTATTATTACAAAATTTAGTAAATTTAAGTATTTTAAATTATTTCACGAACCGTTCACAAAATAAATAGGTAAAAAGAATTATATTGTATGTCAGATACTTGACTGATACAATAGGATGTTGAAAGGAAGATTATTGCATGAATACTATTTTAACTACTTTGAATGCAAAGTATATTCACACAAATTTAGCATTGCGCTATTTAAAAGGCGCAGCTTTACCGGAGTTTAATCCAATTATAGCAGAGTATACTATTAAAGACCCTGCTTTTAATATTGTATCAGATTTATTCCAAAAAAAACCTGATATCGTTGGATTTAGTTGCTATATCTGGAACATCGAAGAAACAATTCACGTTATCAAGATGTTAAAAACTGTCTGTCCAAATGTTAAAATTCTGCTCGGGGGACCTGAGGTTTCTTATGATTGTCACCATTGGTTACGTCGAATACCTGAGGTAGACTTCATTGTGATGGGTGAAGGAGAAACATCATTTAAGCAATTACTGCGCTATTTCCACGGTGAAATATTGTTAGAAGATGTTCCTGGTATTTGTTATTTAGAGGACGAGAAAGTCAAGATTCACGCTATGCCACCTAAAATTGATTTGCGCGAATTACCAAGTCCTTTTCGTTTTGAGGAGGATCTTCCCTACCTAGGTAAGCGAATTCAATATATCGAAACAAGCCGAGGCTGCCCATTTAGCTGCCAATTTTGTTTATCTTCTATTGAAGTTGGCGTCCGATACTTTAACCGTGAAAAAATAAAAGAGGATATTCGTTTCTTAATGGATAACGGAGCTCGAACAATTAAATTTGTGGATCGCACCTTCAACATCAGTCGTAGCTACGCAATGGAAATGTTCCAATTTTTAATTGATGAACACAAACCAGGTGTTGTATTCCAGTTTGAAATCACGGCTGATATAATGCGCCCTGAAGTCATTCAATTCTTAAATGATAATGCACCAAAAGGTTTGTTCCGATTCGAAATAGGTGTTCAATCTACGAACGATTTAACAAATACTCTTGTAAAACGTCGTCAAAACTTTGAAAAACTAAAGCGAACAGTAACTATGGTGAAAGATGGCGGAAAAATAGATCAACATTTAGATTTAATTGCTGGTTTACCAGAAGAAGATTATGCTAGTTTTCGCCAAACATTTAATGACGTTTTTGCAATGCGGCCAGAGGAATTACAGCTTGGATTTTTGAAACTTTTACGCGGCACAGGACTTCGATTAGAAGCCGAAAAGTTTGGCTATACCTATGTGGATCTATCTCCTTACGAAATCTTTTCAAATAATGTTCTATCATTTGAAGATATCGTTCGCATTAAACATGCAGAGGATGTTCTTGAAAAGTATTGGAATGATCACCGTATGGATCATACGATTGAATACTTGGTTACAGAGGTCTTTGATACACCATTTGATTTCTTCCAAAACTTCGGAACATATTGGGAAACAAAAGGTTGGTCTCGTATTGGCCATCAGCTAGAGGATTTATTCCGTCGTTTATTAATGTTTTTAGAAACGGTTGATGATGTGAATTTAAACATTGTCCAGAGTTTAATGCAGCTTGATTACTTAATGGCTCAGCAGTTCCAACCACGGAAGCTGTGGTGGAATGAGCGTCCTACAGAAGAGCAACAAAAAGCCCTTTATCACGCTTTACGAGAAGATCCAGCTATCGCAGGTGAGGAATTTGCTAACTTTAAGTTAACTGAAAAAGAGTTGTTTAAGCATACCTTGATTATCCCTCATGCTCTTGACTACCAAGAGTTTGCAAATGGCAAAATTGTACAAAAAAATGGCTATCTGTTAACCTATTTCCGACATGGTCAAGCACCTTACTTTGCAACAATCTACTCTAACTAATAAGAAACGCTAGTCCTGTCATAACGATCAGGACTAGCTTTTTTTTATTACTTAAACGATTCTTAAATCCTCATAGTAACAATAAATACTGCTAAATTTATTCTTTCTTCGCTACATTGTTCGGTTAGTTAAGTACTCATAGCCAGCCTTACTAATATAGGTCAAATTTCTCAAAAAAAGATTGGCAGAACTTTGTAAAAAATACCCAAAAAACAATCTATCCAATCAGGAAATAAAAGTTTAAATTTTTTGAATATTTTATGACAAGATAATAATTTCTTACTTTTATATGAGGTATACGATGGAATTTTCCTTACTTAATGCCTCACATACTTTAAAATTTAACCAATAATTACTCGCTCCTTCGGATAGTGGAAGCCTGATTTCTTTCCTCTTCCGCCACCTCCAAGAGTATAAAGGAATGAGATTAATCCAACTCGACCAATAAACATTAAAATAATGATAATGATTTTACCAACCACTGATAAATCAGAGGTTATGCCTAACGACATACCACATGTTCCGAACGCTGAGGTAATTTCAAAAATAATTTGAATAAGTGATGCATGTGGCTCTGTTATAAGCAAGATAAGGGTTGCAACTAATACCATGAAAAAGGCTAATAAAATGACAACAAATGATCGGAAGACATCAATCAAATGAATTTCTCGTCCAAATACTTGAATATCCTCTCTTCCTCTAGCAAAGGTAATTAAGAATAAAATGGCCAAGGCAAAAGTTGTGGTACGAATACCTCCACCAACTGAGCTTGGGGAAGAGCCAATGAACATTAGGAAGCTCATGAAAATATCTGTAGCTTCACTAAAAGTCGTGACATCGTAAGTAGTCAGTCCAGCTGATCTCGTTGATACAGAATGGAACATTGCTGAAAATAATGCCTCATGCCAAGACATTTCCTTAAAAGAATGAAATGATTCAAGGAGTAAAATGACAAGCGCACCAACTATAAATAAAATGGCGTATGTTGAAGTAGTAATTTTAGTAAATAAACTAAAACGGAAATTCTCGCGTCGATTAAGCAAAAAAGTCTTCAATTCAATTAATACTGGAAATCCGATAGCACCTAATACAATCAGTACCATGGTAACCATCTGTACAAAATAATCATTATGGAATGGGAGTAAGCTCATTCCCGTTATATCGAATCCTCCATTTGTCGTAGCAGAAATAGAGGCAAAAATTCCATGTAAAAAGGCTTCTTCTAAGGTATCAAAATAATTGGTAAAATGTAGCGTTAAAATAATGGTACCCGTTAATTCAATGCCAAATAAAATTTTTAAAATTTCGCGGATTAACTTAACTACACCAGAGACACTGTACTGGTTATGATCAATCATGATTAACTGACGCTCACGCATGCCTATTTTTTTCCCAACAAGCAGCCACACAAAGGTACCAAGTGACATAATACCAATGGCACCTAACTGTAAAATAACAAGAATCATTACAAGCCCAAAGGTAGTATAGGTTTCCGATATATTAATCGTTGTTAGCCCAGTAACACTTACTGCACTTACTGCTGTAAACAAGCTATCTAAAAAAGAGACTTTTACACCTTCTTGATGCACGCCTGGAAGCCGTAATAACAGGAAGGAAATCGCTATCGCTATAAAATAATAAGAAACAAGTACCTGAAATGGTGTGACTAGTTTATTTGATGATTTTTTCCAAGGCACTTTAACAACTCCTCCCACATATGATGCCCAACTAGATAGATTATAGTATAGAAAAAATATATAAAAAAAGAAAGAGGAATAGTGATAACTATTCCTCCAACGTTCATATACTTATTTTTTCTTTCTTACACCGACTAAATAGCCGACAAAAGCAATACCAACTAGGACAATCCAGAATGTTAACTCCCATGCCGTGGAATGTGGAAATTCTTTAGGCAATATCCCCACCTTCTCATGTGCCAATGTTAAGACAACTAGCTTCACACCTACCCAGCCAACGATAAGAAATGCCGCTGTTTCAAGTGAAGGGTAATCATTTAATATTTTTACAAACCATTGGGCAGCAAACCGCATCATAATGACACCAATAAATCCGCCAAGGAGCATTACAATGAACTGACCGCCATTGATGCCACCAATATCAAATTCACCTAAGTGTGGCAAAGTTACAGCAATTGCAACGGCTGCTAGCATCGAATCAATAGCAAATGCTATATCGGCTGCCTCTACCTTTAGTACTGTTAACCAGAAACCAGAACCTTTTTTCCCAGCATTTTCAGTTGCTTCTTCTTCATCTTTATGTTTCCGTAAATCATATATATTTTTCGCAGACATAAACAATAGATAAGCTGCACCGACCGCTTGTATTTGCCAATAATTTACTAAAACTGTAATAACAAATAATGCGGAAAATCGGAATATCAATGCTCCAAATAGTCCATAAAATAACGCCTTTTTTTGCTGCTCTTGTGGTAAATGCTTCACCATAACAGCCATTACTACCGCGTTATCAGCTGCAAGTAATCCCTCTAATACAACAAGGACAATTAACACCCAGCCATATTGTAATAAAATCGCTTCCATTCTAGTGCCTCCTCTAAGCTCTCTATACCCTCAATGACCCTGTCATCCAAGTATAAAAGAAAAAAACCCCTGCCCTAATTCAGGCAAAGGTCTCGCTAAGTAAATTCGTACCCTTTCTATTTATGGTACTTCAATCTACACGTTATACGTATAGAGCCATTCACTATCACACCCGATGGTTGTACCATGTATTGACGAATGTGAAACCAGGTAAAGTTAATTGCCTGTTAGCTACTCCCCTTTGACAAATTGTCGAAGGTATCTTCTTTCAAATATTATAGCACTATCATTTACAGCTGACAAAAATATCTATATGTTTTTTCGTTACTTAATCTGAATTTGATAGCTCTTCTCTTCCTTATGTGCTAAATAAAACTCAATCATTTTTGGCATCGTCTGTATAAAATCAGGGCATGTAATACCCCCTTTTTGTAAGATATGATGTGCTTCAGTCGCATCAAATGAGGCATTCCATGTTAAATAATCTAATGTTTCTTGTTCAACACCTAATTTTTTTCGAACAAATGGAATCTGCAATGATAGCTTAGCCAATATAAATGGTAAACGTCCTTTTGGATAAGAATTTGTAACTAGTTTCACCATTGTACGGTATACCTCCTGTACAGGGTGAGGATTAGGATCAGTTAAATGAAGTGTCTTCCCTTCTGCACTCTGTTCATTAACCAGAAAAGTAGAAGCATTTATAATATAATCAACTGGCACTACATTAATCGTCGATGTAGTTTGACCAATATACGGAATAAAAGGTAAACCCTTCAAACGTTCAACTAAGTTTAAAAAGAAATAAGGACCATCAAATTTAATGGTTTCACCAGTTTGGGAATGACCACGCACAATTCCAGGTCTAATTATTGTCAACGGTATTTCCGATTTTAAATCTTCTACTCGGTGTTCAGCCTCATATTTTGTTTCCTCATAGTGGTTTTTAAATGCCCTTGGTCGAATTAATTCATTTTCACGCAGTACGCCCTCACGTGTACCAGCCACATAGGCAGTGCTGAAATACATATACCGCTGTAAATTTGGTAAGGTGCGAACAAAATCATTAACCATAGTTGTACCATGAACATTTACCTTCCAAGCAATATCACGTGGTACAGCTAAATCATAGATAGCAGCTAAATGCCAAAGCACTTCAATTTGCGGTACAATTTCTTTGATGGTTTGATTTTCTAATCCAAGGTTTGGTAATGTAATATCGCCTTCCACGATTCGAATCGAACAGTCAGGAAAATCCTCTAATATTTTGTTTTTTTCTTTATGTGCCTTTATGGCTTCACCTGCCAATACGATTGCAATTACTTGTTGTGCTTGTTTCTTTTGAAATAATGCTCGAATTAGTTGACTTGAAATAAAACCAGGAAAACCTGTAAAAAAATGAACCTTCATCTACCATTCCCCCTTGAACCTAGTGCATCTTTCTTGTTTCTTTATCCATTAAACTGTAAATGATCGGTACAATATACAGCGTCAGTAAAGTTGAGGTCACAAGCCCTCCGATAACAGCAATGCCCATTGGCTGATTCATCTCGGTCCCTTCTCCAATGCCCAGTGCGAGTGGTAATAGCCCTAAAATAGTTGTTAAGGCTGTCATTAAAATTGGACGTAGCCGATCTTGGGTAGCAAGTAAAATTGCCTCATAAGCTGGCATGCCTATTGCCTTTTGCTGATTAATATAATCTACCAGCACAATACCGTTATTTACGACTATTCCTACCAGCACTAAGATACCGATAACTGAGGTTACACCAATTAAAGTATTTGTTAGGAACATAGCTATCGCAACACCAATAATCATTAATGGGACGGTAAACATGATAACAAACGGATATTTAAATGACTCAAATTGAGCTGCCATCACAATATATACAAGCACAATGGCTAGCATCACAGCTAGTAACATATCATCGATTGCACTATCATAGAGCTCTCTGTCCCCGCTGAACACAACTTGAGTAGTAGATGGTAAATTAACTTGTTCTAAGGCTTCATCTACTTTTGCTGAGATTCCTCCCAACGATTCCTTTGTTTCATAATCTACAAAAAAGGCCACTGCTGCTGCTTGATCAGAACGACGAATGGATACCGGCCCCTCTTGCATAGAAACAGTAGCCACTTCCTCTAATTTTACAAATAATCCTGCTGGCGAACGTAGCTGCATGGCTTTTAAAGCATCTATACTCGTATTAAATGACTGCCCAAAGCCTGTATAAACGGGTAATACTGCGCCGTCATCAGTAGTCAATTGGGACGTTAATTGACCTTTTGTCATTTGATTTACAGTTTGAGCGATTTGTGCTGGAGCAAGACCATAGTCTTTTGCTTTTTCACGATTAACCTCAATTTGTATCTCTTGAACAGTAATATCTAAATCCGTAGAGACATTTGTCACCTGCTGAATCGCTAGTAGTTCTTGCTGCACTTTCTTAACAGTTTGCTGTAGCCTCTTTTCATCAGAGTCTGTTAAGCGGAATGTTAAGGTGTGTGGTGACGAACCTGTAGCTGTCGATACATTAAAAGTAATTTCAGCTTGCTCTCCAAGCTCTTCCTGTATATCTTGTTCTAGTTCTTCCACAAATTCGAAAATGGAGCGTTGCCTTTCTGCTAATGGGACAAGTTTTACATACATCTCAGCTTGATTGGCGTTAGTTTGTCCACGTGCTTGGGATTGTTGTGTACCGCCAATTAAACTAACATACACATCTACATCCTTTTCCTGTTTTAAACGTTCCTCAATTTGCTTAACAATCTTTTCCGTTTCTGATACAGCGACACCGTTTTCAAGATTGACACTTATAGAGGTGAACCCCTCATCTGTAGGCGGTAAAAATTCAGTACCTATTCTAGTCAGTCCAAACAAAGAAAGACTAAAGCAAACAACTGTAAAAAGTAGTATAAGCATTCGATGCTTTAGTACCCATACAATAGACGCCTTGTAATGCCTATAAAATCGGGACTTACTGCGTTGTACATAAAAATTATTGTTTTTCATTTTTAAAAGTCGACTTGCTAGCATCGGAACGACTGTAAGCGCAACTACTAAAGAGGCAATTAAGCTGAACGAGATTGTTAAGGCAAACTCTGTAAAAATTTGACCAATCAATCCTTCGATGAACATAACAGGGATGAATACTGCTATTGTGGTTAAAGTGGAAGCTGTAATGGCAAGGGCTATTTCCTTTGTGCCTTCCTTTGCTGCAGTAATCGGGTCCTTTTCTAGTCCTAGATGTCTTTCTATATTCTCAATAACGACTATGGCATTATCCACAAGCATACCAATCCCAAGTGCCAGAGCACCTAATGTCATAATATTGAGGGAAAAATTCGCAAAAAACATCAAAACAAATGTGACAATAACGGAATAAGGAATCGCAATACCAATGATGATCGGATTCTTTACACTACGTAAAAAAACAAATAGAACGAACATCGCAAATAATCCACCTAAGAGTAAGGAAGAGCCAATATTACTAATTGCTAAATCCACATAATTTCCTTGATCAACTAAAATATCTGCTGTGATTCCTTTATACTGTTCTTTCTTTAGTAATGCCTCCAAGGATTTTTGGAAATTTTTAGAAACATCAGCTGTATTTGCACCAGATTCCTGTAATACAGACATAAGAACTGCTGGATGCTCATTTGCACGTGTTGTGGTAATAGATTGTTGTTCTGTCCTCTCAACGGTTGCAAGATCACCAATTGTTAATGATTTGCCTGTTAAAGGGTCTACCGAAACAATTAAGTCGGCAATGCTTTCCGGAGAAGATAATGTGCTAACTATACGTGTTGTTAGCAATTTTCCATCATCTGTTGAAACAGGCTCACCAGGAAGAGACACATTATTCGCTTGAACGATTTGCATCACATCTGTCTGTGTCAAGCCTTTTTCAACTAGCTTTGCTTCATCCAATGTTATTTGGATTTCTTCAATCAATTTGCCAGAAACATTCACACTGGCTACACCCTCTGTCCGTAGTAGTTCTTTCTCTAAGTGCTCTGCTAATACACGTACATCTACTTGATTATTTTCTGCACGTAAAGATAGCTGAATAATAGGAAATTGAGAAGGATCAAATTTTAGGAAACTCGGCTTGCCAGCATCATTAGGCAATGGGGTCATATCAATTCGCTGTAAAATATCAAGTTGTACAACATCCATATTTGCGGACCAGTTGAACTCAAGCACAATTAAATTGGAGCCTTCCTGTGAGGTTGACTGGATTTTTTTGATACCAGGTAAGGTAGCAAGTGTAGCCTCTAATGGCTTCGTTATCTTTTCATTTACCTCCGTCGGGCTTGCCCTAGGATAAGAGGTGACAACCACTCCGATAGGAGGATTTAACTCCGGAATTAACGTAATCGGTATTTTTAATAATGATACACCGCCTAATATGATGACTAAAAGCATAGTAACAATCGTAAAGACAGGTCTTTTAATGGAAAAATGACTAATATTCATCTAAACAAACTCCTTTTCTACCTCTTCCTTTCTATCATAGCCGAAAAGGAGATTATTTTATAAATAAGCTCCCGTTATTGAGATACTACCTTTAAGGAAAATTATATTTCCTAATAATGTATATATTCTACAAACAGTGTCATTTTTCCTTGCAAAAAAACACGAATCGCAAAATTGTCGATTCGTGTTTTATGATTATAGAAGGCTATAAAGTTGAATATTTTCGTTTTTATCTGCAAACCAACGCATAGCGAACTCATTTTCAAATAGGAAAACAAGATTGTCAAAACGGTCTTTTACAAGCATTGATCGACCTGATGACATTGATTCTTTGACATCCTCTTCATTTTCAATCCAGCGTGCGATTTTCGAACCAATAGGCTCCATTTTTACTTCCACATTGTATTCATTTTTCATACGATGTTCAAATACTTCAAATTGTAATTGACCAACTGCTCCAAGTATAACTTCCTCTGTATGCAGCGTTTTATAGTATTGAATAGCACCCTCTTGCACTAATTGTAAAATTCCTTTATGGAATTGCTTTGATTTCATAACATTCTTTGCCGTTACGCGGACGAATAATTCTGGTGTAAACTGTGGTAATTTTTCAAATTGGAATGTTTTCTTGCCACCTACAACAGTGTCGCCAATTTGGTATGTTCCTGTGTCGTACAAACCAATAATATCGCCAGCAACTGCTTCATCTACTGTCTCACGATCGTCTGCAAGGAACTGTGTAGATTGTGTGACTTTAAATGACTTTCCTGTACGAGATAACGTCATATTCATCCCACGTTCAAATTTACCAGAAACAATACGTACAAAGGCAATACGATCACGGTGTGCTGGATTCATATTGGCCTGAATTTTGAAAATAAAGCCTGAAAACTCATCATGCTCCACAGGATCAATAAACTGCTCATCTTCAGTAATTCTTGGCTGAGGCGTCGGTGCGAATTGTAGATAAGTTTCAAGGAAAGTTTGAACACCAAAGTTCGTTAATGCTGAACCAAAGAATACAGGTGTTAATTCCCCACGACGTATTTTTTCCTCAGAATAGGCATTCCCCGCTTCATCTAAAAGTAAAATATCGTCCATTGCTTGTGAATAATAAGAAGTCACCTTCATTGGATGCTCTACAGCAAGCTCCCCATTGTCGTCTATTGGTAAGAAACGTTCCGCCTCATCTGTACGGAATTGCTCAATGCGTTTATTGTAACGATCATAAATACCAAGGAACTCTTTACCCATACCGATTGGCCAGTTCATAGGATATGCATTGATACCTAATACCTCTTCAAGCTCTTCAATCAATTCAAGCGGCTCTTTCCCTTGACGGTCTAACTTATTAATAAATGTAAAAATAGGAATACCACGCATCTTACAAACCTTAAATAGCTTTAAAGTCTGGGCCTCGATCCCTTTTGCAGCATCCACTACCATGACAGCACTATCTACAGCCATCAATGTACGATATGTGTCTTCTGAGAAATCTTGGTGACCAGGGGTATCCAAAATATTCACACGAGAGCCATTATAATCGAATTGCATGACAGATGAAGTAACCGAAATCCCACGTTGTTTTTCGATCTCCATCCAGTCCGATGTTGCATATTTACCTGTTTTTTTCCCTTTTACTGTACCTGCATCACGAATGGCACCACCAAAAAGTAAAAGCTTTTCTGTAATCGTCGTTTTTCCAGCATCAGGGTGACTGATAATGGCAAAAGTACGACGCGATAGTATATCTTTTTCTAAATTTGAATTCATCTCGTCATTCTCCTTTTTTCATACTTAATAATAATAAAAGAAGACTTGCCTTTCGTACAACCTTTTTACATGAAATCTCAAAAAAGAAAACCCTTTAGTTACAACTAAAAGGGTTTCCTAAGAATTTAGCTTTCATCACACGAATTTTAATCGGCCTGCTTCTATCGCAATTTCTGCATCACTATGTGGAAATTTGGTATTTTCGATAATTTGATAATCCTCATGACCTTTACCAGCAAAAATAATCATGTCACCTGGCTCAGCAATTTCAACCGCATGGCGCACTGCCTCTGCACGATCTCCAATACAAGCATAATTATCATGAAGCATTCCTTTAGCAAGATCGCCTGTAATACTATCATAGTCTTCATAGCGAGGATCATCTGTCGTTAAAATGACATATTCCGCAGCAGACGCTTTCTCAGCCATGGCAGGACGCTTCGATTTATCACGATTGCCACCTGTTCCAACTAAGAAAATCAGCTTGCCTTTTTTATAAGGTTGCGCTGCTTCAATCGCCTTTTCAATTGCATCTGGAGTATGGGCATAATCAATAAAAATTTGCACCGGTAGCTCTGAACATACTTTCTCCATACGACCCTTGACTGGTGGTAGTTGCTCAATTTGTTCAATAATGGACTCCATTGAATAGCCCCTACCATAAAACGCAATCATGGCTGCCAATACATTATAAATATTAAATTCCCCAAGCAAATTCATTTTTACACGATAAATTCCTTCAGGCATTTCCACGTCAAATGATGTCATATAGTCGTGATACTCACAGTTAATGGCGCGGAAATCAGCATTTTCATTCTTTAAACCATATGTCCACACCGGAAATGGTGTCATTGCAGCATATCGCTCTGACCAAGCATCGTCAGCATTCAACACAACAAATTTATTTTTTTCTAAATCTTGTCCAAGTTGGGAAAATAATAACCCTTTTGCATGGCCATATTCCTCCATCGTACCATGGAAATCAAGATGATCGTGCGTTAGATTCGTAAAAATAGCGATATCATAATCAACACCTGCTAAACGTCCAAGTGCTAATCCGTGTGATGAAACTTCCATTGTCATTAATCGACAGCCTTCCATTTTTGCACGGAAAATCATTTGTTGTGTCGATAACGCATCACTCGTTGTATTAGCTGATTCATATAAAATTCCATTTAAATTAAAGCCAATTGTACCGGATAAAGCCGATTTCTCGCCCATACCATGCATTATATTTTGAATAATTCCTGTTACGGATGTTTTACCATTCGTTCCTGTTACACCAATCATCGTTATGTCCTTAGAAGGATAATCAAAGAACTTTGCAGCTAGTAAACCTACTGCACGATCTGTATCTTTCACAATCACTTGTGCAATCGTCTCTCCTAGCGGTAATTCTCGCTCCGTCACAACAATTGTTGCGCCACCATCCACAGCCTTTTGCGCATAATCATGCCCATCTACTGTATAACCTTTGATACAAACAAACATGCTATTTGGTTGCACACTTCTTGAATCTATTACGATATCGCTAACCTGATCTGGCAGCACGCCAATTATTTTTTTCAAAGGTAATGCGCTTAACAATTCCTCTGCATACATTTCATAGTCCTCCAATCAATCTCTACACTCATGTCATCATTCTTAATAATCGACAAAAAACGACAATATGAAAACCCCCACGTTCTATTGAACTTATTTTACTACTTATTTCATGATAAATAAAATGCCTCTCTTGTGTTTTTTCAACGAAAACGCTTTCATTCGAAGAAAAAATCATGTTTTCTTCAAATTTTCATTTATAATCACCAATCGGCATTTTTCGACATAACGAGAAAGAGTTATTTAGAGAACAATTGTCTATGCACCTTAAGCTTATAGTGACAATGGAGGCATCAGAAGATACCTCCATTGTTAAGCTATTTCATAATTGAGCGCACAATTTTCACTTTCTGTTTATATGGCGGGAATAACACATTTGTCTCCAGCTTGGATGATTTCTTCAAGATAGATTTCGGGTGAGTAAAGTTTTCAAAGCTCGCTTTGCCATGGTATGCTTTCACACCTGATGGACCTACACCACCAAATGGTAAATGTAAGTTTCCAACATGTGTGATGGTGTCGTTAATACACCCACCACCAAACGGTAATTCTTCCAAAAAGTATTGCATAGCTTTTTCATGTTCTGAGAAGAAGTATGCCGCTAAAGGCTTCGGTAATTGCCTGATTTGATGAATGGCAAGTGGCAAATCATTATACATCATAACAGGTAAGATAGGACCAAATAGTTCTTCCTGCATTGATGGACTTGTCCACTTTACATATTCAACGATTGTAGGTTCAATATATAAATCATCCCGATCTATTCGTCCACCATATGTAATGGCATCACGTTCTTCCACAATTATTTGCTGTAAACGATCAAATTGCTTTAAATTGACGATACGCCCATAATCAGGGCTTTTTAAAGGGTTTTTGCCATAAAACGAACGGATTGTTTCTTTTAATATTTTCATAAAACGATCATAAACGTCCTTGTGTACAAGCAGATAATCAGGGGCCACACATGTCTGTCCAGTATTAGTAAATTTACCCCATACAATCCGCTTTGCCGCTACCTCTAGATTTGCTGTTTGATCGACAATTGCTGGACTTTTGCCACCAAGCTCTAAAGCAACTGGTGTCAAACGTTCTGCAGCAGCTTTTGCTACTACTTTACCAACGGCCACACTGCCTGTAAAAAAGATGTAATCGAAGGAAGCATGAATAAGAGCCGTAACCTCTTCCTTTTCACCTTCCACAACACGTACATATGAAGACGGGAACGTTTCCTCAATGATTTTTTTCACAATGGCTGCTGTGTGTACAGAGGTTTCTGATGGTTTGACAATTGCAGTGTTTCCTCCAACTATGGCACCAATTAGTGGCTCCATTACAAGTTGGAATGGATAATTAAATGGCCCGATAATTAATGTTACGCCATAGGGCTCACGAACAATAAAGCTCTTGCCCATTTGATATTGTATCGGTGTTTTGACTGCTTCTGGTTCCATCCATTCCTCTACATGTTTTACCATATATGAAATACTATCTAATACAATGCCAATTTCTGTTGCATACGCCTCAAATTCACTTTTACGAAGGTCTAAGTATAGTGCATTCAATATTTCCTTCTCATATTTCAAAATTGAAATTTTTAAGTTCTTTAATTGCTCTTTTCTAAATTTCACACTTTTTGTAGCACGGGAAAAATAAAATTGACGTTGCTCTGTAATCATATTTTCCACATCCTGTGACGTAAAATTCATCAATAAAGCACCCCTTTTTTAAAATGGCATACATAGTTTTTTCATTTCGAAACAAACTATCTTTGTCTATACGATACAACATCGAGAGGCAAAAATCCTCTTTCTACATCGAGGGGGTGAAATAGCAATATGTGAAAATGAAATGTTTTAGTTTTTTCATCTCGGGAAATATACAACTACATATTACAACCGAAACGGGGGCGTAGATGAATGACAACAACAACAGGAACATGGTGGGAGTCCATTTTTTCCGGACCATTATCGCATGGAATTTGTGAAGAAAAAATATCGCTATTGCAAGATGAGGCTTTCTTATATCTCTCTACAATACCTGTGGAGAATGAAGAAAATCCAGAAGGAAATTAAAAAATAACGCATTATAGGATGCCCCTATAATGCGTTTTTATTTATTCAATTAATAATGAATACATGCCGCAACTGATCTAATTGTGCTTCAAGTCTACTGATGGCTTCTTCTTCTATCGCAAAGCCTCCATCTTCCAAACGAATAATTTGTTTATCTAAAATGTAAACAGAATTAGTAATGGATGTGGCTCCTAGTACAGCTAACACTGGCTTTAATGCATATTCCAATGCCAACAAATGACTGATCGAACCGCCTACAGCAATGGGGAGTATAGCCTTTTCGAGCAAGGCTTTTTGTGGTAGTAGATCCAAGTAAGTCTTCAAAATACCTGTATAGGATGCTTTATAAATTGGTGTAAGGATGACAATAAAATCTGCTTCCTTAACATGCTCATTTTCAGACTGTATTTCCTTACTAGAAAAATTTGCTGTTAATAAATCTGTAGCTGGGAGCCCATGTATATAATTTGAGTGAACCTCTACTCCTTGTGCAATGAAATGATTCTCCACCTTTTCATGAATGGCAGTAACTCGAGAATTTTTCGAATTACTTCCATTAATAATGACTGCTTTTGTCATCTTGCCCACTCCTTTTATCAATGTTATAAAAAAGGCCCCTATTCTACAAATCGATGAACAATCGTTTTGTAAAATAGAAGCCTCTAGATGTCTAGTTAACTTAAATACCTAGTATTCTTATAAAATTAATTTAACATAAATTTCTAGAATGTCAACAGCTTTTTATTGGTGTATTGCTTTCCCAAACACAGCTTTAGCTACATCTCCAATATGCTCCGATACAGTAGGATGTGGAAAAATAATATGTGCAAGTGATCGAGCTGTACCACCAGCCTTTTTTGTTGCTAATAGCGTATTAAGCATTTCTGTTGCGCCATCAGCTACTACACACGCCCCTAAAATTTGCCCATTATCCTTAGATGAAATTAGCTTCACAAAGCCTTCGGTATTCCCCTCCATTAATGCCTTTGGGTTTGTTTGTAGAGGCATTTTCGTTACAATGTACGGCGCTTTGACTTGCTCTTCTAGTAAACCAAATGTAGCTATTTCAGGGTTTGTATAAACACAACGTGGAATGCTTGTTTGATCAATTGGTATTGGTTGATTTCCTACAATATAATCGACAACGTAAATACCCTCAGCACTGGCAGAATGTGCAAGTTGATAACCCCCCACTAAGTCACCAATCGCATAAATATTCGGCAGGCTTGTTTCAAAGTGCTCATTGACAGCGATTAATCGACCATCTAAAGTTACTCCTAATTGCTCAGCAATTTCTATATTGGGACGACGTCCAGTTGCAAATAAAAGGTTTTCATATGTATAAGATCCTTTAGATGTATGAATGATATTACCTTCAAATTTTTCAAATTGAAAATCTGTCACAAGTTCAATCCCAAGTTTCTTCAACTTTTCTCGAATCAGCGGTCTTGCTTCCGCCTCTTCCGTTTGTAAAATATCCTCGCTATGATTAAGCACTGTTACCTTTGTACCGAGGGGTGCTAAACTAAACGCCATTTCAATGGCAATTACGCCCCCGCCAATGATCGTTAGCTGGGCTGGAAGCTTGTCTATATTAAAAAATGTGTCCGTCGTATAGTAGGTAGATGTCTCTAATCCTTCAAATCGTGGAACAAAGGGTTTACTACCTGTCGCTAAAATTATATCGGATGCCATTATCGTCTCATTCCCGATAGATATCGTTAAGTCCTTTACGACTGAAGCTTCACCACGATATAAAGTTATATGATTGTTGATAATATAATGCTCAATGTTTGTTAGTAGTTCATGAATTATTGTATCTTTCCGTTGCATTAGTCGAGGAAAATTAATTTCCACTTTAGGTACTTCTATTCCCCAGCTATTCCCTCTTTTTATTGCCTGCACAAGTTTACTATGTTCCAATAAAATTTTTGATGGAATGCAGCCAACATTATAGCAGGCTCCTCCCAATTTATCTCGTTCGATTAGCGCTACTTTTTTACCATTCTTGGCTGCATGTATGGCAGCCACATAGCCACCAGGTCCCGCCCCAATAATAGCAATATCAAAATTTTCCATAATTTTCACCTCATGTATCACCATATCATTTGCAAATTTTGAATGCAATGACAGACATAGTAAAAGCCTTTCATTACAATGAAAGGCCTTTGACTTATTTGTTTAGTTTATGAGCATTCGTTTCTCTTTCGTGAGTATTCGACGTTCTTTGAACTATTTAATAAATATTTCGTTGCCAAAATCGTTGCTGGGCAATGGCAGCTACAAATTTTTTCGGAAAATCTTTATTACCTGTAGCTAAAATGATTCCTGGCCCTACATTGGCATTCGACATATTGAAGAAGGTTGTGCCAGTTGCAGCAAATCCTATAGGCTTAAAGTGACGATATGCTTCATTTATATAATTGACGATATAAGTATTGAACTTCGCCTGATTACTTGCCTTTACTCCAACAACATATAACGAGTCAAATAATACAGCATCGGTTGTGATAAATGTGTCAGTAGCCGTTAATTGCACACCATTATTCCCTATTACCACACCTAGTCGATCAGAGATTATGCTATAGCGCACGCCTTGTCTTGTTAAATATTTCAATACTTCCCCGACCTCATTTGCATCAAAGCCATCACCAATTAAGACGCCTACTTTCAGCGTATAGGGCAATTTAACGGTATTTGCTTGGCTCAGTGCAGGTGAAGAGGCCGTTACCTTAGACTGCTCGCCATTAGGTCGATTAACACCAACGTTGTCTGCCACTGTGGTAGCCATTACTTTATCCACATGAACAAACATATCCACTACTTGCTGACGAACAGATTTACTTTTCACTTTTCCTACTTCGAAGCTAAAGGCATCAATAATGTGTTGTTTTTCAGGTGGAGACATGCTGTTCCAAAATAGCCTTGCTTGTGAAAAGTGATCGTCAAAGGATTTACTACGCGCTCTCGTGATTCTTCCCTCAACCTTTTCTTCATAATGAACATATCCACCTTCTCTTGCAGTAGAGGTGGCTGGTGTATTATTTGCTAATGAATTTTTATGATAGCTTACCCTGCCTAAATTAATGGTCTGTCGACTAAAGCCATTACGTTGATTGTTATGCACTGGGCAAATCGGGCGATTAATAGGAATTTCTGCAAAATTTGGTCCACCTAATCGAATCAATTGTGTATCTAAATAGGAAAACAATCGACCTTGTAGCAAGGGATCATTGGTAAAATCTATGCCAGGCACAACATTACCTGGATGAAAGGCAACTTGCTCTGTTTCAGCAAAGACATTATCCACATTGCGATTTAAGGTCATCTTTCCAATTTTCTTCACAGGTACGAGTTCCTCTGGCCAAAGCTTTGTCGCATCTAAAATATCAAAATCAAATTTAAATTCATCCTCAGGTTCTAGTATCTGTATGCCTAACTCAAACTCTGGATAATCTCCAATTTCGATGGCTTCCCATAAATCTCTTCGTTGAAAATCTGGATCCTTCCCTGCAATTATTTGGGCTTCATCCCAAACAAGAGAATGCACTCCTAGCACAGGCTTCCAATGGAATTTCACAAATCTCGATCTTCCCTTGTCATTGACGAAACGGAATGTATGCACACCGAAACCTTCCATCATACGAAAGCTTCGCGGAATGGCACGGTCAGACATTACCCACATTACCATATGTGCAATTTCCTGATTACTGGCTACAAAATCCCAAAAAGTATCGTGTGCGGAGGCTGCTTGTGGCATTTCATTATGAGGCTCAGGCTTTACAGCATGAATTAAATCGGGAAACTTAATGGCATCCTGGATAAAAAATACAGGTATATTATTACCAACTAAATCATAATTCCCCTCATCTGTATAAAATTTTGTTGCGAACCCACGTACATCACGAGCTGTGTCCATTGAACCTAAACTTCCTACCACTGTCGAAAATCTGACAAACACAGGTGTCTTCTTTTTCGGATCCTGCAAAAAATTTGCCTTCGTATATTCGGACATGGATTCATATAATTCAAACTCGCCATGTGCTGCAAAACCTCTGGCATGTACAACACGCTCTGGAATACGCTCATGATCAAAATGGGTAATTTTTTCTCTAAGATGAAAATCTTCCATAATTGTCGGACCACGAACACCTGCCTTTAACGAATCCTCATCATTGGACACCCTTAGTCCCTGATTCGTTGTCATTTTCGTACCCTCATTCTCGACACGAAACGGCTCTAATTGATGATCCTTTGGATTTCCCTCTACATTTTTGGATTGATTCGACTTTGAGTTATCCACGCAATCCCCTTTCATACATGTACTAATTTCGCTCCATATACACTATATGTTTTAAAAGAAGAAACATGCCTTCATTTCGACAAAGCTTATGTAAAGATAAAAACAGGTTTCTATTTGTGAATAGAAAACCTGCTCAATCTTAAAATATGTATCGTATCATTTCATGTATGTTACAGTATGGGTTGTCACGGCACTCTGTCTCTCGGAGTGCCATCATATCTGTGCAATTTTTAATGGCTACCTCATGCCGTAATGCAATGGGGGCTATGATGGATTCATCAGCCTTATGCCGAAAATAACGACTCACACCAAGGTGCTGTTCCATTTTGTCATTGAGGACAGCACGAGGATATTTTTCTGTACTATCAACTTCCTCAAAATGCAAGAGTAACCACAATTCAAATGCTTCATTTGTATAGGCAATATGAATATTTTTTTCCTCACAAAATTGATTTACTTCCTCTAGTTGCTTTTCGGTTAGATCATCTTTATCAAAAACAATCCAAACTTCATCAAAGTATTGGTAGCTGGAATCTCGATAAGCATGTTGGGCAAGCTTGATCGCTGAACGCTTAACGTTTTTTATTTTGACACTCACCATCTTAGAGCGCTTTAAAATACGCATTTGTTCAAAATAGATGCGTTCTGTTTCACCTTCACAATAAATTAAAATAGTTTTACGCAGTGTTCGGCTCCCTTGTTGACGTACTCTCACTGCTCAGATACCTCCGTTTCTTCTAAGTATTTTTCTGATAAATACTCATTAATGACAGGCGTTGCACCGAATTCCCCTTTCATATAGCGTTTCGCATAAGAAAGATCTCCACGTTTCTTTTGTAAATCTGCAAAATCAAATAAGGAGTATAGTTCTGATTCATTTTTAAAGCTTTTATTCACAAACCAAATTTGATCGGAGCGTAGTGGCTGATCAAGCAATTCAATTTCATGACTTGTCACGACAAATTGATTACTGCTATTGCGTTTGCTATTCATAATAGCCATTAAAAACTCACAAATCGATACATGGAAGGCTGTGTCAAATTCGTCTATAAAAATGGTTTTTCCTTTATTATAAGCATCCACCATCACACAGGCTAAATGTAGCATTCGCACTGTGCCCTTAGAATCCATTGTCCAATTAATTGTTTTTGTCCCTATCGGTGCACCTGCTTCATCAAATGATAAATAATGTAGATCAATATCTACTTCTTGAATCACCTCAGGCGAATCAAACTCATAGCCAATTGTATTTTTCTCTCTGCGTTCCACACGCCTAGCCGTGACATCTTGAATGGAGAGGTCTGCAATTTTTAGCAGTTTGATCACTTCCTTTTTAAAGGGCTCCTCTTCAAGTTTACGAATAAGAGGATGACTTGATAACCGATTTGCTTCATCTAGGAAAAGAATTTTATGTAAAAACCAATCGAATATCTTTAAAGCGTCTGGATCATTAAAAACATGTAATACCGATAGAAAGGCTGTATTATTACGTGTATATTTTGTCAATTCCTGTGAAGCTGTTTGAAATGTCTCATAAGAATATTCTGTACCATCCCATTGTCTGACAAATAGTTCTTCCTTCAGTGACTTGTTCGTTTTCACAAGACGTTCATAGAGAACTTGAGAAGCATTATACTGAATTTCATAATCATATAAAGCTCCGTCCAAAAAAAGCGATATCATAAACTCTGTTGGTTTGTCTTGCTGACTTCCTAACTTAAACGGTTGATAGGGTAGACGTAACTGCTTTACATTATTTAAGTTTTCAAAATTAAAAAGCAAGGAACGTAATACTTTAATAGCCGTAAACAGATTAGATTTTCCGCTTCCATTTGGACCAAAAATAAATGCGCTTTTTACAAGACGAAGTGTATCAAACTGAATTGTATGGGTATCCTTCCATTTTCGTAGGCGACTTCCAGCTACCATTGAAAACAACGTATCGTCTTTATAACTTAAACAATTCTTTACTCTAAAATCTACAAGCATATGTAAGCCTCCGTCCACAACCATTTCTTTAATGAATTATTATACTATAGACATAGAAAAAGACATATTACGCAATGTAATATGTCTTTTTACTTTATTGTCCCTTTATCCACTTTTTTGTTGAATTTCTGCTAATGATTCATTTTGTAGCGCGTGCAATGTACGTTCAATGCCTTCTGCAAAAGAAATTTTAGGCTTCCAACCAATTGCATTGGCTAATTTATTATTATTTAAAAACGAATGCTCAATATCTCCTTCTCGTGCTGGAGCATATTGAATTTCAAGTGGATGGTTTAAGTGTTGGAGCAGTAAGATGACTTGGTGAATAGACCAAGCCTCATTAGTGGATACATTATACGTGCCTTGTAAACGTGCAGATACACCTGCGTATATAGCATCAGCAATATCATCTACATAAATAAAATCACGTGTTTGTTCTCCATCACCATATATTGTAAATGGTTTACCTACCATACTGCTTTTTAACATACTTGGAATCACAGCTGCTTCACCTTGCATTTGCTGTCTTGGCCCGAAAACATTAGCAAATCTATAGATAAGAACAGGCAAACGATAATCTTTTTGCCACTTCTCACAGTAGGTTTCGCCAATGCTCTTGTTTAATCCGTACATAGATATTGGTTCACAGACATCTGATTCCTCTAATGGAGGATAGTGACTATCTCCGTAAACAGCTGCTGAGGAGGCAAAGACAAAGTGCTGTACCTTATACTTGGATGATAAAAAAAGCATTTGGCTAAGTCCAACTATATTTGTCAAAATATCCTTTACTGGCTCCTGAATAGATTGCTGCACGCTCGTTTGCGCTGCACAATGAACGACCACATCAAAGTTTATTTCCTTAAAGAGATGCTCGCAAACCTCATCCTCAACATTTAAAAGATACGATTTATGCTCAAAGTCAACATTCCGTAAATGCCCCGTACTTAAATTATCAATAATATAAACCGTTGCACCTTCTTCAAAAAAACGCCTACCTACTGCACTGCCAATAAAACCATAGCCACCTGTCACTAATACATTCATCCTATCGCCCCCAAAAACAATATGATGATTTATATGCAGTAATTACTAAAAATATGCAAGAAACTTATTTACTGGTAATTTTTCTCAAATTCTTTTTACTAGATTGCATCATCTACTTTGAGCTATATAAAAAGCATGTTTGAAGATTACTTCAAACATGCCCTAGCTATCTATTTTTAAGCTGGATTAATTTCTAATTCAACCGTTACTTTAATATCTTTCCCAACAAGGACCCCACCAGTTTCTAATGCCGCATTCCAAGTTAGACCAAAGTCTTCACGATTAATTGTTGTTTCAGCTTCAAAGCCGTATACTTCTTGACCCCATGGATTTGTGCCTTTTCCATTAAATTCTGTATCAAAAGTTACTGATTTTGTAACGTCTTTAATTGTTAAATCACCAGTTACCGCATATTCATCGCCAGCTTTTTTAGCAATATTTGTAGATTTAAACGTAATCGTTGGATATTTTTCGGCATCAAAGAAATCTGCTGCTTTTAAATGATTATCGCGATCTTCGCTACGTGTATTAATACTTGCTGGATCGATTGTAAAACTAATGTTAGCAGTTGTTAAATCTGCAAGATCTGCTGCCTCAATATCAGCTGAGTAACTGTCAAATACACCCTTAACTTTTGATACCATCATGTGTTTTACTTGAAAGTTAATTGCTGAGTGTCCTAAATCAATGTTCCATTTTGCCATTATAAATTCCTCCAATTGGTTGATTTTATCTCGATTTCGAGATATATTTTAAAATATGAAGCAACTACATCTTTTATGTTACCCAAAATTGGATAGGATAAACATTTGTAGTTACTTATTTGTTTACATCTTAGCTTATGAAAAGTTTTTAATTACTTTCTGTAACCTACTATATATTAATAATTTAGTTACGTCAAGTAATTAAAAATAAATTTTTAAAACATAAAAAAAGATGTCCGATTCATCGGTACATCCCTCTCTATGTAATAAAAAGAATATCACCAATATTTGGTGATATTTAGCCGCAGCAATATATTATTTTGCAAAAACCTCAAAAATACCAATCATGATAAGTAGCCATCCTGAGATTGCTGTAGAATGCTTGCCAATAAACGTTTTTGCTAGTAAAGAGCCACATCTACTTCCTACTCCAACTGTGATAAAGGAAAATACGCCGATAGAAATGACTGTCCAAAGGGCTGAGATGCCATTTGCGCCTATTGCAATCCCCCCTGCTAAACAGTTTGCTGACAAGACAAAGCCAAGTGCCATTGCTTCTCTTGTTGAGATCACTAGATTTTTATCTTCATCAAATAATTCGGGATTTCCTGCTATCCGCTGATTAGAAAAATTATTGGACATCAAAGTCCATAGACCAATCACACACAGTAGTAAACTCCCTAGTAAATTAGCAGTATGCGGTGAAATATACTCGACAACTGTGCTACCAGCTGTTACTGCGACATATGTGACAATCATCGACATAACAGCAATCACCACATTTGATAAAATTGGAATTTTAACTTGTTTGACACCATAGGCTAGACCAATCCCCAAGTTATCTAAATTCGCAGCAATTCCTATTAGGATAATTGTAATCCAATGCATACTACGCCTCCTCAAATCTCCGTCTCCACTTTCACCTATCTTATGTCAACAATAAAAAAATTAATGGGCACAACAAACTTTAGTTGATTATGTTCTATCTTTTAGCATGGTTTGATTAAACCATCAATTTGACAAAAGTAACAACTTGTTTATAAAATTAAGTTGTTACTTGCTAGTATTTTTACTTTTATGTAAGAAACAATAGAAAGGAGATGTAATATGAAACTCATCAAGTTATTGAAAATAGGCATAGCATTTATATGCCTTATTGTGTTAACTGCATGTGGTTCAGAAAATGAGGACACAAAGAATACTGAGAAAGGTGAAATCAATTTAGCATATGTTGAATGGGATACTGAGGTTGCATCTACACATGTAGTAGGACAAGTACTAGAAGATTTAGGATATAAGGTAACATTGACACCTTTAGACAATGGGATCATGTGGGAAGCACTAGCAAACGGAGAGGTCGATGGTATGGTATCTGCTTGGTTGCCACAAACACATGCCCCACAAGTAGAAAAATACAACAATAAGATAGAGAACTTAGGAGAAAACCTAACTGGTGCTAAGATTGGTTTGGTTGTACCAAGTTATATGGATGTCGATTCTATTGAAGATTTAACAAACCAAGCTAATCAAACCATTACAGGCATTGAACCAGGAGCTAATATGATGGCTACGACAGAAAATGCCTATAAGGAATATAAAAATCTGGAAGGTTGGAATGTTTTGACCTCGTCTGCTGGTGCAATGACTGCAGCACTCAGTCAGGCTATCTCTAATAATGAAGAAATCATCATCACGGGCTGGTCACCACACTGGATCTTTAATGCCTATGATTTAAAGTACTTAGATGACCCCAAAGGTTTATATGGAACAGAAGAATATATTGGCACTTTTGCGCGGAATGGTTTAAAAGAGGATGCTCCAGAAGCCTATAGTGTCCTTGACCGTTTCAACTGGAGTGCTAAAGATATAGAAAGTGTAATGTTTGATATAATGGAAGGCATGAGTGCCCCAGATGCTGCGAAAAAATGGATTGCTAACAATCGAGAAAAAGTAGCCGAATGGACGAAAGATGTACAAACATAAAAAGAGAACCCATTTACTAATGAGTAGTAAATAGATTCAGACTGTAGACGGCTTATTCTATAATAGAATAAGCCGTCTACAATTTTTAACGTTCCCAAAAATGAGGGGGGTTCAGGAGCGTAATCATGAACTAGCAAACTTCTGGAGAAAAGTAGCTAAAGTTCATCCTCTCTACACTGTATTGTAGAACAAGGAATATTCTTTATATGATAATGATAATCATTATCATATAAATTGTCAACATTAATAATAATGATTTTTTCATTTATCAGTAGTTGTCTTCCACTGTTTTGAAAACAAAACGTTGCTGGTTGCTTGCTTTCCTTTGTGCGATCGCTTTCTCCGCTACCGTGTACTGAACACATTAGATTTTTACGCCAATTTCATGTGTGCATTACATACATAGAGACGACCCTATAAAAGTGAATCGCCCTCTCACCATGCTAAATACTTTTGCAAATGAAATTTAAAATAAAAAGCTGCTACCTATAAGATACTGGCAGCAGCTTCCTAGCTAAAATTAAACTTAAAAGCGTATAGTAATGGAATTATAGATTATTGAACTACATCAGGGTGGAAACCATCTTTTTGGAAGTAATCCTCATGTGACCAAATATTTAATTTTGCATCCTGAGCTTTTTTTTGAATAGCTCTAAATGCTTCTTCAAATGTATTATTTGGCTTATGAATATAACGTACAACTGCAAGCCCTTCGTTTAATAAAGATTCCTGCAATAAGACATTATCTACAAACACGTAGGCTAGATGGCGATCATAATTGTCTGTTTCTGGTCCAACATCATAGACCGCTTCAATTTTCTTAGCCTGTTCCAATAAATTGATCGTATACTCTTTTGCTTCTTCCGCATATGGCTGAGCGCCACCTTTGTTGTAATTCATTTCAGGAGTATCCACCATTAATAGACGAATTTTTTGTTTCTCACCATTAATTGTCGCCTGAATCGTATCCCCATCATATGCTTTAATATAGTCTATCACAAAGCGTTTATTACCTGTTTTTCCTTCCACTTGTTCAATGGTAATAGTACCTTGCTGATCTGTAACTGATTTAGTACTTTGATCTTCCGCAGGTGATCTGCCAAATATCATGTACAATGCTACAGCCAAAATAATCGTGCCACTTGTTATTAATGTTTTTATATCTTGCATTTTCATGTAGTAGGTCCCTCACAACTAATCATCATTGCTTATACTTACGATTCGTATAAGTTGTGCACCTCATCATCAGGAAGACAACAAGTTTCACGATGTCTCTATTGTAAAATATCAAGCTACTACATTCAAGCTATCATATTGTCACTGCTACCCAGTGATTTGGTAAAACCTCTACTAACTGACTATTTTCAACCTCATAACGCATTTTCACATCTTCTGCATGTTCAGCTTCATTATATTTTTGCTTCTCTATTGCAGGATCTGGAACAGGAATAGAACGTAATAATGCACGTGTATATGGATGTTGTGGGTTAGCATATAGCTCTTCACTTTCTGCCAGTTCTACAATCTTCCCACCATACATGACGGCAACACGGTCACTGATATGCTTCACCATGGATAAATCATGGGCAATAAATAAATACGTCAACCCAAGCTTTTGTTGTAATTCTTTTAATAAATCAACAATCTGCTTTTGAATGGATACATCTAGTGCCGATAAGGGTTCATCACAAACAATAAAGTTTGGCTCAACCGCTAATGATCTCGCAATACCAATTCGTTGACGCTGCCCTCCCGAAAACTCATGAGGATAACGCATGGCATGTTCTTTCTTCAAACCGACAAGTTCAAGCAATTCCTCTACTCGTTGTCGTCTCTCCTCATGCGTCTTCACTAGACCATGAATATCAAGAGCCTCGCCAATAATGTCTAAGATTTTTCTACGAGGATTTAACGATGAATAGGGGTCTTGGAAAATAATTTGCATATGACGACGTATTGCCTTTAGCTGTTTTTTCGATAGCCTTGTTACAGGTATTCCTTGATATAGAACCTCGCCATTTGTAGGCTGATGAAGCTGGAGAATCGTCCGACCTGTAGTCGATTTACCCGAACCTGATTCACCAACCAAGCCCAATGTTTCACCAGGATATATAGAGAATGATAAATCATTCACTGCTTTCAACGTTTGACCACGACCTAATGGAAATTCTTTAGATAGATGGGTCACTTCGATTAACGGCTTATGTCGATCGATACCTGGCTGTATAGTAGCAATCTCTTTTGGCTGCTTTTTCTCATGCAATTTTGGTAAGGCATTCAATAATTTCTGGGTATACGGATGCTGGGCATTTGCAAAAATTTCTTCTGTTGTGCCCTGTTCAACTATTTCTCCTTCTTTCATCACTATGATGCGATCACACATACCTGCAACAACGCCTAAATCGTGTGTAATTAAAATAATAGACGTTCCCATTTTCTTTTGCATATCGCGCATTAATTTTAGGATTTGAGCTTGAATAGTAACGTCCAGTGCTGTTGTTGGTTCATCTGCAATAAGCAGTGAGGGATTACAAGCAAGCGCCATAGCAATCATTACTCGTTGACGCATACCACCTGAAAATTCATGAGGATATTGTCGATACCGTTCTTCTGCGTCTCTAATACCAACCAGTTTTAATAATTCTATTGTTTGTTGATAGGCGTCGGTTTTGGACATTGACTGATGCTTGATTAAACTTTCAGCCACTTGATCGCCTATTCGAATAGTTGGGTTTGTGGATGTCATCGGATCTTGGAAAATCATACTAATATCTTGTCCACGTATCCCTTCCATTTGTTTTTCACTGAATTCCGTGAGTTCTTGCCCTTTAAACACAATTGAGCCAGATTTCAAAAATGACGGTGGCGATGGTAATAAACGCATAATGGAGCGAGCCGTAACACTTTTCCCGCTCCCAGACTCTCCCACAATTCCGAGTGTTTCACCTTTGTTTAGATGGAAGCTAACGTCCTTAACGGCTTCAAATTCTGTCTCCCCTGTGATAAAGGATACCCGAAGATTATTGATTTCTAAAAGCTTTTCACTCATTCGACCCATCCTTTTTAAAATTTTTGATTGACTTACTTTCAAGTATAATCCATACTTTACAATACTGATAGGAATTATACAATATAATGCTGAATATTTTATTTACGTTTGGAGGAAATGCATGATTACTTCAAAAAATCATTTAAAACCCGAGAAATTTATTTTCTTTTCTACGGTTTATCAAAAACTAATGCATCAAAAGCCTTATCATCTACTTCTTTTTCTTTTTAGTATTTTAGTTCACCCTTTTACATACTTTATCTATCGGAAAAGGAAACATTCAAACATTTATGATCAGGCTTTTGCATTGCGTAGTAAGTACTATATAGAGCAAGGATTGGTTACCCAGTGGCAAAAAGAATTTGAGCAGCAAGAAATAGCAAAAGCTACATTTTTTAAAGAGGCTGTATTGGCGTCACAAATTCAGATCACTGCCAAGCACTTAGCTCAAAAGAAGCTTCAACAGCAAGTGGATCAGGATTTACAAAAAGAAGACATACAGCAACTATCCTATGTCCAATTTTTTAATCAGCAACTAACTAACAAACGTTTTGTGGCTCTTACCTTTCTACCAGCTGTTTTATTTTATGTAGTACTTATCTTATTTGCGAATCCATTTCTGCAATTTATCATTGAACGTATTTTACAAAGCTTCATTGTGATTGTTGGTGTGGCTACATTAGTGTTTACCATTTTATATTTATCACCCTTTGATCCAGCAAGAAACCTACTCGGAGTTGAAGCAACACCTGTGCAAATAGAAAACTTTAATCGCATTCATGGGTTGGATCAACCTTATTTATCACAGCTATGGAACGCATTATCCGGTCTATTTACATTTGATTTAGGTACATCCTTTGCAGGTAAAGAAGATATCACACATAGCATTGCTACAAAATTTCCTGTCACTCTTGAAATTGCCCTATTGTCGTTGCTAATGGCTATTGCTATTGCCATTCCAGTCGGAATTATTTCAGCTGTTCGTCCAAATTCATATTTGGATTATACATTTATGTTCATTGCTTTAATTGGTTTATCCATCCCAAGCTTTTGGCAAGGTTTAATTTTTATTTTGACATTTGCTCTAAAGCTACAATGGTTTCCAGCTACCTATAACCCTCATAATTGGCTATCGCTTATCATGCCAATTGTCGTCTTGGGAACATCCATTACGGCTTCTATTGCTAGGATGACAAGGTCAAGTATGCTTGAGGTAATTCATGAGGATTACATTATTACAGCAAAGGCTAAGGGCTTAAATGAATTCAAAGTGATTTCAAAACATGCCATTCGCAATGCTATGATTCCGATTATTACGGTGATTGGACTTCTTTTTGGAGGTATGTTGGGAGGCGCATCTGTAACAGAAAAGGTATTCAACATTAGTGGGATAGGTAGCTATATCGTCGATAAACAATTTATTCCTGATATTCCGGCCATTCTTGGGGGCGTTGTTTATATTGCCATCACCATTTCGATTGTCAATTTATTCATTGATATCATGTATGCCTTTTTTGATCCACGCATTCGCTCGAAAATGAAGAAGTCTTAAAGGAGGATCACCTGTGAAAAACATCTTACATGTCAAACTACTCTTGAAGATTACACAGGAATATGTCAATTCTCATTTTACTTTTGTCTTTTCCTTACTGTTTTCTTTACTATTTCTAGCCTATAGCTATAATTTTTCCAGCAATAGCTGGCGACCAGTGGTTCTGCTTCTTTTTGTTATTTATGCCATTACTACTGCATATGTTGCCTTCGTCAATCTACAAATTAGAAAGGATTTAGCAACGTATGGTGACATTCAAAAAAATACTCGAATGTTTGGCTATCCCCTTTTAATAACGATACTGTCAGGTAATATTTTTTCGACATCCTTTGCATTTATGCTTGTGTCAAAAAGAAAGACTGCAGAATATACTTTTGCTGCCTATGCCTTTATAACACAGCTATTCATCTTAGGTATTGCAGCATTGAATTTATGTAAGCCATATGTAACAGATACCTTTTTACTAGCAATGGGCGTTTTCTTAGTACTCTCGCTTCTCTATATCGTGATGGCCATAGTATGTACGAAATATGTCACAGCAACTGAGGCACCAAAATGGATGCTCATTCCAGGTATTATCCTACTATTGGCGACTTTCACTGGTAATCTATTTGCGACTTTACTAGGATATAGCCTTATCCAAAAGGCTCGAAAGGCAAATCCATCCTCTATTGAGAAATGGCAAAAAATATGGGAAAAGATTTTACGCAATACAATGGCTGTATTCGGCTTATTCTTCATTATTTTCATGTTCTCGTTATCCGTTACAAGCTCTTGGACTTTCGACTATGATTTCGCTACTGAAAATAATTATGGAGCATTGCTACAAACGCCTACATTAGAATACCCACTAGGAACAGATAATTATGGTCGAGATTTATTTTCTCGTATTGTGTTTGGGGCACAAATATCATTAATCGTCGGATTTTTCTCCACGATTATCCCCGCAGTTATTGGTGGCGCATTAGGAGCATTTTCAGGCTATTATGGTAAATCAACTGATAATATCATCATGCGAAGTCTCGATATTTTATATGCCATTCCAGGGATATTGTTAGCCATTGCTATTATCGCCGCATTTGGTGCTAATACTGTGAATCTTATTATTGCACTTAGTGTTGGAGCAATCCCAACCTATGCCCGTACAATGCGGGCAAATGTTATGCAGCTTGCTAATTATGAATTTGTAGAATCGGCTAGAGCATTAGGTGCATCTGATGCAGCTATTATTTTCAAGCACATTGTCCCCAATTCTTTAGCACCAATGATTGTGAAAGCAACATTAACGATTGGCGGAGCTGTTATTTCAACAAGTAGTTTAAGTTTTTTAGGGCTTGGTATTGAGCCACACATTCCCGAATGGGGCAATATTTTAAAGGTTGGTAGTACGTACCTGGAAACACATTCATATGTCGCGATTTTCCCAGGTCTTTGTATTATGCTTCTTGTCCTCTCCTTTAACTTCTTAGGAGATGGTTTACGAGATGCTTTAGATCCAAAAACAAATTAATCGGAGGTAACTATGAAGAAATTACTTGTATTTTTATTCGTTGCAGTACTAGCTTTGGCTGGCTGTGTACAAACAAAAACTGACGTAGAAGGCAGTAAAGATTCAAAAGATAGTGACAAGAGCAATGGTAAGATTGCCATTGAAGTATTAGGAATGGCAGCTTCGGAAGAAGACATGAACATTGTACGTGACCAATTAGTGAAAAATGGTTTTGATGTAAAGCTAAATATTCAACCAGATTACGGTTCTTTCTCTGCTCAAAAAGAAGCAGGTAACTATGATCTTGCTCTTTCAAGCTGGACGACAGTTACAGGGAACCCCGACTATGCTGTTCGTGGTTTATTTAAAACTGGTGGTGACTACAGTGTGGTGGCAGATTCAAAACTAGATGCGTTGATTGATGAAGCGAGTACATTGACTGGTGAAGAAGCAGCAGCGAAATATAAAGATTTAGAACAATTATTAGTATTCGATCAAGCTTATATTGCGCCTTTATATATTTCCAATAAGTATCAAGGTATCTACTCTGAACTTGTAAACCCTAAAACAGTACTTTTACCAAAATCCCGCGCACAAGTTTGGGAAAAAATAGAATTTAATGATACATCTAAAAATGTAACAGAACCTTTAATTTTACACCAAACAATCAATTCTCTTACTTCACTAGACCCAATCAAAGGGAATGATGGTTCAATTAACACATTAAACACGAATATGTATGTTCGTCTTGTTAACTTAACAGACACAGATGACGTTGTGTCAGATGGTTCATTATCTTACAACCATGTAATGGCTGAAGGTAATCAAGAATATTACTTCATTTTACGCGATGATATCAATTTTGCAGCAGTGAAAGATGGTGCAGCTGTTGATACAGGTGAATTAGTGTCAGCTGAAGATGTAGTCTTCTCATTAAACCGTGCGAAAGACGCTAATTCAGTACCAGATCATCGTACTTACAGCATTCATGAAAACATTGAAACAGTCGAAATCGTTTCTGATTTAACTGAATTACAAAATAAAAAAGTAGCAGGCTCTGAGCAATCCGTTTTAGAAGCATTATCACAAAACCTACCTGCTTCTGTAGCGCAATTAGCAAAAGATAAAGGTGCTGTTAATAATGCAGCAGGTGCATACCAAGTTGTTAAAATTACAACACCTACACCTTTCCCACAAGTATTAAACTATTTAGCACACCAATCTGGTGGTATCGTATCTGAAAAACAGGTTACAAGTATTAATACGTATGATGTGGCTAACTACAACCCTGACCAGGACATTGCCTATGGTGATCAAGCTACTGTAACGGAAGGTTCAGCTACATTCAATAACCAGCTATACGCAAGTGGTCCTTACATTTTAGTGAAGAAAAATGATTATGAAGCACAATTTGCGAAAAATCCTGCTTATCGAGCTGGCAGCGAATATGAGCCAAAAATGGCTAAAATCAATGTCCGTTTTATCTCTGATGTTGATAGTGCCCTATCTGCATTACGTAATGGTGAAATTCATGTTCTACAAACAGTACCAGAAACGAAACTGGATATTGTCAAATCAGATGCTAAACTAACATTAAACACGGCAGATAGTAATGCTGTGTCGTACCTACAGATGAATACATCTGGCCGTGCGGTTTCTGATTCAGCAGATTTACGTAAAGCAATTCTATACTCTATTAACCAAGATGAATTCATTAGCTATTATCAAGGCAATAAAAAACCAGCTGTATCCACAGTTTCTCCATTAATTGATACAGGTTTAAAACTTGAAGCAGACAGCGAAAAAGTAAAAGAATTTGTAAAAGCATATAACGATAATAAGTAATACAAAAAGAGCCTTCTCAAAAAATTGTAGTGACCCCTTAAAGTTAGAGTTTTAGTTATGCAGCTAATTGGCTGGCATGAGTTCGGTATTTTACCGGGCTCATACCGGCCAGTTTTTGTTTAATTCGTTCATTATTGTAGTAATCGATATACTTCTCTATTTTCTTCTTTAACGCTTCATAGGAGACTAATTCTTCCCCGTAATACATTTCTTGTTTGAGTAAACCAAAGAAGTTCTCCATTGCGGCATTGTCTGCACAGGTTGCTTTACGAGACATGCTTTGGAAAATCCTGTTTCGCTTTAATGTTAGCCCCCATAGATGATGTTGATAGTGCCAGCCCTGATCTGAGTGAATCGTTGTACGGTATTGGGCATGTCCTTGAATAATTGGGAGTACTTGTTTCAATGAGTCTATTACGAAATCAAGTGTAGGGCGTTTAGACATACTAAAGCCCAGTATTTCACCGTTATATAAATCCATCATCGGACTTAAATAGAGTTTTTCGTTGTTTGTACATTTGAATTCTGTTACGTCTGTCACGAGTTTTTGTAAGAAATACTTTGTATGGAAACGGCGGTTTAATCGATTCTTCGCGACTTTTCCTACAGTACCTTTATACGATTTATAGCGTGATTTACGCACGAATTTCACGCATTTTAAATTCAATTCACACATGATTCGTTGTACTTTTTTATGATTGATTGTATGTCCTTGACCCTTTAATTCCGCATGAATCCGACGATATCCATATCGCCCTTCATGTTGCTCAAAAGTCTCTAAAATCAACGTTTTCCACGCTTGATCTGGATCTTCGTTCTTCAGTTGCTTGATGTGATAGTGATACGTTGCTTCTGGAATATCAACTTGTTTAAAGATGTCTTTTAATCGGAATCCTTCTTCTTTGAGTTCAAAGGCGATTGCGGCTTGTGCTTTTCGAGGAAGGCATCCGGGTTCTCTCGAAAAGCCTTCAACTTTTTTAAATACGCAACCTCTAGACGAAGTCGTTCATTTTCCCGTTCTAACTGCTCCTCACGAGACATTATTTTGTCTACTTTTGTTACGGTAGCTTTTGATTTTTTAGACATAGATGACCTTCCCTTCGCATGTGTCAGGCCTTCTACTCCTTCTTTTAAAAACTTACTGTTCCAAGTTGCGATTAAACTAGGTTGATTCATGTTAAATCGAATGGCTGTATCTTGGTAAGAAGCACCTGTTTGTTTCATAAAGTTTAATACATCTAATTTGAATTGAACAGGATATTCCTCATACTGGTTTTTCCGTTGTAAACCTTCTTCTCCAAAAGCTTTATAAGCCCTAACCCAACGTTTTATTGGGGTTGGAGATGGCATACCATATTTTTTCGCTAATAATAGGTAGCCCAGATTCCCTTTTAAATACTCATTAACGATCTTTAATTTAAAACCTTGGCTATATTTCGCCATACAAAAACACCCCAAAAATTAGATTTATTACTCTAACTTTTGGGGTGCAGCACCAAAATTTGAGAAGGCTCTTTTTTAATGGAAGAAACTCATTTTAAATTTCATTATGTGATTTTGGCTTTGGTCCTAGCTCTTCAGGTTCGATATCAGCGAATGTTTCGCCTTCTTCTTCTAGGTCACGCATACGATGTGCAATACGGGAGGCCGCTGAAGCCGCTATACTAGCAACCAAATCATCTAAAAACGTGTTGACATGATGTCCGGGTTCTGTATCCAGTTTTTTAATAATCCCTATTTTCTGCTTATCTAAGTGACCAAAAGTAGTAACGGCAATGCTGCCATATGTAAATACAGATCCTAGTGCGATTGTTTCGTCTACACCAAATAGACCTTCATCTGATTCGATAATTTGTTGTAGTGGTGAAGATAATAACTTCTTCTCTGCTAATTCATCTAATTCAATTCCTACTAATAAGGCATGTTGCACTTCTCGCTTACGTAATACACGTTCAACAGAATGAACACAATGCTCTAGTGTTAGACCTTCATTATAGGTTTTTTGCATTTCGTAAACAATTTGCGCGATATCCTCTATCGCTACACCTCTACGAATTAACGCGGCTTGAGCTGCCTTTGCTACTTCGTCAGAGTGCACACGAATACTTTTATTATGCATAATTAACCCTCATTTCGATTTTTATTGCTAGTATAATGCTAGCCCAACCTATTATACCTTTACTTACGTAATATGGTACAATTTTGTTACAAACACAAGAAGGAGTGTCATCATTGGATAAGGGAACAGTACAGGATTTAACATTTTACAGTGAGTCATTACAGGAAGAATTACAGCTCTATATTTATGTTCCTGCAAATTATTCTCCACTATATAAATACAACATTTTAATCGCATCAGACGGTAAAGATTATTTCCAACTTGGTGGTATTACAAAGCTAGCTGATGAACTGATTGATGACTATGAAATCGAAAATTTAATTATTGCATTTGTTCCTTACAAAGACATAAAAGATCGTCGTCATAAATATATCCCAAGCGGTGAGCAACATGAAGCCTATCTTCGCTTTTTAGCACATGAGCTAGTGCCATATTTAGATCAGGAGTATGCCACTTACCAAATGGGTATGAGTCGTGGAGTGATTGGTGACTCTATGGCTGCTACTGCTTCCTTAATGGCTGCTTTAAAGTATCCTAGCATCTTTGGCAAAGTCATACTACAATCACCTTATGTAGATGCTGATGTATTAAAGGCTGTGGAAAATTTTAAAGATCCAGGATCTATTTCTATCTACCATATCGTTGGCAACGGCGAAGATCAGGTTGTGACAATGGATAAAACCATCAAAGATTTTTTAACACCTAATCGTCAATTGCATGATCTCATGATAAATAAAGGGTTTACTACATTTTATGACGAGTTTGATGGCAATCATACATGGAAATATTGGAAACCAGATCTTCGACGTGCATTAATTGAAAATTTCAATTAATATTAGGCGATTCAAATTACGAAAACTGAAATTTCTGTTATACTTAATTAGAAAAATTGTTTATTTTCGGGAGGTAATGGACTATGAAGTACGGTATTGTGGCATTTCCATCAAAAAAATTGCAAGATTTAGCGAATACTTATCGCAAACGATACGATCCTCATTATGCAAAGATTACACCGCATATGACATTAAAGGACAGCTTCGATGCGTCTGAAGAAGAAATTCAAACCATCGTCAAGCAATTAGATGAACTTGCTGCTAAATATGCACCTTTAAACATTCATGCATCTCGCATTAGTTCGTTTTTCCCTACAACAAATGCGATTTACTTCCGCATTGAACCAACAGAACAATTAGCAGCATTCCAACACGATCTTCAAGAAAAAATCCCTTCTGGGGAAATGAAGCATGTATTTGTTCCACACATTACAATCGCTCAAAAAATGTCAGATTCAGAGCATGATGACATTTTTGGTCAATTACGCATGACAGGCGTTGATGAAAAAGATACAATTGATCGCATTCATCTTTTATATCAATTAGAAGATGGTTCATGGACAACTTACGAAACATTCCGTTTGTCTGGAGCTGAGTAATTGTTGCATAACGTTAAAATTGTTGAAACAAAGCAAGAACACGATGATGCCTTTGCTATTCGCAAAAAAGTATTTGTTGAAGAGCAAGGTGTTCCGCTTCATCTAGAATGTGATGCTGAGGATGCAACTGCAACACATTTCATTATGTATGATAACGATGAGCCTGTAGGAGCAGCACGTTTACGTAGTATTGACAACAATACAGCTAAAATTGAGCGTGTTTGTATTTTACAATCCCAACGCGGGAAAAAATTAGGCGCTTTAATTATGAAGGAAATGGAGAAGCATGCCATTTCTATCAATAAAAAAACCTTAAAACTTCATGCACAAAGCTATGCAATTCCCTTTTACGAAAAGCTAGGCTTTACAGTTACCTCGCCTGAGTTTATGGATGCTGGTATTCCACACCGTGCTATGGAGAAGAATATTTAATGAAAGGGTGTTACGATATATATAATGTCGTAACACCCCTTTTTTATGAGACGAATTCGCTTGCCACCATTTATCTACTCTATCGTAACAAGCTGCATTGCCAAGTAGATATGCCATGCGCTACTTCATCATTCTAGTGATTTTATCGAAATCTAGTGATGCTCCATCTTGAATAATAGATTGTACTAATTTATCTTCTAACTCTTGCGTAATCGATCGGTTAGATATTTTAGCAACACGTCGTACAATTTTTCTTACTTGTTTTTCACTTGTAAAATCCGCATGTTGAATGGCATTGGCTAATGCGAAGATTTCATCCATCGATACACCTGTTTTTTGCTCAATCGAATTAAAAAACGAGCGATGCATGTTTTCCCTCCTATCATAAAAACTCAAAATGACCTTGCGTCTTGCACGAAACATTTCGCAAATGGTGGAGGCCTTAACTTTATTTAGAATATCCTAAATAAAAGCTAAAGCCTTTATTATGTTCATCAAATTAGATGTAAGTAGCGCCAACAATAATTAATAGAATGAATAGTACAACAATTAGAACAAATGTAGAACCATAACCATAGTTGTTGTTGCCTCCAGAGTATCCTCCGCAGTAGCTATTGTTCCACCCACCAACGTTATTTCCGTACGGTTGTGAGCCCCAGCCTTGGTATCCCATAAAAGCACCCCTCCCTTCTACAACCTATAATATGTTTCGGTCGTAAAAATGGGAGGGGTATTCGTCTAGTCAATATTTCCTTTTGGTCTAAATATTAAGGCACCAATAAAGCCGAACACAATAGCAGCACTAATTCCTGAGCTTGTTACTTCGAACATGCCTGTTAATACGCCAACAAGTCCATGTGCTTCTGCCTCTGCCAGGGCACCATGTGTTAATGAATTCCCGAAGGATGTAATGGGCACTGTCGCCCCTGCTCCAGCTAAATTAATTAATGGCTCATATAAGCCCATACCATCCAAAATCGCACCTACAACCACTAACGTACTTAGTGTATGGCCCGGTGTTAAATTGCCAACATCCATTAATAATTGGCCTATGACACAAATAATGCCTCCAACAATAAATGCAAATACAAAAGTCATAACCATGTTTTTTGCCTCATTTCATCGTAATTTCTATCGCATGTGCCGTACATGGAATCGTCTCGCCTTGCTGATAGGATAGCGGAGATAATAACGCCCCCGTTGCTACTAGTAATACTCGCTTATAGCTCCCTGCACGCATTTGTTGAATAACATAACTAAAAAAAACAGCTGCCGAACAGCCTGCTCCACTTGCACCAGATTGAAATGCTTCATCCTGTCCATAAAATTCAGCACCTGCATCACGTAATAACGTGAGCTCTTCATTTTTCACGCCATTTTCCACAAGCATTCCTTTCAATAGCTTTAAGCCAAGCTGTCCCAAATCGCCTGTTAAAATTAAATCGTAATGATAAATTTTTTGATTTCTCTGTTGTAAATGAGATTGAATCGTCTGAAAAGCAGCAGGTGCCATTGCAGCACCCATATGGAAAGGATCATCCATACCATAGTCAACGGATTTTCCAATTGTTGCCGCTTCTATAGAAGGATATTCCTCTCGATGCTTCCCAATTAACGCATAACCAGCAGCAGTTACAGTCCACTGAGCTGTTTGTGGTTTTTGTGCGCCATAATTGATGGGGTAACGAAACTGGCGTTCAATTGCATTATGTTGACTAGAGGCACCTGCTAATGAAAAATTAGCAGCACCTAACTCGGTTAACAGGCATGCAATAATGACTGAAGATACAGATGTGGCACATGCCGAAAAGAGTCCAATAAAAGGGATTTCTAAATCCCTAGCGGCAAAATTAGTTGGCGTCATTTGGTTGACTAAATCTCCACCCATTAAATAATTGATATCACCTTTTTGTACGCCCATTTTTTTCATAGCAAATTCACAGGCCTCTTCGATCATTTTACGATGTCCCTGTTCGTTTGTTTTCATTTGCCAACGTTCATCATCATACACAGAGTCAAAATATTGACTAAAAATACTCCTATTTTCTAATGGACCTGCTACCACACCACCTGCTAAAAGAGAGGGCTTCGATTGAAATACAATTACCATGAAACCACTCCTATCGTTACGAGGATATATTTAATGAGCGCTACAAAAAATGCTGACACTACACCAAATAAAACAACTGATCCTGCTAATTTAAATAAATTTCCTCCGACTCCCAATACTAGCCCTTCAGAACGATGCTCGATTGCTGCCGAAATAACAGCATTACCAAAGCCTGTTACTGGAACTGCTGATCCAGCCCCAGCAAATTGACCAATTCTTTTATAAAGGCCAAGACCTGTTAATATCATTGCGAAAAATACCATCGTTGCAACCGTAGGATTTCCTGCTGTTGCTTCTGTAAAATTGAAGAAAATAATATAAAAAAGAGACACAGCTTGACCGATTGCACAAATAAAACCGCCAACGAAAAAGGCTTTTGCTACATTCTTTAAATAAGGGGGCTTTGGTGTAACATTTTGCTCTAACTGTTGATACTGCTCTTTTTCCATTTATGTCTCCTCCTTTGCAAGCTCTTTTAGTTCTGTAATTTTATCGCTTAATTTATTATCTTCCATCTGATCCTTTTTTATTTTATTGGCTTCATAAAAAATTTTGTAATCAGCGGAGACAAACACTTCTTTGTTTGGATATTTCTCTTCAAATTTCTTTTGCAATTTTTTCTCTAACTTAGTTTTTTTCCACTTTTCCCATGGTTTAATTTGTACTGCGATAAGCATACTATCGTCATATTGAATAACCGTTGAGCGATCAACATAGTCTTCTTCTTTAATAAGGGTTTCGACTTCACTTTCATTTTGTGGAGACCCATAGACGATAAATTTTTCCTTTTCAGCACAACCATTTAACAGCGATAAAACAACTAAGAGAGGTAACGTCATTCCTAGTAGCCTCAAGTTTTACCCTCCTTTTCTTTACAGTTTCTCCACACATAAAAAAACTATTCATTCAAAGAAATACACAAAAGCCCGAGTCCAGTTTTCAAAAGTACATATTGTAGAAGTAGTAACAAGGAAAGGGGGTGACAATATGGGTTGTGGTAAGCCAACAAATCCTATTGGACCAATCCATTCAGCAGGCTGCGTTTGTGACGTAGTTCGCGCTATTTTAGATATTCAAAATCAAGCGGTGCGAGATGAGTGTTCTCCATGTACAGCAAACTGTTTCTTAGAGCCACTAGGCGGGATTGTTAGTCCTGCACGCTCACAAGCAGATACACGTGTTTTCATGTTAATTACAAAAGATGGTACTCCTTTCAAAGCATTCTTTAACTCTCCAACAGCAGATCCTTGTATTTGTACATCTGTATTCTTCCGCGTAGAAGATATGTTTGATGAATGCTGTGCTACTTTACGTGTTTTAGAGCCATTATGTACATTTGACTCTAGTGAAAGTACAGTAGACTTACTAAGCAAAGACGGTTGTTGTATCAACATGAAGAAAATCTGTAAAGTAGATGACTGGAGCTCAACAGATAGCTGTATTACTGTGGATTTATCTTGCTTCTGCGCTGTACAATGTATCGCTGATGTTGACTTAGGGATTTGTGACTAATTCTTTCACCTTTGACACACACACATAAAAAAAGTGTACAGCATCCTCTGCTGTACACTTTTTTTATAAAGTTGGCAATTTTCTTCCTCGCCAAAGTATTTGCTGTATATCTTCAAAATGAATGATCTCCTGTATTTTCAATTCTAATGATGTGAGCATTAAAGAATCATTCTGTACATCTGAAGCTGTCCCAGTTAATTTTCTACCATCCTTTAAACAAACTAATAATGGCTGATAGGCTCTCTGACGAAATGGTTTTTCTAAAAATTGGAGCTGTTTCAGTAAATAAGGATCTATTTGTACATCATCTACTATCTCATTTTTTTCTTCAACTATTTGCTCATCGAACATATTGTCCTTCACATAGACAGATGTACTTTCATCCAAATCAAGTTCATGTAACACCTTAGAAATATTTAAAAAATATGATGGTGATTTTATAAACAAGCGTGGTTCTTGATCCACTTTACTCACTTCCCTTTTTTCCATACAATATGCGAAAGTAAGCAAATTGGTTCTTAGCCTATTTGGCTTAAGAAAACTGTCGCTAAGCCCAAATAAATTAAAATACTTGTAATATCATTTAAAGTAGTAATAAAGGGTCCTGATGCAACAGCAGGGTCTATTTTTAGTCGATGCATTAACAATGGAATAAATGAACCAGCTAAAGTCGCCACTAAAATAGAGCCACAAAGTGCTGCCCCTACTAACATACCTAGGACAAGTTCATGTTTCCAAAAATAAACGATCCCAATAACAATTAATCCACAAACAATGCCTGACATTAAGCCAGTACCTGCTTCACGTAATAGTAACTTAAATTTACTATGTTCTTCTACATCACCTGTTGCAATCCCTCGAATTGCCACGGCCAATGCCTGTGTTCCACTATTACCTGAAGTTCCTGAAATTAATGGAATAAAGACCGCTAGTAAGGCAACCTTATCTAATGTATCCTCAAATTGCCCCATTAGGTTAGCTGTTAACATACCTAGAAACAGTAGAACTACTAGCCAAGGCAAACGTTTTTTAGCCGCTTGGAATGGTGTTACATCAAATTTATCCATATCCGAAATACCGGCTAATTTAGAGTAATCCTCAGAAGCCTCTTCATCAATAACATCAATAATATCGTCAACCGTGATAATACCAAGTAATTCTCCTTTATCATCAATAACAGGTGTCGCTAAGAAATTATAATCCTTCATAATTTGCGCGACTTCTTCTTGGTCATCGCCTACATGTACCATTACGACACGCTCATTCATAATAGAACGAATAAGTGTATCCTCGTCTGCAATGATTAAATCTCGTAACGATATAACACCCGTCAGACGATGTTCTTCATCCACTACAAAAATATAATAAACAGTTTCTGCATCTGGTGCCTCTTTACGCAATATGGCCATAGCTGAACGAACTGTTGAATTTTCTGGTATAGCGACATATTCAGTGGTCATGATAGAACCAGCAGTATATTCATCGTAGCTTAGTAGTTCATTAATATCTTCTGCCGCTTCTTCATCCATCATTTCTAAATAGCTTTCGCGCTGTGCTGTATCCAGTTCATTTAAGACATCTGCCGCATCATCTGCGTACATATGAGATAGCATTTCTGCACCGTATGATTGATCCATTTCAGCAAGATATGCTTTATACTCATCATCTTCAATATCGATTGCCTCAAAAATATCAGCCATTTCTGTCGGAGACAAGAACGAATAGATGATTTTCCTTATATCAGGTTCCACCTTTTCATAAAACGTTGCCTGATCATATGGATGAAGTTCTAAAAACTCATCACGGAATGCTTCAATATTATGTGCTTCTAGCATTTCTCGTAGATGTGCCTCATCAAATTGCACATCATCCTTTTCATTTCTTTCCTCTATCATGCTTGTCCCCTCCTTCCTAGCTTTCAATCATTTTACGGGCAATGCCTGCCGTAAATCTACCTTCTATATAATAGAGTGTAATGTACCTTTTCTGCAAACTCTTTTTTAAGTTATATTTATGAGCAATTGGGCAGATTTTTATAAATTTCAATATTACGCCTAAAATCATGACGATCCTATTTTACTATACCTTACCTTTGTCACTTTGTTATGAATAAGGTGTAAAAATAATCTACTTCTCTAATACGCGGTTTAACCTAAATCAAAAAATGATAAGGAGATGCTCGTTTGCGCGAACACCTCCTTTTATCAAAAATTTATGCAGAAGATTCCTTCAGTAATCTTTGCATGTCTTCATTTAGCATACTTGTAAAGTGTAATGGCACACTTGTTAAAGGATGTTCCATACTTAAAGATACACAATGTAATGCTTGTCGATCAATTTGAAGACGACTACCACCATAAAGGTCATCCCCTACAAGTGGATGTCCAAGATGCGACATATGCACGCGAATTTGATGTGTACGCCCTGTATGCAGTTGAAGTCGTACATGTGTCATTGGTTCAGCTCCCAGTGAAAAACGCTTCAGAACCTTTACATCTGTATGTGCATATTGCCCATCTTCCCGTACTTCTCTTTCAATAATACTACCTTCTTTACGACCAATCGGAGCTATAATCGATTGAAAGTTTTGTTCGATATGTCCATGTACAATGGCTTCATATTGTCTTGAAATCTCTCTCTTACGTTGAGCAAGCCCTGTTAAATGATGAATATGAGCATGCTTAGCTATGCATAGTAAACCTGATGTATCTCGGTCTAGCCTTGTAACAATATGAGCCGTAGAGGCCAATCCTTGTTGCTGAAAATAGCCACAAACTAAATTTGCAATGCTGTTGGTTGGATGCTCTCGTGAGGGTATCGTACTTTGATGGGCTGGTTTGTTGAGCACTAAGATGGCATCGTCTTCATATACAATGGTCAAATCCCCATGCTCAATAGCAAGCCCTTCACTTTTTTCTTCGGGAGGAAACGTTACTTTCACACAATCTCCAACTTGCAGGATATGTCTCACATTACGTTCGACATCATTCACAGTCAACATGCCACCATCAAACTTAATAGCTGTTAGAGCTCGCTTAGAAATACGCCACTCTTGAAGTGCCTCTCGTAATAATTGGCCATTTTTCTTCGCCTCAAATTGTAATGTAAATCTTGTATCCACGTTATTCATTTGCAACAAATGATTCATGCACTCGCTCCCAAAATGGGAATGGTCGGAAACGGGCAAAACGTACTCTTTCATTTGCTACATTAAACGCTATGGCTTTCACATCACCTTGAGTAATTTGCAAGTGATCAACAGTCATATTAAAATTTTGTTCATTTACAGGACGCAATACACAATGATGGTGTGCTGGCAAGATTAATGGCGATCCTACTGTCCTGAAAACGCGGTTATTAATTGAGGCAATTTCAGTGACTTGGAGTGCCGCTAGTGTAGGATGTATGATGGCTCCACCTAGTGCTTTATTATAAGCCGTACTACCCGAAGGAGTGGATACACAAAGACCATCGCCACGGAAACGCTCAAATTGATTGCCATTTAACTCAACATCCATCACAAGTGTAACATCTGGTGATTTGACGGTTGCTTCGTTTAAAGCAAGATACGTATTGGATTCGGCATTATGATGCTCTACCCTTACTTCCAGCAGTGGATATTCCACAACATTAAAATCCTTTTTAGCAATGGACAAAACTAATTTTTCTAATTCAGATGGTTTCCAATCCGCATAAAATCCTAAATGCCCTGTATGGATACCAACGAAGGCTACCTGGTCTAATAAATGAGAGTATCGATGAAAGGCATGCAATAGTGTGCCATCTCCTCCAATCGAAACAACAATTTCTGGCGTCTCTTCATCATAGGTCAAGCCAAAATCCTGTAAATAGGTTTTAGCAAGTTCCATCAGTTCGTTGGATTGTGCATCTCTACGTGATTGAATCGAAAATTTCATTGTGCGTCACGCTCCTTCTCCGTTAGTAAATTAGGATTCGATGCTTCTTTATATTCGCTAAAGTAGGCCTGTGCCTCTTGAATTTCACTACGAATGGATGACATTTCCTCATCCAACCGAAATGCTGCCTCCGCAGCACTTTGCAAACGATTCTTAATTTCTTCTGGGAACATCCCCTTATATTTATAATTTAAAGAATGCTCTATTGAAGCCCAGAAATTCATAGCTAGTGTTCGGATTTGTATTTCCGCTAATACTACTTTTTTTCCTTGAATTGTTTCAACAGGATACTCCACTATCATATGGTATGAGCGATAACCACTAGGCTTATTATGTGTAATATAATCGCGTTCTTCCACTACACGCATATCTTTTCGCTGACGAATTAGCTCAGTTACCGTTGAAATATCATCAACAAATTGACACATAATCCGAAGGCCAGCAATATCGCCAAGTTCATCACCAAGTTGTTTAGAAGGCTCAAAAGCTAGTCCTTTTTCTAACGTTTTGTCATATATACTTGCTAAAGGCTTGACACGTCCTGTGACAAATTCAATTGGCGAATTGGCATTAACAATACCAAATTGCGAACGCATGCCCTTTAATTTTACTTTTAATTCGTCTACTGCTTGTTTATAAGGACTTAAAAAAATTTCCCATTGTCCCATTGTAAAAACCTCCCGACAATCGGTATCGAACACCACCGTCTGTTCGTTTTGTCTTTCTATTCAGCGAGAATAGCCTTGAAGTGTTGTTCCACTGCTTGGACAAATTCTGCCCCATAATTGTAATTTCCTTCAATATTATACACGAGCATTTCTAATTCCTCGTAGAAATTTGTCAGTTCAATCACTTCTTCACCTATTCGTAGCAATGGATTTTTCCCTTTTTGTAAAATATGTACAAGATTCTCCCAACTACTCGGTGGAAAACGCAAGTAATGATAGTCTTCACCTGCATCAAGTAAATAAATGAATGCAAAATCATCTGAATCTGCAATGAGTTGTCCAGCAGGTTTTAATTGTAAATTTACTTCATTGTCGTTTAAACTAAAATGAAGTTGATCCTGTTCAAAATTCGATGTATCTATTGTATAAATTTTACGCACATGCGGTTCCCCTTTTCGTTGTACTCTTCCTCTTATTTTAGCACACAGGGTAAATAGTTGCAGTGTGTAAATATTAATTCAAGCGAAACAACGGATGAAAAATAAAAAATAAATAGGTGACTATAAATGACGCAAGAAATTGAGATTGAATTTAAAAATCTATTAACAAAACAGCAATACGAGGAATTATTACAAGAGTTCCACATTAGCCAAAATGCTATTCATCGTCAAGCAAATCATTATTTTGATACACCTAATCAAGCTATTCGCAAACTACAAAGTGGGCTTCGTATTAGACAAATTGGTGATTATTACGAATGTACGCTTAAAGAAAAAAACGCTGAGCATGCTCACCTTGAAACGACGGATGAAATAACAGCCATAGAGGCGCAACAAATGTTAGATGGCAAGGGATTTTATGCTCAAGAGGTAGGTAAAAGATTAGCGCTTCATAACATTCCTTTAGAACAATTGCATGTATTTGGTACTCTCACTACAGATCGTGTCGAAATTCCCTACAAAGAGGGACTTCTTGTTTTTGATCATTCTTTCTATTTGCAGTGCGACGATTATGAGGTAGAATATGAAGCAAAAGATGCAATAAAAGGAAATATAATTTTCGACGAATTTTTACAACAATATGGTATTGATAAGCAACCAACTGATAAAAAAATTGCTCGTTTTATGAAGGCACTAAAAGCACAAAATTTATAAAAGTAGAAAAAGGAAGGTGTCTGACTCCTTGGATATTCAATCATTCAAATCTTTACTAGAAATTCGAGCTTTGCAAACACTTGGATCAAGCGAAAGTTCACCCACAGACAATGAGTCTATTTTTTCTGACATGATTAACGAATTATTAGGAGAAACTTCGACAGCAAGTAATGCTAAATTATCAAGCTTGCTTGCTACAGGAACAGCAAATAATTCAAATTTCGTCAATGCATTGGCTACTTTGGAGCAAAGTCCATTAGAGTCATTACTTTACAAAGGCTCTAATGCGGTGTTTATACCTGAATCAGTCAAACAAGCTTTAGCAAACACATATACTACTAACAAACTTGATTCCTATGTTTCAGACGATGTAATAGGCTCTACAGCATATGCCAATTCACTAGCAGGATCAAATGAGTATACTGCCATTATTGAAAAAGCGGCCGCTACTTATCAGATACCCGCGAAGCTTATCGCAGCAGTTATTAAACAAGAATCTAATTTTAATCCAACTGTAGTAAGCCATGCGGGGGCGCAAGGTTTAATGCAACTCATGCCCAAAACAGCACAATATTTGGGTGTGACTAACGCTTTTGATCCAGAGCAGAATATTATGGCTGGTGCAAAATATTTGCGTCAAATGCTCGATAAGTTTAATAATGACCCTACACTAGCATTAGCAGCTTATAATGCTGGCGCATCTCGTGTTACAAAATATGGAGGGATCCCTCCTTTCAAAGAAACACAGAATTATGTCAAAAAAGTGATGAATTACTTTACAGTGTAATCGCATCTTTCCTGTTATTTATGTCATTTCCAACAAATTTCACCCATAGTGGTGAAATTTGTGCTTTTGTAGCGAACAGCAATTCGAAAGAGCTCTTTGTTTGTGTTAACGAAAAGACGTTGATAGAATGAAGGTAGTCACAAGAATTTCACAATTTGATGAGGATGAAGTATACAATATGGTACTTTACGATATAAAGAATTAAAGGAGCATATAACTTATGAGTCGAAAATACACTGTTCCTTATGAGGAGCTGGGAGCTGAAAAACTGTCAGAACTCATTCATGCGTTCTATAAAAGAGTTGCTCAGCATCCTGATCTTATTCCAATCTTTCCAAAGGATTTAACAGAAACAGCCCGTAAACAAATTCAATTTCAAACACAGTATTTAGGGGGACCAAATCTTTTTACTGAGGAGCATGGTCATCCGATGATGCGTGCGCGTCACATGAATTTTCCTATTACACCTGACCGCGCTCAAGCTTGGCTAGAGTGTATGTCAGAAGCAATGGATGAGGTAGGTTTGGAAGGGAAGTTCCGTGAAACTTATTATCAACGTTTAGTATTAACAGCTCATCACATGGTTAATACGCCAAATGACGATGAGGGGGAATTGTTACGTGAATAATATTCAAATGTTGCAAGAGCCAACGCCAACGATTTCTACTGCAAACAAGCCAATTGAATTGTATATTTTCGTAGATCCACTTTGCCCAGAAGCTTTCAGTATGCAAGCAACTCTTCGTAAATTACAGCTTGAATACAACCATTACTTCACATGGCGCTTTGTTTTAAGTACAGAACTTACCTCTTTAAATTGCTTAAGTAAACGTGTCAAAGGCTGTATTTCAGGAATCGAACTTGATATTAATCATCCTGTTTTACCTTCTATCGCTATTAAAGCAGCTGAATTGCAGGGGAAACGTGCAGGTGCGCGTTATTTATCGAAACTACAAGAATACGTATTATTAAGTCATCAAGATGTAAACTCCTATGCAACGCTTTTAAAAATAGCTGAGGATGTTCAACTCGATATGAATGAGTTTACTGTTGACTTTGGTTCAAAAGAGGCAGCACGTGCTTTCCAATGCGATTTATATATTAAACGCGAAATGGAAGTAGATGAAGTACCAAGTATCGTATTTTTCAATGAATGTATCGAAGATGAGGGACTAAAAGTTAGTGGTAGCTATTCCTATGAAGTTTATGAACATATTTTACAAGAAATGCTGAACGAACAGCTTGTCCGTCAGCCTTTACCATCAATAGAGGACTTATTTTCTAAATTCCATACTCTTTCTACAAATGAAATAGCTTTTATCTATTCATTAACAGAGCAAGCAGCAGAGCGTGAACTAAAGAAACGTATGCTGCAACAAAAGATCGAACGAATCCAGACTACTCACGCTACGTTATGGCGTCTTAAATAATAAAATAAAAGGGACTCCAATCATCATGATGGAGTCCCTTTTTCAAGATAACGCAAAATACAAAGAAGCGCCTCTATCCTCGACCGATAGAGACGCTTCTTTTTCACAAAGGGGATGGGAGAAATGTTCACGTTCAAACAAAGGGGTGTATGTTTGTTTTGTGATTTATTTCACAAGAATTACTCTATCATGGAATAATATATTTAGCAATGAAACCAATACTAGATTCACAAATTTGTCAAATAGAAAGCGATTACAAACAGTATTTTTCCAAGATGTACACTTTTAAACTATTTAGAAATCAAAAAAAAACATTATTCTTTCCTTTCAATTTATGGTGTTTATAAAAAGAATTGGGCTATAGGAACATTCCTATAGCCCATTTAATTAGTTATTTAACAATAATTTTTCCAATTCATTTAAACGTTCTTCAAATACTTTACATGCATCTTCAATTGGCTTAGCTTCGTTCATATCAACGCCTGCTGCCTTTAATACCTCAATAGGGAAATCAGAGCATCCCGCTTTTAAGAAGTTATTAATATAACGTTCTACAGCTGGTGCACCCTCCTCTAATATTTGTTTACTTAATGCTGTAGCGGCTGATTTACCAGTCGCATACTGATAAACATAGTAATTATAGTAGAAGTGTGGAATACGAGCCCATTCTAAGCCGATTTCCTCATCTACCACCATATCATCACCGAAGTACTTTTTGTTTAATTCATAGTAAACTTCTGTTAAACGATCTGCTGTCAAGGATTCACCGTTCTTATCCATCTGATGAATAAGATGTTCGAACTCCGCAAACATTGTTTGTCTAAATACAGTACTTCTGAAGCCATCTAGCCAATGGTTTAATAAGTATATTTTTTGTTGTGGATCATCAATTGTTTTCAGTAAATAGTCATTTAATAACTCTTCATTGCAAGTAGAAGCAACCTCTGCCACAAAAATAGAATAGTCTCCATAAACAAATGGCTGGTTGTTGCGTGAATAATAACTATGAACACTATGGCCAAATTCATGTGCTAATGTAAATAGATTGTTCACATTGTCCTGCCAATTCATTAAAATATACGGATTTGTACCATAGGCGCCTGAAGAATAGGCTCCACTACGCTTCCCTTTATTTTCTAAAACATCGACCCAACGGTTATCCAGTCCGTTTTGAACGATGCTTTGATATTCTTCCCCTAACGGAGCTAAAGCTTTTACTAAAATATCTTTCGCTTCATCATAAGAGACTTTCATTTCCACCTCTTTAACTAGTGGCGCAAATAAATCCCACATATGCAATTCGTCTACACCCAATAATTTCTTTCGCAACGAAATATAACGTTGCATAGCTGGTAAGTGCTTATGAATTGTTTCCACCAGCTGATCATAAACATTCTCAGGAATGAAGTTATTAGACATGGCAGCGTGGCGTGCAGATTCATAATGACGAATTCGAGCACTTACATTATGCTTCTTCACATTACCAGTTAGTGTAGCCGAAAACGTATTTTTAAACTTGCCATATGTTTCGTACATAGCTTTAAATGCGCCTTCACGTACAGAGCGATCCTTGCTCTCTAAAAACTTGATATAATTACCATGCGTAAGTTGTACTTCTTCTCCCTCTTCATTTTTCACATGAGGGAATACCATATCGGCATTGTTTAACATGCTGAATGTATTCGAAGCCGTACCTGTCACCTCAGACATTTGCGCTAGCAATGCCTCCTGTTCGGCTGGTAATACATGTGGACGTGCCATTGTAATTTCTTTTAAAGATTGTTTATATAGTTGTAGGTCTTGATTTTCTGTTAAGTAGCGTTCAATCGTTTCTTCACTTAATGTCAGAATTTCTGGCGTTAAATAGGAAAGGCCAGCTGAGATACTCGTTGCCAATGTTTGAATACGGCTGTTCATATCTTGATAAAAGCCATTTGTCGTATCTTGATCATAGCGCATATGAGCATATGTGTAGAGCTTCATTGCACGTTCATATATATGATCATGATACTGCAAAGCTGCTAATAATGCCTCTGCCCCGTTATTTAAAGTACCTGCATAGCTAGGTGCTTGTTTAGCATGCTCTGCAACCTCCTTCAATTCCTCTTCCCAAGCTTCATCTGTTGCAAAGATGTCTTCTAAGCGCCATGTTAATTCTTCTGGTACTTCTTTTCTAACCAAAACCTGATTACTGTTACTAGCCATATATGCCAGCCCCCTTTATATGTGCTTTTTTCCTTTTACTCTCATATTTTCTCAGTATATTGTGGCAATTGCAAATAAATGTACATAGACTTGCTCACAATTATCTAGTAAACCATCCTCATGTTGCATACGCTTAAGAAGATACCCATAATTTTGAATAGCTCTTAGTGCTTGTTCGGTTACTTCTAGCTGATACTTGCATAAAAAGTTTTCCATCTGCCCTTTTGTTAATTCAAATGGAAGACGTCCTAATTGTTTACTAAAATAAAACAGCAGTATTTGCCATTCGCTCGTAAACAAAGGGATAGCTGCGCCTTCTTTCACTGGAATTCCAATGTATGGTGGCAGAGCAGTAAGAGACAGATTTAATTCATAGCAATTACGTAAAAATGGATCTTGTGCCCCCTTCTTGCTATGTATAAGACGACTATACGCAAATTGCCTACAAGCCTGTTTATAGAGCTGCCAATAGCGTTGAAATTCTTCTTGGGTAATACGTTGAGGTCTATAAAATGGGAAATATTGTTGATCGATCGAAATTTTCTGTACTTTACCTATGAAAGTATGCCCGTGAACATGAAGAAGATTCGTCCAATAAACAAACTGGGCAGTCACCGCATTGTACGTCAGTAAATATGGTAAATCCGTTGTCGTTATAAACGCTTTTTGCAGCAATGGAGAGATTCTAATTTTTCTGATGCCATTGACGGCTTCTTTACTTTGGGGAGTTTGAAAAAGCCAAATTGCTTGTATATCGTTTCTTTCATAGCCCATTGTTCGTTGGTGCCATTTTTCATGAGAGATTGTACTACATTGAAATTCAACTGCAAACTGCTCCTTATCGCGTGTAACAAGCAAATCTGGGCGCTGAGAAAGCTCCTTTAAATATGGTTCTAGTTCCACCTGATGTCCATGCTTTTGGAGCCACTCATATAATTGCACTTTACCTTGTAAATGTAATTTAGATTCACCTTCTGCGAATAGCTGTGAACATTGATTTTTTGTGAAGTGAGCAAAGTGGGGAATATTATAGTTACCTATTTTCAATTGAACTTGTTCTAAACATTGAGGACAATAAAATTTCATGTGCTGCCTATATCGCTGTAAAGCTTTCCTCGTATATTGATAGGGGATAAATAGTTGCTGTTGATTGTTATAGGCAATCAGCATAGTATCAGCTCCTTTTTAGTCAACTATAATAGAATGGATTTTCACAAACAAAAATAAAGCAGTTTTTTCTTGAAATTTTAAAAATGCGCTCTTATTTAGAACTCTGCGATGTTGAAAACATAAAAAAGGACTGTAGCGAAACTCGATTCATTTACGAGTTTCACTACAGTCTAAAATAATTAGTGTTTCATTGCCTATGCAAAGTATTTTCGAACTGTTTCAAAGCAATTGAATTCCATAATTTTTTCACCGTACTCCTCTAGACGATGAATTGTAAAATTGGATGGTGTTAAAAATTCCTTGATAACTGCATTTCTATCATGACGATTTAAATCCTCATCTGCGTTTCCAAAATCAACAACTAGATAGTACCAATTTTCATATTTGAATAATGAGGAATCCACTAATTCGTCTGTCATTCGTTTTGCGACAGGGATTAACTCATCAATATCTTTAAATTTATAAACATAAATGTCTGTATCCATAAATAATTCTGACTCATCCATGTCACCAAATTGAGTTAGTTGGCTAAGAAGATCCTCTCCAACTTCATCGAATGGTGCAAACATATCTTTGTGTTCATCAAAATTCGAATGACCATCTAATGTTTCACCGTCTTTTAAAATATGTGCACGTGTGACAATGATTTCTAAGCCTACTTCAGATGCATTGATATGAATCCAAATCGGACCCTCTACATCAAAATAATCCTCCGTGTTTACTTCATCAATCATATCCCAAAAAAGTTGTTCACCCTTTGCTCGATTGTACCAAATTTCTTCACGACTATAGCCGCGATCCTCTATATCATTGTACGTAATAAAGAGCTTGAGTGTATTTTCATTTACACGTTCGATGTCCACTAGACCTCATCTCCCTTCACTGTCATATGTCGAAAAACAGTTTGTTTCATTAGTATGCTTTTATTCTTTGTTTTTAACCTTCATACTGCATTTGTTTTTCAACCTTTGACCACACTACAGTAAAACCATCGAGTAACCGCAAACATGAATTTTTGTGTTCACAGTTGTCTCTAACTCTATTGTATGCTGTTCTGTCATAAAATGAAAAGGATATACACCGTTTCACAGAAGATATTTGAATTATTGAAATTGTAGTAAACTATTTAACTTAAATCAAGTTTAACATACTTTTACGGAAATATATGACTTTTCCCTATTAATTATTATACTTCATTATAGAAGGTTTTACAGAAGTAAAACATAAAAAAAGATGTCACAACATGTATTCCACATCTGTAACATCTATTACATATATTATTCAGAATAGAAAGGTTTAATTCACCATTCGTTGCGCTTCTTGTAACTGATATGCTCGAACTTTTCGAGGTAAAAAACGACGAATTTCATCTTCATTGTAGCCAACCTGCAGACGTTTTTCATCTAAAATGATTGGTCTACGTAGTAAGCCCGGATATTCCTGAATTAACTCATATAAACGTTGTAATGGTAAGCTTTCAACGTCCACATTTAATTTTTGGAATATTTTAGAACGAGTGGAAATAATTTCATCAGTTCCGTCTTCCGTCATACGTAAAATTTTTTTTATTTCACTTATGCTAAGCGGTTCAGAAAATATATTACGTTCTGTATATGGAATTTCGTGCTCCTCTAACCACGCTTTCGCTTTACGACAAGAGGTACAACTTGGTGATGTAAATAGGGTTACGATCATTCTGACACATCCTTTCATTTCTAAATCATTATCTATAAACCAGAACCAATGTGTTAAATTAGAATTAATGTAATGTAAAATACACAGTACCATTATACAGTACTCCGCTGTATTTGAATATAGTTCCAATAAAAAAAATCTGAACCTATCCATAAATATTCTGTCTATTTATACAGCTTTCAAATATGGTGTATTTTCTTCAAACTTATGTGCTACTACTACCATTCCCATTTTTAAAGCATTTTAAACATCTAAACAGATAGCTCAGTTGTTCTCATTTAAGAAAAATAATCGAGAAAATTGTCAATCCCACGTGTACATCTAAACAATTTTTTAATAAAAAATTATAAATTTATAACAAAATTACATAACAAAAAAAGCATATAATTTTTTCTAGAAAAAAAACACCGTCAAAAGTCTGACTTTACACAAAGGAATCTTTATAATATAATTCTTTGCAATCAAATCAATTTGAACAATTTAAATTGAGAAAAACGCTGACGAAGAGTAGTACATATGCTAATTCACGTATAGAGAGTCTGTGGTTGCTGTAAACAGATCGTGGATGCATGTGGAATGGACTTCCGAGTTAGCTTTGTGAACGCTACTTGAAGCTATTAGCAAAGCTCGTCCCTTCACGTTACGAAGCTGAGTGGCCTTTTTAGGCAAGCTGGGTGGTACCGCGGATTCAAACATCATTCGTCCCTTCATTAGAAAAAATCTAATGAGGACGCATGATGTTTTTTTGTCTTCATCGCCAAATGGAAAGGTGAAAACAACGCTGTGACACAAGTTACAGAAATTGATTTCGAGGAGGAATTTTTAATGACAACTATTTTTTCTGGCGTACAGCCTACAGGTATCGTAACATTAGGGAACTATTTAGGAGCATTCAAGCAGTTCCCGGCACTACAAGATGAAGGAAACGCTATTTATTGTATCGTTGATCAACATGCCATCACTGTTGCACAAGATCCGAAAGAATTACGAGAAAGTATTCGAAAGCTTGCTGCTACCTATATTGCTACTGGCATTGACCCTAAAAAATCGACCTTATTTATTCAATCAGAGGTGCCAGCGCATGCTCAGGCAGGATGGATGTTACAATGTGTTGCGTCTATCGGTGAGCTAGAACGTATGACACAATTTAAAGATAAATCACATGGTAAGGAAAGCGTATCTGCTGCTCTTTTAACATATCCACCGCTAATGGCCGCGGACATACTACTTTATAACACAAATATAGTCCCTGTCGGTGATGATCAGAAGCAGCATATTGAGCTAACTCGTGACCTTGCAGAACGCTTTAACAAACGCTTTGGCGATGTTTTAACAATTCCAGAAATTCAATTACCTAAAGCAGGCGCACGCATTAAATCCTTACAAGAGCCAACAAAGAAAATGAGTAAATCAGATCCAAATACGAAAGCGACAATCCGCTTATTAGATACTGCGAAAGACATTGAGAAAAAAATTAAATCAGCTGTAACTGACTCTGACGGCATCGTTGCATTTGATGTGGAAAATAAACCAGGTGTTTCAAATTTATTGACAATCGAATCAGCTATTTCAGGGGTAGCCGTTGAAGATTTAGTCAAAAAATATGAGGGAATTGGTTATGGTGGATTCAAGCAGGGTGTAGCAACAGCAGTAATTGAACACTTAATACCGATTCAAGAAAAATTCTATCATCTTGTAGAATCATCAGAGTTAGATGTCATTCTAGATGAAGGTGCTGAAAAGGCGAATGCGATTGCTAGTGCTACATTAAAACGTATGGAAGATGCTATGGGTCTTGGGCGCGCACGTCGCTAAACTTACGGCTTGTCTGAGGATCGATCAAAGCCCAAATCAAGCACAACTGCGCAGATGATGATACAGGCTCCTACCGCCATATAAAATTCTGTTGTTTGAAAAATAAATTTGAAAACAACCTTCCATGAATAACCTAGTGTGCGGTAATTTAAATACAATATGAGATTCCCTAAAGAGAGGATCATTAAGCCATAACTTACTAAAAATAAAAAGAGACGAAACATAGTAATGGCATCCTTTCTATTTCTTCTTACTTATCATTTATTCACAAAACTATAAAAAAAGACGTCAGCCATTTAAATTTGGCTGACGTTTCAGACTGTAGACAAACTCAATGAATTTTGAGTTTGCCCACAGTCTTTTTTCTTTTACAATAAAATAAAGTAAAGCCGTTGATTTCCACTACGGGCGGACGCTTTCCGCGGGCGGGGTCGAGCTGCTTCCCTCGCTTCGCTCAGTCCAGGATCTCGACTTTCCCGCTTTTCCCGCAGGAGTCGCCACCCTTCGTTCCAATCAACTTCTACATAAAGAATTCCTTATTCATCTATTGATAAAAAGTACACTTTCGAGGTGATCAACCATGATGACGAAAAATCAAATCAATGAACGTGAACAATTAGAAATGTTAACGATTGATCAATTAGTTCCCCAAGATCATTTAGTACGAAAACTAGAGGCGGCTATTGATTTTTCATTTATCTATCCTTTAGTAGAAAACCTCTACTCTGCTAAAGGACGCCCTAGTATTGATCCTGTTGTTCTCTTTAAAATGACGTTTATTCAGTACGTTTTTGGTATACGGTCCATGCGTCAAACCATCAAAGAAATTGAAACGAATATGGCGTATCGTTGGTTTTTAGGATTTGGCTTCCATACAGAAGTTCCGCATTTCTCTACCTTTGGTAAAAATTATGTCCGTCGCTTTCAAGACACTGATCTATTTGAGCAGATATTCTATCGTATATTAAAAGAGATTATGCATCAAGGACTCCTCCATGCAGACCATTTATTTATCGATTCTACGCATGTGAAAGCGAGTGCGAATAAACGAAAGTATGATAAAAAAGTTGTGCGAAAAGAAACACGGGCTTATGAAGAGAAACTTCAATTAGAGTTAAATATTGATCGTGAGGAACACGGAAAAAAGCCCTTTTCCCCGGAGAAATTTGAAAAAGAAGAATGGAAAGAAATAAAGGAAAGCACGACAGATCCTGAAAGTGGCTATTACGTGAAGGATGAACGTACGAAACAGTTTGCGTATTCTTTTCATGCAGCGACAGATGAAAAGGGCTTTGTCTTGGGTGCCATTGTGACTCCGGGAAATGTGCACGATAGTCATGTATTACAGCCACTTGTGGAAAGAGTCATTAAAAACGTTCAAAAACCATTAGCTGTTGCGGCAGATGCAGCCTATAAAACACCCGCAATTACAAACTTTTTATTAGAGAATCAAATGTTGCCTGTTCTTCCTTATACACGTCCTAAAACGAAAGATGGTTTCTTCCGAAAGCATGAGTATATATATGATGAGCACTATAATTGTTATCTTTGTCCACAAGGACAGATATTGAAGTATACGACAACGACTAAAGAAGGGTATCGTCAATATAAATCGAATCCTTTGATTTGTGCGAAGTGTCCGAGCCTATCCCAATGTACAGAAAGTAAGCAACATCAAAAACTCATTCAACGTCATATTTGGGAATCATATGTAGAGGAAGCAGAACATTTACGTCATTCCAATGAAATCAAACAAATCTATGCAAAGCGCAAAGAAACGATTGAGCGTGTCTTTGCAGATGCAAAGGAAAAGCATGGTATGCGATGGACAACCTTAAGAGGTATAAAAAAATTGTCCATGCAGGCGATGCTTACTTTTGCTGCCATGAATTTAAAGAAACTGGCTACTTGGACGTGGCAAGTAGCTTAAGAGAGCAACTATGCTCGAAGCGTATGTTGGATTTGGCAATGTATGACCAAATATCAAGACGACATAGGAAGAAAAATGACAAAAGCCCTCGAGAGTGAACTTGAACTGCCCCGTAAAAGTTAGACATCAATCTAACTTTTACGGGGGTTTTTTTATGGCAAAAGTAAATGTTGAACAACGTATTCAAGCAGTTCAACGATATTTAAATGGAAATGAAACTTTGATCGAAATTGCGAAAGATATCGGTGTGACAGCTCAGATTGTCAGTGAATGGGTTCGCCGTTATCAAAAAAATGGCGTAGAGACTTTCTTAAAGTCCTATACAAACTATTCAGCTGACTATAAAATGAATGTACTTAATTATATGAACGAGACAGGTACATCTTCGAGAGACACAGCTGCACTATTCAATATTTCATCTCCTGGCATGATTCGGAATTGGAAGTTGAAGTTTGAAGTTGGTGGTTATGATGCCCTTGTTTCTAAGAAAAAGGGGCATCCATCTATGAAAAAAGAGACAAAAAGAACAACGAAATCAACACCAGCTGAAGGATCTGTTGAGGCGTTAGAAGCACGAATTAAACAATTAGAAATGGAGAATGCGTACTTAAAAAAGTTGAATACTTTAGTTCAAATGCAAGAAAAATTACCAATCAAATCAAAGCGCAAGTAATTTATGAACTAAAGGAAATCTATGAAGTAGTGGAATTAATCAAAGTCGCTGATATTCCACGTAGTACGTATTATTACTGGGAAAAGCGTTTGAATCGTCATGATAAATACGCTGATGTGAAAGTCGCAATTCAGTCCATTTATCATGAACATAAGGGACGTTATGGTTATCGTCGGATCACCAAAGAACTAAAAAAATTTGGTATTCATCACGATCCAAAAACGATTAACTGCTTGATGAATGCCATTGGCATAAAGTGTGAAGTCCGCATGAAGAAATATCGTTCGTATAAAGGTAACGTCGGAAAAATTGCCCCAAACATATTACAACGCGATTTTACAGCGGAAAAAATGAACGAGAAATGGGTAACAGACGTGACAGAGTTCCATCTATTTGGTGAGAAACGCTATTTATCACCCGTCCTTGATCTATGTAATGGCGAAATCATTGCATACACGGTAATGAAGCGTCCAGTGTATAAACTAGTCCATAATATGTTAGAACAAGCATTGGAGCGCCTCGAATCAAGTGATCAAGTCATTCTTCATTCAGATCAAGGTTGGCATTATCAAATGAAAAAGTATCAACAAACATTAAAGCAACATGGAATTACGCAGAGTATGTCCCGTAAGGGTAATTGTTTGGACAACGCAGTCATCGAAAATTTCTTTGGCTTATTAAAATCTGAACTCCTGTATCTACAAGAATTTGAATCCATGGCACATTTTGAACAGGAACTCAACGACTATATTTACTACTACAATCACAAACGAATGAAAGAAAAATTAAAAGACCTAAGCCCGGTGGAGTACCGAACTCAGGTCTTAGCAGTTGCTTAACTAAATATGTCTAACTTTTTTGGGTCAGTTCAACTTCGCGAGGGCTTTTGTCTACAGTCTGAGACGTCAGCCATTTAAATTTGGCTGACGTTTTTTTATGTTTATCTATTATGCTTCATATTTTTTGAATAGGAGACTTGCATTATGACCACCAAAACCAAGAGAATTACTCATTGCATATTGAATATTTGCTTCTCTTGCTTCGTTTGGAACATAATCTAAATCACATTCAGGATCAGGATCTTTTAAATTGATTGTAGGTGGTAAAACCCCTTCTTTAAGGGCTAATGCTGTGAAAATAGCTTCCACACCACCTGCTGCTCCTAATAAGTGACCCGTCATAGATTTTGTTGAGCTCATTGCAAGGTTATAGGCATGATCACCAAAAGCAGTTTTCACAGCTTGTGTTTCGAATAAATCGTTATATGGCGTACTTGTACCATGGGCATTAATATAATCAACTTGTGATGGCTCTACGCCACCATCTGTTAACGCTTGCGTCATCGCACGTGCTGCACCTTCACCCTCTGGAGCTGGAGCTGTAATGTGATGCGCATCCCCTGTTGCACCATAACCTAAGACTTCAGCATAGATTTTGGCACCCCGAGCTTTTGCATGTTCATATTCTTCTAAAATGACAATACCCGCTCCTTCTCCGATAATAAAGCCATCACGGTTTTTATCGAATGGGCGACATGCTGCTTGTGGATCTTGATTTAATGATAGTGCTGTATTGGCACAAAAACCTGCAACCGCCATTGTTACGATTGGTGATTCAGCACCACCAGAAATCATAACATCCGCATCCCCACGCTCAATTACTTTAAAGGCATCACCAATAGAGTTTGTGCCTGAAGCACATGCCGTTACAGAACAAGAATTAATCCCCTTTGCACCAAAGTGAATAGAGACTTGGCCCGATGCCATATCAGGAATCATCATTGGGATAAAGAAAGGACTAACACGTCTTGCGCCACGCTCTTGGAATGTTAAAAATTGTTGTTCATATGTTTCCATTCCACCGATACCAGAACCAATCCATACACCTGCACGTGGAGCTAGCTCTTCATCAATTGTTAGCTGTGCATCTTCCATTGCCATAATAGAAGCCGCTAATGCGTATTGTGTGAAGCGATCCATTTTACGTGCTTCTTTACGATCAATGTATTTTTCAATATCAAAGTCCTTTACTTCTGCGGCGATTTTTGCGGCAAAAAGATCTTTATTTAAACGTGTCAGCTCACCAATGCCAGATTTACCAGCTTTAATGTTTGCCCATGTTTCTTCGATGCTATTTCCTAGTGGTGTAACTGCGCCAATTCCTGTAATTACTACTCGTCTTTTACTCATTGTCTTACTCCCCTCAAGCATTTTTCCTACTTATTTTCCCCATCTCATGGCTACGGCACCCCATGTTAAGCCGCCACCAAAACCTACAAGGACTAATAAATCATCCTCTTTAATCTTACCTGCTTCGAGCTCATCTACCAAGGAAATACCAATAGATGCTGCTGAAGTATTTCCATATTTATGAATCGTTTTTGACATTTTTTCTGGTGGTAGCTCTAACCGCTCACGTGCAGATTCCATAATACGTATATTTGCCTGATGTGGCACTAGGAAATCAACATCTTCTTTTGTTAAACTAGCTTTCTCTAATACATTAACAGCCGATTCACCCATTTGTCGAACAGCAAATTTAAACACTTCACGACCATTCATCGCAATTGTATCTTGCTTCGTTAAATAAAGATTCTTTCCACCTGTACCATCTGCACCAAGTTCAAAGGATAGAATACCTCTACCTTCAGAGACTTGCCCAATGATAGCTGCACTGGCACCATCGCCAAATAATACAGCTGTATTGCGATCTTCCCAATCAACGACTTTCGACAGCTTTTCAACACCTACTACTAAGACATATTTATAAGCATTTGCCTCAACAAAGTGCTTTGCTGTCACTAAACTATATATAAATCCTGCACATGCTGCTGCTTGATCCATTGCTGCAGCATTTACTGCTCCGATTTGTTCCTGAATCATACAAGCTACACTTGGAAAAGTTTGATCCTGTGTGACAGTTGCTACAAGAATTAAACCAATTTCCTCAGGCGTAATACCCGCATTTGCAATAGCTTCTTTTGCAGCAGCTACTGCCAAATCTGAAGTTTCCTGATCATCTGCCGCAAAATGACGTTCTTCAATGCCTGTTCGAGTACGAATCCATTCATCAGAAGTATCCATGATTTTTTCCAAATCAAAATTTGTAACGACCTTCTCAGGAACATATTTGCCTATTCCTATAATACCAGCGTTCATATAGCAACCCCTCAGCTTTCTTACTATCAATTATTAGTAACTGGTCATAATTATAACGCATATAAAAGGAATGACGCAAGATGATTTAAAATTTATGCGGCTGAGGGTAGTGTTCTTTGAATATAGAAGTGAAGAATTTTATGGATTGAGGTTATTCTGTTTAGAGCTTTATCTATCGTACATTGTTGAGTTTGTTCATTATTTTTCAAAGCACCTTGCATCATGTATGAGCGGTGTTCTTCCCTTTTGGAGCACTTTTCATTCGCTTAGGAGCGCATTCCCCTATTTCACAGCTGTTCCTAAATACTTTACATTACCAAACATAAAATACTAAATCTCATATTTGTTGTGACAAAATCGCCATGTTTCACATAAATGGTTCATTTTTTTTTGATTTATGTTATGATATGATAATGAATATGAGTAAAACCTTATGATGAAAAAAGTTCGGTTGAGGTGAAATTAATGCAATATATCGTAACGTTCATATGGTCATTCCTACTAGTTTCTATGTTAAACTACGTAGTCAGCTCTGTACTTGGTGTACCATTTGATTTCAAAACTGGGGCAATCGTTTCTGTTGTATTCTCCATCCTTATCTTTATTATTGGAGCAATCATTCCAAACGACCCTACACCAGAAGCTGCAGACCATCATTAATTCAGCTAGAAAAAACCTGTTCAGCTTCATGCCGAACAGGTTTTTTCTGTTATTTTTCCACAACACATTGACCCTCATGCATTTTCACATGCAACGTCTCCCCTGGTAAAACTTCTCCGCGTAAGAGTTCTCTAGCAACGGCTGTTTCGATATGTCGCTGTACAAAGCGTTTTAGTGGTCTTGCTCCAAATTGGGCATCTGCACCTTGCTCTACTACCCAATCAATAACTTCTTGCTCGACAGATAAAGTAATTTCTTGCTCTGCGACACGTTTAATTAATTGCTCCACATACTTCCAGGCAATCGCAGTAAAATGTTTAGTAGATAATGCATGGAAGAAGATGATGTCATCCATTCTGTTTAATAGCTCAGGTTTAAAATGTTGTCGTAGGGCTGACATGACTAAGTCCTCCACAGCGGCATCATTTTCCTTTGCCTCCATTAAATAACTAGAGCCGATATTCGAAGTTAAAATGACTACTGTGTTTGTAAAATTCACTATTCGTCCCTGACTATCTGTAATGCGCCCATCATCTAAAATTTGCAATAGAATGTTCGCCACATCAGGATGAGCTTTTTCAATCTCATCTAGTAGCACCACCGAATAAGGATTTCGGCGAACTGCTTCCGTTAGTTGTCCACCTTCCTCATAGCCCACATAGCCTGGAGGAGCCCCAACAAGTCGAGACACACTATGTTTCTCCATGTATTCACTCATATCAATCCGAATAAAGTGATCTTCTGAATCAAATAACTGTGCAGCAAGTGCCTTGGCAAGTTCTGTTTTACCTACACCAGTTGGACCTAAAAATAAAAAGCTACCAATAGGTCGGTGTGGATCTTTGATACCTGCACGTGCACGCCATACAGCTTCTGTCACTAATTGAACTGCTGTATCTTGTCCAACTACACGTTCATGTAATGTATCCTTTAAACGTAATAGTTTTTCACGCTCACCCTCTACTAATTTTGTTACAGGGATTCCTGTCCAACGTGAAACAATTGCTGCGATTTCATCTGCTGTTACCTCTTCACGTAAGATACGAGATTCTGCACCGTTCTCTAATTCCTTTTCAAGGACCTGAATGTCTTTTTCAAGTGTCGGAATTTTACCATGACGTAATTCAGCAGCTTTATTTAAATCATATTTACTTTCTGCCTCATCTAGATCACGACGATATTTATCCAATGTTTCACGTTTTTTCTGAATATCGTGTAGCTTTTCTTTTTCGGCCTCCCATTGTTGACGCATGCCCTCAGAGGATTCTTTTAACTTTGTTAATTCTTCACGTAATTGCTCCAAACGTTTTTTACTTGCCTCGTCCTTTTCCTTACGCAATGCCTGTTCCTCAATTTCAAGCTGCATAATACGACGTGTGACTGCGTCTAGTTCCTGTGGCATTGAATCAATTTCTGTACGAATCATTGCACAAGCCTCATCAATTAAATCAATGGCCTTATCAGGTAAAAATCGTTCTGTAATATAGCGGTTGGATAGTTCTGCTGCCGCAACAATTGCTCTGTCATGAATACGTACGGCGTGATGTAATTCAAAGCGTTCTTTTAAACCACGTAAAATGGATACTGTATCCTCTATAGATGGCTCACGCACTAGTACTTGCTGGAATCGACGTTCTAAGGCAGGATCCTTTTCAATGTACATACGATATTCGTCTAATGTAGTAGCACCAATACAGTGTAATTCACCACGTGCTAGCATAGGTTTTAGCATATTTCCTGCATCCATAGCGCCATCTGTTTTCCCTGCACCTACGATCGTATGAATTTCATCAATAAATAGAATGATTTGTCCTTCTGATTCTTTTACTTCTTTTAGCACACCTTTTAAGCGTTCTTCAAATTGTCCACGATAACTTGCACCAGCGATTAACGCACTCATATCTAATTCATATAATACGCATTCTTTCAAGCCTTCTGGTACATCACCTTTTACAATACGCTGTGCTAAACCTTCCACAATCGCCGTTTTACCAACTCCTGGTTCACCGATTAATACAGGATTATTTTTCGTTTTACGTGTTAAAATACGAATTACATTTCGAATTTCTTCATCACGCCCAATCACAGGGTCCATCTTGCCATTTTTTACTTCTTCAATTAAATTGCGGCCAAATTGTTCTAATGGTTTTTTATTGTCTGTTTGTTGAAATTGCATAGCTAGCACTCCTTTATTTTCATATTTCTCATTATTTATATACCCACTCTTGTTTATATGAAAAAAGTTTGACCTTTTTTGACTAACTTTATTTTACATCACTCGACAATGCTTAGCAAAGAAATCGCCCTAAAAATTTTTCACTTATTATGGAAGTTTACGTTATAATAATGATATGTTTCTGTGTTTTAGTATCGAAATCCACTATCCTTTTGTAATAATCGCCATTTATTACAAAAAGAAAGCGATGTGTTGGAGATATGGTTTTAATGGATAATATGTTTGAAAAAATTAAAGATCTTTTTCAAAACCACGGTGTTTTTATCAAAGTGAATAAAGGAAATAAAATTTTTCTAGAGGGTGAACGGGCAAAAGAAATTTATTACATCCAATCAGGTGTTATTTCGATTAGCCAAGAATCCGAGACGGGAAAGGAATTAACCATTCGCATTTGTGGCCCTGACAACATAATAGGAGAAGGTTCGTTATTTTGTAATCTTGTCTATAATTCGATGACTGCCAAAGTTTTAGAACCCTCTACGTTGTATGTTTTGAGTCGTAAATCTTTGGAACATTTACTAGAAGAGCAGCCGACTGTTATGGTGGAATACATGAAGTGGCTACAAACAGAAAACTTAAAGCATCAGAGTCGTTTGCGCGATTTAGTGTTAAACGGTAAAAAAGGTGCTCTATTTTCAACGCTCATTCGACTGTCCAATACGTATGGTAAACCTGTAGAAAATGACGCGATTTTTATTGATTTTCAGCTAACAAATACAGAAATTGCAAATTTGTGTGCGACAAGTCGGGAAATGATTAATCGTATGCTGAATGATTTAAAAAAACATGAGATTATCACATTTGATAAAGGATTTATTACCATTCATGATTTACAATTTTTAAAAAATGAAATTGCCTGTGAAAATTGTCCATTACAAATATGCCGTATTGATTAGTTTCGTTACAAGCAAAAACCCTGCTTATTTTTCAATAAGCAGGGTTTTAAATAATTTTAACTTAACGTACGCCCAATGCCATTTTTGCATAGCGTGACATTTTATCTTTCGACCAAGGTGGATTCCATACAATATTAACATTTGTACTTTTCACTTCAGGAAGTTCCCCTAACGCCGTATTCACTTGATCCACAATGACTGGACCAAGTGGACAACCCATAGATGTTAGTGTCATCGTAACAGTTGCAACACCTTCATCATCTAATTCCACATCATATACTAAACCTAAGTTGACGATATCAATGCCAAGCTCAGGGTCAATTACGTTTTCTAAAGCACCTAACATGCTATCTTTCATATCCTGATCCATTCGTATTTCTCCTTCCATCATAGTGTTAACCTTATCATAGCAGATGCATCCTGTTATGCCAAATGCTGTGCAAGCCATGCTGTAGCTGCTAGCATACCGTCTCGTGGTACAGCATGTCCAGCCCTTTTGTTCACCATGAACTTTAAATATTCAGGGTTTGCTTCATAGTATTCCCGTAATGATTCATAAAATTTATATGTTTCGTGAAAAGGAACTGTTTTATCTAATTCTCCATGCCAAAAGAATACAGGGCGACCCGCGAATTTTTCTGGTGTGAAACTGACATCATATTTAGCAAGGGCTTCATTAATTTTTTCAACGTCTTCCTCTGACATCGGCCAGTTAACTCCGCTTCTAGCAAATTGTTGCAATTGGTATTCACCCAATTTTATAAAACCAGGTGCACCCATGCATATTGCAGCTGTTTGTATCCAATCATAAAGTTTCATACAGCCTGATGTCACGATGCCACCCATTGAAGTGCCTCCTATGCCAATTTTATGACTAGCTAATAAATTTTTATTCTTTAATTCATCATATAATTGTTGTACTTCATGAATAGAATTTAAAACAATGTCCCAAAAATTTAAATTCATTTGCATTTCCGTTAGGCCTTCGCTACGCTCACCATGAAATTTTGCATCTGGCAATAGGACACGCACCCCTTTATGCACCAATTGGTATGCATAGTGTAAGTTATGTTCTTTTGCACTCATAAAGCCATGCAAAAAAATGACTACCGGGGTTTCTTCATTCATCTTGTCTGTATGTATATGTAATAAAGGAATATTTCCCCACACTTCTTTTTCTACAAACATTATTGTCACTCCCAACTATTCTCTCATCTTTATGTTAGCAAACTTTTTTCACTGTGACAAAATTTTGACGAATGTAAGACAAAGAGATACTATTCAAACTATAGGAAAGGGGCAACGAGCTATGAAACCGCATTTAATCGTATTAGACTTAGATGGAACTTTATTAACAGATCAACAACAAATTTCTGCAAAAACAAAAAAAACATTATTGCAGGCTAAGGAACAAGGGCATCAAGTGATGATTGCGACGGGACGTCCATACCGTGCAAGCGATCTTTATTATCATGAACTTGGGCTCACTACACCCATTGTTAATTTTAATGGCGCATATGTGCATCATCCTAAAAATGTCTCTTGGCAACATATGCACACACCAATTGATTTAAGTGTCGTACATGATGTTGTTGATTCTATTAACAGTTATGAATACGAAAATATTATCGCTGAGGTAAAAGATGATATTTATGTCCACACAGAAGACGATCGTATTTTAAATATTTTTAATATGGGTAATCCAAGAATTACACTTGGCGATTTATACACACATCTCTTGGAAAATCCCACAAGTTTGCTGATTCAGGCAAATGAAGCCAATTCGGTTATTATACGTGATCATTTACAGGCAGTGCATGCTGAAGTCATCGAGCATCGTCGCTGGGGCGCACCTCTTCATATTATTGAAATTGTGCGTCGAGGCTTAAATAAAGCTGTTGGCATAGCGCATGTGGCAAAAGATTTAGGTATCCCACGTGAGCGCATCATCGCGTTTGGCGATGAAGACAATGATTTAGAAATGATTGAATATGCTGGACTTGGTGTAGCGATGGGGAACGGTATCTCAAGTCTTAAAAACATAGCTAATGAAGTAACTGCAACGAATAATGATGATGGAATTGCAAAAATACTCATTGAACGCTTGAAATTATCATAGTTAAGTAGTAAGTTCAAGTTAACATTCCATTTTTACCAGTTTAACTTTATTCAGTGGTACCCCTTCCATTTATAGTGAGTATCTACTGAAGAAAGTTAAAAAGCTTTAAAAGTAAGTTGAAATTAGGGGGATAAGAGAATGAAGATTTTTACGGATAGTGGATGTGATCTACCAAAATCTTACTATGAAGAAAATGATGTCGTGCTACTCCCTTTACGAGTGCAATTGAACAACAAAGAATATGAAGATGTGATTTCAATTGATTCCAAAGAGATCTATGATGCAATACGCCAAGGTGCTCAGCCAAAAACATCACAAGTGTCACCTGAGCTCTTTTTGAAGCATTTTGAGGAGTTAGCCAAAAATGATGAAGAAGGTATTTATATCGCTTTTTCATCAGAATTATCAGGCACATATAGTACTGCTCAAATGATTCGCAATCAGGTACTTGAGCAGTATCCTTCCTTAAAACTAGTCATTATCGACTCTAAATGCGCATCACTAGGACATGGCCTTGTTGTGGAAGAAGCTGTTCGACTGCGAAATATAGGAGTATCCCTAGAAGATATGGCCTCTAAAATAAATACCCTTGCACCTCAGGTGGAGCATTTATTTACAGTAGAAGACTTAGATTACCTTGCAAAAGGTGGTCGTGTATCAAAAGCTAGTGCATTTTTAGGCAGCCTTCTTAGTATTAAGCCTATTTTAAATGTAGAAGATGGCAAACTTGTACCGATTGAAAAGTCGCGCGGTCGAAAAAAAGCACTTAATCGGATGTTAGATTTAATGCAGGAGCGTGGTGGCAGCTTTACAAATAAAATCGTAGGTATTAGCCATAGTGACGACGCTGCCTTTGCGAATGAAGCAAAAGCCTCTATCCAGGAGCGTTTTTCACCTCAAGCTGTGCAAATTACCATGATAGGCTCCGCGATCGGCTCACATGTCGGACCTGGGACTATTGCGATTTTCTTCACAAATAAAAGCTTTGAAGGCTAATAAAAAGCATGCTAGGATGGCTCCTGGCATGCTTTTTTGTCTTGTGATTATTATTGGAGGTCTTGCTCCTGACGGCGAACTTTTCCTCGTTTAATGATGATGACAACAAAGCCAATAAAGATCACCCATACTAAGCCAAGAGCTACCATATAAGGAGTGTTTAAGCCTTCATCATTGCGAACTTGATAAATTTCAACCATTTCTCGGTCTAAAATAACAGGATAAACTTCTTTTTCATTTATGCGAACTTTTTCCTCATGTAAAATACCGTTCAGCATTTTCCCTTCACCAAGTTGTTCAGGTGTTAAGTCGACGCGTTGTGTTTTACCAGTATTATTAACCATGATTACCCACTTTTCTTCGTCAGAAGAACGTGTAAAGACAAGAAGCCCATTTTCATTTGTAATGACTTCAAAATCACCATTACGTAAAGTAGCTGATTGATTACGTAAAGATTGAACATTTTTAATATAATCAATCAGTTCTTCGTCTGTTTTAAAGTTATAAAGCTGGTGTGTATCTGGTTTTGCTTCCCCATTCATAGCAATTTCTGTCCCGTATTGTACGACAGGAATTCCTGGTAGCATAAATAAAGCACCCATCGCCATTTTTAAGCGGGTAGGTGGGAACATATTTTCATTAGCAGAGTCAAATGTAAAACGATGGGTTTCAAGTGAATCCACCATAATTTGTGTCGGTTTTTCTCCTGTGAAGGGTTCCATTAATTTTGAAGAATCCATATCCACGTTTTTAAATATATTTCGATAGATATCTGCTGTTACAGGTGAGAAAGTTGCATCAAAGTCAGCATCACTTTCTTCATTTGCTATCACATAAAGTGACGTTTTTGTCTCTTTTAATGCAGCTATTACCGCATTGATAAACGCTGTATCAGCCCCTGCGATATTTGTTAAACGAATACCACCGATGTCATATGTAGAAACAAATTCAGTTACTGCTTGAATAAGTGCTTCTTGCACATCCTTATTCGATAAATCCCACTGTACTTGTCCATTATTGGTAGATGCAATCCAATCCGCTTTCGATGCATCCTTTGCCCACTCATGATTTGGACTCACATTTGTAAGTGGAAAATCCACCATAATGGACATATTTTTAGCTTTATAGGCCTCTACAACACTTTGAAATTCTTCCGTTGTTCCAAAATGACGTTCAATTGTAGTATAGCTTGTTGGCATTGATCCATCATATTTCTCTGTAGAAAAAATAGGCCCAATGGAAACAATTGTATAGCCCATCTCACCGATAAATTTCAGTTTATCCTGTAAACCTGTAAAATCGCCCCCCGCAAATTTCGAAGGGTCCTGCGTATTTGTATCAAAATCGTTTGTGCCCGAGCCATTAAAGAAACGGTCAACGAGTAAATCATAGATGCTTTCCTCTGCTATTGTTCTAGTTGCTGATTCATCCGCATGTGCTACTGGTGTACTTACGAATGAAGTTGCTAATAAAAGTGATGCAGCCGTCGCACTTATCCACTTCTTAAATTTCACTGTTATTCCCTCTCTTTCAAACCAATCAACGTCATTTTACCAAATAACTCTGTCACGTCGCTATCTTTTCCAAAGATTTTGCGTAAATGCGAAATGAATTACGACAAAAAGGTGTCAATTCCGTCTTCCCTTTTCATTTACAAAATAAAAGCCGTGAAGCAACTACTTCACGACTTTTAAATCATTATGCTAAGAAATCTTGCCCCATTGGCAGTTTAAATCCTAGGAACAAAGTGATTAATAGGAATACTGCAAATAAAATCCAAAACATAGCTGTTGGTTTATTTTTCTTTTGGCGCACTAATACCATTTCCATCATACCAATTACAAGTATGCCACCTAAGAATTTAAAACCGTAAAGCATACCTTTACCATAGTCCATTGCCTCGATAAATAATGCTCCACCTGTGATGATTATTAATACATAAAACAGACGTAATGTCATATGTAAGCCTTTTGATTGCTTGCCCATTAGTGCCGCAATTAAAAAGATGACAATACCTACTACCCAAGTAGTAATATGCAAATGCGTTTGGCTAGTTAAAAAACTCATGTTTGTCCCACCTCATTCTTTTTCTATCAAACTCTATCCTACCATGCGATGGAAAGGGTTTCAAATATTACAATAGTGTTCACATAATTTACATCATTTAAAACTTGGAATCATTGCATTTCATAGTTTTTACTTCTGTTACTGTGCCTTAAAGAAGTAAAAAATCCGCGGAGTATAGACTCTCGCGGATTGATATCATCATTATTCAAAATGGTTGACTAAAGTACCAATTCCTTGAATAGATACTTTTACTGTATCTCCAGATTTTAAGAATTGCGGCGGGTTCATCCCTTTGCCAACACCAGCTGGCGTACCTGTTAAAATCACATCTCCTGGCTCTAATGTTACATGCTGAGATAGGATGGATACTAACGTTTCAACAGAGAACATCATATCTTTCGTAGAGCCGTTTTGACGTACTTCATCATTGACCTTTGTGACTACTGTTAAGTCTTGTGGATTTGGGATCTCATCCTTTGTCACAAGGTATGGTCCAAGAGGGCAAGTACCATCCAAGCTTTTACCTAAGAAGAATTGTTTATGTTTCTCTTGTAAATCACGAGCTGTTACATCATTGGCAATTGTATAACCAAATACGTAATCAAACGCTAAGTTTTTAGGAATGTTTTTGCCACGTTTACCAATAACGATAGCTAGCTCGCCTTCATAATCCATTTTTGAAGAAAGATCGGCATGAATGGAAATTGTTTGTCCATCTGCTGCAATTGCAGTTGGTGATTTTGTGAATACCATTAAATCCGCTGGTGCTGCTTCTGCACCCATTTCCTTTGCATGTTCATCATAGTTTTTACCAATACACATAATATTTTTAGGTGTACGTGGAATTGGTGAAAGCCATTCGATCTCTGTAAATTCACGTTTAAAACTATTAGCATTATCTGATTTTTCTGCTGCTTCTACTAATTTTCGAATCTGTTCCACAAAATCAAAGCCTAAAGCAATGCCATCCACGATTGAACTTGAAAAAGAAGGGAGAACTTGAAGTTCACTTTGAATAGCGAGTACATCCCATACCGCTTCTTCTTTTTTTACTTTTGGTCCAAAGCTTACATGTCCACCTAATTTGAATGATAAAATTTTCATGATTGAAAGAGCTCCTTCTTTTTTCTACATAATACAACAATATGATAGAAATTACCTCATTTTTGCGACAACATTTTTATAAGTTGTTATATCTTCATAAAATATGCATGTGAAGAGGAATATATTAACGCACTTCTATTTTTTGCTTATATGTTAATTTACGCCATATTGTCTCTAACGGCCCTTGTTTCCACTTAGATAACCAAATTTCTGCTATGATCATTTGCACAACAATAATACCGACAGCAATTAATACCCCTGTTTCTACACTTACTTTACCATACCAGCCAAAGCCAAATTGGTAGAATAAACAAGTACCTATAATAGATTGAAGAATATACATCGTTAATGACATGCGACCAATTTTAGCAAAAGGACTAAGTACCTTTGGCATTATTGGCACTAAGCAAAGTAACACAATAACTCCAATATAGCCCACCGATAGAACTGGACCCCCTATGTATACCTTTAAATAATCTAGTAAATATGTTCTTGTAAACATTATAGATAAGCTTTTTATACCAATACCGATGACCAATCCAGCAATTGCAAACGTCAGCCAGAGCCACTTCAATTCTTTAACCCGTTCTACTAAACGCCATTTAGAGGCAGCAGCACCTATTAACATATACGGTAAAATCGTGAACAGTGCGACAAACCACATCTCGATACCTGCCTGCGTCGATAAATCTGTTAAGCGTTGCATAAAGGCATCTACCCAGTTCCCTGTCCCATAAGCCGTGATGGCCTTCTCTACTGATACGATATCTAAGTAATCATCTACTTTTGTATTAAAATTTACAATCCCTACTACAAAGAGCATAAAAGCTTGCATCAAGCCATTAATAGTCAAAGCACTCGCTAATAGCCAGATAGGACTCAAACGTAGTAAAAGCACTAAGAAAACGCCACAAAATGCATACATCATTAAGATGTCGCCCCACCAAATTAGCACAGCATGGATAAAACCAAAGGCAAACAGGATGGACAGTCTACGAAGCCCCAGCGTATAAAAGTTTTGGTCACGACTTTGTGCCTTTTGCCACTGCATGGCTAGCCCATAACCAAATAGCATGGCAAAAAGCGGGTAAAAGCTACCTTGCACATAAATATCAATATTTTTCTGCCAAACAATATCCGATGGGGTTGTAAACCATGATGCCAAATCAATATGCGGCATTGGCAAATAAAAGGTATACATATTTACAAGTAAGATACCTACTAAACTAATACCTCGTAAAATATCTAATGTTGCTATTCGTTCCTGCAACATTGTTGGTTTTAACTCCACAAAATAGCCTCCTCTTGACTAGCAGCTATGGTGAAAGCAGGGCAAGAAAAAACTTTGCCCCACTTTGCCCGTAACAAGTTCTTTATGCATGTATGGTCTGTTCATTATCGAATAAAAATAATACTTTATCGCTCACCTTGATGTGTAAAATAGATTCAATGGCTTCGCTATAAACACGAAGCTGTACGGCATAACGACCTAGTATTTCTTTTGACAGGGCTGGCTCCTGCGCAAAATGAGATTGTATACGATCCGTTTTATAATCCAACAAGACCCAATTACCGTATTCATCCTCAAATAGGCAGTCAATGATCCCTTGCACAATTTGAGCATCACCATCTTCATCGATTCTACTAATTGTAAACGGCATTTCTCTACGTATCTGCCTTGCTCGTTGAAAGCGTTGCCCTATTTCTGTCTCAAAAAAATGATAAATTTTCGCTTGTGGAACTACTTTGCCCTCCGCCTCTGTTAAAAGCTGTCTTGCCACTAAATCCTCCACAAAGTCCCTTACAGCATTGATATGACTAAAGCCATATTGAGGGACATGCTGCATCACTGTGTGCACAGCTGTACCAATTTCAGCACTAGTTAGTTGTTGCTCCTGTAAAAAAGCGGGTCGAGGTGCAATGGACGAAGTCTTTTGCTTGATAGGAGAGGCAAAATAAAATTCAGGTTCCTCCTGGCGCTGTAAATTTTCTAATCGCTTTATCTCACTAACAGATGTTTTGGAGCGCTTTCTTGTAGATTTTTGATAGACATACTGCGCTTGAAAGCGGGTAGTGATTTCAGCCAGCAAGTCCTCATCCTCTTGCATCGCAAGCACTTGCTGTACTTCATCGCCCATCGCCTCCTCTATCTCATATGAATAATGCTTTGTCTCGATGGCTTGAACCCACCAATGTGATTGATCATCCAGTTCTTTATAAGATGTGCTTGCTACTGTTGCAAAATCTGCATGTCTTGCTACTGCTGGGCCAACCCAGTCCAAATAACTATTAGCTCTTGCACGTAAATATTCTTGAAGCGGTGCATTCATTGGTAAACTTTGTGCGTCCTGCCAGTTGTCCCGTGTTTTCTCCCAGTTCTTCACTGAGCCTACTAAAATCAAACGCTCCTTCGCACGCGTCATTGCAACATATAAGACACGCATTTCTTCTGCACGCATCTCCAGTTCTTTTTTCTCCTTCAATGCTAAAAACGGTAACGATGTATAGGTGATACGATTTTCAGGATCAATGGCCTTAACAGCTAGTCCAAAATCTTGATCAAACAAATAAGGCTGATGAAAATCCATTTTATTAAACGGACGTCCCATTCCTGCTACAAAGACGACTGGATATTCTAAACCTTTGGAAGAGTGTATTGTCACCAGACGTACTACATCATCCTTTTCGCCAATTGATTTGGCCGTACCTAAATCATCGCCACGCGTACGCATACGATCAATAAAGCGTAAAAAACGGAATAGTCCTCGAAATGCCGTTTTTTCATACATTAACGCACGATCATGTAATACGCGTAGATTTGCCTGACGCTGTTTGCCATTCGGCATTGCCCCAACCATTTCATAATAATGTGTATCTAAATAAATTTTCCAGATTAAATCTGATAATGATCCTCGACGTGCTAAATCACGCCAATTTTCAAAGGCCAACATAAAGCGTTGCAACTTCTCAAATGTAGTGGTTTGCACACCATGTCCTTCACTACGAATAAATTGTCGTAAAGCATCATAAAAAGGTACCTTTTGATCGGCTAAACGTATTTTCGCCAGCTCATTTTCTGTTAAACCAACAAACGGTGCGCGCAGTACAGAGGCTAAGGGGATATCCTGATAGGGATTATCGACTACCTTCAGGACATTTAACATAATCATTACTTCGAGTGCGTCAAAATAGCCTTTAGATGATTCTGCATAGAGTGGAATCCCTGCCAGCTTAAATTCCTCCACTAAGTCTGTTGACCATGTCATCGAGCGCATTAAAATCACAATATCACTATACTTTAATGGTCGCTCTGTTTTTGTTTTCGTATCGTATACAGTTGTTCCATCCTCCATCATCTGACGTATACGATCGATAATAAATCGTGCCTCATATTGTGATTTTTTTAATTCCTCTAGCTCCGTTGCCTCATTGCTTAGTTCTTCCAGCTCTTCTGTTGTTTCCTCTTCTTGCGGTGGATGCAATACGACCAGCTCAACAGGTATTTCTTTCTCATCATATGGCGCAGCAGGCTTTAGTGACGCATTGTCATCATAAGAAATTTCACCAACACGCTCACCCATAATTTGTGCAAAAACATAGTTTGTAGCATTTAATACTTCTTTTCGGCTTCGGAAGTTAGCGTTTAAATCTATTCGCATCCCCGTTGCATCAGGTGACTCCAAGTATTCACTATATTTTCTCATAAAAAGCTTTGGCTCAGCTAATCGGAAACGGTAAATACTTTGTTTAACATCCCCAACCATAAAAAGGTTGCCATCTTGTTCTTCACCCGTTTTGACAAGCTGTAAGATGGTTTCCTGTAGCATATTGGTATCCTGATATTCATCCACAAGTACTTCTTTAAAACGCTTTTTCATATCTAGTGCAACCGGTGATGGATGAAGCGCACCATCTATCTCTACCGTTAAAATTTGAAGTGCATAATGCTCCAAATCTGAAAAGTCAATGATTCCCCGTTCCAACTTGGCTAGTCGAAATTGTTCACTAAATGTAGTGGTCAATTCAACTAGCGTAGTAATGGTCGGTGCCATTAATCTTATTTCCTCAAGTAGCCGTGCAGGCGTACGAATAAAATATGTCTCCTTGATTTTATTCATCATTTTTTTGGCTGCTTCTCGTTTTTTCTTCGCCAGCTCCTGTAGCTCTACATTAACTAGTGCATCCTTCGATACCCGCTTTAAGGTAGACCATTTTACCGTTGCAAAATAATCAAATAGCTCCTGCCATGTCCCACTTTGACTAATGCGAATCCCTTCCTGAATCATAGCAAAATCTACCTCTGCCGTTTCTGCATAGGGTGCAGGTCCATCTGGCAGTAATGTAATTGTGCGCATTTCAGAAATTAACATAAACGCCTCTTCCAGGCTATGACGTACGGTTAATTTGACGTATTGAGATAGCTCTAAATCATCTATTGTTACTTCATCAGCTAATTCATATGCTTTCGGCAGGCCCCAAAGCCATTTTTGAGGCTCGGCATGGACACGAGACGTATCATAAAGTTTACTAATCAGTGTTTCAATGGCTTGATCATCACGATCTGAGGTAAAGCTATCGACAAGACGATAGATGGCTTGTACGTGATCCTCATCCTCAGAATCGTAGGCATCTTCTAAAACTTCTGCTAAAACATCATCTCGCAATAATGCTATTTCTGCTTCATTGGCAATACGAAAGCCTGGGTCTATATCAAGTAAGTACGCAAATTGCTTCACAATTGCTAAACAGAAGGAATGCAATGTCGAAATTTGTGCTTTATTAACAAGACTAAGCTGCCGTCTTAAATGATTAGATGTTGGATTTTCTGCTATCGCCTTTTCTAATGCCTCAGACATACGATGACGCATTTCAGCGGCTGAGGCATTTGTAAAGGTCACTACCAATAGTTCATCTACATTGATCGGATTTTCAGTAGCAATGACTTTTTCAATCATACGATTGATCAGAACCGCTGTTTTCCCAGACCCTGCTGCAGCCGATACAAGCGTATCTTGACCGCTAGTATAAATGGCCTTCCACTGATCGTCTGTCCATGTGACATCTACTGGCTTAACAGGAATTGTTTGTACCATGCTATTCTATCTCCTTCCGAATTTTATCGACAATATCATTCGGCTTTGCTTGCATTAATTGACGATAGTTTTGTTTACCATCTGATGGATCAAATTGGCAAACCGCAGCAAATTGACAATAATCACATGCCGTTTTAGCTTTTAATTTATAAGGGCTAATGGCCGTATCACCAGATAGGATACCATTCCCTGCCTCCTGATGTTTACGACGAACGAAATGTTGCAACTTTTTCATATCATTGACAGGAACTATACGCGATTGTGATTCAGACGGTGTTCCATCTTTTTTCATATAGACAGGAATGATTTTTGAATGCCCACTACTTTCTTCCAATTGCTCGTCCATCGATAAAATCGCTTCAGCATTTTCAGATAGCAAACCTTTCATTTTATACTGCTTTAAACGATCCTCTTCTATTTCACTGTCCGTCAAATCTTTATCCAGCTTCAGCATCGGATTATGGACATGGACATACAGTACCCCTGCTGGCTCTGCTTCACCTGCTAGCCAGTAAGAGCTATTTTCCATTGCCACATCTAAATACGTTAGGACCTGTAAGGATAATCCGTAATAAACCTCATTTAAATCAAGGTCACGAGCTGAGGATTTATAGTCGACAATCCGCAAATAAGAGCGGTCATCTATTGTTGCACTATCCACTCTATCAATACGTCCACGCATAAACATTTTCTTGCCACCAGTCAAATCAATCTCTAGTGGTGGCAGCTGTTCATGTTGTCCAGGACCAAACGACGCCTCAATTGCAATTGGTTTGAAGTGTGATACATTTGCATGCTGTGTCAGTGCTGTCATTGTACGCTCAACAATTCGAATTAGCTTACGCTGAATATAGCGATAACGTGCACTGGATAATAGGATTTGATGGGAAAAGACTGGAACAATTTGTTCTACTGCTTGACGTGCTAATTGTTTAATTTGCTTTGTTGTTAAACGAATCCAAGATAATTGCTGACGATGTGTTTCCTCTGTAATCCACTTTAATGCCTCATGGAATAAGTCACCCATTGCAAACGTTTCTAGGCGATACTCAGCTCGTTCTTCAAGACGTAGACCATACGTAGTGAAATGAGAAAAAGGACATCTGAAGTATTTCTCAATTCGCGACACACTCGATGTTAGCTTCTGACCATATAATTCCTGTGTAATATAGGTTTCAAGTGGCTCAGCCTCATTTTTATGGGTAATTGGATAAAGTACGCGGTCGAAAATGAGTGCCCAATAAGGATCTTGTTTATAAAATCTTTGTAAAGCTAGCCATTCTGGAGCTAGTTCACGGCTATGTTCAGCCTGACGTAGCTGTACCATTAGATGTGCCAATGCAGTCCTTGGATGACGTAAATATGGTAAAACATCTCCATCTAGTAATTCAATCGGGTCGATTACCACACGTTCTATTGATACACCACTTAATAACCCAGCCTTTTTGTCATTTCCTATTATTTTCTTCATATAAAGTGAGGCTAGGAGGGCCTTGCCTTCCTCATCCGCCGTAGGATAGGTCATATACAATTTGTTAGATGGCGTTGTAATAGCACGATAGAACAAGAAATTTTCCTGTAATAAACGATTAGTAGAGGTAGGGGCAAGTTCATAGCCAATTTGACTAAACCATTCACGTTCGATATCTGACAACAAGCCCTCATACTCCATCCGAGTTGGATAAACACCATCATTCATTCCTATTACAAAAGCGACTTTGATATTGGATAAACGAGCTAAATCAACAGTAGCCACCATTACTTCATCAAGGGTTGGCGGAATTCTTGAAAATTCTAATGTATCAAAGCCTTCATCAAGAATTTTGGCTGCTTGCTCTACAGACATCTCCTGCTCACCAAACATATAAACGAATTGGTCAAGAACAGCAATCCATTCATTCCAAGCTTGTTCATGTTCACTTGCAGCTAATGCGTCACCTCGCTCTAGCTCACGATCTTTCATGGCTTGCAGTTTGTCATATACCTGTAATGACTCTATAAGTTCAAATAAAGCAGTCGCAATATCTCTGCCATTCTTGGCGCTATCAAGCTTGTCTTGTAATAGTTTTAGAGGTTGGCGAATTTCATCTCGAATGGCCTCGATTTCTGCCTGCATTGCACGCTCTTCATCTGTTTGTACACGCGAATGGAATTCTAGACCGCGATACTTTTTATAAAACCAACGTGCCTCCTCAAACCATCGTTCACCATAGATGCCTTGTGCCAAGCAATAATTTTCTAATCGGTCTGCTCGCTCACGCCAAATTGTTAACTCCGCTTGTAATGGAAAAAACAAATCTGTTTTGACACCACGAAAAACTGGCTCATATTTCCAATTCGAGGTCATAACCTCCAAGGCTGAACGACTTAGCTCTATTAATGGATGATGTAACATTGTCTTTTTTGTATTTGTAAAAATAGGAATTTCATATTGTTGGAAAATACTTGTAATAAGTGGATCATAGAGATCTGCTTGTCTATACAAAAGTACGATATCCTGATAGCGAAAACCGTCTTCTCTTGTCAGTTTTGTTATTTCCCGGGCAATCGCATGTACCTCCGCTCGACGATTTGATGCTTCAAGCACGGTTACATCTCCTGAAGTTTTTTTCGTTTGGGGCTCCAAATCAGCAAACTTTGCCTCCACATGCTGTAAATCTTTAGAATGAAATCTTTGAGTCTTATAAAAATGTAATGGTAATTCGACATCAATGCCTTCTTCTTTTGCTATATCATGAAGACGTTGATTCGTTAAGGCTGCTTCATGGAATAAAGCTTGTTCATCATAGGCTTCATCAATATGATCAAAGGGAAGGGCGACCGTTACTTGCTTCGTTACCTTTAACAATTCACGAACCAGCTCTAACTCTCGCACAGTGAAAGCGGTGAAACCATCAATATAAATGGTCGCTCGCTTCATCGTTTCTGCATATTTCAGGTGCTCTGTTAAAATCGGATAATAGCCCTCGCTGTCAACATATGTCGTACCAAGTCGTTCCTCTAATGCCTGCAAAACAACATGTAAATCATTCGCTTTCGCCTGCAATGTATTGGGTGCATCTATTGCCTTTAACGATTCCGTTACCTCTGCCAAGACTGAGCTATTGACGCTATAGCGACTAAATTCTCTTAAAAGGGTTTCAATTTCCTCTGTAAAGCCACGTTTTCCTGCTGCTTGTCGAAATAAGGAAAACTCGCTTTTTTGTTCCTCCAAAAGTTTACGAATAAGCATTCGATAGCCATAGCCATTCACTTCTTTACGAGCAATACCTCCTGTTTCCTGTAAAACCAACCATGCTAAACGTTTAAACGTCATCACCTGTGCTCGAATCAAGCCTTGTAAACCATGCTTATTTGTCAGCTCATATTCCGTAGAATAAGACATTTGGTCAGGCACTATAATGAAAATCGGATGCCCTAATGGATCTGTCTTTAATTGCTCAACAATTTCCTGATGAATAAATGCCGATTTCCCTGTTCCCGAACGTCCTGAAACAATACGCAATGTCATTTGCTTTCCCCCTCCTCACTAACTTGCTGTTGCGGGTGTCTCTTTTAATGAAATAAAAATTTGTACATTTATGGATTCTTTCACCGGATTGATTACTTATCTCTCATCTATTTTGGAGCGGTTTCCCATTCAATTGATCAATTCTCATCTATGGTGGAGCAGTTTTCCCAGCCTACTCAAAACAACATAAATCATCTATCTTAAATTCTATCGAAAAAACCTAGTAAATACTATCTATCAACCTTCACCTATAAAAAGGTTGATTTATTACACAAAAAAGCAGCCTCTTCACATAATGAAAGAGGCTACAGATTATTTACTAACCGGCATGGTGATCCTGCTTTTTCGTCAAATTTCGCGCTTGCTTTAGATCTCTTTCTACACGGGCATTCAAACGCTTCTCTATCAACTTCCCAACCCACCATAAAATAACAATGGCCACAGCTGCAATTATCAATCTCACTGGGCTTGTCAAGAGCGATTTTAAATCATAGCCCAATACACTCATACCTAAAATCATGACAAACTTTCCTGCAAGTAAAACGATTAAGTAAAATTTTTTATGGATATGTGACAACCCCGCTACAATATTGACAATCACAGATGGTGTAAAAGGGAAGCAGAGGAGGACAAAAAGAGGGCTGATGCCATTCATATCCACCCATTTAATAAGCTTCTGTACTTTTTTACTACCTGTTAAGAATTGTAGTCTTGGATGTTTGCCAAAATGACGCACAAGTAAGAAAACCGCATAGGAGCCAGCTACAGAGCCTAGCCAAGATAATAGAAATCCTAGCCATAAGCCGAATGCACTGGCATTCGCCACAACGAATACGACTAATGGTAGGAATGGTAAAAATGCCTCTAAAAATGGGAGCAGTAAACCAATGATTGGGCCAAACGTTCGATACTGTGCCGCAACCTGTTCAATATTTTCTACAGTAAACCATTCATTCAACGTCGACACCTCTATTTATACTGTAAAATTAAATGAAAAATTGTTAACCCTTCTGAAGTATTACGATATTCATGGGGTTGATGTCCTGAGAATACTAGTGTATCCCCTTCATCTAGTAATTCATGCATGTCTCCAGCAGAAATAACTGCTTGTCCTTTAATAACCATTACAGTTTCCTCTACCCCTTCTGTATGGGCTTCACTCCTACTAACTGCTCCTGGCTCCATTTCAACCTTATAAAACTCCCAGCCTCGCTCTGGATTATACGGAATAATGGAGTAGACACGATAACGTCCATCATCCTCATCTACATGTGGTACATCTTTACTGCTATAACGCATGTAATGGGCAGTTGGCGGCTGTAATAATGAAGAGAATGACATACGCATACCCGCTGCAATTTTCCAAATTGTTGAAACAGTCGGATTGGCCTCTCCTTTTTCGATTTGCGCAAGCTGTGCTTTACTGACACCTGTCGCTTTGGCCACATCATCGAGACTTAAATGACGTTGCTGTCTAATTTTCTTTAATTGAAATGCTAAATTTCGACTCATTTGTTCCATCTTTACTCACCAATTTCTATTGTTTATTTTATCAGACATATGTATACTTTAATAAACATCAAGAACTATCAAACAATTCCATCAATAGTATACATGGAAATTATCAAGAAAGGATGACCTATTTATGACAAGTACAACAGAGCTTCAACATGATGACACAACAAGCTCTTCCAATGACAGTTTTTTACAAGGCGTGAAAGATTGCGTGCCTACATTACTCGGTTATATTAGTATAGGACTGGCATTTGGGGTTGTAGGTTCCGCTTCAGGGTTATCTGTCCTTGAAATCGCGCTATTAACGATACTGATTTACGCAGGCTCTGCACAATTTATTTTTTGTGCACTTCTTTTAACAAGTAGCCCTGCCTCTGCTATCATTGTAACCATTTTCGTAGTGAATCTACGCCATTTATTAATGAGTTTAACATTAGCACCTCATTTTACGCGCTACTCCATGCTTAAAAATGTTGGCTTTGGTACATTATTAACGGATGAAACCTTTGGTGTAGCAGTCACAAAGCAAATGCAAACAGGTAAATTATATGGTAAATGGATGGATGGGTTAAATATAACAGCCTATATCTTCTGGATTCTTTCCTGTATTACGGGTGCCTTTTTAGGACAGTGGGTAGCAAATCCTGAAAAATGGGGTTTAGATTTTGCCTTGGTTGCCATGTTTATTGCACTTTTAGTTTTGCAATTGAGCAGTGTTGGCAAAAGTAAAATCATGCATTATATCAAGTTAATTGGCTATATGGCGGTTATTATGTATGGTCTTTCTTATGTAGTCCCTTCACATGTGGCTGTGCTACTGGCAACCGTGATTGTCGCAACAATTGGGGTGGTGACAGATAAATGACAACAACTTCTTATATGGTCTGGCTTATTATCGGTTGCGCACTTGTAACATGGCTACCACGTGTCATTCCATTTATTTTTGTGCGTAGTGTAACACTACCTGATGTTGTGCTAAAATGGCTTAGTTTTATTCCTGTTTGCATATTAAGTGCTCTTGTCATTGAAAATTTAATAGATACTGAAAGCGGCAAAGTAGTGACATTTGATTGGCCAGTCTTTATTACATTTGTTCCTACTCTTATTATTGCCCTTGTCACAAAAAGCTTATCGATTACAGTAGTTGCAGGAGTAATCATTATGGCAGCTGTGCGATTTTTCATGTAAATAGGTCAGTCCTATTGGTAAGCTGTACCCTATAAGATAGACACTTGAAAAAGGTCATCTTATAGGGTACAGTTTATGCCTGGACTGACCCTTTCTTATTTATTCATTTTACTTGCTAGCCAAAAGCCTACTGTTAATGAAAATGCATCGATAACGAAAATAATAGGTGGGGACGTATAGCCTGCATATACAGAGGCAGCAATAAGTGCAATGGCTAATAATAATGCAACATAGCGATTATAGGTAATTCTAGTGAATAGTAATACCAATAAAGCTGGTATGAATAATGCTAACATCATTTTCCCAAAAACGTCCATTATACTTCCCTCGGCTCAGCTAATAATAATCCAATGCGGTAATGATCATTGCTATAAATCACATGTTGCGTTAAACGTAATTCATTGTTTCGGTCTAAAACCTCGAGACGACAATGAGCTGCATTTAATTGCAGTGCTTCGTATAACTCTTTTTCTGTAAAAATTGACACACCATTTACTTTACGGATACATTCCCCTGCAAGTAAGCCCATTTTCTCAGCAGGTGAATCAGGAAGCACGGCTGCAATAATAGCCCCCTTCGTACTTGGCGCAACTGCATAATGATCTGTTTTTTCCTGTTGTGCAAAGTAGATAGCAATTATAATACGGATAATTACACCAACAGTAAGTGTAATGAATCCAACCAATGGCTCAAAATATGCAGCCAATCCTCCAATTAAAATAAGCTGTCCTAGTAAAAAAACAGGTCGGCCAATTTTTGGATACATGTAAGCTGGTAATTCCTTTCTTGTCAGTTTAGTAAAGCCAATGACAAGTGGAAATAACACAAGTGCAAAGCTACTATGACCTAACGTAAACTGTGGCCAATATGGGAATATAGCCGAAATCGCATCGCCAGGAATAACAAAGAAAATAGGTAATACCCATACATTTTTTGACCGATAGACAATTGCCTGCATACCCCGCTTCGTTTTCTCAATACAAGGTGTTGTAACCTTCATCGCCATACGTCGAATTAATAGCCCTTCTGCAATGACACTAAGGCCCGCAAGAATGGTAATTGTCACAATTGCGCCACTCTCTAAATGGACACCCTCTATTGAAATTTTCCACCAGGAAAATGACCAATTGTAATAGGACATACCCCATATGGCAAGTGTGGCAATCCCCATTGTTAAAATAGGTGACATTGCATTCATGACAAATAAGAGAAGTGCTACTATAGAAACTGCCGTTAAAATGATTAAAAATTCCTTTGGGACAGTTAGACCTGCTCCAATACTAATGACAGAAATAATTAGTGCATAGAGCCACCCATCTTTCCATTGTCCGATTAGCTCCGTCCAGCCCCAAATAATACGTCTATTAAAATTTTTACGCTCCTGTTTTACTCGACGATAACCTAAAATAATAGCAAATATTATGACTATATATAGTAATGGGTTGAGTAAAAAGCGGCCAATCGCTGTTACAATTTCTATTAATATCTCACTAACCATACGAACACCCGCCATTTCTTTGTTGAATACTATGAATTTATTGTATCAAAGGACTACACGCTTGCGTAGTACAAACTCATAGAAAGCTTTGTATTATGGTATTTTTGTTCTGTCAGCAAGTTTTATTGGTCAATCGTATGCAGTAAAAAACTAGTGGCCATTTGGAATTGTTGGTCATTTTGACGATCTGCTTTAAAATCCTTTAACGTTTCGTTTAAACTATTAAAGAAAGTCGTGTCCATATAAAATTCATCTTCTGCTAGCTTTAACTTTTTCTGTTTACGATAAAGATTAACGGCCTCTGCGGTCGTTTCATCCATATAGCCATCTAAACGATCGATTTGATAGCCTAGTTTCTGCAAGGCATTTTGTGAATAGGAAATCTCTTCACTCATATCACCCACTTTAAACTTACCCGTTAGTGGATGCAGTTGAAAAGCAAACAGTTCATTTTGCTCGATCATTAAACTGGCTTCAATGCCCTGCCCATGAATCCATTCACGTTTTGGTGTTAGCCATTTGTTGGTTGATAATTTAAGCTCCCCGCCATTGGAAAGCTCCCAAGATTCTTGTACAGTCCCTTTTCCAAAGCTCTTAACCCCTACAAGAGAAGCGCGTCCCCAGCCTTTTAAAGCACCGCTCAATACTTCACTTGCAGATGCACTACCTTGATTTTGCAAAACAACAATTGGAATTTTATTCATCGTTTCTATATATTTTTCATCAAAGCCTTTTGTTTGCGTTTTTAATGGTTCCATAGCACCTTCCGCATTTTGCATATATGCAAATACTTTGCCATTGTCTAATACTGTGCTCAGTAGCGCTGCGACGCTATGTAAATAACCACCTGGATTATCCCGTACATCGATCACAATTCCTTCCACATCTTTACGAAGTAATTTACTCGTTTCTGCCACCCATTCATTGGCGGTTTTTTCACCGAATAATGAGATTACTACATAGCCAATGGCTGTATCTTCTACCTTCACTACCTCACTAGTTACCGTTTTATTGGAAATTGCTGCACGCTCCATCGTCATCTTAATATGCTTATCTTCACTTGGACGATAGACAACAATGGTTACTTTCGTTCCCTTTTCTCCTTGAATTAAATGCATTAATTCACTCATCGTTTTCCCATCTATACGTACCCCATCAACTTGTACAATTTCATCGAGTGAACGCATGCCAGCTTTCTCTGCGGGTGATGAGCGAACAGGTGACACAACGATAAACTTCCCTTTATTTTCTGTTAGTTCAATACCGATGCCTACTCGTTCCTCAGCTAGCATTTGCCGATGTTGCTCAGCCTCTTCCTTGGAGTAATACGTACTATAAGGATCTTTAATGGCATCAGCCATCCCACGAAGAGCCCCCTCCACCAATGCATCCTTTTTTGTACTATATACTGATTTTTCTTCAATGATTGTCATAGCCTCACCAATAGTATCAACCTCCGTAACAGGCTCTTTTTTATCGCCAATATTAAACCAATCAAAGTAAATACCACTGCCCACCACCAAACTACTAAGTAGGACTCCGACACCGGCTGTTAATTTGCGCAAATCTTCCCTCCTCCGTCTCTTTTACTGTATGACTCTATTTTTTCAAACATACAAAATTACCTTTCAAATTTGTTAAGAGAGAATATTTGACTTTACACATGCATGTTGGTTGTTGATTCTAGGGAATGTACCTTGGTTCCGCGAGTATTCACCTTGACTTCGCGGGTATTTACTCTGCTTCCGCGAGTATTCGCCTCGACTTCGCGGGTATTCATCCTAGCTACATGAAAAATAAAAAAATCTGCTCGTTTCCACAATAGAAAACGAGCAGATTTTTTATGAATCAATCTAGTGCATCTACATAATCATTTAACATATCCACGTCCATCGGTCCTCTGATGGCGCGTTGAATGAGGCCCTTGGAATCAATAAAATAGGTGGTTGGAATCGTAATGACTTGATAATTCAAGCCAGCTTCATTGTCAGGGTCCAATAAAATAGGGAACGTTAGCTCAAAGCTATCTCTAAATGTCATCACTGTGTCCACTTTGGCATCAGCGGTCACATCACGTTCGGCTTCTGTTAAATTGACCGCTATAATTTCAACGTTTTTCTCTTCTGCATACTCATCATAGAAGCTTTGCATATGCGGCATTTCCGCCTTACAAGGTGGGCACCATGTCGCCCAGAAATTTAAAACGACTTTTTTTCCACGAAGATCGCTTAACGTGATATCTTCCCCGTCTAAGCTTGTTAAGGTGAAATCAGGCGGTATATCGCCTTTGCTTAAGCCGGTTTCTAGCTCCTCCATATCCTTACCTAGAGCCGATTTATCAATAGCACGTTCTTCGTCAATTTGTTGTTTTACATATGTACCAATCATCGCAACCACTAATAGCACAACGATCAGCAGCCCAATATTTTTTTTCATTTCTTACCTCCCACATTGATGCGTTCATGCTGAATAGTTAAGCCCAAACAAAATAGTATTACACTGACAACTACAGCTATTTGCCCTATACCAAGCGGCTGGAAGATAGCCACTATCAAATAGCTAATTGTATAGAGTATGAGAGCTTGTTTCACCGCTACTAATCTCCATAATATGACGAGCGTGACTACACTTAGCACAGCTAATGTTATAACTTCACTCGATATGTTGTTGTCATTAAGTAGAACAGCAAGCATTTGATAAATGGATTGCGTTAGAATAATAGCCCAGCTACCAGCTATCATCTCTTGTTCCTCAAGCTGTAGACTCTGTCGCTTTCTCCATATTTGCAAGGATGCTACGATGACACCGAGAAGAACCCCCATTGTTCCACCATTAAAATAAAGCAATGTAATTGGATTGTTTATTACCGTTTTGAAATCTGTCACAAGCAAACTTAGCTTCCAAACAATAATAAAGGTGAAAATGGCATCACTATATAGCTCAGACCACTTTTTAGAAAATTGTAAGCGCAAGATAAGCCACACAATAATAAAAGTAATAAGTAAAGCGACTGCAGTAGCTGGTAAAGTTAACGTTCGGATTGAGTACCACTCTGTATTTATCAATTCAACGAATCCTCCTCCGAAAGCATAGCATAGAACCTTTTTAAAAAAAGACTATTTCACACTGTTTTAAGAAAATCTTCAGAAATAACAACAATAAAAATACCCCATTAAGTATATATTCATCATAACATTATTTAGAATCTTATAATAGCGATGAAACTTTCAATCGAATAATTCGCAAAATGAGAAAATGGGAGGAGTGATACTTTCAAAGAGACTTATCCTATGGATTGCTGCTAATTTCTTGGTATTAGTGTTCTGATGCTGTACTCAGAGTATCGAACAAAGCATTTACTACAAGATTTTTTACCTAATAAAAATCTTCTAGAAATAGTAAATAAGATGACAATTTGGGAAGTTGACAATGGTACCAATAAAAGTTTTGCCATTATCAATCGTGAAAATCCACGATTAGATGATTTGCATTTAGTCTTAAGTACCTGGGGAGTAAAAAGAACCTTATTAAATAACAAACAAGCTGATGTTGTCTATCAATTGGCTATTACTTATTCAAAAATGGTTTATTGCCTATTAATGGGTAAACCTATAAGTGTGAATGGTGAAACATTCGATGAAATATTAAAAGCTATACACTAGAAAACGCTAGTGTATAGCTTTTATGTTTACAATGGAATATATTTCAGTGGATTTACACTGCCGACTGCTTGTCCTTTCCAAGGACCAATATGCACTTCAAAGTGTAAGTGTGGGCCAGTAGAGCGACCTGTACTACCCATGGCTGCAATTTGCTGACCTTGTGTTACTTCTTGTCCTACACTAACATTAAATGCACTTAAATGTGCATAAACGGTTGTGTAAATTTGTCCATCGATAGAGTGCGTCACAATGACAACATTACCATACGAACTAAGTGGTGCTGCGTAAGAAACAACGCCATCTGCTGCTGCCCATATTGGTGTTCCCGTTGCATTTGCAAGGTCGACACCATAATGGAATTCAGGACCTGCTCCAAGATTTCGCCAACCATATGGTGATGTTAAGCGACCATTCGTCGGTTTAATCCAAGTTCCGTTTGATTGAGGCGCATGGACTGTACCACCAGATGATCCGCCACCATTGTTAGCAGCAGCTGCTGCTGCGGCCGCGGCGGCTGCTTTACGTTTCGCCTCTTGCTGACGCGCAATTTCAGCCAAACGATTTTGTTCAGCAATAATTTGATCTTGCAATTCCTGACTTACTTCCAAAGCCTCCGAGTATTCTTTTTCAAGTAATACCTTTTCGGATTTCAGCTTTTCTTGCTCTTTCTCTAATTGGTCTACTAGTTTATTTTTCTCAGTTTTTTGACTGTCTAAGGATGCTTTTAATCGTTCAAGCTCAGCTTTTTTACCTTCTAGGTTTTTACGTTTCTCTTCTACACTTTGCTTTTGCTCTTCTAATTTTTGTTTATCATCTTTTTGATCTTGAATAATTTGACGATCCGCTTCCAATAATGCATTAACTGCAGAGAAACGATCAATAAAGTCTACAAAACTATTAGAGCCTAGCAATACATCTAAATAACTTACAGAGCCCCCAGCTTGAATGGCACGTGCACGTTCTTGTAACAATAAATCGCGCTCTTCAATTTTATGCAAAAGCTCTTCAATAGAAGCTTCTAACTTTTTAATTTCCTCATTTGTTACCCGAATATCTGCTTGTACTTTTTTAATATTACTATTAGTTTTGTCGATTTCAGCGTTCAATGCTTGAATTTGATCTAAGATTTGTTGTTGCTTTTCTTGATTAGCTGTAATTGCATTTGATTTATTGCTGATAGATGAATTTAACTGATTCTTCTTTGTTTCAACTTGTTTCTTTTCTTCTTTTAAATCCGATAAACTTGTTGCATATGCTGATGGAGTTTGGATAAAAAGAATTAGAGCAGATGCTGCTGCAAGTGTTTTTAATGTGTTTTTCGCCTTACTTTTCACCGATTGAACTCCCCTTCGACTATTCTTTTCTTTTTCACAAATATCCGTTGTGACTAAATTTTTAAAAACTTACGTACTGACATGAAACTTCCCCAAATACCGATCAGTACACCAATGAGTAACAGAAGACCGCTTACCTGATACACAAGTGGAGAAAAATCTAGTAATTGAACAAGCTCTCCTTGTAAACGTGGTGCAATAATTATATATATATTGTGGTAAAGGGTTGTGACAACCGCAATCGGAATAATTGAACCTAAAATTCCAAGCCACATACCTTCTAATAAGAATGGGATACGCACGAATGAATTTGTAGCCCCTACAAGTTTCATAATTTCTATTTCATCACGACGAGCTATAATCGTTATACGAATTGTATTCGAAATTAAGAAAATTGCCGTAAATAATAACCCTAAAATAAGTACGATTCCTACATTACGACTAATATTTAAGAAGTTAAATAGTTTTTCAACTTTTCCTTCGCCATACATTACATCATATGTATACTCATATTTATCAATGGTTTTCGCAACTTTTGCTGTTTGCTGTGGATCAGCGGCTTTTACATAAATAACGTTACGTAAAGGGTTACTTTGTTCAAATAGTTTAAAATCATCACCAAAGTCTTTTACTAGCTTGGTTAACTCATCTTCCTTAGTGGAATATGTCATTTCTGAGACACCAGGCAATTTTTTGACTTTTTCGATGAGTGCTTTTTCCGCAGCTTCATCTGCTGTCTCATCAATTAACACTTTAATTTCGACATCGTTTTCTAAATCCGTTGCTACTTTATTTAAATTCATCATAATAAGCGCAAAAACACCTACTAGAATGAGCGTAACGGTAACGGCACTGACAGAGGCAATGGTCATCCAGCTATTACGACCAAGTGATTTGATACTTTCCCGGAAGTGGCGCTTTACTGTACTAAATTTCATAGCCGTATTCACCTCCGTGTTCATCACGGACAATTAAGCCGCCTTCAATGGCAATAACACGACGACGAATCGTATTTACAATTTCACGGTTGTGGGTTGCCATTACAATCGTTGTCCCACGTGCATTAATTTCCTCAAATAAATTCATAATTTCCCATGATGTTTCAGGGTCAAGGTTCCCCGTAGGTTCATCTGCAATCACCACTTTTGGAACATTGACGATCGAACGAGCAATCGATACACGTTGCTGCTCTCCGCCTGAAAGTTCATTCGGAAACATTCTTGCTTTATGCTTCAATCCAACTAGTTCTAACACTTCCATAACCCGGCGTCGGATTTCATCTGGCTTTTCCTCTATTACTTCAAGCGCAAACGCTACATTCTCATAAACATTCAAACGAGGTAGCAATTTGAAATCTTGGAAAACTACACCAAGTTGACGGCGCAAAAAAGGGACCTTCTTATTCTTTAAAGTTGCTAAATCAATACCATTTACAATTATTTGTCCTGATGTTGCTTTTTCTTCCCGGTACATCAATTTAATAAATGTGGATTTCCCTGCCCCACTTGGGCCAACAACATACACAAATTCGCCTTGCTTTATATTAATGGAAATACCATTTGTCGCAACAACACCGTTTGGGTATTTCTTTGTCACATTTTTCATTTCTATCATGATTAAACCACCTAAAACTCTCATCTATGTAAGAGGTATTTCTTTTACTATTATAGCACTCTATTTCTGTTTTTTTATTACATTTTCATTTCAATCCGTGGCAGTTCCTTCTATTTCATTCTTTCCTTGCCATTATCCTTAAAAATATGACAAAAATAAAAACAAGATTCGCCTCTATATGCTAGGTCGAATCCTGTTTGAAAAGAAAAAGCATTCAAGCTTTAACTTGAATGCTCCTACTGTTAAATTTGTTGTTCATCTGTTGTTGTGTAGCGTACTAAAACAGCACCAGTTTTCGATTCACCTTCGATAAATAGGCGATTCGCATTTTCAACTTCTTTGTCGAAACGGACTACTTTGGATAAGAATTGATCTTGAGACTCCATTTTAGAAACATCCTGGATACCCACATCCACTTTACCGAAATTCGTTACGACTTTACCGCTCAATGAAATTGTTCGTGGGACATACAATTCTACTGCTCCAGCAACTGTTTGAGCTTTAATTTTAGAAGAATTTGTCGAGCATGTTGTTACGACTACATGTCCATTGACAGACTTAGCTTCAACTTCATCCAATGCACCATCCAAATAAACACGCCCATTCAATGTTTCAGCCTCTAAATCCTTCCCTCGAACATTCGTTAATTCAATGGAACCATTAGAAGAATCCACTTCAGCTTTTCCAAAATTAAACTTCGTACCTTTAATGGCACCGTTTAACGTTTTCACTTTTAATTCTTCAAAATCTGTATCCTGTAATGAAACACTACCATTCATTAGACGAACAGATAATTTTTCAAGTTTATCCTTTGGTACTAGCACCTTCACATTGACTTGAACCAGCTTTAATTGGCTCAAAATACGAAGTGATTGTTCTTCCTCTTTCACAACAAATTGCTCTAAAAAGTGATTGCGAGTTTCTTCTTCACTTTCGTTCATTAAAGGTGCCTTTACCTTGCAAATCACCTGAAGAGTTTCTCCTTCACTGGATTCCAATGAGAAGTTACCATTAGGTAATTCAACGATAATATTGTCTACATTGGCAGCAGCCACTTCTTCTGTATGGGTAAATTCACTTTTATCTCCAAATGGAGAAGCTACATCAAATTCCTTTACCTTTTTAACAGCCGTATTCATCATATCCATAAAAAGAGAACCGATTTGCGTTAAATCCTTACGAAAATCTTGCATTTCATCTTGGAAGTATTTCATAAAATCATCTTTTTTCTTGTCACCATCTTTTGATTTTTCTTCAAATAATGGCTCTTTTTCACTTGAAAAGGATTGCGTCTCTTTCGACACATCATTCATAACATGTTGAGTAGACTTGCCAGGTTGCTCTAATGCTTCTAATAATGTAATCGCCTCTTGTGCCGAAATTGTTCCTTTTTCTACAAGTTCTAAAATTCGTTGACGTTCATTTTGCATAAATAAATAGCCTCCCTCAGTTCGTTATACTATTTATACGATTCATCATGTGAAAAGTTTCACTGCAAAATTGAATAAATTGGGTCTTTTCATTTCAACATCGTCAGGCTTTTACCTATGAAGATTTTATGGCTCTTTTTTTAGATTTGTTGGATCACTTCTGACCTATATTTGAGCGGGTTCTTCCCATATCGGATTATTTTCAATCTGGATTGAGCGACTTTCTCCAATTTCAGATCACCTTTCAAATCCAGATTAATCATTTCCATTCGAATGTAAAACCCTTAAGACTTAGAAGCTTCAGCTAGTAAAGCATCCATTCGCATACGATCACGTTCCAGAATTGGCTTTAAGTATTTGCCTGTATAGGAGCCAGCTACTTCTACTACCTCTTCAGGTGTACCAGTTGCAACAATCGTACCACCTTTGTCTCCACCTTCTGGACCTAAGTCAATGATATAATCAGCTGTTTTAATCACATCTAAGTTATGCTCAATAACTAATACTGAATCACCGTTTTCAACAAGACGCTGCAACACGACAAGTAAACGAGCAATATCATCGGCATGTAATCCTGTTGTTGGTTCATCTAAGATATAGAAGGATTTCCCTGTTGAGCGTCGATGTAATTCAGAGGCCAGTTTTACACGCTGCGCCTCACCGCCCGATAAGGTTGTGGCTGGTTGTCCTAATTTCATATAGCCCAACCCCACATCAACAATCGTTTGTAGCTTACGCTGGATTTTTGGAATATTTTCAAAGAACACAACTGCATTTTCAATCGTCATATCTAGAATATCTGCAATACTCTTATCTTTATACTTCACCTCAAGTGTTTCACGGTTATACCGTTTGCCGTGACATACTTCACATGGTACATAAACATCTGGAAGGAAATGCATTTCAATTTTGATAATGCCGTCACCACGACATGCTTCACAGCGACCACCCTTGACATTAAAGCTAAAGCGTCCTTTTTTGTAGCCTCGTACCTTTGCTTCATTTGTTGCTGCGAAAACATCGCGAATATCATCAAAAACACCTGTATAAGTTGCTGGATTTGAACGAGGTGTACGCCCAATTGGCGATTGGTCAATATCGATTACTTTTTCAAGCTCATCGATACCTGTCACTTCTTTATGCTCACCAGGCTTAACCTTTGAACGATTCAGCTTCTGTGCCAAAGATTTATATAAAATTTCATTAATCAGTGTCGATTTCCCTGAACCAGACACACCTGTCACTGCCACAAATATGCCTAATGGAACATCTACTTTAACATTGCGTAAATTATTTTCCTTGGCACCTTTAATAGAGAGCTTTCGATCATTTGGTTGACGTCTTTCTATTGGTAAAGGAATAAACTTTCTACCGCTTAAATATTGTCCAGTTAAAGATTTTTCATTATTCATAACTTCCTGCGGTGTACCTGCTGCCACAATTTGACCGCCATGGACGCCTGCTCCAGGTCCTACATCGATGAGATAATCTGCTGCAAGCATCGTATCTTCATCATGCTCTACCACAATCAGCGTATTCCCGATGTCACGCATATTTTGTAGCGTGCTAATCAGCCGATCATTATCACGCTGGTGCAAACCAATCGAAGGCTCATCTAAAATATAGAGGACTCCCGTTAATCGTGAACCAATTTGCGTAGCAAGGCGAATACGTTGTGCTTCTCCACCAGATAATGTACCTGCTGCACGACTCAATGTTAAATAGTCTAAACCAACATTCACAAGGAAGCCCAATCGTTCTTCGATTTCTCGTAAAACTAATCGAGCAATTTGCATATCCTTTTCAGTAAGATTAAGCTCTTTGAAGAATGTGTCTGCTTCCTGAATTGAATATTGTGTGACCTCACCGATATGTTTATCAGCTACTTTCACTGCTAGCGTTTCAGGCTTTAAACGATACCCTTTACATGAAGGGCAAGCCTGCTGTGCCATGTATTTTTCCATCTGCTCACGAACATAATCGGATGTCGTCTCTTTAAAACGTCGCTCAACATTGCGCACGACACCCTCAAATTCAATCATTTGATCTCGCACATTGCCAAACTCATTTTCATAATGGAAGTGTATCTTGTCTTTTCCAGAGCCATATAAAACCTTGTCCATTTTTTCCTTTGGCAAATCCTTCACAGGCACGTCCATAGGAATATCGTAATGATCACATACAGCTTTTAATAATTGTGGGTAGTACTGCGAACTTGTTGGTTCCCATGGTGCGATGGCATGCTCTAACAAGGAACGATCCCAATCAGGCACCACTAAATCTAAATCCACCTCTTGTGTTGAACCTAAGCCATCACAGCTTGGACAAGCACCAAACGGACTATTAAATGAAAACATACGAGGCTCTAACTCACCAATAGAAAAACCACATAATGGGCAGGCGTGATGCTCACTAAATAGTAACTCTTCATGTTCCATCACATCAACAAGCACACGTCCATCTGCAAGGCGTAAAGCCGTTTCTAAAGAGTCACTCAGACGAGCAGCAATCCCTTCCTTCATAACAACACGGTCCACTACTACTTCGATGGAATGCTTTTTATTTTTATCAAGTTCGATAGCATCATCTAAATCACGCAATTCCCCATCAATTCGTACACGAACAAACCCCTGCTTTTTTAAATCTTCTAGCAGTTTAACATGGGTACCCTTACGTCCAGAAACCATTGGTGCAAGGAGCTGCATCTTAGTTCTCTCAGGATAGGTTAATAAACGATCCACCATTTGCTCAATCGTTTGGGAAGTGATTTCTATACCATGATTTGGACAGATTGGTTTACCAATGCGAGCATAAAGTAAACGTAGATAATCATAAATTTCCGTTACCGTACCAACAGTAGATCGTGGGTTACGACTTGTTGTTTTTTGGTCAATGGAAATAGCAGGGGATAAACCTTCTATCGCATCGACATCTGGCTTATCCATTTGTCCAAGAAATTGACGGGCATACGCGGAAAGGGACTCAACGTAACGACGCTGGCCCTCCGCATAAATTGTGTCAAATGCTAGAGAAGACTTTCCAGAGCCCGATAATCCTGTTAAAACGACTAATTGGTCACGCGGAATTGTGACATTAATATTTTTTAAATTATGAGCACGTGCACCTTGCACGACGATTTCAGTATTTTTCACAAGTCATTCACCCTTCTACCTTCAATTCAAATATTGTATCTCGTAACTCAGCCGCACGTTCAAAATCAAGCGCTTTTGCTGCTTCCTTCATTTCGACTTCTAGAGAAGCCACAAGCTGTTCTCTTTCCGCCTTTGTCAGCTTTTTGCCTTTTGTTGCCTTTGTTACATAGGATTCCTCTTCTTCTGCTACTTGTGTTGCACGAATCACATCTGGGATTTTCTTAATGATCGTTTGAGGTGTTATACCATGCTCCTCGTTATAAGCCATTTGTAAAGCACGACGACGTTTCGTTTCATCAATCGCCTTTTTCATCGAGTCTGTTACATGGTCTGCATACATAATGACATGACCATTCGCATTACGAGCAGCACGACCAATAGTTTGAATCAAAGAACGCTCTGAACGTAAAAATCCTTCTTTATCAGCATCTAGAATCGCCACAAGGGACACCTCAGGAATATCAAGACCTTCACGCAATAAATTAATACCAATTAGCACATCATACGTTCCTTTGCGTAGCTCACGGATAATTTCAATACGCTCTAGTGTCTTAATTTCTGAATGTAGGTATTCTACTTTTAAGCCCATTTCCTTCAAGTAGGCCGATAAATCCTCGGACATTTTCTTCGTTAGCGTTGTCACTAAAACTCGCTCATCACGCGCAATTCGATCTTGTATTTCATCAATTAAATTATCGATTTGCCCTTCAATAGGACGTACGTCGATTAATGGATCTAATAATCCAGTTGGTCGGATAATTTGCTCTACCATTTCTGGTGTATGCTCCAGCTCATATGGACCAGGTGTGGCTGATACATAAATTGCTTGATGTACACGGTTTTCATACTCTTCAAAACGCAAAGGACGGTTATCAAGTGCTGATGGCAAGCGGAAGCCGTGTTCTACGAGCACACCTTTACGCGCTTGGTCACCATTGTACATTCCTCGAACCTGTGGAAGAGTTACGTGACTTTCATCAACCACAAGTAAAAAATCTTCTGGGAAGTAATCTAGCAACGTATATGGAGTAGCACCTGCTTCACGCAATGTTAAATGACGTGAATAGTTTTCAATCCCAGAGCAAAAGCCCATTTCACGCATCATCTCTAAGTCATAACGTGTACGTTGTTCTAAACGTTGTGCCTCTAGTAATTTATCTTCTGCACGTAATAATGCAAGTCGTTCCTCTAATTCTTTTTCTATGTTTTCAATCGCTTTACGCATTTTCTCTTCTCGTGTAACGAAGTGGGATGCTGGGAAAATAGCAACATGCTCTCTATCCGATAAAATCTCTCCCGTTAGTGCATCTACCTCACGAATGCGATCGATTTCATCACCAAAAAATTCCACACGAATACAATTCTCATCACGAGAGGCTGGGAAGATTTCCACTACATCTCCACGTACCCGAAATGTTCCGCGAGTAAAACTAACATCATTTCGCTCATACTGAACGTCCACAAGCTTGCGTAAAAGCTGATTACGTTCAATTTCCATACCTGTACGAATGGAAACAACCATTTCTCGATATTCTTCGGGAGAACCTAAACCATAAATGCAGGACACAGATGCAATAATAATGACATCCTCACGCTCAAACAATGCAGAAGTAGCAGAGTGACGCAGCTTATCAATTTCATCGTTAATGCTAGAGTCTTTTTCTATATAGGTATCTGTCTGCGGTACATAAGCTTCTGGTTGGTAGTAATCATAGTAGCTGACAAAATATTCAACGGCGTTATTCGGGAAGAATTCTTTGAATTCACTATACAACTGGCCAGCTAGTGTTTTATTGTGTGCCATGATTAGTGTTGGTTTTTTGACTTGCTGGATGACATTCGAAATGGTAAACGTCTTACCTGTTCCAGTAGCACCAAGCAATGTTTGATGACGTTTGCCTGCTTTCACACCCTCCACTAATTCCGCAATGGCCTGTGGCTGATCCCCGTTAGGCTGATATGGCGCTTGTAAATCAAATGTTTGCACTCATGTCCCCGTCCTTTCCTTCCAATTTGTACATATATTTTAGCATAGCAATATTAAAATTTCGAACATTTAACGAACGAATGTTTGTAAAAATTTTTTTCATCTCTAAAATTTTTATTACATAACAATACGGTCAATTTAACTTATTACTCTTATAATAGCCGTTTTATTAGGTTTTCAAGCTTCATCGATGGATGAGATTTCCTGTTTTGCTTTATGTGCAGCTCACACTCTCTCACGAGTCGGGCTCTGTACTTTTGGAGCGGCTCTCCTTCTTTTATGAGCAGGGTCACTTCCCTTTGGAGCGGCTCTCTTCTTTTTATGAGCGGACTCTACTTTATCGGAGCGGCTTTCACTTTTTATAAACAGCGTCTCAAACTTTTTAAATGACTTTCCCCATTCTATAAGCAAAACCACTTTTTCTAACCAAAACATACACTCCTCACATCCAATGCAACTATTTTCAAAATCAAAAAAATCCCACTCTCCAATAGATATGGAGAGCGGGTTGGTCAATATGATTCATCTTCTGTTTGCTGTAAGGAAGTTAGTTCGGATGCGTATTGATAAAATGCGTTTTCATCTTTTTCATCAAGTGCTCTATCAATCAGAACCATGAGCTGCTCTTGCCGATGCATACGCTGGATACGATTTAAAAATAAATCTAAATAAATCTCGTTTAATAATTTCTCTGCCTCATCAACTTTTTTCGACTGACCAACGGCTTTCAGAAAATCTGTATACGAATAATATTTATCCAACGATCTCACCTCGATCCTTTTCTAAATTATATGAAAATTGAAATTAAAAAGCAATGCTTACGATTCGAAAATATCTTGGATTAGCTATTAATCAATTGATATTTAGAGCAAATTCTCTAAGCATTTCGTTCTTTTCTGAACGATTTTCAACTATTTCATCGAATTTAAGAAAGTCATATTCTGTTTTACACTACCGTTATCACTAGAAAAAAGGAGGCACTCCCTATATGACAACAAACTTTGTAAACGGCTACTTAATGTCATTCAATACTTATTTGCTGCAACCCATTCAGCACGACTCCAAAGTCTTCACGCATGTGATTGATAAGCATAATGAGCTGATTGTTACACGCAAACCGATGCATGTCCTTCGAAAATCCTGTCTCTCATTAGGATCAACTTATGAAGCCGCAAAACAATCGGCTAAACGTTTTTTCGGCAATCAACACAAGCTACCAATCGTCGTGGCCTTTGATTATGGTTATCCCTGTATTTTTCTTCCAACTTATTCACCCAGCTCCATTCACAATATATGGATAGGGCTTCATGCAATTATTAATATTACACCTAGTGAAATGGGGTGTATTGTAACATTAAAAAATAATAAACAAATCGAACTACCTATCCGATATGCATCCATTAGTAAACAATTTCTTAACGCTTCTATGCTGTATAAATACTACATGAGTGAACGTAAACAGCTTAGTCAAGATGCACCCTATCATCCACCCTTTTAACAAAGATTCCCCAAGAGCATCTCACTCTTGGGGAATCTGGGTATTAATTTATTTTTGAACGTAAATAGGCATTAATAAATGAATCTAAATCGCCATCCATTACTGCACCCACATTACCTGTTTCTTCATTTGTACGATGATCCTTCACCATCGAGTATGGGTGGAAGACATACGAACGAATTTGGGAGCCCCAGCCTATTTCTTTTTGCTCACCGCGTATTTCATCTAATTGCGCCTGCTGTTTATCAAGTTCTAATTGATATAGTTTCCCTTTTAACATCGTCATCGCTTTTTCACGGTTTTTAATCTGTGAACGCTCAGCTTGACATTGTACGATCGTACCAGTAGGAATATGCGTAATACGAACGGCAGAATCTGTCGTATTAATATGCTGACCACCTGCACCTGTTGCACGATACGTATCAATTTTTAAATCCTCTGTACGAATATCAATTTCAATATTGTCGTCAAACTCTGGCATAACATCACAGGAAACGAAAGACGTATGACGGCGGCCAGACGAATCGAATGGAGAAATGCGTACTAGACGATGCACACCTTTTTCCGCTTGTAAATAACCGAAAGCATTGTGACCTTTAATTGACAATGTTACAGATTTAATCCCAGCTTCATCTCCTGGTAGATAGTCCACTGTTTCCACTTTAAATCCACGCTTCTCAGCCCACCGTGTATACATACGTAATAGCATTGAACCCCAGTCCTGTGACTCTGTACCACCAGCACCAGGATGCAGCTCTAAAATGGCATTGTTTTGATCGTATGGGCCACTTAGCAGTAATTGAAGTTCAAAATCAGCCATCTTTTGTTGGAATTCTGCTAGTTCTTTGCCTAGTTCTTCTTGTAATTCTTCGTCTGGTTCTTCACGCAAAAGTTCCAGTGTCATATCTAAATTTTCATGTGTTTCCACTAAATCTTTATATTCATTGACTATAGCTTTTAAGCCATTTCCTTCATTGATAATCACCTGAGCACCCTGTTGATCATCCCAAAAGCCTGGCTCAAGCATCATTTCATCAAGCTCTTGAATACGTGCCTCTTTGTTCTCTAAGTCAAAGAGACCCCCTAAAGTCCGCCAATTTTTTGGCTGTAGTGTCTAATACATTGCGTACATCTGCTAATTCAATCATCGTTAAATCCTCCGAACGTTAGTCATGGAGCTAACACTTTATTCATAAAGCTCCGTATCTTTTTATTATAACGTTTTTAGAAACGAAAACATACTATTCAGCAGATGTTTTATGGAATTAAGTCAACTATCCTGCGTCTCGTCCTCAAACATATTCTTGGCAAGACGTTGAAATACTTTCACACGGTCATACTGAACAAGTAAATATTTTGTTCGTTTCTCTAGTCTATATTTTAATAAAAAAGCTTTTTGAATCCGTGACTCTAACGCATTCACACTGACATCCACAATAAATTCCTTGCCATTCATAAAAGTAACCTTTGTCTTCTTTTTATCCACAGCTACATAGTCATCTATATGATGGACAGCGAACCAAATACAGTCAGGATGTAGAGGAGACCTACTAGGGAACCATAAAATATTACAACGTTCGTGCACGACAATAGGATTTTTATTAAGCTTACCTAGGATCATTTTCGAACCATCGAACGCTCCTCTTAAACTAGAACCAAAATAACGCAGATTAAAGTCCAATAATTTCGTTGGTGGTAGCGTAGATATATACACATTATTTTTCTCATACACCTGCGTACATAAATTTCCAAAGGAATCGTACACAGGCATATACATCATTGTTTCACTATTCATAACATCTTTTTTATGCATCTATAGTCCCCCTTTATACATTTTATGTTGCTTCCAGTCAAAATAAAAAGGAATATACTAATATGCGTACATTCCCGCTATTTTCAATGAGTAAGATTGCTTGAAAATCCCGATCCTCCTTAAGACTTAGTATCACAATCAAAAATTCAGGATAATAATAGGATCAATAATTTGCACTATATACCTATTATTACAGCTATTGTATACCCACATTTTTCAATTGTCTATAAATTCTGACTTTTAATACTAAAATTTCTTCATTTTTGAGTTATTTTACAAAGAAAAAATCATTTCAACACGTAGTTAAAATGATTTTTCCACCTAGATATTATTGAGCTGTGCCATGACAGTTTTTAAATTTCTTGCCGCTACCACATGGACATAAATCATTACGACCAATGTTTTCAGCTTTACGTACTGGTTGCTTTTTCGGCGCAGAGCCACCTTCTTCTTTTGGATTAACAGCCTGCCCCTTTGCCACCTCTTCACGCTCCAGATTATTGCGGATTTCTGCTTTCATCGCATATTTCGCAACATCCTCGCGAATAGAGGCTACCATATCCTCAAACATCGCAAAGCCTTCTTGTTGATATTCACGAAGAGGATCGTTTTGACCATAAGCACGCAGATGGATACCTTGACGTAGTTGATCCATTGCATCAATATGATCAATCCATTTTGTATCGATTGATCGTAATAAAATAACCTTTTCAAACTCACGCATACGCTCTGGTGTCAGTTCTGCCTCTTTTTCATCATAACGAACATGAACAGCATCAGAGATTAGCTGATTAATATCTTCAGCAGACTGGCCTTGGAAATCAGATACTTTAAGTTGACCTTCCTCTAAAAGATTAGCCGCTACAAAGTCTTCAATAGCCTTTAGGTTCCAATCCTTCTGTTCACCTTGAGTATACAGGCTAACAACATTATCGATTGTTTCTTGAATCATAGACTCAACAAGCACACGCATATTATCTGTTTCTAGCACATCATAACGCTCTTTATAAATAATCTCACGTTGCTGACGTAGTACATCGTCATATTGTAATAATCGTTTACGCGCATCAAAGTTATTACCTTCGACACGTTTCTGCGCTGATTCTACAGCTCTCGACACAACTTTAGATTGCAATGGCTGGGAATCATCCATACCTAAGCGCATCATCATCGACTTCATATTATCAGAGCCAAAACGACGCATTAAATCATCCTCTAGGGATAGGTAGAATTGTGTAACCCCAGGATTCCCTTGACGACCAGAACGTCCACGAAGCTGATTATCAATACGACGTGATTCATGTCGCTCTGTACCGATTACCGCTAAACCGCCAATTTCGAGTACCCCTTCGCCAGGTTTAATATCTGTACCACGTCCAGCCATGTTTGTTGCAATTGTCACTGCACCCTTTGTACCAGCGTTTGCAATGATTTCAGCTTCACGTTCATGGTTTTTCGCATTTAATACATTATGAGGAATTTTATGTTTATCCAATAGTTTAGAAATAATCTCAGACGTTTCAATAGCAACTGTACCAACAAGTACAGGTTGACCAGCTCTATGACGCTCTGCGATATCAGCAGCAACTGCTTTATATTTTCCTTCCATCGTTGCAAAAATCAAGTCAGCACGATCATCACGAGCAATCGGTTTATTCGTCGGAATAGCGACAACATTCATATTGTAAATATTACGGAATTCCTCTTCCTCTGTTTTCGCTGTACCTGTCATCCCTGCAAGCTTTTGATACATACGGAAGTAGTTTTGGAATGTAATTGTCGCCATAGTCATCGATTCATTTTGAATCTCAACGCCTTCTTTAGCTTCAATTGCTTGGTGTAAGCCATCAGAATAACGACGACCCTTCATCAAACGACCAGTAAAGCCATCAACGATCACAATTTCGCCATCCTGCACAACATAATCGACATCATTATGCATACTTACATGCGCCTTTAATGATTGATTGATCGCATGATTTAATCGAACATGTGTCAAATCAAATAGATTATCGATGCCAAATGCTTTTTCTGCCTTTTCCACACCTGCATCTGTTAACGTAACACCTTTTGTGGATTCTTCATACGTATAATCCGTTTCTGCATTTAACATACGCACAAACGCATTTGATTGTTTATAAAGCTGTGCTGATTTCCCAGCCTGACCCGAAATAATTAATGGCGTACGCGCTTCATCAATTAAGATCGAGTCCACCTCATCAATGACAGCATAATGCAATGGACGTTGTACACGTTCCTCTTTGTAAAGCACCATGTTATCACGTAAGTAGTCAAATCCTAGCTCATTGTTTGTACTATACGTAATATCTGCCTCATAAGCAGTACGTTTTTCATCTTTTGAAAGGCTATTTAAATTAAGCCCAACAGATAAGCCTAAGAAATTATAAAGTTGTCCCATTTCAGCAGCATCACGACTCGCTAGGTATTCGTTGACTGTTACAACATGTACACCTTTACCAGTGATGGCATTTAAATAAACAGCCATTGTCGCTGTTAAAGTTTTACCTTCCCCGGTTTTCATCTCCGCGATATTCCCCTCATCAAGAGCAGCTGCCCCCATGATTTGAACGCGGAATGGGTACATCTCTAATACACGTTTTGCCGCTTCTCGACAAACAGCAAACGCTTCGGCACGAATCGACTCTAAATGCTCACCCTCAGCATAGCGCTTTTTAAATTCATCTGTTTTCGCTTGTAGTTGATCATCTGAAAGCTGTTCCATTTGAGAAGCGAATCTCTCAACTTGGTCAGCAATTTTTTCTAATTTTTTTAGCTCACGTTTATTGAAATCAAATAATTTATTTAATAGGTTTGCCATGAATGTTTTTCACTTCCTATATAGATTCAACTTTCATTTTACCATTGTGTAACAGTTTCATGCAAACTGTCACCTCGACTACATAAGATTGTCATACCAAAAAAAGACCCTCGCCATCGCGAGAGCCTTCGTCATCATGAAGTTTTAAGTTGTTTCAATTAAGCCATATTTTCCATCTTTACGTTTATATACAATATTTGTGCCGTTCGATTCAGCATCTGTAAAGACATAGAAATCATGTCCAAGCATATTCATTTGTAGAACTGCCTCTTCTTGATCCATAGGCTTTAAATCAAATTGCTTTGTACGAACAATTGAATATTCTTCTTCCTCTGACACAGCATCTGCGGCTGCTTGAGTAGTAGCAAAATAAAGGCCTGCACCTTCACGCTCGCGGAATTTACGGTTTACTTTTGTTTTATGCTTGCGGATCTGACGCTCTAATTTATCAACAATTAGATCAACAGCAGCATACATATCATTATGACGCTCTTCAGCACGAAGAGTTAGATTCTTCATTGGAATAGTGACTTCCACTTTCGTTTGTTTGTCATTGTAAACCTTTAAATTGACATTAGCGTTGGCATTAACATCTTCGTTAAAATAGCGTTCAACTTTATCGATTTTGTTCTCAACATACTCTCGAATAGCTGGAGTTACCTCAATATTTTCACCACGAATGTTAAAGTTTAACATGTAAACTCCTCCTTTATAACTGCTATACTATCTATTTCTACACAAGTGTGTGAAATTCCTCTAAAATCATTCTTTTTTTTACAAAAATTTTTATGAATTATTATTTTGTTTTTTCGCTTCCGCTGCTTCCTTTTTTCGCCGAAGCTTTAGTTCTCCAACAATCAAATCTTCCACTGGTCCTTGATTATTAAAATAAATGCCGTATTGCTTGCCGCTCCCAAATGGACGACTCCAAATTACTTCTCCATACGCTCGAACTTCTTGTGTATCAAGCACAAAATGGATATCTAATGGAGGAGGGTTTATACCTAAATCCACTTCCGTAAACATCTTCAATCCACGTGGACTAATATCCAACAATTCAGCCATAGCCGTTTGTCCATGATTGACCTTTCCATTCTCATAAATAGCAAAAGTTATTTGAATCGGCTCCTTAAATTTAAATCGGAAACCTTCTTGACGCTTAAAGATCATATTCCCACCCCAGTACTCTTTTAAACATGTTTATTGCTTTGATTATGCCATGATGCCCAACTAACAGCCACAGGGAATAAGTAACATATTTTACCTTTGAATGACCTAATTTATGACTATTTCATAATCATAACGATTTAACAAGAAAGAGACCATCACTTTCGATGGTCTCTAATTGTGTCTAAATTTGTCCGCTGTTTCCCTGACCAAATTGCTGTTGTCGATTAATGCGAATAACTTCCTTCCACGTATCGCGAAATTCCGTCACCAATCCTTCCACTTCTTCAATAATGGCTACATCATTTTGAATGTTGGCTTCTACTAAACGATGATTCATATATTCATAAAGAGGTAGCATTTGTTTCGAAATCTCAATATCCATATTGAGTGTAGACATCAGTTCACTAATAATCGCCTGAGCTTTTTGAATGTTTGTATTTTTCTCTTGAATATTCTTATCTTGGATAGCTTGTTTCGCCTTATGCAAGAATTTCAAGCATCCATTATAAAGCATTAATGTCAGTTCGCCAGGTGAAGCTGTAGTCACACTATTTTGTTTATACGCGTTTTGTGCTGTTAAATTTGCTGCCAATAAAGGACAACTCCTTTGAAAGGTTACTTATTTACTAGTTTAAACCATTTTCCGAAGAAAAGCTATTTACGTCTCGGCGTAAATTTGTCTGGATTTTGAATTGTATGCTCACAATTCACTCCTTTTAAAAAGTCTATGACATCTGCCAAAGCTTTATCTTCATTCAGCTAGCAACTTCCACCACGATGAATGAAGATAAACGATTAATTTTTTTTGTCATAATACATGCCATCCATTACGCGAACATTCGAGTAAGGATTATAATATTGCTGTTCACTTTTCTTCGTTTTTTGTAGGTTTGCCATGTCTTGTTTAACTGCATCCATTACATCTGCTAAACGCTTTTTAATACCATTATCTAAATCTAGCAATGTACGATGAATGCGATTTTGTTCATCGAAACGAAATCCATCATTCATCAATTCTTCAATAATGGCACCACGCTTGTCTAACATGTTGTTAATAGTGTCGATATATTCATCTCGGTCTTCACCTTTTGGAGTTTCACCCAAATGCTTAAATAAATTTGCTGAAGCTTGCAATAGTTGATCTATTTGCTGCATATGTTTCCCCTACCTTATTTAGAAGCCTCCGCCTTGTTGCATGAACATTCCAGATTGCTGATTTGCCTTATTAATGGCCTGCTCCATTGCTGAGAATTGTTTCCAGTAACGTGCCTCAATATTTTTGAGCTTATCTTGCCATGTAGAAATACGCTTATCTGTATCAATTAAGTTTTTACCAATCGTATATTGTTGATCTGTCATTGTTGCACGGCCAGCTTTTTGTTCAATTGAAATTTTAAACTCATCCATTGATCCGCGCAATCTGGCAAGGTAGCCGCGCGTATCAACAACTTTACCATCTACAACATCTTTGTCTTTACCAGCATCATTTTTAAATAGACGAGCCACAGCATCTGGGTCTGCCTCTAATGCTTGACGTAATTTCTTTTCATCAATCTCTAGTGCGCCACCATCATTGTAATTTTTAGTAGTCGTGATACCGACACTGAATAATGTATTAAATTTTGAGTCTTCAAGACCAGGAACAGCTTCATAAACAAGTGAGCGCATTTTAGAAAGTCCGTCACGAAGAAGTGAATCGTTACGAAGTAAGCCACTTTTCGCTTTCTCTTCCCATAGCTTAATTTCGCTTTCCTTCATATCTTTTTTCTGATCTTCTGTTAATGGAGCATAATCACGATATTTCGTTTGTGTCGTTTGCTCTTTTAAATCTTTAATGAATGAATTGTACATATTCACAAAATCTTTAATTTTATTCATCATGTCATCAACGTTTGTTGTTGACGTTAATGTAACAGATGATGCAGTTGTTGTTGATGTTGGAGCACTCGGTAAATTATTTTTTGATTCCAATGCATCATCATATGCTGTTTTTGCTTGTGTCATATTAGAACCATGTGTAACTGCTGTTACTAAATCAGCTTTCGCACTTGCCAATGAGTTTGTTTTATCATGAACATCTTGTACCGCTGCGATTTCTTCGGTTGTTAAGGCATTCAAAATATTTAAATCTTCTGGTGAAAGTGATGTGTCGTTTCTCAATTCATCAAAGGTTTTTGTAGAAAGAGCATTTTTCGCATCGGCTGACAATGCACTGTAAACATTATCGTAAACAGAGCCAGCTGTTCTTGTTAAGTCAGTTTCTGTTAAAACATTCATTGCTGACTTCTCACTAGTTAGATTACTGAAGGCTTCAGCCTGTTCATGTGTGAAATTTAGATCAGATAAATCATCATTCTCAATATCTTTCGCAGCAAAGGCTACTCTTTGTTTATCTGTTAATGAGTTAATAAAATCCTGCGCATCTTGAGATAAACCTGTTACCGCTACACTAATATTTGTGTTTCTTGCATTTTTCAAATCATTTATCCCATTATTTACTGCAGTTTGATGTGTGCCTATTATACTTGTAAGTTCGTTATTCATCTGTGTAAATTTGTCATTAACATTACCACTTAATGTGATGCCATATTTTTGTTCAAATTCAGCAAAAACTTCATTTAATTTGTTTTCTGCATTCTCAAAATTTTTATTTGCAATATTAACAAGTTCATCGTGTGCTGCAGCTTCATTAAAAGTCTTTTTTAATGTAATGTTGTAACCATTAATAGAGAAAGAGTTTGATGCTCGCTCAGTAGCAATTCCATTCACTGTAAAGACAGCATTTTTTCCGGCAGATTCAGTTAAGTTTAGCTTTGTGAGAGCTACATCATTGCCACCTTTACTATCCAACCCTTTTATTTCTATTTTACCAGCTCCTGTATTTGTAGCAGTAAAAGAAAAATGACCATTTTCAAAAACCGCCGATACACCTGAACCACTATCATTTACTTTCTTAACAAAATCTTCTACTGTCATGTTGGACGTAATTTCAATTTCTGTTGCTTCTGTTGCTCCTGGTGCTTTAAAGGAAATAAATTTTGCTCCATCTACCAAAGTACTCATATTTGTAGAGTTACTTGCATACGTATTTCCACTCGTTGTACGGGCAGCCTCTGCTAATTGAGAAACTCCTTCAATAGAAAGTGTTCCTGTAGCCTTACTAGTAGCAATAGCAGATACTAAATCTGAATTTGAGCTACTTGCTGTTTTTGAACTTAAGTTTTTTATCACTAAGTTATCTGAAATGTACGTATCAAATGTTTTTAATTTTGTATTGACATCCCGATAAGCATCGCGTTGCCATTCATATTTTTGTTTATTTTGTAAAAGCTTATTTAATGGCGCTCTTTCTGCATTCATTAATTTTTCTACTAAAGCATCTATGTCCATCCCTGATGCTAATCCACCTATTCGCATTACCATAAATAGTCCTCCATTTTAAAATATAATTATATTTTTTCGTCTACAATCATCCCAAATAGCTTTTGCATTTCATAAAAAGCGTCTAGTAACTTTTTCGGTGGGATTTCTTTTAATACCTCATCAGTAGCACTATCTACTACAGTTACATAATAACGTTCTAAACCCTCATGATACTTAAACTTTGCAGCACTCTGATTTACTTCCAGCATTTTATTCATTTTATCGACAACTTCTTGTACTTTTGCTTTTGTTTCATCATCATTACTAAGTTGTTGTATTTGTTCAACAATCGGTGTAGCACTTTTCATTGTAGTGTCGCTTCCTTGCGTTACTACTTTCTCCACTGCTGGTGCATTAGAGGAGACTTGCTGTTGAATAGTTGCTGCACCAGTATCTGCATTTCCTGAAATGCGCATAATTTTATACCTCCTATAATCTAATACAAATATTGTTATTATTAGTATCGGACAAAAAAAAGAGAGTTACAGTTTTTTATTAATTACCTTTTAAACAGAAAATTAAAAGGTAAAAAATACCACAAAATTAATGGTATCTTAGTATATTGAAATATCAAATTTCAGCCACTAACTATTGTTCCTGTTCTTTAAATAAAATATCTTGGACAATAAGTAATTACAAAATATAGATGTTAAGATCCAAGAAAACTGAAATAAATAAAGTCGTTCAGGAAATTTAAATTTTCTGAACGACTTTCGAATACAGCTTATTATTAGAACATCAAACTAGGACTAACTACACGGAAATCCACTTCTACAATTCCACCATTCTTTAATTTTTTTATAATAAACTTCCTTAGAGTTCTTAATATACTCTTCTGCATCTATATTATAAAAATCATTACTAATAATTTTCTCAGTATATGCATTTAACTTAGAAACAAAATTTTTATTATTTGTATCAATTACTCGTTCTTTGTAGCCTAAATCATCATAAAGCTCAATGTGTTTAGGATAATTCAATATTGGCACAGTCGCAATATTTAGAGATATAGCACAAACATTCGCATGAAAACGCATTGCGTATATTGCTTTACATTGTCGATAATAATTAAATGTATCTAATTCTAAACCATGTATTAATGGGGCAATAGACAGTCTAGTTCTTACTAATTGATTGTCTAAACTTTCCATTATATCCATAATTGCTTCAAAGTCTGAATAAATATGAGGCAACATCATTATCTTATAGTCAGTTTCATTACAAATCTTTTCAATCACCTTACAAATTTCTTCTATAAAACATTCATATGGTATTTTCTCATATCTTATATCAGCCATGTCCTTAGCGATATTTATACCTATATATTTTTTTTTGTTCTTTTTATCTTTTATAATATCAGATAAATAAAAACCATTATCCATAGTTTTTAATATGTATTCTTCATACTGAGGGAAAAACTTTTTTACTATATCAAAAGAGCCTTCGTTTCTTACTGTGAAAAAAGAATTTTTTTCTTGTAATTTTGCAATAAAATCACTAAATTTCTTTATATTTTCTTTGTTAACTCCTTTATTTACATCTAATCCAATTGCATTAATTAAAATGGGGGTAGTTATCATATCTAGCTGCTCATTAGAAAGGTTAACTGTAGTCCCTGTTTCTGAATAATCCCAACATAGTTCAAACAAATTTCCACCACCAATAATAAACAAATCATGTTGATTCACCAAATCAATAAAATCATTATCAAACTTTTTATTATTCCATATTAAATAGTAATCTCTGATTTCTAATTTTGTAATCTCTATATCACAGCCTAATGCCTTTTTGAAATTATAATAAAAACTTTCGTGATTAGCTATATCACCAATATTTCCTGTAAAACTTGCCAAATGAGCTATCTTTATTTTCATCTCTTAATTAACTCCTCTAGTTTTTCTAAATCATCAAATTCGTCTATATCAACCATCTTTGAGTTGGTAATAAAAGCTAAATCATTATCATTTAAACTCGTGTTATTATTTAATGCGGGAATAGCATTAATATAAATTGATCCATCTACTATATAAATGTCTTGAAAATCCTGTCTTCGCACTGTACTGTTTTGTCTCAACAACGACTGCAGTTTACCATTTTCATCAATCGTTCGCATTAGGATTGGATGTTGTTTTGCTTTAGATACACTAACTAAACTATCTTCTTGACTATTGATTATTAATTCAATTGCTTTATCAATTTGTATAGTCGTTCGTAGAGGTTGAGTTGGTTGTAAAATTAAAACATAATCATATAATTCAGGTAAGTTTTCCAATGTATGTATAACTGCATCAATTATTTTTGCCTCATCTGTTGCTAATATTGACGGTCTCAAAAAAGGGACACTTGCTCCCCACTGTCTACTAATTTTAGCAATTTTTTCACTATCCGTTGTTACAAAAATATTATCAACATATTTCGATTGGAGAGCTGTCTCAATTGTATATGCAATCAGAGGTTTTCCCCCTACTTCGATAATATTTTTATTAGGTATTCCTTTACTCCCACCCCGAGCAGGAATGATGGCAACTATACGTTTACCTTTATACATTTTACTTACCTCCTATTGGGATAAATTGCTTTTGAATTGGAGAATTCCATAATTCCCTATTTTGTAACACTTTCATAAATCGTTTAACACTATCTCCTGCACCAAATATTGATTGTGGTTCTATATTTAGATATTTAATTTTATCTAAAGCTTGTAGAATATCTTGTGTACTTGGCTCTACATGTATTATATGTGGCAACTCTAATACATTATAACGACCTTTCTGCCGATTACCTATATCAAGTGAAGCTGTTGCATATACACCAGCTTCACGAATACCTGCACTTGAATTACCAATGATACTTTTCGCATGTTTTAAAAGGGTTAAAAAATATTCGAATCTTATAGAAGGAAAAATTTTTACATGAGTACATTTTTTTAGTTGTTCATACGCATCGAAAATTTGTTTGCTCCCTTCATCATTATTAGGATAGATTACAATAAAGTTATCGCTGTATTGTTGTATTGCTGTTACTACCTGATCTGCTTGATAACGAATAGTATCGATTTCTGTAGTAATAGGGTGGAACATAACAATGTGATAACTCTCAAATTTAATCCCATAACGCTCTTTCGCTTTAGATAATGACGGCAAATTTCCAGATTGCATGACATCTATATCGGGAGAACCAATCTCAAATATAGTACTTGAATCTTCACCTAGCTGTATAACATGTTTAGTCGCCTGCTCATTAGCAACTAAATGAAAATGTGCAAACTTTGTAATCGCATGACGAATTGATTCATCAATTGTGCCTGAGATTTCTCCCCCTTCAATATGTGCTACTCTTACATTATTAAAAGCTCCTACTATAGCTCCAGCTAATGCTTCAACACGGTCCCCGTGTACTACTATTAAATCAGGTTTATTTTCCTCAACATAATTACTAAAACCTATAATCGTATTACTTAACGTTATATCCATATTTTGATTTTCACGGGTATTTACAAATTGATATATATTCGAGAAACCATCTTTTATTACTTCTTTATATGTTGAACCATATTTAGATAACATATGCATACCTGTTACAAAGACTTGTAGCTCAAATTGCGCACTTTTTTCGACAGCAAGCATAAGTGCTTTTAATTTTCCATAGTCCGCTCGTGTACCTGTTAAAAATACGATGCGTTTCATTTAACCATACCCCAATCAATATGTATATCTTTTAATATATCTTTTGTAGCTACTTTACCTAAAACTTCATTATAGTGTTCTGCCTTTATTGCTCCAGTACCCGGGCGTTTCACCCAAAGATTTTCTTTAGTAAAAATTTCTCCCTTTTTTATTGGTTTAATCGATACGACTGTTGAAAAGGCAAAATCAATTGTCACTTGTTCTTCTTTTGCAGCTTCTTTAACACCTCCCCGCATTCTGGCAATTTGTTTACTTCCTTCAATAAGATTTTTTAGTTCTTTCGGCGTCATTGAACATTCAATATCAGGACCTGGACGATCCTTGCTATCGGTAAAATGACGTTCTAAAATACTCGCGCCTAATGCTGTAGCAGCTAAACATGCATTATTATTTACTGTATGATCCGATAGTCCGATTACCGAGTTTGGAAAAGCCTTTTGTAGTTGCTGCATACCTCCTAAGCGAACTAATTCAGGTGGTGTTGGATAAATATTAGTACAATGGAGCAATGCATAAGGGACATTATAACTTTCCATAATTTCAACAGTTTTACTAATACTTTTAATATCATTCATACCTGTTGATACAATCATTGGCTTACCATAAGATGCGATATGTTCAATTAAAGGGTAATTATTGCACTCACCTGAACCTATTTTATAAGCAAGTACATTCATTCGTTCTAAACGCTCTGCAGCTGCACGTGAAAAAGGTGTACTAATAAAAATCATACCTTTAGCTTCTACATACTTTTTTAATTCAATTTCTTCTTCTTCACTTAATGCACAACGCTCCATTACTTCATAAATTGACACATCGGTATTACCTGGTACTACTTTTTTTGCTTCTGAACTCATCTCATCTTCCACTACATGTGTTTGATGCTTAACCATTTCGGCACCAGCTAGATGTGCAGCATCTACCATTTGCTTAGCCACTTCAAGTGAACCTTCATGATTAATACCTATTTCTGCAATTACCACTGGTGGATAACTTAAACCAATTTTCCTATTAGCTATTTGAAAATCTGTATACATAAATATCACCTCTATATTTTATAGAAAAAGCTAAGCTCTAAACAAAGAACTTAGCCTTTATATAGTTAACTATCAAAATTTCTTATCAATTTTTGACCATTAAAAAATAAAAAAATCTCTTGTTCAAAAATATCTGCAACTTTAAGATAATTTTTCTTTTCTAAATTATCATTAATGATTTCTAAAAAATACTGTATCTCATTAATTCTTAGGTCATAAATTATATTATTATTATTTAATAACTCCGTAGCATCAACTAACCACAGTGCTCCTTCTGAGAAATCACGAATAGATTGTAATGCACTAGCTAGATCATTGTTTCTTAAAGCATTGGCTATATATAAACAACCATTAGGAACTTTACTTATATAAGTATTAAAATCAGTAACTAATTCATATAAATTCATTAAAATTTACTCCTTATTTATTTCATATAGGGCAGCTTTAATATTTACTTGTACTTCATATATCGTTCTACTCATTATCCCTAATAATTTTATTTGTTCTTCTTTTTCATTTTGTACGTTTTCTTTATTTATTATCTGTTCCCTGCTATTTAATGCCCATAAATATTTCAATATTGAAGATTGTAGGTTATGCAATAATAAATCATTATCCCAAACATCTTTGATTATATAATGAATGACAGTTAATTCATCATAGTATTTTGTAAAATTATTATAATCAATCTCCATATTTTCTACTTTTTTAAAATAGATTATAATATTTTTTAATAATGCCTCACAGTAATCTACTTCAGTTTGTAAATTATTTCTTAATTGATTCTTATCAATTGGGTAAGATTTAATGTTTGAAAGTAAGGTACTTGTATGAGGAACATCTTTTTCACAATATTTTGCAATCGTTTCTTGCAAACTTTTACGTTCTGTAAAATAAATTCTAGCCCCACCCTCAGTAGCATCAATTACATGTAGATTGGCTTCACCTATACGTTTTTCAAACCATACTTTAAACTGTCGCCAAGTATCTGTTGTTGTTACTGTTCCGCCAAAATATCCCTCTACAGTATCATGTCTACTTTTAGAGATTGGTGCACGATTAAGTTTATGATATATAGTACCCTCTGCATGTGTAGTCACACTATCATCACTAAAGGCCAAATCCTGTCCAACTAAAATTAGCGGTGAACATCCCAAGTGTTCTGCAATACCAAACGCAACGTGAGCGCATGATGAACCCATGTAAATACCTGATTCCTTCGGTAGGTTCATTATACGCTGTAACCACATAGTTTCTGATATTTCATTTCTAAACGGTAGTAAAATATTACCTTTATATTCTTCTAATATCCTTGTTTCTATTACAGCTGGTGCTACAAAAGTTACTTCTTTTGGGATATTATTTTCTTGATAAAAAAATTCATATGTACGTTCACTTCGCTCTATTGAACATACAAAATCAGGTATAATCCCTTCATCTAGCAATCTCTTTACAATAGTATCTACCGCTACAATAACCGCTTTATCTTTAACACTTTTCAATAAATGAAAATTTTTATTCAAAGATGGGCCAGCTGCTACAATAATAGCTGGTTTACCTTTATGTAAATCTTTCATTTGAGCAGTATCTTTTGCTGTTAAAATATAAGGCAGGTTCTTTAAATTACGTTCTAAACCGATTAAACTATCAACAATATCATTTCCAAAGGCTCGTACTGTTCCTAAAATGGTTTGTCGTATTAACTGAATATATTGTTTCATTAATTTTAAATCGTTTGTACGGTAATAATCAGTAAAATAAAAATTAACCTTCTTCAATAATTGAACATATGAAATATCAAAAATAATAGGCTGTAAAAATGTGATAATATTTTCTGGACTATTGTCTGCAAACAAAACTATATTTGGTTGTGAAAAAATTTTTAAATTTTTATTATTGAGTACATAATTAAATACAGTTAAATTAGGTTCAATAATAATTATTAAGGTGTCTTTATTTTTAGTTTGATATAGTTTTGATATTTCATTAACAGAAAATACCCCAAAAACAACAAGTATTTCCTTGTGTGTAACTCTACTTTTGTAATCCTTATCCAATTTATCCTTCAGAACTACATATTCACCACTACTATACTGGAAATATGTATTACCATTAGGCTCGGATCCTTTAAATATTGGCTCCAAATCTTCAGTAATTGGTGCAACCCAGTTATACTTATTATTTGTCAAGAAAGAAATATTATCTTCGATATACATAAATTCACTCCTTTCAGTAAAAAAGCCATAGCGCAATGCGCTATGGCTTCAATGTTTGGGTATTACCCCAATAACTGTAATACGCCTTGTGGCTGTTGGTTAGCTTGCGCAAGCATAGATTGTGCAGCTTGCATTAAGATATTGTTCTTTGTGAACTCCATCATTTCCTTCGCCATATCTGTATCACGAATACGTGATTCAGCAGCTGTTAAGTTTTCAGAAGCAGCACCTAAGTTATTGATTGTGTGCTCTAAACGGTTTTGAACTGCACCTAATGCTGAACGTTGATCAGAGACCTTAGTAATTGCATTATCAATTTTTGTAATTGTACCAGAAGCTTGATCACGTGTAGATACACTTACACCATTGATTTCAAATGTAGAGCCTGCTTGAAGATCATCAGCTAGGTTTAAATCAGCTTTAGAAATTGATAAAGTAGTACCATCACCTTGTTTAAATGTAAGTGCTGCTGTTGCACCAGTACCAACCATTTCACCTACTACTTTACCATCTTTAATCACTTGAGTACCAACAACTTCATATTTACCAGCTGAAAGTTTTGAAGATGCTGAATTTAAAGTAGTTTGTGCAGTTGCTTTACCATCTTTAATAGTCAATGTTCCACTTGCAAGACTTGCAGAAGTAGTGAATTTATACTCTGCACCATTTGTGCCAGTAATCACACCAGCTGCTACTGCTCCAACTTCATTGCCTTTAGCATCAAGTAATTTATTACCAGCTGCGTTGATAGTATATGTTCCATCTGCTAATTTAGCGCCAGTAGTACTTGATTCAGCTACATCTTTAGCAATAGTAGTCGTATTAACTAAACCTAAAGCTGCTGCACCCATTTTGTCGATGTCCATTTTAAGTTCTTGACCTTCGTTAGCACCGATTTGGAAAGTTCCTGAGAATGAACCATCAAGTAATTTTTGAGTGTTGAACTCAGTTGTTTCTGAAATGCGGTCAAGTTCTTCCGTTAATTGCGTGATTTCTTGTTGGATTGCATCACGGTCAAGGTTAACGTTTGTATCACTTGAAGATTGAACTGCTAATTCACGCATACGTTGTAGAATTGAGTGTGTTTCGTTTAATGCACCCTCAGCAGTTTGGATTAAAGAAATTGCATCTTGCGAGTTTTTCGTAGCCATGTCAAGACCACGGATTTGTCCGCGCATTTTTTCAGAGATTGCTAAACCAGCAGCATCGTCACCAGCACGGTTGATTTTGAAACCAGAAGATAACTTCTCAAGGTTTTTAGAAGCTTGAGTGTTGTTTGCACCTAAGTTACGGTGTGCATTTAATGCAGAAATGTTGTGTTGAATTCTCATAATAGAATTCCTCCTTGAATTGTTTTTTTGTAACCCACATCCTTGTGGGAGAGCTTGGTTTCTGTAGTATGTACTACTTCTGCCTTACAATCTATATATCGTACGATAGATTGAATGTTTAATAGTTTTCAAAAAAATTTTATTTGTTTTTTTTCAATTTGCTTAACAAGTTTGGAGAAGTTGCCAGTGCTTCTTTATTTTGTTCTTGAATGGCTTCAAAAATTTCTGAGCGATGAACCTTCACTGATTTTGGTGCCAAGATGCCGAGCTTTATTTGATCACCCTCGACCGCAAGTATCTTGACTTCAATTTGGTCGCCAACCATGATGGATTCGCCTTTTTTTCTAGATAATACAAGCATTACTTGGCACTTCCTTCCGCAGCACCGATTGGATAGCGTAATGGATAGCTTGCACTATCTTGTAACACAATTTGTTTTCCAAGTTTTTTTACTGTATTTATGACAACTGGAGCTAGTAAATTCATTGTAGATTCTTGGAACGTTTCTTTTAATGTCAAAATTGCGTATGGTACAATATCATCTTCTTTTTCGATTTGCAAATCCTCTTTAACTTCCTCATCAATTTCGAATTCATAGTCCTTTTTAAAGGCAAATGGATAAGCGAGCACAAAGCCAAGTTCTTGTTGTTCAACAGATTGCAAGACTACTAACGGTAAATCTGCATCGAGAGGTAACAAGACGAATTTACGAGCATTTGGGAAGCCTGGCAGTCCTGTTTCAAATGTTAAGATGTCTTGTTCATTAATTTCAACTGTTCCTAAAAATTTTGTTTCAATATCCATTAGATTACTCTCTCCTTTAACCAATTACATCAATGTCAACATTTGGTCTTTGTACCATTGTACCAGTTACTTTCCCTGGTGTGTATTCGTAGATTGGTTTGTTCACCTTTGCGTCAATTATTGGCTCTCTCCGTTCAATATTGACATCTGTTGTGCCAGGAGTATAGTCGATTTTTACAGAGCCTATGGATGGTACGAATTTGATATTGAACGGTACACGATGGGGCCCATGATTTTGTTTAGCAATATTTTGCATAATAGCTCGTCCTTGTCCTTTACCAGCTGACATCATTATTTGTCGCCCTTCATTTACTCGTCTCTCAATACCACTTAGAGCAGTCTGTTGACCTTCTTTCGCAGCATTTTTAGTTGCTTCAATTGGTCCAATTAACCCTAAATCTCTCCTCGCTTGTGAGGAATCTATTTTTAAAACACCTCTTGTTGTATGAATCTCCAAGATAGCGGCTGGTTGTTCAATATGCAGAGTAGCCTCTGGTTGTTCAATGTGTTGTTGTGGTTTTCCTATATGAAGGTCTAATTTGGCATCTGTTGTACGAATTTGAATTTGAGGGAGTCTCATTTTACCTCTCCTTTCAATAAAAGCGTCTGAACGAATTGTCCAAACGCTTTCCTTTTTCATTTATAAAGTTTGTTCGCTATACCTATTATCACTTTGCTTTTCCCTATAATCTCTTGGTTTTCAGATTATAACTAGTGCGTATTATCTAATAAAATCTACTAGAGTTTGCTGAATAATTCTTGCGCCTACAGATAATGCGGCCTGATGAATAGACTCTGAAGTAACCATTTCCGTTATCGCTTTTGAATAATCAACATCTTCATTGTTTGATAATTGTTTAGTTACGCTAATTTCCCGAAGTGACAAGCGATTTTCCATTAATTCGACACGATTTTGGCGTGCCCCCATATCGGCCTGTGTCTCAAGGATTTTATTGTGTATATTTGTTATATCATCCGATTTACTATTGGAAGTAAAACCACCTAATGCTTTACTAATTTCTTCGCTGGTCGCTGGCCCAGGAACTCTTTCAGGATCCAATAAGTTTGATATTTTCCCCATTAATGAATCGATATTCCCAAATAAATCAGCACCAGGTGCATTCACTTGTAATTGAATCCCATCATAGACCTCAATTTGAACATCAGCATTCGGTGCTGTTAATTTATCAGCTGCTGTAGAAATAATATTTGTTCCATCGTAAAGTTGATAATCCGCATTAATTATTTTTGAACCATCAGCATTTGGGGGAGTCGCATCTACAAATAAAGGTTTATCCGTATTCGTACCACTGAAAATATAACGGTCACCAATTTTTGTATTTGATACATCCTGAATCTGTTGGCGAATTTGATCAATTTCTTTCTTAATTTTTGCACGCTCATCAGGTGTATTTGTATCATTGGCTGCTTGAATCACAAGTTCACGAACACGCTTCATTTGTTCACCTACTTGGTTCAGTGACTCATCGGTTGTATCTATCCAGTTATTGACCTCATTCATATTCCGTGTATATTGTTCAACTCGTCCCAAATCCCGACGATAGCCCATTCCCTTTACAGCAATAACAGGATCATCAGAGGGTCTAGTAATTTTTTTACCAGAATTAAGTTGGTCTTGTAGTTTAGACATTCTGCCATAGCTTCTGTTTAGGTTAAGCAGCATGTTATTTGATAGCATCGTTTGTGTCACACGCATGTTAAGAAAAACCCCTTTCTAGTAATTTTATAGTCCTACACGGCCCATACCATTGATAATTTTATCTAAAGTTTCATCGACAACTGTAATCATACGTGCATTGGCATTGTACGCCTGTTGGAACGTAATCATATTCGTCATTTCTTCATCTAAGGACACCGAGCTGACAGATGCGCGGTTATAAGTTATTGATAATAACAGGTTTTCAGAGGTTTTATTTAATTGATAGGCTTCTTCACCGTCTGTACCCAATTTTCCAATCATTCCTTGATAGAAAGAGTTGAAAGTTGCGCTATCAAGATGCTCTGTTGAAGGTGGAATTACAACAGTATTTGCACCAACTGTAATTGTAAATCCTCCAGCACCAATTGCTTTTGATTGTAAATTGGCTAGCTCAATTGCCCATTTACCATTACCTACTTCATTAGGAGCAGAAGAAGCAGCTAGTTTGGAAGTATCTTTGGTAAATTCTTCATTTATTTTAATATTGCCAGCATTAATTGTTGTAGAACCATCCATCGTTTCAAAGAAGTTTAATCCATTTTGTACACCTGTCAAATCATAGCCTGCCTTATGTACAGCATTAAATGTATTAGCAAAGGTAGAAGCTAGTTTATCCAAATTTGCTAATGCTTCTGGATAGTAACCTTTTATACCTGAAAAAGCACCTCCAGCGTCATATTCAGCATATCCGTACGAATTAATAAGTGATAGTAGTTTACCTTTTCCAGGCTCAAGTTCGTTATATTTAATTGATTCCAATCCTACAGCATCAGCAGCTGGCTTTGTTGGTGGTTCACCTAACTTGGAAATTTTTATTTCCTGAAAAACCTTTGTTAAATCATTACCATCAATACTTGCTACTGTGCCTGTTGCATCTGTTCCCGTAGTAGTGAATGCCGCATATTCTCTGCCATTAACTAATTCAATTGGCGCACCTGATGGATACGGCTTAAACTTTATTGTTAGACTTCCCTCAGCCACCTCACTAGCAACCCCACCTGAAGGAACACGTTCAATCGATACTGGTATATAGCTATTTAGTTCATCAATTAACACATCACGTGCATCATACAAATCATTAGGAACATGCCCATTAGGTTCAACCTCTTGTATTTGCTTATTAATGGATGCAATTCTCTTTAATATAGAGTTAATACGATCTGTAGATACATTAATTTCGTTTCCTAAATTACCTTGTATTGTTTTTATCTGTGTGTCCATATAATTGAATGATTGTGCAAGATGTTTTGCTCGTTCAATCGCTACTGTTCGGGACGATGCATTTTCTGGATTCGTACTGACATCCTCTAGCCCCTTCCAAAATTGTTCTAATGCTGCATTTAAGCCAAATTGGGATGGCTCATCCATAATATCTTCCATTTGTGAAATCGCATTAGAACGGGATTCCCAATAACCAAACTTATTCGTTTCTTGACGATATTGACGATCAATAAATTCATCGCGAATACGTTGAATTGAGCCTGCTTCTACTCCTGTACCTAGGTGTCCAGGATAAATGGGCTGATTTAACCCAGCCGTTGGAAATCCAGGTGTTGCCTGCATGTTCACTCGTTGACGAGAGTAGCCTAGTGTGTTGGCGTTGGAAATATTGTGACCTGTTGTATATAAAGCAGTTTGCTGTGTGAAGAGGCCACGTTTACTAGCTTCTAAGCCCATAAATGTTGAGCGCATGTTTCTTCCTCCCTTGTTATGCTTGTGAATCGAAATATGATTTTTTAGCTATATTGTTTGTGCCACGGACCTCATTGCTGGAATAGTTCATTTGCTCTGTACGAGGTCTTACTGCATCTAATGTTAGATTGACGACTTGTAAGGATTGGAAAACAAGTTTTTGATTTAGATCATTTTGTTTTCGTAGGTCATTGATAATTTGCATTAAACGTTCGCGAACTGCTGATAGTGTTGCTTTGTCAGCTTGTTGTTCAGCAGCCTCGATGACATCCGCGACAGTTGTTTTGTCAGCTGAAGCAAGTCCCTTTGCCTCAAGATAGTCCGTTACCTGTTTCTGACGCTGTTGCTCGAGCTTATCGATGGCTGCTATGTGTGCCTGCTCATCCTTGAGCAATTGGTCTAGCGCTTCGATATCGCCAGCTTTGATAATTTCTGTTTTTTTAAAGGCTAGTTCGAGTAAGCTTTTATGCATTCTCTCTAGCATTGTTAGTGTAGAACTAATTGCTTCTACAGACATATCGTTATACACCCTTTCTGCTATTCCCTAGAAACGATAATATTTCAGCATATCCTCTGCCACTTTACGAGCGTCTACTTTGTATTCACCAGAAGCGATATCCTTTTTCAACTGTTGAACATGGTTTGCTCGCTCAGAACTGTATGTTGAAACACCTCGCATTTCTTGTGCAGCCTTTGAAATTTCAATTTTATCGGCGAAAGATGCCTTGTTTGTATTTGATTTTGCATTGCGTACTTGGTTTTTATAGGCGTTTACTGCATTAACTCCATAAGATGTAATTTTCATTTCAATACCCCCCATCTCTAAATCCTATCTTACTATTATTTCGGATTGTCTCACATAATGTTAAGTTTTCACATAGAAAAAAGTGTGCTAATTTTGTTTAAAATTAACACACTTGGAGTAATTAACGTTTACGCTCTGAGTGATAGGTTACTCTCTCACGTTCCTCAACACTTTGGCGAAACTCTTTGGCAGCTTCAAATGTCCGTAAGTCTGCTTTTAATTCATCCTGACATTTCGAGCAGAGCTTTCCTGTCGTTGTGAGATGACCGCAGTTATCACATGGGTAGCCAAGGTTAGGGAACATTGCTGGCTGTAAACGGCCTTTACGGACCCATTTAAATAGTAAGTCTTTATCTGCTCCCGTTGCTTCTACAATACGTTCTACAGTTGCCGCACGGTTTTCACGTTTACGTAAGAAACGATAAACGATTTGATAAAGCTCCTCCTCTGATTGTGCACACTTATGACACACTTCTCGGACTCCTGTATAATTAAAAAATTCATTACATTTCGGACAATTACGAACCTCTGCCATTAGCCTTTCCTCCTCTTTCTAGCAAATTTATCTACGAATGCTGTCTCATTAACTATTATACATAATGTATTGGTATTTTCATCCTTCAATTAATGTGAAGTATTGGACATTTTTAGCACCTGCCTGCTTTAAAACAGTTGTAGCATGCTCTAGAGTCGTCCCTGTGGTTTTTATATCGTCAAAAAGAAGATAATTTTTATGTTCGACTTGTGCAGCCTCCTTTAAGCGAAAAAGTGGAGCTGCCTGTATACGCTGCTCTCTATTTTTGGAGCTTTGTGTTTCTGTCGTTGTCTTTTCTAATAATTGCATAAAAGGAATATGCGCTGCCTTTAATAGTTCATCAGTATGCGAGAAAGTACGCTCCTGCTGCTTAAAAGGGTGCATCGGAATGGGTAGTATAATCGCTTTTTCTTTATTGAGACGATCATAGAGCTCCTGTCGAAATACCTTGGCAAGAGCCACATCTTGAAGAAACTTTAACTGGTGTAAGTAATCCTTCATCGCCTCATTATATTGATAAAGGGATGTAGCAGATTGAGAAGGTTCAAAACGAGCGGCACATTTTTCACATATAGTCGGCGAGAATTGCTTGGTTACAATCATTTTCCAGGAAATAGTTATTTTTAATGGCTGTGTGCATATTAAACAACGATGTTCTATTTTATTCATTCAGAAAATCCCTTCTTATTATAAAATTGAATTTTTGCGCATGCCTCATCCATCTCTGCCGTAATACCGTGATGAAAGAATAGGACGTCCCCATCAGGAAATTGAACATTTCGTCCAACTCGACCTGCGATCTGAATGAGAGCATTTGCAGTAAAAATCAATGACTCTGCCCCTATCACAGCCACCTGTACATTGCTGATTGTAATGCCCCTTTCTAATATCGTAGTGGTTAATAAGCCCGGAACTTCTTTATTTCGTAGCTTTAACACCTTCACCTTCCGCTCTGGGTCAGCTGCATGTACAGCTAATATGTCTTCATTTAACCCTTGAAGAAGAGGCGTTGCACGTTTCATTAAGTCAATTGTCGGGAAAAATAGTAAAAAGGGTTCCTTTTGGCGTAAGCGCTCCTCCACCCACTTTTTTAACCTTTTAGGGACTTTACCTCGCTTAAAGCATTGATTATAGCTCCATAAAGAACGAACTTGTGGGACTGGTAATGGATGATTATGATAGCGTTTTGGAATAAAAGAGTAGCTTTCTTGCTGGAAAGTATGGAGTAATGATGCTGATGGGGTTGCTGTCACAAATACCAGAGGAGTATTTTCCTTTTTAGCCTTTTCTACTGCTCTTTGTAAAGTTTCATCAAATGTATAAGGAAAAGCATCTGCCTCATCTACAATAATGACATCAAATGCCTTGTCAAATCGGTAGAGCTGATGGGTCGTTGCTATAATAAGCTGGGCATAGCCCTTTTGATGAGGAGCTCCACCGTATAAAGCATGAATAACTGTATCAGGAAAAGTCTCTTGGAAGCGTGGATACAGTTCTAACACTACATCTGTCCGTGGTGTCGCAATACAAACACGTAGCCCTCGCTTTAATGCATCATACACAGATGGGAAAAGTAGCTCTGTTTTGCCTGCACCACAAACTGCATGAATTAAATGGGAGCGTTTTGCTTTCACACTTGCCAAGGTTTCATTAGCAGCCTGTTGCTGGAGTTCAGTGTATTGCCCTACCCATTTTAATGAATGCTTGTTAATTTTTATCGCCCTGGGGCCTGTCCAAATTATCAATTGTGTACAGCTACTGACTCTCCCCATCTTAATACAGTGTCGGCAGTACACACATTGTTGCTGACATTTTGAGCAATCGAATTTTGTGAATAATTGAGGGTCTGTATTGTGGCAACGATTGCATTTCATAGCTGGCTTCATTTGAATTCCTTCTATTATACTGACGAATTTTCGCTGTATTGCTTTCTCAATATCTTCAGATGAAAATGGCGAATGTTCTTTTAACCAAATGCGACCTTCATGAAAATCACGTAATGCTGGGGGAAATAACCAGCCCCTATATCTCATTAAAACTTCCCCTTTCATAGAAAAAAGCCTCTACTTTTGCTGTAGAGACTTCTCACAATTCATTATTTTTTTGTCCATCCTAATCCCATCGACCCTTCACCTAAATGAGTACCAATAACAGGACCAAAATAGCTCAATTTAAAGTTTACGTTTGGGTACGTTGCGGCTAATTGCTCTAGCCATTCTTGGGCTTCAGCAGGACAATTTCCGTGAATGACAACAGCGTCCATCGCTGCATACTTTTTGGCATCTTCTGCTAACAATTCTTCTGCACGCTTTAATGCCTTTTTACGTGTTCGGATTTTTTCGAAAGGTACAATTACCTTGTCCACGAAATGTAAAACAGGCTTTACTTGTAATAAGCCACCGATTAATGCAGCTGCAGAAGATAAACGCCCACCACGCTGTAAATGTGCTAAGTCGTCTACAATGAAGTAAGCACGAATAGACTGCTGCATGTCCGCTAATGCTGCAAGTATGTCTTTTGCTGAATGGCCCTCTTTCGCCATTTCCGCTGCCCTTAATACGTAAAAGCCTTGAACAGCACAGGATATTTCACTGTCAAAGGTATAAACATCAATGCCTTCCACCATTTCACCGGCCTGTACTGCACCTTGGTATGTTCCACTAATACCACTCGATAAATGGATGGAAATAATCTCATCGTAATCTCTTGCTAGCTCATCAAAAAGAGCGACAAATTCTCCGATTGGAGGCTGTGTTGTTTTGGGAAATTCTTTAGCTCCACGCACCTTATCATAAAATTCAGATGCTGTGATATCTACTTCTTCTGCAAATAATTGACCTGAGATATTAACACTTAAAGGTATCATGTGAATGTTTAAGCTTGCACGTTCCTCAGCTGTAATATATGCAGTACTATCTGTTACGATTGCCGTCCTCATCCATGTCCACTCTCCTATAATTCTTAGTTTACAATCTATTTCTACTTGGTGCAATTGTTGTTCGTTGTTGTTACTGTTGTTACTGTCGCTTTTGCATATATTACGAAAAACAAAAAGAAATGAATGTGAAATGAATGACGAACGTCGGATTCCCGTTCTCGCCCTTCTAGAGTTATGCTAGTTAGCTAGCTTCCATTTCACATTCATTGTCTATGTATAATAGGCATATCTTCACTCAATTGTTATGTTGAATGAAGATAGCTTCTGTTAATTTCCTGTACTTGACTGTGAGTCATCACCAATATAAAAGACACTCGTCACTTTCCAATCATTGTCCTCTTTCACAAAGACTGTTACCTGACGTCCTGCACTTTCATGTTCGACATTTGTCTCAAGCTGAAGTGAGTGCATTTTCATGTTGGCAAATACTTGCGCCTCTTCTGATTCATACTTTGCAATTGTTACATTTTCTACTTCACGCTTAATATCAAATTGATCAAATACTTCTGATGCATATGTTTTTTCTTCATCGTATTTAAAACCCTTTGGATTTTTCGAGATTGTATTCATATAACGATCAATTTCTTCAGCATTTAATGCAGCAATATACTCATCAAAAGATGCTAAAATCGCCTTTTCATCTTCCGCTGGTACATTATCAGCCTTTTCTACGTTTCCACCCATCATTTCAAAGCCAACTGTACCATCCTCTATTACTTTATCTCGTTCTTCATCACTCATCTTTTCATCTTTATTACCACAGGCAGTTAACACTAATAAGATTAGAACTGCTAGAAAACTTTTCTTTAACATCAAAAAACCTCCCGCGCATATTGTAGCATATAAATGCTTTCGTAGGAATTTTGTTGTGCATTTTCAACATTTAAGTGCTACATCTTCCTTATGACGCCTTAGGCTGTAAAATGTTGCATGAATTGCTAGTTATCATATTCATACTCATGAATAGTAATGTTACAAAATTGTGAATGACCTGTTCTTCATCAAGTAAGTTCAATACAAATTATTACCAAAAAACAATAAAAAACTGTTTTAAAAACTACTTCAAAAAAAGTAGCTTTTAAAAACAGTTTTAGCAATTAGCGTACTTCAACCCAACCATTTTTAATGGCTGTTACAACTGCTTGTGTACGGTCATTCACATTCATTTTTTGTAGAATACTTGATACGTGGTTTTTAACTGTTTTTTCAGAGATAAACAGTGTCTCACCGATTGTACGGTTTGATTGACCATCTGTTAATAATTGTAATACTTCACATTCACGCTTAGTTAGCAAATGGAATGGACGACGAATTTCAGTTTGATGGAAGTTTCCTTTATTTTCATGTTCTGAAAGTCGTTTAAATTCTGCTACTAGGTTTTTCGTTACTTTTGGATGTAAATAAGAACCGCCGTTGGCAACAACTTTAATCGCCTCAACGATTTCATCTGCATCCATTTCTTTTAACATATAGCCAAGAGCACCTGATTTTAATGCATGCGTAACATATGTTTCATCATCATGTATAGACAGCATAATCACTTTTGCATCTGGAAATTCAGTAATTAACTCTGCCGTTGCTTCTACTCCGTTTTTGCCTGGCATGTTAATATCCATAAGCACTACGTCTGGTTCGTTTTCAGCGTATAACGTAACCACATCTGTACCATCGTCACCTTCTGCTACTACATCAAACGTATCTTCAAAATCTAAAATGCGTTTTACTCCTTCGCGGAATAGCTGGTGATCGTCTACAATAATAATCTTTGTCATTTGTCCTTTACCCCCTAAATTTCTGCAACCATTACATCATTCAGCTTTTAACGGTATTTTAAATAACACCGTCGTACCTCGATTGATTTCACTACTAATGGTGATAGTACCATTTAATATTTCAATCCGTTCTTTCATTCCTAATATTCCAAAGGAATGATCTTTCACTACTTGTGGGTCAAAGCCTATGCCATCATCTTTTACAACAATGTTGACGGCATCTTTTAACCATTCAAGCTTTACCCAAATGTCTTTACACTTACCATGCTTCATGGCATTTGTTACACATTCTTGTACTAATCGGAAAATGGATACTTCATAATTTGAAGGTATACGTTTTTCTGTACTTCTCGATTGGAAATGAATTTCAACACCTGGATTATATTCAGTCACTGTCGATAAATACTTCTTTAATGTCGGAATAATTCCCAAGTCATCAAGTGCCATTGGTCGTAGATCATAAATAATACGTCGCACCTCAGATAAAGCATTACGTACCGTTTTCTTTAAATCGGCAATTTCAGCCAAAGCCTTTTCAATACCTTTTTCACGATACGTTCTATCGATTAAATCAGTGCGCATAAGGACATTTGCAAGCATTTGAGCAGGTCCATCGTGAATCTCTCTTGATAAACGCTTACGCTCTTCCTCTTGAGCTGCAATAATACGTATCCCAAAATCCTGTTTCATTTTTGCTTGTTCAAGGGCTAAACCAACATTTCTTAAATCTGAAGTTAAGTAATTCAAAACGACATTTACCTGATTAACAATATGATCAGCACGTTCAATCGTATCGAGTAATCCTCTTAATCTTCTCTCTAGATCATCTCTTTTATCCCGTAGCTGTTTTTCTTGTGTTCTAATAACGGAGAGCTTTACTTGAAAATCATGTGCAGTTTCATATGCTTCTCTAACTTGTTCTTCGGTATAATTATCAAAAGCTTTACTCACTAGCACAAGTCGTTGCTTAGCAAGCTGCGTACTTTTTTCCAATGCATCGCCATCATCAATTACGATTGATATTTGTTTTCGAACAATTTCCAGCTCTTTTTGCATATCTTCAAAGCTTCTGCGGCTTTGTTCACTTATAATAAAGATATCATCCTTTGAGCTCATGATTGTATCTAACATCCGATTAAAAATGTCATCAAGCGACTTTAAATCGAAGGTATCATTTGAAAACATAGTATACTCCCCAGTCTAATGTCTTATGATTACTTACTAATTTAATAGACTAAAATCACATATTCCATAGTCTACACCTATTATAGCATTACCATGCTAAAATTTAATGCTTTTTCTTCATGAAAATTATAGAATAGAACTCTAGTTAAAAGGAGATTGATACGAATGAGAGAAAACTATTTAACAGTAAAAGGATATGGTGAAAGCGAAATTGTCATTTCCAAATCTCGCTTTCTCACTTATATAGAACGTGCAGAAACGGAAGAGGATGCAATTTCTTTTATAGATGGTATAAAAAAATTGCATCATAATGCAACACATAACTGCTCCGCATATATTATTGGAGAGCATGATCATATTCAAAAGGCAAATGATGATGGGGAACCTAGTGGTACTGCAGGCGTCCCTATGTTAGAGGTCTTAAAAAAACAAGGATTAAAAGATACGGTCGTTGTTGTGACCCGCTATTTTGGAGGCATTAAGCTCGGTGGTGGTGGTCTTATTCGTGCTTATGGAAAAGCAACTACAGAGGGATTAATTGCTGCACAGATAGTTGAACGTAAATTGCATCATTTCATGAAAGTAGCTATTGATTATACATGGCTAGGAAAAGTCGAAAATGAAATAAGAAGTTCATCATATTCTTTAGAGGAAATACGTTATTTGGAGGGTGTTGAAATCATTGTTTCTGTGCTAAAAGAGGAAGAAGAACAGTTCCGAAGTTGGATAACAGAAATGACAAATGGACAGGCTACCATCACTTTCGAAGATGCTCAATTTGTAGAATTTATTGTCAATTAAATAGTTTTAATTGTCGAAACTAAATATGCATAGTATAATTTTTTTGTTAAGCTATTTTATTGTCCACACAATTACTTAGTGATAATTGAATAAAAGTTAGCTTCATTGCATTATTATTCCCAATAATTAGAGGAGAATATAACTATTATGAAAAAAAGATCTGTTAGTCCGACTAAAAAGAGGTCTTCTAAAGCTTCATTAATTATAAAAGTTACACTTCTATTAGTTGCCAGCTTGGTAATTTGCGTAACGGCTTATGCTGTTTACCTGACTAAACAGGTAGAGCATGCTGCCGATTCTGCACATGAAGAATTAGAAGGCCGAGAAGTTTCTACACTTCGCGAAGAAAAAGTAGAGCCAGTACATGATAATGTATCCATTTTATTTGTCGGGGTTGATGATAGTGATAATCGAGGACAGGGTTCGGACCATTCACGTTCCGATGCACTCGTTTTAGCTACATTAAATAATAAAACACAAACTATTAAAATGCTAAGCATACCCCGTGATTCATACGTTTATATTCCTGAAGTAGGCTATAAAGATAAAATTACCCATGCTCATGCATATGGGGGCACACTGGCATCAATTGATACTGTTGAAAAATTATTAGATATTCCAATTGACTATTATGTACGTATGAATTTCAATGCTTTTATTGATGTAGTTGATGCATTAGGCGGTATTGAAGCTGAAGTACCTTATGCTTTACATGAATTAGATGAATTCGACAAGTATACAATCAACCTACAACCAGGTTTACAACAGTTAAACGGTAGCCAAGCACTTGCACTTGCAAGAACACGTAAACAAGATAATGATATTGAGCGCGGTAAACGTCAACAAGAAATTCTTTCAGCTATTATCAAAAAAGTTGCCTCTGTTAAGACAATAACAAAATACGATGATGTTATTAAGGCACTTGGTGATAACATGAAGACTAATATGACATTTACTGAAATGAAATCTTTCTTGTCCTATTTATCAGAGGGTGTACCACGAATCGATACTTTAACATTAGATGGTACTAATGATACATCAACTGGGATATATTATTATCAATTAAGTCAAGAATCTGTTAATGAAGTGAAAGAAACATTAAAAAATCATCTTGGATTAAATGAATCTTCATCAAGTCTTACTAGTAACCGTACTGAAAGAAATGCCATCAGCGAAGAATCTTCGACTAATGAGCAACCTCAATAAATCTAAAAAGCCTTTCCATTTTAATTCATGGAAAGGCTTTTTTATATGAACTCTTATTAGACACTACTCCAATGTTTTAACAACAGTCACTCTAAGAACGCTTATTTCATCATCAAGATAGTGCTATCCGTCTATTTGCCTCTTATACTCACCTCTTGACAGTTTTTATAGCTCCATAATTTAACTGCTGATCAAAGCCCAACAGCTAATTTGTTATGCCACCGGAAACCTCTTCAAAAGCAAAAACGGTTTTATAGTACGGTTCAAATGCAGGTATGCCAGAGATATAATTTATGTAATCCTTGTAATCTTCAAATGTCTGAGGTTCAAGTGTCATAGTTTGGGATTCTTCCGGTACAACTGTTTCGGTCTGAGTTTGTTGCATATCTGATACTCTAACTTCATCTGTTTTGCTACATGCTATCAACATAACAAGTAGCATCATTCCTATAATGAAATAAATAGGTTTTACTAAGCGTAACAATAAATTTACCATTTATTACCAAGCGTAGAAAATACGAGGTGTCGCATTTGGAACCAGACCTATAGCTTGATTAGAAAATGCGTAGGCGATATCACCTGAATTTAACTTATTTGGACCTGTAGTGTTAACCTTTCCATTGGACCAAATTTCAGCTCGAGCTGTGAAAGTTGGCGCTGTAGTTCTTACCCAGCCATACGCATAATGATCACCACCATGGTTATTTTGATTAATGTATAACCCAACGTCACTACCCAAAAGTTTATAAGAAGCAAAAGTTTGAACCTTACTCATACTATTGTCATGTGTTGCCGTATCGCTTCCACCACCTGCTGTCTCATCCATGACATACTCTTTGCCATCAATAGTAATTGGCTTTGGCAATTCTGGCGATTCTGGCGATTCAGCAGCCAAAGCTGGAATACTAGCAAACATCATTCCCGCAACTGCCATGCTAGCTGCCATGCTACGTAAAATACTTTTTTTCTTCATTCTAATCTCCCTTTCTTTTCTCTCAATTTCATTCATCCTATAACATTATAGAACTACAAATATTTTAACATTTATAGAAAAAAAAGGGTGTTCTTCTCTTAACTGCGATTTTTTTAATCCTATCCGCATTCATTATGAATGAAAAACACTTTAAAGAAATTTGAAATTATCATATTACTAGTTTTAAACATATATAAGTATTTTTGTACTTATTATTAACTGGGTTTAATTTAGTAACTTGTTTATTATTGAATATGGATAAATAACATTAACTAAGCAATATTAATAAGAATCTCTAACTCTAACGAAACGATAAATGAACATTTCATATATAGTTCAGGGTTTTCAATTTGATAAAATCCTTATATCCACGCTATTTATAAATATAAAAAAGCAATCATACAAATTGTATGATTGCTTATATTTTATTTACTAAATATCCGTACAAAATTTAATAATGGTTTATAGTTTTTACCAGCCAATCCGATGACCTCTACAAAGATTTCAATAGCTGTTAGGATGACCGCTACAAGTAATATAGCTCCCCAAACCTTTGCCATAGAGAAAATGATAGCTGCTAATCCAAACATTACTGCAATTCCGTAAATAATTAGGACTGTTTGTCGATGTGTAAAGCCCATATCAAGTAATCGATGGTGTAAATGTGATTTATCTGGGTCAGACCATTTCTTCTTCATGCGAACACGACGAACAATCGCAAAGAATGTATCAGAAATCGGAACACCAAGGATAATGATTGGGATGATTAAAGCTACGAATGTAATATTTTTAAAACCAAGTAACGCTAACACAGAGATCATAAATCCTAAGAATAATGCCCCTGTATCACCCATAAAGATTTTTGCTGGGTGGAAATTATAGAATAAGAAACCTAGTGAAGCTACAGCTAAAATGGCTGCTAACGCTAAAACAAACACATTGCTCATGATAAATGCCATGACAGCTAATGTAATCAGTGCAATCGTAGAAACACCTGCAGCTAGACCATCAAGGCCGTCGATTAAATTAATGGCATTCGTAATACCGATAATCCAAATGATCGTTAATGGAATACTCAATAAACCAAAGTCTAATGTACCTAAGAACGGTAGATTAACCATTTCAATTTCAATACCGCCTACAAAAACAACAATCAGTGCAGCAACTAGCTGACCAAGCATTTTTGCTTTCGCAGAAATCTCACGCATATCATCAATAACACCTGTGATTACGATTATACAAGCACCAATAATGATAGCTAATAAAGCCTCATTACTACCATGTTTTGTATGAACTAAAAATGAGTATAAAATCGTCACGCCAATAATAAAGGCAAGGAAAATGGCTAAACCGCCAAGTCTTGGCATAATTCGAGCATGTACTTTTCGATAGTTTGGTGCATCAACTGCACCTATTCTAAACGCTAAACGTTTCACTAATGGAGTTAACAAAATGGATGCAACAAACGCTGCTATTAAAGACACATAAAGCATGTCTCTCCTCCTCAAATAAATAATCTACATTGAAATCCAAATTGATTATAGCATGAACAAGCATTGAAATATACTTTTTCTAAACATTTTCCACGATTTCACAAATATTTTGTACATTTTAGCATTAATAGATTCCTATATAGTCAATTGTAGTCACCATAAGTAAAATTTGATAGAATAATGGTGTGTCTAGCATGTAGACAACATTAAAGGAGCGTATATTTCATGTTCTCAATTTTCAAAAGTAACAAAGAGCAAACTAGTGCTCGTCAATTAAAACGCTACTACAAAATAGTAGATCAAATTAACAATCTTGAAGAAAAATATGTTAACAAGTCAGATGCCGAATTACGAGAAATGACTTTTATTTTCAAAGAGCAATTAGAACAAGGTGAGCCTCTTACATCGATTATCCCGGACGCATTTGCTGTTGTACGCGAAGCCTCAAAGCGTGTATTAGGAATGCGTCATTTTGATGTGCAGCTTATCGGTGGTCTAGTATTAACAGAAGGTAATATTGCTGAAATGCCTACAGGTGAAGGTAAAACGTTAGTTGCATCTCTTCCCTCTTATGTACGTGCATTAGAAGGTAAAGGTGTTCATGTCATCACAGTTAATGATTACCTAGCAAAGCGTGACTATGAGCTTGTTGGTCAGATCCATCGTTTCCTTGGCTTAACTGTTGGTTTAAATATTCCGATGATGGAACCTGATGAGAAAAAAGAAGCTTATAATGCAGATATAACATACGGTGTAGGTACTGAATTTGGCTTCGACTATCTACGTGACAATATGGCCTATAGCTTAGCAGATAAAGTACAACGTCCTTATCACTTCGCTATTATCGATGAAGTAGATAGTGTATTAATCGACGAGGCTAAAACACCTTTAATTATCGCAGGTAAAATGCCTTCTAATGAGGAATTACACCGCATTGCTGCTATGTTAGCCAAACGATTCAAGAAAGATGAAGATTATGACTTTGACGATGAAACAAAGGCTACTTCTCTAACGGATAAAGGTATTGAAAAGGTTGAGGCTGCCTTCAATATCGATAATTTATATGACTTAGAACACCAAACACTCTTCCATTACGTAATCCAAGCAGTACGTGCACATGTTATGTTTAAGCGCGATGTGGATTACATTGTCAAAGAAGACAAAATTGAGCTTGTTGATATGTTTACAGGTCGTATTTTAGAAGGTCGTTCACTTTCTGATGGCTTACATCAAGCGATTGAAGCTAAAGAAGGCGTAACGATTACAGATGAAAATAAATCAATGGCCCAGGTCACAATTCAAAACTATTTCCGTATGTATCCAAAGCTTTCTGGGATGACGGGTACAGCGAAAACACAGGAAAAAGAAATTCGCGAAGTATACGGCATGGAAGTGGTGCAAATCCCAACAAACCGTCCGCGTCAGCGTATTGATCAGCCTGACCTTATTTTTAGCACACAGGAAGCAAAATATAAGTATGTTGCAGCTGAGGTTAAAAAACGACATGAAAAAGGTCAGCCAATTTTAATTGGGACAACATCGATTTTACAGTCTGAAACAGTAGCTGACTATCTGAACAAGGAAAAATTAACATTCCAATTACTTAATGCAAAAACAGTTGAACAAGAAGTTGAACTTATTTCACAGGCAGGTCAAAAGGGTCGTATTACGGTAGCGACAAACATGGCTGGTCGCGGTACAGATATCATGTTAGGTGATGGTGTACACGAGCTTGGTGGTTTATATGTAATTGGGACAGAAAAGCATGAAAGCCGTCGTGTAGACAATCAGCTACGTGGGCGTTCAGGCCGTCAAGGTGATGTAGGCGAAAGTCGCTTCATTCTCTCTATTGAAGATGATATGTTCCGCCGCTACGCAAAAGAAGAAGTAGAAAAATTCTCTGCAAAAATGATTGTAAATGATCAGGGTATTATTCAAAATAAAGAGGTTCAAGAGCTGATTGACCGAACACAACGTATTGTTGAAGGTTCCCAATATGGCATGCGGGAATATAACCTAAAACTAGACGATGTTATCAATGACCAACGTACCGTTCTTTATGGACTTCGCGACAAAATTTTAGGTGGAGAAGATTTATTAGATCAACTAAAGCAAATGTTGTATGAAACAGTAGACTTTGCAGTTCGTGATGCTACACCTGATGATATTCCACCGTTTGAATGGGACTATGATGGAATAGAGGCAACTTTAAATAGTCTCTTCCTATCTCCAATTACAATTGATAGAGAAGTTGGAAAGGTTATACCTATTTTAGACTCTCTACAAGCCCCTGTAGATGAGTTAACTGCAAAAATGGATACGTTTGCTCAAAATGAACAAGTAATAGATGTCATCCCTCAAATCATGTTAAGCAACTTAGATAGTGGTTGGATTAAGCACTTAGAGTCTATGGCTCACTTAAAAGAAGGAATTGGACTTCGCCACTATCAACAAGAAGATCCTATGCGTATTTATCAACGAGAAGGCTTAGAATTATTCGCTAAAAACTTCCAAGAATTACGACGTACGATCATTATAGAAATTATTGGATTTATGAAAACAATCGAAGCGCAACAGGAGGAGCAATAAATAATGGGCTTATTTTCATTCTTTAAAAAATCAGACAAAGTTGGTCAAGAAAATACTATTGACTCAAAGGACTTACTAGGAAACACTTCTTCACATGACAGTAATGAGGATATTATTGAAACAAAACTTTCTTTCCACCCAGATTGGGATGTACCTCAGGAGCAAAAATACATCTTTAACTTCCTTGCTAATGAGCTAGAACCATTAAAACCAAATCAATTATCTCTTTCTTCAATTAGTATTGATGAGGATCGCTCTGGAAAATGGCAAGTACGAGCATTTTTCCGTTCTTCGCTTTCTGAAGCCATTGAACTTGGTGAAATCGAACTTTTTATCATGGATAAAAACGATAAGCTTGTAGCTTCTAAAAAATTTGACTTTAAAGCACTTGGTACAATCCCTGCGAAAAGTGCTCGCCCTTGGGTATTTGAATTTGACAAGTCAGCTATTAAAATTGATGAGATACCAGAAGAAGGTTGGAAATTAGCTTTTAATCTAGTATCATTACGTGACCATCAACTAGAATTAGACCCTACCTGGGAAGAACAGTTACCAGCAGAACAAAAAGAGGAACTTGCCAAAATTGTTAAAACTTTACCCAAATTAGGGGAAACTGAAGTAAACTTTACAGGTTTGCAAGCTAAATTTATGAATAATGGCAGCTTAAATGTCTCTATATTTATTCGTAATGGTCATAATAAGGCTATAAACTTGGAACAACTACCTCTTGAGATTATTGATGCGAGAGGAAAACAAATAGCAAAAGGTTCATTTAAAATGGATCCAATCTTAACTGTCCAACCAAACTCCACAAAGCCATGGACATTTATTTTCCCTGCCCAATTAGTAAATCCAAAAGGTGCTGACCTCTCTCGTTGGACAGCGCGTGTAACACAATAACCTAAAACCCCCTTTCTGTTTTAGAAGAAAGGGGGTTTTGTTAAAAGCGATTTTTGCCAAGGCAAAAATCGCTACTTTTTATTTCACACTATCAAAACGTTTGTAGGCTACTAATTTAGAAGACCAGTAAGAGTACGTAACATCCGAAACTTCTACACCATCTGTACCCGCATGAATGAATTTATTATCACCGAGATAAATTCCCATATGAGAAATACCTTCTTTATACGTATTCTCAAAGAACACTAAATCGCCAGGTACTGGATTTTCTACATGAGTAGTATTACCGTAAAAATAGCCCTCACTGCTTGCTCTTCCTATTTTTAAACCACCTTGATTGAAGGCATAAAAAATAAAGCCACTGCAATCAAGCCCTACAGGTGTATTTCCACCGTATAGATAGGGTGTGCCAACCAATGTATTGGCAACTTCAACGGTTTTGTTATAAATTGTTTGTCCATTAGCTGTTGGATCTTTCGCTGTTACTTTTGATGGAGCGCCCGTACCTGAAGTCACATTATTATGTATAGAATCACCATCGGGTATCACTGCATCTGAAGAAAGCTTCAGTACTTGTCCAACAAAAATTGTGTCTTTTTCAAGCTTATTCCAATCCATTATATCCTTAATTGTCACATTATATAGCTTTGCAATTTTTGATAATGTGTCGCCCTTTGCTACTGTATGAGAACTAGTTGCTGGTTTTCCAGATGTTGATGGAGTGGCGGGCTTTACTCCCTCATTCGTTGATTGTTTTGAAATCTCAAGCTTTTGAGCTACATAAATCGTATCTTTGGATAGATTATTCCACTTCATAATATCCCCAATCGTGACTTGATGATTTTGGGCGATTTTCGTTAAAGTATCTCCTTTTTGTACAGTATATGTTGCTGCTTCTGCTGTTTGTAATGCTAAAAATGAAGTTGCTAAAGTACTTAGAACAAGAATTCTCCATTTTTTTGTCTTTTGCATACCAAAGTGCCTCCGTTCGTGCTAGAATATTCCCTTGTGTGTCTATCATACTAGATAACTATTGCATGAAAAATCGGAAAAACTGACTATTTTTCAAACATTATAGAAAACTTATAGAATACGACGAAATCCGACTATATTAAAATACTGTTTTCATTGCAAGATTAGTGTTCCTATGATAACATACACTTCTGTATTTAAAATTTTTAGAAAGTTTTAGCTTTTCAATCTTAAAGGAGTTAATATACTTATGAAAAACATCTTGCATTTCATCAAAGGAAATTTAGCAGTAGGATTACTACTATTTGCCTTGTTCTTGGGTGCTGGTAATATTATTTTCCCACCATTATTGGGCCAACAAGCAGGTGAAAATGTCACTGTAGCCATGATTGGTTTCCTTATAACAGGTGTTGGTCTACCATTGTTAGCGATTGTTGCTGTTGCCAAAGCAGGAGGCGATTTACAACTGCTTGCTAACCGTGTTAGTCCTGCTTTTGGGGTGATTTTCACCTCCATCGTCTACTTAGCAATTGGACCGTTCTTTGCTGTACCACGTACTGGGTCTGTGTCCTACGAAATAGGCATTGCGCCTTTTCTTTCTGAAGGTATGAGAGATCATTGGGCGCCACTTTTTATCACATCTATTGTGTTTTTCACGTTAATTCTATATTTATCTATTAATCCTTCGAAGCTCGTTGATCGAGTAGGTAAAATTTTAACACCTGCCCTGCTTTTCGTTATTTTATTGCTTGCTGTTAAAAGTTTCATCTCTCCTATGGGAGAACCAGGAGAAGCCGTAGGAAACTATAAGGTCTCACCTTTAGCTGAAGGCTTTGTAAAAGGTTACTTAACGATGGATGTTCTAAGTGCTCTTGTTTTTGGTATCGTCATTTTACAGGCCTTGCGTGATATGGGTATGAAAGATACGAGAAAACAAGTAAAAACAACGATTTTTGCGGGGGTCGTTGCTGCAATAGGTTTATCCTTTGTCTATATCTCTCTAGGGTATATAGGTAATACAAGTATCAATGCAATCGGTATTTCTGATAATGGCGGAAATATTATTGCAAAATCAGCTGAGGTGCTCTTTGGAAGCCTTGGAAGTATTATTTTGTCTGCGACTATTTTACTAGCTTGTATATCAACAGCTGTTGGCTTATTAACTGCTAATGCACAATTTTTCCATAAGCTATTCCCTCAAATTTCATATAAAACATTTTTAGTTGTCTTTACTATTTTTAGTACAGCTATTACAAATGTGGGACTTTCAACAATAATTAGTGCTTCACTACCTGTGCTATTAATCATTTATCCTTTAGCTATGGTATTGATGGTCTTGTCACTAGCAGATCATTTCTTTAAAGGTGGACAAATTGTTTATATTTTAGCACTCATTCCAACTTTCCTTGTCAGTCTATATGATGGCTTAAAACAAATGAAAGTTGAAATTACACCTTATGAAACTATCCTAAAGGCATTGCCAATGTATGAACAAAATTTAGGCTGGCTTTTACCAGCTATTGTTGGTGCATCAATTGGTTTTATTATTCATAAATTGATAAAAAAATAATTTACAGGAATCTACTTGCCCATAGCGACAAGTAGATTCTTTTTCTATCTCATATAAGTCCACCACTATAGCGATAGCTTCATGTATAATAAAAATCAGATACTCAATTGCATAATGTAACCATCCATTTAATACCTAATAATGATACATTCTATTTTGAGTTCTAGAAAAGAGGTATCCAATGAAAAAGTTAATATGGTCATTCGTATTTGTTCTAGGCTTCTTCCTTCTCCCTTTTACAACTACTCACGCTGCTGAAAATGATCCACAGCTTATCAAGGAAATTAAGGAGATTGTGAAAGATACTTACGTTGGAACAATTAATGGAAACTTAGAGAAGGCTACATCCATCTCAGAAATCATGAGTATGCTTGATCCTTACTCAACCTACTTCACTAAGCAAGAATTTGAAAATTATATGAATAGCATCAACCTATCTACTATAGGTATAGGTGTGGTGATTGAAGAACACGAAGATGGAATTCATATTTTACAAGTAATCGAAGGCAGTGGCGCGTTTGAGGCTGGTGTTCAGGCTGGAGATATCATTATTGGCGTTAACGGTGAATCCATTATCGGTCGTTCTACACAAGAGGCCTCTTCCCTTTTAATTGGTAATGAAGGAACTAAGGTGGAAGTTACATTAAAAAATAGTGACGGTTCAAAAACTACCAAAACTATTACACGTAAGAAATTCACATTACCGAATGTACAAACTGACCTGCTATTTGGAAATGTGGGCTATATTTCGTTGGCTTCTTTTTCAGAGGATGGTGCACAGCTTGTTAAAAATGCGCTGATAGACTTAAAAAAACGTGGTGCAACATCGTTCATCTTAGATTTACAAAATAATGGTGGAGGTTATGTGACAACCGCTGAAGAACTAACAGGATTATTCCAATCTGCTAAAGTTGCCTATTTATTAGAAGAAGCACATAACTCTTATACCATCCCAGCAGTTCAACAAGATACAAAGTTTCCTAAAGATACACGTATTCTTATAAACCGCTATAGTGCCAGCGCTTCTGAAATGCTTTCCGCATCGTTGAAAGACCAGAAAGCTGCTATTTTATACGGAGAAACAACTTATGGGAAAGGTGCTATGCAAGGCTTTTACACATTACAAGATGGAAGCTATTTAAAGCTTACAGTTGGTAAATTTACAGGTCCTGCGGGTCATACTATTCATGAAGTCGGCGTTAAGCCAAATGTTCAAACCACAACAGCACCTATTTTCCAGGCACATTATGATGCATTGAAGGAGAAGTATCCTAAATATAAACAACTTTCCACGGTAAAAAATATAGCTGATACACAAAAATTTACAGTGAAAATTCCTTCAGGGCTTACTTCACAAATCGCTAAGAGCAACATTCAACTGGCTGCTTTAGGAGCTAAGGAAGTACCCGTAGCAGTTAAAATTGAAGGGCGTTCAATAACGGTTACGCCTAAGAGTGCTTTATCACCGAACCAGGAATATATTTTACTTATTCACCCAAAGAGCAAAGATCAAAAAGGCTACTATCAGCATATAAAAATAAGCAATTAAAAAAACTGTCATCGATAATAAGTATCGATGACAGTTTCAGACTGTAGACAAACTCAATGAATTTTGAGTTTGCCTACAGTCTTTTTTCTTTTACAATAAAATAAAGTAAAGCCGTTGATTTCCACTACGGGCGGACGCTTTCCGCGGGCGGGGTCGAGCTGCTTCCCTCGCTTCGCTCAGTCCAGGATCTCGACTTTCCCGCTTTTCCCGCAGGAGTCGCCACCCTTCGTTCCAATCAACTTCTACATAAAGAATTCCTTATTCATCTATTGATAAAAAGTACACTTTCGAGGTGATCAACCATGATGACGAAAAATCAAATCAATGAACGTGAACAATTAGAAATGTTAACGATTGATCAATTAGTTCCCCAAGATCATTTAGTACGAAAACTAGAGGCGGCTATTGATTTTTCATTTATCTATCCTTTAGTAGAAAACCTCTACTCTGCTAAAGGACGCCCTAGTATTGATCCTGTTGTTCTCTTTAAAATGACGTTTATTCAGTACGTTTTTGGTATACGGTCCATGCGTCAAACCATCAAAGAAATTGAAACGAATATGGCGTATCGTTGGTTTTTAGGATTTGGCTTCCATACAGAAGTTCCGCATTTCTCTACCTTTGGTAAAAATTATGTCCGTCGCTTTCAAGACACTGATCTATTTGAGCAGATATTCTATCGTATATTAAAAGAGATTATGCATCAAGGACTCCTCCATGCAGACCATTTATTTATCGATTCTACGCATGTGAAAGCGAGTGCGAATAAACGAAAGTATGATAAAAAAGTTGTGCGAAAAGAAACACGGGCTTATGAAGAGAAACTTGAATTAGAGTTAAATATTGATCGTGAGGAACACGGAAAAAAGCCCTTTTCCCCGGAGAAATTTGAAAAAGAAGAATGGAAAGAAATAAAGGAAAGCACGACAGATCCTGAAAGTGGCTATTACGTGAAGGATGAACGTACGAAACAGTTTGCGTATTCTTTTCATGCAGCGACAGATGAAAAGGGCTTTGTCTTGGGTGCCATTGTGACTCCGGGAAATGTGCACGATAGTCATGTATTACAGCCACTTGTGGAAAGAATCATTAAAAACGTTCAAAAACCATTAGCTGTTGCGGCAGATGCAGCCTATAAAACACCCGCAATTACAAACTTTTTATTAGAGAATCAAATGTTGCCTGTTCTTCCTTATACACGTCCTAAAACGAAAGATGGTTTCTTCCGAAAGCATGAGTATATATATGATGAGCACTATAATTGTTATCTTTGTCCACAAGGACAGATATTGAAGTATACGACAACGACTAAAGAAGGGTATCGTCAATATAAATCGAATCCTTTGATTTGTGCGAAGTGTCCGAGCCTATCCCAATGTACAGAAAGTAAGCAACATCAAAAACTCATTCAACGTCATATTTGGGAATCATATGTAGAGGAAGCAGAACATTTACGTCATTCCAATGAAATCAAACAAATCTATGCAAAGCGCAAAGAAACGATTGAGCGTGTCTTTGCCGATGCAAAGGAAAAGCATGGTATGCGATGGACAACCTTAAGAGGTCTAAAAAAATTGTCCATGCAGGCGATGCTTACTTTTGCTGCCATGAATTTAAAGAAACTGGCTACTTGGACGTGGCAAGTAGCTTAAGAGAGCAACTATGCTCGAAGCGTATGTTGGATTTGGCAATGTATGACCAAATATCAAGACGACATAGGAAGAAAAATGACAAAAGCCCTCGAGAGTGAACTTCTCGAGGGCTTTTGTCTACAGTCTGAAACTGTCATCGATAATAAGTATCGATGACAGTTTTTCATATTACTTCTTTGGTTTTCCAAAAATATAATTGTACAATATCATTTGCAAGTTCTGCAGGTAACCTTTTTTCTTCTAATAAATTCGTAATGATGAGTCTTTCTATTGAGCCTACTAAACTATCTATCATGATTTTTATATCCACACTATACAGTTGTAGATCTTTGTCACAATTATGCAGATAAATAAGGTGGATCAATTGCTGTGTCATTTGGTTTTTTACCAATTGTGCTTGCTTGGATTCAATCAAACCTATTTTTGTTAATTCAGGATTTTCAATTATGTATACGAACAAGTTCAATAACTTTTGCTCTAATAGCGTGATAAACCCCTGTAACCCATATTCAATAATGTCAGTTGACTTACTATTCATTACTGCCAAGAATCCGCTTTGAAATTGCGCATTCAAATCGTTATAAAGGGCATCCTTGCTTTTAAAATAGAGATAAAAAGTAGGCTGAGTTACATTGGCAGCCTTTACAATGTCACTAATTTTTGTGTAATGATAACCTTTATCAGAAAATAGCTCTATCGCTTTTTCAAGTAATAGTTGTTTACTTTGTTCGCCATTTGAATTAAATTTTCTGCCTCTTGCCATACTTTCCACCTTATCTTAGTTTAGAGTAGTCATATTCCCTTTTGTATTGCTTATATAGACACACTATTCTAAATCAAAAGTAACTATAAATTCACAAAACGTACATAATTTAATCTTGATTATATACCATTTTATTATAATACACCCTGTTTTTTTTTACTATAAACTACTATTAATATGATATTTAAATTGAAAAATGAAAAAGTGGATATCTAAGAATCACTTCAAAGAATACCCACTAATAAATTATATTAAAATAATAATTATGTCTTTTAAGTCCTAAATACCATCATGCCTATGTGCAAATTAAGACATATATTAATTAACATAAAGCAAATCTTTTATTTTGAAAAGTCTTTTTTTTTTGAAAAAAATTTTTAATTTAAATTTTTTTCATGAAAAAGTCAATGATTGCAATAGTTTTATCTCACTAACTGGCTTTAAAAAATATTTTTTCTGAAAATCAAACCATTTTACTTTTCAAAAAAAGTGTTATAATCGCCAAGAATTTAAAATTTTCATTTTTGGAGGCATATAATGGTATTACGTGACTTTTTCATTTACTTATCCGAGAACAAATTATTAAACAGCGCTGCACAAAAATATGGTTTAAAAATGGGTGCGCAAAGTGTTGTTGCTGGCACAAGTTTACCAGAAGTTGTGCAATCAATTAAGGAATTAAACAAGGCCAATATTTCTTGTACAGTCGATAATCTAGGCGAGTTCGTCTACGAAAAATCAGAGGCAACTGCGGCCAAAAATAATATTTTAGCTGTTGTACAAGCTATTCATGATGAACAGCTTGATGCACACATCTCACTTAAACCTTCACAATTAGGTTTAGATATTGATTACGCATTTTGTTATGAAAACTTAGAAGAAATCGTAGCTCTTGCACATCAATATAATATTTTCGTGAATTTCGATATGGAAAACTACGAGCGTTTACATAGCTCTTTTGAATTATTAGAGGAATTACACAAAGAGTATGATAACGTAGGGACGGTTATTCAAGCTTACTTCTTCGAATCAGAGGAAAATATTGAGAAATATAAAAACTTCCGCTTACGTATTGTAAAGGGTGCTTATAAAGAACCTGAAAATGTGGCTTATCAATCTAAAGCTGATATTGACCATAATTACTTAAAACTAATTGAATATCATTTGCTACATGGTAAATTTACTTCGATTGCGACACACGACCATAATGTGATCAACCATGTAAAACAATTTGTGAAACAACACAATATTCCAAATGAAAAATTCGAATTCCAAATGTTATATGGTTTCCGTAAAGAAATGCAGCTAGACCTTGCTCGTGAAGGGTATAATTTCTGCACATATCTACCATTTGGTAATGATTGGTACGGTTACTTTATGCGTCGTTTAGCTGAGCGTCCACAAAATGTAGCACTTGTGACAAAACAAGTGTTTAACAAAAAAACGAACATGGCAATTGGTTTAGGAGCAGCAGCATTTGCGCTTGGTCGCCTTTCGAAAAAAGGAAAATAATTATACAAGCTTGAAGCTATCCATCAGTTTCGTGTTTTTATCCTTCAGTTAGATCATTCTATCTTTCACTTTCGAGAACCTATCCAAAAAAGCGAAAACATGGTTAATCAATGTTTTCGCTTTTTTTATTAAGCTTATAGTTTTTAACTCGATACTGTAAACTTTGTCGACGAATCCCCAAGGCAGCGGCTGTTTTGGAGATATTTCCTTGATGAAAATCCAATGCCTTTGAAATATAGTACTCCTCTACCTCTTTCATATAGACATCTAATGGTCGAATATCCTGTTGATTTTTAATGACAAACAAGTCGCTCGTAGAAACCTCTTTTTCCGTCTCCTCACAAGAGCTTTGGATTTTCCATTTGAAATGCACTGGCAGCATATGTGATTCAACTATCGTTTCATTGGTGATCAATGAGGTTATTTCATCCAGTAGGACTTCTAATTCCTTTAAATTTCCTGGCCAATCATATTTTAAAAAGATATCTTGGACTTCTTCTGAAAGCCCATGAATAGACGAGCCAAAGCTATCACGATGTCTTTTGAAATAATCATCGATAAAAGGCATAATATCTTCTTTTCTTTCTCGTAAAGGAGGTACATAAATCGTAATACCTGAAAAAAGTCTATAAAGCTTTTTGGATAGCTCATGCTTTTGAATTAAATCAATTGGATCTTTGCCAACACTAGCAATTAAAACATGCTGATGATTAGGATGATTATTTAAAAGTTCAACAATCTTTTCTTGTGCCTCTAGAGATAAATATTCAATGCGCTCAGCAAAGAAGGTTATTTTCTCCTTTTCCACAATATATTTTTCAAATTGCTTTAATACTGTTTTCTCATCTCGACGGCAAATTAAAGCAATAAACATATCATTTTGCACCTTTAGGTCATGATGTATTCCCTCAGCAACCATATCAATCCCAGTACCTGATTCCCCTATTAACACAACAGGCATTCTACTTAGCGCCACAATTTTTGCTTTTTCAATGACATCCTTCATGACGGGTGACACAGCCGTGATGATGTCAAATGTCAATGGTGCGCCATACCTTCTTAGAGGCTGATACATCATGTATTCAAGCTGTGTTATATCTCGGGCAAATTCCACAGCGCCTATTAAAGAGCCTTCATAGTGCAACGGATAAATATTGCTTATGTAGGTCACTTCTTGATTTTTTTTATTCCAATACGTTTTTTTTATATTGCGTACTGGCGTTTCAGAGCTGAGGACCTTATAAATATCACTTTTTTCGATTTCAAAATCAATAATCTCTAAGGCTCGCCTCTCCTCAAACTCATCCTCATTGACGCCTTCCAATTCTCTCATTTTTTTATTGTATATAAGCAATTTACCCTCTGTGTCTACCACACAAATGCCCATATCGCCTTTTTCAATGACGTATTTATAAATACTTAGTAGTACCTTGTTATCCATTTTGTCCTCCTGTAATCCATTAAGCTTATTCTAACACCAATATGAAAAGCAGATGCAAAAATTAAAAAAAGTTTTAAAATTTGAGTTGATTAATGCCAAATTATATTGCATTATATAATTAACACAATCTTAAAAGGTGCATAATCATTTGGCACCATTTATCCATGGGGAGGAAACTGACATGATTCCATACAAACACGAACCATTCACAGATTTTTCACAAGAGGCAAACTACAATGCTTATGTAGAGGCTTTAAATAAAGTTGAAGGTTACTTAGGTCAAGATTACCCACTCATTATCGGTGGCGAGCGCATTACAACAGAAGATAAAATCGTTTCGTACAATCCTGCAAAGAAAACAGAAGTCATTGGTCGCGTGTCAAAAGCGAGCAAAGATTTAGCTGAAAAAGCGATGCAAGCAGCAGATGAAACATTCAAAACGTGGAAAAAAGTTGATCCAGCGATTCGTGCGGACGTTCTATTCAAAGCAGCAGCAATCGTACGTCGTCGTAAACATGAATTCTCTGCTTTATTAACAAAAGAAGCTGGTAAACCATGGGCAGAGGCTGATGCAGATACAGCAGAAGCAATCGACTTCATGGAATACTATGGTCGCCAAATGCTACGCATTAAAAACGGTCAGCCAGTCGAAAGCCGTCCAGGTGAATACAATCGTTATGACTACATCCCATTAGGAATCGGTATTGTTATTTCTCCTTGGAACTTCCCATTTGCAATCATGGCTGGTACAACAGTAGCTGCTTTAGTAACAGGGAACACAGTATTATTAAAACCAGCTTCTACAACGCCAGTTGTAGCGTATAAATTTATCGAAGTATTAGAAGAAGCTGGTCTTCCAGCAGGTGCGGTTAACTTCGTACCAGGTTCTGGTGCTGAAGTAGGTGACTACTTAGTTGATCATCCAAAAACACGCTTCATCAGCTTTACAGGATCACGTGATGTCGGCTTACGTATCAACCAACGTGCATCTGTGTTAAATGAAGGCCAAATATGGATTAAACGTGTGATCGCTGAAATGGGCGGTAAAGATACAATCGTAGTCGATAAAGAAGCAGATTTAGAATTAGCTGCACAATCGATCGTGAAATCAGCATTTGGTTTCTCAGGTCAAAAATGTTCAGCATGTTCTCGTGCTGTCATCGTAGAAGATGTATATGAGCAAGTGGTAAATCGCGTAGAAGAGTTAACAAACGCTTTAACAGTGGGTGACCCAACTGATTACAGCAACTTCATGGCAACAGTAATTGACCAAGCAGCATTCAACAAAATTACTGAGTACATTGAAATCGGTAAAGGCGAAGGTCGTTTAGTAGCTGGTGGTACAGCAGACGATTCAGTCGGTTACTTCGTACAACCAACTGTGTTCGCGGACGTAGATCCTTCTGCACGTATTATGAAAGAAGAAATCTTCGGACCAGTGGTAGCGATCGCAAAAGCAAAAGATTTCGACCATGCGATTGAAATTGCAAACGATACAGAATATGGTTTAACAGGCGCTGTTATCACAACTAACCGCATGAACCTAGAAAAAGCGCGTGAAGAATTCCATGTAGGAAATCTTTACTTCAACCGTGGCTGTACAGGTGCAATCGTTGGTTACCAACCATTTGGTGGCTTCAACATGTCAGGTACAGATTCAAAAGCAGGTGGCCCAGACTACCTACAACTGCATATGCAAGCAAAAACAACTTCAGAAATGCTTTAATATTTACTTCAATAAAATGTCGTACATTGCTTCTTAGAAAGCAATGTACGACATTATTTTTTTTGGGGTAACACAAATGACATATATAATAGAAGAAACTCATGTGAATTTTGGTTCACTTTCCTTCCCCTATTTAAAACTAACTCTCACATCAAATGACAAAAGCATACTTATTGCCTATAAATCGCTGGTATATTTTATGGTATTTCTAACATTTGACCCTTATCTTGATTGTGTAACTTTGTTAAAATGATATCAGTTTAGGAGGGTAAGACTATGAAAAAACTATCAATTTTTATGTTGCTCATGATGCTTGTTAGTCTAGTCATTTGGCAGCCCCAATCTGTCTATGCAGACGAGCTATCAGGACATATGCATGAAAGTGGTCTACGCTATTTAATTCAGAAAGATGCATTACTGAAGGATGCAAATGGAAGCTATCGTCCGAATGCTACGGTTACACGTGGTGAATTCGCCACATACATAGCAAAAGCTTTAAATTTGGACACAAAGAACGAGATAACGTTTACAGATGTGTCCGACACATATTTATTTGCAAATGAAATTAAGCTTGCCGCTACTGCTGGAATTATTACTGGTTATACGGATGGCTCATTTAAGCCAGATGACCGTATTTCAAGAGAGCATATGGCAGTGATGCTAATCAGAGCAGTTGATTATTTAAAAATACCAAAAGGTACTTCTTCTATTACCTTCAAAGACAATGCAACTATTTTTAAAGATTTCCGTCAGGATGTTGCAATCGGTGCACAATTAGGACTTATTAAAGGAAGCTCCAATGGCATGTTTTTACCAAGAGACAATGCCACAATTGGTGAGGCATCGACATTTATTCTACGATTAATTCTTCTTGCTGATCAGGTTGACGCTGGTAAAAATGAAAACAATGGTAACTCCGAAAATAACGGTAATACTAATAATAATGGGAACAACAATAATACTGGTAATAATGGGAACAACAATAATACTGGTAATAACGGTAATACTGGTAATAACGGTAATACTACCACATATATCGTCAAAGAAATTTCCAATGGTAACTTGGTAGACAAACAAACCTTTACTAGCTTTGAAACAGCTGAAAAGGCGATGACGACTAGTTCCTTAGTGATTACTCAAAATGATAAAATTATTAAAATGACTTCAGGTTATGTTGTAACGAATAATTATGTTGCTCTAAATTCTGAAACGATTAAGGATCAAATCGCAGTTGCTGGTAATACAGAAATGGAGTATCTAGGTAGTGATGCCACACAAGTAAAAGTACGCTTAGCTGGTCATACTGGCTATTTAAAGCAGGCTGACGTTACCTTAATTCCTTCTGCTCTAGTAAAAGGTCGGTCTTATTACACAAATGAGTACGGTGAAATAAAACATACCTTATATGATTATAAAACTAATAAATATTCTGCTAGTTACGTGTATGGCAAGGCCCCTAGCTTTATGAAGCAGGGTGAGAAATACTTTAGCTGGGATGGCATCAACTTTACCAATGCTGATGGTTCTTCAAAAGGAGAAGCCTATAACTACTATCAGTTCTTACCAGCTCGTGCAACAACTCAATATACAGCAGATGAGCTAGATCAATATATTGTGGGAAAATTAGCAGAGGTTGAAAGCTCAGGTGCTTCGATTTATAAAAATGCCACAACTAAAAGTAAACTACTTGGTTTAGGCTCTGTATTAAAAGAAGTGGAAGCCAATTCTCATATCAATGCTATGCTTATTTTATCCCTAGCACAGCATGAGAGTGCCTATGGTATGAGTGATCACGCTCAAAATCTAAACAATCTATTTGGATTATATGTCTATGATACAAATCCACTAAATAAGAAGTTTGATAGTGTAGAAGCCAATATTAATGAGCTAGTTGAAAAATTCCTTCAGCCAAATTATATTACGCCAGGTGGACGTTATACGAATGGCGCAGTTGTCGGTTCTAAGGCTATCGGCTTCAACGTAAAATACGCTTCAGATCCATTCTGGGGCGCAAAAATTGCAGGACATTACTATCGTGCAGAAAAAGCTTTAGGCTTTAAAGATGCAAATAATCCTTATAAAATCGCTCTTACAACAACAGCTGGGCTAAATGTTCGTGCAGATGCATCAACAAGTCAAAGTCCACTTTTCACATTTAGTAAAAGTAATATGCCTGTCATCGTTACAGATACAAGCGCAAATGGTTGGTATCAAATTGTTTCAGATAAACTAAACACTGAACCTGGATATATAAGTAAGGATTATATTAAATTCATCAATACCGTGAAATAACAGTAAATGGCTGCCTCTTATAAAGGAGGCAGCCATTTCATTTTGTAAAAAAGATAAAGTCACTAGTAGAAAAAAGGCCTTTTCATAAGGCAGGAGGTTGATTTCCGTTCCGCCAGCGTCCTTTCCAGGGGACGTCCGATGAGCCGCTTCACTCTTTCGTTCGCTCCAGGGTCTCATCTGTGACGCTGGCTCCACTCCAATCATATTTGCAAAAGTGTCTTTTCCTTATCTTTCATACTAGCTAGCCGTAGCAATCAAATTAGCTATTATTTGTATGATTAGAGAGAATTTTATAGCCATTTCTATCAATTAGTTTGTCTTTCTCTTATTTGGGTATATAGAGAATAAGAAAACGATCCCAAAGGCTAGTACACCTTTGAAATCGTCTCTTAATCAATTATTGTTTTTTATAGTATTGCAAAATACCATTATAAATAGATTCTGCAAATAATTTAACGTATTGATCATTTGTCATTTTACTGTTATCCTCTGCATTCGTTAAGAAACCAAGTTCTACTAGAATAGACGGGATCACCATATTACGAATTACGTAGTATTGCTCTTGCTTGACACCACGATTTTTCATATTTAAATTGTTAACAATTTGATTATTAACATATGTCGCTAAATCAACGTCTTCCTGATACATATCTCCTGTAGATATTGCATAATATGTTTCAGTACCAGACGCTGACGTATTAGCAGCAGAGTTGACATGAACACTTACAAAAATTTCACCATAGTTTGCTTGAGTAAAGTCTACGCGATCTTGTAAGGATGGATACGTATCACCAGTACGTGTCATATAAACTTTTGCACCAGCATTCTCTAGTAATTGTTTCACTTGTGTGCTGACTTTTAATGTAATGTTCTTTTCAGAAGCAGAGCCCTTTACTGTACCTGGATCTTTACCACCATGACCTGGGTCTAGGATGATAATACGATTTTGTAAAGGTTTAGCTGTTTGGTTTAATAGCTTCAAATAAGACTTGTGAACATAGCCTGTTTGGCCATTATAGGTGATTTCTGCCCAGTAACCATTGATGTTATTAACTTGGACATACTCTCCTTTATTCAGCTTAAATAATACGGCTGATGTAGAGTTACTTTGACTGCGAACATTTAAATTAGCAACTGTGACTCTACCTAGCACATCACCAGAAGCTGGTGGCGTTGGATCTGGATTTGGATTAGGATTTGGCTTTTCTTCTTCCACAATATCCGTAGTGCTATTCACTACAATATAACCTGGTAAACCATTTACTTGTGTTAAGTAGTAGCCACCAATTGTTTTGTAAACAGGAAGCTTTTCGTTTGCTTTAATCGATGAAATGACTTTTGCTGAAGATGTAGGCTTCACATATAAATTGACAGCATTTTTTGTCGTTACTTCTTTTTCGACTGTTCCTAACGCATTGCCATCTGCATCTACAAATTCTGCATATTGCTTATAAATATAGGCATATGCGCCTTTATAAGTAACCTTTAGCCAATTACTTTCAACAGCGTAGACTGATAATTTACCGCCTGTATTGACTTTGCCCACAATGTTCGTGCTTGAAGTAGAATCTTTTGTCTTACGGATGTTTAACCCATCTGTAGTGACCTTCACTAAGCCAATGACTTGTGATGTATCTGGAACTTGTACACCTTTTACAGGAAGCTCTAATCGATATTTTTCACTGTTTGCACGTGCAACGAATAATGAGAATTGAGAACGTGTTACAGTGCTGTTCGGTAAATACGTATTACCTGTTCCGTTGGTAATGCCATTATAATAGATTGTATTGATGTATTTCACATATTCATGTGTGATTCCTACATCAGTAAAAGGTGAGTCGATCCCCTCATACTCACTAGTATCTAAATTAAAAGCCTTTGTTAATACATGACTCATTTCTCCACGAGTTAGAGGCTTATTTGGTAAGAATTGACCTTTTATATTTTTGTCGAAAAATCCTAGCTGTACAGCACGTTCTATATAACCTGACATTTCAGTGCCGACTGTAACATCTGAAAAGCTAGATTTATTTACAACTAATGGTTTATTACCAGAGGCAACAACAACCATTTTGGCTGCTTGTCCTCTTGTTACACTATTATTTGGGCCAAAGACTCTCTTACCATTCACAAAGTAACCTTGAATTACCCCCAAATTTACTAAATAATTGATTTCTTCATAGGCTGGGTGATTTTTAGTAACATCTTCAAATGTTATATTTGAATTGTTAGCTGCACTGACACTTGCACTATGTATCGTAAACATAGAAGCCGAAATGAATAAGACGCACAAGATAAGACTAATTTTTTTGATGTTCAATGTCTTATTTCCTCCCTTCTTGTTCTCTTAACGTGTCCATTTTAACAAAATTAGCTAAATAAAGCATCATACAATAGAACTGTTAAACTTTAATTTTCCAATTCACATCCTTTCCTACAAAATTATCATAAAAATAGAAGAGTCTGCTATTGCAAACCCTTCTTCCATTATACGCTATTCAAAAGATCATTTCTTGCAATCTATGACACAATTAAAGTGTTAACTTTATGAATTTATTGTTGGATTCTTTCAATAAAAACTTTTAATTGTTCGATTTTTAGTAATTCATCGGAACCGAAGCTACCGTCTCCGTCACCATTTGTAATGCCATTAGATGCTAGAGTAGAAACATATTCATTAGCCCAGCTCTTTTGAGGCACATCACTAAATGCTACACTTCCGCCATTATTTTCAAGACCAAATGCTAGCACTAATACTTTTGCAATTTGTGCACGCGTAATTGGTGAAGACGGGTTGAATTTACCATTTGCATCGCCTTCAAAGATACCTAATTTTGCTACAGCTGCAATAGCACCTGCATGCGCATATGTAGGTTTTACATCTACGAAACTAGTAGTAGTATCAGATGTATCTAAGTTTAAAGCTTTTGCAATTTGTACTGCTACCTCTGCACGAGAAGCATATACGGAAAAGTCAATAGCTGCTTGTTTTACTTCAGCTTGTTGTTGAGCATCAAATGTTGCCACACGTTTAGCACCTACATAACGATCGCCCCAATAATATGGGTCATTCACATTTGAGTAGCTTACACCTTGACCAGTTTGAGAGTGGATCATTTTACCATCACCTATGTATATCCCCACATGTGAAATACCACTACCACTTGTATTGAAAAATACTAAATCGCCAACTTGAAGATCACTCTTGGCAACTGCAGTACCTTGTTGATATTGAGATCCTGACGTACGGTTTAATTGAATGCCTAAGTCTGAAAATACTTTAGAAGTAAAGCCAGAGCAATCAAAACCGCTAGTTGTAGTACCGCCGTATTTATATGGTACACCTAAATATTTAGAAGCTGTATCAGTTAAATCTGCTTTAGACGCTGCTTCAGCAGTATTAATATTAGTAGTTGAAAATAACATAAATGATGCAAAAATCGGTAATAACCATTTCTTATTCATACTTTTGTTATACCCCTCTCAAAACTTTTTTGCCTATACATAGACTATCACAAAAGAGGCGAATGTTATTTTTCAATTGTGTAACGGTTTTAGACAGCAAAAAAACGCTGTAATACCAACGTTTGGCGGTATTTTCAGCGTTAAAAAGGGGATTTTTTTATCGTAATTCGGAACTTTCGTAACATTTCTGTAATATTAGCGATTCTTTGTTACACAACAACTTATTGACTAGAGAACATTTGGACCCAATAGTAATTTCCTTTGCTATCCTGTGCTATTGCAACACCTGTGTTCGTATAGTGCTCTTTTAAAATATTATCTCGATGGCTAGGTGAAGCCATCCATGCCTTAACAGCAATTTCAGGTGTTTTAATATTTCTAGCAATATTCTCTCCAAAACTTGTATAGTTGTAATCAAATAATGTCGCTAAATCCCAAGGTGCCCCATAAAATGGGGAAACGTGTTCAAAATAGTGGCGATTTACCATGTCCTGTGCTTTGATAATGGCAATTTGAGTAAGTTCCGAATCATAAGCAACAGGTTCTAGCTTATTCTTCTGTCTTTCAACATTTATTAATTCAATTACCTTTTTAGACCACTCAGAAGAAAGGTTAACAGTTGGGATATAATCCTTTGCTAGATAGTCATAGACTACTTCCAATGCCTTAATTTTTTGCTGAAAAGCCATGCTTCGCTCAACAAATACAGCAAACTGTGCACGTGTTACCAATTGGTCAGGAGCAAAATGTTTAGCATCCACCCCACCAATAATGCCGATATCTGCTAAGGATTCAATATAATCTTTTGCCCAATGCGTACGTGTAATATCCGCAAATTGACTGTTATTTTTGCCATCTACCCTAATTTCATACGCAAGAGCTAGCATTTTTGCCACCTGCATACGCTTTAAAGGCTCTTCTGGATGAAAGGCATCACTCTTTTGAATGATTCCCCGTTTAACAAGCTGGCAAATTTCCTTATAATATGGATGTGTTGTAGGAACATCCTTGAATTTTAAAGGGTTCTCAATGTCCAGGTTTGTTTGAAGAGAACGAGCAATGGCAGCAGCAGCTTCTGCCCTTGTAATAGCTTGCTCTGGCTTAAACGTGTTGTCGTTATATGTAGTCATAATTTGTTTTGTGAGCATATGTTGAATTGAGGCATTTGCCCAGTATGAATTTGTCACATCTACTGCCTTAGCAGATGCTGCTTCTACTTGACTAAAACTAGTTAAACTTCCTACGGTTGCAGCTATTGAAAGTACCATTATACTCAATAATTTTTTCAACAGGGCGACCTCCTCACGTTGGCAAAATAAAAATGTATGAAATGGTACCTCCCAATCAAAGTGACCATTTATACTATAAGATACGAATTTCAGATGATATAGTTTCACTTTTTTGGAAATTAATATTAGGATTCATTTTTTCTTACTTATAAAAGGAGTTTTCCCGTTATACTCATTGGGAAAACTCCTTTTTTATCATACTATTGAATCATTTTAAGATAGTCTTCTAGAATGCGGTAATTATACACTAAGCCCTGTTGCTCAATCGACAAATTACTATAATCTTTTTGAGCTGCTAGCACTTTTTTCTCAAATGATGAGCTGTCTGGATCAATATTTCCGATCGCTTGAACAACTTTGAGAACGGCAGCCACATCTTTTTCAGCCTGCTTTAAGACATCCTCATTAATGACCTGTCCTTTAATTTTAGAGTCCAATGCCTTATAGGCAGCAACGGCATTCGCCACATCTTCAATATATGTCGACGAGCTTGGAGACAGTCCCGCTATGATCTCCACAACCTTCTTCACATCAGCTAAACTTTTCTCTGCTTCGAGTAAAAGAGAATAATTGGAGATACGCTGTTTATCTGTCGTATTCAAACTATCATACTCTTTACGCGCCGCTTCCACCATACCAAAGTAATATTTATCCTTTGGATTCAATTTAGCAATATTATTATAAACCTTTATAACATTATCTAGTGAAAGCAATAGCTGGTCGTTATAAACATAGCGTCGTTGATCAGCATTGAGCTTATCATAGGCTTTTAAAATCTTTTGGTATTGGCTATTCATATCTTTTGCCGTTAGCAATCGGTCTATATCTTCTACAATACTCATTACAGGCTTTATCAGCTTTTCCTGATCTTGTAGCACTTTATAATTTTGAACAGCTCGTTGCTGATCCTTTGGTAAAGCATTGTAAGCAGCACGGATTTCTTGGATACGTTTCACATATTGCTTTGGATCAACGGTTGGTAAGTCATTAATCATTTGCATGACATTACCAGCCCCTAAAATACTAGACTCCGCTGCTTGCAATAAATAGTAGTTTGTCACATATTGCTTCATATCGCCAGGTAGTGCATCGTAAAGTGAGCGTGCTCGCGATGTATCTTGAAGGAATGTGTTACTTGAAGATTTTAGTTTACTAATCAATTCCATCACACTCGAGACAGGCTCAAATTTTAAGAGAATATTAATATTATCGATGTATTTTTTTTGATCCTTCGATAGCTTATCATACGCTTTACGTGCTGAGTTTACCTTACTAACAAAGCTTGTTGATTCTGGATCTAATTCATTAATTTGAACCATCACACTTAAAATTGGTTTCACTGCTTTTTCACGTGTTGTTAAATCTTTAATATTCGTCACTAATTTCTTTTGGTCAGATGACAGTTTATCGTATGCTACACGCGCATTCATCAGCTTCGTTAAATAGTCAGCATCTTGCACTTCTGTTAATTTAATTAGCTCGACTACACTCTGTGCTAATCCCTGTTCATTTTCTGCTGCTACCAGTGCATCATAGTTCACGATCGCTTGCTGCTTCTCTGCTGGCAAGGCATCATAAAGCTCACGCGCTGTTTTCATATCTTGATAGAAAGTTTTACTTGTTGGTTTTAACGACGCAATGAGACCAATTAAGGAAGCAACATCCTCTACAGCAGTGAGATTAGCATAGTTTGTTACTCGCTTTTGGGAGACTTGATCAAGTGCATTATAGGCTTTACGTGCATCAAGAACCTTTTTTGTATAATCCTTATTTGTTGGATTTAAGGCATCAATCATTTGAATCACCTTGATTACTGCCTTGTTATCCTTTTCATAGGAGCTTAACATTTTGGCTTGCTCCACTAGCTTCTGTGCGTTCTTATCCATTGCTTTATATTCTAATGTAAGTTCGGCTACCTTTTTGACAAATGTGTCAGGGCCTTCATTTGCTAATGCTATAATACGGTCATCAAATGCTTTGGCCGTATTGATATAGCCTTGTGCTTTTGTTAGGTCCTCGCTATTTACTACCTTTGCCTTAAGAGATTCACCCAATTTATTAAACGCTTCATCTGCTTTTACCACATCATCTTTATACGTTTTTTTAGAAGGGCTTAATGTACTAATTTGCACCATTACGTCAATTGCAGGAATTACATCTTTTAATTCTTTATAATTTTGGACAAATATTTTATTTTTATCATCTAGCTTCGCATAAGCCGTATAAGCTGATTTTGCTTTAGAAATATAGCTTTTAGAGGAAGGATCCAATTTTTCAAATTGAGAGATAACATTAACAACCGATTTATAGGATTTCTCTAAATCTGTTAACACTTTAATATTTGTCACACGCTTTTTAGCTGTTGATGATAACGCATTATAGTGAGCTCGTGCATCCAATATTTTTTCAATAGCTATATTGCTATTTAACAGATCAATTTCCGTTGTAACAGCCTGTACCGCTTCTTCCTCTTTAACTAAAGCATCTATTTTGTTTTGCAGCTGTGTTTTCAAATTAGTAAGAGCTGTTTCATGCCCTTGCAAAGTCGTATCTAATTTCTCCACTGTCTCTTTCAACTTGGTAAGCTGTGTACCGTAGTCAGTTGTCGGCTTTAATGTATTAATCGTTTTCGATGCTTCTGCGTATGTTTGAAACAGCATTAGCTTTGTCGCTCCCTGCACTAGCTTCTGATCATTTTCAGTCAGCTTATTAAAGGCAGTCCACGCAGATAAAGTTTTACTTTCAAATGTTTTGGCGGCAGGATCAAGGCTATCAATTAACTTATCTACCTTTAAGGCAGCACCTAAATTTTTCTCCCACGCTGTGAGCTCTGCTAGATTATTGACTATTTTTTTGACATTTGCTGCGTTGATAGTTGCTCCTAACTGTGATGAAGGGACATCATAAGCTTTTCGTGCTGTTTTAATTGCTTCAACTTTATTAGGAGCATCCTTAATTTTCTCAATTAATCCTTCAATGAATACTGCAGAATTAATATTCTCATTCGCTATTTCTAGATCTACACTGTTTTTTACATATAATTTAATTTTATCTAAATTATCGTAGATTGTCTTTAATGATGAAACTGAATCACGATAAGACTTTTCACTTGAAACTCTTAGAGATGAGATTTGCTTAGAAACATCTGCTGCTTGTATAAATGGTTTTAAATCATCATAGTTTGAAACTAAATTCTTTTGAGCATTGTTTAGGCTATTATATGATTTTTCAATAGCTGCTACGGCACTTATAAAACTTGTTGCTGAGGAAAAGTCTGAAGGTTGCTTTGCCTTTAGCTGATCGATACTTAAAGAGACTTTATCCACTGCGGACAGACCTGTTATAACATCCTTATACTTTTTAAAAGGTGTTACTGCTTCGTTTTTGGGGTTATAGGCTTCGACTATTTTCTTTTGATCTGCTGTAAGTGCATTATAAGTAGTCGTAAAACTTTTTATTGCAGTAGCATCTAGTAAATTTAATTTATCTAATTCATCTGTAGCTAATTTCGCTGTAGCTGCATCACTAATTAATTTATTTAGTTTGTCTATATCTGCTCCCTTACCTTTAAAGTAAGCATTGCGTGGAGCCTCCTCCTCATATCCATACTGCAAAACTGATTTTCGTATATCGGATGCTACCCCGCTGGCATTATTAATAAGTGCTACCTCAATAGCTTTTTTAAATTGATCTTGTACATAGAGATATGATGTAGCTGTTTCTTTATTCCCTAAAAATGTGTCATATTCAGCTTTTATATTTTTAACTTCTTCGGTAAATATTTTGCTTGAATACGAAATTTTATCAATCTTAGGGCCAATTTCTTTAAGCTTCAGTAAAAGTCGACGTTGTTCTACTACATAATCATATTTCGCTTTAATTATTGCTTTTTCATCAGAATTAAAATCTCCTGAATTCTGTACAACTATTAGATCGCCTCCCGCAAGTACCATTTCACTTTCTAAGGAATCCTCCGACAGCTTACTAAATTGAGCAATAAGCTGCTCTCTTGAAGTGGTAGCTGCTACTTCATTCATATAGGCAACTTGCTCCGTATGTGTTGTGACGCGGGATTGTGCATCATTTTCCTGTGCGTTCGCTATAGCCGTAGGTGCCAATAAAAGACCCGTTATGACCCCTGCTGTCAATTTTCGATTCATCGAACCACCCTTTCATCGTTTATGTATAGGAAAATGATTGTATTCATTTTCATTTAGAATTTATGACTTTAGTATCGGTGTAAATTGCTTGATTTCAAGCCATTCTAATATATTTACAAAATGAGACATATCAAAAGTAATTTTTCTAAATTACTAGCTAGAAAAACAGGAAGTTATTTCAATTATACTATACAATGGTGTTATATAAGGTTTTCACCAATCGACATATAATAAGAGATTATGTTTTTTCAATGAATTTATTGGAAAAAAACAGCTATTTTCATATGTCATAATATCTTTACAAGGTGTATACTACAACTTTGATATCCTATTTTGGAAGAAAGGACGCTGTTTTATGTTTTACCATTATAAGTTCTGGCATAGCTTAAAAAATCCTACCTACTTTACTAGCATCGTAGAGGAAGGCGAGGTCATCGGATATAAAAAAAGAGTACTAACGGTGTTCATTCTTTTCATCCTGTTGTTTGCTGCTCGCGAATATTGGGGAATGGGGACAGAAAATTTAACATCCTTATTCGCAAAGGATTTACAAAATGAATACTATGTAGCACGTATACTTTCGATGCTTGGTGCCGTTTTATGGGCAATCGTCTATTTTTGCTTCCATTATTATGGTGTTACCTATCTTTTACATCTATTAACGGACATTCCTTATACTTGGATAAAAAAAGTCCAGCTTTATGTTGTAGCCTTTCTATTAATTGAAAAAGCAATCCTCTTTGCTGTTTTCTATGCAGTACGCTATACAACCATGTTTTCTTTCTTCTCCTTAGCTCCTGCTGCCTTACAGGTGATTGAAACAGATTTCGTGTTATTTACCCTCAATCAATTGACGGTAACAACGGTTTTAATCATTATTGTACAGTATCTCTTCCTATCAAAATGGGAGGAAGAGGCTAGTAGAAAAATGTTAGTAGTCAAATTGATTGGTGTACAGCTATTTATGGCCATATTTGTTGGTTTGATTAGTGTACTACCAATTAAAGAATGGATTGCTAGGGGGTTAGGATGATGGCATTTATCAAAACAAGACCATGGACAACTACGACCATCGTGTTAGCAATGCTAGTAATCGGCATAAATGCTTATTTTGTCTTTAAAGATAATAGCAACGTGACACGATCCTACTTTATCGATGAATTTCAAAAAGCTTATATCGGCACGAATACAGAGCGTGTTCATAAAGATACCATTGTAGCACCTGCTGAGACATACACGATTACTGCTGATGCAACTAACTTATCAGCTGTGAATGTAAAGCGTGGCCAAGAAGTGATGATGAATGATGTACTTGCTACCTATAAAACGGATGAGGTGGATGAGGAGCTAACAAAGCTTGAATCTGAACGCACAGCCTATGAAACAGAATTACAAGATTTACAGGATGCACTTGATCAAATTGAGGATGAATATGGTGACGATTCGAATCCAAAAAGCTCCATTAATACGGATCAAATCAATGACAAGCTATCTGTAACGCTAAAATTAGAGCTTGCTCAACAAAATTCAGCATCTACAGCGGTTGCCCTGTTAAATCGACATATTGCTGAAACAAATCGTCAAATTGCATTACTTGAAGCCCAAATTACACAAATTCAATCTCGTCAGGGTATTGTCAGCCCTATTGATGGTGTTGTGGCAGCGATTAAGGAAGAAGCTGGTGCGCTAACTTTTGAAATCTATTCGAATGAAAAAGCAATGTATGCCTATTTATCAGAAAAGGAATGGCAAAAGGTGGAGGAAGGGCAAACTGTAGATTTCAAGGTGAAACATGTCAAGGATGATCTATCTGGCATCGTATTAGAAAAACAAACGATTGCTACTGACGATCAGACAGTTTGGGCAAATGAGCTAGCCAAAACGGCTGCCTTGCCACAACCAACTAATTATGAAGTGACCTTGCAGCAGGATGCCCCACTCGAGGACATCCCATTTTCGACAACTGGCAAAGCCTCTATTATTGTCAACGAAGCATTCGATTCCTATAAAGTCGATAAATCGTGGCTAACCACAGCTAAAAAAGGGAACAAAAAGTTATATATCATCAATCAGGACGGTAAAATTCAGCTAATTGATGTCAATGTGCAATTTAAAACGGCTAAGTCAGCTATTTTTATGGATTATCTTGATGAAGGTACGCCAATGCTCTCCAATGAGAAACGTAATCTCGAAGCCTATACCTTCAGAACATTACCTGTTGAGAAAATCCAATGGAGCCATTTTAAAGAGCTAACTTGGAAGCAATATGTGAAATATATCGTTTTCTAATCTAAATCCGCCTCGTCTTTTTATGGACAAGGCGGTTTTTTTTACAAAAGAAATCCCCTGTAGATTACTACAGGGGATTCGTCATTTTTATTTTAATGATAAACATCTATTTAAGAAGCTTGCAAATTGCGCACGTGTAATTTGTGCATCGGGTCTAAATGTGTTATCTGGGAAGCCGCCAGTTAAATCATTTGCCACAAGTGCTTGGATATGGCTGTATGCCCAATGTGTTGATTTCACATCAGAGAAGCTTACTTTGCTTGTACCTGTTAACTTATAGGCCCTTGTTAAAATGGCAGACATTTCTGCACGTGAAAGCTGTCCGTTTGGATTAAACTTCCCTGCCTCTTGCCCTTTAATAATGCCAGCCTGCTCAACTGCGGCAATGGCACTGTATGCATAATGGCTCTTACTCACATCTTTAAAGCTAGAATCCTTCGTTGTAGTTAGATTTAAAGCTCTAGCGATGATCGTAGCTGCCTCGGCACGTGTAATGGATGCCTCAGGTTTGAACGTTCCATTTGAGTATCCTTTAATAAGAGATTGATCGTATAAGCTTTGGATTTCGGAAAATGCCCAATGCCCTTTTGTTACATCTGTATAAACTAATTCCACATGATTGTCTTTATATACTGCTTGTAATTGATCGAAATACAGCTGTCCTTTCTTTTGAAGAGAAGCTGTTGGCTGAGCAACATACAAACGCTCGAATTTTAGTGGCTGTGGTAGATCACTTGGAATATCTGCCGTCACGTATTTCCAGCCACTCCAGTCTAAACCGCCCTGACTTGTGAAATCAATTGTATGCTTCGCTCCAGCACCATCAATCACAACGCCTCTTAGCCAATGCTTACCAGCATCGCCAAATACCCAAAGACCGATATTTTTAGGCTGCCCTGAAATAGCAATTGGTGTTTTCGCAACCATATAGGCTGCTTTTGTACCTGTGCCTGCTGTTGTGAAATCATAGTTTAATTGTAAGCTAGCAGTCCCCTGTCTAGCATACTCTTTAGAGCTTGCTAATGAAACATTGGCTTTCGCTGTTTCTGTTGTCCAAGAAGAAGTATTATCAAAGCTATCTAGTACAATTGGTTTCTCTGCTAGATCTACTACTTTCACAGCTGTAGACGTACGAATTCCTTCATACTCGCCAATAATTTTTCCTTCACCCTTTTGTGTTGCTGTGAAGGTTGCACCGTCCATTTTGCCGATATTTCCTTCAACTGTCCAGTTCATATTTGCTGGGTTGATGGTCATTGGATTCAAGTATTGATCATAGGCACTTGCAACTTGCATATCTACAGAAGATCCTTTCATTACCTGACCAACACTACTTAACGTAATTGATTTTACTTTCCCTGGTGGCGCTGTATTCACTACCTGTAAAATGGCAGATACACGACGTTCACTACCCTCTGACGGTCTATTCACTAGGTTGGCGAAATAACCTCCTGGATTACGCGCCACCATTGCTGTAGAGCCGCCTCCATCTAGGTTAATAGCCGAAGAAGCACCCACTGAAATTAAATGAGCAGCTAAATCTGATAAATTAACACCATTACTATGACCACTTATGCGTCCATCAATCGTGACAAGAGATACCTTTGTACCTGTAGCATCTATAGCTACTGCTGTACGTGGACTACGTGTAGAAGCAAACCCTGAATTGGTTGGCATAGAAATATCCACTTTGCCGTTACGCACAAGCATTGGTCCAGCAGCTAAGATGAACTGGGCATCCATCCATTTTTGATCGATCGATAAGCTGACATCCACGCTTGTACCTGCTGTAATGCTACTTAATTCAGCGGCTAACTCTTTATTTTGGACAGAGATAACAAAGCCATCTGCTGGTACAGAAGAGTTACCTTCTGCTCCATATGCTGTTACATGAGATACTGTACCAGAGAACTGGTCACCAAAATGCAAGGTGCTTGTATCTTGACTAGCGCCCGACACAACGAGTTCTACACCCCATGTATTTGTCCCTGTTGATCTTTTTTCCGGTGTATATAAAACGTTTTTATTTGTTCCTCGTTCACTATTAATAAGATCGATAGGATAGCTTTTGCCATTCACTTGGAAAGTTAGATTCGTAGAATAATAGTCTGCAATCGCTTTCCCTGATTTCGATAAACCAAATGCAACTGGCTTTTGTGTTGGGCTATCATATGTATCTCCCAAAATACCATAGTTCACAATTTCATTATTTTCTGCTAACAAGTTCGCAGGCATACCATTTCCTAAAAAGTAAGAGGCATTGACAGCCCCAACAACACGATGCCCATCATATGTGTTTTGCTTGGCCATCGCTGATGTTGTTTTTAATGAATTAATAGGATTGGGCATACCAATTTCTAGTTTTGTATATGTATTATTTAAATTGACATCTAAAACATTTACAAACTGACGTATCGAACCTGACGTATAGTTTTGCTGTGAATGTATTACCTGTGGTGAAACCTCTGTTTTAACTTCACTGACTTTATTGCCTAAACCAGCAGCTTTTCCATTGATGGGGCTAACTGTTAGTGTAAGCATGAGTAGGACTACAATAATCGTTATTAGTTTTCTTGCCATTTTTCACTCCGAATTAATTCAAAGTATGGCACGTACCATGTCACATGACCCGTGCCAGTGACTTTTTTATTTTGTTTCTACATAGATTGCTACTGGAAGGTTGACACCACCAGCATGCATTAGTTCTAATTCAATCGTATCTTTTGAACCCTTCATTTTGAAATCTGGTAATTCAACATACTCTGCCCCTACTCTTAAAGAAGGCACTAAATACACTTTGCCATTCACCTTAATCGCTCCGCTGTATAATCCTCCTCGACCAGCTAACTTCAGCTTAATCGTTTTTGTAGAGCCAGTTGGATTGACAACAGGAATGGATACTTTATAGTTCATACCGAAGTGACCTGGGTTTCCTACAGCACCATTGATTTGAGAAAATGAATTTTCAGCCGTTTGTAAATGGTCTGTACGGCCATTGGAAATGTTATAGCCTACCTCTGGAGTATCTACTGTATAGGCTGGTAGCTCTGCTAGAATGGTAGCACTTGGCCAAGCACCTCTTGGATGTTTCGCATACTCATCCACGGCAACCTGTTCTGATTGGATTGTTGTTAAATCTGTATTATCTTTTGAAAGCACAGTACGAATCGTATACTCTGGCTTTCCACCATTGACTGCTTGAATATCTAAATCATGTAAAAAGCCGATAATATAATCATAGTGTAAATCGTATGTTTCAATGACCTTTGTTTCCCCTGGTGCAATGACAATACCACTACTTTCTGATTTTTGAAGCTTGTTATTTAAAGTAGCGTCCGCAATTGACAAACCTAGGTCATGACCTACCCAGCTATTACCCGTTTTTTGGCTAATGCCCTTCGAGTCAGTCACTTTAATGCTCTCTGTCGTAGACTTGTTTTGAACGGTAATGCCAAGATTGACGTCCGTACCTAATGTGTTGTAATGCCAGCCAAAGACACGATGCTTATTCGTTGCCGCAGTTGGTTTGACATCATATTGGGCAAGCGTCGCATTATTCATTGGCACAAGCTTACGTGTTAACGTTTCGGGATTATCACTAATAAATAAATCACGATCCCCCTCTAAACGAGCAGAAGGAACAGCCTCGGGTGATGACGTCGTGCCATATGATTTATCTAGGAAGGGGCTTGTAAACATATAACGGTAAACATAAATATACATTTCTTTTTTCTCTGTGATATAACGTAAATTTCCACCTAATGTATCCACAAGAAACTTAGCAGGAATGTACATTTTGCCTTTTTGTATAAATGGCTTTTCGATCATTGTCACTGCTTCATTATTAACCAAAGCCTGATTGCTGTTATCATTGAAAATAAAGCTCATCCCACCAATTAACAATTCAAAGGAACCATCAGGCTGCCAAGTACCAGATGAATCATCTAAATAATCATAAATATAGCTAGCAGGTAAATAGGTTCTTCCATCCTTTGAAACAATCGGATCTTTCATGACAATACGTTTGTTATTGATATGTAAGATATATGGGTCTTCCTGCGGTGGTGCTGTTGTTTCATCTGATAATGTAATATCCACCGATTGAGTAGCCTCATCCCAATTAACAACTCCATCAAAGTTTTCGCTGACGAAACGTAATGGCATGTAGGTACGATCTTTATACATAAATGGCGCAACATCCATTGCAACCTCTTGACCATCTACTAAAGCCTTATACGAATCGATTGTTAAATCAACCATCTTACCATTGCGAATCGCCGATGCCGTCAACGTTTCCTTATCCCAATCCACACTTGCACCAACCGCTTCATACAATGCACGCATTGGTAATAATAAGAAATCCGATTTATTTAAAATAGGATCATTGACTTGAATCGTCTCTCCATTAATCGTAATCGAAACATTGTTTTTTATCTGAATTCCATTGTTACTAGTAGCTGATGCAGACGCTTGTCCTGGCAAAATCGTAGCCAACGCAACTGCTGATACAATACATGTAGTCCTTAGTTTCTTTAACATCTTAATCTCCTTTTTCCTCTTACAATAGTCTTTATCATCTTAACACGAAAAACCCCTAAAATGTGGGATTTATATCGAAAAGAGTAGAATTTGGTACTAGGGTGCTAGCCTTTCTCCTTCGAAAGCTTCATATAATGAAAGGAGTTTTTCCAATTCGCACGAACATTTTCTATAAAACTCCTTTGGCTTTATAGAAGAATAGTTTCTACTCATGCTAGTACTTCAAATCATCCTATTAAGTAGACATGTTATTGTATGAAAAAGTTACATAACTTTCGAAGAATTTCCGTAAAAGGAGGACATCATGTGAAAGGTATTATCTCATCATTATACTGAATAATAATAGATTGGAGGATTTATAAGAAAGATAAGATTATTATCTTATATATTTTAGAGGGAATACTTAATAATGAAGAACCAAGATTTTATGATTTTGATATAGATAAAGGTATGTTCGGAGAGATTGTTGAAACATTGCAACATGAGGGGTTTATTTCTGGGGCTAAAATTGCTCGTGCGGGTTGGGGAATAAAGTAGCAGTAGTTGCTCTTCAAGATGTTTAGGATGAATTAAAGGGACTAAACTATATGAAAAATATGAAGCTTACTCAAATTATTCAATAGAGTCTTGATAATATAGATATTTTCAATTTTACATAAAGCGCTCCTCTTTAATTATTCATTTGCTAATTAAATAAGGAGCACCTTTTAATTTTATTCTACTTTACTATCTCCAGCACAGCTTCCTTCACTTGCTCAAGCTTTTGCTGTGTATGCTCTGCGGTTTCCCCTACTACACCAATATAAAACTTGCATTTCGGTTCAGTACCAGATGGACGAATAGCAATCCATGAACCGTCCTCAAGAATTAACTTTACTACATTTTCTTTTGGAAGAGTAAGCCCTTCTATTGTTCCGTTTGCTAAGACAGCTTGTCCTACTAAATAGTCTTCTGTACGCAGCACAGTCAAATTAACAATTTTTTTTGGCATATTGTCACGTAAACGTTGTAACATAACTTGCATTTCTGTTTGTCCGTTTTTGCCCTCAAATTGCTGGGAAAGCAGAGCTTCATTGTGGTAACCATATTCCTTATATAAATTGTCTAGCTGATCAAGCAATGTATGACCTTGCGTCTCGTAATAAGCAGCCATTTCTGCAACCTTTAATGCAACTTGCACCGCATCTTTATCTCGCACAAAAGTTTCAATTAGATAACCATAGCTTTCCTCATAGCCGAATAAATACGAATACTCACCCGTTCGCTCATACTCTGCAATCTTCTCAGCAATATATTTAAAGCCTGTTAATGTATTTACTGTCGCTACATCATATTTTTCTGCAATATGAGTACCCAATTCTGAAGTCACAATCGTTTTTAACATAACTCCATTTTGAGGTAAAGAACCGAGCTGTTGTTTTGTCGACAATATATAATTCAGCAATAATGCACCCAGCTGATTCCCTGTCAAAAGCTTATAACTATCATCACTTTTAACAGCTACCCCCAACCGATCAGCATCTGGATCAGTTGCTAGCAATAGATCTGCCCCAACCTGATTACCTAGCTTCATTGCTAACTCAAAGGCATTTGATTCCTCTGGATTTGGGTAAGCAACTGTTGGAAATTCTCCATCCTGCACAGCTTGCTGTTCTACAATGTGTACTTGTTGAAAGCCGAATGCCCGTAATCCTTCACTAACTGGCACCAAACCAGCACCATGCAATGGTGTATAGACAATGTTCATATTTAAAGCCACATCTTGATTGCTCTTTAAAGTCAAAAGACTTGTTAAGTACTCTTTATCTAAATCACTAGCAAGCCATGTAATATACCCTTGCTGTTCTAATAAAGCAAGCTCCTCTACCTTAATAGCAAAAATATCCTTTATTTCGTTCATATAGTAGATAATCTCATTTGCAAAATCTGGTGTTAGCTGTGCACCATCTTCCCCATATACTTTAAAGCCGTTATACTGTTTTGGGTTATGACTTGCAGTAATTACGACACCTGCATAAGCATTTAATTTACGAACTGTAAACGACAACTGAGGTGTTGGTCTAGCTTTCTTATATATATAGGATCGAATTCCATGTACTCCTAGTACACTTGCAGTCTCACAGGCAAATTCATAGGAAAAATGACGGGTGTCATACGCCAATACAACGCCACGTTGTTTAGCTTCTTCCCCACTAGACTCAATATAACGAGCAAGGCCTTCTGCTACACGACGGATCGTATAAATGTTTATCCGATTCGTTCCAGCTCCTAGTAAACCGCGCATGCCACCTGTCCCAAATGATACATATTGATAAAATCGATCTTCAATGGCCAGTTTATCAGAAGCAATAGTGGTAAGCTCCTCAGCTAAATAACTCGGAAGCGGCTGAGCTAACCAGCAATTAATTAATTCCTGAACATTCATCATTTACCTATCACCTTTTCTTTTTTCAACAACTCTAGCATTTTACTTTTATAGGCCTCTACACCCGGCTGATCAAATGGATTAACCTCTAGCAGGCAGGCACTCATCGCACATGCCTTCATAAAGAAATAAATCAAATAACCAAGATGATAAGCATCTAGTTTGGGCAATTCAAGTTGAATAACAGGTACCTGACCTTCAGCATGTGCAAGGGCTGTTCCCTGCTTAGAAATAGCATTAATCTCATTAAAAGTACGACTCGACAAATAATTTAAGCCATCCTCATTTCGTGCATCAAAAGGTACGGCTAAATCGCCCTCAATTTCATGGAAGTGTAATAAAGTTTCGAACATCACGCGACTGCCTTCCTGAATAAACTGCCCAATAGCATGTAAGTCGGTAGAGAAGTTGACAGTAGAAGGATAAAGCCCTTTATACTCTTTCCCTTCACTTTCACCAAATAATTGCTTCCACCATTCATGAAATTTATTGAGACCTGGCTCGAACGAAGCAAGTAATTCAATCGTATAGCCTTGCTCATAGAGCATATGGCGCGTCACAGCATATTTGTAGGCATCATTGTGTACCAAATCTTCCTCTGCTAGCTCTGTTGCAGCATGACGAGCACCATTCATTAAAGCACGAATATCTACACCTGCAACTGCTACAGGTAACAAACCTACAGGTGTTAAAACAGAATAACGCCCACCCACATCATCAGGTATGGCAAATTGACGATAGCCTGCCTTATCGGCAATTCCTTTTAATAGACCTTTATTTGCATCAGTTGTTACAATAATGCGCTCTTTTGCCTTTTCACCATAACGCTCTTCCATATATAAACGCATGACACGAAAGGCAAGTGCTGGTTCCATTGTCCCACCTGACTTTGAAATAACATTGACATATACTTGTTTTGTATCTAAATAAGCTAGAAGCTCTTTAATATAGGCACCACTCATATTAAGACCTACATAGACAACTTCTATACCACACTTACCTAATCCGAAGTAAGGCATCAACGCTTCCTGTATCGCACGCGCACCTAAGAAGGAGCCTCCAACACCTACAACAACCAAAACATCAGCACAAGCCCTTATTTCACTTGCTACATTTTCTATAGAAGTAAGCATTCCTTCATGATTCTCTAGCGGTAACCCTATCCAGCCTGTTAGAGGATATTGTGGTAAAGTGTTATGGATTTTTTTTACACGATCTTTATATTGAATAAGATCGCTATTATTTAACGAACAATTCAGTAATGTTGTTTTCACAATTTCTGTAAACACTATAGAATCCTCTCTTCTTAAGGTAAATTTTGATATGTATATTATGACATATAGAAAAAAGAAAACCAACTCGAACAATGTCGAATTGGTAATTAGAAATGTTTTTTATGCCATCTCCATGCACTTTTTATAATATCTTGAATGTCTAATTGGGCCTTCCAGCCTAATTCGGCATAAATTTTATCCGCATTGGCAACTAGCTTAGCAGGATCACCCGAACGTCGTTCAACATTCTGTACATTCGCCTTTTTCCCAGTAATTTGCTCACAAGTTTCAATAATTTGCTTCACTGAATAACCGTCACCATTTCCCAAATTATATGTTGCTGTTGCAATCCTATTTTCTAATAATGCCTCAAGTGCCAATAAATGCGCGTTAGCTAAATCAGTAATATGAATATAGTCTCTAATACAAGTCCCATCAGGTGTATCATAGTCAGTGCCAAATACTGAAATGTAGTCTCGCTGTCCTCCTAAATGCTGAAGGATAATCGGAATTAAATGTGTTTCTGGATCATGACTTTCGCCAATTTCAGCTGTTTCATCAGCCCCTGCCACATTAAAATATCGTAAAACAACATATTTCAATCCGTAGCTATGTGCGAAATCGGCGAGTATTTGCTCAACCATTAACTTCGACTGACCATATGGGTTAATTGGATGAGTTGGCGTTTCTTCATCGATGTCATCAACATTTGGCATCCCATAAGTTGCAGCAGTAGAAGAGAAAATAAACTTATTAATTTGATATTGCTTCATCATTTTTAATAAATTTAATGTAGCTACAACATTATTCTCATAGTATTTCAGAGGATTAATTACAGACTCACCAACTAAGCTACAGGCTGCAAAATGTAAAACTGCTTCAATTTTATATGTATCAAATATGTATTGAACAGTAGTAGGATCTCCCAAATCACCTTGTACAAAAATAGCTCTTGTGTTTACTGCCCAAGAATGACCTGTGCTCAGATTATCTAGTACAACAACATCTTGACTTTTTACTAATTCTTTCACCAAATGACTACCAATATAACCGGCACCACCAACAACTAGTATCATATCGTTTCACCACTTAATTCTTTGGCTTTTTTTAAAATAAATTCTTTTATACCTTCACTCAAATCATCACGTTCCAATGCAAAATCAATAATTGTTTCTATAAATCCTAATTGCTCACCAACATCATAACGTCTTCCTTCAAAGGCATAGGCAAAGACTCTTTGGATACCATTTAAAGATTCAATGGCATCGGTTAATTGAATTTCTCCACCTTTCCCCTTCTTCTTTTCATCTAAGAAGCGGAAAATTTCTGGGGTCAAAATATAGCGTCCAATAATTGCAAAATTGGATGGAGCTTCCTCTAATGCAGGCTTTTCAACAAATTTAGTGACTTGCATTAATTGGTTGTTTCTGCTTACCGGATCGATCACTCCATAACGATGAACGTCTTCATCGGCCACCTCTTGTACACCTATGACACTTGAAAAAGTTTTCTCAAATTGATTCATGAGTTGCTTTAAACAAGGTTCTTCACTTTTTACAACATCATCACCAAGCAGCACAGCAAAAGGCTCATCGCCAATAAATTTACGAGCACACCAAATAGCATGACCTAAACCAAGTGGTTCCTTCTGCCGAATATAATGAATCTCTACATTGGCAGATTCCTGCACCTTCTCAAGAATATCGAATTTACCTTTTTCAAGTAGGTTTGTTTCAAGCTCTATGGCATTATCAAAATGATCCTCGATGGCTCGTTTGCCTTTACCTGTAACTATAATAATATCTTCAATCCCTGATGCAATTGCTTCCTCTACAATATATTGAATCGTAGGCTTATCTACTATTGGTAACATTTCTTTAGGCATTGCTTTTGTAGCAGGAAGGAAACGTGTACCAAGACCAGCTGCAGGGATAATTGCTTTGCGGATTTTTTTCATTGAGCGTCACTTCCTAAAGAAATTTACATGAATTATATACAATACTATCCAATTTTCTAATTATTGGAATTTTTATTTAATATGCATTTTTATTTACAAAGCCATTAATAATTGTTTTTATAATTATTTTTATATCAAATAGTAAAGTCCAATTTTCAATATACTGAATATCGTGTTCTATTCTGTCTTCAATTGAAGTATCACCGCGCAATCCGCATACTTGAGCCCAACCTGTTATTCCAGGTCTCACATGATGCTTCACCATGTATTTTGGAATTTCTTCTTTAAATTGATCTACAAAATAAGGTCGCTCAGGCCTAGGTCCAACTATACTCATGTCACCCTTCAGCACATTAAAGAATTGTGGGAATTCATCAAGACTAGTTTTTCGCAGGAAAGTACCAAATTTAGTCCTTCTTGGGTCATTTTCAACAGTCCATTGTGTATTAGAGTCTTCTACAGACATGTGTTTCATCGATCTAAATTTATACATATAAAATGTTCTTCGATTTAGACCCACGCGCTCTTGTTTAAATAAAATAGGTCCTGGAGAGGTTAATTTCACACCAAGAGCAATAAACAATAACAGTGGTGATATAACAATTATTGCACATAACGAAAAAGCAATATCAAATATTCGTTTTAGTACTCTATTAATATATTCGTCTAAAGGTATATCTCGAACATTGATGACTGGTAAATCACCAAATCGTTCAAAGTGTGGCGTTGCAGGCAATATATCATAGAAGTCTGGCACAATCGATACTCGTACACCTGCCTTTTCGCAGGCTTCTATAATTTGGTGATATTTAGAAAAAACCGTTAAAGGTAAAGCAATAACTACCTCGTCAATTATTTTATTTTCTAATATTGTTGAAAGATCCTTAATCTTTCCTAATACTTTTTTTTCACTATGGATTTCTTTAAAATCATCCAAAAAACCAATTACTTTTAGCCCATATTCGGGATGGTTATCTAAGTTTTCTATATATCTTTTTCCTACTGACCCCGCTCCTAAAATTAACACAAACTGTTGGTTGAAGCCTTTTGTCCGCATCGATCTTAATAGTTGCTTAACAAAAAAGCGATACATGACAATTATCAAAAATCCTACTAGTAGATAGATGATTAAGAACATCCTTGAAATATCGATCGTTTTAACAATAAATAAAACACTTAACAAAACAAACATACTATAAATTTGAACTTGGATTATTTTAGAAATTTCTTTTGCAAACTTCATTTTTCTTTTCGGCACGTATAAGCCAATCAAAAAACCTATAGCCAAAAATGCCACTGAGTAAACAATGTTCCAAATAAAATAATCAGTTAGTGGCAAATACGACCCTTGTTGCTCTTTATTAATCACAAAGCGAAAATACCATGCAACAGCAAATGCTAATTGAATAAAGATGAAATCTGTTGTCATATATAGCTGTGTTATAAAGCGCTCTTTTCCTCTTATCACTTTAATCACCTATTTAACTTTATATTTAATGTAATCTTTTCAAAAGGTTACTTATTGTAGCAAATGTTAGTTTTATTGTAATTCCTGTATAAACTATACTATTAACCAAAAAGTTATATTTTTTTGCAAAATGCTTTTTATGGAATACATACATGGCTCTATGGAACTCATATACTATTTTAAATGGTTTTTTTCGACTACTAGCACCCTTATAATGAGTTATAGATACCGTTGGATTATAAACAATTCGCCATCCTGCTTCTTTAATTCTATAACACCAGTCTATATCTTCCCCATACATAAAAAATTCTTCATCTAAAAGCCCTACTTGCTCAATTACTTCTCGTTTTACCAGCATAAATGCACCTACTAAACAATCAATGTCATGTATTTCTTTCATATTGAGGTAGCTTTTATGATAGCTATTATATTTAGGGCTAGTAGGATATTTTTGAGCTAAACCCATCATATAATAGAAGGAAGCTTCTGGGGTTGGAAAACCTCTATGACAAGCCTTATCCAATGTACCATCCGCTAAATTTACTTCGCATCCAACAGCACCAATATTCGTTTCTCTATCCATGAAACAAATAATTTTATCTAATGTATTCTCATTCACTATAGTATCAGAATTTAACAATAAAACATAACGGCCGTTACACTCTCTTATTGCTTGGTTATTCGCTTTGGAAAATCCGACATTTTCTTTATTAGATATCATATGCACTTGCGGAAATAGATTTTGTATTTGTACTACAGACCCATCTGAAGAAGCATTATCTACTACAAAAATCTCATATTGGAAACTTACATTTGATTTTAAAACTGATTGAATACAATCAATTGTTAGCTTTTTTGTATTATAATTTACAATGACTATACTTAAATCCATTTTAATTTTTACCATATTCCTTTAAAATATTGATAAATCTTTTTTGAAGGAGCCTTTCTATATGATTGTATAAACGCTTTCTTATTTTTTAAACTTTTATACTCCATAAAAAGAAGTTTATATGCATAGAAAAGCTTTCGTTCTTTTAGGAGAATATAAACCAAACAAGATGCTTCATATAGTAAAATAAAAGGAAAATGCAATAAAAAGTAAAAAAAGTTATCGTTTTTAATTATATAAAAATGTCTATTGATATAGGAATGCTTTCTGGTTTGAAGGGAGATATCCTTCCTTGATTTGTTATCCTTCCAACCACGTTCATGTTTTGCTATAGCTTGAGGGACAAAACATATTTCCCAACCTGCTAGCCTGGCTCTCCAACTAACATCAACATCTTCTTTATAAGCAAAAAAACTTTCGTCAAAAAATTGTCCCTCTCTAGAAATCATCTCAACCATTTCTCTTTTATAAACGGCTGCAGCACCTGAAACTCCAAAAACATTTATCATGTCGTCATATTGTCCTTGGTCTACTTCCCCACTTCCCCGATCAACTGCGCGACGACTTTTCTTTATATTAATCCCTGTACTGTCAATAATGTGTGAATCTAAATCTCTATATAATTTACCAGTGGCAGCACCAACTTTTTCATTAAGCTGCATAAATTTTATAATATGTTCTATATAATATTTATCTAATATTACATCTGGATTTAATACTAAAACATAATCTGTCTCAGCATAATTTAAGCCTTGGTTATGACCACCTACAAATCCGCTATTTATGCTATTTTGAACAAAATAAACATTCGAATAACGAGAAACAATGTCTTCAATGCAATCATTTGAATTATTATCAATGACTATTATCTTCTCAACTAGATATGATTGCAAAATGACTGAATCTAAACAATCTGTTATATAATCCGCACTATTATATGTAACAATTTGAACAGCTATACTAGCCAAATTACCCCTCTATTCCTTTTATAATACATTTTAATTATAGCTTTATAAACAAAAATAACAATCTAAAGGAGATTGTTATTTTTGTTTAAATATTCACCTAAAGCTTCCTTCCAATTTCTCCTAGGAGCAAAACCATTTATTCGAATTGACAAATCGCCTAAGACAGAATAAGCAGGACGCTTTGCAGGTCTCGGGAATTGATCTGACGTTAATGGATTAACTTTGATATCTTTTTTAGCTAATTTAAATATCTCTTGAGCAAATTCATACCACGAGCATGTTCCACTATTTGTACAATGATAGATACCGTATTTTTCCGTTTGGACTAGCTCAATGAGGAACTCTGCTAAGTCGACTGTATAAGTAGGAGATCCAACTTGATCATGAACAACACCTAGTTCGGATTTTTCCTCAGCTAATTTTAGCATGGTTTTCACAAAGTTAGGACCATACTCTCCATAAACCCATGCTGTGCGTACAATAAAATACTTTGCGTTGAGCGTTTGGGTTAAAAACTCACCTGCATACTTTGATTGTCCATACACTCCTAATGGATCTACATTCCTATACTCATTATATGGAGAAATTGCTTCTCCATTAAAAACATAGTCAGTACTAATATAACAAATTTTCGCTCCAACTTTTTCTGCTGCAACAGTTAAATTTCGCTGCCCTACAGCATTTACTTGAAAAGCTAATTCTTCATTAGTTTCTGCTCCATCAACATTTGTATAAGCAGCAGCATTAATAATAATATCTGGTCGAATATCATTACATACAGTAAGCACACTCTCTGTATCCGTGATATCTAACTCAGTTTTAGTAAATGCAAACAAATCATGCGAGCTATTTGCTAACTGTTTAACAAGCTCCTGACCAAGTTGTCCATTAGCACCTGTTACCATAATCTTCATTACAATTTACCACCGTACTGTTGTTGATAGTAATTTTGATAATCTCCTGAAATGATATTTTCCCACCAAGCTTGATTATCTAGATACCATTGCACAGTTTCTTTTAAGCCTGTTTCAAATGTATATCTTGGCTCCCAACCTAACTCTTTTTGAAGCTTCGTTGGATCAATTGCATAACGACGATCATGACCTAAACGATCTTCTACATATTGGATTAATGACTCTGGCTTATCAAGCTGCTTTAAGATTTCTTTAACAACCTCTAAGTTCGTTTTTTCATTATGTCCACCAACATTATAAACTTCACCATTTATTCCTTTATGTAAAACTAAATCAATGGCACTACAATGATCTGTTACATGTAGCCAGTCTCGAACATTCTTACCATCTCCATAAACCGGAAGTTTTTTATCATTCAATGCATTAATAATCATTAAAGGGATTAATTTTTCAGGGAAATGGAACGGACCGTAGTTATTAGAGCAACGTGTAATATTTACTGGCAGTCCAAAAGTTTCATGGTATGCAAGTACAAGCATATCTGCTCCAGCCTTACTTGCACTATAAGGACTATTTGGAGCTAGTGGCGTCTGTTCAGTAAAGTAGCCTTTCTCTCCTAATGAACCATATACTTCATCTGTCGATACCTGTAAATACTTTTTGATGTTATATTTTTTAGCTGCATCTAATAATACTTGAGTTCCTTGAATATTTGTTTGCACAAAGATTCCAGGGTTTGTAATACTTCGGTCAACATGTGATTCTGCAGCAAAGTTAATCACAGCATCTACACCATCACCAATTAGCTGATCCATCGTCTCTGCATCTGTTATATCAGCCTTGACAAATTGATAATTTAGCCTGCCTTCAGAAGGCTTTAAATTTTCTAAATTACCTGCATATGTTAAAGCATCAACATTAATAATCATATATTCAGGATATTTATCAACCATGTAGTTTACAAAGTTACTACCAATAAAACCTGCTCCGCCTGTTACTAGAATTTTCATACTTATCATCCCTTACCTTTATATATAAATTGGCTTCCTAAATCCTTAAGATTAGGATGTTTTGTATCTTTTTCAGATAAGATTGGATTTGACGTCGGCCAGTCTATATTTAAATACGGATCATTCCAAGCAATTCCACGATCATGCTCTGGAGAATAATAATTATCTACCTTATAAAGAAATTCTGTATTTTCAACTAATGTACAATAACCATGTGCAAACCCTTGAGGTACTAGTAATTGTCTTTTATTATCCTCGCTCAAAATAAACCCTTCCCACTGTCCGAATGTAGGTGAATCTTCACGGATATCAACAATTACATCGTACACAGCACCTTTTGTAACTCGTACTAGCTTTGTTTGAGCAAATGGATCTAATTGGTAATGTAGTCCTCTTAGTACACCACTTTCTTTTGATAATGCGTGATTATCTTGTACAAAATTAAAATAGTAACCCTGTTCTTCCAATAATTTAGTATTATATGTTTCCATAAAAAAACCACGATGATCCCCATACACTTTTGGTTCCAAGATATAGGCATCTTTTAGTTTTGTTTTAATCAAATTCACTACATAGGGCCCCTTATAATTTTTTATTCGCCAATTTAATTAAATACTGTCCATAGCCATTTTTCTTTAATGGCTCTGCAAGCTCTAGTAATTGCTCTTTCGTAATATATCCTTTGCGATAGGCAATCTCCTCTAAACATGCAACCTTTAAGCTTTGACGCTTTTCAATTGTTTCGATAAATGATGAAGCTTCTAGTAACGATTCATGTGTCCCTGTATCTAACCAAGCAAAGCCTCGACCTAGCAACTCTACATGAAGATTTCCTGCTTCTAAATAGGCTTTGTTAACATCTGTAATTTCAAGTTCCCCACGTGCTGAAGGCTTAATAGATTTTGCTACTTCTACAACACTATTATCATAGAAATATAAACCTGTTACAGCATATGAAGATTTGGGATTTTCAGGCTTTTCTTCTATAGAAATGGCCTTTCCAACTTCATCAAACTCTACTACACCAAAACGTTCTGGGTCATTTACATTATAACCAAAAACAGTAGCTCCCTCTTTTCTTGAAGCTGCTCTTTCTAGCATCGTAGTAAATTTGTGACCATAGAAAATATTATCTCCAAGAATTAAGGCAACAGAATCACTGCCGATAAACTCTTCACCTATAATGAAGGCTTGGGCTAGGCCATCTGGTGATGGTTGTACTGCATATTCTAAATGTATCCCTAAATCTTCACCATTACCTAATAATTGTTCAAAGCGAGGTGTATCTTCTGGTGTTGAAATAATAAGGATTTCCTTAATTCCTGCCAACATTAAGACAGAAAGAGGATAATAAATCATTGGTTTATCGTAAATCGGTAATAATTGTTTGGAAACTGAACGAGTTAGTGGGTATAAACGTGTTCCACTTCCGCCTGCTAAAATAATTCCTTTCATTTTATACACTCCGTCCTTCTTAAGAATTAATATCAATATTTTACTTATCTATTGGGTAAAATCTATCTCTATATTCTTCCAAAAAGGAATCGTACTTAGATAATATATAATTCTCCTCATAATTGGATAACCATTTTTTCTTATTACATTTCGCTAATTCTAGGGGTATCATTTTGATAAACTTCCCTTTAGAATTAATGCGCAAACAATATTCTATTAGAGCCATAGGAGTTTTTAACGCTTCATCAAGGTAGCCAATCTTATCAAAAACATCTTTTTTCACCAACAAAATATGCGGACTTGCGGCAGTGAAATTTTGAGAGATTTGATTTCTTAAAAAATAACCATTGAAGTTTCTATTAATCCCATTATGAATATCAACTATCTTCTTTTTAGTAATTGCTAAACCAAAACTTTCAACTTTTCTGTTAATTATTATTTTAGGAGCTACCGCTCCAACATGATTAAATTCAGCTTCTAGGATCAGTTTTTCTAGCCAATCTGATACAAGTATCTCAGTATTATAATTGATAAAAACACATAGCTCAAATTCATTTTCTAATAAGATAGAATTCACTTGGTTTGAAAAATTAAATTTATTCTTTAAAATAACTTCACAATTTTCCTTAAACTCATGTATCTCTTGATTCTCATTTAAAATGATACATTTTGCATACTTTACTCTCTCTAAATTCAATTGATTATAGTATTTAATTAATTCTTGACTATTTTCAAATTCTCCACTCACAACTATTAAAATCTTTTTTTTAGACCATTCCGTGTTTTTAAAACCTCTGACAAATACACCTGGTAATAAACTTTGATTCACTATTACATCCCTATTTATTTTTTTATAATAAGCTTCTAGTGATTTTTGTCCTGCAGTTATAGCATACTGTTTAATACCTATATCCCCCGATGTTGAAGTTTCACTAATTCTCCAGTGGTAAAGTATTTTAGGTATATGATATATGTTATTGGTGATTTGGCTTAGTCTTAAAATGAAATCAAAATCTTGACTTCCATCAAAATTTGAATTAAATCCTTCTATATCGTTTAACAATTTTCTATTAAAGACTAAAAAATGGCATACATAGTTATAACTCATTAATGTATCTGGTGCCCAATCTGATTTTCGATGTGGCTTCAATCTTCTCTTACCACTCTTTGTTATTTTATCTTCGTCTGTGTAGATTACGTCTGGAGCTTTATTGCATATAACTTTATAACATTCTTCCAAAGCATTTTGGTGTAATAAATCATCATGATCTAATAACCCAATATAGTCTCCTGTAGCCATTTTTAATGCCTCATTGGTATTAGTTGAAATACCTAGTTTTTCTATAGAAGACTTATATTTTATTCTAGAATCAATTTTACTGTACTTTTTAACTATTTCCTCAATTTCTTTTTTCTCACTTCCACCATTATGTAAGCAGAGTTCAAAATTACTATATGTTTGATTCAAAACTGATTCTATCATTTTCTCTAAAAAAAAGAGATTAGTATTAAAAAGCGGTACTACTATACTATACTTTAATGCATTATTTTGAAATCTGCTATTCTCAATCAAAAAAGATATATTCTCATCTTTATTATCTAAATTATTGAAGTAATTATATCTCTTAAAAAACGTCACTTTTTCAATAAATAAATACAACAAAGAGGTAAAACCGTACAATTTAATATAGCGTTTGACCTTTAATAAAAATCTCATTATTTTCTCTCCAATTTACCCCATTTACTAAACTCACCAAACTATAGTTCTATATTATTATTCAATAAATATTTTCTCTAGTTTATTAATACTTTTATCCCAATTCCATTCTCCTGCAGTTTTTAAAGCATTTTTTGAAAATGTTTTTCTTAATTTCTCATTATTTATCAACTCTTCTAAAGCAACTTTTGCTTGTTCAACATTTCCTAACTCAACCACTTTTCCATTTAATCCATCTATAACAAATTCATCAATACCATTGAATTTATTCACGACGCAGGTATTACCACACGCCATCATTTCTAACGCTGGTAAGCAAAAGCTCTCTACTTTACTCATCTTTAACAAGATATCACAACTAGAATAAATGTATCTCATTCTATCCATTGGGACATTTTGATATAAATAATCACATTTCCATTCTTTTTTAGGTATACCTGCTGTACTAACACATACTACCTCACAATCTAAGTCTTTAACAACTTCAAATGCTTCTTTCATCCCCTTAAATGGTACATCAATCGGTCCCTCTAACAGTACTCTTACCTTACTTCCTTTAGGTATTAAAGGTTCTGATGGTTTCATAATGTCTAGATCTACACCATTTGGTACATAAAATGAATCTTTTCCGAAGGTATCTTTTAACCAAGTTTGAATCCATTTCGCCATGGTAATAAATTCATAATTCATTTGATATGTTTGGAGAGCAGCCTTGTATTCAGGGGAATTTTCAGAGAAAAATTTACTTTCATCAGATTGGATGAAATAGTACTTTTTTGATGCTGGTATAGATTTAATTGTATAAGCTGTCTTCCAATATGTTGCAATTACAATATCCAGGTTATCAGGTATTTCTTTAATTGGTAGTACCTGTACTTGTTGATTTGGGAACCATTCTATTGAATTAGTCCCATCTTCAGTATATATATATACATCATATCCCCTTTTTAATAATTGATTAGCATGTTGACAAATAACAGCAAGTCCACCAGAAATACCTGTACCAGATACTACATAACCTATTTTCGGCTTCATTCTCTCTATTATCTTATGTTCTTGTAAAGTTAACTTTTCCCACTTATCATCATTTTCTTTAAATGACAATTCTAAATTTCCTTCATGCAGCCTCAGGTTGGTTAAAATTTCTGGGATAGCTTTGAATTTATACCCGTTATATGCAAGTCTTAACCACAATTCATGATCTTCTCTGTATCTCATCTTGGTTTTCAAACCACCAACTTTTCTTAATGGTTCTAACCTTACCATCACAGTACTTTGGCATGGAACACAAATTTGCTTTAAAAACTCATAATCACAATCTGGGCTATAAACTTCTTGTTTATCTTGTAAGTCAATTTCTCGTGATTCTTCTACAATGGCTCTCCATCCACCATAGACCACATCAACTTTATACTTAATTAAATAGTCTAACGATAATTGAATTCTATTTGGCTCTGCTATATCATCGCTATCTTGAAAAGCCAAGTATTCCCCCCTAGCTTCTTTAATAGCTTTGTTTCTTCCTCTTACTGCATTTCCACTATTATTATTAAATTTATATATTCTAACTTTAGGATTGATTTTGTACCTATCAACAATTTTTAATGTATTCTCTGGAGAGCCATCGCAAACTAATATTAACTCAATATTTTTGTATGTTTGATTCAATATAGACTCTATACTTTCTATTAACACATCTTCTCTATCGTAAATTGGTATTACAACAGATACTAGTGGATCATTTAGATTTAGAGAAGTATTATTATAACTTCTGACATTAACCAAATTTGGTTTTCTTAAAATTTTATTTGCTATCTTTTTAGGATTTTTGACAACACTTTTTGTTTTTATTAGTCCTCTCCTAAATTTTTCACCATACATCCAAAGCTTTGTACTCGTCATTTCTAACATTTTTCTATTTTTTTCTTCAACTAATTCCAATAGATATTTGTTATTAGCTTCTTTTTCTTCAACTAATGCCAATAAATGTTTGTTTCTAACATCTTTCTCTTCGATTAGTTCTTTTAAAAGCTTTATTTCTTCTTTAATTTCATCTACTATTAACTCCAAAGATAGATTGTCATTTACTTTTTTAGTAAAATTGATATCTCTTTTTAAATTGTTAGTAAATTTATCAAAACTGCTATCGTCTGTAAAATTTTTAACGATAATTTCATTAAAAATATTGTCCTTTATACCATATAGGGAATGTTCTAAATCCTTTATAAGATTTTTTCGATAATTATTATATTCATACTCTCTTAAAAATGCTTGGTTACTTCTTCTTATTGGATATAACTTTTTAATCTTTTCAAAATTTACCTTTTCCCTATTATTCCTAATTTCAGACAATAAAATATAAATATTTTTTTCTAAATTAAATTCATCTATTGCTTTTTGATATAATAAATCAACACTTTTTAAAGTATCATTATATCCTTTAATTATTTGTTTTTTTATTTCTTCAGTATTATATTTTTGACCAAAGCCTCTACCTGAAAAATTATAGTACTTAGCTTTATCATAGTTTTTTTCATTAATCCATCCTGGTCCACCATGTACATCGTAACAAAAAACAGGTATTTTTAATGCTAAACAATATTGTACTGTTTTCCCAATTGTGATAACCGCATCATAATTTAATAATAACTCTTCTGTTATCTCAATAGGAGTATAGTTTATTCCGTAAATATCTAGTTCAATTTGCTCTTGCTCCAAATAATTATATAATTCTTGAAGTTCAGCAGTAACATGGTTAGATACAATACAAACCCTGTTTATTTTTTCTTTAAACTCTTTTCTTGATTTTTCAAAGTAGCTTTTAGGTGCATAATTAGGAAATAACCTTATCTTCTCTTCATTAACTCCCTCAACCTTTAATTGATTATAAGTTTCCATACTGTTAGCTAAACATAAAGTTAATTCATTTGCATATATTGGTGGGAACTCTAATGGCTCAAATGGAGATAAACTACTAAATATTACTTTTTCAGCTTTAATCTCTTTTTCCAAAATCAAATAGTTTAAAATTGGCACATGATGTGACCAAATAATATCATATTCTTTTTTCTCTAATTCTTCTATTAATATATTTTTAACTGTTATTTTTTTTTTATTGATTAAATCCTTAATTGGGTATCCAAACTGTAAAGTAGCAATTTCTACATCAAATCCACATTCTTCAAGTTGAATGGCAAGACTTGTAGCATTAATCTCTGCTCCTGCATAATCAACAAGTGAATGGCAGGTTAGCAAAATGCTGCTCTTTTTATTTTCTAGCAACGTGAATCCTCCCTTTATAAACATTTAATCCTTAATAGTAAATTTAGTTATAAGCTAAATTTATTATTAATATTTTTTCTCGATTATTCCGCTTTTATTAGTAAATCCATTCATGCTTACTTCTAAAATACCCTTCAGCAACAGGGATACCATCTTTATTAGATTTATTTTCAACTCTAAATTGAGCAATATTATCCTTTCTATCATAATGAAACATTACTAATTCATCAGAGATTGATATTGATATTCTGTAGAGTCCTTTTAAAAAATCATTTTGAGGAATTTTTAAGCAAATTTTTTTATGTTGATTATTAAATTCAATATCATCTCGCACAGTGTTATAAAGAGTAACAATTTCATTTTTAGAATTGTAAATTAATACACCTATGCCATAATTATTTACATTCTCTCTAAATCCTAAATAAATATTTAAAGTTATTGTTTCATCAGTTATATACATCTCTTTATCTAAAATTACTTTTTCTATATAAATTTTAGATTTATGATTAATATTAACATTGCCTGCTTCTGTTTCAATCATCTCAGCATGGCTTTCAACCCAATCTAAATATTCACTACAAACTACTTCTGCCGACCCATTCATTCTTAATACGCCTTCATGTATCCAAATTGCTCTATTACAAAAATTTCTAACACTTGGTACAGAGTGACTTACAAAAAAAATAGTTTTCCCTTTATCTCTAAAACTTTTCATTTTTGTAAATGACTTCTCTTGAAAATACATATCTCCTACTGAAAGTGCTTCATCTATTATTAATATATCCGGATCCACATTAATTGCTACAGCAAAGGCTAGTCTTGCAAACATTCCGCTTGAATAAGTTTTCACAGGTTGGTATACAAAATCTCCAATTTCAGCAAACTCTACAATTTCCTCTAATTTTTCATCTATTTCTTTTTTTGAGAAGCCCATTATCATTCCATTTAGATAAATATTTTCTATACCCGTTAACTCTTGATTAAACCCTGCTCCTAATTCTAATAATGCAGATATTTTTCCACTTATCTCAACATGACCTTCTGTAGGATTTAAAACTCCAGTGATAATTTTTAATAATGTTGACTTACCAGAACCATTTTTCCCAAGTATACCTATTATCTCTCCTTTATTAACTTCTAAAGAGATATTATCTAATGCTTTAAATTCTTTATGGTATTTTTTTTTAATTGGTGATATCGATTCTTTTAAACGATCTATCGGTTTGTCATAAATCTTATATGTCTTGCTTAAGTTATTAACTTTAATCACAGTTTTATTCCCCATAATTATCCTCCTACAATAAGTCAGCAAAATGCGGTTTTAATCGCTTAAATATCCATGCTCCAATAAAAATCAATAAAATTAAAATAACTAAATTATAAAAGGTTAGAAATGGTTTTTCCCAAAACCAGACTTTATTAATAAAAGAGTCTCTATATCCATCAACAATATAAAACATTGGGTTTAATTTTATAAAGACCTCATATTTTTGAGGTAGCATATCGATAGTCCAGATTATTGGTGTTAACCAAAACCCAAACTGGAGAATCATTGCAACAATTTGCCCAGTATCTTTTAAAAATATCATTAATGCTGATGTTATATACGCTAAAGCAGATACCATTACTAACATAAAAACTAAATAATAGGTGATTTGAAGATAATATAGGTCAGCACCATACCCAAGTCCTAAAAACAAAAATAACGTAACTATAATAAAAAACAAATGTACAAATAATGAACTACAGATTGAAATAACAGGCAAAATAAAAATGGGAAATACTATTTTTTTTACAAGATGAGTATTTTCTATGATACAAGTAGTTGCACTAGAAACTGCCTCTGAAAAATAGAACCACGGGATAATACCCGCTATAAACCATAAAAGAAAAGGATAATCGTTTACTGGTAAGGATTTAAATCCCACTTCAAAGACAAACCAGTATATACCAATCATAATAGTAGGTTGTATGAATGCCCATAGAATTCCTAATTGGGAGCCTAAGTACCTATTTTTAAAATTTTGTTTTGCTAAACTAAAAATTATGTTTTTATTATTATTCACATTTTTGAATATACTCATATAACTTCCTCTTCGTTCTAAAACTTATTGCATTCTTTAAGTTATTAAGTCAAATTAAATTTATTTATATCTATTTGTATACTTGACATTCCTAAAATAACCATCATTGTAGCGGTGACCCCTGGCAATGTATCATTAAAAATTGCTTGAAATAAAAATGCTATTACTGCTACGGCTAACACTACTAAGCTATTTTTCCCACTAAGAATTATTTTTAAACTATTAAACATTGTAAATGCTAATAAAACTAAGAAGGCAATAAACCCTATAATCCCAGTTCCATATAAAACCCCAATATACATATTATGAGGCTTATCCACGATTACTGCTTCAGTTTCAAGATTCGCTCTCGCATCTTTATTATAATGTGGGAAATTATAGATTAATGTATCGAGACCATAACCTAAGATTGGTCTCTCTTTGACTAAATCCATAATGTATGTCCAAATATAAACACGCCCTGAACCTGCACCTACACCTGAAGGAGCAATCTCTGGAAGCTCAAAGGTGTTATCTGATGCATATGCTTTATCTAAGTCGAAAAGATTTTTATTTAAAACAGCTGCCTCTTCTTTATACGGATTGCTAGAAACAAAGAAACCAAATGTTTCATCCCATACCTTTGAGTTTTCTCCTGCTAAAATATGAATTCCTGCAACAGAAATAGCACAAAACGCTACTATTTGAATAAAAGCAATTACCCTCTTTTCATTTTTAAGGGCAATCCATAAAATGAAAATCATCATTGCTACGATTGTCAAAAACCCACTTGTTGATAACGACATAAACACAACAAAAACTGCAATTATAGCTATAACAAAACTAATTATTTTATTAAAGATCTTCTTATCTAGAATACTCTTAGCTAAAAACATTATAACTATAACAGCAAACATTCCACTCATGTAGTTCCCATGGTTTAATGTCCCTAATAATACCGAGCCTTCTCCCAAGGATGCTCCTTCAGGTAAAAACGCTGTAAAGAACTTTTTAGCCCAACCTTTTTGAAGTAAATCTTTCCCATAAAAATTTAATGTAATAATAACAAAATTAATCAGAACAAATGGAATAGTTGCGTAAACAATATATTGAATAGCTTTCTTTGGATAATCTATATTCATCGCAATAAAAAACAATGCTAAATAACATAACCAACTAATGGCACCATCTGTACGGTTGTATTGGCCATGCAATGCAATAGAAATGTTTGGTGAAAAAATTGTTGATAACACAATTGCTGCAGCAAATGCTCCTATTGCATAATTCAATTTTGTTTTTCGAATCTCACCGTTCATAAATAATATTTTAGCCATAAACATAATACTTGCTAATAGAGTAATGACTAACACAGCCAAACCTTTGTAGTGCGTAAAAAGATCACCCTTTGTTCCACCAGTTAATGCACTTACATTAGTAATCAGTGGTGATTGAACCTCTACTATGCTCGCCATCACGATTAATGGTACAAAACCTATTACAATAAGAAGTAATCCAAATATCCATTTGTCTACAGATTTTTGCGATTTTATGTCTTCCTCCACATCACGATAGGCAACTTTTTCGTAAAACTTACTCATTATTCGTACCTTCCTTTAGTTGTAAATTTTCGATTTGAGCTAGCAAGGTTGCCACATGCTCTTGGTAGTTAGGGATATTTTCTGATGCCCAACCAGATTCTTGACAGCGTAATAGGACAGTTTTAGCATCTTCAAATCTCTCAGCACCTATAAAAACTTCTCCTAACTGAATCATAAAAGTAGGATCTTCTACTTTATAAGGATTTAAATCTAAAGTTTTTTGCATAAGAATAGCTGCCTGTTTCATGTCCCCATTTTGTGCAGAAAGTAAGGCGGCCGTATAATTCGCAATTTCAGATTTAGGTTCTTTTTTAAGAACTCTTTTTATTGCATCTTCTGCTCCAGCCAAATCTCCCGTTGATTGTAATTGAATGGCTTGCCCATATAACGTTTCAGTATTCTTAAACTCCTCATCTTGTTTATCGGCCATCACATTTGCCACTATTAGACCAATTACTACAAAAGCCACCATACCTGATAATATATATTTCCTTATTGGTTCAGTAAATGTCATTATAACTCTACCCTTCTCAAACTTTGTCATTTTTCGCATATCGTTATTATACTATAAATTAGCATCCATATGTAGGGTAGACTGCCAGTTAGCAAAAGATAAAACTATGTTTGATACGCCTTTAATTTTTGTTTCAAAATAAATTGATTGGACTTTAAGCTTTCTTATCAACAATAACTTCATTAGCTTTTTGTTAATGACATCAACTTTAGTATTATTCTCTATGATTACCTACTTTCCAATTCGCAATTACTTTCAATAATCAATTTTACTCTGACTTATTGTCTGTTGACTTAGACAATACAGAACTTTTATATTAGTTACCTACAAAGAAATGCTAATTTATTATTTTTCTAGATTTCAATATTTGGTAGTTAGTTAAACTACGATTATTTTAAAATATTTTAATCAGAACCAACAGTCTAACTAGTTTTTTGCTCTACGAGTGAAACACTTGGGGTACTGGCCCATGTCTAAAGACACTTAAAGTCAGGCAACCGCACTCCGTTTTCACGCTACCTCTAAAGTAGTTTTATTATTTTCGCTTTTTACTTATATTTCTTCTCCTGTAAATGGATCAATGAATTCTTTCATAGTCATTTGATCCACAAGAATCTCCTCTTGCAATTGATTCTTTATATATTTCTGTATAATTTTTCTGTTTCGTCCTAGTGTATCTACATAATATTCGGGACACCAAAACTCCCTATTTCCATATTTGATTTCAGGTTCGCACGCCGATCGAATATCATCAAACTACTCTTCCCTTTCAAATAACCCACAAACAATGAAACACTTATTTTTTGAAAAATTACTCACCAACATATGAATATGATCAGGACAGGCTGTAGCTTTTACCGCAAAGACGATGTGATACTTACAATTTCATGTCGTGTGTGCTAAACCTTTATTATCCATTTGGAGCCCCTTTCGTACGAAGTCGGTTGACCAGACCTGATTTCATTTTACGGATGGGGTTTTTTTCTTGTCCATAGCTAGAAGCTCTTGGGCCCCCTCGTATAGCAAGGAGTTTTCAAAAGACAGAAAAAGAACAAAACCCTATGAAAATTACTCTTCATAGGGTTTTGTTAATTTAATTAACTCTAACTAATTTAATTACTAAAATTAGTATTTACGAGTAAATGTTAATTTATTTGATCCAGCTGTATAAGTAGCAGTGTAAGTTTTACCGCCGCTTACTACAGTTACTACTTGGCCGCCTACAAGTGCAGGAGCAAAGTTAACTGTTACAGTGTCACCAGTTGTTGTTGCTACAGTACCACCAGATACAGAAGCAATGTTAGCTGTAACATTTGCAGCAAATGTGAATGTTGCAGTGTCACCAGTTGTATTAACTACTACATTAGTAAATGGTACTTCTGGAGCTGTTGCAGTTACATTTACACCAATAACTGATGGAGCAGTTACGCCAGCAGGAACTGTAAGAGAAGTAATAGTACCATTACCTGTTACAGAAGAGCCTGTTACTTTGGCAACTAATTCACCAATTGTTGAGCTTGTTAACGCAATATGCTCTTTAATATCTAAGAATACAAGACCAAGATTTGAGCTAATAGCATTGAATGTGTTGCCATCTCCGCCCTTAACTGTAGTTGTACCTGTTACATTAACAGTATCTAAAGTAAAGTCGTTTACTACTTTGTCTGTAACTTCTAAATTACCATTTAAAGTAAGGTTTTTAAGTGTTACATTGTTGCCTTGAACTTCGATAGCAGCTTTATTAGCGTTACCGATTACTCCATTAGTAGATGTAATTGGATTATAGAAGTCATAAACTGAATCATTGTAAGATAATACAAGTTTAACATTATCTTTTAATGTAACACCTGAATTAACGTTTGTATTTTTGAACACTTTTTTATCTTTATCTGTTGCTTGAGTAAATGTTAACTCATCACCTACAGATAAATCAGTTTCAAATGTACCTTCAAGTAATTGAATAGCTCCTGTGTAAAGAACTGAATTATCATAAGAAAGTTCGTATACTACAGAACCAGTAGAGTTAGATAATAAAATACGGTTAGTATTTTTATCAACTGCAATTACTTTACCAGTTACAGATTGACCTGCTTCAATACCTTCAGTATTCACTTTAGTGAATGTTGCAGATGCAGTTAAAGAAGGTAGGTTTGCAGAAGTCGCATGAACGCTAACTGTATTACCGTTTGTTGATACAGCTTTAATTGAAGCAATACCATTAGTAGTACGAACAGTGAAGTTACCTGAACCTGCGCTACCTTGGTTTACAGTACCTAATAATGCATTTGTGCGAGCATCATAAATTGTTGCTGAAGTAAATGTTGTATCTACTTGGAAGTTAACATTAAATTCAGTTCCATTGAAGTATGGTTTGTTATTTTGATCAACTGTTTTGTAAGAGAATGTAGCTGCCTCTGATACAGATGCAGAATTTTGATCTTTACCATTTACAGTTAATTTAGCAGTGCTAATTTTCACATCGCCGAAGTATGCAATTTCGCCCACTTGTTGTAAATCGTTTTTATCTAAACCAGTTTTGTCACCAGTCTCAACAAATACAGTTGGAGTAGCATAGCTATCTTTGTTACCGAATAGTGTGAATGAAACTTCACCTTTTGAATCAGTAGCTAAAGCAAACTCTTCAGTTGTTTTAGAGTTGTCTAATTGGTAGACAATTTGGCGGTTGTTATCTACTAAGTAGATAGGACCAGTAGTTTTTAAAGCTGAACCACTCTCAACAGAAACTTTTACAACTGTTCCACTTGGAGCAAGTTTTCCAGCTTTATCTGTTAATACTGCTTTATAATCACGACCACCTGTGTTTGCAATATCTTCCTCTAATTTTGTAGAAGCAGATTTTCCAGTTGCAAGTGGAGCATCATCACGGTATGCAAATACTCTTGCAGACGAGCTTGCAGCATCTTTTTGACCAAATGTTGGTACGTTACGGTAAGCTGCAGCATCTTTAGTACCAGCTGAAGTTACATTTAAACCAAGATTTTGGATTTTGCTGAAGTCAACAGTTGGAGCTTTAGCAAATAATTCAGTTGGATTGAAACGACCGTATTGACCTGAAGCATTTGCTGGGTTTTCTTTTTGGTCAACGAATACGATAGGTGTTACTTTACCATTGCTACCTGATAATGTGAATGTTGCTTCACCATCAGAATTTACAAGAAGTTTTACAACTTTAACATTGCTTTGGTTACCTAAAGAAGTTGTGAATTGACCTGGATAGCTTAAGCTAGTTCCGTTTGCATCAATTACATCCACAGCTTTTACAGCTTTATCTGGAGTTACATTTAAGTTTTCTTCATATGCGATGTTTACATAGCTACCAGCTGCATAAGTTTTTCCATCAATTACAAATGGATTTGCTTGATATTCAGCGTGCTCACGAGCAACTTTAACTTTATAAACTTTTTTCGCACCATTGTTAATTGTATTACCTTCAGTTACTTCAGTAATTGTTAATGGTTGAATAGCTGCCCAGTAAACTTTACCAAATGAGCGAAGTGTTGCGTTACCAGTTGCGTATGCTTGCACCTCGTCACTAGTTGCTAATTGATTAGCAGTTGAAGCATAACGAGTGTAAGTGTAAGTAGCTACACCATTTTCGTCAGTGTGTGCTTCAGCAATGATAGGTTGGTTTAAAGAACCACCTGGGTTTTGTTGATTACCTTGTGCATTTACAATGTTGAATGTTACAGGGATACCAGCTTTTGATTTGCCTTCTTCCACTTTAACTTGAGCTTTTACAGTTACTTGAGTTCCAAGTTTAGCTTGTAAAGATTGCTCAACAACATCTACAGCTGTTGGAATTACAGCTTCAACGCCTTTGAATTTACCGATCTCTTCACCATCTAATTTAACAGTGTATTCTTTACCAACTTCTTGAGCTGCTGTAGTTAATACAACTACTTTATCATTAGATTGTTTGTGAGCTTTGTTTTTAATTTCTAGGCCATCGATTTCAAATTTAAGCTCATCTAGGTTACCAACTTTTTCGTCGAATGTTACTTCAACAGTTGTGTTGTTGATCGCTTTTACAGTAGCATCTACTGGTGCTTCTGTATCAACTAATTCAAGCGTACGAGCGAATACTACTGCGAAGTCTTGGCGAGTGATCGCTGCGTTTGGTTTTAGGTTTAATTTACCGTTTTCTTCAGAACCAGTGAAGATTCCGTTTGCTACAGCAGTTTCTAGAGCATCTTTAGCCCATGGTTTAACTTGAGAAGCGTCAGCGAATTGGCTTAGGCTTTCGCTACCTTCTAAACCGAAAGCATCTACAAGAACTTTAGCTGCTTCAGAACGAGTTAAAGATTTGTTTGGTGCGAATTCTTTTGCACTTACGCCTTCAAAAATGCCGTTTGCTACTACTGCTGCGATTGAGTTGTAGTACCAAGCACCTTTTTTAACGTCTGAGAAGTTTACATCGCCGTCAGCTTCTAATTCTAGAGCTTTCGTGAAGATTTCTGCAGCTTGTGCACGAGTTACTGTGTTAAGTGGGTTGAAGTTCCCGTTAGTGTCACCTTGGATTACACCAGCGTCAACTAAAGATTGAACTGCTTCTTTAGCGTATCCAGAGATTTTGTTATAGTCGTTTACTTGCGCAGCAGATGCTACAGGTACGATTGCCGATGCAACTAATGCAGCTGTTGCTGATGCCGCGAAGAACTTACGGCCTTTGTTTTGCTTTGCCATTAATGTATTCCTCCCTAAAATTCCTTAAATTGATATTAATCCAACGAAAACTATAGTACCGCCTAGTTACCTAAATGTATGTATTATAGCTTTCTTGAATAATACAAAACTAAAGCAAATTTGTTAGTAAATTTACTAGAAAAAGCGTAGTAGAATACCATTCTAGTAAGTTTATTCACTTTCTACAATAATATAACACTATCTTTTCCGAAATTCAAGCATTGGGACATAAATTTAGTTATAGAAGATTTTTTTACCATACCTAATATGGTATTTAATAGAAACCATTAAACTTACAACTAATTATATCCTCATTTGTATTGGTAACATATAGTTCCGTTACCTATTATACCTTACTCTCAATAATAACCAAGCATTTTCTGGAATGGTTACTAAATTGTCAAAAATTAAAGACTCCCGTAATATTTTAGTTATAATTGTAAAGAAACAGAAATATAGAAGGCGTTTCTTAGCGAATTCTGCCTCTTCCCCAACAACTTTATGAGTTTCTTCATTATTAAGTAAAAAGCTAAATCTATCTGTCCCCATGTTGTAATAATAGATTGCCACTTTTTATGCTACACTTTTGATAGTTTGATAGAACATATCAGCTATTGAAGGGAGCTTAAAAAATGAAACGTAAATTTCCTCTTTACGGGGCCGTGCTGGCAGGCATGTTATATCTTGCGCCAACTTCTGCTTCAGCAGAAGATATTTCGAAGCACTGGGCCTACAATGAAATGAACTATCTTATTACCAACGATTTAATGAAGGGTGATGAATTCGGCCATTATCGTCCAAATGATGCTGTCACGCGTGCTGAATTTGCAGCCTTTCTTGTTAGAACACTGAACTTACCAGCAGCTTCTAGTCAGGCGACCTTTACAGATGTTAAAAAAGGTGACTGGTATTATGGGGTAGTCGAGCAAGCAAGCTATCATGGGCTAATTAAAGGTGACGAGCAAGGCAAGTTCCATCCGAATCATCACATTAATCGTCAGGAAATGGCCGCTATGTTAAAAAGAGCTCTTACTTATCAAAACATCAATACTTCTTCCTCCCCTATTGCTTTTAGTGATAATACGCGCATTGCCAAATGGGCCTATGCTGATGTACAAGCTGTCGTCACAACAGGACTACTTGTTGGGAAGCCAAATAATCAATTTGCACCTCTTGCTCAAACAACTCGTGCTGAGGCAGCTACCGTGCTCTATCGTTTAATCCATCTAGAGGCTCCTGGGACGGGTGGTAAGCAATACATGACGACGAATTACTCACATGATTACTCCTCTGTAGTGAGTAAACAAACCATGAATAATCCAAAGGTCGATGGTGCTGGCATTTTCACGGCTAGCGAGGCACTAGTGTCATACTATGTACACCCAAAAAGCTTTATGCAGGATAGCCCCTCTTATTATCAATTCCTAAAATTATCTACTGTCGTCAATAATCTGAGTGCAAAAGAGCTAAATGATAAAGTACTTGCCAATAAAGGAAGCTTAGCAGGTACAGCGGATGCCTTCATTCAAGCTGGTGTAGACAATAAAATTAATGCTATTTATTTAGTCTCCCATGCCTTGCATGAAACAGCCAATGGTGGTTCTGCACTAATTAAAGGGATCGAGGTTGGATTAGATACAAATGGCAAGCCAATGGTAGCAACACCAGAAAATCGTGATAAATTAACTGCTATTAAGACAACCTACAATGCTTACGGTATTGGCGCTATTGATGCTGATGCTAATAAGTATGGTGCGGAGCGCGCTTATACAAATGGCTGGTTTACTGTTCAGGATGCCATTATCGGAGGTGCCCAATTTGTAAAGGATCAGTATATTAGCAGGGGGCAGGATACGCTCTATAAAATGCGTTGGAATCCTGATAATCCGACAGTCCACCAGTATGCAACACATGTGATGTGGGCTGTCATTCAAGCGAAAAAGATCTATGATATTTATGAATTAATTGGTGCTCATACGACAACAAACCTAGTGTTTGATGTGCCTGCCTATCAAAGTCAATCTTCCGCTCCTTCATTACCGAGTCCATCGAAGCAATACGCATTGGATTTAGGGTTAGCTGGAGCAACTGGGAAGACGACGATTAATCTCAATATGAGAACGTATCCGAATACAGCAGATAATGCTTCGATTATGACGAATTTGCCAAAGGATACCTCCTTTAAAGTTCTTGGTGAAAATGGTGGTTGGTTGAAAGTAAGTGTCAATGGACAAGAGGGCTGGGTGATTGATGATTATGTGAGTCTTGAAAATGGCTTACAAATTGTTAATATGAACATTACACTTAATGTTCGAAGTGAACCATCTACGACAAGTGCTATTTTAGGTACTGTTAAACCGAATGGCTTTATTATCGGGGCTGTAGACGATAAAGGTGAGTTTATAAAAAATGGTGCCTGGTATCAGGTGCTTTACAACGGAAAAACAGGCTGGGTACATGGCGATTATATTGTAAAAAAATGATTTTAATAGGATGCGCAAAAGAAGAGTGCGATGATAATTCGCACTCTTTTTGTTAGTCATTTTTTATCAACGAGATGAAAGCGCTATATAATAGAAGAAACTCGAAATTTTAGGATATAATTTTCATACTATCCCCCTAAAATTTAGTAAATTCTACGTCAAAATAGTGTCCTAAAAAAGCTTAATAGGACGATTGCTATACCATGTAAAAATCGTTACTAATAAGAGTTATACTTTAGGTAATCATCGTTAAACCCATTATCGAAAATTTCCTGTCAATATTGCTTTTGTGGTATGATAGATTGCAGTGAAAATGGAATTACAGAAAGGTTTGAACACTATATGAGGCATGTAACGATTATGGGCGTACCCTTTTTACATATTGGTCAACAAGGGTTTGTTGATTTACTCGTTAATCGTATTGAACAGCAAGAAAAAATTTTCGTTGTGACAGCCAATCCTGAAGTCGTCATGCAGGCAAATGAAAATCCAACTGTCATGAATTACTTAAAGCAGGCAACATACATTTGTGCAGATGGCATTGGTGTCGTTAAGGCTGCACAAATCCTTGGAGATTCACTTCCAGAGCGAGTAACTGGCTATGATACGATGGTACGTCTGTTAGAGGTTGGTCAGCAAAAGCATTTTAAAATCTATTTACTAGGTGCTCAAAAGGAAACTATCGAAAAGACGGTTGCTAATATTCATAAGAACTATCCAAACGTTGATGTCGTTGGCTATCATGATGGCTACTTCGACTGGAATAATAATGATTTTGCAAAAGAAATTGCAACTTTACAGCCTGATCTTGTATTTGTGGCATTAGGTGTACCAAGACAGGAAAAATGGATAACAGAAAATCTTGATAAATTTTCAAAGGGTGTATTTATCGGTGTAGGTGGCTCCTTCGATGTCATCGCTGGTACTGTAAAACGTGCACCAGTAATTTGGCAAAAGTTAAATCTTGAATGGCTCTATCGACTGTTACGCCAGCCGAGTCGGTTTGGAAGAATGCTTGTGCTCCCTCGCTTTGCTTTAAAGGTATTTGCATTAAAGTTTAAAGGTCAGGGCAAAACAAAATGAGTCAGTCAACATTTGTTAAAAGCACACTCATCCTGACGATTGCCACCTTACTTTCCAAAGTAATCGGAAGTATCTTCCGTATACCACTTCAAAATATTGCTGGTGATGAAGTACTTGGTATTTTTAGTCTTGTCTATCCTGTTTATATGGTAGCACTTTATTTATCCGTTGCGGGTATCCCTATCGCTATTTCTAAGCTAATAGCCGAAGCTAGGACGAGTCATGATACTGCTAAAATTAAGAAAATTTATGTGACTGCAAGAATCCTTGCATTATCCTTTGGCGTCATTAGTTTTACAATCATTTACGGCTTTTCAGAGCAGATAGCGAATGCACTTGGTGGGCCCTCAACAGAGATTGCCTTAATTATTGTTGCCCTTACATTACTGGTAGCTCCTTATATGGCTGTCTATCGTGGATTTTTCCAAGGTTTTGGGGATATGCGACCTACTGCCATTTCTCAAGTGATTGAGCAGTTAGTACGTGTTGCGTTAATTTTAATTGTTGCGTATTTCCTAGTAGCAATGGATTATTCAAATGATATCGTAGCTGGTGGAATTATGGCAGGCTCTGTATTAGGAGCCCTCGGGTCACTTTTCTATTTACTCTTTAAATATTTCCGTTCTTCGGTAAAAGTGACGAGTAAGGAGAAATATTCTGGTAAGGATTTCTCTAAATACAGTAAAACCATTTTAAAAATTTCGATTCCCATTGCGATCGGTTCTGTGACAATGGCACTCTTTAACTTTGTTGATTCCTTTACGGTTACATATGGCTTAAGAAGTGCTGGTGCAGATGCGAGTGAAATTAGCTACCTTTATGGTATTTATGGTCGAGGACTAACATTAGTTCAAATTACGACTGTTTTTGCTTCGTCGATAATCTTGCCGCTTGTGCCGTTGATTACAACGAAGCTAGCTGAGCGTAAATTGGATGAAACACGCACTATTATTGAGCAAACTCATCGTATGACACACCTTATTTCATGGCCAGCTGCGATTGGGTTACTAGCCTTAACCTTGCCTTTAAATCTAGCTCTTTTTAAAGACTTAGAGGGAAGCTTAATGTTAGCCATCATCAATCTAAGCTCTGTCTTTACATCACTAACTTTGCTTGGAACAGGAATTCTACAGGGTATGAATGCTGCCAAAACAGGAGCTCTCATTATTTTGAGTGGTGTTGTCCTTAAGGTGTTTTCTAACATCTTCCTTATTCAAGCATTTGGTTTAGATGGTGCTGCCTATGCAACTTTGCTAGTGTATTTTGTGTTATTTATTGTGAATTCTGTCTTTATTTATCGTATGATTCGCTTTACTGTCCTTGGAAAAGATACGGTGAAAATGATTGTGTCTTCCATTGTAATGGGAGCAGCAGTTGGATTACCAACACTTTGGCTTGACTTTACACATTGGTCAAGAATGTCGGCAATGGGCTATCTAACTATCGCAATCGTAGTTGGTGGGGCTATTTACTTCCTTCTACTATGGCTGATGAAAGCTATTCATAAACAAGATTTAAAGAAAATCCCTGTTATCGGAAAAAGATTTTCATAAATAAGAGAGGTAGGACACTTATGTCAAAACAGAAATGGCTTTGGGGAATCATTGTTCTTTTACTCGTCGTTTCCTCTACAGGTATCATGAAGAGGTGGAATGCGGAGCAATCGAATGATGCTTATGAAATTGTTATTCCCTATGATGAAATACAAACCGCAGAAAAAAATAGCGACCTAACAATGAATGACATTCTTTCTTCCTTAAAGAATGCTGGGCTGAATACTGTGAGTCTAGAGCCCTTAACATTAAAGGAAATGGAAAAGCAAAACTTAATTACCGTTTATAAAGAAAGTGAGTTAGCAGCACAATTATTGTTTACACCTTATAAAGATGCTGTTGATATCTCTAATAGCGGCTATTATATTCGAGTGCCTGAAAATGAAAGCTACCAAAAGCTGATCATGGAGAGCATTGAACCAGAGGAAGTACAAATAGGAGAAGAGCCTTTTTATTTCCTTCCTACTTCTAACCACAATTTTGATTTAAAAACACCAATTGGCTATGATCAGCCTGCTATTGACATGATTAGTAAGCATGGACTAGCTCACATCTTTAAGGTGGAAAATGCAGATAATGAAGTAGCTAACGAAAAGTTGGTCAATCAATTAGTCGATTTAAAAGAGGCTTCAGCAGGCCGCTTACTTGGTCAAGGTGATGAAGCTATCGGTTTTGGACAAGAAGACGGCAATCAATTAGTTGAAAAACTAAATGATGCTGGCTATTACTTCTACACAATTGAAAGTAACCCACTCAAAGGCGAAAGTAAAATCGCTCAAATGACGGATTACAATATGATTCGTTTGCATAGTATCAATGTCAACAGAGAGACTAAATTAAAGCTAAATGCAAGTATTGATCGTACAACACGAGCTGTCAAAGAGCGTAATATTCGCTCCATTTTCTATCATATTAAAACAACAGGTAATGCCAAAGAAAATGTAGAAGAGACGATTGATTATTTAAATGGTGTGCATGACACAATGCCAGATCATTTCAAAGCAGGTGAACCAAAGCTATTTGATAAAGTAGTCGTACCAGCTTGGGTCACAGCAGCCGTATTAGTAGCAGGTATTTTATTTACCTTTATCATTTCAGAATTAGTAAAATGGATGCCTCTTCGTATCGCGGCAGCTGGCTTTATGGCTGTACTAGCAATTGCATACTTTATCCTGAAAAGTACTCTATTCTTACAAGCATTTGCACTCATTATTGCAGTCCTTGCCCCAACCTATGCAGTCATCAAATCAGCGCAAGGTTCTACGAAGGTGTCTAACATATTGGTCCAATACTTAAAGGCAGTAGCAATTAGCGTTATTGGCATTGTAATTGTTATTGGCTTATTGAATGGTAATGCCTTTATGACAGGCTTTGCTGTATTTAAAGGGGTTAAGCTTGTTTATCTTATTCCAATTATGGGTGTTTTACTATTTACAGTGATTGAGGTAAACCGACTAGCTGAACAAAACATTAAGAACTCTTTATCAAATACGGTAACATTGTTAAATAAAGAGTTAAAATATTGGCATGTACTACTACTCGTTGTGTTGGCAGGTGTCGGATTATTTTACATTAGCCGAACAGGGAACTCTGGCTCTGTAAGTGATATGGAATTAGCCTTTAGACAATGGCTAGAAAATACATTGTATGTTCGACCAAGAACAAAGGAATTTTTAATTGGTTTCCCATTCTTCATTTTAGCGTTATATGTAATGGGTATTAATCGCAAATGGGGAAGTATTCTCCTAGTACCAGGTGTTATCGGTTTCTTATCCATCATGAATACATTTACTCATCTACACATTCCAGTAGCTGTATCTGTATTACGTACACTCTACAGTGTATCGCTAGGTCTTGTAGTAGGATTGGTGTTTATCCTCATCTTCAAAATCGGTTATCGTTGGGTTTCTAAGGCAATCGCGAGGTGGTCATAATGCACGTTGTTTTATCTGGTTATTATGGATTTGATAATGTCGGAGATGATGCCATTCTACTGTCCATTATCCAATCTTTAAAAAAGTGGCAAAGTGATATAGAGATCACGGTATTATCTAATAATCCAGCAGCTACTGAGCAAACATATGGTGTCAAAGCCATTAACCGATGGAAAATGAAAGAAATTCGCCAATTACTTAAAACAGCAGATGGACTGATTAGTGGTGGTGGTAGTCTCATGCAGGATCAAACAGGCTTGAAAACGATTCCTTACTATGCGGGCGTTATTCAAATCGCAAAATGGTTGAAAAAACCAGTATTTGTTTACGCCCAAGGCATGGGTCCAATCAATCACCCGCTTAGTAAATTTATTGTTCGTACAGTTTTTAATAAGGTCGAGCAAATAACAGTCAGAGATAGAGCCTCTTTAGCTCTTTTAACAGAGATCGGTGTACGAAAAGAAACAAAAATCGTGCCAGATCCTGTTATGGGATTGAACGGTAATGACTTTCATTGTGATTGGCTAGAAGATGTCTCTTTGTCAGCCGATAGCTATATTTCTGTAAGCGTTCGAGATTGGCCTTCCGCTGTTGCCTACAAAGAAAAAATTGCACACAGCCTAGATGAATTAGTACGTCAGGGTGAGCAAATCGTCTTCCTCCCTATGCATGGTGAGCATGATTTTACTACTTCACAGGAAGTAGCAGCACTTATGAAGGAAAAGAGCTTGATTGCTCCTGCTGATTTATCTATTGAGGAAAAAATCGCAGTGATTGGTCAATCTCAACTATTGATAGGTATGCGACTACACTCCTTAATTTTCTCAGCAATCTATGCAACACCGTTTATTGCCATTTCGTATGATCCGAAAATTGATGCTTTTGCTGATATCGTTGATCAGCCTGTCATCGGTCATGTCGAGGTTGATGATTGGAATGGTGTAACATTGTTTGAACAAGCTGTAGCCATTCTTGAATCCTATACAACAGTTCAAGAAAAAATGCGCCAGGCCGTCATCCCATTGCAAGATGAAGCAACTGCAACTGCTAAATTAGCAATTGATGCTTTGTCAAAATAAACATTAAAAAATGATGAATTTCAATTAACATTGAAATTCATCATTTTTTTCCTACTTCTAATAATTTTAAAATGGATTGTGCCTGTTGCATATGCATCGCTAAAACATATTGACCTGCTTGCATTAAAATCTGCGCCTTCACCATAGTCATCATCTCTTTAGCGATATCCGCATCTCGAATACGAGACTCTGCTGCTTGTAAATTCTCAGCCGTGTTCACATTGGCATTATAGGCATATTCCAAGCGGTTCTGATAGGCACCAAGACGTGAGCGCTCATTGGAAACTTGTTTTAAGGCTTTATCCATCGAAGACATGGCTTTTTCCGCTTCCTCACGAGTAGCAATAGAAGCATCCTTCAACCCAAGTTTCTCGGACCCCATCCCATTGATAAATAATTCGATACTCTGTCCTGCATTGGCGCCTGCTTGAATCTTGATGCCATTTGTTTCATAATCCCCGTTAAGTAATGTCTTCGTATTAAATTCTGTATCGGTTGATGTGCGCTGGATTTCCTTTTTTAATTCCTGAAATTCCAAATCTAATTTTTTACGATCATCATCTGTTAATGTATCATTGGCTGCCTCCACTGCTAACTCACGCATACGCTGAATCATGGCATGTGTCTCATTCAGTGCCCCTTCTGCCGTCTGCACAAGCGAAATACCATCCTGTATATTCTTAGCTGCCATATTCAAGCCACGAATTTGAGCACGCATTTTTTCAGAAATCGCCAGTCCAGCTGGATCGTCCGCTGCACTATTAATTCGATATCCCGAAGAAATTCGTAGCATGGCTTTACTCATCGTCCCATAATGACGATTCATATTATTCAGGATTGCCATCCCTGTTGCTGACCACTTACCTAGCATGATTTCACCACCTTCTTGTTTTTATATCGGTCCAACATCTCATCTATTGACCTTAATATTGGAAATGGTTTCTAATTTTTTATGCGTTTTTAACATTTTATAGTGGATTACCTACATAATAAAAGCACCTGCTTGTCGTTTATGATAAGTAGGTGCTTACTGGACATTCCATCTATTCAATTTTGAAACCCCCAAGTTGATGGCTCTTTTGCTGTAGCAATTCGAAAAAGAGTTCTTTATCATTCTCTAATAATGCCTGATCAATCAAATGATCCAAATTTTTCTCCTCTAGCTCTGCAATAAGCTGATCGATTTCGCCAACCGTCACAGTAGAAACCATTGGAATTTGTTGCTTTGGTGTAGCGCTTTCAAGTATTGGTGCTAAATGCTCATGAACATTGGTAATAAGCAATAGTTGATAAAGTGGTAACCGAATAAAGCGATTTCCTTTTTGGAAAACAAAAACCTCAGATAAATTTTCAATCTGCTGTGTCTTCATGTTGATGATCATCTCTTTACCTTCTATGGGAATGAAATGGAAAATCTCATTCTCTTTTAAAATAGAGAAATATTGATAAGCAAATACGAGACGTAATTTATCTCCAGTAACTTTTGTGTAAAACGGCTTCATGTATTGAACTTGCATCATCATTCATCCCTCCCTAGTTATCTGATTATTCAGATTTTAACACAAATCAAAAGCCTTGTTAACTATCTTTAACTCATTTTTTTCTTTCTGATCATTCAGCTTATCATTACTGCATTTTAATCGTATAATGGAAGGACAGTCTTTTTTTCCTTTTTACAATTAACAATGTTAACTATAGCCATACAAGATGAAAGGAGTGAGGTTATGGCATTGTCTATATCGCAATTAGCTAAGGAACATCAAGCATTTGTGCTGACTAAATTAAAAGAAGCTGAACAAGGGTTACATCCATCCTCTACCGAAGATGAGGAACTAGTGCGCCGTGCTGTCTTTTCAGTAAGGAATAAATCCATTGTTTTTGAACGATTTAATGGAGCAAGTTCTATATTATATGCAAGTGTTCAAGATGTCAGACCCGCTTCTGTTGAAATTGATTTTTCAAAGGAAGAGCTACATTGTAGCTGTCCTCAAGCAAAATGGTGTCGACATCAAGTAGGTGCTTTACTCGCTCTCTACCAATATTTTGATTCGGTTCAAAATTGGTCGAGTGCTTGGCGTGCACAAAAATCAGTTCAATTAAAATCTTTAGCAGATGAACGCAGCCCGCAAAGCTGGTCGATGATGGTGGATGAGGTGATGAAACGATTATTACCACCTGGCCGCATACTAGAAGGCTATGGGCTTTCCGCTGTAAGAACCGATGCTTTGGAGCGACTTCGTCGACATATGCCCTTTGAGCGTGAATGGCAACCTCTTTATAAGCTCTATATGGAACTAGCCATTTTTAATTCAATATGGCGGCATTTAAATGAAACAACTGGACATTCGTTAGATTCACCTTATATGAAATATTTTATCGAGCAAAGCATGCAATCTTTTGAGAGCATTCTTACAGAGCTTTCTAATCGATCACGACTATTTGCGACAGATCCATTTTATGATGCCATCCAAGAGCTAGTAAGAGAATTTTTATTAGAAAGACAAGGGCTTTTCGCCAATCGCCTTCGTCTATACATGCTACTATGGGCAGTGCTTTTTTATGAGAAGCCTCGTCGTGAACAGGAATTGGCATTTATAAATAATCTTAATAAACCTTCAACAGAAATTTCTCTACAATCGTTAAAATTATTATTTTATGTGCTATTACAGAAAGAGGATTTATTACTTGAAAATTTGGCACAGATTGATTTACCACAAATGCAGGATTTGTTTGAACTAGCTACTTTTGCTCAACGTGCTGGAGAGTCCTATTCATTAGCAATCATTTTACGAGCAATTTTACCTTTGACAGAAGTATTTCTACAGGAGGTCGTTCCAGTCGTTCAGCGTGCCCAATACGTAAGGCAATTTCAACTTTTATTTGACGAGATTCAACTTACGGAGGAAGAGGAAGCAATGCTTTACAGTGCCTTTGGTGTGTATGGACTACAGCCCTTCTCAAGTTTTTTAATTAAAAAAGGTCACTATCGGGAATGGGCCGCTCTACATCAACTAAACCCATCATCCCTCTCCTACTTAGAAATGTGTGGATTAAAGGATGTATTACAGGTTGAACCTGCAACTGTTTTACCTCTATATCATGTCTATGCAATGGCTGAAATTGCACAAAAATCACGCTTAAATTATAAACAGGCTGTGCGTATTTGGAAAAGTATGCGTAGCGCTGCAAAGCGAGCTGGCAAAGCAGCTTATTTTGAAACATATATGCAAACCATTCGTGCAGAATATAAACGACTACGTGCGTTACAAGAAGAAATTGAGAAAGGAAACTTAGTATGATGACAATAAATGCTCCTTCCCCTTTTTCCAAAACACAACAGCTCCGTATCGAAGTAGCTCGGGAAGGATATTTTACGTTGCAGGGTTTTACTGCAAATGGTACAGCAATCGATGTTGATACATTAATTTCTTCGCTATTCTTTACTTATGAGGCAAATGTTTATGGATTATTAACAAATCGGGCTGATTTTACGATTGAAGTTTCTACGGCTGAATTACTAGATATTTTTTCAACAAGCTTCCAGCACCCCTTCATTAATTGGATTGGTGCAAATGAAGAAAGTATAAAATGGTTAAATAAAGTTTATGCATTACAAGCATACTGGCAAGAGCCATCACTTTGGTCACATGCTGTGATTGCAGATGATTTTTCATCATTAACTTTCCCTATTGATCATATCGATTCAGCATTATTGGAAACGGCTGTACAGCAGAAGCTTTCACAGGTTGGGCTAATACTAGCTGATTTACCAAAGTTACTACCCTTTTTCCTACGTGGCGGCTGGCCTTTGGATCAAGCTCGTCAAGCTGGAGCTGTTTCCGTCTCTTTACGATTAAGTGAGCCAGAAGAAGATGCCGATGTATGGTTATTAGAAACGGTCCTAAGCACTGCTACAACAAAAAACTACTGGACACCTGCTATACGTAAACAATCCTTACCTATTGAAGAAGCACTACCTACAAAGTGGCGAATGTTCGCGACTGAAATTACGCAGCAACAACAGCAAATTGTAGAACTTCTATCCATCGATACAATTAATAGTGATATCTTTATTCGTGTGACACTGGAAGATTTAGAAGTTCGCTCTTTTTTACGTGAGGATCTTGCTAGATTGCAGGCACTTGGTTTTGATGTTGTACTGCCAGCATGGCTAAAGGATTTAAAACAATCCAAAATTCGAGTACGCGTGACAACCAATAATGTTTCCACAAGGAAGGTAGCAGGTTTAGATGATATTTTAACGTTTAAATGGCAGTTTTCTATGAACGGACAAACGATTTCAGCTGAGCAATTTAAAAAACTTGTGGATGAGAAACGTGAATTTATTCGTATTGGTACTGAATGGTTCCGAGTAGATGCCAATTGGATGCAAGAAATGCGTGAATTGATGCAACAAGCAGAAGATGAAAGTTGGACTGTTCGAGAATTATTATTTAGAGAGTTACCAGAAGACTTGTCTGCCCCTCTTGAGGAAGAAGATGCAGATGATGCACTGAGAGATGATCCAATCTTTGCATTGGAAATACAACAATCATTAAAAGCATACATGGAGCAACTTTTGGAGAAGAAAGGCTTGCCTGCCGTCTCGATTCCATTGTCTCTACAAACCGAATTACGCCCTTATCAATTAGAGGGCTTTGAATGGTTAGTCTTTATGCGCCAACAAGGTTTCGGTGCATGTCTAGCTGATGATATGGGCCTTGGAAAAACGGTTCAATTGATTACCTATTTGCTTCATATTTATGAGTCATCAACTGATTACACAAAACCATCTATCATTATTTGTCCCACTTCAGTGCTTGGGAACTGGCAAAAAGAACTTGCTCGATTTGCTCCTTCCCTGATTGTGCATACGCATTATCAAGCAAATCGAGCAAAGGATGAAGAGTTTAAACAGCTAGTGACAGCAGAAAGACCACATGTCATTTTATCAACCTATGGTACTGTGTCACAGGATACTGAATTTTTACAGAATATCGATTGGGCAACGGTGGTACTCGATGAAGCCCAAAATATAAAAAATATGCAAACATTACAATCAAAAGCCATTCGTAAATTGCTAGGTGACCATCACATTGCTCTCACTGGGACACCTGTAGAAAATCGTTTATCTGAGTTATGGGCTATTTTTGATTTCATTCATAAGGGCTATCTAGGTAGCTTCGGTCGCTTCAATGAAGAATTTATTTTGCCTATTGAACGGGACGAATCAGAGTCGCATAAGCAGAAGCTTCGAGCTAAAATTCAGCCATTTTTATTGCGTCGTACAAAGCGAGATCCACATTTACAGCTTAACTTACCAGATAAGCTAGAATCGAATGAATATTGTCCATTAACAACAGAGCAAGCTTCACTCTATGAGGGCTATATTTTAGAGACGCTTGATCAGCTGGAGCAGTTAACAGGCTTTCAAAAAAAGGGTCGCGTCTTAAAGATGCTCAGTAAATTAAAGCAACTATGTAATCATCCTGCCTTATATTTAAAGGAACCTTTCGAGGATGCCGAAACAATGCTTGCACGTTCGACTAAGCTAGAACGCATTGTACAAATGGCAGCTGAGATTGTGGACAATGGCGAGCAATGTCTCATCTTTACACAATATATTGGAATGGGACAATTGCTACAACATTGCTTTAGTGAAATATATAATGTGGATGCACCATTTTTAACTGGTGCCATGCCTAAGCAGCAGCGAGACCGCTTAGTAGAGGCTTTCCAGGCAGGAGATTTCCCTATATTTATCCTTTCTTTGAAAGCTGGTGGAACAGGACTTAATTTAACAGCAGCTAATCATGTTTTACATGCAGATCGCTGGTGGAATCCTGCTGTTGAAAACCAAGCGACCGATCGAGCATATCGAATCGGACAGACACAATTTGTGCAGGTCCATAAGTTTGTGACAATTGGCACGATCGAGGAAAAAATTGATAAGATGCTGGTGCAGAAATCTGCATTATCCGAAGAGCTTATTCAATCAAGCCAGTGGTTGACCGAGTTAGAAGATCAAGAACTCCGCGATTTAATAACATTAGATATATAATAATGAGATGCGCCAAGAGCAAATAGTTCTTGGCGCTTTTAGTGGAACTTGCTACTTCTTTTCCCTACTTACTTCATCATTTGTATTTAGTTGTGTTGAAAATTCCATTGCTGTGCGGTCTTCAGCAATGTTTTTTATTTGTGTTCCACATCATTCCTTTCTGTTTGTTACGGTGCAAGAAATATAAGGAGAATGGCGGATCAGACAATGAATGTTCTCTTGCCCCGTATGTAAGCTATACTTGCTAAGGTAAAACAAAATCCTTTAAGTGTTCCTGTTCATTCGGTGGCTGTGGCGGTATAGTAACTGCTTCGTCACTATCTCTTTGTTTAAGTTGATAAAATCTAACATCCTCAACCACTATCTCTGTCATAAAAATCTTAGTGCTTTCCTCATTTACAAATGACCTTGTTTGAATACGGCCAGTGGCACCGATTAATGAACCTTTACCGCAATATTTAACGATATTCTCTGCAAGCCTTCCCCAAGCTGTACAGAAAACAAAATCTGTATCTACTTCCCCTTGATTGTTTTTAAAATTACGATTAATGGCTAGTGAGAAATGAGTTTGCACACGATTTCCAGATAAGTAACGTAACACCGGGTCTTTTGTAAACCTTCCAACCAATCCGACTTGATTCATTCATTCACCTCCTTTGCTTTTGATTGCTCTCATCTTACAAAATGATTCCGGTATTCGCAAAAATCAATATTGTTAATTTCCTTCAGTTTTTGTGCATAAATTGGGTAAATCGGCATTTTTATTTTTCTATTTTTTATTAATTTTCTAGCTGAATGCTTTAGGCTGTAATGGCAAATGCTATTCCATGAAATCTGCAATTTCACAGTTTTTGAAAAACCGTCACAGGTGCGCATCACAAACAACAGCTGTCTCATGTGTTATACTAAAAGAATGACAGACTTAGGAGGAATATACATATTGAAAACCTTTAAAATGCTTTCCTTTGACCTTGTCACGAAAGATGGCGTGCAACCATTCCCTTTAATCGATGGCATCATTATTAATCAGGAAAATAGCCATCAATCTTGGGTACTTGAATTGTTTATGGAAAAACAATATCGCTCAACCTTTGATGAGCTCTTAGCGAATACTACAGTCTTCAATGTACGTGCAGTTATTTCATTCCCAGATAATGAACCCGCTCCTTTTCAGGTGATCGTACATACTGTTGAAGATATCGGTGATCATGTTTCAGTACTATTAAAAGGTACGCTTAAAATTAAACGATCAAAATATGCAGAACAATTACTTTCCGAGCTACTTGCTGAGGGTGTTTCTTTAGAGGATTTACTGGATCGCTTTACACAAGATATGAAAAAGCGACCAAAATTAAAAAATGACTGACGATGCGAATTTTGCATCGTTTTTTTTATTGGACAAGCAGTAATTTTTTTGTACAATACAATTTAAAAAAGGAGGGTTACATTTGGTGGTTGCTATAAGGAAGAAGCCTTTAAAATTATTATGGCTTGAGGCTTTGATGAGGCGTCTTTTAAAGGATGATGTAGAATTTCATTATTATCAAGAGCAGTATCGTCGACTAGATGCAGGGTTTGCTGGCGAGCAAAAGGTTGATCACGTATGGCATGAATTAATATATCCAAATACCTTTTTTGTCTTACATAATTTATGTCTTATGAACACGGCTCAACATCTGCATCAGATTGATACGCTTTTTATTTGTCCCCATTTTATGTTGGTTGTAGAAATCAAAAACATACATGGTCGTCTTGAATTTAATCAACACACACATCAATGCACACGCACAAGGGTTGATGGTACTGTTGAAGGATTTCCAAATGCTCTTACTCAAACTGAGCGTCATATGGGATTTCTTAAAAATCTGATTACAAGTTATTCCCTTCCTGTTGAAGGGGCTGTTGTTATAGCAAATCCTTCCACAATCATCGTCAATTCAACTAGTACTCTTCCCATTTTTCATGCGTCCGGACTTCATAAGTATCTCCAGTCGCTTTTTAAAAAGCACCCTAAAAAATTAATGGATAATCAATTAACCCAATTAGTGCACCTACTACTTTCTAAACAAATTATTCCTCAGATTCATACATCAATTGCCCCATCACGATTTCGACACGGTGTTCTTTGTCCAAAATGTACCTATCAAAATAATATGTACTTCCATCGTGGCATTTGGGAATGTTCATTTTGTCATTATAGAAGTATAGAAATTTTCGCAGAGGCTATGCTTGATTATCGGTTATTGATTAGTCATTCTATTACCAATAAACAGTTACGAGCGTTTTTTAGAATTAATTCTAACGATGCAGCTACTCGATTGCTACGGAAGTTTCAGTTTCCATATACCGGTACCTATAAGAATCGTGTTTACCATTTACCAGAAAATTTACTGGAGCATATGAAGAATTTTTTTGATGGGGGTTTTGCTTAGCTTTTAGGTATTCACCCTGCTTTCGCTGGTATTCACTCTGTTTTCGCGGGTACTTACTCTGCTTCCGCGAGTATTAGGTCTGCTTCCGCGGGTATTCACTTCGCTTTCCTCTAAATTGAAAAAAGAGTGTTTTCCGCAGAGGAAACACTCTTTTTATGTTATCGGTTGTTCATACCATCACGGTATTTTTCAGTGTTGTTTACTTTATCGTCGACAACATCATTATTATTGTTACCGTTCATGTTGTCATTACGTTCAACACCATTTACACCGTTTGCATTTGGTGTGTTGTCATAGCCGTTTGTGCCGTTCATATCGGCATTTGAACCAGGTGTTGTTGCTTCAGGTAATGTTGTATTATCGTTAACAGTACCTCGATCTACACCATTCCCATTCACATTATTGCGATTGTATGCATCATCACGATTATTCGGATCTAATGCGTCTTCGACATCGTCGACTCCTCGACGTACGTCATTCTCGACTTCTCGAACAGGGTGATCTTCCACTGCATTATTTCCCCAGTTACAACCTCCAAGGAATGCAGTTGCAAGAATGATGGTTAAAAATGACATTTTCCACATAGTAAAAAACCTCCTTTCTTGGGTACTATGTCATCAAATACATCAACTGTATTTGTGATCCTACATAGATTGCCCGAGAAAGGAGGGAACTATCCGATTTTTGTACAAACTATTTTTGTTTTTCTTTTAATAACTGTTCAATATATGCTGCCTCTGCTTTACAGTCGTAGCTATAGTTTGTACCTAGCTCTTTTTGCAATGCCTCGATTGTTTCGACTTGCTGTGCTGTTGGTTCTTCATTTAAAATTTTGGCAATAACCTCATCGATTTTTTGTGCCATTTCTTCATGAAACTGTGCACTCATCAATGTATCAGCAGGGATTTTTTCGATCCATGCGGCATTCTCCTGAAAATAAGTCTGCCAGCTTGCAATGAAGTCTTCCATGGAAAAGCGCTCTTCATCCCAACCAATACTTGCTAAGTATGTTTCAAAAGATGTTGAAATCGAACGAGTAATGCTAATTTTAATACCTGAAGACAATTCCTTATACATCTTAATAATCCTCCTACGTTTGTAAAACCTAAAAATTACATCTATTTCAATTCACAATCGCTTATTTACCATCGCAATTTATGAACCTACTAATCAATTTTTGACTTGACTTTATCTATTTTATATCTTTTGGTCTACAAATGCAAATTAAGCTTGTTTAGGCTGTTCAGGCCCAATGGCAAATAGAATGTCGGCTTCACATACAAGTTCTCCATCTACAGTAGCTACACCATGACCTTTCCCCATTGCGCCACGAAGTTTTACAAATTCTACTTCCAATTTAAGTTGGTCGCCAGGTAGGACTTGACGCTTGAAACGACAATTATCAACACCCGTTAAAAATGCTAAACGACCCTTAAATTCTTCAGCATTTAATAAAGCCACTCCACCTACTTGAGCTAAAGCTTCCACAATTAACACACCTGGCATAACTGGATAACCTGGGAAGTGCCCATTAAAAAAATCTTCGTTGATTGAAACGTTTTTTAATCCTACTGCACGCTTCCCTTCTTCTAATTCAATGATGCGATCTACGAATAAAAAAGGATAGCGGTGTGGTAAAATTGCTTGAATTTGTTCTGCAGATAACATGTCATTTCCCCCTCAAAAATTAAGTATGTATACACAAAGTAAGGTAAAGAATAAAGTTATTCTTTACCATTCATAATATCAAATATATGCTGCCATGTTTCTCGTTTAAAAATATCCATAGCATTGCCTTCTCCAATAACGCTAAAGCCAAACATTGCGCCTAATGCTGCGGCAACAACGACTAAAATGAGAACAATTACAATGCGTAACCAAATCGGAATCAGTCGGATTTGCACCCATCGAACCTCGCGTTGCTCTCCAGTCGAGCGGCGTTCTTTCTTTTCTGGTTGCGGTTGCGTATCGGTTTCTTGTGTCGGCACAGAACGTCGACGTGAATCGTTTGTCATAGATTGTACTCCTCTTCATTCCTTACTATGCGTTTTTGGATAACTTGCTATCGAATGCCATTAATTAGTCCAAGCATTTGATCTGCTAATGTCACCGCTCTTGCGTTGAATTGATAAGAACGTTGTGTTTGAATGAGTTCTGTCATTTCTTTCGAGAGGTTAACATTGGACATTTCTAGTGTACCACTTTGCATGCCAATTTGCTGACGGTTGGCTCCCACAAGCTCTGTCAAAACTTCCGCCTGCGTATAGCCAAGTTCAGCTAAATTATTAGGTAATCCCATATAAGAACCGGCAACATGCTCCATTAATTGCGGCTTTTGGAATTCTGTTACAGCTAAATTCGTACGAATTATATCTCCATTTGGATAAGATGCTTCTAATACACCACCATCTCGAACAGCAAACTTTTGAACCGTGTCGGGTAATGTAATAGCTTGTCCTGCAACATTAGCTACTGGATAACCCTCTGCTGTTACAAGCATAACTGTTCCATTATTCAATGGAGATAAATAAAAGTCACCTTGTCGAGTATACACTGTTTCAGTTCCATTTTCACCATCTGGCATCAAAATATTGAAATATTGTTTCGCTTTTGTGAAAGCTAAGTCTAAATCACGATTAGTTGTTTGTAATGAACCTTGCTTTTCATTGGATTTAATTTGGCCAACCATTGCACCAGATCCATAGCGAATACCAACAGGTGTTTGTCGTTCTGCGCGATCCTGCTTATCATTATTAAATTGCTGATAAAGTAATTCATTAAAGGATGCTTCCTTTGTTTTATAGCCCGTTGTATTACTGTTAGCAATGTTATTACTAATTGTATCCAGTTTGTTTTGTAGTTGCCCCATTGTGTTTGTAGCTGTAATCATTGTACGTAGCATTGATAAAAGCCTCCTGTTCGCCCATTAAATTTTTCCGATTTCATTCACAGCCTTCTCCATGCTACGATCATAAGCTTGTAATACTTTTTGATTTGCTTCAAATGCACGGTAGGCAGTCATTAAATCTGTCATTGTGCGACCAGAATCTACGTTCGAACCTTCTAAAAAGTTTTGACGTAGTGTAAAGGAAACACCATTCGCTCCATAAGCTGTTGGCAAGTTCTCACCATTTTCTGTACGAATAAGGCCATTATCTTGTTTTTGTAGCATGTTCGGGTTAGTAGCAAATGATACACCAACACGAGCCACTTGTTGATTATTTACAAAGATAGCGCCACTTTCATCTAATCGGAAATCATCATTTGGTAGCTGGATACGTTGCCCAGCATCATTTAGTACATATAATCCTTGACCATTAACTAAATAGCCTTGCCCATCTAATGTGAAATTACCATTACGTGTGTAAGCCTCACCACCAGCAGGATGTTCTAGTCGGAAGAAAATTGAACCCGTAACACCATCTTCATTTTGTGGTAAGTTTCCATTAATCAATGCCATATCTGTTGTAAAATCAGTGTTATAGATTTGGCCTTGTATGTAATTTGGCAATGTTTCTTGTAAATATGTCCCTGTATTTAAAGCTCCTACTTGACTCATATATTCAGCGCCGGCTTGTTGGTGAGCAGGAGCATTTGTTTTACCAATGCTAGACATTAGCATATCTGGGAATGAGCGAATCGTAGATTGATCTGCCTTAAATCCTGGTGTATTCGCATTTGATAAATTATTGGTAAGTAATTCTGTTCTTCTTTGTTGCGTGATCATACCTGTTGCAACTGTATAAAATCCTTTAAACAAAGAAATCACCTCATTTTAATTTTATAAGGATGCTGGCACACGATCAATATTTTCAAGCATGATACCTGTACCAATGGCTACACAATCCATAGGTCTCTCTGCAATGAAAACAGGTACCTTTAGCTCTTCTATTAATAGCTGGTCCATTCCATGTAATAATGCACCACCACCAGTTATAATCACTCCACGATCAATGATATCGGCTGATAGTTCAGGTGGTGTTTTTTCTAAGACATTTTTAGCTGACTGGACAATCATGGCTACTGATTCATGTAGTGCACGTTCAATTTCTTCAGACTCAATTGTAATTGTACGTGGTAAACCCGTTACCATATCACGGCCACGAATATCCATCGTATCATTGCGACTACCTTTGAAAACTGTACCAATTGTCATTTTGATTGCCTCTGCAGTACGTTCACCAATTAGCAATTTATATTCTTTTTTAATATATTGCAAAATATCGTTATCAAACACATCGCCTGCTACTTTAATGGATTCACTTGTTACGATATCACCCATTGATAGAACTGCGATATCTGTTGTTCCGCCCCCGATATCGACTACCATATTTCCACTTGGTTGGAAAATATCCATTCCAGCACCTATTGCTGCTACTTTTGGCTCTTCCTCTAAATATACTTTTTTACCACCAGATTTTTCAGCAGCTTCACGAATTGCCTTTTGTTCAACACTTGTAATATTCGTTGGACAGCAAATTAATATGCGTGGTTTCGCCAAAAATCCTTTTACGTTTAATTTATTGATGAAATGTCTTAACATCGCCTCTGTCACATCAAAATCTGCAATGACTCCGTCTCTTAGTGGACGAATAGCTGTGATATTGCCTGGCGTTCTCCCTACCATTTGGCGGGCTTCTTCCCCTACCGCTAATACTTTATTTGTCTTTTTATCGATCGCCACAACAGATGGTTCATTGAGGACAATCCCTTTCCCTTTAACGTGGATTAATACGTTCGCAGTCCCTAAGTCAATGCCAATATCTTTCGAAAACATTTTATAATTTCTCCTTCCCGCCAGTTCCAACTACATAACGTTCATTTTATCTCTTTATCTAGAATATTTTATCATATTCTATTGGTAATTTCACCTAAATTTAGTGAATAAGACTGTTTTCTTTTTACGCAGTGAACGGCTATAATATAGAATTACTATTCCTTAGAAAATCATCCTTATGTTTGTCTAACACAACAAAAAAGAACGAATCATTCTTGACTCGCTCTTTCTTTCCACTTGTTTTTCGTTGCTTCTCCTCCGCGAATATGACGTACGGCCTTATGGTAGGCGAGTATTTCTTTCACTTGGTCAGCTAATCCTTCATGAATTGTTGGTAATCGCTCTGTTAAATCCTTGTGCACCGTACTTTTTGAATAACCAGTCATTTTCGCGAGGACACGCACAGTCTCACGCGTCTCAATCAGTAATTCACCGAGGCGTATGCAGCGCTTCCGAATGTGCTCATGCACGTTCTTCGTCCTTTCCACACAATTTCACAAAATGCTTTGGCAATCAGATGCACATTTGCGCATTTCTTCACCTTATGTGAGGACAAAGCTATTCAGAACACGTTTTGCATTTTCTTGATAAAATACTGACTTTTTATGCGTTACTAGCTTTTCTCATTAAAAAGCTAGTAATTTTTTCGGATTGATATATTTTCCGTTTTCAAGAATTTCGAAATGCATATGGACGCCAGCCGCTTGATTCCACTCGTTGTCCGTTGCTTTTCCTAATGCTTGACCTTGTGTAACCTCATCGCCTTCTTTAACAGCGATATCCTTCACAGAGCTATAATGTGTCTGCATACCATTTGGATGTTCGATCACGATCTTATTGCCTGTAAATGCGTCTAGTTTTACCTCTAGTACTTTACCACTCATTGCAGCTAGTACTTCAAATTCTTCGCCATTCATAGCAATAGAGATTCCAGAAGATGTAGTAAATGTTTGATTAAATACCATTAGTGCATTTTCACGAGACTCTTCATTTGCCTCTAACTCGTAAAATTCTTGTAAGACTTGTACTTTACTAAAATTCTCTTCTTTGAATGGATACATCATGTTTTCTGTTCGTGCATTCGTTTCCACTACAGGACCTGGATCTACTTCAGCTAAGTCTGGTAAAGGAGCCTCTTCTACTTTTGATACGAGACTATTGTAACCAAATAATAATCCTGCTAGAACAAGTGCACCACCTGTGTAAACTACTGGCCAAAACCACGGTTTCTTTTGTAATTGGCCATTTTCCTTTTGATTTGGATCTTGGTTTTGAGAAGCTTTGTTATTTTTATCCTCTCTCATTTTCATCACCTCTAGTTGCAGTGTGAACAACTAGAAGTTATTTTAAACATGCATCTATTTTTTTTATTTCAATATCTTGATAATAATAGTGTAAAATTTCGGCAGCTTTTTTCCCTTCATTTGCCATTGCCTCCGCTCCATATTGACTCATGCCCACTCCATGCCCATAACCTTGAGTTTTCACTTGAACCTTTCTTTTATTGGCATTAAAGATGATTGTGAAATCAGTTGATGGAATACCAAGGAGCGTTCTTACCTCTCTCCCTGTCCAGACATTATTCCCTAGCTGTAAACGTTCTACTCGCCCAGAATCATTATAAAATAACTGCATACGATTAAAATCACTAGGTTGCCATTGTATAGGCCAGAGCTTATTCCATTGAGCTAAAGTCCATTCTTGCTCAGCCTCAAACTTAGGAGATGCTTGATCAGATATACTTACAACACTTTGCAAATATGGTATATCATTTCCACTATATCCATAAGCACTTTCTGTTTTACCATTGCTTGTTGAATGAAACATAGCTGTAATCAATTCATTATTATAAAGAATAACTTGTCCTTGTGTTTCATTAATAGCTTCGACAATTTTCTTTTCATTTCCCAGGAAATTGCTAGCCCAATTCGCCTTTCTCTGTTCTTCATCATAGAAGACTTGCTTTGCCACGGTTGGGGCGATCGCAATTTTACCGTAATTTGTCGTTTTCAACGCATATGTGCGTGCTGCAATAGCTTGTGCCTTCAGTGCCTCTTTTTTAAAAGAAACGGGCATTTCTGCAGCAACTACCCCTGTAATATACGTTTCCAAAGGGATTTTTTCTTCTTGCCCCTCCACTTCTATAAATATTTCACAAGCATTCTTATCACTAGCTTGAGGTATGATAGCCTCTTGTCTTTCACTAAACCCTACTAAAGGAAGCATATATAATGCCCCAATCAAGCAAATGACACCTATACTAATCATCCATTTTTTCATAAGGAATAATATGCTAGATTTCTTGTAGTTATGAGAAAACAAAAACCCTCTGCATAAAAAGCAAAGGGTTTTAAAATCTATTTAGTTTGTAGGCAATTCAACTGTTACATCTTCAATTGTCACTACTTCTTCTGTAATACGTTCAATATTAGCACCTAGAGATGCTAACTTTCCATGGAAATCAACATAACCACGATCTAAATGATGAAGTTTTGTGACACGTGTCATTCCTTCAGATACAAGACCCGCTAAAATTAATGCAGCCGCAGCTCGTAAATCCGTTGCCATTACCTCAGCTCCCTGAAGATTCACAGGCCCCTCGATAAACACAGAACGTCCCTCTATTTTAGCACCAGCATTCATGCGACGGAACTCCTCAACATGCATAAAACGGTTTTCGAATACCGTTTCTGTAATAATACTCGTACCTTCAGCAGTAAGCATTAATGCCATCATTTGTGATTGCATATCTGTTGGGAAACCAGGATGTGGCATTGTTTTGATATCAACTGCTTTTAGTGTTTGAGGAACTCGTACACGGATTCCTTCATCCAACTCAGTAATATCTACGCCCATCTCACGCATTTTAGCTATTAAAGCAGTCATATGCTCAGGGACTGCGTTTTCAATCACCACATCTCCTCTAGTAATAGCTGCTGCCACCATAAATGTACCAGCTTCAATACGGTCAGGAATAATATGATGCTCTACTCCATATAATGTATCGACTCCTTCAATACGAATCGTATTTGTCCCCGCACCGATTACACGGCCACCCATACTATTAATAAAGTTTGCAAGATCCACGATTTCAGGCTCTTTCGCTGCATTTTCAATTACAGTTGTCCCTTCAGCTAAAGATGCAGCTGTCATAATATTTTCAGTCGCCCCAACACTTGGGAAATCCAAATACACATTAGCCCCTTTTAAGCGACCCTCTGTCTTCGCCTCAACATAGCCATGGCCAAATGAAATTTTTGCACCCATTGCTTCAAAGCCTTTTAAGTGTAATTCAATCGGACGTGATCCAATTGCACAGCCTCCAGGAAGTGCTACACGCGCATAGCCATTACGAGCAAGTAGAGATCCCATTACTAAAATAGATGCACGCATTTTACTAACAAATTCAAATTGTGCTTCACTTGAAAGTTCTTTTGTTGCATCTATATATACGGCATTATCTTCAGGTATATATGTAACTGCTGCGTTTAAACTTTTAAGTACTTCATTTATTGTAAAGACGTCTGCTAAATTAGGGACTTCTTTAATTACATTTTCTCCTTTTGAAGCAAGTAAAGCTGCTGCAAGGATTGGTAACACTGCATTTTTTGCGCCCTCTACACGTACTTTTCCCTGTAGTTTTTGGCCGCCAGTCACTATTATTTTATCCACCCTATGTCCCTCCGAATTCAATCTATTAACCTACCAAATTTTTATTTTAATGAAGAAGTATAATGTCATAATCAGTAAACAAACAACTCTATAGTACAACTTTTCTAACGCTCGTTCAAGCGTCCAAATCACTATTTTAAGCTATTATTAGATTTTTTGCTATTTATTTATTGTACGCTGCTAAATTTTTTTTGTGAATGACCAATAACCCGTTCGCTTCTAATACATACCCAAAGATATATGAATAAAAAACAACTTTTCACTTTTTTCTATAAAAAATGAAGTGACGGGCACCTATTATCGTACATTTATCAATGGCTATCTTGGTAGCTAATAGCGTGAAATTCATAAGAATTTAATGTATTAGCGTCTTTTTACATAGTTCAAAGGGCCACACAAATGGTATTATAAAGTCCTTTGAAGCATGTAGACCTATAAATTTATGAAAGAAACAAATTCTTTAAAATAAATAAGGGAGTTTGCCTGACCAGCTAGATATTTGAAGAAAGAAATTTGATACTGCTGAGCCAATCGCAATACTAAGTAAAATATAAATGAGCTGAATTTGAAAAACTCGATTTTTTTTAAATAGTTTTTCAATCATAAAAGCTTGTAAGGCGTAAAAAGTAATAGCAATAAAAAATAGGTGAGATAAAATACCCAATAAAGCTTCTTGTCCAATCGCTTCATATATTTCCATGTAGCATCCTCCATTTCTCCCTCAATATATTTATTCACCTTAAAAAACGGGCAGATGTCGCATCTGCCCGTTAAAAATGAATTAGATATTACCCTCATGAACGTTGATACGATTCAACGCACGTTTTAATGCTAGGTCAGCACGTTTGAAATCAATGTTGTCTTGTTTACTTTGAAGACGTCCTTCAGCACGTTTAACGGCTTCTTTAGCACGTTGAACATCGATGCTTTCAGCAATTTCAGCAGACGGCGCTAAAATTGAGATTTTTTCTGGACGAACTTCAATGAAACCACCGCTTACAGCAACAATATCAGTCGAACCGTTTTCTTTTTTAAGCTTCACTGCACCAATTGCAAGTGGAGCAACCATTGGAATATGGCCTGCAAGAACACCGATTTCTCCTGAAGTTGTTTTAGCGATTACCATTGATACTTCAGAATCGTATACTGGGCCGTCGGGAGTGACAATATTGACTAGAACTGTCTTCATATTTTTTCCTCCTCGTCCCTAGTATTAAACCTCTACGCCCATGCTTTTCGCTTTTTCAACTACTTCATCAATTGAACCAACTAGACGGAAAGCATCTTCTGGTAGGTGATCCCATTTGCCATCAAGGATTTCCTTGAATGAACGAACAGTTTCTTTTACAGGTACATAAGAACCTTTTTGACCAGTGAATTGTTCCGCTACGTGGAAGTTTTGTGATAAGAAGAATTGAATACGACGAGCACGTTCTACTGTTTGTTTATCTTCATCAGATAACTCATCCATACCTAAGATTGCAATGATATCTTGTAATTCACGGTAACGTTGGATTGTACGTTGTACACCAGTAGCAATTGCGTAGTGCTCAGCGCCTACGATTTCAGGTGATAATGCACGAGAAGTCGAAGCTAATGGGTCAACCGCAGGGTAGATACCCATCTCAGATAATTTACGCTCAAGGTTAGTTGTTGCATCTAAGTGGGCGAAAGTTGTAGCTGGAGCCGGGTCAGTATAGTCATCGGCTGGTACATAAATCGCTTGAATAGAAGTTACAGATCCTTTGTTCGTAGATGTGATACGCTCTTGTAGTTTACCCATTTCAGTTGCAAGTGTTGGTTGGTAACCTACCGCAGAAGGCATACGACCTAATAGGGCAGAAACCTCAGAACCTGCTTGTGTGAAACGGAAGATATTGTCGATGAATAAAAGTACGTCTTGACCTTGCTCATCACGGAAGTATTCCGCCATTGTAAGACCAGTTAAAGCAACACGCATACGTGCGCCAGGTGGCTCGTTCATTTGACCGAATACCATCGCTGTTTGCTTGATAACGCCTGAATCGCTCATTTCGAAGAATAAGTCGTTCCCTTCACGAGTACGCTCACCTACACCAGCGAATACAGAGATACCAGAGTGCTCTTGTGCGATATTGTTGATTAATTCTTGGATTAATACAGTTTTACCTACACCGGCACCACCGAATAGACCGATTTTACCACCTTTGATATATGGTGCAAGTAAGTCTACTACTTTGATACCTGTTTCAAGAATTTCAACTGTAGTTGAAAGATTCTCGAAAGTTGGTGCTTCACGGTGAATTGAATCACGACGTGCGTCTGCTGGAATCTCTTCACCTAAGTCAATTACTTCTCCAAGTACGTTGAATACACGACCTAGTGTAACTTCACCCACTGGTACTGAGATAGCTTTTCCTAAGTCTGTTACTTCTGCTCCACGTTGTAAGCCATCAGTAGATGACATCGCAATTGTACGAACAGAATCATCACCTAAATGAAGCGCAACTTCTAATGCAAGAATTGTTGGTTCTTCATTAGGACGTTCAATCTTAACTGTTAAAGCGTTATAGATTGCTGGTAATTGGCCATTGTCGAATTTAACGTCAACAACTGGACCCATTACTTGAATAACATGTCCTTTATTCATTACTGTGTACCCTCCTATCGTATTCTTATACGACATTGGGAAGCTGCTTGCCTATTCTAAGGCTGCAGCTCCACCAACGATTTCTGTAATTTCTTGTGTAATCGCCGCTTGACGTGCACGGTTATATTGCAAAGAAAGGTCTGAGATAAGATCAGTTGCATTATCTGTTGCATTTTTCATAGCCGTCATACGAGAAGCATGTTCACTTGCTTTTCCATCTAATAATGCGCCATAAACTAAGCTTTCCGCATATTGTGGAAGTAACACTTCTAGAATTGCTTCGCCAGATGGCTCGAATTCATAAGAAGCAGTACCGCTTGCAGGGGCAATATCTGTTAATGGAAGAAGTTTTTTCTCTGTCACTTCGCTAGCAATAGCGCTGACAAAGTGATTATAGTACATATAAAGTTCGTCATACGTACCATCAATGAACATACCAACAGCATTACGAGCGATTTCTTTAATATCAGCAAATGTTGGTTGGTCAGGTAGACCGACAACATTACTGATGACATTATGATCACGTTTCACAAAGTAGTCACGAACAACACGACCTACTGCTAAAATAACGTATTCGTCTTTTGATTTATGACGCTCGTTAATCGTACGTTGTACTTGACGTAGGATACTTGAATTGTAAGCACCTGCAAGACCACGGTCAGAACCAATGACTAAGTAAGCCGTTTTCTTAACAGGACGAGCAGTTAACATTGGATGTCCGCTGTCTTTTGTCCCTGAAGCGATCGCGCCTACTACGTCCTGAATTTTTTCCATGTAAGGAACGTAAGCTTTAGCATTTTGCTCTGCACGACGTAACTTAGAAGAAGAAACCATCTGCATTGCTTTTGTAATTTGCTTCGTACTCTTTGTTGAAGTAATACGACCTTTAATTTCGCGTAAGTTTACCACTGGTATTTCACCACCTTCTGTTTTTTAATCAAGTGACTAGCTAAGACTTATTCTGATTTAGCGAAAGTTTTTTTGAATGCATTGATTGCTGCTTCATAATCCGCATCAGGAGCAAGCTCTTTAGTAGTACGAACATGATCTAAAACGTTTGTGTGGTTTGAATCTAACCAGCTTAAGAATTCTGATTCGAAGCGAACGATATCTTGTACTGGAATATCATCTAAATGACCTTTAGTTAATGCGTAAAGGATTGCAACTTGTTTTTCAACTTTTAGTGGTTTGTTAAGGTCTTGTTTAAGAACTTCAACCGTACGTTTACCACGCTCAAGTTTAGCAAGTGTTACTTTATCTAAATCTGAACCAAATTGAGCAAATGATTCAAGCTCACGGAATGCAGCTAAGTCAAGACGTAGTGTACCCGCAACTTTTTTCATCGCTTTTATTTGAGCAGATCCACCTACACGTGATACAGAAAGACCGGCGTTAATCGCTGGACGTACACCTGAGTTGAATAAGTCAGATTGTAAGAAGATTTGTCCATCAGTGATTGAGATTACGTTAGTTGGGATGTATGCAGAGATATCCCCAGCTTGTGTCTCAACGAATGGAAGAGCTGTAATTGAACCATTTTGATATGTTTCATTTAACTTCGCAGCACGTTCAAGTAAGCGGCTGTGTAAGTAGAAAACGTCACCAGGATATGCTTCACGACCTGGAGGACGGCGAAGAAGAAGTGAAAGTTCACGGTAAGCTGATGCTTGTTTAGAAAGATCATCATACACGATTAATACGTGTTTACCTTGTAACATGAATTCTTCAGCCATAGATACACCAGCAAATGGTGCTAAGAATAATAATGGAGCTGGTTGAGAAGCAGAAGCTGTCACAACGATTGTGTAATCTAAAGCGCCATGTTTACGAAGAGTTTCTACAACACCACGTACAGTAGATTCTTTTTGACCGATTGCTACATAGATACAAATCATGTTTTGGTCATTTTGGTTAAGAATTGTATCGATAGCTACAGATGTTTTACCAGTTTGACGGTCACCGATGATTAACTCACGTTGACCACGACCGATTGGTACTAATGCGTCAATCGCTTTAATACCAGTTTGTAGTGGTTCGTGTACTGATTTACGAGCCATTACACCGAAAGCTGGACTTTCGATTGGACGAGATTTTGTAGTGTTGATAGGACCTTGTCCATCCACTGGTTGTCCAAGTGGGTTTACAACACGACCAATTAGTTCTTCACCAACTGGTACTTCCATGATACGACCTGTACGACGAACTTCATCGCCTTCTTTGATGTCAGTGTATGGACCTAAGATTACGATACCAACGTTACCTTCTTCTAGGTTTTGAGCCATACCCATAACACCATTAGAGAACTCTAGTAGTTCTCCAGCCATGGCGTTGTCGAGGCCATGAGCAAGAGCAATACCGTCACCAATACGGATAACTGTACCAACTTCGCTTACTTTAAGTTCAGATTCATAATTCTCAATCTGTTGTTTAATCAGACTGCTGATTTCTTCAGCCTTGATGCCCATGTATGTCACCTCTCACATTTCTAAATTATTAACCGATTAATTCACGTTTTAGACGCTCTAGTTTGTTTGCTACTGAGCTATCATAAATATGGTTACCGATTTGAACACGAATACCACCAAGTAAAGATGGATCAACTTCGTTTGTAATATTTAAAGATTGTTTTCCAACAAGTTTCGCGAACGCTGCTGAAATATTAGCGCTTTCTTCTGCAGAAAGTATACGTGTTGAAAATACTGTTGCATCTGCAGTGCCTTGTGCTTGCGCAGCAAGTTCAGCATATGCCTTAGCAATTTGTGTCATCTCGTTTACACGTTTTTTCTCAACTAGAAGTTGAACAGTGTGTAAAACTTCTGGTGTTGCACCATTAAAGATATCAGCTACCATTTGTTTTTTTCGTTCGACGGAGAACTTAGGTGCATTTAAAAGCGTTAAAAAATCAGGAGATTCTTTTACTACTTTTGTTAGTTCACTTAAGTCTGCTCCAACTTCAGTAAGAATATTTTTTTGTTGCGCCAATTCAAAAAGCGCTTGAGCGTAACGTTTTGCTACAGTTGAATTACTCATCGAGCTTCCCCTGCCTTCGCAATCGTCTCTTCAATTAGAGCACGGTTGTCTGCCTCAGAAATCTCTTTGCTAAGGACTTTAGATGCTGCAAGTACAGATAATGAAACGACTTCATCACGTACAGCTGCAATAGCTTTTTCTTTTTCAGACTCAATTTCACGTAAAGCCGATTCTTTTAAGCGGTTTGCTTCATTACGAGCTACAGTAAGAATTTCTTCTTTTTGTAATTCGCCTTGCTTTTTAGCGCCCTCAACAATCGATTGTGCTTCTGTACGAGCTTCCTTAAGAAGGCTCTTTTGTTCTTCTAAAAATTGGTGCGATTCTTTGCGCGCTTTTTCAGCTGCTTCGATTTCACTCGCTACTAATTCTTCACGTTGTTGCATGATGCCCATAAGTGGACCCCAAGCGAATTTCCTAAGTAGTAACATTAATCCGATGAAAATAACTAATGTTGCGATGATATCTCCACTATTTAACGAAGCACCGCCTGCACCTAGTACAAGATTATCTAAAAACACGATTGTTTCACTCCCTTCAAGAGCTTTAACTTCAACATAATTTAATGACTAAAAAACTACCTATTTTAAAAAGCTATATTTGCACATAGCTTTTATCTGTTCCAAAATGAAGGGCGAAGTTTCATCTGGAGAATCCTGCTTCGCCACTAGTAAAATTCAGTGTTCAACTGAATTATTTGTTCATAACGATGAATGCTACTACTACTGCGATGATCGGTAGGGCCTCAACTAATGCAACCCCGATGAACATTGTAGTTTGAAGAACGCCACGAGCTTCTGGTTGACGAGCGATACCTTCTACTGTTTTTGATACGATAAGACCGTTACCAATACCTGCACCAAGTGCACCTAAACCGATTGCGATTGCTGCTGCTAATAAACCTAATGAACCTGTCATTTGAAAATTTCCTCCTTGGAATTGTTTGTTTTTGTAGTTCAAGCATAGTATATATGCTTTATATTAATGGTCATCGCTCACTTTATGAGCCATGTAAACCATTGTTAACATTGTGAAGATAAAGGCTTGGATAAAGCCGATGAAAATTGAGAAACCTTGCCATGCCATCATAGGAACGATTGCTCCGATGAATCCCACGGCACCTGATGATGCTAAACCTGCAAGTAAGGCTAGTAAAATCTCACCTGCGTAAATGTTACCGTAAAGACGTAGACCTAATGTTAATGTGTTTGCAAATTCTTCTACTATTTTAAGTGGGAACATGAATGACATTGGTTTAAAGAATGTACCAACATAATGACCTGAACCCTTCATTTTTACACCATAGAAGTGCGTTAAGACTAATATCATTGCTGCTAATGTCATTGTTACTGTAGGGTCAGCTGTTGGTGATTTCCACCATAGCGTGTGGTCATAGATGATAGAAAAAGGAAGACCCAATAAGTTAGATACTGCGATAAACATAATTAACGTAATACCTAAAACATGGAATCGTCCACCAGTTTTCCAATCCATGTTGCTTTTGATGATATTCTTTACGAAATCCATAATCCATTCCATAAAGTTTTGCATGCCAGTTGGTTTTAGTTTTAGACTTCTAGTTGAAATAAAGGCAATTAAAAATACGATAATTGCTGCAACTAGTAACATCATAACTGTTGATAAGTTAAATGTTAAAAACCCGACTTCTAGTAACGGAGCTTTGTGATCCATTGTTATTTTTTCACCTCTCTTTCTAATTTAAAGCACATCAGCGGTTCCTTACATGTGACACAATTCTCTCGACAAAGAGAAAAACGTACGGAATCATTAGCCCTATAACCGTGCTAATTAAGTGAAAATAGTTTGGCAACGTAATGGCTATTGCGACTGCCGCAACACCTGATCCAAAGCGAAGCGCTGTACCAAGTGAGCCTATTTTCTTCCCTTCACTAATGGATCTGTCAAACTTCTCCATACGCCGAACTAAAATCCAAAAATTATACGTACCAAAGAATGCACCGACTGCGATGCCCGCAAAAACAGTTTGATAGGGGGTAAATCCCCAGCCTAATGCGCAGAGTGCAAGCAAAAAAAATAACGCCCTCTTCTGCACAGCAAAAATGTGATGCAAATCTAGCATTGGTTGTAATCTCCTGAATCATTTTTTCGAGTAATGAAAACGTTTGCTGACCACTATGTGAAATCAGAAAAGAGCAGTGAAAAGCACTACTCACAGCGGAATAGTAATGGGAGAGTCATTTCAATTACAGGTGTAAATGCCCAAAAAAATAACTTACACCCCTTACCGACTCGGTAAAAACCGAAACGCACAAAACGTTGCAAATCGACAGTCTTATTTTGAACTGTCAATTTAGTAGAAAGTTGATATAACAAGTGTTTCAACGTCCTATTTATGAACAGAAACCCTTATCATTCTTACCCTTTGTAAGCATACAATAGGAGATATTTGAAGTCAATTGGTAAAGGAGAAAAACTTCACAGCCTCTATACTCTTGTCAAATTGTTGACAAATTTGTGTATGAAATTTCATAGTTTCAAAATTTCTCAACCTTCTCATGCATAAAAAAAGCTAATTTACGACAAGATTATGCTCGTAAATTAGCTTACCCATTTCAACAGGTACATTAGACTTATTTTTAATATAAAATATAGTATATTAATTAGTTTTTTGTAAAAATCCTAGCAATGCTTCAACAATACGCTTAGATGCATGTCCATCCCCATATGGATTTGACGCTTTAGCCATTGCTTCATAGGCATTATTATCTGTTAGTAATTCCTTTGCTAAGGCGTAAATTGTTTCTTCTTCTGTTCCTGCTAGCTTTAATGTTCCTGCTGCAATCCCCTCTGGACGTTCTGTCGTATCTCTAAGAACAAGCACTGGCTTCCCTAATGAAGGTGCCTCTTCTTGTACACCGCCCGAATCCGTTAAGATCATATATGAATTTGCCGCAAAGTTATGGAAATCAAATACTTCAAGAGGCTCAATTAAATGCACTCGTTTATTATTCCCTAAAATTTCATTAGCGATTTCTCTTACAGCCGGATTCATATGAACTGGATAAACAACTTGAACATCCTCATGTTCTGCCAGTATTCTAGTGATCGCTTTAAACATATGGCGCATTGGTTCACCAAGATTTTCGCGACGATGTGCCGTTAATAAAATCATGCGGTCCTCGCCAATTTTATCTAGTACAGGATGCGTGTAGTGTTCACTGACTGTTGTTGCTAATGCATCTATTGCTGTATTACCTGTAACAAAAATCGTCGCTGGATTTTTATTCTCATCTAAAAGATTCTTTTTAGATACTTCAGTTGGCGCAAAATGTAAATCTGCCATCACGCCTGTTAGTTGGCGATTCATTTCCTCTGGATATGGTGAATATTTGTTCCATGTTCGCAGTCCCGCTTCTACATGTCCTATAGCAATTTGGTTATAGAACGCAGCGAGACTTGCAATGAAAGTCGTTGCTGTATCGCCATGTACCAAAACGATATCTGGTTGTGCTTCCTTCATTACTTTATCTAAACCCTGTAATGCATTTGTCGTTACATCAATTAATGTTTGGCGATCCTTCATTATATTTAAGTCATAGTTTGGTGTAATACTAAACGTCTCTAATACTTGATCGAGCATTTGGCGATGCTGTGCTGTTACAGTTACAATAGATTCTATTTGCTTAGGATACTTTTGTAACTCCAAAACAAGAGGAGCCATTTTAATTGCTTCTGGTCTTGTACCAAAAATTGTCATTACTTTCCATTTTTTTGTCAAAGCGATCTGCACCGTCCTTTTTGTTATTGTATGGTAAGGTCCAGCTCCTGTCGATAAGAGATTACTTACTTACACATACTATGAAACGCCCTTCAATTTGAAGGACGCTTTCACAAGTTATTAGTTTCCTAAATGAGGAAATTTCATGTATGGATGTTTATTTTGTACCGAATAGACGGTCTCCGGCATCACCTAAGCCTGGTACAATATAACCATGGTCATTTAATTTTTCATCAAGTGCAGCAATGTAAATATCTACATCCGAATGTTCTTCTTGAATAGCTTTTACACCCTCTGGTGCAGCGATTAAGCACATGAATTTAATGTTTTTAGCTCCACGTTTTTTCAGTGAATGAATTGCCTCCACTGCAGAACCACCAGTTGCAAGCATTGGATCTACAATAATGAAATCACGTTCTTCAACATCTGCAGGAAGTTTTGCGTAATATTCAACTGGTTTTAATGTTTCTGGATCACGATAAAGACCAATATGACCAACTTTTGCAGCAGGGATAAGCTTTAATACACCATCTACCATACCGATACCTGCACGTAGAATCGGTACGATTGCAAGTTTTTTACCAGAAAGTACTTTTGTTTTTGCGATTGTTACAGGTGTTTCAATTTCAATTTCCTCTACTGGCATATCACGTGTAATTTCAAATGCCATTAGTGTTGCCACTTCGTCTACTAACTCACGAAATTCTTTTGTTCCTGTGTTCTTGTCGCGAATATAAGTTAATTTGTGTTGGATTAGTGGATGATCAAATACATAGACTTTGCTCAAAGGGATTCTCTCCTCACCGTTCGGATTCATTTTTATCTCAACTAGTATAACAGAAAAAAGGAGTCGCCTCAAAAATAAATTTAGGCGAACTCCATTTGTCATCTATTCTTTTGTCAAAACTATGTTACTGATCAAGGATGATATCTAATTGTTCAATTGGCATTGGCTTGAAATAGAAGTATCCTTGTCCTACTGTGCATCCTAGCGCACGTAGAATCTCAACCTGTTCCTCTGTCTCTATGCCCTCTGCCACTGAAATCATTCCTAAATTTAATGCTAACTGAATGATAGAGCGAACAATAGCCAGTGTTGCTGGATCTTCTATAGCATTGATGAAGCTACGATCAATCTTTAGTTCAGCAAACGGTAGTTGTTGCAAATAGCTTAACGAAGAAAAGCCTGTGCCAAAATCATCTACGGATGTTTTAAAGCCATAGCTCTTTAGCTCTTGAATGATCTTATAGGCTGATTGAAAATCTACTAAACCAATATTTTCTGTCACCTCTAAGATAATATAGCTAGGGTCAATATTATACTTCCGCACAAGTTTCAGTGTATCCTGAACAAAGTGCGTGTAGTAAAAATGATCCGGTGAAATATTGACTGCTATTTTCACTAATTTCTTTCCTAGGCGTTGTCGTTCTGAAAGCCATGAGAGTACCGTCTCTAAAATAAGTACATCAATTTCTCGAACCTTACCAGCACTCTCTGCTACTGGAATAAAGACCGCTGGTGAAACAAAACCCAATTTTGGGGAAATCCACCTTGCAAGTGCTTCGATACTTTGAATATCCCCATTGCGTAAATCTACTTTAGGCTGTAAGTGGACTGTTATTTCTTTATTTTTGATGGCTTCTGACAAATGATTTAAGACTGTCATCTTCTGTACAAGCACATCATTTTTCTCTGTTGTAAATATTTCAGTATGTGTACCTGGCCTATCGATTGCAAAGGATAACGCATTATCTGCAAAACGAATCGCATCATTAATATTAATGTCATCACTATAGGAAGCAATTCCTGTTTTTAATGTAATATAGATTTGCTTTCCTCCTATAATAAAAGGTTGGCGAATCGTTTCTTTTATTCTCATCTCATAATCATGTAAATCTTCATGAAGTGACATTGTAGTCATAATCAAACTAGAGCTTGTAAATCTAGCAACATACTCAATACTCTCTGACTTGTCTTGCTCAAGACGTTTGGCAAGTTGTCTTAAAAGTTCGTCACCAATTTCACGACCATACAATTCAACTACTTGATGAAATTCACTCGGTTTTAATATTTTAATAAAGCCGCTTTGACCCTGCTGAACTTCTCTTTCAATCGTATTAACAAAGCTGTGACGATTAGGTAGACCTGTTGTAATGTCTGTATAGGCTAAATCCCAAATTTTTTTCTGCGTCCTTGCATATGAATAAGCCAATGCAACAAGAGCACCAATTTTTCGAAACAAATTTTTAAGCATTTGGTCACTTTGTGTTTTTTGGCTAAATATCGAGAAAACACCTATTACTTGCCGCTGTTGATTACGTATAGGGATAAACCATCCATGCGGCTTTTTAGCTAGCGAAGCATATTGCTTATGTTCTTCAGGAATATTCACTCCATCTAAATTCTCTATGAAAGTAGAGGTTTCTGATTGCATGACCTTATTAAAGAAATCATTGTTTGCACAACATCTTGGTACGCTCTTTGTTTGATTATCTCCTATGAAAACTTGTAATTGGTTTACTTCTGTTTTTATGAGCACCATACTCGCAATATTTGGCATAAAAAATCCATCGAGACCTTGACAAATAAGCTTCATCTTTTGCTCGAAAGTAAACTCCTTCTCAATTGCCCTGTACATATCATTTTCTAAACGCATTAAGAAGTCTTCCGTATGATAATATGTAACATCCTTCACAAATACTAAAACAAATTGCGTTATATTTGCCTCATTGCAAAATGGTAATGCTTGTATTTCTGCCCAAAAGGGAGGTTTATCGATGCCATTATGATATAGCTTCGCCTGCACCATTATGCCGTTATGTATTTTTTCTTTAATCATTTCAATGGTTGTCTTTTTTTCATCCATTGATAGCCATGAAAAATAATCAGTATTGAGAATTTGTGAACGTGCTGCATTAGTAAGCATACAAAAAGAATCATTACACTCTACTATGCAATGATGCTTCGTCGCATCAAAAATAACGTAGCTTTCTTTCGAATTATTCCCTAATTTGCGAATGCTGTTTAATAATACATCATAATCTGTGTTTAACGATTTAGTGACCATCTAACCCCTCCTTTTCTATCCCTTAATCTCATTTCCATTGTACATAAAATTTAATTAAATTTTCACTTTTATTAAAAAAAACTTCTTTTCTAGGACACTATCTGTCCTCTGCCTACTATAATATATCCCTTTATACCGTTTTTATGTAAATTTATTCAAAAATAAGGGGATTATTCTACTTTATTAGAAAAAAGATGTTTTTTACAGTTTAATCCTCTATTTCCAAAATAAAAAGCTGTATTTAAAGTAAATTTTGTACTTTAAACACAGCTATTATTCTATTGATTATACATATAATGGATGTTTATCAGTTAATGCCTTCACACGATCTTTTGCATCTGCTTTAACTGCTTCATCTTCAGGGCTTTTAAGAACAGCCGCTATAATTGCTCCTACTTCTTTCATATCTTCCTCTTTAAAGCCACGAGAAGTGACCGCTGGAGTACCAATACGAATTCCAGAAGTGACAAATGGAGATTCAGTATCGTAAGGGATTGTATTTTTATTTGTTGTAATACCTACTTCATCTAGAGCGTGCTCTGCTACTTTCCCTGTTAAACCAAGAGATTTAACATTTAGCAGTAATAAATGGTTATCTGTACCACCAGAAACAATTTCAACACCCTCAGCAATTAATACTTCTGCTAAAGCCTTTGCATTGGCTTTAATTTGTTTTGCATAGTCTTTAAATTCTGGTTGTAAAGCTTCTCCAAATGCTACAGCTTTTGCAGCGATAACATGCATTAATGGGCCACCTTGAATGCCTGGGAATACAGATTTATTTAGTTTTTGCTCCCATTCTTTTGAAGCAAGAATTAATCCACCACGTGGTCCACGTAATGTTTTATGTGTAGTTGATGTAACAAAATCAGCATATGGCACTGGTGATTGATGTTCGCCAGCAGCTACAAGTCCAGCAATGTGTGCCATATCCACCATGAAATAGGCTCCGACTTCGTCTGCAATTTCACGGAATTTAGAGAAGTCAATTTCACGTGGATAAGCAGATGCACCTGCAACAATCAGTTTCGGTTTATGCTCTAAAGCTTTTTGTCGTACATCTTCATAATCAATCACTTGTGTATCTTGTGTTACACCATACTCTACAAAATTATATAGAACACCAGAGAAGTTTACTGGAGAACCATGTGTTAAGTGACCACCATGTGAAAGGTTCATACCAAGAACTGTGTCACCTGGTTCTAGAATCGTATGGTAAACAGCCATGTTTGCTTGTGCACCTGAGTGTGGTTGTACATTTGCATATTCTGCTCCGAAGAGTTCTTTTACACGATCACGTGCAATATCTTCTACTACGTCTACATGCTCACAGCCACCATAATAGCGTTTACCAGGATAACCTTCAGCGTATTTATTTGTCAGTACTGATCCTTGCGCTTCCATCACTGCTTCGGAAACAAAGTTTTCGGATGCAATCAATTCAATATTTGCTTGCTGACGAGTTTTTTCTGCAAGAATTCCATCTAATACTGCTTTGTCTTGTACTGCTAATTTTTCATATGCCATGTTTGAAAAAGCCTCCTAAAGTATCGTTATTCATCTCTACCACTAGGGTGGTAATTATTTATATACTGCACGTTCTCCGCCAATTAGCTTAGGACGTGTTGTTGCAATCGTCACAACAGCTTCTCCTACCATTTTTACCGATGTTCGAACAGGTACAGCTACTGCTTTCAAATGCATACCGATTAATGTTTGTCCAATATCAATACCTGCATGTGCCTGTATTGTTTCAACAATCACTGGATTATCAAATTGCGTATAGGCATATGCTGACATTGAGCCGCCTGCCGTACGAACTGGGACAACTGCTACTGGATCATAGCCAAATTTTTCAGCTGTTGATGCTTCCATAGTAATGGCTCGATTTATATGCTCACAACCTTGGAATGCTAAAAGCAATTGATGCTTTGCTGCAAATTCTTGTAGCGGCTCAAAAATGGCTTCTGCTATCTCCAATGCTCCCGCTGTGCCAATTTTCTGACCAATCACTTCAGATGTAGAGCACCCTACTACAAAAATTGTATGGGGTTGTAATGTTACCTGCTCTTCAAATTCACTGAGTAACTGAGTCAAATGTGTTCGTATTTGTTTTACCACCATTAAGCTCAGCTCCTTCATCTATATCCATTAAAATCATGCCATATATGACATCCTATACGAATGCCATATATGGAATAACAAAACTACTATTGCTCTAGTTCAGTAATTTTTTCAATACGGCGTACATGGCGGCCACCTTCAAAATCGGTTTCTAGCCATGCTTGTACGATTTCACGTGCAAGGCCAGGGCCAATTACACGTTCGCCCATTGCTAAAATATTTGAATCATTATGGCAACGCGTTGCCTTGGCACTAAATACATCGTGTACTAATGCACAACGTATGCCCTTGACTTTATTAGCGGCAATGGACATACCAATTCCTGTGCCACAAATTAAAATGCCTTTATCAAATTCTCCGTTAGCAACACCCTCAGATACAGGTTTTGCATAGTCTGGATAGTCTACTGAATCCGCAGATTGTGGACCAAAATCTTCGTAGCTAATTTGAAGTTCATCTAATAGCTGCATAATCTCACGACGTAAGTTATTGCCTCCGTGATCAGAAGAAATTGCTATTCTCACTGGGTTCCCTCTTTTCGAATTATAGTCAACCTTAGTGTACCACTTCTTTCTGAAGAATAACACGATTTTTCTTGTATTTTTACGTTGATTTTTCCCGAAAGACGAACATTAATTGTATATTAACACAAAAACATTCACTTTTAAATCTATTTTTTTGTGGATAATGTGAATATCATGTTAATAAGTTCGGATAATGGTCTTTTGTTGTAATATTCCATCTTCTGAAGTTTTTTTAGCTTTTTACTTACAGTGGACATAAATTATCCTTTAATAAAAAAGGTTATACATAAATCCGATTTTTCATGGGATTTATGTATAACCTCCAGGACTACGCTTGTCTATCAAATTGTTGAATCATTTTATGCAATGCTTCTGATTGCTTTTTCAAACTTTGAGCCAGATGCTCGACTTGTTCAATTGCATAGGCTTGCTCTTCAGCTGCACTACGAACTTCCTGTGCACCTGCTGACGTTTGTTCCGCAATGGCAGCAACTTCTTGTGATTGTCTAGCTGTCGTTTCAATATTATGCATTTGCTGTTCGATTAAAGAAGAAATTTCAACAATTGATGTTGCCATTTCATGTACATTAGAAGCCATATTTTCTACTGCTGTTGTTGTTTCAGAAACTCGATCGGCTTCCTTTGTTGCAAAGGCAACTTGCTCGTTCATTTGTTTCACAACTACTTCTACGTTTTGCTGCATGGTTTGAATTAAAGCTGTAATTCCTTGCACTGCTTTTGCGCTTTCATCAGCCAAACCACGGACTTCTTCAGCTACTACTGCAAAGCCCTTTCCATGTTCTCCTGCACGAGCAGCTTCTATAGAGGCGTTTAGTGCCAACAGATTGGTTTGTGCTGCAATATCACCAACTAAGCTAATTATTCGTTCTACCTGTCCAGCATTCTCTTCTAGCGCATGAATGCTTTTTAATGCCTCATTATTGCCTGTCGCAATTTGTTGTATACTATTCACTAATGTTTCAATGGCTTTTGTTGTTGTCGATAAATTATGTAGAATCTCTTTAGTTTGTGATGCTGATGCCTCTGCCCTACTATTTACCTCTGTTGCAAGCGTTCTTACATCTTCAATCGCTTCAGCAGTATCTTGTACAGCTGTCGCAGATGCTTCTGCTCCTGTAGAAATATGCTTTACGGTAGACGCAATGCCTTCTGCCTTTCTTGTTGCCACTCCTGCTTCATCTGAAAGCTGGATAATCGATTGATTCGTTTGTTGGAAGTTATGATCAATACTTTCCACCATTTGACGTAAGTTTAACACCATTTGTTGGAATGCCTCTGCAACAGATCGAATCTCATCATTTGTATTAGGCATTTGTACATCCTGTCCTATTTTTCCTTCCGCCACAAGTGTTGCTGAATGTTCAAGCTGCTGTAAAGGCTTGATGAGGATTACACTTAAAAAGGCAGCTAATATCCCTGACCAAGTTATGCCTAACGCATACGTAATCACTTCAAAAACTTTACGATTTGTGTCAGGGAAGAAGGTAGGTTGTAAAAACTCAATGAATATAAAGCTGACACTGTAGGTGATTAGTGCAAGAACACTAACAAATAACACCAATTTTAGTCGTAAACCAAATTGTTTTTTCATAGGACCCCTCAATTCATTTCTAGTTTTTGTATTAATTGATCGACCAGTTCTTTTAATTCTGTAAATGTTGCTTCGTAAATTGCGCTATTACCACCATAAGGGTCCACTACATTTTCTAAACTGCCCTCATTTGTATACTCTTTCAATGTAAATACTTTATGCTCAGCTTCTGGATAATTGGAAATGATGGTATCTTTGTGAGCAGTCGTCATCGTTAAAACTAAGTCTGCCCATGCCATTTCAGCTTGTGATAATTGCGTCGCAAAATGTTCATGGGACATTTGGGCTTCATTTAACACTTGTTGTGCATGTGCTGACATTTGTGCATTAGGCATCGCATAAATACCCGCTGAGCGCACTTCTACATTGTTTAAATGTTTATGTTTTAAAATAGCTTCTGCCATCGGACTGCGACAAGTATTGCCTGTACAAACAAATAATATTTTCACACTTATCACTCTCCAATTTTATCTATTGTTGAATAGCTAGAATACTCATGATTATAAATATCATGCCAGCAACTACTTGAATTTTATTGCCAAAAAAGACTTGGCTTCTACGTGCTATAACTAATGACCCATAAGCACAAATTAATGCACTTAAGCCTGCACTCATAATAAAAATCGTTTTTTCTAAGTTAAGCATACCAAAAGAAACACTAACTGAAAAGGTGTCTAGGCTTGCAGTCACAGCTAAAAGTACAGGTGAAATCGTTACTTTTTCATCTCTGTGAGAAAATAATAATAAATGCATACCAATACAAAATAATAAAATACTTGAAATCCATTGTCCCCATTCTAATAGAAATCGAACTAAATAATTTCCTAATTCAAATCCTAATAAAGGAAAAAGCATATGTAATGCAGCCGTCCATAATGATAAAAATAATCGATATCTAACATTTGGCAGCAAAACATATAGACCAATCACATCAACAGACGTTAATATACCTGCAAGAATTCCCTGCAAGAATGCACTCCTTCGCTCCCTAATATTTTATCATTTTATGCTCGAAAATACATTATTATCATAACTGTTTACTATTGTTTTTCATTTTTAACATATACTAATTGGACAAAAAAAGACAAAAAACATGTGGTGCTTCAATGTCTTTTGCCTATAATTGTTCAATTATTATTTACAATGAATACCATTTACCTCCAGAGGCTTTTTCAAGTCTATTCATAATAGCTGCACCTACTCCTTCTATCGAAGTAGTTGTTGCTAATATTACGGTAGCGGTAGTTTTATCACATGCTCTAAGTGCATTATATAAGGCCGCACCCATTTCTTCTTTACTTCCTGCTTCACCTATAGAGAAGTAAAAATCCACTTTAATTTCCTCAAAGTTCTCAGGTGCAAGTAGTGCTACACGATGTCCTTGTCTCTGTAAATGTAGAACAGCTTCGTTGACTTTCTCAACATCACAGTCTATTAAATACACGGGAGCATTTGGTGCATAATGCGTATATTTCATTCCCGGTGCCTTAGGCGTTGCGTCTAGCTTCTGTTCTATTTTAGTTGGTTGAATCACTGGGCCAATCTTAGCCTCAAGCATTTCCTTCGTAATGCCACCTGGACGTAAAATTACTGGAGGTTCATGTGTCACATCTAGTACAGTAGACTCAAGCCCTATGCCTGTAGAACCTCCATCTAAAATATAAGGTATGTACCCTTCTAAATCATCTAAAACATGAACGGCTTCTGTAGGACTTGGCTTTCCACTACGATTAGCGCTTGGTGCAGCAAGTGGTTTTTGGAGCTGTTGTAGTAAGGCGAGCGCTACTGGATGATCAGGCATTCGAATGCCTACTGTTGATAACCCAGCTGTGACACTTTTAGCTAAGACATTTGGCTTTGCTGGCATCACTAGTGTTAATGGGCCTGGCCAAAATAAATCCATACATTGTTTAGCTATGTCAGTAATATGGTCGATATAGATCGCTACTTCCTCTTTTGTACCAACGTGGACAATTAAAGGATTATCTGAAGGTCGACCTTTTGCTTCAAATATCTTTTTAACTGCCAGATCATTTGTGGCAATCGCTCCTAAGCCATAAACCGTCTCTGTTGGAAATGCGACTACCTCTCCTGCATTTAAGATATCCACAGCTTGTGTATAATTAATCTGACTATTCACATTACTGTCCACAACCTTACAAACAGTTTTCATGATTAATACCTACCTTCAATTATTCGTTTTTACTGAATTATCCACATATTGTTTATAACTTATTAAAAAATGTGTATAAGTTGTCTGAATTTGTGCACAATTCATTCAAAAAGTCCTTTTATCCATTCCCATATAAAGAATGTAACTTGTTCTTTTTCTTCTACTTCTTCTTTTACCTCTTCTTTATCAGGCTCACAGATCGATGGGAAGATACTGCACCACCAGTTATCTCCACGTGCATCACCAATCTTTACAACAATTGATTGATAGACATTTTGTGGATAAAGTACAGCACCTTGTCTTTTGGGTGGGAATAAATTATCCCCAACAACAACCTGTGTATCCAATTGTGGATAATTTTCACTCAGTTCAGCTTCAATTTGTTGTTTTAACGAAAGTATTTGCTCATTCCCAGCAAATCCAGCAGTACCTACTTGTAGAAAGTATGGCTTTAAATCTTGAACAAGCTGCTGTTTCTCTAGCTGATCTTGTGCAGTGTTACTGTTTGCAATAACACGTATACGAAAATCTTTTTCTTGCACATCAACGGAAGATTCCTTCGCCAAACCTACTAATGTTGGAATATATAAAACACATAACTGTAAAACAATCGCAATTAATACTAGTCTAGCAAAAGCTAGAAAGATATTTTGTTTAGGTAATCTAATAATCTTGTATTCGTTCAACATAAAAATCCCTCCTTGCTCAACATTGTTGGCAAGATTAAGAAACTTTATACATGTAGCTCACAAAAAATCATTCGAGGTTTACCATTAATATCCTTTTCTACTGAAACTGTCGCCTGTGGAAAACTATCTTGAAAGAATTTGGCTACTTTCTCCCCCTGTGTATAACCGATTTCTAATCCAATCAACGCTGGCCTATTCATATAAGCTGGTAATTGTTCAGCTAATTTTCTATATAACATAAGACCATCTTCCTCTGCAAAGAGGGCGCTATGCGGCTCATGCTCTAGCACAACGCTTGACATTGCTTGTGCCTCATTAAATGCAATATACGGTGGGTTCGATAAAACAATATCAAATTTTTCTCCTGCAAGTGGATCAGCTAAATCTCCCAATCTAAAATCAATATCTGCCTCTAATCGCTTTGCATTTTTTTGAGCAGTTGCTAGTGCAGCTTCTGATAAGTCGGTAGCTATGACCGATAATGCTGGACATTCCAGCTTCATTGAAATAGCAATGGCTCCACTACCTGTACCGATATCAGCCAGCTTCAATGTTTGCTTTGTAAATAATTTAGGTAGTCGATTAATTGTTCCAAGTACCAATTCCTCTGTTTCAGGTCGTGGTATTAAGACAGATTCATCGACTAAGAATGAACGACCATAAAACTCCTCATACCCAACACAGTATTGGACAGGGCGTCCATTGGCATGTTCTTCTATAAGCTCAATAAATTTCATTTGCTGTGCTGCTGTTAATTCATCTTGCAAATGCAACATAACTTCTCCATAACTAGTACCAAGCACATGTTGCATAACAATCCGCGCTGCTGTTTGTTCACAACCATTATCCACTAAAAAAGAAGAAGCCCACTCAAGGGCCTCCATCACATTTTTATAAGTCATCATTTAAACGCTCTAACTTCGATGCTTGTTCTTCTAAAATAAGAGCATCGATAATCTCGTCTAGTCTGCCTTCAACGATTTGATCTAGCTTTTGAATCGTTAAGCCGATACGGTGGTCGGTTACGCGGTTTTGTGGATAATTGTATGTGCGAATTCGCTCAGAGCGATCACCAGATCCAACAGCTGATTTACGTGTAGCATCAATCTCTTTTTGCGCTTCCTGCATATACATATCTGCAACACGAGCACGAAGAATTTTCATTGCTTTTTCACGGTTTTTAATTTGTGAACGTTCATCCTGCATCGAAACCACAACACCTGTTGGTAAATGGGTCATACGAACAGCAGACATCGTTGTATTTACAGATTGACCACCCGCACCAGAAGATGCGAATGTATCTACACGGATATCTTTTTCATGGATTTCAACATCCACTTCCTCAACCTCAGGTAAGCAAGCAACTGTTGCTGTTGATGTATGAATTCGGCCTTGTGATTCTGTAGCAGGGACACGTTGTACACGATGTGCGCCATTTTCAAATTTGAATTTTGAATAGGCTCCTTGTCCATTAATCATAAAGATTACCTCTTTATAGCCACCCATTGGGTTTGGTGTAGCTTCCATAATATCAATTTTCCAGCCTTGTGTTTCTGCATAGCGAGAATACATACGGAACAAGTCACCTGCAAAAATATTAGCCTCGTCACCACCAGCTGCCCCACGGATTTCCATAATAACGTTTTTATTATCATTCGGATCTTTTGGAATTAATAAAATACGTAATCGCTCTTCTAGCTCTTCCTGCTGTGCTTTTAAAAGGTTAAATTCTTCCTTTACCATTTCGTGCATATCAGGATCTTTTTCGCTATCTAACATTTCTCGTGTATCTACTAGCTGTTCTTTCACACTTTTATATTCACGATAAGTATCTACTGTCTCTTGGATATCTGATTGTTCCTTAGAATATTCGCGTAATTTCTTACTATCATTAACAATATCCGGATCGCTCAAAAGCTCAGTAAGCCTTTCATAACGATCTTCCACTGCCTGTAATCGATCAAACATGGATTTCACCTCTATTTAGTTTTTTAAGTTGCTTCTTTTTAATAGAGAAGCCGCTTTCATCAAAATTACGCTAAGGCGTAATGGTTTTTTCATTTCTTATTTCCACTACTTAGTATAAGGAAATTTTCACATGTATGCTACTTTTTCTTAGCGCTGTAACAAGCTACTTAGCTTTAAAGCGGTGGATTTGCATGACATTTTCGGCAAACAGGGTAATACGAATCATTGCCACCGATTTGAATTTGATCTCCTGTGTAAACTGGCTTTCTACTTTCATCTACTCGCAAATTCATTGTTGCTTTTTTATGACAGAACCAGCAAATTGTTTTCATTTCCTCAATTTTATCTGCATATGTAAGCATGTACTGGCTACCTTCAAATAGCTCATTTTGAAAATCATTTTTTAAACCAAAGCCCATTACGGGTATGTCCAATTTATCTACAATGTTAGCTAGCTGTAAAACATGTGCTTTTTTTAGAAATTGAACTTCATCCACAAGCACACAATAAGGTTTGACAGCATTCGTTTTCACTATTTCAAAAATATTTGTATCTTCATAAACAGGAATGGCTTGTTGTCGTAAACCTACTCGACTGGAAACAAAACCCACATCATCACGCGTATCTAGACCTGAAGTAAACATCATTACAGGTTTTTGTTGTTCTTCATAATTATGGGCAACTTTTAGAATTTCTATTGACTTCCCACTATTCATTGCACCATGTTTAAAATATAGCTGTGCCATTTTGTCTTCTCCCTTTCTTTGTGTCAATCTGGATTTTGAAAAGACTTGCATCAACGTGTATTATTTACTGAAAAAAATACCTGCCAAGCGCATGCTTGGCAGGTATTAAACTAACATTAGTTTTTAAGACCGTATTTTTTGTTGAAACGATCCACGCGACCATCAGCAGACGCGAATTTTTGACGGCCAGTGTAGAATGGGTGACATTCGTTGCAGAACTCGACAACGATGTTTTCTTTTACTGAACCAGTTTTGAAAGTGTTCCCACAAGAGCAAGTTACTGTTGCTTCTTTGTAGTCTGGATGAATTCCTTGTTTCATATTCGTTTTCTCCTCTCGCCCTGAACCATCTGGAACAGAGTATTATCGAACTGTACCTTACATAGCCCGAATATGTCGACTACAAAATTTGTGTCGAAGTGGAACGTCAGCTACATATGTACACGTTGCATACTTTTGAAGTATAGCATAGGCATTTTATTATTTTCAAGTAAAAAATATTAAAAGCAAACTATCCCTAATACCTAACCTCGAACTTCACGATAATCATTGTCTATTAACCCAATTTTCTCATTTCGCTCTTTAAAGCGAATATTATGTGAAGATACATAGGCTACTTTCGGTGCATCTGGTTCCAAGTATAGTTTTGCACTATTTAATGCTAGTATTCCATCCGTAAATGCACCAGCTATTAGTCTAACTTTACTAGGATGATCAATAAAATCGCCAGCTCCATAGATACCTGCTACGTTCGTTTCCCGATTCTCATTAACAATCGCTACGCCATCCTGGATGTTTAATCCCCATTCTTCAAGCGCACCGTAATCACATTTTAAACCATGATTTACAATGACAGCATCTACCTTTACTCGTTCCATTTCATCGGTATCTTTATTGACAATGGATACATATTGAATTAAATCACCGTCCCCATGCAATTGAACGACCTCATAGGGCGTTTTTACATGAACAGAGGATTCTTTCATACGTAAGACATTTTTTTCATGTCCACCAAAATCATCTCGACGATGAACAATCGTGACGCTTGCGGCAATTGACTCTAGCTCGTTTGCCCAATCAACCGCTGAATTACCACCACCTGAAATCAACACATGCTTGTCTCGGAAGATTTCTAATTCCTGAACTGTATAATGTAAATTCGTTACTTCGTAGCGATCCGCTCCTTCAATTTCAAGCTTTTGCATAGAAAGGACGCCATAGCCTACTGCTAAAATAACCGTTTTGGAATAATGCTTTTCTCCTGTAGAGGATGTTAAAATAAATGTTCCATCCTGTTGCTTATCTAATTTTTCCACTTTTTGATTTAAGACTACCGTTGGATCAAAGGTTTCAGCTTGCTCCACAAGTTGTTTGATAAGCTGACCACCTAAAATAGGTGTTACTCCACCTACATCCCAAATCATTTTTTCAGGATATATTAACATACGACCACCTAGTTGTGAGCTATACTCGATAATTTTCGTTTTTAAATCTCGCATTCCACTATAGAAAGCAGTATAAAGCCCTGCTGGACCACCACCAACAATCGTTACATCATATAGTTCCTCTGACATTTCCTCTTCTCCATCCCCTTCTAATCTATTCAAACGTAAACTGTTTGACAAGAATTAATCTAATAACAGTCTATTCTTTCCTCTCATGACCATACTATTTACACACAAAGAAAAAAGTGCTATTTACTCTTTTAATCGTGCTAGTAAATACAAGAAATAGGGTGCTCCTAAAACTGCTACCACAATCCCTGCTGGAATTTCTGAAGGTTCTAAAATGGAACGACCAATTGTATCAGCCATTAACACTAAAAATCCTCCTAATAATGCTGCAGTTGGCAATAAAAACTGGTGTTTGGCCCCAACAAGCTGTCGAGCTAAGTGTGGCGCAACAAGTCCTACGAAACCAATACCACCACTTACAGAAACACTAGCTCCAGCCAAACCAACAGCAGCAGCCAACAACCAGCGTCGCTCTTTTTCAATCGAGGCACCTAGTCCTACTGCTGTTAATTCACCTAAATTCAATATGTTTAATACACGTGATTTTGAATAGACGAATGGCAATAAGATAACTAACCATGGTAATAACGACAGAACAAATCTCCAATTTGAGCCCCAAATGCTACCTGCTAACCATGTTGCTACAAATTGATAATTCTCTGGTGATAGACGTAGTGTTAGCACAATCATAGCCGAGCTAATCCCTGCTGCCACAGCTACCCCAGTTAAAATTAAACGCATTGGTGTAATCCCCTCATGGCGTCGATAAGAAAGTGAATAAATCAGTACAGCTGTCAAACCTGCTCCTACAAAAGCCAGTATCGGCAGTAAATAAACAGGTGCTGCTTTCGTAGTTGGAAAAAATGACACATAGAGCATAACGGCTAGACCGGCTCCCGCATTAATCCCTAGGATTCCTGGGTCTGCTAAGGCATTTTTAGAAATACCCTGTAAAATAGCGCCTGATATAGCTAAACCCATACCTACTAATACAGCAATCACAATTCTAGGAAGTCTGAATTCATATAAGATAAGCTGCTGTTGTGCGTCACCTTGACCAAAAAGAGTCCGAAGAACCTCTAATGGTGTCAGTTTAATGACACCTGTATTCATACTTATGACAAAGGTAATAACGATTAACACAATGAGCGTAGCAAGGATGGAAAAATTTTTCCTTTTCGCCTTCAGCTGACTTGGTGTTAAATAGCTGTTACTCATAGTTCTTTCCCTCCTTTTCGAGCTAAATAAAGGAAGAATGGTACTCCAATAAAGGCTATGAGCGCACCAATGGGTGTTTCATAAGGTGGATTAATAACACGTGCTACTAAATCAGCTAACACAACAAGCAATGCTCCATATACCAAGGAACAAATGATGATCCAGCGATAATCATGACCAACTATGTATCTGGTTAAATGAGGGATAATTAATCCTACAAAACCAACCGCACCGACAACAGAAACTGCTGCACCCGCTAAAACTAAAACAATGATCATTCCCCATATTTTAACCACAGCAGTACGTTGCCCTAGCCCGACTGCAATTTCTTCACCTAAGCTCAGTACGGTGATGGAACGCGATAGGATAAGAGCTCCTATCATTGCAACAAGTATCCATGGAGATAAGATTTGTAGATGGCTCCATTTTGTGCCCGAAACACCACCCGCATACCAAAATGCGAGGTCTTGTCCGATACGAAAATAAAGAGCAATCCCTTCTCCGAGCGCTCCAAGTAATGCACTAACAGCAGCTCCTGCTAAAACTAGTCGCATAGGTGTTAAGCCACCTTTAGAAAGCGAGCCAATACCATAAACGATGGCCACACCAAGACCTGCACCTACAAAGGACCATAAAATTAAATACATATAGGGTAGCCCAGGGAAAAAGGCAAAACATACGGCTAACATAAAGGCAGCTCCTGAGTTCAAGCCTAATAACCCTGAGTCAGCTAAAGGGTTACGTGTCATCCCCTGCATAATCGCACCCGCTACCGCGAAGCTTGCACCGACTAACGCTGCTCCAAGTACCCGTGGTAAGCGAATATCATGGATAATTTGATGTGTTGTTAATTCTGGTGAAAAATGGGTAACTGCGGTCCAAACAGTACCCAATGAAATATCTGCTGCACCAAAAGAAATTGATAAGCCAATGGCAACTATTAATCCAATTACTCCTACGATTAAAGCCACTACTCCACGGATCGGATGAGATCGCTTCTGTAGCTCTTCTAAATCGTGGAGCTCTCCTACTCCTGTCGACGTAGTCATTTTATTTCCTCCTCATAACTTCCAACTAGCTTTTATTTTTTCATATCATACAACTGATAAGATAGGCAGATTGGATTTTCACTATAGGGACATACAGCCATTTCTGCATCGATATTAAATACCCTTTGTAAATTTTCTTTTGTCATCACTTCTTTTGGACTACCATTCACCATTAAATTGCCGTCTCTCATGGCCATCATAAAATGAGAGAACCGTGATGCATGATTTAAATCATGTAAAACCATGATAATTGTTCGTCCTTCTTCCTTATTTAGTTTTTGTAGCAACAATAAAATATCGAGCTGATGTGCTAAATCTAAATAAGTTGTTGGTTCATCCAGTACTAAAATATCCGTGCCTTGCGCCAATGCCATAGCTATCCATACTCTCTGACGCTGCCCACCTGATAATGCTTCGATTGGTCGATCACTAAATTCTCTTAGCCCCGTAACATCAATAGCCCAATGGATATATTCATAGTCTTCCTTTTGCAATGTACCAAACCCTACTTGATGAGGAAAACGACCATAGGAAACCAGTTCAAAAACCGTTAATCCTCCTGGTGCTGTTGCTGTTTGAGGTAAAATAGCCATTCTTTTGGCCACTTCTTTTGTTTTTAATTGATGTATAGCTTTGCCATCTAAATAGACAGCTCCATCTTGTGTGCGTAATACACGTGCAACAGCCTTTAATAAAGTAGACTTGCCACAACCATTAGGACCAATAATCGTGGAGATTTGGCCTTTCGGAATCTCCACACTTAAATCATTGACGATGAGCGCTGAGGAATAACCAATCGCAACATGATCTATTTCTAGTACTGACATTTTTAACTTCCTTTCATTTTTGAGAATGCTATTACTTTTACATTTGTAAACCAAATTGGGCTGTATACAAGCCATAGTAAGCATTTTGGCGTTCCATTAGTTGCTCATGTGTGCCTTCTTCAATAATGCCCTTTTTCGATACCACAACAATTCTGTCTGCATCCTTAATCGTTGCTAAACGGTGGGCAATCACTAATGTAGTACGACCGATAGAAAGCTCGTTTAAGGCTTGCTGGATAGCTTGTTCTGTTTCTGTATCCAATGCAGATGTTGCTTCATCTAGTATTAAGATTTTTGGATTTTTTAAGAAAATACGTGCAATTGATAATCTTTGTTTTTGTCCGCCTGATAATTTGACACCACGTTCACCAATGAGTGTATCCATCCCCTCTGGTAAAGCATTGATTACATCCGTCAATTGTGCTCGTTGTGCGGCATACCAAATATCTTCTTCACTGGCATTTAAATCACCATAGGCTATGTTTTCACGAATGGTACCATCGAATAAAAAGACATCTTGCTGGACAATCCCGATATGCGAACGTAAAGATTGCAGTTTAAAGTCTCGTATATCAACACTATCAATCTTAATGGAACCCTCATTCACCTCATAAAAACGTGGCAATAGGCTACAGATCGTAGATTTCCCTGCACCAGAAGGTCCTACTAAGGCAACCGTTTCACCAGGACGTACCTTTAAATTAATTTGATGTAAGGCACGATTATTGGCAGCGTAGCCAAACGATACATTAGAAAAAGTAATTTCACCATCAATTTCATCGATTGTTTTCGCTTCTGGACGGTCCGCAATTTCGGGCTCCGTTTCGAGGAATTCAATATAGCGCCTAAATCCTGCCATGCCCTTTGGATAGCTTTCTATAAACATATTGATTTTGTTAATTGGTCCTAAGAGAATACCTGAAAGTAAAATAAATGCGATAAAATCACCATTTGTTAAATGCCCATTTAATACAAAATAAGCCCCAACAAATAAAGTAAAGAGTGATAATACCTTCGTGAGTATGCCTGAAATTGCTTCATTCCAAGCCATTACTTTATAGGAAAAAAGCTTTGTCATACGGAATCTTTCATTATTTACTTTAAAGCGTTTAATCTCATGATCTTCATTTGTAAAAGCTTGTACAACACGAATACCACTTACATTGTTTTCAACACGTGCATTAAAATCTGCAATATCTCCAAACATTTGACGGAATGCCTTGGACATTAATTTTCCGAAAATAATGGTTAAGATTAAGATAATCGGTACAAGTAAGAAAATAAGAATCGTAAAGGTTGGATCAATATAGTACATGACACCAAATGTTCCAATAATCGTCATAGCTGCAATAAAGATATCCTCTGGACCGTGGTGAGCAAGTTCACCAATATCCATCAAATCATTTGTTAAACGAGAAACAAGATGCCCTGTTTTGTTGTTATCAAAATACCGAAAGGATAACTTTTGCACATGACTAAAGGATTCTTTTCTCATATCTGTTTCAATATTAATGCCCAGCATATGTCCCCAATACGAAACGATAAAATGTAGAATGGAGTTAAAAATATATAATGCAAACAGCAATAAGCTTGCCATAATAATCCACTTTAATTCCCCATCTGGCAGAATATCATCAATTACTTTATTTAAAACAATCGGAAACGCAAGCTCTATTAATGCCACTAATATGGCACAGCTAAAATCTAAAATAAATAAACCTTTATAGGGCTTATAATATGAAAAAAATCGCCGTAATAACATGGTGTAGCCTCCTATTGTGATCTCGTTTTACGTATCTATAAATGAGCTATCAACAATAGCTCTTCCTGTTATCTCAGTTATTGTTGATGAGCCTTTGTAAATTTAACTATTTTGTCAGCTAGTTCTTCAGCTTGGTGTAAGCCAGAGAGTGGGTCAGAGGCAAAATAATATTCAGATGGAAGCTCTAATACTTGATTATTTTTAACGACATCTAAGTTTGTCCATGTTGCTGGCAACTGGCCTTCTTTGTTAAAGAAATTAACCATGAAGTTATAGTCACCTACATAGTTACCTACTACCTCATAGGAAATATCATAGCGTCCATTATTTCCTTCCTTTGTCTCAAACAGTTCCTGCACCTTTTCTTGAGGCTTCATGTCTAAAATTTGATAGAGTGCTCTACCGCCCGAAACACTAGATTTCCCTATAATCGTTGCATTTTTTTCAAACATTTCATAAATAGTAAATGTAGATCCCTTTGGAATCACATCCATGATTTTTTCTTTAGCTTTGGCGATCCCATCTTCAAATTCTTTTGTAAAAGCCTCAGCCTCTGCTTGTCTTCCTAAGTAATTCCCCATTGCCTTAATCTCCTCAGTCGCTGATTGATGGGCATCTTCAGCGAAAACAATTGTTGGGGCAATTTTTTCATACTTTGCTACATCTTCTACATTCCAAGTAATAATCAAATCTGGCTTTAATTCTAAAACTTTTTCTAATGACACCTTACCATCTGTACCAATATTCGTAATTTCACCATCCTTATAGTGTTGCTTTAAGAAAGCAGCATAATCAAGGTTAGCCGTTACGCCTCCGACTGGTACAACATCTAACGCTAAAATTTGTCCCAGATACCAATCAGTTACGACTCTCTCTGCCTTCATTGGAATTTCTACTTCGCGTCCACTATCATCTGTTACGGTTCTAGTCTCTGCCTTCTCGGGCGATGTTGGTTCATCAATCTTAGATTGGCTTGTCTCTTCATTACACGCTGTTAATAAAACGAACAGGCTTAATAAAAAAGGAAGCTTTATATGGTGAATCATCTTCTTCATCATGATTTCATTTTCTCCATTCTCAAATCGTTTTGCTTGCGCGAGCTGATTATTATTGTATTGAAAATGATTCTCATTTGTAATGGCAATTTCGGACATATTAGATGCATATTTCAGCCTAAAGCTACTTGGAGCCAGATTTGTTGCTTTTTTAAAAGCACGACTAAAATAATATTCATCTTCAAATCCAAGAGATATGGCAATTTCTTTTATGCCATATTGATTGGTTAATAAATACTGCTTAGCCTGCTCTATTCTCAATTGTTGTAAATATATTTGTGGACCTATTTCATAGCGGGCTTTAAAGATGCGTAATAAATGCCGTGTACTAACCTGAAGCATATCTGCTAATGTCTGGATAGACAGTGGTTGATGAATGTGTTGCTTTATAAATAATCGTGCGGCTTCCGCCTTATCAATTTCATGTGGTTTTCCTTGTCCTTCTGCTAATTCTCGAAAGACATGATAGATAATTTCAAAGAAGGACGCCCTTACAGATAAATGCTCCTGTATAGAGCCAGATTGCCATTTGCTATACATATCTTGAAGGATGCTGTGAATGACTATCGGATTTGCGGGTACACAAGAGAAATGCGTTTGAAATGGTTGATAGTGCATGTGCAAATGCTGTATAAAGGCATCTTTGTACATGACATCTCCCTTATAGCTAATGAGAAAATAGCTAACACTTTGCTGTCCCCTAATGTGAAGACATTGAGATTTTCCGATATGAAAAATACTGAAGCGCTGCACATGATAAGATTGATCATCAATGACAATCTGTGCACCGCCTGCTGTGACAATAAGAAACGAGCTATATGTTAAAACCTTTGACACATGAATGTCTGATTTATTTATGTAATCAATTTGCTTCAACTGGATAAATGCATTTTGCCAAAGAAGCATATAGGCATCAAAATTCATCTTCGTCTCCTTCAGAACACATATTTACTTATCATTATATTGATAATGATTATCAATTTCAATACACATTTATAAAATAAACATATACAAAAAAAAAATCACCATTGACAATTTGTTTGTCAATGGTGATGCCATTTATAAAAGTCCCTTACCCTTTGTTGCTTTTTTCATATCTTCATTTAGCTTTTCAAAAAATTCTTCATTTGATTTTGTTGTACGTATTTTTTTCAGGAAGCGCTCTGCAAAATCAGGTGCATCAGAGAATGTTTTACGAATCGCCCATAGCTTTTCAAGTTGTTCTGGCTCTAGAAGAAGCTCTTCTTTACGTGTACCCGAACGACGAATGTCAAGTGCAGGGAATATACGGCGTTCTGCTAACTGACGATCAAGATGAAGCTCTAAGTTCCCTGTTCCCTTAAATTCTTCATAGATAACTTCATCCATACGAGATCCTGTATCTATTAAAGCCGTCGCTAAAATTGTTAAACTACCGCCTTCTTCAATATTACGAGCTGAACCAAAGAAACGTTTTGGTCTATGGAACGCAGCAGGATCAATACCACCAGAAAGTGTACGTCCACTCGGTGGAATCACTAAGTTATAAGCACGAGCTAAACGTGTAATGGAGTCCATTAAAATAATTACATCACGCTTATGTTCCACTAAACGTCGCGCACGTTCTAATACTATTTCAGCCACTTTGACGTGGTTCTCCGGTACTTCATCAAATGTTGAGCTGACAACATCTGCATTGACAGAACGTTCAATATCCGTCACTTCCTCAGGTCGTTCATCAATCAGTAGGACAATTAACTCTGCTTGTGGATGATTGGTTGTAATAGCGTTTGCAATCTCTTTTAGTAAAGACGTTTTCCCTGCCTTTGGCGGAGCTACAATTAATCCACGTTGTCCAAAGCCTACTGGTGCAACTAAATCCATTATACGTGTGGATAAATTGCGTTGTGTTGTTTCTAGTTTAATTTGTCGATTTGGATATAAAGGTGTTAGTGCTGGGAAATGAACTCGTTCTTTCGCTACTTCAGGATCTTCGCCGTTGACAGCATCTACTTGTAATAGGCCATAATAGCGCTCATTTTCCTTCGGTGGACGAACCTTTCCTGAAACCTTGTCCCCATTACGCAAATCAAAGCGACGGATTTGGGATGCAGAAATATAAATATCCTCTTTACTTGGTGAGTAGTTGATTGGTCGAAGGAAGCCGAAGCCCTCTTGCGAAACAATTTCTAGTACGCCTTCCATAAAGAAATAGCCCTCTTGCTCTGAACGCGTTTTCAAAATAGCAAATATCAATTCTTTTTTCGTTAGCTTGCTATAATAAGAAATTTTATATTGGCGTGCAAGGGCGTAAAGCTCTTTTAACGTCATGTTTTCTAATTGAGCGATTGTCAATGCAGACATATGCACAACTCCAGTCTTTTTCAAAATATAATTCAATTTAATGGGGTTATCATTGAAGTTTACGCTTGGCTCTGCCAACGATTATATGGTTGCCTTTAATAATATCTATTGGAATACTTTCCACCATATAACTAAACATTGCCTTAATAATATGGGATGGTTATTAAAAGAAGAAGGTACCTAGCACAATAGATGTACTAGGTATATTTTAGAAGAAAATAACATTAATATCTAGGTTTTTTCTCAAGAGCGTGACGGCCTTCAACAAAGCGAACCGTACCAGATTTAGCACGCATAACTACTGAATGAGTTAAGGCATAAGCACCTTTATATTGAACACCCTTTAAAAGCTCGCAATCTGTTACAGCTGTCGCTGCAAAAATAGCATCGTCACCTTTTACTAGGTCATCTAAATAAAGTACTTTTTCAACATCCACACCCATTTTTGTGCAGCGTTCTAATTGCTCTTCATCTTCTGGTACTAGTTTTGCTTGGAAGTCACCACCAAGACATTTTAAAGCTACTGCCGCAATAACACCCTCAGGTGCACCGCCTGTTCCAAACATAATATCAATACCTGTTTCATCAAAGGCCGTATTGATTGCAGCACCAACATCGCCATCTTGGATAAATTTAATACGTGCACCAGCCTCACGAATTTCATCAACAATCGCTTGGTGACGTGGTCGATCTAAAAGAGTAGCTACAACATCCGAAATATCTTTATTTTTAGCTTTTGCTACTTGTAATAAGTTATAAGTGACCGAAGCATTGATATCCACTTTGCCCGCTGCTTCTGGTCCTACAGCAATTTTCTCCATGTACATATCTGGTGCATTTAACAGATTCCCTTTATCTGCAATAGCAAGAACTGTCATAGCACCATTTGTACCTTTTGCTACAATATTTGTACCTTCTAAAGGATCCACCGCAATATCTACTTTAGGACCACCATTTCGTAAACCAAGTTCTTCACCAATATAAAGCATTGGTGCTTCATCCATTTCGCCTTCACCAATTACTACTGTAGCATGCATTGGAATTGTATCGAACATTTTGCGCATCGCTGTTGTTGCTGCATCGTCTGCCTCAATTTTCAAACCGCGCCCCATCCATTTCCCGGATGCGATTGCTGCTGCTTCTGTTACTCGTACTACTTCCATCGATAAACTACGTTCCATTGTTGCTTTGCCTCCCGTTATGGGCACCTTTTCGTGCCAAAACATTCAAATTACCTCTATTGTAACATAATTGGTTGAAAACTTTTAGCTCTCATTATTCCTTTGTCTCAGCTACACGTGCCACAATTGTTTCACGTCGAATATCAGCGCCTAAATCACGTAATTTCTCAATAAGTGAGCTATAACCACGTTCGATATGATAGATATCCTGAATCTCAGTTTCTCCTTCTGCTAAGAGTCCAGCTAACACTAAAGCTGCTCCAGCACGAAGATCTGTAGCTGTTACAGTTGAGCCATGTAATCTACTTGGCCCTTTAATAATTGCTGTGTTTCCTTCTACACGAGCATCTGCATTCATACGACGAAGCTCATCAATATGCTTGAAACGAGCTGTGTAAATAGTATCTGTTACTTTTGAGGAACCAAAGGCTTGCGACATTAACACGGCAAGTGGTTGTTGAATATCCGTTGGGAATCCAGGGTATACCAATGTTTTGACATCCACTGCCTGTAATGTTGAGAGGTCTGTTTTTGGCACATAAATACTTTCTTCACCAATCTCAAATTTTACACCCATTTCACGAAGCTTGGCAATAATTGCTTCTAAATGCAGTGGAATAACGTTATCGATCGTTATACCATCACCAACTGCTGCAGCCATAATTAAAAATGTGGAGGCCTCAATGCGGTCAGGTATAATCGTATGTTCAGTACCATGTAGCTCTTCTACGCCTTCGATACGAATGACACTTGTACCTGCACCTTTAATATTGGCACCCATATTTGTTAGAAGTGTCGCAACATCAATTATCTCAGGTTCTTTTGCAGCATTTTCAATGACAGTACGTCCCTTAGCAAGGACAGCAGCAAGCATGATATTAATAGTAGCCCCAACACTTGCTACATCTAAATAAATTTTTGCCCCAATTAACTCATCTGCACGTAAATAAATGGCTCCATGTTCATTCGTAATTTTAGCTCCTAAAGCCTCAAAGCCCTTTATATGTTGATCAATAGGTCGAGGTCCTAAAAAACAACCTCCAGGTAAACCAATAACTGCTTTTTTGAAACGTCCAAGCATAGCACCCATTAAATAATAAGAAGCACGTAACTTTTTAACGTTACCGTTTGGTAAGGGCAATGCAATCATCTCTGTTGGATCGATTGTCATTTTCCCATTCTCAAATGAAACTTCCCCACCAATTTCCTCTAATAGAGCCTTTAACGTCCAAGCATCTGAAATTTCGGGTATCCCCCCAATAGTCACTGGAGAGTTCGCCAAAATTGATGCAGGAATTAAGGCGACTGCACTATTTTTTGCACCACTAACTTTAATTGTACCTTGTAGACGATTTTCGCCAGTAATTTTATAAACATCCATTTTGCGTTCTCCCTCATGATTGGAAAGTAGTATTTTTGCAATTTGCACACTTTATAATCTTATTATTCGCCTTTTCTCTTATTCCAATCCGCTAAAAATCCTTCAATTCCTTTTTCAGTTAATGGATGGTGGAAAAGCTGTTTTAATACTTTAAACGGAGTAGTTGAAATATGTGCACCTGCTAAAGCTGCTGCTGTAACGTGTTGAGGGTGACGGACAGAGGCAGCGATAATTTGTGTATCGATATTATGGATTGTAAAAATATCTGCAATTGTTTCAATTAACTCAACACCATTTTGACCAATGTCATCTAAACGGCCGATAAATGGTGATACGTATGTAGCACCTGCACGCGCAGCCATTAATGCTTGGTTAGCACTAAAAATTAATGTCACGTTAGTTTTAATACCTTTGTTTGCAAAGAAACGACATGCCTCTAATCCAGCTGGTGTCATAGGTAGCTTTACTGTGATGTTTGGCGCAATAGCAGCTAACTCCAAACCTTCTTTAATCATTCCTTCTGCATCAAGTGCAATAACTTCCCCACTTACAGAGCCATCAACAAGCTCAGCGATTTCGCGAAGACGATCATGGAAAGAAACATTCTCTTCTTTAGCCACTAACGATGGGTTTGTTGTCACTCCTGATAAAATACCCCATGCATGTGCCTCTTTAATCTCTTCAAAGTTTGCTGTATCAATGAAAAACTTCATATTATTATTTCCTCCTGATCATTTTTCTTATTATTATTAAATATTTTCCAAAATTTCTTTATTTCAAAAACAAGAGAAGGTCGATTGAAAGCATCAACACTTCTCTTATTATGTGTATTTATCTATGCTTTTGTAACATATTAAATGCAAAAATTATGCTTTTTGTGCACTTCCAAATTCACGAATTTTACCAATAACCGTAGCTTTGATGGCTTCACGTGCAGGACCAAGGAATTTACGAGGGTCGTAAACAACTTTGTCGTTGTCAAGAATTTCACGAATTACTTTTGTTGCTTCAATTTGATTTTCAGTATTGACGTTGATTTTAGCCGTACCTAATGAAATAGAACGTTGGATATCTTTTGTTGGGATACCTGTACCACCATGTAAAACAAGTGGAAGGTCTGCCAATTTAGAGATTTCCTCCATTTCTTTAAAGCCTAAGTTTGGCTCTCCTTTGTAAGGACCGTGTACAGAGCCAAGTGCTGGAGCTAAGCAGTCAATGTCAGTTAGTTCAACCATTTTGCGACATTCTTCTGGATCAGCGTAAATAATACCACCGATTACGCCATCTTCATCTCCACCAACAGTTCCTAATTCTGCTTCCACAGAAACGCCTTTAGCATGTGCGTATTCTACTACTTCTGAAGTAATTTTCACATTTTCCTCAAATGGGTGATGTGATGCATCAATCATCACGGAAGTAAAGCCTGCATCAATTGCTTCTTTACATTTTGCAAAGCTAGAACCATGGTCAAGGTGAATTGCTACAGGAACTGTAGTACCGTAAGATTCCATTAAACCTTTTACCATATGAACAACAGAAATAAATCCGCCCATATATTTACCTGCACCTTCAGAAACACCAAGAATCACTGGAGATTTTTCTTCTTCAGCTGCTTGTAAAATTGCTTGAGTCCATTCAAGGTTATTAATGTTGAATTGACCAACAGCATAACCTTCTGCTTTTGCTTTAATTAACATCTCTTTCATAGATACTAATGCCATACTAAAAATCCTCCTCATAGGACTATTCTTTCTACATAAACATGCTCCTCAATCATAGCAAAAATAATAGCCCCTGAAAAGCAGGGGCTATTATTTTCTACCCGAAAGCGGAGTGTAACGTAGCGGCAGGGTGACGAAGTGGAGAGCAACGCAACGAAGTCCTACTCCCCTGAAAAGCAGGGGCTATTATTTTCTACCCGAAAGCGGAGTGTAACGTAGCGGCAGGGTGACGAAGTGGAGAGCAACGCAACGAAGTCCTACTCCCCTGAAAAGCAGGGGCTATTATTTTCTACCCGAAAGCGGCGTGTAACGTAGCGGCAGGGTGACGAAGTGGAGAGCAACGCAACGAAGTCCTACTCCCCTGAAAAGCAGGGGCTATTATTTTCTACCCGAAAGCGGCGTGTAACGTAGCGGCAGGGTGACGAAGTGAAGTGTAACGCAACGAAGTCCTAGCCCCTGAAAAGCAGGGGCTATTATTTTCTACCCGAAAGCGGCGTGTAACGTAGCGGCAGGGTGACGAAGTGAAGTGTAACGCAACGAAGTCCTAGCCCCTGAAAAGCAGGGGCTATTATTTTCTACCCGAAAGCGGCGTGTAACGTAGCGGCAGGGTGACGAAGTGAAGAGCAACGCAACGAAGTCCTACTCCCCTGAAAAGCAGGGGCTAATAATCAACATAAAAAACAGGCCGTGTGTCCACTGCCTGCTTTTTAAACTTGTAAAGCTTTATTTACTTCATCACGCACTTCGAAAATATCAAACGGTTTTGTAAAGTAACGAATGGCTCCTAATTCTAAAGCTTCTTGCACAACATCCAATTCTCCGTATGCTGTCATCATAAAAACAGGCAGCTTCGGAAATTTCTTTTTTAAACGTCTCAAAATTTCAATACCATCCATTCCTGGAATTTTCATGTCCAGTAAAACACAATCCATCTCTTGTTCGTCTGCATACTTTAATGCCTCTGAACCATTCGCTGCTAAATATGTAATATATCCTTCCTTTTTCAGCACTTCATTTAAAAGTAAACGAATTCCCTGCTGATCATCGACAATTAGTAATCGTTTCACATCGCATTCCGCCCTTTTTAGTTTTATTCTTACACAAAAACTTTCTTTATTATGTATAATTCTCCTTTTCCAGCTTAATACCTTCTAGTATTATAAATTATCTGCTTTTGCTTTCTAGCTTTTACCCTCTATAATATGAATAGAGGTGGAAACATGTCAAAAATTCTAACAACACAATTAAGTGGATTATTACAAAGAATTACACAAAATGAAGAAGATGCTATCGAGGAGACAGCAAGGTTATTAGCACAAGCCGCAATCGGCGAAGGAAACGTCTATTTTGCTTGCTTTGGAGAAATGCAGGTTGTGGAATTAAATGCACTTCAAGCAGTCGAACCCTTTAGCAAGTTAGCTCCTTGGACTACAGACACAAGCTTAACAGAAGCTGATCGGGTTTGCATTTTTACTCGTAGTGCATATGATGAAGAAGCACTCGTCTTAGCACAAAAATTAAATACACAATTTATTCCCTTTGCTGCTATAGCTAGTGAAGCAGCTAGTGGAGATAACCCTCTTGCAGATTTAGCCTATACGTATGTTTCTACGCGCATTAAAGGCGGTTTAATACCAAATGATCTAGGTCAACGTATTGTTGTACCACATGCACTTGCAGGACTCTTTGTATATGAAGCTGTCAAAATTGCTTATGATGAAATGCTTGGGTTGGATGAAGAAGAATTGTAGTGATCAACTTAAAAAGAGTTGTCTCGTGTATAACGAGACAACTCTTTTTGATTATTTAAATGTTGAGCCGATAAAGTCGCGGAACAATGGTTGTGGACGATTAGGACGTGACACTAGCTCTGGGTGGAATTGACAGGCTACAAAGAAATTGTTTTCTGGCAGCTCAATAATTTCAACTAATTTGCCATCAGGGCTTGTACCTGAGAAGACAAGGCCAGCTGCTTCCATTGCCTCACGATATTCATTGTTAAATTCATAGCGGTGACGATGACGCTCATAAACAAGCTCTTTACCATAAGCTTTGCTTGCTTTTGAACCATCCTTTAATTTACATGGATATAAACCTAAACGTAAAGTACCACCGATATCTACAGTATCATTTTGATCTGGTAAGAAGTCGATAATTGGATACTCTGTATTTGCATCAAGTTCTGTAGAATGAGCACCTTTTAGGCCAAGAACATTACGTGCAAATTCTACTGTTGCTAATTGCATACCTAAACAAATGCCTAGGAAAGGAACATTATTTTCACGTGCATATTGTGTTGCTAAAATTTTACCTTCAACACCACGATCACCAAAGCCACCTGGTACTAAAATAGCGTCAGCACCTTTTAATAGCGCGGCAACATTGTCAGCATCAACGTGTTCTGCATTAATCCAGTCAATTTCAATATCAGAATTATATGCATATCCAGCATGCTTTAATGCCTCAACTACAGAAATGTAAGCATCTTGTAGTTCTACGTATTTCCCGACTAATGCTACCTTTCTTTTATTTGGTAAGTTCTTCACTTTTTCTACAAGGTCACGCCATTCTTCCATATCTGCTTCTGGAGCTTCCATACCAAAATGATCCAAAACGATATCATCTATATCTTGCGCATGTAGGTTTAATGGTACTTCGTATAAATGCTCAGCATCACGAGATTCAATAATTTCATGTGGTTGAACATCACAGAATAACGCTAATTTCTCTTTCATTTCTTGTGGTACTTCTTGTTCAGTACGAACTACGATAATATTTGGCTGAATACCTAAAGAGCGTAATTCTTTAACAGAATGCTGTGTAGGTTTTGTTTTAAGTTCACCAGCTGCTTTAATATAGGGAATAAGTGTACAGTGAATATACATGACATTGTTATGCCCTAAATTTGTTTTCATTTGGCGAATGGCTTCTAGGAATGGCAATGATTCAATATCACCTACTGTTCCACCAACCTCTGTGATCACAACGTCTGCGTTTGTTTCACGACCAGCACGTTGGATACGATCTTTAATTTCGTTTGTAATATGAGGAATTACTTGGACAGTTCCACCGTTATAATCTCCACGACGTTCTTTCTGTAATACAGATTGGTAAACACGACCAGAAGTTACTGTAGAATGTTTCCCTAGGTTAATATCAATAAAACGTTCATAGTGTCCTAAGTCTAAATCTGCTTCAGCACCATCATCTGTTACAAAAACCTCACCATGTTGATAAGGACTCATCGTACCTGGGTCAATATTGATATACGGGTCAAATTTTTGAATCGTCACTTCTAACCCACGATTTTTTAATAAACGGCCTAAAGATGCTGCAACAATCCCTTTTCCAAGTGATGATACAACCCCACCTGTTACAAAAATATACTTCGTCATGAATAAATTCCTCCTTATGATGTTCTAAAATATTAGTGCGTTTAGGGGGGATCAGAACCATTTACATTCTAATACCCTAAAAAAAGAAAAGCCGAGAATGTCTACAAAATGTAGTCGATTCGAAGCTGTAATCGGTTCTATCTCTTTTCCACTTTCCTTTAAACCATAAAACTCTAATAACTATTCAGTCACCGTTTACTATACATCATGAATAATTAAAAACATTTATATTCATATCGATATTAAAAGTATGGGAGAACTAAAATGATTAAAGTTAAAAACAAAAAAACGCTCCTCCTGCATAGGTTTGCAGGGGGAGCGTATTATATACACGGTCTTTCTCCTTCTTTTAAGGAGCCCAAGTAAAAGATTAAACGTAACCGTGATAGAAGTCAAGATTTTTTGCTTCTAGCTTAAAAGAAAGAAAATTCTAAGAGTACTGTATTAGATTTCTTCCTCTTCTTCTTCAAATTCTTCTTCCTCTTCATCGATAAACTCTTCATCAATTTCTTCATCAATTTCTTCTAGCTCTTCATCATCAAAGTCGATATCTTCTTTATCGTCATCTTCTTCTTCAAGATCTTCTTCATCAATGAACTCTTCAAAGTCTTCATCAAAGTCGATATCTTCTTCATCTAAGTCTACATCTTCATCAAGATCCTCTTCATCAAAGGCAGCTTTAGATTTTTTCTTTTGAGTCTTAACAGAAGGCGCTGTTTCTTCTTCGATTTGCTCTACTTTAAACCATTCACGTAAGCCCCAGCCTGCTTCTTGATTATATAAGAAGCGACCATCAATATTGATATCTGTATAAAATTGTAACAGACGGGATTTCATTTCTGCATCACTATAGCCCACAAGCTCTTGAATTAATTTTAATAAATCATTAAAAGACACTGAGGCACGTTTTTCATTTAAAATTGCATAAGCTAAGTTAATTAACGATTCTTCTGTTAATTGTTCCTTTGTCATTTCACGAAAATTCAATTCGTGCACTTCCTTTCCCTCATCACAATGGACGTTTTAAAATTACATGGTGCTTTATTCTCCAAGCGCAGCAAAAAAGGCCACACAAAAGGTTCTTTCCATACAATAAGCATAATACCCATTATATACAAAGTTTTAGCCCCTTTGCTAGCTTCAATTACTGTTTTTTATATTACGCATTTTTTTTATTCCAAGATAAAACAAATAGACAGATAATAGTAGTAAAGGAATAGCGCCAATTTGCTTATTATACAGGAAAAAGGCTCCCAATACTAAAGCTAATATAATTATGTAGTGAATAGCTGATTTCATCCTCTACTGCGCCTCCCCTTTTTTACATTTCTATTATAACGAAAATAAAAAGAAGTGCCTAATCTTAAGACTAGACACTAGAAATTAGAGGAGCATGATAGTTGAAATAGAAAACAAGAGTTTTGAACAACCTCGCTTACATATTACGACGATATTGTCCGCCAACTTCATATAAAGCTTTTGTAATTTGTCCTAAACTTGCTACTTTTACTGACTCCATCAGCTCTGCAAAAATATTGCCATTATTGACGGCCACTTCTTGTAGACGTGCAATTGCAGCTTCACTTTCCTCTTCATGTGCTTTCCAAAAAGCTTGTAAATTACGAATTTGCGTCTCTTTTTCTTCTGTCGATGCACGCGCAATTTCCATATTATCTATATCAGCATCTGAAGGTGGATTTGGGTTCAAGTAAGTATTAACACCAATGATTGGTAACTCCCCTGAATGTTTTAACATTTCGTAGTACATAGATTCTTCTTGTATTTTACCACGTTGGTATTGTGTTTCCATAGCACCTAACACACCGCCACGATCATTGATACGATCAAACTCTTCAAGAACTGCTTCTTCCACAAGATCTGTTAATTCTTCAACAATAAATGCGCCTTGTAGTGGGTTTTCATTTTTTGCTAGACCATGCTCTTTTGTAATAATCATTTGAATTGCCATAGCACGTCTTACAGATTCCTCCGTAGGTGTAGTAATGGCCTCATCGTAGGCGTTTGTATGCAATGAATTACAGTTATCTTGTAATGCCATTAAAGCCTGCAATGTTGTTCGAATATCATTAAAATCAATCTCTTGTGCGTGTAAACTGCGCCCTGACGTTTGAATATGATACTTTAGCTTTTGAGCGCGCTCATTAGCACCGTATTTATCACGCATTACAATAGCCCAAATACGTCGTGCCACACGGCCGATTACTGTATACTCTGGATCTAGTCCATTTGAGAAGAAGAATGATAAATTTGGTGCAAAGTCATTGATATTCATGCCACGACTTAAATAATACTCTACATACGTAAAGCCATTAGCTAAGGTGAAGGCTAATTGGGAAATAGGGTTTGCTCCAGCTTCTGCAATATGATAACCCGAAATGGAGACAGAATAATAGTTACGTACTTTATGGTCTATAAAATATTGCTGAATATCGCCCATCATACGTAAGGCAAACTCTGTTGAGAAAATGCATGTATTCTGTCCTTGATCTTCTTTTAAAATATCAGCTTGTACTGTTCCACGTACAACTTGCAATGTTTTTTCACGTGTCTCGGTAAACTCTTCAACTGTCAAAGTTCGCCCTAGCTCTTGCTCACGTAATTGAACTTGTTGATCGATTGCTGTATTCATAAACATCGCTAAAATAATAGGTGCTGGTCCATTAATAGTCATTGATACAGATGTAGACGGTGCACATAAATCAAAGCCTGCGTAAAGCTTTTTCATATCTTCTAGTGTACAGATCGATACACCTGATTCTCCAACCTTACCGTAAATATCTGGACGGTAATCTGGGTCTTCCCCATACAATGTTACAGAATCAAATGCTGTAGATAAACGTTTTGCATCATCATCCTTTGATAAATAGTGGAAGCGTTTATTTGTCCGTTCTGGTGTTCCCTCGCCAGCAAATTGACGCTTCGGATCTTCACCCTCACGTTTGAATTGGAAAACCCCCGCCGTATATGGGAATTCGCCAGGAACATTTTCTTTATAAACCCAACGCAAAATTTCCCCATAGTCTTCAAATTTCGGTAAGGCTACTTTTGGAATTTTCGTGCCAGAAAGACTAGTTGTTTTTAAGATGGTACGAATTTCTTTATCGCGAACTTTTGTCACAAACTCATCACCAGCATAAGCTTCTTTTAATGCCTGCCAATTATCCAATATACGCTTAGATTCTGCTGTTAATTCATCTCTAACACCTTCTGCTAAAGAAGTCAGCGACGCCACAAGCACATCATCAGGCGCTTTTTCTTGAACGGCTGCAATAGCACCTTCTAATTGGAACAGTCGACGAGCAAATGCCACCTGCTGCTCTGTTTTTTTATGATAGCCACGGACAGTGTCCGTAATCTCACGTAAATAATAACGGCGATCGTTTGGAATAATAACATCTTGCTTTTGCGTTTTCGCAAATTGCTCATAGCTTGTTTCCCAATTAAAACCTGTTTTTTCGTTAATTATTTTAACAAGAGCAGCGAACAATGCATTTGTTCCTTTGTCATTAAATTGGCTAGCTATTGTACCATAGACTGGCATGTTATCAAGTGATTCATCCCAAAGCTCGCGTGAACGTTGATATTGTTTTTGTACTTGTCGAAGGGCGTCCTCTGAGCCTTTTCGCTCAAATTTATTGATCGCAATAACATCCGCAAAGTCAATCATATCAATTTTCTCAAGTTGTGTAGGTGCACCAAATTCGCTTGTCATGACATACATGGATAGATCCGTGTATTTAGTAATTTCGGCATCACCTTGACCAATTCCACTTGTTTCTACGATGATTAAGTCATAACCTGCTACACGTACTACATCTAGCACATCACCAATTGATGCAGATAATTCAGTACGTGAGCCACGTGTTGCTAAACTACGCATATAAACACGGTTATTAAAAATAGCATTCATGCGAATACGATCCCCAAGCAATGCTCCACCCGTTTTTTGCTTTGTTGGATCGACTGATAGAATGGCTACACGTTTATCTGGGAATTCTTTTAGGAAGCGGCGAATCAGTTCATCCGTTAAGGATGATTTCCCTGCACCACCTGTTCCCGTAATCCCCATTACAGGCGTACCTTTTGAAAGCTTTCTTGCCTCTGCTAGCATTTCTTTCGTAGCTTCATCGTCATTTGACTCAGCTGCTGTTATTAGATTGGCTAAAATTTCAGGCGTCTCTGTCGTTAAAGCCTTTAATTTCTCTAAATAATTACCTGTTGCAGTAGGAAAATCTGTTCCTTTAATTTGTTCATTAATCATTCCCTGTAGCCCTAAAACACGGCCATCCTCTGGTGAGAATATCCCTGCAATGCCATACGTATGAAGCTCTTTAATTTCACGAGGTAGAATAACTCCTCCACCACCGCCATAAATTTTAATATGTGGTGCGCCTTTTTCACGCAGTAAATCATACATATATTTAAAGTATTCCATATGTCCGCCTTGATAAGAAGAAACAGCAATCCCTTGTGCATCTTCTTGTATCGCAGCATTCACGACTTCTTCAACAGAACGGTTATGACCTAAATGGATTACCTCTACACCGCTCGATTGTAAAATGCGTCGCATAATATTGACTGAAGCATCATGTCCATCAAAAAGACTCGATGCTGTCACAAAACGTACGTGATTTTTTGGACGATATACTTCTACCTTTGTCATATGAAATCCCCACTTTCTCCCATATTGAATAAAAAAAGCCAGCAATTGCAATATCGCTATATGCAATTGCCGACAAACCCCTTACAAAATATTAAAACCCCTTTATGCCTGAAATGAACAAGGTGATTTGCATGTCAATGAATTCGTCAATAGAATGCTGACGATGTAAAGCCCATTTGCGAAACGCCCAGCTTTGTCCTGAAACAACTAAGTTATTGGCTGCTAAATGAATTTGCTTATCTGTCATTGTTAGTTCGCCAGACTGCACACATCGCTGTAACAAGCGTTCAAATGTGGCAACCATTTCAAACTCTTTACTAAAAACATAGCGTTGTGCTTCTTTCGACAATGATTTTGTTTCTTGATACATGATTGTTAGCTCATCAACCATACTATCGATTTGCAGAAAGTATTCCCGAATCATTTCTTTTAACTCATCAATTGTTCCTGCTTTAATCTCATAACTTGAAAGACGCTCCATCGCATGGTGATAGATACTGTCACAAACAAGGTATAGAACGTCTTCTTTCGTTCGGATGTATTCATACAAAGTACCGATACTAAAGCCTGCAGCTTTTGCAATTTCTCTCGTCGTGGCACGGTGAAAGCCTTTTTCTTTAAATAGCTTAATAGCGCCTTGAATCATTTGTTCACGACGAATGGCGATTAGATTTTCATCTTTTACGGTTGACTGTACTTGGGGCCTTTTATCTTTATCAGTCATCAATTATTTCGTTAGCATACGCGAGATAACAAGACGTTGAATCTCCTGCGTACCTTCGTAAATTTGTGTAATTTTAGCATCACGCATAAAGCGCTCTACAGGGTAATCTTTTGTATAACCATAGCCACCAAATACTTGAACCGCCTCTGTCGTTACACTCATCGCTGTATCGCCAGCCATTAATTTCGCCATTGCAGATGCCTTACCATATGGTAGGTTATTAGATTCTAACCATGCCGCTTGGTATGTAAGAAGTCGAGAAGCCTCTATTTGCGTTGCCATATCAGCTAATTTAAAGGAAATGCCCTGATTTGCAGTGAGTGGTTTACCAAATTGCACACGTTCTTTGGCATAGTCAACTGCTGCATCGAGTGCTCCTTGTGCAATTCCTACTGCTTGAGCTGCAATACCATTACGTCCACCATCTAGTGTCGTCATGGCAATCTTAAAGCCTTCCCCTTCAGCCCCTAATAGATTTTCCTTTGGAACACGACAGTTATCAAAAATAATCTCTGTTGTTGGAGATGAACGAATTCCTAATTTCTTTTCTTTCTTCCCTACAGAGAAACCTTCAAATCCAGCTTCCACGATAAATGCGGATGTGCCATGTTTTGCTTCTGGATCTGTTACTGCAAATACAATATATGTATCTGCTACTCCACCGTTCGTAATAAAGATTTTTGAGCCGTTTAAAATATAATCATCGCCATCACTTTTTGCATAAGTTTTCATGCCACCCGCATCAGAGCCAGAGCCAGGTTCTGTTAAACCATATGCACCAATATGTTTGCCTTCAGCCATTGGACGAAGGTATTTTTGTTTTTGTTCTTCTGTACCGAATTTGTAAAGTGGCCAACCTGCCAGTGAAGTATGTGCAGATAAAGTTACACCAGTCGAGGCACAAACACGTGAAAGTTCCTCAACAGCTATGACATATGCAAGGTAATCAAAACCTGCACCACCATATTCCTCAGGCCATGGAATACCAGTAAGCCCAAGCTCCGCCATTTTATCGAAAATCGCACGGTCAAATTCTTCATTTTCGTCACGTTCAGCAGCTGTTGGCGCCACTTCGTTTATAGCAAAATCACGAATCATTTCACGTAATTGTTCATGCTCTTCTGTTAACTGAAAGTTCATTGTCCATTTCCCCTTTTTAGTTAGACTCTGTTTTGTATTACCTGATTATTGTTAGTTTAGATTAGGAGCGTTTTTCCCTCACTCTGGAACGGTACACATCACTTTGTACCATTCGCAATATCAGGCTTTATTTCAGTAAATGTTTACTAATGACTAGTCGTTGAATCTCACTTGTACCTTCATAGATTTCTGTCACCTTTGCATCGCGGAAATAGCGCTCTACTGGATAATCTTCCGTATAGCCATAGCCGCCAAATATTTGAACAGCCTCTATTGCCGTTTGTACCGCTGTTCGTGATGAGAAAAGTTTAGCCATTGAAGCTTCTGCTCCACATGATAAACCTTTTGCTCGTAAATCGGCTGCACGATAGACTAACAGTTTTGCAGATTCAACTGCCGTTGCCATATCAGCAAGCTTAAAGCCAACACCTTGTTGCGCGGCAATCGGCTTGCCAAATTGAATGCGTTCTTTAGCATAGGCAGTAGACGCCTCTAGTGCCGCCTCAGCAATTCCTAACGCTTGTGCCGCAATGCCGATTCGTCCAACATCTAAATTGGCCATCGCAATTTTAAAGCCTTCTCCCTCTTCCCCAAGTAGGTTGTCAGCTGAAATGCGACAATTATCAAATGTCAGCTGAACTGTACGTGAGCCGTGTAAGCCCATCTTATGCTCATCTTTTCCGATGATTAAACCAGGCGTTCCCTTTTCAACAATAAATGCTGAGATACCCTTTGTTTTTTCAGCTGGGTTAGTTGAGGCGAATACAATATACACATCAGCTTCTCCACCATTTGTAATAAATACTTTGGAGCCGTTAATCACATAATCATCGCCATCACGCACTGCCTTAGACTGTAAAGAGCCAGCGTCTGAGCCTGCACTTGGTTCTGTTAAACAAAATGCACCTAAATATTCGCCTGTTGCAAGCTTTGGTACATAACGTTTCTTTTGTTCGTCATTCCCAAAGTAAATAATTGGATTCGTTCCAACTGAAGTATGGACGGATAAAATAACACCCATTACAGCGCTTACTTTTGATAGTTCATTAATCGCAATAATATAAGATGTAAAATCCATGCCAGAGCCACCTAAGTCTTCTGGCGTCGTAATCCCCATTAAGCCAAGTTCACCCATTTGCTGTAGAAGTTCACGTGGAAATTCTCCCGCTTCCATTCGCGCCACCCATGGTTGAATTTTTTCCTGAGCAAATTGACGAACCATATCGCGCATCATAATTTGCTCATCTGTAAATTGCAAATGCATCTATAATGTCACCCCTCTAAGTTGTCCCGAAACATCTAAATAACCCCATCCCCATAGGATTACTCGTAAACGTAAAAACCTCTTCCTGATTTCTTACCTAGCCAGCCAGCTGCAACGTATTTACGTAGCAGTGGGCAAGGGCGATATTTACTGTCTCCAAGACCCTCATGTAAAATTTCCATGATGTAAAGACAAGTATCTAATCCAATGAAATCTGCCAATGTTAATGGCCCCATTGGATGATTCATACCAAGCTTCATCACATCATCAATTGCTTCTTTTGTCGCCACACCTTCGTAAAGTGCATAAATCGCTTCATTAATCATCGGTAGTAAGATTCGGTTTGAAATAAATCCTGGGAAATCATTCACTTCTACTGGTGTTTTCGATAATTTAACCGTCATCTCTTCAACAGCTTTGTACACTTCATCTGTTGTTGCTAAACCTCGAATGATTTCAACAAGTTTCATAACTGGTACAGGATTCATAAAGTGCATACCAATTACTTGCTCTGGACGTTTTGTTACTGCTGCAATTTCTGTAATAGGCAGTGAAGATGTATTCGTAGCTAAAATAGCATGGGCTGGCGCAATGCCATCAAGTTGCTTAAAAATGGATTGCTTAATTTCCATATTTTCCACAGCTGCTTCAATGATAATATCTACATCACTAGCATCCTGTAAATCTAGTGACATACTAATTCGACTTAGAACAGCAGCCTTCTCATCTTCTGTTTTACGCCCTTTTTCTACATCACGTGATAAATTTTTGGTAATAACCCCTAAACCACGCTCAAAAAATTCTTGTTTGATATCGTTCAATTTCACATCAAAGCCTGCTTGTGCACAAACTTGGGCAATACCAGAGCCCATTTGCCCTGCACCAATGACCATTACCTTTTGAATTCCCATTAGTTCAGTCCCCCTGTTTTTGGTACTTCAATCATAATTGCATCACCTTGGCCGCCGCCTGAACAAATTGCGGCAATGCCAATGCCACCGCCACGACGCTTCAATTCCTGTGCAAGTGTTAATATGATACGTGCACCAGATGCCCCAATAGGATGCCCTAAAGCAACTGCACCGCCATTAACATTCACTTTTTCTGCATCTAAATCTGCCAACTGCTTGCTGACTAAAGCTACCGCTGCAAAGGCTTCATTGATTTCAATTAAATCAATATCTGCTAATGATTTGTTAGTCTTTTTCAGTAATTTATTAATAACAAGACCTGGTGTTTGTGGGAAGTTTTCTGGCTCAAGCGCAAGTTCTTCGTGACCAATGATTATTGCCAATGGTTCTCTACCTTCACGTTTTGCACGTTCCTCACTCATGACAACAAGTGCACATGCACCGTCGTTAACCCCAGGTGCATTACCTGCTGTAATCGTGCCATCTTTGTCAAAGGCTGGTTTTAGCTTCGCCAGTACTTCCAAAGACGTTCCTGCTCTTGGTGCCTCATCTATATCAACAATAAGTGGATCACCTTTCCGTTGAGGAATCTCTACTGGTACGATTTCTTCAGCAAAGTAACCTTTTTCAATTGCGGCTAGCGCACGTTCATGACTGCGTACTGACCAAGTGTCCTGTTCTTCTCGACTTAGCGAGAACTCTTTAGCTGTTGCATTACCATAGCTACCCATATGCGGTCTTGCTTTATCGAAAGCACATGTTAAGCCGTCATATAGCATGCCATCTACCATTGTAGAATCTCCCATACGCAAACCATTTCGACCATTCAGAAGATAATATGGTGCATTGGACATAGATTCCATGCCACCCGCAATAATCACTTCTTCGTCCCCTAAACGAATCAATTGATCTGCTAATGTCACCGCACGCATCCCTGAAGCACAAACTTTATTGATTGTTTCTGTTTTTACTGCTGTTGGTAAATTTGCCTTCAGAGCAGCCTGTCGAGAAGGAATTTGCCCCTGTCCCCCTTGTAAAACAGAACCTAAAATTACCTCATCCACTTGCTCAGGTGCAAGATTTGCATTCTCTAATGCCCCTTTAATTGCAATCGCACCTAAATCACTTGCATGTAATGCTGATAATGAACCTCCAAATTTACCAAACGCAGTTCTTACCCCTGCTAAAATTACAGCTCTATTCAAGTAAAACACCCCTTTTGTTTTACGTTCTCGATGAAGCTGCAAAGCATTATTGACTGAACGCTCGCTCGACTTCTATCGAGGAAAAATGGGAGTTTATTATCTCAACTCCCATTCCCATTTAATCTTATTCTACAAAACAATTTTTTATTGTGCAATTTATATTTTTCAGATAACTAAAATATTTCTGCAATAGCAATCATTTTTCTGCGTTCGCTTCCGTATCCTCGTCTTGTTGAGCATTTTCTATTGACGCTACCACTTCTTCGTATGTTTCTTCTGTTTCTTCGGAAGAAGGATTAACTGCCTTTACTTTTTCACCAAACACGGAACGTTCTAGTAATTCTGCAACATCAAATGTTCCAATAGAGTCTTCAACCTCTTTTGCCTTTGTACCATCCTCTAGCATAGTTAGGCAGTAAGGACAGCCCGATGAAATAACTGATGCATTTGTTGCAAGAGCCTGTTCTGTTCGAGCTACGTTAATGCGATTTCCTACATGCTCTTCCATCCACATTAATCCACCACCAGCTCCACAGCACATCGCTGTTTCACGGTTACGTTCCATTTCAACAAGCTTCACGCCAGGGATTCCTCGGAGGATCTCACGTGGGGCATCATATACATCATTGTAGCGGCCTAAATAACAAGAATCATGGAAAACAATCGTTTCATGAACCTCATAGTTTAGCGCTAGACGATTTTCCTCAATCAACTGATTTAATAACTCAGTGTGATGATACACTTCACCTTTCCAACCAAAGTCTTGATATTCATTTTTAAAGATATTATAGGCGTGAGGATCGATTGTTACAATTTTCTTCACGTCATTTTTCTCAAACTCATCAATATTTGCTGTAGCTAGCTCTTGGAATAAGAATTCATTCCCTAAACGACGAGGTGTATCCCCTGAGTTTTTCTCTTTATTACCTAAGATTGCAAACTTCACACCAGCTTCGTTTAATAGACGGCAGAATGCTAAAGCGATTTTTTGAGAGCGATTGTCGAAAGCTCCCATCGAACCAACCCAGAATAAATACTCCATTTCCTCGCCAGATTTTTTCAGCTCTTTTACAGTTGGAATTTGGATTGTTGGATCTAGATCACGCCAATTTTCTTTTTCCTTGCGGTTCAAGCCCCAAGGATTACCTTGTCGTTCGATATTCGTCATTGCACGTTGAGCATCAGGATTTACTTTCCCTTCAGTCATTGTTAGATAGCGACGTAGATCAATAATTTTATCAACATGCTCATTCATTACAGGGCATTGATCCTCACAGTTACGACATGTCGTACAAGCCCAAATTTCCTCTTCTGTAATGACATCGCCAATTAAAGATGGACTGTAGATATCCTCAATTACAGCACCTTCAGCACCAGCTGCCATTGCAAGCTGATTACCCTTTGTATTGGCAAAGAATTGATAAGGAACCCATGGTTTTTGCTTTGTTACGACTGCGCCCGTAAATGTTAAATGGTCACGCAATTTTACGATTAAATCCATAGGAGACAGCATTTTTCCTGTTCCTGTTGCTGGACACATGTTTGTACAACGTCCGCATTCTACACAAGAATATAGATCGAGCATTTGCTTTTTTGTGAAGTCCTGTATGCGTCCTACCCCAATAGAAGGCATATCCTCTTCGCTTTCAGCATTTTCTAAGGCCTCAAAATCAATTGGTGTTAATGTACCAGCACGATCTAAACGATTCATGTAAACATTAAGCGGACTGACAATTAAATGGAAATGTTTAGACTGTGGTACGTATACAAGGAATGTTAATAGAATTAAAAGGTGTGCCCACCACATTACATAAAACACACCAGCGGCAACAGATGTAGGTAAGAAACCAAAAATAGCAGCAATACTTGAAGCAACTGGCTCCGTATAAGTTAATCCCTCACCATGCCAAATTAATCCCATACCATTAGCGATTAATGTAGATACCATTAACCCCCCAATGAAAATTAATACAAGGCCGTTTTTCCATCCTCGTTTTAGACGCACTAGCTTTTCAACATAGCGGCGGTAAAATGCCCACACTACCGCGATTAAAATCATCAAAACTACTAGTTCCTGGAAGAATGTAAAGACACCATAGAAAATGCCTAGTGGCAGATGTGACTCTGGTGCTAGTCCTTTCCAAATTAAATCAATGGCCCCTAACTGTACCATCAAAAATCCATAGAAAAACATAACATGTATTAAACCACTCTTTGGATCCTTTAATAGCTTATTTTGACCAAATACATTGACCATAATATAACGAAGTCGTTCTTTAACACTTTCATCAAACTCAACCTTTTTCCCCAATTGCACATACTTATAGCGTGTTTTCAACAGGTAGAAGAACAATCCTACTGCATAAAGCACAACCACGACTGTTAAGACAATGTTAGCAATTAATAATGGACTCATGGTTGGTCCCCCCTTTAGTTTGTCGTAATTTTCTCTCTTTGTGACGAATTTGCTAGTTCATACAGAAATGTACTTCACTTTATCATTATATTCCTATTCTAATAAATGAGTGAGCATTCAGTCAACATAAAACGGAAATATTTCTGATAATTTTATATTCTTACATTTTACAAGAAAAAAAGCCACCCTGAATTTTTTCAAAGTAGCCATTTTTTACTTTCCTTAACTATTTACTTATTGGGATGTCGCATATTCATTAGACATTTGAACATCTGCTAAATTTGCACACAAACCTATACCGCCCCTTAGCTAAATACATGGCAATTCATTTTTTGTACAAAAACCTTTACTCAATCAAACTTTATTTTTTAAAAACATTCCCACTGCGGATATATTCAACATCTGCAACGTTTAAGCGAGCATTTACAACACGTGCAGCTGCAAATAAATAATCCGATAAGCGATTTAAATATTTTTGTACAACCTTTGGTACATCTTCAACTTCTTTCATGAGTGTCACCATCTCACGCTCTGCTCGACGTGCAACCGTGCGTGCAATGTGTAAAGTTGCCGCTGCTGGTGCACCTCCTGGTAAAATAAAACGTTGTAAAGGTGGTGCTTCGTCTGATAAAGCATCTATACGAGCTTCAAGTACTTCAATCGGTTGCTCTGTTAATTTATAATGACGTTCTTTCATCACATTAGCAAGGTCTCCACCAGCATCGAACAGCTCATGCTGAATTGTCTCTAGGTCTGTTAAAATGTCCTTGAAGAGCGCTTGGTCTAATTCACTTACAGCCTTCCCAATAAAGGAATTTAATTCATCGATTGCCCCATATGTTTCCACACGTAAACTATCTTTATCAACCCGTCCTCCAATAAGACTTGTTTTCCCCGTATCGCCTGTTTTCGTGTAAAGCTTCATTTCTCTCATCTCCTAAAACTGGTTTTTGTAATTCCTAATCGCCTGAACTGTTGTTTCATAGACACCCTTTGCAATCGTTTTACCAACTTCTGTAATTGGGCCACCATACATCATTTCTTCTCCTTTTTGAGTTGCAGCAATTAACAGACTATCTGTAGCTGTGCCTGTTGCAATGGTTCCACTCCGTTCATCAAGAATATTTTCTGATTGCAACGCCTTTGTTTTTGCCTCAGTTGCTGTCATCAATGCCTGAAAAAATGCCTCTTCAGATAAACAGCCATTAATGATAACCCATGTATTAATAGTACCAATATATGGATCATCTTGTCTTTCATGTACTCGAGAAACATCAACTGCATTGCCTACGCCAGCAGTTACAGCTACGATTATACTGCCAAAAGGTGCTGAAAATTCATTGATGGCCACTAGAGCTGTTGGTACTGCAGTTAGCATAACAACAGTATTGGTAGGTGAAAAATTTTCCCTTTTTAAAAATTCTTTAACTTCTCGTTTCACATCGCTGATGACATAATCACCAGGAACTGAGCGATTTAATAAGCAATTATGCCAGCCTATACCTGGGTTATGAACTGCCGAAGATACGGTCTTCAAAGGAAGCTCTGATTGAAGTTGGATATATTGTTCAGTTATCATTAAATGCTCTTTTTTGATGACAGCTCGCTGCTGGTAGTCTGTAGCTGCGGGCATGATTGTAATTTGAGGTTTTGGTATTTCAGGATGAGCATATGTAGTCACCCGTGCTTGATAAACTTCTTCAATTTGGGAGGCAATTAATACTTCATGTGGTGCACCAAGTGCTCTCATTCGTCCGCTTTCCATCAGCAATAATTCATCACAATAAAGAGAGGCTAAATTCATATCGTGTAGTACCATAACAACCGTTAAACCACACTCCATGGCTTCCTTCCGAACCATATCTAAAATTTGACGTTGGTGGGCAATATCTAAATGATTAGTTGGTTCATCCAGTAATAGTATTTCTGCAGTTTGAGCTAAGGCTTGTGCTACAAATACTCTTTGTTGTTCACCACCAGATAAAAATTCCATTGGTGTATGCTCATATCGCTTTACACCTGTTTGTAGCATAGCATGTTGTACAGCCTGTTCGTCCTGTTCAGACCAACTCGAGAAAAAGCCTGTTTGATGCGGGTAGCGCCCCAGTGAAACTGCCTCTCTCACACTGTTCGAGAAAGCATTTGCATGAAGCTGTGGTAATACAGCCATTTTTTTTGCCAAAGTACGAGCATTATAAGAAAAAATATTTTGTCCATCAATCGAAATGGTTCCAGCAGTAGCTGGTAAAATACCACTCATTACTTTTAATAATGTAGATTTCCCGCTACCATTCGGCCCTAGAATACCAAGAATTTTTCCTTTTTCAACAGTAAAACTGATGTCCTTGACGATTGGTACATCTTCATAGCCACCTGATAGCTCTTCAACAACAATCATGCCCGTACCCCCTTACTTCTTCGCTGCTTATAAAAAATATAGGAGAAAACAGGAGCTCCAATAAATGCCGTAATAACACCAATTGGTAGCTCTCTTGGCACAATGATTGTTCGTGCTACTAAGTCACAAATAATGAGTAATGTTGCACCATTGAAAAAAGATAATGGTAATAAATGGCGATGATCAGAACCCCAAATCATCCTTGTCATATGCGGCACCACTAATCCTACAAAGCCAATTGTGCCAGAAACCGCTACAGCCGCTCCAGTGAGCATGGATCCACCTGCTAATATCAAATATTTACTACGCTTCACATTAACACCTAAATGTTTTGCCCGCTCTTCACCATACAACAAAACATTTAGTTCTCGTCTTTGTGTCCATAGCATAATTGAACCTACAATCACAAATGGAATGATCATTTGGACATATGGCCAACCACGCATCGAAACAGAACCAAGTAGCCAGCCTATTACCTGACGTAATTCTTCACCAGATAAGGCAATCATTAATGAAATAAGGGAACCTAAAAATGAACTAAAAATAACACCTGTTAATATCAACGTTTCCATTTTCAATGAGCGGTCTACGAGTCTAGCAAAGCTCATAACAACTACCATCGTGATGATAGCACCAATCATACTGAAGGTTGGCAGCGCATACAAACCGACAACAGGTATAGAAATACTAAAAAAGATCGTTAAAACAGCACCAACAGATGCCCCTGATGAAACCCCTAGTGTATATGGATCTGCTAATGGATTTTTTAATAAACCTTGGAATGCTGCTCCAGCAATAGCTAGAGATGCGCCTACTAGTCCCGCTAATAACACGCGAGGCAAACGAATTTTCCAAAAAATATTGGCGGCTGTTTCATCAACCGCCTTATTCCATAATACTTCTAATGGAATATGAACTGAGCCTATCGCTACGCCACACCAGATGCTAATAAGAAGAAGCGTACATGTTAGTGTATAGGCTAGTGCTATTTTTTTCACTTAAATACCTCAGGATAGATTGCTTTTGCTAATTCTTCTAGACCTTCTGCTAAACGTGGCCCTTGACGACTTGTAGTACTTTCATCTACCTGCACAATCGCATTATTTTTTACGGCATTAATCGTATCAAAGCCCGCCCGTTTTGGTATTTTCGTTAAAATATCTGGTACATAATGATATGTCACCACGATGACATCTGGATTTTTTGCGATAATTTGTTCTGCATCAATTTTATACCAATTATCGCCATCTACAGCTACATTCTCTGCATTGATCATTTCAAGCATCGCGTTCATAAACGTACCATTGCCAGCTGTATAAATATCTGGCTCATCTGATGCTTCAACTAATACTTTTTTGGGTTCAACATCCTTGACTTTAGACAAAACTTCTTCTACTTTTGCCTTCATATTAGCAACAATTTTTTCTGCCTCTGGTAATTTTCCTGTAGCACGTCCAAGTTGCTCAATTGTTGTATATGTTTCATTAAAGTCTTGTGCGTTTCTTACTACAAATACTTTCAAACCTGCTGATTCAAGCTGTGCAATAGCCTCTTCTGAAAGAGACATGCTAGATTCGTGTGAAAAAACGATATCTGGTTTTAAGGCAATAATTTTTTCAATATCGTACTCCATACCACCAACCTTATCCTTCTCAGCTGCCTCTGGCGGATAATCGTCGTTGTCAGTAACACCAACTATTTCATCATTTAAACCTAGTCCAAAAAGGATTTCAGTATTACTTGGAATAAGTGAAACAATTTTCTCAGGAGGTGCTTCAAGTGTAATGTCCTTATTAAGGGCATCTGTTACCGTCATTGGGAATGTTGCTTCATCCACTTGTGCTGTTTCTTGCTGTGTTTGCTGCTCGTTAGATGGCTTGTTATCTTTTGCTTCCTGCCCACAAGCAGCTAGCAAGCCTACTGCTAAAAATGCTGATAATCCTATTTTCCAAAATTTCTTCATGTGAATCCTCCTTCGTTGGTCCATGCGACATTTCGCTTTATTCTGCATCAAAATAAAACCCCTCATCTTTGAACGATGAGGGGGCAAAATCGCACCAAAAAACTGATACAAAATCCACCACCCTATCCTCGTAGGTTGTCATGTCGTTATAAAGGCAGGTCTCCTGGCTAGTGCTACTTGCGATTTTTCAAGCCTTCCCGAAATCTTCAGTGGCATCATTTGAAAAAACTCACACTTACAGTGGCGGGACCGCATCGGAATCACACCGATTTCCCTTTTCACTTTACTTAAGTAAAGAACCTTTATAATATTCAGTTGATTTCATTATACATGAAAATGAAAGAAGTCGCCTCCATTCAAGACGACTACCCGGCCATTATACAATTTCAGAAAAGTATTGGACTGTTTTCATTTGAGCACCCATTTCTCTTAGTGACCATGTCTGTTCTAAATAAACGTCCGCTAGTTTTTCATATTTCCCACCAAATTTATGTGCCCACTCAACCGCTATGACACTTTCATAAAGGTGAGCCATTTTTTCAGCCATACCTTTTGCTTCAAAAGTTTTCGTTGCCGCGTCTAAAGCGCTAAAAATTTGCAGTTTCATAGAAATATTCGCCAATTGTTCTTTAACGATTTGTACTAGTGAGCTGTCAGCTAATTTCTCTAATCGTTCCTCCATCTCACAGACAAACAGTTCATGTGCATGAAACTTATCCACTAAACGAATGAGTTCTAAGGCCAAAATATTAGCCGTCCCCTCCCACACCGTCAACACTTGCGCATCTCTTAATAAGCGGGGCGTTACAAAGTCTTCTATATAGCCATTACCCCCGTGTAATTCAATTGCCTCACTGGCATAGTGAACAGCTTGCTCTGCCGTTTCTTTTTTCATAATGGCAATATATAAACGATTCATAATAAGTTCTTGCTGTGTTCCCTGTCCACTTGTCACTTTATCGTATAATTGAATAAGATCAAAAACTGTCGCTACTTCCACGTGCAACTTAGCTGCAAATTTCCCTAAAGTATCCTGAATCATAGGGTATTGTGTTAAGGGCTTGCCAAATGCATGTCGATTGGTTACATAATGTTTTGCCTCTAAGAAGCCACGACGCATAATACCAATAGAAGCGACTGCATTACAAATTCTTGAGAGATTTAGTGCTTCTAGCATATAATAAATCCCTTTATTTTGCTCCCCTACAACATAGGCAAGTGCACCATCAAATTCTACCTCACCAGATGGAACTGCCCGAACGCCTAATTTATCTTTCAATCGGCGAATACGTAGATGATTTGTTGTTCCATCTTCTTTACGCCAAGGAACTGCAAACAACGTTAAGCCTTTGGAACCTGCTGGCGCCCCTTCTATTCGTGCCAATACCATCGCTACACCACACATGCCCGCATTGGATGCAAAGTATTTTTCACCATATAGACGATACGCAGTGCCATCCTTTCTCGCCTCCACCACATTTGCACCGACGTCAGAGCCTCCTTGACGTTCTGTTAAAAAGGTCGCACCTTCATATAAATCTGTGTCACCTGTTGCACAAACATGTGGTAAAAAACGTTGCTTTACCTCTTCATCTGCATAATGATCTAATAGATAGGCAGTAGCCATCGTCAATGTTACGGGACAATAAAATCCAGGTTCTGCATGTGATAGCAAATAACCTTGTGCAAAGCTATAAACATAATTCCCCTTGTGACCTAGCTGCGGAATATGCTTGTGTACATAACCTACAATCCCAGTATTATATGTCTCTTCAATCGTTTTTTTATAGCCATCATTAACCCAAACCTCTGATATCTCTTTACCATAGGCATCATATCTTTGAAGGCGAGGCTCACCCAGTCGATCTGTATGCTTTGCCCTCGTATCAATATCACCTGCACATAGCTCACCAAAATCTGTTAACTCTCGTTGGGCATAGGATAAAAACTCTTTATCTAACATCATTTCTACTATTTTTTGAAGCGTGTCATCTTCCGTAAAAAAGTTCGTAGTACGCATTGCTTCTTTTTGTAATACTTTCATACTATCTCACCTCTTGCCCCTTCAAATTTTGTTTTAATATTTTGCCTGATGCATTGCGTGGTAGCGCTTCCACTTTTTCAAAAATACGTGGTATTTTAAATTTTGCAAGATGTTCCTCTAAATAAGCTTTCAAAGCTTCCTCATCGATGTCTTGTTTAGCAGAATACACCGCCTTTACCGTTTCCCCCCATTGCGGATGTGGCACACCAATTACCGCAACCTCGAATATCCCTTCAAAGCTCAATAAACAATCTTCAATTTCTTTCGGATAAATGTTGACACCACCCGAAATAATGACATCCTTTTTACGATCTACAATCCAAATAAAACCATCTTCATCCTTACGAGCTAGATCTCCTGTTTTTAACCAACCGTCAATAAAGGCTTCATTAGTTGCTACTTCATCCTTATAGTAGCCAATCATGTTACCCTCACCCAACAAGACAATTTCCCCCACTTCGCCTACATTTACATCTTCTCCACTGTTATTCACAATACGCAATTCTGTACCAAGTGGCGCCCGCTGACCAATACTTCCTGCCTTTGCTTCATGCTCCTTGCCAAATAATAATGAACCACTTGGACCTGCCTCTGTTAATCCATATACACAAGTTAAATTATTTGTACGGAATGCCTGCTGAATGAATCGAACCTCACTTTGAGATAACGGTGCCCCACCATAGACCCACCATTTCATAGAAGACAAATCTGCCGAATGTAGCCTTGGCATCTGTGCCGTTAATAAATAAGCAACAGGTGCACCAAAGAAATGTGTTGTTTTCTCCTTTTCAATGGAGTCAATGAATAAATCGGGTGTAAAAGTTGGTGTTAATACATTTGTTGAGCCTACCAATACACCCGCCATTAAAAATAAATGTAATGGTGCAGAGTGTGTTAATGGCATCATGAGCAAAATACGGCTCTCAGGCTTTACCTCCATTTCAACAGCTATCATTTGCGCCACTGTTAAAATATTACGGTAGCTAAATAACACACCCTTTGGTTTTCCTGTCGTACCAGATGTATATAAAATCGTGGAAGGGTCATCCTCTTGAAACTGACAATCAATTGTTTGTGTACTAGCATTTTGAAGCATTGTTTCATATTGATGCCATCCCACTTTTTCTTGACCTGTTTTAATTTTTAACGGAATTCCAGCTAGTTGCTCAACTGCTGCAAAAATAGCCTCATGTACGACAATTGCCTTCGCTTCGGCATGCTGCGCCACGTACTCTACTTCTTGCAATGTAAATTTCGCATTGACTGGCACAACGATCGCTCCGATACGCTGAATAGCAAAGTAACTGACAACAAACTCTAAAACGTTTGGCATAAAAATTAAAACCTTATCCCTCGGCTTTACGCCCTGCTCTAGTAAAGCATGACTAAAGCGTGTCACCTGCTTATCTAAATCTTGGTAGGTTACTCTTCTGCCATGACAAATAACGGCTTCATTTTTCGGATACTTACGGGCATTACGTGCTAACAAATTGGAACTATTCATCTTGCATCTCTCCCTTTAAAGTCGCTAATTTTTCACTAAACATGCCATGCATTTGTTGTAACTCATGCTTCATCTGCGTCAGCTCAGCTATTTTACTCTCAATCTCTTGAATTTTTTGATCTCCGTATTCAACCGTTCGCTCTAATTGCTGAATTCCTGAGCGATCAAAATCAAATAGTAAAACCATCTCTTTGATTTCCTCCAACGAAAATCCGTAACGCTTGCCTCTGAAAATAAGCTTGAGCTTCGCCAATTCTTTTTTGGAAAAGGTTCGTAGGTTGGTAGATGAACGATGGGGGCAAAGAAGCCCAAGTTCTTCATAATAACGAATTGTCCGCGTAGACACATTAAACTCCTTTGCTACCTCCTGAATCGTCTTCAAAACCATCTCCCCTTTCCTAATTGGCAATAGTATACCATTGACGTTAACGTAAACTTCAACAAAATTTTTGGAATTAACAGAAAAATAAAGTTTAAAACAGCTAATTTTCCATGGTTTATCCGTTTCTTTTGTCCTTCTATCCTTCACATTTAGAACTTTATCTCTCATATTCAGCCTTCGATCCATTAAAAAAGCCCCCAACACTTTTCATGTTAGGAGCTTAAAGTTTAATTACATTTTTTCAGGTGCAGATACGCCGATTAAGCGTAGTGCGTTCGCAATTGTTGTGCGGACAGCCGTAATTAATGCTAAACGAGCCTCTGTTAACTCTTTGTTTGAAGCATCTAATACTTTTTCTGCATTGTAGAAGCTGTGGAATGCAGCTGCTGTTTCTTGAATATAGTTTGCGATACGGTGCGGTGTGCGGTGTTTCGCTGCTTCCGCTACCACTTTCGGGAAATCACCAATCTTTTTCAGTAAATCGATTTCCTTTTCTGCTGTTAACAAATTGAGATGTTCTGTTGTAGCAGCAAAGCCTTGTTCATTTGCTGAACGTAAAATAGATGAAATACGTGCATGCGCATATTGTGCATAGTACACAGGGTTTTCATTAGATTGTGATACTGCAAGGTCAAGATCAAAGTCCATATGAGAATCGCCAGCTGTTTTTACAAAGAAGTAACGAACTGCGTCAAGGCCAACCTCTTCTACAAGCTCACGCATTGTGACTGCATTTCCTGTACGCTTAGACATCTTGAATTTTTCACCGTTTTTATAAAGCTGAACCATTTGAATAACTTCCACTTCTAACGTATCACGATCATAACCAAGCGCTTGAATCGCTGCTTTCATACGTGGAATATATCCGTGATGATCAGCTCCCCAAATATTGATTAATTTATCGAAGCCACGGACAATTTTGTCTTCGTGGTAAGCAATATCTGGTGTTAAATATGTGAATGACCCATCATTTTTAATTAGCACACGATCTTTATCATCACCAAATGTTGTAGAGCGGAACCAAGTAGCACCATCCTCTTCAAACACATGTCCATTGGCTTTTAATTTATCTAAAGCTACTTCGATTTTTCCGTTTTCATATAGAGACGTTTCAGAATACCAGACATCAAAATTTACACGGAAGTTTGCTAGGTCTGTTTTTAATTTATCTAATTCTAAAGCTAAACCGTGCTGACGGAAGAAGGCAAAACGCTCATCATCTGATTTTGCTAAAATTGCATCACCATGCTCTTTTGCTAATTTACCTGCAATATCAATAATATCTTGCCCATGATAGCCGTCTTCTGGCATTTCAGCTTCCATTCCTAATGCTTGTTTATAACGCGCTTCTAATGAATAAGCTAAGTTATTAATTTGATTACCTGCATCATTAATATAATATTCACGAGAAACACTGTAACCAGCCATATCCAACACATTACATAAGGAATCACCAACAGAAGCGCCACGAGCATGTCCTAGGTGAAGATCTCCGGTAGGATTTGCTGAAACGAACTCCACTTGAACCTTTTCCCCAGCGCCAGCATTTGAGCGACCATAGTCCGTACCTTGCTCAAGCACCTGTGTCACTACCTCCGTTAGGAAATCTTTACGCACTGTGATATTCATGAAGCCTGGGCCAGCAATATCGATCTTTTCAATATCTGTGCCTGTTGTATCAAGATTTTCTAAAATAGCTTCGGCGATAGCACGAGGTGGCTTTTTAGCTAACTTTGTTAATTGCATCGCAATGTTTGTTGCATAGTCACCATTTGCTTTATCCTTTGGTGTTTCTAGGTGAATCGATAATTCTGTGCCAGCCTCAATTAGACCAGCTTTTTCAACAGCCTGCACGATCGCTGCTTTAATAGCCTGTTGTACTTGTTCTACTGCGTTCATCATTGTACCTCCGTAAATGTAATATCTAATGTATAGTTGCCAACGGATTGCCCACCCATTAGTAAATCGTACTGTACATGGAAATCTCCGCTTGTTGCCAGTTTTGTAAACGTCATATTTTTCGTATCAATCACGAGTGGCATAGCACCGAACTCACTTTCATAATGCCCTTTTTGTTGTTCAATTATGTTCAGCGGTAATCGCATATTAACCGCTCCAGCACGCATAATTAGTGCCTTCTCATGACCTAACTTCATCGTTGTGCGGATGGTTTTATCCTCCTGCACCTCATCATATTTCAAATACAAGCTTCCTGCTTTTTCAAGTAGCTGCCCTTTGAGCCACATTTCATAACTTTCGGACTCCCCATCACTTGGACGAATGGTAGAAATGAGCTTTATGTTCACTTGCGATCTTACATCGTTCGCCATAACGGATGCCCCTTTTTAGTCTTTTACTATAACCTTTTTATTATAGGATGAATACTTATGGTTTTTCAAGATAGAAGTGAAGTAAAGCTCCTCAACAAGTTTATTCGAGAAAATATAAACCCTCCCCTTCCATTAACGGAAAGAGAGGGTTTCATTTTATCTATACCATTTTTTTATAATCAACTGTTGAACTATTAACAATAAAGCACTAACAGTCCAATAGATCGGAATAATCGCTGGATTAAACAGACTAAAAATGAGGATCATGATTGGATTAATAAATACCATTATCTTCATATTTAATGGTTGGCTTTTCTCTAGGGCTATACAACTTTGAATGAAATAAATCAAACAAGCAATCATCGAAACCCCAATATCAATTGTTCCTAAATTCATCCAAAGGAAATTTTCACTGGCAATCACTAAATCTAGCTTAATTGCGTAGTACAGTGAAAATAATATCGGTAATTGAATAAGGATTGGTAAACAACCTAGTAAAGAGCTTTTCAATGAAGCTGAAGTTAGCTCTTGGATTTGTTGCTGTACCATTCTTTTTTCAGATTCGCTTTGACTATTCTTATATTTGTCTGTAAGCGCATCTAACTCAGGCTTAATGGTAGTCATTAATTCTTTTGAGTGTTTTTGGTGTTTTGCCGATCGAATAAATAACGGCATAAGAATTAATCTGACTGCAATCGTAATAGCAATGACACTAAGTGCGTAGCTACCTGTAAAAGAATGGATGAAATGAATGAGGTTAATAATAGGTTGTGCTAAAAATGTTAACAATGGTTTTCCTCCTAGTTTTAAAGTTTAAATCAAACTAGGAGATACACTTTCTTCCTCATTGTCTTCGGACATTCTAATACACAGAACAAACCACGTTAGCATAGGTGGAGTCCAAGTATTCGTGATAGTATAGTCAACTTCAAACTCCTCGTCCTTCACATCTTGAACGGTTATTTTATTGACGAGATACAGATGCAAATGAACACTTAATACAGTTAAAACCAAAGATGCTAATAACCAAAAGTATTCCATTGTACTGACAAAAATGAATAAATCATTCATGAGAAGTGACCAAATCATAATACTCCTCCTTCCTTTATTAAAATTGAAGAAACATACATTTTACTAACTAAAAGATGACATTGTTTTCATCAATCTTTCTCTCTTTGTCATATAAACTATTACCTTACTTATCTACGCTATAAAGTAAAATAAGTTTCAATTTTTTGCTAAGGCTCATTCTTCATTTCAAAAATATAAAATGGGGCTTGCTCATAGCTCACCCCATTTAACCAATCTTATTTATTTTACCCAGCCTAAGATCATTTCTCGTAATAATTTTGAGGCTGTGTTTGCTGTCATCTCTGAAGAATCGTAGATCGGTGCTACTTCAACTAGGTCGAAACCTACTACATTTACGCCACTTGCTGCAATAGCATGGATGGAAGCGAGTAATTCTTTCGAAGTAATACCACCACAGTCTACTGTACCAGTTCCTGGTGCGTGTGCTGGATCTAAAACATCAATATCAATTGTTACATACACATTGCGTCCAGCTATTGTTGGTAGGACCTCTTTTAACGGTTCAAGCACTTCAAATTTTGATATGTGCATACCGTTCTCCTTTGCCCATTCAAATTCCTCTTTCATACCTGAACGAATACCAAATGAATAGACATTTTTTGGTCCTATATGTTCCGCAATTTTACGAATTGGTGTAGAGTGCGAAAGTGGCTCTCCCTCATATTCCACACGTAAATCCGTATGTGCATCAAAGTGAATAATAGCAAGATCATCATATTTAGCTGATACAGCCTTCATTACTGGCCAAGACACTAGATGCTCCCCACCCATGCCGACAGGAATCTTGCCATCCGCTAATAATTTTTCAATAAATTTTTCAATTTCATCTAATGAACGCTGTGCATTCCCAAATGGTAGTGGAATATCACCTGCATCAAAGTACTTTACTTCCTCAAGCTCACGATCTAGATATGGACTGTACTCTTCAAGACCAATGGATACCTCGCGGATACGCTGCGGACCGAAACGTGATCCTGGACGATAACTCACTGTCCAATCCATTGGCATGCCATAAATTACTGCCTGTGCATCGTCATATGTAGGATGACTTTTTATAAAAACATTTCCTGAATAAGCTTCATCAAATCTCATTGCTAGCCCTCCATATAATTAATCATCATTTTTCGTCTTCTTCTATTATGGCTTACAGGATTGTAATGAAACCTGTATCCTTTTATCCTCGTATACATTATTGGAACGTCTAGCAAATTTCGATTAAAATCTACAAGGTGCGATTTTTTTGTCGAATGCCAGCATTTCAAGTAGTACAAAAAAAGTATAGATGTTTTTGAATAAAGTGCAATAGTTTTTAGTTAGAATTTCGATTAAAGATGAATGTTCGAACACATACTAAAGCTAAGTTCGAAGTTGTGAGAAAACGAGGTGAAGTCGGATGAAACGAAAAAGCTATCATCGAAAGCAACAACGTGTAAAGCGCACACGCAAAAGCCTTACGTTATTTGTGGCCTTTACATCTGCAATTGTCGTAGCGTTTGTCGCACTCCGCATCTATGTTCAAGTGGCTGGTGCACCGCCTTTAACCGTACCAAAGGCTTCTATTTTCTTAGATGAAAATGAGAACCAAATTGGGGATCACTTTACAAATCAACGACGATATTGGGTCGGCCTCGATGAGATGTCACCTTATTTAAAGGAAGCAGTTGTTGCTGTTGAAGATAAAGATTTTTATCAACATGGAGGTTTCGACTATTCACGTATTGCTGGTGCCATTTTAGTGGACATTAAAGCTGGCGGTAAGGTTCAAGGAGCTAGTACTATTACACAACAATATGCTCGTAATCTTTATCTTTCCCATGAAAAGTCTTGGACACGTAAATTAAACGAAGCCCTGTATGCTTATAGATTAGAAGTTTTTTATGACAAGGACGAAATACTAGAGGGCTATTTGAATACGGTATATTACGGTCATGGCATGTATGGAGTAGAAGCTGCCAGTCGTTTTTATTTCGGAAAATCTGCCAGTGATTTAACGCTTGCTGAAGCAGCCATGCTAACAGGCGTACCAAAAGGACCAAGTATCTACTCACCAATTGCCAATTTAGATAAGGCTACCAATCGTCAACACGTTATTTTAAAACTTATGGCTGACCAAGGTGCCATTACACAAGAGGAAAAAACGCGTGCTGAAAATGAGCAGCTCGTCTTAAAAAATGATAGCTGGGTTGCAACCAAATCTGTTGCCCCTTATTTCCTGGATGTGGCTTGGCAAGAAGCCAGTGAAATCTTAAAATCAAAAAACCTTGATATTAGTGAAGGTGGCTGGACGATTCAAACAACGCTTAATCTGGAGCATCAAAAAGCGGCTGAAGAAGCAGTAGCCAAAAATATGCCTGCCAATGATTTGCAATCTGCGTTTGTAAGTATGGAATCTAAAACAGGAGCTGTCACTGCACTAGTTGGTGGTCGTGATTATTCAGTAAGCTCATTTAACCGAGTTACACAAGCAAAACGTCAACCAGGCTCTACTATTAAGCCGATCTTATATGCAGCGGCACTAGAAAATGGTTACACTCCACTAACTTTTTTAGATGTTGGGGAAACAACTTTTACGTATGATAATGGGCGTGGCACTTATGCACCTAAAAACGTCAACGGTCAATTTGCAGATCATGATATGACGATGGCACAAGCAATTGCGATCTCAGACAATATTTACGCAGTAAAAACCTTAGAGGACATTGGCTTCAAAGAGTTTCATGATATGGCAAACCGTTTTAATGTAGGAATTGGCGCGAAGGATAATTTATCAATTGCACTGGGAACGATTGAAACGACATTATACGAAATGACAAATGCATATAATATTTTGGCATCGCAAGGACAGCAAACAACACCAACAACCATTGTATCCATTAAAAATGCACATGGAGATGTTATTTATAAAAACAAAGATGTAGCAAGCAAAGCTGAAACAGCCATTTCTAAAGAAAATGCATACATCTTAACCGAAATGATGACAGGTATCTTTGATCCGGTTTTCAGTGACTATTCACCCGCTACAGGAATCAGTATTCGTTCACGTATGACACACACATATGCTGCTAAATCAGGTTCTACGAATAGTGATCAATGGTTAATTGGTTTTACACCAAGACTAACTGCTGGTGTATGGAATGGCTATGATCAGGGTAAAAACCTTACTACCAAGGAAGATACTGCTGCAACAAAACAAATCTGGATTGACTTTATGGAAACGGTCAACAAAGGTACAAAAAATGAGGATTTCAAAAAACCTAAAGGTGTAGAGGGCGTTGTCATTGATATTGAAACAGGTAAATTAGCGACTGACGCTTGTCCTAAACAACGTCTAGTCTATGTAGAGTCGAAGGATGTACCAACTGAAAAATGTACAAACTTCGATATTCTCGACAGTAATACATGGGGAGAATTTTGGAATATGCTACCATTTTCTATATTTAAGGACTAAACAAGATAATTTCGGAAACCTTTTTAATCCTAATACGTTTTAAGCTACGAAGGCTCTCGACAAAGTAACTGATATACGAAAAATAAGAAAAGCTTTCTCTTCCCCGGAGACGTGTCCGTGGGAACAGAAAGCTTTTCTTTTTTATGGTCCGCGAAGTATGAGCATCATGGGGCATTTGGCTTGGGTTTGGGTTGTTCAAATGCCGCATAGCGCTCATCACATTCGCGATACCAAGTGTCCTAGCTTACTAAAATGTAAGCTCTGCCTCAAGTGTACTTTGTTTCAAACACACTTTCAACCTAATATCGAAAGCGATTGCAAAATGTCACAGATTGTTCAATCATTACGAGTCTATTCGACAAATAAGTCTTGACGCAATTGCTCCTCACTACGTTCCCACAATTCAGGATTAAGTTGTTTAAGGAAAGAAGCTAACACTTTTTTAGACGGTGCATCCATATGCTCTACAATAATATGACGTTTCATGGATTTATCCATTTTATTCACATGATCAGCTAGAATTTTATAGCCACGTCGTTTTTCACGATTTACAACCATCTCACAGGCTGTAACTCCAGCATAATATGGCCCATTTTCTTTATGGTCTATCGTCACCCACACAAGCCAATACGGTTTCCCGCCCTCTGAATCAGCACGGTCCATTGTAAATTTAATACCACGCTCAACGTCACTTCTTGCATGCATGGCACCAATTTCAACAGAAGCCGTCCCCTCTTCTACATCCACTATTACAGGCGATACATTCTCTAATGAAAGTGAACCGATACCAAACCCTTTATGTCCATCTGTTGGATCATTTTTTATAATGGTAAAACCCATTTTTTGTTTTGGTTTTTCTTCATTTGTCATACTTAAATATCCTCCATTCTGCTATTATAAAGGAAAGCATATCAACGCATATTTTGTCGAAACAATTACTATTTTCGCCATTGCGTATATGCCTCAACGTAAGTAAGAAGTTTATACTTTCTTATAAACTAACTATACAACATTATTCTATAAAGGAGGCAATATTATGCCATACGTAACAGTGAAAATGCTTGAAGGTCGTACAGAGGAACAAAAACGTGCTCTTGTAAAAGAAGTAACAGAAGCAGTATCTCGCACAGTTAATGCACCTGCAGAAAATGTAACAGTTTTTATTGAAGAAATGTCTAAAAACCATTACGGCGTTGCAGGCGTTCGCTTTAGCGACAAATAATAGTAAGATGGATAGAGCAAGCATCTTAACGCTCTATCCATTTTTTAAAAACGGTCATAAGTTAACCATCTTTTGCTAGAATAAAACCTTCTATTTCAAAAACAAGGATGTGATCTACGTAATGAATAAACTGAAGATAATTTTGCTCATCACTATGCTCGCCCTTGGCCTAATACTTGTATTTATCAGCCCCATTCAAAATGCGATCATTGCGCATTTAAGCCATCAATTAAATACTACTGAAATCACTGTAGAAGAGATTGAAAAGAATAATCAGGTTGATGCAGATTATGTATTTGAGGATGTAAAATCGCTGTCCATAGCAGAGGTCTTAAAGGCTCAAACAAAGGCGAATAAAATGCCCATAATTGGTAGTATCGCCATACCAAGTGTTGACATGCAACTTCCGATTGTCAAGGGTGTTGGAAATGCTGCACTGGCCGTAGGGGCAGGTACCATGAAGCCAAATCAAAGCCTCGGGCAGGGAAACTACGCCTTAGCAGGACATTATTTTGAAGAGAAGGATATCTTATTTAGTCCTCTATATAAAGCAAGTATAGGAGATACAATCTATATAACGGATTTAACCAATATTTATGAATATCAATTAGCTTCTAAGAAAATCATTGCTGCAACAGATATTTATGTAATCGATGATATTCCAAATAAAACTGTTTTAACACTCATTACATGTGCTGATAATGGAACAAAGCGTCTTGCCATACAAGCTGATTTTGTTCAACAATATCCATTTGATGAATCACCTGAAAAGCTATCAGAAGCATTTTAAAAATAGGTGAAGCCCCTAAGATTTAAGAGTCTTAGGGGCTTCTTTTAAATAATTATTTAACTTCAGCGTTGCGGCGACGTAAGAAGAATAATGCACCAAGAATAAGTGCTACTCCAATCAGCGTTAGTGCTGTTTGATTGGCACCATCTGTCTGAGGTAATTTACTTTGTGCTTTTAATTGAGCTTCTAATCGTTTTGCATCCGATTTAATTTTGTTAATATCAAGTGATTCTGCAACAGCTTCCTGTTCCTCTTTAGTTAATTGACTATACTTATTCAAGAAATCCTTATAAGCATCTAGTGTATCTTTTGTAGCTTTAGTTGGATTATAAGGCGGTAAGTTTTTCCCTTGATCAATGACACCTTGAACAGAAGGTTTAGATCCCTCAGTTTTTCCAGGATTGGCCGAATTGTTTGAATCTGTATTTGGTTTGTTTGGTTCTACTGGATTCTCAGGATCTGGATTTGGTTTGTTCGGATCCACCGGTTTCTCTGGATCTGGATTTGGTTTGTTCGGATCCACCGGTTTCTCTGGATCTGGATTTGGTTTGTTCGGATCCACTGGTTTCTCTGGATCTGGATTTGGTTTGTTCGGATCTACTGGTTTCTCTGGATCTGGATTTGGTTTGTTCGGATCTACTGGTTTCTCTGGATCTGGATTTGGTTTGTTCGGATCCACCGGTTTCTCTGGATCTGGATTTGGTTTGTTCGGATCCACTGGTTTCTCTGGGTCTGGATCTGGATTTCCAGGATTAGGTGTAGGAGGTGTTACTGGTAGATTTGGCTGAATTTTAGCCTCGCATGTATTACCCACGATAACTGTACCAATAATTGTCTTACCATTCTCTCTTACAATATACTTACCTGACCTGATAATTGAATTACTGATTGTAATTTGACCCTTGCTATCTGTTATAAACTCTGTTGAACCATTATCTTCAACCTCTATACCATCTGCACCTGTAATTGTTACTTTTACGCCTACACGTGGTTGACCAAACATATTGTTAATTGTCATTGTAAAGGCTGGACAAACTGGTGCAATTGATAATGTAATTTCACAAGGAACACTCGCATAAGAAATTTCAATCTCACCTAAGTAAATATTTTTGTCATATACATCATATTTACCCGCAGGTGTTGTTTTAGATACAAATGTTAAATTTCCATCTTTATCCTTATTCGTTGTGATTACTTTTCCAGATTTATCTTTAATAATGACATCGTTACCTGGCTTGATGATACCATTATTATCTTTGATCATTACTGTGAAGTTATCACATTTTGGTGTTGGTTGAACGCTCTCTTTACAATCGATATTGCTTTCAAACTCATCAATTTCTTCACCATCAACTACAACTGTGTAAACCCCTGGCTCTAAATCGCTTAATTCAATTACACCGTCTTTTGTAGTTTTTGTCGCTATAATGTTACCTGTATCTTTATTTTTAACCGTTACTGCAGTACCATCAGCAACTAAATTACCATCAACATCATAGACAGTTAATTCAAACGTTTCACATTTTGGTGCTAACTGTACTTCACTCTGACAATTATCATTGTGATACGTAACATTTACTTCCCCTAAATATTGGGTACCCTCATATAGCTTATATTTTCCTGCTGGAGTTGTTTTATCAATGATGAATTGACCATCACTATTTGTTGTGCCAGTAGCTATAACAGTATTACTTAGATCTTTAAGTGTAACTGTTACATTAGGACGTGGATTTCCATTCTCATTTTTCACATTAATTGTAAAGTTAGGACAAGAATTTGTAGGTTGGATAGTATCTTGACATTCTCCCGTACCATACTTCACGGTAACAGTACCTAATGGGCTGTCATTTTCATCCACTACTGTATACACGCCTGCTTGGACTTCTTTACCACCTGTACCAGGTCTCTTAATATCTGATACTTGCCCCGCAGCATTTGTTGTACCCGTGTATTTTGCATTGCCGTTGCTATCAATTAATTTAATATTTTTATTAGCAATAGCTTTACCATCAATATCTTTCACTGTTAATGTGAATGCTGGACAGGCATTTGTTAAATTAACATCCTCAATGTTATCAATAACATATGCTTTACCATCGACACCTGGAGTAATATCTATATTTGCTCCCATTGTAATCGTGATTGGCGCAATCGCAATATAGCCCGTTGGTGATTCCTCTCTTAACGTATACTTTCCATAACGTACTTGTTCAAATGTCAATGTACCATCTGCATCTGTTGTTCCTTCATCAAGTTTGATTGTGTTATTTTTATTCCATAATTCAAACTTAACACCAGCAAACTCTTCACGTTTACCTGTTAAAGGATTTACTTTATATTTTTTTAATTGCAATGTACCCTTAACACCTGATGCACTTGTATCAGATGAGCTATATTTAAATGTTTTGCTATCGCCACCGTGGTCACTTGTACCTGCAGCCGTTGCTCCAGCGTAACCAATAGAGGCACTATTAGAAATTGTTTCACCCGCGTTACCATCCCCCATAAAGAATGTGGAATACGTAACAACATAACCTTTGCCATTTAATTCTCCCAAATTAAGACTAAAACTACCATCTTGATTGAAGACGATTTCGCTAGCATCTACAGTAATAGGGGATCCTATATTTTGAGAAGTCCCATTTGCATTTAATTTAATCTCTTGTTTCTTGAACGTGTTTGTTAATATTTTTTGGTTACTTGATGGTTTGTCTGTTAATGTAATATTTCCTAATTTTGAATTAGAAGCATTCACTGTAACTGTCCAATTAATAATATCGCTGGCTGGAACAGGTGTCGCTGATTTTTTAATTAACTCATTTGCAAGATTACTAATTTTTGCTGTTGCATTATAATTATAGCTTCCATTGTGTGGTGTATCTAAAGTCGCTGTATTTGTGTAATCTCTTGGAGCAGTAGTTGAGTTTTGACCAAAAATATCGTCAGCATCTTTAGTTTTGTATTCAATTAAATACGCTTCGTTGTTATCAGTAATTGGATCTAGGTTAATAAACGTAATTTCAAAACCTGTAACCTTGTTATCTGTTAGTGTTTCTGTAACAGTCCATTTAGCAGGATCTAATGTACCATTTTTTGTTCCCTCTTCTGTTGTTAAGTTTAGCTTAGATATGATAATTTGATCTTTTAATGTTTGACCATCTGGAACAGGAATATAATGACCCGCACCTAATGTATCTGTTAAAGTAGCACTGTTAATATCTTGTTTATTGATATTAACCCCAATACGCCAAGAAAATTCTTGTGTATTGTTATCTACAGTAACTTTTTTGTAGCCATTATTGTTTGTTGGAGAAGTAGAATCTGGCGTATAATTAGCAGTTCTATCTAATACTTGGTTATGAGAATCTATTGCGCCATCCCATGTTGCATCAGCCGTATTAATATACGCTGTTGCTACACCTCCGTTTGGCTTAATATCGTACTTTGTTTTGTATCGAATAGTAACTGTGCGGTCTTTTGGAATATCACTTGAAAATTCCATTTTAAAACCTTCGTTGCCTATAGTTGGGGCAATACCCGCCTTATCTGTAATTGTGTACGTTAAACCATTTGCACCAGTAACCTCATAGAAGTCAGTACCGTTCCATGGTGTTAATGTGTGTTTTAACGTTTCTCCAGCTTTATTTGTGGTTGTAAAGTCATCTTCTATTACAAAGTTTTTCAAATCTTTCTCTGCATTAATGGTTAAAGTCCATGTAATTGTTTTGTTTACATAGTCAATTGCCCCGCGTGCTTTATTAAAAATGTTTGAAGCCAGGTCTAGAGTTGCTGTGTCTGAATCACTATCTCCTCTTGTTACAGTATTTGTAATCGTGCCCGTATTTGCATCTGTAACAAATTCATCTTCCAGCTCTGTATCATAGACAACTTTAAACGCTGATGTCACCTCACCAGCTGGACCTGTAGTATTTGTTGAATGGTCAAAGTTGATTATAAAATTATAATTATTTTGTGAATCGAAGCTATAGTCTTGACCTTCACTTAACAGAATTGAAGATTGCTCCGTTTGACCGTCATTCGATAAAGTTACACGATATACTTCAAAACTACTGTAATCAATTTTATGCTTACCAGTTGTTGGCGACGAGCCTGTTAGTGTATCTGTTAGTTTCGCTTTATCAGCAGGTATTTTTTGACCTAGCCAGTTATACTTGATTGTCCATGTCGAATTATATTTATCGCCACTTCTTGTTTTATCTAAGCTTGGTCCATACTGTACAGTTTGTATTCCATTGGCTGTTGTGTTAGCAGGAATATTTGTCCCTGTCAAAGTAGCTACGTTTGTATATGGCATACTTGATGCAGTTGGATCTGCTGTTACCACAGTGTTATATGTTACTTTGTATGCATAGTATCCATCTGTCAATGAGATAGGGAATGAGGTTTCAATGCTTGTATTGTCTACAGCACCTGGGCTATTTGGATTAAATCCACTCAAACCTATTTTATATCGCTCAACTGTAATATTTCCTGCCAGCTCATGCTTTATATCTGGTACATCATTCAAACTTGCACTTTCAAGTTTTTGCCCACCAGTATTCACCCAAACTGTCCATGGAATCGTTACTTCACCACTTGCGTCACGTGTAATAGAACCAGCATTTTTAGTTAATAATTGCCCACTACCTGTAGGTGCAAATTCAAAGTCTAGTTGAACATCCGCTCCTCCAAGCACAGGGATTATTAATGATTGTTCAAGTTCACTTTCATCAGCAAAATTATCAAATTTCGCCATAAACTCAAAATTCATACTACCTGATTGCCCTTGTTCTAATTCACTATCTATTGTGACTGTTACTGTTTTTGTAGCACTGTTATAGCTTGACGAATAGGCTAACCAATCACCAGTCTCTGTTAATGTTCTTGATTGATTAAAAGAACCTGCTGTGTACTCTTCAATCATATTGGCAGGTAATTGGAATGTGAACGTAGAACCTATCCCATAATCAATTGTTGGATCCAAAGAGAATGTGTAGTTTAGATATACTACATCACCCTTTTTAGGTTTTGGCCCTGAATAATTTGCTAAATCTGTAGCATTTGTAATTAATGCTCCACCTTGTGAAAAGAGCTTTAAGCCACTAAATGACATCGTCACATCTGCTTGCATATTTTCAACAGGGTAACCTACTGGCGCACCTAATGGCATTATTAGCTGTGGCTGGTTTTCTGGCTTTGCTTCCTCCTCTGGAATCGTCACTTCAGCAGTATCTTCACTTGTTATATTTTGGTTTCCTTCTTCTCCATCAGAATCAATCACAGTATTTTCGCTAGATTCATTTTGAGGAGTCACAGGAGGTTGACTCTCGTCGGCAAACACTGAAATTGGTGAAAGTACTGTTTGAAATACAAGTAGCAATATAATAATCGCTATGTTTAATTTTTTCATGTTTCTCTCCTTTTTTAGTTAGAGAGATACCTGATACTGTTTGCTACAAAGATTAATCCTTTCGTGTTTAGGAAAGGAATGAACAAACAATAGGTCACACTCTCTTCCCTTTAATTTTTATGGAAACATCGCAAATAAAAATCAACCATTATCTTAATATAGGTCATTAGAATTATTCACAAATTTCTCAATACATCTTCATAGAACTTTTGTATGACAACAACCAACAGGCACCACCTCCATTTCAAAATTATTGATTAATTATATCTAATTCAACTTAACAGTTTCTAAACAATTATCTAAAAATAATAAAGCAGTAAACAACATCCCCCTGGAACGTGTTTACTGCTTTATTATTTTTAAAATTTATATTTATTTATTGTCTTTCCTTAATAACATTAATATTTGTTTTTTTACAGTTGAGTTTGTTGAATCGTCCTCTAAGAAATCTAATGGGAAATAGATTTTATGATCTCGTTTCATACGCCCTGAGATAGCATCCACAATAATGGATTCACGTGAAAGCTCCCGTAGCTCACCATTTTTCATTTCTAAAAAAATTGGTACACGCACTTCTTCCTCACCTGGTCTGTAAAAATCATATGGCAGATCTGCTGTTGTATCATGTACAAGATAATAATCGGGGTCTAATCCTGCCTTTTTGAAAAGCTCTTGGAGTTTTTGATATTTATTGAGCTCTACTCCAGGGTCTAAATCAATGTATTGAAATAGCTTACGATTCACAAAGCGGCGGCTTAAATCACTTAGAATGGCATCCTCCTCTTGCATCCATAACTGAAAATATGTAAAAAGTATACTCTCGTCTAACGCAAGATAATCCTCTAATGTAATAACATTTCGGAAAAATGCTAGGAAATGAGTAGGCTCATGCTTAAATGTATAGCCCGCTAAGCTTAATTGTTTTACTCTTTTTAATATATTATTTAATATTACCTCTGCACTTCGTGAAACAGGATGGAAATAAATTTGTAAGTACATTTGATAGCGACTCATTATATAGTCTTCCACCGCATGCATGCCTGTTGCTTTGATTACTACTTGGTTTTTTCTTGGACGCATTACTCTTAAAATCCGTTCCATATCAAAATGACCGTAGCTTACACCTGTAAAATAAGCATCACGTTGTAAGTAATCCATACGATCTGCATCAATTTGGCTCGAAATTAAACTAATTACTTGCTTATTTGGATATGTCTTTTCAATTACTTGGGATACCTTTTCAGGAAAATCAGCTGCCACTTTTTTTAAGATCGCATTTACTTGTGTATCTCCCAACAAAATTTGCCTTGTAAAATATTCATGATCAAGCTCAAATACATTTTCAAAGGCATGGGAAAATGGGCCATGACCTAAATCATGTAAAAGGGCTGCACATAACACTAATAATCTTTCACTTTCATCCCAATCTGGACGCCCTACAAAGATATCATCTACTATGCGACGTACAATTTCGTAAACCCCCAGAGAATGACTAAAGCGACTATGCTCTGCTCCATGAAATACTAAAAATGTGGTACCTAGTTGACGAATTCTACGTAAACGCTGAAATTCTCTTGTACCCACTAAATCCCATATCACTTGATCTCGAACATGTACATAACGGTGTACTGGATCTTTAAATACCTTTTCTTCTTCTAATTTAGCGTTTGCATATGTCATTTGGATAGCACCCCCATTTTGTTATAGTTCTATTATATGCGATAAATCTAGGACTAGCATACTTATTGCCATTTTTCTATAGATATTAACAACCTATTTCGATTACCTTTATCATTATTTTTATATTTATATTGGTCTAATTTCTCAACATATAAAAAAAGCAAAACAAAAACTATCCCCCAAGTAGAGATAGCTTTTAGTTTTACTTTTTTAATTTTGCTAAAACCTTTTCCATTAGTTCATCTTCTGTTAATGCAGCAACAGGTCGGCTATTTACAAAGGTAAATGTCTTTTTGCGTCCTGGACCACAGTAAGAATGACAGCCAATTTCGATGGTTGCATCAGGATCGATTTCCTTTAATTTTGGAATTAACGTTTTTAAGTTAACGGCCTGACATTCATCGCAAACTTTAAATTCGTTTGCCATTTTGTCAACAACCCTTTCTATATAGTATTTTTCAAACATAATCTCGCTCTATTGCACACATGACCTTCACATATTTAAGTATGCAGCATGTGCACAAACCTACATCGGGTATTGTATCGTACTTTTCCCCTTCTATTCAAGCATAATTCCTTCTACATAGATGAATAAAAGGTTAAAAGATTGGTCATGCTAGTCTTAAATAACAAGTTCCAGATAAAGGTGGGAGGATTTTAATATGAGTAAAGTAAGACAAGATGCTTGGTTAAAAGAAAACGATGAATTACTAGCAGAGGCTGTAATCCGTCATGTAACAGAAGGAAGCACACAGCTTAATGCATTTGAAGAAGCAGGCGATGCATTAAATCGTACTGCGGCGGCCTGTGGTTTTCGTTGGAATGCCGTTGTTCGTAAAGAATACGAGGAACAATTAGCAGAAGCTAAAAAGGAAAGAAAAGAGAGAATGCGAGTGTTGGGAGCGCCAGCAAGACGCCGTGCTTCTAGTATGTTTACCGTAAATAATAGTGCTGCAGAAGGAAAATCAATTCCGCTATCTGCCCTTTCTCTTGATATTGTCATAGCTTATTTACTACGTTTACAGCATTCTGGTGAAGTAGGAAATGAATCTTCAAAATGGCGACAACTTGTACATGTAACATCTGAGAAAAATAAAAAACTAGAGAAAACCATTACAAAACTAGAAGAGGAGAATCGAGCGATTCGCAAAGATTACGAGCAATTTGTTCAAATTATGAATCGTGCTAGACGTCTTGTTACGCTTGATGAAGAGGAAGAGCGAATTGCACCTGTTTTTAAAATGGAGAAGAACGGAAATCTTGTAACTAGCAGTTCTATTTATCAACCAGAAAATGGCGATGCGCTAAATTAGCCGCATCGCTTTTTCTGGTTCATATAATCAACAAGCTTACTTACGTTCAAGCATTTTGGTGTTGCGCTCAAAAACGCGCTGTAAATAAAAACCATACAACGTTAATTCTTCGTCGTAAAAGGACTGTGGACGTACTTCCTCGGCCCACTGATTAAGTAGTTGCTGTAGACGAATAACAACCGCTTCTACTGTTAAATGAGGGTCTATAAGCTCCGATAGCGAAGCCATGACTTCTGGCACGATTTGAGGGTAAGCGAATTTTGTTTCCTCTTGTTGCAAGCTCTCTTCATAAAAGTCACGGATAAGTGCCGCGCGTTGTGAGCCACTCCCCTCAATACATAAATAAATTTGCACTGCCACCCCTTGACGTAAGCGTCTTTGTGAAATACCAGCAAATTTTTTCCCATCAATACTTAAATCATAAGAACCTGGGCAATAAGAGCCCACTATTTCATAAGCCTTAATTTTTTCAGCTACTTCTGGGAACAATCCCTTCACAAGATCTACCATTACATCATAGCCATCGTTTATACTGAGCGACTCTTTTTGTTCAGACAATACAATGGAAATATTAAGAATCCCTTCATCTAGCACAACCGCTAGTCCACCAGAATTACGAACAATAGGATGATAGCCTCTAGATTCTAGTAATTCCATACCTTGCTGAACATAAGGTAAACGATGGTCTTGAATACCTAGCACAACAGATGCCTCATGAACCCATGTACGAATTGTTGGAGGAGACATCAATTGGCCGACTAATTGGCACAATGTATCGTCCGTCGCAAAAGATTCAAGCGGTGATCTTTGCTTCGCACTAATGGATTGATCATAATAACGCCAAATTGGCTGTTGTAAAATATGTTTCATATCGGTACTCCTCTTATTACATCTCTTCTCTTTAGAATACATGATCTTTAGATGGTGTCAAATTCGTGAATTACTATCATGAACTTAGGGATTTTGTACAAACTATGATAAACTAATTTTTGAATGGTATTCACTTATAAAGGAGTGTTTTCAATAATGAATGAAGCAGCAATTACGTTAGATGGTTGGTACGCTTTACATGATTTCCGCTCAATTGATTGGGCATCTTGGAAACTTGTTTCTGCTGAGGAACGTCAAGCAGCAGTAGAGGAATTTATTGCTTATTTAGAAAAACTGAACGAAGCAGACGTAGCTAAAACAGGTGCTCATGCTTTCTATGCAATCGTTGGTCAAAAAGCTGACTTTATGATTATGACATTGCGTGAAACAATGGATGAGTTACAAGAGCTTGAAGCAGAATTCAATAAATTAGCTATTGCAGATTTTACAATTCCTACATATTCTTATGTATCTGTGGTAGAGCTTTCAAACTATTTAGCTGGCGAATCAAATGAAGATCCTTACCAAAATCCACATGTACGTGCACGTCTATATCCTGAACTTCCACGTGCTAAATATGTATGCTTCTATCCAATGGATAAACGCCGTCAGGGGAATGACAACTGGTACATGCTATCAATGGACGAGCGTAAATCATTAATGCGTTCACATGGAATGATTGGTCGCGGCTATGCTGGTAAAGTAAAACAAATTATCACTGGCTCTGTAGGCTTCGATGATCACGAATGGGGCGTAACTTTATTTGCTGATGACGTACTGCAATTCAAAAAATTAGTATATGAAATGCGCTTTGACGAAGTGTCAGCACGCTATGGCGAATTCGGGGAATTTTTCGTCGGAAACCTTCTTGATAAAGATAAATTGGTTAAATTCTTAACTGTTTAATATCTAATTAAAAATGTGAGTCCACCAATAGGGACTCGCATTTTTAAATTTCGTTTTCTTCTGCATTCTCGGATTCGAATATTAAAATAATAATATGAATAAAAATCCCAGTTAGAATCATAAGAAAAACTAAGTACCAATTATATGGTTGATGATAATATTCTGCTATTCCAACTGCCAGAAAAGCGCTGATGATAATCGCTACAAACATACTAAAAATACGCATGGAAACGCTCCTTCATAAAAGCAAAAATAAAGTCATTTTCAGTATGTCACGCTATATTTTTAATATACTTACTAAGCAAGAATAATTATGTCTTATTGAATAGCAGCTAAAACAAGCATTGTAAAGGCATTTTTCCTGATGCTCTGCTTTCCACACTAGCAAATTTATACTCACAATATAAAAAAGTGCCATCTTTTAGCGATGACACTTTCTTAACCCCAACACGTTTCTTCTACATACTTCATTAAGAGCTCTCGTTCTTTACTTTTAAAATTAAGATAACCGTTTGAATAAAAAAACCAATCACTATAATGACAATAAAGAGATACCAATGGAGCGGCTGTCCATAAAACTCCCCTAATAGAAAAGCCAGTACTGCACTTAATAAGATCCCAAACCAAACGCCAATTTCCATAAGCCATCACCTCACATGTATTAGATACACATGCAATTCATTGATCTCACGTTCCCCTAAATCTATTTTTTTCTATTTACCCTTTTTGCTATAAAAACTATCGAGCCTTGCAGGATTTGAAGTATTTTCTACGTACTTGTCGTTATTACTACTATATGCATAGTAACTTTAATATGTGATTGTCTTTCTTAACAAAATTGAACATGACTACTATACCTTCGTGCATATACTGTCTGCGAGGAGGTATGAAAATCGCTGTTATTAAGACGAATGATGCACAGACAGCCCTACTCGCAAGACTAATGCGTGCCGAAGCAGAAGGCGAAGGAGAGTTAGGCATGCTGATGGTTGGGAATGTTGGCGTTAATCGTGTAAGAGGTGATTGTTTAGATTTTGGTGATATTCGAACAATTGAACAAATGGTTTATCAACGTCCGGGAGGCTTTGAGGCAACACAAAAGGGTTATTTTTATCAACGAGCACGTGATCAAGATATCCGGTTAGCTAAAAGGGTGATTCAGGGTGAAAGATTTCATCCAGCTACCCGCTCTTTGTGGTTTTTCATGCCAGCAGGTGATTGTCCTGCACAATGGTATGGCCAATGGAATACTGGCAGGTTCAAATCCCATTGTTTTTTCTCGCCAACTGAACAAGATTGTCCTCAAATTTAAAAAGAAAGTAGGTTGATAATTGATGATGCCTTATTATTGGACACCAACAACGCAACAACAAATGACTCCTCCTCCAGTCACACTTCCGAGCGGACGACCACCTGGCCGTGAGGAGTCCTATATAGAAAATATTTTACGTTTGAACCGTGGAAAACCAGCTACCTTCCATTTTTCTTTTGAGCACGCAGTAGAGCAGGGAAAAAACACAAAAACTGTTCGTGGTGTGGTAGAAGCAGCTGGTCGAGATCATGTCATTATTCGTGAGCTTAAGTCTAATCATCGTTTTCTTTTCCCTATGATTTATTTCGATTTTGCTGAGTATGATGAGGAAATGGCTTACTTTAATCAAAATCCATAATTCTATCACTAAGTAAAAATCCGCAATACACTCACTGACCAAAAGTCGATGGGCGTATGCGGATTTTTATCATTCGCTATGTTCAATTTTCTTTTAAATACGTTAAGGTTGCTTTACCTAAGGTTTTTGCTGCAATTAGCATGGCACGTTCATCAAAATCAAAGCGTGCATGATGATGCGGATAGGCTGTTTCCCATTCTGGCTTTTTAGCTCCTGTGAAGAAAAATGTGCCTGGTACTTTTTCTAAATAATACGCAAAATCTTCCCCAATCATAAATGGCGGACATGTTATTACTTGATCTACCCCTGGTACAGTCGACGCCATTTGTGCCAAAAACTCGGTTTCTCTCTGATGGTTATAAACAGGTGGATAACCCCTTGTGTAACGATATTCGTAACTTGCCCCAAATGCCAGACAAGTCGCATTTAATACTGCTTCTAACTCCTGCTCCATTTGTATGCGTACTTCTTCTTCAAATGTACGAATTGTCCCCGCTAAAACTACCCGATCAGCTATAACGTTAAACGGATTAATTGCTTCAAAATGACCGATTGTTAAAACAGCTGATTTCAATGGGTCAATTCGTCTTGAAACAAGCTGTTGAGCATTGACGACAAATTGGGAGGCTAGGGTAACAGCATCAATAGAATGATGAGGCTCTGCGCCATGACCACCCTTTCCTTGAACCGTTATTTCTACTTTATCCGCAGCAGCCATGATGGCTCCATCTTTCACTAATATTTCTCCTAATGGTGTAGGTGCCCATAAATGTGTAGCAAAAATAACATCTACACCTTCTAAACAACCGTCCTCAATCATCGGCTTAGCTCCACCTGGCGCCACTTCCTCTGCATGCTGATGAATGAATACGACATTGCCCTCAATTTGGTCCCTCATTGCATTCAATGCCTTAGCTAGCCCAAGCAATGTAGCTGTATGTCCATCATGTCCACATGCATGCATTTTTCCAGCTATTTTAGATTGGTAAGGTACATCATTCTCTTCTTGTATCGCTAATGCATCAAAGTCAGCTCGTAATGCCACCGTTTTGCCCGGCTTTCCGCCACGTAGTATCGCTACGACGCCACGTCCTCCCACTCCTTCTCGAACCACATGCCCCAATCCTCTATGAAAAGTAGCGATATAGGATGGCGTTTCGACTTCTTCAAAGGATAATTCAGGGTATTCATGTAAATGGCGACGAATCCCTACCATCTCATTATAGTTAGCATCCAGTAATGTAAATAGTTTTTCCATACTATGTAACCTCACTTTTGGTATTTTCGAAATATTGCAAGTAATATTAGTAGTGTACTATAAATTCTTACAAAATGGATAGGATTTAAATCCCTATCTTTGAAAGATGACTCATAACAAAGAAAAACCCTCCTACAAATCATGTAAGAGAGTCAACTTAAAATTAACGAGCATGCTTGAGAGCAGTTAAAATAATAAGTAGCCATCCAGCTAAAAATAGTACGCCACCAATTGGTGTAATAGCCCCTAATACTTTAATACCACTTATCGCCAGAACATATAAGCTCCCAGAAAAGAAAACAATACCAAGGTTAAAGAAAATACCTGCTAGATTTAATTGTTTCACTTCACCTAATAGTTTAGAGCTCATTAACAGACCAATGAATAGTAATCCTGTAGCGTGGAACATTTGATATTGAACAGCCGTTTCCCAAATACCTCGACTGTATTCATCTAAAATTTCCTTTAAAGCATGTGCACCAAATGCACCCAATGCTACTGCTAATAGGCCATGAAGAGCACCAGTCACGATAAATCTTTTCATTTTCATTACCCTACCTTTAAAATGGATTAAAAATCAAAAATGGAATCTCCATTTGCCCCATCTTCTTCAATCTTTGCTGTATATAAAGTGGATGGTTTTGACTCTGACACAAGCATTTGCGGTACATGCTTATGAGGAGTGATTGATGGTGCATCACTTGAAGAATCTAACACCACATCACATAATGCTCGAATGGCTGTAAGCGTCTCACGAATTCGCTGATCATTCCCCGCATTTTTTGCGTTAGATAATTGTTTTTCAAGTTGCTGTATAACGGCTTGATAAGAAATCATTACATTCTCCCACTTTCTACTTTTGGTACGAATTTTAAACAATCCACACCCGAGGATTGCTTCACAACAACGGATGGTATTTGCTTTGTTTTAAAGCCATAAGCTGCACATGCTCGTGGGTTTTGAGGGTCCCAGGTTACTTTAAAAAGTTGACACTTAAAACAATTCACCTTCATCAATGTCCCTCACTTTCTTCTATATTAAATGTAACATGATTGCTAAAGCGTATAAAGCAAACGATTTGTGCCAATCTATTCTAAACACCAATCAATCGGCTGCTTGCCCCACTCCACTAATTGTTGATTAATCTTTGAATAAGGTTTACTGCCAAAGAATCCTCGATAAGCACTTAAGGGACTTGGGTGTGGCGCTTCCAGTATGACATGAGGTGTTTTATATTTTCGGATTAATTGCTTTTTGCGTTGCGCTGGTTTACCCCACAAAACAAAAATTAGTGGTTCTTCCCTTGCAGCTAATAGATCGATAACAGCATCGGTAAATTGCTCCCATCCTTGTTCTTTATGGGAGTTCGCTTGTCCTGCTCGAACCGTAAGCACCGTATTTAATAGCATAACACCCTGTTCAGCCCACTTTGTTAGCGTTCCATTTTGAGGAATTGGACAGCCTAAATCATCCTGTAGCTCTTGAAACATATTCCGTAAGCTAGGAGGATGTGGAATACCTGGTTTAACAGAAAAGCTTAGCCCATGCGCTTGATTAGGCCCATGATAAGGGTCTTGTCCCAAAATAACAACCTTCACATCATGATATGCTGTTGTATAGAATGCGTTCATCACATCATTCATTGGTGGATAAATAGTTTGTGTCGAATATTCATTTGCTACAAATTGACGTAGGTGTTGATAATATGGTTTTTCTAATTCTTCTTTGAGTACTGCTTGCCAATCATTCGGGAATACTTGTTTCATCGTTCTTTAAGCCCCTTTCTCTTCTTACAACGGTACAAAAAATTAAAGATGAATTCAAGCTTCAGTTGAAACTGACCATATAAAAATATAGTATTCTGGCTATTTTTATAGAATCAGAATCGGACTATACTAGATGTTAATTTTATAACTCTTAACGATAAAGGAGATCCTTTACATGACTCTAAAAAAAACATTAACAATTGCTGGTTCAGATACATCAGGCGGTGCAGGAATGCAAGCTGACCTTAAAACATTCCAAGAGCACGGTACATATGGTATGGTGGCATTAACAGTTGTCGTAACAATGGACCCTAATGGCTGGACACATAACGTCACACCTTTGCCAACTGATTTACTACAAAAACAAATTGACACAGCACTTTCCACAGGAATTGATGCCATTAAGACAGGAATGCTCTCAACAGAAGAAATTATTCGTATTGCTGGAAAGGCTATTGCAAATTCAGAGACTTCAAATGTTGTCATCGATCCTGTTATGGTATGTAAAGGGGACGATGAAGTACTGAATCCCGGTAACACAGATGCCATGATTCAGCATCTTTTACCACTAGCAGCGGTAACAACACCAAACCTTTTTGAAGCTGGACAATTAGCTGGCACAGGTACACCAAAAAACATTGACGACATGAAGATTGCCGCTCGTAAAATCCATGAACTAGGAACTAAAGCTGTTGTCATTAAAGGTGGAAAAGCACTGGCTACTGAAAAAGCAACAGACTTATTCTTTGATGGTGAAACATTCTACTTATTAGAATCTGAAAAAGTCGCATCTACAAATAACCACGGTGCAGGCTGTACATTTGCTGCTTCTGTGACAGCCAATCTTGCGAATGGTCTTACTATTAAAGATTCTGTTATTGAAGCAAAAGAGTTTGTATCCGCAGCTATTGCACATGGCTGGCCGTTAAATGAATATGTAGGTCCTGTCATGCATGGAGCGAAATCTCGCTTTGGTGCTCCACATGTAACAGTAACAGAGATATAAGGATGAAAGGGATGTCTCAAAGTCATTTGAGACATCCCTCTTTTTTCACATATAATTCTCCATCATTTCTAGCCGATAATCCCATGGATCATTCATAGATATAAATTGCGCTAATGCTTTACTTTCCTTTTTACGTTCAGCACGGGCCTTCGCTCGTTCTGAAGCTGTTTCATGCAATTTTGTCTCTTCTACTGTTTCAGGTATTACTCGTGGGACCAGTGCTGGTTTGTTATTTTCATCCAATGCCACGAAAGTTAATAATGCAGTCGCTGCCACCTTTCTCTCCCCAGTTTTCAAGTTTTCAGAAATGACTTTGACAAAAACCTCCATAGAAGACCTTCCCGTCCAAGTTACATAGGATTCGAAATAAACCGAATCTGTTGGGCGAATGGGATGTAGGAAATCGACTGAATCAGTTGAGGCTGTAACACAATCTCTTCTGCTATGCTTTGCAGCTGAGATGGAAGCAACTTGATCAATATCGCTCATCAATCGTCCGCCAAATAATGTATTATGATTATTCACATCGTTTGGAAATACACGACTTGTACGCATCACTCTTGATTCCTTACAATATTTAAAGTCCTTATTCACACCAATTCCCCCTCTAAACGTCTTGTTTATTTCTACTATAATGCTATATTTAAATGGAAAAATCAATGTAATTATTAGAAAATTACAAACATTAAACAATCATTTAATGATGAGTATTTATCCGATAAAGATTAAAATAGGACAAGATACGTTAATGCCTCATACCCCATATATTAGCTGTATGGGAGGGGAAAAAATGAAAAAAAACAAGGTAGAAGACTTAACGGAAGAATCCGGTTTACTAGCTGGAGAAATCACCTCTTCAAAAGTTGAAGTAATTGCTTCCATCGTATTAACACTCGGTTACTCGTTATCCACCCTTGCCACAATACTAGCTCTGCAGGAGGAGGAAGAATTGGCACAAGCCAAAACTACTGAAACCCAAGATCAAAATTTTTATATGAAGCAAATGTTTAAACAATTACAAAATGTTAATAATCGTTTAGATACAATTGAACGAAAACTTAATCGATACTAACAAATACATAGCCTACACGAACGTACAAAAAACCGCGACTCTCTGTCATAAAAGAGAGTCGCGGTTTTTATTATATTATGATAATGAGCTTCATTTTTCTTCCCTTTTTCACAGCTACCTTGCCTAACCTGTTCAAGGAACGTCATCTATTGTACCAAGATAGAATTCATTATTTCTGAAATAATACTACCTTTAACAGGTGGAGCTGTCTAACACACACGAATTAGGAAGAAGTCATGGTTGCAATATCTTTTCAGATGTGAAAACGGATACAATGTGAAACGACACAGTGTGTACATATTTATTTTCACACTTCCTATATTGATACATTACAATAATTTTTTCAAGAATATTGCTTAAGAACTTGTCATAGATTAGAGATGGTGATTTATTTCCTTGGATGCTAGGATTCATTTTTACACTCTCAAAAAATTTGGACCAAAATGCAGTAAGGTTTATAAATATAAATCATCACTTTTTTTATCAAAGCAATCAATTTCCCTTTGCGAATTTTTTTTACTATACTTAAAGGAGAAATGATCGAGAGGAGTGTTAAGATGCAAGAAGTACAAGTAGAGACGTTGCAAAAATTGCTGAATTCTTTCGCCAACAAAGACGTTTATATTCATCTTGAGACGACAAACGGATCTTATGCAGCACACTATGATGAACAGTTTTTTAATGCAGGTGCTTTTATTCGCAATGCTAAAATTAACTATGAGCTTGCTAAGGTTGTAGATAATGCACCTCATCGTGTGGGTTTAAAATTACCTCATGGCTGGGTTTATGCTCAAGGCATTACACATTTTGAATTAGATGATTTAGGCCGTTTATTAATGGCTGGACTAGACTACTCTGGAAAATTGGCGATTGCGCTTGAAATTAGTGAAACGCCATTTACTTACTAAGGGGGACGACTATTTGAATTTACAACCACAACGTCATATTTTAATTGTGTACCCTCACCCAGATGACGAGGCTTTCTCAATTGCGGGGACCATTGCCTATTATACGAAGAAAATGAATACACCTGTTACATATGCCTGTTTAACATTAGGCGAAATGGGGCGTAATTTAGGTAACCCACCCTTTGCTACACGCGAGTCTTTACCTGAAATCCGTCGTAAGGAATTGGTTGCAGCAGCAGAGGCAATGGGTATTCAAGATTTACGCATGCTTGGTCTACGGGATAAAACAATTGAATTTGAAGATGATGAGAAAATGGTAAAACTAATGGAAGGGCTAATTGAAGAACTAATGCCTTCTTTAATTTTCACATTCTTACCTGGCTTTGCTGTCCACCCAGACCATGAAGCAACAGCACGTGCTGTTGTTGAAGCTGTACGTCGTATGCCAAAGGCTGCTCGTCCACAAATATTCGGTTGTGCCTTCGCCAATGATACGATTGAAAAAAATGGTGAACCACATGTGGTCCATGATATTCATGAAATGCGAATGGACAAATTAAAAGCATTACAAGCCCATGCATCTCAGACTGGTTGGATGATGCAGGAGACTGAAAAACGTATTGATGACGGGGAACCAATGAGCGAGAGTTGGCTTAATGTTGAAAAATTCTATATTGTTGACCCAGATAAATATGTAAAATAAATAAAAGTACTGTTCTCATTTTTGGAGAACAGTACTTTTTAATTAAGCAGCTCTTACTCTCTTCATCATATGCACAATAATTGTAATAGAAAAAGCAATCACTAAGAAAAGGAAGAATAAATAATGAGGGATGTGGATATTGAAAACACTCACTAACATTTTTAAGCCGATGACGCCTATAATAATGAAGGCTGTTGCTTCAAGCTCTGGTATTTTTTCAATGATGATTAAAAAAACACCTGCAATCGTCCTCATCATTAATATTCCTAACATCCCTCCGATTAAAAGCACCCAGACTTGATCTGATATCGCAAAGGCGGCAAAGATTGAGTCAATTGAAAAAGCAATATCCATTAGCTCAACAGAAATGACAGTTGCCCAAAACGTGCCAAAAAGACGCACCATCCATCCTGACCTCTTTACCTCTTTTACACTATCCTCATTCCCAATGTGAAGAAAATGAGCAACACAAAGCCAACCTAAATACAAAGCACCTAATACTTTAATAAACCAAAATTCTACTAGATAAACACCTATGCCAATAAATAAAAATCTAAAAAAATAGGCACCTAGCATACCATACATTAATGCCCGCTTGCGCTGTTTATCTGGTAAATGTTTCACTAGTACTGCTAATACCAAAGCGTTATCTGCCGACAGCAAACCTTCTATAATAATTAATGAGGATATTAGTCCCCAGGAGACAGGGTCCATTAGTACTTCTTGCCACATCGCCAAATCAAAAAACTTCCAATAAGTTGATAAAATTCCTTGAATGATTTCCACTACATACCCTCCTACTTGTCCTAAGCTAATCTAGTATATGCTTGACCATTTTTGTTATGAGAGTAGTATTTTTAGATTTGAGACAACAGATTGTCTCCCCTTAAATTGAGCAAGTTCTAGTTCTGACACATTGCTTTTTTATAAAAGACTTAGCTATATCAAGATAAAACGCTTACATCTCAAAATAGACACGGAAAATTTAGAATTTACTAAAAATTAATCACAAAAAGCAAATAAAGTGTGCTATCATAGATAAATGTTTTAAACGTATAACGGAGGATGAATACTATGGAAGTTGCTGATACTAGAACCGTGCAGGTGGAGAATGTCCTGATTGCACATCATTTTTTAAAAGATGTAGTTGTGCACACACCACTACAAAAAAACGACTATTTATCCGAGAAATACGGAGCTAATATTTATATTAAACGCGAAGATTTACAGCATGTACGCTCATTCAAGCTTCGTGGTGCCTATTATAAAATTAAAAAAATCGAGGATGAAGCGCGCAATGCTGGGGTTGTCTGTGCAAGTGCAGGCAATCATGCACAAGGTGTAGCCTATGCCTGTGCCCAATTAAAAATTCAAGCAAGCATTTTTATGCCACAAACAACGCCGAAGCAAAAAATAGACCAAGTGCGTATGTTCGGACGGGAATATGTGGAAATTATTTTGGCGGGAGATACATTCGATGATTCTGCTGAAAGCGCGTTGAGCTATTGTGAAGAGCATGATAAAATTTTCATTCATCCGTTTGATGATTTCGATGTCATTGCTGGCCAAGGTACAGTAGCGGTAGAAATTATGAATGATATGGAGGAACCAATCGACTACGTATTCGGTAGTATTGGTGGTGGTGGCTTAATGTCAGGCGTGTCTGCCTACATTAAAAATCTCTCTCCTACTAGTAAAATTATTGGTGTGGAGCCTGCTGGTGCTGGTAGTATGAAGGCTGCCTTTGCTGAAGGTGGCGCAGTTGCCCTTGATTGGATTGATAAATTCGTTGATGGTGCTGCAGTAAAATGCGTTGGTCACCACACTTATGATGTTTGTCGTCGCTATTTAGACGATATTGTTCTTGTACCTGAAGGCAAGGTATGTACAACCATTCTAGATCTATATAATAAACATGCGATTATCGCTGAGCCTGCAGGAGCATTATCAGTGGCAGCTCTTGATTTTTATAAAGAAGAAATTAAAGGTAAGTCAGTCGTTGTCATCATCAGTGGTGGGAATAATGACATTGGACGGATGCAGGAAATTAAAGAAAAGTCACTTATACACGAAGGCTTACTTTACTACTTCATCGTCAGCTTCCCTCAGCGTGCCGGAGCATTACGTCAATTCCTCACGAGTGTACTTGGACCAAACGATGACATTACTACCTTTGAATATACGAAGAAAAATAATAAAGAAAGTGGCCCTGCACTAGTCGGCATTGAGTTAGGTGATCGTGCTGAATATGAAGGACTACTTGCCCGAATGGATGAATTCGGCTTCAAATACAAAGAAGTAAACAACGATATTCAACTATTTGGCTTACTCGTTTAAAATGAAGAGCCTCACTTCTCTGAAAGTGAGGCTTTTTTATGCGATAAAGTTTATCGATCGTTTAATTTCCCTAAATAAAATTATTCAAACTAGTGCATGAGCGCTTTATATGATGTTGAAAAAACAATATTGTCTGCGGAAAGAGACATTCTGGCAAGGCGAGGGATTGATATCTGTTCCGCCAGCGTCCAGGTGGCGTCTGATGAGCCGCTAAATCCCCTAGGAGTGACGATGGCTCCACTCCAATCAACCATTTTGAAATGTGTCTTTTCATTTTCTTTCATACTAACAATAGAGAACAATGTGGAAAAACGATGTGTGACAACGCCTCTCCCATAGGATAGATCGGCACCCCCTACACATGGATTTAGGGAACCTGCAATAGACATTCATTTTCACCATTCATAAAAAACACTATTGAAGAAATTTTTAACACTATAAAAAACGCCCATACAAGTGTATGAGCGTTTCGATATTAACCTAATAGAGCACGGTCTGAATTCATTTTTTCCCCACGAATACGTTCAAACTCAGACATTAAATCAGGGATTGTTAATTCATGTTTGCGATCTTCACCAACTTCTAAAATGATTTGGCCTTTATCCATCATAATCAGACGATTCCCTAAATCTAATGCTTGCTGCATATTGTGCGTTACCATTAATGTGGTTAAATTATCTTTTTCCACTAAGTACTTCGTAATACGGGTAATTAATTCTGCACGTGATGGATCTAGTGCAGCTGTATGCTCATCCAGCAATAAAATAGATGGCTTTGTGAAGGTAGCCATTAAGAGCGACAAAGCTTGACGTTCCCCACCTGAAAGTAAACCTACCTTAGCAGAAAGACGATTCTCAAGATTTAAACCAAGCATCTCTAGCGATTCTTTAAAAAATTCACGACGCTTTTTGTCCACACCATTGCGTAGCCCTCTATGCTTATTTCGAGAGTATGCTAATGCTAGATTTTCTTCAATTGTCATCGTAGGTGCCGTTCCTGCCATTGGGTCCTGGAAGACACGACCAATGTATTGAGAGCGTTTATATTCAGGCAAACTTGTCACATCATTACCATCAATCAATACTGTACCGAAATCGGGTGTTAAAGCACCTGAAATCATATTCATCATCGTTGATTTACCTGCACCATTACTACCTATAATTGTCACAAAATCACCTGGCTTTAAATGTAGGTTTATCTCCGCAAGTGCAATCTTCTCATCAGGTGTTCCTTCATTAAATACCTTATTAATACCATGTAATTTAAGCAAGGCCATTTCCTCCCTGCTCTACTTTTTTTACTTGTGAAAGTTCTGCAGCACGTTTAGCTTTACGTTTACGTTCTTTACTCTTATTGATAAATTGAGGTAAGATCAGTGCCAAAATAACAATGATCGCCGTAATTAATTTCATGTCCCCTGAATCAAGGAAATCTACACGTAATGCTAAAGCTAATATAATTCGATAAATGATGGCTCCTGCAATGACTGCAAACGTTGTACGGATAATGGTTTTAGTCCCAAAAATAGCTTCACCAATAATAACGGATGCGAGACCGATCACAATCATACCAATCCCCATACTAACATCAGAGAACTTCGAGTATTGTGCGATTAAAGCTCCAGAAAATGCGACAAGCGCATTGGAAAGTCCTAGCCCCAAAATGATAAGTGTATCTGTATTTGCAGAGAAGCTGCGAATCATTCGTTTATTATCACCAGTTGCTCGGATAGCTAGCCCAACCTCTGTCTTTAAGAACCAGTCTGCTATTAACTTAATTAAAATCGTGATGATTAATACAACAATCAGCACACTCCATGTACCTGGTACATGCTGAAAGCCTATGCTTTTTAATAGGTTATTGATAGCATCATCGATCCCTAAATTACTCCAGAAAGATTGAAACTTTGAAAAGATTGTTTCAGAGTTTAGTAGTGGAATATTCGGGCGACCTATCGTATTTTCTGCAGTTAACCCCATGATACGTAGATTAATCGAGTATAAAGCAATCATCATTAAAATTCCTGATAAAAGCGGATTAATCTTTCCTTTCGTGTGAAGAATTCCTGTCATACATCCAGCAATAAATCCAGCAACAATTGCCACTAAAGTCGCTAAGATTGGGTGGTAGCCAAGCAAAACCATTGTTGCTGCAGTTGCCGCCCCTGTTACAAAGCTTCCATCAACCGTTAAATCCGGAAAATCTAACACCCGAAATGTTAAATATACACCAAGTGCCATAATTGCATAGATGATTCCTTGCTCCACTGCGCCAAATAATGCTAAAAACATCGTTGAATCATCTCCTAAATCTCTTTATTATTTATATCGCTTGTAAAATGAAGATAAAGCGGGGATAGTTCACCCCGCTTCGTTTTACTTTTCTAGAATTTCGGCCCCCCAAGAATCTTTAATTTCGATTCCTAAATCATCTGCAACTTTTTTATTGATTAATAATTTCAGATTTTGTGGGTATTGTGCTGGTGTATCGGCAGGTGTCGCTTCACCTTTTAAAATTTTCACAGCCATTTGACCTGCTTCATAACCGATATCAAAATATTCAAAACCATAAGCGGCTAAACCGCCACGTGCCACAGAATCTAGTTCTCCTACGATTAATGGTAATTTATTCGTATTGGCAACATCAATTACCGATTCTAATGCAGAAACTACTGTGTTATCAGTAATAATATAGAAAGCGTCTACTTTACCAATTAGAGATTCTGTCGCTTGTTTTACATCTGCTGAAGTAGATGCTGATGCTTCTACCACCGCTAAATCTTGTTCGTCCATAACCTTTTTCACTTCTGAAACTTGTGCAACTGAGTTTTGCTCACCCGCATTGTAGACCATTCCTACTTTTTTCGCACCAAGTTCTTTTAGGAATGCTACAGTTTTAGAAATTGTTTCAGGATGTAAATCGATTGTGCCTGTAATATTTTTCCCTGGCTTCTCCATTGAGTCAATTAACTGTGCACCAACAGCATCTGTAACCGATGTAAAAATAATCGGAATGTCACTTGTTGCTGTTGCAGCGGCTTGAGCAGAAGGTGTAGAGTTTGCAAAAATTAAATCTACGTTTGCACTTACTAAATTGTTAGCAATCGTTGTGTTAAGGCTATTATCTCCCTGTGCAATTTGTGGATCGTAATCAACTTTTAAGCCAGCATCTTCAATTGCTTTTTTAAAGCCTTCCGTTGCTGCGTTTAACGATGGATGCTCAACAATTTGAGTAATCCCGATTTTATATGTTTTATCGTCTGCATTTCCGCTCTCACTAGCATTGTTTGTTTCATTTCCTTTTGAATCTGTTGTACCAGAGCCACCGCTACCACAAGCAGCAAGAAGCAACACTAATCCAAAAAGAAGGAATGACAACTTCTTTACATTGTTTTTCACAATAATCCCCCCGAATTATATTCTCGAATATCTATCGCACTTTATCCAAACAAAGTGTGAATGTATCGCTATATTATCGTTATTATCGAGCTCCGTCAACAACATTATGAATGTTCTGACTTTTAAAAATGACAAAACATTTTAGTTTTTCATTTAATTTGGCGCTTTAAACCGCTAAACTACGCTGTTTTAGTAATTCGATATCTTTTTTCAGCATAGTAAAAAATATTTATGACAATTTTGCGACGATAGGACATTATAGACAAAGTCTGACATTTGACTTCTACTAGATATCTATAATAGAATATTTACTTGTGTGAAAGCACCGTGGTTCGTAACCATCCCACGAAAAAAAACTAAGGAGAAATGAATATGAAGATAAAATTTTTAGCAGCAAGTGGTATCATTGCGGCTCTCTATATAGCTGTAACCATGCTTGTTGCACCATTTGGTTTTACAGAGGTTCAGTTCCGAGTATCTGAGATGTTTAACCATTTAGTGGCCTTTAATCCACGCTTTGCCGTAGGGATTATTATTGGTGTATTGATCTCTAATCTTTTTTCACCACTTGGCATTTACGATTTAGTGTTTGGTGTAGGTCATTCAATGATTACACTCGGCCTGTTTATTTTAATCTGTAAATTTGTCAAAAATATTTGGGCACGTTTAATTATTAATACATTACTCTTTACATGTACTATGTTTATCATTGCCTTTGAGCTGAACTTGGCTTTAGCGTTGCCATTTTTCTGGACTTGGCTAACAGTCGCGGCGGGTGAATTTGTTGTATTAGCTGTAGGTGCACCGATTATGTATGTATTAAACAAACGCCTTCACTTTAAAAATTTAATTTAACTGACGGATCTTTTTAGATTCGTCTTTTTTCTTGACACTATTCTGAAAATACTCTACAATTCTTTCTAACAAATGCAAGGAAGAAGAGTAGTAGCAAGCATTGTTACTTTAAGAGAGCTGGTGGTTGGTGCAAACCAGTAGTACAAACTTGTGAATGGACTTCAGAGCAGCCTTATCAAATGTAAGGCCGTTTCGCTCCCCGTTACCGGAGCAGGAAAGCGCGCAAAAATTGCGAATGAAGGTGGCACCACGGTTACTCGTCCTTTTTATGAGGGATTGGAGTGGCTTTTTTTTTGGAAAAATTAGCATAGAGGAGTCGAGTTAAGATGAGTACAGTAGTAGAAAAAAAGGGATATTTCGGTGAATTTGGTGGAAGCTTTGTTCCAAAGGAGCTTCAAAATGTTTTAAATAGACTAGATGAGAATTTTCAAAAGTATAAAGAGGATGATGATTTTAAGCAAGAATTAGATTACTATTTCCGTGAATATGTCGGTCGTAAATCCCCTCTTTATTTTGCAGAGAATTTAACAAAGCAATTAGGTGGCGCAAAAATCTATTTAAAACGTGAAGACCTTAACCACACAGGCTCCCATAAAATCAATAATGTATTAGGACAAATTTTACTAGCTAAACGTATGGGAGCAAATCGCGTGATTGCCGAAACAGGTGCAGGTCAACATGGTGTAGCAACAGCTACAGCGTGTGCCATGTTTGGAATGGATTGCACGATTTATATGGGCTTGGAAGATACAAAACGTCAGGCATTGAACGTATTTCGCATGGAACTTCTCGGAGCGAAAGTTGTAGCTGTCGATAAAGGGCAAGGCCGCTTAAAGGATGCAGTAGATGAAGCATTCGCTGACTTAGTAGAAAACTATGAAACAACCTTCTATTTATTAGGCTCAGCAGTTGGACCACACCCCTTCCCATCAATGGTTAAACATTTTCAATCAGTGATTAGCCGTGAAAGTCGTGAACAGATTTTAGAAAAGGAAGGAAAGCTGCCAACAGCTGTTCTTGCCTGTGTAGGAGGCGGTAGTAATGCTATTGGGGCATTTGCTGACTATATTGCGGACGAGGATGTTCGTCTTATTGGAATAGAGCCAGACAAAGCTGCTACCTTAAACGAAGGAACACCAGGAGAGCTACACGGCTTCAAATGTTTAGTACTTCAGGACGCAGAAGGTAACCCACTCCCTACCTATTCAATAGCAGCTGGTTTAGATTATCCAGGTGCGGGGCCTGAGCATAGCCATTTGAAAACAATCGGTCGTGCTGAGTATGTGACCGTGACAAATGAAGAAGTTTTAGATGCCTTCCAAGTACTTTCTAAGGTTGAAGGTATTATTCCTGCTCTTGAAAGCTCACATGCAGTCGCACATGCTCTAAAATTAGCACCAACTTTATCACCTGAGGAAAGCATTATTATTAATATCTCTGGTCGTGGCGATAAAGACGTTGAGCAAGTCTTCCACATGTTAACTAAATAACTCAAAAAAGAGCGACTTGCATAAATGGAAGTCGCTCTTTTACCTATACCAATGATTTAGGATAAATTTCTGCTACATTATCTCGCAGCTTCGCTTTCAGGAATTTTCCGACAGATGTCTTTGGAATTTCTTCTAAAAAGACGACTGCATCTGGTACCCACCACTTGGCAAATTGATTTTCTAAAAAAGCAAGAAGCTCTTGTTCTGTTACTGATTGTCCCTCTTTCAATACAACACAAGCTAATGGACGCTCCTGCCATTTAGCATGGGGCACGGCAATGACAGCTGCTTCTAAAACGGCATCATGCGTCATCAGTGCATTTTCCAAATCAACAGAGGAAATCCATTCCCCACCTGATTTAATAAGATCCTTCGTACGGTCCGTTATTTTAATAAAGCCATCTGCTGTTCGTACAGCAATATCACCAGTATATAACCAACCATCTCGATAGGCATCTGCTGTTCGCTCATCACGATAGTATTCGTTGGAAATCCATGGGCCTTTTAAACGTAATTCCCCCATTGTTTCGCCATCCCAAGGTACCTCACCCGCCTCATTAATAATACTAGATTCGATACCTGCCATTGTCATCCCTTGCATCGCTCGAGCTTCAATACGTTTTTCAATCGGCCAATCTTCCATCCAAGACATATAGTTGGACAATGCCACGATTGGTGTAGTTTCCGTCATGCCGTAGACAACAATATAAGGAATACCATACTTTTCTTCAAATGTCCGAATGAGTCGAGTTGGTGAAGCAGATCCACCACAGCATATCGCTCTTAAAGAACTAATATCTCGCTCTTTCTTTTCCTGCTCCTGTAGGGCGCCTATCCAAATGGTCGGTACACCAGCAGTTAATGTAACCTTTTCTTGCTCGATTAAATCCATTATTAATGCTGAAGTAAATTGTGGGCCTGGTAGAACTTGTGTAGCACCCACATTGACACTAGCAAAAGGTAAGCCCCATGCATTTGCATGAAACATGGGTACAATCGGCATCACCACATCCCTTTCCGCAATCCCCATAGAGTCAGACATACTCAGCATGATACTGTGTAAAACTAAACCTCGATGAGAATAGACAACCCCCTTTGGATTCCCTGTCGTAGCACTTGTATAGCACATACCAGCAGGTGCTTCCTCGTCAATATCCTCTGGAAATTGAAAATTTTCATCAGCCGATGCTAATATGTCCTCATAGGATAAAACATTTTGTAGTGTAGTCTTCGGCAAAGCTGGTTCATCCGTCATAATGATATAGTGTTTCACTGTCTTAAGTTTTGGCGCAATATTTTCAATGATCGGCAATAAATCTACATCGACCATTAAAATCTCATCTTCTGCATGATTAATAATATAGATTAAGTGCTCTTCTGATAAACGAATATTTACCATGTGTAAGATTGCCCCTGAGCAAGGCACAGCAAAATAAGCTTCTAAATGCCGATGCTGATTCCACGCAAAGGAGCCGACTTTTGTTCCTCTTGTCATCCCAAGCTTTGTAAGGGCATTTGCTAAACGACGCGTTCTTTTTGCCCACTGCCCATATGTTAAACGATGTATTTTGTGTGGGCTTGTCCGTGAAATAATTGATTTTCTTGCAAAATAGCTCTCTGCTCGTTTGAAAAAACTAGTTAAAACTAATGGTGCTTGCATCATAAAACCCATCATCCCTTCATTTGTGAATTTCCCCTTGTGAAATCGTCATAGCATCAATCAAACTGAATACTATTAATATTCCGAATATTATTATATTTTAATTTCATAATTTAATCTATATATTCCAATAATTTTCTTTTATATATAAAAAAACGGATGAAGTTTAGATCTTCACCCGTTGCCCATCTTTTATGAAATGGCTTTTTTATGCAGTTTGATTTTCAATTTTTCTAACATATCTACTGTCATTTTAGCTAAATCATATTCTGCTTTGAAGCCCCACTCTTTTTGAGCCGCTTCAATATTTAAAGAGTTTGGCCAGCTATCTGCAATGGCCTGACGAACTGGATCTACCTGATAGCTCATTGTGAAATTTGGTAAGTGTTTCTTGATTTCAGCCGCGATTTGCGAAGGTTCGAAGCTCATAGCTGTAATATTAAAAGCATTGCGATGAACAAGCTTACTACCGTCTGCTTCCATTAAATCCACAATAGCTTGTAAGGCATCTGGCATGTACATCATATCCATAAATGTACCTTCCTGAATATACGATGTATATTTGCCTTGTTCGATGGCTTCATAGAAAATTTCTACTGCATAATCTGTTGTACCACCACCTGGAGGTGTTACATAAGAAATTAGTCCTGGGAAGCGTACGCCACGTGTATCAACACCAAAACGATTGAAGTAATAATCGCATAATAACTCACCCGCTACCTTATTTACCCCATACATAGTTGTTGGTCTTTGCAAAGTATCCTGTGGTGTATCTTCCTTAGGTGTAGACGGACCAAACGCACCAATTGAGCTTGGCGTGAAAAATTGCATATTTAACTCACGCGAAACCTCCAACGCATTCATTAATCCACCCATATTTAAATTCCAAGCTAACAATGGATTTCTTTCTGCTGTAGCTGATAATAATGCTGCTAAATGCATCATTGTATCTGCACCGAAGTCCTTTGCTAAATCATGCATTCTTTGTCCATCTGTCACGTCCAATATTTCAAATGGGCCCTTAGTATGTTCAAGCTTTCTAATGTCTGTAGCAAGTATATTGTCCTCTCCATAAATACCACGAAGTTTTTCTACAAGCTCAGAACCAATTTGACCAAGTGCTCCAGTAACAATAATCTTTTTCATTTCCCAAAACCTCCACATGTGAACAATTGTACTTTCTGAAAGTACAAAAATACATTAATAAACATTGATTTAATAACACTTTCAATGAAATTCATTATAATGTGTTCGTTTTGAAAATACAACAATTATATTAATAATATTCCTTACAAAGAACAGATAATCCCTTATTCACAGTATATGAGAACATGAAAAACATTGTGCTACAAAAATATATAAAACACATTTGTACATCTCAAAAACACAAAACATTTACACTTTCATAAGCTAGTTTTGTAACCATGCAAAAAAAGAATCTTCTTTGCTATTTTTTGCAAAGAAGACCCTTTTCGAATATTATTCTTTAATATTAAATTATATCGAAAAACGTTTGACAGCTATTTGCAAAACTTTTGATACTTTGCGCAATTCCTTTATATAATTATGGAACTGTTGCTGAGCTGTTAATTGATCAGCTGTTAACTTAGCAACATGCTTAGTAGACACGGCATTCGTATCCGATAAGGCTGTCAGCATACCTGCATCCTCACTTACCTTTTTCGTGTGATTGGCAATCTCTTGAACCGTAGCAGATACTTCCATCATATAAGGCTTAATAGTATGTACTTTTTCTAAAATTTGATCAAAACTTGACGCAGTTTGTCCTGTAACAGCTACACCTTTTTCAGTCGCCACTAAAACGCCTTCCATCATTTGTACCGCATAATTCGAATCTAAATGGATGTTCTGTACAATGGATGTAATCGTTTGTGTCGATTGAACAGTTTGCTCTGCAAGCTTGCGAACCTCATTAGCCACTACTGCAAAACCTTTACCATGCTCTCCTGCTCTTGCGGCTTCAATTGACGCATTTAAAGCCAGTAAATTAGTTTGTGCTGTTATTCTTTCTATTACTTCAATCATTTGATCGATCGATGCAGCCCGCTCTACTAAATTAAAGATAGCTGTATTAGATTTTTCAACCGCCTGCTTAATAGCTTGCATTTGCGTTAAATTAGCCTGCACAATTTCAGTTCCACTTTCTGCATCTCTGGCCGTTTTTTGCGCAAAACTTTCTACAACCTGAACCTTTTCTAAAATAACCTGTACATCATTTAAAACCTCCTCTAAGGAAGCCGTATTCGAAGCTAATTTACTAGAAGAAGCAGACGTTGACTCTGAGATAGATTGTACATCCTTCGCTATTTTTAATGTCGTTGTTGATGATTGCTCAGAGGATTTCTGCAATTTCCCTGTCATTTCTTCTACTTCATAGGCACTGTCTGTCACAGTATGGAGTAGTCGTTTCACCTCTGTTACCATTTGATTGTAGGACAGTACTACTTCACCAAGCTCATCATGAGCTACATAACTTGCATTGGCAGTGAAATCACCTTGTTCTGCACGTTTTAATAAGGACTTTAGTTGACGGGTTGGTACATTAACTGCCTTCGTTGCGATAAAGCCGATAAGGATAACAAGCAAGACAACCGCTAAGCATACACCACCTAGTAACCAGTAACCGAATTGTACATCTTTCTGATAAGCATGCTGTTGATCTTTTGCTCGTTGAACCAAATAATTTTGCGTGTCTTCTAATAATGCATGACTCTCCTGACTAATTGGTAAAAATGTTTGCACATAAAACTGATCTAGCTCACCATGGTTCAATTGCTTAAAGTTCTCGATGGCTTCTTCCTGCTTCTTAAGCAATGACTTATACTTCTTAATTTGATGACTCATCTTTTTATCAATTTCTTGGCTATCTAGATGCTCTAAAGGCTGCGCCATATTTTGTAAAATGGCTGTCATTTCTTTATCGTTGCCCTTCGAATCTACTATTAAATCTAATCGACGCTGTGATTCTTCTAGCTCATTTAGCCATCCAATTGGGACAAGTCCCTGTGTATAACTCTCACTTGCATGCCACGACATTTTCCTTAAATAATCTACACTGAATATACCTAGCAATACATTCGATAATACACAAACAATCATGAGTACAAGTAACTTGTCCTTCACCTTAATGAAACGGAAAAAATGCATGATCCCTGGCTCCTCCTCCAACTCTTACCAATAATGATAGTATAGAGATATAAAGCCAGTGTTATATTTTTGTAAATTTTAATCGAAACATTAAGAATTTATACCCATCATTTAGTTTTATTTAGGTAATTTAACTCGCTAAATTAGCCAGATGATTGCTTCTTATTCATACTATTTTTAGAAAAACATCCGCAACCTTCCATACATTGTCAGCGTTCATAATAGAGAATGGAGGTGTTACATTTGACGCAATTCAAGAAGTTAGATTGGAGTTTAGTAATAAGTCTTCTTTTACTCGGCGCTATTAGTTGCCTTTTTGTCCATTCTAGTAGTGTAAATTTTGAACAGTATTCAAGCTCCTTTATTATCAAACAGTTTTTATTTTATATCATCGGATTAACCATCATGCTTGGAATATCTTTGATTGATATTGAACAGTTGAAGAAGATTGGATGGCCATTTTACTTCCTAATAGTTGCTTTAACGGCTGGTCTTATTGTTGCACCTGAAAGCATTGCTCGAACGATCAATCAGGCAAAATCATGGTATCAAATCCCGTTTTTAGGTTCTCTCCAACCATCGGAATTTTTAAAATTCGCTTTTTTAATAGTTGTGAGTAGGGTCATTATTGCTCATCAAGAGAAAAATGTCCGCCCCTCTTATCTAGCAGATTTTTGGTTACTTATAAAAATCGGGCTAATTGTCCTTCCTCCTACGCTACTTGTTTATAGACAACCCGATACAGGTATGGTCATGTTGTATATGGCAATGATTTTACCCATGATTTTCTTTTCAGGTATTCATAGAAAGCTTCTTGTTGTATTTACGGCCGTTCCTCTAGTTATCGTCAGTACGATGGTAGTGCTCTATGTCAGATTTAATGAATTTTTTACAGAGAAGGTTTTGGGTGCTCTATCAGGACATCAGATTTCTAGAATTTATGGGTGGCTTCAGCCTTATGAATATACAGATTCTTCTTTTCAAGTGCGCCAGGGCTTTATGGCTATCGGATCAGGAGAATTTGTGGGCAAGGGCTATCTACATAATAATGTCTATGTACCAGAAAAACATACCGATTTTATATTCGCTGCTATTGCAGAAGAGCTAGGTTTTATTGGAGGAGCATTTGTAATCGCGCTACTATTTTTTGTTATCTATCGTATTGTTGTTATTACGGTAGTAGCGCGAGACCCCTTTATGACTTTAATGGGGGCAGGTATTTCAAGCTTACTAGCCTTTCAAATTACTCAAAATATCGGTATGACAATTGGGCTTTTACCTGTCACAGGTGTCACCCTACCCTTTTTAAGCTATGGCGGAAGTTCATTATTATCCAATTTTATGCTTATCGGAATCGTCATGATTATTCATAATTCATATAAGGGATATATGTTTAAAGTAGGAGACTGACAAAATGCAAGTAGAGATATTGTACATACTATTCTCTACTTGCTAAGTTAAGGGGGATTAATTCGTTAAAAACTTCTTCATACTTGCATTATGTTGATCGATAAATAGCTTTGCTTCATTATATGGTAAATTTAAAGCAGCTAAAGCGGCACCACCTACTGGTAAGCTATAAGCACCCACGAAGTCATACTGATTACGATTCTTTTTATCAATAGCGATTAATTTTTTAGTAAAAAGCTCCAATTCATTAAAAACTCCACCAGCCAGCACTACTTTGACTCGCTTATCTGCAAACGGGTTTTTTTTGTAACAAGCATCTATACTTTGATAAAAAACATGGCACACTTGATCAATAATTGTATTGGCTTCTCCATCACCACGTTTAGCGCATTCAATTGCAACCTTACTTAAAGGAGATATGGTATCCCGCGGATGTCCTTCACCATATACCACTTCAATTATCTCTGGAACGGAATGTAAACGAAAATATTCTAATACCGCTGCTGTTAGAAGCGTTTCAGGACCTCTTTTATCGAATGCTTTAAATACCGCTTTTAATGTGCGTATGCCAATATCATAGCCACTGCCCTCATCATCAAAAATATAACCCCATCCTGCTGTGCGCTCAATTCTTCCAGATGCATCTATACTGAGTGTAATCGCACCCGTACCAGAAATTTGTACAATGCCTGGCTGCCCCAAGGTCCCCGCATACAGCGCGTTCATTCCATCATTCGATAGTGATAGTTGACAGTCTTTCGGTAAAAGCGAGGTTAATAATGCATAGGTAATTTTCTCATTATTATTTTCTGTTACACCAGACAAGCCCGCATGGCACTTTGTAATGCGTTGAAATTCGTGAGGCTGTTGTCTTTTTAAATCATTTATTAATTCTGTTATCGTCTCTGTAAAATGCTCAAAGCTCATGGACGTGGGATTACTTTTGCCTGTTTCTGCTAGCGCCATAATTTGCCCATGACATGTTGAGATTGTTGCAATCGTTTTCGTTCCACCACCGTCTATTGCCAAAACATGCAAGTGCCTTCACCTCTAGACAATTTTAATTGTAGATACAATTTCTCCTACCTCTACCCCTGCATCATTGCGCACAAATGTAGGAGACAATGCTTTAATACGCTCAAGTGTTTCTTGATTTTTATACTGAATTTGTTCCAATACAGAAGCAATTACATTCGGCCATGGACTTTCTGAGCCATTCATAATTTTCAAGGCAAAACTTACCCCTTCATCTCTAAGAGCAAAACAGTATACACCCTGTGCTCCACCCTTTGCCACAATATTAGGGTCCTTTAATAATGCCGTACAAATAAAGTTTTGCGCTGCAATGATATGATTCTCTTGATTCATCACTGACGTAAGCTTGATTACTGCTTCACGAATTAGTTGATCATCAATTAATTCTGGTCGTGCTAACTTTAAATAGGCAATGGCCATGTTTTTTAACGGAATCGCAAAGACGGGCGCACCACAGCCATCAATCCCTGTATGAATTCTCTCTATCTCATATTCACTTAAATAAGCAATATATTTTTTTATCATCTGTTGCAGTGGATGTGCTGGATGACAATATTGCTTGACATCATAGCCATTTGCTAGACATGCAGTTAAAAATCCTAAATGCTTGCCCGCGCAATTATGAAAGAGTTTCCTCTTTTCAAATCCCTGTTGAATATACTGTGTTTTAGGTTCCTCATTTAATGGATAGGATGCTGCACAAATTAAATCATTTTCATGAATTGGGAGTTTTTCCAGCAAAGAGAGTAATGCCTCTTGATGATAAATTTCGCCTCTTTGCGAAGCCAGAAATAATGCACTTTCATTTGAAGTAATCCCGTATTTTTCTATAAAATCAGTCATAAAAATGGGAATGGCTTGAAATGGTTTTGCTGCAGAACGAAAATACACAGGCTCATAGTCTTGACCTACAGAGACAAATTCTTCCTTCGTTAGATTCACAGCACTCATTTGTCCATAATGCACATTTTCCATTAATCCTGAACGATACTCCTTTAAAAATTCTGAGTAAGCCACGAATCAACCAACCTTTCTTTAAACAGACAGCAACTGCTTTTGTGCTTGTAATGCCGCTCCTTTAACAACCCCTTCTTTTAATTGATTTGAAAACTGTAAATCAAAATAGGGTTGTAATTCCTTCCATATATACTGTTTACACTTTTCACTAAGAAGTTTTTGAAATGTCACATTGTGCTCAATAATTTCTCCACTGACGATGACAGCCTCTGGTTCGTATAAACAAACTAGATTATTGATGGCTATAGCTAGAAAAGTAGCTACATCTTGTTGAATATCGATTGCCCATTGCTCACCTTGGTCAACACACTGCAAAATCTCTTCTATTGATTGAATATTAAGATTTTTAGGTGTTCTTTTTAACAGCGTAACTTCAGAAACATACATCGATAAGCATCCTCTTTTACCACAGTGACACATTTCACCAAAGGGATTAATCGTTATATGACTTATTTCTCCAGCTTTATTTTGAATGCCACGATACACTTCTCCATTTAATAATATGGATGCTCCTATTCCCGTTCCAATTCCGACTAAAATACAATTTGAATACAGTGGCGTATAGATATCACCAATTTCAGCAATGATTTGCATTTTTAATTCATTATCTACGATGACTTCACAACCCAAAACACCATTTAAATCTTCTCTTATATGGCAGTTTTCCCACTTCAATTGCTCAGAGGAAACGATAATTCCTTCATCGTTATTGATTACTCCTGGAATTCCTATCCCAATGCCTAGTAATTTATCCTGAGCAATCTGATATTCTGTCATGATATTTTCTATAGATCGTTTTAGTAGATGTATGGCTTCTTCGTATTGATGCTTGATGCTACATTTGACTTCCTGAAAGGCAATAAGCTTCCCCAAGAAATCTAGTATCCCTATTCGAATAGTAAAGCAATCAATTTCTATCCCAATCGTATATAAAGCATCTTCGCGCATATGAATTAACGTAGGACGTCTACCAATGGCTGTTTCTTCCGATACCCCTTCAAGAATAAAGCCTTCCGCTTCTAGCTCCTGCACAATACGAGTAATGGTCGTAGGGCTCATTTTTGTATGTTTTGATAATTGAATTCTTGAAATTGGCGCCATCTGCCTTATTGCGTCAAGCACAATATATTTATTTTGTCTTCGCATTTGTACTTGATCTTGCTTCTTCAAATTAGATTCAACCCCTATTTAAACTTTTCTATGAATTGTACAGCTTCTTTGATGTCTTTTTCGGGATTTGATCTCACTTCTCGTTCAATAGTTAAATAGCCATTGTATCCGATTTCTTGTAAAGCTGAAAAATAAAGCTCGAAATTGACATCTCCATGACCTAATGGAAGTTCTCTGAAAAACTCTCCATTTTCCACCATTTCTTCTATTTTATCATGAGATGTTCCAGAATCGTATCCTAAGTACCCGTACACATCTTTAGGATTCGTTGACTGTAGTTGAATACCATCCTTTACATGTGTATGTACAATATACTTCTTTAATAGTTTGACTCCAGCTACAGGATCATCTTTTGTTACCATCACCATATTGGCAGGATCAAAATTAACCGATACACCGTTCGTTGATAGCTTATCTAAAAACCCTTTTAATGTTTTACTCGTTTCTGGTCCTGTTTCAATCGCAAAATAAGCATCTAATGATGTAGCATATTGTCCTAATTCTTCACAAGCTTCCAGCATTGTTTGATAGATTGGGTCATTTTCATCTTCAGGAATAATACCGATATGGGTTGTAACAATGGATGTTCCTAGGTCCTTGGCTAATTGCAGTATGTCTTTGGATTTCTTTATTTTCCGGGCATTTTCTGCTTTATCTTGGAAGCCATGTCCTCCTAAATCTCCACATAAGGCAGAGATTTCTAGACCTAACCCTAAGATATACGCCTTCAATTCTGCTCTCTGTTCAGCACTTAGGTTATCGGGGTCCAATTCACCTGAAACGGCATACATTTGTACACCCTGTGCACCAACTTCTTTCGCCTTTAACAAACCTTCACGAATAGGTAAACGAAAGCTGTCTACTATCACACCGATTTTATTATCCAATTTCACCATTTTAATAAACAACCTCCTTTCCTTCAGTTGCAGAAATATAAATACCTTCTAAGATTTTCATAATTTCTACCCCATCTTCCACAGGTGCAACTGATTCATAATGATGAAGGCAACAATCAACAAATGAATTGATTTCATTTTGAAAGGCAGTCGCAAAATCAAATGTTAGATCGTTAATTTGAGGATGAATATTTAAAATCGTATTATGCTCTTCACTTACAATTTTTAATTCAGGCTCTAGCTCTGCTCCACCGTTCGTGCCATATAGCTTAATACTTATTTCTTCTTTTGTAGCATGTAGTGTATAGGAAACGTCTACCATTAGCGACGCCCCATTCTCAAATGTAATGAGGGCATTTGCTAAGTCTTCTACTGTGTTTTTAGTAGCATCATAGTCTGCAGCCTTGTAAAAGGATAAATTTTCAATATGATTTCGATTTCCTAATTGATTGTAAGTATGACCTGTTATACGCTTCACCTTTGGTCTACCCATTAAATACCAACATATATCAATTACATGTACCCCTAGATCAATTAAAGGTCCGCCACCAGACTTATCAATTTCTGCAAACCAGCCTCCTGGATTCCCTAATCTTCTTAGGCAGGAAGCTTTGGCATAATAAATATCGCCCAATTTGTTATCGTCAATGAAGCTTTTCAGTACTTTGGTATTTGTTGCAAACCGTCTTACATAGCCCACTTGAAATACTTTCTGATGCTTTTCTGCAACCTTTTGGATATTTAGAGCCTCTGCATACGTCATAGATAGCGGCTTTTCTATTAGAACATGTAAGTCATTTTCCAAAGCAAGAATCGCCAATTCTGCATGCGTATTATTCCATGTACAAATACTGACAGCATCCACATTTTTATCTGCGAATAGCTCTTCTTTCGTAGAAAAAACATGCGTTGCTCCAAATTGGGCTGCTTTCGCTTTGCCTCGTTCAATAGAAGCATCATACACGCCATATAATTCAACGAATGGATTATTCGTATAGGAACCTAAGTGAAAATCTGAAATAGAACCTGTGCCAATGACACAAACTTTTAATTTGTTCATGTACTTTCCCCCTTTAGAGCTTGCATTCGTCCCATAAACGACGTACATTATCCATTCCTATTTTTGAACCAACTTGACAATCTTCCATTCCTTCAAACTCAATAGTAAGATAGCCATCATATCCACTGCCTTTTACGAGCTTAATAATTTCTCGAATATTTATATCGCCATGTCCGACAATAGCACCTCTGATGTAGTTGTTATGAACTGTACGGAACCACTCGCCCTCACCTGGATTTTCATAATAAGGACGAATATAAAAATCTTTAAAATGTACCGTAGCAGCATAAGGAATGTTTTTCATAACACCAATGAGAGGTTCTTCATCAATACATAAAAAATTACCGATATCTAAAGTTGTTTTAAAGTTGTCTCTGTTTACCGCATGAATTAATTGTTGTACACGATCACTTGTTTGAACATTAAAGCCATGATTTTCAATCGTTGTCGTAATATTAAATTGTTTCGCGTAATCTGCAATTAACTGACAGCCTCTAACCATTTCTTCAAAGTGCTCGTTGTAATAATGAATGGATGTTTGCTCCTTTGGTAAGGTAAAAAGAGTAACGTCATGGCGCAAAATCTGAATACCCATATGATGTACTACATCAATATGTTTCTTTAAACGTTCAACTTCTTCTAAAAAAGCTTCCTCTGTATCCTGAATAAAGTTAGCTGGTAACGAATAGGCGGATAACTCTAATCCTAGCTCTGCTGCTTTATCTTTAATTTCAGTTGCAAGTTCATAGTTATCTACAACAGTAAATTCATAGGGCACTAATTCTACATGCTGACCACCGTTGTCTGCTACCCATTGTAAAACATCCAGAACATCCATCTCTCCCTGTCTCATTTTTTTAACCATGCTGTATGTGCTTAACCCTATTTTCATTTATAAACATCCTCTCCATTAGTTAACAAAGTGACATGCAACACTTTGCTCTTCGTTAATTTTCTTCATTTCTGGTATAGCTTGCTTACATATATCTGATGCAAAGGGGCACCTTGTGTGGAAGGTACAACCACTTGGCGGATTTTTAGGATTTGGAATATCACCAGTCAAAACGATCTTCTTTTTTCGTAATGTTGGGTCTGCAATTGGTACGGAAGCAATAAGCGCTTGTGTATATGGATGCTTTGGTTCATGAAATATGGTTTCTTTACGCCCAATTTCTACAATGGATCCTAAATACATAACCCCAATATAATGGCTAATATGCTCTACAACACTTAAATCGTGAGAAATAAAGAGATACGATATTTTATATTCTTGCTGTAATTGCTTTAATAGATTCAATATTTGCGATTGTATAGATACATCCAACGCAGACACAGGCTCATCAGCAATAATTAATTTTGGCTTTGTTATTAAAGCACGTGCAATACCTAAACGCTGTCTTTGTCCACCACTGAACTCATGTGCATAGCGATCGGCATGTTCAGCATTTAATCCAACGACTTCCAGCATTTCAAGCACTAGTTTTTCACGCTCTGCTTTCGAAAGTTTTGTATGAATTTCTAAAGGTTCCCCAACAAGCTCCTTGACCTTCATTCTTGGATTCAATGAGGCATATGGGTCCTGAAAAATCATATGAACAGTTTGCCTTAAGTGCCTTAATTCAGATGGCTTTGCAGTAGCTACTTCTTTCCCATCCACAACGATACTTCCATTCGTTGGTGCTATTAATCTAGTAATTAATCTGCCTGTAGTAGATTTCCCACAACCACTTTCTCCAACTAGACTGAATGTCGTACCTTCCTCTATTTCAAAGGAAACATCTATAACCGCGTTAACATATTGCTTTTTTTGAAATAACCCTCCGGCTATTTGAAAGCTCTTTTTTAAATTCTCCACTTTTAATATACTGTTAGGCATTTACTTCCACATCCTTTTTCACATATAGCCAGCAGCTACATTGGCGTGTAGCTGAAATTTTTACTGTCGGTGGACTCTCCTGATGGCATATAGACATCGCTTGATTACAACGTGGAGCAAATTTACAACCATTCGGCATATTTTGTGGGGATGGTACTTGACCATTGATAGAATCTAATACTTCTTTGTTATCACCAATTTTCGGTACAGATGCAATTAAACCTTTTGTATAGGGATGCTTGGGGCTAGCAAATAATTCAAAGACATCTGCTTCCTCTACAACCTGCCCTGCATACATGACCACTACCCTATCGCACATTTCCGCAACAACACCTAAATCATGTGTAATTAATAAAATAGCTGTCTCATTTTCTTCTTTTAGCTTTTTCATTAATTCTAAAATTTGAGCTTGTATCGTGACATCGAGCGCAGTGGTTGGTTCGTCAGCAATAAGTAAATTAGGGTGGCAGGCCATAGCCATTGCAATCATTACACGCTGGCGCATTCCTCCTGAGAGCTGATGTGGATATTCATAAATGATTTCCTCGGCCCTTCCTATGCCCACGCTTTTTAACATTTGGATTGCATGATGCTTACTTTCGTTCTTCGACAGCTTCAAATGCATCTCAATTGCTTCCATTAACTGCTTGCCTATTTTTAAGACAGGATTTAAAGAAGTCATGGGCTCTTGAAAAATCATGGCCATTTGCTTACCACGAATCTTCCGAATTTCTGATTCGGACATTTTCGTCAAGTCATGCCCATTAAAATGGATAGAGCCATTGACGATTTTGCCTGTAGTACCGTGAAATAATTGCATGATGGATAACGATGTTAAGCTTTTTCCACTGCCCGATTCTCCCACTAAGCCTACTATCTCTCCTTTACCGATGGAAAAATTGACACCTCTTAAAATCTTGATTTCCTTATTATCACGCGTAAAGGACGTTTCTAAGTCACTTACTCGCAATACATGTTCTGGCATAGGCATTCTCCTTAATTATTTTTTATTTTTGGATCTAATACATCTCGTAATCCATCACCTATTAAGTTAAATGCTAGTACGGTTAAAAATATGGCAATGCCTGGCATGATGACTACGTGCGAAGATGTTCCTAAATAGTCACGCCCACTACTTAGCATGACTCCCCACTCAGGCATTTCAGGGCTTGCACCTAAGCCTAAAAAACTTAAACCAGAAGCTGCTACAATGGCTGTTCCTATACGCATTGTGACAAAAATGATTAATTCACTAATGGTTTCAGGGAAAATATGTTTCCACAGCACTCTAACATGTGAAGCTCCCATTGATTGTGCTGCCTCTACGTATACATTCTCTTTCGCATTCAATGTAGCACCTCTAACTAAACGTGCAAAAGATGGCACACTAAAGATCATCACAGCAATGATGACATTATTAATACCAGGGCCCAATAAGGCTACAATGGCAATCGCTAACAATAAATCAGGGAATGAAAACAGTACATCACAGCTACGCATGATGATTTTGTCAATCCACCCACCAAAGTAACCGCTAATTAAACCTAAAATAATTCCTAGTATTAAGCCTAAAAATACGGCACTGAAACTCACCATCAAGGATATTTTTGCGCCTACTATCAAACGACTAAAAATATCTCGACCATACTCGTCCGTTCCTGCCAAATGACTTGCACTTGGTCCCTCTAATAAAGCATCATAATTTGGTTCAAAAGGGTCGTACGGTGCGATATAAGGTCCAATAATGGCGACTACAATTAACAATCCTATAAAGATACTTGCTACCAAAGCAGCCTTTTGTTTTTTAAAAGACTTCCAAAATTCTTTAAGAGGAGAGTATTTTCTTTGTGTATTTTGCACTTGGCTATTTTGCACAGTAGTTGGTGAAGTCATTTTGTTCCCTCCCTTAAGAATTTAATTGGATTTTTGGATTTAACACGGTATAAAGCACATCAACAATTAAATTGACTAAAATAAATTCAAATGCAAATAACAGCAGTGCAGACTGAATGACGGGATAATCTCGAAAGGCAATCGAATCGATTAGAAGTCGTCCCATTCCTGGAAAACTAAAAACTGTCTCCACTACCACCGATCCTCCTAAGAGAAATCCAAATTGTAAGCCTGCTACAGTTACCACAGAAATCAAGGAATTTCTTAAAGCATGGGTCACAATAACGGAGTGTTCTTTCAGTCCTTTTGCTCTCCCTGTTCTTATAAAATCTGCTTGTAACGTTTCAAGCATAGAAGAACGAGTAAATCGAGCGATCATTGACATAATGCCAGCTCCTAAGGTCAAGGAGGGTAAAATATAACTAGAAAAGCCGTCTAATCCACCTGTTGGAAATAACCCTAGCTGCACTGAAAATAATTGAATCAATAATAAGCCCAGCCAAAATCCCGGAATCGAAATGCCAGAAACAGCCGTTACCATTCCAAAATAATCAGGCCATTTGTTTTTATTGATGGCAGAAAGAACACCAATCACCAAACCCATTAATGTAGCCCAAAACATGGAAAGGAAAGTAAGATGAAGAGAAGGCATAAACCTTGTTTTAAACATATCTATGACAGGTAGTCCTGTTGTTAAGGATGTTCCAAGCTCACCCGTCACAAGATTTTTCATATAATCCATGTATTGTTTAAGAATGGGTTTATCTAAACCTAACTCATGGCGTACATTTTCAACATCTTCTAGCGTGGCATCCTTACCAGCTACTAATCGTGCAGGGTCACCTGGTATGAAATGAATAAATAAGAATGTTAATATGGAAATGACAATTAATATCGGTATCATTTCAACAGTTCTTCTTGCTACATACTTCCACATGCGGCCTTCCTCCTTTCTATTTTTGTAGAAAAGGAATTGACGAGCATCAATTCCTTTTACTGTTCATTACTCCACTTTGGCATTCTTCACATCAAGTCCACCTGTAGGGTTTACTAGTACACCGCTCACATTTGAACGTACACCATATACAACTTCATCTACCCCTAAGAAAATCCAAGGTGTATCTTGATAAACGATTTCCTGTAATTTTTCATATAGTTCAGCTTGGCGATCTACATCTGAAATAGAATTAGCTTCATCCATTAATTGATCTGCCTCCGTATTATGATAATAAGCTGTATTTGCACCATTTGGTGGGAATGATACGCTATGGAAAAGAGGCTTTGTTGCATTCGTTATATCCGAAGCATACGCTGACCAACTCACATACCACATTTGTAATTTCGCATCATCTGGTGTTTGTGCACCATAGATTTCGTCTGATAAAGTTCCTTCTTCCATTGATTTAATTTCTACTTTTACACCGATTTGACCTAACTGTTGTTGAATAAACTGCATACCCTTCATCGTATCTGAGTTTGTGTTCCCCCAGATTTCAATATCGAAGCCATCTGGATAGCCTGCCTCAGCCAATAATTCTTTTGCCTTTTCAATATTGTGTTCATACATTTTTTGCTGCTTATAATAAACGGTTTTAGAAGGAATAATGGAGTCTAATGGTAAACCCAGCCCTGCATTCACCACTTTTAAATAAGCATCCTTGTCCACCGCATAGTTAAAGGCTTGTCGAACTTTAATATCATCCAAAGGTTTTTTATAGGTATTTAATGAGACATAATGTGCAATTGTAGAAGGAACCTTATTCACCTCTACATCTTTACTATTAGAAAGCTCATCAATATTTTGTGCTGGCACTGGATAGATAACCTGAGCATCACCCGCTTTTAGCATCGCTACGCGCGACCCATTTTCTGGCACTGGTTTATAGGTGATTTTAGCAACACGTTCTCCACCATCCCAATAGCCATCAAAGTTTTCAATTGTTAAATGGTCTCCTTGTACCCATTCAACAAATTTATATGGTCCTGTACCAACAGGTTTTTTAGGTATATCTGCTGAATTTTCTTTAATCATTTTTGGACTAATCATTTTGGCAACGCCGAATCGCGTAATCATTGGTCCATATGGTTCTTTTAAAGTAACTTTAATTTCATAGTCACTTAGAATTTCAACATTGCTGATTAAGCTAAAACCACGAGAATATAAACGTAAGCTTTCATCATTCATGATCCGTTCAATGTTGACCTTTACAGCTTCAGCATTAAACTGTTCCCCGTCATGGAAAGTAACCCCTTCTTTAAGTTTGAACGTATAGACTAGAGCGTCTTCACTAATTGAATAGTCATCTGCTAAAACCTTAATAATTTGTCCATCTGCATCGAAGCCAAGCAAACCTTCTAGCATTGTCTCCTGTACAGAACTCGAATTCGTATCCCCTGTGTTATGCGGATCCATTGAAATAAAATTTTCATTTACAGCGATGACAAGTTCATTTTTAGAACTAGCTGTACCTGATTCTGTAGTAGACTTATCTCCAGTATTTGATGCGTTAGAATTGTCTTTCTCTGCGCATGCCGCTAAAAGCAACGTACATAGAATGACAAAAACCAATTTTTTAACATAATTCATCTCATCTACTCCCTTTGTAAAAATATATAATAATATTTCTTATAACTTAAATTAAGAAATATAATTACCAAAAAACATTTATTTTCTCCACTGCTGAAAATAAGTAGGTAAAAAATTAACTATATTTTCTTATGATTAGACAATTCAATTCAGGCAAGACATCGCTTCCTCAACTATCACAATTGCTTTTAATCAGAAAGTATAGTTCAAATTACAAGATGTATTTATTCCACTGCTGAAAATAAGTAATTAAAAAAATATACCCTATCAGGACATTTCTTAAAATTTTTATCAGAAAATTAATTATTTTTTAACAACTATAAACTATGAAATCTAATATTTCCAGTATTATTTTAATAAATTTCTGAATTTTATAATTATTTTTATTGAGCTATAATAATTATCCCTTTAGCTCATTTATGCTCCAAAGTACTACAATAAAAGCTCTAAAAGCCTTAATTACTCGGCTTTTAGAACTTTTATGAATAGTCACTATAGCGTATTTAAACTATTCACAACCACATTTAATATGCGGTCAAGATCTTCTTGTGCAATATTAAGTGGTGGTGATAACGTTAAGACATTATTAAACCCTGCTACGGTAGCTCCATTTTTCCCAATGATGACCCCTTGCCCTTTACATGCTGCAATGACAGCATTCACTTTCTCCACGGGTAAAGGTTCTTTCGAAACTTTATCTACCACTAATTCAATTCCAATCAATAAACCTTTGCCTCGTACATCCCCTACATTTGGGTGATGCTGTAATTCTTGTTGCAATGCTTCAAGTGTTGCAGCACCAATTTCCTTAGAACGGTCAAATAACGCCTCTTGCTCAAGAATCTCAATATTTTTTAATGCGACTGCACATGCCACTGGTGAGCCACCAAATGTATTTACATGGCGGAAATAGCCGTATGCATCTGAGCCTGTAAATGCCTCATATATTTCTCGCTTTACCGCTGTAGCTGATAGTGGTAAATAAGCACTTGTAATGCCTTTCGCCATCGTAATAATATCAGGCTTTACACCATAATTCATAAATCCAAAGGGCTTACCTGTTCGACCAAAACCACAAATAACCTCATCCACAATCATTAAAGCACCGTGTTTTTTACATACTTCCTCAATACCTTTTAAATAGTTTTCTGGAGGCATAATGACACCACCACCTGTAATAATAGGCTCTAAAATCATCGCTGCAATGGTATCGCTCAGTTCCCATGTCATGGTTTTATCTACAGCCTTTACACTTGCTAAATCTAATGGCGCGCTCGTATCACTTTCATGTTCACGATATTGATCAGGTGGTGCAACATGGATAAAACCTGGTGACAGTGGCTCATATTTATATTTACGTTCTGCCTGCCCTGTTGCCGCTAATGCCCCAAAGGAGTTACCATGATACGCACGGTAACGAGAGACAACTTTATAGCGCGAACTTTGCCCTTTTTGCTGATGATATTGTCGCGCTATTTTAAATGCTGTTTCATTTGCCTCTGACCCACTATTAGAGAAGAAAATAACGTAATCGCCACCAAGCATTTCATTTAGCTTTTCAGCTAATTCTACTGCAGGCAAATGTCCCTGAGATAAAGGTGCATATGCATTTTTCATCATTTGTTCATGTGCTGCATCCGCTAATTCTTTACGACCATAACCAACGTTGACACACCATAGCCCAGCCATCGCATCAATATATTCTACACCATCTGTATCAGTGATTCTTGCACCATCAGATTTCTCCACCACATACGTAGCCTGCGGATTATAAGGTTTCATGGAATGCCATACATATTGCTCATCCTTTACTAATACATCACTTTTAAGATTGATCTGCGTCATCGCCAAACACCCCTTACTATTATTTTTCTTACATTAGTTTTTCGCATCGTCATTACTTGGGAACGCAAAGGAGCTTGCTGTATCCTCTGTCTCATCGGGCCAACGTTCAGAAATCGTTTTTGCCTTTGTAAAGAATCTCGCCTGATCGGGGCCAAACATATGCCCTTCACCAAACTTAGATCGTTTCCATCCACCAAAGTTGTGATAGCCAACTGGGATTGGGATTGGCACATTAACCCCTACCATGCCCACTTCTATTTCTTCTTGGAATTTACGCGCCGCCGCTCCACTGCTTGTAAACATTGTGACACCATTACCAAGCTCATGATCATTTATTAAATCGATAGCCTTTTGTAGAGAGTCCACCCCCACTACAATACGTGCTGGACCAAAGACCTCCTCTTTGAAGATCGTCATTTCTGGTGTGACATGATTAAGTAAAGTAGGACCAAGATAAAAACCATTAGACGTTTCACATACTTTTGGATTTCTTCCGTCGATGACAAGATTTGCCCCTTCACTGACTGCCCCATCGATATAGCGTATAATTGTATCCTTGGACTGTTTAGTGATGACTGGACCAAAATCGACGTCTTGCTCTGTATAAGGCCCTACCTTTAGTTGAGAAATTTTATTTTTCAATATTTCCGTAAAACGTTGCTCCGTATCCTTGCCTACAACAAGTGCACCGGAAATAGCCATACAGCGCTGAGATGCTGCGCCATATGCTGCTCCTAAAAAAGCATTTGCTGTCTGTTCTAAATTGGCGTCTGGCATAACAATCATGAAATTCTTCCCACCACCAAATGCTGCCACACGTTTATTGTGCTTTGTCCCAGTTTGATAAATATATTCAGCAACAGGCGTGGAACCAACAAATGAGATAGCTTGAATCTCTTTGTTTTCTAACAATTCATCCACTGCCTCTTTGTCACCATTGATAACTGTCCAAATACCGTCTGGCAGACCTGCCTCTTTCCATAATTGACTTAAATATAATGCTGAAATAGGTACACGTTCAGATGGCTTTAGAATAACGGCATTCCCCACTGCAACAGCCATACTTGTAATAGCGAGAGGTACCATAACAGGGAAATTAAATGGTGCGATGGTAGCCACTACGCCAAGTGGCGACTTGGCAGAAAAGGCATTAATATTACCACCCACATTAACCGAGTACTCCCCTTTTAGCATTTGTGGGGCACTGATTGCCATATCCACTGATTCAATCCCCCGAACAATTTCACCTTTCGCATCTTCCTTTGTTTTCCCACTTTCCTGGCAAATCACAGCGATAAGCTCTTCCTGCTTTTCTACTAACAGCTGACGGAATCGATGTAATACTTCTACCCGCTTACCAATGGATGTTTTTTTCCATGCTGGAAAGGCTTCTTTTGCAAGCTGAATAGCATGCTTTACCTCGTCTCTTGAAGCAAGCGGTACTCTTGCAATGACCTCACCTGTTGATGGATTATATACTTCTGAGAATCTGTTACTTGTACCTGCTACCTCTTCTCCTTTGATAAAATGTGTTAGCGTTTTCATTTCTTGCTGAACTGTCATAATGGATCACTCCTTCATCGTCTTATTGTTCAAAATCAAACTCGTCTTTTGTGAAAAGGGAACTTGATTCATCGGCTTGTTTAATCACCTTTTTCTTTTGAGTAAGCATATAGAACATCATCACAATGGCCACAATAACGCATGTAAATAAAATTTGTGAGCGCATTGACTCTATAAAGAACATCGCAATGAGTAATGCTGTTGTGGCTAGTATTGTGAAATACGTTAAATACGGAAATAGCCACATCTTCACCTTTAATAGCTCTGGATTTTCTTGTTCAATCTTTCGTCGCATTCTTAATTGTGAAAAGGCAATGATTAAATAAAGAATTAACGTAATAGCACTACAAGAACTTAATAAAAACATAAAGACTTTATCTGGCGAAACATAATTCATTATGACCGCAATATACGAGAAAAATGTTGCGGCAAGTATAGCATTGACAGGTGCACCATTTTTGTTTAATTTTAAAAACGCTTTTGGTGCTTCTCCTTTTTCCGCTAAAGAAAATACCATTCGTGAGGTAGCATAAAGTGCTGAATTTAGGCACGATAATACTGCAGTTAAAACAACAAAATTCATAATTTGTGCAGCAGCAGGAATACCAATATAGTCAAGTACCGCTACATAAGGACTTGTTAAAATATCTGAAGAATGCCAAGGCAATAGCGTCACAACAACTGCTATAGAACCCACATAAAAAATTAAAATACGCCAAGTAATAGAATTGGTAGCTTTCGTAACAGCTGCTAAAGGTTCATCCGATTCACCAGCAGCAATGGCCACGATCTCTGTCCCCATAAAAGAAAAGATAACTATGACCACACCCATTAGAACAGCGCCAAAACCGTTTGGTAAAAAACCGCCCTGTTCAACTAAGTTGGTCATACCTACAGCATTAAAGTTGGGGGCGATACCAAAAATAATAAATGCACCGAGACCAAGAAAAACGACTATACTTGCAACCTTAATAAGAGAGAACCAATACTCAAACTCACCAAAAGCTTTGACAGAAAGAACATTTGTTAAAGTAAGTGCTACGGTTAATAACAGACTTAATAGCCATAAAGGAATCCCGTCATACCAATATTGAATAATGGCTGCTGCCGCTGTTGCCTCTAAAGCAATCGCAATCACCCAGAAAAACCAGTACAGCCATCCAATCATAAAACCTGCCCACGGACCAATGGCTTCATGTGCATAGTGTGCAAACGACCCACTCGTTGGATTGACAGCCGCCATCTCACCTAGCATACGCATAACTAATACAACGATAATTCCTGCAAATATATACGATAAAATTGCCCCTGGGCCAGCTAGGTTAATGACCGAGCCACTTCCCATAAATAGGCCAGCACCGATTACTCCGGCAATCGCAATCATCGTCATATGCCGCTTTTTTAATCCTCTTTGCAAATGCGTTTGTTGCCCCATATCTGTCACCTCTTTTAGTAGATTACTTGATCGCTTACAAAAATCTTACATCTTTCATAACGTTGAAGTAATAGACAAACTGTAAAATTCTATACTTTTGTTTTATACATAATGTAAAATAGACTAAATATTCTTAAAATAATTTTAAACCGATTTTATAAGAAAATTTGTAGCACCAAGCAGAAATTATTGAACTTTAATTACAGAGATGCATATCGAAAGGAGGGGCAAAATTGAGCCCATTTCAACTAAAAGTACTAGACGTTTTACAGAATAAATATTTTCAAAATGCGGAGGTAATTGCAGGTCATGAGGGATTAACAAGGAGCGTTAAATGGGTGCATGTACTAGAAATCATACATGTTGATAATTTTTTAGTTGGTGAAGAGTTAGTATTAACTACAGGGCTTAGTCTCCAACATAGTATTGAGGACTTCGTATCCTTTATAGAAGCCATCATTCAAAAAAAATGTGCTGCACTTTGTATTGAATATGGCACCTCTATTCAAGCAGTACCTGAAGCGATTTTAACGCTTGCCAACCGCCACCAGTTTCCTATTATTGTTTTCCATGAAGCAGTTCCTTTCGTTCGTATTACACAGGATTTACATAGCCAAATTATCAATCAGCAATATCTATTGATTTCTTCACTAGAAGCTTACTCACAAACATTGAACAAAAATGCAGTATTGGGACAAAACACGGACGATATTTTACAAAATATGTATAATGAAATAAAAATACAAATTATGTTTTCCATTAAGGGAAGAGAACCTGTCTTTTTCCCGAATTTGGCATATAAAAAGCGGCAGCAATTCCTAACATTGAATACATCGACTCAGCAATTTAAACATGAGCCTATTTTTCTATTTGATCAACATTATGCCGATTTATCAATTTATCGAAAAGATGGGCTTTTCTCTGAATTTGAATTATTAATATTAGATCGTACAGCAACAGCGTTGGCACAGCTTTTAATGCGAGAGTTTTATATTGAGGAAAAAAAGAATATTGAGGATGCTTCGATTTTAGCTGATTGGATTGATCAAAAACTGTCTAAGGAGGAAATTTATAAATTTATCGTTACACATTATGCTAACTATACACAATCTAGTGGCACTGTCTTTATTTTGGCTTCTCCTAATACATTGACAAAGGCACAGGAGGATGTTGTCTATAGTAAGCTTTATTACCGTAATCTGTTTGAGCAACATGGCTTTATTCCATTTTTATTTGAAAGAAAAAGCTATGTTATTTTTATTTTACTGCATACAAAAGATAGTAAAGCCATTCGTGATATGTTAAATAACATGTTTTGCTCCTTGGCCAAAACTGAATTTTATAAAAAGCAGCAAGCACAAGGTTATCAGATAGCTATTGGGAAGGTTGTTTGTGATGTAGATGAAATTCCTAAAAGCTATCAAACTGCACTAGAAACCTTATATATTTGTCGAAAAGTACAAACGTCCTCGTTCTTTTACGATGACCTGCATTTATATCATTTAATCTATAAATTACAAATGCAGGTGGATTTACAGGAAGTGATTTACGACTATTTACAGCCAGTTATTGAATACGATGAAAAATATAATAGTAAGCTTCTCGAAACATTGCAGGTGTATTTACAAACAAATGGCTCTAAACAGCAAACAGCGAATCAATTGTTTATTGTTCGTCAAACACTCTATCACCGCTTAAAAAAGCTTGAAAGTTTACTAGGTAAAAATTTTATGAATGGGCATAACCGCATTACACTTGAATTTATGCTACTAGCCAATTCATTGATCGAGGATAAGCGCTAGAAAAAAGTTGGCACGCTCAAAAGGCTATCTACCTTCCTAAGCGTGCCCCTTTATTACCCTTTCACAACTACATCCTGATACAGTTCAGGTCTGCGATCATCGTAAACAGGGATTCTTCCACGTACTTCATCGACAATAGAAAAGTCTACATCGATCACCGCTATTTCCTCGTCCTCAGCACCAACCCAAAGTACTTCTCCCCAAGGCTGAATAATCATGGATTGCCCATTAAAATTTTCTACCTTTTTTGAAATACGATTAACGGCTATGACAAAGCATTGATTTTCAATTGCCCGAGCCTGTAGCAATGTTTTCCAATGGTCAATCCTTGGAGTTGGCCACTGCGCTGGTACAAATAATACCTTTGCTCCTTGTAATGCATGGGCTCGTAACCATTCTGGGAAGCGAATATCATAGCAAATAACACCAGCAGCTTCAATGTCACCTAGAGCAAAACGATTCATTTCATTCCCTGCCTCTAAGTAAAGATGCTCGTCCATTAAACGGAAAAGATGTGCCTTACTATATTCCCCAACAAGCTCTCCATTACGATCGAAGGTATACATCGTATTATAAAATTTGTCACCTTTCTTTGTTGAAACAGAGCCCCCTACAATATGTACATCAAGTTCCTTAGCAAGTTTAGCCAAAAAGGCCTTTGTCCGCTCACCATTGATATCTGCTAGCTCAGACAGTTTTTCCAAAGCATAGCCTGTATTCCACATTTCAGGTAACACAATAATTTCTGCCCCTTGTTTTGCAGCTTCATGAATCTTCTCCTCAGCACGCGCAAAATTTTCTTCAACTTTGCCAAAGCCAACATTTAATTGAATACATCCGATTTTCATATCCATTCCTCCTCTAGACAATTAACAGAAAAAGTAATACTATTTGCTTCATATTCTTCAATAATAATTATTATATTCTGAAAAAGGTGATCATGCATGGAATTCTCGAAAAAACTACAGCAACTACCCACTCAATTTTTTGCAGCACTCGTTCAAAAAGTAAACTTGGCCCTAGAAGAAGGGCGTGATGTCATTAACCTTGGGCAAGGAAATCCCGATCAGCCAACGCCTACTCACATCATTCAAGCATTACAGGAAGCGGCTGAAAATCCTCAAAACCACAAATATTCACCATTTAGAGGTCTCGCTGAATTACGCCAAGCTGCTGCCGACTTTTATCAACGTGAATATCAGGTAGAACTAAATCCAGATACAGAGGTAGCGATTCTTGGTGGAACAAAAATTGGTCTAGTTGAGTTACCTTTAGCAGTGTTAAACCCTGGTGACACGATGCTCTTACCAGACCCTGGCTATCCAGATTACCTATCAGGTGTTGTACTAGGAGACGTCAATTTTGAAGTGATGCCACTTTTTGCCGAAAACGATTTCTTACCTGATTATGATGCATTACCTGATGAAGTGAAAGAAAAGGCAAAGCTTCTTTACTTAAATTACCCGAACAACCCTACAGGAGGTACAGCATCACTTGCGTTTTTTGAAGAGACTGTTCGCTTTGCAAAGGAACACAATATTATCGTATCACATGATTTTGCTTATGGGGCAATAGGATTTGACGGTAATAAACCAGTTAGCTTCCTTCAAGCAAAGGGTGCAAAAGAAGTAGGAGTTGAAATGTATACCCTATCGAAAACCTATAATATGGCTGGCTGGCGTATAGGCTTCGCTGTAGGGAATGCCGAGATAATTGCTGCTATTAATCTTATTCAGGATCATCTGTTTTGTAGCCAATTCCCTGCCATTCAACAAGCCGCAGCAGTAGCACTGACAGGTTCCCAACAATGTGCGGATGAACTACGAGCTACTTATGAGCGTCGCCGAAATGTACTCATTGAAGAAGCTCGAAGAATTGGCTGGCATGTTACGGCTCCAAAAGGCTCCTTCTTCGCATGGCTCCCGGTACCACTAGGCTATACAAGTGAACAGTTCGCTGATCTTTTGCTCGAAAAAGCTGATATCGCTGTAGCAGCAGGTAATGGCTTCGGTCAATATGGTGAAGGCTATGTACGCGTAGGGTTGCTGGTTAGTGAGGAGCGCTTACGTGAAGCAGTCCATAGAATCGAGCAATTACAATTGTTTAATAGATAAATAAGACGTATCCTGTAGCTATCTCTAGCTACAGGATTATTATTATTTTTCAATTTTCCTTGGTTGCCCTAAACCATTTTCTAATGGATAAAATTGAGCATGACCTGTTTCATCATCCCATTTTCGAATATGTTGAATACCTTGTACCTCTGCCAACACTATGTCAGCAGTAATAACAGGGTTTCCCCCTTTTATTAAATGCCCACCTGATACAACACCCCATTGATCACTCATAGAGCCATGGAAATGTGTCTCATATCCACCATCTCGTTTACACACCACACCTGAACCTTGAATAAATTCTAATGGTCCCTCTTTTTCCATCACATCACTAAAACGAACTTGAATTTGAGCTGTTGCATCTGGCACTAAATAAACAAAGCTACTTTTTTGAAAGCTGCCAATACAGCTTACAATTGTGGCTGACGCTATATTATTCTCTTCGCAAAGCGCTTCAATCCCTTCAATGATATCTGTTCCTGTTAGAAAACGAGCACTAATAACCTTACCAAATGAACCTATACCATAATTAACTCTTACAGACATCGTTATCCCTCTTTTGCGTCGAAATATTATAATTATATAAAAAATTAAAAAATTATTTATTGACTTACTATACCCTATAAATTATATTAGTTCTATCGGAATTACAAAAAAATATTATAAATCTCTTATCAAGAGTAGCTGAGGGACTGGCCCTATGAAGCTCGGCAACCTCCTTTTTAAAGGAAGGTGCTAAATCCTGCAAACGAACTTCGTTTGATAGATAAGAGAGGACATCTTTTCATGAGCCTCTCTTAATTTGTAAGAGAGTTTTTTTATTTTCAAAAAACCGATAAAAACAATCTTGGAGGTATTTTCATGAAAAAGAAAAATAAATTTTTAGTAGGTTTAGCAAGTTTAACATTAGTAGCAGCTTTAGCAGGCTGTGGCTCTAAAGAAGATAGTAAAAGCCAAGCTGAAGGAATTGATGAAAAGAAAATCGTTGTAGGCGTCACTTCTGGTCCACACGAACAAATTGCAGAAGTAGCCGCTAAAGTAGCAAAAGAAAACGGGCTAGAAGTAGAGCTAAAATCATTTTCTGACTATGTTTTACCTAATACATCCTTAGCTGAAGGTGATCTTGATGCGAACAGCTATCAACACGAGCCTTTCCTGGATACATTTAATAAAGATCATGAAACAGATTTAGTACCAGTGGGCAAAACGATTTTAAATCCAATGGGTATCTACTCTGAAAAATATAAATCCTTTGATGACATTCCTGACGGTGCAACGTTTGGCTTACCAAATGACCCAACGAATGGAGCGCGTGCCCTCTTTGTTTTACAGGAAGCTGGCTATATTAAGTTAAAAGATGGCGCAGACTTAACAGCCTCGATTCGTGATGTAGAAGAAAACAAAAAGAATTTAAAATTCATTGAATTAGAGGCAGCTCAAATTCCTAAACAACTTAGTGAAGTAGACGTAGCAGCTATTAATACAAACTTTGCATTAGAAGCTGGTATTAACCCTAAAGATGACTCTATTTTATTGGAATCTACTGATTCTCCATACGTGAACTATATTGTCGTGCGTGCTGAAAATGAAAATGATCCAACAATTAAAAAGTTCGTTGAGGCTTACCAATCTGATGAAGTACGTCAATTCATCGAAGAGGAATTCAAAGGTTCTGTAATCCCTAGCTGGTAATATGTTCAGGAAGCTTCTATAAGCCAAAGAATCTGCCGAAATTCCTCTATAGGAAAACGAGCAGATTCTTGCTTTTTAGAAGGTGGAGAAAGGAGCAAACAATCGCATGATTCAATTACAAAATATCTCAAAAGAATTCAAGTCGAAAAAAGGCATCATAAAAGCTGTGGATGGCATTAATCTTCATGTAAAAAAGGGACAAATTCATGGTGTAATCGGCTATAGTGGTGCTGGTAAAAGTACACTCATTCGTTGCGTTAATCTACTAGAACGTCCTACAGCAGGAAAAGTAGTGATAGACAATGTAGACATTACGACCCTTTCTCTTCAAGAATTACGTCAAACACGCCAAAAAATCGGGATGATCTTCCAGCACTTTAATCTATTAAAAACAGCAACAGTTTACAATAATATTGCAGTTCCCTTAAAGCTTCTAGGCTATAAAGAGGCGGAAGTAAAAAACCGAGTAGCTAAGTATGCTGAAATTGTCGGTTTAACAGATAAACTAGATAGTTACCCAAATCAACTTTCAGGTGGTCAAAAACAGCGTGTGGCGATTGCACGTGCCTTAGCACAGGAACCAGAGATTTTACTTAGTGACGAAGCAACAAGTGCACTTGATCCTGAGACAACGGAAGCCATTCTTGAATTGTTGTTAAAAATTAATCGTGAATTAGGCATTACGATTCTGCTCATCACACATGAAATGAATGTAATTCAAAAAATTTGCGATGAGGTTTCTGTTCTAGAATCAGGGAAAGTTGTGGAATTTGGCACAGCGATTGAACTTTTTGCGAAACCGAAACACCCTACAACGCGAAAGTTTTTAAATACAATTTCACAACGTAATTTATCCACCTCTCTTATTGAGCAATTAAATGTTTCAGGAAGTGTAATCCGTTTAACATTCCTTGGTGAAAGTACTGGTAAGCCATTATTAGCCGAAGTCACTAAGGTATACGATGTACAACCAAATATTTTAACAGCTAATATTATTGAATTAAAAAACGGTATTGTCGGCAATATTGTGGTGCATTTACATGGCGAGACGCAGATTGTCCAAAAGGCGTTAGCGTATTTTTCAGAAAATGGTGTGGCAGTGGAAGAATTAGGAGGTGCGTTCAATGAGTAGTATCCAAAGTTTCTTTACAGATTGGTCAGATGTTATTGGCAAAGCAATTATCGAAACATTTCAAATGGTCGGAATTTCATTATTGTTCTCCATTCTGATTGGTATTCCATTAGGGCTATTAATTGTTTTAACACGACCAGGACAATCCTTTGAAAATAAATTTTTCTATCAATTTTTTAATCTATTTATCAATATTGTTCGCTCTGTACCATTTATCATTTTATTATTCTTCATTTTACCTTTTACCAAGTTAATTGTAGGTACAACAATTGGTGTTAAAGGTGTAATCGTTCCGCTAGTTGTTTACACAGCTCCTTATATTGCACGACTGATGGAATCTGCGCTTTTAGAAGTGGATTCCGGAGTAGTAGAAGCCTACACAGCTATGGGTATTAAACGTCGCCATATCATTTGGCATGTCCTATTACGTGAAGCACGACCATCTATTATTTTAGGCTTAACGATTGCCACAATAGGATTAATTGGTGCAACAGCAATGGCAGGAATGGTTGGTGCTGGCGGTTTAGGTGACCTTGCCTATCGTTACGGTCATTTACGCTATGAGGTTGATGTGATGTATGCAACTGTCTTTATCTTAATCATCCTTGTGCAAAGCATTCAATCCATCGGTAACCGCTTCGCCGCGAAGTTGAAAAAAGATTAAGAGGAGAATGAAGATGACAAACGAAATTTATGTAGAGAAAAATGGCTATATTGCAACGTTAGTATTAAATCGCCCAGATAAACGAAATTCTTTATCAAGGGCAATGTTTCAAGCCATAGTAGACCAACTAGAGCTACTCAGTATAGATTCTTCCATCAAACTTTTAATTGTTCGCGGTGTCAATGATGTAGCCTTTTCTTCCGGTGCAGATATTAGCGAGTTTTTAGATGTTCGTTATGCTACAGACAATGCCAAAGCCTATAATGAATTGGCTCTAAAGGCGATCGATGCTCTCTATAAATTTCCGCATCCGACAATTGCTATGATTCAGGGCTTAGCAATTGGTGGTGGCTTAGAGTTAGCAAACGCTTGTGATTTTAGATTAGCAACACCTAAGAGTAGGCTAGGCATCACCGCTGCAAACATAGGTATTGTCTATAATTTAGAAAGCACGAAACGTCTCATCAATATTGTTGGTGTCGCTAAGGCAAAGGAAATTTTGTACACAGCTACTATTTTCACAGCTGAAGAAGGAAAAAATATTGGTTTAATCACGGCCCTCCACGAACCAGAGGATATTGATGAGGCGACATTGCAATTCGCTGAACATTTATTAAGTAAATCATCCATTGCAAACACAGGAATCAAAAAAGTGATCCAGGCAATTGTTGATGGTGAAAATGAAGAAAATGATGCGTTGGCACAGTTAGTTTTGGATTCATTTAGTTCAGACGATTATAACGAAGGTATTCAAGCCTTTTTAAATAAAAGAAAGCCTATTTTCAATAAATAAGTGAGGTAGTAACGATGACAAACATAACTGATGGCGATCTACTCTTAAAAAATATAACTGCACAAGCCCCCTTCCCCATTTGCTTTGCAGATTTAGAAAAGGCCGTAGCGGAAAAAATCGAAGCTGGACCTTTTGGCTATATCCGTTCAGGTGCTGGCGGTGAACAAACACTGCGCAATAATCGAGCAGCTTTTGAGAAGTATTCCATTGTTCCCCGTTTTTTAAATGATGTGTCAAACGTTGATACATCCGTTCATTTGTTTGGTAAAACATATCCAACTCCTTTGCTTTTTGCTCCTGTGGGCATGAACGGAATGGTTCACGATGAAGGTGAGCTTGCCGTTGCACGTGCTGCCCAGTTTTTAAATATCCCTTATATACAAAGCACTGTTTCCACTTTTGCTCTTGAAGAAGTTGCTCAAGCTGCGCCTTCTGCAACAAAATGGTTTCAATTATATTGGTCTACCAATGAAGAAATTGCTTTTAGTATGGCTGCACGTGCGGAGGAAGCTGGATTTGAAGCGATCGTTTTAACTGTCGACACCGTAATGCTTGGCTGGCGTGAAGAAGATGTACGCAATCAGTTTTCACCATTGAAGCTAGGCTATGCAAGAGGAAATTATATGAATGATCCCGTTTTTACAGCCTCTTTACCTGATGATTCATTCGAGTCCTATGTACAAGGTGTCTTGCAAAATGTCTTCCACCCAACACTTAATTGGGAGCATGTTCGAGAGTTAAAAAAACGTACAAATCTTCCTATATTATTGAAGGGAATTTTACATTCTGAAGATGCAAAGCTAGCTATCGACAATGGTATAAATGGCATTATTGTATCAAACCATGGTGGCCGTCAATTAGATGGCGTGATTGGTTCACTCGATGCCCTTCCTGCTATTGCGAAAGTTGTGAATGGACAAATTCCTATTATATTAGATAGTGGTGTATATCGTGGCATGGATGCCTTAAAAGCACTTTCTTTAGGAGCGGATGCCGTTGCAATAGGACGTCCTTTCGTCTATGGACTTGCCCTTGAAGGACAACAAGGCGTTGAAAAGGTGATGACCAATCTTTATGATGAATTAAAGGTTTCTATCGCATTAGCCGGTGCCACCTCTGTCAAAGGATTACGCAACATCACATTAGTCAAACAGGATGGGACTGAGGGTAAATGAAACAAGCACTACAAGGATTAAAGGTTGTCGATTTATCACAAGTCTTAGCAGGTCCCTATTGCACCATGGTATTAGCAGATATGGGTGCAGAAGTTATCAAAATTGAAAAATATCCAAACGGAGATGATACCCGTACAATGGGTCCATTCGTTAATGAAGAAAGTCATATGTATATGATGGTTAATCGTAATAAAAAAGGTGTCTGCATCAATTTAAAAACTACTGAGGGACTGGCTTTATTTAAAGAATTGATTCAATCTGTTGATGTACTTGTGGAAAATTATCGACCAGGTGTCACGAAAAAGCTTGGTATCGATTATGACACATTAAAAGCCATCAATCCAGGCCTAATTTACTGCTCTATTTCCGGTTATGGTCAAACAGGTCCATATAGTCAAAAGGGTGGCTATGATATTATGGCTCAGGGTCTGAGTGGCTTAATGCATATGACAGGTGAAGCAGATGGACGACCTGTAAAAGTTGGCTTTGCGGTGAATGATATTGCTGCTGCACAAACAGCCTTACAATCCATTTTAATGGCCTATATTTATAAGCTTCGTAGTGGCGAAGGTCAATATATAGATGTGTCCTTAGTGGAGTCAGGTCTTGCGTGGACTGTTTGGGAGGCCGCTGCTTACTTCGGAAAGGGTGAGTTACCTGAGCGAACTGGAACCGCCCATCGTGTGTCAGCGCCTTATCAAGGTTTCAAAACACAGGATGACTATATTCTAGTAGGTGCTGGCAATCAAAAGCTATGGGAGATTTTTGCCGTAAAAGTTGTCAATCGACCTGATTGGTTAGACAATTCTCTCTTTGCTACCAACTATTCACGTGCCCAACATGTGAGGGAGCTGGAGGCAGAAATTGAAAGCGAGCTAACTAAGCATAAGGCTATCTATTGGCTCGAACTATTGGATAAGCACGGTGTACCATCTAGTCCAATCTATTCCTATGACCAAACATTAAATGACCCTCATATACTAGAGCGTGACATGGTACTGTCCTATGAGCACCCGATTGCTGGACCAATGAGAACATTGGGCTTCCCAGCTAAGTTTTCACAAACGCCTGGACAGCTAACAAGTGCAGCACCCTCTTTAGGACAACATAATGAAGAAATTTTACAGGCATTAAATATTTCTGATCAAGCTATTCAACAACTCAAGGCAGGCAAAATAATTGGGTCAAAATAAAGAGATTGTCTATTTTTAGATCGCTATCAATTAGATTTAAGCTTCTATCGGTCACTTTTTCGATTCTATCCTTCACTTTTTCCTTTCTATCATGCAAAAAAAGGCTTCCCCATCCACGAGGAAGCCTTTTTCTTATTGAATAACGCCTAATTCACGACCAACCTTCTCGTAAATCGCAATTGCATCATCAAGCATTTCTTTTGTATGTGCCGCTGTTGGCATATTCCGAACGCGACCTGTACCTTTTGGAACTGTTGGGAAGACAATCGATTTTGCATAAACGCCTTCTTCAAATAAACGTTTTGAAAATTCCTGTGTTAACTTTTCATCCCCAATGATGCATGGTGTAATTGGTGTTTCAGACGCACCAATATTAAAGCCAATCTTCTCAAGCCCCGCTTTTAAATAATTACCATTATCCCACAGCTTATTGTGTAGCTCTGTTGAATCAATCAGCATTTGCACTGCTGCTGTAATAGCGGCTACATCACCTGGTGGTAATGCTGTTGAGAATAGGAATGGGCGTGAGCGAACTTTTAGCCAATCAATTAAATTTTTCTTACCTGCTACATAGCCACCTACTACACCAATGGCTTTTGATAATGTACCAATTTGGAAATCAATTTCTTTTTCTAATCCAAAATGCTTCACAGTTCCTTTTCCTTTACCTGTTACACCCGAACCATGTGCATCATCCACATACGTGATTAAATCAAACTCTTTAGCTATTTCCACAATTTCAGGTAATTTAGCAATATCACCATCCATTGAGAAGACACCATCTGTGATAACCATGATTTTATTGTATAAACCTGATTCCTTTGCTGCCTTTGCCTTTGCACGTAAATCCTCCATATCAGAGTGATTAAACGCGATGATTTTTGCCTTTGATAAGCGACATCCATCAATAATAGAGGCATGGTTTAATTGATCAGATAGAATGGCATCATTTTTATCCATTACAGCCGAAATAGCTGCCATATTACAATTAAATCCAGATTGATAAGAAATAGCCGCTTCTGTTCCTTTAAATTCAGCAAGCTTTTCTTCTAATTTTACGTGCAAGTCAAGTGTCCCGTTGATTGTACGAACAGCACCTGCTCCAACACCGTATTTATCAATTGTCTCTTTGGCAATACGCTTTAATTCTTCATTTGTTGCTAAACCAAGATAGTTGTTAGAGGATAAGTTAACAAGATTTTTGCCACGGACCTGAATAATTGGGCCATTTGCTCCCTCTACTGGATCGATTTCATTGTATAAGCCCTGTTCATGTAAGGCTTGTAGGTTTTCATCTAAAAATGCATTCAATACTTTTGACAAGCGTATCATCCTTCCCTAGGAAAACTGTTCTCGCTCCTAGTTTAGCACATGCAAGCCATTAGCTACATTACTTTGTTAATCTTTCGAATAGTGGCGCTGTTTTTTCGCGCCATAAAGAAGCCGATAGACAATTATCTAATAAACGACGAACGGTATATTCAGCTTCTGCATATCGTTTGGAATGGCCCATCGCATCCTGTATAGCTTCTTTGTATTGTGCTCGCACTGCCTCGATCGCAGTTTCTGCTTCCTCTGACAGCGCACAATGTTGACCAATATCAAATATCTTATCCCCTAACCTACCATCCTCTGGATCAAAGATATGAGGCTCTGTGCTATCAAAAATACAGAAATTAAGCTCTGGGATAATGACCATATCTACAGATCCCGCATCTAAGCCACACCAAACAATTTGTGCATCAAGCCCTCTTGCATTTGCTTCATCGGCTAAGCTTTTCATTAGTGAAGATTTGCCTGTACCTGGCTTACCTTTAATCATGAAGCGAGTCGTGATACTTTTGGTGATACTATCCACTGTATTTTCCGCACCTCTAGGAGTTAGCGTTCCCAGTAAACGATGTGTCCGCATACCTGTTTTATTCAGAATAATAGATTGGAACACTTCCGACTTTAAATTTTCCACCTGTTCATTTAATGCCTGCCAGTTCATACAGCTTTGTGTGATAACCTCCCAGTCATCATGTAGCTTGATTGCTTGATCCAGTTTCGCTATGCATTTTTCACGCCATGTTGCACGCTCCTGCATCGCCTCTGCAAGCTGTTCTCCAACCTTTTTAAGCTGTATGTCTTCTAAGCATTCATAGAAAGACATGACACGATGCTTTGTACCGAGTAAAGTTGGCTCGATATTCCACTCAGATGCCCATACAAAAAGTCTGTTACAGCCTTTTATATAAACGGCCTCAACAACCTCCTCTAATAAAGCATGCTTAAACCACTCGACAGCAAAGCCCTGTTTCACATAGAAGTATCCTAGTTCTTTTAACAGCTCTGAACCTTTAAATGTGGCAGGCCCTTGCAAAAAATAAACGAGAGACGCCTCTTCCATCATTTCTTTATATAAATGCTTCACACCTTGGCCAGTCAATGCGTGTCCAAAATAATACGTTACATTTCCGTTCAAATGTCGTTCCTCCTTTAGCTTGTGCCCTGCATTATATGAAAGAACGCTAAAAAAAATGAAAAGCTACTTCTATCCTTTACAGATATAAGTAGCTTCTTGGTTTAATAGAATGGCTTCATGCCTTCCATATTTCCAATACATTTCATCAAGATTTTACGACAATACGGTAATGAATATTGCACAATATAGCCTGAAGTTAAGGCGATCAATACTGTCCCTACTCCAACTGGTCCTCCTAGAAGCCAGCCCACAATGGTTACAAGTACTTCAATTCCCATTCTTGCTGTTTTAATGGATCCACCAAACTTTTCGACAAGTATCATCATTAAGGTATCCCTTGGTCCTGCGCCCATATTCGGTGCAATATACATCCCACAGCCAAAGCTCAAAACAAATAAGCCAATAATAAAATATGTAATTTGTAAGCCATATACATCCGTCGAGGGTAACATCCAGTTAAATACATCAATGAACGAGCCAATTAACAGCATATTGAGCCAAGTACCTATCTTTGGCCATTGACGCAATACAATGGATGTTGAAGCAACTATAAAGAGTCCTGTTACAATAGACCATGTGCCAATACTTAACCCAAAATTTTGAAATAGACCTACATGTAAAACATCCCATGGGCTTGTGCCCACAATTTTCCCCTTTATCGACATCGTGATGCCAAGTGACATCACCATTAAGCCACCAATAAAAAAGGTCCAACGCCACCCCATTATTCTACGCATTCCTTATCCTTCTCTCTATGAATAATATTGCTATTACTGTATCATACTTTCAACCAAAATTAAGCTATAGTGCTTGAACTAAACCGTTTATCTTACCACATAAAAAACTACCCATTCTCTCACTCATGGGTAGTTGTAATTGAGGCAAGTTGTGCCTTTGTTATATTCTTCAGATCTTCTATTTGTACATGAATTTGCATACCAATTTTCCCGGCACTAACGATTATACTACCTTGTTCTTGAGCAGATACATCGATGACCGTTGGATATAACTTCTTCATCCCTACTGGTGAACATCCACCGCGAACATAACCAGTATGGCTAAGTAGATCTTTTACCGCTAACATTTCAATTTTCTTTTCCCCAACTACCTTGGCGGCAGCTTTTAAGTCTAGCTCTTCAGCTACTGGAATTACAAATACAAACAACCTTTGTGCACTTGCTTTTGCTACTAATGTTTTAAATACCCGAGCAACAGGCTGCCCTATTTTCTCAGCTACAGAAACACCATCTACTTGACCGTCCCCTGTTTCATATTCCATCACATCAAAATGAATTTTTTGTTGTTCTAATAAACGAATCGCATTCGTTTTCGCATACTTTGCCTTTGCCATGTCAACAATCTCCTATCTACAGCATCAGGCTATCAAAGAGAACATAGAATCCTTGTCTGGACGATAGCCATTTTTCGTCATTTGAACGTGAGCCGCATATCTTTCCGATGCCTGTTTAAATACTCTTAACTTGAATGCAGTCTCATAGTTCTTACCGAAAATTGTATCTGCAAATGGGTCCAATTTCAATTCCTTCGAGTAACGTTCAGGAACCTTCACTTCAATGATGTCACGTACAAAAGATGGTTCGCTTTCATTTGTGGCAACGTCATCAAAATTTGCATTATTTAACATATGCTGTATTTGAGCGTCAACACTTTGCGCCACACGTAAATCTAGAGGAGAAGGCTCTGCTGATGACAATGCTGCATTACGTACCTGCTCTAAAATGTGCAGTGTGTCACCTTGTTCTGAATCGGATATATTCGAGGAATCAGCGTTATCATTCATTCCTACTTTATAAGTTTGCTCATGGGCCCGTACATTCTTTTCAGTTTGCTGTAAATCTTCCATAATGGCTTTCTGCTGAGGAGTTACTTCTTTTGACTCTTCTTGCTGTTGATCGTACAAATCTTGGTCAGTACGTCCTAATAATAAATTTTCAAGTTCAATCAATAATGGATTTTTCTTTGGCTGAAAATACATCGCATTTTTTCTATAGGCATCTCCTGCCTCTTTACGCTGAAGTATTTTTTTACGATTATGCTGGGATGAAATTCTTTCTTGCTCCATTAGATTTGATATTTTCATTGTTTTCACCTCGCCCTTCTATCTTCATATGCTAATAAGTTAATAGATATGAACATTCTTCCTCACACTCTATCTATACCATTTTAATAGTTTCTGTACACTCATTATCGGAATTTTCACTATTAAATTCAAGCACTAATGACTACTAAGCTCCTAAAGAGATATTAATTATTTTCAAAAATAGGCAGAAAGAACCTCATTCAGCTCATATTTCCATATTCATTTATTAGCTCCATACACTTTTCAATAAAATTTATTACCATATACACTAAACAAATGGTGTTAATCAACATTAAATAAAAAAACAGCCCCTTCATACTGGACTGTTTTTCTCATTTTTTTGGTCTAATCAATATACCTTTATAGGCTAAGTAACCAAGCCATGCACCAATTGTATTTAAAATTAAATCATCAATATCTGCAGAACCAACGGTAAAAATAAATTGAACGGTTTCAACAGCAAGACTAGAAATAAAGCCTAAACAAATAATAACCCACGCTTTTCGGAATTTCTTCGATAGTAAAGGCAGTAAAAAGCCCATTGGAGTAAAAATTAATAAGTTGCCAAGTAAGTTAACGATTATAATTTCCCAATTAAAATACTGAGAGTAGTTTATATAACGGAGAATCGTTTCGAAGGGTATAAAATTAGTAGTTAATCGCCAGCTACTATAATCAAACAATCCTAAGTCACCTATAGAGTAATCTCCCTTTAATAAAATGACGACTACATCTACTAAGCGATCAATAACCAATTTATAAAAAGCCATAAATGAATAGATACTAAATAAAATCCAACCTGCAACCTTTAGCGGCAAATAATATGTATCAATGACATCCCGATATGGTAATGGGAGCTTGGCATTGTTTTGAACATCCGCTATGTTGTTTTTAGACAAGCTTAACACCCACTTCCCTTTTATTCCTTCCCATATTTTAATATGCTCAACTATAGCTTGCAAGTAGCTGAAAAAATTATCACCCAAAAAGGCTGTCTCCTACCAGAGAGACAGCCTTATAATAAGTATGTTTAAACTGGGTTTACCCCATGCTTACGTTGTGAGAATAATAAGTATTTTGACATATAAAGTTCTAAGCGATTTTCTAGTACCTTACGCAGCTCATTAGGCTCAATCACATCATCAATGATAAGCTCTGAAGCTAAGCGATACACATCAATTTCCTCTTGATATTCTTTACGTTTCTCGGCAATGAAGCTTGCTTGCTCTTCTTTTGGAAGTTCTGCAATTTTATTGGCATAGACTGCATTGACAGCAGCTTCTGGTCCCATTACGGCAATTTGTGCATTTGATAAGGCAATACAGCAGTCTGGTTCAAACGCAGGGCCAGCCATTGCATATAATCCTGCACCATACGCTTTACGCACAATGACCGTTAGCTTAGGAACAGTTGCCTCACTCATGGCAAAAATCATTTTAGCACCATGACGGATGATTCCTGCTTTTTCTACCTGAGTACCAATCATAAAGCCTGGAACGTCTGCTAGGAATAACAGTGGGATATTGAATGCATCACATAGTGAAATAAATTTCGCCGCTTTATCAGCAGAATCATGGAATAGCACGCCTCCCTTGACGCGTGGTTGGTTAGCGATAATGCCGACTGATTGACCATTAATTCGGGCAAGGCCTGTAATTAATTCTGGTGCAAATAATTTCTTAACCTCACAAAATGAATCTTCATCGATAATACGATCAATTAGCTTATACATATCAAATGGAACATTTTGATTTTGAGGAATTAATTCTTCAATAGATTTATCAAATGAGGCCGGTGGTTTGGGAGCCTCTACCTTGCTACGCTCTGCATAGTTATTAGGGAAGTATCCTAAATATTTGCGCGCATAAGTAATAGCCTCCTGTTCGGATTTAACAAGCACATCTCCACAACCCGAAACGGAACAGTGCATTTTTGCGCCACCCATTGTTTCTAAATCTACTTTTTCACCGATAACCATTTCGGCCATTCGAGGAGATCCTAAATACATAGAAGCATTCCCTTCTACCATCACCACGATATCGCAAAATGCAGGAATATAGGCACCACCCGCTGCGGAAGGACCAAATAATAAGCAAATTTGCGGAACTTTTCCTGACAGTTTGACTTGATTGTAGAAAATGCGGCCTGCGCCTCTGCGGCCTGGGAACATTTCAAGCTGATCTGTAATACGTGCACCTGCTGAATCCACTAAATAGAGTAATGGACAATTCAACTTTTCAGCTGTTTCTTGAATGCGAATCATTTTTTCAACTGTGCGTTTTCCCCAAGAACCAGCTTTAATCGTTGAATCGTTAGCTAGCACACAAACCGTACGACCATGAATTTTACCAATACCAGTGATAACGCCATCTGCTGGTAAATCCCCTGCTAAACAGTTTGCATAGAGCCCATCCTCCGATTGAAGACCATCATCAAGTAAAAGTTCAAGACGCTCACGTACAAATAGCTTGCCTTGTTGTGCATTTTTATCATGATATTTTGGTAATCCACCTGCTAAAATTTTATCTTTCATTGTAGGTGGTGTATTTTCTGTCGAGATATTGCTCATGTTTATTTCCTCCCTTTGCCCAATCGATTACACCAAAATGATTTCTTGGCGTTTTATTTCCCTGAATATTGTGGCGCTCGCTTCTCTTGGAAGGCAAGTAAGCCCTCTAATCGGTCTTCCGTTGGGATCAGTGCACTATATGCAAGTGATTCAATTTTTAACCCGGTAGCTAAATCTACCTCAACACCTTGATTGATCGCAACTTTGGCTTGCACTAAAGAGAGTGGTGCATTTTTTGCCATTTCCAGTGCAAGCTGTTGTGCCTTATCTAATACCTCATGTCCTTCATAAACATATTCGATAATGCCATAATTTTCAGCTTCTTTGGCATTGAGCCTACGTGCTGTATAAATTAATTCCTTTGCTTTACCAAGACCAATTAAACGTGGAAGTCGCTGTGTCCCCCCAGCACCTGGAATAATACCGAGTGAAGTTTCTGTTAAGCCAAGCTTTACATGTGTAGCAGCAATTCGTAAATCACAAGCTAGTGCCAACTCCAAGCCTCCACCAAAGGCTACACCATTTAGGACAGCAATAACAGGCTGTGCAAGCGTTTCAACTTTTGCCACAGTGGCACCAATCAGTTGCACGATCTGCTTCACTTGTCGATCAGACATTCCTTTACGTTCCTTTAAATCAGCACCTGCACAAAATGCCTTTTCGCCCGCACCTGTTAGAAGGACTACACGCACTGCTGGATCTCCATTGATTTGATCAAGCGTGTCAGACAGCTCATGCAGTAATTGAACCGACATAGCGTTCGCAGCTTCTGGTCTTGAAAGTGTAATAAGTCCAATACTATCCTCTAGTACTTCAAAACGAACGAGTTGTGTCATCCTTGATTTGCACTCCTTTCATTGCGGACAATCGCCATTTGCTTTGATGCAACAGCTTTGCCTAACTTCTCTTCAATAAAGAGTGCTGCCTCTAGCACCTTTTGTCGATCTACGCCTGTTTCAATGCCCATCTCATCAAATAAATACAATAAATCTTCTGTGGCTACATTACCTGAGGCACCCTTTGCATATGGGCAGCCCCCTAGCCCACCAAGCGCACTATCAAATTTAGTAATACCCATCTCTAAGGATTTCATAATATTGGCTAATGCGGTCCCACGTGTATCGTGAAAATGCATGGCAAATTTTTCAGCAGGATACCTTTTTAGTAATTCCTCTAAAAGAAACTCAACCTGCGTCGGTACACCAACACCAATTGTGTCACCAAGCGATATTTCAGTCACACCCATCTCCAATAATTTTTCCGTTACTCGTAATACCTTGTCAGGGTGTATATAACCCTCATAGGGACAACCAATAACCGTTGAGATATAACCTCGAACATGTTTCTTTGCAGCCTGAGCTCCTTCTACAACTTCCTTTAATATGGGAAATGTATCTTCTATGGTTTTATTAATATTACTTTGGTTATGGCTTTCACTGGCAGACATAAAAATACTTACTTCATCTACTTCAGCCTGCAATGCGCGTTCTAAGCCCCGCATATTGGGTACAAGTGCCGCATAGGTAATATCCTTATGTCTTTTAATGGCTTGCAGAACCTCGACTGCATCTGCCAATTGAGGAATCCATTTGGGATGCACAAAAGATGTCACTTCAATATAATTTAATCCTGTTTGACCTAATAAATTTACTAATTGCACTTTATCAGCTGTTGAAATATGCGTTTTTTCATTTTGTAAGCCATCACGGGGACCAACTTCTTTGATTGTGACTTGCTTAGGTAACTGCATAAACAAGCCTCCTCTTATTCAATTTCTAAAATATCATCATCAACGTTAATAAAGTCTCCCTCATTGGCAATGATTTTCGTCACTACGCCATCCTCTTCTGCTGCAATTGGAATTTCCATTTTCATCGATTCTAAAATGGCTACATCTTGACCTGCTGTCACTTTCTCGCCCTCTGTTACGACGATTTTCCATACTGTTCCTGCCATGCTTGCTTTTACTGTTGCCATAATCATTCACTCCTAATTTTTTTATCATGTATTCGTCCCTCTTCGGAAACACGAATACATGATCATTGTTATTTTGTTTCTGCTAATTGCGGTAAATAATATTGCTCTACAAATTTTGTTGTCGTATACCCTTTTAAAAATTGCTCATGTGTGATGGTTTTTAAAAGCATCGGGATATTCGTTTGAATCCCCTCCACTTTATACACCTTTAGCGCTTGTGCTAATCTTTCACAGGCAATTTCTCTTGTTTCCCCCCACACTACCAATTTACTAATCATCGGATCATAGAATGGTGTTACCACTGAACCAGACTCTACGCCACATTCATGTCGAATTCCTTCACCGGTCGGTAATTCAAGAGTCGTAATGGTACCTGGAGACGGGAAAAATGTCGAAGGATTTTCAGCGTATATGCGCACTTCAATCGCGTGCCCTTCTTTAGTAATACTTTCTCTAGTAAATGTAAGAGGTTGTTTTGCCGCAATTTTTAATTGCTCTTCTACTAAATCAAGCTTCGTAATTTCCTCCGTAACGGGATGCTCTACCTGTAGTCTTGTATTCATTTCTAAAAAATAAAAGTTTTGATCTTCATCAACCAAGTATTCGATTGTTCCAGCATTGACATAACCAATATGCTTTGCCGCCTTAACTGACGCTTCTAGCATTTTTTCTCTTGTCTCTTGTGAGATGAACGGGGATGGTGCTTCTTCTACTACTTTTTGATTTCTTCGTTGAATAGAGCACTCACGTTCAAATAATGGAACAACATTGCCTTGATGATCTGCAATAATTTGCACCTCGATATGGTGAGGGTTAGCAATGAACCGCTCCATATACATCGTGCCATCACCAAAGAATGATTGTGCACGCTTTTGATTGCCCTCAAAAGCTTTGGCTAGTTCCTCGGCATTATCAACTAGTTGCATACCGATACCGCCACCGCCTGCAGATGCCTTTAACATAATCGGATAGCCTAAACGCTCCGCTATGCTAGTGGCTTCTTCTACATCCTTCACAGGCGCTTCTACACCCTCTACAATCGGTACACCTGCAGCTTTCATTGTTTTACGTGCCTCTAATTTACTGCCCATTGAAGCAATCACATCAGCACTTGGCCCGATAAACACTAAACCCGCCTCTGTACAACGTTTCGCAAAATTTGCATTCTCTGATAGTAAACCATAGCCCGGATGAACAGCCTCTGCGCCACTTTCTAGTGCAATTTCAAGAATGCGGTCGATATTTAAATAGCTCTGTGCAACCGGTGGCTTCCCCACACAGAAAGCTTCATCTGCATCTTTCACATGTAAGCTTTCTGCATCTGCCTCTGAATAGATAGCAACCGTATGAATATTTAGGCGCTTGCATGTTCTGATCACACGTCTAGCAATCTCTCCACGATTTGCAATTAATACCTTGTTGAACATATTCACTGCCCCTCCTTACTTTACGGTCATAACAAAATCTTCTCGTAATTTATATTTTTGAACTTTTCCAGATGCAGTCATTGGATAGTGATCAATAAAGAAAATATGTCGGGGAATTTTATGTCTAGAAATTTTATCTCGACAATAATCTCGGATTTCATCCGCTGTAGCCTGCTCCCCTTCTTTTAAAACAATCCAAGCTGCCGCCTCCTCGCCATAAACAGGATCAGGAACACCAGCAACCTGAACATCTGAAATTTTCGGATGTGTATAAAGAAACTCCTCAATTTCACGAGGATATAGGTTTTCGCCACCTCGGATAATCATATCCTTTAAACGACCTGTTACACGGACATAACCTGCTTCATCCATTGTTGCTAAATCACCTGTATGCAACCAACCATCCTCGTCAATCGCCAGATCTGTTTCCTCCTGGTTTTTATAATAGCCCTTCATCACATGATAGCCCCTTGTACACAGCTCTCCCTGTTCATTCGTCGGAGCTTCCTCGGTAGTTCCAGGAACAACAATCTTTACTTCTAGGTTAGGTAATGCGCGGCCAACCGTCTCCACCTTTAACACTAACGGGTCTTCCGTTCTTGTCTGCGTAATAACAGGTGATGATTCTGTTTGACCGTAGCATATTGTTATATCTTTCATGCCCATCTTCTCAATGACCGCTTTCATAACCTCAATTGGACAGTTTGATCCTGCCATGACGCCTGTACGTAAAGTTGAAAGATCGAAAGATGCAAAATTCGATAAATTCAGTTCACTAATGAACATTGTTGGCACGCCATGTAATGCAGTGCATTTCTCTTGTTGAACGGTTCTTAGTACCTCTTCAGGTGAGAACTCCTGTACCGGTACCATCGTTCCACCACTCGTTGTGATGGCTAATGTGCCTATGACACAACCAAAGCAATGGAAGAATGGAACTGGGATACATAGACGATCCTCTGGCGTTAAACGCATACATTCAGCAATATTGACAGCATTATTGACTAAGTTAAAATGCGTTAGCATGACTCCCTTAGGAAAGCCTGTTGTACCAGAAGTATATTGAATATTAATGACATCATCATAATGGAGAGATTGCTCTCTCTGATCTAACTGTTCCTCGGTTACTTGCTCGGCAGCTGTTAAAACATCTGACCAATTAAGTACGCCGGGGTATTTGGTTTCACCGATTAAAATAACATTTTTTAATAAAGGTAGTCGCTTTGATTGCAAATTACCTGGTTCACAATGTTCAAGCTCTGGACATAACTCTTGCAGTGTATTGATAAAAGAATGGTCTCGATAATTTTCAATTAAAAAAATCGTTTTAGCATCAGATTGCTTCAATAAATACTCCAACTCACTCGCACGGTAATTCGTATTTACCGTTACAATTGGAGCACCCATCTTCCCTGTACCAAATTGAAGCTGTACCCACTCAGGAACATTCGTCGTCCATACTGCGATATGGTCTCCCTTTTCAATTCCAAGAGCCATTAAACCTCTCGCTACGTATCGTGCTTGACGATTTAGCTGTTCATAAGTCATGCGTAAATTTCTGTCAGCATAGACCAATGCTTCATTCTGCGGGTACTTTTTTGATTGTTCATCTAGCAATTGACCAATTGTTTGATACACAAGTTCTGCCATGAAGATCCCCCTTATTTATGCTATTTAACTTAACTAATGATGATTAACAGCCAATTAGACGAGAAATAACAAGACGTTGAATTTCAGATGTCCCTTCACCGATTTCCATTAATTTAATATCACGTAAATGACGTTCTACATCGTATTCTTTCATATATCCAGAACCACCATGAATTTGGATTGCTTGATTACATGTACGGAAGCCCATTTCAGAAGCAAATAGTTTAGCCATGGCAGCTTCTTTGCCAAATGGCTTCTTTTGATCTTTTAACCATGCCGCTTTATGTACTAACGTACGAGCAAGCTCTATTTCCATCGCCATGTCAGCTAATTTAAATTGGATCGCCTGTAACTTCGAAATAGGTGCACCAAATTGCTCACGTTCCTTCGCAAATTTTAGTGCCTTTTCATAAGCAGCCTGGGCAATTCCAACAGAAAGAGCAGCGATGGAAATACGACCACCATCCAATGTATTTAAAAACTGGCTAAAGCCACGTTTTTCATCCCCTAATAGATTTGTTCTTGGGACACGAACATTTTCTAACACAATTTCACATGTATTGGAGCCACGTACACCCATTTTGTCATAATTACAGTTGATTGTTACGCCTGGTGTGTTTGTTGGCACAATAATAGAAGAAATAATCTTTTTACCATCCTCACGTTTACCTGTTACCGCAGTTACAATAATTTGTCGAGCATATCCTGCATTGGTGATCCAGCATTTCTCTCCGTTAATGATGTAGTCATCACCATCAATAATAGCTGTAGTACGTGTGCCCCCTGCATCTGAACCAGCATTTGGCTCTGTTAAACCGAATGACCCTAATGTCTCACCCTTAGCTAATGGAACTAGCCACTCTTGCTTTTGTTCCTCTGTGCCGAAGTTGTAAATTGGTGAGGCTCCTAAGCTAACAGCAGCTGCATAGCTTAACCCTGTGCCCCCACATGCTCGACCAATCTCCTCTACAGCTAAAGCATAGGACACCGTATCACCACCTGATCCACCATATTCCTCAGGAAACGGGATACCCAATAAGCCTATTTCTGCCATCTTCTTAAAGCTCTCTATTCTCATTGTTGATGTCTCATCAACCTCACGAGCATACGGTTTAATCTCCTTCTCAGCAAAATCACGCACCATGTCTCGAATCATTTCTTGCTCTTTTGTTAATTCAAAATTCATCCCTAGTCCCCCTAATGTCGAATTTGCCATAGTAAATGTAGCTTAAGAACAATTGCTTACAGTTAATACCGACTAGTCGGTTTGTAAAAACAAATAATAAAACCAGTGTTTCCTACTGGCTACCCCTTTATTATAAATTGCTTTGCTTCTTCCATGGCTTGATCTGTCACAATTGCCCGTAATACCATATCGGTAAAAACATCTGTGATTTGCTCCATCGTTAATGGTCCTGATTGCTTAAACCATTTGTATGTCCAGTTAATCATCCCGACAATTGCCATTGTCACAATTGTACAAGGTAATTCGGTACGAAAAACCTTTGCTTTCTGACCCTCTGCTATCACTCTTTGTAAAATATCACGATAGTGATCTCGCTTTTTATGGATGATGTCACTATATTCATCTGAGAGTGAACGACTTTCTTCATAAAAAATCGTAATATGTGCTTGATACATATCAAATACTTGTGTCAGTGTTTGCAGCATGGCACACAAACGTGTGATGGGTGTATCGAATTTGTCATATGCAGCTTGCGATTGTTGAATAACATATGAAATAAAGACATCATGAATTTCATACAACAGTTCATCTTTTGATTTAAAATTATGATAAAATCCACCCTTTGATGCCCCAATATATTCCACAATACGATCCACTGTTACATTGTGATAACCATCTTGTTGAAACAATTCAACTGAAGCTTCTACAATTCTTTGTTTTAACGTTTTCTTTACCATAGGCACCTATCATCCTTCATCTAGCTCTATACTTCATCACTCCTTATAATCAGGAAAAACCATTAAACCCATAAAGCATTCTATTTTTTCCTAATTATAAAAATACTATGACAATACAAATATAACATTCTCAAAAATTGGTGTCTAGCACCGAATAGCTTTTTTCTAAAGTTTCGAGCATAATTTTTACTTAAAACAGCATGAATAGATTTCGCAAACACAAATTAACTGTATGATATATATCTTGCTTTCATCACAAAAAAACAAAAAAATTTCCCTTACGTTCACAAAAGGGAAATTTTTACTTTATAAAGTTTTTGGTAGTTTACGTAGCCACGAAATAATAACAGCAACAATTAAGGCGAAACCTAAGTAGCCCATTGTTGAATAGACTTTACCAACTAATGTAGTAAATCCTACTAGGCTTGCAGCAAAACCTATTAATCCTATAACTACAATAGCTACTTTAAAATATTGATGGTCTGGCGCAATAAATCGAACTGTAAATGAATAGAACATCCCCACCGCAGTATTGTACATCATCCCTAATAAAGCAATAGACATTAAGACACCTACTATAGGGTGAATTTGTTTTGCTAATTCTAATGTTGGCATCGCTACTCCATCAATAACATTTATTTTAGCAAACATGGCTATATTGATTAATACAATTAAGATACCAAGCATTAAACCGCCAAGTAGTCCACCTCTGCCAGCAACTTTGCGGTCCTTTACTGTTCCACCCATTACAATTAACATTGCTGCACCAGCAGCGATATTATAGGAAACATAAAGTAACGCTCCCATTAACCAATTAGATGCTGCAGATGATTGTGCTTTCGCTAAAGTATTTTGCTCTGCAATAGATATATCCATCGTAAAGATAGAATAAATCAAAATAATAAAAATGATACCCATTAAATAAGGGGTAACCAATGCTATTAAATTAATAATATTATTAACATTTAATAGTAAGGTTAGTATAGTTATAACAACCATAAAAATACTACCAACTACTGGATTGATGCCAAACATCTGATGAAATGTTGAGCCTGATCCAGCAAACATGACAACAGCAACGCCAAATAAGAAAAACGTGATAACGATATCTAAAATAATGCCAACATATCGCCCTCCTATATGATAGATCACCTCTTTATGTGATGTTGTTTGTAAATCTGTTCCTAATTGAGCTAAACTCATTCCTAAAAATGCGAAGGCAAGGGTAGCAACAATGGCACCTACCATACTGTACAAGCCAAAGCTAGTAAAGTACTGCATTATTTCCTGACCCGATGCAAACCCTGCTCCAACAATTAAGCCTACAAATGCTCCACCTATCTGCCAACTTTTTTTCATAGCCCACCTACTATTCTAATATAATAAATTTAAGTCTATTTATTGATATGTTTTCTGTGCGACTGTGAAGGAATTAACCGTTTCCCTATTTATTTCATAACCAATTCCTACTTGTTGTGGTACTTCAATATAACCATCTTTTACAACTACTTCTGGTTCGATAATATCCTTTTCCCAATATCGATTAGAGCCAGCAGTATCTCCCGGTAATATAAAATTTGACAACGTTGTTAAGGCTACATTGTGCGCACGACCAATACCAGATTCCAACATGCCGCCACACCATACTGGGATGTTATGTGTCTCACAATAATCATGTATTTTTTTTGCTTCTGTTAGGCCACCAACACGACCAATTTTTATGTTTATAATTTTGGTGCTCCCTAGTTCTACAGCCTTTCGTGCATCTTCTAACGAATGGATACTTTCGTCCAAACAAATTGGTGTTTCCATTAATTTTTGTAATGAAGCATGGTCGATAATGTCATCTGAAGCCAGTGGTTGCTCAATCATTGTTAAGTTAAATGCATCCAGTTGTTTCAATGTTTCAGTATCCTCTAGACGATAGGCTGAATTGGCATCCGCCATAAAGGCTACATCAGGAAATGTTTCCCTTAATGTACGCATAACCTCTATATCCCAGCCCGGTTTTATTTTGATTTTCATGCGCTTATAACCTTCCTTTACATAGCCGTCAACTAATGTTACTAACTCCTCGATCGAATTTTGTATTCCGATACTAATACCTACTTCAATTTTATCCTTTTTACCACCAAGTGCTGTTGCTAGGGATTGGCCAGTTTGCTGTGCATATATATCCCAAATAGCTCCTTCTATCGTCGATTTCGCCATATTATTTTTGCGAATCGGCTCAAATAGTTGACTCACTTCATCGGGGTGATGAATCTCTTTATTTAAAATAAGAGGAATGAGGAAGTCTTCAAGCATATGCCAGTTTGTTTGAAGTGTTTCTTCATTGTACCAAGGTGAATGAAAGGCAACTGATTCTCCCCAACCGATTAAGCCTGTCTCATCTTTTGCCTCGAGGACTAAAAAGTCCCTCTCATCAAACGTGCCAAAGCTTGTTGTAAACGGTGCTTTTAATTTCATCTTCAATTGTCGTATTGTGATTTCTGTAATTTTCATATTAAAATGCCCCTTCCAAATTTAAAGCTGCTTTTTTCACTAAAACATATTCGTTATAGCATTCTCGTTGTTGCAGTGAAATTGCTGCATACCCTGCTGAAAATAGTTGCTTTAGTATAGTTCTTGTTTTGAAACGCCAATCCAATGCTAAGCTAGGATTTTGTGCTTTTAAGGCTTGAAAGTCCTTAGGAACAGGTAGCGTATACAACCCTTCTGCAAATTCGAAATTTTCAGTCATTTTTAAACATAATAAGCCCTGCTTTGTAAGTTCACAGCTTGCCACTGGTTTTGCATCCGCTACTGCTATTGTAATGTCGTTCACCACATAATCTGAAGTTAAATGCCAGCTCACCTCAAATCGATCAGAGGGTAGCCCTTTATTGAAACCATCCTGCATTTCACCGTAGCAATTTTCTATATAGGTATAGCAAATACCCTTTAATTTAGATAAATTAAGATAAGCATTTCGGGTTTCAAGAGGGTCAAATGTCCATACCATTAAGTCATAGCCACGTTCAATAGCAATAGCTCGCTGTTCGTACTTTAACTTTTCTCCTATGCCTAGTAATCGATATTCTTCATCAATCCCTAACATATGAGAGCATAGATAGCTTTTTCCTTCTCGAAAACCCGCAAAACCATAACTAAATCCGACTAATTTATCTTCTTGATAAGCACCTACAACGATGCCCCCATTTTTCACTGCTGTCAGCGTTTGATGGAGAGGAATAGCAGGCATTCCCCATACATTCAACTCTAATTGCTGAACCTGCTCAAGTTGTTCTATTGTTTTGATTTCTCTTATCTCTATCATAGCTATCTCTTCTTTCTATATCTTTATAATGTTCTCAAAATAGCCCTTGTAATAATATTTACTCCTACTAACAGCCGATCTTGATTAAAGGTCATTTGTGGATGATGTAAGCCAGGAGTAACTCCACAGCCTAATCCAAGCATTGTAGCTTTAAGCTTCGGACGTTCATAGGTATAAAAATGAAAATCCTCCCCTCCTGGTGTAACAACTGATGGAGCACAAGCCTTTTCCCCAACGACATCAATAATAGCTTCCCTCATATGTTGTAAGGCTTCATCATTCACCAATGCTGCCACTATATGAGCATCTACCTGTAAGAATATCTTGGCACCATACATCGCTTCAACAGATGCTTTTACACGCTCTACCCCCTCTGTGATTACCTGCATCACTTCATTTGTTTGAGCTCGTGCATCAATGCTAAAGCTAGCTTTACCAGGAATAATATTTGTGGAGGTACCTCCTGCATTAAACTGTGTCATTTTGACAGAGGCAGAGATAGTTGGATCCGTCCAAATTTTTTGAAGACCTTCGACTATAGCTGCTCCAACCTCAATTACATTAATGCCGAGTTCTGGCCGTGCGCCATGTGCCTCTTCCCCAATAATGGTCCCTGTAAAAAGCTTTGCTGCTCCGTGGTATAATGCTGGCGCATACGAACCATCCTGTAATTCCTTTAATGGTCGAACATGAACACCAAATAAATAATCTAAATCATCTATAATACCTTTTTCGACAAATGCGCGTGCTCCTTGGGCCTTTTCCTCAGCAGGCTGAAATAGTATGCGTACAGCACCTGACAGTAAATGCTCCATGTCCTTTAACAGCAATGCAGTTCCAATAGCCATCGTCATATGACCATCATGTCCACAAGAATGGTTAGCTTGAAAGACACCATTAACCTCCTGCCAAAGTGCATCTATATCAGTGCGGAACCCTACCCTAGGTGTTCCCTCCCCTATATCAACATAAAGTCCTGTCATATCTTCAAAAAGGTGTGGCTCCATTTTGGCCTCTCTTAATAAATTTGCTATATATTGAGTTGTATTGTGCTCTTGCCAACTAACTTCTGGATGTTCATGTAAATGTTTAAAAATATCTGTAAGAAGTGGCTGTAACTCTTGTAAAATTTGGTTCATATTAGTCAACTCCATCGGTTTGCTAAAAAGCTATTTTGAAAATCGTCATATTTTACGCGCTGATTTTCATAATAGTCATGATCTTGAGCAGTCATTCCTGCTATTAGTGTATTTAAAAATGCTATGAGTGCTGGCATAGCATCAATTGTTGAAACTTCTTGTTGTTGTTCATTCACAAAGGTGATAGTTGCATATTGAGTTATAGGTGCAATCTGAGAATCGGTTATGCCAATAATCTCACATTTTTTTTCTTGTAATTCAGCTGCAAATTGGATCGGCTCTTTAAAGTAACGGTGGAATGATAAAATAATTACTACACTATTTTCATCAATCTCTTGAATAGCACGTATGACCTCACTTGTTTCAAAATTTAATAAAACAACATTCGGTCGCAAAAGATTTAATGTAAAATGAAGCCACTGTGCAGCTAAATGGGAAGAGCCATTCCCTGCAATATATATTTTTTTCTTCTCATGGAGCAATACTGAAGCTCGATTAAAGTCTTCCTCGTTAATGTTTTTAGCCATATTTAAAATGCGAGATGCATCCTTTTCCATCGTCTTTACATAAAAACGTGGATTTTCAAAAAGAGCTTGCTTCGATTGCAAATAATTCTGCAAACTACTTGCATTCCCTTCATTAAATAAATGCATGGTTACCTGACGTTGCAATTGTGCATAACCAGATAAGCCTAATGCGTAACAAAAACGGATAACTGTCGTTTCACTTACTCCGGCCTTTTCCCCTACATATGAAGCAGAGTGGATTCCTACTGTCTGTAAATTTTTTAATATGAATGTAGCTACCTTTTGTTGACTTTTAGACAACTCTTGATATTTCTCTTGAATCATTTGCTGAATTGTTTGATCTCTCATAAAAGAAGCTCATCCTTTTTTTATCTATACTATGAAGTCGTTACTTCATTTTTATGTACACTAGACTAACATAATAATTTTCAGAATTCAATATTTTTTCTGAAATTTATGTTTCCTTACTGTTACCTGCCTAAATCTATCCTCCGACATTTAATAAATTTCGCTTCAGTTAAACTGCGAACCCACTCAACCTATGCTATATTTAAAACCATGGAACTATGAAAGGGTGTTAACAATGGCAAAGAGCGTAGTAATTGCTGAAAAACCTTCTGTAGCACGTGATATTGCACGTGTACTGAAGTGTAATAAAAAAGGAAATGGCTTCCTTGAGGGAGATAAATACATTGTGACTTGGGCGCTTGGACATCTTGTAACACTGGCTGACCCAGAAAGCTATGATGTGAAATATAAAACATGGAATCTTGAAGATCTCCCCATGTTACCTGAACGCTTAAAATTAACGGTTATAAAGCAAACTGGAAAGCAATTTAATGCGGTCAAAAGTCAGCTTACACGTAATGATGTTAATGAAATCATCATTGCTACAGATGCTGGACGTGAAGGTGAATTAGTAGCACGCTGGATACTCGATAAAGTGAAAATTAAAAAGCCTTTGAAACGCTTATGGATTTCCTCTGTTACAGATAAGGCAATTAAAGATGGGTTTGCCAATCTAAAGCCAGGCAATGCATATGATAATCTCTATGCCTCTGCTGTAGCTCGCTCAGAGGCAGATTGGTATATCGGGCTTAATGCTACTCGTGCTTTAACTACCCGCTTTAACGCACAGTTGAATTGCGGACGTGTACAAACACCAACAGTAGCAATAATTGCTGCACGTGAAGATGAAATTAAAAACTTTAAGGCACAAACTTATTATGGTATTGAAGCGCAAACAACTGATAACTTAAAGCTCACATGGCAAGACCAAAATGGTAATAGTCGTAGCTTTGATAAAGATAAAATCAATACACTGGTGAAAAAAATAGGAAATAGCAATGCCATCGTTGCGGACATTGAAAAGAAACCTAAAAAATCATTTGCACCTGGTCTTTATGATTTAACTGAATTGCAGCGAGATGCCAATAAAATCTTCGGCTACTCAGCGAAAGAAACATTGAATATCATGCAAAAACTCTATGAGCAACATAAAGTGTTAACTTATCCACGTACGGATTCTCGCTTTATTTCACAGGATATCGTTGCTACACTACCAGAACGCTTAAAGGCCTGTGGTATTGGTGAATATCGCTCCATCGCCAATAAACTGCTTACTAAACCAATCAAACCAACAAAGGCCTTTGTCGATGATAGTAAAGTATCAGATCATCATGCGATTATTCCAACAGAGGGCTATGTAAATTATTCAGCTTTCACAGATAAGGAACGTAAAATTTATGATCTTGTTGTAAAGCGTTTCCTAGCTGTTCTACTGCCTGCTTTTGAATATGAACAACTAACACTGCGTGCGAAAATTGGCGATGAAAGCTTTATTGCTCGTGGAAAAACGATTTTATCATCTGGCTGGAAGGAAGTTTATGAGCATCGCTTTGATGATGAGGACACAGCAGATGACGTAAAGGAACAAATACTACCACGCATTGATAAGGGCGATATTTTAAAAGTAAAGCTTCTTGCCCAAACTTCTGGTCAAACAAAGCCACCTGCTCGATTTAATGAAGCTACTCTTTTATCAGCCATGGAAAACCCAACAAAATATATGGCAACGAATGATAAAAAATTAGCCGACACATTAAAATCTACGGGTGGTCTTGGCACAGTCGCTACACGTGCAGATATTATTGAAAAGCTTTTCAATTCCTTCTTAATAGAAAAGCGTGGTGGCAAAGATATTTATATTACCTCTAAAGGTCGTCAACTACTCGACCTAGTGCCAGAGGAATTAAAATCTCCTGCCCTGACAGCAGATTGGGAGCAAAAGCTTGAGCTTATTGCAAAGGGCAAGCTAAAAAAAGATGTATTTATTAGCGAGATGAAAAATTACACAAAGGAAATTGTTACAGAGATTAAGGGTAGTGACAAAAAGTATAAGCATGATAATATCTCTACCAAATCATGTCCTGATTGCGGTAAACCAATGCTTGAAGTGAATGGCAAGAAAGGAAAAATGCTTGTCTGCCAAGATCGCGAATGTGGTCATCGTAAAAATGTCTCACGTACCACAAATGCACGTTGTCCACAATGTCATAAAAAATTAGAGCTTCGCGGAGAAGGTGATGGTCAAATTTTCGTTTGTAAATGTGGCTATCGCGAAAAATTATCTGCCTTTGAAGCAAGACGCAAAAAAGAAGGCGGAGGCAAGGTCGACAAGCGCTCCGTACAAAAGTACTTAAAGCAGCAAAACAACGAGGAACCTGTGAACAATGCACTTGCTGAAGCATTGAAGGGGTTAAAGTTCGATTAATTAAAAGGGCAAATTCACTCTTAATGTGAATTTGCTCTTTTATTATGCATACTCATCCCTTCAAAACATATCTTGAATTGACTGAATATTCTATATCGAGGGAGGTTTTTAATGGAAGCAAAAAATTTCAGGCCACGTAATGTGATTTTTATGACAGTTGTTGTAGGTGTTTCATTGTTAATTGGCCAAGCTATTTATGTCTTGTTTATTGATGTACCTTTCCCATAAGAAAGATTTATATCTTTAATTGACTAAGTAAATATTTTTCATTATTGATTATTTCTTGATGATTCGGTTTCCATTTTTGTGCCTCTAGATTATGCTGAAAGGCATTTTCAAATAATCGTAATTCCCTGTACAAAAGGCTTAATTGTAGATGTGGAATCCACGTTGAATAAGCACGCTTTTGGATAGTCATTGTATCGGCAGGAGCTTGTTGCAAGGCTTGAGAGTACCAGTAAATAGCCTCTTTATGTTTTAATTGCTCCATAAAAAATTGGCCCATTCGGCAACATGCTTCTGGCTTTGGTCGATCATATAAGAAAGATTGTAAAACAGCTTGCTGTGCTTGTTGATCATCATGTAAATGCCGATAGCATTCTCCTACATGTAAACAAGCCTCAATGCGATTATCTGTAGTGCCTAAGTTGCTATCCAAAAATAGATTGTATTGATTAATAGCTTCTAGGTAACGGTGATGTAATTTTAGTTCATTCGCAAAATGAAATGACTCAATTGCTGAAAGAGAATGTCCATTCTTTATTAATCCCTCATAAATACTTATATTGCGATGAATATCTTTCGTTAACGGTAAATGTGTGACAGCAATATCACTATGATAGAGCTGCCCTGACACCCTTAAATTCTCATGAACAGCACCTTCCCATTGAAAATGATTCGCCCTTTTTACTAGACGAAACTTTCGTTCACTACACTCCACTTCCCCATCACAATCAAGCGTCAAATAATAATCCATTGTTACAGCATCAATAGAGGGAAATAACGATTGCTTTAGTTGGCTGAACTTGTGCTGATTTTCCTTTGTCATAACATCATCAGCATCGAGCCATAAAATATAGTCTTTTGTTGCCTGCTGAAAGGAAAAATTTCTAGCTTTAGCAAAATGATCACACCAGGAAAAGTCATAAATTCGAGAGGTAAAATTTTGGACAATCTCTTTTGTACGATCAGTTGAACCAGTATCAATAATATTCACCTCATCCACGAGGTGCTGAACCGAATCTAAGCATCTTTCAATCGTACATTGTGCATTTCTAACAATCATACATAAACTAATCGTTGACATCTGTCCCCTCCTTAGCAATGGTTTAATTTATGCTAATGCAGTATTTTATCGAAAAAATTTTTCAATTATCACCTAACTCTGTAAATTTATAATTAAAGTAAAAAAACGAACGCGATCTACGTTCGTTTCTTCTAGCAATTGAAATTGAATCAAGATAAATATTGCTCACGCCATGTTAATTGTTCTTCGTCTGTAAGCTGTTGCTCTAAATGATGATCCCATTGATTGAGTAATGTATTCCAAACTCTTACAAATACTATATCCTGTTCCTTATCATAAAGAACAAACTCTAAACATGGGCTATCATTAATTTGTTGAGCTTCTGTTTGAACAATTTTTGCGATGACTTTCTGAGAGCTACCTTCCTCTTCTTCATCCGCTTCCTGTAAAGCTGCAATCACCATGGATTCCTCAAATTGTTCCTGTTGTTCTGCCTCTTTGTCAATATAACGATAGAGCTCTGGCAATTCATCATATTCATCATTACTCGTATCGATAGTGAGAAACGATTGATGGCAGGGACTAAAGTAAAGTGTAGAGGTTTCTTCCTCTAGTTCTTCTTCAAAAATACCTCGTTCTAGCTGCTTCTGTCCTTTTTCAGTTAGCCTATAGAAATCATCTTCATTCTTCACAAGGTTTACTCGAATCATTAAAGAAACCAAGTCTTCAATAAATAATGGGTCTACCAGCAATAGCTCGCTCAATTCCTGTGCGTTGCTAAAATCCGCCTCTTGAATACTAAGCAGAAGCATTGTCATTAAGACATCCATTGTTGAACGACGAACAGGCTCATAGGTCACATCAACTGTTCGAATGGGAATACACCATTCAGCCATTTTGACAATCTTAATATTACGATTCTGCTGAAGCTCACGCATTAGTCGTTGTTGTAATTTTGACAATCTATATCACCAATCCTTCATGATTACGTAAGCCATCGTAGGATTTTACTGTTTTTAATAAATTCGCATACATCTCTCTTGTCTCTTGATGTTTTGCACGTTTTGCAAACATTTCTGCACTTCCCACAAGCAGTAGTAACTCACGGGCACGAGATAGCGCGACATTTAATCGACGATAATCTCTGGCAAAGCCAATATCCCCGCCTTTAGGTGTATTACGAACCATGCTCACTAAAATGACATCCATTTCCATCCCTTGGAATTTATCAACAGTCCCTGTTCTAAATTGCAGATGTGGTAGCTTTAATTCTTGCTGAAGAAGGCGATTAATTTTCTTTACCTGCTCACCGTAGAAACTGATGACACCAACGCTTTTTTGAGCATCCTGCGGCATACGCCCTGCTTCTTTTGCTGCCTTCACCGCTTCATTGAGATCTAGTAAAATACGTCTAATTGTGAGCAATTCTCCTTCATTAAAACGACTCGTTCCGCCTTTTACTTGCTCCTCTAAATAAGGTTTTTCTGTTGGAATATCAATCCACAGTAAATGGTCATCACGTTTTATAAACTGCCCTTCTAAGCCATGATCTCTTGCTGCATCCGAATCTGGTATGCCACATTGCAAGCCATTTTCTTCTTCCGCATAAAATGGTGTGATACTTTGCATGATTTTCTCATGCATGCGGTATTGCAATGCTAGCATTTGCTTATGTGTTGGTGGCAAATTATTAAATAAACGCTCAAATAATGATTCACGCAACAGATTTTTTAATTCCTGTGCGCCTTCAAAGTTTGGATTTTCTTCTAGCATTGCCTTTAATGTTTCCTCCAGCGTATCATCCCCAAGTAATGGTGGTAGCTGATGATGATCACCTACTAAAATAACTTTTTTCCCCTTTAGCATTGGTAAGAGCAATTCAGGTGGTGTTGCTTTTGAAACTTCATCAATAATAACCACATCAAAGGTCGGATAATTTTCCATAAACTCCTTACTGGCAGAAGCTACGCATGTTGTACCAATAACGTTCGCATGACGTACATACAGTTTTCGAATTTCATCTAAATCATACTCTGTTGCGTTTTGTAATTTTTCACGCCATTGTTCTTGTAGTTTTTTGTGAAGAGGTAGCTGTTTTTCCTGACGTTGGAATGCTTCGATTGCTTGCTTTGCAGTTTGAATAGCTTCCTTCACCTCTTCAGCCGTTCGTTCTGGCATAGATTGTAAAAGCTTTGTATAGGTAGCTAGTTGCTTTTCTTTCTTCAATCCAGCTATATTAATATCTTTTATTTGTTCTTCTATAAGCGTTAGCTGCTGTTCTACTTCCTGCAAGTTTGTTTGGACAGTCAGTAAAGAGGCTTGTTTAGGAACAAGTTGTACTTTAGCCTGCTCCACTGCCTCAAGTTGCTGCTTTGCTTGTAGAAGAGACTCTCTAGCTTGGGAGGCACGAATTTTTAAATAGTCTACAGATTCTTCTGGTTCTTCAGTAATCCGAAAGGCGTTTGCTAATTGTTGTAACCGCTCAGTATGCTGTAAAAATGGTTGAAGCTGCCGCTGGTAACTTTGCACATCAAAGCTAGTTATTGCACACTCCTGATGAATTAAAGTTACAAGATTTTTACGAAAAGTTTCGTATTCCTGATCTTTATGCTCTTGCTGTTGCTTTAGTGCTATCCCCTTTTGCCAAACAAAATCACGACGCATATATAACCCGAGCAAATAACTTTCCATAACATCACTTGCGGGTGCTTGACCATCTTGAAAAGCCGTGTTTAATTGTGCGAATACACCAGTAAGGTTTTGCAAAGAAAACGATTGTACTGGTTGTAGTCTACTTTTAGCAAGGGCACGCTCCTTGACTTCATGCGTGACCAAAGCCTCTAACTTCACAATTGCCTTTTGTAAACGAGCATTAATCGTTGACCATGCCTCTAAATCTTTCGCATCCTCTAAATGCTGCAAGCGACCTATTTGTTGCGAAAGTACATGAGAAGGGCGAATTTGATAATGTTGTAAAAAACGCTGAATAAGCTCAAATAAGGTTAATGTATATATATATTTTTGCGCTTCCTTCATGATTACTAGACGATTGCTTTCGATTTCATATTTCTGCTGTATCTCTTCAAATTGCTGTGTTAACTGGTGCTTTTGTTCTTGTAGTTCTTTATATTGAGCAGCAGCCTCTAGATGTTTCACTTTTTCAGTAGTTTCCTGAATCATACCCTGTAGTTGCTCGACTGAAGGGTAATCAGCAATTGTCTGTTCAAGCTGCTGTACAATTGGCCCAATTTGTGCGAGCTGCTTTTCATAATGCTCTTTTTGAGTCTCACATGTTTGTTGCTCTGTTTTAGCAACCTTCAATTCTTTTTTTAATGCTTGAATCTCCTGCTGTAAAATGGGTTCTTCAATAGCTGCCTGCTCTTTTGCAGCCATTTCCTGTGTTAATTGCTCTAGCCATTGCTCTAATTTCTCTAGCTCATCTTTTGCTTTTACAAGGTTTGCTTCTAGCTCTTGCTGACGTTCTGGAAATATTGTAATTGCTTCTTCAATCGCAGCAAGTGTCTGCGCACGCCACTGAAGTGCCACATTTTCCTCTATAAATTTTTTACCCTCTTCCTCAATACTTTCCGTTCTACCATAGCGTAAAATTCGGATTTCTTGATTGGACAGTAAGCGTCCTAATGCATTATCTACAGCTAAATTAGACTGTGAGGCAACAAGTGTTTTTAAGCCTGCTTTAACATTTTGCTGACAAATCTCTGAAATGACAGTTGTTTTCCCCGTACCAGGTGGACCCTGAATGACATACAAATCCTCAACTGATAGTGCACCTAAAACGGCTCGTCGTTGATATTCATTTAAATTATTATGAAATTCAATATCTTCGCGTAGCTTGGATGCACGAACTGTAGGACGTCTCTCAAACAGTATTGTTTCTAAATTAGGGTTTACTGCCTCACCCTTTTCTAGCTTTGTAAAACCATTACGTAGTCGTCGAATTTGGCTTAATGTTGCAAAATTACTAAAGCTCGCTTGTTTTGAACGAAGATTCAGTCCATCCTTGCGAGCCAAATCCTGTATAAAAGGCTTTACATCAATTTCTACCGTTTGCTTTCCTGTATTAGCCTTTATAACCTGTCCTATTTCGCCTCGAATTCCTTGAATGCTAACACTTAACCCCTCTAGCTTTTTCCATTCTTTACTCTTTATGTAGGGACATACAATGATTAAGCGTGTAAAGTCTTCATTGAAATAGCTTTGCTTAAATTCTGTATGAATATCATCAATGGTTGCATCTCGTTCTTGTATTTTTAAATAGCCTTCCCAGCTGGCTATACGTTTTTTTACATACTCTGTACGTTCTTCTGCAATCGGTAGCTGTCTTATTTTGGTGTGCAGCTCAAGTGGAATACCTGCTCCATTATTAGGTTTCGTCACAAATTGTAATGTGGCTGCTAAGCGACGATTTGTGTTAATAGGTCCACGCATATGGACAAATCGAATGTTGGTTGCCAGCAATCCTTCCACCTTTAGCAAACAATCCATAATAACCGTTTTCTCAGCAAGAAGATCGCTTAATTTTTCATTGTCCTCCGCATTAAAATAGATGGATAAAAAGGTTTCACCAACTGTTTTTGCTTTTCGTTTTTCAATATAGACAGTAAAAGATCTTTGTAACGCAAAAAAGGCATGCTCGTTTGCTGAGCATTCCTCTACCGCTTCCTTCGCCTTATTGGTCAAAATAAGATTACAGCGTTGTTTTTCTAGTAAAGCGATGTCCTGCATGAGCAGCCCTCCTTTCTGAGTCACTAAAGTTTTATTTTATCACATCCTAAAACAATACTTACAAAGAAAAATCCCCTGCACAGTGATTTCTTACCACCGTACAAGGGCTATCTTAATGTTGGTCAATTGTTTCCTTCGGCAAGTTCTTGCTCATTTCACAGTATTGAACAAATACACGAGCTAATTCCCGTAAACGACTATGAACGTCTGCGTCTACAATAGTATTATCTGCATCAAAATGTGATGTATGTGTATACACATAGTTTGGCGTAACAAGCGCTCGGAAGTAGTCTAAAATAGGTTTTAGCTGATTTTCGACTACAAGGTGATGCTGGTATGTGCCTCCATTTGCAACAATGGATACAGGCTTATAGCGCATTGTTTTAGGGTGTAAGAAGTCAAAGGCATTTTTCAAAACACCTGGAATAGACGCTTGGAAAATAGGCGTTGCAATAATGTAAGCGTCTGCCTCCTCAAATTGTTGAATCATTTTTTTCATATCATCATTTAATGGGGAACCATCCACAATTTGATGCTTATATTGACTAAAATGCATCATTTCTAACTCGAAACTAGCATCTAATTCTTTAATATATTGCTCCACTTGCTCTAAAATAGCACCAGTTTTAAGACCAAACATCGTGCCATCTACGAGTAAAATTTTCATCTTTACTTTGCCTCCACATTCATCTTCTACAATAATATTGTAACAAATGAAAAGTGGCTCGGAAAGGATTGTCATGCCAATTGATATAAATTCAGTCTTTAGACGGAACGAGAATTTAATCCCTAAATTAATTATCTTGGTCACGTTGTCGGAAATGGACCTCCTTATCAATGACCGTTTCCTCAAGTTTATATTTATCTCGATTAATGACAACCTCCCGATTAACTTTCTCGCCTTCGTTTAGCTTATTCCAATCAAATAATGTTTCTCTTGAAATGTCCTCTTCTGGTATTTCCGGATACTCTAATGTTGCTAACTCATCTGATGGATAAATAGTGACTGGCTGTTGTTTACCATACAGGGCAATGATAATCATAGCCTTTGCCACTTGTGTAGCTTCAATCGCTCTAGAACGTTTTAAAGGTCCAATCAATAAAGGCTGTGCAAGCTTTAATAATTTTTCTCCTGCCTTTTCTCCTAATCGAAATTCATCACGGTTCCCTACTAAGAGTGAGGGGCGAATAATGGAAAGTCTTTGTAAGCCTAGTTCCTCTAAATCACGCTCAAGTTTGCCTTTAACTCGATTATAGTAAAATGGAGAATTCTCATTAGCTCCCATTGCCGTAATCACAAGAAAATGAGGGATTCCACGTTTTTTTGCTAAAGATGCAATTGCTAACGGGTATTCAAAATCTACCCTTTCAAACATTTCACGAGAGCCTGCCTTTTTAATGGTTGTACCTAAGCAACAATACAATTCATGAGCAAATCCTATATCATTTTCTTCTATTCTATCAAATTCACGAATTTTCACTTCTAACTTTGGATGCATATAAGTTAGCTTTCTTCGTGCAATAACTGTTACTGAAATATACTCATCATTTTCACATAATTGTTCAACTAGAGCGGAGCCGGTTAAACCAGTCGCCCCTACAACAATCGCTGCACGCATACTCATTTTTTCTCCCGTCCTTCTACTTATTGATAGTATATCAATTACGGCTCACTCTAAAAGCTCGCCTTTAAAATCCTTGACACCCTGCGTAGACCTTATCTTGACACATCAGAGTTAAATAAAACATGCCATCATCTCATTTGTAGAGGGATTTTTCTGAGCCAAGATAAAGACCTTCCAGTTGTTATGTATATTCCTACAATTCGCCTTTCTCTATATATCGACCATTTTTTGATAATTAAAACTGATTAAAGATAGCTATTTTAGAAGATTCCTCTAGAGACATTCATGAGCAAATCCTAAATTTTACACATACTTGCTCTTTCTTCGCCATAATTTAAAGAGACAGAGGAAAGGATGGGATACATTTGCAAAACGAAACACACGCAATTGAACCAAAAAAAACGATTGTTTTCATTATTGAAAGCTGTATTGATAAAGGGCTGTATCCTTTTGAACGGGTTTCAACATTAGCTAAACTACTTTCGAATGAGAAGGTTTTTATCTTTGTAAAGACTCCTTCAAATGACGGAATCCAAATTTTAATGAATGAAGGAGTTTCTCCTATTCTATTTGATCACTTTAACGAATTACCTAAGCAAATCAAAGGACTTCAACCTGATTTAATTGTTAGAGATGGGCGAAATTCTGAAGGCTGGCAAGTAGAAGAATTACGACCTTTCTGCAAAACAATTATTCATTTTGATGATTTTGGTGAAGGTGGCCAAGCCTGTGATTGTGTACTACTAGCACTCTATCAAGAAGTGAAAGATTATTTACCAGCACATTATATTGGTGGAAGCTTTGTTTTTGCCCTGCCTGATGCTTATCAGCATTTCGATAATATATCTGATAGTAAAACACCTGAAAATCCGCCTCATATCGTTGTCGCTTTCGAGGATGGGGACGAGCATAATTTAACGTATCGAACACTTCGACACCTAACTCAACTTCAAATACCACTACAAATTACAGTTATGATTGACGAAAGCTATCGCCATGCAACGGATGACTTGCAAATGATGGTACTTAGTCGTCGCAATACTGCTATTCTTCGAGATAAAAATGCACTCCTCAAACTACTACCTAAAGCAGATGTCATTATTTGTAATGCTAACTATACACCTTATAAAATTGCCTCTTATGGCGTGCCATGCATTACACTTGCGCAAACTGAAGCTGAACTTTTACATGCTTTCCCTCGTGAGCATAATGGCTTTATCCATCTAGGACTTGGTCGAAAAATGAAGCAATCACAAATCCAAAATGCTGTCATGGAATTTCTTTTACACGAAGCTCGCAGTGAACGAGCAGTGAGAAAACAGCGACAACTCAATCTTGCTGGTAATAATGAAACACTTCAAGCATTACTCTTAGATTTTGCTTATGATCGTCATAATATCGCTTCTACTTAGTGCTACTTCTAAGATGATTATGATACAATATATAAGAATTTTTCACTCCAACACCTTTACAGAAGTTGGGCCATAAGTAAATTCAACAAGTACCCGATTGATTTTAAAGAATAAGCGGTGGGGGATTCTTAAAACCTCCATCGCTTTTACACGCATTCACTATAAAAATAGTCTCAAAAGGAGTAGTCTTCATGCCAACAAAAAGTGATATTGAATACCAAATTAGAGAGTTAAAAATGGACTATATGAATTTACAAGGTGATATAGAAAAGTTGGAGTCTACTGGGCACAACGATCAGGTAGCTAAGGCAGAGCAACGTCTTGCGAATATGGAAGCTCAATTAGCAGAACTTAACAAGCAGCTTGCAGAACTATAAAATGTAAACAAGAAAGATAGTTGGAGGAACAGATATGGCAATATTAACAGTAGAAAATTTAGGTCATTCTTTCGGTGATCGTACACTCTTTAAAGATGTATCGTTTCGCTTAGTGGAAGGTGATCATATTGGACTTGTAGGAGCTAATGGTGTTGGTAAGTCTACATTAATGGGCATCATTACAGGTCAAACGATCCACGATACAGGAAAAGTTGAGTGGCTTCCTGGTACACACTATGGTTATCTAGACCAACATACCGTACTAACGGCTGGTAGAACAATGCGTGAAGTGTTACGCGATGCCTTTTTACCATTATATAAAAAAGAAGAAGAGCTGAATGAAATTACAGGCAAGATGGCAGACGCAACGCCTGAAGAATTAGAAGTACTTTTAGAACAAATGGCAGAAGTACAAGATGCATTAGATGCAGGTGATTTTTATACATTAGATATGAAAATTGAAGAGGTGGCACGTGGACTTGGACTTGATGCCATTGGCTTAGAGCGTGATGTAGCTGCCCTCTCTGGTGGACAGCGCACAAAGGTACTCCTCGCTAAGCTTTTATTAGAAAAACCTAAAGTACTTTTACTAGATGAGCCGACGAACTATCTTGATGAGGAACATATTACTTGGTTGAAAATTTATTTAAAGAACTATCCATATGCCTTCCTTCTAATCTCACATGATACAGAATTTATGAACGAAACAGTGGATGTCATCTTCCAATTGGAATTTTCAAAATTAACTCGTTATACTGCAACATACGAAAAATTCCTTGAACTTGCTGAAATCAATAAACGTCAGCATATAGAAGCCTATGAAAAGCAACAGGAATTCATCAAGAAGCAAGAAGATTTTATAGCTAAAAACAAGGCACGGTACTCCACTACTGGTCGTGCAAAATCACGTGCTAAGCAACTTGATCGTTTAGAGCGAATTGATCGCCCAGAAACAGCTGTAAAACCAGAATTTGGTTTTAAAGAAGCCCGTTCATCTAGCCGCTACGTTGTAGAGGCTGAGAACTTAGTAATTGGTTACGATAAAGATAAGCCATTACTTCCTCCACTATCTTTTGCGATTGAACGAGGAGAAAAAATTGCTTTAGTCGGTATGAATGGTGTGGGTAAATCCACATTATTAAAAACAATGTTAGGTAAAATTAATGCGCTTGGTGGGAAAGTAGTCCGCGGTGACTACCTATATCCTTCCTATTTTGAACAGGAAGTAAAAGCTGAGAAAATCACGCCAATTGATGATGTTTGGAATGCTTTCCCTTCTATGGAACAAGCCCAAGTACGTGCAGCTTTAGCAAGAGCTGGCCTAAAAACTGACCATATTACACGTCCGCTTAATTCATTATCTGGTGGCGAGCAAGCCAAAGTGCGTTTATGTAAATTAATGATGGAGGAAGCTAACTGGCTTCTCTTCGACGAACCGACAAACCATTTAGATGTAGATGCAAAAAATGAATTAAAACGTGCCATGAAAGAATTTAAAGGTACCATTGTGCTAGTAAGTCACGAACCTGATTTCTATGAAGGACTCGTAACAAAAGTCTGGAATGTTCAAGATTGGTTTACTTCTGGACAACAAGGCCAAGACTAATTATTTCAAGGGCAGCCTCAGCATGTTACGGGGCTGCTCTTTTAAATTTTTTAACTTCGATGTATAAATAGCCTCATTTAAACATACTATAATCAGTGGACTAACAATTTTACTCCTACTTCCAACTAACTCTCTCCTACAAGACAACTTAGAATTCTAGTAGTCCCTATTAACTCATCATCGATTTTATAGCTTAAAAAGACAAATTCTAAAGAGTTAACATAAACTTACATCATTGTAAGCTGAATAAACGAAACTTTTTACGCTTATCTTCGTATATTTTAATATAACTGAAAAAATAATAATACGATTGAGAAATTTTTTCAATTAACTATTGATTTATATATAGCTTACTAGTAAGATATATATATAAACTATTAACTTACTAATAAGCTATTTGTAAAATATAATCTAAAAAAGAAAGCGAGGAATGAAGAATGACAGTTACAATTTACTCACAAGCGAGCTGTTCTTCATCCAGAAAAGCACTTAAATGGTTAAAAGATCACAACATAGAATATAAAGAAAAACGTATTACATCTCACCCACTTACACTTGCAGAATTCAAAGAAATTCTAAGCATGACTGAAGATGGCACAGATGAAATCATTGCAACAAACTCAAATGACTTTAAAAACTTAAATATCGACATCGACCAACTTTCTATTCAAGAGCTATTTGCTATCATTCAGGCACACCCAAGAATGTTGCGTAGCCCTATTATAATAGATGAAAAACGTATTCAAGTTGGCTACAATGAGATGGACATCCGTCGTTTTATCCCACGAAAAGTACGTGCTTACGAATTAAATGCGATGACAAGATTGGCACAAGAAAGTTAAAACAGTTTTGGAGATGACCTTCTATGGACCAAGAAAAACAAAAAGCCATTACCTCGTTGTTTGAAGTCGTTTCATCTATTGAGCGCAAGTGGGCAAACGAGTGGAATAATCATAATGTACTCGGCTTTTCAAAATCCCATATTTTAATCTTAGACTACTTATCGCAGGAGGGCCCAAAACGCCCTTCTGCTATTGCTGAGCGGTTAAAAGTAACTACTGGTGGCGTCACTGTTTTAACAACCAAGCTGATAAATGGTGGCTTTATTGAAAAAACACAGCATGCCACAGACCGCCGTGCTTCTCAACTAGTCATTACAGCTGACGGTGAAAACATATTAAAGGAATCTCGTCAACAAGTGAGTGAAATCATTAATAATATGTTTGGTATGCTAACAGCGGAGGAACTGCAAACCTTACGAACTATTTTTTCTAAATGTTTATTGGATGTGGAGACAAATCGGCCAGATTGAAGCACAATAAAAAGATGCATTTGCAACTATTTGCGAATGCATCTTTTTTGATTAGTCGACCAAATACTTCCGTCTAAGTACCGTGATGTGCGACCAATCTGCTTTATTAAGCTGGTAGCACAGATTCCACAATAGCTGTATCTGACATGAGCATTTCTTTTAATCGAGCCTTTGCACGGAATAAACGAGATTTCACAGTACCAATGGAAACTTTCATAATTGTAGAGATTTCTGCAAGTGAATATTGGTCTATGTAGAAATACCATAAAGTCTTTCTATAAATGGCATCTAATTGCTCCATTTTATCTTGGACTAGTTTTGTCACAATGTCCTTTTCAATTTTTTCTTCTGTAGAAATATCGTTATTGGGAACCAAATCTAGAATCGGTACGTCTAATGTTTCAGGTTGGTTCATCATATACTTGCTACGTCGTACTTTTTTACGATAGCGATCTCTAAATGTATTCATTGTAATAGTTGTCAGCCAAGCTTTAATATGCTCTACTTCGGCCACGCTATCTTCATAGCGTACAACCTTAACCCAAACTTCTTGCATTAAATCTTCAGCTTCTATATTATTGCGAGTTAGTTTTAAACATAAATGATATATATAACGATTGAATTCCTCGTATACGCCTTCTAATTTTTCATTCATTGTGTATGCCTCCGCTTCTTGTTCTTGCTTCTATACACATTCTCGCAAAATAATGTATTACACTCTATCGCATTGGCTTTCAATTTCATTACAATCGTGTAAGCTTAATCGCTTTCACTTGTAATATTCGTAAAAATTGTTTTACTACTATACTGCTTTCCCTTCAAAAAAGCTTGTGATGACAATAGTTACCTATTAATTAAACTATATTTTCAATAGTATTTATTGTCAGAATATTAATTAGCATTTGAAGAAACAAAAAATGCACTCCTAATAGAAGTGCATTGGTGTGTTAGGTTAGCAGCCCTAGACGAAAGGCTGAGGCAACGACCTGTGTTCGATTCTTTGCTTTGAGCTTTGTCATCAGACTGCTTACATAATCCCTGACAGTATGCTCACTTAAAAATAATAAACCAGCAATTTTTTTATTATCATATCCTTCGGCAAGCAGGCCAAGTATCATCGATTCCCTTTCAGTTAAATGAAGCACGGTATTCTTTTCTACCTTCTCGCCCTTACGTGATAAAAATAAACCTAAACGCTTCCCTACTTCCTCAAGGAGAGTTAATTCTTCCTTTGTACAATCAAATTCCTCCCCTAGCTGATCAAATGTTAGCCATCCAAATAATTGATCTTCACACAAAATGGGAATAAAAATAATCGAGGATAAATTAAATAATTGGATATGCTCTTCTTTCACGTAATTTTTAGGATTTTTTAAATAAATGGGTTTTCTTGAACTAAGTATTGTGTTTTCTCCAGTCAACTCCCCTTTCATGCTTTGCACCTTAGGTAGCTCTGCACCAATAACTCCATAAAATTGATTGGACCATGGGACATATGCGTAAAATACACATCTTTTATAACTAAAATACTCTTCACATTTTTTTAAAATAAGGGCTAAATCCTGATAACCTGAAGAACTAATGAGCAATTTATCAAGCCTATCTAATAGCTGTAGATGCCTAATTTTTTGATTTTCAGTAGTTATGTTACCAGTTTGGTTATCTTCCTCACAGCCATAGTATAGCTCTACAAGTAACGTAAATGTCGATAATACATACATGAAGATGGCGTTCGTTCGACTACTCTTCTGTTGAATCATAAAAGTAATCAATGATTTCTCAAAAATTAATTGAAATAAATTAAAGCTCTTCCTATCAATAATGGACAACTGTGATTGAAGCCATGTGTTAAAAAAATACTTATCATCATTATTTAGTTCATCGATATTTGCATGTGTCATTAAACGCAAAAATGAATCTAATAGCATTGCTGCTCTTTTTCGATCTGCCCCAGTTATAGAAGGTTCTAGATTAAGGTAAATAATTGTATTCTCTTCAATTTGCTTATGATGAATTTTAATAAACAACACAAACTCTTGAATTGTTACTTCTTCAATTGATTGAAATGGATGCGTCATAGGAAATTCTTCTCCTTCACACTAAAAATACCCCTATAAATGGAGGATATTCACTCACTATATTATACAGCATCTTATAGGATAGTATTTCAAATTGAAAGGAGTAAGATGAAGGTATCGCTAGACAATGAGAATACTTTTGAATCCTCAAGCAACCATATAACCAGAAATAATGAAAGGTGCGTGCTTGAAATGAGATTAGAAAACAAAGTGGCCATTATTACAGGTGGAGGTACAGGAATCGGGAAAGAAACTGCACTATTATTTGCTAAAGAGGGAGCAAAAATAGTTATTACTGATATAAATGAACAATCTGGGAACGAAACAGTCCGTGATATTCAAACTATCGGCGGTGAGGCAGTATTTTTCCGGCACGATGTAAGTAATGAAGAAGACTGGAAAAAGGTAGCAGATAAATCAATAAAAACATTTAAGAAAGTGGATATTCTTTTCAATAATGCAGGTATCTATATCATAAAACCTCTTGCAGAAATCGAGCTTTCTGACTGGAACCGCTTAACGTCCATCAATGTGACAGGTGTGTTCTTAGGCATGAAGCATATTATGCCGCTTATGACAAAGCAACATAATGGTTCTGTTATTAATGCTTCCTCTATTGCAGGCTTAACAGGGGCAGCTGGTCACGTATTATACGGCGCTAGTATAGGGGCTGTTCGCATTATGACAAAAGATGCTGCTATGGAGTATGCTCCATACGGCGTACGTGTCAACTCCATTCATCCTGGCTACATTGATACAGGTATGGCAGACTATGCATCAGCAAAAACAGGAAGCTCAAAAGATGAATTAGGTAAAAACTTATTCCCATTAGGACGTTTAGGCTCTGTAAAGGAAGTAGCGCAAACTGTATTATTTTTAGCTTCTGATGAATCTTCCTTTTCAACAGGTGCAGAATTCGTTATTGATGGCGGAGCAACAGCAAAATAACATTACTAAAGGTGGTCATTTATATGAAACTAAAAGATAAAGTAGCAATTGTTACAGGTGGAGCTAGTGGGATTGGTGAAGCCACAGTTCGTCTCTTTGTAGAAGAAGGAGCTAAAGTCGTTATTGCCGATTTTTCTGATCGTGGACAAAGCGTTTCTGAAGAATTAAATAACAATGGTTTTGATACACTCTTCGTGAAAACAGATGTAACAAGTGAAGCGGACATTCAAAACATGATAAAGGAAACCATTACTAAATACGGTAAACTTGATATTATGTATGCAAATGCAGGCGTAGCTGACGATGCACCAGCACACGAGCTTTCTTTTGAAAAATGGAAAAGAACAATTGATATTAATTTATCTGGTGTATTTCTTTCTGATAAATACGCCATTGAACAATTCCTTGCTCAAGGAACAGGTGGCGTCATTGTTAACGCTGGTTCCATTCATAGCTTCGTTGCCTTACCAAACCCTACAGCCTACTCATCTGCAAAAGGTGGCGTTAAATTATTAACACAAAACCTATGTACTGCTTACGCTAAACAGGGTATTCGTGTAAATGCAGTGTGTCCTGGCTATATCGACACTCCCCTATTAGCTGAGGTCGATGCTCAGAAGAAAGAATATTTAGCATCCCTTCACCCACAAGGTCGACTTGGTAAACCTGAAGAAATCGCTAAAGCCGTTCTCTTCTTAGCTAGCGATGACGCAAGCTTTGTTAATGGTACAACCCTTCTTGTTGATGGTGGTTATACTGCTCACTAATGAGGCCTTGAATAGACTTGCCTGAAAGCTAGTGCATTTAATGATGCATTCTAGCCGTTAATAGTACGAAGCGATCTGGCTGTTGTATCTGAACCCTTCACTGAAAAATGACGAATTTATAACCCACTAAGTAAGACTCAACCACAATTGCTATTTAGCTCTTGTGGTTTATTTTGTAGGTGCTATGTGTAATCTTTCAATTCAATTTAAGATTCCTAAAAGCAAATTGTGCTATACTATTTCTATTATTTTCAGAATGCACGGTAGTATATTCATCAGTTAGAAAGCCTTATGTATCAACGTTTCAACGGTAATCTAGCATCAACAGTAATTGCAATATAATGCATATAATAGCTTTGCTTTGGGGCTAGTTGGGGCTGAATGGGGCTAATTAAAAATTAGGCGAGCGTGTGTATAGGAATGTGTGAGTTATTTAGATTGGGGCTAACCACTTCAATCTTTTTTTATTTGGTAACATAACAGGCACCTACACTAGGTATGTAGATGCCCCGATGATCCATTTTGCGATCTATAAGTGTTACCTATCGTACAGCTTCAATGGCTTGCCCTTCTTTATGTACCTCATAAATTTTATCAATCTATTATTAGAAATAGAGCAGCACAAAAAATAACTTGATACATATATATCATAAATAGATCATTCATTCATCAAAAATGTTGACCAGGTTATCATCATTGTGTATATTATAAATGTACTAATAATTTAGCGAGGAGGAGGAACGACTGTGCTAACTTCATTTGGTAAAGAATTGCGTAAGTTGCGAATAGAACATGGTGAACTTATGAAAGATATGGCAAAGAATTTAGGTGTTACAGTATCTCATTTATCAGCTGTTGAAAATGGGAAAAGAAATGTTCCTCGTTCATGGATAAACGATATAGGAGAATTATATAATTTATCTACTGAACAATTTGAGAAGTTAGAAGATTCATTTTACGAGGCACAACAAAGTGTTGAAATTTCATTAGAAAATCAAAGCCAAGAGGATATGGATGTACTTTTTGCTTTAGCTCGTCATTATGCAGATCTTGATAGTGATGATAAGCAAAAAATCTTCAATATTCTGAAACATAAGGAGTGATGCTCATGACCAATCTCTCAGCTGACCCGATGTCGAAGGTGGACATTCGACGTGTAGCAGAAGCTCTTAGAAAGATTCTGGGGTTAGGTGTACAAGATGCCTTTCCAATGATTAAATTTTACGAGTTAATCTTACCACTTTTGGATACAAACTTTAATTTACAAGTTGTTGATGAAGGCGAATTGGGAGGAGCATATGCAAAAACATATCCTCTAACTAGAGAAATCATTTTAGAAGATCGAGTATATGATGGAATTACTGAAGGCCGAGAAGTCGGTATTCACATGTTTACCGCTGCTCATGAATTGGGTCATTTCTTTCTCCATACACACGAAAGACTAAGTCTTAATCGTGATAAAGGACAATCTAAACGCCCTGCCTATATGGATCCAGAATGGCAAGCGGATGAATTCGCAGGGAATTTACTTGTACCTGAAGAAGCTATAACTCCTGGAATAACTGCTGGAGAAATAGCAGAACGATATAAAGTTTCAAAAGCGATGGCCAGGGTAAGAATTGAACGTGTATTAAATAATAAATAAGGAGGTTTTATGGATGTATAAGAATAAAAAAAATAGATCCTGCAAAGGACCTACTTAAATAAATGTAGTGAATTAATAACTATTTATTACTGAACTTTTCGTAGGGTTCCTCGTAATAATAGCATTAATTCTTAGTCCTTTGCAAGTAAAATTGCAAAGGAGGTTATTTCAATGACGAACCAAAAATTAGTTTGGTCTGAAAAACACCAGTCAATGGGAATTTTCCGTGCTTGGCGTAAAGACCCTCGTACTCAACAGATTATTTGGGCGAAAACGTATGGCTATCGAGCTTGGTTTATTCCAGTAGCTGAACTAGAAGAACAGGAATAATTGAAGTGGGCTGTCCAATATTGGGACAGCCTATTCTTCCATCGTGCCTCTTTTTAGTCTCTTCTACAAAGTGTTAGTTAAAATAAACAAATCGTAAATTCACACAATAATTTTTTACTAAAATTCACAAAAAAGGAGTGGTGGTATGGCTTTAATCAGAGGCTATGTAAGATTACTAGAAGGTCTCACTTCAAACTGGCTAAATGTATTATCTGTTATTGTACTTGCTGTTTTTGTAAGCTGGTATAGTGTAGACTTTAATAACGGTCTTCCAAAACCCGAAACTATTTTTGAATTTGGAAAATACTACTTTGGTAGTCCTGGTCCCTATTTGTTTGGGCTTTCTTTAAATTTCATCTCATCTATAGCTGTAATAACATTAGGATTAAGCTTTATTTACTTCTCATTTAGAGAAAGATACGAATATCAGACTTGGTTTTTAGTTGCTACAGGAATTACTGGCTTTGCCTTATTATTTACTTCTCTTTATTTTTGGAGCTATTTCCTTCTACTACTGATTACATTAGTAGTAATCGCAATAATCTGTTATTTCGTATTATCTGCATTAGCTGATGATAGAAGATAATTTGAAAGGAGCCATACACTGGCTCCTAAAACGTCAATCTGTGTTATTTTTTTACTAGTCACTGTTCCAGCAGTGGCTTTTTTTATTGTGTGAGAGTGTCACTAACAACAGTATTGAAGAGTTCACTGGAAATACCCTCAATTGTATTCACCGTTTCTTGCAATGTCGTATAGAGCGGATAAAAGCCCATATCAATCAAACGTACAGTATCCATAATTTCTAATATAACTAATGCTGCTAAACCGCCTCGATCTTCATGTCGCCCCTTCTGTACAATATCCTCGATACGCTCGAGTAATAGGGCTACGGCTCCCTGGATAACCTTTAGTTGAATCATTTGACTTGATAAGCAATAAACTTCATGGCTGTTACTGTGTATTAATGTTTCTAATTGCTGTGTATGTTGCTGCATTTATTTTTCCCCTTTTCACAGTTTATTTATTTGCTACTGCATTTAAAAGTAATTGCTTGTTGTGGTCTGACATGACACACCACTCTTTAACTGTTACTTTCATTTCCACTCTCCTTCCTAGCACATGTCGGCTATTTCTAGTCCATTCACCGACTAACCATTGATGGTTGTATATGATTGGTAATCCCGTTGCTAACCATATAGTACACTAATAAATTTACAATGTAAAGTTATAAAGTAAACTTTTTTATTTACTTTATAAAGAATTTGTATGTAAGTACACTAAATGATATACTATATATTGAAAGGAGTTGTTACGTATGAAATTAACTACCAGCGAAAAAATTAAAATTATTCTCGGTAGAAAGAATATGACTGTTAAAGATTTAGCGGATAAATTAGGAACCACACGTCAAAATCTACATAACAAAATGACACGTAATAATTTCAGTGAAGGTGATCTCGAGAAGATTTCTGAAGCATTAGAAATTAATTATGAAATTAACTTCATAATGAAAGATGGGGAAAAAATATAACCATAAACAAAAAACACTCTCGGCTCATCATGCAGCTGAAAGTGTTTTTATGAGTATAGATATTTTGCTTACCAAGCGTAATTTACATCTTAATTACGATATAAGAATTTCTTCAATATCATGTGCATCATTTTCGATAGTTTTGCACAGTTCAATTACTTTAGATTCTTCATCCAAATCCAATTTTACGATTCTTTCTTTATCCATCTTTGTTAAGTATGCCAAAACTTCATTGAATTCTCTATGATCCAATATCTCAGAAGACTTAAACAATAAATGCATTCTCGCATCATCTTCTATATTTTCAAACATTAATTTCATTTTAGCAAACCACTCTGTGTTTTTACTTGGACCAGAGAATTGTGGAACGGCTTGGAGATAATTCCACACACCGTTTTTGTAACCAAAATCCACATTAATTTTTAAAAGATCCTCTAAGTCTTTTATAGGTGAAATAGGAAAATCATACATTACCTTTTTCCCAAGTAAATCATGCTCTTCAAAAACCTCTCTCACATACTTCTTAACACTTACATGTTTATCATTAACTTGCAGATACTTACTACCGATATATGTTTCAAAAACTTTGTTAAACAATTTTTCATAATCTGCAGTTAGAGAAAAGCTTGGTCTAGTTAGTGTTAATTTTTGATCTTTGTAATACTCGTACAGTTTTTCGAGAAAATCTTCAGCAACAGGAGAGCCAACCCCTATTTCACCGACATTTCCCAAAAGGTCATGTATACTTTCTTTCAAATAATATTCAAGTTTATCCTTATATGATTTGTATAACGCAACATCTATATTGGAGTTAGCTATAGCTTTTATCTTTGGAGAATTTTCGTCAAGTATAAGATACTTCGTCTCAATAGTCTGGTTAAACGAATGCATAACCACTCCAACATTCACTATCTCGCCAGCTAAATCATCCGCACAATAACGAACTATACTATACCAACATTCTTTTCTTTCCTCCATTGCAACTCACCTCCTAGATAATTAGAAAAAGCATTTCTTTCCGCCATTCGTTGTATAATAAATCTAACAAGATTTTTTTGATTTAAAATAAACTGTTTATGGAATGCTATTTGTTGACTTTTTTGCCCTTTTACAAACCACTCGTCTGGTATTTCTTTAAACCATTCATCCAGAAGAGGCTCTGATATATCTTCGATTAAGTTTACTACATTTTTAAAGCTGTGTTCCACTACATTTGTTAAATCAATTTTATTTTCCAAAGAATTGAAAACAGGTCCAAGTCCATCTAACAACCCTTGATTCACATTATTTCCAAAAGCGATATTTATATACCCATCAATATACTGATATGTATTTTCTACGCTCCTCATGACATTTACCTTTTCTATTCCCCATTTCGGCCCAAAAAAAGCATGCCCATGGTCGATTGCATATATTCTTCTTGAACTAGAATGGTTAGAAACAAGAAGATTACCTGTATTTCCGTATCTGTCGAAATTAGCAATAAGTAAATCAAATGCAAGTATCTTGGAAATATCATCGACATTAGTTATATTAGAGAAAAAAGTATTCCATGATCTTGTAATATAAGGCTTTTTCATTTGTATCATTTCCCTATAATTTTCAACCATATTATTTTCTGTATCTTTTAATTCCATACTTGCAAATAAATTACCTTCATAAAACCGATGTACAAAAGTTAATGCAGGATCTTTTTCGATTAACTTCCCACTAAGATACGCTATTGCCACTTCTGGAATTGGTACGCTCAAGTAACATGCAATTTGATAAGCGAGTAATTCATTTAAAAACATACAATCATAAGTTACCATTTTGTTATCTTCAAAAACCTTTTGAGTCTTTAGAACGTATCTATTAAAATCGTCTCCTAGAATTAAAGAAGGTCGACTTATTCCTTCGCCTAACGGATTTAATACCGCATTAACATTTATTCTATTAATCAACAATCTCCCTCCTCATTTCATATAATTGCTTTCTTTATTATAAATTACCAATGATTCTATTACAATTATTACAAATTCATACAACTTTGTCACTACATTTAGCTATACTATTCTTATGATAAAAAAGCCACACCTTTTAGATGTGACTTCGTACTGCTTATTCTTTCTTCCTCTATTCTGAAACCTATTTTACGTTAAAAACGCTATAAACTCGAGGTGCACAGGGAACACTGTTCTGTTAGGAAGCGCCCCTTTTCATAATAGCACTCACGGTGTAGCCATGCTCATCAAATTTAAGGGGAAACTTTTGAAAGCTGTCGAAAGTGCCAGTTAATAGCTAAAGTCCAAAACGCTTGAGAATATCCTTAAGGTGTCCGATATATTCGATAGCTTATTCCTGTGTCAAAATTGACGCACCTTGAATTTCAAGGTCAGCTAAAAACTGCGCACTATAAACACGGCTCAGATTACCGCAACATCATATAAATTTAAGCCATGAGAAAAAGCTACGTTCATGTGATCATGCCTAAATGTTTTAATTAACCTTTGTTCTATAGAGAGCTAAAATTAGACCTACTATAAAGGATACCAGGCAACATGCCTCGAGAGACAACAAGAAAAGTGATGAAAAGGACGTATCTCCTTCAAACCCCACCGATTGAGCCATGTCTCTAGCTTCATGTACCAATACTATACTAAATACTAATATCCCTAGATAAATTGTATGTATTACTTTTTCATTATACCCTTCACAACTTATTGCCCAAGATGCATCATCTAATTTTTCAAGCAGCCATTCCTTCATCTAAACTCCCTCCTTTTCTGTCATATTTATTATACTAATCATACCATAACCCAGAAATGAAGCCCATCCACTGTGAGCATACTTCTATAGAAATTCCCTAAATAAAAAAGACCGCACAATAAGCGCAGCCTTCCAACTATATTCACTATTCATCTTCTCAATCGACCACATCGATACTTTCTTTTAGGCGCTGGTCCTTCTATTTTTGCACTAATCTCTTTGGTCCGTTCCTCGGCTGCTCTTGTATCTGCCTCATAAACTGCCTCTATCCTTGAAAGGTGCTTTTCAATAATTTCGCGCAACTGCTCATAATCTACCTTGTGACGCTTCAGATAGAACGCCTGTAGCACTTCATTATCTTTTGTGGGTAATAGCTCCAAGATCATATTAAAACGCTTGTAGCCCTTTCTGAGGCGTTCTATTTGTCGTCTACGATTCTCTTTTTCAGCTACTATCATTAAGGCTAAACGTTCAGTACCTTTTGCTAACCAACAATCTTCATCGTATAAAGTGACACCATAAGAAAACTCATACAACTCCTGAAAATAGCGTTCTGCTGTTCGTTCTAAATAGTTGGCCAACTCGTCAGATGTTAGCATCCTTCCACAGTAAATACATAGCTTCCCTTATGCGACCTTCTAGTTCTGGCACACAGTTAAATGCACTGCTGTTCCTATCGTAAATTGTACCCTCTGTCATAACTGCCATTTGCTCGCTGAAATCATCGCTAATTGCTGCTAAGTTCATATATATATTTGCACACCACACTTTCATTTATCTGTGTAGGTACTCTATCAACTCATACAGTACCTACATAAGAGTTTCCTCACTCTTTATCATTACCTTTTCAAATGACATACCTAGCAAAGAAGCTGCTTTTTCTGCTTTATCTCCAAAGATGGTGAAACCATCTCCATGATCCTGCCATTCACCTTTATAAAATCGAATAGCTATACCTTTATGAAAAGCGTATAAAATCAAGTCATCCCCCACAATTTCTTGACCATGCAGCACTTTTGAAAACAGACCATGCTTCTTTGCGTTCTGATTGCCATATTTCGGCTTTGTATTGCCACTGTTACCTTTGGCTATTGTATTACCAGGTAAAAACCTTCCTTTTGTATCTCGTTGCATAGTATCACCTCTTATCGGTGTTCGTTTTGTAAAAGTGGATTACTTATATAGGTTATTACGCTATCATTTGCTATCAATTTATGAGCATGAGGATTGTACATTTTCCAGCCGTCTAGTTCTGTTTCAAAAACTCTCCAATTTATAATAAAATACTCAGTTTTTCTAGTTACCTTCAATGTTGTACAACATTGCTGTTCCGTTCTGTAACTGTTGTACTCCGTTCCATTTGAATAGTAACGTTACCAAAATAATCTTAGGATTTCTTAGGGTGAATACTAGCAAATACAAGTAAATCCGAGTATAAGGTTATCAATTGTAATCAATGATAATTAAACACTTTACACGCTTAATACTTGATAATACTACAATCTCCATTTATAAAAAGGTTGCAACCATGCGTACAAAAGGATGCAACCTTTTGAGGCCTAATTTCTACTGTTCTGCAGCATGGTAGTACTCCGTTTAATGATAGGTTTTGCAAGGCTCAAACATCACAAACACCTCACAATTTCTTACCGTTTATTACAGCCCTATTCAAGTTTGGGAACGTTTCTACCTTAGCATTTCTTAGCATGTCTCAGTACACTGAAAAATGAATCGAGTTGTTTTGGAACGTTGCAACTTTGTGTTGAGTTTGTTTCACTAATTTACATGCTATTATTACCGCTCGACTGTGTACCAATCGCCAAAACTATTTATAGCAATTCCCCATAGATTCCCTCGATTCGTTAAAGCCAACGCTATGATTCGATGTGCGCCATTCTTTTCAAATGATACTGGCACACTGATAATCTGAATAATCTTTTCATTTACTTTTATAGTTTCATCTTTTAAAGCATCAAGTTGCTTTCTCAAATTTTCTAACTGAATTTCAACAGATTCTGTATAATTTAACATTGGATTCACTCACCTTTTTTATATGTTTCAAGATTACTTACACACTTTTTTCATACAGGTAGCAAAAGTAGAGAGCAATTTTTCTATTTGCTACCTCTTGCTACCCTTATAAACATAGACGTATCAAGGGTTTAAGAGGATAAGGTAACAAGGTAGCAAAAGTAGCCCGAAAAAAATATAGGGTATCTATATATAAATACTTAATGTAAATTAGCTCCTTCGCTACAATCTTTTCATGTGTATATATTTATTATGCTACTTTTGCTACCTTTGCTACTTATACGTATAAACGTTGATATATAAAGATTATGGAGGTAGCAAACCTTTCAAAAACTATCTTTTAATTTGCTACCTCTTGCTACCTTGTATATGCTCCTGTTCTTTCTTCCGAAAAATCAAACCCCAGTTCTTCAACAACTGTGCTAGTTAAAGGTACTACTCGATAATTAGAACCACTAACTTTAAGCTGGCGATAATCAACCTTTTTGTTATTTTTTATGCTCTCAACCGTTATGCCTCTCCTTAACCATTCACTTCTTATTGTTTTCTCTTCTACCTTCAGCTTTTCTTTCAAGTATGCAGGTAATAAAAATAAAGTATCGTTTCTATAAATAGCTTTTAATGGTTTGGAGCTTAGATGTGCGAATTCGCTTAGAATTGAATCACGATCTGCATCTAATTCATGTAGTATCATTTCTAATAACTGCATAGGCTTGTCCACTGCTTTGTTCTCTGCATTTAATTCGTCAAATAAATCAGCTAATACTGTTAAATCAATGTTACAATTGAAGAAATTGTTGAGTAAATCTGCCGTAAACACAATGGCAGCGTAATATCGTGCTATGCGTGAGATAACTTCATTTCCATAGGCTTTTTGCTGGAACCTTTCGTTATAACTACTATCGAAATAAGGAATGGCATTTTGTTTTTGTTCTTGCCACTTCTTTAAAAACTCTAAACCTATGGAACCGTAATATTTTTCAATAGCTTTATAGAGATCATTGAAAAACTGATAATTCTCACCTTCGAATGGTAGGCCTGTAATTGGTAATATCCTTGCAGCCACACCACCTGCACGTTCAGCATAAGCATTAAGTGAATCTTCACCAGTAGAAAGCATTAGGTTTCCCCAGGTAAACTCACGCTGTGAACCACTAACAGATCCCCTACCTTTTGAACGTCCACCGCTAAAGTTATAAATGAAGCCCTGTAACTGTTTTTCGTCTGCTTTTCTTGTATCATCTAAGATAAGCGGAAAGCTATTTAAGAATGATGCTTTTCGTTCTGCAGCTACTTTGGTTAAATTCCATTCCGAAACTAAATGTTCTGTACCCCATACGCTTGCACAAGCTCTTAACACAGTTGTTTTTCCTCGTGAAGTTACTCCCGATAAATCAATGATGAACGGTTTCATTTTTAAGTCTTGTAGCAAAACAGAGGTAAATGATGCCACTACCATTAATAATGCTCTAGGATACTTCTGAATAGGTTTCAATACATGCTCTATCCAATCCTCCACGGTTCCTGATGTTTGAAAGGCCTCTAGTAGCTGCTTTTCTCCAATATCAGGCGGTAAAATTGTTATGCCATTCGCTGTTATTGGATGAATAAACGTATTTTTTATATGTCCTAGCCTTTCTACTAAAAGTTCATGGTCTGATCGCCTTATCATGTTGAGCCTGTCGAAATACGTAATTAAGTCCTTTGCGTTATTATCCGTAACAGCTAAAGACTTGTATGACAACTTAAGCAGCTCCTTTTTTATGGAGAGGTCACCTGCTGGAATAACTTCTTTGTAGCTTCTCCCTTTATCAGACCAAGAAAGCTCATAATACAATTGTGGATGTTCTACATTCGTAAAAGAGCGAGTGATATAAGGAATTTGACGGCATATCATCACATTTGATATTTCAACCATCCCACTATTACCTATTTTCCTTTCTTTCTCTTGATATAGGCATCCATGTTCATAGTGGTAACCTTTTGGGAATGGAACCTCACCATTTACTTTCTCTATAGGAAAGTCGTCTGCTGGGCTATATTCCTTTTTATAGTCAGATATTGTTTTCTTTTTACTTGCTGCAGCTGTTATAAGTGTCCTCTCACCATAAGTCGTTGCACCTCTCTGCTCATCCCACTTTTCTCGGTACAGTCCGCTGTTGCGGAACATTCTATCCATTTTCACAAAATCTTTATCGCAATAATAGGCGAGCTCCTGAGATAAATAATAATCTGTTGCGGAATGGTCGTTATCTCGTACTAATTCGCCATTATACATGGCTAAAATGCTTGTACCGTTCTTTTTATCGGCAAACATTTTCTTCCACGTCTCCGCATCATCCTCCATATTAAAAGGCTCGCTATTAAACTCGGTTTCTGTATACTGTGCCAGTTGTTCTTTACCGAAATATTTCTCAATAAGCTCTGCGATTTCGTCAGAACGTTCCTGGATTTCATTGTCATTGTCCCGATCTCCAGTGAATGTGAAATATCGCCCAAATGAATACAGTTCGACACCGTATGATGCGTTTTTAAAGCCTGTTTGTGTAATGTGTTCAGGTAAAGCACCTTTCACAATGATATGAACCCCTGTGCCACTTGGTGAAAACTCCGTATATGAATCTAAGTTATCTATAATTGTGCGAGCTGTTTCATTGAACTCATCATTTTCATAACATTTATCAATATCTACACCAATGTACTCATCATTTTGGGCAAATACAAAGCCTATACCGTCATACTGTCCACTTCTAGCAGCCTCAACAGCTTCATTAAAATAACCCCAAGTAGTAGGTTCATTCGTCTTTGCATGTTTTCCGTTAGGCTGATAAGGAACTTTTGTTGGTTTTCCATTTTTCGTTTCAAACTTCCACACAATCCATCTAGTAATAGCCTGTAATTCTGCTGGGATCTGTGAGAAATTATCACTTTTCATCCTATTTATATGATTTAAAAAGTCTTGTTGCATTTCTTGAAACTCGTTTTCTGTGTTTAAGGTAGTCACTTTTCCACCAACTTTCATTTATGACCTAATCCTATATACACTGCCGCCCAAGCTGTGTATTTTTCACCATTCACTTGTTATCAAACTGATAACTTCAAAAGCCTGTTTCGCTGGCCACCAACGTTTGCGATTCCTCCTAATCTCAATTGCCCGCATACGTATATCACAAGTAATGACATCCTCTAACTGGCGTTTTGACATACAGGTAAGCTCTGCCATCTTGTTTAGATCTATCAACCACAATACCTCTCGTATTTCCTCATCAAGCCGCTTCTCTATGTATTGTCGAATGGCTTGTTTATCGAGCGAAACTTCAATTTGGGTAGGTATCATTGTTAGTCACCCCTTTCATTAGAAATTGCGAAAATTTCATCAAATTCCACATTTAGAGCCTTACAAATTTTCCTAGCTGTTTCAGGTCTAGGAGATTGTTTTCCATTTGAAATTTGAATTAAAGTCGCCTCTGAAACGCCTATAAATCTTGCAAATCCCCTTTTTGAAAAACCCAATTTAATTAAAGCTTCTTTAAAAATAACTTGTGACTTCAATTGAATAGCCAAAACAAAACCTCCCCCTAATCAAGTTAACCAATATATTGGTTATAACGATTTGTTTATTGATGATAATTCTTTTTTAATTGGAAGTCAATCATTTTTGATTAGCATATTGGTTATTTTGATTTGATTGTGATATAATTCAAACAATTATCAATAAAAGGAAGTGTGAAAATGGCGGGTTTTATTCACTGCAATTTGAGGGTTTTAATGGCAGAAAGAGGCTTAAATATACAAAATGTTAAAGACCAAACTACACTATCCCGAACAACCATTTCAAATCTGTACAATAATTACGGTTCGGGTATTCAATTTGATACTTTAACGCAGCTATGTACACTTTTAAAATGTACACCAGGGGATTTATTCACATTTGTTAATTTGAGTGTTTCTTTTGATGACATTACATCAGACCATAAAGTAGATACTTTAACAGATTTATTCGTTGCGGATCCTGTTGAAGGGTATGGACATGAATATATTTCACTAGTCAAAGCGACCTTTAAAATCAACTTTAAACTTAAATATGAGGAACAGACTTTAAATTTTGCTTTTTGTGTAGACACATCTACAAATCTTGATGAACATAAAAACGTTGTTAACATAAAAAAGGATATTTCAGAAATATTCCAAGTTGAATTAGACAATCTAAGTTTAAAGGTTCCAGTATACGTCATTGACTATATAGAGGAACAATTAGATCAGTTTTTACTTGATTGCATCAATGATTTAATTAACACTTTTTAAACTCAACACCTTACCTATTCCTATACACACGCCGCCCAAGCATGAGAGGAATGGACAAGGTGAAATTATATAAATCAGCAAAGGAACCTGAAATATATCACTATTTCAATGCGAAGAAAGAAAAACTGTGGATGTTTCGACATAAGTATTATGATCCTACTGGGAAACGCCGTGAGAAGAAGAAAAGTGGCTTTAAAACAGAAAAAACAGCATTGAAAGCCCTTTTAGAAGTGAAGGCAGCAATGCTGAATGGTGATAAGAAGTATGTAGAAAATGATCAGATAACTGTTGGTGCTTGGCTAGATATATGGTATGACACGAATAAAGGCAAGTGGAAAAAAGGTACACAGGTTCAACGTGAAATCATTGTGCGTGTTCATTTAAAGCCCCTACTTGGTCATTACAAGCTACAAAAATTAGATAAGCAAACATATCAAAGAGTTTTTATTAATGCTCTGGTCGGTGAATATGAGCCAAGTACAATACATGCCTGGCACACTATATTCAAAATAGCGATTAATGCAGCCGTCGAGGAAGAGATACTTAACCGGAACCGCTTCACGAAAGTAACTATCCCAACTAGTACCAAAAAGAAAAAGGAAGCATCTAACTTCCTTACTCCAGATGAATTGGTCGTTTTTTTAGATGATGCCAAGCAAAATGAAAATGTTACCCACTACACTTTTTTCCTCACAATTGCTTACACAGGTATACGCCGAGGTGAAGCATTAGGACTGCAGTGGAAGAATATAGACTTTAAAAACAACACTATTACTATTGAGCGTACCAGGGATGTTATCGGCATCCATACACCCAAAACAACAAATAGCTATAGAACCATTCTAGTAGATGAAACAGTTATGAAGCAACTTGAGGCTTATTTAAAATGGTGTAAAAAGGCATTATTAAAAAATGGACGCAGATTGCAAGATGATTTATCAAAAGATGATACGTTTGTTTTTATATTTGAACATGCTGCAGATCCGATCGCTCCGACAAGTCCTATTTATGCATTTAATAAAATCCTAGATCGAACTGGACTGCCAAAAACAACGATACATGGTTTACGGCATACACATTGCACCATCTTGTTAAATCGTGGACTAAATGTAAAGGTTATTGCTGAAAGATTAGGCAATACACCGAAGATGATTATGGATGTATATGGCCATGTTTTAAAGGAATTAGAGGCTGAATCTGTATCATTATTTAGTCAGACTTTACAGGCTAGTGGGGCTAAAATTGGGGCTAATCAGTAATAAAGATGTTTGAAACCATTGATATTAAGGCACTTCCTTACCACATTATGCTATACTATTTCTATTATCGAAATATTAGAAAGAGGGATGCTAAATGACTAATTTACAGCAAATTGATGCTTATTTTGCAGAACATCGTGAGGCACATTTAAATGAATTGAATGAATTTTTACGTATTCCAAGTATCAGTTCTTTATCCGAGCATAAAGTGGATATTCAACATGCAGCTGAATGGCTAGCCAGTGCGTTTGAAAAACTAAATCTTGAAAATATCTCCATTACACAAACAGCTGGGCACCCTGTTGTTTATGCGGATTGGCTACATGCTGAAGGTAAACCAACTATTTTATTTTATGGTCATTATGATGTTCAACCTGTTGATCCATTAAATTTATGGGACAGTGAGCCTTTCAATCCTACAATTCGAGACAATAAATTATTTGCTCGTGGTGCAAGTGATGATAAAGGACAAGTCTTTATGCACTTAAAAATGATTGAGGCATTGTTTGCTACAACAGGGACATTACCAGTTAATGTTAAATTCATTTATGAAGGTGAAGAAGAAATTGGTAGTCCACATCTACCTGCCTATGTTGAGCAAAATAAAGAAAAACTAGCCGCCGATTTAATTTTAATTTCCGATACAGGTCTTTATGGTCCTGGGAAGCCTGCGGTATGCTATGGTTTACGGGGCTTAACGGGCATTCAAATTGATGTGCGTGGAGCTAAGGGAGATTTACACTCCGGTCTTTATGGTGGTGGCGTACAAAATGCTATTCATGCATTAGCTGAAATTTTAGCATCCTTCCGTGATGAGCATGGTACAATTCAAGTTGAAGGTTTCTACGACAAAGTGTTGCCATTAACAGAAGAGGAACGTGAGGCTTATCTTGCGCTTGGCTTCGATGAAGAATCTGTTAAACAGGAAGTTGGCGTAAAAGAATTATTCGGTGAACAAGGATATTCTTATTTAGAACGTACTTGGGCCCGCCCAACCCTAGAGGTTAACGGTGTATTTGGTGGTTTCTCAGGTGAAGGCATCAAAACAGTGCTACCCGCTGAAGCTGGCGCTAAAATCACATGCCGTCTTGTACCAAATCAAGAGCCAGATGAAATTGTAGCACTTTTAAAAGCACATGTTGAAAAGCACAAACCTGCTGGTGTGGAAATCAACATTTCTGAATTCGATAAAGGCCGTCCATTCCTAACGCCTTTCGATCATCCATTTATCCAGGCTGCTGGACGCTCTTATGAAAAAGTGTATAATGTGCCAACAGCATACACACGAGGCGGTGGATCCATCCCTATCGTCGCTGCGTTTGATGAAATTTTAGAATTACCTGTAGTGTTAATGGGCTTTGGTCTATCAAGTGAAAACTTCCATGCCCCAAATGAACACTTCCATTTAGAAAACTTTGATAAAGGCTTACGTGTTCTGAGTGATTATTTATATGAGGTTTCAGAATTACAAAAATAAATATCGATTAATTAAAAAATCCCCTCACTTTTAAAGTGAAGGGATTTTTTGTTTGATTACTCACCAAAAATTGTAACGATTTCAGCTGCTTGTTTGCGTTCTTTGCCTTTTGGCACCTCATCAAAATAACCAACTTGTAGCATAGCAATGACACGCTCACCTGGCTGTACCTTTAAAGCTTCACGGAATTTTGGGTTATCTAGGAAGCCTGGTGTTTTCCAGCAAGAGCCTATTCCTCTATCCCATGCCAGTAACTGCATGTTTTGAATAAATGTACTTGCCGCTGCATAATCTTCTAAACGTTCTTTTTGACGTGCATCCTCTGGCACGATAACAAAGGCATAGCCACCTGGTAATGTAAATTTCAACATCTGCTTCCCTAAATCTTCGCTTGAAAGCTCCTGCCATTTAGGAATTGTTAAGTCCCGTAACAACTGATGAAGGTTTGTTAATTCCTTTCCACAGGCAATAACTAATCGCCACGGCTCGCGATTACCATGGTTGGGAGCCCATACTGCATCGTCAATAATAGCCATTAAATCCTCACGCTCTACAGGCTGGCCATTAAACTTTTTAATGGAACGGCGTTGAATAATTGCATCTCTAACAGATAAAATTTGTTCGCTCATATATCAATTCTCCTTCTACCATAAGACAACATATTAGAGTTTATCTCTTCTATCTTTCACATTATCATATATTTGTATGCTTTAAAACTACCTGTTCCTAAGCAAAGCTGTCATCTATATGATAGAAAAAGTAGGTCATGCTTGGTGTATAGGCGGTGGAATCCTCGTAAAAATAAGGTCTATTAATACTATCTGAGGTATGGGCATTCACATAAGGAATACCATTTTGAATACTTGTCACAATAACGGAGTGGTCAATTCTCCCATTCCCTTGAAAATCATAAAAAATGACATCTCCAAGCTCTAGTTCCTCTGCATATTGAACACGTCTACCCTTCAATCCAGTTGTAGATCCTTCTAAATACCATCTTAATGAATGGGCAACAGACCAGCTAAAGCTCCAATTCCCTTGCTGAATCCACCAGCCTTTCTCTCTACTTGGTGCACCTCGCATCGGTGCCCCCCCTGCAAGTAAACACTGAGATATATAGTTTGTGCAATCTACATCAAAATTTGGAAAAGCAGGATTGCGTCTGTTCCACCACAAATTAGCATATTGAACTGCAGCCTGCCTATTATACATTTTTGCCACACCATAACCTCCTCATGCCATCATATGTCTATTTAAGCGTTTCTATTAGTTAGGTCCTTCCTCATAATTCTTATTGAAATCCATTATATTCAGCATGTTCCTTTCCAATTTCAAGAACATTTTTGCTACAATAGGGTTTAAAGATATGTCAATTTTATTTTATGACCAGAAGGGATGTTGAATGTGAGGCAGCATGCTGAGAAAGAGATTTTACAGCCAACTCTTTTATGCGATAAAAAAGGTAATTTAAATCCAGCAGCCATCGGATTTGCACGCAAACCACTTATTAATAGCAATTTAAGCGGCCATCTCATGCGCAAAAAGAAATGGAACTATTGGTGTGTCTACGGTGATGAAATCTTGTTTTCAGCTACGATTAGTCATCTAGATTACGCAGCAGTCTGCTTCGTTTATTTCCTTGAATATGAAACACAGCGCTATTTTGAAAAAACGATCACAATCCCCTTTGGTGGTAAACTAAAAATGCCTACACAGGTTTTAGAATCTGTTTCATTTAAAAATAGTGAAATGATGATTGATTTATTATATATACAAAATGAAACACATCTATCTGTTTCCATACCAAACTTTGACGGAGATGTTTTACGAGCAAAGCTTATCATTCAGCACCCACCAGCTGACGAAACCCTAAATGTAGTCATTCCTTGGAATCGCAAAACATTTCAGTTCACAGGCAAGCATCACATACTGCCAACATCAGGTGTTGTCACAATTGGTACTCGACGGTTTAATTTCTCAGCTGAGGAGAATTTTGCTGTGTTGGATTATGGACGAGGTGTATGGCCACGTGAAGCGTTATGGAATTGGGGAATGGCCTCTCAACGAGTACGCGGACGACGGATCGGGCTTAATTTAGGAGGTAAATGGACAGATGGCACAGGCATGACTGAAAATGCTGTTTTTGTTGATGGTAAAATGACAAAAATACATGAAGATTTATTATTTCACTATGATTCCGAAGATTATATGCAGCGTTGGAAAGTAAAAACTAAATTTTCCAATCAGGTCTCCTTAACCTTTTCACCCTTTTTTGAGCGTATAGCCCAAACGAATGCCAAACTAGTTAAATCAGAGGTACATCAGCTATTTGGCTATTACGACGGTTCTATTTTACTCGACAATGGTGAAACACTGGTTATTCAACAAATGCTCGGATGTATTGAGGAACATCGTGCAAAATGGTAAAAACCCTCTAGAAGACGGTGCTTTCCGTGGGTATTTTGAAAATACAAATGATTCCACGGAAGCTTTTGTCTCTTAGCTGTCCACTTTTGCTCTAACTAAGGGCTCTTACTATTTTTTCTGGATCATCTGTAAATATCGCCTGTACACCGAGCTGTTGCAAACGTCGAGCATCACATTGTTCATTGACGGTATACACACGGACAGTTGCGCCTTCAGCGAGAGCTAGTTTAACTGATTTACGAAAGGAAGTTGGCAAACTTACATGTAACGCCTTAGCTGGTATAAGAGCAATGTAAGTTGGGAAATCCACCAGCACCTCTGCAAACAACGCTGCACTTTCTATATAGGGCGCTATTTTTGATATTGTTTGCAATGATTCATGATTGAAAGATGAAATGATCACCCGCTCTGTCATTTGCTGTGCTGCTACTTCTTTGAGCACGAGCGCTTCTATTCCTTCATAGGCAATAATGTCTGTTTTCAGTTCAATGTTGATACGATGATTGGTACCTGCAAATAACTCCAACACTTCCCCTAACGTAGGAATTACTTCATCTCCGAACTCCCGTGAAAACCACGAACCAAAATCAAATGTACGTAATTGCTGTAATGTAAAATCTTTTACATAGCCTGAGCCATTGGAGGTACGATCAATGGTCTCATCATGAATCACCACTACCTCTTTATCTGCAGTTAAATGAACATCTAGCTCTATCCCTGCTATAGGGAGCTTTGATGCTGCTTGAAAGGCAGCCATCGTATTTTCTGGATAGTTTATCGAAACACCTCTATGTGCAAATATGTCCAAATTCAATAACCTCCTCTATTATTATCAAAGAAAAACCTTCCAGCCCCATGTAATAGTAGCACAATTAACTTTTTGCTTTCACTTGCTGGTAAATATTATATATAGTAGTATGATAATCTACTTTGAAATTGTAAGTACCTAGGAGGTGCTAAAAAATGACTGTACAACATCCAGATTTTCAGGCTGAAGTAGAGCGGTTAGCGTATACCCAGGGCTATATGCAACAAATATTAGACGAATCACAACGAGATTTAAAATCTGCTCAAGAAAATATCCGTAAATCTATGGCCGATCTTGATTACTTAGATTCGAGTTTAAGTTATTTAAATATCTTAACAAATGCCAGATTTTTTGAAATGGCACGTAATCAAAAAGAAGGTCTAGAGGCCGTTCGCAAGAAGCCCTATTTCGCTAGAATCCATTTCCAAAAAACCGGTGACCCAGAAGAATTCCTTTACATTGGGAAGACATCACTATTTCATCGTGAAACCCATGAGCCCATTATTGTTGATTGGCGCTCACCCGTAGCTAATGTTTATTATGATGGACGTCTTGGTGACATGGAGTACGATGTCCGTGGTGAAGTTCATAAGGGACATCTCTTTGCTAAAAGGCAATACAAGATCGAAAATGGCGAATTACTCGATATAAGAGATATTGATCTAACAACAAATGATGAACTACTACAAGAAGCATTGGCTGGAAAAGCTGATGTTCGTCTAACTGAAATTGTTTCAACAATTCAAAAGGAACAAAATGAAATTATTCGAGCACATCTTCGTCAACCAATTATTGTGCAAGGTGCTGCTGGCAGTGGAAAAACAACCATTGCTCTACACAGAATATCCTATTTCCTTTATACAATGGGTGAACATTTTAATCCTGAGCAGCTCATGATTTTAGCACCGAATAAGCTATTTATTGATTATATAGGCGATGTTTTACCAGAGCTTGGCGTCGATAAAATATGCCAAACTACTTTTACAGACTACGTTCTTTCTGCCACAAAGTTAAAGCTTAAGCTTCAAAATTCAAATGAGCAATTAGAGTTACTCGTTGCTGGAGGTAGTCATCAGCCTACTGCCTGGATTGCTGAAATGAAAGGCTCACTTTACTATCGTGATGTCATCGAACGCTATGTACAAAAGCTGGAACAAAAGATTGCAGAGCAATTCGAAGATGTCTATATTGAAAAATACTGTATCATGCGTGCTTCCCACCTGAAGAAGCTGTTTTTATATGAATTTTCATATATGCCTATCGAAAAGCGACTTGAGCATATTAAAAAGGTCTTAACAAGCCATGTACGTCAAAAAAAACAGGCTGTTTTAGCTACACTCCATAAAAAGTATGATGAGGCATTGGGTAAAGCCTTAAATGGAATTCGAGATGATGAAAAACGGCGACGTGTTGTCACAAAATTCATTGATGAGCGTGATGAACGAATTCCTGCCATTGAAAAAGAAACGAAGACAACGGCATCAGCTTATATGCGTCGCTTTCCAAAACATAATATTAAAACACTCTATCGTTCCCTTCTCACCGATGCAGAACTATTAGCAGAACTCACCCCTGAATGGCATTACCTTGAACAGCAACAATTTTTGCAGGCACATCGTAAAGAACAATGGGCACTCGAAGATTTAGCTGCACTATACTATTTACAAGCACGTTTAAAAGGCATTGCAGATGAATGGAAGATGCGTGTTGTCTTTATCGATGAGGTCCAAGATTACAGTTTATTTCAGCTTGCTGCTTTAAAAGCAGGTCTTGATACAGATATGTTCACTATGGTCGGTGATTTAGCACAAGGTATCCATAGCTATCGCTCATTAACAGCCTGGGAGCCTGTCCAAAGCTTATTTCCCCGTGCAAGCTTCCGCACTTTGCAAAAAAGCTATCGAACAACAATTGAAATTATGGAAGTCGCGAATCAAATTCTAGCACAAATGAATGAACAGCTACCTTTAGTAGAACCCGTTGTGCGTCACGGTAACGTACCAAGCTTTATTCAAGCGGAGCAATTCGATGCCTTCAAAATTAAAGAGATCTTTGAAGCCATTCGTCAAAATGGCCATCGATCCATTGCTTTAATTTGCAAAACTACTGCAGAAGCCATTACTATGCAACAGGCTTTAAAAGACAATGATATTGCTTCACAACTACTAACGGAAAATGAATCTATTAATCAAGAAATGTTACTTGTTGTGCCAAGTCACTTAGCTAAGGGACTTGAATTTGATGCCGTCATTGTAGCTGCCTATGATATACCCTTTTACGATACATCAATTGACCGAAAGCTACTTTATGTAGCTCTTACACGAGCCATGCACGAGCTATACTTAATCGGACCATCCAAAGAGACATTTTTATTATAAAATTAATAAGTCGCTAAAAGGCGACTTTTTCATGTTGTTGAAAAAAGAGGATGTCGCTAGCAGACAAAGACCTTTTGGCAAGGTGAGGGGTTGATTTCCGTTCTACAAATGTCTTTACTTTTTTCATACTAGCATAGCTCAAATAGGTCACTATCTGTCTTCTTAGGGAGATAGGCTCTTATTTTCAATTTGGAGAAGTAATTCGTTACAACACCCCTCAATAAAAGGAGTAGTGCAAACCCTTGCAAAAAAGGTAGTGGGTTGGAGTGGAAGGCTACTTGACTCCCTGAGATAGCGAGACAGGCGAGCCTCTAAACGGAGCGGTGCAAGAGAAAGCGGCTCGGCGCTCACCCATAGGAAAGTAAGTGGCCTGCAACAGAAATTCATTTCAGTTGTCGCAAAAATTCTATTGATTATTTTGTTTTTTAACACTTTGAAAAAGTCGCCTTTTCGCGACTTTTTTCTTTGCATCATTAATTTCTTGGGGGTAATTTATAAAACTTCCCTTTGGATAAATAAGCTTTCACAACTTTCCACCATGAATTAGGGGCTTCCTTTGGAGGCGACTTCTTTTTTGGCAATGCTGGCATGCGCATGATCACGACTCCTTTCTTAAAGCTTATTAATATTATATGAAGATAGTAGGTAATTATGATAAAAAAGGGCGATGAGTTAATATTAAATACCACTCATCACCCTTTTTCTATTGTTTTACATAATAATCAATTTGCTGTGCTTTCATAAAGCCTGCTTTTTCATAGACAGAAAGTGCTTTTTTATTGTCTACTTCTACATCTAGCATGACAAACGCTGCACCAACCTTACTCGCATAATCCTTTGAAAAGGAAAGAAGGGCTGTCCCAATACCTTGTCCTTCACAATTTGGATGTACAGCAAGTGCTGTTACCCACTGGATTTCATTTTCCTTAGCTGTAGTCACTGTTCCAACAACTGCACCATCTCTGTAAGCAATCCAAAGCTCTCTTCCATTTGTTGATGTATTAAAAGCAATAAGCTCTTTTGATTCTTCGGGTAGATCCCCAAAAGCCTCACAATAAATAGTAATCAGTTCAGCTTGTTCTCCGTTATAGGCTTGAATATTTATATCACCTCGTAATGTAACGGGCTCTGCTTTTGTTTCTAGAGTCGTTTCTGAAAAACTATAAGTAAACCCTTTGTTTTCAATAAATGTGTGCCCATAAGGGGAACCATCAATTACTACAGCTAATTGACCCTCTGCCCCTCTTTCTTTTAGCCCTACTTGTATACCCTCAACTAACGCAGTTCCAATACCCTTTTGTCGATATGCAGGTGTCACCACTAATGACCACTCATATGTATGAAGTCCCATTAAGTCGATAGCACTAGCAGCACCAACTAGTAAATCCTTATCATCCTCATACGCTAGTACCATAAAGCCTTTATTCTCGAAAGAGCTAGCCATCGGTACATTCATAATGGTTTCATATACTCGATAATCTTGAACTGTTGCTTCTTCACATAATAACTTTACTTCTTTCAATGTTTCTCCATCTAATGGAAAAGACACTGTCATCACTGAAATATTCATCATTTACTCCGTTCCTGTAACAGACTATTGCCCTATTGTAGCAAGAATGAAAATAAGCTGGCAACAAAATATATTAATACCCGCTATTAATCAGAATTTTACTTCAAATATTAGAAAAATAAAAGGATTTATACTATAAAAATTCAGTAAAATGACTGAAATTTACTAGAAAAAATAGCTATAAAATAATATACTAATTTTTCGAAAATAGAGATATTTATTCTGTTGCAACCTGTTACTTTTAAACTATATACCACTTCCTAATTTAATAAAAATTTTACTAATTATTCAAATTAATAACATTTTAATTCAATAAAAAAGAGCAACTTCAAATGAAATTACTCTTTTTCCATCTATTCCTCAAGATGGTGTGAGGATGAATGTAGCATTTGTGCATAAAGACCACCTGATTCGATTAGCTTTTGCTGAGGTCCAGCCTCCACTAATTCCCCTTTATGCATAACTAAGACCATATCAGCATTATGGACAGTATTTAAACGATGTGCAATCACAAAGCTGGTACGCCCTTGCATTAACGTATCGAGTGCCTCTTGTATGGCTAGTTCTGTCACAGTATCGATACTGCTTGTCGCTTCATCCAATAGTAAAATTTTCGGATCAGCAATAAGTGCCCTTGCTATAGAAAGTAATTGCTTTTGGCCTTGGGAAATCTCGCGTCCATCCGCTGCAAGAATAGTATCATACCCATCCTTTAGTTTCATAATGAATTCATGTGCATTAGCTTGCTTGGCCGCTTCCTCAATCTCTGCATCACTCGCATCCAGTCTACCATATCGGATATTCTCGCGAACAGAAGCCTCAAACAAAAATGGATCCTGTAAGACAAAGGCCATTTGTGAACGAAGGGATTGTCGATCAATTTGCTGTACATTTATACCATCAAATAATATCTCTCCCTTTGAGACCTCATAAAATCTTGCAATCAGTTGAAGGATTGTCGTTTTACCAGCCCCAGTTGCACCAACAAGGGCTACCGTTTGACCAGGTTCCACTTTAAAGTCTACATCTTTTAGTGTGTACCCCTCTTCTTCTAGTTCATATTTAAAGTACACCTGCTTAAACGTTACATGTCCCAATAGCTGATGCTTTTGTGCTGACACATTTTCTGCCTCTGGTTGTTCATCAAGCAAGGAAAATACACGTTCTGCACCAGCAATAGCTGAAAGTACCGTATTAAACTGGTTTGCTAAATCATTTAAAGGACGTGTAAATTGTCGTGCATATTCAGTGAATATAACAATTACCCCTATCGATACATGTCCATATAACGCAAGGATTCCTCCTACACCGGCTACAATGGTAAAGCTCATATTATTTAAGAAGTTCATAACTTTAGGAATATAACCTGAGTATGTCTGTGCCCAAAAACCAGTTCTTTTTAAGCGCAAACTTTTTTCACGAAATTCTGTTTTCATTCGCTCCTCTTGTGAAAATGCCTTCACAATCCGCTGTCCTGAAATTGTTTCTTCTATCATCCCATTTAAGGCGCCAATAGCTGCCTGCTGTTCTTTAAACAGTGGTGCTGTACGACGTGTAATCCATCGCATCGCCCAAAACATCAGTGGAATAATGATCATCGTCAGAACTGTCAGCAATGGGCTTAGACTGAGCATAATAATGACGGTTCCTCCAAGCGTAAGTACACTTGAAAATACCTGAATAAAGGAACTATTTAATGTTGAGCTGACAGCTTCAATATCATTCGTCATTCTACTCATCAATTCGCCATGCTGACGACGATCAAAGAATGCCACTGGCAGTCTTTGAAAATGAGTGAATACACTTGTCCTTAATCTATAGATCGTTTGCTGGGCGATGCCAATCATCCAATAGTTTTGTAGGAAAAGTGAAACGGCTAATAACACATAAATACCAATTAATAAGCCAATCCCCTTACCTAAGCCTGAAAGCTTGCCATGCATAACATAGTGATCAATCATTTGACCGATTACATAAGGGCCAACTAAAGCTAATATGGAGCTAATCATCACTAATAAGAGCACTACAATGAGCAGTGCACGTTGTTCGTCGACAATTTTCCATAACCGCAGCAATGTACTTTTCCAATCAGCTGCACGTGGCCCCTTCTTTTTCTTCACAGCCTGTTTCACATCATCTTTTGTCAAAAGCGGTTCATAGCCAAAAGGTTTCTGGAAAAATCCCATTAATCCTCCACCTCCTGTTGAGAGATAGCTATTTTTTTATAAAGCGAGGAAGTCTCTAATAGCTCTTCATGTGTGCCATAAGCAACTACTTTTCCAGCATCAATCAGTAAAATGCGATCTGCACCTTTAGCTGTACGTATTTTTTGCGTAACAACAAGCATCGTTGCTTTTTCTTCATTCAATGCCTCCCACAAAGACTGTTCAGTTTTAACATCTAAGGCACTAGTACTATCATCAAGCATTAAAATATGTCCTTTTCTCAAAAGAGCTCTAGCTATAGATAACCTCTGTTTTTGCCCCCCCGATAAATTAACACCTTTTTGCCCAACCTTTGTATCATAACCATTTGGAAAATCTTCAACAGATGCATGAATTTGCGCCTGCATTGTAGCCTGTAATACAGCATCCATTTTAGCCTGTGTATCTCCCCAACGCACATTATCTGCAATACTTCCTGTAAATAACAATGACTGCTGAGGGACATAGCCAATCACTTCCCGCAACTCTTGTAAATCCCAATGTTGAACATCCTGACCTTCCACAAGTATTTGGCCTTGCGTTACTTCATAGAACCGAGGAATGAGCTGTAATAAAGTTGATTTCCCTGCACCAGTTGCCCCCATGATCGCTAGTTTCTCGCCAGACTTAACTTGAAAGCTTACATCTGACAGAACAGGAACATCTCCTCCTGGATAAGTAAAACTAACATGGTCAAAGGTTAATTCTCCATATTGTGTTGCATGACATACTTCTTCTAAAAGGGACGTCTCTTCAACCTCATTTTCAATGGAAAGGATTTCAGCCATACGTTCTGCAGATGCCTTCGCACGTGCATAGAAGATAATAATAAAAGCGAACATTGAAAATGAGCCTGTCATACGCATTGCATAATTCACAATAGCCACAATATCACCAAGTGGCGTTGTTCCTGTAGCAATTTGTTTTGTACCAAACCATAAAACAGCGAGCAGGCTCATATTCATAATGAACAAAAGAACAGGCATAATATATTCCATTATGCGTAAGGCCTTCACAGTATCAACCTTTAACCGTGATGCAACTTCATCAAAGCGTGAAGCCTCATATGCCCCTCTTAAGTAAGCCTTTACTAATCGTATCGCCTGTAAATTCTCCTGTAAAACTCTGTTTAAACGATCGACCCTCTTTTGTACACGCCCAAAATAAGTCACACCTTTTGCCACCATAAAAAGAAGAAAAATAAAAATGATGGGTGCACCGATAACTAAAAATAATGCTAATTTCGGATTTACGACAAAAGCCATAATAATGCTTCCTATCACAGCAAGTGGCGCTCGAAGCATAATACGCAAGCTCATAAACAGCACCATTTGTACTTGTGTGACATCATTTGTTAATCGAGTAATAAGTGATGCAGTGGAGAATTTTTGATAGGTTGCTAGCGTAAAGGATTGAATCCTATCAAACATGGCATTTCGAAGATCATACGAAAAGCTTTGAGCTGTATGGGAAGAAAAATAAGAATTGATAACGCCCGCCAGAAAGGCAACGAAAGATAGCCCAAGTAAAACAGCCCCCCATTGCAAAACCATTCCTTGATTTTGTGCCCTTACTCCCTCGTCGATTATTTTTGCCATAATGAGTGGCTGCACAAGCTCTACAAATAACTCTAAAAGCATTAAACATAAAGCAAAAATAGCTGTCCATTTATATGGCTTTACATAGGAAAAAACTTCTTTCATATTCTTTCCCCCTTGTTGGTAGATAAAATTTAAAGGTAGTCAAAAACTACTAACACAATAGTATATTTATGCTTTTTCTCCCGCTATTGAAAGCCATGTTACACAAACAAGCATAACGAAAACTCCTATTAATTGCCAAAAACCTAAAGAAGTACCGAAAATAATAACAGAGATAACCATTGCTGTTAATGGCTCAATACTAGAAAGAATGCTCGTTTCAACTGCCGAAATGTATTTCATACTACTTAAAAATAATATAAAAGCTACTGTTCCAAAAAATATTAAAGCAACTAATAACATTAAAATTTTAAAATCTACTAGAACAATCCATTGAGTGGACTGCTGCCAAACACGGCTTACTAAGCCTAAAGTGAAGCCACCCACCAGCATGCCCCAGCCCACTACTAAAAGCACACTCCACTCCTTCATTAAGCGTGCAGGATACAAGGTGTAAAATGCAAATGTTAAGCCTACTCCTATTCCCCATAACAAGGCTTTTGGACTAATAAGCAAACTTTCAAATGATGCATTCGTTAGTAACAGAAATAACCCTATAAGGGTACCAATAATACCTAACACTTGATATTTTGGTGGCCATTTCTTTAAACTAAGAGAGACATACGCGACAACAAATATTGGCGCTAAAAACTGTAGTAAGGTAGCAAGCACAGCATTACTTTCATTAATTGCAGCAACAAATGTAAATTGTACACCAAGCATACCTGCAATACCAAAAACGATGAGTTGCCTCCCCCATAGTTTGTGCTGCCAAATTCCAAAAATATTTTTTCCTGTTAACAATAAATATGTAAGTAGTAATATACCTGCAACCGATAAACGGATTGTTAACATAAAGGATACTGTCAAAGGTGTATGATTAAGCAACCACTCCATTAAAGGGCCAGTTGCTCCCCATAACATAGCACCCGAGACGATAAATATTATTCCTTTTAAACGTTTCATACCAATCCTGCTTCCTATATACGTACTAAAAATTGTTACTTTTCTTCAAATCATTTCTTGTATTTCACTAGAAAAGTCCTATTATTTTTTACTATCAAATATTTACAAATATATTCATAATGACTAATTCCCGATTATTATCTATAATATTAGTATATATTGATTACCCAAGGAGATCGAATAATCATGAGTCATATGCATAAATCATTTACGATTGATGAACATTATTTAAATTCACTTCCTTTTCCTGCAATTATCATTAATCAAGATGGACAAGCAACAGTCTGGGGAAAGAGTGCTGAACATCTGATTGGCTTATTAGCTAATGATATTAAAGGAAATACTACTCCATCTATACACGAAAATCTACTGCGTCAGCTTCCTGTCGAAACATTTCAATCTATTTTACAAAATGAGGACAGTACGTATCTAGAAAAAATTCAAGTACACACAACTTCAAATGCAGAAATAACAACAGCGCTGCTAGCTAAACCTTTTACAGATGAGGGAGAGCGTTTTATTCTATTGATTTTTATGCTACCAGAATTAATGACGCAGGCTATCTCTCAATGCAATACCTTTGTAAATCTTAAGCAAGGTTTAGATGCGACCTTTATGACTGTTACACTCGATCACGATGGATTTATCTTGGAATGTAATAATGAATTTCTAAAAACAAGCCAATGGACACCAAAGCGTGTTATCGGTAAAACCTTTTGGCAACTGTTCCCTGATAATGAAGTGAGTGAAAAAATAACACATACGATCTGGCGTAATTTAAATAATGGTCATACATGGCAGGGAGAAGTTGAAAAAATCACAAAAACGGGGCAATCCTATTGGGTGCTACTAACGGCTATCCCCCTCGTTAATCTTGAAACAAATGAACAACAGTTTATCCTAATTGAAAAGGATGTAACGAAATCAAAAACGATTCAACACCAACTTGAAAAAATTGCTTACATCGATACAGAAACTGGTTTGATGAATGCGCATCGACTTGAAAAAGTAATCACCAATATGATTGACGATGAGAGACACTTTTCATTTGTTTATCTAAGTATTGATAAATTTTATACACTTAAAGAATTACATGATCAACAAATCGATCAAAGCCTTATTGTTGAATTTACAAATCGTATAAAAATGTATTTCCAAGATAGCACGATGGCTCGTATAAATGAAAATGATTTTGTTGTCATTACGCCTTTAAGTGAATGGTTTATTCAAGGCTTTTTATCTTACTTACAACAACATCCGATTTATAGCGACAATATTGCTGTACCAATTTCTATTAGTGGCGGCATAACTAGATATCCTGAGGATCAATCAACATTCTCTCAGCTTATGAAGGCATCCATTGCTACTATTTCAACAGTCCGTGAGGCTGGCGGAGATAAAATTGTTTCTTTATCAACAGCAACACATAAAGCTTTAAATCGTAAAGCATTAATTGAAAAGCGCCTACTCCAAGCACTTGACCAAAAGAACTTGAAGGTACTCTATCAGCCACAAATCGATGTGTATTCTGGAAAAGTTACTGCTGTTGAAGCACTTGTACGTTGGGAAGATGAGGTAATAGGTGTCGTAACGCCTGATGAGTTAATTCCTATCGCTGAAGAAACAGGTTTAATTAATAATATTGGGTCCTTCATGCTGGAAAAGGCTTGTGAACAAGCCTTACTTTGGAAAAAGGCAGGCTATGATTTAAAAGTATCTATTAACTCTTCTGTACGCGAATTCCGTGATAAGAATATGGCAAAATCTATACTTGAAATGATTACAAAAACAGGTTGTCCAGCGAACCTATTACAAATTGAGATTACTGAAAAATTTGCTTTAGAAGCTGAAGGCGCAACGTCTATTGCACAGCAAATGCGTAAGCTTGAAAACGAAGGCATTTCCTTTGTTTTAGATGATTTCGGTACTGGCTACGGCTCATTTAGATATATGCAAATTTTACCAATAAGTACATTAAAAATCGATCAAACGTTTACAAATTCACTCTTGAAATCCGAAAAGAGCCAAAAGCTTATGAATGGTATGGTACAACTAGGTAAATCCATGGAATTGAAAGTAGTCGCTGAAGGTGTAGAAACAGCTGAACAAGCAGATCTATTAATCACTTACGGCTGCGATGCCATTCAGGGCTATTATATTAGCAAGCCTGTTACACCTGAAGAGATTGAACTATTACTGACTAAACAATAATAAATGAAGAAGGAAGGCTGCGTTTACGTTACACGCAGCCTCCTTCTATTTTTTATAAACCTTTTGTAATTTTACTTTACTTGAACGCACTGAGCGGAATATGAGTTGAATAATTACTTCTGCAAAAACTAGTCCAATAACAATAGCACCTGTAATTAAAAATGCCTTTAAGCCATATTGCAAGCCTTGTAAGTAATCATCTTCTACCACATTTCTCATTGCATTATAAGCCATGCCCCCTGGCACTAATGGTATAATTCCACCAACAATGAAAATAATCATGGGTATTTTAAAGCGTCGGGCATATAAATGAGCAACAATGGCAATGACAAATGAGCCTAAGAAAGAAGCTTTGACAACATCCATCCCTTGCTCTGTTAGAACATAGTATATGATCCAGCCAATTACCCCAACGAGTCCGCAATGAAGTAGTGTTTTTCTAGGAACATTAAAAATAATGGCAATCCCAGCTGTCGCAAAAAAACTAACTATTAATTGTATAATAATGTCCATCATCTGCATTTTGTCCGCCTCCTAAAATCCTAATGTGACGGCAATAGCTGCACCAATAGCAAAGGCTGTTAAAAAGGCCTCTGCTCCCTTTGCCATCCCTGACATAAAATGACCTGCCATTAAATCACGAACAGCATTTGTTATCAAAATACCTGGTACGAGTGGCATGACGGAACTAATAATAATTTTATCAAGTTCAGTACCATAACCATACTTTACTGCAAAGAAGGCAACAAAGCCGAGGACGAGTGATGCTGTAAATTCAGAAAAAAACTTTACCCTTGTTAAATGATTAATGATTACAAGTACTAGGAAACCTAGCCCGCCTGCTAAAAAAGCTATCGGAAAATCCGACCATCCACCCTTAAACATAATAAGGAAACAACCACTAGCAAGCGCAGCTGCCAAAACTTGCAAATAAGTTGGTAAAAAATAATTTGTTTTTTGTATCGACTTTAACTCGTCATAAGCTTCTTCTAATGTTATGATTTGAGATGTGAGTCTACGAGATACTGAATTTACCAAGGCGATTTTTTGCAAATCTGTAACCCTACTGGGAATTGATGTAATTCTTGTTGGCTGTGTCTTGCCTAACGAAAAAATGATGCCAGTTGGTGTGGCATAACATTGAGCATTTGGCATATTTTGAGAATGTGCCATACGCAGCATCGTATCCTCTACGCGGTATGTTTCTGCACCACTTTCAATCATAATGCGTCCTGCAAGCAACAAACAGTCAATCGTAAGTTCATTATCCGCATCTTGTAAGACCATTGCAGCTATCTGCCTCCTTCAAAAGGTTCCTTGCCAATATTAACGAACTGCCAATAAAAACTCAACTGAAAATTTTTCATAAGCAATGGATTATCTTTCAATTTATTTTTACAGTTACACTAATATTACGCATGTGTTTTTTCTATTTTAGTAGGTATTTTACAACCTCTTAAATAGAAGTACAACTACAATTAATTCGCTGATTCTTGAAGAAAAAGTGATCTTAATATATTTCCACAAAAATACATAAAAAGATTCTAGATTTGTATAACTTTTTTAATGACTGGCACGTCTGATTGTATAGAAAATAAAAAAGAGGGGAGCGTATCCAAAACCATGCAGGAACGCAGAAAAAGACGCGGTCCAATAATTGATTTCTTATTACTAAGCCTTATTGTGACCTTAACAACTATTATACTTTTTATTATCCTTTCAAAGGATGACTTCAAGTTTCAAAAGATTAGTGCTTCAAAAGAATCGGAGACGGAATCGGTGAATAGTCATTTATCGACCGAAAGTTCTGCGTTTCCAGGCATACGTATTGTTACAGACGTTTCAAATGACAAACGAACACCATTTGCTATTCATTACCCGCAAACAGATAACGAGGTTTTTAATGATGCCGTATTACAGTACATATCGGATTCAAAAGAAAACTATCTAACATCGATGAAGAAAAATAAAGATAAAGAAGCTATGGGTGAATTAAATATTAGTCTTGAAACTTTTCCATACCGAGAGCATTACTATTCCTTTGTGCTAACAAAAATGCTATATGTAGGAGGAGCCAATCACGAAGTCTCCACAAAAACATTCTTCATTAACAACGAAACGGGCGAACAAGTTACGATCCAAACGCTCTTACAAAATGATGAGAATAACTTATCTACGTTGGCTGTAAACGTCCGAAAAGATTTGCAAAAAAACCTCCAATTAAAGGATGAGCTTTTCAACGATGAATTATTAAAAGCTACAGAACCAAAATGGTCTAACTTCAATCGCTTTGCTATTGTTGACGATTCATTACAAATCTATTTCGATGAATATGAGATTGCTAGTGGAGCAGCAGGTATCCCAATAGTGAAACTACCCCTTTCGCTTATTAACCCATTGTTAGCCTCCGAATTTCAAATCGCAATGGAAAATGTAAAACCCATTAATCCACCACCAACTGGTGATCCGAATAAAAAACGTATTGCTTTAACATTTGATGATGGTCCACATCCAAAAGTGACGGAGCAAATTTTAAATATTCTTGATAAGTATCACGCAAAGGCTACTTTCTTCATGCTCGGTAGTCGTGTACAATACTATCCTGACATCGTAAAGGATGTTCTTGCGCGCGGTCATGAAATTGGAAACCATTCGTGGAACCACCCTGTCTTAACAAAGCTTACGCAGGAACAAGTGATGAAAGAATATAACACTACTGCCACTGAAATTGAGAAGGCAATCAATCAAGGTGCCACAGTTTTTAGACCACCATACGGTGCAACTAATGACACCATTAATGCTGAGATTCCTATCCCTGTAGTGCTATGGTCAATCGACACATTGGATTGGAAACATCGAAATGCACAGCAGCTATTGCCACACGTGAAAAATAATTTACACAATAATGCCATTGTCTTAATGCATGATATTCATCAATCTACTGCAGACGGACTTGACGCTGTTCTCTCCTATTTACAAGAGCAGGGCTATGAATTTGTGACTGTATCCGAGATACTGCCATATCGCCAATAGTATTTACAAAGAAAAGTCCAATGAATTTCAATATTCATTGGACTTTCCTTTTTGTTGAAAAAAGATGGTGTCAACGGCAGAAAAATAACTTTGCAAGGTGAGAGGTTGATTTCCGTTCCGCCAGCATCCTTTACAGGGGCGTCCGATGAACCGCTTCACTCACTTACGTTCACTCCAAGGTCTCATCTGTCATTCTGCAAAGGACTTTCCTTTTCATAGTAGCATAGCGATCAAATAGCCCATTATCTGTATTCTTAGAGTGAATAAACTCTTATTTTCAATGAAGAGAAGTGATGGGTGACAACACCTCATCATAAAGAATAATGAACACCTTCACTATCGTTGAAAACCGTTGCTAAAAAGATAACAGGATTGGAGTAGAAGGCTGCTTGATACCTTTCAATTGACTGTTTTGTTTTTCTTATTATTTTATTGTTAAAGTATCTAAAGGCTTGAAGTCATTTAACTGATAGCTCTTCACTTCATTACGCGCTATTGTATACAGCGTATCATCTATATAAACAACACGTTGTACAACCTGCTCCCAATTTTCATAGGCTTCATTATTATTACGATTGATTATATTTCCTTTCAATACAATCCCTTTCTCTGCAGTAATCTCATAGATTTGAGCACCATGACCTTGATAGACAACTTCGTCTCCCTTACCTGCCTCATACAGTACTACAGGGAAGCCAAAATAGTTGAATTCCTTATTGCGGAATAGCGCTTTAGGATTGTATTGCACTTCAGAGGAAGAACCTTTCCCACCAATTTTTACGGTTGATTGCTCTCTCGGATTTCGGAAGTCTGATACATCAAATAGGGACATCTTCATATTGGTTGTCACAGTAAAATTACGTTTTGTATACGAATCATAGCGTTGCTCCGTATCATAACCAATACCAATTAAATGCGTCTCATCTAATGGATGTAGGTAATTACTGAAGCCAGGAATCTTCAATTCCCCTAGTACAGCAGGCTTTTTCGGATTCGCTACATCAATGACAAATAGTGGATCCACTTGTTTAAATGTCACCACATATGCTTTTTCTCCCATAAATCTAGCTGAATATATCTTTTCTCCAGGCGCCATATCTTTTACTGAACCAAGCGGTTTTAAATGTTCATCCAAAATAAAGAGATGGTTATAGGAAGTACTTTTCTCATTCCACGTATTACCTTCTGTTGTAAAGATTCGGAAGTTCCCCTTATATTCATCCATTGAATACTGATTTAGCACAGTTCCCTTTACTTCCGTACTTCCGACAAAGTTCAAAGTCGTTCCATCTACATTCCACTTGAAAATTTGGGTGTCGGCTGACCTCGGTAACCAAATCATATCCATGACGCGCTTTTCTGATGAAACATCAATATTACTTTCATACATTGGTGTCGTTAAATACAGGGCATTCTCTGACATATAAAGACCACTACTTCCACCTAAATACCCTTTCGTATTGGCCGTTGTCTTAGCTCCATTTTTTAAATCGACAGCTGTAATTAAACTATACGTACCATCCATCGTATTTGGTAAGATTGAGATTTTTTCTAAAGGCAGACTTTTGTACTCTAATCCTGCCATACTATCAAATGTTTTAGGCTTTAAATCGGTTTTATTGTTTTCTTGTAGCATCCAGTAATTTGGATACATATTTCCGATTAAATATAATGTGTCATTCGTTATGCGAATATCCTGCAAGAAGCCTTCTTGCCCAACATCACGTACATGCTTTGGATTGCTTGGATTTGAAATATCATAAATTGAGGCTGTTACCATAGCTGTGCCAGCTTTTTCAATATATTGATCCCCGATAGCAATTAATAGATTGTCATATAGCGCAAGCTTAGAAATATATTGGGAATCTTTTAATTTGATACTTGTAGCCACCTTTAAATTTTTAGGATCTTTAGCATTCACAACTGTAATGCTCTGATCTTTTGCATTGTAAATAAAGCCATCTTTGACAACTACAATGTCTCCCTCTTCTACCCCCTCTACTTGATTATTAGTTGTAGACTCATTATTAGCGGTTGCTTTATCTTCACTTGCTGTACTTTGTAAGCTCTCTTCTTCTCTAACTTCTACTCTTTGAGTTGTTAACAACTTTTTAAAATACTGCTGTAACTCTTTCTCCGATTTAACGGCTGTTAATGTCTCGATAATTGTAAATGGAATTGTCTGCGAAGCTATTTTCAGTCCGCCTTGTGCAAAGGCCTCCTTTTTTACATGCAATTGATAATTACCTGGTGCTAACTTTTTCACCACTATCGTTTTTTGATCTTCCAGCAATTCAATTGTTGCAGGTACTTTGTGTCCTTTTTCCGTAGTGATATAGACATATTCTTCAGTTATTTTGTTTTTCTTTAAAGCAACTGAAAAAGATGCTTGCCAGTTTTGTGTTGCCATACTTGCGCTAGCCGCCTTTGCCGTCACATCTGTATTCACTATCCATGTAAAAATACCAGGCACGATAGCTAGAACGATAATCAGCATAATTGCGAACCATTTACTTTTCATCATTTTTCCTCTCCTTCATATACTTGTTTATTAATTAGACTAGTAAAAAAGAGGAAAGTTACATTTTTCTGAAATTTTCTAAGTAAGTTAAGGCACTACAAAAAACGAGAGGGAAGTGTTTCCCCTCTCGTTTATTCTTCAAATGGCCATTTAGGCAACATATTTTTTAAAGGCTTATCTTGGCGTCTTCCCAATACATAATCCGCCTGCATAATCGTATGAATTTCGCGAGTCCCTTCATAAATTACTGGTGCTTTGGAGTTTCTTAAATAACGGGCAACTGGATACTCGTCTGAATAGCCATAGGCTCCATGAATCTGTACCGCATCATCCGCAGCCTTATTCGCAAAATCACAAGATTGCCATTTTGCCAATGAAGTCTCTCGAGTATTTCGAACACCTTTATTTTTCAATTCTCCAACACGATAGACAAGGAGACGACTCATTTGATAGCCTGCTTCCATATTAGCTATCATTCGTCCTACAAGCTGGTGCTCACCAATAGGTTTGCCAAATGTTTCCCGTTCATGACAGTACTTCACACTAGCCTCTATGCAAGCTTGGATCAAACCAACAGCACCTGCCGCTACTGTAAATCGACCATTATCTAGCGCAGACATGGCAATTTTGAAGCCCTCGCCCTCTTCACCTAGTCGGTTTTCAATTGGCAAGCGTAAATCTTCAAAAAAGAGCTCACCTGTATTACCAGCACGAATACCATATTTTCCTTTAATCGCTTTAGATGTAAAGCCAGCCATGGAACGTTCTACAATAAACGCACTAATTCCATGATGTTTCTTTGATTTGTCAGTATAGGCAAATACGATAAAGTGGTCTGCAATATCACATAAGGAGATCCACGTTTTTTGCCCATTGAGGATATAATGATTACCATCACGTACAGCAGTTGTTGTCATGGCAGCTACATCAGACCCTGCCCCTGGCTCTGTGAGACCAAAAGCTCCAATTCGTACACCTTTAGCTTGTGGAACAAGGTATCGTTGCTTTTGCTCTTCAGTCCCCCACTGCATTAGGGTCATACTATTTAAACCTGTATGGACAGATACAGCTGTGCGAAATGCCGTATCTCCCCGTTCAAGCTCCTCACATACGATAGCAAGTGCATTATAATCCATGCCACTACCTCCGTATTGTTCAGGAACACAAACCCCCATTAAGCCAAGCTCAGCCAGTCTGGACCAAATCTTGGCATCAAAGCCACCTTCAGCATCCCATTTTGCAATATAGGGAATGATTTCCTCATCAACAAACTGTCTTACTGTTTTTCTTAGCATTTCCTGCTCAGTGGACATTTCAAAGTTCATGGTTAGCACCTACCATTTCACAATCATAGCAGACTTGTGTGATGTCTCTTTAATGACCACACCTCGTTTAGCCATCTCTTCAATATACGTATCACCTGGCACGATTGCTTCAGGCGGGAATACACCATGCTCTGTAATAGCACCGGCACCAATCATCTGAGCAACAACTGATATCGTATTTGCGGTAGCACGTGCCATAGCTGTTTCATTAATTGTCATGTCTTTACGTACAACCATTTCATATTCATATGTCACCTGCTGTTGGGCTTTTTCACCCGCTACAATAACACGTAACAATACAGCATCAGGTTTTGTGCCCAATTCAAGTTTCTTTTTGAGTGCCTCTCGTACAACTGCACGAACAGGCACTTCTTGATTATCCACTTCTACCTTATTCGCAGAATCAAGGAAACCTAAGTCTGCTAAAAGTTTAAATTTCTCAGCATGGCCTTTATAACGGATGGTTTTATATTCTAATGTGCGGACATTCGGGAATGTCTTATACAATGTGGAGATACCACCAGATGTATAAAATGCCTCAAGCACACCGAAATCATCAAAATAAATAGGTTCAACGCCTGATAGGGATGGAACTTCTTCAAGCTTGCCCTTCTGAATCGTTTTTGAAGGCTCAGTATAATGATCGAATACGCCATCTAAAGAAAATACGCGTGTATAATGAAGCGGAGGCTTTGGCTCAGTTGGAATACCACCAACAAATAGTTTAATAGATTCTACTTCATCTAATTTTGAAGCACCATAGCCCGCTAGAATATTGACCATGCCAGGAGCAACACCTAGGTCAGGAATGATTGTAACACCCTTTGCCTTCGCTTCCTCATGTAAACCTAATATCTTCTCTGTAACGCCACCGATATGACCACCTAAATCAACGGAATGGACACCCGCCTCTATAGCTGCTCTTGCTACTCGTTCATTGAACGAATAAAACAATGCATTGACGGCAACATCACCCTTCGAAATAACGTTCATTAATGAATCGTCACGTTCTGCGTGTAGCTCTACCACTTCTACCTTATTTGTATCTAGCGTATCTACAAAGTCCTGTGCAACTTTCACGTCGATATCACCTAAATACACACGCTCCACTTTATCGTTTTTTATTAAATCACGAGCTACCTCTTTCCCCATTAAACCTGCACCTAATACAACAACTTTCATCAAGAACATCCCCTTTCGTTGATCTGTTACTCTGTATCGATTTGTGCTCTTTGTAATTTACCGCTGTAGTCTACATAAATACTTTTCCACTCTGTGTATACATCTAGGGCTGCTACACCTGAATCACGGTGCCCATTTCCTGTCCCTTTAGTACCTCCAAATGGCAAATGGATTTCAGCACCTGTTGTGCCAGCATTTACATAAACGATACCTGTGTCTAAATCACGTTGCGCGCGGAAAATTGTATTGACATCCTGTGAGAATATTGAGCTAGATAAGCCAAATTTCACACCATTATTTACTTCAATTGCTTCTTCCAAACTTGCCACTTCAATTAGAGATACGACTGGACCAAAGATTTCTTCTTGAGCAATAATCATGTCAGGCTTCACATTCGTAAACAATGTTGGCTCATAATAGAACCCCTTATCATAAGGTGGTTCATTTAGTATCCTGCCACCTGCTAATAATGTAGCACCCTCTTGTTTACCTATTTGTACATAGTGATTAATTTTTTCCAATGCTGCTTTATTAATCACTGGCCCGATTTTTACTCCCTCATCTAGACCATCCCCAATTGTGAGCTTTTGCATTTCATCTAAGAGACGTTTCTCTAATTGTTCTTTTACATCTTTATGCACAATGACTCGGCTACATGCTGTACACCTTTGCCCAGCAGTACCAAATGCGCTCCATAAAATTCCTTCTGTAGCTAGCTGTAGATCAGCATCATTCATGACAATAACAGCATTTTTGCCACCCATCTCTAAAGAAACCTTTTTCAAATGCTTCCCGCCAAGCTCAGCTACTTTACTGCCCGTTGTTGTAGAACCTGTAAACGAAATAACCTTGACGTCAGGGTGTTCAATTAATGCTGTGCCTACTGTAGGTCCTGTACCAAATACGATATTAGCAACACCATCTGGTAAGCCTACTTCCTCAAAAATTTTACCCATTTCATAGGCCATCATTGGAGTCTCATTAGAAGGTTTCCAAATGAATGTATTCCCTGCAACAATGGCAGGAAATGACTTCCACGTGGCGATAGCAACAGGGAAATTCCAAGGTGTAATGAGTGCTACAACGCCTATAGGTGCCCTTACACTCATAGCAAATTTATTGGCAAGCTCAGACGGTGTTGTTTCACCAAACAATCTACGTCCTTCACCAGCCATATAGTATGCCATATCAATTCCTTCTTGGACTTCTCCTCTAGCCTCTTCAATGACCTTGCCCATCTCTTTTGTTAAAACGGTCGCCAAATGTTCTTTTTTCTCTTTCATTTTTTGACCGATGGCATATAAATAATCTGCACGTTTTGGTGCTGGTATAAGTGCCCAGCTCTTTTGTGCTTGTTTAGCAACAGCTACAGCCTCGCCTACCTCATTCGAAGTAGAACGTGGAATGGTAGCAAGCTGCTCACCGTTTGCAGGGTTCGTCACTGCTATACTTTGTAAATGTGAATGTGTGATCCATTTACCACCGATATAGTTTTTAATCTCCACTACATACACCCCCTGAAATACTCTATGATGCCTCAGCTGTTGTACCAGTCGTATTCCATAGGTATAAGTCTATGAATTTAACCAGAATCCATTTCGCCTTTGGATAATTGCGTCCGAGTAGTGGAATGTGCTTGCACGTTTCACTATCCGTGACAGTTACCAGTGGCTTTATCTCCATACAATCAATAATTGCTCCCCACCAAAAGAATAAATGTCTCATTAGGAATCTTGGAGTGAACGGAGATAAAATATGTCAAAATTCCGAATTTTCAATAAAAACCACACCTTGTCATACTAGCATTTCCATAATAATCGGTGACAACTGCCAGAGGCTTTATTTCCACTTAACTTCCTTACCTCAATAGAGAGGATGACTTCTAATCTTAGAAGCCTCTTAAGGTTATGTATATTCACAATACCCTTAGTTAAATGAAAATAAATAATACACATTCTAGTTTTTTATATTCGACATTTTCTAACTAATTCCCTTTTTTTCTAAAATATTTAATTTTCTATTGAAACCAATGTAGCTTATAATCGTATACAATATCATTAAATTTATTTTTGGAGGAATCCCTTTATGAATAATCATGAAATTGACTACAAGTTATTTGGTGACGACATGCAATATGTGCAAGTTGAGCTTGACCCTCAGGAAACAGTGGTTGCAGAAGCAGGAGCGTTAATGATGATGGATGATTCGATCCATATGGAAACTATTTTTGGTGACGGCTCAAGAGGTGGCTCACAAAGTGGTCTAATGGGTAAATTATTAGGTGCCGGAAAACGCCTAATAACAGGTGAGAGCTTATTCATGACAACATTCACAAACGTTGGCTCAGGTAAGAAGCATGTTTATTTCGCATCACCATACCCAGGGAAGATTATTCCGATGGATTTAAGCCAATTAAACGGTAAAATTATCTGTCAAAAAGATGCATTCTTAGCTGCTGCTAAAGGGGTCTCTGTTGGCGTTGAATTTCAGAAAAAAATTGGAGTAGGCTTCTTCGGTGGTGAAGGCTTCATTATGCAAAAGCTAGAAGGTGACGGCATGGCGTTTGTTCATGCAGGAGGAGCCATTCATGAAAAAACATTACAACCAGGTGAAGTTTTACGTGTGGATACAGGATGTCTGGTAGCAATGACATCCAATGTAGATTACGATATTGAAATGGTTGGAGGCGTAAAAACAGCCCTGTTTGGAGGCGAAGGAATTTTCTTTGCTACATTACGTGGTCCTGGAACAGTGTGGGTACAATCATTACCATTTAGCCGTTTAGCCAGTCGTGTCTTTGCAGCTGCACCTATTTCGCAAGGTGGAGGCGGTCAATCTAAAGGTGAAGGCGGTATCGGTGGCTTATTCGATTTATTCAATAGATAAAAAAATGGAGCATATCTTTCACCGATATGCTCCTCTTTTTAATCAATTCGATTGGATATTGCCTTTCCTTGTCCATAAGCAGTCAAAGCTTTTACATTTAACATTAGCATTGCCGTTCTCGTTTCTAATGACGCGCTACCGATATGTGGCAGAGCTACTACATTTGGAAGTGTTAATAAAGGATGATCCATCGCAATTGGCTCTTGTTCAAACACATCTAGTCCTGCAGCCCAAAGCTTCCCATTTTTCAGAACATCGTACAGCGCATCCTCATCAATAATTCCACCACGTGAGGCATTAATTAATACCGCATCTTCTTTCATCAAAGCAAGTTCCTTTGCACCAATGAGTCCTTCCGTATCACTATTATAAGGTGTCATAATCACAACAAAATCAGATTGCTTTAATAGATCCTCCAGCGAAACATACTGGAAGCCATACATTTCTTCTGCTTCATGACGACGTCTGCGATTATTATACAAGATTTTCATATCAAACCCTTTTGCTCTTCTAGCAACAGCTTGGCCAATTCTCCCCATGCCAATAATGCCAATTGTAGCTCCTGAAACATCCTTGCCAACCAGTTGCATTGGATACCAGCTTTTCCATTTGCCCTCACGTAAATATCTTTCACTTTCTGGAATTCTACGAGCAGTTGCAAGCAGTAAGCCAAATACTAAATCCGCAGTTGTATTAGTTAGAACTCCGGGCGTATTTGTCGCCATAATGCCTCGTTTTTTTAAAGCCTTCACATCGATATTATTATATCCAACAGCTAAATTCGTCACTAATTTTAAGTTGGGGGCATGCGAAAGTAATTCTTCATCTACTTGATCGGCTATCGTTACCCACAGTACCTCACAGTCAGCGACAGCTGCTAGCAATTTTTCACGTGGAATCACAATTTCTTCCTCATCCCATTGTGAGATTTCATAAAATTCCTGTAACAGTTCAACAATATGTGTAGGAAACTTACGTGTTATAAATAATTTCTTTTTCATGCTCCAAACACCCCTCTACTCAATTCCCTAATTCGCCTATAGCGTAACACTTAAAACAAGCATTTTCTAGGGTTTTGTAATCTTCCTCTTTCTATAAAATTTGTTATTAGCTAATTCATCAGCCTATTAGTTGATTTATCCATAAAATAAGACCTTTTATCTTAATTCACATACTAAAAAACTATGCATAGACAGTATGCATAGCTATGTTTCTTTTAAAACTCTCTTATTGTTGTATTTAAGCGATTAGCTGCCCTCGCTAATTCTTCCGAAGATTCACCAATCGATTCAATAATAGTAGCTAATTCAGATACTTGATTATCAACTTTTTGGAAATTCGAGATCGAATTTTCTACAGAACCAGAAATCGCATCAAAAGCTTTTAGAGATTCAGCATTACGTTCGATACTACTATTTACAAGCTCCTGTATGTTCTGAATAGCTTGTACAACTTGTGTTGTGATACCATTTGACGTCATGATTAACTCAGCAATCTGTTCAACAGAGCTTTTCGTTTGATCTGCAAGCTTGCGTACTTCGTTTGCAACAACTGCAAATCCTTTACCATGCTCACCAGCACGTGCCGCCTCAATTGCAGAGTTTAACGCAAGTAAATTTGTTTGCCCAGAAATACTTTTCACAATTTCTACAACGGCATTTATTTTCGAAGAGGAAGCATCTAATTGCTCCACCATATTTGCCATTTCTACGGTCTTATGATGAATCTTCCCTGTTTGCTCATTAATGGATAGTATTTTAATATAGCCTTCACTAGACACTTTTTGCATTGATTCTGCCTCATACATACTTTCCTTCAAAGAAGCGTTGACACGCTTGGCGCTATATACAAGTTCTGTTACTGTTTCAGTCGTAGTTTGTGATTGAACCTCTAATTGTGTAGAAATTCCGCCTATAACATCCTTTACATGGTCCCTAACATTATTGCGTTGTGTTTCAATTAGTATACTTGCGTAGCTATCGTATTCTTCTAAAACGATTTGTTGTTCAAAATTACATATTTTACTGATAGCATCACAAAACTTCTCTTCTTCGCCCTTTGGTAATCGTAGTTCATAGACTATTTTGCGAAGTGATTTCTCAAGTATTTGAAATGCAGCTAAATACCATTTCGGATATAAATTAATCTTTACATGCATTTTTGCCACACGTCTTCGCTTCTCTAAAAAGGCTTCATCTATTCGCCCCTCAAACATTTCAATAATATGGTGACGTAATGTCTGACGTAAACGTTCGCTGGAGCTATGTGATTGAATGACCTTTTGTAAGGCAGGAACACTTTCTATTGCATGATAAAATGCAGCTACCACTTCTACTACATTTCTTTCTACATATGGTTTTAAACTATTAATCAGCTGAAGATCATGCACACTTAACCCTACAAGATTTAATTGTAGTAAACGGTCTGGATCTTCTATAAAAATACCGATTGTTGTTTCATTGCTTATTTCAATTGTACTTTTCTTAGATCTATTGATAAGTTGAAACATTTTCTCCACCTCATATATTTAATCAAATATCTTACTAAGTCTATATTCCTACTTTTTATAAAAAAACAACAAATAATTAGACACTTTATGTATCAATTATAATCTCAAAACAGTTAAATGAACAACATGTAGGTAAATGTTGTCTAATATTATTATAATTTGCTATTAATTTATGCTTCGATATGATTCTTTATGCTCATTTTTTCTCACTTTATTGAAAAAAACGGATGGATGATACAATAATTTTGACGCAAAAAAAGCCACTGCTTCTTGAAGAAGAAGCGTGACTTATTGTTTACATGAAAATGATAACGCAAAGAACTGCGGCTAAAACTAAACGATAAATGGCAAAAGGCATTAATTTTACCTTTGAAATAAGCGCTAAGAAAAACTTAATGGACAGTAATGCAAAGACGAACGAACTAATAAATCCTACAGCATAGAAGCCAAAATAGTCCATTGATAAAGTATCCCAGTTTTTCAAAACGGATACGAGGCTAGCTCCTGCCATGATGGGCACAGCCATAATGAATGTAAAATCAGCTGCAACACGGTGACTCATACCAAATAGTACCCCACCCGAAATCGTTGCACCTGAACGAGAAAAACCTGGCCATAGAGATAGGCATTGTACTAGCCCTACCTTAAATGCTAAACCATAAGAAATCTTATCTAAAGAATCAACTTTTGGTTTTCTCGGTGCCAATTTATCTGCAGCAATCATTAGAATTGCTCCTGCCACTAGTGCATATACAACATGTTCTACTTTAAAAAGATGGTCGTCAATAAAATCCTTGAATGCAAAACCTAAGACAACTGCTGGTAGCATACCAACAATAACATGCAATAAGTTAAAGCGGCCATTTATGGACTTAGCTTGACCTTCAATATTATATAAACCAACTAAGCTTAGCATACGTTTCCACATAACTACGATAACTGCTAATATGGAACCAAGTTGTACAACAATTTTAAATGTGTTGGCAGGATATTTCCCTAAAAACTCTTCTGTCTTTAACCACATATCATCCACGATAATCATATGCCCCGTAGAAGATACTGGTGCAAATTCTGTCATACCCTCAACAAAGCCTAATATTAATGCTTTTAATAACTCTATAATTTCCACCATGTCACCTTACCTTTTCTAATCAAATACCCACTTATTATAAAATACTACGTTTGTATATACTACTGCCATTTCACCTAAGAAGCCGGTTGTTAGATTATCACATTCTATTAAATGTTATATCTACTACCCAAAGCTCTGATCTACTGCCAATTCGCATCGGTGGGCCCCAGAAGCCATAGCCTGATGAAACAAGTGTATGCATCTGTTCCTTCAATTTATAACCATAATCCAGTTCAAATACACGAGCTGTTATATACTGATTCGGCCACAGTTGTCCCTTGTGTGTATGACCAGACATATGTAAATCAACGCCCATTTTTGAAGGCATTTTCAAATCGTCAGGTGTATGATTCATTACAAGCCATGGTAAATTAGCAGATGGCTTTAGTACCTCAAGTGGTTTTCTTTCTTTATTCGTTCTGTCCTCTTGCCCTGTTAATATAAACGCCTCTTCTATAAGAATTGTTTCATCTAGGAGCATTTTCACATTGGCATTTTCCATTTCCTTAATAAACTCAGGAATTCTTTTGCCATAATATTCATGGTTACCTAATATACCATATGTTCCATATGTAGATGTTAATTGTTTCATGACATCTGCCATACCCTCTTGAACAAACCATTTAGGGTCATCGTCCACAATATCCCCAGCTAACAACACAATATCTGGTTGTGCTTCATTAGCTAAACTGACAAAACGTTGTAAATGTCGTTTATGTGATAACACACCTAAGTGAAAATCAGATGCCACAACAGCTCTTAGTGTGTTTAAATCACTATCTTGTTTATCAACAGTTATTTCTAAATGACGAACAACTGGAGAGTAGGCTAAATAGGAGCCAATAATACTTAACAAGAATAGGATTGCTACTCCTATACTACCTATTATTTGCACGTTTTTAAAAGGTGTAAGCCAAATAATGAATTGTGCAACTAAACATAGCAATAAGCCATATTCAAAGATAAACATCCAATAATTACTGATTACAGAAAACACTCGTAATGACTCGTGTAATCTTCCGATTATAATACTAAAAGCAACCATATATAGCACGATCCAAAATAATACTGGAAAACGAAACCACCCCATTGCTACAAGCCACTGCTTTACTCCCCACCCTAAATAGAAAGTCAAAGCACTATAAATACTAATTAAAAGTACAGCGCCGATTACTTTTGGCATAACCAAGTCCTCTACTTTCTTTCTATAATTTAATTGATTATACCATTATACTTATCAATCATATTGCTTAAAGCACTTGAATAATCTTCTAAAGAAAGTAGGAACTTGTCCCTTTATTCTATGACAAATTTAAGTTTACCTTTTCATTTCATTCGTTACTCTCGTTTTACATGACATTTCACTGTATATAGATGACATTTTCGTCATTTACATATTAAATACCACTTTTATTTTCACATTTCTTCCAGTAACATAGTAGATGAACGAGCAAATTCGCGTATTTACGAGGAAAAAGGGGTGCTATTTCAAATGACACGTTATAAGTTTGAAACAACAGAGCATGAGTTATTTCGCAAAACCTTTCGTAAGTTTTTAGCTGAAGAAGCTGAACCGCATTATGCACAGTGGGAAAAGGATCATCTTATTCCGCTTTCTTTTTGGCGTAAGCTTGGTGATATGGGGTATCTTTGCCCACAAGTAGAAGAACAATATGGCGGACTGGGCTTGGATTTCAGCTTTGGCGTCATTATACAAGAAGAACTTGAACGTATAGGCTCAAGTCTTATCGGGGTTGGCCTGCATAATGATATTGTTGTCCCATATATCGAAGCATATGGGACACACGAACAAAAATCTCGTTGGCTGCCAAAATGTGTTACAGGCGACTATATAACAGCTATTGCAATGACGGAGCCTGGTACAGGTTCAGACTTGGCTAATATCAAAACGTCAGCCATTCGCGATGAGGACCATTATATCGTAAATGGTCAAAAAACCTTTATAACAAATGGCATCCATACAAACTTAGCGGTTGTCGCAGTAAAAACAAATCCTCAGGCTGAGAAAAAACATCGTGGTATTAGCCTACTTGTTATTGAAGAGGGCACACCTGGCTTTACAAAAGGAAGACAGCTCGAAAAAGTTGGTATGCATGCCCAAGATACAGCTGAACTCTATTTTGAAGATTGTCGAGTGCCTGTTCAAAACCTACTTGGAGAAGAAGGCAAGGGCTTTCATTATATGATGGAAAAACTGCAACAAGAGCGATTAGCAGTAGCGATTGCCGCACAAACAGCCGCTGAGGATATGCTTACGCTAACGCTAGACTATGTGAAATCACGTCAGGCTTTTGGCAAAACAATTGGTGACTTCCAAAATACACAATTTAAAATAGCTGAAATGGCTACTAAAATTGAGCTTGGTAAATCCTTTTTGGAATCATTGATTGAAGAACATATTGCAGGCAATGATGTTGTGACAAAAGTTTCTATGGCAAAATACTGGATTACCGAAAATGCACGTGACCTTGCTACGCAATGTATGCAATTGCATGGTGGCTATGGCTATATGGAGGAATATAAGATTGCTAGAAGATATAGAGATATACCTGTTATGTCGATCTATGCTGGTACTAATGAAGTCATGAAGGTTATTATCGCCAAAAATTTAGGCCTATAATAAAAAAGGCGGCAGAAGTTTGCCGCCTTTTTACCATTAAACTGCTGGAATTCGAACGATTACTTTAAATAAATCGCCATCTACATCAATGCTCATTCTTGCTCCATGTAAATCGACAATGGATTGTGCAATGGCTAATCCAAGCCCTGAGCCCTCTGTATGACGTGAGGCATCTGCACGTTTAAAGCGTTCAAATAATTCTTCAGCATCTTCACTAATTTCATACTTTGCTACATTTTTCACCGTAAATTCAGCATCGCCATCTGCCGTACGCTTAAATGTCACATAAACACGCGTTCCCTCTAGCGCATACTTCAAGACATTGACAATTAAATTATCAATAAGTCTCCACCATTTTTGACCATCCACATATGCAAAGATTGGATCATGAGGCATGGTCATTCGTAAATCTAGTTGTGACTGTGTTAAATCCTCTTTATGCTCCCCTACAGCCTGCTGGATAAGCTGTGTTAAATCTACTCGACTGCGGTGAAGTTCAATATTACCACTAGCCATTTTCGATACTTCAAAAAGGTCTTCAATCAGCACTTTTAAACGTTCAGACTTTTTATCCAGTATATGAATGTATTGTTTCCGTTCTTCCTCTGTAATATTTGGCTTCTTTAATAAATCGGTATACGTAATTATTGAGGTTAAAGGAGTACGTAAATCATGACTCACATTTGTAATCAGCTCTGTTTTTAAACGCTCACTTTTCGCCTGCTCATGCATGGACGTACGCACACCTTCTCGTAAATGATTGAGGTTTTCTGCATGACCTGCAAGCGGAGATTTACCTTTTACCTTTACATCACGGTTTAAACGCCCTTCAGCCATATCCTTCGTATCTTTCATAATACGGTTTAAATAACCCATTCTGGATAGGAAAACAATCATAGCAGGAAATCCTATAAACATACAAATGCCAAGTACAAGGACTGGAAAAGCTCCGCCTCCTATCATGGTAGCAACAAGGCTACCACCTCCAAAGAAGGCTGCGGCTAGCATTACAATTGAATGTAATGCGATCGAACGATTAATAAATAAGTCAGTCAACGAATCCCCAAGTGACCATAAATAGCTCGATTTCACATTTTCCTCTAGCTTATTCAAAGTATTTACTCTTGTATACAACCAAATTAATTGCACGAAGAAAGCACTACCAATTACCATTAGAACAACTATTTTAAAGGCAATATCAAGTATAAAACGAACATAATTATTATTATATATTGAATTATATTCTATAGATTCAAAAACAACTTGTGCTGAAAAGAAATACATAAAGGCTGTTATTAATAAAAGAATAATTTGAACATCAATTTTATACTTTGTTAATAGATCTTTTTCCTTCATGCTCATAACTATCTGTAATAAGTCCTTACGCCCCCTCCATACAAAGACGGCCATTATAATACTTGTGATCCAAATAAAGTAATGGGTATATTGATTGCGCTGAAACTGTTGAAATTGTTGGTATCCTCCTTGTATCAAATCTTCTGATATTACTGCTTTTTTAGAGATAGCTATTACACCTGTATATTCTGTCGTTTCGTAAAGGTCATCTACATTCACATACGTTTCTGTACGGTAAAAAATATCTCTTAAATTATCACTGATATTCCATGCATATAGCGGTTTTCGATCAGTATACTTTATTTTATAGGCACTACTTTCAGAAACATCACCAGAACGGTAAATTTTACCATTTTCTGTATTTGTCAACTCATATGACCAATAATCATAGGTTTTACTAAAGTTTTTGGATTCAGTTTGAGCGGCTTTGATATATTTATCAATAAGTTCTTCTTTTTCTGCAAAAATCTTCTTTCGTACATGCTCATCATCTTCAAAATTTGCGGTAATATCTTTAATTTTAGTATCCCGTTCAGTCTCTAGTTTTGTCTTTAATTCTGTAGCATTGGCATCTACAGCTTCCTGAATGCGCTGTTCATATTGTGCTTTAATATTTTCGATTTGCTGCCCTAATGTACCATAGTAATTACGATGATCATCTATTTCAGTTTGGGTAATCTCAATTTTATTTTTCAATTCCTCTGCATTCGGTACATTAATTACTAACGGTCCTAGTTCTGCAGTGAAATTATCGATTTCATGCTGGAAATTTTCCGATTCGAAATATGATTTCCCAATATACTGGTACCCCACATGATAAAAAGTAAAGATACCGAAAACTGTCCAGATTAAACACATTAACACGAGAAGAGATTTCCATTTTTTCACCATAAGTCTTTACACTCCTCTAAAAAATTCTTTCTAGTAACTGTAAAACCTCTGAGGAGCGAGAATTGACAATTTGATAGGCATAAACACCAAAATAAATGAATCCAACAACGCCTGCTAGAAATCCTGCAATTGTCATATACTTCTCTAGTTTATTTTTCCATTTTATAGCCAACGCCCCATACCACCTTTAGATAGCGTGGATTTTTCGGATCAGCTTCAATTTTCTCACGTATTTTCCGAATGTGAACAGCTACAATATTTTCAGCATTATAAGCTTCCTCATTCCAAACACGTTCATAAATTTCACGAATCGAAAACACACGCCCTACATTTTTCATTAATAGTTCTGTAATTTTATATTCTATCGGGGTTAGTCGAACTGCTTCTCCTTCTAGTACAACTTCTTTTGCCTCTTCATCAAGAACTAGTCCGTCTATTTCCACTTTTGTAGCTCCCTCACTATACGTTCCTAGCTGCACATAACGGCGCAGTTGTGATTTTACACGTGCCAATAGCTCTAATGGATGGAATGGCTTTGTCACATAATCATCTGCTCCTACCGATAATCCATGAATCTTATCGCCATCCTCCGCCTTTGCACTTAGCATGATAATGGGGATATTGCGCTCTTCCCTAATTTTAAAGGTTGCTGTAATTCCATCCATATTTGGCATCATGATATCTAAAATTATTAAATGTACTTCATTGTTCTCTAGCTTTTTTAATGCGTCTAAGCCATCTGCTGCTTTAATGACATGATAGCCTTCATTTTTTAAATAGATTTCAATACCATCACGAATATCTTGATCGTCATCTGTAACAAGAACTGTTAATTTCGTCATGATATACACCTCGCTCTCAAATATAAGTGTATCTTCTAAATCTTAAAAACCAGCTATTATAAAAATGAAGAATTTCTTAAGGTTTTAGCTTTTTTCTCCCACCCAATGTTAAAACAACAATGCCACCTAAAAGCATCGCTACTCCAAGCCAGGAAACTACACTTAAGTGTTCTCCAACTAAAAACACACCAAGAATTGCAGCAGTCAAGGGTTCTGCTAATGAAAGTGTTACAGCTGAGGATGAACTAATTTTTTGTAGTCCACTTAAAAACAGGAAATACGCTACGCTTGTACACATAATCCCCATAAATAACATTGTCCATAAGTTGTGCACATTTACTAACCAGGAAAATCCACCTTGTAAAGAAAACGGCAGTAAAAACAAAGCGCAAATGGAGAATGTCATAGCAACTGCGGGTAATGCCTCTTCTTGTGCCATTAATTTTTTACTTATGTTTGTGTAAAATGCAAAGGATAAACCTGCACAAAGCGCTAATATGAAACCGCCAACGTGAACAGAATCCTCTCCATTATTCATAAACAATAAAAGACATCCGATAATGGCCATCAATGTAGCAAGTCCCCATACCGCTGTGGGACGTGTTTTCCATACTAGCCACTCTAAAACACCAGAAAACACTGGTGCACTACCAATAGTAGCAACAGTTCCAATGGCTATACCTGTTAGGCGAATGGATGAGAAGAAAAGACCTTGGAAAAGCGCAATACTAGCCGCAGCTAAAATTGTCCATTTCCATGACCACCTTAAAAAGTTAATTTTCCTCATTATAATCGTAATAACTAATAATAAACTGCCACCAATTGCAGAACGAACCATGGCCACTGCTATTGGAGATACCCCTTGATCCAAATATGTTTGGGCAGTACCTGTCATTCCCCATAGAATAGCTGCTAGTAATACAAACAATGAATTTAGCATTTATCAACTCATCCCCGCTTCACATCTTTATCCATACTAATCATACATATTTATCCAAAATCAAACAATTATCATTTTTACTTTTCTTTTAATTCCAATAGTATGTTTTCTCATGAATGGACGTTATAATAAAAGCAGTAAAAGGAGCGAATCGTATGTACAAATCAATTGAAGAGACAGCTATAGATCTTGGTATGCCTGAGGATCAAGTAATGCGTCTAATTTACGAAGGACGCATCCGTTCTGTTTACGATGGCCAACAAATTTTAATCAATAGTGGACAATTCAGCACTTATTTTAAACAATTGGAACGTATAAAAGAGGAAATTGAAATTTGGCGTGCTACTCCTATTCCAGAGGACATAGACGTCAAAGATGAAGACTAAAAGCCCACCATTCATACAATTGAACATTGTTGAATGGCGGGCCTTTTTTAAAGCTTTTATTAGATTGTCACAACAAATCCTGCTCTTTTCCCAATGATTTCAGCATAATCTTCTACCATGACACTCGCTGTTGGATACATCCCTGCTCCAGGACCGATTAATGTTAGTGTACCAATATAGTTAGTCTCTAATGCCACCGCATTGAACACATCATCGACTGGATAAAGTGGATGCTCTTTATCAACTAGTTGAGGACCTACTTTTGCAATAATCTTACCGTCAGCTAGTTTTTCCACTTCAGCTACATGACGGTAACGTAGACCCTTTTCACATGCCTCATGAACTTGTTCAGCAGAGATACTATCGATCCCAATTACCTCTACATCTGACCAGTCAGGCTGCTCACCAAAAGCTAAGGCACTTAATATCATTAATTTTTTAAATGCATCCTGCCCAGATATATCATTATATGGATCTGCTTCGGCGTAACCTAAGCCTTGTGCCTCTTTTAAAGCTGTTTCGAACGACCAGCCCTGTGCACGCATTTTTGTTAAAATATAATTACATGTGCCATTTAAGACACCTTGTATACGACTTACATCATTTACAAGTAAGATATTTTTCATTGTTTTTATAACAGGTACGCCACCAGCAGTAGTAGCCTCATAGCCTACAAAAACGCCATTTGCTTTTGCAAGATCCTGCAACTCCAAACCTCTTTTGGCAAACATCACTTTATTGGCAGTAATAACATGACACTTATGTTCCACCGCTCGCTTTAAATAACTGTATGCAGGTTCTTCGTTCACAATTGCTTCAAACACTACCTGCATACCTGGCTCTGCTAAGACTTCATCCATACTTGTTGTCATCAAATTTGCTGTGCCTGGTACACGTTCACGACTAGCATCTGTCACTAAAATCTTCGCTACCTCTAATTCAATACCTAATTTATTTTTTAGTTCTTCTCGTTTTTCATTTAAAATATGGTAAATCCCCTGACCTACCGTTCCAAATCCTAAAATCGCTGCCTTTATAGTTGCCATTCTTATTATTCCCTCCAACTTACATTCCGCAGTTTCATTAAAGCTAACTCTCCATGGGGTTGTGTCATGACAATTTGACACCCACCGCAGTCTTTAGCCAACAACTCTCTTTGTATGAGTTTCGCTATTTATATATGTGTTAGTACACATACAAATTCAAATAATTCAAAATTTAACTTAAAGAAAATTGTAACGCAAATACACACTTTGCACAAGAAAAATCTTTCTAGGAAGGACATTTGTTTTCTCTAGATGTGCAAAAGAAATCGGTTTCATTCCCTTTATTATACGTTTTATTAATCATTCTATAAGATTTGAACAAATATTGACTATTTACATTTCAATATATGAATGTCTTTCTTCTATTATATATATGTATGCTCAGACACTCATTACAATCCCTTTAAAGAAAAAACTCATTCCCTGTAGCAGCAGAGAATGAGCTTAAAAATATGAGGGGGTTTTAACTTGCTTTTGAAAGCAATTGATAACGGTATTGTGCTAAAGCTTGTTGAACAAGACTAATCTCTTCTTCTGTAAAATTTGGTATTGCATACGTACGTTCCACTAATTGAAATGTACCATACTTCAAGTAAAACTCTGTCGCAGGAAGTGAGATATGGCTCACACCATACTGTTCATATGCCTCAAATACTTCCTTAACAGTAAAGTCTTCTTCAGTAAAAACACGTTCTTGAAATGCTGTATGACCAAATACTTCCTGCCATTTTCTTTCGACTGATGTAAGAAGGTGTTGAATGGATTTATTGTTGACAAATACATGCCCTTCATTTAGCTCATATATTAGATAGGATACAATGTTTTGCGCACTATAGATGTTACCCATTTTAAACACTCCTTTATCATCAGTTTTTGGGAAGAGTAGTCACTGGCTAGGCAACTACTCTTCTATATATTCAAAAGTGGGGGAGCACTTATGAAAACATTTACCTTTTTTTAAAAATTTTCGTACTGTTAACTTATTTCCTAGTATATAACATGGATTTAACAAAGTCAATAATACATATAAAATTACTTGGTATTATTTTTTATAAGGTTCTGATAATTAACGGGTGCAGTAATAGATTGATGTAGCAACGTTTAACGCATTGCCAAATGAGGCTAATCGAATGAGAAAATACGTTAACGTCACAACATTTTCCATTTGCTTTAAACTTTAAGCTTCTACTGTTTGTTCAGTTGTTGTAGCCTGTGTAATGGCTTGATCTAAATCAGCAATAATATCCTCTACTGCCTCTAAACCGATGGATAAGCGAATGAGCGACTCGGTTACACCAGCTTGAACTAATTCTTCTGCTGATAGTTGCTGATGAGTAGTGGAAGCTGGATGAATAATTAATGACTTTGCATCACCTACATTTGCTACATGTGAAAATAATTTCACGCTATCGATAAGCTTTCGCCCAGCTTCTCGTCCACCCTTGATGCCAAATGTAAGCACTGAACCGAAGCCATTTCTTAAATATTTTTTTGCTAACTCATGTGTCGGAAAATCTTCTAGGCCATTATAATTTACATACTCCACAGATGGGTGGTTTTGTAAATACTCAGCCACTGCCAATGCATTTTCATTGTGTTTAGGGATACGCAGATGAAGTGTTTCTAACCCTTGCAATAAATTAAAGGCAGCATCAGCACTTAATGTTGGACCAAAATCACGTAATAATTGTACACGTAGCTTTGTAGCAAAGGCTGCAGAAGCTGTATCAATTCCATAACGTAGCCCATGGTAAGAGGCATCTGGTTCAGTAAAACCAGGGAATCGACCGCTAGTCCAATCAAACTTACCAGCGTCTACAACAACGCCCCCTAAAGTTGTACCATGACCTCCTATCCATTTAGTTGCAGAATGAACTACAACATCTGCGCCGTATTCAATAGGTGTAGAACCATAAGGAGAAGCAAACGTGCTGTCAATAATTAATGGTAGACCATTATCATGTGCGATTTTAGCTACTGCTTCAATATCTAAAACCTTTAAGCTTGGATTACCATAAACCTCTGCAAAGACCGCTTTTGTTTTATCAGTAATCGCCGCATTGAAATTCTCTGGATTTGTTTCATCTACAAAAATTGTTTTAATACCGTAGTTTGGTAATGTGTTAGCAAATAAATTATACGTACCACCATATAAAGAACTAGCTGCTACTATCTCATCACCAGCTCCAGCTAGATTTAAAATGGAAAATGCGATAGCTGCTGCACCAGATGAAAGTGCTACTGCTGCTGTTCCACCTTCCAATAAAGCCACACGTTTTTCAAACACATCAACTGTTGGATTGGTAATTCGTGTGTAAATATTCCCTGCTTCCTCTAAGGCAAAAAGACGTTGCGCATGAGCAGTATCTTTAAATACGAAAGCAGTTGAGCGATAGACTGGAACTGTGCGAGAACCCGTCACTGGGTCTGGCTCTTGACCACCATGCAACAGCAATGTTTCTGGTTTAAAATTTGTCATTGTGTACCTCCAAATGGTTATTTTTTTACGATGGTACCGGAGATGAGGAGGATTTTTCTGTAGAAAACAAAAACCCTCTTCAGCTAAGAAGAGGGTTGCGGTTGCAAGTTTTCCTCCCCTTATCTGCCAGATCCAAGTAAGAATCTGTAGGAATTAGCACCTTAGTAAGCTCATTGCTTACTGGTTGCCGGGCATCATAGGGCCTATCCCTCCGCCGCTCTTGATAAGAGTATGAGATTCAATTTCCATCGTTGTTACACAGTATAAACATAGAGTTTTTTTCTGTCAACATGTAAATTTTATTTTTTCCGAAACTTCTGTCTGCTCTTATACGTAATATGAACGCATACACTATTTTAAAAAAAAAATTTTGAGAGGAGTATTTTTATGGTAAAGGCCGTGATCATTTTTCTTATGATTGGCTATTTAATAGGCTGTATTCACGGCTCTAAAGTGGCTCAATTTTTATCGGGGGTTGATTTAAAAAAGGCAGGCCACGGTAATGCTGGTGCCTCTAATGCTACTCTTTCCCTTGGCTGGAAATATGGCGTTTTAGTAGCCCTCATCGATATAGGCAAAGGTGTTGTGGCTATTATAGGTGCGCATTTTTATCTAGCTGACGCCATTCATTTAACAGAAGAACAAATTTGGCTGCTTACTTATATTATGGCTGCTGGGGTTATTTTAGGTCATAATTTCCCCTTCTACATGGGCTTCAATGGCGGGAAAGGAACTGCCTCCATCATTGGTATTTTACTTGCTGTTGATTGGAAGATTGGTTTATTTGCACTTATTTTATTTGTTATTTTATCCTTTGCAACAAATTATTTAATTGTTGGTGTTCTAGAATTTTATCTCGTGTTTTGTACAGCAACTTATTTATGGATTCCTGGCATTGGCCCAACCATTATAGCTCTTCTTCTTTTTGGCATAGCCATCATCCTGCACTTTGAAAATATTAAACGATTAGCCAATGGCACAGAGCCTAAAGTAACTTCTGCCTTTAAGAAAAAGAAATAATATTTCATGGATATTTTTGTATTCTTTGTGACCATGTATTTTCTCTTTATCTACTCATATTGCTGTAAAAAACACAATTTTCACATAGATTTTTTTCTACAATAAAATCAACATATTCTTATCTTAATAAAACATTATACAGGCCGATGTTATGGATAATAATCGTCATTTTTATTGTAGAAAGGATGAGAAAATATGTCTTCCCCAAAGCAAGCAGCTACAAAACTTAATTTAAAGCCACTGTGGATTGGCTTGGCATTCGCGTTACTAATCATTATTACCTTTTTACCTAATAATGGTGATTTACCTATAGCTGGGCAACGAGCTTTAGCCATTTTAGCTTTTGCAGTCATCCTTTGGGTTACAGAGGCCGTTTCATATCCTGTGAGCTCGGCCATGATCATTGCACTAGTAACTGTTTTACTAGGACTCGCTCCGTCAATGGAGGATCCAACTACAGAGCTAGGAACAGCTAGCGCATTAAAATTATCTTTAAGCGGCTTTAGTAATTCTGCCGTTGCTTTAGTAGCAGCAGCTCTTTTTCTAGCGGCAGCAATGCAAATTACTAATCTACATAAACGACTTGCTCTTTGGATTCTTTCATTGGTAGGAACGAAAACAAAAGCTATCGTATTTGGCGCTATTTTAGTCTCTATCGTCCTCGCATTTTTTGTACCCTCTGCTACAGCACGAGCTGGCGCAGTAGTACCGATATTACTTGGAATGGTGGCAGCTTTTGGTTTACCACGTGATAGTCGGCTTGCTGCCTTATTAGTTATTACTTCGGTACAAGCAGTTTCCATTTGGAATATCGGTATTAAGACTGCAGCAGCTCAAAATATGGTGGCTTTAAACTTTATCCAAGAGCAATTTAATGTGGATATTTCATGGGGTGCTTGGCTACTTTATGCCGCCCCCTTCTCAATTATTATGTCGATCTTTTTATTTTTCATTATGATTGCTTTAATTAAACCTGAGACTAGCAATATCGAAGGTGGTAAAGAGGTCATCAAAAAACAGCTTGCAGAGCTTGGCCCATTAAAGGCTCCTGAAATTCGTTTAATCATTACATCCGTAGTTTTACTATTTTTCTGGGCAACTGAAGGAAAACTACATCCATTTGATACGACAACAGTCACAATTATTGCTATCGCAATTCTATTAATGCCTAAAATCGGTGTGTATTCGTGGAAGGAAGTTGAGCCTCATATTCCATGGGGAACAATTATCGTCTTTGCGGTAGGCATTATGTTAGGAACCATTTTACTAAATACGCAAGGTGCTGCATGGTTATCAGATAAAGTTTTTGGTTCACTCGGGCTAGATACTATGCCTTTACTAGCAACCATCGCACTCGTAACTTTATTTAACATTTTGATTCATTTAGGCTTTGCAAGCGCAACTAGCTTAGCCTCAGCACTTATACCTGTGTTTATCGTTTTAGCCTCCACATTAACGGCTAATGTTGATCAAGTTGGTTTTGTTATTGTGCAACAATTCGTCATAAGCTTTGGCTTCCTATTACCAATTAGTGCACCACAAAACATGCTTGCCTATGGTACAGGCTCCTTTACAACAAAGGATTTCTTGAAATCTGGAATTCCATTAACCATTATCGGTTTCCTTCTCGTACTTTTGTTCTCTGCAACGTATTGGAAATGGATTGGATTATTATAGAACTTTCATTAAATTAAAACGTAAAAGCCTTGAAGAAACAGACTATTTGTCCTTCAAGGCTTTTAAGATAAGACTATTGTTTCGTAAAAGCAGGATCCTTCATCGTACCGTTTTTCGCATAGTTAACGTGCCATGATAGTGCTTTTTCTAGGTCATGTGGTGTGTGATGTCCACCCGTTGCCTCATTGGCATCATTAAAGTACTGCCACAGCTGCTCCCTATAATCAGGATGTGCACAATTATCAATGATAAGTCCCACTCGTTCTTTTGGAGCAAGTCCTCGTAAATCTGCTACGCCCTGTTCAGTTACAATGACATCAACATCATGCTCCGTATGATCCACATGCGAGACCATTGGAACAATACTCGAAATATCTCCACCCTTAGCATAAGACTTTGTCACAAAAATTCCTAAACGTGCATTACGAGCAAAGTCACCAGACCCTCCGATACCATTCATCATCTTTGTACCAGAAACGTGTGTGGAATTCACATTGCCGTAAATATCTAATTCCAATGCTGTATTCACTGAAATTAATCCGAGTCGACGAATAATTTCAGGCTGATTTGAAATTTCTTGAGGGCGCAGCACTAATTTATCAGCATATTTTTCAAAATTCCCATAAACACGGTTTCCTACTTGCTCAGAAAGGGTAATAGAAGTAGCAGATGCAAAATTCACTTTCCCTGCATCCATTAATTCAAATACTGCATCTTGGAGAACTTCTGAATAAACTTCTAAGTTCTCAAACTCAGAATCTTTAAAGCCGAGCAATACAGCATTCGCTACTGAGCCTACCCCAGATTGAATTGGTCGTAAACTTGTTGTTAAGCGACCTACTTTAATCTCTTCACGTAGGAAATTTAATAAGTGATTAGCCATAACATCTGTCTCTTCATCAGCTGGGACAATCGTTGATGGCGCATCTAATATATCCGAAATGACGATGCCTTTTACTTTATCTAAATCTAGTGGAATTCCAATTATACCAAGACGATCTGAAACATTCTGTAAAGGAATTGGATCACGTTTTCCTTGTTGTGCAGGTACGTAAATATCATGTATACCTTCTAATGCATCAAGCTGTGCTACGTTTAATTCAATGATGACTTGGTCTGCTTCTTGCACAAAAATGGGAGAGTTACCAACTGAAGTTGTAGGAATTAATAAGCCTTCTTCTGTAATAGCAGCCGCTTCAATGATCGCAAAATCAATTGGTCCAATAATACCTTGACGAACAAGCTCAGCATTATGGGAAAGATGGGCATCGACAAATGTGATATCACCGCTATTGATTTTATTACGAATGCCAGCATCTGCTTGGAAAGGACCTCGCTTACGAATGACCCCTGCTTCTGCTAAATATTGGTCTACCTCAGGTCCAAGTGATGCACCTGTAAAGACATCTACTTGAAAATCCTCTTTTTTCGCTTTCTCTACGAGTGCAAGAGGTACAACCTTTACATCGCCAGCACGTGTGAATCCGCTCATCCCTAATACCATGCCATCCTTAATCCAAGAAGCTGCTTCTTCTGCTGTTACAACCTTGCTTCGTAATTGTTCATAACGAAGCTTTTTCGCTAACTTTTCTTCCATTCCCTATTCCTCCATTCCACTTCATTTTTGTTCAACTTGCATATTTGGTTCCAGTAAATCTGTGACATCCGTCAGAGAATGTATCTTTATTCCAGGAGGATTTCATCACCTAATAGCTAATGCTGTCTAAACATTTGTGAATAAAGATCATGTAATTTTTGGTAGCACAACCAAATAAACAGTCGCTTCCATAATTTTATACTATTTAGAATATTTAATCTATATCAAATGAAATATTTTACTTTACGAGATAATTTCGACATTTATAAATTATTTATAAATAACTTTTTGTTCCTCATTATTCGATTTTGCTAGAAAAGCGTGCTATGCTCAAGGTATAGAACAGACACAAAGGAGAGAGTTTTTAATGGTTAAAGAACTATTACGTAACCATTCCTCGGTACGCATCTATGATGGAGAACCGATTTCAAAAGAAATCATTGAAGATTTAATTGGAACAGCACAAATGGCTGCAACATCACATTTTGTGCAAGCCTATAGTGTAATATGGGTAACAGATGCAGATAAAAAGGAAAAATTAGGCTTACTCTCTGGTAATCCACGTCAATATGAAACTTCAGGTGGGGCATTTGTTTTTTGCGTAGATTTCAAGCGACTTCAAATGGCGGGGAAACTAGAAGGAGTGGATATTGTAGCTGATTCTGCAGAAAATGTCCTTGTTGGGGTAGCAGATGTATCATTGTTCGCACAGAATTTTGTTATTGCGGCAGAATCAATGGGTTATGGCATTTGCTATATTGGAGGTGTACGCAATAAACCTTCTGAAATCAGTGAATTATTTAATCTGCCTGATCACGTTTTCCCATTATTCGGGCTAACAATTGGCGTTCCTGCACGTCGCAATGAGGTAAAACCTCGTTTACCTGTATCTGCTGTATTACATGAAAATGAATACAAAGTTGAAAAATATGAAGAGCTTTTACCTGCCTACAACGAGGAAATGGAAATATACTATAACAGCCGTTCGTCAAACAGAAAAATTGATAACTGGACAAAGCAGATGGCTGATTTTTTAATCGAACAACGACGTCCGCATATCAAAGAGTTTTTAGCAACAAAAGGGTTTAATTGGAAATAAATGAACCAAAATGGAATTACTATCGTATGATAATAATTCCATTTTTTACATAAAAATATTACCTATATATATTCAATCTAGGTATATTGCCACGATTCCTTCTATAAATCTAACCATAAATTAAACGAAAAGACTCTTTCCTTTTCCAGCTATTCCATTCATATTAATAAATGATACCTATTAAAGAAAGGAGTTATACAAACAATGTCCAATATCAATAAACATCTTGCTCGCACCTTGGAACAACAACATAAGAGAAGTGTAAGAGGTTTATTCTTAAAAATTGAAGACTTAAATAATGAATGCACCCAATTAAGAAAAAGACTCGAGCCACATATTGATTTGAGTGTATATAAAAAACCCATTGAGTATGTCAATCAGTTCGTTTCTCATACTACAATTCTCAATTTAAAATTCATCACGAATACACAGAATTTAGAAGTAGTTGTCTTGCATGCTCTTTTATTATCCTATATTTTAGAAAACACTTACGGCGATGCTTTTAAATATGAAGATAAATTGTTACAGGGGTATATACAAGAAATCTTTACACTAAATGATCATGCTAAAAGATTATTTATGAACCATAGAGAAAAGATGCTTACCTATGTTCAAGAGCAAGCTACATAAAAAAGACGATCTTCGTAATAACAAGATCGTCTTTTGTTCTTTTTATTGTAGTCCTCTAATTATAAGTGAACGAACTGGTAGGAACTGCTCACCTGTATCACCATAAGTGAGTATTACCTCATCACCCTCCTGTAAATAAATTGCTAAAGGTTCTGTTTCGGCACTCACTAAATAATTTTCACCATTGTTTAATAAGAAAGATACAGTTGTAAAATCGCCTAGACGTTCTTTATATACACGTAATACCTTACCACTTATTTGTTTTTCCTCAGCACTTGAGCTACCATCTACAGTATTTCCTCCTCGACTTAAGGCTGTTTTATATAGTTTCAATGCCTCCTTAGGAGTAGTAGCGTAAACGGAAATTTCAGGATTTGCTGCAGAAACAATAAAATAATTTTGTAAGAAACCATTGGAATCTAGCACCGCTGTCAGCCAGCTCGCTTCCCCATAAAAGTTATATAACACTGGCATTTCGCCATTCCACTTTTTCTCAATAAATTTCTTCTCTATTATTTGTAAATTACCTTGTGAATCCATATAACTTGAGTCTTGATTCCCTGTATAGTATGTTGCATTCCCTGTTCGTGCGTTTGTTAGTGAATAGCCTAACATTGAATCCACACCTTCTTTAGGGCTTGTAAAATCTGTAAAGTAATACATATCACCCTTCTCATCGAAAATTGGGCTAACATTCGACTCTGTTCCTTCATCAGAAGGAATCTTTACATCCTTTTTACCAAACATACTGTTCCAAAAACCATGTACATAATTACCGAAATAACTGTTTTGTAAACTTACTGTCTCTGGTGATACAGCACCATCAATGAATTCAGGTATTTGATCCAGTTTAATGACCTCTGATTTCCCCGTCAGCGCATCAACCAAGACAATTCCTTTCACATCAAAGCCATTACGCGCAGAAATAAATTCCCCATATGAGCGAATATAGTACGGCTTTCCTTCATCATCTACTTCCAACTGTACGTCACCATAAAAAATAAGTAATGGATGTTGTAAACGAATATGACGTTCTAAATTAGCATTTAAATATGCGGAAGGTACATATTTCATTTCCTCTTTAATAAATTTAGGATTATCCGCAGAATCTGTAGCACTCATTATGAAGTAACCAGGTGTTGTACCACCGTTCATCCATTTAAAGAATCCAGAAAATTCAACTGGTGCGATATAAACATATTCGCCCTTCACTTTTTGAATTTGTAAGCGCCCTAATTCATAGTAGCTCGTATTTGGCACTTGTCCGAAAGCCTTTTTCATTTTATTGCGAGCAAATTTCGGTGGTACACTTGCAGGTGTTTGTGTCTCATCGAATGGTTTTATTTCAACTTCTTCCTTCATTTCAGATGATTTAAATTTTTCATTAGCATTCCATAAGGGTGCTGATAAAACATACACAGCTACACCTAAACTTGCTAAAAATAAAACACCTTTTATCTTCCGTTCGATACCACTTGCTAGCAGAGCACCCGCTAACGTTAATAAAATAATAGCTGGCCAAAAAACAAGCCAATTTACATCAATTTTTGTTACATATAACGTAATCCCTGTGGCTAAAAACCCTAGTACAAAGACTCCAATAAAAAAGTATCCGATTACCTTTTTCGATTGTCCATCTTCTCTCTTCTTTGTAATAAGCGGTGTCACTAACACACTTGCGATCAATGCAATGACTGCTGAAGCTATTAGTAGCTTAGTCATTTGGTTCATCCTCTCTTCTTCTTTCTCACTACTTACTTTACGGTTACATACTAAAAAAGTTTCATACATACGTTGTACAGAAAGGAATTCTACCATAAATATTGAATTTCAAAAGGAAAGGAGCTGAAAAATTTGTTAAAAAAATTATTAATAGGTGTCATTATTTTATTGGGTCTTTATTATATTTTTCTCTTTTCCCATATTGCTGAAAGTTTAAAACTCATCTTTAAAGTGATTCCTATGTTGCTCATCATTATTTTAGCTGCGATTCAAAAGCCGTTACATATTAAAAAGTACCAACTTTTGATTATTGCTGGACTTGTATTCTGCATGATTGGAGACTATACATTGCAGTGGTTTTTAATCGGTCTAACTAGCTTTCTTATCGGGCATATCTTTTATATTTTCGCTTTCTCTACTGCAAATGAACGGCAAGTACCAACTTGGGCAAAAATACTTTTATTATTCTATGGAGCAAGTATGGCTATATGGATTGCGGGATCCGTCTTTAAAACAGGTGAAACCATTCTTGGTATTGCAGTAATCGCCTATATTTCTGTGATACTCACAATGGGCTGGACAGCTATTAAAACTGGCTCTACGCTGGCAACAAGTGGTGCATTATTATTTATTGCATCTGACTCTTATTTAGCTATTAACAAATTTGTCATGCCACTAGCATTTTCTCATGAAATTATCATGCTGACTTATTATAGCGCCCAATTACTTATTGCTTTAAGTATCCTTCAATATTCCGAAATCCGAAGTAAAGTGTTACAATAATATCAATTATGCCAAGGCATAATTGCGGCTGGAATCGGCTTTGTGAATGCACAAAGAACTTTAACATATACACATTAGGAGGCCATACTTATGAAAGAACAAGTAATTGAGCGATTAATACGCTATGCAAAAATTGATACACAATCAGACTTCACAAGCGAAACAACTCCTTCTACACAAAAACAATTTGACCTATTACATGTTTTAAAAGACGAACTTGCCGAAATTGGTTTGACAGACATTACATTAGATGAAAATGGCTATTTATTTGCCTCATTAGAAGCTAATACAGATAAAGAAGTACCAACTATTGGCTTTTTAGCCCATGTTGATACAGCTACTGACTATACAGGCACAAATGTGAAGCCACAGCGTGTAGATAATTATGATGGTGGAGATATTCAGTTAAACGAAAACTTAGTTATGTCTCCGACTGACTTCCCAGAGCTTAAAAACTATGTTGGCCAAACACTTATCACAACAGATGGTACTACATTATTAGGCGCTGACGATAAGGCAGGGATTGCCGAAATTATGACAGCAATGGAGTACCTCATTAAAAATCCTACTATTAAGCATGGTAAAATCCGTGTAGCCTTCACACCAGATGAAGAAATTGGTCGTGGGCCACATAAATTTGATGTCGCTGCTTTCGGTGCAAACTATGCCTATACTATGGATGGTGGACCACTTGGCGAACTACAATTCGAGAGCTTCAATGCCGCTGGCGTAAAAGTAATTACAAAAGGCACTAGCGTCCATCCTGGTTCAGCAAAAAATAAAATGGTGAATGCTATTACAATGGCCATCTCCTTCCAAAATGAAATGCCTGCTGACGCAGTTCCTGAAAAGACAGAAGGTTATGAAGGTTTTATTCATTTAATGAGCTTTAAAGGGGCTCTTGAGCATACTGAGCTTTCTTATATCGTGCGTGACCATGATCGCCAAAAGTTTGAGGAGAAAAAACAATTAATGCGTGATGCTGCAGCTAAAATTCAAGCACAATTTGGTGAGCAAGCACTGAGTATTACCATTGAAGATCAATACTTCAATATGGGTGAAAAAATTGAGCCTGTAAAAGAAATTGTTGACATTGCACGTACTGCAATGGAAAAATTAGATATTACACCGAATACCCTGCCGATTCGTGGTGGTACAGATGGCTCACAATTATCCTATATGGGCCTTCCAACACCAAATATTTTCGCTGGTGGCGAAAACATGCATGGTAAATTCGAATATGTATCCGCTGAAACAATGGAAAAAGCAACTCAAGTTATTATAGAAATCGTTCAGCTTTTTGAACAGCAAGCAAAATAATAGTTTTAATTTTGAGTGAGCTTATTTCTAACGCATTTACCTAAAGAATCATGAAAAATTTTCATAGCTACGAAGAGAGGTTTGTCCTCTCTTCGTAATTTTTTCAGCTATAATTACTGAATTTTCAAATTACATAAAGGGTTTGAGGTTATAAACTCAAATTGAGGTGATGTTTATGAAAGAAATTGCATTAGGTATTTTAGCTTCCCTTTTCTTTGCCGTGACATTTATTTTAAATCATGCAATGGAAATGCAAGGTGGTAGTTGGCTATGGAGTGCATCATTACGATATTTTTTTATGCTCCCTTTCTTGCTTATCATTGTCTTTTATCGTAAGGGCTTTTCACAGCTTTCTGGAGAAATAAAAGCACAGCCTATAGCATGGCTACTTTGGAGCTTTGTTGGATTTGTTTTATTTTATGCGCCATTAACATTTGCTGCTGCTTTTGGTCCAGGTTGGTTGGTTTCAGGTACATGGCAGTTTACAATCGTTGCTGGTGTATTATTAGCTCCTCTTTTTGTTTCGATCATTGCTGGTAAAACAGTGCGACAAAAAATACCTTTCGTATCCTTGCTTATTTCATGTGTCATTTTAGTAGGTATTTTGCTTATACAAATACCTCATGCACAATCAGTATCGTTTAAAAGTTTAATGCTTGGTATTTTACCTGTCATCGTTGCAGCTTTTGCTTACCCTCTTGGCAATCGTAAAATGATGGAAGTTTGCGGGGGACGAATCGATACTTTTCAACGAGTGTTAGGAATGACCATTGCTTCAATGCCAGCATGGATCATCATGGCTATTTATGCCATTTTTACAATAGGACTTCCCTCCGCAAGTCAAATGTTTCAATCATTGCTTGTCGGAATCAGCTCAGGCGTTATAGCAACAGTTTTATTTTTCATAGCAACGGATCGCGTAAGAGACCATCAAGGCAAGCTAGCCGCAGTGGAAGCAACCCAGTCAACAGAAATTCTTTTTGTTATTATAGGTGAGGTATTACTATTAGGAATTGCCTTCCCTAGCCCTATTGCACTTGCAGGTCTCGGAGTCATCATTGTTGGTATGCTATTACATAGTTACTATACAATGATTATCGGGAAAAAGAATGCTGTGCAACAAAACACAACTTCTTAGCAGTCCATTTTATGAGCTGTGTTTTTACAAAAAAAAGACGACTCTATTCTAACTTTAGAATAAGTCGTCTGAGATTTTCACGTTCCCAAAAAATGAGGGGGGTTTTAGGAGCGTAATCATGAACTAGCAAACTTCTGGAGAAAAGTAGCTAAAGTTCATCCTCTCTACACTGTATTGTAGACGAGGAATAATCTTTATACGATAATGATAATCATTATCAATTAAAATGTCAATCATAATCTCATCATTTTTTTACTTTTTCAAAAAGATTTTTTTAATGAGCGTCGGTACTGCCATTGCTTCAACTGAAAATGTAAAAAACAGCCTATACAAAAGCCTGCTATTGCGATGGATGATGCAATTGCAACCAGGCCAGTAAAGATATGACCAACAACCTGCCAATGTAACAGATAACCGAATAAACCAGCTGCTAAACAAAGGCTAGCAATACTTGAATTAAATTTTTGCTGCTGAGCATCCTCTGGTATATATGTAGATGGAGCCTTTGTTAAAAAGAGCTTCCCTACACGAAGTATCGGGTTATAGTTGCATAAAATACCTAGTAAATTTGCAGCTAGTGGAATTACTAATATCCAGGTAAATCCTGTTACCCATGATAAAATGACACTCAGAAGAATCGTCCACTGGTTCAGTCTAACAAGTGGTCTTGGAATTGTATGAAGTTGCGACACCTTAAAACCCACCTTTCTGATATGTTTAATGTATTTTACAACATGATATTCCATTTGTGAAGCAAAAATGATTACTTTATAATGAAGTTAACAGATGTTCAAAGGAAAAGAGGATAACTATGCCAGCTTTAACAATGGATCAAGTTCAACAATTAAACTCGTACAGTATTTATACAACTGAACCTAAGCGGACTTTATTTACTTTAGCTGATATACATAAAGACTTTTACCATCCTGATTTTTTAAACCTTATGATGGGTATAACAGATGCAGCTACAGAAACAGCAGCTATTTCTCACTTTGCACGCCGCTATGGGATGTTTTTTGCTATGCAATTTTATATGCTTGCCGCTTATGACGAAGTATGGGATGGTAAGCCACTTGAATTGCGTTTTGATGCTGCCAAGGAATTTAATAGCTTTACTGTTGCTATGTTTGCTAATCCAAATGATTGGCGCTACGTTGAAGAAGATGAACGCCAAGCTGTTATTGAAAAAATTCTTTACGATGGCCATGTCATTGTCCAACAGCTTCGTAAAGTAACCTCCATCTCCCCCCTTACCATTTGGGAAAATTTCTTCGGCTATTTGCTATGGCATTATCATATATTATTATCTAATCCCGGCTTAGCCGATCAAGCCATGGAGGATATTGAGGCTTTAGAGGACCCAAAAACATGGGCACGCTTCTCCAATAAATCTTGGTGGGCACAATATACAGGTGGTCTTAGCCCGACTAATTTAGTCAACGTTCCTGTAAGAAAATCATGCTGTTTTTCTAAAGATATCCCAGGTTTAATGGCTTGTGGTTTTTGCCCAATGAAAAAATAATAGAGCCTTTTAAAAAAGCCTTACCTTCCACAAATTCATGTGAATGGTAAGGCTTTGTGCTTTATTTTTCGTATACTACAAACCAATCGTTGTTTTCTTCAAACATAGACGTGCCAAGGAAACCTTGTTTTAAAAGTTGCTGTTGCGCAGTTGTGTCTCCCATCGATATCACTTGTTTTTCAGTAAAATTCGGGGACATCTCTTGTCGTAAGTCTTTATAAAAAATATAACGAAGCTTATCTACATATTTAATTTTTAATCCTTTAATAACGAGGTCTTGCGAGAATTTATCCTTTAAGCTCGGAATATTATATGGCTTTACAGTGGAGCAAACATAATCGTATTTTTCTAAATCGATATTTTCCATCACTACGGTAGCTAATGTTTTCTGTAATCCGTAACCTCGATATTTTGGTGAAACATTCGATATTTCCTGATATAAAACACGTTGAAATTCGTTTTCTGCAATTCCACAATCATAGCCAAGGTGTTCTTCATCAATTGGCGGATTTAACAGTGCACGAAAGGCAATTAATTCTTCCCCTACATAAGCACCTATCATCATTCCATGACCATTTAAAATATATTCAAATTCCTCTGTGCTTAAGGGTTGGAGGATACTTTGGTCTGCTAATGCTTCATAAACCTCAACTTGTAGCTCTTCAATTTGTTGTAAATGTTGGAGCGTTAATTTTATAACAAAAAACGGTGTCTCACCAAGCATACCATCATAGATAATTTCCATATTACGCCTCCTTAGGCTGTGACAACAGTTGAAAACTTACATAATTCCTGGATGACAGCTTCATCTACATCTACACCTAATCCTGGTTTTTCATTTAAGCAAATAAATGGTACATCATAATGTAAGTTCCCAACATCCTTTGAGAATTTTAATGGACCCGTTAGTTCTACACTCGTCATAATCTTCTTAGAAAATGCTACATGGAAACCTGCAGCAGAACCAACTGACGACTCTACCATGGAACCAACTTGACATTCAATTCCTGCCATTTCCGCCATCACAGCAAGCTTCATAGCAGGATAGATGCCACCACACTTCATTAATTTAATATTTACTTTATCTGCTGCACGCTTGGCAATAATTTCACGCATTTCACGTACGCCTCGTAGTCCTTCATCAATCATTAATGTCACATCAGACTTTGATTTAATTTCTACCATTCCATCAATGTCTTCGCTATCGACAGGTTGCTCTAGCCAATCGATATTTAAATCTTTCATAGCACGTAAACCTTGTAAAGTAGTGGCTGCATTACCCCAACCTTGATTTACATCCACTCGAATAGCAATGTCTTCGCCTACTCGCTCACGTACCGCTTTTATACGGGCTACATCACGAAGCACCTCTGTACCTACCTTCATTTTAAAAGAGCGATAGCCCATTTCTACTCGGTTAGCTGCCTCTTCTGCCATTGCTTCAGGTGTTCCAATACTTAGTACATGTGTGATTGGGAATTTTTCATGATAACGTCCACCTAAGAGTTGGTATACAGGCACCCCTAAGGCTTTCCCAGCAATATCAAAGCAAGCAATATCGATCGCTGCTTTTGCTGCGGGTACATCTTTCACAACTTTATTCATTTTATCGTGTAGCTTTTCAAAGGCCATTGGACTTTCCCCAATAATAGCTGGGACAAGCTGATGTTTTAGCACAGCATATGTACTTTCCCATGATTCACCTGTTACATGTTCATCAGGAACAGCTTCACCATACCCTACCACACCTGTATCGGTAGTTACTTTTAAAATAATGGAAGGCATTGTATCATATGTAGCATAACTAATGATGAATGGATCAATTAGCGGTAAATGTATAGCAAAAATTTCTACTTGTTTAATTTTCATCGTAATCAGTCTCCTCTGTCGTTTAAGTTGTCGCTAATACGTCGTTAAATGTTTAAAAAAATAGAAAAGGATCGATGCCCATGTCTACCAAAATAGCGATGATATGTTCAAAAGCATTTATGAAGCGTATTATTAGTATCGCACAAAACATAGCCGATATTCAATTAGAATTTTATCTTTACAGCCACCCCTCTGAAGCGCCTACTTTGATGAAGCAAATAAAACCATGTGATGCAATATTATTTGGAGGAACATTACCCTATCTACACACTCAATCATTACTTTCAGAAATTCCAATACCTTGGAATTATATTAAGCAAGATGAAACAACCATTTCTACAACATTGTTATCATTAGTAGCCAAACATGCTGTAGCTATCGACAGGATATCCATTGATGTAATGAATCCTGCATTCGTTGATAATGTTTTAGCAGAAATAGAATTTCGTGGTCAAAAGCCACATGTTCAGCATATTTCGATTACTGAACCAACTGAGAATATTTTAAAACGCCATATCGCCCTGTGGAATTCTAAAAGTATTGATTTTGTCATTACAAGTATTCATAGTGTATTTGATGAACTACAAGCACTTCAAATACCCTCAATGCGAATGTTAGATGCTACTAAGTCAATTATTCAATGCCTTGAAGAAACAAAATCAAAATCACTATTAACCAAATCAGAAGCTTTCAAGGCTGTAGTGGGTCTCTTAGAAATCCCTAAAAATTCTTCCATTGAATCAACTGTTTTAAGTGAAATTGCGAAAGCTACATTTTCAACCATTAAGCAAATTACAACGCATTCCTTTGAGCTATACACAACTGCTGGACATCTTCAAAATGCTCTCGAAAAGGAAAACTTAGAGCAGCTCATACAGCAAGTTGAACAACCTTTTAAGCTAGCATTCGGCTATGGCTATTCCATTTTGGAGGCCACACAAAATGCTCAGCATGCTTTAACATTTACTAAACCTTTTGAAATTTATATTCTTGATGAACATAAAAACTTATTAGGGCCTTTCCCGAATACAGAAGGTAAAATTTCTTTAAAAACCGATGATCCTTATGTTTTACAAATGGCTAAGCTTACATGTTTAAGTCCATTGAATATCTCTAAAATAATCAATTTCAGTAACGAACGACAGTCAGCTCAATTTACATCTCAAAATCTTTCTGAATACCTCCAAGTAACACGACGTACTACAGAGCGTATTATTAAAAAATTAGTTGATAATGGTTATGTAAATATTGTTGGTGAAGAAATGACCCATCAGCAAGGACGTCCTCGTAAAATTTACCAATTGAATTTTGCAACTTACTAAACACCTATTAAAAATGGAATTCTCGCAGATACTATCATCTGCGAGAATTTTCTTTAAACTTGTAATATAAAGAGAATTTTAATAGCTAGTCTACCATTACCATGTTATCAGAATTACTTAATTCTTTTTCTTTTTTACGTTGCTCTGCAGCCGCCATTTCTTCTGGCGTCAACTTAACAATCGCAAAACCAACATATGCATAAATGATCGAGATGATTGGTACAACAAAATTAATAATCGCATATGGTGCGTATTCCATAGCACCTACACCTAATGTCCCTAAAATAAATACCCCACAGGTATTCCAAGGGATGAATACAGATGTTAATGTCCCACCGTCCTCTAGTGCTCTCGAGAGGTTTTTCGAATGTAATCCACGCTCCTGATAAACATTCGCAAACATACGAGATGGAACAACAATGGAAATATATTGCTCAGAGCAAGTTGCATTTGTTGTAAAACAAGCAGCAATTGTTGAAGCAACTAAACTTCCTGTAGATTTAACAAACTTCATTACAAGATTCATTAATGCTTTTAACATTCCTGAATATTCTAACACTCCACCGAATGTCATTGCTACGATTGTCATTGAAACCGTATTCATCATAGATTCTAGCCCACCGCGGTTAAATAGCTCGTCTACCATTTGATTACCTGTAGAAATTTCAAATCCTGCTTGTAATGCATGAACCGCACTAGTTGCAGTACCACCTTGAACAAAAATTTGTAATAAGAAGCCAGAGACAATCCCGATAATTAAAGCTGGTATTGCAGGAACTCTTTTTGCAACCAAAACAATAACAGCAACTGGTACAAGTAATAACCAAGGAGAAATAACGAAGCTTTCTTCCATCACATTTAATGTTGTTAAAATTTCTTTCGATTGCATTGATATGTCAGCAAATTTCCTACCTAAAATACCGAAAGCTACTAATGCGATTACTAATGCTGGTATTGTCGTATACAACATATGCTTAATATGGTCAAACAAGTTAGTTCCTGTCAGCCCTGCTGCGAGATTGGTTGTATCTGATAACGGTGACATTTTATCTCCGAAATATGCACCTGAAATAACCGCACCAGCAATCATCGCTGCTGGAATTCCCATACTTAAACCAATACCCATACCTGCAACACCAATTGTTGCCATTGTGGACCATGAACTACCAATAGCTAAAGATACGATTGCACATAATAGCATGATTGTCACTAAGAACCAAGCTGGTGAAATTAATTTTAAGCCGTAGAAAATCATTGTTGCAACGACCCCTCCACCAATCCAAGCACCTATCGTCAAGCCTACTAAAATAATAATGACAACTGCTGGTAACGCTAAACGTATGCCTTTATACATCATTTCTTCAATCTCAGACCATTTATATCCATGTAATTTGGCAATAATTGCCGCTACAGTTGTGCCAACAATTAATGGTACGTGAGGACTCTGCTCTAACACAACTACTGTAATAAGCATCGTAATAATCATAATTGCAAATGTAAGAAGTGCCCAAAATGCACTAATTTCTTTTTTCATCGTCCCATCCCCTTTTTTTGCACCAAATCCCTTTTCGGTTTTTTCAAGACGCAAATAAATTTTTACGTTTTTTAGCTTAATATTCAAAAAATTAAAAGTCAACGCAAAAAATTTATGCTTCCCTAGCAAATCCCTTTATTTTAGCGTAATAAAACGTTTTCAAGTAGCAATAAAAAACAATGCAAACCCTTGAATATCCATACATTATTAAAAATGTTCATGCAAAAAAGCTATATGAAAAAATAATTACATTTTTTCATATAGCTTTTTATAATTTTTTTATTCAGGTTTTTTTTCTAATACACATGCAAGTACTTCCGCAGCATCAATTAAGGCACTACGATCAAATGACATTTTAGGGTGGTGTAATCCTGGTGTTAAATTTGCACCAATTCCAATCATTGCCGCTTTTAATTCCGGCTTTTTAACTGTATAGAAATGGAAATCATCACTGCCCGGTGTAGTTATTTCATCTGCTAAATGCTCTTCTCCCAAAACTTCAATGATGGCATTCTTCGCCATGAGCGCAGCAGTTGGGGAAACTTCAGCACCTGGTGTGAAATCTACCCACTTCCAACTCATATCAATTTCAAATTGTTGTTGTATTGATTTCAAGCCAGATTCAATTTTACTGCGCAGCAATTCAAGTTGTTGATTATGTTGTGCGCGAACATCCATTGAGAAACTAGCATTACCAGGAATAATATTTGTACTACCCCCATCTGCAATAATTTTTGTTAATTTAGCAGAATGAGGTTCAAATGGTGATAAATGAATGCTGTGTAGCATTTGTTGCACGGCCATAATAACATCTATGGCATTTTTACCTTGATGTGGTCTAGCACCATGTGCATCTATACCTTGAATAGATCCCTCTAAAAAATAAGCAGCACCATGATGAATCGCAGGCGAAACTTTGCCAAGTGGTAATTCTTCTATTGGTCTTAAATGAACACCAAATAAATGTGATACTCCATCAACTGCGCCTCTATCAAACGTTGCGCACGCGCCATTTCCTAGTTCTTCAGCAGGTTGGAAAATGAAACGAACACGATGCTGTAAGGTGCGATCTTTCAGTAGTAATAATGCACCAAGAACCATTGAGATATTCGCATCATGTCCACACGAATGATTTGCTTGCCATTTCCCATCAACTTCCTGCCATAAAGCATCAATATCAGCACGTACTGCAACAATTTCATTACCAGTCCCAATTTCAGCTATTAATCCTGGTATATCACCTAATAAACGATAACTAACATGCAATTCATCCAGTATGGAAGCAATTTTTTTAGTAGTCTCAAACTCTTTCCAACTTACTTCGGGATATTGATGAAAATGATCAAACCATTGATAAATCGTTTCTTCTACTGTTAAAGCTTTCGACATAACTACACCTCTATACGCATTTTTGTTTCCCATTATACATGAATCTTTTTCAGAAAAGTACATATGTCTTCAGACCTAATTCACTTATTTAAATCATATATTACATTCATATGCACTGAAAAAGCCATTTATCAATAGAGGTATAAAATACAATGGGCTATGCTAAAAGTTAGTATACTTTCAACATAGCCCACCAAATTTTCATTATAAACTTGTAAAAAACCCTTCTGGATACTCTTCATATTGAATATTTACCATTTGCTCCCCATTTTTCTCTTCCTCTTCACGCAAATCAGATTCTTGATCCATTAAATACGTCTCAAACTTTGAATTTTGCAACTTCCCCATTGTACCACTCCTTATTTATTGAATTTTCTGATAAAAGGATTATACAATAGTTTTTTAGTAAATTGCAATAAATTATATCCATTATGCATTATAACTATAAAACCTATCACAAAATTAGATTAAAAATGCCACTGATTCTTATGATTTCTAAAACGAGTTTCCCTTTTAAAAAAATCTGCTCATTAATAGTTATTAATTGAGCAGATTTTTATGCAAACCCAAAATTTACGAGACTGAAACTCCCGTTTTGCCATTCATATTATCGGGATGATTTCCTTTTTTATGGGATAGAAATTGAATTACAAACATCACAATAAATATTCCTAAACCTACCCAATCCGAGAATTTTTCTGGATAGATTAGTAATAGTCCTGCCGCAATCAAAATAATTCTTTCAAACCAGAAAAGTTTACGATACCAGTAGCCGATCACCCCTGCACCAATTGCCACCATTCCCGTGATAGCAGTAAATACTACCCATAAAATTTGCGGAATGGTTGTATCAATCATTAATAATGCTGGGGAGAAAACAATCATGTACGGTATAATAAATGCCGCAATCGCAAGTTTCGCTGAATTTACACCCGTTTTGATAGGGTCACCACCAGAAATACCTGATGCCGCAAACGCAGCCAGGGCTACAGGCGGTGTAATATCTGCAATAATACCAAAATAGAACACAAAGAAATGAGCAGATAGTAATACAACTACTGGCACTAATTCTTGTGGTGTATTTGGAGATAGTAATGCCACTATTGCTGGTGCAGCAATTGTCGATGTTATCACATAGTTAGCTGTTGTTGGTGCACCCATCCCAAGAATAAGCGATGCAATCATGACAAAAATAAGTGTCAAAATAATACTCCCACCAGCTAAAGCTACTAAGCTATTTGCTAAACTTAAACCTAGTCCTGTTTTTACAACGACACCCACAATAATCCCAGCACAAGCAGTAGCTGCAACGACACCTAATGCAGTTCGAGCACCTTCTACCAACGCATCAATCACATCTTTTGGTTTAAGACGCGTTTCTTTATTAAACATAGTCACACCAATTGAAATGATAATTCCATATAATGCAGCATGCATAACTGGTGTACCCGTTAGCATTAATATGATAATCGCCACAATCGGTAATAGAAGGTAAATCTTTTTAAATACCTCTTGACGATTTGGCATTTGATCGTCTCGCAGACCTTTTAGACCAACTCTTTTTGCTTCGAAATGTGTCATAATCCAAATACCTGTAAAATATAAAAGAGCAGGAATAGCTGCCGCTTTTGCTATATCCCAATACGTAATCCCTCGACCAATAAATTCAACCATTAGGAAGGCAGCAGCACCCATAATTGGCGGCATAAGTTGACCACCTGTCGATGCAGCTGCTTCCACAGCACCAGCAAACTCTTTTCGATAGCCTAGTTTTTTCATCATTGGTATTGTATAGGAGCCTGACGTTACTACGTTTGCTACAGAGCTTCCAGAAATCGTACCTTGAAGTGCACTTGAGAATACAGCTACCTTCGCAGGACCACCAATTAATTTTCCAGCTAGTGCAACTGCTAGATCGTTAAAATACTGGCCAACCCCTGTTTTCACAAGAAATGCCCCGAATAGTAAAAATACAAAAATAAATGTGGCTGATACACTAATCGGTGTACCGAATATCCCATCAGTTGTAAAGTACATAAGATTGACGATACTTTCCAAATCCTGACCTCTATGTGCCATAAATGCTGGGAAATACGGGCCATAGTAAGCATAAATCAAGAAAGCGATTGCAATAATTGTAATTGGCAACCCTACAGCACGTCGAGCAGCCTCAAGAACTAGTACAACAGCTATTAGCCCAACAATAAAGTCTACCTGTGTAATGGAGCCATTGCGATTCACAAGTTCTGTATAGTTCATAGACCAATACGAACCTACTGCAATAGCTAGTAATGCTAAAATATAGTCGAACCAGGCAATTTTATGCTTGGGTGCTTTTTTTCTTGCTGGAAATAATAAGAAAATTAATGTTAAACCAAAGCCTAAGTGGATGGTACGTTGGATTTGAGCAGGAAATTGCCCAAAAATAGCTGTGTAAAGTTGGAATAGCGAAAATGCTAAAAGGCCATAGAATATAACATGCTTCATTACACCTGAAATGGTTCTTACATTGGATTCTATATCATATTTTTCAAGTATGGCTTGTTGCTCTTCAGCAGAAATTTGCTCAAATTCTTCTACTTTTTTTTCTTTCTTTGATTTCTCTTGTGTTGTCATTTCATCCTTACTCCTTTCCACTGTTCGTAAAGCGACAAACGCTTAATTTCAAATAAATAGGATTTACCCCTCTGTAAATTTTTTTTCAAATCATATTCTCCATCTGCATAATTGAATACCAGATCTAAATCTAAATCACCTATATAGATCGTAAAATTCTCAAGTACGGCACTATTGTTAAATCGGAGAACATATTTACCGTTCCGTTGAATAAGTGTTTGATTTTCCTCTGCATAGCCTGGCATACCAATAGCTAAGTCTTCATATTCCATTTCAAGCATTTCAATACGATTACCTTTTATATATTGATAGGATTCCAATACATCTGACTTATGTATGGAGTGGGTGTATCTTATTTGAAAGGTTTGCTCATCTAAAATGGGTATGTAGTGCACTTTAGGATGGGATAAACGAGTCTCTGTAAAGGTGAACACCTTTTGAAGAGGAAGAAATATGACAATACATAGACAGATACTTAATAGGACTGTTATGATGAATTTTCTCTGTTGCATTCGACCTATTCCCCCACTTTAAAAGCTATTCGCCTAATCCTATATCCTAAAAGTAAGAAAGAGACTCGAAGCTTTATGCAACGAGCCCCTTCGTATTTTTTAGAAAGTTTCAAGCACTATTCACACTATTTCTTTTCATTAAAGTATTTTTGTGCGCCTGGATGAATGTCAATACTAATACCATCTAAACCTGTTTCTGCCTTAATAAATCTTCCTTTATCGTGAGAAATTTTATTTGTATTATCATAAATAGCTTTTGTCATTGAATAAACAACATCTTCCGGAAGATCCTTCTTCACCGCTAGCATAGCCAGAACTGAAACTGTCTCCACATCGTTTGCAATACCATAAGTACCAGCTTTTACTGTGTCTTTTGCATAGTAAGGGTATTTAGCAATGATTTCATCAGCTTTACCCGCATCTAAACCGATAATATTCACTTTCGTTGTAGCATTTAACGCTTCAACAGCACTTGTTGGTGTACCTGCTGTAATAAATGCAGCATCTATTTGACCTGATTGAAGACCATCTGTTGATTCACCAAAATCAAGGTTTTGTGCCTTGATATCATCCATTGTTAATCCATTGATTTCAAGTAATTGTTCAGCATTTGCGTAAGTACCCGAGCCTGGCGCACCCACTGATACTTTTTTACCTTTTAAATCTGCATATGTTTTAATACCTGAAGCTTCAGTTGTAACAAGTTGCACTGTTTCTGGATAAAGCGCACCCAAAGCTGAAATTGTATCAATTTTATTGCCATCAAACATCATCTTACCTTCAGTAGCATAATAAGCAATATCCGTTTGAACAAATGCAATCTCACCTTTTCCTTCTTGTAAAGCTGTCATATTGGCAGCAGATGCCTGAGATACTTCTGCAGTAGTTTTAATGCCTGTATCAGTGGTAATTAAATCAGCAAACGTACCTCCAAGCGCATAGTAAGTACCTTGTGTGCCACCTGTTAATAAACTTAAAAACTTAGGTTTTTCGGTTGATTCGGAGTCTTCTCCAGTGTCCTTCGAACCACTACCACTATCTGATCCACATGCGGCTAATATCATAAGCGCAAAGATACTTAATAGCATTATTAGATTAAATTGTTTCTTCTTCATAGTAACCTTCCCCCTTTGGTTATTTTTAAGAATCTATTTAAAATTAACAAACTTAGTATAATAATGTCAATATATTTATAGTAAATTCAGACTTTTATAATTATACAAAACTACTTAACAACCATTAATTTACAGAGCTATAGCTTTATTTAATTACCCCCTTTATATCTATAATAAACTCATATTTTCTTTTTTTAATAAAATAAAATAACTATTCTAACTGTATAAATAATGAATAGAATATAAAAAACTGCATCTGAAAACAAACAGATACAGTCAGACATTGTATACTATTGAATGGCTCCACAGGCTATTCTTGCTCCAGAATTACCAGCAGGATCTGTTTTATAATCATCCGCTGATTCATGAATGACAATAGCACTTCCATCACTATCTAATAGCGAATTAGGTTGATCCTTTTGTAAAGTTAACCCCTCAGCTAAAAAGTTAAGATCCACATTGCCATCTTCACCAATTTCCAAATTTGGTAGGTCCCCTAAATGATAGCCATTAGGATTTAATTTACCATGTTCCTTGTTTGTTGGATTAAAATGGGCTCCTGCTGATTCAAATTTAGGTGGCTCACACTTTCCTACTTCATGAATATGGATACCGTGTGTACCTGGTGGTAAGCCTGTTAATGCAAGCGTCATCATAACGCCATTATCTTCCTCTTGAAGATATGCATTGCCATAGCTTTCATTGTTAGCACCAATCACTTTTGCAGTAGCTGTTAAAGGGGAAGATGCATTGACAGCTACTTTTTCCTCTTTCTTATCAAAAAAACTGCAACCCGCAACAAAAATTAGTAAAGAAAGACTCATTAAGCTTATTTTTTTCATAAAAATACCTCCTCTCTTTCTGATGATTTCCAATTTCTTCAGTACTTATGCACAATTAGTCATTTATGCTTCTATAATGGCTCCTATTTCATTGGAGCTTGAATAGGAAACTCAACCAAAATAAAAGGGATTTCCCAAAGTTCGAGAAACCCCTTCCATAATTAATTTAAGATTTTTACCGTTACTGTTTTGACACCCCACTGAAGTGCTTGTCCTTCAGTAGGAATAAATACATCGATTTTATTTCCTTTAATAGCTCCCCCTGTATCAGCAGCAATTGCTTCACCATAACCTTCCACCCAAACCTTCGTACCGAGTGGAATAACTCGTGGATCTACAGCGATTACCTTTAAATTAGGATTCGATCTTATATCTGTTCCATTGGCTGTAATTCCTGAACAGCCTTCACAATAGGCTGTATAGGCAGTAGCACGCATTGTTAATGTTTTACCAGAAACAGTTGCTGGAGCACTTGCTGGTTTTGTTTTGGCTGGTGCAGCAGGCTTAGTAGCTGTTGCAATCCCCTCGGAAGTTTTTGGCTTTGGTTTTGCAGCTGACGCTTTAATAGCTAGCGATTCACCAGCTAAAATCAAGTCTGACGCAAGGTGATTCCATTTTTTCAAATCGTCTACCGTCACATTATTAATACGAGCTATTGAAAATAAAGTATCGCCACCCTTGATGACATATTCATCCCCCAACGGTTCTTCTGCTTTTGACGTGTCTTTTACTAAGTCTTGCTCTGGGTAAAACCATAATGAATCCTTTTCATTTAATTGCTGGAACTCACCTACAGTTAAATTATAAATTTGCGGGAGTGCCCATAGTATATTACCTGGCGATTTGTCCTTAGCAAAGGAAGGACTAGCATAGAGACTCACACCAAATGTCAATACTACCGCTAAAGCTAATGCTCTTTTCTTCATGTTTAGTAATACCTCCATCATTTTAATTATTTGTTGCAAATCTGTTGCTAGCACACTAGAGTTGAGCGCTCTATTATGTAAGCAACAATAAGTTTGCAAATTAATAACTCAGGACTAGCTGCCTGATATTAGGAATTATTACTATAAAAACGGAAAAATATACAATTTCAATTAATTTTTTAGTAATTTAATCAATTTATTGCGGATAAACTATAATTCAGTAGGGCTGTTTAGGCCTTTTTTATATTAGATATTTGCTATATTAAGCCGATAAAAAAGAAAAGGAGGGAATATAAAAATGGAAGTTAATTCACTTATGTCATCCCAGCTGATGGAGCTCCAACAAACAGTACAGATGAGTGTCATGCAAAATGCTCTTAATTTAAATACAACTACAGCAATTGAATTACTGAAAGAACTACCTCAGCAACAAACAGCTCCTACTCACCCATACAAAGGATCTATAATAGATATCTCAATCTGATCATACAGCCATATTTATCGAAAGGAGGTTCCTTATGTGACTCGGGTAATTGTCGTGGACGATGAGCCATTAGCTCTGGTTAGTATGGAAAAACATTTAAATGAATTTGATAACATAGAGGTCATTCGAACCTTTACTACAGCAAAGGATGTACTGAAAGAAGGACCTAACTTAGACTTTCAAGTAGCATTTTTAGACGTTGAAATGCCCGGTATGAGCGGATTAGAAATAGCACAATTGATAAAAACATGGGATAAAAATATCTGTATCATTTTTGTAACTGCCTATCGAGACTATGCTGTTCAGGCATTTGATGTACAATCTCTTGATTATTTATTAAAGCCAGTTTCAAAATCTCGCTTAGAAATGACAATTAACAGAATACAAAAGCTGTTCCAAAAAGAACTATCATCGGAGAAAACTCGAACGCATCAAAAGCCTATGCTTCAAATCAGATGCTTTGGAGAGTTTGTCGTTTCTTTTGATGAAAAAGTAATTCATTGGAGAACAATTAAAACAAAAGAGTTGTTTGCCTTTCTATTTTTACAGCTTCATATGCCAGTACCTCGTGATTATATTTTAGATTCACTTTGGAGTGATACGGATGTAAAAAAAGCCAGAGTACAATTGCATACTACTGTCTCCTACTTACGTACAACACTTTCAGCTTATGGCTACACGGATGTCATTGAATATGCGAATGGCTGCTATATTTTGAAACTAAACGATTTTCAATGTGATGCCTTTGATTTGGAGGATATCTTAAATACCAAAGCTGAAACAGGAAGATTAAATATTGAAAAAGCTGAGGAACTCATCCAAAATTACCATGGTGAGTTTATGGCAACAATGGACTATGCATGGACTACTAGTAAAGCAAATTTGATGAATAAACAATTTAGTCAACTACTTGATGAATTGATACTTTATTACTCTAAAAATCAGAATCTTAAAAACAGAGAGCGGTCATTGTTATTTGCTTTAGAGTTTAATCCGTATTCCGACAAAATCGTGCAGCAATTAATCCAACATTATACTGAAATTGGAAATCGCGCAGAAGCTATAAAAATATATCATACGTTTAATAGCCTTCTCTTAACAGAATTAAATGTGTCACCATCTCAGGAAACCACAGAACTTTTTCAAAATGTCTTACAGGCACATGAAAAAGAGTACGAAACAAGCGTTTACCCCTAAGGACATATGAAAAAACATGCTAGCGTTAAGTGCTAGCATGCTTATATAGTTTAATATTATTTAACAATCATTTGTCTCATATTACTTACAATACATAAACAGTTTCTTCCAGATTGTTTAGCCTTATATAAAGCATGATCTGCAATTTCTATCAGTTGATTGGGACTCTGGACATTAGGGGTAAAAGCCGTAATTCCAGCAGACATTGTCACAGATCTCCCACACACAGTTTCTTGTAAAGCTTGTTTAATTCGGAGACTTTCTGCTAGTTGGACTGCATCCTCTATATTCATAGAAGGTAAGATGACCATAAATTCTTCGCCGCCAAATCTAAAGCAAAAACCTTGTTCCCCGACACTGCTCTGCATAGTAATCGCAAAGGCTTTTAAAACTTCATCCCCTACAGTATGACCATATGTATCATTTATACTTTTAAAATCATCTAAATCTATTAAGATAATGGCATGCGGAACCTTATCAATAATTAATTTGTGTAAAATTTGATCCATTCTTCTGCGATTAAGAATCCCTGTTAATGAATCTAAGTTCAACTGCTCTGTTAAGTCATTGATTTTACTTTCCGAACAGATCATCATATTTTGAACATTCTTTTTCAATAAATTTACCTCATGATACCAATCAGCGATTTCCTCAATCCCTTGTACTCCTTCATCTTCTTCAATCCTTTTCGATAGCTCTTTAAGAGGCTGTATAATTTTGATAGCAAACCAAATAGCAAATCCCATAATAGTTGCTATAACTATTATGATTGGGCCTAGGACTTTTTTAAAGAACAAATTGAAGGACACTATTCTTTCACCAAATAAAGTATCAACTATTTGTTGCGTATACGGCTCTAATGAATGGTCATCTGTCTTAGCATCTTGTAAATAGCTTTCCGTAATTGTCGAGACTTCCATTACATAAGTTTCTTGTACATTTGCTTTATGTTCCTTCAAAATTTCATTGAAATTCCGATAGCTAATCCAAATACTAATACTAGATGTCATGAGGACAACAATAGTTGTCACACTAATAATAAGAAACGATAACTTTAACTTGAATTTACCCACAATAGACCATTTCTCCCATTGAGATGTTTTGTCGTTAATCTTATCTATGTTTAAATTTTGATATACTTATTCAATCATCATACGTTAAACCTCTTAAAGAAAACTTAAACACTAATGATTTTTTCCTTTTTCAATTTAAAAGGAAAAAATCGATAGTACTACTAACTCCAAATTGTTCTATTTATATAGGCTTAAAGCATTCTTTTATTATCCATTATATTTTCTTTTTTCCAATTTCGTGGCATGGTAGATAGAGATTCATTAGGAGGGAAAAATTGCTGTGTTGAGAAAAGCTTCTACCCGACATCTACTTATTATTATTGCCATTTTTATAGCCCTTACTTTTCTAAGGATATTATGGTTAAACTATTTCCTCCCCTCTACACATCAGCCTAGTGCCAAAGATGGTGTGGTCAACATAAACAATTTGACTATATCGGAAGAAGTTATTTCTTTGGATGGAGGGTGGATCTATTATCCCGGACAATTTGTGAATTCTGAAAATAAGGGAGGTAACAAAGAGAGTCATAGCAATACCTATAATATACAAAATATTCCTGCATTAAAAAAAGAGCGAACAACTCAACCCTATGGCACTTATCAGTTAAGAATTCTGCTACCTAACACTTCATATAATGATCGATATGCCATTCGTATCCCTGCTATATCAACTGCTTCAAACTTATATATAAATGGAAAGCTAGTAGGTAAATCAGGAAAAGTAGCAGATAATGCGGAAGACCATGAAGGCCAAGCTGCACCTTATACTGTTTATTTTACTAATACGCAATCTGAAATTAATCTCACACTTCATGTATCTAATTTTGATACACCTACAAGTCCTATTATTAATAAAAGGATTTTATTTGGCACTGCTTCAGCAATGACGCATCATCAATTAATTGTAGGGCTATCTCTTTCAACTATTGTAGTTATGCTAATCATATTCTCTCTTTTTAGCATACTTGTATATTTGTTCATCTATCGAAAATCTATCGTTTTACTTTTCACATTTGGTTTTCTTTTGCCCTTAGCAGATGAATTAATTACGTTTGATCGCTCCCTACTGGATTGGTTGCATCTGAATTATGTATGGTCCTATAAGCTTTCTACTATTATTTTCCTAGGAGCCTCCTTTTTCTTTGTTCAGTTTATGAGAGTCCTCTTAGTCAAATATCACAACACTAAAACATTTCAATGGATTTTTGCTTGTTATATTTTGAATGCAATACTCACGATTGTTTTACCAATGCCATGGCTGATACCTACGAAGAATATTTTCTTCGTACTTTATCTAGTATCCTTTCTTTACGTAGTGATACTGGCTCTTAGAGAGTATCTAGAAAACCAAAAAAGAAGCTCTGCTTTTATTGCACTAACAGCTATCGGCACAACAAATGGTATTATATGGGGCTTCATTAAATCTATATACGTATTCGATATTCCCGTTTATCCATTCGATTATTTATTTATCATGCTTGGTTTTTCTAGCTATTGGTTCAAACGTTTTCATGAGAACTCTCAGCAAATTCAAAACTTAGTGACAAAGCTACAACACGAGGATGCTTTAAAAGATGAATTCCTTACAAGCAATGCAGAGAAACTTTGGAGTCCAATGAATAGGATGATTACCCTAGGTCAATCCATTTATGACAACAAACAGAACAAACTTGTTACTGAAGATGAAAAAAACCTCAAACACCTAATCGATATAGGTAGAAGTATGTCCTTTACGTTAAACAACATACAGGATTTTACTCGTTTAAAAGAAGGAGATTTACATCTTCATACACAAAGTGTAAATCTTCAAGGTGCTGTTTATGGAGTTTTTGATATCCTCCGCTTTATTGCAAATGGTAAGCAAATACATATGGTATCTTTAGTACCACCAGATTTCCCAAATGTATTAGCCGACGAAAATCGCCTTATTCAAATCCTATTTAACATTTTGCATAATGCCCTAAAGTACACAGGTGAAGGCTCTATAGAAATTATTGCTCGTGAAAAACAGCATATGGCTATTATCCACATTCGTGATACTGGACAAGGAATGGACAATGTTGTACAAAGTCTTTTGTATTCTCCCTATGAACAGGGTCAGGAATATGATGAAGGCATTGGCATTGGCCTACTTATTTCAAAAAAACTGATTGAATTGCATGGTGGTACGTTAAATATACAATCTATTCCTAACAAAGGATCGAATATTTATTTTACATTACCTCTTGCAGATGAAAGCACACAAAATAAGGAATACGCAACCTTTAATGCACAAGCTAAAACTCAGCTATCCACAACAAATGAACGAGAGTTATCCATGGTGTCAGATAAGCATTTCAGGATTTTAATGATTGATGATGACCCTATGAATTTAGCAACCATGAAAAGTATATTTTCTATCTCTGAATACGAAATTACTACTGTTACAAGCAGTGAGAAAGCTCTAGCCCTCATTCAGCAAGAAGCATGGGATTTAGTAATTGTTGATGCAATGCTACCGTATATTTCAGGCTATGCTGTGATTCAAAAAATACGAAAACAATACTCATTACTGGAATTACCCATCTTATTATTGACGATAAGAAAGCACCCTGAAGATGTTTATACAGGCTTTGCCTACGGTGCTAATGATTATGTAACAAAACCTATTAATGCATTAGAGCTAAAAGTAAGAAGTCGAGCTTTAATTGATTTAAAATATAGTATTCAACAACGTCTACATCTAGAAAGTGCTTGGCTGCAATCTCAAATCCAACCACACTTCTTATTTAATACACTTAATACCATTGCCTCACTTAGTACTATTGATACAGATAGAATGATTGATTTAATGCATCACTTTGGTGAATATTTACATGCTAGCTTCGATGTCCGAAATCTTCAAAGAGTAGTACCACTACAGCATGAGCTCGATTTAGTTCGTTCGTATCTTTACATTAAACAGCAGCGATTTGGAGAATTAATTCAGATTGAATGGGATATTGATGAAACAATACAAATTGATATTCCTCCAATTTCTTTACAAACGTTAGTTGAAAATGCCATTCGACACGGTATATTAAAGAAAGAAGAAGGCGGTACTGTTTGTATTCGTATTAAAGAATTTACAACTTATGTATCCATTAGTGTGATTGATGATGGTGTGGGAATTAGCCCTACTCAATTGGAGGAATTGCAAGAAGATTACAAAGGGACAAGCTCTGGTATAGGATTAAGAAATACAAATCTACGACTTAAAAGAATTTATGGCCAACAATTACAAATTCAAAGTACTATTAATCAGGGTACAAATGTTACTTTCCATATACCTAAAGATTAAAAACAGGAGTCATTACAGTGCCAATTTGAATCTGTAGTGACTCTTTTCTCAAGTTTAAAATAACAATTTTTCTATAGATTTTTTGAAATGAGGGTACATTATACATATAGAATAAAGGAAGGATCGATAGGTATGTACAAAATATACATAATAGAAGATGATGCAAATATAGCTTCACTGATTGTCGAGCATTTAGCTAAATATCAGTTTGAATGCTTTACTGTACAACAATTTCCACACATTATTGAAGAGTTTAATACGATACAACCACACCTAGTCATTATGGATATCAATCTCCCGACTTACGATGGCTATTTTTGGTCACGGAAAATCCGTCAACTCTCAACCTGTCCCATCATCATTGTCTCTGCCAGAGTAAATGATATTGATCAAGTATATGGAATTGAAAATGGTGCCGATGACTTTATTACAAAGCCCTTTTCATTGGATGTCCTCATGGCAAAAGTAAATGGACTACTTCGGCGTACCTATGGTGAATATGCTTTAACCGAGACTTCAACCATAACAATAGCCAATACTACCTTAAATCCAGATACAGTTCGTCTTCAAACAAAAGGCAATGAGAGCCTGTTAACGCTAAAAGAAATGCAACTTAGTAAGTTATTATTCGAAGCTTACCCTAATGTAGTGCCGCGTCAAAAGCTTTTAAGTGCTATTTGGGATGATGAAACCTTTGTTGAGGAAAATACTTTGTCTGTGAATATTGGCCGATTACGTAGAAAATTTGAAACCGTACACTCTCAACTTGAGATTAAAACGATTCGTGGTCTTGGATATCAATTGGTGGAGAAAGGTAAATGAAGCTATTCTTTCGAGATCATCTTAGTATCATTATTCTCTATAGCATAAGCTTCCTCCTATTACCTTTGATTATTCATGTATTAGATGACCTATCCGCACACTATGCCTACTTTATTTTTCTTGTCAGCTTTCTGTTTATTCTGTGGCTACTTGGTCGTTATTATCGAAGAAGAAAATTTTATCATCATTTACAAAAAAGTATCCACACAGAAGATGACCTTCATTTATTTGAACCACGTGCAGCTATTGAGCAATACTATAGTAAAAAGCTAAGGCAAATACAGTATTTATTTTTAACCCAACAGCAAAGCTTGGAAGAACAAGCACATGAGAAGCAACTTGTTCTATCACATTTTGCACATCAAATGAAGACACCTTTATCTGTTATTCAATTAATCGTTCAAGCTACACCCAACAAGACCACTGATGAATTGCAGCAATGGCATACCATCAATAAAGAGTGCAATAAATTGACATTTACCCTCAATCAGTTATTAACGTATGAGCGCACATCACATTTAGTAGCTGATTTAAAAATTGAACCTATTGTTTTAAAAGGGCTCGTGCAAGAAGTCATCAATGATTTGAAGGATTTTTTTATCATAAGAGAAGTTTTTCCAAAGCTGACGTTTGCTGAAGACCAAATCATTTATTCAGATCGAAAGTGGTTAAAAATTGTACTTTATCAAGTATTAAATAACGCCATTAAATATAGTGAAATGGCAAGCACCATTCATATCGACTATGAACATGAGGCTTTACACATAACCAATCGTGGTGAGACCATCCCTTCTAGCGAAATAGCACGAGTCTTTGATTTATTTTATACAGGTATGAAGGGGCGATCAAGTGGCGAAGCAACAGGTATAGGCTTATATCTAGTGAAAAAAATATTAACTACACTAGAGCACCCCTTCACTTTACAATCTTCTGAGCATGTCACTATTTTTTCCATTAATTTTTCAAACAGTCTTAAAAAATGAAGATGACAACTTTGTCATCTTCACGTCATCAAGAGAAATAGGTTATGTGCCGCTCCTTTTCTATACTAAAGGTATCTAATGACCATAAAGGAGTTGTTTTAATTTGGGTAACGCCATACTACAAGTAACCAATTTGCACAAGGAATATATCGGTGAGATCACCTATAAAGCGTTAAACGGTATCGATTTTCAGCTACAGCAACAGGAATTTGTAGCTGTCATGGGACCTTCAGGTAGTGGGAAAACAACATTTTTAAATAGTGTATCCACTATTGATCGTCCTACCGCTGGCGATATCTTCATAAACAATCATAATCCTTACGCATTAAATGATGAGGACCTCGCCAAATTTAGACGCACTGAACTAGGTTTTGTATTTCAGGATTTTAATCTTGTGCATACATTAACAGTGAAAGAAAATATTTTATTGCCATTAACATTAGATAGCCTACCTGCTTCAAAAATGCTTCAACGTTTAAAGGATGTCGCTCAATTTCTCGGTATCGAGGAACTATTGCCGAAACGTATTTATGAAATTTCAGGTGGACAAAAACAACGAGTAGCCATCGCTCGTGCCGTTATACATGGGCCAAGTTTATTGTTAGCAGACGAGCCTACAGGAAACTTGGATTCAAAGGCTGTCAATGATGTCATGAACTTATTTTCCTCAATTAATCAAGAGCTTGATACGGCTATTCTCATGGTGACACATGATCCTTATGTGGCAAGCTTTGCCAATCGCATTATTTTTATTAAAGATGGGAAATTATATAACGAAATACATCGAGGCAACAACCGTAAGCAATTTTATCAGGAAATTATGGACACGCTTGCTTTTCTAGGTGGTGGACAGCATGAGCTTTAATCATATTGTGATTCAAAATATTTTACGTGACAAATGGACGTATGTTTCTTACTTCTTGAGTAGTATGTTTTCTATTATTATTTTCTTTCTATTTTCTGTTATCGTCTTTCATCCAAATCTGAAGAGCCTCGATCCAGACTCTACACTTGGAATTTCTTTAATGCTAGCTAGTATGCTCGTTTATTTATTCTCTTTTATTTACATTACCTATTCAATCACAGCATTTTTACGTAAGAAGACCAAGACCTTAGGAATATTTATGATTACTGGGGCTTCCATGAAGCAGATTCGTAAGCTGGTCTTCCGTGAAAATCTGTTAATTGGCATTTTAGCTATTCTGGCAGCTATCGTTCTCGGCCTTGTCATTATACCTCTTTTCTTAATGGGTGCAAAAGTCATTTTAAAGGCAGAAACATTTGGTATGTACATGCCTCTTCAAGCAATTAGTATAACCATAGGATTATTTCTGATTTTATTTGTTGTGATATCGACAGTTGTTACGAGGTTCATTAATAAAGAAGCGTCTATCCAACTCTTAAAAAGTGATACAGTTATCGAGAAATCTATTAAGCCTCATTATGGGTTATTAATACTAAGTATTTTGATGTCTGCCACTTTAGCTTGCTTGCTAAAAATCGAGCATTCCATTGTAGACACGTTAAGTGTCCTTTTTATCTGTTATTTTTTATTAGCATTCTTTGTACGATTTATTTAGTTATTACACAAGGATTTCGTTTGTTTTTGAAAATATATGAAAAGTCTCCTGCCTATCTTCAAAAAACAAATATGCTTTTGGCGTCCAATTTAAATGCAAAAATGAAATCACATGCAAATATGCTGTTTCTCATTACTATCCTATTAAGCGGTGTCTTTCTATGTACAAGTATTTTATTTAGCTCTTATTACAATGTAAAAAAGACTAGTGAAGAAAATTATCCATATAGCTTTCAATATATTGCTGATCCAAAAGCTGATGACAACATGGTCAAGGCTGATCTTGATTATCTTGAAAATACTTTATCAACGGTTGAAGCTCACAAGTATTTTATTGAATTTAAATCAAACGAAGATCAACGTATTGGCTATATGCCTTTATCAAATTTTAATCTGATACAGCATCAGGAAATCAAACTAAGTAAAGATGAGTTTATTGCCGCCGCTGGTAATCGTGGTGAAGCGCCAATAATAAACACTGCCAGCGACCTGTTTATAAAGTCTTTCAAACTAGCCAGCACCCATGAGCAAAATCTGCTATCTACTGGCTTCCAACAAAGTTATTTCATTGTACCTGATGACATTTACAAAACCATTGACTACCCTGTTTATAAAACGTATATCTATGAATTGGAAGAATGGACAGCCCATACAAATTTGGCGAATACAATTACTAATAACTTACCCTCTTTACCTGGAGAACGTTATGTAACATCCAAAATTGATTTATATAACACAGAGATGTTTGTCAAAAGCGTCATGTTCTTTATCGGCTCCATGTTAAGTCTAATTTTCTTAAGTGCAGCCATGAGTATATTGTACTTCTATTTACAAACAACATTACAACAAGAGAAGGAAAAGTATATTGGTATCCGTAAGTTAGGACTTTCTAGAAATGAATTAGCTACCATTATCACTAAAGAATTGGCGATTCTTATTTTTGTACCATTCACCATAGCTATTACACTCTTGCTAATTACCCTTTTGGCTATGCGAACAATGGTTTCTACAGCATTTTTACAAGTTTCCATAGCTAGCTCTTGTTGTTTCTTTGTACTTTTCCTCATTAGCTATGTATTCATTCGAAAAAGTTATTTTAAACGCTTAGTAAGCTAAAAAAATCGCACTCCTTAAGGGTGCGATTTTTTCATAGTGTTGAAAAACAAACCAATTAATAGAATCTTTATGAAAGGTGAAAATGTTTTCTTTTAGCAAAGTTTTTCAAATAAAGTGAAGGTGTTAACTACTCATTTTAATGAGGAGTATCGTCACTCATCACTTCTCCACATTGAAAATAAAAGCCCTAATTCAAATAATGGGTTATTTGATCGCTACTGCTGATAAGGAAAAGACACTTCTGCAGAATGGTTGATTGAAGAGAAGCCAGCGTCACTCCTAAGGGATTTAGCGGCTCATCGGACGCCCCCTGGAAAGGACGCTGGCTGAACGGAAATCAACCTCTCGCCTTGTGAAAAGGGCTTTTTTGCAGATGACATTATCTTTTTTACCAAAGAACGGGCTTTGCTACCATCAGCCATAGCATAATAAGCAATAATACTATATACATCCATGTTTTACGATGCAACAGTGAAACAAATTGTAGATGATTAAATGCTGGTGTGTTAAAAGTACGCAACGTTGGTTTAAACGCTCTTGCTAGAAATACGATGGATGCAAACATCACGAGGAAGGTTAATACAATCCACGAGGTATTCCAATAATAGCCCGCATGCCACATTAACAAAATACCCGAGGCTACTAGTACATGCCCCGAATGTTTGACTAGCGTAATGGCCCCCTTAAAGGCTTCTATATATGGTGGCATGTCATCCATGGAAGCTGTACGCATTTTTTTTACAATGGTGAGCACAACGAACAAAGGCCCAATCGAAAGAATAGCACTTAAAATATGTATATAAAGAAGAAGTGTATAAATGGAAAACATGCTGTGTACTCCCCTTTTCATCAGTCCCCTTCATTATAGCATTCAAGCTGAATTTACTTTATCAGCAATTGTGAATCCTTTGTAAACACAGCTTGAATCATTGTTAAATTGTTTGAAAACCGTATAAAGAGGGTATTGTTTATAGTAACATGCACTTATAAAACAAAAAGGAGTGATTTTTATAGGAATTCACCAATTTTTTACAAGTCTTAATGATTTAGAGCGTATTATTCGTTGCCCTGGTCGCTTCAAATTTGAAGAGCACAATGTGGCAGCCCATTCTTGGAAAGTGTCACAATATGCGATGTTTTTCGCAACGTTAGAAGAAATGCACGGTGCAACAGTTGATTGGAAATCTTTATATGAAAAGACAATCAATCATGACTTTGCGGAAGTGTTTATTGGTGACATTAAGACACCAGTAAAACATGCTAGCCCAGAGTTAAAGCAAATGCTCGCACACGTGGAAGAAAAGATGATGGAAAAATTTATCATCAATGAAATCCCACAAGAATTTCAGGCTGTTTTCTTTGAACGGATGAAAGAAGGAAAGGATCATACTTTAGAGGGTCGGCTACTTGAATTTGCTGATAAACTCGACCAGTTTTACGAGGCTTTCGCAGAATTAAAGCGTGGTAATACTGACAAAGAATTTGTCTATATGTACCAATCAGCCCTTTCAAAACTCTTGGCTATTCCGCTTGAAGCGACCGTCCACTATTTCCGCACAGAAATTTTAAAGGACGCAGTAAAGGAAAAAACACATATCGATATTCAAGCATTAACAAATGAAGTATTAACATCAAACTAATAAGGTGCATGTACAAGTTTTCCGATTGAAAAATTCACGGAAGGCTTTTTTTATTTTCCACAAAAAGTCGTATAATGAGGAGAGATTGAATGGAGGGAAAGTATTGTCACAGGAATGCTCAATTATAGAAGATTTAATACCTCTTTATAAAAAACAACTGCTTCAAGCATCAACAATAGAATTTGTCGAACGGCATCTAACAACTTGTCAGCAATGTCAGCAGCTAGTAGTCAATTCATCAACTCAGAACGCATACTTACCCATGAAAAGAACATTATCCTTTTTTCATATCATATTTATTGTATTATCCTTTATGTTTGCCATTAATTCTTCCTTACTCGGCAATCAAAAGGGCTTTGTCATCTCATATGCTCTTTTCGGCTGTCTTTCTTACCTTTTCTATAAAAACATATGGATTGTTTTTATCATAAGCTCTGTGCCTGTATTCGTTTGGGCTATCATTAATAATCTTAATAATGAGCTCTATATTACAACCTTTTCTTTAACCGAAATAGGAACGCTAGTGATGGGAGCTGGCTACATCGCACTTTTACATACCATTTTCGCCTTAATTGGCGCAGCTTTTGCCATTCTATTACGTAGGGTTTTTCAATAAACAAAAAAGCACCTTGAACTTTTTTATCAAAGTTGAGGTGCATTTTGTTTGTTAGGCCTTTTTCACAAATTCTGATTTTAATTTCATGGCACCAAAGCCATCAATTTTACAGTCGATGTTATGATCGCCTTCCACTAAACGGATACTTTTTACCTTTGTCCCAATTTTTAAAGTGGAAGAACTACCCTTCACCTTTAAATCCTTAATAACAGTAACTGAATCGCCATCCGCTAACAGATTACCATTTGCATCTTTTACAATAAGTGCATCTGGTTCGTGTTCAGTTGCGTCCATACTCCATTCATGTGCACATTCTGGACATACATAGTTTGCTCCATCCTCATATGTATATTCAGAATGACATTTTGGACAATTCGGATAAGCTGCCATTTTTACTACCTCCTTTTACTTTTTACTAGGAAAATCCTCTTTATGCTCCTATCTTTACATAGTCGACCTTATTTAGCAAAGGTTGTTCGTATTTTATGTTCGCATTTGTGAAAAAAATATGAAACATCAGCACCTTTTTGAAGGTAGTACAAGATGTTTATAACGCGATTTGGAACACTTGCCCATTGACTAATTTGCCATTATCATCTTACTTGCATGTTTATCGATCATGCTTTATTATATCCATAAAGGCTGCATTGTTCGTATAATATTAAGTTTTAACCTTTAAGCTGTAAAAGGGAGTTTTATTATTGGAGTTGAAATGACGGGCCTCACACTACGGTGCATGAGGATAAGCAGGAAAACTTCTGCGAACACCCACTTTGAGGAGTGGTGGTTTAAAACTTTCTATAATAACTACGGCATACGCGGCTTTTTATACATGATTGATACAGCACCTTAGCTATTTTGGTTAAGGTGCTTTTTTATATTCTGGCTATTCTCCGCTTCTCCTTATTCAATCACTTCCTAACCATTCATAAAAAGTAAGGACAACCTTCTTGTATTTTGTATAATTCCCTCCCATTTTGCACATAGATGGAGTAACAAGGGAGGTTATGACATTGAAGAAAATAATTTATCTATTGGTTTTTACTTCACTACTGTTAGTAGCTTGTGGAAAGAGCGCTGAACCAAAGGAAGTGGCAGTCGATCAAAATACGAATGTTGAAGATATTGTAGGCGCGATTGTGAAAAACGAATTCTCTGTGGATGAGTCGAAAGACGGTATTGTCACAATTTCCATACAAGATACAGATGTAACAGAAGGATCGAAAAGCCAGATGCTAAAGGATTCTACTAAAATTTTCGCTGATTTGTCCAAATTAAAAAATGTGAAGACACCGGCTATTACTTGGTATGCTCCTCTCACTGAACCTGATGGGGACAAAACAATGACTGAGGTTTTGAATATTTATTTTAGTGAAGAGGATTTTCACAAAATAGACTGGGCCAATTATCTACAGGTCGATATCGAGTCTAGCGCTACAAATTATCATGAAGATGAGGCTTTGGAAGATTAATCACATAAAGATACCCCACAGCCTATTGTGGAGTATCTTTTTTTACATATTGTTCTATAGCGTTTTCTAAAAGAGAGTGCTTTATTTTGTAGTGAGTTGCTTGCCAAATTCCTTTACCACCCTGCAGGATTATTAGTTGAGGTGATTCGTGCTTCACTTGAAGATCACAGGCAATAGCATTTGAAATTACCCGATCCATTTGTACAATGACAAGATATTTAGGCAATTTCGTTTGTAATACTTTATATTCCTTTAATGCTGAAATACTACTAATACATGTCATGCTAATTTTTAACACAAGGCAAGGTTTGAACTTCGATTGCTCCAAAACCTCACACCATTTGATTAATGTCATTATTCGTTGCATTTAGTAACCCCCTAAACAGATTATATACTACGGTGGGTATTTTAGGTTACAAAAAACACGAGACTACATACGTGCTCGTGCTTAAAATTTCCTATTTAAATGCCTTCCGTATTCATGAATACTAGACGCCAGCCATCCGGGTCTTCAATGGTTACCCCTTTTTCAGCCCAATATGGATTTTCAGGCTCAACTTCGGGATATCCCATGACCGCAAGACGTTCGGCAATATGACGAATCGTATCTCTGTTTGGGATATAAAGTACGAGTAGATTGTCCTTACTTGGTGCTGGACAAGGGCTACCGTCAATATGCTCTGTAAATTCTAAGTGATAACCTGCATTTGGAAGACCAATCATTAAACCATTATAGCCACGATGTTCTGTAAACGAACCAATTTTCTTTAATCCGACACCTTCACAGTAAAACCGTTCTACTTCCTTTAGCTGATCGGTTGGTCTTGCTACACGCACCTGTGCGACTGCTAATTCATTTGTCCATTGTTGTTCCATTGTTATGAAATCCCCTTTTAGATTATTGTAAAATAAGACCATAACGCTGAAAACAGTCCTAGGTCTGAAGTTATTGTATAAGAGCGACGCTAAAAGGAGCAGCGGTTTTCTCTTTTACTTCCTCTAAAGAAACACCATCTGCTAATTCTATCAGTTGCATGCCATCTTTCGTAAAATCAAATACAGCCAAATCTGTAATTAATCGATGTACGACACCTTTACCCGTTAGTGGAAGTTCACATTGTTTTTTAATTTTAGATTCACCATTTTTATTTACATGCTCCATGACGACAATCACTCTCTTGGCACCAACGACGAGGTCCATTGCGCCACCCATGCCCTTCACCATTTTCCCAGGAATCATCCAGTTAGCAAGATCTCCTGTTTCCGATACCTCCATACCTCCTAAGATGGCAAGGTCAATATGTCCACCGCGAATCATTGCAAATGATTCTGCACTGTCAAAGAAGGATGCTCCTGGAACTGCCGTAACTGTTTCTTTACCTGCATTGATTAAATCAGGATCTACTGCATCTTCTACTGGATAAGGACCAATACCGAGAAGTCCGTTTTCGGATTGTAAGAGTACGTCATAATCGGCTGGGATCGCATTCGCAACAAGTGTTGGAATACCTATGCCTAAATTGACATTCATACCGTTGGCTATTTCTTTTACTGCACGATTAACAATTTTTTGTCTTGTATCCATCATGCTTCCCCCTTTTTCACCGTTAAACGCTCAATACGTTTCTCGTAATTTTCACCTAATAATACACGTTGTACAAAAACCCCTGGTGTATGAATGTGATCGGGATCTAGCTCGCCTACTTCTACAATTTCCTCCACTTCAGCTATTGTAATTTTCCCTGACATAGCAGCTAATGGATTAAAATTGCGTGATGTTTTTCTATAAACTAAATTTCCTAGCTTATCGGCTTTCCATGCTTTGACCAGAGCAAAGTCAGCAACAATACCTTCTTCCAAAATATATTCTTTGCCATCAAAAACCTTCACTTCTTTTCCTTCAGCAATTGGCGTTCCAACCCCTGTAGCTGTGTAAAAACCAGGAATTCCCGCTCCACCTGCACGCAAACGCTCTGCAAGAGTTCCTTGCGGTGTCAACTCTACTTCTAGCTCACCACTTAAAAATTGTTGTTCAAAAATCTTATTTTCTCCTACATAAGAAGCAACCATTTTTTTTATTTGCTTGTTTGCTAATAGTAGACCCAATCCCCAGTCATCTACACCACAGTTGTTACTGACAACGGTTAAATCCTTTGTTCCCTGTTGCACTAATGCTGCGATTGATTTTTCGGGTATACCACATAGCCCGAAGCCACCTACAGCTAATGTATCTCCATCCTTAATATCCGCAATCGCCTCTTCAAACGAACTCCATACCTTGCCATTCCCCATCTCGAAACCTCCCTGAATTGCTCGTTTATTAAGGAAAATTCTACATCATTGCTATTTTACAAGTAAAGGAATTAATTAGAATACTACTTATTCCTATATGGAATAAATCTATTTTCCCCATTCCTACCTATCATTTCAAGTAACTGTTTTAATGCATAAGATTGATATGTATTTTTCTTCGTAATAATCCCTAAACGCCACGGCATTTCAAAATCATTTAATGGAATTATTTTCACATTGGTATTTGTTTGCTTAGCTGCAATGGAATGGGGTAACAATGTAACCCCTAAATTGGAGGATACTAACTCTACAATCAAGTCCCACTGTGAACTTTTATAGCCGATTGTAGGTGTAAAACCAACACTTTCACAGGATTTAATTATATAGTCGTGAAGCGTGAACTCCTCTGCAAAGATAATGAACGTTTCATTTTTTAAATCTTGTAAAGCTATGGATTTCTGGTGTGCATAGGGGTGAGATTCATTCATAAAGACATAAAACTGGTCTTCTATAAAGGATTGAACAGCAAACTTCCTTTCATCTACTGGTAATACAACGATGCCCATATCAACATCTCCATTTTCAACTAACATTTCTACCATTTTTGCACCACGTTCGATAAGTGCTAAATGTACTTCAGGATATAGCTGATGAAATCCCCTAGCGATTTCAGGGAAAAATAATGTTCCAATTAAAGGTGGAATCCCTAACTTGATAGCACCTGTTTTAATATTTAATAAATCGTCTAGCAAAATATGTAGTTCTTGAACAGCATGCATTATTTTTTGCCCTTGATTATAAACAATACTACCTGCATCAGTAAGTTCTACATTACGCGTTGATCTGTTCAACAAATCAACTTGTAATGATTGTTCTAATTTTTTAATACTTTTGCTTAATGAAGGCTGAGATACAAAGGAATCATGTGCAGCCTTTGTAAAACTCCTATGCTCAACAACAGCCATAAAGGCTTTTAAATCTCTTAATTCCATCACTATCTTCTCCATATATTTGTATTTGTTATAAAAGCAACTACAAGTACTACCCTTCAGCAATAAATTCTCCATCCTTTCTTTTTAATCCTTTGCAATGGGTTGAACTATAAAATTTAGATATTTTCACCCCTGCCATTATACGCATCTTTTCGACTTTTGGAGAGTTTTTTGAGAGTTATATGACCTACAATCAATTATAAATATTGTCATAATTTATCAAAGATTGGAGATGTAACAGATGTTGAAGCAATTGCTTGAAAATCGAATAGTTAATAGGCATTATTTAGGTCTTACATTTCAGCAACATGTTTATGAATTAAAGAACTGTGAGGAAGTTTTAGGAGTGAAAGCAAAATCGCTACATATTGAGAATCGTCATATTGCTGTTGGCTATATTGCTGATGACAGTATTTTCTTTAAAAGTGCTCATTTCGGAAATACTATGGTCACTTTAACAGATGGAATTCATCAAGCAATTATTCAGCTATTTGTACAACATTCTGGTGAAATCTGCATTGAGGTAAAGCCTTATATTAAACATGCCAACATCGTGCCTGTTTATTTTCGCACAATTCTAGCTGATACAGCCATCGCCATTGACCTAAAAGGCGCGTTAAAAAAATTTCTAGTAACTCATCATTATATGATTGAGGCAGATACGATCATGGAAGTTCATTATCAATCCATGCATCCCTATGTGCTCAAGAATTCTTACGCTGGGCATTTTGTTTTAGGATGTACCCCCGATGGTAGACAGGTAACAGGAGCCGAGGAGTATACATTAGCTAACCGTATAGCTAATTTAAAGTTTTCTCACATTATTATTCAGCAACAAGGCAGACCAAAATTAATTGCTTTAAATATATTATTAACCTTTGTTATTACGAATAAAATTTTTGTTACTAACGAACTTTCTATGTAACGAATCGGATAGAGGATTTTACGATGTTATTTTCATTTATTTCATTGATTGTCATCATACTAGTTGCTTTATTTGTTATAAAATCTTTTTCTTTCTATAAAAAACGTGCAGAAAAGAAAAAATTTTTACAAGAAAGACTTAAAAATCTTCTACTGACAAATATAAGCCAACCTAAATAGAAATTTTTCAAAGAGAGAAACGACCCTATCTTAATAACTACCAACAAAAAATACACCACCTTTATAGTGGTGTATTTTTTAGTGCGCTTTTTCTAATGCTAATTTAATGCCAAACGCAATTAATATTGCACCAGTTAATCCTTCAATTACTGCCTTAGTTGATGGTTTTTTCATAAATGCACTAATTCGATCTAAAAGGTACACGTAGAAAATAAACCATAGCATTGTTAATGCTGTATAAATGAGACCCATTATTAAAAAAGGAAAAAATGTTCCACTATTTCCAACTACAAATTGAGGGAGAAATGTTAGGAAAAATACTGCGACCTTTGGATTTGTCACATTTGTGAGAAACCCTTGTTTAAAGCAGGATTGTTGAGAATATTTGTGTTCTATACTTGCTTCATCTTGTACAACTGGAGATTGTGTTCGAATTGTCCACAAGGTCTTGATTCCTAAATAACATAAATAAACCGCACCAACATATTTTAAAACAGCAAATATATAGGCAGATTTCACAATGATCGCCGAAAGGCCAATAACAGCCGCACAAGTATGAATTAATAAACCGCAACAAGAACCAATGATTGTTTGTAAACCGCCCTTTCTACTTACAGTCAGTGTGTTTTTTGTTGCAATCGCTGTATCAGGGCCAGGTAAAATAATAAGTAAAATGCACATAACTAAGAATACAGATATATTGACCATATTACGCCACCCTTTCTGTCAGAAAATTATAAAAGTAATTGTAACATACGCCAAGACCAACAGAAAGATACGAAATTTTTCCGTTGACATATAACCATAAGGTGTTATATATTCATAACACCTTACGGTTATATTTTATACAGATTCCTCTGGCTGTGGACTTAATAACGTTGAATATCATTACACAGAGGTATCATTCATCAATCAAAGAGGAGTATTGGAACATGACTGAAAAATTACAGGATATTGTCAAAACAATTACATTGAATGCCCCTATCGAAAAAGTTTGGGAGACTGTCGCAACAGCTGACAAAATAGCTTCTTGGTTTATGCCAAATGATTTTCAACCTATCGAAGGGTACGAATTCACTATTCAATCACCGTTCGGCCCATCACCCTGTAAAGTAGAACGTGTAGATGCACCGCACTTTCTACGATTTGCTTGGGATCAAGATGGCTGGTTCGTAACTTTTGAGTTAAAAGAAGTAGGCAAGCTTACTGAATTTACTTTAACACATGGTGGCTGGAAGGAAGCTTCACATATTATTCCTAAAGCAAACACTGCTACTGAAGCCGTACGTACTAATATGGATAACGGATGGACAATGATTATTAATCATAAATTAAAAGAGGCTGCTGAATTCTAATGACTGAAGCAGCCATAAAGTATGATGTTTTTCAAGCAATCGCTGATCCCACAAGAAGAAGTGTTTTACAGCTCCTTGCAGCAAGCGACAGACCTATTTCCAATATTACTGAGCATTTTACAATTAGTCGAACGGCTGTTGTAAAGCATTTAAAAATATTGGAACAGGCGGAGCTAATCTCTGCTCAAAAAAAAGGTCGTGAAAAAATCTATACGCTGCATAGTGAGCGTTTAAAGGAGATTGAAGATTGGCTCCAATACTTTCATTTATTTTGGGATAATAAATTGGCTCAGCTTCAAAGCATGGTTGAAGATCATTAAAGCAAAAAAGAGCTGTCCCTTTGTCAGACAGCTCCTCATTTAAAAGAGATAAAATAATCCCCCATTAATGACTTCTATTTTAATTTTTGCTTCATATTGCTCCTCCAATGCTTTTCTTTCAATTTCATAACACTCTGGTTTTTCCTCTATATCCTCATAAAAATAATCTAATACACGTTGATCACGTTGCCATCGTTTTTGTGCTTCCATTGCCCAAGAATGATCATCCTGCTCAATAATTGACTCAATTGTAGCTTTCAATCTTTCCAGTGCTCTGGCAGGCTTAATAATATATTGCACATGAAATACATTTTCTTCAGGTTCTATGTTAAAGTCCGAAGAACAAATCGTTTCATGAAAATCCTCCTTGATGACGCCAGTCAATAAATTAATGCCAAATGAGTAAAGCATTTCTTTTGTACGATCACAGCAATACGAAACTTTAAAGTTAACACCTAACCAGGGCGTTAAAATAACCTGCCCCATATCACGATCCACTTTTTCAAACAATTGAACATAGGCTCCTAGTTCTCTTGTAGCTAAAAATATCTGATTTAAACGTGGTGAGCCGTAATGAATAGCTTCCCCAAATAGGTTACCAACCATTGCCGTTTGATTTGTAATGAAGGTTACTTGCGCTGGGTTTGGTTCACTATTTGTTGCTTCAACATATTGCCAATAAAATGGCCTATTCATAATTCTTTTATCTATGTCTATCGTTAATTGAACGGTTAGATAATGATTCTCTTCTCCTAAAATTGCACAGTCATTCTCCATAAAAAATTCCTTTAAATAGTGGTGAACTTGCTGCGGATACATAGCTGCACCTCCCTACCCTTATACAGATTCTTTAAAGTTTGTTAAAATAGCATCTAAATCGCCAACCACCTTCTCGAACACATCAATCTTTGTATGAAGCAATTCCAAGATTTTCTCTTCAATTGTATGTTCAATGGCAAGGTTATAAATATGGACATCATGCTCCTGTCCCAAACGATGGACACGGCCAATACGTTGCTCTAGCTTCATTGGATTCCAAGGTAAATCATAGTTGATTACATGATGACAAAATTGAAGGTTTATCCCCTCTCCTCCTGCCTCGGTAGCGATGAGCACCTGGGCTCTTTCTTTAAATAGGTGCTTCATATAATCTCGTTTACTTTTATTAAATTTCCCATTAAACAGCACACTTGATATGCCATTAGAATGTAAGTACCATTGCAAATATATTTGCGTAGCACGATATTCTGTAAAAATAATAACCTTGTCATTCGCTTGCTTAACAATTTCCAATGTCTTTTCCGCCTTTGAATTCACTTCCAAGGTCATTAATTTAGTAATAATCGCTTCAATTTCGTGTGGTTGCACATGATCCTCTAGCATATTCGTTAATGTTAAGGCTGTAGCTTCCTTGCTACTACACATTTCTTTTTGCAACGTAATTAATGAAAATGACCCTGTGTTTTGAAGGTTGCCAAGCATTTCGTAAACTTCTCTTTCTTCGTTCGTAAATGTAATCGGCACAATTTGAACACGACGATTTGTCCAATCAATCCCCGTATCTTCCCTACGATTTCTGACCATTACCTGATTAACCAACTCTTTTAAATAATCATCATGCTCTAAATCATGCTTGCTAGCAGAGAAAGCCGATTGGAAGGCGTCATAGTTACCTAGATGTCCAGGCTTTAATAAGGAGATTAAATAATACAATTCAAAGATATCATTTTGAATAGGTGTGGCAGTTAATAATAAGCAGAACTTTTTCTTTAAGCCTTGTACAAACTCGTAAATTTGTGTTTTATTATTTTTTAATTTATGTGCCTCATCAATAATTATCATGTCATAATCCTGCTCATAAATGCGCTCTCTATGCGGACTCTTTTTTGCCGTATCCATACTCATAATGAGGACATCATAGCGCTCTATCGGGCAATTTTTTTTATATGCAACGGCAGGAATATGAAATTTTATGTTTAACTCTTCAATCCACTGATTAATTAAAGAAGCAGGTGCCAAAATTAATGCTCTCTTCACAAGCCCTCGAATAAGGTATTCCTTTAAGATTAAGCCCGCTTCAATTGTTTTACCCAGCCCCACCTCATCAGCTAAAATAGCTTTCCCATTCATACGTTCAATAACTGTTTCGGCTGCTTCTAACTGGTGTCTCAAAGGTTGTAAATTAGGTAAATACTTTGTAGCCTGCAATCCTGTAAAATCAGGAATTAGTTTCATTTTCACAATATCATAGTTCATCTTGTACAATGTCCAGCTATCCCATTTTTCAAGATGATTTAATCGATCGATAAAGCCCTCTTCCCACTCGGACGACCTTTCTATTTTCATGATCATCACCCCATGTCATTTTTTCTAGTTTAGGGTGTCCAAAAAAGGAAAAGCTATGTTCTTTCTAGATGAAAAACACCTAATGAAAGTTATTTTTCATTAGGTATTTGATAATTCATATATTTACGGAATTGTCTTGTAGATTTTTTTAGCAAACTCTTTAATGGATAAATGAGAGTTTCTCAGGTATATTTTAGATTTTTGAGTAGTCACATCCGTGAGATAAGCATTTGACGAACACTCATTTTTTCTCAAATCGATAGGTTCTTTATTAAAATGTTTCGCGATATCCATTACAATCATATTCTCTGTGTAATTTTCTTATATATACTCCATAAACAGCGATATGTTTACTTTTTTATATGGACAGTCCATTAGAAGTATTTCTTCTAAAATATATACATCAAGACAAAAAGAAAGGAACACCAACAATATATTAGTGCTCCTAAAATTGATTATTTTAAACTTTCCTGTAATAGCTTACGATTACGTTGTTTGAAAATGTCATTATGTGAGGAAACAATACCTCCCTCAGAAGCATCAGGTTGAATATACTTCTTCGCACTATTCACTGCATGAAGTGCATCATGAAAGGCTGCTGCAATTAAATGAATTTTACCATCATGGCTCAAAATATCACCCGCAGCATAAAGGCCTGGGATCGATGATACACTATTAATCGTACCAGCGATAAAATAATCATTTTTGCGCTCAATGGCTAATGGACTATTATCTAACAATTCTTTATCACGCACATACCCATGACTAATAACCACTTCATCAATAGGAATTTCTGTTACAGTTCCTGTTTCATGATTTGTTAAAGCAATAGCTTTAATCATTCCTGCTTGATCGTCTGCCATCAGCTTAGTTATTTCAGAATTGAAATGGCATTCGATCGAACTATTTGCAAGCTCTGTAATTTGAGCCTCATGTGCAGACAATGTATCTTTTCGATAAGTTAAATAGACCTTGGATGCTACCTCCATTAATTCTAATGCCCAGTCTACCGCTGTGTTACCACCACCAGAAATAATAACTGTTTTATCTTTAAATTTTTCATAGGATTTAATTGTGTAATTTAAATTAGATACTTCAAAGCGTTCAGCCCCCTCAATTTCAATTTTTTGAGGGTTTAGAATGCCACCACCAATAGCAACGATAACTGTTTTGGAGTAATGAATATTCCCTGACTCTGCTGCGATGACAAAAATTCCATCTTCATTTTTAGCAATGGACAGCACTTTTTCATTTGTATAAATAGAAGGATTAAAGGTTAAGGCTTGCTCAACTAATTGTTTAATTAGTTGTCCCCCAGAAATAGGCGTTACACCTCCAACATCCCAAATCATTTTCTCTGGATAAACATGAATTTTACCGCCTAGCTGTGGTTGTGATTCAATTAGCTTGGTTTTCATTTCACGTAAACCACAATAAAAGCTGGAATATAAACCGGCTGGCCCACCACCAATAATGGTTACATCATACAATTCTTGTTCTAACAATTCCTAACACACCTTTCATTTGGTCATTACTATCTCAACAATTGGACTAACTCATACTACATGACAGCTCAATCGTAAATGTCTAATTGTAAATATTGCTTTGGAAAATCCTCCTTAACCCCATTATACGATAATGATAATCATTATCAAATAAAATTATACCAAATCGAGATATTACTAACAGATTTGGTCACCATTTATTAACATTTTCATTTATGTAATTAGTATAAAAAATACTGAAAAATAATCTTATGTATTTGTGCAAAAAAGTATTCATCATTATGCTTTTCACTGTTCATTCTAAAAGCAGATTATACGTTTTACTTACTTTTTGATACACTATTGGAAAAAAGGTATTAGAGGACACAATGAAAAGAAAAATTTTTATCTTACATGAAATCTATGGAGTTAATCCTTTTATTGAAGAACAAATACAAGTATACGGCGATGAGGACACTGCTGTTTCCCTTATTTCACTTTATCCAGAAGGACTTTCCTTTCCATATAAGCAGGAAAAACAAGCCTATGACTTTTTCTTACAGACAGTTGGCTTTGATGCTCCTCTTGAGTTGCTTTCACAAAAATTATTGGAGGCATGTGAAAATTACAATGAGGTAATATTAATTGGATATAGTGTAGGAGCAACTTTAGCCTGGAGATTAACTACCCTCCCTCTACATCGTGTCATTTGTGTGTATGGCTCCCGAATCCGCCAATATCTTGATAACATTCCATCTTGCCCAACTTTGGTTGTTTTACCTAGCCATGAGGATAGCTTTGATGTTCAATCATTGAAGGATACACTTGCAAGCATACCGAATGTTCAGATCAAACAATATCAAGGCTTACATGGCTTTATGGATGACTCTAACTCAAACTACTGTCAGATAAGCCACTCACAAGCACTCAACAACATCAAATACTTTTTACAAGCTAGCAAGCTATAGGAGGAATAAACGTGGAACAAAATATTGATATTCAGGTTGATCCATATATTGAAGCAGGCAATGTTATTTATCCAAGCTTTCATCTTTCTCTACAACCTGGCATGATTATAGGCATCTATACAGATGTTTCCAAAATACATACATTAATGCAATGGTTTATGAAACGAGATGATACGTATACTTCTTTTCGTGAAAGTTCATTATATGAGCGACTAACAGCTCGCGAGTATATCCAATTCATTTTAAAGCTTTTTAACCGCCCAACTAATGAAACAGAGAATATATTGAAGCTTTTTAAGCTTACTGAACAAAAAAACAATAGAATTAGTAAGCTTTCTAATAGTGAAAAACAGCGATTAAAGCTATTGAATATGTACCTACATCCGACATCTATTCAAATTATAGAAGAACCCTTTCAAAATATAGATGAATATTCGAAGCAAACTATCCAACAATTATTAAAAATTCTCTCAAAAGAGCATAAAATTATTATTTTATTATCCAATAATCTTGAAGATTTAATGGTTGCAGGTACCTCTATATATCGATTAGATGGGGTAGACTTACATACTTTAGACGTAAAAGAGGGTAGCCTTGAGCAAGCTCCAAAGCCTCTTGAAGATGCACCCATTCGACTAGATAAAATCCCAACAAAGAAAAATGATAAAATTATTTTATTTAATCCACCGGAAATAGATTATATCGAAAGCGTTGAAGGAGAAGTGTCCATTTATGTAGCTGGTGAAGCCTATCCATGTACTCTATCACTAAACGATCTGGAGCAAAAATTGACACCATTCGGCTTTTTTAGAAGTCACCGTTCTTATATTGTTAATCTACAAAAAGTTCGAGAGATTATTACTTGGACACGCAATAGCTATAGCTTAGCACTCAACAGTACAGAAAAGACAGTTGTTCCACTGTCGAAAAATAAACTTGCAACTTTAAAGGAAATACTCGGAATTTAGTAGATTTCCCAGGAAATAAACGACTCCTGTCACCTTCAATAATGTTCTTCCCATGCTTTTTTTTCTGCCATTCACCCCATTTTTACTGTACCCCTTTTACTTGTTGTTTATAGTGTAGACATCAACAACAAACAGGAGGTTTATACATGAATGCAGTGATTGAAGTGCAAAACTTGAAAAAAACATTTAATAATGAAACAGCATTACAAGATGTTTCTTTTACCATTAAAAAGGGGGAAATATTCGGCTTTTTAGGGCCAAGTGGTTCTGGTAAAACAACTACTATTAAAATATTAACAGCACAAACAGATAAATCAGCAGGCAAGGTTCTGTTATTTGGGCAACCAGCATCTATAATGAAGCAAAGTCAAAATCGTAAACGTTTTGGAATTTTAACAGATAATAGTGGCTTGTATACAAGACTATCTATTGAAGAGAATTTATTACTTTATAGTAATTTATATCAACTATCTCATTCTGCTGTAAAAGAAGCTTTAGAATTTGTCAATTTATATGCAGAACGTAAAAAGAAGATCAGTCAGCTTTCCAAAGGAATGATTCAACGTGTTACACTTGCACGTGCCATTATGCACAAGCCCGAACTATTATTTTTAGATGAGCCTACTTCTGCTTTGGACCCTGTGAATACGCAGCATATTTATAATGGCTTACGAAGATTAAATGACTTGGGTACGACGATATTTTTAACTACTCATGATATGAGCGAAGCAGAGATACTTTGTGACCGTGTAGCATTCCTTCATAGGGGGAAAATCCGAGCAATAGGTGCACCAAAGGACTTAAAAAAGGAATTTGGTACTGATTCCATAACGGTTGAACTCAAAAATGGTATGCAAGAAATTATACAAAATGGTGCACAAGATGCAGAAAAACTGTATCAATGGATGCATTCCAATGAAGTGACAAGAATTAATACAAATGAGCCAACATTGGGTGATATTTTTATGCAAATAACAGGGAGTGATTTAGTATGAACATTTCAATGACACGCATTCAAGCTATATTAGTGAAAGATTATAAAGAATTTTCTCGTAACTATGCCGTATCAACAATGATACTTCTACCACTAATTTTGGCATTTTTATACAACAAATCAGGAGCAGCTACTATCAATGCTTATTTCCTACCCATCAATATAACGTTCTCTATGGTAACAACTTATATACAATGCTGTTTAATCGCAGAGGAAAAAGAAAAGAATACATTACGCAGCCTTATGCTTTCCCCTGCTTCACTTGGAGATATTCTAATTGGCAAAAGTTTATTTGTTCTCATCGTGACCGTTATTGTACTCGCACTTTCTATCTTTCTTGTTGGGTACACACCTGCCAATCTTGTTATCTTATCTATAGCCTTATTATTATCTACTGTATTTTATATTGCACTTGGAACAATATGTGGACTATTTGCCAAGTCTATTATGGAAGGCTCAATTATCGTTTTACCTGTTATCTTTATTTTCTCCTTCGGTCCACTTGCACTGACTTTAGCATCTAACTACCCTTTTCTAAAGATCGCAGAGTGGCTACCAAGCTCTCAATTATTACTTTTAGCAGAAGCATTAGAAGGAAAGTACTCCATGACAGATATGATCATTCCTATGGTGACGATTATAGCTTGGTCTCTTATTTCTTGGTTTTTAGCAGCAATTTTCTATAAAAAAAGAATGGTCGATTAAAGACCATTCTTTTCTTCAGATAATAATTCTTTCTCTCGTTTTTCAATTTCTTCTAGCGTATCTGCATACCATACACCAACAAATCTTGAAGGGACGGGCTCCTCAAAATAATCACCATCATAGAAAGATAAAGGAAATAGCATACCCTGTTCTATATATTTCTTAATTGTTTGATAGAAGTGATCATTCTGATGTGGGCTTTGTGATGAATAGGAGCTAAATTTATTGATGGGCTTTCCTAAAGCATCATGAAACATCAGCATAGAAGTTGAACCATTTTGTCGAAAATTTAAGTCTATTGCTTGAACATCACCAGCTTCCGTGACAATCAAATCAAAGCCTGCCACACCGACAAAGCCTTCCTCAACGCCACGTTCCATAATATGCTTTCCTACTTCAATTACTTTTTCGGGTACTTTATCTACAATGATATTCCCTTCGTAAATGCCTTTATCATCCGTAATTTGCTGGGAAGCTCCTAAGTATTGAATACCTAGCTCCTCTGAGTAAACAAATTGACAGCTATAGTTGTCCTTTGTCTGTAAAAGCTCCTCAATAATTATACTTTCAGTTCCAGTCATGCGAAATTGTCGTAAACCCTCCGTCAACTCATCTTTATTATGACAAATGGTAACGCCATACCCTCCCGAAGTTGGCGAATCATCACCAGGCTTTAATACTACAGGGGGCTGCCAATTTTTAATGGCATCTGAAAGTCTATACGTTTCCACATTTAGACGACTTGGTACATATTTGCTATCAATTAAATGATCAATATAAGCTTTTGTATTCAACTCATTAAATTTCTCTGCATCCATCCAATAACATTGACGATCCATATGCTCCAGGTCATGTATATATTGACATACAATGGTCTTCCCTTCCTTACACCAAGTTTGGATCTGTGCCAGATATTCCTCTTGCGTCTCATAACTATAAGGCTGTTCTACCCATGGTAATCCTGCTAATTGATGAAGCTCTTGCGCCTTTTCTGTTTGTGTTGCTCGATGTACTAGCACGGGGATATCGGCAATAGCAACTTCTCTTGAGGTTAAAGCATCTAGCTTATGAGGATCATCCATCATCCACGGATTATCACTATACGGTGTTCTTGGTGTATACACAGCATTTTCACCATAAATTTGTCTTAACGTGTATTTAGGTTTCAAGTAGATTACCCTCTTTCAATTTTTCGGTACTCTACTCTACCCTCCCCTTTATTTTTTGACACTTTTTATAAGAAAAAAAGGTTTTATGGATTATATAAATTCCTTTTTATACCTACAACTATCCTAATTGAACTAACATCCTTTCTAAATGCTTTTTCACCTGTGGCCATTCTTCTATTGTGATGCTATACATAACAGTATGCCTAGTTGTCCCATCCTTGCGAATCATATGGTTACGCAATATTCCCTCTTTTGTAGCACCAATTCGCTCAATGGCCTTTTGAGAACGGATATTATCATGATCTGTTTTTATTTGTACCCGTTGTAAATGAAGATGTTCAAAAGAGTATCGTAATAGCAAGTACTTACAATTAGTATTAATAGCTGTACGCCAGTATGCGGGTGTTAGCCATGTATAGCCAATTTCTAATCGCTGATGCTTGTCATCAATATCCATAAAACGTGTAGACCCGATAATGTCCCCTGATTGTTTATCCACAATTACAAATGGAAATTCTGTTTTTTCGTTTTTTGCCTTTAATGCGTTTTCCATAAATTTATTTACATCCTCCTTTTTTTCTATCGTTGTGGACATATGGGACCAAATTTCTGGATAACTTCCTGTCTCTAAAATTCCTGGTAAATCGCTTAATTCTAAAGGTTTTAGTTTAACCATTTCGTTTTCCAATGTTATAAATTCCATTACACTTCACTCCTTTTTACTTATTTAACGGTAAAATTGATATGATATATATAACCAATTACTAAAAAATCAACCATACCAGAGGAGGAGGCAATCATGTGGAGCTTTCCATTATATTTACAGGCAATCTAGCGAAATACATTCAAATCTATGAAGAAATAAAGCATGCTATTATCACTAAAAAAATACTTGCTCATGAACAACTACCTTCTAAGCGAGCTCTCGCCCTAACATTGAATGTGAGTGTACACACCATCAAGGAAGCCTATGAACAGTTACTTGCAGAAGGCTATATTTATAGTAAAGAGCGTTCTGGTTATTTTATTGCGCCCTTTGAATTTGATTGGCTACAGCAAGTACCCCAGCATGTATCTGTTCCAAGTATTAATATCCCTAACAATATACAATTTGATTTTACAAATGGACATGTGGACAACGAGGCTTTTCCCTATGCTGCTTGGCACAAGCTTATAAAAAAGCATTTTAATAGTTACAACTTATCAACAAGCCCTTGGGAGGGAGAGACAACTTTACGCACAGAGATTGCCCGCTATGTAGGGCGTTCTCGTGGGGTTAGTTGTGATGCTTCACAGGTATTTATTTATAGTGGTACACAAAGTCAGCTTCAGGCTCTTTGTCATTTTCTTGGGTCTGCGACACGCGTTGGATTAGAGGAGCCAGGATTTAAAAGAGTGCGTGCCGTTTTACAGCAATGTGGATTATCCACAGAGGCGATTCCTGTGGACTATTCAGGGGTTACACTCCCTTCAACACCGATTCACATGTTATACACAACACCTGCACATCAATTTCCATTAGGCATGATTATGACCATAGAAAGAAGAGTGGCATTGTTACAATGGGCTAACTCGAACGCGGGTCTTATTATTGAAGATGATTATGATTCTGAATTTCGTTATAAGGGGCTACCAATCCCATCTTTAGCAAAAATGGATCAGCTTCAGCGTGTCATTTATTTCGGAACATTTTCGAAAACATTGCTTCCATCATTACGCATTAGTTATATGATCCTTCCAAAGTCTCTAGTAGTGCCGTTTATGACTTTTCATTCTGAGCAAAAATCGGTTGTCTCCAAAGTAGATCAGCTTGTCTTAGCAGACTTTCTTGCACAAGGTCTATTCGATAAGCATTTGGCAAAAATGCGAACAATCTATCGTAAAAAGCTGCAAGTATTATTGACTGCCATCTCTACAAATTTTTCAAATGAATTTCAAGTAATCGGTGAAAAATCTGGACTTCATATAGTCATCAAGCTACCACAACATCTTACCGAGAGTAGAGCGATCCAGCTTGCTCAAGAGGTAGGGGTTCAAGTCTATCCATGCTCTACCTCCTATCAGAACGGAACAAATGAAAAACTGATCATTATAGGGTATGGTGGACTGACACTTCAGCAAATAAATGAAGGAGTTGCACTCCTTGCATCCGTTTGGCAATAGCATGTGATTCATTAGTTTGTCGAAATCTCATTTAAATAAAGCGAAACTTTAAATAGTTTTTTTCGTATTTAAAGTTAAATGGACACATAAGGGGATAAGACAATAATGGAGAATCGAGAATTATTAGAGCAGCATTTACAAGAGATTCAGGTGTGGGAAAAAGATCAAAAAGATTTATGGTTTTGGGAGAAATTAGGTAGAATACCATTTAAATTATTAGATAAAATGACACCTGCCTTTCTTCAAAATAAAATTGCCTTATTGGTAGATGAACTAGGCAATTATATTCAGTCCGGTGGAAAGTATTTAATCAATGAACAAGCCATGATACAAAAAATTCGTGACCATTCTTCCACACAGCATATAATAACTATATCTGATATTGGTCAAATTCCTTTAGAGGACATGATCTCCCTCAGTGATAAATTACAAAATGAACGTGTGAAATTTGCTACTGTACAAGGAGCCTCTACTGGCTTTGGTGGCATCTTTACTTTAGCTATTGATATTCCAATGATTTTAGGGACTGCACTTAAAACTTTGCAAGAAATAGCAATTATACATGGCTATGATCCGAACGATAAAATGGAACGTATTTTTATTGTAAAATGTCTACAATTTACCTCTGCTGATATTGTTGGTAAAGAAGCAATCTTACAGGAGCTTTCTACTATGAATAGCTCAAAAAAGGCTTCAGATAACATGATTTCTCAGCTTCAAGGATGGCAGGAAGTATTTTACACATATCGTGATCAGCTAGGCTGGAAAAAGCTGTTTCAAATGATCCCTATTGCAGGGATGGTTTTTGGAGCCTATGCTAATAAAGGCATGATTCAGGATGTAGCCGAAACTGGTATTATGCTTTATCGTAAAAGACGTATTTATGAAAAACTTACTGAACTAGATTGTTGATCGACAAAAGATGACACTCCAAATATGGGTGTCATCTTTTTTGTGCTTTATATTTTAATAAGTATTTTTCCTTGATGCTGACGACTTTCCATAAATTCATGAGCCTTTTTCATTTCCTCTAAGGCAAATACTTTTGCAATTGGCACCTGAAAACTGTCTTCGTTTACTAAAGAGAAAATATCCTGCGCCACCTGTTGTAACAGTTCTGGCTTCAAAGCTCTTGTCGTACCTAAGCTAAATCCTTTTATATTACGGCAGCTACTGTGTAAATCTGCTGTTTTTATATTTCCTGCTCTGCCTCCACTATTCCCGAATTGGACAAGAGTGCCATAAGGCGCTAAGCAATTTAAACTCTCCTCGGTGATAGCTCCTGCAATGGAATCGTACACAATATCAACACCCCGACCCTTTGTAAGTTCATTGACATTTGTACTAAATTGATCATATGTAAGTACATGATCCGCACCAAGCTGGTAAACGATTGGGGCTTTTTCTAAATTACTTACCGTACCTATAATCTGTTTAGCTCCAAGCCTTTTTGCCATTTGGACAAGCATTGTCCCTACCCCACCAGAAGCAGCATGAATTAAGACAGCATCTTGCTGACCAATTGCTGCTATTTGATGTGTTAACATATAGGATAAAAATAAAACAGTCGGTACAGCTGCTACCTTCTCGATTGGTAAACCACTAGGAATTTTAAAAACTAGTTGTTCCTTTGCTACAACAAATTCTGCATAAGCACCGTTTTTCGGGAAGGCGATAACTTGGTCACCCTTTTGAAAACCACTGCTATCATTAAAAACTTCTTCAATTACCCCTGCAACATCTAAACCAAGAACCATCGGAAAATTTGCTTTAGCTTTATTACCTGTGCGATTTTTAAGATCTGCGAAATTTACGCTTGTATAGGTTGTCCGTATTAAGACTTCTCCCTCAGAAATAATCGGTTTTGGACAATCAATAAATGTTAAAACATCAGATGTACCAAATTCATTGATAATAATAGCCTTCATAAATTTCTCCCTCCTTGCTATAGTAAAATTATATACTATATATAGAAATGATGGAGGAATATTCATGAAAATCAAACCTAAGCAAGCCATGTATAATGGTATATCCTACAACTTTTTTGATAGAAAAAGCGATAAGATATGTTTTATGCTCTCTGGCACGGGCTATACCTATGATAAACCTATACTTTATTATTCTACAGCATTAATGCTAGAACTTGGCTATGATGTCGTCCAAATCAATTATACATTTGAGCAACAGCAATTCGAACAGGACTCCCAAGCCATATCAAAAATGGTCTATCATGTTGCCAACCCGATTGTAGAGAACAGCTTGCAATCAAAGTCTTATAGAGAAGTCGTTTATCTAGGAAAATCTCTAGGTACTATGCCTATTGTCGATTATTATATGCAGCAGACCTCTTCTATCCCTGCTCGTTATGTACTTTTCACCCCATTACTTTCACTTCAACATACAATGATAAATCTATTAGACAAGCATGCATTTTTGGCAATTGGTACAGCTGACCCTCATTATTCACAGGAGAAGCTAGCCCAACTTGCTACCCTTCAGCTTGCTGTTTTGGAGGACCTTAATCATTCACTTGAAAATCCTTTGAATGCTGTTTTATCTATACAGCTTTGCCAGTCGCTTATCACACAATTAAAAATCTTTCTACAAAATAATTAGTTAAATTTTTATAGTACTATTTACCAGAATTATGTACATATGTTACACTAGCGAAAATACATTGAAGAGAAGAGTAAATAAGGCTGTTCTTCCCAGAGAGCTCGGATTGCTGAAAACGAGTAAGAACGAATTATTGAAACAAGCCTCGGAGTAGCGCATTGGATTTTGTTTGAATGATGGTGCGACGGGAACTCCCGTTATAGAGTTACAGTATAAGCATAGGCTTTATGCCGTACTGAAAAGGCTATTATGGTGACATAATAGTGAACTAGGGTGGCACCACGTGAGTATATAAATTCTACAACCTCGTCCCTAAGACTAATCGTCTTGGGGGTGGGGTTTTTTATTTTGCAAATCGTCACTTTGCTTAAGGAGGAATTTATATGAGAAAAGCTTTAGAAAGCTGGCGCTATCCTGCCATCCTATTATGTAGTATTGGTGTTTCCAGTGTTGGCGAATGGGTTTATTTTATCGCCTTAAATTTAATTGTGTTAAACCTCACAGAATCTGCTCTGGCTGTCTCTGGATTGTATATTGTAAGAGCGATCTCCTCCTTGTTCACTAATTTTTGGTCAGGGAGCCTAATCGATCGTTTTAATAAGAAAAAGCTAATGATTATTCTAAATATGATTCAATCTATACTCATTGTCATACTCCCCTGCTTTACAAGCCTCTTGTGGATGTATGTCCTTGTTTTTCTCATTACAGCAGCTAGCTCTATGTATCAGCCGACATCTATGACTTATATCACTAAGTTAATTCCTATCGATCAAAGGAAACGCTTTAATTCATTACGCAGCTTACTTGACTCTGGTGCATTTCTAACTGGGCCAGCAATCGCAGGTTTCTTATTCACAGTCGGAACACCCCATATGGCCATATATTTAAACGCGATTGCTTTATTTCTATCAGCCTGTATAACGTTCAAAATGCCAAATATTGAAGCCCTTGAAAAATTTGTTAATCGTACAGGAAAAACATCTCTTTATCGCGTATTGCTTCAGGATTGGCAAATGGTCATACGCTTTAGCTTAAAAAATTCCTATGTGATGGTTGTCTATTTGTTGTTTAGTGCTATCATCATCTTGATGACAGCTACTGATTCTTTGGAGGCTGCCTTTGCAACACAAATATTAGCTTTATCCGAAGGAGAATATGGTATTTTAGTCAGTATCGCAGGGGTAGGTGTTTTAATTGGCTCGCTAACCAACTCTGTTATTGTTGAAAAAATACCAACTTCTTGGTTAATAGGTATGGGGTCTCTCGTAACAGCATTGGGCTATTTAATATTTACATCCTCCTTTTCCTTTCTTATAGCTGCTTTAGGTTGCTTTGTATTATCCTTTGCTACCGCCTTTGCGAATACAGGATTTTATACATTTTATCAAAATAATATTCCTTCTGAGAGCATGGGTAGAATAGGAAGTATTTATGGATTTTTTGAAGCCCTTTTTATTATTATTTTTACTACTATTTTTGGGGTTTTCGCTGAATGGATTACTATACGCTCAGTTGTCATTAGTGCATCCTTTATGATGGCATTTGTAGCTGTCATTCTACTATGGCTAAATATGAAACCTTCGAAAAGCCACTATTATAAAAGGTTGATAAGTAGCAAGCAACAGTAATCTCACTTTTCATACAAAATTTAACCATCTAATGTCTACTAATTACTGACACTAGATGGTTTTTTATCGAAATAAGCAATTTTATATATACCCTAATTCAAAGGATAGTTGCTGTGCCGTTTTAATGACTTCCTGTGTTATACTTTCTAATTTTTCAGCATCTGTATCATATTCAAAGCACTCTGCACTAATGGCTGCAATTATTTGTTTATTTGAATCAAATATAGGAGCTGCTATGGATACTGTCCCCTTTGTTTTTTCTCCAACGCTTATGGCAATGCCTTTTTCTCTTACATCATTGAGGCTCTCTATCAATTTTTCTTTCTCAGGCTCCTCAAGTTGTTGGAAAAATTGTTGCTGTACTTCGCTTTTAGAAAACGCAAGCAATACTTTATTTGGAGCTCCTATAGGATACGGGATTTTTTCACCAATCATATCAATAATACGGACATTTTTAGGACTATCAATTCGATCAATAATAATGGATGCAAACTGTTTCGCAATACTTAAATAGATTGTTTCGCGAACATTATATGCAAGGTTTTCTAATAGAGGATGTGCTTTTTCTCTAATATCCGTCTCATGATACATTTTCATGCCAAGTTGCAACCATGTATACCCTAATCGAAATTCTTTTTTATTATCATTTCTCTCTACTAAATCAAAACTTTCTAATGTATATAATAATCTGTAAATTGTGCTAGTAGGCAAGTCTGTTTCATTAAAAATTTCTTGCACAGTAAAAAAACGCTTCGGATGCTTCGCCAGTATATTTATAACTAACATAGCTCTTTCGATTGATTGAATCATTACAATTACTCCCTTTCATTTCCCCATATGAACTATCTTAAGGTTTTTATAGATCTAGTTAGCTTTGACTAGGATCATTATGAAATTAAAATTCATGCAAATTATCAAATTTTTATGTACCTTCAATTTTTTACATGTAGCCCTGCTTTTGAATATAGTTTCATTTTATTTTAACTAATTTTTATGCATATAAATAGATGCTACATGAAATATATACATAGTTCCACTCAATTAGTGTGGAAAATTACGAGTATTCATAAAAATTCAAATTGACAATTTGTTGTTTTGCATTTACGATGAATTTATATTCCACTATGCAGATTTAATTTCATATAGTGAAAAAACAATAAAAATACATCAGCTTGAAAAATAAAATACTTAACTATCAAAAGGAGCAAAAATTATGAATACTTTTATGTGGGATACACCCGAAAAACTACGTGCCCTATTATGTGAACTTGTGAGCTGGGAAAGCCGAACATTAACGGCGGGCGAAAATAAATTTGCCTTTCGCTTAAAAGATAAATTGTTAACGCTTCCATACTTTGAAAAGCATCCAGACTTGATTGAATTACATGATGCAGGGCTTGGCAGAAATGCAGTGACAGCCTTCTATAAGCATCCAACGGCAACAGAAACCGTTGTGTTAATCAGTCACTTCGATACCGTGCATACGGAGGAATATGGTGAACTAGAGCCGTTAGCCTTTTATCCAGAAGAACTAACGAAAAAGCTAATGGAACCTAAATACCTAAAAGATTTACCAGAGGCAGCTCGGATTGATTTGGCGTCTGGGAATTATTTATTTGGTCGCGGCACAATGGATATGAAAATGGGTCTTGCCTTACACATGCAGTTGATCGAAAAGGCAAGCTTAGAGCAATGGCCGATTAATTTGATTTTAACGACGGTTCCTGATGAGGAAGTCAACTCTGCTGGTATGAGAGCGGCTGTTGTGGAACTGGTGAGACTGCGGGAACAGCACGGTTTAACTTATAAATTATTTTTAAATAGTGAGCCATCGTTTTCACAAGGGCCATCGGATACGAATGAATATATTTATTCAGGTACAATTGGTAAAATCATGCCTGCTGCTTTGTTCTACGGAAAAGAGACACATGTTGGTGAGCCATTAAAAGGGATGACGGCTCCCTTTATCGCTTCCTATATGACACAGCATATGGAGTGGAATCCCCTTTTCCGTGAAACAGATTTAGGTGAAAGTACACCACTACCTGTTTCTCTACAATTAAAAGATTTAAAAATGGAGTATTCTACACAAACACCATACCGTGCGGCGGCACTTTACAATGTCTTTTTGTTAAAACGGACAGCGGCAGAGGTAATGGCTATTTTTGAGGAAGTTGCGTTACAGGCAATGGCTGCTTGCAATGCGCACTATCAAGACATTTGTACAAGAGAAAATGTGCAGGGTGTGGGCAAGGTAAAGGTCTTACGCTACGAGGCATTATTGGAGCATGCGATCCGTAAATTAGGGGCTGAGGAAGTACAAGCGATTAAGCAGCAGGTTCAGCAGCATCGTGTATGGGATGATCGTGAAAAATCCATTCGTATTGTGGATCAGCTCATGATTCGCTGTCAGGAATTAGCACCTGCCACAGTCCTGCTATATGCACCCCCTTACTATCCAGCCATTAATTCATCCAATCACCCATTAGTGAAACAGTCGATTGAATTAATGAAGCAAACAGCTCAAACATTTGATATTGAGGTGGAGCAGATCCACTACTTTAACGGAATTTGTGATTTAAGCTATGTCAACTATTCAGATGCATCCAATGAGTGGCTAGCATTTGAACGGAACACACCTGTATGGGGCGATACGTACCATATTCCATTCAAAGAGATGGCAGCATTACAAGGTCCTGTATTAAATGTCGGACCATTTGGTAAGGATGCCCATCAAAAAACAGAGCGATTGCATGTGGATAGTGCGTTTAAAGAGATGCCAATTATGATTGATACATTGATTAAAAGTTTATTTTAAGTAAAAAGAAACTTCATTCAAAGTAGCTTTCATATCCTTTCATTTGAATTGTTACCTAATAATCTAAGATGACACAGTACAAAATAGAAAGAGGTTGTTATATGGATTTTGCCGCTTTAACTGGTAAAATAGCAGGGATTATCTGGAGTAATGCATTAGTTTATCTTTGCTTAGGAGCTGGCGTTTACTTTTCGCTTATTATGAAGTTTCCACAGGTGCGTCTCTTCAAAGATATGATTAAACAATTATTTAATAGAAAAACTTCGGCAAATGGCGTTTCATCTTTTCAAAGCTTTGCAATGGCATTGGGTGGACGTGTCGGTATTGGGAATATAGCTGGTGTAGCTACTGCAATTTATTTTGGAGGACCAGGTGCTATCTTTTGGATGTGGGTTATAGCCTTTTTAGGAGCTGGTGCTGCCTATATTGAGTCCTCGTTAGCTCAGGTTTGGAAACAAGAAATCGCAGGAGAGTATCGTGGAGGGCCAGCATACTATATTGAGAAAGGGTTAAAAAATAAGCCATTTGCTATATTATTTGCTATCGCTACAATTATAGCAACTGGTTTCACTGGCTCAGGTGTTCAAGCCTTTAATATTGCTGATTCTACAAAAAATGCATTCGGGATTTCACCAATAATTACAGGTATTATTGTTTCAGCAATATTTGGATTTGCTATTTTTGGCGGTATTAAAAGGGTTGGAAAAGTTGCAGAATATGCAGTACCATTTATGGCAACTGCTTACATACTTCTTGCATTTATTATTTTATTTATCAATATAAAAGAGGTACCTGCAATATTTGCTTTAATTTTCAGCTCTGCCTTTAATTTAAATGCTGCATTCGGTGCTGTTTTTGGAAATGCAATTATGTGGGGAGTAAAAAGAGGGGCTTATTCAAATGAAGCAGGTCAAGGTACCGGAGCACAGGCAGCTGGTACCGCAGAAGTATCTCATCCTGCTAAACAAGGGCTTGTCCAAGCATTCTCGGTCTATGTAGATACACTACTTGTTTGTACAGCTACAGCCATTATGATCATCTCCACAGGCAGTTACAATATTGCCCATCCTAATGGGGGATTTTTGGTTGAGAATCTACCAGGAGTTGAAGCAGGTACTGCATTCGCACAAGAAGCAATTAACTCATTCATTCCTGGTTTAGGAAGTCCTTTTGTTGCTATCGCTGTATTTTTCTTTGCAATAACTACTATGCTTGCTTTTGGGGTATACACGGAAAGTAATGTTGCTTACTTATTTAGAAACAATAAAAACTTTGCTACTATTGCTATTGTCGTAAAAGTACTACTAGTGATTTCTATCTTTTTTGGAACGATTCGTTCCTCATCAACTGCTTGGAATCTTGCTGATATCGGTGTAGGTACACTTGCATGGTTAAACCTAATTGCTATTATCTTATTAACAAAGCCAGGTATAGCTACATTAAGAGATTATGAAGAGCAAAAGAAGATGGGGCTTGACCCAGTCTTTATTCCCGAAAGATGTGGAATTAAAGATGCTGAATTGTGGAATGAAATAACTGAAAAAAACTATCCAGATCAATTAGCCGCATTAAAAGAAAAAGTTGGCGACTTGAAATAATTAAATGAACCCTGTAGTAGTCACTAAGAAGTTGAAAAGTTGCCGCTATGCAGGGTTCTTGCTTATTAAATTTCCATAGAATTTAAGTTAGATTATCTATCTTTCAGTTGGAAAATGCTTTACTTGATCAACTGCCTCTAATAATTTTTTTGTTACAATTTCTGATTCATCAATATGGCTTGTTAGAACGCGATTTGTTTCATCAAATAAGGCTGTCGTCCTATTAAATTTATGCATAACGTCTTCGTTTGATAGCTTCTGATCTTTAATGGAAGCTAATAGCTCATTTATTCCCGTTTGAACATTTGTCATAATATGCAGCAATTGATCAATTTTCACTGATGTTTTAGCACTTTTATCAATGCCTTCTGTTACTAGCTGCATATTATTTTTATTATCCTCGTAAGCAAGTCCAATTTGTTCTTCTATTTTCTTTGTTAAATTAGCAATATCTTCTGTGCTTGTTTTCGTATTTTCAGCTAATTTGCGAACTTCCTCGGCAACAACCGAAAAGCCTTTACCATGCTCCCCTGCTCTTGCTGCCTCAATAGATGCATTCAAAGCTAATAAATTGGTTTGATTTGATATTTCTCCAATAACATTTACTATTTCCGCTATTTGCTTTGAGCGCTCACTTAAATTACTCATGCTTAAAGATGTTTTTTGAGACTGCTCTCCTAACGCATCAATCAAATGCTCTACCTCCTGAACAGCCTGCTTACTTTCAACCGATAATGTCATCATTTGATCCGAGGAAGAGATTAATAAATTGCCTTTATCTAGGGCATTTTCAGAAATTTTATTGGATTGAATTGTGCTATCCTCCACTTTATTAAACTCTCCTACAATATCTGCGACCATTTCTCCTAAAATAGTATGCTGGTCATTTACCTTGTTATGTTGTTCAATAGTTTCAATGATTTCCTTATGTAACTCATTTAAAAAAATTTGAAAATCATGATCTTTCTTATCCAGCTTTGCATTCAGTTCATCAATTTTAGCCTTAAATTGCTCTATATCTACTTTTTTTGATCGAAACATTGTTAACACAGCCATCACCTCAGAAAATAGAATATGAATATGTATTTATTTTACTGGATTTAAAGTAATTAATATACATTTTAAGAAAAAAACAAACACTCACTACTAACAACGACATAGCGTGATAGCAGTGAGTGTTTTGTTTTTTAATAGGCTAAACCAAACAAAGCTTTAATATGTGTTAAGTAACGAATATTAGAAGCTTCTTTCATTAATGTTGCAGGAAGGCCTTTAAGCTCTGTGTTGCTTGCACCAATTGTAGCAACAGCATCTTTACGACCTAAGCTTGCAAGTGTGCCAGAGTTTACAGCTGAGAATGCTTTCATGTCTTGGTTTTTGTATTGTGCAAATACATTATAACCAGCACATTCACCCATTTGCCATGCAACTTGTGCTGTTGGAGCGTATAGTGGACGACCTCCATCAGCTGGTAGGGCAACAGATGCATCACCAATAACAAAGACATCTTCGTGAGATGTAGATTGTAAGAATTCATTAATCGTTGCTTTGCCACGATCAGCAGCTAGACCTGATTCGCCTACGATTGGAAGTGGAGCTACCCCACCTGTCCAAACAAGTGTATTTGCAACAATTGGTTCACGATCTTTTAAAGAAATAACGTTGCCGTCAACACCTGTTACTGGTGTACCTGTAATAAATTCTACGCCACGTTTAGTTAAGCTTTCAGTAGCGCGTTGGATAAGTGTATCTGGAAGAACTGGCAAGATTTTTGGACCAGCTTCAACAAGTTTAATTTTAAGATCAGCAAAATTAACACCATGTTTTGCAGCGATTTTCGGGAAGTTGTCCACGATTTCACCAACAAGCTCAACACCTGTTAAACCGCCACCACCAATAACGATTGTTGCATCTGCTTCATCTTTAGATTGTGCATATGCTTTAATGCGGTCTTCAATATGTTTGTTGATTTTATTGGCATCATTTACTGATTTAAGAACCATAGAGTTTTCTTCTAATCCTGGGATACCAAAGAATCCTGTTTGGCTACCTAAAGATACTACAAGTGTGTCGTAAGTTAATGTATAACCATTATCTAGATCAACTTTTTTAGTATCAACATTAAATTTGGATACTTTCGCAATGTGTAGGTCAATATCTAAACCTTTAAAGATTTTTTTAAGTGGTAATGCAACAGCACCTTCTGCAATTGTACCACCAGCTAAACGGTGAAGCTCAGTGATAATTTGGTGTGTTGGGAATTGGTTTACTACAGTGATTTTAGCTTCATCAGCTGATAGATACTTACGTGCTGTTAATGCAGTTAAAACGCCAGCGTAACCTGCACCTAAGATGACGATTTCTTTTGACATGATTAATTAATCCTCCGTCCTTACGAATTGAATTTACCTTTAGTCTTATTTGGCTTTGCGTTCTGAGCTTACTTGTAAGAAAGCATTAACAAAACGGAAAACATTTTGAACTTGAGGGTCTTTTAACATTTTCACAAGACCGAATAAACCAATTACTTCATGGCTTTCAGATGCACGGTCTTTCGCTTCAATTGCAGTTGCTGCAAGGTTTTTCGCAGAGCCAACTACAGGACCAGCGATTTCTGTTACTGCTCCAACAGTATCGTTTTTAAGCACTTCGTCTGTTGCAACAGCTTGAGCAAACTCATATGATTTCGTTAATAATGTCATCATTTCAGTTAACTTCGGTAATTGCTCAACTAAAGTTGTAAGTGATTCTTGAACTTCAGGCTTTAATAATTGATCTAGTACATCTAATTGCTCTTTACTCACAGTTACTTGTTCAGCCTGTGTTTGGTTATTCGTTTCTGACATTTTGAACTCTCCTTTGCCATCACTAGTACTATTTTTTATTACTTACATGTAAAAAAGACCATTAAGGTAAAACTTAACAGTCGTTACAGCGTATATCCTACACAATCACCAGTCACAAGGGCTGGATAGCGATTCGTATGACTTGTTATTACAATGTTTACTTTAAATCGCAAAAAGCGCATCATAATACCATCCTTATCTTGTCTTGGTGACATTACAACCTTCATTATAAGACTGTTTGTACATTATTTCAATGAGCTATATCACAATTTCGACAATCTTTTCAAAATTCATTGATTTCATCAACTATTAACTGTCTTGCTATAATAAATTTTCCAATGCATATAATTTTTAATGAACATTCTTTTTCCTGTCATCTCTATATCCCCTTCTTTTTGGAAAGCAGATAATCGACGGCTTCAGGTTTCTCTAGTAGTATTCATTAAGGAAGTTAAATCTTTTTTGTTAGTGTCAATAGAAATGTATCACTCTTGGCTAACGAAGTAGATTTTAGAATAAAGGAAGCAAGTCTTTCACTCATTTCTTTAGAAATAGCTTCACTCTAATGATTTTCCGTCTCCTCTATAAGAGCAGAAAGCTGGGCTTGTGCAACTGTTGTATCAAACGTTTATGAAGCATAATCAGCTTCTACAAGGCATCTCTATCGTTGCACGGCTGTCACCACATAAAATTATAGTTCTTCAAAAATGAGCATATAAAAAGCTCCATATAAAGTAGGAGCTTGTCTTTATTTTAATTTAATTACAATAACACAAACGTCTGTAATTGCTTCTAAGCTGTGCTTTTCAGATGGTTTTAAAGCTAAAATTGTATCTTGTGTCAAAATTCCCTCCACACCTTCAACGATAAAGCGAGCTTCACCAAATTGAACAATAATTAGCACTTCATTGTCCGCATGATGCTCAGCAATTTTTTCACCTGCACGCAATTGAATGTTCAAAATATCTGCACCAGCGATACTCCCTAATTTACCAATATGTTTAGTCTTTTCTTCAAGCATCGCTTGGATTGATATAATTGTCATTATCATTCCCCCATTACACTGTTGTCCCTAGTTTTAGGCTAATATAGTTTCTTTTTGATTTACGATGTTCCACTACTTTCTAGGCCACACCCCCACTATAATAAAGAATCGCTCTAATTGTCTGTGACTTACATCACTAAAAAAGAAGTATCCCAAATAAATGAGATAACTCCTTTTAAAAACCTATTTTATGTTAACGTTTTTCAACAGAAAGCCAGAAGAAATTTGTTACTTCCTTTGCCGCCACATCTACTGAGCCTAGCAAAGTTTTACCATCGCCATCTTTAAAATACCCTACAGTCATTAATGCCATAAAGTTATGAGCGAAAAACTTTGCATTTCCTTTTCGAATTGTGCCCTTTTCCATCTCTTCTTGCATAGACTGCTCTATTGTTTGATACATACCATTTTCGGATGCTTGAACTTGTCTCAGCTGCGTTTCCGAAAGATTGATGGTAGCCTCTTTCATAAAATTTTTCATATCAATATCAATCGTGGCTGATAAATGAACTTCAACGAGCTGTTCGAGTCGTTCTTTAAATGGTTTAGGCTGCTCTAAAATTTGTAGAATAGATAGCTTGATACGATCCATCATAGCGATTAAAGCAGATGTATATAAATCCCCTTTAGTTGGGTAGTAGTAATAGACAGTCGCCTTTGTTACGTTACAAGCCTTTGCTACATCATCCATTGAAATATTTTTGTAGCCCTCTTTAATAAAAAGTCTTGTGGCCGTTTCAAGGACAATATCTTTTGTAGGTTTCGCATTTTCATCATGGCGAGGTCTCCCGAGAACACGCGGTAATTGTTTCAACAAGTTCGCCTCCTTAATTAAACATTCTTTTTACGCATATTATAACATATTAATATTTATGGATTGATTAATTAACCTTCTAGTATATATAATTAAATCACTTACATGAAATGGGGGTCTTTTGATGAAAAAACATCCACTTGAGCAATGGGGCTCAATGGTTGCAAGTAAAAAGGGTAGATTATTAGCACTAGCTTTTTGGGTGTTATTAGTAGTTGTATTCTCATTTGCTTGGCCACAAATCAATAGCATAGAAAGTGAGTCAGGCAAAAACTTACCTGACACAGAAATGTCTGAGCAAGCTGCGTCCATTATTGCAGAGCAATTTCCTAATGATGCTGGAACACCTCTATTGTTGGTGTGGCATCGCGAAAATGGCTTAACACCTGATGATTTTTCGGCTATACAGGGTGTATACAAGGAGCTGCAAGCAAAGCCCTTAGCCCATCAAACAATGGTTCCACCATTTGATCAAATGCCTCCTCAGGCTTTAATGGCTTCCGCTTCTGAAAATGGTACAACAATTGTTACACCGGTGTTTTTTGAAAAAGGTGTCGCTACAGATATGCTACAGGATAGTTTAGATAAGCTGACAAAAATAATGGAAGGTTATCAAGTCCAATTAGATGATAAATTATCAAGCGATGCACTTCATGTGCGCTATTCTGGACCAGTGGGAATTGCCACTGATGCTGTCAGTTTATTTTCACAAGCAGATGTGAAGCTATTAATCGCAACTGTATTACTCGTTTTGGTATTACTTATTATTATTTATCGTTCGCCATTGCTAGCTATTATTCCTTTAATTGTTGTAGGGCTTGCCTATGGTGTGATTAGCCCGACACTTGGTTTTTTTGCTGAACAGGGATGGATAGATAAAGATTCACAGGCTGTTTCCATTATGACTGTTTTACTTTTCGGTGCAGGTACTGACTATTGTTTATTTTTAATTTCAAAATATAGAGAAATACTCTTTGATGTTGAGGATAAGACTGTCGCAATGAAGCTAGCTGTTAAAGAATCGGGTGGTGCTATTTTAATGAGTGCCCTAACAGTGGTTATAGGTTTAGCGACCCTTAGTCTTGCCCATTATGGCGCATTTCAACGCTTTGCCGTACCATTTAGTTTTGGTGTGCTTGTCATGGGGGTCGCAGCACTTGTTGTCCTACCAGCAATTCTTGTCCTTATTGGGCGAGTAGCGTTCTTCCCCTTCACTCCTCGAACGGAGGAAATGGCCAATAAAAAGGGCAAGAAACAGCATAAGCCTTCACATAAGATTAGTCATAAAATTGGTCAATTTGTTACCCATAAACCTTGGGTCGTTATCGCTGTAACTGTCATCTTGCTTGGAGGGTTGGCGGCATTTGTTCCGCGAATTCAATATACATTTGATTTGCTTTCATCCTTCCCAAAAGATATGCCGTCTAGAGAAGGATTTACATTAATAGAGGAGAATTTTTCGCCTGGAGAACTAGCACCTGTTCAATTAGTAATCGACACAGAAGGTACTGATATCAATATCCAGCAACAACTTGAAGCTATCTCTTATATTGATAGTGTGGCAGATGTACAAATTGGTGAAAAAAATAAGAATATACACTTGTATGAACTCAATTTCAATGCCAACCCTTATGCACAGGAGTCATTAGCTCATATTCCTGAACTACAAAAAGAGGTTATTAAAATACTAGAGGCACAAGGTCTCAACAACGCTGAGAAACATGTTTGGCTTGGTGGCGAAACAGCTAGTCAATATGATACACAACAAATAACTAAGCGAGATGAAACAGTAATCATGCCAACCATGATTGCCTTAATTGCATTATTATTATTTGTCTATTTACGTTCTATTACAGCCACTGTTTATCTATTAGCCACTGTTATTATTTCTTATTTTGGGGCATTAGGCGCTGGATGGTTAATTTTACATCATATCATGGGGGCCGAAGCAATTTCTGGAGCTATTCCATTGTATGCTTTCGTGTTCTTAGTAGCTCTCGGAGAGGATTATAATATCTTTATGATCTCAGAAATTTGGAAAAAGCGTAAAACCACTGACCATTTAACAGCTGTAGAAGAAGGTGTTGTCCGAACAGGAAGCGTTATTACATCTGCTGGACTCATCCTAGCAGGTACATTTGCGGTGCTGGCAACATTACCGATTCAAGTGCTTGTTCAATTTGGTGTTGTGACAGCCATTGGTGTATTGCTCGATACATTTATCGTACGACCATTACTTGTACCAGCTATCACAACAGTACTAGGTAAATACGCTTTCTGGCCAGGTAAGTTATTTAAAAAAGATGCCTAAATAGATAACACGGACATTAGCTAGGTATGATTGTCATACATGCTCATGTCCGTGTTTTTTATATTAATACTATAAGCATTTCATCATATAATGATAGTAAATTGACCTTATCACATTCTATTTAAATAAGGAGTGGCATGCATGGATCTTCAAAAATTACAGCAACGTTTCCCATTATTAAGCCCCTTCTCAGGTAGAACTGATGGAAATTATGTATTTAATTTTGACAATCAGCTTTACGAAATTCCAATACACACAATGACACAAAATGAATATGAGCTATTGCGAATATTCTCAGAACCCACTGTCTTATCCGATAACTATGATATAGTTTGGCTTGATTATTTAACAGATAAAACAGATATTGCTCCAACTACTCTTCCTATGCATCGTTTGTTATTTCTTCATTTTGATAAAGACTTTACCACATCTACATTATTGCGTTCAATCTTTGAAGCTTTACTTGGGAAGGATATTATACTGCTATCGCTTCAACCACAATTATTTGTCATAATCGAATGTATCGACTGCAATGAGTTCTTAGATTTGGCTCATTATGTTAATCCCCTAATGGCAGACTTAGAGACTCATTTTAAGATTTTTGTTTCTGATATTATACACAACATCACCACGACCAAGGAACGATTTAACTGGTATGTTCACCTTCTACCATCCATTTGGACTTATACACCAAAGCATATACTCACACAGCAAGAGCTTTTAGTGCCATATGTAACGCAGCATCTAGCCTATCAAGAGAAAGAGGTTTTTATCTCCTCTATCCTAAAAAGAGCCACTTCTCAGCCAGAATTACTCCATACAATCAAGAAATTGATTGAATGCGATGGAAATATTACATTAGCCTCTAAAAAAATGTATATGCACCGTAATACCTTACAAAATCGCCTAGAAAAATTTCAACAAATGACGCAAAAGGATATTCGGCAATTTTCCCATCGACTAGAAGTTTATCTTGCCATTATTTTCTTAGAATCACTTTAAGACAAACTGCACAAATTATGCCTTCAACACTGTGCAAGCTTTCCATATCACTCTATTCTAAAGTCATTTACAATGAAATTATGACTTGTAAAGGGGTGCAGTATATATGGCGGAATTACGGTTAGAGCATATCTATAAGATTTACGATAAAAATATCCAAGCCGTAACTGATTTTAATTTGCATATCCATGATAAAGAATTCATTGTATTTGTAGGCCCTTCTGGCTGTGGTAAGACCACAACTTTACGTATGATTGCTGGCTTAGAGGATATATCAAAGGGAGAACTATACATTGACGATGTTTTCATGAATGATGTGGAATCGAAAGATCGTAGCATTGCAATGGTATTTCAAAGCTATGCTTTATATCCACATATGACAGTCTATGATAATATGGCATTTAGCTTAAAGCTACGAAAGGTCGATAAAAAGGAAATAGATCGTCGTGTTAAAGAAGCTGCTAAGATTTTAGGATTAGAGGATTATTTAAAAAGAAAACCAAAAGCTCTATCTGGTGGACAACGTCAGCGTGTAGCACTGGGAAGAGCAATTGTCAGAGATGCTAAGGTATTTTTAATGGATGAGCCTCTTTCGAATTTGGATGCCAAATTACGTGTACAAATGCGGGCAGAAATCCAGAAGCTCCATCAACGAATTCAAACGACAACGATCTATGTCACACATGACCAAACAGAGGCTATGACGATGGCTACCCGTCTGGTAGTGATGAAGGATGGCCTTATACAACAAATTGGGACACCTAAAGAAGTATATAATACACCACTAAACATGTTTGTAGCAGGCTTTATTGGTTCACCATCCATGAACCTCTTCCACTGTCGTCTAACAGATACCGAGATCCTTTTAGGCGAGCAAAGCTTCCCTATCCCATCCATGCATTTACCAATGTTAAAGGAAAAAAATTATTTAGGGAAAGAGATTATTATGGGGATACGACCTGAGGATTTACAAATGACTGATGTTATTTCCCCTTACACTTTCACTGCAACAATTGATGTTGCAGAATTACTCGGAGCAGAAACTTATCTCTATTGTTCTTTAGCGAATCAAAATTTTATTGCTCGAGTACAGGCTGATAACAATTTGCATCCATCCGACAAGGTTTTCCTAGTTATGAAGGAAGAAAAGATTCATTTCTTCGATCCTCAAACAGAGGAACGTCTTTGAAGCATGCATGCTCGAATCCACGAGTTCTAGAAGAGAAAGCCAGCTGTATATCCCATTGATGGCAATCAAATTTATATTCAAACTTACATCTGGTACATTTAAATAAGAAATTAATTGATTTCTTCAAACGAATTAAAAGCACGCTAGGCATTATCACCTAGCGTGCTTATTCTATTAATCTTATTTTGCTGCGGCTTGAATCTCAAAGTAAGCCCAATGCTCTTTAGGTATATCCTTGAAGATTTGTTCTGTGTCCTCAGTTGGTATTGGACGATTAAAGATTCGATTCAGTACCTTTACTGCCTGTGCACGTGTTAGTTTCTCTTCAGGTCTAAATTCACCATTGCCTGAGCCAACCATTATACCTATCGCACTTATGCGACTGATTTCTTTTGCTGCCCAATGTGAGAACGCCACATCACGATATGTTTCTCCACTTGTGGTTTTTTCGCAATACAAGGTATCTGTAGACCCTTCTACACATTGCTTATCAATCCATCTTACAGCAATAACCGCCATTTGGGCTCTAGTAATCATTTCATTCGGCCCGAATGAACGATCATGATGTCCTTGCATAATTCCTTCTGTACGAATATATTCAATATCGTTTTTTGCCCATGAAGTAGCTGTATCTGCATAAAATAGGTTAGGCGCTTCTGGTACATGATTGTCACTTAGGTTTCTTGCCAACATTGCTGCCATTTGGGCACGAGTGACATTTGCATTCGGACGGAAAGTGCCATCTGTATAGCCATGAATATAGGAAGAAAATGTGCTGTCTACCTCTATTGGTTCTTTCTCTGGTTGCTCTTCTTCCTGCGGTTGTTCTACATAAAGTAGAGAAAATGTAGAAAAGTGCTCTACATCAAATACTATACCTGTTTGCCCTCTCGTAAATTCTGCAAAACGCCCACGTATTATTTCAGCTGTTCCATTACTATGTTCTACATAGACCATGATATTTTCTCGTTGAGCTGATGTGAGATTCGCTGGTAATGGTAGTAGCAATGTTACTTGACGGTTTTGTAGATTTGTGTCGATAGATATTGGCTGACCAACGAGTTTTACATTAGCGCCATTACCCTGTTGTAAAACTATTTCAGCTTGTTTAGCCCGATCCTCGATAGCTTTTTGCCGCAATGCATCCTTAATCGGTACAATTCGGAAGAAAATATCTTCATTGAAATCATTCATTGAAGTAAAAGGAACATCTATTTTGACCATTCCCATGGCTATACTAAAATGTGATTTGCCCTCAATTAGTCGTTTAGCAGCATCTCTTTCAAGTATCACCTTTGTTTCACTTGCTGGTGGTTCCAAATTAGGGATCACAAGTCGAGATCTTTTATCTTCCTTATTCCCTAAGATCCGGAGAAATTCGTTTGCATTTGCAACTGTAAAGTTTACTGTATCTTGAAAGCTACCGTTACTCAATACACGTGTTAACACGGTTTGGAGGAGCACATCATCTGGCATACTTTGATCTACAACATTTATCTTTAGCTGATTACTTGGTGCAACAGGATCAGGTGTTGGTGTACTAGGCGTTGATGATCCTCCATCTCCTGGTACATTGTTTTTAGACCACAAAGCATACAATATCAAATTCCCTTTCCCCATTTGAATCGTTTGCCCAATTTTATAAGTAACACCTTTTCCATCCGCCTTCGTATTCCATCCTACAAATGTATAGCCTGCTTTCATTAGATTACCTGTATTGCCCAGTACTAAAATAGTGTCCTGATGTTTATACTGCTTTGAATCTGTTGGTACTGTCCCCCCATCAGACCCGTTACTGTCATACGTAACCGTATATGTTTGCAGTGCACTAGTTGTAAAATTCCAGGAAGTATTATTAGTAATACCTTTATACGCATTACCTGCTACATCAGTAAATGCACCTGCGTCAATTTGAATGCTGTAAGTGGTGTTATGGGCTAAATCCAATGTAGGATCTACTGTCACAGTTTCATTAGTAACAGAAACATTTGCTTGTGTAACAGCAATTGTTTCGACAATTTGGTTATCTGTAGCATTTCTTATGACAATATTTTTACTAGTTACAGGTAAGACCTTTTCATCAAATGTTAATACAAGATTATCTGCAGGCTGTACAGTAATTGCCTGATGCGCTGGGAAATAGGTTGTTATTTCAGGAGACTTTTTATCAAACATCACAATTGTTCCTGATGAAACCTCTGTTACCTGTAAGCCCTCATTCCCCGCTATATCTTGATAATCAATTGTAAAGATAATGGGTCCCTCTGCGTCTCCAGATTTCAATGTATAGCTTGCTTGCCATGTTTTAGCATTCCCATCACCTTTATCATTTACATTTGCTGTTTGTCCTAGGATTGTTACATCTGGTGATTGAATGTCCTCACTTGTCTCAAAGTCGATTGTGATTACATCGTCTACCTTAGCAACTGTTGGATTAGCATTATTTGAAGCCATTGTCACCTTTTTTACTGTTGGCTTTACGCTATCGACAATGACATAGCTTCCATCAGTTACGTCATTTACCTCTATTGCCGAATTACCTAACAGATCTTTAAAGTTAATTGTAAAAGGTGCTGTTCCCTCTAAATCTCCATTGGCTATAACATATGTTGCCTGCCAGTTTGTGGATGCTCCTGTTACAATAGCAGCTTTCCCCAAAATGGTAATTATAGGTGCTTGTATATTTTTATCTGTTTTCATTGTTAAGGTGATCGTATCTCCTGCCTTAGCCTTTGTAGGATCCAGATTATTCGATTTGATCTTTACCTCTACAGCTTTTGGCAGAGCTTTATCAATCACAAATGTAATAGTTGTGGTATTCCCTGCACTATCTGTTGCTACTAAAGTATAATTTCCAGATGTACTTACAGTGGCTCCACTTGTGAAAGCTGCTCCATTCAGGGTAGCCGTTCCTTCATTAAGACTAATTGTTACGTCAGTGTTATAAACACCGTTATTTGTAACCCCTGTTATGACTGGTGGTGTTGTATCTAGAACAATTGTATCTGAGAATGCATTTGATATATTGCCAGCAGTATCCCTTAGTTGCATATAAACTGTTTTACTACCTTCTCCATTTGACAATGTCCAACTTTTCGTAGATACTTTTGACTCCCAACTGGACCAAGTAATACCATCATTCGAAAAGCGCATTTCTATTGCTTCTCCTTCTAAATCTGTTGCCGTCAAAGTTAAGGTAACATTTATAGAACTTGTCGAGATTTGCCCACTGTTAACAATGATAGAGCCTGTTGGTGCGTGATTTTTAGTAATCTGGATTGTAAACTCCTTATCCAACGTATTGCCAGCCTCATCTGTTACTCTGATTGTAATCTTATAGCTATTTTTCGTATCGTATGCAAACAGCGCATTGGTTCTTAATACATTTCCATTTATCGTAAAGAAGCTCATATCCCCTGATTGTAATGAATACGTGAATGTTTGTGAGCTTCCTGAATCTGTTGCTGTCAATGTACCAACAGTTGTACCAATCGGCTTATTTTCTTGTACTATAGTATTATTAAGGTCAATATTAGTTGGTGGTGTACCGTCATAGATTATTTGTAATTCATTTGATGCTTTATTCAATGCACCACCGCTATTTGCAGCAACCTTTTCAGGAATTTTGATTTTCACAGCTCCATCTGCACTAGGTGATATTTGTGCCGTATATGTGGTACCACTTCCTGTCAGTAATGTAGCATTTCCATTTGTAACAGCTATATCATCAACTGTAAAGCCTGTCACTGACTCACTGAATACCATAGTTATAAGAATTGGATTGCTATTTGTTGGACTAGAATTATTTGGTGTAATTGTCACTGCTGGACGCGCATTGACGACTAGATTCATTGTATAGTTAGTACTATAATTAACCCCATCGCTTACCATAAATGTAAAAAATGAATTAGAACCATTTTCAGTAACATATTTTAATTTACTAGCATCTAAATTAGCCTTACTAATTGTCATCCCATTTGTAATAGCTTCCCCACCATCAAATTGCTGATTATTATTGCTATCGAGGAAGAGCTGCCCGCTATTTGGGATTGTAGAGATTTGAATCTGTTGCAAAGTATCTCCAGCATCTTCATCAGAAAAAGCAAAGGAAGTATTATTAAATGTATACACTTGACCCTCATTTACATTTACGGTTCCATTACTGGATGTCGGTGGCTTATTTAATGCTAGGGTTGTTACTTGCTGCATCATATATGCGCTCTTATTGCCATCAGTATCTTTGACAATGACATTAAAATAATAGGTAGTATTGGCAGCAAGACCTGCCACATTAAAGGAAGTAATATCTTTGGTGTAGCCGCCTAACGGTGTCCCATTCGATTCAATTGTACTAACCGTACCAATATTATTACTACTAGATTGATAGACTCGATATTCTAAGTCCCCTTGTGTTGTTATATCATCAGAGGCTTTAGCCCAGCCCAACTGTACTTCTGATGTAGTAATGTTTGAGGTAGCAATAGCACCATTTGTAATTGTTGGCGGATTATTATTTGGGATATCAATCGTAAATTGAGTAAAAGTTAAATCCCATAGTCCCGCATTTACAACGGGTATAAATTTAACACTCGCAGTTATTACAAATGAGTTAATACCCTCTATATTAATAGGAATATCATATATAGGCTCATGATTTGCAACTGTCTTAAAAGTTACTGGATTTCCTTTTGGGTTTCCTGCTCCATCATACCCTTGAATTGTTAAGGACAATGCATCGTTTTCAGGGTGTTTATTAATCGTATTAATTTTTAATGATTTTAAATCGAAGATACCACCTGCAAAGCTTTCTCCAGCAGAAATTCTAATTGATTTTGGTGGGGAATGTTCATCTGCATCAAAATAATAACCAGCTGGAAATTGTGATCCATTGCTATACTGGAATATATTAATACCATCATCACCAGGAATACCACTCACTACAAAGCCATTATTTGTATCATCTTTCCACGAAGCTTGTGTTAAATCCTGTATACAACTTGGAAAATCTGGCGAATCGCATGCAGCCGCCTCCACTTTTAAAGGTGACACGAACCCTATTCCTACCATTTGACTATAAGCGATTAACATCAAACATAAGGTTATTGTAAATATCTTTTTTCCCATTTAATATTCTCCTTCTTGGTTGTTTCACACCCTTCATTTAATGAATCATTAACTCTTAGGAGGCCAATCCCCATATAAACAAATAATAAAACTCAGTCCTAAATATGGTTGCATATTGTTATGTGGTTGACTTCCCCCAGTTTGATCAATAGCTAAGGCGTTCATTGATGTATTCAAAGAAGTTGAGTATACCGGGAGAGAACCTCTACCTTGTTGTTCGGTCCATATTGCTCCAGTTGGCTCATTATTTGTTGTTTGAGTATTGTTACAAGTAGCTATATGATTATGACTAGGCATTTGAGTCGTTAATAGTGTAACAGTAGCTGAACCCCCAGATGCTCCAACACTTCTCGGTGTTAATCCTGCTCCAGTTCCTTGATGAATAGCTGCCCTACCATTTAAGTTAGGTAAAGCAAATGTTGTTTTTCCATCTCCTCCATATCTGGTACCCAAAATTGCATATAATGCACTATTCGAAGCAATGTTTATAAGCTGACCATTGCATAAAGCCCAGTCTCTTGGTGCAAAATTACCACCAAATATTCTAATTTCCCCAATATATGCTTCTGACACTTTTTCCTACCTCCTTTCGTCCCTAGTTTCTTGATGGATATATTCCGACTAAAGCTATACAGTAATTTGCTACAGTGTAAGGCTGCATATTTTGATGCGGCTGTGAGTTTCCTGTCGCTGACAAAGCTTGCGCGTTCATATTAGTATTCAGTTGATTGACTGAATAGATATTATTAGTCGATGTTCCCCATGCATTACCAGTAGCTTCTTTCAACGTAGCACCTACCGAGCTACAATTGACAACATGTGTATGAGCTGGCATTTCATTAGTTGTTAATACATGTACCTCTTCTCCTGCTTTTTTTCCAAGTGTGATACTACTACTTACATGAACTGGAACTCTGCCTCTTAAATCAGGTAATGCAAAGGTCGATGTTCCATTACCACCATAAGTTGCTCCTAAAATTGAATATAGAGCTTGGTTTGTATTAATTTGCAATACTTGCCCATCGCATCGTGCCCAGCCCCTCGGAACTGTACCAAAGCCAAACAATCGAATTTCACCTACATATGGTTCGCTCATCCTTCATACCTCCTATTCCATTGGATACATACCGTAAAGCGCAATAATATAACTAATTGTCAAAAATGGCATTACATTGTCATGAGGTGTATTTCCTCCAACACTTGAAATGATGGCGGCATTCATTGTGCCATTTGGTGGTTGTGTCGAATATTGTATATCTTTTGCCCAAACAGCATTTTCTGGACTGGGTGTTGTGCCATCAAGAGAAGATGCCTTTACCTGATGTGTATGTGCAGGAAGCTGTGATGAGATTAAAGTGACAGATTCCACTCCTCCCATTTGACCATTGACAAAGGTAGTGCCAGTCATTGGATTCTGTCCTTGATGTACAACAACCCTGCCTTGAAAATTGGGTAATGCAAAGGTCGTTTGTCCGTCTCCCCCATAGGTTGTGCCAATCAGAGAAAAAAGTATTTCATTTTCGGAAATGGATAATAGTTGACCATTACAAAGAGCCCAGCCATCCGGGGCATAATCACCAGCAAATAATCGAATTTCTCCGACATATTGTTCCATCCTTAAAACCTCCTTACAAAATATTGCTTTACCTAGCACATTACAATAACAAGGTTAAAATTAGGTTAAAAAATATATTTTTTCCAAAACGGACTAACTCACCTACCATTTAATCCAAAATATCAATACAATATTGTTGCTTATAAGAAAGATTTCAGAAAAGTGGGTATTGATATTACATCTAACTATCTACCTCCAAACCTGAATTCGTTTTATTTCTGAGAAAGAAAAATTCAAAAGCTATCGAGAGAAACTTCTCGATAGCTTTTGTCTACAGTCTGAACATACAAACTTTAATATGTTTTTATTTTATTTTATTTTTTCGTTTAGCCACTTTTTTATGCAGCCTTTGAATAACTGAACGTGTTTCATCTAAATGATCCACTGTCTCCTCATAGGCACTCGTCACTACTCCCATAAATAAAATGTCAATGACAAGTAACTGCGCTAGACGTGAGGAAGTGGCACCACTTCTAAAGGTAGCTTCAACATTGGGAGATACATATAAACAAATGTCTGCTAGGCTAGACACTAGTGAACTACCATAGCGTGTTAAACTGATTGTAGTGGCTGGTGTTTGGCTAGCTATTTCAAGGATTTTAGCCACTTCATGCGTTTCCCCTGAGAAGGAGATACCTACTACCACATCCCCCTTCTGTGTATTGACAACGGCTGTAGCTCCTAAATGCAAATCTACAAATGCCCTACTATTTTTATTGATTCGTAAAAATTTTTGATCTGCATCCATTGCTGCTATACCTGATGCACCCACTCCAAAAAATATAATTTTATCGGCTTGTGATAAGGCCGTTATGGCACGTTCTAATTCAGCAATATCGATTAAATTAGCTGTTTGTGTCAAAATTTCACTACTTTGCATCGTTACCTTCTCTACAATCGATGGCAACGCTTCATTCGCCTCAATATCCCGATCTTCAGTTTTAGCATGTTGTAAATCACCAGCAATGCGCAATTTCAGCTCTTGAACACCACTAATATTTAACGATTTACACAGCCGAATAACTGCGGCACTACTTGTTTGACTTGCCTCTCCTAGTTCAACCGCTGTCATTTTTATAGCCTGTGTTGGGTGTGCTAATATATAGCTGGCCACCTTTTTTTCGGAGAGTGGAAGCTTTTCGCACATTTCAGCAAGCATAATTAAACCCGCATTTATTTTTTCCATTTTTCCAGCTCCATCTCTAGATAAAAGGAAGTTATCCACGCACCTCTTTCCTCAATATTTCTTTAGTGCCACCGCTCTACGCACATGCCCTTCTGATTGAGCAAGTAATTCCTTTGCCTCTTCAATCGTTGCATTCGTTAGTAGCACCACAATCGCGAGCTTTACTTGATAATTGTTTTGCTCTAGAACACTTTCAGCCTGACTATAAGAAACACCCGTTACCTCACAGACGATTTGTTTGGCTCTCTCACGCAATTTAAAATTACTAGCATGAACGTCCACCATTAAATTTTTATAGACCTTTCCAAGCTTAATCATGGTTGTCGTTGTAATCATATTTAATATTTGTTTATGAGCTGTTGCAGCCTTTAGTCTTGTAGAACCTGTTAAAATTTCTGGTCCTGTAATCACCTCTATAGCAATATCTGCATGCTTACTAATAATAGAATGAGCGTTGCTGACTAAGCTGATTGTTTTTGCCCCTAGTTGTTGAGCATAGTTTAATGCCCCTTTGACAAAAGGCGTTCGACCGCTTGCTGCAATCCCTATTACTACATCTTGGTCTGTTAGCTGGTGTTTCTGTAGTTCAACCTCTCCTAATGAAAGATCATCTTCTGCACCTTCTATGGCAATCATTACTGCATCTGCTCCTCCAGCCAATATTGCCTGCACAAGCTTTGGTGACGTACTAAATGTAGGTGGACATTCTACGGCATCTAGCAAACCAATTCGCCCACTTGTCCCTGCACCAACATAAAATAATCTACCGCCATTCTTTAGTGCATGCACAACAGCTGTGATAGCTTGCTCGATTTCAGGTAAAACCTTTTCTATGGCTAATGGTACTTTTTTATCCTCTTCATTCATCAGCTTTACAATTTCAATAGTGGACATTAAGTCTAGGTTTGTCGTATCTGGATGATAGCCTTCAGTCGTCAGTTTTGTCATTCGTTCCATTGAAATCAAATCCCTCCATACTATTTTTCATGGATACTCATCCAAGTTCCTTTTACCTTTTGTTGTAAAGCCTCTGTGATTGGAATTCCTTCACTGAGAAGTCCATTAACGAAAGCTCCTATAACAGGTGGCACCTCTGGTTGTATTAGTCGATTAAGTATTTTAGCAAGCTGTAATCTTTCTCGAAAGCATTGAACAAAATAAAAATTTTCGAATAAACCTCCACATAGGACAATAGAGTCACCTTTTAGCTGCGGCTCATTTTTTAACATTATTTGGATAAATTGAGTTAAATGATGTGTAGCGTGTTCAATAATTTTTTGTGCCCTATCATTATTTTGCTCTGCTAAACACAACACTACACGAGCTATAGAGGCTATGAGTACACGTGGCTGTGGATGCTCATAAACACGCGTAATAATTTCATTAGGATCTTTTAACGCTAGCTGCTCCAAAATAGTCGCAGTAAACAGATCCTCATTCACGCCAATAGCATCATAATGTCGCGTAATCAATCGCAAGGCCTCTTGCCCAATATAGTACCCACTGCCCTCATCTCCTAATAAATAACCCCATCCTCCAACACGACTAACTTGATGATTTTTTCCAACCGCATATACGATGGAACCCGTTCCTGCTATCACAACGAGCCCTTGCTGTGTATATGTGCCGCTAGTAAGTGCCGCTACCGCATCATTGGTGATGGTTATCTTACAGGAGCTAGCAGGGAAAAGGAAGCTAATCCATTGCTCCCAGCGTTCTTTATCTAATTGGCGATCGCCCCCTGCCACACATAAGAACACCGCAGCAATATCATTATTTGTTGCATCTATCTTTTGTAGTAATGTGGCAAGGAGCTTGATAATATGTAGCCTTACCTCGTCTGGTGGGGTTGATTTTATATTCGTTCCAGCTCCTTCAACAAAAGCTAGCACTTCCCCATTTCTTGTCCCAATCACTGCACGGGTTCTCGTCCCACCACCATCGACCCCAATAATGTATTGCCTATTTAATGGCACCAGCCGTCAGTCCCTCCATAAATTGCTTTGAGGCAATAAAGAATAATAGGATCATTGGTAATGAAGCTAATGTTAAACCTGCAAAAAGAGAGCCCCAATCTGCCGAATGCTCCCCAAAAAGTGACATCATTCCAACAGGTATTGTCCGTTTCATTTTTTCTGTAATAAAAATAAGAGGAAAGAAGAAATCATTCCATGAAGCAATAAAATTTATAATCACCACTGTTCCAAGTGCAGGTCTCATTAACGGTAACATTACATGCCAAAGAACCCTTAAGTTCCCCGCCCCATCTATACGGGCTGCTTCCTCCAATTCATAAGGCATCGTTTTAAAAAAGCCAGTTAAGATCAGCATGGATAGTGGAATACCTGTCGCCATGTTCATCAAAATTAAAGACCATAAGGAATTTATCAGCCCTAAATCACGCATTAAAATAAAGAGCGGTACAATCCCCAACTTTATAGGAATCATCATGCCTAATAAAAAAATAAAGAACAATGCCTGATTCCAAGAGAATTTAAAGCGAGCAATATAAAATGCAGCAAGTGAACAAACAACCACTATTAGTACAACAGATACAATACTGACAAATAGACTGTTTAGAAAGTACGTGGTAAATGGAATTTTTGCTAATAATGTACGGTAAGTATCTAAGCTAAAGCTAGTCGGTAAACCCAATGGATTTTTATAGATGTCCACGCTCTTTTTAAATGAAGATAAAATCATTAACAAAATTGGATATAAACTAATGGTCGCCACCGTAAACACCACAAGATAATAAAATGGTCGAACCCAAATAGCGCCTTGCTTCACTAGACTCACCCCTTACATTTGAACATCCCTTTTATTGGCAAAGCGTAAAAATAGCGTGGTACAAACTAATATAAATAAGAATAGTACTGTAGCCAACGCCGAACCCAACCCAATAGCTGTTGTGCCAGAAGCGGTAGAGCTACCAAATGCTAAGCGATAAAAAAACACTGCTAACGTATCTGTAGAATAGTAAGGCTCTCCCATGGAGCCCTGCATTGCATATACTAATTCAAATGCTTCAAACGACTGGATAAATGTTAAAATGCCCATGATCATTATTGATGGCACCATTAAAGGTAAGTAAATCGTACGTAATAAAGTAAAGCCCTTAGCGCCATCCAACTTTGCAGCTTCGACTAACTCACTTGGGATCCCTTGAAAGCCAGCAAGAAAAATTAAGACACCAAAACCTAATCCAAACCAACAATTGACTAAAATAATGGCGATTAATGCCGTTTTGGGATCCCCAAGCCAAGCCTTTTGTAAGGTCTCAAGACCTAATTTCTCCAAAATGACATTTAAAGTACCAAAATTAGGATTGAGAATGAGCTTCCATAAGAAACCTACAACAATAACTGATAATAAACGCGGTAGAAAGAAAGCAGCCTTAAAAAACTCTGCTCCTTTAATTTTTTGATAAATAATAAAGGCAAGAAAAAAGGCTAATCCATTCATAACAATCATTTGCACAACAAAATAGAGGACATTATGTTTAAAGGCGTTCCAAAACATAGAGCCATAGGGTTCTGTCGTAAAAAGAGTCACAAAATTTTGGAAACCAATAAAATCGCCACGAGCCATCCCTTTCCATTCAAAAAAACTATAGGATAAGGCCGCTATTATCGGATAAAGCACAAACAACCCATAGATTATCAGCGCAGGGATAGGAAAAAGATGGATAGTCCATCTTATTCTAGATTTCCTCCTTCTAACTGATGAAGCTGTATATTCTCTTATCATGAGTAGCCTCCTTTTACTAATCATGAAACAACAAGACCCCTAAACTCCTTATAACACTTTAGGGGTCTGCTGACTTGAAGCTTTCACTATTTTTGAAATGGCGTAAACCAAGTTTTAGCGTTTTCCTGTACTTTTGTGGCAACCTCTTCAGGCGTTACTTGACCTAAATACATGCCTTGTAGCTCACTTTCAAGCAAGCTCTTTGTTGTTGGGTCCCCACCAGTAAAATTAGTTACCCACATATATGGCGTTGCTTCATTTGCAGTTGATTGACTAATAGCATTTAACAATGCATCGTCAGAGGTAATACCTGGAATAGCGCTGATCATAGAAAACTCTTTTACAAACAAATCGCCAAACTCCTTAGTTGTTAAAAATTCTAAAAATACTTTAGCTGCTTCTTTATTTTTCGAATTAGCATTGATCGCAAATGAACCATCTACCCAAGTCGTCACTGTTGTATTACTCTCTTTAGATGGAATAGGAAAATAACCTAAATCTAAATCTGGATTCATTTCTAATACAACAGGAATTTCCCAGCTACCTAACGGGAACATAGCCGCGTCTTCTAGCGCAAACAAAGTACGGATATCATCCATTCCTAAGCCTTCAGAATTGACAGGAAAATACTTTTTCAAGTCATTCATTACTTGAATGGATTCAATAAACTGCGGATCTGTAAAATCCTTTTCTCCTGCGAGCACTGCTTGATAAAAGTCATTACCCTCATAAACAGCAGGACCGACAATACCGTGTAGCAAAGATAATAGCCAGCCTTCTTTTGTACCCATTGCAATTGGTGTAATACCCTTTACTAATAATTGATCATTTAATGCCATGAATTCATCCCATGTAGTAGGAATGTCAAGATTATTATCTTTAAAAATCTTCTTATTATAGAAAAATTGTGTAGAGCTTAAGTTAATTGGTACACCGTACTGATTCCCTTCGTCATCGCGAGATGCCTTTAATGCTTCTTCAGGAAATACATTCAATCCATTTAAGCCGTTTATCTTCTCAACATAACCTGCCTCTGCAAGCTTCAATCCAGCTGCATAAGGACGTAAGTGAAAAATATCTGGACCCTCTCCAGCCTGTAATGCTGTATTGAGGACTGTATTATATTCAGTATTTTTAGTTGGGTTAAATGAAATATGTATTTCAGGATGTTGTTCATTGAATAAAGCAATCACTTTTTCATACTTGGCAACATCTTCTGTGCGCCAACTCCCTATTGTTAGCGAAACCTCTTCAGTTTTCGGTTTCTCTTTATTATCAGGTGTTGTTGAGGTCGTTATTTTCTCATTCGTGTTACAGCCTACTAAACCCACAACGAGTAATAAAAGAAGCAGCAATAACCATTTACTCTTTTGTCTCATACCAGCAGATCCACCCTTCATATCAGTAATTTTTCATAAATCATCGTATGAAGCTTCTCTCTAATCCTTCCCATGTTTGTATTTCTCCCATAATGCACAGCATTCGTTAGTAAAATGACAAATGCCTTTTTTACAGGGTCCATCCAAATGCTCGTGCCTGTAAATCCTGTATGACCAAATGAACCCTTGCTCCACCTCCTACCAAAACAAAATGATGCTTCTTCACCTCCCCATACTTCAAACCCAAGACCCCTCGTTTTAAAAGTTTCCGTATAGGCAAGCTCTAACCATTCATATGGAATCACACTTTGGTGCTTGATCCCCAACCAAATTTCCGCATACTTTGCTAAATCCTCTACACATGAAAATAAACCTGCGCTACCAGCAATACCATCTAGTAATAAAGCTTTCTCATCATGGACTATTCCCTGCACAAATTGACCTGCCACCATTTCTGTAGATGCTGCAAGCCTTCTTGTATGCACAGGCAGTTGAAAAGATGTATGATGCATGCCCCATGGCTTAAAAACCGCTTGCTCTACAAAACTTTTTAATGAAATGCCAGTAACTTTCTCAATCACCTTTCCTAGAATAATCATACCTAAATCACTATATTGCACTTGTTCATTTGGCTGCCATACTACATCACTTGCCAGTACCTCCTGAAGGATGTCACGCTTATGATGTCTCTTAACTACAGGTGTTAAATCTGCTGGCAATCCTGAGCAATGCTGCAATAAATGCTGGATTGTAATAAGGGGATATTTAAAATCAGGCAAATAGGTTTGAACTGGATCTGTTATATAAACTTGATTTCGACTGATCAGGAGTAAAACAGCCGGGAGTGTTGCGACAACTTTTGTTAAGGAGGCTAAATCAAACAACGTATTACTTAAAATAGCTTGCTCGCTGCCATCCACAGCTGTATAAGCTCCATAATTGCCTGAAAATAGCCTTCTTTCTTGCTGCTGAACAATTAATACAGCACCTGGAATTTTCTGTTCTTTCACTAAGCCAGTTATATATGCATCTACCAAGGAAGCACCTCACTATTAAATATCTTAATTTTCTGTAAATTAGTATTATCATATAAAATAAAATGATGAAAAATAACACCAATCCTAAAATTTTTTTTCATGTGTACTCAATAAAAAAGCCCTAGCCAGTAAATATTTACTGGCTAGGGCTACTTTGATTATTTAGTTGGTTTTTTTAAATCCATTGACGCTGCTGCGCTTTCAACTTTTACGCGTTTTAAGAAGAATGCAAGCACGACTGCAATTACTGTTATACCAGCGGCAATTAAGAATGAGTGTGTAATACCATCTAATAAGGCCGTTTGCATAATTTGATCTTGCATTTGTTGCATTTGCTCAGCTGTAGGTGCTGCCCCTGCTTGTGCCGCATTTGCTTTTGCCTCGACAATTAATTCCTCAGCTTTGGCTTTTGTACGATTATTCATGAATGTAACTAAAATTGCACTACCAATTGCTCCTGATACCTGCTGTAATGTGTTGTTAATAGCTGTACCATGTGGATTCATCATTTGTGGTAGTTGGTTTAAACCGTTTGTCATAATAGGCATCATGACCATAGACATACCGAACATACGGATTGTGTACATCGATACGATAAATGTGTAGCTTGAATCAATTTCTAGCTTTGTTAAACCGAATGTTGCGATTGTTGTAATCGTTAATCCAATAATGGCCAACACACGTGGACCAAATTTATCGAAAAGCTTACCAGTGATTGGTGACATAATCCCCATGACAAGTGCCCCTGGAAGCATCATCAAGCCTGCTTCAAATGGTTCGATACCACGGATAGACTGTACATATGCTGGTGTTAAAATCATCCCTGAGAACATTGCCATAGAGACAATAACTGAGATAACTGACCCTAAAGCAAACATTGGATATTTATAGATACGTAATTCCAATAATGGCTCATCCATTTTCAACTGTTTAACAACGAAAATAACTAAAGCAATGAAGCCGATTGTAATCGTGCCATATACCCACGGACTTGACCAACCTTTATCCCCTGCTGTACTAAAGCCGTATAAAATACCACCAAATGCAACTGTTGATAAAAGTACTGAAAGGAAATCTAAGTGAACTTCACGTGTCTCCATCACGTTTCTTAGTTTCCAAACGCCAAATAATAAACTAATTAAAGCAAATGGAATAATCATTTGGAAAAGCATACGCCAATCATGATGTTCCACAATATACCCTGATAATGTAGGACCAATTGCTGGCGCCATAATCATAACTAAACCAAAGATCCCCATTGCTGCTCCACGCTTTTCTTTCGGGAAACTTGTTAGCATAACGTTCATTAAAAGTGGTGACATACTAGAAGCTCCTGCTGCTTGCACCATACGACCTGCTACCAGCACGCCAAAATTAGGAGCGAAACCTGCCATAATTGTTCCAATTGTAAAGATAGACATCGCTGTAATAAATAAATGCCTATTTTTAAAACGTGTCACAAAAAATGCTGAAGCAGGCACTAAAATACCGCTCACAAGCATATACCCTGTTGCTAACCATTGTACTTTTGAATAGTTGATCCCAAAATCTTTCATGATTGTTGGTAATGCCACATTCAACAATGTGTTATTTAGAAAAGCAACAAAAGCACCCACAAATAGAATAGCTATCATGCCATAAGGGGGCTTTTTCATTGTTTGCTCACTATTCATTTATATCCCTCAATTCTTTCTTGTGTTTTACGATAAAACTTATTTTATACTCGTAGTCTACTTTTTTCAACAAATAAGTTTATATTTTTTATAAACGTTGATATATAAGCGTTTCAAGTGTAGAATAAGAGTATAATATTATAAAAAAAGGTGAGGTTATGAACAAAAGAAAAAGACAAATTATAACAGCAGCACGTGAACTTTTTATTGAAAAAGGCTTTCTAGATACATCGATTAATGACATCATCAATGCAGCTAAAATCTCTAAAGGTACATTTTATAATCATTTTACTTCGAAAAATGAATGCTTAATCGCCATTTTAGATGAAGGTCGTGAAGAAGCCAGTAATCGTCGCCACGAGCTCATTTATGGCAAAGACCCTACAGATTTAGAGGTATTGACGCAGCAAGTCGCTGTTCTCATGTATGTCAATCGTGAACATAATTTAGTACAGATATTCGAATCCATCTTCCAATCAAGAGATAAAGAACTAAAAAAAATTATTATTAATTACCATTTACAAGAACTAGAATGGCTCGCCAATCGTCTAGTACAAGTCTTTGGAGAAGAGATTAGCCCTATTAGCTATGAATGTGCAGTTCAAACACTTGGAATGATTAACCTCACTCTACGCGCTGTCTTTATTGCCGATTATAAATATATCAATCGAGAAGCTATTGTACGTGTAGCATTGCGTAATATTAGCGTTATTATACCCACTATGCTTGAGTCGAAAGAGATTATCGTAAGTGTTGAAATGATTAATACCATTCAAAATGTCGTGAACTATAAGACCGTTACAAAAGAAATGGTTATTGAACAACTACAAGGATTTACAAAGGGATTATCAAATAATGAAACTATGGAGGGTTTGGAGTATGCACAATTCTTATTAGAAGAATTGCAGAAAGAAAAACCAAAGCTTTTTATCATCGAATCACTTCTTACACCTTTTCGTAAGGCTTTCGTCGGCACTGAACATATAGCAGAAGCCCGTGACATCGCCAATAACTTATGGCGTTACGTAAAAATTGAACAGCCCGCTGAACGCTGAACGCTGTACGAAAAATAAATAAAAAACGAGGTATCAAATGAATACTTTGATACCTCTTTACTCTGTTGAATGAAATTAAGTTCTATGACAGACTTTTGTCCAGTATTAAGAAAACACAGTGATTCACCTTAATGACATTGAAATTTTAGCACAAAGATTGTCCCATTTTGACCTGAACGAACACTAATTGTGCCATTGTGTAAATCAATGAGCTGCTTCGTAATGGCTAGTCCTAGCCCTGTTCCTGTAATATCGTCTGTTGTATTCGTACCTCGATAATAGCGTTCGAATAGATTATCGAGCTCCTCCTGAGGAATACCTGGTCCTTGATCAGCAATGGTAAGCATCACTTCTTTACCAGTATGTTGTGCTTCCACAAGTACCTTCGTTCCTTCAGGTGTATATTTTTTCGCGTTGGTAATTAAATTATCCATTATTCGCTTGAGTAAAAGCTCATCTGCTTGTAACAACACATCACCATACACCTTCACACACACCTGTTCGTCTGCAAATTGCGGTAGCCATGTTGCTAGCGGCAGTACCACTTTATCTAGCTGTATGGCTTTATTTTTTAATTGATACGTATACGTCAAATCCTGAATCAGTGCATCCATATAGGTTGCCTTTTCCTGCATGGTTGTTGCAAAAATACGCATCTCTTCCTTTGTCCATTCATAATCCTGCGATGCCAGCATCGTTGAATAGCCGTAAATTGAGCTTAACGGGGTCTTTAAATCATGCGATAAACCTGTTATCCACTCCTCCCGTAATTGCTCTGCATGCTTGATTTGCCTTTCATTTGAATCAAGTCGCTCCGATAAGTGATTGAGTGACTCTTCTACAGGTTGGAACAGTTTAAATTTTCTTTTCAACTTCCCTGTCTTTCTATGATGGATTTTTTTGTCACTAATCTCTCTGTAATCGAATTGGGTAAGTCGCTCAATGCGCGATATCACATAGACAAGTGGTCGCACGAATTGACGTGAAATACTAATAGATAAGAAAATAACACCCAACAGCAAAATAACATGTCCCCCAAAGAAGATAGAAACAAACAGTACCATTGCCTTATTAAAAGGCTCTTCAAATGGCTTATACGATGGATTAGGCATTCTTACAACAAATGTCCTATCGTTGGCTAAGGTTGTACTTTGCTTTAGCTCCGCATGCTCGAAAATATCGTATTTTTCCTCTAGTAATTGTGGCTTATTTAGCTTCTCATAACGTTCGCCTATGACCTCAATCCGATTCCATTGCTCGTCATAAATTTCAACACTAGCTTTATTTTCTTTTAGACGTTGCCGTGTTACAGCTGAAATGTCCCCTGTTGCTGTCCAGTTTTCAAGTGCCTCCTCAAAAAGCGGTTGCACAGGAGTAGTCGGAAGAAATAATAAGTAGTAATTCGGCAATTCCCATGTATGCATGCCTGGTTGCTGCAATGCCAATATTTCACTATCTGACTTTCCACATAGTCCACAGGTATCTCCTGTATAATCAACAATCGTCATGGTTGGATCAAATAAATACAGCTGTCCAACATTTTCTTCAGCTCTCTTCACTAAATAATCAGCAATTTTAACTGTCTTCCCTTTCTCTACAACTGCATCATCTTCGATTTCAAAGGAGCTCATCACATGAATGTTGTCACCAACACGGTCATTGATAAAAATAGCAAAAAACACCAAGCTTATAATAAAACCTGAAATGATCAATAGATAGAATATGATGAAATACGAAACAAAACGGAGTGTTAATTTTCCAGCTGGCTTCATGAAGAAATGTCCCCAACAAGCTTATAGCCAATGCCTCTGACAGTGATAATGCATGTCGGCTTTCCAGGATTTTTTTCTATTTTTTCTCGCAGCTTTCTTATATGTACCATCACTGTATTATCATCAAATAAGCAATCACCCCATACACGTTCGTATATTTGCTCTTTTGATAACACTTGCCCTGCATTGTCACATAAATATTTTAGTAAATGAAACAAGCGACCGCTAATTATTTCCTTTACACCGTCTACCTCAATTTCTGCTGCATCAATGTCAAATGTAAAACGGCTACAAGTAAATATGTGATTTTCTGGTACACTTTTTTTCTTCATATAACGGACTAGCTGCACTTTTACTCGTGCTACAAGCTCTAAGGGGTTAAATGGTTTTGTAATATAATCATCTGCACCATTCATAAAACCACGAAGCTTATCTGCATCACTACTTTTTGCGGTTAAATAAAAAATAGGGGCATCACTTTTTTCTCGAATACTATTCGCCATATCCAGCCCACTTCCATCGGGTAGCATGATATCTAATAGATAAAAGTCAAATGTTTTAGTATTCATTTCATCTTTTGCTTCTTCTATTGTATTACATAAGGTAATATTGTTAATTCCTTCTTTTCTTAAAATGATTTCAATCATTTCAGCAATGGCACGTTCATCCTCTAACACTAAAATTGATGCTTCCTGCATTTCCTCACCTACTTTTAAGATTACTTTAAGGTAGTCATTATTTCACCATAAGCTTCCCTATTTATTATATGTATAAGATAACCAATTAAGGAGATAAAACGCAATGACAACTAATCGTGTTACTTTCATTGATACAATGCGTGGATTTAGTTTATTTGGCATCTTAATGGCAAATTTGCTAATCTTCCAATTCGGGATGTATGGCAAAGATGAATTAAAAAATCTTTCTACCTTAGATAACGGGGCTTTATATTTTGTAAAAGTTGTGATTGAAGGCTCATTTATGCCCATCTTCACTATTTTATTCGGCTTCTCACTTATTAAACTAATTGAATCCATCCGCAGAAAAAAGAATAAAAGCCGCTGGTCTATTTTACGTCGTGCAACAGGTTTAATTGCCCTTGGCTTATTACATTCTATTTTATTGTGGGAAGGCGATATTCTATTTTCTTATGGCTGTATGATGTTATTTTTAATCCCATTTATTAATCGTAAACCAAAAACTTTATTTATTTGGGCTGGTATCCTATTTGTATTAACTACGGCGTTAACATACGGCTCTATGGAAACATCTAAAAAAGAACAAAAAGAGATAGAGACATACATCGAGCAAGCGGATGATGTTTACGCTAACGGAAGCTACTTAGAAATTTTTGATTTTAGAGCTAATGCTGAAGTACCAGGAATGGAGGATCCTTCATTTATTTTCATTATATTAATTTTTGCACCTATGTTCTACGCACCATTATTCCTGTTTGGGATGGCGCTCGCTAAAAAGCAAGCCTTCGTGGAGATGAACAAGGAAATGAAATGGTATAAGCTAGGTGCTCTCCTTGTACCCATAGGACTCGTATGTAAAAGTTTAAGTTTTATAGAAAGTATAAGTGCATTTTCTTCGATCTTATTAATGGGCGGCTCCCAGTTATTAGCGATTGGCTATGTTTGCCTCGCAGCATACATTTATAACACCCGTCCAGTTCAACTACTAGCTCCTGCATTTGAGAGCGTTGGCAAACTATCACTAACCAATTATTTACTACAAACCATCATTTGTACAACTGTTTTTTATGGCTATGGCCTTGGCTTATATGGCAAATTAGGAGTCTTTGGCGGAATCCTTTTTGGAATCATTGTTTATAGCTTGCAATGTGTTTTCAGCCTTGCCTATTTAAAGAAATTTAAACGTGGTCCCTTTGAAACAATCTTACGAATATGGACAAATTGGTCTTGGACTGGGCAAGTAAAGTAACACCCCTCAAACAAGCAAATTAGAAAGGAATATTTTTTATGAATAGTGACACAAAAGAAGACTTTACAGACTCATGGTGGTTTTTAGGCATTTGTGCAGCTGTAGCAGTAATTTTAACACTATTTGCCTTTTCATAGATAACATCGATTTCATTTGCCCCCTTGCTGTATACTAGTATTTACAACTATACAGCTTAGGGGGTATTTTGGTGTTACAGCGTATTATGATTACTGGCTATAAACCACATGAGCTTGGTATCTTTAATGATAAACATCCTGGTATTGTCATCATAAAGAAAGCACTGGAAGCTCGTCTACGTACACTGCTTGATGAAGGACTTGAATGGGTTATTATCAGCGGTCAGCAGGGCGTAGAAACTTGGAGTGCTGAAGTTGTTTTAATGTTAAAAAAAGAATTCCCACTTTTAAAATACGCCGTGATCACACCTTTTTTAGAGCAAGAGAAAAATTGGCAAGATCATAAAAAAGAAAAGTATCAAGCATTAATTGCCCAAGCTGATTTTGTCACAAGCGTGACCAAAAAACCGTATGAAGCTCCTTGGCAATTTATTGAGAAGGACAAATTTATTATCCAAAATACAGATGGACTTTTATTAATTTATGATGAAGAAAATGAGGGTTCACCGAAATATATCAAACGGCTTGCAGAAAATTATATGGAGTCCCATGATTATAACCTTTTAACAGTAACTGCCTATGACTTACAATTAATAGCTGAAGAAATTCAACAGCAAAACTGGTAGAAAAATATTGATATAATTTTCTGACAATTATATACTAGAAGTAATAAAAGCTGATTGTTCTTATGGTTTTTACCTATAATTTGAAAGGAGCTGTCATCATTTGAATAAACATATTGAAATGATTCTTGAAGCTTCTCCCGTAAATGTGTCACATGATACGTATCGTAGAGAATGTCGGTATACACGGGGAATTCATATTGAAGAACAAGAATTTCTTGCTATTTTAAATTCAATGAGTCATGATTCACGCTTATATTTTGATTTCCATAATCCACGTAAAGAAATTAAAAAGGGAACCTATTTGAATGGACACTCCGGTTTAGCCTACAATATTTATGATTACTATAAACAAAATTATAATATTGAGATATCTGAATTAATCAATGGTAAGGATTTTTATGTAAAAATCGTATAAAGCTGAAGCCCCGTTAAAGTTAAAACTTTAACGGGGCTTCTTCGATCTTATAGGTCTGCTACTTGAGCACCTAACTCTTTATTATTATACATTTCTGTATCTAATTCTTTAGTAATACGCGCTGTTGTAACACCAGCAGTCATTGAACCACTTACATTTAACGCTGTACGACCCATATCAATTAAAGGCTCAACAGAGATTAATACACCTGCTAGAGCAATTGGTAAATCAAGCGCTGATAATACAAGGATAGCTGCAAATGTTGCACCACCCCCAACACCTGCTACACCAAACGAGCTAACCGCTACTACTGCGATAACTGTAATAATAAACACAGGGTCAAGTGGATTAATGCCGACTGTTGGTGCAATCATAATGGCTAACATCGCAGGATATACACCGGCACAACCATTTTGCCCGATTGATAATCCGAATGAGCCTGAGAAGTTTGCAATCCCCTCAGATACCCCAAGGCGACCTGTTTGCGTTTTAATATTCATCGGTAAAGTACCGGCACTAGAACGTGATGTAAAGGCAAATAATAATGTTTCTGCCGATTTTTTCAAATACGTAAATGGATTTAAACCACTTAATGTAATGATTAATAAGTGTACGATTAAAACAATAAATAGTGCTACATAAGAAGCAATGACAAACTTACCTAAATTGTAGATCGCTCCAAAATCAGATGTTGCGACAGTACGAGCCATAATCGCGAGAATTCCGTATGGCGTTAAGCGTAATACAATTGTTACGACACCCATTACAAGGGCATAGATGGCATCTAAACCTTTTTTAATTGTAGCTGCAGTTCCCTCATCTTTACGTGCCACACGTAAATAAGCAAAACCTAGGAATGCTGAGAAAATTACAACCGCAATCGTTGAAGTAGAACGAGCACCCGTTAAATCAAGGAACGGATTTGCTGGGAATAACTCAATAATTTGTGTTGGTAAATCAGGAGCCGCTAAGCCCGTTGTTTTCTCTTCAAGGTATTGACCACGTGCAGTTTCAGCATCACCTTGTAAAATTTGTGTTGCATCTAAATCAAAGACTGTTGCAGAAAGAATACCTACAGCTGCAGAAACGGCTGTTGTACCGATTAAAATGGCTAAAATAAGAGCTGCCATTTTTCCGAAATTTTTACCAATCTTCATTTTAGTAAATGCAATTAAAATGGAGATAAATACTAATGGCATTGCTACCATTTGGAGCAGTTTCACATACCCAGTACCGATAATATTGTACCAAGATGTTGTTTTGGCTAATACTTCAGAATCGAGACCATAAATAAAATGAAGTCCAAGACCAAGTACAATCCCTAAGCCTAAACCGGCAAAAACACGATTAGAAAACTTCACGTGCTTTTTATTCATAACATATAAAATTCCAACGAACACAAGTAACACTGCTACGTTAAGAATGATTTGTAAATTCGACAATGGAATGCCTCCTAAGATGTTTTATAATAATGTAATCGAATTATATACCCATAATCCCTATAATTCAAGTATGTTTTATTAAGATTAATAAATTCCTATAACAGAATGCTTTCTTGCTTAGAATTATTCCCCGAATAATGGCGTAACAATCATCCTCCGACAAAGGAAAGAGTGTAATTGTATAGCTAGTTTAATCAATTGCACTACATTTGGTGACAAATGATTAACTGCCCCTATACTGTTAGTTTTTAACAGTGTAGGGGCAGCCTTTTAAGCATTTTTCTAAAATTTAGGCTCTTTCTAAGCAGGTGACAGGTAGCCAAATGTGTAGTCTTCTTGAATCCATCTAAACCTCTTGTAACCAAATTTTAATTTTTCATATATTTTACATATTAGTTCCACAAATCTAGCATAATTTGCTAATGAACAAAATAGTTTTGTTGTTTATTAATGAGGTAACAACTACCAGCGATTTTTTTACACTGTTTTTTCACATGTGTTACCGCATTGGATAACTGTTCGACAGAGTCAAAATACTGATATTCATTCGTAATTATGGCAATGGATAAGGATGTACATGTTAAAGGTTCCAATTCGCCTGATCTACTAGCTACCTGAACATATGCTAAATCCTCTAACTCGTAAAAACTAAGTATGTTGGCATCAAAGTCATCAATAATCTTTTGACAAATCTTTTCTACCTCATAATACGGCAGAATAGCTACAAAATCATCTCCACCAATATGTCCTAAAAATTCTTCTACGCCGCAAATATGTCTTTTTAGTATTTCTGTTAAATACCGTAAAATTTTATCGCCTTTATTAAAGCCATATGTGTCATTGTAGGATTTAAAGTGATCTAAATCAAAATAAATTAAACTATATTGCGATAGCTGTAATGCTTCCTCTAATTTGTCATCGATTAATTTATTGCCAGGAAGACTACTTAATGGATTCAGGAAGCTTGCAATGGCTACTTGTGTATCAACAAGCTTTAACAATAACTCTCGAATACTAACCATGCCATAATAAAGATTGTTTTTCGTGACGATGACATCATCATATAAATCCTCAGGAGGTCTAGCCATAGCTAATGTACTAACCTCTGTGATTGGTGTATTACGATCAACGATTAAAGGATTTTTCTTGATCATCAGCTGATTTTGACGTTCCATTAATAAATGATAGCCATACCGAGTACCGATTTTTTGATAGAAATGTGTGCGTGTAATATGGCCAATTGGTTTTTCATCACGCACAACAACAACGCTACGCAACGATGGATTACTTGTAAAAAGTACATCTACTTCTTTATTTTTCACAAATTCATCAATACATGGAACTTTCTCAATGACTTCCCCTATCTTCATGGTCACCCACCCTTATTTTCCCCATATATATTTCCTTTGCTGGCTTTCCTATCGCATACCCCTGTGCATAATGAATGCCAATACGATGGAGATAATCAAGCTCCTCTTGTCGTTCAATCCCTTCAGCAATGATTTTAGTATTGGCTTGTTCAGCATATTTCATTAACAATGTGACAAGCTGCTGTTGTTCATTATTTTGGTCTATGAATTGAATTAATGAACGGTCTAGCTTAATAAATTCTGGCTTTAAATAGATGAGCGTTTTTAAACTATTATAGCCAGATCCCACATCATCGACGGCAATGCGATAGCCCTGTGATCGATAATGCGATAATACACGTTCAAACTCCATAAAATCTATTACTGCACTCCGCTCAGTCAGTTCAAAAACCACTTGCTGAGGCTTAATACCAAGCTCCTTCAATAATTGTAACGTTTCGCCACTGTGATATTTTTTATCTAATAAAACATTCGGATGTATATTAAGGAACACTAAAAAGTTTTTATTCACCAAGTCTTTGTGTAAACGTTCCTTGAAACGTTGCAAGGAAAGATTTCTACAAAAACATTCAAATAAAAAAACACAATCTGTTTGTCCTACAAACTCATAAAACTGATCCACACTGTTAAATAATGTTGAGGGTAATGGTCGATTTAATGCTTCAAATCCTATTGTTTGCTTTGACTGTAAATCTACAATAGGTTGAAAGTATGTATGTAAATCGTTATGCTGAATAATTTGTTTCAATGCCTTTAAACGTTTCATATATAATGAACTGCTTTGATGCTGCCCATATAAATATTTAAAAAAAGAAAATATATTACTTGTTTTTATACTTTGTCCCACTGCAGACTCCATTCTTGCACCTCTTCAATTTGGTTATTATGGTTCATTGTACGCTTTGATTGTAAATAGACTGTGAACCGAATGTAAAAAGAGCAAGTTCTAGCAATAGGTTTTAACAAAACGCTTTTCTAGTTAATATTTCACAATATTAAAACTATTACAAATAATTTATTTGATATAAAATGATATTAGTGTATGATTGTAATAATAGGTTTATATTACCTATTATATTTTTTTGTGTTTTTACTGTATTGGTCTTAATAGGGAAACCTATTTAGATAAAAATTATTCAAGGGAGGATCCTGTTAATGAGCTTGTCTATTCAACAGTTATTGGAGAACAAAGGAATTACACCGAAACCTGAACACCTTGAACTATTAAAAACACGCTGGGAAGGTATGCAGTCACTTCGCAGCAATTTAGAAGGTATTGCGATTAATGATGCGGACATTGCTGTACGTAGTATTCCTGGAGGTGATCATATTGACAACTGATTTACATTTAAAATCTGTTGAAGAGTTGGCACCTTTACTAGCATCAAAGTCGCTATCTCCCGTGGAATTAACGAAAGCTATTTTAGATTTTGCTGAGGAAAGTCAGCCTAAAATTAATTCCTATATGGCCTTTTATCGGGAAGAAGCCTTAGCAAGGGCAAAAGAAGTTGAACAGGAGATTCTCCAAGGTCATTATAAGGGTATGTATCATGGGATACCTATGGCCTTAAAGGACAACTTGTATTTTAAAGATAAAATAACAACGATGTCCTCAAAAATTCATAAGGACTTCGTTTCTGATTATGATGCGACAGTAGTTGAAAAGCTTCGTGACGCTGGTGTTATTTTCACTGGAAAATTAAGCATGCATGAATATGCTTGGGGAATTACCAATAACAACCCTCATTACGGCCCTGTCCGTAACCCATGGGATTTAGATAAAATTCCTGGTGGTTCAAGTGGAGGCTCTGGTGCGGCTGTTGCAGCTGGAGCAAGTGTTGCTTCACTAGGGACAGATACAGCAGGCTCTATTCGAATTCCATCCTCTGCTTGCGGCATTGTAGGTTTAAAACCTACACACGGTCGTGTAAGTAAATTCGGCTGCTACCCGCTAGCATGGAGCTTAGACCACATTGGCCCGATGACAAAGACCGTTAAGGATGCAGCGGGCTTGCTCGAAGTTATCGCTGGTTTTGATCATCGAGACCCTACCTGCATTGATATTCCAATAGACAACTATGAGAAGCAGCTTACTGCCAATATCAAGGATCTAGTGATTGGTATCAATGAAGAGTACTTCTTTAATAATGTTGATACTGATGTCGAGAAGGCTGTTAGAGCAAGTATTCAAAGCTTAGTGGATCAAGGCGCTAAAGTAGATGTGGTGCGTATTCCTTCCCTACAATATGCAGAATGGGCAGAGCTTGTGACGTCTCTTTCAGAGGCAGCAGCTATACACCATTCAGATTTACAAAAGAGACCACAAGACTTTGGTGACGATATTCGTCTGCTATTTGAGCTTGGTGAATTGCCTTCTGCAGTCGATTACTTGCAGGCTCAGCAGGTACGTCGTCAAATCAAGCAGGAGTTTACAGAGATTTTTAATAAGGTAGATGTGCTCATTTCCCCTACCCTACCTGTTGTAGCTAGTACAATTGGGGATGATTTTGCAGTGTTAAACGGTAAAAAGGTAGATTTAATTGATAATATTATCCGCTTTACAGGCCCTAGTAACTTAACAGGCTTACCTGCCCTCTCGGTTCCTTGTGGCTTTAAAGGAAACTTACCAATAGGTCTACAAATTATTGGACCAGCCTTTAAAGAAGGACGCATTTTAAATGTAGGCTATGCTGTTGAGCAAGCAAATCCACAGAGAACTAGAAAACCAAATATTTTTGCTAATATCTAAACGTTAAGCACTGGAAATCTGCTCACTTCACGGTATACCGCTGAATGAGCAGATTTTTTTGTGGGAGAAACCTGCTAGCATTTATACTAATGGTTTTTTATGTACAAGTAATTTTATAATAGAAGCAAGAAGCTTATTACAGGAAAGGCAATGATCCACACATGAATGTAGAGAAATTTTTACAACTACCTATTACAAAAGACTTCACTGTTATTGCTGGTCACAGCGGCTTACATAAAGCTGTTCAAAATGTAGAAATATTAGACTTTGAATTTTCACCTGACATCCACCATGTCAGAGATACCATCTTTACCCCCAACAGCGTTGTGTTAAGTAGTTTATTATTTGCTAAACAAAAGCCTGAGTATTTACTCAATGCTGTTAAAAATCTAATTGAGCTTGGGGCTAGTGCTTTAGCTTATAAGCCTGTTATTTTTAAGGAATTACCTGAAGAAGTTTTGATGTATGCAGAACAGCATAATTTCCCTATATTGCGCTTTGGTGGAGATGAGTTTTTTGAAAAAATCATTTTAGAAACAATGGCTTATGCTAAGACACAGGATTATTCCTATTTTATAGAAACGATTTTACGAAGGCTAATGGAGGAAGATGTAACACAGGAGCAAATCAAATCCATTTTACAACAGCTCAATAAGCCCTTTGAAAAATATGTATTTATAGCAAATTTACAAGCTAGTGACACAATCCATCCGAGCTGGATGCAGCCCTTTTACACGTTGGAGCCACTATTAAAATCGGGTATGATTTGTTCTTATAAAAAAAGTCTATTTATCATCATGACACATCCATCTCAGCAATTCCAATTTGAAAGGGTTTTACATGAATGGCTAGCATTATACGCCATACCCACTGATACCATCACTTTCGGCTATAGCAGTTGTAATGATACCCAGACTGGATTCCCAACGGCATTACGCGAAGCTTTTTTTGCCAATATTTTTGCTGAAATCGATATGCTCCCTAACTGTCATTATAAGAATCTCGCGTCCGATTGTTTATTAATCGAGTTATACCGTAAAGATACAACATTCGCTATGGACTATGTTACCTCCTTTTTAGCCCCTCTACTTGATGATAAGGCTGATCCAGACTTAATGGAAACCGCCATAACTTATATCATTAAAAAAGGAAATATTAAGGAAGTGGCTGTAGCACAATTCTGTCATCCAAATACAATTCGCTATCGTATGGCTAAAATACGTCAGCTAGTAGCACCCATAGATAATGATTATGTTTTTTATGAACGCCTAGCTGCAGCCGTTAAATTGTACTTATTACATAGCAAAATGAACAATGACTAATCGCTTTGGAATAAGTACAAAAAAACGCCTGAATATTTAGAAATAAAATCAAATTCTTTTCTTCTCTCTTATGCTATTCTATTGAAGTTAGGAGGAAGAAAACATGAAAACTTACATAGCTGATGGCATGTTATTAGTTACTGCAATCGTGTGGGGTAGTGGATTTGTTGTAACAGCCATTGCTCTAGAATATTTAACAGCTTATCAAGTAATGGCTGGCAGATTTTTATTAGCTTCCATCATATTAACCGTTTTATTTGGCGCCCGCTTAAAAAAGGCTTCGAAATCAGTAATTTGGAAGGGAGCTTTATTAGGTACGATTTTATATATAGCGTTTGCCCTTCAAACAGTCGGACTGCAATATACTACACCATCTAAAAATGCCTTTTTAACCGCAGTAAATGTCATTATTGTTCCTTTAATAGCATATGCCGTTTATAAACGTCGTATCGATGGCTACGAAATCATTGGTTCGATAATGGCGATTGTGGGCATTGGCTTTTTATCATTACAAGGCTCCTTGACAATGAATATAGGTGATGCCCTATCATTAGCTTGTGCTGTTGCTTTTGCCTTTGATATCTTTTGTACTAACCTTTTTGTTCAAAAGGAAGATGCCATTGCTCTAACTATTATTCAGTTTCTCACAGCTTCCTTTATAGGTGTTCTCGTTGTCATTAGCCAAGGTGAAATTCCTACGTCACTTGAAAAAGAGGCAATTTACTCTCTTGTTTATTTAGGGATTTTTTCTACGACCATAGCTTATCTTTTCCAGAATGTGGCCAATCAATATACAACTGCCACAAAAGCTGCGATTATACTATCAACTGAATCTTTTTTCGGCATGGTTTTATCCGTAATCTTCTTGCATGAAATGCTAACAAGCCGTATGGTCGTTGGTGCCGTACTTATTTTACTAGCTATACTAATTGCCGAAGTGAAACCCGCACATCCAAAAAAGAAGCTAATGAAAGCACTCGATAATCAGTCCCCCAAATAGTTTCAGTTTATACTGGAACTTTTTTTGTTTATTAAACTCGACTAGTAATAATGCTTGTCGTAATCCCCACAACTAGCACTGTAATTATAGATAATAGAAAGGTCGAGGTGGATAGGAGGAATCCGCCTATAACAATCACGATGGAATCAATAAAAAATATCAATACCCCAACATTGATACCCGTTTTATCACAGATAAATTGTGCTATCAAGTCAGTCCCCCCTGTGCTTGTCTGAAAACGCAGCATTAGACCAATACCAAAGCCTACAAGTATTCCTCCAAGAATGGCACTATAGAGCGCATCAATTTGCACAAGATTGCGGACAGGCTTTAAAAAATCGATAATGAAGGAAGACGTTAGTAAGCCATGTATACTATTGTAAAAATAGGTTTTATATTTAAACCACGCAATAATAAAAATCGGAATACTAATGATAATAATCATTAAACCAATTTGGAGCTTATATAAATAATGTAATATTAGCGCTAACCCTACTACTCCCCCATCTAAAATTTCATAGGGCGTTAAAAATAAGTTTATTCCTAACGACAATGAAATACTTCCTATTATAATGACAAGACTTTTTGTAAAGAAATACATACAACCCCCCTCCGTGTCTATGCATGTCTTATAGTATGAAAATAGGTTATTGAACATGTTATGAAATAACCTTAGATGATTAGCCATTTTTATCGAGTACATTTGCTAAATTTCTTCGAAACTTATTCAATTTATTTCCGTATATACAGATAAATTTTAAATTAACAAAGGGGATTATGATATGGAGCATGCTTTATTGGAACAAGTTAAACATACAAGAACTTTTTTAAGACAAGAACAATTGGAAACAATCTTTGAAGAGTTTGATGGTCAACGAATGCGTTTAACAGAGGGACAGCGCTTGGAGAAATACCGTAAAATGCTTGAAAGTCCTTTTCGATTTTTCCGTGGAAGTGCCTATCTCTTTTATTTTGATATGACAAAATCAGCTTCAATCTTCCATACTCCTGATAGAAAACCGACTTGGATTCAAGGTGACATGCATATGGATAACTTCGGTGCTTTTCAAAATGAAGCTGGCTCCATTGTTTTTGATGTCAATGATTTCGATGAGGGCTATGTTGGTTCTTATTTATACGACATTGTTAGAATGAGTGTTAGTATTGCGCTCTATTTAGAGGAACAAGGCTTACATAAGGTAACCCAAGAAACGGCTATTCAACATTTTCTTAACAGTTATATTGATCAGCTAAAACGATTTGAGCGTAAACAGGATGATCCTCTAACACTCATTTTTACAAAAGATAATACAAAGGGACCCGCAAAGAGGTTATTGAAAAAGCTTGAAAAACGCCAAAGATCTTACTTTTTACAAGATATTACGTATCTCAATGAAGATGGCGAACGTGCTTTCTTATGGAATGAAGAAATTCAACCAGTCACTGCTGAGGAATACAGTGCCATTTCAAAGGCACTTTCTACTTATAAAATTAGGGACATAGCTTATAAGTATGGCTCTGGGACAGCATCTATCGGTTTAAAACGTTACTATATTTTAGTGGAAGACGAAAAGGGTGCATCAGGAGTTGAAAATTTAGTGTTAGAAATGAAAGAAGTACGCACAGCCATACCTGCCTACTTTCTTCCCTATCAGGATCTGTTTTGGGCTCATTATGAGCACCAAGGAGCACGAGTAGTTGGAACTCAAAAAGCCATGCACCACTTAGAGGATCCACATTTAGCCTTTATTACAATGAATGGTCAGGAATTTTATATTCGAGAACGTTCTCCTTATAAAAAGAAGATTAAGCCTAAAAACTATAAGGATGTAGAGGATTACTTTACAACAACATCACTTATGGGGAAAATTGCCGCTAAAATACATGCACGAGCTGACATCGATTATTCTCATGTTTTTACCTATCACAGCGAGGAGGAGATTTTAAAAGCGATCGGTAAAGAACGAAATGTATTTATAGAACATACAATTTTACAAGCAATGAGCTACAAAGAAACCGTCTATACAGATTATGACTTATTTAAAAACTGGGTTGAAACAAAAATGTAAAAAGGGACCTTCGCTTTTAGCGAAGGTCCTCTCATATTGACTATTATTTTTGCTTAGCCTTCATACGAGCAAGTAAAAAGCCGCCCTTAAATGATTTAGGCTCATACGAGATAATAAACGCATTCGGCTCAAATTGCTCTACTATTTGAAAGAGCTCTCCTTCACGATTCCTCTTCGTTAAGATCTCATATTTATAGCGGTTACTATCTCGCCCTTCTCCTATATAAATCGTGACTGCAAACCCTTCGTTGCGAAGAAATTTCACAAGCTCTTCATTCTTATTTTGCGTATTAATGGTTGTATAAACATAGCCTATCGCTAGCTTTCGTTCTATTTTTGCTCCTAAAAATATACCTAATCCAAACCCAACTGCATAGACAACCATAGATAACATACTTTGCTTCCCACTGAAAACGAGTGAAAGGCCAAATACATATACCAACATCTCCAGCATCCCAAATATCGCAGCAAGGAACGTGATATTCTTTACTAAAAATATTGTTCGTAATGTTAAAAAAGGTACATATACTAATTGTAGGATTAAAATTAAAACAATACTTTGCATTTGTACTAGACCTTTCTGAGAGTAGTTTTATATAAGTATATGTTGAAAGAGAGAGTTACATGCGATTTCAACAACTCTATTTTAAATTCCCTTTTAGTTCTAATGTTAAACATTCCATATGACTGTCTAGAGTTATTTTAAAGGAACAAATTTTAACAAAAATCATAATCAATAGTTAAAAACATAAAATTTTACTTGAGGGGTGACTATTATGAAAAAAACCTTAATTGGTTTTATAACTGCCACTACCATTATTGCCATGGTCATAACGATAAATGTAGATAAATCAAGGTCTGCTCATTCTGAAGAAAAGTTGGAAATGACTTTAGTTAAAAGTATGGAGGAAACTAAAAAGAAAATTGAGCAGAAAAACGAGATATTAAACAAAATTTCCCTAGAGTTTACTAAAAAAGGATTCGATCAAATAGGATTTGGTTTTTCCGAAGATAACCGTGTATTTACAATTCAAGCCAAAGATAAAGACTTTATTGAAAGGAATAAGAGTATTATTGATAATATCATCTTAAATATTACAAAAGAGTCGGGTTTCAAAAACTTCAAAGTGGATTACATTGTATTGGATGGTTACGAATTAAGTGAGGAACATGGTAAGTTAAATGAAGTACTAAAAATAACCTTAGATTTATTAAAAGCGAATGGTTATGATAAAACCAATTATTCATTAACTATTGACCCAAGTAAGGGAATCATAATTGAGGTAATAAACGGGGAATTAATAAATAAGAATGAAATCGAAAAGCTTATCGCCAGTTCAGTTTATTCTAATACCAACATGAACTTAAAGGTTTTAATAAAAGAAAAAAGCAAAAGTAAAATCAAAGACCAAGAATGGCAACCTGTATTTAGTGCAATCAGAGACGAAACTAAAAAACAATTTAAGGAATACAGAGGATTTGCATATTCGTTCCACCCTGAACCGTTACAAATAATTATTAAAACTGACTTAGAAAAACCAAAAGGGTTTTGGCAATCTAACAAAAAGGTTAAGCAGCTAATGTATTATGTGGATAAGATAATAGAATTAAAAAAAGAAGAACTATCCATCGAGGAAATTCCATATGAAGTTATTATACGTGACAAAAATAATAAGAAACTAAACTAAATATTTCTCTACATACTATTTTTTAAATTGTCTCCAAAATTTCTTTTGCAATTTCATTAACTTCTTCTGCGAGTTCATTCCGTGTAGGTCTTTCAGCCACTCTTGTTAAATATTTTTTAAACTGAACTCTAGACTCTACTGGTAATTCAATAACTAAATAGTTTAAAATAAACCATTTCCAGTTATCATCATCTGAAGATAAGACTTCTTGCACATGTGGCACAATTTCTTCTGGAAAAGTTAAAAGTAACTCTAATACACTTGGGGCCACTGGCCAATTCATATCTTGAACCCATTCAAGGAGGCTAGGCAGTAAAGGCATTATTTTATCTCTTTCCATTTTCTTAATCATTTCTACTCTCGCATTATCAGATTTATGTCTTGGCAAAAGATCTTCAAAGTTTTCCATCTGCATCTCTCCCTTATTTAATTATACATGACAATTTTTTCATTTAAGCAAGTAAGCACGCCCATTGTCCCACTTTAAAATACATCATCATTAAATAGCCCTTCAAAAAAATGCCACCTCCTCAAATCTATAGCAATAGATAAAAGCAGGTGACAATATTGTTTTAATTAAAAATAGAGCACTTAGATGATTTTTAATATTTTTCTTTATACTTCCCCGTGCATCGGGTCTTTTTTATGCTTTGGCCCAATCATGTTGAATAAAATATTCAGGATAATCGCTGTGACTGAACCACAAACGATACCGTTAGATGTTAAAATAGAAACTTTTTCTGGTAGTGCATCAAAAATGCCAGGAACGACTGATACACCAACACCTAAACTGACTGCAATAGCAGCAATCATCGCGTTTTCTGCTGACTCGTTCATAACTGGTACGAGCATCCCCATACCTTGTGTAATGACCATACCGAACATCGCTAACATTGCGGCACCTAGTACAGATGTAGGAATAATCGTTGTTAACGCTGCGATTTTTGGTAGGAAGCCAAGTGCTACTAGTAAACCACCTGTGATGTAAATGACTTTACGATCTTTAACACCTGACATACGCGTTAGTCCCACGTTTTGTGAGAATGTTGTGTATGGGAAGGCATTGAAAATACCACCAATTACTGAAGCTAGACCTTCTGAACGGTAGCCACGAGCCAAATCTTTTGAATCTAATTTTTTATTACAAATATCACTTAACGCAAAATAGACACCAGATGATTCTACTAAAGATACCATTGCTACAAGTGTCATGGTAATAATCGCCGTTACATCAAATGTTGGCATGCCAAAGTAGAAAGGTTGTACCATGTGAAATACATTCGCATCTGCAACTGGCGTGAAATCTACCTTATCCATGAAGGCACCTAAAACGGTACCTACTACTAATCCTATCAGAATAGAAATAGCACGAACAAAGCCTGTAGAAAAGCGATAAACGACTAAAATGATAACCAATGTAATGAAGGCTAAAGCTACATTAGAAGCAGAAGCAAAATCCTCAGCACCTTGTCCACCTGCCATATTGTTTAATGCTACTGGTAATAAGGAAATACCGATAATTGAAACAACTGAACCTGTTACGACTGGTGGGAAGAATTTCACAAGCTTACCGAAGAAGCCCGCAATTATCATTACAATTACACCAGAGGCAATAATAGAACCATAAATGTCCGTAATACCCTGCTCTGGGTTTGTACCAATCGCAATAATTGGACTTACCGCTGTGAATGTACAGCCAAGTACTACAGGTAAGCCGATACCAATGAATTTACCTGAATAAACTTGTAAAAGTGTAGCGATCCCGCACATCATAATATCAATCGCTACTAAATACGTCATTTGTGTTGAATCGAAGCCAATTGCCCCACCGATAATCAGTGGCACTAAAATGGCTCCGGCATACATTGCAAGTAAATGTTGAATCGCTAGCGCAGTCGATTTAAAGGTATTCATTACGCGCGAGCCTCCATAGCAAATGTTACTTTGCCATCTTCAAGAGAATCTACAATTGCTAATGACTCAACGCGAACACCTTGCTCACGCAATAATTCCCCTCCATCTTGGAAGCCCTTTTCAATAACAATTCCAACTCCCACAACCTTTGCACCCGCTTGTGCAGCAATATCAAGTAAGCCTTTGACAGCCTCACCATTGGCTAAGAAATCATCTACAATTAAAATATTGTCATCTTCGCTTAAGAAATTACGTGAGACTGAGATCTCATTTGTTTCATTTTTTGTGAATGAATGTACCTTTGATGAATAAAGGTTATCTGAAAGCGTTAATGATTTACGTTTACGAGCAAACACGACAGGTGCGCCAATTTCTAAGCCTAACATCACAGATGGGGCAATACCTGAAGATTCTATTGTTAAAATCTTTGTAATCACTTGATCAGAGAAACGATTTGCGAATTCATGACCAATTTCCTTCATTAGCATTGGATCAATTTGATGGTTTAAAAATGTATCAACCTTTAATACGGATGAAGATAATACTTTACCCTCTTGCATAATTTTGTCTTGTAATAACTTCATTTCTTTCATATCCTTCTTTCGTAAAAAATTATAAAAAAACGCTGAATACTTTGATTCCATTCTGCTACGAGTGGAGCAAAGCATTCAGCGCAAAAACGTCGAAATGAATAGAAAACATCATTAAAATAGAAGTTCTCTAAAAGCATTGCTACCCATAGTCGATTCATTTACGGTAAATCGGTAGAAACTTGCGAGCCCTATTCTCGCTATTATATGAGTGAATTTGTATGAAACTATCAGAATAACCAATTTATCACTTTATTCGGCAAGAGCTACTATCTCTCACCAAAAAAAGTTTGATTTTTCGGAATTTAATGGTATTCTGGAACTTTTTAATTGTAAACGTTCGTGTTTTCAATCAACGTACTGATTATAACAGACTATTTTCTAGCTTGCTAGCATTATTTTGATAAATGGAACGGTACTGTCATAATGACGACATTTCTGTGAAATAACAATGATGTACGAATGAGAAGACTCGATTGGTTGTGTAGCATATGATGCCACCCTTTTTTCGGTAAGAATTGAGGGATAACAACCGTTACTTTATGACCTGTCTTCGTACATTGATGTTCTACTTTATCAATAAATTTAATTAATGGCTGTGTAATGCTGCGATATGGTGAATAGTAGGTAACTAATCGTACATCAGGTTGCCAGGCATTCCACTTCTCTTCAAAAGCTTTTGCATCTGCTTGGTCAAAAGCTACATAAAAGGCTATCACTTTATCAACCTTAAGTGATTTGGCATAATGTAGGGAGTTTTCAACCACCTTTGTTATGCCAGCTACTGGCACAATGAAAACATTCCCCTCAATAGTAGCCAGTTCCTCATGATTTAACCTTAACTGTTCTCCAACAGCTTGATAATGTTGCTTAATGCGATGGAATACAAAAATAATAATTGGTAAAAAGATAAACACCGGCCAAACTTGAGGCATTTTTGTCACAAAAAACATCATTGCCACGATGAAAGAGATAGCGGCCCCAATTGTGTTGATCGTAAATCTTGCTACCCAGCCTTTAGATTTTTCGCGCCACCATTTTCTCATCATCCCCGTTTGCGCTAATGTAAAGGGAATAAATACGCCTACTGCATAGAGCGGAATTAAATGCTCTGTGGCCCCGTCAAAAAGTATAATTAAAACAATGGCAGCAATACCTAGCATTAAAATACCATTTGAATAGCCAAGACGGTCCCCTCGGATTTGGAAGATTCTTGGGATAAAACCATCCTTCGATAAATTCACAGCAAGCAAGGGAAATGCTGAATACCCTGTGTTTGCGGCAAGTACTAAAATCATTGCAGTTGTCCCCTGGACAATATAATAAAGAAAATTCCGACCAACACTAGCTTCTGCTAGTTGGGAAACGACTGTTGCTTCTTCTGTTGGTGCAACGCCATAAAAATAAGCTAGACTAACAATCCCGATGAATAAAACGGCTAAAATGGCGCCCATTACTAAAAGCGTTTTAGCAGCATTATTTGGAGCAGGATTTCTAAAATTAGGTATTGCGTTAGAAATAGCCTCTACTCCTGTTAACGCTGAACTTCCTGATGCAAATGCCTTTAATAAAATAAATAGGCTAATCCCTGCCACTGGTGTACCAATCTTTGGATGTAACTCTGCAGGCACCTGTCCAGTTGCCACATTATAGAGCCCAATCCCGATTAGCAACACCATAACGCCTACAAATAGATAAACTGGGTAAGCCAAGATAGAGGCTGACTCTGTTACACCTCGCAAGTTTAAAATCGTTAAGAAAATCACAAATATAATAGCAATGGGTACATTATAAGCATGAAGACTTGGAAATGCAGATGTAATGGCATCTGTCCCAGCCGACACACTTACTGCTACCGTTAAAATATAATCAACAAGCAAAGAACCCCCTGCAACAAGACCTGCATTCACGCCTAAATTTTCTCGTGATACGACATAAGCGCCTCCCCCATGTGGATAGGCGAAGATAACTTGACGATAGGATAAAATCAATGCCACGAGTAGAATAACCACTCCAGCGGCAATAGGTAAAGTATACCAAAAAGCCATTGTACCTACCGTCATCAGAACAATTAAAATTTGTTCTGGTCCATAGGCTACTGACGACAATGCATCTGACGATAATATAGCCAATGCCTTTGTTTTACTTAGCTTTTGTTCCCCTAACGCATCGGATCTTAATGGTTTGCCGATTACATAACGTTTGAATGAGGATTTCATTGATAAACACCTTCTAGTTTCATAGAATGTGTTTCGCCTTTCTAAATGACATCAAAAAACGCCTACAAGTCATCACTAAATAAGACTTGTAGACGCTCATCCGTCTGCCAAGCTCCACCTTTCTGCTCTTAACGCTTACGAGGTTAGCTGTCGGATTCGGGCCTGAGTAGCCCTACTCCTCCAAAAGGAAGAGATTCACCCCAAGAATGGCTATGCCATCCATCAAAATTGGTTCCCCCGCGTTTAGTTGCTTCAGCGATTTAGAAATTTGAAACTTTTATAATGATGTCATAGTACGCCTGCTAATTGAAAAAGTAAAGAAGAAAATTTTTCTTTTTTGAACATATAAATAACCACTTCTTAAAGTAAATTTCCTGAATATCTAGTAAATACCCACAATAAAAACAATAAAACTGCCTTAAAGGTATGTTCTCCCTTTAAGACAGCTCATTAAATTAGTCATCAAAGCCTTGTTCAAAATTTATAATGTTCCCAGAGACTGCATCCACATCTACTTCGTATTCATATTGACCGTCTTTTAATTCAATTTCATATACACCATCATCAAGTTTAATTTTTGTCACTTTACCCTTTGCTTTTGTTTGGGCTGTCTTGACAGCCTGCTCTTTTGTAATTATTTTTGTTGTAGCAGTCGTAGCAGGAATATGATCATCCCAATCATCGTCATCTAGACGTTCCTTTTTCTGCTTGAGTAATTTCCCACTATAAGCATCAAATTTTAAATCATATTCTTCTGTATCTGTATACACCTCTACTTCATAAATAGAGCTAAACTGATTTTGGTCAAATTCGATATTGGCAACTGTACCATCCACTACCGCTAGCGCTTTCTTCTCAATTTCCTGCATGGATAAGACCTTTTTTTCTTGGGCATTTCCTGATAATAAAGTCGTCGAGCCAATCGCTGCACCCACTCCAAGAGTAATTACTAGTGCTGGAATCATTATCATTTTTTTCATGTTCATCTCTCCTTTGTTTTATCTAAACTTAGCTTACCAAGTGAAGATGATAGAACTATAAGAGGAACATTAGAATTTCATGAGAATGATTTAATGATCGTCATCCCATGTTACAGACAGTACTTTTCCTGAAACAGCATGAATTTGAAATGTAGCTTCGTCCTCCTGCGTTTCAATCTCAACTAAATAGTATCCACCCTCTGAGGTTTCTTCAAAATCAACTGAATCCACTTCACCCTTTAATTGCTTAAGAGCTATTTGAATAGCCTGTTGCTCAGTAATAATAGGCTCTTCGATAGGTTGTTCTTGTGGCTCAACCTTTTTCTCTGCCAGTAGTTCGCCAGTATAACCATCAAGGGTTAAATCCATTTGAATTTTCTTATTTTCAACACGTACAGTATAAACGGAGTCTGTAAGCATAACGCTTTCTACATCTCCATATTCCTTTTTAACCATTTGTCTGATCTGCTTTTCTGTTAATAGTAATTTACTTTGTCCTTCTTTCATGATTAGAGCAGTTATCTGTTGTGTCGTAACGTCAAGTATAGCTGCATACTTGACATTCTCTCGCGTAAAAAGCATTTCCAAGGTATTTCCTTGTTTTTCAACTTGTGTAACATGACCATTGTAGATAGTCTCAATATGGCGAATAGCCTCCGCTTCACTAATAGGTTGAACGTAAAAATAACGATGTTGAACAAACCAAATTACTCCACTACAAAGGATAATACCAACAATTACTAACATCCACTTTTTCATTGCTGTCCCTCCTTTGGTATACATAAAGTAAAGCTTGAGCCTTCCCCTAGCTTACTTTTCACATCTATCGTTATACCTAATTGTTGTGCCAGTTCATGTGCTATTGCTAGCCCTAGCCCCGAACCACCTGTTTTACGATTACGATCCTCTGTTACACGATAAAAACGCTCAAACAAATGAGGAATATGCTCGATTGGAATACCAATACCAAAATCTTGGATGGTAATACGTACATGATTGGTTGTTTCAGTGGCTTGAATACGTACTTCATCCTCACTATATTTCCTAGCATTATCCAGCAAAATAAAAAGTAGTTGCTTCAATATTTTTTCATCACTATAAATAAACTTTGGAATCTGCTCATCAATTCTAAATGTTCGATGATAAGCCTGTTCCATTTGTAAAGCTACTTTATTTAAGAACGGGGCAAGCTCTAGTTGTTCGAAATGAACGTCCAATTGCTCTTTGTTTTTAGCTAGTTCTAGCAATTGCAATACCATTTCATGCATACGAGATGATTCATTGGCAATAGCTTGTAAGGATTCCTGAGCAACCTCCCGATTATCAAACCCCCTCCTTAGGAGTAGTTTTGCATAGCTTTCAATGACAGTTATAGGAGTTTTTAATTCATGGGAGGCATTTGATACAAATTCTTGTTGCTTCTGATAATGTTGTTCAAGCTTCTCCATCATCATATTAAAAGTGCGGTTTATGTTTGTTAATTCGTCCCCACCTTTTTCTGTGGTATCTATTTTTTCATATTTCCCAGTAGATGCACTTTTGCGCATGGTCTCATTTAAACGTTCTAACGGTAATAAAATAAGTCGACCGAGTACAAAGCTCGCTAGGAAAATAGGAATCGATGCCACAACAGATACAACAACTAAGATGACCTTTAACAAATCTAATGTCCGCTCTACTTCTTCCATAGATTGCTGCAAAGTTATGTCCACCACCGTTCCGTCGATCCAAATGGCAGGCATTGTATAGGTAATAGAAGGGACCTCTTGCATTTCGAGTGTAGCCTGAACCTTCGTTTTCAAAAGTTCACCATCATATATATAAACGGCACCATCTGTTGGCATATAGGCTCTTAATACTTGCTGTAGGTTGGTTTGTGCATTTAACTGACTCAGTGTAGAGCTTAACTCATTTGCCCGTGACTGAAGCTGATTATATTCCGTATCATAGGCAAATTTCTCATACAACAAATAAATTCCACTATTTGTTGCCACTACTATAACTAGCATAAGCAATGTTGTTAGTAGATGGATTTTTGTTTTAAGTCTCATAACTATGTTCCTTTAGCACATATCCAACACCTCGAATTGTCTGGATAAGAGGTGTTGGATTAGCAGCCTCAAGCTTTTGTCGTACATAACGTATATAAACATCCACAACATTCGTATCCCCATAATAATCATAGCCCCACACAGCCTCTAATATTTGCTCCCTTGTCAGTACTTGTTTAGGATGCTTTAGTAAATAGAACAACAAATCATACTCACGAGGTGTCAGCTGAATTTCCTTATCAAAATATACAACTTCCCTTGTTTGCTCGTTTATCGATAAATGGCCAAATGAAAGTGCAACTTGCTTTGGACTTACCTTCTGCGAAAACCATAATGCATTGCGAATTCGTGCCAGTAGCTCCTCAATTTCAAAAGGCTTTGTCACATAATCATTGGCTCCTAAATCCAAGCCCTTTACCTTATCCTCTACCTCGCTTTTGGCAGTTAGCATGATAACAGGTGTTTGAGATTCTGTTGCACGAATACGCTTTAGCACATCAATACCGCTCATCTCAGGTAGCATGATATCAAGTAAAATTAAATCCCATTGCTGCTCACGGTATTGTAGTAAGCCCTCTGTTCCTGTATGGGCCATTGCTGCCTCATATCCTTCAAATTGAAGCTCCAGTTGTAGCACTCTCGCAATATTTTCTTCATCTTCTATAATTAAAATTCGATGTGTCATGTCGAATCCGTCCTTCGCCTTTTCTTTTCATCGTATACGATACAAGTGGTGAAAGTCTAATTAGAAAATGATGAGAATGGCACATACTTATAGAAAGATAAAGCAAACCACTTCACTTTTTTTATTCCTAGCGTTAGAATACTAATATCTCATTTTCCTATAGGAAACTTTATTTCATCGGTGATACTTTTTGAAACGAGGGAACAATATGGTTTACAAACGAGTCACAAAATCGGCTGCAGAGGCGGTTTTAGATGGAGATATAAAAGGTTGGCGAAGATTTTTACCATTTCTAGGACCTGCTTTCATTGCAGCAGTCGCCTATATCGATCCTGGTAATTTTGCTACAAATATTACAGCAGGCTCTCAATATGGCTACCTGCTACTTTGGGTTATAGCCTTTTCTAATTTAATGGCTGTGTTAATTCAATCTCTGTCTGCCAAGCTTGGAATTGCGACAGGAAAAAATTTACCTGAAGTCGCACGCGAGCATTTTTCTAAAAAAACATCTATCTTTTTATGGATACAGGCAGAATTGGTCATCATTGCCACTGACCTCGCTGAATTTATCGGAGCAGCATTAGGGCTTTATTTACTTTTCAATATCCCAATGCTTCCCGCCGCATTGATTACAGCAGTGGGTTCATTTGCTATTTTAGAGCTGCAAAGAAGAGGATTTAGAGCCTTTGAAGCAGGTATTTCTGGCATGGTATTAATTGTTGTATTGGCATTTGCCTTCCAAACATTTTTAGCGCAGCCAGCATGGGGCGATGTAGCGATCGGTATGTTCACACCCCACTTTGAAGGTGTAGATTCACTATTATTAGCAACAGGTATTTTAGGTGCAACCGTTATGCCTCATGCTATTTACTTACATTCCTCTTTAACACAAAGTCGTATTATTGGTCGAAATGAGGCAGAAAAAAAACGTATTTTCCGTTTTGAATTTATCGATATTATCATCGCTATGATTATTGCTGGTGCCATCAATATGAGCATGCTCATAATTGCCGCAGCAGTATTCCATACCCAAGGCGTTATTGTTGAAGATTTAGATGTTGCCTATAATGGCTTAAAAGATGCGCTCGGCCCACTGGCTGCCATTTCCTTTGGTCTTGGTTTACTTATTGCAGGGCTTGCTAGCTCCTCTGTAGGGACTTTAGCCGGTGACGTAGTGATGCAGGGCTTCATTCAAAGAAAAATACCTCTTTATTTACGTAGAGCGATTACCATGGTGCCACCACTTGCAATCATTGCCTCTGGTGTGAATGCTACCTATGCTTTGGTTCTTAGTCAGGTTGTTTTATCATTTGGTATTGCCTTTGCACTTGTCCCTCTTGTTATGTTTACAAGTAAACGAGACATCATGGGAAGCCTAGTTAATCACCGTATTACAACTGTTTTAGGTTGGTTTGTCGTAGTCATTGTTGTTACGTTAAACATTTACTTACTTTGGGAAACAATTTTTGGATAATAAAAAGCCAGGTACTCTATAGGAATGAGCACCTGGTATCTTTTTGATTAAACATCCACCTTTTCGATATTTCTAATGGCTAAATAAGCAATACCCAGACCCACGATTGCTAAAGTAATTGGAATAATAATTATATCGTTTAAAGTAAAGTCACCTGAATTTGACGAAGTTACAGACACAATTATAATAGATGAAATGATAGTTGTCGGTATAGAGTATTTTCTCATCCCAAAATACAATGGGATTAAAGCTATGCCTGAGGCAGCTATCGCATTCATCAATACAGAAGGTATATGCTGAATAATTAAAGAACTTGATAGTACATCTGGAATTAATTCATATCGATCGCTTACGACACAAAAAATGGCTGTAATAAGAGCATTGGAGATAATGATCATACTGAAAGTAAATAGCATGACAATAGCAAGCTTTGCGACCATTAATTTCCTTCTACTTATCGGATACATAAAGGCTAAAGTAATGGTTTTAAATTTATATTCTCCGATGATTAACTTAGCTATTAACGTAGAAGCAAAGATAATAAAAACTGCTCTTACAAATGTATCAATGACACTTAAAGCAACCTTGTAATTTTCAAGCCCTGGATCTCCTTCAACTTTAGAAATAAATAAAATCATAAACAGAAACCCGAGAATGACTAAATTAGCAATGATAGCTCCTCTAACATATGATCCTAAATGGAATTTCTTCATTTCTAAACGCATTAAATTAAGCATGGACAACGCCTCCATTGATTAGCTTTAAGAAATAATCCTCTAATGAACTTGTTTTTTTACTAATCTCTTCAATCTCCACGTCATGTTCAATTAATGCTCTTGATAGGCTTTGTTGAGATACTGTTGAGTCGTATATACGTATAGAGTTATCATCCATCATCTTAAAATTAGTAATGTTTAATTCGCTTTCAATAATAAACGCTGCCTTTTTCCCATCACTTACGATCACTTCGGTATAATTGACCTGATCACGATTAATAGTATCCATTGCTACCTCAGTGATGAGCCTTCCATTCTTAATAACACCTATTGTATCGACCAATTGTTCTATTTCAGCCAAAATATGACTAGAGATAATAATAGTTATGCCGTACTCCTTACAAAGCATCTTGAAAAGCTCTCTTAACTCCTTTATCCCAACTGGGTCCAATCCATTAATTGGTTCATCTAATATAAGTAACTCTGGCTTTGTAATGATGGCTCTTGCAATGCCTAATCTCTGTTTCATCCCAAGAGAAAAATCTTTAACCTGCTTATTCTCTGTATTGGTTAACTTTACTAAATTAAGAACATGTGCAATTTCTTTCTTATCATAATAACCCATGTATTCACAATGTAATTCCAGGGTCTCACTAGCCGTTAATTTTTCATAGAAAATAGGATATTCAATAATTGTTCCCATTCTTTTTAGTAATTCATAGGATTTGTCTGTCAATTTCTCCCCTAAAATTTCTACATCCCCACTAGTAGGCTTCGTTAGATTAGTTAGCATCTTCATAACAGTGGTTTTACCTGCACCATTGGGACCTAAAAATCCATAAATCTCCCCCTTCTTAACGTTCATATTGACAGCTGAAACAACTTCTTTTCCATCATAAACTTTCGTAAGCTGATTTGTTTTTACAATGTATGTCATGTAATTCTCTCCCTCAATTGTGACTAGCTTCATTATAAAAAATGAAACTCTCTATTTTATTACTGCATTCTTACAAATTTCTTAAGTAAAAAAGCCTGCAAAGCCTTAAAGCTTTACAAGCACAATTGGATTCAATACATCATTCGTTTTAGCGAAATGGTAAAAGTAGTTTTTTCATTAGGAATACTCGATAACCGGATGGAGCCATTCATTATTTCTACTAGCCGCTTTGTAATCGTTAGTCCCAAACCACTGCCTTGAAAAGATTTATTTCGAGAATCCTCAAGTGTATACATCCTTTCAAATACGCTATCGATATGATATTCATCAATACCCTTGCCACAATCCCACACATCAATATCAATATTGGCTTCTTCATGTCTTACGGTAATTCCAATTACATTGCCATCTGCTCCATACGCAATAGCATTAGACAGTAGATTGTTTAGAACCCTATTTAATGCTTCTTCATTACCAAGGGCATACATGGGGCTTGTAGGAATACCAATATTAATATCTAATCCCATTGAAGTAACCAGATCGTAAAAAGACAAAATATTTTTACGGCATATTTCACTGACATTGATTTTAGTGATTGGATAATCTGTGTCCCCAGCCTCTAATTTTGCCAAGTCAAAAAATGTATGGATAATTTTTAACACTTCTAATGTTTTAGCATGTACACCTGTAAGTAATCGTTGGCGTTCTTCGTCACTCATCGCATTTTGAAGTTGAAGCATTTCAATATAGCCAAGTACAACGGTTAAAGGTGTTTTAAGATCATGCGAAATATTGGCCAACATCTTTTTCATGGAATTTTCCATTTTACGATGCGTAGCCTGGATTTTTTGATGCTGATCTAGCAAAGCATTCAGTGTAATAAGTAACTGTTGAATTTCTGAATTTGTAGTTGTTACTAGAATCTTTTCATATGTCTGTTCATTTACAATTACGTGTAGTTTACTATGAATGTATTGGATAGCGCGTTCTTGTTCCCTCTTGACTTTCCATTGAAAAATTAGGACTCCGATTAGCAATACAATTATTATTAATAGAAATATCATCATATTTTTATCCCTCAAACTTATAGCCGATTCCCCATAGAGTTTTAATATACTGAGGATTTGATGGATCATCTTCTATTTTTTCACGTAGTCTTCTGATATGTACATTTATAATATTTTCATCTCCGTAATAGGCATCTTTCCATATCATCTGATAAATTTGCTCTTTGGTAAAAACCCTTTGACGATTTGTCACAAACAATTTTAAAATGGAAAATTCCTTTGATGTCAGCTTTATCTCTTGTCCACTCTTTGCTATTGAGAAATTAACGATATCTATCTTTAAATTATCAATTTCGAGGACCTCTTGCTTTTGTTCAGCTTGACTAGAGTATTTCGTCGCTCTTCTGATAACAGCCTTTACACGTGCTGAAAATTCCAGCATAGAAAAGGGTTTAGCGATATAATCATCTGCCCCTAATCCTAAGCCCAACGCTTTATCAACATCACTGTCTTTTGCAGACATAATAATGATAGGAAGTGCTGCCTGCTCTCTAATAATCTTTAATACTTCCAATCCATTTAATTTAGGAATCATAATATCTAAAATGACCAAATCAAAGGTATTTTGCAAACAATTATGTAATGCCTCTTCGCCATTAGTCGCTGTTGTGACTTTGAAACCTTCCATCGTTAAGTAATTATCAACCATTTCACGAATGGCTTCATCGTCTTCTACAAGTAAAATATGCTTTTGCACTATCATGCACCTCTCCTATCAAACCCAATTTCCATATGTATATTACATTACCATATTTATGATGTTTGATTAGAGAGATTTTGTTTATGAGTATTGAAAAAAGAACTGCCCCATAAACCATCACTCTTAGGTTTACAGAACAGCTCTATTATTTAATCTTCAACTTTTAAATCACAATCTTTAAGTGGAAGCATTTTTGTTTTGTGCTTTATTTTATAGCCCAACCATAATGCTAAAAATAATGGAATCCCAATATACGAAACAAGCATACCGTACCAATCAATCTTATCGCCTGTAAAGGCTGTGTAATTTTGTCCAATGACTACAATCATACAAACTGTAAAAGCAAATAGTGGTCCAAACGGATATAATTTGGCTTTATAAGGTAATAACTTTGGATCCAAGCCCTGTGCATCAAACGCTCGGCGGAAACGATAATGACTAAACGCAATACCTAGCCATGCAATAAAGCCAGACATTCCAGAAGCATTTAATAGCCAGATATATACCACTCCATCGCCAAAGAAGGATGCCAAAAATGCTAAACAGCCTACAGCTAATGTTGCCATAAGTGCATAAATCGGAATACCTCTACGACTTAGCTTTGCAAAAAATTTAGGTGCATGTCCATCCACTGCTAATTGCCATAGCATACGAGAAGATGCATATAGTCCTGAATTTCCTGCTGACAGCATAGCCGTTAAAATAATGGCATTCATTAAAGAAGCAGCAAAGGCAATACCTAGACGGTCAAACACTAGTGTAAACGGTGATACTGCGATATCTTCTGATAACAAACGTTCGTCTGTAAATGGAATCAACATCCCGATTGCACCAATCGCTAAAATATAAAACAATAGAATACGCCAAAATACAGATTTAACAGCCTTCGGAATATTTTTACCAGGATTATCTGTTTCACCAGCTGTAATTCCTAGTAATTCTGTCCCTTGGAATGAGAATCCTGCAGCTAGGAAAATACCAAATGTAGCAAGGAAGCCACCATGGAATGGCCCATCACTAACAAAGAAATTAGTAAAACCTACAGGAGCCTGCCCACCTAAAATACCAAAAATCATTAGTAAGCTAATGATAATAAAAACAATAACCGTTGCTACTTTAATCATGGCAAACCAATATTCACTTTCACCATAACTTTTTACGGATAGTAAATTAAACGTCAATACAACAGCAATAAATAATACTGTCCAAAGTGCTGATGAGCTTTCTGGGAACCAATATTTCATAATTAATGACACAGCAGCAATTTCGGCAGCAATGGTGATTGCCCAGTTATACCAGTAGTTCCAGCCTAATGCAAAGCCCAAAGCGGGATCTACAAATTTGGTTGCATATGTACTAAATGAACCTGATGATGGCATATAGGCAGCCATTTCCCCTAAGCTTGTCATTAAAAAATACACCATAATACCGATTAAAGCATAGGCAAGCAATGCTCCCCCAGGCCCTGCCTGAGCAATAGCACCTCCACTAGCTAAGAATAGCCCCGTACCAATTGTACCGCCTAAAGAAATCATTGTAATATGACGGCTTTTTAATTCTTTTTTCAGCTTCGGCGCTTTATGTCCGAGCTGATTTACTTTTATTTCACTCACGATATAGCTTCCTTCCTATTTATGAGGCAAAAAAATGCCATCACATATACACTGTGATGGCTACGTTAATCCTCAGTTTTCCCTACATGATAGCTCAACACGTTGTACAAACGTGACAGTTCTGTTCCTTTCGGAGACAGCCCCAGCATGAGGTTTTCAAGTCCCCTCACACTTCGGCAATATTTCCTTTCAGCTAATCTCATCAATGCTTGTCATTTCAATTAGCATACTTATAAATATCGCGACCTCTACCTCAATACAAACATGAGGCATATAATTATTAAATTTATGATGTTTATTATACTAACATAAGACCATAGACATTTCAATACTGCAAGAAATGTTCCGTATTTTATGAATCTTCTACTATTTTTAATAGTGTGATAAAGTGTTATAGTAGTTCAATTAGAATGGTTATTATTAGGGGGGATTTATTTTGACTACAAATGATCATACCACTAGTTATCCAAGTAAAAAAATTAGCTGGACAGGAACAACCTTACTTTTAGTCTTTGGCGTTATCTTTATAGCCTCTACATTACGAATGCCACTAACTGTTGTTGGTCCAATTATATCCTTTATCCGTGAAGATCTTGGAATATCTAATGTATTGGCAGGCTTTCTAACAACGATTCCATTGCTGGCTTTTGCTATTATATCTCCATTTGCACCAGTTGTAGCACGCAAACTAGGGCTTGAGCTAACATTATTTTTATCAACTTTTCTCTTGGCCTTAGGAATTGTCCTACGTTCACTTGGTACGACAGAATTACTTCTATTGGGTACTGTGTTAATTGGCGTAGCCATTTCTTTTGGAAATGTACTAATTCCAGGATTATTAAAATTGAAATTTCCCTATCATGTGGGTTTATTAATGGCCTTTTTCACCATGTCCATGAATTTTACTGCTGGCCTTGGAGCTGGTATTAGCTATCCGATAGCTAATTCATCGTTAGGCTGGCAAGGTGCGCTTTCCATTGCACTCATACTCGTTCTAATTACAATCTTAATTTGGATACCTCAACTAAAGTCAAATTACCCAGAACCAGTTACTACATCTAAAAAGACCAGTACACCTTTATGGAAATCACCTGTTACTTGGGCTGTCACAGGGGCAATGGGTTTACAGTCTTTATTATTCTATACAACAGCAGCGTGGATACCTGAGATTTATATTGCTCAAGGTTTAGCGCCTGATAATGCTGGCTGGATGTTTTCAATCATGCAATTCTCACAAGTACCAATGGCTTTGGCAGTCCCTATTATTGCAGGTAAAATGACTTCTCAACGCCCACTTGTATTGATGTTTACATCCTTCTATTTAGTAGGCTTTGTTGGAGTTGTCATGGAATGGACAAGTCTTGGGGTCCTGTGGATGGTTCTTCTAGGGTTAGCAGGTGGTTCTTCATTCGCCCTAGCAATGATGTTCTTCACTCTCCGTACTCGTACTGCATTTGAAGCAGCAGATTTATCAGGCTTTGCACAATCTTTGGGTTATTTATTTGCCGCAATTGGTCCTATTCTTTTTGGCTACTTGCATGATTTATTTGGTGGCTGGAATATTGCGGGATGGCTCTTTGTCGTTGTAGCAATGTTACTCTTCTTTTGCTCAATGAGAGCTTCTAAGGATGAATATGTGCATTAAAATTAAATAAAGCAGGTGGTTCAGCTTCCTCCATCTGCTCTATTTCTATATAGTGTTTACACATTACTTAATTGTCGAGTTGCTGGAGTAATGTTAGCAATTCAGCTAGGCATTCTGAAGCTTCATTATTACGAGCTGTTATAGTAGAAAAAATAGGAACAGCCTCTTGTAAAAGCATATAACTATAAAAGTAATAGCCTACAAAAGCTTGCTCCTCATAGCCCTTTGGCGTTTCTTTCTCCCACTCCTGCTCATCATTATCCTCATTTTCTATCCACAAATAGCTGACGTCTAATAGCTCCTGCATATTTTTAACAGTATTGACTGGGTCGAGATAATCCTTGGTAATAACATGTGCCACAGCTAAATATAACTGTACCTCTTGTAAGGAGACAACCTCTAATTTTTTACTAGTAAGCTTTTTTAGCAGGACAAGCAAAACCCATGGTGTCACCTGCCACAGTGTACCTTGATGTTCAATTAATTCAGCTAGTTGTGTGTATTGCTCCTGTTCTATCAGCTTAGGAATGGCTGTACCTCTACCATAAGGTGTCGTCAATTGTCTCCATGGGATATTGGGAATTTGCTGATTTAACATAGTAAGCGCCCTCTCTCATCAAAATTGTTGAAAGTAAACAATTCCTTTACACTAATAGCATGGTTTTTGATAAAAATAATTTGGTGTATGATATATATTTACATAGGGTTTATGGAATATGTGAGTTGTGGCAGGGGAAAGTGGTGGGATTAACCATGTCCAGTTGCCAGTAACTTCTCTTCCTGTTGATTTTTCTGCCTCCTCAAACAATTTAAACTGCTGAGCTGCTGTATGATGATCAACAATGCTCACACCCTCTTCTTTAAATGAGTGAAGAACAGCAATATTAAGTTCTACTAAAGCACGATCACGCCAAAGAGACGCTTGTTTGGTTGTATCAAGATTAAAAATCTCTGCAATTGCAGGTAACATATTATAACGATCATGATCTGCTAAATTTCGTGCACCAATCTCTGTTCCCATATACCAGCCGTTAAATGGAGCTGCTTGAAAATCAATTCCAGCCATTTGAAAACGCATACTCGAAATAATAGGTACGGCATACCACTTCATTCCTAATTTTTCCACATCGATTGACTCTGGATGACGGATTGAGACCTCTACTATATTTTCTTCAGGAATTACAAACATTTGAGGAGCACGATTATCCACCTGGATAACGAGTGGTAGTACATCAAAATCAGTTCCTTTACCTTTCCATCCTAACGACTCACACACTTTTGTAAATTTAATGGACTGCGAATCACCAATAATGCCTGCCTCCGTTTCATAGCCAGCATAACGAATTAGTTGATGATTCCAAATCCGTACTCTATCTGAAGCAAACACTGTTATAGTTGGACGGATTTTCCCATGATTTGTCGCATAATCTATATGTTCTAGTAATTTTTGAAAAATAACCTTTTCATCTAAAGCATCACGTGCATCTACTACATGCAGTGACTGCCAAAACAGACGTCCAATACACTTATTGCTATTTCTCCATGCCACCCGTGCGCCAAAAACTAGCTCCTCTGTTGTTGGGTGATATTCACCTGCATCCTTAACTGCCTGTAATCTATTCTTTAACCAAAGTTCTGATTCATTTTGTTCTGTCTGATATAGACTTAAAAATTGCTGTATCTCCTGTATATTCATATCGATTCCTCCACTTATCCTCATATTAGAGGAACAAAACAACAAGCACCATGAAAATAGTAATTGAAAAAACATACATATTTTATATATGAAATAGTTTGTTCATATTTACTCTATAGACTCTCTTTCTTAAGAGAATGTAAGGGAGAGGGATCCTAACTATTGTAAAAAGTCTATATTAATCATGTAACCTTCATAGTGTTGTAGCAAAGCCATCAATAGAATTTTTGTGAAAGATAAAAGTCTTTCCATTTTAGGCTAATTACATGCTGACGCTTGGCTTTCGCGGTGCGGCTAGCCTCTTTCTGGCTAACCCCGGCAATCAAGTAGTCTTCCTCTTTTATCCCACAAATAAATTGAAGGTATTCACTTATGGATGGCTGTTGTAACTGATTCCCTACTCCACATTGAAAATAAGAGCTTATCCCCTCTAAGCATACAGATAATGGGCTTTTTGATCGCTATGCTACTATGAAAAAAGTAAAGTAAAGAAACTTTGCAGAATGGTTGATTGTAGTGGAGCCAGCGTCACAGATGAGACCCTGGAGCAAACGTAAATGAGTGAAGTGGCTCATCGGACGCCCCCTGGAAAGGAAGCTGGCGGAACGGAAATCAACCTCTTACCTTGCTAATAGGTGTCTTTTTCTGCTAGTGATCTTTTCTCAACAACATGAAAAAGGAGAATATCTTAAAGGAGAATAGAAAAAAGCATGTAACACACATCTGTGCTACATGCTTGATGACCCGTACGGGATTCGAACCCGTGTTACCGCCGTGAAAGGGCGGTGTCTTAACCACTTGACCAACGGGCCGTGGCTCCGAAGGCAGGACTCGAACCTGCGACAACCTGATTAACAGTCAGGTGCTACTACCAACTGAGCTACTTCGGAATAATGATGGGCCTAAATGGACTCGAACCATCGACCTCACGCTTATCAGGCGTGCGCTCTAACCAGCTGAGCTATAGGCCCATTTTGGAGCGGGTGATGAGAATCGAACTCACGACATCAGCTTGGAAGGCTGAGGTTTTACCATTAAACTACACCCGCAATAATGGTGGGTCAGGACGGAATCGAACCGCCGACACTTAGAGCTTCAATCTAATGCTCTACCAACTGAGCTACTGACCCGAAAAATGGAGGAGGTAGAGGGATTCGAACCCCCGCGCGGTGTTACCCGCCTGTCGGTTTTCAAGACCGATCCCTTCAGCCAGACTTGGGTATACCTCCAAAAATATTACAATGGTGGAGCCTAGCGGGATCGAACCGCTGACCTCCTGCGTGCAAGGCAGGCGCTCTCCCAGCTGAGCTAAGGCCCCATTTATCATGAAAGATGGTCGGAATGACAGGATTCGAACCTACGACCCCTTGGTCCCAAACCAAGTGCTCTACCAAGCTGAGCTACATTCCGTAAACATGATTTTATTGGCGCGCCCGACAGGAGTCGAACCCATAACCTTCTGATCCGTAGTCAGACGCTCTATCCAATTGAGCTACGGGCGCATGCTAATTAAAAAATGATGAGCCATGAAGGACTCGAACCTTCGACCCTCTGATTAAAAGTCAGATGCTCTACCAACTGAGCTAATGGCTCGTGCAATTAAAAATGGCTGGGGTACTAGGATTCGAACCTAGGCATGACGGAATCAAAATCCGTTGCCTTACCGCTTGGCTATACCCCAATTTTAAAATGGGGCGACTGATGGGAATCGAACCCACGAATGTCGGAACCACAATCCGATGCGTTAACCACTTCGCCACAATCGCCACTATATAAATTATATTAGCTATATTATGAACGAGTACCTCAATACCTGGCAGGGGCAGTAGGAATCGAACCCACACCAAAGGTTTTGGAGACCTCTATTCTACCGTTGAACTATGCCCCTAAAATGGTGGAGGGGGACGGATTCGAACCGCCGAACCCTAAGGAGCGGATTTACAGTCCGCCGCGTTTAGCCACTTCGCTACCCCTCCAAGGGAATGGTGCCGGCGATAGGAGTCGAACCCACGACCTACTGATTACAAGTCAGTTGCTCTACCAACTGAGCTACACCGGCAATAATAATGGCGGTCCCGACCGGGATCGAACCGGCGATCTCCTGCGTGACAGGCAGGCATGTTAACCGCTACACCACGGGACCAAAATGGTGGAGGATGACGGGCTCGAACCGCCGACCCTCTGCTTGTAAGGCAGATGCTCTCCCAGCTGAGCTAATCCTCCACAAAAAATAAGCGAAGCGACGTCCTACTCTCACAGGGGGAAGCCCCCAACTACCATCGGCGCTAAAGAGCTTAACTTCCGTGTTCGGTATGGGAACGGGTGTGACCTCTTTGCCATCATCACTTCACTTATTCAGCTGAAAGACTTATTCTTTCAAAACTAGATAAACGATACATTGAATGTTTCAAACGTTTTGGTTAAGTCCTCGATCGATTAGTATTCGTCAGCTCCATGTGTCACCACACTTCCACCTCGAACCTATCTACCTCATCGTCTTTGAGGGATCTTACTTACTTGCGTAATGGGAAATCTCATCTTGAGGGGGGCTTCATGCTTAGATGCTTTCAGCACTTATCCCGTCCACACATAGCTACCCAGCGATGCCTTTGGCAAGACAACTGGTACACCAGCGGTGTGTCCATCCCGGTCCTCTCGTACTAAGGACAGCTCCTCTCAAATTTCCTACGCCCACGACGGATAGGGACCGAACTGTCTCACGACGTTCTGAACCCAGCTCGCGTACCGCTTTAATGGGCGAACAGCCCAACCCTTGGGACCGACTACAGCCCCAGGATGCGATGAGCCGACATCGAGGTGCCAAACCTCCCCGTCGATGTGGACTCTTGGGGGAGATAAGCCTGTTATCCCCGGGGTAGCTTTTATCCGTTGAGCGATGGCCCTTCCATGCGGAACCACCGGATCACTAAGCCCGTCTTTCGACCCTGCTCGACTTGTAGGTCTCGCAGTCAAGCTCCCTTGTGCCTTTACACTCTACGAATGATTTCCAACCATTCTGAGGGAACCTTTGGGCGCCTCCGTTACCTTTTAGGAGGCGACCGCCCCAGTCAAACTGTCCGCCTGACACTGTCTCCTGCCCCGCTAAGGGGCATGGGTTAGAATTTCAATACAACCAGGGTAGTATCCCACCGACGCCTCCTTCGAAGCTGGCGCTCCGAGATCTCTGGCTCCTACCTATCCTGTACAAGTTGTACCAAAATTCAATATCAGGCTACAGTAAAGCTCCACGGGGTCTTTCCGTCCTGTCGCGGGTAACCTGCATCTTCACAGGTACTATAATTTCACCGAGTCTCTCGTTGAGACAGTGCCCAGATCGTTACGCCTTTCGTGCGGGTCGGAACTTACCCGACAAGGAATTTCGCTACCTTAGGACCGTTATAGTTACGGCCGCCGTTTACTGGGGCTTCAATTCGCAGCTTCGCTTGCGCTAACCACTCCTCTTAACCTTCCAGCACCGGGCAGGCGTCAGCCCCTATACGTCACCTTACGGTTTTGCAGAGACCTGTGTTTTTGCTAAACAGTCGCCTGGGCCTATTCACTGCGGCTCTCATGCGCTTGCACGCTCAAGAGCACCCCTTCTCCCGAAGTTACGGGGTCATTTTGCCGAGTTCCTTAACGAGAGTTCTCTCGCACACCTTAGGATTCTCTCCTCGACTACCTGTGTCGGTTTGCGGTACGGGCACCTCTCACCTCGATAGAGGCTTTTCTTGGCAGTGTGAAATCAGGAACTTCGTCCATACGGACTCGCCATCACAGCTCAACGTTACAGTGTGCGGATTTGCCTACACACACGCCTTACTGCTTGGACGCGCACAACCAACGGCGCGCTTACCCTATCCTACTGCGTCCCCCCATTTCTCAAACGGTGAGGAGGTGGTACAGGAATATCAACCTGTTGTCCATCGCCTACGCCTATCGGCCTCGGCTTAGGTCCCGACTAACCCTGAGCGGACGAGCCTTCCTCAGGAAACCTTAGTCATACGGTGGACGGGATTCTCACCCGTCTTTCGCTACTCATACCGGCATTCTCACTTCTAAGCGCTCCACCAGTCCTTCCGGTCTGACTTCAACGCACTTAGAACGCTCTCCTACCACTGACATCGTAGATGTCAATCCACAGCTTCGGTGAATCGTTTAGCCCCGATACATTTTCGGCGCAGCGTCACTCGACCAGTGAGCTATTACGCACTCTTTAAATGATGGCTGCTTCTAAGCCAACATCCTGGTTGTCTGTGCAACGCCACATCCTTTTCCACTTAACGATTACTTTGGGACCTTAGCTGGTGGTCTGGGCTGTTTCCCTTTTGACTACGGATCTTATCACTCGCAGTCTGACTCCCGTGTATAAATATCTGGCATTCGGAGTTTGTCTGAATTCGGTAAACCGGGATGGCCCCCTAGTCCAAACAGTGCTCTACCTCCAGTATTCTCATCACGAGGCTAGCCCTAAAGCTATTTCGGAGAGAACCAGCTATCTCCAAGTTCGATTGGAATTTCTCCGCTACCCACACCTCATCCCCGCACTTTTCAACGTGCGTGGGTTCGGGCCTCCAGTAAGTGTTACCTCACCTTCACCCTGGACATGGGTAGATCACCTGGTTTCGGGTCTACGACCACGTACTACTTCGCCCTATTCAGACTCGCTTTCGCTGCGGCTCCGCCTTCTAAAGCTTAACCTTGCACGTAATCGTAACTCGCCGGTTCATTCTACAAAAGGCACGCTATCACCCATTAACGGGCTCTAACTACTTGTAGGCACACGGTTTCAGGATCTCTTTCACTCCCCTTCCGGGGTGCTTTTCACCTTTCCCTCACGGTACTGGTTCACTATCGGTCACTAGGTAGTATTTAGCCTTGGGAGATGGTCCTCCCGGATTCCGACGGAATTTCACGTGTTCCGCCGTACTCAGGATCCACTCAGGAGAGAACGAACTTTCGACTACAGGGCTTTTACCTGCTCTGGCGGACCTTTCCAAGTCGCTTCATCTAACTCGCTCTTTTGTAACTCCGTATTGAGTGTCCTACAACCCCAAGAGGCAAGCCTCTTGGTTTGGGCTCTTCCCGTTTCGCTCGCCGCTACTCAGGGAATCGATTTTTCTTTCTCTTCCTCCAGGTACTTAGATGTTTCAGTTCCCTGGGTCTGCCTTCAAGACGCTATGTATTCACGTCAAGATACTACGCGATTAAACGTAGTGGGTTCCCCCATTCGGAAATCTCCGGATCAAAGCTCACTTACAGCTCCCCGAAGCATATCGGTGTTAGTGCCGTCCTTCTTCGGCTCCTAGTGCCAAGGCATTCGCCGTGCGCCCTTAATAACTTAACCAAGTTATTAAGCCTATAAAAAACTTAAAAAATAAATGTGTTTGTTACAATTTCAATGTCGTTTTATCCAGTTTTCAAAGAACAAGTTTTGAAGTGTTTCATTCAGAAGAATGAACCTTCAAAACTGAACGCAAAACGTAATCTTACAAACCCAAGGTTTGTATTCCGAAATAATCCTTAGAAAGGAGGTGATCCAGCCGCACCTTCCGATACGGCTACCTTGTTACGACTTCACCCCAATCATCTATCCCACCTTCGGCGGCTGGCTCCAAAAGGTTACCTCACCGACTTCGGGTGTTACAAACTCTCGTGGTGTGACGGGCGGTGTGTACAAGGCCCGGGAACGTATTCACCGCGGCATGCTGATCCGCGATTACTAGCGATTCCGGCTTCATGTAGGCGAGTTGCAGCCTACAATCCGAACTGAGAACGACTTTATCGGATTAGCTCCCTCTCGCGAGTTGGCAACCGTTTGTATCGTCCATTGTAGCACGTGTGTAGCCCAGGTCATAAGGGGCATGATGATTTGACGTCATCCCCACCTTCCTCCGGTTTGTCACCGGCAGTCACCTTAGAGTGCCCAACTAAATGATGGCAACTAAGATCAAGGGTTGCGCTCGTTGCGGGACTTAACCCAACATCTCACGACACGAGCTGACGACAACCATGCACCACCTGTCACCGTTGCCCCCGAAGGGGAAACTATATCTCTACAGTGGTCAACGGGATGTCAAGACCTGGTAAGGTTCTTCGCGTTGCTTCGAATTAAACCACATGCTCCACCGCTTGTGCGGGCCCCCGTCAATTCCTTTGAGTTTCAGTCTTGCGACCGTACTCCCCAGGCGGAGTGCTTAATGCGTTAGCTGCAGCACTAAGGGGCGGAAACCCCCTAACACTTAGCACTCATCGTTTACGGCGTGGACTACCAGGGTATCTAATCCTGTTTGCTCCCCACGCTTTCGCGCCTCAGCGTCAGTTACAGACCAGAAAGTCGCCTTCGCCACTGGTGTTCCTCCAAATCTCTACGCATTTCACCGCTACACTTGGAATTCCACTTTCCTCTTCTGCACTCAAGTCCCCCAGTTTCCAATGACCCTCCACGGTTGAGCCGTGGGCTTTCACATCAGACTTAAAGGACCGCCTGCGCGCGCTTTACGCCCAATAATTCCGGACAACGCTTGCCACCTACGTATTACCGCGGCTGCTGGCACGTAGTTAGCCGTGGCTTTCTAATAAGGTACCGTCAAGGTACAGCCAGTTACTACTGTACTTGTTCTTCCCTTACAACAGAGTTTTACGATCCGAAAACCTTCTTCACTCACGCGGCGTTGCTCCATCAGGCTTTCGCCCATTGTGGAAGATTCCCTACTGCTGCCTCCCGTAGGAGTCTGGGCCGTGTCTCAGTCCCAGTGTGGCCGATCACCCTCTCAGGTCGGCTACGCATCGTCGCCTTGGTGAGCCGTTACCTCACCAACTAGCTAATGCGCCGCGGGCCCATCCTATAGCGACAGCGAGATGCCGTCTTTCAGTCTTTCACCATGAAGTAAAAGAGATTATTCGGTATTAGCCCCGGTTTCCCGGAGTTATCCCAAACTATAGGGTAGGTTGCCCACGTGTTACTCACCCGTCCGCCGCTAACATCAAAGGAGCAAGCTCCTTTTCTGTTCGCTCGACTTGCATGTATTAGGCACGCCGCCAGCGTTCGTCCTGAGCCAGGATCAAACTCTCCATAAAAGAAATTTGATTAGCTCAAATTGTTTTGCTGGCATCATGTTTGATGTCCAAAATTTTTGTTTTGTTCACTAACCGAAGCTAGCTACTTAAAACTTTATTGATTACGTTTTGCTTGTTCAGTTTTCAAGGTTCATGTTTTGCTTTATTTTAGCGTGTCACCCTGGCGACTTGTATAATACTACACCCTTATTTTTAAAAGGTCAACACTTTTTAATAAAAAACTTTAATTTTTTTATTATCAAAGTAAAACTTCCTATATTAATAACTATTAAATCTATTAACAAGCTAGCTCAATGTTAGACCATGAACTAGAAAATAATTTTATCATAATTTCCTACAAAAAAATAATAGATCTTAAAAAAACAAAAAACTCGGTAAAGAAACCGAGTTTTTAAAATGGGAAAAAGAACGGGATGGCTATCATCATCACAATAAACATAACAAGTTGTAACGGAACTCCTATTCTTACGAAATCCATAAATTTATAGCCCCCCGCCGTCATTACCAGTGCATTCGTAGGGGAAGCAATTGGCGTAGCAAATGCCATACTTGCTGCAACTGCGACTGCAATCATAAATGTTGTGGGACTAACTTCCATTGCAATGGCTGCACTCATGGCAATGGGTGCAAACAATACAGCAGTTGCCGTATTACTAATAAATTGACCAAAAACAGCTGTCAAAATATAAACTCCTATGAGTACGCCGTATGGTCCGAAATCACCTAAAGCATTAATAATACCATCAGATAAAATGGTCATGCCCCCTGTTTTTTCTAACGCTGTCGCCATTGGTAACATGGCAGCTACTAGCACGATACTTTCAAAATTCATATTGTTATAGGCATCTTCCATGTTTCTCAAGCAGCCTGTTAAAATCATAAGTACAGCACCAATTATTACAGAAATGACAGCTGGAAAAATTTCGAAAGCCATCAAAATAATCATGAACAACATAATAATCCCTGCAATTCCAGCCTTGCCTGTTGCTGCTGCTACATTTGCGTGTTCTTTCGGCTGCCCGACAACCACAACATCTTGCGTTTCTCTTGCTAACAAAAGAATTTCATCCCATGCTCCCTGTACTAATATTGCGTCTCCAAATTTTAATTTGTGAGACACCATATCCTGAAGCTTGTAACCACCCTTACGATTAATACCAATGATATTTAGATTGTATTTCTCCCGGAATCCAAGGGAACTAACCGTTTCATTGATAAAGCTCGAATTGGGTGTGAGCAATACCTCTGCAATGCCAAGATGCTTCGATACCAGTTCATCTGCTTCCCCTTCTACTAATCCTTGCATCTCAAGTTGATAATCTTCAACAAAACGACGAATATCTTCTATTTCTCCTTGAACGTATAGCTCGTCCTTGGCATGAATGACACTAGTTGGTCCTGCCATTTCTTGATAAGTCATCGGTAGTAAATTAATGCCCTCCTGTGATTTCCGATGAATTTTCATCATACAAAGCATATACTTAGCTGGTAGTTTTAATTCCGCTAACGATGTTTCAATAATAGGTGACGCCTCAGGAACGGAGATTTTAAATAGACGATTATTTAAATCATATTGCTTAATAATTTTTTTTGGCGAAAGTTTATAACCTTCATTGGTCTGTGTACGGTTTTGATCCTTTGGTAATAAAATATTTCTTACAAGTACTAGATAGGAAATACCAGCAATCATCCCCACGATACCAATAGGAGTTACTTCAAAAAAGCCAAGTTTGTTATAGCCTCGATCAACCAATAACTGACTGACAATTAAATTGGTTGGGGATGCAATCAGTGTCATCAAACCAGAAAGACTTGCTACATAGGAGAGTGGTAGTAGAAATTTAGAAGGGCTAATTTTCATACTAATTGCTATACTTACAACGATTGGCATCATTAAGGCGACTGTACCCGTATTACTCATAAATGCACCAACCGATCCTACAATAATAAGTAGTAGCACAAATAACTTCAGCTCACTATTGCCTGACCATTTTAGTAAGAGTTGGCCCGCCATGCCTGCCAGGCCCGTACGTAGGATCCCTGCACCCACGACAAATAACCCTGCAATCATTAAAACTACAGAGTTTGAAAAACCAGCTAATGCCTCCGCGGGCGTCAAAATATCCATAACGACAAATGCTAAAAGTGACACAATTGCTACAAGATCTGCTCGTATTTTATTGGTCACAAATGCGAAAATTGTTGCTCCTAAAATAAGAAATGTTAATGTAAGCTGCACATTCATGAATTCCTTTCTAACATTAATCATTATTAAAAATTGACAGCAAAAAAATTGTACTCCATTACTCTTTTTATTATAGCTTACCCTGAGCTCTATATGATAAAATTCACCATCTTTTCAAAATTAAAATAAGTGTGGTAGTCATCCACACTTATAATTGTAGCTTCACTATTTTATTTTTGATAAAGATGATGTTCTTTAATATAGTTGTAACAAGCAGTAGGCAAGAGGTATCTCGGTTCTCCCCCCATTGCAAATTCTTCTCGAATATAGGTAGAGCTAATTTCCATCGCTAGCCCTTTATCTAACAGATGGAATCTTCCATCATCATTATTTCTTAAAATTGGTGAACGACTAATGGTTGATAGCATATCGATGCCATGTCGTGCCATTACAATAAATTTATTCTCCGCTACTAATGCGTCGCCCTTTTTCCATAAACCTGCGCCAATATCCACTAGTAAATCAGCACCCATAATAAAATGCACCTCATCCTCTGGGTTCTTCTCTCTAAAGAATTTCATGGTGTCATATGTGTAGATATTCCAGCCTTCTTGATCCATCTCATAGGAATCTGCGGTAAAACGATCGTCCTTAGCAATAGCTAACTGAAGCATATTCCAACGATGTGTATCGGCTGTTTTTATGGTTTTATCTTTGCGTTTATTTGAACAAGGCAAAAAAATAACCTTATCTAACTTACACCGATGTGCCACAGTGCTTGCTGTCCAAAGATGGACATTGGTAATAGGATCAAATGATGAACCATAAATGCCTATTCTCGCCATCGTCTCTACCTCCTAGCAGTTACTTTTAAATATGTTGTGAAATCTTTTCTTTTATTGCCTGTATGCTTGCCATTTTATTGTCCCAACACGCTTGACTTAAATCGACTGGATATTCTTCCGGATTCATTGTTCGTTTATACTCACACCACAATAAATGTAAGTTTTCCTGTACATATTTTTGTATTTCTTGAATAGTTGGCTCCTCATAAACAATATTTCCATTTTCTATAATACTTTCATGTAACTCTTTCGCCGTAAAATTTGTAACAAATTTACTAATATACGTATGAATAGGGTGGAACATTTTCAATCTTTCTTCTTGCTGGATATTTTCATCATCTAACGCTATATAGTCTCCCTCAGCATGACCATTCTCCGCATTAATAATACGGTAAACACGTTTACGTCCAGGTGTAGTCACTTTTTCAGGATTTGCTGAAATTTTAATGGTATCAACTAGTTCTCCACTTTCGTTTTCTATCGAAACTAATTTGTATACTCCACCAAGAGCTGCTTGATCATAGGCTGTAATCAGCTTAGTTCCGATTCCCCAAGCATCAATTTGCGCCCCTTGTGACTTTAAATGCATAATTGTATATTCATCCAAATCATTCGAAGCCATAATTTTGGTTGCTGTAAATCCTGCATCATCTAGCATTTTCCTTGCCTGTTTTGAGAGATAGGCTAAATCTCCACTGTCTAAACGGATACCAATAAAATTAATTTGATTCCCTAACTCCTTTGCTACGCGGATCGCATTAGGAACACCGGAACGTAGTGTGTCATAAGTATCTACTAGGAAAACACAGTCATTATGTGCTGCTGCGTATTTTTTAAACGCAGTATATTCATCTCGATAGGTTTGAATCATCGCATGGGCATGTGTTCCTGACACAGGAATACCGAATAATTTTCCTGCTCTTACATTGCTTGTTGCAGAGAATCCACCTATATAAGCAGCGCGAGTTCCCCAAATGGCAGCATCAAATTCGTGTGCGCGGCGAGTTCCAAATTCCATTACCACATCCTCACACGTCACTTGTTTGATACGTGAAGCTTTTGTCGCAATCAGGGTTTGATAATTAACGATATTTAACAACGGCGTTTCAATTAATTGGGCCTCTGCTAATGGTGCTTCAATTCGTAGGATAGGCTCGTTAGCAAAGACCAGTTCTCCCTCTCTCATCCCCTTAATTGTCCCTGTAAATTTAAGTTCTTTTAGGTATTCAAGAAATTCCTCGGGATACTTCCCCTCTTCTCGTAAATATTGAATATCGCTTTGAGAGAAACCAAAGTTATTAATAAACTCAATCACTTTTTTCAATCCAGCGAAAACTCCATAGCCATTGCCAAATGGAAGCTTTCTAAAATATAGTTCGAAAACAGCTTTACGTTGATGAACACCATCTTGCCAATAAGTTTGAACCATATTAATTTGGTATAGGTCCGTGTGTAACATGAAACTATCATCTACATATTTCATATTTCCCCCTCCATTCATGTTAAATAATAGTGGCACCTAGAGTATGCTCGAAATGATTTAACGCCCACTCATGTCCAGCTTGATTAAAGGAGGCGACAGCATTTTTATGAATGACGATATCGAACCCTTTATTATAAGCATCCACTGCTGTATGCAGAACACAGATATCTGTACAAACGCCGATTAAATGCAGCTCAGTAATTCCTCTTTCACGCAATTTCAATTCTAAATCTGTTCCTGCAAAAGCAGAATAACGCGTTTTATCAATGTAATAGACAAAATCTTGGTCTTTATTTTTTTCATATAATGAGTTTAATGCACCATATAACTCTCTACCTTCTGTATGACGAATATTATGAGGAGGGAATAGCTTTGTTTCTGGATGATAAACATCTCCCTTTTCATGAACATCTATCGCAAATACTGTAAAATCCCCGTTCTTAATAAACTCCTTTGTTAAATCAACATTTGCATGTTCGAGCAGTTGCCCAGGCTCTCCACAAGTAAGAGCCCCATCCGTCGCAACAAAATCCACTGTATAATCAATATTAATTAATGCACGCTTTTTCATCATTTCATCACTCCACTTTTTAATTAGTAATACTTAAATTACAAATTACTTTCTTTAAAATAAACAGGAAAGACGGATCTTTCCTAATGATAGATAGACTCTACCATTTCGAAATCATTAAATGTATAGAGCTGGGAAGGCCGAAACGAATTTCTTTTTGTTTTCTTCGGTTTTCCTTCTTCATCCAATGCTTTTTCGATAAATGGTAATTTAGGTGCTTTTGTAAAGAATACGGAATCGTTAGAGATTCGCGGATCTTCTCCAACTGTTAGAAGTACCCGTTGCAATTCGGACAATGTAAACTCTTGTGGTAAAAAGTTTTTGGCAACAGTTGTTTGTATCATATCCCTTTTAATAAAATGCAACGCATCGGAAATGATTTTTCGATGATCGAAAGCTAATGGAAGCGTAAATACACTTTCTATATCGAATAGTTCTACATCATCTGCATCATCATTCGCTTGTCGTTGCTCAATATATGTCTCAGGAACAATGGCATAAAATGCATTCGAAATCATCCAACCACGTGGATCTCGATCAATCTCATCATAAACACCAAAATGTTGAACATGTAAACCTTCTACATTTGTTTCTTCTTTTAATTCTCTCTTTGCTGCAATAAAGGCAGTTTCTTTTTGAATTGCATCTACAAAGCCCCCAGGAAGCGCCCATTTCCCTCCTTCAATATTGGGATTTCCTTCAGCATCCTTAGTAGCACGCTTAATTAACATAATCTTTAGCGTCATGTTTGGCGGTGCTTTTTCCTCTGTTTTCTCTGAGGTAATTGTAAAAATAGCAATATCTGCGGTATATCCATCAGGTGTTAGATATTTTGAAGAATCATAATGTGCAAGCACTTCTTCTTCGGTACGAAACTTTTTCATTGTATAACCCCTTCTATAATTACAAGGTTTAAGTAATTTGTAATTCAATAATTACTATTTATAAGAATTATATTCTTTCAGCAAAGCATTTGCAACTAATTTATAAAAAAAAGCATAAATAAAGCTACTCAGCCTTATTTATGCCCATTATTTTTATTGATCTTTCAGCAGAATTCCGTTTTGTACAACAACTTGCCCATTTTTGATTACTGTATGTGTATGGTTCATGCCGTAGAAATATTGCAGTTGCTTGTAATTCGCAACATCAAGGATAAGTACGTCAGCTTTTTTATGTGCTTCAAGGGAACCAATTTGCTCGCCTCGATTTAGTGCATATGCTGCATTAATTGTTGTTGCCGTTAATACTTCCTCCAATGTCATACCCATATGCATACAAGCTAAATTCATAATGAAGGGTAGACTCATTGTTGGGGATGACCCAGGGTTAAAATCTGTTGATATCGCCACAGGTACTCCCTCGTCAATCATTAGACGCCCTCTTGCAAAAGGTGCACGTAAAAAGAATGCAGTACCTGGCAGCAATACAGCAATTGTACCCGCTTCAGCCATTTTTCGAATTCCCTTATCAGAAGCAACTAACAAATGCTCCGCAGAAATGGCCTCTACTTCCGCAGCCAGCTCGGCGCCTTGATAAGGTTCTATTTCATCCGCATGTATTTTGGGGGTTAAGCCTAGTGCTTTTCCAGCCTCTAAAATACGTCGGGATTGGTCGGGTGTAAAGACGCCCTTTTCACAAAATACATCATTAAATTCAGCCAACTCAAGTTCCGCCACTTTTGGCAGCATCTCATGGACCACAATATCCACAAATTCATCCTCACGCCCCTTATAATCACGAGGAACTGCATGGGCTCCCATAAACGTGCTAATGACATCAATATGATGTGTAGCTTGTAATTCTTTTGCGACCTCTAGCTGTTTCTTTTCCGTTTCCCAGTCCAAGCCATACCCTGATTTTGCTTCAACTGTTGTTACGCCATGCTTTAAAAATACATCTAAATGCTGCATTGTCTTTTTATATAATTCATCAAAGCTTGTTTCTCGTGTACGCTCTGTTGTAGCATGAATGCCGCCGCCTGCATTCATGATTTCCATATAGGTAGAACCATTTAATCTCATATTAAACTCTTGCTCGCGTGTTCCACCATGCACTAAATGTGTATGACAATCCACTAAGCCAGGCATAACAAGCTTACCAGTAGCGTCAATCGTTTCTGCTTTCTTTATTAATTCTGGGAAGTCGACTTCTAGTTGTTCATAAGCTCCTACTGCTACAATACGCTCTTCTTCAATTAAAACACTGCCATATTCTATTACTGCAATTTCCTGCATTTGTTCTTTTGTACGTGGCCCTTGTGCATTACTTTTAAGTGTAATTACTTCATTTGCATTTTTTATTAGAATGGTCACTTCACATCACCCTTTAACATTGGTATATGGACACCTTTGTTTTTTGCTGTATTGATAGCAATATCGTAGCCTGCATCAGCATGACGAGCAACGCCCATTCCAGGGTCTGAAACTAATACACGTGCAATTTTTTCAGCAGCAAGCTCTGATCCATCTGCTACTAAGACTTGACCTGCGTGCTGTGAATAACCCATTCCTACACCACCACCATGGTGTACGCTTACCCAGCTTGCACCACTCGCAGTATTAACAAGGGCATTTAAAATTGGCCAATCCGATACCGCATCCGAACCATCTAGCATCCCTTCTGTTTCACGATTTGGTGATGCTACAGAACCTGAATCTAAGTGATCACGGCCAAAGACAATTGGTGCTGATAATTCACCATTTGCAACCATTTCATTGACCTTTAATGCAAAACGATGACGATCACCATAGCCTAGCCAGCAAATACGTGCAGGTAACCCTTGCCATTTCACCATTTTTTGTGCCATATCAATCCAATTGACTAGCCCCTCATCTTCAGCAAACATCTCTTTTGCCAGTGCATCTGTTTTATATATATCCTCAGGGTTTCCTGAAAGCGCCGCCCAACGGAATGGGCCCTTTCCTTCACAGAATAACGGACGAATATACGCTGGTACAAAGCCTGGGAAATCAAAGGCATTGGTCACACCCATTTCTTTGGCATAGGCACGAATGTTATTCCCATAATCAAATACTTCTGCGCCTGCCTCTTGAAACTCTAGCATTGTACGAACATGCTCTGCCATTGTTTCTTTTGCTTTACGCTCATATGTTTTTACATCCTCTTTGCGAAGTTTTAGCGCTTCTTCAAAGGTCATGCTATTAGGTACATAACCATTAATCGGATCATGTGCAGATGTTTGGTCTGTCACAAAATCTGGAATAATTCCACGATTCAACAACTCACGATTAACATCAGCACAGTTACCAACAAGGCCAATGGATGCTGGCTCATTTTGGTCACGTAATTTATTAACTAATGCAATTGCTTCATCTACAGTTTCTACAATATAATCACAGTAACCTTCTTTGATTTTACGTTCAATGCGAGCACGTTCAACTTCAACAACTAAGATTACAGCACCAGCCATTTTCCCTGCTAATGGCTGCGCACCACTCATACCGCCCATACCACCTGTAAGGATGAATTTACCACGTAAATCAGCAGTGCCAAATACCTTTTTGCCTGCTTCTACAAAGGACAGATAAGTGCCTTGTAAAATTCCTTGAGCACCAATATAAATCCAACTCCCAGCAGTCATTTGACCATACATCATTAAATCTCTTTCTTCTAATTCATAAAAGTGATCCCAATTTGCCCATGCTGGTACAAGGTTTGAATTGGCAATCAACACTCGAGGGGAATGCTCATGTGTACGGAATACAGCTACTGGCTTTCCAGATTGGATTAATAGAGTCTCATCATTCTCTAATTCTTTCAAAGATGCAATGATTTGTTCATAGCTTTCCCAGTTACGAGCAGCCTTACCAATACCCCCATAAACGATCAGTTCATCTGGATTCTCTGCCACCTCTGGGTCAAGATTGTTCATTAACATACGCATTGCTGCTTCCTGTGTCCATCCCTTACATGTTAGTTCATTTCCACGTGGTGCACGAATATCTGTCTTAAATACCATTCAAAACACGCTCCTTTTCCTATTAAAAATAATGTGAATGTTATTGTCTAAACCTATTAATAACTGAATATTCAGACTTAAGAACATATAAATATTTTTAAAGCAGAGGCTACTCGGTGATAACCGAGCGACGCCTTTGCTCTTTTTTATCAAAAATTCAATGCAATTTACACATACTCATTTACTAAATCATTACTTGATAGTAGATATTTAGCCAATGCTTCAATTTCATCGCCAATTGGTTGATCGGCTAGCAATGGTGGACAGAATTCACGCACCTTCTTTAAGAATTTACTTGTAGTAGGAGATAATTGCTCTTCTGCCTTGTCTAAATGAATAGCCTGTGATGCACAAATCAATTCGATAGCTACAACGCGAGCAGCATTATGAACAATCTGGCGTACTTGACGTGCCGAAGTTGTTCCCATACTTACATGATCCTCTTGGTTACCTGATGTAGGAATAGAATCTACACTCGAAGGATGTGCTAAAACTTTATTTTCTGAGACAATAGAGGCTGCTGTATATTGAGCAATCATAAGTCCACATTCAATCCCAGGGTTTGTTGCTAGGAATGGTGGTAGCCCTTCATTAAGTTGAGGGTTTACCATGCGTTCTGTACGGCGTTCTGAAATATTGGCCCATTCACATACACCTATTTTCAAAAAGTCCATTGCCAAGGCTATTGGCTGTCCATGGAAATGCCCACCCGATAAAACCTCCCCGCTTTCTAAAACGATTGGATTATCAGTTGTTGCATTCATTTCAGTTTGAACACGGTCCTGTGCGTAGAAAAATGACTGCCAAGAAGCACCATGGACTTGCGGTATACAACGTAGTGAATAAGCATCCTGCATGCGAATTTCACCCTGCTTTGTCACACGTTTACTGCCATCAAGCCACTTACGAATACGCCCGCCCACTAGTTCTAACTCTGGATGTGGTCTTACTGCTAAAAGTGCTGGATCAAATGCCGAGGTAATGCCCTTTAAAGCTTCCAGTGTTAAGCTAGCAGCCATATCCGCTGCAAGACCAATTCGTTCAGCTTCATTGACCGTTAATACACCTATCCCCGTCATAGCTTGTGTACCGTTAACTAATGCTAGCCCCTCTTTAGCTTGAAGTCTAACAGGGGTTAACCCGGCTTGCTTTAGCGCATCACTACCACTCATGATTTCTCCGTTGAACTCAGCCTTTCCTTCTCCCACTAACACTAATGCCAAATGTGATAAAGGCGCTAAATCACCACTTGCGCCAACTGAACCTTGTGACGGAACAATCGGATGAACACCTTTATTAATAAAATTCAACAATAGTTGGACTGTTTCCTCACGAATGCCAGAAAATCCTCTGGCTAAAGCATTGGCACGTAACACCATCATTGCACGTACAACATCTGTTGGGAATGGTTCACCAACACCGGTTGCATCTGATCGTAATAAATTTAGCTGCAATAGCTCAATGTCTTCTTCTTTAATCTTTATATTGCTAAGTTTACCAAACCCTGTATTCACACCATAAATTGTTTGGCCTTCAGCTAAACGCTTTTCGATACGCTCTCTACTTAAACGAATACGTTCTAAACTCTCTGTAGCAAGTGCAACTGTTGCTTGCCCCTTCACGATTTCCTCTATTTGTTGTCTTGTTAATGTATTGCCATCAAGCTCGATGATTGACTTCACATGACATCCCCCTATTCCCTATATGGCTATGTAAATAAGTTATCTTCATTCATATTTTCGTAATTTGAAAACATCAGTATCAAATTTTTTAAGCGTTTTCATATCCAAAGTTGATTTTTGCTGATGATCAATTACTCTATTTACATTGTACTAACTACTTTTTTCAGAATATAGAGAATTTTAATAGAGAAAACAAGACTTTTTTTAGATTACTATGTTATTTTTATTAATAAAACCGTACTTTTATATGAAACTTGAATATTTTAAGAAAGGCTGATGGTATGAAACTGTTATTAATTGATCGCGATCCTACTGACCTAGCAGGAATAAAGTGGTTTTTACATACATACTTCCCTGGAGATGTTTTGATTGAAATGTGTACAAGTATTTCAGAAGTGCCTCAAATTATTCGACAATTTGAACCAGATGCCATACTGTTAAATATCGATTTATTTCCTAATAATCGCCTAGCAGGTCTTTATCGCGATTTACAGAAGCTTTCTGGTGCCATTTTAGCCATGACAACAGAGCCATTATTTAAAAATGCTTTGAAAGCAATTGATTTACAAGTGGCTCATCTTTTTGTGAAGCCTATTGATTTAGAGCTATTAAAGAAAAAACTCACAACCATTTCTCTTCGCACACCCCAGATTACAGAAGATGCGCAAGAGGCTACAAACGATTCCTTTTATAATCAATTATTTTTAGATAATAAATCTGGTTCAATTGAGACAACGATACATTTCACAATGATTGAACCCGAGCATACTGAAACCTTCAATAAGCTTTACAATTGGCTTCAACAGACACCGATTCACTTTCATATGAAAACCTATCCTCTATCTAATAGAATCGTATGTCTTTTTCAAACAAATGATATAAGGATTGTGGAAAAAGATGTACGTACACTTATGAAGGAATGGCGATTGATTAGTAATAGTTCTTTAAATATTGGGATATATGATGGAATACCTACAACCATTAAAAATATGTATACATTAACAAAGCGTGCACTACATCAAAGTTTTTATGAGGGCTTTGGCCATATTTTTTACGCGAGCAAACAATATGAAACTCAGCCCTTTGATCCCTTACTGACACCAGAAGAGCAACAATTACTAATAAGTAGTTTGGAAGATGGAAACCTAGAGGCCGTTAAAACATTTTTATACCAGCTTTCTAATGAAGGCATATATTATGAGCAAGATGATTTACGCATTCATCTGACGAGTGTCTTAGCACAAATTAGACGCTTTATGCTGAAATATAAATTACATGAAAAAGCGGTTATCGAACAAAACTACCGTCAGCTATTTCACTTAATCATTGAGCATCCTATATTTTATACGATACTCAATGAGATTATTTCTTTCACGCAGACATTAATTGAGTTAGCAACGGTAGCTCGAATAGAGAAACGAGCTGATTATGTTGAACTAGCTATAGAAATAATTGATCAACAATTTAAAGATAGTGCACTGTCTCTTCCCTTTGTTGCTCATAAGCTTGGAATAAGCCCCAATTATTTAAGTACGATTTTCTCAAGAAAACAAGGCTTGCCATTTAAGCGCTATTTACAACAAGTAAGAATTCATCATGCTACAAAAATGCTGCTAGAAACAGATTTTGCTATTAGCGAAATCGCTCATTTAAACGGTTTTGATGATCCAAATTATTTTATAAAATTATTTAAGCAACAAATTGGTATTACACCTAACCGATATAGAAAAAAATAAAAGATTGATTAAAATGATTTTCAATTAGTTGATTTTATTTTCAATAAAGATTCTTATCATGATGTCATTATCATGACCTTATCGTGATAATTATCTATAATATTGAGATCAGATAAAATAAATTAAAGCTAGAAACTATGTATAATTCGTATGTCTAGCGCATATATTTATAGTTTATACTAAAATACAAATATTCTTTAACGATAATTATTATAATGTACTAGCAATTCTATTTTATATTTGTTATAGTTATAGACGAAGAGTTTGACTCACATTTTTTTCAGGAGGTAAGCTAATATGACAAACGCAAATGATCGTAGCCGTCGCTTTACAACAGCAGGTGGCGCTCCAGTAGTAAGTAACCATGACTCTATGTCAGCAGGTCCACGTGGCCCTCTTTTACTTCAGGATGTATGGTTAGTTGAAAAACTAGCAAACTTCAATCGTGAAGTAATTCCAGAACGTCGTATGCACGCAAAAGGCTCAGGTGCATTTGGTACTTTTACTGTAACGCATGATATTTCACAATATACTAAGGCGAAAATCTTCTCAGAGATCGGCAAGAAAACTGAAATGTTCGCACGTTTCTCTACAGTAGCGGGTGAACGTGGTGCAGCAGATGCAGAGCGAGATATTCGTGGCTTCGCCCTTAAATTCTATACAGAAGATGGAAACTGGGATTTAGTAGGGAACAATACGCCTGTATTCTTCTTCCGCGATCCATTACATTTTACAGATTTAAACCATGTGGTAAAACGTGACCCACGTACAAATATGAAAAATGCCAATTCTAACTGGGATTTCTGGACTTCATTACCTGAAGCACTTCACCAAGTGACAATTGTTATGTCTGACCGTGGTATTCCAGCTAGTTACCGTAATATGCACGGATTTGGTTCTCATACGTATAGCTTTATCAATGCTAATAATGAACGTGTTTGGGTTAAATTCCACTTCCGTACAGAGCAAGGCATTAAGAACTTAACTGGTGCCGAGGCGAATGAGATTATTGGTCAAGACCGTGAATCTTCACAACGTGATTTATATGAAGCAATTGAAAAAGGAGATTTCCCTAAATGGAAAATGTACATTCAGGTAATGACAGAGGAACAAGCTCGTGAGCTACCATACAACCCATTTGATTTAACAAAGGTATGGTATAAAAAAGACTTCCCATTAATTCCTGTAGGTGAGTTCGAGTTAAACAAAAATCCAGACAATTACTTTGCAGAAGTTGAACAAGCCGCATTTGCACCTTCTAACATTGTTCCTGGTATCAGCTTCTCCCCAGATAAAATGTTACAAGGGCGTATCTTTGCATATGCGGATGCACAACGCTATCGTCTTGGTGTAAATCACTATATGCTTCCTGTCAACGCACCAAAATGTCCATTCCGTACTTTCCACCGCGATGGAGCAATGCGCTTTGATGGCAATCTCGGTTCGACATTAAGCTATGAACCAAATAGCTATGGCGAGTGGGAGCATAATTTAGACCATAAAGAGCCTGAATTACGCATTGATGGTCATGCAGGTATTCATGACTTCCGTGAAGACGATAATAATTACTTTGAGCAACCAGGTAAACTATTCCGTCTATTGACTGCGGAAGAGCAACAACGTCTATTTGAAAATACCGCGAATGATATGGCTTCTGTTGAAGAATTCATCAAACGCCGTCACATTCTTCACTGCTATCTAGCTGACCCAGCATATGGTGAAGGTGTCGCTAAAGCGATGGGTCTTTCCTTAGAAGGTATGGACCTTACAAACCCATATGTAAAACAACCAACAAACGTTTAATATTCCACTTTATTATTGATATCCAAATCCAACTTTTACTCCATGTGAATCTACTATTCACATGGAGTTTTTTGATTAAGAAAAGGCCTATGTCTATTTTTTGACATAAGCCTTTTCTTTCATTATTGGTAAATTTGACTGCCTGCTTTTTTAAACTCCTCTGCCTTTTCCTTCATACCTTGATGGATCGCTTCAGTCGTATTCAAATCCTTATCTTTCGCATAATTACGAATGTCCTGTGAAATTCTCATGCTACAGAATTTAGGCCCGCACATAGAACAAAAGTGTGCTGTTTTTGCTCCCTCTGCTGGCAGTGTCTCATCATGATATTCTACTGCACGCTCTGGATCTAGGGACAAATTGAATTGATCACGCCAACGGAACTCAAAGCGCGCTTTAGACAGTGCATCGTCTCGTTGTTGTGCACCTGGATGACCTTTTGCTAAATCAGCAGCATGTGCAGCAATTTTATAAGTGATAACGCCCACACGAACGTCCTCGCGATTTGGTAAACCAAGATGCTCTTTTGGAGTCACATAACAAAGCATCGCTGTACCAAACCATCCAATCATGGCTGCCCCAATGGCTGATGTAATGTGGTCATAACCTGGAGCAATATCTGTTGTGAGTGGTCCTAATGTATAGAAGGGCGCTTCCTTACAAACCTCTAATTGCTTGTCCATGTTTTCTTTAATCAGATGCATTGGTACATGACCTGGTCCTTCAACCATCACCTGAACGTCATGCTGCCAAGCAATTTGTGTTAGCTCGCCTAGTGTTTCAAGCTCTGCAAATTGTGCCTCATCATTGGCATCTGCAATTGAGCCGGGGCGTAAACCATCACCTAAGGAAAAAGCAACATCATAAGCTTTCATAATTTCACAGATTTCCTCAAAGTGTGTATACAGGAAATTCTCTTGATGATGATATAAACACCACTGTGCCATGATAGAGCCCCCTCGAGATACAATACCTGTCACACGATTTGCTGTTAGTGGTACATAGCGTAAAAGGACACCTGCATGAATGGTGAAGTAATCCACACCCTGCTCAGCTTGTTCAATGAGAGTATCACGATAAACCTCCCACGTTAAATCCTCTGCTACACCATTTACCTTTTCTAAAGCCTGATAAATTGGCACTGTTCCCACTGGCACTGCAGCATTTCGAATAATCCATTCTCTAGTTGTATGAATATGTTTACCAGTCGATAGATCCATAATATTATCTGCGCCCCATCGAGTTGCCCAGGTCATTTTCTCAACTTCTTCTGCAATGGAAGAAGATACAGCAGAATTCCCGATATTCGCATTGATCTTTACATGAAAATTACGCCCAATAATCATTGGCTCTGCCTCAGGGTGATTAATATTAGAAGGCATTATAGCTCGTCCAGCTGCAATTTCTGAACGTACAAATTCAGGATTCATATTTTCACGAATCGCTACAAACTCCATTTCAGGCGTTATAATCCCCTTTCGTGCATAGTGAAGCTGTGTCACATTTTTACCTTTTTTAGCACGCAAAGGCTTTCTCGCCAACTCAGGGAAGACATTTTCTTGAATACGCGGGTCATCAACATGACGAAAGCCATTATCCTCCGGTTTAATGGAGCGTCCCTCATATGCTTCTACATCCCCTCGCTCTTGAATCCATGCATTTCGTAAGGCAGGTAAACCTTTCGTAATATCTACTTGGTAGGCTGGATCTGTATAGGGCCCACTCGTATCATATACTCGAATAGGAGCATTTTCTTCATTTCCAAAACTGCCTGTTGTCGGACTTAATGCAATTTCTCGCATAGGTACTAGAATATCTGGGCGTGATCCTTCCACATATACTTTTTTACTTCCTTCAAAGCTAGACATAATGGTAATATTCTTTTCACTAATTGCTGACATGAGCTACTTCTCTCCCTTAAATTTATTTTAATCTAAGGACCGATTCTAGCTCACCCCAACAATCCAAAAAATAAAGGCCGAATCCAAAATAATTATTTGGATCCGGCCACGAATGTAAAGGTCTATTGATTGCATACTCTGCAATAGCTTCTTAACTTTCCCACGCTGGTATGAGCCAGATCAGGTCCAAAGGGTCAAGAAACTTTGTAGCGTTCCCCTCTCAGCCTGACTCATCAGACTCCCCTAGTTAATACTATTTAGTTTGATGCTAGTGTAGCAGATAATACTAAGAGATGGAAGTTATTTTTTATCTTACTAGGTAAATAATACTTCCGCAAAATAGATCACAATGGTTACCGTTATACAGCTTACAATGGTTGAAAATAAAACAGCTTGCGCGGCTGTTGCTGATTCTACATCATATTCCAATGCTAGAATAGAACTATTACGGGATGTTGGAAAGGCACTAGCTATAAACAGTGATTGTGCGACGACTCCATCTAATCCCAATATATAAATAATGGCTAATGCAACAGATGGTCCAATAATTAATCGCGTAAAACAGCTGATAAAGACAGTTTTATTAAACATTGATTTCATCTCTAGTTGTGATAATTGCGCACCTAAAGTAATTAAGGCCACAGCAATAAATCCATCTGCTACATGTTCTACTGGAATTTTGATAAACTGTGGAATACCGATATCAAAATAATTCATAGCGACACCAATAATCAGCGCATGAATAATAGGCATTCTAAAGAAATCCTTGATGATTGTCATACCTGACTTTGTAGAAGAAATTAAATTGTATAAACCATATGTGTACGTAGTCATATTTTGAAAGATTACGAGCATGACCTGAATGGCTACTCCAATAGGTTGCGTGGCAAATATCATTTGAGCCACCGGAATACCGTAATTGCCCGAGTTAATAAGCACCACACTATTTTTAAAGACAGCTGCCTCTGTTCTAGCTAAACCTAGCCCTTTTGCCATAAAATGACTGAGTAACATTTGACTACCAATAAAGAGTACAATAAATAATCCGACCTCTCCCAGTACCGATAACTCCACATGTGTTTCATATAAATTTACAAAAACAGCTGCCGGCATAAAGCAATATGTAATAAGCTGAGACAATGCTTTTAAATTAAAGCGAAATTTCTTTTGTAGGATAGCGCCTATTACAAGTAACACTAAAATAGGTACAACAATTTGAAAGAAAATCATTCCGAGATACATCATATCAATGTCCCCCTCTCAGTGTGAATAGTAGTGTTGAATTCCTTCTAGGTCAATTTCGCTGACTTTCACAATAAAAGAAGACTGCCTCTATATTGAAGGCAGCCTTTGCTTTTAAACAAGCTTAAATCGATTTACAACTTCTTGTAGCTCGTTTGAAATATCGTTCATATTTTGAATAGACTCTGCTACTTTTTGTAATTCTGCTTGTTGATCCATTGCAGAAGCACTTACTTGTTCCGCAGAGGCTGCTGTTTGCTCTGAAATAGCCGAAATACTTTGGATCGCCATGATTGCCTGATTTTTATGCTCTAACATGCTAGATAGTTTATTCATTAATTCACTAATAGAATTTGCAATTGAACCTGACAAGTCACTGCTATCTTTAAATGCTAGTTGCGTGCTTTGTACTGACTCATTTTGAGATTGCATTAAATCTGCATTAGATGCAATCACAGCAACTGTCTGCTGAGAATTTTCAAGAATGCTTTCTACTGTACTCTTAATAATTTCTGTTTCATTTTTAGATTGTTCTGCTAGCTTTCTAACTTCCTCTGCAACTACAGCAAATCCTTTACCATGCTCACCAGCACGTGCAGCCTCAATACTTGCATTTAAAGCTAGCAGATTAGTCTGCTCGGTAATGCTTTGGATCGAAGCAATAATCTGATTAATATTGGCAATATTAGAAGCTAATGATTCCATTTGCTGCTGGATACGCCCATTCATTTCATTTGTCTCCATATTACGCTCTCTTAAACTTTCAACCTCAAGCAATCCTTTTTCTGTTGTTACACCTGTTTTATGAGATAGCTCATCCATTTCATTAGAAAGAGCCGTAATCGCATCAATCTGATCTGATAAATCCATCATTCGATAATTTGTTTCTTCTGTATCCTCTGATTGCTTCGAAGCTCCCTGTGCAATCTCGTTGATAGCTACAGAAACCTCCTGACTAGAAGCAACTACCTCATTAAATGCCTCATTTACCTGATTAGAAGATTGGTTCAATAACCTCGTGGAATTTAGTACAGTTTGAATCGCACTATTGGTTTTATCTAACATATTATTATAGGCCACAGCAACTGCACCAATTTCATCAGGCTTAATATATCGATCTTCCACCTTTTGTGTTAAATCCCCTTCGGCTGCAGTTTCAATCGATGCACGTAAAAATTTAAGTGGTTTTAGTTGTTTATAGATGAATAACACACTTGCAGCTGTCATCAAAACCACCATAATAATGGAAGCAATAATCGTAAATACAAATACATGATTATATGTTTCTAGAATCTTTGATTCAGCTAACACGACTTGAACAGTCCATGTTTCGTCAATACCCTCTAAAATCATTGGAGCAAAAACATTATATGCCTTTTCCTTCAGTTGATCAGAGTCAACGTACATACTTGTTAGCTCGCCATTTTCCATTGTCTTACTAATACTTGTCCAAGTAGGATCCTCTTGCATATTGCGCCCAACTAATTCTTCACCAAAACTGTTAGCTGTTAGCACACCTTTATTCGTAATAATTGCCGCATAACCGCCTTCTGGGGCATTCGATTTTGTTAAATCATTTAAAAAATCGATTGATACATCGGCTGTCAATACACCGAAAAATGTTCCGGAAGCATTGATTAATGGCACAGAAATGGTTGTCATTAATACGGATTGTCCGTTTACATTATAATCATAGGGCTCTGTCAAAACTGCACGTCTCTCTTCTTTTGGTACCCAATACCATTCAGAAATACTCTTATCATCAATACCTTCGATTAGAGCAGTCGAGATATCATTTCCGTTCTTACTTAAATAAGGGATAAAACGTTTTTTAGTATCTACTAAAGCAGCTTCAGTTGGTTCTAAAATAATAGAATCTTGCTCAAAGATTGCTCCTACTCCAAGAATGTCATTATTGCTAGCTAAATTGTTTTCCATTACGTCTATGACACCCTTGGTAGACAACGTATTATTCTTCTCCATGCTTTCTATGATACGCTTTGTTGTTTGTAATGTCGTATTGGCTTTCTTAAATCTTTCACTCATAATAGCTGCAGAAGATTCAGCTGATTGTAATGTTCCATGCTCTGCGTCTTCAACACTTTGCTTTTTTATAATAATCCCCGTTATGACCGTATAGGATAAAAATAAAATGAGAAATAATCCTATTATAAGGGAAGAAAGTTTTAAGGCAATTCCTCTTGATTTTTTCATAACTAACACCCCCACTTTTATACTAATAATAATGGATGGATGATTGTATCACAATAAAATATTTAGCGAATAAAGTAGAAATTTTACAGAATTATAGAGAAAAATACCGATACTTCACCAAATAATTATTTTTCAATATAAAGGACTAATGACTTATTTGAATTGAGATTCATAGTAAAACATCCTCTTCTAATTCTAAATTATAGGAAAATATGATATATTAACTATTAAATAGAATGATTGGAGTGACTTACATGAAAAATAAAGCGCTATCAACATTAATGGCCACGGCTATTACAGCGACACTAGTATTACCAATGTCTACTGCGAATGCCGCCTCATCTCAAATTCAATCAAATTCATATGAGACACATGTAGCAGCAGCAAAAAAAGTAATAGGTGAATCCGTAACGATCAAAAACATAACAAAAGATACTGTGATAACATCTAATGGTACATTCAGAATTCAATCGGCATTAAAACCCCTATTTGATACTTCAAATAAAGCTGCATTAACAAATGCCCGAGCTACCATTGTAGTGAAAAATGGTCAAATTACGGACGTTACTTCATTAATATTAAACAAAGCAGGTACAAGCAAAAAATCTGTTTATTTTGATGGAGGTGACGCACAAATCTCGGGAGATCTTACTGTAAACGCTGACTATGTAAAGATTCAAGATGTTAGTGTGGATGGTCAGCTCATCATTACAAATAGAGTAAAAAAAGCCGTTACACTCGATGAAGTAGCAGTAGAGGAAACAATTACACTAAAACCAATTGTAACGAAAAAGGTAAGTTGGCTATACGTCACTTTAATCGATATGAAATCATCAAACATCAATTTGGAACGTACTAAAGTCAATATATCTTCTGACCAAACGCTTTCCAAAGTAGATGTAGTAGGAAAAGTTACATCGTTTGAAGCTATGTCCAATATAGAAAAGCTTACAATTGATGTGGCAAATGATTTCAGCCTTTACGGTGAGGGTAAAATCGAGCAAATCGTTGTAAAAGGCGGTACTAAAGTAGCTTTAGATTCAGGACATCTCGTAAACAATGTACAGGTGGACGATAGTCGTGTCTCCGTGACGCTTCCTGTCATTGATAAAAAAGAACTTAATACACTTATCGCATCCCCACCGTATGTACAAGTATCTGTAAACGGCTATGATGTTTTAAATACGGACAAATGGACAACACAGACAGAACGTACTGCATTCGAATCTGTAGTAACAAGTGCAAGAGCTGTAGCAAACAATAATAGTGCCTCACAAGAGCAAGTAAAAAATGCTATAAGTCAGTATAAAAATGCACTAGCAGTATACCAGGCTGCACAGAAGAGTGGAACAAAATACGGCTATGGTGATAAAGCTTCATTACAATCCTTAATCAACTCTGTTCAATACGTAACAGTTTCTTGGAATAACGGCTCGGATGTTTATTACAATAACCCTTGGACTACACAATCCGAAAAGAACGCAATTGATTCTGCTGTTTCATCTGCTCAAGCAGTCGTAAATAATTATTATGCATCTCAAACTGATATCGCCAACGCAATCAATAATTTAAACAACGCCATCTGGACTTATAAGAATGCTTATAAGTATGGTAATAATGGATATTATATTGAGAAAACTAGTTTGCAAACACTTATTACATCTGCAACTACGGGAATTGGTTCAGTCTCTAATAAAGGAGATGGTAGCGATGTACCACTTTATTCACAATGGACTACCTTATCTGAATATCAAAAAATAATGTATGCTATCGAACAAGCACAATTAGTTTATAATAATTACCAAGCAACTCAAACTGAAATTACAAATGCATTTAATAACCTAAACGATGCGCTTATTTATTACAACAATATGAAAACCACAAAATACAACTAATATGAAAGGGACTCTGCGTTATGCAGAGTCCCTTTCATATTAGCTAAACACATCCATGTAAGACGTAGCATTTGTCTGTTTCCACCTCCTATACCAATCCTCAATCTCCTCACTTGGTTCCACTGCCAAGTGCTCTTGAAGCATCTTTTTTAACAGCCCGTATTGCTCCTCAACGGCAGCTGAATTACTCAGTAGCTCATAAAGCTTCATTAAAGTAAAATAGTTGTCTTCTGCATCAGCGTATAGTTCTTGCACTTTTTCCTGCACCTTTATAGCAGCATTGTAACTTTCATTTCTTATGTAAAATTCGCTTAGTTGCTGAGCATGGTGCAACCATAGTCTCCTTAAGCGTTCTCTTTCACTTTCCGCCCATAAATAATCACAGTCTCCTAAATAATCACCCGTATACATCTGGAATACTTGTTCATGTTCATCCACTGTTGTCTGCTGTATTGGAGGTAATAATTTTAAGCGAGTTAGCCATTGTTCTACATCCACCACAATATTTTCAACTACTAGTTTGTAGCCAGAACTTAGCAAAGGACTTGAAATTTTTACGCCCTCCACCCCATAGTTTTTTAATGTTTTCCGTATGGTATAAATGGCTGTATAAAGCTGTTTGGAAGCTTTATCAATATCAGACTCTGGCCAAAATAACTCAAGAATGGTATCACGGAAAATCATTTCATTTTTATGCTCTAGCATGTAAGCAAATAGTTCTTTAGCTTTGGAAGTTCGCCATTTAATCGGTTGTGACTGACCATTTGGTAAAACAACATGAAGGCCACCAAAAAGCTTGATTACTGTTAGTCTAGGTTTAATTTCTTTTACTTTCTTATTGATTTGCTCTAGCCGTTCTATAGTTTTTTCTAAACGTGAAATTTGTACAGGTTTGCTACAATTTCTTGAATCTTTTCACCCAATGCTAAACCGTCCATATCAGGCATGACAATAACTAAAAATACAACATTTGGTTGCAGGATCACTTAACCCAAAAAAGACTAGGCTTACAAAAAGCCAAGTCTTTCTCGGTTTATTTAAGATTTAAGACATTGACAAGATTACAAATAATAGCTTACTACACTCTTCTAAACAAATCCTGAACATGTTAAGTAATTGAATAAATCAGCCACTATACCAACATATTTTTCGTTCATAAATTTAGCAATCCCTTAATTAAAATAAAGAACTAGATAATAGCCTATCTAGTCCTTCTTCAAATTGTACGCTGTGATTCTCACAATAATCACAACAATAAACTAACATAACCTCCTCAACAATTTCTAAACATTACCAAGCACCTCTTGCCACTAACTTTTAATATTTTGAAAGCTGTTTCCCATCTTGATTAAATAAACGTGAGAATTTGGAACCTCCTCTCACATCATATACTGGCCCTCTCTCAAACATACGGTTCATTATCACAACTGCTTGGCTCGTGTTGAAGTCACCATGAGTATTTCTCTTAGAGTCGAAAGATATGTATTATTATCAAAAAATCTATCAACTATCTACCTATTCATCTAAAAATGCTTAAAAATATCCTAGGCTATGATAAAATTAAAACAACACCATATATTGGATAACCTCTGCGAACCGAGGCCAATTTTATCTATAATAATTATGGAAATAGGAGGTTTCTCATCATATGAAAAATAAAAAAAAGTTAGCATTACTGTCTTTAGTGGCCGTGCCCTCACTTCTTTATAGCGCACCAGTATCGGCTACTGAGATACCAAAGCCAGCCTACATAATTGCTAACTACAATGCTAACGTGGCAAATGTTATACAACTAATTAACAATATTAACAATACAACTGCTACTTTCCAAACCAATTTAGAGGCAGCTTTGAAGGCTTACAATGCTTTAACGGAAACAGAAAAACAGTATGTTACGAACTACTCCACATTGTCAGCACATCAGCAGACAAGAATTGCTTATCGTAAGCTTGCAGCACAAATTGAAGAGAAATTGTATTCTGTGGATTCTACGTCCTCTAATTATTATCAAAATGTTACTGAAACAAAAGATTGGTATAATACCCTGAATGCAGCGCAAAAAACCTTTGTAAGTGCATCTGCGCAAAAAATTCTAACTTCCTATATCGCGCCAAATACATCTGTTGACAAGGTGGTCAATAAAATTCAATTGATTAATTCATCTCGTCTCTCGTTCCATAAAGATGTAGCCAATGCCCGAGCAGAGCTTAATGCACTACGTAGGTATTCGAATATTTCTTTACCTGTAGGTATCGAGCAGCAATTACTTGATGCAGAACAGCTGGTTGTAAAGGATAAGGCAGCAGCTAAAGAAGTTGAAAACGCTATTGCAGCTTTATCACCAAAAACATCGACAGCTCAGGATGTGCAGGCAGTCAAAACTTCTTTTGAAGCATTAACACCTGTTCAGCAGCAGCTCGTCCCAAATGTATGGACTTTAGTGGATTTTGTACAAGGAACACACACACTTCCTTCAAAAGATAACATACCAAAAACACCTGTTTTATCTGATGCAGCAGCTGTCCCAGGGAAAATTACAGCTATGATAAAAAATAAAAATAACTATAAAGCTAAAATTAATGTAGCCGCATCAGAAAATGACACGGAACGTTATATTCTAACAACAGAAGACAAAATGACCATCATTATTCCTCCACTTTATACACTTGTCAATGAAGATGAAGGGGTTATGGATATTCAAGTAACAAAAAAGGCAAATCGAATTACTCTTCAAGCTACATTGAATAAACAACCAGTAACCTTTGATGCAAATATGGAAATCATAATTGAAGGCTTACCAGCCAATTCTTCCTTCAATCGCTCAAATGGTTTTGGCAGGCAAGTTCCAGCTGACTTTACCATCAGTGGAAATCGTCATATTATCCAAACTACTACTCCTGGCACGTTCCAAATCGTAAGAAATTAAATTAAAGCACTAAAGAAACAATGTTGGTTTCTTTAGTGCTTTCTTTCTTTTTGAAAAGTTAATCTCTATTATTAGAAGTGCACTTTAAAAAAGAATAGACAAAGTCAAATAATCAAATTTGTCTCATTTTAAATAAAAATATAACCTCTCTATAAATGTTATGTATTAATAATCATTTATGGGGTAAACCATCAATTTTTTAATTTTTAGTTGTAGCAACTAGTTGGTCCACAATGAAATCTAGCTGTTTTGATAATGAATAAATGTCGTTGTAGTAACAAAAACCAAAATCTATTCCGATAAGCCTTCCTTCTTTAATAGCAGGAATATTAGACCAAACTGGATGATCTGTTAAATCTACCATTCCGTCATAAGATGAGCGGAACACATAATCTCCTGCATAATCTTTTAATACTTCTAAAGAAACATCGATTGCCTCATTGGTGTTGTTTTTATCATCTATTTTCTTTTGAATAATATCTGGTGCTTTCATTCCTAAATACTCATAAATAGCTTGGGAACCACGTCCAAAGGTATAACTTGTCACAACGGACATTTTTCCTTTGCCGCCTTCCATAATACTAACCGTTTTATCTGAAATACCTGCCTCTTCTAGCTTCTCTTGGCTATCCTCTACTTTTGTATAGAAATTAGCTAAAAGCTCTTTTGCTTCTTTCTCTTTCCCTAGTACTTCACCAATCTTTGTTAAACGTTCATCTAGTGAGGTTGAGAAATCGATCATGACAGTAGGTGCAATTTTCTGCATTTGATCGTAAAGCTCATCCTTACTTGGAATAATGATGACATCAGGTTTTAATTGGATTACTGCCTCGACATTTGGCTCGAACCATTCACCTAAACTTTCAACTGTTTTTAATTCTTCCTCAAATGCTGCTCCCTCTTGTATTTTAGAGGAACCCACTGGTGTCACATCAAATGCTAGTACATCACCTGTATAATACATCACTACTACTCGCTCAGGGTTAACGGGTATTTCTACGTCTCCTTTCATAGTAGAGACCATTTTTGTTTGTGATTCGCTGGCTACTTGTGTAGTAGAGACTTGTTTTTCTCCGCCTCCTGCATTGTTTGATGCCCCGCTGCTGCAAGCACTTAATAAAAGCGTCAGACAAAGGAAAAGTGTTGCAATAGCTGATAATCCTTTTTTGTTCATTGGTTCATACTTCCTCTCATTATATTGATAACCATTCTCAATATAATCTTGGAAGCTCCAATCGACAATGGAGTATCTTTCAGACATTGAAGGACTATCTTTTATCAGATCACTTCCTTGTTTCTTTTGACGGAATTTTGTTGGTGAAACGCCTACTCTCTTTTTGAAAAGTCTACTAAAATAATAGACATCGCTATAGCCGACACCCATAGCGATATCGTGTAAGCTAGCATTTGTCTTCTCAAGCAAAATAGAAGCTTTTTCAATACGTAGCTGAATTAAATATTCAATCGGGCTGCAACCTAATTGTTGCTTGAATTGAATGGATAAATGAGATGGACTATAGCGCAATGCCTTCGCAATGGATTCTAAGGTCAATGGCTGTGCATAATTTTGCTCTAGATAGGCTTTAATTTGACTAGAAACATTTAGTTTTTGAATGTCGACACTATCCTGATCTAACTGCATGAAAATTTCATTTAATAATTGATAGAATAGCGATTTAACAGTAAATTTGCTGAGATTATTGGCATTTTCCCACTGCTTATACATAAAATATATTTTCTCAAACATTGTAATAGGTGAGTTAGGAACAAGACTGTATTGATAGTTGAAAGGATTATTTCTTTGCAAGGCTCTGGCTATCATTTTATTTGAGGTTAAAGGAATGGAAGCTCGATAAAATATTAAAAAATATTCAAATCCTTTGTCTGTAGCCACTATTTGTAGCGTGGTGCCCTTTCCACCGTGAATAAGATGAAAGCCCTCTAGTGTATAGTTTATTAAATCAATTTGAACTTCCGCACCACCACCTGTGGCATAAAGAAACATATTTGCAGGCAATTTATACGATTTTCCGATTTCCTCAGGTTTTAATAGCTCATATCTTAAATCGAGCACTTTGATCGTTGCGTGATTCCAAAGAAATAGAAACTCCTCTTTTGGTAGCATCCTACATCATTCCTTCCAATTCTTCACTACCTACAAGTTTATTATAATTGATAATCATTCTCAATATAAACCTGTATAAGCATAGAAAAATCACTCAAACAACCCTATGCCTGAGTGATTTTATGAAATTTCATTTAATTTTGTTTTGTATGTTGTACTAGCATTTTCAATTATATAGCTTATTTTTTATTCGTAAGCCAGTTTGTTAATTCTTCTACCTGAGCTAACACAGCAGTTGGGTCATAATACCATGAGCGCTCCTCTGGCCAAACATAAAGATGATTATTTTTTACGGCTGGCAAGCTCCCCCATATAGGATCTTCCTTAAAATCTTCAACTGTGCGATCATCTGAAGTCAAAATAATGTAGTCTCCTGCATAATCTGCCAGCACCTCTTCGGAAATTTCAGCCCACTGCTTTTCCATCATTTCATCTGCTACTTTAGCAGGTGGTTTGCGACCAAGTGCTTGATAAACTGGTTGTCCACCACGTCCAAAATTATCACCATATGCATAATACGTTTTGCCTGCATCCTCTAAAATAGAGAAGCTTGCATCCTCTGGAATAATCGCATCTACCTGTGCTTTGGCATCGGCAATCCTTTGATCATATTGCGCCAGCCAATCCTTAGCTTCTTGCTCTTTGCCAAGCAACTCACCGAAATAAGTAAGTTCTTCGTGCGCACCCTTCAATTCACCATATGGAATGACAATTGTAGGAGCAATTTTACTTAAAGCATCATAATTTTCCCCATTGCCAGTAATAATCAAGTCAGGTTTGAGCGCGATAATCTTCTCAATCGACGGTTTCCCATAATCACCGATTTCTTCTACACCTTTTAATGCATCCTTTAAATAATAGTTTTCAAGTGCCAACCCAGGAGCTCCCACAGGTTTCACATCTAATACAAGCAAACTTGCAATATACTCCTCTGCTACAATACGCTGAGGACTAGTCGGAATAACAACCTCACCATTTGTCGTCTGAACCGTTTTTGTCTCTGCTTCTTTTGTATCTTGCTCTGCAGTCAGACTAGAATTTTTCTCCTTTTCTCCACAAGCCGTTAACAGAAGCAATATTAAAAGAAATAGTGGCGCTATGAATTTTCTATTTTGTTTCAGCAATTTTTTCCCTCCACACATACCAATTGATAATAATTCTCATTAATTGTAGAAGAATGTAAAATAACTGTCTATGTATGAAAGTGATTTGTTCCCCTGTATATTTATGATGTTAATACTTCCATTAATTTTTGTAATTGAGTAGCTGTAGATAATGGGTCATAGCCATAAAATAATTCATACTGATTCAAAAAATACACCTGTTTCTTTTGCACCGCTGTAAGTGACTGCCATTTTTCTGAATGTAATACCCTCAAGAGATGCTCTTTTCCAAAATCTTTTGGAGGAAGAGCCGTGACGAATATATAATCCGCTGAAAAATAAGCAATATCTTCAATATCTACTGATAAGTAACCTGTTTGTTCAATATTTCGTGTGACAATCGCAGCTGGTCGACTAAAGCCCAAATCATCGTACAGTATATGACTCCCTCTTCCATGACTACTATTTAAACAATATGCTTGATGACTACCTATTTCCCAAACAATAGCAGTCCCCCTTGCTCCAAGTTGTTGGTCAAGAATATCGTTACACTGAGCTATCTGTTCATCATATTGCTGGAGCCAGCTCTTACATACTTCTTGTCGATCAACGATATGGGCAATCAACCTAAATTGCTCTCGCCAGCTTAATTCTCTACATGGTAGCTCGAATATAGGAGCTACTGACAGTAATAATGGTTTTTCATCACCCCCACTGTAGTTAATAATGATATCTGGACATGCTGCGGTAATCGCCTGATAATTTGAAGCAATATCATACTCATAGCCTTTCAGTTTCTGCGTACTAGGGACAGACTTGATACCCTCTAGAAAAGGAGAGTATACACCCAACACTGGCGTAATACCAAGAGCTAGTAAGCATGCTGTATGATTGGTATTGAGTGCAAGGACACGCTTCGATTTCTGATAATAGACTGTTGGTGTTACACCTACTTTTTCTTTAAATTTCCGACTTAAATAAGTTCCCTCATTGTAGCCAACTTCCTCGGCAAGCTCATCTAATTTAGGCATTGTAAACAATAGCCTTTTCTGTGATTCTCGTATTCTTAGTAATGTTAAATATTCACTATATGTATAGCCTGTGTGCTTATGAAACGTACGAGAAAAATGTTCTGGACTTACTTGTGCTTTTTCAGCCATCTGCTCTCTTGTTAATTCTTCACGAAAATGTAGATTAATATAATGAAGTACTTTATCAATCCATAGTCCTTCTTTTTTTTGATTATTATCACGCAAATGGCTGTATAACACTTCTAGCATTTCACCAAATAATTTTTGTAAACGAAACGGATTATTGCTCTCAGTGTTCGCTTCTTTTTCTACTTCTTTAGCTAAATTCATCAGTCGATAGGAGCATTGCTCAATTACGATAGAATCTTGCAATAAACGATTAGTTTTGTAACCATATACACGATATTGAATGACGATCCCTCTGCCTTCGCATGTTTCAAGAAGATGAAAATCGTCAGTATTATCTAAAAGCATGACAGAATTTGAACTAAGCCTGACGTGCCTACCTTGAAGCGTACAATCTATATATCCCTCATATACTATGACCATCAATGGGTAGGTGAATTGTGCTATGTCACTTAACATTTCATTTAATTTCACTATTTGTATAGGTTGATAAAAAAGATGGGACAGTAACTGATTGTCTTTGTACATTTAAACTCTATCTCCTAAACATCAAATTGATATTGATTATCATTTTCATTATAATGAAATAGAATGAGAGAAATCAATTGAATTAGGAGGCTCTCAGCTTTGAAAAAATTTATAAAAAAAGATTGCTTTTTTAACTGGCATTTTAATGATTTCCATCCTTTTGGCTGCATGCGGAACTCAATCTTCTTCCACAGCAGAGAAGGCAAAGGATGATGAATATTATTTTAATCGCCGCTTCCGACAGGTAATTGGAATTCCTCCAAAACAGTTTGCACGACAATATAAACAAAAAACTGTTGTAAAAGATTGGACAGGGCATGAGGTAGCAATCCCTCGTTCACCACATCGTGTTATTTACCATGGAGAAACGTTTGGGGATATGTTGATATTTGATGTGCAGCCAATAGGTGGTGACAAAAACTCTATTAGTAAATCCTTCTATAAAATCCATGTTCCTTATATTCAAGATGTTTCCTTCCCTATCAATATTGAAAAATCTTCCAAACTGAACCCTGATTTAATTATCTTTACAAATAATGACGAGCAGCAATATCAAGCTCTATCTTCTATTGCACCAACGGTTACCCTAAATTCCTGGGATTCATTGGAGGAACGCGTCCTTTTATTAGGGCAGTGGCTTAGCCAACAACAGCGTGCAGAAGATTGGCTAAAATATTTTAAAATCCAAGAAAATACTATGTGGCAGCAGTACAAACAGTGATAGAGCCTAGCGAAACAGCATCTGTTTTGACTTTTGATCATGGCAAACGCCTTTTTATTATGGGCTGTACAGGTCTATCCCCTGCCCTTTTTCATCCAGATGGTTTTCAGCCTCACCCCCAAGTCAAATAACTACTTCAAGCAGGCGAGGGGTATAAAGAAATACCAATAGATCACTTACCTCAGTATGCTGGTGACCACATCTTTATGTTGTTATCTGATAAACCCGAATCGCAAATGGCTACGATGGAATTGATTAATAGTGATATTTGGAAAGGACTCCCTGCTGTACAAACTAACCATGCTTATTTAGTGGATGCAACAAAGTGGAATTACGGAGATGCCTTTACAAGAGAGAAGTTACTCGGTGCATTACCAAAGCTATTGGTTACTGCCAAGTAATTCTCATACTTATAATAAGGAGTGACATTTATATGAAAACGGAAAGTATAACAGATACGACAACTCAAATATCATTAAAGGATATTCGAGATTATATTGCTAAAAACCATCATCAACCTCTTACGATTAAGCATCTAGCACTCATTTCGGGTCTGAGTTCCAGCTACTTTGGAGAGGCATTTAAAAAGGCATTCGGTCAAAGTGCCACACATTATTTAACGGCGCTACGTATCGGACATGCCAAGCAATTACTGCGTGATACCGATTTATTACTTCGTGAGATTGCTAGAAAAGTAGGTTACAGTGACGAATTTTATTTTAGCCGAAAATTTAAAAAGGAAGTTGGGATTTCACCTTCTGCTTATAGTAAGATGGCTCGCCAGCGTATTTCTACTTTTTCGGTCTCCGCTACTGGAAATTTATTAGCGCTTGGTATCATACCAGTTGCAGCTCCGCTGAATGCTAAATGGAGTCCTTATTATTACCATCATTATCAAGAGAAAATTCCCGTACATGTTAATATATTTGATACAGAATCAGAGGACAACTTCAAAAAATTAGCCTCTGTTAAGCCAGATATTCATATTTTTCAAGAGGAACCCTCCCTCTCCATGCTTGATTGGCTTCAAACAATTGGCATCAAAAATGTCTTTATACAAGCGAAGGATTGGCGAACACAACTGAGAGAATTAGCTGTAGCTGTTAAAAAGCAAAGCGTAGGTGAGCGCTTCATTCAAACATATGAACAAAAGGTATTACAGGCGAGATTAGAAATTAATCAAGTTGCTGGAAATGATACGTTTGCCGTTCTTCGTTTATGCGGTGATCAATTATTTATGTATTGTAATAAAGGGATTCAGGATGTACTGTTTACAGATTTACAGCTTCGTTCTGTCGATGCTCGCCAACAAACATATAATGAGCATATTACATTTGATCAGCTAGTAAATATAGACCCTGACCGCTTGCTATTTATCATTTGTCCAGATTCACCAACCCGAAATTATTGGCTTACTCTACAATACCTTGATCGTTGGAAAGAACTCCGTGCTGTAAAAAATGGACATGTCTATGTTTTACCTTCGAATCCTTGGTTCGAATACTCAGCTATTGCTATAAGCCGAATGCTAGATGAAATGTTACTTATGCTAACCGGAAAAAATCCAAATCCTTTTCCTGTCCCCGTCCATGGTAACGTATCAGACAGTGATTTATAATTTCATTTGAGAATGATTATCATCGGAAGGAGAGTTTGATGAACAATGACACAAAATTGTCATAATCAATGTCATACAATTATAAAATCTGCCTATTTATTAGCGATGTTTTTGCTAACTATGGGCATACTTTCCGCCTGCAATACCCAATTAAGCAATAAAGAGGAACAGGTAGAAACGCAGGCATCCTCAGAAAGTACAAAGGAGCAAAGTGTTTACCCGCTAACACTAAAAGATGAGGTCGGGAATGAAGTAACACTACCAGCTAAGCCTACTAAAATTTTTGCACCTGTCATGGAGGATTCATTACTAGCTCTTGGTATCAAGCCTACTATGCAATGGTCTAACGGTGTTAAGCCACAGCTTTATTTACAAGATCAGTTACAGGGTATACCAGAAATTAGCTTTGCAAGCGGTCCCCCATCAGCCGAAGCCATTATGGCAGATAAACCAGACTTAATTATTTTGCACAATTCATTTTATGTGGATAATGGCACCTATGAAAAATATGCAAAAATCGCACCAACCTATGTTTTTAATAATGCTGCAAGTAATTTAGAAGGCTCTATTAAAGTTTTAGGGCAACTACTTGATGAAACAGACAAGGCTGAGCAAGCTTTACAGGATTATCAAGAAAAAGTAGATGTAGCAAAAACAAAGCTATCCTCTATAACAAAAGGTAAAAAAATTGCTTTAATTCGCTTTAATGCAAAAGGTATGTTTTTCATGACTGATGAGTATTTTAGTGGATATGTCCTAACACATGAATTAGGATTTGAACAAAGCAGCTACGTGAAAAATGGCGCCTTCGAAGTATCATTAGAGATTGTACCTGAACTGGATGCCGATTATATTTTCCTAATCAATGATGGTAATCTTGGGGATGAATTTTTAAATGAGTTGAAAAACAGTAAAATTTGGAAAAGTACGGCAGCCTTCAAAAACGATCAAGTATTTGAGACATCCGAGGATTACTGGCTAAATGGCGGTATTCATGCTCAAGGAAAAGTGATAGAAGATGTATTGGAATTTTTAGCGCCATGACAACAATGACAAAGAAACCTTATACATTAGAAAACTACTTTGAAGTTACCACGACATCTCGTCAACAGCTAGATTATCGCATTTTATTTGCAAGCCCAACAGATGAACCACCAGCAGATGGTTATACTGTCATCTACGCCTTAGATGGGGACGCCCTTTTTCCAACACTTGCAGAGGCAGTGAAATTACAAACCCGTAAACCAAAAGGCTATGATCCTATTCTTGTTATTGGCATCGGTTATCCCTCAAAGGAACCTTTTGATATGGAGCGACGCTGTCTCGATTTTACACTACCTGTTAGCAAAGAACATCTGCCACCACGTCCAAATGGAACGCCTTGGCCTCCAAATGGCAAAGCCAATGAGTTCTTAGATTTTATTGAACATGAGCTCATACCTGCTATAGCAAAGGAATGGCCTATCAATAAAAAGAAGCAAGCGATTGTTGGTCATTCCTTAGGCGGCCTTTTCACACTATATGCTTTATGTGCAAGACCTCACTTATTCAGTCATATTGTAGCTGGCAGTCCCTCTATTTGGTGGGCTGACAATGCGGTACTAAAAGTAATAGACAGATTTTTTGAAGATTGGAACGGTCAGCATGCTATTAATCTCTTACTCACAATCGGTGCTAACGAGTTGCCTGATATGTTAGAAGGAGCTGATCTAGCGGCTGAACGAATGAAGCGTTTAAGCGACCAAAACATTCATACTAATTATGTGAAGTTTGATGAGGAGGACCATGTGAGCGTCCTACCTTGTATGCTTGCCCGCCTTCCTCGGTTTTTAGATACGTAGTAGAAAAACCCAAGTGGTAATCATTCCACTTGGGCATTTTTATAACATTTACTTCTCTTTCTCTAAATGATCCTTAAGTATGCTAGCGATTTCCTCAACTTGTGATTCTAAAGCAATGGATCATAAGGCCAGAAAAGCACTGGGTTTAAGTTGAATACTCTATTATTTTTGACTGCTTCAATTGTCAATAGTAACGTGCATTTATATAAAAAATTATGTGGAGCCAGTCATTTAAAAATGAAAGTTAGTTCTAAGATCATTTAACCAAGAATAATACTTTTATAAACTAAATGGCTTATTAATTCTGCGAATTCTTTATTTTCTTTTTACGGATAACCTTAAATAAAATAGTTACGATGATTATGATCATTATAAAACTTAAATACGGAATCCACCATTTAATAGTTTCAACTATTTCCTCCGATAATCCAAAACCCATTAGAAATTCAGTCATATTATCTACTCCTTTTATTTAAGTCTATTGTCTAAAATTACCTGTTTTGCACTCTGATAAGTTGCAATGAAATATATTACATATAGCAACAAAATAATACCAAAGCTTAAAAACATATTCTGTTTGATAGAAACTTCAAAAAATGGTTCTAATTTTTCTAATACAACCTTAGTAGTAAAGATTGATATGAAACTAGCTAAAATTAAAGGTGAAATAAAATAAAATCCAATTTGTCTAAATAACAACCTATTAATCATTTTTTTATTTGCACCAATTTTCGATAATGTCAGGTATCTTTCTTTGTTATCCTGGGTTTCTGTTAATTGCTGTAATGCTAGTACCGATAACGTGACAATCATTAAAATTATTCCTAAGTAACTGCTAATAAAAGCTATTACTCCAAATATGCCAAAGTAAGTGTCTTGTATCACACTCTTAGTTACATAATAAATCTCTCCTTCAAGAGATTTTTCAATCCATTTATTATTCATTATTTTATAGACCGTCCCCTCAATTTCTTGAGAGGGAAAAACACCATTCAATAAGAAACTATCAGGATTCATATAATTTTTCATATTGTCTGGAACAACCACTGTTCCTACATCATTTGCCCTTGTTGAATTTGTTAAGTAAGTAATGTTACCAAATATTTTTTTGTTTGCAGGAGTGAGCTCCTTATCACCAATTCTTATTTTCCCTTCATTATTTAAGAAATATTGAATATGTTTATTAAAAGGTTCATAGTTTGCATTAATAATGAATTTATTTTCTCCTAACTGAATTCCCTCTTCTCCAGATAGTTCCAATATTTTATTGTAATCTGTTTCAGTTATTAAAGTAACTTTTGACATAAGTATCTCTTGTTCTAAATCAGATAGTTTTACTTGTTGCTCTTTAAACAATTCTCCATAAGTTAAATCGGCATTAAACAACATTATCTCTACATAACTTTTAAGATTTTCTTTCAGTGGAATGCCATCTTGTTTTGCTGTTTCTAAAAGATTTTTGTTATCCTCATATGGTTTTACAATTGTTAAGTCAAATGGGGTTGCCGTGGTAACTTGTTTATTCATAGAACTTGTAACACTAAATCCTGTACCTAGAACAACTAGTGAAGCTATCAGTAATGCACTTAAGATACTTATTACTAGAAAATTGATTTGCATTTTACTTCCGAATTGTCGAAACAAAAATGAATTTAGTTCTTTAAAATACAGCTTTTTGTTTCTTTTAGCCAAGAACACCATCACACTGGAAATGGTATAATAAAACAAAATAATACCAACACCAAGAAGCGAGACTATCACAGTTAAATAATTCTTATCAAGTCCTAATTTCATTAACAATAGTATTCCAGTAGTTATTAAAGTAATTGCTGCTAAAAAAAGGCTACTTGTAGCCCATTTGTTATAGACCTTTAACTCTTGATTTTTACGATTCGCAGTTAATAAATCGATAAGTTTAATGTTCATAATATTACGAGTATTAAAAAGTGCTACTATAATATAAATAATTGAAAAACTTATAATAGTTTCTTTTATAGCTTCTTTTGATAACAACAATTTATATCCTACTGCATCACCTACAAACATTTTTAAAGCTAATATCGAAATAACTTGTGACATTAAAAATCCTAGCCCAAGGCCTATAATTAAAGCAAATAACCCTACCAAAAAGGTCTCACCTACAAAAATAAAGGATATCCGCCATTTACTCATCCCTAATGTCATATAAATACCCATTTCTTTTTTTCTTCGCTTCATTATGAATTGATTGGCATATATGATAAGAAAAGCAAAAACAATTGCAATAAACCTTGTTAAAAGTCCAATATACGTAACTAATGCATCCCCAAAAATCTCCATAGAATAATTTAAATCATTTAAAGCTGGTTGTGATGATACTGAATTAAATGCATAAAATAGGCTGACACCTAAAACAAGAGTTAGAAAATAAATAGCATAATCTTTAATACTTCTGCCTACATTTTTATATATCAATTTAAAACTCATCATTGATATTTCCTCCTAGTAGTGCAACAACCTCCATTATTCGATTAAAGAAAGTTTTACGATCATCTTTTCCTCGTATTAGTTCATTAAAAATTTCTCCATCCTTTAGAAAAATAATCCTTCTGCAATAACTAGCATTATAAGGATCATGAGTAACCATCAAAGTTGTGGCATCTTGTTGCTGATTTAATATTTCTAAATTTTTCAGCAACATTTTAGCAGATTTACTATCAAGAGCCCCTGTTGGCTCATCGGCTAATAATAATGTAGGCCTTGTAACAATGGCTCTCGCTGCCGCAATTCTCTGCTGTTGTCCTCCTGACATTTGATATGGGTATTTGTACAATACTTCCTTTATATCCAAAGCGGCTGCAACTCTATCGACTTCATGTTCAATTTCATTCACTGGATAATTAATTATAGATAATGCCAAAGAAACATTTTCAAAAGCAGTTAGTGTATCTAGTAAATTATATTCTTGAAATATAAAACCTAACTTCTCACTTCTAAATTTTGATAATTTATGGCCCTTTAGTTTTGTGACATCTTCGCCATCTATAAATACATGACCAGCCGTAGCAGTATCAATGGTTGAAATACAATTAAGTAAAGTCGATTTACCACTTCCACTTGGTCCCATAATTGCTATAAAATCGCCTTTTTGCACTTCAAATGAAATGTTTTTTAATGCATGGGTTACATTACCCTTATTACCATACACCTTTTCAATATTTTCAACTTTTAATATTGTATTCACTTCCCAATTTCACTCCTTTTATGGATGACTTATCCTTTTGCTACCATAATATTACCATTCAATGAATTAACAAAAAATCGATTATTGTATCATAATATTACCGTTTTGTAAGTTTACTTACTATGCACTATAATATAACGAAAAGGTATAAATTATGGAAATAAAACCATTCATTGGTTCGATTAAGGGGAGATTAAAAATGAAAATATTCATTATCGAGGATGATCCAATTATCAGAAAGGAACTTTTTGATTTTCTAGAGAGATATGGGTATGAATGCATAAGTGGCGACGATTTCACAAAAATTGTAGAAGATGCTCTACAAAGCATGCCGCATTTAATTATTTTAGATCTTAACCTTCCTTTTCAAGACGGTTTTCAAGTGTGTCGTGAAATTCGGAAAGTGTCTTCTGTGCCCATTATTATAGTAACTAGCCGTGACACTTCCTTTGACGAACTATTAAGTCTTCAAATAGGAGCAGATGACTTTATTACAAAACCATATGATTTACAAATCCTTTTAGCTCATATTCAATCCGTTTTAAAGAGAACTTACGAAATTTCCAAAAGTGCTATTCTTTCTTATAAAGATTTAACACTGGAAATATTAAAGAGCAAAGCTATTTATAATAATATAGAAATAGAACTTACAAAGAATGAATTATGCATTCTTAGATTATTGATGATGAATAAAGGAAACGTAGTTTCTAGAGATGAAATAATGAATGAGCTTTGGCAAAACGGAGATTTTGTTGATGAAAATACCTTAAATGTTAATATATCGAGGTTAAGGCGCAAATTGGAATCGATCGGTTTAAAAAAATATTTATTAACGAAGAGAGGACAGGGTTATCAGTTATGAGTTTAATTGAATTTTTTTTGGAAAAACAGTTAGCAATACTTTTTCATTTACTATCTTTGCTAATTATCTCTAGTGTCCTCTACTTGTATAATGAAAATGGAAGTTTAGTAATAGTAATAGATTTAATTCTTCTATTCTTCTTTTTCACACCAATTATAGTTAAATACTATCAATTAAGTAAATATTATAATGAAATAAAAAATATTTCAAAACAAATCAAAGAAAAAACATACATCGCAGATATTGTAGAGGAACCCCCTTTTTTTTCAGGGAAATTCTTCTACAACATCTTAAATGAAGCAACAAAATACATGAATGATTGTATGTTCTCTTTGAAAAACGCTCAACGTGATTATACAGACTACATTGAACTTTGGGTACATGAAATAAAAACACCAATCACTGCACTAAAGTTAATTTTAAGTAACCATAAGACACCTGAAAACATACTTATTCAAGAAGAACTATTAAAAATAGAAGGTTATGTTGAACAAGCTCTATACTATGCAAGAAGTAGTACTTTAACTCAAGATTATAGAATAGAAACATTTACACTTGATAAGGCTGTAAATTTAGCTATTAAATCATTATCTCTAAGTATTATTCGTGCCAATGGTAGCATATATAAGGATAACCTTGATTTGAAAGTCACATCTGATTCAAAATGGATTATTTTTATTTTAAAGCAATTAATAGATAATGCTATCAAATATCGTCATAATCCACTTAAATTATCCTTTATTGCTAAAAAAGTAGAAAACGGTACTTTATTGTTAATATCAGACAATGGTATAGGTATAGCTTCATCTGATATTGAGAGAATTTTTAAACGTGGGTTCACGGGAACCAATGGTAGAAACTATGTTAAATCTACTGGTATGGGTTTGTACCTTTGTGAAACCTTGTGCAAAAAATTAGGGTTACGCATAAGTGTAGATTCTCAAGAAGATACTGGCACTACATTTAAAATATATTTCCCTGATAAACTACGATTATTCCAAGAATCTAAACAAAATATATAGAGTTTATTTATTTCAAATCTCTTTTTTTGATAATATAGAGACCTATTATATAAATTACTACTGAAAAGAAGCTTAAGTAAATAATATCATTAATATTGTAGTATAGAGTAGAAAAACCATCAGAAGCAATGTAAAATGGTGTATTCTCCATAATCGTCTTCATCCAACTTTCATCTCTTTCTACAATTTGTATACCAATGTTATATAAAAAAATATATAGAACATATCCAGCTATTAATGAGTAAACGCGATTAAACGTAATAGAAATTGTAAATATTCCTACTGATAAGATAGAAGCGAAATAAACTATATATACAATCCAAACGGAGAATAGCGTACTTAGGATCTCCATACTAGAGAAATGTTTACCTATGATAAGTTGAACAGTTAATCCAATTAATATATTAAAAATGCCATATAAAGAAGTATAAAATAAAAATGAAACACTTTTAATATGAATTATTTGACTTCTACTGAACATACTACTGAATACCATTTTCGAAGTTCCAAAACTAAACTCGGATCCTATCATATTACTACCTAAGTAAATAAAATAAATTTGTATAATAAATAAGGAAATACCAATATTTCCGCTTAACTCTACGCTTTTACTTAAGTTCATCTGATAATAAAGAACATTATCAATAATTGTAGTAATAAATAATATTATTAAAAAAACGCATGTTGATGTATCAAATATTTTCTTTATTTCCATTCGGCTTATAGAAAACATACCAGTCATATTATCAATCTCCTAAATTTCTCTTTTATTAATAATTATTAAAGATATTAAAAATAATACTAAGCCTGTTAATGCTAAACAAATATTATTTGATATTGATAAATTATTATATTGCATTCCCTTATAAACCAAAGCCAGTGGATTCTCTTTAATCCAAAGAGCTAATTTTGTTGTAGAATCTAATTTTATTAGAATAATACCTCTAATCATACTCTCAAATGAAAACATAGAAATAATGGAAACTATTGTTGCAATTTGACTGAACGTAATGAAACCAATGATGAAAGATAAACTTGAAACAAAAAAGGAAATAAGTAAATAATTTGTTAGATTAGTAAAAATATCGTGTGTAAGATTATTCAGAGTAAATTTATTATGTTCCAATACCCACAATAAATTGGCTAGTAATCGGTGAATAGTTCCAACAATACATCCAATTAAAATCAATGAAAGTAATTTTGATAGGACGATATTTATACGTGATAAAGATCCTGTGAATATAATTCTAGAAGTTTTTAATGAAAACTCTCTGGACATAATAAAAGAAGGCAGAATGAGAATAATATAGTACGAAATATCACCAAAGTAATTGTAATATGTATCCAAATTCGAAGGGGATGGATACATGGGCCTTTTTAGATAAATTGTAATAGTGTATAAAACTGCAATAAATAAACTTGACCAAATGCCGTATCTTTTGAATAATTGTTTAACCTCTAATATTGATATTCTTAAAGTGCTATTCAATCTTATTTCCTCCCATTAACTCAAAAAATCTCTTTTCTAAATCTTTGCGAAGTGGATAAATAGCATTTATACTAATTTCATTTTTTACTAAATCTACTATAAGAGAATCAGAATCTTTATAAAGATATTGAAATTTTACTTTATCTTGATCTATTTCTATAAAAGGTATGTTTTGTACATCATTTAAATAGTTTTTTACCATTTCTATTTTTTTAGTTTCTATGATAAATTCATGTAGCTCTCTATCAGTCTGTTTTTCTGTTTTTAAATCAATATAATCTACTACTGTTCCCTTCTTCAAAAACAAAACTTTATCACAAACAGCTTCAATTTCTGATAAAATATGGCTGGATACAAGAATTGATATCCCTCTTTCTTTTGAAATTTTTCCCAATATTTCTCTTATTTCAGCAACTCCTTCTGGATCTAAGCCATTTGTGGGTTCATCTAAAATCAATAGTTTAGGATTATTAACTAATGCCTGTGCAATTCCTAACCTCTGTTTCATTCCTAAAGAATACCTTTTTACCTTCTTATGAACAAAACCTTCAATCCCCAATAAATGGATTACAGATGAAACATTATCTCTATCATATCCCCCTGAAATCTCTGCAAAATAAATAAGGTTATCCATTCCACTCATATGGGGATAAAAACTAGGGTATTCAATCAGTCCTCCAATACGTTTTATATGTTGTAAAGGCTGCTTTTCAATATCAAACCGAACTTCCCCCTCAAACTTCGTTATTAATCCCATAATTATTCGCATAAGGGTTGTTTTCCCTGCACCATTTGGTCCAACTAAACCTATTACTTCACCTTTTGGAACTGAGAAAGAAACATTATTAATTACTTTATTATTTCGATAACTCTTTGTGATGTTCGACAATGTTAAAATATTACTCATTTCTTCTCCTCCTTCTCACGTATTGTTTCAATTACATATAATAGCATTTCCATTTCTATACAATCAATATTTTTATAGGTAATTTCGGTAAATACGGAATTTTTTGTAAAAAATACAAGATATGATAGTAAGTGAGATATCTCATAACAAAAAAAGGAGCGATTAACTTGAATACAAAATTTACAAAAAACCCAATTATAAAAAATAAACTAGCAATAAATGAAATTAATCCTGCTGGAAATCTTTTTGAAGAAATTAATGAACAAGATATGTCATTAATAGCTGGTGGCACAAATGATGCTATCTCTAGAGCAATTGCCAACGCTGTTGGATTAGGGAATAACTATGGAATGGCTTGTACTTGGTCTGCAGAATGTAACGGAACAACTCCCTGCTAATTTTTATTAAGAAGATTTATAACAAGGGTGTGTACTTTTATTAGGTACCACCCTTTTTAGATAGGAGCAAATTATGATTATAAATGAGAAGGTATTAGATCAAGAAATTGATTTTCAAGATGTATTGGATTATTGGAGTAAATTTTTCCCTGAAGTTAAAACGCAAATTGAAGTTGAAGACTTAATTCACCAAACGACAAATAGAAAATTTGTTGATTTCAAAGAAGAATGGGAAAAAGAATCAATGAGATTTGCTCTTAATAAGCAAAAGATTGATTCACTTTTTAACTTTAAACCGAATAATAATCTCTTTCGCATTCTTTCTACTTTAAATAAAGAGGATTTCCCATTTTTAAATTTCTTTAAACCTCTATTTTTAAAGGAGTTTGGAAAATGGTTCGATCACTTTGAAAAATTTGATTTAGTTTATAGTAAAAGAACATTTTACTCTGATATTTTCATTCATATGTACAATATTTCCTTCAATATTAGTTATAAAATGCTAGTATTTGAAATAGATTTTGAAAAAAAACAAGGGAATCTTATAGGCGAAACATCTGAAGATAGGTTTCAATATTACATCAATGAAAAACTACAAAATGAGGAATATTTAAAGTCCTTATATATGGAATATGAGTCACTGACAAATTTATTGTTGTTAACAATTAACAATTATTTAAAATTCCTTTTTGATATTTTAAGTGCTACAACTCAAGAAATAAAAAATATCTTTAAAACTCTTTTTAACACTGAAAATATTAAAAAGTTAATTAATGTATCCCTAAATATGGGGGATACACATAATGATGGTAAAACTGTATCCATCTTAACATTTGAAGATAATAAAAAAGTAGTATATAAACCGAGGTCTTTAGCATTCGACCAAAAATATTCTGACCTTCTATCTTGGATGGAGAATAATCAAAGTAAACACTTAAAAAAAATTAAATCAGCAAAAATATATACAACAAGCAATCATGGTTGGATGGAATTTATTGAATACAAGCCCTGTAACAATATTGAACAAGTCAAAAGCTTTTATATTAGATCAGGACAATTATTATGTTTACTTTACGCTTTAAATTCCAAAGACTTCCATAGTGAAAACTTAATAGCCTCAGGAGAATATCCTTACTTGATAGATTTAGAAACTTTATTACAGCCAGATTTTGAAGAAAAGTTAAGTGAGAAAACTGTTATTAATAAAACACAAGACTTTATTAATAGGTCTGTCTATTCAATATATCTCCTTCCAAGCAGAATGACTATTAATAAAAACGAAAATACCATTAAGGTTGTCGATTTCGGCGGAATGGCGGGATATACCAAACGCAACACTGATATACTTGCAACAGAATTACCGATAATACTCAGTATATTTTCATAACTACTTATTTCCTCTTCATTAATTTCTACAGTTTTATGTAGAAGGGTTTCCAAATCTACCAAAACTGGATTTTCCCCAAATGCTATGATATTTTCAATGTGAAAATCCCTAGAATTTAAACTATATAGTATAGCTAAGAGCTCCCCCATTTTAAAATAAAAATTTGAAATTTCTTCAGGGTTATCACATTCTTTATTATTTATAAATTCCATAAAGCCATAATTATTATTGCTATATACATTAGCTGCATATGGCTTTTTAAAGCCAGATATTCTATTGTCCAGCCAGTCTATTAAATCTTTATAGCCTTTTTCAATTTCTAAAGATCTAGGTTTATACATTAAATTGAAATTATTTTCAAATATTAGTTTAGCAACCGACTTATTTCCATTGTGAGTATCTCCATGACTAAATTCGATGTTCTCTAATTTAATATCTTTATTTATTTCCATTTGCATAAAAAGAGAGTTCTTTTCATCATTAAGATTTTTTAAGATTTCTTTTAAATATTTAGTTGTATTTTCTAAATAATTATCTAAAATACGTATTAATTCTGGATATTTATTGTATATTTTAGCAAGAAAATTATTATCTAATAATAATTCTTTAACAAAATAAGTGTATCTCTCTTCAGAATCTTTACCTAATAAAATATTCTCTTGTCTTGCTAGATTAATCTCTAATACGATAACTCTAAATGATCTATTAACCAAACTCTGCAACATTTGACAATAAATTAAATCAAATGCCCTCTCACTATCTTTAAACAGCTTAGAGTTAATAATATTTTTTATTGTGTCATCATATTTTAATAATAATGGTCTAAAAAAACCAATCCACTTAAAATCATGAAAATATTTATCCATTATATTGTTAAAGATTATCTCATTATCATTCTTTATATTAAAAGCCATAATTTTATTTATAAATTCTTTTTGATATGTATCTTCTATTTCTCTATCCTTCAAATAATTTTCAATATTATTATTGTATACTCGCAAAAAAAGTTTCTCTAAATCATCATCTTCTTTGAATTCAGGAAAAAAATCTTTCCAAAATAAAAGTATTTCTTTTTCGTCTTCGGTAATATTTAAATTCAGTTGTTGCATGCCTACAACTCCTTTTTAAAATTTAAGTTAGAAGAGTTTTTTGTTGGTTATAAGAAAAACTCAGAAGGATTAAAATCCTTCTGAGCATTTCCTTCAAAGTAAATATTAATTACAAGGAATATTATTACTAGTACATTCGTATGAAGCTGTAAAATAGCCTCCACATTTTTTCGCTAATGTTAATTGAATAGCAGTAAGAATACCAGCACCTGATTTTCCATCTAAATCTTGTGCTTGGATTTCATATTGAAGACTATTAATTGATTTTTCATTTTTATTCTTTTTCATTTTAAATCTCCCCTAGTTCTTTAAATTTTGCTACATATGCATGCATCATTTCCTTGGCCAATTAAAATATTACAGGAATCTATCCTAAAAAAAATCCGTATTTGCCGCAATAATTTTTGCGTTATATAGTAATTCACCTTATTTCTTTTGTTAATATTTAGCTTTGGAGCTTCTTTTGAATTGTACAGAGGGATGTCCCCTATGGAGAAAGATTAAGACTTCTAAATGATTACTATAAGAAGCTTCCCGATAAGGTGTAAACTTTCCAACTTCACAAAAGCTATCATTATAATTAAAAATATTCTCAAATAAAAGCCAAACTGCGATAGATTGTAGTTTGGCTTATGAATTATTCATGTTATTTATTTTTTGCATATTACTAAAGGCTTCTACTACTAAATTAAGCTGTTCTTTAATGAAACAGGGTCATTAAAGTAGGAGGTAGTACTACCTAAAGAAGTAACCTTATTATTTTCCGCTGAAGGCAACTTATTCCATAATGTACTTTCTTTAGGGAATTCAAGCGCCCTATCTTCTATAAAAAATAAAATCTCCTGCACAGTCTGGCAATCGTCCAATTGAAAATGAAACTCCCCATACTTTTGAATCAAGGGCCTCCTTTTGAACCAAGGCTGGCACATTTAAATTCCACCTTCATTGTTCTAAAAATAAAAAACCAAGTGATCATTTAATAATCACTTGGTTTTTATTTTTACTGTATTGAAGGATCTTTGTATCCAACCTTTGCATAGAACTTATGGAAATTACCATACTTGTCTTCTAATACAATTGTCACCCAGTCTCCGTTGAAGAATTTGGCTGGATGTGTTAGTTCTTTTGTAACACGAGCAACATTAGTAGCAACTGTTCCTGTTCCCTTTGCTAAAGAACTGTCTGTACCATATACAACCGCTTGAATCACTTGTGAAGGTGTTCTATTAGCAATAACTGTTTCATTTGTTCCTGCAGTATCGGATAAATAATAGTACTTCAGTGATTCGCCATTTTCATAGAATTGTTGAGCAGAACCTAGTAAATCAAATGTCGCTTGAACTTTTCTATCGTCACCCGATGTATTCAAGTAGCCGAGTTTAATTTCCATAAACTTCGCATCCAGTGTTCTATATAGGTATTGTGCCTTATTAACGAACTTATGGCCTTCATAGCCTTGAATCACAAAATCTCGAGTACTCTCTTTCATTGTAACTGTTATTGTTTGATTTGCGTCATTAGATGTTTTCGATTTAATAATGAGCTTACTAGCTTTCGTTGTATCTGTTCCAGTAGTATAAGTAACAGGGGCATACTTAGCTGTCACATCAGTCTCATTACCATTGGAATCTTTTGTCGTGATCGTCATAATATCTGCTAAATTAACATCAACTGTATCACCTGTACTTACAAGTTTAGATTTACCATTTTCATCACGCATAATTGTTTCACTAAAAGTAATGGTAAATGTATCGTCGCTGTTACGATAAATAAGACCTGGATAATATTTGTTATCCAATGGGGAAACCATGCCAATGCTTGGTGGTGTACCATCAGAGTAGAAATCTTGTTTCATTAATCCTGTTGAAGTTCTATCGTGATCATTATATGGAACATTAGCTTTATAAATTGTAAAGTTTCCAGGTGTATCCTCGGCTCCAACATAAACTAAATATTCAGTATGTGGCTTTAAAGTAACGCCTCTGGCATCAACCGTCCCTGACAGACCTTTTCCAATCTTTTCAACAGATGGACTACTTTTGAGTTTTGTTTCTAAATATTTTTCATCTGCTGGAGCAGTTAAATTAGCATCAGGATTATCAATCAATATACCATCCTTATTTTTAATTCTTTTTTCCACAAACCAGTAATGAACTTTTGCTGTTTCATTTGTCTCGAAGCTAATAGTTGCTTTTGTATCATCATTCTCTTTTGGCTTAATCTCTAAATTACGAATTAAAGGTGCCTTAGTATCTTCGAATACAGTCTTAGGACCTGCGATTTTAGAAAGTTCTCCTCCACGATCTCTTAGTACCATATAAATAGAATAGCTATTAAACGGATCGAGTTTATTTTGTTCCACAGATACAGGGAATTTTTGCGTAGCTGTTTCTAAATCTGCCGTACCTGAGCCACGTTGAATATATATATCTTTTCCACCAATTTGGAAATATCCAGATTTACTAGTGTCACCTGCAAATTCATTAATAAAATCTCTTTCAGTAATTTTATGATCTGTTAAATATTGTTGGAAAGTCTTCGTCTCACCATTATCTACTACTGTATTAGGTAGGATCATATAGTAATACGTTCCCGCTTTATTAGGCTCAAATTCGATTTCAGCTCTACGGAAACCATCAGATTCATCCGCTTTATTCACTGGATCTTTTATTGTTATCTTTGGTTCCACAGTGTCTTCATGTTTATACTCAGCATAGTTACGAACCGGGTCACCTGGCTTCACTGTGCCAGTATTTTCAAACGCATTATCCGCTAAATCTTTAACACCTGGTAATACTGTTACACGCAACGTATCACCATTAACAAACCCCGTATCAGATGGTATTGTTAATAAAACTTTTTTATCTCCTGCTTTATACTCTACAGCTGATGGTTTGATTCCTTTTTCTCCAGTTACGTTAACAATAACTGTACCCGTTAATAAATAATTGTTAATATCGTTAGCATTTTCTGGATCTAATGCTTCACTAACAGTAAGTTCAAACTGATTATTGCTTTTCCTTACTAACTTTCCTTGTTCTACATATGGATGAACACTATCAAGCGCACCAGTTTTAAAATCTTTTACTGCAGGAGGGTCTATCGAGAAGTTACCTGAATTATCTTTCATCACAACATAAAGCTGATATTCTGTTTCTGCATCTAAACCCGTTAGAATGCCTTTTATGCCAAGTTCACTAGCTTTTGCTTCGCCTTTTCCTGTTGGGTTAGCAACGATGTCAGCCGTTGTTGGATCAGTTGCTGTTGTTTTCTTACGTATATAATAGTAATAGTCTCCTGGTTCACTGGCTGTAAAAGTAAATTCAGCACGTGTTCCTCCATGTAATGGCGTAACTTGGAGGGATTTCACTACTGGTGGTGAAGCATCTTTCATTTGGAACTCTTGAGAAACTATGTCCGATGCATTTTTCGAGCCATCCACAACCATGATGTAGATAACATATTCCTTTTTCTCACCTAAATTAGAAACCTTAATTGAGTTTGTTCCTTTGATGGCTGCCGCAGTTCCATGTGCTACGTTCTTATTTGAGAGACGGTTAACCATTTCACTTTTATTTGGTGCCTCTGCGCCCTTTTCACGCACAATATAATAGTACGTACCGACTTCATCAGAAGTGAAATCTGCTTGAATTTCGCTACCATTTAGTACTTTTACATTTGTAATACTAATGATTGGTTTTGTTTTATCATCAGGATTTTGATTCTCATTTTCCTCTTTATCAATTGGTTTGCCATCTGGATCAGTAATATTGCCTATATTATCTTTATCATCGAGGAAATCGTCGAAGATATTATTTGGTGATCCATCCTTAGGTAAGATGACCTTATCAATATACGTATAATCTCCAATATCAATTTTGCCATATGAATTATCAACAAATAATGTGCCAATTCGTCCATCAATATACAGCTCTAGATCTGTGTAGCTATTGTAATTGATCCAATCGATATTTCCTGAACCATAAATTGTAAGTTTTGTTTCTGTATTTAAATTTAACGTACCAATATCGCCTTGAATTTCAAACTCACGCACATTTCCAATGATGTCTACCCGTGGTAGTTTTGTATTTGTTTCAATTTTTGTACCTGTTTGAGATACTACTAGTCGAGAAACACTGCTGTTATAAAATTCTAGGTACTTCTCAACGTTTTTCATTTCCTCTTTTTCTTTAGACCAGTTAACAAATGGCTTATCATTTTCAGTATTTGGTTTTGTCCAATTTTGAAGATCGTTCGAATTGTTAGTTGACGAATCATCGCCTTTATTGTTATCTGGGTTTGACCAATTAATAAATGAAATATTGTTACTTGCCACACGACCAAGAGCTAATGGTTGATTGTAAGTAGCCCCTAAATGCAATGGTGGGCGAACGGTTTCGTTGACAAACATTGTCCCTGTCAGCGTCATATTCGAGAATTCGATATAATTACCATTTACTACAATCGTTGCGCCAAAAGAACCGTAATTTCCATCAAAATCTAAAGAACGTGTGCTTGTTCCACTTGCATTAAGTGTTAATTTTGAAATGGAGCGAATTCCCTTACTCGATAAATCACCCTCAATGACAGCACCTTTTAACACAGGAGCATTATATTCGTTAAAAATATGAGCAAGGCTTTCTGGAATTGTATAAGATTGACCATTTATATAAACAGCATCATCATCCACATTTGTGATTTTGTAAGATGTTTCATTACTTTTCTTCTCTTGTGAACCCACTACAAACGAAGCAAACTGTCCGCGAGTAACAGGATCAAATGGAGAAAATGTAACGGGAGTTGTGCCCTTTGTAATATTCAAATCGATTAAAGTTTGAATATAGATGGCATTGTTTGTTTTGCTATTCACATCTTTGAAAATATTATTGTACGTAGGGGATACCTCTAGATGGAATCCAACTACAACCATTTTGGCTAGTTCCCCTCTAGTCAACACTTCATTCGGCATAAACATGCCATTTGAATAGCCCGACATAATACCTGCATTTTGCAAGGCCGCTACGTATTTATAATATTGATTGCCCTTTGGAACATCCTTATAGTAAGGATCTTGGATATTTTTTGTATCCAATTTTAACGCCGTTGCCAGCATTTTCGCTGCCTCTCCACGAGTTACACTGACATCAGGACGGAAAGTATTATCCGCAAAACCGCTCATTACGCCCTGAGAATATAGTTTTAATATTTCATTATAATTATCCGAGTATTGGTTAATATCCGTAAAGGGAGAAGTAGCCGCTGCTGCTTTTGGTGGAGGTACTACAACAGCAATCCCACTTGAAGCAAATACGGTTGCAATCAAGGCTTTATTTACTTTTTGGATTTTAGATTTATCCATTCCACTCTTCCTTTCGCTTATGTATTTTGATACGTACAAATATCATTTGCTCATATCCTTTATATCGACCAAAGGCTAGCTAACCTTCATAGATAAATCTAAAATAGTAGGGTAAATTTCTTCTAGAGTTAGAGACTAAAATACGATTTCTTTACTATGCGAGTTCATAAGCTTTCCATCACTCAATATTTAAAAATTCATCGTTTGCAATACATAAAAAAGAAGCCATTTAAAAATAGTTTCGTAATTGGCTTCTCTCTATTAGCTATTAATTTTGAACTTTTAAAAGTTTGGTTAGTTTAATAACACTAAATTATTTCATTTTTATAAATTACCTTGTTTACATCATGCCTAACAGTTTTATGACCTGCTTTTATACCTTTACCAATAGCAATCAGCATAACATCAAGATACCTATCAGAAATATTTAAGATCTCTTTCAATTTCTTAGAATCGTAGCCTGACATCGTAATTGTGTCAAAACCAGCTTCATTCGCTAACAAAACCAAGGACATTGAGGCAAGACTTACATCTCTAGTTAATTCTAACTTTAGATCTTCTTTTGTCTTACCTTCATAATAATTTATTGCAGCATTCGCAAGATAGTCTCTTAATGATTCATCAAAATAACCTGCCTGGTACCCCTCCTCATGAATTTTAATAATATTACCTTTGTTAAATGCCTGATAGTCGCCCAACATGACGATTAACGTTGAAGCTTCTACTATTTGCTGTTGATTAAAAGCTATAGGTAGTACTAAATTTCTTAATTTCGCATCCTCGATTATTAAGTATCGTGTTGCTTGAATATTATTTCCATTAGGCGACTTACTTGCACTTTCAACTAAGGCAGTCAATGTTTCTGAACTAATTTTATAATTTGAATCATAATGTCTAACTGAACGTCTTTTTTCTAAAGTATCTTTTACACTCATTATGAACAACTCCTAAGTTTTTATTGTATTGCGCCTCTAATTATAGTAAGCAATAATAAATAAGAAAATAACGCACAAAAAAGTGGTATAGCCACTTTTTTGTGCCTATTTAGGAGAGGAAGCCCATGGTGAACTATAATACAGGAATCAATATTTTTATGGATATTGCAGGTGGCAAATGGAAATGTTTAATACTATTTTTCTTGAGTCAACAATCAGTAAGGACGAAAGAGTTTTATGAATTAATACCCGGAATTACGCAAAAAGTTCTAACCGATCAATTGAAACAGTTAGAAAGAGACGGACTTGTTCGAAGAGAAATATTTAAAGAAGTACCACCAAAAGTAGAATATAGTTTAACAGATTTAGGAGAGTCATTTATACCCGTTTTAAATACAATGTGTACATGGGGAAATGATTATGCACGTTTAAAGGGAATTGCCAAGGAGCAACAAATTTGTTGTCATCAAAAAGAAAGCTAAGTTTTCCTTAAAGGCTCCTTGTACTAATCACCTTTCTATAATTCGTATCAAAACTACAGCTTGTTACTCTGTTAGAATATTCCACAAAATGCTAAAAAGCCAAGGAGCATCGGTGCTCGCTTGGCTTTTGACGATATATAGGCATACATCTAGTCGTACTTGGGGTGTCATAAGGGAAAGGGGGATAACCTTACGTCTTGTCAAGTCGATCAAGAGATGTGGCCCGAGTTACATATCATTTGAACATAATTTAAAAGTCATGTGGCTGATGACTTATATACAGCTTGCCCAAATGATGTTTGCATTAATCATTACCCCAAAAATTTGGGTTGTAAGCTCTTTTGTTGTATTTTTTTATTCCTTTTTTAATACTCCAACTTTTACCTGATTTCGCCCTTCTTGTTTCGCAAGGTAAAGTGCGTCATCAGCCGCTTCAATGAGCGCTTCAGTTGTATGTGCCATTGCTGGATAGGCAGCTATTCCTGCAGATAATGTTATTGGTCTACCACATGGACTGACCGTATCGGCCAAAGTTTTTCGTAATTGTTCTGCGACTAGTGTGGCTTCCTCTATCGTCGCGTTCGGCAGAAGTATGACAAATTCCTCGCCACCGTAACGGCAACATACATCGCCTTCCCTAGCTACTGATTCCATTTGTCTAGCCAAAAATTGTAAAACTTTATCACCTACTGCATGTCCATATGTATCATTCACACTTTTAAAGTGGTCTAAATCTAACAAAATAATGGCATGTGGTACCTTACTTGCTAACCATTCAGCAAGCATTGAATCCATTGTACGTCGGTTCGTAATCCCTGTCAGTGGATCAACAGTAGATTGATCTTTGAAAAAGGAGACCTGTCCATGTAGAAACGATAAACTTCGAACCAATGCATTCTTCAAAGAATAGGCTTCAAAGTACCATCCACTAACAGATTTTAAACCTTCTACATTTTTCTTATCTAAACTTTCTTCTGTTAATGATGCTAATTGTTGTAAGGGATTCGCAATACGTGCTGCAGCCCAAAGTACAATGATAATCGAAACAAACATAAGAGGGACAGATTTTATAATGACCTCCTGTACACGATCAAATGAAGGGGCTAATGCTACTTCTAAAGGTTTCTGCGCAACAACTCCCCACCCTGTCGATGGCACTGCACTATAGCCAGCTAGCATTTTCACTCCTTTTGTATTCTCAACCAGTTGGGCACCATCCTTGCCAGATGTAACAGCTTGAACGACTTTATTTTTCGTTACAATGTCATTAATACGACTTGGATCTTGATGATAGATAACTCGTCCTTCTGAATCAACTACATATACGTAAGAACCATCCTTACTATAATGTTCTCCCAACAAGGTTTTAAAGGCATTAGGTTCTTTTAAATAAATAGTGCCAGCAATCATTCCTAGATATTCATTGGACTCCGAGAAAATAGGATGTGATATAAAAATGATGAGCCGCCCTGTCATCGCCTCATATGGCTTAGAAATAATGGGTGTCTTTTTGGCTAATGCCTCTTTAGCGCCAATGGATGTTAAAATCTGTCCTTTAATTTCTATAGAGGGCGGAGAGACAGATAAAACAAGTCCCTTTGCATTTGTTATAACCACCGAATTGAACATTTGATTTTGCAATCTCAAACGCTCTGTTTCCTGATTCAATACTTGTTCATCATCCATTTTCGTTCTGACCTGCTCCGCACTATATCCTAAGATTTGAAAAGCTTCATGTAGATAGGAATCAGCAGTTGAGGCCAATTTTTGAGCATAAACTCTATTCGTTTCTAGCGCATTTTCCTTAATGGAATCAATGTTCATCCTATAGCCGCCCCAAACACTACCTATGCTTGTTAAAAAGAATGCTGCCATTGCTACGCCCATTATAAGATGCTTTAACTTTAATCGGTGCGATTTCATTTTTCCCCTCCTATTTATGATTTTTTATATGTATATTTTGAGATTCTTAAACAATTAGTGCCTATTATAAGCAAAGACTCCTATAGGTAAAAGTAACATGTATTAATTGTGTAAGAAGAATCCAACACACCTCTAGGATTGTATCAATAAACGAGATCGTATCATATAGAATCTAGCAAACAAAATTGCAACATTTTAGTTACTTAGATTAAAAATTCCAACAGCTGACGCTAATTATCTGAAATTTGATAAAAAATCTAAATTCTAAATTTTTTTACTTTTATTGTTATTCTGACATATAAAAGTTGAAGCGTTTATTTTATAATAAAAATTAGCATAGGCAAGTTAAGATTCAATCTGTTATAATACTCATTAAAATACAATAAACTGTAATAATACAGTATATAGAATACGCTTTTCACACAATGGGGATTATGAGAAAAGCGCTACTCGCCATCATCATACAGATGGTTGTGTAGCCTACACAAAAAGGGGTTGGAAGATTTGGGTATTTTAAAGGGGTTAAAAATTCTCGATTTTTCTGCATTACTACCAGGACCAATGGCGACAATGATATTTGCTGATTTAGGAGCAGATGTTATCCACGTTGAATCTTCAAAGCGGGTTGATTTAACGCGAATTATGCCTCCCTATGACGAGGATCATGAGGCATATATCCATCAACATTTAAATCGATCAAAAAAGTCTATAACGCTAAATTTAAAATCACCAGAAGCTATCGACATTGTTAAATCACTTGTACAGGAATATGACGTTATTATCGAAGGGTTTCGACCTGGTGTAATGCATCGACTTGGCATCGGCTATGAAGCGCTTAAAGAAATAAATCCTAAGGTTATTTATTGTGCGATAACTGGCTACGGACAAACAGGGCCATATAGTAATCGTCCAGGACATGATAATAACTATCTATCATTAGCAGGCTTACTCGACTATTCACGCCATAAGGATAAAAAACCTGTTTCCATGGGCGTCCAACTAGCTGACATAGCTGGAGGGACAATGCATGCAGCAATAGGCGTACTGGCTGCTGCCCTCCATCGTGAAAAAACAGGAGAAGGACAGTTCATCGATATTAGTATGACAGATGCTGTCTTTTCACTTAATGCTATGTATGGTGCAGCATTTATTGGAGGTGGACGTGTCCCACAGCCAGAGCAAGAAATTTTAAATGGAGGCAGTTACTATGATTTTTACAAAACAAAGGATGGGCGTTTTTTTTCTGTCGGTAGTTTAGAGCCTCAATTTCGCAAATTACTCTGTGAAGCACTCGATATTCCTGAGTTGATCGATAATACCTTCAATGACTCCTACTACACGCAAATTCGTTTTAAAGAGGCTGTTCACGACGCCTTCTTGTCCAAAACATATGAGGAATGGCTTGAAGTGTTTAACGAGGATTTCGAAGGTTGTGTAGAGCCAGTTCTAACATTTCCAGAAGCATGTGAGCATCCACAGCTAAAGGCACGAGAAATGATTGTGACTATTCCCAAAAGCGATGGCACTATGCAAAAACAAATTGCCTCTCCGTTTAAATTTGATGGTACGCAGCCTGAATACAAGCATGTTGGTGCTAAATTAGGCGAGCATAATGAGGAAGTTTTACTATCTCTAGGCTTTGATGCTGAACAAATTGAGGCTTTGAAGGAAAAAGGCGTTTTAGAGTAAAAAAAGGTGTCTAATACATCACAGTATTAGACACCTTTTTTATACATATGCACTAATAAACATACGCAGGTTTTCAAAATGATCATCTATTAGTAGATATTTTTTGTAAATCTCCATTAACTTTTCAAAAAGCTCGTACTGCTCAGTTACAAACAAAACTCTTAAAATATTTAACATATGCAGGGATGCACTTTGTGCGACAACATAGTATGGTGCATTTGGTTGACGATAATTGCGTCGCCACTCTTCCACAGACAAACCAATATGTTGTAGAGAGTTATTCACATGAAGTGCTATATCCTGTTGAACATATGCCTCAATTGCAATAAGTTGTTCACTACTAAAATTTTTGTGTACTAATGAAGAATTGATTTTTTTATTCGATGCTAAAACATGCTCTTTTAATAAAAGTAAGCCATCCTCATAACGTGCCATTTTTACATAGTGCTCCAGTAGAATGGCATATAAATTTTCTAAATAATTTAGCTGATAATTTTTAATAATGGCAGGTGGTGTTGGTTTACGATTTGGTAATAGCTCTTTATACTCCAGTAATATTTCAATGGCATAATTATTTATTCGCTCATCCTCTAATAAATATTCACCATAATATATAACCTTTTCACTCTGCTGTTCTCTATTTGCTATATGAAATAAAATATAGGCAATTAACACTTTTTCCTTCTCTGATAGTGCATACATTGAGTAGCGCCATTCAGCTTCAAATGAGGTAATAAGCGCTTTGACACTTTTAAAATCACCTTCTGATAAGCGATAATGAGTAACAATTTGATAAAGACGTAATTGTTTCTTTGCCAAACAGCTAGCATTATGCTTATCCACATGAGTTATACACTTATCCAGTATCGTTTTATAGTTATTCACAAAGTTATCCACATGTTCACAATTTTCTCTCACAGAATGCTCGAAATGTCCCATTATTTCATAAAGAAATGTGAATTGCTCTAAAGGTTTGTGGATAAGCAGTGAATAAACTTTTTTTGTGAAAAGCCAATGCCAAAAAGATGCATGCTCTTTATACATCATATGCACTAAATATTCATCTTGAAATTTATATAAAATAATTGATTGTAGCTCATTAACTGGCATAGCTATTTGCATTCGTTTCCCAAAGACTAACCAAATTAATCGTTCTAAGTCTATTGTATGTTGTGCAAAAAGCTGCTCAAAAAAAGTATCTTTACCTTTTTGTGTATAGAAAAAAGCACTGAGACGCTCATTCACAAATTTTGAATCTAAACCATATTTGTCAAAATATATTTGCATTTCTGTTGATACATGACCCCAATATTTACGTGCTGTGGAAAAGGCAATATTCTTAGCCGTTTCTTCGTTTACTAAAAATAGATTGGGTGAAAGCGAAGTACCAAGTATTTTTGGATCTTCTCGCAGATTTGACTCTGCCTCCAGCCAAGTTGCTAGTATATTTTCAGCACCCTTTTTACTTTTTTGTTTATAAGCCATGAATAATTGCTCATCACAGTCCAACAGCATAAAAATGGATCCTCCCATCAATTTCTACCAACAAAGATCTTCCCCTATCATTCAAATACATGATTTTTACACTCTTTCTTCAATATAACAAATCTTAACTAACATATGCTAAAAAAATATGGGTATGCATAGCAAAAACGTTAACAATATAAAAAACCACCTATATAAGTGAACACACTTTATAGATGGATATCATCTTTACCAAAACAACGGATATTTTCTTTTTTCTCGTAAATTATTGATCAACAAACCGAAAAATACAATTATGACTGCTCCAATTAATACAGGGGTTAGTAAATAACTCCAACCATAACCTCCTAAAATAATAATTATAGGATTGGCGCCCGCTGGCGGATGTATGACACCTAAAAAGGCCATAAAAAATATAGTTAATCCGACACCAAGACTAATAGACAATATATTGGGGCCTAGTAATGAATACATGGCCAACCCGATAAATGCCGAAATAAAATGACCTCCAATTATATTTCGGGGCTGGGACAAAGGTGCATTCCAGACGACAAATACAAGAACGCAGCTACCGCCTAATGAGGCCATTAACCAAGGTGAATTGGTAATGTTAGTTAACCATAGCAACACAAAAATGCATATTAATCCTCCCATCGCTCCAGTAAAGGCATCAGCGAAATTTGTTCGAGATGGAGCATGACCTCCTCCTCTCATTTTTAATATAAAAGGTTTTATACTATTCTTTTTCTCTATTTTGTTTTCCTCACCTATAATTTCTGTCATTAGACACCAACTTTTCTCTTCTATACTCAACTGTTTTATTTAAGGTCCTGTTATTCATTGTTAAACTTTAACTATTATATCAACACAACAATAGATTTCAATCCAAACTTCAAATTTCAGACAAACATTTACTTATCTGACTTGTAGCTCATACAAAAAAGCAAACTTTTAAAAGTTTGCTTTTTCAAGAAATCATTATTAGTCATACTGTTTTTTAATAGTTTTATATATTCTTACCTTTTTCAATACAGTTTTAGGTACTTGGAAAGTGACTGTGACAACCCCTGGATGGCGTCCGATTTCAATGGACCCTGTGATAGTTGCTCTATTTAAAACCTCTGGTTCGCTCATCTCAAATAGCTTCGCAGCTCGACTAATCGCGTTATCAGTCGCCTCATTTAACGTTTTACCAGAACCAATCACCGACACCGGGAATGCATCCTCTACCTGTTTAACACCAAACTCCTCCGCTAGCTCACGTGCGCGACGTTTTTCTTCCTTTGTAAAGGGTTTTGCTGTATAAGGTAAGTCTTCTACATTTGGTAGTAAAATTGGGCCTTCCAAAGCTACTTTCTTCAATACCTTTACTTGAAGCTGCACAATACCCGCTACATCGGTTGTATGTCCTGCAACCTCGCCGTCCCCTTGCATAGCATGCATATCTCCAATATATACACCACCGCCTGGTACCTTGACTGGACAAATAATAGTCGCACCTTCTCGTACTCGGCTGATATCCATATGTCCATCGGTACGATGTAAATCCAATTCTTCTTGAGTAAAAGCATATTCATGTGGGGCTCCAATTAAAAATGAACCAAAGTCACCTGCATTATGTGAATCAGGCATCGCTTTAGAAGGGGTTGTCCCAAGCTGACCTAAAAATGGTCGCATTCTCGCCAATACACCTACTAAGTCGCTTGGAGCCAATGCAACAACAGGATTTTGTACAGAATTTTCAGGTGTTCTCATATAGTTTCTAGCATCAAGTGCAATTCGTCTAGCACCCTCTCGTCCAACAGTTACACCCATTTGCCCTTTATGATCAAGTGCCATCGTATAGCCGTTTGTCATTTTAAAGGGTGCCGTTTCTGTATCACATGTAGAACATCGAATTGCATGTGGGCCTATTCCTTTTACAACTGTGCTTGGGTGAAGCTTGCCACAGCCCGGACATTTTACTGAAACAAACGGATCACCAATGAATCGATCTACAATTGCTTCATCATGGCCAGACGAAGTTGCAAGAGATGTGACCTGAATAGATTTAATTTTTATAACAATGGCGTCACCCACCTCTGCTCCTTCTACAAACACGGGCTTCGTTACTTCATGTCCTCCACGAATAGTAGGAGTAAGCATGGGTCCCCAACATCCAGGTGTTGTATTGGCAATAATCGTTCCACCATCCTTAAGCGGCCCTAACATCTTCTGTGATGGATCTAAAATACCATCAATAAACTCATTTACGAACAATGTTTCAGCGGCTTGAGGTTGCTGTATAAAATCATCACTTTCTACCTCTTCTTTTTCTAGCACATGCATGTCGTTTGTCATGTTCTAATCACGCTCCTAGAATAATTTTTATGTATATCGTTATATGTTAAAAATGCTCTCTACACTTGCAGAGAGCTATTTTTATCAATTGTTCATATATAAATCAAAAATATGTGAGAAGTCTTCTTTTTTATACTTATCTTTATGATCGATCATCCAAGTATTCGCAAAGCTTGTAATTTCTTTGAATGACGACGCAGGAGATATATTGTCATTGCCAATTCGACCAAGTGATGATGATGCTATGTTTAAACTTTTTTCCGCTACTTCTAGCTTATAAGCATTGTTCTTTTGTTCATAGCTAATGGCATGTAGTGCTTTATATAAATCTTTAATGTCATCAATAAAGCGTTTATGAATGTCGATGGATAGTGCGGAATTGCCAATTGTAAACTTAATTTCGACATCAAGGTCGATTGTTCCTGCTGTTTCGAGAAAAACTTCTGTCACAGTATACATTGAGTAGTCATAGCGTCGCAGTAATCGTTTCTTGCTCATAGCACTTTCGCCATCTACATGAATAATTGCACGATTTGTAAAGCAATACTCATCAGCCTTCGTTTTAATTAAAAAGTAAATTTTTTCATCAATTTCATGTAAGATAAAATCATCTGCATCTGTCTTATCATAGTCCTCTCTTGGCACAACCACACCAATATCTGAAAGTCCAAGCGCATCTGCTGCTATTTTTTTAAACATCGCCATTCCTCCTAATTTGTAATACTCTTTTTACGCTTTAGAATCTGTAAAGGTTTCACCTTGTAGTGGTTTATATAAAAAATGTACTTCCTCTCTTGTAGAATACAACCCAACATTTCCTCTTTTCTATACATTTCATTTATAATAATTGTCAGTAAAGATTCTTCCAAATCGAAAGGTCGTGTGAACAAGTGCAAGAACCAACCATTTTAGTAGTGGATGATGAGGCAGATTTAGCGAATCTACTAAAAGTAAGCTTACAAAAAGAGGGCTACAAACAAATTTATACAGCTAGTACCATTCGCGATGCTTGGACAAGCTTTCAACAAACAACACCCGATATTATACTTCTAGATGTCATGCTTCCCGATGGTGAGGGTTACGATTTATGTAGACGTATCCGTGAAGTATCCCATGTCCCTGTGCTCTTCATGTCTGCTAAAAATGAGGAAATTGATAAAATTTTAGGACTAGCCATTGGCGGAGACGATTATATTACAAAACCTTTTAGCCCGAAAGAAGTAGCCTATCGTGTGAAGGCGCAATTACGTAGAGCTGGCTATCAAACACAAGATACCATAACGAATATTGTTGAAAAAACACTACAAATTGGACCATTTCAGTTGAATGCCGATGAAACTGAAGTGCATAAAAATGGCGTATTATTGGAGTTAACAGCTAAGGAAATTGGGTTAATGGCGTGCTTTATGAACAATCCCAATCGAATCTTAAGTAAAGAAACATTGTTTGAACGTGTATGGGGAGAGGATTTCTTCGGTTCTGATAACACTGTTATGGTGCATATTCGCCGGTTGCGTGAAAAAATTGAGGAGGATGCCTCTAATCCTCTATATATCACAACTGTAAAAGGACTTGGCTATAAGTTTGTCATGCCCAAAGAGGCACAAGAATGAAGTGGAAATTAACCGCTCGCTTTCTCCTTTCCGTACTTTCTATCGTCATCATTGTTATTTTTGTCAATACAGCTATCTTCATGGGACTCCTTACTTATCGGCTAACAACTGACTCTGAAGGCGTTTCTGCCACCGAAGAGGAAAACTTTGTGCGAGAATTTCAAAAACATATCGAGACAAAAAATGGCGCAACCTCCATACGTGAAGATGGACTCGAACAATTGCATCAAAGAAATGCTTGGATACAATTGCTTGATGAAAATGGTCAAGTGATTGATGCTCATTTTGCACCAGATAAAGCACCATTGCACTATGCACCTATCGACTTAATTCAAGTATATAAATATAAAGAATTCGATTCTGATACTACGGTGTATATTGGCAGTAAGGATCCCTTTAGTTATTTAATTGGTATTAAAGGTAGCGGTGTTACAAGGCTTGTTACGCATGTTTCTGGCACATCACTCTTACAGTTTATAGGGAAATTTGGCCTGTTCATCGTGATTGCTGACTTGTTAGTAGCTACATTAGTAGGGTGGCTTTTTGGTCGTACATTAACGAAACCTCTTTATGCGATGATAGATCGCATTCACCATTTAAAGAATCATGATCATACGTCTATCAAGACTCCTGGTGGTGTCTACAAGCCGGTTTTTGAAAACTTAAATGAAGTATCACGAGAATTGGCAGCCCATGAACAGGAGCGAAAGAGACTAGAAATCATGCGTGAAGAATGGATTAGTAATGTCTCCCACGATATGAAAACGCCACTTGCCTCTATTCGAGGTTATGCAGAACTATTGAATGATGCACAAATAACAAATACTGAGCAAATCGAGTACGCAAAAATTATAGAAAAACAAGCATTGTATATGCAAAATCTACTGGATGACCTAAATTTAACGATGCGTTTAAGACACCAACAGCTTCCACTTACACTAAATGAAGTGAACATGGTGCCTTTTATTCGCGAGATAGTGATTGAAACATTAAATACCCCACAATATGAACAGGCTAATCTTACGTTTGAGGCGACAACCGAGAACAGTCTGCATCAAATCGATGAACATTTTATGCGCAGAGCTATCATGAACTTTTTACACAATGCATTGCTTCACAATGCTCCCGATGTATCTGTCCATGTGTCTGTTGATGAGCATACTCTAACAATTTCTGATAATGGCAAGGGGATAGCCCCAGAGGATCTAGAACATATTTTTGAACGCTATTACCGTGGCACAAATACGGACAATACTGCGGGTACTGGTTTAGGTACAGCTATTGCTAGAGATATCATTGAGGCCCATGGAGGAACAGTAACCATCACCTCGGAAAAAGGAATAGGTACATGCGTTAGTATTGAACTAGAAAAGGGATACCAAATAAATAGTAAACCAAATACAAGTTCAATTTAAACGTTAAATACTTTGGCACTGCTCTTTCGTGTGGAAAAAAGGAGTCTCAAATTTTGAGACTCCTACTTGGTGCTATTTCATTTGATCCTGTACTTTAGCAGGTAATTCATGGAATTTTACTTCATCAAATGAAGTAACTTCTGTTTCCTTTTTCACGTAAAGCTTTAAATAAGCATCCTGGCGTAAATTTTTATGAGCGGAAAACTTTAATGTTTTTTCTTCCCCATTTTTATCGTAAGTAGGTAGCTCGTACCAATACATTTTAAAGATTTCACCACTATCTGCCTTATACTCCTCTACCTCACCATCAGCCGTGATATGAACATAGTAGGTATCTTTATTTAATCGGTTAAAATCTACAGTCATCAATACAATCAACCCTGCTACGAATAAGATGAACAACGCACCTATTCCGAAAAATACTTTTTTCATATTAATTCCCCTGTCTCACTATTTTATAAAACGAACGAACGGTAAAGATATAATAAATAAAGTAAATAGCTGAATATGCAATCATCCACAAGATGACTGGTTTTGTAATATTCATGTTAAATAGCTGTGAAAATGCTAGTAATGCAAACACACTATGTGCAATCCCCACAATAAGTGGCGCACTAAAGATAACAGCGACCTGTCCTGCTACTGTCTTTAAGATTTGCTTACTATTTACACCAATTTTATTTAAAATAGCATATTTTTCCTGATCTTCTTCGGCTTCCGTTAAAATTTTGAAGTAGATAATACTGCCCGTTGCTGCTAGGAAAACCAATCCTAGGAAGCTTCCCACAAACAATAGAGCACCAACTGTTGCTAAACTATCCTCATAGCTTTGCGGTACACTAGAAAATGATTCTTGTTGTTCAGAAGACAACTGCTGGTAAATGTCTTTCGACACATCCTGTTGTTTCAAATCATTATCCAATCCAACAACCTGCATCATAATTTCATCGGCATCAGTAGCTTTAAACTCTTGATCATTCACAACGAGAACTGTTCCAGCTGCTATAAAGTTTAACACGCTTTCCGTGTACATCTTCTCTACATGGAAGGAGTCTCCGTTTTGTAGCTTAAAGTCCTCACCTGTATAATCATGTGAAAATCGTTCATCATAGGCTGCATCAAGTAAAACCGTAGAACCCTCTGGAATGTGTAGCTCTTTATCCTTGCCTTGTAATTTTGCTAAACGATTATAGTCCGATTCCTTAAGTAATGTATATTCGAAAAATGAGAATTCATTATCTACACGTAAATTTTTCACAGCCAGTGCTTCATTATATAAGACATCTTGTTGTGAAAATTCTACTGTCTCGCCTTTCCACATAAATGTGTTTGGCAGCATCTGACGTACAGAAGCTTCTGCATTATAATACATACCGAAGACACCGCCACCTGCTGTAATCGTAGTGGCACTTAAAATTGCAATGATTGACAACGATTTGGCATTGGCTCGAATACGATACAACAATTGAGAAACACCGATTAAATTTAAACCCTTCCAGGACCATGATGTTGCTTTCTTTAATGCTGTTAACACAAAGACACTCACACTATGGAATAGAAGGTATGTCCCTGTAATTGTCACCCCTATAACCATTAATGGCGTACCTAATACCGTAAAGAATCGCCATATTTCACTCGTAAACATATCAGAGGCAGCTGTATAATAACCAAATGCAATAAGTACAGTGCCGAGTAGAGCAGCTACTAATGAAGCACGTGGAATTTGCTCTCCCTGTTTGTCTGCGTGGAATAAATCAATTAGCTTAAATTGATAAATTACACGGTAACCTTGTAAGGATGTGAATAAAAACAGTAGTGCAAAAATGCCCGTTGTATTAATTAGTGCCTCCATTGAAAATGTCAGGCTACCAACCACTTCATAGCCCATTAAGCGTACTAGTATCATTAATAGCCCTTGGGACATAAAGAAACCTAGAAGGATACCAAACATTAGAGAGACAAGTCCTATGACTAAATTTTCAAAAAAGAGCATTAAGCCAATTTTTTGCTTACGTACACCTAGTAACGAGTAAAGGGCTACTTCCTTTTTCCGCTTCTTCATAAAAAACGAGTTGGAATAGGCCATAAAGATGACAATGAAGAACAGAAGTACGACTGACGAGGCACTCATCAATCCTTTAATTTGTTGTGACGATTGCTTTAAGGCTGAAAGGTCATCATTATATTTGAGTGTCACAAACGTAAAGTAAATAACGATACTAAATACCATTGAGGCAATATATAAAAAGTAATTCGATAAATTGCGTTGAATATTTTTACGCGCTAAACTAAATAACGTCATTTACTCCACCCCCGATGCTAGATAGCACCTGCAAGATCTCTTGGAAAAATTGCTTCCTCGTTAGAGTCCCACGTTGAATTTCCTTAGATAGCTGTCCATCCTGAATAAATAGAATGCGCTGGCAGAAGCTAGCTGCAAAGGCATCATGAGTAACCATCATAATCGTTGCGGCTTGAGATTGGTTTAAATCACTTAAGCTTTCTAATAAATCGGTTGCAGATTTTGAATCTAGCGCACCTGTAGGCTCATCGGCAAAAATTAGTTTCGGTTCTGTCACTAATGCTCGCGATGAGGCTGTACGCTGCTTTTGCCCACCTGAAATTTGATAAGGATATTTGTTTAATAAATCACTAATTCCAAACAATGCAGCAATGCGATCAACTCTCGCATTAATAGCCTTTGTCGGCATTTTTGCAATCGCTAGTGGTAAGACAATATTTTCGCGCACTGTTAAAGAATCAAGCAAGTTATAATCCTGGAAAATAAACCCTAAATTATCTCGACGAAAATCTGCTAATTCAGCATCCTTCATACGTGCCAAATTAGTATCTTCAATAATAATTTCACCAGTCGTTGGCGTATCAATCGTTGCTAATACATTAAGAAGCGTAGATTTCCCAGCCCCAGAAGGACCCATTACCCCAACAAACTCTCCCTTTGCTACTTCAAATGATATATTCGATAGCGCTGTAAAAGTATTTGCGCCTTTGCCGTAAGTTTTTCCAACGTTTTGTACCTTTAATAATGGCGTCATATACGCTCACCTCTTCTTTCTGACTTTAGTATACGACCCCAAACTTACAGCAAATTTGTCGCAAGCTTACAGCAACCTTAAATCCACTGCTTTTGGAATTTATAAACAAAAAAAGATTCATACACATGTTGTGCATGAACCTTTCTAATCTATTGAGCTAATACTTTTTGAATATCTTCCTCAAAGCTACTTGGCTTATCTGCTGAGGCGTATCGTCCAACAACCTCTCCATTACGGTTTACAAGGAATTTTGTAAAGTTCCATTTAACACTATTGCCTAAAAATCCTTTGGAGTGGGAAGTAAGATAATCGAAAATAGGATGTGCTTCTTTACCATTCACCTTAACAATTTCATGCATGGGAAATGTCACACCATATGTTAATCGACATTGGGAGGCCGCTTCTTCAGCTGTCGCTAGCTCTTGTTTAAATTGATTTGATGGAAAACCAAGTACAACAAGACCTTGCTCCTGATACTTTTCATAGAGACCTTCTAATTCTTCAAATTGTGGTGTAAAGCCACATTTAGAAGCTGTATTAACAATTAGCATCGGCTTTCCTTTATAACGTTCAAGGCTATAGATAGTACCATCTTCTAAAGTTACATTAATATCATAAATGCTCATCTCTCTACCTCCTATTATAAACGTCCATTCATTCTTGCCACCTGCTGCAAAGGGTCCCAAACACCGTTGAATGGTGGTGCATAGGCCAAATCTAAATCTAGCAAATCAGGTAAGGTCATTTTACTATATAATGCTGTCGCAAACACATCGATACGCTTATCGACTCCCGCTGGTCCCACGATTTGCGCACCCAATAACAATTGATCGCGCTTGCGAACGACCACTTTTATAAACATACGTTGTGCACCGGGATAATACCCAGCTATATGGCGTGCAGACAATTTAAACGCCTCATAGTCAAAACCAAGCTCTTTAGCATCGCGCTCATTAATGCCTGTTGTAGCAATAGTTAAATTGAAGAACTTTAAAATAGATGTGCCCACAATTCCTCTAAACGGAGCAAATTTGCCTGACATGTTGAGTCCTGCTAAACGACCTTGCTTATTGGCAGTTGTTCCTAACGGTATATAATCTAAACGTTCTTTCACAATATTAAAGTGAGTTGCACAATCGCCAGCTGCATAAATATTTTCAAGGGAAGTCTCTAAATGACGATTTACAATGATCGCCCCATTCTTTGCAAGTGCAATCCCAGTATCCTTTAAAAACTGTGTATTTGGTTTTATGCCTGAAGCGACAATGACTAAATCCGTCTCTAGAATGCCGTTATCTGTTATAACACGTTCCACTCGTTTATTTCCTTCAAAAGCCTCAACGCTCGTATTTAATAACAGCTCTACATCGTTCTTTTTCGCTTCCTCATGCACATGCTGAGCAAGTTCTTCATCTAAAATACGGGCCACATGACTTCCGCGCTGAACAAGTCTTACCTTTTTCCCACAGGCATGTATGGTTTCAGCCATTTCTAAACCAATATAGCCACCACCTATGATGGTTACCTGCTCAATCTCTGGTGTTAAATCTGCCATCAAATCTTCCAGTTGAGGAATTGTTTTTACCGTATGGATACCATCTAGCTCATTCCCCCTTTTCACAGGCATGACTGGACTAGCACCTGTTGCAATAAGAAGTTTATCGTAGGTAAACTCAAATTTGTCGCCACTTGCTTGTGTACCTGTAATAACCTTCTTCTCTATATCTACATTCTCTACCTCATAGCCAACTCTTGCATCAATGCCATACTTATCTCGAAAAGTTTCGACATCTCTTGCAATTAAACGTTTGGTTGATGAAATACGACCATCTACAACATAAGGCAATCCACATTGCCCATATGAATAAATAAAACCGCGTTCTAAAGTAGTTATTTCTGCTCCTGGAACATTTCGATAGATTTCCATTGCTGCAGACATACCTGCAGCATCTCCCCCAATGATGACGTATTTCATTCTATAAGCCCCCTTATTTTTTCCTTGTTGCCATTAAATCAGCATATTGATCGATATACAAACGTCGTTTTCCACCACTTACGATGACCCTTACTACATGAACGGCTAATATCATTGTAAGTGTAAAACCTGCTATTGCGGCAAGTAGAGAAATGACAATTTGTAGAACATAAAATGGTGAATCCATATCTAATTGGATGTCTCCTAATGTTGTAATGGCATCTGCTAAACTCAAGGTAGCGATAATAGCAATACAACGACGCCATGATTGCTTTACAATACTATTGCCATTCTTGTTGACCATTGTAAATCGCATCACCTTCATACCAAGCGTTGCGCCATTCATAATACTTGGTATCAAACCAAAGAGTATAATGTACAGAGCCATTTTCACTAAAAATTCAAAAGTACCGCTATACCCTGTCAGAACACCAATAATCACCCAAACCAATTGAGCGATAAATAAATCAATGACCAATGCTAGTAAAATAGAAATCGGCTTAACAATATCATTTTTTTCCATTTCAGCAGCTTTAGCCTCAACCTCTTCATGAGAGGGGAATAATGCCCAAACAATTGGTGCTAAGAAGAAACCTAGGAGCGCACCTACACTGTTTAGTAATAAGTCATCGATATCAAAGATTCGGTATGCGCAATTAAAGATGCCATAAATGCCTGTTCTTTGTGTGACCTCATAAAACAATGTTAGCAAAAAGCTAATTAAAAATGCACGTTTCCAGTACCTTCTTTCTTTAAGAAAATATCGCAAGTAAACGCCGAATGGCATTAATAGTAAGAAATTAAAGAAGGCTTGAAAAAATGCCTGCTGTTTTGTGATAGCAAGCCATGTAGATGGATTTGTGGCAACAACGCCACTATCCTTTAAAACATCATCAACAAATTGAAAAAGTCGCAAATTAGTATGAACGGTGTCTGCGGATTGAAGTGAGCAAGTATCTCTTGTAGACGGAAATGGTAGTAATACTAAGCAAAGCGCAGATAAAAAGTAAAAAATAAATGAGAACATGATAATGGTTTTGGACATCGATAAGTATCCATATTTGCGATACGTATAAATCAGCCATGGTATAAATAGTACAAAGGATAAAATAATGGTTATGAAAAATGCTATAAAAATGGATTGTGTGTACGTTGACATAGAAACACCTCTTTCTATAAATTGCCCTATTTTCTGAACACTAAAACTAAGTTTAGTCCTTCAATACTACATGTATATTTCATCATGCTTACATAATCCTTAATTCAATAAAAAACAGGTAAAGAATATATACTCTCTACCTGTTACTTACTATGCTTTTGCTATTTCTTCTTTACAGAATGTCAAAATTTCTTCTAGTTCATCATCCTCTAATGCAAAGTCTAAATATTCACCTTCAGCCTTTTCCATGATGAAGTAATTTAATATAAATGGTTCTTCGTTTTTTTCACCAATAAGGACACGAATTTCAATACCAGCTTCGTGGTAAAGCTCATCCTCTTCATCAATTTCTACATCCAGAATAAATTCATAACGCTTACCTTCAATAATATTTGTTGGGTCTAAAATTTCTTCCATTGAGAATTGTGTAATTTCCATTATATTTGCTCCTTTTTCTTTAGCTGTTCTTTTCTATATTAAATCAATTTCAGCATGGGTCAACTAGAAAACCCGTATACACCTGTAGTTAATTATGCCACAATGAAATGGAATTAATTTAGAACTAAATTTCCCTACATACGAGGAGGCTTTTTCATGAAAGAGCTATTATATTATCAAGACGTTATGTTACAAGAGTTTGATGCAACTATTATTAGTAAAGGAACTGATGAATCCGACCGTCATTATGTAGTACTATCGAACACTGCTTTCTATCCAACTGGTGGTGGTCAACCTCACGATACAGGTACATTGAATGCGTTGAAGGTCATAGATGTTGAAAAAGTGAATGATGAAATTCGTCACTATATTGAAGGTGATCTATCAACTTTAGATGGTGTGGTACATGGCAAGTTAAATTGGTCAAGACGGTTCGATCATATGCAGCAGCATGCTGGGCAACATATTTTAACAGCTGCTTTTGTAGAGCTTTTTAATGCGCAGACTGTAAGCTTTCATCTAGGCAGTGAGCAAGTAACAATTGATCTTGCTATAGAAACGATTTCTGAGCAACAGCTTGCAGCAGCAGAAGCAAGAGCCAATGACATTATTCTAGAGAACCGCCCCATTCAAACTACCTGGGTTACAGAGCAAGAGCTGGGCAACTATAATCTTCGTAAAGAAGTCGCAGTGACGGGAGACATTCGACTTGTGATTATCCCTAATTTTGATTACAACGGTTGCGGTGGTACTCACCCTACATCCACAGGGCAAGTTAGTACCATCAAAATATTAGGTACCGAAAAAATGAAGGGTAATGTGCGCGTTTCTTTTGTGTGTGGTCAACGCGTTTTGACTGAGCTTGGCATGCGTAAAAAAATATTAGCGGACGTTGCTCGTCAATTAAGTGTCCCTGAGGTTGAAGCTGCCACAGCACTTTCAAAAGTTTTATCTACTCAAAAAACTACAGAAAAAGCACTCGCTGCTGCGAAAGAGGAATTACTCACGTATGAAGCAAGGGCACTTGTTAATAGCGAAGGTGTAGTAACAGCTGCTTTTAATCAGCGAACAATGCAAGAGCTACAAAAAATAGCACGTTTGATTGTTACGGAACAAAAAGATGTAATAGCTCTACTTGTATCTGAAAATGAAGGCAAACTACAATTCGTCGCAGCAAGAGGGAATAATGTTTCAAAAAGCATGAAGGATGTTGCCCAAAAGGCACTGCCTCTTATTAATGGTAAAGGTGGAGGAAGTGACCAAATGGTACAAGGTGGTGGCGATTGCACCGTTTCGAAAGAAGAATTACTAGCAGCGATGCAAGACGTTTAATTGCATTATAATAGAGGAGCTGTCATTAATAGACAGCTCCTCTATTATTTAATATTTAAATTTTTGAATGGCTTCATATAAACGTTTTGCCATTTCTGATAGTTTTTCAGTTTGATTGTTCATTACTGCTACCGTCTTCAACTGTTCCGCTGTTGCATCTGTTACCTCATGCACATAATCACTGGCCGCATGTGCAGTAGCTGCCATTTCTTCCATAGACGCGGAAACTTCCTCCGTATTGGCAGACATTTGTTCAGCTGAAGCATTCATTTCTTCAATTTGACCTGCTATTTCTCCTACTGCTTGAACCATTTCCTCGAAGCGTTCTCCTACTGCCTCAATGGAAGCTAAACCACGCTCAACATTATCTTCACCAGATTCCGCTGCTTTTACTACTTCTAATGTATAAGATTGAACTCTTTCGATGAGCACATTAATTTTAGTAGCTGATTCTGCTGTTTGCTCCGATAGCTTGCGAACTTCTTCTGCTACAACGGCAAAGCCTTTACCAGCATCTCCAGCCCGTGCTGCTTCAATAGAGGCATTCAATGCCAATAAATTTGTTTGATCGGAAATATCGGTAATCATTTTTGAAATTAAGCTAATTTCTTCTGACTCTTTTTCTAGTTTGTGAATAATTGTTAGTTCATCTGTTGTGCCTTGCTGAATATCATTCATACATAGAACGGATTGTTGAACTGCATGATTGCTTTCACTAATTTTCTGGGAAATAAAATCTGTATTACAAGCAATTGAGGAGGCAACTTCAGCTACATTTTGTATCCCTATCGCCATTTGTTCCATTGCTGAGGCACTTTCCTCTGCCATCACAGTTTGGCTTTGTGCCCCGCGATCTACTTCACTTATTGCACCAGCAATTTGCTTTGAACGCTTTGTTACTCCATTTACATCCCCCATTAAATCACACGCAGCTTCATTCACTGCCGTTGCTTCTTGACTCACTTTGGCTATCATTTCCCGCATATTATCAGTCATGCGATCTAATGCACGTGCCATCGTTCCCATTTCATCAATACGTTTCAAATATTTTTCTGGAATCTCCTGTGTAAAGTCTCCTTTCGATAAGCCCTCACTAATGCGAAGTACATGTTGAAGTGGTCTACTAACAGAGCGAGAAATGGCAAATGAGATGCATAGCCCAAGTATCGAAACAATGATCGTAGTGACAATGAAGTTGGTCTTAAGCTTAGAAAGCCCTGAAAGCATCTCATCTTCTAGTGCGATGACCCCCATTTTCCAACCATTATCAAGGGTATGATAGCCCATTAGACTAGTTCCTGTATCTTCCATTTTAAAAGAAAAATAACCGTTATCATTAGTAATCATTTCTTTAGCAGCCATTGCTCTTCCTGTCTTAATACCTGTTTCATCTGCTTCCTTAATTGGATTGTATTGCTCCTTCACATACGAGTGATTATTATGTCCAATAATTGTTCCGTTAGCGTCTAACATAAATGCATAGCCACTGTCTCCAACCTTAATGTCTTCTACAATTTTAGATAGGTAATAGCCGTCAATACGTGCTAATAATAAAGCTTTTTCACCTGTCACTGTATCAATTGGTGAAACAATTAAAATGACTGGTTCACCTGTTACACGACTAATCGTAATTTCTGACATGACAGATTTACCGGTAAAACCTTCTTTTACGTAATCACGATCCCCTAGTTCAGCTGTTGTATCATCCAGATAATGGGCAACTCCATTAGCATCGATAATGCCAAAACCTAAATAATTCTCATTACTGGCAAGACGTTTCGATAGATACTGCTTTTGCTTTTCAAAGTCCATGCTCCGAACTGCCTCTTGCTCTGCAATTGCCTCCACCTCCACTAGTGTTAATTGGAAGTGTTCTTCTATGTATTGAGAAACATCCACTGCTCTAGATACCAAATTAGATTCCACTTGCTCATTCACGGCTTTTGTACTATTTATCCAAGTAGATAGCCCAAGCGTGCCACATGTTACAAATACAAGAGCTATAATTGCAACAATTAATTTACCGCCAATACCTTTTAACCACATTTCTCTTTTTCTCACTTCTTCCATTTTTAGCTATACAATCCGCATATTTTCACATAACTTCAGAGTAAAGTCACTAAAAGTAGAAGTCAACAAAAGTTTTCCAATATGATTAATAAATGTATAATAATACCATTTACACTACCTTTATAGTGCTAACAATTTTCTACAAAATTTTCAATTCATAGATCCCTCTTGTCATTTAAAAGGAGAGTACATCAAGCTAATGGAGGAAATTAAAACATTTTCCAACAAAAATTGATTATAATTCACATTTTTTGCTGATTATTAAAGATAGGATCCGTTTAACACATTTTGAGGGGAGGATTTCCATGAGTACAGACAAAAATAATGTTTCTCGTCGAGACTTTTTAAAAACTACAGGTATTGCTGCTGGTACATTAGTCGGTGGTGGTTTAATTGGAGGATTAGTTGGTTACAACATCAATGGTAAAGGTACTTCTACCCTAGAGCATGGTGGTCATGAAACAACGAATGAGGCCACAGGCTCCCCAAAAGCTAAGATGTTTTTCAGAAATGAAAAAGATTTTAGTATCTTATCAAAGGCCACGGAACGTATCTTTCCAGAGGACGATTTGGGACCAGGGGCTATTGGTTTAGACGTTCCCTATTTTATCGATCATCAACTTGCAGGAAATTATGGGAGTAACTCTAAAGAATATATGCAAGGTCCATTTGATGTAGGTGCCCCAACTCAAGGCTACCAAAGCCGTTTAACGCGAGCGGAAATTTTTAGACAGGGTATTCAAAAAATGGAGGATGAAGCACAAAAGCGTTATAAGAAAAGCTTTAACGATTTAGATGGCAAACAAATGGATGAAATATTAACTGCCTTCCAAAAAGGTGACATAGAAATGGTTGGGGTTACTTCCGCGTTCTTCTTTACATTATTACGAGCAGCAACATTAGAAGGAGCTTATTCTGACCCTATGTATGGAGGAAATCGCAATATGGATGGCTGGCGTATGAAGGGCTTCCCTGGTCACCAGATGGCGTATATTACACAAATAGAAGATGCCAAGTTCCAAAAAATTGAGCCTAATCCATTAGGCAACCATTAAGGGGGGATAAAAAATGGCTAAAACATTACCGAGTGTAGACGTAGTAACAGTTGGTGTAGGTTGGACTGGCGGTATCGTTGCTGCAGAATGTGCTAAAGCTGGCTTAAAGGTAGTCGGTTTAGAGCGAGGTCAAAAGCGTGGGACTGAGGATTATTTAAATGTTCATGACGAATACCGTTATGCCATCCGATATGATTTAATGCAAAATCTTTCTAAAGAGACCGTAAGCTTTCGTAATGATCGCAATATGAAGGCATTACCAATGCGTCAGCTTGGCTCCTTCCTACTTGGAGAGGGTCTGGGTGGATCAGGGACACACTGGAATGGCATGACTTATCGATTTTTACCCTATGATTTCCAAATCAAAACATTAACAGATAAACGTTATGGACCTAATAAGCTGGGACCGGATTATCTGATTCAGGATTGGGGCTTAACATATGATCAGCTAGAGCCCTATTTCGATAAGTTCGAGAAAACAGCTGGTATTTCGGGTGATGATAAAAATAAATTTAGTGGAAAGCGTTCGAATCCCTATCCAACACCGCCTATGAAAAAAACGCCTATGCTTGCACAATTCGAAAAAGCTGCAACAAACCTGAAGCTAACACCTTATATGGTTCCATCAGCTAACGTATCAGAGGTTTATAAAAACCCAGATGGCGAAACGATCAACGCTTGCCAATATTGTGGTTTTTGTGAACGCTTTGGATGCGAATATGGTGCAAAGTCATCTGCAGAAATTACAGTTGTCCCTACAGCCCTGAAGACAGGAAATTTTGATTTACGCTTCAATTCCAATGTTGTTGAAATTTTAAAGCAAGGTAACAAGGCTACAGGTGTAAGATATATCGATACTGTTTCGGGAGAAGAATTCATTCAGCCAGCTAATGCTGTTGTATTAACTAGTTATGTCTTTAATAATGCCAAGCTATTAATGGTTTCTGACATTGGTGAAAGATATGACCCTACTACTGGCAAAGGAACACTTGGCAGAAACTATTGTTATCAAATCTTGCCTGGTGCCGCTGGGTTCTTCGAGGAACAATACAATACATTTATGGGTGCAGGTTCGTTAGGCATGTGTATAGACGATTACAATGGGGATAATTTTGACCATAGTGATTTAGATTTTATTCACGGAGGTAATATTGCGCTTACACAGACAGGTACACGACCAATCGGCTCAAATCCAACCCCGCCTGATACGCCTACTTGGGGACCAGAATTTAAAAAGCAATCTATTTATTACTATACACGTTCATTTGGGATTGGTGCGCAAGGAGCATCTATGCCACATAAGGAAAACTATATATCACTGGACCCTACCTATAAGGATGCTTACGGGCTACCATTAACTCAGTTAACATACAATTTTACTGATCAAGATCGAGCTCTTCATAAATACATCTCTGCACGTGCAGCTGACATTATGAAGGAAATGGGTGCAAAAACAATTGTCCCTAACGCGGAAATTACCGATTACAATATCGTACCTTACCAAACGACGCATAATACTGGTGGTACGGTGATGAGCTTAACACCAGAACAAGGGGTTGTGAATAATTACTTACAGCACTGGGATGTTGATAACCTTTTCGCAGTAAGTGCAGGCAACTTTGCACACAATAGTGGTTATAATCCAACAGGCACATTAGGGGCACTTGCCTACCGTTGTGCTGAGGGAGTCATCAAATACAGTCAATCAGGTGGTTCATTAGTATAAAAAAGCATTCTAAAGGAGGCAAGACTTATGGGAGGTCTAGGAGCAATTGGAGTACCTGGATTAATCATTATTTTAGTGATTGTATTAATTGTATTTGGCCCAAGAAAATTACCAGAAATCGGTGGAGCGGTTGGTAAAACGTTTGCAGAATTTAAAAAGTCTACTAAGGGACTTATGGATGATGAAGATGATACCGTGAAAAAGGTCGAAAAAAAATCTGATGCTTCGTAGGAGGGTTTCCTATGGATCCATATGAAGACGGAAAAAGAAAATATTTAAGCCCTTTAGATAAACCACAAGCTGAGCCTCCAAAACCAGTGGAGGCTTTAGTTGAAATACCTAATGTAGCAATTGAAGAGGATCATGTGTCAGATGAACCCCTGATACCTGTTACCTCATTATTGGAGCATCTTAGTGATTTACGTAAGCAAATTATCAAAGGGTTAACTGTTTTTATTTTATTTTTCATTGTTGTCTTTTCTACTATTAATATTTGGTTTCCATTTATAACGCGAGGTCACTCACTCGTTATTTTAGGACCGCTAGAAGTAGTTAAATTTTACATGACAATTTCAACTACTTTAGCTTTTGGTCTTGCAATGCCTTTCCTCGTCCACTTTCTATGGAGCTTTATTAAACCAGGCTTAAAAGAAGAGGAAAGTCGAATTTTAGGCCTCTATGCTCCAATCATGTTAGTTCTATTTTTAGTAGGAGTAGCTTTTGGTTATTTCGTCGTAAACCCACTTAGCTATACATTCTTAGTAAGCATTGGGGCTACCAATTTCGATGTAATGGTATCAGCAAATGAATATATGCACTTTTTAATCATGACTACAGTACCGCTTGGTCTATTATTTGAGTTACCGATTGTTGCCCTATTCTTATCAGCCATTGGTGTACTGACTGCTGAATCCATGAAAAAAATACGAGGCTGGTCTTATATCACAATGGGCGTAGGCTCCGCTGTTGTCACGCCCCCAGACTTTATAAGTCAATTACTCGTATTAATACCGATGATTATTTTGTATGAAATAAGTATTTACCTCGTTAAACGTATAGAACGCAAACAAATTGAAAGCACTGCGTAAATTTTACGCAGTGCTTATTTTTTCTTTAGATCCATCACAATAATTTCTGGTAGATTAAAAATGCGATATGGTACTGAGCTATTACCTAACCCTCTACTAACTACCATTCTCGTCGCGCCTGCTTCGTAGACACCAGCTGTATATTTTGGAAACAGCCCCTGTCCTGGTGCAACAAGTCCTCCAAGCCCAGGAATACGAACTTGCCCACCATGCGCATGCCCCGAAAATACTAAATTTATGTGATAATTTACATACGTATTAAATATTTCTGGTCTATGTGCTAGTAACAACTTAAACATATCGTCTGGCAAATAGGCCGTTGCAATGTCCAGCATATCTTCTGTTGTTCTACCCATTAACGGATCCTCAATACCAACAATCGCCAAGCGCTCCCCGTTGCGCTCTAACACGGTCGATTCGTTGGCCATAATATGTACCCCTAACGATGACAGCGCCTCATAAATTTCTTTCACCTTATTTGACGCTACCTCATGGTTTCCTAGTACATAATAAACATCCGCTATTTTAACTAGTCCTTCCACTGCTTGTAGACTTTGTTTTAAATTATAGCGATTACTATCGATCACGTCACCTGTGATAAAAATATAATCAGGCTTTGTATCCTTTACCTTAGCAATCAATTTTTGTTGCTTGTCACCAAAGACAGCGTCATGTAAATCCGAAACTTGTACAATGCGTAGCCCATCAAAGCTGTCAGGCACACTTTCTGATTCAAACACATGTTTACTTACGACTAGCCAGTGATTGTTTACGTACAAAAAAATGACTATAAAAACAACAAAGAAGATACCATATAATAATTTTTTCAATCGCAATCGCTCACTTTGTGGCTACTTTTTTCAGAAATACTTCTTACTTTCTTATTATAAGCAAAAAACAGAGTGATTGTAAGTATATGCACTTTAAATACACAAAATGCACAAATACACTTAACTTAAAATTTTTAGCAGTAGATTATGATACACGGTTTAATCTATTTTTCGTTAACTATTGGCATGCTATACTATGGGTAGAAAGGCATGTTTTATTATCCACTCATAATACATCACGATTTGGGAAATGCATCTCATTTACTAAAGTGCGAGAATACTAATAAACTTAAATCAGTTAAAGGAGAAAAAATTGCTGTACTGTAGGTAATGATCCAATTAGATTGGACGGTAAACGGTGTTTTACTACCTAATAGATTACATAATTTTCAGAATTGAATAACTTTAGAGTCCAGCTTCCATTGCTAAGTATAAAATTGATGACGAAAAATTTATTAAGTACAGTTGCGCTACATAATATTCTAAATTTAGATGTTAAGAGGTGAAAAAATGTTAAAAGCCATCATAGTTGATGATGAAATTTTAGCAATCAATTTATTAGAAGCTACGTTACATGATAATAGCGCTGTTACTATTATCGGAAAATTCGTAAATCCACTAGAAGCTATAGCAAAGATCCCTATACTCAAACCTGATATTCTTTTTTTGGATATAGATATGGCGGAAATGAATGGTATTGAATTTGCTAGTAAGATTGCAGACTTTCCTTTTTTAATGGATATTGTATTTGTCACTGCCTATGAGCGTTTTGCAATAGAAGCTTTTAATGTACAGGCTGTTGACTATATTTTAAAGCCTATTGAGAAAGAACGTTTGATGAAGACAATCAAGAGAATATCCATGCGTAGAAAGCAATTTCCAGTAAAAGCTGCTGTACACCATATAGAGGAAGATGCTCATATAATAGAGGATTTTCAATTTCATGTTCATTCCGGAAGAGTATATATCGGTAACACAGCATTGGCCTTATCTACAAAGGAATTTCAAATTTTTTTCTTTCTAGCTCAACGACCAGGACAAATTTTTCCCCCATCAGAGCTGTATAAGCTTATTTGGGCAGAGGAAAGTATTGGGCATACACAGGCATTGAAGGTTCATATTAGTAATTTACGAAAAAAGCTAGAATCCGTTGCTGGCCATAGAGCAAAGATTATAACAGTGAGGGGTTCGGGATATAAATTCCTTTTCGAGCTATGAAAAAGAAGGGCACTGCGATTACATTCGAATCGCGTACCCTCTTTTTGGTTATTTTTTTGCGGCTTCTTGAATCTCATAAAATGCCCAATGGTGTTTTGGAACATCTTTAAATAATGGTATTTGATCTTCACTGAAGACTTGGCGTTCAAACAGTCGATTTAATACCTTCACTGCTTGTGCACGTGTTAAAAATCCATCTGGATTGAATGTATCGGCTGTTATTCCTGTCATAATTTCCGCTGCATTGACAGTATCAATTGCTTTCACTGCCCAATGATGGACGCTCACATCTTTGAATGCTGGACTTTGTGAGGTTGATGGACAGAAATCGGCATCAGGACGTTCTACACATTGCTGTTCTATCCAGCGGGCAGCCACTGTAGCTATCTGTGCACGCGTAATCAAGCCGTTTGGATTAAAGTTAGTTGCTGTAACCCCTTTAAACAGACCCTTCTCCTTCGCAAATTCGATTGCATCTTTAGCATCATGTTGGAATGTGTCTGTATAGGTTGCCTTTGCTTGCGGTATGGCATTACCTGTTAATTGACGAGCAAACATACTTGCCATCTGTGCCCTTGTAACAGGAGCATTCGGACGGAAGGTACCATCTGGATAGCCTTGAATGTAAGGTAGATGTGTAACACCCTCAGTAGTTGGCTCCTTCACTTCTTCCTTCTCTGGTAAGTAGAGAATGGAGAAGGTGGAGAATTTATTCACCTCAAACTGTAAACCTGTTATTCCCTTTTGATATTCTACAACCTTCCCTCGTACAACTTCTTTTGTGCCATCACTATGCTCGATATAAATAGCCAGATGATTGAGCTGTTCCTGTGTAATATCTGTAGGTAATGGAAGAGTTAATAATACAGGTCTATTCTGCATATTAGTCTCAATTTTCATGGGTTGCCCTAATACTTTACTAAATGAACTATTAGCTATTTCTTGCACAATTGACTCTTTTTTTGCACGTTCTTCAACCTGTGATTGTTCAGCTTGTCCCTTTAAAGGAATTAATCTAAAGTATAAATTATCACTAAACGTTGCCAATGATTCATTGGAGACATTGACACTTACATCATAAGCTGATATTTCTAAATTTAAACGACTTTCTTTTAGTAGAGTAACAATATTATTAGGTATAGATATATCCACTTGCTTTACATTATCCTGCGAATTAGGAATAACAATACGAGCTTGATCCGATTTTTCTTCTTTTAATTTATTGATAGTTTCTAATACACTTGCTTCTGTAAGAATTACTTCATCTTTCACCAATCCATCTACATCTACTAATCGCTTAATAGTTGTTTTAGAAACGGCTTTTCCATTACTCGACTCCACATTTACAGTAAAACTCTCTGTAGAAGAAGGTGGAGAAGATTCTAATGTAGAGGTATTTTCACTATTAGTAGAAGTATTCTCCTTTGTCACTACAATTGTATAAAGTTTTTGACTACCATCTTCAGCCGTTACCAAAATTTTTATTGTATTGACACCTGTTACAAGCTTTATCGGCTCTTCAACTGATCTCCCATTTATTGTGATTTCAGCTTTTTTATCCTCAGCTAATGGATTAACAAATATACTATCTACTCTAGAAGTAACAATAGCGGTATATGACATTGTATTTTTATTAAATGCCATATTTAATGCTCCCTGTGAAATTGTCAAATCCTTTAAAAAGGCATTATGGCTTTTAGATAATGCCATTACATCAATGGTGAAGCTTTTAGTATCCACAAAATTACCGATGAAAATTTGTGCTGTCAACGTAACCTTTTGATTTCCTGTGGAGATAGTAGGGCGAACAACGCTTCCATTATTTTGAACTACCTCAGGTTTGTCAGATATCCAATTAATCGTTGTTCCATTATCCCCGATAATTGGTAAAGTAAGGTTTTTAGTGACATTTGCTGAGGTATCACCCTGAGCATATTGAATATTAAGTGTCTCTTTATCCAGTTGTACCTTTTGAACAAGTATACTGGATACTTTGCTATCTAACACAGACTGTAAAGTTTCTATAGACTCATATCCTTGATTAGGACGGGCAAGTAGAATTTGCTTACAAACTTCATCTTGATCTTCAATAGTGAGAAGATTGTAGTTATTATAATTTAAATGATCATCATCAATGAACACTGTCCATAGTGTTAATGAGTCTGTCGTACTGTTAACATTAATAAGATAAGAACGATTATTGACTGCATTTAAGTATGTTTGTCTTAATGTACTTGTAGATGTATATCCACTTTGTGGTCTTTCATCTATTAGCTTATTAGCTAAATAGTTTTGGTCTGCTAATTTAAAGCTTTGAAATAATTCATTAGCTTTAGCAGTATAATGTAATACACTCCAGTCAGTAGTCATTGCCAACTTCATTTCTTCCGTATTAGTGGCAGTATTAAATGAAGTTAGACTACTTTTTGCTGCTACAGATGATAAAGGTAGCAAGCAAGCAACTAAGGTAAATATCATAATTAAGTTTAGTATTTTTCTTTTAGAATGTTGAATAAAAATCACCCTTTCCTCGTTAGAATATAGTTTAGTAATGTCCGATAGTAGAAAAGTCGTCTTTAGGTAATAAAGTCCACTCTAAAATATTGAAATTTGTAGAACCTGATTGCAATCTTTTATCTCTAATATAACCTCCATTACTTTCCAATATAGCGGTTGTCGAATCTTTTGTTCCTAATATATCAACAATATTCCCATTACTGTCTTTTAAAGTAATTGACACCGTTATTTTAGAAGCATCTCTAAAAATAAATTCTTCGTTGTAATAATATGATAAGGTAATATCCATAAAATCATAAAAATAGGGATGAATCACTACAAAATTCATATTTGGATTTACTAAAGATATATCTAATTCTTGAACACTATGCTGCATTGAAATTAAATTATATTGCTGTATCTCTAATTGATAACCATATAGAGGAGATGTAGTAGGATTATATATTTCTAGGACATCATTATAGTTTCCACTTTGTACAAAATCAGATATAAAAATACTTGGAGCATCTACAGTGAATATAAAACTTGTAGATTCTAGCCCTCCTTTGCCATCATCTGCTGTGATAGTAATAATACTTGTCCCTATTGCTTTTTGTGTCATGTTAAGGGTTGTACCATTTAAACTAGCCGTAGCTACCCCACTATTACTAGAACTTACAGCTAATGTTAACGAATCGTTATCAGCATCTGAAAATACATTACCTACATCAATACTCCAAGGTATACCACCAATAGTTGCTCGTTGATTTCTAACCGTCTGAGCTACAACTGGCGAGTTATTCACTGTAGGATTGTCTATGGTAACTGTAAAGCTAGTTGATACTTTCCCTCCTTTGCCATCATCCGCTTGCACTGTAATTGTATTAAGCCCTACTGCTAACGGCAAAATAGTTATTATTTGCCCACTTATTTGAGCTGTAGCAACAGTTTCATTGCTTGAGTTTACTTCTATTGTAAGAACATCATTATTTGGATCCGAAAAAATATTACTAACATCTATTGTTAGTACATTTCCCACAGTACCTGTTTTGTTATTAATTGTTTGTTCGACCACAGGAGGCTGGTTAGGTGGAATTGTAACTGTTAATTTAAAGGTTGTAGAGACAATTCCTCCATTACCATCATCCGCTTGTACAGTGATTATACTTTGCCCCACAGCCAGCGGTACAATAGTTATCATTTGTGAATTCAATTGTGCTGTAGCTACAGTTTCGTTACTTGAATCTACATCTAATGTCAAGTTATCGTTATCTACATCAGTAAAAACATTGCTTGTATCAATTAATATTGGAGCTCCCCCTACGTGTCCTATGTGGTCATTTATTATTTGAACAACGGTAGGTAAGTTATTCAACTTGGGTAAGACCTCTACCTCAAAACTACTACTAGCTCTCCCTAATTTCCCATCATCAGCACTAACTTTTATTCTTGTTTTTCCTGGGGATAGGGCCTCTAGTGTTAATAGATTTGAGTTAATTTCGGCTGTTACTACCTCCACAGAATCAGGAATAGCTTTAAATATTAATGAATCATTATCAGCATCATAAAATAGCTTACTTACATCAATCACGATATCTGCTTGATCAAGTGTCATTGTTTGCTTCTGAATTCTTTCTGAAGCTACCACAACAGGTGGATGATTAATAGAAGTTGCATAAGTTAATTGTGCTTGAAAACAAAAACTAAAGATTAAAGTTAGCAAAATAATTTTCTTAGTACAATTTTTACTACGTGTATTTTGACGCAAAATCGTTTCCTCCCATATATGTAAAATAATTAACATTACTCTCCCTTTCGCTATGACTTTCAACTCACATAAAATTATATAATAGAACTAAAATCCTAACTACAAAATTCATTAATGATAAAAGTTAATTTTTCTTAACCTTTATTTATCAAAAAAAGGTTATTCAATATTGCTAGCAATATTGAATAACCTTATATTATTTTTTTATCTATTTTTCATGAATATGCTTTACTGCGGCTTCTTGAATCTCATAAAATGCCCAATGGTGTTTTGGAACATCTTTAAATAATGGTATTTGATCTTCACTGAAGACTTGGCGTTCAAACAGTCGATTTAATACCTTCACTGCTTGTGCACGTGTTAAAAATCCATCTGGATTGAATGTATCGGCTGTTATTCCTGTCATAATTTCTGCTGCATTGACAGTATCAATTGCTTTCACTGCCCAATGATGGACGCTCACATCTTTGAATGCTGGACTTTGTGAGGTTGATGGACAGAAATCGGCATCAGGACGTTCTACACATTGCTGTTCTATCCAGCGGGCAGCCACTGTAGCCATCTGTGCACGCGTAATCAAGCCGTTTGGATTAAAGTTAGTTGCTGTAACCCCTTTAAACAGACCCTTTTCCTTTGCAAATTCGATTGCATCTTTAGCATCATGTTGGAATGTGTCTGTATAGGTTGCCTTTGCTTGCGGTATGGCATTACCTGTTAATTGACGAGCAAACATACTTGCCATCTGTGCCCTTGTAACAGGAGCATTCGGACGGAAGGTACCATCTGGATAGCCTTGAATGTAAGGTAGATGTGTAACACCCTCTGTAGTTGGCTCCTTCACTTCTTCCTTCTCTGGTAAGTAGAGAATGGAGAAGGTAGAGAATTTATTCACCTCAAACTGTAAACCTATTATTCCCTTTTGATATTCTACAACCTTCCCTCGTACAACTTCTTTTGTGCCATCACTATGCTCGATAAAGATCGCCAAATTGGCAAGTTGTTCATCTGTTAAATCTGTAGGCAACGGCAATGTTAATTTAACAGGACGGCTTTGCATATTGGTTTCAATGCTCATTGGACGACCAAGTAACTCTACAACCGCACCTTCTACCAATTGCTGCACAACGGTTTCCCTTTTGGCTTGTTCTACAATCTCTAGCTGTTTATCATGCCCTTTTATCGGAACGAGTCGGAAGTATAGATTTTCACCAAACATTTCCAATGAAGTTTTTGGCACTTCAATTCTAACGTTATCGGTAACAATTTCGAGATGGACTGCCCCATTTTGAAAAAGTGACAGCACATGTTTAGGAATGGACACTTGGACTTGATTTACTTGATCCTTCTCGTCTGGGATAATAATCCTTGCTTTATCATTTCCTTGTTCCTTTAATTTTCTAATTGTCTCTGTTGCACTCTGTGCCGTTAATGTCACTTCATCGTTTATAGTGTTATCGACATTTTTTGTTCGTTTTATTGTTGTTTTAGAAACTAGGTCACCATCACCAGACTCAACATCTACCACAATTTCCTCTACATTGGTTGAAGGTGTTGATGAACCAGAATCAGGATTTGGTGAAGGCTCAGTATTGCCCACACCTGTATTATTACTAATCCATTTTGCATAGATCACTGTGTTTGCTGTAATTGCAGTATTAAAATTATATGGTGTTGTGTAGGCATTACTTGTATACCAGCCACCAAATGTATAGCCCGCTTTCGTTGGCGCTTTCGTTGGCTGACTTGCTTTTCCTTCATGTACTACCGTCTGATTAGAGACAGCACTTCCTCCGTCTACATCAAAACTTACCGTATGTGTCACAGTCACTGGATTCCATTTTGCATATAATATGATGCTTCCACTACCCATTATGAAAGTTGAAGCTGGTGCATAATCTGTTCCAGTTCCATCTGCTTGCGTGTTCCAGCCCTCAAACGTGTAACCCACTTTTACTAGATTTCCTATATTACCTAGAACTGTTACAGTTTCTCCTTGCTCATACGTTTCACTATCTGTTGGAACTGTGCCCCCTGTGTTTGTATTGCCGTTGTAGGTGATAGTAATAGTATGTGCTGAATTTACTATTACAGGAACTACATTACTTGTCGCGGTAGCAGTTGGATTGCCACTTACTCCACTATTCGTGTTTGTCACTACTACGTAGTAATACATCGTGCCTACTGTAGAGGTTGGGGCTGCATAGGTCGCATTTGTTGCTCCGCTAATTGGAGTTCCTCCACTCGTGCTATTCGTTGTGTTACTGTACCATTGGTAGCTCAGGGTTCCTCCATCACTTACACTTGCCCCTACACTTAACGTCGGATTTGTGGCTCCTTGGTTCACAGTCGCTCCCGTTGGCTGCGTCCCGATTGCTGGTGTCTCAGCATCTACTAACGCATGCACTGTTACCCCTACTACATTACTTGTAACTGGTGCAGTTTGATTGCCACTTACTCCACTATTCGTGTTTGTCACTACTACGTAGTAATACATCGTGCCTACTGTAGAGGTTGGGGCTGCATAGGTCGCATTTGTTGCTCCGCTAATTGGAGTTCCTCCACTCGTGCTATTCGTTGTGTTACTGTACCATTGGTAGCTCAGGGTTCCTCCATCACTTACACTTGCCCCTACACTTAACGTCGGATTTGTGGCTCCTTGGTTCACAGTCGCTCCCGTTGGCTGCGTCCCGATTGCTGGTGTCTCAGCATCTACTAACGCATGCACTGTTACCCCTACTACATTACTTGTAACTGGTGCAGTTTGATTGCCACTTACTCCACTATTCGTGTTTGTCACTACTACATAGTAATACATCGTGCCTACTGTAGAGGTTGGGGCTGCATAGGTCGCATTCGTGGCTCCGCTTATCAAGGTTCCTCCACTCGTGCTATTCGTTGTGTTACTGTACCATTGGTAGCTCAGGGTTCCTCCATCACTTACACTTGCCCCTACACTTAACGTCGGATTTGTAGCTCCTTGGTTCACAGTCACTCCCGTTGGCTGCGTCCCGATTGCTGGTGTCTCAGCATCTACTAACGCATTCACTGTTACCCCTACTACATTACTTGTCGCAGTAGCAGTTGGATTGCCACTTACTCCACTATTCGTGTTCGTCACTACTACGTAGTAATACATCGTGCCTGCTGTAGAGGTTGGGGCTGCATAGGTCGCATTTGTTGCTCCGCTAATTGGAGTTCCTCCACTCGTGCTATTCGTTGTGTTACTGTACCATTGGTAGCTCAGGGTTCCTCCATCACTTACACTTGCCCCTACACTTAACGTCGGATTTGTGGCTCCTTGGTTCACAGTCGCTCCCGTTGGCTGCGTCCCGATTGCTGGCGTCTCAGCATCTACTAACGCATTCACTGTTACCCCTACTACATTACTTGTCGCAGTAGCAGTTGGATTGCCACTTACTCCACTATTCGTATTTGTCACTACTACGTAGTAATACATCGTGCCTGCTGTAGAGGTTGGGGCTGCATAGGTCGCATTTGTTGCTCCGCTAATTGGAGTTCCTCCACTCGTGCTATTCGTTGTGTTACTGTACCATTGGTAGCTCAGGGTTCCTCCATCACTTACACTTGCCCCTACACTTAACGTCGGATTTGTGGCTCCTTGGTTTACAGTTGCTCCCGTTGGCTGCGTCCCGATTGCTGGTGTATCGGCATCTACTATTTCGCCAGCTGGAGACCCCCATAATTCGAACTCATAAATATTTGTTGGATTTGGTTTTCCAGCCTCAGCCATTAGAGGCTCGACATTTGTTACTTTTATGCGGAAATATTGATATGTCACCGTAGGGGAAAGCGATTTATTAATAGTGACTGTATATCCATTTTGATCAATTGTAGTATTATTTAAAGAAGAATCAATAGGAGTAAAAACATCTCCATCCTTACTGGCTTCTAAATAAACATCTTTGAATTGATAATTCTCTGTCATTGAAAAAGCAATAACTTTCCAACGCTTAATTATATGAGGACTCCCTAAATCAACCATTAACCAAGCTGGATTGGTTTCTGAAATAGGTTCACTACTTGGAGAATCATTTGTAGTCCATGAATACCATGAGGTTGTTTCGTCACCGTCAACAGCGTTACCACTTACTCCCCATTCTTCTTCGACTTCACTTGATACTGTAACTGCTTTCCCTAACGCAACATTCTCACCCCCTGTATCTGAACTAGCACTTACTTCCATACCTCCAAATACACCAAAAGAAATTAAATTAAAAAGCAATAAACCAACCACAAAGACAGAAGTAATTTTCAACCGCTTTTTATTTTCCATTCAATCCTCTCCTCAAAATAAATTTAGCTCCTTGATTGTAAGGATTGTTTATACAAATCAAGATTTGAATTCCAATATATAAGCACTTTAAAAATTTGTATTCTCACTATTAAAGACCCATTTAAGAATGTCCAAAATGCTATGAAAATATGAAACTATATGTTGTGTTTATCAAATAATTAGCGTTATAAAATTTTTAGTTTACTTGCTAAAATGGCCTCATCGGATAAATACCCTGGTAACATATAATATAATTTATAACCAGATAAGGTTGCATATTCGCAATCGGAGTGCCGGATCCTGTTATACCAGTATTTACTGTTCCTGTTACCGTCCCATTCACCGTTCCTGTTACTGTTCCCGTTACTGTTCCTGTTGCATTCACCGAATCATTCTGAAGTGTAGTATCGGGTGAATTCGTGCTGTATATGTTTACATCTTGATTAGTAGCCGTTTTTGCTACACCTAAACATTTATTTGAACCTGGCACAGATGTCGTATTCCCTGGTACCGTGGTTGCATTCTTAGGTAAATTCACAGTTACTTCACAAGCCCCATTACTAATACTTCCACCACTAATTCCTGCACTAAATGTATTATTTAATGTAACAGTATGAATATGTGGTGGTATCTGACCAGTTTGCAAGGTCACATTTTCACTGCCTGCCATTTGTCCAATTGGCCTATTTGCTAATCCTACACCCTGTCCCATTCCTACTGGCACTCTACCTCGTAAATCGGGTAATTTAAACGTAGTTGTAGCATTCCCTCCATATTTTACTCCTATTAAAGAATAAATCGCCTGATATTGGTTTATTGGCAATTCCTGACCTTGACATAATAACCACCCATCAGGAGCCCAATCTAAAGACCAAGGTAATATAGTTCCAACAAAAGCTTCCATTATTAAATTCTCCCTTCTCACTTATAAATTATTTTTCAAAATTACTATCAATTAATCTCACTAAATTCAAACACCCTTATTATCGAATACCCACTTATCTATCAACCTCCCAAATCATTAATAAATACGGAGACGTTTCATCTATAACAACAAACCCACATCTCTCATACAACCTCTGTGCAGGATTCCCCATCAACACAGTTAATTCTATTGGCAATCTAGATTCAGCAGCTACATGCTGAAATTCCCTCAATAGCACTGTACAGATTCCTCTACCTCTATATTCAGGAAGTATGAAAATATCAATTAGACGTATTGCTTCCTGCTGTACCTCGGTTATCAATCTACCAATTCCTAAACCTTCATACATTATGATTTCATATTTGGCATTAGGAAACTGATGCTGATAAGAAGCTTTTTGAGCATCGTATTGCATACGTAATAAACCTTCTATTTGTTGCTCATCTAATTCTAATATGGCAAATTCATTTTTTCTTGTAGATATAAATAATGAATAAAGGGTATCCTCCTCTTCAGGTAATGCCACTCGCAATTTCACTTTATCTTTCATTTTTCTTTGCTACTCACCTCTTTTCTGAATTTTCAATCAATATCAAGCAACACTCGCTAAAATATCCTTATTTTCTTCTTGTATAGATTCGACTTCTTGGACTTCCATTTCTAAAACTCTTGCTATCTCGGAAGGTGTATGCTTCGTAAACAACATGTACATGGCTTTTATTTTCTTTGCTTGATCTCCAGAAACTTTTAGAGTATTTGAGATTTGGGCTAAATCCGTATGGTTCTCTATCAAATACGATCCTAATAAAGTATTAGTGATTTTTTGTAACTCATTTTGATCCATAGCATTTTTGCATAATGCTTCTGCAGCTATACTCGCTGCCACTGATAAATCCATCCCTTTTTCATGCATACGTTTCATCGCATTAAATTGATCAGACCATTTGCGTAATGTATAATTTTGTTCCTTTACTAAGAAAACTAGCTCTCGATGATTTACAACAGTATCGTGTAAAAGTTCTGTCTCCTTAAATGTCATTGCAAGATCTTTAAAGAAAGCATTAACTTGACTTTGTCCACGATAAATCTCTTGTTTAGTCTTCGTTAAATCATCTTTTGCCTTATTCGTTTCTGCTTGAATATTTTCAAAATACTCTTTCCGCAATTCTCCTTGAATAATTCCTGTAATAAGGTAGAGGACAGCGGCTATTGCACCAAGCGTACCTAGTTTCGCAACTAAGCTATCCAGCACTTTTATTTTTCCAATCCATTGATTAACTACAAATAATGTAAGCGCCACATACTTATCTAAAGCGATTTTTTTATAAGAAGGGACAACGATTGATAAAGAAATCAGTGGCAACGTATTTTTAAAGCATTTTCTCCATTCGAGGAATTCCATTAGCAAACTATTTAAATCATCTTGGATATCATGCTTTAAAATATTTAAGTCAATTGATGTTTCACTTAACTCACTTTTCAGCTCTTTTAAAAGCTTAATTGCTTGTGCCTTTCGCTCTGGGTTATCTGTACGAAATAGATTATCACCAAGCCATGCACTAATTTCTAAATCCTCGTCCAATAGCTTAGAAATGATGCTATCAATTCCCTCTTTACATTCAGCAAGCTTATCTTCTACTTCATAAATATTTTTTAGTGCGGGCTGTAATTCTTCGACATAGGTTGTTAATGTTGCTTCTGTAATCGCCATATTATCCATCCATTCTAAGATTATTTTTTAGCTAACAATTGCTATTAAATCGCTATTTGTCTCTTGAATTGTCATAACCTCATTTACATCCATGTCCAAGACTTGTGCAATCTCATCTGGTGTATGCATTTTAAATAACATGTAGGTTGCTTTTACTTTTTTAATTCTTTCTAAAGACATATCAAGCTTTTGAGAAACTACACTATTGGGCTCTCCCATTTCAATAAGGTAGGCACCCATTAACAGTTTGCTGTAATTGTCTAATTCATTTTCATCATCTTGTTTATTTACTAGATTTGCAGCAACCACTTCTGCTGAAAATTCAATATCTAAGCCTTTATTAATCATTCGCTTCATCGAATCATATTGATCCGACCAACGTCTTAATGTGCCAGCCTGTTGTTTAACAAACGATACTAGCTCCTGATGGTTTGTATATGACTTTGTTAACAAGCCTGTTTCTTGAAAGCTCTTTGCCACATCTTCAAAAAAGGTATTTACTTGCACCTGCACATCATTGATATCCTGCCTTAGCTTTTTAACATCCTCCATCGCAGCCTTTGTTTCTTTTTGGATATTTTCAAATAGCTCCATTCTTTTTTCGCCTTGAATTATTCCATCTATTAACACCACCACAACAATAAGACCTACAACACCTAACCCTAATACCTCAAATATTGGTAGTAATATATCTTTCAATACGACGGTTAATACAAACCCTAGCATTAATCGATGAAAGGGGTTAAAAGCCTGGAATTTAGGTACAGCTATGGAAAACGCAATAAATGGTAACCTATTATCAAAGTAAGTTTTCCAGTCCCCATACTCTTTTAATAAAGTATTTAATTCTTCTTGGATATCATGCTTTAAAATATTTAAATCAATTTTCGCATTACTTAATTCATTGTTTAAGTCATTTAACAGTTGAATAGCTGTTTCTTTCCTTTTCGGGTTATCTGTCCGAAATAGATTATCACCAAGCCATGCACCTAGATCAAATCCTTCATCTTTTAATTTAGATAAAATACTGTCTATATCTCCACCGGCTTTTCCAAGCTTGTCTTCTAGTTCAATTATATTTTTAATACTGGGTTGAAGTTCCTTCACATAATTGTCTAATTGGTATTCCGAAATTGGCATAGCATTCTCTCCTTTCTGATTAGGAAATAATTAAAGAAAATAATTCTTTATTTTCTTTATAAAAAGCTTCAATCTTCATCAATTCCAAATTCACTTGTTCAGCAACTACTACTATGCTCTCTTGGTTTAGCAATAAGTATGCTGCTACTAATAGCTTTGCCTGTTGTTCAGAAAGCTTTAAATCTTGTGCTAATGTCACATAGGTCGCGCCTGTTTCAAGTAGATAAGCTCCTTGTAAAACTCTCTGGTTTTGATAGATTTGCGCTGATTCCTCTAAACTTTCGCTTAATACTTTTGCCGTTAGTTGTACAGCCTCTTGGAATTCCATATCTTTTTCAAGCATTGTATGAAGCATTTGATAGTGATCGGCCCATATTTTCAACTGCTCACCCTTGCTTTTAATCTCAGCAATGAAATCAAGTTGCGTATAGGTCGATTCTGACAATCTATCACTTTGATTTAAATTTGAGACGACATCGCCAAATTGTCTGTCCCATTCAATTTCAGTATCCATAATGATTGACATTAATTTAGCAGCACTGCTTTTTGCTGCATTTATTTGCTCTTTTATGTTCACATCAAAATTGTCTAGGGATACTATTATTTCATTTACTTGACTCGATTCAATTGTTGCAGTTAGAAGGGGTAATTTTGTTACTATCTCTTTTTCAATTAAGAGGGACAGCATTATGTTGAATTGAACATTTGAAGAAAGACTTGTCTCAAAAGGGATGCTTGATACTGCAAATGGAAGTAGGGGAAGCATATCCTTTAAAGTTTGCTGTAATTCTCTGTTATTTTTTTGCAAAGTGTTTATTTCATTGACAAGTAGCTGTTTAATATGTGCCATACCAATTAAAGATTTTTGTAAATCCGATTGTAGTATTCTTACTTCTTCGAGATGTTTTTCTTTCTTTTTACTTGCTAATAAAAATCTTCTTTCTTTTTTTTGAATATAGTTTTTGATACTGCTGTCAATGTGTACAATGACACTTTCGACTTGTCCCTCTAAATTAAAAAAGTACTGAATCGTTTGCTGTAAATTTTCTTCATATGTCTGTAAAGCCGAATTTGATATTGGCAATTCACATTCACCTCGCTTTAGTTTTTAATAATGGACGGGTCCAGCTTCAAAAGACTTGATACGTTTACTGCCATCTCGTTTTTGAATAGTTTTCATCAGTTGACACCACTTGAAACCCTAATCTTTCATATAGCTTTCTTGCAGAATTTATATGAAGAACTTGCAATATCACTGGTTTATTTTCTTTTTTTGCCTTTTGCTGAAGATTAATAATTATATAAGTTCCTACTCCATAGCCTTAGTAACTTGGCAAAATAGAGATGTCGATTATATGTAGTTACTCAGGTAAATCTTTTTTAACACATGTCTGTTATATCTCCCTCGCTTTATTTATCATAAAATTCAGATTTTTAAAAGCCTAGTAATAACTAATACTTAATGCCCAAATAAAAAGTCTATTATTTCATTTATTTTGTGGCTTTTTGCCTTTTTTTCATTATATTATAGGTCAATAGATTTCACTATGAATTCATTCCATTTTTTAGGTTAATTTTTCTTAACCTTTTATTATGATTAGTGATACTAGTAGCTAAAGTATAGTTATTGGCTTCTTTTTAACTATCACTGATGTAGCTTAATAGCTTCCAATCACAAACCTACTGATTGAATGTTAATAAATAATAAGAATCTACTAGAAAGCTACCAAGCCTTCCAATCCGCCCCACAAAAGTGTTACCTTTTTAGCAAAGGTTTTCAAATTAGGTGGATGTCTTCACTACTCTTTATGAAGAGGTGTTGTCACCCGTCACTTCTCTACAATGAAAAAAAGCCTATCCTTTCTCTAGTAATACAAATAATGGGCTATTTTGTTTACTACAGCTAAGTATGAAAGATAAGGAAAGGACACTTTTGGATTGGAGTGGAGCCAGCGTACTCCTAAGGGATTTAGCGTCACAGTGGAGACCCTAGAGCCAACGCTAGTGAGTGAAGCAGCTCATCGGACTCCTCCTGGAAAGGACGCTGGCGGAACGGAAATCAACCGCTCACCTTGCAAAGTCGCTTTTTATGCCGTTGACATCATCTTTTTTCAACAACACGAAGAATCTGCTAGAGAGCTAGCAGATTCGTTAGTTCAACTTATTAATCTAATTGGAAGCGGGAAAAAATTTTCCATACTAGCTCATTTCGATTTGAGACATTTACTTTTTGAAAAATTACCTTTAAATGATCTTGTACCGTGTAGGTTGAAATATTAAGATTATAAGCAATCTCTTTTGTAGGAATCCCTTTAATAACTTCAAATACTACTTCCTTTTCTCTGGGGGTAAGATTATAGGCCGTTATTAAGAAATTGAGCATTTCTCTTGATGATGCTTCATTTATTAATAAAGCGATTTGCTGTTCTTGTTGGCTTGTCAGCAAAAGTGATGCCCGAATAGCAATATAGCCTGTATCTTTGATAGGTACTATTAAAGAAGTATTTGAATTGTACTTGTCAGCAAGTAGTTTTGCACAGATAGCTTGAATAGGCTTAGGAACTTGAATTTCTGCTAAACTTTCATACTTTCTTAAAATGGATAGCAATTCACAAGCTTTGGTATTACTTGAAAGAATTTTTAACCCTTTATCAAAAATAACAATGCCTTGTTCTCCTTCTACAGTTAGGATCCTCTCCTCAATAATATAATGATGGAACTTCTTTAATGATTCACCCATGATTGGCATCAGTCTTTTTATAAGCACTAGATCTTGATCTTTAAATAAAGACTGCTCATTTTTAGCTCTTTTGAAAAGTGTTAAAAAACCATAGCATTGTCCTTGGTAAGTTAATGCGGCTCTTACTTCATCACTAAAGCCATTGGGTATTAAAACTTCTCTATAGCGAAAGCTTCGACTTGAGGAATCGCTTAACCTGCCTATGTTTTGCCCACTGTGCACTAAGAATTCATATTTATTTACATCTTCTGTCATATATTCCAAATCCATAATTTCCTGATGAATCGCCTCTACTGATTGTTCAGTGACTGCTCCTACAGAAAAAAGTGTATGTGTATCCGTTAATGTACAGCAATACGCATCAAAATTTATATGTGTCCGTAGAGCTTCGATCATCAATTGGCGATATTCAAATGAATTACTGCTGTGCTTTAAGCAATGGTCAGATTTTCGTTGCCAATATTGTGTTTCCTTCATAAACACCTACCTCCCCCAGAAATATGGGATATTTCTTTTTTTCCAAAAGTTTATAATTGAGAATAATTCTTAATTGAATTGTACAGAAGTTCAACAAGGAGGAACACTATTTTGTAAAAAATTTTATTGTCTTGCTAGCTACTTCCGTTATTAGTGGCTGCTCAGAGAAATCATCTCCAACAATTGTGGATAGTGAGCATTCAGAAGAACAGCAAGCTCTTAAAGCTACTATTCGTGCACCTAAATCGCCTGCTATTTTTCCAAGCATTCTATTGGCAGAACAACAGAAGGATATTGAATTTATTATCTGGGAAACAGTAGATACCCTTTTAGCTCAAATACAAAAAAACAAGCACAATTTAGGGTACTTCCTCTTAATATGGGAGCTAATCTATATGCAAAAAGAGTGCCATTACAACTTATAGGAGGTTTAGCACATCAAACTATTTTCATACCTATTTAAGGTGGTCCACCAGATATTTTTAGGGAATAGCCCTACACAGATACTAGGGAATTGCTCTCGAAATTTTTTAACGCATAAAAATAAATTGTTTTGGAGGTATTTTAATGGATAGATCTATACATAGCTGGGACAGTCCTTCTGTCAACACTTATCAACAGTCCATTCGACAAAAAATCTTAGGCTATAACCTTATTTATGACATGATGGTCAATATACTTCAGGATTTTACTACTGTAAATAAATTTTTAGTGGTAGGCGCTGGAGGCGGACAGGAATTGCTCACATTAGGCAAATCATTTCCTTCTGCCCATTTCACAGCAGTCGATTCATCAAAGGTAATGCTGGAGCTGGCTGCTAAACAAATTGACTCGCTACCACATCGACCTACTATTATGTGGGTTGAGAAGGATCTACTATCCTTAAGAGTAAATGAGGTCTTCGATGTAACTAGTTGTCATTTGGTTTTACATTTCATAGAAAGCCTTGACCAAAAGAGAACAATGCTTCAAAAGATTGCGGATAGCTTAAAAGAAAAAGGTGTGTTATTTATTTCATCGATAAATGCTGATTTAACTTCACAAACGTTCAAACATGAGCTTTGTTATTGGCGAAGCTCCATGCTTCATAACGGAATAGGTGAGGATCATTGGCAACGCTTTGAGCAATCCTTTAGCGTCACAACCCATCCGATTACTCTTGAATTGCTTATTAATTTACTGAAAGAGGCTGGCTTTACAACAACCATTCCCTATTTTAAATCACATATGATTGACGCTTTAGTTGCTATTAAGGGAGAAACTACTATATGAAAAATGGGAATATCTTAATCATCGGAGGCTATGGTGAAGTGGGAGGGAAAATTGCAAAATTATTGTTGCACAGCTATCCCAACAGAATATGGATTGCGGGAAGAAATATAGAAAAGGCTAAGGATTTCTGTGTCCAGCATAAAAACTTAGTAAGACCTCTTCAATTGGATGTGTCGGAAAAAGTGCACCCCGAGCAATTAGAAAATGTATTATTGGTCATTATGTGTCTAGAGCAAAAAGATACTGCATTTGCAAAGCTCTGCTTAAATGAAGGGATTATCTATATCGATATTACTGCAAGTTATAGCTTTCTTAAAAAGTTAGAGTCACTCCACTTACTAGCTGTACAGAAACATTCTACAGCCATTTTTAGTGTTGGTATGGCTCCAGGTTTGACCAACTTAATGGCCATGCATGCTGCAAGGCAATTATCCTCCCTCGAGAAGATGCATATTTCCATTTTACTTGGGGCAGGCGATACACATGGCACAGCGGCAATTCTTTGGATATTGCAACAATTAAATAAACCGTTTAGTAGCTACAACAATCAGAAGGTTGCTAATTTTACTAATAAGAGAACCGTTAAATTTAAAAAGATTGGGAAACGAAGTGTGTATCAATTTAATTTTTCTGACCAGCATACATTAACAAAGCATTTCCCTTCTATCCCTATCGTCACAAGATTAGGCTTTGATGTTGAGCCATTAAATAAATTTGTATCCTTTTTACAAAAGAGTAGAATTGCTTGCTTATTAAAATTTAACCGTCTACAAATCTTGCTTGCTTCACTTATTCAAAAAATAAAAATTGGTTCTGATGTGTGTGGCATACAAATAGAAGCCATTGGGAAAAAACATCACAAAGAAGCAAGCTTTACATTAGGCTTTCTTGATCGCGATGAATCACTTGTAACAGCGAAAGTTGCAGCATATATAGCTAACGAGTTCCTTAACAATAAACATCCAGCAGGAGCCTATCATATTGAGGAATTATTTACATTAGAAACCTTACAGACTTATTTTGATAGGTCCTTTCAATAAAAAAGGCATTTAGCTCTCATCTAACGGAGAAGCTAAATGCCTGTTGTTTTATTATAAAACCTTCTCTAAAAAATCCTTAGCACGCTGTGTTGATGGCGCTGAAAAAAACTGTTCTGGAGGAGCATCCTCAATGAGCTTGCCGCCATCAAGGAAAAGAATACGATCAGCAACCTCACGAGCAAAGCCCATCTCATGTGTCACAATCAACATAGTCATCCCAGAATCTGCGAGGTTTTTCATAACGGCCAATACCTCTTTAACCATTTCAGGGTCAAGTGCCGATGTAGGCTCATCAAATAATATAACTTTAGGGTCCATGGCAAGTGCTCGCGCAATGGCAACACGTTGCTTTTGTCCCCCCGATAAGCGATTTGGATATTCTTGACGCTTCTCAAACAGACCCACTTTCTTTAGTAACTCTTCTGCTTTGTTGATAGCAGTAGTCTTATCTATACCCTTCACATTGATTGGCGCATATGTTAAATTTTCAAGCACCGTTTTATGAGGGAAAAGATGAAAATGCTGAAATACCATACCTACTTCTTCACGTATTTTCATTATATTTGTCCCTTTATCTGTCAGGACATCCCCTGCAATCGTTACCTTCCCACTTGTCGGAGTTTCTAATAAATTTAAGCAACGAAGAAATGTCGATTTACCTGATCCTGAAGGTCCAATAATAGCAATTACTTCTTTTTCTTTAACTTCAGTTGATATACCCTTTAATACTTCATTCTGCCCATAAGATTTGTATAAATCTTCTATTTTAATCACTTTTTCTCATTCCTTTCTCGATTCGTTTACCAAGGAACGTTAAAACAAGCGTCATGATGTAATAGATTACCCCTGCAAAAAGTAATGGCTCAAGATAACGGTATGTTGAACCACCTACAATGTAGGCACGACGCATAATATCTAATGCACTGATTACTGTCACAACTGCCGTTTCTTTATTTAATGTAATAAATTCATTTACTAAGGAAGGTAAAATATTTTTTACTGCTTGCGGAATAATAATATCCTTCATCATTTTTGCATATGGAATACCCAGTGCTTGTGCAGCTTCCATTTGTCCTTTATCAACTGCATTGATACCAGCACGGATAATCTCTGAAATATATGCTCCTGAGTTTAAACCAAAAGCAATAATAGCTGTTGGAATAGGATCAATTTGGATATCTAGTAATTGTGGTACTGCATAATAAATAATTAGTAATTGTAATACAAGAGGTGTACCGCGGAAAATCGACGTATAGAAATCAGCAAACCAACGTAAAAAATTCACTTTACCAATTTTACATAATGCTAAAAGTATACCTACGATAAAACCAATGATGGATGCACCGATTGCAATTTGAAGTGTAACACCTATCCCTTTTAAAATATAAGGAATAGAGGGAACAATGGCTGTAAAATCTAAATTCACAGCGCCCCCTCCTTTCTTTTTCATCATGATGTAGCTTTGTTTTTTGTACCAAACACAAATTTAGAAGAGGCTTAAAGGATAATAATGAAAAGCACAAGCGATAGCCCAAAAGTAGAGCTATCGCACGCAATTATTATTCAACTTTTTCTAACCATTTTTCTTCTAACTCTTTGATTTTGCCTTCTTCAGCTAGCTCTTTTAAAGCTTTATTAATTTTATCTTTTAAATCGCTTCCTTTTGGAACAGCGATTGCTTTGAAATCTTCAGGCTGTTCTTCCACTGGGAAAGCCTCTAATTGATCATTCGTTTTTAAATAGCCTTTCGCAACGCCACCCTCTAAAATACCTGCGTCTAAACGTTTAGACATCATATCTTGCACAATCTCAGGGATTCGCGTACGTCCTTCTACTGTTACATCAACCTTTTTCGCAATTTCATTACCTAAGTTTTCCTGAATAGATGCAGTTTGTACACCTATTTTTTTACCAGCTAAGTCAGCTTCTTTTTTAATACCGCTATCCTTTTTAACAAGGATTACTTGCTCTGTTTCATTATATTTATCTGAGAAATCTACCACTTTTTCACGCTCTGGATTCGGTGTCATACCAGAAATAACGACATCAATTTTCCCGGCTTGTAGTGCTGGCACTAAACTGTTAAAGTCCATATCTTGCACTTGCATATCAACGCCTATTTTTTCTCCAACTAATTTGATTAGATCAATATCAAAACCAATAATTTCTTCGCCTTTTGCTGCATCCACATATTCAAATGGCGCATAGTCAGCTGATGTACCAACTTTTAATACTTGCTTACCCTCTGTATCCGTAGTAGATCCTGTATCGCTTGCATTATTGTCTTTAGTGCCACATGCTGCAAGTACACCTATTACTAGTACCAGCATCATGATGAATAACTTGTTCTTCATAAATTGTAACTCCTTTTATTTATAATTTATTGTGTATGAGAATACATTTCTCGCATATAGTTGATTGGATATTTATTCATGTTGAAGAATAAAAAATCTATCTGCTAATTAAGATATACTCTTTTGAAATAATAATCAAGATAAACTAAAAAAATTTTAGCTAAATATTATATGCATAATTTTCTGATAAGTCAATTTATTTTTGTTTTCATTCATTTTACAAAGTAACTTTACTATTTTCCGTTTTCGCATTATTTATTCCCCCATCATAAAAACAACTTAATTTCAACAGTTCAGAGATAGAGATTATCGCCATCCTTTAAGCTCGCAATATTTAGAGTTCATCGCTAGTAGGAATTTTGTATTAATGCCGTAAGTTATCTTGTATAATCCAAATAAATCATTTGAAAGGGATTTTTACGATGAAAAAATTATCGTTATTGTTCGCAATTATTATTGGCTCAGTGCTGATAGCAGGCATTACCTTTTTCTTAACTCAACCTAAGTCGCATGGGCCGCAAGCGATTGAAGGTGTGATGGATTTACGTCATCATTCATTTCACGATAATACGCCTATCAAATTAGATGGGGAGTGGGCATTTATCCCCAATCATTTAGTGGACGGTGAAACCTTTGATTCTTATCAAAGCTATCTTGTTAATGTCCCTTCAGCTTGGACAAAATATACAATTGATGGGCAACAAATACCTGTATTTGAAAGTGGAACTTATCGTCTCAAGGTTTTAATCGATGATACCGAAGATATTTTAGGAATTAAAACGAGTAACATTCGAATGTCGAACGCATTGTATATTAACGGAAAGCGCATTGGACATAGTGGAGAGCCAGCTGAGGATAGCAGCTATATACCCCACAATACTCCATATACAGCTTATTTTTCGCCTGATAAAAAAGAACTTGAATTGATTGTACATGTTGCCAATTTTGATTATGCACCAGGAGGAGGAATTATTAGCTCCATTTTTTTAGGGGATCAATCTAGTATTGCAAAGCTTCGAGAGGGTGCCATATTCTACGATTTAATTACCCTAGCAGGTTTTTTAACAATGTTTATCTATTTTTTTGGCTCATATCTTTATTCAAAATTTGGTATAGAACAGCTTTACTTCTCTATATTTTGTTTTGCAAGTGGGGTCTACACCCTTACCCATGGGGAAAAGTTATTACTAGACTTTATAAATATTCCCTATGCTCCATTTCAGAAAATACAAATGATCTCTAGTATAGCTGTAGGCCTTTTTATATTGTTATATTTTTACCGTGCTCTAATAAACCATATGAACCGTTTAGTTGTGAAAGTGTTTTGCGCAATAGGTACCCTTCTAATGCTTGTTGCATTGCTTCCAACGTCCATTAATTCACTATTTCAGAATATCAACTCATTGTATGTATTCGCAAATATTGTTTATATTTTCTATGTGCAAATTATAGCAATTTACAAACGTGCGACTGGAGTAATGTATTTAACATTAAGCTCCCTAGCCATTTTGCTTTATTTTATCGTTGCAACGTTAAATACAAATATTAATCTTGAACTGAGTGCTCTACCACCATTGTTACCATTTATTTGCCTGACAATGCTTTCCCTATATATTTCTCATCGTTTTGCAGATTCTTATTTAGAAAAAGGCAAGCTAACAGAGGCACTGATACGTGTAGATAAATTAAAGGATGAGTTTCTCGCTAAAACCTCTCATGAATTCCAAACGCCTTTACATGGCATTATAGGCATTTCGCAGTCTATGCTAAAGGATAATAGTTTACCTATCTCAGCGGACGAACAAAAAGAAAAAGTATCACTTATTTTCAATATTGCAGAACGTCTATCCTATTTAGTCAATGATTTACTTGATTTTTCAAAGTTGAAGGAGAATGAATTAACATTGCGGATGACATCTGTAGATTTATATGCCATTGCACATATGACTGTAGAAGTGCTTTCCTACACGATTAGCAAGAATGTCAAAATTTATAATCATATAGAACGGGGAACCTTTGTCCAAGCTGATGAAAACCGTCTTCGCCAAATTTTATATAATTTAATTCATAACGCAGTGAATTATACAAATGAAGGAAAAATTGATATAACTTGTTATGAGAAACAGTCATTCCTAGTAATTGAGGTTAAGGATACTGGGTGTGGGATAGCACCAGAAAATTTAAAAACCATTTTTAACCCATTCCAACAATTCAATTATTCAATCGGTGGCAGTGGATTAGGTTTACATATTACAAAGGAGCTTGTCGAGCGGCAGGGTGGAAAAATATTTGTGGATTCTATTGTCGGACAAGGTACTACCTTTTCATTCAAATTACGAAAAGGTCAGCCGACTAATGAGGAATTACCATCATTGCCAATCCAAACATACCAGCATCCTTTTCTAACATTTCCACATATTGTTGAAAAAATAGGAAAGAAAAAAATTCTTATTGTGGATGACGATGCTGTTAATTTAAAGGTACTAATAGATATATTGACACAAGAAAACTATTCTATTATAGCAATTGATAATGGACATCATGTATTTGAGTACCTTACACAACAACCTAGTATCGATTTATTAATTTTAGATATTATGATGCCCTCTATTTCTGGCTATGAGATATGTCAACAAGTTAGACAAAATTACACGTCTACAGAGCTACCTATTCTAATGTTGACTGCGGCGGTTCGCCCAGAGGATATGATTGCAGCCTTTCAAACTGGTGCAAATGATTTTTTACATAAACCTTTAGATGCTACCGAGCTAAAGACAAGGGTACGCAATCTTCTTTTATTGAAGGAGTCTGCAGAAACAGCTGTGAAGATGGAAACCGCATTTTTACAGGCACAAATTAAACCGCATTTTATTTATAATGTCTTAAATTCCATTCTGTCTCTAAGCTATTTAGACTTAGATAAATCACGGGCAATGATTACAGATTTTGCCACATTTTTACGTAATAGTTTTGCCTTTGAAAATGCCAACAGTCTCGTCCCTTTGGAAAAGGAGCTTAGTCTTATTGAGGCCTATGTAAATATTCATCGCACTAGATATCCTGAGCAATTAGAATTTAATATTTGCATGGATGAGCCTATCCAATGCCTTATTCCTCCTTTACTGCTTCAGCCTTTAGTAGAGAATGCCCTTCTTCATGGTTTGAAAATCAGAAAAGAGCTTAGCGAGCTACTATTAGTTATAAGGCAGGAAGAGCATATGGTAATTTTCCAACTGATTGACAACGGCATTGGTATATCTTCAGAGCTTTTAAGGCAAATTCAAAATGGTGAAAAAACAGCTAGTCAAGGCATTGGTATTTTAAATATTTCCAAAAGATTAAAAAAATTCGACAACGCTACTATCCATTTTGATAGCCACGAAAACAAAGGAACGACTGTTGAAATAAGATTTCCAATAATTACTTTATAGAGGATGTGAGCAGCTTGTTAAAAGCAGTTATTATAGATGATGAAATTTTAGCCATACGTTTATTAGAATCCATGCTAAAGGCAAGTGGCTCTATTGAGATTATTGGAACCTTCCAGAATCCTAAAGATGGTTTAGTAAATATTGATATGTTAAAACCTGATATTTTGTTTTTAGACATTGAAATGACTGAAATGACTGGTCTTGAATTTGCTTCTAAAATAGAAAATGTTTCAAGCTATATAGATATTGTCTTTGTTACAGCTTACGAAAATTATGCTTTAGAGGCCTTTAATGTACAGGCTATAGATTATATTTTAAAGCCCATTGACCACAACCGACTCTTAAAAACAATTGAGCGGCTACTTGAACGAAGGCAGCATAAAAAATTAATACAACCAATTGAACATACTTCTGTAAATGAAGGAACCAAAATTATTCATACATTACACTTCCATATACACTCAGGAAAAGTTTCAATTGGTGATACTGTATTAACTTTATCAACAAAGGAATTCCAAATTTTATTCTTTTTAGCACAGCATTGTAATCAAGCTTTTCCAGCTGCCGAGCTGTACCGACTTATTTGGGACGAGGATAGCTTTGGACAAACACAAGCCTTACGAGTTCATATCAGCAATTTAAGAAAAAAACTTGAAACGATTCCAGGTCATACAGCTAAAATTGTGATGGTAAGAGGCTCTGGGTATCAATTAGTTTTTCAAGAATAATTTGAAAGGGAAGTTGATTAAACCAATCAACTTCCCTTTCACTTGAATGTTATGAAATGTCCAATGTTTACTACCTTCTGGCTATGCTCTCTCATCTCTTGTGCAGGGATTTCCCCGCTCTCTTTGAACAATCTATGTTTGCTTTAGGGCAAAGCAGTTCTCCTTCTATTTTATCGTATGTTCTTCAGGGAACAATTTTGACTTTAATTCATCTTCACCAGAGCCCTTGGCTAATGGAACGCGAGAACGATAGGCTGCACGACAAATTAAATGCCCTGCAACGGGCGCTGTCACAAAGACGAAAAGAATACCTAAAATGAGCCGTACACTAACAAAACCGTCATGCACCCAAAAATAGATAAACGCTCCTAACAAACAGGTTAAGACAGATAATGTAGAGCTTTTTGTAGCAGCATGTGATCGTGTATAAACATCTGGTAGGCGAATCATTCCAAATGCGCTAATAACACTCACAATGGAACCTATAAGAATAAGGATAACTGCTGCCCATTCAATCATTTGATTTACGTTCAACAATTACACCTCTTTCTATATATTTTGTAAATGCAATCGTTCCGATAAACGCTAAAATGCCCAAAATAAGTATAGCTTCTAAATATGCTTTAGTCTTCAATATAATAGAGACAATCGCAATAGCTGATAATAAATTAACACCAATTGTATCGAGAGCTATCGCTCGATCAGGCATTGATGGACCACGAATAACACGATATAACGACAGCGCAATGGAAATACTGAAGAAAGCAAGTGCAAGAAGTAATATATTGTTAATCATTAGCGTGTCACCTCCATTATTGCTTGTTCAAATTTTCCAATTGATCGTATAACTGCATCCTTTGACTCTTCTATGTCCATAGCATGGATATAAAAGATATCTCCCTCTTCTGATACCTCCATGACGACAGAGCCAGGTGTTAATGTTAATAGTAAGGCAAGAGCTGTAATCTCCCAATCACCCTCCAATACAGTTTTATATGTGAAAATACCAGGTGTAATATTTAGCTTAGGTGTAGTGATTTGTCTTAATACACTATAGCTTGATAAAAATAGCTCCCAATTAAACAACCATAATAACTTGATGATGGAAAAGACCCTCCGCATGTAAAATTGAGTACCATAAAAGCGATGCATCGCATATAGAATACCCATGCCTACAACAAAACCCATTAAAAATGTCGAAAATTGTGGTGTTACTTCATCCTGTAGAAGTAACCAAAGTGTTGCGATAAATAAATTTAAAATAAACTGCATCGCCATTATTTATTCACCTCACCTTGCCATTGTTCGCCATCTAAAACTGCATCGATATAGATAGATGGTGTATAAAGAGTTTCAGCTGCATCTGTGACAAATGGTGCCAGTTTTTCTGCCCCAATCCCTAATCCAAATGTGCAAACAGCCAGTAATGTTAAAGGCAACAATATACGTTTAGGTAAAGGTTTTTCATCTTCTAGGCTAATAATGGTTTCGCCAAAAAACGAAGAAAGAAATATCCTTAACAATGAATATAAAACAATTAAACTAGAGAAAAACCCTAGACCTAATAGAACGAAATGGCCACCTTCTATCGCTCCTTGTCCAATTAAAACCTTTCCTAAAAAACCACTTAGTGGGGGTATACCAGCTAGTGAACACATTGCTATAAAGAACAACCATCCAAAAAAGGGATAGTTACGGATAAGTCCACTCATCTTATCAATTACTGTTTCCCCAGTGAGATAGATCATCATGCCAACAGCTAAAAACAACATAGCCTTAGCTATCATATCGTGCATTAAATAGTAGATAACACCTTGTAAGGCTGACTCTGTACCTACTGCTAGCCCAATTATTATAAAACCAACACCAATTAATACATTGTAGGAGGCTATTGTTCTAACATCACGACCTGAAAGTGCACCGATACAGCCTGCTATAATTGTAATTCCAGCCATGATGCCGAGAGCTGTGTGTGTGACTTCAGGATTATTAGGGAACAGCAATGTAAAGGAACGAACAAGTGCATACATCCCTACCTTTGTTAATAAAGCAGCAAATAAAGCAGCAATGGCAGTTGGTGGTACGCTATACGAGCCTGGCAACCAGAAGAATAATAAAAGTCCAGCCTTCAAGCTAAAGACGATTAAGAAAATAAGCGCTACTGTTGTAATAAGAGGATTAGCTCCTGCCTCCATTACACGAACTGAAATATGGGCCATATTTAATGTGCCTACTGTTCCATACAGAAAAGCTAGTGCTACTAAGAAAATCCAAGAGGCTACAATATTGATAAGCACATATTTCAATGCTTCACGTAGCTGAATTTTTTCGCCACCTAAGCTGATCAGTGCGTAGGAAGCAAGCAACATCACTTCAAAACACACAAATAAGTTAAAAATATCGCCCGTCAAAAATGAACCATTGACACCTGCTATCATCAGCAAGGTAAATGGATAAAAATACATTTTTTCATATCTTAGCTCCATTGTAAAAATTGCATATAGCATACAAATAAGGGCTACAATATTTGCAACTAACACTAATAGTGTCGCAAATGAATCGGCTACAAATGAGATTCCAAATGGTGGTGCCCATCCACTAAAGTCAATGCGCATCACACCCTGTTCTTGAATCTCTACTAATAAAATGACGCTGATGATAATAATAAAGCTCAATGTCAATAAGCTGATGATGCGTTGTAGCGTCACATGCTCTTTTAAAAACACCAGTAAAATAGCCGTAATTACCGGTACAATTAATGGTAAAACAATCATATTACTCATCAGGCGTACCTCTCAATTCATCAAAATTCCCTGAACCATTTGTTTTGTACGCACGATACCCTAAAACGAGAACAAAAGCAGTGACAGCAAAGCTAATCACAATCGCTGTTAATATTAATGCTTGAGGTAATGCATCTGTATATGGTCCCTCTGATTCTCCTAATAACGGCACATCCCCTTTTTTTAAACCTCCCATAGTCAGAATCAGTAAGTGGGCAGCATGAGATAAAACAGCGGTTCCTAAAATAACACGTAATAACTGCTTTGAGAGGATTAAGTACGTCGCAACAGCTACTAATATACCTACTAAAACAAGTATTAAAGACTCCATTGGCTACTCATCCTCACTTATACTTAAAATAATTGTTACAACAACCCCCACCACTGTTAAAGCTACACCCGCTTCAAATATAGTGACAGTTGAAAAGCCCATTTTCCCAAAGATAGGAACATCTATATACGTATGTGCTTGTGTTAAAAATGGTACATCGAAAAACAACGAACCTATTGCAGTTCCAGTTGCAAGCAATACACCAAGAGCTGCAACCTTTTTAAAGTCGAAAGGCATCCCTTTATGAACAGTTTCAATATCATAGGCTAGATATAATAAAACAATGCCCGAGGCTAACACCAGACCACCTATAAAGCCACCACCAGGAGCATGATGCCCAGCAAAGAATAAATACACGCCGAGTGTTAAAATAATGAACACGACCGCTTTGGTAACGGTCCTTAATATCACATCATTAATTTTCATGATCTGCTTCCTCCTTTCGTGGCTTAAGCTTTGTTAGAGCATAGACCCCTAAGCCAGCAATTAGAAGAACAACAACCTCTAGCATCGTATCAAAAGCACGGAAATCCCCTAGTATTGTATTAACGATGTTGGAACCGCCAGCCAATTCATAGGCATCATTGAAGTAAGTAGCCACTGGTTCAAAGCGATCATAGTGTACGACGGCTAAACCAACAATTGTTACGGTTGCACCAACAAAAATAGAAATCAATGCTTTTGACCATTGAACTCTTTTACGTGGTAGCTCTGGCATTAAATCTGGCAAATATTTAAAACATAAAAGGAATAAAGCTGTAGTGACCGATTCAACAACTAATTGTGTTAAAGCTAGGTCTGGTGCACGGAAAATAACAAAGAAGAAGGCAATAGAATAGCCTAGTACACCATTTAGCAACATGGCTGTCACCCGCCCCTTTGCGAAAATCATCCAAACAGCAGCAAAGATCATGACAAACACAAGGATTAACTCGTAGGATTCTATAGCGGAATCTTTGTCAAAATTAAAGGTCATGGCATCTGACCAAACAAAATAACCAGCGATAAGTGCAACAAAAAATACATATATATAGATAAAATAATGTGTTAAATTACCTGTCATATATTTATTGGTAAGCCTCTGTGAGCCATTTTCACTCATCTCTATCATTCGATTGTAGTACGTATTAAACGTATACTTTTGTGAAAATAGACGATAAAGTGGCTTCCAGCTTTTTAATGTTTTAAATAAGATAATGCCAATAATAATGACACCTACTGTCATCAATAACTCTGCATTGATGCCATGCCATGCATGAATATGTGGTGTTAACTCACTTGTAGTTGGGAATGTAGGATAAATACTAGCCATAGCAGGCTCTAAAATATAATGCCCTAATATATTAGGGAAGAAAAAGATACCAACTACCAACAAGCATAAAATAATTGGCGATATTAACATGCCAAGTGGAGCTTCGTGTGGTTTTCTATCAATCTTCTCTGGTTGTAGTTTACCCAAAAATGTACGACTAATTAAAATCAAACTATAGATAAAGGTAAAGATACTTGCCACCCATGCTACTATTGGGAAAAATAACCCTATATCAGCAATAGAGAATGCTTCTACATCACGAATAGCCAATACTGCTGCAAAAAACATTTCCTTACTTAAAAAGCCATTGAATGGTGGCAATCCTGCCATTGAGAAGCTACCAATCACTGCGATTGTAAAAGTGATAGGCATGAAAGACATTAAGCCACCTAAACGACGAATATCACGAGTACCTACTTCATGATCGACAATGCCAACCATCATGAATAAAGCTCCTTTAAAGGTCGAATGATTCACAAGGTGGAATAGCGCTGCAAAGCTTGCTTGAGTGTAAAGAATTGAGTTTTCCTCATAGCCATAATAATGACCAACAGACCCAAGACCAAAGAGACTCATAATTAAACCAAGCTGACTCACTGTTGAAAAGGCTAATAATGCTTTTAAATCCGTCTGACGGACAGCATTAAATGAGCCCCAGAATAATGTAACGAGGCCGATAACACTAACTAGCCAGAACCATTCTGCCTCTCCTCCAAAAACTGGTGAAAAACGAGCAACTAAATAAATACCTGCCTTCACCATTGTTGCGGAATGTAAGTAAGCACTAACTGGTGTTGGGGCCTCCATAGCATCAGGCAACCAAATGTGGAATGGAAATTGTGCAGATTTTGTAAAGGCCCCTAGTAAAATTAGAATAAGGGCAGGCGTAAATAAGGCATGATCTCGTATAACCTCTACATTAGCTACAATTTCACGAATACTAAATGTATGAGAAGCTACATAGAGCATTAAAAAACCTGCAAGCATTGAGAGTCCGCCAAAGACTGTAATCATCATCGCTTTTTTAGCTCCTGCGCGAGATGCCTTTCTATGATGCCAAAATGCGATTAATAGGAATGATGACACACTTGTTAATTCCCAAAATGTGTATAATACCATTAGGTTATCTGAAAAAACAACGCCAAGCATAGCGCCAATGAATAGTAATAAATAGCAGTAAAAGTGATGAAGAGATTCTTTCGTTGATAAATAAAAAATAGAATATAAAATGACTAAACTACCTACACCTGTAATCAGCAGACCAAAAATCATACTGAGTCCATCTAGGTAAGTAGTGAAATTTATATTAAAAGAGGGAATCCACTCATATGTATGAATAACGGTTTTACCCTCGGCTAATTGAGGAATATAGCGAGCGAGTAAAAGAAACAAGATGAATGGAACAGATAAAACAAACCAGCCAAGATGTGTGACACGCCTTAGTCGCCTGTAAAGCAATGGAATTAGAGCAGCACAAACAAATGGCAAAAGTATCGCAATGAGAACTGTGACCAAATGAAAACCTCCTACTATCTAAATCATCTAGCAAATTTTTGTGGTGATGGGTATGTAAAGTGCTAAGACTTTAGAAAATTGTTCAAGCTAAGGAACATATTAGATGTATTCTTGAAATTATTTAATGGAATGTGGTGGGGTGTTAAAGTGCTTAATTGTTTATAAAAACGGTTATTTTAGTTATTTAGTCACTTCTAACCCGATGCAAGCCTAAATAACTTGTGGAAAATCAGATAATTTATACAGTTACAACTCAGTTAATATCAGCTTAATGAAGACACTTGACTATCTATTTAACTCACTGCATAATAGTGTGGCATATGAAAGCAAATTAGCATAGATGCACAGAATGCATAAATTAAATAATCTCTAATTATTGATTTAAGCTTAATCCTTCAAGGGTTTTCCAATACATTTTCGTTAACTTTTATACATTTTTAAGTATACAATATAAATGAGCATAATGCACTGTAACAGCATTGATTTTAGCTGTTTTAGGATAATTTTTTCAAAATCAACAGTGAAATTAACAAAATACCAACAGATAAGAGGTGTACATTTTTTATGAAGCATGTAAAAGGGCGTTTGGATGAAAGTATATTAGTTTGTGTTTACTACGGCTTAAATGGCGAACGTTTGATTCGTCGTGGTCATAAGATGGCCACAATGCTTGATTGCCCACTCTATATTCTTTCAGTCGATTCGCAACCCCTTGATGCATTTGACGCAGAGAAATCTAGTTATATAGAGCAATGGAAAAAGTTATCAGATGAGCTTGAGGTCGAAAAATTTATTCTGCAAGATAATGAAAAACGCCCCATACAAAAGGTTATTGCAGAGGTAGCAAAGAATTATAGCATTTCGCAAATTATCGTAGGGCAAAGCGCACAAAGCCGTTGGGAGGAAATCACGAAAGGCTCGTTCCTAAACGTACTGTTAAAGGAAGTTCCCTTTGTTGATTTTCATATCGTAGCTGTTCAACGCCCAACAGACGATGATGCAAATGAAACATATGAAAAAGGAGTACGTGCTTACTTAATTAAAGAACATGAGAACTTTAAAGTAGCATTTACATGTCCTAAGTATGTATCGATTGAAGGTATATTCTTCAAAGAAATTGGCACAGATTTTGACAACGGCATCTTTAAGTTTACTTACAACGATAAAATGCATGAAGTTCATATTTCAGAGGGCTATGTAATCGATCAGGAAAAATTGCCAGCAGAATTTTTAGCTCCATTAAGACAATAAAAAAACGCGTAGATACGCGTTTTTTTTTATTAGACAGCAGCTGAAGCAGGTTTATCTTTCGGTAAGAAGAAGGCAACTAGTAATAATAAAGGCAATAATGAAACAACAATCATTGTAAAATCAATGCCTTTATGATCCATTAAAACGCCGATAACCATTGCCCCTATTGCGCCCATACCAAAAGCAAATCCTGTTGTTAAACCAGCCATTGTGCCAATTTTTGTTGGGACTAACTCTTGCGCATAGACCACCGTTACGGAGAAGCTAATCATAATCAACGTACCAATAATAACTAAAAATATCATAGCCGCCCATAATGGTACATATGGCAATGCCAAACAAAATGGCATAGGGCCAACTACAGAAAGGATGATGACATTTTTCCTACCAATACGGTCTGATAAAGAGCCTCCGAAAAAGGTACCTACTACACCAAATGCCATGAATGTGAATATTAATATTTGCCCTAGTCGAAGGCTAACCTCATAGTGATCCATTAGATAAAACACATAAAAACTTGTTATATTTGTTGTATAAAATGATCGTGCAAAAATAATTATAAATAATAATGTTAATGCGATGCCAACTTGTTTCTTTGTTAATGGAGGCAATGTTGAGACGAGTACACGCTTTTTCTTGGTTGTACGCTCCTGCTCCAATTGTTTTTTATACCATGTAGCAATTTTACTTAATAAAATGATACCAAACGTTGCAATGACTAATATGATCGCAGCCCCACGTTGTCCGAGAATATCAAAGATGTAAGCACTAATTAATGGTGCTAGTGCTTGCCCTGAATTTCCCCCCACTTGATAAATAGACTGCGCAAGTCCTCGTTTAGATCCTGCTGCCATAAAGGAAACTCTCGATCCCTCAGGGTGAAAGATAGCTGACCCAAAGCCTATAAATAATACTGCAATAATAATAATCCAATACTGCGTTGTGAACGCTATAATAGCAATCCCTATAAATGAACTTATCATACCGATAGGTAAAGCATAAGGCATTGGTTTTTTATCACTGATATAGCCTACCGCAGGCTGCAATGCAGAAGCAAATATGTTTAATACAAAAGAAATCATTCCAATTTGTGTAAAGGTCAATCCTAATTCACTCTTAAATATCGGAAACATCGCCGGGATAACAGCTTGCATCGTATCATTAATAAGGTGAGCAACACCGATTGCAATCATAATCGGATAGATTGGATTGGTTACATTTAATTGTTTATTCATGTTGCCACCTCACTCTTATTTTGTTTAAACATGATTGTCGCATACTATCGACCATTTTGCACAAGCTATAGTTCGACAGCTGTAAAAGGAGTTGATATATGCATGGAAAGCTTTATACATGCTCATTTTTGGGAAATGATTCTACGCACAACACTTTCGTTTTTTGCCTTACTAATTTTGGCACGTATACTTGGGAAAAAACAATTAGGCCAGTTAACATTCTTCCATTATATTACAGGTATTACATTTGGTTCGATCGCTTCAGAAATTGCCTCTCAGGAAGAAACACCATTTTTAGATGGTTTGATTTCGCTCGTTTGGTGGAGTGCTTTAACATATTTGATGACCGTTATTACAATTAAATCTAAAAAAGCTCGCGTTCTCGTTGATGATAAACCAACGATTGTTATTCAAAAGGGTCTTATATTAGAATCAGCGCTACAAAAAAATCGTCTTCATCTAGATGAGCTTACAATGATGCTACGTGAACAAGCCATTTTCTCCGTACAAGACGTTGAGTATGCCTTACTAGAAACGAATGGAAAGCTCAGTGTGCTACAAAAAACCTCTGAACAAGTGGCTACAAAGCAGGATGTTAAAGCAGATGTAACACCACCTACCTATCTTCCTACTGAAGTTATTTCTGATGGTCAACTTATTACTGAGAATATTGTTGAACTTGAGCTGACAGAAGACTGGGTATTAAAGAAATTGAAAAAGCAAAACGTGCATTCTGTAGAAGAAGTTTATTTTGCTCAAGTCCAAACAAATGGTTCCTTGTACATCAGCTTAAAAGATAAAGCGAGACATTCAAGCCCTTAATTGCTTGTCTAGTCTCGTTTTTTTGTTAATCAATTTTGACAATATCTAAGGGCGTAATAATACCGAGTAATCTTTGATGTGGTTGACCATGCTCCGTTATTAATAATGCCTCAAAGCGTCTCCCTCTTTCGACTCCTTGTTTAAATATTTCTTCAGCCTCATAGATAGATATCGTTCTACTGACAAATTTGTAATTCACTCTATTTTTCTCATGAAATAAGATATCATGCAGTGTTGGTATTCTTTTCGGTAAATGATCGCCACCCATCTTTGACGCAAGCCAATTTGTGATTCCAACTGTTGTGATTAGCCCCTTAAACTGCTTATTATAATAAACAGGAAATTGTGTATATTTGCGCTGTCGTATCACTTTTAAAACATGTTTTAAAGAATCATTTTCTTGAAAAATCAATACTCTTTTACGGAACATTTGCCCTACAAGCGTTGGCTTAGCAAGGGTAGCATCTATGTATTCAATTCGTTCTACAACATCAGTATGTGGCTCTGCAATCACATAATGTAATGATGTACGATGATGCACAATCGCATTTCGTAAGTCTGCATATGAGCGGAGATCATCTTCATATTTCTTCACCAAGACATCCTTTTTCTTCGCTTGATCAATCAGCCGATAAAAAGGCATAAAATCCTTAGCACCTACAATATCTCTCAGTCTATGATCTATTCGATTAAACGCTGTCAGGAAACGATCGGAATTTTCAGTTCCCACTTTTCATGTCCCTTCTTTCTATAGTAGTCTATATATTTTCCGAGTTATTTGACAAATTTCGAGTTACACACCCATTATATTCCTAAGTTATAGAGATTCCAAGAAAGGAATTTTACAATCCCTCTTGAAAGTGACGTAACGTCATTTTATATAATGTCATGAAAGGAGGAGTGATTACTTTGCTTACGATTCACAATGTATCAAAACAAACTGGCATTTCTGTTCGAACATTACGTTACTATGAGGAGATCAGCTTGTTACTTCCTATAGCAAAGACTGAGGGAGGACATAGGATTTACGGAGAGAACGAGCTCAAAACGTTACAACAGATTGTATTTTTAAAGGCATTAGGCTTCAAGTTGAAAGAAATTCAGACACTTATCAATAATTCATGGAATTGGGAAGCAAGTTTAGACCATCAGTTAGCTTTTGTAGCAGAAGAGCAAAAGAAACTACAGCAGATGAAGAACACCATCCTTGGATTAAAGAATGCTTCGTCTATCGAAGGTGGGTTAACAGAGTCCCTTATCCAAAAGTACATTAAGCTTTCAAATCAAGAACGAGATCATAAGCAAGCCTTCCGCCAGCAGATTTTTGCAGCTACGGAAATAGAACTTTTCCGAAAATTACCCAATTTAAATCAAAATGATCCTAATTCTTTAGAGTGGATTGGTTTATTAGGTCAATTAAAGCAGCTTCATAAGGAAAGCCCTGAAGCCGATTCCGTGCAGTTTATTATTAAACGAATGATGGAAAAGGCCAAGGTAGAATATAACGGAAATGATGAGTTTTTAGAGAAGATGTGGACGATAAGAAAATCTACTTATAAATCTGAACAAATAGGATTATATCCTTTAGAGGAAGAATTTCTACATTTTATAGAGCAGGCTTTTCATGTTTATGAAACAAAAAAACAGGCGTTAGGAAAGTCACAATCATGAACATAGAAATGTTGCTACTGATTGGGACCTTAGCTTTGTTAGACATGTTTAGTCCTTCTATAATTGGCGTATCCGTCTATGTATTGCTTGTGGCTAAAAAAAAGCAGACCCGCCTTTTATTAATCTATTTAATGACTGTTGGGTTGTTTTACTTTAGTACCGGGATTTTTTTAATGTTAGGTCTAGGTGTCATATTCAGCCCTCTTTCTAATTTACTAGATAGTTACTCAGCTCGATTAATCATGACCATTGTAGGGGGAGTTTTATTTATTGGCAGTTGGTTAGTACCAAAAAGAACGGCAAGTGGATCACCTAAACCAAAATCTTTACATGTGAGCTCTATGGTAGCTTTAGGTTTCACAACTTCTATTTTAGAAGTTGCAACCGCTCTTCCTTATTTCGCGGCAATAGGTATTTTAACGAGTAATCAAATAGTGTTTTATGAATGGTTACCTTTATTGGCAGGATACAATTTAGTAATGATTGCACCAGGGATCATCCTACTATGCTTACATCTATTATTCCGCCGATTTATGAATAAACCTTTAAGAAAAATTCAAACGCTTTTTGATCAAAGAACAAGTTCGACCCTTTCTTGGATCATGTTCTTTGTGGGATTGATTTTACTGATAAATGGTAGGATGATTTAAAATAAAAAACGGTAAAAATCCATTATAAGTTGGTTTTTACCGTTTTCTCTTCAGATTTTTGTCATAGACGCATTTCTTTTCATCATCATGATACCAATGCCGATGCAGATAATTGTCAATGCTAGCGTAATGACTAAGCTCCACCAGTAATCTGACATCTCTATTGTTCCTCGAAATTTTGCAATTCCGTAGCTTGCTAGTTTCCACGGTGATATTGTCCAAAAGATTCCTATAATCATATCGATAATTTGCCCAACAAAGATCACTGTAAATGCACATGTTGTAGCAATAACTGTTTTAAAGCTGGCACTCATCATTAACGTAACAGCTATCACAAATAGCAACCAAATATAGTACGTAGAAAAGCTTACTAACAGTGCACCCATGTCCAACGTTCCATATAGAATAGTTGTATAATAGACACTTGCACCAAACCCAGCTAAACTACTAACAAAACAGATGGTGCTCATAACAACAAATTTACTCAAAAAATATGCGCCAAATGAAATGGGCCGAGCATATAGTAATGTTGCCATACCATTAGCACGTTCCTTACTAATAGCTCCTACAAACGAAGCCATCATCACCAATAAGCCAATTGTTTGAAATTGCCCAATAGAAGCTTGAATTAAATCCAGTGGCATTAATTCTGGCATCAACATTTCAAAGCCCTCTGGAACATTCCCAACAGCATTTAAAATATCCATCATATAATAGTTTGTTAGTGGATCACTCATTCCAAGCAGAGCAAACACTAGAGGAATCCATAAAAACTTCCAACTCCGCCATGCTTCTCTAAATTCCTTTTGCAGAAGTACATTGAATCCTCTCATGCTTTTTTCGCCACCTTCATGAAAATTTCTTCCAAAGATGCTGTCTGTCGCTCTACCTTTCTAATTGTATAAGGACATTCACTTAACCGTTGAAGCAACATTTTCATCGTCGGCTCCTCATTCACAATCTCAATATACACATTACAACCTATTACATGATTAGATGGATTTGCAAAAAGCTTAGCCTCTTCTTCACTGCCAAATTCAATGACATAATTTTGCTCATCAAAACGTTGCCGTACTTCACGTAATGTTCCCTGCTCTACTAGTTTTCCATTTTGCAAGAATAATAGTTGATCTGTCATTTCTTCAGCATCATTTAAAATATGCGTTGAGTATAAAATAGTCGTCTCTTGCTGTAGTCCTTTTAATAAATCAAGTACTTCTCTACGGCCAACTGGATCTAATGCTGAAACAGGTTCATCTAATAGCAGTAATTTAGGCTTATGCACTATTGCTTGGGAAATACCAAGTCGCTGCTTCATTCCACCTGAAAAAGAGGCTATTTTTTTATGTTGGACGTCCCCCAACCCTACAAATTCTAAGGTTTTTTGTGCTTCTAATTTAGCCTTTTTGGCTGCTATACCATTCAACTTTGCAGCCATTTCTGTAAACTCTAACGCAGTTAGCCAAGGATGAAATTGCGGATATTGTGGTAAAAAACCTATATTCGCACGTAAATCATTACCTAGCATCTTTACATTTCCAGCAGTCGGTTTCAAAAGTCCCGTTAACATAGATAAAGTGGTTGTCTTGCCAGCTCCATTCGGACCAATTAAAGCCGTAGAAGTTTTTTCCTCTAAGTTGAAATGAATAGCATCTACAACTTTGTGCTCTCCAAATTGCTTGGTCAAACCTGTAACTTGAAGTAAAGTTGTCATGACTGCTTTCTCCCCACTATAAAGTACGCAATTGACCCTAATAGATTAGCAAATAGAATGATAAACACCCAAAGAATTTTAGGGCCGTTTGTTGCATGAATTTTTCGTAAATCAATAAGTGCTACGATCATCAAAATAATTTGAACGATGATGAGCGGTGCTATAACTGCCCATGGAACTTTTGCTAATTCCTCCATCATATAGATCACCTCATTATTTGTTATACACTAACTATAACAACTTTGTTCTAATAAGTATAGAACAAAGTATCTGTTACATCATAAAAAAAGATGTACCTTATTAGTACATCTTCTCAATTATTTATAAAGTTTTTGCAGAGCCTCTTCCATTTTAGGGCGTATCGTTACTACTGGACGAGCTTTTTTGACAGCTGACTGTGCTGCTTCTAACGAATCAGCCATTCCCAACTCCATTAAGATGGCAGTAGCTGCAACACCTGCACGTCCACCCCCACTTCCACAGTGAACATATACTTTCTGCCCTGTCTCAAAGGCTATAGCAACTTCTTGCGCTACTTGTTGGATGGATGATGCTACCTCACTATCTTCATCTGCTATAGGCATATGTTTATAAGAATAAGGAACTGTTTCCTGCTCTTGAAGGGATAGCCCTTGAACACGAACATCTATCACAACATCAACGGATTCTTGTGTAAATGCAGCCTCTGCATCTTTTGCACCGCCAAAGAACAGTTGATCCTTTACTAAAACATCGTAGTTTTTCTCCATATTCTCCACGCCTCACATGTTTATTTTAGTAAATGCTTAATATCCTCATAATATGGTAGAGCCGTTAAAGCACCTGCTTTTGTTGCGGCAAAAGCTCCTAATTTGTTGCCAAAGCTTGTACAACGCACTAGTTCTGCTTTTGTTGTAGGTAAACCATTATAATGGACATCACGTAGGACACCTGCCATAAATGCATCTCCCGCACCTGTAGTATCCACAGGCACTACTTTCTCAGTCGGTACATGGATAACCTCACCATTAAGGACCGCATAAGTCCCGTTCTCTCCTACGGTAATTAAAATAATAGGCACTAAATAGCTATTTAATTGCTCGATACCTTCTTCTAAGCTACTTGTCTCTGTCAGGAAGAATAGCTCATCATCCGTCACCTTTAAAATATCGACATCCTCGAAAAATGATGTAATCGTATCTCGACAAATTTCTTCACTGCTCCAACGTAAAGGACGGATATTTGCATCCATTGCAATAATTGCACCCTTGTCCTTAGCCATTTCTACTGCTGCTCGTGTTGTAGCAAGGGCTGTTGGATGGAACATTGTGCCTGAACACACCGTTAAAGCCGAGGCATGCTTAAAAGCTGCTTCATTTAGCTGTGATGGTTCAACTTGTAAATCGGGTGTCTCATCAACATAATCCTTAAAAATTCGCTCACATGCTTCTGTTAGATGCACATAAACACCACTTACTCGTTTTGCTGGATCAAATACGGCATAATCCAGTTTCACACCCTCTTGGGCAAGCCCATCTCTCACAAATTGCGAGCCCTCGTCATCACCCGTAATTGTAATTAATGCGGAAGGCGCCCCAATGCGGCTAATACCCGCTGCAACATTGACCGTTGCGCCACCCATATATTTAGTAAATGATGTGTTTGTTACATCATCAGCAATATAGTCAATAAAAGCATCTCCATAGACTAATATAAAATCCTTCTCTTGCTTTGTCATGATAGTCCTCCTGAAAGTCTAGTCATTATAGATTAACACGAAAATTGTCATTCTATAAAGGTTTTTACTTTTGGCATTTCTTTACGAGAGGATGGATAACTTGAGTCATCCCCTATCTTTGTTATACTTGCCTATAGAAAGGTAGGGATTATCAAAATGAGTATTACAATTCGACAAGCGCAACTACAAGATGCCCATGCTGTGGTGCCTTTAATTATCGACGCCATTGGGGATATTGCTAATCGGTTAACTGGTGAGCAATCAACGGAGGCTGTGATACAAGAGCTGACTGTTCTTTTTCAACAAGAAGACAATCGACATTCTTATTTAAATACTTTTGTCGCTACTGAAAATGAACAGATTTTGGGGATTCTCGTTTATTATCACGGCGAACAAGCCGTTCATATGGATGCTAACCTTGTTAAATGGCTTGAAGCAAAAAATGCGCCATCCATTGTTATTGATCAGGAAGCCCATGAAGATGAGGCTTACATTGATACAGTTTGTGTTGCACCTGCTGCACGTGGTAAAGGAATCGGAACATTGCTATTACAATTTGCCGAAGAGCTGACAAAGCAGCGTGGTTATACAAAATTATCATTAAATGTTGAAACCCAAAAAGAAGAAGCTCGCCGTCTTTATGAACGACTAGGCTTTGTTATTACGGAGCCTTGGTCAATTATTGATGAGCCTTTTCACCATATGGTTAAACAGTTTTAGGAAGTGAATAACTAATATATGAAGAACAATTTGATTTACCCTCTTTTGATTATTATTGCATCTAGTAGTTACGGGATCTTGTCGACTATTGTCAAAGTAGCTATGCAGCATGGCTTTACATCAGCAGAGGCTGTATCAAGCCAATATATTATTGGCTTTTTACTCGTAATATCCATCTTTATTTTTACTGACAGAAAATTACCAAGACCGTCCAAGAAGGGTTTACTTATTTTAATATGTGCGGGAATTTTTACAGGGACAACAGGTATCGTGTACGGAGAATCTTTAAAGTACCTTCCTGCTTCTCTTGCAGTAGTCATGTTATTCCAATTTACATGGATTGGTCTACTGATTGATTGTGCCCTCCATAAAAGATTACCAAGTAGACCTGAAGTTATTTCAATCGTCATCTTATTTATCGGAACGATTCTAGCTGCAGGTGTATTAAATGTAGATTTAAGTGACATTCCTATTCAAGGATGGCTATTCGGTTTTACAGCAGCCGTTACTTTTGCATGTTTTATTCAATTTAATTCTCGACCTGTCGAGGGCGTGACTACCACATCAAGGGTATTAATCGTTTCCTCTATAGCCCTTATTATGATCAGTATTTTCCTAAGCCCCGAGGTTATTTGGAACGGTAAACTATTCATGCAAGGCCTGTGGAAATATGGACTAGCACTAGGTCTTTTCGGTATCATTTTACCGATTTATCTATTTTCGATTGCTATCCCTAAAGTCGGTGGTGCGCTTGCTTCTATTTTAAGCGCCATTGAATTACCAGTGGCTGTTACTGTTTCCGTTATTGTTTTGCATGAACCTTTAACTGCTGTACAAATTATCGGGATTGTACTGGTGATTGCTGGCATGATGCTGCCAACTATTGTTGCACAACGTCAACAAAAGGATAGCTTATTAGAAGTACATTTATAAAACGACAAAAAACTCCTTAAAAATGGAATGATTCCTTTTTAAGGAGTTTTTTTGAACTTTAATGAAATGCCATTGCTTACCATTATGTACTTCGCTATGATGAATGCAAATGTAATTTTTTAATAATTCTAACATTAATGTTCCCCTTCGGTATTATACTGCAATATGCAAGTAACTTACTTTAAGAAAGGGGAAGTTGATGAAAAAAGCCTATATTCTTGGTTTTTTCCTTATGTTAATGCTTGTCGTTTTAGCTGCTTGTAATGGCGAAGATCAGCAAAATTCTACAAATGATGCAGCAAATAATGACGAGGCATCAGATGGTAAACAAACAGAAGTAGCAACAACGTCGCCTTCAGGCAAGCTAGTAATTTACACTGGACGTGACGAAGAAATGGTGCAAAATGTGATCGATCAGTTTAATGAAAAATATCCAGACATTGAAGTAGAATTTCTAACAATGGGTGCTCAACAGATTTTAGAACGTCTTCGTGGAGAGAAAGCCAATCCTCAAGCAGATTTTTGGTGGGGCGGAACGCAATCCGCACTCATTGTTGGCGCCAATGAAGACTTACTACATGCTTGGCAGCCGAGCTTTATTGACGCTATTGATACCGCACACAAAGATGTAGATGGACGTTGGTTCGGCGAGATGCTGTTACCTGAAGTAATTATGATTAATAGTGATTTACTAACAAAAGAAACTGGTCCACAGGACTGGGATGACTTATTAGATCCTAAATGGAAGGATCAAATTTTAATCAGAGGTGTACTGGCGTCAGGCACAATGCGTACGATTTATTCTTCCATGATTGTACGACAAGGTGCGGATTCACCTGATAAAGGCTACGAGTGGTTACTACAATTAGATGCCAATACAAAGGAGTACACACAAGACCCTAATGCTTTGTATTTAAAACTAACACGTCAAGAAGGCAGTGTCTCCCTATGGAATCTACAAGATATTTTGTTAAAAAAATATACGACAGATTATCCTTTTGATTATATTTATCCTAAAAGTGGTGCACCTATTTTAGTAGACGGTGTAGCAGTTGTAAACAATGCGAAGAACCTAGAAAATGCGAAACTTTTTGTAGAGTTTTTATTTGAAAAAGAGATGGTAACACAATTAGCTAATGATTATTACCAAATTCCTACACGTTCAGATATTGACAAAGGCTCCATGCCAGAATGGTATCAGGAATTAGATTTAAAAACATTTGATATTGATTGGCAGCTAATGTCTGACAAAGAAGCAGAATGGATGGAATACTGGGATAACAATATTAAAGGGCGCGGTAAATAGTAGAACGAGTAAAAATTCGGCTTATACAGCGAATTTTCACCTTCCTGTATCATCTAGATTCTTTGTTAGAGAGGAGCTAATGATTGAGAAGTGTCAGAATCGAAAATGTCTCGAAGCAATTTGGTCAAGTGTATAGCGTGAAGGACTTAAATCTTGAAATAAAAGCTGGTGAATTTTTTACCTTTCTGGGTCCTAGCGGCTGTGGCAAAACAACCACTTTAAGGATGCTTGCAGGCTTTTATTACCCTACTAAAGGCAAAATTCTTTTTGATGATCGAGATGTCACTCGACTTCAGCCCAATAAGCGCAATATCGGCATGGTATTTCAAAATTATGCCCTTTTCCCCCATATGACGGTTGATGAGAATATTGCATTTGGTTTACAAGTTCGAAAATTTTCAAAAGCTGAGATTCAGCACAAGGTGGATCGAATTAGAGGTCAAGTACATCTTGCTGCTTACGGCAACAGAAAAATAAATGAGCTATCTGGTGGGCAACAGCAGCGTGTTGCTTTAGCTAGGGCACTCGTGATAGAGCCAGATATTTTATTGCTTGATGAACCTCTATCCAATCTAGATGCAAAATTGCGTGAGGAAACACGTATTGAAATCAAACGAATCCAATCTGAGCTTGGAGTCACAACGATATACGTTACTCACGATCAAATGGAAGCCATGTCTATGTCGGATCGAATTATGGTTATGGAAAATGGCTATATCAAACAAATTGGTACTCCTCAGGAAATTTATCATCAACCCAAGGATCGTTTTGTGGCAAATTTTATTGGTGAAACTAATTTAATTGAATGCTCAATCCAAGCTATTGATGGGGAAAATGTACAAGTACGAACAGTGAATGGACATAATTTAATTGGGCGAAAGCAACAAAGCTCTCCCTCTTTAACGCATATGATTGGAGACAAAGTATTTATTTCTATTCGTCCAGAATCGATCCAACTTGGTACTGGTGAAAACACATTAACAGGAAAAATTACATTTGTTGAATTCACAGGTATTAGCGTTAATTACATTGTAGATTTTACTGCGTTCTCACTTAAAGTAATGCTTATTAATTCTTATGACCAAATCAAAAAGATCGGTGAAGATATTACAATCCATATGGCACAAGATTCACTGTACTTTTTAGGGGAATAGGAGGAAGCCAATATGGGGAAACAGTCTGAAAGTACGTGGACGCGAATTTTGCATGCCAATTGGTTTGTCTATGTTTTAATATCGCCATTATTTTTAGTGTTATTCGCCTATGTGGTTTATCCCTTCTATCAAACTTTCATCCAAAGCTTTGCTGGTGATGAAGCGTTCTTTCACTATAAGAAATTTTTTGATATAGCTAGTCCAGCAAATTTAGAGGCCTTGTGGACCAGTATTTATATTTCATTTATCAGCGTTATTTGCTGTGCACTTGTTGGGGTAACAATGGCCTTTTTACTAGAACGCTATAATTTCCCTGGGAGACGGATATTGTCTGTTTTAGTTTTGGTTCCAATGGCACTTCCTCCTCTAGTAGGTGTTTTGTCCTTTTCATTTTTATATGGCGATAGCGGGATTTTCCCACGAATTTTTCAGCATCTATTTGGGTTGGATCACGTTCCTTTTGCCTTGAAGGGAATATGGGGCGTCATCGTTGTTCATACATTCACAATGTATACGTACTTCTATTTGACTGCCTCTGCTGCTATTAAGGGGCTTGATCCTGCTCTTGAAGAGGCAGCTACTAGTCTGGGTGCAGGGCGTATTCGCGTATGGACAAAGGTTATTTTACCGATGCTCACACCTTCTATTGTCGCCTCATCCTTATTGGTGTTTATGATTTCTATGGCTTCTTATACTGCACCTTTGATGTTTGGTGTGGAGCGTACTATGACGATGCAAATTTATTTATCACGTACAAATGGGAATCTTGAGATGGCGGCAACACAGTCGATGATATTATCTTTTGTCTCTATCACTTTTTTAATCATTATGCGTTGGTATCAAAATCGCAGAAATTATCAAAACCTGAGTAAGGGAATTAGTGTTCATCGTTCAGAGGTATCCTCAAAAAAGGTAAAAATTATAGCAACCATTGCTTCTTTTGTTGGCACATTAATATTGATACTGCCTATTTTAGTGTTGATATTGATCTCTTTTTCTGTGGATGGAGCTTGGAAAACGCAAATTCTCCCAACCGATTATACAATCGATCATTATATTGCTCTTTTTACCGATGAACGCACATGGCGACCTATTTGGAACTCCATTCAAATGGGTGTCATTGCAACACTGGGCAATATCATCTTTGGAGTCGCGGCAGCTTATGCTATGGTGCGCTTAAATTTTAAAGGGAAAACCTTGCTCGATATTTTGATAATGGTACCTTGGGCTTTGCCAGGAACAGTTGTTGCTGTTAATTTAATTGCAGCCTTTAGTACAGAAAGTATCTTTAGTTTTAATCAAGTATTGATCGGGACATTTTGGATCTTACCATTAGCCTACTTTATTCGACATTTACCACTTGTTTTTCGATCAACATCTGCCTCTCTTGTACAGCTAGATCAATCGATTGAAGAGGCATCACGTGGCTTAGGGGCCAACTGGTGGTATACATTTAGACGTATTGTCGTGCCTTTAACATTCACCGGGATTTTAGCAGGGACACTCTTAGCCCTCGTGCAAAGCTTTGGTGAATTTGTTGCATCCATTCTAATTTACAGTACATCCACTATTCCATTGTCTGTAGCGATATTCCAAAAATTATATGCATTTAAATTTGGGACCGCCTGTGCTTATGGTGTCTTACAAATTTGTTTAATTTTAGTTGTCCTTATTATTTCTGAAAAACTATCAAAAGGCAGTGCTGGTACAGCCATCTAACTGCCAATCTATTAGGGGGCCATGACAATGTTTGAAGATTTTCGCAATAAAACACAGCTGGAAGATGGGATGATATTCCCTTCTAACATCTATCGAAAAATCGTTTTACAGCCAGCTTATGATGAGGCAAAGAAAAATTTTTTAACAATTATGCTACAAATCAATATTGCTCATTTAAAAATGTTAGAAGAACAAGGACTTGTAAAAAAAGATGAAGCAAAGCAAATTGGGATAGCTCTAAAAAAAATTGACTTAAATTATTATCGTTTAGAGGATTACAGTCCCCAATATGAGGATTTATTTTTCCGCATTGAAAATAAATTAATAGAGCTTGCTGGTGATATTGCTGGAAATCTTCACATTGGCAGAAGCAGAAATGATATGGGTATCGCCATCTATCGAATGACATTAAGAAAAAAATTATTATTATTAATGCGCGAGTTACTAACATTACGTGATGATTTAATCGCTGCTGCAGAGGAACATATCGATACCATTATGATTGGCTACACACATACACAGCAGGCCCAGCCTACAACCTTCGCCCATTATTTAAAGGCGGTCATCGACCAGCTAGAGCGTGATTTTGAACGAATGCAGCATGTCTATAAAACGGTCAATCGTAGCAGTATGGGAGCCGCTGCCTTAACAACGACAGGCTTTAAAATTAGTAGAGAACGTATGCGTGACCTACTTGCCTTTGATGATATTATCGAAAATGCATGGGATGCAGTTGCAGGAGCAGATTATATAGCCGAGGCTGCAAGTATTGTACAGCTTGCTGCACTCAATCTTGGCCGTACTTCTCAAGATTTTTTATTATGGGCTACTCAGGAGTTTAATGCGTTTACACTCGCAAGTCCATATGTGCAAATAAGCTCTATTATGCCTCAAAAGCGTAATCCTGTTTCTATAGAACATACACGCTCATTACTATCTGCGGTTGTAGGAGATGCAAGTACAGTATTACAGATGGTACATAATACACCTTTTGGAGATATCGTAGACACTGAGGATGATATGCAGCCTTATTTATGGCGTGCCATTGACCGCTTAGTTGGTATTTACAAGTTGTTTGGTTCGCTTGTTGTTACAATGGATGTCAATAAGAAGAAGTTAAAAAATCGCGCTGAAAATAGCTTTGCGAATGTCACTGAGCTAGCTGATACATTAGTCCGTTCAGAGGGAATTTCCTTCCGTCAAGCACATAGTATTGTTAGTAAATGTATTAAGGTTCTACTTGCTCATGGAGAGGAATCATTAGCTAGTCTTACCTGGGGACTTGTAAACACACAATCGAAATTGATTACGGGCAACGAATTAACTATTTCGGAAGAGGATTTCTATAAGACGTTAAAACCAGAATCTTTTGTTGGTGTGCGAACATTACTAGGTGGTCCCGCTCCAGCCACTATGAAGGCTGCTCTTGAACGTTCCAAACTGAACGCCCATGATTTTTATGAATGGATTCGCTTAAAGGAAAGTGCCATTATAGAAGCAGAAAAAGAACTAGCAGCCTTTCTAGAGGAATGGAATCAATGAAGCAATGGTTATTGATTATTGATGGTGGGGCGACAAAAACAGCATGTGCAGTTGTTCATGCTGAATCTGGTGACATTGAATATTCTACATCCACTAAGGGCTCTAATTATCAAGCCATTGGTGTTGAATCGGCTACGGCAATATTACAAGAGCTTTTAGCAAATGTTGAAAGATTTTTGCGAAAGTATCCTAATTCCCAAATTGCTGTAGCTACCTTTGCTTTAGCTGGCATTGATTCTCCGAAGGATCATGCAGCCGTCGTGACTATTGTTCAAAATGCTCTTAAGATCACACAGCTACAAATAGACACAATGATTATTGAAAATGATGCAGAGGCCACACTATTAGGTGTGACTGCTGGACAGGCTGGTGCACTGCTCATTGCTGGAACAGGAGCTATTGCCTATGCCTTTGATGGGCAGCGGATTGTACGTGCAGGGGGTTGGGGACATCGGGCTGGCGATGAGGGAAGTGGGTATTGGTTAGGGCAGGAAGTCGTAAGAGCTATATTTAAAATGGAGGATGGTCGTGGGAAACCAACAATCTTAAAGGAAGCTGTCTATCAGTCTTTAGGTATACAAGATGTTACGGAGCTTGCTGAATGGCTATTCCACCCTTCCTATACAAATGCACAACTGGCCAAGATGGGCTCTTTTGTGGCAAGAGCAGTCGAGCAAGAAGATGCTTGTGCCATCGCAATATCTCAACAAGCTGCTCATGAACTAGTCCTTCTAGCAAGCGCTGTATTGAAAAATATTGACTATCAGAATGAACCATTTACTTTTTATTGTAATGGTGGTGCCATCAAGCATAATCCACTCATTTTAAAGAACTTTACTGAGGAAATAACCTTCAAGTATCCTCAAGTGGTCATTACCCTTTGTCAGCATCAGCCTATTACTTATTTAATCGAACGAGCAAAAAGGGCATATGACTGTTTATAAGTCATTGCCCTTTTCTTGCTTTTAAAGTGCCAGTCTCTTCAATTCATTCGTTGTAAAATAGAGATAGCCATCCTTTATAAATAAATCCTTCGAATCCTCCCTATTTAGTACCTCTTCTCCACTACCATCTGGACGAATCTTTGTTAAATATGCCCCTCGGGAATAATTACTAAAGTAGAGCCAACCATCTGAATAAACGATATATTGCGCCCGGGAATTTGTGACACGTTTCGTCTTACCAGTTTTCATATCTAGTACATATAGCTTATTGTCATCTGCAATATTACTATAAAACAATTGGTCTCCAACCTGTGCTGGGAAGTCTATATCATGATAATAACTATACAGTGTGCTTGTTGCTTTTGGATAGTCTTCAGCAATCCACGAGTGATCCTTCGCCATTGTACGGTCATCTACTAAAAAGTATTGGTAGCGTATTGCACCCTTACGATCTGGTACTGGATCATTCCATGTCGTATCGAGATGATACCACTGTCCATCCAACTTGACTAGATTCCACGCATGTCCCTCTTGACCTACATAGCCCACGATATATTTTGTTTCAATACCCAATTTTTGAAGCATAGAGTGAGCAAGTAAAGCATAGCCCTGACATACTCCCCCGTGCTCAGCAAGAACGGTATAAGCGCTGTGTGGGCTAGAATTCGTTTGTTCTGTATAGGAAGTATTGGCAACAATATAGTCATTGACAGCTCGTACTTTTTCTACATCCGTCATAGATTTTTTACTAATCTTAGCAATAATTTCTTGAACATTCATCTCTACATATGCCGCCTGCTCTGGCGTCATTAAATAGCTCTGTTCTCCAAAAATAGTTGCTTTATTTCGCCCATATTCATATCGAATTGAATGTTTACTTACATGGCCGTAAACATAGTCATCGCGTTTGATAGCATTGTTATAGGCCTCTTCTACAATTTGTTCAATTCGCTGTGTATTCCCTTTATATTGAATTTCAAACTTTGGTGAAAAGCTATTATAATACGCATACATCGCATCAGCCAGTTCCTTGGCATTTGTCACGACTAACTTTGTTTCAGGTTTCTGAATAGGTGGAGTTGTAGGGGCTACCTCCGCTTCATGTACATCTTCTATAGGTAGGGCTGTTTCAATTGAGGCATTATCTGAAAGTCTTGCAGTAACATCTACGATCTTCTCCTTTGTTGAAAGTAGCATCGTTTCTATGTCATCATTATTTGTCCAATTGACCACCTGCTGAACAACTGCCTTACCAGCCGTATAAATAGGATCAATAAAAATAATAATAATGGCAATTATAGCTAATTTCTTCCACAAACTCCTCACCTCCAACCGTCTTCCTTACATTATATACAAAAAAAGCACAAAGAACTCACTTAAGGGTCCATTTGTGCTTGTTAATATTTGTTTGTTGACTTAATTAATTTTAAGTGTATGTTCTTTTGTTTGGACATTATACAGTAAATAATTGTCACTAACCTTTAAATTTGTTACTGGCTGCTTCACTAGCACCTCAGCTTTTAACGTTTTTAAATCTAGCTTTGTCAAATACCCACCGTTACTGTAATCACTATAATATAGGTTTTGATTAGTCCCTGTAATATACAACGAACGTTTATCTAATACCTTTGACTTACTACCACTAGTCATATCAAGCTTATACAGTTTATCGTTATCTGCAGTATTACTAAAATAAACAATATTATTTAACTGATGTGCGAAATGGACATTAAGCATATAACTGTATTTAGTGCTTGTAGCAGTAGGATAATTTCCTTTAATCCAAGTATGGTCTTTGCTAATTTGATTGTCCGAGACTAAAAAATAGTCATAGGACGCCGCACCAACGCGATTTGGCAAAGGATCGTTCCACGTTGTATCTAAATGATACCATTCCCCATCAACCTTTACTAAATTCCAAGCATGTGCCTCATTCCCATTTACAAAGCCCACAACATATTTTGTCTCTATCCCAGATTGCTCTAACATGGCATGTGCTGCCAATGCATAACCTTGGCATACAGCTTGTCCTTCAAAAAACAAAGCATAAGCACTATGTGGACTTGCCTTAGTTTTAGTTCCGTACATAGTATTGGATACAATATAATCGTTAATAGCTTTTACTTTTTGAAAATCTGTCATAGAAGGTTTGATAATATTTTTCAGAATTAGATTAATCTTTTTTTGTACAGCTGCTTCTTGAGTTTGACTTGTCAGGTACTTCATTTTATACGTTACATTCCCTAGAGAATCTGCGGAAACCATGGTACTTTCTATATGTCCACTTGCATAAATGGCTTGTTGCTTAGCTTTTTCAAGTGCGTCCATCATTTCTTTTTTGAGGTCGCCTATTTTGCCTGTATACTTAATTTTTATATCGGTCTCAAAGTTTTGTATTTGCTTTGCAAGTTCTTCTGTTAATTGATCCCAACTTGCTACTGTTGAGTTAGCTACCATAGGATAAATTGGGGAGGTATTTTCTGTTTGTTTTGCATAGACCGCAGTTGGACTTAACATCAATAAAGCCGCACCACATAACAATAATTTTTTCATCACTCATCACCTTCCCTTTGATTCTTTCTTTACTATTTAGCATAGCAAAGAATGTACCTACTAAGCTATCATACAAGTTCACTAACTAAGACTTTTAACTAAAAATATATTAAATTTTATATACTATAAAATACCTACTAATAAAATATAATTAGCGAATATAACTATTTTTTTGCAAAAAAATAAAACTCAACTAATTAATAGTGAGTTTTATTTCGATTTAGATTCTGTAATTGTTCAGGCGTTTAGTAAATTATCTACTTTTCACCACTAAATTAACTGCTTCCTGAATGGCTTCGTTCATTTTTTCCCCATCCCCTTCCGCATTCTGTACACATTCCAATAGGTTCGTACTAACAATAACCCCAACTGTACGGTCTACAGCAGAGCGTACTGCTGATAATTGTGTAATGACGGCCTTACAGTCTTTTTCCTCCTCCATCATTTTCAAAATGCCACGTAGCTGTCCTTCCATCCGTTTCACACGATTTTTCACTTGATCTGAATATTCCATATACATTGCTCCTTCTCTTATACTCGCTACGCTCTAATGAGTGATCGTTATTCTTTATCCTAGCTCATTATTTTAAATTTAAACCTAGCCATTACTATTCCTTGGTTTTAGATAATTGATGAGCATTCTCGTAATAATGGTACCAGCGTTTGTTATTTCATCGTACTGAATTATTGAATTTTTCTTTATACGTAATTGCCCAATTTCTACCTCGAAAACTGGACACTTTCTTTTAAGTGCAGCAATCAACATGTTTGTATCATAATCATAGCGTTCACCTTTTACTTTCATTAACCAAGGCAACTCATTGATGGAAATATAACGTAAACCGGTTTGTGTATCCATTAATTTTTTATGATACAGTATCTCGAAAAATAAGCTTGTTGCACGATTTCCCCAGTAAGAAAGAAATGTACTATCAGTTGAACGAAAGTTACGCACACCTAGCACAATCCCTTCAGAAAACACCTTTGTCATGGTTAAAACAAGCTTCACATCTTGTAAAGTATGTTGCCCATGAGCCCCAACTGTAAGGATACCATGGCACCTTGCTTGTTGTTCTCGTATATATGCAAAGGCGGTCTTAAGTGCGCCCCCCTTACCAATATTGCAATCATGCTGTAGTACTTGGCAGCGTTCAATTTTATCTAGGTTTTCAAAAATATCTTTATATTTTTGATCACTCCCATCATTGACAATGATGATTTGTGTAATAGTCGTTGCTAATAATTGATGTACATAGGTAATGAGTGATTGTTGTGGATTATATGCTGGTATAATAGCTGCAATATTTTTCATTTCGATCCCCCACCTAAAGGCTGACAGGTTCTCCGTAGCTACGAATCTCCCTTATATCAAATAGTATCATGTAACACCAACAATTCAACTGATCAATCCCATTAAAACATATCAATAATATCGATTTTTCTCCGATATATGAACAAAGAGATGAAGAGGCGCTTTGTAAAAAGGTTTAAAAGTAAAATGCTTGCAATGACGCCGAGGTAATTAACTGAAAGAGGTGAGTACTTTCGTCATGCATTATGAAAATCTTGAAGAACAATGTCAAAAATTAAGACAGCTGTCCTTCATAATATTATCCAAAAATTTACAGGATGCTAGTTTGCTCGCCATTTCAACCCCAGCAGAATCCTTACAGAAGTCACTTCTTGTATTAGAGGAAATTTTATATGAGATTTATCGATTGGAAATGCATACCGAACCTAAACTCAAAAATGTCCGAATGCTATTAAATAATCGAAGTTTTGTGGCGCAAATTCATCCTCGTCGAATTTATTTATTGATGAATCTAATTCATAAAATGACAAGCCATACCAGTAATGACATTGTAGAAGCCAAAGCAGCTAAAATTGTTTTAGACTATCTTAGCGATATTGTTGAATGGTTTATGAAGCGCTATGATCGTAGTTTCAAATCGAACCGCCTGTCTTCTCATGTCACAGAACTTCCTTCTATATTTGATAAAAATATACTACAGCATGAGCAGTCACGAGAGGCTTACGAACATGCTGTCAAATGGTTTGAAGTAGCTGCTCAGAATGGAGATGCAAGTGCTCAATATAACTTAGGTGCTCTTTACAATCATGGGCGAGGTGTAGAAAAGGACTATAGGCTTGCAAAAATGTGGTATGAACGAGCTGCCGCACAAAATGACGCAAATGCTCACTATAGCCTCGGTGTACTTTATCATCTAGGCCAAGGTGTTATACAGGATTATCTAGAGGCTGCACGTCATTACCAAATAGCGGCTGATTTAGAGAATGCTGACGCCCAATACAATTTAGGTGTACTCTATAATCAAGGCTTAGGCCTATCTCAAAATTTTAACGAAGCTGCCAAGTGGTATACCTTAGCAGCCAATCAAGGTAATACAAGTGCCCAAAACAATCTAGGCTTTCTTTATCATAATGGCACGGGTGTGGAGCAAAACTATGATAAGGCCGTTGCTTATTTCAAAATGGCTGCCTTAACTGGAGATGCAAGTGCTCAATACAATCTTGGTTATATGCATCTTAAAGGGTGTGGTATTCCTCAAAACCAAGAAGAAGCAGCAAAATGGTTTCATATGGCTGCTTTACAGGACCATGTGAACGCAGAGTTTCAACTGGCCATGCTCTATAATACTGGGCAAGGAATGACGAAGGATCATATAGAAGCTTTAAAATGGTTCAAGCTAGCGGCACATAAAGGACATTTAAATGCTCAATACTGTCTTGGCCTGCTGTATGAAAAAGAACAGAATCTTGTGTCAGCAGAAAAGTGGCTACTGCTAGCTGCTGACAATGGCCATATCAGCGCTGGCTTCGAGCTTGGACGTCTATATGCATATCAGCTTGAAGACCCAGTCAAGGCAATGTCATATTTTAGGACAGCCGCTGAAAAGGGCTATGCAGATGCACAGTATGAGCTTGGCCTATTACTGACATCTGGCACTGGTGTTCCTATAAATTATAAGGAGGCCGTTAAATGGTGGCGAGCAGCAACCGATCAATCACATATTCAAGCTGAATATCAATTAGGCCTACTATATGAACAGGGATTAGGGGTAGCCTTAAATCTTGAGGAGGCACGCAGATGTTATCGCCTAGCAGCCACTCAAGGCCATGCAGGTGCGCAGTATCAACTGGGCAATTTATTTGATAAAGGTAAAGGCGTAGAACAGGATTACACAGAGGCTGCTAAATGGATTGAACAGGCTGCATCACAAGGACATATGAAGGCACAATATCAATTAGCCCAAATGCACATTCATGGACAGGGCGTACCAAAGGACTTTGCAAAGGCCGCCCAGCTTTATCGACTATCTGCTAATCAAGGGCATCAAAAAGCCCAATTCCAGCTTGGTATGCTCTACAAAAAAGGGCATGGTGTTGCACAAGACTATCAAGAGGCGACAAGATGGCTGAAAAAGTCACTGGAAGAAATTAAATAAATATTAAAAAACCTACCGCATCACATAAGACACGGTAGGTTTTATTAATGACTGCTATTATCCTTTTGTTGTTGAATCATAAATGTTACAACAATAAATAAAGCAAAGCTAATTAATAGCGTAGTTCCTCCTACAATAAAGAAGACTAATGTAAAAGTGCTACCAAAATTAAATGGATTTATATTGTAAAACCACATGCCCAACGTTAAGCCCAGAACACCCACAATAGCTGTCCAACCATGAATGGTTACTAATTTTTGTGATTTCACTTTGAAGGCTCGATAAAAAATACCCCAGGCAAACATACTAAGCCAGCCAACAAGTAAAATATGTGCATGTATCGGTCTATATTCATAACTACCTGATCCCGACATATGTGAACCTAAATACGTGCCGATTAAAGCAAAGATTGCCGCTAATCGAATAAGGCGTATGCTCCACTTTTGTTCCATACGATAACCCCCCCTAGTCGTGTTTCAACTAAGTAGCAGTTTATCTTGTGAACATGAACTTTACATGAACTTCTTATGACAAAATTGGTAGATGGATATAAACCTTTGTGCCCGCATGCACCGTACTTTGCATCTGTATGGTCCCTCCATGTAGCTCAACAATTTGTTTGACAATCGCTAAGCCTAGTCCGGTCCCTTGCTTGGTTCTAGACGCATCGGCGCGATAAAAACGGTCATATACTTTTGCTAATTGATCCTCAGTCATTCCTATCCCACTGTCCTCCACAAGAATTTCAAGTGAGGTGGATCTTTTTTGTAAATGTAGATGTATTTGCCCACCCTCTACATTATATTTAATGGCATTTGTCAGTAAATTATCCCATACGTTTTGTAAAAGCCCTGCATCGCCATCAAAAATAATTTGCTCAAGCTTATATGATATTTGAAGCTGTGACTCTTCCATTTGCCAACGATACTTTCGTACAGTTTCCTTTAGCTGTTCATCTAAACGATAAGACTCACGTTTTACAATTATTGTCGATTGGTCAAGGGAGGTTAATAATAATAACTGTTTGGTTAATGTAGATAGGCGTTTTGTTTCTAGCTCAATGATTGCTGCATATTCCTGTCTTTCCTGTTCAGTAAGGGAAGGATTTTTCAGTAAATCTACATACCCTTGAATATTTAGTAAAGGTGATTGAAAATCATGTGATACATTACTAATAAATTCCTTCCGTGTACGATCTGTTTCCTGTAATCTCTCGGTCATCCTATTAAAGCTTGATGCTAATTGACCAATTTCATCTGCACGATCAATATCTAGAACTGTATCAAATTTTTCATGCGCTAGCTGTTGAGTGGCTGCTGTTAACTTCGTAATGGGGCGAATTAATGCTTTAGCAAATAGTAGCATGGCAAGTAGGCTCAGTATTGTCATAACCAACATTAATCCCGCAAGTATTGTATGCACCTCAGAAAACAATAAACGAATATCAGGTCTTATGAATAATGCATAGGACTTGCTTTCATAGGTAAATGGCACACCAATTGTATTATTCAGTTCATTAGCAAAAAATCCTGTTACAAAGGTCTCTTTAGGAAAATCTCGCATACCATGATAGATTTCCCCATTTAAAACACGCTCCACAACAGACGTTGACAATGTTTTATCACGATATGGACCGCCAAAAAATTGCCCCTCCTGACCAGTTGTCACATAAATTTGATAGCCGATTTCACCCAATGTTGCCAGATAGCTATTTAAATCCTCTGGTTTGTCTGTCTCAATATAATGCACAATATCCTGTGCTATGCTAACGTTTTTTGAATCATTTTTTTCTTTTATAACTTGATGGTAATAAGTATTTGTTGCTAAAAAGCCCATACATAAGCTTCCGATCATTACCAGCATGGTTGTTACAACAAATTTACTATATAAGGTTTTCATGTTGCTTCCTCTAGCTTATAGCCAACACCTCTTACTGTTGTAATTTCAACAGCCGTGTCATATCGGTTTAATCTTTCACGAATCCGCTTCACATGCGTATTTAACGTTTGCTCATCTCCATCATAGTCATAGCCCCATACTTGTTCCATAATATAGCTACGAGTAAACACTTGATGGGGACGTGATGCTAACAAAGCCAGTAATTCAAATTCCTTTAAAGGTAATATAAGTGTATTTTCCCCTATTACAACCTCAAAGCTTCGTCGGTCAATTACTAGTTTACCTACTTGGATGGTTACTTGATTTTTTTTATCAAATCTCCTCAATATCGCAGCTATACGAAATAATAATTCCTTTGGTTCAAAGGGCTTTACAACATAATCGTCAGAACCTGCTAAAAAGCCACGTTCTTTATCCTCTAGCTCACCTTTTGCTGTTAATAATAAAACAGGAATATCATAATCTTGAGTTAAATACTCTGTTAGTGTAAAACCATCCATTCCTGGCATCATCACATCGACAACAGCTAAATCAGGCAGATTCCCTTCGAGTAAGGCTAGTGCCTGCTTTGCATTTTCAGCAAGTAGCACTTGATAGCCTTCCTTTGTAAGATAAATATTGACTAGCTGTAAAATATGAACGTCATCATCGACAACAAGGATCTTCATCTGCCCACCTCCAGTTAATAAGAAAAAATCCGATCATATAGAACGAATTTTTTCATCACAAATTACTATTATTTTATAACGAAAATATAGAAATCAACAGCAATAAGAGAAAAGGTAAACCAATCACAATATAGCCTCTAGGATTAGCAAGGTTCATGGTCCATCCTACCCCGAAGCGTTTCTCCACAAAAACAGATGGGTCTTGTCGATTCATATAAATTAAGCCGCCCTTCCAATAACGATCCTCATCCACGTCCATTACTTGGGAATCTATATTTGCTTCATAGCGTACTTTATGTTTATACTTTTTCACCACATATACAAGTAATGAACCCAGCAAAACAACTAAGAACAAAATAAATACTGGTAATAGCTTATAGCCTACTGTCATAGAAGGATAGATGTTGCTTAATTGTAAAATAGTTAATAAAGCTGTTAATGCAGAACTGATCAGTAGTATTTGCCAACTCATGTATTTTCGTGTTTTTAGCTGATCCTCTAACGATTCCTCTTTGCGATTTACAGCTAATTTAATTGCAGAACGTTTAATGGAGTCGGTAATTCCCCACATCATACATTGCATCATTAGCATTACCAGTGGCAGTGAAATAGCTGTAAAATAGGTCTTGTTTCTCCAGGCATCCGCTTCGCCACTCGGCCCCCAATGTACTGCTATATCATTTGGCATGAGATCGTAATGAAGGTATGTGTAAATGATCAAAAATACCGATATTCCTAATGGAACAGCAAAAAAAGACCAAGGAAGCATTTCATCACGGCTTCTTGCAGTTAAATCCACTGCCCGTACTTGTTTAATATTTGCGCCCCACTGCTCTTGTTTTTTCAACTTCGATACCTTTTGATGATTTATCCAATACAACGCCATGCTTACTGCAAGCATACTAAACAAACAGCTTAATAAAACAATACTTTGAATAGATTCAGAAGGAGCAAATTGATTGTAACTTATAATCATGATGATTAGAAAAACTATCCCTGTTCCCCCTACGAACTGCACATACTGTTTTTTCAACTGAGCTAAGATGGGATGCTTAATATTTTGATCAGGCACTGTGACTCCAAAAACGATTGTTTCTCGTACAATATAGGGAACGACTATTTGCAAAGCTAATGTCATGATGTAAATGGTTATAAAAACGCCAAGTAGCATTTTGCTACACTCCCTCTACTGGAATTTGCAAATCGGCAAAAACTTTTTTCATCATGTGCTCAATTTGTTCAGCTGTTGCGCCGAGCACCATTCCTTCTGCCACAACAGGTTTCAAATTCTTTTCGATTTGTCGCAGTTGCTCAGGTGATAAAGCTCTCTCCTCTGCTGAACTTATGATAGCTCCAGATTTTGGCCGAATGGCAATAATCCCTTTCGCCTCTAATTCATGATAACTTTTATTAACAGTATGCATATTAACACCTAAATCGGCAGCTAAACTTCGCACAGACGGTAAAGTATCACCTGGCTTCATTTCTCCTCTAGCAATTCCTTCGATAATTTGACGTGTTACCTGCTCATAAATAGGTACGTCTGATTGAAATTCTATTTGAATAAACATGTTTATCAGCTCCATATTTGTTATACAACCAATATAACAAATTTCTCTCCACCTTGCATGAGATTGAAATGTTTAAATAGGGGAATTTTTTATGGTTTCAATAAATCTTTGCACAAGTAAATTCTGCTTCTCATTATTCCTTGTACAAATTGCAATTTTATGTTTAAATGGAATGTATATCCTTCACATAAACTCTCGCCAATTGCCCACTCTCTACATACTCTCTAACAGCAAGAGAAGAATTAAAATTTGCACCATAGCCCGCCATGACTGAGCGAATGGTTTCATGAATGCCATTAAATTGGAGTGCGATATTGGGTGGTCTCACTTGGTAGGTTTGACATAATGAGAAAAGATGCTCCCTCATTTTAAAATGGCTTTAAAAATTCACATGTTGCGCATCTATAATGACACGACACCCACTATCCGTCTTTCTGATTTGTTTCTGGAAAGGATAAATAGCTCTAAAAAAGGGTGATAATTTGTCAAAAAACTCCTATAAATATTTAAAATATGTAGCATTACTTCTTGTCATATTTCAATTACTGTATTTAGGAATTCCCGATTCTGTGAAGCCTGTATTGGTTTATGAGTACATTATATTTTTCGGATTAGCTTATTTATTTGCCATTCTTCAAGATTTTTTTAATCCAAGTAAAAAAACAGATTTATTATTACGTGTAGCTATCATCATCAGTTTAATTGTCTTGGCTATTACATCTATCTACTATAAAGCCACGTTCTCAATTGCTTTTTCTGTAATAATGTTTATTGCGTTCAGTTCTTCATTATATATAACAATTAAGCTAAACAAAAAAAACAAGCAAAAGGATTAATACCTTTTGCTTGTTTTTCAAAATTAATGGTACGAATATTTTGTTTGTGTTGAGTAGGTAATATTGTTACCACTCGCACCTACATACTCCACTAAGTTGTAGTTGTTAAAATGTGAGTACCTTTACGCTTCGCACAATCGTTTAAAACGGATTGTAACTGGTTTTTATTCGGATTTTTTAAGAACATTTCAACAAATCCAGTTATCGTAATACAAAGCCAACAACTTCCAAAACTTTTGCCATTTTTGGTGCAATATGTTTAGCAAAAGCTGTTGCTACTAAGGCTACACCCACCGAAGCAATTCCTAACCCTAAATCATCTGGACTGATTTTACTGTTTTCTTTGTGTGCCGCAGCGAGGAAACTTTGTACTGTTACAACCTCTGTTTCTCGTCTTACCACTTTTGATGTTGCCATTATATATCCCCCTATATTATATGAATTTGTTAGAATTGAACAACCTAACACTCTATAAAGGGGTCTCTCAATTGATTTAACAACTTTTTTTAAAAGTTTTATTCAGTTCATACATTTTATTTTACATAACATTAGAAAAAGGCAGTAACGAGCAAGGGCCAAGCCCTGTCGTTACTACCTTTTTGATTTCGCATCATACAGCCTGATTTTCACTGCACTTTTTAGCTCAATTAGTAGCTGCAACAAAATCTAATCATGTTTTAATTTCCATATCTGAAGCAGTGTGGTACCAATTATTAAACTTACTAAACCAATTGTACATTTCATATTAAAATTTATGGAATGTATTAAATCTTTTACAAAGACCACTTCCATAAAACCGGTTAAAAGAAATACAGCAGCTATTAAATAGAATATGTATCCTACTAATCGAAAAATCAAACTTTTCTCACAACCTCTCCTTTTATATTTTATCATTTCAATTTACAGTATTGTATTTATTCCTGAACTTATTTGTGGTTTTCACTCATAAAATTATATCATCACTAGAGCGAATCATTTCAATTTTCCCTATCAACTTCCCTTGTTTTGTTCGCAACTCCTAAACAATTTCATTTTCCAGTTACTTTATTTCTTGTTGAATAATTAAATTCCCTAATCTTTTATTGAGCCCTACCAAAATGTAAGGTTGATATTGTGTGCGTCAAAACTTAAGATTTAGAGTTAAGACGCAATTGTCGGAGGGAGAATATTGCTGAAAAGGTTTTTTAAAAATAATAAAGATGAAAAAAATGATGAGAAATGGCAAGGTGGAAATCCAAATGGTCGCCCTAAATTAACCATCGATGAATTTAAACTGTCGTATTTAAAAGGTGCTGGGAAAAGTAATCGTGAAATTGCTCGAATACTAAGTGTTTCTGAAGCAACTATTAGGAGACGGTTGAAAGAACAAAAATAATTGGATACTCTATGTAGAAAACGTATAGGAACGAATAAACGTTTGTATAGAAAGCATGTAGAAATGCACTTTTTTATGGGGACACCGAAACACTAGGCTCTGCCTAGTCTATCACCCCAAGTGATAGCAGATTTCCCTTATGCTCTTTCCTTTAAAATTCTTTTCCTCTCATTACTGCCTAATTCGAGATAGTTATATCAATAAATCTTGTATAATTTGTATTTTTTTAAGTAAACTTTTCCTTATTTTACTTTTAGTCCCTTCGTTCGATAGCTTTCAATTCAAGAAATTGATATTCTAATTAAGGTACCTTTTTATCCTTCTGCACAAAGGACAAAAAGGCACTATTTATATTTGGTTAGTACATAATCATATTAAGGTGTACAAAAGGATGCCTAATAGGCATCCTTTTGTACTTTATTTGTATCTTCTTTCTTTACAATTCGAGCAAAGCGACAACAAATATAGCTGCTTATTTGGAAAAAAATAAGCAGCTATATTTGTAAAGGTCGTAGGAATCTCTTACCAAGCCAAAAACTCTGTTTTTTGGGGCATGGCATGCCATACCCGTTGCTTGCCCTACTTTAACCTTGAATTTTTTACAAAACTAAGAAAGTAGTAAAATGCTACTCTGACTGAACAAATGAGTGATATATGATCGTTAGTCAGATTTATGTGGATTTACAACGTGAAGGAAAGAGAAAGAATTGTGACCAAACTGCGCTTTGGGAAGGTTATACTTTAACTAACGGAGCAGATTGTTATATAAAAAAGTGTGGGGGGATAAACAGTTGAAAGCATTATTTTTTCTGTATGAAGGGTATGTTGATTGGGAAATCAGTCTTTTATCATACATTTTAAATGTAACTGGTGTAGAAATTAATACAACCGCATTAAATGATGAAGTCATTCATAAAGGGATGTTCAAAGTCAAATTGGATATGAATATCGAAGCATGTAATCCCAACGACTATGATGTTTTAATCATACCTGGTGGGGAACCTGATCCGTTTGTTAAGGATGATCGTGTATTGAATCTTATTAGAGAATTTGATGACCAAGGTAAAGTGATTTCAGCGATTTGTGGAGGGTCTGCCTTTCTAGCAGCAGCAGGCGTTTTACGAAAAAGGAAATATTCAACTTCTATTGACGATGACTTGGCTTACAAACATTATTTCAATGAGGCATTCAAGAGTGAAACCGATGTAACCGTGTGTGAAAATTTAATCACAGCCGAAGGGAATGCGTATGTTGAATTTGCGGTCGCAGTTGGAAAAAGGTTGGAGATTTTTAAAGACAGGGAAGACGAATTAGAAACCGTATTGTTCTTTAAAAATCAATTAAGAGGATAAAAATTTTACAAGAATTTATAACGTATTCATAAATAAACCTAATAACGTTCCCCAAATGGAAGTTTGGTGACTCTACGAGGAAAGCTTTCCTCGTTTTGGGTGCATTTTACGGCGCAGGTTTAAAACTAATAAAGGAGTAATGTAGCATGGGAGTTTCTGTTTATTACACTTGTATGAGAAACCATAACCTTACCAACAGTGAGGAGCAACAGATAACGGCTATCATTGATGAATACAATGCAGGTTTTGAAAGAAAGGATATTGGAGAAACATTTTGTGTTTATGACTATGATCAGGATGAACCAACAGTGATCTTTGCAGGTTCAACAAAGCTACCACTTTCAGATAATTTTGAAGATACATTGCATGTACTGTTTTATTGGTTGACCTGTTTGACAGATATTAGAAGAAGTATTTCTAATGGTGATTGGCATGTGCATCTAGATGATACGGATGCCATTTGGGATGAGGAAACAGGTTGGCGAATTACGGAATATTAGTACTCATATTCCCAATAAAGTGCTGGAAGGGTGCTTTAGTGCAGCAAGGATTTATAACATATACATTCATAAAGCCAATAACGTTCCCAAATGTACGTTTGGAAACACATCGAAAAGCCATGAACATTGTTAAATCAACGTTTTATGGCTTTTCTTATGAACATTGTTTATACATCTTTTTATACAAATAGCGTAAATGCTGATATAGCAGCATTTTTACTGACTTGGTTTATTCTTCACTTTGCATAAAATCCTGTATATTTCTCTAAGCTCCCACAAGCTTTTTTAAGCCTTTTGAGATTAAAACATGAAGTTGATATAAAGCAAAAATAAAATAAGCGTTTTAAAACAAATGTAAATGCCCCTATAATTTGATTTTTTTCATAAAAACTAGAATGAAAATGCTCTTTCATATTTATCAATCATTATATAGATTTCCATTTTTATCATATACTTCAAAGGTTGCAGGTGAAGTATTTTCAACATTCTTTGGCAACTTGAATGTTTTTATAAATGTTTGTGAGTTTGAAATGTTTATTTCTGTTTCAAAGTTTTTTAATTGTGATTTGACTTTTATTTTTGATATATTTTTATCTAAATTATTAACAAATATAACGCCATACTTCCCTTTATTAGTATTATATTCTTCATAAGTGATATTAGGATTTGTTTTTAGGTAAATGAATTTTAGATTATGATTCCATCCCTTTTGAAATTTTGCATGACCAAATTCTCCCTCTTTAAACTTCAATTGAGCTAACCATATATTAGTATTTTCTATTTGTTCAAAATTTATGAGCTCTACTTTATCCTTGCTAGATTCTTCTATAAAAGTCTTTACACTTTCTTCAAATGGTTTTATATGATACTTTTCATAATAATTCCATAAATACATAGATAATATAACCAATACCAAAAATGGCAATATAAACCTTTTCATCAACAAAACCCCTTTTTGTAAAATAATGGACTTTTTCACTTCATTTAAACTTATCATTAGGTTAATATAAAATAAAGGGGGAGATTATTTGAAAAAAATATTATTAGTTGTTTTTATGGTATATTTTGTAGTTTTTAATTTGGAAAGTATGAATGTTAAAGCTGCTGAGCTAAATATAGATCAAATAAGGCATTTAGAGTCTTTAGGTTTCACTGAAGAAGAAATTTTGAACATGCCTGAAACAGAAATATTAAAAAACTTAGAAATTGACGGAGAAGTTGTAGCTGTCGATAAAAAGTTTTTTAAAGTCATTGAAAGAGATACTTCTAACGACAATGTTAGTACATACGATATTAACAATTTTAGTAAGGAAGTCGTTATTGAACTTGATGAAAATACGTATTTAAGAGAAGTTCAATTAGAAGAAGCTAAAAGAAGTAATGATTCTGTATCTACACTTTCAAGTACACATACTACATCCTATAAGACTGTTACTACTACAATTGTTTCTTTAGCAGCAAAACAACAGTACAGGTTAAAAACTGCAATTACGTGGAGTATTATGCCAAGTAATAGAAAAATTGATGTTATAGGTACAGCTATTAATAGTTCTTTTTGGGCTCCTGCTCCAAATTCTCAATACGGTCAACAAAGTTGGTCAGTGAGACATTCTTGTGATCAAATTAAATATCTAAGTACAACTTATTCTAGTGGCAGTAATTCATGGTCAAAAGGGGCATCTGGTTATGCCTTAAATATTGATTTACCAAATGATGTTGTGAAATCTTATGCTTGTAATAGTGAAGAAGTAAAAACTTTATCTGCATTTTCTTATTATACAGCTGATAAATTAGCTGCTACTAGTCAGATAGATGCTTATGGAAAGTACCTACATCAAGAAACAACGTTCCAAATTGCTCCAACTGTTACTTTCTATCCTCTTTCATTCGGAGTTTCAGCTAGTCAATCTGATAAATTTACAGAAGCGAGTACACATGCTCAAACTAAATTTTAAAAAGTAACATTAAGGAGTAGCCATTTGCTACTCTTTTTATTTTGGCTTTACAGTCGCTGGAGAGAAAAGGTGAAACGTGGCGGTTGTCAATCTTAAATTGCGGTACCGAACCAAAGAGAGGATAAGGAGCAAATTTAGATTGACAATCTTACTGCATCAAAATCCTCTTGGCGGCATTGAACAAACCTTTGTATTGATTCAATAATTACAGCTATACACTCATATGCTCTTCCCTAGGCGCTTTCTCTAAAAGCCGAATAACCCTTTCATATCGTTGTCCTGTCTCCTCAAACTCTTCCCGAAAAACCTTTGTTACCAAAAAAGGCGCCAATGTTTTCCCCACAGCCACAATATCACCTGGTTGAAGATTGACATCACGTAAATGTTTAGGATTATGCCAAGTATAGAGTTTAGGATATAACTTCAATACGTCATTATCTTTTTTACTTTTGATATGAAATCCTGAAAGTGTATTATTGTTTTCCATTTCACAACCTCCTAATTTTCCAGAACCATGTTTTACGTTATTAAAAATGAGTATAACAAACTAGAGGTATGATTTTTCATCATTCCTCATTTGATTAAAGATCACGTAACTTGGCCAAGATTCGCTCACGTTCTTGTGCAAAATAGGCTTTCTTTTCTTCGCTTATTTCTTCTTCTTGCTCGTGATTGTTTTAATTTGGTTATTATAGTTAAGAGTCAAATTCGAGCCATTCAGCGTTGATATAACAGTGTTTTGAGCCAAATCCTGATGTTTATTTTGATGTTTATTTGGTTGTTTAAATTCATCTTTTACGATTGCAATTTCATACGCATTTAGATGAAAAACTTCGCTTAAAATGCTTTCAAAATTAACGTGCTGCACATCCACAATGACACGACAACCACTATTCGTCTTTCCGGATTTGTTTCTGGACAGGATAAATAGCTTGGATTGCTCCATATACTTGAAAGCTGTTGAGATTGTATTGAATCCAACCTCTAATTTTTTACTTAAATGCTCTCGGCTTACTTTGATAATGCCGTTGTATGTAAGGTCATAAATCAATTTTTCTAACACTCTATGTACTTTCTCCCCAGGATAAATACCTTGTGCTGCCAAAGTTTCTTCTAGTTGCTGCAGGCGATCTTCTTTGAGTTGCCGGTCTCCTTTTTGATTGCCGTATGTAATAAATGTTTGGACTGCTTGGTTTGGTGTAGTTTTTAGTTTATTTTTCATGGTAGTTGCCCCTTTTTGAAGCAAAAAAGCGTTTCACATCGTGTCTTAACGATGCAAAACGCTTTAGATTAAAGAATAATCTTGAATGACCTTTTAATTAACTGTTGAAATGTCGTCTAATTCATACTAGAATGACATATATAGATACTATGTATCATCTAACAGTAAAAAATAAGTCATTTCACGATAAGCTGCATCGTAGTTTCGGTACGATAAGGCGATTAATAAAGAGCGCCAACTCTCTATTAGTCACTGTGGAATGGCTTTTTTACGTTCGGTTTAGTTATTCTTACCATACGCTAAAGTTAGCAACTTGTAAATATATTCTACGACTATTAGAATTTTGTTTACCCTTCAACAATTGCAAGATATTTTTTGATTTCTCCTTCAGATTCAACAATTAAAATATCTCCCCGTTCTTTGGTGGAAAAAATCTTTGTACCAACAGGAAGTTTATTCGACATCTCATCTCTAAAATCTGTATTAGCATCATTTTTTTTTATTTCACCGATTTGAACATCTTTTGTTAAAGATAATTCTTCAACCCAATCAATATTAGTTTTGTAGATAACTCCATCATACTGAAAAATATCAGCATCAGAATCTAATGTTAAAACTTCTTCGGCATCTATACTGTCAATTGATACTATTGTAGTTCCCCCTTGAATATTGCATCCTGTAATCATGAATAAAGCTAATGCGATCAAACCATAGAATAATTTTTTTATTTTCAATTTACCCACCTCTTTTATATAGACACCTATTGTCTACCAAAAGTTACATATTCAACTAAATTTCTTCGTTAGTTGAACAAGAATCCGTTCCACAACTCTTTAAGTTTTGATATCAAGGCTGATGGGAAAGTATGGGTATTCGCCCCATACATTCGTAAACATGGCAGAGTTATTTATTAAAAAAAATCAAAAATATTTTGCTTTTGAGCCAAGACTTTTGAATTACCTTAATTTACTAAAATTAACTAATTTATAAAAAACTATTTATTTTAATTATTGGTATAAAATGGTGTTGTTTGAAAAATACCTAGGGGTTTTTAACTTGAAATCAAAATCGAAACTTGCTGTTATGATTCTGTCTTTTGTTTTATTATTTTCTATATTTCAAAACACAGCTTCAGCATACTCTTTAACTGGTTGGCGTTTTACTAGTACGAACTTTATTTCGTATAAATGGGGTGATAGCCTCAATAATGGCGTTATAAAAACCGGATGGATAGACGGAGCATCATCGTAGAGAACATCAACATCGGAGAACATACGATTTTTTAATGATTCAAAATCAGTAAATTTCTTAACTAGATTCACCAATGCAGATACTGGTTTTTTTGGAAAAATGGTAACAACTGCTCAGTTTTGATATCAACAATAATATCTACTTAAGAGCAATTGAACCTTATTTAATTAGTATTGATACCAATACAGTTAATAAAGCTGCTACATTAAATAGTAATCTAATCGATTATAATCCAGACGATTTTACAGATGATATAAATATAAGTGATACAACAACTCTCTCTATTTCAAATGAAGTTAATGGGCAAATAACTGATTTTATAGCAGGCAAGACACTAGAAGATTTAAAGAAAGAGATTAATTTTTTAAAGAGTAAATAATAAACAAAACACTAATGCCTTCCGTTTAGAATTGGAAGGCATTAGTGTTTTTTAAAAGTTCAATTATTATCCCTCTGAAACAGAAAAAGATCTGTAAAATCAAATCCGTAAAAAAATTTACAGATGATCCTTAATTAAAAAAACTTCTGGAAATCCCCAGAAAAAGTTAGAAAGAGCATAAGGAAAAAGTGCCCCCCACCTAGTCGGGGGCTAGGCAGGGCAAAGCTTTTTCGTGATATCAATGAAATGAAGAAAGAGATACATTTTATATACATTCATATCCATTTATCAGGAAGTATATATACAAAATATATACAGCTAATATGTCTAAAATTCACTTTTATTCTCTTTCAATCTTCTCCGAACGGTAGCTTCCGAAACGCCAACTTTACCAAATTTAAAAAATGCTGGACTATTATTTGACTTTATCTTTATTGATGCTGATAAACCTAATAACCCCGCTTACTTGAGGTGGGCGTTAAAATTAGCAAACTCTGGCGCTCTTATTATTGCAGATAATGTTGTACGTAATGGTGAGGTAACTAATGAAAATAGTGAGGATGAACGTGTTAGAGGCGTACAAGAATTTATGGATTTAGTAAAAGCAAACCCAAGAATTGAAGCAACGGCTATACAAACAGTGGGTGTCAAAGGGTATGACGGCTTTGTACTAGCCGTAGTAAATTAGCATAGAAAAACCGCGTAACTAAAAAAGCAGTTACGCGGATGTACTATATAAAAGATGCCTTACTGCTCCCCATCTAAGCTAGTAAGACATCTTTACCCCTTAAAAGCTCTTAACTTTTATTTATAGACCCCTTTTAAATCAATCGTGCTCATCTCTTTAAACGGGGGAACAGACCCCGTCACGTTATGTTAGTGGAATAGGCTGGATTGTACTCGAGTGCAATCCTTAGATAGTTATTAGGAAAGTTTGATATGTTGGATAGTAGACTTGTATTTTACGCTAATTTTTCATACCCTGGAAGTGTCAAGAATTCCGCAAATTCATCTTGTTCAATTAAGGATTTAAACAGTTCAGCAGCTTCTTCATAGCGACCACTGTTATAAGCTTGTTCCCCAACAGCCTCTTTAATTTTCACAAGTTCTTCTTCCAATATTTCTAAAACAAATGCTAGTGTAATACCACGTCCATCATCTAAGATTCCTTTCGGATGACGGATCCATTGCCATACTTGTGTACGAGAGATTTCTGCTGTTGCAGCATCCTCCATCAAGTTATTAATTGGTGCCGCTCCGTTACCTCGAAGCCATGAAGCAATATATTGTACACCCACACTACAGTTAATGCGTAGTCCTTCAATTGTAATTGTTCCTTCTGGTACAGCTACTAAATCTTCGGCAGATACTTGTACATCCTCACGCTTTTTATGAATTTGGTTAGGCGTTGTCATAATAGCATCAAATTGCTCCATCGCTGTTGCAACCATACCAGGATGTGCTACCCATGTACCGTCATGCCCCTCTGTTGCCTCACGACGTTTATCTTCTGCCACCTTTGCAAATGCGACTGCATTCGCCTCATCATCATTTTTAACTGGAATTTGAGCTGCCATTCCGCCCATTGCTGGTGCATTTCGCTTGTGACATGTTTGAATACATAAAGATGTATAGGCTTTCATAAAAGGTACTGTCATCGTTACTTGCCCACGGTCTGGTAAAATAACATCAGCTTGATTGCGTAGACGTTTAATGTAGCTGAAAATATAATCCCAACGACCACAATTCAAACCAGCTGAATGTTCACGTAGCTCATATAAAATTTCATCCATCTCAAACGCAGCTAAAATCGTTTCGATTAATACAGTAGCTTTTATTGTCCCCTGTGGAATACCAATATAATCTTGAGCAAACACAAAGACATCATTCCATAGTCGAGCCTCTAAATGACTTTCAAGCTTTGGTAGATAGAAATATGGCCCTGTACCTTGTGCAAGTGCGTTTTTGGCATTGTGGAATAGATATAAACCGAAGTCAAAGAAACTGCCTGAAATCGGCTCTCCATCCACCAGGACATGCTTCTCAAGCAAGTGTAGACCTCGTGGACGAACTAACAGCACTGCTGTCTCATCATTTAATTTATATGTTTTACCATTGGATACTTGTGTAAACTCAATCGTCTTATTAATAGCATCACGCATATTAATTTGACCGCCAATCATATTTTCCCATGTCGGAGAAGATGCATCTTCAAAGCATGCCATGAACATTTTTGCTCCAGAATTTAACGCATTTATAACCATTTTCCGATCAACTGGCCCTGTAATTTCAACACGGCGATCTTGCAGGTCGTTTGGAAGTGGTGCGATTACCCAATCACCTTCACGAATATGCTTTGTCTCTGGTAGGAAATCCAACTTCTCTCCCGCATCAAGTCGTTTTTGGCGTTCTTGTCGAGCCTCCAACAGCTCCTTGCGGCGAGCATCAAATTTTTCGTGCAGAGCAAGAACAAATTCAAGAGCTTCAGGTGTCAAAATTTCATTAGTTTGCTCATTTTGTTCTCCAACAATTTTAAGCTTACCTGTCGTTGCTTGTTCCATTAGCTGTTTACCCACCTTTGCCATTTTAGTTTCGTCATCCTCCGCTTTAGGAGGAGCGGAGGAGACTATTCTATGATTATGAATTTAGGAAAACACGTATTTAAACTACGACTTATACAAACTGTTCTGTCTCAGTAGAACCTGCCATTGCTGTTGTAGAAGAAGTACCACCAGAGATAACCTGAGAGATTTCATCAAAGTATCCAGTACCTACTTCGCGTTGGTGACGTGTAGCTGTATAGCCTTTAGACTCAGAAGCAAATTCTGCTTGTTGTAGCTTAGAATATGCAGCCATACCATTATCTTTATAGTCATGAGCAAGCTCAAACATAGAGTGGTTTAGTGCATGGAAACCTGCTAAAGTAACGAATTGGAATTTATATCCTAACTTACCAAGTTCACGTTGATACTCTGCAATTTCTTCTTCTGAAAGATTTGCCTTCCAGTTGAATGAAGGTGAGCAGTTGTATGCAAGCATTTTACCTGGGAACTCAGCATGAATAGCTTCAGCAAATTCTCTAGCTTCTTCAAGTGATGGTTTAGAAGTTTCACACCAAATTAAATCTGCATATGGAGCGTAAGCTAAACCACGAGCAATTGCTTGTTTGATTCCAGCTTTTGTACGGAAGAAGCCTTCAGGTGTGCGTTCACCTGTGATGAACTCTGCATCACGTGGATCAATATCTGATGTAACCATATCAGCAGCGTCAGCATCTGTACGTGCGATTAAAATTGTATCTACACCCATAACATCTGTTGCTAAACGTGCAGCTACTAAGTTACGAACAGCATTTTGTGTTGGAAGTAATACTTTACCTCCAAGGTGTCCACATTTCTTTTCAGAAGCTAATTGATCTTCTAAGTGAACACCAGCTGCTCCTGCTTCAATCATACCTTTTACAAGCTCGAATACGTTTAGAGGCCCACCAAAACCTGCTTCTGCGTCTGCTACGATTGGCGCGAACCAATCAAATTGATCAACACGTCCTTCAGCATGATCAATTTGATCTGCACGTTGAAGCGCTTGATTAATTCGTTTTACTACTGCTGGTACAGAGTTAGCTGGATATAATGATTGGTCAGGATACATTTGACCAGACAGGTTTGCATCAGCAGCTACTTGCCAGCCTGATAGATAGATAGCCTTTAAGCCAGCTTTTACTTGTTGTACTGCTTGATTCCCCGTTAATGCCCCCAATGCATTGATAAACGGTTCCTCATGTAATGAATTCCAAAGTCGAGTAGCACCTTTTTGCGCTAGTGTTTGTTCAATTACTACTGTTCCCTGTAATTTAACAACTTCTTCAGCTGAATATGTGCGTTCAATTCCAGCCCAACGTGGGTTTTCCGCCCATTGTTTTTCTAAAGCTTCGATTCTTTCTTGACGAGTTGACATATTGAAATTCCACCTTCCCCTTTGTGTACAATATACTCTGTTAAAAAACTTTTAATTATCTGTTCCATAACAGGTTTATTTGTTGTAAATTAATATATAACAGACTATTTGAATTTTCATTATTTTTCGATAAAAGATCAAATTTTAAGGATAAAACTACCTTTTTTGACGATGAAATTTGGAAGACTGTTTACAAACAAGGGGGATATTCACAATGAACAATGAGTTAAATTCTTTCGTAAAAGATATTTCACAACAATATATTTTTATGTTGAAAGACTGGATACCTGCTGATTCATCCATTGCGATTGCTGTTGAAAATTCTTATGTTTATTTTCACTCTGGTCACCAAAGTATTCATTTAGAGATAGGTCAACAAGTATTACCTGGGAGTATTGCGGACCAAGTATTACAGACTCAAAAAAGAACAGATGCTATTTTAGATAATTCCCTATTCGATACGCCATATTACGGCATTGGTTATCCTATATACATTCAAAATAAGCCTGCTGCTCTCGTCATTGTCCTACCGTCATCATTTACAGCAAAAAGAGCAGAACCATTTCAATTTTTAACTGGAAAGCAAGAGGAGGAATGGAATCCTGTAGCAATTAATAAAATATCTCATATTGAAAGCCTACAGAAAAAAACATGGTTTTATGTAGAGGGTGATCAGTATAAAACGAGTATTACACTCAAAGAACTTCAATTACGCTTACCATCATATTTTATTCGTATCCATAGATCTTACATTGTAAATATACATTTCATAAAAAAAATGGCACGTGATTTAACATCAAATTTTATTGTCACTTTAATTGATGGAAGTGAGTTGCCAGTGAGTCAATCTTATCTAAATGATCTTCGGAGTGCTCTTGAATTTTAAGTATATAGGGCTGTCTTTTTCGGGGGACAGCCTAATTTAAACTATCTTCTTAATTTGTGTACAACAAAAAAGACCAGAGAATTTATTCTCTGATCTTTCATTTGCCTAGCGACGTCCTACTCTCACAGGGGGAAGCCCCCAACTACCATCGGCGCTAAAGAGCTTAACTTCCGTGTTCGGTATGGGAACGGGTGTGACCTCTTTGCCATCATCACTAGACTTTTATTCGACCTCCAATACACGGCGTATTACGGCGTCTTGAAGCTCTCTTTTTTTATTGAAAGATTTGTTCTTTCAAAACTGGATAAACGGTGCATTGAATGTTTCAAACGTTTTGGTTAAGTCCTCGATCGATTAGTATTCGTCAGCTCCATGTGTCACCACACTTCCACCTCGAACCTATCTACCTCATCGTCTTTGAGGGATCTTACTTACTTGCGTAATGGGAAATCTCATCTTGAGGGGGGCTTCATGCTTAGATGCTTTCAGCACTTATCCCGTCCACACATAGCTACCCAGCGATGCCTTTGGCAAGACAACTGGTACACCAGCGGTGTGTCCATCCCGGTCCTCTCGTACTAAGGACAGCTCCTCTCAAATTTCCTACGCCCACGACGGATAGGGACCGAACTGTCTCACGACGTTCTGAACCCAGCTCGCGTACCGCTTTAATGGGCGAACAGCCCAACCCTTGGGACCGACTACAGCCCCAGGATGCGATGAGCCGACATCGAGGTGCCAAACCTCCCCGTCGATGTGGACTCTTGGGGGAGATAAGCCTGTTATCCCCGGGGTAGCTTTTATCCGTTGAGCGATGGCCCTTCCATGCGGAACCACCGGATCACTAAGCCCGTCTTTCGACCCTGCTCGACTTGTAGGTCTCGCAGTCAAGCTCCCTTGTGCCTTTACACTCTACGAATGATTTCCAACCATTCTGAGGGAACCTTTGGGCGCCTCCGTTACCTTTTAGGAGGCGACCGCCCCAGTCAAACTGTCCGCCTGACACTGTCTCCTGCCCCGCTAAGGGGCATGGGTTAGAATTTCAATACAACCAGGGTAGTATCCCACCGACGCCTCCTTCGAAGCTGGCGCTCCGAGATCTCTGGCTCCTACCTATCCTGTACAAGTTGTACCAAAATTCAATATCAGGCTACAGTAAAGCTCCACGGGGTCTTTCCGTCCTGTCGCGGGTAACCTGCATCTTCACAGGTACTATAATTTCACCGAGTCTCTCGTTGAGACAGTGCCCAGATCGTTACGCCTTTCGTGCGGGTCGGAACTTACCCGACAAGGAATTTCGCTACCTTAGGACCGTTATAGTTACGGCCGCCGTTTACTGGGGCTTCAATTCGCAGCTTCGCTTGCGCTAACCACTCCTCTTAACCTTCCAGCACCGGGCAGGCGTCAGCCCCTATACGTCACCTTACGGTTTTGCAGAGACCTGTGTTTTTGCTAAACAGTCGCCTGGGCCTATTCACTGCGGCTCTCATGCGCTTGCACGCTCAAGAGCACCCCTTCTCCCGAAGTTACGGGGTCATTTTGCCGAGTTCCTTAACGAGAGTTCTCTCGCACACCTTAGGATTCTCTCCTCGACTACCTGTGTCGGTTTGCGGTACGGGCACCTCTCACCTCGATAGAGGCTTTTCTTGGCAGTGTGAAATCAGGAACTTCGTCCATACGGACTCGCCATCACAGCTCAACGTTACAGTGTGCGGATTTGCCTACACACACGCCTTACTGCTTGGACGCGCACAACCAACGGCGCGCTTACCCTATCCTACTGCGTCCCCCCATTTCTCAAACGGTGAGGAGGTGGTACAGGAATATCAACCTGTTGTCCATCGCCTACGCCTATCGGCCTCGGCTTAGGTCCCGACTAACCCTGAGCGGACGAGCCTTCCTCAGGAAACCTTAGTCATACGGTGGACGGGATTCTCACCCGTCTTTCGCTACTCATACCGGCATTCTCACTTCTAAGCGCTCCACCAGTCCTTCCGGTCTGACTTCAACGCACTTAGAACGCTCTCCTACCACTGACATCGTAGATGTCAATCCACAGCTTCGGTGAATCGTTTAGCCCCGATACATTTTCGGCGCAGCGTCACTCGACCAGTGAGCTATTACGCACTCTTTAAATGATGGCTGCTTCTAAGCCAACATCCTGGTTGTCTGTGCAACGCCACATCCTTTTCCACTTAACGATTACTTTGGGACCTTAGCTGGTGGTCTGGGCTGTTTCCCTTTTGACTACGGATCTTATCACTCGCAGTCTGACTCCCGTGTATAAATATCTGGCATTCGGAGTTTGTCTGAATTCGGTAAACCGGGATGGCCCCCTAGTCCAAACAGTGCTCTACCTCCAGTATTCTCATCACGAGGCTAGCCCTAAAGCTATTTCGGAGAGAACCAGCTATCTCCAAGTTCGATTGGAATTTCTCCGCTACCCACACCTCATCCCCGCACTTTTCAACGTGCGTGGGTTCGGGCCTCCAGTAAGTGTTACCTCACCTTCACCCTGGACATGGGTAGATCACCTGGTTTCGGGTCTACGACCACGTACTACTTCGCCCTATTCAGACTCGCTTTCGCTGCGGCTCCGCCTTCTAAAGCTTAACCTTGCACGTAATCGTAACTCGCCGGTTCATTCTACAAAAGGCACGCTATCACCCATTAACGGGCTCTAACTACTTGTAGGCACACGGTTTCAGGATCTCTTTCACTCCCCTTCCGGGGTGCTTTTCACCTTTCCCTCACGGTACTGGTTCACTATCGGTCACTAGGTAGTATTTAGCCTTGGGAGATGGTCCTCCCGGATTCCGACGGAATTTCACGTGTTCCGCCGTACTCAGGATCCACTCAGGAGAGAACGAACTTTCGACTACAGGGCTTTTACCTGCTCTGGCGGACCTTTCCAAGTCGCTTCATCTAACTCGCTCTTTTGTAACTCCGTATAGAGTGTCCTACAACCCCAAGAGGCAAGCCTCTTGGTTTGGGCTCTTCCCGTTTCGCTCGCCGCTACTCAGGGAATCGATTTTTCTTTCTCTTCCTCCAGGTACTTAGATGTTTCAGTTCCCTGGGTCTGCCTTCAAGACGCTATGTATTCACGTCAAGATACTACGCGATTAAACGTAGTGGGTTCCCCCATTCGGAAATCTCCGGATCAAAGCTCACTTACAGCTCCCCGAAGCATATCGGTGTTAGTGCCGTCCTTCTTCGGCTCCTAGTGCCAAGGCATTCGCCGTGCGCCCTTAATAACTTAACCAAGTTATTAAGCCTATAAAAAAACTTAAAAAAATAAATGTGTTTGTTACAATTTCAATGTCGTTTTATCCAGTTTTCAAAGAACAAAAAAATGGTGGAGCCTAGCGGGATCGAACCGCTGACCTCCTGCGTGCAAGGCAGGCGCTCTCCCAGCTGAGCTAAGGCCCCAAGAGGTATATATGGTGGGCCTAAATGGACTCGAACCATCGACCTCACGCTTATCAGGCGTGCGCTCTAACCAGCTGAGCTATAGGCCCTCTTGGAAGTTTTATTAAATTTCATAAACCTTCAAAACTGAACGCAAAACGTAATCTTACAAACCCAAGGTTTGTATTCCGAAATAATCCTTAGAAAGGAGGTGATCCAGCCGCACCTTCCGATACGGCTACCTTGTTACGACTTCACCCCAATCATCTATCCCACCTTCGGCGGCTGGCTCCAAAAGGTTACCTCACCGACTTCGGGTGTTACAAACTCTCGTGGTGTGACGGGCGGTGTGTACAAGGCCCGGGAACGTATTCACCGCGGCATGCTGATCCGCGATTACTAGCGATTCCGGCTTCATGTAGGCGAGTTGCAGCCTACAATCCGAACTGAGAACGACTTTATCGGATTAGCTCCCTCTCGCGAGTTGGCAACCGTTTGTATCGTCCATTGTAGCACGTGTGTAGCCCAGGTCATAAGGGGCATGATGATTTGACGTCATCCCCACCTTCCTCCGGTTTGTCACCGGCAGTCACCTTAGAGTGCCCAACTAAATGATGGCAACTAAGATCAAGGGTTGCGCTCGTTGCGGGACTTAACCCAACATCTCACGACACGAGCTGACGACAACCATGCACCACCTGTCACCGTTGCCCCCGAAGGGGAAACTATATCTCTACAGTGGTCAACGGGATGTCAAGACCTGGTAAGGTTCTTCGCGTTGCTTCGAATTAAACCACATGCTCCACCGCTTGTGCGGGCCCCCGTCAATTCCTTTGAGTTTCAGTCTTGCGACCGTACTCCCCAGGCGGAGTGCTTAATGCGTTAGCTGCAGCACTAAGGGGCGGAAACCCCCTAACACTTAGCACTCATCGTTTACGGCGTGGACTACCAGGGTATCTAATCCTGTTTGCTCCCCACGCTTTCGCGCCTCAGCGTCAGTTACAGACCAGAAAGTCGCCTTCGCCACTGGTGTTCCTCCAAATCTCTACGCATTTCACCGCTACACTTGGAATTCCACTTTCCTCTTCTGCACTCAAGTCCCCCAGTTTCCAATGACCCTCCACGGTTGAGCCGTGGGCTTTCACATCAGACTTAAAGGACCGCCTGCGCGCGCTTTACGCCCAATAATTCCGGACAACGCTTGCCACCTACGTATTACCGCGGCTGCTGGCACGTAGTTAGCCGTGGCTTTCTAATAAGGTACCGTCAAGGTACAGCCAGTTACTACTGTACTTGTTCTTCCCTTACAACAGAGTTTTACGATCCGAAAACCTTCTTCACTCACGCGGCGTTGCTCCATCAGGCTTTCGCCCATTGTGGAAGATTCCCTACTGCTGCCTCCCGTAGGAGTCTGGGCCGTGTCTCAGTCCCAGTGTGGCCGATCACCCTCTCAGGTCGGCTACGCATCGTCGCCTTGGTGAGCCGTTACCTCACCAACTAGCTAATGCGCCGCGGGCCCATCCTATAGCGACAGCGAGATGCCGTCTTTCAGTCTCTTGCCATGAAGCAAAAGAGATTATTCGGTATTAGCCCCGGTTTCCCGGAGTTATCCCAAACTATAAGGTAGGTTGCCCACGTGTTACTCACCCGTCCGCCGCTAACGTCAAAGGAGCAAGCTCCTTTTCTGTTCGCTCGACTTGCATGTATTAGGCACGCCGCCAGCGTTCGTCCTGAGCCAGGATCAAACTCTCCATAAAAGAAATTTGATTAGCTCAAATTGTTTTGCTGGCATCATGTTTGATGTCCAAAATTGTGTTTCGTTCACTAGTAAAACTAGCTACTTAAAACTTTATTGATTACGTTTTGCTTGTTCAGTTTTCAAGGTTCATGTATTTGAATTGGTGGAGCCTAGCGGGATCGAACCGCTGACCTCCTGCGTGCAAGGCAGGCGCTCTCCCAGCTGAGCTAAGGCCCCGTTTTTTTATTTTTAGGAAATGGTCGGGAAGACAGGATTCGAACCTGCGACCCCTTGGTCCCAAACCAAGTGCTCTACCAAGCTGAGCTACTTCCCGTTGTTCTTATGGCGCGCCCGACAGGAGTCGAACCCATAACCTTCTGATCCGTAGTCAGACGCTCTATCCAATTGAGCTACGGGCGCATTTAAAATGGTGCCGAGGACCGGAATCGAACCGGTACGGTAGTCACCTACCGCAGGATTTTAAGTCCTGTGCGTCTGCCAGTTCCGCCACCCCGGCACATTTGGAGCGGAAGACGAGGTTCGAACTCGCGACCCCCACCTTGGCAAGGTGGTGTTCTACCACTGAACTACTTCCGCATGTGCATAAGCTTTTTTTATCTGGCAATGAAAATAATGGTGCGGGTGAAGGGAGTCGAACCCCCACGCCTTGCGGCGCTAGATCCTAAGTCTAGTGCGTCTGCCAATTCCGCCACACCCGCTTATTATTATTTGAAAATGGTGAGCCATGAAGGACTCGAACCTTCGACCCTCTGATTAAAAGTCAGATGCTCTACCAACTGAGCTAATGGCTCGAAAAAATGGTGCCGGCTATAGGAATCGAACCCACGACCTACTGATTACAAGTCAGTTGCTCTACCTGCTGAGCTAAACCGGCATATGGTGGAGGATGACGGGCTCGAACCGCCGACCCTCTGCTTGTAAGGCAGATGCTCTCCCAGCTGAGCTAATCCTCCTGGGTATTATGCCTAGCGATGTCCTACTCTCACAGGGGGAAGCCCCCAACTACCATCGGCGCTAAAGAGCTTAACTTCCGTGTTCGGTATGGGAACGGGTGTGACCTCTTTGCCATCATCACTAGACTTATTAAAAGACAAGATTTATTATACCATATTTCAGTATAAATACAAGCTTTTTTTAAAGCTTACTTGTTCTTTCAAAACTGGATAAACGGCACATTGAATGTTTCAAACTTTTTTGGTTAAGTCCTCGATCGATTAGTATTCGTCAGCTCCATGTGTCACCACACTTCCACCTCGAACCTATCTACCTCATCGTCTTTGAGGGATCTTACTTACTTGCGTAATGGGAAATCTCATCTTGAGGGGGGCTTCATGCTTAGATGCTTTCAGCACTTATCCCGTCCACACATAGCTACCCAGCGATGCCTTTGGCAAGACAACTGGTACACCAGCGGTGTGTCCATCCCGGTCCTCTCGTACTAAGGACAGCTCCTCTCAAATTTCCTACGCCCACGACGGATAGGGACCGAACTGTCTCACGACGTTCTGAACCCAGCTCGCGTACCGCTTTAATGGGCGAACAGCCCAACCCTTGGGACCGACTACAGCCCCAGGATGCGATGAGCCGACATCGAGGTGCCAAACCTCCCCGTCGATGTGGACTCTTGGGGGAGATAAGCCTGTTATCCCCGGGGTAGCTTTTATCCGTTGAGCGATGGCCCTTCCATGCGGAACCACCGGATCACTAAGCCCGTCTTTCGACCCTGCTCGACTTGTAGGTCTCGCAGTCAAGCTCCCTTGTGCCTTTACACTCTACGAATGATTTCCAACCATTCTGAGGGAACCTTTGGGCGCCTCCGTTACCTTTTAGGAGGCGACCGCCCCAGTCAAACTGTCCGCCTGACACTGTCTCCTGCCCCGCTAAGGGGCATGGGTTAGAATTTCAATACAACCAGGGTAGTATCCCACCGACGCCTCCTTCGAAGCTGGCGCTCCGAGATCTCTGGCTCCTACCTATCCTGTACAAGTTGTACCAAAATTCAATATCAGGCTACAGTAAAGCTCCACGGGGTCTTTCCGTCCTGTCGCGGGTAACCTGCATCTTCACAGGTACTATAATTTCACCGAGTCTCTCGTTGAGACAGTGCCCAGATCGTTACGCCTTTCGTGCGGGTCGGAACTTACCCGACAAGGAATTTCGCTACCTTAGGACCGTTATAGTTACGGCCGCCGTTTACTGGGGCTTCAATTCGCAGCTTCGCTTGCGCTAACCACTCCTCTTAACCTTCCAGCACCGGGCAGGCGTCAGCCCCTATACGTCACCTTACGGTTTTGCAGAGACCTGTGTTTTTGCTAAACAGTCGCCTGGGCCTATTCACTGCGGCTCTCATGCGCTTGCACGCTCAAGAGCACCCCTTCTCCCGAAGTTACGGGGTCATTTTGCCGAGTTCCTTAACGAGAGTTCTCTCGCACACCTTAGGATTCTCTCCTCGACTACCTGTGTCGGTTTGCGGTACGGGCACCTCTCACCTCGATAGAGGCTTTTCTTGGCAGTGTGAAATCAGGAACTTCGTCCATACGGACTCGCCATCACAGCTCAACGTTACAGTGTGCGGATTTGCCTACACACACGCCTTACTGCTTGGACGCGCACAACCAACGGCGCGCTTACCCTATCCTACTGCGTCCCCCCATTTCTCAAACGGTGAGGAGGTGGTACAGGAATATCAACCTGTTGTCCATCGCCTACGCCTATCGGCCTCGGCTTAGGTCCCGACTAACCCTGAGCGGACGAGCCTTCCTCAGGAAACCTTAGTCATACGGTGGACGGGATTCTCACCCGTCTTTCGCTACTCATACCGGCATTCTCACTTCTAAGCGCTCCACCAGTCCTTCCGGTCTGACTTCAACGCACTTAGAACGCTCTCCTACCACTGACATCGTAGATGTCAATCCACAGCTTCGGTGAATCGTTTAGCCCCGATACATTTTCGGCGCAGCGTCACTCGACCAGTGAGCTATTACGCACTCTTTAAATGATGGCTGCTTCTAAGCCAACATCCTGGTTGTCTGTGCAACGCCACATCCTTTTCCACTTAACGATTACTTTGGGACCTTAGCTGGTGGTCTGGGCTGTTTCCCTTTTGACTACGGATCTTATCACTCGCAGTCTGACTCCCGTGTATAAATATCTGGCATTCGGAGTTTGTCTGAATTCGGTAAACCGGGATGGCCCCCTAGTCCAAACAGTGCTCTACCTCCAGTATTCTCATCACGAGGCTAGCCCTAAAGCTATTTCGGAGAGAACCAGCTATCTCCAAGTTCGATTGGAATTTCTCCGCTACCCACACCTCATCCCCGCACTTTTCAACGTGCGTGGGTTCGGGCCTCCAGTAAGTGTTACCTCACCTTCACCCTGGACATGGGTAGATCACCTGGTTTCGGGTCTACGACCACGTACTACTTCGCCCTATTCAGACTCGCTTTCGCTGCGGCTCCGCCTTCTAAAGCTTAACCTTGCACGTAATCGTAACTCGCCGGTTCATTCTACAAAAGGCACGCTATCACCCATTAACGGGCTCTAACTACTTGTAGGCACACGGTTTCAGGATCTCTTTCACTCCCCTTCCGGGGTGCTTTTCACCTTTCCCTCACGGTACTGGTTCACTATCGGTCACTAGGTAGTATTTAGCCTTGGGAGATGGTCCTCCCGGATTCCGACGGAATTTCACGTGTTCCGCCGTACTCAGGATCCACTCAGGAGAGAACGAACTTTCGACTACAGGGCTTTTACCTGCTCTGGCGGACCTTTCCAAGTCGCTTCATCTAACTCGCTCTTTTGTAACTCCGTATTGAGTGTCCTACAACCCCAAGAGGCAAGCCTCTTGGTTTGGGCTCTTCCCGTTTCGCTCGCCGCTACTCAGGGAATCGATTTTTCTTTCTCTTCCTCCAGGTACTTAGATGTTTCAGTTCCCTGGGTCTGCCTTCAAGACGCTATGTATTCACGTCAAGATACTACGCGATTAAACGTAGTGGGTTCCCCCATTCGGAAATCTCCGGATCAAAGCTCACTTACAGCTCCCCGAAGCATATCGGTGTTAGTGCCGTCCTTCTTCGGCTCCTAGTGCCAAGGCATTCGCCGTGCGCCCTTAATAACTTAACCAAGTTATTAAGCCTATAAAAAAACTTAAAAAATAAATGTGTTTGTTACAATTTCAATGTCGTTTTATCCAGTTTTCAAAGAACAAGTTTTGAAGTGTTTCATTCAGATAGAATGAACCTTCAAAACTGAACGCAAAACGTAATCTTACAAACCCAAGGTTTGTATTCCGAAATAATCCTTAGAAAGGAGGTGATCCAGCCGCACCTTCCGATACGGCTACCTTGTTACGACTTCACCCCAATCATCTATCCCACCTTCGGCGGCTGGCTCCAAAAGGTTACCTCACCGACTTCGGGTGTTACAAACTCTCGTGGTGTGACGGGCGGTGTGTACAAGGCCCGGGAACGTATTCACCGCGGCATGCTGATCCGCGATTACTAGCGATTCCGGCTTCATGTAGGCGAGTTGCAGCCTACAATCCGAACTGAGAACGACTTTATCGGATTAGCTCCCTCTCGCGAGTTGGCAACCGTTTGTATCGTCCATTGTAGCACGTGTGTAGCCCAGGTCATAAGGGGCATGATGATTTGACGTCATCCCCACCTTCCTCCGGTTTGTCACCGGCAGTCACCTTAGAGTGCCCAACTAAATGATGGCAACTAAGATCAAGGGTTGCGCTCGTTGCGGGACTTAACCCAACATCTCACGACACGAGCTGACGACAACCATGCACCACCTGTCACCGTTGCCCCCGAAGGGGAAACTATATCTCTACAGTGGTCAACGGGATGTCAAGACCTGGTAAGGTTCTTCGCGTTGCTTCGAATTAAACCACATGCTCCACCGCTTGTGCGGGCCCCCGTCAATTCCTTTGAGTTTCAGTCTTGCGACCGTACTCCCCAGGCGGAGTGCTTAATGCGTTAGCTGCAGCACTAAGGGGCGGAAACCCCCTAACACTTAGCACTCATCGTTTACGGCGTGGACTACCAGGGTATCTAATCCTGTTTGCTCCCCACGCTTTCGCGCCTCAGCGTCAGTTACAGACCAGAAAGTCGCCTTCGCCACTGGTGTTCCTCCAAATCTCTACGCATTTCACCGCTACACTTGGAATTCCACTTTCCTCTTCTGCACTCAAGTCCCCCAGTTTCCAATGACCCTCCACGGTTGAGCCGTGGGCTTTCACATCAGACTTAAAGGACCGCCTGCGCGCGCTTTACGCCCAATAATTCCGGACAACGCTTGCCACCTACGTATTACCGCGGCTGCTGGCACGTAGTTAGCCGTGGCTTTCTAATAAGGTACCGTCAAGGTACAGCCAGTTACTACTGTACTTGTTCTTCCCTTACAACAGAGTTTTACGATCCGAAAACCTTCTTCACTCACGCGGCGTTGCTCCATCAGGCTTTCGCCCATTGTGGAAGATTCCCTACTGCTGCCTCCCGTAGGAGTCTGGGCCGTGTCTCAGTCCCAGTGTGGCCGATCACCCTCTCAGGTCGGCTACGCATCGTCGCCTTGGTGAGCCGTTACCTCACCAACTAGCTAATGCGCCGCGGGCCCATCCTATAGCGACAGCGAGATGCCGTCTTTCAGTCTTTCACCATGAAGTAAAAGAGATTATTCGGTATTAGCCCCGGTTTCCCGGAGTTATCCCAAACTATAGGGTAGGTTGCCCACGTGTTACTCACCCGTCCGCCGCTAACGTCAAAGGAGCAAGCTCCTTTTCTGTTCGCTCGACTTGCATGTATTAGGCACGCCGCCAGCGTTCGTCCTGAGCCAGGATCAAACTCTCCATAAAAGAAATTTGATTAGCTCAAATTGTTTTGCTGGCATCATGTTTGATGTCCAAAATTGCGTTTCGTTCACTAGCCGAAGCTAGTTACTTAAAACTTTATTGATTACGTTTTGCTTGTTCAGTTTTCAAGGTTCATTTAGTAACCATCTCTCGACAGCAACTTTTAAATTATAACATTTCTTCTTTTTCGTTGTCAACACTTTTTTGAAAATATTTTTCAAATCATCGGAGACAACTTTTAAATTATATTATAATCAATCATTTGTGTCAACATCTTTTTCAAATTGTTTTTGAAGTTCGATGTCGTTGATTGCATTGTCTTAACGACAAGTAATAATTTATCACGTTGGAAAGCACTTCGCAAGTGTTTTTTAAACAAAATCTAATTTTATTTAATAAACTTGCTTTAATAAGCTATTTTGCGCATTTACGAGAATCGCGAATCATAGTATCTTTCCTTATTTATTATTTGTTTTACTATACATCTCTTTCTATTAAATCTCAATATCTTAAATTACAATACTACTTACTTTTCAAGTTAAATATAGCTCATAAAAAAACTACAAATTTAAATATGTTGTTTAGGTATTAGAAGGTTTTATAAAAATGCAATAAATGAAAATAAGCAGGCGCTAAAGTAAAAGTACTTTAGCGCCTGCTTATTTCTAATATGTCCCTATTTTATTTCATTACCTTGAGGGTCAACTATATTTAAACACCACAAGAAGTTATCCCATGCAGAATACCAGCCACTAAAGATTTCAGAAGAATCGTCCCAACGAACATCAAATTTCTTATGGCCATCTATTTCTACTAAATATAAAGTAAGAGTCTCGTCTTTTTTAGCAACGACTAATTTCATACCATGCTCGAGCTCTTCCTCTGTAAACGGAACATCAGAAACAGAACGTAATTGTGCCTGTTCAAATACTTGTTTGTTAATAATTTTGTAATTCATTATAAGCCCCCAATAAAATACTTCTTTTTTATACTTATTGTATTTGAAAAACATAGAACTATAAAAGTATAACCTAAATATAAACCACGTTTAAACAACTTAATTTTTTTCATTGAACAAAAAGAAGAGAACTCACTATCATGTGAATTCTCCTCTTAATCCATTGACTGCTCTTTAATAGCTCTATAAAGAGCCTACGCAGCAATTTATTTTGTAATATGACGCATTGTTGGGAACAATAATACATCACGAATTGATGGTGAATTTGTTAGTAGCATAATTAAACGGTCAATACCAATACCTAAACCACCTGTTGGAGGCATACCGTATTCTAATGCTTCAATGAAATCATTGTCCATTTCATGTGCCTCATCATTACCTGCTTCTTTTTCTGCCATTTGTGCTTCAAAGCGTTGGCGTTGGTCGATAGGGTCATTTAACTCAGTGAAAGCATTGGCGTGCTCACGACGAACGATAAATAACTCAAAGCGATCTGTAAAACGCTCGTCCTCTGGATTTTTCTTCGCAAGAGGTGAGATTTCTACCGGGTGACCATATACAAATGTAGGCTGTACAAGCGTCTCTTCTACTTTCTGTTCGAAGAATTCATTGATAATATGACCTACTTCGTGAACATCCTTCACTTCAACTCCATGCTCTTTAGCAAGTGCTTGTGCTTGTTCTTTTGTCATCGGCTGCCAGAAGTCTACACCTGTTGCCTCTTTTACAGCGTCAACCATATGAACTCGTTTCCAGCCTACAGCAAGGTTGATTTCATCTTCACCATATTGAACGGATGTTGTACCAAGAACTTCTTGGGCTACATGTGCAATAAGGTTTTCAGTTAGAGACATGATATCTTGATAATCAGCAAATGCTTCATACAGTTCAATCATTGTAAATTCAGGGTTGTGGCGTGTAGAAATTCCTTCATTACGGAACACACGTCCGATCTCGTAAACTTTCTCTAAACCACCAACTATTAAACGTTTTAAATGCAATTCGATGGCAATTCGCATATATAATTCCATATCAAGGGCATTGTGATGCGTAATAAATGGACGCGCAGCTGCGCCACCAGCAATTGTGTGAAGCATTGGTGTTTCTACTTCTAAGTATCCAGCATTATCTAAGTAATTTCGGATTGCACGAATAATTTTCGAACGCGTGATAAATGTCTTTTTGCTATCTTCGTTTGTCATTAAATCTAGATAACGTTGGCGATAACGTTGCTCAACATCCTGTAAGCCGTGGAATTTCTCTGGCATAGGACGTAGCGCTTTTGTAAGGAATGTGAATTCCTCAGCCTTTACAGAAAGTTCCCCCACTTGTGTACGGAACACGTTACCACGCACACCTACGATATCTCCTAAATCAGCTTGTTTAAATAATTCATACGCTTCTTCGCCTACATGATCTTGACGAACATAAATTTGAATTTGACCATTTAAATCTTGAATATGTGCAAAGCCAGCTTTTCCTTTACCACGTTTCGTCATAATACGGCCCGCAATAATTACCTCTTGAAGGTTTTCCTCAAGCTGTTCTTTTGTTTGATCTGCAAATTGTTCACGTACTTCTGTTGATAAATGTGTACGCTCAAAACGGCTTCCAAATGGATCTTGTCCATTTTCTAGTATAGTTGTCATCTTTTGGCGTCTCACCAATAGTTGATCATTTAATTCTTCTATATTTGACACTTGTTTCACTCCTTAAGTAAATTGTCCGCGTTTACGTCCATAATATTTCTATTGTACACAATTTTAGTGCTGTAATCATCTGTTTCAATTTATTTTCAATCCAATACAAAATAATTAATAATTCTAAAAATTAAAGGTGTTGCTGAAAAGGCGCCTCTATTAAATCATAGAGGCGCCCATAATAAAAACTATATAATTAATTCTTTGACTTCTGGAACAATTAATTTAGATTCGCTTTCTTCATACTCCTGTACAAGACTATTTAATAGTACTCGAAGTTCTGCCGCCGTTTCTGTTTGGTTAATAGCATTGCGGGCCTTACCATTGCCTCGGATTCCTTTTAAATACCATGATGCATGCTTACGCATTTCACGTACTGCAATTCCTTCTCCCTTTAATTGAAGAAGTCGTTCAAAGTGTAGTAAACATACGTCCATTTTTTCTCGTACACTTGGCTCTTCTTTTAATTCACCAGTTGCTAGGTATTGCACCGTACGATAGATCATCCATGGATTACCTAAAGCAGCACGTCCAATCATTACTGCATCTACACCTGTAGTTTCCAGCATACGTTTAGCATCTTGGGGTGTTTCCACGTCACCATTACCTAGCACAGGAATGCTGACATTTTCCTTCACTTGACGAATGTAATCCCAGTTCGCTTTACCTTCATACATTTGTACACGTGTACGACCATGAACTGCTACTGCAGCTGCACCTGCACGCTCAACAGCTTGAGCGTTTTCAATTGCAAAGATATGTTCTTCATCCCAACCAATACGCATTTTTACACTAACAGGCTTTTTAACTGCATCTACAACAGCCGCTACCATCTCATATACTTTATTAGGATCAAGTAGTAAACGTGCTCCAGCTTCACATTTTATAATTTTATTAACAGGACACCCCATGTTGATATCAATAATATCAGCAGTCGTATTTTCATCCACATATTTCGCTGCTTCCACTAAGGTTTCTTTATCTCCACCAAAGATTTGCAGTGAAAGAGGATTTTCACGTTCATCGATATAAAGCATACCTAATGTTTTTTCATTTTTTTGGACAATGCCCTTATCACTAATCATTTCAGCGTATACGAGACCTGCCCCAAACTCCTTAACCGTTAATCGGAAAGCAGAGTTACAAATCCCAGCCATTGGCGCTAATACTACTCGGTTGTCCATGACAATATCGCCAATTTGAAATGGCTTCTCTGTTGACTGACCCAACGTTTTTCTTCCTCCTCTATAGGCTTTACCTATTTTCTCTATCTATCGTTAATGCTATACGCTGATAATTCATTTCTATACAAATACTTAATTCACCGCTGACGGCTCATTAAAGTGGTTCCAGAAGATTACGCCTTCCTTTTCACAATCCATTTGCTGTAGCAGATCATGCGCTTGTTGTAGCTGTTCATCGAATGGTGATGGTGTAATCTCTACAAGTGGTACTAGGACGAACGCTCGCTCGTACATTCTTGGATGAGGAACAATTAAATTCTCCGTTTCAATATTCTCTTGATTGTAAAGTAAAATGTCAAGATCAATAACTCTTGGTCCCCAGCGGAATTCTCTTACACGCCCTAATTCCCGTTCGATTTCTTGGCAAATATTCAACATCTCAACAGACGATATAGCTGTTTTTAGATGAACAGCTATATTTAAAAAATCTGCCTGATCCGTATAACCTACAGCAGCTGTCTCAAAAACAGATGAAACACGAATCAAATCTAGTTCCTTCTTGTCCTTTAAAAGGTCTACTGCGTGCTGAAGATTCTCATATCTCTCCCCCATATTTGTTCCGATAGATAAATAGACATCCTTCATTAGAAATCCCCCCTCGTAACCTCAACAGAGACTTCTTTATAATAACCATGAATAGGTGGGTCTGGTTTAATAAGCTCTACACGAACTCCTTTTACTTTATCAGGATAGGTTGCTAAAATCACATTTGCTATTTTCACAACAAGAGCCTCAATAAGCTTAAATGGTTCACCCTCTACAATATCCCGACATAACGCATATACCTCTGCATAATTTACGGTATAAGAAAGATCATCCGTTTCACCGGCTTTTGTCATGTCTACTGCAAGCGAAACATTTGCTCGAAAGCGTTGGCCTAGAGTGGTTTCAGCTGCTAATACACCATGATAACCATAAAACTGCATGTCCTTTAAATGAATATAATCCATCACGCTTCCTCCTTAAACAAACGTTTACCCACTAATACATCCGTCATATACGTTGCCCGCGCCATTTCCTTTACATCATGAACTCTTATCATATGACAACCCTTTTCAATTCCATAAACCACTGTGGCGCTTGTCCCTTCAAGACGCTCCTCAACAGGTAAGTTCAAGACATTACCAATCATTGATTTACGTGATGTTGCTAATAATACGGGATAGCCCATAGCCACTAAATCCGATAAGTGTTGCATCATAGCTATATTTTGTGCTGTATTTTTAGCAAAGCCGATACCTGGATCTAAGATGATATGATGATCGGGAACTCCCGCTTGCTGTGCAATGGCAATACTTTTTTCTAAATCTGCCTTTGCAGTCGTCCAAAAATCAACACCATAATCCATATTTTCACGGTTATGCATTAAAATGATTGGAACATGTAAGTCTGCAGCAACCTGAGCAATTTCTGGTTCTGCCTTTGCTCCCCAAATATCATTGATGATATGTGCGCCGGCTTCAATTGCGGCACGCGCCACACTTGCTTTATACGTATCAACTGAAATAATGACCTTTACTTCTTGTGCTAACGCTCGAATAACAGGCACGATGCGTGCAATTTCATCTTCATCTGAAATTCGTTCGTACCCAGGACGTGTAGATTCTCCACCTACATCGATAATTTTTGCTCCTTCAGCCACCATTTTTTTTGCTTGAGTAACTGCAGCCTCCACATTGTTATACTTTCCTCCATCAGAGAAGGAGTCCGGTGTAACATTTAGAATCCCCATAACAAATGTTTCTTGTCTATAGTCTAATGTAATGCCATTAATCGTTAATGGTTTCGTATATTTTTCTAGCATGTAAACGCTCCTTCTATCCTCGTTCCACTTCTTGAACAAATGCGCTATGCAAAATGGAATAAATAGGTCCTTTATTGCCTAAAAATCGCTGGTTCTCCAAGCTACTAATAGGCACAAGTTCTTGTACTGAATTGGTAATGAAGCATTCCGTACTTTGTAGTAAATCTTCTTTTGTATAAAAGCCTTCCTGTACGTCAAGGTTTAGCGCACTAGCCTTTTCTATAACCCATGCACGAATAATTCCTGGTAAAATACCTGTCTCCAAAGAAGGCGTATATAGTATATCACTTTTTATCCAAAATATATTTGATGTCACACCTTCAGCTACATAGCCTGATTCTGTTAAAAAGAAACCTTCTTGTTGGGCAAGTGATGGCATTTCAAAGCGACCAAGCACGTTATTGCCGTAATGGTGCGATTTAACACGAAAGGCTTGTTCAGGTGTATTGCGTGGTATGGTAAGCCATTGTGCAAACTTTTCAGTACCACGCGGTGTGTCTTGAAGTTCCTTGCGAAAAATGATGATATTAGGTTGTCTATATTCTGTTGGCTGTAATCCAATATTATGTTCACCCGCAGATACATTTAAACGGAAGTAACCATCCTGACCGCCAGCAAGTTGATTTAGTTGTTGCACAGCCTCAAGTAATACACTTTCAGGATAGTTTAAATGAATGTGATATTGTGATAAAGCACGCTGTAATCTTTCCATATGTGCTTCCCAGTAAAATACCTGACCACCATATGTTCGGAACGTTTCAAAAAATCCTAATCCATATAAAAATCCATGATCAAATGGCGAAATTCTCAGATCCTGGGCCGCCATATAGTTTCCGTTCATCCAGCACTGCATCTATTTCACTCCTTCTACATACATTTCTATAAATTGGCGAAGTAGTTGTTTCCCTTTCTCGGTCATAATGGATTCCGGATGATATTGCACACCCTCAATAGGATATTCCTTATGACGTAAACCCATAATTTCTCCTTCTTCTGTCCAAGCTGTTACTTCTAGACACGCTGGTAATGTCTCCTTATCGACAATAAGAGAATGATAGCGAGTTGCTTGGAATGGATTTGGCATGCCTTTATGCAAACCTACTTCAGCATGCAGCACGGGTGATGTCTTCCCATGCATTAAACGTTCCGCTTGTATGACATGACCACCAAACACTTGTGCAAGTGCCTGATGTCCAAGACAAACCCCTAAAATCGGAATATTTCCCGCGAAATATTTAATAATGTTCAGGCTTTCCCCTGCCTCATTTGGACTACATGGCCCTGGAGAAATAACAATCATATCTGGCGCAAGTTGTTCTATTTCTTCTACTGTAATAACATCATTACGTTTTACTACTATGTCATGACCAAATTCGCCCAAATATTGGACGATGTTATAAATAAATGAATCGTAGTTATCGATCATTAAAATCATTTTACTCGCTCCTCTGCCATTGCCTTTGCCTGCCACATTGCCTTCGCTTTATTTAAAGATTCCTGATACTCTCTTTCCGGAACAGAGTCAATGACAATGCCTGCTCCAGCTTGAATATGCGCAACCCCATCTTTTACAAACGCTGTACGGATTACAATATTAAACTCCATATCACCTGTAAAGCCTAGCCAGCCAATTGAGCCTGTATATAAACCACGTCGTACAGGCTCCAATTCTTCAATAATTTCCATAGTGCGGATTTTTGGTGCTCCTGTAATTGTGCCACCTGGGAACATCGCACGAATAACGTCTGCATTCGTTTTCCCTTCTGCTATTTCTCCACGCACATTCGAAACGATATGCATAACATGCGAATAGCGCTCAATAACCATAAACTCATCCACTTTCACTGTTCCATAGGTAGATACGCGTCCTAAATCATTGCGCTCTAAATCCACTAACATCACATGCTCAGCACGTTCTTTATCATTATCAATTAATTCTTGAGCCAATGCTAAATCTTCCTCTTCGGACTTTCCTCTTGGTCGAGTGCCAGCGATTGGTCTCGTCGACAACTCATTGCCTTGACGCTTGACTAGTAACTCTGGCGATCCAGAAACAACAGAGAAATCAGGTGCTTCAATATAAGCCATATATGGTGACGGATTAAACGCTCGTAGTGCCTCATAGACATCTAGTGCAGTTGCATTGAGTTTCTTAGACTGACGAACAGATAAATTCACCTGAAAGACATCACCTTGCGCGATATACGTTTGGATTTTTTTAACCGCTGCCTCGAAATCGTCGCCTGCAAATGAAACAAGCAACTCATTTTCATCATTCTTAACTTCTATAGCGGTTGTTTTCTCAAATTTTCGCGCGTCTAATCCAGCCTGTGCTGCAACCTGCCAGATGTTAGCCCATTCTTCCAAGTTAACCTCATTCTCTTCTAACTTCATAAGTGTCACTGTATTCGTTTTCACATCATGTACGGCCCAGCAATCAAAGATATAATAATAGATATCTGGCACTTGTAAATCATCTGTTGCCGTATTAGGAAGCTCCTCAATTTTACGAGCATAATCATACGACACAAATCCAATAGCCCCTCCCTGAAAAACAGGTAGCTCTCCATTATAAGAAACCTGATATTCCGCCACAAGCTCTTCCAGTAAGTCGAGGGACTCCCCTTGTAAAACTTCCTGTCTGCCATTTCTCCAATTGACCAAAAGCCCACCATCTACTGATCGTGCGGTAGCTAATGGATTCCACGCAGCTATTGAAAAATGTCCACCACGTCCACTTTCTAAAAACACATGCGCTTGCTGAGTCTCTGTCTGCCTTTTATAGCTATAAAAAAATGAATCTGCATCCATCGTTAATGTTTTTGTAAGTATTGTTTTCAAGTTATTTTCCCCTTTAAACATATGCTGTGATTCCATCTTAACTTGATTATTACACAGAAGCGAATATTTTTATAATTTTCATAGTGTCCAAGTTTTTGCACTAAAAAAGGCCCCTTTATAAAGGAGCCCTTACATAAAAAATTGAATTAGTCTTCAAATTGATATAAAGGTGTTGATAGATAACGCTCACCATTAGAAGGCACAATAGCAAGGACATTCGAACCCTTACCTAAACGTTTTGCCGCTTCAATTGCAGCATAGATTGCAGCACCAGATGAAATACCACATAGGATTCCTTCTTCACGTGCTACTTTACGTGCTACTTCAAAAGCAACCTCATTTTCAACAGGGAATACTGAAGAATAGACTTCCGTATCTAAAACTGCTGGTACAAAGCCAGCACCAATTCCTTGAATTTTATGTGGTCCTGGTTGACCACCAGAAAGAACTGGTGAATCCTTTGGTTCAACTGCAATGATTTCAATGTTTGGATACTTTTCTTTTAAGACCGCACCAGCACCAGTAATTGTACCTCCAGTGCCAACACCAGCTACAAAAGCATCAAGTGTTAAGCCATCAAATGCTTCTACAATTTCGGGGCCTGTTGTTAAACGGTGAATTACCGCGTTCGCAGGATTTGTAAATTGTTGTGGTAGGAAGTAGCCATGTTCTTCTGATAGTTCTTCCGCTTTAGCAATTGCACCTTTCATACCTGCTGGACCAGGCGTTAATACAAGCTCTGCACCATAAGCACGCAATAAATTACGACGCTCTAAGCTCATTGTTTCTGGCATAACTAAAATGGCTTTATAACCTTTGGCAGCGGCAATCATTGCAAGACCAATACCTGTATTACCAGATGTCGGCTCAATAATTGTACCACCAGGTTTTAATGTTCCGTCTTTTTCGGCAGCTTCGATCATGGCTAAAGCTAGACGGTCTTTCACCGAGCTTCCCGGATTAAAATATTCTAATTTTACATACACAGTACCTTCATTTTCACTTGTTGCATGGTTTAATTTTACAATTGGTGTTTTACCAACTAATTCAGCTACCGAGTTTGCTAATCTACTCATTTATTAATCCACTCCCAATCCCTACTATTTTTATAGGTTTTACTTATTTTGTATTTTATCAATTTTTCCATTCGATTGTCAATAAATAAAACTCATATTTTCAGAATATTTATCATTGCTTTGAAAAGGAAAAACCTTATCCTCTGCTAAAGAAAAAGAACCTGCATTTATTGGGTAACTCACTACGAATGCCTGTAAGTTTGATCAGACTCATTGTACCCCGCAAAACCTGCAGACTCTTTTCATGTATTATTTTTCTTTTTTAGTCTCTCCATAATACCAAGTAGCATCAAATTCAGACCAAAATGCTTCTGGCGTAACAGATTGCGGTAATTGCTCTAAAGCTAATTCTCGCTCAATATGTTCTTTCACATCGTCATATGTAAAGGATTGTCCTTCTAATACCTCTTGTACTTGAACAATGCCATAATGACCATTATCTAACTTAAAGGCTTTACTTACCTCATTTGCCTTTAGTGATTTTACAGTATTAATAATTGCAGGGTCTACATTTTCCTGATTTTCTGTAAGGAAACCAATATCCCCTCCTAAACTCGCTGAAGCACTATCAACAGAAATTTCTCGTGCCAGCACTGTAAAGTCAGAGCCATTTTTCAATTCACCCAGTGCCTCATCAGCAGCTTTTTTTGAATCGACCTCAATAAAATTCGTACGATAGCTTGTTTTTGTATTATATAAGCCTTGATTTTCTTCATAATACTTTTCAACGTTTTCTTCCTCTATCACTACGTCTTTCGTGAGTACCTTATCCAATATAAGCTGTGATCGAATCTTTTGGCGTAGTTGCTCTGCCGAAAGATTTTGCATGGCTGTATCAAACTTATCTTGAGCAGATCGCATTAACGCTAATTCAAGATCAATTTCTTTATCAGTAACTTTAATTTTATATGTTTTTGCGGCTTTTTCCATTACCGTTTCATTTACTAAATTTTGGAGTGTTTCTTTACCATATCGTTCTTCCATAGCAATCATCCACTCTTGGCGTGTGATAACATCCCCGTCAATGGCAGCGACTTGTTCGTCGCTACCAATTTCCTGACCTTTGTTCGGGATCAACCAACTAATGAACCATAATACATTTCCTAATAACAAAACGGCTATGACAGCTAAAGCAGGCTTTGTCTTTAAACGACGTTGCAATAAAGGAGTTTGGTTTGGTGTTACATTGGTTGAAGGTCGACGATTACGCGTTGAGCTCATCGATAAACCCTTCTAGCTCATCTTTAGAAAAGCTATATGTCTCTAAGCAGAAGTGACATTGTGCCTCTGCACCGCCGTCCTCATCAATCATTTCTCTAATTTCTGCTGTTCCTAGACCTAAAATTGCCGCACCAAACCGCTCTTTTGAACATTGACATTTAAATTCAACTGGCATGGAATCTAAAATTTGTAGATGTCCATTTCCTAATACAGCTTCTAAAATTTGCTCTGGTGTAAAGCCTTTTTCAATCATTTTTGAAACAGGCTCTATTGTAGCAAGATGTTGCTCAATTTCAGTTATCGTTTCTTCCTCACAGCCTGGCATTAATTGAAGTATAAATCCGCCGGCTGCAAGTATAGTGTTGTCTGGATTAACTAATACGCCTAAACCTACAGATGATGGTACTTGCTCAGATGTAGCAAAATAATAAGTAAAATCTTCAGCAATTTCGCCTGAAACAATTGGTGTTTGTCCTGAAAACATATCTCTTAAACCAAGGTCTTTAACAATTGTAAGAGCACCTTCTGTTCCAACACCTGCTCGAACATCTAGCTTACCTTGCTCGTTTAAATCAAAGTGAACATGAGGGTTTGTCACAAATCCACGCACTTCTCCATGTGCATTACTATCAATTACCATTGGGCCAATTGGACCGTTGCCCTCAATTTTAATAGTGATTTTCTCTTCACCTTTTAGCATGGCTCCCATCATAACAGCCGCTGTCATTGATCGACCTAAAGCTGCCGATACAACTGGCCATGTATCGTGACGGCGTTGCACTTCTCCTACTGTGGCTGTTGTGCGTGCTGCAAACACACGAACTTGTCCATTAAATCCTAAACCTCTTACTAAATAATCACTCATAAATGGAATGTCCCTCATTTCCTATTGGTTACGTTTATAGAGCTTATATAAACCCTTTAACGTTAAAAATGGATCTACAACATCTATAATTTGTGTCTCCCCTGCGATTAGATTTGCTAATCCACCTGTAGCAATAACTAATGGCTCCTCTTTACTTTGTGCTTTTATACGATTAACAATGCCCTCAACTTGCCCGACAAAGCCATAAAAAATTCCCGCCTGCATGGCAGAAACGGTCGTTTTCCCCACGATATGTGTAGGTCGAACGATTTCAATACGTGGCAATCTTGCAGCTTGTGTATAAAGAGCCTCTGTAGAAATAGTGATGCCTGGCGCAATAGCTCCACCCATGTAATCACCCTTTTCGTTCAAGTAACAATAGGTTGTTGCTGTCCCAAAATCAACTATGATACAAGGGGCCTTATATAAATCTAGAGCTGCTATGGCATTCACTATTCGATCAGACCCAACCTCACGTGGATTGTCGTATTTAATATTTAAACCTGTTTTCACACCTGGTCCTACTACCAAAGGCTTTTTTCGAAAATACTTTTGGCACATCGCCTCTAGTGAAAACATAATTGGTGGCACAACTGAGGATATAATAATGCCTGTTATTTGTTCAAATGAAATGCCTGCATGATTAAAAAATGAAAGAACTTGCATGGCGTATTCATCTTCTGTTTTATGAAGATCCGTCACCATACGCCAATGGAAGGCTAATTGATCGTTGTCATCATAGACACCTAATACAATATTTGAATTCCCTGCATCTAAAACTAAAATCAAGAATGACACCTCCCATCGTCATTGTAACTTTTGCAATCCTCATATTACAACATTCTCTCTAGCTGGAATGAGGATAAAACACTTTAGAAAATGATACCATACTTTTTCTCTTGATTCAGCAGATGTTGTTTGTACTACAAGTGAAGATAAACACCTATATTTTTGTTAAAAACAATTGTATGTTATCATCCCTCTTTAAAAAGAGGCCCCCCAAATATGGTAGCCTCTCTTACAATCATTTGAAATTAAATTTTTCTGGATCTGGGCCACAACGTAGTCCGTCATTCATTGCATCTAACTGTGCCATTTCCTGCTCAGTTAACGTAAAATCAAAAACAGCCAGGTTTTCAACCATACGTGCTGGTGTCATCGTTTTTGGAATCGTAACAACATCATGTTGCACATCATAGCGAAGTACAATCTGTGCTGGCGTTTTGCCATATTTTGATGCTAGTTCTTGAATCAATGCCTCTTCCAGTAGAGAACCATTCATCAACGGAGACCATGCCTCCACCTGTATGCCCTTATCCTTACAGTAGGCACGTACTTCCTCCTGTATTAAGTTCGGATGGAATTCAATTTGATTAATAACAGGGACGACAGTCGTTTCCTTCAAAAGGCTTTCTAAATGGTATACATGGAAATTACTAACACCAATCGAACGTACTCGACCATCCTGGTAAATCTTTTCTAGTGCTTTATAAACCTCAATAAAATTTTGGTCTATTCCAGGCCAATGTACTAAATATAAATCCAAATAGTCTAATCCTATTTTTTCTAGACTGCTGTCATATGCCGCAAGTGTTTCTTCATAGGAAAGTCCATCGTTCCAAACTTTCGATGTTATAAATAATTCTTCACGTGTTACTAAGCCTTCTTCAATGGCTGCTCGTATTCCTCGTCCAACACTTTCTTCGTTGCGATATACTTGTGCTGTATCAATACTACGATAACCTTTTGCTATAGCTGTTTTGACTGCTTCAGCTAGGTCATCTCCTTCGGGTACTCGAAAGACACCATAACCAACCAATGGCATATTAAAACCATTATTCAATACAACATTTCCCACGCGTATACACTCCTATCTGCTTTGGCTAACATCTCTCTAAATGGCAGAGTTGTATGCAGCTTGTCTTTTTTACTACTCTATCCTAATGCTTATTAGTAAGAAAAGGCAAAGAAAAAGACTGCTTACTGAACTAGTAAACAGTCTTCCCTATTTTTAATCACGTTTTTCATCGATGCCCTTAGGTGCATCATTCGGTTCTTTACGTTCTTTTGCTAAATCCAAAGTTGTTGGATTTGACTCTTTACTTAGTAGCTCTTTTTCAACAACTGGTTCGCCAATAGTATCTAATGTAGGCTTTGCTTCAATCTTTGGAGTGTTCTCCTCAATTTTTTCTGTAGCCTCAGGTTCTGGTAACACACCATGATCACGTAAATGCTCAATTTCTTGTGCATTTAATGTTTCTTTTTCCATTAGTGTATTGGCAATTAAATCAAGCAAGTGACGTTTTTCCGTAAGGATACGCTTAGTTCGCTCATATTGTGTATCAATAATTTTTTGCATTTCTTTATCAATTTCATAGGCTATTGAATCAGAATAGTTTTGGTCAGAATTAAAGTCGCGGCCAAGGAATACATTACCACCTTGACTTGAACCAAATTGCATAGCTCCAAGATTCTCACTCATTCCGTATTCAGTAACCATAGCACGGGCAATGCTTGTAACCTTTTGGAAATCGTTATGTGCTCCCGTAGAAACTTCACCAAGAACAATCTCTTCAGCTACACGACCACCAAGAAGACCTGCAATACGATCTAAAAGCTCTTGCTTTGTCGTAAAGAAGCGCTCTTCCTTCGGTAACATAATCGCATATCCACCCGCTTGCCCACGAGGAACAATTGTTACTTTGTGTACTGTATCAGCCTCATCTAGCTCAAGACCAACGACTACGTGGCCAGCTTCATGGAAGGATACCAGTTTCTTCTCTTTCGCAGAATATACGCGACTGGCTTTTGCAGGACCAGCAATTACTCGGTCTGATGCTTCATCAATATCTGCCATATTTATAGTGCGCTTACTTTTTCGAGCAGCTACAAGCGCCGCTTCGTTAAGTAGATTTTCTAAATCCGCACCTGAGAAACCTGGCGTACGTTGAGCAACAGCTGCTAAATCAACTGTATCTGCTAAAGGCTTATTACGTGCATGTACTTTAAGAATTGCCTCACGTCCTTTTACATCAGGATGCCCTACTGTAATTTGACGGTCAAAACGACCTGGACGTAATAATGCTTTATCTAAAATATCAGGGCGGTTTGTTGCGGCAATGATAATAATTCCTTCATTGGCACCGAAACCATCCATTTCAACTAATAACTGGTTTAATGTTTGTTCACGTTCATCATGACCTCCACCAAGACCAGCACCACGTTGACGACCTACTGCATCAATCTCATCGATAAAGATGATACATGGAGCATTTTTCTTAGCATTTTCAAATAGATCTCGAACACGTGAAGCCCCAACACCGACAAACATTTCTACGAAGTCAGAACCTGAGATAGAGAAGAATGGAACACCTGCTTCACCTGCTACTGCTCGTGCAAGTAATGTTTTACCTGTACCTGGAGGACCTACAAGTAAGATACCCTTTGGAATACGGGCACCAATTTCAGTGAACTTGCGATGGTCTTTTAAGAATTCTACCACCTCAACAAGCTCTGCTTTCTCTTCATCAGCACCTGCTACATCTGTAAAACGTACTTTTTTCTTCTGATCATCATAAAGTTTAGCTTTACTTTTACCAAAGCTCATCACTTTATTACCGCCACCTTGAGATTGACTCATTAGGAAGAAGAATAAGAAAATGATGATAATGAAAGGAATAATTCCTGTAAAGAATTGAATCCATCCACTTGTTTCTGGTGCTGCTAAAAAACTAATATTACTATTTTTATCCTTAGCAGCCTCATCGATGCGGTCCATTAAAGATTGGTTTTCACGAGGGATGTTTGTAGTAAAGCTTTCCCCTTTTTCATACCCCTTCAGTGTTCCTTCAACGACGTAAACTGATTTATCAGGTTGAATTGTAGCACTTGTTATTTCTTTCTTATCTAGAGCTTCTTGAAACTCATGATAAGTTAATTCTTTCGTTGGGGATTTTCCACCATTGAAAGTACCAAAAATACCGATTATCACTAGGAAAATCAGTAGATAGAATATGGTATATCGAAATATTCGATTCATCTCCAGCCTCCTCATTACAAACAGAAAAATTATAAGTAAAATCTTAACATATCATGATTTCATCATACAACGAAAAGCCCTACTTAAAAAATGTTTCGTTCACCTATTGCCGTTATCACAACAGTTTTTAGGCCATCTTTATATGTCCCAGCGTAATTGTACCTGTTCCTCGGGCTCGATATAGCTAAACATTGTGTCAAGATTTTGAATTATGTTCAACATAACTAAAAATACGTGACCTGCGCTGGAGACCTTTTCTTTTTATAGCTGGTCTTTTGTATCTTAGAAAGAATATACCTCAGGCTTTAAAATACCAATATAAGGTAAGTTACGATATTTTTCAGCGTAATCTAAGCCATATCCTACAACAAAACCATCTGGCACTTCGAAACCAACATAGTCAGCAGACAAATTCACTTTCCGACCTGATGGTTTATCAAGTAATGTAACAATTTTAATGGACTTTGCTTTGCGATATTTAAATAAATCTACTAGATAGCTTAAAGTTAAACCACTATCAATAATGTCCTCGATAATTAATACGTCACGTCCCTCAACGCTTGTATTCAAATCCTTTAAAATCTTCACTTCACCAGATGACACGGTAGCATTACCGTAGCTAGACACATCCATAAAATCAAGTTCGATGAAAGAATCGAATCGTTTCATGAGGTCTGTCATAAATGGCATTGCCCCTTTCAGTACGCCAACAGCTAATGGAAATGCATCTTTGTATTCCTCTGTTAATTGCGCGCCTAAGTCTGCAATTCTTTCTTGCAATTGTTCTTCTGTAATCATAATTTTTTCGATGTCGTTTTGTAACATATCGATTCCTCCTCGTGATGTATCAAAAAATCTTCACCCTATTTCGGTGAAATATTTTACAAAGACCTTAGTCTACGATGAGCACTGTATCATCGTTTGGTTGCGGAGTGGTTGAAAAAAATATTCCCATACGCACACCAATTACCGCTACCACCTCATCAGATTGAGAAATCAGTAACGGCCAGCTATTTCGCTCATTTAAAGGAATCTTTTCATCTATAAAAAGGCGAGATAAGCGTTTTGGCTGATCCATTCCTTTTAACAGCATTCTATCTCCATCCCTGCGTGCCCGAACATAGAGCGGTAGGTGGAGTTTGCTAGCGTTAAAATAAAAAAGTTGTGCAGTATCCGTCAGCAATTCAGACGATAAATCATGCAAATTGACTACGCGTAAGCGCTCACCATTTGTCAGTGTTGTCCAGCCATTAGCAGTTGAAATAACCTGTTTCTCAGGAGAAGCTAGGCCTTCTAACGGCTTCTTTTTCTGAATCGTTAAATTTCCATAACGGCGAACTGCTAGAAAATCTTCAGGTAAGTGAATTTCAGCATACCCTGCTGTTGTATCACAAAGCTTTAAAATTGAAGTCAATAAGGCATAACTTTGTATCGTATTTGAATCTTTGTAAAGATAGTTTAATAGTATTAAAATGAGCCTCCTTTGTAAAGCAAGTGGTACCAATTGAAATGCCTCAATTTCCATGCGATATGTATTTTCATTATTTCTTATGATGATTTGGGAAAATACATCTTGGGCCAATGTCATTAAAAAGGTATCATCTTCTTGCAATTGCTTTGTGAAATGGGTCACCTGTTCAGTCACTCGCGGATTCTCTGCCTGCAGTAAAGGCACTACATGATGTCTAAAACGATTACGTACATAGGTATCTTTAGAATTGCTAGCATCTTCTCGATAATCTAAACCTTTTCTAAGTAAATATTCCCCTATTTCAGACTTTGTAACCGTTAAAAACGGACGAATTAATGATTTTCCTCCAAAAATTCTTTGAGGACGTATGCCCTGCATGCTATTCATTGTTGCATTTTTTGTAAGGGCCATTAATACTGACTCCAGTTGGTCATCCGCATGATGTGCAGTTACAAGCTTATTAGCATTTGTTTTTTGCAGAACTTCTTTGAAAAATTGATACCTTTCCCTACGACAAATTAGCTGTGTATTACCGTTCTCCTGTGCCAATATTGTAGGTATAGGAATTTCCTTGGCATGTAAGTAAACACTATTAGCGTCACAATATTTTTGAACAAAAGCCCTATCCTCAGAAGAGGCTTCTCCTCTCAACATATGATCAACATGTACGGCTTCTACCTGAATGTTCCACTGCTCCTGTGTTTGAATAAAGTAATGAAGTAAAGCCATAGAATCTACCCCACCCGAAACGGCGATGAGAAGATGGTCGCCTTGCTGTAATAATTGCTCTTCTTCTATAAATGCTTTGACCTTTAATTCAAATGACAAACGCTTCTCCTCCCCTTTTCGTTGTTAGTTTAAGATGATTTACTCATTGAATACTGAGCTGGTCTAAAGACAGCCCATGTCGGTACAACATGTGTCACCTCTAACATTAATACTGTACAATCATCTTCTATTTCAAAATAACCTTGGAATGATTGCATAATGGTTGTTAGTTTTTCTTGAATCGTTTTATTTGTACTTGCTACCTGCTGTGCGAAAGCTAAAAATGTTTCCTCTTGTTCATCCCAATCAGCTACACTTGAGAACAGTCCATCTGAATGCATTAAAATAACATCACCTGCCTTCAGTTTTCTTTTTTCAGCTTCTACTGCTGATATAGATAAGAATCCTACAGGTGCTGCATTACTTTCAACTTTCAGTACCTCTTTTCCACGCAAAATGTAGGTTGACATTCCACCCGCTTTCCACGACCACAAATCTCCGTGCTGTAAATCGACAAGTGCAAAATCAAGCGTTGCATACATATCATCTTGCTGCTTTAATGCCATGACATAATGGAGCGTATGCATCGCAGTTTCTGGATTCATATTGTAATTTAGACACTCTCGCATTAAATGAATCAATTTTCTACTTTCATGTTGTGCTTCTTTACTTTGCCCCATACCATCAGACAGCAATATCGCAAATAATCCTGGATGCAATTGGAAAAGGGCGTGAGAATCACCCGAATATAGTGTTGCATCTTTAGACATGCTATATATATCATACTCTACTTCAAAGCTAATAGCTGATCTAAAGCAAATTTGAACATGACGAAATGGTATTTCACAGGCTACTACTTTTTCAATTTCAAAAGGTTCATCAAAAATTTCATAAAGAATCGGCAAAATCATACGTTCAGCTAATGTCGTATCTTTCTCCCAGTTGACACGTGCTGGTGCTAAGGCACAAACAATCTTTCTTGCCCCAGGCTTATTGCTTAGGACATCAAGTTGAAAACATTCAATATTGGCTTCCTTTAAGCGTTCAACAATGTCCTTCTCAACACTTACAAAAGAAATTGTATCTTCCTTCATCTCAGCAATTAACTGATTTAAATGATTGCTCATATCGCGCAGTTGAAGGGCAATCATTTTTTTACCATGGAAATACTGCCCGTTGATTCGTTCTCTATAAAGTTCTGTATCTAATTCCTCAAAGATTTTCGTGGACTTCACACATTTATAGCGTATTTGTTCTTCAACACGATGAATAGCTGATTCCTTGCCTACTCCTTTCATATGAAACCAATCTGTCATCAGCTTGTCCATACCATTATTTTGCGCACCCCAGCAATGATCATAACGGAAACAACTTAAACAAGTATTCATTGGTGCTACTTCCTTCGCCGCTTCAACTGGTGCTGTCATAAAGCGATCAAACACAAGTTCCTTCATGAATTGCACAAAATGCTGAAAGTGCTCTAATTTATACGTTACATGTTCCGTTAACCAATTCTGTCGGGCTAGTAAAACTTCCTCTCGTTGTGGAAAGAGCTTGTCCCTTACTCTATCTGAATATTTCTTGGGAATGGTTAGAAATAAAATACTCCCAATGGCAATTGAGGTGAAATAAACACTATCCAAGGGCAATGTGGCGTCATAAAATAAAAAAAACACACTAGGTAAAATACTACCGATAGCAACACCAAATCTACCACCTTTCGCTCCCATACCTGCACACAATCCAGTTAAGGTAGCCACCGATAGCATACCGGTAAACGAAAGCTTGGCCACACCAATAAGCGTCCCTAGCACTGCTCCAATGACAGTTGCTAAAGGAACACTTCCAACCAATGCACCAAAACAGATAAAGAGCTGCAGTAAAAAAATAGGGAGAGAAAAATAGCTAATTACAACCGTTTGCATTCCAGTAAGCATAGCTGCAAAGACGACTAATCCCGAACCCAGCTTTTCATATGTCCAATGCGTCGTAAACCATTCATACGAATTAACAAATAATACTTGCATAAACAATGTCATAATAAGAGCTAAAGCTGCTTCACAGCCCACATAAAATTGTACAAGCACGGGTGGTAAACCCTGATACATCACCCCTTGCCACATTATTTGTACCAGTAATACAGCTAAAGACACCGCAATACTTTGGGGCAGTTGCCAGTAACGAAAACGCATAATACATTCATACAGGATAATTTGTAAAGCGAGAATTAAGACTTGTCCAAAGCCCAAGAAAAAGCAACCCGCTAAACTCCCAAATAATACGAATTTGGCATACTCCCTATATTTTGTTCGAATAATGGCCCAAAAAGGAACTGAGAACGGTACAGCCGCTTCAAATACAACAGATTGAGCCAAGAAAAAGGCGGTTAAAAAAAAGAGAGAGCCTATTAGGATCTGCTTCTTTTTCAAACCTATTTTTTGGTCATCTACATTCGTTGTATTATACCATTCAATACTTGTCATTTAACTATCCCCTTTCCGCACTTTTGGTTATTATAAAAAATTATGTGTGGAAAGATTGTCTGACGTTGACAGAAAAAAATATAAATATTTCGACTAATAGCTATTCATAAATACGAGAATTGGCAACAATTTCTATAGCAAAAGGCTTTTGATCAATATAAATATCGGAAAATTCACTTATTGAATCTATATAATAATCAATTACTATTCATCTTAAAGCCTATTTTGAAGGGATTTTACGTACTATTAATGGTTTGATTCAGCTCTTCTCTGGGATATATTTCTACGTAAGAACAAAAAATCCGCTAAAATATTCTTCTATAGTTAAATGTCCTGAAATATCTTTAAATATTTTTTCAAACCTACTTGACACTAGCACAATTGGCTTGTATTATTTAACTTGTTGCTTAAACGACATGCGGAAGTAGTTCAGTGGTAGAACACCACCTTGCCAAGGTGGGGGTCGCGAGTTCGAACCTCGTCTTCCGCTCCATTTCTAAATTTGGCGGCCTAGCTCAGCTGGCTAGAGCGTACGGTTCATACCCGTAAGGTCGGGGGTTCGATCCCCTCGGCCGCCACCATATAGGCCCGTTGGTCAAGTGGTTAAGACACCGCCCTTTCACGGCGGTAACACGGGTTCGAATCCCGTACGGGTCATCTCAAATAGGTATCTCAGAACTAGATTCTGAGATACCTATTTTTAATTTACAATCTATTTATACCATCTATCTATTTCTTTGCAAATTCTATCCGCTAGCTCGAGTAAAGCTATGTGACAGAATATAAAAGTATGGCATACTAGTAAAAACAGCGTTTTTAGGAGGTTTAATTCCCTTGAGTGCATTAACAAAAGCTGCTTTAATTTGTGGAAGTGGCTCAATGATTATTCTTATTTCAATTCTAATAAACTTACCGTTTTTTGTTCAAATAATCTTATTGCTTGGTGGACTAGCTGTGAGTGTATATGGTGTTGCTTTACTTGTCAAAATGGTTATCCATCCAGTGAAGAAAGAATCCATTAGTCTTACCGATGAAAAAACGATAACACCCACAAAAAAGAAAAAGAGACCTTCTTCTACTTTATAGGTATATTAAAAAAGGGAGTAGCTTTTTAAAAAGCTACTCCCAACTCTATTTCATACACTTTTTCTACGATTAAAACAGTCAGCAAACTACCCTCTTCTAGCTCCGCGACCTCCGCGTTTTGATTCTGTAGCACGTTTAAGTGTTGCTAGACGTTCATCACTATCTTTTAAGAAGCGTGCCATTTTTTGCTCAAAATTTTCTTTTGGCTGGTGGCGTTCGTTGCGATCATTAGAACGATTATCACGACGTGGACGTGCTGGACGCTCTGGTCTTTCAGCTTGAGGCTTTGCTTTACGGATTGAAAGACCAATCTTTCCGTCCGCTTCAACATTCATCACTTTTACTTCAACTTCATCTCCAACTTTTAGATGCTCATTGATATCTTTTACATAATTGTCAGCAACTTCACTAATGTGAACTAAGCCTGTTTTGCCATCTGGCAGCTCAACGAATGCTCCAAAATTTGTGATTCCTGTTACTTTACCTTGTACCTTGCTGCCTACTTCAATTGACATAAAAAAAATGCTCCTCCTTAAAAATTAAGCGACTCTTTTGAGCCATGTAATCAATTTAATCAAACTTTTTACTGCAATAAGCTTCTCTTTTCATTATATATAACAATAAAAGAGTGTCAACAATACATAGCTTTTCAGTCGTCTTTTTTATCTTCCTTATCTGGAATGATGAAAATAATCTCACCTTTTTCCGATAAGTAGTACTCTTTTCTTAATAGCTTTGCGATATATTCATCATCCTGCAATTGTTTGATTTTAAGATTTAATGTATCTTGTTCTTCTTTCAATTCAGTGAGATGCCGATTCGCTTCTTCCTTTGATTTCTCTTTTGCTGCTAATGTTTCATTCTGATGTGACAGCACATTTAAGAGAAGAGCAATAATAATGACTGGTACAATCGCAAAAAAGACAATACGACGCATCTTACGTTTTCGAGCCTGTTGTTTGCGATTTATAGCTCTATCCGTGCTACGGACATAGTCATTATCAAGCTTAGTGAAGTTTTGGGATTCATCATTTGATGAATGACGTCTAGTCATGTCCGCACCTCCGATAATTATTGTTGCTTTTTATTATACTTCAAATATCGTAGTTTTTTAAAAAAAGTGTAGGACAAATACGAATAAATTTTGACAAAAGGTCTTATAACAAACATAACAATATTTATTAATAATTGCAAAATTTGTCGAATAACCGTAATTATAAAGCGTACTATGAACCAAAAGGGTCTCCATGTTATATTCACCAAAATTCTAGCAACGAAACGTAAAAAGGTTTGAAAAAATGATTGATACAAAAAAATTCCGGCTATTTGCGCTAGCGGGTCGTAAGCCCGCCAAGCGCCATCTTTTAGCCAAAATAATAAATAGTATGTCACCCCTCCAAGTAGAATCCACGTTATTAACTCAACAACCATCATCCACTTTCGAAGGCTTGACCTTTTTGGAGTTGAAAAAACAATGAGCCTTATACTATCAATTATAAAACCAACTGCTATACCGCTCAAAACCATGACAATTAATTGATAAAATTGTTCACTGACAATCATCCAAATAACTTATGAAGGAAACCTTTCGAGAAGCCGCTTTCCTCCTCGTCGTACTGTAAAGTTTTTACAGTTCCTTCAAGTGTCAATAATCCTTTGTCAACATCTAAATGAACGATATGCAGTTCCTCTCCACGGATTAACAAGTGCCCTTGGGACGTCTTAATGAAAAACTCTTCCTGATCAAAGCGTTCAATTGATTTTACAGAAGTCATGTCCATTCTTTTACGATTACGAATCGTTAAAATATGCTCTCCAGATGGAATTGTGTAACGATTACTTTCTTGATGTAGCGTCATTTTTTTCCTCCTTTAGTCGTCCTAGCTTCTGTTCACTTTATGCGGACAACCTTCAAAGAATGACAACTTTATTTAAGTTGTGTAATATTTTCACCTACAAAAAGAAAGGCTGGACAACATTAGGAGGGCTAGAAATTAAATTTAGCTTTATTCCTCATCATCAATAAATTCAGGCTCAATCTTTTCAAGTCGTTCTTCTTTCAAAATGGTAAACATTTTTGCTGCATCTTCTTTTTTCACAGTATCACGTATTTCTTCTACACGTGCCGTTACTATTTTTTGACCAAAACGGATAGCAAGCTCATCACCAGCTTTCACTGTACTACTTGCTTTTGCAATCTTTTCATTGATTGTAATACGTCCTTGATCGGCCACTTCTTTAGCTAAAGTACGGCGTTTTATTAAACGGGATACTTTTAAAAACTTATCTAATCTCATAATCTTACTCCTTTTCTAGTTGCTTTGCTTCATTCCAAAATGCATCTAATTGTTCTAATGTAAAATCGGAAAATGGTTTTCCACTTGCCTTTACCTGTTGCTCAACATAGCCGAAACGTCTTGCAAATTTCTCATTTGCATGTAGCATGGCTTCTTCTGGTGATAATTTATAGAAACGTGCTAAGTTTACTAATGTGAACAATACATCACCAAATTCATCAAGACGGGACGCATTAGAGCCTTTCGTCACCTCATGGCGAAATTCCTGCCATTCCTCGGTAAATTTATCCCATGCTCCCTCCACATTTGGCCAATCAAAGCCCACTTGTGCTGCTCTTTTTTGATAATTGTAGGCTGTTTGTAAAGCAGAAGATGCTCTATACGCTTCGTTTAATAACGGATTATCGCTAGTTCCCTTTTCTTCAGCCTTGATGGCCTCCCAATTAGCCACAACACCCTCCGCATCTTCTACTGCAACATCCCCAAAAACGTGTGGATGGCGACGAATCATTTTTTCACTAATTGAAGCTAACACATCTTCTAGTGTAAAGTAGCCTTGATCTTCTCCTATTTGTGCATGTAAAAATACTTGTAACAACACATCGCCAAGTTCCTCAATCATGGCAAAATCATCTTCAGCATCAACCGCTGCCAAGTATTCATGTGCTTCTTCAAGTAAGTATTTTTTCAACGACTCATGTGTTTGCTTTTGATCCCAAGGACAGCCATTTGGGCCTCTCAGCGTTGCAATGATTTGGCGGAATGTTGTCCAATCTCTTAATGACTCCTCCTGTGATTTTACAGGTGGTACATAGACTGTTGTTAAATTATTTACTTCTACACTTTGATCGAGTTCATAGAGCGGCACTGTGACAATCTGTTCTTGTGAAGATCCAGCAGCTGTCACAACTGTTACAGGATACTCATCATCATATTTCTCCATCAACGTCAGCTTCACTTCTGATGCACTGAATGTATCGTATACTTGAGCAATCAAGATGTGCTGACGCATGTTAATGTCATGCATTGAAAAGCTAGTACCATCAAGTAATTGAAAGCCTTCAATTGGATCGATTTTTAAGGCACCAAAAATGGGATCTAAGAAACTCTGACCACCCTCAATGACTAGCTCAATTTTCCCTTCATTTGCTGCGGCAATAAGTAATTGCACTGTTTGCTCTGCAACTAATGGGTGCCCTGGCACAGCATACATAACATCCTCAACAGCGGTAGCTTTCATAAGAGAATCAGCTATTTCCGCATAAACAGGTTGAAATGTATCGTGTTTTTCATACACATTGTCAAAACTTTCGAATACCACACCCTCTGCTGCTAATTCCTCTAAAACCGGATGATCCACTGTCCGTACATATAATTTTTTTGCAGCCTTTAATTTTTTATAAACACCCATTTGCAGCTGATTAAAGTCACCTGCACCTAAACCAATAATTGATAATGTATTCAATTTTTACACCTACTTCTTTGAATTTAGCCAAAGTTGATAAACGGCCATTCTACGTCCAAACGGCAGTAAATACCATTCTTTTTCTACTAGTACTCTTTTCTTTGCAATAATTGTTAGCATAACAAATGCTCCAATAGATACTGCTGTCAAACCCGCCACCATGGCTATCATACGTGAAGACATCAGGTGATTTAAAAAGGACGATACTAGCTGTAACCATATAAGAACGACGATTGTCATACTGAAAGAGGCGATTCCTACTTTTTTATAAAATGCGCCTGAAGCTAATTGAATGCCAGTCAATGTTTTTAAATAAATAATTAGCAAGATTGCTGTTAATAATAATCCTATATCATTAGCGATGGCAGCTCCTAGTACACCTAATCCACCAATTAATCGTACATTTAAAATAATTTTTATTAGAAAACCGATTATGAGAAATAACGCAGGTTTTTTTAATTTCCCATAGCCTTGTAAGATCGCTGTAAATGTAAGGATAATTGACAAAGGGACAATTTGAAATACATAGACAATCAATACCTCCGATAAGGAATTGGTTTTAAAAAGCATTTCATTTAAATAAGGCATAACTAGCATTAAGCCTAGTGCTGCAGACCAGCCGAACAGGACGGATGCTTTGTATGTTAATTGTATGAATGGCACTGCACTACGTCCCGCTTGTTTTTTCGACAAATGGGCGACAAGTGGCACAATGGCCAACGACAATGAGGATGCAATGACAACACCTAGTTGAACTAACGGTTGTCCTCGATCATAAATCCCTTTCGTTTCCTTCGCTATTGTAGGAGTCATTCCATTATTAATTAATGACGAATAGATTGTAAATGAATCGACCAATTGATAGCCAAGTAGTAGTAGACCACTCATACTGACACTCAAACTCAGCCATGTGACCTCTTTAATGATAGGTAAACTTGAATTACGATGTAGATGCTGTTTAACTTGCAGTAGACCAAATCGTTTATGCGAGATATAAGCAAGTAATAGCAAGGCTGTAATTTCTCCAATTACTGTACCGATAACAGCCATTCTTCCTGCACCATAAAGAGATTTCGTCGTTGTCATAATAAGAAAGGTACCTGCTAATATGACAGTTACTCTCACTGCTTGTTCAAGAACTTGGGCATAAGCAATGGGCTCCATAATTGCTCTAGATTGAAAGCTACCTTTTAAAATAGCCAGCGCCGGCATAACCAATACTACTAAGGAGCCTGTACGAATAAGTGGTGCTAATTGAATATCTCCCATTAAATGGGCAATCTTTTCAGCACCTCCAAATAAAATGGCAAAAAACAGTAGTGATAATACCGTTAAATACCCGAAAACTACCTGTGTTATAGTGCGACGTCTTTCATCACGTTCTATTGTATCAACAATACAATCATTGTCTGCAAGCATTTTAGAAATGGCTATAGCAAAGCCACTAGATGTCCAAACAACGAAGATTGAAATAACTGGATATACCTGTTGATAGATATAAAAGCCTTCATCACCTACTAGATTTTGAAAAGGCACACGGTAAATGGCACTAAGAACTTTTACAATAAGGGCTGCTATCGTCAATAAGGCGGCACCCTTCATGTAGCTTTTCATACCAAAACGTTGCGACATAAATTGCCCTCTTTCCTTCTTAACAATGCCAATAGTATAGCATATCTCAAAAGTTTGACGTGCAAGGTGGCACTACTGTTCCTATAATGATTCATCCTTATGTACGCAAAAAAGTTATTGTTCAGCCTTAAAGGTCATCGCAATAACTTTTCCATGCATTAACTATTCATTTGTTTTGCTAAGAAGTTTGCAGCTGTTTCCACTACTTTAACTTCTACCTCACCAACAAAGTGTACTTTAGACAAGACGATAATACAGCCAATAGGATCACCATTCACCATTATAGGTGTCGCACAATATGATTTCACTTGCTCATATTGCCCAGGGACAATTTCAATCGTTGTCTCCATTTTTTCAATTTTTGTGGAGCGCTCGTCCATAAAGCTTTCCGCAAAGGACGTAATGCGACGATTTATATATTCCTTTTTCCCAATCCCTGCAACAGCGATTACTTCATCACGGTCAGTGACAAATGCCGGTGTGCCCATTGTTTCATAAAGTGTTTCAACATATTCTCTTGCAAATTCCCCCAAATCATTGATGGGAGAATATTTTTTTAAAATGACTTCGCCTTCTCGGTCCGTATAAATTTCAAGCGGGTCGCCTTCACGAATACGTAGCGTCCTACGAATTTCTTTTGGAATAACTACACGCCCTAAATCATCAATACGACGAACAATTCCTGTTGCCTTCATTCTAATGCCTCGCTTTCGCTACAATGAAATTTTTATTCAATGATAGTATGGTTTTTATTTGAGCAATCTATGCAAAAACTGAAGAAAAAGGATTTCACAACCATCAATTTTTTTCAAAATACGGTATTACATCAATCAACTCCTTATTAGATTACCCAAGTAATAAGTTTCTATAATTAATTCAGAAAAATAGTGGAAAAAATCCATTATTCCTGTGAGCAAATATGATATGGTGATTACTGAATCACCGTGAAAAAGGCTATTCTTATCTTTTACAGTAAAAGATAAGAATAGCCTTTTAACTACTATTGCTGCTTTTTTGCATTATCAATAATTTGCATTAGTTCTTCCAACATATCAAAGGGTTGATATTTCCCACTCTTGCGTTCATCTATTGTTAATTTTAACTGCATGCCATCCATACCAAAACCAACAGCACGCTCGAATTTCATCGATTCTTCAATAATCTTACTGCCATCGACACTTGCCGTTCCTTGTTCTGATAATAGTATTGTAATAAGTTTTTGCTTCTCCTTTACAGATACTACTCCCGCACCTAAGCCCCAAACTTTCATTCGTGCTATTCGAAGTAAACGCTCTGTTTCAATTGGAAGATCGCCAAATCGATCCTCTAATTCCTCCATGATTTCGTCATACTCTTCCACCTGATCCATGGCTTTAATTCGTTTATACATTTGGATCTTTTGATAACCATCTGGAATATAAGCGTCTGGAATATAAGCATCAATACTCAACAAAATTTCAATATCTGGCTTTTCTTCTTTTTTCACGCCTGTTTGACGTTCTGCGATGGCATCCTGAAGCATTTGTGAATATAAATCAAAGCCAACTGAATCAATAAAGCCATGTTGCTGCGCTCCAAGTAAGTTTCCTGCGCCCCGAATAGATAAATCTCGCATCGCAATTTTAAAGCCTGAGCCAAGTTCTGTAAATTCTTTAATTGCTTGTAAACGTTGCTCCGCTACATCTGTCAGAACTTTGTCGCGTTGGTACATAAAATATGCATAGGCTACTCTGTTAGAACGTCCAACGCGCCCGCGTAATTGGTAGAGCTGGGCTAAGCCCATGCGATCAGCATCATGGACTATTAATGTATTTACATTCGGTATATCGACGCCTGTCTCGATAATCGTTGTCGTAACAAGTACATCATAGTCGCCCTCTAAGAAGGCTAAAATCACTGATTCTAGCTCTGACTCAGTCATTTTTCCATGAGCAAAGCCTATACGTGCTTCAGGGACCAGCACTTGAATCTCCTCAACCCTTCGAGCCATATCCTCTACCCGATTATATAAATAAAATACTTGTCCGCCACGTGCCATTTCCCTCTCAATAGCTTCTCGTACTAATGCACCGCTGTGCTCCATCACATATGTTTGAACTGGGAAACGATTAGCAGGAGGCGTCTCAATAACAGATAAATCTCGGACCCCTACCATGGACATATGAAGTGTCCTTGGAATTGGTGTAGCTGTTAAAGTTAAGACATCGACATTTGTCTTTAACTGCTTAATTTTTTCCTTATGCGTCACACCAAAACGTTGCTCTTCATCCACAATTAGCAGACCAAGGTCTTGGAAAATTAAATCTTTAGATAAAATACGGTGTGTTCCAATAACTATATCGACTCGGCCCTCTTTTAAGCCTTTTAATGTTGCTGTTTGCTCCTTTTTCGAACGGAAGCGAGATAACAATCCAACATTAATGGCAAAGCCTTGAAAGCGCTCACGAATAGTCTCATAATGTTGCTGGGCTAGAATGGTTGTAGGGACAAGGAATGCCACTTGCTTTCCATCTTGAATAGCCTTAAATGCGGCACGAATGGCTACCTCTGTTTTACCATAGCCTACATCACCACAGACTAAACGGTCCATAGGGCGTTCACGTTCCATATCTCGTTTTACTTCAACAATTGAGCGTAGTTGATCTTCTGTTTCTTCATAGGGGAACATTGCTTCAAAATTACGCTGGTCATCGTTATCAGGTGTAAAAGCATGCCCTTTCTCTGCTTCACGCTTTGCATACAGCTTTATTAAATCATCCGCAATATCCTGTACAGCAGAGGATACCTTTGCTTTCGCCTTTTTCCACTCTGCCCCACCTAATTTATGTAGCTTTGGTTCTCGATCCTCTGACGCCACATATTTTTGGATTAAGTCTATTTGCTCAACAGGTACATATAATTTATCGTCTGCACGATATCGAATATGCAGATAATCCTTATGTGTACCATTAACCTCTAATGTCTCTACACCAATATATTTACCAATCCCATGATGAACATGTACAACATAATCACCTGGCTTAATTTCCGTATAACTTTTAATACGTTCAGCATTGGTCATTTTTTGTGTGCGTGTTTTTTTCTTTGCCTGCTGTTTAAAGAGCTCGTCTTCTGTTACAATTGCTAAACGCTGTAGGGGCAATTCAAAGCCACTCGACAAGCCCCCATCTACAATATAAATACCAGGTTCTGTTGGTTCACCTATTGCTGTATGAATATCGTATTCTTCAAGCATTTGCTGAACTCTTTTCACTCGTTCTTTATCCCTTGCTATGATGAGAACTGTAAATTTGCCTAGTAACCAGCGTTCAACCTCACTTTGAAGCAAGGACATTTGTCCATGAAATTGTTGCATTGGCTTGCAAGAAAAGTTGGTTGTTTTATTAAATGTAATCCCTGCAAATGTTCGCGAAAACAATGAAAATGAAAGCTTTTGTTGTGACAACATCGCCAATATTTCTTTTAATGAGAAGGCAGGTTTGACATCATGAACCATTTTTCCCTCTTCGATTAAAGATAAAAACCACTCATCTTCTTCACGCTCCCATGCATCCATTACCTCTTGAATACGTCCAAGCTCGTCAAAAAGTACAATACCATCATGTTCAAAGTAATCTCCTAAAAAGGCTGTTTTATCGTATAATAATGAGCCATATTTGTTTACATAATCAGGTAAATTCCCTTGTTGTAGCAACTCAATATCATATTGAATATGCTGATACAGAAGTTCTTTTGTCTCCTGCTTTTTAACCTTCTTTAGGCTGGCTGCTAATGCCACTTCTAAACGGTCTGCTAATGCCTGTCTTTCTGATTTTGTAAGAATAACCTCTGAAGCAGGGAGAATACGAATTTTTTGTAATTTATCAATAGAACGTTGGTCATCTGCTGAAAATGTTCGTATGGAGTCAACCTCTGTATCAAATAATTCGATACGAATTGGTGATTCTAAATAAGGTGGATAAATATCTAAAATTCCCCCACGTAATGCGAACTCTCCAGGTGATGTCACCATTGAATTCCGTACATAGCCCATCTCAACTAATGTTTGCAACCATTTATCAATTTCAACATCTTCGCCTACTGCGGTTTGTAAAAAATAGTGTAGCCAGTGTTCTTTTGGTTGCATTATTTTACGTAGACCAGCCACAGGTATTACATATACGGCTTTCTCACCTCTAGCTAAGCAATCGAGCGTCGCGATTCGCTCCGCGCGAAGTTCTGGTGAAGCGACAGAAAGATCGGCTGCAATAAATTCATCAGCAGGGTAATAGTGAACATGTTCCTCGCCTAATAGTCCAACAAGCTCATCCGCCATTTTTTGTGCCTGCAATAGATTAGGAGAGATAATGTAGATTGGCTTCTTAACATATTCAAATAACACATCAACCATTACTGGGCGTGCGCTTCCTGTTAAACCTGTTATAAGCTGTGATGCAGTTTGACTGCTCTGAATTTCCTTTAAAAAAGATGTAATATGTTTATCTTGCGACACAAGCTGTCGTAAAACCTCCACAGTCAAGCTCCTTTCAGCATAAATTCTATATTTTTATTTCTATTATTCTAGCGTTATTTTACATATCTCTATTAATGGCTGTTTTATGAAATGGAAAAAGCCTTGAACACACATAAGTGTGTCAAAGCATCCTTCCAATTATTGAATCCATTTATTGAGTGCGTGATAATCTGGATATTGTTTCAGCGAATCCTCACATTGCTCACAAATGCAGTGCACAGTCGTTTGACCATGTTGATCTTTCTCAACATAATCATCCGCTTCTCCCAATTCGAAAATATGCAACTTTCGAATTGTATCATCTGCATCAAATGGTAGTGTCCCTATTTCTACTTCACAATGCCGACATCGATAGCGAACTGACATCTCCAAATCATCCTCCTTTAAGCAACTTTCTACTTAAAGTATAGACATTTATAAAAAGGATTATGCACTTTTCACTGTCATCGTCATTGCAATAACTTGAAAATTAGAGAATTAATTTTTACCTGTAGCTAAGACTATTCACTACAAGTATTAGCTGTAATAATAGTGTAAGGCAGTTCATTACTCACCTTACACCATGCCAATTATCCAAAAACTTTAACAGAAATTTTATTACTTTCATCTATTTGCTTACGTTAAAGTGATTCATCACATCAAGAAACGGCTTTGAAAGAGATGCTTCAACAGCGTTTACAGAATTTACAATTGCGTCTTGCATAAGAACTTGGTCTTCCTTCGAAAATTTAGCTAAAACATAGTCTGCTACCTTCATGCCTGCTGGCGGGCGATTAATGCCCACTCGAATACGATTAAATTCCTGAGTACCTAAATGTTGAATTAACGATTTAATGCCGTTATGACCACCTGCACTCCCTTTTTGTCGCAGACGTAATTTACCTGTCTCTAAATCCAAGTCATCATAAATGACAATTAAATCTTCTATCTCTATGTCAAAATAGTCCATTAGGGGACCAACACATTCCCCTGATAAATTCATATATGTTAATGGTTTAACAAGTAGAACCTTTCCTTCTGGTCGATGTACAGTAGTGTACATCCCATTAAATTTTGAATTTGTTAAAGGTGTTCCCCATTTTTCTGCTAACGCATCAATAACATCAAAGCCAATATTGTGTCTTGTGTGCTCATAAGGTTTACCCGGGTTTCCTAAACCAACGATAATTTTCATAAGTACCTCTCTTCTTTCAAATCTAATAGTCATTATTTTACCATATAGCACGCCTAGAAAGCATTTTGTACAATTGTTAAAAGGCATAAAAAAATAAGGCTAACAAGAAAGCTATAGCCTTCTTATTAGCCTTAAGCGTCAATTACTTTTATACTGTCTCTTGCCCTTCTTCACCTTCTGTAGTCTCTTCCTCTACAGAAACAGGTGCCACAATGGTTACTAACATATAATCATCTTCACTAATAATTTCAACAGGTGTAGCATCGCGAATATCTGCTACTGTTAGGGATTCCCCAATTTTCAACGATGAAATGTCCACATCAATTGATTCAGGTAACTCTGTTGGCTTTACTTTTACTTTTAATTCTAAGTTAGGCTGCATTAGAATACCGCCCTCACTCACACCAACTGACTGTCCAAGTAATTTAATCGGGACATCAGCTTCTAGCTCTTCCGCCATATTAATGGCTAAAAAATCAATATGATTTACTTCATCTTTCAATGAACATTGCTGAACCTCTGACACAACAGCATTCACCTTTTTCCCCTCTAACTCTAGTGAAAACACACTATTTTGTCCATTTTTTTGAATGGATTTTTTAAAATCTTTTGCAGCAATAGAAATTGGGGTTGAATCTACTTTGTAGCCGTAAATAACTGCAGGAATGGCTCCCCCTTTTCTAAGTTGGGTTAATGTTGAACGATGCCCAGTTTCGCGCTTTGTAACACTTAATACTGTACTCATACTTCTTTATTCCCCTTCCAAGAAAATTATTTACGCCTCAACAATAATTCGTTGTAGGCTATGATAATATTTAGCTCTATTTGTTTAAGGTAGAGTAAATATTATTAAGACACATTATTATTATACCCCTTTGTGAGAAGGCTCACACATAAAACACTCATCTATTTCTTCGCCTCAATGAAATAGTGCCTAATTTATATTGAAAAGACCAATCTACTCAAAGAATAGATTGGTCTCATACTTACAATATTTATTAATCAAATAGAGTACTTACAGATTTATTTTCATAAACGCGAGAGATAGCATCCGCCATTAATTTAGCTACAGAAAGCTCTGTAATTTTTGGAGATTTTTTCTCGTCTGATAGCTGAATTGTATTTGTCACTACTAACTCTTTAATAGCAGAGTTTTCAATACGTTCAATTGCTGGACCAGATAATACAGGATGTGAACAGCAAGCGTAAACTTCTTTTGCACCAGCAGCACGTAACGCATCTGCCCCAATCGTAATTGTACCTGCTGTATCAATAATATCATCAATCAAGATTGCCACTTTACCATCAACATTACCAACAATGTTCATCACTTCCGCAACGTTTGGTTTCGGACGACGTTTGTCAATAATTGCAATCGGTGCTTTTAATCGTTCAGCCATTTTACGAGCACGTGTTACCCCACCATGATCTGGTGAAACAATAACGATCTCATCTCCTGGAATACCTTTAGATTTGAAGTAATCAGATAGTAATGGTACTGCCATTAAGTGGTCGATTAGGATATCGAAGAAACCTTGGATTTGAGGTGCGTGTAAATCTAATACGATAACACGTGTTGCACCAGCAGTTTCAAGTAGGTTTGCCACTAATTTAGCTGTAATTGGCTCGCGCGCTTTTGCTTTACGGTCTTGGCGTGCATAACCATAATAAGGCATTACAACGTTTACTGTACGAGCAGATGCACGTTTAACTGCATCTACCATAATTAAAAGCTCCATTAAATGTTCGTTTACAGGTGCAGAAGTAGACTGCACGATAAACACATCACAACCTCGAATACTTTCTTCAATGCTAATTTGAATCTCTCCATCACTGAAGTGCTTAACAGAAGATTTACCTAATTCTACGCCCATTTCCTGCGCAATTTCTTGAGCTAATGGATTATTAGAATTAAGTGAAAATATTTTTAATTGTGAGTTTGCATAATGATACGGCATGATGGCCTCCTGTTTAGTTGATAATTATTTTGAATTTAATTTGCTTACATAATTCGGTTTGTTTTCTTGTCTTGCACGAGCTATGGCAAGTGCATCTTCAGGAACTTCTTTTGTAATTGTAGAACCTGCTGCAATAAATGAACCTTTTCCAACTTTCACTGGCGCTACTAAGTTAGTATTACATCCTACAAATACATCATCTTCAATAATCGTTTTGAACTTGTTTTTTCCATCATAGTTTACTGTAATGGAACCACAACCAATATTGACATTACTACCGATCTCGGCATCGCCAATATAGCTTAAATGTGAAACTTTCGAGCCATTATCTAGCTTGCTTTTCTTCACTTCTACAAAGTTACCAATTTTTACATGACTACCGATGTCTGAAAGTGGTCGAATATGAGCAAATGGCCCTATAGCAGTATCCTCTGCAATAGCGCTTTCACGGACAACTGAAGAATGTATAGTTGTACGATCACCAACGCGGCTATCTATGATTTGAGTATTTGGACCGATAATGCAATCTTCACCGATCACAGTAGCACCTTCAATCATTGAGCCAGGTTGAATCACCGTATCACGCCCAATAACTGCATCTGCACTAATATGCGTTGTTTCAGGATGGATAATTGTTACACCATTCCGCATATGCTTCTCGTTGATTCTTGTACGCATTAATGTCTCGGCTTGTGACAAAGCCACGCGATCATTAACACCTAGTGTTTCTTCAAAATCATCAGTGACATATGCTTCAACAATATCACCTTGCTTTTGTAAAATTTCAATGACATCTGGTAAATAATATTCACCTTGGGCATTATCATTTTTCACAAGTTTCAATGTTTCAAATAATAATTTGTTATCAAAGCAATATGTGCCTGTGTTTATTTCTTTTACTAATTGCTGCTCTGCTGAAGCATCTTTTTGTTCAACAATTTGCTCCACCTGTCCGTTATTGCCACGTAATATACGGCCATAGCCAGTTGGGTTTTCAGCAATTGCAGTTAAAATAGTTGCTTTAGCATTCTTTGCATGATGATGTTCGAATAGAGCTTGCATCGTTTCAGGACGAATTAGTGGTGTATCTCCACATACAACTAACGTTGTACCTTCTTCATTACCTAAAATGGCCTCTGCTTGTTGCACAGCGTGCGCTGTACCTAGTTGTTCAGCCTGCAGCACATACTCACTTTTATCACCAAGCTGTTGTTGCACTTTTTCAGCACCATGTCCGACAACCGTTACAATGCGATTCACATCTAACGTCTGAATATGATCCACCACATGTTGTACCATCGGTTTCCCACATACTGGATGGAGCACTTTATATAATTTGGACTTCATACGTGTACCTTGACCTGCAGCCAAAATGACAGCAAAAACATTGCTCATCAGTAAGTCCTCCAATACGCTCATTTTCTCTTATGACTATATAGCAAAATTCATCTATTTTCAAGGCATGTAGAGTTGACAAAAACATGAATTCACAAATCCAATGCACCTTATGCTCGAATGTCATGAAGTATATCCTGAAATTGCTCATATTATCTTTTTATCAAAATAAAAAGAACCCTTCCAACTAGAAGAGTTCTTCCTATCTTTTTTACCATCAGTTTGTAACATATCCTTAAAAAGTAAGTTATTTACTATTTATTACACACCGATTCCCTCTAATTCTTCCTCTTTACCAGCTTCCTCTACTTCACTAGAGTTATGATACTCGTTTAAAATGATCTCCTGAATTTTATTTCGAGTATCAGAATTAATTGGATGAGCAATATCTCTAAACTCCCCATCTGGTGTTCGTTTACTAGGCATAGCTACAAATAAACCAGTATTTCCATCAATGACACGAATATCGTGAACAACAAACTCATTATCAAGTGTAATGGAAGCAATCGCACGCATGCGACCATCCGTCTGTACCCGACGTAATCTCACATCAGTAACTTCCATTTTCTCACCACCTCTCTTCTTGGATGCCTAAATGAAAATATCATATTCTCAATTACCGAATATTTTCCTTTTCATAGTCTATCAAATTTTCTAAAAAATTTGAATACTTATTAGAATAATATTTTTTCTTATATACGTAATTTTTGACAATTGTTTGTCAGCGTAAAAAAACCCACTAAAAAGAATAAAGGTTCTCTTTAGTGAGCTTAACAAGTTTTAATTATTTTACGATTGCGATTACTTCGATTTCTACTTTTACATCTTTCGGAAGACGGGCTACCTCTACAGCTGAACGAGCTGGTTTATGATCACCGAAATGATTTGCATAAACTTCATTCATCGCTACAAAGTCATTCATATCTTTCATAAAGACCGTTGTTTTCACAACATTATCTAAAGAAGTTCCAGCTTCCGCTAAAACAGCTTTTAAATTAGCAAATACTTGATTTGTTTGTACAGTTATATCGCCTTCCACTAAATCCCCTGTAGCTGTTAATGGAATTTGACCAGAGCTATAAAACATTCCGTTAACAATAATACCTTGTGAATATGGTCCGATTGCTGCTGGTGCATTTGTTGTTGCTACTACTTTCATTTGTCATGTCCCCTTTTAGAAAAATAGTTACCTTCACTTAATGCAATTGTTCGATCTTTTTCATTAACTTCATGAAGCTTTACAAGTGAATAATAATCATCTACTAATGTTTCGTCCGCATGCTCAGCCTCCACAAGCACTGCAATGCCTGCTAGCTGACAGTCAAACTCCTCTAAGAGGTTTTTCATGCCATTCATTGTACCGCCGACCTTCATAAAGTCGTCCGTAATTAATACACGTTGTCCACTTTTCATGCTTCTTTTTGATAATACCATTGTCTGAATTCTTCTGGAAGAACCAGATACATAGTTAATGCTTACTGTAGAACCTTCCGTTACTTTACTATCTCTTCTCACAACTACCACTGGTACATTTAAATGTCTTGCGATGGCATGGGCGATGGATATCCCTTTAGTTGCTACTGTCATTATGACATCGATTTGTTGATCTGCAAAGGCAGAAGCAAAGACCTTCCCTACACGATTAATTAAATCTGGGTTTCCAAGCAGGTCTGTCATAAATAAATATCCACCTGGTAACAATCGATCTGAATGTTCTAACTCTGCTTTTAAATCTTGAATCACTAAACGTACTTCAGCCTCGGACATTTTCGGAATATACTTTACTCCTCCTGCAGCACCCGGCACTGTCATCAATAACCCGATTCCTTTTTCTTCGAAAGTTTCTTTTACAATCGTTAAATCTTCACTAATGGATGACTTAGCAGATTGATATAGTTCTGAAAAATAAGTTAGCGGGATCAGCTGATGTGGATGTTCTAGTAAGTAGTACGTCATATCAACTAGTCGTTCACTACGCTTCCATTTCATGCGACCCTCTCCTAAACACGAATATTTATAGGTAAAATTAACACAAATTTGCGTTTCTAAGCAAGCGTATTTCGCTCACCTAAAATTCGTACTGCATAAACTTCCTCACAAAAACCACGTAAACCATTATAAATGCGACTTACACGAGCTTCACTATCCACAAGCCCAAATACAGTTGGACCGCTTCCACTCATTAACGTAGCATCTGCCCCAAAGCGCTTCATTTGTTCCTTTAACATCACAACTTCTGGGTGTAGCTTAAATGTTACAGTTTCCAAAACATTTCCTAATGACGAACATAATAGCTCATAATCTTTTGTCTCTATAGCTTGTATCATCTGCTGTGTATTGGGATGTTGCAGCCCTTCAACCTTAAGACCCCCATAAACTTCTGCTGTCGACACACCAATTTTAGGCTTAGCTAGTACAACCCAACAATTAGGTGGAGCTGGTAATTCTTTTATTTTTTCGCCTCGCCCTGTAGCGAGTGCCGTGCCTCCGTAAACGCAAAACGAAACATCCGAACCAATTTTAGCACCAAGCTCCGCTAATTCATCTATTGATAAACCTAAATCCCACAGTTCATTTAGCCCTTTTAATGTTGCAGCTGCATCACTACTACCTCCTGCGAGTCCTGCTGCTATGGGTATTTCCTTTTCAATCGTAATGGATACACCTTGTCTAATGCCATATGTATCTTTAATGAGACGCGCTGCCTGATAAGCAAAATTACGATGGTCATTTGGTACAAAATTATCTGTTGAAGTTATTTGAATAACACCATCTTCTCGAGATTCAAGACTGATACGATCAGCTAAATCGACTGTTGTCATTACCATCTCCACTTCGTGAAAATTATCCGGTCTTTTATAAAGTACATCTAATGTTAAATTGATTTTTGCAGGCGCCTTTACATAAAGCATATTTCTTCCTCCTTATAGCTACACGTATAAACAGTTCTTTTTTCGCGCAAGATTATTCATTTTATTTTACCATATTGAGAATACGAAAATGGAAAAAAAGAACCGTTTACCCTATTCGGAGTAACGGCTCTCTCTCGTCAGTTGTATTTGTTGTGTCAGTAAGGATTTTCATCCCTGCTGAATGAAACTTTATAAGATGACTATTTTAGCAAAAACAGCCTACTTACGCTCTTGCTCACTACTTGCCCGTTCAGCCATTTCTATGGCACGTTTGACCATATTACCAGCATCACGAGCTTTTATGCCGCCCCAGCCTTCCTTTTGCACAACATCATAAAATCCAAGTTCTTTTGCGATCTCTTCTTTTAAACGAGGTGACATGATACCTTTTCTAGGCATATAAACTCCTCCTTTAACAACTGACGAATTTAGTATGCCCGTGAAAACGCAAAACACTCATGTATTTTTAATATACATGAGTGTTTCTAAAATATAGAAATAAGTACTAGAAACTATTTTGCGACAGCAGCCTTTGCTTCGTCTAAAAATGTAATCTCTACTGCTTCAGTTAAAATATCTGTGTAGCTATACGATACGCGCTTGCACGTATTGTCTTCTTGATCGAGCTCTACTACAAAGATGGCGCGATATGTCTCACGTAGTATCCCTGCACACTCAACCGTTTTCTTGCGACCACCGTTTGCTTTTAATTGCAAACGTTTACCCAAATGACAATCCAACGACTTTTTAATGTCCGCTAAAGTTTTTGGCATTTTCGCTTACACCTCACTAATAACAAGTATAAGCTAATGGCCCAAAAATGTCAACAAAATATAATATTTTATCAGCCTCTTATAAATCTTGTCAACTTATTTTTTATAAAAAATATATATTTTTTTACATATCCGAAAAATTGTTAACAAAAATTTTTACTTTGCAAAAACAGGATGCAGTGCATCGGCTAATTTCCCAAACTCTTGAATTGAAAGTGTTTCTCCACGGCGAGTTGGCTCAATATTCGCTAGCTCTAATGCCTGTAAAATGTGATCCTTCTGTGCCTTTCCATTTGGTAAACCAGATTGCAGGTTATTATAGATTGTTTTTCTTCGCTGTACGAATGAGGCACGCGTTACAACAAATAAAAAATCCTCATCTATTACTTTTACCGGTGGTTCCTCATGCTTGATAAGGCGAATTACTGCAGAGTCGACGTTAGGTTGAGGCATGAAAACTGTTTTTGGCACTGTCATCGCAATATCTGCTTTCACGTAATATTGTATTGCAATTGATAAAGAACCATATTCTTTCGTCCCTGGCTTAGCCGTTATACGGTCTGCTACCTCTTTCTGCATCATCACAACAAAACCACGGATCGGTAATCGGTCATTGAGTAATTTCAGTAAAATTGGAGTCGTTACATAATACGGTAAATTTGCTACAACCATAATATCATCAATACCTGGCATCTCATCTGCAATTACTTTCTCCACATCTGCCTTAAGTATGTCAGAATGAATAATAGACACGTTATTATATGGACTAAGCGTATCTTCTAGTACCGGTAATAAACGTTGGTCAATTTCAAAGGAAACTACCTTTTTAGCGCTTCTCGCCAAATGCTCAGTTAATGCCCCAATCCCAGGACCAACTTCAATTGCGCCACTATTCTCAGTTAAATTGGCGTGACTCACTATATTTCTTAAAATGTTCGGGTCAATTAAGAAGTTTTGACCTAAACTTTTTTTAAATGAAAACCCATACTTTTTTAAAATTTCTTGTGTTCGAATTGGTGTCGCAATATCCTTATGCATCATTTTCCTCCTGATCTAACTGTGCGATAGCCGCACCAAATTGCTCCTCTGTAATCTGAAACATTTTCAATCTTTTATGAAGTTGTTTACCATTTGTAGCACCTATATTTAAGATTTCCCCTAGTCTATCACGACGCTGCTTTGCTTGTGGATGTCCAATTAAACGAGCAGTCATTAAATCTTCCAGTGTAATTACCTCTTTGTTTAACACCTCATGTATAGGGGTATAGACATGTTGTAATGCCTCACGTATATCCTCATCAGCAGCATGCTCAATCCCTAACCCTTTACCGTTTTTAGCAATCGTTTTCGCTTTTGGTAAAAAGGCATGTTTCACCCCTTTTACACGCTCCTCGATAATGGCCCGTATTCGACGTCCTGGATAGTCTGGATCAGTAAATACAATAACTCCACGTTTTTCTTGGGCATGTTGAATTCGCTTTAACGTTTCTTCAGAAATTGCAGATCCATTTGTTTCTATAGTATCTGCTTGTACAGCACGTTTAATAGCTGTCGTATCATCTTTTCCTTCAACAACAATAATTTCTTTAATTTGCAAAAAGGCTCCTCTTTTCTATCTACCTTATCTTCTGACCATTTTACAACTGCTCTATACGATTTGTACAGGAATACAAGGTCCCGATGAGCTTATCTTATTCAACTTACTCTCTACATACCTTACAGCATCATTTGCTAAAAAAAATAAAGAAGCCCTCCCGCCAGTCAAAACAGGAAAGCTCCATTTGTGAAAAACATTTTGATTAATTTTACAATTTTTTTAATTTAATACTTTAACGCGCACTTTCTTACGTCCCCAGTTACGTGCTTGAGCATCTGTTTGTACAAGTATGTCAATCTTATTACCCTTAATTGACCCACCAGTATCCCCAGCTATAGCAGTTCCATAGCCTTCTACCCAAACCTTTGATCCTAGCTTAATAACAGAAGGGTCAACTGCTATCACCTTCAAGCCAGAATTTGAACGTAGGTTTATACCAGTTGCTGATGTACCAGTACAACCGTTGCAATATGGTGTATATGCTGTTGCCGTTACATAAAATTCTTTACCGTTAGCAGGCTCTGCAGAACCACGTGACACAGTTGCTGCACTTGCAACGATTGTTTTTGTGCCTACTGCAACCACTTGTTTCTTCGGTTCTTTTAATACTTTCTCAGATTGCAGGTTTTTTGCCACAACCTTACCGTTTTCTTTTACAACTTCATACGTACGAGAAACCGAACCCTTCTCGCCCGTTGCTACTACTTTTTGTTTCCCCTTTTGCAATGAAGCATCCTGCTTCTTTTCAACTGCGAAATCTAAAGAGTCTTCCACTACATCGATAACCTTTTCTACGCGAACTACTGTGATTTTACTCTCCGGAGTAATGACGTTCTCCAGGTTATTTTCGACACGATCGAATTCATTTAGCTGAATTCCTTGTTGTTTTAAAAAGTTAGCGACCGTAGTCGAAGTGGACCATACTTGTCTTTTATTTACGCCATCGACAAGCGCTACTTGAAACGCTTTTTGAATATCGATTTTGTTTTCTGCTCCTAGTTCAGTATCTAGACCTTGCGCTAAAGAGTCATGTTCAGATACTTTAATATTTGCTTCCTTCAAAATGTCCTTCACAAGTGTTTCAGTTGTCCAAACTTTTGACTGATTTCCATCAACTGAAATAGTTACTTCTTTTGCCTGTTCCCATGTAATTGCTAATCCATTAACAATTTTGGTGTTCAGAGAGGGTGAAATTTTGTCATGCTCTGCTATATCTATATTTTGATTTTGTAATAATTGTTCTACAGTTTTGGCATGTGTTGATACTTCGATTGTTTCTCCATTTGCTTCAAGCTTAACGGATTTTTTCGTACCCTGATAAAGCACGAAAGAGATTACAGACACAAACAGGACAAGTGAAATAATTCTTATCACTGTTTGCTTACTCCTCAATGATCCTAAGAACAAGTTTTTCATGGAATTATTTGACATGAAAAAACGCCTCCTTAATACAAGGTTGGATTATACGGACTAGTTTTGGCACTGTCAACCCGAAAGTATTTCTCTGAAAATTGACTTCTTGTTTTTTGCCAACCACAAACCCTGTATTGGAGGCATCTAAGCTAGTTAATTGTCAATCCCAAAAAAATTTTTCGCATTGGCTGTAGTTGCTTGTGCAATTTCCTCAATTGTCAACCCTTTCAAACGTGCGATTTCCTCAGCAACTAAAGGCACGAAAGCGGGTTCATTGCGCTTACCTCGATGTGGATGTGGAGCTAAATAAGGAGCGTCTGTTTCAATCATCAAGTGCTCAAGAGCTATTTCTGTCGCTACTTCCTTTGGTAGACGTGCATTTTTAAATGTCACTGGTCCCCCAAGACTAATCTTAAAATTCATAGCTATACATTCACGCGCTGTTTCTACACTTCCACTAAAGCAGTGCATAACACCCCCTACGGATGCAGCATTTTCTTCACGTAAAATTTGTACAACATCACCTGTTGCATCCCTATTATGAATAACGATTGGTAAATTGATCTTTTGAGCTAATTGAATTTGCTTGCGAAAAAGTTCCTGTTGAACGTCTTTTGGAGACTTATCCCAATAGTAGTCCAATCCCGTTTCACCAATGCCAACTATTTTTGGATGTGAAGCTAATTGCTCAATCCACTCTAAATCTTGTTGGGTACAATCAATAGCGTCTACGGGATGCCAGCCAATGACACCGTAAACAAAATCATATTGCTCTATTAATTGCATTGTTCTCTCAATGGTTTTACGGTCGAAACCAATAACTACCATTCTTTCTACTTTAGCTTCAAGAGCTCTATCAATCACTTCTTGAAGATCTTCCTCATACTGATCTGCGTTTAAATGTACGTGCGTATCTATATACATCTTCATTCTCCTAACATTGATTTTATTAAAATTTATTATTTCATATTTTTCGTGATCATTACAATTTCATTACAAACTATTCGACATTGTGACATTCCACTTAATCGACATTACCTAAAGTAGTTCTTTAAACCCACAAAACTATATTTTTCACATACCGCAAATTATTTCAAAATAATTTAATTCCATTTTCTCTAACAGATTTGAAAAGCCTGCTGAATAATTCATATTCAGCAGGCCTTCCTTAAGTTCATTACTTTACTTTTGCACCATTTTCGAGTTTAGGATCAACTGATGCTAATTTTAAAATTCCATCTTTCTCACCGGCTAAAATCATTCCTTGTGATATTTCACCACGTAATTTTACTGGTTTTAAATTTGCTACGACAATTACTTTTTGACCTATTAAATCATCTGGTGTATAGAATTTCGCAATACCTGAAACTACTTGACGTTGCTCATATCCTAGATCAACTTGAAGCTTTAATAATTTATCTGCTTTCGGAACAGTTTCACATGCAGTCACAGTAGCTACACGCAAGTCTACTTTCATAAAATCATCAATAGTAATTTCAGGAATTTCTGGATTTTCTTCAGTTTTTGCTACCTTTTTAATTTCTTCATCCTGTGGTGTTTTCACAGAGCCACGCATTTCCTCACGAATATAAGTAATCTCAACCTCATTTTCTAAGCGTGGGAAAATCGGTATCCCTTTTTCTACCACTTTAATGTTTGCTGGAATAGTATTGCCGAATGTTTCAATTGTATCCCATGCTAAGAATTTGTCATCTAATCCTAACTGATCGATCATACGTTTCGGAGTTGTTGTCATAAATGGTTGCAACATGACAGCGATTTGATGTAAGCTTTCTGCCAAATTTCGCATAACTGCACCTAATTTTGGCTTGTCTGACTCCTCTTTTGCTAACACCCATGGTTGTGTCTCATCTATATACTTATTTGTGCGTGAAACAAGCGTCCATAAGTCTGCCAGAACGACACTAAATTGCATTTTTTCCATACTTTCTTCATATTTAATACGTACCGACTCAGCTTGCTCTTTTAAAGCTGCATCAAATTCTGTCGGTTGAAGATTTTCTGTCGGAATAATCCCATCAAAATATTTATTAATCATTGAAATTGTACGATTTAATAAGTTCCCTAAATCATTAGCCAGATCAAAGTTTGTACGTTCAATAAATGATTCTGGTGAAAATACCCCATCAGAGCCAAATGGTAATTCTCGTAATAGGAAATAACGTGTCGCATCTAGACCATAACGCTCGATTAACATTTCAGGATAAATTACATTACCTTTTGATTTAGACATTTTACCGTCTTTCATCATAATAAAACCATGAGCAAATACTTTTTTCGGTAATGGCAAATCTAGTGCCATTAAGAAGATTGGCCAATAAATCGTATGAAAACGAACAATATCCTTCCCTACTACATGTACATCTGCTGGCCAATATTTGTTGAATAATGATTCATCTTCTGATAGATAACCTAAGGCTGTAATATAATTCGTTAATGCATCAACCCACACATAAATAACATGCTTTGGATCTCCTGGTACTTTAATTCCCCAGTCGAAGGATGTTCTTGATACCGATAAATCCTCTAGTCCTGGTTTAATGAAGTTGTTAATCATTTCATTTTTTCGTGATTCTGGCTCAATAAATTCAAGGTTCTCTTCATAATAAGCTAATAAACGATCTGCATATTTCTTCATATTAAAGAAGTACGATTCTTCTTTAACTTTATGCACCGGACGACCACAATCAGGACAGTTCCCGTCAACTAGTTGAGTCTCAGTAAAGAATGATTCACACGGTGTACAGTACCAGCCTTCATACTCACCTTTATAGATATCACCATTATCTAAAAACTTTTGGAAAATCTTTTCGACAGCTTTCGTATGTCGATCCTGGGTTGTTTGAATAAAGTCATCATAAGAAATATCCATTAAACCCCAAAGTTTTTTCGCAGCATCTGCAATTTCATTTACATAATCTTGAGGATGTTTGCCCGCTTCTGCTGCTTTTTCTTGAATTTTTTGGCCATGTTCGTCCATTCCTGTTAAAAAGCGTACATCATAACCTTTTAAACGTTTATAGCGTGCAATAGTATCAGATGCTACTGTTGTATATGCCGTACCAATATGAAATTTCCCACTTGGATAGTAAATGGGTGTTGTTATATAGAATGTTTTTTGTTGTTCACTCACTAGAACTGCCTCCATTGTTTTACAATATACTTTCTATTCTAACGAAGTACGAAATTCGTTTCAATGAAAGTTTATTAATCGCGAAAATTGTCGAATAATATATTTAATCCATTAAATGACTTAAATAAGAACCTTTTTTACTACTAACAAAAATATTTATTAAAAACCTTTTAAAAAAATTAAAATACCTGCATTCTTCTCAAAAATTTTTTTTAAAAGCATAATATTAGTGCATTAATTAATTGACGTTTATGGCATTACTTGGTATGATAACTATCAGACAAAGAAATAATGTCGAAATTTGACGAAATACCAATATAACTTTTATAAATTAGGAGGAAATCTATTATGAAATCAACAGGGATTGTTCGTAAAGTCGATGAGTTAGGTCGTGTAGTAATTCCTATCGAGTTACGCCGTACGCTAGGAATTGCTGAAAAGGACGCTTTAGAAATCTATGTGGATGATGATAAAATCATCTTAAAAAAATATATGCCTAATATGACATGTGCTGTTACTGGTGAAGTTTCAGATGATAACTTCCGTCTAGTTGGAGGCAAATTAATTTTAAGTCCAGAAGGCGCTGAAATGTTAGTTAAAGAAATTCAATCTAACTTAAAAAAATAATTAGTTACTCACCTAAATCAAAACAGTGATTTAGGTGTTTCTGTTTATTAATATAACCAATTTCTTAATCCCTTATAATGTCCATGTCAGACCTTTCTATTTTAGGTTACTATTATTTACAATTATTATCAATTTAAAATTGAGTCTCAAAATTATTACTTCTCAACTTTTAAGTTTCGAAGTCATGAACTAAATAAAAATAAAGAGCTACCCTAATAAGGTAACTCTTTACTATTAATTACTATGATATTCATTATAAACATCTCGCTTTGACACTTGCCTTAACTTACCTACTTCTTTAATGGCTTCTTTTGAAGATACATTCGATTGATTGATAATGAAATCAACATGTTCAACAATGGACATGTTTTGCCAATAAGCTTCTTCATGATCTTCCTCTTCTACACAGCTATTACCTTCAAGAACAATACAAAACTCTCCTCGTATTTCCTCTGTTTGTGACCATTCTACAGCTTCAGACAAAGTACCTCTTAAAAACTCTTCAAACTTCTTTGTCAGCTCTCGAGCTAAAACAATACGACGTTCCCCGAGTATAGCTTCCATATCTTTTAATGTATCCTTTAAGCGATGTGGTGCCTCATAGAGTAAAATCGTTTCTTGGCGTTTTTTTAATTGTTCTAATTGCTGGCGACGTTCCTTTTTTCCGCGATTCAAAAATCCATAAAAGAAAAACGGCTGTGGCGATAACCCAGATGCAATTAATGCTGAAATCGCTGCATTAGGCCCTGGCACTGGTACAACAGAAAAGTTTTGAGCAATTGCTTTTTCAACTATATCTGCACCTGGATCAGAAATACAAGGTAAACCTGCATCACTTACTAATGCAATTGTTTTTCCTTCCTGTAGTAATGTTAACAATTTTTCTCCACCTACGGCTAAATTATGTTCGTGATAGCTGATTAGCGGTGTTTCAATCTCAAAGTAGTTACACAGCTTTTTGGTGTTTCTAGTATCTTCTGCCGCGATAATATCGGCTTCTTTTAAAATGCGAAGTGCACGCACACTCATATCTTCTAAATTACCAATAGGTGTTCCTACCAGATATAAACAACCTGTCTGTTCGTGTATTGTACTTTTTTGTGATTTCACGATTCGCCCCTCCTTATATAATTAATTTTCTGTGTTCTTGTTAATTGCTTAAAGGCATATTCAGCACGCATTGCTTCTTGCTTTGTCTCAAATATTTCTTTATAAATACATTTCACTGGACCTCTAGCCCTTGTATATTTTGCTCCTTTACCAGCGTTATGTACAGCAACACGTTTTTCTATATTATTTGTATACCCTGCATAAAGAGTTTGATCAGCACACTCTAACACATAAAAGTAGTGATTATTGCTCTTTTCCATAAAGAATTTCTCTCACTTCTGCCGTGTATTCATTTTTAGCATCATAAACATACAACGGCGGCAGAATTTTTAAATCAGGCTTTCCATCTTTTATTCCTTCTATTAATAATGTATTCGCCTCTTTCCCTTCCTTCGGATAAATGAGCTGCATCCGTTTAGGCTCTAAGCGATTTGCTCGCATAGCTGTCACAATATCTAATAATCGCCCTGGTCGGTGGACAAATGCGGCCTTGCCCCCTTGCTTTAATAATTTACTTGCTGATTGAATGGCTTCTTCCAATGTTAAATACAATTCATGGCGTGCTATGGCATGATGCTCACTAAGATTTTTATCACTTGCTTCATGTGCTAAAAAATAGGGCGGATTACAGGTAACCACATCATACTTTTCAATGCCAAGTTGTTTCGGTATTTCTTTAACATCTCCAAGAATCATTTGAATTTGCTGTTCTAGCTGATTGTAACGGATACTTCTCTCTGCCATCTCAAATAAACGTGGCTGAATTTCTACTCCCGTTATCTGTCCCTTTGTACGTGCACTTAAAAAAAGTGGTATCACACCATTTCCTGAGCATAAATCAACAATTTTTCCTTTATGATAAGGAATACTGACAAACTTCGAAAGCAGTACTGCATCTAATGAGAACGAAAAGACAGAGGGACTTTGAATAATACGTAAATTCTCAGCCAACAAATAATCTAACCGCTCGTCACCTTTTAGCCATTTTTCCATGCTTACTCCTCCTACACTACAAAACAAAAGACTGACACCACCTTAGCGGGAATCAGCCTTTTATTACACATTTTGTTTATTTAAAAATGATAGACAAAACAGACAATCCTCACCCTTACGTGAACTTCCAAAATGAACATGGCAAACATGGAAGCCCTCTTGGTAGAGGCGAGCTAAGTTATCATATCCCTCACCAATATCTAGCGGACTCTCTTTCTTTACTTCAGCAGCTTGTACGGAGTTTGTATTAGAAAGTAGTTCTTCTAGACGTGTACGTAGATGATGATTTTCTGTTTCAAGTGCCTTATGCTCTTCCATCATTAACGCTACAAATTGTTTCAATGCACCAAATTGCTCTTGCATTGCTTCGAGCTGTTGTTCGAACTCCATAACGGTATCTAAGAAATTACGGTCCTTCACCCAAGCCACCTCGTTAAATTCTCTATCTTAAATAAGATTTTTTTCGCATGCTAGCAGTTCTTCTAGTGTATACTCAACTGTGCGTTCCTGCTCATGTAAATATACTTGAATAAGTCTTTCCAGCACATTTAGCCCTACTACTTTCCCACGGCCATCTGGTGTCATTGTTATCTCACCAACATCTGGCATGCCCTCTTTTGCTTCTTCATATTCATCATTTTCATACTTTAAGCAACACATTAAACGTCCACAAAGGCCAGATATTTTTGAAGGATTTAATGATAAGTTTTGATCTTTAGCCATTTTAATAGAAACAGGCTCAAAATCACCCAAAAATGTGGAGCAGCAAAGCATTCTACCACATGGACCGATACCACCTAAAAGCTTGGCTTCATCACGCACACCGATTTGACGAAGTTCAATACGTGTTCTAAAAACCGAGGCTAAATCTTTTACTAGATCCCTAAAATCAACTCGTCCTTCAGCTGTAAAGTAAAAAATAATTTTATTACGATCAAATGTATATTCAACATCTACAAGTTTCATTTCTAAATTATGCTCTATAATTTTCGTACTAGCGAGCTCAAATGCACGCTTTGATTCCGCTGCATTTTCTTCTACTTGTATACGATCACGATCATCTGCTGGTCTAAGTACTTGTTTTAGTGGTAATACAACATCATTATCACCCACTACCTTTTGAGGGACAACTACTTTTCCATACTCTACACCGCGGGCTGTCTCTACAATAACATATTGACTATCCTCTAGTAGAAATGATGCCGGATCAAAATAATATATTTTACCCGCCTTTTTAAAGCGGACTCCTACTACATTATACAAATGTATATCCCTCCTGCAGATTTAGCATTAACTGCTCCATCAATAACGTCCTATTCATGTTACGCTGTAAAGAGGCACGTGCTTGTAAAATAGATTCCATCTGATTTGATAATCTCTCATAAGTGGAATATAGCGCAACTTCTTTAAATAGTGGTAACATGTCTGGATAAGTACAAGCTGCCTCGGGATTAGCTTTTATTGACACTATATCACGGTAAGCAAATAGTAGTAAATCCAATGCTTGCTCCATCTCACTTTTTTCTTTAAAGTGAGGCAACCACTCTTCATGCACAATAAGCAATGCTTCGTGTACATTTTGCCGAATGGCCTCTACTAATTTTAACACTGTTTTTCGAGCGAGTGCAAACTGCTCATCATTTGCTAAAAATATCGCTGTTTCTACCTCGTTTGTCATCATGCTTACTGTTGAGGCCATTGAATGAGAGATATTATTTTCCTGTAAATGCTTCAACAAAACATGACGTGGCATTTTTTGAAATTTGATATGTTGACAACGAGAACGGATAGTTGGAAGTATTGACTGCATTTGCTCTGTTAGTAATATGGCAGTTACTTCTCCTTCTGGCTCCTCTAAAAATTTTAGTATCATATTTGCAGAGGCTGTATTAAGACGGTCTGCATGATGAAGCACATAAATCTTACGTCCTTCTTCTACACCCACCATTTTCATTTCTCCAATGAGCTCTCGCATCTGATCAATTTTTATGAATTGACCATCTGGATAAATTTGATGAATATTTGGATGATTTCCCGAATCTACACGTTTGCAATTTCGACATGTTTCACATGGAACATTTCCATTTGGTTGCTCGCATAACATTAATTTGACAAAAAAGTGCATAATATCTGCCTTGCCTGTCCCTTTTTCGCCATCAAAAATATATGCATGTGCTAATCTATTCTTGTCAAATATTGTTTGAAGCTGCTTCATTACGACTGGTTGCAGTGTGAGTAGCTCTTCAACATTCTTGGCCATACATTTAAATTCCTTCCTGTCTCTACAACAAAAAGTGATACTTTCTTGCACTCTTGTAAAGAAATATTGCAGTTGTTTACTTTAATGACGAGTAGCCATATCAACATTTGAAAAAAGCCCGCGCCTAAATGAGAATGAGACACGGGTTTTACATATATAAATTAATTAGTAAGCCTTTAATTTCACCGATTTTATCAAGAAGATCTATTGCTTCTTTTTCTTCGTCTAAAAGATCCTGTGCAAGTTCGACAAGACGTGTATCAATGGTTTCAATGATTTTCAGACGTCTTCCTTCACCAAAACGATTCCAAGTATGTGATTGTTTTAACTCCATACCATGTTCTACTGTCTCTTGTAGAAATCGTTTAACAAGCATTTTAAACCTAGCAAGTTCTCGTAAATTACGTGATCTAGCTACTCGGTCCCCTGCAGTAGATATATCCCCTAACAAACGCGTGAGTTGTTCTGTTTGCAGCTTATTACCTTGCTTGACGACCATATCTCCAAATCGGTTATTTTGATTATTATTTTGTAGTGGCTCTTTGCGATTTGTATTTAACCCGACACGTATATCTTGATTAATCTTCAAGCTAGTTTCGCCCCCACAGTTTTATCTATTTCTCCTAGGCATAATCGTTTTTAAATAAAATGTTTCATAGTAACAAATAATTCATGATTTAGCTTCGGAGGCTACTTTTTAAAAATGATGGAATTGTTCAATCGGTAAAACAAATACGGTAGCTCCTCCCACCTCTACCTCCACAGGGTAAGGTATATAGGAATCAGCATTTCCTCCTAACGGAGAAACGGGTGCAACCATTTGCTCTCTTGCCCGACAATTATCCCGAATAATATCTAAAAGTTTGGGTATGAGAGAGTCTTCAGTTCCTATAAGAAATGTCGTATTTCCTGAACGTAAAAATCCTCCTGTGCTCGCTAATTTAGTTGCGCGAAACTGATTTTTCGTTAAAGCATTTGATAAGCGGCTGCTATCCTGATCTTGCACTACAGCTACGACTAACTTCATTCGCACTCACCCCTTTTATAAAATTCACTAGATAGATTTCAATTCTATTCGTAAGTCTTAGCTTATAAATAATTATCTTAGTTCATCGAAAGTTTAAACTACTGTTGAACTAGAGGAACATCAGCATGTTGACATAAAAACTCTATAAGAAAGTTTTAAAAGAGACATCTACAAGGTTCCCTAAACACATAATGTATCTACACAAAGGTGTGTCAGACCTAATAGGTACTTCCACAAATGATGCCCTCTTAGTGAAGATAAATTAATGGATAATATCATTATATCACATTGTTGTAGACAACTTCATGCATTTACTGCATTGCTTCCAATAATAATAACCATACATCTTCCACAACATTTTCAATATCTTGATCTGCGTTGACTACACGTATTCGCTCTGGATACTGCTCTACTAATTGTAAATATCCTTCACGTACCTTCTGATGAAACGGCAAGCTTTCAACGTCTAAGCGGTTTACTTCCCGATTGCCAGTTGCATGAATACGCGCTAAGCCAACCTCTGGAGCAAGATCAAATAGTATGGTCACGTCAGGTAATTTCTTCCCAATAGCAAATTCATTAATAGAAAGCACCTCATTGACACCTATACCTCTTGCATATCCTTGATAGGCTAAAGAGGAATCGATAAAACGGTCACATATCACTAACTTCCCTGCATCTAATGCAGGACGTACTTTTTCAAAATAATGCTGGCTTCTTGCTGCAGCATATAACAATGCCTCTGTTCGTTCATCCATAGCAGTATGTGCAGGATTCAAAATAATCGTTCTTATTTTTTCTGCAATCTCAATTCCACCCGGTTCTCTTGTTGCTAGAACTTCAATATTTTTTTCTGTTAATCGCTTTGCTATCATTTGAATGACCGTTGTTTTTCCTGCTCCCTCTGGTCCTTCAAATGTGATAAATAAATTGCTATTCATGCTGTTATTGCCTCCAACTATTTAATAACCTGAATCATTTTTTCTGCTAAACGATGATTCCCCTGGAATGTTGCACCTGCTGCTAGTAGCTCTTCCAATTGACTTAACTTAGCTACTGTTATTCTTTCTCCTGGTACTAATAATGGTATCCCAGGTGGATAAGGAATGATCATATTTGCTGAAATTCGCCCCATTGTACGCATATATGGTAACCATTCTTTCTTTAATGATGCAACCTCATTAAAGGTATATAGAGGCTCAGTAATCGGTACAAAATGATAGGCTGTTTGAGAAGCCGTTATGCTATCTGTTTTAGCTGTGTTTAATAGCGTTGATATAGCCTCTTTTATACGAACCCTGATTTCAGCAAATGGGTAGGTATGTCCTTGCTTCAGCAAAGGTAACACAAATAAAACCTGATTGGCATCTGCCAGTTCCCCATACACATGCTTTGCCTCTAATGCCTCCTGTAATTGAAAGCCACTATAACCATTAACACGTAACAATACTTTAAGTGGATCATCTACTTCAATTACTTCTAATGATCCAATTGCTCGTAATGCATCTATCCATTGATTCTTTTTTTCTATTATATATGCCCCATCACTCTCCATATATGTCTGTACATAATAACGAGCATCATCTAATGATGCTAATAATAAGTAAGATGGGCTACTAGATTGTAACATGCGTAAGTAGTGATGTATTTTGTCAGCCTCTATCAATTGCGACTTAACATGCATAAAAGAAGCCATCGTCATAGCAGGTAGAGTCTTATGGGCTGATTGAACAACAACGTCTGCTCCAAGTGTCAATGCAGATGGCTGAAATAGCGTACATGCATTAAAATGAGCGCCATGTGCTTCATCCACCAATACAGGTATTCCCTTGTCATGACAATAAGCAATTTGTTGCTGTATTTCATTCGAAGTCATCCCATAATAAGTAGGATATGTTAAAACTACTGCTTTCGCCTCTGAATAATTTTCTACGGCTTCTTTTAAATCTCTATAAGTTACATGTGTCGCCGACAATGTCCGTTCATCCCATAGCGGCGACACAAAAATTGGCTTAGCCCCAACAAGTTCAATAGCATGGAAAATTGATTTATGTGCATTACGCTGAACAATAATGGTATCACCTTTGTTACAAGTAGCATAAATCATTGCTAAATTGCCAACAGTAGACCCTCCTACTAAAAAGAAGCTCTTCGTTGCCCCATATGTATCTGCCAATAGATTTTCGGCTTCTAAGATCATTTTCTCAGGGTAATGTAGATCATCTAATCCCGATAATTCAGTTACATCATAACGCATTACATCTTTAAATGCTTGAGGAAGGTGGGACAGTTCGCCATATTTATGACCTGGGACATGAAAAGAAATATTTTGTTGCTGTCGAAAACGTTCTAACCCTTCTATAATTGGTTTTTTCTTTTGCAAAACAAACACCCATTTTCGTTAGATTCTCGTTTAATTATACGAAATTATAACGAGAGAAAAAAGCTATCCTTCCACAAGGTAATCCACTTTATTTAGTAAACAACCTTTTCATCAAAATTAATCACCGTTTGATATCATTATCGTTGACGCTTCATCCAAAAATAGAGTCATCTATACCTAAATCATCTTTTTGCAGCCGTAAAAGTTGCTTGTTAAAATAAAACCGATTATTGCTGTTATCTGTAATAATCGGTTAACCACTTATTTTCATATCACTAGTCTTGTAATGCTTGAATGGCCATTGCTTCCACTAATTGCTCTATCAGTCGAGGTACAAAATTATCTAATACTGGATTCATCATTCCTGCTAAAAATCCACTAGCTTTCATTGTTAAATTACCAATCAGTTGTGGTGATTCATTTTGATTTTGCATTATTTCAAAAGACCCATTACCAATTATCGGATCAGATAAACCCTCTAAATCAAACTGTATTTGATGAGCATCAGATTTTTTTACTTTAAGTTTTACTTTAACAGCTTTTTTAATTATGCCAAAGTCTCCTTGGAAAACCCAGATCATATCGTCTTCATTTAGTAATTCGTGATGTAAGTAACCTGGTATTAAAACAGCCCATTGTTCTCTATTTTGAATAAAATTCTCTAATTTTTCTTTCTGTATATTGATTTCCTTACTACATTGTCCTGTTGCCACTCCATTGCACCCCTTTGTTTATTTTTATCGCTCTATTAAACTTTAACATTTTATAGGTTTCTATATAAACAAAAAAACCACTGAATTCTCAGTGGTTACTAATTTGCCTAGCGACGTCCTACTCTCACAGGGGGAAGCCCCCAACTACCATCGGCGCTAAAGAGCTTAACTTCCGTGTTCGGTATGGGAACGGGTGTGACCTCTTTGCCATCATCACTAGACTTTTATTCGACCTCCAATACACGGCGTATTACGGCGTCTTGAAGCTCTCTTTTTTTATTGAAAGATTTGTTCTTTCAAAACTGGATAAACGGCACATTGAATGTTTCAAACTTTTTTGGTTAAGTCCTCGATCGATTAGTATTCGTCAGCTCCATGTGTCACCACACTTCCACCTCGAACCTATCTACCTCATCGTCTTTGAGGGATCTTACTTACTTGCGTAATGGGAAATCTCATCTTGAGGGGGGCTTCATGCTTAGATGCTTTCAGCACTTATCCCGTCCACACATAGCTACCCAGCGATGCCTTTGGCAAGACAACTGGTACACCAGCGGTGTGTCCATCCCGGTCCTCTCGTACTAAGGACAGCTCCTCTCAAATTTCCTACGCCCACGACGGATAGGGACCGAACTGTCTCACGACGTTCTGAACCCAGCTCGCGTACCGCTTTAATGGGCGAACAGCCCAACCCTTGGGACCGACTACAGCCCCAGGATGCGATGAGCCGACATCGAGGTGCCAAACCTCCCCGTCGATGTGGACTCTTGGGGGAGATAAGCCTGTTATCCCCGGGGTAGCTTTTATCCGTTGAGCGATGGCCCTTCCATGCGGAACCACCGGATCACTAAGCCCGTCTTTCGACCCTGCTCGACTTGTAGGTCTCGCAGTCAAGCTCCCTTGTGCCTTTACACTCTACGAATGATTTCCAACCATTCTGAGGGAACCTTTGGGCGCCTCCGTTACCTTTTAGGAGGCGACCGCCCCAGTCAAACTGTCCGCCTGACACTGTCTCCTGCCCCGCTAAGGGGCATGGGTTAGAATTTCAATACAACCAGGGTAGTATCCCACCGACGCCTCCTTCGAAGCTGGCGCTCCGAGATCTCTGGCTCCTACCTATCCTGTACAAGTTGTACCAAAATTCAATATCAGGCTACAGTAAAGCTCCACGGGGTCTTTCCGTCCTGTCGCGGGTAACCTGCATCTTCACAGGTACTATAATTTCACCGAGTCTCTCGTTGAGACAGTGCCCAGATCGTTACGCCTTTCGTGCGGGTCGGAACTTACCCGACAAGGAATTTCGCTACCTTAGGACCGTTATAGTTACGGCCGCCGTTTACTGGGGCTTCAATTCGCAGCTTCGCTTGCGCTAACCACTCCTCTTAACCTTCCAGCACCGGGCAGGCGTCAGCCCCTATACGTCACCTTACGGTTTTGCAGAGACCTGTGTTTTTGCTAAACAGTCGCCTGGGCCTATTCACTGCGGCTCTCATGCGCTTGCACGCTCAAGAGCACCCCTTCTCCCGAAGTTACGGGGTCATTTTGCCGAGTTCCTTAACGAGAGTTCTCTCGCACACCTTAGGATTCTCTCCTCGACTACCTGTGTCGGTTTGCGGTACGGGCACCTCTCACCTCGATAGAGGCTTTTCTTGGCAGTGTGAAATCAGGAACTTCGTCCATACGGACTCGCCATCACAGCTCAACGTTACAGTGTGCGGATTTGCCTACACACACGCCTTACTGCTTGGACGCGCACAACCAACGGCGCGCTTACCCTATCCTACTGCGTCCCCCCATTTCTCAAACGGTGAGGAGGTGGTACAGGAATATCAACCTGTTGTCCATCGCCTACGCCTATCGGCCTCGGCTTAGGTCCCGACTAACCCTGAGCGGACGAGCCTTCCTCAGGAAACCTTAGTCATACGGTGGACGGGATTCTCACCCGTCTTTCGCTACTCATACCGGCATTCTCACTTCTAAGCGCTCCACCAGTCCTTCCGGTCTGACTTCAACGCACTTAGAACGCTCTCCTACCACTGACATCGTAGATGTCAATCCACAGCTTCGGTGAATCGTTTAGCCCCGATACATTTTCGGCGCAGCGTCACTCGACCAGTGAGCTATTACGCACTCTTTAAATGATGGCTGCTTCTAAGCCAACATCCTGGTTGTCTGTGCAACGCCACATCCTTTTCCACTTAACGATTACTTTGGGACCTTAGCTGGTGGTCTGGGCTGTTTCCCTTTTGACTACGGATCTTATCACTCGCAGTCTGACTCCCGTGTATAAATATCTGGCATTCGGAGTTTGTCTGAATTCGGTAAACCGGGATGGCCCCCTAGTCCAAACAGTGCTCTACCTCCAGTATTCTCATCACGAGGCTAGCCCTAAAGCTATTTCGGAGAGAACCAGCTATCTCCAAGTTCGATTGGAATTTCTCCGCTACCCACACCTCATCCCCGCACTTTTCAACGTGCGTGGGTTCGGGCCTCCAGTAAGTGTTACCTCACCTTCACCCTGGACATGGGTAGATCACCTGGTTTCGGGTCTACGACCACGTACTACTTCGCCCTATTCAGACTCGCTTTCGCTGCGGCTCCGCCTTCTAAAGCTTAACCTCGCACGTAATCGTAACTCGCCGGTTCATTCTACAAAAGGCACGCTATCACCCATTAACGGGCTCTAACTACTTGTAGGCACACGGTTTCAGGATCTCTTTCACTCCCCTTCCGGGGTGCTTTTCACCTTTCCCTCACGGTACTGGTTCACTATCGGTCACTAGGTAGTATTTAGCCTTGGGAGATGGTCCTCCCGGATTCCGACGGAATTTCACGTGTTCCGCCGTACTCAGGATCCACTCAGGAGAGAACGAACTTTCGACTACAGGGCTTTTACCTGCTCTGGCGGACCTTTCCAAGTCGCTTCATCTAACTCGCTCTTTTGTAACTCCGTATTGAGTGTCCTACAACCCCAAGAGGCAAGCCTCTTGGTTTGGGCTCTTCCCGTTTCGCTCGCCGCTACTCAGGGAATCGATTTTTCTTTCTCTTCCTCCAGGTACTTAGATGTTTCAGTTCCCTGGGTCTGCCTTCAAGACGCTATGTATTCACGTCAAGATACTACGCGATTAAACGTAGTGGGTTCCCCCATTCGGAAATCTCCGGATCAAAGCTCACTTACAGCTCCCCGAAGCATATCGGTGTTAGTGCCGTCCTTCTTCGGCTCCTAGTGCCAAGGCATTCGCCGTGCGCCCTTAATAACTTAACCAAGTTATTAAGCCTATAAAAAAACTTAAAAAATAAATGTGTTTGTTACAATTTCAATGTCGTTTTATCCAGTTTTCAAAGAACAAGTTTTGAAGTGTTTCATTCAGAAGAATGAACCTTCAAAACTGAACGCAAAACGTAATCTTACAAACCCAAGGTTTGTATTCCGAAAATATCCTTAGAAAGGAGGTGATCCAGCCGCACCTTCCGATACGGCTACCTTGTTACGACTTCACCCCAATCATCTATCCCACCTTCGGCGGCTGGCTCCAAAAGGTTACCTCACCGACTTCGGGTGTTACAAACTCTCGTGGTGTGACGGGCGGTGTGTACAAGGCCCGGGAACGTATTCACCGCGGCATGCTGATCCGCGATTACTAGCGATTCCGGCTTCATGTAGGCGAGTTGCAGCCTACAATCCGAACTGAGAACGACTTTATCGGATTAGCTCCCTCTCGCGAGTTGGCAACCGTTTGTATCGTCCATTGTAGCACGTGTGTAGCCCAGGTCATAAGGGGCATGATGATTTGACGTCATCCCCACCTTCCTCCGGTTTGTCACCGGCAGTCACCTTAGAGTGCCCAACTAAATGATGGCAACTAAGATCAAGGGTTGCGCTCGTTGCGGGACTTAACCCAACATCTCACGACACGAGCTGACGACAACCATGCACCACCTGTCACCGTTGCCCCCGAAGGGGAAACTATATCTCTACAGTGGTCAACGGGATGTCAAGACCTGGTAAGGTTCTTCGCGTTGCTTCGAATTAAACCACATGCTCCACCGCTTGTGCGGGCCCCCGTCAATTCCTTTGAGTTTCAGTCTTGCGACCGTACTCCCCAGGCGGAGTGCTTAATGCGTTAGCTGCAGCACTAAGGGGCGGAAACCCCCTAACACTTAGCACTCATCGTTTACGGCGTGGACTACCAGGGTATCTAATCCTGTTTGCTCCCCACGCTTTCGCGCCTCAGCGTCAGTTACAGACCAGAAAGTCGCCTTCGCCACTGGTGTTCCTCCAAATCTCTACGCATTTCACCGCTACACTTGGAATTCCACTTTCCTCTTCTGCACTCAAGTCCCCCAGTTTCCAATGACCCTCCACGGTTGAGCCGTGGGCTTTCACATCAGACTTAAAGGACCGCCTGCGCGCGCTTTACGCCCAATAATTCCGGACAACGCTTGCCACCTACGTATTACCGCGGCTGCTGGCACGTAGTTAGCCGTGGCTTTCTAATAAGGTACCGTCAAGGTACAGCCAGTTACTACTGTACTTGTTCTTCCCTTACAACAGAGTTTTACGATCCGAAAACCTTCTTCACTCACGCGGCGTTGCTCCATCAGGCTTTCGCCCATTGTGGAAGATTCCCTACTGCTGCCTCCCGTAGGAGTCTGGGCCGTGTCTCAGTCCCAGTGTGGCCGATCACCCTCTCAGGTCGGCTACGCATCGTCGCCTTGGTGAGCCGTTACCTCACCAACTAGCTAATGCGCCGCGGGCCCATCCTATAGCGACAGCGAGATGCCGTCTTTCAGTCTTTCACCATGAAGTAAAAGAGATTATTCGGTATTAGCCCCGGTTTCCCGGAGTTATCCCAAACTATAGGGTAGGTTGCCCACGTGTTACTCACCCGTCCGCCGCTAACGTCAAAGGAGCAAGCTCCTTTTCTGTTCGCTCGACTTGCATGTATTAGGCACGCCGCCAGCGTTCGTCCTGAGCCAGGATCAAACTCTCCATAAAAGAAATTTGATTAGCTCAAATTGTTTTGCTGGCATCATGTTTGATGTCCAAAATTGCGTTTCGTTCACTAGTAAAGCTAGCTACTTAAAACTTTATTGATTACGTTTTGCTTGTTCAGTTTTCAAGGTTCATTTTGTTTACTGCTGTTTCAGCAGCAACTCTTATATAATATCATGCGCTGCACACCGTGTCAACAATAATTTTAAAATTATTTTTTCGTTTCAATCAGTTGTATTAGCGACTTATATAAATATACCATAATCTTTTTATATTGCAAGCCTTTTATAAAATAAATATTAAAGCTGTTATTCCTAAGACACCAGGAATACCTAAAACAGCAATTGTTAAGACCGAAAACAGATTGATTGGCACATTATATCCTATATAACCAATACCTAAATGGATTACGAATAATAGTAGAAAAGCAAATGCAAATCTAAACCAAAACACCGATAATCCTTCTAAGATTTTACCCATTTTAGCATGTCTTATTATTACATAAAGAAAAAGAAGCCCGACAGGAATACAAATACTCATAATTACTAACTCAGACATATAGTTGCCCCCTCAATTAAATAATTATGAAAGTTTATGTTTCCTGTTTTGCTTCTATGAATATTTTACAAAGACCTATTTTATTAATACCTTACGAATTCTGGCTTCCTTAAACAAATAGAAATGAATACTTTCGGCTGTTTTGCGTTGAGCAATTACACCTAGGTCATAATCATCCATTAATTCTTCTATTATCTTTGCCTGTTGTAAATCCTCTTTTGTTTCTTTAATCAGATTCACAAGCTTATCATCAAATTCCTTTTTTAATTTCCCTTTACTACGGAAGAACATACTAATCCCTCACTCATAACTCGCGTCGGCCTTCCATTGCCTTAGACAGCGTAACCTCATCTGCATATTCTAGATCTCCACCTACTGGCAATCCATGAGCAATACGAGTTGTACGAATGCCTGACGGTTTGACAAGGCGAGAAATATACATAGCGGTTGCCTCACCCTCGATTGTTGAATTTGTAGCTAAAATAAGTTCTTGGACACTTTCATTTTGCAAGCGCACTAGCAAAGAAGCAACATTAATATCTTCTGGACCAATACCATCCATTGGTGAAATTGCTCCTTGAAGTACATGGTACATACCGTTGTAGTCACGCATTTTTTCCATTGCAATCACATCTTTTGTATCTTGTACAACACAAATAATAGAATGATCTCGTTGCTTATCTGTACATATGTGACATGGATCTACATCTGTTATATTGCCACAAACAGAACAGTAGCTTAGGTTTCGTTTAGCATCAATCAGTGCTTTAGAGAAAGATAATACATCATCTTCCTTCATTGTTAACACAAAAAACGCCAGACGAGCCGCAGTTTTCGGCCCGATACCTGGCAATTTCATAAAACTATCGATCAATTTAGATATTGGTTCTGGGTAGTACATATGAATACCTCCTAGAACGGAAGGTTTAAGCCTTGCGTGAATTTACCCATAGTTGAGTTTGTTTTTTCTTCTACTTTTTTCAACGCTTCATTTGTTGCAATAACAATTAGGTCTTGTAGCATTTCGATATCTTCTGGGTCTACTACAGATTCATCTAGATTTACTGAAACTACTTCACGCTGACCAGAAACTGTTACTTTCACCATACCGCCGCCTGCAACACCTTCAAATTGCTCAGCATTTAGAGCTTCTTGAGCCTCCATCATTTCCTTTTGCATTTTTTGCATTTTTTTCATCATACCTTGCATATTTCCCATTCCACGCATAAATGTTTCCTCCTAAAAATTTAATCTTCAATAATTTCAACAAAATCTTTACCAAAGAGCTTTTCAGCCTCTGTCACAAGTGGATCTTGTGAAGCAAGAGGTTGGGCATCATCGATAAATGGTTCTTCTGGCATTTCTGCCGGTGGTGGCTCTAATAATTCTTCTCCATGCTCTGATTCAGTCTGTGATTTCTTTTGCTGCAGACCATGATCACGAATAAACTCTTCACGCATTTTTAACCATGATTCTTCTGGTATACATAGCATTTCGTACATTGTACCAGTTTGCCCTGCAATTAATTGTGTAAAGTGAGCCTTTAAAGACTGGTTGTCGGCAACCATCTGACAATGAATATCATACTTGAATTTTAACACAAAAGCACTTGAAGATGCCGCAACAGGTTCGGCTTCTGCCAAAAGAGCAGATTGTGATTTTTGCATTTGACTTAAGGCTTGTGCCCAAATGGACTTAATACGTTGCACATCTTGCTTTGTGGCATCTTTCAGCACTTCCTGAATACGACCTGTAGGTGCTTTATAACCATTCGGACTTTTAGCTCGAGGCCGTTGCTCTTTTTGTGCTGTCGACGTCGTTTGCATAGGTGTCCCCGTTTGCAGTTGTAAGGATAGTTGCTGAACCAGCTGTTCAAGAGCTACAATTTTTTGAGTGAGATCAGGGTTTTCTCCCATTTCATTTGTAGTCACCGTCTGATGGGCTATCCCTCCTGAAAACTGTACCATTTTAAGCAAAGCCGTCTCTAAATAAATTTTAGTATGGTGAGAGAAACGCATCTCTTGCTGTGTCTTTGCAAGTATATCAATATACCCATAAAGCATATTTGGTGCAAATTCGTGTGCTAAAGTGAATACACGTTCCTCAGGAGATACAAGCTCTAAAAGTTCAGCTAAATCATCACTTGTTTGAAGTAATAATAAATCGCGGAAAAATGTAATTAAATCTTCTGAGAGCCGCAAAGGGTCCTTACCGTCAGCTATTAGTTGCTCTAAAAGGGCAAGCATTTGCGCAACATCTTTTACTTTGAGTGCCTCTGCTAGATCATAAAAAATATCCTGACTAATAGAACCTGTCACTAATAACGTATCCTCAAGTTTTAATTTTTCGCCGCTAAAAGACACAACTTGGTCCAATAAGCTTAAAGCATCACGCATTCCCCCTGCGGCTGATTGTGCAATCACCTTTAAACCTTGTTCTTCATATGGTAAGTCAATATCTTCTAAAACAACCTTCATACGTTCAATAATATCATTAGTAGAAAGTCGTTTAAAATCAAAGCGCTGACAACGAGAAATGATCGTAGCAGGCAATTTATGAGGCTCTGTAGTTGCTAAAATAAACACAGCATGAGGAGGTGGTTCTTCCAACGTTTTTAAAAGAGCGTTAAAAGCGCTTGTAGAAAGCATATGCACTTCGTCTATGATGTACACCTTATATCTACTGCTTGCGGGAGCAAAACGAACCTTTTCTATGATATCCCTAATCTCTTCAACACGTGAATTTGAGGCTGCATCAAATTCAATAACATCTGGATGTGAACCATCTGTAATACTTATGCATGTAGCACATTCATTACACGGCTCTTTCGACGGTGCATGTTCACAATTCAAGGCCTTCGCAAAGATTTTAGCAGTACTTGTTTTCCCTGTACCACGGGGCCCAGAAAACAAGTAAGCGTGTGTTGTTTTATTTGCTAGGAGAGCATTTTGTAGCGTTCTTTTGACATGTGTTTGACCAGACATTTCTCGAAAAGATTGCGGTCGATACACACGGTAAAATGCTTGATACGTCACTGACTTCCTCTCTCCTTCTCCATTTAATTGAATACTTTTATTATAGCATTTGCTGCATTATATAGAAAATGAAGTTGCTAAATTTAAAATAAAAAAGCATCCGCCTATAATAGACGGATGCTTTGAATTGGCAATTTAATGCCGTGCACCTTTCCTTGACAGCCGCACATAAGCGTTACTCTTGTCGTTAGCTCAGATTAGGCAACCCCGCGGCACATGAATAAGACCACTTAATGCTGCTTCCTTCCGGACCTGACATGGTTCATGGGTATCCATTGCGCAGGACCCAATCGTCAACACTACGTGCAAAAGGCAGACCAAACAATACGGACAGCCTCGAAAAAGGAATTCAGTCTCGCTAGAGCGGATTGCGAGTTACAGGACACCGCTACCTTCCCACCTAGCACGGCAATAACTAGTATACTGACTGTTTGTATAAAATGCAACTTAATGCACAAATTATTTATTTCTAAGTGACGATTTAAACAATATATATTTTTTTAAAAATTATCTTGACGTTCGTTTCTAGTTATGATAAATTTATTTTTGTCGATAAGACAGTAAAGCAATATAACATGGAGGTATACCCAAGTCTGGCTGAAGGGATCGGTCTTGAAAACCGACAGGCGGGTAACACCGCGCGGGGGTTCGAATCCCTCTACCTCCTCCAGTTTTAAATCTCCGACTACGAATGTAGCCGTTTTTTTTTGCCTAAATTGTATGTATTACTTGTTAGATACCACTTCCGCCTCGGTTGTGGTATTTTTTATTATATCAATGATGGGAGGTTGTTGAATTGCAATCGAAATTACTTATGACACGTGCTTCCCTTACTTGGATTTTCATTATTGCTGTTATGACCGCAATAGGTAGTGAAATTAAAATTATGCCTTTTGCTAATACAACATTCCGTTTTGGTTTAGGAACAATTGTCTTCTTTTTATGCACATTAATTAAACCTACACCAATTATTTTAGCTGGTGTAGCTACCAGTATTGTGACAACTATTTTTCGGGTTATTAATTCGACATTACATGATGTTCCGATTGCCGAGAGTATATTTAACCATTTACCAGCCGGTTTATTTTATGTATTGTTTGCAGTATGCCTGCAAGTTTTAGATATTCAACAATACAGAGAAAAACCACTAAAACTTGGTTTACTCGTTGCTTTTAGTGAGGTCATCAGTAATTTAGCTGAACAAATTTTCCGCTTTTTTGTCCAAACATATACTTTTTTATTTCTCCATGATCTCTTGATCCTATTAGCAGTAGCATTATTACGAAGCTTTTTTGTAGTAGGGATTTATAGCTCTATTTTGGTAGCGGAACAAAAAAAACGGGTACAAGAAATGCTGAATATTGGATCTGACCTCTATGTGGAGACACTATATTTAAAAAAATCAATGAATCATATTGAAACAATTACAGGTAGTGGTTATGAATTATATCGTCAGTTAAAGACGCTAGGTTTTCGAGCCGAGAGTTTACAAGCACTTCATATTGCCCAGGAAATCCATGAAGTGAAAAAGGATTCTCAACGGATATATGCTGGGATTTCAAAGATTGTCGGTGAAAAGAGCTTTGGCCCTTTCGTATTATCTGAATTATTGCATTATATTGAAGAAGGTAATAGGAAGTATGCAGAATTACTCGGTAAGGAAATACAATTTAATACATGTATAGACTTCGATTTTCAAACGAAAGATCATATTGCATTGCTTGCTCTATTAAATAATTTATCAGCCAATGCTGTTGAGGCTATTGAAAAGCAAGGGATCATTTCTATTGCTATTGAGCGCCAAGAGGATAATACTGTAATAACAGTATGTGATAATGGACAAGGGATTTCACAAGCAGATATTTCTGTTATTTTTGAACCTGGATACACCACTAAATTCAATGTTGATGGTGTTGCAGCAACTGGCATTGGGCTTTCACATGTTGCTGAACTAGTAGAAAAATTAAAAGGCTCAATAACCGTTGAATCAAACAATCAATACACAACGTTTAAAATCATAATTCCTACGCAAACTATTCAAACGGGAGAGACTTAAATGAGGTATTTTATTGTAGATGATGATCGTGCAAGTCGTGTTATGTTAAAGCAAATTATTGAAGATAGCGGGTTAGGAACAGTTATTGGTGAGGCTCGAAATGGTGAAGATGCCATTCCACAAATTTTAATGACACAGCCAGAGTTTGTACTTATTGATTTACTGATGCCTAAGCTTGATGGTATCGCAACTGTGGAACAACTTATGCAAAATCGTTTCGAGGGACAATTTATTATGATTTCACAGGTAGTGAATAAGGACATGGTTGGCGAAGCATATGAGCAAGGAATTGAATTCTTCATTCATAAACCAATCAATCGTATTGAAGTTGAAAATGTTTTAAAAAAAACAACTGAACAATTTCGACTTAAAAATTCACTATTAGTGATACGTCAATCACTTACAAACATTGAGTTAAGTGAACAAAAGACTCATAAAGCTACATCACGAGACCATATTCAATCTATTTTGAATGATATGGGGATTGTCGGCGAAATTGGTAGTGAGGATATCATTGCCATTATAGAAACATTACTTGCCCACCAGCACAAGATTGCACCCCTTCCTCCATTAAAGGAGCTTTATGAAGAAATTGCAGCTGTGACCAAGGCTACGCCAGATGAAATTTTAAAAGAGAGTAAGGCCATCGAGCAGCGTGTGCGTCGTACAATATTAGCTGCCATGATTAATCTTGCTAATTTAGGGGTTGTTGATTACACAAACTCAGAATTCGAGTACTATGCTCCTCGTTATTTTGATTTTAAAGAAATTCGTCAGCTCATGACACAGATTGAAGATCACGATAATCGTAAAGCAAAGGTAAATATTAAGAAGTTTATTCAAGTGTTATATTCAGACATTTTAACAAAAGTAAATTAATTTTCTCGGATTTTGTCGGATTCCATAAGTCCTCCGTATTATTAAAGTAAGGCGTGTCCTAAAAATTTAATATTAGGGGAGGTACAAAGGATTTGAAAAAGAAATTTAAAGTCAGTTTAGCCGCTCAGATTTTAATCGGTTTGATTTTAGGGATCATTGTTGGTGGTATCTTTTACGGAAACCCCAAAATTGAGACATATCTACAACCATTAGGGGATATATTTTTACATCTTATTAAGATGATTGTTGTACCGATTATTATTTCGACATTAATCGTTGGTGTTGCTGGTACTGGAGATATGAAGCAACTTGGACGATTAGGCGGGAAATCAATAATTTACTTTGAGATTATTACTACAGTTGCAATCGTAGTTGGATTACTTTCTGCAAACATTTTCCAACCTGGTGCAGGTATTAACATGAATGAATTATCTCAAGGGGATATTTCGAAGTATGTATCAACAACTGAGGAAGTACAGCATGAAGGACCATTTGATATCATTGTAGGCATTGTCCCAACAAATATTATTCAGTCAATGGCTGAAGGTAATATGCTAGCAATTATCTTCTTCTCAGTTATTTTCGGTTTAGGGGTTGCTGCAGTAGGTGATCGAGGGAAACCAGTCTTAGACTTCTTCCAAGGGGTAGCAGATGCTATGTTCTGGGTAACAAACCTCGTAATGAAATTCGCTCCACTAGGGGTATTTGGTTTAATTGGTGTAACCGTTTCCAAATATGGGTTTGCTTCACTGGTTCCACTTGCCAAATTGGCTATTCTTGTTTATGCAACAATGCTATTCTTTATCTTTATCGTTCTTGGACTTGTGGCAAAATTCGCAGGAATCAGCATCTTCTATTTAATTAAAGTATTAAAAGATGAGCTAATTTTAGCCTTCTCAACAGCAAGTTCTGAAGCTGTATTACCACGTGTTATGATGAAAATGGAGAAATTAGGGGCGCCAAAGGATATTGTATCTTTTGTTATACCGACCGGTTACTCCTTTAACTTAGATGGGTCAACACTATATCAAGCCATTGCAGCATTATTTATTGCTCAAATGTACGGTATACACCTAAGCATTGGTGAACAAATTACGTTAATGCTTGTATTAATGGTTACATCTAAAGGTATTGCAGGTGTTCCAGGGGTATCATTCGTAGTACTTCTAGCAACTTTAGGTACTGTAGGTATTCCACTTGAGGGACTAGCCTTCATTGCTGGTATTGACCGTATTCTTGATATGGGACGTACAGTTGTTAACGTAATTGGTAACTCATTAGCGTCATTAGTAATGGCTAAGTGGGAAGGCCGTTTCGATCGAGAAAAAATGAAAAATTACTTTAATGATAATGAAAATCTAGCGTAATTTAAAAAAATCCTCACGATGTTGGATGGCATCGTGAGGGTTTTTTTATTTTGCTAACACTTTATCTAAATAAGCGATAATTGATTCTTTTCCATTGGCATGTGCTTCTTGAGCGCGCTTTTCATCTTTTTCAAGCTTAGCCTCTGCTGCTACAACAATTTTTTCAGCATCTTGTTGTGGCACAACAATTACACCATCCACATCCCCAATAATATAATCACCAGGATGAACCGTAACTCCTCCAATGGCGATCGGTACATTTACTTGTCCACCGCCGTTTTTATTGCCTGCTGCTACAGTAGTGCCTAACGAAAATACAGGGAAATTTAATTCACGAATTGCTGCAATATCGCGGATTACGCCGTCCACAACAAAACCCTGTACACCTATCCCTTTTGCTAAGGAGATTACAAAATCTCCAGCAACAGCTCGGTTTGTATTTCCTTTTGCATCAATGACTAAAATATCCCCTTCATTTGCAGCCCTAATCGCTTCCAAAACTGCCCCATTTTCACCATCTGGTAAACGTACAGTTACAGCTCGCCCAGCAACTTTAAAATGGTCTGCTAACGGCTTAATATCACTTCGCACATTAGTATGTCCGCCTGTTGCATCTGAAATAGCTGTTGTTGGTAAATGCTGAAAGCTTACTTCCATTTTTGTCATACATAACACCCCTATTATGATTAATGACTTACACTAGTATTGTAAATAAAAAATATATCCTATTTCAATATATCTCGAAAATAGTAGTCATTAGTAGAGTTAAATAATTTCAATAAATTGCTTTGATTGCTCGTCTAAGGCTTCAGCAGCAGACGCTATTTCACTAAAGTCTTTCGCTGTGACAGTAATTTGTTCATTTGTTTTATCTATTTTTTCTGCTATTTTTGTAATACTATCAGTCACCTGACCAATTTCTCGCTCAATGCCCTCTACATTATCCTTCACTTCTGAAATAGATTGTTCAACTCTTACAGAAAGCTTGCGTACCTCTTTCGCTACTACATCAAAACCTCTACCATATTCTCCAGCCCTAGCGGCTTCAATAGCTGCATTTAATGCCAATAAATTAGTTTGTGAGGCAATTTCTTGTATAGTCTTGACTATTCCTTTAATAGAATCTGCTTGTTTCTGAAGTTGCACAAGATTACTTACATTTTCATTTGATTCCTTTGAAACTACTTTAATGGTTTCTAGTAGATCTTGGCTATTTTGAATGCCCGCCTCTGAACGCTGGTAAAGCTTATTAGACATGCCCTTCAACTTGTTAGCAACACTAACAATCTCATGTTGCCGTTCAGTGATATTGGTAGCTATTTTGGATACACCTATTACTTTTCTTGCATTATTTGCGAAGACAGGCATATATGTCGCTTCCAGCCAAATTATATTACCTCTAGCATCAATTCTTTCTATTTTGTCCTGATAGCTGTTTCCTGCCGTTAGGTTGCGCCAAAATTTATCGTACTCCATACTATTAATGAAATCAGGCAAACAAAAGTCTTGATGATGTTTTCCTAGCATTTCCTGCACTGTATAGCCTAATGTTTGAGCAAATAGTTCATTGACATACGCTACTCTTCTATCCATATCGAAGCGTATAATGGCTATATTGCGTTCAATAGCCTGTACTACTAAATCATCGGTTACTTGAGCCTCTACACTATGCATAAAGAACACCCCATCCATTACTAATTTTTTCTTAAAATTTAACTATTTTACTTTTATATTACATTAATTATGCCTCAGTGTAATTGCAGCGGATGTTAGTGTACCTGCTGCATCAAGATAAAAAACATGGAGAGTGTTCATCCATGTTTTTTTAATAAACGTAAAATCCCTTCAGAGGTAGCCGCTACACGTAAGAACTTCTTTTGCTCTGCACGTATAAAGCCTTCCTCTAGCATTGTTTTAAAATGCTGTAGAAGTGCATCATAGAAACCATGGACATTATATAAAATGACAGGTTTGGTATGAAGTCCAATCTGAGCCCAAGTAAATACCTCAAAATATTCATCTAAAGTGCCTGCGCCACCTGGCAGAGCAATAAAAGCATCTGCTAACTCGGCCATTTTAGCTTTACGAATATGCATAGAGTCTACGATATGAATTTCTGTTAATGAGGCATGGGCCAATTCACGCTTTTGTAAATGTGTTGGCATCACACCAATCACTTCTCCTCCAGCTGCTAAAACAGCATCGGCCACCTTCCCCATTAGGCCTGTTTTAGAACCACCATAGACAACCCCGTGACCATTTTTTGCCAATGCTGTACCAAGCTCAGCCGCTTTCTCTGCATAAATAGGGCTTTTACCCAAACCGGATCCGCAATACACTGCGATTCTTATAATAATCCCTCCTATTCAAAAAACGTGAAACAATCGGCTATATATTGTCTCACGTTTTTTGGTCATTTATTTTACTTTTATTTTCGTAAATGGCTTGTTTGTTTTAGCATATGACTGATACGGCTTACAATTGATTCAATGGCATCAGGATTTTTTAATAAATCATAATCATTAATATCTAAACGTAGAACTGGACAAGAATTAAAATTGTTTATCCAATTTTCATAGCGTTCATGCATTTCTATCCAATAATCATTTGGTGTTTGTTGCTCCATTGTACGTCCACGCTCTTGAATACGTCCAATAACTGCTTCAATAGGTCCTTCAAGATAAACAAGCAAATCTGGATGTGGAAAATAAGGTGTCATCACCATTGCATCAAACAAATTTGTATAAGTCTCATAATCTGTTGGGCTCATTGTTCCCTTATCATAATGCATCTTAGCAAAAATGCCAGTATCCTCATAAATAGAACGATCTTGTACAAATCCTCCACCATATTCAAAAATACGCTTCTGTTCTTTAAAACGCTCTGCTAAAAAGTAGACCTGTAAATGAAAGCTCCATTTTTCAAAGTCCTCATAAAATTTATCAAGGTATGGATTTGTGTCTACTTTCTCGAACGAGGTACGAAAGTTCAGTGCCTCTGCTAAAGCCTTTGTCATCGTCGATTTTCCTACCCCAACAGTACCAGCAATTGTAATAACCGTTTGTGGTGGAATATCGTACTTCTCTCTTAGATTCATTATTGCAAACTCCTTTGTTGTAACGTATCTTTAATTATTTTTAAAACATGATTTAAATCATTTGGATTTTTTACAAAATCAAGCTGATCTCCATTAAATCGAATAACTGGAATTTCGGGATGCATGCTTTCAAAATGCTCGATAAAAGAATGATAGTCGGCCACAAGCTGCTCCATGTAATCACGTGAAATCATCTTTTCAAACTCTCGCCCTCGCATGGCGATACGCTTCATTAATGTCTCAACGCTGGCATGTAAATAAACCACTACATTTGGAACAGGCATGTCTTTCGTTAAAATTCTATAGATCTCTTCATACTTCTCGTATTCTGTTGGTGCCAATGTACGCTTCGCAAATATTAAATTTTTAAAAATATGATAGTCTGCTACAACAGGTTTGGCATGTGCTAAACGAAATTTTTTAATATCAGTTAGTTGCTTATAGCGATTACAAAGGAAGAACATTTCCGTTTGGAAACTCCACTCCTCAATGTTTTCATAAAACTTATTTAAAAAAGGGTTTTCGTCTACAATTTCTTTTAATAGATGGTAATTAAATGTCGCTGCTATCTCTTTCGATAAAGAGGTTTTACCAACACCAATCGGACCTTCTACCGTAACAAATGGAACCGTCACCAGAAGCTCCTCCTTTTGTTCTATGGATTCGATCATTGTGTCCTACATAAAATGAATCAGTACCTTTCATTTTATCATAGTAGGAAAATGAAAAACAGAATCAACCTATTGTTCTAGTAAATTTACCTGTGGTATTCTTCTCCTGGTGACATAGAAAAAAGACATCGAGAATCTACTTCCCGATGCCTTTATACCTACTTATAATTTCACTCGTTGTAAACGAAGTGCATTTAATACGACCGAAACTGAACTAAAGGCCATCGCTGCGCCTGCTACCCATGGAGCAAGCAGACCGAGTGCAGCAATTGGAATACCTAATGTATTATAAGCAAATGCCCAAAATAGATTTTGTTTAATATTACGCATTGTTTTTCTACTCATTAGAATGGCGTCCGCGATACTATTTAAATCTCCACGAATTAGCGTAATATCTGCTGCTTCCATTGCAACATCTGTCCCTGTACCAATTGCCATCCCAATATTCGCTGTTGCTAAGGCAGGTGCGTCATTAATACCATCACCTACCATCGCTACTTTTTTCCCTTGGGCTTGAAGTTTTTTCACTTCATCAGCTTTACCTTCTGGTAAGACTTCTGCAATAACATGATTCACGCCTACCTCTGTTCCAATTGCTTGAGCAGTACGCTCGTTATCACCAGTCATCATGATGACCGTAATACCCATATCCTGTAAACGACGAATAGCTTCTTTTGATGTATCTTTCACGGTATCAGCCACAGCTACTAAACCTGCATATTGCCCATTGATGGCTGCTAACATGGCTGTCTTACCATTTCGTTCTAGTTGCTCCATTGTTGGTAAAATATCATTAATACGAATATCATATTGTTGCATTAATTTACGTGTGCCAATGATAACACCTTGACCTGAGACAGTTGCCTGCACACCATAACCCGGTATTGCTTCAAAGAACTGAACGTCACCTAAAGCTATGCCGCGTTTTTCTATGCCTTGAACAATGGCTTCTGCTAGTGGATGCTCTGACTGCTTCTCTGCTGCCCCGATTAAGGATAAAAAACGTGCTTCATCTTGCTCTGGCGCTAACAGAACATCTGTAAGCTCAGGTTTACCATGTGTCACTGTTCCTGTTTTATCTACAACAACTGTATCTATGCCTTGTGTTTGCTCTAAATGTTCTCCACCTTTAAATAAAATACCAAACTCAGCTGCACGTCCAGAGCCTGCCATTATTGAAGTTGGTGTTGCTAACCCAAGTGCACATGGACAAGCAATGACAAGAACTGCGATTAATACCTCTAAAGCAGGTGTAAATTCCCCTGGACGGACCCAAATAATCCAAATGAAAAAGGTTACAATGGCTATGCCAACAACAATAGGTACGAAAATTCCTGAGATCTGATCTGCTAAACGTTGAATAGGTGCCTTCGATCCTTGAGCATCTTCGACCACTTTAATAATTTGTGCTAATGCTGTATCACGACCAACCTTTGTTGCAGTCATTTTAATAAAACCATTTTTGTTAATAGTTGAGCCAAATAATTGATCACCTTGCTTTTTATCAACTGGTAGACTCTCTCCTGTTAACATCGATTCATCAACAGCTGTTGTCCCCTCTATTACCTCACCATCTACAGGAATTTTTTCACCTGGTTTCACTAAAATAACATCGCCAATGATAACTTCCTCTAATGGGATCTCCTTTTCTATACCGTCACGTACAACGATCGCTGTCTTTGCTTGAAGTCCCATTAATTTTTTTATGGCTTCAGATGAACGTCCTTTTGCCTTTGCCTCAAATAATTTACCTAATAAAATAAGTGTAATTAATACAGCACTGGTTTCAAAATAAAGATGTGGACCATGGTGTGATCCTATCGTTACAATCGCTTGATAGACACTATAGAAATAGGCCGCTGATGTCCCCATAACAACAAGCACATCCATATTTGCACTACCATTGCGTAATGCTTTATATGCCCCTACATAAAATTGTTTACCAATAATAAATTGCACAGGCGTAGCCAATACCATTTGGACCCAAGGATTCATTAGAAACTCTGGAACGTATAAAAATAACGTAAAGGAAAAATGACCAACCATCGTCCAAAGCAGTGGTAAAGAAAGTATAGCCGATATAATAAATTTATGTTGTTGCTGTTTGATAGCTTTTTCGCGATGATCTACGGTTTCCTGTTCATCTGCCTTTTGATGTGCCTCATAGCCTAGCTTCTCAACCTTTGTAATGATATCTGCGATGGACACTTCCGAAGGATTAAACTCAATCATCGCTTTTTCCAGTGCTAAGTTGACATTAGCAGAGGAAATACCACTTAATTTATTTAATCCTTTTTCAATGCGAGTTGCACAGGCTGCACATGTCATACCGGTAATATCAAGTTCAGCTTTTTGTTTAACAACGCCATAGCCAAGTGCTTCTATTTTCTTTTCAAAATCTGCTTCACATAGTTTAGTTGGGTCATATTTAATAGATGATTTTTCAAGTGCTAAATTTACTGTTGCATGTTCTACACCATCCATTTTATTTAAACCTTTTTCTATACGAGTGGCACAGGCTGCACATGTCATACCCGTTATTTGCAAATTAGCTTCTTTACTAGCAGAACTCATTTACCATTCACCTCTCCTTATACCAACAGGGGGTATATAATTTTGAAAATAAGAGAGTGCTACTAGAGCACTCTACAATTATTATTTTACGTCATATCCTTGGTCATCAATTGTTTCTTTAATTTGGTCAAGTGATACTTGTGCATCATCAAATGCAATATCCACTAAGCCATCTGCTAAATTAACTTTTACTTGTTCAACACCAGCTAGAGCACCAACACTTTTTTCCACAGCATTTACACAATGACCACATGACATTCCTTGTACGTTTAATGTTACGTTTTGCATAAAAAAATCTCTCCTTTTGTATGTTTTCAATCTATTTTTTCATTAACTTTTGGATCGTTATTACTAACTCATCTAATACTGCTTCATCGCCCTCTGATAGACGATCCACAACACAGCCCTTTAAATGACCTTCTAATAATATTTTTGCCACACTATTTAATGCAGATTGTGTAGCAGATAGTTGCGTAATAATATCATCACAGTAAACATCTTTATCAATCATTCCCTTAATACCACGAATCTGACCTTCAATTCGATTTAAGCGAGTTGTTAGATCCTTTTTCACACGCTCAGGGTGATGACTTTTTCGGCAAGACGTAGCTTCCTCTGTATGACAAGCATCCTCTTTTACTGTCTCCTCCATTCACTACACCTCCTATTTGGAATTATCATACTATACCCAAGAAGGGTATGCAAGTCATTGAAAATTTTATTTATCATCATGATGATGTTCATGGTCACTTTCTAATTTACATAAAATGGAATTATCATGTCGATGTAAGGATGTTTCTAATTGAATTGTTACATGCTTAATGCCCTTATGTTGAAGATTATGTTCAATTTTCCGCAAGATATGCTCACTCTCAGCTATTTTCAATTGATCATTGACAACCGCATGACAGGATAATGCATTCGTTCCACTAGTAATTGTCCAGATGTGTAAATCGTGGATACTTTCTATTCCATCAGTCTGTTCTATTAACTGAATAATCTCCTGAACATCTACATTTGAAGGTGTCCCCTCCATTAAGACATGAATGGAGGCTTTTGTGACATGGTAGCCACTTCGTACGACCAATAATGCAACAATAACGCTTGCAAGAGGATCTGCCCATCCCCAGCCGAAAAACATAATTAATAGTGCCGCAACAATAGCGCCTACAGACCCTAGCATATCACTTAGTACATGTAAAAATGCTCCGCGCATATTTAAATTATCCTTTGTATCACTTCCACGCATCATAATCCAAGCAACTAAAATGTTAACGAACAAACCAATTATACTAATTATAAGCATTCCAGTTGTAGCTACTTCTGGTGGGTTTGTAAATCGTTCAATTGCTTCATAGAAAATAAATAATGCGATTCCTATTAATGTAATGCCATTCAATACTGCAGCTAAAATCTCAAATCGTTTATAGCCGTATGTTTTACTATAGCTTGCAGCTTTTTCCCCAAACATAAAAGCTAACATTGCTATACCTAAAGAGATAGAGTCACTTAACATATGCCCTGCATCTGATAAAAGAGCCAAACTATTTGTTAAAAAGCCACCAATGGCTTCTACTACCATATACCCTGTAATAATAATAAATGACAGTAATAATACCTTTTTATTTGCACCATGTGTATGATCATGGCCATGGTCGTGTTGATGTCCCATTGTTATTCCCCCATTTCATTTTAATTATGAGCCGCATGCTCAATAGCCTGCTTCAATAAATTCATAATGTGATCATCGTCCTTAGAATAATATATGGTTGTTCCTTCTCTCCTAAATTTCACCAATCTTAAATTTTTAAGAAAGCGTAATTGGTGGGAAACGGTTGATTGGCCTAAATCTAAAATTTCTGCAATATCATTAACAGAATGTTCATCTGAACAAAGTAAGTTTAAAATACGAATTCGTGTTGGATCACTCAATGCTTTAAAAGTCTGAGATACTACAAATAATGTCTCTTCATCTAAATGCTGATCAATATTTTTTTGCATTTCTGAACTGTTTAATTTTTCATCCATAGAAGTTTACCCCATTCTTCAATATTTATATATGAGCATGTGTTCATATATAAATATATATGGATATATAAGGAATGTCAACAAGTATTTATGCTTCGACATATTACAGGTCAATCACTTACGCATGGCTGCAATGATTTTAGATGAATATAACATCCGAAAAGAAGTTAACAGTAGCAATTACCAATTCAGCACGCTACACTACTGTTAAGGAGAGATATGAGTGGATATTTTTGACGCAGATCGTTTATTTATGAAACAAGCATTAGAGGAAGCTCAACAGGCTGCCTTACTTGGGGAAGTACCAATTGGTGCAGTACTTGTTTATGAAGGAAAAATCATTGCACGTGCGCATAATTTAAGAGAAACAACGCAAAATGCAACAACACATGCGGAGCTGTTAGTGATTCAAGAAGCCTGCAAAAAAATAGGGAGTTGGCGACTGGAGGATACTACTCTTTATGTTACATTGGAGCCTTGTCCAATGTGTGCAGGAGCCATTCTCCAATCACGTGTACCCCGAGTTGTTTATGGGGCAAGAGATCAAAAAGCTGGTTGTGTAGATTCTCTTTACCATTTATTAAATGATGAACGTTTTAATCATGATTGTGATGTAACAGAAGGGATTTTAGCCGAGGAATGTGGTCAAATTTTAACAGACTTTTTTAAGGCATTACGAGATCGTAAAAAAGCTGAGAAAAAAGCGCGATTAGCTTCCAACGATGTAAATGGTCATTAAAGAAGGTGCCTCCTAATGAGACACCTTCTTTAATATTTAAGGGAATGGCGATATATATAAAATGTGTCGTAGCAGCGAACATCTTCATAACTAATTTATTGAGCTTGAATAGTGGATTGTGTAAAAACACATTCTCCTTCGATATATGTAGCAAATGGTTTTACATGCATAAGCTGGTTATGTGAAAGCGTCAGCAAATCTTCTGTTAGTACAACAAAATTAGCTTCATAGCCCTCTTTTAACTGACCAACGTTCTCCATACGAATCATCGTCTTGGCATCAACTGTATATAGCTGTAATGCCTCCTCTACAGAGATTTTTTCTGCCGCGCCTAAATCTGTTCCATCATAGGCTCTTCGTGTAACAGCTGCTTGTATCGTAACAAAGGGATTAGCCGCTTCTGCCCATGATGTAGCAGGCGCATCTGAAGAGAGCGCTGTCGCAATCCCCCTCTTGAGAAATGTTTGTACACCATATAATGTCTGTGTTTTTTCTAGACCTAGATTCTCTAAATAACTCTCAATTTCACAAAATAAGAAGATCGGTTGTGGCACAAAGCCTATCCCCCATTCAGCAGCTTTTTGCAAGGCACTTTTAGATGGCATGGCTGCATGCTCAATACGAACAGACGGTGCATCTGTTAACCAAGCCTTTTCCTCATAAAATGTGTCGACAATTAGATCAATGGCTCTGTCCCCCATTGCATGAACCACTAATTGAATACCATATTCTTTTGCTACCGCAGCAGCCACTAGCAGCTCCTCTTTCGAAGTCATCGCTATGCCTTTTTCATCACTTCCCAAAAATGGCTCAGAAACAAGTGCTGTACGGCCTGAAACACTCCCATCCGAAAATAGCTTGATGCCTCCGATATAGGCTCCTGCAGAACGATCAATAGTATTTGCTGTCAACAGCTCATATCGTTGAATATCTTCCCAGATATAATAAACTGCTACGCGTTGCTTAAAACCTTTTTCTCGGGCTTTACGATACAGGCCTAAATAATCAATTGGTGCTACCGTAGCCATTAATTCTGTAATACTTGTTACACCATAGGATGCCAAAGTTTGTGATAGCTTTAGGAGCCTTTTGACAATCTCTTCTTCAGATGGTGTAGGTAAATGCTGTAGTACTAGATTACGTGCATTTTCACGCAGTACGCCTGTAGGTTCTCCATTTTCATCCCGATCGATTTGTCCACCCTGTGGATCAAGCGTATCCTTCGTAATACCTGCGATTGCTAATGCTTTACTATTGACCGATATAATATGACCACATGTACGCATAACAATGACAGGTAGTTCTGTAGAGGCACGGTCTAAGTCCTCTTTTAAAGGCGCTCTTCTTTCCTTTAGTTTCCCTTCATCATAGCCCCAGCCTAATAGCCATCCCCGCTGACTTGCATCATAGTTTGCTAGTGCATTAATTATATCCTCAATAGAATAAATATACGGAGGTAAACAAGCCACTTGTTCCAAAACATCCGCTAACATAATGGGATGCATATGAGCGTCAATAATCCCAGGAATAATGAGCTTTCCTTGTACATCTATTACTTCTCCCTGATAGGGAGGTAAATCTTCCTGTTGTCCAATCCAAAGTACCTTTCCTTCTTCAATTACCATAGCCGTTGCAGATGGCTGATTAGTATCTGCCGTGTAAATCTTTGCGTTACAAATAATTTTCATCATTTTTCAACTCCTATTTCTTCCATACCAAAAGTAGATTTTTCAGGATCTTCTGCTTTCAGTACCCTATGCAAAATAGTACCGATAATAAAGCCAACAATAGATGGCACGATCCAAGCAAAACCACTAGACTGCAATGGTAAATGCATGACCAACTGTGTCACACCAGGTATCGTAATTTCATAGCTAGCGAATGTTTCAACAATGCTTACTAAAAATGCAAATAGTACAGTCCCTTTATAGGCTCCTGCATTTGGTACAAAACGATCAAAGGCTCCCAGTAGCACAAGTACAATAATGACAGGATAAATTACCAAGAAAATCGGCAATGTTATTTCAACGATGGCACCTACACCTAAGGAGCCAATAGTTGCGCCTACTACACACATAATAAAGACCCACGTTCTATAGCCAAGCTTCTCTTTTGTTAGTTCATTTAAAAACTGTGATGATATGACCATGACGCCAATCGCTGATGTTAAGCAGGCAAAAACAACACATATAGCTAGTAACGCTTTACCCAAATTACCAATGACACTAAAGGCAATGCCCGCTAATAGTTCTGTATCACTGCCAGGATTGGTGATGATACCACTACTTGTAGCCCCTAAATAGAGCAGGCCACCATATACTGCAATTAACCCTATTGCAGCAATAGCCATTCCACCAAGCGCGACCTTTTTAGATTGTTTCCCTTTATAGCCATAGCCAACTATTGCTGCTAAAAAGATTGGCGCACAAAGAATACCTGTTCCCACATCTCCTGTTTGATAGGCTGCTATTATGGAGTTGGCAAAAACCCTTTCTGCTCCTGTATTAATTGCCCCTCCTATTGGGTCTAGTACTCCTTTACCAATGAGGATGATAAGGATAAGAACAAGAACAGGCGTCAACCATTTCCCAATCTTATCGATCACATTTGATTGGTCCATCGCAAAATAAAAGCAAATCGCGAAAAATGCTAATACTGACACAATTAAAGGGACGCTCGGAATAATTTGGGATACCCCTAATTCATGAGTTGTCGCTGACATCCTCGGTATTGTGACAACCATCCCAATACAAACCATCATGACCGTATTAAAGGCTTTATAAAACCAATTTCCGATTGGTCTTGTGAGCGCTTCCACAGTTCCCCCAGTATTATAAATTGCATACACCGCAAGCACAGGTAAAATAACACCCGTTAAGCTAAAGCCCATCAAAGCGGAAATCCAAGATTCCCCTGCACTATTTCCTATGGATGGCGGAAATATTAAATTCCCAGCACCAAAAAATATAGCAAATAAGGCTAGCCCCACGATTATCGTATGCTGCACAACTTTAGACATATCCTCAACCCCTTTATAATCGTTTACAGAAGATTTATCTAAATAATAAAAAATTTAAGAACACGAAAAAAGGAGATAAATTTTTATCCCCTTTTTGTAAAATTTTTTTTACAACAATTCATATTTTAAACACTTATATTTTAGTAATTGACGAGAAATACCTAAACGTCTAGCTGTTTCCGCTAATCGGCCATCCGTTTCACGCAACTTTTCCGCTATTATTAGACGCTCGTAGGCTTCCGTTAAATCTCTTAAATGTCCAGATTGGTTGTTTTGCATGATCGATTGAGTTGAATGTTGAACATTTTTTTAATCCTCTCTGGAACATGTTCAACAAGTATTTCATCCCCAAGCAAATTATTATATGCCGATTCAAGGGCATTTTTTAGTTCACGCACATTCCCCGGCCAATGATAGGCATAAAATAATTGAATTACTTCATTACGGTAGCTTACATTTTTCTGTAGTGTATGTTCATTGTAAAATTGTATATAAAAATCAAGGATAAGTGGAATATCTTCCTTCCTTAATCTTAGCGGCGGCAAATCAATTTGGAGAACATTTAAGCGATAAAATAAGTCCTCACGTAGCCTTTTTTCAGCTAATAGTTTATCTACATCTTCATTGACAGTAGTAATATACCGTATATCTAAGGGCTCACCATTTAACACTTTTATATCTACCGCATGTAAAAGTTTCGCCTGCAAAGATATATCCAATAAATTTAGGTGGTCAATGAGTAGTGTCCCACCATTAGCCTCCTGTAACTTTCCACTTTTTGCTTCATTGTCTGAGCCATATAGCTGAGTAAATATATTATCCTCTGTTAATGTTGAGCAGTTCAAAGTAATAAACGGCTTTGTATAGCGTTCACTTTCATTGTGTATGCCTTGTGCGATAATATCTTTCCCAGTTCCAGTTTCCCCAGTTAGTAAAACTGGTGCACTTTTTTGAGCACTACGACGTGCCTTTTCAAGTTGAGTTTTCATTTCGGCGTTTGTCGTAATGTAATCCTCCAAACGGTAGGTCGTATGATTATCTCGATATAATTTATGTCCCAGGAAATTATCTAAGTATTTAATTTGCTTAGTTTCATAAAAATGTTTTGAAAACTCAATGGCACCCATGACTTTTCCATGCTCCATAATGGGATAGGTCGAACTCAGTGATAAATAACTAAATCCGTTTAATGTTGTAAGTTGTTGTTCATAGTATAAAACTGGCTGCCCTGTTTGTATGACTTGAAAGACAGTACTTGTCTCAGGTGATAAATTTTGATAATTATCAGTCACAGTGCTGTGAAAAAATTCATCTGGTGTTAAGCCGATTTCCAATAATATATTTAAATCTGCTAAGTCATAAAAGATTGCACAGCCTTTATCATCTGTAATTAAAACATTATCAAATTCACTGAAAGCCTGTGCAAATTGTTGCAATTCCATGAATTTCTCCCCCTTGTCCCCATGAATATTACCCATTATAACGAATTTTCAAAAATTATGAGAGAATTCAATTTTTGCAACACAAAAAAGCTATTTTAGAACATTCATAAAGGAATTGTCTAAAATAGCTTTATCTCTTGTTTATTTTGGTGCGATTACTTCTTTACCACCCATATAAGGTCTTAAAACTTCAGGAATTACTACGCTGCCATCAGCTTGTTGGTAGTTTTCTAGAAGAGCAGCAACTGTACGGCCAATGGCAAGACCTGAACCATTTAATGTATGCACATATTCTGGTTTAGCATTTGGCTCACGACGGAAGCGGATATTTGCGCGTCGTGCCTGGAAATCCTCAAAGTTAGAGCAAGAAGAAATTTCACGGTACATGTTTTGTGCAGGAATCCAAACTTCTAAATCATATTTTTTCGCTGCAGTAAAACCTAAATCAGCTGTACACATTTTTAACTTACGATATGGTAAGCCTAATAATTGTAATACTTTTTCTGCATGACTTGTTAATAGCTCTAATTGTTCGTATGACTCCTCTGGTTTTACAAAACGTACTAATTCTACTTTATTGAACTGGTGTTGACGAATTAAACCACGTGTATCACGACCTGCTGAACCCGCTTCTGAACGGAAGCACGCACTATACGCTGCAAAGCCTTGTGGTAAAGCTTCAGCCGGTAAAATCTCATCTCGATAGAAGTTCGTTACTGGTACTTCTGCCGTTGGAATCATGAAATAATCTGTTTCCTCTAATTTGAATACATCTTCCTCAAATTTCGGAAGTTGCCCTGTACCTGTTAGGCTATCACGATTAACAATGACAGGTGGTAGCATTTCCTCGTAACCATGCTCCTCTGCATGTAAATCCATCATGAAAGTCATTAATGCCCGTTCTAAACGAGCACCAAGACCACGATAGAATAAGAAACGGCTACCTGTTACTTTCGCGCCGCGTTCAAAGTCTACAATTTTTAAATCCGTAGCAAGGTCCCAGTGTGCTTTAATATCAAAATCAAATGTCGGAATTTCACCCCATGTATATTCCTCAACATTGTCGTCCTCTGTTGTGCCTACTGGTACAGATTCATGTGGGATGTTTGGTAAACGCATCATCATATCTTTAAAGCGTTCTTCCACATCATTTAATTGCACATCTAATTCTTTAATTTCATCGCCAACCTGACGCATACGAGTAATGACTTCATCAGCATTTTCTTTGTTACGTTTCATAACTGAGATTTGTTCAGATACTTTATTGCGCTCTGCTTTTAAATCTTCTGTTTTGGCAATCAATTCCCGACGTTTTGCATCTAAGTCTTCAAAGTCATCTAAATTTCCCAAGTCCTCATTACGTGTTAATAACATCTCTTTAATTTCCGTGAAATTCTCACGTACGCGTTTAATATCTAACATCTTCATACCTCCAATAGTTTCTTCATGATGGAAAATTGTTGCAGTGAAATGAACACAAAAAAGCCCTCATCCCTAAAAAGGGACGAGAGCTACCCGCGTTGCCACCCTAATTGACTAGACATACTTCTGCCTAATCCACTTATTTCATAACGGCATTTCAGCCGGCTACAGCCTACTTCATTCACTTCGACTGTGCAACTCCAGGACGGATTCACAAGTGCTTTTATCAGCTTCCACCAACCGCTGACTCTCTAAAAAAAACGTGCTTGCTACTACTTCCCATCATCGTGTTCAGTTATTTAAAATTTAACCATACTGTACTATATGAAAACAAATTTTGCAAGTCATACCATAGAGGATACAAAATATTCAAGAATTCGTGTATCTTCTGTTAATTCGGGATGAAACGAACAACCCAATAAATGGCCATCTTGTGCCAAGATTATTTTCCCTTCATGTTGTGCAAGAATTTCAACACCTTTACCTACGGCTTCAATATGAGGTGCACGAATAAATACCGCTGGAATCCCTATACCTATTTTAGGAATATCTAGTTGTACTTCGAAGCTATCCAACTGACGTCCATATGAGTTTCTTGCTACAGTCACGTCCATCACAGCCAAATGTGGTTCATCTTCAATTAGATCCTTGGCTAATAAAATTAATCCCGCACATGTACCAAGTATTGATAATCCTTGCTGTGCAAGTCCACGAATTGGCTCTAGCAGATCAAATCGATCCAGCAATTTTCTCATTGTTGTGCTTTCTCCACCTGGTAACACAAGTCCATCTAGGTTTCCTAAATCCTTTCTTTGTTTTACTTGAATTGCTTCACAACCAAGAGCCTCTAACATTTTTATATGCTCACGAACTGCTCCTTGTAATGCTAATACACCAATTCGCTTCATGCTACCAACCTCGCTCTTGCATACGCTCGTTGTGTCCAAGCTGTGCAATATCAATCCCCTTCATTGGCACGCCGAGTTCTTTTGATATTTCCGCAATAAGCTTATAGTCTTTATAATGAGTAGTCGCCTCTACAATGGCACGTGCAAATTTTTCAGGGTTCTCAGATTTAAAAATACCTGAACCAACGAAAACGCCATCTGCTCCAAGTTCCATCATTAAGGCTGCATCGGCAGGCGTCGCCACTCCTCCTGCTGCGAAGTTTACTACTGGTAAACGACCAAGACGTTTCATTTCTCTTAATAACTCGAAAGGAGCCCCTAGTAATTTCGCCTCTGTCATTAATTCATCCTCTGTCATACCTACGACTTTACGAACCTGTGCATTTACTTTACGAATATGGCGAACTGCCTCCACAATATTCCCTGTTCCTGGTTCACCTTTTGTTCGTAACATCGAGGCACCTTCCCCGATACGACGGGCTGCCTCCCCTAAATCACGACAGCCACACACAAACGGTACTGTGTATTCACTTTTTAATAAATGGTATTCTTCATCTGCTGGTGTTAAAACTTCACTTTCATCAATATAATCAACACCCATTGCTTCTAAAACACGTGCTTCAACAATATGCCCAATACGTGCTTTGGCCATCACAGGAATAGTTACCGCTCCCATTACTTCCTCAACAATCCGAGGATCAGCCATGCGTGCAACGCCACCTGTTTTCCGAATATCTGAAGGTACTCTTTCTAATGCCATAACTGCTACAGCACCTGCAGCTTCTGCAATTTTTGCTTGCTCTGCATTAATGACATCCATAATGACGCCGCCTTTTTGCATTTCTGCCATTCCACGTTTTACTAGCTCTGTACCTGTTCGTTTCATTTTCTAACCTCCACCTTTATGATGAAGTTTAGTATAATAGAAATTGACCATATCAAAATATCCAGTTTCCAAAATATCTATAAGGTCAGGAGGTTCCAAATCATGGATATGCTTTTATTCCAGCTTGAAAGAGATAGTGATAAACCGCTTTATGATCAGCTTTATAACGGTATTAAAGAAGCTATTATTTCTAAGAAAATAACTGTAGGAGAAAAACTGCCTTCAAAAAGAAAATTAGCAGATTTTTTAAACATTTCCCAAACAACAATTGAAATTGCCTATGCTCAGCTATTAGCTGAAGGCTATATTATGTCCAAATCACGTATTGGCTATTTTGTAGAAGAAATAGATGAACTGCCCTACATTCAACAAGATACTGTGGCGTCCATTAATGAACATCCTAAGAAAAAGTCTTACAAAATCGATTTTAATCCAGGATCTATTGATATCGATGCTTTTCCATTTCAAACATGGAGAAAGTATGCAAAAGAGCTTTTTGACGATACCTCAAAGGAGCTATTATTAACAGGGGAACCACAAGGAGAACTGTCTTTACGCACAGAGATTGCTAATTATTTATATCAATCCCGTGGTGTTGTATGTCACCCTGAACAAATTGTTATTGGTTCAGGGACAGAGCAGCTCCTCCCTATGATTCTCCGTCTTTTTAGTGAGGACACCAGCTTTGCATTAGAAAATCCAGGATACCCTGCCGTCCATCGAATGTTTTCACAGCATAAAAGAAAAGTTTATCCAATTGCAGTTGATGAAGAGGGCATAATTATTCATGATCTTGAAAAAACAGATGCTAATGTTGTGTATATTACACCCTCACATCAGTTCCCAACTGGAGCTGTATTATCTGCTACAAGACGAGCACAGGCTTTAAATTGGGCGGCACAAAGCACCTCTCGTTATATTATTGAGGATGATTATGATTCGGAATTTCGTTATGCTGGAAAACCAATTCCTGCCCTACACGCATTAGATCGAAACGATAAAGTTATTTACATGAGTACTTTTACCAAATCTTTAATGCCATCCTTGCGAGTAGCTTATTTTGTACTTCCACCTAAGCTACTTGCTACTTATAACGATGTCTTTAATTATTACTCATCAACTGTGCCTCGTTTTGATCAGCATATTGTGGCAAATTTTATGGGTGATGGACATTTTGCAAAGCATCTCAATCGTATGCGTAAAATTTATCGTAAAAAACATGATAAACTAACTTCTATTTTAGAAAAATATTCATCATCCATTAACATTACTGGTGAACAAGCGGGTATGCATATTTTATTAGAGGTTCAACACACATTCTCAGAAAAAAAATTACAACAGCTCGCCTCTCAAGCAGAGATCGGTATTTACCCATTATCAGCCTATAGACTAGATGATTATGAATCTTCACAAGCTAAATTTTTATTAGGTTTTGGAGGGATTCCCGTACAAGCAATCGAATCATCCATTGAGCAGTTGATGGATTGCTGGAGTATACAAAAAAATGACCCATCTACGTAGATGGGTCGTTTTATATTAAGTCTCAATTAATTGAATTTGATAATGCTCAAACCAAGTATGAATTTGCCCTAGATAAGCTAAAAGCTGGGGACCTGCCATTAATTGCCCATACCACGGAACATTAAAAGAGCTACCTCCCGATTCAATTAACTCCGCAAGCTTTTGTCGTTCAAATAGTTCATGCAAAATTGAGTTTTTATCATGTAGAATTTCCTTCAACCATTTTTGCACTCCTGCTGTATAGACAGGATGATATGTTTTTGGGTAAGGATTTTTTTTACGATATAACACTTCATTCGGCAATAGATGTGCCATTGATTTTCGAAGTAATCCTTTTTCTATTCCATCTAAATTCTTCATTTCCCACGGAATATTCCAGGCATATTCTACAAGCCGATGATCTGCAAAAGGGACACGTACCTCTAAACTTGCCCCCATACTCATACGATCTTTCCTCTCTAATAATGTTTGCATAAACCATAGCATATTTAAGTAGGACATTTCGCGATGCTTTGCCTCTGCTAGACCTTCTCCATCTAACAAAGGAACTTCAGCTATTGTTTGTGTATATAGTTGTTGTGCATAGGCTTCAATTTTTAATTTTTTGTTCCACTTCTCTTGGAGTAATGCACTTCTTTCAGACAATGAACGGATCCAAGGGAAACCAGTAGTCCTATCTTTAAACCATGGATAACCACCAAAAATTTCATCTGCACACTCTCCTGATAGCGCTACAGTAAATTCCCTTTTTATTTCCCGACAAAACCATAATAACGAAGAATCTACATCTGCCATACCTGGGGAATCGCGAACAATGACCGATTCCACTAATAAATCAATTAACTGTTGCTGAGTGATTTCCTCTGCGTGGTGAGCTGTATTGAAAGTTTCTGTCATTTTTTGAATCCAGTACGTATCTGTGGAGGTTTGGAAAGAATGTGGGTTAAAGAATCGCTCATTATCTTCATAATCAATAGAATACGTATGCAACTGATGGCTTTGCTGCTGGAATCTATTTGCTGCAATGCCGGTGATAATACTGGAATCTAGTCCTCCTGAAAGAAACGTACAAATGGGTACATCCGAAACTAGCTGACGTTCTATAGCATCCGTTAACAAAAAACGAACATGTTCAATTGTTTCTCCTAATGTTTCTTCATGTCTACGACTTTGTAGCTGCCAATACGGCCACTTTCTTAAACCTTCTTCTCTAGAGAATCGCATAGCATAGCCAGGCCGTAATTCTTTAATATTTTGAAAATGGGTTTTACCTGGCTCTCTAGAAGGTCCTACAGCCATCATACTTGCCAACCCTTCAACATTTACACATGCTTGAACCGTGGGGTGTGCTAGCAGAGCCTTCACCTCAGATGCAAAAAGTACACCTTCTTGTTGCTCTGTATAATACAAGGGCTTTACGCCTAGTCGGTCTCGACACAAAAATAAAGACTGTGTTTGCTCATCCCAAACACCGAAGGCAAAAATACCATTTAGAAATTCTACACACTGCTCTTTCCATTCAATATAGGCAGTTAATAGTACTTCAGTATCTGATTGTGTTGTAAAACTGTGCCCTCTTTTTTGGAGTTCCTTACGTAGCTCTTCTGTATTGTAAAGTTCGCCATTATATGTAATGACATAGTTCAAACCATCATGGATTTTTTTCATTGGTTGTTTACCACCGATTAAATCAATAACAGCCAACCGTCGATGGCCAAATGCTATATGCTCACTACACCAAATATTTTCATCATCTGGCCCTCTCTTATTTAATGTTTGCGTCATCGATTTTAATATTGTGTCACTTGTTCTTAAATCCTTTTGAAAACTAGCCCAGCCTGTAATGCCACACATTTAGCCACATCCTTTCGCCTATTAGTGTATGCTGTAGCGTGTAAAAATGTGAAAAAGCACATGAATGCTTAAGTACATTCATGTGCTCTTATTTAAATATTAAAATAATCCACCAACAAAGTCTGTAATGCCTCCCCATAAATTACCGAAGAAGTTACCTACACCTTGGAAGAACAATGAGATACCGCTAGCACGCTCTACAGCCTCTGTTGTGACAACATCGGATGAAATATCCTTGCCATCGATAAAGCCGTAATCTGTGCCTTCTGTGCGTTCAATAACGACCTTTCCTACAACAGTGTCTTTTTTAACGTCTGCCTCTAAACTCTTTTTATCTAAAACCAATGTAGGTTTATATAAGTCTTTATCAGAAGACTTAATCATAAATGAAATTGGTTCTTTTACTGCTATCGATACTTTGTCTTCTTTACCTTTTGTTACTTTAACTGTTTTTTGATTTTTGAATGTATAGTTCCCTGGTAAAATTTCCTGCTTTGAGAATTGTGAAAAGCCGTAGTTAAATAGTTTCGCAGTGGCATCAAAGCGAGCTTCATATGACCCTTGTCCCTTTGCATCAACAGCTTTCATTACAACTGCAATCAAACGAGTACCATTGCGCTCTGCAGTACCTGTGAAGCAGTGACCTGCAAAGTTTGTTGTACCTGTCTTTAATCCATCTACACCTTGATATTCATACACTAACCCCGGTAACATAAAGTTCCAGTTAGACATTTTAATTGCATCTTCTGTCCCTTCACGGAATGTCTTTTTTGCAATTTTAGATGTCTCTAATACCTTTGGGTGATCTTTTAATAAATGATACGCTAATTTTGCTACAGATTTTGCAGGCATCACATTTTCATCTTCTGGGCCTGTGCCTGATGGATGCATACCAAATAAATCAGCATTATTAAGACCAGTAGCGTTGACAAATTTATAGCCCTCTAAACCAAGTTCTTCTGCCTTTTTATTCATTAACTTTAAAAATTCAGTTTCAGAACCTGCGATCGTTTCAGCAATAGCTACGGTTGCTGCATTTGCTGAATAGATTGCCATTGCCTCATATAACTCACGAATCGTATAAGAGCCATCTCTACGTAAAGGTACATTACTTAATGCACGATTTTGAGACATACGATACGTATAATCTGTTACGTGATATTCTTGATCCCATTTAACTTTCCCTGCATCAATCGCGTCCAATAACAGGTATTCAGTCATCATCTTTGTCATACTTGCAATACCTAGTGAAGTATCTGCATTTTGTTCAAATAAAATTTTCCCTGAATCTGCATCAATTAAAATCGCAGCATCCACGGTTAATCCTAAATCTGTTTCCGCATTTGCCTTTGCAGGAATACCTGCAAAAATACTAAATAATAAAACAGGAATTAGGAGTAAGCGTAATACGGTGTTCATTTTCTTTTTCACCTTTAAAGCCCTCCAAAAAATAATCTTGTCCTCGACATTTTATCATAGATAACAACAAACGTGTTGACTCTCTACCATAAAAAATGCTCTCGCGCCATCTTTGTAGACGATGCGAAAGCATAAAAGTTGCAAGTAATATATTACATGGAATAGTTTGGTGATTCTTTTGTAATCTGTACATCATGTGGATGTGATTCACGTAGACCAGCACCTGTCATTCTAACAAATTGTGCATTCTCGCGTAGGTGTTCAAGATGTGGAGCTCCACAATAACCCATACCAGCGCGAATACCACCAATCAGTTGGTAGATTGTATCCGCTAATGGTCCTTTATAAGGAAGACGGCCTTCAATACCTTCAGGTACTAATTTTTTTGCATCCTCCTGGAAGTAACGATCTTTAGAACCTTTTTCCATTGCGCCGATAGAACCCATACCACGATAAACTTTAAAGCGACGTCCTTGGAAGATTTCTGTTTCTCCAGGAGATTCAGATGTACCTGCTAGAAGAGAACCAAGCATTACAACGTTGCCTCCAGCTGCTAGTGCTTTTACGATATCACCAGAGTATTTAATACCACCATCAGCAATTATTGTTTTACCTAGCTCACGAGCTACTGTAGCACAATCATATACTGCTGTAATTTGTGGGACACCTACTCCTGCTACAACACGTGTAGTACAAATAGAACCAGGACCGATACCTACTTTAACAACATCTGCTCCTGCTTCAAATAATGCACGTGCGCCTTCTCCTGTAGCAACATTACCAGCGATGATTTCTAGCTCAGGGTAAGTCTCACGGATTGAACGAATTGTTTGTAATACGCCTTCTGAATGACCGTGGGCTGTATCGATTACAACAATGTCAACTTGTGCTTCTACAAGCTTCTCAATACGTACCATCGTATCCTTTGATACACCAACAGCCGCGCCTACTAGTAAACGGCCATGTGTATCTTTCGCAGCATTCGGGAATTCAATCACTTTCTCGATATCCTTAATTGTAATAAGTCCAGTTAATCTACCTTCTTCATCTACAATTGGAAGCTTTTCGATTTTATATTGTTGAAGAATTTTTTCAGCATCCTCTAAAGTCGTTCCAACTGGTGCTGTAATCAAATCTTCTTTCGTCATTACATCTTCAATTTTTAAAGAGTAGTCAGAGATAAAACGTAAATCTCGATTTGTAATAATCCCTACTAGCTTTTGATTTTCCATACTATCAACAATAGGAACACCAGAGATTCGGTATTTACCCATTAGATGCTCAGCATCGAAAACTTGATGTGTAGGAGTTAAGAAGAATGGGTTTGTAATAACACCATTTTCAGAACGTTTTACTTTTTCTACCTGTTCAGCTTGCTCATCAATTCCCATGTTTTTATGGATAATACCGATACCGCCTTGACGTGCCATAGCAATCGCCATTTTAGACTCTGTAACTGTATCCATACCTGCGCTGACCATTGGGATGTTTAATTTAATCTTTGGTGTTAATTGAACTGATAAATCAACATCTTTCGGTAGTACTTCGGAATGAGCTGGTACTAATAGTACATCATCAAAAGTTAAACCTTCTTTGGCAAATTTAGTCTCCCACATTTTCGTAACTTCCTCCTATAGTTAAAAGAATATTAATTGTAAGATTAACAACGTGGACTGCTACTGTCAAGGAACTTATAAAAGAAAGATAATTCAGATTTTTAACAAATAACAATTAAGATAAACAATACAAATAATTAACTACAATTTCGAGGCACTTATTTGCATTTTTTAAATTCAAAAAACACATTTAATCAAACTCTTTGGTAAAGTTAAAAGTTATCAAGAGAAAGTAAAAAAACAGTCAGCACACAGCTGACTGTTTTGTTGCCTAGCGACGTCCTACTCTCACAGGGGGAAGCCCCCAACTACCATCGGCGCTAAAGAGCTTAACTTCCGTGTTCGGTATGGGAACGGGTGTGACCTCTTTGCCATCATCACTAGACTTTTATTCGACCTCCAATACACGGCGTATTACGGCGTCTTGAAGCTCTCTTTTTTGTTGAAAGAATTATTCTTTCAAAACTGGATAAACGGTGCATTGAATGTTTCAAACGTTTTGGTTAAGTCCTCGATCGATTAGTATTCGTCAGCTCCATGTGTCACCACACTTCCACCTCGAACCTATCTACCTCATCGTCTTTGAGGGATCTTACTTACTTGCGTAATGGGAAATCTCATCTTGAGGGGGGCTTCATGCTTAGATGCTTTCAGCACTTATCCCGTCCACACATAGCTACCCAGCGATGCCTTTGGCAAGACAACTGGTACACCAGCGGTGTGTCCATCCCGGTCCTCTCGTACTAAGGACAGCTCCTCTCAAATTTCCTACGCCCACGACGGATAGGGACCGAACTGTCTCACGACGTTCTGAACCCAGCTCGCGTACCGCTTTAATGGGCGAACAGCCCAACCCTTGGGACCGACTACAGCCCCAGGATGCGATGAGCCGACATCGAGGTGCCAAACCTCCCCGTCGATGTGGACTCTTGGGGGAGATAAGCCTGTTATCCCCGGGGTAGCTTTTATCCGTTGAGCGATGGCCCTTCCATGCGGAACCACCGGATCACTAAGCCCGTCTTTCGACCCTGCTCGACTTGTAGGTCTCGCAGTCAAGCTCCCTTGTGCCTTTACACTCTACGAATGATTTCCAACCATTCTGAGGGAACCTTTGGGCGCCTCCGTTACCTTTTAGGAGGCGACCGCCCCAGTCAAACTGTCCGCCTGACACTGTCTCCTGCCCCGCTAAGGGGCATGGGTTAGAATTTCAATACAACCAGGGTAGTATCCCACCGACGCCTCCTTCGAAGCTGGCGCTCCGAGATCTCTGGCTCCTACCTATCCTGTACAAGTTGTACCAAAATTCAATATCAGGCTACAGTAAAGCTCCACGGGGTCTTTCCGTCCTGTCGCGGGTAACCTGCATCTTCACAGGTACTATAATTTCACCGAGTCTCTCGTTGAGACAGTGCCCAGATCGTTACGCCTTTCGTGCGGGTCGGAACTTACCCGACAAGGAATTTCGCTACCTTAGGACCGTTATAGTTACGGCCGCCGTTTACTGGGGCTTCAATTCGCAGCTTCGCTTGCGCTAACCACTCCTCTTAACCTTCCAGCACCGGGCAGGCGTCAGCCCCTATACGTCACCTTACGGTTTTGCAGAGACCTGTGTTTTTGCTAAACAGTCGCCTGGGCCTATTCACTGCGGCTCTCATGCGCTTGCACGCTCAAGAGCACCCCTTCTCCCGAAGTTACGGGGTCATTTTGCCGAGTTCCTTAACGAGAGTTCTCTCGCACACCTTAGGATTCTCTCCTCGACTACCTGTGTCGGTTTGCGGTACGGGCACCTCTCACCTCGATAGAGGCTTTTCTTGGCAGTGTGAAATCAGGAACTTCGTCCATACGGACTCGCCATCACAGCTCAACGTTACAGTGTGCGGATTTGCCTACACACACGCCTTACTGCTTGGACGCGCACAACCAACGGCGCGCTTACCCTATCCTACTGCGTCCCCCCATTTCTCAAACGGTGAGGAGGTGGTACAGGAATATCAACCTGTTGTCCATCGCCTACGCCTATCGGCCTCGGCTTAGGTCCCGACTAACCCTGAGCGGACGAGCCTTCCTCAGGAAACCTTAGTCATACGGTGGACGGGATTCTCACCCGTCTTTCGCTACTCATACCGGCATTCTCACTTCTAAGCGCTCCACCAGTCCTTCCGGTCTGACTTCAACGCACTTAGAACGCTCTCCTACCACTGACATCGTAGATGTCAATCCACAGCTTCGGTGAATCGTTTAGCCCCGATACATTTTCGGCGCAGCGTCACTCGACCAGTGAGCTATTACGCACTCTTTAAATGATGGCTGCTTCTAAGCCAACATCCTGGTTGTCTGTGCAACGCCACATCCTTTTCCACTTAACGATTACTTTGGGACCTTAGCTGGTGGTCTGGGCTGTTTCCCTTTTGACTACGGATCTTATCACTCGCAGTCTGACTCCCGTGTATAAATATCTGGCATTCGGAGTTTGTCTGAATTCGGTAAACCGGGATGGCCCCCTAGTCCAAACAGTGCTCTACCTCCAGTATTCTCATCACGAGGCTAGCCCTAAAGCTATTTCGGAGAGAACCAGCTATCTCCAAGTTCGATTGGAATTTCTCCGCTACCCACACCTCATCCCCGCACTTTTCAACGTGCGTGGGTTCGGGCCTCCAGTAAGTGTTACCTCACCTTCACCCTGGACATGGGTAGATCACCTGGTTTCGGGTCTACGACCACGTACTACTTCGCCCTATTCAGACTCGCTTTCGCTGCGGCTCCGCCTTCTAAAGCTTAACCTTGCACGTAATCGTAACTCGCCGGTTCATTCTACAAAAGGCACGCTATCACCCATTAACGGGCTCTAACTACTTGTAGGCACACGGTTTCAGGATCTCTTTCACTCCCCTTCCGGGGTGCTTTTCACCTTTCCCTCACGGTACTGGTTCACTATCGGTCACTAGGTAGTATTTAGCCTTGGGAGATGGTCCTCCCGGATTCCGACGGAATTTCACGTGTTCCGCCGTACTCAGGATCCACTCAGGAGAGAACGAACTTTCGACTACAGGGCTTTTACCTGCTCTGGCGGACCTTTCCAAGTCGCTTCATCTAACTCGCTCTTTTGTAACTCCGTATTGAGTGTCCTACAACCCCAAGAGGCAAGCCTCTTGGTTTGGGCTCTTCCCGTTTCGCTCGCCGCTACTCAGGGAATCGATTTTTCTTTCTCTTCCTCCAGGTACTTAGATGTTTCAGTTCCCTGGGTCTGCCTTCAAGACGCTATGTATTCACGTCAAGATACTACGCGATTAAACGTAGTGGGTTCCCCCATTCGGAAATCTCCGGATCAAAGCTCACTTACAGCTCCCCGAAGCATATCGGTGTTAGTGCCGTCCTTCTTCGGCTCCTAGTGCCAAGGCATTCGCCGTGCGCCCTTAATAACTTAACCAAGTTATTAAGCCTATAAAAAAACTTAAAAAATAAATGTGTTTGTTACAATTTCAATGTCGTTTTATCCAGTTTTCAAAGAACAAGTTTTGAAGTGTTTCATTCAGATAGAATGAACCTTCAAAACTGAACGCAAAACGTAATCTTACAAACCCAAGGTTTGTATTCCGAAATAATCCTTAGAAAGGAGGTGATCCAGCCGCACCTTCCGATACGGCTACCTTGTTACGACTTCACCCCAATCATCTATCCCACCTTCGGCGGCTGGCTCCAAAAGGTTACCTCACCGACTTCGGGTGTTACAAACTCTCGTGGTGTGACGGGCGGTGTGTACAAGGCCCGGGAACGTATTCACCGCGGCATGCTGATCCGCGATTACTAGCGATTCCGGCTTCATGTAGGCGAGTTGCAGCCTACAATCCGAACTGAGAACGACTTTATCGGATTAGCTCCCTCTCGCGAGTTGGCAACCGTTTGTATCGTCCATTGTAGCACGTGTGTAGCCCAGGTCATAAGGGGCATGATGATTTGACGTCATCCCCACCTTCCTCCGGTTTGTCACCGGCAGTCACCTTAGAGTGCCCAACTAAATGATGGCAACTAAGATCAAGGGTTGCGCTCGTTGCGGGACTTAACCCAACATCTCACGACACGAGCTGACGACAACCATGCACCACCTGTCACCGTTGCCCCCGAAGGGGAAACTATATCTCTACAGTGGTCAACGGGATGTCAAGACCTGGTAAGGTTCTTCGCGTTGCTTCGAATTAAACCACATGCTCCACCGCTTGTGCGGGCCCCCGTCAATTCCTTTGAGTTTCAGTCTTGCGACCGTACTCCCCAGGCGGAGTGCTTAATGCGTTAGCTGCAGCACTAAGGGGCGGAAACCCCCTAACACTTAGCACTCATCGTTTACGGCGTGGACTACCAGGGTATCTAATCCTGTTTGCTCCCCACGCTTTCGCGCCTCAGCGTCAGTTACAGACCAGAAAGTCGCCTTCGCCACTGGTGTTCCTCCAAATCTCTACGCATTTCACCGCTACACTTGGAATTCCACTTTCCTCTTCTGCACTCAAGTCCCCCAGTTTCCAATGACCCTCCACGGTTGAGCCGTGGGCTTTCACATCAGACTTAAAGGACCGCCTGCGCGCGCTTTACGCCCAATAATTCCGGACAACGCTTGCCACCTACGTATTACCGCGGCTGCTGGCACGTAGTTAGCCGTGGCTTTCTAATAAGGTACCGTCAAGGTACAGCCAGTTACTACTGTACTTGTTCTTCCCTTACAACAGAGTTTTACGATCCGAAAACCTTCTTCACTCACGCGGCGTTGCTCCATCAGGCTTTCGCCCATTGTGGAAGATTCCCTACTGCTGCCTCCCGTAGGAGTCTGGGCCGTGTCTCAGTCCCAGTGTGGCCGATCACCCTCTCAGGTCGGCTACGCATCGTCGCCTTGGTGAGCCGTTACCTCACCAACTAGCTAATGCGCCGCGGGCCCATCCTATAGCGACAGCGAGATGCCGTCTTTCAGTCTCTTGCCATGAAGCAAAAGAGATTATTCGGTATTAGCCCCGGTTTCCCGGAGTTATCCCAAACTATAAGGTAGGTTACCCACGTGTTACTCACCCGTCCGCCGCTAACGTCAAAGGAGCAAGCTCCTTTTCTGTTCGCTCGACTTGCATGTATTAGGCACGCCGCCAGCGTTCGTCCTGAGCCAGGATCAAACTCTCCATAAAAGAAATTTGATTAGCTCAAATTGTTTTGCTGGCATCATGTTTGATGTCCAAAATTGTGTTTCGTTCACTAGCAAAGCTAGCTACTTAAAACTTTATTGATTACGTTTTGCTTGTTCAGTTTTCAAGGTTCATTTTGTTTACTCTTCTGTAAGAGTTAACTTTTATATAATAACATGTTTTATATTTAATGTCAAACAGTTATTTTATTTTATATTTTAGTAGCTGCATATCTCAACAGCAACTTTTATATAATAACACCCTATTTGTCATTGGTCAATAGTTTTATAACTATTTCTTAAAAAGAATTATAACCTCAACCTTGGCCAATTTCGTAAAAATTGAATTGTACGGTTTCTTCCTATTTCTAATAGAGTTTCTTTTGTTTCTTCATTTAAATCAAATTGGGTAGCACTATAATCTTCTACAGGAATAAAAATAATATCTCTTTCGTGTCGTCTTGATATATACCTTTCATCATGTGCATCTTTCATAGTTGAAAATAGTGCCTCAAATAAATTTAGACCATTCTTAATTTCTTGAGGGCATTGTTCTTCTCTTCTTCTACTCAGTTTCAGGCCTAAAATCGGACGTACTTTCCGACCTTCTTTATCATCGAATATCCATAGTGGAAAATTACTTAAAACACCACCATCCACTATTACAGATTCCCCCTTCCCAGTCTTTAATGTAACTGGTTCAAAGAAAAAAGGTATACCACAACTCATGCGTAACGCACAAGCAACTGAAAATTTCTCTGCTTCAATTTGATATTTATGCAAATCGTCTGGTAAAACAATCATTCTACCATTCGTTAAATCTGAAGCTACTAACTTAAGTGAATCTTTAGGCAGATCACCAAAAGTATATACTCCTTTTGCCGCTAGCTTTTGGAAAAACCATTTTTCTAACGCCTTTCCTTTATAGAGACCTAAATGATTATAAACATTTACCCATTTCATAAAAGGAAAAGGTAAAATTGTTCTTCTTGGATCAAGTAATGAAGGAACATCTAACTCTTCTAGCATCATTTCTATCTCTTTTCCACTATATCCTGCTGCAATAAAGGCAGCTAAAATGGCACCTGCACTTGTACCAGCTACACGTTTAAATCGAAAATGTTCAGCTTCTAGTACTTGATATGCCCCTACTAATGCAAAGCCCTTCAAACCGCCACCAGAAAATACGCCATCAATCCACAAAATTTCCTCTCCTTTTTGATGTAATCTTTACAGTATAAGGATGAAGAATGACGAATAGAACTAAATTTTCTACTTTTTTGACGTTTCTTATGTAGATAGCAGCAAACTCTAACCAAGTGTTTAGCTAAAATTCCATATAAGAATATGCAGCGAAATATGGTTATTCTAATAAATGTATAGATCTACTTAAATGGTAATTTATGTTGCAACAATAATTTCAGTTTCGAAAATTTTTAGTGTAGAACATATTTTTAATAAGAAAAAAAGGGCTCAAGCCCCTAACAGTAATGAAAGCTCTTATCTATATTAACTATGTCTTATAAGGGTTTACTGGTGGTATTAATATTAATTAATTGAAAAAAAGTTACGCTGTTGTTTACTTCCAATTTTATCCTTTCACTGAAGGCCTGAAAATTTTAAACTGACTTAGTTAATAGCTTTCTAACCTCTGCTATATAGTGCTAAGATTACAATGAATCAGAACCACCAGTCTAAAACGCTGGGGTACTGGCCCATGACGCTACCACTAAAGTGGTTTTATTATTTTAGCTTGTATTTCTTCTCCTGTAAATGGATCAATGAATTCTTTCATGGTCGTTTGATCCTCAAGATTATCCTCTTGCAATTGATTTTATATATTCCTGTATGATTTTTCTGTTTCGTTCTACTGTATCTACATAATATCCGCGACACCAAAACTTCCTATTTCCATATCTCTATTTCAGGTTCATCTGGCAATCGAATATCATTAAACTACTCTTCCCTTTCAAATAAACCACAGACGATGGAACACTTATTTTGGGCGGAATCTCACCAACATACGAATATGATCAGGATAGACTGTAGCTTCAATGATTTCTACTCCTTTTTTCTTTCACATAACCGACGAAGAATTCTACCTATATCTACCTTCTATATTTTGGCACAAAGACGATGTGATACTTACAATTCCATGTAGTGTGTGCTAAATTTTTATTATCCATTTGAAGCCCCTCGCATAGCAAGGAGTTTTCAAAAGATACAATAAAAAAACAGTCAGCGCACAGCTGACTGTTTTGTTGCCTAGCGACGTCCTACTCTCACAGGGGGAAGCCCCCAACTACCATCGGCGCTAAAGAGCTTAACTTCCGTGTTCGGTATGGGAACGGGTGTGACCTCTTTGCCATCATCACTAGACTATGGTCGACCTTCCATACACGGCGTATTGCTGTGACTAGAAGCTCTCTTTTTAGAAAGATTTGCTCTTTCAAAACTGGATAAACGGCACATTGAATGTTTCAAACTTTTTTGGTTAAGTCCTCGATCGATTAGTATTCGTCAGCTCCATGTGTCACCACACTTCCACCTCGAACCTATCTACCTCATCGTCTTTGAGGGATCTTACTTACTTGCGTAATGGGAAATCTCATCTTGAGGGGGGCTTCATGCTTAGATGCTTTCAGCACTTATCCCGTCCACACATAGCTACCCAGCGATGCCTTTGGCAAGACAACTGGTACACCAGCGGTGTGTCCATCCCGGTCCTCTCGTACTAAGGACAGCTCCTCTCAAATTTCCTACGCCCACGACGGATAGGGACCGAACTGTCTCACGACGTTCTGAACCCAGCTCGCGTACCGCTTTAATGGGCGAACAGCCCAACCCTTGGGACCGACTACAGCCCCAGGATGCGATGAGCCGACATCGAGGTGCCAAACCTCCCCGTCGATGTGGACTCTTGGGGGAGATAAGCCTGTTATCCCCGGGGTAGCTTTTATCCGTTGAGCGATGGCCCTTCCATGCGGAACCACCGGATCACTAAGCCCGTCTTTCGACCCTGCTCGACTTGTAGGTCTCGCAGTCAAGCTCCCTTGTGCCTTTACACTCTACGAATGATTTCCAACCATTCTGAGGGAACCTTTGGGCGCCTCCGTTACCTTTTAGGAGGCGACCGCCCCAGTCAAACTGTCCGCCTGACACTGTCTCCTGCCCCGCTAAGGGGCATGGGTTAGAATTTCAATACAACCAGGGTAGTATCCCACCGACGCCTCCTTCGAAGCTGGCGCTCCGAGATCTCTGGCTCCTACCTATCCTGTACAAGTTGTACCAAAATTCAATATCAGGCTACAGTAAAGCTCCACGGGGTCTTTCCGTCCTGTCGCGGGTAACCTGCATCTTCACAGGTACTATAATTTCACCGAGTCTCTCGTTGAGACAGTGCCCAGATCGTTACGCCTTTCGTGCGGGTCGGAACTTACCCGACAAGGAATTTCGCTACCTTAGGACCGTTATAGTTACGGCCGCCGTTTACTGGGGCTTCAATTCGCAGCTTCGCTTGCGCTAACCACTCCTCTTAACCTTCCAGCACCGGGCAGGCGTCAGCCCCTATACGTCACCTTACGGTTTTGCAGAGACCTGTGTTTTTGCTAAACAGTCGCCTGGGCCTATTCACTGCGGCTCTCATGCGCTTGCACGCTCAAGAGCACCCCTTCTCCCGAAGTTACGGGGTCATTTTGCCGAGTTCCTTAACGAGAGTTCTCTCGCACACCTTAGGATTCTCTCCTCGACTACCTGTGTCGGTTTGCGGTACGGGCACCTCTCACCTCGATAGAGGCTTTTCTTGGCAGTGTGAAATCAGGAACTTCGTCCATACGGACTCGCCATCACAGCTCAACGTTACAGTGTGCGGATTTGCCTACACACACGCCTTACTGCTTGGACGCGCACAACCAACGGCGCGCTTACCCTATCCTACTGCGTCCCCCCATTTCTCAAACGGTGAGGAGGTGGTACAGGAATATCAACCTGTTGTCCATCGCCTACGCCTATCGGCCTCGGCTTAGGTCCCGACTAACCCTGAGCGGACGAGCCTTCCTCAGGAAACCTTAGTCATACGGTGGACGGGATTCTCACCCGTCTTTCGCTACTCATACCGGCATTCTCACTTCTAAGCGCTCCACCAGTCCTTCCGGTCTGACTTCAACGCACTTAGAACGCTCTCCTACCACTGACATCGTAGATGTCAATCCACAGCTTCGGTGAATCGTTTAGCCCCGATACATTTTCGGCGCAGCGTCACTCGACCAGTGAGCTATTACGCACTCTTTAAATGATGGCTGCTTCTAAGCCAACATCCTGGTTGTCTGTGCAACGCCACATCCTTTTCCACTTAACGATTACTTTGGGACCTTAGCTGGTGGTCTGGGCTGTTTCCCTTTTGACTACGGATCTTATCACTCGCAGTCTGACTCCCGTGTATAAATATCTGGCATTCGGAGTTTGTCTGAATTCGGTAAACCGGGATGGCCCCCTAGTCCAAACAGTGCTCTACCTCCAGTATTCTCATCACGAGGCTAGCCCTAAAGCTATTTCGGAGAGAACCAGCTATCTCCAAGTTCGATTGGAATTTCTCCGCTACCCACACCTCATCCCCGCACTTTTCAACGTGCGTGGGTTCGGGCCTCCAGTAAGTGTTACCTCACCTTCACCCTGGACATGGGTAGATCACCTGGTTTCGGGTCTACGACCACGTACTACTTCGCCCTATTCAGACTCGCTTTCGCTGCGGCTCCGCCTTCTAAAGCTTAACCTTGCACGTAATCGTAACTCGCCGGTTCATTCTACAAAAGGCACGCTATCACCCATTAACGGGCTCTAACTACTTGTAGGCACACGGTTTCAGGATCTCTTTCACTCCCCTTCCGGGGTGCTTTTCACCTTTCCCTCACGGTACTGGTTCACTATCGGTCACTAGGTAGTATTTAGCCTTGGGAGATGGTCCTCCCGGATTCCGACGGAATTTCACGTGTTCCGCCGTACTCAGGATCCACTCAGGAGAGAACGAACTTTCGACTACAGGGCTTTTACCTGCTCTGGCGGACCTTTCCAAGTCGCTTCATCTAACTCGCTCTTTTGTAACTCCGTATTGAGTGTCCTACAACCCCAAGAGGCAAGCCTCTTGGTTTGGGCTCTTCCCGTTTCGCTCGCCGCTACTCAGGGAATCGATTTTTCTTTCTCTTCCTCCAGGTACTTAGATGTTTCAGTTCCCTGGGTCTGCCTTCAAGACGCTATGTATTCACGTCAAGATACTACGCGATTAAACGTAGTGGGTTCCCCCATTCGGAAATCTCCGGATCAAAGCTCACTTACAGCTCCCCGAAGCATATCGGTGTTAGTGCCGTCCTTCTTCGGCTCCTAGTGCCAAGGCATTCGCCGTGCGCCCTTAATAACTTAACCAAGTTATTAAGCCTATAAAAAAACTTAAAAAATAAATGTGTTTGTTACAATTTCAATGTCGTTTTATCCAGTTTTCAAAGAACAAAAAAATGGTGGAGCCTAGCGGGATCGAACCGCTGACCTCCTGCGTGCAAGGCAGGCGCTCTCCCAGCTGAGCTAAGGCCCCAAGAGGTATATATGGTGGGCCTAAATGGACTCGAACCATCGACCTCACGCTTATCAGGCGTGCGCTCTAACCAGCTGAGCTATAGGCCCTCTTGGAAGTTTTATTAAATTTCATAAACCTTCAAAACTGAACGCAAAACGTAATCTTACAAACCCAAGGTTTGTATTCCGAAATAATCCTTAGAAAGGAGGTGATCCAGCCGCACCTTCCGATACGGCTACCTTGTTACGACTTCACCCCAATCATCTATCCCACCTTCGGCGGCTGGCTCCAAAAGGTTACCTCACCGACTTCGGGTGTTACAAACTCTCGTGGTGTGACGGGCGGTGTGTACAAGGCCCGGGAACGTATTCACCGCGGCATGCTGATCCGCGATTACTAGCGATTCCGGCTTCATGTAGGCGAGTTGCAGCCTACAATCCGAACTGAGAACGACTTTATCGGATTAGCTCCCTCTCGCGAGTTGGCAACCGTTTGTATCGTCCATTGTAGCACGTGTGTAGCCCAGGTCATAAGGGGCATGATGATTTGACGTCATCCCCACCTTCCTCCGGTTTGTCACCGGCAGTCACCTTAGAGTGCCCAACTAAATGATGGCAACTAAGATCAAGGGTTGCGCTCGTTGCGGGACTTAACCCAACATCTCACGACACGAGCTGACGACAACCATGCACCACCTGTCACCGTTGCCCCCGAAGGGGAAACTATATCTCTACAGTGGTCAACGGGATGTCAAGACCTGGTAAGGTTCTTCGCGTTGCTTCGAATTAAACCACATGCTCCACCGCTTGTGCGGGCCCCCGTCAATTCCTTTGAGTTTCAGTCTTGCGACCGTACTCCCCAGGCGGAGTGCTTAATGCGTTAGCTGCAGCACTAAGGGGCGGAAACCCCCTAACACTTAGCACTCATCGTTTACGGCGTGGACTACCAGGGTATCTAATCCTGTTTGCTCCCCACGCTTTCGCGCCTCAGCGTCAGTTACAGACCAGAAAGTCGCCTTCGCCACTGGTGTTCCTCCAAATCTCTACGCATTTCACCGCTACACTTGGAATTCCACTTTCCTCTTCTGCACTCAAGTCCCCCAGTTTCCAATGACCCTCCACGGTTGAGCCGTGGGCTTTCACATCAGACTTAAAGGACCGCCTGCGCGCGCTTTACGCCCAATAATTCCGGACAACGCTTGCCACCTACGTATTACCGCGGCTGCTGGCACGTAGTTAGCCGTGGCTTTCTAATAAGGTACCGTCAAGGTACAGCCAGTTACTACTGTACTTGTTCTTCCCTTACAACAGAGTTTTACGATCCGAAAACCTTCTTCACTCACGCGGCGTTGCTCCATCAGGCTTTCGCCCATTGTGGAAGATTCCCTACTGCTGCCTCCCGTAGGAGTCTGGGCCGTGTCTCAGTCCCAGTGTGGCCGATCACCCTCTCAGGTCGGCTACGCATCGTCGCCTTGGTGAGCCGTTACCTCACCAACTAGCTAATGCGCCGCGGGCCCATCCTATAGCGACAGCGAGATGCCGTCTTTCAGTCTCTTGCCATGAAGCAAAAGAGATTATTCGGTATTAGCCCCGGTTTCCCGGAGTTATCCCAAACTATAAGGTAGGTTGCCCACGTGTTACTCACCCGTCCGCCGCTAACGTCAAAGGAGCAAGCTCCTTTTCTGTTCGCTCGACTTGCATGTATTAGGCACGCCGCCAGCGTTCGTCCTGAGCCAGGATCAAACTCTCCATAAAAGAAATTTGATTAGCTCAAATTGTTTTGCTGGCATCATGTTTGATGTCCAAAATTGTGTTTCGTTCACTAGCAAAGCTAGCTACTTAAAACTTTATTGATTACGTTTTGCTTGTTCAGTTTTCAAGGTTCATGTTCTTTATTTCGTCGTCACCTCTTGGCGACTCATTTATAATATCAAGATTCTAAAACAAAGTCAACACTTTCTCAAAAAATATTTTAATAAAATATATATAAATGTTTCAAAACACAATTATGGTTAAAATCCTCACTATTTAATTGATTAATATTGCGAAATGATTCTTAAGGAAAATACTAATATCTCAGCTATTTATACTAGCACTTGCGTAGAGTAAGTCTCTTACCTGATAAAAAAGGCAAACCGCATAATATAGTTTGCCCCTTTATCTATAAATTAGTTATGATACGTGAAATATAAAAGCTACGATTTTTCCCTAAATCAAAAATTTCCCCTGAATGAATTAATTTAATAAGTGGTCTTGTTGGGGCAAATTTATTTACAAACATTACTTCCCCACGTTCTAAATTAGAAAGTTCTACAATTGTACCTATTGGAAGATCTGCAACAATATCAATTAATGCACGTACTACTTTAATATCAAATTTACCAAACTCAGATTCATTGATCATTTCTATCACTTTAAATGAAGATTGTTTTGTTCTATACACTCGTTCACATGTCATAGCATGAAAAACGTCTGCAACAGCAATGATTTGTGCAAATATAGAAATATTGGCGATCTTTTCGTTCTTCGGATATCCACTACCATTTAAACGTTCATGATGTTGGAAGATTGCTTCTTTCATCGTTTCTTTTAAAATCGTCAAATCTTTCACCATATTATGGCTATAAATGGGATGTTTATAAATCTCATCATATTCTTGCTCTGTTAATGGTGTCTTCTTATCCCTGATACGAGGATGTACTTTAGCCATACCACAATCAGCTAATAAACCACCGATGGCTACTTGAATAGTTGTCCCTCTATCATAACCAAGTTTTTGAGCAATAACTGAGGCAATTAAACCAGTTGCTACACAATGATGATACAGGTAGTCTTTTGGATTTGAATACTCATTTAAATCAAAAATAATAGTACGATCTTCTAGTACCATCTCTACCAGAGGTAAAATAATTGTTCTGGCCTTTGCAATATCAACCTTAGCTCCCGCTTCCCAGTTTTTAAACTCTTTTTTAAACTGTTCAACAGAATGATTATAGATTTTCCTAAAAGTCGGAATTTCTTCTATTGTAACTTCGACATCACTCTCATTCTTTTCTACACGAATATCATTTTCACTTTTGTAAACGGGGACGGTGAAAATATTAAATGCATGAAAAATTTGTAAGTGTACATAAGAAATCATTGTATCTTTGAAAATAATCGGATACTGTGTATTAGCAAATATATCTTCAGAAATTACCTTGCCAACACCTAGCTCTGAAATTGGAACATGTATAGTTTCCACGGAATGAACACCTCTCCACTATTTCTTGCTTCAAAATAAGGTATTTTCATTTTATCATGGAATTCAAAATAATTACTTATATTTCATTATTTACGTAAAAAAAACCGATGACGACATTCAATAATGTCATCATCGGATTATATTATTCTTCGACTTCCTCTTCGTCTTCTAAAGACTCTTCTGCTTTTTCCACTTTAGCGACAGTTGCAACCAATTCGTCATCTCCTAGTCGAATTAAACGTACACCTTGCGTACTGCGCCCAATTAATGAAATATCGTTCACATCCATACGGATAAGCATACCATTAATAGTTATAAGCATTAAATCTTCAGAACCATCGACGGTTTTTACAGCGACCATTGGACCATTCTTATCTGTAATCTGGATAGTTTTCAGTCCTACTCCACCACGACTTTGTAAACGATAGTCCTCTTCAGAAGTACGTTTACCGTAACCTTTTTCAGTTACTACTAAAATTTCTTGCCCTGGCTCAACAATCTCCATACCCACTACTTCGTCACCATCACGTAGCTTAATGCCTCGTACACCACCAGCTGTACGGCCCATAGATCGAATGTCGTCTTCTTGGAAACGAACGAGCATGCCATCGCGTGTACCAATAATGACTTGTTTCTCTCCATCTGTAAGACGTACAGAAATAAGATCGTCGTCTTCTCTCAAGCTGATTGCGATTAAACCATTTGTTCGGATGTTAGCAAATTGCGATACAGGAGTACGTTTTGTAATACCTGTTTTTGTGGTAAAGATAAAGTAAGCATCGTCATCAAACGACGCAACACGAATCATAGCTGTTACTTTTTCGCCTTTTTCTATATTGAGCAAGTTTACGATAGGTAACCCTTTAGCAGTACGACCGAACTCAGGAATTTCATATCCTTTTGCTCTAAATACTTTACCTTTAGACGTGAAGAATAAAATTGTATCGTGGGTAGAAGTATTCATTAGATGCTCTACAAAGTCGTCTTCATTTGTACCCATTCCTTGTACACCACGACCACCACGCTTTTGACTACGATATGTATTCGCAGCTAAACGCTTGATATAGCCATTATGTGTTAAAGTAACAACTGAGTTTTCAACAGGAATTAAATCCTCATCCTCAATCATTTCAATTCCACCTGATGTAATCTCAGTACGGCGTGTATCATTAAAACGTTCTTTCAACTCTAAGATTTCAGTACGAATAATATCTACAATTTTCTCTTCATCTGCTAAGATTGCCTTTAATTCATCTATAAGAACTTGAAGCTCTTGATATTCTGCCTCAATTTTTTCACGTTCTAAGCCGCTTAACCGAACAAGGCGCATATCTAAAATAGCTTGAGCCTGACGCTCAGATAAGCTAAAACGTTCCATTAATTGAGGTTTTGCTTCTTCACCACTACGTGAACCACGTATAATAGCGATTATTTCATCAATATGATCGAGTGCGATTCGTAAGCCCTCTAAAATGTGAGCGCGGTCTTCAGCTTTTCGAAGATCAAACTCTGTACGACGACGAATAATTACTTTTTGGTGTTCTAAATAATGGTATAGCATTTCTTTTAAGCCTAATACTTTAGGCTGACCATTTACTAAAGATAGCATATTGATACCGAAGCTAGATTGCATAGCTGTTTGTTTATATAAATTATTTAGTACAACATTAGCATTTGCATCTTTACGAACTTCAATCACTACACGCATACCACGACGGTCTGATTCATCACGTAAATTTGTGATTCCATCTATTTTTTTATCACGTACAAGCTCTGCAATTTTTTCAATGAGCTTAGCCTTATTCACTTGGTAAGGCAATTCATGAATAAGAATAGTTTCCTTACCATTTGCCTTTTGCTCAATTTCCACTTTCGCACGGATGATAATGGAACCTCGACCAGTTTCATAGGCTCTACGAATACCACTACGTCCTAAAATTAATCCACCAGTAGGAAAATCAGGGCCAGGAATGATTTCCATTAGCTCTTCAGTCGTAATGGCTGGATTTTCAGAAAGTGCTATAACAGCATCAATTGTTTCACCCAATTGATGTGGTGGAATATTTGTTGCCATACCTACAGCAATCCCTGCAGCACCGTTGACTAAAAGATTTGGATAGCGACTTGGTAAAACTATTGGTTCTTTTTCTGATCCATCATAGTTATCTGTATAGTCAATTGTATCTTTATTAATATCACGGAGCATTTCCATTGCTATTTTAGACATACGTGATTCTGTATATCGCATGGCTGCTGCGCCATCACCATCAACAGAGCCAAAGTTTCCGTGACCATCAACAAGCATGTAGCGATAGCTAAAATCTTGTGCCATACGTACCATTGCATCATAGATGGAAGAGTCACCATGTGGATGGTACTTACCCATTACATCCCCAACGATACGTGCTGATTTTTTGTAGGCTTTATCTGCTGTATTACCTAATTCCTGCATCCCATATAAAATACGACGATGAACTGGTTTTAATCCGTCACGTACATCAGGTAATGCACGTGATACAATTACACTCATTGCATAATCAAGAAAGGATGTTTCAATTTCTTCTGTTATATTAATTCCTTTAACACCGGAGCGTTCTTGTTCTGACAAAGTGTAGACCTCCTCTCAAGAAAAATTAGATATCTAAATTAGCGTATACGGCATTTTCCTCGATAAATTGACGACGAGGTTCAACTTCATCGCCCATTAAACGTTCAAATGCTTGGTTTGCTTTAATTGCATCATCTAATTCTACTTGTAATAATGTGCGGTACTCAGGATCCATTGTTGTTTCCCAAAGCTGCTCAGCGTTCATTTCACCAAGACCTTTATAACGCTGCACATTTGGTTTTGGCATTTTTGGTAGCCGTTCTAAAATTTCTTTTAATGTCTCTTCATCATAGCAGTACTCAATATGTTTACCTTGTTTCACTTGATAAAGTGGTGGCTGTGCAATATAAATATAGCCTGCTTCTATTAGTGGTCGAAGGAAACGGAAGAAGAATGTTAAAAGTAATGTACGAATATGTGCCCCATCGACATCGGCATCAGTCATGATAATGATTTTATGATAACGAGCTTTCTCTAAATTAAACTCCTCACCAATACCAGTGCCGAATGCTGTTATCATTGCACGGATTTCCGCATTCGATAAAATTTTATCTAGTCGAGCTTTCTCAACGTTAAGGATTTTACCTCGTAAAGGTAAAATTGCTTGAAAGTGTCGATCACGTCCAGATTTAGCCGAACCACCGGCAGAATCACCCTCAACAATATAAATTTCACAATCAGCTGGGTTAGTAGAAGAACAATCAGCTAATTTACCCGGTAAGCTAGATACTTCGAGAGCATTTTTACGACGAGTAAACTCACGTGCTTTTTTCGCAGCTACACGAGCACGTGCTGCCATTAATCCTTTTTCCACAATTTTCCGTGCAACCGTTGGATTTTCTAACATAAAACGCTCAAAGCCATCTGAGAACAAAGAATTGGTAATTTGACTTACTTCTGAATTCCCTAACTTTGTTTTTGTTTGTCCTTCAAACTGAGGATCTGGATGTTTAACAGAAACTATAGCTGTTAACCCTTCTCGTACATCCTCACCTGTAAGATTAGCGTCAGATTCTTTTAGTAATCCACTTTTTCGTGCATAGTCATTAATAACGCGTGTAAGGGCTGTTTTAAACCCTGATTCATGTGTACCACCCTCATACGTATTAATGTTATTAGCAAATGAAAAAATATTAGAAGAGAATCCAGCATTATATTGCATAGCAATTTCTACTGTGATGCCATCCTTCTCTCCAAGAACATCAATTGGATCATGGATTGGGTCTTTAGATTGGTTTAAATGCTCAACATAAGAACGAATACCACCTTCATAGTGATATGTTGTTGAGCGAATCTCTTCTTCACGTTCATCAGCAATCGTAATCTTAATACCACGATTTAAATAAGCCAATTCTCTAATACGATGAGCTAAAATATCATATTCATAAACAGTAGTTTCTTTAAATATTTCTGGGTCAGCTTTAAAACGCGTTGTTGTACCATTATGATCTGTGTCACCGATAACCATTAACTCTTGAACTGTTTTTCCACGTTCAAATTTTATTTCATGGATATGACCTTCACGATGTACTTGAACAATTGTTTCAACAGAAAGTGCATTTACTACTGATGCTCCAACTCCATGAAGACCACCAGAAACTTTATAGCCTCCACCGCCAAATTTACCACCAGCATGTAAAACAGTCATAATAACTTCAACAGCAGGCTTACCCATTTTTTCTTGAATACTAACTGGAATACCACGACCGTTATCTTCTACACGAATCCAGTTTTCTTTTTCAATTGTTACTTTGATATCTGTACAAAATCCTGCAAGTGCTTCATCGATACTATTATCAACAATTTCCCATACTAAATGGTGAAGCCCTTTAGAGCTTGTTGAACCGATATACATCCCTGGTCTTTTACGTACTGCTTCTAAACCTTCTAATACCTGTATCTGATCGGCCTCATAAGCTTGGTTTTGTAAACCTTCGTTCTCTATAGCCACGGCTTTCATCTACTCCTTCATAACATCATTGTGTGTAAATGAATGAACAGTCAACCGAGCTGACTATTACCATTCTTTTTGTAATCTAAAAAACTACCCTGGCTAACTTCTTTCAATCGCACCTTGTTTCACGTGGAACAGTTGAGCCTGTTCCATCGTTTCATGATGAATTCCTTCCACACTTGTGGTTGTAACAAAGGTTTGGACTTCACCCTGAATGGTATTTAATAAATGCGATTGGCGATAATCATCGAGTTCCGATAACACATCATCTAAAAGTAGTATGGGTGTTTCTTTTGTTTCTTGTTTAATTAATTCAATTTCAGCAAGCTTTAAAGATAATGCTGTAGTTCGCTGTTGCCCTTGTGAACCATAAGTTTGGACATCATAGCCATTGACTAAAAACTGTAAATCATCTCGGTGTGGACCAACTAGTGTCACGCCTCTATCAAATTCACGTTCTCTCGCTTCAATTAATTTTTGATGTAAAGTATTTTCAATTTCACTAGTAGAGTGCTCTTTTTCAATACCAGCTACCGTACGATATTTTATAACAAGTGTTTCCTTACCTTGTGATATACCTGCGTGTATGGGTTCCGCCCACTCCTGCAATAAATCCATAAATTGAAATCTTTTACGAATAATTTGGGTAGCAGCGTGAATATATTGTTCATTGTAGACCTCATACATCACATCATTGGACATGGACTTGCCTTGGTTCATTTTTAAAAAATGGTTACGTTGTTTTAAAACTTTTTGAAAGGTTAATAAATCATGTAAATAGACAGGCGAAATTTGCCCAATCTCCATATCAATAAAACGCCGACGTATTTGCGGACTTCCCTTTACAACGTTCAAATCCTCTGGCGCAAACATAACGACATTCATTTGACCAATATAATGACTAAGGCGACTTTGCTCTATATGATTTATCTTGCCCTTTTTACCTTTCTTTGTAATCGTAAGTTCGATCGGTAAAATACCATGCCTTTTTTTAACGGCCCCTTCTATTTTACCATAGTCTGAATCCCAACGTATCAATTCTTTATCGTTCGTTGTTCGATGGGACTTAGCCATTGCTAAAACATAGATGGACTCCATAACATTTGTTTTTCCTTGTGCATTTTCACCAATGAAAACATTAATTTTTGGAGAGAAGTTTAAAGCTAAGGCATCATAGTTACGGTAATTTGTAAGTTTTATTTGCTCAATATACATAATTTATTGTCCAGTTGGTCCTATAATTTGAAAACGACCACATCCAGGAATATTTACAATATCTCCGTTACGTAATTTTCGACCTCGACGATCGTCTACTTCTCCATTTACATATACAGCATGTTCTTGTAAAAACCACTTGGCCATTCCACCTGAACTAATGGCATCAGTAATTTTTAAAAGTTGCCCTAACGTGATGAACTCCTCATCAATTTTAATGTCTTGCATAGTGTGTTCCCCTCCGAATACAGACTGTCTATCTCTCTATCATACCTAAAATTACGCCATAAGTAAAAAAAGATAGTCACTATGAGCGACTATCTTAACAGATCCTATATTCTTTAGTAAGTTCGTACAGGTAAAATTAATTGTAAAATAGCATCATCATGAACAGAACGTAAAATAAACGGTCTCATTGCCCCAGTAAATTGAATAACTACGTCTTGTCCATCTATTGCTTTTAATGCTTCCATCATATATTTTGCACTGAATGAGATTTTCAAACCTTCCCCTTCTAATGCTTCCACAGGAATTTCTTCTTGTACTTTACCGATTTCAGGAGAGTTAGAAGAAACTTCAACTGCTTGGTTATCTAAAATTTCAAAACGGACAACATTATTACGATCTCCTCGTGCAACAAGTGATGCACGGTCAATAGCTTGTAATAAAGATTTACCATTAATTGTTACATTTGTTTGATACTCTTCGGGAATTAAACGAGTTGTGTCAGGATAATTTCCTTCCAGTAAGCGAGAGAAGAATAATACATCACCAGTTTTAAATAATACTTGCTGACTTGTAATAACGATTTGGACAAGATTTGTAGAATCTTCAAGAACTTTATTTAATTCATTCAAACTTTTCCCTGGAATTACTACACTATGTTCAACTTCTGGTAAATTTTCGAGTTGCACTTTACGTCTTGCTAAACGATGGCTATCTGTTGCAACACAGATTAATGTTTCATTTTTGATCTGCCAGTTTACACCTGTCAACACGGGTCTACTTTCTGAAGTGGCAACAGCGAATACTGTTTCACGGATAATTGTTTTTAAGAGATCAGCAGGAATAGTAAATTTTTGATCTTCTGTAAGCTCTGGTAATAAAGGATACTCTGCTGCATCTGAGCCAATTAAATGGAATTCAGATTTCCCTGAACGAATATGCGTTTGGAAACCAGGTGTTACTTGTATTTCAACATCGTTTGTTGGTAATTTACGTACGATTTCATTAAACATACGTGCTTGTACAACAATTGAACCTGTTTCTGTAATGTGAATAATTTGTTGTCCATCTTCTTCTACTGGAATAAATGTTTGAATAGTTATATCAGCATCACTACCAGTTAAGCGGATACCTTCCTCTGTTACGTCAATTTTAATCCCAGTTAAAATTGGAATAGTTGTTTTTGAACTTACTGCTTTCATGACATCATTTAAACCTTCTAATAAACGGTCACGTAAAATATCAAATTTCATTCGTTTTCCCTCACATATTTATATTATTTATTTATATAAAATAAAAAGATATAGTAATAGGCCCTGTGGATTTGTGGATAAGTGTATTTTTATGAATAAAATCAGTCTATCCACATGTAGATAGACTGTGTATAAGTTTGTGTTTAAATAGTTAGTTTGTCCACAGCAATTACTTGCCTAGCATACTACGAATTTGTTTAACATCTTGTTGAAGTTGCACGTCATTTTTCAACATAGAAGATATTTTTTCGTGCGCATGGATGACAGTCGTATGGTCGCGGCCGCCAAATTCTTCGCCAATTTTGGGCAGCGAAAAATCTGTCAACTCGCGTGATAAGTACATAGCGATTTGACGTGGAAAAGCAATTAATTTAGTACGTTTTTTGGCAGCGAAATCTTCCAAGCGTATACTAAAATGTTCCCCTACTGCATTTTGAATGTCTAATATTGTCACTGTTCGCGGTTTTGAATTAGGAATGATATCCTTCAAGGCCTCGGCAGCTAATGTCGCAGTAATATCTTTGTTTACAAGTGATGAGTAGGCAACGACGCGAATAAGCGCACCTTCAAGCTCCCTAATATTGGAGTCAATCTGGTTCGCAATATAAAGCATTACTTCATTTGGTACCTCTAAACCGTCTGCTTTTGCTTTTTTACGCAAAATAGCGATACGAGTTTCCAAATCGGGTGGCGCAATATCAGTTATTAACCCCCATTCGAAACGTGAACGGAGCCGATCTTCTAAAGTAGGAATCTCCTTAGGAGGCCGGTCACTTGAAATAACAATTTGTTTGGATTCTTCATGTAAAGTATTAAAAGTGTGGAAAAATTCTTCTTGAGTTGATTCTTTTCCAGCAAGGAATTGAATATCATCAATTAGCAGTACATCCACGTTGCGGTACTTATTGCGAAAATCAAGTGCTTTGTTATCACGAATTGAGTTAATAAATTCATTTGTAAATTTCTCGGATGATAAATACACTACTTTTGCATTTGGATTATGTTCTAGTACATAATGCCCAATAGCGTGCATTAAGTGCGTTTTACCTAGCCCTACTCCCCCATATATAAAGAATGGATTGTATGCCTTAGCAGGTGCTTCAGCTACAGCTAGCGAAGCTGCATGTGCAAAGCGGTTACCAGAGCCAATAACAAACGTATCAAAAGTATATTTCGGGTTTAACATACCTGGTGAAATATCATGATGTTCATTATTTTTTGCTTGGATAATCGGCGCTGGCAAATCAAAATCGTCCGAATCCTGGTTTTTTTGAACAACAAATTTAATAAGCAAGTCTTCGCCTGTTAGCTCCGTTAATATACCTGTAATCAAATGAATATAATGATTTTCAAGCCAGTCTCGAGCAAACGAATTTGGCGCAGCAATTGTCACAGTGGACCCACTACCATTGTAAGATAGTAACTTCGTAGACTTTAGCCACGTTTCGAAGCTTGGTTTAGAAATTTTTTGTTCAACTTGAGCCAGGACATTGTTCCATAGTTCTTCTAAATGTTCCAAGCTGCTAATCTCCTTTACAGTGTTCAATACAAAAAAAAATCGCATTTATAGAATTGTAAATACGTTCATTTTATAACTCGTCCACATAATCACAAGTTGTGGATAAAAGTTAACCAAAGGCTGTGATGAAAATTATCCACAGCATATTAACAGTTGTGGATAATTAAAATGTTCGTTTTAGTTTTCAACAAAGTGAAGCACAGTAATCGTATCAGAAAAACAAAGCTATTTCAATAGTTTGTGAAACTTATCCACATAGTTTGCAGTTATGCACTTTATAGTTGTCCACAAGCACTGCTTATGTGAGAAACCTGTAGATAATTGTTGTGGATAAAAAATAATGCAAAAAATACTATACACAACTCTGTGTAAAAAAAACAAGTACTCTGTGGATAAATATTTTTATGTTTATGAAGAAAAAATATTTCTAGTAGAGAGCCGAACACTAGAAAATTAAGAATAGAATAAATAGATAGTTCGACCGATTAAAAGAAATTTGTGAAATTCATTGACAAAATAACTAGATACTTTATATAATATTCGAGTCTGTATGTTGAAAAATTCAACTCATATCAGGAGGTGTCTATATAAATGAAACGTACTTACCAACCAAAAAAACGTAAGCACAGCAAAGTACACGGTTTCCGCGCACGTATGAGCACGAAAAACGGTCGCAAAGTTCTTGCTGCTCGTCGTCGTAAAGGAAGAAAAGTTTTATCAGCATAAAATAAGTCCACTGAGCCACATCAGTGGTCTTTTTTTTCTTTATTTTTGGTAAACCTAGAAATGAGGATCAAAAGATATTATCTAATAGCAGGTGAAAGAAATGAAAAAACGCCAACGAGTGAAGAAGAATGATGATTTTCAAAAGGTGTTTAAAAAAGGTAAATCTTTCGCTAATCGTCAGTTTGTCGTTTATTTTTTAGTAAAAGAGGGACAAACGGAATTTCGTGTAGGTTTATCAGTTAGTAAGAAGCTTGGGAATGCGGTAACACGCAACCAAGTAAAACGCTATATTCGACAAAGTATTCATGAATTAAAAGATGATCTAAAGCCGAATATGGATTATGTTATTATCGCCAGACATCCGGCGGCCACTATGGATTTTCATGAAGTGAAACAAAGTTTGCAGCATGTACTACGAATCGCAAAGGTAATGAAAAAAGTGTAATGTATGCAACCAAGTGGTGAAATTACGCCTGTACTGTTAGCAATAGAATAGATAAGATGTGATTTTGCATAAAATTATATGTAAGAGAATTATACGCACGGGGGTATTCGTGGCGAGAGTTTTCGCTTAATAATATGTAAAATTCACATCTTATCTTAGGAATAAGCGTGTGTAGTTAGAATATTTAGTAGAGTGAATGTTATAGGCATGATAAAATAACTGATAACTTTATCTTCATCCAGGACTCTCAAAAGTGGACTGAAATAAAGATAAGGCTACTGTCATTTAACCGATTATGTGATAGGAAACTGTCGGTACAAAAAGAAGCATATAGAAGTAAGAAAAAGTGAATAGGAATTGTAGGGGGAAGAAGGTTGAAAAAACAACATTGGGTAATTTTGTCACTAGTATCAGTAGCCTTACTACTTTCTGGTTGTACAGAATTCAATGAACCAATTTCCAAAGAAAGCACAGGCTTCTGGAATGAATTCATTGTTTGGCCGTTGGTATCAGCAATAAAATACTTTGCTGATCTGCTAGGTACGTATGCATGGGGGATCATTGCCGTAACGATTATTATTCGTTTAGCAATTTTGCCATTGATGATCAAACAAACAAAGAGTTCTAAAAAGATGCAAGAAATTCAACCAAAATTGAAGGAACTGCAAAAGAAGTATGCTTCTAAGGATGCTCAGACACAACAACAATATCAGCAAGAAATGATGAAGTTAATGAGTGAATCTGGAGTAAATCCACTTGCAGGATGCTTACCAGTAATCATTCAAATGCCAATCTTAATTGGTTTCTATCATGCAATTAGCCGTATGAATGCAACATCAACATTTGATTTAGGGAATTTCTTTATCTTCCCGCTAGCAGATCCTGCACCTGCATTAGCTATTACAGCTGGCTTAATGCAATTTATCGTGTTACGTACAGGACCAGCAATGGATAATCCTCAAATGAAAATTATGATGTATATTATGCCATTCATGATTATTGGTTTTGGTATGGCCTTACCAGCTGCATTATCATTATACTGGGTAATCGGAAACATTATTTCGATTTTCCAAAACTTGTACATTTATAAACCTTGGAATAAAGATAAAACACAACCTGCTCAAAATGGAGGGGCTAAAAAGTGAAACAACTTACGCAAATAGGCGCAACAACACAAGAAGCGATCTCATTGGCGTTACAGAAACTTGGCAAAACCCGTGAACAAGTAGATGTTGAAGTTTTACAAGAAGGTAAAAAAGGATTTTTAGGTTTTGGTGCACGTTCTGCAGAGGTACGTGTAACAGTAAAAGAAGTTCAGGTTCCAACAATTGAAAGCGACAATGCTCACTTGCAGGTAGTAACTCAATTATATGAACCAATAGTAGTAGATGATGTTGAAACGCTAAGTTCACAAGTTTCTGAACAACCAAGTGAAATGGAAGAAGTTCAACAAGTCGTTAAAGAACAAGATGAGGATGGAGACTCAGCAAATCCAATTGAAGAGGCAAAGGCTTATATAAGTAGTATCGCTGAACAATTGGCTATTCATGATCTTGAAATTGCTACGACACGCGAAGGGAAATATGTATTTTTTCAACTCAAAAGTGAGAAAGCTGCCCTGCTTATAGGGAAACGAGGTCAAACATTAAATTCCTTACAGCAATTAACACAACTCGTATTAAATAAAAGCGCAAAGCAGTTCTTAATGGTGAAACTGGATGTAGAAAATTATCGCGAGCGTCGACAAGTAGCTTTAGAATTACTTGCGGATCGAATGGCGGATAAAGCATTACGCTTAAATCAACGTGTGGCATTTGAACCAATGCCGTCTTACGAACGAAAGATAATTCATAATCAATTAGCAAATCGTCTAGATCTTGAAACGTATTCAGAAGGTACCGAGCCTAATCGTTATTTAGTAATCGAACCAGTAAAAAAATAATTAAACTGTTTCACATAATCATACAGACAATATATTTTGAAAGGTCATTTTATCTTTTAGATAAAATGACCTTTTTTAATGAAACATAGCAAATTTTGTCGAAAATATGATTAGCGAAAAATTGATTTTATCCACATTTGGAAATGATCCTTACTTTAGATTTTGTTGAAAATATGTTAGTCTAAGGTGTTAGTAAGTATTGGTCGGTTTTGATTATCCACATGTGGATAACGTTGAGGAGGTCATTAAATGGAGTTCGATACAATTGCTGCGATATCCACACCGATGGGTGAAGGTGCAATAGCCATCGTTCGTTTAAGTGGAGACGAGGCTGTGACGATTGCAGATAAAATATTCAAATCACCCGGGGGAAAAAGTTTAACAACCAAAGATTCGCACACTATTCATTATGGACATTTAGTCGATCCTAAAACTAATGAGGTAGTAGAGGAAGTAATGCTATCGCTGATGCGTGGGCCAAAAACATTCACACGTGAGGATGTAGTTGAAATAAACTGTCATGGTGGATTAGTTTCAGTCAAACGCGTGTTGCAACTTGCTTTAACAAGTGGAGCAAGGTTAGCTGAGCCAGGTGAATTCACAAAACGTGCCTTTTTAAATGGACGTATTGATTTATCACAGGCTGAAGCAGTAATGGATTTGATAAGAGCTAAAACAGATCGTGCGATGAATGTGGCTCTGGGTCAAATGGATGGAAAATTATCGAGACTTATTGGTGATTTGCGCCAAGCTTTACTAGAGACATTAGCCCAAGTAGAGGTTAATATAGATTATCCAGAGTATGATGATGTAGAAGAAATGACTGTACCTGTATTAATAGAGAAATGTACATGGGTAAAAAATGAAATTATAAAACTTTTGCAAACATCTTCTCAAGGAAAAATTTTACGTGAGGGATTATCAACAGTTATTTTAGGTCGTCCGAATGTAGGGAAATCTTCACTATTAAATAGCTTAGTACAAGAAAATAAGGCCATAGTGACAGATATTGCAGGGACTACTCGTGATATTATAGAGGAGTACGTCAATGTCCGAGGTGTTCCACTTCGTTTAGTGGATACAGCGGGTATTCGGGAAACAGAAGATATTGTTGAACGAATTGGAGTAGAACGCTCACGGGAAGCTCTTCGTGGAGCTGATTTAATTCTGTTTGTATTAAACTATGCAGATGAATTAACTGCTGAGGATGAGCGTCTATTCGAAACAATTGAAGCGATGGATTACATCGTCATTGTCAATAAAACAGATTTACCGCAAAAAATTGATTTGGCTCGTGTCAAAGAATTAGCTGGTGAGCATCGCATTGTAACAACTTCTCTGCTACAAGAGGAAGGTATTACAGAGCTAGAAGAAGCCATTGCTGCATTATTCTTTGAGGGACAAATCGAAGCGGGCGATTTAACATATGTTTCAAATGCAAGACATATTGCCCTTCTGCACCAAGCGCAAGCAACGGTAGAAGATGCAATAGCAGCTGCACAGGATGGTGTACCAGTTGATATGGTACAAATTGATGTAACAAGAACATGGGAAATACTTGGCGAAATCATTGGTGATACTGTTCAAGAAAGCCTCATCAATCAACTATTTTCTCAGTTCTGTTTAGGAAAATAATTTTTAGAAAGAAAGGAAGGTACGAGCATGCCAACAAAATATGAGGCAGGCACGTTTGATGTGATTGTGATTGGTGCTGGTCATGCAGGTTCAGAAGCTGCACATGCTGCCGCTAAAATGGGCGCTAGCACATTAATGCTAACAATCAATTTAGATATGATTGCATTTATGCCATGTAATCCATCTATTGGTGGTCCTGCCAAGGGAATTGTCGTACGTGAGATTGACGCTTTAGGAGGCGTCATGGGGAAAGTGATAGATAAAACGCATATTCAAATGCGAATGTTGAATACAGGGAAAGGCCCAGCTGTACGTGCATTGCGCGCACAAGCGGACAAAGTTTTGTATCAGCAAGAAATGAAACGAGTATTAGAGGAAACACCAAATTTAACAATCCATCAAGGGATGGTTGAAGAGTTAATTATTGAGGATGGGGAAGTAAAAGGGGTCATTACACAAATTGGTGCCGTTTATCGTGCTAAAACAGTCGTCGTGACAACAGGTACTTTCCTACGTGGTGAAATCATTATCGGTGATATTAAATATTCAAGTGGTCCTAATAACCAGCAACCGTCAATTCGCTTAGCTGATAATTTAAAAGAGCTAGGTTTTGACCTAGTTCGATTTAAAACAGGTACACCACCACGTGTGAATAATCGTACAATAAACTATGACAAAACAGAGATTCAACCAGGAGATGATGTCCCACGTGCATTTAGTTTTGAAACAACTGAATTCATCATGGATCAGCTACCTTGCTGGTTAACATACACAAGTCCTGAAACACATGAAATTATTGAAGCAAATTTACATCTTTCACCTATGTACTCAGGGATGATTAAAGGGACAGGTCCACGTTATTGCCCATCTATTGAAGATAAAGTTGTACGTTTTAATGATAAGCCAAGACATCAAATCTTCTTAGAGCCAGAAGGCCGCAATACACGTGAGGTTTATGTTCAAGGTTTGTCAACAAGCCTACCAGAGCATGTTCAAACACGTTTACTAAAATCTATACCTGGCTTAGAGAATGCGGAAATGATGCGTGCTGGTTATGCTATTGAATACGATTCAATTGTGCCAACACAATTATGGCCAACTTTAGAAACCAAACGTATTAAAGGATTATATACAGCAGGTCAAATTAACGGTACATCTGGCTATGAAGAAGCTGCCGCGCAAGGCTTAATGGCGGGCATGAATGCAGCTGCTAATGTACTAGGTAAAGACGAATTAATTTTAAGCCGTTCTGATGCTTATATTGGCGTTTTGATCGATGACCTAGTGACTAAAGGAACAAATGAGCCATATCGTTTATTAACATCTCGTGCAGAGTACCGTTTACTATTACGTCACGATAATGCAGATCTACGATTAGTAGAGTTAGCTTATAACATGGGGATGATTCCACAAGAAAGATATGCTAGTTTCAATGAGAAAAAAGAGCTGATTGAAAATGAAATTGCACGTCTTCGTGAAGTCATTATTAAGCCAAATGAAGCCACACAATCTGTTATTCGTTCTGTTGGTGGTAGTGAATTAAAAGACGGTATACGTGGTGCAGATTTATTAAAACGCCCTGAAATGCATTATGAGTTAATTTCTTCTTTAATTCCGGCAGAAATTGAATTGGCGGATGAAGTGAAAGAACAAATTGAAATTCAGCTTAAATATGAAGGCTATATCGAAAAAGCATTGCAACAGGTGGAGAAACTACACAAAATGGAAAACAAAAAAATTCCTGAGAATATTGATTACGATGCTATTTCAGGTTTAGCAACAGAAGCGCGTCAAAAATTAAAACAAGTTACACCACTGTCTATTGCGCAAGCCTCTCGTATTTCTGGTGTTAATCCAGCTGATATTTCAATTCTGCTTGTTTATATTGAACAAGGTAAAATTGCGAAAGTAAGCAGCTGATCATCAACAACAGTAAAGTAAATAAGAGGCGGGCATACCATTGTGCCCGCTTCCTATTTTTAAGGCTATACTATTAGTTGGAGTTGTATAGCTAAATCAACAAAGGAGACTTTACATGAACGAACAACAATTTATTGAGGCTCTGAAAGAGAAAGGGATCGAACTTTCTGATATACAGATCGCTCAATTTAAAAAGTATTTTGAATTACTTGTTGAGTGGAATGAAAAGATGAATTTAACTGCCATTACAGATTTAGAAGGCGTGTATTTAAAGCATTTCTTCGATTCGATTAGTCCTTCATTTTACTTTGATTTTTCAAAAGTCATAACTGTTTGTGATGTTGGGGCAGGAGCTGGTTTCCCAAGTATCCCAATAAAAATCTGTTTCCCACATTTACAAGTTACAATTGTCGACTCCTTAAATAAAAGAATTACCTTTTTAAATCATTTAAGTGATGAGTTACAATTAGAGAATATGCATTTTGTACATGCTCGAGCGGAAGAGTTTGGTCAAAATTTAAAATACCGCGAACAATTTGATGTGGTAACAGCACGTGCTGTAGCTCGTTTATCCGTTCTAGCAGAGTTATGTGTACCTTTAGCGAAACAAGAGGGATACTTTGTTGCTTTAAAAGCCGCAGCTGGGGCAGAAGAATTAAAGGATGCTAAAAAAGCTTTAACAACATTAGGTGTTAAACTGAGAGAGGAATTTTCTTTCAAGCTACCTGTTGAAGAAAGTGAACGCATTTTATATATATTTGATAAAATAAAAGGAACACCGAAAAAATATCCGCGTAAGCCAGGTGTACCAAATAAAACACCGATTCAATAATTAGTGTTTCATGTGAAACTTCTCAAAGTGGAAAATATTTTTTCTATTTTGAGCATACATACTAGTTATGGATGGTTCACGCAAAAGACATCTATGAACTATATACATTTAAAGAAATATAATAAATAATAATAGAATGACACAGAGCAAGATAGTTACTTAAAGGTGGTGCCACTTGGATGAAAAGTCCTTTTTCACGTTTTTTTGGAGGCGGAAGTAAAACAGAGCCTATTGTGAAAAATGAAGTAGAACAAGCAGAGGCGGTTCATGCAGCGGAAGAAGTCATAAAGTTGCCTATTGATCAAATTGTACCTAACCGTTTTCAGCCACGTACTATTTTTGATGATGAAAAAATTGAAGAATTATCAAGAACCATTCATACACATGGTGTGATTCAGCCAATTGTTGTACGTAAAACATCAGACAATCAATATGAAATTATCGCTGGTGAGCGTCGTTATCGAGCGATGAAAAAGCTACAATGGACAGAGGTCCCTGCTATTGTACGTAATTTAACTGATAAGGAAACAGCATCTATTGCGTTAATAGAGAACTTGCAGCGTGAGGAGTTAACTGCAATTGAAGAAGCGGTAGCCTATCAAAAATTATTAGAGCTTCATGAGCTAACACAGGAAGCTCTTGCCCAAAGACTTGGAAAAGGACAATCCACTGTAGCCAACAAATTACGTTTATTAAGGCTGCCAGATGAAGTACAGCAAGCTATTTTAAAGCGAAAAATATCTGAACGTCATGCACGTGCATTAATTGCTATTAAAGATCAACCATTGCAACTAGAAATTTTACAGCTAGCAATTGAAAATGATTGGAATGTGCGACAGTTAGAGGAGCAAATCCAGGCTATATTACATCCTGTAGCTGATGAGCAGGAAGAATCAATTCCAAAGAAAGCTAAGCCAAAACGTAAAGCTATAAGTAAAGATGTACGTATTGCTTTGAATACCATCAAACAGTCATTAACGATGGTAACAAAAAGTGGGATTACAGTGAAAACTGAAGAAGAAGATACAGAAGAATACTATCAAATTACAGTGAAGATTCCTAAAAAGAAAAAAGTGTAATAAATTCTTTTAGAAAAATAATCTGTGATCAAATGTATCACTGTACAAGGGAGATATCTCAGAAGGTTAATAGAGATATCTCCTTTTTTGTATATATTCTTAATATTTTATACAACTCTCTTCAAATTTTTTGATAGAATGAAAGTTAGATAGCGGATTAAATAGTGATTTTACAAATGATTTGTCAAAGTAAACTTTGATAGATGAAAGCAGGTGCTTTTAAATGGGTAGAATTATAGCAATCGCCAATCAAAAGGGTGGCGTCGGTAAAACAACAACTTCGGTCAATTTGAGCGCTTGCCTAGCATACTTAGGTAAGAAAGTGCTTTTAATTGATACTGATCCGCAGGGTAATACAACAAGTGGACTTGGTATTAATAAAGGAGAAATCCAGGGTTGCATTTATGATGTGCTAATTGATGATGAAGATGTTCAAAATGTCATTCAAAAAACAAATGTAGAAAATTTATCTATCGTGCCAGCAACAATCTCACTTGCAGGTGCAGAAATTGAATTGGTTTCAACTATTTCAAGAGAAGTACGTTTAAAACATGCCTTACAAAATGTGAAAGAGGATTTCGATTATATAATTATTGACTGTCCACCATCTTTAGGGCTTTTAACAATCAATGCGTTAACAGCTTCAGATGCGCTCATTATTCCTGTACAATGTGAATATTATGCATTGGAAGGGTTAAGTCAATTACTATCAACAGTTCGCCTCGTTCAAAAGCATTTAAATCAACAGCTTTACATCGATGGCGTTTTATTAACAATGCTAGATGCACGCACAAACTTAGGCTTGCAAGTTATTGATGAAGTGAAAAAGTATTTCCAAGATAAAGTATATAAAACAATAATTCCTCGTAATGTGCGATTAAGTGAGGCACCAAGTCATGGTCAACCAATCATCACTTATGATGCAAAATCTAGAGGTGCAGAAGTTTATTTAGAGATGGCGAGGGAAGTGATTAAAAATGGCTAAAGGTCTAGGAAAGGGTATTGGGGCATTATTTCCAGGAGAGTCTCTAGAACACAGTGGTCAAGTGGAAGAAATTCAATTAGATTTAATTGTTGCGAACCCATTTCAGCCTCGTAAAATTTTCGATGAAGAAAGTTTACAAGAATTAGCTGATTCTATTAAAGAACATGGAATTTTGCAGCCAATTGCCGTGCGTAAAAAAGCACGCAAGTTTGAAATTGTTGCGGGGGAGCGTCGTTACAGAGCTTGCCTATTAGCTGGCCTCGAGGTGATTCCTGTCATTATAAAAGAGCTATCTGATGCACAAATGATGGAGCTAGCTATTTTAGAAAACCTCCAACGTGAAGATTTAACTGTAATTGAAGAAGCAGAAGCCTACCAGAGTTTAATGGAAAACTTACATTTAACACAGGAAGAGTTATCGAAGCGATTAGGAAAAAGTAGACCACATATTGCCAATCATGTTCGGCTACTGGCATTACCAGAAGATGTACGTAAATTGATGAATGATGGAACTTTATCGATGGGGCAGGGACGGGCATTACTAGGCTTAAAAAATAAAAGAAGAATATCAGAAGTGGCTAATAAGGTAATAACTCTGGGATTGAATGTACGTCAAGTTGAATTATTAGTGCAAAACTTAAATGAAGAAGTTTCACGTGAAACAATCCCACCTAAGAAAAAAGATATCTTTGTAACTGCAAAGGAGTCACAATTACGAGATTACTTTGGAACAAATGTTCAAATAAAGAAAACAAATAATAAAGGGAAAATAGAAATTGAATTTTATTCTGAAGATGATTTAGAACGTATATTGGAAATATTAAACATACAAGAAGAATAAAATAATATTTCTATAACTTAATCAGAGCGCCAAGCAATAGGCGCTCTCTATTTTTTAGAGAGAAAGAAGGCTTAAGTGTGGTATTACTAGGGGCATTGATAAATGCTGTGTTAATTATAGCAGGAGCATTAGTAGGGCGGATTTTTAAAAATATCCCTGAATCTATGAAATCTACGGTCCTTTCTATTATTGGTTTAGCCGTCACATTATTAGGGATAAAAATGGGCTTTGAAAGTGATAATTTTATTATACTGGTAGTAAGTTTAGTGGTAGGTACAGTAATAGGTGAGTGGTTAGATTTAGATAAACAAATGAATCGTCTTGGTAAATGGGTAGAGAGTTTATTTCGTACAAAACGGGATGACCAAAATCAAATTAGCATAGCAGAGGGCTTTGTAACTGCCTCACTAATTTTTGTTGTAGGATCAATGGCTGTTATTGGTGCTCTTGATAGTGGTCTTCGTAATGATCATAATGTACTCATTACAAAAGGATTAATAGATGGATTTACATCCATTATTCTAGCATCGACATTAGGTATAGGTGTACTGCTATCCGCTGTACCTGTCTTTGTTTATCAAGGATTAATAGCTCTTTTTGCAGGTGTTATAAGTTCCTTTATCCCTGATGCTGCACTGCAAATGTTCATTACAGAAATGACGGCTGTTGGCGGGGTTATGATTATGGCAATAGGGTTAAACATTGCAGGCTTAGCTAAGATCAAAGCTGCTAACTTGCTGCCAGGTATCGTCATTGTTGGTATTATGGTGGCTTTCTTCTACATTTTTTAGTGAATAACGATGAGCAGCCAGTAATAATGCTCTAGAAAGCTTTTCAGCCATTGCATAAGAGATATGAAGTCTTGTATTTTGTAAAACAAGCATTTCCATAAAGCCTCCAATATTGACGATTCCTTTCACGGAAATGTCTCCAATTGGGGGTAATTCTTTTTTTACAGCTTTTCCAGGGAAGATGGGTCCACTTTGAACTGAAATATGACCAACATTTTGCTCACTGCCGAGACAGGCATCAATCGCAATAATGAATGGTTTTGTAGTATGATTGTGTAGCTGTTGCATTGTAGAATTTAGGTTTAGAGCATGTAAAGGATCTTCTAAGGAACCTACAATTTCATAAGGAAAGCTAACAGATTTTTTTAAAAAGCTACCAGTTAATGGTCCAAGTGTATCACCCGTACATCGATCACTGCCAATACAACAAAAAATTAGTCTTTCATGATGAAACGGTATATGTTCTAAAAATAATGTACTTAATTGCCAAACAGCATTTTTACTCTCATGATGAAGGGAATAAGGTAGTAACAAATTTGGTATAGTATTCATAAAAAAACTCACTTTCTTTTTATTTTTATTTTTAGAAGTGCTCAATTTTTATGCAGTATACGCAAATTTTTAGCAAGTTATTCAAGAGGTGGTAATGATGGAAAAGAATAAAAAGTTAATGGAGAAATACTGGGACAAGCTCACATCTCAGGATCTTTGGGAACAAGTGATTGATGCATCTATAGAAATTTTGCTCATTCTATTCGTATCGTGGATAGCTGTAAGATTAGGTAAAAAATTTATTAAAAAAGTGTTTTTAATCCGTATGCGTTCACCATTGAGCCACTCAGAACGACGCCAACGAACAATTTCAAGATTATTACAAAGTGTGATTTCCTATGTCGTTTATTTCTCTGCAATCATTGGTATACTTTCTTCCTTAAATATAAAGGTAGCAGGTTTATTAGCGGGTGCAGGAATTGTTGGTTTAGCAATAGGTTTTGGTGCTCAAAGCTTAGTAAAGGATGTTATTACTGGATTCTTTATTATTTTTGAAGACCAGTTTGGTGTAGGCGATTATATAAAAATAAATGCCGCAGAAGGTACGGTTGTAGAAATTGGCTTACGTACAACAAAAATTAATGGTGCTACTGGTGAACAGTTCATCATTCCTAATGGTGCCATAGGCGAAGTCATCAATTATTCTGTAAACAACTCGAAAATTTTTATAGATTTACAAATGGCCACGGATGCTGATTTTGAGAAGGCAGAAGGGGTTATTAATAAGTATTTAGCGACATTGCCTAAGATGCATAAAGAATTAATTGCAGCTCCAGTATTTCTAGGTGTGCAAAATGTTAAAGGGACAGAAGTAACCATACGTATAGCCGCTGAAACATTACCGCAGCAACAATATGGAGTAGCACGTACCATACGCCGCGATATTACGAAGCTCTTTGAAGAAAATAATATACCAATGGTCTATCCAAAAATGATGTTCTATGGCAAAGATGAGGGGAGAAGTGTGTAAGATGGAGGCAAAAAAATTTGGTTTAAATGATATTGTTGAAATGAAAAAACAACATCCATGTGGTACCAACAAATGGAAAATTATTCGTATGGGGGCGGATGTACGTATCAAATGCGAAGGATGTCAGCATAGTGTCATGATTCCACGTCGTGAATTTGAGAAAAAAATGAAAAAGGTTTTATTTTCTGCGGATGAGTCGTAACATCAGGCATATTAGACTTTTTCTTAGTGAATCAATATAATAGATAAGGTTATATGAGAGAAAATTTGAACTGAGTATAGAAAGGTTGTGTCCATCCATGGCATTAACAGCTGGAATCGTTGGTTTACCTAACGTTGGAAAATCAACATTATTTAACGCAATAACAAAAGCGGGCGCATTGGCTGCAAACTATCCATTCGCAACGATCGATCCAAACGTTGGTATAGTTGAAGTACCTGATGCACGTTTAGATAAATTAACAGAATTAGTGGTACCGAAAAAAACTGTGCCAACTGCATTTGAATTTACAGATATCGCTGGAATTGTTAAAGGTGCTTCCAAGGGTGAAGGATTAGGAAATAAGTTCCTAGCTCATATTCGTGAAGTAGACGCAATTTGTCAAGTAGTACGTTGTTTTGTAGACGAAAACATAACTCACGTTTCTGGTGCAGTAGATCCAATTGACGATATTGAAGTTATTAACCTAGAGCTTGCACTAGCTGACTTAGAATCTGTGGATAAACGTTTACAACGAGTTAGCAAAATGGCGAAACAAAAAGATAAAGAGGCTATGATAGAAGAGCCAGTGCTTTTAAAAATTAAAGAGCAACTAGAAAACGGTAAACCAGCTAGAGCAGCTGAGCTATCAGATGATGAATTGAAGGTAATTAAAGGTCTTCATCTGCTAACAATTAAACCAATGCTTTATGTAGCAAACGTTTCAGAAGATGAAGTAGCAGATGCAGACAACAACGAGTATGTGAAAAAAGTACGTGAGTATGCATCCGCTGAAGGTGCTCAGGTCATTACTATTTGTGCAAAAATCGAAGAAGAAATTTCTGAGTTAGATGATGAAGAAAAAGCTATGTTCTTAGAAGAATTAGGAATTAAAGAATCTGGTTTAGATCAACTAATTCGTACTTCTTATGACTTATTAGGACTAGCTACTTACTTCACTGCAGGTGTACAAGAGGTACGTGCCTGGACGTTCCGTAAAGGAATGAAGGCACCGCAATGTGCAGGTATTATTCATACTGACTTTGAGCGCGGCTTTATTCGTGCAGAAACAGTGGCATATGATGATCTTCTTGAGGCAGGTTCGCAAGCAGCGGCTAAGGAAGCTGGTAAAGTACGTCTTGAAGGTAAAGAATATGAAGTACAAGATGGCGATATTATGTTATTCCGCTTTAATGTATAAAAAACTTACAAGGGCAATCTAAAATGGTTGCCCTTTTTCGATTGTGTAGTTATCAGAATTTTTAATGTATGGAGGCGACTTATGAATGAATCCTGTGCAAATTAAGGAACGTGGTTTAGAGTTTGAGCAACTGGGGATGCTACCACAAGATGTCTTAGATTATATTTATGAACAACGATTATTCAAATTGTTCACTCCAAGAGAATTAGGTGGTAAAGATTTAAATTTAGTAGAAGGTGTAAAGGTATTTCAACAGATGTCTGCACTTGATGGCAATTTTGGATGGCTCATTACTATTGGTACAGGTGGAAACGCATTTATTCCAACATTCAGTAAGGAAATTTGTGAAAAAATCTATTCTCCTAAAGAAGCAGTTATAGCAGGTAGTGGAAATCCAACAGGGATAGCTATAAAAACAATTGGTGGCTATTATGTAACAGGGCAATGGAAGTATTGTAGTGGTTCTAATTATGCTTCAACATTTACGATGAATTGTTTAATTGAAGAAGATGGTATCAAAACCGAAAAAATTATTAGCTGCTCAGTAAATGCACATGATGTAGAGATTTTGAATGATTGGTCTGCAATGGGTTTAAAGGCAACAGCCAGTCATACAATCCGTGTAAACAATGTTTGGGTGCCACAGGAAGCTACTTTTCAATTAGGGATCATCAGAAACGATTATGGCAATTCAGTACATAGCTTTCCATTTACCACTTTTGCAGAGGCTTCCTTTTTAGGCGTTTGTCTTGGGATGACAGAGAATTTTTTAGAAGAAGCTTTTGCTTTAATGAAGCAACGAAATCATGATGGAAGTAGAACTGAACGAATTGGAGCCTTTCAATTTTTATGGATGCAGCAGCACAAACGCTTCAAGCAATGCGAGGAACAGTTTTATGCAACATTATCTGTCTATTGGCAACAGCATCAAAAAGGTGAACAATTAACGGAAGAGGAATTATCACAATTTACAAAAATGGCTAAGGATATAGCTGCTGCTTGCTTAGAGATAGCGAATAATTTAATACGCAGTCTCGGTATGGATGCTATTACAGAAACCTCTACGATTAACCGTATTTGGAGAAATTTATATACAGCAGCCCAGCATGGATTTTTAACTCCGTAAAGTATAAATAGAATCTGTAGTTGTTTATTTCTAATCTACAGATTCTATTTAATTATGTAGTCTTACTTTAATGATCCTCCTTTTTCTGTAATAGATAAACATACAGCTTTGGTAATTTAGGGTCATCCTGAACGATAGCATTACGTGGATATTTCCGTAGCTCTTTATACATGGCAAAATCGCCTACAGCTCCAGCTATTAACACCGCCCCTATTAATATTAAAACGGTACTGTTAAGATAAAACCCAACAATGGTTGGGAGTACTCCAGTCGTCCAGAATGGCAGTAATAGAGCTTTTTTCATAGCATGGTTGGGGATAGGACGCTCAGTAGTTGCATAGGCAATACCTTGCTCTAAATTTACACCATATTTCAGAGCTTTAAAGGGAACTCTGCCAAAAATCATAAAGCCAATTAAATGAAAAGCCTCGTGTAGGATAATAAAAATTATATACAGCACAACAAATAGTGCTGTGCCACCAATCATCTTCCAAAAAGAAAAATGGAAATCTTTAAAGCAAATATATTGGATGGCAATAAATAATATGACAAGACCACTTGTAATCACAAAATTGTCGATCATTAACTTTTTTAAATCTAATTCGATAACGATAGGCTCCGTATTGTTGGTTAACATGAAGGCACTCCTTTCATAGATAATGAAATATACTGCCATTATATAACGAATTATTAGTTTGTGACTTGAAAGACATGTACCTATATGTTACAATTCATTGATGTGAGTAATAATTATTACTTGCTCCTTGCTCCCTTAATTAGGAGAGCCTAAGTCCATAAGGAGGTGTAAACAGATGAGAAAATACGAATTAATGTACATCGTACGTCCGAACATTGAAGACGAAGCGAAGAAAGCTTTAGTTGAACGTTTCAACGAAATGTTAACTTCTAACGGTGCAGAAGTCATCGAATCAAAAGAATGGGGCAAACGCCGCTTAGCTTATGAAATTAAAGACTTCCGCGAAGGTTACTACCAAATCGTAAAAGTAAACGCTACTTCAGATGCAATCAACGAATATACACGTCTTGCTAACATCAGCGAAGACATCATTCGCCACATTGCAGTTCGTGAAGAAGCTTAATAATTAATTTTTTACAAAACGCTGAAAAGGAGGTTGTATTCTGATGATTAACCGTGTCGTATTAGTTGGAAGACTAACAAAAGATCCTGAGCTACGTTATACACCGAATGGAGTTGCGTCTACAAGATTTACAGTAGCTGTAAACCGTGCATTCTCAAATCAACAAGGTGAACGCGAAGCTGATTTCATTAGCTGTGTTGCTTGGCGAAAACAGGCTGAAAACCTAGCGAACTTCATGCGAAAAGGAAGTTTAATTGGGGTAGAAGGTCGTATCCAGACAGGCAGTTATGAAGGACAAGATGGTAAGCGAGTATACACAACAGATGTCGTGGCGGATAGCGTACAGTTTTTAGAACCCCGTAATGGTAGCGGTGCTCCTGCTCCTCAATATGGTGGTGGACAAACTTACGGTAATAACCAACCGTCATATGGCGGTGGTCAACCACAACAACAGTTTGGTGGCGCTATGCCAGGGCAGGGTTCCTATGGCGGCGATTCTTATCAGCAAAATCAACCACCTATGAATCAGCCGAATTATACACGTGTAGATGAGGATCCATTTGCGAATAGCAAAGGGCCAATAGAAGTATCTGAGGATGATCTTCCATTCTAATACTTCTAAATGATAAAAAAAGATAAGGAGGAGACACACTATGGCACCACGTCGCGGAGGCCGCAAACGCCGTAAAGTTTGCTACTTCACTTCAAACAATATTACGCACATCGACTACAAAGATGTAGATTTATTAAAAAAATTCATCTCTGAGCGCGGTAAAATTTTACCACGTCGCGTAACTGGCACAAGTGCAAAGTACCAACGTAAATTAACTTCAGCTATCAAAGTATCTCGTATTATGGGATTACTTCCATTCGTAGCAGAAGATAAATAAAATTTATTTATTAATAAAAGCACAACAAGGTTTTCATAACCTTTGTTGTGCTTTTTTTATTTATACTGTTTTCTCAACGATTGTTGCTATAAAGGAAAGTTGGGATTATTCAACAATCTCGCCCGTTGAAGATCGTTATTGAACTAAAGCACCAGGTTAGTTCAATAAGAAAAAAAGAGCTGCATACACAACTCAATGATTTTTAACTATATATTCATCCCTAGAATAAATGTCAACTCATGCATAGATGTGTAATTTATAGTTTTCAAGATAGTTTCCTTTTTCCCTTAAACAGGCATCTTTTATTTCTGTTTAAATCAGAAAATTCTGAATTATAGTTGACGAAAAACCGTTATCATATATATTATAGTTGTATAAATTACAAATTAAGGGGGAAGTGGAAATTATGTTTAAATTAAGTAAATTGGCAGCAATGATGCTTGTTGTACTTATGTTTTTTGCATCTACTAGTTCAACTAATGCCACAGAAGTTGTTCAAAGCGAGAAATTTCAAACTAATATTGTTGGGGAAGTAAATCTATCTTTAGCAGGAGATGATTATCCAGATGACTCAATCTCTCCTTTCGGTTTCTATCTTTATAAGGACGTGGATATCCCTTCTCCTCAAACTTATTCAACTCACAGCAATGTACCAGCAACCTATTATTATGAAGCATTCAGTGGATCATATTGGTATAAGGGTTGGATAAATCTTTACAAAACGGAAAAACTTACAAATGGCACTTGGAGAGGATATTACAGGGGAACAGTTTCTGCTTGGGTTGAATAAATTATCAAATGTAAAATTATTTCAAGCTCACCTATTTGGTGGGCTTGTTTTATTTAAGAGAACGATAGATATAGCAAAGTATCAACGATAGGTACCTAAAATGACATTCTAATTACATAATATAATAAGATTAGATTCGGATATAAGACTATTGAAAAATATTTTTCCAATTTTTATGCATTGATCAGTTTTTAGGTAAAATTATTTTATATAGAATGTCACCAAATGGTAACTTCACGTGTGTTATAAGTGAAAGGAGTTGATGGATGTTGCAACAATTAGTTTGGTCGAACGAACTAGATATAGAACGAATTGTTGATAAATATGGAAATATGCTTTTTAGAATGTGTCTTGTTATTCTATGCAATGAGAATGATGCAGAGGATGTCGTACAAGACACTTTTATTACCTATCTAACTAAATCTCCACCATTTAACGATTCAGAACATGAGAAGGCATGGTTGATTACTATTGCTACAAATCGCTGCAAGAATATGAGAAGGTACAATATTATTCGTAAACATATGGATATTAATGATTTGCAACTATATTGTAAGGATGATGAAAACTATGGTTTAATCGAACATCTTATGAGATTGCCAAATAAACATAAGATTGTATTGTTACTTTATTATGTAGAGGGCTATAAAGTAGATGAAATAGCAAAAATACTTGCCATTACTACTTCAGCAGTTAAAAAGCGATTACAACGTGGAAGAGAGCTTATTCGAGAAAGATATCGAAAGGAGAATGAAATATGAACTTTGATAAGATTAAAGAAGCTGTTAATTCTATTGAAATGTCAAAAACTATGAAAAATCGTGTGAAAAAAAATTGCAATATTACAGAAAAGAAAAATTTTAAAGGACGGATTTCTGCAGCTTGTGCAGTTGCAATCCTATTGTCAATTATGATAGGCATTCCACTTTTCAATAAGAATGGAAACTTTCAAGTCGCAAATTTTGCAATCACAGCTTATGCATTGAGTGATGATGGGAATCAGCTTAATACCAAGCTTTCATCAGATAAAGCCACTTTTGAATTATCAACTGAAGCTAGAGGTAGTACAACTGATATTACTGGTGATGTAGATAATTTAATTTTTACAAAGCTTATGCTAAATATAAGTGGAGAACATATCGACTCAATCACTTATACCATTAGCAAAGGCAAGTTTATAGAGGATGTTACACTTACAGCTAAAGAATATGCAGACAAAGACTGGTTATTATCAGAAAAGATATTTATGATTGGAAGTTCGCCTGGTTCAGATATATACAATGGTACAAAGGAAATCGGAAATACCTATACAGTTAAGTATAATGAACAGGATAAATATAAATATTCACTTGCAATTCCTCATAATGGAAATTTGGTAATAGATGACGACATAATAATCAAAGTAATTTTAAAATATACAGATGGAAGCTCTGAACAACAAGATATTGTTGTAACTCAAGAATCAAATTCTATAAAATCAAATTCTATTTCATTAAAGCTTAATTAAAATAATCGAGATGCTAATACTACTGTACAAAGAACTAGGTTAACTGGAGAAAAGAAGAACTAGTAGAAAAATCTATAGGATAGATTAGAAACAAAACATTGACGAGGATACTTATTACTCTTGGTAGTATTCTTAAGGTACGAAATTTATGTTGAATTTAGAAAGTTAAATTAGTAAGTATATTTATATTTTATAAAATATGTAGAAACCTTTCTCCAACTAAACCATACAATAGTTTGTCAATAATAATGAAAAACAAAAAGTTCATTCTATACTAAATTGGGCATGCCAAATAACCTTTCTACTTTTGAATTTACCAAAAATATACAAGTTATCCGGTATAATCAAAATTTGAGAACATTTTATTAAAAATATATTCAGAGAAGAACAACAAAGGGATTTGACAATGTAACTTGTCATATCTTCCATTCTAATACTTCTAAATGATAAAAAAAGATAAGGAGGAGACACACTATGGCACCACGTCGCGGAGGCCACAAACGCCGTAAAGTTTGCTACTTCACTTCAAACAATATTACGCACATCGACTACAAAGATGTAGATTTATTAAAAAAATTCATCTCTGAGCGCGGTAAAATTTTACCACGTCGCGTAACTGGCACAAGTGCAAAGTACCAACGTAAATTAACTTCAGCTATCAAAGTATCTCGTATTAGATTACTTCCATTCGTAGCAGAAGATAAATAAGATTGATGACGTTAAGGTAACTGACCTTACATCAATTTTAAATACCAGCATATTACGATATTCGTATCGAGTATGCTGGTTTTTTGTTATGGTTAAAAGAGAATTACCAGCCACTTAGATAAAGCCTGAATTAAAATTGAAAAAATAATGACAATGTACAGTAGTGATCTAAGTCATTTTTGTTCAATACTATGAAAAAATGGTACAATAAAGGGTAGTAAGTTTGACTGAAAAAAAGGAAGGTTTTCAATGCCGAATAATCAAACAAAAGTGCTTGTACAAGGCTCAATGATGGTTGCACTTTTTACAATTTTAATGCTAATTTCTGCATATGTACCATTCATCTTTATAGTAGCTTTATTATTCGCTCCACTACCGATTGCTTGGTATAGCGCAAATTACAAGCGTTCCACATCAATACTCGTAGCAATAGTAGGCTGTATCCTAACCACTATAACGAGTGGAATATCCATGCTGCCATTTGCCTTTATTTTAGGGCTAGTAGGTGTCGTTATGGGTAACGCCATTTATTTGAAGAAGAGTAAGCTTTATTTATTTATGTCCACGGGGATTGCTAATCTCCTCTCGATGGCAATCGTTTATATTGCCTATGTAAAGCTTTCAGGAATTGACTTCATAAGCATGAGTTTAGAGATGGCACGTAAAAATTATGAGCAATCTAATGAATTTGCGAAGAATGTAACAGGTCAAGTAGCCATAAATCCAGAGCAGCTTGAGGCAATGTTTAAAACAATTGAACTGACTATGCCTGCAACGATAACAATCTCAGCATTTTTTGCTGCATTTATTATCATTACAGTCAATTTACCAGCTCTAAAACGACTAGGGGTAGATGTTCCAAAATTTGCTCCATTCCAAAATATGAGATTACCACGCTCTATTTTATGGTATTACATGATCGTTTTATGTATTAATTTATTCATGCGTCCTGAGGGTGGCTCTACGCTAGATATTATTGTATTAAATGTTTCTTATATTTTATGGTTGTTACTGATTTTACAAGGAATATCTTTTATCCATTATTTTATCTCTAAAAAGGGGATGCCAAATGGAGTTAAATGGGTAGCAACTTTATTAGCAATTCCATTATCATCCTTTATGATCTTACTCGGTATTGTTGATTTAGGTTTTGACGTACGTTCACTTGTAAAGGGGAAGACTAAAGAATAAGGGGCTGATTGTAATGGGGACATTTAGAAAACGACCAATTCGCTATCCGCTTTTTGTTCTTTCCATATTTGGAACTGTGACGTTCGTGCTTCTATGTATTTGGAATAGCGGGATAGGTATCGGTTATGGTGTAGGTTTTGTTTTACTGATGGCCTACACATGGAAAGTAGAGAAGATAGCTTTTGAGGAAACAGAAAAGCACATTGAATCTATCTCCTTCCGTATGAAAAAAGTAGGAGAAGAGGCACTACTTGAAATGCCAATTGGGATACTGCTGGTTAATGAGCAGTACGAAATCGAATGGTCTAATCCATATATGCAAGGCATTTTAAATATGGAATCATTGGTTGGAGAAGGTATTGTAAATATATCTGATGACATCTATGTATTAATGAAGACCGAGGAGACTAATGAGGCGACGATTACACTACGTGATCGGAAATATCGTGTTTATTATAAAAAAGAGGAACGACTACTGTATTTCTTTGATATAACTGAACAGATTGCCATTGAAAAGCAATACTATGCAGACCGTACAGTAATCGCTATATTGTTTGTCGATAATTACGATGAAATCACGCAAGCCATGGACGATCAACCACGTAGTTTAACCAACACAATGGTTACTTCAATTGTCAATGAATGGGCTGCAGAGCATGGCGTATTTGTCAAACGAATATCATCAGATCGTTTCTTAGCAGTTTTAAATGAATCCATATTAACGGAGCTAGAAAAGAAAAAATTTGCTATATTAGATACCATTCGTGAAAAAACAGCTCAAAAGAATTTATCATTAACATTAAGTATTGGGGTAGGAGCTGGATCCTCCTCATTAGTGGAGCTTGGTGAGTTGGCACAATCGAGTCTTGATCTTGTTTTAGGACGGGGTGGAGACCAAGTGGCGATAAAGCAACCTACTGGAAAACTTAAATTCTATGGTGGAAAAACAAATCCAGTTGAAAAACGTACACGTGTTAGAGCGCGCGTTATTTCACATGCATTACGCGACTTAATTCAAGACAGTGACCAAGTGTTTGTTATGGGACATAAAAATCCTGACATGGACTCTATAGGTGCTTCTGTAGGTGTACGGAAAATGGCACAAATGAATGATGTAAAGGGTTATGTCATTATCAATTTTGATGAATTAAATGGTAGCGTTACACGGTTAATGAATGAAATAGAGAGTAAATCAGATTTCTATGAAAATTTCCTTACACCAGAGGAAGCCGCTGGTAAAATGACTGAGAAATCGTTGCTCGTTATTGTTGATACACACAAGCCGAATTTAGTAATTGATGCACACCTATTGAAATTAGCTGAAAAGGTGGTTGTAATCGACCATCATCGTCGAAGTGAGGACTTTATCGAAAATCCTACACTCGTTTATATGGAGCCATATGCATCGTCCACAGCTGAGCTAGTGACAGAGTTACTAGAATATCAACCGAAGCGTGCAAAAATTAATATGCTAGAAGCTACTGCATTACTAGCGGGTATTATCGTTGATACCAAAAGCTTTACACTTCGAACAGGAGCACGTACATTTGAAGCAGCTTCTTATTTACGAACAAATGGTGCCGATACAGTATTGGTCCAACGTCTCTTGAAGGAGGACGTGGACACATATATAGAGCGCTCCAAAATTGTGCAAACAGTTAAGTTCGTAAAACCAGGAGTAGCTGTTGCTGTAGGTGAGGAATCAAAAGTGTATGACTCTGTCTTAATTGCGCAAACTGCCGATATTTTACTAACGATGAAGGATGTTAGTGCATCCTTTGTCATTGCACATCGGGCAGATGGCAAAATTGGTATAAGTGCACGATCACTTGGCGAGGTCAATGTACAGCTAATTATGGAGAGGCTTGGCGGCGGTGGACATTTAACGAATGCTGCCTGCCAAATAGATGCTAAATCCATCGATGGCGTGAAAAAACATTTAGAAGAGGCCATAAATGAGGTCTTTGAAGGGAGTTCTGACTAATGAAAGTAGTATTTTTAAAAGACGTTAAAGGAAAAGGAAAAAAAGGTGAAATTAAAAACGTAGCTGATGGCTATGCACAAAATTTCTTAATCAAGAATGGCTATGCAGCGGAAGCAAATGCGCAAGCTTTAAGCCAAATAGAGGGGCAAAAGAAATTAGAGGCAAAAAATGCTGCTGCTGAATTAGCTGAAGCACAAGCACTAAAGGAAAAAGTAGAAGCACTAACAGTTGAGCTAAAAGCAAAATCAGGTGATGGTGGCCGCTTATTTGGCTCAGTATCTACAAAACAAATTGCTGATGCATTACAAAAAGTGCACGGCATTAAAATTGACAAACGTAAAATGACTTTACCTGATGGGATTCGTTCACTTGGTTTTACAAATGTTCCTGTAAAACTACATCATGAAGTATCAGCAACGTTAAAAGTACATGTAACGGAAGAATAAGGAGCGACAATCCATGAGTGAACCGATGATGGACCGCGTTCCACCGCATAACCGGGAGGCGGAGCAATCGGTTATCGGTGCTATCTTCCTTGAGCCACAGGCATTAATAACTGCATCAGAAATTTTATTGGCAGATGATTTTTATTTAAATGCCCATAAGAAAATTTTCGAAACGATGTTGCGCTTGAGTGATCAAGGAAAAGCGATAGATGTTGTAACAGTTACAGAAGAATTATCAGCTAAAAAAGAGATTGAGGACGTTGGCGGGCTTTCTTATTTACTAGAGCTCGCCAATGCTGTCCCTACAGCTGCCAATGTCGCTCATTATGCCAAAATCGTTGAGGAAAAGGCCCTCTTACGTCGATTGATTCGAGTGGCTACGAAAATTGTCGAGGACGGCTATACACGTGAAGACGAAGTAGAGGCATTATTAGGCGAGGCAGAGAAGAAAATGATGGAGGTTGCCAATCGAAAGAATGCAGGTGACTTTAAGCATGTTAAAGATGTGCTAGTGGAAACTTTCGATAATATTGAGCAACTGCAATCACAAAAGGGAGAAGTAACGGGTATCCCGACTGGCTTCCGTGATTTAGATAACATTACTGCTGGCTTTCAACGCAACGATTTAATCATTGTTGCTGCTCGTCCATCTGTAGGGAAAACCGCCTTTGCATTGAATGTTGCGCAAAGTGTTGCTGTACAAGCTCGTGAAAATGTTGCAATCTTTTCTTTAGAGATGGGTGCAGAGCAACTGGTCATGCGTATGCTTTGTGCTGAAGGAAATATAGATGCACAAGTTTTACGTACAGGTGCTTTAACTACGGAAGATTGGGGTAAACTAACTATGGCAATGGGTAGTTTATCGAATTCAGGGATTTTTATTGATGATACTCCAGGTGTACGTATCAATGAAATCCGTGCGAAATGTCGTCGCTTAGCTCAGGAGAATGGACTAGGAATGATCTTAATTGATTATTTACAGTTAATTCAGGGGAGCGGCAAGCCAGGAGAAAACCGTCAGCAAGAGGTATCAGAGATTTCCCGTTCCTTAAAGGGATTAGCTCGTGAATTAAAGGTACCTGTTATTGCGTTATCACAGTTATCTCGTGGTGTTGAGCAACGACAAGATAAACGGCCAATGATGAGTGACTTACGTGAATCGGGAAGTATTGAGCAAGATGCTGATATTGTTGCGTTTTTATACCGTGATGATTATTACGATAAAGAATCTGAGAATAAAAATATGATCGAAATTATCATTGCGAAACAACGTAATGGTCCAACAGGTACCGTTACATTGGCCTTTAAAAAAGAATTCAATAAATTCATTAATGTGGATTGGTCACAAATGCCACCGCCACCGCCACGTGATTAGTCAAGTTACTCGTCATTCAGATAAGTTACCTATTAGTAATGAAATATTACCCTTAGAACAAATTAATCTGAATGTTCGATAATATTCATACCATTCTGTTATTAAACACGAACGTTGAATCAGATTTTTTGATTTTATGTTCGTGTTTTTCGCTATTTTTTATTGACGAGTTGTTTCTATCATTGTTACAATAATTGAGGCTTGAAAATTGAGATACAAAGGTATCTAACGGAGGTGCTGATTATGACATCAGTAGTAGTTGTAGGAACACAGTGGGGAGACGAAGGAAAAGGTAAAATTACAGATTTCCTTTCGCACAAAGCCGATGCCATCGCTCGTTTTGCCGGTGGAGATAATGCAGGACATACCATTAAAATTGATGGTGAAACTTATAAATTACATTTAATTCCATCTGGGATCTTCTATAAAGATAAAACTTCAGTAATTGGTAATGGATTAGTTGTGAATCCAAAATCATTAGTAACAGAGCTTAAAGGTTTACAAGAGCGTGGTATTAATACAGATAATCTACGTATTTCTAATCGTGCGCATGTGATTTTGCCTTATCATATTAAACAAGATATTGCGGATGAAGAAAGTCGTGGAGACAATAAAATCGGCACAACTTGTAAAGGAATTGGACCTTGTTATCAAGATAAAGTAGCACGTATTGGGATCCGTATGGCTGACTTACTTGATAAGGAAATCTTTGAGGAAAAACTACGTCATAATTTAGCCATTAAAAATAAGTTATTTGAGAAATTCTATGAAGTTGAAGGCGTAACATTCGAAGAAATTTTCGAGGAATACTATGGTTACGGACAAGAAATTGCCAAGTATGTTACGGACACATCTAAAATTTTGAATGATGTCCTTGATGAGGGCGGTAAAGTGCTATTCGAAGGTGCACAAGGAATTTTACTTGATGTCGATCAAGGTACGTATCCATATGTAACATCTTCAAATCCTGTAGCTGGAGGAGTAGCGATTGGTGCAGGTGTTGGGCCATCACGCGTAACAAGTGTTATTGGTGTATCTAAGGCCTATACATCTCGAGTAGGAGATGGACCATTCCCAACAGAATTGTTTGATGAAGTAGGTCAACAAATTCGTGAGGTGGGTCGCGAATACGGTACAACAACAGGTCGTCCACGTCGTGTAGGCTGGTTCGACACAGTCGTTGTTCGTCACTCACGCCGTGTAAGTGGCATTACTCATCTCGCTCTTAACTCTATCGATGTTTTATCGGGCTTAGAAACAGTAAAAATTTGTACAGCCTATAACTATAAAGGTGAGACAATCACAGAGTATCCAGCAAATCTTCATATTATTGAACAATGTGAGCCGATTTATGAGGAGCTTCCAGGCTGGTCTGAGGATGTAACAAGTTGCAGAACTTTAGAAGAGCTACCTGAAAATGCACGCCGCTATGTGGAGCGTATCAGCGAACTAACGGGCATTCAAATTGCTACTTTCTCTGTCGGACCTGCACGTGAGCAAACAAACGTGTTAGTGGACGTTTGGGAAGCATAACGAAATAAAATGAAAAGGGCGTGCCAAATACGGCATGCCCTTTTTTAGTGTATATCTTTCTTCTTAAAGCGGCCACCTTTTACCTCGGCGATATTACCGATGGCTAGAAAAGCATTGTCATCTATTTCAGCGACGATTGTTTTCAATTTAGATTCTTCTAAACGTGTAATAACGGTAAATATGACTTTCTTGTCATTCCCCGTATAAGCTCCCTCTCCGTGAAGGAAAGTAACGCCACGACCAAGTCGATCCATAATCGTTTGTCCAATTTCATCAATGTCATCACTTATGATATAAACAGATTTAGATTCTTCCAATCCTTGAATAACAATATCAATCATTTTATAGGCAATATAGTATGCAATGATGGAGTACATGGCTTGCTCCCAATTAAAAATAAATCCCGCCACCGTAAAAATAATGATATTGAAGAACATGATGATTTCACCAACTGAAAAAGGTGTCTTGCTATTAGCTAAAATAGCTAATATTTCAGTTCCATCCAATGAACCTCCATAACGAATGACAATCCCGACACCAACTCCTAAAATCATTCCTCCAAAGACTGTTGCCAATAATGTGTCTTCTGTAAATGGATGGATATTATGTAAGGCAAGTGTTGAAAATGAGAGTACAGTAATACCTAGACCTGTGGACAATGCAAAGGTTTTACCAATTTGTTTATAGCCTAAAAAAATAAAAGGTAAGTTTAAAATGAAGATGAAAATACCAAGGGGTAATTTTAATAAATGAGATGTGATAATGGAAACACCCACGATGCCACCATCCATAATGTGGTTGGGTACTAAAAACAGTTCCAAGCCCAATGCCATTATAATCGCGCCTACCGAAACCATAATAATTCTTGCAAAAACTTTACGCATGCTATTTTTCTGAGGTCTCAACACTTTTGTTGTGATCTCAGAGGTTTGTGAATCACTCAATTTAATCGCTCCAATCAAATAGTGTACCTTCTATATATATTTTATCGGAATATTAAAAAAGTAAAAAGTATTAAGTCAAAATTCACTTGAAAAAAATTTGAGAATAGTATAACGATGATAGTTAAATCAATTCTGAGAACCAATATATGAATAAAATTACAGTATGTATAAACTATATAAAATATATTCTATGTAACAATAAGTAGATAAATAATACATTTACATTACAAAAGAGTGAAATCGTTCAAACGTCATTTTCTTTATGGTACATTATAGGGGTGCAAAAAATCCTTGTGGGTAAATCATCCTACAGTAGGGTAAAGTTGGAAGGGGCTTTATTGATGAATTCGTTTTGGAAAAGAAAAGAAGAAAACAATAGATTCACCTACAATTTTTCTTCTTTTAAAAAGGCTTCAATCGTTGTAGTTTTAATGACAAGCCTAACGATTAACATGGGATTTGCTAAGGAATATAACAAAGAAAACTTAAATAAAATTTACCACGTCTATGTGGGGAATGAATATATTGGTGCAGTATCTGATGAGAAAGCAATTCAAGAAATAATTGCATCAAAAGAAAAAGTGGCAAGTCAGCAATTCAAAGGTTTATCCATTGATGCTAGCTCAGCTGTTAAAATAATCCCAGAACAAGTATTTACAAACGAAACAAAAGATGCAGAAACATTATCAAAACTTAAGCAATCTTTAGTGGCCAAATCAGATGCCTTTACATTATTAGTAAATCACAAACCAGTAGTATCACTAAAGAATACAGAAGCTTATGAGAAAACTGTTCAAATGTTAAAGCTACAATATGTTTCCCAGCAAGAATTAGATAACTTATCAAAACGCCAAGCTAGCAATAATCTACCAGAATTAAATGATGGTGAGTCTAGACTTCTAAATGTTTCTTTTAAACAAGGCGTTTCAGGGTTATCACAAAAAGTGACACCCACTGATATATTATCACCTGAGCAAGCCGTGAAGTTTTTAATGACAGGTTATCTTGAGCAAGAAACATACAAAATTGAATCAGGAGATGTGTTAGGGTCAGTTGCTAAAAAACATAATTTAACAACAAGTGAACTACTAGCTCTCAATCCGGATATCACAGTAGATACAGTTTTACAAATTGGACAAGAATTAAATGTAACTGTGGCAAAGCCATTTGTGACACTTGAAGTAAAAAAGGAAAAGAAAGTTGCGGAAGTCATTCCGTTTAAAAAAGTAATTGAAGAAGATCCTACAATGTATAAAGGTGAAAAGGTCATCAAGCAAGAAGGTGTTAATGGAAAAAAAGAAACAACTTATGCATTAACATCTGAAAATGGTACACAGACATCAAAAGTTGCCTTAGAGGAAAAAATACTTCAACAACCAGTAGATGAAATTGAAGTAGTTGGTACAAAGGTTATTTCATCACGTGGAACTGGAGAATTTTCATGGCCAGCAGTCGGGGGCTATATTTCAAGTGGTATGGGTGAACGCTGGGGAGCCTTCCATCGTGGTATTGATATCGCTCGACCAAGTAACTATAATATTTTGGCTGCTGATAATGGTGTAGTGGTTGCTGCTGGCACTTCTGGCACCTATGGTAATCGTATTGTTATTAATCATAATAATGGTTTTACAACACTTTATGGACATTTATCTTCAATTAATGTTGAAGTCGGACAAGTAGTGGAAAAAGGTTCTGTGATTGGTATTATGGGTTCCACTGGAAATTCGACAGGTACACATTTGCACTTTGAAGTTGAAAAGAACGGTGCATTAGAAAATCCGTTATCTTATGTAGGCCGATAAAACATGTTGAATAGGAGACAGTCCGAATAATGGACTGTCTTTTTCTATTATTTCCCGAGAAATAATTGTTGAATTACATCGCTTTTTGTCACAGTATTAGAGGGATTGAATATCGATTAATGCATAGAATCCGAAAGCATGATAGAGTTAAGAGTAGTGAATTTACAAATACACATTGTTTAAGAATAGATAAGAAGCGAAAGGGAGAGTATGTATGAATAAAACAATTTTAGTTGTTGATGATGAGAAACCAATCGCAGATATTTTGCAATTTAATTTAATAAAAGAAGGCTATAAAGTTATTTGTGCTTATGATGGTGATGAGGCATTAAAGAAAGTAGAGGAAGAGCAACCAGATTTAATGCTTTTAGATATTATGCTGCCAAAGCGTGATGGAATGGAAGTTTGTAGAGAAGTACGTAAAAAATACGATTTTCCGATTATTATGCTTACAGCTAAAGGCTCTGAGATTGATAAAGTATTAGGATTAGAGATGGGTGCAGATGATTATGTTACAAAGCCATTTAGTACAAGAGAGCTGATTGCACGTGTAAAGGCCAATATGCGCCGTTTACAAGTAGTCACTCCAGCAGCAGAAGAGGCTGAGGAAGAGTCGAATGAGATTGTCGTAGGTTCGCTTGTTATTCAACCAGATGCTTATTTAGTAATGAAGCGTGATGAAGCAATTGAACTGACACATCGGGAATTTGAGTTACTTCATTATTTAGGGAAACATATTGGACAAGTAATGACACGGGAGCACCTCCTTCAAACAGTATGGGGCTATGATTACTTTGGCGATGTACGAACTGTTGATGTAACAATTCGCCGTTTACGTGAAAAAATTGAGGATAATCCTAGTCATCCCGCTTGGATTGTCACGCGACGTGGTGTAGGTTATTATTTACGAAATCCTGAACAGGAGTAATAGGAATGCAGAAAGTGAGCTTCTTTAAATCCATTCATGTCAAACTAGTGCTGATTTATATTTTATTAATATTGCTTGCTTTACAAATTATCGGTATCTATTTCGCTCGTGAATTAGAAAGAAATTTGAAGAGCAACTTCCAAGATTCCATTTTTCAGCGAGTTGACCTGATGCAATATAGTCTTCGTGAGGAAATTTTAAAGGAACGCGATGAAAGCATGCCTAAACTAGAGGAGAGCCTAAAGTCAATTGTTATGGAGTTTTCTACTGGTTTAAGGGATGTTTCAAATGGTGATATTTTAGAAATTCGTGTCATTGACAATAGACAAAGAATACTTGCAACATCTGAGCTTGAAAACCAGAATTTAATAGGTCAGCGCTCTAATACTGACCTTGTACGTCGAGCGATATCTGCCGAAACACTGTTTGATATTATTAAGCTGGACAATAAGACGAGAAATCGTGTGTGGGTTTTAGCGAATCCCATTCGTGCGGGTGCAGGACCAGACGATGAAATCATTGGTGTACTCTATATTGAAGCCAATATTGAATCAGTTTTTGAACAAATGAATGATATTAATCAGATTTTCCTTGGTGGTACCGCAATGTCCTTGGTCATTACCATCTTCTTAGGTATTCTTGTGGCAAGAACAATTACACAGCCTATTGCTGATATGCGAAAGCAGGCTCAGGCAATGGCGAAGGGGAACTATTCTCGAAAGGTACGTGTATATGGTACAGATGAAATCGGCCAGCTAGCCATCACCTTTAATCATCTAACCAACCGTTTGCAGGAAGCCCAATCCACCACAGAAGCTGAACGTCGAAAGCTAGATTCAGTTCTGAGTAATATGACAGATGGTGTAATTGCAACAGATCGTAAGGGACGTATTATTCTCATCAATGACCCTGCATTGGAATTACTGCATATTTCAAGAGATATTACATTAGGGCGTCCTATCGCCTCGGTATTGGGGATTGATCAGGAATATAGTTTTGAAGACTTAATTCATATGAATGATGCCGTGAATTTAAACTTTAGTACAGCAGATGCCCCCTATATACTTCGTGCTAATTTCTCTGTTATTCAAAAAGAAACAGGATTTATTAATGGTCTGATTACTGTTTTGCACGATATAACAGAGCAAGAAAAGATTGAAATGGATCGTCGGGAATTCGTATCAAATGTATCACATGAGTTAAGAACGCCATTAACAACAATGCGCAGTTATTTAGAGGCACTTGCAGATGGTGCATGGAAAGATGAAAATATTGCTCCTACGTTTTTAAATGTGACACAAACCGAAACAGAGCGTATGATTCGTTTAGTAAATGATTTACTGCAGTTATCAAGAATGGATAGTTCAGATTATGAGTTAAATAAAGATATTGTCTTATTTAATTCATTCTTTAACCGCATTATTGACCGATTTGAAATGTCTAAGTCTGACAAGGTACAATTTGAACGATTATTCCCTGAAACATCCTTTTATGTAGAAATTGATACGGATAAAATCACACAAGTTATTGATAATATCATTTCCAATGCTATTAAATATTCTCCAGATGGTGGCAATATTCGCTTTGGCTTTACGGGACAGGATGACATGTTGAAAGTCATGATTTCAGATGATGGCATGGGTATTCCTAAAGAAAATGTTGGCCGTATTTTTGATCGCTTCTATCGTGTGGATCGTGCACGCGCTCGTTCTATGGGAGGAACAGGCTTGGGACTAGCTATTGCGCGGGAAATGATTGAAGCACATGGCGGTAAGATTTGGGCTGAAAGTGAAGAAGGACAGGGTACAACCATTTTCTTCACATTACCATATGATGCAGATGAATTTGGTGAGGCAGGTGAGTGGGAATGAAATATATAGAGCCAGTTAAATCTGTTGTATTATTTCTACTTGTTATGCTGAGCGTGATTTTAACTTTTTTAATTTGGACCTATACACCTGATTATAAATATATTGAAAAAACAGAGGGAGAGGAAATTTTAATTAAGCCGCAAAAGGATATGGAGGATATTATTCGACCATACAAGGCTATTTTCCGTTCTGAAGAAGAGTTTACTGGCACAGTTTCTAATGCAGCTATGAAAGATATGATGAAAGTATTTAAAGGCTGGAATGTTTTAGATTTGGTGCCTGTAAACAATAATCTTTCTGCAAACTATGTGAATCAAATTATTGGCGCAGATCATCGAATGACAATATTTTTTACAGGAGAGATTCCATTTTCAGCTTTTAACACAATCTTTCAGTTCACTGATAAGGAATTACCAGAAACAACGTTCAATCGTATGATTATAGATTGGAGTAATTACAATAGCAAAGAATTGATGTTGTATTACATTAGTGGTAATAACCAATCATTATTCCGCTCACATGTCAGTGTGCCAAACATGAATCAATTTATACAGGAAGTCATAGAGCCTGCCAAAAAATATGAGGTTTTTAAAGAAGTAGAAAGAGAAGGCTATACATCTCTTTATTTGGCGAACAGTAATATTGAATCTGTAAAATATACGTATTTTATTGAGGATATTACGCCAGAACTATTTAAAAATGTGCTATTCCCAGATCCAAATATTGTGCAGCGGAATGTGGAAAGTGCATCCTCTGAAAAATATACAGATGGTATGTCGTTAATGACCTTAGAAACAAATCTTAAATCATTAAACTATGTTTATCCTGCTGCAGAAAGTAGTATTAGAGTCGAGCCATCCAAGCTTTTAAAGGATAGCTTTGAATTTATTAATGAGCATGGAGGATTTACGGCAGATTTCCGCTATGCTTCATCCAATACCAATAAAAATCAAATAGATTATCAAATGTATTTGCAAGGTTTCCCTGTCTATAGCAATCATGTCATTACACGAATGACAACCATTTGGGGAGATAGTCGAGTTTTCCATTATAAGCGTCCATACTTTTCATTGGATATGGATATATCATTAGAGAAAGAAATCAAAGAATTAGCATCAGGTGCGGAGATCGCAGAGAGATTAAAAAGCGCTAACAGTATTCCTTTGTCTGATATTGATGAAATCGTCTTGGGCTATTATTTAACACAAAATCAAGAACAGAATATATTTATATTTGAACCTTGTTGGTTTGTTATTCGGAATGGTACATGGACTAAACTGACTCCTGAAGTATTAGGAGGTGTTAAAAATGGATTGGAATAGAACAAAATCTATTTTTATATTCGTTTTTTTAATACTGAACATCTTCTTGTATTCACTTTATGTCAATCGCTATAATGAAGCAAAAGATATTGAGGTACCGGGTGAAAGAACAATAGAAGCCCGTTTAAAGGATGATAATATTACGTATGGCACATTACCAAATAATATTGAATCTGCTTCGTATATGACAGCTCAAGTGCATAAATTCACACCAGACGAATTTAGTAATAGTAACCAGCAAGTTAAATTTAAGGATGATAATAATACAAAGGCTCGGGTTATTTTTATGAGGCCTGTTAAATTACGCAATGTAAGTGATGACGCAAGCTTTACAGATTTTGCCCTGGCAAACATCATTGAAGGTGCATCTTATGCTTTATGGAAAGTAGACCGCGAAGAACGAGTCGCAATTTTTTTCCAAAAGACAAACAATCGAATGTTCTATTATAGTGGTTCATTAAAAATAAAATGGAATGCTAATAACGAAGTAACAATGTATGAGCAAACAATGATTGATAACATTGAAGAAATGGAACAGCAGGAAACCGTTATTCCACCACTTCAAATTATTCAAACTTTGTATGCAAAGGGACCGCTCAAGCCAGACTCGCGCATTACACAAATGAAACTAGGTTACTCAACGCTTGTTAAATTGACACGTACTCAGGTACTGGTGCCAACATGGGAAGTTCAGGTGAAATTATCTGATGGGACAAAAGAGGAGTACTTTGTGAATGCAGTAGAAGGTAAAGTCATCGAAATCCAGGAGGACAAGCAAGAGAGCGAAGAAGAAGACTGGGGAGTTGAATAATGCGATTTAGTGTTTTAGCAAGTGGCAGTACAGGGAATTCGATTTATGTAGAGAATGACGATCATGCTTTTATCGTTGATGCGGGTCTTAGTGGAAAAAAGATGGAGCAGTTATTTACAAAAATCGACCGTAATATGAAGCAGCTCAGTGGTATCTTTGTTACACATGAGCATAGTGATCATATTAAAGGAATTGGTGTGCTAGCACGGAAATATAGTGTACCAATTTACGCAAACGCCAAAACGTGGCAGGCAATGGATGGGCTTATTGGGGACATTCCTGTAGAGCAACGTTTTGAATTTGAAATGGATACAGTGAAGCATTTTGGTTCTTTAGCTGTTGAATCTTTTGCTGTTTCACACGATGCAGCAGATCCAATGTTCTATACCTTTCATGAAAATGATCGCAAGCTTGTCATTATTACAGATACAGGCTATGTCAGTGATCGTATGAAAGGAATTATTCGAGGCGCTGATTCTTTTGTCTTTGAAAGTAATCATGATGTCAATATGCTGCAAATGGGACGCTATCCTTGGTCTATTAAACGTCGTATTTTAAGTGATGTAGGGCATGTGTCTAATGAGGATGCAGCAATTGCAATGAGTGAGGTTGTATTTGATAAAACGACCAATATTTATCTTTCACATTTAAGTAAAGATAATAATATGAAAGAGCTAGCACGTATGAGTGTCGCACAAACCTTACAATCTTGTGGCATCCTTGTTGGTGAGCATGTTCATCTATTTGATACGGATGCAGAAGAACCAACAAAATTGGTGACGGTTTAATCATAGGCTATTTAGGCAAAACTTGAAGCTGTTCAACGCATTAAAAAAATGCATTGAACAGCTTTTTTTATGTCTATTTTATTTGTTTTTCATCTGATTTTAATGTTTGAATCGTAAGATTAGGGTAACAACTAATTAGATAGCACTCAAAGGAAAGGATGACGAACATGAGCTATTTCCAAGATGATGATAAAAACAGTGATTTCCTTAAAAAGGATGAAGTACCGAAATCACCTCTTCAAGAAAGACTAGAGCGCGAGGAGCAAGAAATGCAGACTAAGCGCATGAAAAAGAAAGGTGGAGGAGGTAAAGGCGGCTATTTCTTTAGTGGTCTGGTCGGTGTCATTATAGGTGCTTTACTTGTGTGGCTTATGCTACCAGGACTTGTCAGTCAAATGCCTGGAACAACAACAAGTAATACAGGAAAAAATAACACAACAATTAATCAGGTAGCTACAGAAGTAACGACAGATGTGACAACTGCAGTTGATAAAGCCTCACAAGCAGTTGTTGGTATCACAAATATTCAAGAAGTCACAAGCGGAGGTTTTTGGAGCCCACCATCAACGACAACAAAAGAGGCAGGAAGCGGTTCAGGTGTTGTTTATAAAATTGAAGGTGACAAAGCCTTTATCATCACAAATAACCACGTTATTGAAGGGGCAAAGCAGTTAGAGGTCACAATGCCAGACGGAACAAAAGAACCTGCTCAATTAGTGGGTCATGATGTTTGGACGGACCTTGCAGTTATTTCTATTAACTCTAAAAATGTTAAAACCGTTGCGACATTCGGGAATTCAGATGTATTAAAACAAGGTGAAACAGTGATTGCCATTGGTAACCCACTTGGTTTAGACTTCTATGGTTCTGTGACAACTGGTGTTGTTTCTGGTAAAGACCGTTCTGTACCAGTAGACTTAAATGGTGATGGCACAGAAGATTGGCAACAAGAAGTATTGCAAACAGATGCTGCGATTAACCCAGGGAATAGTGGTGGAGCACTTGTGAACTTAGCTGGAGAATTAGTAGGAATTAACTCCATGAAAATTGCTGAATCCTCAGTTGAAGGTTTAGGGTTCTCTATTCCAATTAATTCAGCTATTCCAATTATCGAGGAACTAGAGAAAAATGGAGAAATGAAACGTCCAACAATGGGAGTTTCACTTGCAGATTTAACAGATGTGCCATCATTCTATCAGCAACAAACATTAAAATTACCTGCAGAGGTGACAACAGGCGTTGTTGTAACAGATGTCATGAATAACTCACCAGCTTCAAAAGCAGGGGTTCAACAATACGATGTTATTGTAGAGATGGATGGTCAAAAAATTGAAACAACTATTGATTTACGCAAACATTTATATAATGACAAAAAAATTGGTGATAAGCTAACATTAAAAGTGTACCGTCAAGGTAAATTAGTCGAGCTATCACTAACATTAACAAACGGTAATACATTGTAAAGAAGCTGCAAATCGATGGAGATCTAATCAATCTCCATCGATTTTTTTATGAGGATGGAGAAAATACTTTTATGAAATATTGTGGATAACTAGAAAATTGTGAATACTATTCCCACACAGTAAATCGGGAGTAAAAGGCACTTCTTCCATACATGCTATTACTTTGTTACAATAGGTTGTGGATAACATAGACTGATTTGTGAATAAGTTTGTGGAAATTTCGGAAAATAAGGAGACATCAAAAAATGGAAAAGTACAGCTGTGAAAGCCATATAGATCACGCTTTAGACATGTTTGTAGCAGAGCAAAAAGTGTTCCCAATTATGGATAAAATCGAAGAGGATAAAAAGTTATCCACAAAGTGTAGCTACTGTGAACAGGCAGCAGAATATATTGTATCAAGTAAATAACTTTACACAATATATAGAGAGTGCTTGTGGATATGTTGATAACTTTTGTGGATAATTTGTTTGTAAATGAATTGTAAAGGTGGATAACGTGTGAATATAACGATTGTATCAGTCGGCAAACTAAAAGAAAAGTACTTAAAAATGGGGATCGATGAGTACGTAAAACGTCTTGGCGGCTATGCAAAAATGGATTTGGTTGAAGTGCCAGACGAAAAGGCACCTGAACAACTAAGTGAAGCTGAAATGGATATCGTCAAGAAAAAAGAGGGCGAACGCATCCTAACGAAAATCAGTCCGGATGCCTACGTAATCGCCCTAGCCATCAACGGCAAAATGAAAACCTCCGAACAAATGGCTGCCGACATCGAATCCCTCATGACCTACGGCAAAAGCAAAATCGCCTTCGTCATCGGCGGCTCCCTTGGCCTACACGAAGATGTCCTAAAACGAGCCGACGAACAGCAATCCTTTGGCAAAATGACGCTACCGCACCAGCTCATGAAGCTTGTACTAGTAGAGCAGATTTATCGTAGTTTTAGGATTATGAAGGGTGAACCGTACCATAAGTAAGTGCGGTTTTTAAAAGGAGTAAAGAATTTAATCTTTACTCCTTTTTGATTAACCTATATTATTTGTAGAATCCTTCCATGCGTTATAAGACTCTTTTTCTTCTAATAAAATTTGAAGTTGGTTTTTGTCATGAGTACTTTTAGGATCTTGAATATGTTCTTCTAACCAGTCAAAATAAGATTCCAAATCTAGATAGTACTTATCCTTTTGAGTGTTTTTAGGGTAGTTACGCCAATAATGTAAATAAAGATTATCTGATAAATAATTAAATGGTCCATTCGCATATTGAAATTCTTTTACGTTTGTACAAGCAATGGAACCCATGTTATCTGTATTACCGCTACCTTTCTTTTGTCCTGTAATATCTATTTTTTTACGGACAAAAAAATCTACATTATTATAAGGAACAGGTAGTTCACTTAAATTATTATAATCTACAATTTGACCTTCTTCAGCTGAGTGATTCCTTTCGTAAATAAAACCGATGATAAAATGATCGGAATAATCACTATAAGGATATGCGATGTTTTTCTTATTGTCACGAATAAAAGAAGTAAAGGAACCTAAAGTAAAGCCTAGTTTTTTATTCCCTTCTTTGTATGTAGTTTTTACATCTATTGCAATTTTATTCTTATCATTTTCATCTTTAAAAAGAGTAAAGTCTGGGTATGTATTTTGTTTATCAGGGATTTTAACTTGATAACCGTGTTCTTCAGCAATAGCTTTAATTACTGGAGCTGCTATTATCTCAAAAATTCGACCTAATAGTTTCGAATCATTCCCAATAGCATATATAGTGTTTTGATTTGCAATTAGACCTTTAACATCCCAATTAATATTCATTTCCAGTACTTTATTATAAAATAAAGTGATAAAATCAAAATCAGTTGAATTTGACATGATAATGTCCCCCTTTTCAATAAGGATATAACAGGAGGAAAAAATAAGCAATGTTACCTATTAATATAGATCATGTAAGAGTACCACCTATAAAGTGCCAAGGTATAAAAACAAAACTTATAAATTTTATTACTACGTCTATTGAATGGAATGGAGAAGGTCGTTGGATTGAACCCTTTTTAGGCTCTGGTTCAGTAGTTTTTAATATTCAACCTAAACAGGCACTGATAGCAGATAATAATCCCCATATAATAAGGTTTTATCAAGATGTTCAAAATGGAGAAATTACACCAGAGCAAATAAGAGAATATTTATATACTCAAGGTGAACTACTTTCTCAAACTGGTGACGGAAAAGATAGTTATTTTTATGAAGTAAGGAATCGTTTTAATACAAATCCAAATTCCTTAGATTTTTTATTCTTATCACGTTCTTGCTTTAATGGAATGATGAGATTTAATAAAAAAGGGGGATTTAATGTCCCTTTTTGTAGAAAACCAGATAGATTTAGACAAGCTTATATCACTAAAATTGTTAATCAAGTTATATGGATAAAATCTGTAATGGAAGGTAAAGAGTGGACTTTTGTTAACCAAGATTGGAGAAATACGCTGTCAAATGTATTGCCAACTGACTTTGTTTATTTAGACCCACCTTATGTTGGAAAACATACTGATTATTTTAATCAGTGGACTGAAGAAGATGGTTTGGAGCTTGCAAATATAACACAAAAACTTCAATGTGGATATGCATTATCAATGTGGGCAGATAACGCATATCGTCAAAATGACTATTTAGATCTTTGGAATGGTGAAATTGTGACACAATCGCATTTTTATCATGTAGGTGCAAATGTTGAAAATAGAAATGAAGTAAATGAAGCATTAGTTATTAAACCGGGTTTTGTTTATAGTGGTTCAATTGAAGATATTCCTACTCGATTGAGACATCGAGAGAATACAATTGATGATAATGAAAATGACAATGACAATGACCAAGATATAAACGAACAATTAGTATTATTGTAAGTAAATAAACTTAGCTAATGCTCTAACATCCTGTATTGATGTTAGAGCATTTAGTAAATTCAAAAAAACATAGTAAAGGTTTGAAACAATAATAAATTGTCAGATCTTTAATTTTCAATTTAGGAGTATGATGATGTTAAAATATACAATTTGCTTTATAAAAAGAGATAATAAAATCCTTTTATTAAATAGGAATAAAAGCCCTAATATGGGTATGTGGAATGGGGTAGGTGGAAAAATCGAAAAGGATGAAACACCATATCAGAGTGTAATAAGAGAGACATTTGAAGAAACAGGAATTAGAATAGATGAACCTTTATACGCTGGAAAAGTGACCTGGAAGAGTAATAAAGGTGATTCAGGAATGTACGTCTTTATAGCTGATTTACCTCAAGACTCTAGTGTTGTAACCCCTGTTATTACAGATGAAGGGATACTGGAATGGAAGGATGTAGAATGGATTGTGAATCCAGAAAATAAAGGTGTGGTAGATAATTTGAAATTATATTTACCTAAGATTAATGATGGGAAATATGAACTTGAGCATAAATTTACCTATAGTGATGGTTTTATGCTTGATTATAAAACACATCGTTTATAACAGATTGTTACTAGGGATTTAAATAATAATAGTAATTTGAGTACCTACAGATAATAAACGTCAATTCCAAGTAAAAGGAATTGGCGTTTATTAATTAGGATGAAATTTGTAAGTATAAAAAAGGAAAAGAACTGAGAGGAGCAAAAAATGAAAGTATTAAAAAACATTTTAAAAACTGAGGTCACATATGATGATGAGATGAAAAATAAGTATGTTGTAAGGAAAGAGTGGGATAAGAACAAAAGAAAGGCACTCATTTTGATGAAAAATGCAGGACAAGCAGATGAAATTAAACAGGATCAAACAACAATGTATGTCGTGAACAACCTTGTCAAATTAGACTATGGTTCAGTAATTATCATGAACTTATTTCCGTCAATTGAGTGTAAGGATATTAGTGAATCCGCTACTGAAAATTTAAAATGTGTTCAAGAAGAAATGACAAAGGTAGATGATGTTATTATTGCAGTTGGTACAGGAATTGAAACCAACAAAGAGGCACAAAAGCGACTGCATATGATTGTTGCTATTTTGCTTGATAAGAAGGCAACAATTCTTCAAATAGAATGCCCTAAAGGGAGAAGGGGCTTTCATCCTCTTTATCCAGCAGTAAAAAATGAATGGAAGTTGGTTCCTTATGAAATTCCACTCGTAAAACAAGATGACTAAACACTTTAATGTTTCAACTAGAAATATGAACATATATTATTTGCTTGAATACATGTTAGGAGGAAATCACATGCAACCATCAAAACGAATAGACATTGTATCCGTCAAATTAGTGAAAGAGTCCAGTATGCTGTACAAAAACCGTCTCATTCATAGTCCACAAGATTGCTACGAGCTGTTCAAGGAATTTTTAGGTGAGGTAGACAGAGAGTATTTTGTGGTCATGTGCCTTGATGTGAAAAATCAACCAACAAACATCACTGTTGCACACATAGGGAGTTTGAATATCTCCATAGTTCATCCTAGAGAGGTAATGAAAACAGCCATTTTAAGCAATGCTGCTTCCATCATCTGCTGTCATCCACATCCATCAGGCGACCCAACACCAAGCCAAGAGGATATTGCTGTTACCAAACGTTTAGTAGAGGCAGGTTTAGTTGTTGGAGTTGATATGCTTGACCATATTGTGCTGGGTGAAGAAAGCTATGTTTCAATGAAGGAGAGTGGTTATTTTGAAAAGGAATAAAGCTTTAAATGATAAATAGGCTCTAACATCTGAAATGGGTGTTAGGGCTTTTTATGTTCATAAAAATAAGGAGGTTATTGAAAATGGAAGCAATCCAACGATTGACAGAAGTATTGGAGCGAAAACTAGGAAAGAAAATTCCATTTCATGAAGTAGGCTATGAAACAATGAGTTTTACACATGAGGAAATTGATGAGGAACTTGTCCCACCTTATATGATTGCCTTTGTAGAAGCTCCGATTCTTTGTGATAGTGCTAACTATACAGATGTTGAAGGGAACTATTACACATTGATGCTAGTAGAAACAGGAGATGAAACACCGTATGAAGTGTGGATGGTCAATGATAAGCTGATGACAAACTTTTTAGAAGGAATAGAGCTATGAGCGTATTTGATAAGAGATATGTGGAAGTTAGTATAGATAACAGAATCTATTACAGGGAAGTGGGAGTAGATAATGAACTTGGGAAGCCAATTAGCAATGATGTATTTTATGAAATGATAATGGGGAAAATAGTAAACGAAATCATAGAGAAAGAGTATGTATTTCAAAGTCAACGTATCGTGGCTATTATTAATAGCATCCCAAATCACCTCGACCGTCAATTGATGAGAGATTTTTATGATTATGCAATGTACGGTACTACAGTATAAATAATTATTAGTGAAATAGAAAATCTAAAACGCATGAAGAAGCTATTTAAACCATCATCATGGAAATAGATATTTCAATATTGAAGCAAGTTTAATCATTGGAATGAAGATGCTTGACCATATTGTACTGGGTGATGATAGCTGTGTTTCAATAAAGAAGAGTGGTTATTTTGAAAAGGAATAAAGCTTCAAATGACAAATGGGCTCTAACATCTGAAATAGATATTAGGGCTTTTTATGTTCATAAAAATAAGTAGGATATTGAAAATGAAAGCAATCCAAAAGTTAACAGAGGTATTGGAGCGAATTAGGAAAGGAAATACCCCCTCATGAAGTAGGTTATGAGACACTGAGCTTTACACATGAGGAAATAGATGAGGAACTTGTACTACCTTATATAATTGCCTTTGTAGAAGCACCGATTCTTTGTGATAGTGCCAACTATACGATATTGATGGGAACTACTACACCATGATGTTGTTAGAATTATGGGATGAAACCTGTGTGAAGTATGGTTGGGCAATGACAAATTAATTCCTAATTTTAACTTTATAGAAGATGAATAACTCATTGTTCATAAGTAAATATACTGCTCATTTTGATGCAAGTGAAAATTGTAAGGTGTGTTGTAGAGAAGAGGCTAGGTGTGTTGTGCACTAGCCTTATTTTTATGAATTAGATTTTGGTTGAAGGGAGGTGAGTGGATGACTGATGGTAAAAATAAGAATCTATATACAATCGAATTATTTAAACAAGGCGTATTTTTTGGTATTTCCATTTTAGTAATGCTAAGTAATAAACAGAGAGAGGGAAAGTAATTTGTATTATTTTGTGTTTGGTACATGTGTAGGTATTTTTTCAGTCATCATTGTAGAAATATTTATAAAAAAATAAAAATGAAGCAAAATTACCTTTGGAGTTAATTTAGTATAAAAATAAAAGGCAAGCATGTTGAGTTAAAATCAAGCTTGCCTTTTCTCTATTCATTCTTTGCTAGTTAAAAACATATCACGTAATTTTTTTAGCCCGTTTTCTGTAAAGCTTATAAGGAATAGTGAGTTAGATTCAGTGTTAATAATGACTGTTTCAGGGCTAATAATTTTAATATATTTTATTAAAAGGTCTTTATATTCATTTTTTTGATAATTTATCAATAGGTAATCTGAAATTAAATCGTCCTTAATTTTAGCATTACTAAATTCAATTAACTCCTGAAATTCTCTATTATTCCTCTCTTCTTCTAATTGAGCTTTCGGTATGTAAACCCTCTTTCCAAATGATTTTCTAGGGTATTTAATATAGCTCTCTCTTAAAAATCTGGAAACGCTTGACTGAGCTAAAGTAATTCCGTGTAGTTCGTAAAAATTTTCAATTAGCTCATTTTGAGTATCGAATTCCTTGGAATCCAAAAGTTTGATTAATAATTCTTTATCTTTACTGTCCATTCTCACACATCCTTAAAAATAATTTTTACGATTTCGGGGGTAAGTAAAATTATAATGGTATTCAATAAAAATGAATATAATTAAAAAATAATTTATTTTAACCATAAAAAATGAATAAAAATATTTTCTATTCATTTATCGTTTTTGTCATTTTAGATAATTTGATTTACATTATGTTCGTACCCGGAACACTAATAGGGACAATAGTAAATTTATTGAAGGAGTGGATCTAATGAGAAAGCCTTTGCCTAGAAAGTTAGGAGCTTTAAAAGCGAAACAGATTTTCGATGAGGAATTAGTAGAAAGATTACCAGATGATCAAAGTAACGAGATGGATATGTTTGAAGAAGAGTTTGGAAATGAAATGGGAGATGGGGATTTTCTTGAGGGTGTAGAATTTGTTCAATCAGAGAGAACTACAGGAGCATTAAATATAGTGAATAGTGATAGTGGTAAACGAGTGACGCTATCTAAAAAGGTTCTTGCATTGTTAGAAAACCCTCATGCCATTAAATTTGGCATCCATAAAGAACTAAATGCATTGATTTTAACATCTTGTGCCAGTGCAAGTGCAGACTTATCTTCGCATGTACTAAAGGGACATAATCAGTCAATCGTGTACAGTTCAAATTGTGTAAATCAATTGACACAATTATGGCAGTTGGATTTCCAGGAGCGTTCATCTATGAGTATTGGATTTGCAGAACAAAGAATTTGTCAGGGCAAGACATATGTTGTAATAACGCAATAAACATAAAGGGAGGGAGCTAAAACTGGTGCAACAGTTTTAGCTCATAAGTACCAGAACCTTACTTATAAGGAGTAAATTAAAATGGTATCTACAAATATGAAAGCAACTTTAATTGATAAGAAGGATCCAATGTTAAATCGATTTAGCAAAGAATTATCTATTCACAATTTTATTGTGAAGAATAACTGTCTGTATGTCCGCAAGAAGGATGATGATGGAGAAGTATCCAACGAATATGTTTGCCGTCTGATTTGGTTAAATCGAATTATTGTTAATAAGGAAACCAATCAAGTCGAACTGGAATTAATTTACCATTACATGAAGAGATATTTTAAGATTACTATTCCTAGAAGTATGTTTGCAGATAAAAAGCTTCAAGCTTTAACGGAATTTGGTGTAGATGTCCCTACCAAAAAAGTAGGTCAAATTATTAGCTTTTTATCTATGCTCGAAGACGATATGCGTGTGCCTATTGAATATTCTCATAACACTATCGGTTGGGAACAAGATGAAGCAGGTAATCTCGCTTTTAAGCATTACCACTTCATTACAGCCAGTAAACAGATATCTCAATACAATGGGTTTTTAGATATAAAACCTTCTGGAACATTAGAGGGATGGATAGATTTAATGAAGGCAGAGGTACAAGGAAAAACACCATTGGAATTCGCCATGGTACTTGGTTTTTCAGCACCTATGAATGCTTTATTAGCTACGTGGTCTCCAATGGAAGTCTTAATGGTGCATATTGCTGGGGAATCGTCTACAGGGAAGACCACAGCTACACGTATTGCTGTCTCTTCATTTGGGAAACCAGACCATAATGGATTGATTAGAAATTGGAATAGTACGGGGAATGCACAACTAAAGCTAGTTGCAGATAACTTTGGCGTTCCAATTACACTGGATGAAGCTAGCTCAAAAACGCAGGGTGATTTTACCACTATTATTTATCAGTTAGCTGAAGGACAGGACAAATCACGTTTAACAAAAGAATCGGAAATGAAAGAACAAGCAACTTGGAATACTACGATTATTTCTACTGCTGAACATAAGTTAACTGAAAAGTCAGCGAAAAATAATGGTATTACTGTTCGCTTACCTGAATTTGTAAATAAAACTTGGACAGAATCGGCGGACCATGCACAAGCATTAAAAGTTGGCGTCAGTGAACATTATGGGCATTCAGGTGTATTTTTTGTGAAATTTCTCTTAGCACATGCTCAACAAAAAGAAGACATTCTACAAAAGTATACAAAATGGAAAAAGGAGTTCGAAGAGAATTTCATAGTGAAAGATGAGTTCTCAGGAAGACTAGCAGAAAAGTATGCCATTATTCTGTTGACAGCAGAATTATTTAATGAATGTTTTAAACAATATCAATTGGATGTAAATTTAGAAGCATTATTTCAATTTGTACTCGAAAATGATGCAGAAACGGCTGGTACTCGAACATTAGATGCAAAAGCAATAAATGTCATTAAGCAATTTGTAGTTCGTCATCAAGTGAGGTTTGAGCGAGATGGGCAGAGCCACCAAGGTCTTGAATATTATGGAACAATTAAAACCAAAGATACGTACCTTGAAGTAGGAATTCTTAAATCAACTTTAGAAACCGAACTTAAGGCGCAGGGGTTCTCTAGTTTTGATACGGTTATGAAACAACTAAAAACTAGTGGATACCTTGATGCTGAAAAAAATAAGCATACTCGAAAACGCAAGATAAATGATGAAACACAAATTTGTGCGGTGTTGAGACTAGATAAAGAATTATTAAGTTCTTTAAGTAATGATGAGGCTATACCTTCACCTAAGCCTAAACCTATCAGTAAAAATAGCAAATTAGGATCTTTATTGGATAGAAAAAGAGATACTCAAAAAGAGATTGAGGAAATGCTTGAAGATGAATGATGTGATTTTACAAAATAAGGTGTTTAGGAGAATAGAATGTAATGGAATTAATACAACAATATCAATTGTATCTTTTTCATCAAAGAAAAAGTAATGAAACTATACGAAGTTATTTGAATACATGTAAGCAGTTTATAGCTTTTTTAAAGCATGAATTCGGTATTAGTACTTTTCAAAAGGTAGACAAAACCGTTAGTTGTAAGTATCTTCAACACTTAAAAGAGGTAAAACAAAATACAGGGGCTACAATAAATGTAAAAATATATGCACTACGAAGTTTTTTTGCATACCTTGTACAAGAAAAGCATGTGTCTACAAACCCTTTTGAATCTGTAGCAAAAGAGGACATCATTGAAAGAAAAGTTGAGGTTCTTTCAGAGGAAGAGTTAGCGGTCTTTATAGATGCTGTGACCCATCCACTTGTAAAGAACATACTTTACACACTGATGTACACTGGCATACGAATTAATGAGTGCCTAGGGCTAATAATCTCGGATATAGATTTCCAGCGTAATCAGCTAATTATTCGTAATGGTAAGGGGAAACATGTACGCAAGTTACCTTTACATGAAGAACTGAAAAAACGCTTAATGGTTCACATTAGTTCCTTAGATACGACACAAAAGCAATTGGATACTTTTTTATTTCCTATTTCGGCAGCTTATGTGAATAAAATAATGGCTCTTACAGTCAAAAAGTTAGCGTGGAGTCAAAGGATTACATGCCATACATTCAGACATAGTTTTGCTACTAACCTTGTTAAAAAAGGCGTGAACGTACCAACTGTTGCAGAGCTTTTAGGTCATAAAGATTATCGTGTTGTAACCAAAACATACATTCACTTAGACGAAGAGGTGATGAGTGATGCGATACATCTGTTGACTTGAAACATCCCGAATTCCCTTTTATTTTGAAGAGAGCATTCGATCTTCATTTCTTAGAGTGTTGATTTGTACAATTATCTTTTTTTCCCGATTTCCCACTTTTTTTGATGTGAGAGATAGATATTTTTAGTTGAGTTGGCTTGTTTTTTGGAAGTTCACTCTTGAAAAAATTTTTGGGAAAATGGGAATTTTAGTTCGGATTGAAAAATGATTATAAATATATATTATCAATGAGTATTACCGAGAAAACTATTTCAGAAAATTGTTCACAAGGAGTGCATGATGATGGAATCAACTAATGAAGTACTACTCATTATTGCAGAAATGTGCCAAAACTATATGACTAATCAAGGAGATGAAAAAGAAGATGAGCCAACAAGTGAGTCCTAAAAAAGTAGCAATTTATGCTCGTGTTTCAACGACAGAGCAGGCTGAGGAAGGATATAGTATTGATGAACAAATACGTGTTCTTAAAGAATTTTGTGAGAAGGAGGGCTATGTTGTCTATGATGAATATGTAGATCGGGGGATTAGTGGGAAAAACATTACAGGACGACCAGCTATTAAGAGATTACTAGCTGATGCAGAACAGAAGAAATTTGATATAGTGCTTGTTTGGAAGATGAATCGTCTCGCTCGTAAAAGTTTAGACTTGATGAACATTGTCGAACAACTCAATAGCAAAAACATAGCATTTCGTTCTTATACAGAGAAGTATGAAACAGAAACACCTACAGGAAAATTGCATTTTCAGATGATGGCTGCTATTGCTGAGTATGAACGTAACAACATAGCCGAAAATGTCAAAATGGGAATGATTGCTCGTGCTAAGGATGGACAATGGAATGGTGGTCAGGTAATGGGCTACGATGTGGTAGAAAAAGATAGTGAGAACAAAAAGCGAAAACAGACAGGTTTACAAATTAATGAGCAAGAGGCAAAGATTATACGCTTAATTTTTCAAATGTATACAACAGGTCATGGTTATAAGGCTATTGCCAATAAAATAAATCAGGATGGATATCGAACAAAAAAGAATAAGACCTTTTCATTGAATGCAATTAAAACTATCGTAACAAATCCCGTATATGCTGGCTATATTCGCTATAATGTTCGAAGAGATTGGAATGAAAAGCGTCGTAACAATATCAATCCGAATCCAATCATTGTGAAAGGTGAGCATCCATCCATTATTTCCGAGGAAACATGGAAAATAGCGCAAAAGGTTTACAAAGAGCGTTCCTGTAAACCCAATCGAATTCATGAGGGTGTGTTTCCCCTCACAGGTATTATGCGCTGTCCACAGTGTGGTGCAGGAATGGTGATAGGACGTACAACAAATCGAACAAAATCTGGTGAGAAACGTGTCCTTGAGTATTATGTTTGTGGTGCATGGAAGAATAAAGGAACAGTTGCTTGTCGTTCCAATGCAGTACGTACTGAATATGCGGATGATTATGTGCTGAATAAACTGGAAGCATTGATGAAAAGCGAGCATTTGACGAAAAAATTAGTAGATAACATTAATACAAAGCAACAATCGTTAGTTGCCCCTTTACAGCGAGAATATGAGCATTACCAACAGGAGTTAAAGCGCTGTGAGGAAAAGTTAGACAACTTGTTAGAGGCTTATACAGATGAAATGATTTCCAAAGAGGTATTCCAACAAAAATCACGAAGTATGGAAGAAACTATAACCAATCTGAAAGTACAAATAGAGCCACTTCAAGCACAAGTGCAATCGACAGTATCGAGTGAAGTCACCTATGAAAAAATCCATGCGATCATGAGGAATTTCCATCAAGCTTTTACACAAGCATTGACAAGGGAGCAAAGAAAAAGATTATTGCATTTATTGATTCATCAAATCACTATTGATGAAAGTCGGGAAATTGAAAGCATCCAAATTAAGCTAAATGATGAAGTATTGGAAGAGTTACAACTAGGAGTGGGAGAAATGTCCGAGGACATTTCTTCTACTCCTTTTTGTGTTTTAGTGGCGATTTAGAGTTATTCGTTTTAATGGAACTATAGGTAAAAGCAAAGTGGATTTTTATTGTGAAAAGCCATTAGATAGTCAAAGTGCTTGTCACATTTAAAAATGTCATATTTATAACAACAAAAAAGAGAAAGGAGATAACAATGGATACGAGTAGGTTGGATAGCTCATGTTTTAATGGGGCATATAAGGAGTTTATAGAATTGATTGGGCATCAAAATACCTTGTTGGTACATAGCTATTTTGCTGGTCAATATGTAACCTTTCCGAAAAGACTATTATCTGAACAGTATTTATATGAACAAATAGTAAAGGAATACGATGGGACAAACGCTAAAGAATTAGCAAGAAAATATGATTATTCCTATAGTTGGATTAGGAAAATCTTAAAGAAGAAAGCCATTTGTAAATAAGAGTGGCATAACTTTTAGGTAATTTATTACTTTTATGGGTAGGGATTTGTGTTATGATTTTTATGCTTCACCAGTATAAATATCTAATAATAGGAGAGCGTTTTATGAAAAAAATTGTCGCTTTAGTTATGTTAGCTTTAATGCTTGTTGCTTGTGGAAATAAAAAGGAATCAGAAACAGATGCAACCTACGGTACTCATCTTGTTGAGGAAGATGATAATATTACTTTTTACGAAGAGCCTGTCGAGGAAATGAAACGCCATAATGATGATGTTAATGATAATGAAAGTAAGTTAGATGACACACAAAGTGTTCAAGCTGATTTAGATACAGTACCTGTTTTAGGTGCATTTAACACAACAGAATCAGCAAGAGAGCAGATAAGTTATTTAATTTCCGCCTACCTAGAGGTTTATACAACAGAGCAGGTGTTACAACTTATAAACTATATACATTCATCTTCTCCATTCTATCAAGAGCAAGTTAGTTATATGGAGTCTATAAATAAACAGGGTATAGATATTCAATTGATTGATTATTCCATTATTTCGATGGAGAGAGTTGCAGAGCATAGGTACGAAGTAAGTTTAGAGGAGCATTACACAATAGACAATTCTGAAAAGGGAATTAAAGATGTGCAACAAAATAGCAAATATACAATAGAATTAATTGATGGTGAGTTCTATATTACAGGGTTAGAGATACTATAATTAAAAATGAAGGGAGCGAACTACACTTGCTCCTTCAACTCCTAAAGATAAATAAATGGAGAATTAAAATAAGGAGCAGAAGACTTGTCTATAGATGAGCCTTTCACTCCCTTTCTATTTTAGTAGCAATTTAATTACTCAGTATATGAGACATACTTAGACAATTTAATCCCCTTTTGTACTTCCGTTTTATATGAATCATTTAACCCAGAAGCTTTTATAATTTCTCCAGCACTATATTTATTCTTAAGTAAAGTGGAACCGTATTTTATTCCAAAAAGATGTATGAATGTAACTTTTTCGTTTTCGGGTGCTGAATGGTACATCTTTTTAAGTTCACTACCTAATTCACTTATTGTCATAGAGACTTACCCCCCCTAATTATTATTCCTTCTATAAAAATATTAACATATTTTGTTATACTTAGAATAGTTAAGTATGGGAGGTATTTTTATGGCAGTTCCAGGCTATCAGGATTTTATGTATCCGTTTTTAAAACAATTAGAAGATAGAAAAGAGTACAATTTACAAAATATATATATAATATTAGCCACTCATTTTAAGTTGACTGAGGAAGATGTTGCTGAAATACTTCCTAGCGGTAAGCAAACATTATTAGTTAATCGAGTAGGTTGGGCAAGAACTGGAAAAGGTAAGAACAGGAGGTTTATCAGAAGATAGATTTCTTGTTCTTTTTTCTATCATAATGCTTCGGGAATTAAAGAAGAAATTTGAGAAGAGAAAAACTACTTAGCTTCATTACAAAGAACGATTAAGTATAAAAATAATCTATGGTAGCGGGAAATTAACTACCTCGCTCCTTTATTCAATTTTGCTATTACATTGAGGCACTGCAAAATAATACATATATCAAACATACAGGAGGGTCATGATATGGGAAGAGGGTCTGATTATTTAGGGAAAAGTCATCAGGATATTGATCCCCAGGAGATTAAAGGGAAAATAAATCGAGAACTCATTACCACCGAAGAGCTAGCCTTATATTTAAATGAATTTGGAACATATTACAAGAAAAAAAGTATAGGTAAAAAAACGATAGAAAATCACTTAATAAAAATTTGTAAAGATAGTAATGGTCTGTTGAAAATTACAGACTTTCAAATCAATGGAGTATATGCAATTGATCCCAAATTTCACGGTCTACTATTAACAATTCTTGATACCAATTATTTTGATGGAAGAAAAAATAAAAGAAATTTAATTAACAGGGAGGAATTGTTTTCGGATTTAGTTGAAAATATCAATATTTATTTATTGGAAGAGGATATGCAAGAAATAATGAATAACTCATCATACCTTAATGCTGTTCTGGAAAGTGAATTGACGAAAAGATTATCAAACGAATTGGTCATTTTATTTCGAGAGTTGTTTCATGCTGATTCTAGGGTTCGTTATAGAATGATGAAATATGTAATAGAGAGTATAAGCAAAACTAGAAAATGGATATCGAGTACAGATGCAAAAATTTTTACGGATAAGATGGTATACGGAGCAAGAATTGCTAGGGAAGAAAACAAAGTGAATGCTGAGATCTTAAAAGAGAAGATTCGGTCAGATTCGTTAGAAGAGTTTATCATAAAATGCTTGGCGGATAAAGTTAATCAAAGGAAGAGAGACGAAGAATCAGATGAAGAGGAAATTATCGGATATCCGACTATATATTTAACGGATTTGTTATATCAATTAAATTTTAATAATAATAATGAAATTGAAAGACATCTAAAGGAACTTGATGACAAATTATCTTCTCAGGAGCAGTATAAGAGGATTGAAGACAAGGCAAAGGAAATCCTGAATACGGAAAACCCTTTGGAAAGTGTTATTTATAATGAACTAATTAACTTATGTAAGATATATTTAGTTGCACCTCTTGTAACAACAAAGGAATATGGAAAGATACAGGATTTTATTGAGGAATCCATGCAGAAAGATAAATGGGACATACTTAGAGAGTTTCTGAGAAAATAATTATTTTTTATTTTTCTTGGACTAATCTTATCAGATGATGGCATATTAGTTTTAAAACTATATGGAGGGCTTTAATATGGCAAATATTCCTGCGAAGATAATAGAAAGAAAGTTGAAAAAAGAAGGTATTAAAGTTGATGGTTATAATGTAATAAGCAGCATTGAATTGGATTATATCGCTGAGGCGAATAGATTAGGGATGAATGATGGTATAACAGAAGAATTTGAATTTGAATCTGAATATTCCATGGAGGGTATTAACATTACATTTAATGGTAAAATATGCGAGGATTATCGACAAATATCACCTACCCAGGAAACCCTATATTATTATCCTTACATTGAATCATGTAAGATTGAGATAGAAAATTCAGAAGAAAAACTAGTTGAAATAGAAGTGTTTTGGTAAATGAACTAATAAGGAAACCTGTAATATAAAACATCCTAAAGCGAAGAAGAGAAATCGTTTATCAATGATTTTTCTTCTCCTTATTTAGTTTACTTTGGATAGGCTACACTTAGTTGGACAGTTTTTATAGAGGATAAGGAGCAATTACTAAGCCCTTCAACGAAGAAGAGCTTTATATGGAGCAATGGGCATGATAGCCTCTTTTGGCTAAGCCAGCCCTATTTAGCTGGATTCTTGGCGCAACGAATCATGCCCATAGAGGCTCCATGTCAAGCAACCTGTCCGTCCCATATGCTTTAAAGGAACCCTTAAAAAAGTTGTCCAAAAGTTTTGCCATTCCGGAATTTTCTAATAAATAGAAGGGCTACCATTGAATTGATAGCCCTTCTATTTACAATAATTGAATAGCTTTTTCATGAAAAATAAAATTAACCTCTCTTTCCTCAGAAATATTCAAAATGGAAATATCTAAGGGGAGATGAGATATATTTTTATGATTAGCATATAATTTTTTTCTAATCTCCAAAATTTTAGAAACAGATATTTTTTTTTCATCGTATATTAAAAGTAAATCAATATCGGATGCTGAAGGTGATTTTCCAAAAGAACCGAATAAATATATACTAATATCGTCCAAAGGAAGATTTATTTTCTTCACGCTCTGCCGGAGAGATGTAATTAGTAAATGCTTCTCCATCATAGTTTAATGCTCCTAAAAAATCGCTCATAATAAAAATGCCTAATCCATTATCTTTCCCTGCTTGTTTACCAGCAGAAGAAACTTGATTCCATGAACTGATTGTCACAATACTATCTAAATGGTTTTCTTTATTTTCGGCAAGTATTTCGTACACTTCAGCTTCGCCAACAATATAAATATTAGTTAGATATACATAAATTATTTTCCTATTTCTTTTTTTAATTTCAAAAAACTGATCTCCAATTTTCTTTACAGATAATACTTTGGTATGACCATTTACTCTATTCATAAAGTATTGAATACTTTCAGGTCGAGGTCGTTTCTCATAGTAACCACCTTCAGGCATAACTATTCCTCCTTTTCTTCATAAAAGATATTAATTATTTCTTTAGGAAATAAAGGGGCTCGTCTATCTTGGTGTTTAGAAAAGTAATTTTGTTTGAGGCCCTCGTTATGATTGATTAAGTCCTCTATTAAATGAAGCTTTTCTTTAGAAATGAAAGCTTTATTATTAGTGAGTAAATCGATTATTTTATCGTTGTTTGGAATAATTATATCCCTACATTTTTCTTTCCAAATAAATGCTGTAGGAGATAATGGATCATTTGCATGTAAACTATAAGGTCCATACTGCGAGAAAATCCTATTATTTTCATGAAGTAAATTTTCAAATTGCTCTACTACTTTTTTTTTACTTCATTATCTTTAATTTCAAATCTAGTTATTGTTCGAGAGGGAACCTCAGATTTAGATATAGGATTTTTAAATCTGCGTACTTCTCTAGTTATATCAGCTAGAAGAAGTGATTCTAGATTTTCTAATGAAGTGTATTCGAAGTAAATGCCTTTTTGCTGATAGATTTTTTTAAACTCTCTTAGTTTAATAAGTTGCTCAATATCTATATTATGGGGAAGTGGTTGGCTTGAAAAATAAAGTTTGACAGGCTTTTTTAAATCCACAAATTCTTCGATTTCCTCTAAAGTACCGGAAGAACTTTTTAATGTAGCTGTGCCTAACTTTGACCAGAAAACGCCAATAAGAATATCACAATCTCTTACAAATTGTTCGTTTAGTATTTCTTGTGTATCTGAACCATTATAAGCAGTACTAGCATGGGTTTCCCAACGGACAGGTAATAAAACAATATGCTCTTCTTGTGAATTCAAAGCATTCCATTTATAAATGGAATTTGTAATTAAATCACGTTCTTCATATACATCAGAAGGTGAAGCTATTAAAACATTAAATACTTGTGCAGAATAAGCCATACTAATTCACCAAATTTCCATTTTTTATATTTATTGTACAATATTCAAATTGATTTTAAAATATAAACTACAGCTTGTTATGTTGGAGGCATTTTTAACAATTGTTAAAAATTATATTTTTTCTGGGGAGGATTATATTTGAATAGATTAGACTTATATAAGAAGCCTATTTTATTACGTACTTTTATTACGAATGATGATGAACAAAGTAACGAAGAATATAAAACTTATTCACGTACAATAGAAACTGTTGAAATTAATAATAATAAATTTAATGAAGATTATGATTTTTATAGAATTGTCAAAGAAATGATTTTTGAGGTTGATGAAGAAGGGAGACCGTTTCTTTATATTATCTGTTATACATTTAATAGTTCTTATAATAACCTCGAGGTAGCAGCTCTAATGCAGACATCAGTTGAAGGTTCAAAAAATGAAATAGACAGAACTATACTTCATGAATTAGCTATGTCGGTTATTTACAATATACCTGTATTTCCAAATCACAAGAGTTTGGAAGCGGAACTGGGGACTTATTATAACGAATTATACGAAAATGGTTTTGAATTGATAGATAAAAACGAAAAGGTAAAAAAATATAAACTTGCCGATAATTTAATTCCAAATATTAGAAATCAAAAGGATGATTTATCAGAAGAAAAAATACCACGAATATATTCTTATAGCGAAATAAATTTTTATAAGAATAAATTAATGGAAAAACTAAAGGAGTTTGATAATGCGCAATACATAATAAATAAATTGAAAGATGGTATAAAAAAATTATCAGTTCAGTTAAACAGTCCTGAAAGAAATGAGAATAAGATTCAAGAGATATTAACAAACTATCCAATTCTATTTGGAACAGAATATACTGAAGTATTAGATAAGCATAATTTTGGTTCTGAATTTGAAGCTGATTATGTTTTGAAAAGATATAATGGGCTTTATGATATTGTTGAAATTGAAGCAAGTACATTAAATATTTATACTAAACAAGGTAACCCTTCTAGCCAACTTGTACATGCAGAGCAACAAATAATGGACTGGTTACAGTGGATTGAACATAATAACTCATACGCACGAGAAAAAATAAAAAAGCTTTACTCACCAAAGGGCTATGTCGTAATTGGAAGGTCAAATACTTTAACAGCAAGTAACAGAGAAAAGCTAAGAAGAAGAAACTTAGTTTTTAGAGATAAAATAGAAATCATTACATATGATGATTTATTAGAAAACGCTAAATTGTTATTAGATTTTTTAAGTGGTAATAAAATAGAAAATGATTAAGTTTGTTGAACTTGTCGTCATAATATATTACAGTGTATCGTTGCATTAGACAAAGAAGTTAGTGATAGCCTGTAAATGGTGGACTCGAGTTTTACGAGCGAGAAATTGAATACTTCAGATAAGGTGTTTCAATATTGCTTCCAAATTTTAATTGAACAATATCTAAGTGTTTAAACACTGAAAACCTCATTTAGATACATTACGGTGAACCGTATCATAAGTAAGTGCGGTTTTCTTAGTTCTATACATCTAAAAAGCTACATTTTTAGAGGAAAGAGAAGACTTGAAAGATAATTATATAATGCGAAATTTGTAGAAAAAGTATCAGGCACTATTAAAAGTGCCTGATACTTTTTTGTTTTATTGGGAGTGGATTGGGTATTAACTATCATAAGCAAGTTATATAGCAAGAAAGGATTGTAGGAATAATCGAAAGAGAAAGGAGTTATAGCCAACATGTTGTTGAGTAAAAAGTTTTTATTGGTCTTAAGTACAATCGTAGTCTGCATGTTGTCTGGTTGTGGAGAGAAGCAGAAGCTTGAAGATGGATCTGAACTGATCAATAAAAATCAATTTGTTTTTGCTACTTCTGGTGAATTTAAGCCATTTAGTTATATAAATGACGATCTTACAATGTCGGGCTTTGATATTGAGGTTGGTGAAGCGATTGCAAAGGAAATGGGCCTTGAGCCGGTTCAGAAACGAATCAAGTTCAAAGGGATTGTTGAAGGGGTGAAAACGGGAAGAGCGGATGCAGCCGTTGCAAGTCACACGATTAACCCGCAGCGGAGTAAACATGTTTCTTTCTCTACCCCCTATTATTATTCAGGACCGAAAATTTTCACCAGACCGGATAGTAAAATTAGGACTGTTGAAGATTTAGAGGGAAAGGAAGTAGCTGTTGCAAAAGGATCAACATATGCCGATACAGCTTCCAAGTATACAGACAACATCAAAACATATGACAGCGATATTACGGCATTAAAGGCATTAAGCAGTGGGCGTCATGATGCAGTAATTACAGATTTTGTTACAGGAAAAACTGCTGAAAAGGAAGGTTTTAAGATTAAAGGACAACAATTAATTAATCGCAGTGAACAAGCGATTGTGTTGCCTCAGGATAATCCAAAGCTAGTGAAGCGAGTTAATGAATCTTTGGAACAACTTCGGGAAAATGGAACATTGACTCAAATCAGTATCAAATATTTTGGTGAGGACATTACCAAAAAATCAGAATAAACCAATGCTATAAAAGAAAGGAAGTAGTACTTTGCCAAGTTTTTCACATTTTTTTCAAATACTAATGGAAACAAAAGGTGTATTCTTTAAAGCTATGCTTTTAACATTAGAGCTGACGGTGGTTTCTATCTTACTGGGAATCATCATCGGACTAGTCTTTGCCTTATTAAAAATTTCTAATATAAAAATTTTAGAACTTATTTCAGATATATATGTCTATTTGGTTCGAGGAACACCACTGATTGTTCAAATATTTATCCTCTACTTCGGAATTAGCGGGATTTTCCTTCTCCCTGATTTTTGGGCTGCTTCCCTTGCTCTAGCGCTACATAATGGAGCTTATATTTCTGAAATCCTTCGGGGAGCAATTCAGTCAGTCGATAATGGCCAATTTGAAGCAGGACGCTCTTTGGGAATGACAAAGACACTGACATTAAGAAGGATTATTCTCCCACAGGCATTCCGTAGAGCATTGCCGCCTTTAGGCAATCAATTTATCATCAGTTTAAAAGATTCTTCGTTAGCCGCATTTATCTCCATGAATGAGCTGTTTAATGTGGCGACAACACTTGGGTCGAATAATTTCGATGAAATGACCTACTTACTCATTGTAGCAGTCTACTATTTATTGTTGGTAGCGTTGATGACATTTGTAGTGAACCGAACTGAATTAAAATTAGCAGTAAGCGACAGATAGGAGCTGAAAAAATTGGAAACTAAGGAAATGATTAAAATAAGTCAATTGAATAAATCGTTTGGAGACTTACATGTATTGAAAAATATCGACATGACAGTCTATGAGAGCGATGTTGTTTGTCTAATAGGATCGAGTGGGTCAGGGAAAAGCACCCTCCTTCGCTGCTTGAACTTTTTAGAAAGAAAAGATAATGGCAATATTATAATTGAGGGAAATGAAGTCAATCCACGGACAGATGATCTTAACAAGATTAGAGAAAAGGTTGGGATGGTGTTTCAAAATTTTAACTTATTCCCACATAAAACGGTTTTAGAAAATATTATTGAAGCACCTGTTATGGTAAAGGGTGTAGACAAAGAAAAAGCTATCATCAAAGCAAAACAATTACTGAAAAAAGTAGGTTTGGAGGATAAGTCGGATGTCTATCCTAGTAAACTATCAGGGGGGCAAAAGCAACGGGTGGCGATTGCTAGAGCACTTGCGATGGAACCAGACATTATGCTTTTTGATGAGCCAACATCGGCACTCGATCCTGAGCTTGTGGGAGAGGTTTTAACAACCATGAAAGATTTGGCTGAAGAAGGAATGACTATGGTTGTTGTAACCCATGAAATGGGATTCGCAAAAGAGGTAGCTGATTGGATTGTCTATATGCATGATGGGAGAATTATTGAACGGGGCACACCTGAACAATTTTTCAATCATCCAAAAGAGGAGAGAACACGAGAATTTTTAACTGCAACAATGCTTAAATAAAACTAAAAGGTTCTGAACAGTAATGTTAGGATCTCTTATGGTTTTGCATTAAATATTCGATTACTAGATAAAGCTTGTACAGAAAAACTGTACATAGACTCGTTACAGCCAACCTTATCATGAGTAAGTGAAATTTAAATAGCAAAAGGAGAAATTGCAAAGCGCAATTTCTCTTTTTGCTGGAACCGTACTTATTTAATTATAACTCAACTTCGGTAACTTCATTATTACCATTACCATTGCCATTGCCATTGCCATTGCCGTTGCCGTTGCCATTGCCGTTACCATTACCATTGCCCGGCTTTTCAACCAATACATCAAATGTTAATGTGTGGTCACCATACATTGCTGTAATTGTCGTAGTCCCTTGACCTTTACCTTTTACAGCCCCTGCTTTTACAGTAGCTATTTTATCATTTGCTACTTCGTAGGTTGCAAGCGTAGTAACATCTTTTTCTGTTGTTCTACCCTCAAAAGTAGTTACTTCAGTAATCTTAACCATCACCTCTTTACCTATTCTAGTTTCAACCTGAGCTTGGTCAATTTCTAGTGTTACGATTGGTGTTTCTACAACAGGTGCTTTAACTGTAACATTTACCATAACTTCATGATCACCATATGAAATAGTAATTGTAGTCGTGCCCTCACCTACAGCAGTTACTAATCCATTTGCTATTGTTGCAACATTTTCATCTCCCACAACATAAGTTGCTTTTGAAGTTACATCTTCCTCTGTTGCTTCACCTTCTGGAGGAGTAGATGTCTCTGTTACCGTAAGTTGTGCAGATTCCCCAGCTGTTAGGTCTAGCTCAGTTGGATTGACAGAAAGTGTTACTTTTGGTTCAACTACATCTTTTTCAAATATTAGTGCTTCACCAACATTCCCAGCAGCGTCTTCAATTTTTACTGATACAGCATTCGTTTCTGTTGTTACTGGGAATGTGAAGCTACCGTCTTGATTTAATTCAAAAGGAACAGGCGCTTGTATTTCGCCATTCACAGTCGCAATATAGGAAGCTTTTAATTTATCATTTAAATTGTAGTTTAAACCATATAAATATAACTCTTCATTGTAGTCGATATACTTATCTGTTACCTTTCCTGTAGCGACACCTTCAGCTACTGAACCAGTAATTTCTGGTTTAGTTGTTTTCACGATAATTGGTCCAACATAATCGGAAACTACCCCTGATGCCGCAAGACCAGTAAAGTCAATAGTATAGAGACCATCTGGAATTGTTTTGGCAGGTTCTGTTCCCCATGGTTTGTATTGCCCAGCGATATTCAGCGTATAAGAGCCTTTTCCTAGCGCAGTACCTGCATGTAGATAACCGATGTAGCCATCACCATATTCTCCACCTTGAGGATTCATAATATCCCATAGCTCGATATAGTTAGTTGTTACATCGCCAGTTAATGTAAATGAAAGTACAGCAGAATCTTTTACGCCATCTCCATTAAAGGATAGATCTGTTTCTGTAATCTTTAAATCTTTAATTTCAGTTACTGCCTCACTTCCAAAGTCAGCTGCGAATGGCAATGAAATTTCTGTAGCACCACCGCTGATGTGAATATACCCCAGTATTTCCGAGCCGTTTGGTGCTGTAGCTTGTGAAGCAGTTAATGTAAGATTTAACACTTGCTCACCAACTAGATTAAATGTTGGCTGGTCGACTGTAACAGTTGCATCACCAAATGTTTTTGTCACATCAATTGATACATTATAATTACCGCCGTTCCCCTTTACATCTTTTACTAAAACTTGTTTCGTTACGGAAATATCCTGGTCTTTAAGTGATTGTGGACCAAAAGTAACTGTCCCTTTTAAGTTTTCTGAAACAGCTCCAGTTCCATCTAAAATTGCACTATCCAATGCATAGGCAAGAATTTCTGGATGTGCTGCAGCATAAGCATTTACACGACCTGCACCTTGAGAGAACACATCGTATTTTGTTTTATCTAAAACCTTTGCTGTATTAGAAAGCGCCACTTTTATGTCGAACGCATTCCAATCAGGATTTGCTTGTTTAAGTAATGCAACAATACCTGTAATATGCGGTGTTGCCATAGAGGTTCCTGTTTTACGATCATATGCCTCTGCGTAATCTGCATTAGGGAAATCCTTTTTATACATTGGAATCGTTGACATAATGTTTGTTCCAGGTGCACTTACATCTGGTTTAATATCAAAGTTTGGCGTAGATGGTCCACGGGAGCTTGAATCGTTTACTTCATCCCCCAGTGTCTTTGTGGAAGTAAATTGACTAAAGCTAACTTTTCCAGTTCCACCGGCTAATGCAGCACGAATTGCATTGCCATCCGTTTGGGACATATCAAATGTTGGTAGAAAAGCAAAGGAATCACCCAGGAATGTACCTGAAATATTAGGTGCATTTGTTCCACCAGCAAAGTTATGAATAATTGTGGCGACTGCTCCATTTGCCTTTGCATTCGCAATTTTATCAACAAATGCGATACTGCCACGAGAGATTAATGCCACTTTACCTTCTACATCGATTCCCTCATAGTCTTTTACTTCTCCGTTTCCAGGAATAGCAACTAGGTCAAATTCTCCTTGAAGCTGTGTTGCTAAATCCCTTCCAAAAGTTGTGCCCATTAATGGGAGCTGTTTTGTTAAGTTGTAGTCACCAACTGTAACATTCACTTCACCGTTATACATTGTTTCTGGATTTGTTGTGTTACCCACAGCAATTCCTAAACGAGCGGTTGCAGGCGTGCCCATTGTTCCTCGATTTGGGCCGGAGTTCCCTGTTGCAATTACTCCGATTGTTCCAGCCATCAT